>NZ_CP170549.1:0-4800000 GCF_042693265.1 Pseudoduganella sp. UC29_71 | reverse complement strand
GCAGAACATCGGCGGCCTGCTCGGCTCGGCCATCGTCGGCACGGTGCAGGTGATGCGCGAGAAATTCCATTCCAGCCAGCTGGTGGAGAACCTCACGCTGCTGGACCCGGACGTGGCGGCGCGCGTGCAGTCGTCCGGCGCGGCGCTGGCCGGTACGCTGGCCGATCCGGCCGCCCGCAGCGCGCTGGGCGTGGCGCAGCTGGGCGCGGCCGCCACGCGCGAAGCCAACATCCTGGCCTACAACGACGTCTTCCTGATCATCGCCGTGGTGGCCGTGGCCACCATCGCCTGGATGCTGCTGCACCACCTGTGGAATATCTGTACCGCCTGCAGGCCGGCGGTGCCGGCGCAGAACGCGCAGACCGGCATGGCCAACGTCTCCCTCAACAACTCCGGGTCCAAATGAGCACAACTACGCCGCCAGAACCAGCTCCATCCACCGCCGCCGCCGCGCCGGCCGCCGCGCCAGCGGCGCCAGCCATGCCGCCGGCGCCGCCGCAGCCCGACAGGCGCCAGCAATGGCTGTCCGCCGCCGGCTTCCTGCTGGTGGCGCTGATCGGCGTGCTGGTGGTGCTGTACGCCTGGCGGCTGCCGCCTTTCAGCACGCCCATCGTCAGCACCGAGAACGCGCTGGTGCGCGGGCAGGTCACGGTGATCGGCACGCAGCTGTCCGGCTACGTGGTGGCGGTGAAGGTGCAGGACTTCCAGCACGTGAAGGAAGGCGACCTGCTGGTGCAGATCGACGACCGCATCTACCAGCAGCGCTACGAACAGGCGCAGGCGCAGCTGGCGGCGCAGAAGGCGGCGCTGGCCAACTGGGAGCAGTCGCACCGCAGCGCCGAAGCCAGCATCCTGCTCAACCAGGCCGCGCTGGCCAACGCCGAAGCGCAGGCCGCGCGCTCGGTGGCGGACCTGAAACGCGTGGAAGCGCTGGTGGCGGACGGCTCGCTGTCCATCCGCGAACAGGACCAGCAAAAGGCCGGCAAGGCGCAAACCGCCGCCGCCGTGGCGCAGGCGCGCGCCAGCCTGGATATCGCCAGGCAGGCGGCGCAGTCGGTGGTGGTCAACAAGCTGTCCCTGCAGGCCGCCGTCGCCAATGCCGAAGCGGCGCTCAAGGCCGCCAAGGTGGACCTGGACAACACCCGCATCACCGCGCCGTCCGACGGGCAGCTCGGGCAGGTGACGGTGCGGCAGGGCGCCTACGTCAACAGCGGCGCGCAGCTGATGGGGCTGGTGCCCAGGCAGATGTGGGTCATCGCCAACCTGAAGGAGACGCAGATGAACGATGTGCGCGTCGGCCAGAGCGCCACCTTCAAGGTGGACGCGCTGAACGGCGCCGTCATGACCGGGCAGGTCGAGCGCATCTCGCCCGCCACCGGCTCCGAATTCAGCGTGCTCCCGGCCGACAATGCCACCGGCAACTACGTCAAGATCGCCCAGCGCATCCCGGTGCGCATACGCATCGACGGCGGGCAGGGCGAAGCGCACCGGCTGCGGCCCGGCATGTCCGTCATCGTCAGTATCGACACCTCATCGGTCCGCGATGGCGAAGCGCCGGCCAAACCGCGTACACCCGCAGCAGCGGCCGCACTCGCACCCGCCGCCGCGCCGGCCGCCGTACCGCGCGCACCGGCCGCAGCCGTGCCGTCGCCGGTGCAGCCTGCCGCCAGCGGAGCCCGGCCGTGAGCCGCGCCGCGCCGCGCATCGCCCTCGCCATCGCCCTGCTGCTGGCCGGCTGCGCCGCCAAGGTCGGCCCGGCGCCGCGGTCCACCCTGCACACGCCCGCCGAATGGCGCACCCGCATCGGCCCCGCAAGCGGCGCGCAGCCGGTGGAGCAGCAATGGTGGCAAGCCTTCAGCGACCCCGCGCTGACGGCACTGGTGGCCGCCGCCCTGGAACACAACGGCGACCTGCGCATCGCCCGCGCCCGCGTGGCCGACTACCGCGCCCGCGTGGCGGCCGCGCACGCCAGCCAGCTGCCCAGCGTCACCGCCAGCGGCAGCCCGACGCGCACCCGCACGCTGGCCTACAACGGCATCCCCTACGAAACCAATCTGTACCAGGCCGAAGTCCAGGCCAGCTACGAAATCGACGTGTGGGGCCGCCTGGCCAACCTGACCGATGCCGCGCGCGCCGCCTACGCCGCCGAGCAAGCCAGCGCCGACGCGGCCGCGCTCTCCATCGCCGCCAGCGCCGCCTCCGGCTACCTGAACCTGCGCGGCCTGGACGCCCAGCTCGACCTGACGCTAGCGACCCTCAAGCTGCGCGAAGAATCGCGCGAACTGGCGCGCAGGCAGTTCGAAGTCGGCTACAGTTCTCGGCTCGAATGGCTGCAGGCACAGGCCGAATACCAGGCCGCGGCCGAGCAGGTCCCCCAGCTGCAGCGGCAAATCTTCGAACAGGAAAACGCGCTCGCGATCCTTGCGGGCCGCAACCCCGGGCCCATCCCGCGCGGCGTGCCGCTGGCCGAGCTCGCGCCGCCGCCGGTGCCGGGCGGCCTGCCATCCGAGCTGCTGCTGCGCCGACCCGACATCGCGCGCGCCCAGCACAACCTGCTGGCCGCGAACGCCACGCTGGCCGCCACGCGCGACCAGCTGCTGCCATCGTTCCGCCTGACGGCCGTGGGCGGCCTGCAATCGACCGTCTTCAGCGACTTCATCAAGGACCCCACGCACCTGTGGCGGCTGACCGGCGCCGTGGCCGGTCCGCTGTTCGAAGGCGGCCGCGTGCAGGCGCAAACCGACTCCGCCGCCGCCGCGCGCGACCAGACCGTGTACGCCTACGAAAACGCCGTGCGCGCCGCCTTTGCCGAGACCGACAACAGCCTGGGCGCCATCCAGCGCCTGCGCGAACAGGCCGTGCAGAACGACGCCCGGCGCGCCACGGCCGCCGAAACGCTGCGCATCGCGCGCAACCGCTACCGCAACGGCTACGCCTCCTACCTCGAAGAGCTCGACGCCCAGCGCACCCTGTACAGCGCCGACGTGCTGCGGCTGCAGCTCAAGACGCGCATCCTGATCGCCTCGGTCGACCTGTACCGCGCCCTCGGCGGCGGCTGGCAGCCTTAGCCGCCACAAAAATGGGGTCAGGGTTAATATTCCGCTGTGCGGAATACCAACCCTGACCCCATTTTTCACTGTGCGAAATATTAACCCTGACCCCATTTAGATGAGGGGAAAGAGTTGCGTTGAAAATGGGGTCAGGGTTAGTTTTTTAATTAACCCTGACCCCATATTTTATTTGCCGATTTCGGTGGCCGTCGCGGCGGGGGCGGGGGCGGGGGCTGCTGCGGCGGGCTTGTGGCGGCGCAGCTTGTCGCGCAGGCGCTTGAGCAGGCCTTCCAGGTCGTCGATGTAGGTGAACACGGCCGGCACCACGAGCAAACTGAGCAGCGTGGAGGTGATCAGGCCGCCGATCACGGCAATGGCCATCGGCGAGCGGAAGCTGGGGTCGGCGCCCCAGCCCAGCGCCAGCGGCATCATGCCGGCGCCCATGGCGATGGTGGTCATCAGGATGGGCCGGCTGCGCTTGTGGCAGGCGTCCACCAGCGCGTCGAAGCGGTTCATGCCGGCCTGGCGCGCCAGGATGGCGTAGTCCACCAGCAGGATGGAGTTCTTGGTGACGATCCCCATCAGCATGATCAGGCCTATCATCGATGGCATCGACAGCGCGTTGCGCGTGATGAGCAGCGCCACGAAGGCGCCGCCGATCGACAGCGGCAGCGCGGCCAAAATCGTCACCGGCTGCATGAAGTCCTTGAACAGCAGCACCAGCACGCAGTAGATGCAGATCACGCCGATCAGCATGGCCAGGCCGAAGCTGGCGAACAGCGCCGCCATCTCCTGCGCGTCGCCCAGTTCGGCGATCTTCACCGACGGCGGCAGGTTCTTCATCGACGGCAGCGCGCGCGCTTCTTCATTCAGTTCGCCCAGCGTGCGGCTGCCCAGTTCCACATCCAGCGTGACGTTGCGGCTGCGGTTCAGGCGGTCGATCTGCGCGGGGCCGGATTCCATGCTGATGCCGGCCACGGTGGAGAGCAGCACAGGGCCGTTCTTGCCGGGCACGGTGAGGCGGCCGATGGCGTCCAGGTCGGCGCGCACGGCGTCCGGCAGCTTGACGCGGATCGGCACCTGGCGCTCGGGCAGGTTCATCTTGGTCAGGTCGAAGTCGTAGTCGCCGGCGGTGGCCACGCGCACCGTTTCGCCGATGGCGTTGGCGGTCACGCCCTGGTCGGCGGCGCGCGCGAAGTCGGGCCGCACGATGATCTCGGGCCGCACCAGCGAGGCGCTGGAGCTGACGTTGCCGATGCCTTTCATGGTGCGCAGTTCGCGCTCCACTTTTTGCGCGGCTTCGGTCAGCGCGATCGGGTCTTCGCTGCGCAGCACCAGCTGCATCTTGACGCCGGTGTCGGGCGGGCCGACGTTGAAGCGGGCGCCGGGGATGTTGTCCAGCTTGGCGCGGATCTGGGTTTCCAGGTCCGGCAGCGACTCCTTGCGGTCGGTGCGGTGCACGGTGGTCAGGGTCAGCACGGCGCGCCGCGCTTCGGCTGCCGCGCCGGGGGCGAAGGCGTCGCCGCTGGAGCCGCCGCCGATGGAGCTGAACACGCCGGTGATGCCTTTCACTTGCATCACGGCCAGCCGGGTCTGTTCGGCGATGGCGCGCGTTTCGGCCAGCGTGGAGCCGGGCGGCAGCTCGATGTTGACGTTGGTCTGGGCGCGGTCGGCCGGCGGCACGAAGCCGGTCGGCAGCAGCGGCACCAGCATGATGGAGCCGACGAAGAAGACGCCCGACGCGATGGCGGTGATGTGGCGGTGGCGCAGGCACCAGCGCATCAGCGTGATGTAGCGCGTCATGATCCAGCCGTCTTCCTCGTCGCGGTGCGCCACGGGTTTCATCAGGTAGGCCGCCATCATCGGCGTGAGCAGGCGCGCCACCACCAGCGAGGCCAGCACGGCCAGCACGGCGGTCCAGCCGAACTGCTTGAAGAACAGGCCGGGCACGCCGCCCATGAAGGCGGTGGGCAGGAACACGGCCACCAGCGCGAAGGTGGTGGCGATGACCGCCATGCCGATTTCGTCGGCCGCTTCCATGGCCGCTTCCATCGGAGTTTTCCCCATGCGCAGGTGGCGCGAGATGTTTTCGATTTCCACGATGGCGTCGTCCACCAGCACGCCCACCACCAGGGCCAGCGACAGCAGGGTGACGGTGTTGAGGGTGTAGCCGAACCAGTACATGCCGAGGAAGGCCGGCAGCACCGACAGCGGCAGCGCTGCGGCGGCCACCAGCGTGGCGCGCCAGTCGCGCAGGAACCACCACACCACCAGTACGGCCAGCAGCGCGCCTTCGTACAGCAGCTCCATCGAGCCTTCGAAATTTTCCTCGACCGGGAAGGCGTTGTCGATGGACTGTTTCAGTTCGATGTTGGGGTAGCTGGCGCGCAGTTCGGTGATGGCTTTCTGCACGTCGCCGGCCACCTGGGTTTCGCTGGCGCCCTTGGTGCGCAGGATCTCGAAGCCGACCACGCGCTTGCCGTCCTGCTCGGCCACGGCGCGCGGCTCGGCCACGGTGTCGCTCACGGTGGCCACCTGGTCCAGGCGCACGTGGCGGCCGTCCGGCAGCGGGATGTCCATCGCGCCCAGCGCGGCGGCGGTCTGCACGGTGCCGATGGTGCGCACCGACTGCTCGGCGCCGCTCACGTCGCCTCGTCCGCCCGGCGCTTCCTTCTGCACCTGGCGCAGTTGGCGCGAGACGTCCAGCGCGGACACCTTGAGCGCGGCCATGCGGCCGTCGTCCAGCTCCACGCGGATCTCGCGCGACACGCCGCCCACGCGCTTGACCGCGCCCACGCCCGGTACGCTGAGCAGCTTCTTGGACACGTCGTTGTCCACGAACCAGCTCAGTTCCTGGTCGTCCAGCGGGCGGCCGGTATCGGCCTTGGAGGCGGCGGTGAAGGTGAGCACGGCGCGCCCGGCGGTGGTCACTTTGCTGACCACGGGGTCGCGCAGTTCGCCCGGCATGTCGGCGCGCACTTGCGCCACGGCGTCGCGCACTTCGTTGACGGCGTCCGAGATGTTCTTCTCGAGGATGAACTCCACGGTCACGGTGGCGTTGCCGTCCAAAACCTTGGTGTAGATGTTCTTGATGCCTTGCAGCGTGGCGACCGAGTCTTCGATCTTGCGCGCCACTTCGGTTTCCAGCTGGGCCGGCGCGGCGCCGGGCAGCGAGGCGCTGACGGTGACGATGGGCAGCTGGATGTCGGGGAAGTCCTGCACCGGGTTGGCGCGGTAGGCCAGCAGACCGGCTAAGGTCAGCAGGGCGAACAGCATGATCGCCGGGATGGGATTCTTGATCGATAGGGAGGAGAAGTTCACTGCGGCTCCTTACTTGGCCTTGGCCGCTTTGGCGGCGGCCTGGGCGGGCGTGGGAGCCGGTGGCGGGGCAATCGCGGCCACGTTGTGCACCAGGTCGCCGTCGTTGAGGAAGCCCGCGCCGCTCACCACCACTTGCGTGCCGGCGTCGATGCCGCCCAGGATTTCGATGCGGTCGGACAGGCGGCGCCCGGTCTGCACCTTGATGCGGCTGACGCGCTTGTCCGGGTTCAGGCGGAACACGTAGCTGAAGCCGTCGCGCACGGCCACGGCCTGCTGCGGCACGGTCATGGCGTCCGAGGCGCCCAACTCGAAGCGGCCGCTGGCGAACATGCCGGCCTTGAAGGCATTCGCTTCAGCGCCCTTGGGCGCGGGCAGATCCACGTACACCAGCGCGTAGCGGCTTTGCGGGTCGATGGTGGGCGCCACCATGCGCACCTTGCCGGTCAGTTCGGCGCCGTTGGCCGCTTTCACCACGGCGCTGGCGCCGGGCTTGATCCGGGGCAGGTCGGCCGCCGTCACTTCGGCGCGCCATTCGAGGCGGCCCTGGCGGATCATGCGGAACAGTTCCGTGCCGGCGCCCACCACCGCGCCGACGGTGGCGGTGCGGGCCGAGATGACGCCGCTGTCCGGCGCCACCACCTGGGTGTATTTCAGGCGCAGCTGCTGGGTCGCCAGCGCGGCCTTGGCGGAGGCGATGCGCGCCTTGCCGGTCTGCTCGGCGGTCATGTACTGGCTGATCTGCTGGGCGCTCAGCGCGCCGGTGGTTTCCAGCGAGCGGGCGCGCGCGGCATTGGCTTCCGCTTCGGCGGCGTTGGCTTCGGCTTCCATCACGGCGGCGCGGGCCTGGGCCAGGTCGGCGTTGACGGTATCGGCCGAGAAGGTGGCCAGCACTTCGCCCTTGCGCACCACGTCGCCGACGTTGACCTTCACGTCGGTCAGGCGCAGGCCGTTCGATTCGCTGCCGATGCTCGCTTCCTGCCAGGCGGTGACGTTGCCGTTGGCGGTGAGCGTGATGGGCAGGCGCGCGGCGGAGGGCTTGGCGGTGGTGACGGTGAGGGCGGCCTTGGGCGCGTCCTTGGCGTCCTTGTCCTTCTTATCGTCGGCCATCGACAGCGGCGCATGCAGCGCAAAGGCGGCCAGCAGGATCAAGGCGAGTGGTT
Source organism: Pseudoduganella sp. UC29_71 (assembly GCF_042693265.1). Taxonomy (NCBI): domain Bacteria; kingdom Pseudomonadati; phylum Pseudomonadota; class Betaproteobacteria; order Burkholderiales; family Oxalobacteraceae; genus Pseudoduganella; species Pseudoduganella sp. UC29_71. The sequence continues at coordinate 4,792,469 of NZ_CP170549.1, read as the reverse complement.
TGAGCACGTATTTGTTCATGGTATGGGATGTCATTATTGGTTGTTCGTATCGGCTGGAGCGCTCCAGCCGCCGCCGGCGGCGCGGTACAGCGCCACCCAGGCGTTGCTGCGTTCCTGCTGCAGGTTGACCACGGTGTTTTCCGCCGCCAGGCGGCTGCGGCGCGCGTCTTCCAGCTCCAGCAGGCTGGCCATGCCGTTCTTGTAGCGGTCTTCGATGGCGGTGAAGGCCACCCGGTAGCCCTGCAGCGAAATCTCGGCGTCGCCCGCGCGTTCGGCGGTGCTGTTCAGGGTGACCATGGCTTGTTCCACTTCGGCTACCGCCTTGCGCACGCTGCCCCGGTACTGGCTCACGGCCAGTTCGTAGCGCGCCTGCGCGGCGTCCACGTTGGCGCGGCGGCGGCCGGCGTCGAACACCGGCACCGAGATGGCCAGCGGCCCCAGGGTCCAGGTGTCGAGCTGGGTGTTCTCGCCGCCGCTGCGGAAATTGGCCGCGCCCACGGAGCCGGACAGGGACAGGCGAGGGTAGCGCTGCGCCTGCGCGCCGCGCACTTCGAAGCTGGCGGCGGCCACTTCCTGTTCTGCGGTGTAGACGTCGGGCCGCTGGCTCAGGGTTTGCGCCGGCAGCGTGGCGATGGCGATGGCGGGGGCCGGCACCACGGCTGCCGCGGCCAGTTTTGCGCGCAGCTCAGGCTCGCCGATGGCGGTGAGGGCCACCAGCGATTTCACGCCGATGTCGCAGGCGGCGCGCTGCGCGCTGGCGCGGTTGCGGCCGTCGGCCGCGCTGGCGCGCGCCAGCGCGGCGTCCGACGGCGACACGAAGCCGGCCTTGCTGCTCAACTCCGTCAGGCGCGAGCTGTAGGCGCGCGATCCGGCGTCCTGCAGCGCCACCTTGAGCAGCTGCTCGCAGGCGCGCAGGCCGTAGTACTGGTTGGCCGTTTCTGCCGCCACCGAGACGCGCGCTTCGTGCCAGCCCGCGTTGGCGCCGTTGAAGCGGGCTTCGGCCGCGTTGCGGGCGGCGCGGCCGCCGCCGAACACGTCGATCTCCCACGAGGCTTGCAGCGCCACCTGGCTGGTGGTGCCGGTGGGGATGGACGATTGCTGGTTCTGGCGCGCCACGCTGCCGGCCAGGTCCAGCGACGGCGCCAGCGCGGCGCCGGCCGCCACGCGCTCGGCGCGGGACTGGGCGATGCGCGAGCGGGCCGAGGCAAGCGTGGGACTGGCCGCCTGCGCCGCGTCTATCAGCTGCACCAGCAGCGGGTCGCCCTGGTTCTGCCACCAGTTATTCAGGTCGGTCAGGCTGCCGTTGTGCGGCAGCGGCGCCTGCCACTGCTGCGGCACGGCCGCGTCCACCCTGGCCGGGGGCGCGTTCAGGGCGCAGCCGCCGAGGGCCAGCGCCATCGCCACTGCCACTGCCACTGCCCTTGCGGGTGCCGTGGCCGTCGCCATTCTCATCGTCCGCACGGGTTGGTGCCGGTTTTTCTTCATGCTGTTTTTTCCTTGATGCGGATTTTTTCTGCTTCTATCAATGCCGTGGCGTAGTCGCACAGGCGTTCGGTCCAGGTGGCGATGGCTTCCGGTCCGGCCATCAGTTGCGGCCTGATGGTCTTGACGACATCGCCCGCCATCATCAGCATCAGCGCCATGGAGGCGATGCTGAAGGCAAGACGGTGTGTTTCGTCGTCCGGCGCCGGCTGGCCGAGGTGGCGCGCCAGCACGCGGCTGAAGGCGTCCTGCTCGGGGCGGATGCCGTTTTCAATCTCGTTGGCCCAGATGCCGGTCGGTTCCAGCATTTCGCGGAACCACAGACGCATGCACAGCTCCATCATGTCGCCTTCGAGCAGCGGCGCCAGCATCTGCCGGAAAAAGCCCTGCAGCGATTCGCGCAGCGTGAAGTGGGGCTGGTCGAACATGGCGATGTTGTCGGCCGGGGCGGGCGACATGGCGGTGAAGGCGGCTTTGTACAGACCGGCCTTGTCGCCGAAGTAGTAGCTGATGGCGGCCACGTTTACTCCGGCCGCCAGCGCGATCTCGCGGGTGGAGGCGCGCGAGTAGCCCTGCTCGGCGAACAGGCGCATGGCGGCGGCGAGCAGGCGCTCGCGCGATTGCTCGCCGTCGGCGCGGGATTTTTTTGTCTTTATCTTATCGTTCATCGCGCCATTTAATCACATAACTCAAACAATTGATATAACTTAATCGGTCGTTTGATTAGGTTGCATGAAAGTTGTAACAACTGCTTACAGTCGATACACGGCAGTGTGGAGGCGCCCGGCGTGCTGGTATAAAGTCATAGCTATAACGACATCAACGAGGCCAAACATGAGAGCTGCCCGCTGGTTTGCACCAATGATTTTGCTGCTGGCGTCATCCTGGGCCGCGCAGGCTGCGCCGAACGCGCCATTGAGCGGCCAGGCCGCCGCCGTGCACGTGCTGAACCGGCTGGCCTACGGCCCCGCGCCCGGCGACATCGAGCGCGTGACGCAGATGGGCGTGGCGCGCTACATCGACAGCCAGCTCTATCCGGAATCGCTGGAGCTGCCGGCCGCGCTTAACGAGCGCCTGGCTGCGCTGGACACGGTGCAGCGCAGCAGCGGCGAAGTGCTGGGCGACTTCCTGGCCGTTCGCGACATGGTGAAGGACGAGACCGAGGGCGCCAAGGCCATGCGGCGCGAAGTGCTGGGCCGCATCACGACTCAGGCAGCCGAGGCGCGCATCGCGCGTGCGGTGGCCAGCCCGCGCCAACTGGAAGAGGTGATGGTCGATTTCTGGTTCAACCATTTCAACGTCTTCTCCGGCAAGGGGCAGGTGCGGCCGCTGGTGGCCAGCTATGAGCGCGACGCGATCAGGCCTTACGTATTCGGGTCTTTCCGCGACATGCTGGGCGCCACGGCCAAGCATCCGGCCATGCTGTTCTACCTGGATAACTACCTGTCCAAGGCCGGCGGCCTGAACGAGAACTATGCGCGCGAGCTGATGGAGCTGCACACGCTGGGCGCGGACAAGGGCTATACGCAGAAGGACGTGACGGAGCTGGCGCGCATGCTCACCGGCTGGACCTTCGCGCCGCGCCAGCTGGTAGCGCGCAACGAGACTTTCCGCTTCGATCCCAAGCGCCATGACAACGGCGACAAGCAGTGGCTGGGCCGCGTGGTCAAGCCGCAGGGCCAGTCCGAGGGCGAGTATGCGCTGGACGTGCTAGCCGTGCATCCGGCCACGGCGCATCACATCAGCTACAAGCTGGCGCAGTACTTCGTGGCGGACGAGCCGCCGCCGGCGCTGGTGGAGCGCATGGCGCAGACCTGGCTGGCCAGCAAGGGCGACATCCGTTCGGTGCTGAAGACGCTGTTCGCCAGCGACGAGTTCATGTCGCCCGAGGCGCAGGGCGCCAAGTTCAAGACGCCTTACCAGTTCGTGATTTCGGCGGCGCGCGCCGGCAATGCACCGCTGGCGGAGGTGAAGCCGGTGATGGGCGCGCTGGACCGCCTGGGGATGCCGCTGTACGGCTGCCAGACGCCGGACGGCTACAAGAACACACAGGCCGCGTGGCTCAACCCGGATGCGCTGAGCCGGCGCATCGGCTACGCGGCCACGCTGGCGCAGGGCGTGGACCCGGCGGTGGTGCAGGCGGCACTGGGCGATTCGGTGTCGGCGCGCACGCAGGGCATCGTGGCCAGCAGCCCGCAGAAGATACGCACTGCCATGCTGCTTGGCAGTCCCGATTTTATGCAGCGCTAGGCGCTGGAGGAGCAGCCATGCAACGCAGAGACTTTCTCAACGCCTTCGCCGCCGGCGCCGGGCTGATGATTCCATTGGGCCGCCACGCGTGGGCCGCAACCGCCGCGCAGGGCGCCGGCACGGGCGCTGGCGGTGCCGCGCCGGGCTTGTCGCCGGCCGGCGGCGCCACCGACCGCAAGCTGATCGTCATCATGCTGCGTGGCGCGGTGGATGGCATGAACGTGGTGGCGCCCATAGCCGACGCGAACTACGCGCGGCTGCGTCCCACCATCGCGCTGGCCGCGCCGGACCAGGACAACGGCGCGCTGGACCTGGATGGCTACTTCGGCCTGCATCCCGCGCTGGCGCCGCTGATGCCGCTGTGGCGCGAGAAGAAGCTGGCCTTCGTGCACGCCAGCGGCTCGCCGGACATCACGCGCTCCCACTTCGATGCGCAGGACTACATGGAGTCCGCCACGCCGGGCGTAAAGAGCACGCCGGACGGCTGGATGAATCGCCTGATCGCCAACCTGCCCGGCACTTCCACGCCGACGCGGGCCGTGAGCGTGGGGCCGACCATGCCGCGCATCCTGGCGGGGCAGGCGCCTGCCATCAACATCGCCAATGGCGCGGCGGCGGGCAAGGCCGGCGCGCTGGACCGGCCGCAGCTGGCGGCGGCGTTCGACCAGCTTTACATGGGCCATGCGCGCTACGGCAAGGTCTACCAGGACGGGCGCGAGGCGCACAAGGAGGTGATGGCGGCCACCATGGCCGAGGCGGTGGCGGCGGACGGCGGCGCGCCGCTGCCGAACGGTTTCCCGGACGACGCGGCGCGGCTGGCGGTCCTGATGCGCAACGACCCCAATGTGCAGCTGGCGTTCTTTGCGCTGGGCGGCTGGGACACGCACGCGAGCCAGGGGGCGGGCACGGGGCAGTTGGCCAACCGTCTGGCGCCGCTGGGGCAGGGACTGGCGCTGCTGGCGCAGAGGCTGGGGCCGATGTTTGCGGACACCACGATCGTGGTGATGTCGGAGTTCGGGCGCACGGCGCGCGAGAACGGCAACGGCGGCACGGACCACGGGCATGGCAATGTGATGTGGGTGCTGGGCGGCGGCGTGGCCGGCGGCAAGGTGCTGGGGGACTGGCAGGGCGTGGGGGACGGGCAGCTCAACGAAGGGCGGGACCTGCCGGTGACCACCGACTTTCGCACCGTGCTGGCGCATATCGCCGAGCGCCACCTGCGGCTGAACGACAGCCAGCTGGCGCGGGTGTTCCCGCGCATGCCGGCCGTGGCTTCAGGTTTCCGCCTGTTGCGCGCGTGATTGGCGGGTTACGCGCTGCGCGCTAACCCGCCCTACGTGTTTACGTTTACGATTGCGCGGCATGTAATGAATGACGGGTTACGTGTTTGCGGTTGACGATTGCGCCGGCAGGTAGGGCGGGTTAGCGGCGCAGCCGCGTAACCCGCCGGGCGCCGTCACAGGCTAGGCGAGAGCTTCATCACCGGCCGTGGGCGGTACATCTTGTCCGCCACGCTGGCGCCGGTGGCGCTGACATGCGCGCCCATGGCGGCCAGGTCTTTCAGCAACTCGGCGGCCAGCGCCTTTTCCGGGGTGTTCAGGCGGCTGCGGATCGCCGCCGCGCGCCAGCGCGCCGCCGCCCCGGGTGCGCTGGCCTGGCGCGCCAGCTGCTCCAGGTTGCCCAGCACCGACAGCACCTGCACCTGCTCATGATTGTCCCAGCCGTTGCCTCCGCCCTGCGGATGGAAGCGCCGGTACAGCATCTCGGCCGCGCAGGCGCCCGCGTCGCCCAGGCGCTCCACGGCTTCCTTCGGCATGTTGAGATTCAGTCCGCCTTCGCCTGGCCGCAAACTGATCTGGACGATGCGGTCGCGGTAGCCCGGGTAGGGGAACAGGATCTCGTCGCGCCAGTTCTGCATGGTGGTGAAGATGTTGGCCAGGAAGCGGAACAGGCCGGCCGGCGTGGCGTCGCTGGACGGCGGCCAGTACCGCTGCATGCCGCGGCTGTTGTCGTCGGGCAGATAGACGCGGCCATCCAGGCCGCACTGGGCGGCGTCCCCGATCGGGTACTTGGGATGCGCTTCCTTCAGGTTGATGGCGAAGGTGGGGTGCTCGGGCAGCAGCGTGTCGAAGAAGTGCAGCGGCATGTTGCTGGAGATGCCGCCGTCCGAGAACCACACGCGTTTCAGCTTGCCGTCGTCGGTGAAGTCGCGCGCGTACAGCGGCACGGCGGACAGCAGCAGTGGGAAGCTGAGGCTCATGCGCACCGCCACCACCACCGGCAGCTGGGCGTTGTTGGGCAGGCGCACCAGCTGGCTGCCGTCCGGCGCGGTGACCGCGTGTTCGAGCGGCGGCTCGGGAGCTTGCTGCAGCAGCCAGTCCATCACGTTTTGCGGGAACAGCTGCGACCATTCGCCGGGGTGGAAGTAGAAGGCGCCGGCGTTGTCGCGGAACGGCAGGGCGTAGGGCATTTGCTGGCTGAGCGCCGTGGTCACCACTTCCAGGTTGATGGCGCGCTGGCCGGGGGCGTTGTCGTGCTGCGGACCCCACAGGTGGCCGAAGGTGAGCGGTTCGCCGGGAGGCAGGCCGGCCAGCTGGTTCAGGTAGGCGGCCAGCCAGTCGGTGAGCGCGGTGACCGATTCGCTGCCGGTGCTGCGGCCGCTGCAGATGCCGTAGTAGTTGACGTGCAGGCCGCGCAGCAGCGCGCTGGTCCAGCACCACAGGCCCCAGCCGAAGCCGCAGCCGAGGCAAAGCGGCACCAGCAGCAGGAAGGGCAGCTGCAAGCCGATGTTGAGCGGGCCGGCGTGGGCGGGCAGTCCCGCGATGGCGATGGCCAGCACCAGCGCCGCCGCAGCGCCCGCGCACACGACTTCGGCGGCCAGGCGCAGCACGGCAGGCGGCAGGCTGGCCAGCCGGCGTCCGGCCTCGGGCGCGGACACCGGAGCGGTGGCCGGGCCGGTGGCTGGGGCGGCGCGGGGCTTGGGGGCGGGCAGCAGGGCGAAGGCGCGGTGGGTGAGCCAGGCGGCGCCGGCGGCGGTGCCGAGGATGGCGAAGGCGGTGGCGGCGCTGCGCAGCAGCGTGAGGTGGGTGGCCAGCATGACCAGCGGCCCTATCAGCAGCAGCGCGGCGCCTGCCGCGACCTGCCAGTGGACCAGCGCGCCGAGCATGGACAGCACGACGCGCGGCTTGTCCTGCGCCGCGATCAGGCGCATGGCTTGCTCGAAATGGTCGTGCAGCGCCGGCGTGGGCTGGAACAGGCGCGCCAGCCGCGAGCGGCCGCGCTCCTGCGCCTGCAGTTCCTCGGGCAGCCCCGCCAGCGTGGCGAAGGCGGCCGGCTGGCGTCCGCTCTGGCGGCCGCATTCGGCCGCGGCGCAGGCGGCGGCGGCGATGGCGCCGGCCGAGGTGCCGCCGATGTTCTTGAAGGCGTAGCCGCGCGCCAGCCGCGCAATCAGCTTGGGATACACGATGCCGCTGCTGATACCGCCCTTCATCACAAGGTCGCACAGCGGCAGCGCGGCCGGGTCAGTCTTGTCGGTGGTGCTGATTTGGTGCTCCTTGGTCAAAAATCCGGACAAAAAAAAGCCCGCGACTGGCGCGGGCTGAATCCAATGTTCGGAGAACGCTTGGAGGAGACAGTTCCACTATAGGCGCGTTTTTGTTGCAGTGCAATACCGTATAAATACGATGTCTAACTATCCACTTTGGCGCTTACGCCACCGCCTTTGTGCTGGCATGCATGCACGCCTCTAGCGCGTCGGCCAGTTGCTGGGGCTCCAGCGGGTGCGCCAGGCGCAGCGCGGGCAGCAGTCCTGGCGGCAGCAGGCCGTCCACCGGATCGCCATCGTCGGCGGTGATCAGCACCAGCGGCACGCCGGCCCACGCGCCACGGCAGTGTTCCAGCACGCCCGGCAGAAAGGCGGTATGGCGGGCTTGCGTGGTGTCCGCGTCGCACAGCAGCAGGTCGAATTGCTGCCGCGCGCAATGGGCCGCCTGTTCGGCGTCCGCCGCCACCGTCAGCGTGTAGCCGTAGTGGACCAGGATGCTGGCCACCAGGCCGCCGCCGTCGGGCGCGGCGTCCAGCAGCAGCACGCGGGCGCGCGGCACTTCCGGCGCGGACGGCGCGGCGCTGTCCTGGTCGCCGGCGGTGGGCGGGGCCAGGCCGCGCAGCGCCGCAGGCAGGAAGCTTTCTATCGACGGGATCAGCGTGTCCGGTTCGAGTGACTTGGGCAGGTGGCCGTCGAAGCCCGCCGCGCGCAGCGCGTCGCCGCCGTCGGACACGGGCAGCGCGCTGGCGGCCAGCACCGGGACGGCGGCGGTGGCCGGATCGGCCTTGAGCTGCGCCACCACGCCGTAGCCGTCCAGGCGGGGCAGGTGGATGTCGCAGATGATCAGGTCGGGCCGCTGTGCGCGCGCCGCCGCCACGCCCTGCACGCCGTCGCTGGCGCTGAGCGGCTCGTGGCCGAAAGCGGCCAGCAGGTAGCACATCAGCTCCATATTGGCCTGGTTGTCTTCAATGATGAGGACGCGTGCCGCCATACCGCTCCCTTGCCCGGCCGGGCCGTTTATTTTTTGCTCTTCATCGCCAGCGTAAAGGTGCTGCCGTGTCCGAAATCGCTGCTGAAGAACAGCGAACCGCCGATCAGGTTGGCCAGGTTCTGGCACAGGTACAGCCCCAGGCCCGCGCCTTCGGCATGGCGGGTGGAGGTGGAGTCAAGCTGGGAGAAGGCCTGGAACAGCTTGGCCTGGTCTTCCTCGCGGATACCGGCGCCGCTGTCGGCCACGGCGAACTCGGTCACCATGCCGTCGGCGTCGGCGCGCTGGCTCAGCGTGATGCGCACCGTGCCTTTCTCGGTGAACTTGATGGCGTTGTTGGCCAGGTTGATCAGGATCTGCGTCAGCGCGCGGCGGTCGGTCTCCAGCATGACCGGCTGCGGCGCCAGCTCCACTTCCAGCGCCAGGCCTTTTTGCTGGGCCAGCGGGCGCAGCGTGTCGGCCACTTCGGCGATCAGGTTCTGGCACTGGATGGGCTCGACCGACAGCGTGACCTTGCCCGCTTCGATCTTGGCCACGTCCAGGATGTCGTTGATCAGCGAGAGCAAATGGCGCGCGCTGTTGCGGATGGTGTTGAGCTGCTTGTCCTGCTCGCCGGTCAGCGGGCCGGGTAGCTTCATCAGCAGCGCCCCGGTGAAGCCGATGATGGCGTTCAGCGGCGTGCGCAATTCGTGCGACATATTGGCGATGAAGGCCGACTTCATGCGGCTCGCCTCGGCCAGCTCCAGGTTCTTCAGCGCGATTTCGCGGTTGATGGTTTCCAGCTCGCCCGCGTGGTGCGCCAGGCGCATATTGAGCTCGATCACCTGGCGCTCGCGCGCCTGCAGTTCGCTGTTGACCTGCACCGCCTGCTCGTAGGTGGAGATCAGCAGGTCCAGGATCTGCTGGCGTTCGGCGTTGATGAAGTGCTTCTGGTCGCCCAGGTAGAGCGCAATGCCCACTTCCATGTTCTGGTTGCGGCGCAGCTTCTGGTTCACCAGCATGTGGCCGATGCGGTTCAGCAGGTAGTCTTCGGCGTAGGGCTTGCGGATGAAATTGTCCGCGCCGCACTCGATGCCGCGGATGATGTCCTTCGGATCGGTCAGCGAGGTCACCAGGATCACCGGGATGTCGCGCAGCGCGCTGTCGGTCTTGATGGCGCGGCACAGCTCATAGCCGTCCATCTCGGGCATCACGATGTCGGACAGCACCAGGTGCGGCTTGCGCTCGCGGATGGCCTCCAGTGCCAGCCTGCCGTTGGCAGCCACGCGCGCCTTGTAGCGCACCGACTGGATCAGGCGGCGCAGCCGTTCGGCCTGGGTAGGGCTGTCCTCGACGATGAGGATCTCGATTTCATCCGGTTCGATCTCGTAGCTGGAGTCCACGGACTGCCTCCAAAAATTGTTTTTCAAGCGCTGCTGTCTCTTGGGTAACTATAAAGGATTTAACTATCGAACTGGGAATTTTCATTCCCAGTGGTGCCGGGGGGCGGCGCGCTAGGGCTGCGCGCCCTGGAACTGGCCCGCGCGGTAGGTCAGCACCAGCGTGTCGCGGTGGCCGTGTTCACCGAGCGGCTGGATGGGCGTGGATTCGTGGATGACGGTGGCGTCGTCCAGCAGCAGCATGGTCCATGGCTCGGTCATGGTAAAGCGCTTGCCGTTCGGGCCATCGGCTTCAAAAATGCGAGTCTCCCCGCCCTTGATGCCGTGGCGGCCGATCAGCAGCACGGCCACGTAGTCCACGCCGTCGCGGTGCGCGCCTTCCGGGGTGGGGCGGCCGATGCCGTCGGTGGTGTCGATGCGGAACTGGTGCGCCTCGATGTACCAGGGTTGCGGCGAACGCGCAGCCGAGCAGGCGTCGCCCACGGCGGCCAGCAACTGGCGCCAGGCCGGCTGCGCCACGGTGTCCGGCTGCATGGGCTCGAACAGGCGGTGCATGCCGCCGTGCAGGGCGTTGTATTCCAGCGGCTGCCAGTGGGCGCGGTGCGCGGTCTGGGTCAGCGTGCCGTCCTGCTGGATGAAGCAGGAATGGCGGCGGCGCCGGTAGCGGCCGCCGTCCTTCAGGTAGTTGTCCAGCGCCAGGCTGTCCCAGCTCGGCACCAGCGCGTTGAGCGCCGCCAGCGTGGTGCCGGCCAGCGCGGCCACGTCTTCGGGGTGCAGCAGGGCGTAGCCTTCGCTGCGCAGCGCTTCGGTAACGCGCTCGGGCGCGGTGTAGATCGGGGCGTAAGTCGTCATTGGTGCGTGAGGGCATGAGTGCTCATCTGGATCGATCGTCTATTCTACGACGATCAGAAACTCTGCGTGAGCATCAGGCGGAATGCGCGGCTTTCGATGGGGTGGAAATGCACGTCCTCGACCGGCTGCGTTTCACCCTTGAGCTGGGAGGCGTAGTAGTAGTCGATGGCCGACACGCGGCGGTTGGCCAGGTTGAACGCTTCCAGCTCCAGCTGGAGGCCGCCGGCGAAGCGGTAGCCGATGCGGCCGTTCAAGGTCTGGCTGGCGCGCGAACGTACGCTGTTGTCCTCCGTGAGCGGGCGCGGGCCGAAATAGCGCAAACGCAGCGCGCCGGACCAGGGACCCAGCTTGTCCACCGTCAGCGCCAGCTGCGCCACGCCCTCCACCGCGCCGGGAATGTAGGCGGCGCCGGCGGCGCGGGCCTGGGCGCCGCGGCTGCGGGCGCGCGCGAAGGCGATGTCGGCGTCCACGCTGAGCCATTTGAAGGGCTTGTAGTAGTTGGAGAACTCCACGCCGTAGCGCCGGCTCGGGTCGCCCGCCTCGGTGGCGCCGGCGTCGCCCACGTAGCTCAGTTCCGAGTCGAAGTCCAGGCGGTACACGGAGAGCGAGCTTTGCAGGCGCGGCACCCATTCGCTGCGCACGCCCAGTTCCAGGCCGCGCGAGCGCACCAGCGGCGCGCTGGCGCCATCCGCCGCCGCCGCCGCTGCCGCCACCGCGCCGCGCGCGTCGTTGCTGTGGAAGCCGCTGCCGGCGTTGGCATAGAACTCGGTCTGCGCCCAGGGGCCGAACACGGCGCTCAGGCTGGGGCTGAGCAGGCGGTCGCTGGCGCGCGCGGCCGGGTGCGCCAGCGCGCTGGCGCCGCCCGGCAGCGCGGGGCGCACGTCGAAGCGGTAGCCGTCCGCACGCAGGCCGGCCGTGGTGCGCAGCACCGGCGACCAGCGCGTGCTGTTTTCCACATACAGGCCCAGGCTGGACTCGACGATGTGGTCGGCGCGGGTGGCCGCGACAGCCTGGCGCGCCACTGTCTTGTATAAGCCGTTGAAGATATTGTCGTTCTGGAGCTGCAGGCCGGCCGTGGTGACGGAGCTGGCCGCGCCGATGTGGGCGTGCCAGGCGTGGCTGGCGTCCACGCCGCTGGTGACGCGGCGGTCCGGCTGCGCGAACTGGTCGCCGTTGACCGGGTCGTCCATGAAGTAGGTGAAGTTCGAGTACAGGTCCAGCCGGTTGGCGATCAGGTAGGCGTTCACTTTCGTGGCGCTGTCCTCGCCGCTGCGCTGCCAGGTGCCGGACAGGCTGTAGCGGTGGGCCTTGCCGCCATCGGTGCTGTCGATGCCGTCGTAGCGGCCCAGCAGGCCTTGCCGCACGGCGCGCAGCGGGATCTGGTCGGTGGCGTTCCAGTCCGCCTGGTAGGCCATGGCGGTGACGCTGAAGCCGTTGTTGGCGTAGCCCTCGGTGTAGCGCAGCACGCCGTTCAGCTTCCGGTAATCGTCGCCGCGCGTGTAGGGGCCGTCGTTGTGCATGGCTTCCAGCGCGTACAGCAGCGCGCCGCTGCGCTCCGGGTTCACATTGACCGAGTCGGCCAGCAGCGCGCGGCGGTAGCCGTTCTGGCCCACGCTGGCGCTGGCCACGCCGCGCACCAGGCGGTTGGCGTAGACGATGGACGCGGCGCCGGCCGAGGCGAAGTCGCCTTCCTCGGCGGAGTAGGGACCCTTCTTGTAGTCCAGGCGCGCGGCCAGTTCCGGGATCAGGAAATTGAGGTCGGTCCAGCCCTGGCCGTGGGCGTGGCTGCGCTGGTTGACGGGCATGCCGTCGACGGTGGTGCGCAGGTCGGTGCCGTGGTCGAGGTTGAAGCCGCGCAGGTAGAACTGGTTGGCCTTGCCTTCGCCGCTGTGCTGGCTGACGATCAGGCCGGGCGTGGCCTCCAGCAGTTCGCCGGGCCGGTAGGTGGTGCGCGCGGCCAGCTGCTGCTGCGTCACGCTGCCGTCGCCGGCCGCATCGGCGATGCCGAGCTGGCTGGCGCGCGAGCCGTCGATCAGCACGCGCTGCATCAGCGTGTCGTCGGCACGGGAGGGCGGGAGGGCCAGCAGGGAACACAGCGCGGCGGCCAGCGCGGACGGGAGAGGACGGAGTGTCAGCATGGCGGGCAGTATAGCCGTCGCCGTGCGGGCGTGCACTACCTCAAGCTACTGCGCGGGAGACGGCTGGATGGGCTTGAGCACGTGCTCCAGGTCGGGCTGGTCCAGCCGGATGACGTAGGGCCAGGGCGTGCCGTTGATGTCGATGAAGGTGCGCGCGTCGTCGCGGTAGCGGGGGCTAGGCTGGAAGGCGCGCGCCAGTTCGAACAGCGGGGTGGCGGCGCCCACCAGCAGCAGCGCCAGCAGCGTGCCCATCAAGCCTTTGCGCAGCGGCTTGTGCGGGCCGGGACGGTCCAGCGCGGCGATGGCGGCCAGCATCAGCACGGTGAGCGCGGGGATGGCCGCTTGCGTGGCCAGTTCGTTGTACGGGCCGAAGCGCAGCAGCGGCAGCAGGGCCAGTTCCAGCAGCGCCAGCGCGAGCAGCGCCGAGCGCTGCCCCAAGGCCAGCAGCACCAGCGCGAGCAGGCCCCATTCGAGCGCGGTGAACAGGGCGTAGCGCGCGCCCTCGGCGGCCACGTCCGCGCCGGGCAGCACGCCGAACGGTCCCTGCGCGCCGGCGCTGAGGAAGCGCGCCAGCACCAGCAACGCCGGCACGATGGCCCAGCAGCCGGGGCTGGCCAGTTCCTGTTGCACGGCGGCCGCGGGCATGCGGCGCGCCACGCTCCACAGCAGCAGCGGCGCGGCGCCCAGCGCGGCCAGCGGCGACCAGCACGCGCTGCCCAGCAACAGCAGCGCGGCGGCCGGCGCGGCCAGGCCCTGGGCGCGATGGCGCCAGACGATCACGGCCAGCAGCCAGGCCGGCAGGGCGTGGTTGGGTGACCAGAACAGCAGCGTGGTCTGCGACGCGTATAGGTAGGCGCCGGCCCAGCTTTCCAGATGCTGCGCGTAGGCGGGCAGGCCGGGCTGGCGCAGCAGCCAGCCGGCCAGGTCCATGCCGCTGAACAGCACGGCCACCGCCATGGCCAGCATCCAGCTGTTCTGCCGCCGCGCGCTGTTGGCGCCCACCAGCAGCGCCAGGAACAGCGCGGCGCCGCCCGCGGTCCAGAACCACAGCGCCAGGCGGGCGCCGTCCAGATTGCTTAGTTTGCCCGCCAGCGCGGGCAGCAGGTAGTAGCCCGGCGCGCTGCGCAGCAGCAGCGGCACGCCGTCCTGGCCGGCGTAGGCCACCGGCCAGGGCAGCGCCACCAGGTCGCGCAGCACTGCCATGCGGGTGAGCCAGCTGGGGTTCAGGTGCAGGCCGCCGGCCAGGCCGGCCAGGATGGTCCACATGACGGCCACGGCCATCACCGCGCCCCGCTCGGGGCGCGTCAGGCCCGGCACGCCGCGCCGGCGGTCGCGCCAGCACGGCCACAGGGTCAGCGCCAGCGGCGCCGTGACGGCCAGCGCATAGGGCAGCCACAGCCAGCCGAACAGGAAGAGCGGCAGCGGCAAGCACAGGTAGCCGATCGCCCCCATTTCCAGGCGGTCCAGCTGGCGCAGCGGGTTGGGCGGCGGGCTATGCATGCACCGTGTCCCCTCATCGATGTCGATGGGCTTACCATATCGCAAATCCTGTGCGATAGCAAATAGGCAATTAATTCTTGCCGGGGGCTAGCGCAGTTTTTTGATGATGTCCGATAAGCGGTAGGGTTTGCCGATGAAATCGAACTGGGCGAGGTCCTCTTTCTGCTCGCTGAGCGCGGCCGCCATGTAGCCGGAGGACAGGATGATTTTCATTTCCGGGCGCAGTTGCCGTGCCGCCTTGGCCAGTTCCACACCGGTGATGCCGGGCATGACCACGTCGCTGAACAGGATGCGCAGATCGGGCGTGCGTTGCAGGATGTCGAGCGCTTCGGTGCCGTTGTTGGCGGACAGCACCTCATAGCCCAGGCTGCTGAACAGCTGGGCGGTGATGTCGAGCACGTCGAACTGGTCGTCCACCAGCAGCACTTTCTCGGCTGCCTCGTGGTGGCAGCCGCCGTCGCCGTCGCTGGCCGCAGGGAGCGCCGGGAACAGCAGCGTGATGTCCGTGCCCTGGCCGGGCTGCGAGGCGATGCGCAACTCGCCCTTGGCCTGCTGCACCGTGCCGTACACCTGGCTCAGTCCCAGCCCTGTGCCCTTGCCGACTTCCTTGGTGGTGAAAAACGGTTCCACCGCGCGCGCCATGACCTCCGGCGGCATGCCGCAGCCGTTGTCGCGCACGCTCAGGCAGACATAATTGCCGGCCGGCAGCGCGCCTCCTTCGGGCTCGCTGCGCAGGCTGGAGGCAATGACGATGGTGCCGGTGTCGCCGATGGCGTCGCGTGCGTTGACCACCAGGTTAAGCACGGCCGACTCCAGCTGCGGCACGTCGGCCATGATTTCGGGCAGGCCGGGCGTGAGCTGCAGCTCCAGCTGCATCGAGCTTTTCACGGCGCGCCGTAGCACCGCCTCGAACGAGTCGATGACGCGGTTGACGCGCACGCGCTCGGGCTGGAAGGGCTGCTGGCGGGCGAAGGTCAGCAACTGCTGGGTCAGCGCGGCGCCGCGGCTGGCCGCGCGGGCCATGCTGTCGATGGTCTTCACACGGATGGCCCGGTCGCCGGTGTTGCGCAGGATGTCCAGGCCGTTGCTGATCACGTTCAGCAGGTTGTTGAAATCGTGCGCCAGGCCGCCGGTGAGCTGGCCGATCGACTCCAGCTTTTGCGACTGGAACAGCGCTTCCTTGGTGCGCGCCAGCGCTTCCTCGGCCGCGCGTCGCTCGGTGACGTCGCGCGTCACCTTGGCGTAGCCCATCAGCCCGCCCATCGAGTCGGTGATCGGGTCGATCACCACATGCGCCCAGAAGCGGCTGCCATCCTTGCGCACGCGCCAGCCCTCGCGCTCGAAGCGGCCCTCGCGCCGCGCGGTGGCCAGCGCGTACATGGGCAGGCCGGCGGCCCGGTCTTCCTCGGTGTAGAAGCGTTCGAAATGGGTGCCGACCACGTCGTCCGAGTCGTAGCCCTTGATGCGGCGCGCGCCCTCGTTCCAGTTGGTCACCAGGCCCTCCGGCGACAGCATGTAGATCGCGTAGTCGGTCACGCCCTGCACCAGCAGGCGGAAACGCTCCTCGCTGGCGTGCAGCGCTTCCTGCTCCCTGCGGCGGTCGGTGATGTCGCGCGTGATCTTGGCGTAGCCCAGCAGCACGCCGTCATGGTCGCGGATCGGGTCGAGCACCACGCTGGCCCAGAAGCGCGTGCCGTCCTTGCGCACGCGCCAGCCTTCGTCCTCGAAGCGGCCGGTGTCGCGCGCCGCCGCCAGCGCCCTCGCGGGGCGGCCGGCGGCGCGGTCCTCGGCCGAGTAAAAGCGCGAGAAGTGCTGGCCCAGGATCTCGTCCTCGCGGTAACCCTTGAAGCGCTGCGCCCCGGCGTTCCAGCTCGTGACGATCCCTTCCGGCGACAGCGTATAGATGGCGTAATCGGTGATGCTGGAAATAAACAGCCGCAGGCGCTCCGCTTCAATGGCGCTGCTGCTCGGGCTGGGACGGGTTACGCTCATGTACGGGTTCCGGCTGCGGCCACGCCGCTCTATGGATGGAATGTCAAGATAAACCTATTGTAAGGCGGAAGGGGCCGGTCTGCGCGTAACAGCGGTGTGCGGTGTTGTCCAGGACAATTCCATGCTCGCACGCGAGCTGCTCGTGAGCATGGCCGTATCAGTTGATGGCCTGGGCCGGGCGGCTGCTGGAGAACGTCAGCGACTGGGCCGCCAGGCCAGAGGGGGCTGCGGCGATGTTGACGGTGTTGAGCTGGCCGGGGATGAAGTCGGACAGCACCACGTGCCGCAGCACGGCGCCGGGCGGCAGCGCGGTCTGGGGCAGTTCCTGGTAGATGGTGATGTTGGCGGCGTCGGCCTGCACGCCTACCCATTGCAGCGGCAGGCGCTTGCCGCCCGCGCTGATGGTGAACTGGTGTTCGATGTAGCGCCGCAGCACGGCCTGGTCCTCGGGCTGGCCCAGGTCGAACTGGCGCTGGTACAGATTGGCCAGCAGCGCTTCCACGTCGTGCGCGGTGTAGGTGTGCACGATTTCGGTGCTGCCGGTGTTGGCGTTGTAGCTGATGTCGGTGATGCCCATGTGGTAGTTATGGGCGAACGCCGGCGGCGCCGCGCTGGCGGACAGCAGCGCGGCGCACAGCGCCAGCTTCAGCACGCCGCGCCGCTTCATTTCCTCGGCTCGCCTTTTGCTTCGCCCTTGGTCTCGCCCGCTTCGGTCTTGGCGTCCTTGCCCTTGAGCGGGGTGTTGTAGTCCTTCATCATGTCTTCGCGGCCCTGTTCCTGCTTGTACAGTTCCATGCGCGACGGCGTGACCTTGCGCGGCCAGGCGTTGTTGCTGGTGTCGATGTCGGCTGTTTCCCAGTTCGGGTCCTGCGTCAGGCTCACCATCGGCTCGTCGGTGACGATGACCTTGGTGATCTTCTTCGGCGAGTAGCGCCATACTTCGGCCGGCACGCGCTCGATGTACTTCTTGCCGCTCTTTAGCTCGATCTGCAGGATCAGCGGCATCACCAGCCCGCCCACGTTGGAGAAATCCACCAGGTACAGGTGCTTGCCCTGTTCCAGCAGCTTCTTCTCCCACGGCTCCAGCTTCTCCATGGCTTCGGCGTAGCTGTTGCGGTCCTTGTTGGTGACGGTGAAGTCGTCGTGCTCGTTGTAGAAGTCCTTCAGCTCCGGATGCGCGTCGGTGCGGCGCGGCATGCCCTTGTTCTTGATGCTGGTCATCGATTCCGGCTCGGCCGCCTTCTGCTCCTTCTTCCAGGCCTTCTCGGTTTCCGGATTCTTGGTGCTCACGCCCACTTCGCTGATGCCGTCCACGCTGATGTCCACCGCGTCGGTGGTGTAGAACCAGCCGCGCCAGAACCAGTCGAGGTCGGTGCCCGAGGCGTCTTCCATGGTGCGGAAGAAGTCGGCCGGGGTGGGGCGCTTGAATTTCCAGCGGCGGCCGTATTCGCGGAAGGCGTGGTCGAACAGTTCGCGGCCCAGGATGGTTTCGCGCAGGATGTTGAGCGCGGTGGCCGGCTTGGCGTAGGCGTTATTGCCGAACTGCAGCAGCGACTCCGAGTTCGTCATGATGGGCACCTGGTTGCGGCTGCGCATGTAGTCGACGATGGCGCGCGGTTCGCCGCGCGTCTGCGGATAGTTTTCTTCCCAGGCCTGCTCGGCCAGGTACTGCACGAAGGTGTTCATGCCTTCATCCATCCAGGTCCACTGGCGCTCGTCGGAGTTGACGATCATGGGGAAGTAGTTGTGGCCCACTTCGTGGATCACCACGCCGATCAGGCCGTACTTGGCGCGCTTGGAGTAGGTGATTTCGCCGGTTTTCTTGTCCTTGGTCGGGCGCGGGCCGTTGAAGGAGATCATCGGATATTCCATGCCGCCCACCGGGCCGTTGACCGAGATGGCGGTCGGGTAGGGGTAGTCGAAGCTGAACTTGTTGTACTGCTCGATGGTGTGGATGATGGCTTGCGTGGAGAACTTCTCCCACAGCGGGTTGCCTTCCTTCGGGTAGTAGGACATGGCCATGACGTTGGTGCCATCCTTCTTGTAGCCCTGCGCGTCCCAGATGAACTTGCGGCTGGAGGCCCAGGCGAAGTCGCGCACGTTCTTGGCCTTGAAGTGCCAGGTCTTGGTGGCGCTGCTGACCGATTTCTCGGCCGCTTCGGCTTCGGCCTGGGTGACGATGACCACCGGCTTGTCGCTGCTGCGGGCGCGCGCCAGGCGCTCGCGCTGGGCCGGGCTGAGCACCTGGTCCGGGTTGAGCAGTTCGCCGGTGCTGGCCACCACATGGTCGGCCGGCACGGTCAGGCTCACGTCGTAGTCGCCGAATTCCAGCGTGAATTCGCCCGAGCCGATGAACTGCTTGTGCTGCCAGCCGGCCACGTCGTAGTAGGCGGCCACGCGCGGGAACCACTGCGCCACTTCGAACAGCGCGTTCTTGTCTTCCTCGAAGTATTCGTAGCCGGAGCGCCCGCCCAGCACCTTCTGTTCGTTGATGTTGTACTGCCAGTCGATGGCGAAGCTGAACTTCTCGCCCGGCTTGAGCGGGGTCGGCAGGTCGATGCGCATCATGGTCTGGTTGACGGTGGTCTTCAGCGCCTGGCCGCCGGCGGTTTTCACGGCGCCGATCTTGAAGCCGCCGTCGAACTCGCGGCCGGCCAGGATGCCGCGCATGCCTTCGAACTTCATGCCGTCCTCGGCGCCCTTGGCGCGGGTCCAGGCTTCGCGCGACGGCGCGGTGATCATGCGGCGCGCGTCCGAATCCGGCTTGTAGATGTTCTGGTCCAGCTGCACCCACAGGTAGTGCAGGGTGTCGGGCGAGTTGTTGTGGTAGGTGACCTGGCCGCTGCCGGTGATGGCGCGCTTGGCCTCGTCCAGGGTGGCGCGGATGGTGTAGTCGGCGCGCTGCTGCCAGTAGGCGTGGCCGGGCGCGCCGGAGGCGGTGCGGTACGGCGTGGCGGTCGGCAGCAGTTCGTCGAGCTGGCGGAACTTGTCGTCGAAGGCATCGGCGGCGTGGGCCGACAAGGAGAGGCACAGTGCTGCAATACTGATCGGCAAACGCTTCATCATCCGCTATCCCTGTTTCTAATGAAAAAAGTTAAGCGGTAATTCTAAAACGGCTACTTGCCGAGCTGTAATTTCATTTGTAAATAAGCTGATACATTGCAAGTCAGACGAGCGTGGACCGGCTGAGGCCCGCGCATCAGGCGTTTTTCATCAGGCTGTCGCGCAGCGTGGTCAGTTGTTCCTTCATGTCCACCACCTGCTCCAGCGTGCAGTTGGTGGCGCCGAGGATTTCGGGCGGCAGCTTGGCCGCTTCGTGGCGCAGCGCGTCGCCGTGCTCGCTGAGGGCGATGATCACTTGCCGTTCGTCGTTCGGGCAGCGGGTGCGCGTCAGCAGCTCGGCCTGCTCCATGCGCTTGAGCAGCGGCGTCAAGGTGGCCGAATCCAGGAACAGGCGCTCGCCCAGTTCGGACACGGTCTGCTCGTTCTTTTCCCACAGCACCATCATCACCAGGTACTGGGAATAGGTCAGCCCCAGCTTGCGCAGCAGTTTGCGGTACAGCTTGTTCATCGCCAGCGAGGTCGAGTACAGGGCGAAACACAGCTGGCCGTCCAGGCGGGGCACCTGGCGCAGCGGGTCGTGGGCGGTGGGGGTAGTCTTGGTATGCATATGCGCAGTATAGATAGTGCGCTATTTAATTGCAAGCAAACACGCGCGAAAAAGTTTCGCTTGTCAGTCATACCCGATTTGGCTAAGGTGAGAGAGCCCGCTTCCCCAGAAAGCGGCGAGGGGATGAAACTGATGAAACGGACGCCGGAATTGCGGGGCAACGCTCCGTCTTTGTTGTTGGTTGAACTCGATCCCGTGACGGTGATTGACGGCGAACGCTGCGACGATACCTACCTGGCCAGCGACGTGGCCGCGGTCGGCAGCATGCGCGAATTCTGCCCCGCTTGCCGGCAGGGCCAGCTGCAGCTGGTACCGCGCCAGGACAATGTCCGCGTTGCCCACCTGTTCTGCTTCCACTGCACGCGCTGCTTCGGCGCGCTGTTCGAGGACGGCACCCCCGCACTGTGCGAATAGCTTGCCGTCCCTGCTATGATGCTGGCTGGTAACTATCCAGCTCCTATCCAGCTTCATAGAGGACGCAGTCCATGAACGACAACAACAAGGCCATCCTCCTGATTGCCGACGCGGTGCCGGACAATCTGTTGTGGCTCAGCGGCCTGCTGCAGGACCAGTACGAAGTGAAACTGGCCGCCGACGGCCCGGCCGCGCTGCGCATCGCCCAGCAAGTGCCACGGCCCGACCTGGTGCTGCTGGACGCCAAGCTGCCCGGCCTGGACGGCTACGCCGTGTGCCAGCAGCTCAAGCGCAACCCCGACACGGCCGGCCTGCCGCTGCTGCTGCTGGTGCCGCCCAACCAGCCCGAACTCGAACAGCGCGGGCACTGCGACGGCGCGGCCGACGTCATCACCCACCCGCTGATCGCCGAAACCGTGCTGGCGCGCGTGGCGCTGCACCTGCAGCTGAAGCGCTCGGCCGAACTGCTGGCGCACCAGCGCCTGCACCTGGAAGAGCTGGTGACGGAAACCACCACCGAGCTGACCATGATGGTGGACGCGGTGATCTGGGCGCTGGCCACCCTGGCCGAGACGCGCGAGCGCGAAAGCCCCAACCACATCCACCGCGTGCAGCGCTACGTGGTGGCGCTGGCGCGCGAGCTGCAGCAGCACCCGCGCTTCGCGCACGAGCTGAGCAACCGCAACATTGATTTTTTGTACAAGGCCGCGCCGCTGCACGACATCGGCAAGGTCGGCATCCCGGACGCCATCCTGCTCAAGCCGGGCCGCCTCAGCCCAGAGGAATTCGAGCAGATGAAGCTGCACACCGTGTACGGCCGCGACGCCATCGCCGGCGTGGAGCAGCATCTGGGCTTCTCCAACGAATTCCTGCGCTTCGCGCGCGAGATCGCCTATTCGCACCAGGAAAAATACGACGGGTCCGGCTACCCGCAAGGCCTGGCCGGCGAAGCCATCCCCGTGTCGGCGCGCCTGATGGCGGTGGCGGACGTGTACGACGCCCTGATTTCCCGGCGCGTCTACAAGCCGGCCTTCACGCATGAAACCGCCATCGAACTGATACGCCAGGGCAGCGGCGAACATTTCGATCCCGACGTGGTGGACGCCATGCTGATGGCCGAACAGCGTTTCATGGAAATTGCGGCGGAATTTCAGGACACTGTGCAATAACTGTTGCTGGAATTTATTGCTTCTATGTATGTAGCCGCAGGGCTATGCTATAGTCGATTCAGCCCTGCGGCCAGGCAGTACGGCCGCCCCTCCAGTCGAGTAGGACATGCATTTGCGCATCCACGGTTATCTGGCGTTCGTTGTTGGCATCTGCATCACCGTGTGGGTGTGCCTGTTCGTGGCCGACGCCCAGCAGCACAACCTGCGCACCAGCTTCCAGCGCGACACCGACAAGATCGCCCGCGACACCTCGGTCCGCCTGCAAACCTATTTCGACACCCTGCTCAGCATCAAGGGCATGTACGCCGTGCGCGGCGGCCAGGTCAGCCGCGCCGAGTTCAACCGCTATGTGCACGAGCTGCACCTGGGCGAACGCTATCCCGGCTTCCAGGCCATCCAGTTCGTGCGCGTGGTGCCGGCGGCCCAGCTGGCCGGCTTCGCCGCCGCCGTGCAGGCCGACACCAGCTTGCTGCCTGAGGGGTATCCGCAGTTCACCATCCACCCGGCCGCGGCGCGCGAGCTGCACTACATCATTGAATACAACGAGCCCATGGTGGGCAACGAAAACGCCTTCGGCCTGGACCTGGGCGCGCTGCCGCCGCACCGGCGCGCGCTGGAGATGGGGCGCGACAGCGGCCAGATCATCGCCACCGAGCGCATCACGCTGGTGCAGGACGCCAGCGGACAGCCCGGCTTCGTGGCGCGCGCGCCGGTCTACCGCAACGGGCCGATCGACACGGTGGAGCAGCGCCGCGCCGCGCTGATCGGCTTTGTCGCCATCGTGTTCCGGGTGAATAACCTGATGCGCGAAGTGATCGACTCGCCGCTGCTGGCCAATATGTCGATCCAGATCCACGATGGCGGCTACCTGCGCGACGACAGCGTGCTGCCCAGCACCATCGATACGCTGATGTACGACAGCGCCGGCAAGATCGGCAGCGGCGAGCGGCCCTTGCCGCTGCCCGGCCTGAACACCAAGGCCAGCCTCAACGTGGGCGAGCGGCGCTGGCTGATGGAATTCAACGGCCACGCCGGTTCGCGCTACAGCACCGGCCATCTCCGCGTGGCCATGATCGCGGCGGCCGGCACCTTGATCAGCGCGCTGATCGCGCTGTTGCTGATGGCTTCGCAGCGCAACAGCGGGCTGGCCGAACAGCTGCGGCGCGACATCGCCGAACGGCAGAAGGCGGAGGCGGCGCTGGTGCATACCCAGCACGGCCTGGAGCGCAGCCTGGACGAGCTGGCCGCGCAGAAAGCCAACGCCGAGCTGGCGCACCGCGACCTGACGCTGGTGCTGGCCACCTTGAAACAGGCGCAGGCGAACTTGATCACGTCGGAGAAGATGGCGTCGCTGGGCGCGCTGGTGGCCGGCATTGCGCACGAACTGAACACGCCGATCGGCAACAGCCTGCTGACGGCCACCGCGCTGAGCGACATGGTGGCCGATTTCGACCGCAAGCTGGCCGAGGGCGGCATCAAGCGTTCTGCGCTGGACGCGCATCTGCGCGACGCGCGCACCGCCTGTGCCATCATTGCCGGTTCGCTGGGCCGGGCGGCCGAGCTGATCACCTCGTTCAAGCAGGTAGCGGTGGACCAGACCAGCGGCCAGCGCCGCCGTTTCCAGCTGGCGGGCGTGGTGGGCGACGTGCTGGCGACCTACGCCGCGCAGCTGCGGCGCGCCAATTGCGAAGTGCTGCTGGACGTGCCGGACCACCTGGCGTTCGATTCCTATCCCGGCAGCGTGAGCCAGGTGCTGAGCAACCTGATCAACAACGCCATGCTGCACGCCTTCGAAGGCCGCACCCACGGCACGATCCGGCTGCGCGCCGCGCCGCTCGATACCGGCCAGGTGCAGGTTGAATTCAGCGACGACGGCGTGGGCATGTCGGCGCGCACGCTGCACCAGATTTTCGACCCCTTCTTCACCACCAAGATGGGGCAGGGCGGCTCAGGGCTGGGCATGAATATCGTCTACAACATCGTCACCGGCGTGCTGCACGGGACCATCGCCATCCAGTCCGAGCCAGGCCAGGGCACCACGGTGACGCTGGTGCTGCCGCTGGCCGTGCCGGTGCGGGACGGCGAAGAAGAGCGCGTTGCGGCGGACGTTCAGGCGTAGCGCGCGCGCAGCAGCTGCAGCATGGCCACGTTCAGCTGCCACTGGTCCACGGTCGGCTGGCCGGTGTAGGGCAGGGTTTGCAGATAGGGCGCCGGGCCGAATTCCGGCGTCATGGTCAGCAGCCCGGCGCCGGCGGCGCGGCGCAGCGTCACGATGCGGTCCCACCATTGCAGATGCGCGCGCAGCGCCTCCGCCGCTTCCGGCGCGCGGAAGTCCGCCACCTGCGGCCCTTGCGCATGGCCCACGCGGGCGTGGATGTGGCGCACGTGCGGCAGCGTGGCAGCCAGCGTGTGCGGCTGGTCTTCCAGCAGCGACTCGCAGGCGCAGCACCAGTGCGACAGGTCGGCCGTCAGCTGCAGCCGCGGCAGCCGTTCCAGGTAGGGCAGCAGCAGCATCGGGTGGCCGCTGAAACGGCTGCGGTGGATTTCGTGCACGATGGGCACGCCGTGCTCCTGCGAGATGGCGTCGGCCAGCGCGATCAGCTCCAGGTTCTGCGTCTGGCTGTAGAAGTCCTTGCCGGTGTGGGTGTTCACCAGCAGCGGGCGCGCCGCGCAGGCGTTGTGCAGCAGCTCGGCCAGCGCGGTTTTATGCGCGTCGAACTGCGGGTGGAACACGGTTTCCCACTGCTGCGCGATCAGCGCCAGGCCGGCGTCCGCGATGCGGCGCGTCCAGTCCGCGCGCGCGGCCGCGTCCAGCGGCAGCGACATTTCAATGCCGTCGAAACCGGCCGCCCGCACCTTGTCGATGAAGGTCTGCGGCGCCAGCTCGTTGCTGCCCCAGTGCGGGGCGAAGATCTTGATCTGCATTTAAATAAATCCCCGCACCGGGAAATCGGCGCCGCGCTGTATCCAGTTTTGCGGCGAGTACTCGGTGCGCGCGTCGGTGGCGTGCAGCGTGTAGGCGTGGCGCGACACCGGCGAGCGGTTCGGCGCGCTGTAGTGCGGCAGCAGGCCGTGGAAGCACACCAGGCTGCCCGCCTTGCATTCCAGCGGCACGGCGGTGGAATCGTCCGGCCACGGCATGGCGTCCAGCCTCTCCACGCGGATCTCGTCGCCGTTGCGCACGAAGCGCTCGCGCAGCGGCGTGCGGTGGCCGCCCGGCTCGGCCCACAGGCAGCCGTTCTCCAGCGTGGCGTCTTCCAGCGCGAACCAGAAGGTGGTGACGCTGATGGGGGTGGTGTCGAAATACGTGGCGTCCTGGTGCCAGCGCACCTCGCCGCCGATGCCCGGCTGCTTGAAGATGTACATCGACTGCCACACCTGCGCCTCGGCCAGGCCCAGGTCGCGCGCCACGGCCGCCAGTTTCGGGTCTGCCGAGAAGGCGCGGAACACCGGGTCCAGGTCGTGCATGGCGTGGCCGATCTTGTTGATCGACAGCTCCTTGGCCTGCTTCAGCTGGCCGTCCGGGCCGAAGGCTTCTTCCTCGAAGAAGCAGCGGATGGTGTTGTCCGAGCGCAGGAAGTACTCGTCGGCCTTCTTTTCCTGGTCCTTGGTGGTGAAGATGCCCTGCGCCACGGTTGGATCGAATTCGTTGACAATCTTCGCTGCCCGTTCGCGCAGCGCGGCGATCTCGTCCAGGCTCTTGAAACCGGGCAGGACGATGTAGCCATCGCGCTGGTATTGCTGCTTTTGTGCTTCGGTCAACATGGCGGGTACTCCAGAAGAATAGGGATGCGCCATTGTACGGGCGCCCCGGCGGCGTCACAATCCGCAAACGGTTGACACATTGTCGCCAAAGTGGAGACAATGGGCCATGGATCAGCTCAGGGCAATGGAAATTTTCGTCGAGGTGGCGCGGCTGCGCAGCTTCAGCGCGGCCGGCCGCCGCCTGGGGCTGACGCGCGCCATGGTCAGCAAGCACATCATGCAGCTGGAGGACAAGCTGCAGGCGCGGCTGCTGCACCGCTCGACCCGCGAAGTGAGCCTCACCGACATCGGCCAGGCTTACCTGGAGCCGTGCATGGCCACGGTGGCGCAGGCTCAGGAGGCCGCGCGCGTGGTCACCCATGCGGGCGGCGAACTGGCCGGGCCGCTGCGCATCCAGGCCCCGTCCAGCTTCGGCAGCGCCTGGCTGGCGGACGCCGTGGCCCGTTTCAGCCTGCCGCATCCGCGCCTCACGCCGCTGCTGTATGTGGACGACGCGCTGCTCGACCCCATCGAGCACGGCTTCGACCTGACGATACGCGTGGGCGGCATCCCCGACAGCCACGCGCTGTCGCTGCGCCCGCTGGCGCCGTGCAAGGGCGTGCTGTGCGCCAGCCCGGCCTACCTGGCGCGCGCCGGCACGCCGGAGGTGCCGGAAGACTTGGCGCAGCACCAGTGCCTGCACTTCAGCCACCTGACCGACGGCGCCACCTGGCATCTCGCGCAAGGGGAGGAGCGCAGGCCGGTGCGCATCAACGCCGCCTTCACCGCCAACAACGGGCTGGTGCTGCACCAGGCCGCGCTGCGCGGACTCGGCATCGTCTACAGCACCACGTTCCTGGCGTGCGACGCGCTGCTCGACGGCACGTTGGTACCGGTGCTGGAGGACTGGGAGCTGCCGCTGAACTATCTCAGCGCGCTGTACCCCGCCAGCCGCCAGCCGTCGCCCAAGGTGCGCGCGCTGATCGATTTCCTGGTGGCCGAGTATCAGCCGGTGCCGCCGTGGGATAAAGCACTACAGCGGAAGTAAGCAGCTTTCACTTTGCTTGTAATTCAGTATTAAATTAATAGTCCTTAAAATACCATCGATCAAGAAAAATAAACTATCGAAATGTAATTTTATTAAAAAATAAATATATAAACTTAAATTGACCAAAGGCAATGTGATAAGTACATTTCTCATCTGATTAATTTCGGCGGGAGATGTGATGCGAAGTATTGGTATCGGCACCAAAACCGGATCTTGGGGTGAAATAAGGGCGGGTGCTCTGTTGGCGCTGTTTCTTGCCGGCATGCCCGCGCAGGCGCAGCATTCGGTTTTCAGCGAACTGGATAAATCCATCAAGGCGCCGGCTGCTGTAGCCAAATACGGCCCCGACCTTTTCGGCGATAAAATCAATCTCTATAACGGCGGCTTATCGTTCACGCAGACCGATGTCAGCCTGCCCGGCAACAGCAGAATTCCGGTCTCCGTTGGACGTTATATCTCGGCCGGCAGCGATCTGCTCGACGGCCGCGCGTTCGGCTACTGGGATCTCGACATCCCCTCGCTGTACGGCGTGTTCGCCGCCAATATCACTGCGGGCTGGGTAACGGTCAATGGCGGCACCGACCGCTGCACATCCTTTGGGCCGCCCAAGGCCATGGTCTACCAAGGCGCCAACTTCTCTGCAGAAGACTATTGGCAAGGCAGCTTCCTGCATATTCCTGGCGCGGGCGACCAGCGGCTGTTGCGGCGCAGCAGCGGCAACACCAAAATGCCGGCCGGGGGCGCCAATTACCCGGTGGTCACCTCCCAGCAATGGAATTTCAGCTGCCTGCCATCCCTGGCCAACGGCACTGGGAGCGGCGAGGGTTTTCTCGGTATTTCGCCTGATGGCACAAAGTATCGTTTCGACCACATGGTGAGTTACCAGGAGCATAACGTTGCCTCCGCCTTGGGCGGTAGCTCGGCGTTGTTGGCGGCTAGTGCAACGAGTGGTGCGGCCAGCGATCCGAAGCCTGGAACGCCTGCTCCGCCGGCAGTTCCCAACGCCGGGGCCGAAGCCGAGCTGACCCGCAAGCACTTCAAGATTCTGCCAACCCTCATCACGGACAGGTACGGCAACACGGTAACCTACACTTATAGCGCCGCCCGCCCCGGTAACGTGAGCAGCATCAGCTCCAGCGACGGCCTCACGCTGACTTTCACCTACGGCGAAGCCTCGTATCCACACCTGATTACCGCCGTCAGCGACGGTACCCGGACCTGGACTTATTCCTACTACTCCAACGGCGTGGTGCGCAGCCTGGATAAGGTGACATTGCCGGACGGCTCGCAATGGCAATTGGCCGGTATCGCGCCCTTGCTGGCCGGCGTGCAGTACCTGGCCACTGGCAGTTGCACTGCTCCGGCTGTGGTGAGCACAGGGTCCCTGGCCGGCAGCATGACACATCCCTCCGGCGCCCAAGCCACGTTCACGCTCACGCCGACCACCCATGGCCGCGCCCTGGTGCAGCAGGACTGCCGCACGAATGCCGACGGCATGCAGTGGCAGCGCGTCCCGCAGTATTTTTATACGAATGCCCTGACCACCAAGAGTCTCAGCGGCCCCGGCCTTTCCACCCTGAGCTGGAGCTACGATTACGGTCCAGTCAATGCCAGCCTTTCCAACTGCACGGGCAACTGTGAGACCACCAGGCCGACAGCGGATGGAACGGGGGGAGCGCCTTGCGCAGCACCAGCACCCGGTACAAACCTTGGGTGCCGGGTTTGCCCTATCCGGAATTCTGGGG
This sequence comes from Pseudoduganella sp. UC29_71, assembly GCF_042693265.1. Taxonomy (NCBI): domain Bacteria; kingdom Pseudomonadati; phylum Pseudomonadota; class Betaproteobacteria; order Burkholderiales; family Oxalobacteraceae; genus Pseudoduganella; species Pseudoduganella sp. UC29_71. The sequence goes on along the minus strand of NZ_CP170549.1, from coordinate 4,764,554 downwards.
CGTGATCAACAGCGCCAGTATCGGCGATGCCGACTCTGCCGAACGCAACACGCCGGTGGACCAGGTCATCACCACGCAGCAGGACGTGAACTTCGTCTGGCAGGCGGATCCCTTCGATAGCTATGCCCGTCCCATCACGGTTACCCGCACGGACGGCCGCGGCAACGCACGTACCGAAACCACCGCGTACAGCGACAACACCACCAAATGGGTGCTCGGCCAGATTGCCAGCGTCACCGAAAGCAGCACCGGCAAGGCGATGGTGTCCAACACCTACGACGCTACCACTGCTACGCTGGCGACGGCCAGCAAGTTCGGCAAGCTGCAGGAAACGCATACTTACAACGCCGACGGCACCCTCTGGAAGCGGGCCGACGCCGCCAGCCAGACCACCACCTACACTAGCTACAAGGCCGGCATTGCGCAGAACACTGCCTACCCGAACAGCACCAGCGAAAGCGTGGTGGTCAATGCGATTGGCCTGATCACATCGAGCACTAACGGCGCAGGCTACACCACGACCTACGGCTACGACGCCATGGGTCGCCTCAGTTCCGTGACGCCGCCGGCGGGCGACACTACCGCGTGGAACGCCTACTCGTTGCCGATGGTGCGGGTAACCAGCGACGAATTCGGACTCGCTGCCGGCCACTGGCGCCAGACCGTTTCCACCGGCAACGGCCGCAGCGTCACCTATTACGACGCGCTGTGGCGCCCGGTCCTCACCCGCGCCTACGACTACAGTGATGAGGCGAATACCCGCAGCATGGTGTTGCGCCGCTACGACCACAACGGCAATGTCACCTTCGAGTCCTATCCGCAGCGCAACATCAGCACCATCTACGACACGCTGGACGGGCGCGGGGCCAGCTACGACGCGCTGGGCCGCGTCACGCAGGTGGTGGCCGACAGCGAAATCGGCGATCTGTACACCAGCATCAGCTACGACAGCGACTTCAGGAAGTCCGTCACCAACCCGCGCGGCGCGGTCGTCACCAGCGGCTACCAGACCTTCGACACGCCGTCCGAGCAGGCGCTGACAAGCACCGTCGAATCCTACGGTGTCGGCAACACCATCGTGCGCGACGTGTTCGGCAAGCCGCTGAGCATCACGCGCGGCAACGGCATCGACCAGAATGTCACGCGCCGCTACGTTTACGATACTTATGCCCGCCTGTGCAAGACCATCGAGCCTGAAACCGGCGCCACCGTGCAGGACTACGACACGGCCGGCAACGTGGCTTGGCGCGCCATTGGCTTGGCGCTGCCGGGAGCTGCTTCCTGCGACCAGGCGAGCGTGGCCGCCGCCAAGAAAATCACCTACGGCTACGACCAGCGCTACTGGCTGAAAACCACTACGTATGGCGACGCCAGCCCATCCATCAGCCGCACCTACCACGGCGACGGCCTGCCGGCCACGGTAAGCTCCAACGGCACGGTCTGGACCTACACCTACAACAAGCGCCGTTTGCCGACTAAGGAAAGCCTGGCATACGCCAGCAAAACCTACGACATCACGCGCGGCTATGACGCCAACGGTGCGCCCAGCCAACTGACGTACCCGGGCGGTTCTGGCACCAGCATCGCCTACAGCCCGAACGGCCTCGGCCAGCCGACCCAAGTGGGCAGCTACGCGGTGGGCGTGCACCACCATCCGAACGGCGCAGTGGCTTACTTCGACTATGGCAACGGCGTGGCGCGTACCATGACGCAGAACAAGCGCGGCCTGCCCGACGAGGTGCGTGATGTCGGTGTGCTGTGGGACGACTACAGCTACGACGCCAACGGCAACGTCGCCGGCATCACAGACAAGCAGGAAAGCGTCAGCACGCGCAGCATGACGTATGACTACCTGGACCGGCTGGCGACCGTGAACGCGCCGGCCATGTGGGGCAACATGGTGATCGGCACGGACCTGCTGGACAACGTGAACTCAGTGAGCATCCCCTCGGGCCTAACCGCGCGCACCAGCGTGATCAACTACGACGCGGCCACCAACCGCGTCAGTAGCATCACCGGCAGCGCACCGGCCGTCAGCTTCGCATACGACAGCCAGGGCAATATCACCACGCGCGGCACCGCCGGCTACGTGTTCGACCAGGGCAACCGCCTGACGAGCGCGACGGGCAAGGCCAGCTACGTGTACGACGGCCTGGGCCGCCGCGTCAAGACCACCAAGACCGACGGCACCAACCTGATCCACGTGTATAGCCAGGCGGGCGAGCTGCTCTACAGCAGCACGGCGGTGGGCGCGGCCACGCCGGTGGAAACGCTGTACGTGAACCTGAACGGCCACTTGTTGGCCGAAGTGGGCGGCGCCTACGTGCACACGGACGGTTTGGGCAGCCCGATCGCCCGCACCAACGCGGCCCGCACTGTTATCAGCCGCACGCGCTACGAGCCGTACGGCCTGACCGCCAGCGACGCCACGCCGACGGTGGGCTACACCGGCCACGTTAACGACGCGGACACGGGACTGGTGTACATGCAGCAGCGGTACTATGATCCCGTGGCGGCGCGGTTCTTGAGCATTGATCCGGTGGTCACGGATGCCAACACCGGGACGAGTTTCAACCGCTATGCTTACGCGGCCAACAGCCCTTACAAGTACACCGATCCGGATGGCAGGCAGGAAAGAGCTGCCGAGGGATTCGGCGCTGCAATGGCAAGAGACCCGAGGTCAATGGAGGCTTTCGCTCCTGCGGCAGCAGTAGTCACAGCAGTCATGGCAGCGCCGGTGGCTTTTGAGTTGGGTATGGCAGCGCTAACAAATCCTGTTGCGGTGAATTCCGCTGTGGTCACGCTTGGCGAAGCTGTTGGTGTTACGGGAACCGCAGGCGTATCGGCAGTTGCTGGAAAAGAGGCAGTAGCGGTTGCGGGAAAAATAACTGGCTACACCAAGCACGGCCTTAATCAAGCTATCTCAAGAGATGGTGGTAGAGGCGTATCTCCCACAGCAATTCTATCGGCAGTCAAAGACCCTGCAAAAGTTACCGAACAAGCGGGCGGAAAAGTTGCATACACTGGCAAGGATGCCAAAGTCGTTTTGAACGGTGACGGAAAAGTAATCACCATTATCCCAAAGAATAGTGAAGCTTCGCGCGATCCGAATGTGAAATGAAAATGAGCAAAATAGCACCGCATCTTCTTGTACTTCTCAACGAGATCGTTGAAAAGCATAAACTTGGTCTGCCGCTAGAAGCGGTGTTGACCGGAGGGCAAGGGCTTGATGAACACGAGCGCGAATTATTGATCGACGCGCTTGTTTTTGAGTTCACTGAGACTGGTCTTCACGCAGACGACGAGCCTAATGAGCGTGGGAGGGAAATCGAAACGCTAATAGATTTGTTGGGTGCCTCGCGACGCCCATAAGTCATGAGGGGCAACATTTCATCACGAGCGACGCAGTAGCCGCGATTCCCCCGACTTGGTTCCGACTTGGGGCCAGCCCAGACTTCGCAGCGGCGGACATGATGGAACACCTTGGCTACTCCGGGTCTCTTCCAGCCAGACTTAGAGAAGCTCCCATAACTGCCTGAACTCCGCGCGCTCCAGCATGGCGCGCAGGCGGGCGGCGAGGTCGGGGGCGGTGGCGCCCAGGGGGTCGGTGAGGCGCTCGATGCGGGCCAGGTCGAGGTCGGCGACGGCTTGCTTGAGGGCGCTGCGCAGTTCGGCCGGCAGCGGCGCAAGCTCGGCACCGGACAGCGGCGCGTGCACGGCGGCGGGGATGGTCAGCGGCTCGCGCAGGAAGTGCAGGCCGAGCTGCAGCTCCAGCATGGCGAACAGGTCGTCCTGCTCCAGTGGCTTGCGCAGGAAGTCGTCCGCGCCCGACTGCAACGCTTCGCGGCGTTCTTCCTCGAAGGCGCTGGCGGTGAGGATGACGATGCGCGGCTGCTTCAGGCCGGGCTGGGCGCGCACGCGGCGCGTCAGTTCCAGGCCGTCCAGGCGCGGCATGCGCCAGTCCATCAGCACCAGGTCCGGCTGCAGCGCCAGGATGCGTTCCTGGCCTTCCACGCCGTCGCGCGCTTCGTGCAGGTCGAAGCCGAGCGGGGCGAGCAGGGTGTGCAGCAGCATGCGCCCGTCGGCGTTGTCGTCCACCACCAGGATGGTCTTGCCGCGCTCGGACTCGGGCAGGCCGGCCACGCGCTCACGCGCCTGCGCCGGCGACAGTGCGCCGGGGCGCTGCTGCACCGTCAAGGTGAAGCTGAAGGTGGAGCCGGCGCCGGGCGCCGATTGCAGCTGCAAATCGCCGCCCATCAACTGCACGAATTCGCGGCTGATGGTCAGGCCCAGGCCGGTGCCGGCCTGGCTGCTGGGGTTACCGGCCTGGATGAAGGGCTGGAAGATGCGGTTGCGGTCGTCCTGCGAGATGCCGGGGCCGGTGTCGATGACGGCAAAGCGCAGCCGCACGGTGTCGCGCTCGGCCGCGCTGCCGCGCACCTGCAGCGTGACGCTGCCGCGCTCGGTGAACTTGACGGCGTTGGAGAGCAGGTTGAGCAGCACCTGGCGCAGCTCGGGGCCGTCGGCCACGATCACTGGCGGCGCGCCGGCCACGTCCAGCTTGAGGGCGATGCCGCCCTGGCTGGCGCGCAGGCGCAGCATCTCGAGCACGGATTCGAACAGGCCGTACAGATCCACGGGCAGCAATTGCAGCTCGGTGCGGCCGGATTCGATTTTCGACAGTTCCAGGATGTCGTTGATGAGGGTGAGCAGGTGGTGGCCGGAGCGGTTGATCATGGCCAGCTGCTCCTTCTGCGGCGCGCCCAGCACGGGGTCGTTCTGCAGCAGCTGCGAGAAGCCGATGACGGCGTTGAGCGGGGTGCGCAGCTCGTGGCTCATGTTGGACAGGAACACGCTCTTGGCGCGGTTGGCCGATTCGGCACGGCTGAGCGCCACCGACAGCTCGGCGGTGCGCTCGCGCACCAGTTCTTCCAGGTGGGCGCGGTGGCGGCGCAGTTCGTCCTCGGCCTGCTTGCGCTCGGTGATGTCTTCCACGCAGCCTTCGATATAGGCCAGTTGCCCGGTCTCGGGGTCGGCCACCGGGCGCGCCACCACGTTGACGTACATTTCCTTGCCGTCGCTGGGGCGGCGCATCAGCACGGCGGTGCGGTGCGAAATGCCGCCGCTGCGCTCCAGTTCCTCCTGCCAGCGCAGGCGCGCCGCGCGGTCTGGGTACAGGTCGAGCACGTTTTGCAGGCGCACCTGTTCGCGGGCCTGCACGCCCAGCAGGCGCATGCCGGCGTCATTGATCTCGTCCAGCATGCCGTCGCGGTTGGTGCGGAACAGGGGAATCGGCACGTCCTCGTACAGGTTGCGGTAGCGCCGCTCGCTTTGCTCCAGCGAGCGTTCGCGCGCGGCCAGCTGGTCGGTGACGGCTTGCAGCTGGTCGAAGGAATTTTGCAGGCGCTCGGCCATGTGGTTGAAGGCGTGCGCCAGTTCGCCCAGTTCGGCCAGCGGGCCGACCGGCACGCGCTGGCTCAGGTCGCCCGCCGCCATGGCGCCGGTGGCGCGCGCGATGCGGCGGATGGGCGCCGTCACCATGGCCGACAGCACGCTGGCGGCGACCAGCGACAGCAGCAGCGCCAGCGCCACCATCATGGCGGACTGGCTGTTGCCGGTGCGCACGCCTTCCTGGTACCACGCTTGCGGCAGCGCGGTCAGCAGCAGCCAGTCGTGGCTGCCGTTGCGGTCCAGGTAGGGCGTGGCCTGCATCAGCCAGCGCTCGCGCGCCAGCGGTTTGCTGGTCAGCACGTCGAATGGCAGCTGCTGCGGCTTGCGCACGGCGGCGTAGCTGCCGGCATGCACGCGCAGCGCTTGCAGCGCGGCCTGGGCGACGGGGTCGGCGCCGGGTACGGCAGGCTGCGAGCTGGCGATGACGCGGCCCAGGCGGTCGATGACGATGGCGCGGCCATGGCCGGCCAGCGGCAGGGCTTGCAGCACGCCGGCCACGTCCTGCGCCTGCGCGTCATTGCCGGCCGCCTGGCGCGCGGCCACGTAGTCGTCCAGCCGCAGGTTGATGTTGTCGGCGATTTCCTGGTGCAGCCGGGCGGCCAGCTTGTCGGCCGAGGATTCCGCGCTGCGCAGCGTGAGGAAGGCGGTGGCGCCCACCATCAGCAGCACCAGCGCGATGAAGGGCGCGGCCAGGAAGGCGGGGATGGGCACGCCACCTGCGCTGCCGGCGGCGGGCGGTGCGCTGGCGGGGGCGGCGCCGGTCCATAGCCATTCGCGCTGGCCGAAGCGGCGCTCCTGCACGTGGCGCGGCAGTTCAGCCCAGAACATGCCGGTGCGGCGCGCCAGCGGCAGCGCCAGCAGCATGGCGAACGGCGCCAGCGCCCAGGTGATCAGCGTGGTAAACACCAGCGCCGGCGTCACGCTGCGGTAAGCCAGTTCGGGCGTGAACTGCGGCGACGTCACATAGCCCCACAGCAGCGGTTCGATGGCCATGAAGGCCAGCACGAACAGCACGTACCAGCCCCAGGTGCGGGCGCGGCGGAAGTCCGGATCGCGCCCGATCAGCTGGTGCGCCAGCCAGAAGCAGGCCGGGTTGATGAAGTAGCCGAAGAGCCAGTCGCCCAGGAAGGCCGGCGGCACGCCTTCCACCAGGTCGGACAGGCCGTAGGCGAAGGGCGCGGCCAGCAGCGCCGGGTAGCCGAACAGCACAATGCACAGGAACACCGACAAGTCCTTCAGCGATTCGAAGGTCTGCGCGCCCGGCACCAGCACGATGGCCGAGCCGAGGTAGCCGGTGATGAAGATGATGGCGAAAGTGAAGATGGCCGACAGCAGCGCGCGGCTGTTCCAGCTCTGGCTGGTGAGCCCGAGCGCCCAGCGGCCGCCGGCGCGGAAGGTGAGGCCGCCGTAGGCGCACAGCATCAGCGCGAAACCGATCAGGTAGCCCAGGCGGCCCCACACTTCAAGCAGGCTGAGGGGTATCTGGTTGAACAGCGCTTCCAGCATTCTAATGACTGCGTGCATAAGCTCCGTTCCCGATGGTGGGGGCCGCGCGGGCCGTCAGACGTGCCAGGCGCCGTCCCGGTAGACCGTGTCCTGGTCCAGCCAGACCGCTTCGGTCACGGCGAACACATCCACATGATAGCGCGCATCCTTGCGCTTGAACTGCGGTTTCTGGTACTGCCCGTGCTTGGCGCCCAGCGACAAATGGATGCCGCACATGCGCTCGAAGGTGCCGATGTCGTTGACCAGGCAGCTGCGCGAGAACGCGCGGTTCATGCCGAAGCCCAGCTCGCGCAGCCACACTTCGCCTTCGTGCGCGCGGATGATGGCCAGCATGTTGTCGAATTCGGGCGTGGAATCGATGGCGCCGGTGACACGGCCCTGTTCCACGATCATGGTGATGGGCTTGGCCGGGTGGTTCACGTGGAAGGAGGTGTCGCCGAACACGAACACGCGCACCCTGCCGCTCACCGCTTCCAGGTCCTGCGCCTCGGTGAACACCTCGCCGATGGGGAACTGGCCGCCGACGTTGTTCATGCCGCTGTAGTCGCCGATGTTGAGCTTGGCCGGCTCCAGCGGCGAATCGAAGCGCAGCAGCGCGCCCTCGCCGCTGTCGACCACGGCCGACTGCGCCGCGTCGATGCGCGCCTTCAAGGCGCGGCCCACGCCGCGGTAATAGGCCGGGTCGTAGGCCAGCGAGGCGATGTAATGCAAGCCCTGCTTGCCGGGCATGCGCGACAGGTGCACGTGCTCGATCACCTTCAGGCCGCGCTTGAACAGCTCGATGCGGATGCGGAACGCCTCCAGGCGGAAGCTGGTGGACTGGACCAGCACCACCAGGTCGTGCTGGCCCAGCTCGGCGAAGGCGGCCAGCACGTCGTCCGGGCTGACGGTATCGAAATCGATGAAGCGGCCGTGCGGCAGGGCGCGGCGGTACGCCTCGGTCAGCGCCAGGTTGAGTTCGCAGCGCCTGTCATGGACAACCAGTGCCCGCTGTGGCGGCGCGTATTCAATCGCCATGGCCAGCAGATCGGCGACGTTGCGCGCCGCCGCCTCCGCAGCATCGGGTGTCAGCCAGCCTGAGCCGCATTCGGGGTCAGACCCCGAATGCGGCTCAGCTTGCTTGGTTTGGGGGGCGGGCAACTGTGTCATTTTTTAATCAGAAGTAATACATATTGGAAGCATGAGCATTATATGCCCTGCAATTTCCTTGTACAGCGCTGGGGAGGGGCGTAAAATCGATGGAATATAGCCGGACGGCAACTTTACAGATCCGGCGTCACACTATAGGCCAGGAGGCAGCGATGAGCTCAGTGAAGGGAATGGATTTGCCGCTGGAACGGCCTGACGACGGCGACGGACGGGCGGCGCTGTTCGTGCCGACCACGGCCATCAAGGAGGAAGTGCTGCAAACGGTGCGCAAGGGCGCGGCCATTGTCGGCTTCGGCAACCACGACCGCACGCTGACCGTGTATTACGAGAGCAACCGCTTCTCCGAGCCGGCGCTGGCGAAGTGGGAGCAGAAGGCGCGCAAATGCTATGAGCGCCTGCTCGACAACCTGCCGACCACCAGCAAGATGGTCAGCAAGCCGGAGAACTTCGAGCAGGTGGGGTATATCAGCAGCAAGGGCATCGTGATCCGCCGCATGGAGGTGCTGCAGCGCTGGCTGGAGTACTCGGACGCGATGGACAGCGCGCCGGGCGGCGAAACCGTGGCCTTCGCGCCGCCGCCGCCGCCCAAGAAGATCGTCGCCGAGTAATCCTTTCTACACCACCATGATGCTGGCCTGCGCCTTGAGCGGGCAGGGCAGCGTATCGTCAAACGTGATCTCGATGGCGCTGGCCACGAAGAAGCCGCCGATGTGCTGCGCGGCGATCTCCGGCGGCGTGCCGGGCTTGGTCAGGTTCACGTCCTGCGCGAACAGGAAGATGCGCCACATGCCGTACACCGTCTGCCCGTACTTGAGCAGCAGCCGGTAGGCCAACTCCAGGTTCAGGCTGCCCGCGTAGCCGCCGTCGTTGGCGCCCGGGTCGAAGCCCAGGCCGTCGTCGGTGAGCGGGATGACGAAGTTCAATCCCTGCGGCGCCTGGAAGATGGCAAAGGAGTACAAATCCGTGCCGTGGAACAGGCTGCCGTCCTCGCGGTGGAACCTGGCGCGCACCCACAGGGGACTGAAGGCTTGCACTTGCGGCGGCGCTTCCACGTCCACCGCGCCGGCGGTGTGGATGTTGGTCTGCGTTTCCGTCACGCTGTAGCTGTAGGTGGCGCCGGTGGTGATGCGCTGGTAGGTCCAGCTGACGTCGGTGGCGTAGGGCACGCCGGCGTTGGGCGCCTCCAGCATGGTCCACTCGGCCACCACGCGCTCGCCCACGGTGAGCTCGCCGGCGGCCGGCGGCGTGGCTTCCTGGCCGCGCCAGAACGGGTCGGCCGCGTCCGAGCAGGCCACGGCGATGGCCACCGAGGCGATGGCCGAGGCCACCCCGGCCACCGTGTATTCCGGCTCGCCCGAGGCGGCGCCGTCCAGCGAGCAGCAGGTGACACTGGGGTCGGTTTCTTCTATGCTGCCGCCGACATTGAAGCTGGCCTTGCCCGCGCCCAGCGCCGCCGCGATGATGGCCACCAGCGCGGCGATGATGGCGATGATGATGGCCAGGATTTTCCACCACGGGTCGGCAAAGGGCAGCTCGCCGTGCACGCCGGCGAAGGGCGGGTTCGGCGCCCACACCATGGTCAGCCCGGTGGGCACCACGGGGCCGCCGCCGGGCGGGCAGATGCATTCCTTGCCTTCCGGCCCGGTGTGTCCCCAGCGCTTGCCGGGCAGGTGGCCCTTCAGGCCGGACACGGTCAGCGTCCCTTCCTGCACGGTGCAGGTATAGGTGTTGCTCACCGCGTCGAAGCGGGTTTCGGAGACGAAGATCTGCTGGATGGAGCGGCGCGATTCGAAGCCGTCGGCGCGCGCCAGGATGCTCACCAGCGGCTTGCCGGGGCTGGCGTGCTGGAAGTCGGCGTCCCACATCACTTGCATGGCGGCGCCGGCCGGTATGCTGGCGAAATAAAAGGTGCGCGCCACCGGCACGATGCCGGGATCGCCCACGCTTTCCAGCCACACGGTGACGTTGGTGAGCGCGCTGGAGGACAGATTGGTGATGTGGGCGGCTATGCGCAGGCCGTAGATGGCGTTGTCGAAGATGCCGTCCGGCAGCATGATGTTGGTCACGGGCTCGATGGCGAACGGGCGCGTGAGCACCTGGAGTGGGGTCGCGCTCATGCTTGTTCTCCTTGTTGTGCTTGTTCTGCGTGCCGCCGCGGCGGCTGGACCACGACGTAGCTGACACCGCCCAGCACCTTGCCCTGGCTGTGTTCGACCAGGTGCACCAGCTGGTATTGGCCGGGATGCAGGCGCTCCGCGCTGAAGGCGGCGTAGACGGCCGCCGCCGTGCCGCGCTTGACTTCCACGCGCAGCCCGCGCTTGCCGTAGTCCGCGCCTTCCAGCGCGCCGCTGTCGACGGCGCCGTCCGGCCCGGCGCTGCCGGCCGCGCCCATGTCGTCCTCCACCGCGCCGGGCTCCTGGTCCAGCGTCTCGTCGCCGCCCACTTCGGAGCCGGCGGCATAGGTCTTGGCCACGCTGACCGAGAGCACCTGCTCCTGCTGCTGCTCCTGCTCCGCCGGCTGCCCGGCGCTCTCTTCCCCGACGCCGTGGCCGTGGCCGTGCTTGCCGCCGCAGATCGGCTCCAGGCTCAGTTCCACCTGTACGGCGCCGCGCTGCGCCGGCCGCAAGTCCATCTTGTCCAGTCCCAGCAGCGTCAGTTGCCGCTGGTCCAGCTCGCCGCCGTATTCGACGCTGACGAAGGCCAGCTTGTCCTGCCTCGGCAGCGCACGCACGCTGATCACCATGGCCGCGGCCAGCATGCTGGCCATCAGCACGCTGATGTTGCGCTGCGCGATCTGGTCGTGCGCGGGCGGATCGAACACATAGCCGTTCGGCAGCGGATCGGGGATGGGATTGCTGTCGCCCGGCCCGTGCGCCACGGCCAGCAGGCACTCGTGCCCGCCGTTGACGACGACCGGCACCCAGGGCACCAGGCACAGCACGTCCTGCCCGGCCGGATTCAGGTCCAGGTCGACAAAGGCCGAGCCGATCGGGTTGGCCGTGCCGACGATCACCTGCGCGCTCGGGTCGGCCCAGTAGAAATCGATGCGGGTGCCGTTGGCCAGGCCGCTGCCGGTGTTGGCGGCGTGCGCCCAGAGATAGGCCGGCTGGCCGGCGACCGGCGTGCCGGGCGCGCCGTTCGGGTCTGCTCCAGGCACGACCCAGATATCGGTGCTGGCCCACCAGTAGGGCGAGCCGTCGCGGATGATGATGTGAGCTGGCATGGCAGTCCTTTCGGAAGCGGCGCGGGAAGACCCCGGAGTCCAGCTTATGCCGCTGCGCGCGGCGCCATTTGATGTAAATCAGACTCTGGCGTCGGCTTTGCGCAACCCGCTTGCGGAAGTCGTAGTGTTGCTGTAGGGCATGTGCTATGTTGGAGGTGACGGGCAGCAATGATCTGTCCGCGCAAAACACCCACAGGAGACGTTTCATGATCAAACATGCATTCCAGGTTTTGTTTGCCGCCGTACTGGCGCTGTCCTTGGGCGGCGCGGCACGCGCGCAGGACGCCAACCATCGCGGCACGGCCGACGAGGCGGTGGCCATGGTGAAGAAGGCCGGCGCCTTCATGGAGAAAAACGGCCGCGACAAGGCGATTGCCGCCTTCAACGACCCCAAGGGCGAATTCATCAAGGGCGACCTGTATGTGTTCATGTTCGGCATGACCGGCGACCAGCAGGGCGTGGCGCTGGCGCACGGCCAGAACGCCAAGATGGTCAACAAGAACCTGATGGAGCTGAACGCCGGCGGCGTGTTTCCGATCAAGGAATTCCTGAAAGTGGCGGGCAGCCCGGCCGGCAAGGGCTGGGTGTCGTACAAGTGGCCGAATTCCATCAGCAAGAACATGGAAGATAAATCGACCTATGTCGAGAAATTCGGCGATGTGCTGATAGGTGTCGGCATCTACAAATAGCCCCGCCGGAAAGTTCGGCTAAAATCCGCGATACAGCGCAATACGCCCCACTAAAATGGGGCGTATTTTTTTCAGGCGTCTTGCCCGAACCGCAAGGCGCTGCGTTATGATGCAAAGAACAACTTGGGCTCGCGCAGGCGGAGCTCAGGTTCCGCAAGCGGATTATTTCGAGCATATACATGGCATACAGGTGGGAGACTTCCGACAGCGTCTGGCTGGAGGACGATGAAAGTGGACAATTTCAGCTGGCGTCCAGCCAGGGCTTGAGCCGCATCGAGTGGCAGGCGCAGGCGCGCAGCCGCTTGCCGGACGTGGCGCAGCTATTGGGCGCGTCGCTGCCTGCGGGCTGCGCGCATGCGGCCATTTATCCTGAAGGTTTTGCGTTTTGTCCGGAATGCGGCGCGGCGCTGCAGGTGTGCGCGCCGCCGGCGCCGCGCTTGCCCGCGTGGTGGGGGCCGAGCAGCGCGCCGCTGCCGGTGCACGAGGCGCCGCTGCCGCGCTATGCGCCGCACGGCTTGCCGCTGACGGCGCTGCCGCTGGCGGCCAGCCTGGAAACGCGTCCGCCTGAGCCGGAAGTGGGGCAGGCGGAGCTGAAAATTCCTGCGCCGCCGAACGCGGTGTGCATGTTTGCGGCGGCCGATTTCGGCTTTGCCGCGCAGCGCTTGCTGGCGCTGGCCTACACGCGCAATGTGCTGCAGTACTGGGACCCGGCCGCCGCGCGCTGGCATGTGATGACGTGCGAGGACCATTTGGCGGATTTGACGTTCAGCGCGTCGGCGTATGCGTGGCTGCCGGTGCATGGCGGTGCGGGCGGGCAGGCCAGGCGCGGCGAGGTGGCGCTGGTGCCGTCGGCGCAGGGGCTGGTGCGGCTGGTGATCAATCCGGTCAGCGAGAGTTTTCATACCGAGGTGGTGCTGTCGGCCAGGCTGGCGAGTGCGCCGGGCATGGTGGGGCGGCTCATGGCATGCCTGATCGTGGCGGCTGATGGGGTGCGCTTGTGGACGGCGGATGCCAACGGGGCGGATGGGGAGACGCTGGAGATTGCGGCGGAGCCGGCGGGTTACGCTGCGCTAACCCGCCCTACGGAGGCTGACGCCATCCCGGACCCGGATGCGGTTGACGTACCCGTAGGGCGGGTTGATAACCCGCCGCGCGCCGCCGACGGCGTCATTCCAGCCGATGGCTGGTCGCGTCCATTGAGCTATGACGGCAAGCTGATGTGGCTGCATGCGCTGGGCCATCTGGTGTGGCGGCCGGGCAGCGCGCCGCTATGGCTGCCGTGGCCTGCGGACTGGGCGCCGCGCCTGCAACTGGGGGCGCCGGCGCGCAGCCGCGACGGGCGCTTGTGGCAGATCGGCCATCACCACGGCCAGGGTTATTCTTTCCGCGAGCTGGGCGTGGCGCAGGCGCAGGAGCATGTGCTGCCGGATGGCGCGCGCCTGGGCTTCGGCACGCTGCTGTTCCGGCGCGGCCACCAGGTGAAGAACGAGCCGTGGGACGTGGAGAACGTGGAGGACCAGACGCGCGATTCGGCGCTGGTGCTGCCGCTGCTGGAGAACGTGAGCAGCACGCGCAGCCAGCCGACCGGCCTGGTGCTGCGCATGGAGCGCCCGCCGGCCAAGGCGGAGGATGCGCTGGGCGGCGCCGTGATCCAGCGCACGCTGATCGAGTGGGTGGGGCAGCGCAACGTGATACTGGACGAAGCGGTGCGCCTGTCGCATCCGGCCCAGTGCCAGCCCTTCGTGTATGACAATTGCCTGTGGCTGCACCACCCGAGCTGGAACGAGATTCGCGGCTGGCACTTGAAGGCGCTGCCATGATGGGGCCGCTGCCGTTGCCGCTGCCGTCGTTGACGCCGCTGCCCGTCCCTGCGGCTAGTGCGCGAGCCAGAGCGGCGCGCCGTGCGCCCGGCCGCGCCCCCGTTCGCCGGCGCGCGCGCTTGCCGCTGCATGCGGCAGCGCTGGCGCTGGCCGGTGCGCTGGCGATGCCGGCCGTGGCGCTGGCCGCGCCGGTGTCGCACGTCTTCCTGGTGCAGAACTCGGGATGGATGGAGCCGTTCTATACGGACCCGGCCTCGCAGTACAAGGCGCTGGTGACGGAGGTGGTGCTGGCCGCCATCCAGCCCGGCGATGCGCTGGTGCTGGCGGCCTTCAACCAGAGCCTGCCGGGCGCGCCGTCGCCGAAGGCCCTGCTGGCTGCGAAGGTGGACGACAAGCCGCAGCGCGCCGCCGTCGCCGGCGCGCTGGCGCCGCTGGCGGCCGCCAAAAAGCCGGGCAGCAGCGCGCTGGCCGACACGGATCTCGGCGAAGCCGTCAGCACGTCCATCTCCAGCGCGCTGGGCGGCAAGCCAGGCTTGATCTGGCTGTTCACCAACAACAAGAACAGCCCGAACAACGACCAGGCCACCGCACAGCGCAACCGCGAATTCTATGAGCTGATCCACCACGGCGGCGCCATCAGGAAGGCGCTGGCCTTCCCGCTGCACATGCCGGTGCAGGGCCGCTACAGCGCCAACGGCATGATGATCTACGTGTTCGCCATCGGCGACGAAGGCGCACGCGAGCTGGACGCGCTGCTGCGCACGGGACGCTTGCAAAAAGTGATCACCGAGCCGCCCGCGCGCCTCAAGCCGCTGGACCAGGACACCGTGCGCCTGTTCCCGGTGAAGGTCGAGAACGTGCCCGGCGTGACGTTTTCCACCCAGCCCAATGGCACCCTGCGCGCCGACATCGACGCGGGCGCCGCTTCCGCCGGTTCCGGTCCCGCCGCCCGCACCGCCGCAGCCGCGCCGGCGGGCATGCCTGCCGCGCGCATCCAGTGGCGGCTGGAGAACACGATTTACCCCTACACCATCACCAGTGCGCGCCTGGCCGCGCGCTCCGTGCTGGCTGGCGCGGAGAAGCCCATCGCGCTGGGCGCCGACGCTGTGCGCGGACTGGCTCCCGGCAAGTCGCAGCCGCTCGCGTCCACGATGGAGCTGCCGGTGGCGCACCTGCCCGGCAAGTGGTCGCTGGAAGCGGTGAAGGCTGCCGGTTCGGCCGCCGTGCTCCCCGGCGCCATCGAAGTGCAGCTGAGCGAGCAAAAGCTGGAGCTGTCGCAAGCCTTCCGCGAGCGCATGGCCGCGCTGTTCCCCGGCGACCCGCTGCCCGACATCTTCACGCCGCCCAGCCAGGTGCAAGGCTCGCGCGCCGTGCTGCCGCTGGAGGTGCGCATGCAGTTCGGCGTCGCGCCTTTGCTGGCGCTGCTCGGCGGCGTGGCTGCACTGCTGCTGGCGGGCGCCGGCGCAGTGATCGCCGCCACGCGCCCGCGCAAGGTGCAGGTCACCGTGGAGGGGGAGCTGCGCACGCTGCACGTCAAGGCCGGCAACAGCCAGCCGCTGTTCGACAAGGCCGGCAACAAGGTCGCCGTCCTGAATACCACCATGTTTGGAAACACACTGACGGACCTGCGCGAAGGCGCGCAAGTCCGTCTTGGCCGCTAAGCCCATATCGAGGATCAATCAGAATGCAAAACAATACCGACCCAGGCTTTAAGATCCCCGGCAACCAGGCCGACCCGAACGCCAAGCCGGCCAGCGAACCCGCGCTGTCGCCGGTGCCGCCCGGCGGCAGCGCTGCACCCGGCACGGCAGGCGCACCCGGTGCGCCCATCGAAGTGGCTCCGGTGCAGGGCGCCCCGGCCACCGACACCTCCACGCGCGACCTTGCCATCGGCGGCGCCGTGTTCCTGGTGCTGCTGATCGTCTTCTTCTTTGCCCGCAACGCTTATTCCAACCACCTGGTGCGCCGCCGCGTGGCGCCTTCCTCGGCCGACACGGCGGGCTGGCTCATGTTCTTCGGCCTGGCCTTCATGAGCGCGGCCGCGGTGCTGGCCATTATGAACGCCGGCAAATTCCTCACCGTGGCCATCACCGGCACCTTGCTCGTTCTCGGCATCGCCTCGCTGGCTGGCGCGCTGATCACCGGCCGCCGTTAAACAAGGAGCGACCATGGCAGAATTCCCGAACAATAGCACCGGCAAAAAAGCCGAACTCAAAGTCGACCTGCGCCCCACGCTGTTCATCGGCGCGGGCGGCACCGGCATGGAAGTGATGATGCGCATCCGCCGCCGCATCCTGTCGGCCGTGTGGAACCGCCGCCATCCCACGCGCGTGGAATCCATCGGCCAGTTCCCGGTGGCGCGCTTCCTGCACGTGGACCTGGACAGCGGCGCCGTCATCGACGAGGGCAAATCGCAGCGCACCGACCCGTGGTACGAGCTGGTGAAACTGAGCGACGAGGAACGCCTGGTCGAATCGATCGACCTGCAGCAATACCACGAGTCCGACGACAGCCTGGCGCGCTTCCCGCTGATCGAAAGCTGGATGCCGCTGCGGCCGAAGAAACTGCGCTCGCTGGGCATCGATCCGTCCAAGGGCGCGGGTCAGATCCGTGCCGTGGCGCGGCTGTACCTGTACGACAAATACCCCAAGCTGCGCGGCCGCATCAAGGGCGCGCTGAATTTCCTGAGCAGTAACGCCGGCAACGAGCGCAAGGAAAACTACCAGCGCCTTGGCCTGCAAGTCGATACGTCCAAGTTCCGCATCGTCGTCATTGGCTCCAACGCCGGCGGCACCGGCGCCGGCACCGCCATGGACCTGGGCTGGATCGCCAAGGCCATCGCGCGCCAGGAAGTGGCCGACAGCCAGGTGGACCTGGTGATGTTCATGCCGTCCGGTTACGCCAAGGCCAACAAGGAGCGCACCGAGGCCAACGCCTATGCCACCCTGATGGAACTGGAAACGGCCATGCGCGACATGAACGCGCAAGTGCGCTGGGCCGATCCGGACAGCCTTACCGGCCGCGGCGCGCCGTTCGACGACGTGTATTTCGTCGATACCGCCAACCTGGCCAACAAGGCCACGCAGGACGTGAAAGACGTCTACCAGATGGTGGCCGACTCGCTGTTCGAGGACTTCGCTTCGGCGGACTTCGCCAACCGCAAGCGCTCGGTGGCGGTCAACCAGCAGCAGCACAAGCTGGGACCGTTCAACCCGCGCGTGCCGGAGCAGCGCTTCGGCGACATGCGCCTGTCCTACTCCAAGGTGTACTCGGCCTTCGGCCAGGCGGTGCTGGACACCCAGCAAAGCCTGCGCGAAGACATCCGCGCCTACGAGCTGGCGGCCCTGATGGTGAAAGCCTTCTTCGGCCTGCTGGGCAGCGACGGCACCAAGGCGCGCCGCGCCGGCGACCAGGAGCGCGACATCTTCATGCGTGAGCAGATGGCGATGTCCGAGCATCCGTTCGATGAATTCCCGGACTTCAAAAAGGGCACGGTGGACGTCACGCCGTTCCAGGAATACGCGCTCACCGACCAGCTGCTGATGGACAAGGACGAGCGCTCGCTGCTGGAGCGGGTGGAAAGCAAGGTGCAGCTGGAGATCGACCGCATCATGGGCGACTACGAGCTGAAACAGTGGCGCGAGAAAGTGGCCGAGCTGCTGCCGCACCTGGAGCGCGACGCCATCCGCGAAGCCGGCGCCACCGCCGAGACCAGCGAGGACCGCCTGAAGCGCCACACTGCCGAGCTGCTGCAGCGCCTGAAGGGCCGTGCGCGCGAGCAGCTGTATGCGCTGCTGGACGACCGCAAGCAGGGCGGCCTGGAATTCGTGCTGTCTCTGCTGGAGCAGATCAAGGCGCGCATTTCGCAGCGCGACCTGGTGCACATGGAACGCAACGGCAAGCGCTACCGCGACATCCGCGACGCGCTGCGCACGCGCCAGGTGGAGGAGTCGCTGAACAACCTGTCGCAGGCCGCCGCCAAGATGTTCGGCAGCGAGGCGCAGTCGCGCGAAGTGATGGCGCACCTCAAGCGCGACATCGCCGACTACCTGCGCTTCCATATGCTGGCCGTGGCGGCCGGGCAGTCGGTGGAGCTGCTGCGCTCCATGTCGGCCTGGCTGGGCGACACGCAGTCGGTGGACGAACAGGGCCAGGCGGTGTGGAGCGGCATCGCCGGCGAGCTGCAGGAAGGCCGGCGCTGCGTGGAAGCCATGCTGGGCGCGGTGGACCAGCGCATCGCGCAACTGCGCGCGGATGCGCAGCACGAACACGCCACCTATATGAAGCTGGCCAGCGACACGGCGCCGGAAGCGGTGAAGCTCACTGGCGACATCAGCGTGTGGAGCGAGGAAGTGCTGCTGGAGTTCGGCGGCTCGGCGCGCCTGTTCCCGCAGCTGGGCGACGAGAAGCTGCGTTCGGCGCTGCTGCTCAAGCTGTTCCGCCGCGCGCAGACGCAGCTGAGCGCCGAGCATCTGCTGGAAGGCGAGGCGCCGCCGGACCCGCTGCTGGAGCGGCTGATGGCGATGTCGCCGCAGGAGCGGCAGCACACGTTCAACGAATGGATACGCAGCGCCATGCCGTGGGTGAACGCGCGCTTCTCGGCCGAGTTCACGCCGAATGCGGACCAGTTCAAGTGCTTCATCGGCGTGGGCGACGCGAACGCGTGGCGCAAGCTGGAGGCGGAGATCAAGGCGGCGGTGCCGACCGGCTTCTTCCATGGCGACCTGGTGAGCATCGTCAATACCGGCATCGGCGGGCGGGCGGTGTGCTACATCGAGTTGTCCGGCGTGCCGATGACGGTGCTGCGCGGCTTGCCGACGTGGCGCACGTCGTACCAGATCGAGAATCCGAAGATCCCGACGCATTTGCATTTCGACTCCACGCGCTTCCGCCATCCTATTGCGCCGTCGATGGATGAACTGAACCGGCTGGCGGACGACTATGAGTGGTTCCTGCAGGCGATTGCGTTGGGCGTCATCAAGCGCAAGGCGGACCTGGCGGACCGCGAGGCGCTGTTCCAGCCGCGCGGGCAGTATCTGTTTGAAGTCGAGCAGGGCTCGGGCGAGTGGCTGCAGATCGGGAATGAATTCGCCATCCGCTCCAATGGCTTGCCGGCCTATTACCGCGATCAGGTGATCGGCTCGGTGCAGCAGCGCCTGGCGCGCATGGGAGCGCACCAGTTCGTGCTGCTGGCGGCGCTGATGCGCTACTACCAGCACCGCGTGTATCAGCCCAAGCTGGAAGTGGATGAGACGGGGGCGGAGCTGCCGTCGCCGTCGCTACCCAATATCACGGCCAAGCGCTTGCACGACGAGTGGATGAAGCGCGCGCAGGCCTTGAGTGCGGGCTTGCAGGATGGGCCGGTCGCGCCGGTGGAACGCGCGCTGGAGGTGCTGACAGTGTGGAGCGATCCGGTGGCCGGGTCGTCCACGGACGCGTACAGCTGGGAAGTGCAGCATGCGGTGGACAAGCGCGTGCTCAAACCGGAGATGCTGGCCAGCGATGCCGCAGCAGCGTGGGTGTTGAGCGCCGGGCCTGCCGCTGCCGCTGCGGGCGCCACTGCTGCTGCACCGGCTGTCGCCGTGCCGACTATCGCTGCGCCGGCTGTTGCGGCTGCCGCCGCCATGCCTGCGCTGTACAAGGTGTTCGTCAACAAGACGCAGCAGGGGCCGTATGGGTTGCCGGAACTGGCGCAGCGCATCATGGCGGGCGAGGTGGACGGCAATACCAAGGTGTGGAACATGAAGTGGGTGCCGCGCGTGGACCAGTGGAAGCTGGCCAGCGAAATGCCGGACATCGCGCCGCTGCTGGGCGCGGCCATCCCGGATCCGCATGACGATATCCCCGATCCCGAATAAGGAAGGACGTAGTGACGTACCGTTGCATCAATAGCGATTGTGGCCGGAGTTTCCCGCGCCAGGTGAACTTCTGCCCGTTCTGCGGCACGCGGCAAGCCGCCGCCACGGCGCGACGGCCCGGGACGGCTGCTGCTGCGGGCCAGTCATCCGCTGCGCCCACGATCGCGCCCAACGCTGCGCCCACCGTTGCGCCTACCGCGCCGCCGCCACGGCGTCCGGCCAACGTGGGCAAGCAGGCTGCGGCCAGCGGCATCAAACCGGAGCGGTATGCGCCGCAGGACCTGCCGCCTGAAATAGAGCTGGATTCGGCGCCTGAGGACAATGCGCCGGCCATGACGCCCGAGCAGATCGCCACGTTGCAGGCGCGGCTCAACAGGGCGCGCGGCGTGTCGCCCGACGCCGACGCCGACGCCGCCACGCCGAACGCTGCAGCAGCCGGCACCGCCGCAGCCGCGGCTACGGGCACGGCCAAGGGCGGGCGCCCGGCAGTCGCGCAGGCCAGCACGGCTGGCGGCGCCGTGGGCACAGCGGGCATGGGCGGCAAACCTCCGCCGCCCGGCGCCGCGCGGCCGCAAGCCACGCCGCCGCTGCGCGAGCCGATCGGCCTGGGAACCTGGCTGCTGGTGGCCATGATCCTGGCCGTGATCTGGTACCTGGCCAAGCCCGCCAACAAGGAAGAACGCATCGCCGCGCGCGTCGAACAGGCCGAGAAACTGACCGTCGAATGCAAGCTGGACGACGCCCGCGCCGAACTGGCTTCGCTGCGGGCAGACAAGGCGCCCGCTGCCCAGATCCGCCGCGTGAACGACGCCATCACCGGCGCCGTCCTGGGCTGCGAAAAGAAACGCCAGCGCGCCAAGGCCTGGGCCGAGCTGAAGCCCGTGCTGGAAAACGCCGTTGAACGGTCGCCGCAAGCCGGAGCGCTGGACAACGCCGACAGCCGCCTGGCCGCCTTCGCCAGAAAATGGGGCGCGGACGACGATACCCGCGACTGGGACAAACGCATCGACGGCAAGAAGGCCGAACGGCTGCTTGACGAAGCCGACGCCTGCCTGCAGCGCGCCGACCGCGCCTGCCTGGAAGCCAAACTGCTGGCCGCCGAACGCTACAAGCGCCCCGAGCTGGAAGAGCGCATCCGCACGCTGCGCGAATCGCTGTCTCGCCTGCTGGAAGCCACTGTGCTGGAGCAGAAAGCGCCTCCCGCCATCGCCAACGACCCGCCGCGCGGCGTGCCCCCACCGCTGGTCATCACCACCTCGCCGCAGACCGCGCAAGCATCCCAGCAGGCGCGCAAGATCCTGGCCGACGCCGAGCGTGAGCTCAGTCAAGGCAATTACAAGGGCGCCATGGACAAGGCGGAGATTTGTGCCACGATGATCGATGTCGGCAACCGCGAATGCCTGGGCCTGAAGCAGCGCGCAGAACGCTTGAACCGCGACATGCTGCGCTGTGTGGCCAGCGGCGCGGACTGGATTAACGACCGATGCCAACCATGATGGAGGCGTACATGAAACGAACTCTCAGCCTCACCCTGATCGCTACGCTGCTGGCCGGCTGCGCCGCGCCCGACAACGGCGGCCGCTATGGCCAGCGCAACGACGGCGGCCGCAGCTCCGGCACGGAAGGCAGCGCCGCGCAGAACGCGGCGGCAGGCGCCGCCATCGGCGCCGTGGCCGGCTGCGCGCTGGCCGCCATCGCCGGCAAGAAGTGCGCAGAGGGCGCGGCCATCGGCGCGGCCATGGGCGCCGCCATCGGCTGGACCACTTACTCCGAAAAGGTCGCCACCGCGCAGACCGTCAACAACGAAGCGCGGCGCGAAGGGCTGGCGGTGCCCAGCAACGAGATCCGGCTGAAACAGTATGACGTGTTCTCGTCCGCCAGCGTGGCGCGCGCCGGCGGCGATCCGGTGCAGGTGGTGGGCAACATCAAACTCTACGGGCAGTCGCAGCGCGTGCCGGAAGTGGTGCAGAGCATGACGCTGCTGAAGGCCAACGGCGAGAAAGCCTCCGACAAGCCGCAGATCGCGCGCGTGGAGCGTGTCGACGGCGCGGGCCAGTACCGCGCGGTGGGCGTGTACAAGATCCCGCGCGGCATGGAGCAGGGCCAGTACACGGTGCAAAGCGTGCTGCTGCTGGACGGCCGCGAAGTGGCGCGCCGCACCGCCATGTTCCAGGTGGCGCAAGCCGCCGCGCCCGCGCTGGCGCAGCGCTGAGTTCATCTCAGCTTCAGATAAGCGAGCAGCCTGCGCGGCGTCCACAGGCGCCAGGCCTCCTCCTTAGGGCTGCATGTTGCGCAGCAGTTTTTCCGGGGTCCACCTGCGGTTGGCGAGGTAGATGCAGGCGGCCGTGGCGGCGGCCAGGAACAGCACGTACCAGGGGCCGATGGTCCAGCCGGGCAGCGCCGGCCGGCCATACAGCACTGCCGCGCCGGCGGCGATGGCGACGGCGACCAGCGCGGTCAGCGCGAGCGGGGGCAGCGCCCGGACCAGCACCGCCGCGCTGGTGGCGAACACCAGTTCAAGCGGCAGGATGGTGACCTTCAGCACGCTGGCGAATGCCTCCGCCGGCGCCGTGCCCATGGCGATGCGCGCTGCCAGGTAGACGGCGGCGACGAGCAGCATGGCCGCTGCCTGGAACGTCAGCGTGGACAGCAGGATGTGCGTGCCGATGCGCTTGCGCTGCAAACCGCCCGGCAGCAGCAGGCCGCGCCAGTGCAGGTCGCGCACGGCCAGCTTCCCGGTGGTCATCATGCAGACGAAGAACAGGCCGATGGCGCGCAGCGGGCTGGCGGCGCTGTTCCAGTGTACCGTCAGCAACTGCAGCAGCACGACGTAGAACAGGATTTCGCCGTTCATCAGCATGGCCAGTTTTTGCAGAGGGCCGAGCACCGCCGGCGTGTTGTCGTCCGCAGCCTGGCGCTGCCACTGCAGCACCGTGTAGCGCCGCATGAACGCGGAGATGGGGTTCTGGCGTGGCGGCGCGGGCGCGGCCGCCAAGCTGCCGCCAGCCGGCAGCTTGCCGCCGTGGCGGCGCCATATGGCCCATGCCAGCGCCGGCCATGCAAGAGCGAGCGCCAGCAGCAGCGCAGCCGGGAGCGCGGCGAACCACGCCAGCGCCGGGCCGGGGCCGTGCGCCAGCAGCACATACAGCAGCAAGCCGGTTCCGAGCAGTTTGACGCCATGCCGCAGCAGGCGCGGCGCCATGCCCGCTTGCGCCATGGCGCGCAGCACGGCGCCGCATAGCAGCAGGGACAGCAGCGCGGGGCCGGCCAGCCAGAAAGTGGTGGAGGCGGGCATGGCCAGCTGCACGGCCGCGCCTGTGCTGATCGCGGCCCAATAGCGCGTCATGGTGGCCAGCCAGGTCCGCAGCCAGGCGTGCCATAGCGTGGCGGGCGCGCGGTGCACGTTGAGTACGCGCACCGCGTCGCACAGGCCCAGCCCGTGGTAGTGGGCGATGGCCAGCAGGACGGCGCAGCCCAGGCCCAGCATGAGCTGGATGGCGGTGTCGGCGCCGCCGCCATGGCCGGTCGACACCGTCAGCAGGCACACCCAGTACACGCCGAGGCAGGCCAGCATGATCTTGGCCACCGACGTGGTCATCGGCGGCACTACGGGCAGGGCGGCGGTTTTCATGTGTTCAGTTCCATGAACAGTTCATCCAGGGTCAGGGCGCGGCCGGCGTCGGCCAGGTGCGGCGCGCGGCGGCTGTCGACCAGGACCTGGCCGCTGGAGCGGCCGCGCCAGACCACCGCGCCGGCCGGCGGCTCGCTGCCCGGCGCCGCCAGGCGGTAGTGCTCCAGCATCGCGTCCCAGCTGTCGAAGGCTTGCAGGCGGCCGTCGCGGATAAAGGCCACGTGCGACACCACCCGTTCGAGGTCGCTCAGGATGTGGCTGGAGATGAGGATGGTGCGCTGCTGCTGGCGTTCCGGCTCGCCGCTGAAGATGGCGCGCATGAACTCGCGCCGCGTGAGCGGGTCCAGGCTGGCCACCGGCTCGTCGAACAGCAGCACGTCCGGGTCATGCGCCAGGGCCAGCACGACGGACAGCTTTTGCTGGTCGCCGCCGGACAGCTTGCTCACGCTGGTGGACAGCGGCAGGTCCAGCCGCAGCGCCAGCGCCAGGCAGCGCTCCTCGTTCCAGCGCGGGTAGGCGCGGCCTATGGTTCGCAGGTGCTCCAGCACCGTCATCCAGCCGAACAGGTCGGGCGTCTGCGCCACGTAGCCGAGGCGTTCGCGCACCGCGTCGCTCAGGTCCAGCGACGGGCAGCCCAGCAGCGTGCTGCTGCCCGCATCCGGCGCCACCAGGCCGGCCAGGCATTGCAGCAGCGTGGACTTGCCGGCGCCGTTGCGTCCCACCAGGCCAACCACGGCGCCGGCGGGAATGTCCAGGGAAATGTCGCGCAGCACGTCGCGCTGTTTGCGGTGCAGCGTGAGGCCGCGGGCGCGGATGACGGAGTCAGTCATGGTGTTCCTTTGCGGAGGAGGTGTTGATGCACTGTTCAAATAGCTTGAGCGCGTCGGCCGGGGCGATGCCGAGCTGGCGCGCCATCTGTGCGGCCGCCTGCAGCGCGGGCTGCAGCATGGCGGCCTTGTCCTGCGGGGTGGAAGCCGGCTGCGCGTCGGCGATCACCATGCCCAGGCCGCGCCGGCGCGCCAGCAGGCCCTCGGCTTCCAGCAGGCTGTAGGCCTTGCTCACGGTCATGGGGTTGATCGCGTGGTGCTGCGCCACCGCGCGCACCGATGGCAGCTCGTCGCCCGGCATGAGCTGCCCGCTGGCCGCCAGCCGGCGCACCTGCTCCACGATCTGGCGGTAGATCGGGATGGGGGAAGTGGGGGCGATGTCGAAGTTCATGCGAATTAGTGTATCACTACATCAATACACTTGGGAGAAAAAAACCGATCCGTGTGGATCGGCAGGAACGGGATCAGCGCGGCAGGGAGGCGCAGGGCATGGCGCTGCATTTGTCCGCCGCGCCCGCGTCCAGTTCGTCCCACGAGGGCAGTGCGTGCACCCGCTTGCCGTAGGCGTAGTAGCCGGCCATGCCCAGGCCGAACGCCACGCCGGCCAGTGCGGCGATGCCGGCGGCGCGCAGCGGCCCCTGGCTGCCCTGCCACAGCGTCAGCCACATGAAGCCGCCCCAGACCAGGCCAAACAGCGCGCCGCTGAACAGCGCGTTGTACAGGAAGCTGCAAAAATGCGGCGGCCGCGCGTCCACCCCCATGCGCCACAGCAGGCGCAGCGCGGGCGGCTGGTAGTTGCCCGGCTTGATGGAGGTGCGCCGCAGCAGTTGCAGGGCGGCGTTCCGCTTGTCGAGATTGGTCATGGCTGCCACGGGGATGGGGTGGAGATGTTAAACAGTTTAGCAAGCCGATGTCCCGCAAAACTATTGAAATCTCACGATTTCTGCCCGTGTTTGCAAGTCACACAGGCGCCATCGTGATCGGCACGCCGGACAGCACGGCATTGCCGGACAGCGGGTCGCGCAGGTTCTCGTCCAGCAGCACGTTCAGGTTCACGCCGGGGCGTTCGGCCGCCACGCCCATCTGCGTGCCGGGCAGGTTGTGGCCCCAGCCGTGCGGCAGGCTGACCACGCCGGGCATCATGTCGCCGCTCACTTCCACCTGCACCTCGATCTGGCGCGCGCCGTTGCGTATCGTGGCCTGGCCGCCGTCGGCCAGCCGCAGGCGGTGCGCGTCTTCCGGGTGCACCAGCGCCGTGCAGCGGTAGGCGCCCTTGGCCAGCACCGGCAGGTTGTGCATCCAGCTGTTGTTCGAGCGCAGCTGGCGGCGGCCGATGATGACCAGCTCCGCCGCCGGCGAGGCCAGGTCGGCCGCCACGCGTGCCAGGTCGTCCAGCAGCAGTTGGGGCGCCAGTTCGATCTGGCCGGACGGCGTGCGCAGCGCTTCGGGGATGCGCTGGGTCATCGGGCCGAGGTCGATGCCGGAGGGCGCGGCCTGGATCTTGGCCAGGGTCAGTCCGCCGGGCGCGCGGCCGAACTGGTCGCCATAGGGGCCGCTGCGCAAGCCCAAGTCCAGCAGGCGCTGCACGCCGCGCTGCGGGGCCAGCATGCCCAATACCGCGTCCGCCAGCGGGCCGACGGATTTTTCCAGCTCCTCGCGCAGCAGTGCGTCGTCCAGCGCGTCGATGTCCGCATCCGCACCCAGGCCCTTCACGATGGCTGCCAGGCGCAGCAGGGTTTCCCACTCGTCCGGCTGGCCGCCGCTGCGCGCCAGTACCGGCGGGCTGTAGCGCGCGTGGTTGCGGTGCGAGAACTGGGTGAAGGTCACGTCGTAGTGCGCGTCCTCCAGCGGCGACACGCCGGGCAGGATCACGTCCGCATGGCGCGACGTTTCGTTGAGGTAGATGTCCATGCTGACCATGAATTCCAGCTGCTCCAGCGCGGCCGCCAGGCGCGGGCCGTTGGGCGCCGACAGCACCGGGTTGCCGGCGATGGCGATCAGCGCCTTCACCTGGCCGGGGCCGGGCGTGTCGATTTCCTCGGCCAGGCAGGTGATGGGCAGCTCGCCCGCCACTTCGGGCGCGCCCGACACGCGGCTGCGGTAGCGCCCGCTGGTGATGCCGCGTCCCGTGCCGGGCTTGCCGCGCGTGTTGGCAGCGAAGGCGGCCGCCTTCGGGAACATCATGCCGCCTTCCTCGTCCAGGTGGCCGGTGAGGATGTTGACCACGTCGATCAGCCACGAGGCCAGCGTGCCGTACTGCTGGGTGCAGGTGCCGATGCGGCCGTACACCGCCGCGTGCGCGGTGGAGGCCAGCGTGCGCGCCAGCTCGCGCATGGTGGCGGCGGCTATGCCGCAGCGCGCGGCCACGGTCTCGGGGGCGTAGGGGCGCACGGCGGCCTGCAGTTCGTCCATGCCGGCCAGATGCCCGGCGAGCCGGCCGGGCTGGACGAGGTTTTCGTCGAACAGCGCATGCACCAGGCCGAGCAGGAAGAATACGTCGGCGCCGGGGCGGATGAAATGGTGCTCGTCGGCCACGGCGGCCGTCTCGGTGCGGCGCGGGTCCACCACCACGATCTTGCCGCCGCGCGCGCGCAGCGCCTTGGCCTTGCCGCGGAAGTCCGGCACCGTCCACAGGCTGCCGTTCGACACCATGGGATTGGCGCCCAGGATCAGCAGGAACTGCGCGCGCTCGATATCGGGCACTGGCACCGACAGCCAGGAGCCGTACATCAATCCCACCGACAGCATTTTCGGCACCTGGTCCACGCTGGACGCCGAATACATGTTGCGCGTGGACAACGCTTTCGCCAGTTTCGGGAAGTAAAGCATTAAGCTCATTTTGTGCGACACCGGGTTGCCCAGTACAGTGGCTACGGCATGCGGTCCGTCGCGCGCGATGATGGGCGGCAGGCGGCGCTCGATTTCGGCATAGGCTTCCTGCCAGCTGGCCGGCTCGAAGACGCCGTTGCGCTTGACGAGGGGAGTGCGCAGGCGGTCGCCGTCCTCGTGCAAGTCCTTCAGGCCGACTGCTTTCGGGCACAGAAAGCCGGCGCTGAACACATCGGCCTCGTCGCCGCGCACGCGCAGCACCTGGTCTTGCTGGAGTTCCACTTCGAGGCCGCAGCTGGCCTCGCAGAAGGGGCAGATGCGGCGCGCGGTGCGGGCTGGCTGGTCGGCTTGCTGGTCCATGACGGCTTCCTCTAAAAAGTGAACGCTCGTGCTATTGTCAGGATTTGTTACATTGATGTCAATCGTGTTTTACTTGCCCAGGTGTATGCTGAGCTTGTTAGGAGAACAATTATGAAACCAAGGAACTTATTCTACGCCGCACTGGCGGTCGCCATCGTGGTGGCCAGCCTGACGGGCTGCCAGAAGCAGCCGGAAGCGGGCGCAGGCCCGGCCGAGCAAGCTGGCCGCAAGCTGGACCAGGTCACGCAGAAAGCCGGCGCCGAATTGACGCAGGCCGCGCGCGACACCAACGAGCAGCTCAGCGAAGCGGCCAAGAAGACCAGCGAGAAGCTGAACGAAGCGACCGAGGAAGCCGGCCGCAAGATCGAAAAAGCCGGCGAAAAGATCCAGGAATCCGCCCGCGAAGCGCGCGACAAGTAAGCCCCGAAAATGGGGTCAGGGTTAATTTTCCAGGAAATCTTTCCTGGAAAATTAACCCTGACCCCGATTTTGAGGTTTAGATTTTGAGGGCGGGCTTGAGGGGGACGACGTTGCTGTGCTCGCCCGGCGGGGGCGGGACTTCGGGTTCGCCGCCCAGCACCACGCTGAGCTCGACGAAGCCGGCGCGCCAGGCGCGCTCGAGGTCTTGCTCGATCGCTTCCATCGAGGTCTGGTGGAAGCGGTCGAAGCCGCGCACGCCGTAGGCGCGGTTGCGGCCGTGGGCCTTGGCCAGGTAGAGCGCCATGTCGACCAGGTTGACGGCGCGCTCCCACGGCAGCGGCGTCTCGGCCGGCACCAGCGGGAAGGGCGCGAAGCCGACCGATACGTTCACGCTGAACCGGTGGTTCTGGTATTCGATCTGCTGCGAGGAGATGCTGACCAGGATGCGGCGCGCGATCTCTTCCACGCCGCTGCGCGGGATGGCCGGCAGGAAGGCGAGGAATTCTTCGCCGCCCCAGCGCACGATCATGTCGGTCTCGCGCAGCGCTTCGCGCAGGGTGGCGGCAATCATCTTGAGCACCACGTCGCCGGCCGCGTGGCCATAGGTGTCGTTGACGTGCTTGAAGTGGTCCACGTCCAGCAGGAATAGCGCGCCGACGATGTCTTCGCCGCCCGGGCCGCGCTTGTCCACCTGGTTGTGGGTGCGCATGAATTCCTGGAAGTGGCGCCGGTTGTAGAGCGAAGTGAGCGGGTCGAGCGAGCTTTGCACCTTCAGTTCCAGGTTCTTCACTTCGAGCTGGGCGTTGGCGTGCCGCACCTTGCGGTACAGCAGGCCGACGATGGCCGAGGCCAGCGCGAACACCACCGCCAGCAGCCACCAGATGCGCTGCTGCAAGCGGCGGTTGTCCAGCTCGGTGCTCTTGACCTGGTTTTCGCGGCTCAGCAGTTCGATCTGGCGCTGCTTCTTCTCGGTCTCGTACTTTTCCTGCATGTCGTACACGGCCTTCTGGCGCTCCTGCTCGAACAGCGCTTCGGAGATGGCGCGCTCGCGGTGGTAGGCCGACACGGCGCCGCGCAGGTCGCCGGCGCGTTCGAGCGCCTGGCCGTATTCCTTCAGGATCACCTGCAGTTCGGGCTGGTCGCCGGTCTTTTCGTAGTACAGCAAGCCGGCGTCGAAGTGCTTCCTGCCCTCGGCCAGGTTGCCCATGCCGAGGTGGGCCTGGCCCAGGTTGACCAGGGCGGTGGCGCGCGTGCTGGCATCGCGCGTTTCGGCCGACGCGGCCAGCGCTTCGCTGGCGTAGCGCAGCGCGCGCGGGTAGTCGTGCTCTTTCAGGTAGCTGTCCGACAGATTGACCAGGGTGTTGGCGGTGAGCGTCTTGGCGCCCATCTTGCGCGCCACTTCCAGCCCGGCTTGCAGCGCGGCCAGCGCGCGCTTGGGCTGGTGCGAGTCGATCGCCAGGCCGTACTCCGTGCCCTTGGCCGTGGCCAGC
Source organism: Pseudoduganella sp. UC29_71 (assembly GCF_042693265.1). Classification (NCBI taxonomy): domain Bacteria; kingdom Pseudomonadati; phylum Pseudomonadota; class Betaproteobacteria; order Burkholderiales; family Oxalobacteraceae; genus Pseudoduganella; species Pseudoduganella sp. UC29_71. The sequence goes on along the minus strand of NZ_CP170549.1, from coordinate 4,735,301 downwards.
CGGCCGGGCGAGTTGAGCTTTTCGGCCACGCGCACCGACTCGTCCAGGATTTCCCAGCCCTTGTCGTATTCCTTCATCTGCGTGTAGAGCAGGGCCAAGGCGTTGAGCGCGCTGGCCAGCGGCACCATGTCGTCCAGCTGGCGGCCCAGGTCGACGGCGGTTTGCAGCTTGCCTAGCGCGGCCGGGAAGTTGCCCTGTTCGGCGTAGGACTGGCCGGAGGTGATGGTGGCCTGCACGCGCAGCGCCAGGTCGGAAGTGCCGTTGGCCAGCTTTTCCGCCTCGAAGGCGAGCTGGTGCGAGGCCTTGCGGTCGGCCATGGACGAGAACACATAGGCCTTGGTGAGCAAGCCCTTGGCCAGGATGGCCTGGCTGTTCTGCAGGCGGCCGAAGGAGATCAGTTCCTCGGACAGCATGAGGGCGGTTTCCAGCTGGCCCAGCGCGCGCCAGGCGTTGCTGAGCTGGGACAGGAATTCGGCCTTGGTGGCGGCCGGCGCGGCGCGCGCGGGCCGGCTCCATCTTTTGCAGCAGCACCAGTGCCTTGTCGGGCACGTAGCGCGCCTGGTCGCGGATTTCGGCGATGCTGGCGTCCATGGCGGACTGGCCCCAGGCCAGCGCGGGCGCGAGGATGCAGCTGGCCGCCAGCAGGCGCATGCCACGCGAAATCGACTTATCCCTGAAGCCAGCCAACGTATTGTCCTTGTATGTGCACCGCAAGATGTCTGGACAATTATATTCTTGTTGCAGGCGAGAAATCGGCTTCAGGGAGGAGATTTTCGTCAAAAACGCACAGTTTATTAGTGCAATTGCAAGTGCATAGGCCTCGCGGCGGGCTCGCCTCGCTGCAGGTGGAAGATGCTGACTGCGCGCGACAGCGCCTGGGCCTGCTCCTGCAGGCTTTCGGCGGCGGCCGCCGCCTGTTCTACCAGCGCGGCGTTCTGCTGGGTGATGGCGTCCATGTCGGTCACCGCCTGGTTCACTTCGGCGATGCCGGTGCTTTGCTCCTGGCTGGCGCTGGTGATCTCGCCCATGATGGCGGCCACCTGGCGCACCGAGGCCACGATCTGTTCCATGGTCTGGCCGGCTTCGTCCACCAGGCGGCTGCCGGTGTCGACGCGCTCCACCGAGTCGCCGATCAGGACCCGGATTTCGCGCGCGGCGGCCGCGCTGCGCTGGGCCAGGTTGCGCACCTCGGAGGCCACCACGGCGAAGCCGCGGCCCTGTTCGCCGGCGCGCGCCGCTTCCACCGCCGCGTTCAGCGCCAGGATGTTGGTCTGGAAGGCGATGCCGTCGATGGTGCCGATGATGTCGGCGATGCGGCCCGAGCTTTCCTTGATGGCGCCCATGGTGCTGACCACCTGCGCCACCACCGCGCCGCCCTTGCTGGCCACTGCGGACGCGGTGCCGGCCAGCTGGTTGGCCTGGCTGGCGCTGTTGGCGTTCTGCTGCACGGTGGAGGTCAGCGTTTCCATCGAGCTGGCGGTTTCTTCCAGCGAGCTGGCCTGCGATTCGGTGCGCGCCGACAGGTCGGCGTTGCCCAGCGCGATCTCGTTGGTGGCCGTGGTCATCTGCTCGGCGCTGCCGCGGATCTCGCCTATCATGCGCGCCAGGCTGCTGTTGATGGTGGCAATGGCTTGCATCAGCGTGCCGATCTCGTCCCGGTGGCGCACCGTGATGTCGGCGCTCAGGTCGCCCGCCGCGATGCGCTCGGCGGCGGTGATGGCCGTGCCGAGGTCGCGCTTGAGCTGGCTGTAGATGAAGCGCAGCCCGGCCACCGGCACCGCCACCGACAGCAGCACCAGCACCACGGCCAGCGTGAAGGCGGTGCGCACGGCCTGCTCGGCGTCGTGCACGGCGGCGCCGGTGCGGGTGTCGAGCGCGGTCAGGAATTCGTTCACCGGCTGCATGATGCGGGCCTTGTTCTGGTGGTAAGCCTGGTCGTGCATCAGCTTGCGGGCCTGCTCCAGGTCCGGTTCGCCCTTGCGCGTGAACTTGCCGCTGCCGTCGTCGAACAGGCCCTTGACGGCGTTCATGGCGGCCACTTCGGTGCGCACCAGCGCGTCCGAATTGTCCTGCGCCGCTTTCAGGCTGGCGAATTCCTGGTCGCTGAAGCCGGCCTGTTTCATCAGATCCTGCAGCGGCACGGCCTGGCCGCTGGCGGGCGGCGCCGGCACGCCGCCGGCCACGAAGTCCCAGTAGATGCGCTCGTAGTGTTCGGGGCGCGGCTTCTTGCCGTTGCGGATGTCGAGGATGTCGTTGTATTGCTGCTCGTAGCGGGCGTCGCCCGTCACCACGTAGGTGCGCGCCAGCCGGGTCAGGTCGTCCGAGCTCTGGCGCAGTTCGTCGGCCAGCATGTAGGAGTGGTAGCGCGCCTGGTGGGCTTGCGTGGCCGCCGCCTCGCGTTCGCTGACCCGCATCATGGACCACAGCGTCATGGCCGCCAGCAGCAGGGTGACGGTGAGCAGGGAAATGAAGGCTTGCTTAATGGAAAGGTGCGGGATCATGGCAGACACTCCTTGGCTGTGTGTGCCGAGTATCTGCCATGCGTTGCGGAAAGGAACTTGTCCTTTGGTGCTACTGCCAAGCTGACAAGCTACGCCGCCAGTTGCTGTAACAGGTAGAGCCGCTGGTACAGCCCGCCTTCGATCTGCATCAGCGCCTCGTGCGCGCCGGCCTCCGCTATGCGGCCGTGGTTCAGCACCACGATGCGGTCGGCGTCGCGGATGGTGGACAGGCGGTGCGCGATGGCGATGATGGTGACGCGTCCGCGCAACTCGTCCAGCGCAGTCTGCACGATCTGCTCGGTCTGGCTGTCGATGCGCGAGGTGGCTTCGTCCAGCAGCAGGATGCGCGGCTTGCCGGCCAGCGCGCGCGCAATCGCGATCAGCTGCTTCTGGCCGCTGGACAGGCGCGAGCCGCCTTCGCCCAGTTCGGTGGCGTAGCCGTGCTCCAGCGCGGCGATGAAGCCGTGCGCGTGCGCGGCGCGCGCGGCCGCCTCGATGTCGGCGTCCGACAGGCCGCGCCCCATGTCGATGTTCTCGCGCGCCGAGGCGGCCAGCAGGAAGGGGTCTTGCGGCACCAGGCCCACTTCGCCGCGGAAGCGCTCGTTCGGGATGCCGGCCAGCGCTTCGCCGAGGATGGCAATGCTGCCGTGCTTGACGGGGTAGTAGCGCAGCATCAGCGACAGCAGGGTGGACTTGCCGCTGCCGGTGTGGCCGACGATGCCGAAGAAGCCGCCCTGCGGGATGTCCAGCGACAGGTCGTGCAGCACGGTCTGTTCCTCGTTATAGGCAAAGCTCAGGTGGCGGATCGAGACGGCGGGCACGTCCAGCCGCGCGCCCGGCGCGGCGGCCGGCGTTGCCGCCTCGTCGACAACGTGCTCGTCCGCCACCGGCTCGTCCAGCAGCGCCGACACGCGCGCCGTGGCCACCACCGATTGCTGCAGCTGGCTGAACTGCATGGTGATCTGGATCAGCGGTTCGATCACGCGCGCGATATAGCTGATGAAGGCGTACAGCACGCCCACTTCGGCCGCGCTCATCTCGCGCTGGCCGAAGGCAAAGATGACGGCGGCCAGCAGGATGATGTTGAGCATGTCCAGCGCCGGGCGCAGCAGCCAGGCGTTGGCGCGGATTTCGGCCAGGCGCTGGGTGTAGTGCTCGGCGTTGGTCTTGCCGAAGCGCTCGGCGAAGCGCGCCTCGGCGTTATTGGCCTGCAGCACCGGCATGCCGCCGATGGACTCGGCCATCTGGCCGTTGATCTCGCTGCGCAGCTGGCGCGCGCGCGTCACCGCCGGCGCGCTCCAGCGCTGGTACAGCCAGACGATGCCCAGCACCGCCGGCAGCAGCGCCAGCACGATCAGCATCAGACGCCAGTCCAGCCAGGCCATGGCGATGATGGTGCCGACCAGCACGATGGTGCTGTCGAGCATGACGAACAGCACCTGCACGTACAGCGTCTTGACCGCTTCGGTATCGTTGGTCACGCGCGACACCAGCTGGCCGATGATGGCGCGGTCGAAGAAGGCCATCGGCAGGCGCAGCACGTGGCCGTAGACCTGTTCGCGCAAGCGCTGCACCGAGCGCATCGCCAGGCCGGACAGGCGCACCAGCTGCAAGTAGCGCAGGCCGCTGGCCACCCAGCCGGTGAGCAGCACGGCCGCCAGCAGCATGGCCATGCGTGGCCAGTCCAGCACGCGCGGCAGCAGGTGCTCGTCGATCAGCGCCTTGCCGGCAATCGGGCCGAGCACTTCCAGGAAGGCGGCCGTGATCAGCCACAGCAAAGCCCAGCCCAGGTGGTGGCGGTCCGGCAGGGCGGCGCGGTGCAGCAGGCCCATGGCCTGGATGGTTTGCTTGCGGGCGGAAGTTTCGTCCGGTTTAGAGAGCATCGAGGCTGGCCTCCAGTTGTTGATAGCGCCACTGGCTGGCGTACCAGCCGTCCTGCTCCAGCAGGCTGTCGTGGGTGCCGGTTTCGCTGATGCGGCCGTCGCGTAGCACGATGATCAGGTCGGCGTTGACCACCGCGCTCAGGCGGTGGCTGGCGATGATGGCGCTGCGTTCGGCGCCGCTCTGGTGGCCTGCGCGGCGCAGCGCCTCCAGGTGTTCGAGGATGCGCGTTTCGGTGCCGGTGTCCACCGCCGACAGCGCGTCGTCCAGCAGCAGCAGGGAATTGTTGGCCAGCAGCGCGCGCGCGATGGCCACGCGCTGGCGCTGGCCGCCGGACAGGGTGATGCCTTTTTCGCCCACCTCGGTCTCGTAGCCCTGCGGGAACAGCAGGATGTCGTCGTGGATGGCGGCCAGGTCGGCGGCGTGCTCCACGTCGGCGCGGCTGGCGTGCTCGCGCGCCAGCGCAATGTTCTCGGCGATGGTGGCCGAGAACAGGAAGGATTCCTGCGGCACCCAGCTGATGGCGCCGCGCAGCGCGCGCAAGGTGTAGTCGTGCAGCGGGTGCGCGCCCCAGCGCACCGTGCCATGCTGCGGCGTGAGCTGGCGCAGCAGCACGCGCAGCAAGGTCGATTTGCCGCTGCCGGTGGGGCCGACCAGGCCCAGTGTCTGGCCCGGTTTCAGGCGCAGGCTGATGTCCTGGAGCGCCGGTGCCGCGTCGGCGGCCTGGCCAGGATAGGCGTAGCTCACCTTGTCCAGCACCAGTTCGCCCGGCGGCAGCTGCGCGATCTTGCCGTGGTCGTCCACCGCCAGCGGCGCGTCCAGCATGGGCTGCAGGCGGGCGTAGGCGGCGCGGCCGCGCTCGATCAGCGACAGCACCCAGCCAGCCGCGAACATGGGCCAGATCAGTTGGCCCAGGTACATGCTGAAGGCGGTCAGCGAACCGATGGTCAGCTGGCCCTGCCAAACCAGGTAGCCGCCCAGGCCCAGCGTCAGGCCGGTGGCGGCGGTCAAGGTCAGGCCCACGGCTGGCTCGTATGCCGCTTCCCAGACCTGCGCGGTCAGGCTGGCCTTGGCGGCGTGGCCGGCCAGTTCGCCGAACTGCGCGCTGCTGCGCTGTTCCAGGCCCAGTGCGCGCAGGGTGCGCACGCCGGACAGCGTTTCCTGCACGTGGCCATTGAGCGCGGAAAAGCGCTTGAGCGAATCGGTGGAAGCGGTGTGGATGTGGCTGGAAATGCGCCAGAACGCCAGCGCCATCAGCGGGAAGGGCAGCAGCGCGATGCAGGCCAGGCGCCAGTCCACGCCCAGCAGCATGATGCCCAACACCATCACCAGGGTCAGCGAGCCGTCGAAGCCAGCCAGCATGGCTTCGCCCGCCGCCATTTCAATGGCGTCGATGTCATTGGTGGCCAGCGCCATCAGGTCGCCGGTGCGCTGTTTCTGGTAGAAGGCCGGGCCTTGCAGCGACAGGCGCGCATAGAAGCGCGTGCGCAGCTGCACGCCCAGCTGGTAGGCGGCCGCGAACAGGCGCAGGCGCCAGCCCACGCGCAGGAAATAGATGGCCGTGCCGATCAGCAGCAGCTCGCCCAGCTGCAGCAGCAGGCCGGTTCCGGACAGGGTGTGGGCAGCCAGGCCGTCTATCATGGCGCCGATGCGGCGCGGGACCAGGATGCCCAGGAAAGCCACGCCGGCCAGCATGGCGCCGGCGGCGAGATAGGCCGGCCAGTGCTGGCGCACAAAGCCGGCGATCAGCCTCGATAAACTCATGAAATATCCTTGCAGCGTCAAGCCCGCTAGGATACCTCAGTGAAGTCCGCCCTGCTGGGCGGCGTGTGTTTTTGATCTGCTGCGGAGGCTTACTTCCGGGGGTTACTTCTGCGGCTTGGCCGACTTCAGCGAAATCGGCTCGCCGCCCGGGGCCGGCTTGGCAGCGGCGCCCTTGGCTTTGCCCGCTTTCTGCGCCGGCGCCTCTTCCCGCGCCGCCGTTTCGTTCACGGCCTCGGATACGGCCGCTGCCACGGCTTTCTGGGCCGGCGGCGTGACCACGGTGGCGGGCGCGGCCGGTTCTTCCTCGGCCTTGGCTGCCACAGGCGCAGCCGCCGGTGCCGGCGGCACGGCAGCGGCCGGCGCCTTGGCAGGCGCAGCGGCGGCTGCGGGCGCGGCAGCGGGGGCTGCAACCGGAGCAGGAGCGGGAGCCGGAGCTGCTGCCGGCGCGGGCGCGGAGCCAACCAGCGACAGCGGCTTGGCGGCCGCGCCGGCTTCGGCGGCCTCCTTGATCTGTTCCTTCACCACTTCCAGCAGCTCGGCCTGGGTGCGGCTGGCGATGCTGACCAGTTCGCGGCTATAGGCCAGCAGGCCGTCGAAGTTGGGGGCCTTGAAGAACTCGCTGGGGTCCCTGGCTTCAAACAGCTGCCTGGCTGCGGCGGACGACTTCTCGACCGACGCCTTGGTGGTGCTGACATTCAGGGCAATGATCTTCTGCACGCCGTCGAAAGCCGTGGCGGCGAATTCGTTGGCGATGTTCAACTGCTTATTCAATTGCTGGTCCAGCTGCGACTTGGCAGTGGCGGTGGCGGCGGAAAACTGTTCGGTGAACGAAAACATGACTTCTCCTGGGAACGTTTATATTGCGCTGCAATAAAATCCATTCTAGCGGCGATTGATGGCGAAGAAAAGTTATTTTTTCCGCCAGCTCAGCAGCTTGCAAGACGGTATTGGCGCAGTGCAACATTGCGATAGTGTTTGCGCCATCGCGCGGCCTCTGCCTACAATCGGCCATCGCAGCCCTGGGGGAAAGCATGGAAGCCACGATGGACGTAGTGATCAGGAACGCCAGCCTGCCGGACGGGCGGCGCGGCATCGATGTAGCCATCGCGGACGGCAAGATCGCCGCCGTGGCGGCGGCGCTGCCGGCGCGCGGCGCGCAGGAAATCGACGCCGGCGGCGACCTGCTGTCGCCGCCCTTTGTCGACGCCCACTTCCACATGGACGCCACGCTGAGCTACGGCCTGCCGCGCGTGAACCAGTCCGGCACGCTGCTCGAAGGCATCGCGCTGTGGGGCGAGCTGAAGCCGCAGCTGACCCAGGAGGCGCTGGTCGAGCGCGCCCTGCGCTATTGCGACTGGGCCGTGGCGCGCGGCCTGCTGGCCATCCGCACCCATGTGGACGTGTGCGACGACCGCTTGCTGGCGGTGGAGGCGCTGCTGGAAGTGAAGCGCCGCGTGGCGCCCTACCTGGACATGCAACTGGTGGCCTTCCCGCAGGACGGCCTGCTGCGCAGTCCCACCGCGCTGGCCAACCTGAAGCGCGCCATCGGCATGGGCGTGGACGTGGTGGGCGGCATCCCGCACTTCGAGCGCACCATGGCGGACGGCGCCGAGTCGGTGCGCATCCTGTGCGAGTTCGCGGCCGGGCAGGGCTTGCGCGTGGACATGCACTGCGACGAATCGGACGACCCGCTGTCGCGCCACATCGAAACCCTGGCCTACCACAGCCACCGCCTGGGCCTGCACGGCCGCGTGGCCGGCTCGCATCTGACCTCGATGCACTCGATGGACAACTACTACGTGAGCAAGCTGCTGCCGCTGATGAAGGAGGCCGGCGTGGCGGCCATCGCCAATCCCCTCATCAACATCACGCTGCAGGGCCGCCACGACAGCTACCCCAAGCGGCGCGGCATGACGCGCGTGCCCGAGCTGATGGCGGCCGGCATCGACGTCGCCTTCGGCCACGACTGCGTGATGGACCCATGGTACAGCCTGGGCTCGGGCGATATGCTGGAAGTGGCCCACATGGGCTTGCACGTGGCGCAGATGACCGGCCAGGACGCCATGCGCGCCTGCTACGCCGCCGTCACCGAGGCGCCGGCGCGCATTCTCGGCCTGCACGGCTACGGCATCGCGGCCGGCTGCCACGCCGACTTGGTGCTGCTGGACGCGGCCAGCCCGGTGGAAGCGATCCGCCTGCGCGCCGCGCGCCGCCTCGTCATGCGGCGCGGCAAGGTCGTGGCCGAATCGCCGCGCGCGGTAGCCAGGCTAAGCCTGCCCGGCCGGCCGGAGCAGGCTGATTTCCGGCTGTAGTTGGGCTGCAATGCGTTGCGCGATTGCGCCGCCGGCGAAAATACATGACAATCATGCATCAAAATAGTGTGCCGGGGGCGTTTTGAAAGAGATAGACATCCGTCCGATCGCGGAAGCAGATTTCGATGCCGTGTGGCGCATCTTCCAGGACATCCTTGCTGCGGGCGATAAATACCCGTTCGACGACGGCAGCCGCGAAGCCTGCCGCGCCTACTGGTACGGCGCCGGCGTGAAAACCTGGGTGGCCGTGCTGAACGGCGAGCGCCTGCTGGGCATGTACCGCGTGGTGCCCAACCAGGCCGACCGCGGCGCGCACGTGGCCAACGCGTCCTACATGGTCAGCCCGGCCGCGCAGGGCATAGGCGTGGGCAAGCTGCTGGGCCGCCACAGCCTGGAGCAGGCGCGCCAGGACGGCTACCTGGCCATGCAGTTCAACTACGTGGTCAGCACCAACGTGGCCGCCGTGGTGCTGTGGAAGCAGCTCGGCTTTTCCGTGGTGGGCACGCTGCCCAAGGCCTACCGCCACCAGAAACTCGGCTACGTGGACGTCTACGTGATGTACCGCCTGCTGGACGACCCCAACAACTGGCCCTTGTGAGGCCGCGCCGCGCCCATGCTGATCATTGAAACCGAACGCCTGCACCTGCGCACCGTGAGCCCCGACGACGCGCCGTTTTACCTGGAACTGGTCAACGACCCCTCGTGGATACGCTTCATCGGCGACCGCGGCATCCGCACCGTGGACGCGGCGCGCGCGGCCATCCTGGACGGGCCGGTGGCCATGTACGAGCGGCTCGGCTATTCGCTGTACCTGGTGCAGCGCCGCAGCGACGGCGCGGCCATGGGCATGTGCGGCCTGATCAAGCGCGACGTGTTGCCCGACACCGACATCGGCTACGCCATCTCGCCGCGCTACTGGGGCCAGGGCTACGCCTACGAGGCCGCCGCCGCCGTGGTGGCGCACGCGCGCGGCCCGCTGGGCCTGCCGCGCCTGATGGCCATTACCTCGCCCGACAACGACGCCTCCATCCAGCTGCTGGGCAAGCTGGGCATGCGCTTCGTCGAACGCACCCACCTCGAAGGCTGGCACGAGGACAGCAACGTCTACCGGCTGGACTTCCACAACGCCTGAGTTATTTCTCCTTGGTTTTTTCTTTTTGGAAGCACATGATGTAGTGGACAAGGCGCAGACCTTGCATCGTGTTGTATTTCCAAGGGGAATCATCATGAAGTTCTCGAACCTCAAGATCGGCGTGCGGCTGGGCATGCTCAGCGGCTTTTTCTTCGTGGCGCTGCTGGTGGTCGGCTACGTCGGCTGGGACGCGCTCAATTTCATCAAGGACCGCAATGGCGAAGGCATGCAGCGCTCCGTCACGCTGACCGAAGCGGTGGACACGGCGCGCAGCTCGCAGGTGGAATTCAAGATCCAGGTGCAGGAGTGGAAGAACATCCTGCTGCGCGGCAACGACGCCGGCAACCTCAAGCGCTACACCGAGGCGTTCGTGAAGTCCGGCAAGCAGGTGCAGGGCGAGCTGCGCAAGCTGGAAGGCCTGCTTGGCAAGCTCAAGCTGGCCACGCCGCTGGTGGCCGAAGCGGCCCGGATGCATGAAGAACTGGGCGCCAATTATCTGAAAGCGCTGCAGCAATACGACTCGGCCAACCCGGACAGCGCCAGGACAGTCGACGGCCTGGTGAAGGGCATGGACCGCGCGCCGACCAAGAAGATAGACGACATCGTCGACTTCATCGGCGAGCAGTCGCGCCGCCTGGCGGCCGAGATGGAGGCGGACAACCAGGCCGCGCACCGCAGGGCCAGCATCTCCCTGCTGGTCATGCTGGTGGCCACGCTGGCGCTGGGCAGCGTGCTCGTGACGTGGCTGATACGCGGCATCACGCGGCCGCTCACCCAGGCCATCGGCATCGCCAAGACAGTGGCGGCGGGCGACTTGCGCTGCGACGTTGAAGTGTCCAGCCGCGACGAAATCGGCGAACTGCTGGCCGCGCTCAAGCAGATGAGCGGCAACCTGGCCACCATCGTTGGCCGCGTGCGCGCCGGCACGGACACCATCGCCACCGCCAGTGCCGAGATCGCCACCGGCAATATGGACCTGTCCTCGCGCACCGAGCAGCAAGCCAGCTCGCTGGAGGAGACCGCCTCGTCCATGGTCGAGCTGACCAGCACGGTGCGCCAGAACAACGAGAACGCCGGGCAGGCGCGGCAGCTGGCCCATACCGCGTCCGAAGTGGCGGTGCGCGGCGGCGCCACGGTGTCCGAAGTGGTGGCCACGATGGGTGCCATCAACGAGTCTTCGCGCAAGATCGTGGACATCATCGCGGTGATCGACGGCATCGCGTTCCAGACCAACATCCTCGCGCTCAACGCGGCCGTGGAAGCGGCGCGCGCCGGCGAGCAGGGGCGCGGCTTCGCCGTGGTGGCCTCCGAAGTGCGCAACCTGGCGCAGCGCTCGGCGGCGGCTGCGCGCGAAATCAAGGAACTGATCGGCACCTCGGTAGAGCGGGTCGAAGCGGGCAGCCGGCTGGTGGGACGGGCCGGGGAGACCATGACCGAAGTGGTGGCCAGCGTCGAGCGCGTGAACGCCATCATCGACGAGATCGCGCTGGCCAGCGGCGAGCAGCGCGACGGCATCGAGCAGATCAGCATCGCCATCAGCCAGATGGACAGCGTGACGCAGCAGAACGCCGCGCTGGTAGAAGAAGCCGCCGCCGCTGCGGACTCCCTGCAGCAGCAAGCGCAAAGCCTTACCGAAGCCGTCAGCATCTTCAAGCTGCACGACAGCGCCCCCGCGCTCCCCGCGCGCCCCTTGCGCGCCCTGCCCAGCTGAAGCGGCCTGAAGCGGCCTGAGCCGCATTCGGGGTCTGACCCCGAATGCGGCTCAGGCTGCTATTTGGCTGGCTGCGCGGGGGCGGGGAAGAACCAGGTCAGGGGTTTGTCGACGCGGGCGGCCCAGGATTTTTCGTTGTGGATGCCGCCGGGGGCCTCGTGGTAGTAGAGGTTGTCGCCTTCGCGCCAGCCTTGCGCCACCATTACGGCGCGCATCAGGGCGGTGTCTTCCAGGCCGTCGTTGATGGTGCCGGCGTCGAGGTAGAACTTGACCGGCAGCGGCTGCAGCTTGCCGATCAGGTTGCGCTGGTTCCACCAGAAGGAGCTGGAGACGCCGCCGGCCTTGGAGAAGACGTCCGGCCGGTGCTGCGCGATCAGCACCGAGGCGATGCCGCCCAGCGATGAGCCCATGATGGCGGTGTCTTCCTTGCCGGGACGGGTGCGGAAGCTGCGGTCCACATAGGGCTTGACCGTGTCCACCACGAAGCTTTCGTAGGCGGGCAGCTTGCCGCCGCCGTACTTGGCGTCGCAGCAGGGCGTGTATTCGTCGATGCGGTCTTTGCTGTTGTCGATGCCGACCACGATGATTTCGGCCATCTTGCCTTCGGCGACCAGCTTGTCCGCCGTTTCATCGATGCCCCATTCGGCGCCGTAGGCGGCGGTCTTGGCGTCGAACAGGTTCTGGCCGTCGTGCATGTAGAGCACGGGGTAGCGGCGCTCCGGGTGCGCGGCGTAGCTGGCCGGCAAATAGATGCGCAGCGCGCGGCTGTTGCCCAGTTGCGGCGAGGCGAAGTTGTCGATGATGCGCAGCTCGCCGCGCGGCACGGCTGCGGCCGCAGTGGTGGCGATGGCGGCGGTGGTGGCGGACGGGGCTTCGAGCTCCAGCACCAGCGCCGAGCGCGCAGGCAGCGTCACTTCGCCGTTCAGTGCGTAGTGCTGGCCGCTGATGACGTCGGTGCCGCCCGGCACGCCGGCCAGCATCTCGTGGAAGCGCGCCGTCTGCAGCGTGACCGGCTTGGCGTTGCGGTTGAGCGCGACCATTACTTTTTTCTGGCCGTCGTAGCGGAAGTAGACGTAGGTATCCTGCTCGGGGCCGTAGTGCATCAGCTTGCCCTGGTGGATCACCGTGGCGCCCTTGCGCCAGTTCAGCAGCTTCTTCATGAAGGCCTGCGCGCTGCGCTGCTGCGCGGTCAGTCCCGCGCCGGTGAAGGCGTTTACTTTGTCGCCGGCCCAGCCGCCGGGGAAGTCGCGCCGGTACGAGGCGTCGTCGCGCGGGCCGGTGTTGCTGGTCATCTGGATTTCGGTACCGTAGTACAGCTGCGGAATGCGCGGCATGGTCAGCACGTAAGCGATGGCCATGCGGAACAGCGCGTCGTCGTTCTTCAGCTCGCTGAACAGGCGCGACATGTCGTGGTTGCCTTCGAACAGCACCAAGTTGGACGGGATCGAGTACAGCTGGTCCTGCGCCAGCGTTTCGTACAGATTGGTCAGGTTGGGCTCTTCGCCCTTGCCGGTGAGCGCCTTGCGCAGCACGTCGTTGAGCGGGAAGTCCATCATGCTGGGCATGTAGGAGGCGTAGCCGTCGTTGTTGCGCTTGCCGTACTGCCAGCGCGCCACCACGGGGATCTGGCTGCTCCATTCTTCGCCCACCAGGTTCAGGTTGGGGTATTCGCCGGTGATGCGGCGCGACCAGGCGCTGAGGAAGGCGGCGTCCGAGTAGCCGTAGGTGTCCACCCGCAGGCCGGCCAGGCCGGCGTATTCTATCCACCAGATGTTGTTCTGGATCAGGTAGGTGGCCACGTAGGGATTGGCCTGGTTCATGTCCGGCATGTTGGGCGAGAACCAGCCTTGCGTGAAGTTGCGCTTGTCTTCGGTCGAGCCGTACGGGTCGGCCACGGCCACGCGGTGGTGCTGGGTGGGCACGTATTTGCCGCCGTAGGTGATCCAGTCCGGCATGGGCATGTCCTGCATCCACCAGTGCTTGCCGCCGATGTGGTTCAGCACCACGTCCTGGATCACGCCGATGCCCTGCGCGCGCGCCTTGGCGCTGAAGCGGCGGTAGTCTTCGTTGCTGCCGTAGCGTTCGTCCACCTTGTAGTGGTCGGTGGCGGAGTAGCCGTGGTAGGAGTAGGCCGGCATGTCGTTTTCCACCAGCGGCGTGGGCCAGACCATGGTGTAGCCCATGGCGGCGATGTAGCCGAGCGCGTTTTCCATGCCTTGCAGGTCGCCGCCGTGGCGGCCGCCGCCTTTGCTGCGGTCGGCCTTTTCGGCCAGGCGCGGGCTGTTGTCGTTGGCCGGGTTGCCGTTGGCGTAGCGGTCCGGCATGACCTGGTAGATGGCGTCCTTGGTGGAGAAGCCCTGGCGCTCGGCCGAGCCGGCCTCGCGCGCCAGCAACTGATAGCTGTAGCTCACCGTGGGCTTGCCTGCCGCCGAGAAGCGGATGTCGAGCGTGCCGGGCCGGGCGCTGTCGTCCAGCGCGAGGTCGATGAACAGGTAATTGCGGTTCGCCACGCGCGCTACTTTCTCGATGCGCACGCCGGGATAGCTGATGGCCGGTTCCAGGTCGGCGATCTGCTGGCCGTGCACCATCAGCTGCAGCGTCTTGCCGCGCATGCCCACCCACCAGTTGGGCGGCTCCATATGGTCGATGCGATAATCTTCGCCCATGGCGGGCAGGGCGCTGGCGGCCAGCAGGGCGGCTGCTATCAGGCGTTTCATGGGGCGTCTCCGATTTTTTATCCCTGCGTAGTATGGCTACGCGACGAGGGTATTTCTGGGGAATTTCCCAGATAATACAAGGAAAGCGGCAATTTTTTAATCTAGTTTGAGTACAGGAGTGAAGATGGTGCGAGCTGTGCGGCGGAAGATATTGGCTGGGCTGGGGCTGGCGCTGGCGGGCGTTTCGCCACAGCCGGCGGCGGCGGGGCCGGCAGGGGCGGCGGCAGCGGCGGCGGCGGCCGAGGCGGGCAGCTTCGTCGCCCTGGGCGATTTTCCGTCTGCGCAGGTGGCGCCGCGCAAGGTGGTGGTGTGGCTGCCGCCCGGCTACGGCGCCAGCGGCGAGCGCTATCCTGTGCTGTATATGCACGACGGCCAGAACCTGTTCGACCCAGCCACCGCCATGGGCGGCCAGGCCTGGGAGGTGCACAAGCGGCTGGCGGCGCTGGCGGAGACGGGCGCGGTGCGGCCGGCCATCATCGTCGGCATCGCCAGCACGCGCGACCGGTCGCGCGAGTACGGCCCGGCACAGGCGGTGGAGGCGCTGGCGCCCGAGCTGCGCGCCGCACTGCTGGGCGATCCGCCCACGCCGGGCGGCTTGCCCACGCTGTCCGAGCAGTACCTGCGCTTTGTCGTGGAGGAACTGAAGCCCGCCATCGACGGGCGCTTCCGCACCAGCCCCGAGCGCGCCGATACCTTCATCATGGGCTCATCCATGGGCGGGATGATCTCGCTGTACGCGCTGGCGCGCTACCCGGAAGTGTTCGCCGGGGCGGCCTGCCTGTCCACGCACTGGCCGCTGACCACCAATTTCAACATGCTGTCCGACAAGGACGACCCGCGCCCGGTGCGCTACGCGGCCGCCTATTTCGACTGGCTGGCCCGCAAGCTGCCGCGCGCCGGCCGCCACAAGCTGTATTTCGACCATGGCGACGCCACGCTGGACGCGCTGTACGCGCCTTACCAGCAGCAGGTCGATGGCATCGTGCGCGCCAAAGGCTACCGTGCCGGGGTGGACTGGATCAGCCAGGTGTTTCCCGGCGCCGACCACAGCGAGACGGCCTGGCGCGAGCGGGTGGAGGTGCCGCTGCGCTTTTTGTTGTCTCGTTAGAACTGGTCTGATGGCACATTCTGTAGTTCGACTACAGATCCCCCTCACTCATCATGTAGCTGAAATACAACGAGGATAGCGTTTTCATAGGCACAGCAAGGGGCGTAACACGCAATTATGCGTAGCCCGGATGAACTTTAATTGACTTGATATCTAGTTTTAGTACAAAATTCCGCATAGAACGTCTTGAGAGCGTTTGCTTTGCTGGCTCCCGTGTAGTCGAAATAAACAGCCTGCGGGACTTTTGATCTGTCTAAAGAGGGGACATCCTAATGAAGAATTTGCAACTGAGCCCGGTCGCTGCCGCATGCGCCTTGTTCGTTTCCGCACTGGCCGGCTCGGCCCAGGCACAAACCAGCGGCGAGCAAGCTGCCGCGCCGATGGCGACCGTGACCGTGTCCGGTATCCGCCGCGGCATCGAAGACGCCATCTCGGTCAAGAAAGAAGCGACCTCCATCGTTGAAGCGATTTCCGCCGAAGACATCGGCAAGCTGCCGGACGTGTCGATCGCCGAGTCGATCGCCCGCCTGCCAGGCCTGGCCGCCCAGCGCGTAGCCGGCCGTGCCCAGGTGATCTCCGTGCGCGGCCTGTCGCCGGACTTCTCCACCACGCTGCTGAACGGCCGCGAGCAAGTGTCCACCGGCGACAATCGCTCCGTCGAGTTCGACCAGTACCCATCCGAGCTGCTGAGCGGCGTCACCATCTACAAGACCCCGGACGCCGGCCTGATCGGCCAAGGCCTGTCCGGCACGCTGGACCTGCAGACTGTGCGCCCGCTGGCCTTCGCCAAGCGCACCTTCGCCGTGAACGTGCGCGGCGAGAAGAACTCGGTCGGCAAGATCTCCAACGCCAACGACCAGGGCAACCGCGTCAGCTTCAGCTACATCGACCAGTTCCTGGACCGCACCCTGGGCGTGGCCATCGGCTATGCCCACCTGGAATCGCCAGTGCTGGCGCAGGAAACCGGTATCTACGAGCCGTGGAAGACCGATTCGCGTCCAGGCATCGCTGCCGGCACCACCATCACCGACGGCATCAAGGCCCTAGGCCGCAGCGGCTACAACCGCCGCGACGGCCTGATGGGCGTGCTGCAGTACCGTCCGAACAAGCAGTGGACCAGCATGATCGACATGTATGCGTCCCAGTTCAAGCATGAAGACACCGCCAACCAGTGGGAAGTGAATCTGGGCGGCTACAACGGCGGCCTGAAGCCTGACCCTGTCTTCACCAATGTGACCAACAACGGCAATGCGCTGGGCAGCGCCACCGCCAACAATGTGTACCCGCTGGTGCGCGGCATGTACGACAAGCGCAAGGACGACATCCGCGCCATCGGCTGGAACAATGAAGTGCGCCTGGACGGCGTGACCCTGGTGGCTGACGCCAGCTACTCGAACGCCAAGCGCGACGAGCTGAGCCTGGAAAACAACCTGCAGCTGGGCGCCGTGAACTCGGTGCAGTACCTGGACAACGTGAAGCTGCAATTCGGCAGCGGCACCTTCCCGCTGATGACCCCGACCCGCAGCTACAGCGATGCATCGCAGCTGTACGTGAAAGGCACCATCTACGGCTCCGGCTACGGCAAGACCCCGAAGGTGGAAGACACGCTGAAGAGCTTCAAGCTGTCGGCCAGGTTCGAAGCGCCGAAGGCGGTTGAATCGTGGATGTCGAGCTTCGAAGTGGGCGGCAACTACAGCGACCGCCAGAAGGTCAAGGAACAGCCAGAGGGCAACATCAACCTGGTGGGCAACCCGACCACTATTTCCAACGACCTGCTGTTCTCGCCGGTGGACCTGGGCTTTGCCGGCATCGGCAGCATCCCGTCGTGGAACGTGCCTGCCGTCGTGGCCAAGTACATGACCTTTAAGCCGACCGCCACCGAGAGCTACCTGATCTCGAAGAACTGGGAAGTGTCGGAGAAGATCACCACCGCCTTCGTGAAGGCCAACCTGGAGCATGACTTCGGCAGCGTCACCATGCGCGGCAACGTGGGCGTGCAGGCACAGCACACCGACCAGTCGTCCGACTCGAACTACTACGACGGCACCGCGCCGGCCGGCCAGCAAGTCAAGCCTGTCCACGACGGCAAGACCTACACCGACTACCTGCCGAGCATGAACCTGGCGTTCGCGTTCGAAGGCGAAAACACCGTGCGCGTGGCGCTGGCCAAGCAGATCGCCCGTCCACGCGTGGACCAGCTGCGTTCCGCGCTGGACTTCGGCGTGAGCGACACCACCTTCAAGCCGGGCGCCAGCGGCGGCAACGCACGCCTGGACCCATGGCGCGCCAAGGCCTTCGACATCTCGTACGAGAAGTACTTCGGCAAGAAGGCTTACCTGGCTGCGGCCGCGTTCTACAAGAAGCTGGACACCTACATCTTCACGCAGACCAAGAGCTATGACTTCTCGGCCTACATCCCGGGCACCAAGGCCAACACCGCGATCGGCGACTACAAGGCACCGTACAACGGCAACGGCGGCAACATGAAGGGCCTGGAACTGTCCGGTTCCCTGCCGCTGAACATGGTCAGCCCGATGCTGGACGGCTTCGGCGTGGTGGCCAGCCACACCTACACCGACAGCGCCATCGCGATCGAAGATCCGGACGGCAGCATCGGCAAGGGCATTCCGCTGCCAGGCCTGTCGAAGCACACCACCAACCTGACCTTCTACTACGAGAAGAACGGCTTCGAGACCCGCATCTCGCAGCGCAAGCGTTCGGACTTCGTGGGCGAGATCGGCAACTTCGCGGCAGAGCGTTCGCTGCGCTACGTGGTGGGTGAGAACATCATCGACTTCCAGATCGGCTACTCGTTCCAGGACGGTCCGCTGAAGGGCGTGGGCCTGGTCGCCCAGGTGAACAACCTGCGCAACGCCGCCTACGAGACCTACAACGGCAACCGCAATCAGCAACTGGAATACCAGAAATACGGCCGCACCATCCTGCTGGGCGCGAACTACAAGTTCTAAGCCGCTTCAGCTGACGTAGAAAAGCCCGCCATGCGCAAGCATGGCGGGCTTTTTATTTGCGGCGGAAATTACTTCTTCGCGGCTTCGGCGGCGGCCAGCTGGCGGTTCTGGTCGTCGAGCCAGGTCTTGAGCGGGGCGAAGTAGTCGAGCAGCGCCGAGCCGTCGATGCGCTCTTCGCCGGTGGCCGCTTTCAGCGCTTCAGGCCAAGGCTTGCTGGCGCCCATGGCCAGCATCTGCTGAGCTTGGCACCGGCTTTCTGGTTGCCGTACACCGAGCAGCGGTGCAGCGGCCCGGTGTAGCCGGCTTCCCGGCACAGCGCGCGGTGGAACTGGAACTGCAGCATGTGGGCCAGGAAGTAGCGCGCGTACGGCACGTCGGCCGCCACGTGGTACTTGGCGCCGGCGTCGAAGCCGTCGGCCCCAAGCGGCGCCGGACGGCTCACGCCCATGTACTGCTCGCGCAGCTGCCACCAGGTCTTGTCATAGTCGGCCGGCTTGGTCTTGCCGGCGTAGACGTCCCAGCGCCATTTGTCCACCGAGTAGGCGAACGGCAGGAAGGCCACCTTGGCCAGCGCGCGCTGCAGCAGCTCGCCGATGTCGGCGTTCGCTTCCGGCTCCTGGTTCATCAGGCCGATCTTCTTCAGGTAGTCCGGCGTGATGGACAGCGCCACGGTGTCGCCGATGGCTTCATGGAAGCCGTCGTTGGCGCCGCCCTGGAACAGGAAGGACTGCTTGTTGTAGGCCAGGTCGTAGTAGATGTGGCCCAGCTCGTGGTGGATCACCTTGAACTCTTCGTCGGTCGGGCGGATGCACATCTTGATGCGCACGTCTTCCTTGCCGTCCATGGTCCAGGCGGAGGCGTGGCACACCACTTCGCGGTCGCGCGGCTTGGTCAGCAGGGAGCGCTGCCAGAAAGTCTCGGGCAGCTTCTGCATGCCGAGCGAGGTGTAGAAGCGCTCGGCGTACTGCGTCATCTGCTTGGCGTCGGTCTTGCGCTCTTCCAGCACCTTGGTCAGGTCGAAGCTGCTGGCGTTGCTGGCCGGCTTGAGCAGCGGGTAGATGTTCTCCCAGCTCTGGCTCCACATATTGCCGAACAGGTGGGCGGGGATCGGACCGGTGGCCGGCACCACGTCCGGGCCGTAGGCGGCGCGCAGCTTGTAGCGGGTGTAGGTGTGCAGCGAATCGTACAGCGGCTTGACCTGCTGCCACATGCGCTCCATCTCGGCCGAGAAGGCTTCCGGCGGCATGTCGTACTGCGAGCGCCACAGCGCGCCGGTATCGGCGAAGCCCATTTCGCGCGCGCCCTTGTTGGACAGGGCCACATAGTCCACGTACATCTGCTTGTACGATGGCGACTGCGCGTGCCAGCCCATCCATACTTCCTTCAGCTTGGCCGGGTCGCGGCTGGTGGCGAGGATTTTTTCCAGCTCGCCCAGCGGCAGGCATTCCTGGCCGCCGGTGGGGCAGTATTTGGCTTTGCCGTAGGCACCGTTCAGGGCCGCGTTCTTGGCGGCGTAGGCTTCGCGCTCTTTCGGGTCGGACAGCATCAGGGTCAGCTGCAGCAGCTTGAGCTTGCGCGCGTAGTCTTCCTTGAGCTTGAGACCGTTGTAGCGGCGCGCGCCGAGGGCCGCTTCGCCGGAGGCGCTCAGCTGGCGCTCGCCGAAGTAGGTGGCCAGCGCTTCGGTGTCGTCGGTGATGAAGTTCTGCGCCACCCATTGGGCGCGGGCGCTGTCCAGGTTCAGTTTTTCCAGCTTGGCTTCGGTGTCGTTGAGGAAGCGTTCGGCTTCGGCGACGGTCGGCTTGCCCGCCGTGCTTTTGGCAGGCGCTTTGGCTCCCTCTGCCTGGGCGGGCTGGAACGCGCAAGCGGCCAGCATCACGGCGGCGGGGATGGCTTTCATATACAGCGGTTGTGGCACTGCAGTCTCCTTCGGGTTGGTGAGTTGGCTAATATACACCGGCCAGAAGGTAGGCGACAGATCCACAGGCGTAGGCGGCCACGCCGAGCACAGCGGCCAGGCGCAGGGCGCAGGACAGCAGCAACACCAGCAGCAGGCAGGCGCCGGTCAGCGCGCCCAGCCACAGCAGCAAGCCGTGCGAGGCGCCCATGGCGTGTACCGACGCGGCCAGCGAGAGCGCCAGGGCTGCGGCGCCGCCCAGCTGCAGGCGTTTGCGCAGCGCGGACGATGGCGCGGCGCCGCGTCCGCGCAGGTCGGCGTAGTGGCGGTCCAGCGCCATGCTCAGGGCGAACATGCCGCCGTAGCTCAGCGTGAACAGCGCGAGCAGGTACAAGGCGGTCATGTCGCCTCCGGCAGCGGCGCCGCACCGGACGCGGCGCCGCTGCGCGCCGTACCGGCGGCCTTGGCGTCGCGGCCGAGGCGGCGGGCGGCGCAGGCGAGGAGGAGGCCGAGCGCAAACACGGTGAGGTCGAAGCCGGCCACGGCGGCGGGACCGCGGCTTTGCAGCAGCGTCACGCCGAGGTGCGAGCTGGTGGTGAACACGTTGAGCACCGGGATGCCCATCAGCAGCAGCGCGCCTGCACCGAGCTGCAGGCGCCACATCAGGCGGTCGGGACGGACCTGCGCCAGTGTCATGGCCGCGCCCCAGGCGATGAAGAACCACGCGATTTCCGTTTCCGGCCGCTCCGCCATCCCCACCGGCAGCAGCCGGTTGGCCCAGAAGTAGGCGCCGTACGCGATGGGCAGGCCGGCGATGGCGCCCAGGTTGAGCGCTTCCACCAGCCGCGTGCCCAAGCCAACCTTGCCGCCCGCCTTGAGCGCCTTGGCCTGCCGCTGCCGGCTCTTGACGGCCCACAGCAGCGCGCCGGTGGCGACCATGGCGCATCCCGCCAGGCCGGAGATAAACAAGAAGCCGCGCATCAGCGGCCCCGCGAAGCGGGCGATGTGCAAGCCGTACATCACGCCGTGCGTGGCCGCCGCGCCGCTCGGATCGTCGCCCGCCTGCGCCAGCAACGCGCCGCTGGCGCCGTCGAACTGCATCGCCGCCTGCTTGTGCGACAGTTCGCGCCCCGCGGCCCGCGTGACGGAGATGCGCGCGTTCGCGTCATTCGGGCTGGTCACGCTGAGCGCGCCCGCCGCGCGTCCGCCCCAGTGTTTTTCCGCCTGCTCGACCATGGACCGCACCGCCGCCAGCGGCATATGGACCCTGGCCGGCTTGACCGGCTTGCCCGCACTGGGGAAGACCTCGGCGTTCATGGCTTCACGGTCTCCCTTGTACGCCACCTGCGTGGCGGCCGGCATGTACAGGAACATCAGCGTCACCAGCCCGGTGTAGGTGATCATCAGGTGATAGGGCAGGGCCAGCACGGCGCTGGCGTTGTGCGCGTCCAGCCAGGAACGCTGACCCTTGTTGCCCCGGAAAGTGAAGAAGTCCTTGAAGATGCGCTTGTGCGTGATCACGCCGCTGACGATGGACACCAGCATGAACATGGCGCAGAAGCCCACGATCCAGCGCGCCCAGATGGCGGGCATATAGTGCAGGTCGAAATGCAGCCGGTAGATGAATTCACCGCCGCGCGTCTCGCGCGGGTCCTTCAGTTCCACGCCGCTGGCCGGGTCGATCAGCGCCGACTTCAGCCCGCGCTTGCTGCGGTCCGGGTCCGTCCACGCGATGCGGATGGCCGGCGTGCGGTCCGTGGGCAGGGTGATGAACCAGCGTTTGGCATCCGGCGCGCGCTCCTGCAGGGCCTGCACCGCCACCACGGCGGCGGTGGCGGGTGCGACGCCCTGCACGTTGACGGCGTGCAGCTCCGGCTTCATCCACAGGCTGATCTCGTCGCGGAAGTAGCTGGCGGTGCCGGCACTGAAGACCAGGAACAGAATCCAGCACACCAGCAGGCCGGACCAGGTGTGCAGCCATGCCATCGACTGGCGGAAGCTTTCTTTCATCGGGAACCTCAGGACATCAAGTAGGCGGCGCAAGCCAGCATGGCCGCCGGCAGCAGCAGGCCTAGCCAGGCGCGCGCCGCGCTGCGGGCGGCGAACACCCACAGTACGGCGCAGGTGTAGACGGTGAACGAGAACAGCGTGGAAGCCATGACGGCGTCCGCGCGGCCCATGTGTAGCAGCGGCGGCAGCGGCAGCTGCGGCAATCGCTGCAACAGCAGCGCCAGGAAGGCGGTGGCTGCCGCAGCCAGCGCGTAGCCGCCGGCGATGGCGGCGACGGCGCGCGCGCCGACACCCAGCCGGTAGGCCAGCGGAGCGGAGAGAGCGGGCGCGCGCATGGGCTTACCAGGCGTAGCGCGCCGTCAGCGCGGCGGTGCGGCGCTGGCCGTAGAAGCAGTCGCCGCGCGCCAGGCAGGTGGAGATCTGCACCTTGTCCGCCAGGTTGGTGACGTTCAAGGCGAAGCGCCACGGACCGCTGCTGTAGGACAGCATGGCGTCCAGCAGCGTGATGCCCGGCGTCTCCAGCGCGTCCAGCCCGTCCCACGAGGACGACAAGTGGCGCGCGCCGGCGCCCGCGCTGAAGCCGGTCTTGCCGGCCACGGCGAAGCGGCGCGTCAGCCACGCGGACACGTTGTGCTCCGGGACGCCGCTCAGGCGTTTGCCGTTGTCGGCGCCGTTGCTGCGCGCGACCTTGGCGTCCGTGTAGGCATAGCCTGCGGTCCAGCTCCAGTCGCGTCCCAGGCTGCCGCCGCTTTCCAGCTCCAGGCCCTGCACCTGCACTTCGCCGATCTGGATGCTGTTCAGCGGATTGGCCGGATCGGTGGTCTTGCGGTTGGTGTCGCGCAGGTCGTACACGGCCAGCGTGGTGTTGAAGTCGCCATCCTTAGGCTGCCACTTCACGCCCGCTTCCCACTGCTTGCCGCGCTGCGGCGCGAAGGCCTTGCCGTTCAAGTCCACGCCGCCCAGCGGCAGGAAGGATTCGGAATAGCTCACGTACGGCGCCCAGCCCTGCTCCGACAGGTAGAGCAGGCCGAAGCGTTTGGTAGTGGCCTTGTCGTCGGTGCGGCTGGCGGCGCGGCCTTCGATGTCGTTCTCGGCGGCGTCGCGGCGCAGGCCGAGCAGCGCGGTCCAGTTGGGCGTGAACTTGACCTGGTCCTGCAAGTACAGCCCCTTCTGGTGCAGCCTGGTGGTGGGCAGCTGAGAGAGCGACGTTGGCGCCGTGTAGTTGCCGTACACCGGCGCGTACACGTCCAGCGGCGCAGCCACGCCGGTGCCGCGCGCCTGGCGCGTTTCCACGCGCTGCAGGTCGAAGCCGGCCAGCACGGTGTGTTGGATGGCGCCGGTGGCGAACTTCGCTTCCAGCTGGGTGTCGGCCAGCAGCGTGTCCAGTTCATTGAACTGCTGGATCAGGTCGCGGTTGATGGTGCGCTGGTCGGTGTTGAAGACCGGGCGCGCGGGGCGGCCGGTGGACGGCACGGCGGTGAAGCTGGTGTAGGCGCTGCGGTAGTCCACTTCGCTGTTCGACTTGCGCACGGTCTGGCGCAGCTGGATGCCGCTGCGGAAGCGGTGGCTGAAGATGTAGCCCAGGTTGGTCTGCTCGGTGTTGTAGGCGTCCCAGCCCGGTTCGCCGGTGAAGGTGCTGGTGTCGATGCGGCCGAACTTCGACGGCAGCAAGGTGCCCTGCCACGGGAAGAAGCCGATCATCGAGCCGCTCTTGTCTTCCTGGCGCAGCGCCATCAGGGTCAGTTCGGTGTCGCCGTTGGGCGACCAGGTGAGCGAGGGCGCGAACACGCGGCGGTCGTCGGCCACGTGGTTCACCTGCGTGCCGCTGTCGCGCGCGATGGCCACCACGCGCGCCATCCAGTGGCCTTGCTCGTCCAGCACCTGGTTGATGTCGGCCGACACCTGCTTGCGGCTATCGCTGCCCAGCTGCACCTGCAGCTCGCGCTGGTTGCTCGACAGCGGGCGCTTGGACACCAGGTTGACCACGCCGCCGATGCCGCCCTGGCCGTACAGCACGGACGACGGGCCGCGCAGCACCTCCACGCGCTCCAGCGTGTACGGGTCCGGGCGGGTGGTGTTGTAGGAGCCGAAGTTCATCTGCACGCCGTCCTGCAGCAGGGCGGGGTTGCCGCCGCGCGAGCTGATGGAATCGACGCGGCTGTCGAAATAGGCGGACACCAGGCCGGCGCTGTAGTTCACGGTCTGGCGCAGCGTCTGCGCGCCCTGTTCCTCGAAGCGCTCGCGCAGGATCACGGAAATGGATTGCGGGGTTTCGATCAGCGGCGTGTCGGTCTTGGTGCCGGTGCCGGCGCGGCGGGCCGCATAGGTGTCGTCTTCCTTTCTGCCATCGACGGTGACCACTGCCATGACAGCAGGGGCTGGCGCGGCTTCGGCCTCGCCGGCCGGGCCGTCGGCAGCGTATGCGAGTGGGGCGCCGCCGCCAAGCGCGGCGAAGACCAGGGCTGAGCGCACGGCGGCGCTCAGCGGCGAAAAGGAAAAACGTGGGTGCGGCATCGGGCCATCCTTGTGGGTGAAGGGCTGGCGACGCGCTGCGTGGGCTGGCTGGTTTAAATGAGAACGATTCTCATCTTAACATGCCCTTGCCGTAGTGGCTAGTATCAAAGATGGCGCGTTTCGGCGGGCGGGTGTTGCCAATTGTCGTGGCGGCCGTCGGCGTAGCGCACCGGCGCGGCGATCAGTTCTTCCGGCGTCACGTCGTCCAGGCAGGCCACCTGCACGCCCACGTAGTGGCCGCCGATTTCCTCCACGTAGCCGCGCCCGAAGGGGTGCACGCCGCAGGTGCGGCAGAACAGGTGGTGGCCGCTCATGGTGTTGAACTGGTAGTCGCTCAGCGCCTCCTCGCCTGCCAGCAGGCGGAAGGCGTCGGGCTTGAGGATCACGCCCCAGTTGCGGGTCTTGGTGCAGATGGAGCAGTTGCACTTGCCGGTGCCGGCGCTCAGGTCGATGTCGGCTTCAAAGCGCACGGCGCCGCAGTGGCAGCTGCCGGTGTAGGTCTTTTTCATTGAAAGTCTCCTGACGGCCGGGCCAAATCCGGCCTGCCGGGAGTGTAGCGCGGCGCATCCCGGCACGGTGCACGGCTGCGGCCTGGCGCGCCGTCAGGCTTCCGGGATGGTGCTGCGCTCTTCCATGTCGGCCGCCAGCAGCTGGTTCATGCGGTCGCTCGATTCGCGCAGCGCCACCGCGTACTTCTCCTCGTCGCCCCAGACCTTGGCCAGCGCGGTGATCATGTCCTCGTCGTGGCGGCGGAAGCTGGCGCTGGCCTTGGCCGCTTCCTCCGGCGCCACGCCCAGCGCGCGCAGGGCCTTTTCGCCGATGGCCAGGCCGCCCTCGAAGGTTTCTCGCTCCACCACGTGCGCGCCCCGGTCCAGCAGGCGGTAGGCGTGCCGGCGGTCGTAGGCGCGCGCCAGGATGGTGAGGTTGGGGAAATACTGTTTGGCGATTTCCACCAGCGCCTCGGCCTGGTCGCGGTCGTCGATGGCCACGATCAGCAGCTTGGCCTGGGCCGCGCCGGCGGCGCGCAGCAGGTCGAGGCGGGTGGCGTCGCCGTAGTAGACGCGGCGGCCGAAGCGGCGCACCAGTTCCACCTGTTCCGCGCTGGCGTCCAGCGTGGAGATGTTGAACTTGTTGACCATCAGCAGGCGCGCGGCGATCTGGCCGAAGCGGCCGAAGCCGGCCACGATCACGTCCGGCTCGTGCTCCAGCGCGCCCGCTTCCGGTTCCGGCTTGCTGGAAAAGCCCGGGCCGGCCAGGCGGTCGTACAGGATCAGCGCGAACGGCGTGAGCGCCATCGAGATGGCGACGGCGGCCACCGACAGCGCCGAGATGTCGGCCGCGATCACGCCGGATGCCGAGGCCAGGCCCAGCAGCACGAAGGCGAATTCGCCACCCTGGCTGAGCGCCGCGCCGGTTTGCGCCGCCGTGCGGGAGGGCATGCCGAAGGCGCGCATGATGCCGTAGATGACGGCCGTCTTCACCACCATCAGGCCGAACACCATGGCCGCCAGCAGGCCGATTTGCTGCGCCGCCAGCGCCAGGTTGACGCTGGCGCCGACGGACATGAAGAACAGGCCGAGCAGCAGGCCGCGGAACGGCTCGATGTCGCCTTCCAGCTCGCGCCGGAATTCGCTGTCGGCCAGCACCACGCCGGCCAGGAAAGCGCCCAGTGCGGCCGACAGGCCGACCGCCTGCATCAGCAGCGACACGCCCACCACCAGCAGCAGCGCGGCGGCGGTGAAGATTTCGCGCGAGCGGATCTTGGCGATGTAGCGCAGCGCGGGGCGCATCAGGAAGCGACCCACCACGATGACGATGACCACCGCGCCGATCACGGCGGCGGCGTGGACCCAGGCGGGCGAGCCTTTCAGCAGGCCGGTGTCGGCGGCGTTGGTCACGCGTTCGTCGGCCAGCAGCGGCAGCGCGGCGATCATGGGGATGGTGGCCACGTCCTGGAACAGCAGGATGCCTTGCGAGGCGTCGCCGGTGGGGGTCTTGCGCAGGCCTTTTTCTTCCAGTGATTGCAGTACCACGGCGGTGGAGGACAGCGACAGGATGAAGCCCAATGCCACGGCGGCTTGCCAGTCCATGCCGAACGCCAGGCCGATGGCGGCCAGCGCCAGGCCGCTGAGCAGCACCTGCAGGCCGCCCAGGCCGAAGAAGGCGGTGCGCATGTGCCACAGCAGGGAGGGCTGCACTTCGAGGCCGATCAGGAACAGCATGATGACCACGCCGAATTCGGCGAAGTGCATCACCTCGGCCGGGTCGTGCACGAAGGCGAGGGCGGACGGGCCGATCAGCAGGCCGGCCACCAGGTAGCCTAGCACCGAGCCAAGTCCGAGCCGCTGCGCCACCGGCACCGCCAGCACGCCGGCGGTCAGGTAGACCAGGGCCATCAAGAGGAGATTGGAGCCTTCCATCGCAAATCCTTTACTGTGTGAGACAGCAGTATGCGGTGGCGTGGCGGATTTTACAATTGCGCGGGAGGGGGAGGCGGGGCTGGTTGGCGGATTACGCGCTGCGCGCTAATCCGCCCCACGGGATAACGGTACGTGATACGTTTGGGCGTGCGGGCGTAGGGCGGGTTAGCGCGCGAGCGCGTAACCCGCCGATCGCGCCGCCCGCTCAGCGCAGGGCGATGGCGACCGTACTGGCGGCGCGTGCGGTGGCGGGCACCTGCACGGTCAGCAACTGTCGCTTGGCGTCCCAGCCGAACTTGGCCGGCTGGCCTTCCAGCGTCACACCGGCCGGCTTGGCGCCGATATTGTGCACGCTCAGCGTCACGCTGCGTTCCGGCCGCTGATACTGCTTGCCCACTTCGGACTCCAGCGTGATGACCAGCTGCTTGCCGCTGCCGCTGAGCGCGCTGGCGAAACGCACGATCTCGTACTTGCCCTTCGCGTACGCGTCCGGCGTCGCGCCGTCGTCGTCATACAGCTTGCCGCTGCCGGACAGCACGGCCGCGTCATGGTAGTAGTGCAGCTCCAGCTTGCGCGTGCTGTACTCGCGCGTGCTCTGCACCGGCGCCACCATCGGAATGAACGCGCCAGCGCGCACGAACACCGGAATATGGTCCAGCGCCACCGGCACCACGGCCGTGATGCCGCCCGCGTAACGGCGGCCGGTATTGAAGTCGAACCACGCCGGGCTGGTGGCCGGCAGGTAGACTTCCTTGCGGCGTGCGCCCGGTTCAGTAATCGGCGCCACCACGAACTCGTGGCCCCACAGATACGACGACACCAGATTGCGCGCGCTCTCGTTCTGCGGCTCCTCGTACAGCATCGGCCGCATCAGCGGCAGGCCTTGCTGGCTGTTGTCGAAGCCCAGCGTGTAGTTATACGGCAGCATGCTGTAGCGCAGGCGGATGGCTTCGCGCGCCAGCGCCTTGGTGGCTTCCTCGCGGAACACCGGCTCGGACGGCACTTCCTGCTGCGCGTGCGGACGGAACACCGGCTGGAACACGCCATACTGCAGCCAGCGCGTGTACAGCTCATCGTCCAGGTAGGCATTGGCGAAGCCGCCCAGGTCCGAGTGCATATAGCCCAGGCCCTGCATGCCCATCTGCACCGCGATCTCGGGCTGGGCCTTCAGTCCGCCCCAGCTGCGGTTCACGTCGCCCGACCATGGAATCAGGCCGAAGCGCTGCGAGCCAGAGTAGCCGGCGCGCATCAGGATGAAGGGGCGTTCGTTCGGGAAGTCCTTCTGGTAGCCCTCGGCGATCAGGCGCGCCCAGTCATGCCCGTAGGTGTTGTGCACCTGGTCCGCCGTGCCGGTGCCGTGGCGCACGGTGGACGGATGCACTTCCGGTTCGCCCAAATCGCCCCACCAGCCGGCCACGCCATAGTCGTTGCGCAGGCCCTTGTAGATGTTCCAGAACCAGTCCTTGCCTTCCTTCTTGTAGATGTCGATCAGGCCCGTGTTCCCGAAGTAGAAGTCATAGCGCGCCGGGGCGCCGGCCGGGTCGGTGGCCAGCGCCTTGCTGTCCACGGCGTCCTGCCACTTGCTGGAGGTGGTCAGCACGAAGGGCTCGGTGATCAGCACCGTCTTCACGCCCTGCGCCGCGAAGTCCGACACCATCTTCTTTGGCGTGGGGAAGTTATCCTTGTCGAAGGCCAGGTTGCCCATGGTGCCCTTGATGTCCTTGCCGAACCAGTACAGGTCGAACACGATGGCGTCCAGCGGAATCTTCTCGTCGGCGAACTTCTTCACCACGTCGCGCGCTTCCTGCTCCGTGTGATAGCCGAAGCGGCTGGCGAAATTGCCGAAGGCCCAGCGCGGCGGCAGCGGCTGGCGGCCGGTCAGGCTGGTGTAGCTGCCCACCACGTCTTCCCAGCTGTCGCCCGCGATCACCTGGTAGGTCTTGCGGCCGCTGATGGTTTCGTAGGCCAGCGTGTTGTCCTTCTTGCTGTCGAAGTCCAGGTGGCCGATGGCCGCGTTGTCGAAGTGCAGCGCATACATTTTGGACGACATGGCCACCGGCAGCGTGAAGTTCAGCAGTTCCGAGCGGTCGTCGTAGCCGTAGTGCGCCTTGTTATATAAGGTGAAGCGGTTGCCGCGCCGGTTCATGCCCACCGCGCGCGCGCCGGCGCCGTACAGCGCCTCGTCCTTGTCCAGCTCGAAGTCGATCACCTCGGCGCCGTCCTTCTTAGCGTAGCCGCGTTTTTCCATCACCAGCGGCTTGCCCTTGTAGGCATAGGCGATGCGGAACGGCGCCTTCGTCACCGTCACGCTGATGCCGCCCGCCACCGCGTATTCCAGCTTGCCGTCCGCATCTTTCAGCGTGGCGCTGTCCTTGCCCGGCGCCAGCACCACGGCATGCGAAGCCGGCTCGAACGCCTCGCCCTGCGGCACAAACGTGGTTTCAACGATACGCGGCGAGTACGGTTTGATGAGGTATTTGCCGTCGCTGGTTGTAATCTCTAGCTGGTTGCCGTTCAGGGTGGCGCTGTGCAGTTTGCGGTCGGCGTTCTGGGCCAGCGCGAGGGGGCTGGCCAGCAGCAGGAGGGCGATCTTGGCGTAGGTAGGTGTTGTCATATAGTTTTCTGTTATTTGACTACAAAACAGGGTCTCGAAGTGGGCTGAAAGCGGGCTAACCGTCTAATTCTACTATGAGTGTGCGGATTGACACGGCATTATCACCGTGTTACTTTACTACAAAGTAGCGTTAAACATTCCGTCCGGCATCCAGCCAGGACCACAAAAATCGGGGACAGGCAGGTATGCAATCACCATCCATCAAGCCCAGGCTGAGTTTCTGGCAGCTCTGGAACATGAGCTTCGGCTTTTTCGGCATCCAGTTCGGCTTCGCGCTGCAGAACACCAACACCAGCCGCATCTTCGCCACGCTGGGCGCCAGCCCCGACGACCTGCCGCTGTTCTGGCTGGCCGCGCCGGTGACGGGCCTGCTGGTGCAGCCGATTATCGGCTACCTGAGCGACAACACCTGGCACCCGCGCTGGGGCCGCCGCCGTCCCTTCTTCTTCGTCGGCGCCGTACTGGCTTCGCTGGCGCTGTTCCTGATGCCTAACTCCAGCGCGCTGTGGATGGCCATCGCCATCCTGTGGCTGATGGACGCGGCCATCAACGTCTCCATGGAACCGTTCCGTGCCTTCGTCGGCGACAAGCTCGATTCCTCGCAGCAGACCACCGGCTTCGCGATGCAGACCTTCTTCATCGGTTGCGGCGCGGTGATCGCCTCGCTGCTGCCTTACCTGTTTGCCGACGTGCTGGGCGTGAGCAATGTGCCTGTCAACGGCGCCATTCCCGACAGCGTGCGCTACTCCTTCTACGCCGGCGGCGCAGCCTACTTCCTGGCCGTGATGTGGACCGTGCTGACGGCCGACGAGATCCCGCCGGAAAACCTGGAAGCCTTCCGCGCCGAGAGCAAGCCGGGCGTGAGCCATGCCATCATCGAAATCCTGGGCGGCTTCATGAGCATGCCGAAGACCATGGTGCAGCTGGCCTTCGTGCAGTTCTTCACCTGGGTGGCGCTGTTCGCCATGTGGATCTATACCACCAACGCCGTGGCCGACAATGTGTTCGGCACCGCCGATGCGCAATCGGCCGCGTTCCAGGAGGCGGGCAACTGGGTCGGCATCATGTTCGCGGTGTACAACGGCGTGTCCGCGCTGGCCGCCTTCATCCTGCCGATCTTCGCGCGCGCCACCAGCCGCAAATTCGTGCACATGGTGTGCCTGGTGATCGGCGGCGCCAGCCTGATGAGCATCATGCTGATCCACAACCTGAACCTGCTGATCCTGCCGATGATAGGCGTGGGCATTGCATGGGCCAGCATCCTGACCATGCCATACGCCATCCTGGCCGGCGCGCTGCCACCCAAGCGCATGGGCTTCTACATGGGCGTGTTCAACTTCTTCATCGTCATTCCGCAAATCGTCAGCGGCCTGCTGCTGGGCTTTGTCACCAAGCACTTCTTCAGCGGCCACACGGTAAGCACCGTGGCCCTGGGCGGTGCCAGCATGGTGCTGGCCGGCCTGCTGACGATGTTCGTGCACGAACACGGCGCCAAGCGCGCCGCCTTGCCGGACGGCGCGGACGGCGCGGCCAAGCAGCCTTCCTGATCTCATGCGCAGCCGCGCGCCGTTTTGCCGCCAAACGCGGTAAAACGGCGATTGCGCCGCCGCCAGGCGGCAACGATCACCGACGCGGAGCGACCATGGCTATCCAGACTGTTACCACCCATCCCATCCCCGGCCAGCGGCCGGGAACCTCCGGCCTGCGCAAGAAGGTCACGACCTTCAGCCAGCCGCACTATCTCGAGAATTTCATCCAGAGCGTGTTCTACACGCTGGGCGACTGCAGCGGCAAGACGTT
The DNA here is from genome assembly GCF_042693265.1 of Pseudoduganella sp. UC29_71. Taxonomy (NCBI): domain Bacteria; kingdom Pseudomonadati; phylum Pseudomonadota; class Betaproteobacteria; order Burkholderiales; family Oxalobacteraceae; genus Pseudoduganella; species Pseudoduganella sp. UC29_71. The sequence continues at coordinate 4,703,954 of NZ_CP170549.1, read as the reverse complement.
GGTGCTGGGCGGCGACGGCCGCTATCACAACCGCGCCGCGATCCAGACCATCTTGCGCATGGCGGCCGCGCATGGCTACGCGCAGGTGCTGGTGGGGCAGGGCGGCATCCTGTCCACGCCCGCCGTCAGCTGCGTGATACGCAAGCGGCAGGCCTCGGGCGGCATCATCCTGTCGGCCAGCCACAATCCCGGCGGGCCGGACGGCGACTTCGGCGTCAAGTACAACATCGCGGCAGGCGGGCCGGCGCCCGAGAGCGTGACCGAAGCCATCTTCCACCACACCGAGACCATCACACAGTACCGCATCAGCGACGCCGCCGATATCGACATCGACACCCTCGGCGCCTCGCAGATCGAGAACATGCGGGTGGAGGTCATCGACTCCGTGGCGGACTATGCGGAACTGATGGCGCGCCTGTTCGACTTCGACGCCATCCGCGCCTTGTTCGCCGGCGGCTTCACGATGCGCTTCGACGGCATGCACGCCGTCTCCGGGCCATACGCCAAAGCCATCATCGAGGGCATGCTGGGCGCGCCGGCCGGCACCGTCATCAACGCCGTGCCGCTGGAAGACTTCGGCGGCCACCATCCCGATCCGAACCCCGTCAACGCCGCCGAGCTGATTGCGCTGATGGCCGCGGCGGACGCGCCCGACTTTGGCGCCGCCTCCGACGGCGATGGCGACCGCAACATGATCGTCGGACGCAAGTTCGACGTCACGCCGTCCGACAGCCTGGCCGTGCTGGCCGCCAACGCCACCGTGGCGCCGGGCTACCGCGATGGCCTGAAAGGCATCGCCCGCTCCATGCCCACTTCGCGCGCGGCCGACCGCGTGGCCGAGGCGCTCGGCATCCAGTGCCACGAAACGCCCACCGGCTGGAAATTCTTCGGCACCTTGCTGGACGCAGGCATGGCCACGCTGTGCGGCGAGGAGAGCTATGGCACCGGCTCGGACCACATCCGCGAGAAGGACGGCGTGTGGGCCGTGCTGTTCTGGCTCAACCTGCTGGCGGCCAGCGGCAAGGGTGTGGAGCAGATCGTTACCGAACACTGGGCGCGCTTCGGCCGCCACTACTATTCGCGCCACGACTACGAAGCCATCGAGACCGAAGCTGCGCGCCTGCTGATGGCCGACCTGCGCATCAAGCTGCCGGCGCTGGCAGGCACGGTGCTCAACGCCCATACGGTCGATTTCGCCGACGACTTTTCGTACACCGACCCGGTGGACGGCTCCACCGTGCAGCAGCAAGGCGTGCGCATCGTGATGAAGGACGGCTCGCGCATCGTCTACCGCCTGTCCGGTACCGGCACCGAGGGCGCCACCTTGCGCGTCTACCTGGAATTGTTTGAACCCGATCCAACGCAGCATCAACGTCCCACGCAGCAAGCGCTGGCAAGCCTGATCGCCGCCGCCGAGAGCGTGGCCAGTATCGCCATGCACACGGGCAGGGCCACCCCGACCGTGATCACATAACCATAACCACAGGACCGAACTGCATGAAACTATCTCCCATCGCATTGTCTTTGGCGCTGCTCGCGGGCAGCATGAACGCACAGGCGGCGCAAGCAGCAAAACCAGCGCCCAAGCCTTTCCTGTGGGAGAACGCCACCGTCTACTTCCTGCTGACGGACCGTTTCAACAACGCCGACCGCAGCAACGACCTGTCCTACGGCCGCAAGGCCGACGCGGCCCCGCAGCGCGGCTACATGGGCGGCGACCTGAAAGGCGTGACGGCCAAGCTGAAGGCCGGCTACTTCGACAGCCTGGGCGTGGACGTGCTGTGGCTCACGCCGCCGGTTGAGCAATTGCACGGATCGACCGACGAGGGCACCGGCAAGTCTTATGGCTTCCATGGCTACTGGGCGAAAGACTTCACTGCGGTCGACGCCAACCTGGGCACCGAAAAGGACTTCAAGGACTTCGTGGAAGCGGCCCACGCGCGCGGCATCCGCGTGCTGCTGGACGTGGTGATGAACCACACCGCGCCGTTTACGGCCGACGAACCGGCGTGGCCTTCGGACTGGGTGCGGCTCAATCCCGCGTGCACCTACAAGGACGTGGCAACCAACGTCGATTGCACGCTGGTGAAGGGCTTGCCGGACGTGCTCACCAACAGCAACGCCAACGTGGCGCTGCCGGACGCGCTGGTGCAGAAGTGGAAAAAGGAGGGGCGTTACGAGCGCGAGGTGAAAGAGCTGGACGAGTTCTTCGCCCGCACCGGCTACCCGCGCGCGCCGCGCTATTACCTGATGAAGTGGCACGCGGACTGGGTACGCAAGTTCGGCGTGGACGGCTTCCGCGCCGACACGGTGAAGCACACCGAGCCGGGGATCTGGAAGGAGCTGCGCACGGTGGCCGTGGCGGCGCACGAGGACTGGAAGCGCGCGCATCCCGGCAAGGCGCTCGGCGATGGCAGGTTCTACATGCTGGCGGAGGTCTACAACTACAACATCGCGCACGGCCGGCAGTTCGACATGGGCGGCGGGGCGCTGGTGGACTTCTATGACAATGGCTTTGACAGCATGATCAACTTCGGCCTGGTGTGGGACGCGAAACAGGATTACGAGACGCTGTTCAGCAAGTATTCGGCGGCGCTGCAAGGCCCGCTGAAGGGTTATTCGGTGGTGAACTACACGGCTTCGCACGACGACGGGAATCCGTTCGATCCGGCGCGCAAGAAGCCGTTCGAGACGGCCAACAAGCTGCTGCTGGCGCCGGGCGCGGCGCAGATCTACTACGGCGACGAGACCGCGCGCCTGCTCGATGCGCCCGGCGCGCAAGGGGATGCCAAGCTGCGCACGTATATGAACTGGGAAGACCTGGCGAAGAACGTCGCGCGGGACGGCTACAGGGTGGCGGATGTGCGCGCGCACTGGGCGAAGCTGGGACTGTTCCGCCATGCGCACGTGGCCGTGGGGGCGGGGCTGCATGAGAAGATTGCGGACCAGCCGTACACGTTCAAGCGCACCTACGAGAAGGCTGGCGTCAGCGACAAGGTGGTGGTGGCGCTGGATGTGCCGGCCGCTGCGCGCAGCACCATCAAGGTGGGCGGGGCGTTCGCGGATGGGCAGAAGGTGAAGGACTACTACTCCGGTGCCAGTGCGGTGGTGAAAGGCGGTGAAGTGACGTTGCCGGTGAAAGGCGGCGTGGCGCTGCTGGGCGCGGCCGCGCGCTGAGGCTGCGGCCGCGCGTTGGCGGGTTACGCGCCGCTCGCGCGGCGCTAACCCGCCCTACGGTTTGCGTCTGCTGCGAAAGTCCGTAGGGCGGGTTAGCGGGCGCAGCCCGCGTAACCCGCCGTGCCCGCGCCGCCTACTCAACAAAGACCACGGCCGTGCGCGCCGGAACGGTGAACCTTCCCGTGGCGCTGTCGTAACGCGCCGCCCGCGCGCGCTGGTCCGCCGCGCCAGCCGCCGTATGCACCGGATGTAGGCGATACTGCTTGCCTTTCTCCCCATCCGCCACGATGCTCTGCTCAACCTTGTCCACGTTGATCAGATACGTCACCGTCTTGAACCCCGCCCCGGCGTAGCCCGCGCCGTCGAGGCGCGCCGCCACCACGGTCGGCACCTGCGCCGACCCCGTATTCAGGAAATGCAGCCTCTCCCTGATATCTGCCGCCGTGCGCATGCGGAACAGCGTGCTGCTGGCCCTGATCTTCAGCAGATCGCGGAACGCATCCCGCGCAAACGCAATGTCGGCCGGCGCAGGCTTGATTGCCGCATTCGCCAGCAATGGCTTCATCAGCGCATAGTCCTTGCCATTGTCCGCTTCCGGCGGCAGCCCCACGCCGTAGTAATTGTCCTGGTAAGACCAGTCCAGCCGGTTGAACCAGTCACCCGACTCAAAGCTGTTCCGGTCCAGCGACTTGGAGCGCAGGATATCGAAGCCCGCGTGATAATAGGCCACGCCCTGGCTGAAGGCATTGATCGCCGCCCCCAGCATCTGCACGCGCGCACGCTCTGCGCTGGTCGTGGCCAGCGGCAGGCGGAAGGCGTTCACGTCGTACATGGTCTGGTTGTCGTGGTTCTCCACGTAGTTCACCACCTCCGACGGCTCGCTCGCATAACCGGCCGGCTGGCCGCTGTAGTCGATCGCTTGCAGCTCCAGCTCCTTGTCCTGCCAGGTCTTCATCTTGTACGTGCGCACACTGCCCGCCAGGCCCACGCGCACCAGGTCCGCCGTGCGCAGCAGGTCTTCCTTCGGACGCTGGCCCGCGTGCGCGTTCGGGTCGTACACCAGGCCGTTGATATAGCCCTGCATGCTGAACATCTTCTCGCCCGAATCACCCGCGCCGCCGCCGCGCACCGCGTCGCGGCCACGGTCGCTGAAGGTGCCGATGCCGCTGCCGTTGAGCGACAGCTGCGACGCCTGCACGAAGCGCGCGCCGTTTTCCACCTCGCCGAAGTTCCAGCCCTCGCCGATCAGGTTCACGCGGCGTCCGGCTGCCTTGTCCACGCGCGCCTGCAGCGCCTCCATCGCCGCGCGCGGCTGATGGCCCATCAGGTCGAAGCGGAATGAATCGATCTTGTAATGGCGCGTCCACAGCTCGGCTGAATCGATCATCAGCTTGGCCATCATCATGTTCTCGGTGGCCGTGTTGTCGCAGCATGTAGAGCGCTCCACTACGCCCTTCGCGTTCAGGCGGTGGTAGTAGCCCGGCACCACGCGGTCCAGCACGGATTTCTCTTCCTGGCCGCCGCGGTAGGTGTGGTTGTAGACCACGTCCATGCCCACGCGCAGATTGGCCTTGTGCAGCGCCATCACCATCTGGCGGAACTCGACGATGCGGCGTGCGCCGTCGGCCGGGTCGGTGGCGTAGCTGCCTTCGGGGGCGCTGTAGTGGTAGGGGTCATAGCCCCAGTTGTAGCAGTCCTTGATGAAGGTGGCGCCAACCAGCGCCTGCTGGCTGTCGCTATCCGGCGCGCCGCTCGGCTGCGGCACGACGCAACCTTTTTCCGGAACGGAGCCGATGTCATACACGGGCAGCAGGTGGATGTCGGTCATGCCGGCGCGGCTCAGCGCGGCCAGGTGCTTCATGCCGTTCGAGCCTGTCTCGGTGAACGCGGTGTACTTGCCGCGATTGGCCTCACTGACGGTGCTATCGTTGATCGAAAAGTCGCGCACGTGCAGTTCGTACACCGACATGTCGGTCTGCGCGGCGACCTTCTTCGGCACCGGCGCCTTGTCCCAGCCTGCGGGCTTCAGCTTGGCCGAGTCCAGGTCGGCGATGTAGCTGCGCAGGGAATCTGTGGTGAGGCTGATGGAATAAGGGTCGGTGACGAGATTGCGCACCAGGCCTTTGCTCGGTGCGACCACGTCCACCACGTATTTGTAGTACTTGCCGGACAGGTTGCTGCGGCGCGAGGCGGACCAGATGCCGGTGGCGGCGTCGAAACGCATGCTGTCCACGCCCGAGGCTTTGCCGTAGCCGTTGTCGTAGGTGCAGACGGATACTTGCTGCGCGGTCGGCGCCCACAGTTTAAAGGCGGTATGGCCTTTGGCGAGCGTCACGCCCAGGTCGGGCGCCTTGTCCGCTGCTGCGTAGATATCGTCCAGCGCCCCCGCGATCTGCAAGGTGGTGGCGTCGCGCACGGTGCCGTCTGCGTTCTCCTGTACCAGCACCAGCTGCTGCTTGAGCAGTGCGGCCAGCCTGGCCTGGTCCGCCGCCGCCACGGCCAGCACGGCACCATTGCCCACATACTTGAAGCGCTGTGCCGCGTCGGCCGGGATGGCGCCGGTATGGACGCTCATCGCCAGCGTGCCATCCGCGCCGTAGACCTTGGCGCCGGCGGCGGCGGCGATCTGGCCGCTGGCCGAGTGATAAAGCTTGAAGGTGCCGCCCGCATCCGCGCCGGGCCACTTGGCCAGTTGGCGGTTCAGCCACACCGCGCGCGCGTCGAACAGATTGGATTTGTTCAGTACCGTTTCAAGCGGCGCATCGCAAGCGCTCAACTGCACCGAGGCCTGCGCCCCGAACGCCGTCAACACCAGCGCTGCACCCAGCGACGCATTTAGCGGCAGGCGTGCTCCCATCTTCCCAGCCATAGACAGTCTCCAAAGTAGTTGGGCTACAAAATTGGCATTTGCAGCTTGAATTTGACCGATATGGTAATCCAATTGCTGTAGCTTTACTACGGATTCCGTTCGGGACGTCTACTTTTTGCCGGGGCTGATCTGGTATTTCTTGAGCTTGTCGTAGAGCGTCTTGCGCGGGACGCTCAAGTTGTCGGCGGCCAGGGCGACGTTGCCGTCGGCGGCGGACAGGGCTTGCAAGATCAGATCGCGTTCGAAATTGTCGACTTGCTGGGGGAGGGAGTCGCCTGCCGCTGCTGCTGCTGCTGCTGCTGCTGCTGCGGTGGCGGTGGCCGTGGTGGTGGCGGCAGCGGCAGCGGCCGGCGGCGCGGTGGTCGCCGGCGCTGGTGCCGGGGAGGGCGCTAGTCCCAGCGTCAGGCGCTCGGCGAAGTTGCGCAGTTCGCGTACGTTGCCGGGCCAGTCGGCGGCCTGCCAGGCGGCCATGTCCTGCGCGCTCCATTGCGGCAGCGGACGCTGGTAGCGCAACGCGGCTTCCTGCACGAAGTGGGCCAGCAGCAGCGGGATGTCTTCGCGCCGCTCGCGCAGGCGCGGCAGGTCGATCGTCACCACGCCGATGCGGTAGTACAGGTCTTCGCGGAACAGGCCTTGCGCGCTCAGTTGCAGCAGGTCCGCCTTGCTGGCGGCGACCACGCGGCAGTCGAGCGCCACGCCTTCATTGCCGCCCAGCCGCTCCAGGCGGCGTTCCTGCAGCACGCGCAGCAGCTTCACCTGCAGCGCCATCGGCATGCTTTCGATCTCGTCGAGGAAGACGGTGCCGCCATTGGCGTATTCCAGCTTGCCGATGCGGCGCTTCTGGGCGCCGGTGAAGGCGCCGGCTTCATGGCCGAAGATCTCGCTCTCGAACACGGACTCCGGCAGCGCACCGCAATTGATCGCCACGAAGTTGCCCTTGCGGCCGCTGGCCGCGTGCAGCAGGCGCGCCATCACTTCCTTGCCGGTGCCAGTCTGGCCGTTGATCAGGATATCCACGCCCGCCGGGCCGACGTTGCGCACCAGGACTTTCAAATGCTCGATGGCGGGCGAGCGGCCGATCAGGTCCGGCGTATCCGGATGCAGGGCGCGCGCGGCGCGCAGTTCGCGGTTCTCCAGCACCAGGCTGCGGCGCTCCTGCGCGCGGCGCACGGCGTCCATCAGACGCTCGGAGGCGAAGGGCTTTTCGATGAAGTCATAGGCGCCGCTTCGCATGGCGGCAACCGCCATGGTGACGTCGCCGTGACCCGTAACCACGATGACGGGCAGTTCCGCGTCCAGGGCGGTCACCTGCGCCAGCAGTTCCAGGCCGGAGCGGCCGGGCAGGCGCACGTCGGTGACTACCACGCCGGGAAAGTCGGCGCGCAGCAGCGGCAGCGCTTCCTCGGCGCTGGCGTAGGCTTGCACGGTGAAGCCGCCCAGTTCCAGGGTCTGCGCCGTGGCCAGGCGCAGCGCGGCTTCGTCTTCAATGAGGATGGCTTGCATGGGTGCTTTCCAGTTGCAGCGGCAGGCGCAGCACGAATTGCGCGCCGCCGCCGGGCAGGTTATGCGCCGTCAGCTGGCCGTTCATCGCCTGCACGATGGACGACGAGATGGCCAGGCCCAGCCCGAGGCCCTTGCCGGACGGCTTGGTAGTGTAGAAGGGTTCAAACAGGTGCGCCGCCACCTGCTCGGGGATACCGCCGCCGCTGTCGCTGATGCGCACCTCGGCATGATCGCCCACGCGCGCCAGCGCGATGCAGACCTGGCGCTGCGGCGCGTCCTCCACCGCGTCCAGCGCGTTGCGCAGCAGGTTGATGAGCACCTGCTCGATGCGCACCGCGTCGCCGGCAACCAGCAGCGGAGCCGCGCCGTCGCCCGCACCGGGGCTGCCGGGGCCTGCGGCGCCGTCGTCACCGCTGCCGCTGAGCGTGTGCCCGCTTGGCGCAGCCGGGCTGGCGCCACCGTCGTCGCGGTCATCGCGGCCGTCGCTGAGCGCGTGCCCGCCTGCCGCAGCCGGGCTGGCGCCGACATCGATCGCCAGCGCCACGCCGTGCCTGCGGAACTCGCTCTCCATCATGAAGGCCGACGCGCGCACAGACTTGGCCAGTTCCACCGAACAGATCGACTCATCCTTGCGCGCAAAGCCCTTCAGCTGCGCGATGATGGCCCCCATACGTGCGCTGGCGTCGCCGATGTGGCCCAGGTTGGCCTCGGCCTGCGCCGGCTGGCCGCGCTGCAGGAAAGTGCGCGCATTGTCCGCGAAGGCGCGGATCGCCGCCAGCGGCTGGTTCAGTTCATGCGTCACGCCCGCCGCCATCTGCCCCAGCATGGCCAGCTTGCCCGCCTGGACCAGTTCATTCTGTGTCGAGCGCAGCATCTGCTCGGTAGCCTTCAGGCGCGCGTACTTGTTCTCCAAGTCCTGGTTGGTCTCGCGCAGCTGCTGCGTGCGTTCCACGATGCGGCTATCAAGCTCGCGCGCCGCCTGCTGCAAAGCCTGGCGCGACTCATTGCGCTCCTCCAGCCTGCGCCTGCGCTGGTGCAGCGCCCACCACGACACGGCCGCGCAGGACAGCAGCAGGAAAGCCGCCAGCGCCCACTGCAAGCCCGCCCGCACCACGCGCGTCTGCGCCGGAAACAGCATCAGTTGCCAACCCAGGCGGCCCACCGGCCGCGACGCGAACTGGCCCGGATGAGCGGGCAACGGCGTCACGGTCTGGCCCATGTACTGCTGCGTATGCGCCAGCTCCTGCATGGTGGCCGCGCTGAGCGGCTGCAGGCTGCGGTAGCGCCACTGCGGCTGGTTGCTGAGGAAGATCACGCCATGGCGGTCCGCCAAAGCAATCGCATGCTCGCTGCTGCGCCAGGTCTGCTCAAAGTCCGCCAGGCTGATTTTCGCCACCACCACACCCGCCACCGGTCCGCCCGCCGTGCCGTTGCGGTACACCGGCTGCGCGATGAAATAGCCCGCCTCGCTGGTGCTGGTGCCGATGCCATAGAACAGGCCCGCGCGGCCATGCAGCGCTTCATTGAAATAAGGGCGGTACGAAAAATTCTTGCCGACGAAGCCGAGCGGCTGGTCCCAGTTGCTGGCGCCCAGTGTGAGACCGGTGCGGTCCATCATGTAGATGGCGCCGACCTTGGCCTGCTGCTGGATGGTTTGCAGGGACTGATTGAGGCGCGCGATGGTCGCCGCGTCTTCTGGATGAGCCAACGCCTGGATCAGGTCCGGCTGGAAGCCCAGCACGAAAGGCAGGGTTTCATACTTCTCCATGGCGGACTGCAGATCCGGCGCCATCAATTCCAGCTGGCGCCGGCCCTGCTCCATCAAATCCGCCTGCGCGCGCAGCATGCCCGCCCAGCCGGCCGCCGCGATCACGCCAGCGGCGCCCAGCAAGGCCAGTACTCTGATCAGTTTTGCGCGCATGGTGCGATTTTACATCGGGGTCAGATCCAGCATCGCGCCACGAGCTCAGCAGCATCTACATCGGGGTCAGATCCGGCATCGACATCGGGGTCAGATCCGGCATCGCGTCACGAGCTCAGCAGCATACGGCTGAGGCCGTGGCGCGATGCCGGATCTGACCCCAGAGGGACGGCTGAGGCCGTGGCGTAATGCCGGATCTGACCCCGGGGGTTAGTCGACGGCGGCCATGCGCATTTCGTCGTTGTGGTGGCGCTGTTGCTCTTCCATTACCAGCATGCCGAGTTCGCGCTTGAGGGCGTTGAATTCGGCGGCGGAGGGGTCGCGCAGGCGCGGCAGGTCGACCATGATGTCGCGCTTGACGGTGCCGGGACGGTAGGTCATCACGACGATGCGGTCGGCCATGTAGATCGCTTCTTCTATGCTGTGCGTGACGAAAATAATCGTCTTCTTCAGCTCGGCCCAGATGCGCAGCAGCTCGTCCTGCAGGTTGCGGCGGGTCAGGGCGTCCAGCGCGCCGAACGGTTCGTCCATCAGCATGATGGGCGAGTCCAGCGCGAGCACGCGGGCGATCGCCACCCTTTGCCGCATGCCGCCCGACAGGTCTTTCGGGAAGCGGTGGCGGAAGTCGCTCAGCGATAGCATGTTGAGCAGCTTCGAGACGGTCTGGTCGATCTGGTCCTTGGACATGCCTTTGATTTCCAGGCCGAAGGCGATGTTCTTTTCCACCGTCATCCACGGGAACAGCGCGTATTCCTGGAACACCATGCCGCGCTCGGGGCCGGGGCCGGTCACGATCTGGCTGTCGGCGGTGATCTCGCCGCTGGAGGGCAGCGAGAAGCCGGCGATGGCGTTCAGCAGCGTGGACTTGCCGCAGCCCGATGGGCCGAGCAGGCAGACGAACTGGCCTTGCGGGATGTCCAGGTTGATGTCCTTGAGCGCCACCACTTCGCGGTCGCTGCTCTTGAATACCTTGTTCACGCCGCGCACGGCGATGTGGCTGAAGTTCTTTTCCATTTTGCTCATCTCAGTTCTCCAGGCCACGGTGCCAGCGCAGCAAATGGTTGTTCAGTTTGTTCATGCCGATGTCGATGAAGAGGCCCAGCAGGCCGATGCTGATCATGCCGGCGATGATTTTGTCGGACCAGAAGTATTCGCGCGCTTCGAGGATGCGGAAGCCCAGGCCGTTGTTTACGGCGATCATCTCGGACACGATCACCACGATGAAGGCGGTGCCGATGCCGATCCGCACGCCGGACAGGATGTAGGGCACGGCCGCCGGCAGCATCACGCGCACGAACATGGTGCGCTGGCTTACGCCGAGGTTGCGCGCGGCGCGGATGTAGATGCCGTCCACCTGGCGCACGCCGGCGATGGTGTTCATCAGCACTGGGAAGAAGGCGCCGATGGCGATCAGGAACACGGCCGGCGCGTTGCCCAGGCCGAACCATAGGATGGACAGCGGGATGTAGGCGATGGGCGGGATGGGACGCAGCAGCTGCATCAGGGGATTGAACCAGGCGTAGGCGCGCTGGCTGGAGCCCATCATGAGGCCCAGCGGCAGCGCCAGGCCGGCGCCGATGGCGAAGCCCACCAGCACGCGGTACATGCTGCCCAGGGTGTCCATCCACAGCTCGCCGGACATGGCCCACGACAGCCACGAGCCGGCGGCCGGGTCGTAGGCCGTCAGCGGCAGCGAGTATTCAAGCAGCTTTTGCACCACCGCCAGCGGCGACGGCAGCACCTGCGGATTGACCCAGCCCAGCATGGCGCTGGCTTGCCACAGCAGCACGACAACGGCCGGCACCACCAGCCCGGTGCCGATTTCCCGCCAATTCATTTTCTTCATGATGTCCCCGCTTTATTTGATGTTGAGGCTTTTCTTTGCTTCTTCCAGCAGGTCGGTCTTGACCCATTCGGTGGCGACCGGCGCCTTGCGCATCTTGCCCACGCCGGTCTTGGCCATCACGTCCGTGGTGATCTGGATGTGCTGCGGCGTGATGTCGTAGCTGTAGGGCGAATTGCTGATGGCGTCCTGGAAGTCGTCGGAGGTGATCTGGTTCTTGAAGATCACTTCACGCACGTATTTTTCGGCGGTCGGCTTGTTGTCGATGAAGGTCTTGGTGGCCTGCAGGAAGCAGCTCATGAATTTGGCGGCGGTGGCGCGGCGCTCCTTGTAGAACTTTTCGCTCATCACCATGGTGCGCACCGGCTCGCCGATCGGCGTGTCGTAGGGCTTCATCACTTCCACGCCGAAGCCCTTGTTGATGGCTTGCGACGATTGCGGTTCCGATTGCATGATGGCGTCCAGGTTCTTGCCGAGCAGGGCCTGGTTCAGGTCGGCGAAGGCCAGGAAGATCAGTTGCACGTCCTTGCCCGGCTGGTCGGAGAAGGTGATGCCGGCCTGCTGCAGTTCGGCCGCCAGCAGGACTTCGTGGATGCCGCCGCGCGTGACGCCGACCTTCTTGCCTTTCAGGTCCTTGATGGATTTGATGCCGCTGTCCGGACGCGCCACCAGGCGCGCGCCGCCCTTGGCGAAGCCGGCCACCACGTAGATCGGGGCGCCGTTGGCGCGGCCCTGGATGGCGGCTTCGGAGGCGGTGGTGCCGACGTCCAGCTCACCGGCCAGGATGGCCTGCATTACGTCCGGGCCTTTGGCGAAGATGTGTTCCTCGACCTTGATGCCGCACTTGGGGGCAATCTCCTTGATGTACGACACGGCGCCGTAGTGCGCGAATTTGAGGTTGCCGAGGCGGACCACTTCCTGGGCGCTGGCGGTGGTGGCCGATGCTGCGAATGCGGCTGCAATGGCGAATGGAATGGTGCGGGCGATGGTTTTGCTGATGCTCATGTTCGTCTCCTGAACGGGTTTGTTGTAAGGAGCTATTGAGCAGAAAGCGTGCCAAGCAGGCCGGAAAAGCCAAGTGCTTGATTTGATTCGTTTGGTGCGCTGCCGCAGAGCTGCGGCGGGGAGGGCGGCGTGGCGGAAATCCGCACCCGGCGCATGGCCGTGTGCGGATTTCCGCCGCCAGGGTTATGCGGACTTGGGCTCCGGCGTGCCGTAGCACGGATTCGGCTCGGGCTCGGGGCGGTAGTTGTCCACCATGCGGTAGCGGGTGGCGTACCAGGCGAAGATGGCCGCCGCCAGGCCGGCGAAGGCGGCGAAGAAGTACATCTGGAAGGCCATCACCGAGAAGCCGGTGCTGGCGATGTAGGCCGACACGGCTTCGTTCTTCACGCTGGAGTTCAGGATCAGCACCCACAGGTTGCCGACCGTGACGGCCAGGTACCACAGCGACATGATGGTGCCCTTCATCGATGCCGGCGCCTGGCTGTAGGCGAACTCCAGGCCGGTGGCCGATACCAGCACTTCGCCGAAGGTCAGCAGCGCGTAGGGCAGGATCTGCCACGCCATCGACACGGCCGTGCCGCCGTCCATCACCACCTGCAGCGTGCCGATCACCACCCAGGCCAGCGCGGAGAAGAAGATGCCCGCGCCCATGCGGCGCAGCGCGGTCGGCTCGATGCCCATCTTGCGCAGGATGGGCAGCAGCGCGATATTGTTGAAGGGGATCAGCAGCATCACCAGCAGCGGGTTCAGCGCCTGCATCTGCGCCGGCACGAAGCTGAAGCTCCAGCCCAGCAGCTCGTAGGTCGGGTGGGTCATGTCGTTGGCCTGCACGATCCAGGTGGAGGCCTTCTGGTCGAACAGGGACCAGAACGGCGTCACCAGCGCGAACACGATGAAGATGCGCAGCACGGCGCGCACGCCGTCCACGCCTTCGTCGCTATGCTTGCCGCGCGCGCGTTCCAGCTGCATCGAGGTGCCGATGCCGCCGAAGGCCAGCAGCAGCACCAGCGCCGTGCAGGCGGCGATGACGAAGCCCCACTTGGGCGTCATGGCCAGCGAGCCGAGGGCGCCGATGACGCCCACCATGGCCATCGCCAGGCCGGTACGCGATTGGCCGGGCGCGGTGCTGAGCAGGGCGGTCTTGGCCACGTTCATGAAGGAGTTCGGGTTCGGCGCGGCCGGCGGCACGTGCACGTACTTCTTGCGGCCCAGCCACAGCACGAAGGTGGCGATGAACATCAGGATGCCGGGAATGCCGAAGGCCACGGCGCCGCCGTAGTCGCGCAGGAAGATGGGCATCAGCAGCGAGGCGAAGAAGGAGCCGAAGTTGATGCTCCAGTAGAAGGCGTCGAACACGACCTTGGCGCGGTTCTTGTTGGTCTGGTCGAACTGGTCGCCCACGAAGGAGGCCACCAGCGGCTTGATGCCGCCGGAGCCGAAGGCGATCAGGCCCAGGCCCAGGTAGAAGCCTTCCAGGTTCTTTTCAAAGATGGCAAGGCAGGCATGGCCGGCGCAGTAGATCAGGCTGAACCAGAACACGGTGTTGTATTTGCCGAAGTAGCGGTCGGCCAGCCAGCCGCCCAGCAGCGGGAAGAAGTACACGCCGATGACGAAGGTGTGGAATACGTGCTTCGCTTCGCTGGGGCGGTCCGCCAGCGGGATGAACAGCAGCAGGGTGCTGATCAGGAACGGCGTGAGGATGTTGCGCATGCCGTAGAAGCTGAAGCGCTCGCAGGCTTCGTTGGCGATGATGTATGGGATTTGCCGCGGCAGTGGCCCGTTGCCCTGCTGCGCTAAGGTTTGTGACATGAATTCTCCCGGAAGGTCTCTGAGCCGGATGCTATGCCGAACGTGCTGCGCTTGGCAACTGGTATATGCAAGTTGTATTTTGGTAAATACGCTGAATAATTTTGTAGTTTGACTACTGTGGAGGCTGGCCGTAAATTCGTTATCTATATGATTTATAAGAGGAAGTGCTGTTTTGCGTGCACTTGCATCTGATTGAAAAATCCAAATTCTTCATGTATATTCTCTACAAACATCACACTAGGATACCGACATGAGCAAAGAATTGTCCCCGAACTGGTGGCGCGAAGCGATCATCTACCAGGTTTATCCTCGCAGCTTCAAGGACAGCAACGGCGACGGCGTGGGCGACCTGCCCGGCATTACCGCCAAGCTGGACTACATCGCGCAGCTGGGCGTGGACATCGTCTGGATCTCGCCGTTCTTCAAGTCGCCGATGAAGGACTTCGGCTACGACATTTCCGACTACTGCGACGTCGATCCCCTGTTCGGCACCCTGGCCGACTTCGACGCCCTGATCGCCAAGGCGCACAGCCTGGGCCTGAAGATCATGATCGACCAGGTGATGTCGCACACGGCCGAAGACCATCCCTGGTTCGCCGAGAGCCGCCAGAGCCGCGACAATCCGAAGGCCGACTGGTACGTCTGGTCCGACCCGGCGCCGGACGGCTGCCCGCCGAATAACTGGCTGTCCGTGTTCGGCGGCTCGTCCTGGCAGTGGGACTCGCGCCGCAAGCAGTACTACATGCACAACTTCCTGGTCAGCCAGCCGGACCTGAACTTCCACAACCCGGAAGTGCAGCAGGCGCACCTGGACGCGCTGCGCTTCTGGCTGGAGCGCGGCGTGGACGGCGTGCGCATGGACGCCTGCAATTTCCATTTCCACGACCGCCAGCTGCGCAGCAACCCGCCGGCGCTGGTGCGCGACACCTCCACCGTCACGGACGTGAACCCCTACGGCATGCAGGCCCACATCCACGACAAGACCCAGCCTGAAAACGTGGCCTTCCTGAAGAAGCTGCGCAAGCTGCTGGACGAATACGGCGCCGTCGCCATCGGCGAAGTGGGCGCGGACGATTCGCTGGCCGTGATGGCCGAATACACCGAAGGCGGCGACAAGCTGCACATGGCCTACAGCTTCAACCTGCTCACGCCGGTGTGCTCGGCCAGGCATATCCGCTCGCAGGTGGAGCAGTTCGGCGCGCGCGTCAAGGACGGCTGGGCCTCCTGGTCGGTGGGCAACCACGATTCCATCCGCGTGATGACGCGCTGGGGCGGCGAGCATCCGTCGCCGGAAATGGCCAAGCTGGTGCTGGCCATGCAGCTGTCGCTGAAAGGCACGCCTTGCCTGTACCAGGGCGACGAGCTGGCCTTCACCGAGGCGGACGTGCCGTATGAACTGCTGCAGGACCCGTACGGCATCACCTTCTGGCCGGAGTTCAAGGGCCGCGACGGCTGCCGCACGCCGATCGCCTGGAACCAGGAGACGAACGGCGGCTTCACCAGCGGCAAGCCATGGCTGCCGGTGGACGAGAAGCACATCGCCCGCGCCGCGTCGGTGCAGGAAGCCGACGCCGCTTCGCCGCTGGCCTTTGCGCGCAAGATCATCGCCTGGCGCCGCACCATGCCGCAGCTCACGCGCGGCGACGTGGTGTTCTTCGACACGCCGGAACCGGTGCTGGCGCTGCGCCGCGACCTGGCGGGCGAGCGCAGCGTGCTGGCCGTGTTCAACCTCGGCAAGGAGCCGGTGACGGTAGCGCTGCCGCAGGCAGCGGGCGCGGAAGCCATCGGCGCGCCGGGCCTGCCGGGCGAGGCCGGCGCGGACGGCAGCGTGAAGCTGCCAGCCTACGGAGCCTGGTTCGGCTACGCCGCCTGACGTAGGGCGGGTCCGATGACCCGCCGGGCGCCGTCGAAATGCTTGCACGGCGGGTCAATGACCCGCCCTACAAAAGCAGGTTTTAGGGTATCCTTGCCGCCTTCCGGGGCGTTATCTTCCCAACAAAACAAATTCGACGATGAGACAAGCTGAAGTTGACCAAAAAACCAGCCGCACCGCTTTCGCGGACGGTCCGCGCCTGCTGGCCGATATCGGCGCCACGCATGCGCGCTTCGCGCTGCAGACCGGCCCGTCCGAGTTCCGCGCGGTGCGCGTGCTCAAGTGCGACGACTTCACCGGCATCGTGCCGCTGCTGCGCACCTATCTGGCCGACCATGCCGACATCACGCTGAACCACGCCGCGCTGGCGGTGGCCAACCCGGTCAGCGGCGACTATGTGCGCATGACCAACCGCGACTGGGAATTCTCCACCGACGAGGTGCGCCGCGCGCTGGGCCTGCACACGCTGCTGGTGGTGAACGATTTCACGGCGCTGGCCATGTCGCTGCCGGGCCTGAAGCCGGCCGACCTGATGCAGGTGGGCGGCGGCGCCCCCGCCAGCAATTCGGTGATCGGGGTGCTGGGGCCGGGCACCGGCCTGGGCGTGTCCGGCGTGATCCCGACGGTGGACGGTTTCGTCACGCTGGGTTCGGAAGGCGGCCACACCAACTTCGCCCCCGCCGACGAGCGCGAATACGCCATCCTGCAGTACGCGTGGCAGACCTGGCCGCACGTGTCGACCGAGCGCCTGATTTCCGGCCCCGGCATGGAGATCATCTACCGCGCCATCGCCAAGCGCAACGGCCGCAACGTGAAGGACCTGAACGCGCAGGAGATCATGGCCGGCGCGCTCACCGACAAGGACCCGCTGTGCCTGGAAGTGCTGGAATGCTTCTGCGCCATGCTGGGCGGCGCCAGCGCCAACCTGGCGGTGACGCTGGGCGCCTTCGGCGGCATCTTCATCGGCGGCGGCATCGTGCCGCGCATGGGCGAGTGGTTCGCCACCTCGCCGTTCCGCGCGCGCTTCGAAGCCAAGGGCCGCTTCACCACTTACCTGTCCGAGATCCCGACCTACGTCATTACCACGCCGAACCCGGCGTTCTACGGCGTGGCGACGATTTTGTCCGAACACCTGCGCGGGCGCAGCGGCGCCAACACGCTGATGGAGCGCGTGCAGCACCTGCAGCATGAGCTGACCCCGGCCGAGCAGCGCGTGGCGGCGCTGGTGCTGGAGCAGCCGCGCCTGGTGCTCAACGAGCCGATTGCGGACATCGCGCGCCTGGCCGAGGTGAGCCAACCGACCGTGATCCGCTTCTGCCGCTCGCTGGGCTTCTCCGGCCTGGCCGACTTCAAGCTGAAGTTCGCCAGCAGCCTGACCGGCGCGATTCCCGTGCGCCACAGCCAGGTGCGCGTGTCCGACAGCACGCACGACCTGAGCGCCAAGGTGATCGACAACACCGTGTCCGCCATCCTGAAGTTCCGCGACCAGCTGGACGTGCGCTCGCTGGACAAGGCGATTGCGCTGGTGGCCAAGGCCAAGCGCATCGAGTTCTTCGCCATGGGGAATTCGCGCGTGGTGGCGCTGGACGGGCAGCACAAATTCTTCCGCTTCCGCATTCCGACCGCCGCTTACGGCGACTCGCACCTGTTCGTGCTGGCGGCCGGGCTGCTGAAGGCGGGCGACGTGGTGATCGCCATTTCCAATTCCGGCAAGCTGCCGGAGCTGCTGGACGCGGTGGACGCCGCGCGCGCGGCCGGGGCGGACGTGATCGCCATTACCAGCAGCCAGTCGCCGCTGGCCAAGCGCGCCTCGGTGTGCCTGGCGGTGGATCACTCGGAGGACAGCACCACTTTCCTGTCGATGATCTCGCGCATCCTGCAACTGCTGCTGATCGACATCCTGTCGGTGGGCATTTCGGTGGACGCGCAGAACGCCGAGCTGGTGCTGGAGCGCAAGGCGGGCGAGGGCGTGGAAGCCGACAGCCGCCGCCTGCTGATCTCGCACCTGGATAGCTGACATGCGGACACCGTCGACATCGCAGGGCGCCGCCGGGATCGCCGCCGTGCTCTGCCTGCCGCTGTGCCTGGCGCTCGCGCTGCCGGCTGCGCTCCCTGCTGCTGCGCAGGCGGCCCAGCCGGCGCAGGGCGGCGCCACCGCCTGCACCTTCCAGCCGCCGTCCCCGGCGCTGGCGGCGCGCGCTTATCCGCAGCAGACTTTCGTGCGCAAGAAGAACAACGGCGCCACCGAGTCGGCGCAATTGGCCAAGGACGTCCGGCTTGAGATCCTGCATGCGCAGTGCGTGGATACGCTGGTGACGGAATACACGCTGGTGCTGCCGCGTCCCGCCGGCGAGCACGACACGAACTACTGGCTGGATTTCGCTGCGGCGGAAATGCAGCGCCTGAAGACGAGCAAGGCGGCACGCGATGTGCCGGGCCTGCTGGCCTTCCTGAAGAAAGCCCATGGGTTGAAACCGGCTGGCGGCAAGCTGGCTGCCTGCAAGGACGGCACGCTGCCGGTCGAAGGCGAATGCGACTTCGAAAGCCTGGGCGGCTATATCTTCAAGGTGGACACCACGCGCAACGCCGTGCGCATCACCATCACCGACTACGCCAGCGCTTAACGCCCCCGCGCCGACGCCGGCCGGGCGCGCCGTCTGGGCGCGCTGGCCAGCCGATTACTCGCTGGCCTGGCGCACCACCAGGTCCAGCAGTGCCTGCGCGCTCTGGATGGCCGACGAGGCGCGCGCGTCCTTGGCCAGCGTCTCGAACGTACCCTGCGTGAAATACAAGCCGTCCGAGGCCAGGAAGCCGATGCGCAGATGGCCCGGGCCGGGCGGCGGCATGCGGCCGCCCACGGCCGGCGTCGCCTGGCGCAGCGCGGGCTTGGCCGTTTCCACCAGCGCCCGGGCGCTGGCCGCCACCGGTTCCGGCGAGCCTTCAAACACGGCGAACTTGCCGGTCTGGTTGATGTAGCGCACGGTGCCGTCCGCGTAGGCGGCCAGCACATCCAGGCCTTCATCCAGCGGCACTTCCACAATCACGCCCAGCAGCTCGTGCGCCGGCACGGCATGGCCGTTCTCGCGCAGCCAGTTGCAGGCCAGGATGCGCACGCGGCTTTCCTCATCGTGGTCTTCCGCAATGGTGCGTACCACGGAGGCGTCGGCCTGTTCGCCGAACAGCGCGGTCTCGGTGCCCTGCGGCTGGTACAGCGACGATTCGTCGCAGAACAGCAGGTTGTAAATCAGGTTCAGCTCATCCTGCTTGTACGGAGCGCTGGGTGCAACGGGGCCGGTAGGCGCCGCTGGGGATTTTTTACCGAAGAGGGAAAGTAGTTTCTTGAACATGGGGCTGAACAACGGGACAGAGCTTGCATGATACGGCAATGCGCGAAATCTGGTGGCACAAAAAAAATCTTGAAGTTTCGGAAAAAGCAGTTAAGATATATCTTAGTTCGATATATCTTATGGAGATTCCCATGTTCCACTTTTTCAAAGGCCAGCACCGTTTCCACCCGCATATGCATGGCCACGGCCATCACCGGGGCGGCGGCGGGCGCGGTCCAAAAATGTTCGACTCGGGCGCCATGCGCTATGTGGTACTGCAGCTGATTTCGGAAAAGCCGCGCCACGGCTACGAAATCATCAAGGAGCTGGAGCAGCGCACCGGCGGCAGCTACACGCCCAGCCCGGGCGCGATTTACCCGCTGATGTCGATGCTGTACGACATGGGCCATGTGTCCATCAGCCATGACGGCGCCAAGAAGCTGCACACGGTCACGCCCGAAGGCCAGGCTTTCCTGGACGAGAACCGCCAGATGGTGGACGCCATGATGGCGCGCCTGAGCGAGCCGGCCGAGGCGGGCGGCGACCTGCGCTCGCTGATGCATGAATTGAAGGAAGCGGTGATCCGGCGCGCACGCGACGGCGCGCCGAACGAAACACGGCTGCAACATATTCGCGCTATCCTGCGCCAAGCTGCCGCCGACATCAACCAACTCGATTGAATCCAACGCGATTGAACGGATAGCCTATGACAACTGTACCCCCTGTAGCACCCGTGTCCGCCGCGCGCGAACGCCTGATCCTGTGGCTGCTGGCGCTGACCCAGTTCACCGTCATCATGGATTTCATGATCATGATGCCGCTGGCGCCGCAACTGATGCAGGCTTTCGGCAAGACGCCGGCGGCCGTGTCGGGCGCGGTGTCGGTGTATTCCTGGTGCGCCGGCCTGTCCGGCCTGCTGGCCATGACGTATATCGACCGCTTCGACCGCAAGCGCCTGCTGCTGGCGATGTTCTTCCTGTTTACCGTATCCAACCTGGCGTGCGCGCTGGCGCCCAATTTCCACGTGCTGGTGCTGTCGCGCGCCTTTGCCGGGCTGACCGGCGGCGTGCTCGGCGCGATCTGCATGGCCATCATCGGCGACCTGGT
The DNA here is from genome assembly GCF_042693265.1 of Pseudoduganella sp. UC29_71. Classification (NCBI taxonomy): domain Bacteria; kingdom Pseudomonadati; phylum Pseudomonadota; class Betaproteobacteria; order Burkholderiales; family Oxalobacteraceae; genus Pseudoduganella; species Pseudoduganella sp. UC29_71. The sequence continues at coordinate 4,683,521 of NZ_CP170549.1, read as the reverse complement.
GCCGCCCGAGCGGCGCGGCGCCGCGACCGGCATCGTCATGACCTCGTTCAGCCTGGCCGCCATTGCCGGCGTGCCGGCCGGCGTGATGATGTCGGCCCATTTCGGCTGGCAGTCGGCGTTCTACCTGCTGGTGGGCTTCTCGATGGTGATCTGGTGCGTGGGGCTGCGCGCGCTGCCGTCGATGTCGGCGCACCTGAAGGCGGCGCCGGTGCCGGTGGCGCGCATCCTGCCCGAGCTGGTGGGCATGTTCCGCGTGCCGGCGCACTTGAAGGCGTTTGCGCTGTCGGGCATGACGATGATGTCCGGCATGATGGTGATCCCCTTTATTTCGCCTGTGCTGGTGGGGAATTACGGCGTGCAGCCTGCCGAGATCACGTGGATTTACCTGGCCGGCGGCCTGGCCACGCTGTTCAGCGCGCGGCTCATCGGCGCCTGGTCGGACCGCGCCGGCAAGCAGCGCGTGTTCCGCTACGTGGCGGCGTTTTCCATCCTGCCGCTGGTGCTGATCACGCACCTGCCGCACGTGCCGCTGATCGGCTTGATCCTGATGTTCCCCTTCTTCATGACGGCGCTGTCCGGCCGCACCGTGCCGCTGCAAGCCTTGATGACGACGGTACCCGAACCGTCCAAGCGCGGCGCCTTCCTGAGCGCCAATTCGGCGGTGCAGCAGATGGGAACGGGGCTGGGCGCCTTCGTCGGCGGGCTGTGGCTCAGTACTGACGCGGCAGGCCACATTGCCGGCTACGGCTACAACGGCTGGGCCGCCGCCGCGCTGACGGCGATGGCGATACTGTGGATCAGCCGCGTGCGCAGCGCCGCAGTTGCAACGCCCCCCGCCGCGCGCTCCGTTAATGCGTAGGGCAGGTTAGCGGGGCACGCCCCGCGTAACCCGCCGCAGCCGCAGCCGCAGCCCGACTCACTCACCCGCCCCGCTGCGCTGCATCGGCTTCTTCTCCTTGCGCCACTGCTCCAGCGTCATCGGCTCGCCGCTGACATCGTCGTCGACCAGGATCTCGCCGTCGGCCTGCGCCACCAGGAAACTCTCCCAGCGCTGCGCTGCCTCCTTGCTGTTCTCCACAAAGCTGAGCTGATAAAACTGCTTGCCTTTGAAGGCGCGCAGCTGCGCGTCATACTCCATCAGCGCCCCATGCGCCTGGCCTTTCGAGTCCTTCTCGATCTTGTCCGCCCACGCCTTCAGTTCCGGCAGCGCCATCAGCGCCGCCACCGCCTGCTCGCGGCTGAGCGCGCCCTTGGCCGCCGGCGCCTGCAGCGCCACGCTGCCCGCGCTGGCCACCGTCGCTACCGGAGAGGACGGCGCCGATGGAGAAGACGGCTGCGCCTCATGGCGCACCGAGTACAGATAATAAGCACCCAGGCCAGCCGCCAGCAGCCCGGCCAGCGTCCCGGCAATCGCGGCGGTTTTCGAATTCGGAGAGCGCGGTGCCATCGGATGAGAGCCTTGTCGTAGAGAGAGGAAAGTTGCGGCCATACTAAACCAAAGGGGAGGGAGCGGCAACTCCGGGCTGGCCATGCGCCCCGCGCGGCCTACAATGAACTGGCGGCCAGGCCGCATCACTGATGGAGGCTGATATGTCCAACCCAACTGAAGTTGTTCAGCAACTCTATGCCGCGTTCGGCCGTGGCGACATTCCCGCCGTGCTGGAACTGGTTGCCGGCGAGGTCGACTGGGAATGCGTGGCGCCGCCCTCGGTCGCCTACGCTGGCCGCCGCCGCAACCGCGAGCAGGTGGCAGCCTTCTTTGCCGACATCCCGAAGGCCGATGCGATCCGTGTCTTTGAACCGCGCGAATTCATCGCGGCCGGCGAGCACGTTACCGTGCTGGGCTGGGAAGAGTCGTCCGCGCTGGAGACTGGCAAGGACTTCGCGTCCGAGTGGGCGCATGTGTTCACCGTGCAGGACGGCCGGGTCACGCGCTGGCGCGGCTTCCTGAACACCGCGGCGCGCTACGGGTTCTGAGGCCGAAATGTCAAAAGCCCGCAAGGCGCGAACCTTGCGGGCTTTTTCAGCGGTGAACCGGCGCGGTTTGGCGCGCACCGGTTATTACACGGCTATCACACGGCTATTACATCATGCCGTCCATGCCGCCCATGCCACCCATGCCACCCATACCGCCGGCTGGCTTGTCTTCGGTGATTTCAGCAACCATGCAGTCGGTGGTCAGCATCAGGCCGGCGATCGACGCTGCGTTCTGCAGTGCCGAGCGAGTCACTTTAGCTGGGTCCAGCACGCCCATTTCAACCATGTCGCCGTAGGTGCCGTTGGCGGCGTTGTAGCCGTAGTTGCCTTTGCCAGCCAGGACGGCTGCGACAACTACCGATGCTTCTTCGCCGGCGTTCTGCACGATCATGCGCAGTGGCTCTTCCATCGCGCGCAGAACGATCTTGATGCCAGCTTCCTGGTCAGGATTGTCGCCTTTGACGGTCAGTTGCGAGCGGGCGCGCAGCAGGGCTACGCCGCCGCCTGGCACGATGCCTTCTTCCACCGCAGCGCGGGTGGCGTGCAGCGCATCTTCCACGCGGGCTTTCTTTTCTTTCATTTCAACTTCGGTGGCAGCACCGACCTTGATCACGGCAACGCCGCCAGCCAGCTTGGCTACGCGCTCTTGCAGTTTCTCGCGGTCGTAGTCCGAGGTCGCTTCTTCGATCTGCACGCGGATCTGCTTGACGCGCGCTTCGATGTTCGATGCGTCGCCGGCGCCATCGATAACGATGGTGTTTTCCTTGCCCACTTCGATGCGCTTGGCCTGGCCCAGTTCCGCCAGGGAGATTTTTTCCAGGGTCAGGCCGATTTCTTCAGCAACAACCTGGCCGCCGGTCAGCACGGCGATGTCTTCCAGCATGGCCTTGCGACGGTCGCCGAAGCCTGGGGCTTTCACTGCGCAGGTTTTCAGGATGCCGCGGATGTTGTTCACAACCAGGGTCGCCAGCGCTTCGCCTTCGATGTCTTCAGCGATGATCAGCAGCGGACGGCCAGCCTTGGCAACTTGTTCCAGTACCGGCAGCAGGTCGCGGATGTTGGAGATCTTCTTGTCGCACAGCAGGACGAATGGATTGTCCAGGATGGCAACTTGCTTTTCCGGGTTGTTGATGAAGTATGGCGACAGGTAGCCGCGGTCGAACTGCATACCTTCCACGATGTCCAGCTCGTCGTTCAGCGACTTGCCGTCTTCCACGGTGATGACGCCTTCCTTGCCCACTTTTTCCATCGCTTCAGCGATGCGCTCGCCGATCGAGGAATCGGAGTTGGCGGAGATCGAGCCTACCTGGGCGATCTCTTTGGAGGTGGTGCATGGACGGGCGATGGCAGCGATCTGCTCGACGGTGGCAGCTACTGCCTTGTCGATGCCGCGCTTCAGGTCCATTGGGTTCATGCCGGCGGCAACGAACTTCATGCCTTCGCGCACGATGGCCTGGGCCAGCACGGTAGCGGTGGTGGTACCGTCGCCGGCGTTGTCGCTGGTTTTGGAAGCAACTTCCTTGACCATTTGCGCGCCCATGTTCATCAGCTTGTCTTTCAGTTCGATCTCTTTAGCGACCGACACGCCGTCCTTGGTAACGGTAGGGGCGCCGAAGGAGCGCTCCAGCACCACGTTACGGCCCTTAGGACCCAGGGTGACCTTGACTGCGTTGGCGAGGATGTTTACGCCTTCAACCATCTTGGCGCGCGCTGCGTCGCCGAATACTACGTCTTTAGCTGCCATGTTCGAATTCTCCTGTGATTACTTGTTAACAACGGCCATGATGTCTTCTTCGCGCATCACCAGCAGCTCGTCGCCGTCGACTTTGACAGCTTGGCCGGAGTATTTGCCGAACAGGACGCGATCGCCCACTTTGACTTCCAGCGGACGCACTTTGCCGTCGTCCAGCACTTTGCCATTGCCCACTGCCAGGACTTCGCCCTGGTCTGGTTTTCGGCGGCTGCGTCAGGAATGATCAGGCCGGATGCGGTTTTGGTTTCCTGGTCGAGACGTTTGACGATGACGCGATCGTGCAAAGGGCGAAGGTTCATACAAAACTCCTTTATCAATGGTTGTCATGCTGATGAGGCTGCGGCCGGCCGGTGCCACGCCGCCGCCTCGAAATCTTGTTAGCACTCTCGGCTAACGAGTGCCAATTATAGGGACGCTTATGCCCTATTTCAAGACAGGCATGAACTTATTTAATTGCCAGCTATGGAAAACAGGGTGGCTGTGGCGGAAACCGCGCGCTTCCTTGCGCTGGCTCAAGTATTGTTTGATGGCTTAAATAGCAAGCTTTCATTTAAGTCAAGCGGCTTTGGGCTGGAGGCGGTAGCTCAACATTGCGGGAAGGCCGCCCATGTTCAAGTCCTCATTTGCCGGCTTGCTTGCCGCATCCCTGCTGGCCGCCAGTGCACCGCCATCACTTAGCCTGCGCCTGACCGGGCAGATCAACCAGAACCGCACCGTCACGCTGCAGCCGCAGTGCCAGCCGGAAGAGCAGCGCCGCGAGCGCAACGGCTGCCGTGCGGTGAGCTTCTATTTCATTCCGCCGGAAGGACGATACAAACGATTTATACGGTTTCTTCGGCTGCTCGCATGCGGCGATCGGCCGCACCAGCGCGTCCGGTCAGCGCGCGGGGCAGATCGCGTTCGCAGCCGCGCATGTTCTCAAGCACTACTCCTTGCACCAGCGCATAGCCGTCCGGCTGCACGCGCAATTCGTCCTGGACGGCGGCGCCCAGCACCAGTAGCGGCGGCGCCAGCGGCAGTGTTAGCGCACCCAGCAAGGCTGCCAGTTTTTCCATGGCCTGAGGACTCCTCCTAAATATGTGCATCATGCGCGTGTAGCTGTTGACGCGGCTTCCCTTGCCATCCTATAGTTGCGGGATGATCTCCGAATTCCAAGAACTCTCCGACAAAATCGACCAGCTCGCCGAGATGAGCCTGGAGCTGCGGCGTGAAAATGCGCAGCTGCGCCAGGCCAATGCAGCCCTGGTGGCGGACAGATATGGCTTGCCAGCGCCGGTTGGCCGAAGCGCACGCGCGCGTGTCGGCCCTGCTGGACAAGATACCCGCGATTGAAGGCACGGCAGCGGCCGCGCCGGTGCAAATGGATGTGCAAGAGGACGCGCAAGAGGACGTGCAATGATACATCTGGACGTGAGCATCATGGGCCAGCCTTACCGCCTGGCGTGCAAGGAAGAAGAAGAGCGCGCGCTGCGCGAAGCGGCCAGCTTCCTCGACAAGAAGATGACGGCCATCCGCGACGCCGGCCGCGTCAAGGGCAACGACCGCATCGCCGTGATGGCGGCGCTGGGCATGGCGGCCGAATTCCTGTCCGCGCGCGCGCCGCAAGGGCCGTTGTCGGACATGTCGGTGCTCGACATGCAGGACAAGATGGCAGCCATGCACAAGGTGCTCGACAGCGCGCTGACGCCGCAAGAAAATCTGTTTTAGCGAACGAAAGGCCTTTCCCTGGCGGCGATAGAGGAGTAAACTCCGTGTCACCCTGCAGTGTTCGCGGATGCCATATATTCCTTGAACCATTTGTATGCAACGGTCGCGGAAATTTGTTTGATGGGAGTGAGCGTCGCTAGCCCGATGAACCCGAAATTGAACTAACTGTGACCACCTGAGCCACCAGGTTCGGGATGCCGGCATAGCGGCACAGGCGGGGCTCTAATCCCAAAAGAGCGGTTGTTAGCACCACGGTGCGCAGCCGCTTTTTTACGTCCCTCGCTTTTGCATTGATGAAGGAGCGCAATGGCTTACTGGCTGATGAAATCCGAACCGGACGAGATGAGCATCGACGACGTGCTGGCCGCGCCGGGGCGCACGGTGCCGTGGTTCGGCGTGCGCAACTACCAGGCGCGCAACTTCATGCGCGACGCCATGAAGGTGGGCGACGGCGTGCTGTTCTACCATTCCAGCTGCCCGCAGCCGGGCATCGCCGGCATCGCCGAAGTGGCCAGCGCCGCCTATCCGGATGATACCCAGTTCGATCCCAAGAGCCACTACTACGACCCCAAGTCCAAGCCGGAACAGCCGCGCTGGCAGATGGTGGACGTGAAAGCCGTGCGCAAAACGCGGCTGCTGCCGCTGGCCGAACTGCGCACCATCCCCGCGCTGGAAGACATGGTGCTGCTGCAAAAAGGCAGCCGCCTGTCCATCACGCCGGTCACGCCGGCGCAGTGGAAGACGATACAGGCGCTGCTGAAGTAGCGGCGGGTGGCGCGTCCCAGCGCGCCTGCAGGAACTCGACGAAGGCCTTGGCCGCAGGCCCCATGCGGCGCTGCGGCCGCACGCAATAGACGCCCGTTTCCCGCCCGGTCCATTGCGGCAGCACTTGCACCAGCTCGCCGGAGCCGATGGCTGCCGCCATGATCACCGAGGAATGGAAGGCGATGCCCAGGCCGTCGATGCACAGGCGCCGGATGGCGTCGGCATTGTTTCCCTTGATGCGGCCAGCGGGCGCCAGGCTGCGCTCCTGGCCCTCGCAGAACAGGCGCCACACGCCGCCATCCTGGTTGGCGCTCGAGGCCAGGCACTGGTGCCGCTGCAGATCCTCGAAGGTTTGGGGCGTGCCGTGGCGCGCCAGATAGGACGGCGCGGCGAGCAGGATGCGGCGGTTCTCCAGCAGCTTGTGCGCCACCAGCGAGGAGTCCTTCATGCGGCCGATGCGCAGCGCCAGCGTGACCCCGCCGCCCACCAGATCGACGTAGCCATCCTCCAGCCGCAGCTCGAGCTGCACGTGCGGATAGGCGTCCAGGAACGCCGCCATGTGCGGCACCACGTGGCTGTGGCCGAACGCCACCGGCACGCTGACGACGATGGCGCCGCGCGGCAGTTCCTGTTCGTCCCGCACCATCTCGTAGGCGCTGCGCAACTGGGCCAGGGCGGCGCTGCACTCGGCGAAATAGCGCTGGCCGGCGCCGGTCAGCGACATGGCGCGCGTGGTCCTGCTCAGCAGCGGCGTGCCCAGCTGCTGTTCCAGCGTCTTGACGATGCGGCTGACGGAAGACGGCGTCATGGCCAGCGCCTTGGCCGCGCGGGCGAAGCTCTGGTGTTCGACCACGGCCACGAAGGTGCGCACCAGGTGCAGCGAGGGTTCGTTCATTGTGATGTCTGCGGAATGAATATGTGCGATCCAGGGCTATTATCACGCCAAATGCTCGCTATTAGAATGGCTTCTTTTACGGAGCCACTCATGGATACTTTGCATACTGCGGCCGCCTTGCGCGCACTTCACCTCCAGGCCGCGCCCCTGCGCCTGCCCAATGCCTGGGACGCGGGCAGCGCGCTGCAGATCGCGCGCCTGGGCGCCGCGGCCATCGCCACCACCAGCGCCGGCGTTGCCTGGTCGCTCGGCTACCGCGACGGCAACGCGCTGCCGGTGGCGGAACTGGCGGCGCGCGTCGCGTCCATGGCGAGGGTGCTGACGGTGCCCCTGAGCGTCGATATCGAAGGCGGCTATGCGGACGATCCGGCCTGCGTGGCCGACACGGTGTCGCGCCTGATCGACGCCGGCGCCGCCGGCATCAACATCGAGGACGGCGCCGGCGCGCCTGGCCTGCTGTGCCGCAAAGTCGAGGCGGTGCGGGCCATGGCGGTACGGCGCGGCGTGCCGCTGTACGTCAACGCGCGCACCGACGTGTATGCGCGCGGCCTGGCGCCGGCCGGGCAGCGGGTGGCGGAAGTGCTGGCGCGCGCGCACGGCTACCGGGAGGCGGGCGCCGACGGCCTGTTCGTGCTGGGACTGGTGGATACGGCGGAGATGCGCGCCATCGCCGACGGCAGCGGCCTGCTGCTGAACGTGATCGTGTGGCCCGGCTTGCCGCCGCTGGACAGCCTGGCGGCGTTCTGCGTGCGCCGCGTCAGCGTGGGCTCATGGCTGCCGCAGACGCTGTGGCGGCACAACGCGCGGCTGGTGTCGGGCTTTCTGCGGGATGGCGCCACGGCCGCGCTGATGGACCACGCCGCGCCCTACGCCGAGGTGAACGCCGCGTTCGCGTGATGGCCTGCCGCCTCAGGCCGCCGCGGGGGCGGTGGCCGAGATGTTGCGCTTGTAGGACCACAGCAGCAGCACGATGGCGCCGACGATCATCGGCAGCGACAGCATCTGGCCCGACGAGATGGTGAAGCCGAGGAAGCTCACCTCGTAGTCGGGCGTGCGGAAGTACTCGGTGAAGAAACGCGCGCAGCCGTACAGCAGGGTGTACATGGCGCCCACGGCCAGCCGCGGCCGCGCGTGGCGCGCGAACATCCACAGGATGATGAACACCAGCAGGCCGTCCACCAGCGCCTGGTAGATCGGCGACGGGTGGCGCGGCATGGCGTCCACGTTGGGCCAGATCATGGCCCACGGCAGCGACGGGTCGGCGTAGCGGCCCGGCAGTTCGGCGTTGATGAAGTTGCCGATGCGGCCGGCCGCGTAGCCGAGCGGCACCAGCGGCGCGATGAAGTCGTACACGTCCAGCACATTGCGCCCGGCCTTGCGCGCCCACAGCCACATGGCCAGCATCACGCCCAGGAAGCCGCCATGGAAGGACATGCCGCCGCGCCAGACGGCGAAGATCTCGAGCGGATTTTGCAGGAAGAATTCGGGACGGTAGAACAGCACCTCGCCCATGCGCCCGCCGATCACCACGCCCAGCATGCCGTAGAACAGCATGTCGTCCAGGTCCTTGTTCTGCCAGCCCAGCCGCGCGATGTGCGGCTGCTTGATGCGCACCCGGCCCAGCGCCACGAACATGGCAAACGCCAGCACATACATCAGCCCGTACCAATGGACTTTGACCGGACCTAGCGAGAAGGCGATGGGATCGGGCAGCGGGTGTATCAGCATTGCGTATTCTTTCTTAACAGTTCGAGGAAGCCTTGCAGCACCGGCGAGGGATTGTCGCGGCGCCAGGCCAGCCCGGTCTCGACCAGCGGTGTGGGGTCGAGCAGCGCGCGGTATTCTACTCCGGGGCGCTTCAGGTTCGACACCGATTGTGGCACAAGTGCGAGGCCCATGCCAGCCGACACCAGGCTGACGATGGTCTGCATCTGGATCGCTTCCTGCCCGATGACGGGCGTGATGCCGGCCGCGTGGAACACGCCCAGCGCCGCGTCGTACAGCGCCGGCGAGATGGCGCGCGGGAAGATAATCAGCGGCAGCGCGGGCAGGGCGGCCAGCGCCACCTTGCGCTTGCCGTGCAGCGCCGCCAGCCCGGCCGGCGCGGCCAGCACCAGCGGTTCCTTCAGCACCGGCAGGTAGTCGAGTTCCTCGCGCGCGCGCTCGGGCAGGGGCGGGATCAGCAGGCCGGCGTCGATGCGCCCGTGCAGCAGGTCTTCCAGCTGCAGGTCCGAGGTGGCTTCCTGCAGCGCGATCTGCACCTGCGGGTAGGCCGCGCGGTAGGCGCGCAGGAAGGGCGGCAGCACGCTGTAGTCGGCCGAGGAGACGAAGGCCAGCGCCAGGCGCCCGACCTCGCCGGCGGCGGCGCGCTGCACCAGCTGCGGCAGCTCCTGCGCCTGCGCCAGCATGCGGCGCGCCTCCGGCAGCAGGGCGGTGCCGGCCGCCGTCAGCGCCACGCCGCGCCGGTTGCGCTCGAACAGCGGCGCGCCCAGCAGTTCTTCCAGCGCCTGGATGGCCTGCGACAGCGGCGGCTGCGTCATGTGCAGGCGCTGCGCGGCGCGGCCGAAATGCAGTTCCTCGGCCACGGCGGCGAAGTAGCGCAGCTGGCGCAATTCGAGGTTCATATGAAATCCTATGGTATTTCGTTGCTGTGATATGTGTAGCATATCACAGAGGCGGAAAAGCGATATTTGACATGGCAGTGCGGGCAAGGCACTCTGCTAGCACATCATAGGAGTCTCACCATGCCCCAATACCGTTCCCGCACCACCACCCACGGCCGCAACATGGCCGGCGCCCGCGCCCTGTGGCGCGCTACCGGCATGAAGGATGGCGATTTCGACAAGCCCATCATCGCCGTCGTCAATTCCTTCACCCAGTTCGTGCCCGGCCACGTGCACCTGAAAGACCTGGGCCAGCTGGTTGCGCGCGAAATCGAAGCGGCCGGCGGCGTGGCCAAGGAATTCAACACCATCGCCGTGGATGACGGCATCGCCATGGGCCACGGCGGCATGCTGTACTCGCTGCCCTCGCGCGACCTGATCGCCGACTCGGTGGAATACATGGTCAACGCGCACTGCGCCGACGCCATGGTCTGCATCTCCAACTGCGACAAGATCACCCCCGGCATGCTGATGGCCGCCATGCGCCTGAACATCCCGGTGGTGTTCGTGTCCGGCGGCCCGATGGAAGCGGGCAAGGTCGTCAAGGTGGTCAACGGCGGCCAGAAGATCATCAAGCTGGACCTGGTGGACGCCATGATCAAGGCCGGCGACAGCACCGTCTCGGACGCCGACGTGGCCGAGATCGAGCGTTCCGCCTGTCCCACCTGCGGTTCCTGCTCCGGCATGTTCACCGCCAACTCCATGAACTGCCTGACCGAGGCGCTGGGCCTGTCCCTGCCGGGCAACGGCACCATCCTGGCCACGCACTCGGACCGCAAGGAGCTGTTCCTGAAGGCCGGCCGCCTGGTCGTGGAACTGGCCAAGCGCTACTACGAACAGGACGATGAAACCGTGCTGCCGCGCTCCATCGCCACCAAGGCCGCGTTCGAGAACGCCATGGCGCTGGACGTGTCCATGGGCGGCTCCACCAACACCGTGCTGCACCTGCTGGCCGCCGCGCACGAAGCCGAAGTCGAATTCAAGATGGCCGACATCGACCGCATCTCGCGCAACGTGCCCTGCCTGTGCAAGGTGGCGCCGATGACGGACAAGTTCCACATCGAGGACGTGCACCGCGCCGGCGGCATCGTCTCCATCCTGGGCGAACTGGCGCGCGCCGGCCTGCTCGACACCTCGGTCTACAGCATCCATGCGCCCACGCTGGGCGACGCCATCGAGCGCAACGACGTCAAGCGCAGCGACGACCCGGCCGTGCACCAGATGTTCCGCGCCGCGCCCGGCGGCGTGCCGACCCAGACCGCGTTCTCGCAATCCGAGCGTTTCGAATCGCTGGACCTGAACCGCGAAACCGGCTGCATCCGCGACAAGGCGCACGCCTATTCGCAGGACGGCGGCCTGGCTGTCCTGTACGGCAACCTGGCGGAAAACGGCTGCATCGTGAAGACGGCCGGCGTGGACGAGAGCATCCTGAAGTTCAGCGGCAAGGCGCGCGTGTTCGAAAGCCAGGACGCGGCCGTGGAAGCGATCCTGGGCGACACCGTGCATGAAGGCGACGTGGTCATCATCCGCTACGAAGGCCCGAAAGGCGGCCCCGGCATGCAGGAGATGCTGTATCCGACCTCCTACATCAAGTCCAAGGGCTTGGGCAAAGCTTGCGCGCTGTTTACCGACGGGCGCTTCTCGGGCGGCTCGTCCGGCCTGGTGATCGGCCACGCTTCGCCGGAAGCGGCCGAAGGCGGCGCCATCGGCCTGGTGGAGGAGGGCGACATGATCGATATCGATATCCCGAACCGTACCATCAACCTGCGCGTGGATGCCGCTACGCTGGCGGCGCGCCGCGCGGCGATGGAAGCGAAGGGGGCCGATGCGTGGCAGCCGGTGAACCGCGACCGTTATGTGTCGCAGGCGCTGCAGGCGTACGCCGCGCTCACCACCTCGGCTGACCGGGGGGCGGTGCGCGACTTGTCGCAGCTGAAGCGCTAACTCGGCGCACAGACGGCGGATTACGCGGCGTTGCCGCTAATCCGCCCTACTTTTTCTTGTCGAAACTCTGCTTCACGCGCGCCTTGCGGCGCTGCTCGTCGACGTTGTGGGCCTTGCGCTTGTCCAGGCCCAGCATGGGTTCGAGCACCTCGAACCACGCGAAGGCGAACACCATCAGCCCGACGATCCACCACCAGGACAGTTCCGCGAAGCGCCACACCTCGAAGTAGCGCAGCCCGCACAGGGCCAGTATCAGCAAAATCAGCGGCATAGAAATTCTCCTTTACATCATCTTACAAAAGAAAGAGCTATACCGGGGCTAATATTGTGGCGGCCGTCAACCCGGGCTATCATGCCAGCGTTGTGGAAAGGCGTTAGAATGCATGTAGTTACTTTGGAGAAAACGATGAAACGATTTCTGATGATGGGTATGGTGGCCGTATCGGCTTTCGCAACGCAATCCGCAATGGCGAACGCAGACCTGGCCAAGGCGAAAAACTGCATGGCATGCCACGCGGTTGCAAACAAGCTGGTCGGTCCTGCCTACAAGGACGTAGCGGCGAAATACGCCGGCCAGAAGGATGCGGAAGCCAAGCTGGTGACGAAGGTAATGAAGGGCGGTTCCGGCGTGTGGGGCGCAATCCCGATGCCAGCCAATCCCCAGGTGAGCGAAGCGGAAGCCAAGACCCTGGTGAAATGGGTCCTGGCCCAGAAATGATGTAAGAAGATTGTAAAATATTGCCCCGAAAATGGGGTCAGGGTTAATTAAATAATTAACCCTGACCCCATTTTTTTTTAGCGGACCACTTCGATCAGCTGGCGTTTGCCGTCCTTGTAGCCGTACAGGGTCAGGGCGCCGTTGTTGATGTCGCCGAACTTGTCGAAGCTGATCGGGCCGGTGATGCCCTGGTACTTGATCTTCGCCAGGAAGGGCAGGTACTTGGCCGGGTCGGCCGACTTCGCTTCGGCCATCGCGGCCGTCATCGCCATCACGGCGTCGTAGGCGTACGGCGCGTAGATCTGCACCTCGGAGTTGTACTTGGCCTTGTAGCGTGCCGCGAACTCGTCCAGGCCCTTGCGCTGGTTGGCCGGGATGCCGCCCGCTTCGGCGCAGGTGACGATGCCGTCGGCGCCGCCGGACAGCTTCGGCAGCGCTTCCGTGCACACGCCGTCGCCGCCCATGAAGTGGGCCTTGATGCCCAGCGCCTTCATCTGGCGCAGCAACGCGCCGGCAATGCCGTCCATGCCGCCGAAGAACACCAGGTCGGGGTTCTTGGCGCGGATCGAGGTCAGGATGGCGGTGAAGTCGCTGGCGCGGTCGGTGGTGTATTGCTTGTCGACGATTTGCGCGCCCTTGGAACCCTTGATGAACTCGCTGGCCACGCCCTGGCCGTAGGCGGTGCGGTCGTCGATCACGGCGATGCGCTTGGCGCCCAGCTTGGTGACCGCGTACTTGCCCAGGGTGCCGCCCAGCTTATTGTCGTTGGCGACGATGCGGAAGGCGGTGTTGAAGCCCTGGTGGGTGTAGACCGGGCTGGTGGCGGAGGCCGAAATCTGCGGAATGCCGGCGTCGTAGTAGATCTTGGAGGCCGGTATCGAGGTGCCGGAGTTCTGGTGGCCGATAATGCCGTTGATCTTGGCGTCCACCAGCTTTTGCGCGGCGGCCGTGCCCTGTTTCGGGTCGCCCGCGTCGTCTTCAGCCAACAGCACGAATTTGACGGCTTTGCCGTTGATCTTGAAGCCTTTGGCGTTCAAATCCTCGACCGCCATGCGGGCGCCGTTTTCGTCTTCCTTGCCCAGGTGGGCCGAGGGGCCGGAGGTGGCGGCGACGTGGCCGATTTTCACGACTTCCTGCGCCGCAGCCAGGCCGGGAATGCTGCCGGTGAATGCCAGCGCGAGCGAAGCAGCGATGTACTTTATTTGCATATTGCTATCCTTGAAATGAAAAAAGGCCGTCCAGCGCTGGACGGCCTAGGGCAATTATCGCCGATTATTTATTTCTGGGCTTATTTGATGACTTCAGTCTTGGTTTTCACGCCGTTCTTGTAGGTGAACAGGGTCAGCGAGCCGTCCTTGATGTCGCCCTTCGAATCGAAGGAGATCAGGCCGGTGACGCCCTGGTACTTGATGTTGGCCAGGTAGGGCAGGTATTTGGCGGGATCGGCCGACTTGGCGTCCATCATGGCCTGCGCCATCACCATCACCGAGTCGTACACGTAGGGCGCGTACAGCTGCACTTCCTGGTTGTATTTCTTCTTATAGCGGGCGCGGAAGTCGTCCATGTTCTTCTGCAGCTCGGGACCAACGCCGCCGGCTTCGGCACAGGTGACCACGCTTTCCGGCGCGTTGTCGCCGGACAGGCGCGGCAGCGCGTCGGTGCACAGGCCGTCGCCGCCCATGTACTTGGCATTGATGCCCAGCGCCTTCATCTGGCGCAGCAGCGGGCCGCCCACCGAGTCCATGCCGCCGAAGAATACCAGGTCGGGATTCTTGGCCTTGATGGAGGTCAGGATGGCGTTGAAGTCGGTGGCCTTGTCGTTGGTGAATTCCTTGGCCACGATCTGCACGCCAGGCTTGGCCTTGGTCGCGCCTTTGACGAACTCGTCCTTCACGCCCTGGCCGTAGGCGGTGCGGTCGTCGATCACGGCAATCTTCTTCGCGCCCAGCTTGTTGACGGCGTAGGCGCCCAGCGTGCCGCCCAGCTTGGCATCATTGGCGACGATGCGGAAGGTGGTCTTGAAGCCTTGCTGGGTGTATTTGGTCTGGGTGGTGGCGGGCGACACCTGCGGAATGCCGGCGTCCGAGTAGATCTTGGAGGCCGGGATGGAGGTGCCGGAGTTCAGGTGGCCGACCACGCCGTTCACGTGGGAGTCGACCAGCTTCTGCGCCACGGTGGTGCCCTGCTTGGGATCGCTGGCGTCGTCTTCGGCCTGCAGCACGAACTTGACGGGCTTGCCGTTGATCTGCGGGTTCTTTGCGTTCAAATCCTCGATCGCCATGCGGGCGCCGTTTTCATTGTCCTTGCCGAGGTGGGAGGACGGGCCGGAGACTGGGCCGACGTGGCCGATCTTGATAATTTCCTGTGCGCTTGCGCTGCCTGCGAAAGCCATTGCAATGGCAAATGGAATCAACTTGGTGTTGAACTGCATGAACATTCTCCGATGGATTAGTAACGGCAGCGTCTCATGAACGCCACTTCTAGGTTCTGCTGCACGAGAAGGTACAACAAATTATCCGCTACGCAAAGCGGGAAGCGGAGGATTTGTGCAATTTGGCGGATTTGATACTATTTTTTCAGGGCTTGCAGGTGCGTCAGTTCCTGTGCCACGGCGCGCGTGACGATACGGGACAGGGTGTCGTGCAGGCCGCCGCGGATCTCGTCGGTGAGGCCGCGCAGCGCATGGCTCAGCACTTCTTCCATGCTGTCCCTGATGCGCTGCTCCAGCACGAAGTCCACGCGCGACTGCAGCTGCTGCAGGATGCGCTCGGACAGCTGGCGCTGCAGCGCTTCCCATTCGGCGGGCTGCGGCTCGGGTGCGGCGGGGGCAGGCGCAGGCGCGGCGGCCGGCACGCCGTCCAGCACTTCGGTCAGGACAGGGATGGACGCATCGAACGGATGGGCGTGGCTCATGATTTGTTGGCGACGAAGTGGGTGGGTTGGTATTCCTGCTGTTTGTACGACACGTAGCGCTTGCGTCCGGCGGCCGCGTCCGTTTCTTCCGACGACACCACTTCGATCACGCGCTGGAAGCGGGGGAAGATGGCGGGCGTACGGCGCGACAGGTTCACCAGCAGGTCGCTGTGCGGCAGTTCTGCCTCGTCGCTGCAGGCCAGCACGATCGGCGTTTCGGGCGCCAGCGGGTCGCCGCACAGCACGTGCGGCAGGAAGTCCACGCCGGAAAAGCGCCACAACGCCGCGTCAAGATCGGCCAACTGCTCCATATCGTCCGTCATCAGCACGATGCGGTTGCGCGCGGCATAGGCTTTGCGCACCAGGCGGCAAGCATAGGCGATTTTGTCTGGGACGTTGGTGTGGAAGTCGATACGGGTCATGGCTGGACTGGCAATACGAATGTCGATCCAACATTTTAACCGTAGCGGGAGTTTAGAATTGGAAATCCGGCGGCGCGTTGACAGGACGCAAACGCCGTTCACGTTCAGCTTGCTCTGCAGCCGCTTTTGAGGCAGCCAGTTCGCGTTCCTGCGCGGTGGGGCCGGGCGGCGGCGCGGCCGGGGCGGGCGCCGGATTGCTGTAGCCGCTGGGCAGCATGGACTGAGCCGGGTAGCCCGCGTCCGTCAGCAGCGTGTCCCAGGTGCTGGCTTCGTAGCCGATCTGCTTGCCGCGCCCGATCACCAGCAGCGGCAATTGCCCGGCGCTGCCGGCGCGCTTGAGCGCGGCGTGGTCGTCGATGCTGTTGACGGTTTTTTCGGTGTAGGGGATGCCGCGCGTCTGCAGCAGGGTGCGGCCCTGGTCGCAGCCGGCGCAGCTGGCCGTGGTGTACAGCGTGACCGGGCGGCTCTGCACGGCCGCCGCCAGTTCGGACGGCAGCGCGGGCTGGCTGGCGGGGGCGCTGAACGCTTTCAGCGGCACGGCGTTGGCTGGCGGCGGCGTGTCGGTGTAGTGGACCACGCCCTTGGCGTCCTTCCACTTGTACATTTGCGCGCTGGCAGTGCCTGCGCACATCAACAACACGACCGCCAGCCACGCTTTCATGCTGCTCTCCTTACGCCGCCATGCCGCTGTGGCGCAGCAGGGCGTCGATGCTCGGCTCGCGGCCGCGGAAGGCCGTGAACGATTCCAGCGCGGGGCGTGAGCCGCCCACCGACAGGATCTCCTTCAGGTAGCGCTTGCCGGTTTCGGACACGGCGTCCTGGCCCAGCGCCTGCGCTTCCTCGAAGGCCGCGTAGGCGTCGGCGGACAGCACCTCGGCCCATTTGTAGCTGTAGTAGCCCGCCGCGTAGCCGCCGGCGAAGATGTGGCCGAAGGAGTTCTGGAAGCGGTTGAAGGCCGGCGGAATGATGACGGCAAAGCGCGCGCGCACTTCGTCGATCACCTGCTGCACCGACTTGCCGCCCTCCGGCTGGAAGTCGTAGTGCAAGTGCATGTCCAGCAGCGAGAATTCCACCTGGCGCAAGGTCTGCATGCCGGACTGGAAGTTCTTCGCGGCCAGCATCTTGTCGTACAGCGCGCGCGGCAGCGGCTCGCCGGTGGTCACGTGCGCCGTCATGTGGCTCAGCACTTCCCATTCCCAGCAGAAGTTTTCCATGAACTGCGACGGCAGTTCCACCGCGTCCCACTCGACGCCGGAGATGCCGGACACGCCCAGCTCGTTCACCTGCGTGAGCATGTGGTGCAGGCCATGGCCGAATTCGTGGAACAGCGTGATGACTTCGTCGTGCGTAAACAGCGAGGGCTGCACTTTGCCGTCGATG
The DNA here is from genome assembly GCF_042693265.1 of Pseudoduganella sp. UC29_71. NCBI lineage: Bacteria > Pseudomonadati > Pseudomonadota > Betaproteobacteria > Burkholderiales > Oxalobacteraceae > Pseudoduganella > Pseudoduganella sp. UC29_71. The sequence goes on along the minus strand of NZ_CP170549.1, from coordinate 4,666,384 downwards.
ACGGCAGGTTCGGTGAAGTTACAGGTTAGATAGGCGACCGGCGTTTGCAGCTGGCCGTTCGCGCCGAGGCGGCGGCCGCGCGCGTCGTCCATCCAGGCGCCGCCGCTCTTGCCGGCGCGCGCATACAGGTCCAGGTAGAACTGGCCCACCAGCTTGCCGTCGCGCTCGATGCGGTAGAAGCGCACGTCCTTGTGCCAGGCGGGCGCGTCGTCCGGGGCGATGGTGACGGAGAACAGCGAGGAAATCAGGCGGAACAGGCCGTCCACCACCTTGTGCTCGGGGAAGTACTGCTTCACTTCCTGGGCCGAGAAGGCGTAGCGCGCTTCCTGCAGTTTTTCGGAGGCGTAGGGGATGTCCCAGGCTTGCAGCTGGGCTATGCCCAGCTCGTCCTTGGCGTAAGTGCTCAGCTCGGCGAAGTCCTGCTCGGCGTAGGGGCGGGCGCGGCGCGCCAGGTCTTCCAGGAAGGCGATCACCTGTTCCGGGTCTTTCGCCATCTTGGGCACCAGCGACACTTCGGCGAAGTTCTTGTAGCCCAGCAGGCGGGCTTCTTCGGCGCGCAGCTTGAGCAGGGTGACGATGTTTTGCGTGTTGTCCCAGTCCTCGCGCTTGCTGAACGCGTCGCCCAGCTCGGAAGCCTTGGTGGCGTTGGCGCGGTACACGGTTTCGCGCAGCTCGCGCTTGTCGGCAAATTGCAGGATGGGGTAGTAGGAAGGGAAGTGCAGCGAAAACATCCAGCCGGCCTTGCCTTCCTTTTCAGCCAGCGCCTTGGCGGCCTGCTTCACGTCGTCCGGCAGGCCGGCCAGGTCGGCTTCGTTCTCCACCGTCAGCTTGTAGTCGTTGGTGGCGTCCAGCACGTTTTCCGAGAAGCGCGTCGACACCGCCGCGTGCTCTTCCTGGATGGCGGCGAAGCGTTCCTTCTGCTCGGGCGGCAGTTCCGCGCCGCCCATGCGGAAATCGCGGATGGCGTTGTCGATGATGCGCTTGCGGGCCGGTTCCAGCGCGTCGAAGCCGGCGCTGGCGCGCAGCGTCTTGTACTTGGCGAACAGCGCCTCGTTCTGCGCCACGGCGGTGCCGAACTCGGTCATCTTCGGCTGGTTCTCGTTGTAGGCCGCGCGCAGCTCGGGCGTGTCGACCACATTGTTCAGATGGCTGACCACGCCCCACGCGCGGCCCAGCAGCTCCGAGGCGTCTTCCAGCGGCGCCACGAAGTTGTCCCACGTGACCTCGTCCGTCGGCGCTTCCAGCGACGCGACCACGGCGTAGCTCTTTTCCAGCAGGTGGTCGATGGCCGGCGTTACGTGCTCGGCCTTGATGGCGTCGAAGCGCGGCAGGCCGGAGAAGTCCAGCAGGGGATTGGTCGTTGCGTCTGTAGTCATGGTCTGTCCAATGTGGCCGTAAAAGTTGATCAGGTGCGCTCGGCCGATTCGATGGTGTTCATCAACAGCATGGTGATGGTCATCGGACCCACGCCGCCAGGGACCGGCGTGATGTGCGAAGCCACTTCCTTGATGTTGGCGAAATCCACATCGCCGCACAGCTTGCCGGCGTCGTCGCGGTTCATGCCCACGTCGATGACGATGGCGCCCGGCTTTACCATATCAGCGGTGAGCGTATTGCGGCGTCCGACTGCGGCCACCACCACGTCGGCCTGGCGGGTGTACAGGCCCAGGTCCGGGGTGGCGCTATGGCAGATGGTGACGGTGGCGTTCGCTTGCAAGAGCAGCAGGGCCATCGGCTTGCCGACCGTGTTGCTGCGGCCGATCACCACCGCGTGCTTGCCGCGCAGGTCCACGCCGGTGGACTCGATCAGCTTCATGCAGCCGTACGGCGTGCACGGGCGGAAGCCTTCCAGGCCGGTCATCAGCTCGCCGGCGCTCAGCACCGAGTAGCCGTCCACGTCTTTCGAAGTGGAGATGGCCTCGATCACCTTGTGCGGGTTAATGTGCTTGGGCAGCGGCATCTGCACCAGGATGCCGTGGATGGCGGGATCGTCGTTCAGGGTAGCGATGCGGTCGAGCAGGGCTTGCTCGCTCATGTCTGCTTCGTATTTTTCCAGCACCGAGTGGAAGCCGACGTCGCCGCAGGCTTTCACCTTGTTGCGCACGTAGACGTGGCTGGCCGGGTCTTCGCCGACCAGGATCACAGCCAGGCCGGGCTGCTTGCCCTTGGCGGTCAGGGCGGCGGCGCGCGACGCGATTTCGGCGCGCAGTTTTTGGGAGAGGGCGATACCGTCGATCAGTTGAGCAGACATGATGTGTGGAGTAGGTGGGGGGGAAAAGCAGAATTATAAAGCCTACGCCGCTACTGCCATGCGAACTGAGCCGCATTCGGGGTCTGACCCCGAATGCGGCTCAGTTCGCTTATCGAAAAGATGGTTGATTTCACTATATGAAACGTTTTATCGCAATTTGAAAAATAGGGAAATCGCTGTTAGAATCTTCACACTAATCCGAAGTCTTAGTAAATAATCACGCAGCACCGTCCGATAGCGATCCGGGCGCCCACACTAGGAGACTCAACGCATGGCACCTCAACTTGACCAGGTCACGGCCCTCACTGCCAACGATTCTGATAAGCAAGAAACCAAAGAATGGCTGGAGGCGCTACAAGCCGTCCTGGAAAATGAAGGCCCGGACCGCGCGCACTACCTGATGGAACGACTGATCGATCTGGCCCGCCAAAGCGGCTCGGACATCCCGTTCTCGGCCAACACCGCCTACGTCAACACCATCCCTGCCCACCTGGAGCAGCACTGCCCGGGCAACCTGGAATACGAAGAGAAGCTGCGCTCGTGGATGCGCTGGAACGCCATGGCCATGGTGGTCAAGGCCAACCGCGTGGACGGCGACCTGGGCGGCCACCTGTCCTCGTTCGCCTCGCTGGCCAATATGCTGGGCATCGGCTTCAACCACTTCTGGAAAGCGCCGAGCGACACCCATGGCGGCGACCTGCTGTACATCCAGGGCCACTCCTCGCCCGGCGTGTACGCGCGCGCCTTCCTGGAAGGCCGCCTGACCGAAGAACAACTGACCCATTACCGCCGCGAAGTCGACGGCAAGGGTCTGTCGTCGTATCCGCACCCGAAACTGATGCCGAACTTCTGGCAGTTCCCGACCGTGTCCATGGGCCTGGGTCCGCTGATGGCGATCTACCAGGCGCGCTTCCTGAAGTACCTGCACGCGCGCTCCATCGCCGACACCACCGGCCGCAAGGTATGGGCATTCTGCGGCGACGGCGAGATGGACGAACCGGAATCGCTGGGCGCCATCGGCATGGCAGCGCGTGAAAAACTGGACAACCTGGTCATCGTCGTCAACTGCAACCTGCAGCGCCTGGACGGCCCTGTGCGCGGCAACGGCAAGATCATCCAGGAACTGGAAGCGGACTTCCGCGGCGCCGGCTGGAACGTGGTCAAGGTCATCTGGGGTCCGGGCTGGGATGCGTTGCTCAAGCAGGACAAGGACGGCATCCTGCAAAAAGTGATGATGGAAACCGTCGACGGCGAGTACCAGAATTACAAGGCCAAGGACGGCGCCTACGTGCGCAAGCACTTCTTCGGCAAGCATCCGAAGCTGCTGGAAATGGTCGCCAACATGACCGACGACGACATCTGGCGCCTGACCCGCGGCGGCCACGATCCGCACAAGATCTACGCTGCCTTCAAGGTCGCCCAGGAACACCAGGGCCAGCCTACCGTGCTGCTGGTGAAGACCATCAAGGGCTTCGGCATGGGCAAGCACGGCGAAGCGCGCAACACCGCGCACAACACCAAGAAGCTGACCGACGAAGCCGTGCGCGAAATGCGCGACCGCTACTCGATCCCTATCCCGGACGACCAGCTGGCCGACATCCCGTTCTACAAGCCGGCCGACGACGCGCCGGAAATCAAGTACCTGCACGAGCGCCGCGCTGCGCTGGGCGGCTACCTGCCTGCGCGCCGCATGCAGGCCGACGAGAAGCTGACCGTGCCGCCGCTGTCGGCGTTCCAGAACGTACTGGACGCGACCGCGGAAGGCCGTGAAGTGTCGAGCACCCAGACCTATGTGCGTATCCTGACCACGCTGCTGAAGGACGCCAGCGTCGGCCCGCGCGTGGTGCCTATCCTGGTTGACGAGTCGCGCACCTTCGGCATGGAAGGCCTGTTCCGCCAGGTCGGCATCTTCAACCAGCAGGGCCAGTTGTACGAGCCGGTCGACAAGGACCAGGTGATGTACTACCGCGAAGACAAGGCCGGCCAGATCCTGCAGGAAGGTATCAACGAAGCGGGCGGCATGAGCTCGTGGATCGCCGCGGCGACCTCGTACTCGACCAACAACCGCGTGATGATCCCGTTCTACACGTACTACTCGATGTTCGGCATGCAGCGTATCGGCGACCTGGTATGGGCCGCCGCCGACATGCGCGCCCGTGGCTTCCTGATGGGAGGCACCGCCGGCCGCACCACGCTGAACGGCGAAGGCCTGCAGCACGAAGACGGCCATAGCCACCTGTTCGCCGCCGCCGTGCCGAACTGCATGCCGTACGATCCGACCTATGGCCACGAACTGGCCGTGATCATCCAGGACGGCCTGCGCCGCATGGTGGAAGACCAGGAAGACGTCTTCTACTACATCACCATCATGAACGAGAACTATCCGCACCCAGGCATCAAGCCGGGCCAGGAAGAGGGCATCCTGAAGGGTATGTATCTGCTGCAGAAGGGCGAAGAGGGCAACCAGCAGCGCGTGCAGCTGATCGGCTCGGGCACCATCCTGCGCGAATCGCTGTTCGCCCAGGAACTGCTGAAGAACGACTGGAACATCGCCGCCGACGTGTGGTCCGCTCCGTCGCTGACGCTGGTGGCGCGCGACGGCCAGGACGCCGAACGCTGGAACCTGGTCAACCCGACCAAGGAAGCGCGCGTGCCGTACGTGGCGCAGCTGATGAAGGACACCACCGGTCCTATCGTCGCCACCACCGACTACATGCGTGCGTTTGCCGAGCAGATCCGCGCCTTCATCCCGAAAGACCGCACCTACCGCGTGCTGGGTACCGACGGTTTCGGCCGCTCGGACACCCGCGCCGCGCTGCGCGAGTTCTTCGAAGTGAACCGCTACTACATCACGGTCGCTGCGCTGAAATCGCTGTCCGAAGAAGGCAAGATCGACGTGTCCGTGGTGCAGCAGGCTATCGACAAGTACGGCCTGGACGCGAACAAGCCAAATCCGGTGACCCAATAATCCGCTGAGAAAAAGAAACGGAGCAAACGCTATGAGCATTGTGGAAGTTAAAGTCCCGGATATCGGCGATTTCAAGGAAGTTGAAATCATCGAGCTGATGATCAAAGTCGGCGACACCATCAAGGTAGACCAGTCGCTGATCACCGTAGAGTCGGACAAGGCCAGCATGGAGATTCCTTCCAGCGCCGCCGGCGTGGTCAAGGAAATCAAGGTCAAGGTAGGCGACAAGGTTGCGGAAGGTTCGCTGCTGCTGTTGCTGGAAGCGGACGGTGCCGCCGCCGCGCCGGCTGCCGCGCCAGCCGCTGCGCCGGCTCCGGCCGCAGCGCCTGCCGCCGCCGCTGCCCCGGCAGCTGCCGCGCCGGCCCCCGCGGCTGCGCCGGCCGCCTCCGGCCCGGTCGAAGTCAAGGTGCCGGACATCGGCGACTTCAAGGAAGTGGAAGTCATCGAAGTGATGGTCAAGGTGGGCGACACCATCAAGGTGGACCAGTCGCTGCTGACCGTTGAATCGGACAAGGCCAGCATGGAAATCCCGTCGTCGCACGCCGGCGTGGTCAAGGAAGTGAAAGTCAAGCTGGGCGACAAGGTTGCCATGGGTACGGTTGTGCTGGTGGTTGAAGCCACCGGCGGCGCCGCCGCCCCGGCCGCTGCACCTGCCGCAGCAGCGCCTGCCGCTGCCGCTCCGGCGGCTGCTCCGGCCGCCGCCGCGCCGGCTGCTGCCGCGCCGAGCGCATCGCATGGCTCCGTAGCCACCGGCAAGCTGGCCCACGCATCGCCGTCGATCCGCAAGTTCGCCCGCGAACTGGGCGTGGACCTGGGCAAAGTGCCGGGCAGCGGTCCGAAAGGCCGCATCACCCAGCAGGACGTGCAGAACTTCGTCAAGGGCGTCATGGCCGGCACCGTGGCCGCGCCTGCGGGCGCCGCGTCGTCCGCATCGTCGGGCGGCGGCAACTTCAACGTGCTGGCATGGCCTTCGCTGGACTTCAGCAAATTCGGTGAAACCGAACTGCTGCCGCTGTCGCGCATCAAGAAGATCTCCGGCCCCAACCTGCACCGCAACTGGGTCCAGATCCCGCACGTCACGCAGTTCGACGACGCCGACATCACCGACCTGGAAGCATTCCGCGTCGAGACCAACAACGCCAACGCCAAGAACAAGGACGCCGCCAAGCTCACCATGCTGGCCTTCGTGATCAAGGCATCGGTCGCCGCGCTGAAGAAATTCCCGACCTTCAATGCCTCGCTGGACGAGAAGGGCGAGAACCTGATCCTGAAGAAGTACTACAACATCGGCTTCGCAGCCGACACGCCGAACGGCCTGGTGGTACCGGTGGTGAAGAACGCCGACCAGAAGTCCGTTTCGCAGATCGCCCGCGAAATGACCGAGCTGTCGCTGCAAGCGCGCGAAGGCAAGCTGAAGCCGACCGATATGCAAGGCGCCACCTTCACCATCTCCTCGCTGGGCGGCATCGGCGGCACGCACTTCACGCCTATCGTGAACGCGCCGGAAGTAGCCATCCTGGGCCTGTCCAAAGCGTCCATCAAGCCGGTGTGGGACGGCAAGGCCTTCCAGCCGCGCCTGATGATGGGAACCTCGCTGTCCTACGACCACCGCGTGGTCGACGGCGCGATGGGTGCTCGCTTCTCCGTGTACCTGAGCGAAGTGCTCGGCGACATGCGCAAAATTCTGCTGTAAGGAGCCACCATGAGCACTGTGGAAGTCAAAGTCCCTAATATCGGCGACTTCGCCGAGGTGGAAGTGATCGAAGTGATGGTCAAGGTGGGCGACACGATCAAGGTCGACCAGTCGCTGGTCACCGTGGAGTCCGACAAGGCCAGCATGGAAGTGCCTTCGTCGCACGCCGGCGTGGTCAAGGAACTGAAGGTCAAGGTCGGCGACAAGGTCAAGGAAGGCGTGGTGCTGCTGGTGGTTGAGGAAGCCGCCGGCGCTGCTGCTGCCGCCCCAGCCGCTGCCCCTGCGGCGGCTGCAGCCGCACCTGCAGCAGCTGCTGCACCGGCCGCCGCCGCGCCTGCCGCGCCAGCGGTGGCCCCGGTCGGTGGCAGCTACACCGGCCAGGTCGACATCGACTGCGACATGATGGTCCTGGGCGGCGGCCCTGGCGGCTACTCGGCTGCCTTCCGCGCCGCGGACCTGGGCATGAACACCGTCATCGTCGAGCGTTACGAGACGCTGGGCGGCGTGTGCCTGAACGTGGGCTGCATCCCGTCGAAGGCGCTGCTGCACGTGGCGTCCGTGATCGACGAGACCGCGCACATGTCCAAGACCGGCGTCACTTTCGCCAAGCCGACCATCGACATCGACCAGGTCCGCTCGTACAAGGAAGGCGTGATCAAGAACATGACCGGCGGCCTGGCCGGCATGGCCAAGGCACGCAAGACGCAAGTGGTGACCGGCGTCGGCCAGTTCCTGAGCGCGAACCACATCGAAGTGACGGCGAAAGACGGCAGCAAGAAAGTGGTCCAGTTCAAGCAAGCCATCATCGCGGCCGGTTCGGCCGTCGTGAAGCTGCCGTTCGTGCCGGAAGATCCGCGCATCGTCGATTCGACCGGCGCGCTGGAGCTGCGCCAGATCCCGAAACGCATGCTGGTCATCGGCGGCGGCATCATCGGCCTGGAAATGGCCACCGTCTACTCCACCCTCGGCGCGCGCATCGACGTGGTCGAAATGATGGACGGCCTGATGCAGGGCGCGGACCGCGACGCGGTCAAGGTCTGGCAGAAGTACAACGAAGCGCGCTTCGACAACATCATGACCAAGACCAAGACGGTGGCCGTCGAGGCTCTGCCGGAAGGCATCAAGGTCACGTTCGAAGCGGCGGAAGCCGGCGCCACCGCGCCAGCGCCGCAGGTCTACGACATGGTGCTGGTGGCCGTGGGGCGCAGCCCGAACGGCAAGAAGATCGCCGCTGAAAAAGCCGGCGTCATCGTCACCGACCGCGGCTTCATCAACGTGGACAGCCAGATGCGCACCAACGTGCCCAACATCTTCGCCATCGGCGACCTGGTGGGCCAGCCGATGCTGGCGCACAAGGCCGTGCACGAAGGCCACGTTGCAGCCGAAGCCGCAGCCGGCCAGAAGTCGCACTTCGACGTGAAGGTGATTCCATCGGTGGCCTACACCGATCCGGAAGTGGCATGGGCCGGCATCACCGAGGACGAGGCGAAAGCCAAGGGCATCAAGGTCGAGAAGGGCCACTTCCCTTGGGCGGCGAGCGGCCGCGCCGTGGCCAATGGCCGCGCCGAAGGCTTCACCAAGCTGCTGTTCGACGCTGAAACGCACCGCATCATCGGCGGCACCATCGTCGGCACGCACGCCGGCGACATGATCGGCGAAATCGCGCTGGCCATCGAAATGGGCTGCGACGGCACCGACATCGGCAAGACGATCCACCCGCACCCGACCCTGGGCGAGTCGATCGGCATGGCCGCCGAAGTGTACGAAGGCGTCTGCACCGACCTGCCGCCGCCGCGCAAGCGCTAGGTAACCCGGTAGAGATGGCATACGAACCCTCGATTTTATCGAGGGTTTTTTTTGGGGCGGTAAAAAATTTCCTATGAGTAAAAAAGTGGTTGGAATAAGATAACTTAGGACAATCCGGTCAGACAGAACTTTGGTCGGCTTTCAGAAACGCGCTATTCGAGGATCTGCGCCCTGAATGATTTCAGGTAGCCGCCTTAAAGACTCGGTTTCAGCGGAAGCTTGTGACAGATTCGTTCGCGTGCGCGCGAATAAGCTCCGCCAGGCGAGGATTATCCTTGTACTTGGCTTCGAGTTGTCTGAGTTGCCCTTGCGCAGCCCGGCAGTGCCTGACGACAGCGCGCTCGAGTTCGCGCTGCCGCTGTTCGCTCAGGCCACTGTCAAATTCGCCTGCGAAATGTTCACAGGCTTCAGCATTGCGAATGAAGTTCTGGACGTCTTTTGGCGCCGAGTCCGCGGCGAGCGCGCGGGCCGGCAGTAGCAGGCACGCAATCAGCATTGGCGTTTCCGTTCTCATCTTGTCCCTCTTACTAGCGGCCATTGTTGGACCAGTGTGGCGCGTCCCTTCCGCTGCCAGCATACTTTTTAACGCCGTACGTGGCGCCGATTTCGATGAGTTGCCGGTTCATTCCGGTGCGCGGTGTCGTATTGATCTGCACCGTTTTGCCATTCGCGTCCTTCACCGACACAGTTCCACGCCACGTGAGCGACATGTCGATTGCCAGTCCTAGGTTGTGCTGCGAGCGAAGCGCAGGTCTGGTGCGCAGCCGTCGCATAGCAAATGCGTCTACCATCCCTTTAGCTGCGTGGAGCGATTCCGCTGGCATCCGATGCTGCCATTCTATATCCAGGCCATCAATGGCCGGAACGGAGTCGGCATCGACTCTGTCATTCACAATACGCCAGCCCCAATGCATTAGATAGGATCGCTTTATCGGGCGGTACGTTGCCTCAACCGTGACTTTAATGCCTGCATCAGTCATGGCTTGTATGAAGTCTTCCACGGCGTGCCGAAATGTCCCGCTCAGGTCTCGCGTGCTCTTGCTACCGGGGAAACGCTGCGCCCACTGGGGGCCGCTTAGCGCCTTGTTGCTTTGATGTACTGGTGGGCGCGCCGAGTTAATCGCTGAGTTGGGTATTGCCATGTTAAACCTCCTGTTTCGGCCGGATAGGCTGAGACTGTCGAAGTTCCAAGGCTATTTGAGACAGGTTGTCTTTGCATTGACCTCCGCCAAATGAAGTGCCGATGGTTGCGCAGATGAGCTATGCCAGCTGCTTAGGCATGCGCGGCGGCGGGGAGGCCGAAGGTGCGGTCGAACAGCCAGCTGAAAGCGAAGGTGTAGACCATGAAGAACATCACCAGCCCCAGGTCCAGCACGAAGGCGTCCCACAGCGACAGGTTGAGCCACCAGGCGAACATCGGGACCAGCACCACCACCAGCCCGCCCTCGAAGCCGACCGCGTGGGCGACGCGGCGCGCCACGCTGCGGCCGCGCGTGGCCTGGCGCGCTTCCCAGGCTTCGAACAGCGTGTTGTAGACCAGGTTCCACACCACCGCCGTCAGCGACGAGCCTACTGCGGCCACGCCCGCGTGGCCGGCGTCGTGCCTGCCCAGCAGCATCAGGGCGCTGCTGGTCAGCCCCACGGCGATCACTTCGAACAGCGTGACGTAGACGATTTTGCGTTTGATTCCTTGCATGACTTCCTCCTATGGCCCGCATGATATAGGTGGATTTCTGATTGAAAAAGTCGACAGCTATCACTTTTTCTGACAGGATGGGCACATGGCCTTCTCCAGCGACAATGTCGCCATCTTCCTTGCCGTGCTGGACCACGGTTCCTTCTCGGCGGCGGCGCGTGCGCTGGGCCGGGTGCCGTCTGCCGTCAGCATGGCGGTGGCGCAGCTGGAGGCCGAGCTGGATTTGCAGCTGTTCGAGCGCAGCTCGCGCCACGTGCATGCCACCGAGTCGGCCCGCGCGCTGGAAGCGGAGGCGCGCCAGATGGCGGGGCAGTTGCGACGCCTGCAGGCGCACGCGCTGTCGCTGCACCAGGGGCTGGAGCGGCACTTGACGCTGGCGGTGGCGCCCGAGCTGCTGTCGGTGCCGTGGAGCGAGCCGCTGGCCCGGCTGGCGCAGGAATTCCCGTCGCTGGAAGTGTCGGTGCTGTCGGCGCCGCAGGCGGACGCGCTGCGCATGCTGTACGACGGCGCCGCGCAGCTGGCGCTGATCTACGAACGGCAGCGGGTGGACGAGCGCGAAAGCTTCCAGGAACTGGGCAGCGAGGTGCTGATGGCCGTGATCTCGCCGCGCCACCCGCTGGCGCGGGAACGCAATGGCCGCTTCCGCTGGGAAGACCTGGTGGATATCCGCCAGGTCGCCATCGTCGGCCGCGACACGCAGACGCAGGACGAACGCATCCTCATCTCGCGCAAGGTATGGCGCACGGACAGCCATCTGGCGACACTGGGGCTGGTGCAGGCGGGACTGGGCTGGGCCTATCTGCCCAAGCGCCTGGCGGCGCCGCTGGTGGAGTCGGGCGAGCTGCTCGGCATCGGCTTCGAGCACATGAGCAACCAGGTGCGGCTGTGGGTGGATGTGGTGTGGCTGAATGACAAACCGCTCGGCCTGGGGGCCAAGCGGCTGATCGCCCTGATGAAGGACATTTCCGGGCTGGAGGCGCGCCCGGCTTAGCCAGTACTTGCTTACTTGGTGCGGTACTTTTCGAAATTGACTTCGAAGTCGCCGAAGTTATCGTTCAACATCTTCTCGTGCTGCTCCTTGTAGTACTGGATGGCAGCGTCCTTCTGCTGGGAGAAGGCTTCCTGGTTGCCGGTCGAGACAGCCAGCATGTAGGCGTTGAAGCGCGTGGCGGCGAACAGGATGGCCGGGCCGATGGTGTTGCGGTCCACGGTCTGCGCCTTGTCGTTGGCCAGGTTGATGAAGGCGTCGACAAGTTGCCAGAATTGTTCGTCGGAGGTAGGGGTAGTCATGGATGTCTCTGGATTAATTTAAACGAGTGGGCATCCTGCCACGGATTGGCCGCTTTTAGCAATGCTTACAGTAAATTCAGCGTCATATCGATATGGCTGGCCACCGGCGCGCTGTTGACCAGTTCGCGCGCGCGCCAGCATCGCCGCCTGCGCGTCGGTGTCGCGCCCCAGGCGCTTGAGCAGCATGCCGCGCACGCTGAAATAATACGCATAGCCGGACAACTCCGCCGCCAGCGGCTCAATCAGCACCAGCGCCGCCGTCGGCCCGCGCAGCTTGTCCACCGCCACCGCGCGGTTCAGCGTCACGATGGGGGAGGGGTGCACCACTTGCAGCACCGCGTACAGGCGGTCGATCTCGGCCCAGTCGGTCTCGGCCGCCTCGCCGGCCTGCGCATGCACCGCCGCCACCGCCGCCTGGATCTGGTACGGCGTCAGCTCGCGGCAATGCAGGGCCGTGTCCACCATCGGCAGCGCCTCGTCGATCAGCGCCTGGTTCCAGCGGCGCCGGTCCTGGTCGTCCAGCAGGATCAGCGCGCCCTTGGCATCGACCCGGGCGCCGGCGCGCGCGTGCTGCAGCATCAGCAGCGCCGCCAGGCCCAGCGCGCCGCCGTCGTGCGGGAACATGCGCGCCAGCAGCCGCGCCAGGCGGATCGCTTCCTCGCACAGCTCCATGCGGATGTATTGCCGGCCGCTGCTGGACGCATAGCCTTCGCTGAACAGCAGGTAGACCATGGCCAGCACCGCCGCCAGCCGCGCCGCGCGCTCGTGCGCCGCCGGTTCGTCGAACGAGGTGCCGGTTTCCGCCACGCGGCGCTTGGCGCGCGCGATGCGCTGTGCCATCGCCGGCTCGCGGATCAGGAAGGCGTGCGCGATCTGCTGCACCGTCATGCCGCAGACCGCCTGCAGCAGCAGCGGGATCTGGTAGCCCGGCGGCAGGCCCGGGTTGGCGCAGATGTAGAGCAGGCGCAGGGTGTCGTCGCGGAAGGGCACGAAGTCCTCGTTGCGCTGGATGCCGGTATTGGCGTCCACGCTGTCGGCCACGTAGTCGGGATCGGACAGGGCCGAGCCTTGCGCGCGCACCGGCGCCAGGCCGGCGTTGCGGCCGCAGGCCACCAGCCACGCCAGCGGGTCGCCGGGCAGGCCGCTGCCGGGCCACAGCAGGCGCGCGCGCATGGCCGCATCCTGCCAGGCGTTCACCGCCAGATCGAGGTCGCGGAAGGTGCGCAGCAGCGCCGCCAGCGTCTGCGGGCGGTATTGGGACAGCAGTTGCGCGATGGTGTCGTTGTCGGGTGGTGCCACGGCGGAGTGCAAAAGGTTGTGCGCAAGGGCTTAGCTTACGTCAAAGCGTATGGCAGCGCCTAGCCGGGGGCGTAAAAAAACCGGGAAGCAATCCCGGTTTGTGTGCCGCCGCAGGGGCGTGCGTACTCAGTGCGCGTTCAATCGGCGCTCAGCTCAGCTGGCAATGAAGCGCGAAGGAATCTCGATGCCGCCCGCTCGCGCGGCCTCTGCGTAGGCGCGCAATTCGTCGATGGCCGCTTCGAGCTGTTCCTTGGTGGGATTCGCCTGGAAGCCCCTGATGCGCTCGTTCAACGCGGCGACTTGTTTGCTCCATTCGAGACGAGAGAACTTGCTCATACAACCTCCTGTTTGAAAGGCACAGGATGCGCCCGCTGAGGTTTTTCCTCAGTGCGCCACCGCACATAGCCGCGCATGGCTGCGCTTAGCCGTCCTTGCGCAGCGCGCCGCCCAGGAACAGGTCCACGCCCGTTTCCACCTGCTTGCGCACGTCCGGCATGGGGGCGGTGGCGTTGATGACGAACAGGTAGCGCTTGAGCTGGTCGCCCATGATGCAATTGAGCAGGTGCACTGCCAGGGTTTCCGGCGGCATGTCCTCGCGCAGCTGGCTGCGGATGTCGGGGCGGGCGAAGAAGCGCTGCAGCGCCTCGCGCGTCTGGCGCGGGCCGGCGTCGAAGAAGGCTTGTGCCAGTTCCGGGTTGGACATGGACTCGGCAATGACCATGCGGTGCACCGCCAGTACCTGTGGCGAGGCCACCAGCTGGCCGAAGCGCATGCCGAAGTCGAGCAGGATGTCGCGCAGCGGGCGCACCGTGGTTTCCATGTCGTGCATGGTGGCGAAGAAATGCGCGCAGCCGGCGTTGATGACGGCCGTAAACAGCCCGGCCTTGCCGCCGAATTTCACGTAAATGGTGCGCACCGCCACCCGGGCCTGCTTGGCGATCATTTCCAGGCTGACCTTGCTGTAGCCCTTTTCCAGGAACAGGCGCGCGGCCGTTTCCACCAGCTCCTGCGTGCGCGCCTCGGCTTCGGCGGCGCGCGGGCGGCCCGCCGTCTTGGCGGGACAGTGGGACAGGCCGAACACATCGGCTACTGGCAATAAGGGCAAGTTTTCTGTGCTGGCGGACGTCATGGCGGCTTGCTGTTCATTTATTTGGCATCTTAACAGATGGGGACTGTAGTCCAAAATAAAATGAAATGCAATCGTTTCATTTCTTGACTTGGTACTGGACTTGGCGAATAATGCTCCTATCCCATTTCATTAATCCGGAGCACTCATGTCCAACCAAGCAGAGCAAAAAATGCTGAGCGCCGTTCCCGGCCAAGCCGCCCCCGCTGCCGCCCCGGCCGCCGCCGCGCCGAACCGCCGCGTGCTCGTCATCGCCGGCCTGATCGCGCTGGCTGCCATCGGCGCCGGTGCGCGCATGTGGTACCGCAGCCATTACTTTGTTGAAACGGAAAACGCCTACGTAGCCGGCCATGTGCACCCGGTGTCGGCCCGCATCTCCGGCGTGGTGACCAAGGTGCTGATCGAGGACAACCGGCTGGTCAAGCAGGGCGACGTGATCGCCGAGCTGGACCCGTTCGACCAGCACGTGAAGGTGGAGCAGATCGAAGCGCAGATCGCCACCGCCGAGCAGCAGGTGCTGCAGGCCGATGCGCAGATCGCGCAAGTGCACGCGCAGGCCTCCGCCGCCGCCGCGCAGGTGGCGCAATCCGAAGCGCAGCTGCTGCGCGCCAAGCAGGACGCCGAGCGCTACGGCCAGCTGTACAACAGCCAGATGAAAGCGGTCTCCAAGGCGGAACTGGACGCAGCCAACGCCGGCCGCTCCAGCGCCGTGGCCGACCTGGCCGCGCGCAAGGACAGCGCCACTGCCGCCCAGGCCCAGACCGCCGCCGCCGCCGCCGCGCGCGACGTGCTCAAGGCGCAAGTGAAAGTGCTGCGCGTGCAGCTGAAAGACGCCCAGCAGCAGCTGGCCTACAACCGCATCCTGGCGCCGGTGGACGGCCGCATCGGCAAGCGCTCGCTGGAAGTGGGCCAGCGCGTGCAGCCGGGCCAGCAGCTGACCGCCATCGTGCAGGACAACGTCTGGCTCACCGCCAACTTCAAGGAAACCCAGCTGGCCGAACTGAAAGTGGGCCAGCCGGTGCACGTGACCATAGACGCCATCCCCGGCAAGACCCTGGTCGGCCGCGTGGACAGCTTCGCCCCGGCCTCGGGCGCCCAGTTCGCGCTGCTGCCGGCCGATAACGCCACCGGCAACTTCACCAAGATCGTCCAGCGCGTGCCGGTCAAGGTCACCTTCAAGCCGGAAGACGTGAAAGCGCTCAGCGGCCGCCTGGTGCCGGGCATGTCCGCCATCGCCGAAGTCGATTTGAAATCCGGTTCCACCGACACCCGCGCTGCGCACTAAGGAGTGGCCATGAGCAGCACCACGACACTGGCCGCCGCCCCGGCGCTGCCGCTGGACGGGCAGAAGATCCCGCTGCGCACCTGGATCGCCGTCGGCGCCGGCATGCTGGGCGCCTTCATGGCGGTGCTCGACATCCAGATCACCAACGCCTCGCTGAAGGACATCCTCGGCAGCCTGTCGGCCACCCAGGAAGAAGGCTCGTGGATTTCCACCGCCTACCTGGTGGCCGAGATCATCGTCATCCCGCTGACCGCGCTGCTCACGCGCGTGTTCGGCGCGCGCACCTACATGATGGGCACCACCGCCTTGTTCCTGCTGTTCTCCACCCTGTGCGGCGCGGCCTGGAACCTGGAAAGCATGATCGTGTTCCGCATGGCGCAAGGCTTCACCGGCGGCGCGCTGATCCCCATGGCCTTCACGCTGGTCATGCTCAAGCTGCCGCCCTCCAAGCGCGCGGTGGGCATGGCCGTGTTCGGCCTGACCGCCACCCTGGCGCCGTCCATGGGGCCCACGCTGGGCGGCTACCTGAGCGAAATCTACGGCTGGCCGTCCATCTTCTACATCAACTGGGTGCCCGGGCTGCTGCTCATCGCCGGCATCGCCTACGGCCTGGACGCCGAGAAGACCAAGTGGGGCGACCTGCTCAAGACCGACTGGATCGGCATCGGCTTCATGGCGCTGGGCCTGGGCTGCCTGACCATCTTCCTGGAAGAAGGCAACAGCAAGGACTGGTTCGACTCCGGCTTCATCATCGCCTTCGCCGCGCTGGCGCTGGTGGGCTTGCTGGGCTGGGTCGTCACCAGCGCCACGCGCGCCAACCCCTTCGTCAACCTGGGGCTGTACGGCCAGCGCAACTTCCTGGTGGCCACCGCGCTGTCGGCGGTGTTCGGCATGGCGCTGTACGGCTCGTCCTTCCTGCTGCCGCTGTACCTGGGCCAGATCGCCGGCTACTCGCCGATGCAGATCGGCGAAGTGATCATGTGGGCCGGCCTGCCGCAGCTGTTCATCATGCCCTTCGTGGCCAAGCTGTCCGGCAAGGTCGACAACCGCATCCTGTGCTCCTTTGGCCTGCTCATGTTCGGCGTGTCCTGCCTGATGAACGCCTACATGGACGCCAGCACCGGCTACGACCAGCTGCTGGCCTCGCAAGTGGTGCGCGCGCTGGGCCAGCCCTTCGTCATGCTGACGCTGTCGAACTTCGCCATGCAGGGCATCCCGCAAAAAGACATGGCCTCGGCATCGAGCCTGTTCAACATGACGCGCAACCTGGGCGGCTCGATCGGCATCGCGCTGCTGGCCACGTCGCTGTCGCAGCGCGAGCACTTCCACTCGGCGCGCCTGGGCGAAGCCATCAACTCCTTCGCCCCGGCCACGCAGGAACGCCTGGCCGCGCTGACGCAATCGTTCATCGGCAAGGGCTACGAGGCGGCCATGGCGGCCGACCAGGCGCTCAAGGCCATCGACGGCATCGTGCGCCGCGAATCCTACGTGATGGCCTACAACGACGGCTTCTTCATCGTCAGCGCCATCCTGCTGGCCTGCATACCGGTGCTGTGGATGTCCGACAAGGTCAAATCCCCCGGCGGCGGTGGCGGCGCGCACTAACTGAAAAAAGGACTAAACGATATGATCACGACGATGAAAAAAATCACGCTGGCCGCCGCCGTGGGGCTGGCGCTGGCAGGCTGCAGCACCGTGGGTTCCGATTTCAGCGCGCCGAAGAACGTGGCCGACGCCGGCTACCGGCACGCGGCCGGCGAAGCCAGCCAGGCGCGCCTGCCCGCGCAATGGTGGACCATCTACGGCGACGACACCTTGAACCGCCTGGAACAAAACGCGCTGCGCGACAACCCGAGCGTGAAAGCCGCCGCGCAGCGCCTGCTGCAAGCGCAGGCGCAACTGGGCCTGGCGCGCGTCAGCGAATCGCCGACGCTGAGCGTCAATGGCGGCGTATCGAATTCGCGCACCTCGGCCAACACCTCGCAAGGCATCGCGCTGGGGCACCGCTCCATTTCCGGCAACAACTACTCGCTGGGCGCGTCCATGTCCTACGAAGTGGACCTGCTGGGCCGCGTGCGCCGCGCCGTGGAAGCGGCCGATGCCCAGGCGCTGGCCGCCGAAGCGGACCGCGACGGCGTGCTGCTGCTGCTGTCGTCGCAAGTGGCCACCACGTACTGGCAGCTGCGCGGACTCGACACCGAGATCGCCATCCTGAACGGCGCGCTGGACAGCCGCCGCGAAACGGAAGAACTGGTCAACGCCCGCTTCAACGCCGGCCTGTCCAATGAACTGGACACCTCGCGCGCGCGCATCGAACGCGCCAACGCCGAAGCCGACCTGCAGGAAGTGCAACGCCAGCGCAACACGCTCGAGCACAGCCTCGCCACGCTGACCGGCGCCTCGCCGTCGGCCATGCAGCTGCCCGCCGCCGCCGTGGCCAGCCTGCCGCAGCCGCCGGCCATCCCGGTCGGCCTGCCGGCCAGCCTGCTGTCGCAGCGGCCCGACCTGGCCGGCAGTGTCGCCAGCCTGCGCGCCGCCAACGCCCAGATCGGCGTGGCGGAAGGCGCGTTCTACCCCTCGATCAGCCTGACCGGCAACTTCGGCTTCGCCTCCGAAAGCCTGAGCGAGATCGCCAGGGGCGGTTCGCGCCAGTTCAGCATCGGCCCGCTGGCGTTGTCGCTGCCCATCTTCGACGGCGGCCGCAACCGCGCCAACCTCGCGCTGGCCAAGGCCCGCTACGAAGAAGCGCTGGCCAACCATGAAGGCAAGCTGCTGACCGCGCTGCGCGAAGTGGAAGACGCGCTGTCCGACGTGCAGCAAAAGCAGAAGCAGGAACAGGTGCAGGCGCAATCGCGCGAAGCGGCCGCGCGCGCCTACCTGGTGGCGCGCGCCCGCTACGAGCGCGGCGTCTCCACCTACCTGGACGTGACCGACGCCCAGCGCAGCAGCCTGGCGGCCGACCGTGCCGCCGCGCAAATCACCACCCAGCGCCTGCTGGCCACGGTCGCCGTCGCCCGCTCCCTCGGCGCCGGCTGGCAGCCCCAGGGCGCGCTCGCCGCCATCGCCTCCCGCTAGTCGGGCTGTCAGGCTGTCAGGCAGTCAGGCAGTCAGGCAGTCAGGCAGTCAGGCAGCCAAGCAAACTGAGCCGCATTCGGGGTCAGACCCCGAATGCGGCTCAGCTCGCAAGGGTGCTCGCGGATGTGTCAGAGGCTGATTGATCGCTTAGCTTGGGCCGAAGCGTTCCAGCATGAAGTCGATGAAGGTGGTGAGTTTGGGCGTGGGCTGGCGGTCGCGGGAGTAGACGAGGTGCATGGGGCGCGCGGCCGGGACGTAGTCGTGCAGCAGCGGCACCAGCCGGCCGGCGGCGATGTCCTGCGCCAGCAGCATCTCGGCCTGCATCACGATGCCGAAGCCGTGCAGCGCGGCCACCCGTAGCGCGTGGCCGTTGTTGGAGCGGAAGCGGCTTTCGCGCACCTTGCTGGCGCCGGGCTGGCCCTTCAGCCGCCAGCGCACCTGGTGCGTCCATTGCATGAAGTCCAGGCATTCGTGCTGCGCCAGGTCGTCCGGCGTGCGCGGCGTGCCGGCCCGCTTCAGGTAGGCGGGCGAGGCGCAGATCACCATGCCGTAGGGCCGCAGCGCGCGCGCCACCAGCCCCGAGTCTTCCAGCACGCCGATGCGCACCGCCGCGTCGTAGCCTTCTTCCACGATGTCGACCATGCGGTCGTTCAGGTTCAGCTCCAGGCTCACTTCGGGGTGCTGCGCCAGGTATTCCGTCATCGCGGGGCTGACCCATTCGCTGCCGAACGACACCGGCGCGGTGATTTTCAGCTTGCCGCGCGGGGCGGCGTGCATCGCTTCGGCGCCCGATTCGGCGGCGCTGATCTGCGCCAGGATGGCGCGGCACTGGTCGGCGTACTGGCGGCCGATCTCGGTCAGGCTCTGGCGCCGCGTGGTGCGCGCCAGCAGCGCGGCCCCCAGCCGCTCTTCCAGCGCGCGGATGTGCTTGCCCACCATGACGGGCGAGATGCCGAACGCGTCGGCGGCGGCCGTGAAGCTGCCGCGGTCCACCACGGCCACAAACACTTCCATGCTGCGTAGCTTGTCCATATTCCGAACCTCAGGTTTGTAATGTTGTTCATTCTAGTGCATTTATTCCTGGGGTGAAGCAAGCCATACTGGCTGCACTTAACCAACCACAGGAGAACAATATGAAGATCATCGTCATTGGCGCGACCGGCACCGTGGGCAAGGCCGTGGTGGAGCAGCTGGGCCAGCGCCACGAGATCGTGGCGGTCGGCAGCAGCAGCGGCCAGTACCAGGCGGACATCGCCGATATCGCCCAGGTGCGCGCCGTGTTTGAAAAAATCGGCAAGGTGGATGCGGTGGTGGTGGCGGCCGGCCAGCTGGCGTTCGCGCCGCTGGCCGAGTTCACGCCGGAGCAGTTCCGCGTAGGCCTGGACAGCAAGCTGATGGGGCAGGTGAACGTGGCCCAGGTGGCGCAGGACTTCCTCAACGACGGCGGCTCCATCACGCTCACCAGCGGCATCGTGGCGGACCAGCCTATCCGCAACGGCGCCAGCGCCACCATGGTCAATTCGGCGGTGGAGGGCTATGCGCGCGGCGCGGCCATCGAGCTGCCGCGCGGCCTGCGCATCAACGTGGTCAGCCCGACCCTGCTGACCGAATCGCTGGACAGCTACGGCCCCTACTTCCGCGGCTTCGAGACCGCGCCCGCCAGCCGCGTGGCGCTGGCCTACAGCCGCAGCGTGGAAGGCGCGCAGACCGGGCAGGTGTACAAGGTCTGGTAATCGGTTATACCATGGGCGCTTTCCGATCAACCATCGTAAGGTCCCATGAAAACTATCCTGCTTCCTCTGGTACTGGCCCTCGCGGGCAACGCTGCCACCGCAGCGCCCGCGAGCGTCGATGAACTGAACAAGATGGCCAGGCGCTTCGCGCCGGTCGAGCTGAAGGCCGACACCTCCAGGCTGTCGCCCGGCGACAAGCAGGCCATCGTCAAGCTGATCGAGGCGGCCAAGATCGTCGACGTGCTGCAGCTGCGCCAGCGCTGGGAAGGCAACGAGGCGCTGTGGTCGGCGCTGCAGAAGGACAAGTCGGCACTGGGCAAGGCGCGCCTGGACTACTTTTGGCTCAACAAGGGGCCGTGGTCCATCATCGACGGCAATACCTCCTTCCTGCCCGAGGAAGTGGCGGGCATCAAGGTGCCGGCCAAAAAGCCGGAAGCGGCCAACTTCTATCCGTCCGGCGCCAGCAAGGCCGCCGTGGAAGCGTGGATCAACAGCCTGTCCGCCGCCGACAAGGAGCAGGCGCAGTGGTTCTTCACCACCATCCGCGCGGACGCGGGCGGCAAGTTCAAGACCGTGAAATACTCGGACGAATACAGGCCGGAGCTGGAGAAGCTGGCCGCGCTGCTGCGCGAGGCGGCCGCCGCCACGGACAACGCGTCGCTGAAAAAATTCCTCACCCTGCGCGCGGACGCTTTCCTGTCCAACGACTACCTGGCTTCCGATTTCGCGTGGATGGACCTCGATGCGCCGGTCGACGTCACCATCGGCCCCTACGAAACCTATAACGACGAACTGTTCGGCTACAAGGCCGCCTTCGAAGCCTATGTGAGCGTGCGCGACCAGAAGGAAACCGAGAAGCTGAACTTCTTCGCGCAGCACATGCAGGAGCTGGAAGACAACCTGCCGCTGGACGCGCAGTACCGCAACCCGAAAGTGGGCGCGCTGGCGCCCATGGTGGTGGTGAACCAGGTCTACGGCGCGGGCGACGGCAACATGGGCGTGCAGACCGCCGCCTACAACCTGCCGAACGACGAGCGCATCATCAGCCAGCGCGGCTCCAAGCGCGTGATGCTGAAGAATGTCCAGGAGGCGAAATTCAAGTCCACGCTGACGCCGATCTCGAAGCTGGTGCTCAGGCCGGCCGACCAGAAGGACGTGGACTTCGATTCCTTCTTCACCCACATCCTGGCGCATGAAATCATGCACGGCCTCGGCCCGCACGCCACCACGGTGAAGGGCGTGGCCTCCACGCCGCGCCAGGACCTGAAGGAGACCTATTCCACCATCGAGGAAGCCAAGGCCGACATCACCGGCCTGTACGCGCTGATGCACATGATGGACAAGGGCCAGCTGCAAGGCGCGCTGGGGCAGGGCGAGGCGGCCGAGCGCAAGCTGCACACCACCTTCCTGGCCTCGGCCTTCCGCACGCTGCACTTCGGCCTGACGGATTCGCATGCGCGCGGCATGGCCATCCAGGTCAACTACCTGCTGGACAAGGGCGGCTTCGTGTCGCACGGCGACGGCATCTTCTCGGTGGACTTCAAGAAGATCAAGCAGGCCGTGCTGGACCTGGACCGCGAGTTCCTCACCATCGAAGCGACCGGCGACTACGCGCGCGCCAAGGACATGATGGCCAAGTACGTGGTGATCCGCCCCGACGTGCAGAAGGCGCTCGACAAGATGAAGGCCGTGCCGAACGATATCCGCCCGGCCTTCACCACGGCCAAAGCCTTGCTGAAAAAATAAGCTTAGGCTGCGGCGGACGGACTCCGGTTTGATCCGCCGCAGCCTCTCACTTTGGCGGCAAGCAGGAATGCTTCATCCGTGTTAAATTTTCCTATTATTTCCGATAGTCAATAACAGGAACAGGGATACCAACATGGACATTGAAAGCACTAAAATCAGCACCCGCCTGGCCACCGGCTTTGGCCTGGTTTTCCTTCTCCTCATCATCGTCACTGCGCTCGGCATCAACCGCGTGCAGAAGATCGACACCATCCTCACCAATATCAGCGACGTGAACAACGTCAAGCAGCGCTACGCGATCAACTTCCGCGGCAGCGTGCATGACCGTTCCATCGCGCTGCGCGACGTGGTACTGGCGGCCGACGCGGCCGCCGCCGCGCCGCACGTGGCGCAGATCCAGACCCTGGCCGAGCACTACGCCAAGTCGGCCGCGCCGCTGGACCAGATCATCGCGGCCGGCAAGGGCGTGACGGCGGCCGAGAAAAGCGCGCTGGAAGGCATCAAGGCCAGCGAGGCCAAGACCCAGCCGCTGATCGCCAAGGTGATCGCGCTGCGCGCCGCAGACCAGCTGCCGGAAGCGACGGCGCTGCTGCAGCAGCAGGCCGCGCCGGCCTTTGTCGAGTGGCTGGCCTCGGTCAACAAGCTGATCGACCTGGAAGAAAAAATGAGCATGGAGCAGGCCGACAGCGCCACCAGCGTGGCGCGCAGCTTCTTCGTGTTCATGGTGGTGCTGTGCCTGATCGCCATCGGCGTGGGCGTGGCGGCGGCCTGGTTCATCAGCCGCGGCCTGCTGCGCCAGCTGGGCGGCGAGCCGGAATACGCCGCCTCCATCGTCGCGTGCATCGCGGCCGGCAACCTGGCCGTGCGGATCGACACCAAGCCGGGCGACAACAGCAGCCTGCTGCATGCCATGCAGGGCATGCGCGACAGCCTGGTGAACATCGTCAGCCAGGTGCGCGCCGGCACGCAGACCATCGCCACCAATTCGCGCGAGATCGCGGCCGGGAATATGGACCTGTCTAGCCGCACCGAGCAGCAGGCCGCCAATATCGAGGAAACCGCTTCCTCGATGGAGCAGCTGACCGGCACCGTCAAGCAGAACTCCGACCACGCCTACCAGGCCAACCAGCTGGCGCTGTCGGCCTCCGATGTGGCGGTCAAGGGCGGCGCGGTGGTCAATGAAGTGGTGCAGACCATGGCCTCCATCAACGAGTCCTCGAAGAAGATCGTGGACATCATCGGCGTCATCGACAGCATCGCCTTCCAGACCAACATCCTGGCGCTGAACGCGGCCGTCGAGGCGGCGCGCGCGGGCGAGCAGGGCAGGGGCTTTGCCGTGGTGGCCACCGAGGTGCGCAACCTGGCGCAGCGCTCGGCCGGCGCGGCCAAGGAGATCAAGAGCCTGATCGACGATTCGGTGGAAAAAGTGGACGCGGGCGCCAAGCTGGTGGACCAGGCCGGCGCCACCATGCAGGACATCGTCAACAGCGTCAAGCGCGTGACCGATATCATGGGCGAAATCTCCACCGCCAGCGCGGAGCAGACGTCGGGCATTGAGCAGGTCAATGAAGCGGTCGGCAAGATGGACCAGGTGGTGCAGCAGAACGCGGCGCTGGTCGAGCAGGCTGCCGCTGCCGCCTCGTCGCTGCAGGACCAGGCCGGCAACCTGTCGCAGGTGGTGAGCATCTTCAAGCTGGACGAGTCGTCGCTGCCGCTTGCCGCCCCGGCCCCGGCCCCGCGCGCTGTGGCCAGCGTGAGCGCCGTGGCGCAGCGTCCGGCTCCGGCCCGGCGCGCTGCGGCACTCCCCGCCGCCAAGCCTGCGCCCAGGAAAGTGGTCAACGCCGGCGCCGACGACAGCTGGGAAGAGTTTTAAAAAACCGACAATTGTTTATTTGGCGAATATGCGTTTTCGCTAATCAAATATTTTGTAACAGCTGTTACGCATTGACTTGCGGCATGTATTATTGCCTTTCAGAGGGGTAAATCATGCCTAAAGTCATCCTGTCCATGTTGTCCGCCGCGCTGCTGTCCTTGCCGGCCTTTGCTTGCGCTGCGCAGCTTACCGAAGTGGAATCGCGCTGGCTGCAGGCCGGCGCCTCCGTGCTGGCTTACGCCAAGCAACAGCAGCTTCCCATTGACATCATCGTCCAGCCGCAAGCCCAGCCCGGCGCCGTGCCGCTGGCGATGGGCTTCGACGGCGGCCGCTGCAAGCTGGTGTTCACCATGCGCGGCAACCCCGCCGCCGAAGACGTGCTGCAAACGGCGCCGGCCTCGCAGCGCGCCCTGATGATAGAGGCCATGACGGCGCATGAAGTGGCGCATTGCTGGCGCTACGCGCAGGGCGCCTGGCACTCGGTGCCGAGCGGCTTCCAGGAGCGCACGCCGGACGCGGCCCTGCCGCCTGAAATCCAGAAGCTGACCCAGGAACTGCGCGAAACCCGCCGCGAGGAAGGCTTTGCCGACCTGGCCGCGCTGGCCTGGGTGCAGCGCAACCATCCCGGCCAGTACGGGCAGGTCTACGGCTGGCTGCAGCGGGTGCGCGCGGCGCAGCCGGACAGTCACGTGTCGCATGATACCGAGGCTTGGCTGGCGCTGGCCGCCAGCGGCGCCGTGTTTGCGGACGGCGGCACGCCGTTCGAGCAAGCCCGTTCGCTGTGGAAGCAGGGCCTGCAAGCGGCCGAATGACGTATATCGGGCTTGCCCGATTTGATGAGTCTTGTGTTGGCTAGCGTACAGAGTGGAGATTGCGACAGGCGTTTAATTGTCAGGTAACCATCACTTAGGGGGACCTATCATGAACAAACTCGTAATCCTGGCACTGGCCGGCGCCATGAGCAGTGGCTATGCCATGGCCGACAACGATCCGGCTGCATACAAGGCCATGAAGGACAAGGCCGATACCGAATACAAAGCCGCCAAGGCGCAATGCAAGAGCCTGAAAGGCAACGCCAAGGACATCTGCCAGGAAGAGGCGAAAGTGGCCAAGGCCAAGGCCGAAGCCGACGCCGTAGCCCAGCATAAATCCGACGCCAAGGACATCCGCAAGGCCCGCGAGGATGTGGCCGATGCCGAATATGGCCTGGCCAAGGAAAAATGCGACGACATGAGCGGCAACGCCAAGAGCGCTTGCAAGCATGACGCCAAGGCCGCCAAGGACTCGGCCATCGCCGACGCCCGCCGCGCCGATCCCACCCCGACCGTAGGCGAACGCACGGCTGCCGCCGTCGGCACCGCGCGCGACAAGACCGCTACCGCCACCGATAATATGCGCGACCGCACCGCTGCCGCCACCGACAACATGCGCGACCGCACTGCCGCCACCACCACCGGCGCAGCCGACAGCACCCGCAACGCCACCGCCGCCGCAGGCGACGCCGTGAGCGACACCGTGATCACCACCAAGGTGAAAGCCGACCTGGCCGCCGATCCCGGCGTGAAAGCCATGGACGTGCATGTGGAAACCGTGAAGGGCGTGGTCATGCTGAGCGGCTTCGTGCCGTCCAAGGCGGAAGCCGACAAGGCCGTCCAGCTGGCGCGCGGCGTGAAAGGCGTGAGCGAAGTGAAAAGTTCCATCCAGGTTAAACCGTAACTCCCTCAGCTTGCCTCCCAGCCCGCCTCGTGCGGGCTTTTTTTTCGCCGGTTGTTGAACTCGGCGTTTGCTTAAATGACGGTCGTAATTTAAAATGCGTGGAATGCAGCATCCTTCAACATTCCCGAGAGGCAACCCATGTTCGCTCAACCCCTTTCAGCCTGGCTGGCACGCCGTGGCTTGCACTATTCCTGGGTCATCGTCGCCCTGACGTTTTTGACAGCGTTATCGTCGTCGGCCGCGCTGGGCCTGCCGGGCGCGCTGCTGCAGCCGCTCAGCAAGGAGTTCGGCTGGGACGTGGACCAGATTTCGTCCGCACTGGCGGTGCGCTTCGCGCTGTTCGGCCTGATGGGGCCGTTTGCCGCCATCCTGATGGAGCGCTTCGGCCTGCGCAACGTGGTGGTCACCGCGCTCAGCCTGGTGGCCGCCGGCCTGGTGCTGGCCACCCGCATGAGCGCGTTCTGGCACCTGGTGGCACTGTGGGGCGTGATGCTGGGCATAGGCTCGGGCATGACGGCGCTGGTGCTGAGCGCGGTGGTGGCCAACCGCTGGTTTGAAACGCGGCGCGGCCTGATCATCGGCTTGCTGACAGCCAGCTCGGCCACAGGCCAGCTGGTGTTCCTGCCGCTGGGCGCCTGGCTGATCGAGCACTACGGCTGGCGCATGGCCTTGCTGCCGGTGTTCTTCGCCTGCGCGCTGGTGGCCGTGGGCGCCTTCTTCCTGATGCGCAACCGGCCGTCCGACGTCGGCCTGCTGCCCTTCGGCATGGACCCGGCCGCTGCTGCCGCCGCCGCTGCTGCTGCGCCCGCCGCGCCGATGAAAATCACCTTCGGCACGCCGTTCGCCGTGCTGCGCAGCGTGTCCGCCAATCGCACGTTCTGGATACTGTTCGGCACCTTCTTCATCTGCGGCCTGAGCACCAACGGCCTGATCCAGACCCACTTCATCTCGCTGTGCGGCGACTCCGGCCTCGGCCCCGTGCCGGCCGCATCCGTGCTGGCCATGATGGGCGCGTTCGACCTGTTCGGCACCATCGCCTCCGGCTGGCTGTCGGACCGCTACGACAACCGCAAGCTGCTGTTCTGGTACTACGGCCTGCGCGGCCTGTCGCTGCTGTGGCTGCCGTATTCGGAATTCACGCTGTACGGCCTGTCGCTGTTCGCCATGTTCTACGGCCTGGACTGGATCGCCACCGTGCCGCCCACCGTCAAGCTGGTGGGCGCCACCTTCGGCAAGGAGCGCGCGGGCATGGTGTTCGGCTGGGTGTTCGCCGGCCATCAGCTGGGCGCGGCGGCGGCGGCGTATGGCGCGGGACGGGTGCGGACCCTGTGGTTCACCTACAACCCGGCGCTGTTCGCGGCGGGCGCGGCCTGCGTGGTGGCCGCGTTGCTGGTGATGGCGATACGGCGGCAGCAGGTGGCCGCCGCGGCGGCGCCGGTGAAAGCTGCGGCGTAGGAATCAGTTCGAGCCGGTCACCTGCAGCGCCGCGTCGGCCGGACGGGGCGCCTGCGCGTGGCGGGCGGGCGGATAGCTGCGGTCCGCCATCAGGTTTTCCCAGAAATCGCGCTCGACGCGGTTGGCGGCCAGCCTGCCGTAGGGCTGGCCGTTGCTTTGCGCGACAGTCGCCTTCACCCAGGCTTCATGCCGTGCC
Source organism: Pseudoduganella sp. UC29_71 (assembly GCF_042693265.1). Classification (NCBI taxonomy): domain Bacteria; kingdom Pseudomonadati; phylum Pseudomonadota; class Betaproteobacteria; order Burkholderiales; family Oxalobacteraceae; genus Pseudoduganella; species Pseudoduganella sp. UC29_71. The sequence continues at coordinate 4,639,176 of NZ_CP170549.1, read as the reverse complement.
TTGACCACCTGGTAGTCGTGCGCCGACGCCATCATGGCGTCCACGCCTTGCTGCTGTGCGGCGGCCACGCGGAAGCAGGCGCGCCATTCGCGCAGCGCTTTTTCCACCAGGCGCACGCTCTCCAGCGTGGTTGAGCGGGCGGGGAAATTCGGCTGCGCGCATGGCGACTTCTGCTGCGGATCGGTTTCCGCGCTGCGCGCGGCGGCACAGGCAAAAATCAGGAACAAGGCAGCGCACTGCTGTTTCATCGCGTTTCCCGGAGAGTGGACTTGCACTTATTGTAACTTGCTCACAGGGAAGTAGTATATATTTTTGTAACTTTCCCGCCACAACGGGCAGACGTGGTGCTGTGGCCGTTTCGTCACTATACTGTGGGCATAATCATAGTGGTGGAGACGCATTCATGAGCCGGTCCGGTATTGTCGCGCTAGCGGGGCTGCTGCCTTTGCTGGCGCTGGCGCAAGCTGATTATCCGAATACGTCCGCCATGGGCAGCATGGTTGACCGCAACGCGGCCTGGTACCGCCAGTGCCTCGGCGTGCAGAATGTGGAGCCGCCCGCGCGCGAGCTGCCGCCCGCCGGCGCCTTGCACGCGCTGCGCCAATGCGGCGCCGAGGACCGCTACTACGACACGCGCGCCCGCGCCGGGGCCACGCCGGCCCAGTGGGAGCAGGTGCGCCACTGTGCCTATGCCGAGAGCAATGCCACCGTGCTGATGATGCTGTATGCGAACGGCTACGGCGTGTCGCGCAACTACGACCTGGCCGTCAAGTACGCCTGCTCGGTGCCGGCCGCGCCGGCGGAAATGGACGGCCGCGTGGCGCATCTGAACGAGCGCATGCTGCACCACGAAGCCCGGCCTTTCGACCAGTGCGACGACATCACCAGCGGCCTGATGGGCGGCCGCTGCGCGGCCATCCAGGACAGGCTGGACAGCAAGGAGCGCGGTGCCAGGCTGGCCGCGCTGATGAAGGCCTGGCAGCCGGGCCAGCAGGCCGCCGCCGCCCGGCTGCAGCAGGCGCTGGAGCAGTTTGCGTCGCTGCGCGCGGATCGGGAAACCGATATGAGCGGCACCTTGCGCGCTGCGCTGGCCATCGAGGCGCACGGCGTGGAGCTGGACCTGTTCGCGCACGACGTGCAGGACGCGGAGAAGGGCAAGCTGCCGCGCTACAGCGAGCAGCAGTACCAGCAGCTGGACAAGAAGCTGAACCAGGTCTACCAGCGCTTGATGCAGCTGCCGCACAAGGACGGCGAGCCGGGCTTCGGTTACAGCACGGTGACCAAGGAAGGGGTGCAGGTCACGCAGCGCGCCTGGCTGGCGTACCGCGACGCGTGGGTGGCGCTGGGTGCGGCGCGCTACCCGGGGGTGGCGCCGCACGCGTGGAAGGCGCTGCTGACGCAGCGCCGCATTGAACAGCTGGAAGAGTTCGGCTCCTGAGCCGGCGGGTTACGGCTGCGCCTAACCCGCCCTACGAGCCACGGCGCCATACGTCACGGGAGGCACGGGCGGTCAAGATCCGTAGGGCGGGTTAGCGCAACGCGCGTAACCCGCCACAGCGTCACTTCAGGTACTTCGCCAGCCAGCCGTGCACTTCGTTGTAGAAGTAGCGGCTGTTTTCACCCTTGAGCACCCAATGGTTCTCGTCCGGGAACACCACCAGCTTGCTCGGCGTGTTCAGGCGCTGCTGGGCGGCGAAATTCATCAGCGCATTGTTGACCGGCACGCGGTAGTCCAGCTCGCCCACGGTGATCAGGATGGGCGTCTTGAAGCCCGTACCCTTCTCGTGGTTCCCGGCCTGCATGATGGGGCTTTGCTCGCGCCACACCGGCAGGTTGCCCCACACCGGGCCGCCGCTGTTCACTTCGCGGCCGTACACGCTGTCGCTGGTCCCCCACTGCATTACCAGGTCCATCTCGCCCGCGTGCGACACGATGGCCTTGTAGCGCGTGGTGGTGGCCTGCAGCCAGTTGGCCAGGTGGCCGCCGTAGCTGGCGCCGCCGGCGGCCAGCTTGCTGCCGTCGATGTAGCTGTACTTCTTGATGGCCTCGTCCACTGCCTGGTTGATCTCGTCGCCCGGGCCTTTCAGCGGGTCGAACTGGATCGAGCGTGCGAATTCCTCGCCGTAGCCGGTGGAGCCCTTGTAGTCGGTCAGCAGCACGATGTAGCCCGGCTTGGCCAGCAGGTGGTAGTTCCAGCGCAGCACGAACTGGTCGCGCCACATATTCGCCGCGCCGCCATGGATGACGGCGAACAGCGGGTACTTCTTGCTCGGGTCGAAGTTGGCCGGCTTGACGATCATGTTGTGGATCTGGCGGCCGTCCGGCGTCTTGAACCAGAAGTGCTCGGGCGCCTGCCAGTCGATGCTGGCGGCCTTCTCCACGTTGAAGGAAGTCAGGCGCTTGGGCTGCTTGCCGTTGAAGGCAAACACTTCCGGCGGATTGATGGCCGATTCCCACACGCCCACCAGCGCCGTGCCGCCCGCGTTCAGCGAGTTGATGCTGCCGGTGGCGGCCGACGGCTCGGCTTTCACTTCGCCGCCCGCGTAGCTGATCGAATGCAGCTGTTCCAGGCCGGCGTGCTCGAAAGTGAAGTAGATGCGCTTGCCGTCCGACGGCAGCGCGAAGCGCGACACCGAGCGGTCCAGCGCGGCGGTCAGGATCGTCGGCTGCGCGCTGGCGCCGTTGATGGGCCACGCGAAGCTGGCCAGGCGGTCCAGGTCGTAGACCTTGCCTTCGGTTTCTGCTTGCGTCAGGCACAGCAGGGTTTTGCCGTCCGGCGCGAACTTCAGGCTGCTGTAGCTGTGCTTGTCGGCAGTCAGCTGCGTGGCTTCGCCGCCGGTGGCCGGCAGCGAGAAGATCTGCGTATAGGCCGAGGCGCGCGCCAGCTGGTCGCGGTTGGTGGAGGCGGAGAACACCACGGTCTTGCCGTCCGGCGCCCAGATGGCGTCCAGCGACTGGCCTTCATCGCCCTGGCCGCCGCCGAAGCCCGGCATGGCCGCCAGCTTGCTGCCGGACAGGATGTCCCTGGGCGTGGCGCCGATCTGCGCGTCCATCACGAACAGGCGCACCAGCTTGTCGTCCAGCCATTTGTCGAAGAAGCGCGGCGGGAAGGATTCGTAGGCGCGCGCGCTGTACTTGCGGTCCTTGCGTTCCTTGGCGGTCTTCTTGACGGATTCCTCGTCGGTGTTGCCGGGGAAGAGGTCGCTGACGAACAGGATCTGCTTGCCGTCGGGGCTGAACTTGGGCGAACGGGCGCCCAGCGTCAGCGTGGTGAGGCGCTGCGCCTCGCCGCCGCCGGCCACGTCGATGCGGTAGATCTGGCCCGCTTCGTCGCCGTCGCGCTTGGCGATGAAAATCAGCTGCTTGCTGTCCGGCGACCAGTTCAGGGCGCTTTCGCCGCCCTTGGAGAAGGTCAGGCGGCGCGGCGCGCTGTCGTCGGTGAGGGACTTGATCCATAGGTCGGACCATTGCTCCTTGCTGTCGTAGGCCGTGTCGGTGACGGCGAACACGGCCCACTTCCCGTCCGGGCTGGGCACGGGGGCGCCGACGCGCTTCATCAGCCACACGTCTTCGTGGGTGATGGCGTGCTTGGCGGCGATGCCGGCGGTGGACGCCGTCGCGGGCAGGGTGGCGTCGGCGGCGTGGACAGCGTGGACAGCGCCCAAGCCGGCGGTAGCCAGCAGCAGGGCGGTCAGGGGAGGGAGCAATCGGGTAGATGTCATGTGCAGAGTCCGGCTTGGTGGGTCGAAGCCGTAGATCTTGGACACAACCATGCCGCCTGTCAATCGACCAAATGTTTCTCCAATGTATCCGCCGGGGCAGGTGCGGGCGCTGCCCGGGCCGCCAGTATCATGTCGGCCGCCTTCTCGGCGATGGCCACGGTGGGCGCGTTGGTGTTGCCGCCGATGAGCGTGGGCATGATGGACGCGTCCACCACGCGCAAGCCCTGCAGGCCGTGCACGGCCAGCGTGTCGTCCACCACGGCCATGGGATCGGCGCCCATCTTGCATGTGCCTACCGGGTGGTAAATGGTTTCCGCCTTGCGCCGGATGAAGTCGCGGATGGCGTCGTCGCCCTGCACCTGCGGGCCGGGGCTGATCTCGGCGCCCCGATAGGGATCGAAGGCCGGCTGTGCGAGGATGGCGCGCGCCGCCTTTACGCCGCGCACCATGTTGTCCATATCGTCCGGGTGCGACAGGTAATTCGGTTCGATCAGCGCGTGCGCCATCGGGTCCGCGCTGTGCAGGCCGATGCGGCCGCGGCTCCTGGGCCGCAGGTCGCACACGTGCAGCGCGTAGCCGTGGCCCAGCATGGTGGCCCGGGCGTGCGCCAGCGTGCGGCCGTGGCCGTCCAGCGTGGCGGGCGTGAAGTGGAGTTGCAGGTCCGGCACCGCCAGTTCGGGCCGGCTCTTGACGAAGCCGCCGCCTTCGGCCGAGTTGGTGGTGAAGGGGCCGCTGCGGCGGAACAGGTAGTTCAGCGTGTGCACCGTTTGCGCCAGCAGGTTGCGCCATGAGATGCCCAGAGAAATGGGCTGCGTGCACTTCTGCACCAGCAGCACGTCCAGGTGGTCCTGCAGGTTTTCGCCCACGCCGGGCAGCTCGTGCAGCAGCGGGATGCCATGGCGCGCCAACTCGTCCTTTGGGCCTATGCCGGACAGCATCAGCAGCTGCGGCGAATTGATGGCACCGCCGGACAGGATCACTTCGCGGGCGGCCAGCGCCTGCTGCTGCTTGCCATCCTTCAGATAGGCCACGCCGCGCGCACGCTTGCCGTCCATCAGGATCTTGCTGGCGTGCGCGCCGGTGATGACGGTGAGGTTGGGGCGCTGCAGCACCGGGTGCAGATAGGCGCGCGCCACGCTCCAGCGCTCGCCGTTCTTTTGCGTCAGGTGGTAGCGGCCCAGGCCTTCCTGGCTGGCGCCGTTGAAGTCGTCGTTGGCCGCGTAGCCGGCGGCGCGGCCGGCGTCGAGGAATACTTGCGTGAGTGGGTTGGGCGAGCGCTGCGCGCACACGTTCAGCGGGCCGCCGCTGCCGTGGTAGTCGCCCGCGCCGGGCTCGTGGTGCTGCGAGCGCTTGAACACGGGCAGCAGGTCGGCGTAGCTCCAGCCGCGGTTGCCGAGCGCGGCCCAATGGTCGTAATCGCTGGGGTGGCCGCGCGTGTAGATCATGGCGTTGCTCGAGCTGCTGCCGCCCAGCGTTTTCCCGCGCGGCCAGAACAGCTTGCGCCCGTTCAGCTGCGCCTGCGGTTCGGTGTGGTAGCGCCAGTTCAGCGTCTTGCTCATCATCAGGAACAGTATGCCGATGGGCATGCGGATAAAGGGGCTGCTGTCGCGCGGCCCGGCCTCCAGCAGGCACACCTTGACGGCCGGATCGGCCGACAGCCGGTTGGCCAGCACGCAGCCGGCCGATCCCGCGCCGACGATAACGTAGTCATACATATCCGCTCCCTGTTTGCGCCCAGTGTTGCACACCCCCGCCCGGCGCCGCAATTGCCCCAGGAGCCAATCTGCTGGCGCCTGTGTGGCGGCGCGGGTACTATGCCGTTTTATCAACGATTTCGGACGCTTCGATGAAGATACTGAGCACGCTTTTCGGCCTCGTTGCACTGCTGGCCTGCGCCACGGCGGCGCACGCGCAGTCGGTGGCATTTACCTTTGACGACGGGCCGAACCTGGAGGCCACGCCGCGCTTGTCGGCGCAGCAGCGCAATGCGGCAATGCTGGCGGCGCTGGACAAGCATGGCGTGAAGGCGGCGCTGTTCGTCACGGCGGGCAATGGCGCGAATCAGCCGGAAGGACTGGCGCTGGCGCGCGCCTGGGGCGAGGCGGGGCATGCCATCGGCAACCATACGATGACGCATCCGGACCTGCACAGCGCCAAGCTGACGCTGGCGCAATACCAGCAGGAGATCCTCGATTGCGACCGCATCATCAGTACGTTGCCCGGCTACCGCAAGTGGTTCCGCTACACCTTCCTGCGCGAAGGGAATACGCCGGAGAAGCGCGACGGCATGCGCGCCTTCCTCAAGCAGCAGGGCTACCGCAACGCCTACGTGAGCCTGGACACCAGCGACTGGCGCCTGAACGGGGAACTGGCGCGCGTGCTGAATGCCGATCCGCACGCGGACGTGGCGCCGATCCGCGCGGCCTACCTGGCGCACCTGAAGCAGCGCGCGCTGGCTTACCGTGCGCTGTCGCTGCAGCTGCAGGGGCGCGACATCGCGCAGGTCATGCTGATGCACCATAACCTGATCAACGCGCTGTGGCTGGACGACGCCATCGCCATGTTCAAGGACATGGGCTGGACCATCACCACGCCGGCCGCGGCCTTCGACGATCCGGTGTACCGGCTGGAGCCGGACCGCCCGGCCGCCGGCCAGAGCCTGCTGCTGGCGATGGCGCGCTCGCTCGGCCTGGCCAAGTTCGACGGCTGGCTGCGCCTGGTGGATGACGGCGATTTCGAAATCGAAGCGCTGCAGCGGCAGCACGCCGCACAGGCTCGTTAACCGCGTTAAGCCAGCCTGCCGCTAAGCCAGCTTGCGCTGGCGCTGTATGCTCATCATGATGCCGGCGCCTATGCCCAGCGTGGTCAGCGCGGTGCCGCCGTAGCTGATGAAGGGCAACGGCACGCCCACCACCGGCAACACGCCGCTCACCATGCCGATGTTGATGAAGGCGTAGGTGAAGAAGATCATCGTGACGGCGCCGCCCAGCAGGCGCGCGAACTGCGTGGTGGCGCCGGCCGTGATGGCCAGCCCGCGCGCGATCAGCAGCAAGTACAGCGTCAGCAGCACGGCGATGCCGAGCAGGCCGAACTCCTCCGCGTACACGGAAAAGATGAAGTCCGTGGTGCGCTCGGGCACGAAGCCCAGGTGGCCCTGCGTGCCCTGCAGCCAGCCTTTCCCGTCCAGCCCGCCCGAGCCGATGGCAATGCCGGCCTGCTTGATCTGGAAGCCTTTGCCGAGCGGGTCCGCTTCCGGATGGAGCAGGGTCAGCACGCGCTGGCGCTGGTAGTCGTGCAGCAGCGGCCAGGCGATGGGGATGCTGGCCGCGCCCGCCGCCGCGAAGGCGGCCAGCGCTTTCCACGACAAGCCGGCCAGCACGATCACGTACAAGCCCGCCGCCAGCACCAGCAGCGCGGTGCCGAGGTCGGGCTGCTTCATGATCAGCGCGGCCGGAATCAGCAGCAGTACGCCCGCCACCGCGAACGTCTTCCAGCGCTGCAGGCTGGCGTACTGGTGGAAGAACCAGGCCAGCATCAGCGGCATGGCGATCTTCATCATTTCAGACGGCTGCATGTCGAAGCCGATGTGCAGCCAGCGCCGCGAGCCTTTCTTGACCTCGCCCAGCATGAACACGGCCAGCAGCAGCAACACGCCGGCTGCGTAGATGGGCGCCGCGTAGCGCATCAGCGTGGGCGGCGGCACGCTGGCGACGGCCCACATGATGCCCAGCGCGATCAGCACATTGCGCAGGTGCAGCGGGAAACGGCCGGGGAAGTCGGCGCCAGCCGAATACATGGTCAGCACCCCGGCGGCCAGCAGCAATAGGATGCACAGCGTCAGCTGCGGGTCCAGCACGGCGAACAGCGCCTTGATCCGGCGCGCCATCAAAGCATGCCTTGCCCGTCGCGGACTGCCTGCAGCCACACCAGCCTGGCCACCAGGACCAGCAGTCCCGCCAGTGCGATCATGGCCAGGATGGAAAGGCGGCGGCGAAAACGGCGGTCTTCAGGTGAGTGGCCCATGCGTGTTCTCTAGCGAAAAGATGTCAATTTGAGATGTCGGAAAACTTTACAGCAACTTTGACCGTTCTTCTCGCTCTGCCGCCGGTTGTGGGATGAACTGGCCGAAATACGTGTCGAAAAACTTTACATTAGTGAATTAGCTTCCCTGTAGAAACATGGTGGCATGCAATTTGCTTTGATTTGAGGAAATAATTTATTCTCCAAGGAAATTCAATGAAACGCTGTCTGACCAAGTTCGCCGTCTGCCTGCCGCTGCTGTTCGCCGGCGCCGCCAACGCCACCCTGATCGGTCAATGGACCTTTGAGGGCAGCAATGCGCTGGCCGACTCCACCGGCCACTTCGGCAACCTGGAACTGCGCGGCAACGCGAGCATCGCCAATGGGCAGCTGACCGTCGACGGCACCGGCACCACCGCGCTGGGCTGGGCGCGCACCACCGGCTACACCGGCCCGGCCATCACCAGCAAGACGCTGGTGGTCTGGGGCCAGCTGACCGGGCTGAGCAACGCCGCCACCGCAGGCTCGATGATGACCATCGACAAGGTCGGCAGCGACAACTTCGACGGCATCATCTACGGCGAGAACCAGGCCAACACCTGGATGAACGGCAGCAGCAACGGCTGGCGCAACAATGCGTTCAACCCCGGCTACACGGAAAACTCGATCAACAACCTGATCCAGATGGCCATCAGCTACCAGGACTTCGGCAACGGCACGCTGCAGATCACCGGTTACCGCAACGGCGTCAACATCGGCAGCTACCTGGCTGGCAATGCTGCAACCTGGACCCAGAACGACACGGAAATCCTGTTCGGCATCCGCCACGCCAACTCCGCAGCCAGCGGCCCCGGCGGCCTGGACGCCGTGCTGAGCGAAGCGCGCCTGTACAACACGGCGCTGACCCAGGCTGAAATCCAGGCCCTGCGTATGAACAATGTGCCTGAGCCGGGCACGCTGGCCGTGTTCGGCCTGGGCTTGGGCATGCTGGCGCTGGCGCGCAAACGCCGCCTGCGCAAGTAAACAGGCAGCAGTGCCAGACTAATCAGCCGAACCGTTCGCGGTACTCGCTGGGCAGCACGCCCAGCTGTTTTGCGAACGCGCGGCGCAGGTTGTATTCGGTGCCGAAACCGGACAGCCGCGCCACCTGCTTGACGCTGCAGCCGGCCGATTCCAGCAGCCGGCAAGCGGCTTCCATCCGCACTCGCGCCAGCAGCTGCGCCGGCGAGGCGCCGGTCTCCTCGCGCAGCCGGCGGTGCAGGCTGCGCGCCGACAGCGCCATGGCCTCCGCCATCCGTTCCATATCGATGTCCTCCGCCGCGCGTGGCTGCAGCCATTGCGTCAGGCGCTGCGCCAGGCCGCCGCCGGCTTGTGCCAGCAGCTCCGTGCTGAACTGGCGCTGCCCGCCGGGCCGCTTGTGGTACACCACCAGCCGCTTCGCGGCGCCGATGGCGGCGGCATGCCCCAGATCTTCTTCCACCAGGCCCAGGCACAGGTCGATGCCAGCCGTGATGCCGGCCGAGGTGTACACCGCGCCGTCCTTGATATAGATCGCGTCGTCCTGCACCTGCACCGCCGGGTATTCGCGGCGCAGGCTGTCCACGTCCTGCCAGTGTGTGACGGCGCGGCGGCCGGCCAGCAAGCCCGCTTCGGCCAGCAGGAAGGCGCCGGTGCAGACCGAGGCGCAGCGCTGCGTTACACTGGCCGCGCGCCTGAGCCAGTCCAGCAAGCCAGGTTCGGCCAGCGCGGCGCGCACGCCGCGTCCCCCGGCCACGATCAGGGTGGCGCCTTGCAGTGCGGCGGGGGAGGGCAGCGGGGCAGTCATGACGGCCACGCCGGAGCAGGAAGCGACCGGCCCGCCGTGCAGCGACACCAGTTCCATGTCATAGGCAGGCGCGCGGCCGGCGTCGCGGCATTCGTCATTCGCGGTGGAGAAGACCTGGGCCGGGCCGGTGGCGTCCAGCAGCAGGAAATCGGGGAAGACCAGCACCTTGACCGAGATCGGTTTTGGCGGTTTTTCAACGTTGGATGTCATGCGCGCCAAGTCTAGCACGGCTACACTGGCCGGACATTCACCAACGGGAGTAGCCATGCTGGAACTGAGGCCGACGTGCGAACACTGCAACAAAGACCTGCCGCCGGAAGCGCTCGATGCGCGCATCTGTACCTACGAATGCACGTTCTGCGCCGACTGCGTGGAGAGTGTGCTGGCCAATGTCTGCCCCAACTGCGGCGGCGGCTTCGAGAAGCGCCCGGTGCGGCCGGCGCGCAACTGGAAGAACAACAACTACCTGGGCAATGACCCTGCGCGCACCGAGCCCAAGTACCGTCCGGTGGACCCGGCGGCGCACGCGGCGTTCACCGCGCAGCTGGCCGCCATTCCGCCGGAGCGGCGCTAGGCGATGGAATCAGACCCGGCGGCGGCGCACGAACGCCAGCGCGAGCAGGCCGCCACCAAGGATCGCCGCCGTGCCCGGTTCAGGCACCGCGCTGGCGCCCGCCACGCGCGCGTACACGTCCATGCCGCCGTGATTGGTGCTGAGGAAACCGTGCTTGGCCGGCGCGCCGTAGCCGGCTTCACCCCACAGGATTTCCTTGCAATCGAGCGCGCAATGGACGCCTTGCAGCGTGATCCACGGGTCTTCCGGGTTGCCGGCGCCGCGCGAGAGCACGTTGCCGACGATCGCGCTGCCCAGGTCCACGCCGTCCCGCCCGGCGTTAAGCCACGGCAGATTGGGATTGAAATTGCGCCCCTGGGCTTGGACCAGGCCGAAAATCTGTTCGTAGGAGGCCAGCCCCCAGGTCTGGCGGTCTCCCGTGATGAACAGGATTTCGGTGGCGCCGGGCAGCGCTTTCCAGAAGTCGGCGCCGTTGCTGTAGCTGCAGCTTCCCGACAGGTTCAAATCGCACTGGCCCTTGAAAATGCCGCTGTCGGAGCGGCCTACCTGGGTCCAGCCGGTAAGGATGGGGGTGGCTGCGGCGCTGGACAGCAGGCCGGCGGATGCCAGCAGCACGCAAGCGAGGCGGGACTTTACGGTCTTAAGCATCATTAAATCTTTCCTGGTTACTGTGATGATTGCAAGAAAATCATTCTAATGCCGAAGTGTCTATAATGCAATTTTAATGTCTATACAGTAACTTTCACAAAGGAAGCCTATGAGGATCGACTTGGCTGTGGTGCTGTCGCTGGCCGTGTCGCTCCCTGCGGCGGCGCAGCAAGCCTGCGTGGCGGAGGCGTTGCCCACGCCCTTGCTGGGCGCGCCGCTGGTAGTGCTGGGCGAAGTGCATGGCACCGAGGAAGTGCCCGTCTTTCTGGCGCGCTATCTGTGCGCGGTGGCCGCGGGCGGCAAGCCGGTCAAGCTGGCGTTGGAAATGCCGGCTGATGAACAGGCGCGGCTGGACGCATACATCGGCAGCGCCGGTTCACCGGAGCAGACGGCTGCGCTGCTGGCAGGACCGTTCTGGCGGCGCGCTTTTCAGGATGGGCGTTCCAGCGCGGCAATGCTGCGCTTGCTGCAATCGGTCCGCGCGATGCGCGCCGCAGGCATGGATATGGAGGTGGTGGCGTATGACAGTGGCAGCGGCGGGGCGGCGCGGGAGGCCGTCATGGCGCAGCAGTTGCGCGCGGCGGTGGCGCGCCACAGCGGCAGCGCCTTCGTCGTGCTGACCGGCGGACTGCACGCGACCCGCACGCGCGGCAACCGTTTCAATCCGGAGTTTGAATCGATGACCTATCGGCTGGCCGATTTAAAGCCGCTGTCGCTGACGGTGGTCACGGACGGCGGCAGTGCCTGGGTATGCACCGGTCCGTCCGCGGCGGCGTGCGGCGCGAGGAACTGGACCATCAACCAGGGGCCGTTGCTGCCGGCCGGCAGCGTGGTGCTGGATGCCTCCACGCCGCAATTCGACGGCAGTTTTCATGTCGGCAAGACTACCGCCTCGCCGCCGGCGGTTGCTCCTTGATGCGCCGCCGCTGACGCTATTCCTTCGAGGTCGGCGAAATGGTCTTGCTGACCTTGCCTGTCTCGTCCAGCATCTGGATTTCCGCCTTGCCCTCGGCGCTCACCAGCAGCATCATGCGCACGCGGCCCTGGGCATCTTTCAGCTGCAGCGATGACGCTTTCTCGCCGGTGTTGCCCAGCCAGATGCGGTTGTTGCTCAGGCGGCCCTGCTCGGACAGCTTCTGCCAGTAGGCCTGCCGTTCGGCCGCCGGCAGCTTCCTCGCTTCCTCGCCGAAGCGCCGCACCTCTTCCATCGAGGTGACTTTGAAGTTGGGCACGTCGTTGATCTTGATGACGGTCTGCTGGTGGGCCGCGCTGTCGATGTTCAGCAATTGCAGGGCCTGGTCCTGGCGGAAGCGGTCAAAGGTGAGCGACAGGCCGGACGAGATTTTGCCGTCGGCGGTGATGCTGCCTTTCTGGATCAGGCCGCCATTCTCCGTGCCTTCTTCGTTGATGAACAGCATGCCGGCAAAGCTGCTGCGGTCCGGCCGGGCGCCTTCCTTGCCCTGCGTGAAGTCGCCCGGGAACTGCGCCTTGTTGGAGATGACCAGGCGCTTGGTGCCGTCCGGTTCGACGATGTTGATCCTGCCGACGGTGATTTCGTCGAAGTGCTCGTGGCGGGGCGGTTCCTTGGCGCCGGTCAGCATGAATACGGCGGCCAGCGCGCTGGCCATGGTGCTTGCGCCTGCCAGGAACGTTCTGAGTTGCGACACTGCGGTCTCCTTTACGGTTATGTATTGATGTCTCTTTCGATTGCTGCGTTTGTTCTGCGCAAACGCCACTCGGCCACGAAGGCCAGCACGCCGCAGAACGCGAACAGCGCGCCCAGGTACTGCAACACCTTGTTGGCCGGCGAGCGCACATGGCGCACGCCGGCCAGTTCGAACTTGCGCCGTCCGTTGCCGGCGGCCTCGAAATACACGCTGCCCCGGTCGCCCCAGAATTCGGCAGTCGCCATCCTGACCCGCGCAGCTTCGAACTCGGCCAGCGCGCGGGCGTGCTCGGCGGCGCTGACGGTGCCGGCAGCCAGCTTCAGGTTCTGGATCTCCCTGAACTGCTCGAACACGGTGTCCGATTCATTAGGCAAAATGACGCCTTTGGACACGTATTTGTACTGGTTGTTGGGCGAGAAGATGCCGTCGTTTGCCGCAAGCATCAGCGCGAAGCCCAGCGCGCAGCCGGCTGCGGCGGCGAACAGCCATGTCCTGGCGTCGTGCACGCGCCGCGTCACGCTGCCGTCCAGGAACTGGCTCACTTCGGGAATATGGCGCAGCGAAGTGCGCAGCACCTTGTTGTCGATACCGCTCAGGAACTCGGCCGGCGCCAGGTCCAGCGCCTTGACGATGGCGCTGAACATGTCGGCGGACGGCTGCGACTTGCCGTTTTCCAGCTTGGACAGGTAGGACTGCTCGATGCCGATCGCCGCTGACAGTTGCGGCTGGGTGAGATTCTTGTCCGTTCTGATCTGCTTGAGCTTCTCGCCGAAATTCATCGATTACTTTCCTTTTTTGGTATGGCATGGCCCTATTCTTCGGGATTCAGCCTGGAATGAGAAGATGAATATGCGGGAATATCGATGAATATTTCTTGTTTGGCAAGAATTTGCCAATGGACGCAAAAAAGGGTTAGCAAGCTTGCGCTCACTAACCCTGATTTGCTACTGCTGAATTCGTGGTAGGCCGTGCGGGATTCGAACCTGCGACCAACGGATTAAAAGTCCGCTGCTCTACCAGCTGAGCTAACGACCCGAAAGAGGCCGTATTATATACAGCTCAATGCCGGCTTGCAAAGGTTTTTTGGCGTTTTTGTCAGGCCAGCGCGGACGTCACCTTCAGCACCTCCTCGGCGCTGGTGGCGCCCTCGGCGATCTTGTAGGCGCCGGCGATGCGCAGCGGCTTCATGCCGTCGGCGATGCTCTGGCGGCGCAGCGCCGTGATATCGGTCTCCTCCTGCACCTGGGCGCTGAACGCTTCGGTCACCGTCAGCAGCTCGTAGATGCCGGTGCGGCCCCGGTAGCCGGTCTGGCGGCACTCGGGGCAGCCCACCGGGCGGTAGATGCGCTCGGGCTTGGGCAAGTCCCAGGCGCCGCCTATGCCTTGCCACACGTCGTCGGCGATGTGGCCGTCGGGCGATTTGCAGTCCGGGCACAAGGTGCGCACCAGGCGCTGCGCCATGATGCCGATCAGCGTCGCCTCCAGCAGGTAGTGCGGCACGCCCAGCTCCAGCAGCCGCATCACGGCCGACGGCGCGTCGTTGGTGTGCAGCGTGGACAGCACCAGGTGGCCGGTCAGCGCGGCCTGGATCGCCATTTCGGCCGTGGCCAGGTCGCGGATCTCGCCCACCATGATGATGTCCGGGTCCTGCCGCATCAGCGCCCGCACGCCGTCGGCGAAGGACAGGTCGATGCCCGGCTGCACCTGCATCTGGTTGAAGGCCGGCTCCACCATCTCGATCGGGTCTTCCACGGTGCACACGTTCACCTCCGAGGTGGCCAGCGCCTTCAGGGTGGTGTACAGGGTGGTGGTCTTGCCCGAGCCGGTGGGGCCGGTGACCAGGATGATGCCGTGTGGGCGCTTGGTGAGCGCATCCCAGCGCGCCGCGTCGTCCTCGGGGAAGCCCAGCTCGGGCAGGGTTTTCACCACCACTTCGGGGTCGAAGATGCGCATCACCAGCTTTTCGCCGAAGGCGGTGGGCAGGGTGGACAGGCGCAGCTCGATCTCCTGGCCGCCGGCGGTGCGGGTCTTGATGCGGCCGTCCTGCGGGCGGCGCTTCTCGATCACGTCCATGCGGCCCAGCAGCTTGATGCGCGCCGTCATGGCGATCATCACCACGGCCGGCACCTGGTACACCTGGTGCAGCACGCCGTCGATGCGGAAGCGTATCGTGCCCAGGTCGCGCTTGGGCTCCAGGTGGATGTCCGAGGCGCGCTGCTCGAAGGCGTACTGCCACAGCCAGTCCACGATGTTGATCACGTGCTGGTCGTTGGCGTCCACCTGGCGGTTGCTCTTGCCCAGCTCCACCAGCTGCTCGAAGTTGTTGCGCAGCGCCAGGTCCTGGCCGTTGGACTTGTTGGCCTTCTTGATGGACTTGGCCAGCGCGAAGAACTGCGAGGTGTACTGCGCGATGTCGAGCGGATTGGAGATCACGCGGCGCACCACGCGGCGCGAGACCTTGGCGATCTCCGCTTCCCACTCGTGCGCGTACGGATCGGCGGTGGCCACCACCAGCGTGTCCATGCTCATTTCCACCGGCAGGATATTGAAGCGCGCCGCGTAGTTGGCCGACATCACGTCGGCCACCTTGGTGAAGTCGATCTTCAGCGGATCGATGCGGTAGAAGGGCAGCTTGGCGTGGCCGGCCAGCCATTCGGTCAGCATGTCCAGCGTGAGCAGCTTGTGCGGCGGCTGCGCCGACAGCAGCTTGCAGTGCGCCACCGCGCACAGCGGATGCATGGAGCCGACGGTGTTCTTGAGGATGCCCTGGGCCTGGGCGTAGGCGGCCTTGACGTTGGCCTTCTCGACCAGGCCATCGGCCAGCAGCCAGGTGAAGATTTGTTGCAGGTCTAGTGCTTTCATCTGGCTGGGGTCTCCCGCTATTTTTGCAGCGCTTGCTGGATGCCCTTGACCCAGGACTTGGCCGGCAGCTTGGTGTCGGCGACGATCTGCGCGGCGCGCAGCTTGAGCGCCTCCAGGTCGATCGGGCGGGCGCGCCTGAAGGCGATCGCCACCACGTTGCCGTCATGTACCTGCGGCAGGCAGATTACCTGGTCAAAGGCGAACTTCATGGCCTTGATGTTCTTGGCGTAGCTCGGGTGGTCGCCGAACAGGTTGACCGTCATGATGCCGTCGTCCGCCAGGCAGGCGTTGCAGGCCTGGTAGAACTCCGGCGTATCGAGCACCGGGCCGCGCGCGGTAGCGTCGTACAGGTCCACCTGCAGCGCGTCGAGCGCGCCGTGGTTGGCCTTGTCGTTGACGAAATCGAGCGCGTCCATTTCCAGCACGTGCAGGCGCTCGTCGTTCTGCGGCAGCTTGAACATCGACTCGCAAATTGCGATCACCGAGGGATTCAGTTCGATCGCCGTGACGTCCGCCTGCGCAAACTGCTTGTAGCAAAACTTGGTCAGCGCCGCCGTGCCCAGGCCCAGCTGGGCGATGCGGCGCGGCTGTTCGATCCACAGCATCCAGGCCATCATCTGCTGAGCGTACTCCAGTTCCGGCCAGTCCGGCTTGCGGATGCGCATGGCGCCCTGCACCCACTCGGTGCCGAAGTGCAGATAGCGCACCCCATCCTGTTCCGACAGCGTGACCGGCGCGTATTTCGGCTTGCGCGCCGCTTTCGGCGCCGCCGCCGCCGTGGCCGGGCGCGAGGATTCTTCTTTTTCGATGGATTTACGTTTGATGAGCATGGAAAGGGGCCTGGAGATGAGCGTCTATTATCCCGCGCCTGCTTACCGCAAGGCAAGGTACAAAAATGGGGTCAGGGTTAGTTTTCCGCACAGCGGAAAACTAACCCTGACCCCATTTCCAGGTGCGGCTTGGTGGCGGCTTAGTTTTGCATCGGTTCGACCGACACGCGCAGGCGCACGCGCTGGCCCGGGTCGAAGGACATGATGCTGGTGTAGTTGCGGCCGCGGTAGTCGTAGGTCACTTCGTAGCCGTTGGTGCGCGATTCCCAGTGGTCCACGGTGCGGCATTGCTTGACCGCCTGCTCCGTCACACCGCCCGGCTGGGCGTTCTGGTTGTCCACGCGGTCGCCGACCACGGCGCCGGCAATCGCGCCCGCCGCAGCGGCGGCGGTGCGGCCGTTGCCGCTGCCGACCTGGCTGCCCAGCAGCGCGCCGGCGATGCCGCCCACAATGGAGCCGCCCGCGCTGCGCTGCGCCGGCTGCTGCACTTGCACGTACTCGGTGCGGCATTCCTGGCGTGGATGGTTGACTTGCTCAACCTGCGGCTGCACGCGCACCACGCGGCCGTAATCTTCGAATTCCGTGGCTTGCGCGAGCGGCAGCGCGCCCAGGCACAGGGCCGACAGCATCAGTTTGGACGACATATTCATTTGATACCTCTTCTTGGTGTTAGATGGTCAGGGTATGCAATCCGCTAGGCATGAGGGATGGCTGCATACTATGGTAATCCTGCCGTTCCCGCCAAAACAGTTCTCATGGCAACAAATTGTAACAGCCCCACCAAACCCGATGAAATGTTCTATTTCTTACAAAACTTGCGTTACATATCACTTACGTGTTGATTCGCAGGATACAACACGTTACCCTAACAACCGTATGGGATCAGATTGACATAGAGAAACGCGACTCGCCGCCGGCGCAATGACCCGCCCGTGGCCTCCATGTATAGGTACCACTATAGAGACTATAGCGAAAAGCAGACCGTACATTAACAGGTCGATTTGAGGGAAAAATGAGTTTGTTGATAACTGTGCCGCCCAACCTTGTCCAGTCCATTCGTGCATTTCGTGTCACCGATCTGCAAGACGAGGCAGCCCGCCTGGGGCAGCACTTTTTATACGCGCATTGCAATGCCGGCCTGACCAAGCAGCAAGTGCTCGGCATCATTGCGGAGTCTTTCCTTTTCCCTAAGCCTTGCGGCAAGAATTTCGAGGCGCTGCGCGTCACCCTGACCGATACCTTCGCAAAGGCCGGCGAGCAGACCGGTTTTTTGATCGTGCTGGAACAGCTGCCGAACCGGCAGAAATTCGACCGCGAGGCGCGCGAGTGCCTGCTGGACGTGTTCCGCGACGCGGCCGATTTCTGGGCCGAGAAGAAAGTGCCGTTCCGCGTCTTCTATTCCTTCGAATAAAGACCCGCCCCGCCGCGCAGGTATAATAGCGGGCTATGAAAAACATCGTCATCCTCATTTCTGGACGCGGCAGCAATATGGAAGCCGTGGTCCGCGCCGCGCAAGCCGAGCAATGGCCGGCCCGTATCGCGGCTGTCATCAGCAACCGTCCCGACGCGCTCGGCCTGGCTTTTGCCGACGAGCACGGCATCCCGACCGCCGTGGTCGCCAACAAGGAATTCCCGACCCGCGAGGCCTTCGACGCTGCGCTGCGGGAAGTCATCGACGGCTTCCAGCCGGACCTGGTGGTGCTGGCCGGCTTCATGCGCATCCTGACCCCGGCGTTTACGGCCCACTATGAAGGCCGCATGCTGAACATCCACCCCTCGCTGCTGCCGCTGTTCCCCGGACTGCACACGCACGAGCAGGCGTTGGCGGCCGGCATGAAGGAACACGGCGCGACGGTGCATTTCGTTACCGCCGAACTCGATCACGGCCCGATGGTGGACCAGGCCACGGTGCCGGTGCTGCCCGACGACACGCCCGCCACGCTGGCCGCGCGCCTGCTGGCGGAGGAACACAAGCTGTATCCGCGCGCCATCCGCTGGTTTGTTGAAGACCGGCTGACGATTGCGGACGGCAAGGTCATCGTTGACCACAACAAGTAATTAACCAAGGAATTCCATGAGATTGCCACCAGCGATACTCGCCAGCACCGAAGAAGTGCTGCGCGAGATTTTGCGCTTTACCGCCCCCGCCGACACCACGCTGTCGCGCTATTTCAAAGACCATCCGCGCCTCGGCGGCCGTGAACGCGGCGCCATCGCCGAAGGCGTGTACGCCGTGCTGCGCAACCGCGCCTTCTTCACCGACCAGTCGGAGGCGGGTAGCGGCGCCACCATGCGCCGTTTGACCCTGCTGGGCCTGGCCGACGCCGTGGGCGCGGACGCGCTGGGCGGCGTCACGCCGGAAGAGCTGGAATGGATAGCGCGCGTGATGCAGATCGACCGCAAGCTGATGCACAAGTCCATGCGCTCCAATATGCCGAAATGGCTGTTCGAGAAGCTGGTGGCCCAGTTCGGCGAGGAAGAGGCGCTGCAGCTGGCCGACGCGCTGAACACCCCGGCGCCGCTGGACCTGCGCGTCAACAGCATGAAGACCGGCCGCGACGAGGTGATCGCCGAACTGGCGCAAGCGCCGATCGCCGCCGATCCGACCCCGTTCGCGCCGCTGGGCCTGCGCGTGCACAAGAAGCCGCAGCTGCAGAACCTGCCGCTGTTCAAGAGCGGCGCCATCGAGGTGCAGGACGAGGGCAGCCAGGTGCTGGCCCAGATCCTGGGCGCCAAGCGCGGCGAGATGGTGGTGGATTTCTGCGCCGGCGCCGGCGGCAAGACGCTGGCGCTGGGCGCGCTGATGCGCAACACCGGCCGCCTGTATGCGTTCGACGTGTCCGAGAAGCGCCTGGCCAAGCTGAAGCCGCGCCTGGCGCGCTCCGGCCTGTCGAACGTGCATCCGGTGCAGATCGCGCACGAGCGCGACGCCAAGATCAAGCGCCTGGCCGGGAAGATCGACCGCGTGCTGGTCGATGCGCCTTGCTCGGGCATGGGCACCTTGCGCCGCAACCCGGACGTCAAGTGGCGCCAGGCTGAAAGCGCGATCGGCGAAATGCACGACAAGCAGATCGCCATCCTGGCCGGCGCCGCGCGCCTGGTCAAGGGCGGCGGCCGCCTGGTGTACGCCACCTGCTCCTTCCTGAACGAAGAGAACGACGACGTGGCGGCCGACTTCCTGGCCAAGCACCCGGACTTCGAGCTGGTGCCGATGAGCAAAGTGCTGGCCGAGCAGAAGATCGCGCTGGAGATGGGCGACTACCTGAAGTTGCTGCCGCACAAGCACCAAACCGACGGCTTCTTCGCCGCCGTGTTCGAGCGCAAGCCGATGCCGAAAAAGGCCAAGCCCGAGCGCGACGCGGAAGAGGGCGGCGACGCCGACAGCGCAGACTAAGTAACATGGGGCCGGCCGCTGAGCTGGCCCTTTTTCCATCTACCCCGTGAGAACGATGAAGCAAGAACCCCTGAAGAACCTGATTACCGATTTGATCACCGACCTGCGCGACCCCGGCCTGATGTGGCAGGTGGGCGCGCTGATGCTGGCCATCGTGCTGGGCTATGTGGTGTCCGGCCTGCTGCGCAAGCGTGTGGCGGCACGCGAACCTGCCACCGGCATGGCGCGCTTCGGCATGGAAAGCTTCAGCCGCGTGATCGGCCCGCTGGCCATCACCTGCCTGATCTTCGTGGCGCAGCTGGTGCTGGCGCGCTACCAGAAAGTGCACTTGCTGAAGGTGGCGCTGCCCATCTTCGGCTCGCTGGCGGCGATCCGCTTCGTGTTCTTCCTGCTGCGGCGCGTGTTTGCCCGGCGCGGCGGCGAAATCGGCGCCACCATGCTGACGTTCGAGAAAATCTTCCAGCTGCTGGTGTGGGCCGGCGTGGCCATGTACATCACCGGGCTGTGGGACGACGTGT
Organism: Pseudoduganella sp. UC29_71; assembly: GCF_042693265.1. Taxonomy (NCBI): domain Bacteria; kingdom Pseudomonadati; phylum Pseudomonadota; class Betaproteobacteria; order Burkholderiales; family Oxalobacteraceae; genus Pseudoduganella; species Pseudoduganella sp. UC29_71. Next base: position 4,619,116 of record NZ_CP170549.1, on the reverse strand, counting down.
TCTTCTACCTGGACCATACCGTGCTGCCGCTGGGCAAGCACAAGGTGTCCATCGCCGACATCCTGCAGGCGGCCATTTCGGTGGTGGTGCTGCTGATGCTGGCGTTGTGGGCCGGCGCGGCGCTGGAAGAGCGCCTGATGGGCTTGCAGACCGTGCATTCCAACCTGCGCGTGGTGCTGGCGCGCACCGGCCGCGCCATCCTGATCGTGGTGGCGGTGCTGGGCAGCCTGTCCATGGTGGGCATCGACCTGACCGTGCTGTCGGTGTTCGGCGGCGCACTGGGCGTGGGCCTGGGCTTGGGCTTGCAGAAGATCGCCAGCAACTATGTGTCCGGCTTCGTCATCCTGCTGGACCGCAGCCTGACCATAGGCGACATGATCACGGTGGACAAGTACAGCGGCCGTGTGACCCAGATCAATACCCGCTATACGGTACTGCAGGGGCTGGACGGCGTGGAATCCATCGTGCCGAACGAGATGCTGGTGTCGGGCGCAGTGCAGAACTCGTCGCTGTCGAACAAGAACTTGTGGCTGAGCACGAAAGTGTCGGTTGCGTACGACACCGACGTGGACTTCGCGCTGCGCCTGCTGGAAGAGTCCGCGCTGACGGTCGAGCGCGTTTCGAAGGAAAAGCCGCCGTCGGCCTCGCTGGTCAATTTCGGCGCCGACGGACTCGATTTGCAGGTGGGCTGGTGGATTATCGACCCCGAGAATGGCCGGGGCGGGGTGACTTCTGACGTCAACCGCGCGATCTGGAAAGCCTTGCAAGAACATAAAATTTCCGTGCCATTCCCGCAACGGGAGATGCGCATTATCGGTCCAGTAAGCTTACCGGAAGATACAGAAACGCTTAAAAAATAGACACTTACGAGCGTGTGGCTGCTCAACAGAGGGGCGTTTCAGCGTACAATGACGCCCAACAATAGTTATTCCGGCGGGCGAAAACGGGCCGCGCCGGCGCATGGGACACCTCTCTGGAGCAGTAATGAATTTTAGTTTACAAGCAGTTCTCGAATTCCTCAGCAACGGCATCACCGGCGCATCGGGCTGGCAAGTTTTTGCCTACACGATGATCGTCACCCACATCACCATCGCCAGCGTCACCATCTATCTGCACCGCCACCAGGCGCACCGCGCGCTGGAGCTGCACGGCATCCCTAGCCACTTCTTCCGCTTCTGGCTGTGGCTGACCACCGGCCAGGTGACCAAGGAATGGGCAGCCATCCACCGCAAGCACCACGCCAAGTGCGACACCGAAGAGGACCCGCACAGCCCGGTCACGCGCGGTATCAAGAAAGTATTCTGGGAAGGCGCCGAGCTGTATCGCGCCGAATCCAAGAACATGGAAACCATGGAGAAATACGGCCATGGCACGCCAAGCGACTGGATCGAAAAAAACCTGTACACCAAATACAGCTGGATGGGTGTGGTGCTGATGGCCGCGATTAACCTGGCCCTGTTTGGCGTTATTGGCGCCACCGTGTGGGCGGTGCAAATGATGTGGATTCCAGTCACTGCCGCCGGCATTATCAACGGCATAGGCCATTACTGGGGCTACCGCAATTACGATTGCGCCGACGCAGCCACCAATATTATCCCTTTCGGGATTATTATCGGCGGCGAAGAACTACATAATAACCACCACACTTTTGCCACCTCGGCCAAGCTGTCGTCGAAATGGTATGAAGTCGATATCGGCTGGTTCTATATCCGCACACTGGAAACCCTGGGCCTGGCCAAAGTAAAGAAAGTGGCGCCTGCGCCGAAATTCCAGCATGGCAAAATGGAAGCCGACCTGGATACGCTGCAATCGGTTATCGCCAACCGTTATGACGTGATGGCCAAATATGCCAAATCGATCAAGAGCGCCTGGAAAGAAGAGCTGGAACACCTGAAGGATAAAGCACAGCTGGAAGCGCGATTTCTGAAATCGTCGCGTAAATTGATGACGCGCGAACCGGCCAAGCTGGAAGCGCCGCAAAAGCAGCAACTGGTGGAATTGTTTGAGCACAGCAAAGCGCTGGAAACCATGCACAATATGCGCGTGGAATTGGGCATGATCTGGGAGCGTTCGCATTTCACCCGCGACCAACTGCTGCATAAGCTGCAGGACTGGTGCAACCGCGCCGAAGCATCCGGGATTAAATCCCTGCAGGACTTCTCGCTCCGCCTGCGCAGCTACGCATAATTCAGCTGCTCCCAAACAAGACGGCCCTTTCGGGCCGTTTTTTTTCGCCCTCGTTCTTGCTCTCGCCTGCGCCTGCCCTTGATTCATGCCAATTACTGGCGCGTTCATGCTTAAACCGGGCTTGGGCGGCTTGCCTGCTGGCGGGGATCTGCTAGTATGAGCTGGTTGTATTTTTTGAAACTGGAGCGAAATCGATGAAGAGCAACATCCTGGGCAAGCTGGGTCTCGCGCTGGCGGGCATCGTGGTCCTGTTCGTACTGACGCCATTCGCCATCGTTCCGGCTGGGCATCGCGGCGTATTAACCACCTTCGGCAAACCGTCCAACGAGGTTTTTGACGAGGGTATTCATTTCCGCTGGCCGCTGGCGCAAACCATGCATCTGGTGGGCGTGGCAATTGAAAAAGGAGAAGGGGAGGGCGATGCCGCGTCCAAGGATTTGCAGACGGTTAAAACCAAGGTCGTCATTAATTACCATGTGCGCCCCGATGCGGCAGTGACGGTATATCGCGACCTGGGTAACCAGCCCGGCGAGCGGATTATCGTGCCGGCCGTGCATGAAGCGGTGAAAGCCGTTACCGCGCGTTATACCGCTGAGGAATTAATATCGAAACGCGCCATCGTGCGCAACGATATTGTCGACGCTTTGCGTGAACGCATGGCGCGGCATGGATTGGTGATCGATGAATTCTCCATCGTCAGCTTTAATTTCAGCAAAACCTTTGACGAGGCGATCGAGGCTAAAACCACGGCCGAGCAATTGAAGATGAAAGCGGAACGGGATTTGCAGCGGATTGAAGTGGAGGCGCAGCAGAAAATCGCGCGCGCCAAGGCGGAAGCGGAATCCCTGTCGCTGCAACGCCAGCAAGTGACGCCGGAGTTATTGCGTTTGCGTGAAACGGAGAATCAAGCCAAGGCTATCGAGAAATGGGATGGTAAATTGCCGGCAACGATGGCGGGCGCCGCCGTGCCGTTTATCAGCCTGCCGGCCAAGCAATAAAAAAAGCCGCTCAGTGAGCGGCTTTTTTCATTGAAACAAGGATCGATTACTTGATCTTGGTTTCTTTGTACAGAACGTGCTTGCGTGCCTTAGGATCGAACTTCATGATCTCCATTTTGGTAGGCATGGTGCGCTTGTTCTTGTCGGTGGTGTAGAAGTGACCGGTACCTGCGGTCGATTCCAGCTTGATTTTGTCGCGGCCAGTTTTTGCCATGATAGTTACTCCCTATTAGACTTTTTCGCCGCGGGCACGCATGTCGGCCAGGACGGCGTCGATGCCGACCTTGTCGATTACGCGCAGACCGGCGTTGGACAGACGCAGGGAGACCCAGCGATTTTCAGATTCAACAAAGATACGACGGTTCTGCAGGTTAGGCAGGAAACGACGTTTAGTTTTGTTGTTTGCATGGGAAACATTGTTGCCGACCATCGGCTTCTTCCCAGTGACTTGGCAAACACGTGCCATGGCGCACTCCTTGAATAGATTCCACAATTGGAAAAAACAAGAGTATATAGAAAAAACTGAGCTTTTTCAACGACTTGCGAAAAACAATTGTGTCTCGGTTCGTCTCGCAAATTTAACAATTGTAAAATCCACCGCCAAACCCTTGTTTTTCATAGGTAAACCGCTATGAGGCGCTGTGGTTTTCAGAGCTGGCCATGCTCGGCGAAGGAGTGCACCTGGTGGCCGGCGACGACGAAATGGTCGAGGATGCGCACGTCCACCAGCGCCAAAGCCTGCACCAGCGCGCGCGTGAGCACCAGGTCGGACTCGCTGGGTTCGGGCGTGCCGGACGGGTGGTTATGCGCCAGCATCACGCTGGCGGCGTTGCGCGCCAGCGCCTCGCGCACCACCTCTCGCGGATAGACGCTGGTGTGCGACAAGGTGCCGCGAAACAGTTCGCGCGCGTCGATCAGGCGGTTTTTCACGTCCAGGAACAGCACATGGAAGGATTCGTAGGGCTGCGAGCCCAGCGCCAGGCGCAGGTATTGTTTGACGGCGGCGGGCGAGCTGAGCGTCTGCCCGGCCTGCAATTGCTCGCCGATGGCGCGCTTGGCCAGCTCCAGCACGGCCTGCAGTTGCGCGAACTTGGCCGAACCCAGGCCCGGAATGGCGGAAAAGTCGTGCAGGGTGGCGGCAAATAGCGCCTGCAGGGAACCGAAATGCAGCACCATGTCGCGCGCCAGTTCCACCGCATTCTTGCCGCGCACGCCCACGCGCAGGAACACCGCCAGCAGCTCGGCGTCGGACAGGGCGGTGGCGCCCTCGCGTATCAGGCGCTCGCGCGGGCGCTGGTGCTCTGGCCAATCGGCAATTCCCATGCTGGACCTCGCTACGCCGGGACCGCCCCGGCCTGGTCCAGTATTGTTGTCAGATTGTTAGCGGCGGTGTTTGTGCGCGCGCAAGCAAGGGCGAAGTTTTTCAGCGCGCCAGCGCGAACGCGCCAGCTGCCACCAGGACCATACCCACCATGCGGGTGGCCGTCATGGCCTCTCCCAGCACGGCGTAGCCGATCAGCAGCACGGTCGCCATGGTGATGGCCGTCATCAGCGGATAGGCCAATGTCATCGGCAGTTTTTGCAGGGTGATGGTGTAGCACACGAAGCCCAGGCCGTATACCGTGCAGGCGGCGCCCAGGTAGGCCAGGCGCGTGATGGTCCAGCCGTCGCCGGTGCCGTGCGACAGTTTGATCAGGAAAGTGGCGCCGGCGCTGGCCAGCGAGGCCAGGGCGCACCAGAGGTAGCCGTTCAGGACTATATTCATATATTCAAGGGAAAAAGCGCGGACCACGCAGAATATCACGCTGCGGCGCGCAGACCCGCATGCCGCGTAGTCGCTGAGAGTGGCTTACAATAGCGTTTTCAAGTTTTCTGCCTATCATGTCCAACGCACAACCTCCTGTCGTCACCGCATCGGCCTACCTTACGCTGCATTACCGCCTCGCCACCATGGACGGCACCGATATCGTCACCACGTTCAACGGCACGCCCGCTACGCTGATGCTGGGCCAGGGCCAGCTGGCGCCGGTGCTGGAAGAGTTGCTGCTGGGCTTGCCTGAAGGCACGCACAAGACGTTCGACCTGGAACCGGGCGTCGGCTTCGGCCCGCGCAACCCGGAACTGGTGCGCCCCGTGTCGCGCGCCACGCTGGACGCCAATTCGGTGCCGGGCGCCGACTATAAAGTGGGCGACCTGGTGGACTTCGCCGCGCCGGGCGGCGGCCGTTTCGCCGGCGTGCTGCGCGAGCTGGGCGAAACCGAGGCGCTGTTCGACTTCAATCACCCGCTGGCCGGCCAGCCGGTGAAATTCGAAGTGAACCTGATTTCCGTGCTGTAAAGGAAGAAGAATGGACAAAGAAATCCTGCTGGCGCAGCCGCGCGGCTTCTGCGCCGGCGTCGACCGCGCCATTGAAATCGTCGAGCGCGCGCTGCAGCAGTTCGGCGCACCCATCTATGTACGCCACGAAATCGTGCACAACGCCTACGTGGTGGAAGACCTGCGCAGCAAGGGCGCCATCTTCATCGAAGACCTGGCCGACGTGCCGGCCGGCCAGACGCTGGTGTTCTCGGCGCATGGCGTGTCCCGGGCGGTGCGCGCCGAAGCGGACGCGCGCGGCTTCAGCATTTTCGACGCCACCTGCCCGCTGGTGACCAAGGTGCACGTGGAAGTGGCCAAGATGCGCAAGCAGGGCTGCGAGATCGTCATGATAGGCCACGACGGCCACCCGGAAGTGGAGGGCACCATGGGCCAGACCGACGAGGGCATGCACCTGGTGGAAACCGTGGCCGACGTGGCCAAGCTGAACGTGGCCAATCCGGACGCGCTGGCGTATGTTTCGCAAACAACGTTGTCGGTTGACGACACTGCCGACATTATCGAAGCGCTGAAACAAAAATATCCCAACATTATCGAGCCGAAAAAGGGCGACATCTGCTACGCCACCACCAACCGCCAGGAAGCCGTGAAATTCATGGCGCCGCAAGTGGAAGTGGTGATCGTGGTGGGCAGCCCGAACAGCTCCAATTCCAACCGCCTGCGCGAAGTGGCGGAGAAGAAGGGGACGCCGGCTTATATGATCGACAACGCCTCCCAGATCGACCCGGCCTGGCTGGAAGGCAAGCTGCGCGTGGGTGTGACGGCCGGCGCGTCGGCGCCGGAGGTGCTGGTGCAGGCCGTGATCGACCGCCTGAAAGAGCTGGGCGCGAAGAGCGTGCGCGCGCTGGACGGCGTGCAGGAAGCGGTGACTTTCCCCCTGCCGAAAGGCCTGGAAGGTCCAAAAGATGGCGCAAAAAATACAACTAACGTCTGATTTCTTGGAAACGTTGGTCTTGCAACTGAATTAAATTCGGCGAACTTAATTTTTTTTCGATATTAGTTTTCGGTAAACCTCGCTATTATTGCGGACGCTTACAGTTGCAGCGAGTTGCAGCGTCATTCAACGGCGGCACTACGGGGAATCCTCTCCGGGTGCCGTTTTTGTTAATTCAAGAGGCAATCCCACGATGGATACATTTATCCAACAACTTATCAATGGCCTGGTGCTCGGCAGCATGTACGCGCTGATCGCGCTTGGCTACACCATGGTGTACGGCGTGCTGAACCTGATCAACTTCGCCCACGGCGACGTGCTGATGGTGGGCGCCATGGCTGGCCTGACCATATTGAACCAGTTGAACCAGCATTTCCCCGACATGCCGGGCTACCTCAAGCTGGGCATTGCCATCCTGGGCGCGATACCGGTCTGCATGGCCGTCAACGTGCTGATCGAGCGGGTCGCCTACCGCCGGCTGCGCAACGCGCCGCGCCTGGCGCCGCTGATCACCGCCATCGGCGTGTCCATCCTGCTGCAAACCTTCGCCATGATGATCTGGGGCCGCAACCCGCTGCCGTTCCCGCAGCTGCTGTCGTCCGACCCCATCATGCTGGGCAATTCCGTCATCACGCAGACCCAGGTGCTGCTGCTGGTGCTGGCCGCCGCCGCCATGTTCGGCCTGGTGATGCTGGTGGAGAAAACCAAGATGGGCCGCGCCATGCGCGCCGTCGCGGAAAATCCCCGCGTGGCCGGCCTGATGGGCGTGGACTCGAACAAGGTCATCGTGGCCACCTTCGCCATCGGCGCCGCGCTGGCCGCCGTGGCCGGCGTGATGTGGGGCGCCAACTACGCCTCCATCCAGTTCGCCATGGGCTTCGTGCCCGGCCTGAAAGCCTTCTCGGCCGCCGTGCTGGGCGGCATCGGCAACATCTACGGCGCCATGATAGGCGGCATCGTGCTGGGCATTATCGAAAGCCTGGGCGCCGGCTACATCGGCGACCTGACCGGCGGCTTCCTCGGCTCCAACTACCAGGACATCTTCGCCTTCGTGGTGCTGATCCTGGTGCTCACCGTGCGTCCGTCCGGCATCATGGGCGAACGCGTGGCCGACCGCGCTTAAGAAAGGACTGATATGGCACTGTTGAACTTTGACGTCCAGAAAGACGCGAAAAAAGCCTACACCAGCATGGCCATCGTGCTGGTGCTGATGCTGGTGTTCCCCTTCGTGGCCGCGCCCTTCGGCAACTCCTGGGTGCGCATCGTGGACCTGGCGCTGCTCTACATCATGCTGGCGCTGGGCCTGAACATCGTGGTCGGCTTCGCCGGCCTGCTGGACCTGGGCTACATCGCGTTCTACGCGGTGGGCGCCTACATGACCGGCCTGCTGGCCTCGCCGCAATTCGCCACCCTGCTCGAATCGCTGATCAACCTGCATCCCGGCTTCGGCGAGGCGCTGGTGGCGGTGATGGGCGAGGAGATCCGCACCAACGGCATCCACCTGTCGGTGTGGTTCATCGTGCCGCTGGCGGCCGCGCTGGCCGGCCTGTTCGGCGCGCTGCTGGGCGCCCCCACGCTCAAGCTGCGCGGCGACTACCTGGCCATCGTGACCCTGGGCTTCGGCGAGATCATCCGCATCTTCATGAACAACCTGAACGAGCCGATCAACGTCACCAACGGTCCGCAGGGCATCAACCTGATCGACCCGATCCGCGTGTTCGGCACCTCGCTGGCCGGCGAAGCCGGTTCGCGCGCCACGGTCTTCATCGGCGGCTACGGCATGCCGTCCGTGAATGCCTACTACTACCTGTTCCTGTTCCTGTGCATCGCCGTGGTGTTCGTCACCAGCCGCTTGCAGCACTCGCGCCTGGGCCGCGCCTGGGTCGCCATCCGCGAAGACGAGATCGCCGCCAAGGCCATGGGCATCAACACCCGCAACGTCAAGCTGCTGGCCTTCTCCATGGGCGCCTCCTTCGGCGGCGTGGCGGGCGCCATGTTCGCGTCCTTCCAGGGCTTCGTGTCGCCGGAATCGTTCTCGCTGACCGAGTCCATCGCCGTGCTGGCCATGGTGGTGCTGGGCGGCATCGGCCACATCCCCGGCGTCATCATGGGTGGCGCGCTGCTGGCGGCCCTGCCCGAGATCCTGCGCCACGTGGTGGAGCCGCTGCAGGAAAAGCTGTTCGGCCACGTCCTCATCGAAGCCGAAGTGCTGCGCCAGCTGCTGTACGGCCTGGCCATGGTGCTGATCATGCTGAACCGTCCGGCCGGCCTGTGGCCCGCGCCCAAGCATGAAGACCGTCCCGACGCCGACAGCGACACCAAAGATCAATCGTCCGGCGTCATGCCAGCCTGAGGTAACAGATGAGCGAACAAGTCATTTTGAACATCGCCGGCGTCAACAAGCGCTTCGGCGGCTTGCAGGCGCTGACCGACGTCGGCATCAAGATCATGAAGGGCCAGATCTACGGCCTGATCGGCCCCAACGGCGCCGGCAAGACCACCTTCTTCAACGTCATCACCGGCCTGTACCAGCCGGACACCGGCACCTTCGAGCTGGCCGGCAAGCCGTACTCGCCATCCGCGCCGCATGAAGTGGCCAAGGCCGGCATTGCGCGCACCTTCCAGAACATCCGCCTGTTCGGCGAGATGACCGCGCTGGAAAACGTCATGGTGGGCCGGCACGTGCGCTCGCACCAGGGCGTGTTCGGCGCCGTGTTCCGCCACAAGGCGGCGCGCGAGGAAGAGGCGGGCATCCGCAAGCGCGCGCAGGAACTGCTGGACTTCGTCGGCATCGGCGCGTTTGCCAACCGCACCTCCAAGTTCCTGTCCTATGGCGACCAGCGCCGCCTGGAAATCGCGCGCGCCCTGGCCACCGACCCGCAGCTGCTGGCGCTGGACGAGCCGGCGGCCGGCATGAACGCGACCGAAAAGCTGGCCCTGAAAGAGCTGCTGATCAAGATCAAGGCCGAAGGCAAGACCGTGCTGCTGATCGAGCACGACGTGAAGATGATGATGAGCTTGTGCGACCGCATCACGGTGCTGGAATACGGCAAGCCGATCGCGGAAGGCCTGCCCGCCGAGATCCAAAGCAACAAGGCGGTGATCGACGCCTACCTGGGAGGTTCGCACTAATGAGCGAGAATGTATTAAAAGTCGCGGGCCTGAAAGTCGCGTACGGGGGCATCAAGGCCGTCAAGGGCATCGACCTGGAAGTGAACAAGGGCGAGCTGGTCACGCTGATCGGCGCCAACGGCGCGGGCAAGACCACCACGCTGAAGGCCATCACCGGCACGCTGCCGGACTGCAAGGTGGAAGGCACGGTGTCCTACATGGGCCAGTCGCTCAAGGGCAGCAAGTCCTTCCACCTGGTCGAGCGCAAGCTAGCCATGGTGCCGGAAGGGCGCGGCGTATTCACCCGCATGACCATCACGGAAAACCTCATGATGGGCGCCTACACGCGTGACGACAAGGCCGGCATCGACGCCGACATCGCCAAGTGGTTCGACATCTTCCCGCGCCTGAAAGAGCGCGCCGCGCAGCTGGCCGGCACGCTGTCCGGCGGCGAGCAGCAGATGCTGGCCATGGCGCGCGCGCTGATGTGCCACCCGACGCTGCTGCTGCTGGACGAGCCGTCGATGGGCCTGTCGCCCATCATGGTGGACAAGATCTTTGAAGTGATCCGCAATGTGTCCAAGGAAGGCATCACCATCCTGCTGGTCGAGCAGAACGCCAAGCTCGCGCTGCAAGCCGCGCACCGCGGCTACGTCATGGATTCCGGCCTCATCACCATGACCGGCAACGCCAGCGACATGCTGGATGACCCCCGCGTCAAGGCCGCCTACCTCGGCGAATAAAATATGGGGTCAGGGTTAATTTCGGTTTCCCGGAAAATTAACCCTGACCCCGATTATGAATTACACTGGTGGCTCCTCATATACGGAGTGAGCCGCATGAGCGTCAAATCCCTGCCGGAGCTGGTCGCACTGGAGCAGCTGATCGAGGACGGCGGGGACTTGCTGAAGGCCAGCGTGGCTTGCACGGTGGCGGCCGACAGCCAGCAGTTTCCGGTCTATGTGCTGACCATGGGCAGCGCCGATCCGGCCGCGCCGGCACTGGGTTTCTTCGGCGGCATCCACGGCCTGGAGCGCATCGGCACCCAGGTTCTTCTTTCCTTTCTTCAAAGCCTGGTGGCGCGTTCGCGCTGGGACCATGGGCTGCACCACCTGCTGGAGAGCGTGCGCCTGGTGTTCATGCCGCTGGTGAATCCGGGCGGCATGTGGCAGGCCACGCGCTGCAATCCGCACGGCGTGGATTTGATGCGCAACTCGCCCGTGCAGGCCAGCGAACGCGTGCCTTTCCTGCTGGGCGGGCAGCGCGCGACGCCCATGCTGCCTTGGTACCGGGGCGCGTTCGGCGCGCCCATGGAGGCGGAGAGCCGCGCCGTGTGCGAGGTGGTGGAGCGCGAGCTGCTGCCGCGCCAGTTCAGCCTGAGCCTGGACTGCCATTCGGGTTTCGGCTTGCGCGACCGCATCTGGTTTCCGCATGCGCATACGCGCACGCCGATTGCGCACCTGCCGGAGATCGCGGCGCTGGAGGAGCTGTTCACGTCCAGCTATCCGCATCACAATTACACCTTCGAGCCGCAGAGCCTGCAATACCGCACGCATGGCGACCTGTGGGACCACTTGTATCTGCGCTTTGAGCGCAGCGAGGCCGAGGGGCATGACCGGGTGTTCCTGCCGCTGACGCTGGAGATGGGTTCGTGGCTGTGGGTGAAGAAGAATCCGCGCCAGCTGTTCTCGCGCCTGGGGGCCTTCAATCCCACCGCGGCACACCGTTTGCAGCGCGTGCTGCGCAGCCATCTGGTGTGGTTCGATTTCCTGATGCGGGCGGCCAATGCGCACGCGCGCTGGCTGCCGGACGCAACGGCGCGGCAGCAGCAGCGCAAGCGCGCGCTGGCGCGCTGGTATGGCCTGGGAGTGGCCGCATGAGCTGGGTCTTTTTACGCGGGCTGATGCGCGAGAGCCGGCACTGGGGCGCGTTCCCGGAGCAGTTCCGCGCCGCGCTGCCGGAAGCGGACATCGTCACGCCGGACTTGCCGGGCAATGGCGCCAATTTCCGGCTGCGCAGCCCGCTGTCGGTGCAAGGCATGGTGGAGGCGTGCCGCGCCGACCTGCGCGCGCGCGGGGCGGGAAGGGCCGTACGACTTGCTGGCGCTGTCGCTGGGGGCGATGGTGGCGGTGCAGTGGCAGGCCAGCTACCCGGACGAGGTGGCGCGCTGCGTGCTGCTCAACACCAGCATGCGGCCGTTCAGCCGCTTTTATCAGCGTTTGCGCTGGCAGAACTATCCGGCCATCGTGCGCCAGCTGGTGCTGGGCGGCGCGCGGCGGCAGGAGCAGCTGGCGCTGCGGCTCACCAGCGCCGTCCACGGGCGCGATACGCGCGACAGCGAGCTGCTCAAGCGCTGGGTGGATTTTCACAATGAGTTCCCGGTGTCGCGGCTGAACGCGTTACGGCAGCTGGCGGCGGCGGCGCGTTTCCATGCACCGCAGCGCGGGCAGGGCGGGGCGCCGTTGCTGGTGCTGGCTGGGGCGCGCGACGGGCTGGTCGATCCGCTGTGCTCGCAGCGCCTGGCGCAGGCCTGGGGCGCGGATTACCGCGTGCATCCGGAGGCGGGACACGATTTGCCGCTGGACGACGGACCGTGGGTGGCGCAGCAGGTGGCGCAGTGGCTGGCGACGGCCGAAAAAAAGCCCCGGACTAGCCGGGGCTGATGAAGGACATCCGCCAGAGAGGACACCACGGATGCCGAGGAGACCTGAGCGGAGCCGGCCCCAGGGGAGGCCGGCGCTTCACGCATTACTTCTTGGCAGCTGGAGCAACCTTGGAAGCGGCAGCGGCGAACTGGTTCACAGCGGCGTTCAGGTTGGTCTCGATCGCTTCGCCGGCTTGCTTGGCCGACTTGGTGAACTGCTCGTAACCGGCGCTGGCGTTGCCCAGGGTGGACTTCAGCAGGGCGATCGCGTTTTCCGAACCGGCTGGCGCGTTCTTGCTCACTTCGTCCACCAGCGAGATGACTTTGCGGTTGGTTTCGGCGATTTGCGTTTCAGCGGCGCGGCTGAATTCAGCCTGGGTGCCGGAAGCGATGGCTGCCAGATGACGGCCGTAAGCGATGGTCTTTTCTGCGGTAGGCTGAACTTGCGCAGCAGCCAGCGAGAAGAATTCTTGTGGATCTTTAGCCGACAGCAGTTGCTTGGCGGCAACCGAGGACTCTTCCAGCGAGGCCTTGGCAGCGGTCAGGTTCAGGTCAACCAGCTTTTCCACGCCTTCGAAGGCTTTGGCGGTGAGGGACGAGAAGATGGCGAACTGGCTCTCAAAGTTGGCTTTGGTCGCATTGGAAAATTGCTCAGGGATAGAAAACATGTAAATCTCCAGTCTTGAAGTGATTTAAGCGATGTAAGCGTTAGATGCTGCTGAAAGCTACCTGCAGTAAAACAGTGACGCGATTCTTTCAGGCCGAACAACAAATTGTGCAACGCAACAAACCCGATTTTACGGACTTAAATTTTTAAGTCAAGCGATTTTTGTGCGTTGCACAAAGGAACCTACTCCGGCCCGTTTGCCCTGTATTTCCGGGCGGAACGCTTATATTGATGTAGATCAATTTTGCTGCAGTTGCGGCCGCATCGGACCGCGAAATCCGCGCCGTGGTAGACTCTATGTCTTCCGTGCAACATCCACAGGCTGGCTGGGCGCGTCCGATACTATTGGTTCCCATCCATGTCCAAATCCGCTTCTTTCCTGTCACCCATCCCCCTGTTTTTCGTGTTCCTGTGGAGCACGGGCTTTATCGTGGCCAAGTTCGGCCTGCCGTACGCGCCGCCGCTGACCTTTTTGCTGCTGCGTTTCCTCGGCGTGCTGGCCATCCTGCTGCCGCTGGTGCTGGTGATGCGCGCGCCCTGGCCCAAGGGCAAGATAAGGGAAGTGGCGCTGGCGGGGCTGCTGATGCAGGCCGGCTACCTGGCCGGCGTGTGGTGCGCGATCAAGCTGGGCATGCCGGCCGGCCTGACGGCGCTGATGGTGGGCATGCAGCCCATCCTGACCGCCATGGCGGCGCCGCTGATCGGCGAGAAAGTGCGTCCGCGCCAGTGGCTGGGCCTGGTGTTCGGCCTGGGCGGCGTGGCGCTGGTGGTGTACGCCAAGATCACGCTGGTGGGCCTGTCGTGGCAGGCCATCGCGCTGTGCCTGTTTGCCTTGCTGTCGATCACGGCCGGCACCATGTACCAGCGCCGCCATTGCCCGCAGTTCGACTTGCGCACCGGCACCATCATTCAGTTCGCGGCATCGTTTGTGGCCGTTCTGCCATTTGCGCTGTATTTTGAAAGCTTTACTGACATACAATGGACTGTGCGCTTTGTCGGCGCGCTGGCCTGGTCCGTGCTGGCGCTGTCGATCGGCGCGATTTTCCTGCTGTTCGCGCTGATACGCCGCAGCGATGCCACCCAGGTCACCAGCCTGCTGTACCTGACGCCGCCCACCACCGCCATCATGGCCTGGCTGATGTTCGGCGAAGCGTTCAGCCTGCTGGGCGTGGCGGGGATGGCGCTGGCGGTGCTGGGCGTGGTGTTTGTAGTTAAACAACCGAAGTGAGCGACATGATTACGACTCCAGACCAGCAGGCGGTGGATGCCGCCATCACCTCGCGCCGCTCGATCCGCGCTTTCCTGCCCACGCCGATCGCGCGCGAGGACATCGAACAGCTGCTGCAGGTGGCCGCGCGCGCGCCGTCCGGCACCAATACCCAGCCCTGGAAAGTCTACGTGCTTACCGGCGAGAAAAAGCAGCTCTTGTCTGAGCGCATTCTGGCCGCACATACTGATCCAGAGCAGGCCAAATTGCATACCGAGGAATACGCCTATTACCCGCGCGAGTGGGTGTCGCCCTATGTGGACCGGCGCCGCAAGGTGGGCTGGGACCTGTACGCGCTGCTGGGCCTGACCCGCGAGAACAAGGCCGGCATGGCGGCCCAGCACGGCCGCAACTATGCCTTCTTCGACGCGCCCGTGGGCATGATCTTCACGATAGACCGCATCATGGAGCAGGGCTCGTGGCTGGACTACGGCATGTTCCTGCAAAACATCATGGTGGCCGCGCGCGGACGCGGCCTGGATACCTGCCCGCAGGCGGCTTTCACGCAGTACCACAAGATTATTCGCGAAGTGCTGGAATTGCCCGATAATGAAATGGTCGTGTGCGGTATGTCGCTTGGCTACGCCGCGCCGGACCGGGTCGAGAATACTTTGATCACTGAGCGCGAGCCGGCTGCCAATTTTGTTAAATTTGTAGAGTGAACAAGCTGTGGTTTTACGGTGCAATGCGGGATGGATTTCGCTTGCGCCGCCGTGGAGTTTTGCTACACTGCAACAAGAATGGTCTCACTGCATTGGGGAACGAAAATGGTTAAATTTACCCTTGGGCGCGATACTCGCCTTGCTGTGCGTCTCGCTGCCCGCATCCGCGGCCCACGCGGGAGAGAGCGCGCGCAAGCCCGCAGTGAAGAAAAGCAAGGCCACGCCACGCCGCCAGTCCATGGTGCTGCAGCCGATGGCGTCCGCCGCGCCGCGCGAGCGCACGGTGCGCCGCGTGATGGTGGTGAACGGCAAGCGCAAGGTGGTCTACCAGAAGGTGACCAATGTGTCGGAAGGGCTGGCGCGCCCCACCATGGGCGACCTGGCCGGCCTGCACCTGACGCGCGATCCGCTGGACCTGAAATCCAACGTGGCTTTCGTGCTGGACCAGGCCAATTCGGAAATCCTGTTTGAAAAGAATGCCGGCGTGGCGCTGCCCATCGCCTCCATCACCAAGATGATGACCGGCCTGGTGGTGGTGGAAGCCAATCAGGACATGGACGAAATCCTCACCGTGACCGAGGAAGACGTCGACCACGAAAAATTCAGCAGCTCGCGCCTGCGCGTGGGCTCGCAGCTGACGCGCGCCAATATGCTGCATATCGCCCTGATGAGTTCGGAGAACCGCGCCGCGTCCGCGCTGGGCCGCCACTATCCGGGCGGTTTGCCGGCCTTCGTGGACGCCATGAACGCCAAGGCGCAGGCGCTGGGCATGACCGACACGCACTACGTCGATTCCAGCGGGCTGTCCAAGATGAATGTGGCCAGCGCGCGCGACCTGGCCAAGCTGGCCATGGCGGCCTACCAGCATCCGGTGCTGCGCGAGTATTCCACCGACGCGAAAGCGGTGGTGGAGGCAAATGGCCGTCCTATGCAGTTCGGCACCACCAACCGCCTGATCGCCACGCCGGGCTGGGAAATCGGCCTGCAGAAACCGGCTTTATCAATGAAGCGGGCCGCTGCATGCTGATGCAGGCGGTGATCCAGGGCCGTGCCGTCATCATGGTGCTGCTCGATGCCAAGGGTTCCGCTGCGCGCGCTGCCGATGCGGGCCGCATGCGCAAATGGCTGGAAGCGCTGAAACCGGCCGGCATGTCGAGCGGCACGCTGGGCGGCGCCAGCCTCACTGGTGCCAGCCTTGGTGGTGCCAGCCTCGGCGGCGCCAATCTGGGCGGCGGCGGCACCGTCAGCGGCGGCATGAGCCCGGCCGTGGCCACCGATGTGAGCGGCGGCGCCGCGCGCGGCTACTCGGCCGGTATGTAACCCAGGGTGGCGGAGATCTGGTTGGCGGTAGCGACCAGGTCCTCCAGCCACTCATCCTGCAGGCGGTCGGCCGGCGCCGAGATGGACAGGCCGGCAATCAGCTTGCCGCTGTCGTCCCGTATGCCTGCCGCCATGCAGCGCACGCCCAGTTCCAGTTCCTCATTGTCGCGCGCATAGCCGCGCGCCCGCACCAGGCTCAGCTCGCGCTCCAGCTTGGCCAGATCCGTGATCGAGTTCTTGTTGTGTCCCGCCAGGCCGGTGCGCGTGGCGTAGGCGCGGATGGCTTTCGGCTCGTCCACCGACAGGAACAGCTTGCCGGTCGAGGTCAGGTGCAGCGGGCCGCGCCCGCCGATGGCGCGCACCACCTGCATGCCGGAGCGCTCGGAGAAGGCGCGGTCGATGTAGACGATCTCGTCGCCCTGGCGCACCGAGAGGTTGATGGTCTGCTGGGTTTTCTTGTGCAGCGAGCGCATGAAGTCCAGCGCCGCTTCGCGCACCGACAGGCGGCTCTTGACCACGTTGCCCAGTTCCAGCAAGCGCATGCCCAGGCGGTAGGTGCCCGGCTCGATGCGGTCCACGAAACGCGTCAGCACCATGTCGTTCAGGATGCGGTGCGCGGTGGAAGGGTGCAGGCCGGAAACCTTGGACAATTCCTTCAGGCTCACCGGGTCGGGGTACTTGGCCAAGGCGTCGAGCAGGGCAACCATGCGCTCGATCACCTGGATCGTGGTTTTTTGCTCCGGGACGGGTTCGATTTTCATGATGTGGTTGGTGCAGTGCAGTATTTAGTCCCTACTTTATACCATGATGTGAAAAAAAGGGGAATCGCGACGCGCATTTCTCCTATGACAGAGGCATAATGTCGCAGCGTATCAATCCTGGACAGGCATATGGAACAACCGGTTAGCGAATTTAAAAGCAAGAGTGGCATCAAACGGATCTTTTCGGCACTGTTGTATTCCTTCGACGGACTGAAGTCGGCATGGCGCCATGAGCACGCTTTCCGGCAGGAACTCATGCTGTTTGCGGCGGGCACGGTGGTGGCGCTGCTGCTGCCGGTATCGGCTTTCCAGAAGCTGGTACTGGTGGCGCCGCTGGTGCTGATGCTGATCGTGGAGCTGATCAACTCGGCCATCGAGGCAGTGGTGGACCGCATTTCGCTGGAACGCCATCCGCTGTCCAAGAACGCCAAGGACTTCGGCAGCGCCGCCGTGCTGCTGACCGGCCTGTTGGCGGCGCTGATCTGGGCGGTGGTGCTGGTGCAGCGGTTCTGGTAACGCATATGCGTTTCAGGCATAAGGAATCTCTAATTACTTCGTTCTAAAATATATAGCGCGGCGATAAGCTACAGCTTCTGAGGTCCTAACTACAACGGGGTATTCTGATGCTGTCCAAAAAAATTATCGCTGCAACCGTCTTCGCCGCCACCACCTTCGTCCCGGCGCTGGCCGCCGAGTTCAGCCTGCTGAACGTGTCCTACGATCCGACCCGCGAACTGTACGTGGATGTCAACGCCGCCTTCGCCAAGGACTACAAGGCCAAGACCGGCGACACTATCAAGATCAAACAATCGCACGGCGGCTCCGGCAAGCAGGGCCGCGCCGTTATCGACGGCCTGGAGGCCGACGTGGTGACCCTGGCGCTGGCCTACGACATCGACGCGATCGCCGAGCGCAGCCTGCTGAACAAGGACTGGCAAAAGCGCCTGGGCCACAACAGCACGCCGTACAGCTCCACCATCGTGTTCCTGGTGCGCAAGGGCAATCCTAAAGGCATCAAGGACTGGAACGACCTGGTGAAGCCGGGCGTGGCCGTCATCACGCCGAACCCGAAAACCTCCGGCGGTGCGCGCTGGAACCACCTTGCCGCCTACGGCTATGCGCTGCGCCAGGCGGGCGGCAACGATGCCACGGCAAAAGAATTCCTGAAGAAGCTGTACAAGAACGTGCCGGTGCTGGACTCCGGCGCGCGCGGCGCCACCACCACCTTCGTTGAACGCGGCATCGGCGATGTGCTGATCGCGTGGGAGAACGAAGCGCTGCTGGCCATCAAGGAACTGGGGCCGAACAAGGTTGAAATCGTGGCGCCGTCGGTCAGCATCCTGGCCGAGCCGCCGGTGGCCGTGGTGGACAAGGTGGTGGACAAGCGCGGCACCCGCAAGGTGGCGGAAGCCTACCTGAACTTCCTGTACACCGATGAAGCGCAGGAACTGATCGCCAAGAACTACTACCGTCCGACCGTGGAGAAGGAAGCCAGGAAATACGCGGCCCAGTTCCCCAACGTGAAGCTGTTCACGCTGGCCCAGGTGGCGGGCGACTGGAGCAACGCGCAGAAGGTGCACTTCTCCGACGGCGGCGTGTTTGACCAGATCTACTCGCCGGGCAGCAAGTAAGAGGACAGGGCGGTGGCGGGCGTGCTGTCGAAGTTCCGCGTGCTGGTGGCCCCGGGGCTGCACGGCAGCGGGCCGGAACACTGGCAAAGCCGCTGGCAGCGCCTGTACCCGTCGTTCGAGCGGGTGGAACAGGACCACTGGGACCAGCCGGACCTGGCAGTGTGGTCGGCGCGGGTAAGCCGGGTGCGCCAGCAGGAGCGCCGCCCTGCGCTGATCGTCGCGCACAGCTTCGGCACCCTGGCCACCGTGCACAGCCTGGCGCGCGATCCGGCCGGTGTGGCCGGCGTGCTGCTGGTGGCGCCGGCCGACCCGCACAAGTTCGGCGTCGCCGCGCAGCTGCCCATGACGCGGCTGCCGTGCCCCTCCATTCTGCTCGCCAGCAGCAACGACCCGTGGATGACGGCCGGGCACGCCGCGCTGTGGGCGGCGCGCTGGGGCAGCGAGTTCATCAACCTTGGCGCGCTGGGCCATATCAATGCCGAGTCCGGGCTGGGTGACTGGCTCGATGGTCAGCGGCTCTTGCAAAAATTGGCGGAACAGGCGCACAATGAACAGATCGTCAATATTTTCTAGGAGACCTTTATGACCTTACGTTTGGGCGATACCGCCCCCGATTTCGAGCAGCAATCCTCCATCGGTCCGATCAAGTTCCACGAGTGGGCGGGCAACTCCTGGGTGGTGCTGTTCTCGCACCCGGCCGACTTCACCCCGGTCTGCACCACCGAGCTGGGCCTGACTGCCAAGCTGAAGCCGGAATTCGACAAGCGCAACGTGAAAGCCATTGCGCTATCGGTGGACCCGGTGGAATCGCACACCGCCTGGATCAAGGACATCGAAGAGACGCAGAAAACCGTGGTGGGCTTCCCCATCATCGCCGACGCGGACAAGCAGGTGGCCAACCTGTACGACATGATCCACCCCGAGCAGTCCGCCACGGCCACCGTGCGCACGCTGTTCGTGATCGATCCGAACAAGAAGATCCGCCTGTCCATCACCTACCCGATGAGCACCGGCCGCAACTTCGACGAAGTGCTGCGCGTGATCGACGCGCTGCAGCTGACCGACGGCTACACCGTGGCCACGCCCGGCAACTGGAAAGATGGCGACGACGTCATCATCCCGCTGACCGTGCAAGACCCGGAAGTGCTGAAGCAGAAGTATCCGAAAGGCTTCAAGGCCGAGCGTCCTTACCTGCGGGTAACTCCTCAGCCCAACAAGTAATGCCCGCATGCGCCCTTGGGCGCATAAGCAAATAGAATTTTCGTTGTTTGGATTTCCGGCAAGTCTGTATACCCTTGCGTTTCTTAAGGGGAATCTATGGACTTGTCGTTTGTTGCTTCGGGTTTTGCGGTCGGCCTGCTGGTCGGCATGACGGGTGTCGGCGGCGGCTCGCTGATGACGCCCATCCTGACCCTGCTCTTCGGCGTCTCCCCCTCGGTGGCGGTCGGCACCGACCTGGCCTTTGCGGCCGTCACCAAATCCGCCGGGACCTTCACGCACCGCCTGCGCGGCACCGTGCGCTGGGACATCGTGCGCCTGCTGTGCCTGGGCGCCGTGCCCGCCGCCGTCGTGGCCGCCATCGGCCTCAAGCAGTTCGGCGCGCTGGACAAGGAAATCGGCCAGCTGATCCGCTATTCCATTGCCGGCTCGGTCATGCTGACCGTGGTCGCCATCCTGTTCCGCAGCAAGATGCTGGCCTGGATCAATGCCCATCCCGAACGCCAGCTGCACGGCCGCGCGCTGGACACGGCCACGGTCGTGTCCGGTGTCGTGCTGGGCACGCTGGTCACGATTTCCTCCATTGGCGCCGGCGCCATCGGCGCCACGCTGCTGGTGATGCTGTATCCGCGCCTGAGCGCGGCCGAAGTGGCGGGCACCGACATCGCCTACGCCGTGCCGCTGACGGCGGTGGCCGCGGTCGGCCACTGGTGGCTGGGCTCGATCAACTGGATGCTGCTGCTGACCTTGCTGGTCGGCTCGGTGCCGGGCATTACCATCGGCTCGTGGTTCGCGCGCGCCGTGCCGGAGCGCGTGCTGCGCGGCTTGCTGGCCGCCACCCTGACTGCGGTCGCGGCGAAATTGCTGGCCTAGGGTTCCGGCACAACACTGCCAAAACCGCATCTAAGCAAATGACAATTGCGTCGTTTGCTTCATAACTCCTCTATGCGATTATCCGGGCCTAAACTCGGAATTGTAATAAGAGGAGTATTCATGTCTGCAGTCGCCATCCCGGCCGCACCGCCGGTGACGTTCAAGTCCAGGAGCGCCCCGTTCAGGGTGATGCCGGGCTTTAACCTGTCGCTCGGCTTCACCATCTTCTACCTGGCGCTGATCGTGCTGATCCCGCTGTCGGCGGTGTTCCTGAAAACGTTCACCATGACGTGGGAGCACTTCTGGAGCACCGTCACGTCCGAGCGCGTGATGGCGTCCTACCGCTTGACCTTCGGCGCTTCGCTGATCGGCGCCTTCATCAACGCCATCTTCGGCTTCATCGTGGCCTGGGTGCTGGTGCGCTACCAGTTCCCCGGCAAGCGCATCATCGACGCGCTGGTGGACCTGCCGTTCGCGCTGCCCACCGCCGTGGCCGGCATCACCTTGACGGCGCTGTATTCGTCCAACGGCTGGTTCGGCACTTTCCTGGAAGGCACGCTGGGCCTGAAGGTGGCGTTCACGCCGCTGGGCGTGGTGGTGGCGCTCACCTTCATCGGCTTGCCCTTCGTGGTGCGCACCGTGCAGCCGGTGCTGGAGGACGCCGAGCGCGAACTGGAAGAGGCCGCCGCCAGCCTGGGCGCCAGCGCTTTGCAGACCTTTGTGCGCGTGGTGTTCCCCACCGTGCTGCCGTCGCTGATGACCGGCTTCGCGCTGGCCTTCGCGCGCGCCACCGGCGAATACGGTTCGGTCATTTTCATCGCCGGCAATATGCCCATGGTGTCCGAGATTACGCCGCTGTTCATCATCACCAAGCTGGAGCAGTACGATTACGCAGGCGCCACGGCCATTGCCGTGGTGATGCTGCTGATCTCCTTCGTGCTGCTGCTGTCCATCAATCTGCTGCAAGCCTGGGCTCGCGGAAAGTCGGGTAAGAAATGAGCGCGCCAACTCCAACCGTGCCGCGCCGCGGCGAACTGGCTTCGGCGCCCAATATCCTGGAACCGCTGTGGGTGCGCGGCGTGCTGATCGCCGTGGCGCTGACCTTCTTGACCCTGTTCCTGTTCGTGCCGCTGGTGGCCGTGTTTGCCGAAGCGCTGAAGAAGGGCTGGGACGTGTACGCCGCCGCCATCCTGGAAGACGACGCCATCTCGGCCATCAAGCTGACCCTGATCACGGCGGCCATCGCGGTGCCGCTGAACCTGGTGTTCGGCGTGGCCGCGTCCTGGTGCATCGCCAAGTTCGAGTTCCGCGGCAAGAGCTTTTTACTGACGCTGATCGACCTGCCGTTCTCGGTGTCGCCGGTGATCTCGGGGCTGATCTACGTGCTGCTGTTCGGCGCGCAGGGCTGGTTCGGTCCCTGGCTGGCCGAGCACGACATCAAGATCCTGTTTGCGGTGCCGGGCATCGTGCTGGCCACCATCTTCGTCACCTTCCCCTTCGTGGCGCGCGAACTGATCCCGCTGATGCAGGCGCAGGGCAGCGAGGAAGAGGAAGCGGCCATCGTGCTGGGCGCGTCCGGCTTCCAGACCTTCTTCCGCGTGACGCTGCCCAACATCAAGTGGGGCCTGCTGTACGGCGTGATTTTGTGTAATGCGCGCGCCATGGGCGAGTTCGGCGCCGTGTCGGTCGTGTCCGGCCACATCCGCGGCGAGACCAACACGGTGCCGCTGCAGGTGGAGATCCTCTACAACGAATACAACTTCGCGGCCGCGTTTGCCGTGGCCTCGCTGCTGGCACTGCTGGCGCTGGTCACGCTGGCCCTGAAATCCTTTATTGCCTGGCGTCTGCATGAAGACTACGCCGGCGTAGCTACGGAGCATTAAGCCATGACGATCGCAGTCAAGAACATCAACAAGCGTTTCGGCGAATTCACCGCCCTGAACAATGTGTCGCTGGATTTTCCCACCGGCGAACTGACCGCGCTGCTGGGGCCGTCCGGCTGCGGCAAGACCACGCTGCTGCGCTGCATTGCCGGCCTTGAGCACCCGGACTCGGGCCAGGTCCTGCTGGACGGCAAGGACGCGTCGGACCGCCACGTGCGCGAGCGCCAGGTGGGCTTCGTGTTCCAGCACTACGCGCTGTTCAAGCACATGACCGTGTTCGAGAACGTGGCCTTCGGCCTGCGCGTGAAGTCGCGCGCCGAGCGCCCGTCGGAAGCGCAGATCAAGCAAAAGGTCATGGACCTGCTGGGCCTGGTGCAGCTGGACTGGCTGGCCGACCGCTATCCGCCGCAGCTGTCCGGCGGCCAGCGCCAGCGCATCGCCCTGGCGCGCGCGCTGGCGGTGGAGCCGCGCGTGCTGCTGCTGGACGAGCCGTTCGGCGCGCTGGACGCGAAAGTGCGCAAGGAACTGCGCCGCTGGCTGCGCCGCCTGCACGACGAGCTGCACGTGACCAGCATCTTCGTCACGCACGACCAAGAGGAAGCGCTGGAAGTGGCGGACCAGGTGGTGCTGATGAACAAGGGTAACGTCGAGCAGATCGGCGCGCCGGACCAGGTGTACAACCATCCCGCTTCGCCTTTCGTGTACGGCTTCCTGGGCAATGTGAACATGTTCCACGGGCGCGTGCACGAAGGCGTGATCACCACCGGCGGCGTGGCGCTGGACCTGCCCTCGCACGGCGAAACCCAGGACAGCAAGGGCATCGCCTATGTGCGCCCGCACGACCTGGACGTGGACCGCTATGTGGCCGGCGCCGAAGGCATTGTGGTCAAGCTGCGCCGCGCGCACGCCATCGGCCCGCTGGCCCAGCTGGACCTGGAGCGCGCCGACAACGCGGAAATGATCGAAGCGGTGATACCGAACGAGCGCTTCAGCAAGCTCGGCCTGAAAGAGGGCGAGACGCTGGTGGTGCGTCCGAAGCGCCTGCATGTCTTTGTCGATGAAGGGAGCGCTATATGAATTTCCAGCAATTGCGTTCCATACGCGAAGCGGCCCGCCGCAACTACAACCTGACCGAAGTGGCCAACGCGCTGTTTACCTCGCAGCCCGGCGTGAGCCGCCAGATCCGCGAGCTGGAGGATGAGCTGGGCGTGGTCATCTTCGAGCGCAACGGCAAGCGCCTGACCGGCCTGACCGACCCAGGCAAGGGCATCCTGAAGATCATCGACCGCCTGCTGGTGGAAGCGGAGAACCTGCAGCAGGCCAGCCTGGAATACACGGGCCAGAACAGCGGCACGCTGACCATCGCGGCCACCCACACGCAGGCGCGCTACGCGCTGCCGAAAGTGGTGCAGAGCTTTCGCGCCGCCTTCCCGGAGGTGCGCATCGCCCTGCAGCAAAGCTCGCCCGAGCATATCGCGGAGTGGGTCCTGTCGGGCAAGGCCGACATCGGCATTGCCACCGAGGGCCTGAGCCAGTTCCCGGACCTGGTGTCCTTCCCGTGCTACCGCTGGAGCCACTTGATCGTGGTGCCGGACAACCACCCGCTGCTGGCGCGCACCAATATCCGCCTGGAGGACCTGGCCGAGTTCCCGCTGATTACCTACGACGTGGGCTTCACCGGTCGCGGCCACCTGGACGACGCCTTCGCGCGCGCCGGCGTGCGCCCGGACATCGTGCTCACGGCCATGGATTCGGACGTCATCAAGCAGTACGTGTCGCTCGGCCTGGGCGTGGGCATCGTGGCGTCGATGGCCTTCGACCACGGCCGCGACAAGGGCTTGCGCGCGGTGGAGGCGTCGCACCTGTTCGCTGCCAACACCACGCGCCTGGCGGTGCGGCGCGGGGCCTACCTGCGCACTTATGCGCAGGAGTTCATCCTGCAATTCGCGCCCGAACTGCGCCGCGCCGATATCGAAGTAGCCCTTGCCGGCGCTGAGGCCGCTTAGGTATATACTGACGCTCACTGTTGAGCCGCACTGCACCGATTTTTGAAACGTCGTTTTAAACTTCAGGGAGCGTCAAATGGGTATCGGCAATTGGAAGATAGGGACGCGGCTTGCCGCCGGGCTGGGGCTGTCGCTGGTGTTCATGGTGGGCATGTCCGTGGTGGGCATCGGCAATCTGGGCAAGCTGAACGACGGCACCGATGACCTGGCTGCCGACAAGGTGCCCAAGGTGATCGAAGCCTACGAGGCGGTGGGCGGCGTCAACGACATCGCCCGCGCCATGCGCAACGCCATGCTGTCCACCGATGCGGACACCGTGCGCAAGGAACTCAAGCGCGTGGACGACAAGAAGGCGGAAATCGCCGCCCATCTGGATAACCTCAACAAGCTGATCTCGGACGACACCGATGCGGAAAGCAAGGCCAGGCTGAAGGCCGTGCTCGACGCGCGTGCGCGCTACGACGTGGTGCAGACGGCCTTCATTGCCCGAACGGCCGACGCGGCCAAGCGCGACGAGAACGTGGTCTACCTGCTGACCACGGTGCGCAAGGAGCAGACCGCCTATCTCAATTCCCTGACCGATCTGGTCAAATACCAAACCGAAGCCGTGGCCAAGGCCAGCACGGACGCGCAGGCGGCCTACGTGGGCGCGCGCAACATGATGATCGCGCTGACGGTGATCGCCTCGGCGCTGGCGGCCGCCGTGGTGTACTGGATCACGCGCAGCATCACGCATCCGCTGAACCGCGCGGTGGGCGTGGCGGAAGCGGTGGCCAGCGGCGACCTGACGCAGCGCATCGAATGCGACACGGCCGACGAGACCGGTCAGCTGCTGCGGGCGCTGAAGAACATGAACGAGAGCCTGGCGCGCACCGTGGGACGGGTGCGCTCGGGCTCGGACACCATTTCCACCGCGTCGAGCGAGATCGCCAGCGGCAACCTGGATTTGTCCTCGCGCACCGAGCAGCAAGCCTCCAGCCTGGAGGAGACCGCCTCCTCGATGGAGGAACTGACGTCCACTGTCACCCAGAATGCCGAGAACGCGCGCCAGGCCACCACGCTGGTGGTGTCTGCCTCCGAGTTTGCCACCAGGGGCGGCAAGGTGGTGGGCGAAGTGGTGACCACCATGGGGGCTATCAAGGAAAGCTCGAACAAGATCGTGGATATCATCGGCGTCATCGACGGCATCGCCTTCCAGACCAATATCCTGGCCCTGAACGCGGCGGTTGAGGCGGCGCGGGCTGGTGAGCAGGGCAGGGGCTTTGCGGTGGTGGCGTCCGAGGTGCGCAACCTGGCGCAGCGCTCGGCGGCGGCGGCCAGGGAAATCAAGGCGCTGATCGGCGAGTCGGTGGAAACCGTGGACGCGGGCGCGCGGCTGGTGGAGGAAGCCGGCGCGACGATGGACGGCATCGTCAAGGCTGTGCGGCAGGTGGCCGACATCATGACCGAGATCAGCGCGGCCAGCCAGGAGCAGAGTTCGGGCATCGCGCAGGTGAACCAGGCCATCGTGTCGATCGACGATGTGACGCAGCAGAACGCGGCGCTGGTGGAGGAAGCAGCAGCGGCCGCGCAGTCGATGCGCGACCAGGCCGAGATGCTGGCCGAAGCGGTCAGCGTGTTCCGCCTGGCGGAGCAGCAGTACCAGGCGCACGCCGCGCCGCCGGTCCGCCGCCTGGCCGCCGCCTAATCGCCGCCTGATCGCCGCCTGATGCCGTAGGGCGGGTTAGACGCCACGCGTCGTAACCCGCCAAGCCGGTCACCAGCTATAGCCAGCCTTGGCATAGTAATAGCGCCCGTTGAAGCCGTTCGGCGCAAAGCCGCTGTACGGATTGATGCCGTTGTTGTTGAGGTTGTTCAGCGACGTCACCTGGTCCGGATACTTGTCGGTCAGGTTGTCGATGCCCGCGCTCAGCCTCCAGTTCTTGCCCAGCTTGACGCTGCCCGACACATCCAGCACCCACTGCGGGCTGTACACCTGGTCCTGCGCGGCCACGTTCTGCGGCACCGTGAAACTGCCGTAGCGCGTCACCAGGCCGCGCGCGCTCCAGACGCCCGCCGTGTAATCGGCCGCCAGGCTCAGCTTGTCCTTCGGCGAGCCCACCGTGGCGCGGTTCACCGTCTGGCGGTCGATCAGCAGCAGCTTGTTCGCCGTCAGCACGGCCGGATTGTCGGCGATGCGCACCACTTCGTTCTTGTTGTGGTTGTAGGCCAGCGTGAAGTCCACGCGGTCGCGGTTGGCCAGGTCCACGCGGTAGGTGCTCACCAGGTCCACGCCCTTGGTGCGCGTGTCCACCGCGTTGGTGAAGTAGCGCGCCGCGCCCACCGGCGCGCCCTGCGCCGCCAGCGTGGCCTTCAGCGCGTCCGGCAGGATCAGGTTGGCCGAGAACAGGATGCGGTCGTCGATGTCGATGCGGTACGCGTCCACCGTGGTGCTGAAGTTGCGGAATGGTTGCAGCTGCAGGCCCAGGCTCAGGTTCTTCGCCTTCTCCGGCTTGAGCGGCTGCGAGCCCAGTGCCAGCGCGGCGGTGCTGTTGACGGCGAAGGTGCCCGTTTCAATCGGCGTGTTTACGCCGTTGATGATGGAGAAGTTGGTGGTGGTGATGGTGTAGAACTGCTGCGCCAGCGACGGTGCGCGGAAGCCGGTGGAAGCGGTGCCGCGCAGCGAGAACGCGTCGCTGAAGGCGTAGCGCGCCGAGGCCTTGGCCGAGGTGGTGTTGCCGAAGTCGCTGTAGTTCTCGTGGCGCGCCGCCAGCGCCCCGGAGAACTGCCTGGTGAACGGCGCTTCAAGGTTCAGGTAGATGGACTTGTTGTTGCGGCTGTTCTTGCCCGCGTTGACCGGGCGGAAGCCGCTGAAGCCTTGCGAGCCGCTGCCGGTGTAGGAGGCCGCGTCGCCCGCTTCGATCTCGTAGCTTTCGCGGCGCGCTTCCACGCCGGTGGCCAGGGTCAGCGGGCCGCTCAGGCCGGGCACGGCGAACTCGCGCGCCAGGTCGAAATTGAACACGGACTGGGTGTTGGTCAGCTTGCCGAGGTGGAAGCTGGTGGGGCTCTTTTCCTTCAAGTCCTGGTTCACCGTGTTGTGGATGTTCAGGTCGAAGCGGTTGCTGCCGTAGTCCAGGCTGGCGTCCCAGCGCCACGCGCCGGCCGCGCCGCGCAGGCCAGCGGTCAGCGATTCGTCGATGGAAGTGCTGTCCTGCAGCGGCAGGAAGCCTTCCGGGAACAGGGGGCTGCGCAGCGAAGTGCCGTTCAGCGCGGTGCGCCAGGTGGCGGCTGCCTCGGTCTTGCGCTGGCCGAAATTGCCGAAGGCGTAGAAGTCGATGTCGTCGTTGACGCGCAGCTGGCTGTTGACGAACACGTTGCGCGGCTTGGTGTCCGGGTCGCCGTAGCGCTGGTTCACCTTGCCGTAGCGCGGCTCGGCGGGGTTGCGCAGGTCCGGGCCGGCGCGGTTGGTTGGGTCGCGGTCGGCCGCCTCGGCCGCCAGGCGCAGCCAGTTCCCGTTGCCCAGGTCGAAGCCGGCGGACGCTTTCAGCGTGACGCTCTGGCCGTCGCCTTCCTTGTGTTCGCCGTAGCCAATTTCCGCTTCGCCGCCCTTGGCGCCTTTTTTCAGGATGATGTTGATGACGCCGGCAATCGCGTCCGAGCCGTATTGGGCGGCGGCGCCGTCGCGCAGCACTTCAATGTGGTCGATGGCGGCGATGGGGATGGCGTTCAGGTCCACCGGCGCGGAGCCGCGCCCCAAGGTGCCGTTGACGTTGACCACGGCGGAGGCGTGGCGGCGCTTGCCATTCACCAGCACCAGCACCTGGTCCGGCGACAGGCCGCGCAGCTGCGCGGGGCGCACGGCGTCGCTGGCGTCGGCGCCGGAGGGGCGGGGGAAGTTCACCGACGGCAGCACGCGGCCCAGCACCGTGGCCAGTTCGGTCGAGCCGGAAGCTTGCAGCTCGCGCGCGCCGATGATGTCGACCGGCGATTCGGAGTCGGCGGTGCGGCGGTTCTTGGCGTAGGTGCCGGTGACGAGCACGGTCTGCACGTCGGCTTCCGGCGCCGGCTGCGCGGTTTGCGCTGCGGCCGGCAGGCCGAGCGAAGCGACCAGGCTGAAAGCCAGCAGTGCGCGGCCGGGGTGTGGTTGGGTGTGGCGGAAGCTCATCGTAAACTCTCTGGCATAGGGAAAGCCGAGAGCTTAACGATGAGTTGTCAACGAGGGAACGAATGCTTATTGCTAAGCTTATGTCCCACCGACATATGAGGACTTATTGCCCCGGGTTCGGCAGGCTGGCATGGATGGCGTCGATCTGCGCCACCAGTTCCGGCGCCAGCTCGGTGCCGAGCGCGTCGATATTTTCCTTCAATTGCGCCAGCGTGGTGGCACCGATGATGGTGGAGGCCACGAACCAGCGCGTGTAGCACCAGGCCAGCGCCATCTGCGCCGGCGTCATGCCATGCGCACGCGCCAGCGCGGCGTATTGCGCCACCGCTTCCAGCACGGCCGGACGCAGGTAGCGCGGGCTCCAGCTGGGCGGGAAGATGGTCAGGCGGCCGTGCGCTTTCGGATTGTCCAGGTACTTGGCGCTCAGCTGGCCGAATGCCAGCGGGCTGTAGGCCAGCAGGCTCACTTGCTCGCGGTAGCAGGTTTCGTTGAGCAGGCTGGTTTCGTAGTGGCGCGCCGTAAGGTTGTACAGGTTCTGGATGGTGGCGATGCGCGGCAGGCCTTTCATTTCGGCCTGCTTGACGAATTCATTCACGCCCCAGCACGATTCGTTGGACACGCCGATGTGGCGGATCTTGCCTTCCTGCTGCAGCTGGCCCAGCACGGCCAGCGTGTCTTCGATGGCCACGCATTCGCGCTCATTGGCCGGGTCGAACACGGAGGCGCCGAAGATGGGCACGTTGCGGCTCGGCCAATGCAATTGGTATAAATCGATATAGTCCGTCTGCAGGCGCTGCAAGCTGGCGTCCACGGCAGCGCGGATGTTGGCCGCGTCCAGGTTGTTGCGGCCGCCGCGCACCCAGTGCATGTTCGGGTTCGGGCCGGCCACCTTGGTGGCCAGCACCACGTCGGCACGCCTGCCGCTTTTCTTGAGCCAGGTGCCGATGTGGCGCTCGGTGGAGCCTTGCGTTTCGGCGCGCGGCATCACCGGGTACATTTCGTATGGCGATAAAATATGTCGGTTGTCACTTGGTATGACTGGCTCAAACGCTATGGGCTCGAGGTGAAAACGAGCGGAATAGCAATTCGTGAGAGCGAAAATCGTACAATAGCAGGCGCAGATGTAGTGTAATGGCTTCCTAACTGCAAATAAAGGCCAATTTTTTACATTTAGACAGTCTCGGCCTTAGAGTGATTTTTTCAAGATACTCACCATTCCTCGGCGCCGTGTCTCCAGCGCGGGTGCATAGGGGCCGCGGGCTGAGCTACAATAAATTGGTATAGGTACGCGTATGTGCCGTCCCCATCAAGCAATTCCGGAGAAAATCTGTATGGAAAAGACGCAACTTGGCACAAGCGGCATGTCTGTTTCGAAAGTCTGCCTTGGTACGATGACGTTTGGCGAACAGAATAACGAAGCGGAGGCCCACAGCCAACTTGACTACGCCCTCGATCGCGGGGTTAATATCGTCGATTGTGCGGAAATGTATCCTGTGATGCCGCGTGCTGAGACGCAAGGCTTGACTGAGTGCTTCATCGGTAGCTGGCTAAAAAAGAGCGGACGGCGCGATGACATCATACTGGCAACCAAGGTGGCCGGACCGAATCCCAACATGACGTGGATCCGCGGTGGAACGAACAACCTTGATGCGGCCAATATCCGTAGCGCCGTCGAGACGAGCTTACGACGCCTACAAACGGACTATATCGATTTATACCAATTGCACTGGCCGAGCCGCAACGT
The DNA here is from genome assembly GCF_042693265.1 of Pseudoduganella sp. UC29_71. Taxonomy (NCBI): domain Bacteria; kingdom Pseudomonadati; phylum Pseudomonadota; class Betaproteobacteria; order Burkholderiales; family Oxalobacteraceae; genus Pseudoduganella; species Pseudoduganella sp. UC29_71. The sequence goes on along the minus strand of NZ_CP170549.1, from coordinate 4,588,690 downwards.
GCCGATCTTCGGCGCGACTGTGTTCAATCCGAACGCCGAGCAGCGCAGTGTGGCCATTGAAGACACGCTCGCCGTGCTGGGTAGCCTGGTCGATGCTGGAAAAATCCGTCACATTGGCGTATCGAACGAGAGCTCATGGGGCGTCAGTGAATTCATCAAGCAGGCAGCGCTGAAAGGCTTGCCGCGCATCGCCTCAATTCAGAACCTGTACAACCTGACGGCGCGCGGTTTCGAAACGAGCCTACTCGACGAAACCTGCTTTCGCGAGCAAGTAGGCCTGCTGGCGTATAGTCCGTTGGCATTCGGCCAGTTGAGCGCCAAGTACCTGGATGATCCGAAGGCGCACGGCCGCCTGACGATCTTCCCGGCTAGCTGGAGTCCACGCTATTTACGCGCCGAGGTATTGGCGGCTGTGAATGAATATGCCGCGCTCGCGCGCGCGAACAGCATGACGCCGGCGCAGATGGCGCTGGCCTGGTGTTATTCGCGCTGGTTCGTCGCCTCGACCATCATTGGTGCGACCACGCTGGCGCAGCTGAAAGAAAACATCGACGCGACCCAGACCGTGCTGTCTGAAGAAGTGACTAAGGCCATCAACGAAATCCACGCACGCCTGCCCAATCCGGGGCAGTAGTGAGAGCCAAGGGAAATATTGATTCGTAATGCCGTTTCCCCCAATTAGGTTCCCTCGGTTTTGCATCTCCCATCAGACGGCTCTTATGCGTCCTTCTTTTCCTGATTCTGCGCAAGTAGCATCTGGTCGCTCATGCCCAGCTACTGTGCTGTTGCGCTGATAGACTCGCAGGCCTTCACACGCCTGACCGCGGAGCCGGCAAGCTGACCCTGTAACTTGGTAGCCCCTCAATGCCAAGCATCCGTGGATACGAACACGCGACGATCAACACCTAAAAGCGGCCATGCAGGCCCACCTGCACACCGTGCGGCATTAGTTGCAAAGTGAAGGAGTGGTTGCTGCGATGTGCGTACCAGCCTGCCGCTGTGCCGATCGCCAAGCCGGCGAGCACGTCGGTTTGCCAATGCCCGCGCGTTTTCATCCGGGCATAGCCGTCGTAGGCGGGCAGCGCCGCCAAAGCATAGACCCATGGCTGTTCCTGTCCATACTCCAGGATAAATGGGGTCACCGCCGCCGCAAAGCTGGCCGTTTCACCGCTGGGGAAACTGCGGTCATGGGCCGAGCGGAACCATGCGTTTGGGTCATCGGTATTGCTTGGGCGCACGCGGCGAAAGGTTCGCTTCAGTACCTCGGTGCTTACCGCTGAAATCAACAGCGCATCCACCGACTTCCAGTTGGTGCGGCCGAAGCGCGTGTCGCCGCCTTCCCAGACCCCTGAGACAATTTCCGCAGTGATCAGCGTGCCGAGCATAATGTGCTGCGTCCGGCGTGCCCAGATGCCATCATTGTCTACGCCTAGCCGATGATCGATGCCAAGCGGTCCGTCAGCCGCCATGGCACTTGCCATCGACAAGCCACACAACATCCCCATCAGGGTTTGCTTCGATATAGCGGACATAAAGGTCTCCAAGGTAGCAATACATAAACAGAATGTGATGCTGTAGACAGGAATACTCTCACGCGCGCCGGCCCATTGCATTATTCGTTGTCAACTAGCTCGCGAATGACAACTTTGGTGGTTCTTTGCGCTGGCGGTGCCCTCATCGTTGCCGGTTCGCTGGTGGTCGTCAAGTACGGCTGAGGGGGCGCGGAAGGCAACGCGCGCTCGTAGTCCGTTGCCATGATCGCCGGCGTGCAGGAACAGTGTGGCACTATGCAGGCAGGCGATATGGCTCACGATGGCCGCTCCAGAAACAGAGATAGACGTCATCCCGGGCGCCTCGAAGCCGCGCTCCAGGCGGGCCAGCGCAAGCAGGTAGTTCGCCAGTATGATCGGTGAATCGGTAGTATTAGCAATTGAGCGCACGAGTTCTTGCGGCGTAGTGGTGTCGTTCTCCCGCAGTGCCAAATGCGCCAGCGTTTTGAAGATCGTTAAAGGCGAGCGCAACTGGCAAGACGCACGTCGTATGGAGCGGCAGCTCGCGATCAGATTCAGAACATCATCGCCATAGACGCAGCCAGGAGCCGTCGGAAAGCTGTCAGTCACGGCCTAGCCCCCAAGTGCTGGCACATTGCGCCAACTGGCGTCGCATGATCAGCGCAAGTCCGACGCACCACATACACGCCGCGCACCACCCTGCCAGCACGTCCGAAGGATAGTGCGCGCCCAGATAGATACGCGACATCCCGACCAGCATCACATAAAAGCCACCAGGGATCAGCCACAAAACAACACCTGGTCTCCCTGCCATCAGGATGGCTGTGGCGACCACCATAGCCATCGTCTGCATTGCGTGGCCACTCGGGAAACTGAAGCTGGTTTCAGGTGGTAGAAGCTGCCATAAATCGGGCCGCGGCCGTCCGAAGCTTAGCTTGGCAATGGCATTTAAGGCGGCAGCCCCACCGGTGGCCAACATCCAGTATAAGGCGCGAGGCTGCCGCTTCCGTAGAGCGACAAACACCACTACGTTGACCGGCAGCACGACCCAGGCCGACCCAATGGTTGAAGCGAATAGCATGCAATGGTCCAGAATAGGATGGGCGGTAGCGCGGAGCCAGTACAGCAACGGCAAGTCAAATCCAATTCGTTCCCGTTCTAGTACGTCTTCTGCCAGGGCTGAAAACAAGAGCAGCGGCAACAGCACACCCAGGAACAGCGGCAAAATTGCCGAGCTCGACAGGATGGTCCTAATCGCAAACCGGTACATAGACGCCAAGATGTCCTCCTGTTGAGCTGTCCTCTGTCCTCCCTTTCGCAGGTTACGCGGGAGGACGTTAGAGGAAGGTGAAATGCTTGTTATGTTTTCGATATGACGATTGCGGTTGCATACCAACTAGTACATTGCACTGTATTGCAGCCGCATAGCGTCGGGCTGTGCGTATGGCATCGGTGGTGACTTCACACAATCCTCACATCTGCTTGACGTGCCGTTGAGGACCGGAATGCTACCGTGCTTACCTCATTAGAATTCCCTCCCATGCCCCCCAGTGTGTAGATTCGCTCCGCGCCTTCGCGCGCACTACTTGCCATTGATCGGCGCAAGCTTCCTCGTCAGCGCTTTCAACTTTACCTTCTGGGAACGGTTCGTGGCCGCTGTCGGTGGATGGGAGTGGCACAAGCTGCCCTTACTCGCTGCCACTTTCATCATGCTGACACTAGTGTTCACCGCCGCGCTCAGCTTGGTGAATTTTCCACGCACCATCAAACCGGTGCTCATCGTCCTGGTTGTCAGCGCTGCGGGCGCGAGCTACTTCATCAACCAGTATGGCATCCAGATCGACAAGGCCATGATTCAGAATGTGATCGAGACCGATCTGCGAGAGGCCCGTGAACTGTTGAGCTGGAAAATGCTGCTCACGATCTCCTTGCTGGGGATATTGCCCTCCGTCCTTCTGGCACGCACGACCCTGGAGTTCGCGCCGCTGAAGCGCCATCTCGCGCTGGGCGGCGGCACGGCGGCGGCCTCCGTTCTGATCGCGGCGGCCATTCTTATTCTCTTCTTCAAGAGTTACGCACCTGCGGTGCGCGAGCACAGGGAATTGCGCTTCCTACTCACGCCCAGCAATGTGATACAAGCCATTAATGGCTACGCGCGTCAAAAGTGGGCCAAGCCATTAGTTGTCGCGCCGCTCGGCACCGACGCGGTGAAAGGCCCGACATGGAACGGCCAGCTGAGGCGCAGCGTTACGATCATCGTTCTGGGCGAAACCGCGCGGGCAATGAATTTTTCGCTGAACGGTTATGCGCGGCTAACCAATCCGCTGTTGACGGGACGGCCGGGACTGATCAACTTCAGCAATGTTTCCTCCTGTGGTACGTCGACTGCCGTGTCTCTGCCGTGCGTCTTTTCGGCACTCGGCCGGGAACACTACTCCGATACCAAGGCGCAGGGGCAGGAGGGCCTGCTTGACGTCCTTCGGCACGCTGGCTTCGGGGTGCTGTGGCGTGACAACAACTCCGGCTGTAAAGGCGTCTGCGCGCGTGTGGAATACGAAGACCTGTCCCAGCCCGAGGTGGGCAATGCCTTCTGTAATGCAGAGGAGTGCTACGACGAACGCCTATTGGAAAACCTGCCGGAAATTATACGCAATGCCAAGAAAGATCTGGTCATCGTACTTCATCAAAAAGGCAGTCACGGGCCAGCATACTGGAAGCGTTATCCTGCCGCCCATGGAAAATTCGGGCCTGTGTGCGAGACCAACGATCTGGAAAAGTGTTCGCGCGAGTCCATTATTGCCGCGTATGACAACACTATTCTCTACACGGACCTCCTGCTCAGCAAGACCATCGACTTACTTGAGAAAACCGCCAAGAGCGAGGATGTCGACACTGCTATGATTTATTTCTCTGACCATGGCGAATCGCTGGGGGAAAGCAATATGTATCTGCACGGCGCCCCCTATATCATCGCGCCGGAGGAACAGACCCACGTGCCCTTCATGCTATGGTTCTCGGAACGTTTTTCGCAGCGCTTTAGGGTCGATACTAAGTGCGTGGCGGCCCGTTCAGAGCAGAAATTCACACATGACAATGTGTTCCACTCCGTCCTGGGCCTGCTGGACGTCAGTACGGCGGTCTATAATCCCGGCCTGGACCTGTTCCATGCCTGCAGTCGTGACGGCTGATAGCGGAGCAAATCAATGACTTCGCTTCGTCGACGCATTACTGCCGCATACACACTGTACGCGCTCGGCTTCGTCATTTTTTTTGCCCTGGTCACCATCTTCGCAGTGGAGGGCATAGAAGGTCATCTTGTCGACGCGCGGTTGCGGCAAGCAGCTCTCTGGGCGGTTCCCCGCCACGCAGCCGGGCTGCCGATCGAGATGCCGGCCGGAATCAGCTTTCATCATGGCCGCGACATTCCGCACGCGCTGCGGGGCTTCCCGGATGGCGTCCACGACCTGCACATCGAAGGGCAGGGCCTGCATGTCCTTGCGGGAAGCGATCATGGGCGACCCTATGTGGTGGTTGACCACCAAAGCGACTACGACAAGGTCGAGCTGGTGGTTTACTCCATGCTCGGAAGCTGCTTGCTCGGCTTCCTGCTTTTCTCATATTTCCTTGCCGGCCACGTAGCACGCCGCGTCATTGACCCGCTTACCGCATTGTCCGCTGCTGTCGCGTCTGGCAACCAGCTCCCCAACATCCCCGATCCGAGTGAACTGGCCGCACTTGCCAAAGCGTTTGACGAACGTACCGATTCGTTGCGCCGCGCGCTGGAACGGGAGCGCTATTTTGCCGGCGACGTCAGCCACGAATTACGTACGCCGCTGACGATCATCCTGGGCGCGGTCGAGGTGCTGCAGGCACGCCACAGCTGCGACATCGACGCGGCGCCACTAGGCCGAATTTACCGTGCCGCAGTCGAGGGGAGCGAACTGGTGCAAGTCCTGCTGTTGTTGGCGCGCGCCCCCGCATCCGACAACTGGGCCCCGGTGGAGCTGGACGCAGTGGTGTCCAGAGAAGTCGAACGCCACACAGTGCTGGCATCGCAGAAGAAGATACGCCTGCATCAGGACGGAACGCTGCCCATGGTTGTCCATGCCCCGGTAGAACTGTGCAGTGCAGCCATAGGTAACTTGATACGGAATGCTTGTATGTACACCGAAGCAGGAGAGGTTGCTGTGCGGATGGAGCAAGGGCAGATCGTGGTGGAGGACACCGGGGGCGGCCTGCCTGACGCGGTTATTGCTGCTATCGAAAGCCGGACGCCGCTGCCCTCCGCCGGATCCGCCGGAACTGGCCTGGGGCTGAGCCTGACGATGCGCATTTGCGACCATCTCGGGGCGCGACTAGGTTACGAGGCTACGGCCAGCGGCAGCCGGTTCACTATCGCATTCGCAGCGGCTTAAGGACAAATCATGTACACCATATTCTCCCCCCAATTCCTCTCGCCGCGCGCCCGGTTCGCCTCAGTGGTGGCCATGGCCGTCTCCGGTCTGATACTGCTGTGGCTGGGGAATTTCACCAATCTCGACTTGCGCTTGGCAGAAGCCATGTTTGACGAGCGCACGCACAGCTTTCCTTGGCAACACGCTTGGCTGACCGAGCGCTTCGGTCATGAGATTGCCAAGCGCGTCCTCATCGGCCTGGCCTTGGTTCCCATCGTAATTTGCGTCGGCGACTTCGTGATGCGCCGTCCGCTGCTTACGCCGTGGTGGCGCCTGCGCTGCCAGGTCATTGCCGCCTGCGCGGTACTCATTCCTACCATTACTTCCTTGCTCAAACAGGCCAGTTCTTCGCACTGTCCGTGGGACCTGCGGCGCTTCGGCGGCAGCGAGACCTACTACCGGCTACTGGACCATGTGCCTGCTTGGGTTGATGCCGGCAAGTGCCTTCCGGGCGGACATGCGTCAAGTGCGCTGTGGTTGATCGGGCTGACGGTGCTCTGGCTGCCGCACAGGCCGAAGGCGGCGCTGCTCGTGGCGGCAGGGCTGCTAGTGCCGGGGCTGGCACTTGGTTGGATGCAGCAGATGCGCGGCGCGCATTTTCTGAGCCATAATCTGTGGTCGGCCTGGATCGCATGCGCAGTACTAATTGCCGTGCTCGAATTTGTGCAGTGGTATGTATCGAGGCAGTCCGGGGGAACTGAGGCGCGCAAAGTCGCCATCTAGCTAGAAAAGGGAACCATCAATGCCCGACAGCGACATCATTCATGACCCGCATGCGATGGTGCTGCGGGCAAGCGAACTCCTAGCGCAGAGTACTTTTCTGTTGGAGCACGTCATTCGCATTGCGACCGAAGGAACGGCCGTGGCGAAGCAGGTCGCCGGATCGATCAAGTGCCTTGCGGAGCGCCCGCACAATCAACTTGCGTCGTCAGGCGGCCGCCTGCTGTACGGCGCGCGGCTGTTTTTTGCAAGCTTGAAAGCGGGTACTGCGGCTAAGCAGGCGGCCCGTGCCGCGCTCGACGTTCGAGAACTCATAGGAGGTGCTGATGTGTCACCCATTCATGCACTGCAGTCCCGTCGCGCTTCAGCGTTGACCCTGCACATGGCGCAGGATCTCCTTAGCCAACTTAGCGAGGCTGCGAGGCTGCAAGCACCGGCATGGCAAATGGACAGAAATGAGGCCGACGCGATTCGGCATGACATCGCCGCTATGGCAGAGGCCGCCAAGCGGAATCGCATGATTGCAAACACGGCAGTCCAGGCCATTGAAGTATTGCTGTCGCAGGCGAGTAATTTCACGCGCGTGGCTAAGGACTCGAAGTGGTCGATATGGAGCTAACCAGGCGCGCCGTCCGCTGACGAAGCCCTCATTCGTAGGTGAAATCGTCCTTGCCCTTCTTGGTCCCGCCGAATGCGTATGACAGGCCGACATAGAGCACTTGGCCGCGCTGGTGGCGGCGGTAGGTGCCGCTGAATCCCGGCGTCTCATAGACGCGGAGCATGCGCTGGCTGTTGAACAGGTCGGACACCGTGGCCACCAGCGTCAACTGCTCGTCGAACTGCCGGCGGTAGCCCAGATTGGCGACCGTGACTGGCATCAAGTAGCCCTGCGGCGTCAGGCGCTTGCCGCGATAGCTAGCACTGAGCTGCAATCGATCCACGACACTGGCCTGGTAGTCCAGTGTACCCTTGCCGGTGAAGCCGGTGTTGGCGCGCGTGCCTGCTATGCCGGGCGTCTGTGATCTGCCTTGGCAAAACTAGACACTTCCGGACGCGAGTTTTTGGTTAATAATTCCTTAACGGGAGGGCTTGACCATGAAGCGCAAACATTTTCCGGCGGAACAGATTGTATCCGTGTTGAAGCAGGCCGAACTGGGCATGGCGGTTGGGGACATCGTCCGGCAGCTTGGCATTTCCGAGCAGACCTTTTATCGCTGGAAAAAACAGTACGGCGGCATGCAATCGGAAGGCGTGCGAGAACTCAAAATTTTGCAGGACGAGAACGCACGGCTGAAGAAGTTGGTGGCCGAGCTGAGCCTGGACAAGGCGATCCTACAGGACGTCGCGTCAAAAAAGTGGGACGGCCCGCGCTGAAACGAGCGGTGGTGGCATACATCATCGATCACTATGGATTGAAACTGGCGCGGGCCTGTCGACTGGTCAAGCAAGTGCGCAGCACGCAATATCTGTCGAGCAGGAAGGACCCCAAGCTGGCGCTGCGGCAACGCTTGCGGGAGCTGGCCCAAGTGCGCGTGCGTTGGGGCTACAGGCGGTTGCACGTGCTGCTCAAACGCGAGGGCTTCCAGTTGGGCGTCAACCAGACTTACCGCTGGTATTGCTTGGAGCAGTTGCAGTTGCGCGCCTGGCGCAAAAAGCGGCGCAAGAGTGCGGTTGCCCGTCAAGCGCGCATGCAACCCCGTCGGGCAAACGACGCGTGGAGCATGGATTTCGTCGCTGACCAACTCGCCGATGGAACCAAGATACGGCTGCTGACGATCATCGACATCTACAGCCGGGAATCCCTTGCCATCGTGGCCGGGCATCGCCTCCGCGGCGAGGATGTGGTCGCGGCGCTCAATCAGATCATTGCAAAACGCGCGCCGCCTCGGTGCCTGTTTGTCGATAACGGCAGCGAATTCTCGGGGCAGATGCTGGACTTATGGGCTTATCACCACCAGGCCAAGATCGATTTTAGTCGGCCCGGCAAGCCGACCGACAACTGCTACATCGAAACGTTCAACGGATCGCTGCGTGATGAATGCCTCAACGTCCACTGGTTCACCTCCTTGGCTGAGGTTCAGGCTATCGTGGAGGCCTGGCGCGTGGACTACAATGAGATTCGGCCTCACATGGCTCTCAACGACCAAACCCCGACGGTTTTCGCTCGGAGTACGGTTTCTGAAGGGCTTGAAATGGGCCATTAACCGACCAAACCATCGCACCCAAAGTGTCCATCGAACCCAAGCGGATCAAACCGACCAAACCATCGCCCCCAAAGTGTCCATCGAACCCAAGCGGATCAAGAAGGTATTTTGAACGGCTCGCGGGTGTCTAGCAGAGTCGTGGCGATTCAGTCATTCCAGACTTACCCAACCGTTACGTTTTCGACGCGGAGTCGATGTCGATTAATCGGTAGATGTCGCGAGGGAGAATCAAGAGTGCATCTAGCTCGTCAAACTGCTGGGCTCGGACCTTTTCGAGCTCATCCTGGAGAGCCAAATTTTTGGCCTCCAATTCTGCGATCCGCCTTTGTAGCACTGCTCGCGCAGACGTAGCGTATTTTGGTGCGATATCGTGCTGAAGCCGTCTTTGTACATCCCTTGCCTGACTGCAGGCTTCGGTAATTAATTGACGCCCGTTCCAGGATTTTTGGCTGAGCGTTTGACGGGTGAAAGTGTGACCAGTCCTTTTCTTTGAGTGGGCAATGATGTTCACCCAGGTCACGGGAATCCCGGCGTCAGGCATGCGCTCGATCATCTTACAGATCTGCTTCGCCATTTGCTCAGTCAGTAGTTCTTTACGGCCCGCCATTATTCATCCTCTATGTCGTCGTCAGGTTCAATTCGATATCGTTCGTCTCGTAGACCAAGAGTAGCAGGCGCGAAGGCGGGGAATTTTTCGACGAGGGCTTTCTCGTCTTCGAACACTTTGTCTCGGCCGCCATGAGTATCTAGCGCCATCTCCAGCCCCGGTGCTGCGTGGTGCTTGGGATTTCGATACTTCATCAGTGCGCCGGAGGTGACGGTGTCATCATCGAGTAAGCGTAAGTAACCGCGCGCCACGAATGCTTCCTCTAATCGTGTGCGTAGTAGTTTGTCCTTGATCGTGTCTTTGATTTCATGGAACTCGCTGATCAAGTGGTCTGCCAATTGATCAGGACTTAAGCCCTCTCGAATAAGGGTCAAAAGATGTTCCTCGAATGTGTCAGGACAGTCTGCGATTCCCTGATTATAGGCCGCCACCAAAGTCTCTAGTTGACGCATAATGCTAGTGGCCAGCAGCAACTCATCCTTTCGGATTTCGTTATTCGTTGGAAGGTGGCCTTTGACGCAAACGTTTTCATTGCAGGTCAAGCATCGTTTATATCGCCTGCAGGGCGTTTCGTGGTGTTGGTGTAGGCATACGCCGTAAATGCTCGGATAGACTATGATGATCTGTTCGCTGGTTCTTGCAATCGGGCGATCCTCCACAGCGTCCATCACTCGCTGTAGGCTTGTAACGCTAATGCCGGCGTCGTGCACAACGACAATGTCCGTCTTAAGTCCGTAGGTTTCCTCAAGTTTGCTTGCAAGCGCGAGGCCGCTCGACAGGTCGCTCAATTCTGCGATATCAGGCATTCGCGAGAAGGCTGCACGCTCCTCATCAGTTCTGAAATCGTAGGCCTTTAATTGTGCGAGTGACGATCGGTTTGCCCATTTATTGATGAGCACATCGGATAAATTTTCGCCGTATCGCAGAGCCATGGTGGTAAGCCAACGGCGTGGATCATGGGTATCCATTTCGGCAATCTGTATCCGGCCATCAATGGGAATTGTAATCCCCAATTTCTGAAACAGGGTCGGCGCGGTGCTATGGTTGTTGTTGACCTTTCGCTTTTTTAGCCGACCGCGAATGAGACTGGAATTGAGCGCGTAAGGTAGGTACGGCACATCTTCGCGGTCAAAAAGGAAAAGCATCTTGGCTAAATCGCCCTCGTAGTGATTCTCGTGGCAGACCTTTCGACAGGCCTCCATGGCCACCTGAACGCGTTGGAGCAAAAACCTTTCGACATCCGCCCAAGGCAAAAAATCTATTCTATGTCGAGAATTAACCGTCCCAGCTGCCGTAATGGTTTCTGGATTGGCCCCCTTGAAACTGACAAGCTTTAAAGCTTTGAATACGTTTCCGACAGCAGACTCCGTTCCGTTTCGGAGGGTCGTCTTGAAATACATAATTTTCGCCAAATTGCTCCGGCATAGCGCGTCCCCGCGCAGATGTTCGAACTCCGGAGGAAGATAAAGCGCGTTGGGGTTTTCTTGATACCATTCGATAAGCATCCGTGATCGGCTACCATTTTCCTTGATAATCGCTTCAGTGTAATTGAACGCGTCGATCATAAAGTTGAGAATAGGCTTAGCGCTCCACTGCGCGCCTTTGCTGCCCTTCATCGTCACCAATAGCATTTTGTGCGCTTGATATAAGGCGTCTTCGACGGTCAACGATCCTTGTGCATAATCACTAGCCGTCACAACATCGTCAATACTTGAACAAAGCACTTCGTTAATGCGCGATGGGGCACATAATTTCCTAGTCATGGCACAGATCGCCACTTTATCCAACGCATCTAAACGGGAGTCATTTTCAATAAGAGCATTTAATGCTTCATTCAGGGCTTCGATCTTTCGGTTCAACACTTCAGAAGACTTTTCTCTCGCCGCTGCGTATACCTTTCCCAAGGCCCGCAGCTCACTGCTAAGTTCCGAGCGCACATAATATCCAAGTCGGGGTATTACATCTTTGTCTGCCAGCAAATTCAGCTGAAAAGATAGCCTTACAAGGTGAGTATGAAGTCTGCCCGACGAGTACGGGTAGGCTCTGCAGTGAATAAGCGCGTGTTCTTCCACAGATCTAAGGTCCGACGAAGTTAAATCAAAGATCGTTTGACAATGTGTTTGAGCCAGGCGGCGAAACGCACTGATCGGTTGTGCCAAAGTTTTTGGTTTACCTGCGATTGCCATTTCGGCGACTAGACAGCGCATGACCTCGCAAAAGCTTCTGTCCTTCTCGATGAAGTCGATTGTTTGAGGGGGGAAATGCCAATCAGCCTGTTGGCTCTGATGCTGCGTTCGGATTAGCCATGTGTCTGCATCAAAGTCTACTTTAGGAAAACGTAAAGCCATGCGCCGTCGGCATTCGTGGATCCACAGATCCAATGCCTTCCGATGCCTGAGTGTGTTAATCTCTATTGCCGCATCCATGGCGGTCTCCGGATACTATGTTTTCTTTGTAACGGTCGGCGGCGTTCATGATAATAATTATCTGATATTTTGCAGTCAATGCCCGCTCAGTTAGATGTTGGAAGGGCCTTCCTCGTCGACTGCAATCGTTGATTTCCTGTTGAACGATATCAAGGTTGATGCTGTGATCAGCGTCCCAACACGGAATAAATCGACTGCATCCATAGCAGCTGATAGGAGCATATTCGCACTGGATCTGTTTTCCACATTCACCTGTCAGCTCAACGTTGCCCGTTCGCAAATTTTCGGATCTGACTGCCTGTTCAGGGAGCACCGGATCAAGTTTTGATCGAAAGTTTTCGAATACAGGTAGGTGATTTTCGAAGGCCGGCTGCATTGCATCACTCAGTACATCAATTAGTCCATGAAAAGCGATATCGACGTAAGCCCTGCAGACGTTATCCGTCGCATGTTTTAAAACCGCCTGGATTGTTTTTGATGAGGCGCCAGTGTGTGCGAGTTGAGTGCCGATCGTATGTCGCAGAACGTTTGCGCTGAGGGTTCCCGTCTTCTTTAGAAGTACTCTCCGGATTTGAGTGGGGTATGCACCAGTGAATCCTACCTGGTCTTCTAGCATCCCAAAATTCTCGTTAGCGTAAACGTGTACCCATTTTGAGCGATTGTTATGTAAGCGCCGCGCTGGGAACAAGCTCAGTTTACTGATATCGTCGTAATGAACGAGATGGCCGTACTTCTGAACCACATTCTGCCTCTGTTTCTGCAGTAACAAGCCAACTGGCTCGTTGATGCGATAACAGATTTTTTCGGGGCGTGCAACCCTAGATTTGGTAGGCAGTATGTAGAGAAAATACCCCCCGGATTTTGCGTCATAGACAAGATCGGATAATCGGATCTGGCGATAGCTCTCCGGCCTGCAAAATACCGCAAATGCTAAGTTCGCGAACGCAAAGTGCCCAATGTCTAGTTGTCCGGATTCGTAGGCCTGTTCACATCGGCTTAAGATGTTCACACAAGTTGCGCGGCTCAAGGCCTTGGCTAGGATCCGATCAATTTGCTGACCGTACACCCCTTTCTTCGGCCTCCTTTGAGGGAAATCTCTGGCTTGAATCTGTGAACTCCATAGGGGGGAGTGTGGTGAAAGATAAAACGCACGCCGTAGGCAATAGAGTTGCATTTCCTTAAGGCTATCTTTTATCGCTCCAACTGCTAGGAGAAACGATTCGTCTACGATGTCGATCTTCTGGTAAAAGAGATTTTGCTTATAAATGTTTGAGAGCAAATACTTAAGTTGTCTACTATAGTTTGCGATGGTATTAATACTTACGACGGTTCGCCATTCAATGACCAAATTTCTAAGATGGAAAAGGAAGTTGTCGGTGCAGCCTCGTGATAACTCAGAGAACGCGATTTTCACGGTGACTTTGTGCCGCACATTTTCAGCCCCGTCTTCCTCCGTCAGCGTGAAGTCATATGGATCATCGTCATCCCATTCCGCCAGGCTATTTCCGACCGTTTTGTAGCCCATGGTTCACCTCGCTAAACTCCAGCTCGCTTTGCGCGCAAGGTGGACATCAGATTTTCGTTAAAATCGCGAAGTGTAGCACTAGCTTGATCACTGAACGCTCGTGCGGCATAACGTTCAGGCTGCCTACTATTCATGGTCCAACCGTATCGGAACTTCATGCTATCCAGCGTCCGCTCGTCCGTCCCCTTCAGTTCAAGGAACATGCTTGCCGATGAATGACGTAATACGTAGCTATAGAAATCGTACTGCTTCTGATTGGTGAAGTATGGATCGCTTCCGACATCCAAGAGACCCAGTTCCGCCAAGCGCTTGCCTAGAGAGTTGAAGAGCTTAGTAATGCTGGCTCGATGCTTAATAGGCTCACCTTTTTCATTCAAGAATAAAAAACCGCCGCTGCGATTTTTTAGATGCTTAGATAGCATAGCGGCACGCTCGACGTTGATGTAAGTTTGAATTGCCTCGACGGTGAATGGCCATAACTCAATCATTGTTTCGCTTGCACTGTTCATCAACGTGCTTGCACCGAGTTTTAATACAGGCGTGTTCGACGTTGTGCGGGCGCGTACGTCCCGGTGGTCGATGATTGCAAGATGCCTAGAAGCTGGTTTGAAATCGGCTCTTCCAATGTTTCCAATGGTGCCTGGACGAAGGCCCTCACATGCCAATAGCACCATGGCGCGATCCCTGTGTAAGTTGCGAGAGACCTTGCCCTCAGTATTTCGAAACAATTGCTCCGGCCGCAGAAATACTTCTTTTATGATCGCGAGGAATTTGTCTGAAGGTAGGCTTTTGATGTCGTGATGGTGGCCTTGTTTAGTGCCTGCAATCGTATTCCGTAACTGCAACGTAGCTCTATCGTAGTCTTGACGAAGTTGTTGCCGCTGACTGCTTGAGTGAATGCTCGGTTCAAGGAAAACTTCACGAAAAAACTGAAGGAAGCTTGCAATGTGAGTCAATCGCTTCTCTGCGGTGTTCGGCTCCACAGCACATCGCTGCTGATGTGGAGCCTTACCGGAGTTAGCGCTTGTGAGCAATCTGACCTTTTTGTTGGACAGCGCTTCGATCTCGGGAAGTGGTCGGAAGCATAAGCCGGCAAGTTGTCGAACCTGTTCGTACTGCAGGCATTTGTCGTCAATGGCGAGACGTGCGAGGTCTATTCGGTTAGCGCAACAGAATCGGTAAAAAATCCTGAGTGACTGTGCAACTAGTTCGCGCGTGTGCGGATTGCTGAAGCGGTCGGCTAGGAACTTGCTAAGCGGATAGATAATCCTGCCATCTTCATGCAACAGGAGGCAACTTCCCCGGGCCAATACCAGCTTCATAAGGCACCATAAATTATTCGACGTGAAACCATTATTGTCCACGTCGAAAAATTTACAAGCCCAAAATCTGCTGGTCCTGAAGTGCCCTATAGATAGAAGAGATTACTAATTTTATTACAAACACCCTATAAAATCGTCATCCCATCTCGGCGGTGTCGATGAAGTTGATGCCGCGTGCGAGCGCGTAATCGAGCTGGCTGTGCGCGTCCGCTTCGGAGTTCTGCTCGCCGAAGGTCATGGTGCCGAGGCAGATCTTGCTGACCTTGACGTCCGTCGTGCCGAGAGTGGTGTATTCCATGCGGCCTCCTTATTTGCGGCGCACTGCGTCCGCGCAGTCGCGCACCAGTGCGGGGCCGGCGTAAATTAGGCCGCTGTACAGCTGCACCAGCTGCGCGCCCGCGTCCATTTTCACCTTGGCGTCCGCGCCGCGCATGATGCCGCCCACGCCGATGATCGGCAGCGCGTCGCCCAGCTCGGCCTTCAGCAAACGGATCACCTGGTTGGACAGCTCGAACACCGGCGCGCCGGACAGGCCGCCGGCTTCGGCGCCGTGCTGCATGCCTTCCACGGCAGTGCGGCTGAGCGTGGTGTTGGTGGCGATGACGCCGTCGATCTTGTGGCGCAGCAGCGCGTCGGCGATGTTCTTGACCTGGTCGCCGTCCATGTCCGGCGCGATCTTCAGGGCCAGCGGCACGTAGCGCTTGTGCTGGTCGGCCAGGCGCTGCTGGGCGTCCTTCAGCTGGGCCAGCAGGTCGTCCAGTTCCGAGCCGCCCTGCAGCTGGCGCAGGTTTTTCGTGTTGGGCGAGGAGATGTTGACCGTCACGTAGCTGGCGTAGGGGTAGACCTTTTCCAGGCAGTGCAGGTAGTCGTCGGCGGCGCGCTCGATCGGGGTGTCGGCGTTCTTGCCGATGTTCAGGCCCAGCACGCCTTCCTTGTTCTGGTAGAAACGCGAGGACTGCACATTGGCCACGAAGGCGTCCACGCCGCCGTTGTTGAAGCCCATGCGGTTGATGATGCCGTGCGCGGCCGGCAGGCGGAACATGCGCGGCTTGGGATTGCCCGGCTGCGCGCGCGGCGTGACGGTGCCCACTTCGATGGAGCCAAAGCCGAGGTCGGCCAGCGCGTCGATATAGGCGCCGTCCTTGTCCAGGCCTGCCGCCAGGCCCACCGGATTCTTGAACAGGATGCCCATCACGGTGCGCGGGTCCGGCTTGGGGGCGCGCACGACGGTGCGGGTCAGGCCCAGCTTGGAGGCCTTCTTGAGCGCGGGCAGCGTGAAGTGGTGGGCGGCTTCCGCGTCCATGGAAAACAGCATGGGGCGGGCGAGGGAGTACAGGAATTTGTCGGACATGGCGGGGGCTGGCTAAAAAAGTAGCCCGTATTCTACCTTGCCATCACGCTCCATTGCCCCTTGATGCGCGCTTCCAGCGGCTGGAAATTGATCTTGTAGGACATTTTCGGGCTGTCGCCGATCCAGTAGCCGAGGTAGACGTAGGGCAGGCCCAGCTCCTGCGCCTGCGTGATCTGCCAGACAATGTTGTAGGTGCCGTAAGAGGCGCCTTCCACGTCCGGATCGAAGAAGGTATAGACCGAGGACAGGCCGTCCGACAGCACGTCGATGATGCTGACCATGCGCAGCGTGCCGTCCGGCTCGCGGAACTCCACCAGGCGCGTGTTGACGCGGCTTTGCAGCAGGAACTGGGCGTACTGGTCGCGGCTGTCCTGGTCCATGCCGCCGCCGGCGTGGCGCGTGCTCTGGTAGCGCAGGTAGAGGTCGTAGTGCTCGTCCGAGAAGGACAGCGTGGCCACTCCCGCCGTCAGCTCGCTGTGGCGGTTCCAGGCGCGGCGCTGGCCGCGCGTGGGCCGGAACTCGCCCGCCACCACGCGCACCGGCACGCAGGCCTGGCAGCCGTCGCAGTACGGGCGGTAGGTGAAGATGCCGCTGCGGCGAAAGCCGTTGCGTACCAGCTCGGAATACACATCGGCATTGATCAGGTGCGACGGCGTGGCCACCTGCGAGCGGGCCTGGCGTTCGTCCAGGTAGCTGCAAGGGTAGGGCGCTGTCGTATAGAACTGCAGCGTTGCGAATGGCAGATCGTTCAGGTGCGTCATGCGCTTCCCGGGGCAGAAAATGGTGTCCGTGTGCATATCATAGCGCAGAAACCGGCGAACTCTGCACGCTAATCGGACGCGCGCGGGTATGGCTGCAACGGGACCCAGCCGCTGATGGCGGGCAGGCCGATATTGGCGCGCAAATGCTGCAGGAACCGCTCGCGCGGGATGGGCGCGGCGCCCAGCGAGGCCAGGTGGCCGGTCTCCTGCTGGCAGTCCACCATGGCCACGCCATTCTGTTTCAGGAAATGCACGAGGTAGGCCAGCGCGATCTTGGAGCCGTCCGTGACGCGCGCGAACATGGACTCGCCGTAGAACATGCGGCCGATGCACACGCCGTAGGCGCCGCCCACCAGTTCGCCGTCCAGCCACAGTTCGGACGAGTGGGCGTAGCCCAGCTGGTGCAAGCCGGTGTAGCCGGCGATGATGTCGTCCGAGATCCAGGTGCCGGGGCCGTCGCGGCGCGGCTCGGCGCAGGCGCGCATCACGTCCTCGAAGGCGGAATCGAAACGCACCTGCCAGCGGCCGCCGTCCGGATCGGCTGCGCTGCGCTGGACTTTCTTGATGGCTTTTTTCAGGCTGTCGGAGACGCGGAAGCGGTCCGTCATCAGCACCATGCGCGGGTCGGTGCTCCACCACAGGATGGGCTGGCCTTCGGAGAACCAGGGGAAGATGCCGCGCTGGTAGGCGGCCAGCAGGCGCGCCGGAGACAGGTCGGCACCGGCGGCCAGCAGGCCGGGCGCGTCGGTGGTCAGCGCCTCGGAGACGTCGGGGAATGGGGTATGGGCATCGAGCCAGGGGATCATACGTCGCTGCGCATGGGTTTCGTGATGTCCTGGGTGTGGAAGCCGTAGCCGCCGCCGCTGGCGCGCATGCGGGCGCGGTCGGCGAAGAACAGTTCCAGCGTGGTGCGGATGGTGGGGAAGGCCAGGTCGTTCCACGGGATCTGCTCTTCCGTGAACATTTGCACGTCCAGGCTTTCCTCGCCGGGCGCGAAGTCGAGGTCGCGCAGCGTGGCCAGGTAGAACATATGCACCTGGTGCACGCGCGCCACGTTCATCAGCGTGAATAGCGGACCCAGTTCGATATGGGCGCCGGCTTCCTCCACGGTTTCGCGCATGGCCGCCTCGGACGTGGTTTCGTTGTTTTCCATGAAACCGGCCGGCAGGGTCCAGTAGCCGTAGCGCGGTTCGATGGCGCGCCTGCACAGCAGTACCTGCAGCTGGCCGTCACGTTCCCAGACCGGGATGGAACCGAGCACCATCTTGGGGTTTTGATAATGGATGGCGGTGCATTGGGTGCAGACGTAGCGCGGGCGGTTGTCGCCGGCAGGGATGGTCAGTTCGACCGGGTGGGCGCATTCGGAACAGAATTTCATGGGAGGCGGTTCTAGTCAGCGGTTTCTCGTCACGGTAGTGCTTACTTTACACCGATTGCGGGCGCCGCGCGTAGCGCGTGCGCAAGCTATGCAGGCTTCGTGCCGGATAAACTCGATCTATCATCGCTGATTTTGGGATTGATATTGCCTAAAGTCTTGAGTTGCCCTATAATACGTTCATACAGACGCGGGGTGGAGCAGTCTGGCAGCTCGTCGGGCTCATAACCCGAAGGTCACAGGTTCAAATCCTGTCCCCGCAACCAGATACAGAAAGCCGTTGAATTCGAAAGAGTTCAACGGCTTTTGCGTTTTTGGTGCTTAGTTTTTCAGGAAGATCAGCGCATACAGCAGGAAAATTGACACAAGCGTGCCGCCGACGGTAATGAATATGCCGAGGCGAAGCGTGAGCTTGCGGCGGTTTTCCGCGCTATCGAGGTATTCCGCAAACCATTTCATGATGTGCTCCCGTACTGCAAAGTTAGCTTACCAGCAGATGCGTCACTGAATAGCTAATGGAGGTGAGTAAGGAACCTATGATCGATATTAGCACCAGCGGCGTTAAGGTGTTTTCTGCCTTACCTGGAACCTTGGCTATTGCATCGGACGTGCCGACGGTGACGAGTACAGATGCGGCCACGATGATCAGCACATGCCAAACTATCGCTATCCATGCAATGGCAGCGCTATGAGTATCTCTTCCGGCTGCAGTATTGCTGAGAAGGCCTGCTGCCTCGTAGCAAGCGGCTGCGCACATTGCAATAACCGGCCAATACAGTTGGCCGTCCTGAACTGACCACCTGATAAGCGTCTTGATCTTTCCCCTATGGGTGCGGCCAGCACCCAGCAAAGGCAACAGCGCAATTGGGGCGAGCAGGGGCACGCCGACATTCAGCAGGAACCAGCCCAGGAATTTGATGAGCTCCATAATCGCGCCTCGCGGGGGATGGGGCGAGCATAGCCGAGTGGGCGGCGCGGCGTTTTGGTGCGGATCAAGCTGCGGGTGGGACGGCGAGGGCGGTGCGCAGGTAGCCGAGCAGGGCGGGCGTCATCCAGGTGCCGGACAGGAGTTCGGGGTGCGCCTCATGCGCGCGGCGGATTTTTTCGCGGGTGGCGGGGGCGGCTCCGGCATGGCGCTGGAACAGCGCAAGCCATTGCCGCGCCAGCGCTTGCGTGCGGCTGTCGTGCGGCGGGGCGCCTGCGGCCATCTGCGCTTGCACCGCTGTGATCAGCGCGAGCCACTCGCCGGTTTGCGCGCCGCTGTGCGTGCGCATGTGGGCCAGTTCGGCGTCGTCCAGATAGTTTGCGTAAAGGGTCAGCTTGAAGGCGCTGAAGGCTTGCGTGACGTATTGCTTCAGTTCGGGCGTGATGCCGCTGTGCTGGCGGGACGACCGGCGCTCGGCCATCATGGCGTTCAGGCGGCGCGCGAACTCCGGGTTGGCGGCGGTATCGCGTTCGAGCATGGCCATCCATTGCCGCGCCAGTGTTTGCGCCGGTTCGCTGTCGGCTGCGGTGCCTTGCGCCATCAGCGCTTGCACGGATGCTACCAGCGCGGCCCATTCACACTGCGCTGCGTTGCCCGCCAGCGGCAGCGCGGCCAGCTCTTCCTTGCTGAAGTACTGCTCGTAGGTGGCCATGCGCTCCAGCGCGGACAGCCAGTCGGCCAGCTCCGGCTGTGCGCCACTGTCCAGCTGCTGCCGCAGCTGCGCCAGTTGGGCGCGGAGCGCGGCGGCCTGCGCGATCTGCCGGTCCAGCGCGGCGATCTGTTGGCTGACGATGTCCGCCAGCGGCGCGCCGGGCTGCGCGAGGAAGCCGGCAACGTCGGCCAGCGGCAAGCCGAAGCGGCGCAGCGCCTGGATCTGGTGCAGGCGCGCCACGTCGGCTGCGCTGTAGAGCCGGTAGCCGGATGCGGCGCGCGCGGACGGCTTGAGGAGGCCAAGGCTGTCGTAGTGGTGCAGCGCGCGCACCGTCAGTCCCGCGCGCTTGGCCAGCTCGCCGACGCGTATCATCGCCTTGCCGCCGCCGGCTTGCCCGCCGTCGCCGTCCCCGCTCCTGCCGCGTGCTCCGTTGGTGTCGCGCCAACTGCTGCGTCGCCGCCTGCCGTGGCGCGGATGATGCCGGTGCTGCCGGCGAGACGCAGGTTGTCACTGCGGCCGCGCAGATAGCGCTGTGTCAGCTCGTCGCGCCCGAAGTGCTCGATCCGGCTGTAGCCCATGCCGAGCAACAGCGCTTCCAGTTCGGCAGGGGCGAAATTGCTCTTCCAGGGCTCGCCGCCCTGGGCCAGGCTGGCCGATATCGCTTCCATGGCGGCGCGCTCGGCAGCCTCCAGCAAGTGCGGAGCGATGACGAAATCGAACACCACGCTGCTGCCCGGCGCGCAGGACGCAATGTAGCTCAGCGTGTGGGCCACGTCTTCCGGCGCGAGATAGAGCGTCACGCCCAGCCAGGTGAAACAGGCGGGCGCCGCGCGGTCGAAGCCCGCTTGCGCGAGGCCGTCCGCCAGCGCGGTGGTCCTGAAGTCGACGGCGGCGTAGCGCACCGCGTCCGGCACGGCGATGCCTGCGGCGGCCAGGCGCGCGCGTTTCCACTGCTGCGTGGCGGGCAGGTCCACTTCGAACACGCGCGCCTGCGGCGTCAGGCTGCCGCGATAGGCCGAGGTGTCCAGCCCCGCGCCCAGGATCACATGCTGCGTTACGCCGCGCTGCTGCGCTTCCTGCCAGGTGTCTTCGGCCAGCCGGCTGCGAATCACAAGGATGGTGCGCAGGGCCGTGGTGAGGGCGTCGTGGAAACGTTCCGGGGTGGCGCGTACTTCGGCTTCCCGTTCGATGCCGATGATGCGCAGGGCCAGCGGATCGTCGAGGATCAGCGGCGCGTCCAGCAACTGATGCGCGGCGCGCAGAGTGGCGACCATCATGGCGCTGGGCTTGGGGCTATCGTCCTGCATGTCGTTCCTTTCGTGGTCATGGAGAGAATAGCCTAAAGCCTGACGCTGCGTGAGGGTCAAGCGCCGGCACAGCGCAATAGCGGGCTGCTTTCCTTTATGATGTCGGCTATGCAACGCTTACTCATTTTCCTGATGGCTTGCCTGGCCTGTTCCGCGCTGCGCGCCGACGGCTCGGCTGGCCGGCCCGCGCACCCTGCGCTGGCGCAACTGCCCGCGCGCATGCTGTGGGCGTGGGAGCGGCCGGAAGACTTGCGCTGGCTGCCCGCCGATACCGGTGTGGCCTATGTCGCGTCCACCATCCTGCTGCGCGGCGAGGAGGCGCTGGTCCATCCGCGCGCCGCGCCGCTGCTGCTGGCCGAGGGCGCGGCGCTGGTGCCGGTGCTGCACGTGGACGCTTCCTGGCGCGTGCCGCCGGCGCTCAGTGCGCAGCAGTCCGCGCGCATCGTGCAGGAATTGCTGCGCGTGGCGCAGCGCGGCAACCGCAACGTGGTGCAGCTGGATTTTGAAGTGCGCCGTTCGCAGCGGCCTTTCCTGGCGCAGACCATGGCCGAGATCCGGCGCCGGCTGAACCCGCGCATCGCGCTGTCCGTGACGGCGCTCGCTTCGTGGTGCATGGACGATGCGTGGCTGCCGTCCGGCGTGGCCGACGAGGTGGTGCCGATGGCCTTCCGCATGGGGCCGGGCCAGGACGCGCTGCGCGAACGCCTTGAGCGCCACGGTTTTACCCAGCCTGTCTGCCGCGCTGCGGCGGGCTACGCGAGCGATGAGCCGCCGCTGCGCAGCATCGCCGCGCGCGGCTATTATTTTTCTCCCCGGCCGTGGACCGCCGCCAGCTGGCGCGCCACGCAATCCGACTCTTACTCCGCCATCCCATGAAACGACTCCGCATTCTTCCTTCCCTCCTTGCCGCCGCGCTGTTCCTTGCGCTGCCCCAGGCCGCGCTCTCGAGCGGCGGCGACGGCTTCAGCGCCAACCGCTTCGCATCCGAGTACCAGGTTGCGCCGGGCGTGCTGCCGCAGTTCGCAGGCGGCAACCTGGGCGTGCTGCCCGGGACTTACTGGCGCGTCTACCAGTACCTGGCGTACCAGGCTGCGAAGGGCCGTCCGCTCACGGCGCAGCAGCTCGCCGCGCTGGAGCTGGACCGCTGGCACGTGGGCAAGGGCAGCGACTGGGACTACAGCTATGAGGCGGAGAAGAACGGTTCCGGCGCCTGGCTGAAGGAGCGCGCGGCGTACGCGAAGCAGTGGGGCCTGGCGGACGTGAAGCTGGACGTGATGGCGGACGTGGATCACGCCAGCTACGTCAACTGCCATGCCGACGCGTTCAAGCAGGCGGCGTTGACCATGAAGGCGCGCGCGCAGCTGGGCGCGGGCGGCAAGGCGGACCAGTGGCACAAGGCCTGGCTGCAAGGCCAGGACGCGGTGTTCGCCAACTGCGAGGAACCGCCGTACCAGTATGGCTCGCCGCAGCCGAAGCGCGTGGCGAAGCTGCCGCCGGCGGTCCCGGCGGAGGCGCCGGATTGGCTGAAAGCCGACCAGGCTTACCAGACCGCCGCCGCGCATTTCTACGCCCGCAATTTCGATGCCGCGCGCAAGCAGTTCCAGGCGGTGACGCAGGACGCCAAGTCGCCGTGGCGCACGCTGGGCGGCTACCTGGCGGCGCGCAGCCTGATACGCAGCGCCACGCTGGAGCAGGACGGCAAGGCGCCGGACCGCGCGGCCAAGCTGGCGCTGGCGCGCAAGGAGCTGGAGGCGCTGGCGCCGTCCTATGCGCCGGCCAGGCAAATGATCTCGCTGGTGGACGCGCGCCTCGATCCGGTGGCACGCACGGCGGTGCTGGCGCGCAGGCTGGAGCAGGAGCCGTTCAGCGCCGAGACGCCGCGCTTGCTGAGCGATTACCTGGTGCTGCTGGACAAGCAGCCGCGCAGCGCGATGATCGCCGCGCAGGAGCCGCTGACGGCGTGGATAGGCAGCATGCAGGCCGAGGCGCCGCTGGACATCTATGAAAG
This sequence comes from Pseudoduganella sp. UC29_71, assembly GCF_042693265.1. Taxonomy (NCBI): domain Bacteria; kingdom Pseudomonadati; phylum Pseudomonadota; class Betaproteobacteria; order Burkholderiales; family Oxalobacteraceae; genus Pseudoduganella; species Pseudoduganella sp. UC29_71. The sequence goes on along the minus strand of NZ_CP170549.1, from coordinate 4,565,482 downwards.
CCCGAACAGCAAGGACGTGCAGCAGGCGCGCGCGCAAGCGTTGACGAATTTGCGCGCGCGCTGGCTCAAGCAGAAGGACGACGGCGCGCTGTGGCTGGCGCCGCTGCTGACGCTGGCCCATGCTGGCGAATTGACGGAGGCCGAGAAGAAGGCCGCCGCCGCGGTGCCGGCCCGGTATCCCTTGTACGTGACGCTGCAGTACCACCTGGCGCGGCTGGCCATCGCCGAGAAGCAGGCGGCGCAGGCGGACAAGGACATCGACCGCGTGATGGCCGGCCATGGCAAGGCCATGTCCGTGGCCACCACCAACCGTTACCTGGCGCTGAAGATGTTCTCGGCCGGGACGCTGGACGAGTTCCTGAAGGCCGCGCCGCGCAAGCCCGACCTTGCGGAGGCGGGCGAGCCGATCGACAGCAAGCCGGCCGAGGGCGAGACCGACGAGGACTTCGGCCGTAGCGTGTACCGCTATTTCCCGACCAGCGAACTGCGCGCGCTGCTGGCGCATCCGCGCCTGCCCAGGCAGTGGAACGATCCTTTGCAGGAAACCCTGCTGGCCCGCGCGCTGATCTTCAACGACGAGGCGACGGCGCTGGCGCTGCTGGACGGCGTGGCGCAGGGCCGCAAGACCACCGAGCACCTGTATGCGCGCTACCGCAAGGCGGCCAGCGGCGCGGAGCGCAAGCTGGCCGGGGCGCTGATCCTGGTGAACACGCCGGAGCTGAATCCGTCGGTGATCGACGCGCAGGGCCGCAGCCGCAACTGGGGCTGCCGCTCGGGCGGCATGGAGCAGCCGGGGTCCGATCCGGCGCAGCCGCCGCGCTACCTGAGCGCCGAGCAGCTGGCGGCGGCGGGCAAGGAGCAGCAGCAGTTGCTGAAGCTGCCGCTGCGCACGGAGTTCATCGCGCCGACGCTGCTGGCGTGGGCGAAGCAGAAGCCGAACGACGAGGAGGCGCCGAAAGCGCTGCACTTCCTGGTGGCGTCCACGCGCATGGAGTGCCCGTACGGCACGGACAAGGAAGAGAAGGACCAGCTGCGCTCGCAGTATTCGAAGGAAGCCTTCAACCTGCTGCACAAGCTGTACCCGAACAGCAAGTGGGCCAGGCAGACCAAGTACTTCTTCTGATCAGTCCTCGGCGCGCGGATGCAGGCTGGCCCACAAGTGGGCCGCCGCCATGGTGCGGTGGGGCGCGTAGCGCCTGAGGATTTCCTCGGTGCGCGGCATGTCCGGCTTGCTGTCCTCGCCGAGCAGCGCCTGCAGCGCGGCGCGGATGGCGACGTCGCCGTGCAGCGAGCAGTCGGGGTAGCCGTAGCCGCGCAGCAGGCCGTAGTTGACGGTCCACGGGCCGATGCCTTTCACGGCCAGCAGCGCCTTGCCGATGTCGTCGATGCTGTTGCCCGGGCCGGGCGCCAGATCGAGTTCGCCGCCAGCCACCAGCGCGGCGAAGCGCAGCAGGGTTTCTGCCTTGGCGCGCGAGAACTTGCGGCTGGTGAGATCGTCCACTTGCAGGCGCGCGGCGCTGGCCGCGTCGGGGTAGCACCACAGGCCGCTGCTGTGCTGCGTGCCTGCCTGCAGGATAAAGGTGCGGCGCAGCGAGATGGCGAAGGGCAGGTTGATCTGCTGGCCGATGATGGCCCAGGTGAGCGCTTCGAACACGGTGGCCGACTGCACGATGCGCAGGCCGGGCTGGCGGCGCGACAGTTCGCCCAGCAGCGCGTCGTTGGCGGCGAAGTCGAGGAAGGGCTGGGGATCGATGCGCAGGCCCAGCACGTTGAGCACGGCGCCATGCGCCTGCTCGGCCAGCGCGGCGGGCAGGCCGGCTGCGGGCGCTGTTGCAGGCGCTGCTGCTGCTGCTGCTGCTGCTGCTGCTGCGCCCGGCAGATCGGCCTGCACCGCGTACTCGGCATAGCCGGCGCCGGGCGGCAGCGCGATGTCCAGCACCAGCGGCACGCCGTCCATTACCACGCCCTTGCGCAGCCGTTGGGGGCTGATCTGCTCGGCCACGCTTTCCGCGTCGCGGCTGTGGAAGGCCAGTACGTCGTGCAGGCGGTAGCCTTGCGGCAGCGGGATGCGCTGTTTCATGCGGACGCCGACTTGCGCAGCCAGCCGAAGCCGGGTTTGAATCCCGTCACCAGCGCGGTGCCGACAATGACGATGGCCGAACCGGCTATCGTGTACCAGCCCACCACTTCATTCAGGAACACGGTGCCCAGCAGGATGCCGAACAGCGGGCTAAGGAAAGTGACGGTCAGTGCCGACGTCGGGCCGACGTCGCGGATCAGGCGGTAATACAGCAGGTAGGCCACGCCGCTGCACAGCACGCCCAGCGCAAGCGCGGCGCCCATGATGCCCACCGTGGGTGTGCCGGGCTGCGGGAAGAAGGCCAGCGAGGGCAGCACCAGCAGGGCGGCGGCCCACATGCTGCCGTGCGCGTTGGCGAACGGCTCCACCGCCTTGGCCGACTTGGCGTAAGTGCTGGCGATGCCGTAGTTGAAGGCGGCAAACAGCGCGGCGGCAATCGCCACCCCGGCGCCTTCGCGCGAACTGACATGGTCGAAGCCCACCAGCAGCGCCACGCCGCCGGTGCCCATGACGAGGCCCAGCATCACCCGCGCGGACACCATCTGGCGCTGCCAGACGGCGCCGATAAGGGCGCCCCAGATCGGCGCGGTGGCGTTCAGCACCGCCATCACGGAGGCGGACAGCGTGCGCGCGGCGTAGGCGTACAGCAGGAAGGGCAGGGCGGAATTGAAGAAGCCCAGGATCAGGTAGTGCTTCCAGTTCTGGCGCAGGTCGAGCGGCTTTTTCATCAGCAGCGCCACGGCCAGCAGGAACAGCGAAGCGAACACCACGCGGTATTCGATCAGCACCGCCGGCCCGAGCACCGGCGCGGCGATGCGCATGAAGAGGAAGGAGCCGCCCCAGATGGAGGCAAGCAGGATAAGGCGCAGCAGGTTGGCAGTACTCATGGGGGCTGGGTCCGATGGATGGTTGGGCGGCGCCATTGTGCGGCCAGCGCCGGATAGGCGCCAGCCGGTTCTTGCTTTTGAATTCGTTCTGCTACCGGATGCTCAGGTCACCACGCAGGCGTTGGGCGCATCCGGCGTGGATGGCGCCTCGGGCGATGCGGCGTGCTTGATCTGCAGGGCGGACGGCACGCCGTTCTTCACCGCCGTCATTTCGGCCAGGATGGAGATGGCGATTTCGGCCGGCGTCTTGCTGCCGATGTACAGGCCGATCGGGCCGTGCAGCTTGTCGAGCTGCGCTTCCGTGACGTCGAACTGCACCAGGCGTTCGCGGCGCTTGGCGTTGTTCACGCGCGAGCCGATGGCGCCGACGTAGAAGGCGTCCGACTTGAGCGCCTCCATCAGCGCCAGGTCGTCCAGCTTGGGGTCGTGCGTCAGCGCCACCACGGCGCTTCGGTGGTCCAGGCGCATCTCCAGCACCAGGTCGTCGGGCATGGCGTGCACCAGCTGCACGCTGTCCACCTGCCAGCCGGCGCGGTATTCCTCGCGCGGGTCGCACACGGTGACGTGGTAGTCCATGGCGGTGGCGATCTGCGCCAGGAAGCGCGACAGCTGGCCGGCGCCGATGATGAGCAGGCGCCAGCGCGGGCCGTGCTGGGTCACCAGTTCGCCTGGGCGCAGTTCCAGCACATTGCCAGCCGTGGTATGCGCCAGCTGGACCGCGCCGGTGGCGAGGTTCAGGCGGCGCTCGACCAGCTGGCGCTGTTCCAGCATGTCCAGCAGTTCGGCGATGCGGCTGTGCGCGCCCAGCGGCTCGATGGCCAGTTCGATGGTGCCGCCGCAGGGCAGGCCGAAGCGGTGCGCCTCGTCGGCGGTGATGCCGTAGCTGACCACTTCGGGTGCGTTGCGGGTAATGCCATGCTCGCGCACGCGGGCAATCAGGTCGTCTTCGATGCAGCCGCCCGAGACCGAGCCGACCACGCGGCCGTCGTCGCAGATGGCGAGCGTGGCGCCGATCGGGCGTGGGCTGGAGCCCCAGGTCTTGATGACGGTGACCAGCTCGGCGCGGTGGCCGGCGGCGACCCAGGCGGCGCTGGTTTTGAGTACTTCGAGGTCTATGCTGTCCATGGCCTTAACTATACTACGGCGCTGGCACTCCGTTTTGTCAGCGCAGTTTTTTGCGGCAGACGTACTTGAAGGCGGTTTCCGTGTGGCTGCCGGCGGCCGGTTTTTCGGCGTCGTACTGTTCGTATTTGAAGTTGCCCACCGCTTCGCCGCGCGCCAGGGTGGCGGGGTAGAAGGTCTGCGCCAGCAGCGTGACGCTGTGGTCCTTGCAGGCGTACAGGTACTGGGCTTTCAGCGAGCGGTAGGCCTTGCCGTCGGCGGCGGTCTGCGGCTTGCTGTAGGAGACCAGGGTCCAGGCCTTGCGGGCGTCTTCGGGGCCATCCTCCACCCTGGCGACGCTGCCCTTGTCCACGTAGAGCGTGGCGCTGCGGTTGCCGGACAGCTTGCTCCAGTTGGCGCCCTGCGCCGCCTGGGCGAAAGCGGGGAGAAGCAGCGCCGCCAGCAGCGGCAGGGCGGCGCGCTGCATCACGGCACCAGCGGCTTCTTGGCCACCAGCTTGGCCTTGATCTCGGCCACGCCTTTGTCGATGGCGGCAAAACGGGCGGCGGTGCCGGGGTGCTGCGCGGTGTAGCCGTTCATCACCGAAGCCGGGTATTGCGACGACAGGCGCTGCCAGAAGGGCTTGACGCGCTCGATGCTGTAGCCGGCGCGCGCCAGCATGTACAGCGCCAGGTTGTCGGCCGCCGCGTCCAGTTCCTGCGGCACCGCCTTGATGCCGCCGCTGCCGATCAGCAGCGACAGGTCCGGCTTGGTGCGCACCAGGTTGTCTATCATGCTGCCCACGGCCGCCGAGTTGCGCATGGCGCCGGCATGGCCCAGCACATTGTGGGCGATGTCCTTGGCCAGCACGTAGGCGATGGCTTCGTCGCTCTGGGCGAAGTTCATCATGCCGCGCGTGATCAGCACGCGCTGGCCGTCGGCGTAGGAATTGATGTTGTCGGCGTTGCCCAGGTGGACGCGGATGGCGCAGGCGCGCGTGACGGGCACCTTGAGCGTCTGGTTGTTGCCGTTGCGGGCGACGGTCATGTCGAGCGCGGCCTGCTTGCCCACCAGCGGGCCAAGCACCTCTGCCGCCTGCGATTCGGCGTCCGGCCCGCCCGGCAGGGCCTTGCCCTCCACGGAGACCAAGCCGTCGCCTTTGCGCAGGCCGGCGCGCGCGGCGCCGCTGCCGGCCAGCACGGAGCTGACCTGCAGGCGTTCGCCGTAACCCAGCACGGCGCGCGCGGCTTCGGAAAATTCACCCGGATAGGAGTAGCGGTTCTGCGCGGTGAAGCCGAGCAGGTTGCGCGCCATGCTCTTGCACAGGTCCGCGTTGTTGATCAGCAGCGGGGCGGACACGCGCGACAGGCGGTCCTGCAGGTTCACCATCACGCGCAGCGCGTCCTGCGCGGCGGCTGCCTTGGCGCTCAGCACTGGCTGTTGCGGTTCTGCGGGGGCTGACACGGCGGGGCCGGGCTGCGGGGCGCCGGCCTGCGGCGCAAACGTGGAGCAGGCCGATAGCAGCGCCGCCGCCAGCGTTGCCGCCGCAGTTGCCAACGTCCTGCCTGCCGGTCTTGCCGCCCGTGCCGCCACCGTTACCGTCACCGCATTCGCGGTGGTTTGCGCCTTGCCTGCCATTCGTGTGTCCTCAGTGTTTGCCGGTGCTGCCGAAGCCGCCTTCGCCGCGTTCGCTGCCGCCGAATTCTTCCACCACGTTGAAGCCCACTTGCAGCACAGGCACGATAATCAGCTGGGCCAGGCGCTCCATCGGGTTCAGCGTAAACGTATTGTGACCCCGGTTCCAGGTCGACACCATCAGCTGGCCCTGGTAGTCGGAGTCGATCAAGCCTACCAGATTCCCGAGCACGATGCCGTTCTTGTGTCCCATGCCGCTGCGCGGCAGGATCATGGCGGCGTAGCCCGGATCGCCAATGTGGATGGCCAGGCCGGTGGGCACCAGCACGGTCTGGCCGGGCTCGATCACCAGCGGCGCGTCGATGCAGGCGCGCAGGTCGAGGCCGGCGCTGCCCGGGGTGGCGTAGGCCGGCATCTGGTCTTTCATGCGCGGGTCGAGGATTTTGACGTCGATATTTTTCATTGGAACAGGGAATGCTTGTCGATGCGTTTGGAAATTTCGGAAATCAGCTGGCGCGCCAGCGTCAGCTTGTCGGCGCGCGGCAGGATGGTATGGCCGTTTTCGTCGAACAGGATGATGGTGTTGTCGTCCTGGCCGAAGGTCTGGTGGCCGATGTTACCGACCAGCAGCGGAATGCCTTTCTTCTCGCGCTTGGCCGCGCCGTATTCGAGCAGGTTCTCGGATTCGGCGGCGAAGCCCACGCAGTAAGGATAGCCGGCCAGGTTGGTGCGGGTGGCCACGGTGGCCAGGATGTCCGGGTTCTGCTCGAACTTCAGGTCCGGCACGGTGCCGTCGCCTTTTTTCTTCATCTTCTGCGTGCTCGGATTGGCCACGCGCCAGTCGGCCACGGCGGCCACCGAGATGAACACGTGCTGGCCGTGCACGGCCGACAGCACTTCGTCATGCATCTGCTGCGCGCTCTGCACGTTGATGCGCTGCACGCCGAACGGCGTGGGCAGCGCGGTGGGGCCGGAGATCAGCACCACGTCGGCGCCGGCTTCGCGCGCGGCGCGCGCCACGGCGTAGCCCATCTTGCCCGAGGACAGATTGGTGATGCCGCGCACCGGGTCGATGGCCTCGAAGGTGGGGCCGGCGGTGATCAGGATGCGCTTGCCGGCCAGGACTTTCGGCTGGAAGGCGGCGATCAGTTCGGCCAGCAGCTGCTCGGCTTCGAGCATGCGGCCCAGGCCCACTTCGCCGCAAGCCTGTTCGCCGGCGGCGGGACCGAAGACCTGCACGCCGTCGTCCTTGATCTGCTGCACGTTGCGCTGGGTGGCGGGGTTCTGCCACATCTCCACGTTCATGGCCGGCGCCACCAGCAGCGGCACCGTGCGCGGACGCGCCAGGCACATGGTCGAGAGCAGGTCGTCGCACACGCCGTGCGCCAGCTTGTAGATGAAGTCGGCCGAGCAGGGCGCGATCAGGATGGCGTCCGCATTGCGGGTGACGTCGATGTGGGCCATGTTGTTGTCCACGCGCGGGTCCCACTGGCTGGTGTAGACCGGCTTGCCGGACAGCGCCTGCATGGTGACGGCGGTGATGAAGTGGGTGGCCGCGTCGGTCATCACCACCTGCACCGAAGCGCCTTCGCGCGTGAGCGCGCGGCACAGTTCGGCCGCCTTGTAGCAGGCCACGCCGCCGGACAGGCCGAGGACGATTTTTTTGCCGCTCAGTTCCATAACTGCTCCTACTTGTTCACTCTGCGCAGTTCATCGAGGATGAACAGCGCGGCGCCGACGCAGATGGCCGAGTCGGCGATGTTAAAGGCCGGGAAGTGGCCCAGGCTCTTCCAGTGGAAGTCCAGGAAGTCCACCACGTGGCCGTACAGGATGCGGTCGATCACGTTGCCGATGGCGCCGCCCAGTATCAGCGCCAAGGCCCAGCAGAACATGCGCTGGCCGGCGTGCTTTTTCAACAGATAGACGATGTACAGCGCCGCGCAGATGCCGATGGCGGTGAAGAAGTGGCGCTGCCAGCCGCTTTCGTTGGACAGGAAGCTGAAGGCCGCGCCCTTGTTATAGGCCAGCACCAGGTTGAAGAAGGACGTGACCGTCACTTCCTCGCCCCAGCGGAAGGTCTTGTTGATGGTGATCTTGGTGACCTGGTCCAGCAGGATGACGATGAAGGCGATGCCCAGCCATGGCGTCAGGCCGCCGGAAGAGGACTTGGAGGAAAAGCTTTTTGGTTTGGATGCCATGGACGATAGGATAGGGTTGCGTAGGGCGGGTTAGCGCAGCGGTGCTGCGCGTCACCCGCCGGGGAGTTTAAGCGAACTTGCGCTTCTCGCCCGCACCGAACAGATTGCTGTGGCAACGGCCGCACAGTGTCGGGTGGTCGGCATGCGCGCCCACGTCGGCGCGGTAGTGCCAGCAGCGATCGCACTTGGCCGCGGCCGATGCGGCAACGGCCACCGCTTCGTCGGCTTCCGAAGCCACCTGCACTGCCTTGGCCTGCGAGGTGATGAAGACGAACTTCAGGTCCTCATCCAGGCTGGCCAGCAGCTGGTACTTGTCGCCGAACGCCTTGATTTCCAGCTCGGCCTGCAGCGAGGAGCCGATGGCGCCCGAGGTGCGCAGGTCTTCCAGCTGCTTGGTCACGCCGGTGCGCACGTCGCGCAGGGCGGCGTACTTGGCCAGCAGGGCTTCCGAGTCCGCCACGGCAGGCAGTTCCCACCAGGTTTGCGTGAAAATGGTTTCGTCGCTGGCCTGGTAGGCTTCGGCGCCGGCGAACACCGCCCACGCTTCCTCGGCGGTGAAGGACAGCATCGGCGACATCAGGCGCAGCAGGCTTTGCGTGATGTGCCACAGCGCGGTCTGCGCCGAGCGGCGCTGCTGCGAATCGACGGCCGAGGTGTACAGGCGGTCCTTCAGGATGTCCAGGTAGAAGCCGCCCAGGTCTTCCGAGCAGTAGTTCTGCAGCTTGGACACCACCGGATGGAACTCGTAGCTCTCGTAGTGCTTGGCGATGTCGGCCTGCAGGCGCGCCATGTCGGCCAGCGCGTAGCGGTCGATCTCCAGCAGCTCGGCCACCGGCACGGCGTTCGCCTTCGGGTCGAAGTCCGAGGTGTTGGCCAGCAGGAAGCGCAGCGTGTTGCGGATGCGGCGGTACGACTCGGTCACGCGCTTGAGGATCTCGTCCGAGATCGACAGCTCGCCGGTGTAGTCGGTGGCGGCCACCCACAGGCGCAGGATGTCGGCGCCCAGCTTGTTCGACACGTCCTGCGGCGACACGGTGTTGCCGATCGACTTGGACATCTTCTTGCCTTCGCCGTCCACCACGAAGCCGTGCGTCAGCAGCGCCTTGTAGGGCGCGGCGCCGTTCAGCATGGAGGAGGTCAGCAGCGAGGAGTGGAACCAGCCGCGGTGCTGGTCCGAGCCTTCCAGGTACAGGTCGGCCGGGAAGGCGCTTTGCTCCTTGTGCGAGCCGCGCAGCACGGTCTGGTGCGTGGTGCCGGAGTCGAACCACACGTCCAGCGTGTCCTTGTTCTTCTCGTACAGGGCCGCGTCCGCGCCCAGCAGGGTGGCCGGATCCAGCGACAGCCAGGCGTCGATGCCGTTCTTCTCGATCAGCTGCGCCACCTGCTCCAGCAGCTCCGGGGTGCGCGGGTGCAGGTCGCCGGTTTCCTTGTGGATGAAGAAGGCCATCGGCACGCCCCACTGGCGCTGGCGCGACAGGGTCCAGTCCGGACGGTTGGCGATCATGCCGTGCAGGCGCGCCTGGCCCCAGTCCGGGAAGAACTGCGTCTCGTCGATGGCCTTGAGCGCGGTCTGGCGCAAGGTAGGGCCGCCGTCCTTCGGGTGCGCGTCCATGCCGGCGAACCACTGCGACGTGGCGCGGTAGACGATGGGGGTCTTGTGGCGCCAGCAGTGCATATAGCTGTGGTCGAACATCTTCAGCTCGAACAGCGCGCCGGCCTCGCGCAGCGCGTCGCAGATCGGCTTGGAAGCTTCCCAGATGGTCAGGCCGCCAAACAGCGGCAGCGTGGGCACGTATTTGCCGTCGCCCATCACCGGTTTCAGGATCTCGTCGTCCTTCATGCCGTGCGCCTTGCAGGAGATGAAGTCGTCCTGGCCGTAGGCGGGCGCCGAGTGCACCACGCCGGTGCCGCTCTCGGTAGTCACGTAGTCGGCCAGGTAGACCGGCGACAGGCGGTCGTAGAAGGCGTCGCGGGCATGCAGCGGGTGCTTGAAGCTGATGCCGGCCAGGTCCTGGCCCATGCAGGTGCCGATGGTCGTGCCTTCGAGCTTGTAGCGCGCCAGGCAGGATTCCACCAGGTCTTGCGCCAGGATCAGCAGCAGCGGCTGGCCGTCGCGCTCGGCCTGCACCAGCGCGTACTTCACTTCGGCGTGCACGTTCAGCGCCTGGTTGGACGGGATGGTCCACGGCGTGGTGGTCCAGATCACGATGAAGCCGTTCTGCGTCGGCAGGGCCGGCAGGTCGAAGGCCTTGGCCAGCTTGTCGAATTCATGGAAGGCGAAGCCGACGTCGATGGCCGGATCGCGCTTGTTCTGGTATTCCACTTCCGCCTCGGCCAGCGCCGAGCCGCAGTCGAAGCACCAGTTCACCGGCTTCAGGCCGCGGTAGACATAACCCTTCTCCAGCAGCTTGCCGAGGGCGCGCAGCTCGTCGGCTTCGTTGGAGTAGTTCATGGTCAGGTAAGGATTCTCCCACTCGCCCAGCACGCCCAGGCGGATGAAGTCCTTCTTCTGGCGCTCCACCTGCTCGTAGGCGTAGGCGCGCGCCTTGGTCAGCACGTCGGCGGTGGGCAGGTTCTTGCCGTGCAGTTTTTCGATCTGGATCTCGATCGGCATGCCGTGGCAATCCCAGCCGGGCACGTAGGGCGCGTCGAAGCCGGCCATGGTGCGGGCTTTCACCACCATGTCCTTGAGTACCTTGTTGACGGCGTGGCCGATGTGGATGTCGCCGTTGGCGTAGGGCGGGCCGTCGTGCAGCACGAACTTCGGACGGCCGGCGGCGGCCTTGCGGATGCGGTGGTAGATCTTTTTCTCTTGCCAGTCTTTGACCCAGTTCGGCTCGCGCTTGGCCAGGTCGCCGCGCATAGGGAACGGGGTTTCGGTCATGTTGACCGGGTATTTGCTTTCAGCCTTCTTTGGTTTGTTGTCGGACATAGCGATCTTCAAGTGGGTGTATCGGGGGGACTGCTGCGGGTACTGCAGGCAGCGTCAAATTCGGTCGGTGGCGTTGACGGCGCCGGTGCTGGTGCGCTTGGCGAACCAGGCGCGCGCGAGTTCGGCGTCGCGGTCGATGGCCGCCGTCAGCGTGGGCAGGTCGATGAACTTCTCTTCGTCGCGGATCTTCTCCAGGAACTCCACGCGCACGTTCTTGCCGTAGCAGGACTGGGCGTAGTCGAAGATATGCACTTCCAGCAGCACGCGGCCGGCGTCTTCCACGGTGGGGCGCACGCCCAGGCTGGCCACGGCCGGCAAGGGCTGGTCCGCCAGGCCGTGCACCTGCACGATGAAGATGCCGCCCAGGGCGGGGCGGTGCGGCACGCGCAGGTTCAGCGTGGGATAGCCGATGGTGCGGCCCAGCTTGGCCCCGTGGATCACGTGGCCTGAAATCGCATACGGGTGGCCCAGCAGCTGCTCGGCGTGCGCGAAGTCGCCTTCGGACAGCGCGGCGCGCACGGCCGACGAGGAAATGCGGGTCGAACCCTTCATCACCGTGGGCAGGGTGTGCACCTCGAAGCCGTACCGCTTGCCGGCCTCGATCAGCATGGCCACGTTGCCGGCGCGGCGCGCGCCATAGCAGAAGTCGTCGCCCACCATCAGCCATTTCACGTGCAGGCCGTCCACCAGCACGTTCTCGGTGAATTCCTGCGGCGTGAGCGAGGCGAAGGCATTGCTGAAATGCTCCACGATGACGCGGTCGATGCCGTTATTCTCCAGCGACTGCAGCTTGTCGCGCAGGTTGGCGATGCGGGCCGGAGCCTTGCTCAGGTCGCCGGCCTTGCGCGCGAAGAATTCGCGCGGGTGCGGCTCGAAGGTCATCACGGCCGCCTCCAGGCCCAGCTGGTCGGCCGCCGCGCGCACCTGCGCCAGCAGCGCCTGGTGGCCGAGGTGGACGCCATCGAAGTTGCCTATCGTCAGCGCGCAGGGCGCGCGCGCCGCTGCATTGGGAAGTCCGCGAAATACCTTCATGGGAATCTGGAGCGAAAAACTGGGCTAAATGGGGGATTATACGGACTGTTGGCCGGATTCACATGGGGAAACACCCGAAAAGCAAAAAAGCGCTGCGGGCGTGAGCCGGCAGCGCTTTGGTTCCCGGACGGGAAATTACATCGGGTGGTTGATCTGCATGATGTTGTAGCGGGCCAGTTCGGCTTCGCCTGCCGTGCCCTTGACCGCCTTCAAGGTGGCGATGGCGGCGGCTTTCTTGCCGGCAATCGCCTGTGCCTGGCCGTAGTGCAGCTTCATCTCTTCAGGACGGCGCGCGGTGCCGAACTTGATGGCTTGGTCCATCAGCTTCAGGCCGGCGTCGCCTTTGCCTTCGCTGACCAGGGCGTAGCCCAGGTTGGCCAGGCCATCGGCGTCCTTGTTCTTGATGAACTCGGCTTCGGCGGTGGCGCGGTTCTTCTGCGCTTCGGCTTCGGTCTTCACTGCCAGGTCCTTGAGGCGCTGGTGGCGGCCGGCGTCGGCGCCGGTGCCCAGGGCGCCCTTCTTGTAGCCCTGGTCGATCACTTTCAGCGCTTCGGCCGGGTTGGCCACTTGCAGCGCCAGCTGGCCCATTTCCATGTATTCGTTCGGCTTGGCCAGCAGGCCCAGCTGCATCTTCAGGCGCAGCAGGTCCAGGTTCAGCGTGCTCGAGAAGCCAGGCTTGCCGGCCACGCGGTTCAGCAGGTCGGCCCAGTAGCTGGTCTTCGGGTAGCTGCCGGCCAGTTTTTCCAGCGTGGCCACGTAGCCGGCCTTGTCGTTCTGTTTCAGCTGGATGTTGGCCAGCATCTGCAGATTGGCTTCGGACTGCTTGCCGCCGGCTTGCAGTTCCTTGGCCGCTTCGGCGTATTTGCCGCTGATGTAGTAGGTCTGGACCAGCAGGTCATGCATCTGGGCGTCGTTCGGATTGTCTTTCAGCGCGCGCTGAATCCAGGTGATGGCCTTCGGGTAGTCCTTGGCGCGGTAGTAGATGCCGGCCAGGGCTTGGGTGAATTTGGGCGATTCCGCAGCGGACAGGCGGCCGGAGTTGACCACGGCTTCAAACGCGCGGGCGGCGGTGTCGTTGTCGCCGGCGGCCGCTGCGGCCGAGGCGCGCACGCGCTCAATCTGGTATTTCTCGAATTCGGTTTTGCCACCGACTGCGTCGGCTTCCTTCAGTTTGGCCAGCGCTTCCTTGTGCTTGCCGGAGCTCGTCAGCTTCTGTGCTTCCTGCAGCGGCTTGCCAACGGCGGCGCTGACGGCGTCAGCAGCGTAGGCAACCGAGGTCAGACCGGTCAGGGGAGCGGCAGCGGTGAAACCGATGGCGGCCATCACCAGGCCGAGATGGGCGAGACGAAACTTGGTCATGAGGAAGTATTCTTTCTGTAAAAACGAAATAGGCAGGAAGACCTGCCTATCGCGGAAAATAGTACGGATTATTGGAACTGTTCGTTGCCGACCAGACCAATCTTGGTCACACCCAGACGCTGGGCCGAAGCCATCACGCCTGCCACCGATTTGTACGACACCAGCTTGTTGGGGCGCAGATGCACCTCAGGCTGGTCAGCTTGCGCTGCCACGGCGACCAGTTTCGATTCCAGGGTAGCGCGGTCAGGAACAACCTGGTTATCCCACAGAATCGTACCGTCGAAGTCGACGTCAATCGTAATGACCACTGGGTCCTTGGTAGGCGGCGGCGGGGTGCCGACCGGCATGTTCAAGTTCACCGAGTGGTTCGCTTTCGGAATGGTGATGATCAGCATGATGATCAGTACCAGCATGACGTCGATCAGCGGCGTCATGTTCATTTCCATCATTGGTTCGGGATCCGCACCGGCGGACGGCGAACCGACATTCATACTCATGGTGTTTCCTTTGTAGAAGGTGACTGGACCTGCCCCGGCCAAACCGCCGGCCGGGGCATCGAGGGTCAAAGGCCTGCGCCTTAACCCTTGTCAGGTGGTTCGGTGATGAAACCGACCTTCTGGATACCAGCACGCTGAGTCGTGAAGATCACTTTGCCGATCGACTCGTACTTGGTTTCTTGGTCACCACGTACGTGCACTTCCGGCTGCGGCAGCTTCACGGCCTCTTTTTTCAGAAAATCGAACAGCTCATTCGTGTCCGCCATTTTCTTTTGATTCCAGTAGATGTCGCCATCCTTGTTAACAACGATGTTGACGTCTTCCGGTTTGGTCTGAATTACCTGGTTGGTCTCTTCCGGCAGCTTGATCTTCTGCAGTTTGAGAACGACCGGGCTCGTAATCAGAAAGATAATCAGCAGAACCAACATGATGTCCACGAGGGGCGTCGTGTTGATTTCTGACATTACCTGATCTTCTCCGCTATCGGAGCCTACGGACATCGACATGGTTATTATCCAATCTTTTTAGCGCCGCCAGCACGGATAGCCGAGTCAGCGGTCGACATTGCGCCCGAGATCAGCACCGAGTGCACGTCGGCGGAGAAGGCGCGCACGTCTTCCATGGCGGACTTGTTACGACGCACCAGCCAGTTGTAACCCAGAACGGCAGGAACTGCCACGAACAGACCGAAGGCGGTCATGATCAGTGCTTCACCCACTGGACCTGCCACTTTGTCGATCGACGCGTTACCGGTCATACCGATGTTGATCAGCGCATTGTAAATACCCCAAACGGTACCGAACAGACCGATGAACGGTGCGGTCGAACCCACGGTAGCCAGGAAGGACAGGCCGTCTTGCAGGCGCGACTGGACTTTGTCCACAGCGCGCTGGATCGACATGGTCACCCAGGTCGACAGGTCGATTTGTTCCAGCAGGGCGCCGTCGTGGTGCGCGGTAGCCTTGGTGCCGGTTTCAGCGATGAAGCGGAATGGCGAACCGTCGGTCAGGGTGGCGGCGCCGGCAGCGATCGAGGATGCTTTCCAGAACTTGGCAGCGGATTCTTTCGACTGCTTGAAGATCTTCATCTGGTCAATCAGCTTGGTGACGATGATGTACCACGAACCCATCGACATGATCGACAGGATGATCAGGGTGCCACGGGAAACGAAACCACCGTTCCAGACGGCTTCGAAGCCGAATGGGTTTTCCACTTCTTCAGTCTTGGCTGCTGGAGCCGACGCTGCTGCTGGAGCTTCTGCTGCTGGAGCTGCTGGAGCTGCCGCTGCATCCGCTGGCGCCGCTGCAGGTGCCGAAGCGGCTGCCGACGCTGGTGCGTCAGCCATGGCTGGGGCGCTGACCAGGGCGGTTGCTGCGGTCACCGAGAACAGCACAGCGGCCAGTACAGCGGACAAACGGGTATTCTTAAACATGCTTCCTCCAAATTGATAAAATAATCAGTTCGCTGAAATGTCAACGAAGTACTAAGTGGGACGTAACTGCTGCCCCGGTTTTTATTCCAGCGTCCAGACGTATTGCATTTGCATCCACGCTTGCTCCGGCTTGCCGTCGGTCATGCCAGGCTTGAATCGGCACTTGGAAATACCCGCCATTGCGGCTTTGTCCAAATCCCTGAAGCCACTGGATTTCACTAATTTGGATTCGACGACGTGGCCGTCTACACCAATCAGGAACGATAACGTGACCGTACCGGTTTCTTCATTGCGCAGGGAGGATTTAGGCCACTCTGGTTTTGCGCAAGTGTTGAAGTCGGCAACTGCAGGCACGTGTACCGATTTTGCAGGCGGCGCTGGCGGTGCCGGTGGGGCAGCTGGCGCCGGTTTCTGCAGTTCGTTCGTCGCAGGTTTCACGTTGGTCGCATTGGCGATCACGTTCTGCTGCGGCGGCGGCTGCTGCACGTTCACCTCAACCGGAGGAATGAAGGGCGGTGGTGGCGCCTTCATCTCTGGTGGTGGTGGCGGTGGTGGCAGTTCTTTCGGAGGAGGTGGTGCCACTTCCTCGATGATCTTGGTTTCTACGGGTTCGACCATTTTGGCGACCAAGCGCTTGCCCAAGCCCGATACGATCCCGTAGGCAACCAGGATGTGTAACAAGACCACGACGGTTATGCCAGTCAGGTTCTTCTTGGCGTCCTTCTCGTTATGACTGAAATTCATGCCTGCTTTCTCCAATACCAACTCTTTTGTACTACCTCGAACCCCGTTATGGCGACAAAAAGCTCCAGCCGCATCCGGGACGTCGGCGAATTATACATACGAATCCTTCAATTTACATAGAATTTTGATCCCTAAAACCGGTTAAATTTCATGTGCTTAGCTGCGTTTTGCGGCCCGCCGCTGCACCGTTCTGGCACAAAAAGCAAGACTTCCCGGCACGTTTTTGGGGAGTTTTTTTTCGCCCCTTCACGATGTTTATTTTTCCGCCGAAAAACGGAATTTAATGCTGGGATTGGCCTGACCAACCACGTAAAAGTTGGTCGACACCGTTGCTTGCATGCAACTCAACCACGCTTGCAATATGAATAGTATAGAAGAATTTTGCTGACGGGCGCCCGTTAAGGTGGTCTTAAAAATTGTTCTATCTATATGCGCCGCGCTTCTGTGCCGCGCGGCGCAGTTGGGGACGGGGCGCGGCGCCCCGGGGTCGGTCAACCGCCGCGGTTGCGCTTCTCACGCTTGACTTCGAGCGTGTTAATAACATTGCCATGCGGGTCCACTGTTTCCAGGTGGACATCAAAGCCCCACAGCCGGGCCACGTGCTTGAGCACCTCGTTGGCCTGCTGGTTCAGCGGGCGCCGGTTGAACTGCGTATGGCGCAGCGTCAGCGCGCGGTCGTCGCGGGTATTGACCGACCAGACCTGGATGTTGGGTTCGCGGTTGCCCAGGTTGTACTGCTCGGCCAGCTGCTGGCGCACGTAGCGGTAGCCCAGCTCGTCGTGGATGGCCGAGACGTTGAGCTTTTCGTTCTTGTCGTCGTCCAGCACGGCGAAGAAGTGGAACTCGCGTATCAGGCGCGGCGACAGGTACTGGGCGATGAAGCTTTCGTCCTTGAAGTTGCGCATGGCGAAGTCCAGGGTCTTGCGCCAGTCGCTGCCGGCGATGTCCGGGAACCATTCGCGGTCCTCGTCGGTGGGGTGCTCGCAAATGCGGCGGATGTCGGTCATCATCGCGAAACCGAGCGCATAGGGGTTGATCCCGCTGTAATAGGGGCTGTGCACCGGCGGCTGGAACACCACGTTGGTATGGCTCTTGAGGAACTCCATCATGAAGCCCTCGGCCACCACGCCCTCGTCGTACAACTGGTTCAGGATGGTGTAGTGCCAGAACGTGGCCCAGCCCTCGTTCATCACCTGGGTCTGGCGCTGCGGGTAGAAGTACTGGCTGATCTTGCGCACGATGCGCACCATCTCGCGCTGCCACGGCTCCAGCAGCGGCGCGTACTTCTCTATAAAGTACAGCAGGTTTTCTTCCGGCTCGGGCGGGAAGCGCGGCGCCGGCTTGTCGATCTCTTCCTCGTCGCGGCGCGGCAGGGTGCGCCACAGCTCGTTGATCTGCGACTGCAGATAGGCCTCGCGCTCTTTCTGCTTCTGCTGCTCCTGGAACAGCGACAGCTTGGCCGGCCGCTTGTAGCGGTCCACGCCGTAGTTCTGGATCGCGTGGCAGGAGTCCAGCAGCAGCTCCACCGCGTCGATGCCGTGGCGCTGCTCGCATTCGGCGATGTAGTTCTTGGCAAACACCATGTAGTCGACAATGGCCTCGGCGTCGGTCCAGGTGCGGAACAGGTAGTTGCCTTTAAAGAAGGAATTGTGCCCGTAGGCAGCATGCGCGATGACCAGCGCCTGCATGGTCAGGCTGTTCTCCTCCATTAAATAGGCGATGCAGGGATTGGAGTTGATGACGATCTCGTAGGCCAGCCCCATCTGGCCGCGCTTGTAGCCCTTCTCGGTGGACAGGAAATGCTTGCCGAAGGACCAGTGGTTGTAGGAGACCGGCATGCCCACCGAGGTGTAGGCATCCATCATTTGTTCGGCGGTGATGATTTCCAGCTGGTTGGGGTAGGTGTCCAGGCCGAAGTTCTGGGCGACACGGCGGATTTCCTCGTGCGCCTGCTCGATCAGCTCGAACGTCCATTCGGACTGCTCGGGCAACGCGCGCGGGTGCGGTTGGCGTTTGGTCATCTGGTTCATATCGTGGCCGTCTAGGTAGGCTGCTTATTTGGGCTGCTTCTTGAACAGTTCGCGGAACACCGGATAGATGTCGGCCGGCGTGACGATTTTCTGCATGGCGAAGTGCGGGTGCAGGTCCGGCACCTGGGCATACTGCTCCCACAGGTTCTGCGGCGGCCCGTCCGTGATCTCGACATAGGTGTAGTACTGCACCTTGGGCATGATGGTGTTCACCAGCAGCTGCTTGCACAGCAGCGAGTCGTTGTCCCAGTTGTCGCCGTCCGAGGCCTGCGCCACGTAGCTGTTCCACTGGCCGGCGCCGAAGCGCTCGTCGATGATCTTGTTGAGCAGGTGCAGCGCCGACGACACCACCGTGCCGCCCGACTCGCGCGAGTGGAAGAACTCGTCCTCGTCCACTTCCGCCGCCGCCGTGTGGTGGCGGATGAAGACCACCTCGATCTTGTCGTACACGCGCTTGAGGAACAGGTAGAGCAGGATGAAGAAGCGCTTGGCCGTGTCCTTGCGGCTCTCGTCCATGGAGCCGGACACGTCCATGATGCAGAACATCACCGCCTGCGTCATCGGCTTGGGCACCTTGATGCGGTTGCTGTAGCGCAAGTCGAACGGGTCGATATAGGGGATGGCCAGCAGCCGCGTGTGCAGGTGGTGGATCAGCTTGCGCAGCTCCACCACATACGGGTCTTCCATCGGCGCGCCGGCCTCGAGCAGGGCCTGCAGTTCGCGCTCGGCTTCCAGCAGCCGCTTGCGCGAACTGCCGCCGACGGCGATGCGCCGGCCCAGCGCGCCGCGCAGCGAGCGCAGCACGTGGATGTTGGACGGCGTGCCGGACACGGTGTAGCCGGCGCGCTGGTTCTTGAACTCGGTGGTGGCGGTGAGCTGGGTCTTGACCAGGTTGGGCAGTTCCAGGTCCTCGAAGAAGTAGTTCATGAATTCTTCGCGCGACAGTTCGAAGATGAAATCGTCCTCGGAGGTCTGGTCGCTATTGCCGGCCTTGCCGCGCCCGGACCCGCCGCCGCCCTTCGGCCGCGCGATCTGGTCGCCCTTCTGGTATTCCTGGTTGCCCGGGTTGATCACTTCCCACACGCCGCCATGGGCATGGCCGAACGAGGGCTCGTTCACGTCCTTGACGGGAATGGAAACCTTTTCGCCATTCTCGACGTCGGTGATGGAGCGGCCCTTGATGGCCCGTCCCACCGCGTCCTTGATCTGGCCTTTGTAACGCCGCAAGAAACGTTCGCGGTTGACTGCGGACTTGTTCTTGCCTTGCAAACGACGATCAATGAGGTAAGTCAAAGTGCCTCCTGCTGCTACATGGATTCCGGCGTCGGGGCAGGGCGGCTGTTGGACCGTCCCTGCTCCGTATTATCGCACCGCCGGCTTAGGATGACTTCCTCACGCGCAGATACCACTCGCACAGCAAGCGCACCTGTTTCGCGGTGTAGCCTTTTTCCACCATGCGCGCCACGAAGTCGGCGTGCTTGTTGGCGTCCTCGGCGCTGGCCTTGGCGTTAAAGGAGATCACCGGCAGCAATTCCTCGGTATTCGAGAACATTTTTTTCTCGATCACCGTGCGGAACTTCTCATAACTGGTCCAGGCCGGATTCTTGCCGCCGTTGTTGGCGCGCGCGCGCAAGCCGAAGTTGACGATCTCGTTGCGGAAGTCTTTCGGGTTCGAAATCCCGGCCGGCTTCTCGATCTTCTCCAGCTCGTTGTTCAGCGACTCGCGGTCGAAGCTCTCGCCGGTGTCCGGATCGCGGTATTCCTGGTCCTGTATCCAGAAGTCGGCGAACGTCACGTAGCGGTCGAAGATGTTCTGGCCGTATTCGGAATAGCTCTCCAGGTAGGCGGTCTGGATCTCCTTGCCGATGAACTCCACGTAGCGCTGCGCCAGGTGCTCCTTAATATAGGAGAAGTATTTCTGCTCGGTCTCCGGCGGGAACTGCTCGCGCTCGACCTGCTGCTCCAGCACATACAAGAGGTGCACCGGATTGGCGGCCACTTCGGTGGTGTCGAAGTTGAACACCTTGGACAGGATCTTGAAGGCGAAGCGCGTCGACAGCCCGCTCATGCCCTCGTCCACCCCGGCGTAGTCCACGTACTCGTGGATGGACTTCGCTTTCGGGTCGGTGTCCTTCAGGTTCTCGCCGTCGTACACCAGCATCTTGCTGAAGATGGAGGAATTCTCCGGGTCCTTCAGGCGCGACAGGATGGCGAACTGGGCCATCATCTTCAGCGTGCCGGGCGCGCACGGCGCCTTCTCCAGCGAGGAATTCACCAGCAGCTTGTCGTAGATCTTGATCTCGTCGGTCACGCGCAGGCAGTACGGCACCTTGACGATATAGATACGGTCGAGGAATGCCTCGTTGTTGCGGTTGTTCTTGAAGGCCTTCCACTCGGACTCGTTGGAGTGCGCCAGGATGATGCCGTCGAACGGGATCGCGCCGAAGCCCTCGGTGCCCTTGTAGTTGCCCTCCTGGGTGGCCGTCAGCAGCGGGTGCAGCACCTTGATGGGGGCCTTGAACATCTCGACGAACTCCATCAAGCCCTGGTTGGCCAGGCACAGGCCGCCCGAATAGCTGTAGGCGTCCGGATCGTCCTGCGCGTAGTCCTCCAGCTTGCGGATGTCGACCTTGCCCACCAGCGAGGAAATGTCCTGGTTGTTCTCGTCGCCCGGCTCGGTCTTCGAGATGGCGATCTGCTTCAGGATGGACGGGTAGCGCTTGACCACGCGGAACTGGTTGATGTCGCCGTTGAATTCGTGCAGGCGCTTGACGGCCCACGGACTCGGGATGTTGCGCAGGTAGCGGCGCGGTATGCCGTAGTCCTCTTCCAGGATGGTGCCGTCCTCGGCCTCGTTGAACAGGCCCAGCGGCGACTCGTTGACCGGCGAGCCCTTCAGGCAGTAAAACGGCACCTGCTCCATCAGCGACTTGAGCTTCTCGGCGATCGACGACTTGCCGCCGCCCACCGGACCCAGCAGGTAAAGGATCTGCTTGCGTTCCTCCAGGCCTTGCGCGGCGTGGCGGAAGAAGGACACCACTTGTTCGATCACTTCCTCGGTGCCGTAAAACTCGCGGAAGGCGGGATAGATCTTGATGACCTTGTTGGCGAAAATGCGCGACAGGCGCGTGTCGTTGCGCGTGTCGACCAGCGTGGGTTCGCCGATGGCGGCCAGCATGCGCTCGGGCGCGGTGGCATAGGTCAGCCTGTCCTTCTTGCAGAGCGCGAGGTACTCTGTCATCGACATTTCCTCTTCCTTGGTGCGCTCGTACCGTGCTGCGTAGTTGTCAAAAATGGTCATTTGAATGTCCTTTGATGTAAACCTGCTAGTCACTTGGTCGGCAGTCAAGACGGCTGCTGGCCCTGGTCTTAATCGATACCTACTCCTGTATGTTTGTTCTTTTTTTGTCGTTGCCAGCTGCCTGTGCCGGCACGGATTGCCCGTACCTTGGAGCTGAACTTTGTGGCCGTGCGGTGGACTTTTGCCGGCATGTTTGTGTGTATGTCGAAACGCATCTTACGTCTATGAAATTTATTATTGCGCTATTGGTTCAGGAAGTCAAAAGGTATGTCGTAACTTACTTAATTGGTTTATGCAACTTATTGATTTTAAAGCGGAAAATAGTCATAAAACATAAATTTTAAGTGGTATTCAGGGCGTTTTTCCGGTGCTTTTGTGCCACATTAGCACGGCTGAAGCGGTCATGCCGACACCCATGCAAACCGTGCGCGCATTTTGCTTTGCCGTTAAGATGGCCGCATCGCGATACACATGAAAGAAACAACATGAACAACCAGCTACGCACCGTGGTGCAAACCATGCCCAAGGCAGAACTGCACATCCACATTGAAGGTTCGCTGGAGCCGGAACTGATCTTCGCGCTGGCCGGGCGCAACGGCGTGGCGCTGCCCTACGCGTCGGTGGACGCGCTGCGCGCCGCCTACGCCTTCACCGACCTGCAATCCTTCCTCGACATCTACTACGCCGGCGCCAGCGTGCTGCTGCAAGAGCAGGACTTCTACGACATGACCGCGGCCTACCTGAAAAAGGCCGAGCAGGACAACGTTCGCCACACCGAAATCTTCTTCGACCCGCAAACGCACACCGCGCGCGGCGTGGCCATGGCCACCGTGTTCAACGGCATCTACCGCGCCTGCCAGGACAGCCCGGTCAGCGCCACCCTGATCATGTGCTTCCTGCGCCACCTGTCCGAAGAAGACGCGCTGGCCACGCTGGACGCCGCGCTGCCGCACCTGGACAAGATCATCGGCGTCGGCCTGGACTCGTCCGAAGTAGGCCACCCGCCGGAAAAATTCGCGCGCGTATTCGCACGCTGCCGCGAGCTGGGCCTGCACCTGGTGGCGCACGCCGGCGAAGAAGGCCCGCCTGCCTACATCCAGTCGGCGCTGGACGTGCTGCAGGTCGAGCGCATCGACCACGGCGTGCGCGTGCTGGACGACGCCGCGCTGACGGCGCGCGTGGCGCGCGAGCAGATCGCCCTGACGGTATGCCCGCTGTCGAACACCAAGCTGCGCGTATTCGACCAGATGCAGGACCACAACCTGGTACAGCTGCTGGACGCCGGCCTGATGGCCACCGTGAACTCCGACGACCCGGCCTACTTCGGCGGCTACCTGAACGACAACTTCATCGCCACCTTCGAAGCGCTGCCGCTGGGCCTGTCGCACGCCCAGCGCCTGGCCCGCAACAGCTTCCAGGCATCCTTCCTGCCGCCGGAGCAAAAGCAGCAATTCCTGGCCGAAGTGGACGCCTTCTTCGCCGCCATCCCCGCCTGACCGCTAACTGCCTAAGCGCCTACCGCCTACCGCCTACCGCCTACCGCCATCAAGCGGGCTGTGCCGCATTCGGGGTCAGACCCCGAATGCGGCACAGCCCGCCAGGAAGATTGGAGCATCGCATGTTCAAACTTGCTTTACGGATGACCTTGCGCGATTGGCGCGCCGGGCAGCTGCGCTTCCTGCTGGTGGCGCTGATCGTGGCCGTGTCGGCGCTGTCGGCGTCCGGCTTTTTCATTGACCGGCTGCGCGCCGCGCTGGACCGCGACGCGCACCAGCTGCTGGGCGCGGACATGGTGGTGAACGCGGACCAGCCGGTGGACCCGGCATGGCGCGCGGAGGCGCAGCGGCGCGGTTTGCTGCTGGCCGACACGGTGGTGTTCCCCAGCATGGCGCAGGCCGGCCAGGGTGAGGCGGTGCTGTCGCAGCTGGTGTCGCTGAAGGCGGTCAGCAGCGGCTATCCGCTGCGCGGCCGCGTCAAGACCAGCACCGATCCCGAGCAGGCCAACGACGGTGTCGGCGTTGCCGCGGACGATGTGCCGCAGCCCGGTACGGCCTGGGTGGACGCCGGCCTGCTGGGCGCGCTGAAGACGGCCGTGGGCGACGAGATCAAGCTGGGCGACAAGAGCTTCATGGTGGCGCGCCTGATCGCGGCCGAGCCGGACCGCGGCGCGTCCTTCATGAACTTCGCGCCGCGCGTGATGCTGCCGCTGCCCGACCTGGCGGCCACCAACCTGGTGCAGCCGGGCGCGCGCGTCACCTACCGCCTGCTGCTGGCGGCGCCGCCGCAGCGTGGCGAGGAGATCAAGGCGTACGAAACCTGGCTGCGCGCGCAGATCGAACAGGGCGGTGTGAAAGGCGTGCGCGTCGATTCGCTGGAAGCGGGCCGCCCCGAGATGCGCTCGACCCTGGAGCGCGCCGACCGCTTCCTGTCGCTAGTGGGCCTGCTGTCGGCCATGCTGGCGGCGGTGGCCGTGGCCATGGCCGCGCGCCGCTTCATGACGCGCCACCTGGACGCCTGCGCCATGCTGCGCTGCCTGGGCCTGACGCAGAATCAGGCCACGGCCATGTACCTGATCGAGTTCCTGCTGGTGGGCCTGACGGGCAGCGTGATCGGCGTGGCGCTCGGTTTCGGCAGCCATTTCGTGCTGCTCGAGGCGCTCGGCAAGCTGGTGGCGAACGACTTGCCGCCGGCCAGCATCCGCCCCGCGCTGCAAGGCGTGGCCACCGGCATGCTGCTGCTGGCCGGCTTCGCGCTGCCGCCGATACTCCAGCTGCGCAACGTGCCGCACAACCGCGTGATCCGCCGCGAGGCGGCCCCGCCGCAGCCGATGGCGCTGGCCACCTATGGCCTGGGCCTGGGCAGCTTCGTGCTGCTGCTCCTGTGGCAGGCCGGCGATGCCAAGCTGGCGCTGATGACGGCGCTCGGCTTCCTCGGCGCGTTTGCCGTGTTCGCGCTGGTGGGCTGGCTGGGCTTGAAGTCGCTGAAATCCCTGCGCGGCGCCTTCAGCCACCAGGCCTGGCGCTTCGCCGTGACGTCGCTGCAGCGCCGTCCGGGCGCCACGGTGATCCAGATCGTGTCGCTGGCGCTGGGCCTGATGGCCTTGCTGCTGCTGACCGTGGTGCGCGGCGACCTGATGACGGCCTGGCGCAACGCCACGCCGGCCGATGCGCCGAACCGCTTCATCATCAACATCCAGCCGGAGCAGAAGGACGAGATCGCGAAGCGACTGGCCAGCGCCGGCGTGGTGAACGCGCCGCTGTACCCGATGATACGGGGCCGCCTGGTTGCCGTGAACGGCGAGGCCATCACCGCCGCCACCTACACGGACGACCGCGCGCGCGGCCTGGCGGACCGCGAATTCAACCTGTCCACCATGGACAGCATGCAGGACGGGAACCGCATCGCGGCGGGCAAGTGGTTCAACGATGCCGCCGTTCCAGCCGGCGCGGCGGAAGCGTCGGTGGAGGAGGGCATAGCCAAGACCTTGCGCCTGAAGCTGGGCGACACCATGCGCTTCGATATCGCCGGCTCGCCGGTGGAGGCGAAGATCACCAGCTTGCGCAAGCTGGAATGGGGCTCGATGCGGGTGAACTTCTTCGTCATCATCAATCCGAAAGCGATGGCGGACACGCCGCAAAGCTGGATCACGGCCTTCCACCTGCCCAAGGCGCAGGCCGCACTGGGCAACGCGCTCACGCGCGACTATCCCAACCTGACCATCGTGGACGTGGGCAGCGTGCTGCGCCAGGTGCAGGCGGTGCTGGACCAGGTGATCATGGCGGTGGAGTTCCTGTTTGCCTTCACCCTGCTGTCCGGCGTGCTGGTGCTGTATGCGGCGCTGATGGGATCGCAGGACGAGCGCACCCGCGAGGCCGGCCTGCTGCGCGCGCTGGGCGCGACGCGCAAGCAGCTGTCGCAGGCGCAGCTGATCGAGTTCACGCTGGTGGGCGCGCTGGCTGGCCTGCTGGCGGCGACCGGCGCGGCGGCCATGGGCTGGGGCCTGGCCACCTACCAGTTCAAGTTCGAGTGGGCGTTCAATCCCGGCGTGTGGCTGGCCGGCCTGGCGGTGGGCGCGCTGTGCGCCATCGCCGGCGGCTGGCTGGGCTTGCGCGGCGTGCTGCGCAAGCCGCCGCTGCAGACGCTGCGCGAGGCCTAACTACGTGGCCTCGCCGGCGTACTGCGCGTGCGTGTACGGCTGCTCGTGCAAGTAGCTGGCTGGCAGGTCGAACAGCGCCCAGTAGTAGGTCTGCTCGCCCTGGCATACCTGCGGCTCCCGGCAGTAGCGCTGCCAGCTGCCGCCGATGGCCTTGTCGTACATGCCGTCGCCGCCCCTGTGATGGAAGAAGGGCAGCACCTGGCGCTGCTCCAGCGCTTGCAGCAGCGGGCGGGGCGCGCCGCTGTCGCGCGCGATCTCGTACTGCGCACGCATGCCCGCTTCGGTCTCCACCACCATCAGCTGGGCTGCTCCCGCACCGTCTATCAGCAGGATGCCGTTCGGCTGCGGGAAGATGTAGTGCTCCACAAAGCCGTGGCCCTGGTAGAGCTGGCGCACCACCTCGGCCACGGCCGCGCACTGCAGGAAGCTGTACTCGTGCATGGCCAGCAGGCCGTGCGCCACGCGCTCCTGGTCAAGGAACCAGGCTTGCTGCATCTGTGCGATCTGGCGCGCGAGTTGCGGCAGCGCGTGCGCGTCCTGCTTGCGCACGTAGCGGTCTATCAGGCCGTTGTTCATGGCGTCGATGGCCATGCGTTCCTCGGCCGCGTCCACCAGCAGGATCTTCTTGCAGGGCAGGTATTGCAGCGCGCGGCAGAAATCCAGGCCGTTCATGTGCGGCATGTAGAAATCCGCCACCAGCACGGCCGGCACGGCAAAGCGCTCGCGCCGGCTGCTGACGCGGAAGATGCCTTCCACGTCCACCGTCACGCTGCGCGCCGGCAGGTCGTGCTGCACGCGCAGCGGCGCGCGCGCGTGGCGCGGGCTTTGCGTCAGCCAGGCCAGCGCTTCGTCGGCCTGGTGAAAGACCTTGCGCGCGTGGTCTTGCAACGGCAGGTTCTTCAGAAATGAGCTGCCGTCGTCCACCAGAACGGTGAGCGTGGGGTGGGCATAAAGAGGCAGTTTCATTTGCTTCGGAACTTTTGATCAAAGTGAAAGTTTCACCCGAAACCGCACTTTACTGTTTGATGAATATCAAGCTTTTGCGCTGTAAGCTATGATGGAGGGTATGAATGAGCCACAATCCCTGTATGACACCATAGGCGGCGAGACCAAGCTGCGCGAGATGGTGGACCGCTTTTACGACCTGATGGAACTGGAACCGGAATTTGCCGGCATCCGCGCCCTGCACCCGCCCAGTACGGAGGGCTCGCGCGACAAGCTGTTCTGGTTCCTGTCCGGCTGGATGGGCGGTCCGGACTCCTTTGTCGAGCGCTTCGGCCACCCGCGCCTGCGCGCGCGGCATTTGCCGTTCCCGATCGGCACCAGTGAACGCGACCAGTGGCTGCGCGCCATGGCCTGGGCCATGGAGGATGTCGGCATTGCCGAAGCGCTGCGCGTGCGGCTGATGGAATCGTTCTACCAGACGGCGGACTGGATGCGGAATCATCCGCACTAAACCTGGCTTATGACCCATATCGAATTCTTCGTCCTGCTGGCGCTCGGCGCGCTGCTCCTGGTGCTGCAAATTCTTGCCCTGCTGCGCGGGCGCAGCCAGGGCGGCGGCCATGCGGAGCTGGCTTCCCACATTGAGCGCGTGGAGCGCGAAGTGCGCATGCAGCTGCAGGCCACGGCGCAGGCGTCGCGCCAGGAGATGGGCCAGACCTTGTCGCAGTCGCACGCGGCCACGGTACAGCAGCTGGACGGCATGCGGCGCCAGATCGAGGTGCTGACCGAATCGAACGCGCGCCGCCTGCTGGAGGTGCGCGCGACGCTGGAAGTGAAGATGCGCGAGCTGCAGACCGATAACGGCGCGCGGCTGGAGGAGATGCGCAAGACGGTGGACGAGAAGCTGCACGCCACGCTGGAGGCGCGCCTGAGCGCGTCGTTCCAGCAGGTGTCGGAGCGGCTGGAGCGGGTGCACCAGGGCTTGGGCGAGATGCAGCTGCTGGCGCAGGGCGTGGGCGACCTGAAGCGGGTGCTGACCAACGTGAAAACGCGCGGCACCTGGGGCGAGGTGCAGCTGGAAATGCTGCTGGAGCAGGTGCTGACGCCGGAGCAGTATGCCAAGAACGTGGAGACGGTGGCGGGCAGCAACGCGCGCGTGGAATTCGCGCTCAAGCTGCCGGGCCAGGTGGCGGGCGGCGCGCCGGTGTGGATGCCGATCGACGCCAAGTTCCCGAAAGAGCAGTATGAGCGCCTGCTGGAGGCGGCCGAGCGGGCCGACGCCGAGGGCGTGGCAACGGCCGGGCGCGAGCTGGAGCGCGCCGTACGCGGCGAGGCCAAGACCATTGCGGAAAAATACCTGGCGCCGCCGCAGACCACCGATTTCGCCATCCTGTTCCTGCCGACCGAAGGCTTGTACGCAGAGGTGATGCGCCGGCCGGGCTTGGCCGATGAACTGCAGCGCGTGAACCGGGTCAGCATCGCCGGCCCGTCCACCTTGATGGCATTGCTGAACAGTTTGCAGATGGGCTTCCGCACGCTGGCGCTGGAGAAGCGCTCGTCGGAAGTGTGGCAGGTGCTGGGGGCGGTGAAGACGGAGTTTGGCAAGTTCGGCGACGTGCTGGCCGCCACCAAGCTGACCCTGGAAAAGGCCGCGCGCAACATCGAAACCGCCGAAGTGCGCAGCCGCCAGATGGCGCGCAAGCTGAAGACCGTGGAAGCGCTGCCCAGCGAAGCGTCCCAACTGATGCTGGGGCCGGACACCGATCATGACGCGGCGGACAGCTAGCTGGCGGCATGCTCGGCGGCTTACGCGGGGCAGGCCCCGCTAACCCGCCCTACGACGCACGAAGAGTAGGGCGGGTTAGCGGTGCAGCCGCGTAACCCGCCAGTGCAGCCAGCGGCTCGAACCAGCCCGTCGAACAGCACCACGTCCACCATATCGCCCGGCGCAGCGTCACCCTGGCTTGCGGCCAGGATCACCATGCAGTTCGCCTCCGACATCGAGCGCAAGATACCCGATCCTTGCGCACCCGTGATGCGCACTTCCTGCTCGCCGTTGCCATTGACGGCCACGATGCCGCGCTGATACTCCGTCCGCCCCGGCTTCTTGCGGATGGCAGTCGCGCTGCGCGCGCGCATCACCGGCAGCGCCTGTTGCGCCGCGTCGGCCCCCATCATCTGCAGCAGTGCGGCGCGCGCGAAGAAGTAGAACGCCACCATGGCCGCCACCGGATTGCCCGGCAGCCCGAACAGCAGGGCGCTGTGGCCGTTGGCCGCGATGCGGCCGAACGCCAGCGGCCGGCCGGGCCGCATCTCCAGCTTCCAGAACGCCACGTCGCCCAGCTCCGCCATGATCTGGCGGATGTAGTCGGCCGCGCCGGTCGATACGCCGCCGGTGGTGAGCACCACGTCCGCATGCGCGCAGGCGCTGCGCAGCGCGGCGCGCAGCGCGTCCGGGTCGTCCTTCACGCTGCCCATGTCGATGGGTTCGCAGCCGAGGCGCTGCAGCATGCCGAACAGCGTGTAGCGGTTGCTGTCGTAGATGCTGCCTGCGTCGAGCGGCTCGCCGACGGAGCGCAGTTCGTCGCCGGTGGAGAAATAGGCCACGCGCAGGCGGCTGTGCACGGCCACCTCGGCGATGCCCAGCGAGGCGATCAGGCCAAGGTCGGCCGGGCGCAGGCGCTTGCCTTTGCGCAGCGCGGGGGGAGCCTGCAGCCAGGTCCTCGCCACGGAAGCGGCGGTTGGCGCCGGGCGCGATGCTGCCGGGCGCCACGGTGACGCTGCCGTCGCCCACGGCGGCGGCCAATTCCTGCGGCAGCACGGTGTCCAGCCCGGCGGGCATGACGGCGCCCGTCATGATGCGCACGCATTCGCCGGGGCCGGCCGGTACGGCGGCGGGGCGGCCGGCGTAGGCGGTGGCCACGACCTTGAAGGTGGTGGGCGCGTCCGGCTTGAGGTCGGCGCCGCGGAAGGCGTAGCCGTCCATGGCGGAGTTGTCGTGCGCGGGGACGTCGATGGGGGAGATGATGTCGACGGCCAGCACGCGGTCCAACGCATGGCGCAGGCCGACTTTCTGGGCCAGCGGCGTCGGGGAGTGTCGGTGCATCTGCTGCACCAGGCCGCGGATGATGGCTTGCGCCTGTTCGACCGGCATGGCGTCCGGCGTGTAGCCGGCGGTGCCGGCGGCAGCGGCGACGGCCGCCAGCCCGGCAGCCGCGCCAGGCGCACCAGGCGCACCAGGCGCACCAGCCGCAGCTTCGGCGCCGTGGCCGCGTGCGGCCAGCGCTTCCATGTCCTTCAGGTCGCCCAAGGTGTTGATGTTGCGGAAGGCGGCGCCATCGCTGAACATCACTTCGGCCACCCGCACGGCTTTGTACCAACCGTCCATGCGGCGCGCCCCGCTGTCGAGATAGGCGCTGAGCTGCGGCAGCACACTGGTTTTCATCAGGCTGAACACGGGATGCACGCGCTGATAGCTGTCGCCGCTTTCGTCGGACTCGGTGGTGACGGCCACGGCCAGGTCGGCGTCCTGCTCGCGCAGGGCGGCGTGCAGGCGTTCGGCCAGGTCGGCGGGCAGGAAGGGTGAGTCGCAGGGAGCGGTCAGCAGCAGGTCTGTGGTGCAGTGCCGCAGCGCCGTTTGCAGGCCGGCCAGCGGGCCTTCGAAGCCGCTCAGCTCATCGGGCCACACCGGCACGCCCATCGCTTCGTAGACCGCCTGGTTGCGGTTGGCGCTGATGGCCACGCTGGCCACTTGCGGCGCCAGGCGCTGCAGCACGTGCGCGGCCAGGGTGCTGCCGTGGAAGGGCTGCAATCCTTTGTCGACGCGGCCCATGCGGGTGCCGCGTCCGCCGGCAAGGATCAAGCCGGTGATGTTGCCGGTGACGCTGTTTTTCACGCTCAAACTATCCCCCGATATATGACATCTCGACTTTTTTGGTGATGCCCGCCGTCTGGCTGGTGCGCAGTTCCGAGTAACGGTCGCCGCGCGCCTGCCACAGGTGGCTGACGGCGCCGGCGATCTGCTCGTCGCTGCTGCCATCGCGCAGCAGGGCGCGCAGGTCGTGTCCGCGCGTGGCGAACAAACAGGTGTACAGCTTACCCTCGGTGGAGAGGCGGGCACGGGTACAGTTTTGGCAGAAGGCCTGGGTTACACTCGAAATCAGGCCGATCTCGCCCCTGCCGTCGCGGTAGCGCCAGCGCTCTGCGGTTTCGGCGGCGTAGTTGGCGGCGATGGGCTCGATCGGCAGCTCGGCGCCGATGCGGCGCGCCACCTCGGCCGACGGCACCACCTCATCCAGCTTCCAGCCGTTGGAGGCGCCCACGTCCATGTATTCGATGAAGCGCAGGATGAACGGCGTGTTCTTGAAGTAGCGCGCCATCGGCAGGATCTCGTGGTCGTTCATGCCGCCCTTGACCACCATGTTCACCTTGATCGGCCCCAGGCCCACGCGGTGCGCCACGTCCAAGCCGTGCAGCACGTCGGCCACGGCGAAGTCCACGTCGTTCATGCGCTTGAAGATGGCGTCGTCCAGCGCATCCAGCGACACGGTCACGCGCTGCAGGCCGGCGTCCTTCAGCGACTGGGCCTTTTTCGCCAGCAGCGAGCCGTTGGTGGTCAGCGTGAGGTCGAGCGGCTTGCCGTGCACGGTCTTCAGCTCGGCCAGCATGCCGATCAGCTTTTCGATGTTCTTGCGCAGCAGCGGTTCGCCGCCGGTCAGGCGCAGCTTTTCGACGCCGTGCGCGATGAAGATTTTCGCGATGCGCGTGATCTCTTCAAAACTGAGCAGGGAGGAGTGCGGCAGGTAGTTGTAATCCTTGTCGAACACTTCCTTGGGCATGCAGTAGACGCAGCGGAAATTGCAGCGGTCGGTGACGGAGATGCGCAGGTCGTGCAGGGGACGGGCGAGCTGGTCCCGCAGGTCGCCGGTGGGCGCTTGCAGGACGGCCGGCACGACAGCCGCTTGCGAGCGGTTGTCGGTAAAGAGGATGATTTTTTCGGACATGCGGATACGATAGCACGATGGCACCCGGCATGCTGCTGCCGCTTGCATACTCGCAATAACAATGCACCACAATGAAAAGGGGAAGCGCGCGGCTTCCCCTTTTTAGTTGGCTACCCGGCCATTAACGGCGGGTGTCTACCTGGATCAGCGGCTCGTCCACTTGCGGCGGCAGCGGCTTGCGCTCGCGTGGCACGCGCACCGGCGTCGCGGCAGCTTGCGACGCGGCTTCCTGCGCTGCGCGCAGCTTGGCCGGGTCGGTGGCTGCCAGCGTCAGGCCGGCGGCTTCCAGGATCGCGTTCAGGTCGGCAGGCTTGGCGGCCGGGGCCGGAGCTGCTGCCGGAGCTGGAGCGGATGCCGGAGCCGGAGCCGGAGCCGATGCGGCGGCTGGTGCGGCTTCCACTGCGGCTTCAACTGCCGGGGCGCTTGCGACTGGCGCGGCTGCCGGCGCTGGCTCGGCTGCTGCGGGAGCGGCCTCTGCTGCTGGTGCGGCTGCCGGCTCGGCGGCCGGTGCAGCTGGTGCTGCTTCGGCGGCTTGCGGTTTCTGCTCGAAAGCGTACTCGGCTGCAGGAGCAGGCTCAGGCGTCACTGGGGCAGCTTGCGCTGCGGCAACGACTTGGGCGGCAACTGCGGTGGCCGGTGCTTCAGCTGCCACCGGGGCGGCAGCGGCGGTTTCCACC
Organism: Pseudoduganella sp. UC29_71; assembly: GCF_042693265.1. Lineage (NCBI taxonomy): Bacteria > Pseudomonadati > Pseudomonadota > Betaproteobacteria > Burkholderiales > Oxalobacteraceae > Pseudoduganella > Pseudoduganella sp. UC29_71. Next base: position 4,533,473 of record NZ_CP170549.1, on the reverse strand, counting down.
GCAGGCGCCGGCTCGGCTGCAACTTCGGCTGCAGCGTCGGCTACAACAGCAGCCTTGGCTGCGGCCGGAGCGGCTTCCGCCGCAGGCACCGGCGCATCCACGGCCACGGTCGGATCGACCGGAGCGGGAACGGCGACCGGGGCTTCAGCCACGGCGGCGCTGGCTTCGGCGGCAAGCGGTGCTGCCTCAGCGACGGTCGGATCGGCCGGTGCTGCGATGGCAACCGGTGAAGCTACCTCAGGCGCTGCTGCCGGAGCGGCTTCGCCTTCGGCCGGGGCCACGGTGAAGCTGATCACTGGTGCGGATTCGCCTTCGGCCAGTTCCGCGCCCTCGACGCCCTCGGCGCCTTCGCGCTCGCGGCGGTTGCGGTTGCGGCCGCCACGGCGGCGGCGGCGGCGCGGCTCTTCGCCGTCCAGCGCTTCGCCATCCTCGCCTTCAGGGCCGGCGTTCGCTGGTACCTTCACTTGTGCTTCGCCCGCCGGTGCGGCGGCTGCTGGCGCGCCGGTCAGGGTCACGGCTGCGGCGGCTGCGCCTGAGGTCAGCGCCAGTTCGTCGGCTTTCACCTCAGCAACTGGAGCCTTGTCGCCGCGCGGTTCGCGCGGTGGACGCGGGGCGCGCTCCGGACGTTCGGCACGCTCAGGACGCTCGGCGCGTTCCGGGCGCTCGGCGCGCTCAGGGCGTTCAGCACGCTCCGGACGCTCGGCACGCTCAGCGCGCTGGGCCGGGGCGTCGGCCGGCTGGCCTTCACGCGGTTCGCGCGGTGGACGCGGCGGACGGGCTGGACGGCCTTCACGGGCTTCGGCCGGCTTGGCTGCCTCGTCGGCGCCCGAGCGCACGCCCGGTTCGCGTTCTTCACGCTCGCGGCTGCCTGGCTTGCCGCTGCGGCTGCGGCCGCGCGGGCCACGGGCGTTGCGGTCGCCGCGCTCGGCGCCCGGCTTGGCAGCCGGGGCTGGTGCGGGCGCTGCTGCCGGCTCTTCCTTCTTCGGCGAGAAGAAGGAGAACAGCCTGGCGAAGAAACCTTGTTCGGCTGGCGCGGCCAGTACCGGCGCGGCCTTGACCGGTTCCGGTGCAGGCTTGCGCTCCACCACTGGGGCAGGCTGGGCCGGGGTAATGGTCTTGACGACGGCTTCCTGGCGCGGCTTGGCTTCTTCCTTCTGGCGCTTGTTGTAGGCCATATCGGTTTCGGCTTGCTCGGCCATGGTGTAGCTGGCGGCGTGGTCTTCCAGGCGCGGATCGTCGTGCTTGATGCGCTCCAGCTTGTAGTGCGGCGTGTCCAGATGCTTGTTCGGGATCAGGATCACGTTGATGCGGTGGCGGTTCTCGATCTTCAGCACTTCGCCGCGCTTTTCGTTCAGCAGGAAGGCTGCCACGTCCACCGGCACTTGCACGTGGATGGTGGCCGAGTTTTCCTTCATCGCCTCTTCCTGGATGATGCGCAGCACCTGCAGGGCGGACGATTCCGTGTCACGGATGTGGCCGGTGCCCGAACAGCGCGGGCAGGTCACGTGCGACCCTTCGGACAGCGAAGGACGCAGGCGCTGGCGCGACAGTTCCATCAGGCCGAAGCGGGAAATCTTGCCCATTTGCACGCGGGCACGGTCGTGGTGCAGCGCGTCCTTCAGGCGCTGTTCCACTTCGCGCTGGTTCTTGGCCACTTCCATGTCGATGAAGTCGATCACGATCAGGCCGCCCAAGTCGCGCAGGCGCAGCTGGCGGGCCACCTCTTCGGCCGCTTCGCAGTTGGTGTTGAAGGCGGTGGTCTCGATGTCCGAGCCGCGCGTGGCGCGGGCCGAGTTCACGTCCACCGACACCAGCGCTTCGGTGTGGTCGATGACGATGGCGCCGCCCGATGGCAGCGGCACGGTGCGCGAGTACGCGGTTTCAATCTGGTGTTCGATCTGGAAGCGCGAGAACAGCGGCACGTCGTCGCTGTAGCGCTTCACGCGGTGCACCATGTCCGGCATCACGTGGCTCATGAACTGATGAGCTTGTTCGTAGATAACGTCGGTGTCGATCAGGATTTCGCCGATGTCCGGCTGGAAATAGTCACGGATGGCGCGGATGACCAGCGACGATTCCTGGTAGATCAGGAAGGCGCCCGAGGCGGCCTTGCCGGCGCCTTCGATGGCGCGCCACAGCTGCATCAGGTAGTTCAAGTCCCACTGCAGCTCTTCGACATTGCGGCCGATGCCGGCAGTGCGGGCGATCACGGACATGCCTTGCGGCAGGTCCAGCTTGTCCATGGTTTCGCGCAGTTCCTGGCGTTCTTCGCCTTCGACGCGGCGCGATACGCCGCCGCCGCGCGGGTTGTTCGGCATCAGGACCAGGTAGCGGCCGGCCAGCGAGATGAAGGAGGTCAGGGCCGCCCCTTTGTTGCCGCGCTCCTCTTTTTCCACCTGCACCATGATTTCCTGGCCTTCGCGCAGGGCTTCCTTGACGGAGGCGTTGCGCACGTCCACGCCTTCGCGGAAGTAGCTGCGCGCCACTTCCTTGAACGGCAGGAAACCGTGGCGGTCTTCGCCGTAGCTGACGAAGCACGCTTCCAGCGACGGCTCGATGCGGGTGATGACGCCTTTGTAGATGTTGGACTTGCGCTGCTCACGGCCAGCGGTTTCGATGTCGATGTCGATCAGTTTCTGACCGTCGACGATGGCAACGCGCAACTCTTCTTGCTGCGTCGCATTGAACAACATGCGTTTCATTTTTATTAACTCCGCGGCCCGAAGGCCATCTCTTGCCGTTCCCTCGGGAACGGCGTGATACCAGGGATATACGCGGGAGTAAGGAGGCGGAGGGGTTTTGCCTCGTCATGCGGCGCAGCAACGCGGTAGCGTTGCGGCCGCAAAGGGCGCATGAGGCCGAGCGTCATGCCGAGTGTGCGCACTGCTTGCAACTCATCCAGCAGGCCAGCGGCCGAGGTGAGTCGGCCGGGGCGGGCGGGGCAGGCAGGCGTGCGCAAAGCGTCGAGCCATGGCATCTTGTATGGTGCCTGGCGAAAACGGCAAGCGTAATCAGCTTCATCAACCAGCGAGCAACGACTGTGTGCTTGCTCGCCGGACTTATCCTAACAATCCAGCCAATCTAATCCCAGCACCCGTGCCCGCTACCCGATGGCGACAGTGGTCGCCACCCTGATGACCGCACGAGTGTGCGTATACATTTATTTCCACTGAATTTGCTAAATAAGCGAGGCCAGCGGTACGCCCCTGTGTAAAATGTGCTTTTATTCTTACACGTACAGCAGCTTAAACTGCGGCAAAACGATTATATATTCAAAATGAAGGACTTAGAGAGATTTTCTGGGAAGAACGGCCGAAACATGGTCCAGAATGCGGCGCAAAAGCCGCAAGCCGCCGTCCCCACACAGGTCCTGCCGCAAGCACAATTCCTGACGATAGGCGAAGAAGACGCCGGCCAGCGCATCGATAACTACCTGTTGCGTATTTGCAAAGGTGTGCCGAAAAGCCATATCTACCGCATCCTGCGCTCGGGTGAAGTGCGTGTGAACAAGGGGCGCATCGATCAATTGTACCGCCTGGTACAAGGTGACGTGGTGCGCGTGCCGCCCGTGCGCGTGGCGGAAAAGGCCGAATCGAACGTGCCGGCCGCCGAGTTCGACATCATTTTCGAGGACGCGCACCTGCTGGTGATTGACAAGCCGGCCGGCACCGCCGTGCATGGCGGCTCGGGCGTGTCCTTCGGCGTCATTGAGCAGCTGCGCGCCTCGCGCCCGGACGCCAAGTTCCTGGAACTGGTACACCGGCTGGACCGGGACACGTCCGGCCTGTTGTTGCTGGCCAAGAAACGTTCGGCGTTGACCAATCTGCACGAGCAGATGCGCGACGGCCTCACCGACAAGCGCTACCTGACCCTGGCGGTGGGCGACTGGAAAAATGCCCGCCAGCATGTGAAGTCGCCGCTGAAGAAGTATTCCACCGCCGACGGCGAGCGCCGCGTGTCGGTGTCGCCGGACGGCTTGCCGTCGCACACGGTGTTTACCTTGCTGAAAAAATATCAGCAGTTCGCGCTGCTGGAAGCCGAGCTGAAAACCGGCCGCACGCACCAGATTCGCGTTCATCTGGCATCTTCGGGCTTCCCCATAGCAGGTGACGACAAGTACGGCGATTTCGCACTCAACAAGGCGCTGCAGAAAGCCGACGCGACGCGCGGCGCGCTCAAGCGCATGTTCCTGCACGCCCATCAGATTACGTTTACCCACCCGGAAACGGGCAAAACCATGACACTGAACGCGCCGCTGGCAGCCGAATGCGAGCGATTCTTGGTAAGCTTGGGTAAACCATTGAATTCATAAAGAGGAGCCGGCGGCAGGCAGCGCCGGAATACATGGCAAGAAAGCAATTTGATCTGATCGTGTTCGATTGGGATGGCACGTTGATGGACAGCACATCGACGATCGTCCGTTGCATCCAGGCCGCCGCCAAGGATCTGGGCCTGCCCATTCCGGGCGAGGAGGCAGCCTCGCACGTGATCGGCCTGGGCCTGTACGAGGCCATGCAGGCGGTCATGCCCAACATCGATCCCAAATACTATCCGCGCATGGTGGAGCGCTACCGCTACCACTACCTGTCCAAGGATCACGAGCTGACGCTGTTCAAGGGCGTGGGCGAAATGCTGCAGGAGCTGTCCCAGCAGGCGTATTTCCTGGCCGTGGCCACCGGCAAGAGCCGCGTCGGCCTGAACCGCGCGATGAACGCGGCCGGGCTGCTGTCGATGTTCGACGCCACCCGCTGCGCCGATGAAACCTTCTCCAAGCCGCATCCGGCCATGCTGCAGGAGCTGACCCGCGAGCTGGGCCAGGACCTGAAGCGCACCGTGATGATAGGCGACACCAGCCACGACTTGTTGATGGCCAACAACGCCGGCGCGGCGGGCGTGGCGGTGGAGTACGGCGCCCACCCGGTTGACCAGCTACAAGCCTGCAATCCGATGTACTCGGCCAAGACCGTTGCCGAACTGCACCAGTGGCTGAACGAGAACGCCTGATGAGCGAGAGCGTGGAAATCCTGATCTGCGCCGCCGACGCGGTGCAAGACCTGGGCCGCGGCGTGCGCTTTCCGGTCACGGCCGGCGGCGAGGACGCCACCGGCTTCGTGGTGCGCTACGGAGGCAAGGCCTACGGCTATCTGAACCGCTGCGCCCACGTGCCGATCGAACTGGACTGGAACCAGGGCGAATTCTTCGAGTCGAGCAAGCTGTACATCATGTGTTCCACGCACGGCGCCGTCTACATCCCGGATAGCGGCCAGTGCGCCGGCGGTCCGTGCCGTGGCGGCCGGCTGCGTCCCATCGCCGTGGTTGAGCACGACGAACAACTTTACTGGCAGCCGGACGACTACATCCGGCCCGCCCGCGCCTGAGCGGCGCCCCCATCCCGAGTTAAGATTCCATGAGCGACAATACAAGCGACACCAATAACAGCGGCGCGCCCGCAACCCCGGCCCCCTCCGTGGCCGGCTTGAACTGGGAACGCGAGGTGCTGGAGAAGCTGGTGCTGTCCACCGTGCGGGAACGCCGCGCCAACCGGCGCTGGAGCATCTTCTTCAAACTGATGACGTTAGTGCTTATATTTGTCGCGATCGCCGCTTATTTCGACTTTACCTTCCCCGGCAGCGACTCCGAAACGCTGGGCCGCCACACGGCCCTGATCGAGATTGAAGGCGATATCGAGACCGAAGGCAGCGGCTCGGCGGCGGTCGTCATTCCCGCGCTGAACAAGGCTTTTTCCGACCACGGCTCGGTGGCGGTGGTGCTGCACATTAACAGCCCGGGCGGCAGCCCGGTGCAGGCCGGCATGATCGTCGACGAGATCCGCCGCCTGCGCAAAGGTTATCCGGCCAAGCCGCTGTATGTGGTGGTCAATGAAATCTGCGCCTCGGGCGGCTATTATATTGCCGCCGCCGGCGACAAGATCTATGTCAACAAGGCCAGCATCGTCGGCTCCATCGGCGTGCTGATGGACGGCTTCGGCTTCAACGGCATCATGAACAAGGTCGGGGTGGAGCGCCGCTTGCTGACGGCGGGCGCGGACAAGGGGTTTATGGACCCGTTCACGCCGCTGAGCGAGAAGCACCGCGCGCACGCGCAGACCATGCTCAACGAGATCCATGCCCAGTTCATCGATGTGGTGCGCACCGGGCGCGGCAAGCGCCTGAAGGAAACACCGGAAACGTTCTCCGGCCTGTTCTGGACCGGCGCGCGCGCCATCGACATGGGCCTGGCGGACGGCCTGGGCACGGTGGACACCGTGGCGCGCGATGTCATCCACGCCGAAGACATTGTCGACTACACCCAGCATGAAGGCTTGCCGGAGCGCGTGCTGAAGAAATTCGGCGCCGCCATGGGGGCAGGCGCCATGAAGGCAGCCGTGCACAGCGCCGCGCCGGCCGTGCGCTAAGTGCGTCCGCGCACAGTACAACATTGACAATACTGCTTGATTTCTACTTGTATTCTTTACGAGGTGGGCTATATTGGTGTTGTAGTTCTTTCCTAGGGAGGCCGCATAAACAGCTTAACTCGTTGTCTGCACAAGTTTGCCGTAAGTCAGAAACGAACTACTCAACCGCATCGCTGATGCGGACCCGAGAGAATTTCAATTCCTCGCATTGAGTCCCGTAACGGGACATGAGAACGGCGGCGTCATTGCCGCTGTTTTCATTTCTGAATCCGCCGTCCGCCAGCCAGTCCATGAAGTGCTGCTGGGCAGCCGCGTGCCAGTCGGCCTGCGGCATTGCGGCCGGGGCCATGCCGGCCGCGTCCAGCCGCCAGCGTTCCACGCCGAGGCGCGTGGCGTGCGCCGCCAAGTGGCGGCTTGCCGATTTCTGCGAGCTCATCTTGCATCCTTTCCGACAGCACTAGGGAAATTCCTACAGTGGAGCCAGTGTAGCCGAGCAAAATGCGCGGGCTTTGATCTGCGTCAAGCTGTGTTTGAAATCTGGTAAAGTCTCGCCCTATGAGCAAATTATCCTTAGACCGCATCCTGCAATCCCAGGGTTTCGGCACGCGCAAATACTGCCGCGCCCTGATCGAAGACGGCGAAGTCAGCATCGCCGGCGAAGTCCACGACAACTATAAAGCCAGCATCGAGACCGATGGCCTGGTGCTGACCATTTTCGACGAAGAGTGGGTGTACCGCGAACACCTGTACATCGCGCTGAACAAGCCGGCCAACTACGAGTGCTCGCGCAAGCCCAGCCACCATCCCGGCGTGCTGACCCTGCTGCCCGAACAGTTCAGCTGGCGTGAGGTGCAACCGGTCGGCCGGCTCGATCACGACACCACCGGCATGCTGCTGATGTCCGACGATGGCCCCTTTATCCATGCACAATCGTCGCCGAAGCGGCACGTTCCCAAAGTCTACCAGGCCACCACGCAAGAGCCGGTGACGCCGGAACTGGTGGCCCAGCTGCTGGCCGGCGTGCAGCTGCACGATGAACCGGCACCGCTCGCGGCCCTGGTGTGCGAGCAGCGCGGCGAGCACCAGCTGGAAATCGTGCTGGAGCAGGGCAAGTACCACCAGGTCAAGCGCATGCTGGCGGCCGCCGGCAACCACTGCAGCGCGCTGCACCGCTCCGCTATCGGCCAGCTCCAGCTGGCGTCCCTCGGCCTGGAAGAGGGCGAATGGTGCTACCTGTCGCCCGAACAGCTGGCGCTGCTGGCCCCTGCCTGACCCTGCCTGACCCTTTCCGACCCCGATTTTTCCCCACAGTAATATCAAATAGCCGGGCTTTTGCCGCCTTCCTCCATGGATGGCGGCGGCAGGCGCGCAGCGATAATTGCTCCTGATATCACGGCAATTGCGGGCGGGAGCGCGGCATGGCAGAAGAAAGCGAAAGCGAAAAGACAGAACCGGCGTCACAGAAGCGCCTCGAGCAGGCGCGTGAAGAAGGCGACGTTCCCCGATCGCGTGAAGTCGCCACGTTCACCGTGCTGATGACGTCCGGCGCCATGCTGTGGATGTTCGGCTCCAGCCTGGTGCGCGACCTGTCCTCGGCCATGGTGTCCGGCCTGGCGCTGAGCAAGGAACAGATCTACAACTCCGATGTGCTGCTGGCCCGGGTCGGCGTGGACGTGGGCCGCGTGCTGCTGGCCTGCTTGCCGCTGGGCGTGGCCGTCATGGTGGTGGCGCTGATCTCGCCGCTGCTGGTGGGCGGCTGGCTGTTCAGCGGCAAGGCCATCACCCCCAACCTGATGAAACTCAATCCCATGCGCGGCCTGGGCAATATGGTGTCGACCAATGCGCTGGTGGAGCTGGTCAAGGCCATCGCCAAGACCATTGTGGTCGGCTTCGTGGCCTACCTGGTGGTCATGAAGCAGAAAGACGCCGTGATCGGCCTGGCCATGGAACCGTTCAAGCTGGGCAGCGCCCACATGCTGGACATGCTGGGCATGAGCTTTTTGTTCATCGTTGGCGCGCTGGGACTGATCGCCGCCATCGATGCGCCGTACCAGATGTGGCACTACGCTAACAAGCTGAAGATGACGCGCCAGGAAATGATCCAGGAATCGAAGGAATCCGACGGCAATCCGCAGATCAAGGGCAAGATCCGCCAGCTGCAGCGTGAGATGGCCAAGCGCCGCATGATGGCCGACGTGCCGACCGCCGACGTGGTGGTGACCAACCCGACCCACTACGCGGTGGCGCTGAAGTACACCGAAGGCTCGGGCGCGCCCAAAGTGGTGGCCAAGGGCACCGACGAGGTGGCGGCCAAGATCCGCGAACTGGCGCGCGAGCACAAGGTGGCCATCCTGGAAGCGCCGGCGCTGGCGCGTGCGCTGTACAAGCACAGCGACATCGGCGACGAGATCCCGCAGCGCCTGTACGCGGCCGTGGCCGAAGTGCTGGCCTATGTGTTCCAGCTGCGCGCCTTCAAGCCGGGCGGCCGCTACCCCGACCGTCCAAGCAAGCTGGACGTGCCGAACGACATGGACCCGAACCACCCGGACTACGAAGCGGCCAAGCTGGCCAAGCAGCAAGCCTTGCAGAACAAAACCGATAACAAAACGGATAACGGAGCACAGCAATGAACAGCATCAGACTGCCAGAATGGATGAGCCGCACCTTCGGCGGCATGAGCAGCGCCGGCAGCAAGAGCCTGGCCGCGCCGGTGCTGATCATCATGCTGCTGGCGATGATGGTGTTGCCGCTGCCGGCCTTCGTGCTGGACCTGTTCTTCAGCTTCAACATCGCGCTGTCCATCATCGTGCTGCTGACCGCGCTGTACACCGTCAAGCCGCTGGACTTCATGGCCTTCCCGACCGTGCTGCTGGTGTCCACCATGCTGCGCCTGGCGCTGAACGTGGCGTCCACCCGCGTGGTGCTGACCGAAGGCCACACCGGCGCGGCGGCGGCCGGCAAGGTGATCGAAGCCTTCGGCCACTTCCTGATCGGCGGCAACTACACGGTCGGTATCGTCGTGTTCATTATTTTGACCATCATCAACTTCACCGTCGTCACCAAGGGTGCCGGCCGTATCGCCGAAGTGGGCGCGCGCTTCGCCCTGGACGCGATGCCGGGCAAGCAGATGGCCATCGACGCCGACCTGAACGCCGGCCTGATCGGCGAAGCGGAAGCGCGCAAGCGCCGCAGCGAAGTGTCGATGGAAGCCGAGTTCTACGGCGCCATGGACGGTGCCTCCAAGTACGTGCGCGGCGACGCCATCGCCGGCATCCTGGTCACGGTGATCAACATCGTCGGCGGCCTGCTGGTCGGCCTGATCCAGCACGACCTGGCTTTCGGCGAAGCGCTCAAGACCTACACCCTGCTGGCCATTGGTGACGGCCTGGTGGCGCAGATCCCGTCACTGGTGATCTCGATCGCAGCCGGTATCGTCGTCTCGCGCGTGGCCAGCGAGCAGGACATCGGCACCCAGGTGATCGGCCAGCTGTTCGCCAAGCCGCAAGTGCTCTACATTACCGCCGCCATCATCGGCGGCATGGGCCTGATTCCCGGCATGCCCAACCTGGTGTTCCTGCTGCTGGCGGGCGTGCTGGGCGGCGCCGGCTATCTGATGGACAAGCGCGCCAAGGAACGCGCCGGCGGCGGGGGCGGGGCGCCCGGCACGCCGGCCGCCGAAGCGGCCGCGGCCGCGGCGGCGGCGGCAGCGCCCGCGCCCGAGCAGGAAGAAGCCAGCTGGCAAGACATCCTGCCGGTCGACACGCTGGGCCTGGAAGTGGGCTACCGCCTGATCCCGTTGGTCGACAAGACCCAAGGCGGCGAGCTGCTCAAGCGCATCAAGGGCATCCGCAAGAAGTTCGCGCAGGAAGTGGGCTTCCTGGCGCCGCCGGTGCACATCCGCGACAACCTGGAACTGAAGCCGTCCGCCTACCGCATCGCGCTCAAGGGCGTGGAAGTGGGCGCGGGCGAAGCGTTCAACGGCCAGTTCCTGGCCATCAACCCTGGCATGGCCAGCGGCACCTTGCCCGGCCTGGTGACCGAAGATCCGGCCTTCGGCCTGCCCGCCATCTGGATCGACGCCAGCCTGCGCGACCAGGCGCAGACCATGGGTTACACCGTGGTCGATGCCGGCACCGTGGTCGCCACCCACCTGAACCACCTGATCACCACGCACGCGTCCGAGCTGCTGGGTCGTGCCGAAGTGCAGGCGCTGCTGGACCACCTGGGCAAGGAATCGCCCAAGCTGGTGGAAGACCTGGTGCCGAAGATGCTGTCGCTGTCGACCCTGCAGAAGGTGCTGCAGAACTTGCTGTCCGAAGGCGTGCACATCCGCGACATGCGCTCGATTATCGAAACCCTGGCCGAGCACACCGTGCACACGCAGGACCCGAACGAGCTGACCGCGCTGGTGCGCATCTCGCTGGGCCGCGCCATCGTGCAGCAGCTGTTCCCGACCGGCGGCGAGCTGTCGGTGATGACCCTGGACAACCGCCTGGAACGCCTGCTGATGCAGGCGCTGGCCGCCAGCGGCCCGGACGGCGCCGGCATCGAGCCCGGCCTGGCCGACACCATCGCCCAGCAGGCGCAGGCCGCCGCCGCGCAGCAGGAAGCGCTGGGGCTGACGCCGGTGCTGCTGGTGCCCGGCCCGCTGCGCACCTTGCTGTCGCGCTTCCTGCGCCGCGCGCTGCCGCAACTGAAGGTACTGTCGCACGCCGAGATCCCGGAAACCAAGACCATCCGCGTCACCGCCCTGGTCGGCGCGCAGTAAAGAATAAGGGGCGGTTTTCGCCCCTGTTCCCCCGATCGTTTCTCCTGTGCACCAGTAATAATGCAAGCATGAGAGTGAGCCGCGTCCGACTTGAAGTCGCGGCACTCGTGTAACAGGGGAAACCGGTCATGAACGTCAAAAAATTTACTGCACCTACATCGCGCGAAGCGCTGCGCAAAGTACGCGAGGCCCTGGGGCCGGATGCGGTGATCTTGTCGAACCGTCCTACCGATGGCGAAGTGGAAATCCTGGCCCTCGCCAACGACGACGCCGCTTCGCTGGCGCTGCCATCCCCGGACTCGCCGATGGCGCGTCCCGAACCCTACCTGGATTTGCCCGAGACGCCGTCCTACCTGGCGCCGCTGGCGCCGGCCGCCGCCATCGCGCCCGCGCCTGCGGCGCGCCCCGCACCGCGCATGGCGGCACCGGCGCCGCGCATCCCCGTGCCGGCACCTGCCCCGGCGCCCGCGCCGTCGCTGGACATGGAGCGCATCAGCGCCCTGGTGGCCGACGCCGTCAACAGCGCCAAGGCCAACGCGGCCGCCGAGATGAGCGGCATGATGAACGAGATCCGCGCCATGCGCGGCATGATGGAAACCCAGCTGGCCGAGCTGTCCTGGGGTTCGACCCAGCAGCGCGAGCCGCAAAAGGCCGCCGTGCTGCGCGAACTGCTGGCGGCCGGCTTTTCGGCCAGCCTGGCGCGCTACCTGATCGACAAGCTGCCGGCCAGCCGCGACGCCGCCGACAGCCTGCGCTGGATTAAAACCGTGCTGACCCGCAACCTGTCGGCCATCGCCAACGAGGACGCGCTGATCGAGCAGGGCGGCGTGTTCGCCCTGGTCGGCCCCACCGGCGTCGGCAAGACCACCAGCACCGCCAAGCTGGCCGCGCGCTGCGTGATGCGCCACGGCCCGGACAAGCTGGCGCTGATCACCACCGACGCCTACCGTATCGGCGCCCACGAACAGCTGCGCATCTACGGCAAGATCCTGGGCGTGATGGTGCACTCGGTGAAGGACGAGGCCGACCTGCGCATCGCGCTGAAAGAACTGAAGAACAAGCATACCGTGCTGATCGACACCGTCGGCGTGAGCCAGCGCGACCACATGGTGGCCGAGCAGGTGGCCATGCTGCAAGGCACGGATGCCAACGTCAAGCGCCTGCTGTGCCTGAACGCCACCTCCACCCAGGAAACCCTGAACGAAGTGGTGCGCGCCTACCAGGGCAGCGGCCTGGCCGGCTGCATCATGACCAAGCTGGACGAAGCCGCATCCCTTGGCAACGTGCTGGACGTGGTGATCCGCCAGAAACTGAACATGTTCTACGTGTCCAGCGGCCAGCGGGTGCCGGAGGACCTGCACCTGGCCGACCCCGCCGCCCTGATCGAGCGCGCCTTCCGCCTCAAGCCGGGCAGCGCCGCCAGCCAGTACGCCGACAGCGAACTGCCGCTGGTGATGGCCGCCGCCGGCCATGCGGCCAACGCAGCCAATGATTTCGCGCTGCGCGAGGTGCGCCTTGGCTAACTTCGATTTCGACCAGGCCGAAGGCCTGCGCCGCATGCTGGCTGGCCCGCAGCCGCGCATCGTCACCTTCCTCTCCGCCACCCCGCAGGACGACAAGGGTTCCATGCTGGTCAACCTGGGCGCCTCGCTGGCGCGCGCCGGCAACGACGTGCTGCTGGTGGATGCCTGCGCCAGCGCGCACGGCGTGGCCTCGCGCCTCGGTGTGGATGACGGCGCCAGCCTGCTGGACGTGGCGCGCCAGGAGTGCGGCCTGAACCAGGTGATCCACCAGGTGCCGCAAGGCTTCGGTGTGGTATCCATGACACGCGGCGTGGCCCGCTCCGGCCCGGACGAGACGCGCCGCCTGGCCAAGGCCTTCGACGTGCTGGCCAAGCAGACCGGCCTGGTGATCGTGGACGGCGAGTTCGACGGCGAGGCATTCCCGGTGCCGGTGATGGCCAGTTCCGACATCGTGGTGCAGGTCTCGAACAGCGCCACCTCGATCAAAAACGCCTACAGCATGATCAAGCGCCTGAACCACGAACTGGGCCGCCGGCCCTTCGGCATCGTGGTAACGGGCGCATCCGAGGCCGAAGCAAAGGTGGTTTACGATAATATGGCGCAAGCGGCGAGCCGATACCTGGCCGTGACCCTGGTTTCCATGGGTTCGGTGCCGGCCGACGAGTACCTGCAGCGCGCGGCGCGCCTTGGGCGCGCGGTGGTCGATGCGTTTCCGCTGGCCGGTGCATCGGTCGCGTTCCGGCAACTGGCAGGCCGTTTGGCGCTGGCCGGTGCGCCTCAATTCCGTACGGGGAGTAGCAACCATTTTAGCGTCTGAGAAAAACTAGAACGATATGTACACGGCCAAAGGGAAAGCGGACAAGAACTCGCTGCTGACGGAGCACATGCCGCTGGTGAAGCGGCTGGCCCACCATATGAAGGCCAAATTACCACCCAGCGTAGAGGTGGACGACCTGGTCCAGGCCGGCATGATAGGCTTGCTCGATGCTATCAACCGCTACGAAGAAACCCACGGCGCCCAGTTTGAAACCTATGCGGTGATGCGCATTCGCGGCGCCATGCTCGACGAGCTGCGCAACAGCGACTGGATGCCGCGCAGCATGCGCCAGGACATGCGCAAGATCGAAACCGCCATGGCCACGCTGCAGCAGCGCCTGGGCCGCCCGCCGAGCGAATCGGAAGTGGCCAAGTCGCTCAAGCTGTCGCTGGCCGACTACCAGGAAATGCTGTCCGAAGGCGGCGGCCACCAGCTGATCTACTACGAAGACTTCCGCGACGACGAGGGCGGCGAAAGCTTTCTCGACCGCTTCCACAGCGACGAGGACGCCGACCCGCTGCGCGCGCTGCTCGACACCGATTTCCGCCAGGCCGTGATCGACGCCATCGACGCGCTGCCGCCGCGCGAGAAGATGCTGATGGGCTTGTACTACGAAGAAGAATTGAACTTGAAGGAAATCGGCGCCGTCATGGGCGTCTCCGAATCACGCGTATCGCAGCTGCATACGCAAGCGGTAGCGCGGCTGCGCGCCTCGTTACGGGAGCAGGCATGGACTGGGCCAGCATAGCAGGACTGATACTGGGCGTGGCCGGCGTGCTGATCGGCCAGGGCCTCGAAGGCGGCAAGCTGAGCTCGCTGCTCCAGCCGGCCGCGTTCGCCATTGTGGTGATCGGCACCCTGGGCGCGGTGCTGCTGCAGACCAGGCCGGCCACCTTCGTGCGCGGCCTGCGCATGGCGCGCTGGATCGTGGCGCCGCCGCCGGACAGCCGCATCACGCTGGCGCGCGAGATCGGCGCCTGGAACGCCACCGCCAAGCGCGACGGCATGCTGGCGCTGGAGCGCCACATGCTGGCCTCGAAGGACAAGTTCAACGTCAAGGGCCTGCGCCTGATCGTCGACGGCATCAATCCCGACAAGCTGCGCAACCTGCTCGACACCGAGATCAGCGCCTACGAGGCGGCCGAGCGGCAAGCGGTGCGCATCTGGGAGTCGGCGGCCGGCTACTCGCCCACGATCGGCATCCTGGGCGCCGTGCTGGGCCTGATCCAGGTGATGGAAAACCTGGCCGACCCGGCCAAGCTGGGCTCGGGCATCGCCATCGCCTTCGTCTCCACGATTTACGGCGTGGGCCTGGCCAACCTGGTGTTCTACCCGATCGCCAACAAGCTCAAGAACATCGTCACGCAGCACGTGCACCAGCAGGAGATCGCCGCCGCCGTGTTCTACGACATCGCCACGGGCGACCACAGCCGCGTGATCGACGAACGCATCGCCACCCTGCTGCGCGAGTACCACTGACATGCAGCGCCGCGCCCGCAGGAAGTTCGACGACGAGCCGGAAAACCACGAGCGCTGGCTGATCTCCTACGCCGACTTCATCACCCTGCTGTTCGCCTTCTTCGTGGTGATGTACTCGATCGCCGCCGTCAACACCGGCAAGTACAAGATCTTCTCGGACGCGCTGGGCGACGCCTTCGGCGGCCAGGGCTCGGCCAAGCCCATCAACACGCAAGTGCAGAACCTGCCCCATCCCCAATCCCGCGCTGCGCCGGCGCACCGAGCTGTTGCGCAAGGAAAAGGAGCAGATGACCAAGCTGGCGCAGGACCTGCTGTCGACGCTGGCGCCGCTGGTCAAAGAGGGCAAGGTGCGGGTCACGCAGAACAGCCGCGGCGTGAGCGTGGAAATCAACGCCAGCGTGCTGTTCGACCCCGGGGCGGCCGTGCTGACGGCCAGCTCGCGCGAAGCCTTGCGGGCGGTGGCCGTGCTGCTGAAAGAAGACCCGCATGCCGTGCAAGTCGAAGGCCACACCGACAACCAGCCCATCCGCAACAACAACTTCCCCTCCAACTGGGAGCTCTCCGCCTCGCGCGCCGGCGCCGTGGTGCGCCTGTTCATCGACGCCGGCGTCGCCCCGGCGCGGCTGACGGCAGTCGGCCACGCCGACAACTACCCCGTTGCCCCGAACGACCAGCCCGAAGGCCGCGCCCGCAACCGCCGCGTCGCCGTCACCATCCTCTCCGGCATCCCCGACCCCGCCACCGAAGTCCCCACCACCCCCCCTTGAAAATGGGGTCAGGGTTAATTATCCGAGCAACTATTTCCTGAAAAATGGGGCCAGGGTTAATTTTTCGGGAAACTATTTCCCAATTAATTAACCCTGACCCCATTTTTTTTGCGGCGGCGCCAGTGCCAGCCGAAGCCTGCGCCGGCTATGCCGAGCAGCAGGCCGCTGATGGGGGCCGGTATCGGCAGACTGGTTTCGGCGGCCGCCGCCGTGCCTTCGCGCAGCTCGGCCGGGAAGGGGCGCGGCGGGACGGGGACGATCTGCCACTGGGATTCGTCCTGCGGCGCGCGCGCCAAATATTCGTCGATGGAGAACACGGGCGCGGAGCCGAACGCGCGGCTCGATGGCACTTGCGGGATGCGCACCAGTACCAGCGCTTCCACGTCGGCCTGCAGCTGCTGCTCGTAGGCGCTCAGCGGGCGGCCGGGGGCCGGGCTGTCCAGCAGCGTCAGCAGGTCCTGGCCAAGCGCGGCGAAGGCGACGGCGGGGTAGAGCCGGGTCTGCTCTTCGGTGAAATAGTCGTAGGCCTTGCGCCCACTGGCCAGGCTGAGGTCTTTGGCGGCCTTGTAGCCGTAGGCGCCGATGGCTTTCAGGCGACTGGTCGGGCCTTGCTCGGGCACGTGCCAGCCGAGTGCCTTGAACACGTCCATGCTGATGCCGGCGCAGTTGGCGGCGGCGTGGCGGTAGCTGAATTCGTGCCGGTAGAAGCGGCGGAAGGTGGCCTGGATGCGGCTCTGGTAGGCCTGCGCGGTGCGCGCGTCGCGCAGCACGGCCACCAGCATGGTCGAGGGCCGGTAGTATTGCTGGCCGCTGTTGAGGTCCATCAGGTAGTTGTCCATCGGAACCATGGCGGCAATGATGCCTTTCTCGCTGTAGCTGTCGAGGTTGTAGAAGTTGTTGACCATCCAGTCGGCCCATTCGCCGCGCTGGCCCAGGCGGCCGGTGGCGACGGCGAAGTGGCCACCGTAGGCTTCGTCGTCGTCGCCCTGGGCGCCGTTGAGCATGATGGCCAGCACGGCTTTGCCGGCCCAGTCGCGTACGGCGCCGGGCTGGCGTTCCCAGACCAGGCGCGTGGCGTAGCTGCTGCGCGCGCCGCCGTTTTCGCGGCGCACAAAGGCGGTCAGGCTGTCGCTGGGCGAGAGCGGCTGCGGGCGCAGCGCGGCGGCGTCGATGGTGTAGTCGCGCGGCCAGATGGTGCGCGCTTCGAAGACGGGCTGGCCGGACTGCTCGCGCAGGGTGCCGCGCACGCGCACGTCGCGCTGGCGGAAGAAGTCCAGCGTGCTGGCGTCGAAGTAGGAACGGTTGGAGGCGATCTTGGGCGCCAGCCGCATGGGCAGCGGCGCTGCGCCGGCCGCGTGCAGCGCCTGGCCGGAGGGCGCCAGGCGCGCTTGCGGCACCAGTTGCGGCGCGCCCAGCCAGACCAGGTCGGGCAGTGCGGGGGCCCCGGTGCGCGATGGCTGGTGTGGCAGGGCCAGGCCTTCTTGCTGGAAGTACCACAGGGCTTGCCCGGGCGCGCAGCCGTCGCAGCGGCCGTCGCCGTAGCGGAACTGGCTGCCGTCGTAGAGGCCGAGGCGCTCGCCGTCGAGCGCGGCCGTCACCGGCACGGCTGGCGCAGGTGTGGCCGCGGCCGCTGCGGCGAGGGTCAGCGCCAGGGCGCCGGCGGCAAGGGAGGTAAATGTTTGCATGAATGCATTATGCGAGTCTCCGCATAAAATGCATCAGCGCAACTGACGAGAATCAATGATGATTGATGTGCATCAACCGGCCAGGAAGCCGCGGCGCGGCGTGGCGGAGGTGGGTTGGCCGCTGGGGCCGTAGAAATTGCCTTGGGTCTGGGGGCGCAGCGCTTGCAGCGCGCCCTGGGTGTGACTGAGGTGCTTGCTGATGAGGGTGCCGTTCACGCGGTTCAGTTCTTTGGCCTGGCGCGTCTGTTCCAGCACCTGGGTCCACAGCGGGGCGGCCGCGGCGTCGCCGCTGGCGGCCAGCCAGGCTTCCATGCCGGCTTCTTCCGCCTTGTAGCCTGCCGCGCCCAGCGCATTGTGGCGCTGGCTGGCCAGCACGGCCATGTCGTTGACCAGGGAAGATTTCCGTGGCGTCAATGCCGTCAATCCATCGATGTCCGCCGCCAGCAGTTGCTGTTGTTCCTGCTTCAACACTTCCAGCAGTTCGGTAATAACGCGCTGTTCTTCGCGCAGGCTGGACATGGGCGTGACGGAGTGCATGATTTACCTATCTTTTACGTGAGTGCAGCAGATCCTTGACTGTCTCCAGCAAGCCGTCCGCCACTTTTTCCGAGTTGACCTGGAACTGCCCATCGGCAATCGCAAGCTTGATGCGTTCTACTTTTTTCGTGTCGAACACGGCGCTGCTGCCGGCGGCGCTGCTGGCGGCCATGGCCTGGCCCTGGGCCGACAGTTTTACGCTGTCGGTGCTGATCGGGGCGGTGCTGGCCTTGTCGGCGCCGCGCGCGGTGGTGTTCGTCGCAGGCGAGGCCGGCAGGCCGGGCGTGCTCTTGACTGAGTCGTTAATTTTCACAGCAATATCCTCATCTGTTTGGGGTATAAAAACCCCGGGATCTGAGTCATTAACGGCGCCGTGACCATAAACTTTAGCGATTTCAGAACGCTACTTCCACCAATCCTCCGGCTTTCGCCACCCCGCTGACCTGCTGTCCGCCAGCGGTCCGCACCTGCACCATCTGTCCTTCGGACGCGGTGGCGACCGCGCGCGCCTCGGCCGACACGCGGAATCCGGCGCCGCCCGACACCAGCCGCACCAGTTGCCCGGCCTGGATCACCGGCTTGCTGCGCAGCGTGTCGAGCCGCATCGGCGTGCCGGCCGCCAGGGACGCGTTGCTGCTGCGGCCGACCACCTGGCTGATGTCGGTGGCTATGCCTGCTGGCAAGGTTGTCAAATCGCCCTTGACCAGCACCAGCTGGCCCGCTTCGATGGCCTGGCCCTGGGCCAGCGGCACGGCGCTGGCCACGTAGTCGGCCTGCACGGTCACATTGGCTTGAATATACACCGTCCACGCGGCAGGGGCCGCACAGCGCACGCCCACCGTGGTTTTGCCCCAGGCGCGCGCGCCGGGCATGAAAAGGTCTGCAGCTGGGGGCAGGGGGCCAGCGCCATGCGCTGGTCGATGGCGCCGACGCTGACGGCCACCGTACCGGGCAAGCCCACCGTTTGCGTCTGCAGGAACTGCTCCACGGCTTGGCGCACGGCGCCCAGGTCCTGGCGCGCCGGCGCGGCCGGCGGCTGGGCCGTGGCGTGGGCGGCGGCGCTCAGCAGTAATAAGGCGGTGATCAGTGTGCGTGTCATGGCGGTTCCCTTCGAATGTGGCCATGATAGCCGCCGCGCGCGTGGCCGAAGCGGGGAATAAGACGGCAAATCCGGGGCTGCTCCCACGATCAAGCAGCCGTGCCCGTCCGTATCATCGATCCTGTCACCAATAGAAAGTGGGCGGGAGGTTGCGATGTTAGGGAAACTGGACGAATTCATGCGCTTTAACGAGACGGCCCTGAGCCTGCGCTCGCAGCGCCAGACCGTGCTGGCGTCTAACATCGCCAACGCGGACACGCCGAACTACAAGGCCAAGGACATCGATTTCACGGCCGCGCTGACCAGTGCCATGGCCGGCGCGGCCCAGCCTTTGAAGACGACAGCGGCCAAGCATTTCCCTGTCCCCCAGCAAGGAGCTGGCACGCTGCCCGACGGCACGCCGCTGCAATACCGCGGCATCGTGCAGGGCGCGGTGGACGGCAACACGGTGGACATGGATGTGGAACGCAACCAGTTCGCCGACAACGCGCTGCGCTACGAAGCGGGCATTACGCTGATCAATTCCCAGATCAAGGGCTTGATGGCGGCGATCCAGGGAGGTCAATAATCATGTCGCTGTTTAGTATTTTCAATGTTTCCGGTTCGGCCATGAGCGCGCAGGCGCAGCGCTTGAACGTGGTGGCCAGCAACCTGGCCAATGCCGACAGCGCCACCAGCGCGAGCGGCGAGGCCTACCGTGCCAAGCAGGTGGTGTTCGAGGCGCAGCCGGCCGCCAATGGCGGCGCGTCCACCGGGGTCAAGGTGCAGCGTGTGATCGAGGATCCGTCGCCGCTCAAGCAGGTGTACGACCCCAAGCATCCGATGGCCGATGAGAAGGGCTATGTCAGCATGCCCAATGTGAACGTGGTGGACGAGATGGTCAACATGCTGTCGGCCTCGCGCTCCTACCAGACCAACGTGGAAACCATGAACGCGGCCAAGACCTTGCTGCTGAAGACGCTGACCATCGGTCAATAAACATAGAATAGAAAGAGAAATCGATGCCTACTGCCGCCACTACCGCCGCACCCGTCAGCGACGTGCTGCTGAATGCCGTCAACCCGAAAAAAGCCGCCGCCACCGACAGCGTGCAGGCCGATACCGACAAGTTCATGACGCTGCTGGTCACGCAGCTGAAAAACCAGGACCCGATGAGCCCGCTGGACAACGCGCAGATCACCAGCCAACTGGCGCAGCTGTCCACGGTGACCGGCGTGAACAAGCTGAACACCACGCTGGAGTCGCTCAAGTCGAGCTACCAGTCGGCCGAGAACGTGCAGGCGGCCGGCATGATCAACCACGGCGTGCTGTCCGAAGGCAAGAATGTCGGCTTGGCGGACGGCAAGGCCATCCTGGGCATCGACCTCGGCTCGCCGGCCGACACGGTGGACATCGTCATCAAGACCGCCGCCGGCAAGGAAGTGGCCACCATCCAGCTGGAAGACCAGCCGGCCGGCACCCTGCCCATCACCTGGGACGGCAAGCAGGCCAACGGCACCACGCTGCCCAACGGTAACTACGTGTTCAGCGTCGAAGCGCGCTCCGGCGGCAAGGTCCTGAAGGACGCCATTGGGCTGCAGTTCGGCGTGGTGGCCAGCGTGTCCACCGGCGCCGGCGGCGTCAAGCTGAACGTGCCCACGTCCGGACAGCTGAGCATGTCCGACATCAAGCAAATCCTGTAACCACTCTGTAACCACTTCGTCACCCACAACGCATAGGGGAAATCATGTTCCAACAAGGACTCAGCGGCCTGAATGCCGCAGCCAAATCGCTGGACGTCATCGGCAACAACATCGCCAACGCCAGCACCGTGGGTTTCAAGGGCTCGCAAGCGCAATTCGCCGACCTGTACGCGAACTCGCTGAACGGCGTGAGCGGCAATAACGCCGGCATCGGCGTGTCGGTGTCGCGCCTGGCGCAGCAGTTCACGCAGGGCAATATCGAAACGTCCAACAACCCGCTGGACATTTCCATTAACGGCGGCGGCTTCTTCCGCACCACTACGCCCAGCGGCGGCGTGCAGTACAGCCGCAACGGCCAGTTCCAGCTCGACAAGACCGGCACCATCATCAATGCCCAGGGCAATGCGCTGACCGGCTACCCGGTGACCAAGGACGGCGTGGTGCTGCAGGGCGCGCCCGGCCCGATCAAGATCGACACGGCCGACCTGGTGCCGGTGCAGACCACCAAGGCCAACTTCGAGCTGAACCTGGACTCGCGCAGCAAGGTGCCGGAGAAGGTGCCGTTCAACGCGCTCGACCCGCTGACCTATAACAAGCAGACTGTGCTGGACGTGTATGACAGCCTGGGCAATGCGCACGTGATGTCCACTTTCTACGTCAAGACCGACGCCAACACCTGGGACGTGTACGTGGCCAGCGACGGTGTGGAGCAGGCGGCAGCGGCCGTGGCTGCCATCGTCAACAACGACGCCACGCTGAAACCGCTGCGCGCGGACTATCAGGCTGCCGTGCTGACCGGCGACCCGGCCGCGATCGCCGCCGCCAACACCGCCTATTCGCTTGCCGCCGGCACGCTGATGGCGGCCGAGCTGGCCGGGCTGCCCAACGTCAGCCAGGCCCAGATCGACAGGCTGAATGCCGCCTTCAACGGCCCCACCGACGTCGGCGCCATAGTCGGCACCAATCCGGACAAGATCAACGAGGCGCTGGCGGCCGCGGTGTCCGCGCCCGCCAGCAAGGTGGGCACGCTGGTGTTCGACCAGAAGGGCTCGATCAGCACCACCGCCATGGCAGGGTTGACCCCGCCGCAGTCGCTGCCGATCAGCATCACCCTGCCGATTTTCCCGGATACCGGTTCCATCGAGCCGCTGGTGATTGAAACCTCGTTCACCGGCACCACCCAGTACGGCACGGCCACCAGCGAGAAGGCGTCCACGCAGGACGGCTACTCGTCCGGCCACCTGGAGCGCTTCGCGGCCGGCGCCGACGGCGTGATCCTGGGCCAGTACAGCAACGGCAAGTCGCGTCCGCTGGGCCAGATCGTGCTGGTCACCTTCGCCAACCCGGACGGACTGACCCCGCTGGGCAACAACGCCTGGGCGGAAAGCTCGGCCTCGGGCACGCCGCAGGTGGGCACGCCTGGCACCGGCGGCAACGGCCAGCTGCGCTCGGCCTCGGTGGAAACGTCGAACGTGGACCTGACGGCCGAACTGGTCAACATGATCACGGCGCAGCGCGTCTACCAGGCCAACTCGCAGACCATCAAGACCCAGGACCAGGTCCTGCAGACGCTGGTCAACCTGCGTTAATAAGATAAGGGAAGGCAGCCATGGACCGCCTCGTCTACACCGCCATGACCGGCGCCAGGCATATCCTGGAGCAGCAGGCCACCACGTCGAACAACCTGGCCAACGCCACCACCACCGGCTTCCGCGCCCAGCTGGACTCGTTCCGCGCGGTGCCGGTGCAGTCGGAGGGCTTGCCGACGCGGACCTTCGTGGTCGATTCCACCGTTGGCGCGGACTTCCGCGCCGGGCCGATCCAGACCACCGGGCGCGCGCTCGACGTGGCCTTGCGCGGCGATGGCTGGATGGCGGTGCAGGCGGCCGACGGCACCGAGGCGTACACCCGCAACGGCAGCCTGAAGGTCAGCGAGAACGGCCTGCTGCAAACCACCAGCGGCCAGACCCTGATGGGCGAGAACGGCCCGGTCGCCATTCCGCCGCAGACCGAGGTGGCCATCGCCGCCGACGGCACCGTCAGCGCCATCGACACCAGCCAGACCAAGCCCGGCCCGGCCAACGTGCTGGGGCGCATCAAGCTGGTCAATCCGGACACCAAGGGCCTGGAGCGCGGCACCGACGGCCTGTTTCGCCAGAGCAGCGGCTTGCCTGCCGCGCCGGACGTCAACGTGCGCTTGGTGGACGGCGCGCTCGAGGGCAGCAACGTCAATCCGGTGGATGCCATGGTCAACATGATTTCGCTCGGGCGCCAGTTCGAAACGCAAATGAGCTTGCTGAAGAATGCCGAGAATAACGCCGCGAAAGCCACCCAGATCCTCGCTTTGACTTAACGCTGCCCCCTGCATAATGGTGGCGTGGAAAAAGCTCCGGCTGCCACGCCATTAAGGGAGAAAGCAAATGATACGATCGCTGTGGATAGCCAAGACCGGCATGGAAGCGCAGCAGACCGCGCTGGACACGGTTTCCAACAATCTGGCCAACGTCAGCACCAACGGTTTCAAGAAATCGCGCGCCGTGTTCGAGGACTTGCTGTACCAGAACGTGCGCCAGCCCGGCGCGCAATCGTCGCAGCAGACGCAGCTGCCGTCCGGCATGCAGGTGGGCACCGGCGTGCGCCCGGTGGCCATCGAGCGCATCCACACCCAGGGCAACCCGCAGGCGACCGGCAACGATAAAGACCTGATGGTCAACGGCAACGGCTTCTTCAACGTGCTGCTGCCCGACGGCACCACCGGCTACACCCGCGACGGCTCCTTCCAGCGCGACAGCAACGGCCAGATGGTGACCTCCAGCGGCTTCGTGCTGCAGCCGGCCATCACCATCCCGATCAACGCCAACAGCATCACCGTGGGCCGCGACGGCACCGTGTCCGTCACCCTGCCGGGCCAGACCGCGCCGCAGCAGATCGGCAGCATCCAGCTGTCCACCTTCATCAATCCCACCGGCCTGGAATCGAAGGGCGAGAACCTGTACGTGGAAACCGGCGCCTCCGGCGCGGCCCAGAACAACACGCCCGGCACCAACGGCACCGGCGTGATCCTGCAGGGCTACGTGGAAACCTCCAACGTCAACGTGGTGGAGGAGATGGTCAACATGATCCAGACCCAGCGCGCCTACGAAATCAACAGCAAGGCCATCACGACCTCGGACCAGATGCTGGCCAAGCTGTCGCAGCTGTAAGGAGTGCTCCCATGAAAACGTACGCTACCGTTGCGACTCTGCTGGCGCTGGCCGGCTGCGGCACCGCGCCGACCTCCATCGTGCAGGGCGAGACCACCGCGCGCCCGCTGACGCAGGCCCAGATGGCCGCGCCGACCAACGGCGCCATCTTCCAGGTGCAGGCTTACCGTCCGCACTTCGAAGACCGCCGCGCGCGCCTGGTGGGCGACGTGATCAACATCGTCATCACCGAGCGCACCTCGGCCGGCAAGAACGGCGCCAGCGCCGGCGGCAAGTCGGGCAGCGTCAACTTCAAGGCGCCGGGCCAGCTGGCCGGCACGTTCGGCAGCCAGATTACCACCAGCGCCGACAACAAATTCGCCGACAACGCCAGCCAGAGCGCCAGCAACACCTTCACCGGCACCATGGGCGCCACCGTGGTCGAGGTCCTGCCGAACGGCAACCTGATCGTGGCCGGCGAGAAGCAGATTGCGCTGGACAAGGGCGTGGAGTACATCCGCTTCTCCGGCATGGTCAATCCGGACACCATCGGCAGCGGTAACACCGTGGCCTCGACCGCCGTGGCCGATGCGCGCGTGGAATACCGCACCAGCGCCAAGATCGACCGCGCCGAAATGAACTCCATGGCGGCCCGTTTCTTCCTCAGCGTCCTGCCTTTCTGATCATGAACAAATCGACCCGACTCCTCGCCGCCGCGCTGGCCGCCCTGTGCGTGCTGGCCGGCGCCGCCCCGGCGGCCCACGCCGAGCGCCTGAAAGACCTGGCCAGCGTGGCCGGCGTGCGCCAGAACCAGCTGATGGGCTACGGCCTGGTGATCGGCCTGGACGGCACCGGCGACCAGACCACCCAGACCCCGTTCACGGTGCAGACCGTGATGTCCATGCTGCAGCAAATGGGCATCACCCTGCCTGCGGCCAACACCTTGCAGCTGAAGAACGTGGCTGCCGTCATGGTGACCACGTCGCTGCCGCCGTTCGCCCAGCCGGGCCAGCTGATGGACGTGACCGTCTCGTCCATGGGCAACGCGAAAAGCCTGCGCGGCGGCACGTTGCTGATGACGCCGCTCAAGGGCGCCGACGGCCAGGTGTACGGCATGGCGCAGGGCAATGTGCTGGTGGGCGGCGTGGGCGCGCAGTCGGGCGGCGCCTCGGTGGTGGTGAACCACCTGAGCGTGGGCCGCATTTCCGGCGGCGCCACGGTCGAGCGCGCCGTGCCGAGCGCGCTGGGCGAGGGCAACCAGATCCGCCTGGAACTGAACACCACCGATTTCTCCACCGCCAGCCGGGTGGTGGACGCCATCAACGACAAGTTCGGCGCCGGCATCGCCTACGCGCTGGACGGCCGCGTGATCCGCGTGCAGTCGCCCTCCAGCAGCGACCAGCGCGTGGCCTTCATCGGCACGCTCGAAAACCTGCAGGTGAACCCGGCCCAGATGGCCGCCAAGGTCATCATGAACGCGCGCACCGGCTCGGTGGTGATGAACCAGGCCGTGTCGCTGGAAACCTGCGCCATTTCGCACGGCAACCTGACGGTGTCGGTCTCCACCGATACCCAGGTCAGCCAGCCGGGGCCGCTGTCCGGCGGCCAGACCGTGGTCACGCAAAATCCGACCATCGACATCAAGAAGGACAGCGGCAAGGTGATGCTGGTCAAGGGCGGCGCCCAGCTGTCGGACGTGGTCAAGGCGCTCAACGCCATCGGCGCCACGCCGCAGGACTTGCTGGCCATCCTGCAGGCAATGAAGGCCGCCGGTTCGCTGCGCGCCGAACTCGAGATCATTTGAGGACGCCGCCATGATACGCCAGAGCCCGAGCGCGGTTCCCGCCTCAAACGACCTGAGCAACACGCTGGCGGCCGACGTCAAGGGCGCCGGCGCGCTGCGCAAGGGCGCCAACGCCGGCTCGCCGGAAGCGCTGAAGGGCGCGGCCACCCAATTCGAAGCCATGTTCATCAACATGATGATGAAGAGCATGCGCGAGGCCTCGCCCGGCGAAGGCATGCTGGACAACCAGCAGACCAAGATGTTCACGTCCATGCTGGACCAGCAGACCAGCCAGAACCTGGCCAAGAAGGGTGTCGGCCTGTCCGACATCCTGGTGCGGCAGTTGTCGAAACAGAACGAGCAGGCGCTGGCGCTGGGCGCCGAGCCGGCCGCGTCGGACGCGTCCGGCATCCACAACGCCGGCAACGTGGCCAGCGCGGCGGTGGCGGCAAAACTGCAGCGCGCCATCGAGGCGGCCGGCGGCGCGGCGGCGGCGTCCAGGGCCGAGGCCCAGGCCGGCGTGCCCGGCGGCAGCGCGGCCGCCATGGACAGCGGCAAGGGGTCCCAGGCGGCCCATGTGCGCGCCTTCCAGTCCAAGCTGGGCAGCCACGCCGACGAGGCCGCCAAGGCCACCGGCATCCCGGCCAAGTTCATGCTGGGCCAGGCCGCGCTCGAGAGCGGCTGGGGCAAGCGCGAAATCAAGGGCCGCGACGGCAGCAACAGCCACAATCTGTTCGGCATCAAGGCCGGGCCGGGCTGGAAAGGCAAGACGGTCGAGGCCGTCACGACCGAATACGTGAACGGCAAGCCGCAGCAGCGCGTGGAGCGTTTCCGCGCCTACGACAGTTATGCGGATAGTTTCAAGGATTACGCGAAGTTGCTTACTGATAACCCGCGCTACGAAAAAGTCCTGGCCAGCGCCGGCGACGCCAGCAAATTCGCACACGGCCTGCAGAAAGCCGGCTATGCCACCGACCCGCAGTACGCCAGCAAACTGACGCGCATTATCCAGCAATCGCTTGCCTGAATTGCCTGAAGCATAACAAAGGGCGCACTGTTGCCCACATGAATTTCAAGTTTTGGCAGCCGCTGCCGTAGACTAACCAGATAAAGAAAGTAAACACCATGTCCAGTCTTCTCAGCATCGGCAAAAGCGGCTTGCTGGCGGCACAGGTAGGCCTGTCCACCACGGGGCACAATATCGCCAACGCCAACGTGCCGGGATACAGCCGCCAGACCGTTGTGCAGTCCAACACGCCGCCGCAGGGCAGCGGCAACTTTTTCATCGGCACTGGCACCGAGGTCACCCAGATCAAGCGCCAGTACGACGATTTCCTGACCAAGCAGCTGCTGGGGGCGGAAACCAATGCCGCCAGCCTGAACAGCTTCTACGCCCAGGTCAGCCAGATCGACAACTTGCTGGCCGACAGCACCTCCGGCCTGTCGCCGGCGCTGCAGGATTTCTTCAAGGGCGTGCAGGACGCCACCGCGAACGCGGCCACGGACGCCTCGCGCAGCGCCATGCTGTCCACCGCCAACACGCTGGCGGCCCGCTTCCAGGGGCTGAACGACCGCCTCAACGAGATCAGCGACGGCGTCAACAGCCAGATCACGGCCACCGTCACCCAGATCAACTCCTATGCCGAGCAGATCGGCAAGCTGAACAACGACATCGCCGGCCTGACGGTGGACCCGTCCAAGGCGCCGAACGACCTGCTGGACCAGCGCGACCAGCTGATCAGCGAGCTCAACAAACTGGTCAAGGTCAACGTGGTCAAGGGCGACTCGAACACGCTGACCGTGTCCATCGGCACCGGCCAGCCGCTGGTGATCGGCAACCGCAATTTCGAACTGGCCACCACGCCTTCGCTGACCGACGTCAGCCGTGTGACGGTGGGGTATTCGACCGGCAACCAGATCTCGCCGCTGCCCGAGGGCGCGCTGAGCGGCGGCCAGCTGGGCGGCCTGCTGGAGTTCCGCAGCGGCGCGTTGGACCGCGCGCAGAATGAGCTGGGCCAGGTGGCAGCCGGCCTGGCGGCCAGTTTCAACGCGCAGCACAAGCTGGGCCAGGACCGCAACGGCGCGCTGGGCGGCAATTTCTTTGCCGATATTAACGCCTATGTCGGCGTGGACAGCCGCAACTCGGACCTGAGCACGGCCGTCATCAGCGGCGTGGTGAAGGACGCCAGCGCGCTCACCACCAGCGACTACGACCTCAATTTCGACGGCACCAACTACGTGCTCACGCGCGCCTCGGACGGCCAGGCCACCATCCTGACCTATCCGCAGACCACCGGGCCGCAAATGGTGGACGGCGTGGAATACACGCTGAGCGGCACGCCCGAGCCGGGCGACCACTTCCAGATCCGTCCGACCTTCCAGGCGGCGTCCGATTTCAAGGTGGCGCTGACCGACGTCGGCAAGATCGCGCTGGCCGCGCCCATCGTCACCAACGCGCCGCTGGCCAACACCGGCAACGGCAAAATCACCCCGGGCACGGTGGATGCCAACTACCTGACGCCGGGCAATCCGCTGACCGGGCCGGTCACCCTGAGCTACGACGCCGCAACGGGCGAGCTGAGCGGCTTCCCGGCCACGCAGGACGTGGTGGTGACGGCCAACGGCGTGAGCACTACCTATCCGGCCGGCACCAACGTGCCCTACACCGACGGCGCCAGCATCAGTTTCGGCGGCATCAACATCGCCATCAGCGGCACGCCGGCCAACGGCGACACTTTCTCGGTCGCCCCCAACACCGGCGGCACGCGCGACAACCGCAATGGCGCCTTGCTGGGCGACCTGCAATCGAAGAATATCCTGAACGGCGGCAAGACCACCTACCAGAGCGCCTACGCGTCCATGGTCAACTTCGTCGGCAACAAGACCAGCGAAGTGATGATAGGCGCCAGCGCGGCGGAAGCGGCGGTCAAGCAGGCGTCCAACGCGCAACAGAGCGTGTCGGGCGTTAACCTGGACGAGGAAGCGGCCAACCTGCTGCGTTACCAGCAAGCCTACCAGGCCTCGGGCAAGGTGATGCAAATCGCCAGCACGCTGTTCGACACGCTGCTGAGCCTGGGCAACTAAGTATGAGAAGCAAGGAAGAGCGATCATGAGCATGCGCATCAGTTCCAAGACCATCTTTGACAACGGCGTGGGCCAGCTCGGCACGCTGCAGTCATCGCTGGCCAAGACCCAGCAGCAGCTGGCCACCGGCCGCCGCGTGCTGACCCCGGCCGACGACCCGATCGCCTCGGCGCGCGCGCTGGAAGTGACGCAGTCGCAATCGATCAACACGCAACTGGCCACCAACCGCTCCAACGCGCGCGCCTCGCTGTCGACCGAGGAAGTGGCGCTGAGTTCGGCCACCGCCTTGTACCAAGACATCAAGAAGCTGGCAGTGGACGCCGGCAACGGCACCATGACCAATAAGGACCGCGAATCGCTTGCGGTGGAGCTGGAAGGGCGGCTGCAGGATCTACTGGGTATTGCCAATACGGCGGACGGCTCTGGCGGCTACATCTTTTCCGGCTTCAAGGACAGCATTCCGTTTTCGCTCACCCCCACTGGGGCTGCCTACCAGGGCGACCAGGGCGAGCGCGTGCTGCAGGTGGGATCGTCGCGCAGCATCAGCATCACCGATTCGGGCACCGCCATTTTTGAGAACAACAACACCGGCAACGGCAGTTTCAAGACCGGCGCCGATCCGGCCAATTACGATCGCGGCGGCACCGGCATTATTTCGCCGGGCGCCGTGACGAACGCCAGCGCGCTGACCAACCACCAGTACGCCATCAACTTTACGGTGGTGCCGGCCACGCCGGGCGTGCCCAAGGTGACCACATACACGGTGATGGACCTGACGGCGGGGACGCCGGTACCGCCCGCGCCGGACCCGGCCGACCCCATCCCCTATGTGAGCGGCCAGAGCATCAGCTTCGACGGCCTGCAGTTCGAGATCAAGGGCGATCCGGCGGACCAGGACAGTTTCACAGTGGACCCGAGCGACAAGAAATCCGTGTTCGAGACCATGAAGGAGCTGCTGGCGGCGCTGCGCCAGAACGGCGAAGGTCCGGCGGGCCAGGCACGCCTGAGCAACGTGCTGAACCAGGTGAATTCGAATATCGACAACGCCTCGGACAACCTGCTGTCGGTGCGGGCCTCGCTGGGCGCGCGCCTGAAAGAACTGGACTACCTGGACAGTTCCGGGGACGACCTGAACATCCAATACGCCACCACCTTGTCCAACCTGACGGAAGTGGACACCATCCAGGCCATTTCCCTGTTCACCCAGCAGCAGATCAACCTGGAAGCGGCGCAGAAGTCGTACAAGACGCTGACAGGCTTGTCGCTGTTCAATTACATCGGCTGATTACATCCCCTGGCCGCGCGGCGCGGCCGGCGCCGGCTGCGGCGGGCGCGGCTCGCGCTCGGCCCAGCTGCGCGGGAACTGCCGTGCGCTCTCTATGCCCTGGTTGAACAGCTTCTCCAGCGGCGTGGCCATGTAGGGCAAGGTCATGGCCAGCACCAGGAAACCGATACCCAGCGTGATCGGGAAGCCGATGCCGAACAGGTTCAGCTGCGGCGCGGCCCGCGTCAATATCCCCAGTGCCACGTTGGTAATGAGCAGCGCGGCCACGATGGGCAGCGCCAGTTGCATGCCGGCGCTGAACACCCGTCCGCCCCAGTCCGCCACATGCTTGAAGCCGCCGCCGGCGACCGGCACGCCGGACACCGGCAGCGTCTGGAAGCTCTCGGCCAGCGCCGACAGCAGCACCAGGTGGCCGTTCACCGACAGGAAGGCCAGCGTGGCCACCAGCGCCAGAAACTGGCTGATGGCCGACGAGCGGCCCTGGGTGTTGGGATCGAAGAAGGTGGCAAAGCCCAGGCCCATGGTCAGGCTGCTGATCTCGCCGGCCATCTCAATGGCGGCCAGCACGATGCGCAAGGTGAAGCCCATGGCCACGCCCACCAGCAGTTCCTGCACCAGGATCAGCAGGCCGGCATAGGACATGGGGTCGGCGGCCGGCATGGCCGGGACGGTGGGCGCGATCACCATGGCCAGCAGCACGCCCAGCGCCACCTTGACGGTGGTGGGCACGGCGCGGTTGCCGAACACGGGCGCGGCGGAAATCAGGCCGAGGATGCGCGTGAGCGGCCACAGCAGGGAGGCGATCCACGTGTTGATGTCGGCGGTGGAGAGCGTAATCACCGGGCGCAACCGCTAGTTGACCAGGCCGGGGATGCCTGTGAACACATTGCGCATATAGTCCAGCATGACCGACAGCATCCACGGCCCGGCCACCACCAGCGCCACGAACACACCCACCAGCTTGGGGATGAAGGACAGCGTGGCTTCGTTGATCTGGGTGGCGGCCTGGAAGATGGACACCACCAGGCCGATCACCAGCGCCACCAGCAGCATGGGCGCGGCCACCATCAGGGTCACCTCCATGGCGATGCGGCCCATCGTCATGACGCTTTCGGGTGTCATGCGCGCTCCTTCATCAGTAGAAACTCTGGGCCAGCGAGCCGATCAGCAGTTGCCAGCCGTCCACCAGCACGAACAGCATCAGCTTGAAGGGCAGCGAAATGACGGCGGGCGACATCATCATCATGCCCATGGACATCAGCACCGACGCCACCACCATGTCGATGATGAGGAAGGGGATGAAGATGGCAAAGCCGATCTGGAATGCGGTCTTCAGTTCGCTGGTGACGAAGGCGGGGATCAGCACGCGCAGCGGCACGTCTTCCGGGCCTTGCAGCGCCGGTGTGCGCGACAGCTTGACGAACAGCGCCAGGTCGGCCTGGCGGGTCTGCCTGAGCATGAAGGACTTGAGCGGCGCGGCGCCTTTCTCCAGCGCCTGCTGCATGGTGATCTTGCCGTCCTGCAGCGGCAGATAGGCTTCGCCGTAAATCTTGTCGAGCACCGGCCCCATCACGAACAGGGTCAGGAACAGCGCCAGGCCCACCATCACCTGGTTGGGCGGCGCCGACTGCGTGCCCATGGCCTGGCGCAGCAGCGACAGTACGATGATGATGCGGGTAAAGCTGGTCATCATCAGCAGCGCGGCCGGGATGAAGGTCAGCGCCGTCATCAGGATCAGCGTCTGCAGCGACAGGCCGTAGTTGGTGCCGCCGCCGCCGGCCGGGGTGGCCGTGAAGGCCGGGATGGTCGGATCGGCGCCGGCCCACAGCGGCACGGCCGCCAGGCCCGCCGCCAGCAGGCACTTCAGGACGGCGGCGGACTTGCCTTGCTTATTTGCCATTACGTTTTTCTATCGTCTGTTTGAACCATTCGGCGAAGTTGGCGCCGGGCAGGGCGCCGGGCGCGCCCGTGGCGTTGTCGAACGCGGCAGCGTTTTCCTGGCGCGGCAAGGTGGCCAGCGAGTTCATGCGGCCGGGCGAGGCGCCCACGACGATCCAGTGCTCGCCCACTTCCACCACCAGGATGCGCTCGCGCGCGCCGACGCTGAGCGCGCCGACCAGCTTGACGTTGGCGCCGCCGGTGATGGTTTTCGGGCCGAAGCGCTTCAGCAGCCAGGCCAGGCCGACCAGCAGGGCCAGCACCAGGATCAGCGAGAAGACCGTAGTCAGCAGGCTGCCGGTGGCGGTGGGCGCCTGTGCCGGGTCGATGCCGGCCGGGGCAGGGCGGGCGCCGGCCAGCGCGGCTTGCTGTTCGGGCGTGGCGGCCGGCAGGGAGGCAGGGGCGGCCGGCGCCGTGGCGGTCGCGTTGCCGGCGTTGGCCATGCCGGTGGTGGCCGCAGCGGTGGTCGCCGCGGTGGCGGCAGCGGCGGCGCTGCCCGCTTGCGCGGCGGCGGGCAGGGCGGCCGGGTCGGGCGCGGCGGCGGGCTTTGCGGGGGACGAAATCGAACCGGAGGCGGTTTGCGCCGCCAGCGCCGGGGTTGCGGCGAACACGGCGGCCGCAGCCAGCGCGGCCAGGGCGGCCGTGGACGCGGCAAACGGGAAAGCAGGCTTCATTTATTCAGTTTTCGGATGCGTTCGGAAGGCGTAATGATGTCGGTCAGGCGGATACCGAACTTGTCGTTCACCACCACCACTTCGCCCTGGGCGATCAGGCAGCCGTTTACCAGCACGTCCATCGGCTCGCCGGCCAGGCCGTCCAGTTCCACCACCGAGCCCTGCGCCAGCTGCAGCAGGTTCTTGATGGCGATCTTGGTGCGGCCCAGTTCCACCGTCAGCTGCACCGGGATATCGAGGATGAAATCGATATCGTTGTGCGTCTCGGTCTTCGAAGGCTGCTTGGAAAAGTCCTGGAACACGGCCGCCTGCGCGGCCGCCTGCTGGTTCTGCAGCGCCTCGGCTTCCGCCTTGGCCTGCTCGGCGATCGCGGCGCCCCAATCATCATCCAAGCTTTGATCGTCTTGATTATCCGACATGTTTCTCTCCAGAATTACTTAGTATTATCGGCGTTCGCCAGTAATTTCTCTACTTTTAATGCGTACTGGCCGTTCAGCACCCCGTAGGTGCAGTCCAGCACCGGCACGCCGTCCACGGTGGCCTCTATGCTTTCCGGGATATTGAGCGGGATGATGTCGCCCACGCGCATGTTCAGGATTTCGTCGAACGACACCTTGGCCGTGCCCAGCGAAGCGACCAGCTCCACCTCGGCGATCTGGATCTGCTGCGTCATCAGGCGTATCCAGCGCTTGTCCACTTCCAGCGCCTCGCCCTGCAGCGAGGAGGTCAGCGCGTCGCGGATCGGTTCGATCATCGAATACGGCATGCAGAAGTGGATCTGGCCGGACACCGAACCCAGCTCCACCGTGAAGGTGGACGCCACCACCACCTCGTTCGGCGTGGCGATGTTGGCGAACTGCGTATTCATTTCCGAGCGGATGTACTCGAATTCCACCGGGTACACCGGCTCCCACGACTTGGTGTAAGCCTCGAACACGATATCGAGGATGCGCAGGATGATGCGCTGCTCGGTCTGCGTGAAGTCGCGGCCCTCGACGCGGGTGTGGAAGCGGCCGTCGCCGCCGAACAGATTGTCCACCAGCAGGAACACCAGGCCCGGGTCGAACACCATCAGCGCGGTGCCGCGCAGCGGCTTCATGTGCACCAGGTTGAGGTTGGTCGGCACCACCAGGTTGCGGATGAACTCGCTGTATTTGGAGACCCGCACCGACCCCACCGACACCTCGGCGCTGCGGCGCAGGAAGTTGAACAGGCCCACGCGCAGCAGGCGCGCGAAGCGCTCGTTGATGATCTCGAGCGTCGGCATCCGGCCCCGGACGATGCGCTCCTGGGTGGCCAGGTTATAGGTTCTGACTCCCGCGACTTCTTCCGGCGCCGCAGCGTCGTCCTGGTCGCCATTGACGCCCTTTAAAAGGGCATCAACTTCTTCCTGGGAGAGAAAATTATCAGCCATGGCTTTCTACTGGTTGGGCTTTGCTAATACGGGTTACTGAATGATGAAGGAGGTAAACAGCACCTCCGTCACGTCCTGCTGCGGGCCGCGGTCTTCGAACGGCGCGCGCACCTGCTCCATGATTTCGGCGCTCAGCTGCTGCTTGCCTTCGGGCGTGTTGATCTCGGACGCCTTCTTGCTCGACAACAGCAGCAGCAAACGGCTGCGCACCTTGGGCATATTGTTCTTGATGACTTCCACTTCCTCCAGGCCGCCCACCTGCAGGGTGAAGGCCAGCTGCAGGTACTGCTCGCCGTTTTCCGGCTGCAGGTTGACGGTGAACGGTTCTATCGTCACGTACACCGGCGGGCCTGCCTTGTGCGAGGCGGCTTTCTTTTGCTTGGTGGGCGCTTCGTCGCCGCCCTTGAGCATGAACCAGGCGCCGCCGCCGCCGGCTGCGGCCAGCACGGCAACCAGGCCGAGGATCAGCACCAGCTTCTTCGAATTGGCCGGAGCGGCAGCCTCTGCCTTAGGTTCCGCTTTTAATTTTGGATTCGCTTTCAAAGTTACCCTTGCAGCTCAAGTGGATCATGTCGCCATTATGGCACGCCTTGGGTGCCGGTCAGGATGGTCAGGCGAAGGTATCGACCATGCCGAGCGCGCGCTGGCGCGGCGCCGGCGCAACAGGTGCGCCATCGTCGCTGCCGCTGTCGCCGCCCATGCCGGCGCGGCCGCCCCGGCCGCCGCCTTGCTGCGCCGACCGGGCCTGCGCCTGGTCGAAGCCGTTGTTTTGATCCGACATGCCGGCCGACACGGTGGCGTTGCCCAGCTGGATGCCGGCCTCGCTCATCATTTCACGCAGGCGCGGCATGGCCGCTTCCAGCGCGGCGCGCACTTCCGGCTGGGCCGAGGTGAAGCTGGCGCTGGCCGAGTCGTTCGACACGTTCAGCACCACCTGCAGCGGGCCTAGGTCGGGCGGATTCAGTTCCAGCGTGGCGCTCTGCTCGCCGCCGCCCACCATCCACACCACTTTCTGGCCCACCTGCTGGTCCCAGGCCGAAGTGCCCACGCGCGCCGGCAGCTGGTTCGATGCGGCCGGGTTGGCTGCGCTGGCGGCCTGGGTGGTGGCCAGCTGGGCTTGCGCGGCGGGCGCCACGGTGGGCTGCGCGGCGGCGGCTGGCGCGGCGTCCTCCAGCAGGGCGGCGAAATCGGTTTTGGCGTCGCGCGCGGCGGCCGGCAGGGCATCGGCGCCCGGCTGGGCGCTGCCGGCCCGGGCTTGCGCCGCGGCGTCCGGCGCGGCTTGCGCGCGGCCGCTGCCGGCATCGGTTGCGTCTTGCGGCTGCGCGTCGGCCCGGTGCTTGGAGGCAGCCTCCAGCGCGGCCTTGATGGCGGCAGCGTCGATGGCCGATGGGGCTGCGTCGGCAGTCTGTGTCTCCAGCGCGATGGCGCCATCGGCCTGCGCGGCGGCCGCTTCCGGCTGGACCTGTGCGGCGTCCGGCAGCAAGCCTGCAAGCGCATCGGCGGGCTTGGCGGTGGCGGTGGCGCTTGCGGTTGCGCCTGCGGCGCCGGCGTCCGCCGCGCTGGCGCTTGCCGGGGCAGCTTGCGGATTGAAGGCTGCCATCAGGGCCAGCATGGCGGCCATCGGATCGGCCGCGGCTTGCGCTGCCGCGGCTTCCGCTGCGGCTGCATCGGCGGCGCCGGCGGCAGCGTCACCGCCTGCTGCTGTGCCGCTGTCCTGGCCTGCCTGGGCATGTGTGCTGGCGTCCGGCGGCGCGCCGCCTGCCGCCTGGGCCGCGCCATTGGCGGCGCCGGCCGGCTGGCCGTCCGTGGCTGCGTCGGCCGGACGGGCGGACGGGTTCGCGGCGGTGCCGGACTTGGCGGACGCCGCCGAAGCATTGGCCGCGTTCGCGGACGCAGTGGCGGCGTTGGCATTCGCGGATGCGTTGGCCGGCTGCTGCGGCGCTGCCGGCTTGGCTTGCGCGGCGGAACGGGCCTGCTGGTTCTGGCTGGCGGCGCGGCTGGCGTTTTGCTGCTGGGCCGGCTTGGCCGGGCTGGCCGCGCCGGCCGGCGCTGCCTGGCGCATCCACGCCTGGCGCTGCTCGATCTGGCGCGTCAATGCCTGCTGGAACTGGTTGTCCGGCGCCGGCGACGCGGCCCTGGCCGCTGGCGCGCCGGAATTCGCACCGGTGCCGGTGGTGGTCGTGATGAGCGGTGTCTGCATGTTGGCGCCGTATGGTGATGTACTTGAATTAACGTTTATAGAATGATTGCCTTGCGGCGTGTTCGTCCATGGCCTTCTGGTCGCGCTTGGCTTCCTGCTTGAGCGCCTGCGCCTGCGCGCGGTCGTTCAGCGTGGAGTAGGACATGCGCTTGCGCTCCGCGTCCTGCCACATGCATTTCTCCTGCTCGCCCTTGCGCTGGCTGTGGCGCAACACTTCTTCCTGGCCTTTGATCGCGGTGTCCAGCTTCTCCATGAAAGCCTGGAAGTTGCGGTAAGCCATGGGCGTGATGCCGGCCAGCTGGCTGGCTTCGAAACGCTTGCCGTATTCGTCGCGGTAGCCCACCAGCATGTTCAGTTTCTCCTCGGCGTCCGCTACCGCCTTCAGGGCCATGCCCAGGCGCTTGGCGGCGTCGTCGGTTTCGCGGCGGGCCAGTTCGATCAGTGTTTCAAGTTGAGATTGGGAGGCCATGATGGTTCATTATAGGCTTCCGGCGTAGCCGTCAATCAATCGAACAGAGCGGACAATTGCCCCAAACTCTCGAGCATATCGACGCGCTCCGTGATCTGTTGTTGCAAAAAGTGCTCAATACTTTCATGCAAGCTGATGGCCTGGTCCAGTACCGGATCGCTGCCGGGACTATAGGCGCCCACGGCGATCAGGTCGCGGCTGCGCTCGTAGCGCGAGAACAATTGCTTCAGGTGGCGCGCGCGGGTCTGGTGCTCGTGCGAGGTGATCGAATGCATGGCGCGGCTGATCGATTGTTCGATGTCGATGGCCGGGTAGTGGCCCGCCTCGGCCAGGCGCCGGTTCAGCACGATGTGGCCGTCCAGGATGGCGCGCGCCGAGTCGGCGATCGGGTCCTGCTGGTCGTCGCCCTCGGTGAGCACGGTGTAGAAGGCGGTAATCGAGCCGCCGCCCATTTCGCCGTTGCCGGCCCGCTCCACCAGGATGGGCAGCTTGGCGAACACCGACGGCGGATAACCCTTGGTGGCGGGCGGCTCGCCGATGGCCAACGCGATTTCGCGCTGCGCCATGGCATAGCGGGTCAGCGAATCCATGATCAGCAGCACGTTCTTGCCCTGGTCGCGGAAATACTCGGCGATGGCGGTGGAGTAGGCCGCGCCCTGCATGCGCATCAGCGGCGGCGTGTCGGCCGGGGCCGCCACCACCACGGAGCGCGCCAGGCCTTCCTCGCCCAGGATCTGCTCGATGAATTCTTTTACTTCACGTCCCCGTTCGCCGATCAGGCCCACCACGATCACGTCGGCCTCGGTGTAGCGCGCCATCATGCCCAGCAGCACGGACTTGCCGACGCCGGAGCCGGCGAACAGGCCCATGCGCTGGCCGCGTCCCACGGTCAGCATGGCGTTGATGGAGCGCACGCCCACGTCCAGCGTTTCCACGATGGGCGCGCGGCCCAATGGATTGGCCGGGCGCACGTTGATCGGCGCGCTCTCGGTGGTGTGCAGCGGACCGAGGTTGTCCAGCGGACGGCCGGCGCCGTCCAGCACGCGGCCCAGCAGTTCCGGGCCGACCGGCAGGTGGCGCGCGCGGTCGCTGGGGCGGCGGCGCGGGTGCGTGACGCTGCCGGGGCGGGGAATGGTCGGTTCGATGGGGAACACGCGGGTGCCGGGCACGATGCCTTCGACGTCGCTTTGCGGCATCAGGAACAGGCGGTCGCCTTCAAAGCCCACCACTTCGGCTTCCACCTTGCCGCCGGACGGCAGTGGCACGGTGCAGGCGGCGCCCACCGCCAGGCGCAGGCCCACGGCCTCCATCACCAGGCCTGCCACGCGCGTGACGCGGCCCGACACTTGCATCGGCTCCACGAACTCGGTCAGTGCGGCGCAGTCGTTCAGGTAGGCGCGCCAGCGGCCGGCATGCAGATTGGGTTGGGAGGCGCCGGCCATGTCAGTCCAGCCAGCCCACGTCTTTGCCCAGCGCATAGGTCAGGCGCTGCCAGCGGGTGGAGGCCTGGGCGTCGATCTGGTTGCTGGCGGTGTCGATCTTGCAGCCGCCGCGTTCAATCTGAGGGTCTTCGATGACGCGCCAGCCGCCCTTGTCCAGCTCCTCGCCTATGCCTACGCGCACGGTTTTCGCGTCCTCCGGGTTGAGCATGAGCAGCGCGGGCTGCTGCAGCACCGGCAGGTATTCGATGGCTTCGCGCACGATGGGCAGGATCAGTTCGGGCTTGACCTGCAGCGACTGCTTGAGCATGCCCTTGGCCAGCTGCAGCGCCAGTTCCAGCACCTCGGCCGAGATCAGCTGGTCGGCGTCCTGCAGCGCGGTGCTGAAGTTGCCGGCCAGCTCGCGCAGCGGCGCCAGTTCCAGGTCGGTGGCTTCCTTGCCCAGTGCAATGGCGTCCGCATGGCCCTCGGCGTGGCCGGCCGCGTAGCCCTTGTCGTAGCCGTCGATGCGGGCCTGCTCGCGGATGGCGGCCAGTTCTTCCTCGGTGGGGTAGTCGGGAGGAGGCGGTTCCTGTTCCAGGTATTGGTCCTGCTCGGCCTCCGCGTGCACGGGCGGCGGCGCCAGCGCGGCCTGCGCGGCCGCTTCCGCTTCGCGCGCGGCCACCGCACTGGGGCGGAAGTCGCCAAAGGACTTCATTTCCCAGCGCTGGAAGGCGGTCTGCTGTTCTTTCGGTATCTGTGCCATGTAACTCTATCAACTTAGACGAAGGAATCTTCGCCTTTGCCGCCCAGCACGATCTGACCTTCGTCGGCCAGACGGCGCACGATCTGTAGGATCTGCTTCTGCTGTGTTTCCACTTCGGACAGGCGCACCGGTCCTTTCGATTCCAGGTCTTCGCGCATCATTTCGCTGGCGCGCGCCGACATGTTCTTGAAGATCTTGTCGCGCAGGTCCTGCGAGGCGCCTTTCAGCGCAATGATCAGCATTTCCGACTGCACTTCGCGCAACAGCAGCTGGATGCCGCGGTCGTCGATGTCGATCAGGTTGTCGAACACGAACATCTCGTCCATGATCTTCTGCGCCATGTCGTTGTCGTAGTTCTTGATGTTGTCCATCACCGAACTTTCCTGCTCGCCGCTCATGAAGTTCAGAATCTCGGCCGCCGCGCGCACGCCGCCCAGGGTCGATTTCTTGATGTTTTCATTGCCCGACAGCAGCTTGGTCAGCACGTCGTTCAGCTCGCGCAGCGCGGCCGGCTGCACGCCGTCCAGGGTGGCGATGCGCAGCACCACGTCGTTGCGCAGGCGGTCCGTGAAGTGTCCCAGGATTTCGCAAGCCTGGTCGCGCTCCAGGTGCACCAGGATGGTGGCGATGATCTGCGGGTGCTCGTTGCGTATCAGTTCGGCGACCGATTGCGAATCCATCCACTTCAGCGATTCGATGCCGGAGGCGTCCTTGCCGCCCAGGATGCGCGACAGCAGCACCGACGCCTTGTCGTCGCCCAGCGCCTTGGTCAGCACCTGGCGGATGTACTCGTCCGAATCCAGGCCCACGGTGGAGGCGGCCGCCACCTGATCGCGGAAGTCGTCCAGCGTGTCGACCACTTGCTCGTGCGGCACGTTTTTCATCGTGGCCATGGCCGCGCCCAGCTTCAGCACCTCGCGCGGGCCGAGGAATTTCATCACCTCGGCCGCTTCGCTCTCGCCCATCGCCAGCATCAGGATGGCCGCTTTTTGCAGTCCGGTAGAATCAGTCATTTGCGCCTATCCATGCTTTGATGACGTTGGCGACGATGCGCGGATCGTCCGCGGCCAGTTTCTTCGCCAGCGCCAGGTTGTCGCGGTATGTCCGCGCGGTATTTTCTTCCATTTTAGCCATTTCCTCGGCCATGATCTCTTCCGGCGTCGGCCCCACCGGCTCCTCGATGACCGGCTCTTCCGGTTCAGGCTCGGGCTCGTTGATCTCGTCGATCTTCTTGAACACCGGCCGCATCATAGGCCGCACGATGCGCAGCAGGATGTACAGCAGGATCAGCGCGGTGATCAGGAACTTGGCCAGCTCCTTGGCCAGCGGCAGGTTGGCCGGGTCGCGCCACCAGTCCAGCACCACCGGCGGCTCGAAGGGCTTGTCGACGCCGTCGAACGGCGCGTTGGCCACGCTCAGCGAGTCGCCGCGCTCCTGGCTGTAGCCCATGGCTTCCTTCACCAGGCTCTGGATCTTGGCCATTTCCTCCGGCGTGAACGGCTTGATGGTGACCTTGCCGGTCTTGGCGTCCACGATGCGGCGGTAGTTGATGACCACGCCCACCGTCATGCGCTTCAGGCCGGCCATGGCCTTCTGCTCGTAGCGCACGGTCTTGTCGACTTCGAAATTGGTGGTCGATTCCTTGTGGTTCGGCAAGCCGTTGGCGGCCGTTGCCGTGCTGCCCGGCGGCGTGCCCGGCGCCGGGGCGGCGCCCGGCGGCGTGGTGGTCAGCGGCGCGGTGGCCGTGCCAGGCGGCTGGTTCGACAGCGCGCCCGGCACGCCGTTCGGATTGGCGTTGCCGGCGCCGTTGGTCTCGCTGCTCTGCTGGCTGCGGATGGCGGACGCTTCCGGCGGAGAATTCGGCTTGTACGACTCGGCCGCCTGCTCGACGGCGGCGAAGTCCACGTCGGCCACCGCCTCGGCGCGCACATTGCCTTCGCCGACGATGGGCAGCACGATGGATTCCACCTGCTTGATCACCTGCTTCTGCAGTTCTTGCACGTATTTGAGCTGGCTGGCGTCCAGGTTCTTGTTGGCGCCGGCGCCGTTCTTGTTGGTGTCCGACACCAGGTTGCCGGCCTGGTCCACCACAGTCACGTTGGACGGCATCAGCTGCGGCACTGACGAGGCCACCAGGTGCACGATGGCCTGCACTTGCGCCGGCTCGATCTGGCGGTTGGGATGCAGGTGCAGCATCACCGAGGCGGTCGGCTTCTGCTGCTCGCGCACGAACACGCTGTCCTTGGGCATGGCCAGGTGCACGCGGGCCGAATCGACCGCCGCGATGGACTGGATCGAGCGCGCCAGCTCGCCTTCCAGCGCGCGCTGGTAGTTCACCTGTTCGAGGAATTGCGACACGCCCAGCTTCTGGTTCTCCATCAGCTCGAAGCCCACGTTGCCGCCCTTGGGCAAGCCCTGCGCGGCCAGCTTCAGGCGCGCGTCGTGCACCTGCTCGGTGGGCACCAGGATGGCGGTGCCGCTTTCCGAGAACTTGTGCTTGATCTGCATCTGGTCCAGCGCCGCCGTGATGGCGCCGCCGTCGCGGTCGGTGTAATTGGAGAACAGCACGCCGTAGGCGGGCGGCTGGTTCCACAGCCACAGCGCGATGATGATGGCGATCACGCCGGCCGCGCCGGCGCCCATCATCACCCGTTTGCCCAGCGTGGTCTGGAAGAAGGGCGGCTTGGCCTCGGGCTGGGCCGGGTCCGCTGCTTCGTCGATCTCGATTTGTTCCGCTGCTGCTGCCATGGCTGGTGTGTATTCGTTGGTTTGAGGGAATGCGCCTGTTGCACATTATGGTGGTAAGCAGCCTCCGCCAATCGCAGGAAAAGCAGGCTGTTTACCGGCCTGCTTCTGGCAGCGGCTTGCCATGTGGACAGGTATTCTGGCAGCACTGATCATTGCGCCGCCTATTGTAGCGCGGCATCACCGCATGATTGTTCCGCGGAAGCAACAAATTTGGAGTTCACAATGAAAACAAGCGGCCTGGGCATAGACAGCAGCAGGATACAAGCGATGATGGAGCAGCTCAAAGCGCACGCGGCCAAGCCGCAGGCCAGCGTGCCGGCCATCCAGACCGAGGCGCCGGCGGCCAAGGTGCAGTTCTCGGACGCGCTGAAGGACGCCCTGGACGCCGTCTCGGCCAGCCAGAACAAATCGCAGGAGCTGGGCAAGCGCTTCCAGATGGGCGACGACTCGGTCAGCCTGTCGGACGTGATGGTATCGATGCAGAAAGCCAGCATCAACTTCCAGGCCACCATCCAGGTGCGCAACAAGCTGGTGTCTGCCTACCACGACATCATGAACATGCAGGTGTAAGAATAGTTGCCCGAAAATGGGGTCAGGGTTAGTTTTCCCGCAGGGAGAAAACTAACCCTGACCCCATTTTTTTAGCCGAGGCCGGCGATGCGGGCGTTGCGTTCGCGCTCCAGCTTGGTGATGTAGCGCTGCACGGCGTTGAGCGCGCCGCGCGCCATGTCGGTGAACTGGCAGCCGAGGCGGCGGTTGGATTTGTTGTTGAGCAGGGTCATGTCGAGGCAGTTGCGGATCTGCAGGCCGGTGACGATGGGGCCGACTTCCGGCAGCTCGATGCGGCAGTCGCCGTATTGTTTGCCGATGCTGTCGCCCAGCAGTAGCTTGTTGTCGAGGATGGCGATGCCGCCGCAGCTGATGTCGGCCAGCGGGAAGCTGCTGCTGCCGCCGCCCATCTCGGCCGGCAGCGGGATCACCACCCGCACCGGGTTGCTGACCGGCGTGCTCATGCGGTAATACTCGCGCCGCTGCAGGCGGATCAGCGTGGTGGGCACGGCGATCTTCAAGGCCGGCGCGCCTTCGAAGGTGCATTTTTCCACCCGCGCGCTGGCGAACAGGATGCGGATCTTGTCCAGCGTGGTTTCATAGGACAGCGACCTGGCGCCCAGGATGCGCTGGTTTTGCTCGGCGTTGATGGAGCAGTCGAGGATGACGCTGTTGCTGTCGGCGTCCACTTCCAGGATGGAGGTCACGCAGACGTCCGATTCGCCCTGCACCAGCATGCGGATCAGCTGGTTTTTCTCGCCTATGCTGCGCAGCAGCGCAATGATCTCCCTGCGCGATTCCACCTCGAAGTCGTGCCAGTTTTCCAGGTCCGCGTCTAGTCTGTTTGGTTGCATTATTCTTCTTGGTCTCTAAGTGGAGAGCTGGTATCCGGGGCCGGGGGCGGGGGCTGGCCGGACTTTTGCGCCGATTCAATATGATATAGCCACGCTAATAGTTCCGCAATTGTCCGGTAGAGGGCCGGCGGGATTTGCCGATCCAGGTCCACATCCATCAGCAAGGACACCAGTTCCTTCGATTCGTGGATGTGCACGCCGTGCTCGTTGGCCACGTGGATGATTTGCTCGGCCACCAGGCCGCGCCCCTTGGCCACCACCTTGGGGGCGGCTGTATCGTTCTTGTAGGTGAGGGCGACCGCGCTTTGCAGCGGGCGGCGCGGGGCGTCATTCGCCATGACCGGCTCCGGGCAGGGCGGCGACGGGCGGCACGGCGCCGGCGTCCGCGCCGACTTCTGCGCCGACGTCCGCCGCCGCGGCGCCTTCGGGCGCAATGGTCAGCGAGGCCAGCGGCGAGCCGGCCGCTTCCATGGCCTGCTGCAGCTGGCCGGCCCAGGCGCGCAGGGTGGCGGCGCTGTCGTCGTCGCCGGTCTGCACCTGGATGTGGACTTGCTCGCCCACCAGCGTGACGGCCGCCGAGATCTTGCCCAGCAGCGGCAGGCGGAAGCGCACGCCGCTGCGCCACACCGGCTCCGGCTCGCGGCCGTCGGCCTGTTCCTGCGGGCTGCCTTCGCGCTGGTCGCGCTGCACTTCCCATTGCAGGGGCTGGCCCGGCCAGGCCTGGCCGTTCCACAGGACGCGCTGCTGCTCGTGCGCGTGCAGCTGCTGGTTGATCATTTGCGCCGCGCTCAGGTCCGGGCCGGCCAGGGCGGCGCGGGCCAGGGTTTCGCTGGTCTGGGGGCCGCCGGCCTGGGGCTGGGCGGCGTGCGCGCGCTGGTTCTGCGGCTCGCGCATCAGTTCCTGCAGCGGACGCCTGCCTTCGGCCCACTCGGCCACGTGGGATTCGTAGAACAGGCCGCTTTCGCCGAGGGCGTTTTTCAGGCTGTGCGTGAGCTGGTCGGCGTCCGGCACGCCGGCCGAGATCAGCGGTGTTTTGCCGTTGATGGTGGCGGGAACGCCGGGCGCGTTGTAGGCGGCCGCCAGCGCGCTGGCGATGGTGCGGGCCGCGGGACTCAAGGTGGCGGCGGGGGCGTCGCGGCCGAGGTCGGGCAGCTGGTCGGACGGCGTGAGCGGGGCGCGGCCGAGCAGGGCGGCCGCCAGGCTTTGCGGGCGTACCTGGGCGGCGGCTTGGCCGGCTGCTTGCGCTGCGGATTGGGCCAGGGATTGCGCTGCTGACTGTGCTGGAGCCTGGCCTGCGCCGGACCCGTCCGCGC
The DNA here is from genome assembly GCF_042693265.1 of Pseudoduganella sp. UC29_71. Taxonomy (NCBI): domain Bacteria; kingdom Pseudomonadati; phylum Pseudomonadota; class Betaproteobacteria; order Burkholderiales; family Oxalobacteraceae; genus Pseudoduganella; species Pseudoduganella sp. UC29_71. Next base: position 4,489,024 of record NZ_CP170549.1, on the reverse strand, counting down.
CCGGCTGGGCGCCCAGGCCAGCGCGTGCCTGCGCGGCGCCGGCGGCCGCGTTGGCCGCCGCATTGGCCGCATTGGTCGCCGCATTGGCCTGGTTGGCTGCGGGATTGGCGGCGCCGGGCTGGCGGCCGGACAGCGTGGCGGTGTCCTGCGACGGCAGGCGGCCTTGCGGCGCGGTCTCGGCGTTGTCGCCGGGCAGGCCCGATTCGGTATAGAGCTGGGCAGTTTGCGCCTGGGCGCCGGTGCCGACCTGGAAGGTGGGACGGGGCGTGACGGAAACCAGGGTCAGCGGCACTTCGGCGCCGACCTGGGCGCCGCCGGGCAGCAGCATGCGGGCCGAGTTGCCCGCCACCCGCACCAGGTAACTGCCGTCGTCATATTTGGAGAGGACTTCGCCCTTCAGCGGCTGGCCGACCAGGCCGCTGAGCGCGCGCTGGAACGCGGCCTGGCGCGCATCGCTGACGGGGACGGCCGCCGGCGCGGGAGACAGTGCGCCGACTGGCCTGACGCCGGTGGCGTCCAGACGCGGCGGCAACATGGTGGCTCCCTATCCCGGCTTAGACGCTGCCGTAGGCGTTGACCAGGCGCCTTTCGGTGCCGGTGCTGTTGATCAGGGCCGACAGTTGCGCCATCCACGGCATGGCCAGGTCGCGGATCTGGCGGTCGGCGTTCAGCATCTGGCGGATCAGCTCGACCTTGCGCTCGCGTTCCGCGCCCTGCATCGGGCGCGGATCTTCCTGGCCCTGCAAGGTGCGCACGTGGCTGGCGCAGCGCTGTTCCAACACCACCAGTTCGTCCCATTCGCCGCGCATGGCGTGCGCCAGCATCTGTTCGGTCAGCGATGCCATGTCGGCGTACACGGATAAAACTTCTTGATTCGTCATCATGGGTCAGGCGCTCGCGTATTTGCTCATGTGGGTGGGGGCGGCGGCGGACGGATGCGCCGGGGTGTCGCCAATCTGGTTCCAGGCGTCGCGCAGTTCGATAAGCAGGCGCTGCACCTCCTCGAGGATGGCCGGATCGTTCTTCAGGTTGGCCGTCAGCAGGCGGCCGCTCATGTATTCGTACAGTGCATCGAGGCCTTCGGCGATTTCTCCGCCCACCTTCTTGTCGAGCGCGGCGCGCAGGCCGCTGTCGATAATCATGATGGCCTTGGAAATGGCCTTGCCTTTTTCGCTGATATTGCCCGAACGCATATTCATCAGGGCGCAGCTGATCGATACCAGCGCGCCGTCAAACAGCATGACGATCAGTTTGTGCGGGCTGGCGGCTGCTACGCCGGTTTCCATGCCCACTTTTGCATAGGCGTTCACGCCGGTTTGCCTTGATCCGAACATACTCTATCTCCTGTCTGTGTGCTATTTGCTCAGGGCCGCGAACTGCTGGGCCAGGAACGATGCTGTGGTGGTCAGGCTGGACAAGGTGCTGTCGAGCGCCGTGTACTGCTTGCGGTAGCGCGCCTCGATATCGACCAGTTTGGCACTGAACGCGTCCTTCTGCTTGCCGATGTCCTTGACCGAATTATTCAGGCCGGTGGTGCGGCCGGAGATGATGCCGGCGGCGCCCAGGTAGCTCTTGGCCAGGTTGTCCATCTGGTAGGCGTAGCCCTGCGAAAAGCCGATGGTGCCGCGGCTGCCGATGGTGTCGCCCTTGATTTCCAGCTTCAGGCCGGCCGTGTCTGCGCCCGGCGCTCCGGTCAGCGTCTGGCCGTCGCCGGTGGCGGCATAGCCGCCAATGGTGCCGGCCACGTCCACGCCGTCGACCGAGGCGGCCGCACCGAAAATGTCGGACACGGCGGTGCCGGTGTCGCTGGTCAGCGTGATGTTCGATTTGGCGCCGTACTTGGTCGAGGCCACGTCCAGGGTGCCGTCGTCCTTGACCGTCACGGCCACGGTGGCGCCGTTGTCCGAGAAGCGGGTAGTGCCGTTGATCGAGGCCTGCAGCAGCGTCGCCAGCGCTTCCGGCGTGTAGCTGCCGGCGGCCAGCTTGACGCTGGCAGTGTTGGCGCCGGTGCTGGGCGTGGTGTCGTTCAGCTTGACGGTCCAGGTGGTATCGGCGGCAATCACCGTGGTGGCCGGCAGCGCCGCGGCGCTGGTCAGCTTGCCCTGACTGGCCAGACGGGTGATTTCCACCCCGTAGTCGCCAGCCTTGGTTTGCGCGGTGGAGCTCAGGAAGGTCACATTGCTGTCGCTGGTGCGGCCGACGGCGGCAAACAGGCCCGCGATATCGCCGAAGTTGCTGGTGATGGCTTTTTGCAGCTTGCCTGAATCGAGCGCCAGCGAGCCGTCCTTCTGGAACGCGATACCGACTTGGGACAGCGAGGTCAGCTTGCTGCCTTCCAGGCCGGTGATGGCGCTGGTCAGCTGCTTGCGCAGCTGGGTTTGCAGGGTCTGCACCGTGGAGTCGCCCAGCAGTACGCCGCCGGTCTTGGTTTCCGCGTTGTAGCCGTTCAAGCCTTTGATCTGGTTGTTCAGGTCGTTGTACGCCTTGACGAAGCCGTTGATCGACGTGGTCAGCGTAGAGGTGTCGCGCGCCACCGTCAGGCTGGCGCTGCCGATTTTGTTGGCGGTCAGCGAAATGCCTTCCAGCGCGCCGGTAATGGAGCTGCTGCCGCTGGTGACGGGGATGCCGTTCACCACTGCCTTGGTATCCTGGGCGGCGGTTTTCTGGCTCAGGTTCTGCACCCCGGCCGGGTCGTAGGCCAGCAGCGCCACCACGGCCGGGTCGGCGGGATCGGCGCCGTCGCCGGTCAGCGTGATCTTCATGTTCGAATTAGCCCCGGTGGCGCTGGAGTTGAGCACCAGGTGGAACGGGGTGCCGGTGCTGCCGTCGGACACGATGGAGGCGGTGACGCCGAAATTGGCCTTGTTGATGGCGTCACGGATGCCCTGCAGCGTGTTGTTGGTGCTGTCGATCACGATGTTGCCGCTGCTGCGCGTGCCATCCTGCGTGAAGGCGGCGCCCTGGTAGCTGCCACCCACGCCGGCGGTGAGTCCGGCCGCGGCCGGGTTGCTGCCACCCACGTTGATCTGGGTGCCGCTGGCCGACACCAGCGAGATCGAACTGGCCGCGATGGCGTTTGAACCGGTGTTGGCGGTGCCGCTGTTGTTGATGCCCCCGGTGACGGCACCGGTCACGGTTTCGGTGACGGCCAGGTTGGAGCCGTCTGCGTTGCTGAATTTCAGGTCGCCGGCAGCGGCCGTGCCGGTGAAGGTGATGTTGGCGTTGGCCAGCGCTTGTGTCACGCTGTTGCTGCCGCCCAGCAGGCTGTCGATCGAGGCCGCGTCGATGGTGTCGCCGGTGCCGGCGTTCTGGCTGAGCAGGTTGACGCCGCCGACGCTCAGCGTGTAGCTGCCGCCACCGGTGCCGGTGTCGACCGCGCCGAAGCTGGACACGCCGCCGCTGCCGAACAGCGTGGCGCTGGTGACGGTGGCCGCTGCCGTGGCCGACACGCCGGTGGTGGTACTTTTGGCATTGATGGCGTCGGCCAGCAGCTTGGCGCTGCGGGTACTGCCGTCGGTAGCAATAGCGGTGCCGTTGATGCTCAGCGCGCCGGGTGTGATGCCCCCGGTCAACACGCCGCTGCCCAAGGTACTGCCGCTGACGCCGAAGCTGCCGCCGCCCAGGGTGCCGAGCTGGATATTGATGGTGGTCTTGCCGCCCACGCCGATGGTGGTGGCGGCGGTCTTGTAGCCGCCCGAGGCCAGCGTCTGTGCCTGCGCGATCTGGCTGATGTCGACTTTGTACGTGCCTGGCTGGGCCTTGGAGGTGGCGCTGCCGCTGAGGATGGCGGCATCGCTGGAGGTGCTGCTGAGCGCCTGGAAACTGGACAGCGAAGTCAGGCTGGTCAGCGAGCTCTGGAACGTGCCCAGCGCGCCCGACAGGCTGCCGAAGGCGGTGACCTTGGCCAGGTAGCTGGCGGTCTTCTTGTCCATATTGGCCAGCGGCGCCGATTCCACGGACATCAATTTGGAAATGATGTCGTTGACGTTCAGTCCGTTGGACCCGATGCCGGGTGAAGAAATGCCCACGATGTGCTCCTAGCGAAAACGATAGATTAAGTGATTATCGGCATATTCAAAGAGGACTTGAGAGGGGGAAACCCGGGCCAGTTCGGAAGACGCTGAAAAAAGCGGCAGACGCGGCGCGGGCGCGCAGGGTCAGTCTACGCACCATGCTGCCATGGTGGAAAAAAAAACGGCGCGCCACAGGGGCACGCCGTCTGGCTGCTAGGCGGTCTGGCTGATCAGCAGGCCCTTGGTGGTGTCCAGCGACTTAGCGATCTGCAATGCCTCGGGCGAGGGGATCTGGCGCAGCACTTCCTTGGTGGTCTGGTCGACCACCTTGACGATGGTGCGCTTGCTGTCGTTGTCCACGGAAAACTCCAGGCCTTGCGACTTCGCCTGCGCCGATTTGTTCAGCTCGGACACGGCCTGGTTGACCTGCTCCAGCGTGGGCGCCGGTTCGGCTCCCCGCACGGCGGCGGCCGTTTCCAGCGGCGCGGCGGCGGGCGCACGGCCCAGCGCTTGCGGCGCCGTGCCGTCGGTGCCGGTGACCGGCCGCTCCGCGCCGCGCGCCGGCGAGGCCGCGCTGATGGAATCGATAGTCATGATGCTTCCTTTGTGAAAAATCCCCGGCGGACAAAGTCAGCCGGGGAACCAGTTGTCAACGATGGCTAACCATCAACTACGCGGTTTAGCCACGCAGCAGGGACAGCACGCCGTTCGGCAGCGAGTTCGCCTGGGCCAGAATCGCGGTGCCGGCTTGCTGCAGGATCTGGCCACGGGTCAGGCTGGCCGTTTCCGCCGCGAAGTCGGTGTCCTGGATGCGGCTACGGGAGGCCGACAGGTTTTCCGTGGTCGTCTGCAGGTTCGAGATGGTGGAGGCGAAACGGTTCTGGATCGCACCCAGCGCAGCGCGGTTGCTGTTGATCTGGTTCAGCGCTGCATCGATGGTCAGCAGGGCCTTGTTCGAGCCGTCTACCGTGCTTACGTCCAGCTTGTCCACCGATTCCAGGTTGGAACCGACGTTCGCGCCGCCAGCGATCACGTTCGAACCGCTGATCGAGAAGCCGCTGTCGGACGAGAATTCCACACGGCCGCCGATGGTGATGTCGGCCGAGGTCAGTGCCACGGTGGTGCTCGAAGCTGCACCGCCGATGTCGGCGCCGCGCACCAGGGCGTTGGCCAGGCCGGCGTTGTTGGCGCCCGGGGTGATGTGGATGTCGTCGCCGGTGATGTTGTCCAGTTGCAGCTCTTTCAAGCCGGTGGCCTGGTCGATCTTCACGGAGGCGGTCACGTTGGTGCTGCCGCTTTGCGCGTTGATGGCCTGGGCCAGTGCCGACAGGTCGCCGTTCTTGACCGAAGCGGAGATGGTGACAGCCGACGAATTCGAGCTCTTCAGGTCGAACTGGATCGGACCGTCGGCCACCACGCCGCTGGCGTCGGTACCGATGTATTGCAGGGTGGCCGTGGTTTTCGCCTGGGCGGTCACGCCGCTGGTGCTGCTCAGCGCATTGACTTTCTCGGCGATGGCGCGGGCGCTGTCCTTGGCCTTGGCGATCACGGTCGAGGTCACGCCGGAGCCCGAGTTGATGGTCATCGTTTCATCGGCGGTCAGCAGGTTGTCCGCAGTGGCGGTCGCTTGCGACAGCGAGGTGGCGGTGTCGGTTGGACGAATGGTGTTGTTGCCCAGGTCCGAGGCCTTGGCGCTCTGCACGCCGATGTTGATGGTCTGGTTGGAGTTCGCGCCCACCTGGAACTGGGTGTTGGTCAGCGAGCCGTCCAGCACGTTCTGGCCGTTGAACTGGGTGCTGGTGGCAACGCGGTTCAATTCCGACGACAGGGCCGATACCTCGTTCTGGATCGACTTGCGGTCCGAGGCGGAGTTCGAGCCGTTGGCCGACTGCACGGCCAGTTCGCGGATACGTTGCAGCAGGTCGCCGGCGGTGCTCAAACCACCTTCAGCCGTTTGCGCCAGCGAGATGCCGTCGTTGGCGTTGCGCGCTGCTGCAGTATTGCCCTTGATCTGCGAAGTGAAGCGTTCCGAAATTGCCAGGCCCGCTGCGTCGTCCTTGGCGCTGTTGATGCGCAGGCCGGACGACAGGCGTTGCAGCGAGGTGCCCAGAGCGGATTGCGACGAATTCAGGTTGCGTTGCGAGTTCAGCGAGGCAATGTTGGTGTTGATGGTTTGTGCCATGATGTGTTTCTCCGAAACTTGTACTGCTAGTTGGGCTGCATGCTCATTTCACTTTGGCCCGCCTCGCTGTTCCGAGACGATCAAGCCGCTGTTGTGTTCAGTAACGGTTGCCCCATGGGAAAATTAAGGGAGAAACAGGCGCTAAATTTTTTCGTTTCACCCTCAAATTCGCCCAGCAGTACACGCTTAAGCGGCGCGTTTCGGGCGAACTTTAGGGTGAAAATAAATTTATTTTGGGCATAAAAAAAGGCCCGCACGGTGGCGGGCCTCGGACGTTGATGCTAAGAAGTTGCCTACTCGGCAACCACCACGCGGTTCTTGCCGGTCTGCTTGGCCTGGTACATGGCCTTGTCGGCCCGCTGCACCAGCTCGGTCTGGTCTTCGTGCGGGCGGCGCAGCGCCACGCCGGCCGAGAAGGTGATCAGCACTTTCTCGTTGTCGTGCATGAAGAAGTGGCGCGTCAGCTCGCGCTGCAGGCGCGTCATGGTCTGCGAGGCCGCCTCGATGGTGGTCTCGGGCAGCAGGATCAGGAATTCCTCGCCGCCGAAGCGGGCGATCACGTCCATCGAGCGCAGGGTGTCCTTGACGATCTTGACCAGGTGCTTGAGGGCGGCGTCGCCGGCGATGTGGCCGTAGGTGTCGTTGAGCTTCTTGAAGTCGTCCAGGTCCAGCACGGCGATGCACAGCGGCGTGCCGCGCCGGTCGGCGCGCGCGGTTTCGCGCTCGAACACGTCGTCCAGGCCGCGCCGGTTCAGGCTGCCGGTCAGCTGGTCTTCGCGCACCAGCTCGCTCATATGCTGCAGCTTCGCCTCCAGCTGGTGGATGCGGGCCTCGGCGTCCTGCACTTCCTGGCGCGCCATCACCATGTTGTCGCGCGCCTTGAGCGCCTCGCCCTGCACGATGCGGGTTTCCTTGAGCACGTCGTCCAGGATCTGGTTCAGCTCGGTGATGTTCTCGGCCTGGCTGATCTTGGCCGAATAGCCGCCGATCTTTTCGTGGAAGTCGCCGGTCGAGGCGGCCACCTGGCCCAGGCGGTCGATAAAGGTCATCATCATGTTCTTGACGGTGAGCTTGACGTCCGACAGGCTGTGCTTGAGCTGGCTTTGCTTGTAGATCACGTCCTTCAGGCTGCGCGTGGCGTCCTCCAGCGCGCGCTGGTCCAGCGGGCCGGCGATCAGGGACTGCACGGCGTCGATCTGCCCGCGCAGCCAGGAATCGTCGTCCAGCAGTTCGCTGACGTTCTCCAGCAGCAGGCGGAACAGGCGCAGCAGCAGTTCCTGCTGCTCGGCCGTGTCGCCGCTCTTCAGTTCGATCTGGTAGCACAGCTGCTTGAGGCGCAGCGCGATTTCCGACAGCGCCGCCTCGGTGTGGGCTTCCTTGGTGGCCGCGCCCAGCGCCTCGGCTTCGGCCACCAGCGCCGGCGTGCCGCTGAGCAGCGAGGCGACGGCAAAACTCAGCGTGCGGCTCAGCATTTCGCGCAGCGCCCTGGTGTGCTCGCCGTCCGGAATGTCGGCCACGTCGATGCCGCGCCTGGCCGCCAGCGGGCGCTCGGCCAGCTGGGTCAGGGTGCGCGCGTAGCCTTCCCAGTCGCGCGCCTTGACGGCGCGGCTCAGGCGGCGGCCGAAGTCGGCCAGGTCGCCGGGCTGCTCGCCGAGGCGGGCGGCGAACTGGTACAGCATCAGTTCCGGGCCGGCGTCGGCCGGCGCGGCAGTGCCGGCCAGCACCGGGGCCGACGCCGGCGCGCCGGACGGCCGTACCCCGGCGATCTCGTAGTAGATGTCGCGGTAAGCCTCCGGCGTGGGCGCGATGCGGCGCGTGGCCAGACGGCGGAAAGCTTCCCGCGCAATGTCGGCCGGATTCTGCTCCATCGCGGCGGGAGGGGACGATTTACTGGACATGTGACGTGCGGCCTCTTATCTGGGTTTACTGACTGGCTCCATGATAGTTCAGGCCGGTTGCCGCTTATGCGCGGATAAGCGGGCAGAACAGCACTTACTTTTTAGCATGAAACAATATCGAACCAGCAACAATCCTGCGGCGGCCTGCGCCGCCCTGCGCACTATTCGATCAGCTGGTTCTTGATCGCGTAATGGGTCAGTTCCGCGCTGTTCTTCAGCTTCATCTTGGCCAGCAGGCGGGCGCGGTACTCGCTGACCGTCTTCACCGACAGCGACAGTTCCTTGGCGATGGTGCCCACCGTCTTGCCGGAGGCGATCATGGTCAGGGTCTGGTATTCGCGGTCGGACAGCGTCTCGTGCGGCGGCGCCTCGTGGTCGTCGCCCACGTGGTTGGCCAATTCCTGCGCAAGGGCCGGACTGATGTATTTTAACCCGCCTGCGACCTGGCGGATCGCCGTCACTAGCTCTTTAGGAGCGCTTTGTTTGGTCAGGTAGCCGGCCGCGCCGGCTTTCAGCGAGCGGATCGCGTACTGGTCCTCGCGGTGCATGGACAGCATCAGCACGGCCAGCTCGGGCTTGTCCTTCTTGACCTGCTTGAGCACCTCGATGCCGCTGCGGTCGGGCATGGAAATGTCGAGCAGCATCACGTGGCAACCGGACTTGCGGAACAGCTTGACCGCGTCCAGGCCGTTTTCCGCTTCGCCGGCCACCACGATGTCGCGGGTGTCGGCCAGGATTTGCTTCAAGCCTTCGCGCACGATGGCGTGATCGTCGGCGATGAAGACCTTGATGAGGGCTTTGTCTGTCATGGATGCGCTGTGGCGCCGAATTATTTCATTGCGGCAATAAGTATCAAGAACCTATTGTAGCGCTGCCGGGCGCTGCGGGCGAGGGCGGCGCGGCCGTTTCGTGCGCGGCGTGGCGGTTTTCGCGCTTGATACGGATGGCGACCACGGTGCCGCCGCCCGGCGCGTGGCTCAGCGTCAAGGTGCCGCCCAGCGCGCGCGCCCGTTCGGCCATGCCGCGCAGGCCGAAGGATTGCGGCTTGGCGCGGTCGGCCGGCGCGATGCCGCGCCCGTTGTCGCTGATCTTCAGGCTGATGTACTGGCGCGTGCGGCCCAGCTGCAGCGCCACCTTGCTGGCGCGCGCGTGCTTGGCGATATTGTTGAGCGCCTCCTGCACGATGCGGAACAGGGCGCTGGCGCGGTCCGGGTCCAGCTCGATCTCGCCCAGCGCGCTGTCGAACACCACCTCGATGCCGGCCTGGGTGCCGAATTCCTTGGCCTGCCACTCCAGCGCCGCCACCAGGCCGAAGTCCAGGATGGACGGGCGCAGGTCGAGCGAGATGCGGTGCACCGCGTCGATGGTGCGGTCCACCAGCGAGTCCACGTAGGCGGCTTTTTCCTGCAGCGCGGCGTCGTCCTGCGGCAGGCGGCGGCTCAGCATGGCCAGCGCCATCTTGATGGCGGTCAGGTTGCCGCCCAGGTCGTCATGGATTTCGCGCGCGATGCGGGTGCGCTCCTGCTCCTTCACCGTTTCGATGTGGGCGGTCAGCTCGGCCAGGCGGGCGCGGCTCTGGCGCACTTCCAGCTGTTCCAGCTTGCTCTCGGTGATATTGGTCATGATGCCTTCCCAGCGCACCGCGTCGGCGCCGGGCAGCAGGTGGGGCGTGCAGCGCAGGTTGATCCACTTCACGTCCTTCCACGCATCAACCCAGATGCGGCCTTCCCAGTTCCAGCTCCACAGCGAGGCGGCCGAGGCCTGCATGGCGTCCAGGTAGGACTTGCGGTCCTCCTCCAGGATCAGCTCGAAGAAGCGCTCCGGCTGGGCGTGCAGCTCGGCGGCCGGCACGCCCAGCAGGGCCTGGCAGCCGTCGCTCAGGTAGGGGAAGGCCACGCTGCCGTCGGCGCGCCGCTCGAACTGGTACACCAGGCCGGGCGTGTTGCGCACGATGGCGTCGAAGCGCGCCTGCGCCTGCTGCAGCGCCTGCGCGATGGCGGGCGGCGCGGTGCCGGGCGAGGCCGGCGCCGCCGCTGCCGGCGCAGCCTGCTGCGCGTTGGCCATGCTCTTGTCCATGGTGCCCGAGGTGCCCGTGGTGCCCATGGCGCTCATGGCGCGCGGCGGCGCGCGCGCCACTGGGTGACGTAGCGGCGCAGCAGGCGCCACAGGCGGTTGCCGTTGCGCGCGTGCGCGGCCGGATGCAGGCGCGCCCACAACGCATGGCGCCAGGCGCGCGCGGCGGCGGCCAGCGCCGACACTTCCTGCCAGGCGCGGGTGGCGCGCAGGCGCCCGGTCCAGTCTTCCTTGAGCGCCATGAAGCGGCGGTGGCACCAGGCGAACCAGCGCAGGCACAGCAGGGCCGGCAAGGTCAGCGCATAGATGCGCGCCACGGCGGCCGCGCCGGCCAGCTTGGCCGCCACGATGGTGCACACGCCGGTGAACGCGTGGCCTTTGGCGATGGCCAGCAGGGCCAGGATCTTGACCGGGAACAGCAGCAGCCCGGGCAGCACGAACAGGCACAGCGCGGCCAGCGGGCCGAGGTTGGCGATCCAGCGCGCCAGGCGCGGCAGCGGCACCACGCGCGTGACGGCGGCCATGATGCGCGCGCCCACATCCCACAGCCACTCCTCGATCAGCAGGACAATGGCGGCCAGGTAGACCAGGGGCGCCAGCAAACGGCGCCTGAGTGTGTACAATCGCTTCATGAAGGCATGATACGTGAAAGTAGTCAGACAGTTATGAGTAAAGCATTCACCAAAGAAACCGACAACGACGATGACGACGACGCCGCGGCGCTGGCGCTGGCCATCCCGCCCGGCTCCAAGAACTACATCACGCCGGCCGGCTACCAGCGCATCAAGGACGAGCTGCTGCAACTGATCGACGTCGACCGGCCCGAGGTGGTGCGCGTCGTGCACTGGGCCGCCTCCAACGGCGACCGTTCCGAGAACGGCGACTACATCTACGGCAAGAAGCGCCTGCGCGAAATCGACCGCCGCATCCGCTTCCTGACCAAGCGCATGGATCTGGCCGAAGTGGTCAATCCCAGCGTCCATCATGGCAGCGACCAGGTGTTCTTCGGCGCCACCGTGACGTACAGCAACCCCAGCGGCGAGGAACGCACCGTCACCATCGTCGGTATAGATGAGCTCGATCCGCTGAAAGGCAAGATCAGCTGGATCTCGCCGGTGGCGCGCACCCTGACCAAGGCGCGCGAAGGCGATACCGTGACCCTGCACACCCCGAACGGGGTGGAAGAACTCGATATCCTGAAGGTGAGCTATCCTGCGCCTGCGGACGAATAGGCTGCGCCGCGCGCTGGCGGCGGCACTCGGCACGCTGCTGGTGCTGCTGCCCACCCTTGTGCCGGCGCGCGCGCCCGACGTCTACACCATCGACCACAACTTCAGCCGCGCCGACCTGCGCGACCGTTACACCTACCATCTGCTGACGGCGGCGCTGGACGCGTCCAGCGCGCAATACGGCCCCTACGAACTGCGCACCTCGCCGCTGGCCATGGAGCGCGACCGCCTGATGCAGGAAATGGTGCACGGCAAGCTGGTCAACCTGAGCGCGCAGATCACCTCGCCGGAATGGGAGAGCAAGCTGATTCCGATCCGCATCCCGGTCGACAAAGGCTTGTCCGGCTACCGCATCTCGCTGATCGACGGCCGCCGCCAGGCCACCTTCAGCGCGGTGCACACGCTGGAGCAGCTAAAGCGCATCCCGCTGGGCGCGGGGCGGCAATGGAGTTCGGCGGCGGTGTTCCAGGACACCGGCTTTTCGGTCGCGCTGGGCAATTCCACGGCGGGCCTGCACAGCATGCTGGCGGCCGACCGCTTCCAGCATTTCCCGCGCGGAATAGAGGAGGCGCTGTTCGAGCAGGCCGCCTACGCGCCGGCCTTTCCCCAGCTGGCGCTGGAGCGCAGCTTCGTCATCTACATGCCGCTGCCGCGCTATTTCTTCGTGGCGCCGGGCCAGGCGCGGCTGGCCGAACGGCTCGAAGCCGGCCTGCGCGCGCTGATCGCGGACGGCAGCTTCGACCAGATCTTCCACGCCTTTTACGACGAGCTGATCGAAAAGACGGGCTTGCGCAAGCGGCGCGTGTTCCGGCTGGAAAACCGCTTCCTGTCGCCGCAGACGCCGCTGCCCAACAAGGCCTACTGGTACGAGCCGCTGGACGCCAGGTAGGCCGGCGCCGGTCGCCTAGCTGCGCTCGCGCAGGATGCGGTTCACGCCGGCCACGCGGCGCACGTTGCGCAGCAGGCCGGCCAGGTGCACGCGGTCCTTCACCTGGATGGTGAAGCGCAGCTGGTGCAGTACGTGTTCCTTGTCCTCGTCCATGCCGACGAAGGTGATGTTGCCGTCCGATTCGCCGATCTCGGCCGCCACGCGCGCCAGGATGCCTTTTTCATTGTTGATGAGCAGCTTGATGCGGCTGTCGAAGCGGCGGTTGATGTCGGCGCCCCATTTCACGGCGATCCAGCGGTCCGGCTCCTTCTGGCGCTGGCGCTTGGCCAGCGAGCAGTCATTGGTGTGCACCAGCAGGCCCTGGTCGCGCCGCAGCTGGCCGATGATGGCGTCGCCCGGAATCGGCAGGCAGCACTGCGCCAGCTGCACCGACACGCCCTCGCTGCCGCAGATGGTGACCGGGTCCAGCTCGGCGGCGCTGTTGTGGTCCACCGGCGCGGCGGCCGACTCGCCGCCCAGCAGGCCGAAGATGTGGCGCGCCACCAGCGCCGCCATGCGCTTGCCGATGCCGATGTCGGCGTACAGCTCGTCCATGGACTTGGCGCTCGATTCGTTCAGCAGGCGCTCGGCCAGCGGCTCCGGCAGGTCCGGATCGATGCTGACGGCGGCCAGCGCCTGCGACAGCAACTGGCGGCCCAGCGCGATCGACTCGGGCAGGTTGATGGTGCGCAGGTGGTGGCGGATGGCCGAGCGCGCCTTGCCGGTGCGGACGAACGACAGCCAGCTCGGGCTCGGGCGCGACGAGGCGTCCGTGACGATTTCCACGATGTCGCCGTTGCGCAGCTCGCTGCGCAAGGTGGACGGCTCGCCGTTGATGGTGACCGACACCGTGTGGTCGCCGATGCCGGTGTGGATGGCGTAGGCGAAATCGATCGGCGTGGCGCCGCGCGGCAGCGCGATGATCTTCGATTTGGGCGTAAACACGTACACCGAATCGGGGAACAGGTCGACCTTCACGTGTTCCAGGAATTCGGCCGAGTCGCCGGTCTGCTGCTGGATGTCGAGCAGCGACTGCAGCCAGGCGTGGGTGCGCTGCTGCATGTCGCTCAAATTGATGTCGCCGGTCTTGTACAGCCAGTGCGCGGCCACGCCGGACTCGGCGGTGCGGTGCATTTCCTGGGTGCGGATCTGGAATTCCACCGGCGTGCCGTAGGGGCCGATCAGCGTGGTGTGCAGCGACTGGTAGCCGTTCAGCTTGCGGATCGCGATGTAGTCCTTGAACTTGCCCGGCATCGGCTTGTACAGCGAGTGCAGGGTGCCCAGCGCCACGTAGCAGTTGGGGAAGCTGTCGACCACCACGCGGAAGCCGTACACGTCCAGCACCTGCGAGAACGACAGGTGCTTGCTGCGCATTTTCTTGTAGATGCCGTACAGCGTTTTCTCGCGGCCGTACACCTCGGCCTCGATCTCCGCCATCGCCAGCGTGTTCTTGACCGACTCCAGGATTTTCTTGACCACCTCGCGGCGGTTGCCGCGCGCCGCCTTCACGGCCTTGGCCAGCACGTGGTAGCGCAGCGGGTACAGGTGCGAGAAGGAGATCTCCTGCAGCTCGCGGTAGATGTTGTTCAGGCCCAGGCGGTGCGCAATGGGCACGTACACTTCCATGGTCTCGCTGGCGATGCGGCGCTTCTTGGCCGGCGTCATCACGTCCAGCGTGCGCATATTGTGCAGGCGGTCGGCCAGCTTGATCAGGATCACGCGCACGTCGGACGCCATGGCCAGCAGCATCTTGCGGAAGTTCTCCGCCTGCGCCTCGATCTGGCTCTGGAACTCGATCTTCTCCAGCTTGGACAAGCCGTCCACCAGGTTGGCCACCGGCGCGCCGAAGCGCTCGATCAGCTCTTCCTTCTTGACGTCCTGGTCTTCCATCACGTCGTGCAGCAGCGCGGCCATGATGGCTTGCGCGTCCAGCTTCCAGTCGGCGCAGATTTCAGCCACCGCGATGGGGTGCGAGATGTAGGGCTCGCCCGATTTGCGCACCTGGCCCAGGTGCATCTCGTCCGAGAAACGGTAGGCTTCCTTGACCTTTTTCAGGTCGGCCGCCGTCATGTATTCGGACAGTTTTTCGGTCAGGTGGGTGACGGACGCAACGCCCGCCGTCAAAGTTGGAGTAGCGAGTGGCGAAGAGGTCACAGGTGGCGGTGCGGAGGGTGCAGAAGTGGGAACGCCCGGCTCAATCTTGGCCGGGCGCCTGGCCCGGCTGGCGGGCTTGCCTGTAACATCGGTGTCAGTCAGGTCCATACATGTCCAGTGTCGGTGTGCTTGGGCTTAAACCTCGAACTACACTGGGCGGGAAGCGCAGGCTCCCAAATTACATGGGGACCTTTTTCAGCATTTCCAGGCCGACTTTGCCGGCGGCGATTTCACGCAGTGCAACCACGGTCGGCTTGTCCTTGGCTTCCACTTTAGGGGTGTGGCCTTGCAGCAGCTGGCGGGCGCGGTAGGTCGCTGCCAGGGTCAGCTGGAAACGGTTCGGTACATTTTTCAGGCAATCTTCAATCGTGATACGGGCCATCTTAACTCCTAAAAATACGGCTAATGCTGGGTTATTCTGCGTGTTCGGCGTGGATGCCCAACTGGGCGAAGAGTGCTGCGCTGCGGGCCGTCTGTTGCGCAAACCGGCAACGGGCCGCTCTCACAATCGCGCTCAGCTCGGACAGGGCGACCGGAAAATCCTGATTGATAATAACATACTCGAACTCCGGCGCGTGTGCGATTTCGCCGCCGGCCGCCAGCAGGCGGCGCGTGATCACGTGCGGCTCATCCTGGCCGCGCTTGTGCAGGCGTTCTTCCAGCGCCGCGATGGACGGCGGCAGGATGAAGATGCCGAGCGCCTGCGGGAACTGCTTTTTCACCTGGCGCGCGCCCTGCCAGTCGATCTCGAGCAGGATGTCGGTGCCGGTGCGCATCTGTTCTTCCACGAAGATGCGCGAGGTGCCGTAGTAGTTGCCGTGCACTTCGGCCCACTCCAGGAATTCCCCCGCTTGCGCGCGCGCCACGAAGTCTTCCGGCGTGGTGAAGAAGTACTCGCGGCCGTGTTCCTCGCCCGGGCGCGGGGCGCGGGTGGTGGTCGAAATCGACAGCTTGATGGTCGGTTCCTGCGCCAGCAGCGCATTGACCAGCGTCGACTTGCCGGCGCCCGACGGCGCGGCCACCATGAACAGGCTGCCGGAGAAGGCGGTAGTTTGGCTCATGTTGTTCTTTCGAAAACGAATGTGGGGCGCAAGCAAATTCCATCGCCCAAAGGCGTATTCTACCAAGAGCCGTTGCCATCAGTCACCTGCCGCGTTACAGCAGCCCCAGCAGCGCCATCGCCGCGGCCGGGGCGCGCTCCTTGGCGCCGTTGATGAAGTAGATAAACACGTCGCGTCCGGCCGCCAGGGGTTTGGCCGCGCCGGCCGCGCCCGCCTTGTCCGCGTAGGGCAAGCCGTCCGGCTGCGCGCCCGCCTGCCACTGCGCCGCGCGCGCCGCCCACTGCTTGAGCTCCGGCTTGCCGTAGCCGGTGGCGATTTCGCTGCGCGCGCACATCAGCCGCGCGTAGACGAAGTCGGCGGTGGCGTCGGCGTAGGAGGGGTATTTGTCCGAGTCCGTGAACACGGTGGCCACCTTGTGCTTGCGCGCCAGCTTCAGGTAATCCTCGCACATGAAGCTGGCATGCCGCGTGTCGAGCACATGGCGCAGCTTGCGCGTGCCCAGCTTGGCGGGCAGCAACTGGAAGAAGGCCGCCAGCTCGTCCGCATCGAAGCGCTTGGTGGGCGCCAGCTGCCACAGGATGGGTCCCAGCTTGGGTCCCAGCTCGTCCAGGCCGCTGGCCATGAAGCGCTCGATGGACTCGCCGGCCTCGCCCAGCGCCTTGCGGTTGGTGCAGTAGCGGCTGGCCTTGACGGCGAACATGAAATCGTCCGGCGTCTGCGCGGCCCAGCCGGCGAAGTGCGCCGGCTTGGCGTTGCGGTAATACGTGCCGTTGATCTCGATGCTGGTGACCTGGCTGCTGGCGTATTCCAGCGCGCGCTTCTGTGCCAGCCCGGCCGGATAAAACGTCTCGCGCCATGGCGCGAAGTCCCAGCCGCCTATGCCCACCCTGATCTGTTTGCCCATGTGCACCTCCTTGTCTGGATGATAACAACAGATAGCGCTTGACTTCTAGACCGACCGGTCTATAGAATCCCATCATGACGACGCCAGCCCCCCATCCGCCGACCACCCGCGAGCGCCTGATCGGCGCCATGATCCACACCCTGCAGCACACCGGCCTGCACGGCGCCGGCCTGAGCGACATCCTGGCGCAGGCGCAGGCGCCCAAGGGCGTGCTGTACCACCATTTCCCCGGCGGCAAGAATGAGCTGGCCGTGGCCGCGATAGAAAGCACGGTGTCCTATATGTGCGCCATGCTGGACAAGCTGATGCTGAGCGAACCGGACGCGCGCTCTGCCATGAAGGCGTGGATAGGGCGCGCGCTGCGCGGCCTGGACGGCAGCGGCTTCGAGCGCGGCTGTCCGCTGGCGGCGGTGGCGCTGGAGTCGACCGCGGCCGACGTGGCGCTGCGCCAGGCGCTGGCCGAGGGCTTCGCCGCCATCCGCGCCCGCATCGCGGCCGCGCTGGTGGCGGCCGGCCACGGCGAAGCGCGCGCGCAAGGCTTTGCGGCGCTGATGGTGGCCGCCTACGAAGGCGGGCTGCTGCAGGCGCGCGTGGCGCACGACGCCACGCCCATGCTGCAAGCCACCGAAACCCTGCTGTCCCTGCTCGACGCCCAATTCTGACCAGCCCGAGGAATGCCATGAACGCCAAGCCTGCCGTCGCCGTACCGCCCGAACGCCTCACCCTGCACGCCGCCGACGGCTACGCGCTGACCGGGCTGCGCTACCGCAGCCACGGCCCGGAACGCGCGCGCCTGATCGTGGCCGGCGCCACCGGCGTGCCGCAAGGCTTCTACCGCCGCTTTGCCGAATACGCGGCCGCCTACGGCTACACCGTGCTAACGCTGGACTACCGCGGCATCGGCCTGTCCAGGCCGAAGACCCTGCGCGGCTTCCGCATGGATTACCTGGACTGGGGCCGGCTGGACCTGGCGGCGGCGGTCGAAGCGATGTCGGCGGCGGGTGGGGCGGGGCAGCAAGGCGATGCCGCCGGCCCCGGCCAGGCCGTGCCGCTGTACATGGTGGGCCACTCCTACGGCGGCCACGCTTTCGGCCTGCTGCCCAACCACGACAAGGTGGACGGCCTGTACACCTTCGCCACCGGCGCCGGCTGGCATGGCTGGATGCCGCTGCTCGAACGCGTGCGCGTGAAGATCATGTGGAACCTGGTCGGCCCGCTGCTCACGCGCTGGGAAGGCTGCCTGGCATGGAGCAAGCTCGGCATGGGAGAGGACTTGCCGCTGGACGTGTACCGCCAGTGGAAGCACTGGTGCCGCTATCCGCACTACTTCTTCGACGACCCCGCCATGCGCCAGGTGGCAGCCGGCTTCGAGGCCGTGCGCGCGCCCATCATGGCGGTCAACGCGGTGGACGACCTGTGGGCGCCACCCAACTCGCGCGACGCCTTCATGCGCGGCTACCGCAACGCGCCGTGGTTCGGCATCACCATCGACCCGGCCGCGTCCGGCCTCGGCAAGATCGGCCACATGGGCTACTTCCGGCCGCAGGCGCAGGCGCTGTGGGGCGCCGCGCTGGACTGGTTCGAAGGCATAGGCCGCGAGCGCGCCAGGCCGCATCCGCCGGTCTGAGCCGGTTCGGGTTGAACTGGCGGCGCGCATGCGCTACCGTGCAGCCATGAGCACACAATTCAAGGCAGTACACGGCGCCATGCAAGCCTGGGTGGACGCGCAGATCCTCGCGGGCGCCTCGTGCGCGCTGCTGGCCGGCACCCGCGTGGTGGACACGCACTGCGCCGGCTGGGCCGACAAGGAGGCCGGCATCGCGCTGCGCCAGGACCACCTGTTCCGCGTCTTCTCGAACACCAAGCTGGTCACCAGCGTGGCGGTCATGCAGCTGGTGGAGCAGGGCAGGCTGGCGCTGGACGAGCCGGTGGAGCGCTGGCTGCCGGCGCTGGGCGGACGGCGCGTGCTGCGCCCCGGCGCCACGCGGCTGGACGACAGCGAAGCGGCGCGCCGTTCCATCACCGCGCGCCACCTGCTGTGCCACAGCTCCGGCCTGAGCTATGGCTTTCTCGACCCCGGCAGCGTGATCTACCAGGCCTATAGCGCACGCCGCGTGATGCACGCCGACAGTTCGCTGGCAGGCCTGATCGACGCGCTGGCGCCGCTGCCGCTGACTTTCCATCCCGGCGAACAGTGGGAATACTCGATCGCCTCGGACGTGCTGGCGCGGCTGGTGGAAGTGGTGAGCGGCCAGCGTTTCGACCGCTACCTGGAGCAGGCTGTGTTCGCCCCGCTGGGCATGGCGGACACGTATTTCGTCATCCCGCCCGAGAAGCGGGCACGCCTGACCGCCTATTACGCCGGCGCCAGCCGCAACGACCCCACGGTGCCGGGCCTGCGACGCCTGGCCGGCTCGCCTTTCCCGGGCGCCTATCTGACGCCGGTGGCGCGCTATTCCGGCGGCGGCGGGCTGGTGTCCAGCCTGCCGGACATGGTGGCGCTGCTGCGCAGCCTGATGCCGGCTTCGCCCACGGCGCTGCTGCGGCCGGATACGGTGGCGGCCATGATGAGCAACCAGCTGACGGCCGGCGTCAGCATCGGCTTTCCCACCGTGGGCGCCGTGCCCGGCAAGGGCTACGGCCTGGGCGGCGCGGTCATCCTGCGGCCCGGCGCCGATGATCCGCCGGCCAGCGCCGGCGAATTCGAATGGGGCGGCATCGCGGGCACCCAGTGGTGGATCAACCCGCGCCACAACATCGCCGGCGTGCTGATGGCGCAGCGCCAGATGGGTTTCTGGAATCCCTACACCTTCGAGTTCAAGCGCCTGGCGTACCAGGCGCTGCTGGCTTAATAGGCCACGCGCAGCTGCACGTACGCCATGCGCGGCGCGCCCGCCATGCGGCCCAGGTTGCCGTCCACGTTGCGGGTGTAGTAGCGCTTGTCGGCCAGGTTGTTCACGCCGGCCAGCACCTCGTAGCCGGGCTTGCCGGCCAGCTTCCAGTTCACTTGCGCGTTCCACAGGCGGAAGCCGGGAATCCGGCCCACGCCGGCGTTGGCCGCTTCGGCCACGGTGTTGGCCGCGTCCGAGAACTGCTTGCTCTGATGGGTGCTGGACAGGTTCACGGTCCACGCGCCGATGCGGTAGCGCGCGCCCACGGTGTCGGTGTTGCGCGAGTAGAAGGGCACGTCCTTGCCGGCGGTGCTGCCCGACTCCTGGATCGCCTTGGTGTAGCTGTAGTTGGCAAACAGGTTCAGGCCCGCCAGCGCGCCGGCGTCGTCGAAGCTGTAGTCGATGGCCGTTTCCACGCCGTCATGCTTGGTGGCGCCGATGTTCTGGAATACCGGCGGCGTGGAGCCGGGTATCTGGATGATCTGGTTGTCGAACTTCAGGCGGAAGGCGGTCAGTTCGGCGCTCAGGGCGCCGGTCTTCCAGCGCGCGCCCAGTTCGGACGTCTTGGCTTCCTCCGGCTTGAGCGGGTTGGCGGCCGTCTGCGAGTTGAGCTGCGTGTTCTGCACCGAACCGAAGGAAGTCTGGTAGTTGGCGAACACGGTCAGCGCGCGGTTCACCAGGTAGGCCACGTTCAGCGACGGCAAGGCCTTGTCGTTGTCGGTGACGAAGCTGCGCTGGGCGCTCACGTCCAGGCGGTCCGAGCTGATGCGCTCGAAGCGCACGCCCGGGGTCACGCGCCAGGCGCCGTAGGCGATGCGGTCGTCCACATAGAGGGAGTGCGCGTCGGTGGCGTTGACGAAGGTGGAGACGGCGCCGTTGGCGCCGGAGGCCACGGTCTGGAGGTAGTTGTTGTCGTCGCCGCGCTCGCGCAGGTAGCGGTAACCCACGGTCAGGTCGTGCGTCAGGCCGGCGCCGATGTTCTGCGTAAAGCGCTGCGTGTAGCGCGGCTCGATACCCAGCACCTGGTAGTTGCGCGGCTGGTAAGTGATCTGCGTCCTGGCCGCGTTGATCAGCGCGCTGCGCCGGTCGCTTTCGTTGTAATACGCCTTGATCTCGAATTCCTGCGTGGCCGACAGCGCGTTCAGGTAGCCCACGTCCGCGCCCTTGCGCTCGCCGTCCCAGAAGTCGGTGGGGCGGGTGTTCTGGAAGGGATTGGCGTTGTACTGGACCACCGTCAGGCCGCCCGGCGTGAACGATTTCACGTCGAAGTAGCTCAGCTTGCCGTACACCTCGCTGTGCGCATCCAGCTTGTAGCGCAGCTTCAGCGCCACGTCGTTGACCTTCTCGTCGCTGCCGGCGCGCCATTCGCTGCCGTCCATGCCGGAGTACAGCAGGGCCACGCCCAGGCCGTTGTCCAGTTGCGAGCCGACGAAGGCGCTGTACTGCGTGTTATGGCCGCCTTCGCCGAAGTGGTTGTAGCGCACCGAAGCGTCGCCGCTCAGGCCCGGGGTGTCCGGCACGGCGCGGCTGCGGAAGTTGATGATGCCGCCCACGTTCTGCGGGCCATAGCGCACCGCGCCGCCGCCGCGCACCACGTCCACCGATTCGATGTTGTTCAGGCTGACCGGCGCGAACGACAGCTGCGGCTGCCCGTACGGCGCCACCGCCAGCGGGATGCCGTCCAGCAGCACGGTCGAGCGCGGCGAGTAGCGCCCGGTCAGGCCGCGCACGCCGATGTTCAGGGAGATGGTGCTGCCGGCGGTGCCGGAGTTGTCCGTGCTCTGCACGCCCGGGATGCGGCGCAGCACGTCGCCGATGCTGGCCGCGCCGGTGTTGTCGATGTCATCCTTCTGCAGCACGGTGCGCGCGCCGGCGAAGTTCTTCACGCTGTTCTGCAGGCCGGAGCCGAGCCAGCTGCCGGTGATCTGGATGGTTTCCAGCGGCGCCGCGGCGGCATCGCCCGCCTGCTGCGCGTACGCAGCCAGCGGCAGCGACGCCACGGCAGCGGCGATCAGGGAAAGGCGGAAGGGAAACGAGGAAGATGGAAAACGGGGCATGGTCGAAGCCGGCGCGAGCGCTCAAGTTGGCAAATAAATGAGAATGATAACACTTCTCATTTGCAAGCGTCGATTCCCCCGCCACGAAAAATGGGGTCAGGGTTAATTTTCCGGGAAATATTTCCCGGAAAATTAACCCTGACCCCATTTTCGGGGGCGGCTTTGTTACTCGAGGTTCTGGACTTGCTCGCGCATCTGTTCGATGAGCAGCTTCAGTTCCATGGAGGCGTCGGCCAGTTCCTTGACGGAGGCCTTGGCGCCCAGGGTGTTGGCTTCGCGGTTCAGTTCCTGCATCATGAAGTCCAGCCGCTTGCCGACCTGGCCGCCTTTTTTCAGGATGTGGCGCGTTTCGGTCAGGTGCGCCGACAGGCGGCCCAGTTCTTCGGCCACGTCGATGCGGATGCCGTACAGGATCACTTCCTGGCGGATGCGCTCCATCGCGTCCTGGCGCGACAGGCTGGTGTTGGAGCCCTGGCAGGCCAGGCCCAGCGCTTCCTGCATGCGCTCGACGGCTTTCTGCTGGAAGGCGGCCACCACCTGCGGGATCAGCGGCGTGATGCGCTTGACGATGGCTTCCATGGCTTCGATGCGGGAAATCAGCATCGCTTCCAGCGCCGCGCCTTCGCGCTGGCGGCTGGTGACGAAGGCGGCCACGGTGCGCGCGGTGAGCGCGGCCACGTCGGCCTGCAGAGTTTCCTGGCCGACCTGGGCTTCTTCCACCACGCCCGGCCAGCGCAGCAATTCGGCCACACTCATCACCGGGGCAGCGACGAAATGTTTGCCGACTTCCGCTTGCAGGCGGGCCAGTTCTTCCAGCAGCGTCGTGTTCAGGGCGGTGGCGCCGGCGCCGGCAGCCTTGCGGCCGAAGCTCAGGCGCAGCTCGACCTTGCCTCGGGTGATGGCAGCCATGATGGCACTGCGCAAATCGGGTTCCAGCGCGCGCAAATCGTCGTTTATTCGAAACTGCAAGTCAAGAAAAACGCGAATTGACGCTCTTGATTTCTATTGTCAGTGTCCCGGCCGCGCTTTCGCTGGTGGCAACCGCGTAGCCTGTCATGCTGGAAATGCTCAATGGATGTCCCCGATTTAAACTTTACAAAACAGTGATTTATCCACACAATCCGAATGTTGAAGCAAGGAAATCCTATGGCTGCACAGAACAACGCTCCACTGCCGGATGGGCTGGAAATTGCTGGATATCGCATTGTAAAGAAAATTGCGTCCGGTGGGTTCAGTATTGTTTACCTGGCGTATGACGCGGAAGGCAATGCGGTCGCGGTCAAAGAGTACCTGCCGAGCGCGCTGGCGCTGCGCCAGCCCGGAGAATTGGCCCCCTCCATAGCGAAAGCCAATCTGCCCGTGTTCCGCATCGGCCTGAAATGCTTCTTCGAGGAGGGAAGGGCGCTGGCACGGATTTCGCATCCGAATGTTGTAAGAGTGTTGAATTTCTTCCGTGCTAACGACACTGTCTACATGGTAATGGCCTACGAATCGGGCCATTCCTTGCAAGAACATATACAAAGGCAGCGCGCCAAGGGCAGCAAAGCGGGCGAAGCCTTTATCCGCCAGATCTTCACCCAGGTGCTCAAGGGGCTGCGCGAAGTGCACGCCAACCAACTGCTGCACCTGGACCTGAAGCCGGCCAATATCTACCTGCGTACCGACGGCACGCCCATGCTGCTGGACTTCGGCGCGGCGCGCCAGACCGTCAACAGCGACCTGCCCAAGCTGACGCCGATGTACACCCCCGGCTTCGCGCCGCCCGAGCTGTACGCCAAGACCGAGCCGCTGGGGCCGTGGACCGATGTGTACAGCATCGGCGCCTCGATGTTCGCCTGCATGGTCGGTTCGCCGCCGCAACCGGCCGACCAGCGCCGCAAGGAGGATAAAATGGAGGGGCATTTCGCCAAGCTGGACGGTTTGTACACGCCGGAACTGGTGGCGCTGGTGCGCCGCGCGCTGCTGCTGGACCCGCTGGCGCGGCCGCAAAGCCTGTTCGAGATGCAGAAAGTGCTGCAAACGCCGGTGGCGCCGCCGGCCGCGCCGGGCACGCTGGAGCGGCTCGGCGGGCAGGTGCGCGGCCTGCTGGGGCGCTTCGGGCGCAGCAACAAGAACGCGGGCCAGACCACGCAATCCTGACCGACCAGGACCATCCAGGGACCACCATGCAATTCTCCGTATATCAGGAAAGCCACATCGGCGGCCGCAAGGTCAACCAGGACCGCATGGGCTACAGCTTCACGCGCGACGCCCTGCTGCTGGTGCTGGCCGACGGCATGGGCGGCCATTTGCGCGGCGAGGTGGCCGCCACCCTCGCCATGCAGACCATTTCCACCCTGTTCCAGCAGCAGGCCACGCCCTATGTGAAAAAGCCGGAGCGTTTCCTGGAGGAGGCGTTCATGGCCGCGCACCAGGAAATCCACCGCTACAAGGCGCTGCACAACCTGCCCGAAACGCCGCGCACCACCGTGGTGGCCTGCCTGATCCAGCACAACGTCGCGGTCTGGGCGCACTGCGGCGACTCGCGCCTGTACTGGATGCGCGGCGGCCAGGTGCTGGCGCGCACGCGCGACCATTCGCACGTGGAAAACCTGATCGCCAAGGGCCTGGTGCCGGCTGCCGAGCGCGCCACCCATCCGGACCGCAACAAGCTGTACAACTGCCTGGGCGCCACCAGCCTGCCCAAGGTGGAACTGTCGCGCCGCGCCAGCATGCTGCCGGGCGACGTGATGCTGCTGTGCTCGGACGGCCTGTGGTCGGTGCTGGGCGACGCCGCCCTGGCGCAGCGCCTGGCCACGCAGACCGTGGTGCGGGCCGTGCCGGACATGCTGCAGGCGGCGGTGGCCATCGGCGGCCCCAGCGGCGACAACGCCACCGCGCTGGCCATCATGTGGCAGGGCAGTTCGGTGGCGGACGCGGCGCCCACCACGGCGGCCGGCATGTCCAGTATCATCTCGACCGAAATGCTGCCTGAGGACCAGGTCAACACCACCATCAGCCGCGCCGTGCAGCACGATGCCGGGGCGGCGCCGGCGGACGCCTTCGACGACGACGAGATCGAGCGCGCCATCGCCGAGATCCGCGGCGCCATCGAAAAATCGTCCCAACTACTTACACCGAAAGACTGAGCCATGACTTTAGATACCCGCCCCAGCGGCCGCCCCGTCGACGCGCTGCGCGCCATCCGCCTGACGCGCCAGTACACCAAGCACGCCGAAGGGTCGGTGCTGATCGAATGCGGCGACACCAAGGTGATCTGCACCGCCAGCATCGAAGAGAAGGTGCCGGGTTTCCTGAAGGGCAAGGGCCAGGGCTGGCTGACGGCCGAATACGGCATGCTGCCGCGCTCGACCCACAGCCGCATGGACCGCGAAGCGGCGCGCGGCAAGCAAAGCGGCCGCACGCAGGAAATCCAGCGCCTGATCGGGCGCTCGCTGCGCGCCGCCTTCGACCTGCAGGCGTTCGGCGAGCGCACCTTGAACCTGGACTGCGACGTGATCCAGGCCGACGGCGGCACCCGCACCGCCTCCATCACCGGCGCCATGGTGGCCGCCTACGACGCCTTCTCCACGCTGGTGGCGCGCGGCGCGATTCCCGCCGTGCCGGTCAGGCATTTCGTGGCCGCCATTTCGGTCGGCGTCTACAAGGGCGTGCCAGTGCTGGACCTGGACTACTTGGAGGACTCGGACTGCGACACCGACATGAACGTGGTGATGACCGACGCCGGCCACTTCATCGAAGTGCAGGGCACGGCCGAAGGCGCGGCATTCGACCGCGCCGGCATGAACCGCCTGCTGGATCTGGCCGAGGGCGGCATCCAGGAACTGGTCAGGCTGCAAAAGCAGGCCCTCGGCCTGGCCGCCTGACAAGCGGGGCGGCGGCGCCTGCCGCCAAGGCATACAATATAGGCACTATGAAAAAGTGGCTGTCGCTCCTGCTGCCGTGCATCATGATTGCGATGTGCCCGGCGTATGCCAGGGACCTGGACGTGGTCTTCATCCCGAAGTCGCGCGACCAGGATTTCTGGACCTTCATGCGGCAGGGCGTCGACCGGGCCGTGCAGGAGGAGGGCGGCGTCAGGCTGACCTGGCGCGGCCCGGCCCACAACGACGACATCGAGTCGCAGATCCAGATCGTGCGCATCTACAGCCGGCCCGGGGTCGACGCCATCGTCATCGCCTCGACCGACCGCGCGCGGCTGGCCGAACCGGTCAGGCAGGCCGTCGCGCAGGGCATCAAGGTGGTGGCGGTGGACTCGGCGCTGGACGGCAACGCGCACGCCAATTTCGTCACCACCGATAATGTTGCCGCCGGCAGGCTGGCGGCCGAGCGCCTGGCCGGCCTGTTGAACCGGCAGGGCAGCGTGGCGGTGCTGCGCACCGTTCCGGGCAGCGGCTCGACCGACGAGCGGGCCAACGGCTTCATCGACTACCTGAAGAAACACGCGCCGCAGATGACCGTGGTGGACGCCTACGGCGGCGGCACGCGCGGCAAGGCCACCCGCAGCGCGGGCAGGCTGCTGGAGCAATTCCCCCAGCTCGACGGCATTTTCGCCGTCAACGAGTCCAGCACGGACGGCATGCTGCGCGCGCTGCGGCAGGCCGGCCTGGCCGGCAAGAAGAAATTCCTCGGCTTCGACACCACCGATTTCCTGCTCGACGGCCTGCGCAAGCAGGAAATCCACGGCCTGGTGGTGCAGGACCCGCGCCAGATGGGCTACCTGGCGATGAAGGCGGCCGTGGCCGCCGCGCGCGGCACGGCCACCAAGCCGCAGCTGATCCTGACGGAGGCGGTCATGGTCACGCTGGAAAATTACCAGGAGCCGGAGATCCAGGCGCTGCTGATACCGTAGCGGGGAGCGCGGCGCGCAAAAGGATTACAATGGCGCGCTGTCATCAACGCACCGCCAGAATATCCATGACCCAACGCCTAGTCCTCGCCTCCAACAACGCCGGCAAGCTGAAAGAATTCAACGAGCTGCTGTCGACGGTTGGCTACTCCGTCCACGCCCAGGGCGAATTCAACGTCCCGGAAGCGGATGAGCCGCACCACACTTTTGTCGAAAATGCACTGGAAAAGGCGCGCCACGCGGCCCGCCTGACCGGCCTGCCGGCGCTGGCCGACGATTCGGGCGTGTGCGTGACGGCGCTGGGCAACGCGCCCGGCGTGTATTCCGCGCGCTACGCCGGCGAGCCGAAGTCGGACGCCGCCAACAGCGCCAAGCTGATCGCCGACCTGGCCGGCCACGCCGACAAATCGGCGTACTATTACTGCGTGCTGGTGTTCGTGCGCCATGCGGACGATCCGCAGCCGGTGATCGCGGACGGCCGCTGGAACGGCCGGATCATCGCCGAGGCACGCGGCAGCGGCGGCTTCGGCTACGACCCGCATTTCTTCATCCCGGAACTGGGCAAGTGCGCAGCCGAGCTCACCGCCGATGAAAAGAACCAGCTGTCCCACCGTGGCCAGGCCTTGCGCGCACTGGTAGAGAAACTGAAATGATCCCGATCAAGGTCGTCGGCGCCAAGTCCGCCGCAACATTGTCGGCCCCGTCGTCCGCCGCGCCGGGCCACAACGAGGCCGCCGCCGGCACCGCGCTGCATTACCTGCAGCCCGGCGCGCTGAACCTGGCCGCGCTGCCGCCGCTGTCGCTCTACATCCATTTCCCCTGGTGCGTGCGCAAGTGCCCGTACTGCGACTTCAATTCGCACGAGGCCAAGGGCGGCGGCTTCCCGGAAGAGGCATACCTGGCGTCGCTGCGCAGCGACCTGGAAATGGCGCTGCCGCTGATCTGGGGGCGCCGTATCCACACCATCTTCATCGGCGGCGGCACGCCCAGCCTGATGTCGGCGGCGGGCCTGGACCGGCTGCTGTCGGACGTGCGCACCCTGCTGCCGATGGACGCGGACACCGAGATCACGATGGAGGCCAACCCCGGCACCTTCGAGGCCGAGAAGTTCAAGTCCTACCGCGCCAGCGGCATCAACCGCCTGTCGATCGGCATCCAGAGTTTCAACGAGGAGCACCTGAAGGCGCTGGGCCGCATCCACGACGGCGGCGAGGCGCGCCGCGCGGTGGAGATCGCGCTGGCCAACTTCGACAATTTCAACCTGGACCTGATGTACGCGCTGCCGACGCAGACGCTGGAGCAGGCGCGCGAGGACATCGAAACGGCGATGTCCTTCAAGCCGCCGCACCTGTCGCTGTACCACCTGACGATGGAGCCGAACACGCTGTTCGCCAAGTACCCGCCGGTGCTGCCGGACGACGACGCCAGCGCCGACATGCAGGACATGATAGCCGAGATGACCGCCGCCCGAGGCTATGGCCAGTACGAAATCTCGGCCTACGCGCAGCCGGGCCACCGCGCCAAACACAACCTGAACTACTGGCACTTCGGCGACTACCTCGGCATCGGCGCCGGCGCGCATTCGAAGCTCTCCTTCCCGCACCGCATCCTGCGCCAGGCGCGCTACAAGCAGCCCAAGGCCTATATGGAAGCGGTAAAGGCGGGCAATCCGGTGCAGGAGGAATACGAGATCGGGCGCGACGAGATGGGCTTCGAATTCATGCTCAACACGCTGCGCCTGCACGAAGGCTTCGAGCCCAATCTGTTCACCGAGCGCACCGGCCTGTCCATCAGCGCCATCGACAAGCAGCTCAACGCGGCCGAGGCCAAGGGCCTGCTGTACCGCGACTACAAGCTGATCAAGCCGACGGAATTAGGGCAGCGCTTCTTGAACGACCTGCAGCAGATGTTCCTGACATCCTGATGCGTTGACTGCCGCCGTGGCCTTCCTCCAGCTTGAAGGAGGCGGCCACGCTGGCCAGGCTGGCGGCCTGCTCCTGCATGCTGGCCGCGGCGGCGGCAGCCTGTTCCACCAGCGCGGCGTTCTGCTGCGTGACCTGGTCCATCTGCGTGATGGCGCGGTTCACCTGCTCGATGCCGTGGCTTTGCTCGCTGCTCGATGAGCTCATCTCGGCCATGATGTCGTTTACGCGGCGCACGCTGGTCACCACCTCGCCCATGGTGGCGCCGGCCTGCTGGACCAGCGCGGTGCCGGCGTTCACCTGCTGCACCGAGTTGCCGATCAATTCCTTGATTTCCTTGGCCGCTGCCGCGCTGCGCTGCGCCAGTTGCCGCACTTCGGACGCCACCACGGCGAAGCCGCGCCCCTGTTCGCCGGCGCGCGCCGCTTCCACCGCCGCGTTCAGCGCCAGGATGTTGGTCTGGAAGGCAATGCCGTCGATGACGCCGATGATGTCCACGATCTTGCGCGCCGAGGCGTCGATGGCGCCCATGGTGTCGACCACCTGGCCGACGATGGCGCCGCTTTTTACCGCCACCTCGGACGCGGTCTGCGCCAGCCGGTTGGCCTGGCGCGCGCTGTCGGCGTTCTGCCGCACGGTGGCGGTCAGCTCCTCCATCGAGGAGGCGGTTTCTTCCAGCGAGCTGGCCTGCTCTTCGGTGCGGGTGGACAGGTCCATATTGCCGGAAGCGATCTCGCTGGAGGCGCTGGCGATGGCGTTGGTGCCGCTCTGCACCTGGCTCACCACGTTGCGCAGTGCGTCGTTCATGGTGTGCAGGGCCGTCATCAGTTCGCCGATTTCATCGCGCGCCTTGTCCTGGCTGAAGCGCATGGTGAGGTCGCCCTGCGCCACGGTGGCGGCCACCGCCACGGCCGAGCGCAGCGGCTGCGTGATGCTGCGCGAGATGATGTAGGCGGCCACGGCGCCGGCCGTCACCAGCAGCACGCCCATGATGGCCATCAGCGTGGTGCTGCGGCTGTTGGCCGCGTCGATGGCTTTGGCGGTGTCGTCGATGTCCTTGCGCTGGTGCTCCAGCAGGAACAGCACGCGCTTCTGGTAGGCCTCCGCCGCCGGCGTGAACACCTCCTTGAAGGCGCGCTCGGACTCGGCGGCGTTGCCGGCCTTCTTGGCGTCCATCACCTTGTTCTTGGCGTCCTGGTACTGGTTGCGCAGGCCGACGATGGTCTTCATGATTTCGCGCTCTTCGTCGGTGTCGAGCAGGTCCTCGATCTTCTTGATCAGCGCCGAGCCGCGCTTGGTGCTGTCGGCCACCACGTCGGCGAACACCACGGGCAGCTGCTCGTCGGTGGTGCGGGAGAACAGCGCGGTGCGCGCGATGGCCGAGTAGATCAGCACATACCAGTCCGACACCAGGCGCTCGGTGGCCAGCGGGTTGGCCATCATCTGCTTGGTCGCTTCGGCGTTGGCGCGCGCGTTTACCAGCGCGTAGCCGGTGGCCACCACGGACAGCGCCAGCACGATGGTGAAGCCGGCCGCGAGCCGGGTCGCGATCCGCATATTGGACAGAAAATTCATCGCATGCTCTCCCTCGTTCAGTTGCCATCCGGCAGGGATGAGTATGCGCCGACTGGCGGGGGCGGGCAATCGCCGCGCCGCGCGGCGGCGGCCTTTTACAACACTGTGTGAGCTTACTGAAATGATGAAGTTTGTGACAAGTCCGGCTTCTCGCTCCAGCGCGCGAAGGCTTCCGCCATGCGTTCGCTCTCGCCGATGGCGCGGGTCCAGTCGCGGATGCGGGTGTCGTGGTTCTGGCCGTAGAACTTGAAGTCGGCGCGGTCGGGCATTTTCCCGTTCGGCAGCCTGGACAGGAAGGCGGGCGAGGGCGACACCAGGATCACGTTTTCCAGCGCGCCATGTGGGCTGGCGCGGGCGCGGCGCCAGGGCATGGATTTGTCCAGCCAGCCGGGCACGATGTAGTCGCTGAAGTGCGGGTAGAGCACCAGGCCGGGATCGCGCTGGTAGGGCAGGTGCAGGTGGTAGTCGATCAGGCCGCCGTCCCAGTAGGCGCCGCCAGGCGCGCCGGCGATGCCGGACACCGCTTCCAGCACCATGGGGATGGAGCCGGAGGCCAGCAGCGCGTCGCGCAGGTTGTGCTCGGACAGGCCGACGAAGTGGTTGGCGAAGGCGTCGAATTCCTGGCGCAGCCAGTCCTGCCCGTCGCGCGCGTCGTGGAAGATCACGCGTTCCATGGCGCCGGCCAGGCGGCTGCGCGAGACGGCGTTGCCGGCCGCCGCGCGCAGGAAGCCGGCCAGTTCGCGCCAGCGGCTGCCGGCCGCCTGCGCCAGCGGACCGACGCCGCGCGCGGTGATGATGGACAGCGCGTAGTGCGGGTTGGCCAGCGCCTCGGCGCCGCGTCCGTCCAGCAGCTCGTCGAGCAGGGCGCGGCAGGTGTTGCTGACGTAGGCGGCGTCCACCTTGGCCGGATAGCGCTGGTGCGCGTACAGCTGCGCCAGGCGGCGGTGCGTGGTGTCCGGGTCGCGGCAGGCGGCAGCGGCCATGCGCCAGGCGCCGATGGAGGCGCCGATCAGGCGGCGCTGGCGCGGCGCCTGCTTCAGGAAATCGCCGAACAGCCAGCGGTCCAGGCCATGCAGGATCAGGCCTTTCGGCCCGCCGGCTGCAGCCGGGATGATGGCCACGTCGGCCGCCTGCATGCCCTCGGCGGCGATGCGCCGGCGCGCCCGCTGGCCGAGGCGGATGGTGATGGGGGAGGAGGTCATGGGAATATTCTACAGGGCGGCGTGGGGCGGGTCGGGCGCTGCGCACCGTAACCCGCCATGCCGGCGCCGCTACTTCAGCCCGCCGCCCAGCGCCCGGTACAGGTCGATGGCGCTGGTGGTGCGCAGCAGCCGCGCCTGCACCAGCGACTGCTCCGCGCTGAACAGCTCGCGCTGCGCATCGAGCACGTCGAGCGAGCTGGCCACGCCGTTTTCGAAGCGCAGCTGCAGCAGCTTGAGGCGGTCGGCCTGCGCATCCTGCACGGCGCGCTGCGCGGCCACCTGGTCGCCCAGGTAGGTGCGCGCGGCCAGCGCGTCGGCCACTTCGCGGAAGGCGGTCTGGATGGTCTTCTCGTAGTCGGCCACGGCGAGGTTCTTGCGCACCTCGCTCAGGTTCAGGTTGGCGCGGTTGCGGCCGGCGTCGAAGATCGGCAGCACCAGCTGCGGCACGAAGGACCAGCTGCCGGTGCCGCTGTCGAACAGGCCCGAGAAGTCCGGGCTGCTGCTGCCGATGGCGGCCGTCAGGCTGATGCGCGGGAAGAAGGCCGCGCGCGCCGCGCCGATGTTGGCATTGGCCGCCTTCAGGCGCTGCTCGGCGGCGCGGATGTCGGGCCGGCGCGCCAGCAGTTCGGACGGCAAGCCTTCCGGCACCGCGCTCATGGCGTCGATGGCGGCGTCGCTGGCCATGGCGCCGCTGGCGGCGGCGGCCGGCGCCTGGCCCACCAGCAGCGTCAGCGCGTTCTCGGCCTGCGCGCGCTGGCGCGCCAGCGTGAGCGCGGCCACGCGCGCCGTTTCCATCAGCGTTTCGTTCGAGCGCAGGTCCAGGCGCGAGGAGGCACCCACTTCCACGCGCTGCTGAGTGAGCTGGTAGGTGCGGGCGCGCGCTTCATAGGTCTGCTGCGCCAGCCGGTACTGCTCGGCAAAGGCGCGCTCGGTGAAGTAAGCCTTCGCCACTTCGGCCACCACGCTGATCTGCGCCGCCTGGCGCGCTTCGTCGCTGGCCAGGTAGGTGGCCAGGGCGGCCTCGTTCAGGCTCTTCACGCGGCCGAAGAAGTCCAGCTCGAAGGACGAGATGGACAGGCCGGCGTCGAAGCGGGTGCCGGTGATGTCGGCGCCGGTGGTGGACACGGAGCGCGGGGTCTTGGCGCGCGTGCCGCCCAGCGTGCCGTTCAGGTTGGGCAGGCGGTCGGCCGACTGGATGTTGTAGGCCGCGCGCGCTTCCTCGATGCGCAGCGCTGCGGTGCGCAGGTCGCGGTTGTATTCCAGCGCCGTGGCGATCAGCTGCTGCAGGCGCTGGTCGGGGAAGAATTCGCGCCAGCCGGTGTCGGTGGCGGGCTTGCCGGCCGGCGCAACGCCGCCGCTGCCGCCGGCGGCGGCCGGCACGGCGGGGTAGGTTCCCGCGACGGGCGCCTCGGGGCGCTGGTAAGTCGGCGCCATGGTGCAGCCGCCCAGCAGCACCGCTGCGGCGGCCAGCGCGCCGGCCGCCGCGGTGACGCGCGGTGCGCGCGGTGCGCGCGGTGCGCGCCGTGGCGGCGCGCTGTGATCATGCTTGGTCTTCATCATACTTTTTTCTCCGGGAGGTCGAGTTCGTGCGCGGCCAGGCGGCGCTGGCGTTCGCTTCCCTTGAATATCTTGCGCACCACGACAAAGAACACCGGCACCAGGAACACCGCCAGCACCGTGGCGGTGATCATGCCGCCCATCACGCCGGTGCCGATGGCGCGCTGGCTGGCCGAACCGGCGCCGGACGCGACCACCAGCGGCAGCACGCCGAGGATGAAGGCCAGCGAGGTCATGATGATGGGGCGGAAGCGCAGGTGCACCGCTTCCAGCGTGGCTTCGATCAGCCCTTTGCCCTGCGCCTGCAAGTCCTTGGCGAACTCGATGATCAGGATCGCGTTCTTGGCCGACAGGCCGATGATCGCGATCAGGCCCACCTTGAAGTACACGTCGTTGGGCAGGCTGCGGATGGTGGCGCCCAGCAGCGCGCCCAGCACGCCCAGCGGCACCACCAGCAGCACCGCCACCGGGATCGATTCGCTTTCATACAGCGCGGCCAGCACCAGGAAGGCGGCCAGCATGGACAGCGCGAACAGCGCCGGCGCCTGCGAGCCGGAGGTCTTCTCCTCCAGCGACTGGCCGGTCCACTCGATGCCGAAGCCCGGCGGCAGCTGCTGCGCCAGGCGCTCCAGCTCGGCCATCGCTTCGCCGGTGCTGCGGCCGGGGGCCGCGTTGCCGGTCAGCTTGATGGCGGGGTAGCCGTTGTAGCGCACCAGCTGCACCGGACCGTTGATCCAGCGCGAGGTGGCGAAGGACGACATCGGCACCATGGAGCCGGAGGCGGAGCGCACGTTCAGGCGCAGCAGGTCTTCCGGCTGCAGGCGCTGCGGCGCGTCGGCCTGCACCACCACGCGCTGCTGGCGCCCGCTGCTGGTGAAGTCGTTCACGTAGCTGGAGCCGAATGCCACCGACAGCGAACTGTTGATGTCGGCGAAGGCCACGCCCAGGGCGTTGGCCTTGTCGCGGTCGATGTCGATCTGCAGCTGCGGCGCGTCTTCCAGGCCCTCGGGGCGCACGCCCGCCAGGACTTCGCTCTTGCCGGCCAGGCCGAGCAGCTGGTTGCGCGCGGCCACCAGCGCGGCGTGGCCCTGCGAGCTGCGGTCCTGCAGGCGCGCCGTGATGCCGGTGGCGTTGCCCAGTTCGCGGATGGGCGGAGGGCTGAGCGGGAAGATGATGGCGTCGGCGATGCCCGACAGCGCGCCGAACGCGCGCCCTGCGATCTTCTCGGCCGAGTCTTCCGCGCCGCGTTCGCTCCAGTCCTTCAGCGGCACGAACACCAGGCCGGCGTTCTGGCCGTTGCCCGAGAAGCTGAAGCCGGCCACGGCGATGGTGCGCGCCACGCCTGGCTGCTTGGCCATGTATTCCTCGACCTTGTTCAGCACGGCCTCGGTGCGGCTCTTGGAGGCGCCCGGCGGCAGCTGCACGTTGGTGATGATGTAGCCCTGGTCCTCGTTCGGCAGGAAGGACGACGGCAGGCGCGCGTACAGCCAGCCCACCACGCCGCAGATCAGCAGGAAGATGATCATGTAGCGGCCGGTGCGGGTGAGGATCCTGGCTATCACGCCCTGGTAGCCGGTGGCGGTCTTGGCGAAGCCGCGGTTGAACCAGCCGAAGAAGCCTTTCTTCTCGTGGTGGTGGCCCGCTTCGACTGGTTTCAGGATGGTGGCGCACAGCGCCGGCGTGAGCGTCAGCGCCATCAGCGCCGAGAACACCATGGACGACACCATGGACAGCGAGAACTGGCGGTAGATGGCGCCCACGGCCCCGCCGAAGAAGGCCATCGGGATGAACACGGCGATCAGCACCAGCGTAATGCCGATGATGGCGCCGGTGATCTGCGACATGGCCTTGCGCGTCGCTTCGCGCGGCGACAGCCCTTCCTCGCTCATGATGCGCTCGACGTTTTCCACCACCACGATGGCGTCGTCGACCAGGATACCGATCGCCAGCACCATGCCGAACATGGTCAGCACGTTGATGGAGAAGCCGGCCACCTGCATCACGGCGAAGGTGCCCAGCAGGGCCACCGGCACCACGATGGTGGGGATCAGGGTGTAGCGGAAGTTCTGCAGGAACACGTACATCACGATGAACACCAGCAGCACCGCTTCCAGCAGGGTCTTGACCACTTCCTCGATGGAGATCTTGACGAACAGCGAGGTGTCGTACGGCACGGTGTAGCTCAGGCCGGGCGGGAAGAACTTGGACAGCTCTTCCATCTTGTTGCGCACCAGTTCAGCGGTGGCCAGCGCATTGCCGGTCAGCGACTGCTGCACGGCGATGGCGACGAAAGGCTTGCCGTTCAGGCGCGCGCTGATGTTGAAGTTGGCGCCGGCCATTTCGATGCGGGCCACGTCCGCCAGGCGCACGGTGGCGCCGGTGCCGCTGGCGCGCAGCACCACCTTGCCGAATTCCTCGGGCGAGGTGAGCTGGCCCTGCACCACCACGGGCGCGGAATAGGTCTGGAAGCGCGGCGCGGGCAGGTCGCCCAGGGTGCCGGCGGTGACCTGCGCGTTCTGCGCGCGGATGGCGGCGGTGACGTCGGCCATGGTCAGCTTGTAGCCCACCAGCTTGGCCGGGTCGACCCAGACGCGCATGGCGCGCTCGGTGCCGAACAGCTGGGCCTGGCCCACGCCGGGCAGGCGCTTGATTTCATTGACCACGTTGCGGGCCAGGTAGTCGCCGATGGCGGCCGGGTCCATCGAGCCGTCGGTGGACGAGGCGCCCACGAACATCAGGATGTTGGAGCGCGCCTTGTTGACCTGCACGCCCTGCTGCGTGACAGCCTGCGGCAGGCGCGATTCCACGCGCTTGATGCGGTTCTGCACGTCCACGGCGGCCAGGTCGGGGTTGGTGCCGGGCAGGAAGGTGACGGTGATCGTGACCGAGCCGTTGGCTTCGCTCTGCGATTCGACGTACTGCAAGCCGTCGGCGCCGTTCATTTCCTGCTCGATCACGCTGGTGACCGCGTCGTCCAGCACCTGGGCGGTGGCGCCCGGGTAGTTGGCGGTGATGACGATGGACGGCGGCGCGATGGTGGGGTACTGCGCCACCGGCAGCGTGGTAATCGCCAGTGCGCCACCCAGCAGGATGAACAGGGCGATCACCCACGCGAAGACGGGGCGGTCGATGAAGAATTTTGCCATCTGAGCTCCCGGTTACTTGCTGGCGGCGGCCGGGGCCGCCGGCGTTGCAGCGGCGCCGGCGGCGGGCGCTGCGGCAGGGGCGGCGGGGCCTGCGCCGGCCGGCGCCTGGGCGCCCGGCGCGGCTTCGACCGGACCTTTCCACGGCGCCGGGGTGACGGTGCCGCCCGGCTTGGTCTTCTGGAAGCCTTCCACGATCACGCGCTCGCCGCCCTTCAGGCCGGAGCTGACGATCCAGCTGCCGTTCTGCGCCGCGTCGGCTTTCACCGGCACCGCAGTCACCTTGTTGTCCGCGCCCACCACCATCACGGTCGAGCCTTCCGGTCCGCGCACCACGGCCTGCTGCGGCACTTGCAGCGCCGCTTCGTTGACTGCCTGTTCCAGCCGCGCCCGCACATACATGCCCGGCAGCAGGGTGCGGTTCGGGTTCGGGAACTCGGCGCGCATCGCCACCGAACCGGTGGTTTCATCGACCGCCACGTCCGAGAACAGCAGCTTGCCGGACTGCGGATACGGTTGACCGTCCTCGGTCACCAGCGTGACTTTGGCGGCGCCGTTGCCGGCGCCCTTCAGCTTGCCGGCCGCCAGCGCGCGCTGCAGGCGCAACACGTCGGTGGACGACTGGGTGATGGTGACGTAGATCGGATCGAGCGTCTGCACGGTGGCCATCGGCGTCGCCTCGCCCTGGCCCACCAGCGCGCCCTCGGTCACCAGCGCGCGGCCCACGCGGCCGGAGATGGGCGAGGTGACGGTGGCGTAGCCCAGCGTCAGGCCGGCGTTGGTGCGGGCGGCGCGCGTGGTGGCCAGGTCGGCGGCGGCCTGCTTCTGGGCCGTCACCGCGTCGTCGTATTCCTGGTTGCTGACGGCCTGCGCGGCCAGCAGCGGCTTGTAGCGCTTCACTTTCAGCTCGGCCTGCGCCAGGTTGGCTTCGGCCTTGGCCACGGCCGCCTGCGCGCTGTCGTAGGAAGCCTGGAACTGCGCCGGGTCGATGCGGAACAGCACCTCGCCGGCCTTCACGTCCGAGCCCTCCTTGTACACCCGCTGCAGCACGATGCCCGGCGTGCGCGCGCGTACTTGCGCCACGCGCGATGCTTCGAGGCGGCCCGGCAGTTCGGTGGTGAGGGTGACGGTGGCAGGGGCCACGGTGTAGACGGCGACTTGCGGTGGCGGCGGTGCCGAGCCGGCCTTGTCATCTTTCTTTCCGCAGGCAGCCAGCAAGGAGAGGGTGATGATGGCGGCGGCGACGGGAGTGCAGCGTGGGACTGATCTCATAGATGTCTCTGGATTAGTGTTGAGGTTTTCTAGGTGCTTGCCCTTAGCTTGTGTATTACAAAGGCAGTATCGGCCATTGTATAACAGTGTTAAATGTAACGTTTTGTACAGATTTCCGGTCTGAAATTAAAAAAGGCCAGGCGCACGTCGGTGGGCCTGGCCTGGTTCCGCGCGGCGGAAGATCAGCGCATGCCGGAGATGATTTGCTTCAGCTTGCCCGAGTCGGCGCAGAAGGCGCGGATGCCTTCTGCCAGCTTCTCGGTAGCCATCGCGTCTTCGTTCATCATGAAGCGGAAGGTTTTTTCATCCACGGCGATCTTGCCCACGTTGGCGTTGGCGCTGGCGTCCTCGCTCAGCTTGCGCTCCACCGGCGCGTTGCTGTCGGCCAGCGCCTGCAGCAGGTCCGGGCTGATGGTCAGCAGGTCGCAGCCGGCCAGTTCCAGGATCTGGCCGGTGTTGCGGAAGCTCGCGCCCATCACTTCGGTGTCGTAGCCGAACTTGCGGTAGTAGTTGTAGATGCGCTTGACCGATTGCACACCCGGGTCTTCCGCGCCCACGTAGTCGATGCCGGTGCTCTTCTTGAACCAGTCGTAGATACGGCCGACGAAAGGCGAAATCAGCTGGGCGCCCGCTTCGGCGCAGGCGATGGCCTGGCTCAGCGAGAACAGCAGCGTCATGTTGCAGCGGATGCCGTCCTTCTCCAGGATCTCGGCGGCGCGGATGCCTTCCCAGGTCGAGGCGATCTTGATCAGCACGCGTTCGCGCGGAATGCCGGCCTTTTCGTACAGCGCGATCAGCTCGCGGCCCTTGGCCACGTTGCCTTCGGTGTCGAAAGACAGCTTGGCGTCGATCTCGGTGGAGACGCGGCCTGGAATGATCTTCAGGATCTCGGTGCCGAAGGCGATCAGCAGGTGGTCGATGATCTCGCCGGTGGACGCGCCGGGATGGTCGCGCACGGCTTTTTCCAGCAGCGGCTTGTACTCGTCCTTCTGCACGGCCTTCAGGATCAGCGAGGGATTGGTGGTGGCGTCGCGCGGGGTGTAAGCCTTGATCGACTGGAAATCGCCGGTATCGGCAACAACGGTGGTGTATTGCTTGAGCTGTTCGAGTTGGTTCATGGTCGCACGTAAAAGAAGGGCAGAGATAGGGCAGAGGCCGGATAGCAGAACGATACATTGTACACAATCCGCGCGGACCCACCGGCGCGAAGAATGTTAAATAAATTTGGTGAGGATGTGTCAACTTAATGTAAGTGGGGTAATATTGCAGTCCCCTTAACCAGTGCCTTATCCACGAAAGGAGTTTTTTATGATTCACGCACGACTCAACACTTTCCCGATGGGCCTGGCATCACTGCGCGAGCGACTCTGATCCCGTAGTTTCTCCAGTGCCCATTTCCACGAAACATCAAATGGAAATACAGAATGGGCAAATTCATTCGTGTTGTATCCGAGCGCGCCCGCGTGGTCGCGTCGGAGGGCTTGTGGCTTGAGGATGCTGCCTTGCAGCAGCTCGCCATCGCGTCCCAGCTGCCCGGCATGCGCCGCGCAGTGGGCCTGCCCAATTTGCGGGCCGCGCACGGCTATCCTGCCGGCGCCGCCTTTTTCTCCAGCGGCCGTTTCTATCCTGCCCTGTGCGGCGCCGGCATCGGTTGCGGCGTAAGCCTGTGGCAGACCGGCCTGGCCATCAGCCAGGCGCGGGTGGACCTGCTCAGCCAGCAATTGCACCAGGCCGGCGACCTGCGCGCCGCGCCGGAAGCGGACGAGCTGGCACGCCTGCCGGCGCTGGACGCGGCGCTGCCGGCCGAACTGGCCGCGCTGGCGCAGCGCCTGGCGCAAGCCGGGCTGGCGCGCTCCTGGCTACGCGCGCTGGGCGCCGTCGGCGCCGGAACGCATGTGCTGGAATTGCAGGCGGCGGTGCAGGTGGACGAACCGGCCTTGTACGAAGGCGCCGGTCTCCTGGCCAGGCAGTTGCAGCTGGTGGTGGGGGACGGCGCCCAGGCCTTGGGGCAGCATGTGCTGGAGGCGCACCTGGCGGCGCACGGCCATGCCGGCCTGGCGCAGGGCACGCCGCAGGCGCAAGCCTACCTGCGGCAGCATGACGCCGTGCTGGCCTGGGCGCGCTTGCACCGGAAAATGATCGCCCTGCGGGTGGCACTGCGCCTGCGCTGCGAGGTGGCGCCGGTGCTGGACGTGCACTACAACCAGCTTTCCGCCGACTTCATCGACGGCGAAGCCGGCTGGCTGCACCGCCGCGACGCCTATCCGACGGACCAGGGACCGGTGCTGCTGCCCGGCCTGGACGGCGGGCACAGCTACCTGATCCGCCCCTTGCCGGTGGCCGACGGCGTCAGCCTGCAATCGCTGGCGCACGGCAGCCGCAAGGACGCCGTGCTGGACAGCATGGAAGGCGCCGGCCTGGCGCGGGTGATGGCGAAAAGCCGTCCGGTGCTGAGCTATGCAGCAGCCGGGTAACAACCCGGGCGACCACCCGGGTAACAACCCTGGTAACCGCGACAGCGGGGTGGATCAGCCCTGGCGGCGCTGGCGGCGCTGCGCCAGCAGTGCGCCGGCCAGGCCCAGGCCGAACAGCGCGGCAGTGCCCGGTTCCGGCACGTCGCCCACTGCGGGGGCGTTCTGGTCGGGGTTGTTATTGCCGCCGTTGGACACGTCGGCGAACTTCAGGCTGATGGTGGCGTATTCCAGCGTCAGCGCCTTGTTTGCCTGGCTGGGGGCGTTGTAGTTCAGCTGCAGTGCCAGGCTCAGCGTATTGCTGGCAGACCAGGTGCCGCTGGTGTTAAACAGCGGCAGCAGGCTGAACGTCGTCAGTTCCTCGCTGTTGCCGGTGCCAGGCAGCAGGGCGCCCAGTTGCGTGTTGTTCACCTTGATGAAGTCATTGGCGCCGGTCGCCTGGCGCGCGGAGACGATCAGCCAGGCTTCGGTGATGCTGCTGCCGGGCAGGCTGAAGCTTGGGTTGAACAGGAAATCCCAGCTGGCCGTGCCGATATTGTTGAAGTCGTGGTTGCTGGTGTTGAAGGTGGTCGTGCTCAGGTAGGTGGTGCTGGTGGACGTCACCGAGGTGGTGGAGGGGATCGTCACAGCCGATGCCGGCAGGGAGGCGACGAGCGCGGCGGTGGCCAGTATGCTTGCAGTAAATTTTTTCATGTTCCTGTCCATTCACAGTTGTTTAGTACACAGCATGCTAAGCAATCGTCATGCCAGAATTTAATTTGCATTAATAAACAGCAAGTTAAGTTCTCAAAGGGAAATTGCGTCGGCGGCCGCTGTAAGGAAAACCGACAGTCATAGGAGCAATTTTGTTAAAAACACCCGAGCCCCGCGATCCGCTTCTGTGAGCTGGCGCGCAGATGCCGCGCCGCTGCGGCGCTACGCTGTCTTATCCAGTCACGAACATAGGGAGGCGGCTATGACGAGCACGCACAGCGGCGACCCGGACCTCAATCCCGGCGACGAAGCCGCGCCGGGCACGCCGGGCACGGGCGAAGACGTTTGTCCCGCATGCCAGGGCAAAGGGACGTTGGCCAACGGCAATCCTTGCCCCGAATGTGGCGGCAGTGGAAAAATTACCGAAGGCATAGGCGGCGGCTGAGTGCGCCGCCGGCGCGGCGCTTTGCCGGTCAGCCGATGAAGGAGTCGAATTGCAGGTCGAATTCCTGCAGCGCTTTTTGCGCGTTTTGCATCTTCTTGCGGAACTCCGGGCCGCGCTGCAGGGCCAGGCCCACGGCCAGCACGTCGATCACCACCAGGTAGGCCAGGCGCGCCGAGATCGGCGTGTAGGGATCGATGTTGAAGATCAGGTCGATCGGGATCAGCACCGTGGCCAGCTCGGCCAGCGGCGTGCCGGACGGCGCCAGCACGATCACGTCCGCGCCGCCGCGCCGCGCCAGCTTCACCGAGCGCACCAGCGCCGGGCTGTTGCCGCGCTGCGAAATGGCCACCAGCGCGTCGCCGGTGCGCAGCAGGGCGGCGGCGATGCTGTGGATGGACGGGTCGGCGTAGGCCACGGTGGGCACGCCGGAGCGGAAGAATTTGTGCTGCGCGTCCGCCGCCACGATGCCGGAGGTGCCCTGGCCGTAGAACTCGATCTTGTTGGCGCGCTTGAGGATGTCGAGCGCTTGCTGGATCGCTTCCGGTTTCAGGTTGTTGCGCAGGTCCAGCAGGGTGTTGATGGAGCGGCTGCAGATCTTGTTGACCAGGTCCGCCGCCAGGTCATCCTGGGCCGGCTGCTCGTTCAGGCCGGGCAGGGCCAGGGCCAGGCCCTGCGCCAGCTTCAGCTTGAACTCGTGCCAGCCGTCGTAGCCCAGCGTGCGGCAAAAGCGCACCACGGTCGGCTCGGACACCTGCGCGGCGCGCGCCAGCGCGGTGATGTTCTGGTCGACGATCAGGTCCGGATGGTCCAGCACCGCCAGCGCGACCTTGCGCTCCGATTTGGAGAGCGAGTCGAGCTGGGTGCGGATGGAATCGAGTAGCACGGCTTGGTCTTCCTTAGTCTTCGGGCAGAGGTGCGGCAGGGGGTTTCGCGGTGCATTGCACCGCGCCTGCGGAACGGTCTGGCCATGCATGGCCAGACTCCTTGCGCTGTCATTATTAGTCTTCTGGCAGCGCTTCTTCGCGCCACTGCAGGCCGTCGCGGCCTATCAGCGCGCTGGCGGCGGCGGGCCCCCAGGTGCCGGAGGCGTACGGCGTCGGTGCGCTTTCGTCCTGCTCCCAGTGGTTCAGGATGGGTTCCACCCATTCCCATGCCGCTTCCAGTTCGTCGCCGCGCATGAACAGCGTCAGCTGGCCGCGCAACACGTCCAGCAGCAGGCGCTCGTAGGCATCCATGCGGGGCGTCTTGAAGGTTTCGCGGAAGTCCAGCTCCAGCTCGGCCGGTTTCAAGCGCATGCCTTCGCCCGGCGTTTTCGCCATCAGATTCATGCGCAGGCCTTCGTCCGGCTGCAGGCGGATCACCAGGCAGTTGGGCTGGAAGCTGTTGGTCGGCTGGTTGAAGATGGAGTGCGGAATCTGCTTGAAGCGCACCACGATCTCGGCCAGCGAATCGGCCATGCGCTTGCCGGTGCGCAGGTAGAACGGCACGCCGGCCCAGCGCCAGGTGTCGATTTCCGCCTTCATGGCCACGAAGGTCTCGGTGCGCGACTTCTGCGGCGCATCCGGTTCGTCGCGGTAGCCCGGCACGGGCTGGCCGTCCACATGGCCGGCGCGGTACTGGCCGCGCACGATGTTCTGCGCCAGCGTGGCGGGGGTGAACTTCTTCAGCGAGCGCAGCACCTGCAGCTTCTCGTCGCGCACGGCGTCCGGCGCGATCGAGGTCGGCGGCTCCATGGCCACGATGCACAGCAGCTGCAGCAGGTGGTTCTGCAGCATGTCGCGCAGCGCGCCGGAGGTGTCGTAGTAGCCGATGCGGTTGCCCACGCCGAGCTTTTCGGCGATGGTGATCTGCACGTCCGAAATCCATTCGCGGCGCCACAGCGGCTCGAACAGGATGTTGCCGAAGCGCAGGGCCAGCAGGTTCTGCACGGTCTCCTTGCCCAGGTAGTGGTCGATGCGGTAGATCTGCGATTCCTCGAACACCTGGCCCACTTCGGCGTTGATCTGCTTGGCCGAAGCGAGGTCGCGGCCGAGCGGCTTTTCCAGCACCACGCGCGAGTTCTTGGTGACCAGGCCGTTGTCCTTCAGGTTGTCGCAGATCTGCGAGAAGATGGCGGGCGGCGTGGCCAGGTAGTACACGCGGGTGACGGCGGGATCTTCGCGCAGCGACGCCACCAGGCCGCCGTAGGTGCCGGCGTCGGTGGCGTTCAGCGACACGTAGACGATGCGGGCGGTGAAGCGGGACCACGCTTCCGGCGTCACTTCCGGCGATTTGATCAGCGGCTTGGACGTGGTGTTGACCACGTTGATGAACTCTTCCTGGGTCGATTCCTGGCGGCCGACGCAGATGATGCGGGCGGTAGGTGGCAGGTCGCCGCAGACGTCGCGGGAGTACATCGCGGGCAGAAGTTTAC
The DNA here is from genome assembly GCF_042693265.1 of Pseudoduganella sp. UC29_71. NCBI lineage: Bacteria > Pseudomonadati > Pseudomonadota > Betaproteobacteria > Burkholderiales > Oxalobacteraceae > Pseudoduganella > Pseudoduganella sp. UC29_71. The sequence goes on along the minus strand of NZ_CP170549.1, from coordinate 4,446,092 downwards.
GCATCGACAGGTCGCCGCTGCCGCCAAACAGAACCAGGTCAAAATCGGAAAGAGCCATAATATTTGTGTGATCGCAAAAGTTGTGCTGCAGGTTGTGAAAATTTACTACACAAAAAACGATAAATCAAGAAAATTTACTACATTGCGGCGGTTTGGCGGGTTACGCTGCGCTAACCCGCCCTACGGCTTCCCATCTCCCCCGTTTTACCCGCTGTAGGCTGGGGCGGGGAGGCCGGGGACTGCCATCCGCACTTGCAGCACGTGGCCGCTGAGCGGGTGCTGGGCCAGTTCTTCGGCCGGGCGCTTGCTGGCGCTGGTGATGTAGAGCGTTTTCAGGTCGGCGCCGCCGAAGGCCACCATGGTGGGGCAGCGCACCGGCAGCGGGATTTCGTCCAGCAGTTCGCCGGCCGGGGAGAGCTTGGCGATGCGGCCGCCTTCGAACATCGCTACCCAGTAGTTGCCTTCGCTGTCCACTGCCGCGCCGTCGGGACGGCCGCCGTAGTTGTTGGCCTTGTCGGCCGAGAACTGGTGCAGCACACGCGGGTTGGACGGCGTGCCCGTCGACAGGTCGTAGTCGTAGCGCGTGACGCGGTGCGCGGCGGTGTCGGCGTGGTACATGGCGCGGCCGTCCGGGCTGAAGCCCACGCCGTTGGAGTTGGTCATGCCGCCCGACCAGGCGGTGCGCACGGCGCCGCGCTCCAGCACGAACATTTCGGCGGCCTGCTTGTCGCGCGGCTCGTAGATGGTGCCGACCCAGAAGCGGCCGGCCGCGTCCACCTTGCCGTCGTTGAAGCGGGTGGTGGCGGTGTCGTAGGGGGCGGGCGCGATGGCGGTCAGCGTGCCGTCTTCGGTGTCCAGGTGCATGAAGCCGGCGCGCGTGGCGACCGCCAGGCCGCCGCCGGCGTGGATGGCCAGCGCGGAAGGCTCGCTGGCCATGGGCCACTTGCGGTGTTCGCCGGTGGCCGGCTTCTGGCTGTGGATGGCGAAGCCTTCGATGTCCACCCAGTACAGGGTCTGCTCGCCGTGGTGCCAGAGCGGGCTTTCGCCGACCAGCATGGTGCCGGTGCTGAATGCTTCTACGTGGTAGCTCATGGCGTCAACGCAGGTTCTGCGCGGCCTTGGCCAGCGCGATCAGGCCGTTGGTGGAGCTGTCGTGGCGCGCCGGCTGCGGCTCGCCGGTGAGCTCGGACTGGATGTTCTTGGCCAGCACCTTGCCCAGTTCCACGCCCCACTGGTCGAAGCTGTTCACGTCCCACAGCACGCCTTGCACAAAGGTCTTGTGCTCGTACAGCGCAATCAACGCGCCCAGCGCGGCGGGGCTCAGCACGTCGACCAGGATGGTGTTGGACGGGCGGTTGCCGGGGAAGGTCTTGTGCGGCGCCAGTTCGTCGATCTGCTCGGGGCGCATGCCTTGCGCTTTCAGTTCGGCGCGCACTTCGTCTTCGGTCTTGCCGGTCATGAAGGCTTCGGACTGGGCGAAGCAATTGGCCAGCAGCGCGTCGTGGTGGTCCGGCAGGTCATGCGTCGGGCGCAGCGCGGCGATGAAGTCCATCGGCACGATGTCGGTGCCCTGGTGCAGCAGCTGGAAGTAGGCGTGCTGCGCGTTGGTGCCGCACTCGCCCCACACGACCGGGCAGGTTGGCGTGTCGACCGCCGCGCCGTTGCGCGTGACGCGCTTGCCGTTGCTTTCCATGTCGAGCTGCTGCAGGTAGGCCGGGAAGCGGTTCAGGTCCTGGTGGTAGGGCGCGATGGACAGCGAGGCGCAGCCGAGGAACTGGCGGTTCCAGAAGCCGATCAGTGCCAGCAGCACCGGCAGGTTCTGCTCCAGCGGCGCGGTGCGGAAGTGCTCGTCCAGTTCGTGCGCGCCGGCCAGGAAGTCGCTGAAGTAGCCGAAGCCGACGGCCAGCGCCACCGGCAGGCCGATGGCCGACCACACGGAGTAGCGGCCGCCGACCCAGTCCCAGAACGGGAACATATTGTCGGCGTCGATGCCGAAGGCGGTGACGGCCTGCGTGTTGGTGGATACGGCCACGAAATGCTTGGCCAGTGCCGCTTCGGTGCCGTGCCGCAGGAACCAGTTGCGCGCGGTTTGCGCGTTGAGCATGGTCTCGGCGGTGGTGAAGGTCTTGGAGGCGACGATGAACAGCGTGCTGTCCGGGTTCACCTGGGCCAGAGTGGCTTCCATGTCGTGGCCATCCACGTTGGACACGAAGTGCATCTTCAGGCGCGGGTGCGAATAGGAGCGCAGCGCCAGGCAGGCCATTTTCGGGCCCAGATCCGAGCCGCCGATGCCGATGTTGACGATGTCGGTGATGGCCTTGCCGTTGTGGCCCAGCCAGGAGCCGTTGCGCACCTTGTCGGTGAACACGCGGATGCGGTCCAGGACCGCGTGCACGTCGGCCGCCACGTCCTGGCCGGCCACGCTCAAAGCCTTGCCGCGCGGCATACGCAGCGCCGTATGCAGCACGGCGCGCCCTTCGGTAGTATTGATTTTTTCACCGGCAAACATGGCGTCGCGGCGCTGCTCCACGCCGCGCGTGCGGGCCAGGTTGGCCAGCAGGGCGATGGTGTCGGCGGTCAGGCGGTTCTTCGAATAGTCGAGGTACAGGCCGGCGGCGTCCAGCGACATGCTGTCGAAGCGTTTGGGATCGGCAGCGAACAGCTGGCGCAGCGTCTTGTCCTGGATGTCGATGTGGTGGGCGGCGAGGGCCTGGTAGGCGGCGGTCGTGGTGAGGGCGGGCTGGCGCATAATGGTCGGCTCTGGGTTGCTGGGATATTGTCCATAATACAGTAAAAACAGGTAAATTCACTACAAATGTTCAAAAGGACGGGCTGCGGATGGGGATCTGCCGCCATCGCGGCGGGCCCGGGACCGCGCGTTTGGAGAAGAAAGGGCGTGCGCTTTGCTGATTTTGTAGTAAAATTTCAGGCAATTACTTCATAAGGAACGATCATGGCGGTGCATCCTGTACTTGAAACCGTAACTGCACGGATTATTCAGCGCTCCCGGCCTTCGCGCGGCGCTTACCTGGCCCACCTGGAGGCGGCGCGCGTGAAAGGCCCGCAGCGCGGCGTGCTGGCCTGTACCAACCTGGCGCACGGATTCGCCGCCTTCCCGGCCAACGACAAGCTGGCGCTGAAGGAGCTGAAGAAGCCCAGTGTGGCCATCGTCTCGGCCTATAACGACATGCTGTCGGCGCACCAGCCTTTCGAAGGCTTCCCGGCCATCATCAAGGATGCCGTGCGCAAGGCCGGCGCGGTGGCGCAGTTCGCCGGCGGCGTGCCCGCCATGTGCGACGGCGTGACCCAGGGCCAGCCCGGCATGGAGCTGTCGCTGTTCTCGCGCGACGCCATCGCCATGTCGACCGGCATCGCGCTGTCGCACAATATGTTCGACGCCGCCGTCTACCTGGGCGTGTGCGACAAGATCGTGCCGGGCCTGCTGATCGGCGCGCTGCACTTCGGCCACCTGCCTGCGGTGTTCGTGCCGGCCGGCCCGATGACCACCGGCCTGTCCAACAAGGAAAAGGCGTCCATCCGCCAGCGCTACGCGCAAGGCAAGGCCACCCGCGACGAACTGCTGGAAGGCGAATCCCAGTCCTACCACGGCGCCGGCACCTGCACCTTCTACGGCACCGCCAACAGCAACCAGATGCTGATGGAAGTGATGGGCCTGCACCTGCCGGGCGCCGCCTTCATCACGCCGAACACGCCGCTGCGCGATGCGCTGACCGCCGCCGCCGCCCAGCGCGCCGCGCAGATCACCGAGCAGGGCGAGTATCTGCCGGTGGGCCGCATCGTGGACGAGAAATGCATCGTCAACGCCGTGGTGGGCCTGCTGGCCACCGGCGGCTCCACCAACCACACGCTGCACCTGGTGGCCATCGCCAAGGCGGCCGGCATCGTGATCGACTGGAACGACTTCGACGAGCTGTCCAACGTGGTGCCGCTGCTCACGCGCATCTACCCGAACGGCGACGCCGACGTGAACCACTTCCACGCCGCCGGCGGCACCGGCTTCGTGATCCGCGAGCTGCTGGACGCGGGCCTGCTGCACGACGACGTGACCACCATCCTGGGCAAGGGCCTGCGCGCGCACTGCACCGAGCCGTTCCTGGACGAGACCAAGGGTGACGACAAACCCGGCGTGGTGTGGAAAGCCGCCGTGGCCGAATCGGGCGACGAGAAAGTGCTGCGCAAGCACACCAACCCGTTCTCGCCGGACGGCGGCATGGTGCTGGTGCAAGGCAACCTGGGCCGCGCCGTGATGAAGGTGTCGGCCGTGAAGGAGGAACACCGCACGGTGGAAGCGCCGGCGCTGGTGTTCAATTCGCAGGAAGAATTCATGGCCGACTACAAGGCCGGCAAGTTGGACCGCGACTTCGTGGCCGTGCTGCGCTTCCAGGGGCCGCGCGCCAACGGCATGCCGGAACTGCACGCGCTGACCCCGGCGCTGGCCAACCTGCAGGACGCCGGCCGCAAGGTGGCGCTGGTGACGGACGGCCGCATGTCGGGTGCGTCCGGCAAGGTGCCGGCGGCCATCCACGTGTCGCCCGAGATCCTGGCCGGTGGCCCGCTCGGCCTGGTGCGCGACGGCGACATCATCCGCGTGGACGCGTTCACCGGCACGCTGGAAGCGCTGGTGCCGAGCGAAGTATGGCATGCGCGCTCGCTGGCCACGGCCGACCTGTCGCCGAACGGCGTGGGCATGGGCCGCGAGCTGTTCGCCATGTTCCGCAACAGCGTGTGCGAAGCCGAGAAGGGCGCCACCACGTTCTCGCTGCCGTCGCCTATCCCCACCACCGTTTCCCTGCACGACGGGCACACCGTGGGCAACACCGTGCCCGGCTCCGATGAAGATTTCTCGATGAAGAAGGACTGACCATGACCCTGCTGGACATTATGCGCACCTCCGCCGTGATCCCCGTGATTGCGATCGACGATCCCGAGCACGCCGTGCCGCTGGCCAAGGCGCTGGTGGCGGGCGGCATCCGCGTGCTGGAAGTGACCCTGCGCACCAAGCACGGCCTGGGCGCGATCAAGGCCATGTCGGCGGTGGAAGGCGCCATCGTCGGCGTCGGCACCCTGACGCAGCCGGAAGAATTCGCCGCCGCGCGCGACGCGGGCGCCGTGTTCGGCGTGTCGCCGGGCCTGACGCCGGCGCTGATCGCCGCCGCCAAGAGCAGCGGCCTGCCGCTGCTGCCGGGCGTGATGACGCCATCCGAAGTGATGGCCGCGCGCGAGCAGGGCTTCCAGCAACTCAAGCTGTTCCCGGCCGTGCCGGCCGGCGGCGTGGGCATGCTGAACGCGCTGGCCGGGCCGCTGGGCGACATCACCTTCTGCCCCACCGGCGGCATCTCGATCGACACCGCGCCGCAGTTCCTGAAACTGAAGAACGTGGCTTGCGTGGGCGGCTCCTGGCTGACGCCGAAAGACTTGATGCAAGCGGGCGACTGGGCCGGTATCACCGCCCTGGCCAAGGCCGCCAGCGCACTGCGCTGATTTTCATCGTTGAGGTGGCGGGTTACGCCTTCGGCTAACCCGCCCTACGCCGCATGTGCGGCCACGCGGTTGCGGCCGGTGCGCTTGGCGGTGTAGAGGGCGCGGTCGGCCGCGCCGATCAGGGCAGGAACGTCGAACGGGTGCTGGGGGCTGTGCGTGGCCATACCCACGCTGACCGTGACCTGGCGGTTGCCGTCGGCCGCGTAGCGGTGCTCAAGGTCCAGCGCCTGCACCCGTTGGCGCAAGCCTTCCGCCATTAGCGACGCCTGTTCGGCATCCGTGTCCGGCAGGATGATGGCGAACTCCTCGCCGCCGTAGCGTGCCAGCAGGTCGGTCGAGCGGTGCAGCATGGACCCCAGCGCGGCCGAGACCTGGATCAGGCACTGGTCGCCTTGCTGGTGGCCGTAGTGGTCGTTGTAGGCCTTGAAGCAGTCGATGTCTATCATCAGCAGCGACAGGGTGCCGCCGTTGCGCTTGGCGCGCCGCTGCTCCTTGTCGATGGCCACGTCGAAGTGGCGGCGGTTGGCTACGCCGGTCAGGCCGTCGGAGAAGGTCTGCGAGCGCAGCACCATGGCTTGTTCGCGCAATACCTTTTCGCGGTTGGCGGCGATACTCACGTCGGTGATCTGGATCAGGCAGTGGCGCTCGGCGCCCGCCACTTGCACCGGCGTGACCGCGATGGCCTGTTGCAGCCGCTCGCCACGCAGCGCCGCGGCGCGGTCGGCGTGCAGCGGGAAGGGCGACTTGTTCAGCGTCTGCGACAGCAGCGAGGGGAAGTTGCTGGCCAGCGCCTGCTGGATCGCCATGCCGATGCGCTGGCTGCGCATTTCGGGGAACAGCGCGTAGAACTCGCGGCACAGCACCTCGCCGGCCGGCATGGCCGAATACTGCTCCATCCAGCGGTTCCACAGCACGATGCGGCCCGCGCCGTCCAGCACGATGGCGCCGACGTGGATCGCGCCCAGCACGCTTTCCAGCAGGCTGAGGCGGTTCGCTTCCAGTCCCATGGTCAGTTTTCGCCCATCACGCGGCGCAGGTAGAGATTGATCTGCTCCTTCAAGTCCTGCAGCGCCGATACGTCCAGGATGAAAGCGACATAGCCGTGGATTTGGTGCATTTCCAGGATGAAGTCGATGTGCAGCATCATCACCACCGAATTGGCCGCGCTGCCCGAGGCGCTCAGGATGTCTTCGCTGGTGCCCACGTGGTACACCGGCAGCGAGCCTTGCAGCTCCTGCTCGAAGATGTTGGCCAGGGTGCCGATGCAGGAGTTCAGGATGATGTTGCCGATCTCGCTCATGGCCTCCTGTTCCATTTCGGTCAGCTCGGACAGCGGCACCAGCTCGCCCACCATCAGGCGCACGATTTCCAGGCTTTTATCCTCGGGGAACATGAGGATGGCTTCGGTGGTGAACGCGCCCGCGTAGTGCTGGCTCACGCCGCAGATGCGCTGGCGCTGCTCGTCGCGGTGGCCCAGCAGGGCGGCGGCGTCGGCCCGGTTCAGGAAGCTGATCGAGGGCACCGACATCGTCACGGCCTCGTTGACGATGCCGCTCATGGCGGCGGCAGCCTGGCCGACGCCGATGTTGAAGATTTCCACCAGCGCGTCGTGTTCCAGCTCGGTCAGGGCGAAGGGCATGTTCATGCCTCCAGCGGTGCGACCAGCTGGGCGATGCGTGCCTCGGTAACGGGTTTTTCCATGAAACCGACGCCGATCTCGGCCGCGCGGCTGCGCGTGGCGGTCTGCACGTTGGCGGTCAGCAGCGAGATGTGGGCCTGCGGCAGGCGCTGGCGCAGCTGCTCGGCGGCGGCCAGGCCGCCCATGCCGGGCATGTTGACGTCGATCAGGACCAGGGCCGGCGTGAAGGACGCGATCTTCTCCAGCGCCTCCTCGCCCGAGGCGGCTTCTTCGACCACCCAGTCGGCATGCAGGCTGAGGATATATTGGCGCGCCATCAGGCGCGATACGCGGCTGTCATCGACGATCAGTATCTGTTTGACGGGCTCCATGAGCGATCCTGGCGGGCTATTGTCTGGGAGACCATTTTCGCATACCGGGTGGCGTTCTGCGAGTGATAGCGGTGCGATCCGCTAAAATAGCGGCAATCCGATTTTTCCCACTTATTTTTTTATCATGACCCAAGACGAACTGAAACAAGCAGTAGCCCGCGCCGCCATCGCCTACGTGGAAGGCGACATCATCGGCGTCGGTACCGGCTCGACCGCCAATTTCTTCATCGATGAGCTGGCCAAGATCAAGCACCAGATCAAGGGCACCGTGGCCTCGTCCGAAGCGACCGCCGCGCGCCTGGCCGGCCACGGCATTCCGGTGCTGGACCTGAACGACGTGGCCGAAATCGCCGTCTACATCGACGGCGCCGACGAGATCACCGAGCAGGGCGCCATGATCAAGGGCGGCGGCGCGGCGCTGACGCGCGAGAAGATCGTCGCCTCCGTGTCGAAGAAATTCGTCTGCATCGCCGACGGCTCCAAGCTGGTGGACGTGATGGGCGAGTTCCCGCTGCCGGTGGAAGTGCTGCCGATGGCGCGCAACGCCGTGTCGCGCCGGCTGGCCGCGCTGGGCGGCCAGCCCAAGCTGCGCCTGAAGCCGGGTACCGGGGAAGCCTTCGTCACTGACAACGGCGGCAACATCCTGGACGTGGCCGGCCTATCGATCACCGACCCGAAAGGGCTGGAAGCGCAGATCAACCAGATCGTGGGCGTGATCGCCGTCGGCCTGTTCGCCGCGCGCGGCGCCGACGTCTGCCTGCTGGGCACGCCGGACGGCGTGCGCACGCTGACCTACTAATCCTTGCCAGGACATCTATGAAACGCCTGCTGTTGCTGTCCGTGGTGATATTGAGTGCCTGTTCGTACTTGCCGTTCAATCAAAACAAGGACCAGGAAGCCGAAGCGGCGCGCCGCGCGGCATCGGCGCGCAAGCCGGCGGTATCGGCGCTGGCCAGCGACGGCAGCAAGCGCGTGATGGTGGATGGCGTGGAAATCGAGAAGGTGGCCTTCCGGGCCGGCGTCTCCTCAGCCACGGTGGAGCGCATGGCGCGCTTGGCCGGCTGCGAGAGCAACGGCGGCCCCGGCGCCGGGCTGATGTCCGAGCCCGGCCCGGTCGAGGTGTACCGCATGATGTGCAGCAACGGCACCGCCTACCTGGCCAAGTGCGAGCTGCGGCAGTGCAAAGCTTTGCGCTAGTTGTATGATCCATGTCTAGGCCGCGCGGGCATCGCCAGATTTATACTGGGAGCCTGACGCGGGAGGCATGATGGCCGACGTTTCTCGAGAAGAAATGGAAGCGAAGCTGGAGTCTGCTCAAAGCCGTCTCGACGCGCGCGTTGCCGAGGTCAACGCCAACGTCGAGCGGATACTTGCGCACATCGAGTTGTACGAGGAGCGCGCGGCGGCGCGGCACGCCGCCGAAACGGCGCGCATCGAGCATATCAACGCGGAAGCGTGGCAGCGTCTGGAAAAGCGGTCCGCCGACGACAACGCGGAAGCGTGGCAGCGTCTGGAGAAGCGGTCCGCCGACGAGCGCGCCTACCAGCAAGCCGAACTGGCCAGGGTGCAGGCCGAGCACGCCAAGGTGCAGGCCGAGCACGCCAAGGCACAGGTCGAGCTGGAGAAGATGCGTGCCGACCTGGAGAAAGTGCTGGCGGAGAATGCCAGGGCGCAAGCGGAACTGGAAGCGAGGGTGACGCTGGCCAAGGCGCACCAGCAAGCCGAGCATGCCGCCATGCTCGCGCGCCAGCAGGCCGAACACGCCGCCCTCGTCGCCCAGCTTGCGGGGCAGACTGAAGGGCAAAAGGCCGAGCATGCTGCCGCGCTGGCGAAACTACAAGCCGAGCATGCTGCAGCGCTGGCGAAACAGCAAGCCGAACACGCCGCAAATGCTGTCCGGCTTGCCGAGCAGACTGAACGGCAAAAAGCCGAACATGTTGCAGCGCTGGCTCAACAACAGGCCGAACACGCCGCCAACGCCGCGCAGCTTGCCACACAGCTTGCCGAGCAGACTGAGCGGCAAAAAGCGGAACATGTTGCTGCGCTGGCGAAACAGCAAGCCGAGCATGCCGCTGCGGCTGCGCAACAGCAAGCCGAGCATGCCGCTGCGGCCGCGCAACGGCAAGCCGAACATGCGGAGTGGGCTGCTCAGCAGAAAGTCGAGCATGCCGAGCGGGTTGCTCAGCAAAAGGCCGAGCATGCCGCTTTGACGGCCCGGCAAGCGCAGGAGTGGGCGCGGCGCGACGCCGAGCATGCGCGCGCTGTGGAGTCCATCCATGCCATGGCCGCCGCCAGCGATATCCGCGCGCAGGCGTTCAAGGATGATCTGACTTCACATATGAATCTGCTGGGCGAGAAAATGGCCGAGATCCGTGCCGGCTTCCGGTCCATGAAGATTACCTTCATCGTCACGGCGATGGCGTCGGTGCTGAGCATCGTGCTTGGTGTGGCCACGTTCAACGCCACCGTGCTGTCCAATATGCTGGCCGCCTTCGAATCCGGCCAGAACATGACGGCGCAGCAAATGGAGGTGCGCCGGCAGCTCGAGGCGACAGCCACCTTGCTGAGGCAAGTGCAGGAGGAAAACGCCAACAGGCGGCAGCAACAATAAAAAAGGCGCCGACGGCGCCTTTTTGGTCAGAACGGCAACTTATTCCGCTGGCGGCACGTAGCCGGCCGCAGCATCGGCGCCTTCGCCGAAGAAGTGCTTTTCCATTTGCGTGGCCAGGTATTTGCGCGCGCGCTGGTCGGCCAGGTTCAGGCGGTTCTCGTTGACCAGCATGGTCTGGTGCTTGAGCCAGGCGGCCCAGGCTTCTTTCGATACCGACTGATAAATCTTCTTGCCCAGTTCACCCGGGTACGGCGGGAAGTCCAGGCCTTCGGCTTCCTTGTTCAGTTTGATGCAGTGGACGGTGCGGGCCATCTTTGGTGCTCCTAAATGCGGTGGTGAAAGCGTGATTATAAGGTCTTAACCAGAACCTGGGATTTGCGCTGCCAGTTATACATGCGCTGGCGGTCCTTCGGCAGGGCGTCCACCGTGGCCGGCACGAAGCCGCGCTTGATGAACCAGTGCGCGGTGCGGGTGGTCAGCACGAACAGTTTGTTCAGGCCCAGCGCGCGGGCGCGGTTTTCCATGTGCTTGAGGATGCGCTCGCCGTCGCCCTGGGCTTGCACGTCGGGGTTGACGGTCAGGCATGCCATTTCGGCCATTTTCTGTTCCGGGAACGGGTACAGCGCGGCGCAGCCGAAGATCACGCCGTCGTGCTCGATGACGGAGAACAGGTCGATTTCGCGTTCGATCAGCTCGCGGCCGCGCTTGACCAGCGTGCCGTCCGCTTCCAGCGGTTCGATCAGCTTGATAATGCCGCCCACGTCCTCAATTGTGGCCTGGCGCAGCGATTCCAGGTTCTCGTGCGAGATCATGGTGCCCACGCCATCGTGGGTGAACAGTTCCAGCAGCGCCGAGCCGTCCATGGCGAAGGGCACGATGTGGGAACGGTCCACGCCGTTGTTGCAGGCCTTGACGCAGTGCTTCAAGTAGAATGCGGTGGCGTCGGGCAGGAAGCCGGCTTGCAGCACGGCTTCGGCCTGGTGCGAGGACAGCTCGCGGATTTCCACGCCGGCCGCGTCGGTCATCATCTCGGTTTCGGTGATGAAGATCAGCTTGTCGGCGTGCAGGGCGATGGCGGCGCTGCAGGCCACGTCTTCCATGGTCAGGTTGAAGGTTTCCCCGGTGGGCGAGAAGCCCAGCGGCGACAGCAGCACCAGGCCGTCCGAGCCGAGGATGGAGTGGATGGTTTCGGCGTCCACCTTGCGCGTGATGCCGGTCAGTTCCAGGTCCACGCCGTCGATTACGCCCAGCGGGCGGGCGGTGATGAAGTTGCCGGAAATGATGCGGATGGCGGCGTTGGACATCGGCGTGTTGGGCAAACCCTGGCTGAACGCGGCCTCGATATCCAGGCGCAGCTCGCCGGCCGCTTCCTTGGCGCATTCCATGGCGGCGGTGTCGGTAATGCGCACGCCGTTGTGGAAGCGGCCTTCCACGTTGCGCAGCGCGAGCTGTTCGGCCACCTGCGGGCGCGAGCCGTAGACCACGGTCACGTTGATGTCGAGTGCCTGCAGCAGCGACAGATCATGGGCCAGCACCGGCAGGGCGCCAGCCGATACGAGTTCGCCGGGGAAGGCGACCACGAAGGTCTTGCCGCGGAAAGCGTGGACGTAGGGCGCGACGGAGCGCAGCCATTGGACGAATTGGGTAGGGTTTTCCATTTGCCGCATTATAATTCGGTGCGCGGTTTTCGCGCCAAATACTAGTAAAAAACATGTCAGAAGCCAGCAAGAAGTCACCAGTTTCCCCCCCGCAGCAGCCAAGCAACGCTCCCGCCGCCGTTTCCGCCGCCCCGACGGGTGCGACGCCCGGCCAGCCGCGCCCCGCGCAGGCCGGCGAGGGACGCGCACCGAGGGAGGGCGGCGACGCGCGCCGGCCCCGCGCGGAAGGTGCAGCACGCGCACCGCGCGAAGGCGCCGTTGTGCGTCAGCCCCGCCCGGAAGGCGCGCCGCGCGCGCCGCGTACCGGCGGCGAGGCACGTCCGCCGCGTGCGGACGGAGAGCGCGCCGGCCGTGGTCCGCGCCTGACGCCGGAGGAAATCGCTGCGCGCCAGGCCGAGGCGGCGTTCCGCAATCCGATCCCGCCGATCACCTTCCCTGAAGACCTGCCGGTCTCCGGCCGCCGCGCCGAAATCGCCGAGGCGCTGATGAAGCATCAGGTCATCATCGTATCCGGCGAAACCGGCTCGGGCAAGACCACCCAGCTGCCCAAGATCTGCCTGGAACTGGGACGCGGCCGCAACGGCATCATCGGCCACACGCAGCCGCGCCGTATCGCCGCTTCGTCCACCGCCAAGCGCATCGCGCAGGAGCTGGGCACGCCGCTGGGCGAGAACGTGGGCTTCAAGGTGCGTTTCGCCGACACGCTGATGCGCGGCGCCTCGGTCAAGCTGATGACCGACGGTATCCTGCTGGCCGAAACGCAGACCGACCCGCTGCTCAAGGGCTACGACACGATCATCATCGACGAAGCCCATGAACGCAGCCTGAACATCGACTTCCTGCTTGGCTACCTGAAGCAGCTGCTGCCGCGCCGCCCGGACCTGAAGGTCATCATCACCTCGGCCACCATCGACGCCGACCGCTTCTCGCGCCACTTCGGCACGCCGGAGAAGCCGGCGCCGGTGATTGAAGTGTCCGGCCGCCTGTACGCGGTGGAAGTGCGCTATCGCCCGGTGGAGCGCGACCAGGTGCCCATGGGCGGCGCCAACGCCGCCAATCCTTCTCCGCAGCAGGGCAAGGCCGCCGCCGCGCGTGAAAAGCGCGACCTGATGGACGCGGTGATCGACGGCGTGGACGAAGTGTGCCGCATCGGTTCCGGCGACGTGCTGGTGTTCCTGCCCGGCGAGCGCGAGATCCGCGACGCCGCCGAAGCACTGCGCAAGCACCATCCGCCGCACGTGGAGATCCTGCCGCTGTTCGCCCGCCTGTCGGTGGAGGAGCAGGAGCGCGTGTTCCGCACCTCCAACGCGCGCCGCATCGTGCTGGCCACCAACGTGGCCGAGACTTCGCTGACCGTGCCCGGCATCCGCTACGTGGTGGACGCCGGCCTGGCGCGCGTGAAGCGCTACAGCTACCGCAACAAGGTGGAGCAGCTGCAGGTCGAGCCGATCGCCCAATCGGCCGCCAACCAGCGCGCCGGCCGCTGCGGCCGCGTGGCCGACGGCGTCTGCATCCGCCTGTACGACGAGCAGGACTTCCTGCAGCGCCCGAAATTCACCGATCCCGAGATCCTGCGTTCCTCGCTGGCCGCCGTCATCCTGCGCATGAAGTCCCTGCACCTGGCGGACGTGGAAACCTTCCCCTTCATCGAGCCGCCGCTGGCGCGCGCGATCGCGGACGGCTACCAGCTGCTGCAGGAACTGGGCGCGGTCGATGAATACAACCAGCTCACGCCCCTGGGCCGCAAGCTGGCCAAGCTGCCGCTGGACCCGCGCGTGGGCCGCATGATACTGGCCGCGCACGACAACGCCTCGCTGACCGAAGTGCTGATCGTGGCGTCCGCGCTGTCGGTGCAGGACCCGCGCGACCGCCCCGTGGAGCACCAGCAGGCGGCAGATGAGGCGCACAAGAAGTTCGCCGACGAGAAGTCCGAATTCCTCAGCTACATCAAGATCTGGCGCTGGTTCGAGAACGCCATCGAGCACAAGAAGACCAACCGCCAGCTGCAGGAAAACTGCCGCAGCAACTTCCTGTCGCAGGTGCGCCTGCGCGAATGGCGCGACGTGCACTCGCAGCTGCTCACCATCGTCAAGGAGCAGGGCTGGCGCATGAACGAGGCGCCCGCCACCTACGAGAACCTGCACCTGGCGCTGCTGACCGGCTTGCTGGGCAACGTGGGTTTCAAGGGCGAGGACGAGCCGGGCGCCGGTTTCCTCGGCGCGCGCGGCATCAAGTTCCATATCTGGCCGGGCTCCAACCTGCTGAAGAAGCCGGGCAAGTGGATCATGGCGGCCGAGCTGGTGGAGACCACGCGCCTGTACGCGCGCTGCGTGGCCAAGATCGAGCCGGAGTGGCTGGAGAAGGTGGGCGGCCACCTGCTGAAGAAATCGTGGGGCGAGCCGCGCTGGGAAAAGCGCAGCGCGCAAGTGACCGCGTCCGAGCGTGCCACCTTGTACGGCCTGGTGGTGTACAGCCAGCGCCGCATCAATTACGGCGCCTTCAACCCGGTGGAAGCGCGCGAGATCTTCATCCGCGACGCGCTGGTGGGCGGCGACTACGATACCCGTGCGCCGTTCTTCGCCCACAACCACAAGCTGGTGAAAGAAATCGAGAACCTCGAACACAAGTCGCGCCGCCTGGACGTGCTGGTGGACGATGAACTGATCGCGGCCTTCTACGACAAGCTGATTCCGGCCGACGTGGTGAACGGCGCCGGTTTCGAAAAGTGGCACAAGGAGGCCACCGCCGCCGAACCCAAGCTGCTGTACCTGAACCGCGATGAGCTGATGCGCCACGAGGCGGCTGGCGTCACCACGGACCTGTTCCCGAAAACGATGATGGCGGCCGGCCTGGAAATGGCGCTGACCTATCACTTCGAGCCGGGCAGCGTGCGCGACGGCGTGACGCTGGCGGTGCCGCTGTATGCGCTGAACCAGCTCTCGCGCGAGCGCTGCGAGTGGCTGGTGCCGGGCATGCTGAAGGAGAAGGTGCACCTGCTGCTGAAGTCCCTGCCGCAGAAGCTGCGCCGCCATTGCGTGCCGCTGCCGGATTACGCGGCCAAGTTCTGCGAGCGCGTGCAGGCCGCCGGCGCCTTCGGGCGGGGCGACCTGATCGATGCCATCATTGCCGACATCCGCAAGGAAATCACCATCGGCGTGCTGACCACGGACTTCAAGCCGGAAACGCTGCCTGCGCACCACTTCATGAATTTCAAGGTGATCGACGAGCACGGCCGCCAGCTGGACATGGGCCGCAACCTGGCCACGCTGCAGGCGGAATACGGCATGCAGGCGCGCCAGAGCTTCCAGAAGATGGCCGAGGCCACCACGCCGGCCGGCACGCAGCTGCGCGCCGGCGCGCTCGGAGCCGGCGCCGCCACCGCGGGCGGTGCCGCTCGTGCGGCCGGTGCGGCCGGCGCGGGCAAGCTCGCGCACGGCGGCATCGCTGCGGACGCCGCGCGCGGTGCGGTTTCAGCTGCGGCGCCGGGAGCAGGCCAGAGCGCCGCCGGCGGCAAGGGCGGCAAAGGCGGCGCGCAGTCCGGCGCAGCGAACGCTGCGGCCAGTGCCCCGGCCGTGCAGTCGGCCACCACCGGCATCACCGCCTGGACCTTTGGCGAACTGCCCGAGCTGCTGGAGATCGTGCAGGGCAAGCTGACGCTGATCGGCTTCCCCGCGCTGGTGGACAAGGGCACGCACTGCGACCTGGAAGTATTCGACGACCCCACCGTGGCGGCGCGCACGCACCGTGTCGGCCTGCGCCGCCTGTTCGCGCTGCAGATGAAGGACCAGATCAAGTTCGTGGAAAAGAGCATCCCCAACCTGCAGCAGATGGGCATGCAGTTCATGTCCATGGGCACGCAGGAGGAGCTGCGCGACCAGATCATCAACAAGGCGCTCGACATCGCCTGCCTGCAGGACCCGTTGCCGACCGATGCCGCCACCTTCGCCAAGCGCAAGGATGAAGGCAAGTCGCGCCTGGTGCTGCTGGTGAACGAGGTGGCGCGCCTGCTGTCGCAGGTGCTGACCGAGTTCCACGGCCTGCCCAAGCGGCTGCAGGGCATCAACGCGCAAGTGGCGGCGGACATGCAGGCGCAGTTGCAAGGCCTGGTGCACAAGCGCTTTTTGCTGGAAAGCGACTACGCGCAGCTGGCGCATTTCCCGCGCTACCTGAAGGCCATGAACGTGCGCCTGGAAAAGCTGCGCGCCGATCCCGCGCGCGACGCCAAGCTGATGGCCGAGTGGCAGAGCGCCGCAGCGCCTTACCAGCGCCTGATGCGCGACAAGACCGCCGGCCGCAACACCGATCCGAAACTGGTGGAGTTCCGCTGGATGCTGGAGGAGCTGCGCGTGTCGCTGTTCGCGCAGGAACTGCGCACGCCCATGCCGGTCTCGGCCAAGCGCTTGCAAAAGGTGTGGGAGTCCATGCAGCGCTAAGGCGCCGGCATGGTGTAGGGTGCGCGGCAGGGCGGCCAACGCAGTCCCACCTGCCGGCCACCCTGTTTTCCCCGCGCATGGCGGTTACTGCTGCATTCGGTACGGAAGTTTAATCTGCCATCCGGTGCGCTGGCGCACCGATGGGATGTCCTGCGTTCGGTATATTGCACTGCAACATATCGAGCAGGAGTGTCGCATGGCCAAGCCCATCTTTGGCGCACGATTGCTGCGCAGCATTACCCGCGCAGGCAAGTCGCAGCAGAAGTTAATGACCCAATTGTTCGGCGTGCCGGCCGTGAAGCCCAAGCCGAAAAAGGCTGCCGGCCAGGCGCGGCGGGTCGCCTCGGCGCCGGACGGCATGCCGATCCGCCAGCATGCGCGGCCGGATGTCTCGGTGCTGCCGGGACGCTGGCTTGCAGCGCATTTTGCTGCAATGCCGCAGGCCGGACAGGTGCCAAGCCAGCCCATGAGCTATTGGCTTTATCTCCCCCAGAATGTGCCGCAAGCCGCGGCGCGCCATGGCCTGCCGCTGATCGTCATGCTGCACGGCTGCCACCAGAGCGCCACGCAGTTTGCGCAAGGCACGCGCATGAATCGCCTGGCAGAGCAGAAGGGCTATGCGGTGCTCTATCCGCAGCAGCTGGCCAGCACGCAGGTGCACCGCTGCTGGCGCTGGTATGACAAGTCCACGCAGGAAGGCGGCGGCGACACCGCGTTGATCGCCGCCATCATCGGCAAGGTGTGCAGCGACTACGCCATCGACCGCAAGCGCATCTACGCCTGCGGCATTTCGGCCGGCGCGGGCATGGCCAATATCCTGGCGCTGAACCATCCCGAACTGATCGCTGCCGTGGGCCTGCATTCCGGCCCGGCGTATGGCGGCGGCCACAGCACCGTCGGCGCGCTGACCGTGATGCAGCACGGCGCCGGCCAGCAAGCCGCCGCCGCCATCCGGAATGTGCTGCGGCAGCGGCCCGGCTTCCCGGCCATGCCCACCATCCTGATCCAGGGCGAGGGCGACAAGGTGGTGCGCCCTGTCAATCAGGCGCAGCTGGTGCAGCAAAGCCTGCTGCTGAACCGCTTGCCGGCCGGGACCGAGGTGAAGGTGGTGGAGCGCGCGCGGCGCGGGCTCACGCGCAATGCGCATGAAATACGGGACTACAGCGCAAAGGGGAAAGTGCTGCTGCGCGTGGCGCGCATCGCGGACCTGGAGCACGCCTGGAGCGGCGGCGACCCGGCGTTGTCATTCAACGCCAAGGCCGGTCCGGACGCCAGCAAGATGATGCTGGACTTCTTCGCCAAGCACCGGCGCGTGGTGGCATGAGCACGCCGGCCCGGCCTAGCCGTCCGCCGGCTCCGGGCCGTCGCCGCTGCCGCTGCCACTGCTTTCCCCCTTGAGCTTCACGCCCCGGCGCGCCAGTCCCTCGCGCAGCAGGAACTCGATTTCCGCGTTCACGCTGCGCAGGTCGCGCGCCGCCAGGCGCTGGATCTCTTCCCACAGCGCCGGGTCGATCCGCAAGGGATAGGCTTTTTTACCTGGGCTTGCCATGCTGTTCTGCCGCTAGTTGTACAGGGTGCCGGTGTTGATGATGGGCTGGGTCTCCTTGTCCGAACACAGCACCACCAGCAGGTTGCTGACCATGGCCGCCTTGCGCTCGGCGTCCAGCTCCACGATATCGCGTTCGGCCAGGCCTTTCAGCGCGGCTTCCACCATGGTGACGGCGCCGTGCACGATCTTGGAGCGGGCGCTGATGATGGCGTCGGCCTGCTGGCGGCGCAGCATCACCTGCGCGATTTCGGCGGCGTAGGCCAGGTGGGTCAGCTTGGCGTCCAGCGTTTCCACGCCGGCCGCTTCGAAGCGCTCCTGCAGTTCCGTCTTCAGTGCGGTGGCCACCACGTCCATGCCGGCGCGCAGCGTGGTCTCGCCTTCCGTCAGATCCTCGCCATCGTCGTAGGCATATTGCGAAGCCAGGTGGCGCAGCGCCGCTTCGGCCTGCACCGACACGTAGCGCTCGAAGTCGTCCACTTCGAACACGGCCTGCGCGGTGTCGCGCACGCGCCAGACGATGGCGGCGCTGATCTCGACCGGGTTGCCGCGTTTGTCGTTGACCTTCAGCGTGGGGCAGTTGAAGTTACGCGCGCGCACCGACAGCTTGCGCTTGACGTAAAACGGGAAGGCCCAGCGCAGGCCGTCGTTGCGGTCGGTGCCGATGTATTTGCCGAACAGCGTGATGATGGCCGTCTCGTTCGGCTGCAGCATGTACAGCCCGGCGAAAGCGATCAGGCCGAGCAGGCCCGCGGTCACGCACAGGAGCGGATGCAAGCCGCTGCGCGCGCCGAAGCCTGCCAGGGCGATCAGTGCCAGCGCGCCGACCGCCGCCGTATAGCCGCTGACCGAAGAAAACGCCGTTTCACGGCGAATATGTGCTGCGTTCATGCTCGACTCCCTCGTGGTTGTGACATCAAAGTGATATCACTTTAGGATCACTTCGAGTTGAAGTCAAGAAATTTATCAAATAAATATGGTTCTAAATATGGTTCGCCTGCGACGCGGTCTCAGAGGAAAAAGGCCAGCGCCGCCACGGCGGTGGGCGGCAGGGCGCCGAGCAGCAGGCCGACGGCGCCGATGGATTCGTCCTGGAAGCCGCGCCGCAGCAGCGACACGCCGGCCGGGTTGGGCGCGTTGGCGATCACCGTCAGGCCGCCGCCGGCCACCGCGCCGGCCACCAGCATGTACTGCGCCTGTGGCGCCATGCCGTCGATCAGCGAACCGAGGTAAGTCAGGGCGGCGTTGTCGGTGATGGCGGTCAGGCCCAGCGCGCCGAAGAACAGCGCCACCGGCGCCAGGCTGGAGACGATGGGCTGCAGCCACCATTGCTGCATGCCGCCCAGCACCACCAGCCCGGCCAGGAAGAAGCCCACCAGCAAGCCTTCCTTCAGGATCAGCGGCTGCTGGTAGCGCTGGTAGGCTTGCGTGAAGCCAAGGAACAGCAGGAACAGGCCCAGGAACATCACCGGGTGGTGCGCCAGCAGCACCACGGCGGCCAGGAAGCCCAGGTGGATCAGCGATACCAATAGCGGCACCGGCACTGGCACCGGCGTCGGGCCGTTGCCGCCGGCGGCGCTGGCGTTGGCGTCCATGCCGCCTGGCGCGGCTTGCGGTTGCAAGTGGCGCTGGAGCAGGAAGCAGATGGCGGTGGCGTTCACCAGCACCGCCAGCGTGGCTTTCCAGCCGAACTGGCTGGCCATGAAGGCGCTGTCCCAGCCCCAGGTGGCGGCCACCATCAGCACCGGCGGCGCGGCGTAGGAGGTGAGCGTGCCGCCGATCGACACGTTGACGAACAGCACGCCCAGTGCGGCGTATTTCAGCCGTTCCGGCATGCCGTCGCGGAACACCAGCGGCGCCAGCGTGAGCGCGGCCAAGGTCATGGCGGCCGGCTCGGTGATCAGCGAGCCGGCCAGCGGCACCAGCGCCAGGCCCAGCCAGGCCAGCGCCAGTTCGGTGCGCATCGGCGCCAGCCGCGCCAGCGCCTGCAGGGCGCGCTGCACCGCGTTCAGCACCGGCCAGGAGGCCGCCACCACCATCACCACGAATACGAACAGCGGCTCGGTGTACTGGCGCGACTCGGCGTAGGCAATGGCGTTCTGGCCGCCGGCCGCGATGGCGATGGCCACGATCAGGATGGCGGCCCAGAAGCCGAACACCACTTCGACTTCGCCCAGCAGGTGCAGCAGGCCGGCGTGGCGCGGGTGGCGGTGGGCCAGGATCTCGAAGGATTTGGCAGCGAAGGTGTGCACCAGCGCCAGTCCGAACAGGATGGCGCCGATAAGCTGGATGGTGGTCATGGAGGCCCGGAAAGTATGGTGGCAATGTCTATCTTACAGCATGCGCAAGCTTTCCCTTCGGCACAAACCGCAAGTAGTCCTTGCCAAAACCGGGAGTAAATAGTACTGTGTATTTGTACAGTATTTGATTGAAAGCCATGCCCCCCACCGCCACTCCTGAAAGCCTGCATCCGTCGTTGTGGCTGGCCTCGCAGCTGGCGCACTCCGCCACGCGCTGCGTCGATACCGGCTACGCGGCGCTGTCGGCGCAACTGCCGGGCGGCGGCTGGCCGCTGGGCACGCTCACCGAGCTGATGCTGCAACAGCAGGGCATAGGCGAAATCCGCCTGCTGCGCCCGGCGCTGGTGGCGGCCTCGAAACGGCCGGTGGTGCTGCTGGCGCCGCCGCAAATCCCGCAAGGGCTGGCGCTGGCCGCGCTGGGCCTGCCGCCGTCGCAAATGGTGTGGATACGCAATACCGGCAAGAGCGGCGACGCGCTGTGGGCGGCCGAACAGGTGCTGCGCAGCGGCTGCTGCGGCGCGCTGCTGCTGTGGCAGCAGCAGATGCGCAGTGAAAACCTGCGCCGGCTGCACCTGGCGGCGCAAAGCGGCGACACCCTGTTCTGC
This sequence comes from Pseudoduganella sp. UC29_71, assembly GCF_042693265.1. NCBI lineage: Bacteria > Pseudomonadati > Pseudomonadota > Betaproteobacteria > Burkholderiales > Oxalobacteraceae > Pseudoduganella > Pseudoduganella sp. UC29_71. The sequence continues at coordinate 4,425,427 of NZ_CP170549.1, read as the reverse complement.
CTGATGCGCCCGCTGGCCGCCGCGCAGGACGCCTCGCCGGCGCCGCTGCGGCTGGCGCTGCGCCCGGCGCCGGGCGGCATCCACATCGAATTCGTCAAACGCCGGGGACCGCAGCGCGACGCGCCGCTGTTCCTGCCCCTGCCACCTTCTTTGCTACAGCGTCATGCGTCTCTGGATCGGCCTCTACCTGCCACGGCTCCCGCTCGAAGTATTCTGCCCCAGCTGGTCGGAGGATAGCTGCAGCGTGGTGCTGGAGCAGGAGGGCGTGCTGGCGGTGTCGCCGCAGGCCCATGCCGCCGGCGTGCGGCTGGGCATGCGGCGCGGTGGCGCCTTGCTGATGGCGCCGGACGCGCAGCTGCACGAGCGCGCGCCCGGGCGCGAGCAGGAGGCGGTGCACGCCGTGGCCATGGCGCTGCTGCGCTACACGCCGCTGGTGGCGGTGGCCGAAGAAGCCACGTTGCTGATCGATATCGGCGCCAGCCTGCGCCTGTTCGGCGGCATCCGCAAGCTGTGCGCGCTGGTGAAGGACAGCATGCGGGCGCTGGGTTTTACCGCCGTGCTGAGCGTTGCCCCCACCGCGCGCGGCGCCTGGCTGCTGGCGCGCAGCGGGGGCGGGCGTGCCTTGAGCATCGAATCCATGACGCGGCGCCTGGCGCCGCTGCCCGGCAGCCTGCCGCCGCCGGCGCGGCCCTTCCTCAACTGGTTTGAAGGCATGGGCTGTTTGACGCTGGCCGACCTGCGGCGCCTGCCGCGCCCGGGCCTGCAGCGCCGCTGCGGACGCGCGCTGCTGGACATGCTGGACGAGGCGCACGGCGAAGCGCCCGAACTGTACGAGTGGGTGGAAGCGCCGCCCACGTTCAGCGCCAAACTGGAGCTGTTCGACCGCATCGAGCACGCGGACGCGCTGCTGCACGGCGCGCAGCGCCTGCTGCAGCAAATGGTGGGCTGGCTGTGCGCGCGCCAGTTCGCGGTGGAGCGCGTGAAGCTGCTGCTGGAGCATGAGCGCGGCAAGGTGGCGCGCCCGCCCACGGCCATCGAGATCGCGCTGGCCGAGCCGGCGTGGCGCGACGAGCACCTGCTGCGCCTGCTCAAGGAACGTCTGGCCAAGACCGAGCTGGTGGCGCCGGTGATCGGCCTGTGCCTGGAAGCGGCGCAGGTGCAGCCCATGCTGCCGCCCACCGATTCGCTGTTTCCGGAGCCGGGCGGCAGCAAGGAAGACCGCGAGCGCCTGTTCGAGCTGCTGGTGGCGCGGCTGGGGCCGGACAATGTGCTGAAGGCGTCGCCGCAGGCGGACTACCGGCCCGAGCTGGCCAACGCCTGGGTGCCGGTGCACGACAAGCTGCGCCCGGCCGACGTGGATGCGCGCATGCCGCCGCAAAGCCTGCCGCGCCCGGCCTGGCTGCTGCCCAAGCCGATCGCGCTGCTGATGCGCGACCACCGGCCGTTCTACATGTCGCCGCTGCGCATGGTGTCGAACGCCGAACGCATCGAGGCCGGCTGGTGGAGCGAAGGGCAGACGCGCGACTACTTCATCGCCGAAGGCGGCGACCACGCGCACTACTGGGTGTTCCGCGAGCGCCTGGGCGCCAAGGAGGGCGAGGCCGAGCCGCGCTGGTATCTGCACGGCTTGTTCGGCTAGACTGCGGGTATGGCCGTGTTCACGGCAAAACTCACGGAAATACATCATGCGAGCAGAACGACACGAATTCACCGGCGCCAGCGGCCACCGCCTGGCGGCGCGCCTGGACGCGCCGGACGGCGCCATCAAAGCCTACGCGCTGTTCGCGCATTGTTTTACCTGCGGCAAGGACGTGATCGCCGCCAGCCGCATCGCGCAGGCACTGACCGCGCACGGCATTGCCGTGCTGCGGTTCGATTTCACCGGCCTGGGCGCCAGCGAGGGCGAGTTCGAGAACACCAATTTTTCGTCCAACGTGGCCGACCTGGTGGAGGCGGCGGACTTTCTGCGCGAGAAGTTTGCCGCGCCGCACCTGCTGATCGGCCACAGCCTGGGCGGCGCGGCGGTGCTGGCGGCGGCGGTCAGCGTGCCGGAGGCGAAGGCGGTGGTGACCATCGCCGCGCCGGGCGAGCCGGCTTACGTGACCAATATGTTCAGCGCTCACCTGGAGCAGATTGCCGCCGACGGCGAGGCGCAGGTGCAGCTGGCGGGGCGGCCGTTCCGCATCAAGCAGCAGTTCGTGGAGGACGTGGGCGGGCACAGCCTGCGCGAACATATCGCGGGGCTGCGCAAGGCTTTGCTGGTGATGCACGCGCCGGGCGACGATACGGTGGCGGTGCGCAACGCGATGGACATTTTCATGGCGGCACGCCACCCGAAAAGTTTTGTCTCGCTGGATGATGCCGACCACTTGCTGACGCGGCGCGAGGACGCCGTCTACGTGGCCGACCTGATCGCGGCCTGGAGCAGCCGCTACCTGTAGAAATTACTCGTCGAATTCGGACGTCAGGTCCTTGAAGCCCTTGCGCACGGCGAAGGGCAGGAATTCGTCCGGCGTGTCGAGCACGATCAGTTTCTTTTCCTGGATTACCGGGTCGCCCGGCGCCAGGTCCGGCCCGGCGTAGCCCAGGCTGCGCAGGCGGGCGCTGATCTCGGCGATCAGTTTCTTGTCCTTGTGCAAGCCGTCGGATGCTGGCGCGGCCAGGTCCACGTACAGGTCGATGACGCCGTAGCCTTCGTCGAAAATGCGGATGGCTTTGATGTCGATGGCGCGGCCGGCGCCGTCGGTGGCCTTGAACGGGCCGCTGAGCTGGATGTCGGTGTCTTGGTTCATGTCGGCAGCATACACCAATTCGCTGGGCTAAGTGGCCACCCTGTCCCGGCCCTGGTGCTTGGCGCGGTACAGCGCCTGGTCGGCCAGCAGGTAGAGTTCGTCCCGCCCCAGGTCGGCGTCCGGCGCCAGGAAGGCGGCGCCGATCGACAGCGTGACCACGCCGCCGGGCGGATTGGCGCGGTGCGCAATGGCGTGTGCGGCCATGGTGGCGCGGATCTCGCCGGCCAGCGTCAGGCTTTCGCCGGTGCCGCTGCTGGTGTACAGGCAGGCGAACTCGTCGCCGCCGATGCGGAAGCACAGGTCGCCGGCCCGGTGCAGCGCGGCGCGCATGCTGTGCGCCACGGCCTTGAGCACGGCGTCGCCTGCCGGGTGGCCGTAGTAGTCGTTGTATTCCTTGAAGCGGTCCACATCCAGCAGCAGCAAGGTCAGCAGGCGGCCGTCGCGGTGGGCGCGCTGTTGCTCCTCGCCGAAGCGCATGTTGAAGTAGCGCCGGTTCTTCAGGCCGGTCAGCTCGTCGGTCACGCTGCTGTCCTCGGCGGCGCGGGTCTGCGTGATGTCGGTGGAGACGGCGCAGGTGGCATTCACCCGGCCGTGCTCGTCGTACAGCGGGAACTTCACCGTCATGTAAGTGTGCGGCGTCTTGTCGCGGTGGTACACCGTTTCCTCTTCCTGCACCGCGCGCTGCTCCAGCGCGGCGCGGCGGTCGTTGCGCCACAACTGGTCGGCTATCTCGGTCGGAAACAGTTCGAACACGCTGCGGCCGACGAAGTGGCTTTCATCATAGCCGTCCAGTATCTCGAAATAGCGGTTGGCCATGGTGACGCGGCCTTCCAGGTCCTTGGTGGAAATGAGCAGCGGGGCGTGGTCGAGCAGGGAGCGGAAAATACGGTCGCGGCCGCGCAGCGCGGCCAGTTCCTCGCGCAGGCGGCGGTTCTCTTCCAGCAAGGCGGGGCAGTTGACGGGATCGTCCATGGACGGTTTCCAGGCTATCGAGATAAACCCAGTATAACCGCAGTCCGGGACAGCATGAGCGTTGTCCCGGACAAAGTGTGCGCCGGCTTATTTCAGCGGCGACAAGATGGCTTGCAGGCGGTCCGGCGTGCCGGGGATGCGCTCCAGGCGCGGATACTTCAGGCCGCCGTGGTAGTCGAGCAGGATGGTGCGGTATTTCGCGCCCTTCTTGACCAGCAGTTCGATAGGCTTGTCATTGCTCTTGGCGGCGGTGACGGCCGCGCGCAGCACGTCGGGCTTGTAGGCCGTGCCGTTCACGGCCAGCACCGTGGTGCCGCCGCCGATGCCGGCCTTGAAGCCCAGGCCTTCCCATTGCAGCGCTTCGACCTTGCCTTCGCTGTTGAGCGAGAAGCCCAGCGAGTACTGGAAGTCGGCCGACTTGCTGCGCTCTTCCACCGTCTTCAGGTACGGGGTCTGGGTATCGGTGTAGACCAGCTTCCAGCCGGCGCGCGCGTAGCCGTCCAGCGGCGCCGGGCCGGTGCCGTCCAGGCGGGTGCGCAGGAAGGCGGCCCAGTCGAAGGGCTGGATGGCGTTGAGCGCTTTCACCACGTCCTCGAAGGTGTAGTGGTTGGCCGTGTAGGCGCCGTTGTCGATGCCGAAGAAGTTGCGCGCGAAGTTGTCCAGCGACTTGGTGTCGTTCGACATTTCACGGATCTTGGTGTCCACGTCCAGCCAGATCAGCGCGCCTTCGTTGTAGTAGTCCTCGCTGCGCTGCCAGTTGGTCCAGCCCAGCGGGCGGCGGCCGTTGATGATGGGGTCGTTCGTGGTGTCCTGCACCGGGCGCCAGCTGCGCCCTTGCATGTGGTCGTAGCGGGCGGCGTTGGCGGCCATGATGTCGCGCACGCTGTCCATTTTCTGCATGCCCGAGCGCGCCGACAGCACCTGGCCCCAGTACTGGGTCTGGCCTTCGTACACCCACAGCAGGCTGTTCTGCAGCGGCGTGTTGAAGTTGGGCACGTTCTGGTCGGCCGGGCGGCGGAACTTGCCGTTCCACGAGTGCGTGAATTCATGCGGCAGCAGGCCGCGCACGGACTCGGCCTTGTTCCAGTCGGTGAAGTAGTCGAGCTTGACGCCGTTCTCGCTGGACTGGTGGTGCTCGCGGCCCACGCCGCCGAATTCCTCGCTCAGCGCGAGCAGGAAATCGTAGTGCTGGTAGTGCTGCGAGTTGAACAGCTTGTAGGCCTGCTGCACCATGGCGCGGTGCAGTTCCAGCTGCTCCGGCTTGGCTTCCACCGCGTCGGCGGTGTCGGCCACCACGTTCATGTGCACCGGGATTTTCGCGCCCGGGTCGAGGTCGTAGCGCTTGAAGTAGCGGCCGGCGAACAGCGGCGAATCGACCATGGTTTCCAGGTCCAGCGCCTTGAACTGCACGGTGTCGCCCCGGCGTTCCACGGTCTCGAGCGCGCTGCCGTACTGCCAGCCTTCGGGCAGGGTCAGGCTGGGCTGCATCGTGATGCGGCGCGTGGTGTGGCCGGCCGGGTACAGCACCATCGAGTGCCATTGGATGCCCAGGATCTCGCTGGTGATGGTGGTGCGGCCCTGGTTGGGTTCGGTGGGCGACAAATACTGGTATTCCACTTCCACCGCCTTGGCCTCGCGCGGCACCTCGATGTGGAAGGCGTGCACGTTGACGGTGTCGCGCTTCCACGCCAGCGGCTTGCCGTTGGCGGTGAGCTTGAGGCCGGCGAGCTGGTTCAGCGGGCCGCTGGGGCCGTGGTTGGCCGGCACCCACTGCGGGTACAGCAGCGTCAGCTTGCCGGGCTTGGCCGGGATGGTTTCGGTGATGCGGAAAATCTGCTGGGACGTGTTGGACGCGTCCACCTTCAGCACGATGGTGCCGGGGTAGGGCTGGTCCAGCGGGACAGGGATGGTGTCGGCGTGGGCGGCCAGGGCGGTGCTGAGCAGCAGGGCCAGCAGGGTTTTGCGCATCGGAGTCATGGAACGGAACGGTGAGGGCTAAAGGGGCCGAGTGTAGCACGCAGGAAACACCGCTTTGTTTCAAATTGTGTCGCAAAAAAGTTGAAAACAGGCCCTTGAAAGGTCTGGGCGGCAACCGTATATCGGATGCACCGGTTGCCCAGAAGGGGACCGGAAGACCATATCGCTTAACCTTGAAAGGATATCTATCATGCGTACTTTTGACCTGACCCCACTGTATCGTTCCGCTATCGGTTTCGACCGCCTGGCCCAGCTGCTGAACGACGCCCAGCGCGGCGACGCCCAGCCCAGCTATCCTCCGTACAACATCGAGCTGGTCTCGGAAGACCAGTACCGTATCGTGATGGCGCTGGCCGGTTTCAACCGTTCGGAAATCGATATCACCACCGAGCGTGACAGCCTGCACATCGTGGGCCGCAAGCAACGCGACGGCGTGGAGCGCACCTATCTGCACCGCGGCATTGCGGCGCGTGATTTCGAGCAGCGCTTCCAGCTGGCCAACCACGTGAAAGTGACCGGCGCCTCCTTCGACAACGGCATGCTCACCATTGAACTGGTGCGCGAAGTGCCGGAAGCGCTGAAGCCGCGCAAGATCGTGATCGATGGCACTGAAAACGTCGCCGCGCTGGAGCAGCGTCAAGCCGCTTAAGCTGCGCTGCAGTTCAGTAGTACACACTGGCCGGGCAACCCGGCCAGTTGCACGTCTGGCGTGCAAGCCGCAGCGCAGGCTGTAACCGGAAGTAACCGCTCACCATATTAAGCGGCGCCTAAGTCTCTTCCTCCATATTGGATACATCGATTAACCACATTCAATCAGGAGTGCAGAAATGCAAAAACAACCTGTTTCCGTAACCATGAAACGTGGCGTAGCTGCGCTGGCCGTGCTCGGTGCTCTGGGCGCCGGCGGTGCGGTGGTGGTGCAACAGAATAACGCCGGCGCCGTGGCCAACCAGGCGCCGCAGGCTGCCGCGCCCGCTGCCGCCGCGCCCGCCATGCCGGTCGCCGCGCCCATGATTTCCATGCCGGACTTCAGCGTGATTGCCGAACGCAATGGCCCCGCCGTGGTCAACATCAGCGTGACCGGCAGCACCAAGACCGGCTTCGACGGCGTCCAGGGACGCGGCCGCGATCCCTTCGGCGACGATCCCTTCTTCGAATTCTTCCGCCGCTTCCAGCAGCCCGGCCAGCAGCGTGGCGAGCGCTCGGTGCCCACCCATGGCGTCGGCTCCGGTTTCATCATCAGCCCCGACGGCCTGATCCTGACCAACGCCCACGTGGTGCGCGACGCCAGCGAAGTGACGGTGAAGCTGACCGACCGCCGCGAATACCGCGCCAAGGTGCTCGGCTCCGATCCGAAGACCGACGTGGCGGTGCTGAAGATCGACGGCAAGAACCTGCCGGTGGTGCCGCTGGGCCGCACCAAGGACCTGAAGGTGGGTGAATGGGTGCTGGCCATCGGCTCGCCGTACGGCCTGGAAAGCACCGTCACGGCCGGCGTGGTGAGCGCCAAGGGCCGTTCGCTCGGCCCGGAAGACAGCTATGTGCCCTTCATCCAGACCGACGTGGCCGTAAACCCCGGCAACTCGGGCGGCCCGCTGTTCAACACGCGCGGCGAAGTGATCGGCATCAACTCGCAGATCTACAGCCAGACCGGCGGCTACCAGGGCCTGTCGTTCGCGATCCCGATCGACGTGGCGACCAAGATCAAGGACCAGATCGTTACCACCGGCAAGGTGGCGCACGCCAAGCTGGGTGTGACGGTGCAGGAAGTGGACCAGGCTTTCGCCGATTCCTTCAAGCTCGATACGCCGGAAGGCGCGCTGGTGGCCAACGTGGAGCCGGGCGGCCCTGCCGACAAGGCCGGCCTGAAATCGGGCGACGTGATCCGCAAGATCAACGGCCAGAAGATCATTGCCTCGGGCGACCTGCCTGCGGTGGTGGGTGTGGCCATGCCGGGTGATAAAGTGACGCTGGAAGTGTGGCGCCAGGGTAAAGCCATCGAACTGACCGGCAAGCTGGGCAACGCGGCCGACAAGGCGAACGGCAGCTTGGCCGATGCGGCGCGCGCTGATGACGGCGCCAGCAGCAAGGTCAAGCTGGGCTTGCAGTTGCGCCCGCTGGACCCGGTCGAGAAGCGCCAGTCCGGCATCAATTCGGGCCTGCTGATCGAAGGCGCGGGCGGCGCGGCCGCTTACGCCGGCGTGCAGCCGGGCGACGTGCTGCTGTCGGTGAACGGGCGCCCGGTCAACACGGTCGAGCAGGTGCGCGACGTGATGGCCAAGTCCGAGAAGTCGGTGGCCTTGCTGATCCAGCGCGGGGATGAGAAGATCTTCATTCCGGTGCGGATCGGTTAATCAATAACAAAGGAAATACCATGCGGCTGCTGCTGGTGGAAGACGATACGATGATCGGCGAAGTGGTGCTCGACCTGTTGCGGGCCGAGCACTACGCGGTCGACTGGGTCAAGGACGGCGACATGGCCGACACGGCCCTGCAGACGCAGACTTACGACCTGGTGCTGCTGGACCTGGGCCTGCCGCGCAAGGATGGCCTGGAGGTGCTGCGCTCCATGCGCGCGCGCAAGGAAATCACGCCGGTGCTGGTGGCCACGGCGCGCGACGCGGTGGACCAGCGCATCGCCGGCCTGGACGCCGGCGCGGACGACTATGTGCTCAAGCCCTACGACCTGGACGAGCTGCTGGCGCGCATCCGCGCGCTGCTGCGCCGTTCGGCCGGCCGCGCCGATCCCGTGTTCGAGCACAAGGACGTGATGATCAATCCGCAAACCCGCGAAGTGATTGCCAACGGCCAGAACGTGAGCCTGTCCGCGCGCGAGTGGGCGGTGCTGGAGGCGCTCATTGCGCGCCCCGGCATCGTGCTGTCGCGCGCCCAGCTGGAGGAAAAGCTGTACAGCTGGAAGGATGAAGTCAACAGCAACGCGGTGGAAGTGTATATCCACGGCCTGCGCAAGAAGCTGGGCAGCGAGCTGATCCAGAACGTGCGCGGCCTCGGCTACATGGTGCCCAAGGCATGAAAGTCTCTGTCGCGTCGATGTCGCAGTCGGTGAGCAAGTCGGTGTCGCGCTCGGTGTCGCATTCGCTGCGCGCGCGCCTGCTGTGGTTCCTGCTGGCGGCCATCGTGCTGGCCGCGATGGCGCAGGCGCTGATCGCCTACCGCAGCGCGCGCAGCGACGCCGACGAGATCTTCGATTACCACATGCAGCAGATGGCGCTGTCGCTGCGTTCCGGCGCGCCGCTGTCCAACCACGCCAACGATCCTGCCGCCGATCCCGGCAACGACGACATGGTGGTGCAGGTGTGGACCCCGGACGGCGTGCAGGTGTTCCGTTCGCTGTCCCGCGCCGAGCTGCCGCAGCGCGCCGTGCTGGGCTTTTCCAATGTGCGCGTGCGCGGCGCCACCTACCGCATCTTCTCCGTGCAGACCAGCAACCAGACCGTGCAGATCGCGCAGGACATGGCGGTGCGCCAGCGCATGGCCGGCGCGCTGGCGCTGCGCACCGTGGCGCCCATCGCGCTGATGGCGCCGCTCTTGATGCTGGTGGTGTGGTGGGTGGTGAGCGGCTCGCTGGCGCCGGTGTCGCGCGTGCGCAAGCAGGTGGCGGCGCGCCAGGCGGACGACTTGTCGCCCGTGTCCGAGAACGATTTGCCGGACGAGGTGAGGCCGCTGGTGCACGAGCTGAACCTGCTGTTCGGCCGCGTGCGCACCGCCTTCGAGGCGCAGCAGCACTTCGTGGCGGACGCCGCGCACGAGCTGCGCTCGCCGCTGGCCGCGCTCAAGCTGCAGGTGCTGAGCCTGGACCGCGCCGAGGACGCGGCCGCGCGGCGCGGTGGCCGTGGGCCGCCTGACGGCCGGCATCGAGCGCGCCACGCGGCTGGTGGAGCAATTGCTGGTGCTGGCGCGGCAGGAGTCCGGCGGCGCCGAGCAGAAATTCGACAGCGTCAACCTGGCCGACCTGGCCAAGCGCACCCTGGGCGACATGGCCGGCGCGGCGCAGGCGCGCGACATCGACCTGGGCTTGCCGCGCGCCGACGAGGCCAGCGTGGCGGGGCAGGGCGATGCGCTGCTGATCCTGCTGCGCAACCTGATCGACAACGCCATCAAGTACACGCCGCCTGGCGGCACGGTGGACGTGGAAGTCATCCAGGGCGAGCGCGGCCCGGTGCTGTGCGTCGAGGACAGCGGCCCCGGCATTTCGCCGGAGGAGCGCGAGCGCGTGTTCAGCCGCTTTTACCGCGTGCCGGGCAGCGCCGCCGGCGGCAGCGGGCTGGGACTGGCCATCATCAAGGCCATCGCCGAACGGCACGGCGCCGCGCTGGTGCTGGGCCAATCCGGGCGCCTGGGCGGTTTGCAGGTAAAAGTTGAGTTTCCCGCAACAGGAAAGGCTGCGCCCGGCTAGAATGTCGTTTTGACCTCGGCAGTGGAGCGGCGCATGAAGAAAATCGGCTTTTCGGGCACCCTGGACCCGATCACCAACGGGCATATGTGGGTGATAGGGGAGGCGCGCTCCATCGCGGACGAGGTGGTGGTGTTCCTGTCCGAGAACTCCACCAAGCAGCCCAAGTTCTCGGCCGAGCAGCGCAAGGCCATCATCGCCGAGAGCTGCGCCGAGCGCGGCTGGGACAATGTGCAGGTGCAGATCGTGAAAAGCGACTACACGGCGCGCGTGGCCAAGAAGCACGGCATCGACTACCTGGTGCGCGGCATCCGCACCACGGCCGATTTCGACTACGAGAACCTGATCCAGCAAACCAATGTGGACGTGATCGGCGGCGCCAAGACGCTGTTCGTGATGCCGCCGCGCGACCTGGGCTCGGTCAGCTCCAGCTTCGTCAAGGCGCTGGAAGGGCCGGTGGGCTGGAACTGGACCATGAAGAACTTCGTGCCGGCGCCGGCCTACAAGGCGTGGATCATCAGCTGGCTGCGCAAGGAATGGGACGCGCTGTGGCAGTCCGGCGCGGCCGCCGCCGCCCGTGCCGCCAATGCCGACGCCTGGTTCGAACGCCTGACCGGCGCCGGCGCCTACGGCGGCGCCGAGCGCCACTACCACAACCTGGACCACCTGGTGCACGGCCTGGCCGAAATCCGCACCTGGAGCGCCAACGTCGGCCCGTCCAAGCGCGACGCCGACATCGTGCGCGCCGCCTTCTGGTTCCACGACGCGGTGTACGACCACGGCGCCGGCGGCGGCGTCTCCAACGAGGAAGCCAGCGCGCAGCTGTGGCTGTCCAGCGGCCTGGGGCCGGACATCGCGGACGACGTGGCCGCGCTGATACGCTCGACCGACCACTTCCAGAGCGCCGGCGTGGCGCACCCGCTCAAGGAAACCATGCTCAGCGTGGACCTGGCCATCCTGGGCCAGGCGGAGGAGGTCTACCGCCACTACACGCAAGGCATCCGCGCCGAATACCGCCACGTCTCCGACGACCGCTACGCGCTGCAGCGCGGCCAGGTGCTGACCTACCTGCGCCACAAGGCCGAAGCCGGCACCCTGTTCGGCGACCCCTTCTTCGCCGACCAGTACAACGCCCAGGCCATCTTCAACATGAGCGACGAGATTTCAGCGCTGTAATTCGACTGCTTGTTAGCGCCGGGACCGGGGCGACGCGGCGCTGGATCAAGGCGCGGGGCATGAAAAAACGCCCGGCGCATGGCTGCGGCGGGCGTTTCGGGCTAGGCGGGGAGGCTTAGAACTTGACCCACAGGCGGCCGAAGTAGGAGGTGCCGTTCAGGCCGAACTGCACGCTCTCGTACTTGAAGCCGTTGTCGGTTTCGTTCGGGTCCTGCACGCTGGGATGCACGTTGAAGATGTTGCTCGCACCGAAGGTCAGCTTGGTGTTCTTGTTGAAGCTGTAGGTGAAGCCCACATCGGCCGAGGTCTTCGGCGCGTAGTGCTGGTTCGGCACGCCGGCCGCGGTGCCGCTCCAAGTGCCCAGGGTCTGCGGGCCGAAGTGGATGATCTTGAAGTCCGTCTCCAGCGCGCCGGTGGTCAGGTCGAAGCCCAGCGTGGCCTTGCGGCGCGGGCCGCCTTGTTCCAGGAACAGGCGCTCGCGCTCGGACAGCAGCACGTCCTCGTAGCCGTTCAGCGCGGCCGGGGCGTGGATGGCGTCCACTTCGGTTTTGCCGAAGTTCATGGCCAGGAAGGTGGTCAGCTTGTTGCCGGCGATCGCGCCGCGGTGCGAGGCGGTCAGGTCCAGGCCGCGGGTCTTGGTGTCGACCGAGTTGACGAAGAACTGCGCGCCGCCCACGCCCAGCGTGGCCAGCTTGGCCGCCAGCGCAGGGTAGTTGCTCTCGTCGAACAGGCCGGACAGCACGATGCGGTCCTTGATCTTGATCTGGTACAGGTCGGCCGTGACGGACAGGGCGCCGGTCGGCGTCCACGTCGCGCCCAGCGTGAAGCTGCGCGACTTCTCTTCCTTCAGCGGCGGCAGGCCGGCCAGCTGGCCCACGGCGCCCACGGCCGGGGTGATCGAAATATCGGTCGGCTTGCCGCCCACGAAGTCGGTGTAGGTGGACGAGAAGTGCGCCTGCTGCAGCGACGGCGCGCGGAAGCCGGTGCTGGCCGAGCCGCGCAGCAGCATGCCGTCGGCCACGCTGTAGGAACCGGCCAGCTTGCCGGTGACGGTGGAGCCGAAGTCGCTGAACTTCTCGTAGCGCACCGCGCCCTGCAGCTTGGTCTTCTTGTTCAGGTCCGCTTCCAGGTCCAGGTACAGCGCAGTGCTGTGGCGGCTGGAATTGGTGGCGTCGCCCGGCTGGAAGCCGGGGAAGCCCTGGCTGCCGGCATTGCCGCCGCCGGGGCCGTCCGCGTCGATGTAGGAACCCGGCTCGCCGGCGAAGATCTTGTAGGTCTCGCGGCGATATTCGGCGCCGAAGGCCACGTTCATGCCGTCGCCCATCATGCCGTCGAAGTAGCGGCTGGCGTCGGCGTTGGTGGTCAGCTGCTGGAAGGAGAAGCCGCCCGCGTCGAACTGGCTGGGGCTGATGCCCTTGTTGGCCGGCAGGTTGGCGATGGACGCGTTCAGCGTGTTGCTGATGTTGTACTTCAGGCGGTTGTAGCCGTAGGTCTGCGAGATGTCGGTGTTCCACTCGCCCACTTTGCTGCGGTAGCCGATGATGCCGTAGCGGTCGTCCAGGTCGCCGTTGATGAAGGGCACGAAGCCGTTCGGGTACATGGCGGCCGAGTTGCGGCTCGGCACGTCGTCCACGCCGTCGCGCGCCCAGGCGCCGCTGGAGGCGTCGCGCTGCTGCAGGCCGGCCGTGAAGTAGAACTTGCCGCCGGCGCCGGCCGGGATTTCGCCGTTCACATACACGGTCTGGTTTTGCGACTTGGAGTCGCCGATGGTGCGCGGGTTGCCCGGTTCGGCGCGGTTGGAGCGGCCGCGGTCCAGGTATTCGCCGGTGATGCCCACCGTGCCGCCGGCCATGGCGAAGCCGCAGTAGGCCGAGGCCAGCCAGTTCTTGCCGTCGCCGGCCGAGTACTGGCTGTAGCCGACCGACGATTCGCAGCCGACGTTTTTCTTCAGGCCGATGTCCATCACGCCGGCGATCGCGTCCGAGCCGTATTGGGCGGCGGCGCCGTCGCGCAGGATCTGCACGTCCTTGATGGCCATGGTGGGGATGGTGTTCATGTCGGTGCCGGTGCTGCCGCGGTTGCGCGCGCCGAAGATGTTCACCAGCGCGGCCGTGTGGCGGCGCTTGCCGTTGATCAGCACCAGGGTCTGGTCCGAGCTCAGGCCGCGCAGCGCGGCCGAGTCCACCAGGTCGGCGCCGTCGGCGCCGGTCTGGCGGGTGGAGTTGAACGAGGGCGAGATATAGGTCAGCGTCTGCGACAGGTCGAATTGGGCGCCTTGCTCGGCCACCTTGTTCATCGGGATCACGTCGACCGGCACCACGGTGTCGGTGGCGGAGCTGGTGGCGCGGCGCGAGCCGACCACGTTGACGGACTGGATGGGGGCGGCGCTGGCGCTGGTATTGGCCTCGGCGGTCTGGGCATGGGCGGCCGGCGCCATGGTCGCCAGGGCGGCGGTCCCGTACAGGCTGACGAGAACGGCGCGGCGGAGGGCGGTAATTGTGGGCACGTGTTTCTCCAGATGAAAGATTTCGCTGATTTTATAGGTCGGCGAAGCCATCTGAAAGTTACGCGCTGTAACTTGTTTCAATTTTCGCACACATACACTATTTCTATTGTGTTCGGCAAAAAATGGTGTATGTGGCATGTTTTCATGCTGGGACGGGCGGCAGGAAGTCGGCCGCGCCGCCGATTAATATGTGTTCGCCGTCCAGTTCGGTGCGCAGCACGCAGGGCTGGCCGACGTTGGCGCCCTGGTGCAGGGTGATGGCGCGGCCCAGGTGTACCGTCAGCGCGCCGGCCGCCACGCCGGTGGCGCTGTCTTCCAGCGCCGGGTCCAGGTGGTTGAAGTTGCGGCCGTCGAGACTGCCGTCTGCGCGCCGCGCATAGGCGTAGCAACCGCTCACTCCGTGCTGCTGGCTCCAAGCGGCGATGCGCGCCAGGTCGGGCTGCAGCGCCTGCAGGGCGGCGCTGTCGGGCAGTTCCAGCAGCAGCTTGGGGCTGCCGACCGAGGCGATGGCCGGCGGCGACGCCAGCCGCAAGCCCGCGCCCTGGTCCGGGCCTGCCTGGCCGAGCAGGGCGGCCGGCAGTTCCGGTGCGATGGACACCGCCGGCGCCGGCTGGCGCTGCAGGCGTACGAACACGTCCGCGCCGCGCTCGGACAAGTGCAGCAGCTGGCCGCGCATGGCGGTGCGCACTGTCAGCGGCGCGCCGTGTTCGCGCAGCAGCACGCGCGCCGCCGCCAGCGTGGCGTGCAGGCACAGCGGGCTGCGCGTGTGCGGATAAAAATAGTCCAGCACGAACGGCGCCTCGCCGGCTGCTGCGCCGATAAACACGCACGCGCTGCGGTTCTGTTCGCGCGCAAACGCCTGCCGTTCCGCCTCCCCGGACGCGTCCCCCAGCACCACCAGTGCCGCATTCCCCTCGCCGGGGCGGCTGCCAAAGCATGTCAATTCATGGACGGTGCGTTGCATGTTGTAGACCGGAAAGTTGCTGGGCCGAATAGCATAGCCGACCCTGTCCACGCGTGCACGATGCGCGTACAATACTGTGTTTATGTACAGTATGTTTTGAGCCATGCCGCCCCCCAATCCGTCGCCAGCCAGCAGCTTGCCAGCCTATGCGGAGCTGTTTTGCCTGACGAACTTTTCATTTTTGCAAGGCGCCTCGCATGCCGAGGAGCTGGTCGAGCGCGCCTTGCAGCTGGACTATGCCGCGCTGGCGATCACCGACGAGTGTTCGCTGGCGGGCGTGGTGCGGGCGCACGGGGCGGCCAAGCGCGCCACCGGGGAAGAGGCGCCGCCATTCCCGCTGCTGATCGGCAGCCATTTTCATTTAAGCAAGCCGGACGGCTCGCACGGCCTGTCGCTGCTGGCGCTGGCCACCAACCGCAACGGCTACGGCAACCTGTCCGAGCTGATCACGCTGGCGCGCATGCGCGAAGGCGTGGTCAAGGGCAGCTACAAGCTCTACCTGGACGACATCGCCGCGCCGCAGCCGGCCCAGGCGCACCTGAAGGGCTTGCCGGACTGCCTGCTGATCCTGCTGCCGCGCTACCCGTCCGACCAGCCGGAGGACGTGGACACCCTGCACTTGCAGGCGGCCTGGATGGCGGCCCAGTTCCCGGGCCGCGCGTGGATCGGCCTGAACCTGCTGCAGCACGCTTTCGACGAAGCGCACCGCATGAGCATAGACGAGGTGGCCTGGCAGCACGGCTTGCCGGTGACGGCGGTGGGCAATGTGCGCATGCATGTGCGCTCGCGCAAGCCGCTGCTCGACACCCTGACCGCCGTGCGCGTGGGCCGCCCGGTGGGCGAGTGCGGCTACGAGTTGGCGCAGAACGCCGAGCAGCATCTGCGCTCGCGCCTGCGGCTGGCCAACCTGTACCCGCGCGCCGCGCTGGACGAGACCTTGCGCATCGCGTCGAAGTGCACGTTTTCGCTGGACGAGCTGCGCTACGAATACCCGCACGAGCTGGTGCCCGAAGGCCACACGCCGGCCAGCTACCTGCGCCAGGAAACCTATATCAGCGCGCAGACGCGCTACCCGCACGGCATGCCCGAGCCGGTGCAAAAGCAGGTGGAGGAGGAACTGGAGCTGATCGCCGAACTGGGCTACGAGTTCTATTTCCTCACCGTGTACGACATCGTGCGCTATGCCCGCTCGCTGGGCATCCTGTGCCAGGGGCGCGGCTCGGCGGCCAATTCGGCCGTGTGCTACTGCCTGGGCGTGACCGAGGTCGATCCCGCGCACAGCAAGCTGCTGGTGGGCCGCTTCATTTCGCGCGAGCGCGCCGAACCGCCGGATATCGACGTGGACTTCGAGCACCAGCGGCGCGAGGAAGTGATCCAGTACATCTACACCAAGTATGGCCGCCACCGCGCCGCGCTGGCCGCCACCGTCATCTGCTACCGGCCCAAAAGCGCGCTGCGCGACGCCGGCAAGGCGCTGGGCGTGGACCTGGCCATCGTGGAGAAGGTGGCCAAGTCGCACCGCTGGTTCGACAGCAAGCAGGACTTGCTGGCCCGTCTGGGCGAAAGCGGGCTGGACCCGGAATCCAGGCTGGCGCACCAGTGGGCCACGCTGGCCTACCAGTTCCTCGGCATGCCGCGCCACTTGTCGCAGCACGTGGGCGGCTTCGTCATCGCGCAGGACAAGCTGTCGCGCCTGGTGCCCATCGAGAACGCCAGCATGGAAGACCGCAGCGTGATCCAGTGGGACAAGGATGACCTGGAGGAACTGGGGCTGCTGAAGGTGGACGTGCTGGCGCTGGGCATGCTGTCCGCGCTGCGCCGCTCGCTGGACCTGATCGGCGAGCGGCGCGGCATGCTGTTCCGCATGCAGGACATCCCGCGCGAAGACCCGCAGACCTACGACATGATGTGCGAGGCTGACACCATAGGCGTGTTCCAGATCGAGTCGCGCGCGCAGATGAGCATGCTGCCGCGCCTGCGGCCAAGGAAGTTTTACGACCTGGTGGTCGAGGTGGCGCTGGTGCGGCCGGGGCCTATCCAGGGCGGCATGGTCACCCCTATCTGCAGCGCCGCATGGACCCGACGCTGGTCGAGTACCAGCCGCGCCTGGAAGAAGCGCTCAAGCGCACCCTGGGCGTGCCCATTTTCCAGGAGCAGGTGATGCAGATCGCCATGATCGCGGCCGACTTCACGCCGGGCGAGGCGGACCAGCTGCGGCGCGCCATGGCGGCCTGGAAGCGCAAGGGCGACATCGACAAATACCAGAAGAAAATCGTCGAAGGCATGGTGCGGAACAAATACGACAAGGAATTCGCCGAAGCCATCTGCCAGCAGATCCAGGGCTTCGGCGAATACGGTTTCCCCGAATCGCACGCGGCCAGTTTCGCGCTGCTGACCTACGCCAGCTCCTGGGTCAAGTGCCACGAGCCAGCCGCCTTCCTGTGCGCCTTGCTCAACAGCCAGCCGCTGGGCTTCTACGGCCCCTCGCAGCTGGTGCAGGACGCCAAACGCCACGGCGTGATCGTGCGGCCGGTCGATGTCGCCATCAGCTGCTGGGACTCGGCGCTGGAAGAGGAGGCCGGCGCGCGCGGCCAGCCGGCGGTGCGGCTGGGCTTTTCCGTGCTACGCGGCATGCGCCCCGACAGCGCGGAACGGATCGAGCAGGCGCGCGCCGTGCGCGGCTTTGCCAGCGTGGCCGACCTGGCCCGGCGCGCCGACCTGGACCGCCACGACCTGCAGGTGCTGGCGGCCGCCAACGCGCTCGAAGGCCTGTCCGGCAACCGCCGCCAGGCCTTGTGGGAAGCCGCCGGCGCCGTGCCCGACAAGGACTTGCTGCGCCCCACCGAGCCGGACGAGGAAGCGCCGCAGCTGCGCCCGCCCAGCGAAGGCGATGACATCGTCAGCGACTACCGCGCGCAGGGGCTGACCTTGCGCCGCCACCCGCTGGCGCTGCTGCGCCCCACGCTGCTCGATCACCGCTTCATGCCGGCATCCACGCTGAACACCTACCGCAACGGCCAGCTGGCGCGCGGCTGCGGCATCGTCACCGTGCGCCAGCGGCCCGGCACGGCCAAGGGCGTGCTGTTCATCACCATCGAGGATGAAACGGGGAATGTGAACGTCATCATCTGGCCCGCGCTGGTGGAGCAGCAGCGCAAGGAAGTGCTGGGCGCCCAGCTGCTGGGCGTGTACGGCGTGTGGCAGCAGGAAGGCATCGTGCGCCACCTGGTGGCCAAGCGGCTGGTGGACATGAGCCACCTGCTGGGCAGCCTGCCCACCGTGAGCCGCGACTTCTGCTAGCCGTGCTTTCTGCTAACGAGGCGGCCCCACGTCCGCATCCTCGGCCAGCGCATACTCGCCGCGCTCATAGGCCGCCAGCGCCTCGCGCGCCTTGTACATGAATTCGTCCGGCACCAGGATGCGCGCGCCGCCGATAGCCGGCGCCCACAGCAGGTTGGCCTGCACCAGCTGGTCGTCGCACACCACGGCCGGCACCCCGGCCGCCACCAGGCAGCCGCACACCAGGTGCGCCTCGGTTGGAATGAGGAACTGCGCGATGATGCGGTAGTCGTTCTCCATGCTGCCTCCTGGCTGCTTGCGGGATGCCTTCACTATACCGATTCTGGCACAATGCGGCATGGAAAAAATGCTAATGCGTAAAGCAATACGGGAAGACGCCGTGGCCATCAGCGCGCTGATCAATGAGCTGATGCCGTTCATGACCTTGCAGCCCGACGGCGCGGGCGCCGAGCCGTTCATGATGAGCATGTCGCAGGGCGCCATCGAACGCTACGTGATCGGCGAGGAATACCAGTACTGGACCGGCTGGCTGGAAGGCGACCTGGCCGGCGTGGTGGCGCTGCGCCACGGCACGCATCTGTTCCACCTGTACGTGGCCCGGCGCTATCACGGCCAAGGCCTGGGGCGGCAGCTGTGGGAAACCGCGCGCGCGGCGGCGGCCGGGCAGGCGGTGACGGTCAACGCCTCCGTCTATGGCATGCCGATGTACGCGCATTTCGGTTTCACCGCCACCGGCCCGCGCGTCGAGCAGCACGGCATCGCCTACGTGCCGATGCGGCTGGCGCCGTAGGCCGGTCCATGCAAAACGCGCCCGTCAAAGCGGGCGCGTAGCTCAGGGCAGGGTGGCGGCGGGCTTAGCGCGCGGTGGTGCCGTAGTAGTTGTGGATCTCGGTGGCCCAGGCCTGGTTGGCCATGTTGGGCCAGTGGTCGGTGTCGAAGCCGGGCGCGTTGTCGATGCGCTCCTTGTCGATGTTCAGCGTGAAGCGCTTGTTGACCGTGTCCAGCGTCAGCGCTTCCCACGGCACCGCGAACAGGCGCTCGCCGAGCGTGAACACGCCGCCGCTGGCCATCACCGCATAGGCGATCTTGCCGGTGCGCATGTCCAGCATGATTTCCTTGATTTCGCCCAGGTGCTCGTTTTTCAGGTTGTGCACGTGGTCGCCGATCAGCGTGTCGGCGCCCATCAGTTCAGGGCCGGGACCCTTGTGGCCCCGGTCTACATACATGCCGTAGGCATCGCGTTCTTCGTAGCTCATGTCGTCCTCCTGTTGGAAAAATGTCATTATCCTGCAAGCATGCGGACGCCTCTGTACGCTGACCAACACTGGCGGCAATCTTGCCGTTTTGTTCAGGCGGCCCCGGCCGTCGGGGGATATTTCCCGCCGGGATGATGAAGAAATGCGCAATTTGCGCTATAATTTCAATTTCCCGCACGTGCCGTTCGGCACCGACCCGCAATGACCAAATATGTCTTCGTCACCGGTGGCGTTGTGTCTTCCCTTGGTAAAGGGATAGCCGCCGCCTCCCTCGCCGCGATCCTCGAATCGCGCGGCCTCAAAGTCACCATGCTCAAGCTGGACCCTTACATCAACGTCGATCCCGGCACGATGAGCCCCATGCAGCACGGTGAAGTCTTCGTTACCGATGACGGCGCTGAAACCGACCTCGACCTCGGCCACTACGAGCGCTTCATCTCCACCCGCATGAAAAAGGTGAACAACTTCACCACCGGCCAGATCTACGAATCGGTGATCCGCAAGGAACGCCGCGGCGAGTACCTGGGCAAGACCGTGCAGGTGATCCCGCACATCACCAATGAAATCCAGGACTACATCCGCCGTGGCGCGGAAGGCTACGACGTG
Source organism: Pseudoduganella sp. UC29_71 (assembly GCF_042693265.1). Classification (NCBI taxonomy): domain Bacteria; kingdom Pseudomonadati; phylum Pseudomonadota; class Betaproteobacteria; order Burkholderiales; family Oxalobacteraceae; genus Pseudoduganella; species Pseudoduganella sp. UC29_71. The sequence goes on along the minus strand of NZ_CP170549.1, from coordinate 4,405,464 downwards.
GCCCTGTGCGAAATCGGCGGCACCGTGGGCGACATCGAGTCGCTGCCCTTCCTGGAAGCGGCACGCCAGCTGAGCCTGCGCGCCGGCCGCAAGAACACCGCCTTCGTGCACCTGACGCTGGTGCCCTACATCGCTTCGGCAGGCGAGCTGAAGACCAAGCCGACCCAGCACTCGGTGCAGAAGCTGCGCGAAATCGGCATCTCGCCGAATGCGCTGCTGTGCCGCGCCGACCGCGCCATTCCGGAAGACGAGCGCGCCAAGATCTCGCTGTTCTCCAACATCGAAGAGCGCGCCGTGATCTCGGTGTGGGACGTGGACACCATCTACAAAGTGCCGCAGATGCTGCACGACCAGGGCCTGGACGCCATCATCTGCGAAGCGCTGGACCTGAACCCGGCCCCGGCCGACCTGTCCATGTGGAGCAAGCTGATCTACACGCTGGAGCACCCGAAAGCGGAAGTGTCGATCGGCATGGTCGGCAAATACGTGGAACTGACCGAGTCGTACAAGTCGCTCACCGAAGCGCTGCGCCACGCCGGCATCCACAACGAATCCAAGGTCAACATCGAGTACATCGACTCGGAAGAGATCGAGACCACCGGCTGCGCCGAACTGGCCAAGTACGACGCCATCCTGGTGCCGGGCGGCTTCGGCAAGCGCGGCGTGGAAGGCAAGATCATGGCGGCCCAGTTCGCCCGTGAAAACAAGATCCCCTACCTGGGCATCTGCCTCGGCATGCAGGTCGCGCTGATCGAATACGCGCGCCACAAGGCCGGCCTGACCAACGCCAACTCCACCGAGTTCGAGCCGACCACCGACCAGCCGGTCGTGGCCCTGATCGACGAGTGGCAGGGCCTGGACGGCAAGGTGGAAAAGCGCGACGAGAAGTCGGACCTGGGCGGCACCATGCGCCTGGGCGCGCAAGCCTGCGCCGTCAAACCGGGCACGCTGGCATCGGAAATCTACGGCAGCGTGGTGACCGAGCGCCACCGCCACCGCTACGAAGCGAACAACCACTACCTGGGCCGCGTGGAAGCGGCCGGCCTGGTGGTGGCGGCACGCACCCCGACCGAAGACCTGTGCGAAATCATGGAACTGCCGCGCAGCGGCGAGAACGCGCACCCATGGTATATGGGCGTGCAGTACCACCCTGAATTCAAATCGACCCCGCGCGACGGCCACCCGCTGTTCACGTCCTATATCAAGGCGGCGCTGGCGCAAAAAGCGTCCAAGGGCCTGCATGCGGTTGAAAACCAGCTCCAAGGAGATGCAGCATGAAACTGTGCGGATTTGACGTAGGCCTCGACCAGCCATTCTTCCTGATCGCCGGCACCTGCGTGATCGAGTCGCGCCAGATGGCGTTCGACGTGGCCGGCGCGCTGAAGGAAATGACCACCGAACTGGGCATCCCCTTCATCTACAAGTCGTCCTTCGACAAGGCGAACCGTTCGTCGGGCACCTCCTACCGTGGCCCGGGCATGGAAAAAGGCCTGGAGATCCTGGGCGACGTCAAGCGCGAGCTGGGCGTGCCGGTGCTCACCGACGTGCACACCATCGAGGAAATCGACGTGGTGTCGTCCGTGGTGGACGTGCTGCAGACCCCGGCCTTCCTGTGTCGCCAGACCGATTTCATCAACGCCTGCGCCGAATCGGGCAAGCCGGTGAACATCAAGAAGGGCCAGTTCCTGGCCCCGGGCGACATGAAGCACGTGATCGCCAAGGCGCGCGCGGCGGCTGCCGCCAAGAACCTGCCTGAAGACAATTTCATGGCCTGCGAACGCGGCGCCTCCTTCGGCTACAACAACCTGGTGTCCGATATGCGCTCGCTGTCCATCATGCGCGAAACCGGCGCCCCGGTGGTATTCGACGCCACCCACTCGGTGCAGCTGCCGGGCGGCAACGGCGCCTCCTCGGGCGGCATGCGCGAGATGGTGCCGGTGCTGTCGCGCGCGGCCGTGGCCGTGGGCGTGGCCGGCCTGTTCATGGAAACCCACCCGACGCCGGCCACCGCGCTGTCGGACGGCCCGAACGCGGTGCCGCTGGGCCGCATGAAGGAACTGCTGTCCGTGCTGATCGAGCTGGACCGCGTGACCAAAAAAGCTGGCTTCCTGGAAACTAGTTTTAACTAAGCTCCACAGGCATGAATACCGGGCGGGCCGGGCGTATAGAACACATACGCCTGGCCCGCTTCCACATCCGGCCGCCGTCTGTTACCCTTGCTGCAATTTTGCGCGGCGAACGCGAGTGCGGGCCGCGCCAGCAACAGTTTTGCTTAAACTTTTGGAGTATGAAATGAGTGCTATCGTAGACATTATCGGCCGCGAAGTGATCGATTCGCGCGGCAATCCAACCGTCGAGTGCGACGTGCTGCTGGAATCGGGCGTGATGGGCCGTGCGGCCGTGCCGTCGGGCGCGTCCACCGGTTCGCGCGAAGCCATCGAGCTGCGCGACGGCGACCCGAAGCGCTACTTCGGCAAGGGCGTGCTGCAAGCCTGCGAAAACATCAACACCGAAATCTCGGAAGCCATCATGGGCCTGGACGCCAATGAGCAAGCTTTCCTGGACCGCACGCTGATCGACCTGGACGGCACCGAGAACAAGTCGCGCCTGGGCGCCAACGCCATGCTGGCCGTGTCCATGGCCGTGGCCAAGGCTGCCGCCGAAGAAGCCGGCCTGCCGCTGTACCGTTACTTCGGCGGTTCGGGCGCCATGCAGATGCCGGTGCCGATGATGAACGTGATCAACGGCGGCGCGCACGCCGACAACAACCTGGACATCCAGGAATTCATGATCATCCCGGTCGGCGCACCGACCTTCAAGGAAGCCATCCGCTACGGCGCCGAAGTGTTCCACACGCTGAAGAAGATCCTGCACAAGAAGGGCCTGAACACCGCCGTGGGCGACGAAGGCGGCTTCGCCCCATCGCTGGCCAACCATGAAGAAGCGATCAAGCTGATCATCCAGGCCATTGAAGAAGCCGGCTACGAGCCGGGCACCCAGATCGCGCTGGGCCTGGACTGCGCTGCCTCCGAGTTCTACAAGGACGGCAAGTACCAGCTGGACGGCGAAGGCATGAGCCTGACCGCCGTCGAGTTCACCAACCTGCTGTCGACCTGGTGCGACAAGTACCCGATCATCTCGATCGAAGACGCGATGCACGAAGGCGACTGGGAAGGCTGGGGCATCCTGACCGCCGCGCTGGGCAAGAAGGTGCAGCTGGTGGGCGACGACCTGTTCGTCACCAACACCAAGATCCTGAAGGAAGGCATCCAGAAAGGCATCGCCAACTCCATCCTGATCAAGATCAACCAGATCGGCACGCTGACCGAGACCTTCGCCGCCATCGAAATGGCCAAGCGCGCCGGCTACACCGCCGTGATCTCGCACCGCTCGGGCGAAACCGAAGACTCGACCATCGCCGACATCGCCGTGGGCCTGAACGCGCTGCAGATCAAGACCGGTTCCATGTCCCGTTCGGACCGCATGGCCAAGTACAACCAGCTGCTGCGCATCGAGGAAGACCTGGGCGACATCGCTTCCTACCCGGGCCGTGACGCGTTCTACAACCTGAAGTAATAGCACGACGCCAGCCAGGCTTGCCCTGGCTGGCTACCACCCTATGCGTTTGATTACCCTTGCACTGGCAGCCTTGCTGCTGTTGATACAGTACCCGCTGTGGCTGGGGAAAGGCGGCTGGCTGCGCGTGGCCGACCTGGAAGACCAGGTTGCCGTGGCCCAGAAAAAAAATGACGAGCTGAAAAGCCGCAACGCCAAGCTCGACTCCGAAGTGCGCGACCTGAAGGACGGCACCGGCGCCGTCGAAGAACGCGCCCGCTTCGAGCTCAGCATGATCAAGCAAAACGAAATCTACATCCAGATCCTCGGCAAAGGCCAGACCCAGCCTGCGGCCGACGCCCCCACGGCCGTCCCGGCCCCGAAATAATCCCGTTACGAAGCCTGCCATGCCCCCTGCCATGAAGCCTGCTATGGCCCTGCTACGCTACACCCTGGTCCTGGCTTGCCTGCTCTTGTCCGGCGTGCTGCCGGCCGGCGCCCGCCAGCTCTCGGACGCCGAGCAGCTTGCCGCAAGGATCGGCAAGACCGTCACCTTGCTCCGCTGCGATGAACGCACCGCGCCCGCCATCATGCGGCGCGCGCTGGACTTCGGTGCGGTGCGCGCGGTCACCGCCAACGAGCACGGTGTCATGGAGCGCACAGGCGTGGCCATGCGCGTGGAGCAAGGCCAGCCCGGAGGCGGCCCGGACAACGCCGCCGGCGGCTATCTGGGCGGCGAAATCGACCTGCGCTTCAACTTCGCCAACTGGCGCTACGCCTTCGCCGTCGAGCAGGCCGAGCCTGGCGGCCCAACCACGCGCAGCCTGCAATTTTTCGATCCCAGCGGCGCCGCCGTGCACCAGCTCTACCTGACGAGCGAAGCGGCGGCAGGCGTGTTCGACAAGCTGGTGGCGGACTTCCGCGCGCCGGACCAGCGCGCACCGCTGGACTTGGCCGGGACGCCGCCGCGCGAGCAGGGCGCGCGCCCTGTGCCGGAGAACATGGTCGCGTCCCTGGCGTCGGCGGCCATGGGCCAGCTGCTGACCCAAGCGGCACAGCAGAAACTGCCCATCATGGTTTTCCTGGGGAATGGTTCGGTGACGCAGATCTTCCGCGGCGCGATCGGCTATCCCGCCGCCGAGGGCGGCTGGCTGGACGTGCAGGATGCGGGCTTCAAACTGCGCCTGCACGAGCGCGCGGTCCAGGGCGGCTATGTGCTGCAGGGCGCGGGCGTGACGTCGGTCGAGTTCTTCGACCGGGACGGCGACCCGGTGGTGAGTTTCTCTAGCGTACGCGAGCGCGCCAAGCCCGAGTCGCCGGCCTGGCTGGCGCTGCTGCGCAGCCTGCCCAAGAACTGAACCGCAGGCCGGGGACGGACCCGATGGGGTGTCCCCGGCCTTGGCCGGTGTTAATGCTTTGCTTCCCCGGCCGGGATCAACACCTCGGCCGGCGCGCTGGTGGCGAACAGCTGGGCGCAGTCCACCTTGTCGTACTCGTAGTGCTGGCCGCAGAAATCGCAGTTGATGGCCACCGTGCCTTGTTCATCGAGTACGCCTTCCACTTCTTCCTGGCCCAGCATCTTCAGCATATTGCCCACCTTCTCGCGCGTGCAGCTGCAGTGGAAGGATGGATGCACCGGGTCGAACACGCGGATGGTCTCTTCCCAGAACAGGCGCTGCATCAGCACGTCGATGGTGGTGCTGAGGATTTCTTCCTGCTTCAGCGTCGAGCCCAGGATCACCGCGCGGTTCCAGGTTTCCAGCGCCTCGTCCTGCGACAGCTGCGCCGTTTCGGCCTTGCCGCCGTGGTGCGGCAGCTTTTGCAGCAGCAGGCCGCGCGCCACGTTGTCGTCGGCCGCCAGCCACAGCTTGGTGTCCAGCTGTTCCGAACGCTGCATGTAGTTTTCAATGACGGTGGCCACGTCGTCGCCGTCCAGCGGCACGATGCCCTGGTAAGGCTGCTGGCCCGGCACCTTGTCGGCCGGATCGAGCGTGATGATGAAACGGCCCTTGCCGTGCGCGTTCAGCAGCTGCATCACGCCGGCGTCGTCGGCGATGGCCGCGTCCGGGTTCAGCTTGGCCGTGGCGCGCAGGCGCAGGTCGGCGTCGCACTCCACCACCAGCAGGCGCACCGGACCGTCGCCGTGGATCTGCATGATGATGGAGCCGTTGAACTTCAGGTTGGCCGACAGCAGGGCGGCGGCCGCCACCATTTCGCCCAGCAGGCGCTTGACCGGCGCCGGGTAGTCGTGGCGCGCCTGCACTTCGCGCCAGGTGGCCGAGATGTCGACCAGCTCGCCGCGCACGGAGGCGTTGTCGAAGATGAATTTCTGCAGGGTGTCCTGGCCGGCGGCCAGTTCTGGGGTGATGCTCATTGTTTATCCTATTTTCTTGAGTTGCGTCGTGTACTGCCGGCCGCGCTGCACGTAGCCGTCGGCCGCGCCGCGCAGCTTGGCCACGTCTTCTTCCGTCAGCGTACGCACGGCCTTGGCGGGCGAGCCGATGATGAGCTGGTGGTCCGGGAATTCCTTTCCCTCGGTGACCAGCGCGCCGGCGCCCACCAGGCAGCCCTTGCCGATCCTGGCGCCGTTCAGGATCACCGCCTGGATGCCGACCAGCGAGCCGTCGCCGATGGTGCAGCCATGCAGCATGGCCTGGTGGCCCACGGTCACGTTCTTGCCCAGGGTCATGGGGAAGCCCATGTCGGTGTGCAGCACGCTGTTTTCCTGGACGTTGCTGTTCTCGCCGATGGTGATGCGCTCGTTGTCGCCGCGTATCGTGGTGCCGAACCATACCGTGGCGTTGGCGTGCAGGGTCACTTTGCCGATCACGGTGGCCGTGTCGGCAACAAAGGCGGTAGCATCGATCTCGGGCGCGTCTTCGCCCAGTTGGTAGATGGTCATGGAAAGCCCAGATGATTGTTTGTGGAAACTGCGGAATGGCGCTATTTTACGCCTGCCAGGCATCGGCTTGCTTCAGGTTTTGCGAACGATCGTGCTAATATCGAGGCTTGCGCCCGATCCAAGGCACCCATATTGCGCTCGCTGCGCTACTTTCAAGGCTGCAATCATCATGAAACCATCCCGATCCGAATTCATCAACGTGCGCGGCAACCGCACCCATATCCGCCACTGGGGCAGGGAAGGGGCGCCCAAGATCTTCATGGTGCATGGCTGGATGGACGTGTCGGCCTCGTTCCAGTTCGTGGTGGACGCGCTGCAGGGCGACTGGCACGTGATCGCGCCGGACTGGCGCGGCTTCGGCCTGACCGAGCGCCCGCGCGTGGATACCTACTGGTTTGTCGACTACCTGGGCGACCTGGACGCCATCCTGCGCCACTACCAGCCGGACAGCCCGGTCAACCTGCTGGGTCACAGCATGGGCGGCAACGTGGTGGGCCTGTACGCCGGCGCGCGGCCCGAGCGCATCCGCCGCCTGATCAACCTGGAGGGCTTCGGCATGAAGTCCACCACGCCGGACCAGGCGCCGGGGCGCTACGCCAAGTGGATGGACGAGCTGCTGGAGCCGCAGGAAATGCGCGGCTACGCCGACCTGGGCGAGGTGGCCAGACGCTTGCAGAAGACCAATCCGCGCCTGTCGGACGAGCGCGCCGCCTTCCTGGCGAGCCACTGGGCCGGGCAGAACGACCAGGGCGAGTGGGAAATCCTGGGCGACCCGGCGCACAAGCGCATCAATCCGCTGCTGTACCATGTGGAGGAGGTGATGGCGTGCTGGCGCGCGATCACGGCGCCGGTGCTGTGGGTGGAGGCCGAGCACACCAATATGTGGCTGTGGATGGGGCCGAAGGAGGAGGCGCGCGTGGAGATTGACCGCCGCCTGGGGCACCTGGCCAACGTCACCGCCAAGATGATGGACAACGCGGGGCATATGCTGCACCACGATCAGCCGGAGCAGCTGGCCGCGATGCTGGAGCAGTTCCTGGCCTAAGCCGTAACCCGCCGCCGCAGCGTACAATAAGGTTTCTATTAGCCCGAACAATACACTCCGCATGAATGTAGATTTGCACTGCCATTCCAACGTTTCCGACGGCGTGCTGCCGCCGGCCAAGGTCGCCAAGGTGGCGCGCGAGGCCGGAGTGGACGCGTGGGCGCTGACCGACCATGACGAGGTGGGCGGCATTCCTGCTGCGCGCGCCGCCGCCGCCGAGCAGGGCATGCGCTTTGTCACCGGCGTGGAAATCTCCATCACCTGGGCCGGCGAGACGGTGCACATCGTCGGCCTGCAGATCGACGAGAACAATGCCGCCCTGGTGCAGGGCCTGGAGCAGACCCGCTCGGGGCGCGACAGCCGCGGCCGCGAGATCGCCGCCCAGCTGGCCAAGGCGGGCATTCCGGACGCCTACGAAGGCGCGCTGAAATACGTCTCCAACCCGAATCTGATGTCGCGCACCCACTTCGCGCGCTACATCGTCGAGATCGGCGCCTGCCGCAACACGTCGGAAGTGTTCAAGAAATACCTGTGCGAGGGCAAGCCCGGCTATGTGGAGCACCGCTGGGCCACCCTGGAGCAGTCGGTGCAGTGGATACGCGGCGCGGGCGGCATTGCCGTCATCGCGCACCCGGGCCGCTACAAGTTCAGCGACACCGCCGAAGGCGTGCTGTTCGACGAGTTCAAGCAAATGGGCGGCGCCGCCATCGAGGTGGTCACCGGCAGCCATACGCCGGACCAGTACCCGGAATACGCGCGCCTGGCCAATGCCTATGGCTTCCTGGCCTCGCGCGGCACGGATTTCCACGCGCCCGGCGAGGCGCGGGTGGACTTCAAGCTGCTGCCGCCGCTGCCGGGCAATGTGACCCCGGTCTGGCACGACTGGTTCTAGGTCCGCGCTAAGCACTTGCAATTCCGGCTACCCGGCCATATCTTATGCTCGGGTAACTCTGCGGAGAAAGCAATATGAAACGTATCGTCCTCTTTATCGCCACCAACCTGGCCGTGATGCTGGTGTTGTCGCTGGTCCTGTCGCTGCTCGGCATCGGCCGTCCCACTGCGGGCGGACAGCTGCAGATGGGTACTTTGCTGGCGTTTTCGCTGGTGGTGGGCTTCACCGGCTCCATCATCTCCCTGCTGATCAGCAAGCCGATGGCCAAGTGGAGCACCGGCGCCCGCGTGATCGACGCGCCGGCCAACTCCACCGAGCAGTGGCTGGTGGCCACCGTGCGCCAGCTGGCCGAGCGCGCCGGCATCGGCATGCCGGAAGTGGCCGTGTACGACGGCGAACCGAACGCCTTCGCCACCGGCGCCTTCAAGAACTCGGCCCTGGTGGCCGTCTCCACCGGCCTGCTGCAGTCGATGAACCGCGACGAAGTGGAAGCCGTGCTGGGCCACGAGGTGGCCCACATCGCCAACGGCGACATGGTGACCATGACCCTGATCCAGGGCGTGGTGAACACCTTTGTGGTGTTCCTGGCCCGCATCGTGGGCTTCTTTGTCGACAATATGCTGCGCAGCAAGGACGACGAGCGCAGCAGCGGCAACGGCATCGGCTACATGGTGACCGTGTTCGTGTGCGAAATCGTGTTCGGCCTGCTGGCCTCCATCATCGTGGCCTGGTTCTCGCGCCAGCGCGAGTTCCGCGCCGACGCCGGCTCGGCCCAACTGCTGGGCAGCAGCGTGCCGATGCAGCACGCACTGGCCCGCCTGGGCGGCCTGGAGCCGGGCGCGCTGCCGCAGAACATGGCCGCTTCCGGCATCACCGGCGGCGGCGGCTGGTCCGCGCTGTTCTCGACCCACCCGCCGATGGAGCAGCGCATCGCGGCCCTGCAGCAACTGCCGCGCTAAGCCGACATGAGCCAATACTTCCAGATCCATCCGGTCAATCCGCAGCTGCGCCTGATCAAGCAGGCGGCGCAGATCATCCACGGCGGCGGCATCGTCGCGCTGCCGACGGATTCCTGCTACGCGCTGGTGTGCCACCTGGACGACAAGGGCGCGGTGGAGCGCCTGCGCCGCATCCGCGGCATCGACGAGAAGCATCACCTGACCCTGCTGTGCCGCGACCTGAGCGAGATCGGCGTGTACGCCCGCGTGGACAACAAGCAGTTCCGCCTGCTCAAGGCGGCCACGCCGGGGCCGTTCACCTTCATTCTGGAAGCCACGCGTTGCGTGCCGCGCCGCCTGAGCCATCCCTCGCGCAAGACCATCGGCCTGCGCGTGCCGGAGAACAGCATCGTCGAGATGCTGCTGGCCGAGCTGCAGCAGCCGCTGCTGGGCACCACCCTGATCCTGCCGGGCGACGACGAGCCGCTGACCGACCCCGAAATGGTGCGCGAGCGCCTGGAAAAGCAGGTCGACCTGATTGTCGACGGCGGCGCCTGCAGCTTCGAACCGACCACCGTCATCGACCTGAGCGGCGCGGAACCGGAACTGGTGCGCCAGGGCCGGGGCGACCCCGCCGTGCTGGGCCTGTAAGCGGCTGCCACCCTTCCCATTCCCCCACGCTCCAGGCCGCTCATCCCGGTCTGGTAGAATTTACCCATGACCGATTTCAACCAAGTAATCCAGACCATCGCCGTCTACGCGATTCCCGTCCTGTTTGCCATCTCCCTGCATGAAGCCGCCCACGGCTACGTGGCGCGCTATTTCGGCGACACCACGGCCGAGCAGCAGGGCCGCCTGAGCCTCAATCCCATCCACCACATCGACTGGTTCGGCACCGTGCTGCTGCCCATCATGCTGGCACTGAGCCCGCTGCACATGGCGTTCGGCTACGCCAAGCCGGTGCCGGTGGACTACAGCCGCCTGCGCAATCCCAAGAAGCAGATGGGCTTCGTGGCCGCCGCCGGCCCGGCCGCCAACTTCGCCATGGGCCTGGCCTGGACCATCGCGCTGGTGCTGATGTACCGCCTGGACGTGCATGAGCCCTTCCTGATCGAAATGGGCAAGGCCGGCATGCTGACCAATGCCGTCATGTGCGTGTTCAACCTGATTCCGGTGCCGCCGCTGGACGGCGGCCGCATCGTGACGGCTTTGCTGCCGAACGACCTGGCGTACAAATTTGCTAAGATAGAGCGCTATGGCCCGTATGTGTTCATCGGCCTGCTGGTGCTGATGTACACCGGCATCCTGAGCCCCATCCTGGCTGTCATGGTGCAGGCCTGCCACTCGCTGTTCATCACGCTGGTGCTGCCGCTTCGAATGTTGCTGGGCTAACTTGTATGTATCCCGATCGCGTCGTTTCCGGTATGCGCCCCACGGGCGCCATGCACCTGGGCCACTACCACGGTGCGCTGACCAACTGGGTCAAAATGCAGGCCGAGCTGCCCTGCCTGTTCTTCGTGGCCGACTGGCACGCGCTCACCACCCATTACGACGATCCCGAGCTGATCGAACGCAGCACCTGGGACATGCTGGTGGACTGGCTGGCGGCCGGCATCGACCCGTCGCAGGCCACGCTGTTCATCCAGTCGCGCGTGCCCGAGCATGCCGAGCTGCACCTGCTGCTGTCCATGGCCACGCCGCTGGGCTGGCTGGAGCGCGTGCCGACCTACAAGGACCAGATCGAGAACCTGGCTTCGAAAGACCTGGCAACGTACGGCTTCCTCGGCTATCCGCTGCTGCAGGCGGCGGACGTGCTGATCTACCGCGCGTCCGAGGTGCCGGTGGGCGAAGACCAGGTGCCGCACATCGAGATGATGCGCGAGATTGCGCGCCGTTTTAATCACTTGTACGGCAAAGAAAAAGGTTTCGAGCAGAAGGCGCAGGACGCGGTGAAAAAGCTGGGCAGCAAGCGCGCCAAGCTGTACAACGAGCTGCGCACGCAATACCAGCGCGATGGCGACGACGAGGCGCTGGAGCAGGCCAAGGCCATGCTGGACGATGCCCACAGTCTGTCGATGATAGACCGCGAACGCCTGTTCGGCTACCTGGAGGGCAGCCGCAAGCTGATCCTGGTGGAGCCGCAGGCCAAGCTGACCGCCTCCGGCCGCCTGCCGGGGCTGGACGGCCGCAAGATGTCCAAGAGTTACGGCAACACCATCGCGCTGCGCGAGGACAAGGACGCCGTGACCAAGAAGGTGCGCACCATGCCGACCGACCCGGCGCGCGTGCGCCGCAGCGACCCGGGCGACCCGGCGCGCTGCCCGGTATGGCAGTTCCACCAGGTCTATTCAGACAACGCCACCCAGGAATGGGTGGTCAAGGGCTGCCAGTCGGCCGGCATCGGCTGCATCGAGTGCAAGCAGCCGGTGATCGACGCCATCATCAAGGAGCAGGAGCCGATGCACGAGCGTGCCCAGCCCTATCTGGACGACCCCTCGCTGGTGCGCGCCATCGTTGCCGACGGCAACGACGTGGCCCGCAAACTGGCGCAAGAAACCATGCGCGATGTGCGCGAAGCAATGGGACTTTCCTATACATGAGTGAACAAGTTTCTTCCTGGGTGCAGCGTTTTGCGCCCCTGGTTCCGGGCGGCGAAGTGCTGGACCTGGCCTGCGGCACCGGCCGCCATGCGCGCCACATGGTGACCCTGGGCCATTCGGTGGTGGCGGTGGACCAGAACGCCGATTCGCTGGCGGCCGCCGCCGGCGACGGCATCGTCACGTCGCAGATTGACCTGGAGGCGGACGGCGCGGTGTGGCCGTTCGGCCCGGACCGTTTTGCCGGCATTCTGGTGACAAACTACTTGCACCGGCCGCTCATTGCGGACATGCTGGGGAGCCTGGCGCCGAACGGCGTGCTGATTTACGAAACCTTCGCGGACGGCAATGCGGAATTCGGCAAGCCGTCCAATCCGGCCTTCCTGCTGGCGCCGGGCGAGCTGCTGGAATGGGCCGCCAGGCATGAGCTGCGCGTGATCGCTTTCGAGGATGGCCGGGTGGAATCTCCAAAACCTGCTCTGGTGCAACGCATCTGCGCGGTGAAGCCGGAATTCCCGCGCGTTGCCGCGCTCTTGCCGTCCGATTGATGACGATTTCAGCGCAATTTAATATAGGATACTGTTCCGGGAAGCACCACAGACCCGGCCTATCGTCTACAATCGTTGTTTTAATTTCTTACTGTTTTGGTTAACTATGATTAAGGGCAGCATAGTAGCAATTGTCACCCCGATGCACGCAGACGGCAGTCTGGACTATCCGGGTTTGAACAAGCTGATCGATTGGCACATCGCCGAAGGTACGGACGGCATCGTCATCGTCGGCACCACCGGCGAATCGGCCACCGTGAGCGTTGAGGAGCACTGCGCCCTGGTCAAGGCCACCGTGGAGCACGCCAAGGGCCGCATCCCCGTCATCGCCGGCGCCGGCGGCAATTCGACCGCCGAGGCGATCGAACTGACCCGCTACGCCAAGGATGCGGGCGCGGACGCCGTGCTGCAGGTTGTGCCGTACTACAACCGTCCTACCCAGGAAGGCATGTACCAGCACTTCAAGGCCATCGCCGAAGCAGTAGACATTCCCGTAATCCTGTACAACGTGCCGGGCCGCACCGTGGCCGACATGTCGAACGAGACCATCGTGCGCCTGGCTGCCATCAAGAACATCATCGGCGTGAAAGACGCCACCGGCAACATCGGCCGCGGCCTGGACCTGCTGCGCCTGGCGCCGAAGGAATTCGCCGTCTATTCCGGCGATGATCCGACCGCAGTGGCCCTGATGCTGGCCGGCGGCAAAGGCAATATCTCGGTGACCGCCAACGTGGCCCCGCGCGCCATGCACGACATGTGCAAGGCCGCCATGGAAGGCGATATCGCCAAGGCCATCGAGATCAACAACAAGGTCTTCCCGCTGCACCAGAAGCTGTTTGTCGAGCCGAACCCGGTGCCTGTGAAATGGGCGCTGGCTGAAATGGGCATGATGCCTGCCGGCATACGCCTGCCGCTGGTGCCGCTGGCAGCCGAGTACCATGAGACCGTGCGCGGCGCGCTGCGCGAAGCCGGCCTGATCAACTAAGCCCCGTAAAACATGACTATTCGCAAGACAGCATCCATTACCCCGCAGCGCGGCCTGGGCTTAGCCGCCATTGCAGCCATGACCGTGACCCTGACCGGCTGCGGCATGATCAGCTCGGTCGTCGGCAATGACAAGGTCGACTACAAGTCGGCCAAGAAGGCCAGCACCCTGGACGTACCGCCGGATTTGACGCAATTGCAGGCGGATAACCGCTATTCGCTGCCGGACAGTACCCGTGGCGTGGCCACCGCATCGAGCTACCAGGCGCAGCGCGCCGGCGGCGGCGTGGCGGCGGCACCGGCCGGCGGCGGCAACCAGGTGGCGTCCACCGGCACCGACAGCGTGAAAGTCATGCGCGCTGGCAATCAGCGCTGGCTGGTGGTCAAGCAGACCCCGGAACAGCTGTGGCCGCAACTGAAGAACTTCTGGGAAGAGTCCGGTTTCACGCTGGCCGTGAACGAGCCCAAGGCCGGCATCCTGGAAACCGAATGGAACGAGAACCGCGCCAAGATCCCGCAGGATTTCGTGCGCAACACCATCGGCAAGGTATTCGATTCGCTGTATTCGAGCGGCGAGCGCGACAAATTCCGCACCCGCCTGGAGCGCCTGCCGGACGGCAGCACCGAGATCTACATCAGCCACCGCGGCGCCGAGGAAGTCATCACCGGCGCCCAGAAGGAAACCACGATGTGGACCGCGCGCCCGAACGACCCCAACCTGGAAGCGCTGTTCATCGCCAAGCTGATGACCAAGCTGGGCGGCGACAAGGATGAAGCCTCCGCGCGCACCGCCGTGGACGGCGCCATCGTGCAGCCGCAGCACGCCACCCTCAAGGGTACGGGCGCAGCGCGCCTGGTGGAAGTGGACGAGGGCTTCGACCGCGCCTGGCGCCGTGTCGGCCTGGCGCTGGACCGCGCCGGCTTCACCGTGGAAGACCGCGACCGCGTGCAAGGCATCTACTTCGTCCGCTATGTGGACCAGGACGCCGGCACCACCAAGGGCTTCTTCTCCAAGCTGTTCAGCTGGGGCTCGTCCGAGAAGGACAAGGAAGCGCAGCGCTACCGGGTGGCCGTCAAGGCCGGCGCGTCCGGCTCGACCAGCGACGTGACCGTGCTGAGCAACGACGGCAAGCCGGAAACCAGCGCCACCGGCGAGAAGATCCTGACCCTGCTGCACGAACAGCTGAAATAAGTTGTTACAATAAAAAAACCGGCTGCGGCCGGTTTTTTTACGCCCGGACCGCCGGCGCGGCTGGCGACAGACAAAAAAAAACCGGCCGAAGCCGGTTTTTCTTTTCCAACTGACTGATTACTTCGCAGCAGCGGATGCAGCAGCCGAAGCAGCCGAAGCAGCAGCCGAAGCAGCCGAAGCGGCAGCCGAAGCGGCGGTAGCGGCAGCAGCAGCAGCGTCAGCGGCTGGAGCAGCAGCTGGAGCGGCAGCGTCAGCAGCTGGAGCAGCTGGAGCTGGTGCTGGAGCAGCAACTTCTGGGGTTGCTACTGGAGCAGCAGGAGCTTCTTCTTTTTTGGAGCAAGCAGCCAGAGCAACAGCCAGCAGGGAGGCGATCAGCAGGGATTTTTTCATGGGTTTTCCTTAATTAATTCAAAAAATAAACAACAATGTTGCGATGAATAATTACCGGTAATTATCGCTCATTAGGGCGTCTTCGTAGGCCTTTCGTACCAAATGGTGCCTGCCAGACAACGGAAACTTCCTAACCGAATATTATAGCGATTTTTGGTGCGTCGCAATAGCATACAAGGCCGAAATCGCAACTATTTTGCGATAACGCAATAAATTGCTTCCTCGGCCATTTGCCTGCATTGGCAGCCATTACCGGCATACCTGTCGAACAGCAGCATTCTACATTGATAAAGCCTAGAGTCCAGTAGTGTCCGCACTCAAGCCGGGCACGGACTCGGCCCATATTCCCGTGAAACGCTCGCTGCAGACTTGCGTATCGGGTGCTGAATCATACACCGCTTCGCCGCGGAAGTGGTCCGAATGATAACGGCGTACCAGGTGTAACTGGTCGGCGATGCAGAAAGAGTCGGTCAACAGGCGCAGCGCCGGGCTGCTGCGGCGGCATTCGATGGCGTGGCTGTAATCGCGCAGCAGGCGCAGGAAGCGGGGCGCGTGGCGCTCCAGTTCCGCATGGCTGTGCGCGATCAGCGCCAGTTTGCCGTGGTTGGCAAGGAAATGGCGCAATAAGCCGTCCATTTCGCTGCTGCCCAGTTCCCAGATCGCGAAATCCGGGTCGAATACCTGCAAGGTCAGCCTGGCCCTGGAAATGCAGACCCGCAATTGCTCCTGGAATCCCGCGCGGGTATCGAAGGGCTGGATCTGCTTTTCCATGGTGGGCTCCTTATTTGCCGTCGGCCAGTTCCAGCCAGCCGTCCGCATACCAGGCGTACAGCGCGTCGATCACATCGTCGGATGCCGCGTCCAATGCGGCCGGGGCCAGCGCGCGGTCGTTGGCCAGCGCCACCAGCGCGGCCTTGTCGGCGCGGCCGATGGCGAACGATTCGCCGTTGATGAAGACGTGCGTGCCGCGGTAGAGCATCTGCGACTTGGCCGACAGCACCACGCCGCCTTTCTTGGCGGCGGCCTGCAGGAAGCGCTCCAGGGTCAGCGGCTTGTCCGGCGCGGTGAAGAACACATTGTGCTTGGGTTCGGACAGGTACTCGCCGAGGAAGATGGTGATGTCGTCCTCGGTGAAGCGCACCTTGTTCAGCTCGTCGATCACCGTGTCCAGCATGTGGCGCGGGATTTCGGCCGGCTTGGCGGTCGCTTCCAGTTCCGGGTCGGCGTAGCGGCCCGGCAGGTCGATGGAGTCCGCCATCCATTGCAGGAAGTTCTCGCCCAGTTCCTGGAAGGAGGGCGAGCGGAAGCCGATCGAGTAGGTCTGGCAGTCGCCGACGGCGGTGCCGTCGTGCGCGTAGTGCGGCGGCAGGTAGAGCATGTCGCCCGGCTCCAGCACGAACTCTTCCTCGGCCTGGAAGTCGGCCAGGATTTTCAGCGGCAGGCCTTCGATCAGGCTCAGATCCTTCTGCGCGCTGATGCGCCAGCGGCGCTGGCCCTGCGCCTGCAGCAGGAACACATCGTAGGAATCGAAGTGCGGGCCGACGCCGCCGCCATCGGTGGCAAAGCTCACCATCAGGTCGTCCAGGCGCGCGTCCGGGATAAAGCGGAACTGGCGCAGCAGGGCGTCGGCGCGGGCGTCGAACAGGTTTACGCCCTGCACCAGCATGGTCCATTCCTTGTCGTCGCGCGCGGGCAGCGCCGCCAGGGGACCGTGCTGCATGTCCCAGTTGCCGTCCACCTTGGTGATCAGGCGGGATTCGACGTAATTCTTGGTGGCCAGCTCGGCCAGCGCGTCCACCGTCAGCAGCGGCGTGAAGCCGGGGATGGCTTGACGGATCAGTAATGGTTTCTTGTGCCAGTAGTCGCGCAGGAATTGCGCGGGCGTGATATCGCCCAGGAGAGGTAATTTTTTCATGCGCCATTATACCAAGCACGCGGATGGGGGAATTCGGGGCAGGGTATAATCTGCCAGCTTAAATCTGAAAGGGAGCCATATGAAGATCGCCAAGAACACCGTCGTGACCGTGAACTACAAACTGTCCGACGCGCAGAACAACCTCATCGAAGACGGTCGCCAGCCTATGGTCTACCTGCACGGCGGGTACGAAAACACTCTGCCGAAAATCGAAGAAGAACTGGACGGCAAAGAGACCGGCTACGCGTCCACCATCCAGATCGAACCGGAAGACGCATTCGGCGACTACGACGCCAGCCTGGTCAAGGTTGAGCCGCGCAATCGCCTGCCGGAGCCGCTGGAAGTGGGCATGCAGTTCGAAGGCATGCCGGACGGCGACGAAGGCGAAGAAGAAGCCATGATTTTCACCGTGACCGAAATCGCCGACGACAAGGTCGTCCTGGACGGCAACCACCCGCTGGCCGGCATGGCCCTGCGCTTTGAACTGGAAGTGGTGGACGTTCGCGCCGCCACCGACGAAGAAATCGCGCACGAACACGTGCACGGCGCACATGGCCACCACCATGGTGAAGAAGATGACGGCGATGAGGGCGACGAGTTCCGCTCGCACCCGATTCACTAAGCCGCATCCGGCGGGTTACGGCGTGCCGCCTAACCCGCCCTACGCGGAGCGGAGATGCCGTGGCCCGTAAGGCGGGTTAGCGCGGAACGCGCGTAACCCGCCGCCGGCGCTACGGCGCAGCGTCCCCGCCCTCGGCCAGCGTAAACAGCGCAGCGCTGCCTGGCTGCACGCGCACCGCCTCCCACTCCACACCCAGTCCCAGATGCCCCAGGTTGCCGCGCCACGTAATGGCAGGCGCCGTCTTGCCGTCGCCCTGGTTATCGATCAGCAGCACCTTGCCTTTGAACTTCTCGGCCAGCGTACGCACCTGCTTGCGCACCTGCGTGAAGCCGTCCTGCTTTTCCGAGAAACCGCTCAGCAGTGAAAAACCTTGCTCCGCGTGCGCGCCCAGGTCGCCGTCCGAAAACAGCACGATGCCTTCCACGCCGCGCCGCTGCGCCAGCGTGAACAGGCGGTGCAGCCAGGCGCGGTTGGCCACCAGCCTGTCCTCGAACTCGCTGTTGCGGCCCGCCTCCAGCAGGAAGTGGTTGTTCTTGGCGGGCAGGTTCAGCGTGGCGAACAACACCGGGCCATATTCCCAGTATGCGTTCTCCGCGTAGCTGCGGAACTTGGCCGTGGCCGACAGCCGCGTCAGCGTCAGCGGCTGCGCGCCCAGCGACTGGTTACCGGGATAAAAGACCTCGCGGATACGGTTCAGGCGCTCGATGGCGTTGGAGCGTCCGGCCGAGTTGCGGCACGCGGTCCAGTCGCTGCCTGCCGGCGACACGATGATGGGGCGCGGCGATTCGTCCAGCACTTCCTTGCGCTGCGCATACAGCTTGTCGCTGCAAGGTTCGCCGGCCGACTTGATGCCGGTGGCGACGATGAACACCGGCTTT
The DNA here is from genome assembly GCF_042693265.1 of Pseudoduganella sp. UC29_71. Classification (NCBI taxonomy): domain Bacteria; kingdom Pseudomonadati; phylum Pseudomonadota; class Betaproteobacteria; order Burkholderiales; family Oxalobacteraceae; genus Pseudoduganella; species Pseudoduganella sp. UC29_71. The sequence continues at coordinate 4,387,006 of NZ_CP170549.1, read as the reverse complement.
TCCTGGTTCACCTCGGCGATGGCGCGCTTGAGCAGCGCTTCGTCGGCGTCCGCCCTGAAAGTGTGGCCGATGGCGCCGAACTGGAAAGCGCGCGGATTCTTCGCCGCCGCGCCGTTATTGCCCGACGCCTTGCCTTCCACCTTGCCCGCAGCCGTGGTCCGTCCCGCCGCCGCGGCGGCGAAAGCCGGCGCGGCGGCCAGGCAGGCCGTCAGCAACAGGGCGGCGCGGCGCATCATGCCAGCGCAGGCTCCGCAAGGCGCTTCAGCTGGTACAGGCGCTCCAGCGCTTCGCGCGGCGTGAGCGCGTCCGGATCGAGGCCGTCCAGCGCGTCGAGCAGCGCGCGCATGGCGGGCGAGTCGGCGGCCTGGGCGCCCTCGGCGCCTGGCGCGTTGTGCGCGGCCTGCGGCTGCGGTGCCTCGTCGTCGTTTGCGTCGGCCGTTGGCGCGGCGAACAGGTCCAGCTGCGGCGTGGCGTCCAGCGCCTGCGCTTCCAGGCGCGCCAGGTGCTTGCGCGCGGCCTTGATCACCGGCTGCGGCACGCCCGCCAGCTGCGCCACCTGCAAGCCGTAGCTCTGCGAGGCCGGGCCGTTCTGCACCGCGTGCAGGAACACGATGGTGTCCTTGTGCTCCACCGCCGACAGGTGCACGTTGGCGGCGGTTGGATGGCTCTCCGGCAGCTGCGTCAGTTCGAAGTAGTGGGTGGCGAACAGCGTGAAGCTGCGGCTGGTGTCGATCAGGTGGCGCGCGATGGCCCAGGCCAGCGCCAGGCCGTCGAAGGTGGAGGTGCCGCGGCCGATTTCATCCATCAGCACCAGCGAATTGTCGGTGGCGCCGTTCAGGATGGCCGCCGCTTCCGTCATCTCCACCATGAAGGTGGAACGGCCGCCGGCCAGGTCGTCGGTGGCGCCGATGCGGGTAAACGCGGGTCGATCGGGCCGATCACGGCGCTGGTGGCGGGCACGTAGCTGCCCACGTAGGCCAGCAGCGTGATCAGCGCCACCTGGCGCATGAAGGTCGATTTACCGCCCATGTTCGGGCCGGTGATCAGCAGCAGGCGGCGGTCGTTGACGAAGCGGCAGTCGTTGGCGATGAAGCGCTCGATCTGGCCTTCCACCACCGGGTGGCGGCCTTCAACGATATTGATGCACGGCTCGGCCACCAGCTGCGGCGCGCACCAGTTGTGGCGCAGCGCGTGGCTGGTGAGGGCGGTCAGCGTGTCGATCTGGGCCAGCGCCTGCGCGATGGTCTGCAAGGTGCCGATGAACGGCGCCAGGTCGGCCAGCAGCTGGTCGTACAGGATCTTCTCGCGCGCCAGCGCGCGGTCCTGCGCCGACAGCGCCTTGTCTTCAAACGCCTTCAGCTCCGGCGTGATGTAGCGCTCGCAGTTCTTCAGCGTCTGGCGGCGGCGGTAGTCGTCCGGCACCTTGTCGGCCTGGCCGTTGGTCACTTCGATGTAGAAGCCGTGCACCTTGTTGTACTCGACGCGCAGGTTGGCGATGCCTGTGCGCGCGCGTTCGCGCGTTTCCAGGTCCACCAGGTACTGGCCGGCGTTCTCGGACAGGCCGCGCAGTTCGTCCAGGTCCGCGTCGAAGCCGCGCGCGATCACGCCGCCGTCGCGCACCATGGTGGCCGGTTCTTCCATCACGGCGCGGGTCAGCAGGTCCAGGCAATCGGACGGCGTGGCCAGCGCGTTGTGGATGGACGCCAGCAGCGTGCCGCTGTCCTGGCCGACGCTGCGCTCCATCGCGTGGCGCAGCATGGGCAGCTGCTTCAGGCCGTCGCGCAGGCTGGCCAGGTCGCGCGGGCGCGCCGACAGCAGCGCGATGCGGGTGGTGATGCGTTCAATGTCCGGCACTTGTGCCAGCGTTTGCGACAGGATGCCGGTGGTGTCGCTCTGCGCCAGCGCCGCGATGGCCTGGTGGCGCGAGCGCGCCACGCCCTGGTCGCGCCTGGCGTGGTGCAGCCAGTAGCGCAGCAGGCGCGAACCCATGGCGGTGCGGCAGTGGTCCAGCAGCGAGAACAGGGTAGGCGATTCCTGGCCGCGGATGGTCTCGGTCAGCTCCAGGTTGCGGCGCGTGGCCGCGTCCAGACCGATGAATTCGGATTCGGTTTCGGTCGACAGGCTGCGCACGTGCTGCAGGCCGCGGCCCTGGGTCGATTGCGCGTAGCGCAGCAGCGCGCCGGCCGCGCCGAAGGCCGCGCCCAGGTTGTCCGCGCCGAAGCCGGTCAGCGTGGCCACGCTCAGCTGGTCCAGCAGCGCCTTGTGGCCGCTCACCACGTCGAAGTGCCATTCCGGCACGCGGTTCACGTGGCAGGTGAAGGCATCGTCGAACAGTTCGGCGTCGTCGCCGCGCAGCACTTCGGCCGGCGAGATGCGCTCCAGTTCCTGCTGCATGCGGATGGCCACGGTGCGGCTGTCGCCCGAGAACTCCATCAGCTTGAGCGCGCCGCTGGCCAGCGACAGCCAGGCCAGGCCAGCCGTGACCACCTTGCGCTGGCTGATCATGCACAGCGCCAGCAGCGGACGCTCGGCCTTCTCCGGCAGCAGGTCCGAATCGGTCAAGGTGCCCGGCGTCACAACACGCATCACCTTGCGCTCGACCGGCCCCTTGCTGGTGGCCGGATCGCCGATCTGTTCGCAGATCGCGCACGACTCGCCAATCTTCACCAGCTTGGCCAGGTAGCCCTCCAGCGAATGGAAAGGCACGCCGGCCATCTTGATCGGCACGCCGTTCGACGAGCCGCGCGCCGTCAGCGTAATGCCCAGCACGCGCGCAGCCTTTTCCGCGTCCTCGTGGAACAGCTCGTAGAAGTCGCCCATACGGTAGAACACCAGCATCGACGGGTACTCCGCCTTGATGCGTAGATATTGCTGCATCATTGGGGTCACTTTTTCAGCAGGGCTGTTCTTGACGGCGGCGGCGTTGATTTCGCTAGGGATGGTGGTCATTGTTTCTTGGTTCGATGTGGCTGCGCGCGACGGGGCGCAATGGGGCAGTAAGGCCGACATTTTACCGCTTTCGCAACAATGTGCAGAGATTCGTGTGGCTTCAGCGGAGAAATGTCCTCCAGCAGTGTGCGCGAGATCGCCCGCAGGCCGGCCTGCCACCGTCGCGTGGGGAGTTAAAGAAAGACAGCGAGGTGCAGGTGCCGGACGACCACTAATCAGGTTTAGGGTAGAAGTCGTCATCCAGCAATTGCTCGACGCTGAAGGGCGGTTGCTGTGGAAATGCGGACGCCGGCAGTCCGGTCTGGCGGATGGCCTGGCGTAGCGCGTGCTGATAGCAGCCAGCCAAATTGCGCTGAACCGCGCTGCGCAGGCTTGGGCTGTCCTCGATGATCAGTTTGATCTGCCTGCGCTGCTCATCCACTGTGTTTTCCCAACTGTGCGTTTTGTGATCCGGCTGGAATTGGCATTTGAGGAGGTGGGCAATCAGCACTTCCAATCTCCGGTTCAGCTCGCGGCGGTCTCGATTGGCCATGGATAGAAGCTCGTCGATGAGGTTTTCGCGGTCCAGCAGCTCGAGGCGACCGGTACGCAGGAACGCGGCTTGCGACTCCAGCCAGAGGATGAAGTCGTCTTCATAGCCGGGAATGGCGTCGTCTTCGATGTCCAGCATGGTGCACCTCCTGTGCGTCACGGTAGCGAAGTCCCGCTGAACGTCCAGCGTACGCCTTTGCACGCGTGGAGGGCGTGCGTTAGGTCAAACTTTTTCGGGGCGGCTCAGCGGGCAGCGTCCTATCCAGCGCCGCCATGTGCGTGCGGCAGTAGGTCTTGTTGACCATGAGCCAGGGGGCGCGGGTGCGCAAGGTGGCGGCCCCGTCGTCGATCTGCATGGCGGCTCGCGCAGCTCGACCGCTTGCCCATGATAACTGTACCTGTCCGGTTCGCATACGACTGTACCGCTCCGGACCGGATCGGCGCGCTTACCATGGATACATGTTTGAGCCCCGTGGAGCCGCTGCAATGATCGTCCGTCCCCCTGTCAACTGGCTGCGTTTGCTGTTCGTGTGGCACGGCTCGGTGCTGCCGGCCATCCTGCCGCAATTGCTGCTGATGTTGTTTGTCAGCACAGTGGCGCTGGAAACGGACGGCCGCATCGCGGGCGCCAAGCTGCCGCTGGACACGGCGGCGTTTCCGCTGCTGGGCGTGAGCCTGGCCATCTTCCTGGCCTTCCGCAACAACGCCAGCTACCAGCGTTTTACCGAGGCGCGCCTGTGCTGGGGACAGCTGCTGATCGCCGCGCGGGCGCTGACGTCGCAGGCGATCAGCTGCTTTCCCGCGTCGCAGGCGTTCAACCACGCGCTGTTCCAGCGCCGCCTGATTGCCGCCATCTACGCGCTCAAGCACCAGCTGCGCGGCACCGACCCCATGCCCGAGCTGGCCCGCTTGCTCGATGAGCAGGAACTGGCGCTGCTGCGCGGCCGCACGTTCCTGCCGATCGCGCTGCTGGACGCGGTGCGCCAGATGCTGGTGCAAGCCGCGCTGCGGCCGCCGGCCAGCGGCGAAATGCTGATGGTACTGGACCGCCAGGTCAATGCGCTGGGTGCCGCGGTGGGCGCCTGCGAGCGCATCAGCTCCACGCCCATCCCGTATGGCTACGGCGTGCTGCTGCACCGCACGGTGTATCTGTACTGCTTCCTGCTGCCGTTCGGCCTGGTGGACGCGATAGGCGCGGCCACGCCGCTGATCACGGTGTTCGTGGCGTACACCTTCTTCGCGCTGGAGGCGATTGCCGAACAGGTGGCCGAGCCGTTCGGCACGGCGCCCAACTGCCTCGCATTGAATGCGCTCACGCGCCAGATCGAACGGTCTTTGTGCGAGCAAAGCGGCCGGCCCATGCCTGCGGCGCTGCAACCGGATGCGGGCTATCGCATCGACTGAATCAGGAGGATCACCATGCTTGAGAAAGAACCTGTCAAAGAAGCTGTTGCGCTGCATTGCGCGGTGCTCACCGTCAGCAACACGCGCGGCGCGGACGACGATACGGCGGGCGATCTGCTGTGCGGCGCGCTGCGCGAGGCGGGCCACCGGCTGGCGCGGCGCGCCATCGTGGCCGATGACGTCTACCAGCTGCGCAAGGCCTTCAGCGACGCCATCGCCGACCCGGAAGTGCAGGTGGTGATCAGCGCCGGCGGCACCGGCTTCGCGCGCCACAACTGCGTGCCCGAGGCGGTGCCGGTGCTGTTCGACCAGCACATCCCCGGCTTCGGCGAGCTGTTCCGGCAGCTGTCGTTTGCCGACGTGGGCAGCGCGGCGATCCAGTCGCGCTGCCTGGCCGGCATTGCCAATGGCACGCTGATCTTCTGCCTGCCCGGTTCGGAGCGCGCCTGCCGGCTGGCGTGGGACGCCATCCTGCGGCCGCAGCTCGACAGCCGCGTCAAGCCGTGCAACTTCGCGCCGCACCTGTGATGGCGGCGCACAGCGGTTATGAGACGCGCCCGGTGCGGCGCCGGCGCGCTGGCAGCGGCGGCCCCGGCACGGACAGCGTGGCGCAGGAGGCGCCGGTGGCGCTGGTGATCAACGGCATCTCGCACGCAGTCATGATGGCCACGCCCACGGACCTGGAACAATTCGCGGCCGGCTTCGTGCTGACCGAGGGCGTGGTCGGCTCGCGTTCCGACATTTACGACATCGAGGTGCGCGAGCATGGCGCGGGCTACGAAGTGGACTTGGTGGTGGCCCAGCAGTGCTTTATGCAGATGAAGGACAAGCGGCGCGCCATGGCCGGTCGCAGCGGCTGCGGCGTATGCGGCATCGAGAGCCTGTCCATGCTGGACCTGGCGCCGGAGCCGGTGGAGGCGCCGTGGCTGGGGCGTGACGTTGCGCCGGCCGTGGCAGCGGCCGCGCGCGAACTGGGCCGGCACCAGGAACTGATGCGCGCCACCGGCGGCGTGCACGCGGCCGCCTGGTGCGCGCCGGACGGGACCATCCAGCGTGTGTACGAGGACGTGGGGCGGCACAATGCGCTCGATAAACTGATCGGCGCGCTGGCCTTGCAGGGGCAGGATATGCGTGACGGTTTCGTTTTCATGTCCAGCCGCGCGAGCTACGAGCTGGCGCGCAAGGCGGCACGCATGGGCATCCCGATGCTGGCGACCATCTCGGCGCCCAGCTCGCTGGCCATCGACATCGCCACCCGGGCCGGCCTCAAGCTGGTGAGCTTCTGCCGCCAGGACGGCTGCGTGGAATACACGCTGTTGAGCGTGGACTAGGAGCCTAGCCACCCGCAGCTGCGCAACGACGAGGCGCATAAAAATAATTTGCACGCTAATGAATTGTGCGCTATAGTTCGATCCATGGCAGCACCGGACACGGGCAAACAGCCATAACAAACATAGTGCACTAACTATTAACGAACTACTTAATTTGGAGATTCACCATGCAAACCACGATCAAATCCGCTCTGCTGGCTTCCGCTGTCCTGTCCGCTTTCGCCGTTGCCGCAGCGCCGGCCCGTGCCGCCCAGCCGGCGCAAGCTGCCGACGACACCACCGTCGTGCTGGTGCACGGCGCCTTCGCCGACGGTTCCAGCTGGGATAAAGTGATCCCGCTGCTGCAGGCCAAGGGCGTGAAAGTGGTGTCGGTGCAGAATCCGCTGTCCTCGCTGGCGGACGACGTGGCAGCCGCGCAGCGCGTGATCGACGCGCAAACCGGCAAGGTGGTGCTGGTGGGACATTCGTGGGGCGGCGCCGTGATCACCCAGGCCGGCACCAGCGACAAGGTGAAGGCGCTGGTGTACGTGGCCGCGTTCGCGCTGTCCGAAGGCGAATCGCTGGCCTCCAGCGGCAAGGGCTACCCAACCCCGGCAGGCGTGCCGACCCTGCAGGAAGGTCCGGCCGGTTACCTGAGCTTGCCGGTGGCATCGTACGCCACCAACTTCGCGCAGGATCTGCCGGCGTCCACCACCAAGGTGCTGGCCGCTACCCAGGGCCTGTTCCCTGCCAAGAACTTCGCCGAGCCAGTGACCGTCGCCGCCTGGAAAAACAAGGCCAACTACTTCATCGTGGCCGGCAAGGACCGCATGATTGATCCTGGCCTGCAGCGCGACTTCGCCAAGAAGATCAACGCTGTCACCACCACCGTGCAAACCAGCCACGTGCCGATGGTGTCGCAGCCGAAGCAGGTTGCCGAGGTGATCCTGGCCGCCGTCAAGCGCTGAGCACCGGAACGGAATGACCCTGGCCCGCTATTCGTAGCGGGCCATGATGCGTTGCCAGGACGGATCGTCGCGCAGCTTGCGGATGACGGGCGCCAGCTGCTGGTACACCGCCGCTTTCCCGTGCGGCACCAGGAAGCGGCGTTCGGTTTGCCTGGAGGGCAGGGCGGTCAGCTGGAAGGCGTCGCCTACCGCGTGCACCTTCATGTAGTAGCGCGCCACGGACTCGGCCACCGCGACGCAGTCGACGCGGCCCAGCCGCAGCTTCTCCAGGTTCACTTCCTCGCCGATGGCGTCGTTGCGGACCAGTCCTTGCTGCTGTATCCAGCCGTCCAGCTCGGGATAGACGTAGCCGAGCACCAGGCCGAGCGAGCGGCCGCTCATGGAGCCGGGCACAGCGGGTGTCAGGCCGGACGCGGTACGCGTCACGGCCACAAAGCGGTCCAGCGCGAACGGCACGGTCCACAGGTATTTTTGCTGGGCAGCGTCGTCGAACCAGTGCGGCATCATGCCGATGACGATGCCGTCCAGGCGGTTCTCCTCCACCATCATTTGCAGCCGCTTGCGCGGCAGGTAGTTCAGCTTGAACCTCAGTTCCGGCAGGTTTTTCCGGTTCAGGTAGGCCACCAGGTCGGCATACACGCCGCCGTCGTCGCCCACCACCAGCGGGGCGAAATTGGCGCTGGTGTAGACCGTGACGGTTTCGGCGCGGGCGTATCCGAACAACATGCCGGCGCCAAGCAATGTCAGGATGAGCAGAATCTTTCTCATGAGATCAGGATATAGCATGCACGCAATTGTGCAAAGCGCGCGCTGGGCCGGCACGCCTGTATAATTTTATGCATGGAAAAACTGAGAGATTACGCCCAGATCGTTGCCGAAGCGCGGCGCGGCCAGCTGGTGTTTCCCACCAGCGTGAACGCGGCACTGCAGCTGCAGCAGGCGCTGGCCGATCCCGATTGCCACGTGGAGGACGCGATCCGCAAGGTGCTGGCCGAGCCGGTGCTGGCGGCGCGCGCGGTGGCGCTGGCCAATTCGGCGGTGTTCAGCCGCCTGGGCGGACCGGTGGTCACCAGTGCGCGCGGCGCCGTGGTGCGGGTGGGCTACCGTAATCTGTATTCGCTGGCGGCGGCCATGGTGGTGCGCCAGTTCGGCGCGCGCATCCGCCATCCGCAGCTGCGCTACCAGGCGGACCAGCTGTGGCAGCACTGCGCGCACGTGGCCTCGCTGTCACACTTGCTGGCGCGGCATCTGACGCGGGTTGATCCGGACACGGCGTTGTTTGCCGGCATCATGCACGAGGTCGGCGGTTTTTATTTGCTGTCGCGCGCGGACGACATGCCGGGCTTGCTGGAAGATCCGGACGCCCGCATTGGCGCGCTGCACGAGATCGTCACGCGCGAGTTGCTCTCCAAGCTGCTGGTGCCGGAGCCGGTGGCCGCGGCGATCGGCTCGCTGCGCGGCGGCGCCATCTCGGTTCCCCCCGGCGGCCTGCGCGACACCTTGCTGCTGGCCAAGCGCCTGGCGCCCCTGCGCTCCCCGCTGCCCTTGGCCGACGACACGGTGCTGGCCCGCACGGCGGCAGTGGACGCTTACCTTGCGGGCAACACGCTGATCGACGAGATCCTGCTTGAGTCGGCCGAAGAAGCCCGCTCCATGAGCGCCGCGCTGCTGGTCTAAGCCCAAGCCTCGCCGTTCAGGATTCGTTCTATCGGATACGGACAGTCTACCGGGAACGTCGGGCGCATGCGCCGCGCGGGGCGGACTCAGGCGGGGAGGGTGGCTTCGAGCAGGCGCACCAGGGACTGGATGCCTTCGGAATCGACCTCGTCGAAGCGGTTCGGCAGCGGACTGTCGAGGTCGAACACGCCGGAGATGGCGCCGTGCGCGAACACCGGCACCACCAGCTCGGAGCGCGAGTTCACGTCGCAGGCGATGTGGCCGGGGAAGGCGTGCACGTCCGCCACGACGATGGCGGCGCCTTTTTCCACGGTGGTGCCGCACACGCCGCGGCCCTTCTTGATGCGGATGCAGGCCGGCTTGCCCTGGAACGGCCCCAGCACCAGCTCATCGCCCTTGAGGAAATAGAAGCCGGCCCAGTTCAGTCCCGGCATGGTATTGAAGACCAGCGAGCTGAAGTTGGCGGTGTTGGCGATCACGTCGGTTTCGCCGGCCAGCAGGCCTTGCAGCTGGGAGCGCAGGTCGGCGTACATGGCGCGCTTCGCGTCCGGGGTGTCGGTGCCGTAAGCGGCGTCGCTGAGGGTAAAAGTCATAAGAGAACGCAAAATGGATGGCTGAGGGACGTTATCTTACGCCCCAGCGCCCATGTTTGCCCAACCATGCGCGGCTGACCGGGAAAAATTGGTAGTATGGAATAAATCTTACCAACTGAAGAATGCCGTCGTGACTGCCGCTATCAACATCCTCGTCGTGGACGACATCCAGCAAAACCTGGCCGCGGTCGAGGCCCTGCTGGCCCGGCCCGGCATATGCCTGCTGAAGGCGGCCTCCGGCGCGGAAGCGCTGGAACTGCTGCTGGTGCACGAGGTGGCGCTGGCGCTGATCGACGTGCAGATGCCCAATATGGACGGCTTCGAGCTGGCCGAGCTGATACGCGGCAGCGAGCGCACCCGCAGCATCCCGCTGATTTTCCTCACCGCCGCCACGCGCGAGCCGAGCTACAGCTTCCGCGGCTACGAGGCCGGCGCGGTCGATTTCATGTTCAAGCCTATCGACGGCCAGGCCTTGGTCAGCAAGGTCAAGGTGTTTGTCGAGCTGTACCAGCAAAAGCAGCAGCTGTCGGCCCAGCTGGAGGAGCTGCAGCGCGCGCTGCGCCTGAACGAGATGTTTACCGCCGTGCTGGGGCACGACTTGCGCACCCCGCTGTCGGTCGTGATGAATGGCGCCATGCTGCTGCCGATGATGACGGACCACCCGAAAGTGGCGGTCACGGCGCAGCGCATCCAGAGCAGCGCGCGGCGCATGGCGCAGATGGTGGACCAGCTGCTGGACCTGGCCCGCATCCGCTCCGGCGACATGCCCTTGCGCCTGGCCGCCGCCGACTACAGCGAGCTGTGCCGCGCGATCGCCGAGGAATTCCACGCCGGCGAGCAGGCGCAGCGCATCGATATCGCCAGCAGCGGCGACACCGCCGGCCAGTGCGATACCGGCATGGTGTCGCAAATCCTGTCGAACCTGCTGGGCAACGCGCTGCTGCACGGCGAGTCCGGCCAGCGCGTGCAGGTGGCGGTGGACGGCAGCGCCGCCGCCCACGTCGTGGTGCGCGTGGCCAATCGGGGCCTGATCGCGGCGCCGCAGCTGGGCTGCCTGTTCGAGCCTTACCAGCAGGGCTGCGACAGCCGGAAAAGCGGCCAGGGCCTCGGCCTGGGCCTGTACACGGCGCGCATGTTTGCGCGCGCCCACGGCGGCGACATCGCAGTACAGTCCGGCGTCGAGCAAGGCACCGTATTCACGCTGACCATGCCGCGTTCGCCACAGCCATCGCCCCCCACGCAGGAGCCGCAGTCCGCATGAATTCCCACAGCCATCCGCTCTCCGGCCAGCCGCCGCACAGCTACCAGCCGCACGGCGGCGGCGCCACCGGCCAGCTGGTGCGCGACTTCGACTGGAGCACCACCGCACTCGGCCCGATGGAGGGCTGGACGCCGGCGCTGCGCACCACGGTCGACATTCTGCTCAACAGCCCGGTTGCCATGGTGCTGATGTGGGGTGCGCAGCACGTGATGATCTACAACGACGCCTACAGCGTGATCGCCGGCGCGCGCCATCCGGCCATCCTGGGCGCCACCGTGCCGGCCTCCTGGCCCGAGCTGTGGGACTGGAACCGCGAGATCCTGGCGGACGGCTTCCGCGGCGAAGTGCGCAGCGTACGCGAAGCGCCGCTGACCGTGCTGCGCAACGGCGCGCCCGAGCAAGTGTGGTTCGACCTGTATTACACCCCGGTGCGCGACAGCTGCGGCGAGGTGGGCGGCGTGCTGTGCACCGTCAACGACGCGACCGCCCAGGTGCAGCAGCGCCTGCAGCTCGAGCGCGACAAGGCCGCCAGCGCCGCCACCGAGGAACGCCTGCGCATGGCGCAGGAAGCGGGCGGAATCGGCAGCTTCGAGTGGTTTCCGGCCAGCGGCGAGCTGATCGTCTCGGCCACCTTCCGCCGCCTGTGGGGGCTGGCCGAGAACCAGCCGGTGACGGCCGAATACCTGGTCGGCCTGGTCGACGAACGCGACCGCGTGGCGCTTGGCCCGGAGCGCATGGCGCAGCTCAATCCGCTGTCCTACGCCGAATACCGCGTGCGACGCCCGGATACGGGCGAGCTGCGCTGGCTGGCGCGCCAGGGCGAGGTGGTGGAAGGCGGCACGGCCGAGCAGCGCCGCTACGTCGGCGTGACCTTCGACGTGACCTTGCGCAAGCAGATGGAGCAGGCCCTGCGCGCCAGCCAGGACCGGCTGGCGGCCATCTTCGGCCAGGCGTCGGTGGGCCTGTCGGAACTGGACCTGAGCGGGCGCTTCCGCCGCGTGAACGGCGCGCTGTGCCACATGCTGGGCCGCAGCGAGGAGGACATCCTCGGCCTGCACATGGACGACATCATCCACCCGCAGGACATGGCCGAGAACCGCGCCCGCGTGGCGCGCCTGCTGGCCGACGGCGTGCCGTTCACGCTGGAAAAGCGCTACCTGAAGCCGGACGGCGACTGGGTCTGGATCTCCAGCAGCATGAGCCGCCTGGACGACGAGGCCGGCCAGCCGCTGGCGCTGATCGCCGTCAAGACCGACATTACCGAGCGGCGCCGCATCGAAGTGGCGCTGCGCGACTTGAACGACACGCTGGAGCAGCGCGTGGGCCGCGAGATCGCCGAGCGCGACAAGGCCGAGGAAGCGCTGCGCCAGTCGCAGAAGATGGAAGCGGTGGGCCAGCTGACCGGCGGCGTGGCGCACGATTTCAACAATGTGCTGCAGATCATCTACGGCAATCTGCACTTGCTGCAGCAGGACGTGCCGGAGGAAGGCCAGGCCCGCAAGCGCCTGGCGATGGCGATCGCCGCGGTCGAGCGCGGCGCCAAGCTGTCCTCGCAACTGCTGGCGTTCGCGCGGCGCCAGCCGCTGCAGCCGGTGGTGTCCAACCTGGGCCGCCTGGTCGGCAATATGGACGAGCTGCTGCGCCGCACCCTGGGCGAGACGGTGGAAGTGGCCACCGTCATCGGCAGCGGCCTGTGGAACACGCTGGTGGACCCGGGCCAGATCGAGAATGTGGTGCTGAACCTGGCCATCAACGCGCGCGACGCCATGCCCGGCGGCGGCAAGCTCACCCTTGAGGTGGGCAACGCGGTGCTGGACGAGTATTACGTGAACAACCTGCTGGACGTGCCGTCCGGCCAGTACGTGATGCTGTCGGTCACCGACACCGGCACCGGCATGCAGCCCGAAGTGCTGCGGCGCGCCTTCGAACCCTTCTTCACCACCAAGCCGGAAGGCGAGGGCACCGGCCTGGGCCTGTCGATGGCGTACGGCTTCGTCAAGCAAAGCCGTGGCCACATCAAGATCTACAGCGAGCCCGGCGAGGGCACCAGCGTCAAGATCTACCTGCCGCGTTCGCTCACCGACGAGACCCAGGAACTGCCCGGCCTGAGCGGCCCGGCGGTGGGCGGCGATGAAACCGTGCTGGTGGTGGAGGACGACCCCGGCGTGCGCGTCGTGGTGGTGGACATGCTGGTCGGCCTGGGCTACCGGGTGCTGCAGGCCGAGAACGGCGAGCAGGCGCTGGCCGTGCTCGAACGCGAGGCGGTCGACCTGCTGTTTACCGACGTGGTGATGCCGGGCGCGCTGCGCAGCCCGGACCTGGCGCTGGCCGCGCGCGGCATCCAGCCGGACATCGCCGTGCTGTTTACGTCGGGCTATCCGCAGAACGCCATCGTGCACGGCGGCCGCCTGGACGCCGGCCTGGAACTGCTGAGCAAGCCCTACCGGCGCGACGAGCTGGCGCGCAAGCTGCGCCACCTGTTCAACAACCGCAGCCAGGAAAAGCTGGCGCGCCAGCGCAAGCTGGAGGCGGCCAGCGACCTGCTGCCGCCGCCGCCGGCCATCGCGCGCAACAGCTCGCTGCGCATCCTGGTGGTGGAAGACAACCTGGATTCGCAGCAGATGGTGTGCGAGCTGATCGGCATGCTGGGCCACACGGTCAGCGGCGTGTGCGACGGCGAGCGCGCCTGGGAGCTGCTGCAGGCGCAGGACTTCGACATCCTGTTCACCGACATCAGCCTGCCCGGCATGTCCGGCATCGACCTGGCACGGCGCATGCTGGCCGAAGGGCGGCCGACCCGCATCATCTTCTCCACCGGCTACGGCAAGGAATCGCTGGAACAGCTGGAGTTCCAGGCCAGCGTGCTGCGCAAGCCGTATGACTTGATGGAGCTCAAGGCCGCGCTCGACAACTCTTAAGGCCGCTCCGCCTTACTCCTACGGATAAGGTAGGCGTCGTCCTATGGCGTCCGCGCCGCGCCCCGCTTACAGTGCTGGTAACCACTGAGAGGCGAAAACACATGGTAACCAGCAACAAGAGCGCCGCCCAGAAGCGGCGCGCGCTGCAACAGGCGGCGGCACGCAGCCGCCTGATCGGCGGCCTGCTGCGCCGCGTGTTCGGCGTGGAGCAGCTGCGCCCCGGCCAGCGCAAAGTGATCGACAGCGTGCTGGAAGGGCATAACACGCTTGCCATCATGCCTACCGGCAGCGGCAAGTCGCTGTGCTACCAGATTCCCGCCTCCATCCTGCCCGGCACGACGGTGGTGGTGTCGCCGCTGATCTCGCTGATGCAGGACCAGCTGGAAAAGCTGGAGGAGATCGGCATCCGCGCCGCGCAGGTCAATAGCAGCCTGCCGCGCGCCGAGGAACTGGAAGCGCTCGAGAGCATCCGCGCGCGCAGCAGCGACATCGTGTTCTGCACGCCGGAGCGGCTCGCCGTGCCGGAGTTCCTGGCCCTGCTGCAGGACACGCAGATCGATCTGGTCGTCATTGACGAGGCGCACTGCATTTCGCAGTGGGGCCACGATTTCCGCCCCGCCTACCTGGGCATAGGCGCCGCCGTGGCGGCGCTGGGGCGGCCGCCGGTACTGGCGCTGACCGCTACCGCCACCGCCGACGTGGTGGCCGACATCGGCCAGCAGCTCGGCGTGGCGGACCTGAACGTCATCAACACCGGCATCTACCGTCCCAACCTGCATTACCGCGTGGAGCAGAGCACCAATCCGGATGAAAAGCAGCAGCAGGCGCTGCAGCTGGTGCAGCGCACGCCCGGCGTGGGCATCGTCTACGCCGCCACCGTGAAGGCGGCCGAGGAAATGCATGCGCTGCTGGAGCGGGCCGGCGAGAGCGTCGCGCTGTACCACGGCAAGCTGGCGGCGCAGCAGCGGCGCGACAACCAGGAACTGTTCATGAGCGGCGAGCGGCGCGTGATGGTGGCCACCAACGCCTTCGGCATGGGCATCGACAAGCCCGACGTGCGCTTCGTCATCCATCTGCAGGTGCCGGCCAACCTGGAGGCCTACTACCAGGAGTCCGGCCGCGCCGGCCGCGACGGCGAGGACGCCGACTGCACGCTGCTGTACAACCAGCAGGACAAGCGGCTGCAGCAGTTCTTCCTGGTCAAGCACTATCCGGAAGCGAACGAACTCAAGGCCGTGTATGACGCGGCCTGCGCCTTGGGCGCCGACGGGCCGTTCAGCTTCGACAAGCTGAAGAGCACGCTGGACGGCGTGGCGGCCGGCAAGCTGCAGGTCTGCCTGAAGCTGCTCAAGGACGGCAAGCTGATGAAGCAGAACCGGCGCATGGCCTGGCAGACGGCGGCGGCGCCGGCGGCCGGCCAGTTCGACCGCCTGGCGCAGCTGTATGCGGACAAGCAGGAGCGCGACCGCGAAGCACTCGAGCAGATGGTGGGCTACGCGCAAAGCGGATACTGCCGCTGGAAGCTGCTGCTCGACTATTTCGACGACGCGGCGCCCGGCTTCGAGCGCTGCTGCCAATGCGACAATTGCCTGGCGCCGCCGCAGGTGGAGCTGGAGCCCGGCGAAGCGTTCGCGCCCGCGCCGGTGCCGGCGCCGGCGCATGACACGCCGCCGCCGGCCCACATCGCCGTGGGCAGCCGCGTCAAGGTGCCCAAGTTCGACATCGGCACCGTGCTGTCCGTGGCGGGCGACCGCGTCACCATCGAATTTCCTGAGAACACCACCAAGACATTCATGGCCGAGTTTGTCGAACCGGCATAGCCAGCCTGGGCCGCCTATGTGCGGAAGCGGACAGAAACGCCGTCAAAAGCTTCGCTACAATGACGCCATTCCGTCACAGGAGCGTAGCGATGTCCGATATGGTGATAGTCCGCAAGGAAGGCCTGTACTGCGTGCCCGGCGAGTTTTACATCGACCCGTGGCGCCCGGTGGCGCGCGCCGTCATTACGCACGCGCACTCTGACCACGCGCGCTACGGCCATGGCCACTACCTGGCCGCCGCACCCGGTGTGAACATCCTCAAATCACGCTTGGGCGACATCAATATCCAGGGCCTGGAATACGGCACCCAGGTGGTGCACAACGGCGTGCATATTTCGCTGCACCCGGCCGGCCACGTGCTCGGCTCGGCGCAGGTGCGCATGGAGCACCGGGGCGAAGTGTGGGTGGCCTCCGGCGACTACAAGGTGGAGGCGGACGCCACTTGCGCGCCGTTCGAGCCGGTACGCTGCGACACCTTCATCACCGAGTCCACTTTCGGTTTGCCGATCTACCGCTGGCAGCCGCAGGCGGAAGTCTATGCCGACATCAACGCCTGGTGGGCGCGCAATGCGGAGCAGGGCAGGGCCAGCATCCTGCTGGGCTATTCCTTCGGCAAGGCGCAACGCATGCTGAGCGGGCTTGACCCTTCCATCGGCGCCATCATCTGCCATGGCGCGGTGGAGCCGCTGAACCGGGTCTACCGCGAAGCCGGCGTGGCGCTGCCGGACACGCGCATGGTGACGGACGTGGCCAAGGCCGATATCCGCCGCGCCATCGTGCTGGCGCCGCCGTCGGCGGCAGGCTCGCCATGGATCAAGCGTTTCGGTGACTACAGCGATGCCTTCGCCAGCGGCTGGATGCTGCTGCGCGGCGCGCGCCGGCGGCGCGGCGTGGATCGCGGTTTCGTGCTGTCGGATCACGCGGACTGGCCGGGACTGATGTCAGCCATCAAGGCCACCGGCGCGCAGCGCGTCATCGTCACGCACGGCTCGATCCCGGTGATGGTGCGCTGGCTGTGCCAGAACGGTCTCGACGCCAGCGGCTTCGATACCGAGTACGGCGACGACGAAGCCGAAGACACGCTGCCGCCGGAGCCCACGGAGGCAGCGGAGGCAGCGAAGGCAGCGGAGGTGCCGCATGCGTGAATTCGCCCGCTTGTACGCCGAACTGGACGAAACCACCGCCACCAGCCGCAAGCTGGAAGCGCTGCAGTCCTACTTCGCCAGTGCGGCGCCGGAGAACGCGGCGTGGGCGGTCTATTTTCTCGCCGGCGGCAAGCCGCGCCAGGCGGTGCCGGTGAAGCTGCTGCGCCAGTACGCCACCGAGTTTGCGGGGCTGGACGAATGGCTGTTCGACGAGTGCTACCACGCCGTGGGCGACCTGGCCGAGACCATCGCCCACATCCTGCCGGCGCCGAACCGGCGCAGCGACGTGGGCCTGGCGGAATGGGTGGAGCAACGCATCGCGCCCTTGCGCGGCGCCGCGCCAGAGACCATACGCGCGGCCCTGTTCAGCTACTGGGATGAACTGGAAACGCGCGAGCGCTTCCTGCTCGCCAAGCTGATCGGCGGCGGCTTCCGCGTCGGCGTCTCGCGCCTGCTGGTGACGCGGGCGCTGAGCGCCATCGCTGCCGTGGACAGCAAGCTGATAGCGCAGCGGCTGATGGGCTGGACCGATGGCCGCGTCAGTCCTACGGCGCAGGGCTTCCTGCAGTTGATCAGCGCGCAGTCGGCGGACGAGCATGCGCAGCGCGGCGGCCAGCCCTATCCCTTTTTCCTCGCGCACCAGCTGCAGGCCGCGCCCGAGTCGCTCGGCGCGCTGGAGGACTGGCAGGTGGAGTGGAAGTACGACGGCATGCGCGCGCAACTGGTGAGCCGGGAAGGCAGGAACTGGCTGTGGTCGCGCGGCGAGGACCTGATCACGGACCGGTTCCCGGAGCTGGCGGCGCTGCGCCTGCCCGAGGGCACGGTCATCGACGGCGAAATCCTGGTGTGGCGCGGCGGCGAGGCGGCGGCCGCCCCGGCGCCGTTCGCGGAACTGCAAAAACGCATCACGCGCAAGTCCGTGTCGGCCAAGATGCAGGGCGAACTGCCGGCGGTGCTGGTGGCGTACGACCTGCTGGAGCTGGACGGCGCGGACCTGCGCGGCATGCCGCAGCGCGAGCGCCGCGCGCTGCTGGAGCGGATGGTGGCCCAGCTGTCGCTGCCGCAGCTGCGCCTGTCGCCGCTGGTGCGCGCGGCGAGCTGGCAGGAACTGGCGGAGATACGCGGCGAATCGCGGGCGCGCGGCGTGGAGGGGCTGATGCTCAAGGCGGCGTCCGCGCAGTATGGCGTGGGGCGCACCAAGGACATGGGCACCTGGTGGAAGTGGAAGATCGATCCCTACTCGGTGGACGCGGTGCTGATCTACGCGCAGGCTGGCCACGGCCGGCGCGCCTCGCTGTACACCGACTACACCTTCGCCGTGTGGGACGGCGAGGGCGGCGCCGAGGGCGAGCGGCAGCTGGTGCCGTTTGCGAAAGCGTATTCGGGCCTCACGGATGCCGAGATCGCGCAGGTGGACAATGCGATCCGCCGCACCACGATAGAGAAGTTCGGGCCGGTGCGCAGTGTCAAGCCCAGCATGGTGTTCGAGATTGGCTTCGAAGGCATCGCGCTGTCGCCGCGCCACAAGTCCGGCATTGCCGTGCGCTTCCCGCGCATCCTGCGCCGGCGCGACGACAAGACCATCGACGACGCCGACACGCTGGAAACGCTCAAGGGCCTGCTCGGCGGCGGCCCCGCATGAACGCCCCGCGACCGCGGCGCCTCCCCCCGCGCCGCCCGCCTGCAGCGGCAGTGCCGCCTGCCGAGGCGCGCCTCGCTTCGGCACGCGAGCCCTTGCCGGCCATGGCGGCGTCAGCGGCGCCAGCGGGGCCGATGAGCGTGGACGCGTGGTTCGCGCAGCGCGGCTGGAGCGTGTTCCCGTTCCAGCGCGAGGTGTGGCGCGCCGCGCTGGCCGGCGAATCGGGCCTGCTGCACGCCACCACCGGCTCCGGCAAAACCTATGCCGTCTGGTTCGCCGCCTTGCAGCGCGCCACCGCCACCGCAAGACCGCAAGCGCGCCGCAAAGCCGGCCTGCGGGTGCTGTGGATCACTCCCATGCGCGCCCTGGCGGCCGACACATTGCGCGCCCTGCAATCGTCCGCCGCCGACCTGGCTCCCGGCTGGGAAATCGACGCCCGCACCGGCGACACCAGCTCCAGCCAGCGCGCGCGCCAGGCCAAGCGCCTGCCGGACGCCCTGGTCACCACGCCGGAAAGCCTGTCCCTCATGCTCAGCAAGCCGGACGCCAGCGAACAGTTCGCGCTGCTGGACATGGTGGTAGTCGACGAGTGGCACGAACTGATGGGCAACAAGCGCGGCGTGCAGGCCCAGCTCGCGCTAGCGCGCCTGCGGCAATGGAATCCCGGCCTGCTGGTATGGGGCCTGTCGGCCACCCTGGGCAACCTGCACCGCGCCAGGGACGTGCTGCTCGGCGAGGGCAGGGGGGCCATCGTCGAAGGCCATATCCGCAAGGACCTCGTCATCGACACCCTGATCCCCGACCATCCCTCGCGCTTCCCCTGGGCCGGCCATCTCGGCATCCAGATGCTGCAACCGGTGATCGCCGAGATCGAGCAGCACGCTACCACCCTGGTGTTCACCAACACCCGCTCGCAATCGGAGCTCTGGTACCAGAACCTGCTGGACGCCCGCCCCGACTGGGCCGGACTGATCGCGCTGCATCACGGCTCGCTGGACCGCGAAGTGCGCGAATGGGTGGAGCAGGGCCTGAAGAGCGGCGCGCTGAAAGCCGTCGTGTGCACTTCCAGCCTGGACCTCGGCGTCGATTTCCTGCCGGTGGAGCGCGTGCTGCAGATCGGCAGTGCCAAAGGCGTGGCGCGCCTGCTGCAGCGCGCCGGCCGCTCCGGGCACGCACCGGGGCGCGCCTCGCGCGTCACGCTGGTGCCCACGCACAGCCTGGAACTGCTGGAAGCGGCCGGCGCCAGGCAGGCCGTGGCCGAACGCCACATCGAATCGCGCAACGCGCCGGACAAGCCGCTGGACGTGCTGGTGCAGCATCTGGTCACCGTGGCGGCGGGCGGCGGCTTCCGCTCCGAAGACCTGCTGGCCGAGGTGCGCAGCGCCTGGTCCTACCGCGCGTTGACGGAAGAGGAATGGGCGTGGGCGCTGGACTTCGTGGCGCGCGGCGGCCAGAGCCTGACGGTCTATCCCGAATACCGGCGCGTGCTGCAGGACGAGGACGGCGTCTACCGCGTGCCCGATGCGGCCATCGCGCGCCGCCACCGCATGGGCATCGGCACCATTGTTTCCGAGACCAGCATCCAGGTGAAATTCATGAGCGGCGGCCGCATCGGCACGGTGGAGGAATCGTTCATCTCGCGCTTGCACAAGGGCGACCACTTCCTGTTCGGCGGGCGCATCCTCGAATTCGTGCGGGTGCACGAAATGACGGCCTACGTGAAGCGCGCCACCGGCGGCAAAGGCGCCGTGCCGCGCTGGCAGGGCGGCAAGATGCCGCTGTCGTCCGAGCTGGCGCACGCGGTGCTGGAGCGCATGCGGCGCGCCACGCAGGGCCATTTCGACGGACCGGAGATGCAGGCCGTGCGGCCGCTGCTGGAAGTGCAGCAGCGCTGGTCGGCCTTGCCGACACCGGAGCGCACCGTGGTGGAAAGCATGCACAGCCGCGAAGGGCAGCATCTGTTCATGTATCCGTTCGCCGGCCGCGCCGTGCACATCGGCCTGGCCTCGCTGCTGGCGTGGCGCATGGCGCGGCTGCAGCCGGTCACGTTCTCCATCGCCGTCAACGACTACGGCTTCGAATTGCTGGCGGCCGATGGCGCAGGCGCCCCGGACTGGCAGGCCGTGTTCGGCGCCGCCGAGGGCAGCGACACGCCGCTGTTCACCACCGAGCACCTGCTGGAAGACGTGCTGGCCAGCCTGAACGCCACCGAGCTGTCGCAGCGCCGCTTCCGCGAAATCGCGCGCATTGCCGGCCTGGTGTTCCAGGGCTATCCCGGCCAGCCGAAAAGCGCGCGCCAGCTGCAGGCGTCGTCCTCGCTGTTCTTCGAAGTATTCCGCAAGCATGACGCCCGCAACCTGCTGCTGACGCAGGCGCAGCGCGAAGTGCTGGAGCAGGAGCTGGAACTGCAGCGGCTGCGCGAGACCTTGCAGGAGCTGCAGGCGCGCAGCGTGTCCTTCCACGCGGTGCAGCGCGCCACGCCGCTGGGCTTTGCGCTGATGGTCGAGCGCTTCCGCGAGAAGCTCACCACCGAGAAACTGTCCGACCGCGTGGCGCGCATGCTGCGCGAGCTGGAAAAGGCGGCCGGGCCGTGAGCGCGGCAGACAAGGCCTGCGCCATCGATCTGGCCGGCGAACGGGTACTGCTGCTGCCGGAGAAGGCGCTGTACTGGCCGCGCCTGCGCGTGCTGGCCGTGGCCGATATCCATTTCGGCAAGGCGGCTTCCTTCCGCGCGCTGGGCGTGCCGGTCCCGCGCGGCACCACGGCGGAAAACCTGGCGCTGCTGGACCTGCTGCTGGCGGCGCACGACGTCGCGCACATCGTCTTCCTGGGCGACTTCCTGCACGCCAAAGCAGCGCATGCGCCCGCCACGCTGGCCGCGCTGGCGCAATGGCGGCTGCGACATCCCGCGCTGCGGCTGACGCTGGTGCGCGGCAACCACGACCTGCGCGCCGGCGACCCGCCGCCGGAACTGGGCCTCGAACTGGCCAACGAGCCATACTTGCTGGCCCCGTTCGCGTTCTGCCACCACCCCGAGTTGCAGGCGGCCGGCTACGTCCTGGCCGGCCACGTGCACCCGGTCTTCCATCTGGCGGCAAGGCGCGATGCGCTGCGCCTGCCCTGCTTCCTGGTTGGCGGGCAACGCGCCATCCTGCCGTCGTTTGGCGCCTTTACCGGCGGCCACGCGGTACGGCCCGCCGCCGGCGAGCGCTTGTTCCTGGTGGCCGGCGACATGGTGCTGGCGCACGCAAAATTGACCCTCGGAAGGTAAGAAAAACTCAGTCACGAAATGCGGGACAGTTCCTACAGGTCCTGCTGCATGCGTCCTATGGGCGGTCCCAGGTCCTTGCACTACCATGAGTTTCCCTATCCATTATCAAGGAGACATATCATGGCTTCATCGAACCAAGGCAAGGATCAGGACAACAAAGGCTCCCAAGGCAGCAACCAGGGCAGCAAGCAAAGCAGCTCGCAATCGAGCAAGCAAAGCGGCGACACCAGCAACCGCGGCTTCGCTTCGATGGACCCGGAGCGCCAGCGTGAAATCGCAGCCGAAGGCGGCCGCGCCGCACATGAGAAAGGCACGGCCCACGAGTTCACTTCGGAAGAGGCGCGCCGCGCCGGCAGCATGAGCCACAAGAACGACCAGAGCAGCCAAAGCAGCTCGGGCAGCTCCGGCTCGCGCAGCGGTAGTGGTGGCGGTAACGAAGGTAGCAACCAGGGCGGCGGCTCGCGCGGCGGCTCTGGCGGCTCCGGCGGCAACCGCTAAGCCTCACGCTCCAGATTCAAGAATTACCTGATCCATACTTAGCCCTGCCTGGCACCGGTTCACCGGCGCCAGGCAGTTCTTTTTTGGGCGATGTAACTGCCGTGCAAAGGAACATATCGTAATGTAACAACTTTGCTACCGAGATTGACTCCGCAAATGATAATCATTATCATTCTCAGTCTCTAATGTCCCTGTCAAGAAAGCATATCAGTGAGCGCACCTTCCAACGCCGGCCGAGCCTTGTGGCTGAAGAACCTGCACCAATGGCATTGGATCAGTTCCGCGCTATGCCTGCTGGGCATGTTTTTGTTCAGCATTACCGGCATCACCCTGAACCACGCCTCGCAGATCGAAGCCAAGCCCAGCGTGGTGCGCAAGCAAGCCGCCGCGCCCGCCGCGCTGACGGCGGAACTGAAGAAGTTCGCCGAAGCGCACGACGGCGCCAAGGCCCCGCTGCCCGACACGGCCGAACGCTGGCTGCGCGCGACCTGGTCCGTCAAGGCGGGCGGGCGCAGCGCCGAATGGTCGGCGGACGAGGTCTACCTGCCGCTGCCGAAAGCGGGCGGCGACGCCTGGGTGCGCATCGGCCTGGAAGACGGGGCCGCCGAATACGAAAATACCGACCGCGGCTGGGTGTCCTGGCTGAACGACGTCCACAAGGGCCGCAACACCGGCACGGCCTGGAACTGGTTCATCGACATCTTCGCCGGCGCCTGCCTGGTGTTCTGCATCACCGGCCTGCTGATCCTCAAATTCCACGCCGCGAACCGGCCGTTCACCTGGCCCATGGTCGGGCTGGGCATCCTGATTCCCTTTGTCATCGCACTGCTGTTCATCCATTAAGAAGGCAACCCATGAAATTACGCTACTCCATCGCTGCCGCCATCCCCCTGCTCAGCGCCCAGGCCATGGCAGCCGACCTGGCGCTCAAGCTGGAAATTCCGCAACTGAACGTGGCGGAATACCACCGCCCCTACATCGCGGCCTGGCTGGAAAACGCGGACCAGAAAGTGGTGGCCAACCTGGCTGTGCTGTACGACACCAAGAAAAAGGACAACGCCGGCACCAAGTGGCTCAAGGACATGCGCCAGTGGTGGCGCAAGAGCGGGCGCGACCTAGCCATGCCGATGGACGGCGTGAGCGGCGCGACCAAGGCGCCGGGCGAACACACGCTGAGCTTCCCGCTGGCCAAGGACGGCCTGGACAAGCTGCCGGCCGGCCAGTACAACCTGCTGGTGGAAGTGGCGCGCGAAGCGGGCGGGCGCGAAGTGGTGAAAGTGCCGCTGACCTGGCCGCTGAAAGGCGCGCAGGTGGCCACCGCCAAGGGCAAGGAAGAAGTCGGCGCCGTTGCCGTTCAACTCAAATAACAAGAGAGCGCTCCATGAAAACAAGCAAACTGCTGCTGGCCGCCGCGCTGGCCGGCCTGGCCCTGAACGCCGCCGCCCACAAGCCGTGGCTGCTGCCGTCGTCCTCCGTGGTGGACGCGAAGGAACCGTGGGTGACGGTGGACGCCGCCATCTCCGAAGGCCTGTTCGACATCGACCACCAGCCGCTGAAGCTGGACGCCATCGTGGTCACCGGCCCGGACGGCGCCCGGGTGGACCTGCAGAACGCGAGCACCGGCCGCCTGCGCAGCACCTTCGATGTCAAGATGAACAAGCCGGGCACCTACAAGATCGCGCTGGTGCAGCAAAACGTCATGGGCAGCTACAAGCTGAACGGCGAGATGAAGCGCTTCCGCGGCACCGAGGAAACGCTGGCCAAGGACGTCCCGGCCGACGCCCAGGAAGTGAAGCTGACCCGCACCGCCAGCCGCCTGGAAACCTTCGTGTCCGCTAACGAAACCGACATGGCCGTCTTCAAGCCCACCGGCGTGGGCCTGGAGCTGGTGCCGGTGACGCACCCGAACGACCTGCGCGCCGGCGAGAAGGCCACCTGGCGCTTCCTGCTGGACGGCAAACCGGCCGCCAACCAGGCCTTCAGCCTGATCCCGGGCGGCGTGAAATACCGCGGCACCCTGGGCGAAGTGCGCCACACCACCGACGCCAAGGGCGAAATCACCTTCACGCTGCCGGAAGCGAATATGTACCTGGTCAGCGCCAGCTGGCCCGCCGCCGCCGCCCCGGCCCCCGGCCAGCCGCCGCAAATGCCGCCGCGCCGCGCCACCTACAGCGCCACCGTCGAAGTGCTGCCGCAGTAAGCCGCCAAGCCG
Organism: Pseudoduganella sp. UC29_71; assembly: GCF_042693265.1. Lineage (NCBI taxonomy): Bacteria > Pseudomonadati > Pseudomonadota > Betaproteobacteria > Burkholderiales > Oxalobacteraceae > Pseudoduganella > Pseudoduganella sp. UC29_71. Next base: position 4,362,810 of record NZ_CP170549.1, on the reverse strand, counting down.
CCTGCCCCCAAGCGGCCTGAGCCGCATTCGGGGTCAGACCCCGAATGCGGCTCAGGCCGCTTATGACCTATGACCTTGTGGCGGCTGCGGGCTGCCGTTTTCCTATGCGCCGTATTTTGTTGCCGCACCAGATCGCCGATCTTGCTCCGCTTGCGGGGAGCGCCGTTCATCGCTTCGGCGGCTTGAGCATGGGGACCAGCTGGTCGGTGCTGGTGGCGGCGCCTGCGGTGCCGCCGGGCTTGCAGGCGCTGCTGCAGCGGCAGCTCGATAGCGTGGTGGGGGAGATGAGCCACTGGGAGCCCGATTCGGACCTGGGGCGCTACAACCGCGCCGCGCCGGGCAGCTGGCAGCAGCTGCTGCCGGCCTTTTTCGATGTGCTGTCGTTTGCCATGGAGGTGGCGCGTCTGTCCGGCGGCGCGTACGACCCGTGCGCGGGCGCCATCGTCAACGCATGGGGCTTCGGTCCGGGCGGCGGGCATGACCAGCCGGGCTTTGCGGCGCCCACTGCGGCGCGCGTTGCCGAACTGCGCGCGCAGCGGGCCGGGCAGCAGGTGCTGCTGGAGGCTGGCCAAGCGCAGGCAGCGGCGCAGCGCGGGATGCAGGACGGCGGGCCGCGCGCGGGCGGCGGACGGGCGTACCAGCCGGGCGGGGTGCAGCTCGATTTGTCGGCCGTGGCCAAGGGCTATGGCGTGGACCGCCTGGCGCATTGCCTGATGGCGCAGGGCTTGCCGCACTTCCTGGTGGAGGTGGGCGGCGAACTGCGCGGCGCCGGCATGAAGCCGGATGGACAGCCGTGGTGGGTAGTGCTGGAGCCGCCGCCTGTGGAGGCCTCTGACGCCGCCGCGCCGGGCGAGATCGCGCTGGCGCTGCACGGCTTGTCGGTGGCCACGTCCGGCGACTACCGGCGTTACTTCCTGCGCGACGGCACGCGCTATGCGCACACCATTGATCCGCGCAGCGCCGCGCCGATCGACAACGGGCTGGCCTCGGTCACCGTGGTGCATCCGCACTGCATGGCGGCCGACGCCTGGTCCACCGCGCTCACCGTGCTGGGCGTGCAGCAGGGCATGGCGCTGGCCGAGCGGCAGGGCCTGGCCGCGCGCTTCGTGCTGCGCGGCGCCGCCGGCGGCTACACGGAACACCTCAGCAGCCCGATGCGGGCCATGCTGGACGATGATGTGAACTGAACATGATATTGACCAACGATCCTCTGCGCCTGGCCCTGACGGCGGCCTGTTTCATCAGTTACGCCCTGGTTTGCCTGGCGCCGTGGCTGCGCCAGCGCCGCAAGCGCCTGGCGCACGCGGCCGGCGACGCGGCGGCCGCGCTGGCACCGGGCTGGATCGTCGCTTACGCCAGCCAGACCGGCAACGCCGAGGAGCTGGCCGGGCAGACCGCCGAAACGCTGCGCCTGGCCGGCATCCCGGTGCGGCTGTGCGAGCTGTCCGGCCTGAAGGAGAAGGACTTGGCGGGCGCCGAACGCATCCTGTTCCTGGTCAGCACTTACGGCGAGGGCGATGCGCCCGACTCGGCTGCCGCCTTCGCCAGCCGCATCATGACGCGCAAGCTGCCGCTGGGCCAGCTGCACTACGCGGTGCTGGCGCTGGGCGACATGTCCTACGTCAACTACTGCGGCTTCGGCCGCGCGCTGGACCAGTGGCTGCGGGAGCAGGGCGCCAGCAGCCTGTTCGAGCGCGTGGAGGTGAACTGCAATGCGGCGCCGGCCATTGCCGCGTGGCGCCAGCAACTGAGCCACCTGGCCGGCACCAGCGACGCGCCGGACTGGGGGGCGCCGGCTTTCGATGGCTGGCGCCTGGCGGCGCGCCGCCAGCTCAACCCCGGCAGCGCCGGGGCGCCCATTTTCCATATCGAACTCGAACCGTTGAGCGGCGCACTGCCGGAGTGGCAGTCCGGCGACCTGGTGCAGGTAGCGGCGCCGTCCGACCCGTCGCGCGCGCGCGAATATTCGATCGCCTCGGTGCCGTCGGATGGCCGGGTGCACCTGCTGGTGCGCTTGCACCTGCATGCGGACGGCAGCCACGGCCACGCCTCGGGCTGGCTGTGCGTGCAGGCCAGGCCGGGCGAGACGGTGCAGCTGCGCGTGCGCCAGCACCGCCGCTTCCGCCTGGAAGGCAATGCCGGTCGGCCGCTGATCCTGATCGGCAACGGCAGCGGCATCGCCGGCTTGCGCGGCCACCTGCGCGCGCGCGCCGTGTCCGGCCAGGCGCGCAACTGGCTGCTGTTCGGTGAGCGCCAGCTGGCCCATGACTTCCATTACCGCGAAGAAATTGTAGCTTGGCAAGCCGCCGGCCAGCTGCCGGCGCTGGACCTGGCCTGGTCGCGCGACGGCGGCCCGCAGCGCTATGTGCAGGACTTGCTGCCGGCGCGGGCCGAACAGCTGCGCGCCTGGCTGGCGGACGGCGCTGCCATCTACGTGTGCGGCAGCCTGGAGGGCATGGCGGCCGGTGTGGACCATGCGCTGGCCACGCTGCTGGGCCGGTCCGCACTGGCGCAGCTGGCAGTGGAAGGACGCTACCGGCGCGACGTCTACTGACGTGATCTCATGCTAACGTTGCGAAAATAAGACAACTTGCGCGTATTTTCGTCAAATTGGCGGAACTTAATTTGGTCCGACCACAAGCAACCTGAATTATCTCCAATTCTCACACTTTTTGTAACTTTTTGGCAATCTTGCTATCATCTTTGCCATGACGTTCATGACAGTTGCATTACATAATCAGGTCTTCCGAGGGCAAGGCGGTTAACTATTTGTAAAAATTGCGTGCGTTTCGCGCGTATCCCTTGCGTTGATCCACGATGACAGGAGTAGTGCATGGTTTTGAAAGAGAAGATAGGCGTGCGTTCGGTACGCTGGGCATTTGCGGTCATGGCGGGTGCCGCCACGCTGGGCGGCAATGCCGTTGCTCAAGAGCAGATCCAGAAGGTGGAAATCACCGGTTCGGCCATTAAGCGCATCGCCGTGGAAGGCGCACTGCCAGTGCAACGCCTGTCGCAGGAACAGATCGCCAAGTCGGGCGCTGCCACCGTGGCCGACCTGATCCAGGCCCTGCCCTCCATGCAAGGCTTCACCATCGACGCCATCGCAGCCGGCACCAACTCCGGCGGCCGCGTGTCCGCATCCATCCACGATATCGGCGAAAGCTACACCCTGGTGCTGCTGAACGGCCGCCGCATCGCGCCGCAAGGCTCGGGCAGCGCCATCAACCTGAACGCCATCCCGATGGGTGCGGTTGAGCGCGTGGAAATCCTGACCGACGGCGCTTCGGCCCTGTACGGCTCGGACGCCATCGCCGGCGTGATCAACTTCATCCTGAAGAAAAACCTGAAGGGCGGCTCGATCGAAGCCACCTACAGCCAGCCGGGCGACAGCAGCCCAGGCTCGCAGTCCAACGTCAGCGCCACCTACGGTTTCGGCGACCTGGAGAAGGACCGTTTCAACGTGATGGCCTCGTTCCGCCATGACGAGCGCAAGCAGGTCAAGGCGCTGGACCGTGACTTTGCCAACACCGCGTACGTGAAGTTTGCCAACAATGGTCAAAACTACATCTACGACCGCACCAGCCCGGCAGCCATTCCTGCCAATGTGTCGGCCACCTTCAATGCGGCCGGCAGCCAGCCGATCGGCTTCAATCCGTACCAGAAGAAAAACGGCACTTGCGCGCCGATGAACCAGCTGGCGCTGAGCAACACCGCGCTGGTGCAGAACTGCGGCTTCGACTTTGTGCAGACCATCGAGATCGTGCCGGAAAACAAGCGCGACAGCTTCTTCGGCAAAGCCACCTTCAAGGCCACCGACGACCTGACCCTGTTCGCCGAAGCGGCCTACTCGCGCCTGGACCTGACCGCCCGCATCGCGCCTAACACCGCCTCCGTGTCGATCGCCAAGAACTCGCCGCTGTACAACAGCTACGTCAAGCCTTACCTGACCGCCGCGCAGGATGCGGACGTCAAGGCAGTGACCGCCAGCTACCGCACCTACGACTGGGGCACCCGCGACAGCCAGACCATCACCGATTCGAAGAACCTGGTGCTGGGCGCGGAAGGCGAATTCGGCGCCTGGACCTTCGGTTCCGGCCTGACCTGGTCGCAGAACGCGATCGACGAGCGCTATGTGGGCGGCTACGTGAAGAACACGGAGTTCCGCGACATGCTGGCCAAGAACCTGTTCAATCCCTTCCTGGGCATCGGCGAACAGACCGACTCCACCAAGCAACTGATCGCCAACTCGGTCTACAAGGGTTCGATCCGCGACGCGTCCACCACGCTGAAAGGCATCGACGCGCGCGCTTCGCGCGAGCTGTTCGCGCTGCCGGGTGGCCCGTCCGCCATCGCGCTGGGCGGCGACTACCGCACCTACCACTACGTGCAGACCCCGCACGCCACCAGCTCGGACATCTTCGGCTTCAGCGCTTCGCCGGCCTACGACCTGGAACGCGCCAACTACGGCGTGTTTGCCGAACTGAGCGCACCGGTGCACAAGACCGTCGAGCTGAGCGCCGCGGCCCGCTACGATACCTTCGACGCGGTCAAGAACGCGATCGCCAAGCGCGACATGGGTTCCAAAGAATCGTCCAGCACCTACAAGGTGTCGGCACGCTGGCAGCCTACCCAGACCTTCCTGGCGCGCGGCTCCTACGGCACCGGCTTCAAGGCGCCTAGCATGCTGGACATCGGCCAGCCGCTGGTGTCGGCCGGCTTCACCTCCTCGTCGTGGGATTGCCCGGCCAACCTGAAGGCCGAGAACGCCGACTATTGCCAGGTAGGCAAGCGCCAGTACAACGTGGTGTCGGGCGGTAACGAGAACCTGAAGCCGGAGAAATCCAAGCAGTTCACCGTAGGCTTCCGCTTCGAGCCGACTTCGTCGTTCTCGGTGCAGGCCGACCTGTGGGACGTGAAGATCCGCGACGCGGTGTCGAGCGTGAGCGAAGCGCAGATCTTTGCCGATCCGGTCAAGTTCCGCAATCTGTTCACCACCTTCGTCGATCCAGGCAACAACCAGACCTACTGGGCCAAGAAGACGCTGTCGATCAACATCGGCCAGACCCACAACCAGGGTATCGACTGGGAGACCACCTACCGTCACCGCTTCGCGATCGGCAACCTGACCACCGTGCTGAACGGCACCTACCTGATCAAGTCGGACTACACCCGTCCAGGTACGGATAACGACTGGGTCAACAGCATGAACTTCTTCGGCATCAACGATGCCGTGTCGTTCCGCCACATCATCCGCCTGGCCACCACGCTGGACACCGGCGCGTTCTCGAACACGCTGACGGCCAACTACCGCAACGGCTACACCGACGCGGAAGCGGAAAGCCGCAACGTGGCGACCAACAAGCTGGAGAAGTTCCGCATGGAAGTGCCGTCGCACCTGACGTTCGACTGGCAGGGCAAGTGGCAAGTGAACAAGCAGATCGGTCTGCGCGCCGGCATCAAGAACATCGCCGACCGCAACCCGCCGTTCTCGCTGCGCGCCTCGTCGGGCCACCAGGTTGGTTTCGACCCGCGCTATGCTGATCCGCTGGGCCGCACCTTCTACATGACCGGCAACTACAGCTTCTAATGGAAGAGCCTGGCCGCGCTGCGGCCAGTGCAAGCCAAGCCCCGCCCGGTGCCAACCGGCGGGGCTAATGAGATGGTCACCCTCCACCCTATAAGTTACTAAGCTTATAGGGTGTTTCATTTCCAGAGGAGATCATCATGGAATCCGTTACCCTCATCGGCATCGACCTTGGCAAACACAACTTTCACGTCCACGGTCAGGACCGGCAAGGCAAAGCGCTGCTGCGCAAGAAGTTCAGCCGCAAGCAACTGATCGAGTTCCTTGCCAATTTTCATCCGTGCACGATTGTCATGGAAGCCTGCGCGGGAGCACATTTCATGGCCCGGCAATTGGCCCGCTTCGGCCATGAGCCCAAGCTGATCTCGCCGCAGTTTGTGCGCCCCTTCGTCAAAAGCAACAAGAACGATTTCATCGACGCGGAGGCAATCTGCGAAGCGGCCAGCCGCCCAGCGATGCGTTTCGTCACACCAAAAAATGAATCCCAGCAAATGCTCTCAGCGCTGCACCGCGTGCGCGAATCGCTGGTGCGCGACAGGGTCAAGGCAAGTAACCAGATCCACGCCTTCCTGCTGGAGTTCGGCATCAGCCTGCCGGTTGGCCACGCAGCGATAAGCGGTTGCCTTCCGTGCTGGCGGAAGAACACCTGCCTGCACGGCTGATGAGGGTGCTGGAGCGGCTGCAAGTCCACTTCAAGTACCTCGATGAACAGAGTGCCGACATCGAGACAGAATTGAATCGTCAACTGGCCGAGGACGATCTGGGCCAGAGGCTCATGACGGTGCCCGGTATCGGACCGATCACGGCCAGCGTCCTCGCGGCTGAAGTCGGCGACGGCAAGCACTACCGCTGCGGTCGGGATTTTGCCGCCGCCGTCGGGCTGGTGCCGCGCCAGTACAGCACTGGCGGCAGAAACAATCTGCTCGGCATCAGCAAGCGCGGCGACAAAGGCTTACGGCGCCTGCTGGTGCAATGCGCCCGGGCTTATATGCAGCGCCTGGAGCGGCAGCGGGGACGGCTGGCGGAATGGGTGCGCTCCATGCTCACACGGCGCCATTCCAACGTGGTGGCCTGTGCCTTGGCGAACAAACTGGCACGTACCGCATGGGCCATCGCTGCCCATCACACGGAATTTGAAATGACAGAGGCCGTCATCGCGAAATGACGGCCTCCCTGGCTCACTTTTTAACGTACACCTACCTGGTTTTGCGACTGCTGACATTGGATGACGTGAACGGCACAACAGCCTGACGGATACCCTGGAATAAAAACCGGCTTGGCAAGGCCGAGGGGCTTTTAAGGACCGACAGGCGCGACTCTCATCGTGGCGCGGGGGTACGCATCCCCAATCAGACGCCGGATAGATTTAAGCAAGCCTACCTACATCATACAAAATCAGCTTGCAAAAAGGAGGGTGACCATAGATTTCTTTGCCCGCCGATCGACGGAGATGCGGACGTTTGCAGTTTTTTCCTTCCGGTTGGCAAAAGGAGTAACCTCCAGGCTGTTGTATTTTTGTATAAATGTAACTGGAAGTCCGTTGCAAATAAGCATCAACGAATGGCGCGCAACGCGCATATGTTTATGAGAACTTTGCTTTTGATGGCACAAAATACGGAATTTTTCGAGCTATTGAAATAAAGTTTCCCAATCCCGGCTTTTGGCGACTTTCGTACGGGAAGCGCGTATTTTTTCTTTCGTTTTGAAAAAAAACGCGCCCCGCAAATTTATTGTCTGTTCATTGACTTTCTTTAGGTCAAATGTTCAGATCGTCCCTTCGAAAAAACATTGAGTCTTTCGAAACAAGCCGTCGGCACAGATGGCAACCGGCATGCAAGCGCCGGCATAGTTCCATCCCCCCACTACAGCGGAGAAACTTTTGAACAATAAATTGGTCCTGAAGCAAAGCGTGATCGCTATTGCCCTGGCGCTGGGCAGCACCCAGTTCGCCATCGCTCAGCAAGCTGCTGAAGCCCCTGTCGCGAAAGTGTTCGTGACCGGTTCGAACATCAAGCGTTCCGACAAGGAAGGCTCCTCGCCGGTGCAAACCGTGTCTGCCAAGCAGATCGCGGCCACCGGCGCCAACACCGTGGCCGAACTGCTGCACTCGATCCCGGCCTTCGGCTCGGGCTCCTCGGTCGACGTGACCGACGGCGGTTTCTCGCGCGGCGCGGCCACCGCCTCGCTGCGCGGCCTGGGCTCGTCCTCGACCCTGGTGCTGCTGAACGGCCGCCGTATCGCGTCGTCCGCCTACGCCGACCCGAACCAGGGCAAATCGGCCGTGTACGACTTGAATTCGATCCCGCTGTCGGCTATCGACCGCGTTGAGATCTTCAAGGATGGCGCCTCGGCCGTGTACGGCTCCGACGCGATCGCGGGCGTGATCAACTTCATCACCAAGACCGATTTCACCGGCGGCGAAGTGTCGGCCAGCGTGTTCTCCAACGGCGACGGCGAATTCGGCCGCAAGACCATCAACGGCGTGATCGGCTTCGGCGACCTGGAGAAGGACCGCTTCAACGGCTTCATCTCCTTCGACCTGGCCAAGCGCGACGCGACCAAGATCGCCGACGCCACCGGCGGCATCGACCAGGCTGCCTACGCCTACATCCAGGGCCGCCTCAACCCGTATTCGAGCTCGCTGACCGATCAGCCGTTCTACTACCGTGAACGCACCCCGAACGGCCGCAATTTCGCCACCACCTACGCGCTGCGCGCCGACGTGATCAACCGCACCAATTGCGATCCGTCGCAGCAGCTGGTGGGCAGCATCGCCGACCACAACCTGACCGCGACCAGCGTGCTGGTGGGCCGCACTTTCTGTAACTTCAACCTGAACGACTTCAACGAAGTCCAGAGCGCCGGCAAGGATGCCAACATCCTGTCGCGCGGCACCTTCAAGGTCAGCGAAGCGGTCACCGCGTTTGCCGAGGCGTCGTACTCGCGCACCGAGCGCACCTACGCCGGTCCTCCGCGCACCGTGTCGAGCACCGCGTCGGTCACCGTATTCTCGGCCGACGGCAAAGCCGCGTCCCAGTTCCAGCCTATCCTGCCAATCGGCCACCCGGACAATCCGTTCACCGCAGCCAACGGCTTCACGCCGTCGCGCGCGGCCGTGGGCTTCCGCATGATGGGTCACCCAGGCGGTACCGAAAACATCAATGAATCGTACCGCGCGCTGGCCGGCCTGAAGGGCACCACCGGCATCTTCGACTGGGAAACCGGCCTGCTGTGGAACCGCAGCGAGCGTACCGAGCATTACTTCAACATGCTGTACCGCCCGGTCGTCGAGCGCCTGGTGACCGAAAACCGCACCATCGCCCAGACCATTGCCGATCCTAACTCGACCCGCAACCTGGAAAACAACGGCTTCTCGCAGGTCACGCAACTGGATGCCAAAGCGTCGACCACGCTGGGCAAGCTGCCTGGCGGCGACATCGGCCTGGCCTTCGGCGGCGAAATCCGCCAGGAAAAAATCGGCCTGACGCCGGACAAGGAAACCCAGGCAGGCAACATCGTCGGCCTGGCCAACTCGCTGGCGGACGGCCAGCGCAACGTGAAGTCCGCCTTCATCGAACTGCGCACGCCGTTCTTGAAGAACTTCGAGATGGACTTCGCCGGCCGCTACGACAAGTATCCAAGCGAATCGAGCTTCGTACCTAAAGTCGGCAGCAAGTGGACCGTGAGCGAGCAGATCGCCCTGCGCGGTTCCTACGCGCGCGGCTTCCGCGCTCCGGCGCTGACCCAGGTGTCGCCAGGCGGCGTGCAGTCCTTCCAGACCGTGACCGACACGGTGCGCTGCCCGGACGGCGTGCACCCGCTGGGCAACGCTACCACCGCCGATTGCGCGAAGAGCATTTCCAGCCTGTCGGCAGCCAATCCGCAGCTGAAGCCTGAAAAGTCGAAGTCCGCTTCGCTGGGCCTGATCCTGCAGCCGACCAAGAACCTGGACGTGCTGGTCGACTTCTACCATATCAAGCTGCGCGACGAGACCGTTCTGCTGAGCGCGCAAGGCGTGGTTGACCATCCTAGCCAGTACCCAGGCGCGACCGTGGTGCGCGACACCAGCGCCGCCAACCAGCTGGTACTGGAAAACGGTACCGTGGTGCCGAATTCCGGTCCTATCCTGCAGGTGAACCGTTCCTACATCAACCAGGGCAGCACCGAAGTCGGCGGCGTGGATCTGGAAGTTACCCTGCGCAACTCGCTGGGCGACTGGGGCCGCCTGAGCAGCACCCTGAACTGGAGCTACCTGAACACCTACAAGCGCGCCATGCTGCCTGGCGACACCGCGCATAACACCGCCGGTTCGAATGGCGGCCTGTCGGACTGGGCGATTACGGCTGGCGACAACCCGCGCAACCGCGCGTCGTTCTCGACCAACTGGACCTACGGCGTGCATAGCCTGACCGGCCTGATCGATTTCGTCGACCACGTGTCGCTGCTGCGCCGCTACGACAATGCCGACGTGTATGCAGTGCCGTACTGCCACTACGGCGTGGGCCAGCCGTCCTCCGCTTACCAGCTGGGCGGCCTGCCGAAATACACCAGCTCGAACTGCGAAGTGGCTAGCTGGACCACCTTCGGCGTGAACTACTCGTACTCCGGTATCAAGAACCTGACCCTGTCCCTGAACATCAAGAACCTCCTGGACAAGCAGGCTCCGTACGATCCACGCTACGGCACCGCCACGCAGTTTGAAGGCTACAACACCCAGCTGCACAACGGCATGGGCCGTACCTTCCGCGTCACCGCGAAGTACGCCTTCAAGTAATCCTGTCCGCAGGAACTTAAAACCCCCGCCGGTGCGAGCCGGCGGGGGTTTTTTTATGCAAGGTCGGCTTCTGCCAGCCCGCGCGCCAGGCTGGAGGCGCTGGGGTTGTCGATGAACACGCAGCGCTTGCCGGTGCGCTTGCAGAAGTCCTTCACGCGCCAGTAGGCGCTGTGGCTGATGCAGCCGGTCTGGCAGATCACCAGGTCGGCGGCGGCCAGGCTGGCTTCGAGCTTGTTGGCGCTGTCTTCCAGGCCGCCGTCGTGGTGTGCGAACTGCGCGCCCACGCGCTCGATCAGCGCGCGGTAGGTGGCCACGTTGCCGGTGCGGCCGCCCACGCACAGGATGCTGCGGTCGGCCAGGCGTGCGGGCATGCGGATCACGTGTTCCGTCACGCCGGCCTCGCCGCCGGGCAGTGCGACGCTGCCGCCCGCGTGCTGGCTGCCATGGGCTGCTGGAGGCGCCTGCCCGGCCTGCGCAGGCTGGACCGGCTGGACAGGCAGCGTCGCCAAAGCGGCCTGCGCGCGCGCCAGTTCCTGCTTCAGTTCGGCCACCTGGTTGCGCAGCGTGCGCTCGCGCTCGTCCACCTGGCTCAGGCGCTGCGCCAGGCGGTCGCGCGTGTCCAGGCCGGGGATGGAAGCGCGCAGCTGTTCGAGTTCGTGGCGCAGCGAGTCGGCCAGGCTGTCGCGGCCCACCAGCTGGGCGCGCAGCTGCATCAGCTGGCTGGCGTGCTGGTCGAGTTCGGCGTTGCGCTCCAGCTGCATGGCGGCGTTGCGCTGCTGCAGCCGCGCCAGTTCGCGCGTCATGCGCGAGTTTTCCTCCAGCACCGCGTGGAAGCGCGTGATGTCTGCGCGCGCGCAGGCGCCGGCCTGGTGCTGCACCATGTGCAGGTCGCGGCACATCTGTTCTTCCAGCTCGGGCGTGCAGCGCGCGTGCGTCAGGCCGGCCCAGAAGGCGCCGGCCACGTCGCCGTTGGCCACGGCGGCGCGCCACAGGGCCGCCACGGCCCCGCTATCCTTGGCGCTCTTGAAGCGCAGCAGCACGCCGGCGTAGCGCCGCTCCAGTTCTTTCTGCAGCGCTTCGGACAGGCGGTTGCGCGTGCCGCACTCGGTCACCACGCCCACGTGCACTTCGTAGTCGTCCGCCACCACGGTGCCGCCGGTGACCTTGCCCACCAGCTTGCGCAGCGCGGCCAGCGGCATGCCCACCCCCACCAGCGGGCAGTGGCAGGCGTGGCCCAGTTCCCACAGGCGGCGCCGGCGCGAGGCGTGCGCGGCCGGCCTGGCCAGATGTTGATCGCACATGGCCCCGCCTCACGCCGCCTGTTCGCCGCTGCGCGTGCGGGCCATCAGGCGTTCCAGGAAGTTGTGCTTTGCCGGCGCCGGCATGGCGCGCTCGACGACGCCGGCCCATTGCTCGGACAGCTGCTGGCAGGTGGCGCTGAGCACCGGCGCCAGTTCCGGCAGGCTGGCCAGCGCCTTCAGGTGGCGCTCGATGACGGAGGCCAGCTTCAGGCAGGCGCCGCTCTCGCCGGCGTTGGCCGTGTAGTGCGACATCAGGTGCAGCACCGCCGACAGCATCAGCTCGGGGCGCTGGCCGCTGTGGTGGGTGGTCAGGAAGATTGGATCGGTACGGTCGATGATAGCCATCAGGCACTCCTCGCAAGGTCAGGGTGGCTGGCTACCGCGCGCTGCGGATGGCTGGCGGGGAAAGAATGGGGCAGGCGGTCAGGCGGTCAGGATCAGCTTGCCAAGCTGGGTGATGCGCAGGCGGTAGATTTTATTGCCGTGTTCGATTTCGACTTCGCGCTGATCCTGCATCAGGCCGGCACTAGTCAGGCGGCGGATGGCGGGCGCGGGGCTGCGGGCTGGAGCGGGAAGGGCGGCGCCGGCCGGGGCCAGGCTGGATTTCTCTGCATGCATATTGGACACTCCATTAAATGAGAACGATTCGCATTTGCATTATTGTTCAAGGCTGCTTAATTTGCAAGAACAATTTGCATGGCGTGCGCGCATGAAAAAAGGCCCGCACGCGGCGGGCCAAACTGGGGTAATGCCTGGGGAAATCGTCAGACGGCGGCGTACAGCGGCTGGCTGGCCGGCGCGGCGGACAACGGGGCCGGGGCCGGGGCGGGCGCCGCCGCAGCCACGGCCTGCTTGGCGCGCGTGCCGGGCTGGCGGCCGCGCGCGCGCGACGGCGGCAGGCGGCGCAGGTTCTTCAGCGCTTCCGGGTCCTTGATGCCGATGGTGCGCTGGTCCACGCTGATCAGGCCGACTTCGTTGAAAGCCGACAGCGTGCGGCTGACCGTCTCCAGCGTCAGTCCCAGGTAGCTGCCGATTTCGTGGCGCGTCATGCGCAGGTTGAACAGCTTGCTGGAATAGCCCATCTGCGCGAAGCGGTCCGACAGCGCCACCAGGAAGCGCGCCACGCGGGCCTCGGCGCTCAGGGCGCCCAGCATGCCTATCATGGCCTGCTCGCGCACCAGTTCCCGGCTCATCACGCCGTACATCATGTTTTCCAGCTCGATATGCACGCGGCCCAGCGCGGCCAGCTTGCGGAAAGGCAGCAGGATCAGGTCGCAGTCCGACAGCGCCACCGCCTCGGACGAGTAATGGCGGGTGTGGATGCCGTCCACGCCCATCATGTCGCCCTTCATGGGGAAGCTGAGCACCTGTTCGTTGCCGAACTCGTCGATCAGGACGGTTTTCAGGAAACCCGAGTTGACGATGTACAGCATGTCAAAGGGCTGGCCTATGGTGTGGATGCGCTGGCCGGTCTTGAACTGCACGTGCTGGAACAGCAGTTCTTCCGAGTGGGCGATGTTGACTGGAGGGATGTGCAGCAGTTCGCAGACTTCCTTCAGGTTCGACCACAGCCGGCCCTGGCGCTGGCGCCCGGCTTCCAGGCCGGACGGTGGCACCGCCGGCGCGCCGGGGCGAAATTCGGTGCTTTGCGTAGACTGCATGCTTTTCTCCTTGTAGCAGTTATGACCATCTGGCAACTTCTGATGTGTGATTTCAGTATGCCAACATGGTCTTGCCATAGATATCAGCCGAGGCTGATTGTGGGCGTAGGAGTAAGCGCCCAGCCGTAGGAGTAATCCTACGTTTTGAAGGGGGACAGCAGCCGGTGCGCGACCGCGTACTGCACCATCTCCGAGAGGGAATTCATGCCCATTTTCTGCATGATGCGGGTCTTGTGGGTGCTGACGGTCTTGACGCTCAGGTGCAGGCCGTTGGCGATATCGGTAATGGATTTGCCCGCCACCAGTAGCGAAAAAACCTCGAATTCGCGGTCCGACAGCTGTTTATGCAACAGGCTTTCGTTCGGCATCATGATGTTCAGGGCCAGCTGTTCGGCCACTTCGGTGCTGATGTAGGGGCGGCCGGCGGCCACGCGGCGGATGGCGCCCAGCAGCTGGGTGCCAGCGCTTTCCTTGGTCAGGTAGCCTTGCGCGCCGGCGCGGATGGCGCGCACCGCGTACTGTTCTTCCTCGTGCATGGTGAGGATGAGGATGGCCAGCTTGGGCGCCTCGCTCTTGATCTGGCGGATCAGCTCGACGCCGCTGCGGCCCGGCATCGACAGGTCCAGCAGCAGCAGGTCGAAGCCGCCCTGGCGGATGTGGTTCAGCACGTCGAAGCCGTCGACGGCTTCGCCTACGATATCGATGTCGGGGGCTCCGTCGAGAATGCGCTTGAGGCCTTCGCGCATGATGGTGTGGTCGTCGGCTATGACAATTCTGATCATGGATTGCGGTGGTGTTGGTGCATAAGGAATAGAAAACCGGGGTGGCGCGCGGCGCCACCCGCGGGCGGCGCTCAGTCGGGCAGCGGCTCTTTCAGCAGGCGGTGTACCAGCACCGGCAGCTTCGAGTGCGATAGCACCTTGTTGGTGACGCTGCCCAGCAGCAGCTGTCCCCAGCCGCTGCGGCCGTGCGAACCCATGAAGATCAGGTCGCAACCTTGCTGGGCCGCCACGTCAACGATCTTCAGCGCGGTGCTTTCGGCAAAGGCCGTCATGCCCTGGCACTCCAGGCCTTTCTTGCGGCACGCGTCGAGGATGGGCTGGACGTGCTCGGCCCCGGCGCGCTGCATGGCGGCGCGGTATTCCTCTTCGCTGGGATAGCTGGGAGGGATGATTTCGACGTAGATCGGATACTGGTACTCCGGCGCGACGAACAGGGCCAGCACTTCGGCGCCCATTTGCTGGGCGAACGACACGCCGGCGCAGGCCGTCATCTTGGAGACGGCCGACCCATCGGTGGTTATCAGGATTTTGCGGTACATATGCAGCTCCTTTTCTGTGAAATCCGCATCGCTACACGGTGCCCATGCTTCATTGTAGCCCCGATTCCGTCCATTATTAGGATGGAAAGACTTGATATTTATCAAGAAACAGGCGCTCCCACAGGGAAACGACCTGCTGTCCTGGACGGATATTTTTCGCCAGAGGGCGGTATTTGTTCCTCTGGGGCATATCCGGCCAGCCCCTGGCGATGTTAGTATCTCCAAATACATCCAAATACAACAGTAAACTTCGTTTTCGCGATACTGCGGAGCAGGGCGGCGCAGCCCGCGATTGAACAACCGGGCAGCGCCCTGCTACACTCGCGTAAGCGGACTGAATATTGCCGGACGTCATCACAAAGGACGCCATGGCGCGCAGCATGCAGCAATTTGACAAATTATGGAGAAGCAGGGATATGACCAACGCCGCTGATGATTTCGACGCACTATTTGATGAAGTGTCCGCGCAACGCGCTACAGAACCTGCACCCGCATCCGCACCTGCAACGACTGCCGCTCCCGCCGCGTCCGCCGAAGACGACCTGGAGAGCCTGTTCGACCAAGTCTCCGCTGCCGCCGCCGCCCCGGCGGCCCCCGTGGCGGCCCCGGTCGTGTCTGCGGCCGCCGAGCCGGCCGCCGCCGTCGACCACGGCGACAATCCGATGTTTGAGCGCCTGGGCGGCATCGTGCGCCTGCTGCACGATTCGCTGCGCGAACTGGGCTACGACAAGGCCTTGACCGAAGCGTCGGCCCAGATCGGCGACGCGCAGGACCGCCTGGAATACGTGGCCACCCTGACCGAACAGGCCGCCAACAAGGTGCTCAACACGCTGGACGACGGCATGCCGGCGCAGGACGTGCTGTCCAAGCAATCCAGGCAAATGGAAGACCGCTGGGCCGCGCTGTTCGAGGGCAAGCTCAGCCTGGACGAATTCAAGACCCTGGCCGGCGATTCGCGCGCCTTCGCGCAGGCCGTGTCGGCCGCCACCGAGGCGGAAAAAGCCCGCCTGCTGGAAATCATGATGGCGCAGGACTTCCAGGACATCACCGGCCAGCTGATCAAGAAAGTGGTGGGCATCACCAAGACCGTGGAAGCCGAGCTGGCGCAGCTGCTGAAAGACAATGCGCCGACCGAAGTGCGCGAAAAGATTGCGCAAAAAGAGGTGTCGCTGATGTCCGGCCCCTCCGCCCCGGCGGTGGCGCTGAACCAGGACAGTGTCGATGACCTTCTTGCCGATCTGGGATTCTAATGGACGATATGCTCAAGGAGTTCGTCGTCGAGGCGATGGACCTGGCTGTAAATGTTGAAGAAAACCTGCTGCGCCTCGAACGCGACCCGGAAAACAAGGAAACGCTGAACGCCGTCTTCCGCGCCTTCCACACCATCAAGGGCGGCGCCGGCTTCATGAGCCTGGGCGCGCTGGTGTCGGCCTGCCACCTGACGGAAAACCTGTTCGACGCGCTGCGCACCGGCGCCGCGCCGGTGACCCCGCTGGCGATCGAGGCGGCGCTGATGGCGTCCGGCTTCGTGGCCGACCAGCTGACCGAACTGAACAACGGCGGTGCGCCGGAAGACCTGCCGGCCATGCCGGCCGACCTGGAGGCGATCCTGAAGGACGCCATCGAGGGCAAGGCCGGCGCGCCGGCCAAGGCCGCCCCGGCCGCCGCTGCTGCCCCGGCGCCAGCCGCCGCGCCTGCTGCAGCCGCTGTGGCCGCAGTCGCCGCCGCCCCGGCCGGCGCCGCGTCGGCGGACGGCCTGGACTGGGAAGGCATGTATATCTCCGTGGTGCCGGAAGGCACGTACACGCGCAGCGCGCCGGCCCCGGCTGCCGCAGCGGCCGTGTCCGAAGGCGTGGCTGCCGCCATCGCCGCCGCCGGCGGCACGCCGCCCGCGGTACTGGCCGAAGTGCACGCCGAAGCCGCGCCCGCCGCCGCCCGCGCCCGTCCGGAGCGCGACGACAAGGTGCACGCCGCGCCGGCCAAGGAAGAAAGCATCCGTATCGACGCGGTCAAGCTGGACGCGCTGCTGGAAGTGGCCGGCGAGTCGGTGCAGGCGGCCAACCAGGCCGCCGTGCTGCTGGAGCGCCTGCAGCAATTCAAATTCGAAGGCCAGGCCGCCAGCCTGATGTCGGCGCTGACCGAAACGCTGGAACGCGCTTCGCGCTATTCCAGCGAGCTGCAGCGCGCCACCCTGGCCACCCGCATGCAGCCGGTGGGCCGCCTGTTCCAGAAATTCCCGCGCCTGGTGCGCGAGCTGGCCAAGGACCTGGGCAAGGAAGTCGAACTGACCATCGAAGGCGCGGAGACCGAAGTCGACCGCGTGGTGGTGGACAGCCTGTACGATCCGCTGGTGCACATGCTGCGCAACGCGCTGGACCACGGCGTGGAATCGCCGGACGTGCGCGTGGCCGCCGGCAAGCCGTCCAAGGCCTACATCTCGCTGAAAGCATGGCAGGAAGCTAACAGCGTCATGATCGTGCTGCAGGACGACGGCAAGGGCATGGACCCGATCGCGCTGCGTAAAAAAGCGGCGGAGAAGGGCTTGATCTCGCCATCTGCTAACATGACGGACGACGAATCGTACCAGCTGGTGTTCCTGCCGGGCTTTTCGACCAAGGAAGTGGCGTCCAGCGTATCCGGCCGCGGCGTCGGCATGGACGTGGTGAAGACCGCCGTGGAAAAGAACCGCGGCGCCATCCACATCGAGTCGGCGCTGGGCAAGGGCACCAAGTTCGCCATCCGCCTGCCGATCGAGCTGTCCATCGTGCCGACCATGCTGGTGTCGACCTCGGGCGCGCTGCTGGCGCTGCCGATGGCCGTGGTGCAGCGCGTGGTCGAACTGCCGGAAGAGTTCATGGAAGTGGGCGGCGCGCCGGTGCTGAAGGACCAGGGCCGTCCGCTGCCGGTGCGCACGCTGGCCGGCGCGCTGGGCTACGCGCCCGCGTCGGAACGCGTGGGCATCGTGGTCAACGCGCCGCAGCCTTACATCCTGGCCGTGGAAGCGGTCGATGGCACGGCCGACCTGGTCATTAAACCGATGACTGCGATTTCCGTCGAAGGCATTACCGGCACCGCGCGTTCCGCAGAGGGCGAGCTGGTGCTAGTAGTAGGCCTATCGTTCCTGATGGACGGATGCAGGGGTAGTGTACGCATGGCGGCTTAAAAAACCGCCGGCAGCAAGAAAACACAAAAGCCTGCGAGATCCGCAGGCTTTTTTTTCAAAGGGCGTCATACAAGGTGGATCGGAACCTGAAGCCGCATCGGCTCACGAGGCGGACAGACGGGCTTGGTTTTGCATTGCACAAATATGGCATAATCAAAGTGAAATTCTCACACGGGCAGTAGCAGCAATCATGAAGACGCTTTACGACAAACTCTGGGAATCCCATGTGGTGCGCACCGAAGATGACGGTACGTCCATCCTCTATATCGACCGCCACCTGGTGCACGAAGTAACCAGCCCGCAGGCATTCGACGGCCTGCGCGCCGCCGGCCGCCAGCCGTGGCGCATCTCGGCCAACCTGGCCGTGGCCGACCACAACGTGCCGACCACCGACCGTTCGCACGGCATTGAAGACCCGGTCTCGCGCCTGCAGGTCGAAACGCTGGACAACAACACCAAGTCGGTCGGCATGACCTACTTCAACATGAACGACAAGCGCCAGGGCATCGTGCACGTGATCGGGCCGGAGCAGGGCGCCACCCTGCCGGGCATGACGGTGGTGTGCGGCGACTCGCACACCTCCACCCACGGCGCTTTCGGCGCACTGGCGCACGGCATCGGCACCTCGGAAGTGGAGCATGTGCTGGCCACCCAGACCCTGCTGCAGAAGAAATCCAAGGCCATGCTGGTGCAGGTGGACGGCGCGCTGCCGGCCGGCGTCACCTCCAAGGACATCGTGCTGGCCATTATCGGCAAGATCGGCACGGCCGGCGGCAACGGCTACGCCATCGAGTTCGGCGGCTCCACCATCCGCGCGCTGTCGATGGAAGGCCGCATGACGGTCTGCAACATGGCGATCGAGGCTGGCGCGCGCGCCGGCATGGTGGCCGTGGACGACACCACCATCAACTACGTCAAGGGCCGTCCCTATTCGCCCGTCGGCCCGCACTGGGACCGCGCGGTGGCCTACTGGCGCACCCTGCATTCGGACCCGGGCGCGAAATTCGACCTGGTGGTCACGCTCAACGCGGCCGAGATCAAGCCGCAGGTCACCTGGGGCACCTCGCCCGAGCAGGTGGTGTCCATCGACGGCCGCGTGCCGGACCCGGACCACGAAAAAGACGCCGTCAAGCGCGACGCCATGGAAAAAGCCCTGGTGTACATGAACCTCAAGCCCAACACGGCCATCGAGGACATCCGCATCGACAAGGTCTTCATCGGCTCCTGCACCAATTCGCGCATCGAGGACTTGCGCGCGGCCGCCGCCGTGGTGCGCGGCAAGCAGCGCGCCTCCAACGTCAAGCTGGCGCTGGTGGTGCCGGGCTCCGGCCTGGTCAAGGAACAAGCCGAGCGCGAAGGCCTGGACCGCATCTTCCGCGACGCCGGCTTCGAGTGGCGCGAGCCGGGCTGCTCCATGTGCCTGGCCATGAACGCCGACCGCCTGGAGCCGGGCGAGCGCTGCGCTTCCACCTCCAACCGCAACTTCGAAGGCCGCCAGGGCCAGGGCGGACGCACCCACCTGGTGTCGCCCGCCATGGCGGCGGCAGCCGGCATCGCCG
This sequence comes from Pseudoduganella sp. UC29_71, assembly GCF_042693265.1. Classification (NCBI taxonomy): domain Bacteria; kingdom Pseudomonadati; phylum Pseudomonadota; class Betaproteobacteria; order Burkholderiales; family Oxalobacteraceae; genus Pseudoduganella; species Pseudoduganella sp. UC29_71. The sequence continues at coordinate 4,343,447 of NZ_CP170549.1, read as the reverse complement.
GCCACTTCGTCGACGTGCGCAAGGTGCACTGAACTTTTTTACTTTTTTAGACTACGAGAATCCCACCATGAAAACGCTAACCACCCTGATCCTTGCCACCCTCGTGCTGACCGGCTGCAACACCATTTCCGGCATCGGCAGGGACGTACAAAAGGCCGGCCAGGTCGTGACCAGCGCCGGCGGGAAATAACAGCCGCATGCCGGCGCAGCGCGCACGCGCGCCGGTCTGCACTATGCAGAAAACATCATGGAAAAATTTACGATCTACGAAGGACTGGTGGCGCCCCTGGATCGGGCCAACGTCGATACCGACGCCATCATCCCGAAGCAATTCCTGAAGTCCATCCACCGCACCGGCTTCGGCCCCAACCTGTTTGACGAGTGGCGCTACCTGGACCATGGCGAACCCGGCATGGACAACAGCAAGCGTCCGCTGAACCCGGACTTCGTGCTGAACGAGCCGCGCTACCAGGGCGCCTCCATCCTGCTGGCGCGCAAGAACTTCGGCTGCGGCTCCTCGCGCGAGCACGCGCCGTGGGCGCTGGACCAGTACGGCTTCCGCGCCATCGTGGCGCCCAGCTTCGCCGACATCTTTTTCAATAACTGCTACAAAAGCGGCTTGCTGCCCATCGTATTGAGCGAGCAACAGATCGATCATCTGTTCAATGAAGTCAAGGCCTTCCCCGGTTATCGCCTGGTGGTGGATCTTGAGCAGCAGCGTATTTCCACCAGCAACGGCAGCGTCTCCTACCCCTTCGAGATCGACGCCTTCCGCAAATACTGCCTGATGAACGGACTTGACGATATCGGCCTGACGCTGCGCCACGCAGACGACATCCGCGCCTTCGAAGAGCGTCATCTGGCGAACCAGCCCTGGCTGGCCAACGTCATCTAAGAACTCATATGAAAATTGCTATCCTCCCGGGCGACGGCATCGGCCCGGAAATCGTGGCGCAGGCAGTCAAGGTACTGAATGTGCTGGACGAGAAGTTCGAACTGGAAACCGCCCCGGTCGGCGGCGCCGGCTATGCCGCGCACGGCCATCCGCTGCCGGAAGACACGCTGGCGCTGGCCAAGGCGGCCGACGCGGTGCTGTTCGGCGCCGTCGGCGACTACCAGTACGACAGCCTGGAGCGCGCGCTGCGCCCGGAGCAGGCCATTCTGGGCCTGCGCAGAACCTCGGCCTGTTCGCCAACCTGCGTCCCGCCATCCTGTACCCGGAACTGGCCGGCGCCTCCACGCTCAAGCCTGAAGTGGTCTCCGGGCTGGATATCCTGATCATCCGCGAACTGACCGGCGACATCTACTTCGGCCAGCCGCGCGGCGTGCGCGAGTGCCCGGACGGTCCCTTCAAGGGCCAGCGCGAAGGCTACGACACCATGCGCTACGCCGAAGGCGAAATCCGCCGCATCGCCCACGTGGCCTTCCAGGCTGCGCAAAAGCGCGGCAAGCGCCTGACCAGCGTGGACAAGGCCAATGTGCTGGAAACCTTCCAGTTCTGGAAAGACATCGTCATCGACGTCCACCAGGAATACCCGGACGTGGCGCTGGAGCACATGTACGTCGACAACGCCGCCATGCAACTGGTGCGCGCGCCGAAGAAGTTCGACGTCATCGTCACCGGCAATATGTTCGGCGACATCCTGTCGGACGCGGCCGCCATGCTGACCGGTTCGATCGGCATGCTGCCGTCGGCCTCGCTGGACGCCAACAACAAGGGCCTGTATGAGCCGTCGCATGGTTCCGCGCCGGACATCGCAGGCAAGGGCATCGCCAATCCGCTGGCGACCATTCTGTCCGCAGCCATGATGCTGCGCTTCTCGCTGAACCGCGCCGAGCAGGCCGACCGCATCGAGAACGCCGTCAAGAAGGTGCTGTCGCAAGGCTTGCGCACCGTGGACATCTATGAAGCCGGCACCACGAAGGTCGGCACGGAACAAATGGGCGATGCAGTGGTTGCAGCGCTGTCTCAATAAATTCAAGGGAAAGCAAAATGAAACTCGTAGGTCTGGTAGGTTGGCGCGGCATGGTCGGTTCGGTCCTGATGCAGCGCATGCAGGAAGAGGGCGATTTCGCCCACATCGAACCGGTGTTCTTCACCACCTCGAACACTGGCGGCAAGGCGCCGGCCATGGCGAAGAATGAAACCGTGCTGAAGGACGCCACCAATATCGACGAACTGAAGCGCTGCGAGATCATCATCTCCTGCCAGGGCGGCGACTACACCTCGGAAGTGTTTCCGAAACTGCGCGCGGCCGGCTGGAACGGCTACTGGATCGACGCCGCTTCCACGCTGCGCATGGAAAAGGACGCCGTCATCGTGCTGGACCCGGTCAACCTGAACGTCATCAAGGACGCGATGGCCAAGGGTGTGAAGAACTTTGTCGGCGGCAACTGCACCGTGTCCTGCATGCTGATGGGCCTGGGCGGCCTGTTCAAGCACGACCTGGTGGAATGGATGACCTCCATGACCTACCAGGCGGCCTCGGGCGGTGGCGCGCAGCACATGCGCGAACTGCTGACCCAGTTCGGCACCATCAACGCCGCCGTGCGTCCGCTGCTGGACAATCCCGCTTCGGCCATCCTGGAAATCGACCGCCAGGTGCTGGCCACCCAGCACGGCTACTCGCCGGACGAGATCAAGCAGTTCGGCGCCCCGCTGGCCGGCAACCTGATCCCGTGGATCGACAAGGACCTGGGCAACGGCCAGTCCAAGGAAGAGTGGAAGGGCGGCGCCGAGACCAACAAGATCCTGGGCCGCGGCCTGGACTTCGGCAGCGCGCCGATTCCTGTCGATGGCCTGTGCGTGCGCATCGGCGCCATGCGCTGCCACTCGCAGGCGCTGACCATCAAGCTGAAGAAGGACGTGCCGCTCGATGAAGTGAACGACATCATCGGCAGCGACAACCAGTGGGTCAAGTTCGTGCCGAACACGCGCGAAGCGTCGGTGCGCGACCTGTCGCCGGCCGCCGTGACCGGCAGCCTGACCATCCCGGTCGGCCGCGTGCGCAAGATGAGCATGGGCGGCGAATACCTGTCGGCCTTCACTGTGGGCGACCAGCTGCTGTGGGGTGCGGCCGAACCGCTGCGCCGCATGCTGCGCATCGTACTCGACAAGTAAGCTTCCGCACCGCGTTCAAAAGGGCAATTTCATAGGGAAATTGCCCTTTTTTCTTTGCATCAAACTATGAATTCAGCGCGGAGGTGACAGAAGCGGCGGCAAAGCTTGCATGCTCCTGTGCATGGTGATATGTTGGTATATCTCGGAAAGCAACTTTTCCGCTCACTTAGACGCCATCGACACTATGCATGTAAATCGCCGCCCCAAGACCGTTACGTTCGCGTTGAAAACACTCGCCAGTGCTGTTGTCTGTGCGGTGCTGCTGTCCCCGGCAGCCAACGCGGCCGGACTGGGCAAGCTGACCGTGCTGTCGTCGCTGGGGCAGCCGCTGCGCGCCGAAATCGAGCTGACCTCGGTCGGCGCCGACGAGGCGGCCGGCCTGGCCGCCAAGCTGGCCCCGGCGGACGCCTTCCGCCTGGCCAATATCGAATTCAACCCGGCCCTGCTGTCGCTGCGCTTCGAAGTGGACCAGCGCGGCGGGCGCCAGTTCATCCGCGTCACCTCCAGCCAGCCGGTCAATGAACCCTTCGTGGACATGCTGCTGGAACTGAGCTGGACCGGCGGCCGCCTGGTGCGCGAATACACCTTCCTGCTGGACCCGGCCGAGCTGCGCAGCACCCAGCCGGCCCAGGTGGCCGCGCCGGTCGACGTGCCGGGCCGCGCCGCCGCTGCCGCTGCCGCTGCCACGCCGTCGCCGGCCGCGCTGGCCGCCGCCGCGCGCGCGCAGGCCCAGCAGCAGGCAGCACAACAGAGCCAGCCGCAGGCCGCCGCGCCGGCACCGCGCCCGGCGCCCGCGCCGCGCGAACCGTCCACCGACGGCGAGAAGGAATACCGCGTCAAGCAGGGCGACACGTTGGGCCGCATCGCCGCCCGCCTGAAGCCGGCCGACGTGTCGCTGGACATGATGCTGGTGGCGTTGTACCGCGCCAATCCCGAAGCCTTTGTCGGCAACAATATGAACCGCCTGAAGTCGGGCCAGATCCTGGCGGTGCCAGACTCGGACGCCATCAAGGGCGGCGCTAATGAGGGCGAGGCGCACGGCGTGGTGATCGCCCACGCGGCCGACTTCAACGCCTACCGCAGCAAGCTGGCGGGGCAGGTGTCGGCCAGCACGCCGGCCAAGGCGCCGGAAAGCAGCCAGAGTGCGGCCGGCAAGATCACCGCCAAGGTCGAGGAGCGCCCGACCGCCGTCACCGAATCGAAAGACCAGCTGAAACTGTCCAAGGCCGCCGGCGTGCCGGCGGCCGGCAAGACCGCCGTGGCGGGCGAGGAAGACAAGATCGCGCGCGAGAAGCAGGTGGCCGAAGCGAACGCGCGCGTCAAGGAGCTGGAAAAGAACGTCGCCGACCTCGAAAAACTGATGGCGGTGAAGAACAAGGCCATGGCCGAGAAGCAGCACGCGGCAGGCGCGCCGGCCGCGTCCGCCGCCGCGCCTGCCGCCTCGGCGCCTGCCGTGGCCGCTACGCAGGCCCCAGGCGCGCCCGCGCCCAAGGCCAAGCCGAAGGCGCTCGTGGCGCCGCCGCCGGTCGCCGAGCCGGGCGTGATGGACATCATCATGGACAATATCCAGGCCATCGGCATCGCGCTGGCGGCCTTGCTGGCCGGCGCGGGCTACATCCTGGCGCGCCGCCGCAAGCAGGAACAGACGAGCGTGCTGGGCAGCCGGCCGGAAATCAGCGTGCTGGGCGACCCGGGCGCGCAGGCGCAGCCGCTGATCGCCGAAACCGGCGGCCAGAGCGTGGACACCAACAACAGCGTGTTCAATTCCAATTTCGCCCCGTCTGCCAGCCAGCTGGACACCAACGAAGTCGATCCGGTGGCCGAAGCGGACGTGTACATCGCCTACGGCCGCGACGCGCAAGCCGAGGAAATCCTGAAGGAAGCGCTGCGCACCCATCCCGAGCGCCACGCCGTGCGCCTGAAGCTGATGGAGATCTACGCCAACCGCAAGGATGCGCGTTCGTTTGAAGCCCAGGCCAGCGAGCTGTACGCCATGACCAAGGGCGAGGGCGAAGAGTGGGCGCAGGCAGCACTGCTGGGCCTGGCGATCGATCCGCAGAATCCGCTGTACGCCAGCGCCTCGGGTTCCGGCGCCGGTGCCGCAGGCGCGGCCGCAGCGGCCGGTGCTGCCGGCATGGCCGGCGCTGCCTTTGCCGCCGCCGGCGAGCCCACCGCCGACGACTTCGCCAGCATGTTCGCCGAGCCGCCAGCAGCCGCGCCAGCCACGCAAGCGCCATCGGCTGCCGATTTCAGCGGCCTGGACCTGGATCTGAGCCTGGACGCGCCCACCGCCGCGCCAGCCACGGCAGCAGCGGAAGCGGCGGCCGAATCGAACCTGATGGACTTCGACCTGGACCGTGACGCCACCGCGCTGCCGGATTTCGACGCGCCGGCCACCACGGCGCCGACGCCCGCCTCGGTCGCTGCCGCCGCCGACGCCGACCACTTCCTGGACTTCGACCTGGGCGGCCTGAGCTTTGAGCCGGTAGCCGCCGCCACCGCGCCAGCCATCGAAATGCCGGCTCCGGCCGAAGAACCGGCCATCGTGGCCGAAGCGCTGGAACCGAAAACCGAGGACAGCGCCGCCGAGCCGTTCGATTTTGCCTTCGACCTGGAACCGCCGGCCGCCAAGGCCGCGCCGGAACCGGCTGCGGACAAGGCCGCAGGGCTGGCAGCCCCGGCCGCGCTGTCGGCCGATGATTTCAGCATGGACTTCGGCCTGGACTTGCCGGCCTCGGCCAGCGCCCCCACCCCAGCCCCGGCGCCAGCGCCGGACCCGCTGGCCGAACTGGACATGATGGACTTCAAGCTGCCTGACGAGCCGGCCCCAGCCCCGGCACCGGCCCCGGCCAGCGCCGAACTGTCCATGGACGACTTCGACATACCCGGCCTGGGCGACGCCACCGCCACCCCGGCGCCGGCCGTCGCGCCGTCCGCCCCTGCGGCGCCCGAGTTCGACTTGTCCGGCATCGACCTGGACCTGCTGGGCAGCGCGGCAGCCAAGGCGCCGGCCGGCGGCGACGATGAAATGTCGGCCATGCACATGGAAATGGACACCAAGCTGGACCTGGCGATCGCTTACCAGGAAATCGGCGACAAGGAAGGCGCGCGCGAGCTGCTCGATGAAGTCATCCGCGGCGGCAGCGACGACCAGGTGGCCCGCGCCAGCTCCATGCGCGCCTTGCTGGGCTAAGGGGCAGGGCAGCCGCCCCTTGCCCCGGCGGGTATAATGCGCCGAGGCACACAACATACAGAGCAGCAATTGAAACGCATCGCATTAGGAGTCCAGTACGACGGCACCGCCTGGCAAGGCTACCAGACCCAACCCTGCGGCAACACCGTGCAGGACCAGCTGGAAAAGGCGATCGAGCGTTTCGCCACCGTGCCGCTGGCCACCACCTGCGCCGGCCGCACCGACGCCGGCGTGCACGCGCTGGGCCAGGTGGTGCACTTCGATACCGAGCTGAACCGCGAAATGCACGCCTGGGTGCGTGGCATCAATGCCTTCCTGCCCGATTCCATCGGCGTGCGCTGGGCCAGGGAGCTGCACGAGGTGGTGCCGTACGACCCTGCGGCGGAGGCGGGCAACCCGCCGCTGCACACCGCGCAGGACTTCCACGCCCGCTTCAGCGCGCGTTCCCGCACCTACCACTACCTGCTGCACAACCACCAGGTGCGCTCGCCGCTGCTGGCCGGCCGCGCCGGCTTCACGCACCGCCCGCTGGACGTGGAGCGCATGCGCGCCGCCGTGCCCGCGCTGATCGGCGAGCACGACTTCACCACCTTCCGCGCCGCGCACTGCCAGGCCAAGACCCCGGTCAAGCAGATGCACGAAATCCGCATCGAGCGGCATGGCGACCTGATCGTGTTCACCTTGCGCGCCAGCGCCTTCCTGCACCACATGGTGCGCAACCTGGTCGGTTCGCTGGTCTACATCGGCGCCGGGCGCGAGGAGCCGGAGTGGCTGGGCCAGCTGCTGGCGCTGAAGGACCGCTCGAAAGCCGCGCCCACCTTCATGCCGGACGGCCTGTACCTGGCCGACATCGAATACGACCCCAAGTGGGACTTGCCGCAGGAAAGCGCGCGCCCGCTGCCGTGGTTCTGAAAGGATAAAGCCATGCACCGCACCCGCATCAAGATCTGCGGCCTGACCCGCGAAGAAGACCTGGCCGCCGTGGTGGCTGCCGGGGCGGACGCCGCCGGCTTCGTGTTCTACGACAAAAGCCCGCGCTACGTCACGCCGCAGCGCGCCGCCGAGCTGATCGCGGGCCTGCCGCCCTTCGTCACGGCTACTGGCCTGTTCGTCAACGCGACGCCGGAGCAGGTGGCCGAGACGGTGCGCATCGCCCCGGTGGGGCTGCTGCAATTCCACGGCGACGAGACGGCCGAGCAGTGCGCGGCGGCCGCCGAACTGGCCAACCGCCCTTATTTGCGGGTATTTCGCGTCAAACCCGACACTACGCCGGACGATTTGCTAGAATATGAAACACAATGCCGTGCATCCAGCAGGCTGTTTTCGGGCCTGTTGCTCGATACCTGGGTGGATGCCTACGGCGGCGCTGGAAAGGTTTTCGATTGGTCACTCGTTCCAAAAGATCTCGCGCATCGGGCCGTTTTGAGTGGTGGCTTGAGCGTACTCAACGCGACTGGCGCGGTGGCTCAGCTACGCCCCTACGCGGTTGACATCAGCAGTGGTGTCGAAGCGTCCAAGGGCATAAAAGACGCCCACAAGATCGCCGCCTTCGTGCGCGCGGTGCGTGCGGCCGATGCCACCATTGAGAGAGATCCGCACCATGAAAGACCAAGTCCCTAATTCGCTGTTCCACGCCTCCGAATACCACCTGCCGGACGCCAGGGGCCATTTCGGCCCCTACGGCGGCGCCTTCGCCGCCGAAACCCTGACCTTTGCGCTGGCCGAGCTGAACGCCGCCTACGAGCACTACAGCAAAGATCCGATCTTCCTGGACGAATTCCGCTACGAACTGAAGCACTTCGTCGGCCGCCCCTCGCCGATCTACCACGCCAAGCGCTGGTCCGAGCAGGCCGGCGGCGCGCAGATCTATTTCAAGCGCGAAGACCTGAACCACACCGGCGCGCACAAGATCAACAACGTGATCGGCCAGGCCCTGCTGGCGCGCCGCATGGGCAAGAAGCGCATCATCGCCGAGACCGGCGCCGGCCAGCACGGCGTGGCCACGGCCACCATCTGCGCCCGTTTCGGCCTCGAATGCGTGGTCTACATGGGCAGCGAGGACGTCAAGCGCCAGGCGCAGAATGTGTACCGCATGAAGCTGCTGGGCGCCACCGTGGTGCCGGTGGAGTCCGGCTCCAAGACGCTGAAGGACGCGCTCAACGAGGCCATGCGCGACTGGGTGACCAATATTGAAAACACCTTCTACATCATCGGCACCGTGGCCGGCCCGCACCCGTACCCGATGCTGGTGCGCGACTTCCAGTCGGTGATCGGCGAGGAATGCCTGGTGCAGATGCCGGAAATGACCGGCCGCCAGCCGGACTACGTGGTGGCCTGCATCGGCGGCGGCTCCAACGCCATGGGCATTTTCTATCCCTATATCGACCAGAAAAGCGTGCAGCTGGTGGGGGTGGAAGCGGCGGGCGAGGGCCTGGACAGCGGCAAGCACGCAGCCTCGCTGACCAAGGGCTACCCGGGCGTCTTGCACGGCAACCGCACCTACCTGCTGCAGGACGACAACGGCCAGATCATCGAGACGCATTCGGTATCGGCCGGCCTGGACTATCCGGGCGTGGGGCCGGAGCACGCTTACCTGAAGGACAGCGGGCGCGCGCAGTACGTGTCCATCACGGACGAGGAAGCGCTGCAAGCCTTCCACGACTGCTGCCACATCGAGGGCATCATTCCTGCGCTGGAGTCGTCGCACGCGCTGGCCTACGCGGCCAAGCTGGCGGCCACGCTGCCGAAGGACAAGATCGTGCTGGCCAACCTGTCGGGCCGTGGTGACAAGGACATGCATACGGTAGCGGAGCGCATGGGGCTCAAGTTCGGCTGATGCCGGATCGCCCCACGCACGCCCACTACTTATAAGGAAATAATTATGTCCCGTATTGCCCCAACTTTCGCCGCCCTGAAAGAACAGAAAAAAACCGCCCTGGTCACCTTCATCACCGCAGGCGACCCCGGCCCCGAGCAGACCGTTCCGCTGATGCACGCGCTGGTGGCGGGCGGCGCCGACATCCTGGAACTCGGCGTGCCGTTCTCCGACCCCATGGCCGAAGGCCCGGTGATCCAGCGCGCCTGCGAACGCGCGCTGGCGTTCGGCGTCGGCATCCGCGACTGCTTCAACTACGTGCGCGAATTCCGCAAGACCAACCAGGCCACGCCGGTGGTGCTGATGGGTTACGCCAACCCGATCGAACGCATCGGCCAGCAAGCGTTCATCGCCTCCGCGCTGGAAGCGGGCGCCGACGGCGCCATCGTGGTCGACTACCCGCCCGAGGAGTGCGAGGAGTTCTCCGCGCAGATGCGGACGGCCGGCCTGGACCTGATCTTCCTGCTGGCGCCCACCTCGACCGAGGAGCGCATCGCCCAGGTGGCCAAGGTGGGCGGCGGCTTCAGCTACTACGTGTCGCTAAAAGGCGTGACCGGCGCCGGCAATATCGACACCGTGGAAGTGGCCGAGCGCCTGAAAGGCATCCGCAAGCACGTGCAGCTGCCGATCGGCGTGGGCTTCGGCATCCGCGACGGCGCCACCGCCCGCGCGGTGGCCGAGGTGGCGGACGCCGTGGTGATCGGCAGCCGCATCATCCAGGAGATTGAAAACGCGCCGAAAGGCGGCGCGGCGACGGCCGTGCAGGCCTTTGTGTCGGGCATCCGCAGCGCGCTGGACGCCTGAAAATCTCACGGTCGTGCGTAAAGTTGTCCGAGTGTAAAGTTCGACAGTGGCGGCTAAAACGGCTACACTGCCGCCACTGAATTGTGCATTAGGAGAAATTTATGAGCTGGTTGGAAAAATTGCTGCCACCGCGCATCCAGCGTTCCGAAGCTGCCGCACGCAAGACCATGCCAGAAGGCCTGTGGGTCAAATGCCCGTCGTGCGAAGCCGTTTTGTACCGTACCGACCTGGAATCGAACCTGCACGTCTGCCCCAAGTGCGACCACCATATGCGCATCCGCGCGCGCGAGCGGCTGGACGGCCTGCTGGACGCCGGCGGCCGCTATGAAATCGGCCAGGAAACCCTGCCGGTCGACACGCTGAAGTTCAAGGACAGCAAGAAATACCCGGACCGCCTGAAACAGGCCATGGAAGCGACCGGCGAGACCGATGCGCTGATCGTCATGGGCGGCGCCATCATGAGCCTGCCGGTAGTCGTGGCCTGCTTCGAATTCGAGTTCATGGGCGGCTCCATGGGTTCCGTGGTCGGCGAGCGCTTTGCGCGCGGCGCCCAGGTGGCCCTGGAACAGAAAGTGCCGTTCATCTGCATCACCGCCACCGGCGGCGCGCGCATGCAGGAAGGCCTGCTGTCGCTGATGCAGATGGCCAAGACCACCTCCATGCTGACCAAGCTGTCCGAGAAGAAGCTGCCATTCATCTCGGTGCTGACCGATCCGACCATGGGCGGCGTGTCCGCCTCGTTCGCCTTCATGGGCGACGTGGTGATTGCCGAACCGAAAGCGCTGATCGGCTTTGCCGGCCCGCGCGTGATCGAGAACACCGTGCGCGAGAAGCTGCCCGAAGGCTTCCAGCGCGCCGAGTTCCTGGTGCAGAAAGGCGCCGTCGACATGATCGTCGACCGCCGCAAGATGCGCGAAGAAATCGCCCGCCTGCTGGCGCTGCTGCAAAGCCAGGCCGTCGAAGTCCTGGCCTAAGCGCTCATGTAACACCCCCGGGGTCAGTTCCGGCATCAAGACACGAGCTGTGCCGTAGCCGCATGCTACAGCCGAGTTCGTGGCAGAATGCCGGATCTGACCCCGCTGTTTTTCGCCTGGAAGTCCTGCCTGATGTCTACTCTCCCGACTACTTTGCCCGAATGGCTTGCGCTGATCGAATCGCGCCACGCCGTCACTGAAATCAACATGGGCCTGGACCGCGTGCGCGCGGTCAAGGAACGCATGGCGCTGGCCTTCAGCTGCCCGGTCATCATGGTGGCCGGCACCAATGGCAAGGGCTCGACCTGCGCCATGCTGGAATCGATCCTGCTGCGCGCCGGCTACAAGACGGGCTTGTACATCAAGCCGCACTTCCTGGACTTTAACGAGCGCGCGCGCGTCAATGGCGACCTGGCCAGCGACGAAGCGCTGGTGGCCAGCTTCAACGTGGTGGAAGCGGCGCGCGGCGAGACCATGCTGACGTATTTCGAGTTCACCACGCTGGCCATCATGCACTTGCTGGCCAACGCGGGGCTGCAGGTCGTGATCCTGGAAGTGGGCCTGGGCGGCCGCCTCGATGCGGTCAACGTGATCGACGCCGACGTGTCCATCGTCACCAGCGTGGATATCGACCATACCGATTACCTGGGCGACAACCGCGAGCAGATCGGCTACGAGAAGGCCGGCATTTTCCGCTCCGGCAAGCCGGCCATCTGCAGCGATCCGGTGCCGCCCAAGTCGCTGATCGACTACGCCGAGGGCATCGGCGCCGACCTGTGGCTGATGGGCCGCGATTTCAACTACTCCGGCGACAAGCAGCAGTGGAACTACGGCGGCCGTTCGCAGCGCCGCAATTCGCTGGCTTACCCCAGCCTGCGTGGCGCCAACCAGCTGCTGAACGCGTCGGCCGTGCTGGCCGCGCTGGAAGCGCTGAAGATCGAACTGCCGGTGGGCGCGCAGGAAGTGCGCACCGGCCTGGTGACGGTGGAACTGCCGGGCCGCTTCCAAGTGCTGCCGGGCCGCCCGACCGTGATCCTGGACGTGGCGCACAATCCGCACGCGGCGTCCGCGCTGAACCAGAACCTGGGCAATATGGGCTACCACCCGTACACCTTCGCGGTATTCGGCTCCATGCACGACAAGGATATCGACGGCGTCATCAAGGCCATGTCCGAGCACGTGGACCACTGGTGCCTGGCCACGCTGCCGTCGCCGCGCTCGGCCAGCGCATCGGAACTGGCCGCCAAGGTGCAGCTGATCCAGGAAGACAAGCCGGAACGCACCGTGAATATATTCGACGATCCGGCACAAGCTTTTGCAAATGCGATGAGCCGTGCCAGCGAGAATGATAGAATTGTGGTCTTCGGATCTTTCCTGACCGTTGCCGGCGTCATGGCAGCGCGAAAATCCGCACTTCACTGACACCACCGACTGAAAATCACGCATGGGCTTGTTCTCGAAACTCAGTAAAAACAAGCAGGAAGCCGCTGGCCAGGACAGCGGCTATTACACCAGCGCAGCCGACACCGCCGCGCTGGAGCGGGCCAAATCCAAGCGTGCCAGCGCCGCCGACCGCAATGGCGACGGCGCGCGCCGCACCCGCGCCCAGGATACGGCGGCCGATCCCGTCTTGCCGGAAAAGAAACGCGCGCGCCGGCGCCTGGTGGGCGCCATTTTCCTGGCGCTGACCGTGGCCGTCGGCCTGCCGATGCTGCTGGACTCCGAGCCCAAGCCGCTGGCGTCCGATATCGCCATCCAGATCCCTTCCAAAGACAAGCCGGCCGCCGCTGCGCCGGTTGCCGCACAGCCGTCGCGGGTGGACGCGGCCGATGCGCTCGACAAGAGCGAGGAAATTGTCAAGGATGTGCCCGTTGCCAAGCCGGCCACACCGGCCGCACCCGCGGCGCATGCCGCCACCCCGGCGGCACTGCCGGCCGCCGCCCCGGTGGCCGCGCCGCAAGTGGCCGAGCTGAAACTGCACGCCGACCCGGCCAAGCCGAAGGACAGCGTCAAGGAAAGCCTGAAGGAAAGCAGCCGCGCCGCCGACGCCAAGCTGGAAGCCGAGGCCAAAGCCAAGGCGCGCGCCGAGGAAATCAAGCACGCCAAGGCCGAGGCGGACGCCAAGGCGGAAGCGAAGGCCAAGGCCGACGCCAAGGCCAAAGCCGAGCAGGAAGCCAAAAAGCTGGCCGAGGCCAAGCACACCGAGGCCAAGCCCAAGACCGAAGACGCCGCGCGCGCCATGGCCATCCTGGAAGACAAGCCGTCGGATACCAAGTACCTGGTGCAGGTGGCCGCGGTGGCCACCCAGGAAAAGGTGGACGAGCTGCAAGGCAAGCTGAAGGAAGCGGGCATCAAGTCCTTTACGCAGAAGGTGACGACGGCCAGCGGCGCCTTGACCCGCATCCGCGTCGGCCCGTTCCCGAACAAGGAAGAAGCTGAAAAAGTGCGCGCCAAGCTGAGCAAGATCGGCCTGAGCAGCAGCCTGGCTACTTCCTGACCCTGACCGCAGGCCTGTGCTGACGTGACGCTATTCGATTACCTGGTGATATTCGTGCTGATCGCCTCCGTTGTCATCAGCACCATGCGCGGCCTGGTCAAGGAAATGATTTCACTGGCCAGCTGGATTGTCGCCTTCGTGGTGGCCAACGCCTACGGCGCCGAGCTGGCGAAGCTGCTGCCGGCCATGGTGCCGGGCGAGGTGGTGCGGCTGATCCTGGCGTTCATCGTCTTGTTTATCGGCGTGCGCATCCTGATGGGACTGCTGGGCGTGGCAGTCGATGCGCTGATCAAAGCGGGTGGCCTGAGCCTGGCGGACCGGGGCCTGGGCGGCCTGTTCGGCCTGGGGCGCGGCCTTGTAATTGTGCTGGCCGCCGTCATATTGTGCGGGATGACCACGATACCGCAGCAGGATTTCTGGAAGAATGCGCTATTGAGTCCGCTTGCGGAGACCGGAGCGCGCACCGTGAAACCTTTCCTGCCCGCTGCCTTCGCGCAGCATGTGCAATTTTAGAATTCTTTAAATCCGCAGTACCAGTCCAGGAGCACTACCATGTGTGGCATCGTCGGCGTCGTATCCCATCAACCCGTCAACCAAATGCTGTATGACGCCTTGCTGCTGTTGCAGCATCGCGGTCAGGACGCGGCAGGCATCGCGACCAATCACAGCAGCATGTTTTCCATGCACAAGGCCAACGGCCTGGTGCGTGACGTCTTCCGCACGCGCAATATGCGTTCGCTGCAGGGCAACTCGGGCATCGGCCACTGCCGCTACCCGACCGCCGGCTCGTCCAGCGAAGAGGAAGCGCAGCCGTTCTACGTCAACGCGCCGTTCGGCATCACGCTGGCGCACAACGGCAACCTGACCAACTGGGAACAGCTGAAGCAGGAAATGTTCAAGAACGACCGCCGCCACATCAACACGGACTCCGACTCGGAAGTGCTGCTGAACGTGCTGGCGCATGAAATCCAGACCGCCACCACCGGCCTGAACCTGGACCCGGACGCCATCTTCAAGGCCGTCACCGTGCTGCACCGCCGCGTCAAGGGCGGCTACGCCGCCGTGGCGCAGATTGCCGGCGTCGGCTTGCTGGCCTTCCGCGACCCGAACGGCATCCGTCCGCTGTGCCTGGGCATCAATGAAACGCCGGAAGGCACGGAGTACCTGATCGCCTCCGAATCGGTGGCGCTGGAAGGCATGGGCTTCCGCTTCGTGCGCGACGTGGAGCCGGGCGAAGCGATCTTCATCGACGCCGACAAGAAACTGCACGCGCGCCAGTGCGCCGACAATCCGCAGCTCAATCCTTGCGTGTTCGAATTCGTCTACCTGGCCCGTCCGGATTCCGTGATCGACGGCGCATCCGTGTACGCCACCCGCCTGAAAATGGGCGAGTACCTGGCCGACAAGATCAAGCGCGAAATCCCGGACGGCGAAATCGACGTGGTGATGCCGATTCCGGACTCCTCGCGTCCTGCGGCCATCCAGCTGGCGCTGCGCCTGGGCGTGGAATACCGCGAAGGCTTCATCAAGAACCGCTATATCGGCCGCACCTTCATCATGCCGGGCCAGGCGGCGCGCAAGAAATCCGTGCGCCAGAAGCTGAACGCGATTCCACACGAGTTCAAGGGCAAGAACGTGCTGCTGGTGGACGATTCCATCGTGCGCGGCACCACCTCGCGCGAGATCGTGCAGATGGCGCGCGATTCCGGCGCCAAGAAAGTGATCTTCGCGTCCGCCGCGCCGCCGGTGATCTACCCGAACGTGTACGGCATCGACATGCCGACGCGCGACGAGCTGATTGCCTACGGCCGCACCACCGAGGAAGTGTGCAAGGAAATCACGGCCGACTACCTGGTGTACCAGGACATCGACGCGCTGAAGCAGTCCATCACCGACGTCAATCCCAAGCTGACCAAGTTCGAGGCCTCCTGCTTCGACGGCATCTACGTCACCGGCGACGTGTCGCCGGACTACCTGGACAAGCTGGAATACAACCGCCACAACCCGAAGCCGGCAGCGGCGGAGGATACCGGCCGGACTCAGTTGAATTTGAACGCAGCGACCGCCGAAGGCTGATGTCGCAGCCCGGTGCCTGACGGCGCCGGGCTTTTTTTTGACCCGAGATCATGACAGAAAAGAAAAATTACGGTTTCACCACCACCATCCTGCACAACGACCGCCAGAAGGGCATCGAGCACGGCTCGCTGCACAAGCCGGTGCACACCTCGGTGGCCTTCGGCTACGGCGACGCGCGCCAGCTGGCATCGGTATTCCAGGGCAAGGAGCCGGGCTTCCGCTACGGCCGCCAAGGCAATCCGACCGTCTCCGCGCTGGAAGACAAGGTGAACAAGATGGAGCAGGGCGTGGCGACGCTGTGCTTCGCCACCGGCATGGGCGCCATCGGCGCCGTGTTCCAGGCGCTGCTGCGCGCGGGCGACCACGTGGTGTCGTCGTCCTTCCTGTTCGGGAACACCAACTCGCTGTGGCAGACCGTGGCCGGGCAGGGCGTGGCGGTCGATTTCGTCGACGCCACCGAGGTGGCCAACGTGGCGGCGGCCATCCGGCCGAATACCCGCATCGTGTTCGTTGAAACCATCGCCAACCCGCGCACGCAGGTGGCGGACCTGAAGCGGATCGGCGAGCTGTGCAAGGAGCGCGGCATCCTCTACATCGTGGACAACACGATGACCACGCCTTACCTGTTCCAGCCCAAGGCGGTCAATGCCGGCCTTGTCGTCAACGCGCTGACCAAGTCGATCTGCGGCCACGGCAACGCCCTGGGCGGCAGCCTGACCGACACCGGCGCCTACGACTGGACTCAGTTCCCCAACATCTTCGAGAACTACAAGAAGGCGGCGCCGGCGCAATGGGGGATCACGCAGATCCGCGCCAAGGGCTTGCGCGACTTCGGCGCGTCGCTGGGGCCGGAGGCGGCGCACCACATCGCGGTGGGCGCCGAGACGCTGGCGCTGCGCATGGAGCGCACCTGCGCCAACGCCAAGGCGCTGGCAGAGCTGCTGGAATCGGACGAGCGGGTGGCGGCAGTGTACTACCCGGGCCTGGAGTCGCACCCGCAGCACGCCATCTCGGCGGAACTGTTCCGCGCGCACGGCTCGCTGCTGAGTTTCGAGCTGAAGGACGGCATCGACTGCTTCGATTTCCTGAACCGCCTGAAGCTGGCGATTCCGGCGTCGAACCTGGGGGATACGCGCACGCTGATCATCCCGGTGGCGCACACCATCTTCTACGAGATGGGCGCGGAGCGCCGCGCCTCGATGGGGATTGCGGAGTCGCTGATACGCGTGTCGGTCGGCATTGAAGACACGGCGGATCTGCTGGAAGACTTCGGCTGCGCGCTGGAAGCCTGCTAATTAGTTTCTTTTTGGTTGTGTTTGTTGGTGGTGCGTATATGATGTCTTTTTCCAAACTTCTTGGAGCGGACGGATGAAGAGATACGTATTGGGCGTCATGTTCGCCGCGCTGGCGGCCGCTGCGTTGGCGGACCCGCTGGCGGACGCCAACAAGCTGCTGGAAGCCAAGTTGTATGCCCAGGCGCTGAAGCTGTACACGGAGCTGGCCGCCACCGGCAACAGCGAGGCTCAGTTCCATCTGGGTGAAATGTATTGGTATGGCGAGGGCGTTCCCGCCAGCGACGCCACGGCGGGGACATGGTTCGCCAAAGCGGCCGGCGCCGGCCACCAGGGCGCGGCGGCGGCGCTGGGCGTCATGAAAGAGCGCGTGCTGCGCAAGGCGGACATCGAGTATTACGTCAACAAGTACGACGGCGCCGACTTGGCGCTGGACAAATTCCATTGCGTGGACCCCGTCATCCCCGCCGTCTCGACCACCAATGCCGACATCAAGGCGGTTTCCGGCAGCATTGCCAGCTGGATGGAGTGCTACAACGGCTTTGTGCAGAACATGAGCGCCATGCAGCCGCCGGGCAAGGCTATTCCTGCCGATGTGGCCAAGCTGATGAATGAAACTGAATGGAGCGAGGCCAGTGCGCGCATGGACCAGGCTTACGGCACGGTGATTGCCGCCGCCAAAGGCAAGGCGGACGGCATCGTTGCCGCCAACGCGGCGTGGACCGACAAAACCAGTGAGTTCGTCAAGCAGGAATCGGCGCGCCAGAAGGAGCAGCGTGCCAAGTTCGACCAGATGGAACGGGACCGCATGCGCAATATGTACGAGTCGGACATGGGCCGCACGCGTTCCACGACAACTTCGCTGCCGGGCAAGTAATTACCAGGGTTGTGCGCTTTCCATCTTGTAGGGATGGCGCCAGCCTGGCAGGGCTGCGATGCGGTCCAGCCAGGCCTGCACGCGCGGCGGGTAGCTGACGTTGGCCTGCTCGGGCCAGTACATATAGCCGCAGATGGAAAAGTCGGCCATGCTGACGTGATCGTCGAGCAGGAAGGCGCGGCCGTCGGACAGTTCGTCGTCCAGGCGTTCGATATCGGCGTTGAAACGGTTGCGGAACCAGGGCAGCACGGTGCCGGCATAGGCTGCCGGATCGAACTTCTGGCCGTAGCGCAGGTGCGCCATCGAAAATCCGATGCGGTTCGCTTCCCAGAACAGCCATTCGCGCACGCGCTCCAGGCGCTGACGGCTCTCTCCGCCGAACGCCTGCAGGTGTTCCGCCAGGTGCAGCAGGATGGCGTTCGATTGCACATAGGGCTGGCCGTCATGCACCAGCAGCGGCACTTCGCCGTATTTGGCCAGGCTGCGGAACGGTTCGGGGCGCTCGGCGCGCTCCAGGCGCAGATCAATCTCTTCATACGCATGCGGCACCTGGGCCACTTCCATGGCCAGTTTCACCTTGTAGCTGTGGCCAGACTCGCAGTTTCCGTAGAGTTTGAATACGCCCATGCCGTTCTCCGCGCTCAGTGCCAGCTGCGCAGCAGTCCAACCGCCAGGCCTTCCAGCGCGAACTCTTCCGCTTCCGGATCGACGGTGATTACTTTGAAATCCGGATTTTCAGGAAACAACTCGATGGTCGAGCCGGTCTTCTTGTAGCGCTTGACCGTTACTTCGCTGCCGATGCGGGCCACGACGATCTGGCCGTTCTTTGCGCTGTCGACTTTTTTCACGGCCAGCAGGTCGCCGTCCATGATGCCGACGTCGCGCATCGATTCGCCGCGCACCTTCAGCAGGAAGTCGGGTTTGGCCGAGAACAGGGCAGGGTCCACGCTGTAGCTGGTTTCCAGGTTTTCCTGGGCCAGGATGGGGGAACCGGCGGCGACGCGGCCGATCAGCGGCAGCGACATCATATTGGACGCGGCGGCAGCGGCCGCTTGCGCGACCTTGGTGGCCGCCGATTCGGCGTGCGCGCCCAGCAGGCGAATGCCGCGCGAGGTGCCGGCCGCGATTTCGATGGCGCCCTTGCGCGCCAGCGCTTGCAGGTGCTCCTCGGCGGCATTGGCCGACTTGAAGCCCAGCTCGTTGGCGATCTCGGCGCGGGTGGGCGGGAAGCCGGTATTGTCGATGGCATCCTTGATCAGATTAAGGATTTGTTCCTGGCGTGCGGTGAGCTTGATCATGGTGCTTTTTCGCTCTGAGAGCTGTGGATATAGACAGACTGTATTTTTGTACAGTGTGAGCGCTAATGCAAGGGATTTTGTTGAAGTGAGCGAAATATTTTCAGTGTTTCGGTTGAATCAGCTCGCCCAGGCTGGCTGCCAGCAGAATTTTGTCTTCCAGGGCCGTTAATTCCGCCGGCTGTGCCTGGGCGAGGAATTGTTCCGCGTGCTGCGGAAGCGGCCCGAATCGCAGCTGCAGCAATTTGTGCACGACCGCGCGCCGGCCTTCCTCCCGGCCTTGCTCCCGGCCTTCCTCCCGGCCTTCCTGCAGCCCCTCTTTGCGGGCCTTTTCCCTGGCCATCTTCATCATGAGGTTTTCAAATGGCATTTCCTTACTCCTGTTCAGTTCATCGATCCGTTCGGCCAGCCGGTCTTGCAGGTGGCCGGGGATCTTCATCATCCAGTCTAGTACATTGAATAAATCGAGCACGCGCTGCGCGTTCCAGTCCCGCTCGTACAGCAGGGCGGTCAGCATGGCCTTGAATTCGAAGCGCTGTTGGTCCTGTCCGCGCGTGCGCAGCGTCATCAAATGGGCGGCCGTCAGCAGGGCAAAAACATTGTGACTGGTCAATAACCGGTCCAGATGCGGCCAGAAGTCCAGCAGCTTGACGACGGGGAAGATGATGCTGGTCTCGCATCCGTGGGTATCGTAGCGGTAGCAATCGGGCCGCCAGCCCGGATTCGGATCAGCCAGGATGACCAGCGTGCTGACAGGGCTGTGGAATCGGTCGTAGAGCCGGTAGTGGTAGGTGAAAATACGCTCGGCAAAATCTCGTTCCCGGCTGCGCTGGATCTCGATGTGGATGTACAGAGTCCTGGCTTCGCCATCCCTGCCGGTCACACGCACCAGCTTGTCCAGCCGGCGCCGGCCGAGGCGGGCGTCGCGCACTACCTGCGCCAATTCCTGGTCAAGGAAGCTGGGCGGCTGGCGCCAGTCGATGGTGTCGTGGGCCTGCGGAAAGTAAAACGCCATGAATTCGCGGAAATAGCGCATCACGGCGTCTTTCCATGGCGTGTCGTAGTCGTCGGCGGGCTGGTCCATGGACTGTAGCATGCCCGCGGCCGGGGCGGGCGGCTTTGCGGCGGATCAAGGCGGGCTGTTGCTTGATTTTTCAGCGGAAAGGCGCTATAGTCGCGGGCTTACCTCTTCCCACACCCGTCTTGACGCCGGGGTGGGCTATATTCACAGTCCTTAAGGGAGTTTTCATGCGTCACTATGAAATCGTATTTATCGTCCATCCGGACCAAAGCGAGCAAGTGCCCGCGATGATCGAACGTTACAAAGCCAGCGTGACCTCGCGCGGCGGTAACGTACATCGCGTGGAAGATTGGGGCCGCCGTCAAATGGCTTACTCGATCCAGAAACTGGCTAAAGCACACTACATCTGCATGAACATCGAGTGCGACAACGAGACCCTGGTCGAGCTGGAAACCGCATTCAAATTCAATGATGCCGTGCTGCGTCACCTGACCGTGAAAATGAAGAAAGCGGAAACCGCTCCTTCGCCGATGATGAAGTCGGTACAACGTGAAGACGCGGCCAAGAGCCATCGCGCCGAAGCCCAAGCAGCTGCAGCGGCCTAATCGCCCTGTTGAGTATTGACCAGGATCTGAACTGAACCAGCTACAGGTAACCGCCCTCATCACCGAACGGGACACCATCAGGTACACCCCGGCCGGCATGCCGATTGTCACTGCAGTCTTGCAGCACAGTTCGCAGCAGATGGAGGCAGGCATTGCCCGCCTCACCGAATTCGAAGTCCCGGCCCTCGCGGCAGGCGACCTGGCAAAACGGTTCGAAGCGGCGCCACTGGGCGGTGTCTATCAGTTCACAGGATTCCTGGCCAGGAAAAACCGCAATAGCAGAAGCCTGGTGTTTCACATCATTGATTTTAGTTTATTAGATACAGGAGCCTAAAATGGCATTCGGTAAAAAGTTCGACAAAAACAAGCTCAAGCTGAAAGAAAAGCGCAAGCAACAGAACCCACTGTTCAAACGTAAGAAGTTCTGCCGCTTCACCGCTGCAAACGTTGAGCAAGTGGACTACAAAGACGTAGACACGCTGAAAGATTTCGTCCAGGAAAACGGCAAGATCATGCCAGCACGCCTGACCGGTACCAAGGCGCACTACCAGCGTCAAGTTGACACCGCGATCAAGCGCGCTCGCTACCTGGCCCTGCTGCCGTACACCGATCTGCACCACGCTTAATTAGCGCCGTCAGATTAGAAACTGGAGAGAACTATGCAAATCATTCTGTTGGAAAAAGTTGTTAACGTCGGCAACCTGGGCGACGTGGTTAAGGTCAAGGACGGCTACGCACGTAACTTCCTGATCCCGCAAAAGCTGGCCCGCCGCGCCACCACCGCCGCTGTGGCTGAATTCGAAGCCAAGCGCGCTGAACTGGAAAAAGCTGCTGCCGTTAAGCTGGCTGCTGCTCAAGCCCAAGGCGAGAAACTGAACGGCATGACCGTGACCGTTTCGCAAAAAGCTGGCGTGGACGGCCGTCTGTTCGGCTCCGTGACCAACTTCGACATCGCCGAAGCGCTGACCAAAGCTGGTTTCGCTGTTGAAAAGGCTGCCGTGCGCATGCCTAACGGCCCGCTGAAAGTCACCGGCGAGCACGCCGTTTCGGTATCGCTGCACACCGACGTCGTGGTCGACGTGACCGTTGCCGTCGTTGGCGAAGCTGCCTAAGTTTTGTTGTAGAGAAATCTACAGCTAGACTGTTGTACATATAAAAAAGCCGGGCTTGCCCGGCTTTTTTATTTTTTGCCCTTGCACCGAAGCAGGTATAATTCGCGCCATGAACACCCCCTCCGATCCACAGGTAGATTCGCTACGCATTCCGCCGCATTCCATCGAAGCAGAACAGTCCGTCATCGGCGGCCTGCTGCGCGACAATGCCGCGTTCGACCGTATCGCGGATTTCATGAATCCCGACGACTTCTACCGCTATGATCACCGCATCATCTTCGAACAGATCGTCCGCCTGATCAACGGCTCCAAGCCGGCCGACGTGCTGACCGTGTTCGAAGCGCTGTCCATGCTGGGCAAGGCGGACGAGGTGGGCGGCATGGCCTATCTGAACGCCATGGCGCAAAACACGCCATCGGCCGCCAACATCCGCCGCTACGCCGAGATCGTGCGCGACCGCGGCATCCTGCGCCAGCTCATCACCGTGGCCGACGAGATTTCCGGCCAGGCCTTCAGCCCGCAGGGCAAGGAGGTCAAGCAGATGCTGGACGAGGCCGAGTCGAAGATTTTCGCCATCGCCGAACAGGGCGCGCGCGGCGCGCAGGGCTGGCTCGCGGTGCAGCCGCTGCTGACCCAGGTGGTCGAGCGCATCGACGAACTGTATTCGCGCGACAACCAGAGCGAAATCACCGGCGTGCCGACCGGCTTCATCGACCTGGACCGCATGACCTCCGGCCTGCAGCCAGGCGACCTGGTCATCGTGGCCGGCCGTCCGTCCATGGGCAAGACCGCGTTCTCGGTCAACATCGGCGAGAACGTGGCGGTCGACGCCGGCCTGCCGGTGGCCATCTTCTCGATGGAGATGGGCGGCACCCAGCTGGCCATGCGTATGCTGGGTTCGGTGGGCATGCTGGACCAGCACCGCCTGCGGACCGGCAAGCTGAACGACGAGGACTGGCCGCGCCTGACCAACGCCATCCAGAAAATGAACGACGCCCAGGTGTTCATCGACGAAACGCCGGCGCTGAACCCGATCGAGATGCGCGCCCGCGCGCGCCGTTTGTCGCGCCAGTGCGGCAAGCTGGGCCTGATCATCGTCGACTACCTGCAGCTGATGCAGGGCAGCAAGCCGGGCGACAACCGCGCCTCCGAGATTTCCGAAATCTCGCGCTCGCTCAAGGGCCTGGCCAAGGAACTGCACTGTCCCGTCATCGCGCTGTCGCAGCTGAACCGCTCGCTGGAACAGCGCCCCAACAAGCGCCCCGTGATGTCGGACTTGCGCGAGTCCGGCGCTATCGAGCAGGATGCGGACGTCATCATCTTCCTGTACCGCGACGAGGTCTACAACCCCGACTCACCCGAAAAAGGCACGGCCGAGATCATTATCGGCAAGCAGCGTAACGGCCCGATCGGCGCAATACGTTTGACCTGGATGGGGATGTACACCAAGTTCGGCAACTACAGCGGTGCGCTGACGACCTACCAGGGCGACTAAGTTTTACTTTCCCGCAGTACCCGCAATAATTTCTGAGGCCGCCGCCTGGCGGCTGCCTGCAGTAACGATGAATCATGATTGGAGAATGATATGTTTGGACGCTTGATGCCCACCGAGGGCAAATTTTTTGACCTGTTCAACCAGCACGCTGAACTGTGCGTCAAAGGCGCCAAGGAAATGCTGGCCCTGATGACCAACTTCGACGACCTGGAAAACCGCGTGCACGCCATCGAAGGCATCGAGAAACAGGCCGACAAGATCACCTACGCCACGGTGGACCTGCTGCACAAGACCTTCATCACCCCGATCGACCGCGACGACATCCACAAGCTGATCACCAAGATGGACGACATCCTGGACCTGATGGAAGACGCCGGCCAGACCGTGTCGCTGTACGACCTGCACTCGGTGACCCCGGAAGCGAAGCGCCTGGCCGAACTGGTGCTGGCCTGCACCGAGAAGGTCAAGGATGCCGTGGCCCTGCTGCACAACATGGACAACTCGCGCCAGATCGTCGCCATCTGCGAAGAGATCGACCGCCTGGAGTCGGACGCCGACCACGTGATGCGCGCCGCCATGTCCAAGCTGTTCCGCGACGAACCGGACGTGCGCAACCTGATCAAGATGAAGGCCATCTACGAAATCCTGGAAACGGTGACCGACCGTTGCGAAGATGTGGCCAACATCATCGAAGGCATCATCGTCGAAAACGCGTAATCGCCACCAAGAAAAAGAACAATCCATGAATAGCGTACAAATGAGCATCTACGTGCTGGGAGTGCTGATCTTCCTGGCGCTGGTGTTTGACTTCATGAATGGCTTCCACGATGCGGCCAACGCCATCGCCACCGTGGTCTCCACCGGCGTGCTCAAGCCGCAGACCGCCGTCGCCATGGCCGCCTGCTTCAACTTCATCGCCATCTTCGTGTTCCACCAGCTGACCGTGGCCGCCACGGTGGGCAAGGGCACCATCGATCCTGGCGTGGTCGACCAGTACGTCATCTTCGGCGCGCTGATGGGCGCCATCGTGTGGAACCTGGTCACCTGGTACTACGGCATTCCTTCCTCGTCCTCGCACGCGCTGATCGGCGGCCTGGTGGGCGCGGCGGTGGCCAAGTCCGGCACCGGCGCGCTGGTGTCGGCCGGCCTGATCAAGACCGTGCTGTTCATCGTGCTCTCGCCGCTGCTGGGCTTCATCTTCGGTTCGCTGATGATGCTGCTGGTGTCGTGGATCTTCGTGCGCACCACGCCGCGCAAGGTCGACACCTGGTTCCGCCGCCTGCAGCTGGCCTCGGCCGCCGCCTACTCGCTGGGCCACGGCGGCAACGATGCGCAAAAGACCATCGGCATCATCTGGATGCTGCTGATCGCGGCCGGCTACTCGGCGTCCACCGACGTGTCGCCGCCGCTGTGGGTGATCGTGTCCTGCTACACGGCGATCAGCTTCGGCACGCTGTTCGGCGGCTGGCGCATCGTCAAGACCATGGGCCAGAAGATCACCAAGCTCAAACCGGTGGGCGGCTTCTGCGCCGAAACCGGCGGCGCCATCACGCTGTTCACCGCCACCGCCCTGGGCGTGCCGGTGTCCACCACCCACACCATCACCGGCGCCATCGTCGGCGTCGGCTCGGCGCAGAAGATGTCGGCCGTGCGCTGGGGCGTCGCGGGCAACATCGTGTGGGCCTGGATCTTCACCATTCCCGCGTCGGCCTTCGTGGCGGCGATCTCCTGGTGGATCGGCAAGCACATTCTGTGACGTTCGACAGGGAGCTTCGGCTCCCTTTTTTTTCGGCTGTTAAAATACGGCCATGTCTTCCATCCCCGCACTGCTGCGCCGCCTCCGGCCCGATAACTTCACGCTTGCCCTGCTGCTCACGGTAGCCATCGCCAGCATCCTTCCTTCCACCGGCCGCGTGGCCGCAGGTTTCAGCGCCGTCACCACGGTCGCCATCGGCGCGCTGTTCTTCCTGCA
This sequence comes from Pseudoduganella sp. UC29_71, assembly GCF_042693265.1. Classification (NCBI taxonomy): domain Bacteria; kingdom Pseudomonadati; phylum Pseudomonadota; class Betaproteobacteria; order Burkholderiales; family Oxalobacteraceae; genus Pseudoduganella; species Pseudoduganella sp. UC29_71. The sequence continues at coordinate 4,318,238 of NZ_CP170549.1, read as the reverse complement.
CGGCGCCAAGCTGCCACGCGAAGCCATCGTGGCCGGCATGACGCACTGGCGCCTGCACCTGCTGGTGCTGTGCTGCACCTTCGTGCTGTTCCCGCTGCTCGGCCTGCTGCTCAAGCCGCTGGCGCTGACCATGCTCACGCCCGACCTGTACATCGGCATGCTGTTCCTGTGCATGCTGCCGTCCACGGTGCAGTCGTCGATCGCCTTTACCGCTGTGGGGCGCGGCAACGTGGCCGCCGCCGTGTGCAGCGCCTCGGCCTCCAATTTCCTCGGCATCTTCCTCACGCCGCTGCTGGTAAGCGCGCTGGTGGTGCACGGCCCGGCGGGCAAGTCGTCGATGGATGCGGTGCTGTCCATTATCCTGCAGCTGCTGCTGCCGTTTATCGCCGGGCAGCTGATGCGGCGCTGGATAGGCGCGTGGGTGGACCGCCACAAGCCGATGCTCAAATACGTGGACCAGGGTTCCATCCTGCTGGTGGTGTACACCGCCTTCAGCAAGGCGGTCAGCGAAGGGCTGTGGCTGAAGGTGGGCGTGCCGGCGCTGCTGGCGCTGACCGTGATGTGCTGCGTGCTGCTGGCCGTGGTGCTGACCCTGACCGGCTGGCTGAGCCGCCGTTTCGGCTTTTGCAAGGAAGACGAAGTGACCATCGTGTTCTGCGGCTCGAAAAAGAGCCTGGCCAGCGGCGTGCCGATGGCCAAGGTGCTGTTCGCCACGTCGTCGCTGGGCGTGGTGATCCTGCCGCTGATGCTGTTCCACCAGATCCAGCTGATGGTGTGCGCGGTGCTGGCGCAGCGCTTCGCGCAGCGCGCGGACAAGGCTGCCGCCCGATGAGCGGCCCGGCAATCGCCGCGGTGCGGGTGCAAGCCTGCGATCCGGGCGCGCCGGAGGCGCAGCTGCTGATGGCGGAGTTGTCGGCGGTGCTGGCCGCCATCACGGGCGACAGCGGGCAATCGTCGTTCGATGCGGACGACGTGCGCGGGCCGCTGGCGTGTTTCGCGGTGGCGCGCAACGCGCGAGGCGAGGCGGTGGGCTGCGGCGCGTTCCGGCCGCTGGAGGAGGGCATCGCGGAGATCAAGCGCATGTACGCGCGGCGCGGCCACGCAGGCGCAGGTGAAGGTGAAGGTGCAGGCGGGGGCATAGGCACTGCCGTGCTGGCGTTCCTGGAAAAAGAAGCCGCAGCGCGGGGCTATGTCGCGCTGCGGCTTTCAACACGCCGCGTCAACGCCCTGGCGGTTGCGTTCTACGCGGCGCGCGGCTACACGGTCATTTCCAACTTCGGCCGCTACGCCGTCAAGCCCGAGTCAGTCTGCTTCGAAAAGCAGCTCTGACCCGGGGCGTGCTCCATCAGTTGATGGTGATGTTGCCTATCGAGGTAGTGCCCCCCGGCGTGATTACAGTCACCGTCAGCTTGCCCCGCGACGTAAGCGAGGGGCAGCCAACTGTGATTAGATAGGATGGAGGGATGATGTTGCCACCCACTGGCCGCACGACGTTCGGGATTTTCAGGCTGCTTGGTGAGACGGGGGCTCCGGTAATGCCGAACAAGGCTGCCATGCTTACGTTGGTACCGGCCGGCATGATGTTGCCCATCACATCTTTTACAGTAACCATGATGTCGGCGGTCAGGTTAGCGTTGCACACTGGCGCGGCCGGGAAAACACGATATTTGCCTCGCTGCCGGAGAAAATCTCGCCGAGTTGCGCCGATATATATTGCACTTGCGCGCTGGGCGTGCGCGGCGAGCGCAACACGCCGTTGTACACGCCATCGCCGGGGGAGCTGCACTTTCCATTCAGGTTCGGCCCGATGCATGGCTCGCCGGGCGTCCACAGGTTGTTCTCGTCGTCGTCGCGGAATATGTCGAGGCTGAGGTCGGTGAAGCTGTCCCCGTTGTCATACATATTGTTGCCATTCGCATCGAACAGCGTTTCCTCTCCCAATGCATAGGCAAGCACGACGAGTTTGCCGCTCGGATTGCGCGGTGCGCCGGAGCGGAGTTCGACGGTACAAGTACCCGACCCGGGACCGACGCGGGAGTTGGTGGTTTGCGAGGTGCCGGGCGAAACGCCAGGCACGACGTTATCGGGCGTGGCGCCCGGCGGCGGCAGCGAACCGGTGACGCACGACGCGCCTATGGTGCCGTTGTTTGTCGTGAAATTGACAGCGGTGCCGTCCGGTGCTGGATTGCCGAAATGGTCTCCCAGCGCGGCCGTGATGAAGGTGCAATGCTGGTCGATGTCTCTGCCTTCGCAATTGCCGGTGGAGGTGGACAGGGAGATGTGCTTCTGGTCGGGTACGCCGGTGGAAATTACTAGGATGTTGGACAGCGTGGTGATCGTCGTGCCGCGCACGGTGGCGACTACGCGTATCGAAGTGGGGATGGTGCCGGCGGTGACCAGCGTGGTGACCGTGCCGTCCGCCGCCGAGGTGGCCGATGAGGGGCTCAAGGTCAGGCCGCCGACCGTATCCGTTCTCATCGTGTCGGCGAATAGAAAGTCGATCTGCTTGCCGGACACGGGATTGCCGGTCACGTCCATCACCTGGAAGGTGAGCGTGGAGAATTCCTGGCGCCCGAAGCCGCCGGTTCCCTTCAGCGAGATATTGGTCGTGTTGGCAGTGAGGAACTTTAGCGAGCCGGCAGCGGCGGGCAGTACCGTCAGAGTACCGGTCTTGGTGACAGTGGTGCCGCCTAGCGTCACGCTGGCGGTAATCACGTCGGCCACGCCGCAGCCGCGATCCGAGTAGCTGGCCGTGGCCACGCCGTTTTGCGTCAGCACCGGCGAGCCGATGACGGCTTTGCCTGCAGTGACGCACGGGGAGGTGAAGGCGACCGGCAGCACCGGCTGGTAAGGTGCGCCGTCACTGAGCACCGTCACCGTGACGCTGGCGTTGCCGCCAGCCGACAGCGTGGACGGTGTCGTGGACATGGTGCTGAGCGAGAGCGCCTTGAACGCGACGCTGTAATTCAGCGTGGCCGACGACGGCACGCTGCCCAGGTTGGCGGCGGCCTGCGCCGTGTAAGCACCCGCTTGGGTGCCGGCCAGCAGGCCGACCTTGGCCACGCCGCTGGCGTTGGTCAGCGCGGTGCCTGAGGGCGGGTCCATCACAGCGGTCTTGTCTCCGCTGGTAAAGGTGACAGCGACGTTCGGCTGCGGTACGCCAGTATTATCCTTGACGGTGGCTGTCAGCACGCCGCTGCGCTCTGGCGAGATCGAGGTGGTGGCAGCGCCGGCCGTGTCGGCCAGGGTAAGCGCGACCAAACTGGCCGGTGCGCTGACGGCGTAGCTGAGCTGCGCGGTCAGGGTTCCGGTGCCAAGAGCGGCGGTCGCGGTGGCGGTGAAGGCGCCTGCCTGGGAACCGGCGTTCAGGCCGATCTTGGCGACGCCGCTGGCGTCAGTGAGCGCGCTGCCGGCTGCGGGGCTGAGCACAGCCGACTTGTCGGTGGTGGTGACGGTGATTGTGACGTTGGGCACGGCGACGCCGCGCGCGTCTTTCAGCGTCAGCACCAGGGTGCCGCTGCGCTGCTGCGAAATGGAGGTGATGGCGGTGCCGCCCGAGTCGGCCAGCGCCATGGTCAGCGTGGAGGCGGTGCTCGGCGTGGCGCTGGTGGTGCCGCCGCAGGACGGCAGCGCGGGGTCGCGTCCGGCGTCCAGGTTGACGCAGCCCCCGCCAGGGCCGCCACCGCCGCCGCCGCAGGCGGTCAACACGCTTGCCAGGACGGCGGCAAGCAGGAATTGTGCTGGTCGTATATACCTCGTTAGGTCTCGCATGTGCCACCCCGATGTGGTTGGAATTGTGGTTGTGGTGTTGGTTGCTGTTGCCGTTAGCCGCTGTTGTTATCCGTCGCTGTTGCCGCTACTCGCCGCTGCCGGCGCCGAGCGCGGCCAGCAGCGTGGCGGCGTCTTCTGCGCTGGCCAGCTGGGCTGGCGCGTCCTTGCCCAGCACCAGGCGCAGTTCGCTGCGCGTGCGCGGCCCGGCGTCCTGCAGCGTGGCCCGGCCGTGCAGCGCGGCTTGCAGGTCGGCCGCTTGCTGGCGGTAGCCGGGACGGTATTCGATGACGGTGGCTTGCTGGCGGTAGGGCTTCTCGTTGCTCAGGCGTCCGACCGGGATGCCCAGCTGCGCCAGGGCGCGGCGGAAGCGCTTGGCCAGGCCGGGCGCGCCGTTGCCGTTGGCGATCTCGATCTGGGCCAGCACAGGCGCGCCGGTGGTTCGCGTCGCGGGCAGGGGAGCTGGAGGCAGGGCGGCAGGTGCCGGAGTCGGGGCGGGGGCAGGCAGCGGATGGGCGGCCAGGTTGCTGGCGGCGGCCTCGGCTGCCGCTTTCGCGGCGGCGGCAGCTTCGCTGGCAGCATGGCGCAGCTGAAGTTCGCGCAGTTGTTGCTGGACCTGGCGCAGCTCGGCGCGGGTGGGAGGTGCCAGGCTGGCCTCGGCTGCTTCGGCGGCCGGCGACCGGGCGTTCACGGCCAGGGCAGGCACGGCAGACGCGGCAGGCACGGCAGGCGCGGCAGGCACGGCAGGCACGGCAGACACGGCAGGCACCGCAGACGCGGCAGGCAGGGCGGATACGGCAGGCACGGTGGACAGGGCAGGCGCGGCAGGCGTGACGGGGGCTGCGGCCAGCTGCGCGCTGCGGGCGCCGGCGGCGGCAGCCGCTTCGGCCAGGCGCAGGTTGTCCTGCGCGCGGGTGCTGGCCGCGTCCAGCGCCAGCGCGCGGCGCAGCATGGCGATGGCGGCTTGCTGGTCGCCCATCAGGTGGTAGACATAGCCCAGGTTGTTGCTCAGCTGCGCTTGCGCCGGATAGTCTTCCACCAGCGCCAGCAGGGCGTCGCGCGCTTCGGCCAGGCGGCCCTGGCGCGCGTCGATGGCGGCCACCGCCATGCGCGCGTCAAGCTGGCGCCCGTCCATTGCCAGCGACTGGGCATAGGCGCCCATCGCCAGGCCGATTTGCCCGCGCTCCTGGTGGTACTTGCCGAGCCGGTACCAGGCGGCCGCGCTCTGGTCGCTGCTCTGCTGCATGCGCAGCAGCGGCTGCACCGCCATCGGCATCGGCTGCGGCGGCGATGCGCAGCCCAGCAGCAGTACGGCGCCGCAGCTGGCCAGCAGCGGGGTGTGGAGGTAGGAAGTGCGCATGGCGCGCGGGGCAGACGGAGTGCGGACTGGGCAAGACATGGAAGACTCCTTTTATTGGCTGCTCATGCCGGGCAGTAGCACCCGGTAGATCTGGATGAATGCCGGCCCCATCAATACCACCAGCAGGGAGGGGAAAATAAAGAAAATCAGCGGGAACAGCAGCTTCAGCGCGATCTTGGCGGCCGCTTCCTCGGCGCGCTGGCGGCGCTTGGTGCGCAGCGTTTCGGACTGCACCCGCAGCGAATCGGCCACGCTGGTGCCGAAGCGCTCGGCCTGGATCAGCATGGCCACCAGCGCGTCCACGTCGTCCACGCCAGTGCGCAGCGCCAGGTTGCGCAGCGCGCGGTCTTTCGGATTGCCGGCCCGCAGTTCCAACGTCACCAGCTTCAATTCCTCGCTCAGCACGGTGCTGCGCAGGCTGATTTCCTGCGCCACCCGGCCCAGCGCGGCGTCGATCGCCAGGCCCGCTTCCACGCACACCGTCATCAGGTCCAGCGCGTCCGGGAAGCTTTCGAAGATCTCGCGCTGGCGCTGCTTGACGCGGCCGCGCAGCAGCTGGTTGGGCAGGTAGTAGCCGGCGGCGGCAGCAACGAGCAGCCACATCAGCAGCGAGTTGCCCTCCAGCCGGCCGGCGCCCACGTTCAGCCCCAGGTACAGCGCCAGTGGCAGCGCGATGGCCAGCGCCGTCTTGGCCGCGAAATACAGCGTGGGCGCGGTCGGATGGCGCAGGCCGGCGTTCATGAAGCGGGTGCGGATGGCCGAATTTTCCCAGCTGTTTTCCGGCGCCGACAGCTGGCCCAGCGCGGCCGCCCAGCGCGTCACGCGGGCGCTCCACGGACCCGGCGCGCGCCGTTTGCGCTCGACCGTGTCGCCGACTTCGGCCAGGCGCTGCTGCACCGGGTTGCGCGACAGCCGGCTCAGCACCAGCAGCACGCCGCCGAACACGGCCACGAACAGCAGGGCCAGGGTGGCTAATTGAAATGGACTCATGGCGGGCTCCCGGTTCTACACTCGGATATGGATCATCTTGCGCATGACGAAAAAGCCCAGCAGCATCTGGCCGCCTGCAAAGCCCAGCATCATGCGCCCGGCCGGGTCGGTGAACAGCACGTTCAGGAAGGCCGGATTGGCCACCTGTATCATGGCGGCCGCGCCGAAGGGCAGCAGGCCCAGCACCCAGGCCGACATGCGCCCCTCGGCCGACAGCACGCGCACCTGGCCGAGCAGCTTGATGCGCTCGCGGATGATGTTGCTGATGTTGTCGAGCAGCTCGGCCAGGTTGCCGCCGGTCTCGCGCTGGATGGTGACGGCGATGACGAAGTAGCGCAGGTCGGTGCTGGGCACGCGGGTGGCCAGGTTCATCAGCGCGTCCTGCATGGCGATGCCGAAGTTGACCTCGTCGAAGGCGGTGGCGAACTCGCCGGCGATCGGGTCGCGCATCTCGTTGCCCACCATGTTCAGCGCGGTGGGGAAGGCGTGGCCGGCGCGCAGCGCGCGGCCGATCAGGTCCAGCGCGTCCGGCAGCTGCTGGTCGATTTGCTGCAGGCGGCGGCGCTTGCGGCGCGCCACATACTGCAGCGGCAGCAGGCAGCCGGCCGCGCCTGCGGCCAGCGCCAGCATGAGCGGCAGCCCCAGCCACAGCGCCGCGCCCGCCACCGGCAGCACGCACAAGCCCATCATGGCCAGCAGGCGCGACACGCTCCAGCTCAGGCCGGACTGTTCCAGCAGCCGGTCGAGCTGGTGCGCGCGCGGCATGCCCATCAGCAGGCGCTGCATGAACGGCGATTGGCTCAGCAGGCGCTGCTTGATCATCGAGCTGCCCTGGCCGTTGGCGCCGGCCGACATCATGCGCAGGCGCCGCGCGATGCGCTCGGCTTCCGGGCCGCGGGTGGCGTTCCAGCCCAGGAACAGGCCTTCCACCGCCAGCACCACGGCGATGAAGATCAGGATGCCGAAGATGTAATAAAGATAGTCCATGATGTCCCCTCAGGTTGCCGTACGGCGGCTCAGCCCAGATCGCGGCTGGGATCGAACAGTGCCTCGTCCACTTCCACACCGAAGCTTTTCAGGCGCTCGCAAAAGCGCGGCCGCACGCCGCTGGCGCGAAAGGCGCCGAGCACCTTGCCGCCCTGGTCCACGCCGCTCTGCTTGAAGCTGAACACTTCCTGCATGGTGATGACTTCGCCCTCCATGCCGGTAATCTCGGCGATCGACAGCACCTTGCGCTTACCGTCGGTCAGGCGCGCCACTTGCACCACCACGCCGATGGCCGAGCTGATCTGCTGGCGCATGGCTTTCACCGGCAGGGTGGCGGCGGCCATGCTGATCATGTTCTCCAGCCGGGTGAGCGCCTCGCGCGGGTTGTTGGCGTGGATGGTGGCCATGGAGCCTTCGTGGCCGGTGTTCATGGCCTGCAGCATGTCGAGCGCCTCGCCGCCGCGCACCTCGCCCAGGATGATGCGGTCCGGCCGCATGCGCAGCGCGTTGCGCACCAGCGCGCGCTGCGTCACCTCGCCCTTGCCTTCGATATTGGGCGGACGCGTTTCGAGCCGCACGATGTGGGGCTGCTGCAGCTGCAGCTCGGCCGCATCCTCCACCGTGATGATGCGTTCGGTGTGGCTGATGAAGCCGGAAATCACGTTCAGCATGGTGGTCTTGCCGCTGCCGGTGCCGCCGGAAATGAGGATGTTGACCTTGGCCCTGCCCAGCCCCTGCAGGATGGTGGCCATGCCGCCGGTCAGGCTCTGGAATTCCACCAGGTCGGCCAGGCGCAGCGGCTCGGCGGCGAAGCGCCGGATCGACATGATGGGGCCGTCGATCGCCAGCGGCGGAATGATGGCATTGACGCGCGAGCCGTCCGGCAGGCGCGCATCGACCATGGGGCTGGACTCGTCGATGCGGCGCCCCACGCGCGAGACGATCTTGTCGATGATCTTCATCAGGTGGGCGTCGTCGGTGAAGCGCACCTCGCTCAGCTCGAGGCGCCCGCCGCGCTCCACGTAGACCTGGCTGTGCGTGTTGACCAGGATGTCCGACACCGTGGGGTCGCTCAGCAGCGGTTCCAGCGGGCCGAAGCCGAGCACCTCGTACTGGATGTCGCGCGTCAGCGCGCGCCGCTCGGCGTCGTTGATGACCACGGTGTCCTCGTCCAGCAGGCGGCTCACCAGCACCGCCAGTTCGTCGCGGATCTGGCCCTTGCTCAGTTGCTGCATGCCCTCCAGGTCCACCCGGTCCAGCAAGGCCTGGTGGGTGCGGTGCTTCAGCGCTTGATAGGTGTTGCTGTCCACGCCGCCCCCCTTGGGCAGGGCGTAGGGCGTGCTGCTGCCGAAGGCCGAGCCGCCGTTGGTGAGGCGATCGCGCAGCGATTGCGATTCAGTGGTCATGGTGGGCTTCTCCTGTCGTGGGCGATGGAATTCGGGGCGGCTGGGGCTCAGGTTCAGGCGCGCTTGAGCATGCGCGAGAGCCAGCTGCGCGATTCCTCGGTGTTATCGCCCACCAGGGTGCGCGCCATTTCCAGCAGCGCGCGCGAGACCGGGCTGGTGCGCGCCAGCTGCAGGATGGGCACGCCCTGGTTGACCGAGGCGGCGGCCGCCTCGTAGTGGTTGGGCACGGTCTTGTACATGGGCGAGCCGAACGCCTCCTCGCAGTCGCTCAGGCGGATCTCGCCGCTGGCGGCATAGCGGTTGACGATCAGGTGGATCTTGTCGCGGCTGTAGTCGAGCGAGCGGAACAGGCCCAGCAGGCGCTTGCCGTCGCGGATGTAGGGCAGGGTCAGCTGCAGGATGGGGAAGATCATGTCGGCGTGGTCAAGCGCCCGCACGCTCACCGCGTCCAGGCTGCGGCCGATGTCGAGCAGCACGAAGTCGTAGTGCAGGCGCGCCAGCTGCAGCAGCTGCTCGGCGTGCTCCGGCTTGACGTCGTTGGCCTGGGCCGGGTCGTCCGGCGCGGCCAGCACGTGGAAGTTGGGGCACACCTGCACCATGGAGGCGGCCAGGAAGGACGCGTCCAGGCGGTGGATCTGCTGCGCCACGTGCGACAGCGTGGCCAGCGGCTTGCGGTCGGACACGAACAGCGAGGCGTCGCCGAACTGCAGGTTCATGTCCAGCAGCGCCACGCGCTTGTTCTCCTGCGTGGCCAGCGCGTAGCCCAGGTTGGTGCCCAGGAAGGTGGCGCCGCTGCCGCCCTTGCAGGAGATGAAGGCCAGCACCTTGCCCAGCGAGCGGTTGCTGGCGCTCAGCTTGTCCTCGATGCGGCGCATGGCCGCCTGCAGCTGGGACGGATCGAGCGGCGCGGCCAGCACTTCGCGCACGCCGCTGCGCATGGCGCGCAGCAGGAATTCGGCCGGCTGCGGCTGGCACACCAGCACGATGGCCATGGCCGGGTTGCGGCTGCTGAGCACTTCCAGCTGCTCCAGGTCGGCCGAGTCCAGCGTGGCCTGGTGCAGCAGCAGCACGGCCGCGCCGCGCGGCTCCTGCAGCCGGCCCAGCGTGCCGGCCACCACGTCGATTTCGTCGGCCGCGCTGCGCTCGCGCAGCAGCCGGGCGATTTCCAGCAGATGTTTTTCCGCTTGTGACACTACGATGATACGCATGATGCTACTCCTTCCGTGGGGGAAGCCCCCCTCAATCGCACATCGGGTTGGCGATGCCATCGATGGTGCTGCGCATGCTTTCGCGCGGCAGCGTGGTGCTGAACGCCGGCAGCGTGAGCGCCAGCGGGACAAAGGGGATGTAGGTGGCCACCGAGGTGCCCGGCAGCACGCTGACCGTGACGCTGGTGCAGGTGTTCAGGTTGCAGCCGCCCGGCTCGTACACCACGCTGACGCTGGCCGCGGGCAGCAGGCCGAGTATGTCCTGCATGCGCGTCTTGACGGCGCTGTCGTCGACGTCGCACACGGCCGCCACGCGCGCGCCCAGGCGGGTCGCCTCGGCCGCCGCGTTCCAGTAGTACAGCACGCGGCCCATTTCCATCATGCCCAGCAGCATGACCAAAAAGATCGCCACCACGATGGCGAATTCGACTGCGGTGGCGCCGCGCTGGCGGACGCTGGAGTTGGGCGTTTTCATAGGATCTGCCGCATGGTGGTGCTGATGTCGCTGAACGTCAGCGTGCTGCCGCTCAGGTTGGTAAAGATGGGCAGCGGCACCACCGGGGTGAAGGTGTAGCCGGTGATGGTGACGGTGACCAGGTTGATCACGCCGCTGCCGGTGGCCTGGTTGGCGTGCGTGCCGGCGCAGCTGACGCTGTCGCACACGGTCACCATGGCCGTGGTCAGGCCGGGCAGCAGCGTGGTGCCGCTGCAGGTGCGCTTGCCGTACACGGCGAGGCACTGGGCGATGGCGATGTCGGTGGCGTCGCCCGGCGCCTGGCCGGACAGGTAGCGCGCCGCGTCGCGGGAGGCCTTGATCAGCGAGTTGTACTGGTAGATGGCGCGGCCCAGTTCGGTCACGCCCAGGGTCAGCGGCACCAGCACCGTGGCCAGGATGGCCAGTTCGATGGCGGCCGTGCCGGCCTGGCGGCGCAGCGTGCGGGAGCGGGCAAGTATGCGCATGGCCGCTCCTATTGCACCAGGGCCGGCACCAGCGGCCCCATGCTGGTCGGCCCGCCCACGGCGCCGGAAGTGGCGCAGGGGCTGGTCAGGTCGGTGGACTTGCCGCGGTACTCGAGGTAGACCTCGTCGTCGTCCTTGCCCATGGGGGCCAGCATCAGCACGCAGGCGTAGCCCAGCACGGGCACCTGCTGCGAGCCGGTGCCGCCGGCCCAGGCCGCGCAGTTGACCACGGGTGCGGTCACCAGGCGGCGGTCGGCGCCGTACTGCTGGTGGTTGGCCGCGCTGGTGGCGGTCGGGTTGCCGGTGATGTTGATGCCGGCCGCGCTGTCGCCCTGGTAGGGCTTGAACTGCGCGCGCGCGGTCTGGAAGTTGGCCGTGGTGCCGCTGGTGCCGGCGTAGGCGTTGGACTTGGATGGCCAGGTCGTGGGCGTGTAGGCGAAGCCGGTGAAATCCGGCGCGGCGCTGGTCACGCTTTCGCTGCCCTGGTACAGGCCGAAGCGCGTGTTCCAGGCCTTGGCCAGGCTGGCCTTGTTGCCCTGCTCGCCCACATTGCTGGAGCCGGACGTGCTGCATTGGCCGGTGCCCTTGAGCAGGTCGGCCAGTTCGCTGGCGCCGCCGCCCGGCGGCGTGAAGTCGATCCAGTCGAAGCTGCCGGTGGCCGAGGAGCTCAGCTTGCTGGTCACCCACTGGCCCACGCTTAGCCCGTTAAAAGGATTGCCGGAGGTGCCGGTACTGGTCATGCACATGCCGATCGGGATGGCGCAATTGGACTGGGCCGGCGTCAGCGTGGCCACCGCCGAGGCGTTGATCGCTTGCGCGCCCACGCCCAGCACCTGCATGAACCAGGGCAGCACGCCGGTCTGGTGCGGCTGGCAGCGCACATACTTGGAGGCGGCGCTGGCGCCGGCCGCGCGCGACAGGTAGGACGAGGCCGGCCCGTAGGTGGTGCTGAACTGGATGTCGGCGGCGGTCAGCTGGGCCGAGCCGAGCGGACCGCCCTGGAAGTCGATGCGGTTGCGCCCGGCCACGGCCAGTCCGGCGTTTTCCGCGTTGATGAGGAAACTGGCGGCGCAGGCGCCGGCCGTCGGGTCGCAGGTCAGTTCGCGCGAGGCGGCCAGCGCGCAGGCGTCGGCCGCGTTCTGCAGCTCGGTCTTTTGCATGTACAGCCGGCCGCCGTCCAGCGCCAGGCCGGCAAAGCCGATCAGGATGGGCAGGGCGATGGCGGCGATGACCGCCACGGCGCCGCGCTGGCGCCGCCGGACTGGGAGCAGGAAGGGAGCCATGGCTGCACCTATTTGCCTTTGGCCGTGCCGCCGCCGATGCCGATGGTGAACGCTTGCGGCTGCGGTTCCGGCGCCTGGAAGGACTTCTGGTACTGGGCGTAGGCGCTGGCGGCGGCGCGCCCGTCGATGCCGTCCGGCGGCGGCGCGTTGCGGGCGGCGCCCGGATTGCGCACCTGCTGCACGGTGAGCAGGCGCACGGCCTGTTCCATCTGGGCGTCGGTGCGCGGCGACTGCTGCGCGCAGGCGGCCAGCAGCGGCGCGAGCGCGGCCAGCAGGGCCAGGCGGAGCGTGGTGGACTGGTTCATGATGGACTCCTATTTGAGGTCGAAGCCGCCGGGGGCGGCCGCGGTGGCGGAGGGCGAGAGCGCGGCGGGCGGCGCCTTGCCTTCCAGCTTGCCCTGCAGGAAGAACTCGCCCCGGCTGGGCTGGATGTAGCCGTCGGTGGGCAGCTTGTAGTCGACCGGCAGCGGCTGCACCAGGCGCGGCGTGATGACGAACACCAGCTCGCTGCGGTCGGTCTGGAAGTCGCTGCTGCGGAACAGCGCGCCCAGCACCGGGATCTCGCCCAGCACCGGGAAGGCCTTGACGTTGGTGGTCACGTTGTTCTTGATCAGGCCGCCGATCGCGAAGCTCTGGCCGTCGCGCAGCTGCACCGTGGTGGTGGCGCGGCGCGTGGTGAACGAGGGCAGGATGGCGGTGGTGTTGACGCCGGTGGCGGTGATGCCCACGCCTTCCTTGTTCAGGTCGGACACCTCGGGCGCCACCTTCAGGTTGATCAGGCCGCCGGCCAGCACGGTGGGCGTGAACTTGACCGCCACCCCGAACTCCTTCTCCTCCAGCGTGATGGTCTGCTGGCCGCCGTTGTTGTTCTGCGCCACCGGGATGAAGATCTTGCCGCCGGCCAGGAAGCTGGCCTCCTGGCCGCTGATGGCCATGATGGTGGGCTCGGCCAGCACCTTGATCAGGCCGTCGCGCTTTTGCGCGTCCAGCGTCAGGAAGTTGCCGTTGCGGTTGTTGAAGCCGTCCACCACGGCCGGATTGTTGCTCAGCAAATTGGTCAGCATGGTGTAGGTCCAGGAACCGATGGTGCGGCTCATGCCCAGGCTGGCGCCGAGCTGGTCCACCAGCGTCTTGGACACCTCGGCCACCTTCACCTCCAGCATCACCTGCTGCGGCGCGGCGATGTTGAGCATGTTGACCACCTTGGGCACGGTGCCCTGGCCCTGGCCTTCGCCCTGGCCACCCTGGCCGCCCTGGCCGCGCCCGCGCTGCAAGTGGGCGTTGGCCAGCGCCAGCACCTGCTCGGCCTGCACCACATCGGTCACGGTGCCGGACACGATGATGGTGTCGCCGGCCGGCGTGATGCGCAGCGACTCGCCCACTTTTTCCGGCAGCATGGCGTAGCTGGCCTTGAGCACGGACGTGTCCATGGCCACCGTCACGTCCAGGATGCTGGCGTCGCCCTGCTGGTTCCACATGATGACGTTGGCCGCGCCGGGACGCTTGCCGATCAGGTAGAGCTGGTTGGGCTGGATGTATTTGGCGTCCAGCACGCAGGGATCGCTGACGAACAGGCGCGCCACCGGCCCGTCGAGCGGGCGCAGCACCGAGCGTCCCTCGGCCAGCGCCACCGCCGTGGTGAGCGCCGGGCCTTTCGCCGGCGGCAGGCGGCGCGGCGCCTCCTGCGCCTTGCCCGCCTCGGGCGGGGTGGTCACGCCTTCGCAGCCGGCGGCGGCGGCGGCCAGGGCGGCCGGGCAGGCCGCCGACAGGATGGCCGCCAGGCAGGCGGCGCCGGCCAGTTGGTGCCTGCGCGCGGCGGGCGTCCTCGGGCTGTTGGGTTTCATGTGATGGTCTCCTGTGGCTGGCCGAAAGGGCTGCTCAAATGCGTTCAAGGACGTTCAAGGACGTTCAAGGAAGTTCAATAGCGTTCATAGCTGACTGCGGTGCCGCGCATGACTTCCACCATGTCGCTGCGTTCCAGCGGCTGCGCCGGACGCGGCCGGGCCTGCGCCACGGCCCGCACCGCGGCCGGCGCTGCGGCCGGCATGACGGCCATTTTCGCGTCCAGCAGGCTGGCCTTGGTGGCGCCGTCGGTGCGCACCGGGTCGGGGTCGGCCTGGTTGCGCAGCACCAGCGACAGGGTGCCCACGCTGCGTGCCAGGTCCAGCCGTTCGGCCTGCTGCGGCGACAGTTCCAGCGTCACCGCGTTGACCACCTTGGGCTTGGTTTCATCGCGCCCGGCTTCCTGGGCGATGGCCAGCACCAGTATCCGTTCCAGCACGATCTTGGATATGCTGGCGTCCTTCGCCCCGGCGTTGCGCGGCCCGTCTTCCTGGGTGTTGACCAGCACATCGACGAAGTTGCCGGGCAGCGCGAAGCCGGCCACGCCCACCACGTCGTTGACCCGCACCGTCATGGCGCGCTTGCCTTCGGCCACCACCGCCGACAGCCCGCCCTGCGTGCCGGGCGGCGCCAGCTTGCCCTCCATCAGCGGCTCGCCGCGCTGCAGGCTGCTGCGCGTGACGCGCGAGGCCAGCAGCTTGGGGTCGCTGATGGCACCGGGCGGCATGGCGTTGGCCGGCCAGTCCACCAGCCGCACCATGTCCGGGTTCAGGCGCGAGCCGAGCGCGATGTCGACCAGCGCCACCGCCACCTTGCCGGTGCCGGCCGTGGCCGCCTGGCCGTTGATCCAGCGGGCCGCTACCAGCACGGCGCCGCCGGCCAGGATGATGGCGATCAGCATCATCACCAGTGCGCGAGTGTTTCTCATGGTTGTCTCCTCTGCCTTGCGGGCGTTGCGCCGGGTTCAGGCGCCAGTGAAATAATTGTTCCAGGCCCAGTCCAGCACCTGCGGTCCAAGCTGCGGCGCGCAGCCCTGGTAGCGCGCCAGGTCGAGTACCTGGCCCAGGATGTCGCGCGGATAGCAGGCCATCAGCGGGCGCTGCTGCGGGCCGTGCAGCTGCTCCAGCAGATAGCGGAAGTGCTCCTCGGCGTAGGGGATGGCCAGCTGCTCGCACTGCTGCTGGAACACCCGCCGGTACTGCGGTTCGGTCAGTGCGCCGACATGGATCTTGTAGCCGAGCCGGCGCAGGAAGGCTGCGTCGGCCAGATCGGCCGGCGCCAGGTTGGACGAGAACACCACCGTCACGTCGAACGGGATGGGGAACTTGTAGCCGCTTTGCAGCGCCAGGAAATCGAGGTGGCGGTCCATCGGCACGATCCAGCGGTTCATCAGTTCGCTGGGCGAGCAGCGCTGGCGGCCCAGGTCGTCGATGATGAACACGCCGCCGTTGGCCTTCAGGTGCGGCGGCGCCAGGTACAGGCGCGAGCCGGTGTCGAAGCGCAGGTCCAGCATGTCCAGCGTCAGCTCGCCGCCGGTCAGCACCGCCGGGCGGGCGCTGCGCAGCCAGCGCTGGTCGCGCGGCGCGCGGCGGTCGAACATGCCGGGCGGCGGCAGGCCTTCCTCTATCATGCTGTGCACCAGCGGGTCGTACAGCGCGATCACGGCGCCGTCCACCATCAGCGCGTAGGGCAGCGTGATCTCGCCCTGCAGCAGCAGGCGCAGGCGCTCGGCCAGGTAGGTCTTGCCGCTGCCGGCCGGGCCGTGCACGAACATGGCGCGCCCGGAGTTGAGCGCGGCGCCCAGCTGGCCCAGCAGCTCGGGGCTGATCACCAGCTGGCCCATGACGTCGTGCATGCGTTCGCGCGTGATGCCGATGTGGCGCACGCTGTCGAGCTGGACCTGGGTCGCGTAGTCGGCCAGCGTGACCGGGGCCGGGCCGGCGTAGGCATCGCGCCGCAGCACGTCCAGCGCGCGCAGGCGGCCCGCTTCGGTCAGGTTGTAGTACAGGTCGGCGTCGGTGCCGCTGGCGCCGCGGCGGCCGGCGTCGACCAGTTTTTCAGTGCGCATAAAGGTCAGCAGCGGGTCCAGCACGCTGGGCGGCAGCTTGCTCAGCGCGGCCAGTTCGGCCAGCCGCAGCTGGCCGCGCAGCGCCAGCATCTTGCCCAGCAGTTCGGTCAGGAACAGGAAGGGCAGGCCGGTTTCCTCCACCGTGCGCGGCGCCGGCTTGCGCGGCGCGGCCTTGGGCTGCAGCGGCCGCGCTGGCTCGGCATGGACGGCTTGGTCGTTTTCGGCTGGCATGGCGCACCTCGTCTCAGAACAGCAGGGGAATCAGGCGATACTTGACCCGGTCCATATAGCCCAGGTACTGCACGTCGCGCGCCAGGAATCGTTCTTCGCGCACGATGCGGGCCATCAGCAGCGCCACGCCCAGCAGCACCAGCAGGCCGTTGGCCAGGCTGGTATTGACCAGCAGATAGCCGGCGTACATCAGCAGGTAGCTGGCGTACAGCGGGTGGCGCACCACGCGGTACAGGCCGCCGGTCTTGACGGTGCGGCGCGCCGCCACCAGGCCGAAGCTGCGGTTCAGCGACAGCAGGCCGGCGATCTGCAGCACGACGCCGGCGGCGATGAGCGCCGCGCCGGCCGGCAGCAGGCCGCTGCCCACCGGCGTGAACAGCATCGGAGTGGCGGTGCCGGCCAGGGCCAGCAGCCAGTCCAGCGGCGCGTCCGACACGGCGGCCGGACGGTCGCGCAGCAGGAACAGCATGGCCACCAGCGATTCGGAGGCGGCGAACAGCAGGTAGCTGAATTCGCCGTCGTGCTGCCAGGCCAGCAGGTGGCTGTAGCAGAACATGATCCACACGCTGGCCAGCAGCAGGGCGCCGGCGGCGTGCAGCAGGCGCGAGGTGCGCAGGGTGCGCAAGGTCGAGGTCGTGGTTTTCATAGCAGGTCGCGCCAGGCAGGGACATCGGCCAGCAGCAGTTGCAGCGCGGTGCCGGCCGCAATGGCGATGGCATACGGCAGCTGGCCGGTGGGGGTGGGAGGGGCGTCCACGCTGACGCGGCCGCCGCCGATGCGGCGCAGCACGGTCGACAGCAGCATGGTGCGCAGATTGTTCCAGACGCGGGCCAGGTCGCCGCGCTGCATGGCCACGGCCAGGCCCAGCACGCCGCCAGCCAGCAGCGCCAGCAGGCCGGCGCCCAGCACCTGCTGCGGACCGAGGAAGGCGCCGGCCATGGACAGCAGCTTGACGTCGCCGGCGCCCATGGTGCCCAGCATATACATGGGCAGCAGCATGGCCAGGCCGAGCGCCATGCCGGCCAGGCCGGCCAGCACGCCGAGCGCGCCGAAGGGCGTGGCGTACAGGCCGGCGCCGGCCGGCAGCACCCCTTGCAGCGCCAGCCCGGCCAGTGCGCCGGGCAGCACCAGGGCGTTGGGGATGCGGCGTGCGCGCACGTCGTGCCAGACGGCGGCGGCCATCAGGCCGAGCAGCAACGCCAGCGGCAACAGGGCGCGCGGATCGGCCGCCAGCCTGGCGCCGATCTCGGTGGCATGGTGTGCCATGGCGCTGGTCCAGGTATCAGCCATGGCCAGGCTCCCCTGCAGGCAGCGCCCGCTGCAGCCAGCCGCTCAGCTTCCACAGCAGCACCGCGCCGATGGCGCCCACATAGCCGTCCACCGCGTAGTGCCAGCCGAGGTGCACCGAGCCGGCCATGATGAGCAGCGCGAACAGCGTCAGCGCGAGGCCGGCGGCGCGGTTCAGGCGCCAGCCCGCCAGCGCCATCAGCACCGAGCTGGCCACGTGCATGCTGGGCATGGCCGAGATCGCCATGCCGGAGATATTGCTGCCCTGGCGGTAGTCCTGCCACAGCATTTCCTGCACCCGCAGCGCCAGCATCGGCAGCTCGCGGTCGGCCTGGTACAGATACTGCATCTGGGCCGCGTAAGGGTTGGCGCCGTCCAGCACGTAGCCGTAGTAGCACGGGCCGGCCGAGGACATCAGCACCGCCAGCACATTGCCCAGCAGGGTCCAGGACAGCACGAAGCTGAACAGGAACTGCATGCGCAGCGCGGCGCGTTCGATGCTGAAGATCAGCCAGTACATCAGCGCGAACATGATGAAGAACCACAGGTGGTAGGCCAGGTTCAGCGCGGCCGTCAGCAGCGGGTGGCCGAACACGGCCTGCAGCCAGACCCAGGGCGCGGTGCCGCCGTGCAGCAGCAGGTCCAGTTCGGCCAGGCGGCGGTCCAGCGCGAACGGCTGGATCAGCGTGACGGCGGCCTTCAATTCGGTGAAGCTGCCCGCGAACAACGACAGCAGCAGCATGGCCGGCAGCGCGAACAGCACGCGCTCGCGGCTCAGATAGCCGCGCAGCTCCTGGCCCAGGTGGCGCAGCAGTTGGCGGGGACGGATGAACAGCATGACGTACAGCGCATAGCCGGCCAGCGCGAACAGCGGGCCGACCAGCAGCGAGGAGGCGTAGCCGGCCAGCAGCGTGCCCAGCCCGGCGCCGCTGTGGTAGCGCGTCCGGACGGCGGCGGCGGCCAGCGCATGCACGGCCACGGCCAGCGCCAGCCAGCGGTGCGCGCGCAGCGCGGGGGCCAGCTCCTGCCGCAGTGCGCGGACGGGCTGTGCCTGCCTTGCAGCCGGCGCCGGTGTGGTTTGGAGGCTCATTGCAGGGCAAGGACAATCAAGTCCCTGGCGTAGATGTACATTTGGCCGAGCGCATCGCCGAAGGCGGTGGCGCCCACGATGACCACGCCGGCAATCAGGGAGGCCAGCAGCGCGTATTCGATTGCGGTGACAGCCGAGTCGCTTTGGAAGAAGCGGAGGATGCGGCGTTTCATGATGGTCCTCGCTGTGTCTGGTATCTGGTGGGGAACACTGGTGCGGCGCCAGCCGCGCCGGGAACGGGCGGACCCGTTCCGGGCCGTGGTCTCTGCTCAGCTCGCTGGCGTGACGCCGTTGATCTTGGTGCTGATGTTGGTGAACATCGTGTTCAGCTTGGTGCCCACCGCAGTGACGCCAACAATGATGGCAACCGCGATCAGCGCGGCAATCAGGCCGTATTCGATCGCGGTGACACCGTCTTCTTGCTGGATGAACTTTTGGATCGCTTGCATGATGACTCTCCCTAGGTTGATGAAATGCACCCCGATGTGAAACCCTCTGGAACCGTGGTGCGCCGGTTCAGATCCCCTTGCCCAGCGCCAGCAGCACGATGATGCAGACCACGCTCACCAGTGCCGCCAGCAGTACTGCTTCGTAGAAGGTGGCGCCGTGTTCGCTGCCGAGGAAGCCCCGCGTGGAGACTGGCTGACTGTCTGGTGCGTGCATGCTGTTCTCCTTGCGGGGCTCGCTGATGTCGCCGCCATGGAAACAATATATTCCTGGGGGCATTGAGCTACATCAGACGAATGTCCTTTTTCGCGCATGACACACTGCCTATTTAAATTTCCAACAGGCAGGACATTTGTCATGGAAGCACGTAACGGTGCGGCTTTCAGGCCGATAGCCTGAGAATGAAAACGTGAAATTTCACGCGCTTTGCCGTGACAATGTGTGAGAAAGTGGCGAAAAACAACAGTCGCGCAGCGCGCTGTGTCAACCGTCGTGGCGGCCGTGCGGCGGGGTGGTGAGGAAGATGTACAAGTCGAGGCGGTTGGTCACGCCCAGCTTGTGGTAAATCGCGGTCAGATGGTTGCGCAGCGTGTGTTCGGAGATGTAGAGCTGCTCGGCCAGCGCCTTGTTGACGGCGCCGCCGCCCTCGGCCAGCAGTTGGCAGATCTTGCGCTCCTTGAGGGTCAGGCTGGCCAGGCGGTCGACCTCCTGCGGCGCGTGGTGGGCCGGGTTGCGCATCTCCTCGAAGATGCGTCCCAGCATGCCGTGTTCCAGCCACAGCTCGCCCTCGTGCACCTTGCGGATGGCTTTCAGCATGATTTCCGGCGCGGCGTCCTTGCCCACCACGCCGCGCGCGCCGCGCAGCACGGCCTGGTCAAGCTGTTCGCGGTCGCGCGTGCCGCTCAGCACCAGCACCCGCGTGCCGGGTGCGGCCGCCAGCGTGGGCAGGATTTCCAGCGAATTGCTGCCGTTCAGGTCCAGGTCCAGCACCACCACGTCCGGCGCCAGCTGCGCCGTCAGCGCCAGCGCGCCGGCGATGTCGGAGGCCGCGCCCACCACTTCCATGCCGTCCGCCTCGCTGCCCACCAGCCGGTCCAGGCCCCACAAGATGGTCTTGTGGTCGTCGACCAGCAGCACGCGGATGCGCGCTGGGGAGGGAGGCGGGGCGGGGGCTGTCATGGGCGCTTACACCGGGATGACGACTTCGATCGCCGTGCGGCGGCCGGCGCCGGCGTGCACGCGCGTGCTGCCGCCCAGCGCGAAAGCGCGTTCGGCGATCGATTGCGGCAGGAAGTCGGGCTGGGTCACGCTGCGGCAATCGTTCTCGATGCGCACCCGCAGCTCGCCCTTGACGCAGGCCAGCGTGACGGCGCCGTTGCGCGCCTCGGTGTGCTTGCGGATATTGCTCATGCCCTCGTTGACGATCTGGAACACCTCGGCCGCCAGGCGGTCGTTGACGGCCAGCTGGCCGGTGCTGTCGACCGTGATGTCGATGCCGTAGAACTGCTTGACCTGGCTGGCCTGGCGCCGCAGCGCCACCAGCAGTTCCGGCTCGCGCGGCGCCTCGCCGCTGCGGAAGGTTTGCGCGTAGCGGCGCAGGTCGACGATGACCTGGCCCATCATCTCGAGCAGCGCATCCAAGTCCGGCAGCAGCGGGTTGTCCGGCGTGGCGCGCTTGCGCATGGCGCTCACGCCGTGGCGCAGGCCGATATACGGCTGGATGGTGCTGTCGTGGATGTCGCGGGCGATGCGCTCGCGTTCGCGCAGCACCGCCTCGGACGCCATGCGGTCGAGCAGGGCGATGTTTTCGATGATGGGGAAGGCCTGGCCGGCGATCTGCAGCAGGAACAGCGCGTCCTGCTGGCTGTGGTCGCGCCGGGAGGCGATCATCAGCCAGCCTTCGCCCTGGCGCAGCGGCACTTGCACTGCAATCAGCGAGATGGCGTCCAGCAGCTCGGCCAAGCGGCCGGCCGGGCCGGGATCGACGCGGCTCCAGTTGCGCGTGATGCGCTGGCATTCGTGCGCTTCGTGGCCGCGCCGCAGCCAGCGCCACAGCGGACGCTGGTACAGCAGCACCTGGCCGCTGCGCACGCACAGCAGCGGCTCGGCCGCCTCCGCGCCCAGGCGCTTGGCGTGCAGCGCGTGGTCCGGCGCGGCGGCGGTGGCGGTGCGCAGCATCCACTCGTTGGTGTCGGTGTCGCGCAGCAGCAACAAGCAGGTATCGGCGCCGTAGAAGCGGCAGGTCTTGTCCAGCACCGAGGCCACCGTATGGTCGACACCGAAGCGCGGGTTGGACTGCTGGCTGACCTCGTGCAGCAGTTCCAGGCGGCGCCGCTGCGACACCACCATGCCGCCCCAGTGCGAAATCATATAGCCCAGCGCCAGCATGAAGGTCGAGCGCAGCAGCACCCGCGCCAGCTCGGCGTCGCTGGAGGCGAAGGCGGCGGTGCTCGCGATCAGTACCGTAGACGCGATGGTGATGCGGGCGCCGGCGGCCAGGCCGAAGGTGAAGGCCGCGCTCAGGATGCCGAAGAAGAAGAAGGGATAGAAAAAGCTGCTGGTACCGCCCGTGCTGAGCACGATCAGGTAGAACCATGCCACGTCGGCCCAGGCCACGATGCGCGCCCAGCGGCGCGCCCGGCTGTAGTCCAGCGCCAGGCTGTAGACCAGAAACGCCGCAAACACCGGCGCCGTGTAGCGGCTGGTGTAGCCCATGGCGATCGGATCAACGTATAGGGTCAACAGGCAGGACGCCGAGAGCAGCGAGCGCATCCGGTTGACCATGGACGCGTCGGCAGGGTCCTGCCAGGACTGGATAGCACTTTCTTCGCTCACTGGAAACCCCCGTGCATGTGCAAACCAGGCGATGCGGCAGTACGACTCGGGTTCAGTGTAGCGTTGCGCCGGACGCTTGTCCATTCGCAAATGCTATTTTCGCAACAGGCGCTACAACTCCACTTCCAGTCCCTCGTACGCCAGCACCACCTGCAAACCTTGCGGCAGCGGCGCGCGGCGCGCCATCACTTCGGCGAACACCGCTTCCAGTTCGTCGTCGCTGCGGGTCGGTTCATGATGGGTGCAGTACAGCTGCTTGGCGCCGGCCTTGATGGCCATGTCGAAGGCCGAATCGAAGGTGCCGTGGCCCCAGCCCTGCTTGGCCGGATATTCCTCGCGCGTATAGGAGCAGTCCACGATCAGCGCGGTCACGCCGCGGATCTTGTCTTCCAGCGCGCGCGCGCGTTCCTCGATGTGCTGCTGGTAGGCCGCGTGCTCGGGGTGGCTTTCCGGATAGATGTTGTAGTGCGGCTCGTGGTCGCCGGTGAAGAACACCGACTTGTCCTTGCAGTCGATGCGGTAGCCCAGGTCGATCACCGGGTGGTTCATCACCACGTTCGACACCACCGCGTCGCCCACTTCGATGGCTTCGCCCACCGCCAGTGTGCGGTATTCGATGGTGGCGTCCATCTGCGTTTCGCTGACCGGGAAATAGCTGTTCTGCAGCTGCACGCCCATCACGTGCTCGATGCCGTTGCCGGTGTCCGGGTCGGTGGTGCCGTGCAGGCGCACGCGGCTGCCCTTGATGAACAGCGGCGTGAAGAAGGGCAGGCCGTGGATGTGGTCCCAGTGGCTGTGGGTGATGAAGATATTGGCCTGTACCGGGGTTTTCTTTTGGGCGATCAGCGATTGCGCCAGCGCGAACAGGCCGGTACCGCCGTCGATGATGATCAGCGTATCGTCGTCGCTGCGCACTTCGATGCAGGTGGTGTTGCCGCCGTAGCGCGTGGTGCGCGGACCCGGGGACGGGATGGAACCGCGTACCCCCCAAAATTTGAATTTCATGCTCTCTACCCTTAACTCGGCCCGCTCTCGTTCTGTCACTGCCGCCCTTCTGTTGACTATTCAATACGTACCATGATTGAACAGGCAAGTGGCGATCCCATTCGGATGATAGCCTTTTTTTCATCAATTCTGGGCCAAAAGTTGTGAAATTGAGCGATGCGCGGGACGCTGCGGCGCGGCGCGGGGATTTCGGCGCATTTCCAATGTACAGGCGCTTGCGCTGCGGCTACACTTCCACTACCCGTCCGTGCTTTAAAAAGATTATAAAAATTACCATGCAAGAGCTGAACCACATACAAATCGCGCAAAGGCTGGATCAGCTGACCGAACTGAGCGTGGCCCTCGGCGCCAGCCATGAAACGGACGAGCTGCTGGAGCGCATCCTGATGGTGGCCAAGGCCCTGACGCACGCCGACGGCGGCACCTTGTACCGCCCCAGCGCCGACGGCACCAGCCTGTGCTTCCATATCTCCATCAACGACACGCTGGGCATCCGCCAGGGCGGCGCCGACGGCGACCGCATCGACATCCCGGCCGTGCCGCTGTTCGACGAGCAGGGCGACAAGAACCTGTCCTCGGTGGCGGCATACTCGGCCAACTTCCGCCTCTCGGTCAACATCGAGGACGTGTACCAGGCCGACGTGTTCAACTTCTCCGGCATGCGCTCCTTCGACCAGTTGCGCGGCTACCACTCGAAGTCCTTCCTGACGGTGCCGATGACCGACCACGAAGGCGAACTGGTGGGCGTGCTGCAGCTGGTGAACGCGAAAGACCCGGCCACCGGCGCCATCCGCGCCTTCTCGCCCACCGACCAGCGCTTCATCGAGGCGCTCGCCGCGCAGGGCGCGGTGGCGCTGACCAACCAGCGCCTGATCCAGCAACTGGAAGACTTGCTGGAAGCGCTGGTCAACCTGATCAACATCGGCATCGACGAAAAATCGCCCTACACCGGCCGCCACTGCCAGTTCGTGCCCGAGCTGACCATGATGCTGGCCGAGGCGGTGCACAACACCGAATCCGGCCCGCTGGCCGATTTCCGCATGAACGACGGCGACCGCAAGGAGCTGTGGCTGGCCGGCCTGCTGCACGACTGCGGCAAGATCACCACGCCGGTGCACGTGGTGGACAAGGGCACCAAGCTGGAAACCATCTTCGACCGCATCCACATGGTGTCGACCCGCTTCGAAGTGCTGATGCGCGACGCGGAAATCCGCGCGCTGAAGGCCAAGCTGGCCGGCGGCGACGCGGCGGACCACGCCGCCATCGATGCCGCGCTGGCCGAGGAGCTAGCGCAGCTGGAAGCGGAGCGCCAGTTCCTGCGCGCGGCCAATGTGGGCGGCGAGGGCATGAAGCCGGAAGACCAGGACCGCGTGCGCAGCATTGCCGGCCGCCGCTGGACCGGCCCGCGCGTGTTCAAGAAGGAGCCGGGCGCGGAGGAGCCGCCTTTCGTGCGCGAGGAGCAGGACTTCCTCACCGCCGAGGAAGTGGAAAACCTGAACATCCGCTTCGGCACCCTGACCGAGCCGGAACGCAAGGAAATCAACAACCACATCGCCGTCACGATACGCATGCTGGAATCGCTGCCGTGGCCCAAGCACTTGCAGAACGTGCCGGAATATGCCGGCGGCCACCACGAGCGCATGGACGGCAAGGGCTATCCGCGCGGGCTGACCAAGGACCAGATGTCGGTGCAGGCGCGCATTATGGCCATCGCCGACATCTTCGAGGCGCTCACCGCGCGCGACCGGCCGTACAAGAAAGGCAAGCCGCTGTCCGAGTCGCTGCGCATCCTGGGCAATTTCAGCCTGAACGGCCATATCGATCCGGACCTGTTCGACATCTTCATCCGCTCCAAGGTCTACCTGGAGTTCGCGCGCAAGAACGTCGACGCGCGCCAGCTCGATGAGGTGGACGAGTCGAAAATCCCCGGCTACACCCCGTAGCCGTGCGCAAGCTCCTGCTCAAGTACGGCGCGCGCTGGGTCCTCGGCCTGCTGCTGTGCGCACTGGCCATCCTGCACACGGCCAACGTGCTGCACGTGGACACGCTGGAGCGCATGGACACGTTCATCTCCGGCCTGCGCATGCGGCTGGAAAAGCCGGTGCTCGATCCGCGCGTGGTGATTGTCGACATCGACGAGAAAAGCCTGGCCGAAGTGGGGCGCTTCCCGTGGAGCCGCAACGTGATGGCCAGGCTGGTCGAGCAGCTCACCGTCAAGTATGAAGTGGCGGCGGTCGGCTTCGACGTCTCCTTCCCCGAGCCGGACACCAGTTCCGGCTACGACGTGCTCAGGCAGCTGGCGCAGGGCGAACTGCAGCAGGTACCCGGCTTGCAGGGACAGCTGGCGCGCCTGCAGCCGCAGCTTGATTACGACGGCCTGCTGGCGCAGGCGATCGAAGGCCAGCCTGTGGTGCTGGGTTACAGCCTGTCCGGCACGCAGGCCAAGGGCAAGCTGCCCAAGCCGGCCTTCACCGAGGACAGCCTGAACGGACGCACCCTGAACGCCTACGAGGTGGCCGGCTATGAAGGCAATATCGCACGCCTGCAGGACGCGGCGGTCAGCGCCGGCATCTTCACCGCCATGCCGGACCGCGACGGCGTGGTGCGCTCCACCGCGCTGCTGCAAAAGATCGGCAAGGGCTACTATCCCACGCTGTCGCTGGCCACCGCCGCCGTGGCGCTGCGCGCGCGCTCGATCGCGCCGCTGTTCGAAGGCACGGTGGACACGCTGTCCGACGCCGAGCGCGCCAACGGCGGCCTGGACGCCATCGCCCTGTTCCACCAGGAAGGCAATATCCGCATCCCGGTGGGCGAGGGGCTCACCACCACGGTGCAGTACCGCGGCCCGGGCGGCCCGCACGGCGGCGGCTACCGCTATGTGTCGGCGGCCGACGTGCTGCGCGGCGCGGTGCCGGCCGAACTGCTGTCCGGCGCCATCGCCCTGGTCGGCACCACCGCGCCCGGCCTGAACGACTTGCGGGCCACGCCGGTCAACGCCCAGTATCCCGGGGTGGAAATCCACGCCAACATGATCAGCTCCATCCTGGACGGCAGCTTCAAGTTCCGGCCGGACTACGCGTCCGGCGTGGAAGTAGGGCAGCTGGTGGTGCTGGGCGTGCTGCTCACGCTGGCGCTGCCGGTGCTGGCGCCGGCCTGGTCCATCCTGCTGTCGCTGCTGGCCATAGCCGCTGCCGGAGCCGTCAACTTCTACTTCTACAGCGCGCACGACCTGGTGTTCAACGTGTCGTCCATGCTGGTGCTGGCGCTGGCGCTGTTCATCCTGAACGTGGCCTGGGGCTATTTCTTCGAAGTGCGGCGCGGCCGCGCGCTGGTGTCGCGCTTCGGCGAATACGTGGCGCCCGAGCTGGTGGCCGAGATGGCCGAGAACCCCGAAAAATACAATATGGACGGCGAAAGCCGCGAGCTGTCCGTCATGTTCGTGGACGTGCGCGGCTTCACCACCATCTCCGAGGGCCTGACCCCGAAAGCGCTGCGCGAGTACATCAATCTGTACCTGACGGCCATGTCGACCGACATCCGCGACAGCCACCGCGGCACGCTGGACAAATACATCGGCGACGCCGTGATGGCTTTCTGGGGCGCGCCGGTGGCCTTCCCCGACCACGCCAGCCGGGCCGTGGCCACGGCGCTGCTGATGCAGGCCAGCGCACAACGCCTGAATCAGGATTTCCTGCAGCGCGGCTGGCCCGAGCTGAAAATCGGCATCGGCGTGAACACCGGCCAGATGCACGTGGCGACATGGGGTCGCAGATCCGGCGTGCCTATACCGTCATGGGCGATGCGGTCAACCTGGGTTCGCGCCTGGAGGGCATCACCAAGGTGTACGGCGTGGGCATTGCCGTGGGCGCGGCCACGCGCGCCGAAGCGCCCGAATTCGCCTACCGCGAGCTGGACCTGGTGCGGGTCAAGGGCAAGAACGAGCCGGTCGCCATCTTTGAGCCGCTGGCGCGCGAGGCGGAACTGGGCGAGGCGGCGCGCGCGGAACTGGCGCGCTGGCATGCGGCGCTGGCACTGGTGCGCAGCCAGCAGTGGGACGCGGCGCAGGCTGCGCTGGAGGCCCTGCAGGCGGCCTCGCAGCACGGCCTGTACCAGCTTTATCTGGAGCGCATCGCTTACTTCCGTGTGCATCCGCCGGCAGAGGATTGGGATGGCGTAACGACCTTTGACACAAAATAATATTGATACAAAGTATCTGTGCGGAAATGCATCAGATCGTTAAAAAAAGCGGACGAACGCCACAATTCGGACTAAACTGAGAGTAACAATTATTTCTCTCGTGTCAAGTCCGGGCGGAGGCCATCATGCGATGCCGCGTCGTGCAACTGCTTGCCGGAGCGGCCATGGCCGCTGCCGCGGGCGCGGCTTTTGCCGGCGGGCAGAGTACGATGGACGGCGCGGCGGAGAAACCGGCGGACAAGGCCGGCCTGAGCGCTTCCGTCAGCCTGGACAACAGCGGCAACGGCCCGGACGGCCGGCTGCGCGGCGGCGTGCGGCTGGACTACCGGCTGCCGGCGTCTGCCCAGGGCGACACGCTGGACCTGTACGGCGGCTACAACCAGACCGACTATGGATGGCGGGACCGGGCCTGGCCCGAGGGCGGCAAGGGCGCCATGCTGGGGGCGCGCTACAGCCAGCTGCTGGCCAAGGGGGACGGCCATGAATCGCGCCTGAACTTCGGCGCCGGCATCAAGGCTTTCCGCGCCGACGGCTGGCAGCAGGATAGCGAGCCTGGCAACGACGTCACCGTGCACCCGCTCAGCCTGAATTACAGCGGCAACTGGCTGTTCGACCGCGGCGAAGTGAACGGCTCGGTAACGGTGTTGCGCAACCTGGCCGGCGGCCCGCGCGGCGGACAGGACGATTTCACCCGGGCGCGTCCCGGTGCGGAAGCGGGCTACAGCATCGTGCGGCTGGCGGCCAGCCTGACGCGGCAGCTGCCGCGCGACTTCCAGGTGCGCGCGTCGGTGAACGGCCAGTACACGCGCGACGTGCTGGTGCCGGGCGAGCAGGTCGGCGTGGGCGGCGGCGCGCAGGTGCGCGGCTTCAGCGCCCGCGACCTGGCCAATGACAGCGGACTGACCGCCAATGTCGAGCTATACTCGCCTCAGTTGTGCGGCACGGCGCGCTGGCAGTGCCGGGCGCTGGTGTTTTATGACAAAGGGCTGGTCAAGCTGAACCGCGAGCAGAACGGCGAGCTGCGCACCAAGTCGATCGGCAGCGTGGGCGTGGGCATACGTGTCAACATCTCGCGCGACGTGGATATGCAAGTGGATTACGGCCATGTGCTGCGTTCCAGCCAGATGCCGCAACAGGATAAAAATCGCCTGCACGTCAGGGTAGACCTGAGCTGGTGACTCGCAAACGCACAATGAGGTATGCACGATGATGACAGGTCCGGTTCACCAGGGAATGCGGCGCAAGCTGCTGGCGGTGTTGGTAGCAGCATGCTACGGTTCCGCATACGGCAACCCCAGCGCGCCGCAAGTGGTGGCAGGGCAGGCCAGCTTCCTCCAGCAAGGTAATCTGTTCACGATTACCAACACCCCGAACACCATCATCAACTGGCAGAATTTCTCGGTCAACGCGAACGAGATCACGCGCTTCATCCAGCAAAGCGGCGACAGCAAGGTCCTGAACCGCATCGTCGGCCAGGACCCGACCCAGATCCTGGGCGCGCTACAGTCGAACGGCAAGGTCTTCCTGATCAACCCGAACGGGGTCTTGTTCGGCAAGGACGCGCGCATTGACGTGAACGGCCTGGTGGCCTCCAGCCTGGCCATCAGCAATAGCGACTTCCTGGCCGGGAAGCACAGCTTCAGCGGCGACGGGGCGGGCAAGGTCGTCAACCAGGGCAGCATCACCACGCCCGGCGGCGGCCAGGTCTACCTGATCGGCTCGAGCGTGGAAAACAGCGGCGTGATCACCTCGCCGCAGGGCGACGTGGTGCTGGCGGCGGGCAAGAGCGTGCAACTGGTGGACTCGGCCAACCCGGACGTGCACGTGGTGGTGTCGGCGCCGGCGGACCAGGCGCTGAACCTGGGCCAGGTGCTGGCGGCCGGCGGCAAGGTCGGCATCTATGGCGCGCTGGTGAACCAGCGCGGACGCGTGAACGCGGACAGCGCGGTGGTCGGCGCGAACGGCAAGATCGTACTGAAAGCCAGCGGCACCACGCTGCTCGAAGCGGGCAGCCGCACCAGCGCCAACAACAGCGCAGGCCAGGGCGGCGAGATCCAGCTGCTGGGCGAGCGCGTGGGCCTGACGGGCGACGCGGCGGTGGACGCCAGCGGCGCGGCCGGCGGCGGCACGGTGCTGATCGGCGGCGACTATCAGGGCAAGAACGCGGCCGTGCAGAAAGCGCAGCAAACCCACATCGCGGCTGGCGCCAGCGTGCGCGCCGACGCGACCGCGTCCGGTGACGGCGGCAAGATCATCGCCTGGAGTGACGGCGCCACCCGCGTGTTCGGCAGCCTGTCGGCGCGCGGCGGCGCGCAGGGCGGCAACGGCGGCCTGGTGGAGACCTCCGGCCACTACCTGGACATGCAGGGCAAGGTCGATACCCGCGCGCAGGCGCCGGGCGGCAAGACCGGCACCTTGCTGCTGGACCCGAGCGACATCTACATCGCCTACGATTCCCTCGCGGCGTTTTACGGCGGCATGCTGAACGGCGCGCCTGAACTGGGCGACGCGGCTGGCCTGTTCCTGCCGTCCGGCGCCGTGCACGATTCGCTGCTGACGACTGGTGCGCTGCAAACCGCACTGCTGACCAATAACGTCACCATCAAGACAGCCAATGCCGCCGGCACCGGCGACGGCTCCATCCACGTGATCAGCCCGCTGGCCTGGGCCACCAACCGCAGCCTGACCCTGGAGGCCGACCGGGACATCCGCCTGAAAGCGGCCATTGCGGCGCCTGATGCCGCCATCAGCCTGAAGGCGGGCGGCACCATCGTCCAGACCACCAGCCCGGCCGATGGCATGACTGCAAAAAGCCTGGGCGCGCTGGCGGCCGGCGACATCGTGCTGGACAACGGCGGCAACACCATTTCCGGGGCCGCCACGCTGGCCTCCGGCGGCGGCAACGTCACGCTGAGCGGCGCCAGCATCAACCTGGGCAACAGCAGCGCCAGCGGCACGCTGACGGCCAGCGCAGCCAACGGCAACCTGGCCGTCACCGGCACCGTCAACGCCGGTGGCAACGTGGTGCTGTCCACGCAGCGCAGCGGCGACTACCGCATCACCAACACCGGCAGCGTCACGTCCGGCGCCGGCATCGAACTCAAAAGCGGCAAGATGACGCTGGCCGGCGGTTCGCTGACGGCGCAGTCGGTGCTGCTGGAGTCGGGCAACGGCATCAACCTGGGCGCCACTGGCAATCCGGCCGACACGCTGGCGCTGACAGGTTCCGACCTGGCTTCGGTGCACGCGGGCCAGCTGCAAGTTGCGGTCGCCGCCAACCACATCGGCGACGGCGACATCGTGGCCAGCGCGCCCGTCTCGTTTGCCGGCACGCTGGCGCTGACCGCGCAACGCAATATCGACCTGCAGGCAGGCATCGCCACCGGCGGCCTGACACTGAGCGCGCCGAATTCCATCAGCGCCGGCGGCGCTGTCGCAGTCGACGGCACCTTCAACCTGCTTAGCGGCCAGTGGAGCCAGAGCATAGCCACGCTGCCGTCGTTCAGCGCCAAGGACTTCCGCCTGAGTGGCGGCTCCTTCCTGCGCACGCGCGGAGGCAACGGCAGCGGCGATACGCCGTTCGCGCTGGTGGACATCTACGGCCTGCAAGGCATCGCCACCCTGGCAGCGTCCAATTCCTATGCACTGGACAACAACATCGACGCCAGCGGCACCAGCCTGTGGAACGGCGGCGCCGGCTTCAAGCCGATCGGCAACAGTGACTACACTTACACCGGCGCCTTCAAAGGCAACGGCAACACCGTCACCGGCCTGGTGATCAACCGGCCCGACATCGACAATGTCGGCCTGTTCGGCTACTTCGCCGGCAGCGTCAGCGACCTGAAGCTGTCCGGCGGCAGCGTGCGCGGGCGCATGAACGTGGGCGCGCTCGTGGGCAGCACCAACGGCGCCGACGGTTACATTTCCAATGTGCAGACCAGCGTGCCGGTGTCCGGCATCGGCAACGTGGGCGGCCTGGCCGGCTATAGCGGCGCGCAGATCGTCAGCGCCAGCAGCAGCGGCGCTGTGACGGCCGGCTTCGCGGTGGAGAGCGCCTCCAATATCGGCGGCTTGGTGGGCTACAACTTCGGCAGCATCAGCGGCTCGCATTCGAGCGCCAGCGTCACCACGACGGGCCAGGGCTATGCCGGCGGCCTGGTGGGCGCCAACTACTCCGTCGCAAGCGGCAGGGGCAGCATCGACGGCTCCTACGCCATCGGCAACGTCAGCTCCAGCGGGGAAATCATCGGTGGACTGGTGGGCGACAACGTGGGCGGCGCGATCAGCGAGTCCTATGCGTCCGGCAGCGTGCAGGGCGGGCGCAACGTGGGCGGCCTGGTGGGACGCAACACGTCCGGCTACGCCGGCGGCGGCACCCTGCAAGACGTGTACGCCAGCGGCGCAGTCAGCGCGCACGCCAACCCCGATCAGGCGCTGCAACACGCGAACATGGGCGGCCTGCTGGGTGAAAACTTCAGCGGTACCGTGGTGAATGCCTTCAGCAGCAGCACCATCAACGGCAGCGGCTTCAGCAGTGTCTATGGCCTGATCGGCTCGGCTACCGGCGGCACCGTCACGCATGGCTACTTTGATTCGGTCAAGGCCGGCACCAGCAGCGACGCCGGGGGGCTCGCCGGCGGCAAGCCGCTGACGACGGCGCAGACCATGCAGCAGTCCAGCTTCGAGGGCTTCAGCTTCACCACCTCGCCGGTATGGCGCATCTACGAAGGCCACACCACGCCACTGCTGAAAGGCTTGCTGAAACCGCTCACGGTTGCCGTGACCGGCAGCGGCGCCACCAAGGTCTATGACGGCAACAGCGCGGCCTTCACCGGTAGCGGCGCCTACACCGGCCTGCTGGACGGCGACACGGCCGCCAGCGGCACGCTGGGCTGGGACGGCGCCAGGAACGTCGGCACCTACGGCATTGGCGGCCTGTGGTCGACCAAGTACGACATCAGCTACACCGGCAGCGCGCCGCTGACCATCACGCCGCGCACCGTCACCGCGCAAGTGGGCGGCAGCAAGGTCTACGACGGCAACACCACGCTGAGCGTGGCCAAGCAGTCGGTGACGTTCGCCAACGCCATCACCGGCGACGACCTCGGCGCGACCTTCACGGCGCTGTTCGCGGACAAGAACGCAGGGAGCGGCAAGCCGCTCACCGTCAGCAACGGCGCGCTGACCGGCGCCAGCGCCGGCAACTACGTGCTGGGCGGCGCCACCAGCGCCGGCGCCGAGATCACGCGCGCGCCGTTGACGGTCAGCGGCATCAGCGGCGTCACGCGCGTCTACGACGCCACCGTGGCCGCCAGCATCAGCGGCACACTGGTCGCCAGCGGCGTCAGCGGCGATGACATCGGCGCCGCCCTGGCCGGCAACTACACTTTCAACAACAAGAACGCGGGCGAAGGCAAGGCAATCAATGTTCCGCTGACCCTGAGCGGCGGCGACGCAGGCAACTACCTGCCCTACACCACGGCTCACGGCAGTATCACGCCGGCCATGCTGGGCATCACGTCGATCAGCGGCGTGAGCCGGGTCTACAACGGCACCGACACTGCCCAGGTGGCCAATGCCGTGTTCAGCGGCGTGTACAGCGGCGACACCGTGCAAGCAGGCACCGCCAACGCCAGCTTCAACAACAAGAACGTAGGCACCGGCAAAACCATCACCTTGTACTCCATGTCGCTCGGCGGCGCGGATGGCGGCAACTACTTCGTGAACACCGAGTCGGCACCGGCCATCACGGCCAGCATCACGCCGGCCGCGCTGACGGTGGGCGGCATCAGCGCCAACTCGCGCACCTACAACGGCGGCACGGGCGCCTCGCTGTCATTCATGGAAGGCGGCTACCTGGTCGGCGCTTTCAACGGCGACTCGGTGGCGCTCAATGCCGGCAGTGCCAGCGGCGCCTTCGCCGACAAGAACGTCGGCACCGGCAAGTCCGTCACGGTCTCCGGGCTGGCACTGACCGGTACCGACGCGGGCAACTACACGGTTGCCGCACCGGCCCTCAGCGCTGACATTTCGCAACTCAATTCGGTGAGCTGGATAGGCGGCGCCACCGGCCTGTGGAGCGACGGCGCCAACTGGTACGGCGGCGCCGTGCCGGACGGCGGCAACGTGCTGAACGTGATCCTTGGCGGCGGCAGCGGCAGCGTGGTCACCTACGATGGCGGCACCACCCTCCTGCGCAGCCTGACGGCCAGCAACGGCCAGGGCCTGACGATCGCCGGCGGCGCGCTCACGCTGGGCAAGCAGAGCGGCGACGCATCCGCCGTGTCCGGCACGGTCAGCTTGAACAGCGGCAGCCTGAACCTGGCCGGCTCGCTGGGCGCGGGCAGCTACGTGCAAAGCGGTGGCGCGCTGGGCGGCAGCGGCAACCTGGCGGCCAGTGCCTTCAACATGAGCGGCGGCACCATAGCCGGCCTGGGCACGCTGGCCGTGGCCACCCAGTACACGCAGACCGGCGGCACGATCGCCACGCCGGGCAATATCATCATCAGCCAGGCCAGCGGCAACCTGTCGGTGGGCGCCATCTCGGCGCTGGAAGCGATTTCGCTCACCGCGCAAGGCGGCGCCATTACGCAGACCGGTGCACTGAGCACCAACAGCCTGCACACGGTATCGGCCAGCGGCACGGCGCTGGACAACAGCGCCAATCATGTGCGCAACTTCAGCGGCAGCAACGGCGCCAGCGGCGGCATCAGCCTGCATAATGTGCTGAGCGGCAGCGACGAGCTGGGCGTCGGCAACCTGAATACGGTGGGCGGCGGCATCGGCATCGACAACGTGGGCGGCATCCACACCACGGGCGACCTGCGTGCGCTGGGCGGCGCTGTCTCGCTGGCGGCGCATAGCCCGGTCCTGGTCAGCCATGAAATTGCCGCCGACAGCATCAACCTGTCGGCCAGCACCGGCATCACCCTGGCCGGTTCGTCCGAACTGCTGGCCACGCATGATATCGGGCTGAGCGCGGGCACCGGCGTGCAATTGGGCGGCGTGCTGTCCAGCACGGCCGGCAGCATCGGCGTGACCACGCAAAGCGGCAATATTACGGCAGCCAGCGGCACCTCTGTGTCTAGCAGCGGTCCGGTGCGCCTGACGTCGCTGACCGGCAGTGTCAGCGTGTCCAGCAGCGCGTTCGCAGCCGGCACCGTGCCCACGATTTACGACGGCGCCGCAGCGGCGGCGGAAGCAGCGGCCAAGGCGGCTGCCGAAGCAGCAGCTAAGGCAGCAGCCGAAGCGGCAGCCAAGGCGGCAGCCGAAGCAGCGGCTAAGGCGGCGGCCGAAGCGGCAGCCAAGGCAGCGGCGGAAGCGGCGGCCAAGGCGGCGGCCGAAGCGGCAGCCAAGGCGGCGGCGGAAGCGGCAGCAAAGGCGGCAGCCGAAGCGGCGGCCAAGGCGGCGGCGGAAGCGGCAGCCAAGGCAGCGGCGGATGCGGCGGCCAAGGCGGCGGCAGATGCGGCAGCCAAAGCGGCGGCCGATGCGGCAGCGGAAGCGGCAGCCAAGGCAGCGGCGGATGCGGCGGCCAAGGCGGCGGCAGATGCGGCAGCCAAAGCGGCAGCCGATGCCGCGGCGGAAGCGGCGGCCAAGGCAGCAGCGGAAGCGGCGGCGAAAGCAGCGGCGGACGCGGCTGCCAAGGCGGCGGCAGATGCAGCAGCCAAGGCGGCAGCGGATGCCGCGGCCAAGGCAGCGGCGGATGCGGCGGCGGCCGCAGCGCAGAACAACCCCACCCAGCCGGTGGGCCAGGCGATCAATTCCACGGTCAACATCATCAACGCGTCCACCTCGGGCACCAGCGCCTCCAACTCGGCGCCGCCGCTCCCGGCCAGCACGGCGACTGACAAAACCAGTTCGAGTTCCGGCGGCACGGCGACAACTCAAGCCGGCGAGAGCAAGAAGGATGACGGCAAGAAGGAGGAGGGCAAGGATAGTTCCGCGCTTGTCACCGCCCAGAAAGAGCCTGCCAAGAAAATGTATTGCAACTAAACATACTGCAGAAACCATGGCAGCCCACACTCGCCGGCGCGCGGCGCGATGTTTCGGCCGGATCGCGCCCCGCGCGCTGCTCGCCGCCGTTGCCGCGCTGGCTGCCGCATACGGGGCGCCGTCCGCGATGGCCGGTCCTGTCGCAGGCACAGTGGTGCAGCTGAGCGGCGCCATGGTGGCGCAAAAGCCGGATGGCACGCTCAAGCCGCTGGCGGTCAAGTCCGAGGTGGAAAGCGGCGACACCCTGCGCACCCAGGCCGGCGCCTACGCGCTGCTGCGCCTGATCGATAGCAGCGAGATCACGCTCAAGCCATCCACCGCGCTGGTGGTCGAGCAGTTCGCTTTCGCGCGCGGCAAGCAGGCCGACGACCAGGCCAGCTTCCAGCTGCTGAAAGGGGGCATGCGCTCGGTGACTGGCCTGCTGGGCAAGCGCAGCAAGGAAAAATTCTTCATCAAGACCCCCAGCGCCGAGATCGGCATCCGCGGCACGGACTTCATACTGGAATACCTGGACGGCACCGAGCAGCAGCAGGCCGCCCCGGCGGGCGCCGGCATCGCGCTGGTTCCCTCCGCGCCGCTGCCGCCCGGCGGATTGCCACCCGGCTTGCACGTCTATGTGAGCGAAGGCGGCATTTCCCTGGTCAACCGCAGCGGCCAATACCAGTACGACCCCGGCCAGTTCGGCTACATCAAGGACGACAATACCAAGCCGGTCAAGATGAGCAGCAATCCCGGCATGCAGTTCACCGTGCCGGCCTCCTTCGCGCCGCCGCCGGCGCCCCCGGTCGATACATATTGAAAGCAATATTTGTTTCAATAGAGCATTAAGTTGCCAAACCGTGCTAGCATTTCGGCATCCGCGCACGGGATGTGTCATCTGGAACAAAAAAATCTTGATTTTGTTGCAAAATCAGGAGGGAAAGCTTTGGTCCTGGGTAATAATCGCAAGTGCGCAGCGCCATGCCGGGAGACCCGGGCCGCACAGCACCAGACCAGCATCAGCACCAGAACAACTCCAAGAGCCTATATGACATTGAAATTAGCGCGCTTTTTTGCGGGCACCCTGTTAGCCGCCGCCGTCAGCACCGCCTGGGCCCAGGAGGCCAACGGCGACATCCGATTCGAGATCAGCCGCTTCGACGTGAAGGGCAACACCCTGCTGCCCCAGACCGAAGTGGAACGCCTGCTGGCCCCGTTCGCCGGCCAGCGGCGCGACTTCGGCGATGTGCAGCGCGCGCTCGAGGCGCTGGAAGCGGCCTATCACGCGCGCGGCTACAACGTGGTGACGGTGGAGCTGCCTGAGCAGGAGCTGAACCAGGGCGTGGTGCTGCTGAAAGTGGTGGAGGTCAAGATCGGCCGCGTCAAGGTGCAGAACAACCGCTACTTCGACGAAGCCAACATCCGCCGCAGCCTGCCTGCCCTGCAGGAGGGCCGCACGCCCAACCTGAACGAGGTGTCCAACAACCTGCGCCTGGCCAACGAGAATCCCTCCAAGAAGGTCAACCTGAAGCTGCAAAGCAGCGACACGGACGGCGAAGTGGACGCCAGGCTCGAGGTGGCTGACGAGAGCGCGTGGAAAGCCATGCTCAATGCCGACAACACCGGCACCGGGCAGACCGGCAAGACCCACTTGGGCTTCGTGCTGCAAAATGCCAACCTGTGGGGGCGCGACCACGTGGCCAGTCTGCAGTACACCACCACCGCCGAGGAACCGGGCCGCGTGAAGGTGTACGGCGTGGGCTACCACATTCCGCTGTACAGCCTGGGCGATTCGATTGACTTCTTCGGCAGCTATTCCAACGTCGATTCCGGCACCGTATCGGCCGGCATCTTCGACCTGGCGGTGAGCGGCAAGGGCGCCGTGTTCGGCGCGCGCTACACGCAGGGCCTGGCCAAGCGCGGCAAGCTGGAATCGCGCCTGGTGTACGGCGTCGATCACAAGGCCTTCAAGAACAGCGTGGTGCTGTTGGGCGCGGAACTGGGCAACGACGTGACGGTGCATCCGCTGAGTGTGAACTACTTGGCCAACTGGAGCAGCGAGATCGGCGAACTGGGCGGCTCGGTCACGCTGGTGCATAACGTGTCGGGCGGCGCACGCGGCAGCCGGGCCGACTTCACGCTGTCCCGCATTGGCGCCAAGCCCGATTACAACCTGCTGCGCCTGTCGGGCAGCTACAGCCGCAGCCTGCCGCAGGACTGGCAGTTGCGCGCCATCGTCAACGGCCAGTACACGCCGGATGCGCTGATACCGGGCGAGCAATTCGGCGCCGGCGGTGCCAGTTCGGTGCGTGGCTTCTCGGAGCGCGAAATCTCCAACGACAAGGGCGTGGGCGGCAATCTCGAGCTGTACACGCCGAATTTCTGCGGCAGCGAGCGCTGGCAGTGCCGCGCCCTGGCTTTCTACGACACCGCTTACGTGAAGCGCAACCATCCGCTGCCCAGCGAACTGGTCAGCACCGCCATCGGCAGCACCGGACTCGGCCTGCGCGTGCTGATGGCGACCTCCCTTAACCTGCAGCTCGACTACGGCCATGTGGTCCAGGCGGGCGCAACAGGGCGCGGCAGCGCCAACCGGCTGCACGTGCGGCTGGGACTGTCTTACTGAACGAGTCGAACGATGCGAGATTTTCCAAGCCACTTGAACCTGAAGCGCAAGCTGCTGGCCGCCACCGTTGCCGCCTGCTTTGGCGCAGCCGCGCACGCCTCGCCTTCGTCGCCGCAAGTGGTGGCGGGCCAGGCGCAGTTCAGCCAGCAGGGCAATGTGTTCTCGATCACGAACACGCCCAACACCATCATCAACTGGCAGAGCTTCTCCATCCAGGCCGCCGAGATCACGCGCTTCATCCAGCAGAGCGGCGACAGCAAGGTCCTGAACCGCATCGTCGGCCAGGACCCGACCCAGATCCTGGGCGCGCTGCAATCGAACGGCAAGGTCTTCCTGATCAACCCGAACGGGGTCTTGTTCGGCAAGGATGCGCGCATCGACGTGAACGGCCTGGTGGCCTCCAGCCTGGCCATCAGCAATAGCGACTTCCTGGCCGGCAAGCACAGCTTCAGCGGCGAGGGCGCCGGCAAGGTCGTCAACCAGGGCAGCATCACCACGCCAGGCGGCGGCCAGGTCTACCTGATCGGCTCGAGCGTGGAAAACAGCGGCGTGATCACCTCGCCGCAGGGCGAGGTGGTGCTGGCGGCGGGCAAGAGCGTGCAGCTGGTGGACTCGGCCAATCCGGACGTGCACGTGGTGGTGTCGGCTCCGGCGGACCAGGCGCTGAACCTGGGCCAGGTGCTGGCGGCCGGCGGCAAGGTTGGCATCTACGGCGCGCTGGTGAACCAGCGCGGGCGCGTGAACGCGGACAGCGCGGTACTGGGTGCGGACGGCAAGATCGTACTGAAAGCCAGCGGCACCACGCTGCTGGAAGCGGGCAGCCGGACCAGCGCCACCAACAGCGCAGGCCAGGGCGGCGACATCCAGCTGCTGGGCGAGCGCGTGGGCCTGACGGGCGACGCGGCGGTGGACGCCAGCGGCGCGGCCGGCGGCGGCACGGTGCTGATCGGCGGCGACTTCCAGGGCAAGCACGCGGCCGTGCAGAACGCGCAGTTCAGCTTTGTCGGCAAGGACGCCGCCATTTCGGCCGACGCCACGGCGTCCGGCAACGGCGGCAAGATCATCGTCTGGGGCGACCAGGCGGCGCGCGCGCACGGCACGCTGTCGGCGCGCGGCGGCCAGGGCGGCAACGGCGGCCTGGTGGAAACATCGGGCCATTTCCTGGACGTGGACGGCGTGCGCGTGGATACGCGCGCGCAGGGCGGCAAGGCCGGCCTGTGGCTGCTGGACCCCGAGTACATCACCATCGCCACCGGCGGCACCGCCAGCCGCGAGGATGTGGCCAATTTCGGCGCCGGCGCGGCCAGCGGCATCACGTCGATTTCCCCGGAGACCATCAATGCCGCCACCACCCATGTGGCGCTGCAGGCGCGCCGCGACATCACCTTCGTGGATGCGGTCAGCATCGCGGCGCAAGGTGTGGGCGTGTCGGCGCAGGCGGGCGGCAGCATCAACGTCAACGCGGCGCTGACCACCAATGGCGGCCCGGTTATCCTGCAGGCCAACCTGGGCGACACCGCCACCGGCTCCGGCGCGGTGAATGTGAACAGCGCCTTGAACACCAACGGCGGCAACCTGGTGCTGAGCGGCGCCGGCGTGGCGCTGAACGCGGCCGTGCGTGTCGGCCTGGGCGACGCGGACCTGCGCGTGAACAAGGCCGGCGGCAGCATCGCCATCGGTGCGAACGGCAGCCTGGCCGGCAGCTCGGACGCCAGCTATTCGCCGCTGTTCTCCTTCATGGCGGACAATGTCAGCCTGTTGGGCAATGTGGACGGCGGCGGTGCGGGCGAGGGCACCTCGGTATCCTTCGTGCCGTTCTCGGCGGACCGCGCCATCCTGGTGTCGAACACGCAGGACGCGGGCAAGCTGACGCTGGCCCCGGCCGACCTGGGGCGCGTGTCGGCGCTGAACCTGAACATCGGCAGCAGCGGCGCCAGCGGCGTGGCCGTGGCCGACGCGCTGGAGCTGGGCAAGGTGCGCAACGTCTTCTTCGAAAGCGCGGGCGACATCGGCATTAACAATACGGTGCAGGCCAGCAGCACCAATGGCACGATTTCTCTGGGCACTTACGGCAGCGCGGCGGGCATCGTGTTCGGCAGTGGCGGCAAGCTGGCTGCCCACGATGTGCTGCTGCGCTCGGACAATATGGCACTGGGCAGCACCGCAGGCGCCATTACCGCCACCGGCCTGGCCAGCCTGGCCAGCTACAGCGATACCGCCGGCATCCGGCTAGGCGGCAGCAGCAGCGCCACCGGCGCGCTCGCGCTGTCGGCTGCGGAACTGGCTGCCATCCAGGCCGACAGGCTGCAGCTGGCCACGGCGCAGGATGTTTCGGTGGCGGGCGACGTGCTGTCCGGCGCCGGCACGCTGGTGCTGAAGGCTGCCAATATCGTCAACGGCGGCGGCAAGATCACCGCCAACGCGCTGGACATGACTGCCAGCGGCAGCATCGGCATGGCGGACAAGGCGCTGTCGACGGTGGTGTCGCAACTGTCCGCGCAGAGCACGGCCACCGGCGGCAACCAGTCCATCTCCATCAGCAACGTCAATTACGCTGCCAATCCGGTGACGTCGCAGGCCGGCCAGCTGACCATCAAGAAGCTCGTGCTGGCCAGCGGCAATGGCGGCGCCATCACCTTGAACAATACGGGTGCCACGGTGCTGGACGCGCAGGGCGTGGTGAGTTCGGATACCGGCAAGGTCACGCTGGCCGCGCACAGCCCGCTGACCATTAACGGCGCGGTGCGCACGGTGTCGGGCGATATCGAACTGGTGGCCGGTTCCAGCGGCTCCGCCGGCGACGTGCTGAGTTTCGGCAGCGGCGCCCTGGTGAGTTCTGCCAGCGGCAACGTCACGCTGGCTGCCGGCGCGTCCATCCAGGGCCTGGGCAGCGGCACGGTGCAGGCAGCGCCGGGCAAGCTTGTGACGCAACCGAATCAGAATCCGCCGGTGACGCCGCCGGTAACGCCGCCGGTGGAGCCGCCGGTGACTCCGCCCGTTACGCCTCCTGTGACGCCGCCGGTCGAACCGCCGGTCACGCCGCCCGTAACGCCGCCAGTGACGCCACCCGTGACGCCGCCAGTCGAACCGCCCGTGACGCCGCCGGTGACGCCCCCAGTGACCCCGCCGGTCGAACCGCCGGTCACGCCGCCCGTAACGCCGCCAGTGACGCCACCCGTGACGCCGCCAGTCGAACCGCCCGTGACGCCGCCCGTGACGCCGCCGGTGACGCCCCCAGTGACCCCGCCGGTCGAACCGCCGGTGACGCCTCCCGTCACGCCACCCGTGACCCCGCCGGTTGAGCCTCCGGTGACGCCGCCTGTTACGCCCCCGGTGACGCCGCCGGTCGAACCTCCGGTGACGCCGCCTGTTACCCCGCCCGTCACACCGCCTGTCACCCCGCCGCCGAGCGCGGACATTTGCACCATCGCGCCGAATTCGGCGCTGTGCCAGGTGCTGTCGCCGCCGACCGCGAGCGAACCGGTGAAACCGGTGCAGTTGGCAAGCAATGAAGTCATCAAGACCGTCAACGCCACTGCGCCGCGTTCTGACGCCGGCGGCCCCGCGTCCACCAGCTCCACGCCGGGCGACGCAAAAGACAAGACGGACACCAAAGAACTCGCCTCAAACGACAAACCGGGAACGAAAAATGAGCCAGCTAAAAAAATGTACTGCAACTAAAGCCTTGCTGCTGCTGGTCTTGTGGTGCAGCTGCGCCCTGGCGCTGGCGGCGCAAGTGGCAGGCACCGTGGTGCAGCTGAGCGGCCCGCTGATGGCGCGGAAGGCCAGCGGCGCGGTCAAGATCCTGTCGCTCAAGTCCGAAGTCGAGAGCGGCGACACCCTGGTGACCGAGAAGAACACCTACGCGCTGGTGCGTTTCATCGACAACAGCGAGATGACGCTCAAGCCGTCCACTACGATGAAGATCGATAACTACGCCTTCGACAACGCCAAGCCGGACGGCGACGCTGCCAATTTTAGCCTGGTCAAGGGCGGATTGCGTTCGGTGACCGGCCTGCTGGGCAAGCGCAACAAGGAAAAGTTCGAGCTGAAGACGCCAAGCGCCACCATCGGCATTCGCGGTACCACCTTTATCGCCGAGTACGTCCCGGCGGAGGAAGAGCGCGCCCTGGCGTCGCTGCAAGCCTGGCTCAACGCCAGCACCGCCGCGTTGGGCGACAGTGTGATGCCGATCGCGCCGCTGCAGCTGGCGCAGATTCCGGGGCCTAAGCCCCTGTCGCCGCCGCCGGGCCTGATGCCGGGCTTGTACGTGCATGTGATCGACGGCCTGATTCATGTCACCAACCCGGCCGGCACCAGCAACTTCAGCCCGGGCCAGTTCGGCTTCACGCCGAGCCCCACGACGCC
Source organism: Pseudoduganella sp. UC29_71 (assembly GCF_042693265.1). Taxonomy (NCBI): domain Bacteria; kingdom Pseudomonadati; phylum Pseudomonadota; class Betaproteobacteria; order Burkholderiales; family Oxalobacteraceae; genus Pseudoduganella; species Pseudoduganella sp. UC29_71. The sequence continues at coordinate 4,276,309 of NZ_CP170549.1, read as the reverse complement.
GCCGGTCATCATTCCGCGCAATCCTGCCTTGCAGTTCACGCCGCCGGCGTCCTTCAGCAGCCCGCCGCAAAGCTCGCAGGCGGGACCGGGCAAGTCCAACGTGATCGAGTGCGAAGTCCGGTAAAGCATGAATATCGGCCAAGCCGCGCAGGCATCGGGCGTCACCGCCAAGATGATCCGCTACTATGAAAGCATAGGGCTGGTCAGCCAGAGCCGGCGCAGCGAGGCCGGCTACCGCATCTACGGCGAAAAGGATTTGCACGCGCTGCGCTTCATCAAGCGCGCGCGCAAGCTGGGTTTTTCGCTGGAGCAGATCCGCGACTTGCTGTCGCTATGGCAGGACAGCGGCCGCGCCAGCGCGGACGTGAAGAAGATCGCGCTGGCGCACGTGGACGAACTCAATCAGCGCATCCGCGAACTGACCGAAATGCGCGACACGCTGGCCACGCTGGCAGCCTGCTGCCAAGGCGACCAGCGGCCCGACTGCCCCATCCTCAAAACGCTCAGCGAATAAACATCCACACGGTCAGCGCCGCGCCGACCGCCACCACGAAGCCCCGCATCAGCCTTTCCGGCATGCGGTGGATCAGCCACGAACCGCACAAGCCGCCCGCAATGCCGCCCGCGCACAGCGCCAGCGCGGCCGGCCAGCTGATCATGCCGGAAAAGGCAAAGATGGCCGCGGCCGAGGCGTTCATGGCCATCGCCAGCATGTTCTTGGTGGCCGTCGCCATGCGGATCTGCTGGCCGGCGATGGTGAGCGCGGCCAGCATCAGGAAGCCGATGCCGCCGCCGAAATAGCCGCCGTAGACCGCGATGCAGCTCTGGATTGCCACCAGTGCGCCGGTGGGCAGGCCGCTCACCGCGTGCAGCGGCTGGGTGCGGAAACTGCCCCACGCGAATACCGAAGTGGCGAACAGCACCAGCCAGGGCACCAGCCTGGAAAAGAAGGTTGGCGGCGTCACCATCAGCAGGATGGCGCCGATCACGCCGCCGCCCACGCTAATGGCGAACAGCTGCTGGAAACTCAGCCCGCCCACGCCGCCCACCAGTTTGCGGCCCGCGATGGCGGAAGTGGTCTGGCTGGGGAACATGGCGATGGTGGAGGTCATGTTCGCGGCCACCGGGTTCAGGCCCGCCAGCAGCAGGGTGGGGAAGGTGATGAAGGAGCCGCCGCCGGCGAGCGCGTTCTGCACGCCGGCAAACAAGCCGGCGGCAGCGATCAGGAGGACGGTGTGGAGTTCGAGTGGCGGGACGGGAGACATGCCCGATTATAGCCGGGCGCGCCGCGCGGCGTAATTCGGGCATCATGGGCGCATCGTTACCTGCGGGAGAGCGCGCGATGGAATATGAACTGTATTACTGGCCCACCATCCAGGGCCGTGGCGAGTTCGTGCGGCTGGCGTTGGAGGAGGCGGGCGCCGCCTACAAGGACGTGGCGCGCGGCAAAGGCGGCATGAAGCCCACCGAGGCCAGCATCGATCCCGGCTCCGAGCTGCGCGCCGCGTTCGCTCCGCCGGTGCTGCGCGCGGGCGAACTGCTGATCGGCCAGACCGCCAATATCCTGCTGTACCTGGGCCGCCGGCATGGCCTGGCGCCGCGCGCCGAGGCGGGCTGGCTGTGGGCGCACCAGCTGCAGCTCACCATCGCCGACATCGTCAACGAAGCGCACGACACGCACCATCCCGTGTCCACCAATCTGTACTACGAAGACCAGAAAAAGGAAGCGAAGAAGCGCGCCGCCGATTTCACGGCCGAACGCATCCCCAAGTTCCTGGGCTACTTCGAGCGGATCCTGCAGAACAACGGCGGCCGCTTCATGGTGGGCAAGCGCCTGAGTTATGTTGACCTTTCGATCTTTCAGCTGATCGAAGGCCTGCGCTACGCTTTTCCCAAGGCGATGGCGAAACTGGAGCCGGGCTGGCCCGGCCTGGCGGCGCTGCACGACATGGTGGCGCAGCGCCCCCACGTCGCCGCCTATCTTGCCTCGAAGCGCCGCATCCCCTTCAACGAGGACGGCATCTTCCGCCACTACCCCGAGCTGGAATAAGGCTTACTGCGATAAGGCTTACTGCGCCGCGCTGACCGGGAAGCCCGCGTCCGCGATGGCCGCCGTCACGGCCTCCAGGGGCACGCCGGACTGCACCTTCACCTGCTTGGACGCCAGGTCCACCTCCACGCTCGCCTGCGCATCGAGCGCCTTCACGGCCTTCGTTACGCTAGCCACGCAATGCCCGCAACTCATATCTTCCACTTGCAGCTGATACATATCGACCTCCTTGTTATGATGCCTTCACTGTATTCCTTCCCACGATGGGAAGGTCAAGGCAAAAAAGGGGTCAGGGTTAATTAATTTGGAAATATTTCCAAATTAATTAACCCTGACCCCTTTTTGTACTGCGGTGGCGTTGTTACAGCACGTCGCTGGCGTGGTCGGCCAGGCGCGAGCGTTCGCCGCGCGCCAGGGTCACGTGGCCGCTGTGCGACCAGCCCTTGAAGCGGTCCACCACGTAGGTCAGGCCGCTCGAACCCTCAGTCAGGTAAGGCGTGTCGATCTGCGCGATGTTGCCCAGGCAGAGGATCTTGGTGCCCGGACCGGCGCGCGTCACCAGGGTCTTGACCTGCTTGGGCGTCAGGTTCTGCGCCTCGTCGATGATCAGGAACTTGTTGACGAAGGTGCGGCCGCGCATGAAGTTGAGCGACTTGATCTTGATGCGCGAGCGGATCAGGTCTTGCGTCGCCGCGCGGCCCCATTCGCCGCCATCGCTGTCGGACTTGTTCAGCACTTCCAGGTTGTCGTCGAAGGCGCCCATCCACGGCGACATCTTCTCTTCCTCGGTGCCTGGCAGGAAGCCGATGTCCTCGCCCACCGGCACCGTGACGCGGGTGACGATGATCTCGTTGTACAGCTTGGTCTCCAGCACCTGCGCCAGGCCTGCGGCCAGCGCCAGCAGGGTCTTGCCGGTACCGGCCTGGCCCAGCAGCGTGACGAAGTCGCACTCGGGGTTCATCAGCAGGTTCAGCGCGAAGTTCTGCTCGCGGTTGCGCGCGGTCACGCCCCACACGCTGTTCTTGTTGTGGCTGTAGTCGCGCAGGGTTTGCAGCACGGCGGTCTTGCCATTGATCTGCTTGACCTGGCCGTAGAACGGCGCCTCGCCATTGGCCGGCTCCAGGAACACGAACTGGTTCACCAGCAGGGTAGGGATGACCGGGCCGGTAACGCGGTAGAACGTGGCGCTCTGGCCGTTCTTGTTTTCCTGCCAGGACTCCATGTCCTTGCCGTGCTTGTTCCAGAAGTCGTCCGGCAGCTGGACGATGCCCGAGTACAGCAGGTCGGTGTCTTCCAGCACGTGGTCGTTGAAGTAGTCTTCCGCCGGCAGGCCCAGCGCGCGCGCCTTGATGCGCATGTTGATGTCTTTCGACACCAGCACCACGGCGCGGCCCGGCTGCTCGTCTTCCAGCGAACGCACCACGCCCAGTATCTGGTTGTCGGCTTTGCCTTGCGGCAGGCTCGATGGCAGTTCGGCGATCTGCAGCTTGGTCTGGAAGAACAGACGGCCCTTGGCGTCCTTGTTGCCCAGCTTGGACAGCGGGATGCCGCTTTCGATGGCGTCGTCGTCGGTGCTGCCAACCAGCGCGTCCAGCGTGCGCGAGACCTGGCGTGCGTTGCGCGCCACTTCCGTCATGCCTTTCTTGTGGTTGTCCAGCTCTTCCAGCGTCATCATCGGCAGGTAGACGTCGTGCTCCTCGAAGCGGAACAGCGACGATGGATCGTGCATCAGCACGTTGGTGTCGAGCACGAACAGCTTGGTGCTGCCTTCCTGGTCGGCATGGCGGCTGGTGGAGGACTTGATGGTCACTTCCACCGGCTTGTGCTTGGCGGGATGCGGCGCTTCCACCAGCACCGGCGCGGACTTGCCGCGCGGCGCCTTGGCTTTCGGCGCGGCCGGTGCGGCAGCAGGAGCGGCAACGGGTGCCGGGGCAGGCGCGGCCTGCAGCAGCGCGGCTTTCTTCGCAACCGGTTTCGCGGCGGCGGTCTTGGCGGGCGCCTTGGCGGCCGGTGCCACGGCGATCGGTGCAGCGGGAGCGGCGGGCACGGCGACGGGCTTGGCGGCCTTGGCCGCAGGCGCCGGCTTGGCAGCTTTTTTCGGCGCCGCGGCAGGCGCCAGTTCAACAACGGGCAAAGGCTGTGGACGAACGCCGCTGGCCTTCGGGTAATCTTTTGCGAGCAACAGGGTTGCTGGCTTGGTAGGCAGTTTTGGCAGTGGCATCAGGATCTCGATCTAAAAAATGCTGGAAGGGTCCGCCCATTGGACACGCCGCGCAGATAGCGGCGCATGGGGTGGATGCTGACGAAAAGAAATATAAGAACTGCCGCGGGCGGGTAACGCCCGTTGAATGTACCGGTTGGTGGCCGCAGCCACCTGGTACAGTTGGTGGGAGAACTTTGCAGACTCAAAATCGAATGTTGGTGCGTCAGTTTGGTGCGCTCTAGGATTTAACAAATTCCAGTACTTCATCGACGTGACCAGGAACCTTCACGCCTCTCCATTCTTTCACCAATCGGCCGCTACCGTCAATGACAAACGTGCTGCGCTCGATGCCGCGCACGGTCTTGCCGTACATCTGCTTCATCTTCATGACGCCGAAGGCCTGGCACACCGCCTCGTCCGGGTCGGAGATCAGCTCGAAGGGCAGGCCCAGCTTGGCCTTGAAGTTCTCGTGCGACTTCAGCGAATCGCGGCTGACGCCGTACACCTCGGCGCCGGCGGCCTGGAACTGCTCGTGCAGGTCGCGGAAGGCCATATTTTCCGTCGTGCAACCAGGTGTGTTGTCCTTGGGATAGAAAAACAGCACGGTGTGCCGGGCCGGGCGGCCGGACAGCTGGAAGGTCTGGCCGCTGGTCATGGCGGCGGAAAAGTCGGCGATGGTTGCTACGGATGGGCTATCAGCCACAGGTGCTCTCCTGGACGGTGGCGCTGGTGCGTGGGCATGGTGGATGCTGGCAGCGTACCCAGCGGCGTTTAGGTGGGGACGAAAGTTTGTTATTCAAGCTATTTTTCGATGATCAGCGCCAGCGTCACCTTGCGGCCTTCGGCCATCAGGATGTTGTAGGTGCGGCAGGCGGCGTTGGTGTCCATGCACTCGACGCCGATGTGCTTGCCCATCAGCGGGGCGGTCAGCCTGGGGTGCACGAAGCGCTGGCGCTCGCCGGTGCCGAGGATAACCACGTCCGGCGCATCGGCCAGCAGTTGCTCGAAATGTTCAACGGTCAGTTGCTCGAAGCTGGCCACCGGCCAGGCGCGCGGCGGGGTTTCCGGCAGCACGATCAGGCTGTAGTCGAAAGGCTGGGCGTTGATTTCCACGCCGCCGGCGAAGTAGCCGGTGACGGTCTGGTAAGCCTGGGTGCTGTTGGGGTGGAGCTTCATAATAAAGTTTATGCGTAAGTATCTGTACGTAAAGTGGCGTAAAGGGACGCGATTCAGACCGTTATTGTAACGTTTTCCCTTGATCTGCGGCCCGCGAAGGTTGATTTAATGAAGCGACTTCGGCAGAATGGGTCTTTTCGCAATGCACCATTTGCGCGCCATGCCCGCCACGGGCTCCGTTATCTCGATAGGATTAGATTTTGCGACCGATTAACAAGTCGAACAAGCTGGCCGAAGTTTGCTATGAAATCCGCGGTCCCGTGCCGGAGAAGGCGCGGCAGATGGAAGAGGAAGGCCACAAGATTACCAAACTGAACATCGGCAACCTGGCGGTGTTCGGCTTCGATCCGCCCGACGAAATCGTCCACGACATGATGGTCAACCTGCATGGCGCGGCCGGCTACACCGATTCCAAGGGCATGTTCGCGCCGCGCAAGGCGGTGATGCACTACACGCAGGGCAAGAACATCGCCGGCGTGGGCATCGACGACATCTACCTGGGCAACGGCGCCTCGGAACTGATCGTCATGTCGATGAACGCGCTGCTCAACACCGGCGACGAGGTGCTGGTGCCGGCGCCCGACTACCCGCTGTGGACCGCCGCCGTGAGCCTGTCCGGCGGCACCCCGGTGCACTATGTGTGCGACGAGCAGCAGGACTGGTTCCCGGACATCGAGGACATGCGCCGCAAGATCACCAGCAACACCAAGGCCATCGTCGTCATCAACCCGAACAACCCCACCGGCGCGCTGTACCCGGTGGAGGTGCTGCAGCAGATCATCGAACTGGCGCGCCAGCACCAGCTCATCATCTACGCCGACGAAATCTACGACAAGGTGCTGTACGACGAAGCCCAGCACACCTCGATCGCCTCGCTGGCGGACGACGTGCTGATGGTCACCTTCAACGGCCTGTCGAAGAACTACCGCGCCTGCGGCTACCGCGCCGGCTGGATGGTGGTGTCGGGCGAGAAACGCCATGCAAAAGATTACATCGAGGGCCTGAACATGCTGGCCTCGATGCGTTTGTGCGCAAACGCGCCGGGCCAGTTTGCCATCCAGACTGCGCTTGGCGGCTACCAGAGCATACAAGACCTGGTCGGCCCCGGCGGGCGCCTGTTGAAGCAACGCGATCTGGCCTACAAGCTGCTGACCGATATCCCGGGCGTCACTTGCGTCAAGCCGAAAGCGGCGCTCTACATGTTCCCGCGTCTTGATCCGAAGATCTACCCGATCGCGGACGACCAGCAATTCGCCTACGACTTGCTGGCAGAAACCAAAGTACTGATAGTCCAGGGCACCGGATTCAACTGGATTGCGCCCGACCACTTCCGCGTCGTGTTCCTGCCGAACACGGACGACATGACGGAAGCGTTCGGACGCATCGCGCGCTTCATGGAAGGCTATCGCAAGCGCCACGGCAGCCCCATCTGATAATCACAGCGCCGCGCCGGCGCCGCCGGCCGCGCTGCAAGGAACTCACCAAATATGAAACCCATCAAAGTAGGCCTGTTAGGTGTCGGCAACGTCGGCTCCGGCACGTTCAACGTACTGGAACGCAACCAGGAAGAAATTCGCCGCCGCGCCGGACGCGGCATTGAAGTGGTGGCCGTCTCGGCCCGCAACCTGGAACGCGCCAAACAGCGCACTGGCGGCAAAGTGAAAGTGGTCGCCAATCCGTTCGACATCGTCAACGATCCGGAAATCGATATCGTCGTCGAGCTGATCGGCGGCTACGACGAAGCCAAGGCGCTGGTGCTGCAAGCCATCGCCAATGGCAAGCACGTGGTCACCGCCAACAAGGCGCTGCTGGCCGTGCACGGCAACGAGATCTTTGCGGCGGCCCAGGACAAGGGCGTGATGGTGGCGTTCGAAGCGGCCGTGGCCGGCGGCATCCCCATCATCAAGGCGCTGCGCGAAGGCCTGACCGCCAACCGCATCGACTGGTTCGCCGGCATCATCAACGGCACCACCAACTTCATCCTGTCCGAGATGCGCGACAAGGGCCTGGACTTCGGCACCGTGCTGAAGCAGGCGCAGGAACTGGGCTACGCCGAAGCCGACCCCACCTTCGATATCGAAGGCGTGGACGCGGCGCACAAGGCCACCATCATGTCCGCCATCGCCTTCGGCATCCCGGTGCAGTTCGACAAGGCGCACGTGGAAGGCATCTCCAAGCTGAACGCGGTGGACATCAAGTACGCCGAGCAGCTGGGCTACCGCATCAAGCTGCTGGGCATCGCCAAGCGCGCCAAGGTCAACGGCACCGAAGGCATCGAGCTGCGCGTGCACCCGACCCTGATCCCGGCCAAGCGCCTGATCGCCAACGTGGAAGGCGCGATGAACGCCGTGCTGGTGCAGGGCGACGCCGTCGGCGCCACGCTGTACTACGGCAAGGGCGCCGGCGCCGAGCCGACCGCCTCGGCCGTGATTGCCGACCTGGTCGACATCACCCGCCTGGCCACGGCCGATCCGGAACACCGCGTGCCGCACCTGGCTTTCCAGCCGAACGCGATGACCGACATCCAGATTTTGCCGATGGCCGAAATCACCACCAGCTACTACCTGCGCCTGAACGTGGTGGACCAGCCGGGTGTGCTGGCTGACCTGACCCGCATCCTGGCCGACGGCGCCATCTCGATCGACGCCATGCTGCAGAAGGAGCCGGCCGAGAACGAAACCCGCACCGACATCATCATCCTGACCCACCAGACCCAGGAGAAGAACGTCAACGCGGCCATCGCCAAGATGGAAGGCCTGTCCACCGTGGTGGGCAGCGTCACCAAGATCCGCCTGGAAAACCTGAGCTGATTCCCGGGCGGCGCTGCGGCGGATTACGCACTGCGTGCTAATCCGCCCTACGGAGGCAAGCGACGCAACGACGGCAACAGGTAGGGCGGGTTAGCGCCAACGGCGCGTAACCCGCCGCGCCACCAAGCAATAATCAGCAACTCGATCATCGGCCGCCCGCCGCCGATGCTACTCTTGGCGCTCTCACCGGAGTCCGCCTTGAAGCCCATCATCCTCGCCCTGCTTGCCGCCGGCCACGCCAGCGCCGCCACCTATTACGTCTCCCCCACCGGCAGCGACGCCGCCAGCGGCACCCAAAGCGCCCCCTGGCAATCGATCGCCCGCGCGCAAAAAGCCGCCGCGCCCGGCGACACCGTCTACTTCCGAGGCGGCCGCTACGCCTACACCGTCGCCGCTACCGCCTGCGCCAGCCGCACCGCCGTGGTGGATGCCATCACTCTCAACAAAAGCGGTAGCGAAGGCGCCCCCATCCGCTACTGGGCCTATCCGGGCGAAACGCCGGTGTTCGACTTCTCCGCCATGAAAGACGACTGCCGCGTCAAAGGCATCAACGTCTCCGCCCACTGGCTGCACCTGAAAGGCCTGGAAATCACCGGCGCGCCGCAGCAGCCGGAAAACCGACTCAACCACGAATCCTGGGGCTTGTGGATCAAGGGCAGCCACAACGTGTTCGAGCAGCTCAACGCCCACCACAACATGGGTCCCGGCGTGTTCATCGCCGACGGCAGCCACAACCTCGTGCTCAACAGCGATTCCCACCACAACTACGACCCCTACACCTCCAACGGCGCAGGGCAGAGCGCGGACGGCTTTGGCGCCCACATCAAGGCCAACCAGCCCGGCAACGTGTTCCGCGGCTGCCGCGCCTGGGCCAACACCGACGACGGCTTCGACCTCATCAAGGCCTACTCGCCCGTCACCATCGAATACTCGTGGGCCTGGCAGCACGGCTATTTGCCCGGCACCACGACGCCGCTGGCGGCGGGCAACGGCAACGGCATCAAGGCCGGCGGCTACGGCGGCGTGTACGCGGCCAACGCGGTCAAGCACACGGTGCGCTTCTCGGTCGCCTTCAACAACAAGGCCGCCGGCTTCTACGCCAACCACCACCCGCTGGCGCTCGACTTCACCAACAACACCGCCTTCGGCAACGGCGCCGACTACGACATGCGCGGCATCGCCCCGGACGGCGCGCCGGCCAGCTTCGGCACCCTGCGCAACAATATAGGCCGCACCGTCCGCAACGCCGCCGGCGCCGACCAGGCTCACAACAGCTGGACCCTGCCGCTCACGGTCCGCGACAGCGATTTCGACAGCGTCTCCGCCGAGGGCTGGGATGCGCCGCGCCAGGCCGACGGCAGCTTGCCCGTGCTGCCCAACTACCGTCCGCGCGCCGGCAGCGCGCTGGCCGGCCTGGGCGCGCTTGAACCCGCCGCGCAGGCAAAAACGCAGGCAAAAAAATAGCCGGGCTACGCAACACGCGGCCCGGCGAAAAGGTCTTACTCTGGGTAGGTACTACAACATCAACTGCGGGTGCTACAAAAACGGATTACTTGCTGGCGACGGTCAGTTCGCTTTTCACTTCCTTCACGCCTTCAACGGCGGAAGCGGCCTGGATGGCTTTGGTGCCGATGTCGGTGTTGGCAACCTGGCCGGTCAGCGTGACCACGCCCTGGGCTGCGGTGACGCCCACGCCTTTGTAGTCGGACAGCGCAGCCTGGACTTTCTTGCTCAGCGCGCTATCGGTAGCGGTGGCGGCAGTGCCGACACCCGCCATGGCGCCTTCTTGCTGTGGCACGGCGTAGGCGGCGGTCATCGAAGCGGCGGTCAGGGTTGCGGCGGCCAGCAGGCGGGAGATCATTTTGGTATTCGTCATGTTTGCTACTCCATAAAAGTTTTCTAAGGTTTCTAACGGAACGCCTTGTGACGTTATCCTCCCTATTGCAAGCGGTGTGCCAGCTTCAGAAAATCCAATAAAATCAATGGCTTGGAGATTTCACTCAGATTAACTTTCCGACAAGCAGCAATTTGAGACAAGTTTTGTCGTGATATGGCGACACGATTCGCGTCTCATTTGCCAAGTCACTGAAAACACAGGGTTTTTTTCTGTCGCCTTGTGACGACATGCCAACATGAGCTGCAAGCAGCTACTCGGCAGCGCCGTCGGCGCGGAACTGCGCGGCGTTGAGGTCGTATTTCTGCAGCAGGCGGTAAAACTCGGTGCGGTTGCGGTCCGCCAGCCGCGCTGCGTCGGCCACGTTGCCGTCGGTGAGCTTGAGCAGTTGCACCAGGTAGTTGCGCTCGAAGCGCTGCTTGGCCTCGGTATAGCTGAGCACTTCCAGCGACGGCACGCGCAGTGCGCGCTGCACCAGCGTCAGCGGCACCAGCGGCGCTGTGGCCAGCGCACACACGTGCTCCACCACGTTGTACAGCTGCCGCACGTTGCCGGGCCATGACGCGCGCGTGAGCGCCTCCAGCGCGCCGGGCGCAAAGCCGCTTACTGTCTTCTGGTACTTGGCCGCCAGCGCATGCAGGAAGCGCGTGGCCAGCAGCGCCACGTCCTCGCGCCGCTCCGACAGCGGCGGCAAGGTCAGCGTGATGACGTTCAGCCGGTAGTACAAGTCTTCCCTGAACTGGCCTTCCAGCATGGCCGCGTCCAGGTCGCGGTGCGTGGCCGACAGGATGCGCACATCCACCGGCCGGCCCTGGTCGGAGCCAAGCTGGCGCACCACGCGCTCCTGCAGCACGCGCAGCAGCTTCACCTGCAGCAGCAGCGGCATGTCGCCGATCTCGTCGAGGAACAGCGTGCCGCCGTCGGCTGCCTGCACCAGGCCTTCGCGGCTGCTCACCGCGCCCGTGTACGCGCCTTTCACGTGGCCGAACAGTTCGGACTCCAGCAGCTGCTCCGGGATCGCGCCGCAGTTGACGGCAATGAAGGGCGCTTTCGCGCGCCGGCTGGCGCGGTGGATGGCGCGCGCCAGCAGCTCCTTGCCGGTGCCGCTCTCGCCGCGTATCAGCACGCTCGCGTCGGACGCCGCCACCAGCTTGGCCTCGGCCAGCAGTTCGGCCATGGCCTGGCTGCGGCTGATGATTTCGGCGCGCCAGCTGTCGTCGCCGCCGCCGTGCACCGGCGCGGGCGCCGTCAGGCTCAGCGCCTGCTCGATGCGCTCCAGCAGCACCTTGGCGTCGAACGGCTTGGTGAGGTAGGCGTAGGCGCCCAGCGTGGTTGCCTCCACCGCGTCCGGGATGGTGCCGTGCGCGGTCAGCAGGATCACCGGCAGCGCCGGGTACTGCGAGCGGATTTCCTGGAACAGCGCCATGCCGTCGCGGTCGGGCAGGCGGATGTCGCTCACCACCAGCTGCGGCAGCTCGATCGACAGCCGCGCCAGCGCCGCTTCCGCGCTGCCTACCGCCGTCACGCGGTAGCCGTTCGCCGTCAGGCGCAGCGACAGCAGGCGCAGCAGGTCCGGGTCGTCGTCGACCAGCAGGAGGTGGGCGCCGGCCATCAGCGGCCTCCCTGCGAAGACGACTGCGGCGGCGGCCGCACCGGCAGGTTGCGCTCGATGGCCTTCAAGCCTTCCAGCATGTCGTTCAGCTGATCGGTCTTGCGCTGGTTTTCCTTCAGCTGCGCGATCAGCTTCTCGTTGTGCTCGGACAGCCGGCGCGCCTCCGCGCAATGGCTAGACAGCAGCTGCGCCAGCGGCTTGAGCGACTGCGCGGCCTGCTCGCTGGAGCTGGCCACGCTGTCGAACTGCGCCTGCGCGCGCGCCAGGTCGCCGCTGCCGCGCGTGAGCATCAGGATCATGCCGATCTGCAGCGACAGCTTGGGCGTGGACTGCTGCAGGCTCAAGCCGCTCAGCTCCTTGAGCAACTCGCCCTGCTGCATGCGGCGCAGGCTCTGGTGGTAAGCCAGCAGCGGCGCCGCCTCGTCCTGTGGCGACACGTGCGTGAGCGGCGTCTGCGCCAGCGGCGCGACCGGGGGCGCCGGCATCACGGCCGGCTGCGGTGGAGGCGGCGTCGGCGTCATGCACGCGCCCAGCAACAGGGCGGGCAGTACCGGCAGCAGGGACAGCAATCTAGTGGTCATAAGGCAGTTCAATCCGAAAATGGGCTCCCGCCTGGGAGGGAAGCAATTGCAGGCTGCCGCCGTGCGCTTGCACGTATTCGCGCACGATGGACAGGCCGATGCCGTTGCCGCGCCGTGCGCCCGGCGGCTGGCGTTCGCCTTGGTAGAAAGGCTCGAAGACGCGCTCGGCGTCCTCCGCCGCCACGCCTGGCCCCTGGTCGCTGCAGTCGATGCGCAGCATGCCCTGGTGCTCGTCCAGCGCGAAGCGCAGCGTGCCGCCGTGCGGACTGAAGCGCAGCGCGTTCGACAGCAGGTTGCCCAGCGCGACGGCCATCTTGTCATGATCCATCGGCAGCGCGCGCGGCGCGCCCTCGACCAGCACCACCAGGCCGCGTGCCTGCAACTGCAGCTGCTGGTTGGCGATCACCTCGCGCAGCAGCGCGGCCGGCTCGCACGGCGCGCGCAGCAGGTGCTGGGCATCGAAATTGGCCGCGTTGTAGCGCAGCAGATCCTCGATCTGGTTCTGCAGCGAGGCCGTGTTCTGGCGCAGGATGGCCGCGATCTCGCGCTGCTGCGGCGAGAGCGCGCCCAGCACCTGGTCCTCCAGCAGCGCCACCCCTTCCACCAGCGCCGCCAGCGGCGTTTTCAGCTCGTGCGAAATATGGCGCAGGAAACGCGACTTGTCCGCCTCCAGGTCGGACAGGCGCTGGCGCAGCCAGTTCAGCTGCTGGCCCAGGCGGCGCAAATCGTTCGGCCCCTCGACGGCGATGGCGTCGCCGTAGCGGTTCTCGCCCAGGCGGTGGATGGCTTGCTCGATCTGCTTGAGCGGGCGCGACACCCAGGCGCCGAAGCCTACCGCCAGCAGCGCCGCCACGGCAATGGCGGCCGCCACCTGGCCGGTCAGCACGCCGCGCCGCTGGTCCAGCTCATCGAGCAGCAGCTGGTTGCGGCGCTCCACCTCGCGCTTGACCTCATCCTCCAGCGCCTGGCTGATGGCGGGCAGTCCCGTCAGCGCCTGGTTGAGCGCCTGCTGGCGGTTGATGCGGCGCCCACGCGGGCTTTGCAGCACGGTCCAGGCCGCCTCGCTGCGCTGGTTCCAGTCGGCAAAGGTTTGCGGCGGCGCGCCGGGCAGGCCGGCGGCCACGGCGGCCAGCGCCGCCTGCGCATCGCGCCAGGCCTCGGCATAGCGTTCGCGGAAGGCGGGATCGTCCAGCACCAGGAACTGGCGTGCGCTGCGCTCCATGGCCACGCTGCGCTCGGCCAGGCGCTGCGCATTCTCCGTCAGCGCGATGGCGTGCTGGCCCGCCTCGCGGCTATGGGCGGCAAGGCGGTCCAGGGTCAGCAGGGCATGCACCGACGTCGCGCTCAGCAGCACGGCGATCAGCAAGAACACGCCCAGCAGCAAATGGCGGAATGACAGCTTGGGAAACATAGGAAAAGAGGGGCCGGACGGCTCAGCAACGTACCCGCGCATCATAGGGGAAAAGCAGGAAACTCCGCGTCCGATTGGCCGTCCCCGCCCGAAGCAGCCTGAGCCGCATTCGGGGACTCGGCGTCCCCGTCAGACCCCGAATGCGGCTCAGGCTGCTTCTTGGCGGAATCAGGCGGGGAAGGCGACGCTGACGTGCAGGCCCTGGTTGCGGGCGCCGTGGCCGAGGGTGATGGTGGCGCCGTGCAGGGCGGCAATGTCGCGCACGATGGCCAGGCCCAGGCCGGCGCCGCCGGGGTTGCGCTGCATGGAGGCGGCGGCGCGGTAGAAGGGGGAGAACACGCGCTCGCGCTCGCTTTCCGGGATGCCGGGGCCGCTGTCTTCCACTTCCAGCACGGGGCCGCGCCCGGCCAGGCCCGGGCGCACGCGCACGGTGACGCTGCCGCCGTCGGGCGTGTAGCGCAGCGCGTTGTCGACCAGGTTGGCCACCATTTCATGCAGCAGCAGCGCCTGGCCGGGCACCAGCGCGTCGTGCTCGGCTTCCAGCGCCAGGTCGATATTGCGGCTCACGGCGGGCACCGCCAGCTCCAGCGCCACCTGCTGGGCCAGCGCGCGCAGCTCGACCGGCACCGGTTCGGCGCCGCCGCTGTGCTCGATGCGCGCCAGCATCAGCAGGCGGTTGGCCAGGTGCACCGCCGAGTCGGTGGTGTTGGCGATGCTTTGCACCATGCTGCGCAGCGCCGCCGCGTCGCAGGCATCGCGGCCGGCTTCGCGCAACGCCAGCTCGGACTGGGTCTTGAGCACCGTGAGCGGCGTGCGCAGCTGGTGCGAGGCGTCGGCGATGAAGCGGCGCTGGCTGGCGATCAGGCCCTGGATGCGCGACATCGAGCCGTTCATCGCTTCCACCAGCGGCCGCACTTCCTTGTGCACCAGCGCGGGGTCGACGTCGGACAGGTCGGACACGCTGCGCGTTTCGACTTCTTCCTTCAGCCGCATCAGCGGCTTGAGCACCAGCCGCACGGCGAACCACACCAGCAGGCCGGTGGCCAAGATCAGGCCGGCCTGCCACAGCAGCGTGTCGAGCAGGATCTGGTTGGACAGGCCGCGCCGCGCGTCCAGCGTTTCGGCCACCTGGATCAGGGCGATGCCGCGCATGCTGTCGTCGTACACGGGCTGCAGCAGCGCGGCGATGCGCACCGGCTGGCCGTTGTACTTGGCGTGATAGAAACGCACCAGCGCGGGGTAGGCTTCCGAGCGCGGCACGTTGGGCGGCACCGGCGGCAGGTCGTCGAAGCCGGACACGGTCTCGCCGTTGATGCCGCTGACCTTGTAGAAGATGCGCCCCAGCGTGTCGGTCTCGAAGCTGTCCAGCGCCACGTAGGGCACATCGGCCACCACTTTGCCGTCCTGTACCGAGACGCGCTCGGCCAGCGCGCGCGTGGAGGCCAGCAGCGAGCGGTCATAGGCCATGTCGGCCGCGTCCAGCGCGTTGCGGTAGACGGAGACCGCGTCCAGCGCCATCAGGCAGATCAGCGGCACCAGCAGCCAGCGCAGCAACTGGCCGCGCAGGCTGCCCAGCGGGGCGCCGGGCGCGCCGTTTGCTGCGTGGTCCGGCGCGGGTTCCATCAGGCGGCCGGTTCGCGCGGCTGCAGCAGGTAGCCGATGCCGCGCAGCGTGGTGATGGCGGCGGCGCCGGGCTGGTTGCTTTCCAGCTTTTTGCGCACGCGGTGGATGTACAGGTCGATGGCGTCCAGGTTGGCGTCGTCGGCCAGCGCGAACACTTCGTCGAACAGCTTGTCCTTGGAGACGGCGCGCCCGCTGCGGCTGATCAGCGCCTCCAGCACGGCGTGCTCGCGCGGGGTGAGCGCCAGCGCGGCGCCGTGGTAGCTGAACATGCGGGTGATGGTGTCGAAACTGAGCGCGCCGCAGGTGTGCACCAGGGCTTCGTTGCCCACGCTGCGGCGCAGCAGCGCTTTCACGCGCGCTTCCAGTTCGGCCAGCTCGAAGGGCTTGGCCAGGTAGTCGTCCGCGCCCAGGTTCAGGCCTTGCACGCGTTCTTCCAGGCCGCCGCGCGCGGTCAGGATCAGCACCGGCGTCTTGCCGCGCGGGCCGCCGCGCGCGCGCAGGCGCTTGAGCACCTCCAGCCCATCCATGCGCGGCAGGGTGAGATCGAGGATGACCAGGGCGTAGTCCTGGGTGTGCAGCAGGGCGTCGGCGTCGGCGCCGTTGTCCGCGCATTCCACCGTCAGGTGGGAGTCGCGCAGGGCCTTGGCCAGCCAGTGCTGCAGTTCGGTGTGGTCTTCGACGAGGAGGATGCGCATGATTTTCGTGTTGCCAGGTGTATGCTCAGGCCTGCATCTTCCTCGCCGCGCCGCCAAAAGTAAATCTTTGTGGTGACATGGCGACAAGATTGCCGGTGAAAGCGCAGTGAAAGAGAATTGAAAGGAAGTGAAACCTATAGTGGAGGCCTGATTTCAGTGATCAGGCATATCACCAACAATTATATCTATAGGAGACACCCATGAAGAAGTCCACTTTGACGATGGCAGTATCGGCTGCAATGGCGGCATGCGCGCTGGGCGGCGCGGCCCATGCGCAGTCGAACGTGCAGGTCTATGGCCTGATCGACGCCGGCGTCGAAAGCGCTTCCCACGCCACGCCTGGCGGTGGTTCGAAGACCAGCGTGATCTCCGGCGGTATGAACACTTCGCGCTGGGGCCTGCGCGGCACCGAGGACCTGGGCGGCGGCCTGAAAGCCGTCTTCCAGCTGGAAGGCGGCATCCTGCTCGACACCGGCGCCCAGGACGGCCCGCTGTTCAAGCGCCAGGCCAACGTCGGCCTGGAAGGCAGCTTCGGCCGCCTGGTGCTGGGCCGTTCCTTTACCACCGTGTACGACACCGTGATCTCCTACGATCCGATGGGCTTCGCACCGTATTACTCCTGGGCAACCAGCGGTCCTGCCACCGGCCCGAGCAAGTACGGCTTCACCACCGCCTTCGACAACCTGATCAAGTACTCCGGCAGCACCGGCGACTTCAAGTATGGCGCCACCTACGGCATGGGCGAGCAGACCACCGGCCAGTCCGACAGCCGCAAGATGGCGGGCAACGTGGCCTACGCCGCCAATGGCCTGGGCCTGATGGCGACCTGGGAGCGCATCAACGGCAACACCGTGGCCGCCACCGGCAACCGCGACGAGAACACCGTCTACCACCTGGGCGCCACCTACGAAACCGGCCCGCTCAAGTTCTACGGCGTGGTGCGCGACTACAAGCTGGTGGCCGGCAAGGCCGCCACGCCGGACGTGAAAGCGACCACCTGGTGGGCCGGCGTGGCCTACAAGGGCATTCCGAACACCACCCTCACCGGCGCCGTGTACCGCATCAACGTGAAGAACGTCCTGGCCGGCAAGGACGCCGACCCCACGCTGTACGTGGCGCGCTACCGCTACGCGCTGTCCAAGCGCACCGACGTGTATGTGGCCGCCGCCTACGCCAAGTCCAAGAACGGCCAGCTGACCGGCCTGTCGCGCGATGACGCCGGCTTCGACACCAACCAGCGCGGCGTGGTCACCGGCATTCAGCACCGCTTCTAAGCACGACTAAGCACGAGCAACCGCCATGAAAGCCCTGCCAACCTTACTGTTCCCGCTTGCCATGCTGCTGGCGGCGCCGGCGGCGACTGCCGCGCCGGCTGCGGCGGGCCGGGTCGAGTGCATTGTGCCGTCCAAACCGGGCGGCGCGATGGACCTGACCTGCAAGCTGGCGCAGAAGGGGCTGCAGGCGCTGTCGGGCGGCGCGCCGCGCGACGTGCATATCAGCTACGTGCCCGGCGGCATAGGCGCGGTGGCCTGGCATTCGCTGATGACGCAGCGCCGCGCCGACCCGAACACCCTGGTGGTGTTCTCCGGCGGCTCGCTGCTCAATCTGGCGCAGGGCAAGTTCGGCAAGGCCAAGGCGGACGACGTGCGCTGGGTGGCGGCGCTGGGCGCGGACTACGGCATGATCGCCGTGCGTTCCGATTCGGCCTACAAGACCCTGGGCGACCTGGTGGCGGCGCTGAAAAAGCATCCTGAAAAAGTGCTGATCGGCGTGTCCGGCACCATCGGCAGCCAGGACTGGCTGAAGATCGCGCTGGTGATGCGTACCGCCGGCGTGGACCCGAAAGTGCTGCGCTTCGTGGCGCTGGAAGGCGGCGGCGAAGCCTTCACCGCCATGGACGCGGGCTATGTGCACGTGGTGTCGGGCGACGCGTCCGAGGCCACGCTGTACGCGGCCAACGGCAAGACGCGCGTGCTGGCGGTGCTGTCCGAACAGCGCCTGCCCGGCGTGCTGGCGGCCGTGCCCACCGCCCGCGAGCAGGGCGTGGACGTGGTGTGGCCCATCATCCGCGGCGTGTGGATGGGGCCGCACGTGCCCGAGGCGGACTACCGCCAGTGGGTGGGCGTGTTCGAGCGCATGATGGCGACACCGCAATTTGCCCAGGCCCGCGCAGCCTATGGCCTTTATCCCTTTGCATTGACCGGCGACGCGCTCGCCGACTACGTACGCAAGGCCGTGGACGACTACGGCAGGCGCGCCAGCGAATTCGGCCTGGTGCGCTAAAACAAGCTACAAAAAACGCTACTTAACTGGAGACTTACATGTTCATCAAATCGACCCTGGCCGTCGCGGCCGCCCTCGTTGCGTCCGCAGCTCTTGCCCAAGTACCGGCCGGCTATCCAGCCGACTACCAGAAGCTGATCGACGGCGCCAAGAAAGAGGGCAAGCTGGTGGTCTACGGCGCTACCGACAGCAAGGCGACCCAGCCCCTGATCAAGGAGTTCAACGCCATCTACCCCGGCATCACGGTTGAGTACAACGACATGAATTCCACCGAGGTGTACAACCGCTTCATCTCGGAAGCGGCGGCCGGCGGCAATACCGCCGACGTGATGTGGTCTTCCGCGATGGACCTGCAAATGCGCCTGGCTTCGGACGGCCACGCGCTGAAATACAAATCGGTGGAAGCGTCCAAGATCCCCGGCTGGGCGATCTGGGACGACCAGGCTTACGGCACCACCTTCGAGCCGGCCGCCATCGTCTACAACAAGCGCCTGGTGGACGCCAAGGAAGTGCCACAGACCCACGCCGACTTCACCAAGCTGATCCAGCAGCCGAAGTTCAAGGACAAGGTCACCACCTACGACATCGAAAAATCCGGCGTCGGCTTCATGTTCATGACGCAGGACGCGAAGGAGAATCCGAAGTTCATCGACATGGAAAACGCCTTCGGCGTGGCCAAGGTGCGCGTGCAGTCGTCCACCGGCACCATGATGGAGCGCATCTCGTCCGGCGAGAACCTGATCGGCTACAACGTGCTGGGCTCCTACGCGCTGGTGCGCGCCAAGACCGATCCGTCCATCGGCGTGGTGCTGCCCAAGGATTACACGCTGATCCTGTCGCGCGTGATGTTCATCAACAAGGCCGCCAAGAACGTCAACGCGGCCAAGCTGTGGCTGGACTTCATGCTGTCGCACCGCGGCCAGACCGTGATCGCCAACGAATCGAAGCTGTACGCGATCCGCGCCGACGTCACCGGCGAGACCACCTCGGCGGACCTGATCAAGCAGATCGGCAAGGACAACGTCAAGCCAGTGCCGGTGCACCCCATCGTGCTGCAATTCCTGGGACCTGCCAAGCGCATGGCCTTCCTGAAGCAGTGGAAAGAAACCGCAGGCAAGAAGTAAGGCGGATGGCGGGGCACGCTGCGCGAACCCGCCCTACATGCTGGGCCGCCGTAGGGCGGGTTAGCGCAGCGTAACCCGCCAAGCCGCAGCCAACCGTTGAATCGAGAATCGACCATGCAAACACTGACCCTACCCTCAAGCGGCCGCAGAAGCCTGAACTGGCCGCGCGGAGTGGTGGTGACGCTGACCGCGATCGCCATCTTCCTGCCGCTGTTCCTGATCTTCTACCAGAGCTTCCTGTCGGCCCCGTTCTTCATGCCGGTCAAGGAACTGGGACTGGACGCCTACCGTTTCATCATCGACGACCCGGACTTCGCGCAGGCGTTCTGGAATGGCTTGATCCTGGCCTCCGGCCTGGCGGCCATCGCCGTGCCGCTGGGCGGCGCGCTGGCCTTCCTGATGATACGCACCGACCTGCCGGGCCGCGGCTGGATCGCGCCGCTGCTGCTGGTGCCGATCTTCGTCTCGCCGATGGTGATGGGCTTCGGCTACGTCGTCTCGATGGGGCCGGTGGGCTTCTACTCGATCTGGGCCAAGGAGCTGCTCGGCTTCATCCCCTGGAACATCTATTCCTTCACCAGCATCGTCATCATCGCCGGCCTGACCCACGTGCCGCACGTCTACCTGTACGCCTCGTCCGCGCTGAAAAGCCTGGGCTCGGACGTGGAAGAGGCGGCCCGCGTGGCCGGCGCCTCGCCATGGCAGGTGATGATGAACGTGTCGCTGCCGATGATCCTGCCGGCGCTGTCGTATGCCGGCGTGCTGGTGTTCTTCCTCGGCTTCGAGGTGTTCGGCCTGGTGCTGGTGCTGGGCGACCCGGAAGGCCACCTGGTGCTGGCCACCTATCTGTACAAGCTGACCAACAAGCTGGGCACGCCGTCCTACCACCTGATGGCCGCCGTCGCCGTCTGCCTGGTGATGGTGACCTTGCCGCTGGTGATGCTGCAACGCTGGCTGCTCAAGTCGGCTAACAAATACGTGTCCATCAAGGGCAAGGGCGCGCGCACCAAGGCCATGCCGCTGGGTAAGTGGAAGTGGGTCGCCTTCGGCCTGCTGTTCGCCTGGCTGCTGTTCACCATCGTCCTGCCGCTGACCGGCATCGTGCTGCGCTCCTTCGTGCAGTACTGGGGCGAGGGCGTGAAGCTGGCCGACGTGCTGACCCTGCAGCACTTCCGCGACATCTTCGAGCAGCACTCGCTGATGCGCGGCATCCTGAACACGGTGCTGATCGGCGTGATCGGCGGCGCCCTGGCCGTGGCCTGCTACTGCGCCATCGCGCTGGCCATGCACCGCAAGCAGGACGGCATCACCCGCCTGCTGGACTACAGCGTGCTGGTGCCGCGCGCCGTGCCTGGCCTGCTGGCCGGCCTGGCCTTCCTGTGGGTGTTCCTGTTCGTGCCGTCCTGGCTGGACGGCATGCTGAAGGGCATGGACAACGGCCTGGCCCTGTGGCTCAGCGAACACCTGGTGCCGGCGCTGCGCTCGCTGCGCTCGACCATCTTCGCCGTGTGGCTGGCGTACTCGGTGGTGTGGCTTGCCTACGGCATGCGCTTGATCTCGACCGCGCTGCTGCAAGTGGGGCCGGAACTGGAAGAAGCGGCGCGCGCCGTGGGCGCCAAGCGCGGCCAGGTGACGCGCGACGTGACGCTGCCGCTGATCAAATACGGCCTGCTGGGCGCGTGGCTGATGGTGTTCCTGATCTTCGAGCGCGAATACTCGACCGGCGTGTACCTGCTGTCGCCGGGCACCGAAGTGATCGGCGCCATGCTGGTGTCGCTGTGGGCGGGCGGTTCGACCGACCTGGTGGCGGCGCTGTCCTTCATCAATATATCGCTGGTGGCCGTGGGCCTGGGCATTGCGCTGCGCTTCGGCGTGAAGTTGCACAACTAACTGCACAACTAAGCGCACAACTGAGAGAACTATCATGAAACGAGACCTCGCCATGAACGAATTAAGCGTCAACGACCTGCACCTGGAATACGGCCAGGGCGCCACCGCCAACCCCATCCTGAAGGGCGTTTCGATGCACCTGCAGAAGGGCGAAGTGGTCGCGCTGCTGGGGCCGTCGGGCAGCGGCAAGACCACCTTGCTGCGCGCGGTGGCCGGCCTGGAGAGCCCGAAGCTGGGCACCATCAACATCGGCGAGCGCAATGTGTTCGACGGCTCGAAATCGTTCGAGATGCCGGCCGAGCAGCGCAACCTGGGCCTGGTGTTCCAGTCCTACGCGCTGTGGCCGCACAAGACCGTGTTCGACAACGTGGCCTACGGCCTGAAGCTGCGCAAGATGGGCACGGCCGAAATCAAGGAGCGCGTCAACGAAGTGCTCAAGCAGCTCGGCCTGGGCCACCTGGGCGAGCGCTATCCGCACCAGATGTCCGGCGGCCAGCAGCAGCGCGTGGCGATTGCCCGCGCGCTGGTGTACAACCCGCCCGTGATCCTGCTGGACGAGCCGCTGTCCAACCTGGACGCCAAGCTGCGCGAAGAGGCGCGCGCCTTCCTGCGCGAGCTGATCGTGCGCCTGGGCCTGTCCGCGCTGATGGTGACGCACGACCAGGCCGAGGCCATGGCGATTTCCGACCGCATCCTGCTGCTCAACAACGGCAAGATCGAGCAGCAAGGCACGCCGCAAAGCATGTACGAAACGCCGGAGACGCTGTTCACGGCGGAGTTCATGGGCAGTAACAACCGCCTGCCGGGCAAGGTGCTGTCGCGCGACGGCGCCAATGTGACGCTGGAAGTGGGCGGCGCCAGGCTGCGCGGCACGGCGCGCGGCGCCGGCATGGCCGAACCCGCCACGCTGATCCGCGTGGAAGAAGTGAAGGTCAGCTCGACCCCGGTGGACAACGCCATCGAGATCCCGCTGTTTACCTGCATGTACCTGGGCGACCGCTGGGAGTGCCTGTTCGAGAGCGCCAACGGCGACATCAGCCTGCGCGCCTACTCGAAGTACAAGCTGGACGCAGGCAGCTACTGGCTGCAGCTGCCGGCCGAGAAACTCTGGGTATTCTAGGCCGTGTGAAGCTCAGC
The DNA here is from genome assembly GCF_042693265.1 of Pseudoduganella sp. UC29_71. Taxonomy (NCBI): domain Bacteria; kingdom Pseudomonadati; phylum Pseudomonadota; class Betaproteobacteria; order Burkholderiales; family Oxalobacteraceae; genus Pseudoduganella; species Pseudoduganella sp. UC29_71. The sequence goes on along the minus strand of NZ_CP170549.1, from coordinate 4,253,820 downwards.
AGCGTGAAACCCACGCGGCCTTTCCTCTATGCGCTGGCCGCCGGCCTGCTGGCCGCGCTGCTGTGCGTGTATCTGAACACGCCGCTGCCGTGGATGATAGGGCCGCTGTTCGCCACTGCCGCGCTGCGCCTGTGCGGGCTGGACCTGTCGGCGCCGGTGCCGGTGCGGGAAGCGGGGCAGTGGGCCATCGGCACCGCGCTCGGCCTGTACTTCACCGCGCCGGTGCTGGCCGTGCTGGCCGCGCAGGCCGGCTGGATCGCCGCCGCCGTCGCCTTCGCGCTGGTGCTGGGCTGCTTCTGCGCCTGGCTGCTGCATAAACTGTCGCGCACCGACCGCACCACGGCCTTCTTCGCCATGGCGGTGGGCGGCGCATCCGAAATGGCGGTGCAGGGCGAGCACCACGGCGCCAACGTCGAACGCGTGGCCGCCGCGCACAGCCTGCGCATCATGATGGTGGTGGGGATTATTCCGTTCGCCATCCGCTACTGGGGCGAGCATGGCCTGGGCATGGGGACGGATCTGTTCGTGCCGGGTGCGCGCAGCGTGCAGCCGCCTGGCCTGCTGGTGCTGATCGTGCTCACCAGCTGCGCCGCGCTGGCGCTGAAAAAAGGCCGGCTGCCCAACGCCTGGGTGATCGGCCCGCTGCTGATGGCGCTGGCGCTGACCGCCTGCGGCATCCACCTGAGCCGCCTGCCGGAATGGATGGTGAAGGCGGGCCAGCTGTTCATCGGCATCTCGCTCGGCACGCGCTTCACGCCCGGCTTCCTCCACACCGCGCCGCGCTACCTGGGCAGTGTGGCCGCCTGCAGCGCGCTGGCGCTGGCACTGGCCGCCGGCTTCGGCCTGCTGCTTGCCAGGCTGACGGGCCTGAACCCCGGCACCGCCATCCTCGCCACCTCGCCCGGCGGCATCGCAGAGATGTCGCTCACCGCCAAAACCCTGCATCTCGGCGTGCCCATCGTCACCGCATTCCATGTTTCGCGCATGGTGATAGTGGTGCTGGTGATAGGCCCGCTGTTCCGCCGGGTCCGCAGCTTTACTGCTTGAGGTAGTTTTCCGAGCGCGGGCCGTACAGGATGCCGTTGGCCTGGCCTGCCGACAGCAGACGCGAATTGGCCACGCCCGCGACCGGGTGCGAGGTATCGCTGACGCTGTTGATGATTTGCTTGACGGCAGCCGCCACCAGTGCGCCGACCAGACCGCCGCCGCCGTTGTTGCCGCCTTCGTTGTTGGAAGCGCTGGCCGCGCCGGTCCACAGGACGGTGCCCGTCTTGATATCCACCAGTTTGGCATTCACGGAAACCACGACCACGCTGTTTACCACGGTGTAGCTTGCGCCGTAGTTGGAGATGGTGACATACAGTGCGGCGTCCGCGCCGAAGATGTCACCCAGCTTGCTGATGTCGACTGCATGGATATCGGCTGCGTTGGTCAGGCCGTTCTGCTTGAAGGTTTCACCCACCAGCGCTACCGGCAGCACGTAGTAGCCGGCTTCCGCCAGCGGATACGTCACTTGCGCGTACACGCTGTTGGTGGCTTTGACTTCCGGCGAGTTGTTCAGCGGTGGCAGTACCAGGATGGAGCGCGGCTTGGCGGCCTTGAACGCGGTGTAGTCATATGGCGCTTTCTGCGTGGCGCAGCCGGCGAAAAACACCGCCGGCACGACGCAGACTGCCAGCTTCAGGAGACGGCGCATCATAATTTTTCACCTTTTTTCATCTTACCGAGCAGGAAGTCCATATAGGCCGCCGATTCCGGGAACAGCTTCTTCTCATCTTCAAACTGCGCCACGACCTGGTCCGGCTTGCCGGCGATCGAGTACAGCATGCCCAGGTGCGCATGGAAGCCGGGCGGCGCCATGCTGCCCTTGGCGCTGATGGTTTGCAGGTCCTTTTCCATGGCAGCGATCTGCTGTTCCGGGCTTTCGCCTTTCAGGTACTGGTAGACTTGCGGCTGATAGCCTTCCCACTGGTACAGGGTCTTGGGCGCGGAAGCGCAGCCGGTCAGCATGGCGCTGGCCGCCAGCGCCAGCACGGCGGCGGCGCGTTGAATCGTGGACGGGTTCATGCGCGCTCCTTATTGCTTGCGGATGTTCAGCGCACCGGCTTCCACGCCGGCCACCAGCTGGTCCACTGCCTGGCGCACGGCCAGGTCCAGCACCTTGCCGTTCAGCGTGGCGTCGTAGCTCGCGGTGCCGCCGAAGCCCAGCACTTCGCGGTTCGACAGGCTGTATTCGCCAGCGCCCTGGCTGGAGTACACCACTTCCGAGGTGGCAATGTTGACCACGTTGAGCGTGACCTTTGCGTAGGCTACCTGGGTCTTGCCGCGTCCGGCCAGGCCGAACAGCTGGTGGTCGCCCACTTCCTTGCGGCCGAACTCGGTGACGTCGCCGGTGACGATGAAATCGGCGCCCTTGATGTTCTGCGCCTGTTGCTTGAAGCCGGCTTCCTGCTTCATTTCGTTCAGGTTGTCGCGGTCCAGCACGTTGAAGCGGTTGGTCTGCTGCATGTGCGAGATCAGGATGGTCTTGGCCTGACTGCCCAGACGATCGACGCCGTCCGAGAAAATGCCGCGCATGAAGCTGGAGCGGTTGTCGAACTTGCCGACCGCGATAGGGCTGCGTACGCCGGTGTAGGGACGCGCTGCGGCCGCAACAGTCGGTACGGCCAGTGCCTGGGAGCTTTCGGTGGCGCAGCCGGAAAGCAGGGATGCGCACAGTGCGGCTGCCAGCATGGCGCCGGATTGGTGGATTTTCATGGTTTGCCCGAGTGGAGTGGATAGATAGGAGGGAATCGTGCGCGGACGCTGCGCCAATTTCTTATAAGAAATTTTACTTGCTTTGCTTGCCTTACAATCTATCCAATAGTCACTGCCCTCCCAAACTCGACACCGCCGCAATGATGTTCGTCAAAGCGGCGCGCGCCGCGCCGGCGTATAGTGAAATTTTCACTGCCGCAGGAGCGCACCGTGGACGCCAATCTGGAAAATTTGCTGCGAGCCTACTCCGCGGGCGAAATTGATCAGTTGGCCTTGCAGGAGCTGACCGGCTTGTGGTGCGGCGACATTCTCTTGGCCCTGGCTGAACGTGGTCTGCCTTTGCCGCGCGTGGACAGCACACTCGATTTCAATCCAGCACAATGCGCGTTATGCGGGGAGATATTCGCATGAGGATCTCGCTGATCGTTACAGATGCCGGTCCCCTTATCACCCTCGCGCTGGCGCAGGCGCTCGACACCTTGCTGCTGCTGAATGTGCCAGTGATCGTACCTGATATGGTGGAATACGAAGTAGTCAGCCATGCGGACAAGCCCGGGGCGCGGGAGGTGATGCACTGGCTTGCACTGCATCGCGATCGCGTAGAAATTGGCGAAACGGAAGTGTTCGATGAGTTTCTGGCCTTGCTGGCGCTGCGCCCCGGCTTGCGCAGCCGCGGCAGGGGAGAGCTGGCTGCGGGCGAGATACTGACTCGTGAACTGTTGAATCAGGTCGATGCCGCCATCCTGTTATTTGAAGATTCGGCGCTTCGCAAAACCAATTTCCTGCGGCGTATGCCGGACAATGTGCTGCTGATGAGCACCTCCGCCTACCTGCGCGGCTTGCAGCGGCGCGGATTGCTGGACGATGCCGAGGCGGTTCTGCGGCGTGCCGTCACGGTGCGCGGGCCGGAAGTCGCCCGCGAGGATTTGCGCGCCACCGCCGGTGCGGATTCTGCGCGCCGTGGATGGCTCGCGCCCGGCTAGTTCTGCTTTCCTCCGCTAGTTCTGCTTTCCTCCATCGCTCATCTGGCGCAGCAGCGTGCGGGCGAAGTAGGCCAGCAGGGCAATGCCCGCCAACAGGACCGACCAGAGCACGGCGGTGCGCGACGTTGCGCCCGATGCGGCGGGTGGGACCGAGGCCGATGGCCCCGAGGCGCCGCCGCGGCCGCTTTGTGCTGCTGGCAGCGTCGCCTGCGCCTGCGGCAGGGCGCGCAGTTCTTCCTCGCTGAAGCCGGGGGCGAGCTGCGATGGCTGGAAGGCGGCGTTGTCGGCGTTTGCGCGGCCGAAGGCGAGCTGGTAGGGGCCATTGCCGTTCGCAAGCAGCAGCAGGGTGGACGGCGTCCACGACACCCGCAGCGCCGGCTGCAGCGTGGAGGCGTGCTGGGTTTTAGCTACCCAGGTGTCGGTGTGCGTTTCGGCGATCGCGGCGTCGCCGGATTTGCGTTCCACACCCTGCTGGCTGATGCGGTAAAACGTGGTATGGAGCACCGGGATGAATTGCCACTCCGGCTGGCGCCTGCGGTGGCGGCTCGGCAGGCGCTGGTAGCGGCCCACGGTGACCTGGATGACGGCGTTGGCCGCGTCGAATTGCATGCCGATGCGCTCGGCAGGGATGGCGACGCTGCTGCGGTACATCAGGTCAGTGCCGTTGCTGGCCACCGTGGGCTGCAGGATGATGGTATCCAGCGGCGGTCCCGCGTCGGCCGTGCTGGAGGATTCTGCCGCGATGCGGGCGAATACCAGCGGCGTTCCGCTGCGCCAGCTGATGCGCGCGTAGCGGAACGGGATCGGCTGGAAGGCCATGCGGTTGTTGGTGAGCGTGTCGGCATCGGTGTTTGACAGCCAGCTCAATTCGGCGGCGCAGGCCGGTTCCCAATGCTGCAGGTCGTTGCTGGTTTCCAGCCACAGCTGCGCGGTGTAGTTGGACGTTCCGGGCGGCAGCTCAAAGCGCAGCGCGGATACCAGCGGCGCGTTGCCGTGCGCGTCCCTTTCGCCGATCTCGAGGATCAAATTGGACAGCGGCTGCTGCGCTGCGGGCGCCGGCTGCGCCGGGACGCTGGCCACCGACAGCAGGCGGCCATTGCCGTCGGTGCGGATGTCGAGCCGCGCGCCTGCGGCGCCGGCGTCGGTGCTCGCCGCTGACCTGAGCGGGAAAATGCGCACCGGAAGCTCGGTCACGGTGGCCGGCGTTTGCGCCGGCGCCAGCAGCGCAAACGGGACGGCGGCGCCGTGGCGGTCGAATACGCGCAGGTCGTTCAGCGACGGCGAGCGCGAGCCGAGATAGACCTGCTGCGGCAGTCGCAGCGCGGCCAGGCCGCTATCCTTTTGCACGCTGACTTGCATTGCGTGGCTGTAGCCCTCCCCGCCGCCCGCAGGCGCGGCTGCACGGCAGGCGCCTGCCATCAGCAGTGCCACAGCGGCGGCGTGGCGCAGGAGGGCGCTCATTGCACCGCCTCCGCGCGGCGCGCTGCCGGGGGCAGCGGCGCGACGTAGCCGATTGCCACCATCAGCAGGCCGGCGCCGATGAAGGACACGATGCGTTCGATGCCGCCTGCGTTGGACAGGTCCACCAAGAATAATTTGAGCACAACCACGGCAAGCAGCGCAGCACCGGCGCCCCACAGCGCGCGCAAGCTTCGCTGCGCCGCAATCCGCATGAGCACCATGGCGCTCACGGTCCACACCAGCGAGAGCAGCGCTTGCACGAACTGCGATGCCATCAGCGCCGGGAACTGGTAAGGCACATCCATGTAGTTCGACACGGAGCGCAGCAGGATCAGGTTGAACCACACATACACCGTGCCCGCAGCCGCCAGCATGAGCTGCGCAGCGTGGCGGTGCTGCCGGAACGCAGCGGCCGCCAGCAGCAGCGCGAAGCCAGTGGTCAGGTCCAGCGGGTTTAGCAGCGGCAGGTAGGGCAGCGGTTCCATGGCGCCGCTGTAGAGCACATTCCAGCGCGCGGCCAGCAGCACCGTCCATGCCGCCGCGATCGGCAGCAGCACGCGGCGGTGCCACGCGTTCAGCGGCTGCAGCGGCCACTCGTCCAATGCGGTACAGCGCAGCAGCAGGGCAGTAGCGGCCATCATGGCCCATGCGGGCAAATAGCGCGCCCAGCCGCCGCTGACTTCCCAGCCGTCCAGCAGCATGCGGACTTGCGCTGCGCTGCCGCCGGCCAGCAATGCGCCGCTGATGGCGTGGTTCAGCACGGGCCAGATCATCAGCCACGGCACGGCAATGCGCAGCAAATGCAGTGCGATCAGCGCGGCGTGCGGCATTGGCCACGTCATGCGCCTCCATGTCCTCAGCATGTATTCGGCGGCGCCCCACGCGGTGGCGTAGGCGCACCAGGCCAGCGCGCCGGGCGTCGTGTCGGCGAAGTACAGCACCATCAGGTGAGCGGCGCTGATGCCCGCCAATGCCAGCCATGCGGGCGCGGCCAGCGCGCGCAGGCCGCTCCAATCCAGGCGGCGCGCCAGGTATTGGATGAGCAGGGCAAGCAGGCTGCCACCGATGGCGTAGAACGACACCATGGCCGGCACATCGAGGCTCTGCGGCAGGCCGTGGAGGTACATGCGGGCGTAGTAGTGGTCCGCCAGCCAGCCGGCCAGCGGCGCCAGCCCCATGCCGTACCAGGCGAGGCCCGCGCCGGGCAGCAGGGCGTCGGACGTGAGCGCGAGCGAGGCTTGCTCATCGCCTGCGCTGCGTCTGGCGTGGCGGTGGAAGAACAGGCTGGAGAACCACAAGCTTGTGCCCAGCATGGCCGCGCTGAGGAAGGGGCCGTCGAACAGTGCCACGGGCGCGTCGATCCAGTCCCAGCGCGTGCGGTACAGGAAGACGCCGGCGGCCAGCAGCTGCACGGCGACGGTGTAGCCGCCGGCCACGCGCCAGCGCATGCGGGTAGCGATAACCCCCAGCATGGCGGCAACCACGAGCGCGCTCGCGGTCAGCAGGTTGAGCTGGGTGGCGCCGCTGGTGCGGCTGGCGACTTCATACCAGGTGCCGGCCAGCAGCCATGCACCGGCTACCGCCAGCAGCAGCGTGGCCAGCGGCTCGCGCAAGGCGGCAGGGACGGCCTGGCTGGCGCCGCGCATCTGCACCGCGACGATGAAGGTGCTGGCCGCCAGGATCAGGAAGCCCAGCCAGATATTGGAGCTGGCCGTGATGCCGGCGTCGAGGTCGATGATGTCGCCGAGGAAGCCTGTCCAGGCGGCAGCTTGCACCAGCAGTCCGAAGGTCCACGCCAGCTTGCGCTGCTGCCGCAGGCCTACCCAGACCACGCCGGCGCCTTCCAGTGCCCAGGCTGTGGCGGTCCAGCGGCCGTCCAGCGCAAAGGGGATGGCCAGCGTGCCGAACACCACGCCAAGCGCGAGGAACGATTCGGCCAGCAGGCGGCCGGTCGCGCCCATGCGGCGCCACAGTACCAGCGCGAGGCCGGTGTAGAGCAGCCCCAGGGCGAGGGCGGAGCAAGCCATGCCGAATTCCATGTGCTGCACCAGCCCGTGCTGCAGACCGATGGCCGCGAGCGGTGCGCCGAATACCAGCGTGCCGTCCACGTAGTGCGCCAGCCTGGGCGCCTGCCGCTGCGCGTAGAAGACGGCGATGGCGATGTACATCAGCAGGAACAGGCCCAGGAACAGCTGGGAGGACAGGTAATTGTCGGCCGAATAGCGCAGCAAGCCCCAGGAGGTGCCCAGCGCAAAGGTGCAGGCGAAGCCGAGCACATTGAGGGCGCGCCAGGATTTTTTGGTGGCGATGTACAGGATGCCGGCATTGAGTATCGCGCAGTAGCTGAACAGGGCAATGTGGTTGCCGCTGCCGGTGGAGACCAGCACCGGCGCTGCGAAGCCGCCCGCGATGCCGAACACGGCGAGCCAGACGGCGTCTTGCAACACCGCGAGCAGGCAGGTCAGCGCGACGAAGACTATCAGCAGGCCGAAGGCGAGCGTGGCGGGCAGCAGGTGGTAGATGCGGAAGGCGGCGAAGGTCGTCAGGATCAGGACCGCAATGGCCGTGCCTTGCACGGGCAGGCTGATGCCGGGCCGGCTGCTGCGGATACGCCAGCCCCAGGCCAGCAAGCCCAGGTCGGCCAGCGCAACGGCGCTCAGGCGCAGCTCGATCGGCGTATCGAAGTTGGCGGCGGCGTATTTGAGCAGGAAGCTTACGCCCATGAACAGGATCAGCAGGCCGAGTTTGGCCACCACGTTGCCGCCCAATAGCCAGTCGCGTGCAGCCACCAGCCATGCGGGTGGCGCGCCATGGGTTTGATAGTAAGGTGACGTTGCCGTGTCAAGAGTGGGTTGCGGCACGCCGGCGTTCCCGGCATCCCCGGCATCCCCGGCATCACCCGCATCCTCCATACTATCGGCCTGCTGCGGCGCGGGTTTCCGTTCAGCCGCTGCTGCAGGCGCCGTCGCGGGCGCCGGTGCAGGCGGAAGGGTGGGCGTGAGGGCGGGCGTAATGGCGGCGGGCGTAGGGGCGGGCGCGTCCGTCGCTGCGGGCGCAGGGGCCACAGGGCGCGCGCGCTCCGTCCGCAGCTCGCGCAGCTGCATCCGCAATTCGTCCACCAGATGCCGCAACTGCAGCAGATCCCTGTCGTTGCTGGCAGCTTGCCGGCTGGCGCGCCGCGCGGCCATGACGCAGTAGACGGGCATGCCGATCAGGTACAGCGCGACGGCAAACAGCACCAAAATGAGCTTTTCCATATTAGTCCCCTTGCGCGCGGTTCAGCGTATCGTGATCGTACGTGCTTCCCTGTCCTGCGCTTTGACGAAACGCACGACCGAATCCACCGTCACGGTATCGATCTGCCCGGCCATGCGGCGCTCGTAGGGATGGTCGTCGAAGGCGACGTTGGCGCGGAACATGCGCGCGCCCAGGCGCGTCAGCGCGGGGATCTCCACGGTGATGGGGCGGAAGCCGGACTGCTTCAGCCAGGCCTGCGCTTCGGCGCGCGTCTCCACCTGGCCCGGCTCCGCGCTGGCTGCGGCGAAGCTCTCCAGCACCCACTGGTTGGAATTCTGGTAGCGCGTGGAAAATGCGTACGACAGCATGTTGTAGCTAGGCTGGTGCAGCCGGCGCGGCGTGTTCGTGGCGAGCACGCGCGCCAGCCGGGCCTGCACGTCCGGACCGGGGATCACCAGCTGCGCCTCGTACAGGAACATATCGTCGAGGAAGAAGTTACCCAGGCCTTCGTTGTACAGGCCGGACGTGGCGCTGCCGCAGTCGTTCAGTTCGTGCACCACCAGCCAGCGGCCGCGCTCCTGGTCGCGCCACACCATGGCCATGTGCGAGTAGCGCACGCGGTATTTGCTCAGGTCCTGCCCGGCGCGGGCGATGAAGGCGACCTGCGCGCCGCTGTCGTCCAGCGCGCGGCTGGTGCGCAAGGCGAGGTCCATGCCCTTGACGACGGCCTGCACCTGCAGCGGCTTGTCTTCGCAGCTGTTGCCGGCGCGCGCGGCGGCCGGCAGCAGGGCGGCGCCGGCCAGCGTGGCGGCGGCGATGCACAACAGCGTGGCGCGGCGCATGTTATTGCCCCACGCGGCTGTGGTGGATCAGCGCCTGTCCCACCTCGTTCGGGATGAAGGCGATGGCCTGGCCGGACATCACCAGCACATAGCCGGTGGAGATGGCCGTCACCGTCACCGCCTGGCCCACAGCGCGCGACAGGCCCTCCGCCGCCTTCGCGCTCAGCTTGACCGTGGCGGTGGCCGCGTCGGACGCCCCCTTGAGCACGATCACGCTGCCGTCGGCCAGGGTCTCCACGCTGGCGATCACCACGTAGCCGGATGCGGCCACCGCCGACATCGATCCCAGCACGACCATGCCGGCCGCGCCGGACAGCGCTTCCGAGGCGCGCGACAGTTCGGACGACTCGCCGGCGCCGTTGGCGGCGAAGGCATTGGCGGCAAACAGGTTGGCGGTGGCGAGCGACAGCAGGGAAATCAGCAGCAGGCGTTTCATTTTGAGTCTCCGGTGGGGTGATGGGCCGCATCTTGGCCCCGCTTGCCGCTGCCGGCAATGTTTATGCTACTAGTTGTCAGAATCGATATGCGTGGTATTATTTTTCGATACTATTTGCGGAGAGCTAGCCCGATGTCCCAGTCCAGCCTCATGATCGACGCATTGAAACGGCAATTGAAGGTGAAAGCCGTGACCTACGCGGAACTGGCCAGGCGCATCGGCCTGTCCGAGGCGAGCGTCAAGCGCATGTTCGCGCAGCGCAGCTTCACGCTGGAGCGGCTGGAGCAGATACTCGAAGCGGTGGGCATGGATTTCGCCGAGCTGGTGCAAGCCGCCACGGACACGCCCCAGCTGATCGCCCAGCTCACTTACGCGCAGGAGCAGGAAATCATCGGCGACACCAAGTTGCTGGTGGTGGCGGTGGCGGCATTAAACCTGATACCACTGGAGGAAATCGTGGCGGTGTACAAGATCAGCGAGGCGGAAGCGGTGAAGTACCTGCTGCGGCTGGACAAGATCGGTTTCCTGACGCTGTTGCCGAACAACCGCGTCAAGCTGCTGGTGGCGCGCACCTTCAGCTGGATACCGAACGGCCCGATCCAGACCTACTTCCGCGGCGAGGCCTACGGCGACTTCCTGGACGCGCGCTTCGCCGGCGAGCAGGAAGTAATGAAACTGGTGAGCGTGATGCTGTCGCCGCGCTCGACCAAGGCGCTGCTGGAGCGGCTCAAACAGGTGGCCGACGAGTTCTCCCGGCAGCACCAGGACGACGCCAGGCTGCCGTATGACCAGCGCCACTCGCTGACCTTCATGCTGGCCGCGCGGCCGTGGATGCCGAAGGCATTTAAGGCTTTGCTGCGCTAGGTCATACTGCAGCGCTGCAAGCGGGTTGTCGTTCCCCGGTTCCTAATGTATTTTGTCAACATTCCACTTTTGCAAAGACCACGACCATGAGCAAGCCCAGCCAGTTTTCCCTGCTGACGCAGCGCCGCTTCGGCCCGTTCTTCTGGGTCCAGTTCCTTGGCGCCTTCAACGACAATCTGTTCAAGACCGCGCTGATGGTGATCCTGGGATTCGAGGCGGCCAGCTGGACCACCATGTCGGCCTCCACGGTCACCAATCTGATCCCCGGCCTGTTCATCCTGCCCTACGTGGTGTTCTCCGCCACCGCCGGCCAGATCGCCGACAAATTCGAGAAGGCGGGCCTGTCGCGGCTGGTGAAATGGCTGGAAATCGGCATCATGCTGATGGCGGGGGCGGGCTGGATGACGCACACGCTGTGGCTGCTGATAGCGGCCGTGGTGGGCATGGGCGTGCACTCCACCCTGTTCGGCCCGGTGAAATACGCCTACCTGCCGCAGCAGCTCAAGCCCGAAGAACTCATGGGCGGCAACGGCGTGATCGAGATGGGCACCTTTGTCGGCATCCTGCTGGGCCAGGTGCTGGGCGCGGTGCTGGTGGCATACAAGGGCGTGGGCATCGAACTGGTGGCGGCCGCCACCTTGGCGGTGGCCGTGATCGGCCTGCTGGCCAGCTACCGCATTCCGCTCACGCCGGCGCCCGCGCCTGAGCTGAAGATCAACTGGAACCCGGTCACCGAAACCATCCGCAACATCAGCTTCTCCAAGCAGAACCGCAGCGTGTTCCTGTCCATGCTGGGCAACTCCTGGTTCTGGTTCTACGGCGCGCTGATCCTGGCGCAGTTCCCGGTCTACGCCAAGGACTACCTGCACGGCGACCACAGCGTGTTCGTGCTGCTGTTGACGGTATTCTCGCTGGGCGTGGGCACCGGCTCGCTGCTGTGCGAGAAGCTGTCCGGGCACAAGGTGGAAATCGGCCTGGTGCCGTTCGGCTCCATCGGCCTGTCGCTGTTCGGCGTGGACCTGTACTTCGCCAGCCTGGGCTACCACAACGCCGGCGCGGTGGCCTGGCTGGGCTTCCTGGCGCAGGACAGCGCGCTGCGCATCCTGTTCGACGTGGTGATGATAGGCGTGTTCGGCGGCTTCTTCATCGTGCCGCTGTTCGCGCTGATCCAGGTGCGCTGCGCGCCGGCGCACCTGTCGCGCACCATCGCCGGCATGAACATCCTGAACGCGCTGTTCATGGTGGCGGCGGCCGGCGTGGCCATCGTGTTGCTGGGGCAGGGCTTCACCATCCCCGAGCTGTTCCTGGCCACGGCCGTGATGAACGCGGTGGTGGCGGTGTACATCTTCTCGCTGGTGCCGGAGTTCCTGATGCGCTTCCTGGCCTGGATGCTGATCCACACGCTGCACCGCGTGAAAACCATCGACGCCGACCGCATCCCCGAGAGCGGCCCGGCGGTGCTGGTATGTAACCACGTCAGCTACGTGGACGCCATCGTCATCGGCGCGGCCAGCCCGCGTCCGATCCGCTTCGTGATGGACCACCGCATCTTCAAGACGCCGCTGCTGGGCTGGATCTTCCGCACCGCGAAAGCGATTCCGATCGCGCCGGCCAAGGAAGACCCGTGGCTGATGGAAAAAGCCTTCATCGACATCGCGCAGGCGCTGCACGAGGGCGACCTGGTGTGTATCTTCCCTGAAGGGCGCTTGACCACCACGGGCGAGCTGAACGAATTCAAGGGCGGCATCGCCAAGATCATCGAGCGTAGCAAGGTGCCGGTGATCCCGATGGCACTGCGCGGCCTGTGGGGCCACCTGCTTAGCCGCAGCAAGGAGAACGTATTCGAGCGCACCTTCCGCAAAGGCTGGCGTTCGCGGCTGGCGCTGGCCGTCGGCCAGCCGGTGGCGCCGCTCGACGTCACGCCCGAACTGCTGCGCGCCCAGGTGGCCGAACTGCGCGGCGACTGGAAATAATCCCACAAGCGAACTGAGCCGCATTCGGGGTCAGACGGGGACGCCGAGTCCCCGAATGCGGCTCAGTTCGTTTGGAGGTTAGGCGGCCCTCGTCGTTTGGGGATCAGTGGGGCGGGGCGGCGAGGCGCAGCAGGTCGTCGAAGTCGACCGGCTTGATCAGGTGCTGGTCGAAGCCGGCGTCCATCGTGCGGCGGCGGGCGTCGCTTTGGCCCCAGCCGGTCAGCGCCACCAGCTGGATCGCCTCGCCGCCGGGCTGCTGGCGGATCAGGCGCGCGGCCTCGTAGCCGTCCATGCCGGGCATGCCCAGGTCCATCACGATCAGGTCCGGCTGCTTCTGGGTGGCGGCGGCCACCGCCGCGTAGCCGTCGTAGGCGGTGCTGACGTCGAAATTCTCCATCTCGAACAGCGCGCCCAGCGAGTCGGCGGCGTCGCGGTTGTCGTCCACCACCAGCACCTTGGTGCGCCGGCTGCCATTCGGCTCGGCCACGTAGGGCTGCGGCGCCACCGGCGCGGCCGTCGGCTGGCCCGGCAGCGGCAGCTTGATGATGAACTCGCTGCCCTGGCCGATGCCGGGACTGTGCGCTTCTATGGTGCCGCCGTGCATTTGCGCGAACTGCCGTGCCAGGCTCAGGCCGATGCCCAGCCCGCTCGACATCTGCCCCGTCACGGTGCGGCTCTGCTCGAACATATTGAAGATCTTGGGCACGGCGTCCGCGTCCAGGCCGATGCCGGTGTCGCGCACGCTCACGCACAGCATGCCGCCCTCGCTCCACGCGCGCACCGTCACCTGGCCGCCTTGCGGCGTGAACTTGATGGCGTTCGACAGCACGTTGGAATAGATCTGCACCACGCGCGCATAGTCCGCCTCCAGCACCACGTCCTCGTCCGGCAGCTGCTGCTCGAGCTTGATGCGCTTGGCCTGCGCCGCTTGCTGGCTCAGCTCGATCACGTGCCGCATCACCACGTGGAATTCGATTACGTCGCGCTGCAGCTCGATCTTGCCGCTGGTGATGCGCGCCACGTCCAGCAAATCGTCCACCAGCCGCGTCAGGTGCACCACCTGGCGCTCGATCACTTCCTTGATACGCGCGGCCGGCGGCGAGCCGGGGAAGAGATTGGGCAGCAGCGCGGCCGAGGTGCGGATCGGCGCCAGCGGGTTGCGCAGCTCGTGGCCCAGGCTGGCCAGGAATTCGTCCTTGCGGCGCGTCGCTTCCCTCATCTGGTACTGCTTGTCGCGCGCGCGCAGCTGGGCGTGCAGCGCGGCGATCAGCGTCACCGTGCGCACCGGCCGCTCCAGCAAGGTCAGGTTGCCCAGGCTGATGACGGCGCGCCGCACCAGCAGCGAATCGCCGCCGCGGTGGGTCAGCAGCAGGATGGGCAGATCCGACCAGTGGGGCTGCTGTTCCACATAATCGGCCAGCAGCCGGAAGCCGCTGGCCGACAGCGCTTCTTCCACCGTCAGCACCGCTCCCGCGCCCAGCATCAGCTCCTGGCGCAGCTCGCCCACGGTTTCGCACACATGGCAGTCCACCCGCGCCATGGTGAGCACTTTGTGGCACAAGGCGGCGTTCTGCCCGGCCGGCGCGTAGACGAGGATGCGTTTTTCCATGTGCTCAGCCCTTGTTGCTGTACGCGGCGTGGCCGGCGTCGGTGGACGGGTTGATGTAGGTGGGCACGCCGGTCAGCACGCCGTGGAAGCCGGCCAGCACCGCGCCCACGCGGGGGCCGTGCTCGGCGATGCAGAAGTCGCGCAGCGTGCGTTCGTGGCGGCTGCCGCGCTTCTTGAACACGGAAATGGCCTGCCGCACTTCGCCGTCCGCTTCGAAGTAGCGCAGCATGATGACGTTGTCGGCGATGTAGCTGGCGTCCACCGCCGTGGTCATGGCGCCGCCTATCATGCCGGCCTGCACCCCCACCACGATGGTGACCACGCCGCACTGGCCCAGATAGGTGAGCAGTTCGTGCAGATAGGTGGACAGGAAGCGCTCGTCCGGCACCGCGTTCAGGTAGCCGTTCAGGCTGTCGATCACGATCACGCGCGCGCCGTCGCTCGCCGCCTGAACCACGGCCTGCGTGAACTGGCCCGGGGTCAGCTCGGCCGGGTCCACCTGCTGCACCGTCAGCAGGCCGTTGGCGATGGCCAGGTTCAGGCCCAGCCCCAGGCTTTCGGAGCGGTTCAGCATATTGTTGCGCGCTTCCTCGAACAGGAACATGGCGGCGCGTTCGCCGCGCCGGCAGGCGGCGGCCACGAACTGCGCCGCCACGGTGGACTTGCCGCTGCCGGGCGGCCCGGCCACCAGGGTGCTCATGCCTTCTTCCAGGCCGCCGCCGAGCAGCTCGTCCAGCTCGCGCAGGCCGCTGGAGAGCTGCACGCGGCTGCCCGAGCCGCGCGTGTCGGCCGCCACCAGGCGCGGGAACACGTGCAGCCCGCCGTGCAGGATGCGGTAGTCGTGCGAGCCGCCGCGGAAGGCGATGCCGCGGTATTTCACCACCCGCAGGCGGCGCCGTTCGCTGCCGTAGGACTGGCTGGCCAGCTCCAGCGTGATGACGCCGTGCGCCACGCTACGCACCTGCAGGTCGGTGCTGAGGGCAGTGCGGTCGTCCAGGAAGATGGTGGTGCAGTTGCGGCTGGCCAGGTACTGCTTGAGCGCGAGCACCTGGCGCCGGTAGCGCAGCGGGCTTTCCGCCAGCAGCTGCAGCTCGGACAGCGAATCGAGCACGGCGCGCGTGGGCTTGTATTTTTCGATGGCGGCCAGGATGCGCTGGGTGGTGGTGCCCAGCTCGATTTCCGACGGGTGGAAGATGGAGTATTGCTGGTCCGGGTCGAGCGAGGCCTGGTCGGGGATGATTTCCTCGATGTGGATGCCGTCCAGCGTCCAGCCGTGCGATTGCGCCACCGAGCTCAGCTCCACGGTGGTCTCGGCCAGCGTAATGTACAGCACGGATTCGCCCAGGCGCACTCCTTCGTTGAGGAATTGCAGCGCCAGCGTGGTCTTGCCGGTGCCGGGTTCGCCTTCGACGAGATACAAACGGTCGCGCGTGAGGCCACCGGCCAGGATGTTGTCCAGGCCAGGGACGCCGGAAGAGAGGAAGCGGCCGGGGTCGATGTTTTGCTGGTCCATAGTTGAGTCGCCACTGGAGATAGGTCGTGAAAATAATAACGCAGGCAAAAAAAAAGCACTGTACGTTAGAGCACATTTTGCAATTAGTTGATTCTGGAAAACTACATCTGGTTACAATTGTTTCAGTTGCAGCATTGCCGATTTACTACAATAAGCGCGCAGGACCTGTTCTACTCCCTGCTGCAGTTCCCCTGCTGCAGCATTCCGACCCGCCGCTGGCGGGTTTTTTTTCTTGACAGACTTAGAATGATCGTTCATTCTATAAAAAGAACAATGTCCGAGAAAGCCGAAGGCGAACAATGAAACCCATTTCCCTGATCCTCATTTCCGCAGCCGCGCTCAGCGCCGGCTGCCAACCCACCACTGCCGGAGCACCTGGCGCCGGCCATCCGGCGCAGGTGGCGGCCGTGGGCGTACACACCGTGGCCCCGCGCAGCCTGGCCATCACCACCGAGCTGCCGGGCCGCACCACGGCCTACCAGGTGGCCGAAGTGCGCCCGCAAGTGGGCGGCCTGGTGCAAAAGCGCCTGTTCGCCGAAGGTGCGGACGTGAAGGCCGGCGCCCAGCTGTACCAGATCGATCCGGCCACCTACCAGGCGGCCTACAATTCCGCCAAGGCCGCGCTGGCCAAGGCCAAGGCCAACCTGATGGCCGCCACGCCCAAAGTGGCGCGCTACAAGGACCTGGTGGCCATCGAAGGCGTGAGCCGCCAGGACTATGACGACGCCGTGGCTGCCGCCGAGCAGGCCAAGGCCGACGTGGAAGCCGCCACCGCCGCGCTGGACACGGCGCGCATCAACCTGGACTACACCAAGGTGGCCGCGCCGATCTCGGGCCGCATCAGCCGCTCCAATGTGACGCCGGGCGCGCTGGTGACCGCCGGCCAGGCCAATGCGCTGACCGTAGTGCAGCAGCTGGACCCGATCTACGTGGACGTGACCCAGTCCAGCACCGACATGCTGCGCCTGAAGCGCGAGCTGGAAAGCGGCAGCCTGAAGAAAAACGGCGGCCAGGCCAGGGTGACCTTGCTGCTGGCCGACGGCAGCAAGTATGCGCAGGAAGGCAAGCTGCAGTTCGCCGACGCCAGCGTCGATCCCGGCACCGGCAACGTGGTGCTGCGCGCGCTGTTCCCGAATCCCAAGCATGATCTGCTGCCCGGCATGTTCGTGCGCGCGGTGGTGGACAGCGGCGTGGACGAGCAGGCCATCCTGGTGCCGCAGCAGGGCGTCACCCGCAACGCGAAAGGCGAGGCCACCGCGCTGGTGCTGAACAAGGAAGGCAAGGTGGAGCAGCGCGTGCTGGCCACCGCCAATACCGTGGGCGACCAGTGGCTGGTGAAGTCCGGCCTGGCCGCCGGCGACCGCGTCATCATCGACGGCTTGCAGAAGGTGCGCCCCGGCGCGCCCGCCCAGGTGGCGCCGGCTGCCGACCGCACCGCCGCTGGCCCCGCCGCCACGCCCGGCGCCACGCCGGCTGCCACCGCCGCCGCCACCAAGCGCGCGGCGCAGTAAGGAAGGCAGACCATGGCACGTTTCTTTATTAATCGGCCGATCTTCGCCTGGGTGGTGGCCATCGTCATCATGCTGGGCGGCCTGATCGCCATCCTCGGCCTGCCGATCGCGCAATACCCGAGCATTGCGCCGCCCGCCATCACCATCAGCGGTTCCTACCCGGGCGCCTCGGCCAAGACGGTGGAAGACGCCGTTACCCAGGTCATTGAACAGAAGATGAAAGGCATCGACGGCTTGCGCTACATGAGCTCGAGCAGCGATTCCACCGGCGGCATCAGCATCACGCTGACCTTCAACAACGGCACCAATCCCGACATCGCGCAGGTTCAGGTGCAGAACAAGCTGCAGCTGGCCACGCCGCTGCTGCCGGCCGCCGTCACGCAGCAAGGCCTGGTGGTGTCCAAGTCCACCAAGAACTTCCTCATGGTGCTGGGCTTCGTGTCCGAAAACGGCAGCATGAAGCAGGCCGACCTGGGCGACTACGTGGCCGCCAACGTCATCGATCCGCTCAGCCGCGTGGAAGGCGTGGGCGACGTGACGCTGTTCGGCTCGCAGTACGCCATGCGCATCTGGCTAGATCCGACCAAGCTGCAAAGCTATCAGCTGACTCCGGCCGACATCACCACCGCCATCACCGCGCAGAACACCGAAGTGTCGGCCGGTGAGCTGGGGCGGCGCGCCCGCCATGCCGGGCCAGCAGCTGAACGCCACCGTGTCCGCGCAGAGCCGCCTGCAGACCGCCGAGCAGTTCGGCGCCATCCTGCTCAAGACCACCGCCAGCGGCGCCACCGTGCACCTGCGCGACGTGGCCCGCATGGAGCTGGGCAGCGAGAACTACAACACCGTGGCGCGCTTCAACGGCAACGCCGCCACCGGCGTGGCCATCAAGCTGGCCACCGGCGCCAACGCGCTGGACACGGCCAAGGCAGTCAACGCCAAGATCGAGCAGCTGTCCAAGCAGTTCCCGGCCGGGATGAAGGCCGAAGTGGCCTTCGACACCACGCCCTTCGTCAAGCTCTCCATCGAGGAAGTGGTGAAGACGCTGGTGGAAGCGGTGGTGCTGGTGTTCCTGGTGATGTATCTGTTCCTGCAGAATTTCCGCGCCACCCTGATCCCGACCATGGCCGTGCCGGTGGTGCTGCTGGGGACCTTCGGCGTGCTGTCCGCGCTGGGCTACTCGATCAACACGCTGACCATGTTCGCCATGGTGCTGGCCATCGGCCTGCTGGTGGACGACGCCATCGTGGTGGTGGAAAACGTGGAGCGCGTCATGACGGAGGAGGGCTTGCCGCCCAAGGAAGCGACCACCAAGTCCATGAGCCAGATCACCGGCGCGCTGGTGGGCATCGCGCTGGTGCTGTCGGCCGTGTTCGTGCCGATGGCCTTCTTCGGCGGCTCCACCGGCGTGATCTACCGCCAGTTCGCCGTCACCATTGTGTCGGCCATGACCTTGTCCGTGCTGGTGGCCATGGTGTTCACGCCGGCGCTGTGCGCCACCCTGCTCAAGCCTGTCGCCAAGGGCCACCAGGCCGCCAGCACCGGCTTCTTCGGCTGGTTCAACCGCACCTTCGAGCGCGGCAGCAGCAAGTACGAAGGCTGGGTGGGCGGCATGCTCAAGCGCGGCAAGCGTTCCATGCTGCTGTACGGCGTACTGGTCGCCATCCTGGCCGTGGTGTTCATGCGCCTGCCGACCTCCTTCCTGCCGGAAGAAGACCAGGGCGTGCTGTTTGCGCAGATCCAGCTGCCTGCCGGCGCCACCCAGCAGCGCACGCTGCAAGTGATCGAGCAGGTGGAACAGCATTTCCTGACCAATGAAAAGCAGAATGTCGCTTCCATCTTCACCGTGGCCGGCTTCAGCTTCGGCGGCAACGGCCAGAACACCGGCATCGCTTTCGTGCGCCTGAAGGACTGGGCCGAGCGCCCCGGCGCGGCCGGCAACGTGAAAGCCGTGGTGGGCCGCGCCATGGGCAGCTTCTCGCAGATCCGCGATGCTTTCGTGTTCGCCTTCGCGCCGCCTGCGGTGCTGGAGCTGGGCAACGCCAGCGGCTTCGACCTGCAGCTGCAGGACCAGGCCGGCCTGGGACACGACGCGCTGATGGGCGCGCGCAACCAGCTGCTGGGCATGGCGTCCAAGAGCCCGCTGCTGGTCGGCGTGCGCCCCAACGGCCAGGACGATACGCCGCAGTACAAGATCACCGTGGACCAGCAAAAGGCCGCCGCGCTGGGCTTGTCCATCGCCGACGTGAACCGCGTGCTGAGCACGGGCTGGGGCTCGTCCTACGTGAACGACTTTGTCGACCGCGGCCGCGTGAAGAAGGTGTACCTGCAAGGCCAGCCGGATTCGCGTATGGCGCCGGAAGACCTGGGCAAATGGTTCGTCCGCAACAACCAGGGCGAGATGGTGCCGTTCTCCTCGTTCGCCAGCGGCCAGTGGATCTACGCTTCGCCGCGCCTGGAGCGCTTCAACGGCCTGTCGTCGGTGAACGTGCAGGGCATGCCGGCGCCGGGCGTCAGCTCGGGCGCCGCGATGGCCGAAATCGAAAAGCTGGCGGCCCAGCTGCCGCCGGGCATAGGCTTCGAGTGGAACGGCCTGTCGGTGGAAGAGCGCGACTCCGGTTCGCAGACCACCGTGCTGTACACGCTGTCGCTGCTGATGGTGTTCCTGTGCCTGGCCGCGCTGTATGAAAGCTGGTCGGTGCCGTTCTCGGTGCTGCTGGTGGTGCCGCTGGGCGTGATCGGCACGGTGCTGGCGACCTGGGGCTTCCACCTGGCGAACGACGTGTACTTCCAGGTCGGCCTGCTGACCGTGGTCGGCCTGGCGTCGAAGAATGCCATCCTGATCGTGGAATTCGCCAAGGAGCTGCAGGAGCAGGGCATGGAGCTGAAGGCGGCCACGCTGAAAGCGGTGCGCCTGCGCCTGCGGCCCATCCTGATGACTTCCATCGCCTTCGGCCTGGGCGTGCTGCCGCTGGCCATTGCGAGCGGCGCCGGTTCGGGCAGCCAGAACGCCATCGGCGTCGGCGTGCTGGGCGGCATGCTGACGGCCACTTTCCTCGGCATTTTCTTCGTGCCGGTATTTTTCGTGCTGGTGCGCGGCCTGTTCCAGAACCGGAAACCCGCCGCCGCTGCCAGCACCGCAGGAGCGCATTGAGATGCAAAAGACTTTATTTTCCCTGGCCGCTGCGGCGATGGCAGCTTCCGTGCTGAGCGCGTGCAGCCTGGCCCCGGTGTATGAACGTCCGGCCGCGCCGGTAACGGCAGGCTGGCCGCAAGGCGACGCCTACAAGCCGGCCCCGGTGGCGGCGGACGCCAAACCGGCTGCCGACATCGCCTGGCGCGACTACTTCGGCGACGAGCGCCTGCGCCAGGTGATTGCGCTGGCGCTGGCCAACAACCGCGACCTGCGCGTCTCGGCGCTCAATATCGAGAAGGCGCGCGCGCAGTACGGCATCCAGCGCGCCGCGCTGGTGCCCAGCGTGACCGCGTCCGGCGGCCAGAACGCCACCCGTACGGCGGACAAGATGAGCGCCGGCGGGCAGGGCGCGATCAACCGCCAGTACACGGCCAACCTGGGCGTGTCCTACGAGCTGGATTTCTTCGGCAAGGTGCGCAGCCTGTCCGAGGCCGCGCTGCAGCAATACCTCGGCACCGAGGAAGCGCGCCGCGCGCAGCAAATCAGCCTGGTGGCCGAAGTGGCCAGCACCTGGCTGGCCTTGCAGGCGGACCGCGAGCGCCTGCGCCTGGCGGCGGACACGCTGAAAAGCCAGCAGATCACCTATGAGCTGAGCAAGCGCCGCTTCGACGCGGGCGCCACCTCGGGCCTGGACATGTACGAAGCGCAGACCAGCGTGGAAGCGGCCCGCAACGATATGGCGGTCTACACCGCGCAGGTGGCGCAGGGCGAAAACGCGCTGGCGCTGGTGGTGGGCGCGTCCGTGCCGACCGAACTGCAACAGCAACAGGCGCCGCTGGCCAGCGTGGCGGCGATGGCCGAACTGCCGGCCGGCCTGCCGTCCGAAGTGCTGCAGCGCCGCCCGGACGTGCTGGGCGCGGAACGCACGCTGCAAGCGGCCAACGCCAATATCGGCGCGGCGCGCGCGGCCTTCTTCCCCAGCATTTCGCTGACCGGCACGGCCGGCAGCGCCAGCAGCAACCTGTCCGGCCTGTTCAAGGCC
This sequence comes from Pseudoduganella sp. UC29_71, assembly GCF_042693265.1. Classification (NCBI taxonomy): domain Bacteria; kingdom Pseudomonadati; phylum Pseudomonadota; class Betaproteobacteria; order Burkholderiales; family Oxalobacteraceae; genus Pseudoduganella; species Pseudoduganella sp. UC29_71. The sequence continues at coordinate 4,232,459 of NZ_CP170549.1, read as the reverse complement.
GGCTCGGGCACGTGGAGCTTCCTGCCGCAGATTAACCTGCCGATCTTCAACGGCGGCGCCAACGCGGCCAACCTGACAGTGGCCAAGGTGGAACGCGACATTGCCGTGGCGCGCTATGAGCAGGCCATCCAGTCGGCCTTCCGCGAAGTGGCGGATGCGCTGGCCCAGCGCGGCACGTTGGACGAGCGGCTGGCTTCCCAGGTGGCGCTGGCGGATGCGTCGCAGAAGAGCTTCCGCATCCACGAGGCACGCTATCAGAAGGGTTCGGAGTCTTACCTGAACGCGCTGGTATCGCAGCGCGCGCTGTACGCCGCGCAGCAAAGCCTGATCTCGGCCCGCCTGGCGCGCGCAGACAACCAGGTGACGCTGTACAAGGTGCTTGGCGGCGGCTACCAGTAAGCGGGATGGGGCAGGGCGGCCGCTAGCTCGGGCGCCATTCCATGGCGGCGTACAAGCCGTCCAGGCCCTGCATGATGAAGTCGCAGCGCTGGCACAGGCGCTGCGCCGGATTGCCCAGCAAGACGTTGAGCCGCACCGGCAGATGCAGGCGCTGGCCGTGCGCCTGCAAGCCGCGCAGCAGGCCGCGTCCGATGCCGCGTCCCCGGTACTCGGGCAGCAGCGTGATGTCGATCAGCCGCACCTCGTTGTCGGAATACTGCACGTACAGGCGGCCGATGGGGCGCTCGCGCTCGAAGATGATGGTGGCCTCGGCGTCCGGGTACTGCAGCTGGAAGTCGGTCTGCTGCGCCTTGAATTGGACGGTTTGCAACATCGCCTCGGTGGCTGCGTCGCAGCCGTGCAGGCGGAATTCCGTGCCGCGCGTGCTGGTGTAGAGGCGCTGCAGGAAGGCCTGGTCGGCCTCGGTGGCCGGGCGTAGTTCTATCGATGGCGCGGTCTTGTAGGTCATCTGGACGACACCCTGGGCTGGTTTGTGTTGTCTTTATGGTATCACTAATCCGGCCCGCTGTTCCACGCCAAATTGACAAAATGCGCGCCGTTGGCCACAGTACCGCATCGAACACGAGGAATCCTGCATGAGCACCACCGAAAAACGCCATATCGACCCGGAGCGCGCCCTGGTGCGCCGCAAGCAGGTGCTGGACGCCGCGGCGGCCTGCTTCGGGCGCAGCGGCTTCCACGGCGCCAGCATGGCCGAGATTTCCAAGGCGGCAGGCATGAGCGCCGGCCATATCTACAACTACTTCGACAGCAAGGACGCCATCATCGCCGCCTTCGTTGAGCAGAACGTGGAACGGGTGTCGCAGCTGATGCGCGACCTGGAGCAGCAGGCCGATCCGCTGCAGTCGATGGTGGACGACGCGCCGCGCCATGTGCGCGAGCACCTGGACCCGAACACCTGGCCGCTGGCGCTGGAGATCTCGGCCGAGTCGGCGCGCAATCCCAAGATCGCCGAAGTGGTGCACGACGCCGACCTGCGCGCGCGGCTGCAGTTCCGCGCTATCCTCAAGGCTGCCCGCGAGCGGCACGGCCTGGCCAGCGACGACGACACCATGGACGGCCTGGTGGAAGCCATGATCTGCCTGTTCCAGGGACTGGACGTGCGCGTGGTGCACAATCCCAAGCTGAATGAAGCGGCGCTGGCGCGCCATATGGGCATTGCCATGAAGGCGATGCTGTTCTCATGAAGGATACGATGACCTCACCTTACATCTTCCCCGCGCACGACATCGTGGGCCTGCCGGTGGCAGGCACGGACGCGCGGTTCCCGGTCCGCCGCATCTACTGCGTCGGCCGCAACTACGCCGGCCACGCCCGCGAAATGGGTTCCGACCCGACCCGCGAACCGCCGTTCTTCTTCTGCAAGCCGGGCGACGCCATGGCCGTACTCCCGGTGGCGCCGCAGGGCGTGGCCGAGCTGCCGTATCCGCCCAAGACCAGCAACTACCACTACGAGTGCGAGCTGGTGGTTGCCATCGGCAAGGGCGGCAGCGACATCGCCGTGGCGGACGCGCTGCAGCACGTGTTCGGCTACGCGGTCGGCCTGGACATGACCCGGCGCGACCTGCAGGGCCAGATGAAGGACGCCGGGCGTCCATGGGAAATCGGCAAGGCCTTCGACTACTCGGCCCCCATCGGCGTGATCACACGCGCGGCGGAGGCGGGCGGCATCGAACAGGCGGCCATCACGCTGGAAGTGGACGGCGCGGTGAAGCAGTCCAGCCACATCACGCACTTGATCTGGTCGATCAGCGAAACCATCGCCAACCTGTCCACGCTGTTCACCCTGCAGCCGGGCGACCTGATTTTCAGCGGCACGCCCGAAGGCGTAGGCGCGGTGACGCGCGGCCAGACCATGGTGGCGCGCATCGAAGGCCTGGCGCCTCTCGCGCTGAAAGTCGTCTAAAAGTCGTCTAACGCTGCTCCATGGCGGCGGCGATGGCCTGCAGGCCGTCGAGCGCCCCCATGGCGATGCCCACGTCGCGCGCGCCGGGCACCTGCGGCTCGCGCGGATTGATGCGCACCAGCCGCCCGCCATGGCGCTGCACGATGCTGTGGCTGAAGTGGCGCACCGACGGAATCGCCGTGCCCGCGCCCAGTTCCACCACCACCGGCCGCCGCACCCGCGCCAGCCAAGCCTGCATGCGCGCCTCCTGCGCCGCCGCGCGGCGCTCCAGCCACTCGCCGTCGCCGAACATCAGGATATTCGGCCGCGCCAGCCCGCCGCAATGGGGGCAGGCGGGCGGCGCATTGCGCAGGCGGCAGGCGTCCGCGTCCACATCCGGCACGAAGCCGTCCGCACGCCAGATATCTGTGCCGCAGGGGCGCATGCACTGCAGGTGGTGGATGGAGCCATGGCACTCCAGCACCCGCTGCGGATCGAAGCCCGCCAGCTGGAACTGCCCGTCCACGTTGCTGGTGAACACGCTGGCGCCATGCTCCGTGCGCTCGCCCCAGGCGCGCAGCAGCGCAAAGCCCGGATGCGGAACGGTGGCGCGGTACAGCGCCAGCCGATGGCCGTAAAAGCCCCAGGCCAGCGCGGAATCGTCCCGGAACGCATGCGGCGACGCAATACTGCTGAAATCCAGCCGCGCGCGGCCCAGGGCGGGGTAGGCCTTCCAGAAACCCTCGTTGCCGCGAAAGTCAGGTAAACCCGAATCCACGCCCATGCCGGCGCCGGCCGCCACGATGAGCGCATCGGCCTGGGCAATCAGCTCGGCAGCACTGTTGATGGAATTAATCATAAGTTAAGCATAAAGCACTCTTACCAAAATCCCAAACCTGCTGCTATAATGTTTGGGTCCAGTCGGGGCGTAGCGCAGCCTGGTAGCGTACTTGCATGGGGTGCAAGGGGTCGGAAGTTCGAATCTTCTCGCCCCGACCAGACAACAAATACATGAAAAAAGCCAATCTTCGGATTGGCTTTTTTTATTCTGGTTCGTGTCAGGCCCGGCAGACAGCAGCGATGCGCTCGTTTTCGCTCCGGCATGGCCTATCCCGGCAGGATGGCCCGGTTTAGCCGGAGCGGTCTTGCGCTGGCGCACAGGCGCGCCGCGCGGAACTTAGGTGTCGGTACTGAATTTGGGCGGCGGCGCCGATCGTCGCGCCACCAGGCTGACCAGGCCGACGCCAATCAGCACCATGAGGTAGATCGGCGGTTCCGGGATGGGGCTCACGGCGGGGGGCTGCGCTTGCGCCGCGCTGGCGGCCGGGGCTGCGTTGGCCAGGCTGATCAGGTTCGCTTCGTTGAGATAGTTGGCTTCGCCGGGCAGCGGCGGCAGCATGGCCCTGTTGGTGGCCTGGTACAAAATGTCCGCAGCGTGCGCGGTGCCGGTAGCGGCCCCTGCCAGCAGAAGTGCGAACAGGGTTTTCTTCAATACAGTATGCATGGTGACTCCCAAAGCGATTGCGTGTCTGACTTCACATTAGCACGAAATCCTCCGGGATGTCGCTTGATTAATAATTGCAAATTTACAATGTTTCTGCTGCGATGCAAACGTTGCGAAATCAGCTGCGGCGGCGCTGTTCCGGGTAGGCAAGAACGCGCGTGATCACGCCGGCCGGCACGGCCTTGTGCAGCATGTAAGCCCAGGCGTTGGCAGCCCCTTTGCGGCTGTCGATGGTCAAGCCCTCGTCCACGTGGCGCGCGAGAATCTGGTTGCTGCGCTGCGGCTGTTGTACGTGCATGATGTCTCCTTTTTTGTGCAGTGCAATGATATCAATAACGCACCCGGACCAGCGTTCCGTTGACATTGGGTACAATCAGCTTATACCCCATCACGCGGAGAGCAAGTGGAACCGAACGCAGCGGCTATGCCGGGACAAGTGGTACTCGTATTGCAGGGCGGCGGCGCGCTGGGCGCCTACCAGCTCGGCGTGTACCAGGCCATGAACGAAGCGGGCATCGAGCCGGACTGGGTGATCGGCACCTCCATCGGCGCGCTCAACGGCGCCATCATCGCCGGCAATCCGCCGGCGCGCCGCGTGGAGCGGCTGCGCCAGTTCTGGACCATGATGGAGCAGCACTCCGCCCTATATCCCGGCATGCCGCGCGAGTTCGCCAACGCGCTCACCATGTCGCAGGGCATCCCGGCCTTCTTCGCGCTGAACCCGGCGACCTGGTGGAATCCGAACGCCAAGGTGGGCGTGGAAAACGCGTCCTTCTACCGCACCGGCCCGCTGCACAAGACGCTCGGCATGCTGGTCGATTTCGACTATCTGAACAGCAACGGCACCCGCTTCACCGTGGGCGCGGTCAATGCCCGCAACGGCGAGATGCGCTACTTCGACAGCAAGAAGGAAGCGCTGTGCGTGGAGCATGTGATGGCCTCCGGCGCGATTCCGCCCGCGTTTCCCGCCGTGCGCATCGACGGCGAGCCATATTGGGACGGCGGTATCTATTCGAACACGCCGATCGAAGCGGTGCTGGACGACGAGCCGCGCCGCGATTCGGTCATCTTCTCGGTGCAGGTGTGGAACCCGGACGGCAAGGAGCCGCAAAGCGTGCTCGATGTGCTGGAGAAGCACAAGGAAATCCAGTACGCCAGCAAGGTGGCCAACATCGAGCAGCAGCGCCGCATGCACCGGCTGCGGCACGTGATCCGCCAGCTCACCATGCAGTTGCCGGCCGACGTGCGGCGCGCGCCGGAAGTGCGCGAGCTGGCCAGCTGGGGCTGCGGCAGCCGCATGCACATCGTGATGCTGAAGGCGCCGCGCCTGGACAGCGAGGACCATACCAAGGACATCGACTTCACCGCCGGCGGCATCCACCACCGCTGGAAGGCCGGCTACGAGGACACCCGCCGCGCGCTGGCGGCCCGGCCCTGGGACAGCGTGGTCGATCCTATCGAAGGCGTGGCGATCCACGAGGACTTTTAAGGCCCAGCACCTCGCGGCACACTTCCAGCCACGCGCGCGCCGCGTGCGACTGGTAGCGTCCGTTCCACACGTGCGCCACCTGCCACTCCAGCGCCGGCTCCACGATGCGCACCGCGTGCAGGCGCTCGTCGGCCAGCCGGTGCACGAAGAGTTCCGGCACCAGCGCCACGCCGATGCCGACCGACGCCATTTCCACCAGCCAGTCCCACTGCCCGCTTTGCGCGGCGATGGCCGGTTCGATGCCCGCGCCGGCGAAGGCCTTGCGTATGCTGCGCGTGAGCGCGAAGTCGTCCTTCAGCAGCACCAACGGCAGCGTGGCCAGTTCCTTCAGCCGCAGCGTGCGGCGCGTGCGCTGGAAGGTGCCCGCTGCGGCCAGCGCATATAGCGGATAGTTGGCGATGCGCTCGGTCTGCAAGGCCAGCGCCGGATCGGCCGGCAGCACCGTCATGCCCAGTTCCAGTTCGCCCGCCGCCACCTGGCGTTCTATGGTCTGGCCGGTGTCCTCGCTGAGCGCCAGCGCGATGCCGGGATGGCGCTCGCGGAAGGCTTTCAGCACCGGCGTGAACAGCATGTTGATCATCGGCGGGATGCCGATTGCCAGCGTGCCGCGCTGGCGCGCCTGCGTGTCGCGCACTTCCAGCTGCAGCTGGCGCAAGGTGGCCAGCATTTCCTCGCCGCGCGCATAGACCACGGCGCCGGTGTCGGTCAGCGTCAGCCTGCGGCCGTCGCGCACCAGTAGCGGCGCCCCCACTTCGTCTTCCAGCTGGCGCACCATCTTGCTGATGGTGGACTGCGTCACGTGCAGCGCTTCGGCCGCTTGCGTGAAGCTGCTCAGGCGGGCGGTTTCGATGAAGTAGCGCAGCGAGCGGATATCCATGAGTTTTTCGACTGAAGTTGAGGAATTTAAGTCATGCAATGCATGAATACCCGATTCTATACTGGTCCCCATCAAAACCATAAATGACCTGGAGCACATCATGCATGAGGACCGAATTCGCCTGCCGGCGCTGATGGACAAGGTAATGACCGCGGCGCAGGCCGCGCAGCTGTTCCGCAACGGGATGACGGTCGGCATGAGCGGCTTCACCCGCGCCGGCGACGCCAAGGCGCTGCCGCTGGCGCTGGTGGAACGGGCTCGCAGCGAGCCGCTGGCGCTGACGCTGATCACCGGCGCCTCGCTGGGCAGCGACAGCGACGGGCTGATGGCCAACGCCGGCGTGGTCGCGCGCCGCCTGCCGTTCCAGTCCGACGCCGCGCTGCGCCGCAAGATCAACAGCGGCGAGGTGATGTTCATCGACCAGCACCTGTCCGAGACCGCCGAGCAGCTGCGCGGCGGCAGCCTGAAGCCGGTGGACATCGCGGTCATTGAAGCGGTGGCCATCAATGCCGATGGCGGCATCGTGCCCACCATGTCGGTCGGGAACTCGGCCAGCTTCGCCCAGCAGGCTGCGCAGGTCATCGTTGAAATCAACCTGAGCGCGCCGCTGGCGCTGGAGGGCCTGCACGACATCTACCTGCCCGCGCAGCGCCCCGAACGGCAGCCGATACCGCTCACGCGCACCGGCCAGCGCATCGGCAGCGGCGCCATCCACATCGACCCGGCGCGCATCGCCGCCATCGTCATCACCGATAGTCCGGACAGCCCGTCCAATGTGCTTCCACCGGACGCCGAAACGCAGGCCATCGCCGGCCACATAGTCGCCTTCCTGGAGGCCGAGGTGGCGGCGGGGCGCATGGGGCCGGAACTGCTGCCGCTGCAGGCGGGCATCGGCACCATCGCCAACGCCGTGCTGCATGGCCTCACCGGTTCGTCCTTCCGCAACCTGACCATGTACTCGGAGGTGCTGCAGGATAGCGCCATCGCGCTGCTCGATTCGGGCCAGCTGGCGATGGCCTCGGCCTCGTCGATCACGTTGTCCGCCGCCATGCACGAGCGCTTTCTGCGCGACATCGCGCGCTACCGCGACCGCATCGTGCTGCGCCCGCAGGAGATCAGCAACCATCCGGAGCTGGTCAAGCGCCTGGGCGTGATCGCGCTGAACACCGCGCTAGAGTTCGACATCTACGGCAACGTGAACTCCACCCACGTCGGCGGCACCCACATGATGAACGGCATCGGCGGCTCGGGCGACTTCGCGCGCAACGGCCAGCTGTCCTTCTTCGTCAGCAAATCCGTGGCCAAGGACGGCGCCATCTCCAGCGTGGTACCGATGACGCCGCACGTCGACCACACCGAGCATGACGTGGACGTGCTGGTCACCGAATGGGGCCTGGCCGACCTGCGCGGCCTGGCGCCGCGCGAGCGCGCGCCCCTCATCATCGAGCGCTGCGCCCACCCTGACTATCGCCCGCAGCTGCGCGCCTACCTGGCCGAAGCGCTGCCGCGCGGCGGCCAGACGCCGCACGTGCTTGAGAAGGCGTACAGCTGGCACGCGCGCTACCGCGAGCGGGGTACGATGATTGATTATTGAAAACTATCGAATCGATAAAATCAATTACCTTTGTAAATATCGCTGGCTTCTCTAGAATGAATTCACACCGAACAACATTCTTGAGGAGCAAGCAATGAGCCAGCAGCCACCAATTACCACCGCGTCCGGCATCCCTGTCGCGGATAACCAGAATTCCATCACCGCCGGCCCGCGCGGCCCGGTGCTGCTGCAGGACTTCCACCTGATCGAGAAACTTCAGCACTTCAACCGCGAGCGCATTCCGGAGCGCGTGGTGCACGCCAAGGGCTCGGGCGCCTACGGCACTTTCACCGTCACGCACGACATCACCCGCTACACCAAGGCCAAACTGTTTTCGGCCGTCGGCAAGCAGACGGAGACCTTTGTGCGCTTCTCCACCGTGGGCGGCGAGAAGGGCAGCGCCGACACCGAGCGCGATCCGCGCGGCTTCGCAGTGCGCTTCTACACCGAAGAAGGCAACTGGGACCTGGTCGGCAACAACACGCCCATGTTCTTCATCAAGGACGGCATCAAGTTCCCGGACTTCATCCACACCCAGAAGCGCGACCCGCAGACCAACCTGAAGTCGCCCACCATGATGTTCGACTTCTGGAGCAAGGCGCCGGAAAGCCTGCACCAGGTCACCATGCTGTTCTCGGACCGCGGCACGCCGGACGGCTACCGCCACATGGACGGCTTCGGCAGCCACACCTACAGCCTGATCAACGAAGCGGGCGAGCGCGTGTACGTGAAGTGGCACTTCAAGACCCGCCAGGGCATCAGGAACCTGAGCGCGGCCGACGCCACCCGCATCGCCGGCGAAGACCCGGACTACGCGCAGCGCGACCTGTTCGGCGCCATCGCCGCCGGCGACTTCCCGCAATGGGACGTGAAGATCCAGATCGCCACCGACGCCGAACTGGCCGCTTGGGGCGAGCGCACCGGCTGGAACCCGTTCGACCTGACCAAGGTATGGCCGCACGGCGACTTCCCGCTGCAGCCGGTGGGCGTGTTCGAATTGAACCGCAACCCGGTCAATTACCACGCCGAAGTGGAGCAGGCCGCGCTGTCGCCGTCGAACGCGGTGCCGGGCATGGGCTATTCGCCGGACAAGATGCTGCAGGCGCGCCTGTTTGCCTATCACGACGCGCAGCTGTACCGGGTCGGCACCGACCACCAGCACCTGCCGGTGAACGCGCCGCGCTGCCCCTTCCACAACCAGCAGCGCGACGGCGCCATGGCCATCAGCAACGGTGGCGCGGCGCAGAATTACGCGGCGGTGGAGGCGGGCGGCATCCATGGCAAGGGCATGGGCCACGGCGAGCCGGAGCTGGCGCTGCAAGGCGCGGCGGCACGCTACGACGGGCGAGGGCACGAGGATGACTACACCCAGGCCGGCAACCTGTTCCGCCTGATGCCGGTGCAGGAGCAGCAAAACCTGTTCGACAACCTGGCCGGCCCCATGAGCCAGGTGAGCGACGAGATCATCCAGCGCCAGCTGGGGCATTTCGACAAGGCCGATCCGGCCTACGGCGCCGGCGTCCGCGCGGCCCTGAAGGCGCGCGGCCGCAACGTGGATTGAGGCTGGCATGGCCGGCATGGCGGGTAACGCCTCCGGCCGTCGTGGTGCGTAGGGCGGGTTAGGCACGTAACCCGCCATGCTCGGCCGCAGCATCATTTAAAATAGCGGTCTTGGATCTATCAACACGGGACCGCCATGACCATCAAAATCAGCCAGAACTTCGACTCCGGCGCCATCGACGTGGTGCGCGCAGACAGCGCCGCCACCATTGAACTGAAGCTGCGCGACGACAACGCCGCCGATATCCGCCAGTGGTTCCACTTCCGCCTGCAGGGCGCGCGCGGCCAGGCCGTGACCATGCGCTTCCTGAACGCCGGCCAGGCCACCTACGCCAAGGGCTACGAGGGCTACAACGCCGTGGCCAGCTACGACAGCGAAAACTGGTTCCGCGTGCCGACTTCCTTCGACGGCGAAGTGATGACCATCAAGCACACGCCGGACCTGGACAGCGTCTACTACGCCTACTTCGAGCCGTATTCGTGGGAACGCCACCTGCGCCTGCTGGGCGAAGTGGCCGAGAATCCGGGCGCGCGCGTGCTGGACCTGGGCTCTACGGTGGACGGCCGCGACATGAACCTGGTCGTCATCGGCGAGCCGGAAGCGGAAAAGAAAATCTGGGTCATCGCGCGCCAGCACCCGGGCGAATCGATGGCTGAATGGTTCGTCGAAGGCCTGGTCGATGCGCTGCTGGACGACGCCAACCCGATCGCGCGCAAGCTGCTGCAGCGCTGCTGCTTCTACATCGTGCCGAATATGAACCCGGACGGCTCGGTGCGCGGCAACCTGCGCACCAACGCGGCCGGCGCCAACCTGAACCGCGAGTGGATGACGCCGACGCTGGAGCGCTCGCCCGAAGTGCTGTGCGTGAAGAACAAGATCCACGAAACCGGCGTCGACATGTTCTTCGACATCCACGGCGACGAGGCGCTGCCGTACAACTTCGTGGCCGGCAACGAGATGCTGGAAAACTTCACGCCCGGGCAGGCCGCCGCGCAGAAGGCCTTCATCGAGCGCTACAAGAACGCCAGCCCGGACTTCCAGGACACCGTCGGCTACGCCGCCAGCAAGTACAAGGAAGACATGCTCACGCTGGCCTCCAAGTACATCGGCCATCACTTCAAGTGCCTGGCGCTGACCCTGGAAATGCCGTTCAAGGACAACGCCGACCTGCCGGACGCGCACGTGGGCTGGAACGGCGCCCGCAGCGCCGCGCTGGGCCGCGCCATCCTGCAGCCCATCCTGCTGTCGCTGGACGACTGATCATGGGCGTCGAGATCGAACGCAAGTTCCTGGTCACGAACGACGCCTGGATGCGGCAGGGCGAACCCGTGCTGCTGCGCCAGGGCTATCTGTCCTCGCACGCGCAGCGCGTGGTGCGCGTGCGCATCGAGGGCGAGCGCGCGGTGCTCACCATCAAGGGCAAGAACGTGGGCGCCAGCCGGGGCGAGTGGGAGTACGAGATCCCGATGGCGGACGCGCAAGAGTTCCTTGAAAAGCTGTGTGAGCAGCCCATCATCGAGAAATACCGCCGCCGCATACCCTACGCGGGCTTCGTGTGGGAAGTGGACGAGTTCCTCGGCGTGAACGCCGGGCTGGTGGTGGCCGAGATCGAGCTGCCGTCCGAAAACCAGCCCTTCGACAAGCCGGACTGGGCCGGAGAAGAAGTCACGCATGATATGCGCTACCTCAACTCCAACCTGATCAAGCACCCGTACTCCGCTTGGTAAACGCCGTCTTCCATCCTAGACTGACAGGATGGAAGACGACTGGAAAATCTTCGCGGCCCGCATGGAGGCCATCCTGCCAACCTTGGCCACCAAGGCCGACGTGGAGGCTTTGCGGGCCTATATCGAATCCATCCGGGCCGACATTGCGCGCTGGACGGTGGCCACGGTGATCGGCTTGTTCATCGGCTTCGGCGGCCTGTTCATGGCCATGAGCAACGCGCTCAAACCCGTGGCTGCACCGCCGCCGGCGCAGCCCATCGTCATCTACACGCCAGCCCCGCCGCCTCCGCCTCAGCCGCAAAAATAAAGCCCTCTTGCGAGGGCTTCATGCTTAGTGGAAGTGCTCGTTGCCGGCCGGCGTATCCTCCGGCATTTCGGCGTGCACCAGCTCGCCCGTCGGGTCGGCGAACAGCGGTGCGCCGCAGTCGTCGCAGTACTCGGACACATAGCGCTCGCCCAGCTTCTTCACCTGCGTCACGCCCAGCGCATTCAAATGCTCGACGATCTCTTCCACCGGCGTGCGCGGCTTGAGCAGCTCGGCGATGCTGCCCGAAATCGGACCTTCCGGCGGCGTACCTTCCTCGTCTTCCTGGCCGTACAGCGGCCACACCACGCCGTACACCACGTCCGCGCTCTGGCGCGGGGTGAAGGCGACGCGGTATTCGTCGATCTGGCCGTCGGCCGCTTCCTCGCCGAAGCCGGCGATCACGGCGCGCAGCTCGGACGGCTCCACCGACAGCGTGTGCGTCAGGTAGTGCACGGCAGCGCGGATCGACACCGGACGGATCAGCTTGTCCGCCTCGCGGCAGGCCATGTAATACGCTTCGGGCAGCAGCAGCTCCACGCCGCAGCCCGGCAGCAAGCGGTTCACGGTCGGCAGCGCCTGGATGCGCCACTGTTCCAGCGCGGCCTTGCGCTCTTCGGCGAAGTTCGACTGCAGCGCCGGCATCTGCCAGCGGAACAGCGGGCCGCCGTGCGGCGCCACCACGGCCACCAGCAGGTAGCGCGTGTCGGCCAGGAAGGGCGCGGTGTCGGGCGCCTTGGCTTCCGATTTGAATGCCACGCCCTTGAGCGCGGCTTGCGCCAGCTTGTGGGTCTTGCTGTAGGCCTCGGCGTGGCTGCGCGGCAGCTGGTCGATGGAATACAGCATGGAAGCCATGGCCATATGGGTACCGTCGGCCAGCAGGTGGGCCGAGAAGTGCGCCGACAGGGTGTTCAGCACGTCGGCCGGGGATCGGGCCGGAGGCGATGGAAAAGCGGGTCCAGGCCAGCACCGGCGCGGCCACCAGCAGCACGTCGTACTGGGTACTCGCGCCGTCGGCTTCCACGGTGATGGTGCTGGACTCGCTGACCGCTTCCACGCCGTCCATCAGCACGTCGTAGCCGTTCAGGTCTTCACGGAACAGGCCGTTCAGCGCGGCATCGATGGTGTCCTGGTGGCCGGTCTTGAGCAGCTTTTGCAGCTGGGTTTCCAGGCTGCGTTCCCAGGTGCGTTCTTCAAGGCGGCTGGCCGCCTGGCCTACGGCCTGGGCGAGGGTGACGAGGCGCTGGCTGTCGGCAGTGAGTTTGTGTGGCGATTCTTTGGATGGGCGACGCATAGCGCTTACTAGTCTCTGGAAAAGTTCTGTTATCCGTATTGTAGTGGATTCGGACGCGCGCGGCGGCCCAAATAAGAAACGCCGGACGAATCCGGCGTTTCGGGGCGCTTGGCGGGTTACGCACGGCGTGCTAACCCGCCCTACGGGGCGTCATGATCTCGTCTTTACGCGGCCAGCAGCTGGCGCAGGACGAACGGCAGGATGCCGCCGTGCTTGTAATAGTCCACTTCGATCGGGGTGTCGATGCGCAGCAGCACTTTGACTTCCTGCGCCGAGCCGTCGGCGCGGTGGATCACCAGCGTGGCCAGCTGTTGCGGCTTGATCTCGCCTTCCAGGCCCTTCAGGTCGTAGGTTTCCTTGCCGGTGATGCCCAGCGATTCGACCGAGTCGTTGCCGATGAATTGCAGCGGCAGCACGCCCATGCCCACCAGGTTGGAGCGGTGGATGCGCTCGAACGAGCGGCAGATGACGGCCTTCACGCCCAGCAGCTGGGTGCCCTTGGCGGCCCAGTCGCGCGAGGAGCCGGTGCCGTACTCTTCGCCGCCGAAGATCATGGTCGGCGTGCCTTCGGCCACGTACTTCATGGCCGCGTCGTAGATCGACAGCTGCTCGCCCGACGGCTGGTGGATGGTGATGCCGCCTTCGACCGCCGAACCGTCCGCCTTCGGCGGGATCATCTTGTTCTTGATGCGCACGTTGGCGAAGGTGCCGCGCATCATGATCTCGTGGTTGCCGCGGCGCGAGCCGTAGGAGTTGAAGTCGGCTTTTAGCACGCCGTTTTCCTTCAGCCATTTGCCGGCCGGGCCGTCTTCCTTGATCGAACCGGCCGGGGAGATGTGGTCGGTGGTGATCGAGTCGCCGAACACGCCCAGCGCGCGCGCGGCGGTGATGCCGGTGGCGGCCGCTTTCGGGGTCATCTCGAAGCCGTCGAAGAATGGCGGCTCGGCGATATAGGTCGAGTCAGGCCAGTTGTACACCTGGCCTTCGGTGGTCGATACGGCTTCCCACAGCTCGCCTGGCGCGCCCTTGACGTCGGCGTAGTTCTCCTTGAACACTTTCGAGTTCATGGCGAACTTCATCAGCTTGCCGATTTCCTGCGAGCTCGGCCAGATGTCGCCCAGGTACACGTCCTTGCCGTCCTTGCCTTTGCCCACCGGCTCGGTCATCAGATCCTTGGTCATGTTGCCGGCGATGGCATAGGCCACCACCAGCGGTGGCGAGGCCAGGAAGTTGGAACGGATGTTCGGGTGGATGCGCGCTTCGAAGTTGCGGTTGCCCGACAGGACGGCCGAGGCCACGATGTCGTGCGAGGTGATGGCCGCGTTCAGTTCCGGGGTCAGGTCGCCGGCGTTGCCGATGCAGGTGGTGCAGCCGTAGGCGGTCACGCCGAAGCCCAGCTGCTCCAGGTAGGGCAGCAGGCCGGCCGCGGTCAGGTACTCGGTCACCACGCGCGAACCGGGGGCCAGCGAGGTCTTGATGTGCGGCGCCACGGTCAGGCCGGCTTCCACGGCCTTCTTGGCCAGCAGGCCGGCGGCCAGCAACACCGAAGGATTGGAGGTGTTGGTGCAGGAGGTGATGGCGGCGATCAGCACGTCGCCGTTGTGCACTTTCACGCCGTTGCTGGTCACGTACTCGGTGGTCAGGTCGGCCGGGTTCTTGTTGAAGCCGTTTTCCGTGGTCGGTTTCGAGAACAGTTCGGTAAAGTTGTTCTTCACGTTGCCGATTTCGATACGGTCCTGCGGGCGCTTCGGACCGGCCAGCGACGGCGTGACCGAGGTCAGGTCCAGCGATACCACGCGGGTATAGTCGATTTCGCCCGCTTTCGGCACGCCGAACAGGTTCTGGGCCTTGAAGTAGGCTTCGAAGGCGTCGATCTCGGCCTTGGTGCGGCCGGTGCCCTTGAAGTAGTCGATGGTGGCGTCGTCTACCGGGAAGAAGCCCATGGTGGCGCCGTATTCCGGCGCCATGTTGGCGATGGTGGCGCGGTCGGTCAGCGACAGCGTCTCGGTGCCTTCGCCGAAGAACTCGACGAACTTGCCCACCACTTTTTCCTTGCGCAGCAGTTCGGTGATGGTCAGCACCAGGTCGGTCGCGGTGCAGCCTTCGCGCAGCGCGCCGGTCAGGTTCACGCCGATCACGTCCGGGGTCAGGAAGTAGACCGGCTGGCCCAGCATGCCGGCTTCCGCCTCGATGCCGCCCACGCCCCAGCCCACCACGCCGATGCCGTTGATCATGGTGGTGTGCGAGTCGGTGCCCACCAGGGTGTCAGGGTAGTACACGCCGTCGGCGGCCTTGTGCACGCCGCGCGCCAGGTATTCCAGGTTCACCTGGTGCACGATGCCGAAGCCCGGCGGCACCACGCCGAAGGTGTCGAAGGCTTGCATGCCCCACTTCATGAACTGGTAGCGCTCGTTGTTGCGCGAGAATTCCAGCTTCATGTTCAGGTCCAGCGCCTTCGGCTCGCGGAAGTGGTCGATGGTGACCGAGTGGTCCACCACCAGGTCCACCGGCACCAGCGGCTCGATCTTTTTCGGGTTCACGCCCATCTTGGAGGCGACGTTGCGCATCGCGGCCAGGTCGGCCAGCAGCGGCACGCCGGTGAAGTCCTGCAGCACCACGCGGGCCACGACGAAGGGAATCTCGTCGGTGCGCTCGGCGGTCGCGCCCCAGCCGGCCAGCTGCTTCACGTGCTCTTCGGTGACCTTCTTGCCGTCGCAGTTGCGCAGCACGGATTCCAGCACCACGCGGATCGATACCGGCAGGCGGGAGACGTTGATACCCAGGCTCTTCTCCAGCGCAGGCAGGGAGTAGAACTTACCCTTCTTGCCAGCAATGTTGAAATCCTTCAGCGTGTTCAGTGTGTTGCGGGACATGACCTCTCCTTCAGTGGGTATCGTCTGTTATTAATGTTACGAGTACTTCTTCGGACTAAAAACTTAGCCTGGCAACTTAGCTGGCAACTTAGCCTTGCAGGGCCGGCGCGGGCGCCGGTGCAGTGGCAGCCGGCTTCAGCTGCTCCGCGTTGCGGCATTCATTGGCCAGCTGGCGGTTCTGCTTGGAGTCCAGCAGCATGCCCTTGGCCGGAATGCCGATCCAGATCAGGCCGTACAGCTTGTTCTCGAAGCGGTTGGCGCCGGTGGTGGTGCCGACGCGCTTCAGGCGGTGCAAACGCTTCTTCCAGCGCAGCGCGATGTAGTTGTCGTCGCTGGCGTTCTGGTAAATGGTGATCTTGTTGCCCAGTTCGCAGTCGAAGTCGACCACGGTGGTGCCTTCCACGCCCGGTTCGGCGGCTTCTTCCGCATCCTCGGGGCTCAGGACGGCCGGCGCGGCGGCAGCGGCGGCTGCGGCCTTCTTGCCGGTCTTTTTCGCCTTGGCGGCAGGCTTCTTTGCATCGGCCTTGGCGTCCGGGGCGGCAGCCATGGCCGCTGGCGGCAGGCACAAGGTCAGGGAGCCGAGCGCGATGCTGCAGGCCAGGAATAATTTGGAGATGGACATCAGTTTGTTTCCGTTGCGGGTTCGACAGGGTTAAGCAGGGCGGCGGCCGCTTCCGGCAGCGCCAGGCCCGCCAGGCGCGCGCGTTGCAGCACGGTCCAGTAGTAGCGGTAGCTGGCGCGGTCGTGCAGGCGGCCGTTCTGGGAAATGGGACCCCACTGCACGCGCTCGGCGTCTTGCAGGATGTGGGTCGCTTCGTTGACTTCGGACAGGCGCGGCGTGAAGGCCTTGATCACCGGCTTGATCTGGTTCGGGTGGATGCTCCACATGCGCGTGTAGCCGAATTCGGCAGCGGCGCGCTGGGCGTCGTTGGCCACCACGGCCGGGTCCTTGATCTCGGTGGTCACGTTGTGCGAGGGCACCTTGCCGTGCGCGTGGCAGGCGGCGGCGATCTCGAGCTTGGCGCGCACCACCAGCGGGTGCGTGAACTGGCCCGGGGTGCGCATGGCGTTGCCCGGCACCGCGCCGTAGTGGCTGGACACGAAGTCCATGATGCCGAACGACAGGCACTCGACCTGGGGCAGGGCGGCAATGGCGTACGCGTCGTGCAGCGCGCCGTGGGTTTCGATCAGCACGTGCACCGGCAAGGGCGACGACGCGGCGCGGCCGGCCTTGAGCGCGTGGGTGTTGATCAGCTCGATGGCGCGCATGACTTCCTGCACGCTGTCCGGCTTGGGCAGCACCACGTAGGCCAGCTTGTGCGCGGCGGCGCCGCAGATGAGCTCCACGTCGCGCTCGAAGTGCGGGCTGTGCAGGTCGTGCACGCGGGCGCCGATGCGGTTGAATTTATTGTCTTCGCTGAGCAGCAGCTCGGCCACGAGGCGCGCGTGCGCTTCCTCGTTGCCGGCGGAGGCGCCGTCCTCGCAGTCGAAGGTGATGTCGAAAAGCGGGCCAAGTTCTTGTTGCAAGGCAATCGACTTGCGCATCAGCTTTTCGGAGCCGGCGTAATGATCGCAGGCCGGCAAAAGCAGCGGCTGGCGCGTGCCCTGGAATAAAACCTCGGATGGATGCATGCGGGAAGGAGGGGAGGTTGACGCGGAAGAGGTCGGCGCCGCGGCGGGCGCAGACGGAGACGCCGCACTGCTCTCGGCAGTGCGGCGGGTGCGGCGTATGGTCGGCTTAACCGGTTCCACAGCGCGCCTGGGTGCCGTTTATGGCAGCAGGTGTTTCACGCCTTCACGCTCTTCGGTCAGTTCCTTCAGCGTGATGTTGATGCGCTCTTGCGAGAAGGCGTCGATTTCCAGGCCCTGGACGATTTTGTATTCGCCGTTTTCGGTGGTCACAGGGAAGCCGAACATGGTGCCTTCAGGGATGCCGTAGGAGCCGTCCGATGGGATGCCCATGGTGGTCCACTTGCCGTTGGTGCCCAGTACCCAGTCGCGCACGTGGTCGATGGCGGCGTTGGCGGCCGAAGCGGCCGAGGACAGGCCGCGCGCTTCGATGATCGCTGCGCCGCGCTTGCCCACGGTCGGCAGGAACACGTTGGCGTTCCATTCCTGGTCGTTGATCAGGTCCTTGACGGACTTGCCGTTCACGGTGGCGAAGCGGTAGTCGGCGTACATGGTCGGCGAGTGGTTGCCCCACACGCACAGCTTCTCGATGTCCTTCACCTGGGTGCCGGTCTTGGCAGCCACTTGCGACAGCGCGCGGTTGTGGTCCAGGCGCAGCATAGCGGTGAAGTTCTTCGCTGGCAGCGAAGGGGCCGATTTCATGGCGATGTAGGCGTTGGTGTTGGCCGGGTTGCCCACCACCAGTACTTTCACGTTGCGCGAAGCGACGGCGTCCAGCGCCTTGCCCTGCACGGTGAAGATCTGCGCGTTCGCTTCCAGCAGGTCCTTGCGTTCCATGCCTGGGCCGCGTGGGCGGGCGCCCACCAGCAGGGCCACGTCGGCGTCCTTGAAGGCGGTCATCGGGTCGGAGTGGGCGGTCATGCCGGCCAGCAGCGGGAAGGCGCAGTCGTCGATTTCCATCATGACGCCCTTGAGCGCCTTTTGCGCTTTTTCGTCAGCGATTTCAAGCAGTTGCAGGATGACCGGCTGGTCTTTGCCCAGCATGTCGCCGTTGGCGATGCGGAACAGCAGGGAATAGCCGATCTGGCCGGCGGCGCCGGTAACGGCAACACGCATTGGGGTTTTAGCCATGATGAATCTCCAAAGTGGAATAGAAAACGATCTGAAGCTGGGCCTACGCTTGCGGAAAACTATAATGATACCAAAACCGGCAAGGTTTATTGTTTGCCTTTGACCGGTGCAACGACTATGCTCTTCTTGTTCCGGTACGCGCCGCGCGCGGGCGGACAAAGAGGGCACAGCCGCCGAGTGTAGGCCGGTCTTCCGCTTCTGTCAATCATATCTTATGTCTTATATAAGACAGATAAGTTATCGGGTTTTGCTGGACGCCACCGGGCTTTTGTGGTGAAATCCGGGTCTATGAATTCCGCCTCGTCCAATCTGACCAACCCAGGCGCCGCCGCGAGCGGCACGGTCAGCCCGACGGCGCCTTCCGCAGGCCAGGCCGGCGCGGCCAGCCCGGGCAACGCCCCTTCGCCCACCTTTTCCCCGCTGTACCAGCAGATCAAGGCCCTGATCACGCAAAGCCTGCAGTCGGGCGAGTGGAAGCCGGGCGAACTGATCCCCAGCGAAGTGGAGCTGGCGGCGCGCTTCAAGGTCAGCCAGGGCACGGTGCGCAAGGCCATCGACGAATTGGCGGCGGAAAACCTGGTGATGCGCAAGCAGGGCAAGGGCACTTTCGTGTCCACCCACCACGAGGCGCGCGCCCATTTCCGTTTCCTGCGGCTGATGCCCGACGAGGGCGTGCCGCACTATCCAGAATCGAAGTTCATTGAAGTCAAGCGCACCCGCGCGCCCGCCGACGTGGCGCGCCTGCTGGAGCTCAAGTCCGGCGACGCCGTGGTGTTCATCAAGCGCGTGCAGTCCTTCGACGGCATCCCCACCATCGTCGAGGAACTGTGGCTGCCTGGCCTGATCTTCAAGGGACTGACCGCCGAGCGGCTGGTCGAGTACAAGGGGCCGATGTACGGCCTGTTCGAATCCGAGTTCGGCACCCGCATGATCCGCGCCGCCGAGAAAATCCGCGCCTGCGCCGCCGACGAGGGCGCAGCCGCACTGCTGCAGGTCGCGCAAGGCACACCCTTGCTGATGGCCGAACGCGTGTCCTTCACCTACGGCGACAAGCCGGTGGAGCTGCGCCGTGGCCTCTATTCGACCGAACGGCATCATTACCAGAATGATTTGAACTAGGCAGTAAGCGAATAAGGGAGACGCGCTGCCCGGACGCCGATCGGGCGATGTTGCGCTAAAAACACGCCACCTTGCACATTTTGCAAAAGTCGGCTACGACAAAACATAATTTTGGTTATATGTAACAATACATATTGGTCTGAACTGCGAAAATCGGCGAAAATCGCAGTCTCACAAATTTAGCTTCACGTATAGGGAGGTCTCGTCATGTCAGAAGCCGTAAGAGAAGTACCAAAAAAAGAACGGCCGCAATTTCGCAATATCCACGTCACTGAATTGTCCAACTACCGCCTGCCGCTGGCCGGCGTAGTGTCCATCCTGCACCGCATCTCCGGTTTCCTGATGTTCGCGCTGCTGCCCGTGGTGCTGTATCTGCTGGAGAAGAGCCTGTTATCTGAGATCTCTTTCGAGCATTTCAAGGGCATCGCTTCGCACTGGTTCACCAAGCTGGTCATCCTGGCGCTGTGCTGGGCCTACTTCCAGCATTTCTGCGCCGGCGTACGCCACCTGATCATGGACACCCACGTGGGCCTGGATAAAGACTCGGCGCGCAAGTCGGCCGCCACTGTGCTGGTCATCAGCCTGGCGCTGACCGCCCTGGTCGCACTGAAACTGTTTGGAGTATTCTGACATGGCAAACAACAATATCGGACCTAAGCGCCTGGTCGTCGGCGCCGGCTACGGCGTGCGCGACTGGCTGGCCCAGCGCGTCACCGCAGTACTGATGGTGGTCTACACCGCCGTGCTGCTGATCTGCTTCCTCACCGGCAGCAACTTCTCGTACGAAGGCTGGGCCGGCCTGTTCGCCCAGCAGTGGTTCAAGCTGTTCAGCGCCGTAACCCTGTTCGGCCTGTTCTACCACGCCTGGGTAGGCATGCGCGACATCTGGATGGACTACGTGAAAGCCGTGGGCCTCCGTCTGACGCTGCAAATCATCACCATCGGCTGGCTGGTTGGCTGCGCCGTGTGGTCGGTACAAATACTCTGGAGTGTGTAATCGTGGCAGCCATCAAAACTGCAATCCCTACCCGCCGCTTTGACGCGGTCATCGTTGGCGCCGGCGGTTCCGGCATGCGCGCCTCCCTGCAACTGGCGGAAGCCGGCCTGAACGTGGCCGTGCTGTCGAAAGTGTTCCCAACCCGCTCGCACACCGTGGCGGCGCAAGGCGGCATCGGCGCCTCGCTGGGCAGATGGCCGAGGACAACTGGTTCTGGCATATGTTCGACACCGTCAAGGGCGGCGACTACCTGGGCGACCAGGACGCCATCGAATTCATGTGCCGCGAAGCACCGAAAGTCGTGTACGAACTGGAACACTTCGGCATGCCGTTCGACCGCAACCCGGACGGCACCATCTACCAGCGTCCGTTCGGCGGCCACACCGCCAACTTCGGTGAAAAAGCCGTGCAGCGCGCCTGCGCCGCGGCCGACCGCACCGGCCACGCGCTGCTGCACACCCTGTACCAGCGCAACGTGCGCGCCCGCACCCACTTCTTCGTGGAGTGGATGGCGCTCGACATCATCCGCGACGCCGAAGGCGACGTGGTGGGCGTGGTGGCACTGGAAATGGAAACCGGCGAATGCATGATCCTGGAAGCGAAGACCACCATCTTCGCCACCGGCGGCGCAGGCCGCATCTTCGCCGCATCGACCAACGCCTTCATCAACACCGGTGACGGCATGGGCATGGCGGCGCGTGCCGGCCTGCCGCTGCAGGACATGGAATTCTGGCAGTTCCACCCGACCGGCGTGGCCGGCGCGGGCGTGCTGATCACCGAAGGCGTGCGCGGCGAAGGCGGCATCCTGATCAACTCGGAAGGCGAACGCTTCATGGAGCGCTACGCGCCGACCCTGAAAGACCTGGCGCCGCGCGACTTCGTGTCCCGCTCGATGGACCAGGAAATCAAGGAAGGCCGCGGCTGCGGTCCGAACAAGGACCACGTGATGCTGGACCTGCGCCACATCGGCGCCGACACCATCGCCAAGCGCCTGCCGTCGATCCTGGAAATCGGCCACAAGTTCGCCAACGTGGACGCCACCAAGGAACCGATCCCGGTCGTGCCGACCATCCACTACCAGATGGGCGGCATCCCGACCAACATCCACGGCCAGGTGGTCACGCCGAACGGCGACGGCACCCAGAAAGTGGTCAACGGCCTGTACGCCATCGGCGAATGCGCCTGCGTATCGGTGCACGGCGCCAACCGCCTGGGCACCAACTCGCTGCTGGACCTGGTGGTGTTCGGCCGCGCAGCCGGCAACCACGTGGTCGCGTCGAACCTGAAGCAGAAAGAGAACAAGCCTCTGCCGAAGGACGCCGCCGACTTCGCGATGAACCGCCTGAACCGCCTGGAAACCTCGACCGGTTCGGAAAAAGTGCAGGGCGTCGCCAACGACATCCGCGCCACGATGCAGAAATACTGCGGCGTGTTCCGTACCGACGACCTGCTCAAGCAGGGCTACGACGAGATCATGAAGCTGGACGAGCGCCGCAAGCACGTGTCGTTCAAGGACAAGTCCAAGGTGTTCAACACCGCCCGCGTGGAAGCGCTGGAACTGGATAACCTGATCGAGACGGCGAAAGCGACCATCACCTCGGCAGTAGCGCGCAAGGAATCGCGCGGCGCCCACGCGCACAGCGATTTCCCGAACCGCGACGACGACAACTGGATGAAGCACACCCTGTGGTATTCGGAAGGCAACCGCCTGGAATACAAGGCTGTCGTCACCAAGCCGCTGACGGTCGATACCTTCAAGCCGAAACCACGTACTTTCTAAGCAAGGGCTCATTACCATGCCACGCACTCTCAAATTCAAGATTTACCGCTACGATCCGGACCAGGACGCCAAGCCGTACATGCAGGACCTGACGGTCGAACTGAAAGACACCGACAAGATGCTGCTGGACGCCCTGCAGCGCATCAAGTCCGACGTTGACGACTCGCTGGCCCTGCGCCGCTCGTGCCGCGAAGGCGTGTGCGGTTCGGACGCGATGAACATCAACGGCAAGAACGGCCTGGCCTGCACCACCAACCTGAACGAGCTGACCGAGCCTATCGTGCTGCGTCCGCTGCCAGGCCTGCCGGTGATCCGCGACCTGATCGTCGACATGACCCAGTTCTTCAAGCAGTACGACTCGATCAAGCCGTTCCTGATCAACGACTCGATCCCGCCCGAGAAAGAGCGCCTGCAGTCGCCTGCCGAACGCGAGGAACTGGACGGCCTGTACGAGTGCATCCTGTGCGCCTGCTGCTCGACCTCGTGCCCGTCGTTCTGGTGGAATCCGGACAAGTTCGTCGGCCCTGCCGGCCTGCTGCAAGCCTACCGCTTCATCGCCGACTCGCGCGACGAAGCGACCGGCCAGCGCCTGGACAACCTGGAAGATCCGTACCGCCTGTTCCGCTGCCACTCGATCATGAACTGCGTCGATGTCTGCCCGAAAGGCCTGAACCCGAACAAGGCCATCGGCAAGATAAAAGAGCTGATGGTTCGCCGTTCGATCTGATCGTCCGATATGACGGAAATGGAAAAGCCTGCGCATCAGGCTGACCCGGCCAACCGCGCGCGCCTGCGCTGGCGTGCCCGCCGGGGTTTGCTGGAAAACGATATCATCCTGACTCGCTTTCTCGATGCGCATGAAACCGAATTGACCGACGAGGAAGTGGACGCATTCACGCGGCTCCTCGACTTGTCGGACAATGCGCTGATGGATCTGGTGCTGGCTCGCGCAGAGCCGGAAGGCGAGATCGATCTGCCGCATGTGCACGCACTGCTGCATCGTCTGCGTCTCGCCTGATCTGCGCAAGGGCGGCCCACGCAGTAGCTGGGCCGGGCCGCCCGCGCCGCCGGAAGTTTAGAAGTTTTTTTTATAAGCCGCATCTCTCCAAGAAGGAAGAGTCCATGAACATCTCTGACAACAAAGCTACACTGTCGTTCTCTGACGGCAGCCCATCGGTCGAGTTCCCTATCTACAAGGGCACGGTCGGCCCGGACGTCATCGACATCCGCAAACTGTACGCCGGCACCGGCAAGTTCACCTACGACCCGGGCTTCATGTCCACCGCAGCGTGCAACTCGTCGATCACCTACATCGACGGCGACAAGGGCGAGCTGCAATACCGCGGCTACCCGATCGAACAGCTGGCCGTGAACGCCGACTTCATGGAGTCGTGCTACCTGCTGCTGAACGGCGAACTGCCGAACGCGGCTGAAAAAGCCAAGTTCGTCGACACCGTGACCAAGCACACCATGGTGCACGAGCAGATGCAATTCTTCTTCCGCGGCTTCCGCCGCGACGCGCACCCGATGTCGGTGCTGGTCGGCACCGTCGGCGCGCTGGCCTCGTTCTACCACGACTCGCTGGACATCAACGATGCCAAGCACCGTGAAGTATCGGCCATCCGCCTGATCGCCAAGATGCCGACCCTGGTCGCCATGGCCTACAAATACTCGATCGGCCAGCCGTTCGTGTACCCGCGCAACGACCTGTCGTACAGCGCCAACTTCATGCGCATGATGTTCGGCAATCCGTGCGAAGAGTACAAGGTCAACGACGTGCTGGTGCGCGCCCTGGACCGCATCCTGATCCTGCACGCGGACCACGAGCAGAACGCCTCGACCTCGACCGTCCGCCTGGCCGGCTCGTCGGGCGCCAACCCGTTCGCCTGTATCGCTGCCGGTATCGCCTGCCTGTGGGGTCCTGCCCACGGCGGCGCCAACGAAGCGGCGCTGACCATGCTGAAGGAAATCGGCTCGGTCGAGAACATCCCTGCCTTCATCGCGCAAGTGAAAGACAAGAACTCCGGCGTCAAGCTGATGGGCTTCGGTCACCGCGTGTACAAGAACTTCGACCCGCGCGCCAAGCTGATGCGCGAAACCTGCCACGAAGTGCTGGCCGAGCTGGGCCTGCAGGACGACCCGCTGTTCAAGCTGGCCATGGAACTGGAAAAGATTGCACTGAACGACGAATACTTCGTCTCGCGCAAGCTGTACCCGAACGTGGACTTCTACTCGGGCATCGTGCAGTCCGCGCTGGGCATCCCAGTGTCGCTGTTCACCGGTATCTTCGCCATGGCCCGCACCATCGGCTGGATCGCCCAGTGGAACGAAATGATCGCCGACCCGGAACAGAAGATCGGCCGTCCGCGCCAGCTGTTCGTGGGCGCCACCACCCGCGACGTGCCGCCGCTGGACCAGCGTTAATCGCCGGTCTGTCGCAGCACAACAAAAAGCGAGCTTCGGCTCGCTTTTTTTATGCGCGGCGGCGCAGCCAGTGCTCGAGATTGGGGCGGGTCAGCGGCAGGCTGACGTAATGGCCCTGCATGCCGGCGCAGCCGTGTTCGGCCAGGAAGCTGTGCTGGGCGCGCGTTTCCACGCTGGTGGCCACCACCCTGATTTCCAGGTTGCGGCCGATGTCGAGCATGGTCTTGGCCAGCGCCCCGCTCAGGCCCTGCGCGCCGATTTCGCGCACCGGGGCGGAGGCCATCTTCAGCTGGTCCAGGCGCAGCGCGCGCAGGCAGGCCAGGTTGGAGGCGCCGCCGCCGAATTCGTCCACCGACATCCGCAAGCCCATCTCGCGCACGCCCGCGCTCAGGCGCCGCGCGACGTCCGGATTGCGCATCAGCTGCGCCTCGCGCAGCTCCAGTTCCAGGCAGGCCGGGTCGATGCCGTGGCGCGCCACCGTGCGCGCGATGTGGGGCAGGTAGTCGCGCTGGCCGAACTCGCGGTAGGAGGCGTTCATGGTCACCGGCAGGCCGGCGTAGCCCAGCTGGCCCAGGCGCTTGATGGTGGTGCACACCTCGTCCAGCACGCGCCGCCCGAGCGGCACGATCAGGCCGTTTTCTTCGGCTTCGCCCAGGAAGCGCTGCGGCAGCAGTTCGCCCAGCTGCGGATGATGCCAGCGCAGCAGCGCCTCCACGCCGACGATGCGGCCGGTCTGCACGCACACATTGGGCTGGTATTTCAGGTACAGGCTGTCGCCGCTGAGCGCTTCGCGCAACGCCTGCTCCATGCGGCGCCGCGCCTCCGAGGCGCTGGCCATGTCGGGCGAATGGAAGTGCACCGCGTTGGGGCTGCCGCTCTTGCTCTTGTACATGGCGGCATCGGCCGCGCGCAGCAGCACGCTGAAGTTGTCGCCGTCGTTGGGATAGATCGCCACGCCCATGCTGGCGCCCACCGGCAGGCCCTGGCCCTCGAACTGCAGCTCGTCGGCCATGGCCTGGCGGATGCGTTCTATCATGCGCAGCGTGTAGCGCAGCGAAGGCTGCTCGGCCAGCACCAGTACGAACTCGTCGCCGCCCAGCCGGGCCACGGTGTCGCTGTCGCGCAGCGCGGATTGCAGGCGCTGGGCCACCATGCACAGCACGTGGTCGCCCGCGTCGTGTCCCAGCGTGTCGTTGATTTCCTTGAATTTGTTCAGGTCCATCAGCACCACCGCCACCAGGTGGCCGCTGCGGCGCGCCGCCTGCAGCGCATGGTCCATGCGGTCGCGCAGCAGGGTGCGGTTGGCCAGACCGGTCAGCGGGTCGTGGGTGACCTGGTATTCCAGCTGGGCAGTGCGTTCCTTGAGTTCGCTGATGTCCTCGATGATGCCGATGAAATGGGTCACGCGCCCCCCGGCGTCGGTGACCGGCGTCACCGACAGGCGGTTCCAGAAGCGCTCGCCATTCTTGCGCACATTGTGCAGCACCACGGTCACCGGGCGGTTGGCGGCAATGGCGGCCGCCAGTTCCGCGCGCTGCGCCGAGTCCTGCTCGTCGGCGGCCATGAAGCGCGAATCGTGGCCCAGGATCTCTTCCCGGCTGTAGCCGGTGATGCGCTCGAACGCCGGGTTGACGTATTCGATCAGATTGTCCTTGCCGCTGCAGCGCGTGATGACAATGCCGTTGCTGGCCGCGTGCAAGGCCCGGTCGCGCAGTTCGGCCAGTTCGCCGTGGTGCTCCAGGCAGGTCAGGTTGACGGCGGTGCCGAGCAGGTAGTTGCCGCCTGCCGCTTGCAGGCGGGCGGCACAGAACAGGTAGGGAATGGCGGCGTCGCCGGAGAGCAGGCGCGCTTCGATGTGGGCAGGTGTGTCGTCCTGGAAGGCGCTGCAGAAAGCGCGCGAGACCGCGGGCCGGTCGTCGGGGTGGAACAGGTCCAGCATGTGGATCACGCGCAGTTGCTGCGGCGTCAGGCCGGTGGCCTGTTCAATACGGTGGTTCCAGAGTACAAAGTGTCCCGCTTCGTCCAGCACATAGAAAGCGTCGGCCAGCAGCTCCATGACGTCCTTCAACGAAGCGGCAGCGACCTTTTGGGCCGTCACCTGCTCGCAACTTTTCATATTGCCCCCGATTGGCCGGCAAAGTGCATGGCTGGGCTGCCGGCGAGCCGCGGCCTTTGTCTCTTGCAATACGGTAGTTTAGCTCAGGCAGAGGCCGATGGCGCGCGCTTGTGCAAATTCATGCGCGCGTGTTGCAGCGGGGGCTTACTGTTCCTTGTCCAGCAAGGCCTGGATTTCCTGCCGTTCCTTGGGGGTGACATGGCCGCCGCGCAGCGCCGCCAGCACCAGCGCCTTGCCGGAACCGGAGAAGGCTTTCTGGATCAGCTCCTTGAGCAGGCTGGTCTGCACCGATTCCTGCTCCTGCACCGGGGCGTAGACGTGGGCGCGCTGGCTTTCGTCGCGCGACAGCAAGCCCTTGGTGTGCATCACCTGCAACAGGCGCAGCACCGTGGCGTAGTTCATGTCCGGCCGCGTCTCCAGCGCGGCGGCGTGCACCTGCTTGGCGGTGGACGGGCCGAGCGCGAACAGCAGGCGCAGCATCTCCAATTCGGAGGCGGTCGGTTTGGGTGGGGCGGTAGTCATGGGATCTAGAATAAAATATCTAGAACGGATTGTCTAGTATTGATTGGCGCAGCGCTGCCAGTTGCGCGTCGATCGCGCTGAACAGCGGGCGGGCGGCGTTCTCTTGCAGGCAGGCCGCTTGCAGCGCGGCCAGTTGCGCCAGGACGGCACCGGCTGCATCCGGCGCGTCGCAGCGTTCCAGCAATTCTTCCAGCAGGCAGCCGAAGGCGCGCACCTCCAGTCTTTGCAGGCTGGCCGCGTGCGGGGCGTCTGGCGCGTAGAAGGACGCGGCGCCGAAGTCTCCCAGCAGGGTCCGGCCCTCGCCGCAATGCAGGATGTTATGGCCGTACAGGTCGCCGTGCATGATGCCGCGCGCGTGCAGCTGGCGCGCGGCCGAGGCCACGCCATGGGCGATGGCAAGCGCCGCGTCCAGGCTGAAACGCTTGCCTTCCGGATAAATGTCCCGCGTGCAGCTGTCCAAGCTGGGCGGGCCGGCCAGATTGCTGAAGTCTGGTTCGACCATTGACATGACCAGGCCGCGGGTCCCGTCGGGATGGTCAGCTACTTCGCCGAGGATGGGAATCAGATTGGGATGCGGGCCGCCCGCGACGCAGGCCGCCATTTCGCACAGCGGCGAACCGTCGCTGGTAATGGCCCCTTTAAAGAGTTTTACCGCGACAGTCTCACCTGATGGTCCATGCAAGCATTCCGCACGGTAAATCACACCCGAGGCCCCTTCGCCCAGCTTCCTTTGCAGGCGCAGTTGGCTCCAAGTAATACTTGTCCCAGACTCTGTCTTTTCAAGCTCTGTGCAAAAAGGATTACCTGCATACGCAAGCCAAGCCAATCTCGGCATTTCAAACAGCCATGCAGGCAAATCATTTAGCTGGTTAGCGGCAAGGCGCAGCAGTTCAAGGCGTTTGCAATTAGCCAGTTCTACGGGCAAGGTGTGCAACTGATTGCCCGCTAGCATGAGTTTTTGCAAAAATGGCCGTGCACCCAGTTCGGCAGGCAAACTTTCTAATTGGTTGCCCGTGAGGATAAGCCAGCGCAGTTGCGGAGGGAGCGCACTGGCAGAAACGGTACGGATGCGATTATTCCGAAATCCCACCATGCTTAGTGCCGGGCAGGATCCCAGCACTTCTGGCAACTCACTGAATTGATTATCTGAACAGAAAATAATGCGCAGCTTGTGCAGCCGCGCCAGATCGTCCGGTAGCGCCGTTAGCGCGTTGCCAGATAGGTCGAGTATTTCCAGCGTATCGGCCAGATCGAAGATTTCTTTCGGGAATTCGGTGAGGCCGTAAGCGAGTTGCAGGCGTGTAACGCCGGCGAGTTCGCCGCCGCGCAACTGTTCTAGGGTGGGCATTTAAAGGTGCAGGCCATGTAAAAAGGGCCGAGTTTAGCATTGCGCCGCTTGGACGCCTATTCTTTCCGGAAAAAAACTGGTTCCTTTTGCCAAGCTGCTCTTGCCCCGCCTTCTGTGACTTCCGCAGGAGGCATAGATCGGAATCTAGCATAATCATGCCAGAAGTTGGCCTGATCGGCGCCTCGTCATGGGGGAAATTCACAGGCCTCGATATGGCTATTCCGCTCGGACGTCCTTGAACATGGAGTTGGGGAACTCCGGTTGTCGCGCCGGCTGCGTCGGCATCGGGAATCCGTGCTTTTTGATCCACGCATGCATGTTTCCTATAATTCCCGGATTTTCGCCGGCCGGGCACTCGTGCAGGCAAATCCACGTATCCAGATGTTTTCCGATTACTGGTTTAGGTTTGTGCTCAAATCCTGACCAACCAATGAAGTCCGATATAATATTGTCGCCGCCTTCAAGGTAAGATGTGACATCGATATACGGCTGTGATTCATCTTGAAGTTGTGCAGACCATTCGCGGCACCCAAAACCTCCAATATATTCACTGTTTTTTGGACTATCTGTCACATACCTGAAGTCGTCAATTATGGTGCAAACAGCCGGCGACATGATGTGTTGGCCAGGAAGTTCCCACCAATACGCAAAATGATAGGGCTTTTCGCTGCTATTCCCGATTCCGTTTTTTAGCAGTACGAGATTGTCCAGGTTGGTACGTGCCGCACTGAAATGGAAGCGATTGAATTCTGGGCTAAGTAGCGTTCCTGATCGGGAGAATGACAGTGTCACGATTCCGATCTGCTTTGTTGGCGTGGTAATGACGGTATCGGGCGGAAAGAATTCCTCAAAGCTTCGGTACACCGCATTGTCCATCCATTTCTCAATGTTGGCGTTCATTTCTACCAGCTTTACATTGAATCTCTTCATCAGGCCTGCTTCATCCACATAAATAAAGTATCGCAGCGGCCAGGGACGGGGTGAATAGCTATATGCTCCGGATTTTTCGCTCTCTGCGTTCGCTCTCGCATCATGGGCGCCGAATCCGGCTATTCCCAACTGCAGAAAAAGCAGAAGAACGATGGCGGTCCGCGGCCCAACCGTCTTTTTTTGTAAGCCGCTCATAAAATCCTCGGTTCCTTGATAGTGATGTGAAGGTGATTGCTGTGTGCTTTCTCGACGCCAGGACAATGTTCGTTGGGCACGGCAGGTCGCTTGTCTTGGGTATCAAAGTCCATGTACCATGGGTCGAGTATCTGGTGAACATCAGGTCGAGCTGATAAACGTGTCCTTAACGATTTCATCAGCGCTGGGTCGGCCCTATCCACGGTGTCCTTCCAAGCATCTTTTGCCTTGTTCGCCGCATTCGCAGCGACTTTTGCATCTTCCGCCGCTGCTCTGCTTTTTTCTGCTAGGGAAGCGTCTGCAGGCGAATTTTCCGCAGCCTTGGCGCATTTGGCCGCGACCGCCTTCTTTGAACTCAATTCCGCCTGCTTCTTTTTCATTTCATCGAATAGCTGCTTTTCTTCTTGAGTAACGTTTTCGCCGCTTTGCTTGCTGCCATCCGAGAGGGCCCTGCGCGCTATGGACAGTTGAGTACCGCCCGATTCCACGTAGTCCACGTCAAGGCCCAAGCCCGCCCGGTGGACGATGCTGCCGAAAGACGGCCGCCATGCGGAAGTCACTCTGAGTTTGGTGATGCCGGCTGCGCGCGCTTCGGTAATTAAGGCGAGATAGCAAAGCGGATGGGTACGGGTCAGGACCTCTTGTAGAAGGGGGCAGTAAGAGGTGTTTGCGTTGACGCTTTGCTGTTCGTGGAACGTCAGGGAGATGGTATGGGCTGGCTTTTCCTGGCTTGTCGGGAAGGTGATGTCCAATGTCGGGCTGGGCAGCGGCGAAAAAATGGATAGCACGGCTGCCCGTGTGATGGGGGCGGCGTCCGCCGGCATCAGTTCGTTAGCCTCTTCGCGCGTATACCGGTGCGATATCTTCATCCAGATGTCGCCTGTCAGTGTGGTGTCGTATTTGTCGAAGCGCCTGCCATTGGCTTCCTCGATGCAGGTCGGCGGGCCGAGCACGGCAGTTTCTGTATTGCCTCGGCCCAGGCGTTCTGTGATAAGTACTTCGACGTCGCGCGAGCCGATTTGGACGGCGTAGACTGGCTGGGTGCGATAGCCGGGGTGGGCGTCGCTATTGAGGTAAAGGGCAACCTTGCTGCCCGGCGCCACCTTAAGCTTGATTTTCCGGTCGCTGCCGAGGCTGAGAGGCTTATCCTCATATTCTGGCTGAACGGCGCCGTTCAGCGCGACGGCGTAAGGTATGGCCAAGTTGGCAGCGTCGCTTGCCTTGGTGTTGAAAGTATAGATAACCGAGCATTTCCGGCCGAGCGGAATATCGGTGACGGCCCCGGCCTGCGTCAACGTGCAGCTGCCTGCTGCGATGCCGGCGCTCATGATCCGCGCTCCTCGGTCTCCCAGTGTAGCGTCACGGTGGCCGGATCGTGGTGCAGGACTGCCTCGGTGCGGCCGTCCGCGCCGGTGACGCCGCGCAGGCTGCTGCCGTCGGGCAGTTCGATGCGGTAGGGGAGGCCGGCGATGGGCAGGCCTGAATCTTCATCGACTGCGCGGAAAGCGCCCCGGTAGGCGGCGTTGCCGGCCCCGGCTGCTGCTGGGGCGGGCGCGGTGGCCGCATCGCCGGGCGCGCCGGACCCGCCGCCGCCATTGCCGTCCACCGTCATGACGTGCTGGGTGGCGATCAGCGTGGCGCCGCACGCGGTTTTCATGCCTTCAACGACGGTGCCGATGCCGCCGAAGCTGTGGTGGCCCAGGCCTTCAGCGATGGGAAACTGCCCCTTGCATAGCGGACAGTAGGTTTTGTGTCCCTTCAATGCGATGGGCTTGCCCAGGCAGGTGGCGTTCTCATTGCCTTCGAGGACTTTGCCGCCGTGCGAGGTGGGGTCGCCTTTGCAGATGACTGCGCGCGCCATGGTCTGCTCCGTTCAGGGGGTGTCCCGGAACAGTAGCGGAGTTCATGGCGCGCCGATTTGATCTACGGCAAGTACCGGCCTACCACTCCATCTCGCCTTTGGCGACCTTGGCGCTGATGTCCAGCGCGCTGGGCAGGCCGGCTGCCGGGTAGGCGCTCTTCATGGCGGTGACCAGGGCTGCGGAATTGGCTGCCTGCGGCGTGGCGGCGTCGAACTTGCGCAGGTAGCCGGCAGTGTAGGCGATGCTGTCCGGCGTCAGTTCCGAGCCGGGGGCGAAGTGGCCGGGCACCACGGTCACGGGTTTCAGCGCCGCGATGCGGTCCAGCGTGGCCAGCCATTGCTGGCGCGATTCCGCCGTCTGCGTGTCGGCCACCCAGACGTGCAGGCCTTTGAACAGGACCACGCCGCCGGCCACCGCCTTGATCGACGGAATCCAGACGAAAGTGCGGTCCGGCGTGGGGCCGTTGAGGCCTTCGATTTTCAGCGATTCGCCTTCCAGCTTGATGGTGTCGCCTTGCAGCGCTTGCGGCATGACGATGGCTTGCGGCGCATTTTCTTTCAGGATAGACCCCCAATACGCCACCTTGGCGGCGGCCTTTTTCTCCATGGCGGCGATGGTGCCGGGCGTGGCGATGATGTTCGCGTCCGGGAAGGCGGCTTTGATCACGTCCAGGCCGAAATAGAAATCGGGATCGCCATGGCTGACGTAGACCGTGGTGAGGCGCTTGCCGCTGGCTTTAATCTGCTGCACGAGTTTCTGCGCTTCGCCGCGCGAGAATTGGGCGTCGATCAGCACGGCGTCCTTCTGGCCTTTCACCAGTACCGAGGCCACCGGGAAGATGGCGGCTTCGCCGGGGTTGAATACTTCCAGCGTCAGCGGGGCAGCCGAGGCTGTGGTGGAGGCGGCGATGGCGGCGGCTGCGAGAGTCTGCTTGATCATGATGGGTCCTTAAGAAGAAGTGGATGACGCCAGTGTAGGCACATCCATTCGTCTGAAAAACAGTGTAAATTGCAACTATCAATTGCATGGATCGGACGAATAATGGACAGGCTGACGGCGGCGCAGGTATTCAAGGAGATCGCGGAGCGCGGCAGCATGATCGCGGCGGCGGATGCGCTGGACATGTCGCGCGCCATGGTCACGCGCTATCTGGCGGAGATGGAAGCGTGGTGCGGGGCGCGCCTGCTGCACCGGACCACGCGCCGCGTGAGTCTGACGGCGGCGGGAGAGCTGACGCTGGTGCGTTGCCGCGAAATGCTGGCCCTGGCGGCCGACATGCGCGCGGCTGGCGACCCAGGCACCCCGCACGGCCTGCTGCGCATCGCCAGTTCGCACTCGCTGGCGCAAACGGCGCTGGCTGGCGCGGTGGCGGACTTCCTGCGCCGCTATCCGCGCACCGCCATCGACCTGCAAGTGGACAACCGCGCCGTCAACCTGGTCGAGCAGCGTATCGACCTGGCCATCCGCATCACGAACGGCCTGGAGCCGAACATGATCGCGCGCCGCCTGGGCGACTGCGATTCGGTGGTGGTGGCCGCGCCGTCCTACCTGGCGGCGCGCCCCGCGCCGCTGCACCCGGCCGAGCTGGCGCAGCACAATTGCCTGACTTATAGCTATTTCGGCAAGAGCGTGTGGCGCTTCGAGCCAGGCCGGCGCGAAGGCGAGGGCGAGGCCGCGCTGCAGGTGCCGGTGAGCGGCAACCTGTCCGCCAATGAATCGATGGCCCTGCTTGCCGCCACGGCCGAAGGGGCCGGCGTCGCCCTGCAGCCGCGCTTCGCCGCCGCGCCGCTGCTGCGTTCCGGCCAGCTGGTGGAATTGCTGCCAGCCTGGCGTCCGCAGCAGATGGGAATCTACGGCATCTACACGTCGCGCGAGCACATGCCGCCGGCCCTGCGCGCCATGCTGGACCACCTGCTGAACTGGTTCGCGCACGACCCCGCATGGCTTGCCGCAAGCATACCAATTAGGGAAAAGACATGATTGACACCCTGCCTATCCCGCAATTTTTCGTGCTTGCATGGTTGTTCGAATACAATACCGCGTGCTATCCTAGGCGACCGTTTTTGGAACTACCCGTAATACCGAGTCCTTCCCCCACAACTTGATGTGCAATCCGCTAACCGGTCAGGCCGTGTCGCGGAAGGTTAGATTAACCCGCTAATCTCGCGAAGCGCGAAGAAAGGTGAGCAATATGATGCAGCAGCAGTCGTCCAACTCCTACCTGTTCGGTGGGAATGCTCCGTACGTTGAAGAACTGTACGAAGCGTATCTCGACAACCCAGGTTCCGTGCCCGATAACTGGCGCGCGTACTTCGATTCCATGCAACACGTCCCAGCCGTCGACGGCACCAACAAGCCGGACGTCGCCCATGCCTCCGTGATCGCCTCGTTCGCCGAACGCGCCAAAGCCGGCCCGATCCGCACCGTGGTGGCATCCGCCGACGCCGAAATGGGCCGCAAGCGCGTGGCAGCCACCCAGCTGATCGCCGCCTACCGCTACCTGGGTTCGCGCTGGGCCAACCTGGACCCGCTGCAGCGCCAGGAACGTCCATTGATCCCGGAACTGGAGCCGAGCTTCTACGGCTTCACCGATGCCGATCTGGACACCGTTTTCAATATCAGCAACACCTACTTCGGTCCTGAAACCGCAACCCTGCGCGACCTGACCAACTTCCTGCGCGACACCTACACCCGCTCCATCGGCGCGGAATACATGTACATCTCCGACCCGGCCGAAAAGCGCTGGCTGCAGGAGCGCCTGGAATCGATCCGCTCCACCCCGAATTTCACCGCAGAGAAGAAAAAGCACATCCTGGAGCGCCTGACGGCAGCTGAAGGCCTGGAACGCTATCTGCACACCAAATACGTCGGCCAGAAGCGCTTCTCGCTGGAAGGCGGCGAGACGTTCATCGCCTCGATCGACGAAATCATCCAGCGCGCCGGCGAAAAAGGCGTGCAGGAGATCGTTATCGGCATGGCCCACCGCGGCCGCCTGAACGTGCTGGTCAACACCCTGGGCAAGGCGCCTAAGGACCTGTTCGAAGAATTCGAAGGCAAGCATGGCGACGACTTGCCGGCCGGCGACGTGAAATACCACCAGGGCTTCTCGTCGGACATCTCCACCGCAGGCGGCCCGGTCCACCTGTCGCTGGCGTTCAACCCGTCGCACCTGGAAATCGTCAACCCGGTGGTTGAAGGTTCGGTCAAGGCCCGCATGGACCGCCGCGGCGACGCAGCCGGCGCGCAAGTGCTGCCTATCCTGGTGCACGGCGACGCCGCGTTCGCAGGCCAGGGCGTTGTGATGGAAACGCTGAACCTGGCGCAGACCCGTGGCTACGGCACCGGCGGCACGGTTCACATCGTGATCAACAACCAGATCGGCTTCACCACCTCCGACCCGCGCGACGCGCGCTCCACCATCTACTGCTCGGACGTCGTCAAGATGATCGAAGCACCGGTGCTGCACGTGAACGCCGACGATCCGGAAGCCGTGGTCCTGGCATCGCAGATCGCCATGGACTACCGCCTGCAGTTCCAGAAAGATATCGTTGTCGACATCATCTGCTACCGCAAACTGGGCCACAACGAGCAAGACACCCCGGCGCTGACCCAGCCGCTGATGTACAAGAAGATCGCCAAGCACCCAGGCACCCGCAAGCTGTACGCGGACAAGCTGAGCGCGCAGGGCGTGATCGCTGCCGATGGCGGCGACAAGATGCAGGCCGCCTACCGCGACGCCATGGACGCCGGCAAGCACACCGTCGATCCAGTGATCTCCAACTTCAAGAACAAGTACGCGGTCGACTGGCTGCCGTTCCTGAACCGCAAGTGGACCGATTCCGCCGACACCGCCGTACCGTCGACCGAACTGAAACGCCTGGCCACCCGCATCACCACCGTGCCGGAAGGCTTCAAAGTGCACTCTCTGGTCGAGAAGGTACTGGCCGACCGCGCCGCCATGGGCCGTGGTGAAGTGAACCTGGACTGGGGCATGGGCGAACACCTGGCCTACGCCTCGCTGGTATCGTCCGGCTACGCCGTGCGCCTGACCGGCCAGGACGCCGGCCGCGGCACCTTCGTGCACCGCCACGCCGTGCTGCACGACCAGAACCGCGAGCGTTGGGACGCAGGCACCTACGTGCCGCTGCAGAACGTGTCCGAATCGCAGGCACCGTTTACCGTGATCGACTCCGTGCTGTCCGAAGAAGCCGTTCTGGGCTTCGAATACGGCTACTCGACCGCCGAGCCAAACACGCTGACCATCTGGGAAGCCCAGTTCGGCGACTTCGTCAACGGCGCCCAGGTTGTCATCGACCAGTTCATCAGCTCCGGCGAAGTGAAGTGGGGCCGCGCTTCCGGCCTGGTGATGATGCTGCCGCACGGTTACGAAGGCCAGGGTCCTGAGCACTCGTCCGCACGTCCGGAACGTTTCCTGCAGCTGTGCGCAGACAACAACATGCAAGTGGTGCAGCCGACCACCGCGTCGCAGATCTTCCACCTGCTGCGCCGCCAGATGGTGCGCCAGTTCCGCAAGCCGCTGGTCATCCTGACCCCGAAATCGCTGCTGCGCAACAAGGACGCCGGCTCGCCGCTGACCGAACTGTCGAAGGGCGCCTTCCAGACCGTGATCGGCGAAGTGGACGACAAGATCGACGCCAAGAAGGTCAAGCGCGTCATCGCGTGCTCGGGCAAGGTTTACTACGACCTGGTCAACGCACGCAAGACGCGCGGCCAGACCGACACCGCCATCGTGCGTGTGGAACAGCTGTATCCGTTCCCGCACAAGTCGTTCGCTGCTGAACTGAAGAAGTTCCCGAACCTGGCGGAAGTGGTATGGGCCCAGGACGAGCCGCAGAATCAAGGCCCTTGGTTCCAGATCCAGCACAACATCTTCGAAAGCATGGACGCAGGCCAGCGTCTGGCGTACGCAGGCCGTCCGGCCTCGGCATCGCCGGCCGTCGGTTACTACGACAAGCACTACGCGCAGCAAAAAGACCTGCTGGAAACCGCGTTCTCGAAGCTGAAGGGCTTCATCCTGACCAAGTAATAGGCCCGCCCTCTGCTAAGGCATGTGGCCCAGGCAGAGGGCATCAAAGCATACAAAATACGGAGTTTTTTCATGGCACAAATCGAAGTTAAAGTCCCACAACTGTCGGAATCCGTCGCAGAAGCGACCCTGCTCACCTGGCACAAGAAAGTCGGCGAAGCCGTCGCGCGCGACGAGAACCTGATCGACATCGAAACCGACAAAGTGGTACTGGAACTGCCAGCGCCTGCCGCCGGCGTGATCGTGCAGATCATGCAGAATGACGGCGCCACCGTGGTTGCCGACCAGGTTATCGCCATCATCGACACCGAGGCCACCGCCGGCGCCGCGCCTTCGGCTCCAGCCGCTGCCGCCGCTGCTCCTGCCGCCGCTCCAGCTGCTGCTGCCGCTACCGGTGGCAACAAGGGCGACGTAGCCATGCCGGCCGCCGCCAAGATCCTGTCCGAAGCCGGCCTGTCCGCTTCCGACGTTGCCGGTTCCGGCAAAGACGGCCGCGTGACCAAGGGCGACGCCCTGGCCGCCGCTTCCGCACCGAAGCCTGCCGCTCCGGCGCCGCTGGCCCCAGCCGCTGCCAAGCCGGCGCTGCAAAAGGTTGCCGCGCCAGCCGCGCCTAACCTGGGCGACCGTCCGGAAGAGCGCGTGCCGATGAGCCGCCTGCGCGCCCGTATCGCCGAGCGCCTGGTGGAGTCGCAGTCGACCAACGCCATCCTGACCACGTTCAACGAAGTGAACATGGCTCCGGTCATGGACCTGCGCAACAAGTACAAGGACAAGTTCGAAAAAGAGCACGGCGTGAAGCTGGGCTTCATGTCCTTCTTCGTCAAGGCCGCCGTGGCCGCGCTGAAGAAGTACCCGATCCTGAACGCGTCGGTGGACGGCAACGACATCGTCTACCACGGCTACTTCGACATCGGTATCGCAGTCGGTTCGCCACGCGGCCTGGTGGTGCCTATCCTGCGCAACGCGGACCAGATGAGCATCGCTGAAATCGAGAAGAAAATCGGCGAATTCGGCGCCAAGGCCAAGGAAGGCAAGCTGACCCTGGAAGACCTGACCGGCGGCACCTTCTCGATCTCGAACGGCGGCACCTTCGGCTCCATGCTGTCGACCCCGATCATCAACCCGCCGCAATCGGCCATCCTGGGCGTGCACGCCACCAAGGACCGCGCTGTGGTGGAAAACGGCCAGATCGTGATCCGTCCGATGAACTACCTGGCAATGTCCTACGACCACCGCATCATCGACGGCCGCGAAGCCGTGCTGGGCCTGGTGGCCATGAAGGAAGCACTGGAAGATCCAGCGCGCCTGCTGCTGGACCTGTAATCAAGCTGGCGGGTTACGCGGGGGCGCCGAGCCGCTGCGTGCTAACCCGCCCTACAGCCCGTGGGGCGGGTTAGGCGGAACGCCGTAACCCGCCATGCCGCCGCAGCGTTGCGAAGGAGTGTCATGAGCGTTTCTGAAGAAATCAAGCGTTTGCACGAACTCAACCAGGCTGGCGCGCTGAGCGACGAGGAATTCGCCCGCGCCAAACAGAAGCTGCTCGACACCACGCCGGTGTCGCTCAGCAAGGACAACGGTTCCGGCGACTTCGCCAGCGAATTCAACCGCTTCCGCCGTTCCCGCAGCGACCGCTGGCTGGGCGGCGTGTGCGGCGGCCTGGGCAAGATCTCGGGCATGGAGTCGTGGATCTGGCGCCTGGTTTTCACGCTGTTCACGATCTGCTTCGGCTTCGGGCTGGTGATCTATCTCCTGCTATGGATATTCGTCCCGGACGAAATTAATTAGGATAAAAAATAATGAGCAATAAACAATTTGACGTCGTCGTCATCGGCGCCGGTCCCGGCGGCTACATCGCCGCCATCCGCGCAGCGCAGCTGGGCTTCTCGGTCGCTTGCGTGGACGAGTGGAGCAATGAAAAAGGCGGCCCGGCACCTGGCGGCACCTGCACCAACGTCGGCTGCATCCCATCGAAAGCGCTGCTGCAGTCGTCCGAGCACTACGAGCACGCCGGCCACTCCTTCAAGGAGCACGGCATCGACGTGTCCGGCCTGTCCCTGAACCTGGGCCAGATGATCAAGCGCAAGGACACCGTGGTCAAGCAGAACAACGACGGCATCCTGTTCCTGTTCAAGAAGAACAAGGTCACCTTCTTCCACGGCCGCGCCGCCTTCGAAGGTGCTGCCACCGCCGACGGCTATCCTATCGCCATCACCGGCAAGACCCCTGAGACCATCAACGCCAAGCAAGTGATCGTGGCCACCGGCTCGAACGCGCGTGCACTGCCGGGCGCCGAATTCGACGAGAAATTGATCCTGTCGAACACCGGCGCACTGGCGATCGACGCCGTGCCAGCCAAGCTGGGCGTGATCGGCGCCGGCGTGATCGGCCTGGAAATGGGTTCCGTATGGCGCCGCCTGGGTTCCGACGTGACCGTGCTGGAAGGCCTGCCGACCTTCCTGGGCGCCGTGGACGAGCAGATCGCCAAGGAAGCCAACAAGCTGTTCACCAAGCAGGGCCTGAAGATCTCCCTGGGCTGCAAGATCAACAGCGTGACCAAGGGTGCCGACAACGTCACCGTGGAATACGCCGACGCCAAGGGCGACGCGCAGACCGCCGTGTTCGACAAGCTGATCGTGTCGATCGGCCGCACCCCGAACACCAACGGCCTGGGCGCCGACAAGGCCGGCCTGGCGCTGGACGAGCGCGGCTTCATCGCCGTGGACGGCGACTGCAAGACCAACCTGCCGAACGTATGGGCGATTGGCGACGTGGTGCGCGGCCCGATGCTGGCGCACAAGGCCGAAGAAGAAGGCGTTGCCGTGGCCGAGCGTATCGCCGGCCAGCATGGTCACACCAACTTCGACACCATCCCTTGGGTCATCTACACCTCGCCGGAAATCGCGTGGGTAGGCCGCACCGAGCAGCAGCTCAAAGCCGACGGCACGCCGTACAAGGCCGGCACCTTCCCGTTCCTGGCCAACGGCCGCGCACGCGCGCTGGGCGACACCTCGGGCATGGTCAAGTTCCTGGCGCACGCCGAGACCGACGAAATCCTGGGCGTCCACATCATCGGACCGATGGCTTCCGAGCTGATCTCCGAAGCCGTGGTGGCCATGGAGTTCAAGGCATCGGCCGAAGACATCGCCCGCATCTGCCACGCCCACCCATCGCTGTCCGAAGCAACCAAAGAAGCCGCGCTGGCCATCGACAAGCGCACGCTGAACTTCTAAGCACCACCGGCGGGTTACGGCTGCGCCTAACCCGCCCTACATCCCCCGATGCGGACCGTAGGGCGGGTTGGCGCGCAGCGCGTAACCCGCCGAACGCAACCGGCATCTCCCATGAACGTCCAAGAGTTCTACCAGCACGCGCTGACGCAGCGCGATTTCAAGGCCGACGAGGCGCAGCAGCGCGCCGTCGACCGCCTGCAGCTTTGCTACGACGAGTGGGTGGACTACAAAGCCCAGCGCTCGAACAGCTTCAAGCGCTTCATCAACCGTCCCGACGTGCCACGCGGCGTGTACATGTGGGGCGGGGTAGGGCGCGGCAAGTCCTTCCTGATGGACAGCTTCTACTCGGTGGTGCCGCTGGTGCGCAAGACGCGCCTGCACTTCCACGAATTCATGCGCGACATCCACCGCCAGCTCGACGAGCTGAAGGGCGTGGCCAATCCGCTGGAGGAAGTGGCGCGCAAGGTGGCCAAGAAGTACCGCCTGATCTGCTTCGACGAATTCCACATCTCCGACGTGGCCGACGCCATGATCATGTACAACCTGCTGTCGGCCCTGTTCGACAACGGCGTGTCCTTCATCATGACCTCGAACTACGACCCGGAACTGCTGTACCCGGACGGCCTGCACCGCGACCGCATCCTGCCCACCATCGCGCTGCTGAAAGCGAAGATGGACGTGATGAACGTGGATGCCGGCGTGGACTACCGCGGCCGCGCGCTGGAGCAGGTGGACTCCTACTACACCCCGCTGGGCGCCGAGACCGACGCCGCGCTGCGCGCCGCCTACGCCCGCATCGCCGAGACGGCCGACGACGATCCGCACGTGATCATCGAGAACCGCCAGATCCGCGCGCTGCGCCGCGCCGGCACCATCATCTGGTTCGACTTCGCCACCCTGTGCGGCGGCCCGCGCTCGCAGAACGACTACCTGGAGATCGCCAGCCAGTTCCATACCGTGATATTGTCCGGCATACCGATGATGTCGGCCGGTATGTCGTCCGAAGCGCGCCGCTTCACCTGGCTGATCGACGTTTTCTACGACCAGAAGGTCAAGCTCATCATGTCGGCCGAAGTCGAGCCGGAGGAGCTGTACACTAGCGGCATGCTGGCCAATGAATTTCACCGTACCGTGTCGCGCATCGTGGAGATGCAGTCGCGCGAGTACATGGACAAGGAACAGCGCGGCGCTGCCGAAGCGCTGTCGTAACAACAGGATAAACATGGCAAAGTACTTCAATCTGGCGGCTGCGGCCCTGCTGGCAGCGGCCGCGATGAGCGCGTCCGCACCGGCGGCGCAGCAAATCGGCCAGGCGCCGGTGGGCGAGCCCGCCGTCCCGCAATCGCACTCGGTGGAGCAGGCCGACGCGCGCCTGGCCGAGGTGGCCAAGGGCCGCGCCGCCGTGGAGGCCGAGTACGCCGCCGCCGAGCAGGTATGCAACGCCAAGTTCTTCGTCAACTACTGCCTGGACGGCGCCAAGGAAAAGCGCCGCGCGGCGCTGGCGGGACTGCGCGCCATCGAAGTGGAAGCCAACCACTTCAAGCGCAAGTACGCGGTCGACAAGCGCGACGCCGAGCTGGCCGAGCGCATGAAGAAGGATGAAGAGGAGCTGGCGCGCCGTGTCCAGAACCCGCCGGCGCCGCACGCCGAGCGCGAGCCGGCCAAGCCGGCCGCCAAGCCGGGTCCCAGCCTGGAGCAGCGCCAGGCCGAGCACGACGCCAAGGTGACAGCGCAAGCGGCCAAGGATGCCGCCGAAGCGCCCAAGCGCGCCGCCGCCGTGGCCGCGTTTGAAAAGAAAAAAGCCGAGTCCGAAAAG
Organism: Pseudoduganella sp. UC29_71; assembly: GCF_042693265.1. Lineage (NCBI taxonomy): Bacteria > Pseudomonadati > Pseudomonadota > Betaproteobacteria > Burkholderiales > Oxalobacteraceae > Pseudoduganella > Pseudoduganella sp. UC29_71. The sequence continues at coordinate 4,190,746 of NZ_CP170549.1, read as the reverse complement.
CGCCAGGCCGACATCGCCGCCAAGAAAGCCGCCAAGGAAGAAAAAGCCCGCAAGCGCCAAGCCGACGCCGCCGCCCAGGCAGAAAAAGAAGCGGCCAGGGAAGCCGCCGCCAAAGCCAAGTAATGAGCAAGTAGGGCGGGTTAGCAGGGCGCGCCCTGCGTAACCCGCCGGCGCCGCCTACACCGCCTTCCCCATCTTCTGCACCGTATAAGCAGGCGCTTCCTTCGGCGGCGCCACCAGCTTGACGATCGCCATGCTGCAGTTATCCCCCTGGCCCTTGGCCCGTTCGATCGCCTTATTAATCAGCATCTCCGAGGCCTGGCGCGGCGTGCCGCGCGCCACCACGGCAGCCAGCTCCGTCTCGGTAAAATACTGCCACAGCCCATCCGAGCACAGCAGGAATGCATCTCCCGGCTGCAGCCCCTCATAAACACCCAGCGTGACAAACGGCGCCTTCTGCCGGTTGCCCAGCACATTGGCCAGCAGGCGCGCGCTGCGGTGCTTCTTCGCCGCCTCGGGCGGCAGCCTGTCCACGTTCACCAAATGCTCGACATACGCCGCATCGCTGCTGCGCTCGCCGCACTGCGTGCCGGAAAAGCGGTACAGGCGCGAATCGCCCACGTAAGCCCACACGGCCTGGCCTTGCGGCGTGAGCACCAGCAGCACCAGCGTGGTCTGCGGCTCGCCGCTGGTCCCCAGCGGATTCATGGCCAGCACTTCATGCGTTTCCAGCGCAATGCTGCGCAGCAGCTCCTGCACGCGCGCCAGGTTGGCCGTGTCGCCGGCGCGGTAGTCGTCGAACAGCTGCTTGCTGGTGTGCAGCACCTGTTCCGGCGCCGTGCCGCCGCTACCCATGCCGTCGGCCAGCACCGCCATCACGTAGCCCGGTGCCTTCGGCGCCGTGTAGAGCACGGCGCGGTCGTTTTGCTGCGGCCGGTTCCCCAGATGCTGGGCCGTACCGGCTTCGATTTTATAAATGCTCATGTCTACTGGCTAGCCTGCGTCTGTGCACTGAGTTAAACTATGCACCGGTAAGCAGTTTTGTTGCAAGCGTAGGGTTGTTGACCAGGCGAAACTGTTGGGAAATATAACAGAACCGAGACCCTATGACAGACGTAGAAGAAATCAAGCGCCGCATTATCGAGCTCGACGTGGAACACCGCGACCTGGATGCGGTGATCGACATGCTGACCCTGGACGGCCATCACGACCAGCTCCAGCTGCGCCGTCTGAAGAAACGCAAGCTGCAACTCAAAGACTACATCACCTTGCTGAAAATGCAACTGGTGCCCGACGTACCGGCCTAAGCCGCGCGATCCCGTGCGCGGCAGCCCCATCTTAGCTTATTTTGACCGATCTCCGACTTACGGCTGACATGTCCGCCCCGGCACCCGCGCCGGCCCAAGCCCAGGCCCCGGCACCCCACCCCGAACCCGGCAAGCACGACGCCGAAATCGACCGCCTGTTCGGTCCCGGCGGGCCGCTCAGTCCGGCAGTGGGCGGCTTCCGCCCGCGCCAGTCGCAGACCGAGATGGCCAAGGCCATCGCCGCCGCCATCGACGGACGCAGCACCTTGATGGCCGAGGCCGGCACGGGCACGGGCAAGACCTTCGCCTATCTGGTGCCGGCGCTGCTATGGGGCGGCAAGACCATCGTCTCCACCGGCACCAAGAACCTGCAGGACCAGCTGTTCCTGCGCGACATCCCCACCGTGCGCGCGGCGCTGCAGGCGCCGGTGTCGGTGGCGCTGCTCAAGGGACGCGGCAACTATTTGTGCCACTACCACCTGGAGCGCACGCTGCAGAACGGCCGCATGACCTCGCGCGAGGACGTGGGCTACCTGCGCGAGATTTCGCGCTTCCTGAAGATGACCTCGTCCGGCGACAAGGCCGAGCTGGCGCGCGTGCCCGAGAACGCCACCATCTGGAACCTGGTCACCTCCACGCGCGACAACTGCATGGGCGCCGAATGCCAGTACTACCAGGACTGCTTCGTGATGAAGGCGCGCAAGGAAGCGCAGCAGGCGGACGTGGTGGTGGTCAACCACCACCTGTTCTTCGCCGACGTGGCGCTGAAGGACACCGGCGTGGCCGAACTGCTGCCGTCGGCCAACACCATCATCTTCGACGAGGCGCACCAGCTGCCCGACACCGCCACGCTGTTCTTCGGCGACACCTTCAGCACCTCGCAGGTGCTCGAGCTGTGCCGCGACGTGCTGGCCGAAGGCCTGGCGCACGCGCGCGACGGCGCCGACTGGGGCAAGGTGGTCACGGTGGTGGAGAAGGCCGCGCGCGACCTGCGCCTGACCTTCCCGCAGGACATCGTGCGCCTGTCGCTGCCGCAGATCGCCCCGTCCAGCGAGTTCTTCCCGGCGCTGGAAACCCTGAAGGACGAGCTGGACGGCATGCTGGCCGTGCTGGAAAAGCAGGGCGAGCGCGCCGAGACGCTGGACCAGTGCCGCATGCGCGGCATCGAGCTGGCCACCGCGCTGCGCGAGTGGAAGTTCGATCCCAAGGCCAAGGTGGACAAGGGCGAGGAAGCGGTCTACTGGGTGGAGGCCTACACCAGCTCGCTGCAGCTGCACAAGACGCCGCTGTCCATCGCGCCCATCTTCAACGGCCAGCGCGAAGGCGTGCCGCGCAGCTGGATCTTCACCTCGGCCACGCTGGCCGTGAAGAACGACTTCAAGCACTTCGCCGAGCAGATGGGCCTGACCGGCGAGCCGGCGCGCACCTGGCCCAGCCCGTTCAACTACGAGCAGCAGGGCATCCTGTACGTGCCGCAGGGCTTGCCCGACCCGAATTCCATGGGCTACACGGACGCCGTGCTGGACGCGGCGCTGCCGATCATTGAAGCGTCCGAAGGCCGCGCCTTCCTGCTGTGCACCACCTTGCGCGCCGTGAAGCGCGCCGCCGAGCGCCTGCGCAACGAGTTCGAGCAGCGCGGCCTGCCGTATCCGCTGTTCGTGCAAGGCGACAAGGGGCGCACCGAGCTGCTGGACCAGTTCCGCAAGTCCGGCAACGGCGTGCTGATCGGCAGCCAGAGCTTCTGGGAAGGCGTGGACGTGCGCGGCGAGGCGCTGTCGCTGGTCATCATCGACAAGATGCCGTTCGCCCCGCCGGACGACCCGGTGCTGGCCGCGCGCATCGAAGTGATGGAAAAGCAGGGCCTGAACGGCTTCATGCACCACACGCTGCCGGAAGCCATCATCAACCTCAAGCAGGGCGCCGGCCGCCTGATCCGCGACGAAGGCGACCGCGGCGTGCTGATGCTGTGCGACCCGCGCGTGATCACCAAGCCCTACGGCCGCCGCGTCTGGCAAAGCCTGCCCCCCTTCAAGCGCACCCGCGAAGCGCAAGTGGTAATCGACTTCTTCAAGGGCGTGCCCCCGGCCGACCCCGAAGCCAGTCCCTCCTGACGCGCCTTGCGCCATTCCAACAAGCAGCCTGAGCCGCATTCGGGGTCTGACCCCGAATGCGGCTCAGCTCGCTTAGGCTTGCGGGTTGATGACGACCTTGCCGGTGACTTTGCGGGCGGCCATGTCGTTCAGCGCCTGCGGGGTGTCGGCCAGCGCGTAGCGGGCGGAGATGTGGGGCTTGGTCTTGCCTTCGGCCAGCCAGCCCAGCAGCTGCATCATGCCGGCCAGGTTGGCCTTCGGTTCGCGCTTGGCGAATTCGCCCCAGAATACGCCCACCAGCGAGGCGCCTTTCAGCAGCGCGAGGTTGAGCGGCAGTTTGGGGATCTCGCCGTTGGCGAAGCCCACCACCAGGTAGCGCCCGCGCCAGGCGATGGAGCGGAACGCCGCTTCGCTGTAGTCGCCGCCCACCGGGTCGTACACCACGTCCGGCCCCTTGCCGCCGGTGGCCGCCTTGACCGCTTCGCGCAAGTCTTCCTTGCTGTAGTTGATCAGCGCGTCGGCGCCGTGCGCCTTGCAGATGGCCAGCTTGTCGTCGGTGGAGGCGGCGGCGATCACGCGCGCGCCCAGCGCCTTGCCGATCTCGATGGCGGCCAGGCCGACGCCGCCGGCCGCGCCCAGCACCAGCATGGTTTCGCCCGCTTTTAACGCGGCGCGGTCCACTACCGCGTGGTGCGAGGTGCCATAGGTGAGGGTGATGGCGGCCGCCGTGTCGAAGTCCATGCCGGGCGGCATGGGCATCAGCGCCTGGGCCGGCACCGCCAGCTGCTGCGCGAAGGCGCCGTGCGCGGAGAAGGCGATCACCTTGTCGCCCACCTTGTAGCCGCTCACGCCGTCGCCCACCGCGCGCACCACGCCCGATACTTCATTGCCCGGGGTGAAGGGCAGGGCGGGCTTGTACTGGTATTTGCCCTGGACGATGAGCACGTCCGGGAAATTGACGCCGGCCGCTTGCACGTCCAGCACCACGTGGCCGGGCGCCGCCTCCGGGTCGGGCAGCTCTTCCACGGTCAGGGTGTCGGGCAGGCCCCAGGCTTTGCATACGATGGCTTTCATGCGGTCTCCAATGGTTGGTTATGGTTATTAATAGTACGGTCGTTCCATTTTACGGCGATTCCTGATTGCTGTCGCGTTTACTCTGCGGCTTGCCCGTTTGCGTTTTCGCAAAGCGCGGCACGCCCAGCGCGCTACAGTGGGTTTAATGAGCAAGCAGGAGGCTGCCATGTCGACTATCCGCTACGGCTGTTTCTTCAGTTATGCGCACGGGCGCCATCCCCACATGATCAAGTTCAAGAACGACCTGGCCGAGGCGCTCAAGTGCTACCTGGAACCGCACTTTGACAATGAAAGCGAACTGTTCATCGACACCGAGCAGCTCGGCGGCGGGGACGACCTGGACCGGCGCATCGCCACCGCGCTGTGCGAAAGCGTGTGCATGATCGTCATTTATACGCCGAAATACGAGGCCCATGGCTACACCCGGCGCGAATTTGCCGCCATGCAGCAGATCGAGAACGAGCGCCGCCTGTGGTATCCGCTGCCCAGCCACCTCATCATCCCTGTCATCATGACGCGCCATCCCTTCAGCCTGCCGCCGCAGATCACCGATCCCGGCATGTATGTGGACTTCTCACGCTACACGCTGGCCAGCGGCGACCTGAAAACCAATCCGGACTTCCTGCCCGACATCGAAAAGATCGTCCAGCGCATCGCCGCGCATTACCACTATTTGAAGCACAGTATCCCGCCTGAACACGATTGCAGCCGCTTCGTGTTGCCGCCCATCCCCGAGGAGTGGCGCGCCACTCCGCCGCCCCACTTTCCCCGCTAAGGTGACCCATGGAACTCCCGCACCTGTTGCCGCCGCTGGCCACGCCCGGCGAAGTCACAACCTTCCACTCGCACAAGGGCGGCGCCGGCCGCAGCATGGCGGTGGCCAATCTCGCCACGCTGCTGGCCGGACGCAGCCAGGCCTCGGTGCCGGTACTGATGGTGGACTGGGACCTGGAGGCGCCCGGCCTGCACCAGTATTTCGCGCCGGCGGCGGACGGGCCGGGCGTGCTGGAGCTGTTCACCGCCTGCCGCGACCAGCTGCTGCGCCGCAGCCGGCGCAGCGCCCTGCAGGACGACGCCGAGCAGGCGCGCCAGGTGCTCGAGGCGGTGGGCTGGGAGCGCTACGTGGTGCGCGTGGACCAGAGCCGCCCGCTGTACCTGATGCGCGCCGGCCGGCTGGACGCCGGCTACGCCGAGCGCGTGGCGGCCTTCAACTGGGAAGCGCTGTTCCATCTGTGCCCGGCGCTGTTCCGCAGCTTTGCCGACATGCTGGCGCGCCAGTTCCGCCACGTGCTGGTCGACGCGCGCAGCGGCCGCACCGATACCGCCGGCATCTGCACCACCTTGCTGCCGACCCGCCTGGTGCTGCTGTTCGAGGCCAACCGCCAGAGCCTGGAGGGCTTGCAGGCGCTGGTGCAGCGCGTCACCACCTACCGGCGCAGCCACGAGGACGAGCAGCGCCCGCTGCTGGTCTATCCATTGCCGACCCGTACCGACGCGGAATGCAGCGCGCAGCGCGCCCTGTGCCGGCGCGGCGACCCGGCCAGCGGCTTGCCGGGCTACCAGCCGGTGTTCGAGCAGGCGCTGGCCGAAGCCTACGGCTTGCAGCAGCTGTCGCTGGAGAGCTATTTCGACGAGGTGCAGCTGCCGCAGTCGCGCAGCCTGGCGCGCGGCGAGCGCCTGGCGGTGCGCGGCGAGCCGGTGGCGGACCGCTTTTCCGCCACGCGCTCCTACGAGGCCTTGCTGGGCTGGCTGGCCGGCGGCCACCCGCCGTGGCAGTCGCGGCGCGAGATCCCGCTGCTGGCGGCGGTGGCGCAATCGCGCCGCGCGGTGGAGGCGGGCGGCGCCTACGGCATGATGCTGGCGCGCGACCTGTTCCGCCTTGGGCTGGTGTACGCGGACGAGGGCCGCTGCGCCGCGGCCGTGCTGGCCTTCCGGGAAAGCCTGGAATTGCACGTGAAGGTGGTGGGTGAGGAACATCTGGAGACGGCGGCCGTCAAGGCGCAGCTGGCGCGCATGCTGCTGCGGGAAGGCGAGCTGGACCAGGCGCGCATCCTGCTGCGCTGCGTGGTCGAGACGCGCACGCGGCTGCTGGGCGGCGAGCATCCGGACGTGCTGGAGGCATGTTCGGCGCAGGCCAGCGCGCTGGCCCGGCAGGGCTATTTCGAGGCCGCGCTGGACCGGCAGGAGGAGGTGCTGCAGATCCAGATGCGCTTGCTGGGGCCGGAGCATCTGCTGACGCTGGCCAGCCTGGAGGCGCGGGCCGGCATCCACGTCCTGTCGGGCGAGCTGGAACTGGCGCGCCAGGCGCAGGAACAGGTGCTGGCGGTGCGCGCCCGCCTGCTGGGCGCCGAGCACGAGGACACCCGGCGCGTTGCGGCCGCGCTGGGGCAAACCCTGGCCAGGATGGAGGAGGCGGAGCAGATGGAGCGCTTAGGCGCGCAGCCCGCTCCGTATGCGGTGCCGCGGGGGGGCAGCCCGGCCACGCTGCCCGCAGCCGCGGGCGCGAGCGTCACAGGCGCCGGTGCGATGGCGGGGGGGGCGCAGGCCGGCGAGGCTGCGGGCGCGCGCGAGGCCGTGCGCATGGGTGGCCAGCTTGGCCCGCTCATGCCGGGCGCACCAGGGGAGCGCAGCGCGCGCGAGCAGCCGGGGCATTACAGCGCGCCGGCGCGCCAGCGCAGCGCGGCACGGGCTGCCGGCCAGGCGGCGGAGGCCGTCCCAGCGCCCCCGGCCGTGCGCGTACCCGGTGTCGAGCAGGAAGTGCAGGCTTATTACGAGGAGCCGTACTCGCTGCAACGCGCCGAGCCGCCCCTTGAGCAGCCGCTGCCGGAAGCGTCGCCGGAGCCGCGCGCCTAGTGGGGCGCAGGCCGGTTCGGGCCGCCGCGCGCCGGCGTCGTTGCACGGCCAATAAATTTGTCCGGGGCGGTGGCCGCCATGTGCTGGCGTGCCATTGCTTCAGGTAAAATCCCAGCCATGCGTATCCTAATTAGTAATGACGATGGCTATCTGGCGCCCGGCATCATCGCCCTGGCGGAAGCGCTCGCGCCCATAGCGGACATCGTGGTCGTGGCGCCCGAGGGCAACCGTTCCGGCGCTTCCAATTCGCTGTCGCTGGACCGGCCCCTGTCGGTGCAGCAGGCGAGCAATGGATTCTATTTTGTCAACGGCACGCCGACCGACTGCGTGCACATCGCGCTGACCGGCATGCTGGCGGAGCGGCCCGACCTGGTGGTGTCCGGCATTAACAACGGCCCCAATATGGGGGACGACACCCTGTATTCGGGCACGGTGGCGGCCGCCACCGAAGGCTATCTGTTCGGCGTCCCGGCCATCGCGTTCTCGCAGGGTTCCCACGGCTGGGAGCACATCGAGGACGCGGCCAGGGTGGCGCGCGACATTGTCGAGCGTTATGTCGATATGCTGGCGCAACCATATTTGCTCAACGTTAACATCCCGAACCGGCCTTATGCCGAAATGGGCAAGTTGACGGCCACCCGCTTGGGCCGCCGCCACCAGGCCGAACCGGTGATCCGCTCGCAAGACCCGCGCGGCCGGGAAATTTTCTGGATCGGCCCGCCCGGCGCGTGCAAGGACGCCGGCGAAGGCACCGATTTCCATGCAGTCAGCCAGGGCATGGTGTCGCTGACGCCGCTGCAGGTGGACTTGACGCACCGTACCCAACTCGAGACGCTGGCAAAGGCCCTGGCATGACCGACAAACACCGCACCTTCCCGTTGCCGCTGTCCTCCGTGGTGGACAAAGCACAGAAAAAGCCGGCGGTGTTTTCGCCGGTGGCCACGCCGCAGACGGCCACCCAGAACGCCGCCCGCAACGCGGCCTTGGGCGGCACGCATCCGGGCGTGCGGGTGGCGGCGGTGCCGGGGACGGCGGTGCGCCCCGGCAGTGCGCCGACCGCCATGCCGTCCCGTTCGCACACCTATGCCATGGAGCGCGCGCAGGTGGCCCCGGCCGCCGCGCCGCGCCAGAATCCGCTGGTGTCGGACGCGGTGCGGCGCGCCATGGTGGCGCGCGTGGCCAGGCAGGGCGTGAAGGACGCGGTGGTGCTGGCCGCGCTGGAGGCGGTGCCGCGCCATATGTTCATGGACGAGGCGCTGGCCTCGCAAGCCTATATCGACGCCTCGCTGCCGATCGGCCACCACCAGACCATTTCCCAGCCCTACATCGTGGCGCGCATGATAGAGGTGATGCGCAACGGCGGCCAGCTGAAGCGCGTGCTGGAGATCGGCACCGGCTGCGGCTACCAGGCGGCGGTGCTGTCCTGCCTGGCGCAGGAAGTGTTTTCCATCGAGCGCATTAAGCCGCTGCACGAGCTGGCCAAGGGGAATTTGCGGCCGCTGCGGCTAGCGAATCTACGCTTGCATTACGGAGATGGTATGCTAGGGCTGCCTCAGGCGGCCCCGTTCGACGGCATCATCCTGGCCGCTGCCGGCCTGGAAGTGCCGCAAGCGCTGCTTGAACAGCTCGCCATTGGCGGCCGCCTGGTCGCCCCGGTGGGCGCGCGCGCCCAGCACCTGGAGCTGGTGACGCGGCTGGGCAAGGCCGAATGGACCAGCCAGACGCTGGAAGACTGCCATTTCGTGCCCCTGCGCCCCGGAACCGTGTAAGGTCCGGCTGAAGATGACAAACTAAGATGAGTATGACGAATAAGAGTTCCCTGTTACTGCTGAGCATTTCCCTGTGCGTGCTGAGCGCCTGTACCACCGTGCCGAACCAGGCGCCCGTGATCGACCGCACCACGCCCATGGTGACCGCGCCGCCGGCGCGGCAACCGTCGCCGAGCGAGGATGCGCAGAAAGAGCGCGAAGAGCGCGGCCTGTACACCGTGAAAAAGGGCGACACCCTGATCCGCATCGCCCTGGACCACGGCCAGAACTATCGCGACCTGGTCACCTGGAACAACCTGACCAACCCGAACGACATCAAGGTGGACCAGGTGCTGCGCGTGCAGCCGCCCGAATCGGTGGGCGGCGTGCAGACTGTGGCCGTGCCGCAGCCGGGCACCACCGAGGTCAAGCCCGAGCCGGTGCCCAAGAAAACCGGCCCGCGCGGCGAGAAAAGCCGTGGAGCGAGGGCGCGCTGGCGGAACTGCAGCGCGGCGACGAAGGCAGCACGACCGCCGCCGCAGGCAAGCCGGCGCCGGCGCGCAGCGAGCGCCCGGCCGCCGTGTCCGCCGCCGCACCGGCAGCGCCCGCGCCTGCCGCCCCGGCCGTGCAACTGAGCGCCGAAGACCGCGAGCTGACCTGGGCCTGGCCGTCCGAAGGGCGTGTGATCGCTACCTTTGATGAAGGAAAAAACAAGGGTATCGACATTGCCGGGAAAGCTGGGCAACAAGTATTGGCCGCAGGTGCAGGAAAAGTGATGTATGCCGGTAGCGGCATCCGTGGATATGGTAATCTCGTTATTGTGAAGCACAGTAATAGCCTGCTGTCGGCCTACGCGCACAACCGGACCATCCTGGTGAAGGAAGGGCAGAGCGTGAACAAGGGCCAGATGATTGCAGAAATGGGGGATTCGGACACGGACGCCGTCAAGCTGCACTTTGAAATCAGGCAGCAGGGCAAGCCGGTCGATCCATCGAAGTTCTTGCCTAACCGCTAGCTACCCATGACACACTCGCCGCACGACCGCCTGGATGACGATGCCCTGCCGGACGATTTTCCGGACGAGCAGATCGACGATGCAGCCGTCGACGGCGAGGCGGTGGACGGCGACGAGGGCCATGCCGCGCCCGAAGTGAGCGCGGTGCTGGAGAGCGTCGACGAACTGAAAAAGGTGCTGGCCGCCGAGCTGTCCACCGACACCACCCAGCACTACCTGAACCAGATCGGCACCCGGCCGCTGCTCACCGCGCCGCAGGAGGTGCACTACGCCACGCTGGCCAAGCAGGGCGACTTTTCCGCCCGCCAGACCATGATCGAGCACAATCTGCGGCTCGTGGTCTCCATCGCCAAGCACTACATCAACCGCGGCGTGGTCCTGCTCGACATGATCGAGGAGGGCAATATCGGCCTGATGCGCGCCATCGACAAGTTCGAGCCGGAGCGCGGCTTCCGCTTCTCCACCTACGCCACCTGGTGGATACGCCAGAGCATCGAGCGCGCCATCATGAACCAGGCCCGCACGGTGCGCCTGCCGGTGCACATGGTGCGCGAACTGAACCAGATCCTGCGCGGCAAATACCACCTGGAAGCGCAGCACCACAACGGCAAGGACGCCACCGCCGAGGACATCGCGGAACTGGTGGGCCGGCCGGTGGAAGAGGTGCAGGACATCCTGGCCTTGTCCGAGCACGCCACCTCGCTGGACGCGCCGCTCGACAACGATCCCCAGTCCTCGCTGATGGACATGCTGCCCGGCGATAGCGAGGACGCGCCGGACGCGCGCGCCGAACACCACGAAATGACGGTGCTGGTGCGCGACTGGCTCACCAAGCTGCCCGACAAGCAGCGCATCGTCATCATGCGCCGCTTCGGGCTGGACAACGACGATCCGGCCACGCTGGAAACGCTGGCCGAGGAAATGGGCGTCACGCGCGAGCGGGTGCGCCAGATCCAGCAGGAAGCGCTGGTCAAGCTGAAACGCGCCATGGCCGCCCGCGGCGTGGTGCGCGACTCCCTGCTGTAAGCCCCTCCGGCGCGCCGCCGCCCGCGACCTGCGGGCGCGCATCTGCTATCATATCGCCCTTCCGAAAGCCTGCGCGGCCTGCGCCAGCTCCCATTTGACTTGAACGTTATGCAAGACACTATCATCGACATCAAATCGCTCGACATGGACGCCCGCGGCGTCGGCCACATCGAAAACGAAGACGGTACGCCGGGCAAGGTGGTATTCGTGGAAGGCGCGCTCCCCGGCGAGCGCGTGACGTTCGAAACGTTCAAGAAGAAGAAAAACTGGGAGGCAGCCCGCCTGGTGGAGATCCGCAAGGAGTCGTCCATGCGCATCAAGCCCAAGTGCGTGCACTTCGACTACTGCGGCGGCTGCTCCATGCAGCACCTGGAGCCAAGCGCGCAGGTGGCCATCAAGCAGCGCACCCTGGAGGACAACCTGTGGCACCTGTCCAAGGTCAAGGCCGGCAACGTGATGCGTCCGATGTACGGCCCGACCTGGGGCTACCGCTACCGCGCGCGCCTGTCGGTGCGCTACGTGGCCAAGAAGGGCACGGTGCTGGTGGGCTTCCACGAAAAGAAATCGGCCTACGTGGCCGACATCCAGAGCTGCCAGATCCTGCCGCCGCACGTGTCGGACATGATGATGCCGCTGCGCGCGCTGATCGGCTCCCTGAGCATCTTCGACAAGGTGCCGCAGATCGAGCTGGCCATCGGCGAAGACCTGACCGTGCTGGTGCTGCGCAATATGGAACCGCTCACGGCCGACGACGAGACCAAGGTCAAAGCCTTTGCCGACCAGTACAACATCCAGTGGTGGCTGCAGCCGAAAGGCCCGGACACGGCCTATCCGTTCTACCCGCTGGACAAGCAGCTGCACTACCTGCTGCCAGAGTTCAACGTGCGCATGCCGTTCAAGCCGGTCGACTTCACGCAGGTCAACCATCACATCAACCGCGTGCTGGTATCGAAGGCGCTGCGCCTGCTGGAAGTGCAGCCGCAGGACCGCGTGGCCGATTTGTTCTGCGGCCTGGGCAACTTCACCTTGCCGCTGGCCACGCAGGCGCGCGAAGTGGTGGGCATTGAAGGCAGCACTGCGCTCACCGAGCGCGCGCTGTCGAACGCGGTGGTGAACGGCGTGTCGCAGAAGACCAGCTTCATGACGCGCAACCTGTTCGAAGTGAGCAAGGAAGACCTGATCGCGCTGGGCAAGTTCGACCGCGTGCTGATCGACCCGCCGCGCGACGGCGCCATGGCCCTGTCGCTGGCGCTGGCGGAGCTGAAGAAGACCAATCCCGAGCTGCTGCCCAAGCGCATCGTGTACGTTTCGTGCAGCCCGTCCACGCTGGCGCGTGACGCCGGCGTGCTGGTGCACCTGTGCGGCTATGTGCTGAACAAGGCCGGCGTGGTGAATATGTTCCCGCACACCTCGCACGTGGAATCGATGGCCGTGTTCGACCTGAACATCGACGCGCTGGTGACCCAGCTGGCCGACGGCCGCGACATGCCGGCTGCCGTCGAGCCGGACGGCGCGGTGAACCCGCTCGGCGCCGCCGCCTAGCTTTCGCCGCCTGGCTTTTCGCCGCCCGCCCGGCGGTGCGCTTAACCGCGCGCCGCGAAGTGGTATGGTTGACATGCATTAGCGTATTTGCAACACTGGCTGCTCATCCAGCCCGGGAGTTCCTATGCGCGCCATGCCCATCTTCAGCTTCGCCGTTCTGAGCCTGCTGCCTCTTGCCGCGCACGCGCAAACGGCGGTGGAGGCGTTCTCTCCGGAGGGCGCGGTGAAAGGCGTGCGGCAGGTGAAGGCCCGCTTCAGCGCGCAGATGGTGCCCTTTGGCGACCTGCGCCTGAGCGACCCGTTCGACGCCGATTGCGGCGCCGACGCCGGGCTTGCGGCGGGCAAGGGCCGCTGGGTCGATGGCCGCAACTGGGTCTACGACTTTGAACGCGACCTGCCGGCCGGCGTGGCCTGCCGTTTCACACTCAAGCCGGCGCTGGCCGACGTGGCGGGCAAGCCGCTGGCCGGCGAACGCAGCTACAGTTTCAATACCGGCGGCCCGTCCGTGGCCAGCTCCATGCCGCGCGCCGGCGCCGGCTATATCGACGAGAACCAGGTGTTCGTGCTCAGCCTCGACGCCGTGGCGCGCGAGGCGGACATTGCCCAGCATGCCTACTGCACGGCCGAAGGCATCAGCGAGAAAATCCCGGTGCGCCTGCTGGAGGGCAAAGAGCGCCAGCAGGTGCTGGACGCGCGCAAGGACTATATCCAGCGTTATCTGCACGTGTTCTGGGCCGCGCGCGGCGTGGTGTGGCATGGCGCCACGGCGGTGAAGAGCAAGCGCGCGGAGCAGATGCCTGTCAGCCTGCTGCAGTGCAGGCGCAGCCTGCCACAGGACGCCAAGGTGACGCTGGTCTGGGGCGCCGCCATCGCCACGCCGAACGGCATCACGAACCGGCACGACCAGGTGCTGGCTTTCAGGACCCGCCCGGACTTCAACGCCACCTTCCATTGTGAGCGCCCATCCGCCAAGGGGCAGTGCATCCCGTTCCTGCCGGTGCGCGTGGGATTCAGCGCGCCGGTGCGCATGGCGGACGCGCGCGCCATCGCCATCACGGGGCCGGGCGGCAAGCGCTGGGCGCCGCAGTTTGCGCAAGAGGAAGCGAAGGCGGAGTACGTGAGCAGCGTCAGCATCCCGGGGCCGTTCCCGGAAAAAGCCCGGCTGCGCCTGGTGCTGCCGGATGCGTTGAAGGACGACGCCGGCCGCAGCCTGCTGAACCAGGCGCGCTTCCCGCTGGCCGTGCAGACTGGCGAGATGCCGCCGCTGGTGAAGTTTCCGGCCCGTTTCGGCATCATCGAGGCGCGCGGCGACAAGCTGCTGCCGGTCACGGTGCGCAACGTGGAGGCGGGCATCGCGGCGCGCATGGCCAAGGCTGCGAATGTGGCCAATGCGGCCAATGCGGCCGGCGCCGAGGGCGCCATGCTGCGCGTGGACGGCCCCGAAGGCCGGCAGGACCAGCAAGTGATCGACTGGCTGCGCCGCCTCACCGGCGGGAACCGCGGCGGCGGCTGGGTGCCGCGCGAATTGTGGGGGCTGAAAAACTCCGTCTTCGCCGAGCCGAAAGGCAGCCCGCAGCCGAAGACCGAGCGCTTCACGTTGCCCAAGCCGGGCGGCGGCAAGGCCTTTGAGGTGATCGGCATCCCGCTGCGCAAGCCCGGCTTTTACGTGGTGGAGCTGGCCAGCCCGAAACTGGGGCTGGCGCTGCAGGGCAAACCGAGCCTGGCCTACGTCAGCGCGGCGGCGCTCGTCACCAACATGGTGGCGCACTTCAAGCACGGCGCCGAGTCGTCGGTGGTATGGGTCACTTCACTCGACAAGGGACAGCCGGTACCGAACGCGCAGGTGGCGGTGCGCGCCTGCACCGGCAAGCTGCTCTGGCAGGGCAAGACCGACGCGACGGGCGTGGCCAGCATCCGCGAAGAGCTGTTTCAGGACGGCTGCCCCTACAGCGAGGGCTACTTCGTCAGCGCCCGCAGCGGCGCCGACATGACCTTCACCCTGTCCAACTGGGCCGAGGGCATCGAGCCCTGGCGCTTCAACGTGCCGACCGACGGCCTGCGCGCCGACAAGACCATCGCCACCACCGTGTTCGACCGCACCTTGCTGCGCACGGGCGAAACGGTGCACATGAAGCACTTCATCCGCCGCCGCAGCGCGGACGGCTTTGCCTATGCCACGCCGCAGGGCAAGGAGTCCAAGGTCATCATCACGCACCAGGGCAGCGCGCAGAAATACGAGCTGCCGCTGGCCTGGGCCAACGGCGGCGTGGCGGAGAGCGCCTGGACCATACCGGCCGACGCCAAGCAGGGCACGTACGAAGTGATGTTCGAAGGCCGCTCGGGCGGCAGCTTCCGCGTCGAGCAGTTCCGCGTGCCGACCATGAAGGCGCTGCTGCAAGGCCCGTCCACGCCGGTGGTGCAGGCGGAACAGGTGGCGCTCGACGTGCAGCTCAGTTACCTGTCCGGCGGCGGCGCGGCCGGCGCGCAAGTCAAGCTGCGCACCACGCGCCAGCCGCGCGGCGTGCAGTTCGAGGACTACGACGGTTTCACCTTTGCGGCGGGCGACGTCAAGGCCGGCAAAGTGGCCAACGGCCCGGTTTTCGACGAGGACGAGGGCGAATTCGACAGCATGGAAGGCGAGGCCGGGCCGGATGGCGCGCCTCTGCCGGATTCGCCCGTGCGCACGCAGAGCCTGACGCTGGACCGCGCGGGCGGCGCGCGCGTGGTGGTGGACAGGCTGCCCAGGCTGGAGCAGCCGGCCACGCTGCTGGCCGAGATGTCCTACCAGGACGCGAACGGCGAAACGCTGTCCTCGTCCACCAGTGTGCCGCTGTGGCCGTCCAGTGTGGTCATCGGCATCAAGCCGGACAGCTGGGTGCTGAGCAAGACCGCGCTCAAGTTCCAGGTGGCGGTGCTGGACACGGGCGGCAAGCCGGTGGCCGATGCGCCGGTGGACGTGGACTTCTTCCAGCGCCTGAACTATTCGCACCGGCGGCGGCTGATCGGCGGTTTCTACGCCTACGAGAACAACAGCGAGATCAGGCAGCTCGGCAAGGCATGCGAAGGCAGGACCGACGCCAAGGGCCTGCTGATATGCGAAGTGGCCGCGCCCGAGGCGGGCAACCTGATCCTGCGTGCGAAAACGCGGGACGGCGAGCAGCGCGAAGCCGTCACCAACCGCGAAACCTGGGTGGCGGACGGCGACAACTGGTGGTTCAAGGCCAGCGACGACGACCGCATCGACCTGCTGCCCGAGCGCAAGCGCTACGAGCCGGGCGAGACGGCCACCTTCCAGCTGCGCATGCCGTTCCGCGAAGCGACCGCGCTCATCACCGTGGAGCGCGAAGGCATCCTCGACACCTATGTGCGGCCGCTGTCCGGCACCTCGCCGGTGTTCAGCATTCCGGTCAAGCCGAACTACGCGCCGAACATGTTCGTGTCCGCGCTGGTGGTGCGCGGCCGCGTGGCGGGCGTGCAGCCGACCGCGCTGGTGGACCTGGGCAAGCCGGCCTACAAGATGGGCGTGGCGCAGCTGCGCGTGGGCTGGGCCGCGCACGAGCTGAAGGTGGCGGTGAAGGCGGACAAGCAGGTGTACAAGGTGCGCGAGCAGGCGCGGGTGAACGTGAAGGTGACGCGCGCGGACGGCTCGGCCGTGCCGGCCGGCGCCGAGGTGGCGCTGGCGGCCGTCGATGTCGGCCTGCTGGAGCTGATGCCGAACGCCAGCTGGGATCTGCTGGAGGCGATGATGCAGCAGCGCGGGCTGCAGGTGGAGACGTCGACGGCGCAGATGCAGGTGGTCGGCAAGCGACACTTCGGCCGCAAGGCGGTGCCGCACGGCGGCGGGGGCGGCAAGGGAGGAGGGCGCGAACTGTTCGACACGCTGCTGTTCTGGAATGCGCGCGTGAAGCTGGATGCGAACGGCGAGGCCAGCGTGCAGGTGCCGATCAACGATAGTCTGACCGCGTTCCGCATCGTCGCCATCGCCAGCGCCAACGCGGACCTGTTCGGCACCGGCCGCACCGAGATCCGCAGCTCGCAGGACGTGATGCTGCTGTCCGGCCTGCCCGCCATGGTGCGCGAGGGCGACAAGTTCCGCGCCGGCTTCACGCTGCGCAACGCCACCGAGCGCGATTTGAAAGTGGAGCTGGGCGCGCAAGCGGCCGGCAAGGCCCTGCCGCGCCAGACTGTCGCCATCGCGGCCGGCATGGCGCAGGAGGTGGGCTGGGATTACCAGGTGCCCGTGGGCGCCACCGAACTCGCGTGGGACGTGACGGCGCAGGCTGTCGGCTTGCCCGCCGCGCCCGCCGGCGCGGACGTCGCGGGCACACCCGGCGACGCGCGTGCCGCTGGCGCGCCGTCCGCGTCGTCCGACCGGCTGCGCGTGAAGCAGTCGGTCAAGGCGGCGGTCCCGGTGCGCACGCTGCAAGCCACGCTGCTGCAGCTCGACAAGCCGCAATCGATGCAAGTGCAAATTCCCGGCGACGCCCTGCCGGGACGTGGCGGCGTGCAGACGCTGTTCGCCTCGCGCCTGGGCAGCGAACTGCCCGGCGTGCGCGACTACATGCTGGCCTACCCCTACACCTGCTTCGAACAGAACACCTCCCGCGCCATCGCCCTGCGCGACGGCGAGCGCTGGCAGAAACTGGCCGCGCAGCTTCCCGCCTACCTGGACAGCGACGGCCTGCTGAAATACTTCCCCATCATGGAGCAGGGCAGCGACAGCCTGACCGCCTACGTGCTGTCCGCCGTGCAGGAAGCCGGCTTCCCGATACCGCCCGAACTAAAGGCGCGCATGGAAGACGCCCTGCAGAATTTCGTGCAGGGCCGCATCGTGCGCGGCTCCCCGCTGGCCACCGCCGATCTCGCCGTGCGCAAGCTGGCCGCACTGGAAGCGCTGTCGCGTGCCGGCCGCGTTACGGCCGCCGAGCTGGAGTCATTCTCGCCCGAGCCCAATTGGTGGCCGACGTCGGCGGTCATCGACTGGTACCTGATTCACCAGCGCGTGCACAACCTGCCCGAGCACGACAAGCGGTTGGCGCAGGCGCAGCAGATCCTGCGCTCGCGCCTGAACCTGCAAGGCACCACCATGGGCTTCTCCACCGAGCGCAATGACGACTGGTGGTGGCTGATGGTGTCCGGCGACGTCAACGCCAACCGCCTGCTGCTGGCCATGACCGACAATCCGGCCTGGCAGTCCGACATCGGCCGCCTCGCACGTGGTGCGCTGGGGCGGCAGCACAAGGGACGCTGGAATACCACGGTGGCCAACGCCTGGGGCGTGCTGGCGCTGGACAAATTCTCGGACAAGTTCGAGCGCGAGCCGGTGAGCGGCAGCAGCACCGCGGCCATTGGTACGGCCAGCAAGAGCGTGGCGCTGGACGCCAACACCACCAGCGGCAGCGCGCTGCTGCCCTGGCAGCGCGGCGCATCCGAACTGTCGCTCAAGCACGCGGGCAGCGGCAAGCCATGGGTGACGGTGCAAAGCCTGGCCGCCATCCCGCTCAAGGCGCCGATCACTTCCGGCTACAAGATCGTCAAGACCGTCACGCCGGTTGAGCAGGCTGTCAAAGGGGTGTGGACGCGCGGCGACGTATACCGCGTGCGCCTCGATCTCGAAGCGCAGGCCGACATGACCTGGGTGGTGGTGGACGACCCCATTCCGGCCAGCGCGTCCGTGCTCGGCACGGGCCTGGGCAAGGACTCGCAGCTGATGACGGCTGGCGAGAAGAGCAAGGGCTGGGTATGGCCTGCCTTCCAGGAGCGTACGTTTGAGGCCTTCCGCTCTTACTACGAGTTCGTGCCGAAGGGGACATGGAGCGTCGAGTACACGGTCCGCCTGAACAACGCCGGCCAGTTCCAGCTGCCGCCCACGCGCGTGGAAGCCATGTACAGTCCCGAAGCGTTCGCCGAGTTTCCTAACGCGGCCGTGAGCGTGAAATGAGCATGGCGCGGCTCCGAGGCGTCCGCAGCCCGGCACTGTACTGCGCGCCGGCGCTTGCTGCGCCCACGCGCACCCCCGCGCCCACCCCCGCGCTCAACCCCGCGCGTAGCGCTGCGCGCGGGCCCGGCCCCGGGCGGCGGCCGCTGCTGGCGGGAGCCGTGGCCCTGCTGGCCAGCTTATGCGCCATCGCCAGCGCCGTCGCGGCGCCCACGCTGGCCGAAGTGCAGGCCGCTTTCCGCGCCTCCGACTCCACGCTGCTGGACCGCCACGGCGTGCCGATCCAGTCCCTGCGCGTGGACATGGCGGCGCGCCGCCTGCCATGGGTCAGGCTGGACGACATCTCGCCGGCGCTGGGCGTGGCTGTCATGCAGGCCGAAGACCAGCGTTTCATGCAGCACGATGGCGTGGACCTGGAAGCGCTGGGCAAGGCCGCCTGGGACAACCTGTTCCGCCGCCGCCCGCGCGGCGCCTCCACCATCACCATGCAACTCGCCGCGCAGCTCGACCCGGCGTTGCAGCCCGCAGCAGCGGGCCGCAGCTGGGCGCAGAAGTGGGACCAGCTCAAAGCCGCCAAAGAGCTCGACCAGGCCTGGACCAAGCCGCAGATCATGGAAGCCTATCTGAACCTCGTCACCTTCCGCGGCGAGCTGCAAGGCATAGGCGCGGCCGCGCGCGGCCTGTTCGGCAAGGCGCCATCCGGCCTGAACGTGGCGGAATCGGCGGTGCTGGCCAGCCTGTTGCGCGGCCCGTCGGCGGCGCCCAGGCTGGTGGCGCGCCGCGCCTGCGCGCTGGCCAGGGAGCTCAAGGCCCACGCCAGCTGCGCCAGTGTCGAGGCCACCGCCGCCAGCGCCTTCGCGCGCTCGGCCGCCATGGCCGTGCTGGCGCCCGCGCCGCAAGTGGCGCAGCAGCTGCTGGCCGCACCGTCGCAGCAGGTCCGCAGCACGCTGGACGCGAATCTGCAGCGCTACGCGCAGGCCGCCTTGCGCCAGCAGATCATGTCGCTGCGCGAGCGCAACGTGAAGGACGGCGCGCTGGTGGTGCTGGACAACGCCAGCGGCGAGATCCTGGCTTACGTCGGCAACGCCGGCGGCAGCGAAGTCGATGGCGTGGCGGCGCTGCGCCAGGCCGGCTCCACGCTCAAGCCCTTCCTGTATGAGCTGGCGCTGGAGCGCAAACAGCTCACCGCCGCCTCGCTGCTGGACGATACGGCGGTCGACATCTCCACCGCCTCCGGCCTGTACATCCCGCAGAACTACGACAAGGAATTCAAAGGCTACGTCAGCGCCCGCACTAGCCTGGCCAGCTCACTCAACGTGCCGGCCGTGCGCACGCTGATGATGGTCGGCCTGGACCGCTTTTACGGCAGGCTGCGCGAACTGGGGCTGGACAGCCTGGCCGAGGCGGCCGACTACTACGGCTACTCGCTGGCCCTGGGCTCGGCCGACGTCAGCCTGCTGGATCTGGCCAACGCCTACCGCACGCTGGCCGGCGGCGGCATGCAGGGGACGCCCAGCCTGTTGCCGCGCGCTCCCGAAACCAGGCGCCGCGTGCTGGATGCGCGCGCGGCCTTCATCATCGGCGACATCCTGTCCGACCGCGCCGCGCGCAGCGTCACCTTCGGACTGAAGAACGAACTGGCCACCACGTTCTGGGCGGCCGTCAAGACCGGCACCAGCAAGGACATGCGCGACAACTGGTGCCTCGGCTACAGCGAGCGTTACACGGTAGGGGTGTGGGTCGGCAATTTCGACGGCGGCTCGATGTGGGACGTTTCCGGCGTTACCGGCGCCGCGCCCGTGTGGCGCGATGTGATGGACTATCTGCACCAGCACGTCCCCAGCCGCGCCCCGGCTGCGCCGCTCGGCGTGGTGCGGCGAGACGTTACCTGGCAGCCCGCCTTCGAGCCGCCGCGCGCCGAGTGGTTCATCGCCGGCACCGAGAGCGCCGAAGTGGCGTTGCTGCAGGACGCCCGCCGCGCCCCGCGCATCCTGTATCCGGCCGATGCCAGCATCATTGCCGTCGATCCCGACATTCCCGACGCCCGCCAGCGCGTCTTCTTCCAGGCCCAGGCCGGGCAGGGCCTGCAGTGGCAGCTGGACGGCGCCACCCTCGGCCCCGCCACCGCCAGCTATGCCTGGCGCCCCGAACCGGGTCAGCACGCCTTGATCCTGCTCGACGCCACCGGCGCCGCAGTCGCCACCACCCGCTTCCAGGTGCGCGGCGCCTCCACCGCAGCACAGGGAGACCAGCTGTAAGGCGCGGTAGCGTCCCGCTAGCGGGCCTGGAAGACTTCTGCCGGAGAAGCGCCATCCACCAGCCGGTCGCACCAATCCTGCAGTTGATCTGGCGGCGCGAGACTGATCCGGGCGGCAATGTCACCAGGGATGCAGCCCAAGCCGCGCTGAACCAGGCGATACGCGATTCGCTGCAGGCCTTGTTGCAGGCCTTGCTGTATGCCTTCCTGCCGTCCCTGCTTTATGCCTTTTTGAATCGCTTCATATTCATACAATTCTTCAAAGGTTGCGAATTTTCGGTTATGCATGGCACGCACCTCCCTGATCGTTCCTGCAATGCTAATACCGTCCAATTCGCGCTGCGAATGAGCTCGCAACCAGTGTTCAACTGTCTCGGACATGGCCGGATTGGCCTGCTTCTCCAGCCAGCGCGAAATGTAATCCAGCAGGGGCGGCATCTCCGTTACGCTCGACATGCGGGCCAGCCGGAACAGCGCCGCCACGACGTTGGACGGAGGTCCCTGCGCCCTTGCTGCATAGGCGGCTTGGTCGATCAGCCGGTAGCGCAGCGTGGGTTGATGGCCCCGCAGGCCGCGCAGCGCGCGCGGCGCCAGGTCGGCCAGTTCACGGCAGGCGTTCCAGGGTTCGCTGCCGCTATAGACCACCAAAGGCAGCACGGCAGGGAGATCGCCGGTCGGCGCCAGCGTGCCTTCCTTTAGTAGTTCTTGATGCAACAGGCCGGCATAGACTTGCATGCGCGAGGCCATCCACCGGTCCGGCTGGCTCTGAAACTCAAGCAAGACGTAGACATCGTCGACTGGGGCGCCCGTCCGCACGCGCCAGACCATGTCGTCGTGGCGTTGATGCCCGGTATCGCTGGCGTAGCTGGCATTGTGCCGGGTGCAATTTTGAATGTTCAGCCGCCTGGCCCAAGCGAAGGGGAGAAATCCCGCCAGCAATTCACGCAGCAGTTCAGCATGGGCAAACAGCTGCTTGTAGCTGGTGTCGTGGTCGGTGTGCATGACCAATTGTAGTCAGCGGCTTTCTTGTTGCGGCTGCTGTCGCGCGCCGGTTTGACCGGGCGCAAAAAAGCCGGCGCGAGGCCGGCTTTTTGAGGGGAGGGGGTGGGTGCTTAGTCGCGGTCGCCGCCGGCGATGCCGAGCAGGCTCAGCAGGCTGGTGAAGATGTTGTACACGTCCAGGTACAGGGCCAGCGTGGCGCTGATGTAGTTGGTTTCGCCGCCGTTCACGATCTGCTGCACGTCGTACAGGATGTAGGCGGAGAAGATACCGATCACCATCACCGAGATCGCGATATGCAGCGCCGGCATCTGGAAGTAGATGTTGGCCAGGCTGGCCACGATCAGCACGATCACGCCGGCGAACAGCCACTTGCCCATGGCCGAGAAGTCGCGCTTGGACACGGTGGCGATACTGGCCAGCGTGGCGAACACGGCCGCCGTGCCGCCGAAGGCCAGCATGATCAGCGAGCCGCCGTTGGAGAAGCCCAGGGTGCGCGTCAGCAGCGGCGTCAGCATCAGGCCCATGAAGAAGGTAAAGCCCAGCAGCAGGCCGACGCCCAGTCCGCTGTTTTTGTTCTTCTCGATGCCCCAGATGAAGCCGTAGGCGATCGCCATGAAGACGAAGAAGCCGATAAAGCCGCGTGGAATCGGCACGTGCATCAGCACGCCGGCGAAGGCGCCCAGCACGGTAGGGATCATGGACACGGCAAGCAGCCAGTAGGTATTGCGCAGCACGTTATGGCGTACCGCGACGCTACTGCCGGACAGGTCGTAGGTTTTCTGCATGTTGATCATGTAATGCCTCCAAAGGATAGGTGCGGAGCACCGCTTGCTAAAAGCATAGCATGCTGGGCCGGAAAGGAGCAAAAACGGCCTTAAACAGGGCTTAAAATCCGCCGGCGGCGGCAAATATCGGTCCGGCATGGGGTTCTATGGTAAAATCAAGGGTTGATTGAATCATCAATTTCGTTTTAAACCTTTCTTTTTATTGGAGTTTTTTACATGGCAATCGAACGCACCCTGTCGATCATCAAACCAGACGCAGTTGCTAAAAACGTTATCGGCCAGATCTACAGCCGTTTTGAAGGCGCTGGCCTGAAGATCGTCGCTGCGCGTATGGCTCAACTGTCGCGCGCTGAAGCCGAAGGCTTCTACGCCGTGCACGCTGCCCGTCCATTCTTCAAGGACCTGGTGGACTTCATGGTTTCCGGCCCAGTCATGATCCAGGTTCTGGAAGGCGAAAACGCCATTGCCAAGAACCGCGACCTGATGGGCGCTACCGATCCTAAGAAAGCTGAACCAGGCACCATCCGCGCCGACTTCGCCGACTCCATCGACGCCAACGCCGTTCACGGTTCGGACGCCGCTGAAACCGCTGCTGTGGAAATCGCTTACTACTTCCCAGCACTGAACGTTTACTCCCGTTAATTTTCGCTACGGCGAAACACGGTAGTACGTTTGATTTGAGCTGTACCTGTTGCCCCGGCCTCGTCTGGGGCGCAGCCTTTTTTTAGAATGATTTGAGCATCGAAGTGAGCACAACAATGGACACGACCCTCACCAACCTTCTGGATTTCGATCCGGAACAGCTGATCGCCTACTGTGCGGAGTTGGGTGAGAAACCGTTCCGTGCCAAGCAGCTGCAGCGCTGGATACACCAGTTCGGCGCGTCGGACTTCGATTCGATGACCGACCTGGCCAAGTCGCTGCGCGACAAGCTGAAAACCCGCGCCCACATCACGGCGCCGGCCATCATCAGCGACCATACCTCCACCGACGGCACCCGCAAATGGCTGGTCGACGTCGGCAACGGCAACGCCGTCGAAACCGTGTTCATCCCGGAAGAAAACCGCGGCACGCTGTGCATTTCCACCCAGGCCGGCTGCGCCGTGAACTGCCGCTTTTGCTCGACCGGCAAGCAAGGCTTCTCGCGCAACCTGACGGTGGGCGAAATCATCGGCCAGCTGTGGATGGCTGAATTCGAACTGCGCCGCACCAAGGGCATCGAGCCCGGCCCGAAAGGCGAGCGCCAGATCACCAACGTGGTGATGATGGGCATGGGCGAGCCGCTGCTGAACTTCGAGCCGACCGCTACCGCCCTGAAACTCATGCTGGACGACAACGCCTACGGCCTGTCGCGCCGCCGCGTGACGCTGTCCACCTCCGGCGTAGTGCCGATGATGGACAAGCTGTCGCAAGTGGTGCCGGTGGCGCTGGCCGTGTCGCTGCACGCGTCGAACGACCCGCTGCGCGACGGCCTGGTGCCGCTGAACAAGAAATACCCGCTGGCCGAACTGATGGCCGCGTGCAAGCGCTACCTGGAATTCGCGCCGCGCGACTTCATCACCTTCGAATACTGCATGCTGGACGGCTTCAACGACAGCGACGACAACGCGCGCGAGCTGGTGGCCCTGGTCAAGCACCGCGAATACGGCGTCAACTGCAAGTTCAACCTGATCCCGTTCAACCCATTCCCGGAATCGGGCCTGTTCCGCTCCAAGAACGAGCGCATCAAGCAGTTCGCGCAGATCCTGATGGACGCCGGCATCGTCACCACCATCCGCAAGACGCGCGGCGACGACATCGACGCCGCCTGCGGTCAGCTGGCCGGCGAAGTGCAGGACCGCACCCGGGTGCAGGAGCGCATGGGTAAAATGGCCGAATACCAGAAGAAATTCGGCGCCGATTTCGGCAAGATCGTGGAGATCCGTTCCTGATGACCGTGCTAGCCCACCGCTGCCTGCTGCGCCTCGCCGCCCTCGGCCTGGCCGGGGTGGTGTGCGGCTGCGCGTCCACGTCGGCGCCCACGCCGGGGCAGAGCGGCAAGGCCGAGCTGGCCACGGCATCGGACCAGACGGCCGCGCAAAAGCGCGCCGAAATCCGCATGCAGCTGGCCATCGGCTACTACCAGCAGGGCCAGTACGCGGTGGCGCTGGACGAAATCAAGAAGGCGCTGGCGGCCGACCCCGAGCTGGCCGACGCCTATGGCATGCGCGCCCTGACCTATATGGCCATGGACGAGCGCGAACTGGCCGAGGATAACTTCGTGCGCGCCCTGAAACTGGCGCCGCACAACCCGGAAGTGAACAACAATTACGGTTCCTTCCTGTGCCGCCACGGCCGCGTGCCCGAATCGCTCAAGTATTTCGACGCCGCGCTGGCCGTGCGCACCTACCGGTCGCCGGCAGATGCCTACAACAATGCGGGCAGTTGCGCGCTGAAGCTGAAAGATTACGACACGGCAGAGAAGTATTTGCTGCCGGCATTGAAGATTGCGCCGGACGTACCGGCAACCAGCGCCAACCTGGCGCGCATCTACTACGAGCGGCGCGACTATGTGCGCGCCGGTTTTTTCATTACCCGGCTGAGCAAGCTGGCCAAGGTGGACAGCCTCTCGGCTGACGTGCTGTGGCTTGCAATCAGGGTGCAGCATAAACTCGGCGACACGGGCGCGGAATCGGCCTGGGTGACGCAATTGCGCCGCCACCATTCCGGCTCGCCGGAGTATGCTGCCTATCAACGTGGGGCGTTTGATGAGTGAGACAGGTATACCTATGAATTCAGAGTGGGCGGATCAGCCTGAGAAGCAGAACAACCAGGGCACGCCCGGAGCCCAGCTGAAAGCCCAGCGCGAAGCGATGGGCCTGACGGTGGACCAGATAGCCGACCAGCTCAAGCTGGCGCCGCGCCAGGTGGTGGCGCTGGAAGCGGGCGACTACGCCGCGCTGCCGAACATGGCGGTCACGCGCGGCTTCGTGCGCGCCTACGCCAAGGTGGTCAAGCTGGACGCCGCTCCGCTGGTGGCCATGATAGAAGTGAACCCGGTGGCGGGCCATGAAACGCCGCAGCCGGTGCGCCGCGAAAAGATCTCGGCCAGCTTCTCGGAATCGCGCTTCCCGTCGCTGACGGAGCGCTCGTCCAAGCCTGCGGGCTGGGTGATCGGCGCCGCCGTGGTGGCGGTGGTGGTGGCCGTCGCCGGCGCATACCAGTCCGGTCTGCTCAACAATGTGCTGCACGCGGTGAAGAGCGATGCGCCTGCCGCCAGCGCGCCAGCCGCGTCCGCGCCAGCGCTGGAAACCGTCGCCAAGCCGGGCGCCGATACCGCGCCGCTGATTTCGCCTAACGTGCCGCTGGTGTCCGTGCCGCCGGCCGACGCCGCACCCGGCGCCGGCGCCAATCCGGTGGTGCAGGGCGTAGCTCCGGCCACGCCAGCGGGCACGGTGGCCGCGCCTGGCGCTGCCCCGGCACCAGCCGCCCCCGCCGCCGGCCAGGCCGCGCCTGCGCAGCCGGCCCCGGCTCCGGCCATTGCCCCGGCCGCGCCGCTGGCGACGCCGGCCGCCAGCCCGGCCGCCGCCACCGCGCCCGGCACGCTGGTGCTGAAATTCACGGACGACTCGTGGGTGGAAATCCGCCGTCCCGGCAAGCCGTCGCTGATTGCGCGCCTGGTCAAGGGCGGCAGCACCGAGCAGTTCGAGATCAACGATGCGGCGCTGCTCATCGTCGGCAAGCCCGGCCACGTGCAAGCGACCCTGCGCGGCCAGCCTCTGGCCCTGCCGGAAGTGCCGGGCGGTACAATCGCCCGCGTGAACATTAAGTAAAGCTCAGAGCGTAACGCTAAACGAACAAGATGGACGTCCCGATGTCGAACACCGCAATCCCCTCCGGCCCGCAAGCGCGCCGTGGCAGCCGCAGCGTGCTGGTGGCCCATGGCGACCGCAAGATCTGGGTCGGCGGCGACGCGCCCGTGGTGGTGCAGTCGATGACCAATACCGACACGGCCGACGCCGTGGCGACCGCGATCCAGATCAAGGAGCTGGCGCGCGCCGGCTCCGAGCTGGTGCGCCTGACGGTGGACCGCCCCGAGGCCGCCGCCGCCGTGCCCTACATCCGCGACCAGCTGGACAAGATGGGCATCGACGTGCCGCTGGTGGGCGACTTCCACTACAACGGCCACACGCTGCTGACCGACTACCCGGACTGCGCGCAGGCGCTGTCCAAGTACCGCATCAACCCCGGTAACGTGGGCAAGGGCGCCAAGCGCGACACGCAGTTCGCGCAGATGATTGAAGTGGCCGTCAAGTACGACAAGCCGGTGCGCATCGGCGTCAACTGGGGCAGCCTGGACCAGGCGCTGCTGGCGCGCATCATGGACGAGAACGCCGCGCGCGAAAACCCGTGGTCGGCGCAAGCCGTCATGTACGAGGCGCTGATCACCTCTGCCATCGAAAACGCGGTGCGCGCCGAGGAACTCGGCATGGGCCGCGACAAGATCATCCTGTCCTGCAAGGTGTCCGGCGTGCAGGACCTGATCGCCGTGTACCGCGAGCTGGGCAAGCGCTGCGACTACCCGCTGCACCTGGGCCTGACCGAAGCGGGCATGGGCAGCAAGGGCATCGTGGCCTCGACCGCCGCGCTGTCGGTGCTGCTGCAGGAAGGCATCGGCGACACCATCCGCATTTCGCTGACCCCGGAACCGGGCGGCGACCGCACCAAGGAAGTGGTGGTGGGCCAGGAAATCCTGCAGACCATGGGCTTGCGCAAGTTCACCCCCATGGTGATCGCCTGCCCGGGCTGCGGCCGCACCACGTCCACCACCTTCCAGGAGCTGGCGGACGACATCCAGACCTATCTGCGCGACTCGATGCCGGAATGGAAGAAGGACTACCCGGGCGTGGAAGCGATGAACGTGGCCGTCATGGGCTGCATCGTCAACGGCCCCGGCGAGTCCAAGCACGCCAATATCGGCATCAGCCTGCCCGGCACCGGCGAATCGCCGGCCGCGCCGGTGTTTGTCGACGGCCAGAAATTCGCCACCTTGCGCGGCGACAATATCGTCCAGGAATTCCAGGCCATCGTGCTGGATTACGTTAAAAAGAACTACGGCAAAGCATATGTCTGACAATAAAAAAGCTGAAAAAATCACCGCCATCAAGGGCATGAACGACCTGCTGCCGCAGGACGCGCACCTGTGGGAACTGTTCGAGAACACCGCGCAATCCGTGGTGCAGAGCTACGGCTTCCAGCAGATCCGCACCCCCATCGTCGAGAACACCAGCCTGTTCGCGCGCGCCATCGGCGCCGTCACCGACATCGTCGAGAAGGAAATGTATTCCTTCACCGATTCGATGAACGGCGACGCGCTGACCCTGCGCCCGGAAGGCACGGCCGGCGTGGTGCGTTCGGTGATCGAGAACAACCTGGTGTACGAAGGCCCGAAGCGCCTGTGGTACAAGGGCCAGATGTTCCGCCACGAGAAGCCGCAGCGCGGCCGCTACCGCCAGTTCCACCAGTTCGGCTGCGAAGCCGTGGGCTTCACCGGCCCGGACGTGGACGCTGAAATGATCATGCTGTGCCGCCGCCTGTGGGACGACCTGGGCCTGGAAAACATCCGCCTGGAACTGAACTCCATCGGCGACGCGGCCGAGCGCGCGGCGCACCGCGTGGACCTGATCGCCTACCTGGAATCGCACAGCGAGCAGCTGGACGCCGAAGCCCAGCGCCGCCTGCACAGCAACCCGCTGCGCATCCTGGACACCAAGAACCCTGCCATGCAGGACCTGGTGAACAATGCGCCCAAGCTGCTGGACTACCTGGGCGAAGCGTCGCTGGCGCACTTCAACGGCGTGCAGAAGATCCTGAACCACAACAACATTCCGTTCACCATCAACCCCCGCCTGGTGCGCGGCCTGGACTACTACAACCGCACCGTGTTCGAGTGGGTGACGGACGAGCTGGGCACGCAAGGCACGGTCTGCGCCGGCGGCCGCTACGACCCGCTGATCGAAACCTTCGGCGGCAAGCCTACCCCTGCGGTGGGCTTCGCCATGGGCATCGAGCGCCTGGTGGAACTGATGAAGGTGGCTGGCGAGCCGGCCGAGCCTAACCAGTGCGACGTGTACATGGTGCACCAGGGCGAGGAAGCCCAGATGCAAGCCTTCGTGCTGGCCGAGCGCCTGCGCGACGCCGGCCTGGACGTGGTGCTGCACTGCGCCGCGCTGAGCGGCGCCGGCTCCTTCAAGAGCCAGATGAAGAAGGCCGACGGCAGCGGCGCGTCCTTCGCCGTCATCATCGGCGAAGCCGAAGTGGCCAACGCCACGGCCAACGTGAAAGCCATGCGCGGCGAAGAGGGCGAGCACCAGCAAGCCACCGTGGCCTTCGACGAGGTGGTGGACTACATCGTGGACCACATCACGGGCGATGGTGAGGAGCACCACCATTTCCACGTGCACGATGAAAACTGCAAACATTAATCCGTAATTGACCAACCTTTAACCAGAGCAATCTCATGGCATACGATCTCGAAGAACAAGAACAATTAGCTAACTTCAAAGCCTGGTGGGCCAAGTACGGCAACCTGACGTCGTGGGTACTGATCGCCGGCCTGGCCGCCTACTCCGGCTGGAACGGCTGGCAGTACTACCAGCGCACCCAGGCCGCCTCGGCCTCGGCCCTGTACGACGAGCTGCAGACCGCCATCGCTGCCAAGGACGCGGCCAAGGTGCAGCGCGCCACGGCCGACATGCAGAGTAAGTTCGCCAGCACCTCCTACGCCACCATGACCGCGCTGGCAGCCGCCAAGCAGGCTTTCGACGCGAACGACCTGAAGACCGCCAAGGCGCAGCTGAACTGGGCCATCGAGCACGGCAACGAGGAATACAAGGCCATCGCGCGCGTGCGCCTGGCCGGCGTGCTGCTGGACGAGAAAGCCTATGACGAAGCGCTGAAAGTGCTGTCCGCGGAAGTGCCGAAGCAGTTCGCCGGCCCCGTGGCCGACCGCAAGGGCGACGTGCTGGCCGCGCAGAACAAGCTGGCCGAAGCGCGCACCGCCTACCTGGCCGCGCTGAACGCCATCGACAAGAAGAATCCGGGCCGCCAGCTGATCCAGCTGAAACTCGAAGCCATCGGCGGCACCGTGCCGGCCGAGCCTAAAGCAGCCGCCTAAGAGAGAGAGGGCGGGCCGTGGGGCGGGTTAGCGCATAGCGCGTAACCCGCCGGCGCCGCCGCAATGCATGCATGGCGGGTTACGCGTAAGCGCTAACCCGCCCTACGGGTTTACGTATCGGGTTTAAGGACATTTATGCGCATGAGCGGAAAAGTAGTTGGAGTGAGCCTGCTGGCCCTGGCCGCGGGTTGCAGCACCCTGGACAAGATCAATCCATTCAGCAGCGAACCGAAGGACAAGCCCGCCGCGCTGGTGGAGCTGAAAAACAGCATGGCGGTGAAGACCGCGTGGAAGTATTCGCTGGGTAAATCCGGCGCGTACAACTTCAGCCCTGCGGCTGCGGCCGGCAGCGTGTTCGTGGCCGATGCCGACGGCGCCGTGGCCCGCCTGGAGGCGGCCAGCGGCAAGCAGCTGTGGCGCGTCAAGGCCGGCACCGACCTGACCGCCGGCGTCGGCGCCAGCCCGAACGGCGACGTGGTCGTGGTGGGCGGCGTCAAGGGGGTCATCGTCGCCTTCGACGGCAGCGGCAAGCAGTTGTGGAAGGCGCAAGCGTCCAGCGAAGTGCTGTCCTCGCCGGTGGCGGCGGACGACGTGGTGGTGGTGCGCTCGGTGGACAACCGCATCACGGCCTTCGAAGCCAAGACCGGCGCCAAGCGCTGGTCGGTGCTGCGCACCACGCCCGCGCTGACCCTGCGCAACGCGCCCGGCATGGTCATCAACGGCAGCAACGTCTATGTCGGCCAGCCCGGCGGCAAGCTGCTGGCGCTGACCCTGGCCACCGGCGTGCCGCGCTTCGAAGTGTCGGTGGGCGAGCCGAAAGGCGCCACCGAGCTGGAGCGCGTGGCCGACGTCGCCGGTTCGCCGGTGGTGTACGAGAAAGACATCTGCGCCGTGACCTACCAGGGCCGCGTGGGCTGCTTCGACCTGGCCACCGGCCAGGCGCGCTGGACCAAGGAAGTGTCTTCCGACGTCGGCGTGGCGGTGGACCAGCGTTTCGTGTTCACGGCGGACGAGAAGGGCGCCGTGGCGGCCTTCTCGCGCGAGGGCGGGCAGAGCGCCTGGAAGAGCGACAAGCTGGCCTTCCGCCGCCTGTCCACGCCGGCCTCGGTCGGCCGCAGCGTGGCCGTGGGCGACTACCAGGGCTACATCCATTTCCTGTCGCGCGAAGATGGCGCAATAATAGGTCGGGTCAGCACCGACGGCTCGGCGATCCAGTCGAACCCCGTCATGGCTGGCTCGAATTTGATTTTCCAAACCCAATCAGGGACAGTGACCGCGCTCGCGGTCGAGTAATACAATGAAGCCGGTAATAGCACTCGTAGGTCGCCCGAACGTCGGGAAATCGACCTTATTCAATCGTCTGACCCGCTCGCGCGACGCGCTGGTGGCGGACTTGCCAGGCCTGACGCGCGATCGCCATTATGGCGAAGGCCGCATCGGCGAACGCCCCTTCCTGGTGGTGGACACCGGCGGTTTCGAACCGGTGGCCAAGGAAGGCATCATGTACCAGATGGCGCTGCAGACCAAGCAGGCCGTCGCGGAGGCCGATATCGTGGTGTTCCTGGTCGATGGCCGCCAGGGCCTGACGCCGCATGACAAGACCATCACGGACTTCCTGCGCAAGACCGGCCGCCCCGTGCTGCTCGTGGTGAACAAGTCGGAAGGCATGCGCTACACCGCCGTGGTGTCCGACTTCTACGAACTGGGCATGGGCGACCCCTATGTGATCTCCGCCGCCCACGGCGACGGCGTGCACGACCTGGTGCAGGAAGCGCTGGACAAGGCCTTCGAGCAGCGTCCGGAAGATGCCGAGGAGCTGGCCCCGGCCGAGCGCGGCGTGAAGATCGCGCTGGTGGGCCGCCCCAACGTGGGCAAGTCCACGCTGATCAACACCCTGGTCGGCGAAGAGCGCGTGATCGCCTTCGACATGCCGGGCACCACGCGCGACTCGATCGAGATTCCGTTCGAGCGCGACGGCAAGCAGTACACGCTGATCGACACGGCCGGCATCCGCCGCCGCGGCCGCGTGTTCGAAGCCATCGAGAAGTTCTCGGTGGTCAAGACGCTGCAGTCGATCTCGGAAGCGAACGTCGTGATCCTGATGCTGGACGCCCAGCAGGACATCTCCGAGCAGGACGCCCACATCGCCGGCTTCGTGCTGGAGACCGGCCGCGCGCTGGTGGTGGCCGTCAACAAGTGGGACGGCCTGCAGTCGGACGACCGCGACGAGATCAAGATCGACCTGGACCGCAAGCTCGATTTCCTCGGCTTCGCCAAGATGCACTTCATCTCGGCGCTGAAGGCGTCCGGCATCGGCCCGCTGATGAAGTCCGTGGACCAGGCTTACGCCGCCGCCATGGCCGACCTGTCCACGCCCAAGCTGACCCGCGCGCTGCAGGAAGCGGTGGAGAAGCAGGAACCGAAGCGCAAGGGCTCGATCCGTCCGAAGATGCGCTATGCGCACCAGGGCGGCATGAACCCGCCGGTGATCGTTATCCACGGCAACTCGCTGGACGCGGTCACCGACCCGTACAAGCGCTACCTGGAGAAGCATTTCCGCGACACGTTCAACCTGGTGGGCACGCCGCTGCGCATCGAATTGCGTACCGGTAAAAACCCGTTCGACAAACGCGAAAAATAATTTGCCGCTGATTGATAATTCTGAGAATACGTTGACATTTCTGCACGGTACGCCCTGCACGAATGTCAAAAACAGGTTACAGTAGCTTGAAGGCATCATTCTCCAGGCAGAGATTGATGCTTGGCACTTGAAATACAGCGAGTCGCCTCCAATTCTTACACAACAACATAAAACGGAGCTGTTATGAGCAACAAAGGGCAACTGTTACAAGACCCATTCCTGAACGCACTGCGCAAGGAACACGTTCCTGTCTCGATCTACCTGGTCAACGGCATCAAGCTGCAGGGACATATCGAATCGTTCGACCAGTACGTGGTATTGCTGCGCAATACCGTGACCCAGATGGTGTACAAGCACGCCATTTCGACCGTGGTGCCGGCCCGTGCCGTGAACCTGAACATCGAATCCGAAGCGGAATAATCATTGAGCTTTGATTTTCGCCTCCACCTTGCCTGGCGGTCGCATGCGCGCAGCTTTAGTCGGGGTAGACTTCGGTCAGGGCGATTTTGCCGCTAGTGTCGAAGAACTGATGCTGCTCGCGCGTTCCGCGGGAGCAGACCCGGTGACCACGATAACCGGCAAACGCTCCAGTCCGGACGCAGCCTATTTCGTCGGCAGCGGCAAGGCCGACGAGATCGGCTTTGCCGTCCAGGATCTCAAGCTTGAGATCGTCATTTTCAATCACGCCTTGTCTCCCGCGCAGCAGCGCAACCTGGAAAAGCGCCTGCAGGTCCGCGTGCTGGACCGCACCAGCCTGATCCTGGATATCTTCGCGCAGCGCGCGCAGAGCCACGAGGGCAAGCTGCAGGTCGAGCTGGCCCAGCTGCAGCATCTGGCCACGCGCCTGATACGCGGCTGGACCCACCTGGAGCGCCAGAAGGGCGGTATCGGTCTGCGCGGCCCGGGTGAGACGCAGCTGGAGACCGACCGCCGCCTGATCGGCGAGCGCGTCAAGGCCTTGCGCGCGCGCCTGGCCAAGCTGCGCAAGCAGCACGAAACGCAGCGCCGCTCGCGCGGCCGCAGCCAGACGTTCTCCGTGTCCCTGGTTGGCTACACCAATGCCGGCAAGTCCACGCTGTTCAACGCGATGACCAAGGCCGGCGTGTACGTCGCCGACCAGCTGTTCGCCACGCTGGACACCACCTCGCGCCGCGTCTACATGGGCGAAGAGGTGGGCAACGTGGTGATTTCGGACACGGTTGGTTTCGTGCGGGAACTGCCGCACCAGTTGGTGGCGGCGTTCCGCGCCACGCTGGAGGAAACCATCCATGCCGACTTGCTGCTGCACGTGGTCGATGCCGCCAGCCCGGTGCGCATGGAGCAGATCGAGCAGGTCAATCTGGTGCTGCGCGAAATCGGCGCCGACCATATTCCGCAGATCCTGGTGTGGAACAAGATCGATGCGGCCGGCCTGGAGCCGGCGGTCGAGCGTGATGAATATGCTAAAATTTCTCGCGTTTTCACCAGTGCCCGCACTGGCGCAGGACTGGACCTGCTGCGCGGCGCGATCACCGAAGCGGCCAAGGCCGCACCCGGCAAGGCTTATCTGTACGAGGCGACCGAGGAAGATGTGAGTCCGCATGACGAAGATGCGGATTCCGGCTCCGAGGACCATTCCACTTTCACCCAAGTTGGATCACATTAGTATGCCTTTCTCCTCCTTAAAAAAAAGAATAGGCTTGAAGCTGAACCTGAACGATCCCCGCTGGGGCTCGGACAAGAAGGACGGCAACAAGCAGGCCCAAGAAGGCAAGAAACCCGGTGAAGGTCCGCCGGACCTGGACCAGCTGTGGCGCGATTTCAATCAGCGCCTGAACGGCCTGTTCGGGCAAAAACGCAATAACAACGGCGGCGGCGGTGGCGGCAGCAATGGCGGCGACATGCGCGGCGCCGGCTTCACCATCGGCGCGGTCGGCGCGATCGCCGCGCTGGTGTGGCTGGCCAGCGGCGCCTTCATCGTGCAGGAAGGCCAGACCGGCGTGGTGTTCACCTTCGGCAAGGTGTCGCACGTGACCCCGGCCGGCCTGAACTGGCGCTGGCCGTACCCCTTCCAGAGCGACGTCACCGTCAACGTGTCGCAGGTGCGCACGGTGGAAGTGGGCTACCGCAACAACGTCAAGAACAAGCAGGCGCGCGAATCGCTGATGCTGACCGACGATGAAAACATCATCGACATCCAGTTCGCCGTGCAGTACACGCTGAAGAACCCGGTGGCCTGGATCACCAGCAACACCAATCCGGAAGAAACCGTGATGCAGGTGGCCGAGACGTCCATCCGCGAAATCGTCGGCAAGAGCAAGATGGACTTCGTGCTGTACGAAGGCCGCGAGAAGGTGGCCTATGAAACGCAGCAGCTGATGCAGCAGATCCTGGACCGCTACGCCTCCGGCGCGCAGATCACCAACGTGACCATGCAGGGCGTGCAGCCGCCGGAGCAGGTGCAAGCCGCCTTCGACGACGCCGTCAAGGCAGGGCAGGACCGCGAGCGCCTGAAGAACGAAGGCCAGGCTTACGCCAACAAGGTCATTCCCGAGTCGCGCGGCGCCGCCTCGCGCCTGACGCAGGACGCCGAAGCCTACCGCTCGCAGGTGGTGGAGAACGCCGAGGGTAACGCGGCGCGCTTCAAGTCGGTGCAGGCCGAATACGCCAAGGCCCCGGGCGTGACGCGCGACCGCATGTACCTCGACACCATGCAGCAGATCTTCACCAGCACCAGCAAGGTGATGATCGACTCCCGCGCCGGCAACAACCTGCTGTACTTGCCGCTCGATAAACTGATCGCGCAGGCAGCCGCCAGCGACGCCGCCGCGAAGGCGAACGCCGCGCCGCCGCCGCCCACTGCCGTGATGCTGCCATCGGACGGCTTGCCGTCGGTGGAAGTCAGCCGCCCGCGCGACAGCCGTACGCGCGAGTCCTCACGTGATCGGGAGAGCCGTTAATGAATCGCATAGTTACCACCCTGATCGGCGGCTTCATTGCATTGATGCTGCTGTCCTCGACCGTGTTCGTGGTCGACCAGCGCAAGTACGCCATCGTGTTCGCGCTGGGTGAAGTCAAGCAGGTGATATCCGAGCCCGGCCTGCACTTCAAGCTGCCGCCGCCGTTCCAGAACGTGCTGTACCTGGAAAAGCGCATCATGACCATCGATTCGCCCGACGCCGACCGTTTCATCACGGCCGAGAAGATGAACATCCTGGTGGATGCCTTCGTCAAATGGCGCATCGTCGAGCCGCGCCTGTACTTCGTCTCCTTCGGCGGCGACGAGAGCCGCGCGCGCGACCGCATGTCGCAGATCGTGAAAGCGGCGCTGAACGACGAGATCACCAAGCGCACCGTGCGCGAAGTGATTTCCGGCCAGCGCGGCAAGGTCATGGAAGCGATCCGCACCAAGGTCATCGTGGAAGCCAAGCAGATCGGCGTCGAGATCATCGACGTGCGCCTGAAGCGCGTGGACTACGTGGAGCAGATCAACAACTCCGTGTACGAACGCATGAAGGCCGAGCGCGTGCGCGTGGCCAACGAGCTGCGCTCCACCGGTACCGCCGACTCGGAGAAGATCCGCGCCGACGCCGACCGCCAGCGCACCGTGATCCTGGCCGAAGCCTACCGGGCCGCCGAGACCATCAAGGGCGAGGGCGACGCCAAGGCCAGCCAGATCTACGCCGACGCCTTCGGCCGCAATCCGGAGTTCTACAAGTTCTACCGCAGCCTGAGCGCCTACCGTGAGTCCTTCAAGAGCCGCAGCGACGTGCTGGTGCTGGACCCGAACTCGGAGTTCTTCAAGTACTTCAAGGGCGCCGGCGCAGGTTCCGCCGCCCCGGCGGCCCCTGCCAAGAAGTAAGCCGTTCCACGCAACCCCGCCCTGCACACCCCCGCAGGGCGGGTTAGCGGCGAAGCCGCGTAATCCGCCATCGCCGTTCCGCCAGCCGCCCTGACCAGCTTTTATTTCCATCCGTCCGCATTTTCGCGTAAAATATGCGGTTCGGCCCTCCGATTGCCGTGTGCGTTCCCTGCGGAGCGCATGATCGATATCTCAACAACACCGTTTCCGGTTTTCTCCATGCCGAATTGGCTATTGCCCGAACATATTGCGGACGTTTTGCCGTCCGAAGCGCGCAAGATTGAAGAATTGCGCCGCCTGATGCTGGATAACTTCCGCCTGTACGGCTACGAACTCGTCATGCCGCCCCTGCTGGAATACGTCGAGTCCCTGATGACCGGCGCCGGCCAGGATACCGAGCTGCGCACCTTCAAGCTGGTCGACCAGATTTCCGGCCGCATGCTGGGCCTGCGCGCCGACATGACCACGCAAGTGGCCCGTATCGACGCGCACCTGCTCAACCGCGCCACCGTCACCCGCCTGTGCTACGCCGGCAGCGTGCTGCATACCCGTCCGTCGGGCCTGCACACCACGCGCGAGCCGCTGCAGATCGGCGCCGAGATCTATGGCCACGCCGGCCTGGAAGCGGACGCCGAGATCCAGGAACTGGCGCTGGCCTCCCTGGCGCTGGCCGGTTTCACCGACGTGCGCCTGGACCTGTCCCACGTGGGCGTGCTGCGCGCCATCCTGGCCGAGGACGCGAACGCGGCCAGGGACGAGGCGGCGCTGTACCTGCTGCTGCGCGCCAAGGACGTGCCGGGCCTGGAAGCGCAGACCGCCGCCTACGCGCCGGCCGTGCGCGCCGCGCTGCTGGCGCTGCCGAACCTGTACGGCGACGTGGACGTGCTCGAGCGCGCCCGCGACGTGCTGCCGGACCTGCCGGGCATCGGCAAGGCGCTGGCCGAACTGGCGGCGCTGGCCGCCTCCGCCATCGGCCGTGCCGATGTGGCGATCGACCTGGCCGACCTGCGCGGCTACCAGTACGAAAGCGGCGCCATGTTTGCCGTCTACGTGCCGGGCCTGCCCAACGCGGTGCTGCGCGGCGGCCGTTACGACCACGTCGGCGAAGCGTTCGGCCGGGCGCGTCCCGCCACCGGCTTCTCGATGGATTTGCGCGAACTGGCGCGCCTGCTGCCGACGGCCGAGCGCAAGCATTCGATCCGCGCGCCGTGGGGCAATGCGCCTGAACTGAAAGACAAGATTGCCGAGCTGCGCAAGGCCGGCGAAGTGGTGATCCAGAGCCTGCCGGGTCACAGCAATGAACAGGACGAGTTCGAGTGCGACCGCGCGCTGGTACTCGACGATAGTGGTAGCAACTGGATTCTTAAAAACTTAGGTTAGTGTGATGTCGAAAAAAAATATGGCAAAGAACGTGGTTGTCATCGGCACCCAATGGGGCGATGAAGGCAAAGGTAAAATCGTTGATTGGCTGACCGATCACGCCCAGGGCGTGGTGCGTTTCCAGGGCGGCCACAATGCCGGCCACACGCTGGTCATCGGCGGCGTGAAGACTGCGCTGCAGTTGATCCCGTCGGGCATCATGCGTCCAGGCGTGGCCTGCTACATCGGCAACGGTGTGGTGGTGTCGGTGCCGGACGTGCTGCGCGAAATCGACAAGCTGGAAGCGGTCGGTGTGGAAGTGGCTTCGCGCCTGAAGATCTCCGAGGCTTGCCCGGTCATCCTGCCGTACCACAGCGCCCTCGACGCGGCCCGTGAAGCGGCCCGTGGCGCCGCCAAGATCGGCACCACCGGCAAGGGCATCGGCCCGGCCTACGAAGACAAAGTGGCCCGCCGCGCGATCCGCATCGCCGACCTGCTGAACGAAGAGCGTTTCGCAGAGAAGCTCAAAGAGAACCTGGACTACCACAACTTCGTGCTGGAAAACTACCTGAAAGCACCGAAGATCGACTACCAGAAGACCCTGGACGACGCGCTGGCCTACGTGCCGCGCCTGCGCCCGATGGTCGCCGACGTGTCGAGCGCCCTGTACGCTGCGCACAAGGCCGGCGGCAACCTGCTGTTCGAAGGCGCGCAAGGCTCGCTGCTGGACGTGGACCACGGCACCTATCCGTTCGTCACCTCGTCGAACTGCGTGGCCGGCAACGCCGCTGCCGGCGCTGGCGTCGGTCCTGGCATGCTGCACTACATCCTGGGCATCACCAAGGCCTACACCACCCGCGTCGGCTCCGGCCCGTTCCCTTCGGAACTGCCTACCGATGCTGGCGTGGGCCACCACCTGTCGTCGGTCGGCCACGAGTTCGGCACCGTGACGGGCCGCGCCCGCCGCTGCGGCTGGTTCGACGCCGCGCTGCTGCGCCGCTCGGTCCAGATCAACGGCGTATCCGGCATGTGCATCACCAAGCTGGACGTCATGGACGGCCTGGAAACCATCAAAATCTGCACCGGCTACACGCTGGACGGCCGCACCGTGGACATCTTCCCGGTCGGCGCAGAGGACGCAGGCCGCTGCCAGCCCATCTACGAAGAGATGGCTGGCTGGAGCGAAAGCACTGTCGGCGCCAAATCGCTGGCTGCGCTGCCTGCAAACGCGCGCGCTTATATCAAGCGCATCGAAGAACTGGTTGGCGTGCCAGTGGATATGGTATCGACCGGCCCGGACCGCGAAGAGACCATCGTACTGCGCCATCCGTACGAGTAAGAAGGATAGAACTAATGAGCACCCCTCAATCCGATGACAAGCACCTGTGGGTGTCCTGGGATGAATACCACCGCCTGATCGAGCGCCTGGCGCTCAAGGTGCACGAATCGGGCTGGAAGTTCGACATGGTCCTGTGCCTGGCGCGCGGCGGCGTGCGTCCCGGCGACGTGTTCTCGCGTATTTTCGACGTGCCGCTGGCGATCCTGTCGACCAGCTCCTACCGCGCCGACAAGGGCACCGTGCAGGGCGACCTGGACATCGCCAAATACATGACGATGACCAAGGGTCCGCTGTCGGGCCGCATCCTGCTGGTGGACGACCTGGCCGATTCGGGCGTGACCCTGATCAAGGTGATGGAACACCTGAAGGAAAACTTCGCCGGCGTGACCGAGGTGAAGTCGGCCGTGATCTGGACCAAGGGCAGCTCGGCGTTCCGTCCGGACTACCAGATGGAAGAACTGCCGCACAACCCATGGATCCACCAGCCGTTCGAGGACTACGACGGCATCCGCCCCCACCAGCTGGCGGCGTGGATCAAGAAGGGCGAAGCGTCGAAGTAATTCGGCGTTCCCGGTAAGAAGCGGCCTGCGGGCCGCTTTTATTTTGCGCCGCGTATCGGCGGGTTACACGCCCTGCGCTAACCCGCCCTACGGTGAGCCCTTTCGTAGGGCGGCTTAGCGCGCAGCGCGTAAGCCGCCGTGCGCGAGCCGATACAGCATCGGCAGCACCAGCATGGTCAGCGCGGTGGACGACAGAATGCCGCCAATCACCACCGTAGCCAGCGGCCGCTGCACCTCGGCGCCGGTGCCGGTGGCCAGCGCCATCGGCACGAAGCCCAGCGCGGCCACCAGCGCCGTCATCAGCACCGGCCGCAGCCGCGCCAGCGCACCCTCGCGCACCGCCTCGTCCACCGTCCTGCCTTCCTCGCGCAGGCCGCGGATAAAGGAAATCAGCACCAGCCCATTCAGCACCGCCACCCCCGACAGCGCAATTAAGCCCACAGCCGCCGAAATCGACAGCGGCAGCCCGCGCAGCGCCAGCGCCGCAATGCCGCCGGTGAGCGCAAACGGGATACCGCTGAACACCAGCAGCCCATCCTTCAGGCTGCCGAACATGGCGAACAGCAGTCCCAGGACCAGCAGCAGCGCCGCCGGCACCATCAGCTTCAGGCGTTCGACTGCCGACTGCAGCTGCTCGAACTGCCCGCCCCAGGTGATCCAGTACGCGGCCGGCAGCTTCACCTGCCGGGCTATGGCCAGCTCCGCGTCCGCCACGAAGGAGCCGATGTCGCGCCCGCGCACGTTGGCGCTGACCACCACGCGCCGCTTGCCCTGCTCGCGGCTGACCTGGTTCGGCCCCGGCGCAATATCCAGCGCCGCCACCTCGCCCAGCGGAATGAAATCCTTGCCCGGCAGGGCG
This sequence comes from Pseudoduganella sp. UC29_71, assembly GCF_042693265.1. Taxonomy (NCBI): domain Bacteria; kingdom Pseudomonadati; phylum Pseudomonadota; class Betaproteobacteria; order Burkholderiales; family Oxalobacteraceae; genus Pseudoduganella; species Pseudoduganella sp. UC29_71. The sequence continues at coordinate 4,150,354 of NZ_CP170549.1, read as the reverse complement.
ATCGGCAGGCGCCGGATCGCATCGAGGTCGCTGCGCATCTGCTCCGGCAGCCGCACCACGATGTCGAAGCGGCGGTCGCCCTGGAACACGTCGCCGGCCTGCTGGCCGCCCACGGCCGCCGCTACTGTGTCCTGCACGTCGGCCGAATTGAGGCCGTAGCGCGCCAGTTTGGCGCGGTCCACGGCCACCGTCAGCACCGGCAGGCCGCTGGTCTGCTCCACCTTCACCTCGCTGGCGCCCGGCACCTTCTCCAGCACGGCCGAGATCTGCGCGGCGGTCTGGTTCAGCACCGCCATGTCGTCGCCGAACACCTTCACCGCCACGTCGCTGCGCACGCCTGAAATCAGCTCGTTGAAGCGCAGCTGGATGGGCTGCGAGAACTCGTAGCTGTTACCCGGCAGCTGTTCCACGCTGGCGCGGATGGCCGCCTCCAGCTGCTCGCGCGTCTTGCGCGGCTTGGGCCACTGCGCGCGCGGCTTGAACATGATGAAGCCGTCCGCGCTGTTCGGCGGCATCGGATCGGACGCCACCTCCGCCGTGCCGATGCGCGCGAACACGCGCTCGATTTCGGGGAACTCCTTCATCAGCTTGCGTTCCAGCTGCTGCTGCATCGTCACCGACTGCGTCAGGCTGGTGCCGGGTATGCGCAGCGTCTGCAGCGCGATGTCGCCTTCGTCCAGGCTGGGCACGAATTCGCTGCCCATGCGCGTGGCCAGCAGCGCCGACAGCAGCACCGCCACCGCCGCAAAGGCCAGCACCACCGGCTTGTTGGCCAGCGCGCGGTCCAGCACCGGCGCGTACCAGCGCGCCGCCGTGCGCATCACCGCGTTGTCCTTCTCGCTCACGCGCTCGCCGATGAACAGCGCGACGGCGGCCGGCACGAAGGTCATCGACAGCACCATGGCGCCGAACAGCGCGATCACCACGGTGAGCGCCATCGGATGGAACATGCGTCCCTCCACGCCGCTGAAGGCGAAGATGGGCAGGTACACGGCCATGATGATGAGCTGGCCGTACAGCAGCGGCCGGCGCGACTCGCGCGCGGCGGCGAACACTTCGTCCATGCGCTCGCCGCGCGTGAGCGGACGCCCCAGCGCGGCCTGCGCATGCGCCAGGCGCCGCACGCAGTTCTCCACGATGACCACCGCGCCGTCGACGATGATGCCGAAGTCCAGCGCGCCCAGGCTGAGCAGGTTGGCGCTCACCTTGTACGACACCATGCCGGTGAAGGTGAACAGCATGGACAGCGGTATCACCATGGCGGTGATCAGCGCGGCGCGCAGGTTGCCGAGGAAGGCGAACAGCACGGCCACCACCAGCACCGCGCCTTCCAGCAGGTTGGTGCGCACGGTGGCGATGGCCTTGTCCACCAGCGTGGTGCGGTCATACACGGTGACGGCGTGCACGCCTTCGGGCAGGCTGCGGTTGATCTGCTCCATGCGGGCGTCCACCGCGCGCGACACGGTGCGGCTGTTCTGGCCGATCAGCATGAACACGGTGCCGAGCACCACTTCGCGGCCGTTCTCGGTGGCGGCGCCGGTGCGCAGTTCGCGGCCTTCCAGCACCTCGCCGATATCGCGCACGCGCACCGGGATGCCGTCCGCGCTGGTGAGCACCACGTTGGCGATGTCCTCCATGGTGGCCAGCTGGCCGGGCGCGCGCACCAGCAGCTGCTCGCCGTTGCGCTCAATGTAGCCTGCGCCGCTGTTGCCGTTGTTGCGCTCCAGCGCCGCCACCACGTCGCGCACGCTCAGGCCGTAGGAAGCCAGCTTGTCGGGATGCGGCGCCACCTGGTATTCGCGGGCGTAGCCGCCGATGGAGTTGATCTCGGTCACGCCCGGCACGGTGCGCAGCTGCGGCTTGATGATCCAGTCCTGGATGTCGCGCAGGTCGGTGGGCGTGTAGGGCGTGCCGTCCGGTTTCTTCGCGCCTTCCCTGGTTTCCACCGTCCACAGGTAGATTTCTCCCAGGCCGGTGGAGATGGGGCCGAGGGCGGGGAAGACGTCTTTCGGCAGCCGTCCGCGCGCTTCCTGCAGCCGTTCGCTGACCAGCTGGCGCGCGAAGTAGATGTCGGTGCCGTCCTTGAAGGTGACGGTGATCTGCGACAGGCCGTAGCGCGACAGGGAACGGGTCTGGTCCAGCTGCGGCAGGCCGGCCATGGCCGTCTCCAGCGGCAGCGAAATGCGCTGCTCGGTTTCGAGCGGCGAGTAGCCGGGAGCGGCGGTGTTGATCTGGACCTGCACGTTGGTGATGTCCGGCACCGCGTCCACGGGCAGGCGCTGGTAGTTGTAGACGCCCAGGGCGGCCATGCCCAGCACCAGCAGCATCACCAGCCAGCGCTGCGCGATGGCGGCGCGTATCAGTCGTTCAAACATGATGGTGTGCCTTTCGCGTCAGTGGGCGTGTTCGTTGCCGGACTTGCCCAGTTCGGCCTTGATGGCGAAACTGCCGTCCGCCGCGTACTGCGCGCCCGGCGCCAGGCCGGACAGCACTTCCACCAGCTTGCCGTCGCTGCGGCCTGGCGTCACGGTGCGCGCTTCGAATCCCGTGGAGGTGCGCACGAAGACGGTGGGCTTGCCTTCCAGCGTCTGCATGGCGCTGGCCTGCACCGCCACGGCGGCGGTGGCGCCTTTGACGGAAGGCGGGAATACGCTGACGTTGACGAACAGGCCGGGACGCCAGGCGGCGCCGGGGTTCTTCAGGCGGATGCGGGCGGTGGCGGCGCGCGTCTGTTCGCCCAGTAGGGCGCCCACGTAGGCCACGGTGCCCATGGCGCTGGCGCCGGAGGATACCGACTGCACCGTCGCCGGCTGGCCGACGCGCACGGTTTCAAGGTGGGGCGCCGTGACGGCAAATTCGGCCCACACGCTGGACAGGTCGGACAGGGTGAAGATGTTGGCGTCTTCCTTGACCGCTTCACCGGCGGCAATGTGCTTTTCCAGCACGGTGCCGTCGAACGGTGCGCGCACTTCGTAGCGGTTGAGCGGGCCGGAGCCGGCCAGCGCGCCGGCGCCCAGCGCTTCCAGCTTCTGCTGCGCGTTGCGCACGGCGATACCGGCTTCGTGGGCTTGCTGTTGCGCTTGCAGGTAGTCCTGTTCGGCCGAGATGCGGTCTTCCCACAGCCTGCGCTCGCGCGCCAGCAGCGTTTGCGCCAGCGACTGGCGCTGGCGCGCCGACAGCAGTTCGCTGCGCAGCTCGGACAGCTCGCGGCTGGAGAGCACGGCCAGCACCTGGCCCTTTCTGACTTGCTGGCCCAGTTCGGCGTTCACGCTTTCGACCATGCCGGCCAGGCGTGGGACGACGTGCGCGGTGCGGTCGCCGTCGTAGCGGATCTCGCCGGACAGGGCGATGGCAGGCGCGATCGGCGCCGGCCCGGCCACGGCCAGCACGATGCCGGCGGTCTTGATTTGGGCGTCGCTGAAGGCGGCCGCCTGTACTTCGCCGGCGTGCTCCGCATGTTCCGCGTGCTCGCCGTCTGCCGGCTTGCCGCTTGCCTCGTCCCCGTGCGCTGCTTCCTGCGTGGGGACTGGTTGCGCGCCGGGACGCACGATGAATGCCGCGAGCGCGGCGCCGCACAGCACGATGGCTGCGATGGCGATGGTTTGTTTTTTGGTCAGTTTCATGGCGGTTCAGTGTTCGTTGTTCGGCGCCGTGTGGCCGAGGATGCGTTCGATGGCGGCTGCGGCGCGGTGGCCGTCCGACAGCGCGGACAGGTATTGCGCGCGCGCCTGCAGCAGCGTGCGCTGCGCGTCGAGCACGTCGATGAAGTTGTGTTTGCCGAATTCGAAGCCCTTGCGCACGGCCTCGCTGGCCTGCTGTGCAGCGGGCAGGATGTCGCCGCGCAGCGTATCGATCGCCTGCCGCGCGGCGCGCAAATCCTGTATTGCCAGCGCCAGCTCGGATTCCAGCCGGACCGCCGCGGCGGCCAGTTCGGCGTCCGCCTTGTCGGCCTGCCTTTGCGCGGCCAGCACATTGCCCTGGTTGCGGTCGAACAGCGGGAGCGGCAGCGACAGGCCGACCACGGTCTGGCTGCGCGACGGATCGGCCATGCGCTTGCTGCCCAGGCTCACCGTCAGGTCCGGTGCGCGGTTGGCCAGTTCCAGCTGCGACACCGCCTTGCGGCGCGCCGCCTCCAGCCGGGCCGGCATCAATGCAGGCGACTGCGCGCGCCAGCTCGCCATCGCCGCCGCCGATGGCGGCTCCGGCAGCACGCCTATGTCGCCCTCAGCGCGCCCGAAATCGGCCGCCCCCGCCGCGCCCGTCGCGCCGGCCAAGGTCGCTGCGTACTGCGGGCGTTCCATGCCGGCGGCGGGCTGCTGCCAGTATGCGGCGAGCCGCTGGCGCGCTGAGGCCAGCGCTGCCGCTGCGCTGGCTTGCTCAAGCCGCACGTTGGCTTCCGCCAGCCGCGCCTTGGTCTCGTCCACCGGCGACACTTTGCCCGCCACGACGCGCTTGCTGGCCGCCTGTGTGGCGCGCTGCGCCAGTTCGCTGCCGTCCTGCGCCAGGCGCAAGCGCTCCTGCGCCACCAGCACGTCATAGAAGGCCGTCACCACGCCCGCGTGCAGTTCCAGCCGCTGCGCCTCCAGCGCCGCGCCGGCCACATCGCGTCCGCGCTCCGCGGCCGCCACACGCGCCGCACGCTTGCCGCCAAGTTCCAGCGGCTGGCTAAGCTGCCAGGTCTTCTCGCCATCGGCTTCGCTGCCGGCGCCGCTGCGTCCCACGCGCTCGAACGACAGCGTGGGATTCGGCCGCGCCGACGCCTGCAGCACCAGCCCGTCCTGCGACTCGGCCTCGTAGCGCGCCGCTGCCAGCACGGGGTTGGCTTGCGCGGCCAGCGCCAATGCAGCGCGCAAGGTAAGGACCGCCTGCGGTCCGGGTGTTTGTGCGGCCGCATGCATGGGCGCGACAAGCGTCGCCATGGCGAGCGGCCAAAGGAATTTGACCATCGAATTCTCCAGTATCGGGAAAAGAAATTCGACGGGACTTCAGTAGTTGGAAAGAGTCCCCGCCGCGCTAGGCAGCGGGGCGCCAGTCGGGCTTTTTCGGCCCGTCGGCGATATGGGAAGAGAAGTGGGAATCGGAGGGGGGCGGATAGCCGCCGCTGGCGGCATCGGGCGGCGGCGCCATGCCCGACAACAGCGAGGCCTGCACCGCGTGATGGCATACGGCGCAATCGGCATGCACCTTGACTTTGCCGGGCAGCTTGCCCTTGCCGCCGCCATCGCCGCCATCGCCGCCATCGTTGTTATCATTGCCATCGCCGTCGTGCGAGCCGGCCTGCGCATTGTGCTGGTGAGCGTGATGGCCAAAGTGCCGGCTTTGTTCCTGTTCATGCCCGCAATAGGCCGCAGCCGCAGACCAGGCATACTGGAGCGGCAGAATGGCGAGCAGCAGGATCAGGAACAATTTACGCATCGTGCAATTCTAGCAGCATTCGCCGCCCTGTCCCGCCCGTGTAGTAAACTCCCGCTGGCGCGCCGCCGCCCCTCGGCCTGCCAACCCGAAAGCCCTGAATGACCCAGAATTTTTTCCAGACCTTCATCCTGCTCCTGCTGGTGACCGACCCCTTCGGCAACGTGCCGCTGTTCGCCACCGCGCTCAATCCCGTGCCGCCCGCGCGCCGGCCGCGCATCGTGGTCCGCGAATGCATGATCGCTTTCGCCGTGCTGCTGATCTTCATGTTCTTCGGCCGCCACTTCCTGCAGGCGCTGCAGCTGTCCGAAGCCTCGCTGCGCATCGCCGGCAGCGTGATCCTGCTGCTGATCGCCATCCGCATGATCTTCCCGCACCCGGACGGCGTGTTGGGCCGCAACGAAGGCGGCGAACCCTTCATCGTGCCGCTCGCGATTCCCGCGCTGGCCGGCCCTTCGGCGCTGGCCACGGTGCTGCTGTTCTCGCGCGAGAGCACCGGCGAGGTGCTGATCCACGTGGCCGCGCTGGCCGCCGTGGTGGTGGTGTGGCTGGCCGTGTTCCTCGGCGCCGAGCGCCTGCAGAAGGTGCTCGGCCCGCAGGTGATGACGGCCTTCGAGCGCCTCATGGGCCTGATCCTGGCCGCGATGTCGATCGAGATGCTGTTGGGCGGCATCCGCGAATTCGTCAAGACCCTGTAGGCCCGCGCGGCGCCAGCGGCGTCAGATCTGGCGCATGCCGCCGTCGACGAACAGTTCCACGCCGTTGACGAAGCTGGCGTCATCGCTGGCCAGGAACACGGCAGCCTTGGCCACCTCGTCCGGATCGCCCACGCGGCCCATCGGGATGGTCGACGCCAGGTGATCGAGGAAGCCCTGCTGCTGCGCCGGGTCCGTGCCGACCAGTTCCACCAGGCCCGGCGTCTTGATCGGGCCGGGGCTCAGCGTGTTGACGCGGATGCCGCGCTCCTTCAGGTCCACGATCCAGTTGCGCGCGAACGAGCGCACGGCGGCCTTGGACGCGGCGTACACGCTGAAGGCCTCGGTGCCGCCGCTGGCGGCGGTGGAGCCGGTCAGGATCACGGACGAGCCGCTGCCCATCAGCGGCAACGCGGTCTGCACCGTGAACAGCGTGCCTTTCACATTGCGCGCAAAGGTGTCGTCGAATTGTTCTTCGGTGATCTGCCCCAGCGGCAGCAGCGAGCCGCCACCGGCATTCGCCACCAGCACGTCCAGCTTGCCGTGTTCGGCCTGGATGCGGTCGAACAGCGCCTGCAGCTACGCCATGGCCGCCGAATCGACGCGCGCCGCAATGGCGCCGCCACCGATCGCCGCTGCCGCTGCGTCCAGCTCCGCCTGGCGGCGGCCGGTAATGTAGACCTGTGCGCCTTCGCTGACAAAACGCTTGGCCATGGCCAGCCCGATCGGGCCGTGGAAACCGGCAGCTTTTCCGCCGTCGCGCGCGAGCTGGGCATCGGACAGCCCAACGTCAGCCGGCACATCGCCTCGCTGGAGCAGGACCTCGGCGTGCAGCTGCTGCGCCGTTCCACGCGTCAGCTGACGGTGACGCCGGAAGGGCAGCGCTACTATGCCCAGGCGCGCGTGGCGCTGGATGCAATCGCGCGCGCCGAGGCGGACGCGCGCGGCCAGCAGAACCCGCACGGCTTGCTGCGCGTGGCCTGCGCACCGGGGCTGGGCATCGAGAAAATCGTCGGCGCCCTCCCGGAGTTCATGTCGTGCTATCCGGACGTGGAAGTGGAGCTGCGCTTCGGCGATGGCTATGTGGACCTGGTGGCGGAGGGCGTGGACGTGGCGCTGCGCGGCGGGGTGCTCAAAGACAGCGCGCTGCGTGCGCGGCGCGTCGGCATGTCCCAGCGTATCTGCGTCGCCAGCCCGGCCTATCTGGAGCGGCACGGCACGCCGCAGCATCCGGACGACCTGCTGCGGCATGAATGCATCGTCTACACCTTGCTGGCCGGCGGCGGCTGGCCGTTCCGGGAGAGCCAGGTTCCGGTGCACGGGCGGCTGCGCATGAACAGCCTGGAAGGCATACGCCGCGCGGCCCTGGAGGGCATGGGCATCGCCTACCTGCCGTCGTGGATGGTGATGGAGCACCTGGGCGGCCCGGGGAGCCGCTTGCAGCCGGTGCTAAGTGCGCACGCTGCGCCGCCGACGCCGCTCAACGCGGTGTACTCCGCCGAGCGGCTGCCGCACCGCGCCTCGGTCTTCATCGACTTCGTCGCGGAAGTGCTGGCCGCCACGCCGGGGCTGGCGATGAGGTAGATGGTTACAATCGGCTAGCTACAAATAATCAGCAAGTCGAGCGATGCGTGCCGGCGTTCCATTCTAAGCTGGTGTGCCGCCTAAAGTTTGAGCAGGGGCGGGCGGCACATCCTAAAACAAGAATGGAGACGCGATGCATCAACTCAAACTCAAAAGCCTGTTGGCCGGCTGCGCGCTGCTTGCGCTGTCCGCCGCTCCGCTGCAAGCCATGGCCGCCTTCGGCCTCACCACCAACACGGGCGACTACACCATCGACACCGGCGCGGGCCTGGTGTTCAAGGTGAACCGCGCCGCCACGTCCAAGGCCGGCATCGGCGATATCGCCAGCCTGGTCTACAACGGCGTGGAGTTGCAAGGGCAGACCAAGGGCTCGCACATCGCCAGCGGTTTCAGCGGCTTGTACACCGGCGTCACCGCTGTTACCGTGAGCGCCACCCAGCCCGATACGGACACGATCAAGATCACCGTATCGACCGGGAACCTGATCCACTACTACCTGGCGCGCCGCAATGCGGCCCACATCTACATGGGCACCTACATCACGGCCGAGCCGTCGGTGGGCGAGTTCCGCTGGATCACGCGCATGAAGTCCTCCCTCCTCACGGGCGTGCCGGCCGAGTCCAATCTGAACGGCACCACCACCACGGTGGAAAGCACGGACGTCTTCGGCTTCGCCAACGGCGAAACGCGCTCCAAGTACTACGGCAACCAGCGCACGCTGGAGTACACGCTGCGCGGCATCACCGGCTCCGGCGTGGGCGTCTACATGGCTTACGACAACCGCGAGGGCGCCTCGGGCGGCCCCTTCTTCCGCGACATCCAGAACCAGAGCAGCAGCACCACCAGCGGCGACACGGAGCTGTACAACTACATGAACTCCGGCCACAACCAGACCGAGGCTTTCCGCATGGGCTTCCACGGCCCGTACGCGCTGCTGTTCACGGGCGGCAGCACGCCGGCCATACCGGACATGAGCTGGTTCGCCAACATGGGCCTGGCCGGCTACGTGGCCGCCAGCGGCCGCGGCGGCGTGTCGATTGCCGGCATGACGGGACTGGACAGCAGCTATCCCTACACGGTGGGCTTCGCCAACAGTACCGCGCAATACTGGGGCACGGCCAATTCGAGCAGCGGCCAGATGACGAAGACGGGGATGAAGCCGGGCACGTACACGATGACGGTGTACAAGAACGAGCTGGCGGTCGATACGCGCAGCGTGACGGTGAGCGCGGGCGGCACCACCAGCGTGGGCAGCTTCGCCGTCACCGGCGACCCGGCGGCCAAGACGGCGCTGTGGCGCATCGGGAAATGGGATGGTTCGCCCAAGGAGTTCCTGAACGGGGACAAGATCAACGCCATGCATCCGTCGGATACGCGCATGGCTTTCTGGACGCCGGCCGACTACATCGTCGGCACTTCGTCGGCGGCGACCGGCTTCCCGGCCTATCAGTGGAAGGGCGTGAATGGTGCGGTGAACGTGCGCTTCAACCTGACGGCGGCGCAGGTGGTGGCTAGCTCCACCTACCAGCTGCGAGTGGGCATTACGGCGGCGTATGCGGGCGCGCGGCCGCAGATTACGGTGAACGGATGGGTGTCGTCGGTGCCGGCGTCCTCGTCGCAGCCGGACAGCCGCAGCCTGACGGTGGGGACCTACCGGGGCAACAACGCGCTGTTCACCTACACGATACCGGTGGCGAACCTGGTGGTGGGGCAGAACATCCTGACGCTGGCGCCAGCCAGCGGCAGTTCGGGCACCACCTATCTCAGCCCGGGGTATGCATATGATGCGGTGGATTTGATCAAGACGCCGTGATGCTTGGCGGGTTACGCACTCCGTGCTAACCCGCCCTACGGGCCAACGATCCCCACGGCCCCTCCCGACGATTTCCACGATACCTGGAGGGGCTCGTAGGGCGGGTTAGGCGGCACGCCGTAACCCGCCGGCCTTACGCGACGTTGTCCGCGCCCGGCGCGCCGAACAGCTGCTGCTTGAGCACATGCAGCTGGTCGCGCACCTGCGCGGCTTTTTCGAACTCGAGGTTCTTCGCGTGGTCCAGCATGGCCTTCTCCAGGCGCTTGATCTCCTTGCTGACCTGCTTCTCGCTCATGGACTCGTACTTGGCCGCTTCCTGCGCCACTTCCAGCTGTTCGCGCGCGTCCTGCGGGCTGTAGACGCCGTCGATCATGTCCTTGATCACCTTGTGCACGCCGCGCGGCACGATGCCGTTGGCCGCGTTGAAGGCGATCTGCTTGTTGCGGCGGCGCTCGGTCTCGCCGATGGCGCGCTCCATCGAGTCGGTCATGCGGTCCGCATACAGCAGCGCCACGCCGTTCAGGTTACGCGCCGCCCGGCCTATGGTCTGGATCAGCGAGCGCTCGGAACGCAGGAAGCCTTCCTTGTCCGCGTCCAGGATGGCCACCAGCGACACCTCCGGCAAGTCCAGGCCCTCGCGCAGCAGGTTGATCCCGACCAGCACGTCGAAGGTGCCGATGCGCAGGTCGCGCAGGATTTCCACGCGCTCCACCGTCTCGATGTCGCTGTGCAGGTAGCGCACCTTGATGCCGTGGTCGCCCAAGTACTCGGTGAGCTGCTCGGCCATGCGCTTGGTCAGCGTGGTCACCAGCACGCGCTCGTTCTTGGCGATGCGGTCCTGGATCTCGGACATCAGGTCATCCACCTGCGTGCGGGCCGGGCGCACGATGACCATCGGGTCCACCAGGCCGGTCGGGCGCACCACCTGTTCCACCACCTGGTCGGCGCGCTTGTTTTCGTAGTCGGCCGGCGTGGCCGAGACGAACACGGTCTGCCGCATCTTCGATTCGAATTCCTCGAACTTCAGCGGCCGGTTGTCCAGCGCCGACGGCAGGCGGAAGCCGTAGTCCACCAGGTTGGTCTTGCGCGAGCGGTCGCCGTTGTACATCGCCGAGAGCTGGCCGATCAGCACGTGCGATTCGTCCAGGAACATCAGCGCGTCCGGCGGCAAATAGTCCACCAGCGTTGGCGGCGGCTGGCCGGGCAGGGCGCCGCTCAGGTGGCGCGAGTAGTTCTCGATGCCCTTGGTGAAGCCGATTTCGGCCATCATCTCCAGGTCGAAGCGGGTGCGCTGTTCCAGGCGCTGCTCTTCAATGAGCTTGTTCTCCTTGCGGAAGAATTCCAGGCGGTCGCGCAGCTCTTCCTTGATGGTCTCGATGGCGCGCAGCACGGTGGAGCGCGGCGTCACGTAGTGCGAACCCGGATAGACGGTGAAGCGCGGGATCTTCTGCCGCACGCGGCCGGTCAGCGGGTCGAACAGCTGGATCGATTCCAGCTCGTCGTCCCACATTTCCAGGCGCACCGCCAGCTCGGCGTGTTCGGCCGGGAAGATGTCGATGGTGTCGCCGCGCACGCGGAAGGTGCCGCGCCCGAAGTCCACTTCGTTGCGGGTGTACTGCATCTGGATCAGGCGCGCGATGATGTCGCGCTGGGCCACGCGGTCCTTCTGGCGCAGCGTCAAGATCATCTGGTGGTATTCGTTCGGATTACCGATACCGTAAATGGCCGACACGGTGGCCACGATGACCACGTCGCGCCGCTCCATCAGCGACTTGGTGCACGACAGGCGCATCTGCTCGATGTGCTCATTGATGGACGAGTCCTTTTCAATGAACAGGTCGCGCTGCGGCACATAGGCTTCCGGCTGGTAGTAATCGTAGTAGGACACGAAATACTCGACCGCGTTCTCGGGGAAAAATTCGCGGAACTCGCTGTAGAGCTGCGCGGCCAGCGTTTTGTTGGGCGCGAACACGATGGCGGGACGGCCCATGCGGGCGATCACGTTGGCCATGGTGTAGGTCTTGCCGGAACCGGTCACGCCGAGCAGCGTCTGGAAGAACAAACCGTCGCCGATGCCCTCGCACAAACTGTCGATCGCGGTCGGCTGGTCGCCTGCCGGAGGGAAGGGCTGGTGCAGCTTGAAGGGCGAATCCGGGAAGGTGACGACGGTGGGTGCTGCAGAATTATTAGGTTGCGTATCAGCCATGAGGTCAGACCTTTGATAGAATATGCGATTGTTGGCGCTTAAAACCGGATTTTGTTCGGGCGCTGACACGTATCCGCTGCGAACCGCTTCTAATCGAATCCAATCTTATCATGACGAACCCTTCCGTTTTCAGCGCCATCGAGATGGCCCCGCGCGACCCGATCCTCGGCATTACCGAGGCCTTCAATGCAGACACCAACCCCGCCAAGATCAACCTGGGCGTGGGCGTCTATTATGACAACAATGGCAAGGTTCCGCTGCTGTCGTGCGTGCAGAAGGCGGAAGCGGCGCTGATCCAGCAACCTGCTCCGCGCACCTATCTGCCGATCGAAGGCCTGGCCGCTTACGACAAGGCTGTGCAAGAGCTGGTATTTGGTGCCGACAGCGCCGTAATTCAAGAGAAGCGTGCCGTCACCGTGCAAGCCATCGGCGGCACCGGCGCGCTGAAAATCGGCGCCGACTTCCTGCAGCGCTTCGCGCCGGGCGCGCAAGTCTACATCAGCGATCCGAGCTGGGAAAACCACCGCGCGCTGTTCGAAAGCGCCGGCTTCAAGGTCAACAACTACACCTACTACGACGCGGGCACCCACGGCGTGAACTTCGCCGGCATGCTGGCCGACATCAAGGCCATGCCGGCCGGCTCCATCGTGCTGCTGCACGCCTGCTGCCACAACCCGACCGGTGCCGACCTGACCTCGGCCCAGTGGGACGAGATCATCGCCGTCGTCGCCGCCAACGGCCTGGTGCCGTTCCTGGACATGGCTTACCAGGGCTTCGGCTCCGGCATCGCCGAAGACGGCGCCGTGGTGCGCCGCTTCGCCGCCACCGGCGGTCCGCTGCTGGTGTCGAACTCCTTCTCCAAGTCGTTCTCGCTGTACGGCGAGCGCGTGGGGGCGCTGAGCGTGGTGGCCGCATCGGCCGACGAAGCCGCGCGCCTGATGTCGCAGCTCAAGCGCGTGGTGCGCACCAACTACTCCAACCCGCCAGTGCACGGCGGCAAGGTGGTGGCCACCGTGCTGACCACGCCGGAACTGCGCCAGCTGTGGGAAGACGAGCTGGCCGGCATGCGTGTGCGCATCAAGGAAATGCGTGATGCTTTCGTCAAGAAACTGAAGGAAAAAGCGCCCGCGCACGACTTCGAATTCGTGCGCGAGCAGGTGGGCATGTTCTCCTACTCGGGCCTGACCAAGGCGCAAGTGGACGCGCTGCGCGCCGAATCGATCTACGCCGTGGACACCGGCCGCATCTGCGTGGCCGCGCTGAACTCGACCAATATCGACAAGGTGGTTGACGCCATCGCCAAAGTCCTCTAAAATCTTGTTTCTTCGAGCTCAGCACCAGCTAGGCTCGATTGATCCCTGATAGCTCAGTCGGTAGAGCGACGGACTGTTAATCCGCAGGTCCCTGGTTCGAGTCCAGGTCGGGGAGCCAGAATACGAAAACCCAGTGAGCAATCACTGGGTTTTTTCATTTCCGCGCGTATGAAGGACGTTTCTCGCGGGCACTTGTGAGTTCCGCGCGGCGCGTATATAATCCTGCCTCTAATCCCTGATAGCTCAGTCGGTAGAGCGACGGACTGTTAATCCGCAGGTCCCTGGTTCGAGTCCAGGTCGGGGAGCCAGTATTCATACGGCCTCGTGAGAGATCACGGGGCCGTTTTAATTGGTTTATTCCCCAGATATTCCCCACGTGGGGAATATTCGTCCGAAAATCTCCCTGCGCTGCCCAGAGCTCCATACCAATTCCCTTGCCGTACCGCCCGTTCTGAGTACGATGTGTCGAATTAGTTTCGCCCCCTCCACCATGGTCACCCCAGTTCGCCCAGTCCGCCACGCCCGGACTTCCGCCTTCACTCTCGTCGAGCTCGTCGTCGTCATCGCGATCCTTGCCATACTCGGTACGATTGGATTCCTCTCGGTTTGAGGATATTCGAGCCGTGCCCGCGACTCGGGCCGCACGGCGGACGTCGCGCAACTCGCGAAGTCCCTCGATCTCGCGATCATATCGTCAGGGACCTACCCGCAGCCCGACAACTATTTCACCACAACCTATTCCGGTGCTGCCGTCTGGTACCAGGGAACGGCGAGTAACGGCGTCATCCAGAAGCTCCATACGAGCATCTCCGGCGGCGGGCTCGACAGTCGGCCGACGGACCCGCTCAGGGGAACGGACTTCGCATACTCCATCCTCGCGTTCGGCAAGGCCTACCAGATCAAGACGGACTACGAGGGCGATCCGCTCGCGTCGGGAGGATTCGTCCAGTCCGCGTATGCCGCACCGGGCAATCCGACCGTCGCCTACGTGCGCGGCAACTACGGCGGGCTCGCGGCGAAGACCCAGACCGGAGGGTGGACCTACGTCCTCGCGCTGCCCTCGATAGTGACGAACACGGGTTCCGCCGGGCAGTCCATCGAGATTTCCGCGAACCTTCTTTCCGGAACGCTGCTGTTCAACGGGAAGAACCTCACGGGGGCCAGCTCGTTCAATCCCAACGTAGTCGTCTTCTCGGGATCGGCGTTGCCGACGAGCGACAGCGGATCGGCGATCACGAACCTGGCGGGAAACCTGAAAGCCACGTATTCCGGTTCCGATCTCGCGGGCTACGGGCCGATACAGTCGCTCGTTTCCACTCCTTCTGGAGGACTCGGGAACATCGGTACGACGCTTATCACCGGGCAACTTGGAGGAACAGCCACCTCAAACGGTTCGGGCAACCAGAACGGCCCGGATACCACTCCCCCAGCCGGTGGGGATTTCACCATGCCTGGAATTTCGACTTCCACCAACATCACCCTCTCGATCACGTGTCCTACCGATGCTGCTGGGAGCGTGCCCATCCAGATGGCATACGGGAACTCGGGAAGCCCGACGAACTGGACATCGTGCAACAGCAGCGCCTCGCATACCCTCACCGCAGGCGACGGGACCAAAACGGTGTACGTTCGCTTTCGGGACAGCCTTTCCAACACGACTGCCGACATAAGCAAGACAACCACTCTCAATACTTTGCCAGTCGGCTCCAGCATCGGGGTGACTCTCGCAGTAGCCGCCTACCGGCAGTTCCAAACGGACAACGGTTACTCCACTACCGCCCAATGGTACAGTGGAACCTACACCACAAGCACCACGTACAGCGCCGGACAGGTCTGCAACTGACTCTACTGCTATACGGACGGCGGCGTCTGGCTTATCGGAAGCGCGAACTTCGTCTGCAAGGCCTGGGGATTCAAGGGGGCGATAACGGGCACCGAAGGCACCACACCGGCGAACACGACGTACCGCATCCCGAGCTCCAACCTCGACACTGCTGGGCAGTACCTGGATCAAACGGTCTGAATAACCACGAAAAACCTGAGTACCGTGACCTGCGTGCAGTAGCGGGAGACGACAAAGGCGGCGGTCTCCTTGTCCCTGCTTCCAATGGTGGAGGCAGAGGTCAAGGAGATCAACCGAGTTGAGTACGTTACTTTTCCCGCTCGGGCAGTGCTGCATCACGCCCGGAGCGCAGAGGAAGCTGGAGTCCATAAACGCCGTCCCGCTGGAGCTGCTCAGGCGGCACCAGTCCGGCGATTGGGCTGGGATGGACAGGAGCGACCAGGCAGCGAACCGTAGGGCCGTCAAGGACGGTTCCCGCGTGTTCTCCGCCTACCAGTTGACTGACGCCGTCCGCGTCTACGTCATTACCGAAGTCGACAGGTCGTCAACGACGATCCTGCTGCCGAGCGAGTACTGATGGAATTGCCGGCTCCTATGGGGCGGTTTTTGCGAAGGGCATTGACAATAATCAAGGCGCGCGCGATATGCCTCCAGCAGAATTGATACATGTCAAAAGGAGTGGGAATTGCCATCACAGGTAGCGCCAAGCGTCCAGGCCAGAGCATTGTCTGCAAGCGAGATGCGCGCGAGGATGATCGCGGTCGGACTCGCGTTGCGGGATACGCACGGAACCGCCTTCGCCGCCGAGTTCCTGGCCCAGAACGGATTGGACCGGGAATCCGCGCTGAGAGTACTGCGGTGCCCGGTCTGTTGCCAGTAGGCTTGCTTAGCAGCGTACCAAGCTCCTGAACTCCCGCACGAACCCGATTCACCTCGCGCTGGCAGCGACGGTTTCGATACCGGCTTTGCCGTCCGGGATCTCGCGCATGTTCGGCATCGCCACGTCCGGCAGGCGCGCCTTGATGTAGATTTCGGTAGTAGTCACGCTGTCGTGGCCCAGGAGGTGCTGGATACGTTCCAGAGGCACGCCCGCGCGGTACATGTCGGTCGCGCCCTTGCCCTTGATATCGTACAGGCCGAAGTCGGCGAGGCCGACCTTCTTCACGTACCGCCGGAACATGGCGGCGATGCCCGAGTACGTGTACTTCTTACCGGCGCGCGTGTGGACGAACGTGGGCCACACCGTGCTTTCGCGCAAGTGCTCGTCCACTACCGCCTCCAGGTCGCCCGCGAGCACGATGTCTACGGTCTTGCCGGTCTTGCCTTGGCTGACACGCAGCACGCGCACTTCGCGCCCTTCGTGCTGCACCTTTTTGATGTTGGAAATTCCCGCCTTCAGCAGGTCCTCCGGGCGCTGGCAGGTGCGGTAGATCAGCGTCATCATGCGCTTGACGGAAGGCTCGGCCTTCGCGAGGACCGTCTGGTACTCGTGGTCCTCGATCATTCGCTCGCGGGCTTTTTCCGCGTTGCGGCGCACTCCACGGCAGGGATTAAAATCTACCATGCCCTTTTCCATCGCTTTCGTGTAGACGTGCGACAGGAGGGCCTTCTCGCGGTTGGCGCGAACCGGAGCGTCCTTGCCCCTTGTATCGCGGTAGGTGGCGACGTGGTGGGGCTTCAGCTGCGAGTAGGGGATGTGTCCAAGCCCACGCTTGAGATACTCCGATTCCTTCTGGTTATCTGCGAACGTCCTTGGTGACTTATTTGGCGCGATGTTGACCATGTACCAGTCGATCAGGGAGCTTACGGTACCGAGCTCCTCAGCCGGTTTCACAATGGACGCCCACTTGCGCATTGCTTCGCCATAGTCGCGGCCGAGCGAAACCTTCTTCCCTTCGCGCGGCACGTACCGGAACGCCCCGTGGTGCTCATACACGCGGGGCGGGAGGTCATGCTTGCTGAATATTTTGCGGTGGCGTCCCATGTTCTGAAAACTAGTAATTATGGTTTCGTCGTAGTGCTTCTGTGTTGACCTGCCAATCGTCGCCCGCTGTCGGTTCCGGTTGCCCGGCGTTTCGCCGAGTACCAGCCGTCTCTCGAAGTAGGCGGTAGCGACTTTCGGAAGTCAGTCGGCCCCGATTTCGTACGACCATTTTTGGCGGTCGAGCCAGCGAATCTGCGCGGCAGGTTGGGTGCGACCCGTGAGGGAGGCCAGTTCGGTTGCGGTGAGTGTCAGCATGCTTAAGATGAAATTCATTTAAAGTGAAGTATATTCATTTTAAATGTGTTTGCAAATCAAAAACTCATCTTAGGTGAAGGTTTTTCATCTTGAATGAATTGACTTCGGGCACTGCGGCCTATAATGCGAGTCATGACCTACGACGAACTCCAACGACACATTGGCAAAGCGGGCCTCAAATCGAATGAGTTTGCGCGCCTGGTCGGAATGAATCCGATCTCAGTTAGCAACATGCGCAAGCGGAGCGAGGTCTCTCAGCACGTGGCCGTGGTTGCTGTGCTCCTCGGAGAGATGGCAGAGCGGGGGATCGACTTCCGCGAGGTACTGTCGCGCGCTGGAATTGCTCCGCTGGAAAAGAGCGATGTCGGGACCGGTGACTAGTGAAAAGGGCGCCATCTGCGTTTCGTATGCTGATTGCGCTTAACTAACCTACCACCGACCTTACATGGGCACCTATACCGACCTCGCCGTGGCTGGCTATTCGCTCTTGAGCAGCAAGAGCGCCGTAGTGGCGGAAGCGGTGACCGTCTTTCGCGAAAGCGACCGGAGGACCTTCCTGCGGCAGATGGGCGTTACGAAACCCGCAGCGAGCTCAGCTTTGGGGCGACGGTCTAGCCGGTGCTGGCGCTTAAGGCGCGGCAAGTTGGATCGAATAGACTTGTGCTTGTTTGCCGTTTTCGTAGCGCTCGATGTTCGCAATGCCTTGATGGGCATCTAGTTCTATATACATTCCAATCAAATATCCGCATACGTACGGCCGGAC
Organism: Pseudoduganella sp. UC29_71; assembly: GCF_042693265.1. NCBI lineage: Bacteria > Pseudomonadati > Pseudomonadota > Betaproteobacteria > Burkholderiales > Oxalobacteraceae > Pseudoduganella > Pseudoduganella sp. UC29_71. The sequence continues at coordinate 4,132,486 of NZ_CP170549.1, read as the reverse complement.
CGTCTGCTGTTCATCTAGAGCTTTGTCGGCTGGGCCTGTCATCGCGCAAAGTCGTCGTCGGTCGCTCTGCTTTTCATGATCTGGCCTGTCTGCTTTTTTCATCTCGATTGCGATCAGGTTGTCCTGATCTGGAATCGAACCTCGGCTGTGCAAGATCAGGTCACTGTGGATAAACGCTTCTTCTGCATTCCCAATGAGAATTCTTTTTCTATTCCCACCTGATTGACGGTTGTACTCCGCGTCGGCACGGTACCCAGTCAAACCTGCGTCATGCGCACGCCGTTCAAGATAGATCGAGAAACGCTGGCAGTTATTGCGCTCGCTGACTTGGTCGAGAATGGCTTCAGCTTCCATTTTGAAAAAGTCGCTTATCGACTGTTCGAGAACGAGATCGAGAGTTTCTTGGATTGTCATCATTTTGTAGGTGGGAAGGGTAAGGAATGCACTTTGCTGCAAGTTCCTTTTTGTTATCGTAGCCGTCGGTTGATTTTTTCCTCGGTATCTTCGCGCACGGCTTCCCTCTCGTATGTGTCCGTCAATTTCATGAGGAGCTCTGAGGCGACGTATGGGGATGACACTCTGATTTGGTGCGCCCACTTCCTGTACTTGTCTGCGATTTGGCGCTCCTGGTCGCCCCCCGGGCCTCGGGCATGAACGCCCCTCGAGTTGTACACACCGGTGTGAGCTCCGCTCATCATGTCCTCGGACTGGATGTCTTCCATGACAGCTCTGACGGGCTCGCATGGCCAGACTCCGTCCTTCCCGACCGGCGCACCCGCAAGAAGCTTTCCGATGACAATATCAGCAATCTCTCCTCGCGAAAGGTCGGAGCATGATTGGCGTACTGTCGCGGTCCACTTCGTAAGGCGCTTTACGTCGATTTCGCCGTCGTCGCCCGTGCCTGGAATGCGTTTGAGAGCCTCTATGAGCTTGTAGCCGCGCTCTGCCATCAATTTGGCATTGCCAGCTTCAATCTTGAATTCAGGCGGGTCCTCGCTCCTGTCCTTGCGTTTATAGGTCCATACGATGGCTTGGACCAGCACCTCCGGGTGGTCTTCGATGTAGCGCTCGAGATTTGGGATCGCGGATTCTGCGCGCCGATCCCATGCGCGGTCCAGTACCTCGATATATGCGAACTCGAGGCCTGCCTTCTGCTCCAGCGACAGCTCGGATGTATCGTTAATGCATTTGAAGGCCCGCTCGACGTAGTAATGCTCCAGCAGGTACTCGCCCGGCTTGTCATCCCCCTCCTGCGCCATCGCCGTTAGCAGTTGGAAAAGCGTTCGCACAGGCAGCTTCGAGGGGTGGTTCTTGGCGAGTGCGAATGCGGCACGTGGGCGTCGTGCCCTCATGAGCATGTCTACGGCTTTCGCCAACGCTGACGGTGAGTCGTGGATCCAGCCGGGTACTATGTCCTTCCAGTAGCGTTCTTCGGCTTCTTTGCCGAGCTTGCCGACGAGCGACCAGGTTGACTCGTTGAACGGCGCGAGCATCATGAGCTGGACAGCATTCTCGCTGCCAAGCACAGCAATGGCGGAATTCAGGAACGCTTCTCGTTTGGCATCATCGGGCACTGCCCCAAGAATGCCCTGGATTAGCCATTCCGCCGCACGAGCGGAAGGCTCGCTCTCCTTTCTGCGCTCGAAGGCCTGTGAGACGATGGTGAGCATCTCCTTTTCAGTCAATATTCCGTCGTTCAGAATTGCTCCTATGGTTCCCGCTGCGCCGCTGCGGATAGCAAGGTTCAGCAATCCTGCGATGTCCAGGTTTTCGTGGATTTCCTTTAGTGCTCCTGCTCGATTTGCTCGAATCCGCTTGTCGCGCTCTTCGTAGTCGGTGTTGTCGATGTCCTCTATTTCGTCGGCCGATTCTTCGATCCACGGCGCTCTGAACATCCACGCGTGCTTATCCAGGAGGTTGCTCGGCTCGAGCGCGTCGTAGACGTCTTTCGCCGCCGTTGCGAACCCAACGGTCTTACCGCTTTTCTTCGCGCGCAGCGCTGCTGAGCGCGACAGCGTTGAGACGCGGATCTTTTCGCGCAGAGAAACTTTGTCGCTGTCACTTGCCCCGACTGCCCATGCCTTAATCAGCTGCCATACGCGCTCTTGGTCTGCGTCGGGCAGGTCGTATAGCCGGTCAATAAGATCGCAGAGCATGGCTAAGGTGTATTCGTCTCTCGTCAGTGCGAGCTCGATCATTGCTCCAACAAATGCCATGACAGGTCCCCAGGTTTGAAATGGCTCTCCAAAACCATATCCGTCTGAACGCCAAGTCGGCTTGTGGCTGTGGTCGCCAACACGGTGCCGGTCCCCGAACTGGGATACGCAAAGCGTCCACGCAACGTCTGGGAACCGGTCGAAAAGGGTTCTTACCAAGCCGAGCCGCTCGTCGTGTCCCGCCGCAGTTTGAGGCATCCAGGAGCGGAAGATGGCGGCGAGTGAATGTGCAGGTTTGTTCACCCAGTTGTCGTTGATTTCGATCTGCGCGAGCCTCGCAAGGATCAACGCTGCGCGGGGCAGGGTGTCTGGGTTCCATGACAGGCCCTCCAGCGCCCAGAGGAGGCCGGTGCGGCTCGGACTGCCGAAGACGCCTGAACCCGCCGGACGAAGCAGCCCGAAAACAGCCGGTTCATCGGTCTTGAGGTCGCGTTCGATAACAGAGAGGAACTCGGTTGGTGCCGCTTCCGCGTAGAGAGGTAGGTCTCGGTCGTTCGCTTCAAGTGTGCGGGTGGTCAGCGGATCGCTGAGAAGTTCGCGTACTACAAGAGTTGCTTCGAGCTCAGTGTCTATTCCCAAGCGTCCTTTGAAGAGACTGACGCCGTGGACCGAAAGGAGGACGAGTGTTTCGCAGATGCCTTGGCGGAACGCAGCGGAGAATTCTCGCGTTTTGCCGTGGATGCTGGCGGCCCAGCGCTGCTCTTCATCCAGATCCAAGGACGGGTCATCCTCTCCGAGGACCATCCGTGCGACTTCGAAGTAGCGCTCCAGATCTTCGCGGGTCACGAATCGGGCGATTGCGTAGAGCAGGTCGATTTTGGATACGACGCCACGGTAGGTTCCGATGGACCAGAGCGGCGCGTCGTTCAGCTGGACAAGCCGTTGGCAGTCCTTTTCCAGTTCTTCGGGTTTGCGGTCGCCAGCCAGCAGGGAAAGGCCGATCTTATCGGTTTCGTTGGTTGAGTTCCACGCACCGACCAGCATGAACGCAACGAGGTTTTCAGGCGCATGCTGCTGCGTTGCCCAAACAGGCGTCCGCACGGCTTCGACTGTTGCGAGTCTGCGGCGCAGGACAGTCAGTGATCTGCCCGACTCGTTGGCAAGTCCCTTGACTTCGTCTTTGTTCCGGCCGGAGGCCTTGAGGGAGGATTCGAAAGTGTCGAAGCTTACCGGCTCAAGAACGATGTCCGGTTCTGCGTTGACTGAATTCCTTGGGTAGACGACGATGGAGTGCATTTGCTGCGCGTAGGTGGCGAATTCCAGTTCGACGTCCCGTGTATGAATGACCGGAATCAAGGCCCGCGCGCCCTCAGCCAATCTTGGCAGGACGCCTGGTCTGTCGAAAACCAAAGTCCTGAACCGGAACGCTTCCAGCTCCGCTCCTCCATCAGCGCCCAAGCACTGAGCAACAAAGGCAAGGGCTTCGTCCGTGGAATCCGCCGCGATTACGAGCGGTCCCGACGATTGCTTTGACAGGTATGAACTGAACTTCCGCTTCGCTTCCTCAATCGCAGAACTGAACAGCGAGCCTGGGAGCGGCGGATTCGCCACGTTCGCCCAGTCGGCCCAGCTCTTGTCCAGGGAGCGTACTTCATGGGCGGGGATTTTCGTTTCGTTCGCGAACCACGCCTGCGCCGGTATTGACTGTTCCAGCCACTGTTCCAGATTGTTCGCATCGTAAGCCCGGACGTCTTTCCAGTCTCCTGCGGCCCTTTTCTCGCCTACCCATTTGTCCTTGCCATCCCACCTGCGCGGAGTAACGAAGACGAATTCCATATTCGCGCGCTCGGCTGGGGCCGTCGCTTTGACGCTCTTCGTATAGTCCTTTTCGGCCTTGGCCCGGGGATCTTCATTGGTGCCGAACTCCCATCCGGAGTGCCCTGTCGGTACCCATGCCGTTCCTTCGCTCGCCCGGACAGTGCCGTCCCAGCCAGGGCGCTCAGCATCATCGTTGCCGGGGAAATCTACCAACGTAAGTCCGCTTCCAGTCGAATGAACCAGGGTCCTGAGGAGAACGGCGAACCTACTCCGAGCTGCGATGTTGTGGGTCGCCCAGTTCTCGATGTCGTTTGCCTTGATAGCGAGGAACGGCGGGACGTATGCCTTTGCGTTTGCTGGGGCGGCTTTCTGCTTAGCCTTAAAGGCGTCAAACTGCGCTTGCATCTCTAGCAGGTCCTTCCTTGGGTAACCGAAGGCCTTCTCAATTCGCGTCGCCATGTCGGCAGAAAGAGATGCTTTTCCGTTGAGCAGATTGGAGAGCGCAGGGCGACCGACGCCGATAAGCTCGGCAGCTTTGGTGACGGACATTTTCGCTGGGAAAACATCTTTTTTGATGCGCTCGCCAGGGTGGAGGACTTCGTTTGTGCTCATATTTGGAATCTTGGCTAAGTGATTTTGGTTGGCTAAGGCCAGCAAGTGGATGATACTGTATTGTGTAGCGCTACACAATACGAATTTTCAGCTTGAAATCAAGAAAATCTGAAAACACCAAAAATCTGATCGTCTGCGACCCTGGTTGCCATGCGGCAATGTGATACTCTGTCCGTCACTTTGATGACACTGAAAGGGTATGCGGACGTGGATACGGCACGCGACAAGGCGACTAGGGAATTCGTTGAGGCAGAAGAACTGTGGACCATAGATACCGTGGACAAGGACGGCTACATTTGCTTTGGCTGCGAAACGCAGGTTCACCTGAATCGCCACGACTCTGCTAGACACCCGCGAGCCGTTCAAAATACCTTCGCTCAAACTCTGCGTAAGCGTCTTCCCAGCGCCGTCTGGACTGCCTGACCAGCGTAATCCATGATCGAATTTTGGCACAGCGTTGTGCCCACAATTTTCGATTATGGACACAAATTTTCAACCGATCATTTCCAAGAATCCACGCGGCCACTACCGCCAGCACCCGCTCGAGTTCAAGCGCGCATTGGTGGCGCTGTCGCTGGAGCCGGGCGCTTCGGTCGCGCGCATCGCGCGCGAGCACGGCGTCAACGCTAACCAGGTGTTCAGCTGGCGCCGTCTCTATGAGCAAGGGCGCCTCGGCGTGCCTGCGTTAATGCGGGATGATGGCTTGTTGCCGGTGGTGCTGGCGCCAACGGCGCCTGCTCCGAATAACGACACCTCCGACGCCAGCGGCATTATCGTGTTGGAGTTGGGCCAGGTCCGCGTGCGGATCGAAGGCCAGCCCAATGCCGCTGCGCTGGCGCAAGTGTTGGATCGGGTTCTACGATGATCGGCCTGCCCGCTGGCACCAAGGTCTGGCTCGCCGCCGGCACCACCGACATGCGCTCCGGCTTCAATGGGCTGGCTGCCAAAGTGCAGACGGCGCTGGAGGAAGATCCGTTCAGCGGGCACGTTTTCGTGTTTCGTGGCCGGCGCGGCGATCTCATCAAATTACTGTGGTGGACCGGTGACGGGCTGTGCCTGCTGGCCAAGCGGCTGGAGCGTGGCCGCTTCATCTGGCCGCAGGCCAGCAACGGCTCGGTGGCGTTGACGCAGGCGCAGCTGTCGATGCTGCTCGAGGGCATAGACTGGCGGCGCCCCGAGCGAACTTGGAAACCAACCTCGGCCTTGTAAACGTGATACGCCTCGCGTAAACTCGGCGCATGCTCAGCCCAGCCGACCTGCCCAACGAAATCGCCGCCTTGAAGGCGCTGCTGCTCGCTCAAAACGAGGTGGTGGAAGGTCTGCGCGAACAACTGAACACGCGCGCCGTCGAGATCGAACACCTCAAGCTGCAGATCGCGAAGTTGCGGCGCATGCAGTTCGGCCGCAAGTCGGAAAAGCTGGACCACCAGATCGAGCAGCTGGAATTGCAACTGGAAGACCTGCAGGCCGACGAGGCCGAGGCGGCGCGCGAGATGCCGGCGGCCGACCAGGCGCCGCGCAAAAAATCGGTGCGTCGGCCTCTGCCCGATCACCTGCCGCGTGACGAGAAGGTCTATGCGCCAGCGGCCGACGCCTGCCCGGCCTGCGGTGGCGGCCTGCGGCCGCTGGGCGAAGACGTGGCCGAGCAACTGGATTTCGTGCCGGCCAGCTTCCGCGTGATCCGCCATGTGCGTCCCAAGCTTGCTTGTTCCTGCTGCGATGCGATCGTCCAGGCACCGGCACCGAGCCGGCCGATTGAGCGCGGCATTGCCGGTCCCGGCCTGCTGGCCCACATCCTGGTGGCGAAATTTGCCGATCACCTGCCGCTGTATCGCCAGTCGGTCATTTATGCCCGTGAGGGCGTCGACCTTGACCGCGCCCTGTTGGCGAGCTGGGTCGGTTCGGCCAGCGCACTGCTGCGTCCGTTAGTTGACGCCGTTCGGCGCCACGTGCTGGCAGCGTCGAAGCTGCATGCCGACGACACCCCGATCCCTGTGCTGGCGCCCGGCAACGGAAAAACCAAGACGGCGCGCTTGTGGACCTACGTGCGTGACGACCGGCCTTCGGGCGACACCGCACCGCCAGCAGTCTGGTTTGCGTACACGCCCGACCGCAAGGGCATTCATCCGCAGACCCACCTGGCCAAGTTCGAAGGCGTGCTGCAAGCCGATGCGTATGCTGGCTTCAATGCCTTGTTTGAAAATGGAACGATCCGCGAAGCCGCCTGCTGGGCGCACGCGCGACGCAAGTTCCATGACCTGCACGCGGCGCGACCGACGGCGCTGACCACCGAGGCATTGCGCCGGATCGCCGAGCTCTATGTGATCGAGGCAGATATCCGAGGCAAACCTCCCGACGAACGAAGGCAGGTTCGGCAAGCCCGCTCGCGCCCGCTACTCGATGACCTGGAACACTGGCTGCGCACCACGCTCGATACGCTGTCGCGCAAGTCCGACACTGCGGCGGCGATCCTGTACGCGCTCAAACTCTGGCCGGCGCTGCTGCGCTATTGCGATGACGGCGCCATCGAGATCGACAACTCGGCGGCCGAGCGCGCCTTGCGTGGCGTAGCGATAGGCCGCCGCAACTACCTGTTTGCCGGCGCCGACAGCGGCGGCGAGCGCGCTGCCGCGATCTACTCGTTGATCGGGACGGCCAAGCTGAACGGTGTCGACCCCGAAGCTTGGTTGCGCCATGTGCTGACGCATATCGCCGATCATCCCGTCAACCGGGTTGATGAATTCTTGCCGTGGAACTGCGGCCTGCCAGCAGCCCTCTGAGATTACGCCGCTTCCCAGCGGTGTGATGCCATCATCGATCAAATTGCCAAGGCACTCAAGACGGCGCTGAGCGGACGCTTACAACTCTGCCGGCGAAAGCTTGTCATTAAAGCCGTGACGGCGCTTCGGATTGTAGAACATCTCGATGTAGTCGAAGATATCCTGCTTAGCATCGTCCCTGGTCGCATAGATCTTGCGCTTGATGCGCTCGCGCTTCAATAGCTGGAAGAAGCTTTCAGCACAAGCATTGTCGTGACAGTTTCCACGCCGGCTCATGCTCGGCTCAAGCCGGTGCTCAGTCAAAAAGTCGCGCCAGTCTTTGCTGGTGAACTGCGTGCCCTGATCCGAATGAACCATCACAGGATCTGCGGGCTTACGCCGCCAAACCGCCATCAGCAGCGCATTCATCGCCAGCTCAGTATCAATCCGTGAACGCATCGACCACCCGACGACCTGACGTGAAAACAGGTCGAGTACCACTGCCAGGTATAGCCAGCCTTCATGGGTTCGAATGTAGGTTATGTCCGTCACCCAGACCCGGTTTGGCTCAAGCACGTCAAATTGCCGCTGCAGATGATTTGGCGCTACTACTGATGGCACGCCGCCACCTTTCCACTTGCGCTTGCCGTATCCGGTCTGCGAGCGCAAGCCCGCTGAGCGCATGATGCGGTGAACGCGATTGATCCCGCATCGTTCTCCCAAGTCTCGCAGATCCTCGGACACCTTGCGGTAGCCGTAGACCGCGCCGCTTTCCAGCCATGATTGTTTAATGTGACCGAGCAGGCGCTTGTCCTCCTTGGCCCGCTTGCTTTCCGGCTGAAGGCACCATGCATAGAAACCGCTGGGATGAACTCCCATCATCTTGCACAAGCGCCGCACCGGAAATTCGTCCTGTACTTCCTGAATGAAGGCGTACCTTACCCGGACGTCTTGGCAAAGTACACCGCGGCCTTTTTCAAGATGTCACGCTCCTCGGTCACGCGCTTCAGCTCGGCCTTGAGTCGCCGCATCTCGTCAGACTGCGCGTCTTGGGCTTTGCGCTCCACCTCTGGCACGCCATACCGTTTTGTCCACGCATAGATGCTGTGAATGCTGACGCCAAGCCTTTCAGCGACCTCGGCCGCTGGGTGCCCGCGCTCAACAACCTGCTTGATCGCAGCGACCTTAAATTCTTCCGTATACCGCTTCCCGCTCATTATTTCTCCTTTGCCTAAATTATGGCTCAGGAGTGTCTACAATGGTCGTGGCGATTCAAAACCAACTGCCGCACTACTCTTCGTCTGCTGATGCATCGGCATTTCCTGCCGGGTTGGCAAACTCTTCCTGGAATTGGACCATCATGTTTGCTTGCAAACGGGTAGATTCGTCCACGGACAGGAAGTCAATTCGTCCGTTCGGTAGCATCCGAACTCGTTGCAGACCATCAATACCGCGAACTACGTTCGATGAATAGTACATTTTTCCCTGCCGAAGCTGTTCTCGAAGCAGATGCAGTCTCCGTTCGAATTCGGCGCGCGTCTGTGGGGATTTCATTGGCTTAATCATGGTGCTAGTTTAACCTGTTCAAATTGTGGTCGATCACAAGGACAGGTTTATGATCGACCATTACGGTCCAGACTAGAGAGCTTCCAGTCGGAAGTTTTACGGCTTCTTTGCGGATCCCGAGCATGCATCCCTCGTTTTCAGGCTTGCCGACATCTTGGACCTCAAATGAGCGCCCGTTCCTCCAAATCTTTTGAATGATAGCGCTGCCAGCCGCGCCGACGATACTCATGAAGGAAGGTGAAGGGACTGCTGGCGGGAACGTGCCGAACAAGGCCTGCACCGGAATCGGCCTTAAGCAGGTCGGGCCAACGACATCGCCAAGTTCGTCAAGGTCGGGATCGTCCGTTGCATGGAATCTTGCGTGAACGGTGGCTGCGTAAGCGCGCTTCTTTTCGGACGCGTGCAAGATTAACGTAGCGAACACTTCGATCAATTGTGATGTGCCGTCGGTCGCATCAGCGACGAATTCGCAGTAGTTCAGGAAGTAGGTATCGCCACTGCCAATCAGGTCGCTGAGGTTTCCGCTTCCACTGGCCGCAGCTACAATCCGTTTTCCGAGCGAAGCAAATCCTACCTCCAACTTCCGTTCGGGGGCACTTGGACTGTAGATCCTTAGTATGGCTCCAATTTGCTCGATGTTGCGCTGTGAGGCATACGGGAACAGGGCGCACGCGAGCGCGTGACGAACCAGACCGGACCAGCGGTTGAGTACCCTCCGGTTCGGTTCGCGGAACGACAGGGACACCGCATTTTCCAATTCCCACGCTTCCTGAATTGACCGGGGGGCGCAGAAATGGCTGAGGAGCTCTTCTGTCCGCGCAAGCGTTTCGCCCGTCAATGCGCCGAGTTCTTCAAGTTCGCGCAACTCGATCCCCATGCATTGAGCCCAACCGGGAATGTAAGGGGACTGTCCCGTCTCGTCCAATTCCACCGCTCCCGGCCTGAGCCCCCCATTTATTGATTCCGCGACCTGCTTAGCGCTGCCGTCGCTTCCTGCGGCACGGGTGGCTAGCCTTAGCAGAACGGAGAGACGTCCGACGTGCTTGCAGCCGGATGCCGCTGCGAATATGTCGACGTTGTTCGACAATCGGTTCCAGATCTCCTGCGGGCTCCGCTTGGACATCACGTCAATCGCACCTGCAACGACGTCCCCTCGGTATCCGGGCGCCATGGAGAAGGCCTCCTTAGCGGCCAGCACGAAGAACCTGTCTTCTGCTTCCAAGAGCCAGAGCGTTGCGGCAGCGGCGCGCTCACGTCGAAGCCACTGGGGATGTTCTAGCGTCCACAGGAGCAATTCGAATAAGGCCTCGTCGGCATTCAGGCCATTCGCATTTGATAGGAATTCAAACAGCTTGGTTTCGTGCTCGGAGTCGCCAGCCAATATTCCGACATGCTGCAACGTGTTATTCCACAGCGAGGCGGCATTCGCAGTTGACAGGACTCTTCCGATTTTTTGGAGCAGGTGGTCTGCGATCTGCCATTTGTCCGCATGGCGTTCGTTCTCTATAAGCACTCCGTAGCTTCCGACCAGATCGGCCTCGCCCGCGTTTCCCGCGAACAGGATCTCTTCGGCGCGCGTAGCCGTTGCTGAAAGGTTTCCCCAAATCCCCCAATCGCCGTCCTGAAACTCCCGGAGTGTCGCCACCGCTTCTTTTCGCGCGGCGGTGAAATTCTTCCGTTTGACATGCCCTTCGGCTACTTCCAGCTTGGCTCGTGCGGACTGCATCGCCGACTGTCGGCCGAAAACTCCCGGCATGAAGAATTCTTCGGCCGCGTTGCTTCCGGTTTCTGGTGCCGCTTCGTGGACTTGGGCCACTTCGCCTTCCGGTTCGTTCTTTGCTTTATTTCCTAGAATTGAATCGATCTCTGCCTGGAATTCCGGACGGTCGCTTTGGGAGACATCAGTAGCTAAAATGAGGGCCAAGCGTTCGCGCATTTCGCCTTGTTCCGCCTCATCGGTCCCTTGCCTTATCGCGTTCGCGAATGCGGCTGCGTAATCCTTGATATGCCTCTTGTCGCCGCAAAGGAAGACCTGGAGTAGCGCGAATCGCAGACGCCAACCGGCAGCAGGTGAATTGTTCACGATGGAAAGCATGGACTGTTGCTCGTCAAGTGCTCCGCCCGGATGCCTTGATCCCAACTTGGCGCTGATTCTGTCAGCTACGCCCTGTTCCATATCCTGTAGGAGTTCGTCGGCGTTGCCACAAGACTGTCGTTGGAAGTACCGTCGGGCCAGATCATGCAGGTCGCGGCGACACAGTTCGCCAATGAATTCGGATTTGGCATGCCTAGCAAACCGTTGGAAGGTTAGCTCTCCTGAGGCGCGCTCCAGGAATCCAGCAACTTTGGGGAGCGCCAGCGTCTCGACGTCCGCTAGGGGAAGATGGCGAAGCGCGGTGGTGAGAAGGCCGAACTGGTCCTCCTTGTACCAGGTAGGGCCCATGGAAACTGAAAGGACGTGGCGGTATATTTGCTCGGCTTCTTCATGTGCCCCGACGCTTGCGAAGATCGGGATTAGCTTCAGCAACTCCGGCACGAGTTCGTGGCGGTTCTCGACGCCTGCGATCACGAAGTCTCGCAAGGCGAGCATGACTTCGTACCGAGCGTCACTTAAAGCCGCATTCGCGTCTTCCATCATCGAGCTGCGCAAGATTTCAGCGGTTGCTGCCCGAAAGCCCTCGGAGTAGAGGCCCAGTTGTTTCGACATTCGTGGCTGAAGGCCCAGTAGGAATGTCGGCAGCTCTTCTGGATAGCAGTCGCGCAGGATTATGGTTACGCGCTGGTATATGATTCCGAAGACGCTTTCAGGAATCGCGTAGCTGTTTTGCCACGTGACGCGTTCGCCGAGCGTGAAGTCCAGCTGGCCAACGACGTTCGACTTCATGATCGCCAGGACCTCTTCGGAAAGCGATTTGTCCGCGTCTGCAAGCGCTCTTCTGGCTTTTCCCTCGCATATGGCGACCGTGCGGATCAATCGGGACAGGCAATCGGCCCAGTCTTCAGTGCCAAACGGCCTAGCCAACGGAACGTCGGCATTCGTCTGCAAGAAGCCTCTTATCGTCCACTGGTTCAGCGCTAGGTGGATGGCGCTGAAATCGACATCAACGCCGTTGCTTTTCACGAAGGGAATTTCGGCTTCTTGATCGATGGATACCCGTTCCGACAATCGCAGTGCTAGGTCGGACGGTGCGCCGAGCTCGATCAGAACGCCCAGTGTCCCTTCGTGGTACTTGACGTCGGGTTCGACTTCGTCGAGAAGTTTGGAGAAGTCCTCGAATAGATTTCTTAGCGGTACGCTGCGTTCACGCGTTCCGAATTTTTCGGCGTACTCCCGGTAGTCGAGAAGTGCGAGTGCGAGAAGGGTAAGGTGCTCCCTGGGCGAGACGAGGGCGGGGTCGCGCGACTTCAACGTGTCAACCGAGGTGTACACGCCAGCGTGGTACAGGTATGCGCCAACCGGAACGGACCTGATCGTCGATAGGTAGAATTCCGTTGCCTCGACGTCCTCGCCGAGAACCGCTTCTATTTGCTCGGCCGCATGTCGCAGGATTCCTGCAAAGAGCTTTCCTCTGTGCGTGCCGTCGGACCAGTTCGCGTGAATCGGCATCAGGAGCTCAAGGCGCGTTTGCGTAACGAACTCCTCCAGAGTGAACCCCTCGGTTTTCGCGAATCGGTACTCCTGCAGGGCCTGGCTTAACGCCCTCAGTAGGTCGAATACTTCGTCTTGAAATCCGCCTTCAATGAGGAGGTAGGAGAGATGCAATCCTTCCTCGAGAGATATTATTGGCCTATTGAACCTGATCGCGTGCCCGATCGCATCCTGCGGCCTTTTGAGTGCGGTCATCGCCTCCGCAACGAGAAAGGCGCTCTTGGCAAAAAGAGTGTTGTAACGGAATTCCACTCGCTGCTGAAGCAGGAGTAGCCTGAAAACGTTTGGCGCGTCTGAAAGGGCGATTGCTGCGGAGAGGCAGTCCTTCAGGTCAAGCATTAGGGTGTCTGGATTTACTCCGATCTCGACGCAGTTGTCGATCCATTCCTGAGCGCATAGCGCAACGGCTTCGGACTTCAGTCTCTCTGCGGAACGAAGGAGGTGAAAGACCACGTTTGAAGCGCAGTATCTCAACCCCATGTTTTGCGTGCAGTACCGCCCGATCTTCTCGTGAACGCTGCTGTCTATGGCCGAGGTTTTCGCGCGGATGAAATCCGAAAACGAGGCATGGTAAATCTCAGTCGAGTCGGGAGCTGCGAGCAAGTGGCGAATCCTGCTCATCGTAGGGACGAACACTGCGTGCTCGGTCGGTGTCAGGGCATTTACGAGGTCTGCGCTTGGCATGCCCCACCGCAAGCGCGATACGAGTCCGAGCAAGTTCAGGGCGTCGGAGTCAGTCAGGAGCGAGCCCCAAAGCGATTCGTAGTACTCTTCAATCGCCCCTCGCAGCACGGGGAAATCCGATAGATCCTGATCGTCGCTTTCGTTTGCGAACTCGATCAAATACCTCAAATATAGAGGATGTCCATTAGACTTCTGGCAAATTGTCGAAATCAGCTTCGGCGTCCTACGCTCTTCTTTGAGAACTTTCCCGCAATAGCTTGCGCATTCGCCGTCGGTAAGCTTAGGCAGTTGAACGATCTTTTCCTGCCGGAGGTATCCAGTTAGCGGACCAGAAAGTTGGCTCGAATTCGGGGCGGTGAAGACGACCGTCAAGCCTGCGGGTAGTGAGCGTGGCAAAAGCCCGATTAGCTTTACCAGCGCGTCCCGATCAGCCAGTAGCCCTTCGTTCAATCCATCTATGAAAATTACGCCTGGCTTGCCGTGCCTCTTGCAGTGATCCGAAAATGCTTTCAGTAGCCTTCCCGTCTCCTCCACAAGTAGCGAGTAGCTTTTCTCCTCTATTCTCGATGGCCGCCCGCTAACCGCGCTTGAAATCGACGATGAGAGCCAATCGAAGAAATATTCGGGTTGCGCGAGTACCACGGGTGCTGGCCCTATCCCAGAATGCCCACCGAAGCTGTAGGTCCCTAGCGTGAGGAACCTGTCTGAGCGAGACTTGAACCTCTTGCAAAATGTGGATTTGCCGATCCCATGAGCGCCTTCCAAGAAAATGTATTGGCCAGGGGAGCTAGAGACAAGGTCCTCAAAGTCAGTTTGGAATTCACGACGCGCGGCAATCGCACCGATGCCTGGTTCGGTTGCGACAGAGTGTTCCGGTCCTGCCGTTGGAACTGAGTTCTCGGCAAAGAAAGATGTCAGAGCCTTGATACTGATCGCGCCGACTCCTCCACCTAGTCGCAGCCGGAGTACCCCTACGCACAAGCCATCGGCGACCACAGGCGCGCCTGAGAGGCCCTCGTAGGAATCGAGCTGGATCGCGGCAGATACGCCCAGGTCCAAGTCCATTTTAAGAGTCGGCGCGTCCAGGACCTGAACGATTTCACCCGAGGCGCGGTAGCCGACCGACCCTCTGATCAGTGGGAAGCCATAGCTTTGCCAGCCGCCACCCGCGCGCGGAAGTACGGAGGAAAGGTTCAATGCCGGTATGTCAGCTTTATCTGCGATAGACAGCAAGCAGGTATCGAGTTCCTCATTGACGGCCAAGATCTGGGCGGTCAGTTCCAGCTTTCCGGACGTTCTAGTGAACGCGACGGAAATGGCCGTTCCCAATTCAATCGCATCTACGACACAGTGCCTTGCGGTCAGGAGGACGGAATCGGCAACTAGAAATGCGGTCCCATATGTTTTTCCGCATGTTGTCTGGCAAGTGGCGTCTTTAATTTGAGTATCAATCATGGTCTTAGGTAATGCCAATATCTATCCAGCCATTGCTGTTTTCGTGCACGACGAACGCCGCGCCAGCCCGGGATCTATAGTTCGCGATTTGTCGGGACTCAGGCGTGGAATAGCTGAAATGTAGGTGCCGGACGAACGAGCATGGCCTGTCGACGATTTCGCGCAACAGGGGAAGGTCCGGGTGATTGTGCTTTGCCCCGTTCGTTGAAATCAGGTAGATTGGGGAATCGATCATGCCAAGCAGCTTGCAACTCGTGTTGCGCATGCTGCCGTGATGCGAGATTTTGATGGCGTCGAATACCTGCGGCAGCGCGGTTGGGGCACGCTTTTCAATGGCTTCCTCAATGTCCTCCGCCCAAGAATCTCCCAAGAACAAGATGTTCGACGTCGATGTTTCGATGCCCACGGCAATCGAACTCCCATTGTTGAGTGAATCGTCTGGAACGTAGGCTTCTTTCAAAGAATTGTCTGCGCTCCGCGAATGTCCAGTCTCAGTTAAGGTGGTCCGCATTGATGCTTTGTCTGCAGCGCTGAGGAACTCGAACGCATCGTCATACTTCTCTCCTTCGAGTACGTTTCCGATCAACCCAAGTCCTCGCAATTCAGTGATCCACTGTTCTCTCAGCGCCGAGAGGCGTTCTGGTTTGGGGGCAGGTACGCTAACTCGGGCATTTGATCTCAAAGCGAAATCGCTGGCGTTCGAATTAATGGCGTGGTGTCCGGCGGATCCGTTCCAGGAATAGCCGCCCTTCAAAAGCAGGGCGGCCAGCGAACTCCCTTGTCTTGCGCCAATTTCCTCATCGGGCCTAAGTGAGCCATTTGATAGCGCAAAGCCCCGCTTACAGATGTCATCGATTAGCTGGTCGTCATCTGTGGACAGATTTCTTTTCGTTCTGATCGACGGGGAAGGAATGGAGCGTAAGCTGTTATGCCACACCTGCTCGACTTTTATGATTTTTGGGGTTCCTGAAGGGCCGTTTTGCTCGAAGAATTTTATCAGCCCAGAAATGTGGTCGGCATCGATGTGCGTCGCGATAACCAGGTCCAGCGAACGGCCTTTTCTTGCCATCGCGATCAACTCAGTGCGGAGCTCGTTCTGGAAGGTGGAGGCAAACCCGCCGTCGATGAGAACTGCGAAGCCATCTGGATCCTCATCCCGTAGGAGGAACGCATCGCCGTAGGAAGCGGCGAACATTTTCAATTGTGGCATATGTGTCCGGAGATGAGTTGAGATAAGTGCAAGTTTTTGCGCGGTATGAGATTAACTAGCAGTTCACAAAAGTCGAGTCTTACATACTAATAACTATTTCGGAACAGAAACTCTCGAATGTACACAGTTAGCGTCGGAATGTGCAGATTGATCGCACCTGATTTCAAGTGCGATGATTCCGAGGCAAGAAGCGCAAGCCGGTTGCGCTAGGCGAGCGGAAATACTTCCGTGAAGAGATTCTTGGCTTCCGGAATTTAGATATTTATCTGTTCTTGCGGAAGTTCCGGAGGCGGTGGGACACTGAAGATGAACTGGAGGTGCGGTACTACAACTTCTGGCTTGGACTTGCAGCAACAGCCGAACTCGTTGCCTGATCCGCATGGGCAGCGGGCACTCGGCGGATGGTGCGACAGTGACGACTGCTGTATGGTCCGGGTCTGGTCTTCTGTGTACCAGCCGTGGTAGGGCGATGCCAGGCGGTCGATAGCGAATCTCGGATGAGCGTAATCGTAATGGTCCCTCGGCCCACTCCCGTTTTCGGACGCCAGGAACCCTACCGAATACTTTTGGACAGGGTTCTCCACGGCAGATATCGAGAGGAACTCGCACTTGGTGACGATGTGATAGCACTGCTCGCCGTCGTAGATCTGCCCCTTCTCGTGGCCGCACGGATTGCGCAGGGATACCTTGGTATCGCAAATACTGCACTCGACGCGCTGCTTGAGGATCTCCGGACTGAAGAAGATCTTGTACGGATAGAGTGACTGCCACCGCTCGACCATGTCGCGTATGTAACCGATGCGGTGCCGATCCGGCGGCCGCACGGCGAAGTGCCGTTCCAGCGAGGCAATCGTTATCTCGCATTCCTCAAGCTTGCACCAGGCATCGTAGAATCTGTGCTCTTTCATCAGCTCGAACGCATTTTCGAAGATGAGCTGGGAGTGGGAGATGGCCTCAGCTATCCAGAATCGCTTCGCCTCTTCCTGGTCGCCTGCCTCCACAGCGGCAGCTTTCGATTCCGCTATCCGCGACGCGAACCTGGGATTCCTTGCGGCGGGATTAGGCGTTTCCGGGCGTTCGAGCAGGCTGAGTGCCTCGCTCGCCGACAGGATCGAGTCGCGGGACATTGGAACGTTTTCGCTGTTCATGCTATCTACTGCTTCTTGCGGTCGTTCGAAGGAACCTGCCCGTTGGCGCTCGCCTTTGAGGATGCCGGAATACGCGGCGTGCTGTTTGCCTTAGTCGCAGGCCCCAGTGCAGCGCATTCTCGGGAAAGCTGTCCGACCTTGTCGGCCATCTGGTTGAAATCCTTGGCATCGCCTTTGAAGTTCACTTTCATCGAGCGGCATTGCTGATCTTCGACGATCAGGTTCATCTCCACACTGTCGCCAGGCTTGGCCTTGAGTACGTCGTATAGATAGTTCGTCAGCAAGCCAACCACCAGTGGAGCAATCAGGTAGCTGACGATGATCGTGCTGAAGCGGAATTCCGCGCTATGAAGCATCAGCTCGACGAACTCGTCGTCGTCGGCGAGCACTTCCAAGCTCGCTTTGCCAGATAGGGCCTTGCCGAGAAATCGCGCGACGGCAATGGTATCTTGGTGGAACGCGAATGGAATTCCTTCCCGGAAGTCCTTGAGGGGCACTATTAGAATATCTGCTGCCGCAACCTCGTCTGCGTTCTTGCTGGCGAGGCCCTGGCTCAGCCAGAATGGACGGTCTTGCTCGGAAGCGCTAATTTCAACAGGGCTTATCATTGAGATCTCTCTGGAATTTGCATTTTGGAAACGATTTCAACTCATAATAAGGACATGTGCTGGGATTTCAAGTGCTCGTTGGCTTGCGTCAGGCTCGGAACTCGACTTGCCTATGACGTTCTTGTAGTCCTTAACCGTGGCCGAGGCATTTTTTGGCAGCTATAGACGTGGGGAATATTCTGAGGGAAGCTTAGGATCTCCCGGGCAAGAAAATGCTAGAATTCGGAGAAATATTCCCCACGGATTTCGCTGAGAGCCAGCATTCATGCGGGTTTGCGGCGAAAAGGCTGGCGGACTGTTAATCCGCAGGTCCCTGGTTCGAGTCCAGGTCGGGGAGCCAGAATTCTTGCAAAGCCCAGCCCTTACCGGTTGGGCTTTTTGCATTGTTCCTTTCGTTGAGGGCAGCTGATGAAGATGACGCTGGTGGTGCTGGATGGCGTGCAGGCGCTGGACGTGGCGGGTCCGCTGGATGTGTTCGCCGAGGCGAACCGCCTGCTGCCGGAAAAAGATCATTACCAGATCACGCTGGTGGGCGGGCGCCCGGACAGCGTGCTGTGCTCCAGCGGCATAGAGTTCAAGGTCCATTGCGACTACCCGAACTTCAACGCCGACAGCGACCTGCTGCTGGTGGCCGGCGGCCCGCGCTATCCCGAGTACCAGCCCGAGCCGGCCTTCCTGGCATGGCTGAATGAGCGCGTGCGCAACGTGGGCCGCTTCGGCGCCGTGTGCAACGGCGTGTTCCTGCTGGCGCACGCCGGCTTGGTCGCGGGCCGCGAGATCACCACGCACTGGGACCACGCCGAACGCCTGTCCATGCAGTTCCCGGACGCGAACGTGAGGCCGGACAAGATCTTCGTCCGCGATGGCAACCTGTTCACGTGCGGCGGCGTCTCGGCCGGCATCGACCTGTGCCTGGCGCTGATCGCGGAGGACTGGGGCCACGAGCTGGCCATGAAAGTGGCCAAGCGCCTCATCGTCTACATCCGCCGTGACGGCGGGCAGTCGCAGTACAGCCCCTATCTTGCCGTCGGTCCGGACGAGGACTCGCTGGTGTCGAAGGTGCTGCGCTACGTGACCGACCATATCAGCGACGCGCTCACCATCGAGGACATCGCGGACGCGGTGGGCGTGAGCCGCCGCACCTTCTCGCGCGCCTTTGCCAAGCATGCCAATGTGACGCCGTCAGTGTTTGTGGACCAGGTGCGCATCGACTTCGCGCGCAAGCTGCTGGAGGAAACCGACGTGCCGCTCAAAACGGTGGCGTTCCGATGCGGTTTTCATAACGCCACGCAGATGCGGATGAGCTTTTCGCGCCAGATGGGCACCACGCCCAAGCAGTACCGCGAGCGTTTCCGCACCGGCGCCGACGAGGATGCGGCAGCCGAATAGCCGCTTTTGGGACAAGCGGTGCGGGTTTTGGGTCAACTGCGGCTACCCCTCATCCCGGGCCGCAATCGCTCATGCACAATGCCTCCACGTTATCTCAACTGGAGTCATCATGGAATCCGCCCAAGCACGTCCATCCATCCGATATTTACCCGTCAGCCTGTTCGGCTCAGTGATGAGCATCGCCGGCCTGTCGCTGGCCTGGCGCCTGGCCAGCAAGGCTTATGGCGCCGATATCGCCGTCTCGAATGCCATCGGCGCCGTTGCGCTGATCGTGTTCGTCGTATTGAGCCTCTCCTACCTGGGCAAGCTGCTTCGGCATCCCGAGCTGGTACGCGATGAGTTTGCGCATCCGGTAATCGGCAGCTTCTTTGGCACCGTCGGCATCAGCATCCTGCTGCTCTCCAGCGTGATCGGCGCGTACAGCGCGGACCTGCAACTGGTGGTGTGGGGCGTAGGCGCCGCGGTGACGCTGGCGCTGGCCGTGGTCATGATTTCGCGCCTCCTGAACGGCAACGCTGCGGCGGCAAGCGCCGTGCCCGCGTGGCTGATCGCCGGCGTGGGCAGCCTGGATATCGTCGTCACTGGCGGCGCCTTCACGTCCGAGTGGACGCACGAAGTGAACCTGCTGGCGGCAGCCGTGGGCGGCGTCAGCGCCGTGGTGTTTTTCATCCTGATCTTCTCGCGCCTGGTGCACCACTCGCCGCTGGCGGACGGCATGCGTCCGTCGAAGATGATCCTGGTGGCGCCGTTCGCCGTGGGCTTCATCGCCTACGTGAACCTGGTGCAAAAGGTGGACATGTTCGCGGCGCTGCTGTTCTATTTCGGCCTGTTCCTGTTCGTGATCGTCTGCTACCGCCTGGCCTCGAAACCGGCGCCGTTCTCGCCTTCGTGGTGGGCCATCGGCTTCCCGATGGCGGCGCTGTGCAACTCGGCGCTGATTTATTCCGGTTCGGCCGGCGGCAAGGGCCTCGGCGCCATCGCCATGGTGCTGCTGTTCTTGCTGACAGTGTCGGTTGCCGTGCTGGCTGTCCGCACCGTGTACGCGCTGGCCACCGGCCGCATCCTGACGGCGTGAGGCAGCGATGATGAACACACCTTTAACGCTGGGCTCCAATCTCGACAACTTCGACGACTTCTACGACATGCTGAGCGATTCGCACAACGGCCTGGATGAAGGCCAAAGCAAAATGCTGAACGCCCAGCTGATCCTGCTGCTGTCCAACCACATCGGCGACCTGGCCGTGCTGCGCCAGGCCTTCGCGATGGCGCGCATCAACGTGGAAAGGACGTTGCAGCGCTGAGCTTATGCGCATGCATCCGTTGTTGCCCGTTGCGCCAGCCATTCGCTCACCAGCGGCCACAGCGCCGTTTCCTGGTGCGGCTTGAAGAAGCCGAAGTGGCCGATGCGGCGCTGCCCGAACTGCTGCGGGGCGATGACGCGGTAATCCACTGGTGCCGTGCGGTAGGCGTCGTGCAGCATGCGCGAGCCGGCTTCGAGCAGCAGCTCGTCGTCGCTGAAGGTCAGGGCCAGCACCGGGTACGGCGCGCGGGCGTAGGCTTCGCGCGCGCCGGGTTCGCCGGTCAGCAGATAATCGGGCGTGAGGCACCAGCTGCGCCATTGCTCCATGGCGCCGCGCGGGATATCGCCGAGTATGCCGATGCGGCGGCCGGGGAAGTAGCCGAACAGGCGGCACAGCAGCGGCGTGAGCACATGCCACAGCAGCGGCGCCTGGCGCCGCACGGCGGGCTGGTTGTGCCGCACCGCGCCGCTGCCGACCGCGATGTTGACCAGGCCCGTCACCCGCGCCGCCGACGGCAGCAGCGGGGCGGTTTGGCCGCCCAGGCTGTGGCCCAGCACGAACAGCGGCAGGCCTTCCTGCGCACGGCTCGCATGCAGCACCACGGCGTCATAGTCGCGTGCCACCCAGTCCGAGATGTCCGCTTTGCAGCCGCGCATGGCGCCGTTGCGCGATTCGCCCATGCCCCGGTAATCGAAGGTCCAGGTGCGGTAGCCCTGGCGCGCGAGGAAAGCGGCAAAGTCCGCGTAGAAGGACTGCGGCACCGCCATCGCCGGTGCGATTACCACGGTGGCGCGGGGCGCCTGCTGCGGCTCGTGGCAGTAGGCGGCCAGCGCGTGGCCGTCGTGGGCTTGCAGGAGGTGGCGGGTGCGTGTCATGTGCGGTTCCGTGGTTTGGACTACCAGCTGCGGGAAGGCTCGGCGGCCAGGCTGCGCCAGGCGGCGCCGGCCAGTTCATCGATGGCGCTGCGCGGGTCCAGCTTCACGCGGCCGCTGAGCCAGTGGCGGGCCAGTTCCTGCGCGGGGCCAAGCAGCAGCGGGGCGTACAGTTCGTGCGGCAGGCGCCGCAGGATGCCTTGCTTGAACCAGGGCTTGAGCAGGTCGAGCAAGGTCTTGAAGTGGCCGGCGGTCAGTTCCCGCACGTCCTGTTCGTGCGCGGGCGCCACCGCCTGGCGCCGCGAGAACAGGAAGCGCGCCAGTTCCGGGTTGGCCGTTACCCATTCAAGATGGGTGGCGATCATGGCGTGGATGGCGCGCTCGGCGTCCTCCGCCTGCGCGGTGCGCTCGATGAGCTGCGCCCAGTAGTCGTCCAGTCCCTGCATGAACAGCGCGGCGGCGATGCCTTCCTTGGTGCCGAAATGGTGATAGATGCTGCCCACCGACGCCTGGCTGCGCTGGCGGATGTCGTCGATGGTCGCGGCCTCGATGCCTTTTTCGGCGAAGACGGCGAGGGCGGCGGACAGGATGGCCGACTTGCGCTCTGTTGCGGCGGTCATGGATGGAATGGTATTCATGGCTAGAATATTGTTCTAGAATTTAATTCTAGTCAAGCGCGGCGCTGTTTCGCTCCGGCCGTGCCGGGTTTCACGCCGCGCCAGGGCGTTTTCGTCGCACCGGGGTTGCCAATTGCGCAATGTGCCGGGACAATGCGCCATCGTCCCCAAGTTGCGCCGCCATGTCCACTACCGCCATTGCCGAAGTCAGGCCCGGTTTCCCGTTTCGCCGCCTGGCCACAGACTGCCTGTACGCGCAGGGCCTGAACCTGTTCTGCGGCCTGGCCACCACGTATTTGCTGGGCATGGGCGGCGGCCTCCTGGCCAACTGGCTGATCTCCGCCTGCATCGGCACCATTGCCTGCCTGATGATAGACGGCACGCGGCTGGCGCTGTGGGGCGAGCATCGGCGCCCGAAGTGGCTGCCGTTCCTGCTCGTGGTGGGCGTTTCCGTGCCGGTTGCGCAGACGCTGGGCCTGCGGCTGGGCGGCTGGCTGCTCGGCTATTCGATGGGCAGTTGGAGCAGCAGCATCGGCACCAGCTTGTCTGCCGGCTTGATGGTGTTCACCTTGCTGGCGGCAGCCGCCGCCACCGTCTTCTTTACGAGCCGCGACCGCGTGCTGCGCGCCGAAGCCGCGCTGGCGCAGGAGCGCGCCCGCGCCGAGACCGTGGCGCGCCAGGCGCTGCAGGCGCAGCTGCAATCGCTGCAGGCGCAGATCGAGCCGCACATGCTGTTCAACACGCTGGCCAACCTGCAGGGGCTGATCGCCATCGACCCGCCGCGTGCGCAGGAGATGCTGGAGCAGTTGATCCAGTATCTGCGCGCCACGCTCACGTCGTCGCGCGCCGAGAGCACCACGCTGGCGCAGGAGTTCGCGCTGATGGAGGCCTATCTCGGGCTGATGCGCATCCGCATGGGTGAGCGCCTGAGCTATGCATTCACGCTGCCGTCCGCGCTGCGGGACATGGCTGTGCCGCCCATGCTGCTGCAGCCGCTGGTGGAGAACGCCATCGCCCATGGCCTGGAGCCGAAGATTGAAGGCGGCCATCTGGCCGTGGCGGCGCAGCTGGACGCAGGCGTGCTGTCGCTGACGGTGCAGGACAATGGCCGTGGCCCGGACGCCGGCCCCGGCAAGGACGGCACCAACGTTGGCCTGGCCAACACGCGCGAGCGCCTGCACGCCCTGTACGGCGAGCGCGCCACGCTGACACTGGAACCTGCGGCGCCGCAAGGCGCCATTGCCCGTATTACTCTCCCTGCCTGATCACCATGACCATACGCGTACTCATCGCCGAAGACGAACCTATCCTGGCCGCCACGCTGGCGCATGCGCTGAAGCGCCTGTGGCCTGAAGCTGAACTGGTCGCCACTTGCCCGCACGGCGCGGATGCACTGGACAAGGCGCTGGCGCTGCAGCCGGACGTGCTGTTCCTCGACATAAAAATGCCGGGCAAGACCGGGCTGGAGGCGGCGGAGGAACTGGCGGAGCAGTGGACTGGCGCCAGGCCTTTTCCGCAGATCGTGTTCGTCACTGCCTACGATGAGTACGCGGTGCAGGCTTTCGAACGCGAGGCGGCCGATTACGTGCTGAAGCCGATCAGCGATGCGCGGCTGGGCAAGACCATCGAGCGTCTGAAGGGGCGGCTGGCGGCGCCGCAGCAGCAAGGCGGCATGGAAGCGCTGCTGGGGCAGATGCGGGCCTTGCTGCCGTCCTTGCAGGGCGGTGCGGCCGCAGCGCCGTCAGCGCCTGTCGAGCGCCTGAGCGTAATCCGCGCGGCCGTGGGCAACCAGGTGCGCATGATACCTGTCGGTGACGTGGTGTACTTCGAGGCGCTGGACAAGTACGTCAACGTGGTCACGCACGACAGCGAGGCGCTGATACGCATGAGCCTCAAGGAGCTGCTGCCGCAACTGGACGACAAGCTGTTCTGGCAGGTCCATCGCGGCACCATCGTCAATTCGGCCTGCGTGCTGAGCGCGGTGCGCGACGAGGCGGGCAAGCTGTCGCTGATGTTGAAGCATCGCGCCGAACGCGTGCGAGTCAGCCCGCTGTACGCGCACCTGTTCCGGCAGATGTAGGCAGCGCTGCATCAGTACGCATACTGCGCGGCCGCCACGGCGATGCTGCGCACCTTGCTGCCGGCGATGCCGCCGTAGCGGCGCACGCCCGCGCTGAACAGCCACGGGCCAGGCTTCCACGACACGCCCACGCTGGCGATCTTGCTGCCGTTCTGCGGCTGCCAGAGGACATCTGCCGATACGTCGAAGTCGCCGCTGTCTTGCGCGGCGCGCAACAGCAGATTTTGCTGCTGCTGCGCGCTCGCGGTGCGGTCCAGCCACGCTTCGCCCAGCACCGAGAATTTGGCTTCATTGGTCCAGGTAAAGCCGGCCAGCGCCTTGCCGCCGCCGTTGTTGCCGGCGCTGCGCTGCCAGTGCGGGGCAGCGGTGCGGCTGACAAGCCAGACGTCATGCCGCTGCTGGAGCAGGACAGAGCCATGCAGTTCGAATTCCGGCGAAGCGACCTGCGAGAACGAGACGCCGCCTTCCACGCCGTTGCGCGACGAGATTCGCAGCACCGCGTATTCGTCGCGCGCGCCGTGCTGGCGGTACAGGCGCACGGCCAGCGAACCGTCGTCGCGCGGCTGGTCCTGGCGGCTGCGGCCCGGGTTGGACAGGACTACCGTCAGGGCGCGGTCGGCGTCGAAGGCTTCCCATGCCAGCATGGGTACGCCTTCCAGCGTGACTGGATTGATTGCGCGCCGGTCTTCCTGCTGCACTACGTCCAGCGGGCGGAAGGCGTAACCCACGTCCCAGCTCATGACCTTTTTGCCGGCAGTGAGGAAGCCCGCGCCCAGCGGGCGCTCCAGCGACAGCTCGTTGATCGTGATGCCGCCTCCATTGCCGCCTCCGTTACCGCCGCCGCTGTCTTTGCGCGCGGTGAGCACGCCGCGCACGGCGGTCCGCCAGGGGGCGTTGTATTGCCAGCGCAGTTCGGCATGCTCGAATGTGCGGCCGCTGCGGCCGCTGCGGCCGATGTAATCATCGCCGGCGTCGAGCGACTCGGCTTGGACGCGCAGGTTCAGCGTGGCGCCTTCCTGTGCGGCGGCCGTGGCGGTGTACAGGCAAGCACTCGCGCATGCCGCCGCCAGCGTGCGTGCGAGTGCGCGCATCATGGCGCCACGTCGTTGCGGCTCAGGTACATGGGATTGAACAGTTCGTCGCCGAACTGGCGCGGCTTGTTGCTCTGCACGTGGACCTGCGTTTCGCGGCTGGTCTGGATCTCGTCGATCAACGTCATGCGCGTGACGGAGGTGCGGCCGTTGCGCGTTTCCACACCGTAGCGGGCCTGCTTGATCTTGCGGTCCGAGGCCGCGAACAGGTCGGCATGCACCGGCCGGTAGTCGCTCTTGGCCACGTGGAGCACCACGCGCTGGTAGCTGATGGATTTGCGCAGCGCCGCCAGGGCGAGTTCCAGGCACAGTACGCCGTCCACCTCCAGCTCGCGCACCACGGCGCCGCTGTAGTCCCCGGCCCAGGTCATGTTGGCAATGTCACCGGTGGACGCTTCGCCCAGCAGTTTTTGCATCGGCGTGATGCGCAGCGGACGCGCGCTGCCGGGAACCAGCAGCCAGAAGTCGTCGCCGGACATCAGCACCTTCTGGCCTGCTTCGCCGGGAGAGCGCGACAGCACCAGCGACTTGCCGCCGGGGCGCACCAGCACCTGGTAGCGTTTCTCCTTGTCCGGCTTGCCGTCCTTGAAGGTCTGCACCAGCGTGTCCAGCTGCGCCGAGGCGTCCGGCAGGCGGAAGGAATCTGCCTTCTTCAGTATGGCCTCCACGTCCGCCGCAGCGGCGTGGCTGGCGTGGCCGGCTGCTGCCAGCAGCGCGGCAATGATAAGTTGCTTAAACATGGGCGAGCGCCTCCACAACGGATTGACGTGCAGCCTTGCGGCTGATGAACCACGAGGCTGCAGCCGACAGCAGAGCGACCGCCAGCACCGTGCCCGCATACATGGACGCCGATACCGATACCATCAGCGGATAGCCGTTGCTGCGGCCGGGCGGCGGCGGCATCTGGATGCCGGCCAGCAGCAGGAACAGCGCCACGCCGCCGGCCAGCAGCATGCCTGCCAGTGCGCCGCCGCTGCCCAGTGCCAGCCCCTCCAGCGTGAACACGCGCATCACTTCGCCCGGCGTGGCGCCCATGGCGCGCAAGGTGCCGATTTCGCGCGTGCGCTCCAGCACAGCCATGGCCAGCGTGTTCGTGACGGAGAACAGCACGATCACCAGCACGATGGCGCCGAGGAAGCCGAAGATGCGGTCGTACAGGCCCTTCACGCTCTGGTAAAACACTGCCTGCTGCAGCCAGGTGCGCACTTCCAATGCACGGCCATTCCCGGCGCCGGCTTCGCGCAGGGCGGCGGCGCTGGCGTCCGTGAGCGCGATATCGTCCAGGTAGACGCTCAGCGTGCTCACCTTGTTGGTCAGCAGCAGCGCCTGCGCGGTAGCCAGGTCCACCATGGCCAGCCGCTTGTCGATGTCGGAGATGCCGGTGCTGACGATGCCGGTAACGTTCACGTCCACCGCATTCAGGCTGCCGTTCACGGTGGTGGCCATCAGCGTGAGCACGCTGCCCGGCCGTGCGTTCAGTATCCTGGCCAGGCCTTTGCCGATCA
Organism: Pseudoduganella sp. UC29_71; assembly: GCF_042693265.1. NCBI lineage: Bacteria > Pseudomonadati > Pseudomonadota > Betaproteobacteria > Burkholderiales > Oxalobacteraceae > Pseudoduganella > Pseudoduganella sp. UC29_71. The sequence goes on along the minus strand of NZ_CP170549.1, from coordinate 4,105,966 downwards.
CCATGCCCGGGCCTTTGCCGGGCGCCTGGTTGTCCAGCAGCTCGCCCGCTTCGCGCTTCATGAACGGGCCTTTCACCAGGAATTCCTGCGCAGCGTCCACGCCTGTGCCGAGGAAAATTTCGCTCTTGTCGCCATTGCTGACCAGCCCCGAAAACTGCAGGCGGGGCAGCACCCGCTTGACTTCCGGCCGCGCCAGCAAGCGATGCGTGAGCGCCGCGGCGTCCTGCAAGCCATGCTCCAGCGGCATGTTCTCCACGCCGTCGAAGTGGCCGCGCGCGGCCAGCACCAGGTGACCTGTGTCGCGTGCGCTGGCTTCGGCCAGCGACTCGTAGGTGTACAGCGCAAAGCCGCCACCCAGCAGCGCGGCCGCCGTGCCGGTGGCGGTGATGGCCAGTGTGACCAGCGAGCGGCGCCGGTTGCGCATGGCGTTCTTCAGCGCCATCGACAGCCATTTGAATTTAGTGAGCATGGCGGTCTCCTGGCAGCAGCACGCCGTCCGCCAGCGCCAGCGCGCGGTCGCAGTGGCGCATCATGCGTTCGTCGTGGGTGGCCACCAGGAAGGTGGTGCCGTGTTCGCGCGCCAGTTCCTTCATCAGGCCGACAATTTGCGCGGCGGTGGCTGCGTCCAGGTTGGCGGTGGGTTCGTCCGCGATAACGAGCTGCGGCTGCTTGACCACGGCGCGCGCAATCGCCACGCGCTGGCGCTGGCCGCCCGACAGCTGGTCCGGACGGTGCTTGCCCAGCCCATCCAGGCCCACGCGCGCCAGCGCGGCATGAACGCGGCGCGAACGCTCGACAGCGGGCACGCCCAGCAGGTACAGCGGGAAATCCACGTTGTCATAGGCGCTCATCACCGGCACCAGGTTAAAGCTTTGGAACACAAACCCTATGGTCTGGCGGCGCAACAGCGTTTTGCGTGCCTCGTCCGCTGCCAGCAGCGGCTGGCCCGCGTACAGCAGTTCGCCGCAGTCGGCCTGGTCCAGCAGGCCGCACAGGTTGAGCAGCGTGCTCTTGCCGCTGCCGGACGGGCCGGTGATGGCAGCGATTTCGCCGCGCACGACGGCCAGTTCCACGTTGCGCAGCGCATGCACCGTATTGCCGCCCAGGGTGTAGGACTTGCCTACGCCGCGTAGCGACATCAAGGGTTCGGAGGCGCGCATCACTGGCCCAGCTCTTTCAGGCGCGCAGCAGCCTTGGCCGCCTCCGGCGACTGCGGCGCGGCATCCGCCAGTTGGCGCAGATAGCCGGCTTCGTCGGCACTGCGTTTGTCGGCAGCGGCCTGTTTGGCGGCCAGCGCGAGCAGGCGTGCGCGCAGCGGGGCGGGGGACTGGGCGAACACGGGGGACTTCAGCGCCGCGTCCAGCGCGCGCAGGCCGCTGGCGCGGCGGTTCATGAAGTCCGGCAGGGCCAGCAGGGCGCTGGCGGCGACCAGGCGCGTTTCCACGCTTTCGGGCGCGCCGCCGAACAGCACCTCGTCATGCGCCGGCGTGAGCTGGGCCAGCGCCTTTTCGATGGCGTCCGCGCCGCTTTCGGCGAACTTCATCTTGTTCCAGGGAAGCAGCGCATCGCGTCCCTTGAGCGTGGTGGCGGCGCCGTCGTAGGCGGCCAGCAGCGGGTGGCCGGGATGGCTGGCGGCCAGGGACTGGAAGGCGGCTGCCGCCGCGTCGCGCGCGCCATTGTCGCCTGCGGCGCCGGCCTGGAACTGCTGGCGGGCCTGGACGAAGCCGGCGGGCGCCATTTCCTGGGGCGCGGCGGAAGCCAGCAGGCAGGCGCCGCCCAGCAGCATGGCGAGGATGGTTCGTTTCATGGTGTGCTCCGGTGGTTGATCGATAGCGTCAGGCTAAGGATCAATCGGAGCGGCAGCCACCGGCTTGCGACGAAACAGGGTTTGGCGGCGCCGAAACGGGCAGGGCGCGGCGCCGGATTGTCAGGCCTCGGCGGCGATGCGGGCGGTCAGGCCCGCGATCATGGTCTCCATGCCGAAGACGAAGCGGGCGTCGAAATCCGGATCGAAAATGTGTTCGCGCGCCCCTGTCAGGTGCGGGAACATGGCGTGCTTGCTGGCGAAGTCGGCGCCGCGCCGCAGCAGCTCCCTGGCGTCCATCTGTTCCGGCGACACGCCGCTTTCTTCAATCACGAAGCCGAGGATGAAGTACATGATGCCGAACGCGCCCCATGAGGCGGTGCGCGGATGGGCGCCGCCCTCGTGCAGGGGCGCCATCATGGCCTCGCCCACGCGCATCACGTTTTCGGACACCACATAGGTGCCGGCGAATACGCGCGCTCCGTCGCGCCGCGCCAGCAAGGCCCGCCGTACTTCACCCGCTACCGCCATGAGTCTCTGCTGCCAGTTCTCCGCGTTTGGCACGTTGCGCGCCACGTCCTGCATCAGCGCATCCGCCATGCCGTCCAGGAGCACCTGCTTGCTGGCGAAGTGCCAATACAGCGAGGCGGCCTTGATCTCCAGCGCATCCGCCAGGCGGCGCATCGTCAGGCCGTCCAGGCCCGTTTCATCCAGCAGGTCAAGCGCCTTGGCGATCACCGCGTTTTTTTGTATGGCCATTTTTTTCTTTACACCGTTTGTCTAACGGTGTTAGTTTACTATACCTAACGTTGTTAGATTGGAGAAAATATGAAGCTGGAGGCGGATGTGATCGTGGTGGGCGGCGGCCCTGTGGGGCTGACTCTGGCCTGCGAATTGCGGCTGGCGGGGCTGGACGTATTGCTGCTTGAGCGGCGCGCCGAGCGCGTGTCCAACTCGCGCGGCATGGGCATGCACGGGCGCACGCTGGAGATGCTGGGCTTGCGCGGGCTGGCGCCGCGCTTCCGTGAGCGCGCGCTCCCGTTCAGCATCGGCCATTTCGCCGTGCTGGACACGCGGCTGGATTTTTCCGTGCTGGACCCGCAGTACGGCGTGAACCTGGTGATACCGCAGTCGGTCACCGAAGAGCTGCTGGAGGCGCGCGCCGCGGAACTGGGCGTGCGCCTCCAGCGCGGCGCACTGGCGCGCGAGCTGTGGCAGGACGAGGATGGCGTATCCATTGCCGGCGACATCGGCGGCGCAGCCTTCACCGCGCGCGCCGCCTGGCTGGTGGGCGCGGACGGCGGCCGCAGCCTGGTGCGCCGGCAGGCCGGCATTGCATTCGAGGGCCACGCGGCCTCCGTGCACTCGATGCTGGGCGACGTGCGCCTCGGCGCGCCGTTGCCGGGCAAGGCCCACACGGTGGTCAACCAGGCCGGCGTGCTGATGGTGGTGCCGCTGGGCGACGGCGCCTACCACCGCCTCATCTTGATCGACGCGCAGCGCTGCCGCGAACCGTCGCAGCAACCCGCGACTCTGGAAGAGCTGGCCGAAGGCGCATGCCGCGTCGCCGGCTACGACCTGCAGTTGTCGGACGCGGTGTGGCTGTCGCGCTTTTCGGACGAGACGCGGCTGGCCGCGCAGTACCGCAAAGGCCGTGTGCTGCTGGCAGGCGACGCCGCGCACATCCACATGCCGGCCGGCGGTCAGGGTATGAATGTCGGCATGCAGGACGCGTTCAACCTGGGCTGGAAACTGGCCAGCGTGGCGAAAGGGGAGGCCGATGTGGCGCTGCTGGACAGCTACGACAGCGAACGCCGCGCCGTCGGCCAGCAGCTGCTCGCTAACACCATGGCCCAGACCGCGCTGCTGACAGCCTTCGACACGCGCGGCCTGGCGCTGCGCCAGCTGATGAACGGCCTGCTGCGCGATCCAGCGACGAACCGCGCGCTGGCGCTGGAAGTATCAGGCTTCGGCATTGCCTATCCGGCCAGCCTGTCCATGGCCCCGGGCGGCTGGCGCCTGCTGCAAGAATGGACCGGCGCGCGCGTGCCGGACTGGCCGCTGCAACTGGAGAGCGGCGAGCAAGTGCAACTGCACACGCGGCTGCATGGCGGCCGCTGGCTCTACTTGCGCCTGCGCGACGATGCCCCGGCCGGCGTGGACGTGCCGGGCAGCCTGCAAACGGTGCGCGCCGCGCTTGGCCAGCCGCTGCCCGGCCTGGACGGTGCAGCCGCGCTGCTGGTACGCCCGGACGGCTACGCCGACTACGCGCTGGCCTGATCGAAAAAATTTGGACCGGCTCTGGTCAATTCGAAATCCCGCGTATATAATTCGGGCCTCAATTCCCTGATAGCTCAGTCGGTAGAGCGACGGACTGTTAATCCGCAGGTCCCTGGTTCGAGTCCAGGTCGGGGAGCCAGAATACAAAAGGGTCCGTGTTTTTCACGGGCCCTTTTTTCATTGCCTCTGGCAATTGTGTCGTGCTCAAGTACCAGCGGCGCGTGACCAAGCTGACGCAAAGCACCGTGACGCTGCGCGAGCCGATCCCCGCCGCCCAGTTCGGAAGAAATGGTGCGGCACGGACGTTTTCATGGCTGACCCCAGTCGTAGTCCATGTGGCGCGCGGTGGCGAGCGCCAGCTCGCGTCCCGCCAGCCGCTCGACCAGGTGCAGCGACAGGTCGCCGCCGGCCGTGACACCGCCGGCGGCGACGATGGCGCCATTGTCGACCAGGAGCCGCTTACCCTCTATACGCAACTCGGGAAACGCGGGGGGGGCGCCCCGGCCGCGCGCTGCTGCGCTGGTACCTGCTGGCCGTCGAGCAGCCCGGCCTGCGTGAGCAGGAAGGCGCCGGTGCCGATTGCGGCAACCAGTTCGCAGTCGCGGGCGACGCGGGCGATCCAGGCGGTGACGTCGGGCCTGGCCAGTTCGGCGTCGATGACGCCGCCGGGAACGATCAGCAAGTCGATGTCGGCGCCGCCGAAGTCGGCCTCGGGGAAAATGGTCAGGCCGGCGCGTGCGCGCAACAGCGCCGACGTGCGGCCGATCGTGCGAACCCGGAACGGCGGCGCGTCCGGCTTCGTCTTGGCGCTGACGCGCGTGGCGCAGGTGAATACCTCATAGGGGCCGGTGACGTCGAGAACCTCGACGTTGTCATAAACATAGATGCCGATGGAGCGGGTCATGCGTGCCTCCTGAAACCAAAGGCGGTATCTTCCCATTTCCGCGCTTGACACACATGACATCGATGGTTGAATATCTGCCAATATGCACGCCGCTCAATATCCCAACCCAGATTCCGCCCCGGCGCCCGCCATCGACGTGTGGCTGCTGGTGCTGCCGCGCTTCGCGCTGCTCGACGCCACCGGCCCGGCGCAGGTGTTCTCCACCGCAAACGACGAGGCGCGCGACGCGGGCCTGGCCGCGCCGTACGCAATACGTATGGTGTCGCCCGGCGGCGGCCTTATCGCTTCCGCCGCCGGGGTAAGCGTGCTGACCGAGCCGCTGCCCACCGGCCGCCTGGCCGGATCGACTCTGATTATGGTGGGCGGACGCGGCCTGGAAGACGGCAGCAGCCCTGCGCTGACGCCGGACGTCGTGCGCTGGGTGGCCGACGCCGGCGGCGGGGCGAATGCCGTCGCGCGCTGCTGCTCGGTGTGCACCGGCGCCTTCCTGATGGCGCGCAGCGGATTGCTGGACGGGCGCCGCGCTGTCACCCACTGGCAGGACGCGGCGCAGCTGCAGGCCCAGTTCCCGGCCATCACCGTGCAGGAAGACGCCATCTATATTAAGGACGGCCCTATATATACGTCTGCTGGCATCGCCGCCGGCATCGATCTGGCGCTCAGCCTGGTCGGCGAGGACATGGGCCGCCCCTTCGCGCTGCGCGTGGCCAAGCGGATGGTGGTGTTTCTCAAACGCCCCGGCGGCCAGCGCCAGTTCAGCTCCGAATTGCTGGCGCAGGCCGATCCGCAGGGCTTGCACGGCCAGCTGACGGCGTGGTTGCGTCCGCGCCTGAAGCAGGCAATCGATGTCGACCAGATGGCCGCCGCGTTTGCGCTTTCGGTTCGCTCACTGCACCGCAAGCTGCAGCAGGAGGCGGGCGTGTCGCCGGCGCAGTTGCTGCTGCGGCTGCGCATGGAGCGCGCCTGCGCGCTGCTCGAGCAGGGCGGCATGACGGTCAAGCGGGCCGCCGGCCAAAGCGGCTTTGGCAGCGAATACAATCTGCGGCGCGCGTTCGCCGCGCAGCTGGGCGTGGTGCCCAGCGAATACCAGGCGCGCTTTGGTTGATACGGCAAGCGTGCGCATACGCCGTCGGCTGCTGCCGCTACTTGCTGCGGCTGTTCGGGGGCGCGGTCTTCGGCGACCGGGGCGTGCGCCTGGAGGGCAACAGGATCGATGCCGGGACAGATGGCCGCTGAACAAGCCGGAGCATCTGCTGCGATTGGGGAGGAGGAGCCGGCGGCAGGCGCCGGCTGCCAAGGCCTGGCTTACAGACTTTTCACCTGCAGGGTGTGCTCTGCCGTTTTAATGTTCAACAGGCGGTCGATGTTGGGATGGTTTCCCGGGTTGGCGCGGGCATCCAGGGTGTGCTCCGCGTAAATCTTCAGGCCCAGTTCCGCTGCTTCCGGGGTAATCGCGCCGAACGTTTCGCCCAGCCAGCGATAAACCCGGAGCGATCCCGCCTGGCCCGGTTTGTTTTCGATCTTTGCCACTGGCGTGCCCGACGGGTCGACAAGCTCGATTGCTGCAACCGCATCGCTTGCGGGAAGCAGGGAGAGGTTGTCGGAGAATTTATCGCTGAAGTTTGGTAGTTGCATAGGTACTCTTGCAAGGTTTGGTGTGGTTAAACCCGTATTGTCACAGGTTTTGGCGCCGGCGCACATTCCCCTAGACAACGCCGCCTTCCCCAGCCAGGTTGCCTGCTACATATTGACAATCGGAAATTCTACAAAAAAGTACTATTAATCAACTATTGCTGTGAGTTTCCCCTACGCCGTGCACATTATGGCAACGGCAATTGCCGCAGATGGCTGAATGAGGTGGACGGCTGCAGCACCGGCCAGTATCCTTGCGATATGTACACGCGGGCAGCGCCCGCGAATGGAAAACAAAAGGGATGAAGATGGTAACGGATGAGAAGGTTGTATATGGCACCGAGGACTTGCTGACCAGTCTGTGCGACTCGGTCACGCGCGTGCTGAACATCGCCACGCAGAGCACGGTGCACTATTCTGCGATGGTGCAGCGGATTACCAAAGTGGGCCTGAAGCCGGACATCGGCTGCTTCGTGCTGTTCGACGGCGGCTTTACCGGCCTGGTAGTGCTGAACTTCGGCAAGGATACGGCCATGGAGCTGTACGAGCGTTACATGCTGCACATGGGGATGCCCAAGTCCGAGCTGGCCGGCTCGCACACGTCGGACGAAGTGTCGAACATCCTGGGTGAGCTGATGAACCAGATCGTGGGCGACTTCACCGGCAAGATCCGCCGCGAGCTGCAGACCAACATCACGCAGAACCAGCCGAAAATGCTGGTGCTGACCAAGCAGGTGATGCTGAACGTGGACACGCCGCTGGACCGTCCCGAAATGCGCCGCGTGTCGTTCTACACCGAGAAGAACAATGTGTTCTACCTGGAGCTGGCGATCGACCGCACGGAGTTCATCCGCCTGCACGAATTCGACGCGATGGAAGCGCCGGACCCGGACGAGCTGATGGACATGGACCACTCCAGCCCATCTTCGGACAGCTCCTCGGCAGCGTCGCAGGAAGACAACGACGAGCTGCTCAAGTCTCTGGGCATGTAAGCTGCCAGGCTGCCGCCTCAGCGCGGCAGCAGCGCCGGGCAGAAGCCGTGGCGCGCTTCAAAGGGATTGAGCCACAATTCCTTGCGCCCGAACAGGGCGGGATCGAGCTGCCTGTTGGGCAGCTCGAAGCGTTTACGGGTGCACAGTTTGGCGCGCCGCAGGTCGTTGCGGTGGTAGTCCAGCACCAGCCGCTCCAGCGAGCCGTCCTTCAGCAACGCCTCCATGCCGGCCGTGATGCGGCGGTGCAGCCGCGTTTCGCCCGGCGCCACGAAGAACAGCGACGGAATCTGGTCGTGCAGCAGCAGGGTTTCTTCCACGGCCAGTGCGGGATAGTCCTGCTTGTGCGTGTCGTATTCGGCGAAGATTTCGTTCACGCCGCGCGGCAGGTAGTCGAAGCGGCCCGCCATCAGCATCTGGAACAGGCCGTTGTAGCTGCTGCCGGTCACCACGGACAGGTGCGCCTCCTTCAGCGATTCCAGCGTGGCCCAGGCGCTGCCGCTGCCCGCCCTCAGGCGGGCCAGCTGGCCCAGCGTGTGGGCGGCGCGCAGCGCGGGCTGGGTCTTGGCATCGATCAGGAAGATGCGCCAGGATTGCAGGCCCATGTCGATGGGGATGGGCACCGGCTTCAGTTCGCGCATCCAGTTGGCCGTTGCGGGATAGGCAGTGAGGTTGACCAGCTTGCCGTCCTTGAGCGCTTCGAACAGGCGCGGACGCTCCATGTGCACCGCTGCGTGGCGGATCTCGTAGGGACCGAATTCGGGCACCGTGCGCTGCAGGACGGCGTTCAACAGCGCATTCGCGTATTCTCGCCGCCGGTCTGCCTTGGACACCGGCTGGTCGAATATGACGATATCGGTGGCTGCAGCCTGGCCGGCCGCCAGCAGGGCTGCGGCCAGCGCGGCGCGAATGCAAAGGCGGGCTATCGGTTTCAACATGGCGCCAAGATACTGCATCATCGCGTGACCGTCCACAAATGCAAACTATCAATACCACAGCAGTTTGGCTAAACTAAGTTCTATGAAGAAAACAACATTAATTCGCGTCGTGCCGGCCGTTGCCGCCGGCGCCGTGGCGCTGTATGCCGGTATCGGCTTCCTGGCGCTGCCTGCCATTGTTAAAAGCCAGGCGCAGCAATTCACCGCCGACAAGCTGCACCGCCAGCTCACCATCGACGAGGTGAAGTTCAATCCCTTCACGCTGGCGATGGAGATACATGGCTTCAAACTGATGGAGCCGCACGGCGGCGCTGTCTTCGCCAGTTTCAATGCGCTGTCGCTGGATCTGGCGGGCGAGTCGATCTGGCGCATGGCGCCGGTGGTGCAGCAGGTGCGGCTGGATCAGCCATACGTGCACCTGGTGCGCACGGACGCCAATCACTACAGCATAGACGACATCATTGCGCTGGCCGCGAGCCAGCCGCCATCGCCGGAACCGGCGCGCTATGCGGTCAATAATATCCAGCTCGAAGGAGGGCGCATCGCCTTCGAGGACAGGCCGGCGCAAGCCACGCATGCGGTGGAGGGGCTGAAGCTGGGCGTGCCTTTCGTGTCGTCCATGCCGGCCGACGTGCAGGTGTTCGTCGAACCTTTGCTGAGTGCGAAGATCAATGGCGCGCCCTTGCTCCTGAAAGGCAAGGCACGTCCGTTCGGCGAGTCGAAGGAAGTGCTGGTGGAGCTGAACCTGGATGACGTGGCGCTGCCGCGCTATCTGGAGTATTTGCCGGGCAAGCCGAATTTCAAGCTGCCCAGTGCGTCGCTTAGCACGCGGCTGACGGCGAGCTTTGTGCAGCCCAAGGACAAGGCGGCTGCGCTGATCATACGCGGCGACGCCAGCCTGAAGAACCTGGCGCTGACGCAGCCGGACGGCAAGCCTATGCTGAAGCTGGCCGCGCTGGATGCCAAGCTGGCCAGTCTGGATATATTCGCGGGCCGCTACGATCTGGCGCGCGTGGCTTTCGATGGGCTGGACGTGGACGTGGCGCGCGACCGCAAGGGGCAGCTAAATGTTGGGCAGTTGATGCAGCCCGCCGCTGCGCCGGCCGTGGCGTCGGCCGCTGCGCCGGCACGCGCGCCGTCGGCCGCGCCGCCGGCGGCTGCAGCGACAGCTGCGACGAAGCCCGCGCCAGCGTCGGCGGGCACGCTGGTGTCGCTGAAAGAGCTGGAGCTCACCAATTCGTCGCTGCGGTATGCGGACGACACGCCGCAAGGCGCGACCAAGGCCGGCGTGGAAAAATTCGCCTTGTCAGTGCGCGGCATCGTGGCGGATACGGGCAAGAAAACCGTGGCCATCGGCGAAGTTGCATCGTCCAGCGCGAACATCGCTTACACGCAGGGCAAGCGCGTTGAAGCCGATGCTGCGCCAGCTGCCGCCAAACCCGCCGCGAAGGCAGCGGACGATGCGCCTTACCTGGTGACTGTCGGCCGCCTGAACGTCCAGGACTGGGCCGTGCGCGTGGAGGACCGCAGCCATGCCGAGCCTTCCATCTTTGCGCTCTCGCCGGTGAGCCTGGCGGTGGAGGGCTATTCCACGGCCCCGGCCAGCCGCAGCAAGCTGGATCTGAAAGCCGCTGTCAACAAGAACGGCCAGTTGGGCATCTCCGGTACGCTGGGGCTGGAGCCGTTCAACGCCGACCTGGCGCTGGACCTGAAAAATATCGGCATGCTGCCGCTGCAGCCTTACGCCACCGACTACGTGAACTTGCGCTTCACACAGGCGGCCGTCAGTACCAAGGGCAAGCTGTCGCTGGAGACCGGCAAGGACGGTGCGCTGAAGGGCGGCTTCAAAGGGGACGCCAGCGTGAACAACCTGGCCACGGTGGATAAGACCAGCTCCAATGACTTCCTGAGCTGGAAGGCGCTGTCCTTCGGCGGCATGGACGTGAAGCTGCAACCGTTCGCCATGAGCGTGGACAAGGTGGCGCTCAGCGACTTTTTCGCCCGTGTGATTATCGACCCCACCGGCCGGCTCAATGTGCAGGACATCAAGCGCAGCGCCGCCAATGAGGACCGCAGCCTGACCGAAGCCGGCTCGCGCGCGAAGGACGCCATCGCACAGGCCAAGGCGGCCAAGCTGGCCAAGGCGGACAAGGCGGACAAGGCCGCCGCGCGGCCCGCCGCCGGGGCAGGCGTTGCCGCCGGCCCGGCCGCGTCCGCCGTTGCCGCCGCACCGGCAGGCGATGCGGCGCCGCTGCCGCCTATCCGCATCGGCCAGCTTGTATTGTCCGGCGGGCGCGTGCGCTTCACGGACAACTTCATCAAGCCCAACTACACCGCCAACCTGAAAGGCATAGGCGGCACCGTCTCCGGCCTGTCGTCGGACGCGAACAGCAACGCCAATGTCTCCCTGCGCGGTGAAGTGAACAGCGCACCGCTGCTGATCTCCGGCCGCATCAACCCGCTCAAGCGTGACCTGTCGCTGGACCTGAAGGCGGAAGTGCGCGGCATGGAGCTGGCCTCCCTGTCCACTTATGCCGACAAATACGTCGGCTACGGTATCGAGAAAGGCAAGCTGACCTTCGAAGTGGCCTACCAGCTGGAAAACCGCGCCCTGAAAGCCGAAAACCGCCTGGTGCTGGACCAGCTCACCTTCGGCAGCGAAAGCACCAACCCGCAAGCGACCAAGCTGCCCGTGGGCCTGGCCGTGGCGCTGCTGAGCGACCGCAATGGCGTCATCGACATCAACGTGCCGATTGGCGGCTCGCTGGACGATCCCGAGTTCTCGGTTGGCGGCATCATCCTCAAGATCATTGGCAACGCCATCGTCAAGACGGTGACCGCGCCGTTCGCGCTCATCGGCTCCCTGTTCGGCGGCGGCGAGGAGCTATCCAAGCTGGACTTCGACGCCGGCCGCGCCAGCCTGCTGCCCGCCAGCGAAACGCGGCTGCGTTCCCTGTCCAAGGCGCTGACTGAGCGTCCCGGCCTCAAGCTCGACATCACCGGCCGCGTCGATCCTGCCGCCGACCTGGAAGCGCTCAAGCATGTCGTCATCGAACGCAAAGTGCGCCAGCTCAAAACGCGCGACCTGCAAGCGCGCGGCGCTTTGCCTGAAGGCGGCGTGGAAGTGAGCAAGGAGGAGTACCCGGCGCTGCTGGCGCGCGTGTACAAGGACGAGACCTTCGCCAAGCCGAAAAACGCCATCGGCCTGCAAAAAACGCTGCCGCCGGAAGAAATGGAAAAGCTCATGCTGGCCAATTCCACCGTCTCCGACGCCGACGTGCTGGCCCTGGGCGCGCGCCGCGCCCAAGCCGCCAAAGAGTGGCTCACCACCACTGGCGCGGTGCCGGCCGAACGCATATTCATCGTCACGGCGAAGGCGTCTCCGTCATTCTGCGGCGTGGATTTTGCCCTGCGTTGAAAATGGTGCATAACACATATCATGAAAAAAATGTTGTTCGCATCGATATAGGACATATATAATTCGCGCACTTTGATGCAAGGTGTTGGGGCCGCGCCACTAGCGCGGCCTTTTGCATTTTGCGCAACATAACACTCCCTACAAGGGAGGGGCGGAGGCACTCTCTCTAACCAAGCACGACCCAGACAGGAATGTGAATGATTAAGATGTCCAAGATGCAGAAGCGTTTTTCCCGCACCGGCGGCGCCGTACTGGCGCTGAGCGCACTGGTGCCAGCCGGTGCCGCCATGGCCCAATCGGCTGATGCACAGCCAGCGCAAGCCGGCCAGCTGGAGACGGTCACCGTCACCGCGCAGCGCCGTACCGAAAACATCCGCGACGTGCCGGTATCGGTGTCCTCGCTGAAGGATGAGAAACTGGACGTGATCCTGTCCGGCGGCCAGGACATCCGCGTGCTGGCAGGCAAGGTGCCCAGCCTGAACGTGGAATCGTCCACCGGCCGTGTGTTCCCGCGCTTCTACATCCGCGGCTATGGCAACGCCGACTTCAGCACCTTCGCATCGCAGCCCGTGTCGCTGATCTATGACGACGTGGTGCAGGAAAACCCTATCCTCAAGGGTTACCCCATGTTCGACCTGGCCAACGTGGAAGTGCTGCGCGGCCCGCAGGGCACGCTGTTCGGCCGCAACACCCCGGCCGGCGTGGTCAAGTTCGAATCCGCCAAGCCTAGCCTGAAAGGCATCGAAGGCTACTACAACCTGTCCTACGCCACCCACGGCACCACCAACGTGGAAGGCGCAGTCAACATCCCCCTGTCGAACGAATGGGCGGCGCGCGTATCCACGCTACGCCAACACCGCGACGACTACGTATCGAACGCCTTCACCGGCGAGAACGACTCGATGGAAGGCTACAACGAGCATGCCGAACGCGTGCAAGTGCTGTACAAGCCGAACGCCGACTTCAACGCGCTGTTCAATGTGCACCAGCGCGTGACCTCCGGCAGCTCGCGCCTGTTCCGCGCCAATATCATCAAGAAGGGCACCAACGACCTGGTTGATGGTTTCGACGCCGACAAGATCTACACCAACGGCCAGAACTTCCAGAACCTGAAAACCACCGGCGGCAATGTGCGCCTGAGCTGGGACCTGGGCGCCGTCAAGCTGTACTCGATCACCGGCTACGAAGCCATCAACGAATACCTGAGCCGTGGCGATATCGACGGCGGCAATCCGGGCAACGCGCCGGCCGTGCCGTTCCAGGTGGAGACCGCAGGCAGCATTCCGGACCTGAAGCAGTACTCGCAAGAGTTCCGCGTGGAGTCGAAAAACGCCGGCCCGCTGAACTGGCAGGCAGGCGTCTACTACTTCAATGAAGACGCCACCGGCGGCACCGACAACTTCAACACCGCCGGCGTGCGCACCACCCGCGTCACCAGCCAGCAGAAGAACACCGCCTGGGCAGCCTTCGGTTCCGTGAACTACGCGGTGAACGACCAGTTCACCGTGCGCGGCGGCGTGCGCTACACCAAGGACAAGAAGGACTTCAACACGCTGGAAGCAATCAACACCGTGCTGGTTGGCCCATCGTCGGTTGGCGTTAGCAAGGACAAGATCAACTGGGACCTGAGCGGCACCTACGCGCTGAACAAGGACGTGAGCGTCTATGGCCGCGTGGCCACCGGCTTCCGCGCTCCGAGTATCGCCGCCGCTTCGACCTCGGTGCCGATCACCGTGGCCGATGCTGAAACCATCACCTCGGTGGAAGCCGGCGTGAAGGCCGACCTGCTGAACCGCCGCGCGCGCGCTTCGCTGAGCGTGTACCAGTACGACGTGAAGAACCAGCAGCTGACCGTCGTTGGCGGCAACTCCAACGTCAATAAGCTGATCAACGCGGCCAAGACCAAGGGCCACGGCGTGGAAGGCGAGATCGAAGGCTTCATCACCAACCAGTTCAAGGTTGCGCTGAGCGGTTCGTACAACTTCACCGAGATCAACGATCCTTCGCTGTCGGTGAACAAGTGCGCGCAATGCACGGTGACCGATCCGATCAACGCCGCAGGCCGCGTGGTCATCGACGGCAACGCGCTGCCGCAAGCGCCGAAGTGGATCTTCAACGCCAGCGCGCGCTACAACTGGCCGCTGGCTGAAGGCAACCTGTTCGTGCTGACCGACTGGTCCTACCGCAGCAAGGTGAACTTCTTCCTGTACGAAGCCAAAGAGTTCACCGGCAAGCCGCTGACCGAAGGCGGCGTGCGCGTCGGCTACAACTGGGCGGGCGGCAAGTATGAAGTGGCAGCGTTCGGCCGCAACATCACCGACACCCAGCGCATCACCGGCGCCATCGACTTCAACAACCTGACCGGCTTCATCAACGAGCCGCGCCAGTGGGGCGTGCAGTTCAAGGGCAGCTTCTAAAGGGAGCGCCGGCGCCGGGGGAATATTTTCATCCGGCGCTGGACAGCCTGACCGAGGCTCACTATAATATGGCCTCTTTTCCCTGATAGCTCAGTCGGTAGAGCGACGGACTGTTAATCCGCAGGTCCCTGGTTCGAGTCCAGGTCGGGGAGCCAGAATGCAAAGGCCTTGTGCGCAATCACAAGGCCTTTTTTGCATGGTTAATCCATGCTGCCCCCTTATTTGGAACCATGCCATGGAAATCAAAGTCAACTTCCTGGACAAACTCCGCCTCGAAGCCAAGTTCGACGACTTCACCGTGATTGCCGATCAGCCCATCCGCTACAAGGGCGACGGCTCGGCGCCCGGCCCGTTCGACTATTTCCTGGCATCGTCCGCCCTGTGCGCGGCCTACTTCGTCAAGCTGTATTGCAACACTCGCAATATTCCGACCGAGAACATCCGCCTGTCGCAGAACAACATCGTCGACCCGGAAAACCGCTACCAGCAGATTTTCAAGATCCAGGTGGAGCTGCCGGAGGATATCTCGGAGAAGGACCGCCAGGGCATCCTGCGCTCCATCGACCGCTGCACGGTGAAGAAAGTGGTGCAGGCCGGACCCGAGTTCGTGATCGAGGAAGTGGCCAACCTGGACGCCGATGCGCAGGCGCTGCTGATGGTGAACCCATCGTCCGAAGCGAGCACCTACATCGTGGGCAAGGACCTGCCGCTGGAGCAGACCATCGCCAATATGTCGACCGTGCTGGCGAACCTGGGCATCAAGATTGAAATCGCCTCGTGGCGCAATATCGTGCCCAATGTGTGGTCGCTGCACATCCGCGACGCGCATTCGCCGATGTGCTTCACCAACGGCAAGGGCGCAACCAAGGAAAGCGCGCTGGCCTCGGCGCTGGGCGAGTACATCGAACGCCTGAACAACAACCACTTCTACGCCGGCGCGTACTGGGGTGAAGACATCGCCAACGCGGAGTTCGTGCATTACCCGAACGAGCGCTGGTTCAAGCCCGGCAAGAAGGACGCGCTGCCGGCCGAGATCCTGGATGAGTACTGCCTGGAGATCTACAATGCCGACCGCGAACTGCGCGGCTCGCATCTGTACGACACCAATTCCGGCAACACGGAGCGCGGCATCTGCTCGCTGCCGTACGTGCGCCTGTCGGACGGCGAGACGGTGTACTTCCCGTCCAACCTGGTGGAGAACCTCTTCGTCAGCAACGGCATGAGCGCCGGTAACACGCTGGCCGAAGCGCAGGTGCAGTGCCTGTCGGAGATCTTCGAGCGTGCCGTGAAGCGCGAAATCCTGGAAGGCGAAATCGCCCTGCCGGACGTGCCGCAGGAAGTGCTGGCGAAATACCCCGGCATCGTGGCCGGCATCCAGGGCCTGGAAGAGCAGGGTTTCCCGGTGCTGGTAAAGGATGCGTCGCTGGGCGGCGCCTATCCCGTCATGTGCGTAACCCTGATGAACCCGCGCACCGGCGGCGTGTTTGCTTCCTTCGGCGCACATCCAAGCTTCGAAGTGGCGCTGGAGCGCAGCCTGACCGAATTGCTGCAGGGCCGCAGCTTCGAAGGCCTGAACGATCTGCCCCAGCCTACCTTCGCCAGCAACGCGGTGACCGAGCCGAACAACTTCGTCGAGCACTTCATCGATTCCAGCGGCATCGTGTCGTGGCGCTTCTTCAGCGCCAAGGCGGACTACGATTTCGTGGAATGGGACTTCTCCGGCCAGGGCGAAAACTCCAATGCGGAAGAGGCGGCCACCTTGTTCGGCATCCTCGAAGCCATGGGCAAAGAGGCCTACATGGCCGTGTACGACCAGCTGGGCGCCATCGCCTGCCGCATCCTGGTGCCGGGCTATTCGGAAGTGTATCCGATAGAGGACCTGGTCTGGGACAACACCAACAAGGCGCTGCTGTTCCGCGCCGACATCCTGAACCTGCACCGCCTGGACGACGACAGCCTGGAATCCCTGTTGGACCGCCTGGAGAACAACGAGCTGGATGACTACGGCGACATCGCCACCCTGATCGGCGTGGAATTCGACGAGAACACGGAGTGGGGCCAGCTGACGGTGCTGGAACTGAAGCTGCTGATCAACCTCGCCCTGCAGCAGTTCGAAGAAGCGCACGAACTGGTGGGCGCCTTCCTGCAGTACAACGACAACACGGTCGAGCGCCGGCTGTTCTACCAGGCCCTGAACGTGGTGCTGGAAGTGGAGCTGGACGACGAGCTGGAACTGGAAGACTACGTAGGCAACTTCCGCCGCATGTTCGGCAACCCGCGCATGGACGCGGCGCTGGGCTCGATGGACGGCAGCGTGCGTTTCCACGGCCTGACGCCAACCAGCATGAAGCTGGAAGGCCTGGACCGCCACGAGCGCCTCATCGACAGCTACAAGAAGCTCCACGCCGCCCGTGCCAGGGCTGGTGCAAACTGAAGCCGCCGACAGGCCTTACTTGGCGGGCTTGGGCGGCGTGCGGGGCTTGCCGTCCACGTAGAGCGTGCGGGTGGCGCCTTTGATGACGTATTTGACTTCGGCATTGCGCGGCACGGGGCCATAGGACTGGCCGTTCACATAGACGACGCCGTCCTTCAATTCCACTTTGTCGTCCAGGACGGTGGCGATGGCTGCGCTGCCGCGCAAGGTGCCGACGGCCTGGCCGTCGGTGATGCTGACGGAGCTGCTGTTGCTGTCGGCCAGAGCGAAGGAAGGTTGCGTCAGCAATGCGGCCAGCAGGGGCAGGATGCGGAGGGTGTGTTGCATGGCTTTTCGGTCAAAGTGGCTATTGTGTCATCAACTATACACCAGGAAAGGTAATATTCGTGGAGCTCCAATCCACTGATTTCACCGATCCACTCAAGGGGGTATATCGCTATGGCTGTCAAACCGTCCAACGTCCAACGCTATGTGCTGATGCCGAAGCGCGGCTTGTATTCGCCGGCACTGAAGCTGACCGCGTCCAGCGAGGAGAAATTCGCCAACGCGCTGTTCGTGCGCACCGGGCTGTCCAGCAAAGCCAGGGCCGCCAGGCCGAAGGCCGTAAAGGTCGTGCATTCGCTTGCGGAGACGGGGCCGAAGCTGGTGGAGCTGAGCGACGCGGAGGCGACTGCGCTGAAAGCCAGCAATGCGGGCATCAAGCTGGTGCCGGAGGTACTCTACTATCCCGCGCGCAGCCCCAGATGGGAAATCCTGAAGCGCGCCAGCGGCAAGGCGGCGGTTGGCGCGGCCGCCGGCATTAGCCTCAAGGTGGCCGATGCGGTCAGCGGCAAGCCGGTGAAGGGCGCGACGGTGGTGGCGTTTACGGACTTTGCCGCCGGAGTGGGGCAGCAGGGCACGACGAATGCCAAAGGCGTGGTTAGCCTCAAATTCACGACGACCAGCAAGAAGCTGGAACTGTTGCTGATCTATGGGCCGGCCGGTTACTGGGGCTTGTGCGAACGCGCGGTGACGATCAGGACCGGCCAGGTAAAGAGGATCGCGGCAGTCGATCTGGGCGTGCCGGATTACCTGGACTCGCTGTACGGCGCCCACCAACGCAACGCGGGCGCCGGCGTGCGCGTCGGCGTTATCGACACCGGCGTCGATGGTGAGCATCCCGACCTGGAGGTGGCCGGCGGGGCGGCCTTTGTCGCCGACGAGAAGGACGCCGGAGGCTGGGGGCCGGCCGGGCAGGAGGGTGAACACGGCACGCACGTGGCCGGCATCGTCGGCGCGCGCGGCGAGCGGCCCCGCGGCAAGCAGGGCGTTGCGCCGGGCGTGACGCTGTTCAGCTACCGTGTGTTTCCGAATGCGGGCGGCGGCGCCAGCAACTACGATATCCTGCGCGCCATCGAGCAGGGCGTGGCGGACCAGTGCGACCTGCTGAACCTCAGCCTGGGCGGCGACACGCCCGACGAAGCGGTGCGCGACGCCATCAAGGCCGCGTTCGACCAGGGCACTTTATGCATCGTGGCGGCGGGGAACGATGGGCGCCAGCCGGTGTCCTATCCCGCCGCGTGGGGCGAGTCCGTCGCGGTGTCGGCCGCCGGCAGGCAGGGCACCTTCCCGGCCGGCTCAACGGAGCAATTGGATATTGCGCCGCCCGCTGCCACCAGCAACAAGGACGTCTTCATTGCGCAGTTTTCCAATATCGGCCCCGAAATAGACTTGACCGGGCCGGGCGTCGGCATCGTGTCCACGCTGCCGGGCAAGGGGTACGGCGTGATGAGCGGCACCTCGATGGCTTGCCCCGCTGCCACCGGCGCGGCCGCCGCGCTGCTCTCGGCTCAGCCGCAAGTGCTGGCGATGCCGCGCGATGGCCAGCGCACCACGGCCATGCTCGCGGTGATCAACGCGGCAGCCAAGCCGCTGGGCTTCCCCAAGGACCTCGAGGGGCTGGGCATGCTGCCCTGAGTTTGCCCTGAGCCTGCCGTGGGGCGTCGCCGGCGCCCTGCGGCGCGCGTGCTATATTGAAGCCATGAGCCAGGTGATATTCAGACGGACCAATGCTGCGGCGGTTTCCGCCGAGGAGGCGCTTGCCTTGCTCGGCGCCGTGCCGCAGGGGCGCGTCCTTCACCACAGCGGGAACAACATCCTGGCCGATATCGCGGACGAACACATGGCCGCGCTGCAGGAGAAACTGGCGGGCTGGATCGTGGCGCCGCAGAGGGAACGGATCGCCGTGCCGGACACCCGCCGGCACATCAGCTAACTCCCGGCGTCAATCCTTCAGGCCCTTGCCGGCCAGGATATGGGGTATGCATTGCTCCACCCGCGCGCTGCGGGTCCTGGATTGCTTGGCGCTGGCGAAGTGCAGCAGGTAGGCGCGCTGCCGTCCCGGCGTCAGCGCTTCGAACGCTTCCTGCAATTGCGGCAAGTCGTCCAGCTTTGCCTGGAATTCCTCGGGCATGTCGAAGTCCGCCGTCTCCTTGAACTCCACCTGCAGGCCGGCTTTTTCCACGCCGATGGCTTCCTGGATGTAGGCTTTCACCACGGCCTTCAACTCGTCCACCTGGCTGGCGCTGGTGAAACGGATCTGGCGCGCGGCCTGCACGTTTTTGGTCTGCTGGACCAGCACGCCTTCCTCATCCTTGAGCAGCGCGCCCTTGAAAAACAGGATGGCGCAGTATTCCTTGAACGTATGGAGCAGGACGATGTTGGCGTCGTTGAGGGTGTAGCAGGGCACGCCCCATTTCAGCTCTTCGTTCAGTTCGCAGTCCAGCGCAATGGCGCGCATGTTGCGCACGGCGGCCTGCCATGGGCCGGCTTTGTCCACGTACGCGTCTACCTTGGGATTCGTGTTTTTCTTCATAGTCAGCAGTCCTTTTGGAAAGCGATACAGCCAGCAGGAAAGGGTTGCCAATATAGCACAGCCAGGGGCTACCCAAGCATGTGGTTATGCTATGCTGGCGTATCAACAGACCGCCGCCCAGCCGATGAAATTCGTCCTGATATTCGTTCTCAGCAGCCTGATGGCGTACGCGGTGCAGGCGGCCGGGGTGACGCTCTGCGTCAGCGATCGTCCGGCCGCGCCGCTGACTTTCCCGGACCACGAAGGCCAGGCGCAATACCTGGCGCGGCAGGCCATGCGTGCGGCCGGCGTGGAGCCCAGCTTTGTGGTGCTGCCGTGGCGGCGCTGCATCGAGTCGGTGCGGGCGGGGCAGGTGGCCGGCGTGCTTGGCGTGCAGGCTTTTCAGACTTATAAGGACTTCGTCCGCTTCCCGCTCAGGAACGGCTTGCCGGACCGCGCCTTTTCCGTGGGCGTGGACACCTGGGTGGTGGTCACGCCCTCCGGTAGCGGCGTGCGCTGGGACGGCAAGGCATTGCATGGCGTGACGACGCCGATTTCCTATCCGGCCGGCGTCAACGTCGTCCGGCAGACGCTGGACGATCTCAACATCCGTAACGTGGACAGCGCCAGGACGGCGCTGCAGTTGATGCAGATGCTGAAGGCGCAGCGCCTGCAGGCTGTGGTGATGCGCGAATCGGACGCCAAGGGCTTCCTCGCGCAGGACGAGTTCAAGTCATTGCAGATCCTGGCGCCGGTGTTCCTGGTGTCGGATGCCTATCTGGTGTTCAGCAACGGCTATGCGCAGGCCTATCCCGGCCTGGTGGCGCAGGCCTGGGAAGCGATACGGCGCATCCGCGCCAGCCGCGAATGGGCGGAGCTGGCGCCGGCCCTGGCGAAATAGCGGGGGCTGGCGCAGCGCAGACAAGCGGAAGGAGGCAAGCCATGGCAGACCGGAAATGCTGGAGCACCCGCGCGGCGGCGAATGTGACAGCGCTGACAGCGCTGATGGTACTGATGGTACTGATGGTACTGATGGCGCTGACGGCGGCGCCGACGGCACTGGCTGCGGCAGGGCAGGCCTCGCCGCCGCAGCAGCAACCCTTCATTTGCCGCACCGAGGAAGCTGGCCTGGGCCAGCCGCTGGTGGACAACCAGCAGGGCATAGGCCATCCGGTATTCGACGCGGACCGCAAGCTGCTGGGCCACAGCCAGCACTGCAACGTCGCCACCCGCGTGCTGCACTTCTACTACAACGGCAGCCGCTTGAAGGCCTACGACGCGGCCGATCCGCCATCCGACCTGCGCACCATCACCGTGAACGGCGCCAAAGTGCCCTTCGTGGTGCGGGTGGAAGTGGGCAGCATCAACCGCTTCCTGTACACCATCGCCATGCTGGAACCGGCCGCGTGGAACCGCAAGCTGGTGTACTGGATGCGCGGCGGCGTCGGCATCGGCCACCAGCAGGGCATCCCGATGTGGGTGAACGAGCGCCTGAACAGCTCCGAGCGCGTGCTGATGCCCAAGCTGCTGGAGCAGGGCTACGCGGTGGCCAGTTCGTCCGGCAACGAGACAGGTGTGCACTACAACATGGTACTGGCGGCGCAGACCGCCTTGCTGACCAAGGCGCGCTTCATCGAGGCCTATGGCAAGCCGCAGTTCACCATCGGCATAGGCGGTTCCGGCGGCGCGGTGCAGCAATATATGTTCGCGCAAAACCAGCCCGGCCTGCTGGACGCAGGCATCGCCATCCAGTCCTATCCCGACATGGTGACGCAGACGATACCGATCTCCGACTGCCCGCTGCTGGGCCAGTACTTCAAGGAAGAGGTGGAACGCAATCCCGCCTCGATGTGGGCCAAGTGGCGCAACCAGGCGCTGATCGAAGGCATGAACGCCACCGACGCGTCCACCGAATGCATCGCGGGCTGGCGCATGGCGATGGCGACCGTGCTTAATCCCGTCTGGCGGGACCCGAAGTTCGACGCCGGGGCCAGGCAGTATGGCTATCCTTCCAATGTTTTCGCCAATGTGAAATGGACGCATTGGAACGACCTGGCCGACGTGTACGGCGCCGACGCCAACGGCTACGCGCCCATCCCGCTGGACAACGTGGGCGTGCAGTACGGCCTGGCCGCGCTGGCCCAGGGCCGCATCAGCGTGGATGAATTCTTGCGCATCAACGCCTGCGTGGGCGGCTGGAAGGAGCAGGCCGACTTCGTCACCTGGGACAAGGATGGCGACCCCTTCGACAGCCGCAACATGAAGCGCAGCGCCAGCTGCCGCGATCCGTCCGGCACGCCGTCGCCGCGCCGCGCGGGCGATGTAGCGGCCATGCACAAGGCATACGCATCCGGCCATGTGTTCACGGGCGAGCGCCTGGGCATGCCGGTGATCGACTTGCGGCCCTACCTGGAGCCCAAGCTGGACATGCACAACGCGCGCCAGTCCTTCTCGGTGCGCCAGCGCTTGCTGGACGCCAACCCGGCCGAGGCCAGGAAGCAGGTGATCTGGTTCACCAGGCTGGACGAAGACCTGAGCGCGCGCGTGATGGAAGCCTTGCCGGTGCTGGAGCGCCACCTTGCCGGCGGCGCCGCGCCGGCGGACTTCACGGACCGCTGCTACGACAGCGGCAATACGCTCATCGCCGCCGGCCCTTCTGTATGGGACGGCATCCTGGATGCGAAGCCGCCCGGCGCCTGCACCAGGGCTTACCCGATTTTCAGCAGTCCACGCATGGTGGCCGGCGGCTCCATCAAGGGAGACGTATTCAAGTGCGCGCTGAAGCCGGTGGAGGCGGCGCTGGCGGACGGCACCTACGCGGCGGGCGTGCAGTTCTCCACGGAGCAGGCGGCATGGCTGCGGCGCATCTTCCCGCAGGGCGTGTGCGACTACACGAGAAAGGACGCCGGGCGGCCGTGACCATCCCCCGCCCCGGGGATGTACCAAAGTACAGGTTACAAGGATTGCCAGCCTGCTTACAGTGTCCCTTTGGCCGTCCATAAGAGGGGATACATGAAACTCCATACTTTGTCGCTGAGGCGGACCATTTGCCTGTTCCTGGCGGTGATGGCGGTTCTCGCCTGCCTGACCTTGTGGGGGCTGCTGCAGGTAACGCGCGCGCAGGGCGACGTCAGTGCCGCCACGGCGGCGCGCTACCAGTCCTATCTGCTGGCCGACGAGCTGCGCCAAAGCTCGGACGACCTGACCCGGCTGGCGCGCACCTATGTGGTGACCGGCGACCCGTCGTTTGAACGGCAGTACGGCGAGATTCTCGACATCCGCAACGGCAGCAAGCCGCGCCCCAAGGACTACGAGCGCATCTACTGGGACTTCGTGGCGGCGGGCCAGCTTAAGCCCAGCCCGGACACGGCGGCCGTGCCTTTGCTCACGCTGATGAAGAAGGCCGGCTTTTCGGATCGGGAACTGGCCAAGCTCAGCGAGGCAGCCGCCAATTCGGACGAACTGGTGAAGGCGGAGACCGTGGCGATGAATGCGGTCAAGGGCCTGTATGACGACGGCGCCGGCCACTTCACGAAGAAGGGCGAACCCAATCCCGAACTGGCGCGCCGTCTGACGCATGACGCGGCTTACCACCAGAACAAGGCCAAGATCATGCGCCCGGTGAACGAGTTCCTGGCGCTGCTGGACCAGCGTACCGGCAACGCGGTGCGCGAGGCGGAAGCGGCGGCGAGCCGCGCGCTCGACATCACCCTGGGCTTGTTGGCGTTTTCGCTGCTGGTATCGGCGCTGGCCATGTATCTCCTGTACCACAGCCTGATGCGCCAGCTGGGCGGCGAGCCGGCCTACACGGCGGACATCGTGCGCGAGATCGCGGACGGCAACCTGGGCGTGACGATGAGCTTGCGCCGCGGCGACCGGGGCAGCCTGCTGCACGCCATGCAGGGCATGGTGGGCAAGCTGTCCAGCGTGCTGGGCGAGGTGTCGGGCAGCGCACAGGCGCTTACGCGGGCGTCGGAGGAGATCAGCGGCACTTCGCTGTCGCTGTCGCGCTCGGCCAGCCAGCAGGCCGCCAGCGTGGAGCAGACCAGCGCCTCGGTGGAGCAGATGACGGCGTCGGTGTCGCAGAACACGGAGAACGCCAAGGTGACCGATTCGATCGCGGCGCAAGCGGCCAAGGAAGCGGCCGAGGGCGGGCAGGCGGTCAAGTCCACCGTGGTGGCCATGAGGCAGATCGCGCAGAAGATCGTTATCATCGACGATATCGCCTACCAGACCAATCTGCTGGCCCTGAACGCGGCCATCGAGGCTGCGCGCGCCGGGGAGCATGGCAAGGGCTTCGCGGTGGTGGCGTCCGAGGTGCGCAAGCTGGCCGAGCGCAGCCAGGTGGCGGCGCAGGAGATCGGCGAGGTGGCGGCCAGCAGCGTGGCGCTGGCCGAGCGCGCGGGCAGCCTGCTGGACCAGATGGTGCCCAATATTAAGCGCACCTCGGACCTGGTGCAGGAGATCACGGCGGCGTCCGAAGAACAGAACGCCGGCCTGGCGCAGATCAACCAGGCGGTGGGCCAGCTGAGCGAAACCACGCAGCACAACGCTGCCGGTTCCGAGGAATTGGCCTCCACGGCGGAGGAGATGAGCGCGCGCGCAGAGGAGCTTCAGTCGGCGGTGGCATTCTTCAAGGTGTAGGTCCGGGGCTCCAAGTTGGCAATCTGCTAAAATTGTGTCATCCCCCTCGCAGACCCAACGTACGGAGCAGGAATGAAACGTGTGATATTCAACCAGAAGGGCGGCGTCGGGAAATCGACCATCGCCGTGAATCTCGCCGCCATTGCGGCGTACCATGGCAAGAAGACGCTGCTGATCGACATCGACCCGCAATGCAATTCGAGCCGCTATCTGCTGGGCGACGCGGCCAAGGAGATCGAGCCTACCGTGGCTGGCTACTTCGAGCAGACGCTGAACTTCATGGTGTTCTCGCTGTCGGCGCGCGGTTATGTGCATGAGACGCGCTTTGAGAACCTGTCGCTGATGCCTTCGCATCCCGAGATCGGCGAACTGCAGTCCAAGCTGGAGTCGCGCCACAAGATCTACAAGCTGCGCGACGCGCTCAATGAGCTGTCCAAGGAATTTGACGAGATCATCATCGATACGCCGCCAGCTTATAACTTCTTTACGCAATCGGCGCTGATTGCGGCGGACAGCTGCCTGATCCCGTTCGACTGCGACGACTTTTCACGCCAGGCCTTGTACACGCTGATGAACAACGTCAGCGAGATCAAGGCGGACCATAATCCGGCGCTGGAAATCGAAGGCATCATCGTGAACCAGTTCCAGCCGCGCGCCAATCTGCCGCAGCGCATGGTGGACGAGCTGCTGGCCGAAGGGCTGCCGGTGCTGCAGAACAAGCTGTCCAGCTCCATCAAGGTGCGCGAGTCGCACGAGCGCTGCCTGCCGATGATACACCTGGACAGCCGCCACAAGCTGTCGCAGGAGTTCCTTGCGCTGTACGAAGAGCTCGAATTCGCGCAACAGAACCAGGCCAAGGCGCGCAAGCGCGGCTGACCGGCGCCATGGCCGGCGCGGTGGCCGACGTCGGGCCGCGTCAGGCCGCGCCGAATTCGCCGATATAGCGGGCGCGCGGCCGTATCATGCCGCCGTCCGCCGCCTGTTCGGCCGCATGCGCCAGCCAGCCGGCCGAACGCGCCAGCGCGAACAGCACGATGCCGCTGTGCGGCGGCAGGTCCAGCGCCAGTTCCAGCGCCGCCAGCGCGAAGTCCGAATTCGGCTCGGCGCCTTCGATGGCTGCCGCGCGGGCGGCGAGCGCCAGCACGCCTGCGGCTTGCGGCATGGGGCTCATCATCTGCAGCAGCAGCGCGGCGCGCGGGTCGCCATGCGGATACAGCGGATGGCCGAAGCCGGGCCGCATCGGCTGCAGGGCCGGCGCGTCCGCGCCGTTCAACTGCGCCACGATGACTTCCTTGGCCAGCAGGTAATGGCCGCCGTGTTCGCGGCCCGACAGCGCGGCCAGTCCCGCGCACAGCACGGCGGGCAGCGCGGCGCCGGTGGAAGCCACGCAGCGAACCGTGAAGGCGGAGTTGTTCAGCTCATGGTCCGCCATCAGCACGAGCGCGGCGCGCAGCAGCTCCTTTCCCGGCCCGTCCACGCGCCATGCGCGCGCTACCTGCTCGTGCAGCGGGGCGTTCGTCACCTCGACGTCCAGCAGCAAGCCGGCGAGCATGCGCATCAGCTGCGCCGGCGGCACGGGCGGCATGGGCGGTACGGACCGCGTGCCTGCCAGGCCGCACCGGCTGCAGCGCCAGCACCGGCAGGAAGGCCATGGCGCGCTCCAGCGGCGGCATCTTGCTGGCCAGCGCCGCGGCGGCAGCGGGCAGCCGCGGCAGGCCGTCCGGCGCAGCCGCAGCCGCAGTAGCATCGGCAGCCGCGGCCGTATCCACAATCGCATCCGCAGGCACAGCGTCGCCCCACAGAATGGCAGCAGCCTGCTCCAGCGTGGCGCCGGCCGCCAGCACGCTGCTGTCGCGGCCCCGGTAGTACAGCTTCCCATCCGCAATCAGCGATATGCGCGACTCCAGCACCGGCACGCCCCAGCTCATGGCGGCGGCAACCGCGTGTCCCGCGCGCTTGCCGTCCGCCTTGCGTGCGGCCAGGCGCAGCACGTCCTCGCGCGCATAGCGCTTGCTGCGCGCCTTGCCGTCCGCAATGGAAGCAAGCAGGCCACGGCTGACGTAGGCATACAGCGTTGCCGCCGATACGCCCAGTATGGCCGCCGCTTCCTTGGACGAGAGTTCTTTCTTCATGCGCAGCTTTATTTATGTTGATTGCCGGAGTCAAGATTGACGCTGTTTGCATGCGCCGCATAGACTCATTGTATGCACAAGAACACACCACTCGCAATGCCGTCCGCGCCGCCGGCGCACCGCAAGGTTCCCATGCTGCAGCCGCTGCGGCACCGGCGATATCGCCAGCTCTGGCTGGCCAACCTGCTGTCCAACCTCGGTACATGGACGCAAACCTTCGCCGCCGCCTGGCTGGTGGCGACCATGGCGCCCTCCGCGCAGACATCGGCGCTGGTACCTGCTGCCAGCTACGCCCCGATGCTGCTATTCGGCCTGCTGGCCGGCGTGGTAGCGGACGCGGTGCCGCGTCCCAGGCTGCTGTTCGCGGCGAACCTTTTCATGGCGCTGGCGGCGGCCGGCATGGCGGCGCTGGCCGCCAGCGGCGCGGCTTCGCCGGCTGCGGTGCTGGCGCTGATCTTCATGATGGGCACCGGATCCGCCTTCATGTGGCCGGCGTGGCAGGCCGCCATGTCCGGGCTGGTGCAGCCGGAGGAAGTGGAAGCTGCGGCCACGCTGAATAACCTGAGCTTCAACTTTGCCGCCACGGCCGGCCCCGCGCTGGGCGGCGTGCTGTTCCTGTGGGTGGGCGCGGCGCCGCTGTTCCTGTTCAATGCCTTATCCTTCGGCGGCCTGCTGCTGGTGTACCTGGACTGGATGCGCGGCAAGCCGGAGGCTGCCCCGGCGCCGGCTGCTGCGCCGCGCGGCGGCATCAGCTGGCACGGTTTCCGCGCCGGCCTGGCGGCGGCATTCGGCTCGGCCGCTTACCGCCGCCTGCTGCGGCACACAGTCTGCGTCTTTGGCGCCGCCATTGCCTACACCGCGCTGCTGCCGCTATTTGTGCGCGACGTGCTGCGCCGCGAGGCGGGCGCATTTGGCACGCTGATGGCTTGCGTCGGCATCGGCGCGGTACTGGCCGCCTTCCTGCTGCCGGAGTTGCGGGCGCGCTTCGAGCGGCGCCATGTGCTGGCCGGCGCCGTGGCATGGTTCGGCGCCATACTGCTGGTGCTGCCGCACGTGCGGCTGTGGCCCGTGCTCATGGCGATGTCGGCGTTTGGCGGCGTGGCCTGGTCGGCCATGGTGACGACGCTGAACAGCACCGCGCAGTCGTCTTTCCCCAGCGAAGTGCGGGCGCGCACGCTGTCCGTCTACCTGATGACCATGGCGCTGGGGCAGACCGCGGGCAGCCTGCTGTGGGGCGCAGTCTCGGAACTGGCCGGCGTGCCGCGCGCGATGATGCTGGCCGGCGGCTGCCTGCTGTTGTACGCGCTGTTGCTCGCGCGCCGGCGCACCGGGGCGCAGCAGTGTAATCTGTAGGCTGACACAAGGAAGGAGAGGGCGATGGCAATGCTGGAACTGGCCGAAGGGGGCCAGCTGTATTACGAATGGATCGCCGCCGGCGGCGACGCTGCCCACAGGCCGGTGCTGGTGTTCCTGCACGAAGGGCTGGGCTGCGCCGCAATGTGGAAGGATTTTCCTGCGCGGCTATGCGCGCTCGCCGGCTGCGATGGCCTGGTCTACGACCGGCGCGGCTACGGCCAGTCTGATGCGTTGCGCGGCAGCCGCAGCGTGCACTACCTGCACCGCTACGCGCTGGAGGAACTGCCGCAGGTACTGGCGCTGCTGGAGCGGCGGCCCTACGTGCTGGTCGGCCATTCGGACGGTGGCAGCATCGCACTGATCCATGCGGCGGACGACCCGCCAGGCCTGCTGGGCGTGGCCACCGAGGCGGCGCACGTGTTCGTGGAGGACGTGACGCTGGCCGGCATCCGCGTGGCACGGGAAGTCTACGACGCGGGCAAGCTGCGTGGCCTGTCGCGCTACCACGGCGGGAAGACGGACCAGATTTTTGGTGCCTGGGCCGACACCTGGCTGCGGCCGGCGTTCAGCCGCTGGAATATCGAGTACCTGCTGCCGTCGATTGCCTGCCCGGTACTGGCCCTGCAGGGCAGCGGCGACCAGTACGGCACTGAAGCGCAGCTCGACGCCATCGCAGCGCAGGCGCCGCGTGCGCGCCGGTCCATGTTGCCGGACTGCGGCCACACGCCGCACCTGGAGCAGCCGGAGCTGGTACTCGGGGCGATATCGGAATTCCTGAAAGAGCTGGAGGTGACATGATAGACCGCCTGGACCATCTGGTGCTGACCACCCGCGAGCGTGAACGCTGCATCGATTTCTACACCCGCGTGCTGGGGATGCAGCTGGAGACTTTCGGCGCGGGCCGTGTGGCGTTCAAGTACGGGGTACAGAAAATCAACCTGCACGAGTACGGCAAGGAGTTCTTGCCGAAAGCCGCCCAGCCGACGCCTGGCTCGCTGGACCTGTGCTTTATCGCGTCGATTCCGCTCGATGAGGTGATCGCCCGGCTGCGACACCTTGGCGTGCCAATCGAAGAGGGACCGGTGGCGCGCACGGGCGCCAACTGGCCGATCCGTTCGGTGTACCTGCGCGACCCCGAC
Organism: Pseudoduganella sp. UC29_71; assembly: GCF_042693265.1. Classification (NCBI taxonomy): domain Bacteria; kingdom Pseudomonadati; phylum Pseudomonadota; class Betaproteobacteria; order Burkholderiales; family Oxalobacteraceae; genus Pseudoduganella; species Pseudoduganella sp. UC29_71. The sequence continues at coordinate 4,077,046 of NZ_CP170549.1, read as the reverse complement.
CAGAACCTGATCGAGATTTCCGAACGCGCCTGACCATTGGCCTGACCATTGCGGCGCAGCCGGCCCTCAGTCGCTGACCGGCGAACGGCAGGCCGCTTCGTGCAGCCACAGCCCGTTGCAGATGCGCGCGCGGCACAATCCCGCCTCGGCGCCGCCCAGGCGCTGGCAGCGGCGCAGCAGCGCATCCGTGCTGTCGCCATCGGTGCGCTCCACCACGTCGCGGGTATGCAGGATGGCCGATGGCTGGGCGCCGCTGTGGGCCACCAGCGCTGCCAGCAGCGTCACGTCGCTGTCCTGCTGCGTGGCGGCGGCGACGCGGGTTGGTCCTGCCGCTGCGCGGAACACTGGACGCGGCCGCGCTTGCAAATTGCGTTCCGCATGCATTGCCGGACGCGCCTGTATGGAGGCTTGCGGCGCAGCAGCCACCCCCGTAGTCGTTGCCGCGAGTGCCGCCGCTGCCGGCGGCGCCTTGGCTTGGGCGGCGGGCGGCGCGGCGCCGACTTTGGCGTTTTGCGCCGGCACCGCGGCGATGTCCGAGGCGCTCTGTTTGTGCCGGGCTGCCGCGATGGCCGGCAATGGCTCATTGACGATGGCGGCCGCGCGCCGCTCAACTTCTTCCTGCTCGGCCACCAGCGGAAGCTGCGGTGCGCTTGGCGCCAACGGCTGGCTGTAGCGGGCCGGCGCCATGCCGACGTAGCTGATGCTGGCTATGCCCGCCGCAACAACGGCGGCCAAGGTCAATAGCAGCACAAGCTGGCCGGGACGCAGCCGCGCGAGGCGCGCTCCCGGCGTACTGGCCTTGCCGCTGAGTTCCAGGCTGGCCAGGATGCGCCGGCTGCCATCCGCCGGCTGCGCGGCGGAGAACAGTTCCGGCTTTTGCGGTGGCGTGGATTTGTTCAATCTATCCTCCCAAGGTTTGATCTGCTTCGGAACGGCGCGCCGGCGGGCGGCATACGATGGTGCGATTCCGGTACTGCACGCCATCCAGTGTGCGGCCAGCGGCCCGGCCACGCTTTGACGGAGCGCACTATGCTTGTCGTTTCCTTGTCGCTGTTGTTTTTGTTCGTCTGTGTGGGCGGATGGTTGCTCCTGTTCCCCGCCGGGCGCGATGCCTTGGCAGGCGTGGCCTGGCCGCGCTGCCGCGCCGTATTGCGCAAGCGGCAGGCATGGCTGCTGGCGGGCGGCGCGCTGCTGCTGGTCATGCCCGCCATGCTGGCGCTGGTGGCCAGCCGGCGCCTGGCCTTGCCGGCCTTCGAGGCCGACGGGCACGCGGTCAACGTCCAGGTGGCCGATCTGCTCAAGGGCGAGCAGCTGGTGCCGCCGCCATCCCTGCCGCCGCTGGCCTTCACCACCGTGGAAGTGATGCGCGTGCGGCCCTTGCTGGCCGGCGCCAGCCGCAGCTGGCAACTGCTCAATCCCGACTTCGAACAGCGGCTGCTGCTGGTGTTCCGCATCATGAAAGAGCGCCACGGCTACGATATGGCGCTGCTCGAGGGCTACCGCAGCCCGGAGCGCCAGGACCTGCTGGCCAGCGCCGGCGCCAGCGTCAGCAACGCGCGCGCCTTCCAGAGCTACCACCAGTTCGGCCTGGCCGCCGACTGCGCTTTCCTGCGCGACGGCATACTGGTGATCTCCGAAAAGGACCCCTGGGCCATGCGCGGCTACCGCCTGTACGGCGAGGCCGCCGAAGCCGCCGGCCTGACCTGGGGCGGCCGCTGGACCATGATGGACTTCGGCCACACCGAACTGCGCCTGCCGGGAGCGAGGCAACGCAAACGCTGAGGCTTGTTCTGCCTCAAGAATGCATTGCGGGGCCGGTGGCACCATAGTTCGGGTCTGCCGACTGGCGCCACGGAGCTATCATGATGCGACGAACCTGGCTGTTCCTGACCGACTCCCGCAACCTCACCATCGCCGGCTTTGTCGCCATGGCCGCGCTGTTCTATCTCGGCGCCGAGCTGTTGGAACTGGCGCTGGTCTGGGCCGTCGCGGCGCTGGCCGCCGCCGTGCTGGCGTGGCTGCTGGTGCGCTGGCTGCGCCGGCGCCACGCGGCGCGCGCTGCCGCCGGGCTGGAAGCGGCCATGGCGCCCACAACAGCGCCCAACGCAGCGCCCTACACAGCGTCGGCCGCCGACGGCGCCAGCAGGCACGAAGTGGAAGCCATCCGCAGCGGCATGCTGGCGGCCATTGCTACCATCAAGGGCTCGAAGCTCGGCCGCATGCCGGGCTCGCGCGCCCTGTACGAGCTGCCGTGGTACATGATCATCGGGAATCCGTCCGCCGGCAAGAGCAGCGCCATCACCAACTCCGGCCTGCAATTCCCGTTCGCCGATGCACGCGTCGTGCACGGCGTGGGCGGCACCCGCAACTGCGACTGGTTCTTCACCGCCGACGGCATTGTGCTGGACACCGCCGGCCGCTACGCGGTGGAGGACGAGCACCTGGACGAGTGGCGCGGTTTCCTGGACCTGCTGAAGAAGCACCGCAAGCGTGCGCCGGTGAACGGCATCATCGTGGCGGTCAGCATCGCGGAGCTGCGCAGCGATCCGGACGGGGCGCTGAAGCTGGCGCGCAGCCTGCGCAAGCGCGTGCAGGACCTGATCGAGCGGCTGGAAGTATTCGCGCCGGTGTATGTGCTTTTCACCAAGGCCGACCTGATCGCGGGTTTTGCCGACTTCTTCGGCCAGTGCGAACGCAGCGAGCGCGAACGCGTGTGGGGCGCCACCATGCCCTACAAGCGCAAGGCCGGCAGCGAGGAGCTGCTGGCCTTCTTCGACCAGGGCTTCGACGAGCTGCACGCGGGCCTGGTGGACATGAGCATGGCCAATATGGCGCAGCCGCGCCGCACCCGCATGGCGCCGGGCGTATTCACCTTCCCGATGGAGTTCGCCTCGATGCGCGCGCCGCTGCGGGCCTTCCTGGCCACGCTGTTCGAAGAAAACCCTTTCCAGTTCAAGCCCGTCTTCAGGGGCTTCTACTTCACCAGCGCCTTGCAGGAGGGGCAGCCGGTCAGCGCACAGTCGCAGCGCATTGCGGAGCGCTTCGAGCTGGCGCTCAAGCCCGAGCACGAGGCGGCGGCGCCCATGCCTTACGGCGCCGCTGGCGGCTACTTCTTGCTCAAGCTGTTTCGCGACGTGGTGTTCGCGGACAAGGCGCTGGTGTCGCAATACGCCAGCCGCACCAGCACGCAACTCAGATACGCGGCCTTCTTCGGCGCGGTGCTGCTTCTGGGCGGCGCGCTGGGCGGCTGGACCTGGTCCTACATGGGCAACCGCCAGCTGGCGGCCAATGTGCAGGCCGACCTGGACAAGGTGGTGAAGCTGCAGGACAAGCGGCTGGACCTGCAGTCGCGCCTCGAAGCGCTGGAGATCCTGCAAGACCGGATCGAACAGCTGGAGAAATTCGGGCGCGACCGCCCCTGGTCGCTGGGCATGGGCTTGTACCAGGGCGGCCTGCTCGAACGCAAACTGCGCGAGGAATACTACGCGGGCGTGAAGGAGGTGATGGTCAAGCCGGTGGCCGCCAGCCTGGAGGCGCTGCTGTTCGAAATGAATGCCAATGCGGACCAGCTTGCGCCTCCCGGCGCGGCTGGCGCGCCGCCCGCCCCCGCGCCGCGCCAGTACGCCGACGCCAACCCCCTCAACGTGGAAGACGCTTACAATGCCTTGAAGACCTACCTCATGCTGGCCGATACTTCGCGCGCCGAAGCCGGCCATCTGAACGACCAGCTCACGCGCTACTGGCGCGGCTGGCTGGAGGCGAACCGCGGCCCCATGCCGCGCGAGCAGATGATACGCAGCGCCGAGCGGCTGCTGACCTACTACCTGGCGCAGTCGGGCGATCCTTCCTGGCCGCGCATCGAACAGAAGCTCGCGCTGGTCGACCAGGCCCGCGAAAACCTGCGCCGCGTGGTGCGCGGCATGCCCGCCCGCGACCGCGTGTACGCCGACATCAAGGCCCGCGCCGGCACGCGCTTCCCGGCCATGACGGTAGTGCGCATCGTCGGCGAGCCGGACCAGGCGCTGCTGGCCGGCAGCCACGCCATTCCCGGCGCCTTCACCCGCGAAGCATGGGAAAAGTACGTGCAAGGCGCTTTCCGCGATGCCGCCAGCCGTGAACTGCAAAGCACCGACTGGGTGCTGAAGACGGCCAGCAGGGATGACCTGACATTGGAAGGCAGCCCGGAGCAAATCCAGAAAAACCTGGTCGAGATGTACAAGGCCGACTACGCCAAGGAATGGCAGAAGTTCGTGCAGGGCGTGGCCGTGGCGGAGCTGGGCGGTTTCAACGGCGCGGTGGCGGCCATGAACCGGCTGGGCGACCCGCAGTCCTCGCCCATCATCAAGCTGCTCCATACCATCAACGAGCAGACTTCCTGGGACAACCCCACGCTGGCGAACGCGGAAGCGGAGAAGGCGCAGCGCGGCTTTACCGAGTGGATCAAGCACACCTTGCTGCGCCGCTCGCCGGCGCCGGTGACGGTGCAGCTGGACCCGGCGCGCTTCGAGCGGCCCATGGGCGCGGTAGGCCGCGAGTTCGCTGCCGTGGCCAAGCTGGTGTCGGTCAAGGACAAGGATGCCACGCTGCTGCGCGGCTACATGGATACCCTGTCGCGCCTGCGCACGCGGCTCAACATGCTGAAGAACCAGGGCGACCCCGGCCCCGGCGCGCGCCAGCTCATGCAGCAGACGCTGGAAGGCACAGGCTCCGAACTGGCCGACGCGCTGCGCTTTGTGGACGAGCAGATGCTGACCGGGATGACGGATTCGCAAAAGCGCGCGATACGTCCCATCCTGGTGCGCCCGCTGATGCAGACTTTCGCCGTCATCATCGGCCCGGCCGAGGCCGAGATCAACAAGACCTGGATGGCGCAGGTCTATGAACCGTTCCAGCGCGCGCTGGCTGCCAAATACCCGTTCGCGCCAGCCGCGAAGATAGAGGCCAGCACTGCCGAGATAGGCCAGTTCTTCGGGCCGGACGGCCTGGTGGCCAAGTTCGTCAACTCCGCCATGGGGCCGCTGGTGGTGCGGCGCGGCGACGTACTGGCGCCGCGCACCTGGGCCGACATGGGCATTGCGCTGTCGCCGCAAGCCGTGGCCCGCTTCCCCGGCTGGATCGCGCCGCTGGGGGCGGGCGGCATTGCCACCGCGTCGGCCGCCGCGCAAACCGTGTTCCAGATCCAGCCGCAGCCGGCGCCTGGCACGCTGGAATACACCGTGGAGATAGACGGCCAGCAGCTGCGCTACCGGAACACGCCTGCGCAGTGGACCAGCATGGTCCATCCCAGCCCGCAGGGCGTGCCTGGCGCGCGCATTACCGCGGTGGCGTTCGATGGCCGCAGCGTGGAGCTGTTCAACGAACCGGGCCAGTTCGGCCTGAAGCGCATGATTGACGCCGCCGCGCGCAGGCGCAAGGAAGAGGGCGTGCACGAGCTGCGCTGGACCAGCGGCGGCATCAGCGTGGCGCTGGACCTGAAGATCACCAGCAGCCCGGAAGCCAGCGGCAGCGGCGCCGCGCCGCAGGACCAGGGATTCCGGGGCATGACGCTGCCGGAGTCCATCGTCGGCGGACCGCCTGCAGCGGGCGACCCGCCAGGGCTGCCGCGAGCACCGCAAGTGCCGCAAAATCCGCAAAATCCGCAAAATCCGCAAAATCCGCAAGTACCGCAAAATCCGCAAGTACCGCAGCGCGGCCAGGCGGCCCTGGCCGCGCTGCCGCAGGGAGCGGCGCGATGAACCGCGCGGCCGCAGGCGGCATGCCCCAGCTGGCGCGCGTGGGCTACTTCGGAAAGATCCCCGCGCGCAGCGACTTTATCAAGGCCGGCGACAACCACGCGCTGGCCGAACTGCTCGACGGCTGGCTGGCCGACACCATGACGGCGCTGACGGCCGAACCGCGCTGGAAGCTGCATTACGACGCCATGCGTCCGCTGCATTTCGCCTTCGTGGGCACCCGCAGCAAGCGCGCCATTGCCGGCCACCTGGTCGCCAGCAGCGACCAGTCGCAGCGGCGCTTCCCCTTCCTGGCCATGAGCGCGCTGGAGATCGACGACCCGGCCGCCTTCCTGAAGCACGGTCCGATCGCGCTGGCCCCGTTCTGGGCCGCGCTGGCCGGCAGCACGGCGGCGGTCACGCTGGCCATGCATCCGGCGCCGCAGCTGCATGCCCTGTCCAGCACCGCGCTGGAAATCGATCCGCATGATGCGGCACATGGTGCCGCGCTGGACGACTTCCTTGGCCGCACCACGCTGGCGGGACTGGAGGCCATGCTGGCGCAGGAAGGCAGCCGCATCTCGGTGCGCCAGGCCATACTGGCGGTGGGCCTGTTGCTGCAACCGTTCGGCTGGAGCGGCAGCACGCGCCTGGACCGCAGCCTGGCGCTGCCGCTGCCGCGCGATCCCTTGCACCGCCCGGCCGCCGCCGCGCTGTGGCTGTCGCTGGCGGAGCCCTTCCTGCGCCAGGCGGACGTGGAACTGGCCTTGCTGCTGTGCGAGCAGGCCGGCCGTCCCATGCTGGTGCTGGGCTTCGATGGCGCGTCGCCCGCCACGCTGCGCGGCGTCATCGATCCGCAGTTCGCTGACGCGCAGCAGATCACCTTTGACAGCACCGGCTGGGTGGACGACATGATCAGCGCCGACCACAAAGTGCTGCGCCTGTCGGCCTGCCTGGAGCAGGACCGGCTCACGCTGCAGTCGGCCTGCGCGCTGTTCCACGAAACCTTCCTGTGAGGAGCAAGCCATGCGTTATCTCAAGGCCGCATCGCAGTGCGCCGCCGGCGCCGTCATCGCCGTCACCGCAGTCACCGGCGCGCAGGCCCAGAATCCCATGCCGGCCACACCCAAGCCGGGCCAGGTGGTGGTCACCGGCACCGTGCCCGATGAGGCCAGCAAGGCCGCCATGCTGCACCGGCTGCGCGAGCTGTACGGCGCCGACCGCGTGGTGGACCAGATCGGCATCGGCAACGTAGCGCTGCCGCCCAACTGGAGCGGCTATGTGCAGAAGCTGCTCGGTCCCAACCTGAAGCTGATCAGCAAGGGCGAGCTGAAGGTGGAGGGCAACAACGTCACTTTGCGCGGCGAAGTGGCCAACGAGGCGCTGCGCCAGCAGATTGCCGGCGACGCCGCCACCAGCCTTAATCCCACCTACACGGTCAACAACGGCCTGCGCGTGAGTGCGGCCGAACAGGAGCTGCTGGACGCCACGCTGGCCAAGCGCATCATCGAATTCGAAAGCGGGCAGGCCGCGATAAGGCCGTCGGGCAAGGACATCCTGGACGAGATGGCCGCCGCGCTGCAGAAGGTGAAAGGCAAGAAGGTGGAAGTGATCGGCCACACGGACAACGTCGGCCTGCGCGACAGCAACGTGGCGCTCAGCCTGGCGCGCGCCGAGGCGGTGCGGGCCTACCTGGCGCAGAAGGGCATCAGCCCGGACATGATTTCCGTGTCCGGCCATGGACCGGACCGGCCGGTGGCCGACAACGCGGCCAGCGACGGCCGCGCGCGCAACCGCCGTATCGAGTTCCGCATCGCCCAGTAGCGCAGTTCACGGCAGCGTAACGCTGAGGCTGGCCGGGCGCGGCGCCAGCTGCACCAGGCCGGCGTAGCCCGCCATGCCTTGCCGGGTAGCGCTGTCCAGCGACGACTTCATGCCCACGTAGACGCTCAGCGCGGCCAGCGCGAACACGGCGGACAACGCCCATAGCGGCACGTCGCTGCGCAGCTTGTGCGCCACCTGGTCCGGCCGCTCGGCGCGCGGCGCGAAACCCCGGCTCTTGCCTTTGATGTGGGCGATCTCGTCGCCCAGGCGCGCGGTCAGGCAGGCCAGCCTGTCGCTGCTGTCCAGCGCATATTTGCCCTTGAAGCCGAGCAGCAGGCACAGATGAAACACCTGCAGCGCCTGCAGCCGCGCGCCGCCTTTGCCGCGCAGCTCGTCGAGCCGGTCGAAGAAGTGCTCCCCGGCGAGCTGGTCGCCAAATACGGTGAGCTGCAAGGGGCGGCGCTCCCACGGCTCGCGGATCGGAAAGCCGGACGCCAGGATGATCTCGTCCAGCGCGGCGCAGTAGGCGTACTTGGCCGCTTCGATATCCTCGCCGTGCGCGCGCAAGCGCCGCGCCTCGGCCTCGAAGCCGTTCAGGAAACCCGACACCTTCTCCGCGAACTCGTGCTCGCCCGGCGGCGCGGAGCCGTTCTTCAGCATGAATAGCACGTAAAAGCCTTCGTGCATCAGGTCCACCAGCGACTCGATGCGTGGACCGGCGGCGGGCGCGCCGGCGCGGTTGCCGAGCAGGGATGGCGCGGCGCGCCGTTCAATTTGCGCCGTCATGCCGTCACCGCGATCAGTTCGAGGCGCAGGTCGCGGATACCGGCCGGCACATAGATGGAAATCGACTGCGCTTTCAGCATCTGCTCGTACAGCACGCCCTTGTTCTCGAGGACGAAGTAGCAGGTGTCGGGCCGCACCGGGATGGCTGCGGGCACCTGCGGCGCATGCGACAGCTTCACGCCCGGCATGGCGGACAGCACGCACTGGTCCACGTCGTCCGGCGCGCCGGCCTTGATGCGCAGTGGCGCCACTTCCACCAGCTCCAGCGCCGGCATGGCCGCGCCGATGGCCAGGTAGAGCGTGGTCTTGTGGTCGATCTTGCCCGAGTCCAGCTTGCCCCTGTGATAGCAGGGTTTTTCCTCGGCCAGCGCTATCGAGAAGTAGCGCGCGGAGATCACGGTGTCCAGCAGTTCGCGCACGATGCCGTCCAGTTGCGCGAAGCAGGGGCCGGGCTGTTCGTGCTGGTAGGACGGCAGGTTGGCCAAGGTGTAGGCCTTGGAATAGGTCATCAGCGCACCGGCCAGGCCCAGCATGGCTTCGAACAGGCGCTCGGGATGCAGCGCAGGATGGCGCAGGTAGTGCATCAGCGTGGCGCTGGCGGTGCTGACGGTGTGCAGCAGCCAGAAGGCCGACACGTCGCCGGAGCGGAATTCGATCACGTTGCGGCTGGGTTCGCGCATATGCCCCAGCAGCGCGTTCACCTTGGCCTGCAGCGCATCCATCAGCTGCTCCAGCTGGGTCTTCAGGCGCGGCGCGCCCGCCACCGACAGGCTGGGCGGGATGAACGAGGGATCGGGCTCGAAACCGCCCGAGACGATGCGGCGCAGCCGTATCAGCGGGAAGCATTCGTAGCCGCCGCGCGGCTCCTGGTCGGACACCAGCCGCACCGCCTTGCGCAGATAACTCAACTCGGCAGGCGCCGCCTGGGTGTAGATGTCGGCGGTAGTGCGTTCGGCCTGCGCATAGCGCGCGCCGTGCTGCTGCGCGCCGGGCGGTGCGCAGTTGCTGCCGTCCGGCGCCAGCGAGGGCAGGGCGGCGTAGTAGGTGACTTCCTGCACGCTGGGCGGCAGCGCGCCCAGGTCCACCGCCGGCGGCAGCGGATCGCTGGCGGGAGCGTCGCTCAATTCGCCGTCGCGGAAAATCGCCGACAGCGCATGCAGGCGCAAGATATTGGCCTGCAGGGCCGGCATGTCCCACTCCACCGCCAGCACGCCCCACAGGTAGGGCTGCAGCGCCTGCGCGGTGAGCTGCAAGCGCGTTTCGTGGTAGCGGTCCTGCTGCTGGAAGTGCTGCGGGCGCAGGAACAGGCCTTCGCCCCAAAGTATCTTTGCCGCGGTACCCATGGGTTCTCCCTTTGATGAGGTTAAGGCTGGCAGCGCGTGCCGGCCAATGGCTGGCCCGGCACGCTGAGCGCGCAGGCGTGCAGGCCGATGGTGATGCCGTTCTTTTCCGCGTCGGCGGCGGAGAAGGCGGCGCGCCAGCGCTGCGGCGCCGGCTTGCGGAACAGCGCCACCACGCCGATATGCGTCGCCTCGCGGCTCACGCTCTCTACCGCCTCGTAGCGCTGGCCGGGGATCAGCTGGACTTCCTTGACTTCCACCAGGTCCGCGCCCAGCAGCTCGCGCTCGGTCTGCGGGTTGAGCAAGCCGCTGTAGCTGGCGCGCTCGAAGGCGGCGCTCTGGCGCAGCTTGTAGATGCGCGCCGACAGCGCCAGCGGCTGGCCGTCGCCGCCTGCGTTCAGGTTGCCGCTCGCATGCAGGCGTATCGCCACCTGGCGCGGCGGCTTCTGGAAGTCGGGAAGTTCGGGAGGCTTGCGCAGGCCGGCCAGCTCCATGGCGGCGCCGGCGATGCCGCCGGCTGCGCAGCCGGTCAGGGCGAGGGCGGACATCGTGGCAGCTGCAGCGTGCTTCATTGGCGGCTTCCTTGGCGTTGGAGTCCGTCCATTAAATCCAAGCGCCGCCTGCGCGTGTTTGAGGCGGCGCAAGCTGCGCGGCATGGCGCCGCCCGCGCAAGCGCGGGCTTTGCGGAATCGCAATCGCCGTTGTCAATCTTGCCTCAATAATGGCCTCCACCCGCACCGAAGGAGACCATCATGAAGCCCGCAACCTGTTTCCCCTGCCTTGCCTGCGCACTGCTGCTGTCTGGCTGCGCCACCGACGGACCGCTCGTGCGGCCCGAGAAGACCGCCACCATTTCGCTGGACAGCGCGCTGGCCGAGGCGAGCCGCGCGGCGGCGTCGGGCCAGCAGGACAAGGCCCTGACCCTGCTGCGCAGCGCGGCCAGCAGCTACCCGGCCGAGAAGGGGCCGTGGCTGTCGATGGCGCAGATGAAGTTCGACCGCGCCAGCTACGGCGAAGCCATCCTCCATGCGCAGGAAGCCTTGCAGCGCGATCCCGGCGACCAGGTCGGCAACAGCATCATCGCCGTGAGCGGCTTGCGCCTGTCGACCAAGGCGCTGGCGGACCTGAGCCAGCAGAACAACCTGAGCGGCTCGCTGCGCAGCGAAGCCAGGGACCTGGCGCGCGTGCTGCGCACCAGCATCGGCGAGGATGTGCTGGTGCCGACTGCGGCCGCGCCCAAGCCGGTCCGCCCGCGCGCCGCACCGGCCGCCAAAGCTGCCGCGTCGTCATCGTCTTCCACCGACCCGTTCGGCTCGCTCAAATAACCGTGAAGGAGTAACAAGATGGCCAGTGGCGACAGCGTCCAGAAACGGCTGGGCAAGGTGCGCGCACCGCGCGTGCAGATGAGCTATGACGTCGAGATCGGCGATGCCATGGAAAACAAGGAGCTGCCCTTCGTGGTCGGCGTGGTGGGTGACTTCGGCGGCAACGCGGAGACGGCGCACAAGCGCCTGAAGGACCGCAAGTTCGTCAACATCGACGGCGACAATTTCGACGAGGTGCTGGCCGGCGTGGCGCCGGTGGCGCGCTTCCAGGTGTCCAACGAGCTGGCCGGCGGCGGCGAGTTCCCGGTCGAACTGCAGTTCCGCGCCATGTCCGACTTCCGGCCCGAGTCGGTGGTGCGCCAGGTCGAGCCGCTCAGCCGCCTGCTGGACGCGCGCAGCAAGCTGGCCGACCTGCGCAACAAGCTGGCCGGCAACGACAGGCTGGAAGACATCCTGACCAATGTGCTCAACAACACGGCCCAGCTGACCAGCCTGGCCGCACCCGCGGACAAGGAGGACTGACATGTCGGCACAACTGGACCAACTGCAGACCGCACCGGCAGGCGCCGCACGGGCTGCCACCCTGCTCGATGAAATCGTCGAACAAAGCAAGGTGGCCAAGTCCAGCGTGGAGCATGAACGCGCCAAGGACATCATCGCCGAACTGGTGAACCAGGTACTGGAAGGCAGTATGCCGGTGTCGCACAACCTGAGCGGCACGCTGGACGCGCGCGTGGCGGAACTGGACGCGATGATCTCGAAGCAGCTCAGCGCCATCATGCACGCGCCGGCCTTCCAGAAACTGGAGCAGAGCTGGACCGGCCTGCACTACCTGGTGAAAAATTCCGGCACCGGCCAGAACCTGAAGATCCGCATGCTCAACGCCACCAAGCGCGAACTGGTGAAGGACTTCCAGAGCGCGCTGGAATTCGACCAGAGCACCATGTTCAAGAAGGTCTACGAGGAAGAATTCGGCACTTTCGGCGGCGCGCCGTACGCGGCCTTGCTGGGCGACTTCGAAATTTCGCGCCAGCCTGAGGACATGTACTTCGTCGAGCAGATGTCGCATGTGGCGGCCGCCGCGCACGCGCCCTTCATCAGCGCCGCCTCGCCCGAGCTGTTTGGCCTGGAAAGCTACGGCGAGCTGGGCAAGCCGCGCGACCTGGCCAAGGTGTTCGACACCGTGGAATACGCCAAGTGGAAGGCCTTCCGCGAATCGGAAGACTCGCGCTACGTCGGCCTGACCCTGCCGCGCTTCCTCGGCCGCCTGCCGTTCAACCCGGTGGACGGCAACACCGTCGAAGGCTTCAACTTCGTCGAGGAGGTGGACGGCACCGACCACCACAAGTACCTGTGGTGCAACGCCGCCTACGCCTTCGGCGCCAAGCTGACCAGGGCCTTTGGCGAGTACGGCTGGTGCGCGGCGATACGCGGCGTGGAGGGCGGCGGCCTGGTGGACGACCTGCCGACCCACACCTTCAAGACCGACGAGGGCGAAGTGGCGCTCAAGTGCCCCACCGAGGTGGCCATCACGGACCGCCGCGAAAAGGAGCTGAGCGACCTCGGCTTCATCTCCCTGGTCCATTGCAAGAACACCGCCTATGCCGCCTTCTTCGGCGCCCAGTCCGCGCAGAAGGCGCGCAAGTACAGCTCGGAGGCGGCCAACGCCAATGCCGTGCTGTCGTCCCAGCTGCAGTACATCTTCGCCGTCTCGCGCATCGCCCACTACATGAAGGCCATGATGCGCGACAAGGTGGGCAGTTTCGCCGCCGCCGCCAACGTCGAGGACTTCCTGAACCGCTGGCTGATGAAGTACGTGCTGCTGGACGATAACGCCAGCCAGGACCAGAAAGCGCGCTTCCCGCTGCGCGAAGCGTCGGTGCAGGTGCACGAGGTGCCGGGACGGCCGGGCGTGTACCGCGCCGTGTCCTTCCTGCGCCCGCACTTCCAGCTCGACGAACTCTCCGTTTCCCTCCGACTGGTCGCGGAGTTGCCTCAACCGACCAACTACTAAACCCAACCTAGGAGCATGCAATGGCAATCGACGTCTATCTGTACATTGATGGCATCAAGGGCGAATCGGCGGATGACCGCCACAAGGACTGGATCGAATGCAAATCGGTCAATTTCGGCGTGGAGCAACCCAAGTCCGCCACCGCCTCCACCGGCGGCGGCCACACGGCCGAACGCTGCGAGCACCGCGACATCGTTATCTCCAAGCTGGCCGACCTGGCCTCGCCCATCCTGCTGCAAACCTGCGCGGCCGGCCGCACCATCCCCAAGGCCAAGTTCGAATTCATGCGGGCCGACGCGCAGGGCGAGCGCGTGAAGTACTTCGAGATCGAAATCGAGAACGTGCTGATCGGCGCGGTGGCGCCGTCGGTGGAGGAGGGCGACATCCTCACCGAGGAAGTGGGGTTCAAGTTCTCCAAGGTGCGCTGGAAGTACACGCAGCAGAAGATCTCCGGCGGAGCGGGAGGCAACACCTCCGGCGGCTGGGACCTGTCCGCCAACCGCATCGCCTGATCCATTAGTGCGCAGCATGCCGCAGTGGGGCCACTGCGGTATTTTTTTTGAGAGGAGCAGCCATGAACGGTTTTGTTCCCGGCCTGATGGACCGCCTGCTGGGCGCGCGCAGCCAGGCCGGCGCGGGCTTGACCATCGCGCAGCTGAAAGACGCCGTCGCGCGCGACCTGGAAGATTTGCTGAACACGCGGACGGCACTGCCCGAGACGCTGCTGGCGGCCTATCCCGAGTGCGCCGGCTCCATTGTCAACTACGGCCTGGTGGACTTCGCCGGCATGTGCCTGAGCAGCAGCGAAGACCGCGCCCGCATCTGCGCCAGCCTGAAGGCGGCCATCGAGCGCCACGAGCCGCGCCTGCGGCAAGTGCAGGCCCGCATCGAGCAGCAGGCCGGCAGCATCAACCGCGTGAGCTTCGTCATCAGCGGCGTGCTGGCGGTCCTTTCCGCATTCGAACCCGTCAATTTCGACGCCGTACTGCAGCCGTCCACGCTGCACTACGCCATCCACCACAGCGGAGCACAGGCATGAGCATCAACCTGAAGACCCTGATCGCAAAACTGAACGACACCACGCGCCTGGCCGCCACGCGCGCCGCCAGCATCTGCGTCGGCCTGGGGCAATACGAGGTCGACGTCGAACACCTGTTCCTGGCGCTGCTGGAGCAGGAGCAGAGCGACTTCGTGCTGATCGCCCGCAAGTGCGGCATCAGCCTGGAGGCGCTGGACGGCGACCTGCGCAACGAGATCGCCCGCTTCAAGAACGGCAGTGCGCGCACGCCGGTATTCTCCCGGCATTTGCCGGTGCTGCTGGAGCACGCGTGGCTGATCGCCTCGCTGTCGCTGCCGCAGCCGGACCTGATACGCAGCGGCCACCTGCTGCTGGCCTTGCTCACCGAGCCGGACCTGTCGCAGCTGGCGGCGCGCGGCTCCAGGCTGTTCGCGCGCTTCCCGGTCGACGAGCTTAAACACAATATGGAGAAGTTCACGCGCGGCTCGCAGGAGGAGCACGCCGCCGCGGAGCCGGGCGTGCCCGACGGCGGCGATCCGGTGCAGCAGCTCGGCGTGAAGACGCCCGCGCTGGACCAGTACACCACTAGCCTCACCCGGCAGGCGCGCGAGGGCAAGCTCGACCCGGTGATCGGGCGCGAGACCGAAATCCGCCAGGCCATGGATATCCTGTTGCGGCGCCGCCAGAACAATCCCATCCTCACCGGCGAGGCCGGCGTGGGCAAGACCGCCGTGGTGGAGGGCCTGGCCTTGCGCATCGCGGCCGGCGCCGTGCCGGAGGTGCTGCGCGGCGTGGAGATCCACGCGCTGGACATGGGATTGCTGCAGGCCGGCGCCAGCGTCAAGGGCGAGTTCGAGAACCGGCTCAAGAACGTCATCGACGAAGTGCGCAAGAGCCCGCACGCCATCGTGCTGTTCATCGACGAAGCGCACACCATGATAGGCGCCGGCGGCCAGGCCGGCCAGAACGACGCGGCCAACCTGCTCAAGCCGGCCCTGGCGCGCGGCGAATTGCGCACCATCGCCGCCACCACCTGGAGCGAATACAAAAAGTACTTCGAGAAGGACGCCGCGCTGGCGCGCCGCTTCCAGGTGGTGAAGGTAGAGGAGCCCGGCGAGGAAATCGCCTGCGCCATGCTGCGCGCCATGGCGCCGCTGATGGAGAAGCATTTCGGCATCCGCATCAACGACGAGGCGGTGGTGGCGGCGGTTAGCCTGTCGCACCGCTACATCAGCGGCCGCCAGCTGCCGGACAAGGCGGTCAGCGTGCTCGATACCGCCTGCGCCCGGGTGGCGCTTGGCCGCAGCGCCGCGCCGCAGCTGGTGGAGCAGGCGCAAAAGCGCGTGGAACGCATCGGCTACGAGATTGCCGCGCTGGAGCGGGAGGAGGGCGGCGACGGCCGCCACGGCGCGCGGCTGCGCGAGCTGCGCGTGGCGCGCGAAACGCTGCAGCAGGAATACCGCAAGCACAGCGAGCGCTGGGAGCGCGAGAAGGCGCTGCACGCGGCCATGGAGGTGCAGCGCAACAGCTACCCGCCGGTGGGCGGCGGCGTCAGCATGGCGGCGCTCGAAGAGGAACTGGCCTCCTTGCAGGGTGGCGAACCGATGGTGACGCAGCTGGTGGATGCGCACACGGTGGCCGGCATCGTCTCCGGCTGGACCGGCATCCCGCTGGGAAAAATGGTGCGCGACGAGATCCGCGCCGTGCAGAAGCTGGAGGACGCGCTGCGGGCGCGCATCCTTGGCCAGCGGCATGCGGTGGCGGCCGTGGCCCAGCGCGTGCGCACCGCGCGCGCCAACCTGAACGACCCGGACAAGCCCAAGGGCGTGTTCCTGTTCACCGGCCCGTCCGGCGTGGGCAAGACGGAGATGGCGCTGGCCCTGGCCGACCTGCTGTACGGCGGCGAGCGCAAACTCATCACCATCAACATGAGCGAGTACCAGGAGGCGCACAGCGTCTCCGGCCTGAAAGGTTCGCCGCCCGGCTACGTCGGCTACGGCGAAGGCGGCGTGCTGACTGAGGCGGTGCGGCGCGCGCCCTACAGCGTGGTGCTGCTCGACGAAATCGAGAAGGCGCACCCGGACGTGGCCGAGCTGTTCTTCCAGGTGTTCGACAAGGGCGTGCTGGACGACGCCGAAGGGCGCGAGATCGACTTCCGTAACACCATCATCATCGCCACTTCGAACGTGGCGTCCGCCGCCATCATGCAGGCTTGCCTGAACAAGCCGGCCGCCGAGCGTCCGGCGCCGGCCGAGCTGGAGCAACTGGCCCGGCCGCAGCTGATGAAGCATTTCAAGCCCGCCTTCCTCGGGCGCATGCAGCTGGTGCCGTTCTATCCGCTCCCGGACGAGGTGCTGGCCCGCATCATCGCGCTCAAGCTGGACCGCATCGGCCAGCGCATCCGCGCCGCGCACCAGGCTGAATTCAGCTATGACGAGGCCCTGGTGACGGCGGTGCTGGCGCGCTGCACCGAGGTCGATTCCGGCGCCCGCAATGTGGACCACATCCTGAACGGCACCTTGCTGCCGGCGATCTCGGAGGCGGTCTTGGCGCGCATGGCGGACGGCGTGGCCATCGCCAGCATCAAGGCAGGCGCGAGCCGCCAGGGACAGTTCAAATACACCATTAAATAGGAGACGCGCCCATGTTCAATATCGCGCAACTGCTGCAGCCCATCAGCGCCTCGCATGCCTGCGGCGAAGACATTTCCTTCAGCAGCGAGGTCGATGAAATCGTCCGCGCGCGGCTGGCGGACGACCCCACGCTGGACCAGGGCGCGTGGGTGACGGCGCTGAAGGAGGCCGACTGGGCCTTCGTGGCGCAGCGCAGCGCCGCGCTGATCGAAGGCCGCAGCAAGGACCTGCGGCTGGCCGTGTGGCTGGCCGAGGCGCACACCCGGACGCGCGGCTTCCGTGGCCTGGGCGACGGCTACGCTTTGCTGGCGGGCCTGTGCGCACGCTATTGGGACGGACTGCATCCCGCCATCGAAGACGGCGACACCGAGCAGCGCGTCGGCAATCTGTACTGGCTGCTGGCGCGCACGCCGCGGCTGGTGAAGGAAATCGCGGTGACGGAGCGCGGCGCCGTCTCCATGGCCAGCTTCGATGCCGCGCGCCAGCGCCTGAATGCGGCCAGCGCGGCCGCCGCCGAGAACGCGGGCTGGGGCACGCAAGCCGTGGCGCCGGCGGAAGGGCCGGGGCTGGCCGAACTGGACGCCGAGCGGCGCCGCAACTCGCCCCAGTTCAACGACGGCCTGCTGGCAGACGCGCGCTACTGCTTGGCGTCGCTGCAGGAACTGGAGCGCGCGGTCGATGCGCACCTGGGGGCGGACGGGCCGGGCTTCGGCGCGGCGCGCGAAGCGCTGCTGAACGCCATCGACTTCATCGAACCGCTGGCCACGCCGCCCGGCGCGGACGAGGACGGGGCGCAGCGCACCGCGCAGGGCGACGGGGCGCTGGCGGACGAGGGCAACGCCGCCGGTGGCCGCCGCGCAACAGCCGGCCCGCTGCAGAATCGCGCGCAGGCGCTGGCCCAGTTGCGGCTGGTGGCGGAATTTTTCCGCCGCACCGAGCCTCACAGTCCGGTGGCTTATCTGGCCGAGAAGGCCGCAGGCTGGGGCGAACTGCCGCTGCACCTGTGGCTGCGTGCCGTGCTGAAGGAGCCCGGCGCCGTTGCGCAGATGGACGAATTGCTGGGGGTTGCCACGCCGGAGGCTTAAAATATTGCTTTCAGTAAATTCTTGCATTCCAATAGAATTGCGCTCAGACTGCCAAAAAAAGCATTAAAAATTCGGCACGAGGAGACCGGGATGAAGAATCTGAAGATCGGCGTCAGGCTGGGCCTGGGGTTTACCGTAGTGCTGTTGCTTTTGACGGCACTCACCATAATCGGCATCCTGCGCATGCAGCAAGCCAGCGCCATGACCGATGCGCTGCTGCGCGACCACGTGCGGGTGGAGCGGATGGTGGCCGAGTGGCAGAAGGTGGTGGAGGTGAATGCGGCGCGCACCACCGCCGCCTGGAAGGTGCAGGACCCGGCCGACCAGAAAGGCTTCGAGCAGCAGATGGCGCAGGCATCGGGCCGCGCCACCGAATTGCAGGACTCCCTCGGCACCATCCTGCAGGACCCGGACGGCAAGGCCGAGCACGCGGCCATCCTGGCGGCGCGCAAAGCCTATGTGGACGCGCGCAAGGCCGTCTTCAAGGCCAAGGCGGACGGCGACCTGGAAACGGGCAAGCGCATCTTCGAGAAGGACATGGAGGGCAACCGCGTGGTCTACCTCGCCGCGCTGCAGAAGCTGGCCGACACGCAGAAGCGCCAGCTCGATGAGATGGCGGCGAAAATCCAGCAGGGCTACGAGAGCGGACGCAATATGCTCATCATGCTGGGCCTGGCGGCGGTAGCGATGGGCGTCGGCTTTGCCTGGTACATCACGCACACCATCACGCGGCCGATCAGCGAGGCGGTGAAGGTCGCCGAATCGGTATCCTCGGGGGACCTGACCAGCGACATCGTGGTGCAGTCGTCGGACGAAACCGGCCAGCTGATGCACGCGCTGAAGAATATGAACACCAACCTGGTCAACATCGTCGGCCAGGTGCGGGGCGGCACCGACAACATGGCCGAGGCGTCCAGCGAGATCGCGGCCGGGAATATGGATCTGTCGGCGCGCACCGAGGAGCAGGCCAGTTCGCTGGAGGAGACCGCGTCGTCGATGGAGCAGCTGACGGCCACCGTCAAGATCAACGCCGAGAATGCGCGCCAGGCTTGCAAGCTGGCGGTGAACGCATCCGAAATCGCCAGCCAGGGCGGGGCGGTGGTGTCCGAAGTGGTGACGACCATGGGGTCGATCAACGACTCGTCGCGCAAGATTGTGGACATCATCAGCGTGATCGACGGTATCGCCTTCCAGACCAATATCCTGGCGCTGAACGCGGCGGTGGAGGCGGCACGCGCCGGCGAGCAGGGCAGGGGCTTTGCCGTGGTGGCGTCGGAAGTGCGCACGCTGGCGCAGCGTTCGGCGTCGGCGGCCAAGGAGATCAAGGCGCTGATCGACACCTCGGTGCACCAGGTGGAGGCGGGCACGGGACTGGTGGACAAGGCGGGGCGCACCATGAACGATATCGTGGCCAGCATTGCGAAGGTGTCCGGCATCATGACCGAGATTGCGGACGCCAGCGAGGAACAGCGCGTCGGCATCGAGCAGGTGAATTTCGCCATCACGCAGATGGACCAGGTGACGCAGCAGAATGCGGCGCTCGTGGAGCAGGCCGCCGCTGCGGCAGCGGCCATGCAGGAACAGTCGGCGCAGCTGGCGCAGTCGGTCAGCGTGTTCAAGCTGACCGAGATGCAGATGCGCGACTTGCCCGGCAAGGCGCTGCCCGGCCGGCCTGCGCGGCGCGCGGTGGCCGGACGCGAACTGGCGCGCCTCGCGTAGCGGGGCGTCTAGGCGCTGGCCGCTGGCGCCCCGGCCGCTGCTGCGGCTACAATCGTGCATGTCCCAACCTAACAAACGCCCTATGTGCGCGGCCTGCCTGCGGCCGCAGGCTAGCTGCATCTGCTGCTGGGCGGCGCCCATCGCCAGTGCTGCGGAAGTGCTGATACTCCAGCATCCCATGGAAGTGGCGAACGCCAAGAACAGCGCGCGGCTGCTGCATCTTTGCCTGCCGAACAGCCGCCTGGAAGTAGGAGAGTCGTTCGATCCTCAACGCCTGGAGGCCATGCTGGCCGGACCGCGCCGCCCGCTGCTGCTGTACCCTGACACGCCAGGCGACGCCTCCATGGGCATCGCGCCCGCGCCGCCGTTCGACCCGTCGTGCGCCGCCGAACCGTCCGCATTGCTTCTGGTCGTGCTGGACGCGACCTGGCGCAAGAGCCGCAAGATGCTGTACCTGAATCCCGCCTTGCAGCGCCTGCCACGCCTGCCGCTGCGCGATACGCCTGCGTCGCACTACCTGATCCGCAAGGCGCATGCGCCGGACCAGCTGTCCACGCTGGAGGCCACCACGTACGCGCTGGCCCAGCTGGAAGGCGATGCGGAAAAATTTGCGCCGCTGATTGCCGCTTTCGACGGCTTCGTGGCGCAGCAGCAGGGCTACGCGCGAGCAGGCCGCTCGCTCAGCTGAGCAGCTTCAGTCCCGGCGGCAGCGCCTCGCCCAGCATGCGCTTCTCCATCGCCTGGTCGAGCTGCACAACTTCCCGCACCATGGCGCTCCACGCGGCGGGCGCGCGCGACGCTTCCATGCGCTGCAGGACTTGCTGGCGCAAGTCTTCGCTGATGTCGCGCGTGCGGTCGCCCGTCATGCGCGCCAGGTGGGCGGCGGCGAAGCCTGCCGGTTCCACCTTCTTCCAGTCCAGCGCCAGTAGCACCGCCAGCCACCGTTCCACCGCCTCCACCGGCGCCACGTCGTGCGCGCTGCCGTGGAAGGGATGGCGCGCGCCCACGCGGCCCAGCGCCCACAGGAAGCGGCCCAGCGCCGCCTCGGCCTTGTCGGCCCTGACCGCCGTGGCGGGCGCGAGCTCCTGCACTTGCCCGAGCAGCCATTCGCCGATCTCGCCCTTGTAGGCGGAAGGAATGCGCTCCAGCGACGCGCCCAGGCGCAGCATGTCTTCCTCGCTGCCGTTGACCAGCGTGACGGGACGGCGCCCGCGCTCCTGCCCGTCGGCTTGCAGGTTGAAGGCAAAATCGTCCAGCAGGCGCAGTTGCTGCGTGGCGTCCAGGCCGCCGGACACGCGGCGCCACAAGGTCCACCATTCCGAGCAGGCCTGGCTGTCCTTGTGGTATTGCAGGCCGGTGTCGAACATGGCCCACAGCTGTTCGATGCGCCATTCATCCAGCGCGTGGCCGAAACCGGGGCGCAGGCAGTAGCCGGCCAGGTTCAGCCACGCGCGTTCGTGTTCGGCCGAGCGGCGCCGGCCCTTGGCGCGCTGCAGCAGCGCGTCGAACAGGTGGCGCAGCAGCGGCGTGGGCCACGACTCGCGCGCACCCAGCAAGTGGTCGAGCTGGCGGCCCAGCTGGCGCACTTCCTTGCTCTCCACCTGCTGCGCGCGGCTGCCGAAGATGCGGTCGATTTTCTCCAGCGCGTCCTTGTAGCGGGGCGGCAGGATGATTTCGTCGGCATCGTCTCCGGTGTCGGGGGCGCCGTGGTCGCGCAGCTGGAATTCGAGCAGCCAGCGTTGCGGCTTGCCGTCTTCGTTGGCCACGCAGTGCACTTCCAGCGTGCCCACTTCGCTCAGCGAAGCGGCCAGCTGCACAGGGATCTCCTTGCGCGCGGCCGTATCGCCGCTGTCGCGCAGGACGGCGGCGATGGGCGGCAGGCGCACGAAGGACGCGGGATCGAGTTCCACCAGCTCGCCGGCGCGCGGCGGGGTGCCGGCATCGGCGGTCGAGGAGACGATGTGGAAGCGCACGGGCCGGCCGAGGCGCAGCGCGAAAGTGCGTTCGGCAAGGCGGACTTCGCTGCCCGTTTCTGCGCCGCGCGGCAGGATGCAGACGGCGCGGCGGCCGCCTTGCCCGGCTTCGCCGTCCAGCAGCAGGTAGTAGGAGCGCGGGGAGCCGCCGCCGATGGTGGGCGCGCGGCCTTGCTTGCCGATGGCGTAGGCCACGCCGCCGCGCGCCACCGCCACGTCCGGGTTATCGTTGTGCAGCACCTGCACCGGCGCGCCGCGCCAGGCGGACAGCGTGGCTTCCAGGCGCTTGGCCAGCGCGTCGGCGCGGAACACGCCGCCGTTCAGCAGCAGCGTGTCCGGTACCGGGAGCGCGCCGCGCGGCAGATCGCCGCCAGCGAGGTCCGGGGCGGCGGACGCTGCTTCGCCCAGCGCTTCGCGGGCGGCCGCGGCGTGCTCGTGCAGGAAGCTGGACAGGTGGCGCGTGATGGCCGCGTCGCTGGCGTAGGGCAGGCCGAATTCCACGATGCCGCCGCGCGTGCGCTTGGCTTCCTCGTGCGCGCCACCCATCGGGAAGAAGCCGTCCACCACCATGCGCTCCACTTCGCCGCGCGTCAGTTCCACCGTGCGGGAGTCGCCGATCAGCTTCGATCCCGTGCCCAGCATGGTGACGGCCACGCTGTCCGGCGCGTCGGCCGCCAGCAGCTGCTCCTTGGCGGCGCGGCAGCGCTCGGTGAGCTGCGCCATGCGCGCCGCCGACAGGCGCACCGCAGGCGTGGCGCCCTCGTCGCTGCCCGCCAGCCGCGCTTCAACCAGGCGCGCCAGCGCCAGGTCCATATTGTCGCCGCCGAGGATCAGGTGGTTGCCCACGCCGATGCGCGTCAGCAGCGGGTCGCCGCCGCCGGCTGGCAGCTCCACCTTGATCAGGCTGAAGTCGGTGGTGCCGCCGCCCACGTCGCACACCAGCACCAGCCGCGTGCGCGCCAGGTCCTGCGCCAGCGTAGTGCGGTGCCGGTACAGCCAGTCGTAGAACGCGGCCTGCGGTTCCTCCAGCAGCCGCAGCTTTGGCAGGCCCGCCATGCGCGCCGCCTCCAGCGTGAGCGCGCGCGCGCCTTCGTCGAAAGACGCCGGGATTGTCAGCACGATCTGCTGCTGTTCCAGCGGATGCTTGGGGAAGCGCTGGTTCCACGCAGTCCGCAGATGCGCCAGGTAGCCGGCGCTGGCCGCCACCGGCGATACCTTGGCCACGTCGGCCTCCGCGCCCCATGGCAGGATGGCGGCCATGCGGTCCACGTTCGGATGCGACAGCCAGCTCTTGGCGCTGGCCACCAGCCGTCCCGGCACCTGCGCGCCCAGCTGGCGCGCCAGCCGGCCGCCCGCCACTTCGGCCACGCCAGCCACGTCCGGCTCGCGCCACGGCAGCTGCAATTCCCCGGCAGCCAGCTCGCCCTCGGCCGGGTGGTAGCGCAGCGACGGCAGCAATGGCGCCGTGCCCACTTCGCCCGGCGCCACCAGCTGGTCGATGTCGAACAGCCTGACGTCGTCCGAGCCGGGGGCGCAGTAAGCCAGCACCGTGTTGGTGGTGCCAAGGTCGATGCTGACGAGGTATTGCTTCATGCGGTGGTGCGGCGCGTTACCCGGCGGCGGCCGCGCGCACGTCGAACTCCACCTTCCAGCGCTGGCCGCCGTTTGGCCCACCCTCGTTGGAGACGGCCAGCAGCTCCAGCGTGCCCGATTCGGTGGCTTGCGCGTGCAGGCGCACCTGTACCACGTCGCCCGGCTGGCGGCCTTCCGGCGACAGCGTCATCTGGATCGCGTTCAGTTCCTGCAGTTCTTCCGGCGCCCAGAAGTCCAGCATGTCGCCGATCCGGTCCTGGCGGCGGGTGGAGGAACCGAAGAAGCGGAAGTCCACCGGCTCGCCGACCACCAGGCCGAACTCCTGGCCCGGCAGTTCCATCTCGCTGCCTTCTTCCATGCCGAACGGCGCCACGCACAGGGCCTGGATAGGCGGCTCCATGCCCGGAATGGCCGGCATGGACGACTCCACCGCCACGTAATACGAACGCGCCGTGCCGCCGCGAATGCGCACGCCGCTGCCACGGCGTACGTAGCTGTAGTACGCGGCGCCGCGCGCCACGGCCAGGTCCAGGTCCGCGCCGCCCAGCATGCGCGCAGCTTCCGCGCCTTCCAGGTACAGCCAGTCGTTGATGGTGTCCATCACGCGCTGGGCCAGCAGCTCGGACTTGAACACGCCGCCGTTGAACAGCACGGCGGTCGGATGCAGGAAGGTGACGTTGGCGTCTGCCACGTTTGCGTCCTGCTTGCCTTCGTAGCCTTGCAGCTCGCTGGTGGCGCCCAGCTGGCGCGCCAGGAAGGACGCCAGGTGGCGCGTCACGGCCGCGTCCTGCGCGTACGGCAGGCCAAGCTGCGTCAGGCCGGCACGGGTGCGCACGGCGGGGCGGGCCGACGCTTCCACTTGCGGGAAGAAGCCGTCCAGGATGAAGGTCGTCACCTCGGCGCGCGTCAGTTCGGTGCGGATGGAGCCGCCAATCAGCTTCGAGCCGCGGCTCGGCACCACGATGGGCCAGCTCTCCACGCTGGCGTCGGCCAGCAGGGCTTCCTTGGCGGCGCGGCAGCCGTAGGTCAGCGCGCGCAGTTGCCACGCATCGAGCTGCGTGCCATTGGCGGCCAGCTTGCGCGCCACCAGGTGGGCCAGCGCCAGGTCCATGTTGTCGCCGCCCAGCAGGATGTGGTCGCCCACGGCCACGCGGTGCGGTTCCAGCACGCCGTCGCGTTCCAGCACGGCGATCAGCGAAAAGTCGCTGGTGCCGCCGCCCACGTCCACCACCAGGATGATGTCGCCCGGCTTGACTTCCTTGCGCCAGCGGCCTTCGCTGCCCTGAATCCAGCTGTACAGCGCCGCTTGCGGTTCTTCCAGCAGCGTCAGGCCCTCATAGCCTGCGGCCCTGGCCGCGTCGGCGGTCAGCTCGCGCGCGGCCGGGTCGAAGGACGCGGGGATGGTCACCGTGACGGCTTGCTGCGTGAACGGCGCCTCCGGATGCGCGCTGTCCCAGGCCTGGCGCAGGTGCGACAGGTAGCGGGTCGATGCCTCCAGCGGCGAGACGCGCGTCACTTCTTCCGGCGCGTCGTTCGGCAGGATGGCGGCGCGGCGGTCCACGCCGGGGTGGCACAGCCAGCTCTTGGCGCTGGACACCAGGCGGATCGGCGTGGTGGCGCCGCGGCTGCGCGCCATTTCGCCGGCCACGGCGGATGGCTGCGACCCTTCGCCGCCGGCCTGCCAGGGCAGCGACAGCTGGCCGGGCGCCATTTCGTCCGGGTGCGGCAGGTACAGGAAGGACGGCAGCAGCGGCAGCTCTTCCACGGTGCCGGGTGCGGTCAGCTGCGGCACGCCAAGCACGGATTGCGCGGTTTTCTCGCCGTCGCTTGCCTGCAGGTCCACATAGGACAGCGCGCTGTGGGTGGTGCCAAGGTCGATGCCGATGGCGTAGCGCGGGGTGCTGCTCACCGGGTTGTTCAGATTATCGCTCACAGTTCCACCTCCGCCGGGGCCAGTACCTTGGCGTCATGCGCTTCGGCCAGTTTCGGCAGGCGCACGCTGGTGGCGCGCCAGCCGCGGTGGCTCAGGCTGCCCTTGAACGGGGCCTTGCCCACCACGTTGCCGGTCAGGCGCACGGCGGCCGCGTCGAAGCCTTCTTCCAGCGTCACACGCGTGCCTTCGGCTTCGGCGCGCACCGGCTCGATGGTGAAGTGCTCGCGCAGCACCTTGGCGCAGCCTTCGTGCACCACGCGCGCGGCGGCGCCGATGTCGGCGTCGGCGTAGGCGCTCAGGTTTTCCTGAGTGAAGTCGATCAGGCGCGCTTCGCGCTGCAGCAGGCTAAGCAGCTGCAGCGCGGCGTCCGGCGTGGCTTCGCGCAGGATCACCGGGGCCGGCGGCGCGGTCGGCGCGGCGGTCGGTGCCGGCGTAGGGGCGGCGGTCGGGGCCGCAGTGGGTGCCGAAGCCGGTGCCGCAGCGGCGGCGCCGGCCACGCGCGAATTGATGCGCTGCAGGCGGGCGGCGAACTGCGGGTCCGACAGCGTGCGGAAGAAGGTGCCGAAGGCGAGCGCGATGCGCGCGCCGAGCGAAGGCAGATTGTTGTTCGTATTGGTCATGATGTGGTCAATTCGGGTCAAAAAGCAGCCCGCCGCAGCAGGGAGCGCGGCCATGGGCTGGCGGTGTTGGTGACATCGGATAGCGTGCGCGGCGCGTGGGCGCCGGGCGCACGGCACCTGGGACAGTGCGCATGATACCAGTTAGCGGCCCGGCAGCGAAACTCCGCGCCGCCGCGCGCGACGCGGAAAGAGGGGAGACGCGGAAAGAGGGGGCGGGGCCGGCACAGGCATGCAGCCCCGGTGCGGCTCCTAGAAGCGCACGAACTCGGCCTCGTCCAGTTCCTCGCCGGCCGGGGCCGTCGCAGTGTAGACATCGCGGTTGCGCATCATCTTGACGGCCGCCGGCTTGCGCGCCGGCGGCGCCTGGGTGGGCCGCCGCTGCGGCGTGGCGTTCACCTTGAAGAAGCCCATGGTCTGCTGGAGCTGCTCGGCCTGGCTGCTCATTTCCTCTGCCGTGGCGGCCAGCTCCTCCGAGCTGCTGGCGTTCTGCTGGGTAGTCTGGCTGAGCTGGTTCACCGCCGAATTGATCTGCGCCACCCCGGCCGACTGCTCCTCGGACGCGGCCGCAATCTCCTGCACCAGTCCCGAAGTCTTCTTGATGTTGGGCACCATCTGTTCCAGCAGGATGCCGGCCCGCTCGGCCAGCTCCACGCTGCTGGTGGCCACTTCGCCGATCTCCTGCGCCGCCACCTGGCTGCGCTCGGCCAGCTTGCGCACCTCGGCCGCCACCACGGCAAAGCCCTTGCCGTGCTCGCCCGCGCGCGCCGCCTCGATGGCCGCGTTCAGCGCCAGCAGATTGGTCTGGTAGGCGATGTCGTCGATGATGCCGATCTTGCGCGCGATCTGCTTCATCGCCGCCACCGTCGCGTCCACCGCCTCGCCGCCCTCGGTGGCTTCCTGCGATGCCTTGGCCGCCATGCCGTCCGTGGCCTTGGCGTTGTCGGTATTCTGCGCGATGGAAGACGTCATCTGCTCGATGGACGCGCTGGTTTCCTCCACGCTGGCAGCCTGCTCGCTGGACGCCTGCGACAACGCCTGCGCCGTGGCGCTCACTTCTTCCGACGCGCTGGCCAGCGAATGGGCGCCGGAATTGACTTCCGTGACCACTTGCAGCAGCTTGGCCATGGTGTTGTTGGCGTATTCCTTCAGCTCCGCGAAGCTGCCTTCGTACTGCTTGTCGATGGTCTTGCTCAAGTCGCCTTCGGCCAGCGCACCCATCACGCGCACCACGTCCGCGATGCTGGCGCCGGTGGTGGCCATGAGCCGGTTCAGGCCTTCGCCCAGCGCCTGCTGGAAGCCTTGCAGCCCGGCCAGTTCCACGCGCGCTTCGAAGTCGCCCCGGTTGGCCGCCGCTACCACGCGCTGCTGGCCGTCTATCACCTGGCCCAGCTTCTCCACCGTGTTGTTGGCGTAGCGCTTCAGTTCGTCGAACGCGCCCTCGTAGGGCTTTGTGATGGTCTTGCTCAAGTCGCCTTCCGACAGCGCGCCCATCACCCGCACCACGTCGTCTATGCTGGCGCCGGTGGTGGCCATCAGCTGGTTTAGGCCTTCGCCCAGCTCCTTCTGGAAGCCGTGCAGCCCGTTCAGGTCGATGCGGCTGTCGAAGTTGCCGCGGTTGGCCGCTTCCACAGCCTTTTTCTGGCCGGTGATGACCTGGTTCAGCTTGGCCACCAGGTTGCGCATGGCGCGCAGCAGCTGGCCGGTTTCATCCTTCGAGCTGTCGTCGATGTCGATCGACAGGTCGCCCCCTTCCAGGCGCTCGGCCACTTGCACCGCTTGCCGGATGGGGCGCACGATGCTGAGCGTGATCCAGGCCGCGATGGCCACCGCCAGCACCATCGCCACTGCCGACAGCACGATCACCAGCCAGCGCGTGGACTCATAGGTGGCGGCGGCGTCGTCGGCGGCCTTGTCCATCAGTTCGCCCTGCGATTTGGCCAGCGCATCGAGCGCCAGCCAGAACGTGTCGTTGGTCGGCACGAAGTCGTTCTTCAGATAGTCGATGGCCGCCTTGCGGTCCGACTTCACCAGCGCGTAGAAGGGCTCGTATTTGGCGGCCACCAGGTCGCGCTTGTCGATGATGGTTTTGTACATCTGCTTGCCGGCATCCGTGCTCAGCAGTTTTTGCACCTTGCCCAGCCCTTCGGTCATTTCGTTGCGGTTGGCATCGACCAGGCGCCGGTATTTGTCCACTTCGGCATCGCTGGTGGAGAGCAGGATGTTGCGCATCTGGCGCGCGTTGTCCATGCTGTTCTTTAACACCTCGTTGATCAGCACGACCTTGGCGTAATGCTCCTCGTAGATAACGCGGGTGCTTTCGTTGATGGTGCCCATGCGCTGGACACTAATAATGGACAAAATGAGCAGCAGCACAACGACGCTGCCGAATCCTACACCGAGGCGGGTGGCGATCTTCAGGTTTTTCAGCATGGGAATTTCCTGTCGGATAATCGGGTGACCTGATGGATTATGCGCTGCCGGTTCGCGGACAATTCTCTCCAATAATCACTGTTGCGAAGATGCGCCATGAGGCTTAGAATACTGTATATGCGTACAGTATCGAGGTAGCCATGGACGACGACGATTTTGAAGGGCAAGCCATGCTGCCCCCGGCGCCGCTGCGCGCGCAGAAAGGGCGCGGCGCGGTCAGCAATTTGCAGGGCCGCTACGAGGTGCATGGCCGCGAGCAGTTCGACGACGGCTGGGAGCATGAGGAGGGCGATGAACCGCGCATGTGGAAAACCCACGTCACCGACGAACTCGCCAAGACCATTCTCACCCGCAACAGTTCGCCGGACATTCCGTTCGACGTGTCGCTCAATCCCTACCGGGGCTGCGAGCACGGCTGCATTTATTGCTTTGCGCGGCCCACGCACAGCTACCTGGGCCTGTCGCCCGGGATGGACTTCGAGAGCAAGATTTTCGCCAAGGTGAACGCGCCCGAGCTGCTGCGCCAGGAGCTGGCGCGGCCGTCCTACGTGCCCGAGCCGATCGCGCTCGGCGTCAATACGGATGCCTACCAGCCCTGCGAGCGCAGCCTGCGCATCACGCGGCGGGTGCTGGAAGTGCTGCACGAATGCCAGCATCCGGTCGGGCTGATCACCAAGTCCTCGCTGATCGAGCGCGACATCGACCTGCTGGCGGACATGGCGTCCCGCGGGCAAGCCTCGGCCGCCATCACCATCACCACGCTGGACCCGGCCATCGCGCGCACGCTGGAGCCGCGCGCGTCGGCCCCGGCGCGGCGGCTGCGCACCATCCGCATGCTGGCGGACGCAGGCATTCCGGTGGGCGTCAGCATTGCGCCGGTGATCCCCTTCGTCACCGAGCCGGACCTGGAGCGCGTCATGGAAGCGGCCTTCGAGGCGGGCGCCATGCACGCCAACTACATCGTGCTGCGGCTGCCGTGGGAAGTGAGCCCGCTGTTCCAGCAATGGCTGGAGGCGCACTTCCCGGACCGCGCCCAGCGCGTGATGAACCGCGTGCGCGACATGCGCGGCGGCAAGGACTATGACAGCGACTTCGGCAAGCGCATGAAAGGCGAGGGCGTGTGGGCCGACCTGATCCGCCAGCGCGCCGAAAAAGCCATCCGCCGCTTTGGCATGGAAAAGCGCGGCAGCCGCTTTCCGCCAGCTAGACGCCAGCCAGTTCAAGCGCCCCCTGGTCGTCCCGCCCCTCGGCGCCAAAGCCAAGGCCGCCGCAGCGGCAGGGCAGATGGATCTGTTCTGATTTCTGATGCCACTGCGGGCGGAGGCGGGCGGCGCGGTGTTTCCTGCTTCGTCCTCGATGCGCTAGATGGTTTTTTTGCCGCTGGCGAGCAGTTCGAGCAGGTATTGCTCGATAGTGAAGACGTGGGCGTCGTGCTTGCCGAGCTCGCGCAGGGCGATGGCCAGGTGGGTCAGGTAGTCGCTGTTGGGGCCGCTGGGGCCGGCGGAGCGGGCGATGTGGCGGGCGATTTCTTCTTCGCTCGCTTCGCCCAGGAAGGCTTCGTTGTCCTCGCGCGCCACGTACACCACGCCTTCGGCCGCGTCGCCGGCGATGTCGTCGAACGCCATGTCCACCGCCACCCGCAGGTAGCCGTTTTTTTCCCGGTAGTCCAGGTGCTCGAACACTTCCGGCGTGATCAGGTAGGCCATGCCGTGGCAGACGGCGCCCGCGTCCGGAATGATGGTGACCACGCGCCCCGGCGCGGCCGGCGTGCCGCGATGGTCGTGCGAACCTTGCCAGAAGCGCCGCGACCAGCCAACGATATTGGCCGGCCGCCGCTGCAGATAGGGGAAGTCCGCCTTGTAGATCAGCGAACCATAGCCGAACACCCACACGCTGTGGTGCCCGGCGAACTTGTCCATCTGCCGGTTGATCTCGATAGTGTTGGCTGACATGGCCGAATTATAGCGAACAGTGCCGCCCCGCTGCAGCGTTGTAGCGCTATCAGACCGCGCGCAGGCTGGCTGCCTGGCGCAGCGCGCCCTGGATCGCTTGCGCGCGCAGTTCGGCGCCCAGCGCAATGCCCTCGGCGCGCACCACGTCCACTTGCTCCACGCCCATGATGGCGAACACCGCCTTCAAATAGGCTTCCTGATGGTCGGCCAGCATCTCGTGCGGCTGCCCGCCGCGCGTGGACACCAGCACCACCCGCTTGCCTTTGGCCAGCCCCACTGTGCGGCCGTCCGCGTCCACGTCGAAAGTGCGGCCCTGCAGCAGCACGCGGTCCAGCCAGGCCTTCAGCGTCGATGGCACGGACAGGTTGAACATCGGCGCGCCCAGCACTAGCACGTCCGCCGCCAGGAACTCCGCCAGCAGCGACTCGGTCAGCAGCGCTTCCGCGCTGAGCTCGGCGTTCATTGGCAGCGCCGTGTTCCATTCCGAGCGCATCACTTGCATCAACGGCCCGTTCACGTGCGACAGCGGCGCGGCCGACAGGTCGCGGTAGACCACGCACGCGTCCGCGCTGCCTGTGCACAATGCCTCAACTGCGGCGGCGCTCAGTTGGCGGGAAGCGGAGTTATCGCCCAGGCAAGCGGAATCGATGTGCAAGATATTCATGATGAACGCAATAAAAAAACGGATGCGGGCAGGGTATACCTGCAACAATCGCCGCGGAAGAGGGGATAATGCAAATCACTTTTGCAAATTTAGAATAATCAGGCTTTACAAAATGGCAGCGGATAACCTCAACGACATGTATCTCTTCGCTAAAGTTGTCGAACATGGCGGCTACAGCGCGGCGGCAGTGGCCTTGGGCATGCAGGCGTCCAAGCTCAGCAGGCACATAGTTGCCCTAGAAAAAGACCTTGGCGTGCGTTTGCTGAACCGCACCACGCGTCGTATTTCCGTCACAGAAGCCGGCCAGACCTACTACCGGCACTGCGCCGCCGTGGTGGCCGAGGCGCAGGCGGCGCGCGACGCCATCGAACGCACCCGCTCCACGCCGCAGGGCCTGGTGCGCCTGAGTGCGCCGCTCGGCCTGCTGCAAAACGGCGTCGGCTGCATCATTGCCAAGTATCTGGCCGCCAATCCGCTGGTGCGCATCGCCATCGACGCCACCAACCGCCGGGTGGACGTGATCGAGGAAGGCATCGACATCGCGCTGCGGGTGCGCACGCCGCCGCTGGACGACAGCGACCTGGCCGTGCGCGTGCTGGCGCGGTCCGAGCCCATCCTGGTGGCCAGCCCGCGCCTGTTCGAGCAGCTGCCGCGCCCGGCGGACGCTGCGGCCCTGGCGCACATCCCGACGCTGGCCATGGCGCGCCCGGGCGACAAATTCGTGTGGAACTTCATCAATGTGGCCGGTGCCAGCGTCAGCGTCACGCACGCGCCGCGCATGGTGACGGACGACATGCCCACGCTTAAGCTGGCGGCCATCGACGGCCTGGGCGTGGCGCAGCTGCCGCAGGCGCAGGTCCAGGCCGACCTCGACAGCGGCCAGCTGGAACGCGTGCTGCCGCAGCTGAATTTCCCTTTCCGCCTGGTGCACGCGGTGTTCCCGTCGCGCCGTGGGCTGGTGCCGGCGGTGCGCGGCTTGCTGGACGAGCTGGTGCTGGGCTACCAGAACAACTGCTGCCTGGCCTGAGCCAGGCCGGGTTGATCAAGACTGCGGAATGTTCCACTCGTGCGCCTGCACGAACTGGAACAGGAAATCGGCAAAGCTCTGCGCCGCCGGCGACAGCGAGCGCGCGCTCTTGGTGTAGACGAAGAAGCGCCGCGTCAGCTCCGGTTCGCGCAGCAATCGCATCTGCAGGCCGTACAGCTTCACCATCGGCGCCGCGTAGGGCAGGCAGGCCGTCACGCCCAGGCCCGCGTTCACCATGGCCAGCGCGGTGGTCATGAAGGTCACTTCATTGTAGGGATTGAGCGCCACGTCGCGCAGCAGGCGCTCGGTGAACTGGCCCTGCAGCGCGATGAGCGGATGCTGGTTGACGTCGCCCCACGTCACGCTGTCCTTGCCCGCCAGCGGATGGCCCACCGGTAGCACCAGCACGAACGGCATCTCGAACAGCAGCTGCGCCGCGATCTCGGCCGCCGGATCGCGCTCGGGGCCGATGCCGAAGTCCACCTCGCCGCTGAACACGCGGCCGGACACGTTCTCCACCGGGCAGTCCACCAGCATCACCTGCACCGCCGGGTAGGCCGCGCGGTAAGCGGCGATCACCTCCGGCAGCAGGGTGCAGGCCATCATCTGCGGCGCCGCCACGCGCACCGTGCCCTTCTTCAGCGCCTTGCGGTTGGCGATATCGGCCATCGCGCCATCGAGGTCCTGCAGCATCTTGTCGAACAGCGGATACAGCTCGCGCCCCAGCTCGGACAGCTGCGCGCGCCGCGTGTTGCGCTCCACCACCTTCACGCCCAGCGTCTGCTCCAGCTCCTTGATCTGGCCGCTCAGCGACGATTGCGTCAGGTTCAGGTACTCGGCCGCCAGCGTGAAGCTGCCGGTCCTGGCGATGGCGACGAGGGCGCGCATCTGGCGCAATGTAGGACTCATAGGGAAATCCGATAAATCGATTGAAAAATACCGTTTGTATGATATCTGATTCTGGATTCTAATACCGTTATATCCTCGGGAGACCACCATGAAAATCAAGCAAATCCATCACGTCGCCTACCGCTGCAAGGACGCCAAGCAAACCGTCGAGTGGTACGTCAAGCACCTGAACATGGACTTCGTGCTGGCCATCGCCGAAGACGAGGTGCCGTCCACCAAGGCGCCGGACCCTTACATGCACGTGTTCCTGGACGCCGGCCACGGCAATGTGCTGGCCTTCTTCGAGCTGCCCACCCAGCCGGAAATGGACCGCGACCACAACACGCCGGCCTGGGTGCAGCACCTGGCCATGGAAGTGGACACCATGGACGAGCTGCTGGAGGCGAAGGCGCGCCTGAGCGCCGCCGGCATCGACGTGATCGGCCCCGTCAACCACACCATCTTCAAGTCGATCTACTTCTTCGACCCGAACGGCCACCGCCTGGAGCTGTCCGTCAACACCGGCACCCCGGAAATGATGCGCAAGCTGGACGAGGTCAAATGGGAAATGCTGGAAGAATGGTCGAAAACCAAAAAGGCGCCCAAGCACGCAGCCTGGATGCACGCCCCCGCCACCGGAGAATAAGCAATGAAATTAGCCACCCTGAAAAATGGCAGCCGTGACGGCACCCTGGTCGTCGTCAGCCGCAACCTGCAGCAGTGCGTCAGCGCGGCCGGCATCGCGCCCACCCTGCAAGCGGCGCTGGACAACTGGGACTTCAGCGCGCCGCAGCTGGCCGCGCTGTACGCCGCCCTGAACGAAGGCCGCGCGGCCGATGCGCAGCCCTTCGACCAAGCGGCCTGCCACTCGCCGCTGCCGCGCGCCTACCAGTGGGCTGATGGCTCGGCCTACATCAACCACGTGGAGCTGGTGCGCAAGGCGCGCAACGCCGACGTGCCGGCCTCCTTCTACACCGACCCGCTGATGTACCAGGGCGGCTCGGACAGCTTCGTCGGCCCGCGCGACGGTATCTACGCGCTGTCGGAAGACTGGGGTATCGACCTGGAAGCCGAAGTGGCGGTCATCACCGGCGACGTGAAGATGGGCGCCAGCGACGCCGACGCGGCGAAGGCCATCCGCCTGGTGATGCTGGTGAACGACGTATCGCTGCGCAACCTGATCCCCAACGAGCTGGCCAAGGGCTTCGGCTTCTTCAACTCCAAGCCGGCCAGCGCCTTCTCGCCGGTGGCCGTCACGCCGGACGAACTGGGCGCGCACTGGGCCGGCAACAAGCTGCACCTGCCGCTGACCGTGCACCTGAATGCGCAGCCGTTCGGCAAGCCGAACGCCGGCGAAGACATGACCTTCAGCTTCGCCCAGCTGGTGGCGCACGCCGCCAAGACGCGCGAGCTGGCGGCCGGCACCATCATCGGTTCCGGCACCGTTTCCAACAAGCAGGGCAGCCTGCACGGCTCCAGCATCGCCAACGGCGGCGTGGGCTACTGCTGCCTGGCCGAAGTGCGCATGTACGAAACCATCGAAGGCGGCAAGCCGGCCACCGGCTTCCTCAAGTTCGGCGACAGCGTGCGCATCGAGATGTTCGACGCGCACGGCGCCAGCATCTTCGGCGCCATCGACCAGACCGTGGCGCACTACAGCGAGCGCCGGGAGCAGGGCGCATGAAGCTCTATACCTACTTCCGCAGCTCGGCCGCCTACCGCGTCCGCATTGCGCTGAACCTGAAGGGGCTGCCGTACGAGGCGGTGCCGGTGCACCTGCTGCGCGGCGGCGGCGAGCAGCTGGGACAGGCTTACCGCGAAGTGAATCCGGGCGCGCTGCTGCCTGCGCTGGACGACGAGGGCACGCTGGTGACGCAGTCGCTGGCCATCATGGAATACCTGGAGGAGCAGCATCCGCAAGTGCCGTTGCTGCCCGCCGACGCGGCGGGGCGCGCCCGCGTGCGCGCGCTGGCCATGACCATCGCCTGCGACACGCATCCGCTCAGCAATCTGCGCGTGCTGAGGTACCTGGTGCACACGCTCAAGCTGGACGAGGCGGCCAAGCTGGACTGGATAAGGCACTGGATGCGCCTGGGCCTGGCCACGTTCGAGGCGCACCTGGCGCGCGACAGCGCCACCGGCCGCTTCTGCCACGGCGACACGCCGACCATCGCGGACTGCTGCCTGGTGCCGCAGGTGTTCAATGCGGAGCGCTTTGAAGTGGACCTGGAGCCGTACCCGAACGTCGCGCGCATCGCCGCCAATTGCGCCGCGCTGCCGGCGTTCCAGGCCGCGCACCCTGCGCAGCAGCCGGACGCGGAGTAGCCGTCACCCGGCCCCCAGCACCACCCGGTCCCTGCCTTCCTTCTTTGCCCGGTACAGCGCCTTGTCGGCCCGCACCAGCAAGGAGGAGGCCGAGTCCGGCGCATCCTGCGGATACGAAGCCGCCACCCCCACGCTGATGGTCATGGAAATCTGCAGCCCGCCATCGACTTCAATGCGCAACTGCGACACCGTCTCGCGCAGCCGCTCGGCCGCGCCGCCCGCCGTCTCCAGCGACGCCTCCGGCATCAGCAGCACGAACTCCTCACCGCCGAAGCGCGCCGCCAGGTCGATGCTGCGCATGCCCGCCGACAGCGCGCCCGCCACCGCCACGATGGCCTGGTCGCCCGCGTCGTGCCCGTAGGTGTCGTTGATGCGCTTGAAGTGGTCGATGTCCACCATCAGCAGCGCCAGCGGATGCTTGTAGCGGCGCGCGCGGTCCAGCTCCTTGGCGATCTGCTCGGTCATCCTGCGCCGGTTGGCGATGCCGGTCAGCGGGTCGGTGGTGGCCAGCTGTTCCAGCTTGGTGTTCACCATCAGCAGCTCCAGCGTGCGCTGCAGCACCCGGTCTTCCAGGTTGTTGCGTTCGTCGTTCAGCGCCGCCAGCGCGTTGCGGCGCGAGCGCAGCACGTGCACCAGCACCGTGATCAGTACGCCTTCCAGCAGGATCAGCGTGCCGCCCACGATGATCTGCCAGCGGTACAGCTCCCACACGCCCACCTCGCGGTTGCGCAGCAGCGCTTCGGACGGCAGGTTGCGCAGCTGGTGCCGCTCGGCGGTCGGGTAGTCGAAGATGTAGCGCTGCACGCCGCTCAGGTCGGCCGGCTGTCCGTGCAGGATGCGCGCGATCACGCGCCCGATGGCTTCGCCGCTCAGCACATAGCCGCCCACAATGCCCGGCAATACCAGCGATTCCACATGCGTGAAGATGGGGGCCGGCGACACGGCCGCCAGCTTGCGCGTCACGTCGGACGGAAAACCCTTGGCGCCGGTGCTGTCGCGGTAGGTGGCGAACAGCAGGATGGCGGTGTCGCCGCCCAGCATGCCGGCGCGCCGGTACAGGTCAGCGAAGCTCTGCTGGTCCCAGTAGTCGAAAGTGATCTGCTTGCTGTATGGACGCGACGCGGCGCGCACGCCGGCGATCCACTCCTGCACGCGCGGCGTCTGGTCGCCCACCACCACGATGCGCTTGACGTTGGGCGCCACCAGCGGTATCACGCCCAGCATGCGGCCGTAGTCCGGCGCCAGCTCCAGCGCCTCGCCGTCGCCCGGGCGCCAGTTGCGGCGGCCGTGGTTCACGTAATAGCGCGGCACGCCGGGGAACAGTTCCGGGTGGCTGTTCAGGAAGCCGGCCGCCAGGTAGTTTTCAGTAACGATGGCATCCAGCTTGACGTTGGCGTACTTGATGCGCAGATACGGCTCCATGCTGTCCAGGGAGGCCTGTTCGCCCACGCGGATCGAGTCGAAGCGCTCTTCGAAGATGTCGGGCACGTCGCCCCAGCGCTTGCTGGCCAGTTCGTCGTACAGGCCTTTATGCACCAGCTGCTGCCATACCGAGGCCGAGTCGGAGCCCAGCGAGTACAGCACCAGCACCTTGCGCGCCTCGGCTGCGCGGGCCGGGCCGGCGCCAAGCAGGCCTAGCAGGACAATCAGGCAGACGGCTAGCCATGCCGCCGGCGCGCTGGAACGGCGGCGTAATGGCAGAGGGAGGCCGGGAGCGGCATGACAGGATGGCTGCGAGTGCATAGGCTGGCGGCGGTGGTCGCGCCGAGTCTTTTCTTGTGACCAACATAGTGTGACACAAAGTAGCTTACGCTGCGCGCAAAGCGTCCACGATTTTCATGCGCGCGGCGCGTACGGCGGGCAGGAAACCGCCGATGAAACCCATCACCAGCGCGAACAGCAAGGTCTTGACGACGATGGCGCCGTTCAGGCGGAAGCCGAACGCCAGTTCCGAGAAGGACTGGAAGTTGGTGGTGGAGAAGGACAGGAACTGCATGAAGGAGGCGAACACCAGCCCCACGGCGCCGCCTGCCACCGCCAGCAGCATGGACTCGGCCAGGAAAGCGGCCAGGATGTTGCGTCGCTGGTAGCCCAGCGCGCGCAGCGTGCCGATTTCGCCGGTGCGGTTGGCCACGGACGCGTACATGGTGATGGCCGCGCCTATCATGGCGCCGATCGAAAAGATGATGGACAGGGTCAGCCCCAGGATGCTGATGAAGGTGGACAGCGCGCGCGACTGGTCTGAATAGAAGGTCTGCTCGCGCTTGGCCTCCAGCGTCAGGCGCTGGTCCGATTCGATCTCCTGCTTGAAGCGCTCGAACAGTGCGCTGTCGGCCAGGCGCAGCACCATGGACGAGTAGCCGTTGCGGCGGAAGGCCTGCATCAGCTGGTCCGCGTCGCCCCAGATCTCCGAATCGAAGCCGCTGTTGCCCGCGTCGAACAGGCCCACCACGGTCCATTCGCGCTGGCCGAAGCGCAGCTTCTCGCCGATGCCGGCGCCGGCGAAACGCTTGGCGATGCTGGCGCCGGCCACGATTTCGGACGCGCCGGGCCGGAACATGCGGCCGGCGCTCAGCTTCACCTGCGGCCGCAGCACCAGGCCGCGCTGGTCTATGCCGCGTATCACCACGTTGGACGGCTTGTCCGGGTTGCCTCTACTGTTGCGCTTGAGCAGCGAGATCAGCACCACCGTCTCCTTCGACAGCATGGGCTGGCCGTCCGCACCTGTCGCTATGGCCGCGTTGCTGGCGGCGATGTTGGCCTGCACGCGGTCCACGCCGCTCTGCACTTCGCTCTCCGCCGAGCGCCGTATCAGGATCACGTTGTCGTATTCGCCGGTGGTGACCAGCGTGGTGCGCAGGCCCTCGTCCAGCATCAGCACCGTGGCGAACACGAACACCACCAGCGCCAGCCCGCTGGCCGTCAGCACGGTGGTCAGGCGCCGCGCCCACAGGTTGCGCGCGATGTAGGAGAGGGGAATGCGCATTAGCCTATGCTCCTCAGCCCCTCGACGATGTTGACGCGCACCGCGCGGAGGGTGGGCGCGACACCGGCCACCAGGCCGATCAGCAAGGCCGCCAGCGCCTGCAGCAGCAGGGTGAGCGGCGCCACCTGGAACACCGGGAACATGGTGCCCATGGCGGAACCGATGATGGCAGCCAGCGGAAACAGCAGGGCAACGCCGAGCGCGGCGCCGAACAGGGACAGCAGCAGCGATTCGCCGAAGATCAGCGCCGCCAGGTAGCCGGGACCGAAGCCCAGCACCTTCAGCGTGGCGTATTCGCCCAGCCGTTCGCGTGCGCTCATGGCCATGGTGTTGGCCATCACCGCCATGATGATGACGATGACCACGAAGGACACGACCCGCACCGCCACCACGATGGCTTCGGACATCGACACGAAGCCGAGCTGGAAGGCCTTCTCGGTTTCAGTGAGCGTTTCGGCCAGCGAGTTGCGGAACTGGCTGTCGATCACATTGGAGACGGCGGCCGCGTCCTCGGCGCGCGCGATGCGCACAATGTACACGCCCACCTGGTTGGCGCGGCGCGGATAGAGCTTCTTCAGGCCTTCGTTCACATAGTCCCAGTGGAAGAACATGGTGGCGGTGTTGGTCGAGTCCTGCCTGCCGTCGTAGATGCCGCGTATCACGAAGTCCCACTGGCCCGGATAGATGGTGCCCTTGATGGGAATGGTGTCGCCCACTTTGAAGCCGTACTGCCTGGCCAGCTTGCGGCCGACGATGGCGCCCTTGCGGTCGCGCAGGAAGGCGGCGCGCTCCTCCTCGGGCAGCAGGTAGTCGGGGTAGATGTCCAGGTAGCTCTGGCCGGAGATGGCGAACTGCGCGAAGAAGTTCTTCGGGTCCTTGTACACGCCGCCGAACCAGTTGGCGTAGCCCACGCCGGTCACGCCCTCCACGGCGCGGATGCGGGCCTGGTAGGCCAGCGGCAGCGGGAACACCAGCGAGGTGGCGTTGCGCGTGACCAGCGTGGTGTTGGAGGCGCCCTCGGCGCCCGCGTACCACGCGTCCACCACCGTCTGCAGCAGGCCGAAGGACAGCGTGGCCACCACCAGGCCGAGCACCGTGAGCGCCGTGCGCAGCTTGTGGCGCAGGGCGTTCTTGGCAATCAGCTTGAGCAGGTACATGGCGCGTTTTGCCTAGGCCGGTGCGGCGATCAGCTCACCTTTTTCAAGGTGGATCAGCGTGCTCGCCTGCTGCGCCGCGTGCGCGTCGTGCGTGACCATGATGATGGTCTTGCCCAGTTCGCGGTTCAGCTGCTGCATCAGCGCCAGCACTTCGGCGGCGGACTGGCGGTCCAGGTCTCCGGTGGGTTCGTCGGCTACGATCAGCGTCGGGTCGGTGACGATGGCGCGCGCGATGGCCACGCGCTGCTGCTGGCCCCCGGACAGCTCGTTGGGCGTGTGATCCATGCGGTCCGACAGACCCACCATCGACAGCGTCAGCTCCACGCGCTCGCGCCGCTCGCGGCGGGACAGGGGCGTGAGCAGCAGCGGCAGCTCCACGTTTTCAAAGGCGGACAGCACCGGCATCAGGTTGTAGAACTGGAAGATGAAGCCGACGTTGGCCGCGCGCCAGTGCGCCAGGTCGGATTCCGACATGGACGCGATGTCCAGCCCGTCCACGCGCAGCAGGCCGGAGTCCGGCTTGTCGATCCCGGCGATCAGGTTCAGCAGGGTGCTCTTGCCGGAGCCGGATGGTCCCATCAGCGCCGTGAAATCGCCGGCCTGGATGTCGAGCGTGATGTCGGTCAGCACCGGCACGTGCTGGCCGCCGCGCTGGTAGGATTTGACCAGGTGCTCGATCTGCACCAGCGGTGCGCTGCCGGGCGCCGTCATTTCTTCGCCACGCTGACGGGCTGGCCGTCGTGCAGCCTGGCGTCCGGGTTGGACACCACCTTGTCGCCCGGCTTCACGCCTGTCACTTCCACCAGCTCGCCCACCTTGCGGCCGCTGGTCACGGGCGTCTGGCGCACTTTGCCGTCCGCCACCACGAACAGCACCGGCTTGCCGTCGCGCGTGGCGATGGCGCTGGGCTGCACGGCCGTCACCGGCGCCTTGTCCCCGGCCGGCACCGGCTTGGACAGGAAGGCCACCTTGGCGCTCATGTCGGGCAGCACGCGCGCGTCGCGCTCGACGAAGCGCACCTTGACCAGCAAGGTGGCCTTGCTGCGGTCCACGGTCGGCACCATGCGCGACACCACGCCGGCCAGGCGCAGCTCGGGGAAGGCGTCAAGCTGGATCTCGGCCGGCTGGTCCACCTTGATCTTCGACAGGCTCGATTCGGACACGTCCGCCTCCACCTCCAGCGTGTCCATGTCGGCGATGGTGACCACGGCGCCCTTGCTGTCGGCCGCCGAGGAGAACGGCGTGATGTTGTCGCCCACGTTCGCGCTCTTGGTGAGGATGACGCCGTCGAACGGGGCGCGGATCACCGTCTGGTCCAGTGCCACCTGGGCCGACTGCGCATTGGCCTGCGCGGCGGCGATGGCCGCGCGCTGCGCCGCGACAGCCGCCCTGGCCTTGTTGTAGCGCGCCTGCGCGGCGTCGTAGCTGGCCGCCGCGATGAACTTCTGCCCCAGCAGTTCGCCGGCGCGCTTGAAAGCCTGCTGCGCGTCCTGCAGCTCGGCCTGGCCCTGCTCGAGGTTGGCCTGCGCCACCTTGATGTTGGCCTGCGCCTGGCCCAGCGTGGCGCTCACGTCGCGGTTCTCCAGCCGGGCGACGACTTCGTCCTTTTTCACGCGCGAGCCTTCCAGCACGCCCAGCCACTCCAGCCGCCCGGTGGCCTTGGACGACAGCGCCGCCTTGCGCTGCGCCACCACGTAGCCGGTGGCGTTGAGCAGCGTGTAGTTCTGCGATGGCCAGGCCTGCGACACCGTCACCGTCTCCACCTCCGCCTTGCCGCCGGCCTGGCGGCTGACGACGGCAGCGGCGGCGGCCAGCGCCAGCACCGCCAGCCCGATCTTGATCCACTTGCGGCGGCGCGCGCGCTGCCCCGGCACTTGCGCCTGGGCGCCGCGCTCTATCTTCAGTCTGGAAAGGTCGGAAGGAGTGGACATTGCTTGCCTCGTCGGTCGAATTGTTGTCAGTATAGCCAGTTGGCGGCGGCGCGTGCCGGTATGCGCGTCGCAACGCCCGTACCGGGGCCGGGCAGCCGGCTGAGGCTAGGCGCGGGGCCGGGCTTGCTGGGCTGGTTGGGTGTGATGGCGCGCCGGCGGCGAGGATAGCAGGCTGCGCCGGCCGGCTTCCAGGATCGCCGCGCTGAGTCGTTCCAGCCGGGGCGATTGCACACGCCAGGTGTGCCAGTACAGCGCCACATCGGTGTGCTTGCCGGGCGCCAGATCGATCAGGGCGCCGCTGGCGAGGCGGTCGCCGAACTGCTGCTCGGCCACCATGCCGTAGCCCATGCCCAGGTCTATGCAGCGCAGGAAGCTTTCGTTGGCGGGAATGTAGTGGCAGGGATGGCTGCCCGGCAGCAGCCCGAATTCGCGCTGCATGAAGTTGGCCTGCAGCAGGTCCTTGCGGTCGAATACCATCATCGGCGCCTTCAGCGCGGCCTGGCGGCCCAGCCCGTCCGGGAACCAGCGCGCGGCGAACGCGGGCGTGGCCATCATGCGGTAGCGCATCACGCCCAGCGGCTGGGCCACGCAGCCGCGCATGGCTTGCGCCTCGGTGGAGATGGCCGCCAGCGCCTGGCCGCGCTCCATCAGCGTGTAGGTGTGGTCCTGGTCGTCCAGCGACAGGTCGAGCAGGATGTTTTCCGCGATCAGGAAAGGCGCCAGGCCGGGCAGCAGCCAGGTGCCCAGCGTGTCGTTGTTGACGGCCAGCGACACGCTGAGCGGGCGCGCGTCGTCTTCCTGCAGGCCAGACAGGAACTCCTCTTCCAGCAGCTTGCTGCGGCGCAGGTATTGCACCAGCCTCTGGCCGGCGCTGGTGGGGCGGCACGGCCGGCTGCGTATCACCAGCGGCGTGCCCAGCGCCACCTCCATCGCGCTGACCCGCTGCGACACGGCCGAGGCGGACACGTGCAGCAGCGCGGCGGCCTGCTCGAAGCTGCCGGTGTCGATGATGGCCAGCAGGGCTTCGGCCTGGCGGGTGTCGGGCAGCATGGCGTCCTCCAGATTAGCAATTCTTAAGTATCCTGAACAATATTAATCCAGCTTCATCTAATGCGGCAAGCCGGGGAAAATGGCCACATCTCCACTCAACAGCGAGCTTGCCATGTTCACTCCGCACGTCTTCCTCAACGGCATGGGCCTGGGCGCCAGCCTGATCATGGCCATCGGCGCCCAGAATGCCCATGTATTGCGGGTCGGCGTGCGGCGCCAGCACGTGGCGGCCACGGTCGCCATCTGCATCCTGATCGACGTGGTGCTGATCGCGGCCGGGGTGGCCGGCATGGGGGCGCTGATCCAGGAGTCGCCGCTGCTGATGGGCCTGGCGCGCTGGGGCGGGGCGGCCTTCCTCGTGTGGTACGGCTTGCGCAGCTGGGCCTCGATGCTGCGCGCGGATGCGCTGGAGGTGAAGCAGGGCGCTGTGCCGCCCAGCCTGCAGCGCGCGCTGGTCAGCGTGCTGGCCCTGTCGCTGCTCAACCCGCACGTCTACCTGGACACGCTGGTGCTGCTCGGCACGCTGGGCGGCAACTACCCGCAGCACCAGCGCGCCAGTTTCGCGGTCGGCGCCATGACAGCCTCGCTGCTGTGGTTCACAGCCCTGGGCTTTGGCGCCAGCCGCCTGTCCGAGGTGTTCCAGCGCCCGCTGGTATGGAAAGGCATCGAAGCGCTGACCGGGTTCATCATGCTGGCGCTGGCGGCGGGCTTGATCATGGGCTGAATCGGCCGGCCGCAAGCGCGGTTTGCGGCGCTGCGGTAAAATCTTGCCCCATGCCTAATACACCGCCCCTCCCAGCCCCGATACTGCAAGCGCTGGACCGTGCAGACGCCTCCTGGCGCCCGGTCCTGCTGCGCGGCCTGGCAGCGATGGCGGCGGCCGATCCGGCCTATCTGCCGGCCCTCGCCGAAGATCAGTACCTGCCCACCGAACTGCGCCTGTTTGCCGCCTTCCAGCTGCCGCTGGAGCAGGTGCGCTACGTGCTGGTGGGAGAGGGGCCATACCCGCGCGCGGAAAGCGCCACCGGCGTCTGCTTCATGGACGGCGCCGTCAAGGGGCTGTGGTCGGACGAGCAGGGCGGCGGCCTGTCCAAGCCGGTCAACAAGGCCACCTCGCTGCGCAATTTCATGAAAATGCTGCTGGTGGCGGATGGCCAGCTGACGGCCGACAATACCGCCGGCGCCGCCCTGGCGGCCGTGGCCGCGCAGTCGCGCCA
Organism: Pseudoduganella sp. UC29_71; assembly: GCF_042693265.1. NCBI lineage: Bacteria > Pseudomonadati > Pseudomonadota > Betaproteobacteria > Burkholderiales > Oxalobacteraceae > Pseudoduganella > Pseudoduganella sp. UC29_71. The sequence goes on along the minus strand of NZ_CP170549.1, from coordinate 4,033,845 downwards.
TGCCCCCGGCGCCACCCAGACGCTGGCTGAAATCCAGCACAAGCTCACCGCGCACGGCTTTTTGCTGCTGAACGCGTCGCTGGTGTTCCGCCCCCATGTTGCTCCCGCGAAAGACGCCAAGGCCTGGCTGCCCTTCTTCGAGACCGTGATTGCCGCCTTGCAGCCGTCCCGGCCGACGCTGGTGTTGTGGGGGAAGATCGCCGAGCAGCTGAACCGCTTGCCGGTGGTGCAGGCGTTGCCGCAGATCGTGGCCGAGCACCCGTATAACCTGTCATTTATCGGCAACCGCGATATGCACGCCCTGTTCGGGCCGCTGCGGCTGCTGCGCGCCTGAGGGGCAAGCAAGGTGCTTGCCAGGGGTGCCTGACAAAATTGGTCAAGTTTGGTATACTTGACTAAATCGTTCAACTAATCCGCGTTTTGATTGGTTGAAAGGAACGATATTTTAACCGAACCGAGGTTGTGATGCGTCTGACCACCAAAGGCCGTTTTGCAGTGACTGCGATGATCGATCTGGCTTTGCGCCAAGGCAAAGGCCCGGTCACGCTGTCCGGCATCTCGCAGCGCCAGGCGATTTCGCTGTCTTATCTGGAGCAGCTGTTCGGCAAGCTGCGCCGCCACGAGATCGTTGAATCGATCCGCGGCCCCGGCGGCGGCTACAGCCTGGCCCGCCGCGCCGACAAAGTGACGGTGGCCGACATCATCATCGCCGTCGACGAACCGCTGGACGCCACCCAGTGCGGCGGCAAGGAAAACTGCCACGGGGCGGACGCCGCCACCGGCGCGCGGTGCATGACCCACGAACTGTGGGCCACGCTGAATGAAAAAATGGTCGATTACCTGGACTCCGTATCGCTGCAGGATCTGGTCGATCAACAGAGACAAAAACATGCCGAGCAGGCCGTGGTGGTAATGCACCGCAACGCTGCAGTTGGTTAATAGATACGCAGATTGGAGTAATTAGATGAACGCCCCAGAAAAAAACGTCGCCCAGGTAGCACCGGTTGAATTCAAGACCGCGCCGCACTTCCCGATCTACATGGATTACTCGGCCACCACGCCGATCGACCCGCGCGTGGCCGACATGATGATCCCTTACCTGCGCGAGCAGTTCGGCAACCCCGCCTCCCGCAGCCATATGTACGGCTGGACCGCTGAAAAAGCGGTGGAAGAGGCGCGCGGCCACGTGGCGGCGCTGGTCAATGCCGACCCGCGCGAAATCATCTGGACTTCCGGCGCCACCGAGTCGAACAACCTGGCCATCAAGGGCGCGGCGCAGTTCTACAAGACCAAGGGCAAGCACATCATCACCGTCAAGACCGAGCACAAGGCTGTGCTGGACACGGTGCGCGAACTGGAACGCGTGGGCTTCGAGGCCACCTATCTGGAGCCGCAGGACAACGGCCTGATCACCATCGCCCAGCTGGAAGCGGCGATTCGCCCGGACACCATCCTGGTCTCGGTCATGCTGGTCAATAACGAAATCGGCGTGATCCAGCCTATCGACGAGATCGGCGCGCTGTGCCGCTCGAAAGGCATCATCTTCCACTGCGACGCCGCGCAAGCGACCGGCAAGGTGGCGATCGACCTGCAAAAGACCAAGGTCGACCTGATGACCTTCACCGCCCACAAGACCTACGGCCCGAAAGGCATCGGCGCGCTGTACGTCTGCCGCAAGCCGCGCGTGCGCATCGAAGCGCAAATGCACGGCGGCGGCCACGAGCGCGGCCTGCGCTCCGGCACCCTGCCTACCCACCAGATCGTCGGCATGGGCGAAGCGTTCCGCCTGGCCAAAGTGGAAATGGACAGCGAAATCGCCCGCATCAAGGCGCTGCGCGACCGCCTGGCCGCCGGCCTGCAGGAAATTGAAGAAACTTACATCAACGGCGACATGGAACACCGCGTGCCGCACAACCTGAACGTGAGTTTCAACTACGTGGAGGGCGAATCGCTGATCATGGCCGTGAAGGACCTGGCCGTGTCGTCCGGTTCGGCCTGCACCTCGGCATCGCTGGAGCCGTCCTACGTGCTGCGCGCCCTGGGCCGCAGCGACGAACTGGCGCACAGCTCGATCCGCTTTACCATCGGCCGTTTCACCACCGAGAAGGACATCGACTTTGCGGTGGAACTGATGAAGTCCAAGGTCGGCAAGCTGCGCGAACTGTCGCCGCTGTGGGACATGTTCAAGGAAGGGATCGACATCAATTCGATCCAATGGGCAGCGCACTAATTTAAAGATTACAGGAGCATCAAAATGGCATACTCGGAAAAAGTGTTGGACCACTACGAAAATCCACGCAACGTCGGCGCCTTTGAAAAGGGCGACGAATCGGTCGGCACCGGCATGGTCGGCGCGCCTGCCTGCGGCGACGTAATGAAGCTGCAGATCAAGGTCGGCGCCGATGGCCTGATCGAAGATGCGAAATTCAAGACCTACGGCTGCGGCTCGGCGATTGCCTCGTCGTCGCTGGTGACCGAATGGGTCAAGGGCAAGACCCTGGACGAGGCGCTGGCCATCAAGAACACCGCCATCGCCGAAGAACTGGCCCTGCCGCCGGTGAAGATCCACTGCTCCATCCTGGCCGAAGACGCCATCAAGGCGGCAGTGGAAGACTACAAGGCAAAACACTCGGCACCAGCGGCAGCAGCGGCCTAAGCGCCGGAGGACAGCATGGCAATTACCCTGACCGAAAAAGCGGCCAAGCACATCAACCGTTACATCGAACGCCGCGGCAAAGGCATCGGCCTGCGCTTCGGCGTGCGCACCACGGGCTGCTCCGGTCTGGCCTACAAGCTGGAATACGTGGACGAAGTGTCGGACGAGGACAGCGTGTTCGAGTCGCACGGCGTGAAGGTGTTCGTCGATCCGAAAAGCCTGCCGTACATCGACGGCACCGAGCTGGACTTCGCGCGCGAAGGCCTGAACGAGGGCTTCAAGTTCAATAACCCGAACGAAAAAGACGCTTGCGGCTGCGGCGAAAGCTTCCGTATCTAAACCCGCAGTTTTCTTAGTAATGCGCCGTGCAAAACCACTTCGAACTCTTCCACCTGCCGCAGCAGTTCGCCGTCGATACGGGGGCGCTTGACAGCGCCTACCGCGACGTCCAGAGCCGCGTCCACCCCGACCGTTTCATCAATGCCACCGACGCCGAAAAGCGCGTCGCCATGCAATGGGCCACGCGGGCCAACGAAGCCTACCAGACCCTGAAGAACCCGCAGAAGCGCGCGCAATACCTGTGCGAGCTCAATGGCGTGGACCTGCAGACCGAGTCGAACACGGCCATGCCGGCGGCCTTCCTCATGCAGCAGATGGAATGGCGCGAAGAGCTCGACGACGCGCGCAGCGGCAAGGACCTGGAACTGCTGGAAAAGCTCGACAGCCAGCTGCGCGCCGCGCGCAAGCAGCAGCTGCAGGCCATCGAAGCCCACATCACGGCAGGCGATTTCCACGCCGCCGCGCAAGGCGTGCGCGCGCTGATGTTCCTCGAAAAATTCGGCGAAGAAGTCCGCTTCGCCTTTGATGCGCTCGAAGCGTAAGAAGCAAATACAACATGGCACTACTGCAGATTTCCGAACCCGGCATGTCGACCGCGCCGCACCAGCACCGGCTGGCGGTGGGTATCGACCTGGGCACCACCAATTCACTGGTGGCCACCGTGCGCAACAGCATTCCCGAAGTGCTGAACGACGAAGACGGCCGCCCGCTGCTGCCGTCCGTGGTGCGCTACCTGCCGAACGGCCACGCCAACATCGGCTACAAGGCCCAGGCCGCGCAGACCACCGACCCGAAGAACACCATCGTGTCCGTCAAGCGCTTCATGGGCCGCGGCCTGAAGGACATCGCCTACGCCGAGAACCTGCCGTACGACTTCGTCGATGAGCCCGGCATGGTGCAGCTGCGTACCGTGGCCGGCGTGAAGTCGCCGGTGGAGACTTCGGCGCAAATCCTGGCCACGCTGCGCCAGCGCGCCGAAGACTCGCTGGGCGACGATCTGGTAGGGGCCGTGATCACCGTGCCAGCCTATTTCGACGACGCGCAGCGCCAGGCCACCAAGGACGCGGCCCAGCTGGCCGGCCTGAACGTGCTGCGCCTGCTGAGCGAGCCAACCGCCGCTGCCATCGCCTATGGCCTGGACAACGGCTCCGAAGGCATCTTCGCCGTGTACGATCTGGGCGGCGGCACCTTCGACATTTCTATCCTGAAGCTGTCCAAGGGCGTGTTCGAAGTGCTGTCCACCGGCGGCGACTCCGCGCTGGGCGGCGACGACTTCGACCACCGCCTGTTCTGCTGGATACACGAGCAGGAAAAGCTGGCCCCGCTGTCCGACGAGGACACCGCCGTGCTGATGGTGAAGGCGCGCGAAGCGAAGGAACTGCTGTCCACCAAGTCCGAAGTGACGGTGGACGCCATCCTCGGCTCGGGCGAGGAAGTGCACCTGAAAGTGACCGCCGAGACCTTCGCCGAGATCACCAAGCACCTGGTCGGCAAGACCATGAACGCCATCAAGAAAGCGCTGCGCGACGCCAATGTGGACGCGGACGACGTGGACGGCGTGGTGATGGTGGGCGGCGCAACCCGCATGCCGCACGTGCAGCGCGCCGTGAGCGAGTACTTCCACACCATCCCGCACGCGAACATCGACCCGGACAAGGTGGTGGCGCTGGGCGCCGCCATCCAGGCCAATCTGCTGGCCGGCAACCGCGCGCCGGGCGACGACTGGCTGCTGCTGGACGTGATCCCGCTGTCGCTGGGCATCGAGACCATGGGCGGCCTGGTCGAGAAGATCATCCCGCGCAACTCCACCATTCCCTGCGCCCGCGCGCAGGAGTTCACCACCTTCAAGGACGGCCAGACCGCCCTGGCCGTGCACGTGCTGCAGGGCGAGCGCGAGCTGGTGACGGACTGCCGTTCGCTGGCGCGCTTCGAGCTGCGCGGCATTCCGCCGATGGCGGCCGGCGCGGCGCGCATCCGCATCACCTACCAGGTCGATGCGGACGGCCTGCTGTCCGTGTCGGCGCGCGAGCTGCGCTCCGGCGTGGAAGCGTCGATCTCGGTCAAGCCCTCCTACGGCCTGGGCGACGACGACGTGGCGCGCATGCTGCAGGATTCCTACAAGTCCGCCGATGTGGACATGAAGGCCCGCGCGCTGCGTGAAGAACAGGTGGAAGCCGAGCGCATCCTGCTGGCCACGCAGTCCGCGCTGGATGAAGACGCCGCGCTGCTGGACGACGCCGAGCGCGCCGACGTGGATGCGCTGATGGCGCAGACCCGCGCTGTGCTGGAGCAGTCCGTGGCGGGCACGGTGGACCACCAGGCCGTCAAGCTGGCCGTGGAAGCCCTGGCGCGCGGCACCGAAGAATTCGCATCGCGCCGCATGGACCGCAGCGTGCGCAGCGCACTGGCCGGCAAGTCGCTGGACCAGGTAGTTTAAAGTTAAGGATCGCAATGCCTCAAATCGTATTCCTCCCCCACGCCAAGCTGTGCCCTGAAGGCGCCGTCGTCGAAGCTCCCGCCGGCAAAACCCTGTGCGACGTCATGCTGGAAAATGACATCCACATCGAACACGCCTGCGAGAAGAGCTGCGCCTGCACCACTTGCCACGTGCTGGTGCGCGAGGGCTTCAACTCGCTGAGCGAAGCCAGCGAAACCGAAGAAGACCTGCTGGACAAGGCCTGGGGCCTGGAAGCGGTGTCGCGCCTGTCGTGCCAGGCGGTGGTGGCGGACGAAGACCTGGTGGTCGAGATCCCGAAATACACCATCAACCACGCCAGCGAAGGCGGACACTGAGGAGCGCATGATGAAATGGAGTGACATCACGGCCATCGCCGAAGCGCTGTACGACAAATACCCCGAGATCGACCCGATCACCATCCGCTTCACCGACCTGCACAACTGGGTGGTGGACCTGGAAGGTTTCGACGACGACCACACCCGTGGCGGCGAAAAGGTGTTGGAAGCGATCCAGCAGGCGTGGATCGATGAAGCAGCCTAAGACCGCCAAGACGGCACCGCTGGGCGACACCGTCACGGCGGCGGCCAACCTGCCCGAGATCCGCGAAGGCCAGTCCGTCGCGCTGCTGCAGGAACTGCACATCCTCACGCGGGACGGCAAGCTGAACCAGGACAGCCGGCGCAAGCTCAAGCAGGTCTACCACCTGTACCAGTTCATCGAGCCGCTGCTGAAGGAAGTGCAGGCCCAGGAGGGGAAACTGCGTCCCGGCGTGTCGCTGGTTGACCACGGCGCCGGCAAGTCCTACCTCGGCTTCATCGTCTACGACCTGTTCTTCAAGCACCTTGACGACGGCTCGCACATCTACGGCATCGAAACGCGCGCCGAGCTGGTGGCGCGCTCGCAGGAACTGGCGGCCAAGTTCGGCTTCAAGGGCATGTCCTTCCTGCCGCTGTCCGTGGCCGAGTCGACCGAGTCGAAAGAGCTGCCCGAGCAGATCGACATCGTCACCGCGCTCCACGCCTGCAACACCGCCACCGACGACGCCATCGCCTTCGCGCTGAAGAAGAAGGCCAAGTTCATGGTGCTGGTGCCGTGCTGCCAGGCCGAAGTGGCCTCGGTGCTGAAGAAGAACAAGGCCAGGCAGCTGAAAAGCCCGCTGACCGAGATCTGGCGCCATCCGATCCACACGCGCGAATTCGGCAGCCAGGTCACCAATGTGCTGCGCTGTTTGCAGCTGGAGGCGCATGGCTACCACGTCAACGTGACGGAGCTGGTGGGCTGGGAGCACTCGATGAAGAATGAGCTCATCATCGCCAGCTACAAAAACCTGCCGCGCCGCCGTCCGACGGAGCGCTTGCAGGAGGTGATGGAGGCGCTGGGACTGGAAGAAATGGGCAATCGCTTCTTTGCGGAGCAGTTAGCCAAAGCTGAATAAACGGAAAAGGGCGGGAACATGAGTGAGCAGTGGATAGACCTGCGCAGTGACACCGTAACCCGCCCCAGCCCCGCCATGCTGGACGCGATGCGCGCCGCCGATACCGGCGACGACGTCTACGGCGACGACCCCACCGTCAACCTGCTGCAGGACACCGCCGCCGAGCTGTTCGGCTTCGAGGCGGCCCTGTACGCGCCGTCCGGCACCCAGTCCAATCTGATCGCACTGCTGGCCCATTGCGGGCGCGGCGACGAATACATCGTCGGCCAGGAAGCGCACACCTACCGCTACGAAGGCGGCGGCGCGGCGGTCCTCGGCAGCATCCAGCCGCAGCCCTTGCCCAACCAGGCCGACGGCAGCATCGCCATCGCCGACATCGAAGCCAACATCAAGCCGGACGACGTGCACTTCGCCCGTTCGCGCCTGCTGGCGCTGGAAAACACCATCGGCGGCCGCGTGCTGCCGGCGGACTACGTCGCGCGGGCCACCGCCTACGCGCACCAGCGCGGCCTGGCCACCCACCTGGACGGCGCCCGCATCTGCAACGCCGCCGTGCAGCAGGGCATCAGCCTGCGCGACGCGGTGCAGGGTTTCGACAGCGTGTCCGTCTGCCTTTCCAAAGGCCTGGGTGCGCCGGTCGGCTCGGTGCTGTGCGGCTCGCGCGCACTGGTCGAGCAGGGCAAGCGCTGGCGCAAGATGCTGGGCGGCGGCATGCGCCAGGCCGGCGTGATCGCCGCTGCGGGCCTGTACGCGCTGCGTCACAACGTCGAGCGCCTGGCGGACGACCACGCCAACGCCGCCTTCCTGGCCGCCGAACTGGCGAACATCCCCGGCCTGAAAGTCAGCACGCCGCAAACCAACATCTTCTACGTGGACGTGCCGCCGCAGCACACGGCTGGCCTGAACGCTGCCCTGGCGGCGGAGCAGATCCGCGTCTCCATGGCGCCGCGCCTGCGCCTCGTCACCCATCTCGATGCGCCGCGCGCCGGCCTCGAACGCACGGCCGCCGTTTTCGCGGCCTATTTCAGCAAGCTATGACAGAACAAGACAACACCGTCCGCCTCGCCAAGCGCGTGGCGGACATGCTCCCATGCTCGCGCCGCGAGGCCGAGCTGTATATCGAAGGCGCTTTCGTCCGCGTGGACGGCGAACTGGTTGAAGAACCCGGCGCGCGCGTGGCGCCGGAACAGACCGTGGAGCTGGCCAAGGACGCCACGCTGCTGGAGATCGCACCCGTCACCATCCTGCTGAACAAGCCGGCCGGCATCAGTGCCGGCATCGACAAGGACGGCCCTCCGGTATTCGGCCTGCTGAGCGAGGCCACGCGCACCGAGGCCGCGCGCGGCGAGCGCTTCCTCAAGCGCCACCTGGCGAACCTGTCGCTGGAGTCGCCGCTGGACACCATGGCCAGCGGCCTGGTGGTGCTGACGCAGGACTTCCGCATCACGCGCAAGCTGGGCGAAGGCCTGGAGCAGGAAATCATCGTGGAAGTGGAGGGCAGCATGGCCGACAACGGCCTGACCCTGCTGAACCACGGTCTGCCTTACAACGGCAAGCCGCTGCCGCCGATCAAGGTCAGCTGGCAAAACGAAAAGCGCCTGCGCTTCGCGCTGAAGTCGCCCAAGCCGGGCCAGATCCAGCACATGTGCAAACTGGTGGGCCTGAAGGTGGTGGCCATGAAGCGCATCCGCATCGGCCGCATCGCCATGTCCAGCCTGCCGGTCGGCGAATGGCGCTACCTGCAGGGCTTCGAACGTTTCTGACAGGCGCGGTTAGCCCGCTTGTACCGTGGCGGTCTTTTTCTCGGGCTTGGGCAGCTGGACCAGGCGGGTGCCGGCCAGGCGGTCGTGCAGGAACTGGCGGTCCTTGCCGAGGAAGGCCGTCAGCGCCCATGCCAGGATGCCGACGCCGATGGCGTTCAGCGCCTGCCAGCGGGTCAGGCCGAAGGCGTAGTCCACCACCAGCGCGGGCAGCACCCAGCCCCAGCTCAGCAGGTAGCGCAGCGCGGCGATTTTCGGCGGCACGTGGGCGTGGCCCGGCATCACCACCTTGATGCGCCAGGTGCGCATGGCCAGTGTCTGGCCCTCGCGCACCCATTGGTGGATGAAGTAGGCGCCCAGCACCAGGAAGGCCAGCATCTGGCGCATGTGCTCGGCCACCGGCGTGTGCGACGCGCCGGAGACGATTTCAAAAATCAGGAAGGGCAGGAACAGCACCGCGAACGCCAGCAGCAGTTCGTACACCATGGAGATCAGGCGGCGCTTGACCGTCGGTACCGGCTGGTCGGCCACGGCGGCCGTGGCGTTATTTGACATTGGCAGGCGCGGGCTGGCTGGACGGGGTGCTGCCGGGCGGAGAGGCCGGCGCGGCGGCGGGCACAGCGCCGGGCGCAACGTTCGATGCGCCGGGAACGGCTGCGGGCGCACCCGCTGCCGGTACGGCCGCGCCGGGGGCGGCGGCCGGAGTCACGCCGGGCGCGCCCGGTATCGCTGCCGTGCCGGGAGGACGGGACTTGACCGGCGCCACCACCGGCGCCTTGCTTTGCGTCGGCGTCGGCGGATTGGCGACCTGTTTCTTGGGCGCCTTGTCGGCCAGCTGTTTCTTCTTCTCTTCCGGCAGTTGCTGGTACTGCTCCCACTGGGCCGATTTCTGGCCCGGGTGATCTTCTGCGAGCGGGCGAAATTCTCGCGCACCTGGCGGCGCTGTTCCGGGGTCAGGCGCAGCCAGTCGCGCATGCGCTCGTGTACGCGCTGCTGCTCGTCCGGCTTCATGGAGGCGAAGCGGTTGGCGATTTCCAGCCATTTCTGCTTGCGCAGGCCTTCCAGCTTGTTCCACTCGCCCGACAGCGGCTCGAGCGCGCGCTGCTGCGCGGGCGTGAGGTCTTTCCATAGCGGTTTTTGCAGCGCGATGGGCGCGACGGCATGCTTGCCGGGGGCGGCGGCAGGGGCTGCGGCAGGCGCGCCGCCTTGCGCAGCGGCCAGCGCAGTCCAGCCTAGCAGGAGGGCGGAAACAATCTTACGCGCCATCCTTATTGCTCGCGATTCTCAAGATAAGCGTTGAAGCCATGGTCCAGGTAGGCCGACAGCGGCAGTTCGTCCGACAGCACGGCCGCGTCCAGCTCGGCCAGTTCGGCGATGCGCTGCTGTTCTTCGTACTGGTACACGCCCACCATGCCGGCCACCAGGATCAGCATCGGCACGGCCACGCGCATGCGGCCCAGCCAGCTGAACGGGCTGCTGAGGAAGCCGCCGGCGCCGGCCGTAGCCAGCTCGGACTGGGTCACGCGCACCGGCACGTGCGCCTTCTTGCGCGCCAGCGCGGCCTTGCGGGCGGCGGCCAGGCGGTCGGTGGTCGAAGCCGGCAGGTCGTCCAGCTTCTCGTTGAGTGCGTGGCGCACCCGATAGGCAAAGTTCAGATCGTCGGTATTCATAATTTAATTCCCTTGGCTTTGAGCGCTTCCGCGAGAGTGTGAGTTGCTCGTGAGCAATGTGTTTTCACGCTCCCTTCGGAACATCCCATCGCTTCGGCCGTCTCGGCCACGTCCAGATCATGTAAGTAACGCATAAGGAAGGCTTCCCGTTGACGCGCGGGCAGTTTTTGCACTTCATCATCGATGGCGCTCAGCACCTGCATGCGCTCGACCTTGTCGGCGCTCGACTCGGCCGCCTCGGTGCCCTGTTCGGCCTCGTAGGACTCCAGGATGTCGAAGTCCTCGTGCTCGTCGGCCGACGAACTCATGCCGGAAAACAGGCTGACCCAGGTGTTGCGCACCTTTTCGCGCCGGAAATAGTCGAGGATGGTGGTTTGCAGGATGCGCTGGAACAGCATCGGCAGCTCGGCGGCCGGCTTGTCGCCGTATTTTTCGGCCAGCTTGATCATCGCATCCTGCACGATGTCCAGGGCGCTCTCATCCTTGCGGACCGCGTAGACGGCTTGTTTAAAGGCGCGCCGCTCGACGTTTTCGAGAAAATCCGATAGTTCTTTGTCTGTTGCCATGCGTCGGGGAGCGTACTGCGGGGGAGATGAACAGGCTGCATCCTAGCAAAAAACGGGCCTTTCCGCTTGTTTTTGATATTTGCAAACAGGGAAATGCACCAGTTTGGCATCCAAATTGAATGTTACTCACAATTTTACTTGACCAATTTGGTGCGGCGCAGTAACGTATAGATCGCTTCGCACACCACGAAGCCCTTGGTTTTGTCCGGCAGCACACAACGCTGTCACCGACATCGCCCGCTTTCATTTGTCAGCAGTTTGCTCTAACCCGCGCCACAAGCGCGAGAGGTATGCACAACCGCGGCAGACACTCCGGCCAAACGAGTTGCGTTTAGCGCCACTTTGCACCGTATCTATGGGTACGGGAAGAAGTGCCGTGACCGCAGAAAGAAGGGACGCCAGGAGAACTGCCCCGCATTGCATAGCTTCGCCAGGAAAGAGCATCCGATCAATCTCCTATGGACCTTGAAAGGAATGTTTCATGAACACCGAAGCAAATGCACCCATCACGGGCGCAGAGATACTCGTTCGCTGTTTAGCTGAGGAAGGCGTAGAACACGTCTTTGGCTACCCAGGCGGCGCAGTGCTCTACATCTACGACGCCATCTTCAAGCAGGACAAATTCCAGCACGTTCTCGTCCGTCACGAGCAGGCCGCTATCCATGCCGCCGACGCGTATTCGCGTTGCTCGCAAAAAGTCGGCGTGGCGCTGGTAACTTCCGGCCCAGGTGTGACCAATGCCGTCACCGGCCTGTCCACCGCCTACATGGATTCCATTCCCATGGTCGTGATCTCGGGCCAGGTGCCCAGCCACGCCATCGGCCAGGACGCCTTCCAGGAATGCGACACCGTGGGCATCACCCGCCCCGTGGTCAAGCACAACTTCCTGGTCAAGGATGTGAAAGACCTGGCGGAAACCGTCAAGAAAGCATTCTTTATCGCCCGCACCGGCCGTCCCGGTCCCGTGCTGGTCGATATCCCGAAAGACATCAGCATGCACAAGGCGCCGTTCTCCTATCCCAAGGAGATCGAAATGCGCTCGTACAAGCCGGTGGACAAGGGCCACTCCGGCCAGATCCGCAAGGCCGTGCAACTGCTGCTGCAAGCCGAACGCCCGATGATCTACACCGGCGGCGGCGTGATCCTGGCCAATGCCGCACCGGAGCTGAACAAGCTGGTCGACAAGCTGGGCTTCCCGGTCACCAACACGCTGATGGGCCTGGGCGCCTACCGCGCCACCGATGAGAAATTCATCGGCATGCCCGGCATGCACGGCACCTACGAAGCGAACATGGCGATGCAGAACTGCGACGTGCTGATCGCCATCGGCGCCCGCTTCGACGACCGCGTGATCGGCAACCCGAAGCACTTCGCCACCAACCCGCGCAAGATCATCCACGTGGACATCGACCCCTCGTCGATCTCCAAGCGCGTCAAGGTCGATATTCCCATCGTCGGCAACGTCAAGGACGTGCTGGTCGAATTCCTGGCCCAGCTGGACGCCACCGACCAGAAGCCGAACCTGCCCGCCGTGAGCAACTGGTGGAAGCAGATCAATGAATGGCGCGGCAAGGACTGCCTGAAGTACAGCAGCTCGGACCTGGTCATCAAGCCGCAGGACGTGGTCGAGAAGCTGTGGCAAGTCACCGGCGGCGACGCCTACGTCACCTCCGACGTCGGCCAGCACCAGATGTGGGCTGCGCAGTACTACAAGTTCGACAAGCCGCGCCGCTGGATCAATTCCGGCGGCCTGGGCACCATGGGTGTGGGCCTGCCGTACGCCATGGGCGTGCAGATGGCCAATCCGGACGCCACCGTCGCCTGCATCACCGGCGAGGGCTCGATCCAGATGAACATCCAGGAACTGGCGACCTGCAAGCAGTACCACCTGACGCCGAAGATCATCCTGTTGAACAACCGCTTCCTGGGCATGGTGCGCCAGTGGCAGCAGATCGACTACGGTTCGCGCTACTCCGAGTCCTATATGGATTCGCTGCCGGACTTCGAGAAGCTGGCCGAGGCCTATGGCCACGTCGGCATGCGCATTGAAAAGCCGGGCGACGTCGAGAACGCGCTCAAGGATGCCTTCCGGATGAAGGACAAGCTGGTCTTCATGAATTTCATTACCGACCAGAGCGAAAATGTGTGGCCGATGGTGAAGGCAGGCAAAGGCCTCTCCGAAATGCTGCTGGGTTCGGAGGATCTGTAATGCGACATATTATTTCTGTACTGCTGGAAAACGAAGCCGGCGCGCTGTCCCGCGTGGTGGGCCTGTTCTCGGCCCGCGGCTACAACATCGAAACCCTGACCGTGGCGCCGACCGAGGACGCGACCCTGTCGCGCATGACCATCGTCACCACCGGCTCGGACGACATCATCGAGCAGATCACCAAGCACCTCAATCGCCTGATTGAAGTGGTCAAGGTGGTCGACCTGACCGAAGGCCAGCACATCGAGCGCGAGCTGATGCTGATCAAGGTGAGGGCGGTGGGCAAGGAGCGCGAGGAAATGAAGCGCACCGCCGATATTTTCCGTGGCCGCATCATCGACGTCACCGAAAAGACCTACACCATTGAGCTGACGGGCGCCAAGAGCAAGCTGGACGCCTTCATCGATGCCATCGACCGCACCTCGATCCTGGAAACCGTCCGTACCGGCGGCTCGGGCATCGGACGCGGCGAACGCATCCTCAAAGTTTAAATTTTTAGTATTACCGAATATTTACCGAATATCTCACCAAGGAATGACCATGAAAGTTTTCTACGACAAAGACGCCGACATCTCCCTGATCAAGGGCAAAAACGTAGCCATCATCGGCTACGGCTCGCAGGGCCATGCCCACGCGCAAAACCTGACCGACTCCGGCGTGAACGTCACCGTCGGCCTGCGCAAGGGCGGCGCCTCCTGGCAGAAAGTGGAAGCGGCCGGCATCAAGGTTGCTGAAGTAAACGACGCCGTCAAAGCGGCCGACGTCATCATGATTCTGCTGCCGGACGAAAACATCGCGCAGGTTTACAACGAAAACGTGGCGCCGCACGCCAAGCAGGGCGCCGTGCTGGCCTTCGCGCACGGCTTCAACGTGCACTACGGCCAAGTCGTGCCGCGCGCCGACCTGGACGTGATCATGGTTGCGCCCAAGGCCCCGGGCCACACCGTGCGCGGCACCTACCGCCAGGGTGGCGGCGTGCCGCACCTGATCGCCGTGTACCAGGACAAGTCCGGCAACGCGCGCGACATCGCCCTGTCCTACGCTTCGGCCAACGGCGGCGGCAAGGCCGGCATCATCGAAACCAACTTCCGCGAAGAGACCGAGACCGACCTGTTCGGTGAGCAGGCTGTCCTGTGCGGCGGCGCGGTCGAGCTGATCAAGGCCGGCTTCGAAACCCTGACCGAAGCGGGCTACGCGCCGGAAATGGCTTACTTCGAGTGCCTGCACGAGCTGAAGCTGATCGTCGACCTGATCTACGAAGGCGGCATCGCCAACATGAACTACTCGATCTCGAACAACGCCGAATACGGCGAGTACGTGACCGGCCCGAAAGTGGTGACCTCGGCCACCAAGGAAGCGATGCGCCAGTGCCTGAAGGACATCCAGACCGGCGAATACGCCAAGAGCTTCATCCTGGAAAACAAGGCCGGCGCACCGACCCTGATTTCCCGCCGCCGCCTGACCGCCGAGCACCCGATCGAAGAAGTGGGCGCCAAGCTGCGCGCGATGATGCCTTGGATTGCGAAAAACAAGCTGGTGGACCAGTCGAAAAACTAAAGCCAACGCGGGCGCGAGCCCGCGCGCTTCCAGCCCGCCCGCGCAAGCCGGCGGGCTTTTTTTTATGCTTGACGTCAGCGCCGCGCGCTGCAGTGCGCGCCGGCCTGGCGGCGCAGCTGGCCGGTACAACAAGTTCACCGCTGTCCTGCACAATTCGTCCTGGCTTCCGGGCGGATTGTGCTATGCTACTGTCAAGTAAGTCATCGTTCCTCCGAGCCTCACTCCCGCTCACGCTTGTTGATTTCCGTGCCGCCCCGGCACGCGCCAGTGCCCAGTCCCGCATTGCTCATATTGATTCCCCGCCCGCAGCCTTGCCGCGTGCGCCGTATCGACACTGACCGGACCAGCCATGCCCTTTTCCAATTCGAATAACGAGGCCAGCCGCCTCGACGCCCTGTACAAACTGAAACTGCTCGACACCCCGCCGAGCGAAGCCCTGGACCGCATCACGCGCATGGCCGCGCGCGTGTTCGGCCTGCCCATCGCGGCCGTGTCGCTGACCGACGTGGACCGCCAGTGGTTCAAGTCGCGCGTGGGCGTGGAGCACGAATCCATCCCGCGCATGAAAGCGCCGTGCGCCGAAGTGAGCGAGACCTCGGGCGTGCTGGTGATCGCCGACCTGCTGGAAGACCACTGCTACCGCGACAGCGTCCTGGCCGCCAGCGGCGTGCGCTACTACGCCGGCGCGCCGCTGATCACCGCCGACGGCCACTGCCTGGGCGCCATCTGCGTGCTGGGCCTGGCGCCGCGCGCCACCACGCAGGAAGAAATCGCCTACCTGTGCGACCTGGCCGCCATGGTGATGGCGCACATCGAACTGCGGCACGCGGTGGGCCGTGTCGACGCGCTCAGCGGCCTGCCCAACCGCAACCAGTTCATCGAGGATTTCGAGGACATGCAGCGCGACAGCCCGCCGGACGAATTGCGCCTGGCCGTGGTGGTCAACCTGGCCACCCCCGAGCAGCTGGACAGCGCGGCGCGCGTGAAAAGTTCGTCCTACCTGGACGAACTGGTGATGGAAGCGGCCAACTGGATGCGCGCCCAGATGGAGCCGGGCCGCCGCATCTACCACGTGGGCGACGCGCAGTTTGCGCTGTTCGCGCCCGCCTGCCTCACGGTCGAGGAATACCTGCCCAAGCTGCGCGAGAAGCTGCGCCGCGCGGCCGGCCTCGCCAGCTCCCGCCACATTGCCACGCCGTCGGTGGGCGTGGCGCCGTTCGTGCTGGGCGGCGCCAGTTGCCTGGACGTGCTGCGCACGGCGCAAAGCGCGGCGCACGACGCCATCGTCCAGCCCGACCGCATCGCCGTCTATTCGCGCAGCGAGGACGCGGCCTGCCAGCGCCGCTTCCTGCTGCTCAACGAATTTGGCGGTGCGCTGGAAAGCGGTGGCCAGCTGCGCCTGGTGTTCCAGCCGCGCGTGGACCTGGAAAGCGGCGCCTGCGTGGGCGCCGAGGCGTTGCTGCGCTGGACCCACCCGGAGCTGGGCACCCTGTCGCCGGGCGAATTCATCCCGGTGATCGAGCGCTCGGGCCTGGCGCAAGCGGCCACGGCCTGGGTGCTGAATGCGGCGCTGCGCCAGCAGCGGCTGTGGCGCCACGCCGGACTGGATCTGCAGCTGTCGGTCAACGTGTCGCCCGCCAACCTGCTGGAGCCGGACTTTGTGGCGCGGGTGGAGCACGGCTTGCACATGTACGATCTGCCGGCTTCCTGCCTGGAGCTGGAGATCACCGAAAGCGCCATCATGGCGCATCCCGAGCGCGCACACGCCACGCTGGAAGCCATCGCCGAGATCGGTGTGCGCCTTGCTATCGACGATTTCGGCACCGGCTACAGCAGCCTGTCCTATTTGCAGAGCATGCCGGCCGACGTGGTCAAGATCGACCAGTCCTTCATCATCGGACTGGAGGGCGACAAGCGCAAGCAGTCACTGGTGAGCACCATGATCTCGCTGACGCGCGACCTGGGCCACCGCGTGGTCGCCGAGGGCGTGGAGTGCGGCGAAGTGCACACCTTCCTGAAGCTGGCCGGCTGCGACGAAGCGCAAGGCTATCTGTTCGCGCGGCCGCTGGAGGCGGCCAGCTTCCAGGCCTGGTGCGGCGCCGGCGGCGCCACGTCCGCCAGCCAGCGCCGCATGCTGCGCGCGTTCGTTTAGCCGAACAGCTTGCCCTTCAGCAGGCTGATGCCTTGCGCCACCATGTCGTCCTGCGGCACGGCGCCGTGCGGCGTCAGCTGGTCGATGATTTGCGGCAGCAGCTGGGCCAGGCCGGTGCTGGCATGCTCCGGCGCCAGGCCGGCCTGCTGGGCGATCTGCGCCAGCTGATCGCTGCCCAGCGCATCGCTGATCTGGTTGCCGGACACGGCCTGGTTCTCGCCCGTGCCCACCCACGACGCCACCTGGTCGCCCAAGCCGCTGGCCTGCAGCTTCTGCAACAGGCCCTGCAGTCCGCCGGCCTGGTCGATCAGGCCGATGACGCTGCTGACCAGGTCGCCCTGCGGCACCGCGTCCTGTTTTTGCGCGCCCAATGAGCCGAGCACTTGTCCTGCGAGTTGATCGAGTAGTCCCATGTCGTTCTCCCGGTTGGCCGCGCAATCGCGTTGTTTATATTATCACGAAGAAAAAAGTCGGCCCTGTTACAAACGCTCACTTAGTTGTGCTGGGAGCATCGTCAATTTCGGTTAAAGTTGCTTCACGATTTAACCAAGGAGCAACAAAATGACCGCCAAGAAGACCATCCTCGCCGCCGCCATGCTGATCCTGGGCGCCGCCGCCCAGGCGCAAGCCCAGCAGACCCCGACCAGCGGCACCCTGGTCATCGTTCCGGCCCAGGGCGAAGTGCGCGCCAATAACGACCAGGCCGTCGCCACGCTGGCCATCGAAGAGCAGGACAAGGACAAGGCCGCCGCCGCCTCGCGCGTGAACCAGAAAATGAAGCAGGGCCTGGACATCGTGAAGAAGGAAGACCCGCAAGCCAGCCTGAAAACCCAGGGCTACTACACCTACCCGGTGTACCCGGAAGACCGTCCCATCGCCCCCGGCGCCGCACCCAAGCCGCGCGTGCCGACCGCCTGGCGCGTGGGCCAGTACCTGCAAGTGACCACCACCAACCTGGACAAGCTGCCGAAAACCGTGGCCGCCGCCCAGAAGGTGCTGACCCTGAACAACCTGAACTTCGGCCTGTCGCCGGCCGCCACCAGGAAGCTGGACGAGCAGCGCATCGCCGCGACGTACCAGAACCTGAACGAGCGCATCGCCGCCATCGCCAACGCCATGGGCCGCAAGGTGAGCGACGCCACGCTGGACACGGTGGACTTCGAAGGCTCCGGCGCCTACGCCCGCGAAGCCATGGCCGCGCCTGCGCCCATGATGATGATGCGCGGCAAAGCGATGGACAGCGCCGAAGTGTCCGAGCCGAGTTTCGAGCCGGGCGAGACCACGCTGGAAATGCGCGTGGTGGGCAAAGTGAAATTCAAGTAAGCGACACTTCATTTCTTTTGCTGCGGTGTCCCTTATATAATAGGGCCGAACATTGATATCACCGCAGCACTAGAAATGGAACCCAATGGCAAATTTCCCCCGTCGCAGACCTAAAACCGGCGTAGCACAGGCCAAGCCCAAGAACTCGCGTCTAGCCCGGTTCGCGCGCAAGGCCCGTGGCGAAAGCGAAGGCGGCGTTGCCCGCCCGCGTTCGCGCGGCATCTACCTGCTGCCCAACGCCTTCACGACGGGAGCGCTGTTCTGCGGTTTCTACGCCATCGTCATGGCCATGAACCAGCGTTTCGAGCACGCCGCCTGGGCCATCTTCATCGCCATGGTGCTGGATGGCCTGGACGGCCGCATCGCCCGCCTGACCAATACCCAAAGCGAGTTCGGCGCCCAGTACGACTCCCTGTCGGACATGGTGTCCTTCGGCGCCGCCCCGGCGCTGGTGATCTATGAATGGTCGCTGCGCGGCATGGGCAAGCTGGGCTGGATCGCCGCCTTCGTCTACTGCGCCGGCGCCGCGCTGCGCCTGGCGCGCTTCAACACCAATATCGAAGTGGTGGACAAGCGCTTCTTCCAGGGCTTGCCCAGCCCGGCCGCCGCCGCCATCGTGGGCGGCTTCGTGCTGCTGATGGTGGACCTGGAAGTGCCCGGCCTGCAGCTGGCCTGGACCTCGTTCGCCATCGCCCTGTTCGCCGGCCTGACCATGGTCACCAACGTGCCGTTCTACAGCTTCAAGGACGTCAACTTCCGCAAGTCCGTGCCCTTCATCGCCGTGTTCCTGATCGCACTGTTCTTCGCGCTGGTATCGATCGACCCGCCGAAAGTGCTGTTCCCGCTATTCATCGTGTACGGCCTGTCCGGCTACCTGGTGTTCTTCTGGCGCCTGGCCAAGGGCAAGCCGGTGAGCATCATCCAGACCGACGAAGAACCGGTCGACGAGAGCGAACGCCGCTAGCTAGCCCGGAGGCGGTTCCACCCCAGCCATAAGGAGATATCGTTATGAGCCTTAGCAACCGCCTCATCATTTTCGACACCACCCTGCGCGACGGCGAACAATCGCCGGGCGCCTCCATGACGCGCGAAGAGAAGCTGCGCATCGCCAAGCAGCTGGAACGGCTGAAGGTGGACGTCATTGAGGCCGGCTTCGCCGCCGCTTCGCAGGGCGACTTCGAATCCATCAAGGCCATCGCCTCGCACGTGCGCGAATCCACCGTGTGCTCGCTGTCGCGCGCCAACGACCGCGACATCGCCCGCGCCGCCGAGGCGCTGGCGCCGGCCGAGCGCAAGCGCATCCACACCTTCATCGCCACCTCGCCGCTGCACATGCAGATGAAGCTGCGCATGGAGCCCGAACAGGTGCTCGAGCAGGCCAAACTGGCCGTGCGCTACGCCCGCAACCACACCGACGACATTGAATTCAGCCCCGAGGATGGCAGCCGCTCGGAAGAAGACTTCCTGTGCCGCGTGCTGGAAGGCGTGATCGCCGAGGGCGCCACCACCATCAACTTCCCGGACACGGTGGGCTACGCCGTGCCGGAAATGTTCGGCGCCACCATCAAGCGGCTGCGCGAGCGCATCCCCAATTCGGACAAGGCCGTGTGGTCCGTGCACTGCCACAACGACCTCGGGCTGGCGGTAGCCAACTCGCTGGCCGGCGTGATGATAGGCGGCGCGCGCCAGATCGAATGCACCATCAACGGCCTGGGCGAGCGGGCCGGCAACACCGCGCTGGAAGAAGTCGTGATGGCGCTGCGCACGCGGCAAGCCTATTACAACCTGACGGTGGGCATCGACACCACGCAGATCGTGGCTGCCTCCAAGATGGTGTCGCAGATCACCGGCTTCGCGGTGCAGCCCAACAAGGCCGTGGTGGGCGCCAACGCCTTCGCGCACGCCTCCGGCATCCACCAGGACGGCATCCTGAAGGCGCGCGAAACCTACGAAATCATGCGCGCCGAAGACGTGGGCTGGACCGCCAACAAGATCGTGCTGGGCAAGCTGTCCGGCCGCAACGCCTTCAAGCAGCGGCTGCAGGAACTGGGCATCGAGATGGATTCCGAAGCCGAAGTGAACGCCGCCTTTGGCCGCTTCAAGGAGCTGGCCGACCGCAAATCCGAAATCTTCGACGAAGACATCATGGCGCTGGTGGCCGACGAGGAAGTGGCCCAGGAAAACGAATACTACCGCTACGTATCGCTGGCGCAGCGCTCCGAGACCGGCGAGACGCCGACCGCGAAGGTAGTGTTCTCCATGGACGGCAAGGAATACAGCTGCGACGGGCAGGGCGACGGGCCGGTGGACGCCATGGTCAACGCCATCGAAAGCCAGGCCAAGAGCGGCGCCGAGCTGGTGCTGTTCTCGATCAACGCCATCAGCACCGGCACCCAGTCGCAGGGCGAAGTGACGATGCGGCTCTCGAACGCCGGGCGCATCGTCAACGGCGTCGGCTCCGACCCCGACATCGTGGTCGCCTCGGCCAAGGCCTACCTGTCCGGCCTCAACAAGCTCCACTCCAAGATCGAGCGCGTCAACCCCCAAACCGAATAATATTGGGGTCAGGTCCGGCATCGCGCCATCTGTAACAATGGGGTCAGATCCGGCATCACGCCATTTGGCGCGATGCCGGATCTGACCCCGCGCGCTTTTGGCGTGATGCCGGACCTGACCCCGTAGGGTTGTAGGTGACCCCGTAGGGTTAGGACCTGACCCCGTAGGGTTAGCGGAAGAAGCGCGGCTTTTCTTCGTAGGCGGGATCGGGGCCGGCCATCATTTCGCGCACGATGCCGGCTTGGTCGAAATGTACGTGCATCATGGAGTTCCACACGCCGGACTGCTTGTAGCGGTAGGACCAGACCGTCAGGTCGCGCAGCGCCAGGTAGCTCGTTTCGGCCGGGTGGCCTATGGTGCGCAGCACGTCGTCGCGCGTGGCGATGCCCACTTTCAGCGTGGCGAACTTTTCGTCCGTCAGCACCTGCTCGTAGGATTTCAAGCCGCCGTCCGGCCCGAAGCGCGCCATGTACGCGTACTGGCCGAAGGGCTGGGTGGTGTATTCGAGCACCGTGTCGCCACCGGCGACGTAGACGGCGTTGGGCTGGCCCAGCTTGGCTTTGACCGCGTCCATGCGCTCGCCGAAGGCCGGCGGCGGGCCGCCCAGGCCGGCGCATGCTGCCAGCAGCAGCGGCAATATTGTTGCAATGATCAGTTTTTTCATCGTTCTCACCTGTGCTTGGGTAATTGTAGCCATGCCCGCCTAATTCCGTTATACTCGCGGGTCTGGTCTTTGGATCAGTATATTTTTAATCGTAATCACGGTGCGCAGGGTTCAGACTCCGCATACCGCATGTGAAAGGTAATATCATGACCGTAGAAAACATCAACAAAGCCGCGATCATCGCGGACAACGCACGTGGCCAGAACGACACCGGCTCCCCAGAAGTTCAAGTTGCGCTGCTGACCGCACGCATCAACGAACTGAACGGTCACTTCAAAGCCCACAGCAAAGATCACCACAGCCGTCGTGGCCTGATCATGATGGTTAACCGTCGTAAATCCCTGCTGGCTTACCTGAAAAACAAAGATGCAACCCGTTACCGCGATCTGATCGCTAAACTGGGCCTGCGTAAGTAATCTTTGTACGTCCCGGCTCGAGCCAAATGCCTGCGTCAGTTCTCTGCCGCGGGCATTTTGTCATTCTGAGCCGGACAAACGGCAATATTCGGGCAATCCGGCAGTACCTGCAACATGAGTAACAGCAATAAAAGCAGTAAAGGCGGCGGCCCCGGCCGCTGTCTGTGGTGAGGTGAACGACAGCTCCTGAAAATCTGTCGGCAAATAGAAAGGGATTACCCATGTTTAACAAAGTTACGAAAACCTTCCAGTACGGCCAACACACCGTGACCCTGGAAACCGGCGAGATCGCTCGCCAGGCATCCGGCGCGGTGATGGTGTCGATCGAAGACACCGTCGTGCTGGCAACCGTGGTGGCACGCAAAGATGCCAAGCCTGGCCAGGACTTCTTCCCGCTGACCGTTGACTACCTCGAAAAGACCTACGCAGCCGGTAAAATCCCGGGTGGCTTCTTCAAGCGCGAAGGCCGTCCTTCCGAAAAAGAAACGCTGACTTCCCGCCTGATCGACCGTCCTATCCGTCCGCTGTTCCCGGAAGGCTACATGAACGAAGTGCAGGTGATCATTCACGTGCTGTCGGTCAACCCTGAAATCGATCCTGACATCGCTTCGATGATCGGCGCCTCCGCTGCCCTGTGCGTAGCCGGCGTACCGTTCAACGGCCCGATTGGCGCGGCCCGCGTGGGTTACGCCAATGGCCAGTACATCCTGAACCCGACCACCACCCAGCTGAAGACCTCGCAGATGGACCTGGTTGTGGCCGGTACCGAAACCGCCGTGCTGATGGTGGAATCGGAAGCGCAGCAGCTGTCCGAAGAAATCATGCTGGGCGCCGTGGTCTATGGCCACACCGAAATGAAAGCCGTGATCGACGCGATCCACGAGCTGGTGCGCGACGGCGGCAAGCCGGAAGTCGAGTGGGCGCCTGCGCCGAAGAACGAAGCGCTGATCGCCAAGGTTGCGCAATTCGCTGAAGCGAAAATCCGCGCCGCCTACCAGACCAAGGACAAGCAAGCCCGTACCGACAAGCTGCGCGCCATGTCCGCTGAAGTGGTGGCCGACCTGGCTGCCGACGCGGCGGCCAACGGCGTGGATGCGCCGGACAGCGTCGAAGTGGGCAACATCCTGTTCGACATGGAAGCCAAGGTTGTGCGTTCGCAGATCCTGGAAGGCGAGCCACGCATTGACGGCCGCGATACCCGCACCGTGCGTCCGATCGCGATCCGCACCTCGGTGCTGCCGCGCACCCACGGTTCGGCGCTGTTCACCCGCGGCGAAACCCAGGCGCTGGTCGTCGCAACGCTGGGCACCGCCCGCGATTCGCAGAAGATCGACGCGCTGATGGGCGAGTACACCGACGACTTCATGCTGCACTACAACATGCCTCCGTTCGCCACCGGCGAAACCGGCCGCGTCGGTACGCCGAAGCGCCGCGAAGTGGGCCACGGCCGCCTGGCCAAGCGCGCGCTGATCGCCGCGCTGCCGGCAGCTGACGAGTTCAGCTACTCGGTGCGCCTGGTGTCCGAGATCACCGAATCGAACGGTTCCTCGTCGATGGCTTCCGTCTGCGGCGGCTGCCTGGCACTGATGGACGCCGGCGTGCCGATGAAAGCGCACGTGGCCGGTATCGCCATGGGCCTGATCAAGGAAGGCGGCCGTTTCGCCGTGCTGTCCGACATCCTGGGCGACGAAGACCACCTGGGCGACATGGACTTCAAGGTAGCCGGTACCGCCAATGGCATTACCGCGCTGCAGATGGACATCAAGATCCAGGGCATCACCAAGGAAATCATGCAAGTGGCGCTGGCGCAAGCCAAGGAAGGCCGCGAGCACATCCTGGGCGAAATGCAGAAGGCCATGCCGCACGTGAAGACCGAGCTGTCGGACTTCGCACCGCGCCTGATCACCATCAAGATCAACCCAGAGAAGATCCGTGACGTGATCGGCAAGGGCGGCGCCGTGATCCGCGCGCTGACCGAAGAAACCGGCACCCAGATCGACATCAGCGACGAAGGCGTGGTCACCATCGCTTCCGTTGACGCTGCCGCCGGCCAGGAAGCCAAGCGCCGCATCGAAGAGCTGACTGCGTCGGTCGAAGTGGGCAAGACCTACGACGGCACCGTGCTCAAGCTGCTGGACTTCGGCGCCATCGTCCAGGTCATGCCAGGCAAGGACGGCCTGCTGCACATCTCGCAGATCGCCAACGAGCGCGTGAACGCCGTTGCCGACTACCTGAAAGAAGGCCAGCAAGTGCGCGTCAAGGTTCTGGAAACCGACGACCGCGGCCGCCTGAAGCTGTCGATGAAAGCCGCCGCCGAAGAAGGCGCAGCGCCAGCCGCCGCGCAGTAATCGAGGTCTAGCTTCACCGAAAACCGCCAGCGCGCAAGCCTGGCGGTTTTTTTATGCCCGCTACCTTGACGACGCCCGGACGTAAAAAAGCCCCGTGGGGAGCACGGGGCTTTTGGGGGACGGAAGCTTAGCAGCAGCCGCCGCGCTTGCCGGCGCCGCCGTAGCGCGCTTCCTGGCGCTCGCGGAAGAACTCCTCGTAGCTCATCATGGGCAGATCCGGATGGGTCTTTTCATGGTGCGCCACGTAGGTGTCGTATTCGGGCAGGCCCACCATCAGGCGCATGCTCTGCCCGAGGTAGCGGCCGGCCTGGACCAGTTCCTGGAACATTATTGCACCGCTGGCATGAGCTGCACCGGGCTTTCCTGCACGGTGGGCTTGGCGTTGGCACGCGCGATCAGCGCGGTGCGCACGCCGAACACCAGCACGCTCAGCACCACGATCATGAAGAAGCCCGCCAGCGACGCGTCCAGATAGTCGTTGAAGACGATCTGCTGCATCTGCGCCATGGACTTGGCCGGCGCCAGCACCTTCTCGTCCGCGATGGCGGCCGAGTACTTCGCGGCGTGGGCCAGGAAGCCGATCTTCGGATTGGCGTCGAAGATCTTCTGCCAGCCGGCGGTCAGGGTGCACAGCAGCAGCCACACGGTCGGCACCATGGTCACCCAGGCGAAGCGGGCGCGCTTCATCTTGAACAGCACGCAGGTCGCCAGGATCAGCGCGATACCGGCCAGCATCTGGTTGGCGATGCCGAACAGCGGCCACAGGGTGTTGATGCCGCCCAGCGGATCGACCACGCCCTGGTACAGGAAGTAGCCCCATGCGGCCACGCACAGCGCGGTGGCCAGCAGGCCGGCGACCACGTTCTTGGAATCCTTCATCGACGGCACCATGGCGCCCAGCAAGTCCTGCAGCATGTAACGGCCGGCGCGGGTGCCCGCGTCCACGGCGGTCAGGATGAACAGCGCTTCGAACAGGATGGCGAAGTGGTACCAGAAGGCCATCATGGCCTTGCCGCCGATGACGTTTGACAGGATGTGGGCCATGCCCACGGCCAGCGTCGGCGCGCCGCCGGCACGCGAGATGATGGAGTGCTCGCCCACGTCCTTGGCGGTCTGCACCAGCACGTCCGGCGTGATGTGGAAGCCCCAGCCGGAGATCACGGCGGCGGCCGCTTCAGGCGTGGTGCCCAGCAGCGCGGCCGGCGCGTTCATGGCGAAGTAGATGCCCGGATCGATGGTGGACGCGGCCACCAGCGCCATGATGGCGACGAACGATTCCATCAGCATGGCGCCGTAGCCGATAAAGCGGGCGTGGGCTTCGTTCTCGATCATCTTCGGCGTGGTGCCGGACGAGATCAGCGCGTGGAAGCCGGACACGGCGCCGCAGGCGATGGTGATGAACAGGAAGGGGAACAGGTTGCCCGACCAGACCGGGCCGGTGCCGTCGATGAACTTGGTCACGGCGGGCATTTGCAGGTAAGGAGCGACGATCACGATACCCAGTGCCAGGCCGACGATGGTGCCGATCTTGAGGAAGGTGGACAGGTAGTCGCGCGGCGCCAGCAGCAGCCACACGGGCAGCACGGAGGCGATGAAGCCGTAGCCGATCAGCATCCAGGTCAGTTCGGTGCCGGTGTAGTTGAACATCGGCGCCAGGGCGGGGTTCTCCTGCACGTACTGGCCGCCGACGATGGCCAGCATCAGCAGCACGAAGCCGATGATGGACACTTCGCCGATGCGGCCCACGCGGATGTAGCGCGAATACACGCCCATGAACAGCGCGATAGGAATGGTGGCCATGACGGTGAAGCTGCCCCACGGCGAGCCGGTCAGCGCTTTCACCACGATCAGCGCCAGCACCGCCAGGATGATGACCATGATCATGAAGGTGCCCAGCAGCGCGATATTGCCCGGGATCGGGCCGAGCTCGGACTTGATCAGGTCGCCCAGCGAGCGGCCGTCGCGGCGCATGGAAATGAACAGCACCATGAAGTCCTGCACGGCGCCGGCGAACACCACGCCGGCCAGGATCCACAGCATGCCCGGCAGATAGCCCATCTGCGCGGCCAGCACGGGGCCGACCAGCGGGCCGGCGCCGGCGATGGCGGCGAAATGGTGGCCGAACAGCACGTATTTATTGGTGGGGACGTGGTCCAGGCCGTCGTTGAACTTGTAGGCCGGGGTCATGCGGTTCTTGTCCAGGCTCATCACTTCCTTGGCGATGAACAGGCTGTAGAAGCGGTAGGCGATCAGGTAGATGCAGACCGCCGCGATGACGATCCAGATGGCGCTGATGGCTTCGCCGCGCTTGAGCGCGACAACGCCGAGGGCGCCTGCGCCGGCCAGCGACAGAGCCGCCCAGCCGAGCTTGCGTAGGAGTGCTTGCATGGTTTTCCTCCGAGAAAATAACTATAGTTTTCGTAGGGCGGGTGAGCTTGCGTAACCCGCCATGAGCCGCCGAGACGCATGGCGGGTTACGGCTGTGCCTAACCCGCCCTACGATGCCTTTCCGGCTTATGGCTAGTATTCAGCAAGCGAATATCTGCCACAAGCGCAGCAATACGCAGATAGACTACGTATTACTACGGAGCGCGGAGCGGCGCGCGCCACGTACAATCCGCCTCATCCCACCTTGGAACCCAGACATGAAGCTGCGCCAAAAAGTCATTTTCCTGGCCATCACGCCGCTGATCCTGGCGCTGTGCGCCATTGCGCTGGCGGTGCGGCACCAGGCCAACGTGCTGGCCCAGCAGCAGCGCGACACCATCCAGCAAGCCTACCTGGCCAGCAAGGAGGCCGAGCTGGAACACTACGTGACGCTGGCCACGCACTCCATCTCGCGCCTGTACAAGGCCGGCGTGAAGGACCAGGCCAGCATGGACGAGGCCAAGCGCATCCTCGGCTCGCTCAGCTTCGGTGATGACGGTTATTTCTTCATCTATGATCTGAAAGGCAACTCCCTGATGCATCCGCGCCAGCCCGAGCTGGTGGGGCAGAACCTGTGGGAGCTGAAGGACCAGAACGGCACGCCCACCATCCAGCGCCTGCTCAAGCGTGCGCAGTCGGGCGGCGGCTACGAGCGCTACTACTGGGTCAAGCCGTCCAGCCACAAGCCGGCGCCCAAGCTGGGCTATGTGATCCTGCTGAAGGACTGGGGCTGGATGCTGGGCACCGGTATCTACCTGGACGATGTGGACCGCGCGCTGGAAAAAGTGGACACCCAGCAGCGCGCCAACATCCAGAACACCATGCTGTGGATTACCGGCATCGCCATTATGGCCGCGCTGGTGGTGGCGGGCGCGGGCGTGGCGCTGAACATCAGCGAGCTGCGCGTGGCCGACGCCAAGCTGAAGGCGCTGGCGCAGCGCGTGGTGGAGTCGCAGGAGGAGGAGCGGGCGCGCCTGTCGCGCGACCTGCACGACGGCATTTCGCAGTGGCTGGTGTCGATCAAGCTGCAGATCGAGGCCGGCATCATCCGGCTCGGCCACGTGCAGGCTCGGCCGGATCAGTGCGCGGCGGCGCAGGGCGTGTTCGAGCACGCCGCCGAGCAGCTCAACAACGTGCTGGGCGAGGTGCGCCGCATCTCGCACAACCTGCGCCCGGCGCTGCTGGACGACCTGGGCCTGGCCGCCGCCCTGAGCCACCTGGCCGAGGAATTCCGCCTCAGCAGCGAGGTGCCGATCGACTTCTCCGCCGAGGGCAGCACCGAGGACTTGCCGGAAGTGGCGAACACCGTGCTGTTCCGCATCGCCCAGGAAGCGCTGACCAATATCGAGCGGCATGCCGGCGCCAGCCATATTGACATCCGCCTGACCGGCGCCGAGCGCGCCGTCACCTTGCGCATCAGCGACAACGGCCACGGCTTCGACGCCGACGGCATTGCCGTCCACCCCAAGCGCGGCATCGGCTTACGCAATATGATGGAGCGCATGGAAGCGATCGGCGGCCAGTTTTCCATCTCCTCCTCGTCGGCAGGCACCGTGCTGCTGGCCCATGTTTCGAACGAAGGTTAATGCAATGACGATCAAGATCCTGCTGGTGGACGACCACCCCCTCGTGCGCGACGGCCTGCGCGCCCGCCTGGAAGCCATGCCGCAGTTCGAGGTGGTGGCCGAGGCGGGCGGCGCCCAGGAGGCGCTGGAGCAGGCGCGCCACTGCGACATCGACCTGGTGCTGATGGATATAAATATGCGCGGCGGCAACGGCATCGAAGCGACGGCGCAGTTCAGCGAGCAGTTCCCCGAGATTGCCGTGCTGATCCTGTCCATGCACGACAAGCTGGAGTACGTGTCGCAAGCCATCCAGGCCGGCGCGCGCGGCTACGTGCTCAAGGACGCGCCCGGCAAGGACATCGTGGTGGCCATCGAAACGGTGATGTCGGGAGGCATTTATTACAGCGCCGCGCTGGCCCGCCAGCTGGCCAAGCCGCAGAACCTGGACGCCCAGCTCACTTCGCGCGAGCACGAGGTACTGCTGCACATCGCCAACGGCCAGTCCAACAAGCAGATCGCGCGCGACCTGGACCTGTCGGTGCGCACCGTGGAAACCCACCGCCTCAATATCAAGCGCAAGCTCGGCATTGAAGGGCAGGCCGAACTCATACGCTACGCCGTGCAGTTTGCCAACGGCACGCCGTGACGCCAGGCCCTGTCGGGCCGGTGCAACAATGTCACGATCAGAGCGCGCACTCTAGCGTACAGGACGTGTCCAATCAGCAATTTCTGCTATATTCCTGCTCCCGAGCAACGGGAAATGCGAACTGTTGCTAATTGGCGTTATAGAATTGCTTTGAATCAATATTTGTTCTACTATTGCACGCACTACCCACGCCGAGATACTGATGTCCTTGTCTGAAGCAAGCCCATTTCCTCTGGTGGGCCTCACTGCGGTGTCCAACGCTCAAAATGAGTGGGTGGCCCTGTCGTTTCAAATTTCCGCCGTACCCAATGAGACCCAGCTGGCCACGCTGCAAAACGTGTTCAGCTATCCCGACATGGACGCCGCGCTGGCGCCGCTGGACTATCTCGTCAGCATAGACCGCCTTCAGCAATACGATCCCGGCCAACTGGCCTTCCTGCCCCCGGCGCGCACCGTGCTGCGCATACCGGCCGAGGCCTGCGCCGAGCCGGAAGTGCAGGCCAGGTGCAAGCAGCTGGCCGACGCCGGCTATCGCCTGATGGTGGACGGCGAAGCGGGCATGGACGCCGGCAAGTGCGCAATCCGCAGCCTGGCGTTCGACTGCCGCGAGACGCTGCCCAGCGAACTGACCATGCTCACCATGGCTGGCCCGCACCTGGCGCTGAACGTGGACACGCCGGCCCGGCTGCAAGGCTGCCGCGCGGCCGGCTTCACGCTGTTTTGCGGCGACTACGTGCGCCACCCGCAGCGCGAAAGCAGCGCCGCCGACGGCACTTCGCGCAAGCGCCTGCTGGCGCTGCTCGGCCTGCTGGCGCGCGACGCCGATTCGCGCGAACTGGAAATCCTGCTCAAGCAAGACCCGGCGCTGGCCTACCACCTGCTCAAGGTGGTGAACTCGGCCGCGTTCGCGCCCAAGGCGCCCATCCACAGCTTCGGCCAGGCCATCAACGTGCTGGGCCGGCGCCAGCTGCAGCGCTGGCTGCAGCTGCTGCTGTACGCGCGCCAGCAGGACGACGGCGGCGCCAACGCGCTGCTGCCGCTGGCGGCGGTGCGCGCGGCGCGCATGGAAGCGCTGGCCAAGGCGCGCGGCGGCGACCGCGACCAGCAGGACATGGCCTTCGTGGCCGGCGTGTTCTCGCTGCTGGACGTGCTGCTGGACATGCCGATGACGGAAATCGTCAGCGCGCTCAGCCTGGACCTGGACGTGGTGATGGCGCTGCTGGACCGCGCCGGTCCGATGGGCGACATGCTCAAGCTGGTGGAACAGGACATGCCCGACACCAGCGCGCTGCGCGACCTGGGCATCGACCACGAAACGCACTGGCGCAGCCTGCTGCAGGCCTGCCACTGGGCCATCCAGGTGAGCAGGAACCTATAGCCATGCTGGCCCACCCGGTCTCCGACTTCCTGGGCAGCAGTGCGGCCCTGTGCGACGCGGTGCTGCGCTTGCGCGGCGCGGCCCTGACGGAAGAACTGGGCCGCATCGCGCGCGGCGTGGTGCACTCGCCGCAAGGGCGCTACCTGCCGGCCGGCGTGGAAGGCGAGCCCTGGCCGGGCGGCCTGGTGCAGGAGATCCGCTTCGACAACCAGTACTTCGGCCGCTTTGAAGTGTCCGGCCGCGACGACTACACGGACGCCGAGCGCCAGCACCTGGCCAGCCTGGCCGCGCTGGCCGCCAGCGTGCTGCAAGTGCATTCCATCGCCCAGCGCAGCACGCACGCCTACGTGCAGGTGGAAGCGCAACTGCAGCACCAGGCCCAGATCCTCGACCAGATCCACGAATCCGTGCTGACGATGGACATGAACGGCTTCATCACCAGCTGGAACAAGGGCGCCGAGCGCCTGTTCGGCTACACGCCGGTGGAAGCGGTGGGGCGCAGCATCCTGTTCCTGTACGACGACGAGGACGTCGGCTTCGCCGACTCCTTCCTTGAGCATGGCGGGCGGCTGATGGAGGTGCGGCGCAAAAAGAAGTCCGGCGAGGTGTTCTGGGCCAGCCTGTCGTTATCCACGCTGCACGACATGGACGGCCGGGCCACCGGCATGATCGCCTACCTGACCGACATCACCGAACGCAAGCTGGCCGAAGAACGCATCCACCACCTGGCCTACTACGACGCGCTGACCGGCCTGCCCAACCGCACGCTGCTGACCAAGCTGGTGGACCAGGCGCTGACCGTGGCCCAGCGCAGCAAGCTGCACGGCTGCGTGCTGTTCATCGACCTGAACCGCTTCAAGCTGATCAACGACACGCTGGGCCGGCGCATCGGCGACGCGCTGCTGAAAGAAGCGGCCGCGCGTTTTCGCGTGGTGCTGCGCGACCAGGACCTGGTGGCGCGGCTGGGCGGGGACGAGTTCGCCGTCGGCCTGTTCGACATCGGCCAGCACTACGAAGCGAGCCGGGTGGCGCACAAGCTGCTGGCCGCGCTGAACGAACCGTTCCTGGTGGACGGGCACGATCTGCGGGTGGGCGCCAGCATCGGCATCAGCGTCTATCCGCAGGATGGCGCCGACGCCGAAACCCTGCTGCGCCTGGCCGACATCGCCATGTACCGCGCCAAGCAGGGCGGCGACTCGGACGCCGAGCACGTAGCCTTCTACAGCCGCGACATGAACCAGGGCATGCAGGAGCGCATGCGCATCGAATCCGGCCTGCGCCAGGCGCTGGGCAGCGGGCAGCTTGAGCTGCACTACCAGCCCAAGTTCTCCATCGCCGACAGCAAGATCATCGGCGCCGAAGCGCTGGTGCGCTGGCGCCATCCCGAGCGCGGCCTGGTGCCGCCGGCCGATTCATCCCGCTGGCCGAGGCCACCGGGCTGGTGGTGCAAGTAGGCGAATGGGTGCTGGAAGCGGCCTGCGCGCAAGCGCAAGCCTGGAAAGAGGCCGGCCTGCCGCCGATCCGCCTGGCCGTCAACGTCTCCGCGCGCGAATTCACGTCGGCCCTGCCGGGCCGCGTGAAAGAGACGCTGGCGCGCTACGGGCTTGAACCGTCCTGGCTGGAGCTGGAAATCACCGAAAGCACGCTGATGCACAACATCGACCGCGTGATCGGCATCATGGACCGCATTACCGCGCTGGGCGTAACCCTGTCGCTGGACGACTTCGGCACCGGCTACTCCAGCCTGTCCTACCTGAAGCGCTTCCCGATCGACACCCTGAAGATAGACCGCTCCTTCACCACCGGGATTCCGACCGACGCCAGCGACTGCGCCATCGCCAGCACCATCATCAGCATCGCCCAGCAGCTCAACCACAAAGTGATTGCCGAAGGCGTGGAGACGGTCGAGCAGCTCGCCTTCCTGAAGGACAGCGGCTGCGACGAAGTGCAAGGCTACCTGTTCTCCAAGCCGCTGCCAGCGGCCGAATTTGAAAAAGCGCTAAGGGAAGACTGGCTGGCGGAAGGGCCGTAATTCTGTATAATGCTGCCACTCAGGAAGCGTGGCCGAGTGGTTGAAGGCAGCAGTCTTGAAAACTGCCGACGGGTTAAACCGTTCGTGAGTTCGAATCTCACCGCTTCCGCCAAAAATAGGTATCGAGCAGTTCCAGCAAGTCCCGAAGCCCGCTGTTCTCACTATGAGTCAGCGGGTTTTTTCGTTCCGGGGCGTGCCATGAAGCACATTGACAGCCCGGATTTTTGGGGGGGCATCGTTGGGGGCATTATTTGATGCCCCCAAAACGGATGCCCCCAAATGCCAAAACTGATCGTTCCCCTGACTGATGTCCAGATCCGCAACGCGAAGCCGAAGGAAAAACCCTACAAGCTGTCGGACGGTGGCGGCCTGTACCTGGAGGTAATGCCGACAGGCGCCAAGTTGTGGCGCATGAAGGTCCGTCAGGCCAATGGTAAAGAGTCGCGGCTGTCGTTCGGAGCCTATCCGGAAGTGCCGCTATTGGATGCCAGGGGAGAGCGGACCAAGGCGAAGAAACAGCAGGCGGCAGGCGAAGACCCTGCGCAAAACAAGCGTATCGAGAAACTGCAGCGACGCACCGCGGCGGCCAATAGTAAGCGGCCAGCGCACCCACCTATGAATCCGTGAATCCCCAGTCCAAACTCCGTATTTTATTTGGAGATGAGGATGGTGAACACCGAACGAGAAGCAGTGTGGCAAGAGCGTGTTGCGCACTGGCGAGCAAGCGGTCTGTCGCAGCGCGCCTTCGCCCTGCGGGAGGGGTACCCAGTACGGCAAATGGGTTACTGGGTTCGCCGACTGCGCGGGTCGCCGGCCGCGCCCGGGCTGCTGCCGGTGCGAGTTGCGCCAGCGTCGCCGGTGCCCGTCGCGATCAGGCTGGTCAACGAGCGCGGTTGGACGCTGAGCTTGCCGAACGATGTGCCGTCCAGCTGGCTGGCCGAATTGCTGCGAGCGCTGTGATGGAACTGTCGGCCGATGCGATCTGGCTGGCGACGGCGGCGGTGGACATGCGCACCGGCATCGACGGCCTGTCCCTGCATGTGCAGCAGGCGCTGGGGCGCCCGCCGTGCGACGGCACGGCCTACGTGTTCGCCAATCGCCGCCGCACGCGCCTCAAGCTGGTGTGCTGGGACGGCACCGGTGTCTGGATGTGCCTGCGCCGCCTGCACCGTGGCCAGTTCGTCTGGCCGCAGGCGGACGACGCGTGCTGGCAGATGAGCGCCGAGCAATGGCGCTGGCTGGTCGCGGGCGTAGACTGGCAGCGCCTGTCGGCACCCGCGCCGGCCCAGTGGCGCTTGTAAACATAGGCCGCCGCCTGTAAACTGCGCAGCATGAACCCGCTCGACGACCTTGCCCGCACCGACATCGACCCAGCGCTGCTGGCGCAGGTGCAGGCGCTGTTCGCCCAGCAGCAGGCCAGGTTGGCGGAGAAGGACTTCAAGATCACCGCGCTGACGCACGAGCTGGCCTACTACCGGCGCATCCGCTTCGGCAAGGCCAGCGAGGCGCTTGTCGGCGAGCAGCGCCTGCTGTTCGAGGAAACGGTCGACATGGACCTGGCCGCCATCGAGGAAGAGCTCGAGGGGCAGGCGCCGGCCAAGCGGCAGCGCCAGCGCGCCGGCCGGCAGCCGTTGCCGCCCGAGCTGCCGCGCATCGAGCACCGCCATGAGCCGGCATCGTGCCAGTGCGGCCGGTGCGGGGCCGACCTGGTCAAGATCGGCGAGGACGTCAGCGAGCAACTGGACGTGGAACCCGCGCGCTTTTTCGTGCATCGCCACATCCGTCCCCAATATGCCTGCCGTCCCTGCGAGACCGTGACGGCAGCGCCGATCCCGGCCTGCTGGCGTGGATCGCGGCCTGCAAATACCTCGACCATTTGCCCCCTGTACCGGATCGAGCAGATCGCGGCCCGCCAGGGCGTGCCGTTGGCGCGCTCGACCCTGGCCGAGTGGATCGGCCGCGTCGGCGTGGCCTTGCAGCCGCTGGCCGACCGGCTCGCCGAACTGCTGCGGCAACAGGCCTGCCTGCATGCCGACGAGACGCCGGTGCGCCAACTCGACCCCGGCAGCGGCAAGACCCGGCACGCCTACCTGTGGGCCTACCGCTCCGGCGTGCACGACGCCGGTCCGCCCATCGTCGTGTTCGACTACCAGACCAGCCGGGCCGGCGCGCACGCGCGCGCCTTCCTGCACGGCTGGCGCGGCCACCTGATGGTGGACGACTATGTCGGCTACAAGGCGCTGTTCACCGACGGTCCAACTGAACTGGCCTGCCTGGCGCATATCCGGCGCAAGTTCTTTGACGTGCACGCCGCCAGCGGCAGCCCCGTCGCCGAGGAGGCGCTGGGCCGCATCGCGGCGCTGTACGCGATTGAGCAACAAGGCGCCGGACTCGATCCGCCGCAGCGGCTGGCGTTGCGCCAGCGCCAGGCCGTGCCGGCGCTGGGCGAGCTGCACGCCTGGTTGCTGGCGACCCAACGCAACGTCGCCGCCGGCAGCAGCACGGCCAAGGCCATCGACCACGCGCTCAAGCGCTGGCCGGCGCTGGTGCGCTACGCCGAGTCCGGCAGTCTGCCGATCGACAACAATCCGGTCGAGAACGCCATCCGTCCCATTGCCATCGGCAAGAAGAACTGGCTGTTCACCGGTTCGGAGCGGGCCGGCCGCCGCGCCGCCGCCATCCAGAGCTTGTTCGCCACCGCCAAGCTGAACGGACTCGATCCGTTGCGCTGGCTGTCCAGCGTACTGGAACGTCTCCCGACGTGCCCTAACAGCCAGCTCGATACGCTGCTGCCATTTCCGAACTCTACGTAGTCCTAAACCCGCTGAACAGGTGGGACGGCTGGATGCTTACTGATGAAGCTCACCTCCGATGGCTCGCACTTGGCGACTAGTGCCGCCTTGGCGATTTCCAGTCGAATCAGATTGTATGCAGTCAGCGTGCCCCATATTTCCTGATACACGCCTTCGACCGTCTTTGATCGCAAGGTGAACGCCGTGCCCAGCATGGTCTGTTTGAGCTCGCGGTAACTGGTTTCGATGCCCCAGCGTCGTTTATAGCAGGCCGCCATGTCGGCAGCGCGATAGCGCCGACGGTCGCGTAGCGAAGTAAGCAGGATCCTTTTGCGCGCCTGTTGGTCAACCACTGTGATGGCGCGCGCTTCCCAGAACTCCGGCAATGCCGGACACTTGACGCGCGCTTGTGGTGATACCCGCATGCGCACGATGGCGTCGTGCTCATCGCCCTCGATCACCTCCCACTTGGTGTTGGATTTGGCGGGGATGAGGAAATGGCGGTTCTCGGCCCCGGTCGTCACAGCGCACAGAATTTCGGCCGCCAGAAAGCCCTTGTCAAATATGGTGAGCGAATCAGCCGGAATATGGGGTACCAGCTCTTTAGCATAGACCATCTCGTTGCTTGCGTAAGGCCCAAACGCGGCGTTGCGAATCAAGTGGGTGGGGAGCGCGGTCAGCGTTACGCCGCGTACTTGCGGATAGCCGGCCACAGTGTCGCCGGCGTAATTTTGCGCACCGAAATGGACCCTGTTATCCGCTGTGTCGTGGGTGCGCAAGGTCGTGCCGTCCATAGCGAACAACTGGAGCCCCTTGAATACATAGGCCCGGCGATCTTGCTCGCACCAGGCTTGCGCCGAGCGCTCGAACAACCATTGCAGTGGCTCGGCCCCGAGGCGCTGACGCGCCTGGGCCGCCGCACTTTTACTCACAAAAGGCGCTTGCGCGTCCGGCAATGCCAAGCCCAAGTCGTCAAGTACCTCGCCTATGGATTTGTGCCGGTACAGCGCCAGAGCGATGATCAACCACACCACTTGCTCGGCTGGCAACCGACGCTGGCGGATGCTCACCGCGTGTGTGCAGACAACCGCTTCTTCGATCCAATCATAGGGTAAATGCTGCCCAAGCCGCCGCCAATCGGGGCACTCTAAACCATCGGCGAGGAAATGAACGGCGTCATCTAGCATTGCGACGCAGGTTAACAGCGATTTGCAATGTTTACAACCACAAAATAAAAATGCCGCTCAGTCTTAACTGAACGGCATTAGCCCACCGGGCGGTTTTTTTCATGGGCGGACGCGGTGAAATTCGAGCGCACCGCGCGCAGCGCCGTGCACCTGCTAGGGCAGGGCCGGCGGCGGGCAGTTGTCGCAGGCGTAGCGCGCGATACGCAATCCTTCAATGGCCAGCCTGGTTGTCGGATATGCCACGGTGCGGACCTCGAGGCGGCCCGGGACAGCGCCGCGTTCGATAGTGATGTTGCCGGTGACGCGCCCGCTCTTGTCGAGCGTACCCTTGATCGAGCCGCTGCCTAGGGTGCGCAGCTTGGCGGTGCTCAGGACCACGACTTCCCATTCGCCTACCGTCGTGCCCGGGGCTGCGCCGCCCCGGTAATCCAGCGCGAACAGGTATTTGCCGGGTGCGAGATCGACGTAGGGGCCGAAGGTCAGGAAGCCGGAACTGGCTTCTGCGCGGTTTTGAATGGCGCAGTCGGCGGTTTTCACTCCGGTCAGCGTGGACAGTTCGCAACCCTTCCAGCTGAAGTTGTTCGCCAGGGTGGCCCACACGGGCTTGCCGATCCAGATGCTCTCCTCGTCCATTGCATACAACCGGCGCCCGCCGTTGCGGGCCAGCGCGGCTTCGATGGCCTTGTCGGCCTTGTCACCCTTGAGGTAATACAGCACCTCATGACCGGGATTGAACAGACTCCTGCGCGACAGCCAATAGTCGGGCACCACGCTATCATTATCTTGCAGTACGAGGGTGCCGGCAGCGATGCCCGGTACGGTCGCGTTCAAGCTGTGCATGCGCCAGAAGTCGCCGCCGAACACTTCGTGGATTTTAAGCTGCTCCGCCAGCGCGCGCAGGTGACCATTGATAGGCGGTGCGATGCGCAGTTCGATCATGCGCGGACTCAGGCCGCGGAAATGGCTCAGCGTGGCGAACCAGAATGACGGCAGCAGCGCGGCAATGGCGAGCAGCGCCACCAGCCGCGCGCGCGTGCGCACGAACTTGCTGGCAAGGCCATAGACGAAGAGGATGAAGCTCAGGCGCAGCAGGGCGCCGGCCCAGAGGATATGGCGCGCGGTGTCCGGCTTGAGCGTGGCCACTGCGATGGAGCCGATAAGGACGCCGAGCAGGGCGATGGCCGCGGTGAAATCGTCAGCGGCGCCAGCAAGGCCGGCTGGCGCCTGGCGGACGCGCGCAAACAGCGCATTGGCGCGCCAGGCAGCGTAGCCGCATATGGCGAGCAGGTAGGCCAGGCCGGCGGCGTAGAGCAGGAAGCTCGCCGCGCGCAGCGGATTGGCGGCGAAGATATTCACCGACGAGATGGCGCCCAGCATTTCCAGGCTGATCTGCTGCAAGGTCAGGATGATGTCGCCGATGCTGCGGAAGGTCATCGTGCCCAGCAAGTTCAGGCCGAGCGGACGGCTGGCCATCAATGCGCGGTTGGTCACGACGCCGATAACGAGGGCCAGCAGCAGCAGGCCGGCGACGCGCCGGGCGGTCGCGGCGCCGCCATAGACAAACACGCCAATCGACAGCGGCAGCAAGACGAGCAGGGCGCGGATCGGCGCCTCGGCCGACATCAGGAAGATGCACAGCGCCGCCAGCGCCAGCGCGCCGGCCTGACGGCGCGTGCAATAGATTGCCGTCGCCAGGGCCGCGCCGGCGGAGAGCACGACGTTCGACAGGTGCGATTGCTGGCCGAGAATGTAGTCGTGGTCCCAGACGCCCATCGGTATCATGAACAGCACTGTGACCACGGATGCCTTGAGCCTGTCGTGCGTATAGGCGCGCAGCATTGCATAGAGCACCAGGCTCCAAAACGCGATCGACAGCGCCGAGCCGATGATGAAGGCCTGATAGCCGGCGGCGCCGCCGAGCAAGGCGAGCGCAATGAAGGGACTGGAGCGGAACAGGATCAGCTGGTTGCCGTAGCCGAAATCAGTAGGCAGCAGGCTGTGCTGGTCGATCATGGCCTTTGCCAGCACCTGCATGGCGGCCGCGTCGGCATGGAAGTCGCGCGCGAAGAACCAACGGTGATGGACGTAGCCGATGAGGAAGGTGATGAGAGCCACCAGGGTGGGAGCGATAAAACGGGAGGCGCGCGTGGCAGCAGCGGACATGAAGGGATGCATGGGTTCAGGCAAGGTCGTCGCCGCGACGGTCCGCGAACACGACATGTTTGTTAATGAGGTAGAAGGTGACCGTGTAGGCCGCCATGGCGCATAGCTGAGCGAGCTCGGCACGTAGGCCAAGCGCGCCGTGCGCCAGGCGCAGCACGCCGCTGTTGACGGCAAAGGCGACGGCGAAACCGGCAAAGAATTTGAGCGCGGCCGCGCGCGTAGGCACGCTGTCCTTGAACACGAAGGCGCGGTTGAGGACGAAGGCGACCACTAGGCCGGCCGCGTAGCTGAGCACATTGGCGACGGCGATGTCCAGGCCGGCCAGGCGCAGGGCGCCGAGGAAAACCAGGTAGCCGGTGAGGCTGTTGACGACACCGGCGATCAGGTAGCGTACCAGCTCAGCCGACACGCGTGGTCCCGGCGCCGGTAAGGCGTACCACCGGGCTGCGCGAGACCGTAGGGGGCGCCTCGTCGAATCCGATGTATTCGTTGGACACATACAGCGGGCGGTTCTTGATCTCATTGTAGATGCGGCCCACATATTCACCGAGCACGCCGACCGAGATGAGCTGCACGCCGCCGATGAACAGCACGGCGATCAAGGTTCCGGCCCAGCCGGCCACCCATTGGGTGGTCAGCAGGCGCACGCCAGCCACGTAAAACACGCCGGCTAGTGCCAGCAGAGCTGAGAAGAAGCCCAGGCCGATCGACAGCTGCAGCGGTTTGGTCGAGAAGGAGAGGATGCCGTCGACAGCAAAGCGCAACATCTTCAGCAATGGATACTTGCTGACCCCGGCGAAGCGCTCGGCCCGGCTGTACGGCAGCGAGGTCTGCTTGAAGCCGACCCAGCTGACCATGCCGCGCACGAAGCGGTCGCGTTCGGGCATGGCGCGCAGGGTATCGACCACCGCGCGGCTCATCAGGCGGAAGTCGCCGGTATCAACCGGAATCGGCGTGTCGGACAGTTTGTTGAGCACGCGGTAGAACGCGCGGGCCGTGGCCAGCTTGAAGGCTGATTCGCCCTGGCGCTCGGTGCGCGTGCCATAGACGACGTCATAGCCCTCGCGCCACTTGGCGATCATTTGATAGATCACTTCTGGCGGGTCCTGGAGGTCGGCGTCAATCAGCACAACCGCGTCGCCGCGCGCTGCGTCGATCCCGGCCGTGACCGCAATCTGGTGGCCGAAATTGCGTGCGAAACCGATGATTTTGAAGCGGCTGTCGTCCGCAGCCACATCCTTGAGCAGGGCACGGGTGGCGTCTCTACTGCCATCGTCGACGCAGATCAGTTCTACGTCCAGGTCGATCAAGTCCGCGCAGAACGCTTTCAGACGCGCGACGGTTTCGCCGATGACTTCCTCTTCGTTGTAGCAGGGAATAACAACGGAGAGCAGTTGGCGCTTGGGAATGGCGTGTCTGGAGTCCATGTGGTGATAGTTGAAAATTAACCATGTATACTAACACAGCAATATTTGCCCAGCGTTTACCCATGGCGGAAAGATTGACACCGCCACAATTGCGAACTAGGATGATTGCGCTACCAAAAAATGATAAAAAATGTTAGAGACAGAGGGGGACTCGATGAATGAACGAATCAGCGCGGCATCACGGCACCTACTTGCCACGCTCACGCGGTGGGCCACGCTGCAGCGCAATCGCGTGTCGCTGCTGGCAGCGCTGCTTTGCCTGCAGGCGGCAACCGGGGCCCAGGCCCTGGGCACCGGCAGCTTCGTGCGCATGGATGGCGGCGCCGGGGTCGTGTTGGCAGCTGACGGGCGCGCGGCCCCGCTCCTTGTGTCGTCTGGCGACTTCGCTGGCGTGCTGCGCGCGGCGCGCGACCTGCAGCGCGATATCGGCAAGGTCAGCGGCGCCACGCCAGCGTGGCGTACCGGTGCCGCGCCCATGGCGGGCGACGTCATCATCGCCGGCACGCTGGGCCGGCACCCGCTGATCGACCGGCTGTCGAAGGAAGGGAAAATCGACGCGGCCCACCTTGCCGGACAGTGGGAAGGCTTCCTGATCCAGGCCGTCGCCGACCCCATGCCCGGCGTCAAGCGCGCGCTGGTCATTGCCGGCAGCGACAAGCGCGGCACGATCTACGGCCTGTACACGCTGTCCGAACAGATCGGCGTCTCGCCGTGGCACTGGTGGGCGGACGTGCCGATCCCCAGCCACCGCGCCCTCAGCGTGCCGCTCGCC
Organism: Pseudoduganella sp. UC29_71; assembly: GCF_042693265.1. Lineage (NCBI taxonomy): Bacteria > Pseudomonadati > Pseudomonadota > Betaproteobacteria > Burkholderiales > Oxalobacteraceae > Pseudoduganella > Pseudoduganella sp. UC29_71. The sequence goes on along the minus strand of NZ_CP170549.1, from coordinate 3,993,347 downwards.
ACGCGCGTGACGGACAAGCCGGTCGTCCAATACCGCGGCATTTTCCTGAACGACGAGGCGCCCGCGCTGACCAATTGGGCGAAGGAACGCTTTGGTGGTTTCAACCGGCAGTTCTACGAAAAACTGTTCGAGCTGATGTTGCGCTTGCGCGCCAACTACCTGTGGCCGGCGATGTGGTACTCGTCGTTCTATGACGACGACCAGGGCAACGGCGAACTGGCGGACATGATGGGCATCGTGATGGGCACGTCGCACCATGAGCCGATGATGCGTGCCCAGCAGGAGTGGCACCGTCATGGCAAGGGAGCCTGGGACTACCAGCACAATGGCGCGACGCTGCGCGAATTCTGGGCTGGCGGCTTGCGCAACACGCGCAACTATGAAAGCGTGATCACGATGGCCATGCGCGGCGATGGCGATGAGCCGATGTCGGAGAGCGCCAACGTGGGGCTGCTGGAACGCATCGTGTCCGACCAGCGCGACCTGATACGCCAAGAATGGCAGCGCGAGCCGGAAACGGTTCCCCAGCTGTGGGCCTTGTACAAGGAGGTGCAGGACTACTACGAAAAGGGCATGCGCGTGCCGGACGACATGCTGCTGCTCTGGTGCGACGACAACTGGGGCAATATCCGCCGCCTGCCGACGGCCGAGGAGCGCAAGCGCAGCGGCGGGGCCGGCGTGTACTATCACTTCGATTACGTGGGCGTGCCGCGCTCCTACAAGTGGCTGAATGTGACGCAGATCGGCAAGGTGTGGGAGCAGATGAACCTGGCCAACGAGTACGGTGCGAACCGCATGTGGATCGCCAACGTGGGCGACCTGAAGCCGATGGAAGTGCCGACCGAATTCTTCCTGGCCTATGCGTGGAATCCGGCGGCGTGGCCGGCCGAAGGGCTGCCCGGCTATCTGCGGCAGTGGGCCGCGCGCGAATTCGGTACGCAGCACGCCGACCGGATTGCCGCCATTGTCGACAGATACACCCGCTACAACGCCCGCCGCCGGCCGGAACAGCTGGCGGCGGATACGTACAGCCTCGTGAACTACGACGAGGCCGAAGGCGTGCTTGCCGACTACACCGCGCTGGCGGACGAGGCGCAGCGCATCGGGAAAGCGCTGCCGAAAGCGATGCGCGACGCGTACTTCCAGCTTGTCGAGTATCCGGTGCGTGCCTCGGCCAACGCGCTCGACCTGTACGTGTCGGCCGGCCGCAACCAGCTGTATGCGCGGCAGGGACGGGTCAGCACGAACGACATGGCGGCGCGGGTGCGCAGGCTGTTCCAGCACGACGCCGAGCTGGCGCGCCAGTACCAGCAAGGCATCAGCGGGGGCAAGTGGAACCACATGATGTCGCAGACGCGCTTCGGCTACACGAACTGGGATCAGCCCTACCGCGACGTCATGCCAGCCGTATCGGAACTGCGCATTCCCGAGCCGGGCCAGCTGGCGGCGCCAAACGGCATCCATCCGTCGGACCGCATGGGCGTGGCGGTGGACGGCAACCCTGTCGCGTGGCCTGTCTTTCCGATCCGCCAGCTGGTGCTGCCGGCGCTGGACCGCTACGAACGCAAGCCCAGGCATATCGAGCTGTTTAACCGCAGCGGCACGCCGTTCGACTACACGATCTCCACCAGCCAGCCGTGGCTGAAGATCAGCCACCCGGCCGGGCGGGTGAGCAAGGACCAGCGGATCGCCGTGGACGTGGACTGGGAGGCCGTGCCGCCCGGGGTCACGGAGGCCGAACTGACCGTGCGCGGCCCGGACAAGGCCAATGTCGTTGTCAAGGTGCCGGTGCATGCGCGCGCGGAGCGGGTGGCGGGCTATGTGGAAACAGGCGGCGTGGTCGCCATCGAAGCCGAGCACTACACCCGCGCGCTGGCGCCGGCGGGGGCGGCGCTGGCAGACAATTCCCGGCTACGGCCGCACGCTGTCCGGTGTGACGGCGATGCCAGGCGCGGCGCCGGCCCTCTCGCTACAGGACGGCATGCGCCTGGAGTACGACGTGCATCTGTTTAGCGCCGGCGAGGTGAAGCTCCATGCGGTCCTGTCGCCGACGCAGAAATTCCTGCCGGGCAGCGGCTTTCGCTATGCGGTGTCGATTGACGATGGGCCGCCGCAGGTAGTGAACGTACACGCGGACCAGAGCGAGGATTATTGGCGCCGCATCGTGTCGGACGGGGTGGCGGAGTTCGTCACCACGCACAAGCTTGAGCAGGCCGGCAAGCATACGGTGAAGTTCTGGTCGCTGGACCCCGGACTGGTGCTGCAGCGGCTCGTGGTCGACGCCGGAGGATTGCGGCCAAGTTATCTGGGGCCGCCGGAAAGTCCGCGGGTCGTGCCGGGCAAGACCTGAAGCGCGCGGCGCGAGAGCCTGCTGTACCGCTTCCTGCCGGAAGCCATCGCAGCCATCGCAGCCATCGAAACCCACCGCTGGCTACAGCCGTATCGTCCCTTCGATGGAGTCGTCCAGCGTTTGCCCGGTGACGGCGCCGAGCAGCATCTTGGCGCCGGCCACGGCGCCGCCGTGCTTGTTGTCCCAATAGTAGCCTGTCACCGGCCGCACCTGGATCACCGTGATGCGCGGGTCGTTCTCGCCTTCGGTGAACCAGGTCTTCAGCATGAAATTCCACAGTTCCTTGATCATCGCCGGGTCGCGCGAGATCACCGCATGGCCGTCGAAATACAGGAAGCCCGAATGGTGCGAGGCCTGAAAGTACAGCCGCACGGCAGGGTTGGCGGCGATGTCCTGGTTGTGGTGGCTGTCGTCGGCGCTGAGGAACCACAGGTTGCCCGCCTCGTCGACTTTTAGCGGGCTCATGGGGATGACGCGGTTGGCCGTGCAGAAGAAGCCAGCCTTGGCTTCCTCGGCAATGTCCTTGATGCGCTTGACGGCATCGCTGCCCGTCAGGTCTTGGCGGTTGTGTTCCGGCTGGTTGCGGTTGATACTGTCCATGGGATTCTCCTGAAAGCGCCGGGGCCGTATGCCTCGGCTGTTCAGGACAGATGCTAGGCGCGATTGCGCCGCGGGACTGTGTGCTGCCTAACCTTGCGCGGCTCAGTAATCGAACTTCGTGCTGCGCGCGTTCTTGTTCAGCTTGGCCGCGCGCGCCGCTTCGGCTTCGGCCTCGCGCGCCGCCTTTTCGGCCTGCTTGGCCTGGCGTGCTTCGTCCGCCTGCTGCTTGCGCACCGCATACTGCTCGTCCAGCCGGCGCTGGCTGCGCAGGCGCTCCAGGCAATCCTGGAAAAAGCTGATCCGCTGCAGCATGGCCACCAGCCACACGATGCCGATGACGATCAGCACCAGCGTATAGCCGCTTTGCCAGGCGGCGAAATTCTGGTCCAGCGCGGGGAAGATGGGGCGGGCACGTTCCAGGCACACCTGGCCGAACAGCGACAGGCAGGCGGCCAGCAGGCCCAGTACGACGGTTTGCGCGATCTGCCAGCCGGTGGTTTTCAGCCGCTGGTCCAGCATGGATTGGGTGTCTGATGCGTAAGTCATGGCGGGTGATTCGGTACTAAGATTGCTGCATACAGTGCAAGCGTGATTATCCCATTATTTTTCCTAAAAGAAAACTAAGTTGCCGTAATGAACTTAACAATTCACCGATCTGGAGCAATATATGAAAGTCGCCGTCTTCAGCGCGCAGCCCTACGACCGCCGTTTTCTGGATGAGGCATGGGCGCGCCGCCAAGCCGGCGCGTCGATAACACTGCAATATTTCACCGAGGCGCTGTCGCTGGCGTCGTACTCCCTGGCCCGGGAGTGCGGTGCCGTGTGCGTATTTGTCAACGATGTGCTGGATGCCGAGGTGCTGGCGGCGCTGGCAGGGCAGGGCGTGCGCGCCGTGCTGCTGCGTTGCGCCGGCTATAACAATGTGGACCTGGCGGCCGCTGCGCGGCTGGGCCTGTTCGTGGCGCGCGTGCCGGCGTACTCGCCGGAGGCGGTGGCCGAGTTCACGCTGGCGCTGGTGCTCACCCTGAACCGCCACACGCACCGCGCCTACGCCCGTGTGCGCGAGGGCAACTTCGCGCTGGACGGGCTGCTGGGCAGCAATCTGCACGGCAAGACCGTGGGCCTGGTGGGGCTGGGCAGGATCGGCCTGGCGGCCGCGCGCATCTTCCACGGCTTCGGCTGCCGCGTGCTGGGCCATGATCCGGCGCCGCCCGCTGCGTTCGGTGCGCTGGGCGTGCAGGCGGCGCTGCCGGCGCTGCTGGCCGACGCCGACATCGTGTCGCTGCACTGCCCGCTGCTGCCGTCCACGCATCACCTGATCGACGCGGCTGCCCTGGCGCGGATGAAGCCGGGGGCGATGCTGGTAAACACCTCGCGCGGCGGCCTGCTCGATACCTGCGCCGTCATCGACGCGCTCAAGTCGCGCCGCTTGGGCGCGCTGGCGATCGATGTCTACGAGCAGGAAAGCGAATTGTTCTTTCGTGACCACTCAGCCGAGATCATCGCCGACGACGTGTTCCAGCGGCTGCTGACTTTCCCCAATGTGCTGGTGACCGGCCATCAGGGTTTCTTCACTGCCGAGGCGCTGCGTGAAATCGCCGAGACCACGCTGGATAACCTCGATCGCTACATCCAGGGCAGCCCTTGCGCAAACGTCTGCTTGCCTGCCTGACGCCAGGCGTTAGCGAACTTCCGCAACCGGTGAGCCATTTAGTTGCCTGATCCACACGTGCTTCTACATTTCGCAGGCCTGCATTAAAATGAGGCAATGATTTCTTTACAAGATGATGTCCTGGCCGCCTTGCGAGGCGCGACGGCCAGCCGCCACGCGTTGCTGGACCAGGCAATGCCGCTGGCTCGGCCTGCGCCGACGCTGGGCGACTACCGTGAGCATCTGTGCCTGCTGCGGCCCTGGCTGGCGAGCATTGCGCACGCGGCCGGGCGTCACGGCGACGGTCCGCAGGACCCGCGCCTGCTGGCGCAGGTGGACCGCTTGCCTCCGATCGACGCCGATCTTGCCGACCTTGCCAACCTGGACGACGTGTCCGGCTGTGCAGTGCGCAGCACGCTCACGCGCGCGGTATTCCCGGGCCTGGACGGCGGCGCCCCATGGCGCTGGGGCGTGGCCTACGTGGCCGAAGGATCCCAGCTTGGCGGCGCCGTGCTGTACCGCCGCCTGGCCGCCAGCCTGGCGCCGCATCCGTTGCGCTATCTGCAGGGGGAGGGGCCGCCTGGGCCGCGCTGGCAACAGTTCCTGTCGCGCCTGCGCGCCGAAGTGTCCGCTGGCGCCGACATCGCACAGGCCTGCGCCGGCGCCTGCGCTGCGTTCGATGCATTGATCGCGCATTTGCCGCAGCAAGCCCGGCAAGAGGAGGCCGCTTGACGGCGCCTGTCGATCTGGCCAACTGCGCCAGTGAACCGATCCACATCCCCGGCAGCATCCAGCCGCAGGGCGCGCTGCTGGCTTTCGATCTGCAAGGCCGGCTGGCTGCCTGGAGCGCCAATGCCGCCGCGCTGCTGGGCGTGGCGCCTGCGGCCGGTGCGTCCTTCGCCAGCCTGGGCCTGGACGAGGCCGTGAACGCCTTGCTGCGCGCGGCCCTGGCCGACCAGGCCGACGGCGCCACGCCGCCCGCCATGGCCGACGTGGCCTGCGCCGGCCATACCTTCGACTGCGTGGTGCACGGCTATGGCCAGCGCGTGATTGCCGAATTCGAATTGCGCCACGCGCCCAGCAATGAAGTGGCCGCGTTTGCGCTGCGCGCGCATGCCGCCATCGGCCAATTGAAGCGCCAGAAGTCGCTGGTGGCGCTGATGCAGCTGGTGGCTGAGCAGGTGCGCGAGATCACCGGTTTCGACCGCGTCATGGGCTACCGCTTCCGCCATGACGACAGTGGCGACGTGGTGGCCGAAGCCGTACGCGGGGACTTGCCGCGCTACCTGGGCCAGCGCTACCCGGCCGGCGACATTCCGGCGCAGGCGCGCCGCCTGTACACCATCAACACGCTGCGCCTGATCGCGGACGTGGGCTATGAGCCGGTGCCGCTGCTCGGCGCCGGCGGCGCGGGCGCACAGGCGCCGCTGGACCTGAGCCACAGCATCCTGCGCAGCGTGTCGCCCATCCACATCGAGTACCTGCAGAACATGGGCGTGGGCGCCTCCATGAGCGTGTCCATCGTCGTCAACGGCCGCTTGTGGGGCCTGGTGGCCTGCCACCATATGGCGCCGCGCCAGGTGCCGTATTCGGTGCGCATGGCGTGCGACGTGCTGGCCCAGGTGCTGGCCGCGCACGTGCAGAGCACCGATGCGCGCGAGCGCAGCGATCTCACCGAGCGCGGCGCGGCCTTGCGCACGGAGCTGATCGAAACGCTGCTGCACGAAGACGACGTGCTGCTGGCGCTGCAGCGCCATGCACCGGCCTTGTGCGAGGTGCTGGAGGCGGGCGCGCTGGTGTTTGCGCAGCATGGCAAGATGCTGGTCTACAGCGGCGACGGCAATCCGGTCGACGAGGCGCTGGCCGCCCGCATGCTGGCCTCGCTGCCCCCGGAAGGCACGCAGCTGGTGCAGCGCAACGGCGTGGCCGACTGGCCGGATGAGCTGAGCGGCAAGACCGGCCGCTGGGTCGGCATGCTGGCGCTGCATTTCGATCCGGCGTCCGGCGGCTGGTTGCTGGCATTGCGCCCGGAACAGGTGCAGACGGTGCGCTGGGGCGGCCGTCCGGACAAGACGCTGAGCTTCGGTCCCAACGGCTTGCGCCTGACGCCGCGCGGGTCCTTCGATGAATGGGTGGACCTGGTGCATGGCAGCGCCGAGCCATGGCAGGACGGCCATTTGCTGGTGGCCGAACAGCTGCTGGCGGAAATGCACCGCGCCTGCATGGCGCGCCACGCCGAGCTGGAGCGCGCCCGCATGCAGCTGCTGGCGATGCTGGGGCACGACCTGCGCGACCCGCTGCAATCGATCACCATGGCGGCCAACGTGCTGCAGCAAGGCGCGCAGCCGCACCAGCTGGGCCAGCGCATCCAGCGCTCCAGCGGCCGCATGCAGCGCCTGATCAGCCAGGTGCTCGACATGAGCCGCCTCGATAGCGGCATGGGACTGGGCATGCGCCTGCGCGAAGCGGACCTGAGCCGCCTGCTGGAAGACTTGCTGGACGAGTCGCGCCTGGCCCATCCCGGCGTGCTCTACGAGGTGGACATTGCGCCGGCAGTGACGGCCGAAGTGGACGCCGACCGCCTGGAGCAGGTGGTCAGCAATTTGCTGAGCAACGCGCGCCACCACGGCATGGCCGGCATGCCGGTGCGCGTGGCCCTGGCGCTGGACGGCGAGCAGGTGACGATCTCGGTGCGCAACCATGGCGCGCAGCTGTCCGCGGAAACCGAGGCGCTGCTGTTCAATCCATTCAAGCGCATCTCGCTGCAGAACCCGAACAACCGCACCGGCATGGGGCTGGGCCTGTACATCGCCTCGCGCATCGCCGAGGAGCATCGCGGCAGCATTGCGTACCGCTACGAGGCGCCGCACGTGGTGTTCAGCGTCGGCTTGCCGCGCAAGGGCAGTACGCCGGCGGAGTAAGCCGCTGTTCAGGCCCGATTGCGGGCAGGAACAACGCGGTCCGCGACAATCAGACGGTCCTGGCGTGTTTGACCAGCGCCAGTTTGCGCGCAACCGGACGGGCGGACGTGCGCGGCGCGGGTGCCGCGTCGTGGTCATGCAGCGTAAATACCGACACCGCCTCGGACAGCGCGCCCGCCTGCTGCCGCAAGCTTTCCGACGCGGCGGCGGCTTGCTCCACCAGTGCCGCGTTCTGCTGCGTCATCTCGTCGATTTGCGTGATCGCCTGGTTCACCTGCTCGATGCCCGAACTCTGTTCCTGCGCCGCGTGCACGATGTCGGACATGATGGTGGTGATGCGCCGCACGCTGTCCACCACCTCGCTCATGGCCTTGCCGGCGTCCGCCGCCAGCGCGTTGCCCGCGTCCACCTTCTGCACGCTGTCGTTGATCAGGTCCTTGATCTCCCTGGCCGCGCTGGCGCTGCGCTGCGCCAGGTTGCGCACCTCGGACGCCACCACCGCAAAGCCGCGCCCTTGTTCGCCGGCGCGCGCCGCCTCCACGGCCGCGTTGAGCGCCAGGATATTGGTCTGGAAAGCGATGCCGTCGATGACGCCGATGATGTCGACGATCTTGCGCGAGCTGTCGTTGATCGCGCCCATGGTCTGCACGACCTCCGCCACCACCCGGCCGCCCTTGCTGGCCACGGCCGTGGCGCTGCTCACCAGCACGTCGGCCTGGCGCGCGTTGTCCGCGCTCTGGCGCACGGTGGAGGTGATCTGCTCCATGGAGGCGGCGGTTTCCTCCAGGTTGGAGGCCTGCGCCTCGGTGCGCGAGGACAGGTCGGAATTGCCGCTGGCGATGTCGTTCGATGCGTTGCCTATGGTGTCTATGCTGCCGCGTACCCGGCCCACGATGCCGACCAGGCTGTCGTTCATGTCCTTCAGCGCGCGCATCAGCTGCGCCGTTTCGCTGCGGCCTTCCAGCTTGAACTGCGCGGTCAGGTCGCCCTGCGCGATGCGCTGCGAGATCTGCACCGCCTCGTCGAGCGGCGCGCTGACGGAGCGCGCGACCATGCGCGCGATCAGGCCGGCCAGCAGGATCAGGCCCAGCATCGACCCTATCATGATCCAGCGCGTGCTGCGCAGGCTGGCCACCTTGGCCGCCAGCATCGCTTCCAGTTCTTTGCTGGCCACCTGGTTGGCTGTGAATTGCGCGTCGATGGCCCTGGTGGTCTGCGCGACGTAGTCGGTGCCGGGATAGCTGAGCGTTTCGGCGCGCACGATGTGTTCGGTGGCCAGCTGCATGGCCTGTTGCGCCAGCTCCTGGGCTTCTTTCCACTGCGCGCCCACCTTGCGCTGCACCTCCGGATTGGCCGCCACCGATTTGTTGAAGGCGGTGGCAGTCTGGGTCAGCCTGTCGTTGACGCGCGCGACAATGGCGGCCAGCGCCATGCGGTCTTCCGGCGCGGCCTCCTGCTTGGCCAGCAGGCCCGCGCCCTTGGCGCGCATCTTGCCGGTTTCCTCGGTCAGGTAGGGGAGCTGGTAATACATGGACTGGATCAGCTGGTAGCTGTCCAGGTCGGGGTCCAGGCTCAGGCCGAACTGGTCGCCGATCAGGTCGTTCACGATCAGCAGCTTGGGCACCAGCGCCGTGTGCGCGGCATAGCTGTCGGGCACCGAGATGCTGCGGTTCGCCACCTGCGCGCGCAGCGCGGTCCACTCGCGCCTGGGGGCGTCCCACGCCTGCTCGATGTTCTTGTTGTTGAGGCTGCGGATGATGGCGTCCATCCTGTCGTAAGCCTCGTCCGCTTCGCGCTGCTTGGCGTCGCGCTTCTCCTGCGATCCCGCCACGCCGCCCAGCACCAGCGCGGCCAGGCCGCGGTGCTGCTGCGTGGTCTGTATCACCTTCAGGATGGCGGCGGTGGGCGCCAGGCCGGCCGTTTCGGACAGCGCCGCATCGAGCGTCTTATCCGCTTCGCTCAGGTAGAGCGCGGTCGGTATGCCGGCGAGCAGCAGGGCGATTACGCTGAGGATGATGAATTTCTGCCAAAGCAGCAGCCTGTCGAGCCACGAATGAACGTTCACGATGTATCCCCCTACGGTATGCTGCTTTTTTAGGCGCAACTCTTTGAATTGATTCTATGCCTATTTCTTTAGGAAGACGAGCAAGGTGTTGTTTGTCTGGCTGACAGGTACGGTCAGGTACGGTCAGATACGGTCGCTCTCCTTGCGCACCACGCGCCCGATGATGATGCAATCGGTGCCGCGGCACACTTTGCGGTGGTATTTGCGCTGGTCCGGATTGTCGGAGGTCAGCCACCACTGGCCGGCATCGCGCGACAGGCGCTTGACCACAGGCTCGCCTTCGTAGTTCACCGCGAACACCACGCCATCCACCGGCTTGTTGTCGGCCGTGTTGATGATCACCAGGTCATCCTCGAACAGCGACGGTTCCATGCTCTCGCCGCGCACCTTGATGCCGATCAGCCGTTCCGGGTTGTAGCCGTTGCGGTCGGCCCAGTGGCGCGGCACGCTCAGCGTGCTGCCGTCGTGCGTTTCCGGCTCCACCGCGAAGCCGGTGATGCCGGCCGACAGGCGCAGCTTGACCTTCTGGATCTGGTAAAAGCGCGCGTCGTCCTCCGGCGCGACCACCACCGGCGTGTATTGCGCGGGCAGCACTCCGGCCGGCGGCGCGCCGCGCTCGCGCTGGCCGATGCCCTCGTGCAGCCATTCAAACGTGACGTTCAAGGCGGCCGCCAGCTGCACCAGCGTGTGCGCTTCCGGCCCCTTCTTGCCCACCCCGTTGAGGATGCGGTTGATGGTGGGTTGCGGCACGCCGGAAGCGCGCGCGAGCGCGCTCTGCGATTCGTAACCCGCTGCTTTCATGGCTGATTCCAGCCGGCTAGAGATATCCATGGTCACACTATACATCCGCGTATAGGTTGGCGCAATATTTATCCATTCGCGTATTGATGGCCTATCCATTCTCGTATATATTGGGTTCACTGAGCGGGCTGAGCAAAGAGTGTCGGGATGGGCTGAGCCAGGCTGGGTCAACTTCTCTTGAAAGGAATTTCTATGGCGGAACCCGTCATTTCAACCGCGTCGGTGGTGATCGCCGCCGGCACGATCACGCTGAGCGGTTCGGTATTCGGCGTGCAGTACGACGCTTTGCTGGCCGGCTTTATGGGTGGTCTGGTGTCGTTGTTGTACTTGCCGCCCATGTCGGCTTGGAAGATGGCGGGCAGTGTGGGCTGTTCGGCCCTGGTCGCCGGATTTTTCGCGCCCGTGATCGCAGTGGCGGCGCTCCATTATCTGCCGTGGCTGCATAGCGTGGGGACTTCATGCGCCTCGCCGGCGGCGCCGCGCTCGGGATAGCCGCGCAGGTGCTGATTCCAGCGGGCATGAAGCGCTTGCGGTCGTATGTGGGGGGGCAATGAACTGACAGCATGGCGTTTGCGCTGGATCAAAGCCGGCGGCGCGCCGGTCTCAAGTGCGCTGGCTATACTGGGTTCACTGGCGGGCGCGCGGGGCGCCGCCGTTTTCGGAGGCTGCCATCATGCGTCCGCACCCGGTGAACAACGGCATCTGGGCGATGCTGTCGAAAATCAAGAAGATGGAACAGCGGCTGCGCTCGGCGGGGCTGCCCATGGTGCTGGCGCGCCTGCCTTACTGGCTGCTGGCGCTGCAGTACTGCTACAGCATGCAGTCCAAGATGGCGCGCATCGAGAAGATCGCGCTGCGCATCCGCGCCTGGCTGGCGTCGGTGCAGGAGCTGTCCGCCAGGGAGGAGGCCAGGACCGAGCTGCTCGATGTCCGCCAGGACATGCGCGACGATATCGAATGCACCAAGCGCACCCTGTGGGATTTGCGCGAGATCTGCATCGACGTGACGCGGCTCTTCAGCACCGTGGGCTACAGCTCGCGGCGGCTGGCGCGGCTGCAGGAGCAGTTGGTCAAGCTGCTGTCGGATTCCTACGAGTCGGCCACGCAGCTGCAGCAGCTGCTGGCCGAGCATGACGCGGCGGCGCTGGCGCTGCTGCGCGAGATGCAGGCGCCGGAGCGGCGGGTTACGGCGCGGGGCGCCTAACCCGCCCTACGTAGCTCAGCCGTCTTTGTGCCGGACCGTCAGAACCCTTCCAGCACGATCTTGCCCTTGGCGCGGTTGCTTTCGATCAGGGCGTGCGCGCGCTTCAGGTTGGCGGCGTTGATGCTGCCGTAGCGCTCGCCCAGCGTGGTCTTCAGCACGCCGCTGTCCACCAGCTGCGACACGTCGTTCAGCAGGGCATGCTGCTGCGCCATGTCGTCGGTCTCGAACATCGCGCGGGTGAACATGAATTCCCAGTGCAGTGACACGCTCTTGCGCTTGAGCTTGCTCACATCCAGCTGGCCCGGGTCGTCGATCAGCCCCAGCTTGCCTTGCGGCGCAATCAGCTCGGCAATGGCGGCAAAGTGCTTGTCGGTCTGGTTCAGCGCGGCCACGTAGTTCACCGGCGGCAGGCCGAGGCGCTTGATTTCCTCGTCCAGCGGCTTGCTGTGGTCGATCACGTGGTGCGCACCCAGCTGTTTCACCCATTCGGCCGTGTCCGGGCGCGAGGCGGTGGCGATGATGGTCAGCCCGGTCAGCTGGCGCGCCAGCTGTACCAGGATGGAACCGACGCCGCCCGCCGCGCCGATCACCAGCAGCGATTTGCCGGCCGCGCTCTTGTCGCCGCCCAAGGCCCGGCTGACCCCAAGGCGCTCGAACAGCAGTTCCCACGCGGTGATGGCGGTCAGCGGCAGGGCGGCGGCCTTGCCGAAATCCAGATTCTTCGGCTTGTAGCCGACAATCCGCTCGTCCACCAGGTGCAGTTCGCTGTTGGTGCCGGCGCGGGTCAGCGAACCGGCGTACCAGACTTCGTCGCCGGGCTTGAACAAAGTTACGTCAGGTCCGACCGCCTTGACCACGCCGGCGGCGTCCCAGCCGATCACTTTCAATTCGCCGTCCGCCGGGGCCACGTTCTTGCGGATCTTGGTGTCGACCGGATTGACGGACACGGCCTTCACTTCGACCAGCAGATCGCGCCCGGTGGCCTTCGGTTCGGGGAGTTCAACGTCGATCAGCGCGTCGGCATGGTCGATGGGGTGGGAGGCGCGGTAGGCGACTGCTTTCATGGGGAAACTCCTGAATGGTTGTGCGATGGGAGTATCATCACTTATTTCGCTGGCGCGAAAAAGAGGGCTTTTCCTGAAACACTTTCAAAGGAATGAAGATAGTGCTGCGGCTCGATGATTTGACGGTATTCGTGCGCACGGCCGACGAGGGCAGCTTGTCGGCGGCGGCGCGCAGCCTGGAGATTTCGCCGGCGCTGGCCAGCGCCGGCCTGAAGCGGCTGGAAGGGGAACTGGGGTTGCGGCTGTTCGCGCGCACCACGCGCTCGCTGCGCCTCACCGACGAGGGCGAGCGCTACCTGGTGCATGCGCGCGAAGCGCTGCGGCTGCTGAAGGAGGGGCACGACACGCTGATGCAGGCCAAGGACGTTCCCGGCGGCACGCTGAAGATCGCCATGCCGTCCGACCTGGGCCGCAACATCCTGCTGTACTGGCTGGACAAGTTCCAGGCCCAGTATCCGGGCGTGCATTACCAGATCAGCGTGAGCGACCGCCAGGCCGATATGTACCGCCAGCCGGTGGACATCGCCATCCGCTACGGCAAGCAGGACGATTCCAGCCTGATCGCCATGCCCATCGCGCCGGATAACCGGCGCGTGCTGGTGGCGTCGCCGGACTATATCCGCAAGCACGGCCGGCTGGCCTCGCTGGACGAGCTGCAGCGCCACAACTGCCTGTGCTACGCGCTGGACGATGTCATCCACAACAACTGGACCTTCCACCCGCCCGGCAGCAAAAAGCCGGTGACCCTGGCCGTGCGCGGCAACCGCTGCGCCGACGACGCGGACCTGGTGCGGCGCTGGGCCGTGGCCGGGCAGGGCATTGCATATAAATCGAAGATGGATCTGTCGGAGGACTTGCGCAGCGGCAGGCTGCAAGTGCTGCTGCCCGACATCGTGGGCGAGCCCACGCCGCTGCATCTGGTGTGCATGCACCGTTCCCAGGTTACCCCGACGGTGCTGCAGCTGCGCGACTTCCTGCGCGCCCAGTACGAGCAGATGTGATCAGTGTGCCTTGGACAGGATCAGCAGCCAGCGGCGCAGCACCAGGATTTCCAGGTGGCCGGCCTGCACGCCGGTATCGCATTCCAGGATAGGGTTGACGGCATAGAAGCGTTTGCGGAAGTCGCGGCAAACCAGGATTTCACGTTTGCCGAAGCGGACCAGGAAAGACATCGGGGCATATTCCAGGCCGAAACGGGAGCCGAAACCGCTGTTCAATGTAGTCATGATTCTTCCTTTGCTTTATTGGTTGGAGGTCAATCGCGGAGGTCAATCGCGTGTCAGTGATGCCACTGTATCACAACTACTGTTGAAAAACACAGTACTGTATGAAAAATCAGTTATTTCTAATAACTGTTGTATTTTTGTGCAGCACCTTCGTGCGCCAGGGAACGGACGGCTGCGGCGCGGCGCAGCAGAATGGCGCAATCACACCTGGGAGCCGCCATGCAGCCACAGCCTTACCATCCGGACTACGAAGTTCCCGAAGACGACGAAGCCGAGGTCCATGCCCGCCTGCGCGACACGCTGCGGGGGATTTCCGAGAAAACCTGGGAGGACACGGGCCACGCCACGCGCAGCGTGCATGCCAAGAGCCATGGCCTGCTGGAGGGGCGGCTGCGCGTGCTGGACGGCCTGCCGCCGGAGCTGGCCCAGGGCCTGTTTGCGCGCGCGGCGGACTATCCGGTGGTGATGCGCCTGTCCACCACGCCGGGCGACGTGCTGGACGACAGCGTATCCACGCCGCGCGGCATGGCCGTGAAAGTGATCGGCGTTGAGGGCGGTCCCACGCAGGACTTCGTGCTGGTGAACGGCCCGGTATTCCTCAACAAGAACGCGAAGCAGTTCCTGGGTGGCCTGGAGCTGCTGGCCGCCACCACGGACAAGGCGCCTGGCCTGAAGAAGGCGCTGTCGGCGGTGCTGCGCGGCGCCGAGCAGGCCATAGAAGCGGTGGGCGGCGAAAGCGTTGCGCTGAAAGCCGTCGGCGGCCATCCGCTCACGCACCCGCTGGGGGAAACCTATTTCAGCCAGGTGCCGATACTGTACGGCCCTTACATGGCCAAGGTGTGCGTGGCGCCGGTGTCGCCGGAACTGGCGGCGCTGAAAGACGCCCGCGTGCACGTGCACGGCAAGCCGGACGCGCTGCGCGACGCAGTGACGGCGTTCTTCGCCGCGCATGGCGCCGAGTGGGAGCTGCGCGTGCAGCTGTGCACCAATATCGAAACCATGCCGGTCGAGGACCCGACGGTGGAATGGCCGCAAGACCAGAGTCCCTATGTCGCCGTGGCGCGCATCGTGGCGCAGCCGCAGCCGGCGTGGAGCGCGGCGCGTTCGCGCGTGGTGGACGAGGAGATGTCCTTCAGCCCCTGGCATTGCGTGCCCGCGCACCGGCCGCTGGGCGCCATCATGCGCGCGCGCAAAGCGGCCTATGAGATGTCCGCGCGCTACCGTGCGCAGCGCACGGGCGTTATCATGCGTGAACCCGACCATCTGGAGCCGCTGCCATCTTGAACCACACCGCCACATCCAAATTCATGCGCTTCGTGGAAGCGCGCCTGACCCCGGGCGGCGAGTTCGGCCTGCACCTGACCGCCGGCGCCGCCCTGATGATGGCGGCCGTGGCCGTTTTCGCCGAGGTGGCGGAGGACGTGGCCGAAAACGACGGCCTGGCCGCGTTCGACCAGCACGTATCGGCCTGGATGCATGTGAACGCGCAGGAGCCGTACACCAGCGCCATGTGGCTGTTTACGCACCTGCACAGCGTGGCCGGCATGTGCGTGCTGGTGGCATTGGCCGGCGTCTTCTTCTGGCGCAGCGTGGAGCGGCACGGCCGCTACTGGCTGCTGGCGCTGGCCTTGTCGGTACCGGGCGGCATGCTGCTGAACGTGGCGCTCAAGCATATTTACCAGCGCGCCCGGCCGGTGTTCGAGGAGCCCATGCTCACGCTGGCCACCTACAGCTTCCCCAGCGGGCACACGGTGGCCGCCACGCTGTTCTGGGGCCTGGTGGCGAGCTACGCGGTGATGTCGGCGCAGCGCTGGCGCGTGCGCTGCGCGCTGGTGGCCGGCGCCGTGCTGATGGCGGTGCTGACGGGCGTGAGCCGCATCTACCTCGGTGCCCATTATCCCAGCGATGTGCTGGCGGCGATGGCGGAGGGCTGCGGCTGGCTGGCAGTGTGCATCACCGCGTGTTCAACCCTGCGCCGCAGGCGCGCAGGCAAGGCCGCGCGCGGCATGAAGATGGAAGGATAACCATGGCAGGCGTGGTTCCCGTCATTATCAACGCAGGCGCGGGCCTGGGCTATTGCGGTGACTTCTCGCAGCAGCTGCTGGCCAAGTTCGCCGCGTACGGCTACGTGGCCGACATCACGCTGGCGCAAAGCGGCGAGGAAATGATCGCCGCCGCGAAGGCCGCAGTGCAGGCGGGCGCACGGCTGGTGGTGGCCGGCGGCGGCGACGGCACCATCAACGCCGTGGCCTCGGTGCTGGTGGGGACCGACGTGGCCTACGGCGTGCTGCCGCTCGGCACGCTGAATCACTTTGCCAAGGATTTGAAGATTCCATTGGACCTGGATCAGGCCATCGCCGCCATCGCCACCGGCGGCCACGTGCGGGTGGACGTGGGCGAGGTCAACGGCCGCATCTTCCTGAACAACTCCAGCCTGGGCCTGTATCCGGACATCGTGCGCGACCGCGAAAAGCAGCAGAGCCGCCTCGGACGCGGCAAGTGGCTGGCCTTCGCCTGGGCTGCGCTGACTGCGCTGCGGCGCTTTCCCTTCATGGATGTACGACTGAGCGTGAACGGCGAAGCGCACGCGCGGCGCACGCCCTTTGTCTTCATTGGCAACAACGAATACCGGATGCAAGGCTTGAACATCGGCGCGCGCGAGCGCATCGACAGCGGCATGCTAAGCCTGTACGTGGCGCAGCGGCCCAGCCGCCTGGGCCTGGTGCGCCTGGCCTGGCACGCGCTGCTCGGCACCCTGGCGCAGCAGCGCGACTTCGACGTGCTGCTGGCAACCGAGCTGAGGATAGAAACACGCAAGACCCGCAACACGCTGATCCGCGTGGCCACGGACGGTGAAGTGACCGTGATGCAGGCGCCGCTGTCCTATCGCATGCGCGCGGGCGCGCTGACCGTGGTGGTGCCCAAATAAAAGGAGATAGCCATGCGTACCCTGGTGCATTTGTCGGATTTGCATTTCGGCCGTGTCGACGAGGCCCTGCTGGCGCCGCTGAGGGCGCGCGTGGAGGCCTTGCGCCCGGATGTGGTGGTGGTGTCGGGCGACCTGACGCAGCGCGCCCGCAGCGCGCAGTTCAAGGAAGCGCGGGCCTGGCTGGACACCTTGCCGGAGCCGCAGATCGTGGTGCCGGGCAATCACGATATCCCGCTCTACAACGTGGCGGCGCGCTTTTTCACGCCGCTGGTGAAGTACCGCCGCCACATCACCGCCAACCTGGCGCCGGAATACGTGGACGATGAAATCGCCGTGCTGGGCATGAACACGGCGCGTTCGCTTACTTTCAAGGACGGCCGCGTGAACCGCGAGCAGGTGGGGCGGCTGCGCGAACGCTTCAACGCGCTGCCGGAGGGGCTGACGCACGTCGTCGTCACGCATCACCCCTTCGACTTGCCGGAGAGTTTTGACGAGGACGACCTGGTTGACCGCGCGCCCATGGCCATGGAAGCCTTCGCCCAATGCGGCGTGGACCTGCTGCTGGCCGGCCACCTGCATTCCAGCCATGCCGGCAACAGTTCGCACCGCTACAAGATCGCCGGCTACGCGGCGCTGGTGGTGCAGGCCGGCACGGCCACGTCCACGCGCAAGCGCGGCGAGGAAAATTCCTTCAACGCCATCCGTGTGGAGCCGGACCGGCTGACCGTGGAGCGCTACAGCTGGCAGGAGCCGCTGGGCAGCTTCGAGCTGGCCAGCACCGAGGTGTTTTGCCGCAACGGCGACGTGTGGGAATCCACCCGCCCCGCAGCGGCGTAGTTCAAAAGCGGTAGCGCACCGTCAGCTGCGCCGAGCGCGGCGCACCGGGCAGGCTGAGGAACTTGCTGGAGCCGTGGCCGGACACGATGTAGTCGCGGTCCAGCAGGTTCATCACGTTGAGCTGCACTTCCAGCGCCCTGGCGCGGTAGTAGGCCATGGCGTCCACCGTGGTGTAGCCGGCCAGCGTGACGGTGTTGCCCGGATTGGCGAAGCGCTCGCCCACGTAATTCAGGCCCGCGCCTGCGCCCCAGTTGCTGTTGAAGGCTTTGCTGAGCCACAGGTTCATGCTGTGGCGCGGCGTCAGCGTGGCGCGCTTACCCTGCACGAACTGGCCGTCGTCCTTGGCGATGGAGGCGATCATGGTGGCGTCCAGCCACGAGTAGCCGGACCATGCCTTCCAGCCCTGGCCCAGGTCGCCCGCGAAGGTCAGCTCCACGCCGTCGGTGCGCTGGGTGCCCATCGGGATGATCTTGCTGGTGGCCGGGTCGGTGGCCTTGATATGGTCGCGCTGCAGGCGGAACACGGCGGCGGTCAGCGAGGCGCGGCCGCCCAGCAGGTCGAACTTGGCGCCCAGTTCCTTGCTCTGCGTCTCCTCCGGCGCCATGTCCGCATTGTTGGCGGCCAGCGCGAAGGTTTCGCCGGACGGCTGGTAGGACTTGCTGAACGAGGCGTAGTAGGACTGCTGCGTGTTTTGACCGCTCGGCTGGTACACCAGGCCGGCGCGCGGGCTCCAGGTGCTGTCGGTGCGGGCCAGGTTGGGCTGGTTCGGGCGGCGCTCGATGGTGTTCTGCTCGAAACGGTCGTAGCGCACGCCGGCCAGCGCCTTCCAGTTGGCGGCCAGCGTCACCTGGTCCTGCACGTAGCCGCTGCTCACGTCGAACCTGGACAGGTTGTTGGCGCTCGGATTGCCGCCGGCGGTGAACGGCACGGCCGGCGCCACGGGGTTGAACAAGGATACCGTGGCCACGTTGGCCTGCGAGCGGTTGAGCACTTCCTTGTCCTGCTTGCCGAACTCCACGCCGTACAGGATCTGGTGCGCCATGCCGGCCAGTTCGGCCTTCTGCACCAATTCGGTCTGGTTGAAGTAGCCGTCCTCGGCGCGATACACATTGCCGCGCGTGAGCGAGGCGGTCCTGGCCGTCTCGTTGACCGAGCCGACCAGCGTGTTGTTGCGGTCCAGCGTGTAGTCGTAGTAGCGCAAGGCGTTGCGCAGCTTGAGCGTGCCGCTGAAAGCGTGTTCCAGCACGAAGCCGGCCGCTTTCACGCGCGCTTCGCTGAAGTCGTTGTCCCTGGCATTGGCGGCGCCGTAGTAGGTGCCGGGCGCCACGTCCACCACGCGGCCCTGATAGGAAGGGATGCCGAAGTCGGTCACGCGCTTGTCGTGCAGGTATTCGGCTTGCACCAGCAGGGTGGTGGCCGCGCCCAGCTTGAACAGCACCGACGGCGCCAGCGCCTGGCGTTCCAGGAACTGCTGGTCGCGGTAGCTGTTGGCGTCTTCCACGGCGCCGGTGACGCGGAAGGACACGCCCGTGCCTGCGCCCGCTTCGCCCAGGTTGCGGCCCAGATCGAACTCGCCGCGTTTTTGCGCCCAGCTGCCAACTTGCAGCGAGACTTCGCTGATGTCCACGCCCGGCTTCTTGGTCACGCGGTTGACCAGGCCACCCGAGGAGCCGCGTCCGTACAGCACGGCGGCCGGGCCTTTCACCACTTCCAGCTGCTCGATGTTGGACAGGTCGCGGAAATAGAGCGCGTCGTCGCGCATGCCGTCGATGAACTGGTCGGCGATGGCGGAGAAGCCGCGGATGGTCACCTGGTCGCGCTGGCCGTCGCCGTGCGACATACCAACGCCGGGGACGGCCTTGAGTGCGTCCTGCAGCGAACGCACGCCCTGGTCGCGCAGCAGCGCTTGCGGGATCACGTTCACGGTCTGCGGAATGTCGCGCAGCGGCGCGTCGGTCTTGGTCGCGCTGGACGATTTGGCCGCGTTGTAGCCTTCGGCCTCGGCGCTGCCGACCACGGTGACGGTCTGCATCACCGGTTCAGCGGCGACGGCAGCAACGGCGGCGCCGCCGGCGTCGCTGATCTGGGCCTGGGAGAGGGCGGGAAAACTCAGTGCCAGCAGCAATGCCAGCGGGGTCTTTTTGAGTGCCATGCGGAGTCCTGTAAGTTGTGGATTCGGCTGGCGGCGGCTGGCTGAATGGAAATGATTCTCAATATCATATTGCAATGTAGTACTAAATGCAAGATTTTAATTGATAATGATTCTCATTCATCGTATGATGCACTCCCTGAGCCAGCCAGCTTCCCTTCGTGGAGGCAAGCAAGTCATCCGTCTCCACTGAATGAGGAACACGATGCAAGACTTGATCATCCTGGCCCATGTGCCTACCGATTCCGTCAACCTGGGCTTCCTGCCCGCAGCCAAGGCCCTGGGCCTGAACGTGGTGCTGCTCAGCGACCATGCGGACGCCCACCGCAAGCATTTCAACCAGGCCTGCCTGCCCGCCTATCCCGCCGAAATCGTCGCCTGCGACGTATTCAATCCGCTGGCCGTGATCGACGCGCTCAGCGCGCGCGCCAGCGCTCCGGCCGCGCTGTTTTCAAACAGCGACCACCTGCAAACCAGCACCGCCGTGGCGGCCGACTATTTCGGCCTGCCGCACAAGGACTGGCACGTGACCTACCGCGCCAAGAACAAGGCGCAAATGCGCGAGCATCTGAAGGAGGAGGGGCTGGACCCGCTGTGGTTCGGCCTGGCCTGCGGCCCGCAGGACCTGGACCGTCTCGCGGACGACGTGCTGTATCCGTGCATCGTCAAGCCGCGCGAAGGCGTGGCCAGCCAGCAGGTGACACTGGCCGCCACTGAGGACGAGCTGCGCGCGCAGTGCGCCGCCATCTGGCAATCGCAATCGGGCGCGCCGCTGCTGCTGGAGGAATACATCCCAGGTCCGTTGTACACGCTGGAGACGCTGGGCGACGGCGAGCGCCTGTGCGTGCTGGGCGGCTTCCAGGTCAGCCTGTCGCCACCGCCGTACTTCGTGGAGCTGGAGGCGCGCTGGGGCACCGGGCTGACGGCGCAGCAGGAGGCGCAGGTGGTGCGCATGATAGAACGCTTCGGGATCGGCTTCGGCGCCTGCCATACGGAGTTCGTGCTCAGTCCCACCGGGCCGCGCCTGATCGAGATCAACTACCGCAACATCGGCGACTACCGTGAGTTCCTGCTGCAGGACACGCTGGACATCCCGCTGTTCGAGACCGTGTTGCGGCTGTACCTGGGCCAGCCGCTGCCGGATTTGAAGCCGGCGCAGAATGCGGCGCTGATACGCTACTTCACCGCATCCGAAGAGGGCCGGCTGGCCGCGTCGCCGTCCGCCTTCCGCGCCGGCAGCGACGGCGTGCAGTGGCACTATCAGCCGCTGCGCGAACAGGGCGAACAGATCCGCCTCAGCAACTCGAACAAGGACTACCTGGGCGTCTTGCGCGGCACGGGCAGCGACGCCCACAGCCTGGCGGCAGCCATGGACCGCGTCAGCGCTGGCCTGGCGTGGGAGATCGCAGCGTGAAGCGCGGCAGTGCATTGCGCGCGCTGAGCGCGGCCGTGAATATGCGGGAGGAAGAGAGCTATATCCGCCAGCGCGTGCTGGACGCGCTGCTGCGCGAGGACGTGCGCGGCTGCGTCAGCCAGGCCACGCTGGCCGGTGCCGAGCAACTGGCCGGCTATCCGGGCGCCTGGAGCCGGCCGGCCGGCGCGCAGTGGCTGCGGCTGCCCCATTTGCAGGGCGGCGTGCTGTGGATACCGGTACAGCCGGCGCGCTTCATGCAGCAGTGGCGCAGCACGGCCGCGCCGCTGCTGTGGCAGGAGGGCGTGGGCTACACCGAGCTGCTGGCGCTGGACGGCATCCTGGATTGCTTCGCGCGCGGCCTGGCGCCGCAAGCGCAGGAACTGTTCTTGTCGTTCGCAGCCGAGTGCAGCCTGGCGGTGGAGCACCGCCGCATTGCGGACACCGAGCGCGAACGCTGGTTCGGCACGCTGCGCACGCACAAGCCGGACGTGCAGCAACTGCACTGGAGCGCGTCGCTGCTGCATTACGACAGGGTAGCGGCCTTCCACGACCATCCACTGTATCCCACGGCGCGCGCCAAGCTGGGCTTCGACCGCGCCGCGCTGGAAGCCTACGGGCCGGAGTGCCAGCAGCCGTTCCAGTTGCGCTGGCTGGCGCTGCCGCGCGAGCTGGTGTTTGCGGAAGGCGCGGCCGCGTCGGGGGAGCGGGGTGCGGCGGGAGAGCGAGGTTGCGGCTGGCCCGCCGCATGGCCGCGCTTTGCCGATGTCGGCCTGGCGCCGGAGCTGGCGGACAGCCACGCGCTGCTGCCGGTCCATCCCTTCGTCTGGGGCGAACAGCTGGACGCCATGCTGGAAGGCTGTGGCCTGGCCACGCAGGCCGTCCTTGCGCCGTTGCCGTGGCTGACGGTAGCGCCCACGCTGTCGGTCCGCACCGTCATGCTGCTGGATGCGCCGGAGTGGCATCTGAAAGTGCCGCTGACCATACGCACGCTGGGCGCCAGGAACATCCGCACCATCAAGCCCAGCACCATCCGCGACGGCCACAGCATCCAGACGCTGCTGGGCGCCATCGCCGCGCGCGAGCCGGCCTATGCGCAGCGCTTGCTGCTGACGGACGAGCAGGCCGGCGCGCATGCGGATCACCGCATGTTCCTCGGCTACATACTGCGGCGCTATCCGGACGCCACGCTGCAAGGCTGCGCCGTGGTAGCCGTCGCCGCGCTCACCGCCGCCGCGCCGCAGGGCGGCATCGTGGCGCAGGAACTGGCGCAGCGCTATTACGGCGGCGACCTGCGGACCTTCTTCGATGATTACCTGGACCTGACACTGGGCCTGCACCTGACGCTGTGGCTGCGCTACGGCGTGGCGCTGGAATCGAACCAGCAGAATTCCGTGCTTGTGCTGGGCAAGGAGGAGCAGCGCCTGCGCCTGCTGCTGAAGGACAACGACGCCGCCCGCATCCACACCGGCGAGCTGGCGCGGCGCTGGCCGGAACTGGCCGTGCACGTTGAGGGCTTGCAGGACAAGCGCATCGCGGTGGACGACGCCTTGCCGCTGGCGCAGATGTTCATCACCATCACGTTGCAGCTGAATATCGCCGTGCTGGCGGAACGTTACGCGGAAGCGCTCAAGGTAGAACCGGCCGCGCTGCACCGGCGCGTGCGCGCCTGCGTTGAGCGCGTGCTGGCGCAGCTGGAAGCCGAGGGCGAGGATGCATCGCTGGCGCGGCGCGTGCTGCTGGAGGACGAACAGCTGTACCTGAAATGCCTGCTGGTGGCCGCCACGCTGTCGGACAAGAGCGAGACCGGCGCGGCGGACGTGAACAAGTACTACGGCCGCAGCGCGCCCAACTTCCTGAGGGCGGCATGAGCGGAGCGGTAGACGCGGGCGGCACGCGCCCGCAGCTGGTAGTCGGCACCGTCATGCTGTGCCACTTTGTAGCGGCGTTTGCAGCGCTCGGCATGCCGCCGTTTTTCGCGCTGATCCTGGAAGGGGCGTTGCACAGCGGCCAGCCATTCCTCGCCGGCTGGCTGTACGTGGTGCCGACCTTTTTCACGGCGCTCAGCAGCCCATGGTGGGGCAAGCTGGCGGACCGCTACGGCAAGAAGCGCCTGCTGCTGCGCGCCCAGCTTGGGCTGGCCGCGAGCTTCCTGCTGGCCAGCTTTGCGCCCAGTGTGGAGTGGTTCGTCGCGGCCCTGGTGCTGCAAGGGCTGCTGGGCGGGACGTTCTCGGCCTCCAACGCCTACCTCGCCACAGTGGTGAGCGGCGCGGCCCTGATGCGCAGCCTGACGCTGATGCAATGGTCGGCCCGCGCCGCGCTGGTGATTGCGCCGCTGGGACTGGGCTGGCTGCTGATGCAGACCGGCTCGCCGCTGGTGCTGTACCGCTGGCTGGCTACCTTGCCGCTGCTCGCCGCGCTCGGCATCTGGCTGCTGCCTGCCAGCGGCGGCGCAGCGACGAGGGCTGCCAACGCTGCCCAGGCAGCAAGGTCTGGCGCTGCGGATAGGTCAGGTACGGCAGGAGCGGCAGGTGCGGCAGGTACGGCGGCAGGTACGGCGCCAGTCGCCGCCACGCCGCGCCAGGTCTACCTGCTGCAATGGCTGTTCGTGTTTGCCACCGTCGCCACCATGCCGTACTTCGTCAGCTACGTGAACGCCGGCGCGGGCGCTGCCGCTCCGATCGCTGCTGCCTCCGCTGCTACGTCCGGTGCTGGCCTGCATGCGGCGGGCGGCGCCACGCCTGCCGCCGCCGGGCTGCTGTTTGGCTTGCCACACCTGGTCTACCTGCTGTGCGCAGTGCCGTTGAGCCGCTGGCTGGGGCGCAGCCACCTGCTGGCGACGATGGCAGGCGCCTGCTTGCTGTTGTCGCTGGCGCTGGCCGGACAGGCCTGGAGCGGCGGCGCGCATTGGCAGCTGCTGGGCGCATGGCGCCTGCTGATGGGCTTCGGCATGACGCTGGCCTATCTGGCCCTGCATGGGCTGATCGCCAGCCTGGTCCAGCGTGACAACGCCGGCCATACCTTCGGCTGGTTCGAAAGCAGTTCCAAATGGGGCGCCGTCGCGGCCGGCCTCGCCGCCGGCTTGCTGGTGCAGCAAGCCGGCCTGCGCGCGCCCTTCATCGTGGGCGCTGCCGTCATGCTCGCATGCGGCATGTACGCCGCCGCACTGGCCAGCGTACCCACTCAAAAATACGCATTGGAGAAACCATGAAAGTGATTACCGTGAACGCGCAGCAGGACGCACAATTGGACGCGGCGCGCCGCGCGATGGAAACCCTGTTGAACTGCTACTGCCGCGAAGTGGCGGCGCCCGGCGGACACCTTGCCGTCGGCCTGCCCGGCGCACAGGACGATTGGCCACAGTCGCTGCGCATGGCGCTGCGTGCCGCCGTGGCCGGTACGGCGGCACCTGCGGATGCTGCGGGCGCGCTTGGCGTGGCCGCAGGCCCCGGCGTGCTGCACATCTCGCTGCCGCACAGCCGTGCGCGGCTGCTGGTGGCCGTCGCCGCGCCGTCGGAGACGGGAAATTTCAGCTACACCTCGGCGTTCTACGCCAAGATCGACGGCAAGCCGTGGGCGATACTGGATTGGGAAGCGCTGGCCGCCACGCTGCTGCGCGAACTGGGCCAGCAGACAGGCACCGGCCATAACGAGGAGCTGATGCAGCAGATGCGCGACAGCGTTGGCGTGACGGCGGCCGTGCTGGCGGTGGCCGATCCCGGCCCGTTCGCTGCGCAGCCGGCGGAGGCCTTCATCGCCTCCGAGCAGTCGCTGCTGTTCGGCCATCCCTTCCACCCCGCACCCAAAAGCCGCCAGGCCGTCACCCACGCCGACATGCTGCGCTATTCGCCCGAAACCGGCGCGCGCTTCCCGCTGCACTACTTCGCCGTGCAGCGCGAGCACCTGATGCAGCGCTCGCTGCTGGACCGCAGCTGCGACGAGATCGTGGCCGCGCAGGCGCCTGCCGGCCTGGCGCCGGACGACAGCTATGCGCTATTGCCGGTGCATCCGTGGCAGGCCAGCCATCTGCTGGAGCATCCGCTCGTGACGGCGGCGCTGGAGCAGGGCAGGCTGCGTTACCTCGGCCCGCAGGGCGCCGAGTATTTCCCCACCTCGTCCATCCGTACGCTGTACCACCCGGACCAGGAGTATTTCTACAAGTGTTCGCTGAACATCCGCATCACCAATTGCGTGCGCAAGAACGCGCACTACGAGCTGGAAGGCGCTTTGCAGGTGAGCGAGATCATGCGCGGGCTGATGCCGGACTTGAAGCAGCGCTTCGCCGGGCTGGAAGTGCTGGAGGAGCCGGCCTTCATGAGCGTGGACCTGAACTCCGGCGACGCGGCCGGCGACCGCGAAGTGAGCGAAGCATTCGGCATGATCTTGCGGCGCGGCTGGCAGGACTTCCTGCGTCCCGGCGCCGTGCCGCTGCTGGCAGGCGCGCTGTTCGGCAACCATGTGCACGGCGCCGCGCGGCTGCGGGAACTGGTGGCGCAGGCGCGCGGCGGCGCGGCGGTGGCCACCGGCGCGGGCGATACCGCGATGGCGGAGCGCTGGTTCTCGCACTATGTGGAAGAGCTGATGTATCCGGTTCTGTATTGCTACTTCGCACATGGCGTGATCTTCGAGCCGCATTTGCAGAACGTGCTGGTGGGCGTGGCGGACGGCATGCCGTGCCAGGTCTTCCTGCGCGACTTCGAAGGCGTGAAGCTGACCCGCGAGCGCTACAGCGCGGGCGACCTGCACGGCGTCAGCGAGGCGGCGCGCACGGCGCTGTGGTACAGCGCGGACCTGGGCTGGAACCGCGTTGCCTATTGCCTGTTCGTGAACAACTTCTGCGAGGCCGTGGACCAGCTGGCCGGCAGCGACGCCTTGCTGCGCAAGCGCTTGTGGGCCGTGGTGCGGCAGCATGTCGAGCGCTACCAGAAGCTGCATGGCGACGCCCAGTCGGCCGTGCGCCTCGGCGAACTGCTGGCCGGCGCGCCCTTGCCGGGTAAGACCAATCTGCTGAACCGCTTCTTCAAGCGGGCGGACCGCGCCACCACCTATGTCCCCGTCGGCAACCCGATGGCGGTGCGGGAGGCGGCATGGAGTTGAGGATGGATGCGGTGTTCAACCGCCTGCGCGCCGGGCTGGAAGGGGCGCAGGCGGCGCGCGAGCCGCTGTGCGCCTATGTGTACGACATGGTGGCGCTGCGCGCGCATGCGAAGAGGACCGTCGCTGCGCTGCCGCACCAGTGCGAACTGTTTTACGCCATCAAGGCGAACTCGGAGCTGCCGGTGCTGCGCACGCTGGCGCCGCTGGTGCACGGCTTCGAGGTGTCGTCCGGCGGCGAGCTGGCGTGGGTGAGGGAACATTTCCCACACACGCCGGTGATCTTCAGCGGGCCGGGCAAGCTGGATAGCGAACTGCAGTCGGTGCTGGAGCTGGGTGTGGACGGCGTACACCTCGAAAGCCTGCACGAGATCGAGCGGCTGGGCAGCCTGGCGGCACGGTACGCGCAGCCGACGCTGGGGCAGGGGCAGGGGCAGGGCGCCGCAGCGGGCGGCCGCGTGCCGGTGCTGTTGCGGATTAACCTGGCGCTGGACGGCCTGACTGAGACGCGCCTGATGATGGGCGGGAAGCCGACGCCCTTCGGCATCCCCGCCGCCGATCTGCCGGCCGCGCTGGCGCGGCTGCGCGACTATCCGCAGCTGGAACTGCGCGGCTTTCACTTCCACCTGCTGTCGCACCAGCTGGACGCGGACGCGCACCTGAAGCTGATGGCCAGCTATCTGCGCCAGGTGCGCCAGTGGTGCGAACAGTACCGCCTGAAAATCGGCCACATCAACGTCGGAGGCGGCATCGGCGTCAACTACCGCGAGGGGCAGGCGCAGTTCGACTGGGACGGCTTCTGCGGCGAGCTGGCGCGCCTGATGCAGCGGGAAGCCATGCCGGGCGTGAAGCTGCGCTTCGAGCTGGGACGCTATATGACCGCCTGCTGCGGCTACTACGCCATGGAAGTCATCGACATCAAGCAAAGCTACGGCAAGACTTTCGTGGTCGGGCGCGGCGGCACGCACCACTTCCGCACGCCGCCGGCGCAAGGCCACAGCCATCCCTTCCACGTGATGCCGGTGGAAGCGTGGCCCTACCCGTACGCGCGGCCGCAGGCGCACGACACGGCGGTCAGCGTGGTGGGCCAGCTGTGCACGCCGAAAGACGTGCTGGCCTTCGATGCGCCGGTGGTGCGCGTTCGCTGTGGGGACGTGCTGGTATTCCCGCTGGCCGGCGCCTACGCCTGGCATATCTCGCACCACGACTTCCTGCGCCACCAGCATCCGCAGCAATGGTATCTCCATGCTGAAGCCTAACCGCCTGAAGCAGAAACTGGCCGAAGGCGCCGTCGTGCACGGGCTGCTGAATTCCATGCCGTCGGCGCTGATGGTGGAGATGATAGGCCACGCGGGCTATGACTTCGTCATCCTCGACATGGAGCATGCCTGCGTCAACCCGGAGACGCTGGAGCACATGCTGCGGGCGGCCGAGTGCGCGGGCCTGCCGGCGTTGGTGCGGGTGCCCGGAGGTGGTGCA
Source organism: Pseudoduganella sp. UC29_71 (assembly GCF_042693265.1). Taxonomy (NCBI): domain Bacteria; kingdom Pseudomonadati; phylum Pseudomonadota; class Betaproteobacteria; order Burkholderiales; family Oxalobacteraceae; genus Pseudoduganella; species Pseudoduganella sp. UC29_71. The sequence continues at coordinate 3,965,566 of NZ_CP170549.1, read as the reverse complement.
GGAAGCGGAAGAGGAAGCGCAGGCGGTGCGGCCTGCACGGCGGCGGCCATCACGCGCGTGCTGGACGCCGGCGCCCTGGGCGTGGTGGTGCCGCATGTGTGCACCGCGGACGATGCGCGCGCGGCCGTGCAGGCCAGCCGCTACCATCCGCTGGGCCAGCGCGGCATCAGCGGCGGCCGTACCACCGGCTTTGGCGCCATTCCGCTGACCGACTATTTCGAGCTGGCCAACCGCGAAATCATGGTGGTGGCGATGATAGAGGACGCGCAGGGCGTGGAGAACATCGATGCGATCCTGTCCGTGCCCGGCATCGGCATGGTGCTGGAAGGCGCCATCGATCTGTCGCAATCGCTGGGCTTTCCCGGCCAGGCGCAGCATCCGCAGGTGCAGGCCGCCATCGGCCGCGTGGCAGACGCGTGCAGGGAGCGCAAGGTGCCGTTCTGCGCCATCCCGCGCGAAGGCGGCCAGCATGCGGCGTGGCTGGTGCGCGGCGTGCACGCCTTCCTGCTGGGTGACGACAGGGGCGTGAGTTTCCGCGCGCTCAAGGCGCACGTTGCCGCCTACAGCCAGTAATCCATGAAGCGCGCCGACCACTCTTTCATGCGCATGCTCCATGGACGGTGGCGCCACTGATCCAGCTTGATCTCGGTGGAGTTGCGCAAGTCCTCCTGGAAGGCGCGCTCCATTTCGGCGCCGAAGGAGTCGCCCATCACGATCACGCTCACTTCGCTATTGTGGAGGAAGCTGCGGGTGTCCAGGTTGGTGGAGCCGACCGTGGACCAGACGCCGTCGATAACGGCCGTCTTCGCGTGCAGCACGGCCAGTTTCAGTTCGTGGATCTTCACGCCGGCTTCCAGCAGCTCGTCGTACTTGGCGCGCCCCGCGTGCCATACCAGGCCGCTGTCGGACACGCTGGGCAGCACCAGGCGCACGTCCACGCCGCGCCGGGCCGCATCGGTCAAGGCGCTCATGGTCTGCTCGTCCGGCACGAAATAGGCCATGGTGATGTGGATGGATTTTTTCGCCTCCTGCATCGCTAGCAGGTAGGCCTTGAAGATTTCGAACTTGCCGCCCGGCGCGCTGCCCAGCACGCGCACGATGCGGTCGCCCGCGATCACCGGCGTCGGGAAGTAGTCGGCCTCGCGCAGGTCGTCCGTATCCTGCGCGGTCCACGCGCGGATGAATAGCCACTGGAACGCCGCCACGGCCGGGCCTTCGATCTTCACGTGCGTGTCGCGCCAGCCGACCTGGGACTTGTCGGTGGGCTTGGTCTTGGAGCGGAACGGCGAGCTTTTCGAGTAGGTGTCGCTGATGTTGATGCCGCCGGTGAAGGCGATCTTGCCGTCCACGATGAGGATTTTGCGATGATCGCGGTTGTTTACCTTCCAGCCGTTGCCGCGCACCTTGGCCGGGTTCACCGGGTTGAACGCCACCAGCTTGATGCCGCCGGCGCGCATGCGGTCGAAGAAGGCTTGCGGCACGCCCAGGGTACCCACGCTGTCGTAGATGATGTTGACGGTGACGCCCTCGGCCTGCTTCTTCAGCAGCAGGTCCGCAAACTGGTTGCCCAGTTCATCCTCGTCGAAGATATAGGTTTCGAAGTTGATGTTGTTCTTGGCCCCGTCGATGGCCTTCATCATCTCCTTCATGGTGGCCGGGCCGTCGAACAGCAGCTGCACCTTGTTGCCGGCAATGAGCGGCACGCCGGTGGCCGCTTCTTCCAGCGCCGCCTGCTGCGCCAGGTCCAGCGCGCCCTTGGCCCAGCGCTTTTTCAGCAGCGCCTCGCTGTTGTTGGAGGACAGCTTGCCGTTGGCGGTCTCGATGCGCGGCGCGGCGCTCGCGGCAGCCTTGGCCTTGGCGTCGTCCACCTCCACCGTCGGCAGCGAAGCGCAGGCCACCAGGGACCAGCAAGTCAGGATGGCAGCCAGCCAGCAGCGCGCGCTTCGCAGTGTCATGATCTATCTCTTCATCGTTGTCTCATCCGGCAATATGGGGGCCGTATCCCTGGCCCCAAGGAAGAAATCGACCGGCGCCGCGATGAAGCGGCGTCCCAGCGCTTTCAGCAGGGCAAAGCCATGCTTGAAGCGCACCTGCCGGGAGCGCAGCGCCACCCACAGTGCCAGCGCGAAGCTGACCAGCAGGTTGACTGCGCCGATAGCGAGGAAACCCGAGACGGACTTCAACACCAGTTGCCAGCTGACATTGTGATCCAGTCCGACAATTGCTGTCGCGAAGTTGGCAGAGGAGAAAGTTACGTGGCGGATGTCCAGTGGCAGGCCCAGCAGGAAGCCCAGCGTGCCGATGGTGCCCAGCAGGATGCCGAAGTAGAAATTGCCCATCAGGCCGCCCAGGTTGTTCTCCAGGTAGACCGCCAGGCGGTCCAGGCGCTTCTGGCCGATCAGGCGGCCCAGGCCGCGCCGCTGCGAGATGCGCTGCGCAAAGCGCGTGTACAGCGCCTTGTTGTCGTAATAGCCCGAGATCAGGCCGGCCAGGAACAGGCATACGCCGGCCACGGCCGCGTACAGCAGGGCCGGACTGCCGACTGGGTCGATGTCGTGCAGCAGGTGCATGGCTTTTTCCGGCGTCACCAGGTGGTGGCCGGTAATGCGCTGCCAGCCCCAGGCGATCAGCCAGGCGGTGGGCACGGCGGTGGCCAGGTTGCCCAGCACGGCCCACACCTGGGTGCGGAATACCTTGTTGACCAGCTCGGCCATGCTGTCGATGTCGAGGTACTTGCCGTCGCGACTCTGCAGGCCGGTGGCGATGCGCGAGGCCGTCATGGCCGGCTGCTTGGTGGCCACCGTGAAGTGCAGCAGGTGGATGAACATGAAGCCCAGCGAATAGTTCATGCTGAACAGGAAGGCTTCCACCAGCGGCGCGGCGCGCAGGTAGGACATCAGGATCTTGAACAGCGCCATGAAGCCGATGATGAGGCCGGCGCCGGCCGAGGACAGGAACATGCCGCCCAGCTGGCCGCGGTTGTCGGCCACGTAGTGCTCGCCGGTGCGGCTGGCATTCTCGGTGACGTTGCGCGCCAACAGGTGGATATTGTCGGCCAGCAAGTCGCGCACGGTGTACTTCTTGTTGTGCGCCTCGATCAGCTCCAGCATCAGGGCAACGCCGGCGGCGCGGCGCTCGCTGGCCGGCGCGTCCAGCAGGCCGCCGGAGGTGTCGACCAGGAACAGCAGCTTGCGCAGGCGGTCGATGCTTTGCGTGAGCGTCACCAGCAGATAGGTCAGCGCGATGCTGGTGCCCTGCGCCAGCGCCTTCTTGCGGATCTTGGCGACGACGGCATCGCACTGGTCCAGCATCACCAGCAGGTGGGCCGCATCCTCCACCTGTTCGGTTTCGCCGGCCAGCAGGCGCGCGTAGCCTTCCAGGTAGGCGTTCACTTCGCGGTTCTGTTCGGTGAACGGCGAATCGAAGACTTCGATTTCGGTGTGGAAGTTGGTCAGCTTCGGTTCCAGGCCGATGGCGGCCACGCGGTAGGACAGGGTGCGCACCGCGTCCAGCAGGCCGGCCAGCATCACGTTGCGCATGCCGGGCACGGCGGTGAAGATGGTGTCGAACAGGTCCAGCCAGTCGGCAGCCGGGATGGCGCTGATCCAGATGTAATCGGTTTCCTCGTGGGCCAGCTGGTCGAGGGCGTCGCTCAGGTACTCGTCGCCCAGCGCGGGCGGCAGCAGGCGGTAGGCGATGCGGCGCTTCAGTTCGGTAAAGAAGCCATCGTTCGACAGCACGCCGATCTCGGTGTACAGGCTGGAGTGGCGGCGCGCGTTCAGCAGGCGCAGCACATAATCGCGCAGCGCCTGCGCGTGGGCCGGATCGGCTTTCAGCAAGCGGGTCAGGGTGCGGACATTGGCAATCGCCTGCGCCGCGTCGGCAGGGCGCCTGGGGCGCAGCGTATTGAATAGTTTGACCAGCGTATCGATGCTGGTGGTCGCATCGGAGATGCTTTCAAGAATATTAAGCATCCCCATAGTCTACCCGAAATGCTGCAACCGCACATTTCCCCAGCGCAAAGTTACCCCGAAAATGGGGTCAGGGTTAATTAATTTTCCTGGAAAATTAATTAACCCTGACCCCATTTTCGGGGATGGAGGGGACTCAGCAGAGGTTGATCTTGGCGGCGGCCTGGCGCAGCTCGGCGCGGAAGTCGGGGTGGGCGATGCTGATCAGCTCGTCGGCCCGCTGGCGCGCGGATTTGCCGCGCAGCTGGGCCACGCCGTATTCGGTCACCACGTAGTTGATGTCGTTCTTGCCGGTGGTGACGTGGGTGCCGGGCGTGAGCGTGGGGACGATGCGCGAGATGGTGCCGTCCTTGGCCGTGGAGGGCAGCACGATGAAGGCTTTGCCGCCGCGCGAGCGGTTGGCGGCGCGCACGAAATCGACCTGCCCGCCGGTGCCGGAGTAGGGCAGGTGGGCGATGCTTTCGGAGCCGCACTGGCCAAGCAGGTCAACCTGCAGGCTGGCATTGATGGCGACCAGCTTGTCGTTCTGGCCGGCGATGTAGGGGTCGTTGGTGGTGTTGACCCGGGTGCATCTCGAGCATGGGGTTGTGGTGCATGTAGTCGTACAGGCGCTTGGAGCCGAGCGCGAAGGTGGCCACCATCTTGTTCGGCAGCCAGGTCTTCCTGCGGTTGGTGACCACGCCGGCTTCCACCAGGTTGAGGATGCCGTCGCCTATCATTTCGGTGTGGATGCCGAGGTCGCGCTTGGACGTCAGCTGCATCACCACGGCGTCGGGGATGCCGCCGTAGCCGATCTGCAGGGTGGAGCCGTCCTCTATCATGTCGGCCACGTATTTGCCGATGGCTTCCTGCACCGGGCCGATTTTCGGCAGGCCCACTTCGAAGATCGGGTCGCTGCTTTCCACCAGCGCCGCCACTTGCGAGATGTGGACGTGGCACTGGCCGTGCGCGAAAGGCACGTTGGGGTTGACTTCGAGCACCACGGCGCGCGCTTTCTGCACGGCGGCCATGGTGTAGTCGGCGCCCAGGCTGAGCGAGAACCAGCCTTGCTCGTTCATCGGCGAGGCCATGGAGAACACCACGTCGGACGGGATGTGCTCGCGCTCGATCAGGCTGGGCAGCTCGGAGAAGTAGGCCGGGATGAAGTCGGCCCAGCCGGCCTGGCCGGCCGCGCGCGAGGCGCCGCCGAAGAACAGCGCGACATGGCGCACGTGCTGCACGGTGTCGCAGTCGAAATAGGCGTATTTGCGAAGGGCGAGAATCTGCGAAACCTTGACGTCGCGGAAGCGCCGCCGCTGTTCGGACAGCTCGGTCAGCAAGGTGGGCGGCTCGCCGGCGCCCGACGGCACGATGATGAAGTCGCCGTCACGGACTTGTTGGACGGCATCGCTGGCGGACATGCGCTTGCTGGCGTATTGGGCTGCTACGGTATTCATGGTGTGTCTCCGGGCTTATAGTGAGTAGTTTTTTCTAAACTATACCTCTCCCGCCATGATGTATATCAACCGGACGACAATTGACCGGTTTGAATGTGAGCGTCCGCACAGAAACCGGACAGGCCGGGGCGTACGCTGTAGTCATCATGAAAACCGTATTTTGCACCCTTGCCCTGGTTTCTCCGCTGGCCGTGCTGGCGCAGGAGCAGTCGTCCGTCACCGTGTATGGCGTGCTGGACGCGGGCCTGGTGGCCGAGCGGGGCTGCGGCGCGGCGTGCGCGAAGACCAAGGTCAGCAGCGGCGTGGCCAGCGGTTCGCGGCTGGGCGTGACGGGCAAGGAGGACCTGGGCGGCGACGTGCGCGCCGTGTACACGCTGGAAGCGGGCGTGGGCGCCGATACCGGCCAGTCGGAGGAGGGCCGGCTGTTCGGGCGCCAGGCTTTTGTCGGCGTGGAGAGCCGCTGGGGCGCCATCACGCTGGGCCGGCAGTACAACCTGCAGTATGAAACGCTGATCGACGTGGCGGACCCGTTCCGCGGCGGCATGGCGGGCACGGCGACCAACCTGGCCGGCTATACCACCAAGCGCTACGATAACACCGTCAAGTACGCCACGCCGCAGGTGCGCGGCTGGAGCGCCAGCGCCATCTACAGTTTCGGCGAATCGCCGTACAGCACGCGCTACAACCGGGCCTACGGCGCCACCATAGGCTATGAGCACGGGCCGTTCATGCTGCGCGTGGCGCACCAGCGCAAGAACAATCTGTCGGACGCCACCGGCGTGGTGCCGGCAGTCGATTACTCGTCGCGCAATACGCTGGTGGCGGCCAATTTCAACCTGAAGGCGGCCACGCTGTACGCGGCCTACGGGGTGAACCGGGGCATCGGCAGCTCGCCGTGGGATGCGAACAATCCCTATGGCGCGCTGGTGGCGCCCACGCCGTCCACCGACAGCCACGACATCCTGGCCGGCATTGCCGTGCCGCGCGGGGCGGCGACCTTCATGGTGTCCTATATTCACAAGAACGACCGCACGCTGGCCAACCAGGACGCGGACCAGGTCGCGGCCGGCATGACCTATGCGCTGTCCAAGCGCACCAGCCTGTATGCGGCCTACGCCAGGATCAAGAACAAGAACGGCGCCGGCTACACGGTGGGCAACGCCACCGACCGGGGCAAGGGCAACAGCGGCATCAACCTGGGCCTGCGCCACTCGTTCTGACCGGCTGTGCTACAGTCGAAGACTGTGATCAACAACCGTTCGGACTTCTTCATGTATCTCACCTATTTCAACGGCCAGTGGAGCGAGGGTAACGCGCCGCTGTTCGGCGCCATGGACCATAGCGTCTGGCTCGGCTCTTCCGTTTTCGATGGCGCGCGCTCGGTGCGCGGCCATATGCCGGACCTGCGCCCGCACCTGGAGCGCGTGATCCGCTCGTCCACCAGCGTCGGCCTGGTCTGTCCGCTGAGCGTCGATGAGATGGAGCAGCTGGTGCGCGAGGGCGTGGCCAGGTTCCCGGCCGATGCGGAGCTGTATATCCGTCCGCTGGTGTTCGGCACCGACGGCTTGCTGATCCCGGTGGCGGAAAAATCGGCGTTCGCGCTGACCCTGTTCGATGCGCCCATGCCGCCGTTCACCGGCTTCTCGGCCTGTTTGTCCACCTTGCGCCGCCCGGACGCGGACATGGCGGTGGCCGATGCAAAGGCGTCCGCGCTGTACGCCAACTCGACCAAGGCGCTGCGCCTGGCCAAGGAGCGCGGCTACGACAATGCGGTGATGGTGGACAGCCAGGGCAACGTGGCGGAGTTCGCCACGGCCAACCTGTTCTTCGTCACGCCCGAAGGCAAGGTGGTGACGCCGGTGCCGAACGGCACTTTCCTGTCCGGCATTACCCGCGCGCGCGTGATCAAGCTGCTGGGCGAGGCGGGCGTGGCGGTGGAAGAGCGCTCGGTGAAGCCGGAGGAATTGCTGACGGCGGTGGAAATCTTCAATACCGGCAACTACGGCAAGGTGACGCCGTGCGTACGCTACGAAGACCGCGCGCTGCCGGTCGGCCCGGTGGCCACGCAGGCGCGCGATCTGTACTTCGCCTTCATGGACGCCAACTGATCAGTTTTTGGGCGTGCACACAGGGCTGAGCAGGCGGCCGGTGCTGTCCACCGTCATGCTCTCCTGCTGGCCCTGCATCGTGCCGGTCACGTTCATGCGCATGGTGTAGGCGCTGTCGCCCTGGAACAGCACCTGGCCGGTGCCGCTGGACGGCGGTCGGGTGCAGGTGAAACTGATGTTCATGCCGCCCGGGATGGGCGTCTGGCTGGTCTTGCAGTCCCCTTGCTGTCCGGCGGGCAGTTCCTTTTTCTCCGCCATTTCCCTGGTCACGCAGTAGGTCAGCTTCATGCCGCCGTCGGCGCCGGCGGACAGGGCCACGCCTTGCCTGGCCATCATGGCTTCCACCATCTGGCGCTGCTCGGGCGGCAGGTTGGCCAGCTGCTTTTGCGCTGCGGCCAGGGCACTGGCGTTGCCGCCCTTGGCGCTGTGGATTTTGTTGGTGATCTCCCACAGGCCGGGGCGGATGGTCTGCGCGGCGGCGGGGGAAATGAAAACGGCCGCAAGTGCTGCGGCCGGGATGAGGCGGAGAAGAGGACAGATGGCAGGCATGGCGGCTCCCGGTTGCGTAGCCGCCAGCATACCCCAATCAGCCCCGGCTTTGCGGTTCCGCGACGAAGATCTCCACGCGGCGGTTGCGGGCGCGGCCCGCATCGTCGTTGTTGGAGGCGATCGGCTCGCGCGAACCCTTGCCTTCCACCACGATGCGGGTCGGCGAGACGCCGCGCGCAGCCAGGTAGTCGCGCGTGTGCGATGCGCGGTCCACCGACAAGGGCTGGTTGATGGCGTCGCTGCCGGTGCTGTCGGTGTGGCCGATGATGCTGACCGTGGCGGCAGGATTCTCGTTCAGCGTGGTGGCGAAGCGGTCCAGGATGGGACGGAAGTTGGACTTGATGTCGGCGCGGCCGGTGTCGAAGGAGATATCGCTTGGAATCTCCAGGCGCAGGCGGTTGTCGTCGGTCTTGCTGACTTGCACGCCGGTGCCTTGCGTGGCCTGCTCCATGGCGCGCTTCTGGTTCTCCATGCGGGTGGACCAGATGTTGCCGATGACCGCGCCGGCCGCCGCGCCGATCAGGGCGCCGCCCGCCGTGCGGCCACTGCTGTGGCTGCCCGTGGTGCCGCCGATCAGGGCGCCCAGCGCCGCGCCCGCCCCGGCCCCGGTGGCCGTGCCGCGCTGGGTAGCGGACATGTCGGCGCAGCCGGTGCTGGCGAAGGCGATGGCCAGCGCCATCGCGCCCGCCAGGGCTTTTTTACTGCCGTTGATGCTGATTGGATTCATAGCCTTTCCTTATCGCTAAATGCCGCGTCCGCTTATCAGGCGCAGCAGGATCATGATGATCGCCACTACCAGCAGAATGTGGATAAAGCCGCCGACGGTATAAGAAGTCACCAGGCCCAGCAGCCAGAGGATAATGAGTACTACAGCAATAGTGTATAGCATGATAGTGGTCCTCTCGTCTCAATGTTGATTTAGGAGTTGTCAGTATCGGCGGATGCGGCTGGCCGATCTGTACGGTGCCGTACATAAAGTCTTATTTATTTCTCATCCATGGCGCAGCTCGCCTTTCACCACGCGCACGCGTTCGCCTTGCTGCCAGCCCGGGGCGCTGCGGTGGAAGGTACGGTAGCTGCCGTCGTCCATGCGCACCTTGATGGTGTAGCTGCGCGTGGCTTTCATATTGCCTTCGACCTGGTTGCCGACCACGGCGCCGCCCACGGCACCGGCCACGGTGGCCAGCTGGCGGCCGTGGCCGCCGCCGATCTGGTGGCCCAGCAGGCCGCCGACCACGGCGCCGGCGCCGGCGCCCAGGCCGCTGCCTTGCGCGCGGGTGGTCACTTCACGCACCGATTCCACCACGCCGCAGCTCTTGCAGACGGCGGGCGCGGCCGGTTCGGCCTGCGCCACGCGCTGCGGCTCGGGGGCGCGCTCGGGGGCGCGTTCATAGCCGCGCCCGGCAATGCGCTCGGGCTCGGTGCTGGCATAGGCGTTGCCGGCCGGCGGTGGCACCGGGGTCAGGCTGGAGCCTGGGCCGGGACCGGGATGGTAGCCGGGATAGGAGGCGGGCGCGTCGCTGGCGGGCTGCGGCGCCAGGGGCGCGGCGGCCAGCGCCTGCGGCGCAGGACTGCTGTTCGAATTGGGCAGCCAGCCCATCAGCGCTGCGATGCCGACGCTGCAAAACAGGATGACGGCGATGGCGGCGGTCAGCAGCAGCGGGTGGTTGGTGCGGATGGCGTTGGTGTTCATGGTTGTTGTCCTTATCAGTCTGATGCACGGGATTTTCGCCGCACCGGGCTGGTAGTTCAGTGCGTCAGCGTACATACATGGGAATTCAATGCCGTTACCCTTGATTTCATGATGAAGAAAAGCTAACTGTTCCGCCGAACCCATGGACCTGACCCTTGCCACCGCCCACAGCAGCATGCCGCCGCCCGATTTTGGCAACCGGCTGCTGGCCAGCCTGCCCGAAGACGATTTGCTGCACCTGGAATCATTTTTCGAGCAGGTGCATGCGGACGTGGGCGACGTGCTGTACGAGCCGGGCCAGGCCATCCAGTACATCTACTTTCCCAGCGATAGCCTGATTTCGCTGCTGGCCGTGGCCGAAGGCCGCATGACGCTGGAGGTGGGTTCGGTCGGGCGCGAGGGCATGATAGGGTCGTCGGTGGCGCTGGGCCACGAGCTGGCGCAGGTGCGCGCGGTGGTGCAGCGGGCCGGACACGCCAGCCGCATCCACGCGGCCGATTTCTGCGCCGAGTTCGCGCGCATGGAGTCGCTGCAGCGCCTGCTGTACCGCTACACCGACACCCTGCTGGCGCAGGCCATCCAGATCGCCGTGTGCAGCCGCTTCCATGTGCTGGAGGCGCGCCTGGCGCGTTCGCTGCTGATCACGCGCGACCGCCTGCAATCCGAAAAATTCCACCTGACGCACGAGTTCCTGGCGCACGCGCTGGGCGTGCGCCGCGTCGGCGTGACCAAGGCGGCCAGCGCGCTGCAAAACCAGAAGCTGATCACCTACAGCCGCGGCAATATCGAGATCCTCGATTCGGCCGGGCTGGAGGCGGTGTCCTGCCGCTGCTACGAAATGGTGAAGGACACCGGCAGCATCGGCATGGCCAACGTGTTCCTGTAAAAAAAAAGGACTTCCAAGGAAGTCCTTTTTGCTTGCCTGCTGCGGATTAGCGCGGCGGCTTGCTGACCTGGTTGCCGATCACGCCGCCCACGGCCGCGCCGCCGACGGTGCCGACAGTGCTGCCGCCGGTCAGGACCGAACCGGCCACGCCGCCCACGGCTGCGCCGACGGCGGTGTTCTTATCTTGCTGGGACATGCCCGCGCAAGCACTCAGGGACAGGATGGCGGCAACGGCCGCGAGATGTTTAACATAGTTCATGATGTTCTCCTTTATTTGAGGCGCATGTCGTTGGTAACGCTTTTGACGCCGTTGATGCTGCGTGCTGCTGCCACTGCCTTGTCAATGTCCGCCTGCGAGGAGACGAAGCCGCTTAGCTGCACCGTGCCCTTGTAAGTTTCCACATTGATTTCGGAAGCGTTCAGTTCCGGCTGGTTCACCATGGCGGCTTTGACGTTGGCGGTCAAGACCGTGTCGTCGATGTATTCGCCGGTGCTTTCCGCCGTCGGCGTCGATGCGCAGCCAACCATGGCGGCCAGCATCAGCGCAGAAAGCAAGGCGGGTACTGATTGCAGAGTTCTCATCGTGTGCTCCTTGTAAGATTGCGCCTGTCAATTGGCGCTTCCGACATGGTCAGAATAGCCTTTCTGCGATGAATGTTCTGTTCGCCACTTCACGCTGAGTCATTGTTTGCGCGCCGCCGCTTTTTTCATCGTTTTGCCCGGCGGCGGCGCCACCGGCTTGGCGCGCGCCTGCGCCAGCAGCTTGCCGCATTCGCTGTCCTTGCCGGGGCCGGTGTTAATCAGCGGCAGCAGCGCCGCCACCGGGGCGGCCGCCATTGCCAGCGCCACCGCGCCGCCGGCCTTCAGGGCCAGCACGCCCTTGTCCACGCTCACGTTGGGCTGCTTGAAGGTGCCGGTCACGTACAGCGGCGAACGCAGCGTGATGATGCGCAAGCCCTTGCTGTCGGGCTTGAGCGTGAGGTTGAGCTGCTCGCTGGCCAGGTTCACGCTGCCGTTCACGCTGATCACGGCGTCGTCGGTGTCGACGATGAATTCGCGCGTCTGCGCCAGGCCGTTGGTGACCACGAAATCGGCCGCCAGGCAGTTGAGCTTGACCTGCCGGTCGCCGGACAGCGTGGTCAGCACCACATTGCCCAGGTTCAGGCCCATCTGTTCCAGCAGCAGCTTGCTGATGCTGCCCTGGTCGATCAGCGCCTTGACTTCGCCGTTCGAGGCGGCCAGCAAGGTGGCCACCGAATTGCCGGTGGCGCTGAGCGAGGCGTCGCCGTTGACTTCGCCCACGCTGGCCTTCAGGCCGTCCAGCGTGGGGAACAGTTCCTTGAGTTTCAGGTGGCGCGCGCTGGCCTTGAGCTGGGCGCGGATGGCGTCCTTGTCGGTGCGCCCGCTGCCGTCGAGCTTGACGTTCGAGGTCAGCTTGCCGCCGGCCCAGTCGAAGTTGAGCGGGGTGAGCGCGATCACGCCGTCCTTCATGTGGATGTCGGTGACCAGGTTGGCGATCGGCAGCTGCTTCTCGCGCACGATGCGGTCGGCCTTGAACTTCACGTCGGCGTCGATGCTGGTCCAGCGCTCGGTGCGGAATTTTTCCACCGGGAGTACCTTGCCGCTGGGCTGCACGGCGGGCAGGCCGCGCGCCGCCTTGCTGGCGTTGGAGTCGGCGCCCACCAGCGGTCCCAGGTCGGCGAACTGCAGCAGGTGCGACTGCACGTTGCCGCTCAGGTAGCCGCGCGGCGCCTTCTGCTGGTATTCCATGTGGCCGCCGATGTCGCTGGAGCCAACCTTGCCGGTGAACTTGTCGTAGATGTAGTGGCCACTGTCCTTGCCTAGCGTGGCGCTCAGGTGGCCGGAGGTGGTGAAGGGCGGCGTTTCGGGCAGCACGATGCCGGTCAGGGTGTACAGGCGCGCCATGCTGGGGCCGGACAGCGTGAGCTTCATGTCGAGCGCGGCCAGCGCGGTGGGTTTGGTCAGCGTGCCTTCGACCGCGATGCGGGTGCCGCCCAGGTTCACGTCGGCCGCGACCGGAAAGGGCGTGGTCTGCTGCTGCAGGGACAGCACGGCGCCGGCCTTGCCGCCGCCGGTCACGGGCGCGCCGCGCCACTGGCCCTTGAGCTTCCACGACACGCCGTACACGGGGTCGGCGTTGATGGTGTCGACTTCGGCGGTGGCGTCGGCCTTGGCGACGGCGTCCTTGTAGTGCACGGTGCCCTTGGTGAATACCACGCGCTGCAGGTCCAGGTGCCACGGCGAGGGCTTGTCCTTCTTCTGGAAGGTCCAGTTGTTCCGGCCGTCCTCGCCCCGCTGCAGCAGCACGGTGGGCGCCTCAAAGCGCAGCACGGGGATGGAGATCTCCTTGCTCAGCAGCGCGAAAGGATTGAGCGAGAACGAGAACTCGCCCACGCTGGCCATTTCGGCCGGCTGCATGCCGTCCGGGTTGCCGAGGTGGACGTCCTGCGCCACCAGGTGCGGCCACGGCAGGTGGTCGCGCCAGCTGCGCTCGCGTTCGGGCACGATCTGTTTTTCCCACGTCAGCGCCAGCTTGCCCTTGATGGCGAACGGGCGGCCGATGGCTTCGCTGGTCTTCTCGCTGAGCCAGGGACGGGCGCGGTTCCAGTCGTAGTTGAGCAGCACGATCAGCGCCACGGCGGGAATGGCGATCAGCGTGCCTGCGGTGGCGAGGGCGATTTTTGTTCTGCGCGGCATGGACATGATAGGGCCTTTCATGGTGACTTTCATTCTCGTCTAAGGCACCAGCCTACACCACGCGTGGCGGGTGCAATGTGCGGCACCGTACTGAAGAAGTTCCCCGGAGCGCTTATAACGTCGGTACCCCTCATACATTCAAGGAGAAAAACAATGAGCACTCCGCTGCGTATGCAATCCACCTCCGCCATTTGCGGCCTGGCCCTGCTGGTGCTGGCAGGCTGTGCCAGCCAGAAGACGCCCGCCACCGCCGATGTCGCCGTTTCGCGCGCGGCGGTCGACAGTGCCACCTCGGCCGGCGCGGCCGAACTGGCTCCGGCCGAAATGACGTCGGCGCGCGAGAAAATGCTGCGCGCCAACCAGGCGCTGGCGGCCAAGGATTACCAGGCCGCGCGCGACCTGGCCAACCAGGCCCAGGCCGATGCCCGCCTAGCCCAGAGCAAGGCCAACTCGGCCAAGGCCACGGCCGCCGCCGACGCGCTGCAGGAGAACATCCGCGTGCTGCGCGAAGAGCTGGACCGCGCCAACACCACCACCGTCAAATAAGCCAGGGAGACCACCATGAAAATGCTATTCAAACCTGCCGCGCTGGCGCTGGCCATCGCGCTGAGCGCCTGCAGCTCCGCCCCCACCACCACCAGCCTGCTGGACCAGACCCGCGGCGACTACATGGCCGCGCAGAACAATCCTGCCGTGGCCCAGTATGCGCCGGTGGAATTCCGCCAGGCCACGGCCGCGCTGGACCGCGCCAACGAAGCGGCCGCCCGCAAGGCGGACGCGGCCGAGGTCGACAAGCTGGCCTACATCGCCAAGCAGCGCATCGGCGTGGCGCAGGAAGTGGCGAAACAGAAGGGCGCCGAAGCGCAGGTGGCCGATGCGGCGCGCCAGCGCGACCAGATCCGCCTCGACGCGCGCACCGCCGAGGCCGAGGCGGCCAAGCGCAATGCCGAACAAGCCCAGGCGAAGGCCGAGGCGGCGCGCAGCCAGGCCGACGCGGCCCGCATGGCCACCGAAGCCCAGGCCGCCGCCACGCGCGATGCGCAGGCCAAGGCCGACGCGCTGGCGGCCCAGCTGGCCGACCTGCAGGCCAAGCAGACCGAGCGCGGCATCGTCATCACCTTCGGCGACGTGCTGTTCAATACCGACCAGGCCGTGCTGACCGAAGGCGGCCAGCGCACCTTGCGCAAGCTGGCCGACGTGCTGAACCAGAACCCGGACCGCAGCGTGATGGTGGAAGGCTTCACCGACAGCACCGGCACCTCGGCGCACAACCTGGAACTGTCGCAGCGCCGCGCCGAAGCCGTGCGCAGCGCCCTGATGGCCATGGGCATCGAAGGCACCCGTATCGCCACGCGCGGCTACGGCGAAGCCTATCCCGTGGCCGGCAACGACTCGGCCGGCAACCGCCAGCTGAACCGCCGCGTGGAAATCGTGCTGTCCGATGCGGGCCGCCCGGTCAACGCGCGCCGCTGAACCATTTGAAAAGGAATTGTCATGGCTGAATCCACACTATCCCCACCCGCCGGCATCGATACGGCAGCCATCCGCGCCGCGGCGCAGAATCTGTCGGACGGCCCGGTCACGGCCGGCTACAAGGGCGACCGCGAGGCCGTCATCAAGATGCTGAACGGGGCGCTGGCCACCGAGCTGGTCTGCATCCTGCGCTACAAGCGCCACTACTACACGGTGGCCGGGCGCGACAACGCCGGCGTCAAGGCCGAGTTCCTGGAGCATGCCACCCAGGAGCAGGAACACGCGGATTGGCTGGCTGAGCGTATCATTCAGTTAAACGGCCAACCCGATTTCAATCCGGCAACGTTGCTCGATCGCAGCCATGCCGAGTATGATGAGTCAGGCGAGGTGCAATCGATGGTGCGCGCCAACCTGATTGCCGAACGGGTGGCCATCGAGTCCTACCGCCAGATGATCGAGCAGATCGGCGATTCGGACCCGACGACCAAGCAATTGTTGATCAAAATCATGGCCGTCGAAGAGGAACACGCGGACGATATGCGGGACCTGCTCGAATAAGGATGCGCTTTTTTGCAAGACCGTTTTTTACCCACCATAACAACAGGAGTCCATCATGCTTGAAAATAACATCAGTACCGTGAACAACGACGTGAAAACCCTGGTCAAGGACGCCCAGGCGCTGTTCACCGCAGCCACCGCGCTGACTGGCGAGAAGGCCGAAGAACTGCGCGGCCGCGGCATGCGCGCGCTGGACACGGCGCTGGCCAAGGCCCACGAGGCGCAGCAAAGCGCGGTCGCGGCCGGCAAGCAAATGGCCCAGTCGACGGACGCCTATGTCAAGGAAAACCCGTGGCGCTCGATCGCGCTGGCGGCCGGGGTCGGCCTGCTGGTGGGCGTCATCCTGGGCCGCAAGTAATTGCGCCAGCCAGGAGCTGACATGGAGCAGCCTGCAGCGCCTGCCCCTGGCTTGATCGGCTCGCTAGCCGGCGTGTTCCGCAACTCGGCGCGGCTGATGCTGTCGCGCATCGAGCTGGCGGCACTGGAGCTGTCCGAGGTGCGCGAGCACCTGGTGCAGCTGTCGGTGGTGTTCGCGCTGGCGCTGGTGGCCGGCTGGTTCGCGGTGGCCTTCACCACGGCCACCGTGGTCTATCTGGCGTGGGAAGCGATCGGCTGGAAGATCCTGCTGATCCTGGCCGCCGGCTTCATCGTCCTCACCGTGTGGCTGGTGATGATGGCGCGCGGCCTGCTGCGGCAGAACAAGCTGGGCTTGCCGATGACGATGGCGGAGCTGCAAGGCGACCGCGATATGCTGTTGTGATGCGTGTTGCGATGCATATTGCCATGATGCGGGAGACGCCATGAACAAGGAAGAACGCGCAGCCCTCGCGGCTGCGAAAGAGAAGCTGGTGCTGGAAGGCCAGCTGTACCGGGTCAGCGTGGTGCACGCCAAGGCCCAGGTGGCCCACGCGCTGCGCCCGGACGCCATCGTGCACAGCGCCATCGAACATGCGCTGGGCGTGGTGCAGCAGCGCCTTGCGGGGCTGTTCGGCGGTGCCGGCAGCAAGGGCCGCGAGGCGCAGGGCGGCGAGGGCGCATCTGCCGGCTTGGGCGGCCTGGCCAGCCTGGCCGGCATCATCGGCCTGGTCAAGGGCATGGGGCTGACGCGGGCGCTGCCGATTGCGCTGCGGGTCGGCTCCTTCGTGGCGCGGCGCCGCCTGGTCAAGCCGGCGCTGATTGCCGGCGCTGCGGCGGTCGCTGCGGGCTTATGGCTGTCGCGCCGCAAACCCTGAGGCCAAGCCAGCGCAATAAAAAACGCCGCGAACTTCGCGGCGTTTTTCATGGTGCGGCTGCGTCACTGCCCGCTGGTGTCGTACGCCCCCTGGCGCGGGTTGTTGGCGTTGGCGATCTGCTCGCGCATATTGCTGATGTCGGCGATATAGGTCGCTTGCGCCTCCTTCATGCATTCGCTGCGTTCGTCCCTGGGCAGCTGCTTGCAGCCTGCCTTGGCCTCGGCCAGCGCGGCATTGATTTCCTTGCGCAGCGTGGCCATTTGCTGCGCCTGCGTGCGGTCCGGCTTGCTCCAGCGGGCTGGATCGCCGTGCCTGAGTTCCTGTTTCTGGTGAACCGCCACCTCGGGCGGGGTGACTTGCGCCTGCGCGCCGCAACAGGCGGCGAGCAGCGCTATGGCTAGTGTGCGTTTCATCATGTTCTCCTATGGCTCAAAGTCGGCCGGTAAACAACATGAACAGCAGGATCAATACAATTACGGCCGTGACGCCACTGGGCGCATATCCCCAGTTGCGGCTGTGCGGCCAGGCAGGCAGCGCGCCTATCAGTAACAGGACCAGTACGATGAGGATGATGGTGCCCATGGCGTTACTCCTTTGTTTGTTGTGTAGTTAGCGTAGTTGCTTGTGGTCTTAGTAGCGATAGACGCGGCCGTCGACCATGCGCACGCGGTTGCCCACGCGCAGGTCGTAGACACTGTCCTGGTTGACGGTGCGGTAGTCGCCGTTGTCAAGCCGGACCGTTATCTGGTAGGCGTCGTAGGGCTGGTTGCGGTTGCGCTCCACGTTGTTGCCCACCAGTGCGCCGCCGATGGCGCCGGCCGCGGTGGCCGCCGTGCGGCCGCTGCCGGAGCCGACCTGGTTGCCGACCAGTGCGCCCACCAGGCCGCCGGTGACGGCGCCAACTCCACTGGTGGCGGGATCGATACGGACAATCTGGATCGAATCGATAACGCCATAAGTGGAGTCGTTGCTGGCAGTGGAGTAATTGGTGGACTGCATCGGGGTGCTGGAGCAGCCGGTGATCAGTGCGGAAGCTGCGATCATCAGTGCCGCAAGGGTTTGTGTCGTCTTCATGTCGATCTCCTGAAAAGTGTGCTTACAGCATAGTCAGCTTGCCGGCAAGGGTCTGTGCGATGACGCACGAAGTCCTGCGCGCACAGGGTTTGTTGCAAACGTAGAAAATTTGTCATCGTGTGTACGCTAGCGTACAGATGGCGTGCCGCAACTGCGGGAAACTGCAGACTGCTCAGTTGAGCACTCGCCAACCAAGGAGAAAACCATGAAGATCGCTCAAAAAATTGCAACCGCCGTATTTACCGCCGCTACCGTGTTTGCCGTTGTCGGCTGCGCATCCAGCCCAACCAAGGAAGGCACCGGCGAATACGTCGACGACGCCGTGCTGACCACCAAGGTCAAAGCCAGCATCTTCAACGAGCCTACGCTGAAATCGACCGAAATCAATGTCGAGACCTTCAAAGGCACCGTGCAGCTGAGCGGCTTCGTCGCCCAGCCAGGCGACATCACCAAAGCCGGTGAAATCGCGCGCGGCGTGGCCGGCGTGAAGTCGGTCAAGAACGACATCCGCGTGAAGTAAGCATGCGACCGGCGCCGTCCCTGCGGGGATGGCACCGGCAAGCGAAAGAACAAAATGCACCTCGACGACGCAGCACACCGCCCGCTGGATGCTGCGGCGCCGCCCGCGCCGGCGCCCACGCCTGCCCCCGTGGCCGAACCCGCAGCCCCTGCCGCGGACGCCCCGGACCTGCCGCAAGACACTCCCCTGATTCCGCCCGAGGCCACCGCCCGCCTGCCGCTGCACGTGAACGCGCGCGGCCTGGCGCTCGGCATCATCGCCACCGTGGCCTTCCTGTACGCGCTGCAATGGGCCAAGCATTTCCTGGTGCCGCTGCTGCTCGGCATCTTCATCGCCTATACGCTGAACCCGCTGGTATGCTGGCTGGAGCGCATCCGCGTCCCACGGCCGGTGGGCGCCACGCTGGTAACGATGGCCATCCTGCTCGGCTCGGGCGCCATTGCCGACAAGCTGCATGGCGAATTCCAGAACATTGTTGAAGAACTGCCCACGGTGACGCATAAGCTGTCGCGCCTGCTGTCCGACAAGCTGGGCAAAGGCCCGAGCACGCTGGAGCGCATCCAGGCGGTGGCCACCGAGATAGAACAGGCCGCCTCCGGCGGGGCCAAGCGCACGGTGCGCAAGGCCGTGCCCGCCGAGCAGGGCGGGATCAAGGTGATCGACTGGGTCTGGGCCGGCTCGATGGGCGTGGCCGGCTTCATCAGCCAGGCCGCGATGGTGATCTTCCTGGTGTTCTTCCTGCTGCTGGCCGGCGACACCTTCAAGCGCAAGCTGGTCAAGCTGACCGGGCCGTCGCTGAGCAAGAAGAAAGTCACGGTGCACATCCTCGAAGACATCAACAGCAGCATCCAGAGCTATATGTTCATGCTGCTGGTGACCAATGTGCTGCTGGCGCTGCTGATGTGGATGGCCTTGCGCGCCATCGGCCTGGAAAATGCGGGGGCCTGGGCCATCGTGGCCGGCCTGCTGCACCTGATGCCGTACTTCGGCCCCTTGCTGATCACCAGCGCCACCGGCGTGGTGGCCTTCCTGCAATTCGAATCGCTGCAGATGGTGCTGCTGGTGACCGGCGCCTCGCTGGCCATCGCCACCCTGGTGGGCACCTTCGTCACCACCTGGATGACCGGCCGCATTGCGCGCATGAACGCCGCCGCCGTGTTCGTCAGCCTGCTGTTCTGGGGCTGGCTGTGGGGCGTGTGGGGCCTGCTGCTGGGCGTGCCGGTCATCGTTATCATCAAGGTGGTGGCCGAGCGTGTCGAAGGCATGGAAGTGGTGGCCGAGCTGCTGGGCGAATAGCCAGCGACACAGCCCGCTACATGGCCAGCTAAATTTAGCCCGCCAGGCGGTTGAATTTCTCCGGGCACCGGCGTATAAAAACAGATGCGTCCAACCACCGGAGAACAAGATGGCTATTCATGCTGAAGGCATTCCTGGCAGTACCGAACGCACGGCTCTGCCGTTCCCCCTGAAGATAAATTGCTGGCGCTGGCCGACTGCGACGGTCGCGCGCTGCCGGTGGAGCGGCCCGCACCGCAAGTGTCGCGCGCGGTCCTGGCAGCCTTGCAGGGCAGTGCGCTGGGGCTGGAATTTGACGAGAGCAACTTCCTGTGCCTGCGCCATAAGGACGCCGTGCACGTGGTGTGCGTGTCGCGCCAGGCGGCGCAGCGCGGCGCCAGCGACAGCCTGCCCAGGCAGCGGACCGTGCTGGGGGCAGTAGCGACCCGCACGCAGGGTGAAGAGGGCTACCGCGTCGACCATCTGCTGCTGGCCGAGCCGGTGGCGGGCCTGGCTTGCAGCGTGCACGTGATGGTGCAGCAGCGTTCCGGCGAGATCGTGATGGCGGGCTGGGGCGAGCTGGCGCATGGCCAGCTGCTGTTCCATCTGCATGCGGTGGACCGCCCCGGCGCCGTGCCGCTCGCGGTCGCCGGCTGCCTGGGCAGCGGGCGCCTCGATATCACCCACGCGGCGGCGGCCATGCCACCAGCCATGCACTAGCACGCCGCATACTAGAACTTCAAATTGCCCTGCTCGTCGCGCGGATGGTGGCGCAAGCTGCCCAGCTGCAGCGCGTACTGGCGCGCGAACTCGGCGCCGAGAAAGAAGATCTGCGCCGAGTAGTACACCCACAGCAGCAGCGCGATCAGCGAGCCGGCCGCGCCGAAGCTGTTGGCCACGCCGCTGTTGCCGATATAGGCGCCAATGGCGTATTTGCCCAGCGTGAACAGCGCCGCCGTGCCGAGCGCGCCGATGATCACGTCGCGCCAGGACAGGGCGATGCGCGGCAGCAGCTTGTAGATCACGCCGAACATGGCGGCAATCACCAGGAAGCCGATAATCCAGTTAATCACGCTCAGCGCCAGCGCCGCGTTGCTCCATAGTCCGTTCCAGTATTTCTCCAGCAGCGCCAGCGCCGCGCTCACCACCAGCGACACCATCAGCAGAAAGCCCAGCACCAGCACCATGCCGAAGGACAGCAGCCGGGTGCGCACGGTGTCCCAGACCGTGCCTTGCGTGAGCGGCGGCAGCTGCCAGATTTCGTCCAGGCTGGCTTTCAGCTCGGCAAACACGGTGGTGGCGCCGAACAGCAGCAGGGCGCCCGCCACCAAGGTGGCCAGCCTGCCTTCTTCGTGGTTGCGGGCGCCGGCCAGCACCGCCTGCAGCGCTTCGGCGCCCTGCGGGCCGACCAGGCCGCGCAACTGTCCGAACAGCTCGCCCTGCGCCGCCTGTTCGCCGTAGAAGGCGCCGGCGATGGCGATCACCAGCACCAGGATGGGCGCGATGGAAAACATGGTGTAGAAGGCCAGCGCCGCGCCCTTGCTGCTGGCGCGGTGCTCCAGCCACTCGGTGACGGTGCAGACAGCCACGCTGCGCAGCGTCTTGACCTTGGGCGGAATATGTCTCATGGCAATACCTCCTTCCGAAAAGGAAAAAGGGGCCGAAGCCCCTTTCCCTTGCAGTCAGATGACCAGCCGTGCGATTAGTTCACGCGGCGTTCGATGGTCACTTGGTCGACTTCAACGCGGCGGTTCGGCTCCAGGCACTTGATCAGGTCGGCGCGCTTCTTGTTGTCGCACTGAACCACTGGCTGGGACTCGCCCTTGCCAACAGCATTCAGGCGCTCAGCGGCCACGCCTTTGCCGGTCAGGTAAGCCTTGACCGCGTTGGCGCGCTGTTCCGACAGCTTCTGGTTGTACTTGTCCGAACCCAGGCGGTCGGTGTGGCCGGTGATGGTCACATTGCCGACGGATGGGTTGTTGTTCAGCAGCGTGGCCAGTTCGTCCAGCTTAGGCTGGTTCGGGTTCAGCTTGGCGCTGTCGAAGGCGAACAGTTCGGTCGCCGACATGGTGACCTTCTCGAAACGCGGTGCTGGCGGCGGTGGAGGAGGTGCAACCGGTGCCGGTGCCGGCGCGGCCACTGGTTCCGGTGCCGGTGCCGGGGCTGGTGCCGGTGGCACAGGCTTGGCGCCCAGGGCGTAGTTCAGGCCCACGGTCAGGTACACGTTGTTGCTCTTGCCCACTTCCGGGAAGGCGGAACCGCGCAGGAAGCCGTGCACATTGCGCAGGTCGGCTTGCATGGCCCAGCGGTCGTTGATGTCGGCCTGGAAGCCCAGGCCGGCGCTGATGTACGGCGAGCTCTTGCGAACTTCGCTGCGCAGCGGCTGGTTCTGGGTGTCGCGCTCGGCGCCGGCGCCGATCAGCAGGAACGGACGGAACGATTTGCGGGAGAACAGGTACAGGCCGTCAACGCCCAGGGTTTCTTGCTGATAGCGCAGCGCGTCGTCCTTGGCGCGGGCATAGGTGTAGCCCATCTGCAGGTCCCAGTTCGGGGACACGGCCTTGCCGAATTTCAGGCCGGCGCCGTAGGCGCTCTTGTCGGTCACGAAGCCGGAATCAGGCTTGAAAGCGCTGATGCTGGGCTGGATGTACCAGTTAGGGTTGATTACGGCTTCCTGCGCCAGGACGGCGGTCGACGACAGCGACAGCAGGGCGGCAATGATAGCGATCTTGTTGGTCTTTTTCACAAGTAACTCCCGTTTTTATTTGAGGGTGGTGCTGCCTACACAGCGAGGTTTCCAGCTTTGATGCCAAGCTGTTGGACTGGACTGTATGGACATTCGTTCAACAACTCCGTGCGCTACCGCACAAAACCTTGCGCAAAATCAAAAGTGTTGTCGAATTGTGACGGTCCAGCCTGTGAACTGTCTGCGTTTTGCGCAGTCCAATGGAAACCGCGCCGTCACCAAGAATGGTGCGGCGCGGTAGGTATTGTAGCAGAGTAACAAGCTTGGTGACTTGGCCAGCCTGCAAATTAGCGGCTAGGCGGAGGCGGAGCCGGCTCCTCGGCAGGTTTGGCGGCGTCGGGCACCACGATCACGGTATCGCCGGCTTTGCCGGGTTCGCCCGGGGCGCCTTGCGGTCCCGGTGGGCCGGGAACGGGTACCGGCACCGCAGCTGGGGCCGGGGCCGGCGTTTCGACCGCCGGCGGGTTGTTAACAGTGGTTTTTTCGCAAGCACTCAGGGCGAGTGCGGCAGCTGCAGTGGCCAACAGGATGGAAAGTTTCATGATGAGTCCTCTCTTTGGTAAAGATGGTCCCAGCTTAGCCGCGTGCGGCGCG
Source organism: Pseudoduganella sp. UC29_71 (assembly GCF_042693265.1). Lineage (NCBI taxonomy): Bacteria > Pseudomonadati > Pseudomonadota > Betaproteobacteria > Burkholderiales > Oxalobacteraceae > Pseudoduganella > Pseudoduganella sp. UC29_71. The sequence goes on along the minus strand of NZ_CP170549.1, from coordinate 3,942,733 downwards.
TTGCTCTGTTCGCAAACGCACCAAGCGGCACCCGGGGGCCAAATTGGTCTATTGCTCACTTATGTTCGTTGCCGCACAGACCGAAAGTGGGCCGGGCGGCATCCTAGAGCCCGAAGTAGACGAAAGCGTGGCCTTCACAAGGCAGTCGGGCCCCTGGCCGCGCAATCCTGGCTATCGTTATAAGGAGTGTTGAAATGCATGCAATCAGAGAAAACCAAAATTCCGGCCACGCCCTGCAGGAGCCCATCAAGGCTGCTGACAAACCACGGCTGACCCTGGTAGAACGTCCCGGTCCCATTCCTGAACGCAAGGCCTTGTCGCTCGCGCCCATCGAGCGGGTGCGTTCGACTTCGGCTACGCTGCGCCGCATTGAAAACATGCAAAAGCTGATCGCCGAGCTGCAGCAGCACGAGATGCTGGCCGACGAGATTGCATGGTTCCTCAAGTTTTCGCCTTCCGGCGCCCGCAAATACATCCGCGACCTGCGCGACGCGGGCGTGATCGAGCTGGCGCGCTATATTGAAGGCACTGCCACCTACCTGGGCAAGGCTGTGTACCAGCTCACGCCCGACCCCGAGCGCGTCAAGCAATTCCTGGCCGCCATTGTGCAGCCCAAGCGCGAAGGCGCGCCGCCGCGCAAGGAACGCCCCAGCCTGCGCGAGCAAGCCATGGCCGGCGCCGGCCGCCACTTCCATATCCTGGCCGACGACACCCATTATGCGATTCGCGTGAACCGCGGTCCCGTGACCCGCGACCCGCTGGTGGCGGCGCTGTTCGGCGCCCCGACTTCGCTGCAAAAAGCGCAGCCATAACCGCGCCCGTGGCCGCAGCGCGGCCACGACGCTGCAGCGAAGCGCCAGATTTGCTACATTGATACAGCCGGAATGCGTTCCGGCTGTTGTGCATTGAATTGTCGGAAAGGAACCCCACCTGAGGCGGACGAGTTTCCTTATGGATGGCATTATGGACGGATTGTTGTGGCTCCCCGTGGTGGCGCTGGCCTTGGCCGCGCCGCTGCTCTACCCGCGCTGGACCTTGCGCCGCGCGCTGGCCCGGCCCTTGCCGGCCGCAGCGCACGCCATCCTGCAGCGCAACATTCCCGTCTACGCCAGCATGGGCGCCGAACTGCAGCAGCAGCTGCAGCAGCTGGTCAAGCAATTCCTGCACACGAAAAAATTCGTCGGCTGCGAGGGGCTGGAGGTGGACGATGAAATGCGCTACACCATCGCCGGCCAGGCCTGCCTGCTGTTGCTGAACCGGCCCAGCAAGGTCTACCGCGCGCTGCACACCATCCTGGTTTATCCCAGCGCTTTCCTGGTGCCGCGCCAGCAGATGGAGGCGGGCGGCGTGGTCACGGCCCACAAGCAGACCTTGCTCGGCGAGTCCTGGGACGACGGCCGCGTGGTGCTGTCCTGGGCCGACGTCAAGCGCGGCTACCGCGACTGGACCGACGGCCACAATGTGGTGCTGCACGAGTTCGCGCACCAGCTCGACAGCGAATCGGGCAGCACCAACGGCGCGCCTTACCTGGGCAGCCAGGATAGCTACCGCAGCTGGTCCGCCGTGCTGTCGCGCGACTACGACAACCTGCGCTACGACGCCTACTACGGGCGCCAGGACAGCGTGCTCGATCACTACGGCGCCACCAGCCCGGCCGAGTTCTTCGCCGTGGCCACCGAAACCTTTTTCGAGAAGCCCTGGCAGATGGCCGAACGGCACGCCGCGCTGTACGACGAGTTCATGAAATACTACCGGGTCGATCCGCGCGGCTGGCTGGCGCCGCCGGCGCCGCCCGAGCCGCAGATGCCGCCGACGCCGCCGGTGATGGCGGCCCCGCCCGGCGCGCCCGGCCGTTCCTACGCTATTGCAAGCTGGTAGGCTGGTTGCGGGCCGTGCACAGTGCGCGTAAATTGCGCGCTTTACTATGAGGAAAAGCGCATAATTCCAGCATGTCCCGTGCCAGGCGAAGGGTGCAACATGCAATTCGAGGAATTCGATTTTTTCACGCAAGCCCCAGCGGCACCGGCCGCCGCGGCGGAGGCCGCGTCACCGCTGGTGCGGCTGCAATACCTGGTCGACAACACGCCTGCCATCATCTATTGCACCGTGCCCAGCGGCGACTTCAAGATGACTTTCGTCAGCAACAACGCCCTCAATGTGCTGGGCTACCGGCCGGAGGACATGGTGGCCGACCCCAATTTCTGGTTCGACCATATCCACCCGGACGACGCGCCCAATATCTTCTCCAGCCTGGCCAGCATCTTCACCGAAGGGCAGCGCGCCTATGAATACCGCTTCCGCACCGCCGACGGCACCTATCTGTGGATGCACGACAGCCTGCGCCTGATCCGCGACGAGCACGGCGCGCCGCTGGAGGTGATCGGCTCGCTCACCGACATCACCGTGCGCAAGCGCATGGAGCAGGCCCAGCACGACCTGATCGCCAAGCTGCGCGAGGCGCATGAGCAGTTGCTGCAGTCGGAGAAGATGGCCTCCATCGGCCAGCTGGCGGCCGGCATTGCGCACGAGATCAACAACCCGGTCGGCTTCGTCAATTCCAATATGGGCACCTTGCGCAATTACGTGGCCACGCTGTTCGGCGTGGTGGACGCCTACGACCAGGCGCTGGCGGCGCAGCCGCTGCCGGCGGCGCTGGCCGCGCGCCTGGCCGCCGCGCGCCAGGCGGCCGACCTGGAATTCCTGCGCGAGGACGTGACCGAGCTGGTGAAGGAATCGATGGACGGCCTCAAGCGCGTGAAGGACATCGTGCAGGCGCTCAAGGACTTCTCGCACGTGGGCGAAACCGAATGGCAGGTGGCCGACCTGCACCACGGCCTGGACAGCACCCTGAACATCGTCGCCAACGAGATCAAGTACAAGTGCACGGTGGAGAAGCACTACGGCGTGCTGCCGCAGGTCGAGTGCCTGGCCTCGCAGCTGAACCAGGTGTTCATGAATTTGCTGGTCAATGCCGGCCACGCGATCAAGGAGCGCGGCACCATCACCTTGCGCACCGGCGCTGAAAACGGCTGGGTCTGGATTGAAGTGGGCGACACCGGCTGCGGCATCCCGCCGGAAAACCTGAACCGCATCTTCGAACCGTTTTTCACCACCAAGCCGGTCGGCAGCGGCACCGGGCTGGGATTGTCGCTGTCCTACGGCATCGTCAACAAGCACGGCGGCCGCATCGAGGTCGCGTCCGAGGTGGGCAAGGGCACGCGCTTCACGATACGGCTGCCGGTGCACCCGCCCAAGGCCTGAGGCGCTCCGGCATTACAGGATGATGGAGCCGTCCGGCGCCCGCCTGACCTTCAGGATGCCGGGCTCCTCGGCTTCCAGGCGCTGCGCTTCCAGCTCCTGCGGCGTCAGCTGCGCGGGGGGCGCGGCCGGTGCGGGCCGGCCATGTTCGGCCAGCAGGCTGTCGCGCAGGGCCAGCGCGTCGCCGATGGTGCTGCGCAGGTCTTCCAGCTGCCAGGGCTTGGGAATGAAGCGGAACACGTGCGCTTCGTTGATGGCGCTGATGGCCGTTTCGAATTCGGTGGACGCGGTCAGCATCATGCGCACGGTGTGCGGGGCCACGTCCTTCAGCGCCTGCAGGAAGGCCACGCCGCTCATCTGCGGCATGTGGTAGTCCGAGATGGCCACGTCGAAGTCGCACACGCACACGCGCTCCAGCGCCTCGAAGGGATTGGTGAAAATTTCCGCCTGCAGGTCGGGAATCTTGAGCTGGCTGCGCATCGACCGCTGCAGCGCCAGCAGCACATTCATTTCGTCGTCCAGCAGCAGGATGCGTCTCATGGCTGTTTCCCCTTCGCGGGCCGGATCCGGATCGACAGCCGGCCCCCGCTCTTGGCTTCAAAGTCCTGCACTTGCTGGATCATGCGCGCGTCCAGCACGTGGTCGGCGGCCAGCAGCATCAGCCCGTCGCGGCTGACCAGGTCGCGCGCCAGCACCATGCCGGGCACCAGCTCGCCGGACAGCATTTCCACGCCGTAGGCGTCGTCGCCGGCGCCGCCGTCCACCACCTGGCGGAAGGCGTTCACCACGTTGGGATCGTAGCGCTTGCCGCTGGCGTTGACAATCAGCGACTTGGCCTCGTCGGCGCGCAAATGGCGCTGCACCATGGCTCCTTGCTGCAGGTTGAAATAATCGGCCGCCAGCGCCAGGATGCGCGCCCCCAGCGGGATGGCCAGGCCGGCCAGGCCGTCCGGGAAGCCGTTGCCGTCGAAGCGTTCGAGCTGGGCGCGCAGGATGGCGGCGCTGCCGCGCAAGTCTTCCAGCGGCATCAGCAGCTGCTCGGCGCGCAGCGGGTGCTTGCGGAACAGGCCCAGGTCCTCGCCGTGCAGCATGGTCAGCGGCGTGGCCAGCATGTCGTCGCTATAGCCTATCTTGCCCAGGTCGTGCAGCAGGCCGGCCACGAACACGTCCTGGGTTTCGCGCGCGTCCAGATTGAGCTTGACGGCGATCTTGCGCGCCAGGTCGGCCACCTGCCGCGCGTGGCCGGACAGCGCGCCGCCGCGCATCTCCAGCATGCTGGAGATGACCTTGATGGTGGTGACGAAGTTGTGCTTGAGCTTGTCGTTCGCGGCCACCGCCGCGTCGCGCGACAGCTGCAGCTGCAGGGTGCGCGCTTCGACCTTGGCTTCCAGGCTCTGGTTGAGCTGCTTGAGTTCCTCGTTCTGGCGCAGCGTGAGCGCTTCCAGGCGCTGCTTTTCCTGCTCCAGCGCGCGCCGTTCCAGCGCGTGGCGCACCACCAGCAGCATGTCGTTGTCGTCCCAGGGCTTGGTGATGTAGCGGTAGATTTCGCCGCAGTTGATGGCGTCCTGGATGGACTGGATGTCGGAGTAGCCGGTCAGCAGCAGGCGCACGGTGTCCGGCCAGCGCTGCTTCACTTGCGCCAGGAAGCGCGCGCCGTCCATTTCCGGCATGCGCATGTCGGAAATGACCAGGTCCACGGCTTCGCCTTCCAGCACGCGCAGGCCTTCGGCGCCGCTTTCGGCCAGCAGCACGCGGTAGCCCTTGGCGCGGAACAGGCGCCGCAGCGCCGACAGGATGTTCGGTTCGTCGTCCACGCACAGCAGCACGGGCGGCGGCGCGGCGTCGCCGGCCAGGGGCTGGAGGGGCATCTCGGCTGGCTTCATGGCTGGACGGCTCCCTGGGTGGCCGGCGCTTCCTCATGGCGCACCGGCAGCAGCACGCGGAAGGTGGTGCCCGCGCCGACGGTGGACTGCACGGTGATGCTGCCGTTGTGCTTGCGCACGATGCCGTAGGCCATGGACAGCCCCAGGCCGGTGCCCTTGCCGACCGGCTTGGTGGTGAAGAAAGGATCGAAAATGCGCGACAGGTTGTCCGGCGCGATGCCGCCGCCGTTGTCCTGCACTTCCAGCCAGACCTGCTCCTGGTCTTCGGTCCCGGTGCGCACGGTGATGGTGCCGCGCTCGGCGCCGATGGCGTGCGCCGCGTTCACCACCAGGTTCATCACCACCTGGTTCAGCTGCAGCGGCAGGCACTGGATGTCCGGGATGGGGCCGTATTCCTTGACCACGTCGGCCTTGTACTTGACCTCGTTGCTGACGATGTTGAGCGTGGAGTCGATGCCCTGGTGCAGATTGGCCCACACCCATTCCTGGTTGGCGTCCACCCGCGAAAAATCCTTCAAGTCCTGCACGATGTGGCGCACGCGCACGATGCCTTCCTTCGATTCGTTCATCAGCGAGGGGATGTCTTCGCGCAGGAAGTCCAGGTCCAGCTCTTCGCGCATGGCGCGCAGGCGCGCGGCCACGGCCGGGTCGGCCACATGGGCCTCGGCCTCGCGGTAGGCTTGCAGGGCGTCGAACAGGCTGCCCAGGTAGCTTTGCAGGGTGCCGAAGTTGGAAAAGATGTAGCCGATCGGGTTGTTGATCTCGTGCGCCACGCCGGCCGCCAGCTGGCCGATGGAGGCCAGCTTTTCGGACTGCAGCAGCTGCTGCTGGGTCATGCCGAGCTGCTCGTTCAGCGCGGTCAGCTCGATGTTGCGGCGCCGCAGTTCGGCGTCGGCCAGCTCGCGCTCGCGGATGTCGTCCTCCAGCCGCTGGTTCGCTTCGGCCAGCTGCGCGGTGCGCTTTTCCACCAGGTGTTCCAGGCTGTCGTGCGCCTTGCGCAGCGCGTTCTCGGCCACGCGCCGCTCGGTCACGTCGCGCAGGGTCTGGATGGCGCCCACCACCCGGCCGGCGCCGTCGCGCAGCGGCGCGGCCGTGAAGTGCAGCCAGTGGCCGCTGGCGCCGATGTTGGGGAAAAAGTCCTCGTCCTCGTAGGCGCCGGGGATGAGCGCCGAGCGCTTGTGCTTTTCGCGGTAGTGCTCGCTGGCCGCCGGGTCCACGCCGGACACGATCAGGTCGGCCAGCAGCGCGCGCTGCTTGGGGTAGAAGGCTTGCCAGTGGTTTTGCGTGCCCACCATTTCGGCCGTGCTCCAGCCCAGCAGGTGCTCGCAGGCCTTGTTCCAGTGCGTGATGGTGTGCGTGGTGTCGAGTACGAAGGTGGCCACCGGGTGGCCGTCCAGGAAGGCCGACAAGTCGATCGCGGGCGGGACGGCGCTGGGGGCGCAGGCGGTGCTTGGGGGCATGGCGGTTCCGTTCATGGCCGGTTCAGTTGACCAGGATCTGGACCAGATCGTGGAAGGTGCGCTCGGACTCGGCGCACACTGCCAGGCAGGTGGCGTCGCTGAGCGCCGCGGCGCGCCAGGCCGGCCAGCCCAGCGGCGGCACCAGCTCGTCGGCGCGGCCGGAAAAATTCAGGCCGTGCGCGAAGGCGTCGGCCAGGTGCACGGTCAGGGCCAGCGAGGGCGCGTCCAGCTCGTCCATCTCGTGGTGGCTGGCCACGGCCTGCTGGATCTGCTGCGGGAATTGCCAGCGCGCGGCCAGCGCGCCGCCGATGCCGGCATGGTCGAAGCCGAACACGGCGCGCTCGGCCTCGGCCTGGTAGCAGTCGTGCTCGCGGCGGTAGGCTTCCATGGCCGCGTACTCGCCGGGGTAGCGGGTGGCCAGCACCAGGGTGCCGAGGTCGTGCAGCAGGCCGGCGATGAAGGCGGTGTCCGGATTCTGGCGCAGCGGCCGCGCCAGCGCGCGCGCGCAGGCGGCCGCGCCCACCGAATGGCGCCAGAAGCCGGGCAGGTCGAAATTGCTGTCGGCCGCGCCGTGGAAGCTGCCGGTGATGGAGCATGCCGTCACCAGGGTGCGGATGTTGTGCACGCCCAGCACGGCCACCGCCTGCTGGATGGTGGTCACGCGCGAAGGCATGCCGTAGAACGAGGAATTGGCCAGGCGCAGGGTCTTGGCCGACAGCGACTGGTCCAGCGCGAGCTTGCCGGCCAGCACCTGCATGTCCAGCCCTTCCTGGCCCACGCAGGCCAGCAGGTCCACCACCACGGCAGGCAGCGAGGGCAGGTCTTGCACGCGGCGGGCGACGTCTTCCATGGTAGGCATCATAGGCTCCTGCTGCGGTAGTCGGCCAGCAGGCGCAGCAGCTCGCCGCCGGCGCCGCCGCTGTCGATGCCGTCGCGCGCGCTGCGGCGGAACAGATGCTGCAGCCGCTGCAGCGCCTGCTGGCGGCGCGCCTCGGCCAGCGCGGGGTCTTCCACCGGTTCGGGCGCCAGCACGCTGCAGCCGGCCACGCCGCGCCGGCGCAGCGAGGCCAGGGTGGCGTCGCTGAGCACGGCGCCCTGCGGCAACAGCACGGCGCCGTGCGCGTCCAGCAGGGCTTCGGCCAGCACCATGCCGGCGCTGGCGTCGTCCAGATCGACCAGGATGCTGCTCATGTTTTTTCCTCCGTACGGCTCAGGGTGATCAGGCTGCCGCGCGAGGTCGAGCTGGCGCCCATGGGATAGACGTCGACCGCGTAGCGTGCGCCTTCTATCTCGGCCTCGTGCGTGCCGGGCGCGCGGCGGCCGCCGGCGCTCATGGCGCGGAAGCCGTCCTCGGCCGGGAACAGTTCGGGCAGCACCACGCAGGCCTCGTTGCCGAGCAGGGCGCCGCCGCGCCGGAACAGATGGTCGGCGGCGGCGTTGACGAAGGCGATCATGCCCTGGTCGTCCATGCCGATCACCGGCAGCGGCAAGTACTGCAGCAGTTCGCGCGCCACGTTCAGGCTGATCTCGTCGCGGCTGATCTGCTGCTGCTTCTGGCGCAGCACCTCCTCCAGGCGGCGGTTGGCCGAGGCCAGCTCGTGGTTGACGGTGCGCAGCTCCAGGTTCAGGCGCTCGTTCTCGTCGGCGATCTCCTTCAGGCGGAACGCTTCGGCGATGTGGCCGCGCAGCTGCTCGTCCTCCCACGGCTTGGTGAGGAATTTGTAGATGGCGCCTTCGTTGACGGCGTCCGTCACCGACTGCAGCTCGGTGTAGCCGGACAGCATGATGCGCACCGTGTCCGGGTACAGTTCCTTGGCCTTGCGCAGGAAGTCCGCCCCCAGCATGCCCGGCATGCGCTGGTCGGACACGATCACGTCCACGGCGTGCCGCGCCAGCACGTCCAGGCCCTCCGCGCCGCTGTTGGCGGTGTGGATCTGGTAGTCGTCGCGGCGCAGCAGGCGCTTGAGCGCGGACACGATGTTCTGCTCGTCGTCCACCAGCAGCAAGGTGCGCTGCTGCTTTTGCACCCGCAGCAGGTGCGGCGGCAGGCGCCGGTCCTCGCGCAGCAGCGCCTGCACCTCGTCCGGCGCGAGCGGGGCGGCAAAGAAATAGCCCTGGATCAGGTCGCAGCTGTGGCGGCGCAGGAAGTCGCACTGCGCCTCGCTTTCCACGCCCTCGGCCACCACCTGCATGCCCAGCAGGTGGGCCATGGAGATGATGGTCTTGGACAGCGCGGCGTCGCCGCTGTCGCTGACGATGTCGCGGATGAAGGCGCAGTCGATCTTGACGGCGTCGAAGGGATAGCGCTTCAGGTTGCTCAGCGAAGAGTAGCCGGTGCCGAAGTCGTCCAGCACCAGCGGCACGCCCAGCGCCCTGAGCGGTTCGAGCAGCTGCAGCTGCTCCGGGCCGGCGGCGGCGTCCTGCGGCAGCGCGGCCTCGGTGATCTCGAGCGCCAGCGCCGACGGCGGCAGGCCGAACTCGTCCAGCGTGGCGGCCAGCTGGGCGGTGAACTGGCGGTCGCGGCACTGCTTGGGCGACACATTGATGGCCACCCGCAGCGGCGCCAGCCCGGCATCGAGCCAGGTGCGCATGTCGTGGCAGGCGCGGCGCAGCACCCAGGCGCCGATCGCGCCGATCAGCCCGGCTTCCTCGGCCACCGGCACGAAGCGCTGCGCGGGGATCAGGCCCAGCGCCGGGTGCTGCCAGCGCACCAGGGCCTCCAGGCTGGCCACGGCGCCGCTGCGCAGGTCGGCCAGCGGCTGGTAGCGCAGCTGCAGCTCGTCGCGGAACACGGCCAGCCGCAGCGCCGCCTCCATGCCGATGCGCTCCAGCGTGCGGTGGTTCATCTCCGAGGCGAAGAACTGGTAGTGCGCGCCGCCCAGTTCACGCGCGCGGGTGAGCGCCATGTCGGCGTAGCGCAGCAGCGTGGCGCCGTCGCGCCCGTCCTGCGGGCTGAACACGATGCCGATGCTGGCGCTGGCATGCACCTGCTGGCCCTGCAGCGTGAACGCCGGGGCCAGCGCGGCAAAGATGGTTTCGCACACGGCCACCGCGTCGGACGGGCTGGACACGGCGCTCAGGATGACGACGAACTCGTTGCCGCCCAACAGGGCCACGGTGTCGTCGTCGCGCACGCTGGCGCGCAGGCGCTCGGCGGCGCCGGCCAGCAGCTGGTCGCCGCCGGCGTGGCCCAGGCTTTCGTTGACGAAGGCGTAATTGTCGATGCCGATGCACAGCAGGGCCAGCTGGCCGCCGTGGCGCTGCGCCTGCAGCAGGGCCTGCTGCAACCGGTCGGTGAACAGGGTGCGGTTGGGCAGGCCGGTGAGCTTGTCGTGCGTGCTGTGGAAGGCCAGCCGCTCCTCGCGCTCTTTCAGTTCCGTGATGTCGTTGACGATGCCGATGTAGTGCGCCAGTGCGCCATCCTGGTCCGGCACCGGCGACAGGAACAGGTCGTTCCAGAACAGCGAGCCGTCCTTGCGGTAGTTGCGCAGCACCACGTGCGCGTCCTCGCCGCGCGCGATGGCCTGGCGCAGCACGGCCACGGCGGCCTGCTCGCGGTCCTCGCCCTGCAGGAAGCGGCAATTGCGGCCCAGCAGCTCATCCAGGGTGTAGCCTGTCATGCGGCAGAAGGCGGGATTGGCGTACACGATGGGGCAGGAAGGCTGGCGCGCATCGGCGATCAGCACGCCGTTCGAACTGGCGGCCAGGGCGCGGGCGGACAACTGCGGCATGGCATCCAATTCCATCGGCTTTCCTATCAGTGAGCGGCAGACTAAGGCTGGCGATGAAAACGATTATACGGCGGGTGCAGCGCCGTGTGCGCGGGCGTACGATAGCAGTGTGGCCAGGCGTGCGATCCGGGCCGCGCCATAGCGCACGGCGGCAGGCGCGCCACAGGCGCGCGGCGTGAAAGCGCTGCATTCCCGGTTGCAAGACGAAACCGACTTCCCGCCCGCGCAGTGTTGCGGGCGAACAACCGGCGCAAGATTTTATATGCCGCGCTGGTGGCGGCTTATATAGTTGCTACAATAAAAATACTGATACGCGGTCCGCAAGCCCCATGCTAGACATGGATCATGGCAAAGTTACCCAAGCCGGTACATTATTCGCCAGAAGAATGTTAACGAGTTGAGAAGGGGGAACGTCAATGACACAGGCATGGGTAGTGCTGACCCGTCCGGACGGGCGCGACGTGGCCGCGCCGACCGAATCCCAGCTGGCCGCGGCGCTGGCGGAGGTCTACAGCGGCGCCGCGCATGGACCGGACGGCGGCCCCGGCAGCGCGGTGCTGCGCTTTGGCTACGACGACGGCCTGATGTACGAGGTGGAAGTGGCCAGCGGCGGCGACATCTGTTTCGCCGAATGGTCCGACCGCGACTGCGAAATCGCATTGGCCAGCCCGCGCCGCATGGCCGGCGCGCCGCAGGCGGACGCGCTGCAGCTGTGGAAATGGCTGGCGCAGCGCCAGGTGGCCAAGATCCGCAGCCAGTCCTGGTCGGAAGGCTAGCGCCGCCCCGGCGCCCAGTTGCCCCCTTGCCCGGTGCGTCCGCGCCTCAGTGCGCCATCAGCACCGGCACCGTCATCGCTTCCAGCACCGTGCGGGTGACGCCGCCCAGCAGCGTTTCGCGGAAGCGCGAGTGGCCGTAGGCGCCCAGCACCAGCAAATCGCAGTTTTCCTCCGCCACCAGCGACAGCAGCGCCTCGCCGGTGCCGGTGGGCCGTTTCAGCAGGCCGGCCCGCGGCGACTGGCGCACCAGGAGGTCCGCCTCCACGCCGTGCCGCGCCAGGTAGTGCAGCAGGTCCGCGCCGGGCGGTTCGCCCAGCAGCGCGCGCTGGCTGTCCGCATCGAACACGGCGATCTGCACGCGTTCGGCGCGCCGCAGCAGCGGCAGCGCTTCGTGCACCGCGCGCGCGGCCTCCTTGCTGGCGTTCCACGCCACCATGATGCGCCGCGCCGGCCCGGCCTGGCCGGAAGCCGGTTGCGGCAAGCCGGCGTAGGGCACCACCAGCACCGGGCGGCCGGAATGGGTCAGTACCTGGGCCGGAAAGTCGCTGCCGGCCGAGGTGGAAACGTGTTCGGGATCGGCCTGGCCTATAACCACCAGGTCGGTGTGGCGGCCCATCAGGCTCAGGCCCGCGCCGGGGTCGTCGTCCACCACGCGCTGCGCGAAATCCTGCAGGCCGAGGCGCTGCACCAGCGGGGCGAACTGCTCCAGCGCCCGGTTGGCGCGCTCCCTGAGAAAATTGAGGTGCAGGGCGAGGTTGGGGTCCTGCTCGTCGACGATGGCGTTCTGGTACAGGGCGCGGGCGATGCCTGTCATCGCCACGCCCAGCAGGTGGCCGTCGTCCTGCAGCGCCAGTTCCGCCGCCATGCGGATACGCTCGGCCACGCGCGGCGCCTCGTCCACGTGCACCAGGATGCTTTTGTAAGACATGCTGCGCTCCTCAGCGTGGGCATGTCCTGATTATAGGCCGCTGCGCGCTAGCCGGCGCGGTCTTCCTTCAGCTGTGCGTAGCGCTCCTTGATGCTCTCCACCACCGTGGGCAGGTGCTCGGGCCTGCCGGCCGCGATGGCGGCGGCCAGGCCCAGCATGTCGGCGGTGATGCCGATCACGTCCTTCAGCAGGCTGGCGTGGCGGATGCGGCGGCGCGCCACCGCCACCAGGTCCAGCAGCACGCGCTGCGGCGCGCCCAGGCCGGCCACGGCCAGCACGGCGGCGTCCACGTACAGGCTGTTGGCGCGCTGGCGCAGCGCCACCTCGTTCTCGAACAGCGCCTGCGCCGCGCCGTGCGAGATGCCCTGTTCCAGGTTGCCGTTGATGGGGATGGTGGCGACTTGCTCCGCCGGCGCCGAGGCAGGGCGGGGCGGCTGGCCGCTCAGCGCGGCCGGCGTGGTGGGATCGTGCTGCGGCTCGCGCGCCGGACCGCCGGGCGGATTGCGGCGGATGGCTTTCATGATGCGCAAATGCAGTTCGTCGGCGCAGGCGGACAGGCTGTCGGCCAGGTCTTCAAAATCGGCCGCGGTGCTGGGCAGGGTCATGGCGTTCTCCTTAATCGTTGGCCGCTTCGGTGGCTGGTGCGGCAATCCCGGTGGCGCCGGTGCGCAGGGCCGCGCCGCTCCCGGCCCGGGCGCTGCGCGCGGCCGGGCTGTCCGGCTGCGCCATGCGCGCCACCAGCGTCTTGTGGGCCGCCGCGATGGCCGCCACATGCTTGGCCGCCAGCGTGTGGCGCAGGCCGATCAGCCGGTATTCGTTGCGCTTGGCGAGCCGGTGCGACTTGGCCAGCGCCGCCAGCAGGCGGTCGCGCGGCGTATCGGCGAACGGGATTTCCACCTCCAGCATGCCAAGCACGATGTCGCGCTCGTTGTCGCTGCTCTTGTTGTAGTAGCGCAGCAGGCTTTGCATCGCCTCCAACAAGGCCTGCAGCTCCTGGTCGCCGTCGCGCACCATGGCTTGCACGGCGCGCTCCTGGTAAGGATTGGTGGCGGCGCGCGCCAGCAGCTGCGCCAGGCCGCTGTAGGCGTTCACATGGCGGTCCGTCAGGCCGGTGTCGGGCCAAGCCTTGATGCCGGCACCCATGGCCTTGACCGGCTCCTTCAGGTCGAACGCTTCGCCGTCGGCCAGCTTGCCCAGGGTCTGCATGTATAGCTGCACCGCTTCGTGGATGGCCATCAGGTCCGGGTAGGCGGCACGGCGGCGCGCGTCGGCCGCGCGCTCGCGCTGCTCGGCGGCGGGCGACAGATAAGGCTGTTCGCGCAGATAGGTGTCGCGGAAGCGCTGGGTCAGGTCGGCGTAGCCGCCCAGCTTGCCGGATTCGGCAGCGAATTCGCGCGCCTCGTGCAGGCGGGGATTGCCGGCGCAGCCGCCGAGTGCCAGCGCGGCCGACAAGATGGCAAGTATGGCAAGCACGCTTGCCGGAATGCGGGGCAGTGTCATCGGTCCTCTCCGTGGAAGCTAAGGACCTATCTTGCTCCGTGTAAAGAACCAAGTTTTGCGCTAGCGCAAAGGTGCATCAGCTAGGCTGGCCAGCCAGCCCAGGCCTTCGGCGGTGCCGGCCAGCGGCGTGTACTCGCAGCCCAGCCAGCCATCGTAGCCAAGCTCGTCGAGCTGGCGGAACAGGAAGGGGAAATTGATCTCGCCGGTGCCCGGCTCGTGGCGGCCAGGCACATCGGCCAGCTGCATATGGCCGATGTGCGGCAGGCAGGCGCGGATGGTGTTGGCCAGCTCGCCCTCCATGCGCTGCATGTGGTAAATGTCGTACTGCAGGAAAATATTTGGCCGCCCGCAAGCGGCAATCAGCCCCAGCGCCTGGCGGCTGTAGTTCAGGAAGTAGCCGGGGATATCGTAGGTGTTGATGGGTTCGATCAGCAGCTGGATGCCGTACTCGTGGCAGCGGTCCGCCGCGTATTGCAGGTTGCCCAGCAGCGTTTCGTGGGCACGCTCAGGCGCCAGGCCGCCGGGCAGGATGCCGGACATGCAGTGCAGCTTGGACACTTCCAGTTCGGTGGCGAATTCGATGGCTTGCTGCACGCCGTCGCGGAATTCATCGCTGCGGCGCGGATCGCAGGCCATGCCGCGGTCGCCCGCCTGCCAGTCGCCGGGCGGCATATTGTGCAGCACCAGCTTGAGCTGGTGGCGGTGCAGCCGCTCGTTGAGCTGGTCCGGATCATACGCATACGGAAACAAGAACTCCACCGCATCGAAGCCCGCCTTGCGCGCCGCAGCGAAGCGGTCCAGGAAGGGCAGTTCGGTAAACAGCATCGACAAATTGGCAGCAAACTTCGGCATAAAAAAATGGGGTCAGGGTTAATTAAGTATAGCTTAATTAACCCTGACCCCATTTTCGGGGTGGCCGGATTTTAGCGGCCGCGGCCGCCGGAGCGGTGCGGCGGTGCGGCGCGCGGGGCGCTGCGGCCGCTGCCCGGGGCTGCCGGGGCGCGGCCGCCGCCGGCGTTGCCGCCACCGCCTGCACCTGCCGAGCGCGGCTTGCCTGCGCCGCCGGCGCCAGCGCTTGCGGCCGGCTTGTTGCGGCCGTTGCCGCCGCCGCCCTGGCGCGGTGCGTTGCGGTGGTGGCCGGCGCCGCTGCGCAGCTGGATAGGCTGGGCGCGCGCGGTCGGGTCCGGCTCGAAGCCAGGGATGACTTCACGCGGCAGCGTCTGCTTGATGAGCTTTTCGATGTCTTTCAGCATCACGTGTTCGTCCACGCACACCAGCGACACGGCTTCGCCGGTGGCGCCGGCGCGGCCGGTGCGGCCGATGCGGTGCACATAGTCTTCAGGCACGTTGGGCAGGTCGTAGTTCACCACGTGCGGCAGCTGGTCGATGTCGATGCCGCGCGCGGCGATGTCGGTGGCCACCAGCACTTGCAGCGTGCCGTCCTTGAACTCGGCCAGCGCGCGGGTGCGCGCCGCCTGGCTCTTGTTGCCGTGGATGGCCATGGCGCCGATGCCGTCGTTGCCGAGCTGTTCGACCAGCTTGTTGGCGCCGTGCTTGGTGCGCGTGAACACCAGCACCTGGGTCCATTTGTGGGTGCGGATCAGGTAGGACAGCATCGGATGCTTCTTGTCGCGGTCGACCGGGTGGATCTTTTGCGCGATCACTTCCACGGTGGAGTTGCGGCGCGCCACTTCGATGGTGGCCGGGCTGTCCAGCAGGTTGTCGGCCAGGGCCTTGATCTCGTCCGAGAACGTGGCCGAGAACAGCAGGTTCTGGCGCTTCGGCGGCAGGGCGGCCAGCACTTTCTTGATGTCGCGGATGAAGCCCATGTCCAGCATGCGGTCGGCTTCGTCCAGGATCAGGATCTCGACCTTGCTCAGGTCGATGGTCTTTTGCATCATGTGGTCCAGCAGGCGGCCCGGGGTGGCGACCAGGATGTCGACGCCGTGCTTGAGCTGCTTGATCTGCGGATTGATGCTGACGCCGCCGAAAATGACGGCGGAGTTCAAGTTGGTGTACTTGCCGTACACGCGCACGCTTTCCTCGACCTGGGCCGCCAGTTCGCGGGTCGGGGTCAGGATCAGTGCGCGGATCGGGCGCGCGGCGGTGCGGTTGGCCTGCTTGGCGCCGTTGATGTCGGTAGACAGACGGTGCAGGATGGGCAGGGTGAAGCCGGCGGTCTTGCCGGTGCCGGTCTGTGCGCCGGCCAGCAGGTCGCCGCCGTTCAGTACAGCCGGAATCGCTTGGGTCTGGATCGGAGTCGGCGTGGTGTAACCGGTTTCGGCAACGGCGCGGACGATGGCGTCAGACAGACCAAGGGTAGAAAATGACATGATGACTTTTAGTTAAGATCGGCTCGTCGCCTTATGGGCGCCAGTCAGAGGCAATCAATTTTTACTCGGGGTGGCGGCCGTGGACTGGTTGAGGTGCCGCACCGCCGAGTATAACAGCTAGTTGTCGTTCAAGTTGCGTTACGGAAATGGAAAAGGGGCCGTAGCCCCTTTTATTTTGTAACAAAGTTACTTAAATTGTGACAATATTAAGTAATTTCAGCCAAATCGCTTAAGCGAACTCAGCCAGCAGGCCGACCATCTGGCCGAAAACCTTCGGGCTGCCGGCAATAATGTTGCCCTTGTGCAGGTAATCGGACTCGCCGTTGAACTCGGCGATGATGCCGCCCGCTTCCGACACCAGCAGTGCGCCGGCGGCGATATCCCAAGGCTTCAGGCCTTTTTCGTAGAAGCCGTCCAGGCGGCCGCAGGCCACGTAGGCCAGGTCCAGCGCGGCCGAGCCGGCGCGGCGCACGCCGTGGCTGCGCTCGGCCATGATGCCGTACATTTTCAGGTATTCGGTCAGCGCGGCAGGGTTGCCTGCCTGGTAGCCGGTGCCCAGCAGGGCCTTGGCGATGCGGTCCAGCTTGCCCACGCGGATGCGCTTGTCGTTCAGGAAGGCGCCCGAGCCTTTTTCAGCGGTGAACAGGTCGTTGCGGACCGGATCGTACACCAGGGCCAGCGTGATCACGCCGCGGTGCTGCAGGGCGATGGAAATGGCGTACTGGGGGAAGCCGTGCATGAAGTTGGTGGTGCCGTCCAGCGGATCGATGATCCACAGGTACTCAGTCTCGTCGTTCACATTGGCGGAGGCGCCGGACTCTTCGGCCAGGAAGCCGTGCTCGGGGTAGGCTTTGCTCAGCACCTCGATGATGGCCTGTTCAGCAGCGGTGTCGACGTCGGTGACGAAGTCGTTGTGTTGCTTCTCGTTGACGATAACGCGGTCGAGGTCGAAACTGGCGCGGTTGATGACGGCGGCGCCGCGACGTGCGGCTTTGATAGCCGTATTAAGCATTGGGTGCATGTAAGCTTCCGTGAAAAAAACGCTGCTGCCCGCCGGGCGCGACGCATCCAGGCAGGGTTGGCATGTGAACAAGTATGAGAAAGAGCGATGCGGGAACAGGCTGGAATGGTTAGAATGCCACCGAAATCCATCTTGAACGCGCGTAATGGCGCTATTTTAAATGAAGCAGCCCGAAAACACAGCGACTCTTTTTCAACGCCTGCGAATAATTCTGGTGGAAACTAGTCGTCCTGGCAACATCGGCTCGGTGGCGCGCGCCATGAAAACCATGGGTTTTGGCGAGCTGGTGCTGGTCACGCCGCGCTTCGAGGGCATGCTGGAGCACGAGGAGGCGGTGGCCTTTGCCAGCGGCGCGCAGGACATCCTGGCGTCGGCACGCATCGTGGGTAGCATGGCCGAGGCGCTGGAGGGCATCAATTTCGCGGCGGCCGTGTCGGCGCGGCTGCGCGAGTATTCGCCGCCGGTGCTGGCGCCGCGCCAGTTCGCCGAGCAGGCGGCGGCCGGCGCCGAGCTGAACGCGGCGCTGATCTTCGGCAACGAGCGTTTCGGCCTGCCCAACGAGATCGTGGAAAAGTGCAATGCACTGATCAATATCCCGGCCAATCCGGACTATTCCTCGCTCAACCTGGCGCAGGCGGCGCAGGTGCTGGTGTATGAGTGCAGGATGGCGGCCCTGGCCGCCGCCGAGGCTGCGCCATCTGCCGAGACCGGCATCGGCTTCCAGGGCGAGGCGGCCAGCCTGGCGCAGATCGACGGCATGTATGCCCACCTGGAGCAGGCGCTGGTGGCGATCGGGTTCCTGGATGCGAACAATCCGCGCAAGCTGATGCCGCGCCTGAAGCGCATGTTTTCTCGCACCCAGCTGGAAACCGAGGAAGTGAACATCCTGCGCGGCATCGCCCGTAAGATCACGGACAAGTTCAAATAACGTCAAATAGCGTCAGATAACGTCAAATGGCGCCGGGTGGCCGGCGTACAGCCGCTGCATGATGGCGCGCTCGCGCCCGGTGACGGCGGCGACGAAGTCGCGCGGCTTGCGCATGCGCTTGAAGGCTGAAAACCCCCGTTCCAGGAATTGCTGCAGCTTGCCCAGTCCGGCCAGCCGGGCTGGGCCGCGCATCAGCACCAGCGTGCCGCTCAGCATGGGTATGCGCACCAGCTGGCTCAGCGAATCGCCCAGCGCCTGCACCAGGTCCAGCTGCCGCTCGCGCTCGGCCGGGGTGAGGGCGCGGCGGTAGGCGTCCATATAGTCGGCTTCGCTGAATTGCGCACCCAACAGCTGGGCCATGGCCGTGTCCAGCCGTTCGGCCAGCGCGTCCAGCTGCATCGCTTCGGTGATGGTTTGCAGCGCGTCG
Source organism: Pseudoduganella sp. UC29_71 (assembly GCF_042693265.1). Taxonomy (NCBI): domain Bacteria; kingdom Pseudomonadati; phylum Pseudomonadota; class Betaproteobacteria; order Burkholderiales; family Oxalobacteraceae; genus Pseudoduganella; species Pseudoduganella sp. UC29_71. Next base: position 3,924,488 of record NZ_CP170549.1, on the reverse strand, counting down.
GCCGGCAGCACGCGCTGCATGGTGGGGGCGATGCGCTCCAGGTCGGTATCGCGCTGGCTCAGGTCGTGGGCGCCGTACAGCTCTTCGAGGAAGAATTCGGCGGCCTGGCGGGTGTCGGGCGCGGCCAGCAGGTCGGCGTGGGTGCGCGCGAGGCGCGCGGCCTGGAAGGATTTCAGCGCGCCGCGCGCCGCGTGCAGGGCCGGATCGCGTCCGGCGGCCTGGCGCTCCAGCCGGGCGGCGCGCAGCTGCTGTTCCAGCGGGCTCAGGGTGTGTTCGTTCGTCATAGGCGATTTTTTACCAGAAGCGAATAGATGTGTGGCTCTATTTTTGCTGGCTCGGGCTTGGGGGGCTTTGGCGTACACTCGGTCTTGGCGGCTTACGCGCCTGCGGCGCTAAGCCGCCCTACGCACGCCCTACGCGCCCTATGAGAATATTGACGATGGCCTGAGACATGCTGAACCGCAGAACTTTTTTGAAGACCGGCGTGCTGGGGACGCTGGCGCTGGCTGCCGGCGGTGCGCTGTACCGCACCGTGCAGGGCGCTGCGCCGCTGCAGCGCTATGTGCTGGACGGCGAGGCGCGGGCGGTGCTGGTGGCCATCATTCCGGCCATTGTCGGCCCCATGCTGCCGCAAGGGGAGGCCGCGTGCGCGGCGGCCATTGCGCGCACCACGGACGGCGTGCAAACGGCGGTGTCGAGCTTGCCTCTCAGCACGCAGAAGGAAGTGCACGATCTGTTCGGCCTGCTGGCGCTGGCGCCCGCGCGGCGCTTGCTGGCGGGCGTGCCGGCCTGGAGCGAAACGACGCCGGAGCAGGCCGCCGCATTCCTGCGCGGCTGGCGCCTGCACCGCCTGCAGATGCTGCAGACGGCGTATCATGCGCTGCATGACCTGGTGCTGGGCGCCTGGTATGCCGATCCGGCCAGCTGGGCGGCCACCGGCTATCCGGGGCCGATCAAGGAGCTGAGCTGATGAGCGCCTCGCACAATCTGATTCCGGACCCGATCCGCGCCGGCCTGGCCGCCGGCTGGAACGTCATCGACGGCGCCACGCTGGAGCGCGACCGCACGCTGGAGGCGGACGTGGTGGTGGTGGGCAGCGGCGCCGGCGGCGGCGTGACGGCCGAGCTGCTGGCGCTGGCCGGGTTGAAGGTGCTGATCCTGGAAGAGGGCGCGCTGAAGTCGTCCAGCGATTTCAAGATGCGCGAAGCCGATGCCTATCCGGCGCTGTACCAGGAATCGGGTGCGCGCAAGACGCGCGACAAGGCCATCAACATCCTGCAGGGCCGCACGGTGGGCGGCTCCACCACGGTGAACTGGACGTCCAGCTTCCGCACGCCGTCCTCCACGCTGGACTACTGGCGGCGCCATTTCGGCCTGGCGGACTACACGCAGGAAGCGCTGGCGCCGTGGTTCGCCATGATGGAGCAGCGCCTGCACATCGGCGCCTGGGACGTGCCGCCCAACGAGAACAACGACCTGCTGCGGCGGGGCGCCGAGAAGCTGGGCATCCCGACCGCGTCGATCAAGCGCAATGTGAACGGCTGCTGGAACCTGGGCTACTGCGGCATGGGTTGCCCGACCAACGCCAAGCAGTCGATGCTGGTGACCACCATTCCGTCCGCGCTGGACCGGGGCGCCACCTTGCTGACGCGGGTGCGCGCCGCGCAGCTGGTGTTCCGCAACGGCGCGGTGGACCATCTGCTGGCCGCGGCGCTCACGGCGGACGGCCTGACGCCCACCGGCAAGCGGGTGACGGTGAAGGCGCGCCACTACGTGGTGGCGGGCGGCGCCATCAACACGCCGGGCCTGCTGCTGCGCTCCGGCGCGCCGGACCCGCACGGCCTGCTGGGCAAGCGCACTTTCCTGCACCCGACCATCATCTCGTCCGGCCTGTTCGAACAGCGCGTGGACGGCTACGCAGGCGCGCCGCAGTCGATTTATTCGGACCATTTCCTGCAAGCGCAAGCCATCGACGGCGCCATCGGCTACAAGCTGGAGGCGCCGCCGCTGCATCCGCTGCTGCTGTCGACCACCATGGCCGGTTTCGGCGAGGAGCACGCGGCCATGATGCGCCAGTTCCCGCACGTGCAGGGGCTGCTGGCGCTGCTGCGCGACGGCTTCCATCCGGAGGCGCCGGGCGGCAGCGTGGCGCTGGACAGCCACGGCGCGCCGGTGCTGGACTACCGCATCACGCCTTTCGTGTGGGACGGCGCGCGGCGCGCGCTGCTGTCCATGGCCGAGATCCAGTTCGCGGCCGGGGCGCGCAGCGTGCTGCCGGTGCACGAGATGGCGCAGAGCTACACCAGCTGGCAGCAGGCCAGGGACGCCATCAACGGCCTGCCGTTCAAGAATCTGCTGATGCGCGTGGTGTCGGCGCACGTGATGGGCGGCTGCGCCATGGCGGCCGACGCGCGCCACGGCGTGGTGGACGGCCATGGCCGCTATCACGGCGTGGCCAACCTGTCGGTGCATGACGGCTCGCTGTTCCCGACTTCGATCGGCGCCAATCCGCAGCTGTCGATCTACGGCATTACCGCGCGCCTGGCCAGCGGGCTGGCAGAGCAGCTGACCGGCAAGCCGGCGCCGCGCTTTGCGGCCGGGCCGGATGCCGGCTACCCTGCCGGGCAGGACGCCGGCCCGGCGGGCGCTCCGCGGCAACAAGCTGCCGGCGGCGCGCATCCGCGCCGGGCCGGCGCCGCGTTGGCCGGCCATGCCGTCCCGCTGGTGCGGACCGCCTGAGGCTATCATGGCCCGCCGCCTGCTCTTCGCCATCCTGCTGCTGCAGCTGTGCTTCGCGCTGGCGGTGGCGGGGCTGGCCGTGTGGCTGGGCGGGCTGTGGGGCTGGTCCGGTCCCGGCTGGCCTGCCGCGCTGCTGCTGGGCCTGGCCAGCGTGGTGCTGGTGCGCCTGGTGATTTCTGGTAACAATTTCCGCATGGCGCGCCGCGCCGGCGGCGCGATGCTGCCGCAGCACAGGCTCACTGCCCCCGCTTTCCTGCGCATGTTCGCCGCCGAGTTCGCCGCTTCCATGACGCTGCAGTCGTGGACGGTGTTGCGTCCGCGCACCAAATTCCATCTCTCCGGCAAGGATGCCGCCACGCCTGTGCTGCCGGTGCTGCTGGTGCACGGCTACGGCTGCGATGGCGCCTACTGGAGCCGCCTGGCGCGACTGCTGCGGCAAGCCGGCGCCAGTTACATGACGGTGGACCTGGAACCGATGTTCGGCGGCATAGACGACTACGCGCCGCAGATCGAGGCCGCGCTGCAGCAACTGTGCGCCGCCACCGGCAAGCCGCAAGCCATCGTGGTGGGCCACAGCATGGGCGGGCTGGCGGCGCGCGCCCATTTGCGCGCTTTCGGCAGCGCGCGCGTGGCGCGCGTCATCACGGTCGGCACGCCGCACCACGGCACCGCGCTGGCCGGCTTCGGCCCCGGCCTGAACGCGCGCCAGATGCAGCGCAATTCCGAATGGCTGGCGGCGCTGGCCGCCTCCGAGCAGCCGGCCACGCGCGCGCTGATCGTCTCCCTGTGGTCGCATCACGACAACATCGTGGCGCCGCAGGATTCGGCCCGCCTGCCGGGCGCCGGCAATGTGGAATTGGCCGGCATCGGCCACGTGGCGCTCGGTTCCCACACCGACGCGACGCGTTTTGTGCTGGACGAAATTTGCCGGATTTCCCACTCCTTTGTTGTTACAGAAACAAAATAGACAGTCCGGTCCGCCTTAGGTAGACTGCATTGAGAAGCGGCAATTCATAGCGTCCCCTGCCACTGTAGCGATTGTTACTATTGGTGAGAATCCACGCGTGCGGTTGCTGTATGGTTATGCATGCATGCCCAGCACAAGGCAAGACGATGCCAGTTGACTTTGCTAAGCTGATCCTGGAGGAGTTGCCCGAAGCCGTCATCGTGACGAAGCCGGGCGGGGAAGTGGTATGCTGGACGCGCCGCGCGCAGGCCCTGTTTGGCTACGCGCAGCAACAGGCGATGGGGCGGCGCCTCGACCAGTTGGTGCTGGCGCCCGGACAGGAAGATGATGGCCATGCCATCGAGCAGCACATTATCGAACACGGCCACGCGCGCTACGAGGCGTTGTGGCAGCATCAGGATGGCACGCCGCTGCCGGTGGATTGCGCGGCCAAAGTCATCACCGCGGAAGGGCGCACACTGCTGTTGTGCACCGTGCGCTGCCAGCGCAACCGCCAGCGCCACGACCTCGCGCTGCAGGAAAAGCATACCGAAATGAATAATGCGCAGCGCGCGGCGGACCTGTTCCTGGCCAGCATGTCGCATGAGTTGCGCACGCCGCTCAACAACATCATCGGCTTTGCCGGGACCTTGCTGATGAAGTTGCCCGGCCCGGTGACGCAGGAGCAGGAGCGCCAGCTGCGTACCATCCAGGCCAGCGCGCGCCAGCTGCTGGGACAGATTAACGATTTGATTGACCTGAGCAAGATCGCTTCGGGTAAAGTGGAGTTGAGGCTGGAACCGCTGGAATGCCACGCGCTGATCGCGGAGCTACTTCCAGTATTTCAGCCGCAAGCGCATCAGAAGGGACTGCGATTTGAATTCCACGCGCCGCATGACGACGTGCACGTGCACTGCGACCGCCGCGCCATGCAGCAGATCGTGAGCAAGCTGGTCAACAATGCCATCAAGTTCACCGACAGCGGCGCGGTGCGCATCGAACTCGACACGGCCGACGTGAACGGACGCGCATGCGCCACGGTCAGCGTCAGCGATACCGGCATCGGCATCGCGCCGGACCATCAGCACATGCTGTCGCGGGCGTTCAGCCGGCTGGGCGGGAGCGCCGGCGCGGCCGGGACGTTCGAGGGCACGGGCCTGGGATTGCAGTTGAGCTTGCAACTGGCGCAATTATTGAACGGGCAGCTCAGTGTGGCGAGCCAAGCGGGGCGGGGCAGCGTGTTCACGCTTGCCGTGCCGCTGGAAGCGGCGCACGATGCCATATAAAAGTATGACTTAACCGGGAGCGCAACGTGTCCGCACGCATCCTTATCATAGAAGACAATCCGACCAATATGGAGTTGATGGTGTACCTGCTCAACGCCTTCGGCTATACGCCGCTGATGGCGCATGACGGGGAGGAGGGCGTGGCCACCGCGCGGCGCGAGCTGCCCGACCTGATCATCTGCGACGTGCACCTGCCCAAGCTGGACGGCTACGGCGTGGTGGCGCAGCTCAAGCAGGACCCGGCGCTGCGGCCCATCCCGGCGCTGGCCGTGACGGCGCTGGCCATGGTGGGCGACCGCGAGCGGCTGCTGGCGGCCGGCTTCGACGGCTACATCGGCAAGCCCATCGAGCCGGACACCTTCGTGGCGCAGATCGAGTCTTTCTTGCCGGGGGAAGTGTCACCCCCGGTTAAAAACGACATTGCCACCATCCTCATCGTGGACGACCATGTGCTCAACCGCGAGTTCCTGATGACCTTGCTGGGCTACGGCGGCCACCGGCTGCTGGAGGCTTCCAACGGCGCCGAGGGGCTGAAGATGGTGAGCGCCGAGCGGCCGGACCTGGTCATTTCGGACATCCTGATGCCGAACATGGACGGCTACGAGTTCGTCACCCGCATGCACAGCAACCCGGATACGGCGCACGTGCCCATCATCTTCTACACCGCCACCTACCGCGAGCGCGAAGCCGTCGCCGTGGCCGAGGCCTGCGGCGTGCGCTGGGTGCTGCCCAAGCCATCGGACCCGGACGTGATCCTGCGCACGGTGCGCGAAGCGCTGGGCGTGGCGCCCGACGTGGAAGACGTGGTGCCGCAATTCTCGCCCGAACCGCCCAGCGGCGGGCGCTTCCTGGACATCGACCACAAGGTGGCCGAATACCTGGGCGAGCTGGAATCGAGCAGCGCGCTGCTGTCGCAGATCGCCAGCCACGGCGACGCGCCCGACACCGCCGGCAGCGAGCACCTGACGTCGATGACCGAGCGCCTGTCGCGCTCCCTGTCCAGCTTGCAGGCGGTGAGCCTGCGCCTGACCGCGCTGATCGAGCTGGGCATCGAGCTAGGCGCCGAGCGCGATCCGCAGGCGCTGATCGAAGTGGGCTGCCGCGTGGCGCAGAATATCTGCGTGTCGAAATACGCCTGCATCGGCGTGCTGGAATCGGGCGCGCAGGAGCTGAGCCACTTCGCCGCCTGCGGCGTGGGCCAGCAGGCGCGCCTGATCGCTTCCACGCCGCGCGCCGGCGTGCTGGGCGGACTGCTGGAGCAGCGCCTGCCGGTGCGCATCGATGCGCTGCCCGGCGACCCCACCGCCATCGGCCTGCCGGAAAGCCATCCGCCGGTGCATTCCTTCCTCGGCGTGCCGATCGCCTCGCGCGAGCGCACCCACGGCTGGCTGTACCTGGCCGACAAGCTGGGCGCGGACAGCTTCAGCGAAGTGGACGAGCGCGTGGCCGCCACGGTGGCCGCGCAGATCTCGGTGGCGTACGAAAACCTGCTGCTGTACGACGAGATCCGCCGCCACCATGCGCAGCTGCAGCTGGACATGAACGCCCGCATCCGCCTGGACGAGGACCTGCGCCGCTTCCGCCTGGCGATGGACGCCACGGCCGACGCCATCTTCCTGGTGGACCGAGCCGGCATGTGCTTCGTGGACGTGAACGCGACCGCATGCCGCATGCTGGGCTATCTGCGCGAGGACTTCCTGAAGGTGGGGCCGAACAAGTCCATCGACGGCGACCTGCGCCGCCTGGAAGACCTGTACGACAAGCTGCTGGCCGGCGACCAGAGCGGCGCCATGGCCGAGCTCCTGCTGACGCGCAAGGACGGCTCGCCGCTGTCGGTGGAAGTGCAGCGCCGCACGCTGCGCTCGGGCCAGAACTGGATACTGGTGGCGGTGGCGCGTGACATCACCGAGCGCAAGGAAGCCGAACAGCGCCTGCTCAAGCTGGCCCACTTCGACACCCTGACCGGCCTGCCCAACCGCAGCCAGTTCTACGACTCGCTGAGCCATTCGCTGCAGCAGGCGGCCGAGCACAAATGGGCGCTGGCGGTGCTGTTCCTGGACATGGACCGCTTCAAGAACATCAACGACACGCTGGGCCACACCATTGGCGACGAGCTGCTGCGCCAGTTCTCCAGCCGCCTGGTGGACTGCCTGCGCGTGCGCGACACCATAGGCCGCTTCGGCGGCGACGAGTTCGCCGCCATCCTGATGCTGCCGGAAGGGGCGCAGAACGCCATCGCGGTGGTGGACAAGATCCGCGAAGCGATGCGCCGTCCGTTCGACCTGAAGGGCCACGAGGTGACCGTGACGGCCAGCATCGGCATCTCCGTGTTCCCGGACGACGGCAGCGACGCCGACACCCTGATCCAGTACGCCGACACCGCCATGTACCGCGCCAAGGAGGCCGGGCGCGACGCCTTCCGTTTCTTCACCGCGGAAATGAACGCGCAGTCGCTGGCGCGGCTGGACATGGAGAACGCGCTGCGGCGCGCCATCGACAACAACGAGTTCGTGCTGTACTACCAGCCCAAGATCGACATCGGCACCGGCCGCCTGAGCGGCGCCGAGGCGCTGATACGCTGGAAGCGGCCCGGCCACGGCATGGTGTCGCCGGCGCTGTTCATCCCGCTGCTCGAGGAGACCGGCCTGATCGTGCGGGTCGGCACCTGGGTGCTGAACGAAGCCTGCCGCAAGATTTCCGAATGGGGCAAGACCCGCATCGGCGCGGTGCACCTGTCGGTCAACGTGTCCGGCATCCAGTTCTTCGTGGGCGGGCTGGAAGAGGAGGTCATGCGCGCCATCAAGGAGCACGACATTGCGCCCGAGCTGCTGGAACTGGAGCTGACCGAAAGCTCGCTGATGTCGAACGCCGAAGAAACCATCACCGTGCTGCAGAACCTGAAAAAGCTCGGCATCCAGATTTCCATCGACGATTTCGGAACCGGCTATTCCTCGCTGGCCTACCTGAAGCGCTTCCCGATCGACAAGCTGAAGATCGACATCGCCTTCGTGCGCGAAGTGACCAGCAACCCGGACGACGCCGCCATCGTGCTGGCCATCATCAACATGGCGCACAGCCTGAAGCTGCAGGTGATCGCCGAGGGCGTGGAGCGCGACGCGCAGCTGGCCTACCTGCGCCGCCACAACTGCGACGAGATGCAGGGCTACTACTTCAGCCGCCCGCTGCCGGAGGACGAGTTCGAGGCCATGCTCAGGGAAGGCAAATACCTGCAAGCGCCGGTGGACGAGAACCAGGTCGACCAGCAAACCCTGCTGATCGTGGACGACGACGCCTTCATGCTCGACGTGCTGAGCGACTTCCTGTCGCAGGATGGTTACCGCATCCTCACCGCGCAAACGGCGGCCGAAGGCTTCGACGTGCTGGCGCGGCACCAGGTGCAGGTGATCCTGTGCGACCAGTGCATGCCCTTGATGAGCGGCACCGAGTTCATGGAGCGGGTGAAGAACCTGGCGCCGGACACCTTCCGCATCATGCTGTCGGCGTATGCGGACCTGACGCCCATCATGGCCGCCATCAACCATGGCGCCATCGACCGCTTCTATACCAAACCGTGGAAGGGTGCGGTGCTGCGCGAGAACATCCGCGAGGGCTTCCGCCTGCATAGCCAGCTGCACGGCCACCCGCCGGCCGAAGCCGCCTAACGTGGACGGTGTGTGGCGCCGGTGCAGGGGCCCGCGGGCCTTGATGCCGGCCCCGATGCGGGCCGCGCCGCAGGCCCTGGTGCAGGCCCTGATCCCAGCCCTGGTGCTGGCGCTAGCTTGCTGCGGCGTGCCGGGCGTCGCCGCAGCACAAGCGGCGCTGCGCATCTTCGCCATCGACAGCAAGCCGATCGGCTTCGTCGAGCGCGGGCACGCAACCGGCTTCACCGTCGAGCTGGCGCGCCAGATACAGCAGCGCATCGGCCGCAGCGACGCGATCCAGCTGATACCGTGGGCGCGCGCCAACACCATCGCCATGAGCGAACCCAATGTGCTGCTGCTGTCCGTGGTGCGCACGCCCGAGCGCGAGCAGCGGCTGGTGTTCGTGGGGCCGATATTCATTGCACACATATCGGCGTTCGCGCTGAAAGGGCGCGGCGCGGAATTGCGCGCGCTGGGAGACGGCATCTACAAGCTGCGCGGCGGCGCCAGGCGCGGCAGTGTCTTCGCGCAGCGGGCCCGCTTTTACGGCTATAACGTGATGGACGAACCGGCCAATTCCATGGCGGCCGCGCGCATGTTGATGAGCAAGCGCTTCGACCTGTGGTTCGACAGCGAGGAGCTGGTCGGGCCAGCGCTGGAGATGGCCGGTTACAGTCGCGACGACGTGGAACTGGTCAAGCAGCTCAGCGTGGATGACGCCTACCTCGCCTTTTCCAAGGGTACGGCACCGGAAACGGTGCGCGCCTGGGATGCGGCGCTGCGCGAGATGAAGCGCGACGGCAGCTTCCAGCGCCTGCATCAATACTGGCTGCCGCAGGTCGCGCTGCCGGTCGATGCGCGGCAGCACGGCAGGCCGATGCCCTAGCTACTTCGTCGCCTGTCCGAGCGCGGCGAAGTGTAGTACCCAGCGGCCCTTGGCCGCCACCAGTGCGGCTGCTTCGTCGTCGTAAAAGGCGCCGACGGGGCAGGCGGCTAGTCCATGCGCGACTGCGCCCAGCAGCCAGCGTTCGCCCACCAGCCCGGCCTCCAGGAACGCGTGCCGGTAGCCGCGCGCGCCGTGGGCCAGCGTGCGGCGCGTGTCGGCGGACAGTACCAGCACTACGGCCGCGTCGCCGATCACGTCCTGGGACAATGCCGCTTGCTGCGCGCGGGCCGCGAAGTCTCCCTTTGCCACCGGCAGCAATGCGTGCTGCGGCAGGTAGCGGTAGATTCCGGGCGCCAGGCCTTCGACGCGGTTGACCACAAGGTCGACGCGGATAGCGTCCGACAACTGCGGCGGCTGCGCCATGCCGGCCAGGATGGACGACAGCGCCGCCAGCGGCACCGGCCGCTGCGAATAGCGCCGTACGCTGCGCCGGTGCGAGATGGCAGTATGCACGTCCATGGCCGCTGCTGCGCTTTTTCCAGGGGGCGGTTTCGGCAACGGCAGGGGCAGCGGTGGTGCCGATTGCGGCGCCAGCGGTTGTGACTGTGGCTGTTGCTGTGGCGGCGCGCCCCGCAGCCGCAGGGAGGTGGCCTGGTGGATCGCGCTGGTGGCGCCCAACGGGCCTGCCTGCGCTATGCCTTGCTCCGCGTAGTCTTGCGAGGCGTCACCCAGCGGGGCGTCATCCCGCGCGGCATTATGCAGTCCAGCAGGCGGCGGGGACGCGGCGGCGGGGCGCCGCAGCGCCATCATTGCCAGCACGCCTTCCTCGACGCCGTCCACGCCCAGCGCGTGCGCAGCCCTGGCCTCATCGAAGCGCGGCAGCAGCGTGGCCCGCATGCCGGCCTGGTGGCTGGCCAGGCGCAGGTTTTCCAGCAAGTGGCCGGCGTCGGCGGTTGCGTAGCGGTAGGCGCGGTTGTGGTACTTGTAGCCGGTGCGGCGGAAGATGGCGCTCAGTATCACGAGGGCGTCTGCATCCTGTGCTTCCTGCGCTGCGGGCAGCGCGGCCAGCCATGACAGCCTGTGCTGCTCCGGGCCATAGTGGTACAAGCCCGGCGCCAGCCCGTCGATGGCGCGCGCGGCCACATACAGCTCGCTGGGGAACAGCGCGCCCGACGATGGAGCAGCCCGTAAAGCCCGTCCGGCGCGATGCTCCGTCACGCCCGCAGCCAGGTGCAGGATTTGCGCGAGTTCGTCCAGCCGCAGGCGCCGTTGCGGGGCAGGGGCCGGCGCAGGCGCGCGCAAGGCCGCGTGCAAAGGCTGGGACGCCGGCCTGGCGGCAGGCAGCGCCACTTGCGGTGCATTGGGATAGCGTTTGAAAGGTTCAGGCGCATCGCCCCATGCAATGCCGGGCGCCCGCAAAAACACGCTGCTGCGGGATTCCGACGATAGCTCGTGGAAGCGCCGCACAGCGGTCACGCCGGCGCTACTGCTGGCGCTACCACCGGCGCTACTGCCGGCGGCGGTCTGCGCGTCCGGTTGCGTGTCCGTCCGCAGCGGCAGGCTGCCGGCGCCCTGGCGCACACCAAGGAAGAACGCCACGGCGAGCGCGGCGGCGAGCGCGGTCAGCAACGCCACTGGCACGCGCAGCGCGGGCACGCCGTGCGGAGCACCGGCGGTGGCGCCGGCACCGGCCTTGACTGCCGCAGCAGGCCTGCGCCTGCGCAGCCAGTTCAGCACAACAGGCAGATTGAAGACCAGATGAATAAAGACCAGCAGCAGCGTGGCGTAGCCGAACAGGTAGTGCCAGTCGAACACCGGCAACTGCTGATTCGCCACCCAGAAGATGCCCAGCCCGGCGGTGCTCAGCAGATAGCACAGCAGCAGCACGCTGGTATGCACATTGAGCGCCAGCCGCCCCGGCGTGCGCCCGCGCCAGCGCATTGCCGCCAGCCAGACGGCATACAGCAGCAACGGCAATGCTACCCAGAAGAGTTTCGGCGCCATCGGCACATTCTAGCGCCGATGGCAGCCGGGGCGCGCGCCGCTCCCGGTGGAAAGCCTTAGAAGTGCACGCCCCGCAGCAGCTGCTGCATGGCGATCTGCTCGGACGACATCTGCGGCGCCTTCTTGCCGTCGCCGCCCTTCGCGGCGTCCGAATCCGGGAACATGCGGAAGCTGGTGTTGAGCACGATCTGCGCCACGCGCGGCATCAGCGCGTGCAGCACCTGGCCGAAAATGCCCACGCGGGTGGCGATGCGCACCGGTTTCCACACAATGGCCTCGGCGATCAGGTCCGCCGCTTCGTCCGGCGACAGGGTCGGCACGTTCTGGTAGATCTTGGTTGGCGCGATCATCGGCGTGCGCACCAGCGGCATGTTGATGGTGGTGAACTTGATGCCCAGATCCTGCAGCTCGGACGACGCGCAGCGCGTCCACGCGTCCAGCGCCGCCTTCGACGCCACGTAGGCCGAGAAGCGCGGCGCGTTGGTCAGCACCCCGATGGACGAAATATTGATCACGTGGCCGCGCTTTTTGGCCGTCATCGACGGCAGCAGCGCCATGGTCAGGCGCAGCGCGCCGAAGTAGTTCAGCTGCATGGTGCGCTCGAAATCGTGGAAGCGGTCATAGCTGGATTCGATGGCGCGGCGGATCGAGCGGCCGGCGTTATTCACCAGCACGTCCACGCCGCCGTGGTTGGCGATCAGCACCTGCGCGAAGCGGTCGCAGTCCGCCATGTCCGACAAGTCCGCAGCATAGGTGATCAGCTCGAAGCCGCGCGCCTCCACTTCCTTCTTCGCTTCCAGCAGCTTATCCTCGTCGCGCCCGCAGATGATGGTGATGGCGCCCGCTTCGGCCAGCTTGTGCGCCGCCGCCAGGCCGATGCCGGACGAGCCACCCGTCACCAGCACCACCTTGCCAGCCACCTGGCCGCGCAGCGTGTGGTCGATGAACAGGTCCGGGTCCAGGTTGCGCTCCCAGTAGTCCCAGACCGGCGCGGCGTATTTCTCCAGCGGCGGGCAGGCGATGCCGGTGCCTTTCAGCGCTTGCGCCGTGTCGCGGTTGTCGAAGCGGGTAGGGTAGTTCACGAAGGTCATCAGGTCCGGCGGCAGGCCCAGGTCCTTCATCACCGCGTCGCGCACGCGGCGCACCGGCGACAGCGCGAACACGCCCTTCTTGATCGACTTCGGAATGAAACCGAACAGCGCGGCGTTGATGCGGATGCTCATGGTCGGCGCATGCGCGGCGCGGCAGAAGGTGTTCAGCACTTCGCCCACGCGCATCGGTTCCGGGTCGGTCAGATGGAAGGCGCGGCCGTCCAGCTTGGGCAGGTGGGAGATGTGGTCCATGGCGTTGACCACGTAGTCCACCGGCACGATATTGATGCGGCCGCCCTCAATGCCGATGGTGGGCATCCATGGCGGCAGCAATTGGCGGATGCGCTGTATCAGCTTAAAGAAATAATATGGACCGTCTATCTTGTCCATTTCGCCGGTTTTGGAATCCCCCACCACCAGGCCGGGGCGATATACCCGCCACGCGCCCTTGGTTTCATTGCGGACGATTTTCTCTGACTCGTGCTTGGTGGCGAAATACGGATGGTCGAGATTCTCGGCTTCGTCGAACATGTCTTCGCGGAAGATGCCTTCAAACATGCCGGCGGCGGCGATGGAGCTCACGTGGTGCAATATGCCGGCCTGGATGGCGTTGGCGAAATCGACGGTATTGCGCGTGCCTTCCACATTGACCGCGATCTGCTCGTCGGCATCGGCCAGCATATCGTAGACCGCTGCCAGATGATAAAAGTGGTCGATAGTGTTGGTGAGTTTTTTGATGTCGTCCTTGGTGACGCCCAGCCTGGCGCTGCGCAGGTCGCCGAATACCGGAATGGCGCGGGCTTTGGTGGCGCCCCAATATTCATACAGGCCGGCCAGCTTATCGCGGCTGCTCTCGCGCATCAGGAAGTAAACCACGCTGCCTTTGCGGGCCAGCAGTTTTTTGACGAGGCGCTTGCCTATAAAGCCGGTGGCTCCGGTAACAAAATATTGCATCAGTCTCTCCTTTATTCTTGGGATATCAGCCGCGGACAATCATTACAGGATAGGCAATAAATGGCAAGCGATGTTGCTCGCTGGATTAGAACCTGCGCTCTACCCCATTAGAAGCCCATCTCTAGAAATGGCGCCTAAAATGTTTTCATCAAAGGAACGATCCGATTCAACGACAGTCTCAATGGAGCTCACTATGGTTAAGAAACTGAAATCCCTGGCCAATGCCGACGACAAGCAACTGGCGAGCGCCGTTCGCAATTCCGCGCAGCAGATCTGGCAAGCCGGCCTGGGCGCTTTCGCCAAGGCACAGGAAGAGGGCGGCCGTGTGTTCGCCAAGCTGGTAAAAGAAGGCAACGCGCTGCAGCAGCGCACCCGTGACCTGGCAGAGGACAAGGTTTCCGAAGTACGCGAGACCGTGTCGGGCGTGAGCAAGCAAGCCGCCGGTTCGTGGGACAAGCTGGAGCAGGTTTTCGAAGACCGCGTATCGCGCGCCCTGGGCACCATCGGCGTGCCGACCCAGAAGGACGTGCAGGAACTGAATGCCCGCGTGGAAGCGCTGACCAAGGCCGTGGAAGCGCTGACCGGCAAGAAGCTGTCGCCAGCCAAGGCTGCCAAGCCGGCCGCGAAGACCGTCAAATCAGCTGCGAAGCCAGCCGCCAAGCCAGCCGCCAAAGCTGCAGCCAAGCCAGCCGCCAAGGCCGCAAAGCCGGCCGTCAAAGCCGCCGCGAAGGCTGCGGCCAAGCCGGCAGCGAAAGCGGCTCCTAAGGCAGCTCCCAAGGCAGCTCCTAAGGCGAAAGCCGCTGCCAAAGCTGCGCCGAAAGCCGCCGCCATCGCTTTCCCGACCGCCGAGTCGGTCAACGCCGCCAACAAAGCCGCTTAACGCCGACGCGTTCAAGCCGGCTGTACCAGTTCCCTCGGTCCTCCTCCCCCGGTCCGTTCGCGGACCGGGTCCGAGGGAATGCTGCACATGAAAGTCTATGCCTAGAAAACCCGCTGCTGAACCCAAAACGCCTGCCGCCGCAAGCAAGGTCGGCCTGGCCTTGGCCGGCGGCGGGCCGCTGGCCGTGGTCTACGAGATCGGCGCGCTGGCCGCCATAGCCGAGGCCATTGAAGGCCTGGACCTCAACGATGCCGAAGTCTACGTCGGCGTGAGCGCCGGCGCCATCATCAGCGCCGCGCTGGCCAACGGCTACACCCCGCACCAGATGTGCCGCCTGTTCGTGGAAAGCGACGCCGGCGACGAGCAAGCGCCTGCCGGCGCCATGCTGTTCAAACCCGAAACCCTGCTGCGCCCCGCCTTGCGCGAGTTCGGCCGCCGCGCGCGCATGCTCCCCGGCTTGCTGGCCGGCGGCGCGCTGCACTATGCGCGCCAGCGCGGCAGCCTGGCCTCGTCCTTCGAGCGCCTGACCGAGGCGCTGCCTGCCGGTTTCCTGTCCGGCGACGCCATCGGCGCCTTCCTCAAGGCCGCCTTCGTCGCCAAGGGCTGCAGCAACGACTTCCGCAAGCTGCCGCGCAAGCTGCGCATCGTGGCCACCGACCTCGACACCGGCAAGGCCGTCTGCTTCGGCGCGCCGGGCTGGGACGACACGCCGATCTCGGTCGCCGTGCAAGCCAGCTCCGCCGTGCCCGGCCTGTTCCCGCCGGTGGAAATCGGCGGCCATCACTTTGTCGACGGTGCGCTGCGCAAGACCATGCACGGCTCCATCGCACTCGAACACGGGGTGGACCTGCTGCTGTGCGTAAACCCCATCGTGCCCTACAACGCCCGCTTCAGGAAGGGCGCGCGCAAGCTCACCAACGGCGGCCTGATCGACGTGCTGTCGCAGACCGTGCGCTCCATCCTGCACTCGCGCCTGGAGACCGGCCTGGCCAGCTACCAGGTCAGCCACCCGGAGGTGGACATCGTGCTGTTCCAGCCCAGCGAGCACGATGCCGAGCTGTTCTTCACCAATATGTTCAGCTACAACAACCGCCGCCGCACCTGCGAGCAGGCCTACCAGAACACCCGGCTGATGCTGTGGCAGCAGCGCCACGAACTGGCGCCCAGGCTGGCGCGGCACGGCATGCGCCTCAAGCTCGGCGTGCTGGAGGACAGCAGCCTGACGCTGGTGCGCCAGCGCCGTCCGCGCAAGGCGCTGGGACGCCTGGACGCCGCGCTGTCGGACCTGGAGCGCTACCTGAAAGTAGCCCATGGCCGCTGACCGGTACGCCGTTTCTAAAAGCCTGGCATCGGTGTTATCCTTGCAGGAAGAAAAACAAAGACCAGCCGCCATGCTACAGAAAGCACCTCGCCGTACCCGGGAACGGATTCTCGAATTATCCCTGCGCCTGTTTAACGAATTCGGCGAGCCCAACATTACGACGACGGTCATCGCCGAAGAGATGAATATCTCGCCCGGCAACTTGTATTACCACTTCCGGAACAAGGACGACATCGTCAATTCCATCTTCACGCAATTCGAAGGCGAAATCGAACGCATCCTGCAAGTGCCCGACGGCCGCCGTTCGAATATCGAGGACGTGTGGCTGTACCTGCATCTGATGTTTGAACTGATCTGGCGCTACCGTTTCTTCTATCGCGATCTGAACGACCTGCTGTCGCGCAACCGCAAACTGGAACTGCATTTCAAGCAAATCCTGGCGCATAAAATCAAGGTGGCCAAACAGCTGTGCGAAGACTTGCGCAGCGAAGGTTCGCTGGAAGCGTCCGACGCCGTGATCGACGCCATGTCGACCAATATGGTGGTGGTGGCCACCTACTGGCTGTCCTACGAATACGTGCGCAATCCGCGCAAATACAGCGAGCAGCAATCGATGGCGGACGCGCTGGCGCGCGGCTGCTACCAGGTGCTGTCGCAAATCGGCCCGTATCTGCGCAATGAAACGCAGCTGCTGTTCCAGAAACTGTCGGAAGAATACTTAAAAAAGATAACCTGAGGAGATAAGCATGGCATGGAAGACTTTCCCGTATCCGGAAGACGCCTACGTCTACACGGCAGCCAGCCTGAAGAAGGCCTGGCCGCGCCTGCACGCCAACGACGCCGAGCCGTATCCGGCCAAGGCTGAGCTGGTGCAAGCCTGGATCGCCTACCATGCGGGAGACTTCGAAAAGGCCGCCGAACTGGGCCTGGCGCAGGGCGCCGACGGCTACTCGGTCGCGCACCGCGCCACGTGCATCTACGCCACCTACCTGGAAGCGAGCGAAAAGAAGAAGCTCGCCATGTTCCTGGAAGTGTCCGAGCGCTGCGAGCAGCACCAGGAAGAACAGCCCAAGAACGCCGCCGCCTACTACTGGCACGCCTACTCGCTGGGTCGCTACGCGCAGGGCATCTCGGTGGTGAAGGCGCTGGCGCAAGGCATAGGCGCCAAGGTCAAGAACAGCCTGGACACGGCCATCAAGCTGGCTCCCAAGCATGCCGACGCGCACATCGCGCTGGGCAGCTACCACGCCGAGATCGTCGACAAGGTGGGTGCCATGATAGGTGGGCTGACCTACGGCGCCAAGAAGGAAGAGGGCTACAAGCTGTTCAAGAAAGCGCTCGAACTCAATCCCGACAGTGCTATAGCGCGCATCGAATATGCCAATGCGCTGGCCATGCTGGACGGGAAGAAGAAAATGGACGAAGCTGTCGCCCTGTACGAACAGGCGGCCGCGCATGAAGCGCGCGATGCGAACGAGCGGCTGGACGTGGAACTGGCGAAAGCCGAAATCGAGGAAGAATAAGCGTGAAATCGTTGTGTGTGTACTGCGGCGCCAATGGCGGCGCCTCGCCGCGCTATGCCGAAGCGGCCAAGGCGCTGGCGCGCGGCATGGTGGAGATGAATCTGTCGCTGGTGTACGGCGGCGGCAATGTCGGCCTGATGGGCATCATCGCCGACGAAGTGCTGCGCCTGGGCGGCGAAGTGACGGGCGTGATCCCGACCGCGCTGGTGCAGCGCGAAGTGGCCCACACCGGGCTGACGCGCCAGTTCGTGGTCAAGGACATGCACGAGCGCAAAGCCATGATGGCCTCGCTGTCGGACGGCTTCATCGCCATGCCGGGCGGCATGGGCACGATGGAAGAACTGTTCGAGATGCTGACCTGGTCGCAGCTCGGCATCCACAGCAAGCGGGTAGGGCTGCTTAACGTGGATGGCTTCTACGACAGTCTGGTCGGCTTTATCGGCCACGCCACCGAACAAGGCTTCATCCGTCCGCAGCACGCGGCCATGATGATGGTCGAAACCGAACCCGGCGCCCTGCTGCAGCGTTTCCTCTAAAAAAAAGTTGCACCGAAAATGGGGTCAGGGTTAGTTTTCTCGTCCGAGAAAACTAACCCTGACCCCATTTTCGTTTTCAGTTACCAGAGCTTGGTGCCGCTGATGTCGAGCTGGGTGAGGTAGAGGCGCAGGTCGAACTCGTATTGGTGGTAGTTCGGTTCCATGTAGGTGCACAGCTTGTAGAACGCCTTGTCGTGCTGCTTCTCTTTTACGTGCGCCAGTTCGTGCACGGCGATCATGCGCAGGAATTCGAGCGGCACTTCCTTGAACATGGTGGCCACGCGGATCTCGTGCTTGGCCTTGAGCTTGCCGCCCTGGACCCGCGAAATGGATGTGTGCAGCCCCAGCGCGTGGTTGATCACGTGGATTTTGCTGTCGAAGGCCACTTTGTCGATCGGCGCGGCGTTGCGCAGGTGCTCGGTCTTCAAGTCCTGGACGTACTGGTACAGCGCCTTGTCGGTGCGGATGTCGTGCGCGCTCGGATAGCGCTGCTTCAGCACGCCGGCCAGCTTGTCCTGCGCGATGAGTTGCTGGACTTGCTGCTGCATTTGCTCGGAATAGGCGCTGAGGTACTTCAGGGGCTGCATATACGGACTGCCAGATAGGTGGGGAGGCGAGAATGTATCATATTTCGCTATATAATCAGGTATATTGCGCTTTCCAACGAGAAGGAGTGCTTGATGCTGAAGAAGGTTTATCTGGCCGCCGCACTGGCCTCGGCCATGGGCTGGGCGGCCGCCGCCGACATTACCGTGTCCGCCGCCGCCAGCCTGACCAATGCGTTCAAGGAGCTGTCGCAGGCTTACGAGGGCGCGCATCCGGGCGACAAGGTGCTGCTGAACTTCGCCGCCTCCGACGCACTGGTGGCGCAGATTGCCAAGGGCGCTCCGGTGGACGTGTTTGCGTCCGCCGACCAGGACGCCATGGACAAGGCCGAGCAGCAGCAGTTGCTGGCCGCCGGCAGCCGCAAGAACTTCGTCAGCAATGCATTGGTGCTGATCGTGCCGGGCGCCAGCGCCTTGCCGGTCAAGAGCCTGGCGGACCTGCGCCTGCCGGCGGTGGCGAAAATCACGATGGGCAACCCGGCCGGCGTGCCGGTGGGCCGCTACGCAAAGCAGGCGCTGGAGAAGGCCGGCCTGTGGGCGGCCGTCGAGCCCAAGCTGATCTACGGCGCTTCGGTGCGCCAGAGCCTGGACTACGTGGCGCGCGGCGAAGTCGATGCCGGTTTCGTCTACGCCACCGATGCGCTGCTGATGAAGGACAGAGTGAAGGTGGCGCTGCCGGTACCGGCGGACAAGCCGGTGCTGTACCCGATCGCCGCCGTCCGCACCGCGCCGAACGCCGCCGGCGCCGGGAAGTTCCTGGCATTCGCGCAGGGGCCGGCCGGCCAGGCCATCCTGGCCAAGTACGGCTTCGGGCGGCCGTAAGCGATGGAGCAGGCATGGATCGCACTGGCCTTGTCGCTGAAGGTGGCGTTGTGGGCCACCTTGCTGGACGTGGTGTTCGGCGTGGCGCTGGGCTATCTGCTGGCGCGCGCCCGCTTTCCGGGGCGCGACACGCTGGACGCAATCCTGACCCTGCCCATGGTGATGCCGCCCACGGTGCTGGGCTACTACCTGCTGGTGCTGATCGGCCGCAACGGCCCGATAGGCCACTGGCTGCAGCAGCATTTCGGCATCAACCTGATTTTCACCTGGCAGGCGGCGGTGATCGCGGCCGCCGTCGTGGCCTTCCCGCTGGTGCTGAAGGCCGCGCGTTCGGCGTTTGAAACGGTGGATACGCAGCTGGAGGATGCCGCCCGCGTGCTGGGCGTATCCGCCGCCGGCGTGTTCCTGCGCGTGACCTTGCCGCTGGCATGGCGCGGCGTGCTGGCCGGCACCTTGCTGGCCTTCGCCCGCTCCATGGGCGAATTCGGCGCGACGCTGATGGTGGCCGGCAGCATTCCCGGCAAGACGCAGACCCTGTCGATCGCCGTCTACGAGGCGGTGCAGGCCGGCCAGGACGACACGGCCAACCTGCTCGTCATCATCACCTCGCTCACCTGCGTAACGGTGCTGGTGCTGGCCAACAAGCTCACGCCCACGCGGGCTTCCTGACATGCAGATCCAGCTCGACATTGCCAAGACCCTGCGTGCCGGCACGCGCGAATTCACGCTGAAGGCCCAGCTGAGGTCCGACAGCCGCCGCATCGTCATCTACGGTGCCTCCGGCGCCGGCAAGAGCATGCTGCTGAAAGCCATCGCCGGGCTGATCACGCCGGACGCCGGCAGCATAGAGCTGGGCGGGCGGCGCCTGTTCGACAGCGCGGCGCGCGTGGACGTGCCCGTGCAGCAGCGCCGCGTCGCTTATGTGTTCCAGGACTACGCTTTGTTCCCGCACCTGAACGTGCGCCAGAATATCGTGTTCGGTTTGAAGCAGGGCTGGTTCAACCCGGCGCCGCGCGTGCACGGCGAACAGCTGGCATACTGGCTGGACGCCTTCCAGCTGCAGGCGGTGGCGCACCAGCTCCCGTCGCAGCTGTCGGGCGGGCAGCGGCAGCGCGTGGCGCTTGCGCGGGCGCTGATTGCCGATCCGGCCGCGCTGCTGCTGGACGAGCCGTTCGCCGCACTCGACCCGGTGCTGCGCGTGCGCATGCGGGAAGAGCTGGACGCCTTGCAGCGCCGCCTGAACATTCCCATGCTGATGATTACGCACGACCCGGAGGATGCGCGCGTCTTCGGCGGGCATGTGCTGACGATGGCCGACGGCGCCATCGTCGAAGAAACCCGGGAGAGCCGCGATGGACAATGAGGAATTGGCCCTGCAGGGCAAGGTCTGGATCACGGTGGGCGGCCAGCAGCTGGGCGGCTCCGACCGCGTGGCGCTGCTGGCCGCCGTGGCGCAGTACGGCTCCATTACGCAGGCTGCCAAGGCCGTGAAGCTGAGCTACAAGGCCGCGTGGGACGCCATCGAGGCGATGAACAACCTGGCCGGCGAGCCGCTGGTGGAACGGGTGGCGGGTGGTAAGGGCGGCGGCGGCACGCGGCTGACCAGGCGCGGCGCGCAGCTGGTGGACAATTTCCACAAGATCGAACTTGAACACCGCCGCTTCATCGAGCACCTGAGCCGCCAGTCGCACGCGCTGGCGGATGACTTCCTCCTGATCCAGACCATGAAAATGAAAACCAGCGCGCGCAACCATTTCGCAGGCACCGTGTCCGCCATCAAGCCCGGCGCGGTGAACGATGAGGTGACCATCGACATCGTCGGAGGCCAGCGCATCGTGGCCATCATCACGCACGAGAGCACGGCCAGCCTGGGCATCGCGGTGGGGGCGGATGCGTTTGCGCTGGTGAAAGCGTCTTCGGTGATCGTGGCGACGCAGGCCGAGGGAGCGCGCCTGTCGGCGCGCAATCAGCTCAAGGGTGTGGTGTCGCGGCTGGTGCCGGGAGCGGTGAACGCGGACGTGAGCATTGCGCTGCCGGGCGGCGGCACCATAGGCGCCACCGTTACGCTGGAGAGCTGCGCCGCGCTGGCGCTGGAGGAGGGCATGGAAGCGACTGCCCTGTTCAAGGCCTCCAGCGTGATAGTCGGCGTGCCCGGCTAAGATTCAGCTAAGCGTGCATCAGCGGGTGGACTCGAACAGGAACCAGATGCGCTGTTCGGCTTCGTCGATCCAGTTTTCCAGCAGGCTGGCGGTGGCGATGTCGTTGTCCTGGTCGCAGATTTCATGCACCTCGCGCATGAATTTCACCAGTTGCTGATTGTCCTCGCGCAGCTCGTTGAGCATGGCCACCGGGTCCACGTATTCGGCGTTGTTATCCTTGATGCGCTGCAGTTCCGCGATCTGGCCCACCGAGCGCAGCGTGCTGCCGCCCAGCTTGCGCACGCGCTCGGCCACCGGGTCCAGCATGGCGTAGACGGCGGTGGCCTGCTCGTCGAGCAGCAGGTGGTAGGAACGGAAATGCGGACCGCTCACGTGCCAGTGGAAGTTCTTGCACTTGATGTAGAGGGTGAAGGCGTCCGCCAGCAGCCGGTTCAGGCCCAGCGTGACTTCCTTGCGGGCCTTGGAACCGAGGTCGGTCGGGGTGGTCAGCGCGTCGCCGCCTTGTTTCGAAGTTGCACTCATGTTTGCCTCGTGATGGTGGGTAGAATCGGTAGCAAACGCTGGCCCATGCCAGCGGGCTTGCCGATTCTAGCCCAGCACGATGAAACACGGCGGACGCTATGGTGCAGTGCGCGCCTCTGTCTTAAGAGGGCTTGTTATTGTTTGTTGTCCGACTTGGTGCCGCCCTGCCGGTTGCCGGCCGCGCGGTTGGCCGACTGCCGGCTCTCGCCGCCTTTGCGCCCGATTTCCGCCATGTGCTCGCGGTCCCGGCTGACCGCTTCGCCGCCTTTCTGGCCGGCGCGGCGCGCCTCTTCCGAGTCGAATTCGTGCGCCGTACCTTTCTGGTGCGCGGCCTGTCCGCCCTTGCTGGCGATGCTGCGCTGCTGCGCTTCATCCATCGCCGCGAAGCCGCGTTTGGCCGTGCCCTTGGTGGTGCCGGTTTTGCCTTGATCGCCTTGATTTGTAGCCATGACCCTTCTCCTTGATCGTAGTGAACGTTGGACGGGCAGCCAAGCTGGCTGCTCCGTCAATTAGAGAAGCGCCATGGCGGTTAGTTCCGCGAGAATGACGTTCAGGCGACTTTCAGCACAAGTTTGCCGAAATTTTTGCCTTCGAACAGCATCGTCAATGCCTGCGGGAAGTTTTCCAGTCCCTGCACTACATCTTCCTTGCTCTTGATCTTGCCTTCCTTCAGCCAGCCTGCCAGCGCCGCCACGCCGACGTGGTAGCGGTCGGCGTAGTCGAACACCACCATGCCTTCCATGCGCGCGCGGTTCACCAGCAGCGACAGGTAGTTGGCAGGTCCCTTCACGGGCGTGGTGTTGTTGTATTGCGAAATGGCGCCGCAGATGACGATGCGCGCCTTCATGTTGATGCGGGTGAGCACCGTGTCGAGGATGTCGCCGCCCACGTTGTCGAAATACACGTCCACGCCCTTGGGGCAATGTTCCTTCAGCCCGTCGCGCACCGACCCGGTCTTGTAGTCGATGCATGCATCAAAGCCTAACTCATTGACGACGAAATCGCACTTCTCTTTGCCGCCGGCAATGCCGACCACGCGGCAGCCCAGCTGCCTGGCGACCTGGCCCACGGTCTGGCCCACGGCGCCGGCCGCGCCGGATACCACCACGGTTTCGCCAGCTTTCGGCTGGCCCACTTCCAGCAGGCCGAAGTAGGCCGTCATGCCGGGCATGCCCAGGGTGTTCATCCAGGTGGTCAGCG
This sequence comes from Pseudoduganella sp. UC29_71, assembly GCF_042693265.1. NCBI lineage: Bacteria > Pseudomonadati > Pseudomonadota > Betaproteobacteria > Burkholderiales > Oxalobacteraceae > Pseudoduganella > Pseudoduganella sp. UC29_71. Next base: position 3,901,373 of record NZ_CP170549.1, on the reverse strand, counting down.
GCGCCAGGCGGCTGTCGATCTTGAAGAACGACGCGCTCTTGTCGTCCGCCGCGCCTTGCCAGTAGGCTTGCACGCCGATGCCGCCGGATACAATGTCGCCCACCGCGAACTTCGGCGACTTCGACGCCACCACTTCGCCCACGCCGCCGGCGCGCATCACTTCGCCGATGGCGACCGGGCGGATATAGGACTTGGCGTCGTTCATCCAGCCGCGCATGGCCGGGTCCAGCGACAGGTACAGCGTCTTGACGGTGATCTCGCCGTCGGCCAGCTCGCGCAGCGGCTCGGCCGCTTTCTGGAAGTCGGTGTCTTTGGCCATGCCTACCGGACGGTTGGCCAGGCGGAATTGCAGGTTCTCCAAGGTCATTTTGTGTCTCCAAATAGTGAGTTCTAATAATGAGTTCTTTAACTATAACTTAGAATTGAACGATCGTGCTATTTTTCCTTTTGATGGCGATGCCGCGCCGGCATGCGACAATAGCGGGTTGATATTCGTCTAACCTCAAATTTTCAGATATGACGCATCCAGAATACATCCTTACCCTGTCGTGCCTGGACCAGCGCGGCATCGTGCACCGCGTGTCCGGCTTCCTGGCCGAGCATGGCTGCAACATCATAGACTCCGCGCAGTTCGGCGACGCCGAATCGCAGCTGTTCTTCATGCGCGTGCATTTTTCGCGCGACGAGCCGGGCGTGAGCGACGAACAGCTGCGCGCCGATTTCGCCCAGCTGGGCGCGGCCATGCAGCTGGACTGGGAGCTGCGCGATGCCCACGTCAAGCCGCGCGTGATGCTGATGGTATCGAAAATCGGCCACTGCCTGAACGACCTGCTGTTCCGCTACAAGAGCGGCCTGCTGCCGGTGGAGATACCGGCCATCGTGTCCAACCACATGGACTTCTACCAGCTGGCGGCCAGCTACAACATTCCCTTCCACTACCTGCCGCTGGCGGCCGGCGCGCCGGAAGAGGCCAAGCTGGCGCAGGAGTCGCGCATCATCGAGCTGATGGACAACCACCAGATCGACCTGGTGGTGCTGGCGCGCTACATGCAAATCCTGTCGCCGCAGCTGTGCGCGCGCCTGAAGGGCAAGGCCATCAACATCCACCATTCCTTCCTGCCCAGCTTCAAGGGCGCCAAGCCCTATGCGCAGGCGCACCACCGCGGCGTGAAGCTGATCGGCGCCACCGCGCACTTCGTCACCAGCGACCTGGACGAAGGCCCGATCATCGAGCAGGACGTGGAGCGCGTGGACCATTCGATGACGGCCGAAACGCTGTCGGCCATCGGCCGCGACGTCGAGTGCGTGGTGCTGGCGCGCGCCGTCAAATGGTTCACGGAACACCGCGTGCTGCAGAACGGTTCCAAGACCGTCATCTTCAAATAACCCAACCTAGAAGTAAGCAATGGCCCTCAAAGCAACAATCTACAAAGCCGAATTATCGATTGCGGACATGGACCGCAATTACTACGACACGCACACGCTGACGCTGGCGCGCCACCCGTCGGAAACCGACGAGCGCATGATGGTGCGCCTGCTGGCCTTCGCCATCCACGCGCACGAGCACCTGACCTTCACCAAGGGCCTGTTCGATACCGACGAGCCGGACCTGTGGCAGAAAGACCTGACCGGCGCCATCCAGCTGTGGATCGAAGTGGGGCAGCCGGATGACAAGAAGCTGCTGAAAGGCGCGGGCCGCTCGGAGCAGGTGGTCGTGTATAGCTACAACGCGACCAGCCATATCTGGTGGAAGGCGCTGGCCAACAAGGTGGAGCGGGCCAAAAACCTGACCGTCATCAACCTGCAGTCCGAGGCGACCGAACAACTGGCCAAGATGGCCCAGCGCACCATGCAGCTGCAATGCACCATCCAGGACGGCCAGATCTGGCTGACCGACGGTACCGACACCGTGCTGATCGAGCGCGAAACCTTCAAGGGCGAGCGCTGAGGCCAGGTGCCTTGCGCAACTCATCGGCCGTAGGGCCGGTTAGGCGGGCACCGCCGTAACCCGCCATGCCGGCGCTGTGGCAGAATGGTGCCATGCGCCGCTACCTGTACGGATTATTCTTGCTGGCCTATGCGGGCGCCGCCGCGGCGCTGACGCAGGCCGAAGTCATGGCCGGCGCCGAGCGCCTGTACCGCGAGCGCATGCGCGAGCTGCAAGCCCAGCACCAGCTGGACGCCGATCCCGATTTCCACCAGCGCGTGCAGCGCATCGCCCAGCCATTGATCGCGCAAGCCGCGCACGACTATCCCGAGTCGGCCGCCTGGCCGTGGGAAGTCCACACCGCGCCGGAAGGCGACGACAACGCCTACGCCATGGCCGGCGGCAAGCTGCTGGTGAGCCGCGCCTACGTGCACAAGCTGCTGCTGACGGACGCCGAACTGGCCATGCTGCTGGCGCACGAAATCGCGCACGCGGTGCTGCGCCACAACCTGCTGGAATACGAGGAAGCGATGCGCCTGGAGCCGGCGTGGCGCCAGCGTCCGTTCGCCGAACTGGAGGACGCGGTCGACAACGACTCGGCGCTGATGCGCAAGCTGGCGCCGCTGGGCATGCGGCAAGAGGCCGAGGCCGACCGCGAAGGCCTGAAGCTGGCCTGGCGCGTGGGCTGGCCGGCGCCGCTGCTGGCGCGCTATTTCCAGAAGCTGGCGCGCGCCAGCCATGCGCCCAACTTCGAGCAGTTCGCCCATCCGGCGCCGTCGCAGCGCTGGAAGGCGGCGCAGGAACTGGCGGCGGCGCTGGAAGCGGCGGGGCGCTAGCTAATGTATAATTTCGCACCATGCAAATGAGATTCTCAAAGAGCGTGCTGTGGATCTGGATCGCGATGTCCGCGGTGCTGTTGAACGCGCTCGCGCCTGCGATCTCGCATGCCATGGCCAAGGGGGAGGGCAACCCGGCCGCCTTTGAACTGTGCCGCGCCGACAAGAGCAAGCCGCTGCCGGCCGCCTTCCTGGCGATGGGCGACGAGGGCGAAAAAAAGGGCATGTCCATGGGCGAGGATTGCGGCTATTGCGTTACGCACGCCGGTTCCTTCGGCCTGCCGCCGTCCCTGGTATCGGGCCTGCCATTCGCTGCCCAGTCCCAACTCCATCCCTTCCTGTTCTATCGCGCACCGCAGCCGCTCGCGGCCTGGTCGGCGTCGCGCCCGCGCGGTCCGCCCGCGCCAGTCTGATCCTGCTTTACACCTGCGCCTTCATCGGCGTATCCCGTAATCGTTTCAGAGGTAGATATGAAAACCAATTTCCTGGCCGGCGCCGCGTGCGCCGCCGCACTGCTGTTCTCCACCGCCAGCGCCCAAGCGCAGGTCACTGTCAAAGATCCCTGGGTGCGCGCCACGGTGCCCGCCGCCAAGGCCAGCGGCGCCTTCATGCAGCTGCAATCCGCGCAGGATGCGCGCCTGGTCGAAGTGCGTTCCAGCGTGGCGGGTGTCGCCGAAATCCATCAGATGGCGATGGAGAACAATATGATGAAGATGCAGCCGGTGAGCGGCATCGACCTCCCGGCCGGCAAGCCGGTGGACCTGGCCTCGGGCGGCTATCACATCATGCTGATGCAGTTGAAGCGCCAGTTGAAAGAGGGCGAGACCGTGCCCCTCACGCTGGTAGTTCAGAAGAAGGACAAGAAACTCGAAACCATCGAGTTGAACGTGGCTGTGCGGCCGCTCACCTATTCCGCCAAGTGAGGCGCGCCATGAAGAAGACCCTGATGATTGCTGCCGCTTTGCTGGCAGCGCAGGCGCACGCCCATGTGACGCTGGAGCAAACCTCCGGCGTGGCCGACAGCTACCAGAAGCTCACGTTCCGGGTTGGCCACGGCTGCGACGGCAGCGCGACCAAGGCCATCACCGTGATGCTGCCGGAATCGGTCACCGGCGCCAAGCCGATGCCGAAGGCTGGATGGAAAATCCGTACAGTGGAGGGCAAGCTGTCGGTGCCGGTGGAATCGCACGGCCGCAAGATCACCGCCGCCGTGCGCGAAGTGACGTGGAGCGGCGGCCCGCTGCCGGATGAGTACTTCGACGAGTTCACCGTGCAGGCCAAGCTGCCGGCCGAAGCGGGCAAGCTGTACTTCAAGGTCGTGCAGGAATGCGTGAAAGGCACCGTGGCCTGGGATGAACTTCCCGGCGAGGCCGGCGTCAAAGTCAAGGCGCCGGCGCCGGTGCTGAACGTTGTTCCGGCCGAAGGCGCCGTCCACCAGCACTGAGGCTCTCATGAACACGTTCAAATGCAAGCCGCTGGCAGTGATGCTGGCGGCGATGGGCGCTGCTGCGTCCGTGATTTGTCCTGCGCGCGCCGATCATGCGGTGGTGACCGTGAACGGCGGCCGCCCCAGTTCGCTGCCGACGCAGATCCCGACCACCATAGAAGGCATCACCGGCGCGCAGATCGAGGACCGCATCAACGCCAGCGACAGCGAGGATGCGCTGAAGTATCTGCCCAGCCTGAACGTGCGCAAGCGCTACGTCGGCGACTACGACCATGCGGTGCTGGCCAGCCGCGCTTCCGGCACTGGCAACAGCGCGCGTTCGATGGTGTACGCGGACGGCATCCTGCTGTCCAATTTGCTGGGCAACGGCGCGACCTATACGCCGCGCTGGGGCTTGGTGACGCCGGAGGAAATCGAGCGCGTGGATGTGCTGTACGGGCCGTTCTCGGCGGCCTATCCGGGCAACTCGGTGGGCGCGGTGGTGGACTTCCAGACCCGCATGCCGACCCGGCTGGAAGCGCATGTCAAGCTGTCCGGCTACGGCCAGGGTTTCAGACAGTACGGCAGCGATACGCGCCACTACGGCAAGCAGGGCAGCGCCTCCGTCGGCAACCGGCAGGGCGCCTGGTCGTGGTGGGTGGACGTGTCGCGCCTGGACAGCAATGGCCAGCCTATCGCTTTCGCCAACAAGCTGCTCACGCAGGGTACACCGGGCAGCGGCGGCGTGCCGGTGGCGGGCGCCATCGCGGACCGCAATCCGGTCAACAAGGACTGGCTGATCCTGGGCGCCACCAACCAGATCCACACGGTGCAGGACCACGCCAAAGTGAAGCTGGCCTACGACCTGTCTCCCATCCTGCGCGCCAGCTACACGCTGGGCTGGTGGAAGAACGATGCCGAGCGTAGTTCGCAGTCCTACCTGCGCGATGCGGCTGGCAACCGGGTCTACAAGGGCGATATCAATGTCGGCGGCGTGAAATACAGCTTGCTGCCGTCGGACTTCGCGCCCAGCCGGGGAGAGCTGGAACACTTGATGCACGGCTTCTCGCTCAAGCAGCACAGCAAGGGCGTGTTCAGCTGGGAGCTGGCCGCCAGCCTGTACGACTACGCCAAGGACCGCGTGCGCACGCCCACGGTGGCGGTGCCGGACCTGCATACCAGCGGGCAGGGCAACATCACGGACATGGGCGGCAGCGGCTGGAATACGCTGGCGCTGAAGGGGACGTGGCGGCCGGGTGCGGACGCGGGCGCGGGCGTGGATCGCGGTGCGGGTAGTGGTGCGGCTAATGGTGCGGCTGGCGGCTGGGCCGCGCACGTGGTGGACTTCGGCCTGCAGCGCGACAGCGCCAAGCTGCGCACGCATGTGTCCAGCGGCGCGGACTGGATCAATGCCGGCGGCGGCAAGCATGTCTCCACCTTCAACGGCGAGACGCGCCTGGAAAGCCTGTACGCACAGGATACCTGGCGCATCAGCGAACTGTGGAAGGCCACGCTGGGCTTGCGCTTCGAACGCTGGCAGGCATTCGGCGGCGAGCTGTCGAGCGCGGCCAGCCTGGCGGCCAAGCCCGAGACGGGCGGCCTGCTGCGCTTCGCTGTGCGCAGCGAGAACAGCTGGTCGCCCAAGGCGGCGCTGGCCTACCGCGCATCCGAGCTGTGGACGCTGAAGGCATCCACGGGCCGCGCCGTGCGCAATCCGACGGCGGCGGAGCTGTTCCAGGGCTCCATCGTGGACGACAAGATCATCAACACCGATCCGTCGCTGCGCGCCGAGAAGTCCTGGACCAGCGAGCTGACGGCCGAGCGCATGCTGGAACGCGGCAGTTTGCGCGCCACCGTCTTCCACGAGAACACGCGCGACGCGCTGTACTCGCAGGCGCTGACGCCGACCGTGAACACGGTGCAGAACGTGGGCGAGATCCGCACCACCGGCCTGGAGCTGTCCTACCAGGCCGACCATGTGCTGGTGCGCGGCCTGTCGCTGACCGGCAGCATGACCTATGCCGATTCGGAGATCGTGCGCAACGACAAGCTACCCGCCAGCGTGGGCAAGCGGCAGCCGCGCGTGCCGGACTGGCGTGCGACGGCGCTGGCGTCCTACCACGTGGGCGACAAGTGGACCGCCAGCGCCGGCGCACGGTATAGCGGCCGGCAGTACGGCACGCTGGACAACAGCGACCCGAACGGCGCCACCTACACCGGCGTGTCGGACTACCTTGTCGCCGACGTGCGGGTGCGCTACCGCTTCACACCGCAATGGACCGGCTCGCTCGGCATCGACAACCTGAACAACCGCAAGTATTGGGCCTTCCACCCGTACACCCAGCGCACGCTGATCGCGGAACTCAAGTTCGACCTGTAAGTTCCCCCAAGCCCGGCCTTGCGCCGGGCTTTTTTCTTCCCCCTTGAGCCCGGCCAAATCCATGGCACAGCGCACCCGCCTGGGCTGGCGCGCGCCTTAAAATCGGCCCATGAGGGCCAACCATGATACCGGCTATAAACAGCTGTTCGCGCATCCCGAGCTGATGCGGGACCGGCGCCTGCACGTGGGCGGCGAGTGCATCTATGTCTACCTGCTGCTGGAGTTTCAGTCCAGCAGCGACCATTGGATGGCGTTACGGATGCAGGTTTACGTCGGCTTGCTGTACCAGGATCTGATCAAGCAGCGCAAGCTTGACCGGCGCGGGAAGCTGCCACCCGTGCTGCCTATCGTGCTGTACAACGGCAAGCGGCCGTGGACCGCGAGCCACACTTTGTCCGGCCTGCGGCTGCCGCAACCGCACGGCTTGGCAGACTTCCAGCCCGAACTAAAATACCTCTTGATAGATCAAAGGAAGGTGACGACTGCGCTGGACGACACCGAACGGAACGTGGTCGCGGCCCTGTTCGCGCTGGAACGGTCGCGCTCCAGGCAGGCCTGCGTGGAGGTATTGAGGTCGCTGGCCAGTTGGCTGCGGGCCGGCGCGACGCAGCCCTTGCGCGAGAGCTTGCTGCGCTGGCTGTCTGATTGCGTGCAGCGCAAGGAGTACATGGCTGACTTTTTGCCGGATGAGGAGCTTGTCATGGGAAATTTGACATTGGATGAGTGGACCCGGTCCATTGTTCGGGAGGCAAAGCTGACGCGGAAGAGGGAGCGGGCCGAAGCGCGAGCCGAAGGCTGGTCGGAAGGCAAGGCGGAAGGCAAGGCGGAAGGCAGCGCGCAGGGTAAAGCGGAAGGGCTGGAGCTGGGCCGCTTGCAAGTACTGCGGGAGACGGTGCGGCGGATGGCGGCGCGGCAGATGCGCTCAATGCCGGCCGCCGTGGCCGCGCAGATCAAGTCGGCGCCCGCGCCGCAACTGGAAGCGTGGCTGGATAGCCTGATCGAGGGCGCCTCAGCCCAGGACCTGTTCAACACCAAATAACGCAGCCCGGCGGGGTGTGCGCCTGCCGGGCTGGAGTAATCTGCACTTTATTGCGGACTGGCGCCCAGGCGCTTGACGCTGCCCGAACCCATGATGGACTTGCTGATCTGGGGATCGCCGTAGTAGCCGATGTCGCCCGAACCGGCCACGCTCAGGTTGAGCGATTGCTTGGCCCATACCGTGGCCTGGCCCGAACCGCCGATGCTGACCGAGGCGTCACGCGCGGCCAGCTGGCCGATATTGACCTTGCCCGACCCCCCGATCGACACCTTCAGCCGCTCCGTGCTGCCGCTCGCCTTCAGGCTGCCGCTGCCGCCCAGCGATACCGACACCGATTCGCTCTCCATGCCCCGCACATTGATGGCGCCCGAGCCGCCCACGTCGAAGGTCAGGTTGGCGCCCTTCAGGTTTTCGGCGTCGACCGTGCCAGAGCCGCCCACCGAGATGCGCTCCAGGTTCTTGGCCTGAACGATGATTTTCATGTTGCGCGTATCGAGCCGCATATTGCGTTTGACAGGGCGCACGCGCAGGGTTTCGTTCTCCACCACGGTTTCCACCAGTGCCTGCAGGTTGTCGTCGGTTTCAATGGTGATGCTGTCGGTGTTGCCGATGCGCACTTCCGCGTCGCCCGGCAAGGCCAGCGCCAGGCCGGTGAAGTGGCCGACGTCGCGCGTCTGCTTGACGATCTTGCCGCTGCCCTGCACGCGGTCGCCGCCGCCCAGCCAGCTTAACGGGCCAGCCTGCACGCTGGCGGCGGGAACGACGACGGCCAGTGCGCTGGCAGCCAGCAAGGTGGTGCGCAGCGCCTTGCGCAGGGTGGAGCGGACGGTAGGATAGCTTGCCATATGATGATCTCCTCGATTGATCTTGTTCGATGATGGAGATAGTAAGGAATCGCCCCTGGCGCCGCCCGCCCCATGCGACAGACTGCGCAGACGGCGGAATAGAATGCATTCCCCGGGGAGTGGCGCGGCCCATGCGGTATCATGCTGGCTGTAACTACATTGGAAACACATGCTGATCATCACCATCAAACAGGGCAAGGAAAAGAGCTTGCTGGCCGGCGACCCCTGGATTTATCCGACCGCCATCGAACGCGTCGAGGGCCGTCCGCAGGAAAAAGGCAAGGCCGGCGCCACCGCCACCGTGCAATCGTCGGCCCGCCAGTTCCTGGCGCGCGCCGCCTACAACGCCCACGCGGTGCAGATCCGCGCCCGCGTGTGGACCTTCCGCGAAGACGAGCCGGTCGACCACGCCATGATGAAACGCCGCGTCAAGGCCGCCATTGCCAAGCGCGCCGCCGCCGTGGCCAAGCTGGGGCCGGAAGACCTGATGCAGCTGATTAACGCCGAGCAAGACGGCTTGCCCGGCCTAGTGGTGGATTACTATGGCGGCCCCGCAGGTTTCCTGCTGTGCAGCTTCCAGTCCGGCGCCGTGGATGCCTGGAAAGTGCCAATTGTGCAAGCCCTGCTGGCCGAGACCGGCTGCCCCAATGTGTTCCAGCGCGCCGACGAGGAACTGCGCAAGGGCGAAGGTCTGCCGGTGTTCACGCGCGAACTGGCCGGCGTGCCGCCGCCGCCCAAGTCGGTCGTCAACAAGGGTGGCGTAAAGGTCTACATGGACCTCAAAACAGGCTTTGAATTCCCCAAGCGTCCCGTATAATCTTTCCAGGCGACATTTTTACCCGGAGAGTAGAGCACGATGGAAAATCACCAGTCTTCGCAAATCCGCACCCTCAGCTATGAAGAAAACGAAGACCATCCGGTCTTCGGCACGCTGGTCGAACAGATCTTGCATCTGCTCAATTCCAGGCTGAGCTTCAGCGACATCCTGATCCACCAGAACAGCCCCTTGCTGTTGCGCCAGCCGAAAGGCCTGGTGGCGGTGACGGATTCGCCGATCACGCGCGAGGAACTGGAAGAATTCTTCGAGGTGGTGGAGCCGAACTGGCGCGAGCGCATCCAGGACCGCGCCTTCGACCGTTCCATCGACCTGCATACGGCGCGCATCCGCGCCAACTGTTTCACCTTCCAGGGTAAGAAGCGCCTGGGCTGCGTGATCCGCCGCTTCCCCAAGGAACCGCATGCCATGTCGCAGCTGGGCCTGCGCGCCAACGAGCAGAAATTTTCCCAGCTGACCAGTGGCCTGGTGCTCATCATCGGCGACACCTGCCAGGGCAAGTCCACCACCATCGCGTCCATGCTGGACGAGATCAACAAGACCCGCTCCGGCCACATCATCACCATTGAAGACCCGGTCGAAACGCTGATCCCGCAGCGCCGCTGCATCGTCACGCAGCGCGAAGTGGGCTTCGACGGCGACGTGGAAAGCTTCTACCTGGGCGCGCTGGACGCGCTGCGCGAGCGGCCGGATGTGATCGTCATCGGCGAAATCCGCGACGCGCAAACGGCGCAGGAAGCGCTGGCGCTGGCCGAATCGGGCCCGCTGGTGCTGGCCACCTTGCACGCGCGCTCAACGGAGCTGGGGCTGCAGAAGATGCTGCGCATGCTCGGCAACAGCGAACCGCAGCAGCAGGCCCTGGCGCACGCGCTGCGCGGGGTGCTGTGCCAGGCGCTGCTGCCGTCGGTGGAAGGCAACCGCTACCACCTGGCCACCGAGTGCCTGACCATGAACCCGGACGTGGCGCGCCTGATCGAGAACGGCAGCATCACCGCCATCCGCGACTGGATGGAGACCAAGGGCGGCGAAGGCTGCCACACCATGAACGCGGCGCTGCGCGTGCTGCTGGCCGAGGGCAAGATCGCGGTCGAGGATGCGCGCAACGCCACCACCGACCGGCTCGGGCTGGCCGCGTAACGGCGGGTTAGCGCGGAGCGCGTAAGCCGCCAATGCCGGCTAATCCAGCGGCACCGTGCGGTAGCGGTTCACATCGTTGCTGCTCACCGGCGGCGCATTGTTGCCCCAGTCGCTGCGCAGGTAGGACACCACGGCCGCCACCTCCACGTCGTTCAGCTTGTGGCTGAACGGCGGCATGCCGTAAGGACGCGGATTGCCCGCCGTGCCGGGCGCGAAGCCGCCGTTCAGCACGATGCGGATCGGGTTGACCGCCTCGTCCATCAGCAGCGCGCGGTTGCCCGCCAGCGGCGGATAATGCGGCGGCAAGCCCTTGCCGGTCACGCCGTGGCATTCCACGCAATGCGCCGTGTACAGCCGCGCCCCGGCCTCCAGCTGCGCGCGCGCCTCCGGCGCGTTGCTGCGCTCGTAGCGCTCGGCCGGCTCCTTGCGCGGCAGCGTCTTCAGGTACACCGCCATCGCCGTCACGTCCGCATCGCTCAAGTGTTGCAGGCTCTCGCGCACCACCTCGGCCATCGGACCGAACACCGTCGCGCGCGGCGATACGCCCGTCTTCAGCAGCTGCTCCACGTCGCGCTGCGCCCATTCGCCCAGGCCGGCCTCGCGGTCCGACGTCAGCGACGGCGCATACCAGCCCAGCACCGGGATCAAGCCGCCCGACAGGGCGTCGCCGGATGCGCCCAGCACGTTGCGCGTGCTGTGGCACGCGCTGCAATGGCCCAGTCCCTGCACCAGGTAGGCGCCCCGGTTCCAGTCCGCGCTCTGTGCGCTGTCGGTGCGGAAGGCGGCGGGGCGGAAGTACAGTGCGCGCCAGAACGCCAGGCCAAGCTGCTGGTTGTAGGGGAAGCGCAGCTGGTGCGGCTGGTTGGCCTGCTTCACCGGCGGCAGGCTCTGGAAGTAGGCGAACAGCGCGTCCGAATCGTCGCGCGTGATGTGGGTGTAGTTCGTGTACGGGAAGGCGGGATACAGCATGCGGCCGCCGCGCGATTTGCCGTTGTGCAGGGCGCGCCAGAAGTCGTCCGCGCTCCACTGGCCGATGCCGGTGTCGCGGTCCGGCGTGATGTTGGGCGACACCACGCTGCCGAACGGCGTTTGCAGCGCGCGTCCGCCGGCGTAGGGTGCGCTGCCGCGCGGCGTGTGGCAGGCCATGCAGTCGCCGGCCCTGGCCAGGTAGGCGCCGCGCGCCACGCGTTCAGCTTGCGGCAGCGCGGCCGTCTTGCTCAGCGGCGGCATCGGGTCGTCGGCCGGATACAACATGAAGCCGGCGCCGGCGACGAGGGCCAGGACGGCGATGGCGATGATAGGCATCTTCTTCATGGCTTGGCCTCCGCGGCGGGCGTGCCCTCGGCGCTGCCGCATTGCAGTGGCAGCGGCATGGCGATGGACGAGGCCGGGCGCGCATCCGCGTCGGCCGGCTGCGAGGCCAGCCAGCCCGACACGGCGGCCACGTCGGCGTCCGACAGGCGCGACGTGATCTCGGCCATGCAGTCGGGCGCGTGGGCGCGGCGCACCTTGTTGCGCCACGCGCCGAACTGCGCGTTGATGTAGTCGCGCGGCAGGCCCACCAGGCCCGGGATGGCGGGCGCCACGCCGGTCAGCTGGGCGCCGTGGCAGGCCACGCAGGCGGGGACGTTCTTAGCCTTGTCGCCGTCGTGCACCAGCGCGCGGCCGCGTTCCAGCATGGCCGGCGTAGCGGCGTTCGGCGCGGGCGCGGGGTAGGGCGGATGCAGCTCCGAGAAGTACTGGGCGATCTCGCGCAGATAGGCATCCGGCAGATGGTCCACCATATAGGTCATCATCGGATACTTGCGGCGGCCCTCGCGGAAGTTGAGCAGCTGGTTGTACAGATAGCCGGCCGGTTTGCCGGCGATGCGGGGGAAGTAGGCGTCGCCGCGCTCCCTGGCCGCGTGGCAGGCGGTGCAGGCTGCCACGCGCTGCTCCAGCGTGTCGGGCAGGGTTTTCAGGGCGGCCGGCGCGGCGCCGGCGTGCGCGGCCGCGGCCAGCATGGCGGTTGCACAGACTCTCGATAAGATAGCAGGCATGGCTGTCCCGTTTAAAATAGCTTTTGGATGGGAATCAGGGGACAGGATACGCCTGAGTTGCCAAATTGGACAGGCTCAGATTCGCAAATAAAACCAGGGATCAGTTTGAAACTGTACGAAGCGCTGGCGCAGGAAATCCAAGACATGGTGGCGCAGCAGGTGCTGCGGCCGGGCGAGCGGCTGCCCTCGGTGCGCCAGCAGCGCGCGCGCCGCGGCGCCAGTCCCAGCACCGTGTTCCAGGCCTACTCTCTGCTAGAGGCGCGCGGCGTGATCGAATCGCGCCCGCGCTCCGGCTACTACGTGGCGCCGGGCCGCGCGCCGACCGCCTCCCCCGAGCCGGAGCCGACCCGCCCGGACGGCGCGCCGCGCAGCGTCGACGTGAGCGAGCTGGTGTTCGGCGTGCTGGAGGCCGCGCGCTCGCGCCGGGCGGTGCCGTTCGGCTCCGCCTTCCCCAGCCCAGAGCTGTTCCCCTTGCCCAAGCTGGCGCGCGCGCTGGCGTCCAGCACGCGGCGCCTGGACCCGTGGGCCACGGTGGCCGACCTGGGCGCCGGCAACGGCGAGCTGCGGCGCCAGATCGCGCTGCGCTACCAGCTGGACGGCGCGCCGGTGGCGGCGGAGGACATCGTGGTCACCAATGGCGCGCTGGAAGCGCTGAACCTGTGCCTGCAGGCGGTGGCGCGGCCGGGCGACACGGTGCTGGTGGAGTCGCCCAGCTTCTACGCGGCCTTGCAGGCGCTGGAGCGGCTGGAGCTGAAGGCGGTGGAGGTGGCCACGCACCCGCGCGAAGGCATGGAGCTGGGCGCGCTGGCCGAGGCGCTGGAGCGGCACCGTCCCGCCGCGTGCTGGCTGATGACCAGCTTCCAGAATCCGCTGGGCAGCCTGATGCCGGCCGAGAAAAAGCAGGCGCTGGTGGCGCTGCTGGCTGCGCACGGCGTGCCGCTGATCGAGGACGATGTCTACGGCGAGCTATATTTCGGGGCGCGCCGGCCCGCGCTGGCCAAGCGCTACGATGCGCCCGGCGCGCAGGGGCTGGTGCTGCATTGCAGTTCGTTCTCGAAATGCCTGGCGCCGGGCTTCCGCGTGGGCTGGGCGGCGCCGGGGCGCTACGCGCAGGCGGTCGAGCGGCTCAAGCTGAGCACCAGCCTGGCCGCGCCCATGCCCTCGCAGCTGGCGCTGGCAGAGTACCTGGGGCAGGGCGGCTACGACCGCCATCTGCGCCAGCTGCGCGGCGCGCTGGTGGGACAGCAGGCGCAGATGCTGGCGGCGCTGGCCGAGCACTTCCCGGCCGGGACGCGCGTCACGCATCCGGAGGGCGGGTATTTTTTGTGGGTGGTGCTGCCGGAAGGCGCGGATACGCTGGCGCTGCACGCGGCCGCGCTGGCGCACGGCATCAGCATCGCGCCGGGGCCGATGTTCTCGGCCAAGCGCGAGTTCCGCAATTGCTTGCGTCTCAATTACGGTCATCCGTGGACTGCGGCGCATGAGACGGCGATCGCCACGCTTGGCCAGTTGATTCGGGAGCTGCCGGTGGCGGCGCCCCTGGCGGCTTACGCGGTGCGCTGCGCGCCCCGCTAACCCGCCCTACGGTACCCCGTACGTCCGTGTATCCGTGCACCCGTCCATTCGTGCATTCGCGCAGTCGTAGGGCGGGTTAGCGCAGCGTAACCCGCCGATGGCGGCGCCGCATGGGTCAGCGTTCTTGCGCGGGCGGGCGCGGACGGGGCGGGCGGCGCGCTTTGGCGGCGCGTTGCGGGGGCAGGGTGTTGCCAGCGGCGATCCAGTGCCGGTATACGCGCAGCGCCACCTGGGCGTCGTCGGCAGCATACAGGATCTGGCGCTCGCTCAGGCGCGGGCTGGCCCAGTTGGTGGTGGAGATCTTCTTGGACTTTTGCAGCTTCTGGCCGAAAAACTTGGCCACCGCGCTTTTTGCGCCCAGGTCGTTGCGCTGGCCGCCGCGCAGTGCGACCGACAGGTCGACCACGCGCGCCGGCTCGATGCCGAGCTTGGCGCGCAGGCGCCGCACGTCGTCGGACAGGCCGAAGCCCACTTTCATCGTCAGCTCGGATTCCAGCACGGCCTTGAGCGCCGGCCACGCGGGCGAGGGCGCGGCGCCGATCTGGAACAGGTAGGCCAGCTTGTCGGTGGCCAGCTGGATCAGGTGCGGACCGTCCGAACTCTGGCCCTTCTGGAAAGTCGGCTTGGACTCGGTGTCGAAACCGACCACGTCGGCCGCCAGCAGCGCCGCCTGCGCGTCTTCCACGTCGGCGGCGGTTTTCACCAGCCGCACTTCGGCCAGCGTAATGCCGATGTAGGGCGGCAGCTCGGGGACGGACTCGGCAGAGGCCGCCGGGCGGGCCGCAGCGGCGTCGCTCATCAACCTTTTTTGGAGAACTTGGCCGTCAGCTGGGCCAGCTTGTCCTGGCGCACGCGGGCCGCTTCTTCGGCTGCGGCCGCTTCGCGTTCGGCTTTCTTGCGGTCGGCTTCCTTCTTCAGGCGCTCCTTCAAGACTTCCTTGGCGTGCTTGCGGTGCACATCGGTCACTTCCGCCCCGGCGGTGCCATCCAGGTCGTAGCGCACGGTGGCTTTTTCCATCACGCGCAGGTAGCGCTGCGAGCCGGTGTGGATGCCCAGCGCGGTGCGCATCAGTTTTTTGTCGATGCCCGGCAGTTGCGCCAGAATCTGCTTGTCGATGCCGATCGACAGGGGCAGGCAATCGCGGAATGGGGGAAATTGCTGCTGCAGCTGCTTCAGCAGCGTGCGCGCGGTCAGCGCGGGTGCGGCCGGAGCGGCCTCCGGGGTGGCAGCGGGGGTGGCAGCGGGGGTGGCCACAACAGCCGCAGGCTCAGGGGTAAGGCTAGTGTTCATCGACATCACAGGTTAAGCAAAGAGCCGTCAGCATATCACGCGGGACAGGGGAGTGC
The DNA here is from genome assembly GCF_042693265.1 of Pseudoduganella sp. UC29_71. Classification (NCBI taxonomy): domain Bacteria; kingdom Pseudomonadati; phylum Pseudomonadota; class Betaproteobacteria; order Burkholderiales; family Oxalobacteraceae; genus Pseudoduganella; species Pseudoduganella sp. UC29_71. The sequence continues at coordinate 3,885,988 of NZ_CP170549.1, read as the reverse complement.
ATTGCCAAATCCGTCAAAGTGTTATTTCAACCATAATTTTGCGCGTGCGCGCCGGCCTGAAACGCGCTATAATTGCCGACGCACCAAATGAAGCACCGTTGCCGTCAGCTTGAAACAGGAAGTTTGTGACCCTTTTCCCGCTCTGCACTGATACGTAGCTGCCAGCCCGTCAAAACGGGCTTTTTTAATTCCAGCACACCTAAGCGCCATCGGACCCTTGCCGGCCCGGGTGGCATTGTTTTCACTACGCGCCGCCGGCCCTTGGGTCTGCCATTGAGAGATATTTGTAATGACGAAAACGCCGAAAACCCTCACGCTGTCCGCCAAAGCCCCCCGCACCAAAACTGCGGAACTGGCTGTACCTAAGACCACTTTATCTTATGTCATCGACAATGCGCAAGAGGCTGCCGGCAAAGTTACCGTTGTAAAAAAGACGCGTTCGCGCCTGGCCGCTGTTGCCGGTGCCGATAACGCTGCTGCCGACGTGGCCGAACTGGCCGCGCCGGCCGCCGCCGGGATCGACGCCGTGGCCGATGTGGCTGCGGAAGAGAAGAAGGCCGCCGTCAAGGTGGCGCGCAAGTCCGGCGCCGCTTCGGCCGCCGTGTCGCTGGCCGCGCCGGCCGGTCCCAAGCCGGTGGTGGTGAAGACCCGCGCATCCAAACTGAAGGCCGAACCGGCTCCGGTGCTCGTCGTCGCGCCGGGCGCCGCCCCGGCCGTGAGCCAGGTGACCGACGCCGCCACCCTGGCCACCATCGACACTTCCGGCTACCTGCTGCCGGGCGTCAAGGTGCCGGGCCGCCGTGGCCGCAAGCCGAGCGAATTCACGCCGGAAAACGATGAAGTGGCAGCGCTGAACGCCGTCGAGCGCGCCGAACTGAAGGCCGTGTCCAAGGCGCGCGAGCGCAAGGCCAAGGGCCTGGACGCGCTGAACACCGAAGGCGTGACCGCCGAGGACCTGGAACGCCGCCGCCTGCAGATCAAGAACCTGATCAACATGGGCAAGGACCGCGGCTTCCTGACCTATGCCGAGATCAACGACCAGCTGCCGGAAAACATCATCGATCCGGAGGCGATCGAAGGCATCATCGCCACCTTCAACGACATGGGCATCGCCGTCTACGAGCGCGCGCCCGACGCGGAAAGCCTGCTGCTGACCGACAACGTGGCCGCCGTCACCAGCGACGACGAAGTGGAGGCCGCCGCGGCCACCGCGCTGTCCACCGTGGATTCCGACTTCGGCCGCACCACCGACCCCGGTGCGCATGTATATGCGCGAAATGGGCGCCGTGGCGCTGCTGACGCGCGAAGGCGAGATCGAGATCGCCAAGCGCATCGAGGGCGGCCTGAAGGACATGATCCAGGCCATCTCCGCCTGCCCGACCACCATCGCCGAAATCATCGCGCTGGCCAAGAAGATCGAGAACGACGAGATCAAGGTCGATGAAGTGGTGGACGGTTTCGTCGACCTGAACGAAGCGAGCAACGCGCCGGCCCCGGCGCCGGCCGCCGCGCACGCCGCCGCGTCCGATGAGGACGAGGAAGAGGAAGAAGAAGTCGAGGAAGAGGACGGCGACGCCAACGGCGGCGCGGCCGGCTTCTCGACCGAGCAGCTGGTGCAGCTGAAGAAGGGCGCGCTGGAAAAGTTCGAAGTGATCGAAGTGCAGTTCGAGAAAATGCGCAAGGCCGCCGGCGGCTACGGTTCGCCGGCCTACACCAAGGCGCAGGAAGCCATTTCGGCCGAACTGCTGGGCATCCGCTTCACCGCCAAGGTGGTGGAAAAGCTGTGCGATACCTTGCGCGGCCAGATGGAGCAGGTGCGTTCCATCGAGCGCGCCGTGCTGGAGCTGTGCGTGAACCGCTGCGGCATGCCGCGCGCCCACTTCATCAAGGTCTTCCCGGGCAATGAGACGGACCTGGACTGGGTGGACGGCGAAGTCGATTCGGCCTACCCGTACAGTGCCGTGCTGGGCCGTAACGTGCCGGCCGTGAAAGAACTGCAATCGAAGATGATCGACCTGCAGGCGCGCGTGGCGCTGCCGCTGGCCGACCTGCGCAAGATCAACAAGCAGATGGCGGCCGGCGAGAAGCGCGCCCGCACCGCCAAGCGCGAAATGACGGTGGCCAACCTGCGCCTGGTGATCTCGATCGCGAAGAAGTACATCAACCGCGGCCTGCAGTTCCTCGATCTGATCCAGGAAGGCAACATCGGCCTGCTGAAGGCGGTGGACAAGTTCGAATACCGCCGCGGCTACAAGTTCTCGACCTACGCCACCTGGTGGATACGCCAGGCCATCACGCGCTCGATCGCCGACATGGCGCGCACCATCCGCGTGCCGGTGCACATGATCGAGACCATCAACAAGATGAACCGCATCTCGCGCCAGATCATGCAGGAAACCGGCAGCGAGCCGGACCTGGCTACCCTGGCGGTGAAGATGGAAATGCCGGAGAACAAGGTGCGCGAGATCATGAAGATCGCGAAAGAGCCGATTTCGATGGAAACCCCGATGGGCGAGGACGGCGATTCGCAGCTGGGCGACTTCATCGAGGACAACACCACGCTGGCGCCGCTGGACGCCGCGCTGCACGCCTCGATGCGCAACGTGATCAAGGAAGTGCTGGACTCGCTGACCCCGCGCGAAGCGAAGGTGCTGCGCATGCGCTATGGCGTGGAAATGTCGAACGACCACACGCTGGAAGAAGTGGGCAAGCAGTTCGACGTGACCCGCGAGCGTATCCGCCAGATCGAAGCGAAGGCCATGAGCAAGCTGCGCCAGCCGTCGCGCTCGGACAAGCTGAAAACGTTCCTGACGACGCATTAAGGCGGGTTACGCTGCGCTAACCCGCCCTACGCCCCCCTACGCCGCTCCGCTCTATGGGGCGGCGTTGGCGGGATCGACATCACGGGAGGCTTCGGCCTCCCGTTTTTCATGGGTGGGCAGCGTGATGGTGAGGACGGTGCCGCGCCCGGGCTTGCTCGTTTCGCTCAGCTCGCCGCCGTAGGCCGACACGCGCTCGCGCAGCGCCAGCATGGCCAGCGTGGCGCCACGGCTGGCGACGCCGGTATCGCTGGTGCCGCTGATGCCGCCGGTGCCGCTGGAGCAGTGTAGCCGCGCCACGCCGTTGTCGCAGATGACGATCAGCAGCGTAGCTTCGCCCAGGTCCAGCGATACGTCCAGCCGCGTGGCCTGGGCGTACGCTTCGATGCTGAACAGCGCTTCCTGGATCATGCGGAAGATTGCCCAGGTTTGCGGCGGCGTCAGCGCGGCGCCGGCGCTGTCGCTGGCCAGGTGCAGCTGGCAATGCATGCCGCTGCGCCGTTCCTGCTGCTTGAGCAGCCAGTCGGCCGCCGCCGGCAGCCCCAGTTCCAGGGTGCTGGGATGCAGCTCGTTGATCAGCGTGCGCACGGCGCGGATGGCGCCATCCAGCGTGGCCAGCACGCGTACGCTGTGGCGGTGCAGGCGCGGGTGGCGATGCTGCGCCGCGTGGCTGAGCAGGGTGGCGTCCAGCTTGAGCGCCATCAGGCTCTGGCCCAATTCGTCGTGCAGGCATTGCGCCTGGCGGCGCCGTTCGTGTTCACGCGTGGTTTCCTGCTGGTCGCTCAGTTCGCGCAGCTGGCGCAGGGTCGATGCCAGCGCGTCCTCGGCGGCGCGGCGCTCGGTTACGTCGATGCACATGCCGATCAGCAGCGCCGGCTGGCCATCCTCGTCGTACAGGGGCTGCTTGTAGGTCAGCAGGCGGCGGTCCTGCTGCAGGCCGGCGTGCCACACCCATTCCTCGTCCGTCCACAATTGGCCTGATGCGAAGGCGGCGCGGTCGGCCGCCACGAAGCCGGCCTGCTGTTCGGGCGGATAGTGAGCGCCGCCGTGGGTGCCGGCCAGCTTGGCATAGGGCTGGCCGAAGGCTTGCTCGCAGGCCGCGTTCATCATCACAAAGCGCGAGTCGGGATCTTTCAGGAACAGCGCCAAGGGCAGGCGCGCCAGGATCTCGCGCAACTGGCGTTCGCTGCGCCCGAGCACGGCCGCGCCGCTCTCGCTGCGGCTCAGGCGCTGGCGCAGGACGGCCAGCTCGTCCTCGGCGGCGCGCCGCGCGCGCACGGCACGGCGCCATAGTGCCCCGGTGGCCAAGGCGGCCAAGGCGGCCAAGGTCGCGGCCATGGCGACGGCCTGCGGAATGGTGTCTTCTGAAAACATCCGTAGCTTTTCTCCGGAATTGTTATTTTGGCATCGTCGTATGTATACCATAAAACGGCCTCAATTTAACATTCGGAAACAACTACCGGCTAGCGTTTTAGTACTCTGTTGCCACCGCGCTAAACATGAGACAGTACCGCCCGGAGTTTCTTGACAACGGTAAACGTTGGCGAGACGATGCAGGCGGACCGCCGTTCTTGCGTCCCGTATTCGGCTCGGAAACCCGTCATCCAATATTGGGAGTATTCACATGAAGGTCGCACTTTCGCGCCGCAAGTTCCTGAAGGCGGGAATGGTTGCGGGCGTCGCGGTGTATCTCGCGCCGCTGGGAGGCAAAGCCTTTGCCGCCCTGTTCGAGGACAAGATTCTCACCCCCGTTGCCTGGGACCCGAAAAACGGCCAGGCCAGAATCCGCATCGACGGCAAGGCCAAAGTCACCGGCGCCAAAGTGTTCGCGCGCGACATCCGCGCCCAGGACATGCCGCACTGGCCGCAGCAGCAGTCGCACGCCTTCATCCTGCGCGCCACCCGCACCGACCGCCTGTACGCCGGCGTCGACCTGTCGCTGCTGGGCGAGGACCTGAAGCCGGACCGCGTGGTGACGGCGGCCGACCTGGCGCGCGACGGCGTCGCCTTCCCGGCCTTCTACGGCGCCGACATGCTGCTGCCCGAGGGCAAGCAGGCGGCCTACCTCGGCCACGCGGTCGCCATCCTGATCTACGACGATTTCGCGCGCTACCGCTTCGCCAAGGACAAGCTGCAATTCCAGGCGGCCGTGCTGCGCTACGGCGAGGCCGTGCCGCCCATGGAACGCGACCCGTGGGCCACCTTCCGCTTCGTGCGCGTGGGCGGCGCCACGTCGCAGGACGACGACAAATTCTCCAGCCTGGGGCAGGCGCCGGTGTTCCCCAGCATGATGCGCAAGCAGCAGCCGGTGTGGCCGGACGGCATCGAGCACGGCAAGCTGGGCGAGCAGGGCATGTTCTACGCCAACCAGATCAAGGCCGAGCTGGACAGCCCGCCGGCGGACTGGCTGGTGCTGGAGCGCGCCTACAAGACGCAGTCGGTGGACACCGCCGCGTTGGAGCCGGACAACGCCAATTGCTGGTACGACGCCGCCAGGCAGGAACTGCACATGGTGGTGGCCAGCCAAGGGCCGCAGGAAGTCATCGACAGCACGCTGGAGATGATGAAGAAGGCCAGCTTCCCGCTCAAGGCGCTGTTCGTGCACCCGTGCTACACCGTGGGCTACGGCTCCAAGGACCATTACAACTTCCCGTTCTACGGCCTGGTGTGCGCGCTGTACGGCAACGGCAAGCCGGTGCGGCTGGCCAATGACCGCTACGAGCAGTTCCAGACCTCGATCAAGCGCCATGCCTTCGACATGAAGTACCGCATGGCGGTGGACCGCAAGACCGGCATGATGCAATCCTTCGCCGGCACTTTCGAGGGCAACGGCGGCGGCCGCGCCAATTTCTCGCCGTCGGTGGTGATGGTGGCGGCCACGGCGGCGCAGTCGGTCTACTACTTCCCGAAGAACGACTTCGCGGCCGTGGCGCTGGCCACGCGCGCCATCGACGCCGGTTCGGCGCGCGGCTACGGCACCTTGCAGAGCATGGCGGCCACCGAGATGATGGTGGACGAATTCGCCGAGCAGCTGAAGCTGGACCCGATTGAATTCCGCCTGCGCAACGCGCTGCGCTCGGGCATGAAGAATAGCCAGGGCGCCATCCCGGCCGGCGCCATCCGCGTGGACGAGGTGCTGCGCAAGGCGCAAAGCCATCCGCTGTGGAGCGCGCGCGCCAGGCGCAAGACGGAATACGAAGCGGCCCATCCGGGCAAGCGCTACGGCGTCGGCTTCGCCTGCGTGCAGAAGGACTTCGGCACCGGCGCGGAAAGCTCGCTGGCGCGCGTGGAGATCGAGGCGGACGGCAAGATCCGCCTGTGGCACAGCGGCACCGAGATCGGCACCGGCATGTCCACCTCGCAGGCGGTGGCCGTGGCCAAGTGGCTGGGCCATGCGGCCGACGAGATCCTGACGTCCGTCACCGACTGGGCCGACCTGCCCGTGGTGGCCACCGGCGATCCCTACATCATGAGCCAGGCCGAGCAGGACAAGCTGGCCGCCAATCCGCGCTGGTCGCCCACCTATTGTTCGCCGGCTAGCGCCACCAACTCGGCCTATTACTACACGCACAGCACGCGCGAAGCGGCGCGGGTGGTGTTCATGCACGGCCTGTGGCCGGCCGCCATGGCCATCTGGAGCCAGGGCATCGCGGGCGGACAGGCCGCGTCGCTGGTGGTGCGGGTGGAGGATGCGCGCTGGGTGGACGGCAAGCTGTCGGCCGGCGGGCTGGAGGCGCTGCCGTTCGAGCGCATCGTCAAGAAAGCGCACGAGCTGGGCCTGGTGACGGGCGCGGCGGTGCACGCGTTCAACCGCTGGCAGTGGAGCGAGGCGGACTGGGAGATTCCCGGCAGCGGCGGCGGTAACGCCAGCGTGCGCCTGCCGGTGGACGGCCTGTCGCTGCGCTACGGCGACGGCAAGGGCAAGGCCGGCACGCCGAACGGCTACCGCGTGCTGGACCGCAAGAGGGCCTACATGCCGGCCACGCAGCGCAACGGCGCCATGGTCACCTACTACAGCTGCGTGGGCACGCTGGTGGAGCTGGCGGTGCACGAGGGCAGCGGCAAGGTGGAGCTGCTGGGGCATCACTCCATCATGGAGTGCGGCAATATGCTGTCGCCGCAGCTGGTGTCCGGCCAGCTGCAGGGCGGGCTTGCCATGGGCATCGGCCACGCGCTGCACGAATACCTGCCGCTGTACGAGGACGGTCCCGGCAACGGCACCTGGAACTTCAACCGCTACCACCTGCCGCGCGCATCGGACGTGGCGGTGTGGAACCAGACCGCCGAAGTGCTGCCGCCCGTGTCCGAAACCGACCCGCCCAAAGGCATCGCCGAGGTGGTGATGATTCCCGTGGTGGGCGCCATCGTGAACGGCATCGCGCACGCCATCGGCCACCGCTTTACCGAGCTGCCCGTAACCCCGCAACGCATCAAGGAGGTGCTGGCATGAGCATCGTCGCCAAACCTATCACGCTACATTTGAACGGCAAGACCGTCGGCCCGGTGCCTGTACCCGAAGGCATCATGATGGTCGACTTCCTGCATGAATACCTGAACCTGACCGGTTCGCGCCTGGGCTGCGGCCAGGGCGTGTGCCACGCTTGCGTGGTCATCCTTGACAAGCCGGATGGCAGCAGCGAGGAGGTGCGCTCCTGCATCACCGGCGCCCACTACTTCGAAGGCAAGAAGGTGCGCACGGTGGAGGGCGTGGGCCAGAAGAACGACAAGGGCGAAGTAATCGGCATGTCCGCCATCCAGCAGAAGTTCCTGGAGCACTTCAGCTTCCAGTGCGGCTACTGCACGCCCGGTTTCGTCAATGCCGCCACCGTGCTGCTGGAGCACCTGAAGCGCGCGCCGGTGGCCAGGGCGGACGTGGAGCAGACCATCAGCGCCGCGCTGGAGGGCCATATCTGCCGCTGCACCGGCTACGTGCGCTACTTCGAGGCGGTGAAGGAAGTGGTGCTGGGCACGCCCGGGCTGGTGAAGGAGGGCACATGATGCGCGCCTTCCTTCCCCGCGCGGCGGCAGGCGCGATCACGGTTGCCGTGCTGGCGCTGCTGGGCGGCTGCGGCAAGGGCGGCAGCGGCGCCACGGCGCCGGCCGCCAGCAACAAGGAGATGGTGGAGCGCGGCCGCTACCTGGCCAAGCTGGCCGACTGCGCGGCCTGCCACACCACGGCGTCCGGCGCGCAGTGGGCCGGCGGCGTGGAGCTGAAGTCGCCGTTCGGCACCTTCTACGGCACCAACATCACGCCCGACAAGGAACACGGCATCGGCAGCTGGAGCGCGGATGAGTTCTACGCCGCGCTGCGCGACGGCGTCACGCCGGACAAGCATTTGTACCCGGCCATGCCTTACACGTCCTACCGTTCCATGGCGCGCGCCGACAGCGACGCGATCTACGCTTACCTGATGCAGGTGAAACCGGCCAGGGTGGCGAACAAGGAGCCGGACCTGAAGTTCCCCTACAACATGCGCTTCGGCGTGCGTTTCTGGAACATGCTGTTCCTGAAGGACGAGCTGACCGACGCCTCGCAAGGCCAGTCGGCCGAATGGAAACGCGGCCGCTACCTGTCCAACACGCTGGGCCATTGCGCGGAGTGCCATACGCCGCGCGGCGCGCTGGGGCAGATGGACTTGTCGCGCACCCTGACCGGTAACCGCATGGCCCGCATCGGCGCGCCCGACATCACGCCGGCCGGTTTGGCTGCCATGGGCTGGACCGAGGCCGACCTGGCATCGCTGCTGACCACCGGCGTGGCGCCGCAAGGCTCGGCCACGGGCGAGATGTTCGAGGTGGTGCACCTGAGCACGCAGTACATGCAGCCGGGCGACGTGAAGGCCATGACCACTTACCTGATGGGCGACAAGCCCCTGGCGCCGCAGGCGCTGAAGCTGGCCAACCCGACCGGGGCGGACATCGACGCCGGCCGCCGCACCTATATCGCGGTATGCGCGGGCTGCCATGGCCTGGACGGCGGCGGCAAGCCGCACGTGGCGGTGCCGATGAAGGGCAACAGCTCGGTGCGCAGCGCCGATCCGCACAACCTGATCGCCGTCACGCTGGACGGCATCGCCGCGCAGCATTTCGGCGACAGGGAGAGCATGCAGGAAATGCCGGGCTTTGCCGGCAAGCTGGCCGACAAGGAAGTCGCGGACCTGGCGAACTATATGCGCGCCAGCTGGGGCGGTGCGGCCAGGGTGAGCGAAGCGCAGGTGAAAGCCGTGCGGGACGAGGCGGGGAAGGGGCATTAGCGGGCATGGGGCGCTGGCGGGCGCGGCCGGCCCGCGCCGCAGGAGCTGCCGAGGCCGCGCGAGGCGGCCCCGGATTCAACAGAGTCAGACGTTACGGCGGCGGAAGAATGCCAGTCCCAGCAGGCTGATGCCAAACAGGGCCAGCGTGGCCGGTTCCGGCACGTTGACGCGTTCTCCGGTGACGTCGCAGGCGCTGCAAATCCACAGCTGCTCGGCGCCGGCGTCGTTGCCGGTGTAGCGGATATTAATGGACAGGAACAGCTCGCCGTTCAGCGGATCGAGCGCGGCAGCACTCAGTGCCAGGTTGACCGCGGCAAACTCGGCCGTGCTGGTGCTGATGTTGTTGTTGACCTGGTAGCCGCCTTGCGGGTGGCCTGCTTCGACAGGACAATCGCCGGCGTTCTGCGCCAGGCCTATTTTGTACGAGGCGCCGGTCACCTTATCCACGCAGAAATCCGAGATCACCGGCAGGAAGGTCGAGTCGTCGAGCGGGTTGTCCGTGCCGCAGCCGGAGCCGGTGCTGATTTCAAAGCACAGGCCGCTTACGGTATTGCCGGCCGCATCGATGATGCGGGCCTGGCCCCAGATGTTGACATACTGGTTGCTGCCGTTGCCGGACTGGTTGTTGTCGAACAGGAATACCAGATCATGCGTGCCCAGGTAGCTTTGCAGTTGGGACAGTTTGATGTCCCAGCGGTTGGTCTGGTCGCCAACAAACTGGCCGCCGACGTCGGTCATGGTATAGCTGGAACTCTGGTTGCCGGTCGGGGTCAGGAAAATTTCATCGACGGACGAGCCGTTGGCGAACGGGTCGTTGGATAGATTGGTCTGGCCGTTGGATGAATTCAGGATAACCGCCTGGTCCTTGATTGCGCCCGGGCTGGACGCGACAGGGTAGGGGCCGCTGGGCTGGCAGCGTGGATCGACGGGCTGGCACTGCTGCAGCAGGTCGAGCGAGTAGACGGTGAAGTTGTTGTACGTGGTGGCCGATAGCGGATTCGCATCGGGCAGGTTCAACGTGGTCGCGTGGGCCGCGCCTGCCAGCAGTGTGCAGGCAGTCAGCGCCACGCGGATAACCTTTTTGACATTCATGGCTTTCTCCGTCGGTTATGGGTTGGGGTATGAGTAGGAATGCATAACCCGTGCCTGTAGGAGAATGCGCCATGCAATCAGCTAGTTACTTGGCAGTTGATTTTTGGTTAAATAACAATTTGTAAGATTTTTCGACATTTCCAATTTGAAAGAATGTGTCTTGTCAGCCGGTGTTGCGTAACCCTGCCGCCACGCCGTTGATCGACAGGTGAATGCCGCGGTGGACGCGTTCGTCCACCTTGCCCGGCTCGTGCGACACCGAGCGGTGGCGCTTGATCAGTTCCACCTGCAAGTGGTTCAGCGGGTCCAGGTAGGCGAAGCGGTTCTGGATCGAGCGCGCCAGCAGCGGATTGCCGGCCAGCCGCTCGCTGGCGCCGGTGATGCGCTCCAGGCAGGCCAGCGTGGCCGCGTGTTCGGCCGTGATGCGCTTGAAGATGCGTTCGCGCAGCTCGGTATCCTGCACCAGCAGCGAATAGCGCGAAGCGATGGCCAGGTCGGTCTTGGCCAGCACCATGTCCATATTCGACAGCAGGGTGGCGAAGAAGGGCCAGTGCTGGAACATGGCGCGCAGCTGCGCCACCCGTTCCTCGCGCTGGCCTTCGGCCTCGCCGTCCTCGATCCACGAGCCGATGGCGCTGCCAAAGCCGTACCAGCCCGGCAGCAGCAAACGGCACTGGCCCCACGAGAAGCCCCACGGAATGGCGCGCAGGTCTTCGATGCGGCGCGTCGATTTGCGCGAGGCCGGGCGCGAACCCAGGTTCAGTTCGGCGATTTCGGCGATCGGCGTGGCCGAGAAGAAGTAGTCGGTGAAGCCGGGCGTTTCATAGACCAGGTTGCGGTAAGCCTTGTAGGCGCGTTCGGAAATCTCCGCCATCACCGCTTCAAAGCCGGCCAGCTGGGCGCGCTGCGCGTCGTCCGCCACCGGTGGCATCAGGCTCGCCTCCAGCGTAGCAGCCACCAGCAGCTCCAGGTTGCGGCGTCCGATTTCCGCGTTGGAGAACTTGGAGGCGATGATTTCGCCCTGTTCGGTGAGGCGGATCTGCCCGTTCACCGTGCCCTTGGGCTGCGCCAGGATGGCTTCGTAGCTGGGACCGCCGCCCCGGCCCACGGTGCCGCCCCGGCCGTGGAACAGGCGCAGCTTCACGCCGGCCTTGGCGAACACCTCCACCAGGCCCAGCTCGGCCTTGTACAGCTCCCAGTTGGAGGTGAGGAAGCCGCCGTCCTTGTTGGAGTCCGAATAGCCCAGCATGACCTCCTGCAGGCCGCCTTGCGCGTCGATCAGCTGGCGCACCAGGGGCAGCGCCATCAGGCGTTCCATGATGCCGGCCGCGCGCTGCAGGTCGGGGATGGTCTCGAACAGCGGGATCACCATCAGGTCCAGCGTGGCGGCGCCGCCGGCGGCAGGCTGCAGCAAGCCGGTTTCCTGCTGCAGCACCAGCACTTCCAGCAGGTCGGACACGGTTTCCGTATGCGAGATGATGTAGTTGCGGATGGCGCGCGCGCCGTAGCGCTGGCGCACTTCGCGCGCCGCGCCCAGCACCGCCAGCTCCGAGGCGGTTTCGGCCGAGTATTCGATGTAGGGCGAGTACAGCAGGCGCGGCTGCGCCAGCTCGGCCAGCAGCAGCGCCACCTTGGCTTCCTCGTCCAGCGCCGCATAGTCGGGCGCCGCGCCGGCCTTGGCGAACAGCTCGGCCAGCACGCGCTCGTGCACGTCCGAACTCTGGCGCATGTCCAGCGAGGCCAGGTGGAAGCCGAAGATGTCGGCCGCGCGCCTGAGCGTGGACAGGCGCGGCTGCACCAGCATGGCGCCGTGGTTGGCGTTGAGCGAATCGATCAGGATCTGCAGGTCGGCCGCGAAGGCGGCGGCGTGCTCGTACGGCTCGGCATGGCCCACTTCCTGGCGCAGGATGTTGGCCGCGCCCAGGGCGCGCGCGGTGGCGGCCAGGCGCGCGTAGATGCCGATCAGCGCGCGCCGGTAGGGCTCGTCGCTGCGGTGGTCGGAAGTGTCGGTGGAGGAGTCGGCCAGCAGCTGCAAGGCGGGCGTGCAGCGCACCATCAGCGTCGACACCGACAGTTCGGCGCCCAGGGTGTGGGTCTCGTCCAGGTAGAAGTCGAGGATGGTGGTGGCCTGGCGCGCCAGCGCGTGGCGCATGGTGCCGGCATTGACGTTGGGATTGCCGTCGCGGTCGCCGCCTATCCAGCTGCCCATCTGCACGTAGGGCGCGCTGATGGGGTTGGGCTGCGACTGGCCGTCCGGGCCGGGCTGCCGGTATTGCGCGGCGATGTCGGCCTCGATGTCGTCGTACAGCCCGGGCAGCTCGCGCAGGAAGGTGATGCGGTAGTAGGACAGCGCGTTCTCGATCTCGTCGGCCACGGTGAGCTTGGAGTAGCGCAGCATGCGGGTCTGCCACAGCGTGGCCACGCGCGCGCGCAGCAGGTGCAGGTTGGCGGCGCTTTCCTTGGGCGTGAGCGGCAGGTCGCGCTCGGCCAGCAGGCGGGCGATGTCGTGCTCGGCGTCCAGGATGGACTTGCGCTGCACCTCGGTCGGGTGGGCGGTCAGCACCGGCGAGATCAGCGCGTTCTCGAAGAAGCCGGTGACGGTGGGCTCGTCCACGCCGGCGCCGGCCAGCTTGCACAGGGCGTAGCTCACGCTGCCTTGCTGCGGCCTGGAGCCGGCCAGCAAGTGGGCGCGGCGGCGGCGGATGTGGTGCTGGTCCTCGGCGATGTTGGCCAGGTGCGAGAAATAGGAAAAGGCGCGCACCACGGTGATGGTCTGTTCGCGCGTGAGGATCTTCAGCATCCCGTCCAGTTCCTTGGCCGCGCCGGCGTCGGCTTCGCGGCGGAAGCGCACGGCGGTCTGGCGGATGGTCTCGACCACCGCGTACACGTCCTCGCCTTCCTGGGCGCGCAGCACGTCGCCCAGCAGGCGGCCGAGCAGGCGGATATCTTCCTTGAGGGGGGCGTCCTTGTCGTTGCCCGGTGTTGCTGCCGATGCTGCTGTATTGCTTGCAACCATGGTATATGCCCTATGCATGATTCTCGAATGGGGCGCGCATGATAAAATTTGAGGTCTTCATCATGCACGCTAGCGAAAGAACAGGCTTTGAATACTTCCGAATTGGCTCAAGAGCTCCCTACCCGACTGGTGATCGCTTCGCGCGAAAGCCGCCTTGCCATGTGGCAGGCGGAGCATGTGCGCGCGCGGCTGTCGGCCTTGTACCCGCAGTGTAGCGTAGAAATTCTGGGCATGACCACGCGCGGCGACCAGATCCTGGACCGCACGCTGTCCAAGGTGGGCGGCAAGGGCCTGTTCGTGAAGGAGCTGGAAGTGGCAATGGCCGAGGGCCGTGCCGACCTGGCCGTGCACTCGCTCAAGGACGTGCCGATGGAGCTGCCCGAGGGCTTTGCGCTGGCCGCCGTGCTGGAACGCGAAGACCCGCGCGACGCCTTCGTGTCCAACGACTACGCCTCGCTGGACCAGCTGCCGGACGGCGCCGTGGTGGGCACCAGCAGCCTGCGCCGGCAGTCGCTGATCGCGGCGCGTTATCCGCACCTGGTGATCAAGCCGCTGCGCGGCAATCTCGATACGCGGCTGGGCAAGCTGGACCGTGGCGACTACGCCGCCATCATCCTGGCCGCCGCCGGCCTGAAGCGCCTGGGCCTGCCGCAGCGCATCCGCGCGCTGCTGGAACCGGAGACGAGCTTGCCGGCGGCCGGGCAGGGCGCGATGGCGATCGAGATTGCCGAGCGCAGCGATGGCCTGGACCTGATGCGCCTGCTGGCGCCGTTGAACCACCTGGCCACCGCGCTGGCCGTGACGGCCGAGCGCAAGGTGTCCAAGGTGTTTGGCGGCAGCTGCCAGGTGCCGCTGGCCGCCTACGCCACCGTGGTGGACGGCCAGATGCACTTGCGCGCCATGGTCGCGACGCCGGACGGCGCGCGCATGGCCAGCGCCGAAGTGCGCGGCGTGGCCGCCAGCGCCGAGCAGCTGGGGCAGGACGTGGCCGAGCTGCTGCGCGGCCAGGACGCCGTCGCCATCCTGGCCAGCTGCCTGGCCGATGCGGCGGCCGCCGATGCCGCCGCCGCCAACCCGCAGGCTGCGCCGTCCGGCGCGGGCCGCAACGATCCGCAGCCCGGCAGCCCCGAGGACATCGCCCACCGGCAGCCGGGCGAGCCCACCGGCGGCCGTTCCGGCGTCTGACGCGCGGATTCGCCAGCACCGGATGCCCGCCACCGTCATCATCACCCGCCCATTGGCGCAGGCGCAGCCGCTGGCTGAGCGCGTGGCCGCGCTCGGCCGTCCGGTGGAAGTGCTGCCGCTGCTGGAAATTGCGCCGCTGGCCGACAGCAGCCAGCTGCAGGCCACGCTGGCGCAGCTGTCGAGCTACGCGCTGGTGGCTTTCGTGTCGCCCAACGCCATCGACGCCGCCTTCGCCCACATCCCGGCCTGGCCGGCCGGCGTGACGGCGGCCGTGGTGGGCGAGGGCAGCCGCGCCGCGCTGGCCGCGCACGGCGTCACCGACGCCAATGCGCACATCGCCAGCCCGGCCAACCCGGCCCACGCCGATACCGAACACCTGCTGCAGGCGCTGGACCTGAAGGCGCTGCGCGGTGCGCGCGTGCTGATCGTGCGCGGCGAAAGCGGCCGCGAACTGATGGGCGACGCCTTCCGCGCCGCCGGCGCCGACGTCACCGTGGTGGCGGCCTACCGCCGCAGCACGCCGGCGCTCACGCCGGCGCTGGGCGCCACGCTGGAACGCCTGCTGGCGCAGCCGGCCGACTGGGTCATCACCAGTTCCGAAGCGCTGCGCGGCTTGCTGCAGCTGGCCGGCCAGCTGCCCGGCGGCCCCGACGCCGTTGTAAAGTTGCAACAACAGCATTTAATTGTCCCCCCACGCCCGCATTGCCCAAACGGCAAACGGGCTGGGCTTCCATAGCATCACGCAGACAGGATCAGGCGACGAACGCCTGCTGGCCGCGCTACAATCACGTCCATGAACGATTTGCCTACCAAACCCGATCCCGCAAAGCCAGAAGGCGCGGCGGACCAGCCGGCCCTGCTGGCGGCACCGGCCGCCAGCGCCAGTGCCGCCGGCGCCCCTGCCGCACCGGCCGCACCGACCGTCACCGACACCTTGCAACGCCCGCTGACCATCGCCGTCATCGTGCTGGGCATCCTGCTCGCTGCGCAGACCTGGTCCTCGCACAGCCAGATGCGCAACCTGCGCGAGGAAATGGCGCGCCGCCTGCAGAAAGGCGACGCCGTCAACACCGAAACCGGCGCGCTGGCGCGCTCGGTGCAGGAAACGGCAAAGGAACTGCAAATCAAGGTCGGCCTGCTGGAAAGCCGCCAGACCGAAGCCCAGAGCCAGCAACTGGCGCTGGAGCAGCTGTACCAGGACCTGTCCAAGAACCGCGACGAGTGGGCGCTGGCCGAAATCGAGCAAGTGCTGTCGACCGCCAGCCAGCAGCTGCAGCTGGCCGGCAACGTGCCGGGCGCGCTGATCGCGCTGCAGAACGCCGACCGCAGCCTGTCGCGTTCGGACAAGCCGCAGTTCATCACCATCCGCCGCGCCATTGCCAAGGACACCGACAAGCTGAAGGCGCTGCCGAGCGTGGATTCGGTCGGCCTGGCACTGCGCCTGGACAACGTGATGGCGCAGGTGGATACCTTGCCGATGCTGGCCGACGAAAAGCCGACCCTTCCGGCCGCGCCCGAGAAGAAAGCGCGCGCGCCCGCCAAGCCGGCCGTTGCCGCCAAGGGCGGAAAAGCCGGCAAGGACGCCAGCGCGCCGGCGGAAGAGGGCAGCCCGTGGCTGCACCAGGCGCAGGATGTGTGGAACAGCTGGAGCAGCGAAATGTGGACCGACGTGCGCCAGCTGATCCGCGTGCGCAGCGTGGACACGCCGGACGCGCTGATGCTCTCGCCCAGCCAGGCCTATTTCCTGCGCGAGAACCTGAAGCTGCGCCTGCTCAACGCGCGCATGGCCCTGCTGTCGCGCAACGAGACCGCCTTCCGCAGCGACCTGATCGCGGCCCAGGAAGCGCTCAACAAATACTTCGACACCCGCGCCAAGAGCACCCAGACCGTGCAGGCGCTGCTGCGCCAGGTCCAGGGCAGCAACCTGGCCATCGAAATGCCGACGCTGGCCGACAGCCTGAACGCCGTGCGCAACTACAAAGCGAAGCCTTAAGCCATGCGTTTCTTCCTCTGGTTACTCGCACTGATGGCGCTGGCCATCGGCGTTGCCGTGACGGCGCGCTTCAACCCGGGCAATGTGGTGCTGTTCTATCCGCCGCACCGCATCGACCTGTCCCTGAACCTGTTCGTGGTGCTGATGCTGGCGCTGTTCGCGCTGCTGTACCTGGTGATCGGCGCGCTGCGCAGCACCATGCAGATGCCGGGCCGCGTGGCGGCCTACCGCCAGCGCAAGCGCGAGCGCGACGGCAACAAGGGCTTGCGCGACGCGCTCAAGGCCTTGTTCGAAGGCCGTTTCGGCCACGCCGAGAAGGCGGCGCTGCGCGCCTCCGAGCTGCCCGAGAACGCCGGCGTGGCCGCGCTGATCGGCGCGCGCGCCGCGCACCGCATGCGCCAGAACCACCGCCGCGACAACTGGCTGGCCCAGACCGCCGGCGACAACGCGCTGAAGACCGCGCGCCTGATGACCATGACCGAGCTGCTGGTGGACGACCACCAGCCGGAAGCGGCGCTGGAAGCGGTGCGCGAGCTGAACGCCAGCGGCACGCGCCACATCCATGCGCTGCAATGGTCGCTGAAAGCGCAGCAGCAGGCCAAGAACTGGCCGGAAGTGCTGCGCCTGGTGCGCTCGCTGGACAAGCACAAGGCGCTGCACCCGGCGCTGTCGGCGCGCCTGCGCGAGCTGGCCTACGACGATCTGCTGTCGGACAAGTCGCACGATGCCGAATCGGTGCAGCGCGTGTGGTCCACCATCCCGAACGCGGACCGCCTCAAGCCCTACGTGGCCTGCCGCGCCGCCGCCGCCATGAATGCGCGCGGCCTGCACGACGCGGCGCGCGTGGTGGCCGAGGAAGCGCTGGCCGCCAACTGGGACGACCGCGTGGTGCGCGCCTACCGCGAAGCCGCCGCCCCGGCCGGCACGCCGGCGCTGCTGGCGCAGATCGAGCATTGCGAACACTGGATGCAGGAACGCCCGACCGACGCCGAGCTGGCGCTGACGCTGGGTTCCCTGTGCCTGAAGCAGAAGCTGTGGGGCAAGGCCCAGCGCTACCTGGAGCAGGCCCTGTCGGACGCCGAAGACTCGCGCATGGTGCGCGAATCGCACCTGAAGCTGGCGCAGCTGCACGAAGCGCTGCAGCAGCCCGAGGAAGCGGCCAGCCACTACCGGCAGTGCGCGCTGGCAACCATCCTGTAGTTTCCCCCGAGCCCGTCCGCGCGACGGGCTTTTTTCTGCCCGGCTTTCCTGCTGCGGCGCACAAGTGCTGTCCACTTCGCTATAATGACGCGGTTAGACTATCCCCAAGCAATCCCCCGCATAGCAAACCGAGGAAAATATGAGCCTGAATAAAGTACCATCCGGCCGCGACGTGCCGAACGACTTCAACGTGATTATCGAAATCCCGATGAACGCCGATCCGATCAAGTACGAAGTGGACAAGGAATCGGGCGCGATCTTCGTCGACCGCTTCATGGGCACCGCCATGCACTATCCGTGCAACTACGGCTACGTGCCGAACACCCTGTCCGACGACGGCGACCCATGCGACGTGCTGGTGATCACCCCGTTCCCGCTGATCCCGGGCGTGGTGGTGCGTTGCCGCGCCATCGGCGTGCTGAAGATGACCGACGAAGCCGGTGAAGACGCCAAGGTGCTGGCCGTGCCGGTGGACAAGGTGCTGCCGATCTACAAGCACTGGCAGAAGCCGGAAGACCTGCAAGACCTGCGCCTGCAGCAGATCCAGCACTTCTTCGAGCACTACAAGGACCTGGAGCCAGGCAAGTGGGTCAAGGTACAAGGCTGGTTCGGCCCGGAAGAAGCCAAGCAGGAAATCCTGAACGGCGTGGCCAACTACAAGAAAGAAAACGCAGAGGGCTAAGCGCCGCTCCGCTGCAGCAAGCATGCCGAAAAGCACCCGCCGCAAGGCCGGGTGCTTTTTTTTCGCCCCGTCCCGAATTTTTCGTGCGCAGTCCGGTCTATCCAGCTACGGCAAACAGGAGGAAAATGTGATGGAAACGATGCCTATGCTGATGCGTTCCTGGTGGATACTGGCGCTGCGCGGCCTGGTGGCGCTGGTGATCGTGATGGGCGCCAACGCCCTGGTGACCGGCGTGCTGGACTTGGCCATGGCCATCCGCATGCGGCAAATTCGGCCGGCGCGGCAGCGAACCGGACCGCCGCAGCGGCGAGCGCCGGACCGTGCCGGTGAGCTAAACTTGTGGGAGGAAACATCATGACTATGTCACGAATCGAAAAGAACGGCTGGCAGGCCTACTTCGACGGCGTGGCCCGGCAGCTGGAGGGCATGAGCGCCGAGATCGATGTGGAGGCGATGGCCATCGGCAGCCAGGTCGAGGTCGAGTGGGTGCCGCTGCTGGGCATCAGCTACGACCCGAAAAGCGACGTGCTGTCGATCGCGGTGGAAGGGCTGGGCCACGTGATCCGCCGGCCGCAGACCATTTTCGTCGACGTCGAGCTGGGGCGGCTGGCCAGCATGGAAGTGATCGACGCCGACAATGTGCGCCACATCGTCAAGCTGCGCGAACCCTTGCCGCTGCCGCCGCCCTGAGCGTCAGAAGTACTTGAGCCAGGCAACGCCGCTGGTGCGCTTGAGACGCCCGAACCAGCGCGCAGGCAGGTAGAGCAGCGCGCCCAGCAGGGCGCTGGCCAGCCATATTTGCCATACCGCGCTGAATTCGTAGCGGCCCTGCTGGTGCAGTGCCGCCGCCGCGCGCTGCAGGGCCAGCAGCGCATAGAGGTGCAGCAGGTAGTAGAACAGCGGTGCGCGGCCGTACACGGCACAGGCGCGGCTCCAGGCTGCGCGTCCCACGGGCTGCTCCACCAGCGCCAGCACCAGCAGGCCCGCGCCCAGCGTGAGCAGCAGGAAGTCCAGCGATGGCGGGTACTTGGTGAAGTTCAGGAAGGACATGGCGCCATGCAGCAGGTCCGCCGTTGGCTCGCCCTGCGCCCACGGCCGGGCTTCGCCGTAGATGTTGAAGCCGCGCAGCACCAGCAGCGCGGCCAGCGCGGCGCCGCCGGCACCCAGCAGCAGGCGCACGCGGCGTTGCGGCGCCATCGCGCGGCCGTACAGCGGCCCGGCCGCATAGCCGAGCAGGATCACGCCTATCCAGGCCAGCAGCGGGTAGCTGACGCGCACCCGGACCGGTCCCTCGTTCAGCAGGTAGCCGCGCTGCTCGATCACCGTCCACAGCATGGCGCCGGCGCCGCCCGGTTCGAAGCTGTTGCCGAACGCCGCCGCCAGCTGCGCAGTGCCAGGCAGGGCGTTGTGGCCCGCCACGATCAGCGCGCCGAGGGCGGCCAGCCAGCGCAGCGGCAGCCGGTGCAGCAAGGCCAGCGCCATCATGGACAGGCCGATGGCCCAGATCACCTGCAGGTACAGCACCGGCCCGGGCCACTTGCCGGACCAGGCGAAATTGACCACCACCAGCTCCAGCAACAGCAGCAGCGCGCCGCGCTTGAGCAGGAAGGCGGTGGCGCTGCGCGGACCGCCGGGCGGATGCGCGTACAGCCAGGCCGCCAGGCCGGTGAGGAACACGAACAGCGGCGCGCAGAAGTGTGCCGCCAGCCGGGTGAAGAACAGGGCGGGCGGGGTGGTGGCGACGTCCATCGGGTCGCCTACCTGATGCTGCAGGTAAAAGGTTTCGCGGACGTGGTCCACCGTCATCAGGAGCATGACGATGCCGCGCAGGATATCGATCGAGGCCACACGGGCACCGGGAAAGGCTGGGGTCATGTCGGTCCTGCTTTATAAACGGTACGACAGTGTCGCGGTCACGGTGCGTTGCGCACCGGGCGTCACCCATAGCTGGCTGTAGGCGCTGGCATAGTAGGCGCGGTCGAACAGGTTGTCCACGTTGAGAGAGAGGCGCAGCCGTGGCGTGGGCGAGTATGCCGCCAGCAGGCGCGCCGTGGTGTAGGCGGGCAGGCGGAAACTGCTCGATACGGCCACGTCGCCCAGGCGCGCGCCGGCATAGTTCAGGCCCGCACCCAGCGTCAGGCTGCCGCCGCTGCCGCCGCCATTGCCATTGCCGCCGGGACGGAAGGTCTGCGCCAGCAGTACGTTGGCGCTGTGGCGCGGCACGTTGGGCAGGCTGCTGCCGGTGCGGATGGCGTTGTCGCCCCTGGTCACGCTGGCGTCGGTGTAGGCATAGGCGCCGGACAGGCGCAGGCCCTGCGCCAGTTCGCCGGACACGTCCAGCTCCACGCCCTTGCTGCCCACTTCGCCGGCCGGGATGGCGAAGTCGGTGTTGAGCGGATTGGTGGCCAGCACGTTTTTCTTGGCGATGCGGTACAGCGCCAGGGTGGCGTTCAGGCGGCCGTCCCGGGTGTCCGCCTTGGCGCCGATCTCGTAGGAACGGCTGGACTCGGCCGGGAAGGCCCGGTTCTCCAGGCTGATGCCGCTGTTGGGCCGGAACCCCCTGGCCGCGCTGGCGTACAGCGACACAGCCGCCAGCGGCTGGTACACCAGGCCCACGCGCGGGCTGGTGGCGCTCAGCGCCTGCTCGTTGCTGGCCGCCTTGCGGCGGTTGATGACCTGCTGGCGGTAGCTGTCGCGGCGCACGCCCAGCAGCGCCTTCCATTGCGCCCCCAGCGCAAGCTGGTCCTGCAGGTAGAGCGCGTGCGCGCGCTGGTGCTCCACGGTGTCGATGGACGGGGTAAGCGGGTCGGCCACGGCGCCGTACACCGGCGCGTAGATGTCGATGGCGTAGGGATTGGACGTGCCGGGATTGCGCCGCAGCTGCAGGCGCTCGTCGTCGAAGCGGTAGCCGTCCACGCCGAACAGCAGGTTGTGGACCACGGCGCCGGTGGCGGCGCGCCCCAGCAGCTCGGCGCGCGCCGAGCGGTCGGTGGCGGAGAAGTCGCGGTAACGGCGCTGGCGGCGCAAGGAGCGGCCATCGTCCAGCAGGTCGTTCGCCTCGCTGGAATAGCCGGCCAGCGAACTGTCGCGGTAGGACAGGCCGGTTTGCAGCGACCACCCCGGGGACAGCTCATGCTGCACGAACAGCTGGTGCCCCAGCGATTTGACCGTCATGGCGCCGTCGCCCGGCTCGCCGAGGAAGCGCGATACCGGCACCGCGCCCAGCTTGCCGTTCACGGCCAGCACGCCCCGGTCGAACGGCGTGCGCTGGCGGGCCGCTTCCACCTCGTAGGACAGCGTGGTGGCCGGGCCGATCAGCCACAGCAGCGATGGCGACAGGAAGCGGCGCTCGCTGTGCAGCGTGTCGCGGAAGCTGCCGCCTTCCTGGTGCGCCGCGTTCAGGCGGTAGGCCACGGTCTCGCCGAGCGGGCCGGCCAGGTCGGCGGCGGTGCGCCAGGTGCGGTGGCTGCCGGCGGACGTCTCCACGCTGTACTGCGGCGCGAAGCGCGGCTTGCGCGTGAGGATGTTGACGGTGCCGCCCGGATCGCCGCGCCCGTACAGGGCGGATGCAGGCCCCTTCAGGATTTCCACCGACTGCGCGCCGGTGATGTCGCGCATGCCGTTGTAGCCCCGGCTGGAGCTGAAACCGTTCACCATGTAGTCGGAGCCGAAGTTCGGGTCGCCGGTAAAGCCGCGCATGGCGTAGCTGTCCCACAGGCCGCCCAGGTTGCTCTGCGGCGCAATGCCGCTGGCCAGTTCCAGCGCGGACGAGAGCGAGGCGGCGCCCGCGTCGCGCAGCAGGTCGGCCGTCAGCACGCGCACGCTTTGAGGCAGATCCTGCAGCAGCGCGTCGGTCTTGGTGGCGCCGGCCGCGCTCAGGCTGCGGTAGTTCTGACGCTGCGCGCTGATGATGACGCTGTCGGCGCTGTCGGCGCTGTCGGCGCCTGCGCCCGCCTCGGCGGCAAAGCCTGCGGGCGGCGCCAGGCATGCCGCCAGCGCGGCGGCAACGGCGGTTTTCTTCACGCGCTTCATGTTTCCTCTCATGTTTCCCCTCATGCTTCCTCGCGCTCCCATTCCGGGAACGGGTCCGCCAGGCCGCGCCAGTGCGCCATGCCGGCCGCCAGTTCGGCGTCCGTCAGCAGCGACGCGTGGAAGGCGCGCTCGATGGCTGCGCGGTCGACCGCCTGGCCGATGAACACCACCTCGTTGATGCGGTCGCCGAACGGCTCCTGCCAGGCCGCTTCGATTTCGGCGCGCTGCGGGTCGCCTTGCGGCGGCCAGCGCTTCCTGTCGCCTGCGGCCCACCACTGGCCCACCGGCTCCACGCTCGCGATGCGGCCGGCCAGCGAATAGGCCACCGCCCAGTCGGGCCGGGTGGCGAACCACACATAGCCCTTGGCGCGCAGCAGGCCGGGAAAATCGCGCCCCAGGTAGGCGTCGAAGCGCTCGGGATGCAGCGGCCGGCGCGCGCGCAGCACGAAGCTGGAGATGCCGAATTCTTCGGTCTCGGGTGTGTGGTCCCCAGCCAGCGCGCGCGCCCAGCCGGCCATGCCGCTGGCGCGTTCCAGGTCGAACTTGCCGGTGCCGAGGACGCGCTTGAGCGGCAGGCGTCCGCGCTCGGCGCATACCAGTTCGGCTGCCGGGTTCAGTGCGGTCAGTGCCGCCTGCACCTCGGCCAGCTCCGCCGGCGTCGCCAGGTCGGTCTTGTTGATGACGATGACGTCGGCGAACTCCACCTGTTCGGCCAGCAGCGAGGGCAGGGTGCGCTCGTCGCCTTCGCCCGCGGTTTCGCCGCGGCTGGACAGGAAGTCGGTGCTGCGGTAGTCCGGCAGGAAGCTGCGCGCGTCCACCACCGTCACCATGGTGTCGATGCGGGCAATGTCGTTCAGCGATTCGCCGTCTTCGGTGCGGAAGTCGAAGGTGGCGGCCACCGGCATCGGCTCGCCGATGCCGGTGGACTCGATCAGCAGGTAGTCGAAGCGGCCCTCGGCGGCCAGCTTGCGCACTTCCAGCAGCAGGTCTTCGCGCAGGGTGCAGCAGATGCAGCCGTTGCTCATCTCGACCATGCGCTCGTCGGTGCGCGACAGCGAGGCGCCCGCGCTGGCGGTCCCGGAGGCGAGCAGCGCGGCGTCGATATTGACTTCGCTCATGTCGTTGACGATGACGGCAACGCGCAGGCCTTCGCGGTTGGCGAGTATGTGGTTCAGCAGGGTGGTCTTGCCTGCACCGAGAAATCCGGACAGGACTGTGACGGGCAAACGGGTGTCGTGGGCTGGCATGGGCAGGGTCCATTAATGCAAGAAGGTTGCAATAATAGTTCGGACCGGCCGTAAACGCAACTCAATTGCATTTGCGTGCAAAAAAAGGGGGGGGGTTACTTCTTGCTGCAGCGCGGGCAGATGCCTTTGATGAGGAAGTCGACTTCCTCGCTGACGAAACCTTCGGGCATGTTCACGCGGCTTGGCAGCGGCACGTCGTTGAAGCAGGTGACGGCGTCGCAGCTATTGCATTGGAAATGCGCGTGTTCGTGGCTTTGCTGGCCGGCGCCGGCGGAAAAGCGCCACACCTGGTCGGCGCCGGCGATGCGGTGCGCCAGGCCGTTTTCGGTCAGCCATTCCAGCACGCGATACAGCGTTACCGCGTCCAGCGGCGCGCCGGGCAGGTGGTCGTGGATTTCGTGGTGCGTCATCGCCTTCTTCTGTTTGAGCAGGAAGGCTAGTACCCGGGTGCGCGGCTGGGTCAGGCGCGCCCCGGTGTCGCGTATCAGCGATTCGGCTTGGGCGATGTAGGTGTGCGGCATGGTCAGGGCTGGATGGTCAGCCGCATTTTAGCACGCGCGCCCGGCGCCGATCAGGCGGCCATGGCCAGGCAGGCTTGCGCGCAGCGCCGGCATGCGTCGGCGCACGCCTGGCAATGGTCCAGCTCATGGGTGCCGCACTCCTCGGCGCAGGCTTCGCAGATTTCCCCGCACAGTTTGCATGCGGCGGGAGAGAAGCGGCTGCCCCGGCCCATCAGTGCGGAAGCCAGCCGGCAGGTCTGGGCACAGTCGAGGTCCAGCGCAATGCACTTGGCCATGGCTTTGACGTCCCGCTCCGCCAGGCAGGCCGCCGCGCAGTTGTCGCAGGCGGTGGCGCAGGCGTGGCACGCATCGATGCAGCTGTGATAGCTCTGTGGATTCATCAAGGTCTCCTCGCACACGGTTAGATGCGGAACAGTGTAGCGGGGAGGAGGCGCCGGGCGGAACACGATTCCGCCCGGCAGGACCGCGCGGCTCAGGCCAGGAATGCCAGCAGCGCCCCGGTGAACTCGGCCGGCGCCTCGACGTTGGAAATGTGCGAGGCGGGCAGCTGCACCATGCGCGCGCCCGGGATGGCCGCGCGCATGGCTTCGGCGTCCGCCACCGTGGTCACGGGGTCGGCCGTGCCGGCGATGATGAGCGTGGGCGCGGTGATGGCGTGGATGCCGCCGCGCAGGTCGGCGCTGGCCAGCGCATCGCAGCAGGCGGCGTAGCCCGCGTAGTTCTGGCTGCGCAGGGCGGCGGCCATGGCCTCGGCGACGCCGGGCTGGCGCTGCACGAATTCGGGCGTGAACCAGCGCGAGGCGGCGCTGTCGGCGATCTGCCCCAGCCCTTGCGCGCGCACGGCGGCGGCGCGGGCCTGCCAGCCGTCCGCCGTGCCGACGCGCGCGGCCGTGTTGGCGAGCACCAGCTTGTTGATGCGCCGCGCCGCATGCACGCCCAGCCACTGGCCGGTGACGCCGCCCATGGACAGGCCGCAGAAGTGCGCCGTCCCGATATCCAGGTGGTCCAGCAGCGCCTCCACGTCCTGGCCCAGCTGGGAGATGGTGTAGGGGCCGGGGGGGCTGGCCGACAGGCCGTGGCCGCGCGTGTCGTAGCGCACCAGGAAGAAATGGCCGGCCAGCGCGTCGGCCTGCGCCTGCCACATGCTCAGGTCGGTGCCGAGCGAGTTGGAAAACACCAGCGCGGGCCGGCTGCGGTCGCCATCGGTGCGGTAGTGAAGGCAAGTGTCGTTGATGATTGCGATAGGCATGGTCATACTCAGTGTGTGGTGGCGGCCGGTTTGCGTTTCAGGACGAAGTAGGCGAACAGGCCTATCAGGACGCCCCAGAAGGCCGAGCCCAGGCCGAGGAAACTCATGCCCGAGGCGGTGGCCAGGAAGGTGATGACGGACGCTTCGCGGTGCTGCTCCTCCTCGAGGGCGCCCATCAGGTTGGTGGTAATGGCGCCCAGCAGCGCCAGGCCGGCCAGTACGGCCACCAGTTCCTTTGGCAGACTGGCGAACAGCGCCACGATGGTGGCCGCGAGCGTGCCGCCGATGATGTAGAACGCGCCGTTGGCCATGCCGGCCACGTAGCGGCGCGACGGGTCTTCGTGCGCGTCCTTGCCGGTGCACAGCGCGGCTGTAATGGAGGCGATGACGATGGTGATGCCGCCGAAGCAGGCCACCGCCAGCGAGGCCAGGCTGGTGACGCCCATGATGGGCTTGGCGCTGGCCTGGTAGCCGGACAGCTTGAGGATGGCCATGCCGGGCAGGAATTGTCCGCTCAGGCTGACGAGCACCAGCGGCAGCGCGAAACTGAAGGTGGAGCGCCAGCTCCATTCAGGCGCTATCCACTGCGGCACGGCGGCAACCAGCCGCACGCCTCCCAGGTCCGCCTTGCCCGTGCTCCAGGCGATCAGCGCGCCGGTCAGCATCACGATAATGACGGCGTAGCGCGGCAGGAACTTCTTGCACAGGATGTAGCTCGCCACCATGCCCATGGCCAGCAGCGGCATCGTGGCCACGGACTTGAAGGTGTTGACGCCGAACTGGAACAAAATGCCGGCCATCATGCCCGCCGCCAGGCCTTTCGGGATGTGGCGCAGCAGCTTGTCGAAGGAGCCGGACAGGCCGATCGCCAGGATGGCGACGGCCGCCGTGATATAGGCGCCCACCGCTTCATTGACGGACATGGCGGGGAACAGCGTTACCAGCAGCGCGGTGCCGGGGGCGGACCAGGCGGTGATGATGGGCGTCTTCAGGCGCCAGCTGAGCCACAGGCCGGACAGGCCCGCGCCCAGCGAAATGGCCCAGATCCAGGACGACATCATGGCCTGCGGGGCATGCGCGGCGCTGGCGGCCTGGAAGAAGATCACCAGCGGACCGGAATACGAGATCACGACCGCCAGGAAGCCGGCCAGCACGGCCGACAGGGAGCAGTCGCGCAGCCAGCCGCCGCCTGCGCGCGCCGCTGCGCCCGCGCCGCCGGACGTCCCCGGGACCGCCGCCGTCGCCTCTGCCGTCGCCACCGTCGCGCGGCTCGTTGCTGCCGCTGCGGCGCCGGGCTGGGTCGGCTTGATGTCTGGCTGGGTCATGGTCCGCTCAGCCCTGGTCGCCGCCGCCGACCGGCAGCACGGTGCCGGTGATGTAGCTGGCTTCGTCGGAGGCGAGGAACAGAATGGCGCGCACCTGCTCGTCGATGGTGCCGTAGCGGTGCATCAGGCTGCTGGCGATGGTCTGGTCCACGATGCCCTGGTACCACAGCTGTTCCTGCTCGCTGAGTGGCTTGGGATTGCGCGGCACCTTGCGCGGCGGCGCTTCCGTGCCGCCGGTGGCGACAGCGTTGACGCGGATGCCGTCCTGCGCATGCTCCAGCGCCAGGCTGGCCGTCATGGCGTTCACGCCGCCCTTGGCCGCCGAATACGGAATGCGGTAGATGCCGCGCGTGGCGATCGACGACACGTTGACGATCACGCCGCGCTGCTGCTCTATCATGGCGGGCAGCACCGCGTGGCAGCACCACAGGGTGGGGAACAGCGAGCGGCGGATCTCGGCCTCGATCTGCTCGGCCTCGTATTCCTGGTAGGGCTTGGCCCAGATGGTGCCGCCCACGTTGTTGATCAGCACATCGATGCGGCCGAACGAGGCGACGGCTGCGCAGGCCAGTTCGCGCGCGCCGGCGTGCGTCTCCAGGTCCACCTCGCACGCGATGGCCAGCATCGCCGGGAAATCGCGCCCGGACTGCACCTCGGCCAGCACTTCCAGCACCAGCGGCGAACGGTCCGCCAGCACCAGCGATGCGCCTTCGCGCGCCGCCGCCAGCGCCACGCCGCGTCCTATGCCTTGTGCGGCGCCGGTGACGATGACTACTTTATCCTTGAATCGTAAGCTCATGATTACACTCCGCTGCTGGCCGAGAATTTCTCGAAGTAGAAATTGGCCGGGGTCACGCCCACGTCGCCCAGCCAGGTGCGCACCGCGTCCACCATGGGCACCGGTCCGCACAGGTAGACGTCGGCGTCGCCGCCGTTCAGCCAGGACGGCTCCACGTGGTGCGTGGCGTAGCCCTTGCGCGGATGCGTGCTTTCCTGCTCCGCCACGCAGGTAACGTAGCTGAACTGCGGATGCGCGGCCGCGATGCGGTCGAGCTGCTCCAGCGCCACCAGGTCGCAGTCGCGGGTGACGGCGAACACGAGCCGCACCGGCTGCGGGAAGCCGTGCGCCGCCAGCACCTCCAGCATGGACAGGAAGGGCGCGATGCCGGTGCCGCCGGCCAGCATCAGCACCGGCCGCTGCACGGGGCGCAGGTAGAAGCTGCCGAACGGGCCGGAGAAGGCGATCTGCTGGCCCGGCTGCGCCGCCTCGGACAGGTAGCTGCTCATGCGGCCGCCCGGCACGTTGCGCACCACGAAGGAGGCCAGCTGCGAACCGGGCACGGAGCTGAAGGAATAGGAGCGCGTCAGCGCGGTGCCGGGGATCTCCACGTTCACGTACTGGCCGGGCAGGAAGTCCAGCGCCTCCGGCTGCGCCAGCTCCACCGCAAAGCGCAAGGTGGACTCGGACAGCTTTTCCACCGAGGCGATGCTGCCCGGATGGCTGGCAGCGGCCGTCTTGCAGGAGGCCGAAGTGGCGGGGATCTTGATCACGCAGTCGGAGGTCGGGCGCATCTGGCAGTTCAGCACATAGCCTTCGGCCGCTTCTTCCGGCGTGAGCGCGTCCTCGATATAGCTGGATTCGGGCATGTCGTAGCTGCCCGATTCGCACAGGCCACGGCAGGTGCCGCACGCGCCGTCACGGCAGTCCAGCGGAATGTTGACCTTCTGGCGGTAGGCGGCGTCGGCCAGCTTTTCATTGGGGTTGCAGCTGATGAAGCGGGTCACTCCGTCTTCGAACTGCAGTGCGATGGTATGGCTCATGGCCGTGCTCCAGACTGTAAATATGGTGGGTCAAATGTGATACACGTCGATGACCTGATTGATGTAGTCGTTCTTCAGCACGACGTACTTGTTCAGGATCTTCGGGGCGGCGCCGGAAAAGTCGATCACGTAGCGCGACATGCCGAAGTAGCTGTAGTCCGTCTTGTAACGGTGGCTCAGCGTGTGCCAGTTGAAACGCACCGTGCAGACCGCGCCTTCCTGCTTCTCCAGTTCCACGTTGGTGATGTTGTGGCTGGTACGCGTGTCCGGCATGGTGGCGCTGGAGCGTTCGGTCTTGATGCGGAACACGCGGTCTTCCAGGCCCTGGCGGGTGGGGTAGTAGATCAGCGAGATTTCGCGCTCGGGGTCCGAGATCAAGGTGTCGTCGTCGTCCCAGGCGGGCATCCAGAACTGGGCGTCCTCGTGGTAGCACTCCAGCCATTCGTCCCACTGCTCGTCGTCGAGCAGGCGGCTTTCGCGGTACAGGAACGCTGCAATGTCGTTAATGCTGCTCATTTCTGCTCCTCTTCGGCGCGCAGCGCCTGCTTCATTACGTCCAGCCAGTAGCGGTGCTGCACCGTGTACAGGCCTTCATCCTCGGTCTTCACGCCGCTCATCACCGGCTGCAGGCCGATCTCGCGGGCGGCGTCGTCCGCGCCTTCGATCCAGTGCGTGGAGCCGCGGCACATGTCGTTCCATTCCATGGCCTTGCCGGCGTAGCCTTGCTGGCAGGCACGGAATTCCTCCAGGTCGTCCGGCGTGGCCATGCCGCTGACGTTGAAGAAGTCCTCGTACTGGCGGATGCGGCGCGCGCGTGCGTCGGCCGGCTCGCCTTTCGGGGCGATGCAGTAGATTGTCACTTCGGTCTTGTTCACCGAGATGGGGCGCAGCAGGCGGATCTGCGACCCGAACTGGTCCATCAGGTAGACGTTGGGGTACAGGCACAGGTTGCGCGAGCGTTCCACCATCCAGTTGGCGGTGGCGGTGCCGAATTTGTCCGCGTACTCTGCGTGGCGCGGGTAGTTGGGACGGTCCTGCGGATTGGCCCACTTGGTCCACAGCAGGATGTGGCCCTGCTTGAAGGCGTAGAAGCCGCCGCCTTGCTTGCCCCATTTACCGGCGTCCATGGCCTTGATCTTGTCTTCGCGCTTGTTGACGGCGTCGGCCTCGGCTTCCTTGCGGCGGCTGGTGGTGGCGGCATAGTTCCAGTGCACCGCCGAGACGTGGTAGCCGTCCGCGCCGTTCTCGGCCTGCAGCTTCCAGTTGCCTTCGAAAGTGTAGGTGGACGAGCCGCGCAGCACTTCCAGGCCATCCGGCGACTGGTTCACGATCATGTCGATGATCTTGGCCGCTTCGCCCAGGAACTCCGACAGCGGCGCCACGTTCCCGTTCAGGCTGCCGAACAGGAAGCCCTTGTAGTTTTCGAAGCGCGCCAGCTTTTTCAGGTCATGCGAGCCTTCCTTGTTGAAGCACTCGGGGTAGCCCGCGTCTTCCGGGTCTTTCACTTTGAGCAGCTTGCCGCTGTTGTTGAAGGTCCAGCCGTGGAAGGGGCAGGTGTAGGTGGCCTTGTTGCCGCGCTTGTGGCGGCACAGCTGCGCGCCGCGATGGCTGCAGGCGTTGATGAAGGCATTCAGCTCGCCCTGGCGGTTGCGCGCGATGAACACGGGCTGACGGCCGATGTGGGTGGTGTAGTAGTCGTTCACGTTGGCCACCTGGCTTTCATGCGCCAGGTAGATCCAGTTGCCTTCGAAGATGTGCTTCATCTCCAGCTCGAACAGGGCCTCGTCGGTGAAGGCGCTGCGGTGCAGGCGGAAGTCGCCCTTCGCGTGGTCTTCCACCAGGTAGTCGTCCAGGCGCCTGGCCTCGGACTTGACGGGAATGATAGGGATCATGGCGTTCTCCGTTCAGGCTGCGTTCAGGCCGCGGCGCGCACGCGCGCCACTTCGGCTTCCGGCGCGGCCGGGCGTTCGCCGTACAGGCGGAAGTCGAAGTCGATGCTGGCATAGGGCTGGTTCAGGTCTTTCCGGGCGATGGCGGCAGCGTCGGTCACCTTGGCCACGGCCGGCACCAGGCCTTCGCGGCTGGCGAAGGCAAAGTCGTCCCACAGGTATTCGTCGCCGTCGATGTTGATCTGCGTGGTCAGCTTGCGGTGGCCGGCGGCGCTGACGAAGAAGTGGATGTGCGCGGGGCGGCGGCCGTGGCGGCCCAGCAGGTCCAGCAGGGTCTGGGTGCTGCCGCCCGGAGGACAGCCGTAGCCCTTCGGCACAATGCTGCGGAACTGGTAGCGGCCTTCGGCGTCGGTGATGATGGTGCGGCGCAGGTTGAAGTGAGATTGCGTCGAGTCGAAGAAGGAGTAGTTACCCATCAGGTTGGCATGCCACACTTCGACCTTGGCGCCCGGCAGCGGCTTGCCTGCTTCGTCGTACACGGTGCCCTGCATGAACAGCACTTCGGCTTGGTCGCTTTCACTGCCGTCGTCCAGGCGTGCGAAGCCGGTGCTTTCCGGCGCGCCGGCCACGTACAGCGGGCCTTCGATGGTGCGCGGCGTGCCGCCTTGCAGGCCGGCTTTGGCTTCGGCTTCGTCGGCGCGGATGTCGAGGAAGCGCTCCAGGCCCAGGCCCGGCGCCAGCAGGCCCAGTTCGTTGGCCTTGCCGGCGTTGGTGAGGAACTCCAGGCCTTTCCAGAATTCGCTCGGCTGGATGTCCAGGTCTTCGATCGCCTTGCACAGGTCGCCCACCAGGCGCGCCACCACGGCTTGCACGCGCGGGTTGACCGGGCCGGTGGCGGTGTCGATGATCCAGCTCTTTACCAGTTTGTCGATGTCGTTGTGCGTCATGTCAGTCTCCGTCTAGTGGGTTTGATTACAGGTCGTTGCTGCGGATGGAAGATGGATGGCGGCACAGCGGCATCACCTCGATCTTCATGAAGGGGAACAGTGGCAGCGTGGAGAGCAGGGTGTGCAGCTCGTCGATGCTGGCGGTGTCGAAAATGCTGATGTTCGAATACTGGCCGGCGATGCGCCACAGGTGGCGCCACTGGCCGCTGGCCTGCAGCTCTTGCGAGTAGGCCTTTTCGCGCGCCTTGATGGCGGCGGCTTCGGCTTCGGACAGGGTGGACGGGATGTTCACATCCATGCGTACGTGGAACAGCATTGGAATTCTCCTTGGTGGCGGTCAATGGCGGCGCAGGCGGCCGAGTTTGTCGGTGTCGATGGCAACGCCCAAGCCATGGCCGGCGGGCACTTGCAGCATGAAGTCCTTGTACACCAGCGGCTCCTGCAGCACTTCTTCGGTGAGCAGCAGGGGGCCGAACAGTTCGGTGCCGAAGGACAGGTCGGCGAAGGTGGCGAACAGGTGGGCCGACGCGGCCGTGCCCACGCCGCCTTCCAGCATGGTGCCGCCGTACAGCGCCACGCCGGCCAGCTGTGCCACGGTGGCCACCTGGCCGGCTTGCACCAGGCCGCCGGACTGGGTGATCTTCACCGCGAACACGTCCGCCGCCGCGCTGGTGGCGTAGTCGTAGGCGCTGAGCGGGCCTTGCAGGGCTTCGTCGGCCATCAGCGGCACCGAGAAGCGCTGCGCCAGGCGCGCCATGGCGGCCTTGTGGTGGGCCGGCACCGGCTGTTCGATCAGGTCCACGCCGCCCGCTTCCAGCGCGCTGATGGCTTCAATCGCCTGCAGCTCGTTCCAGGCCTGGTTCACGTCCACGCGGATGCTGACCGCGTCGCCCAGGGCGCGCTTGATGGCCAGCACGTGGCTCACGTCGTCGGCTACGGCGCGGGCGCCGATCTTCAGCTTGAAGATGCGGTGGCGGCGCAGTTCCAGCATCTTTTCCGCCTCGGCGATGTCCTTGGCGGTGTCGCCGCTGGCCAGGGTCCAGGCCACCGGCAGTTGGTCGCGCACGCGGCCGCCCAGCAGCTCGCTCAGGGGGATGCCGAGGCGGCGCGCCTGGGCGTCCAGCAGCGCCGTTTCGATGGCGCACTTGGCGAAGCGGTTGCCCTGGATCGCCTTGCGCAGCCTGG
This sequence comes from Pseudoduganella sp. UC29_71, assembly GCF_042693265.1. Lineage (NCBI taxonomy): Bacteria > Pseudomonadati > Pseudomonadota > Betaproteobacteria > Burkholderiales > Oxalobacteraceae > Pseudoduganella > Pseudoduganella sp. UC29_71. The sequence continues at coordinate 3,853,531 of NZ_CP170549.1, read as the reverse complement.
CCATGGCCTTGGCCACCTGGCTCGCCTCCATTCCCACCAGCAGGGGCGCGATGTGGGTGTCGATATTGGTCTTGATGCTCTCGGGGCTCTCTTCGCCGTAATTCAGGCCGCCGATGGTGGTGGCCTCGCCCCAGCCCTCCACGCCGTCTTCGCAGCGCACGCGCACCAGCACCAGGGTCTGCGTGCTCATGGTGGTCACGGAGAGCTTGTGCGGACGGATGGTGGGGACGTCTGCGAGGATGGTTTCTATGCTTTTGATCATATCTTATCCGTATAGTCGGTATAATTCGAAGGGATAACATCACGATAAACCCTTGAAAAAGCGTCGTCCAACACTGATTTGGTATCGCGTCAATACTTATAAGGTATAAAGATGGAGATTCGGCACCTGCGCTATTTCCTTGCTGTTGCAGAGGAGAAAAACTTCACCCGTGCCGCGCATCGCCTGTTCATAGCGCAGCCGCCGCTCAGCCGCCAGATCCAGCAGCTGGAAGAGGAGTTGGGCGTGGCGCTGTTCGAGAAGGGCTCGCGGCCGCTGCGCCTGACCGAGGCCGGTGTGTTTTTCCAGGCGCACGCCCAGGTGTTGCTCGACAAGATGGCCGACCTGAAGACGATGACGCAGCGCGTGGGCAAAATAGAGCGCACGCTGTCCATCGGTTTTGTGGCGTCCACGCTGTATGGCCTGCTGCCGGAGATTGTGCGCCGATTCCGCACCCAGTACGAGAGCGTCGATATCACCTTCCATGAACTGACGACGATGGAGCAGATGCGCGCACTGAAGGAAGGCCGCATTGACGTGGGCTTCGGCCGCGTGAAGTCGGAGGACGCGTCGGTGCGGCGCATCCTGCTGCGCGAGGAAAGACTGATCGTGGCGGTGCCGGCGGGACATCGCCTGGCGGAGCCGGGCCGGCCGCTCAAGCTGCGCGAACTGGTGGGCGAGAATTTGATCGTCTATCCGCGCAATCCGCGCCCCAGCTTTGCCGACCAGGTGCTGGCCATCTTCAGCGACAGGGCGCTGCACCCGGAGCACGTGATGGAGGTGCGCGAGCTGCAGATCGCCATCGGTATGGTAGCGGCGGGGCAGGGCATCTCCATCGTGCCGGACAGCCTGCAGGGCATGAAGCGCACCGACGTGCAGTATGTCGAGATCGACGATAAGCACGCGGTGTCCCCGATCCTGTTCAGCATACGGCTGATGGACAGGACCGAGGAAATCCGCAACATGCTGCAGATTATTTACGACGTCTACGAGGCGCGCGGCATCCCGCACGTGAAGGAAGAGCTCTAGAACGTGTGGCGCACGCCGGCCGAGATGCCGGACTGGTTCAGGCCTGCGCCCACCGTGCCGCCGGCGTCGAGCGCGATGGCGGCGGCGCCGGCGTTTTTCATGTGCCCCAACGAGGTGTACACGGCGGTGCGCTTGGACAGGTAGTAGGTCAGGCGCAGCACCGACAGCGTGGAGTCGTTGCCGCTGTTTTTCACGTCGTGGCGCGCCACCTGGGCATCGAGCTGCATCAGCGGCGACAGTGGATAGCTGGCGCCGATGTAGTACAGGTCCGATTCCAGGTCGTTGGCGCGCGTGGCGGCCACCTTCTTGCGGTCCATCACGCCCACGCCGATCTTGGCCGCGCCCAGCATGGCGTAGGCATTCACGGTAACGCGTTTGTCGCTGCTGCCGCTGGTGGTCAGGCCCGCCGCCGCGCCGGTGTTGCCGTACATCTTGTCGTACGAGGCGTTGACGCCCCATGCGCCGCTGTCGTAGCCGACCAGCCCCGTGACCTGGCGGCAGGCCTTGGAATTCCCCGCCACTTCGCCTGCGCAGTTGGTGCCGCCCGGTCCGCCGGCCGAGGAGGCGTCCCGTCCCAGGCTGTAGGTGGCGCCCACCGTCAGGCCGTTGAACGACCCCAGATAGCCGACCGCGTTGTCGCTGCGGGCATTGGGAATGTACAGGTCGATGCTGGACATGCTGAACAGATTCGGACCCAGCACGTCCGACTTGGCCTGCGCCAGGAAGGTCATGTTGACTTGCCGGCCCAAGGTCAGCGTGCCCCATGAACCCTTCAGGCCCACGTTGGCGTGGCGGCCGAACAGGCGGTTGCCCTGGCCGGTGGTCCCGGTGTCGAGGCTCACGCCCGTCTCCAGCGCGAACACCGCTTGCAGGCCGCCGCCCAGGTCTTCCACGCCACGAAAGCCGATCCGCGAGGGCACGCTGCCGGTCAGGCCGGGCACCTTGACCAGGGAGTCGCCTGCCGCGTTGGCGTTGGTGGTATAAACCAGGCCGCTATCGAGGATGCCGTAGATAGTGACCTGGCTTTGCGCCATGGCAGGCATGGCGGGAGCCATGGCCGCGAAAGTGGCCAGTGCGGCGCAAAGTGCTGCTTTTCTCATTGTGGTGTCTCCAGTTGGGGTGTTGTATGAACGTGCGCGAGCCAACGGACTACGCCGCTTCGGGCTGCGTCGGGTCAGGCCGCGCGGCGCCGCGCGCCGCCGACGCCGAAGGCTTCTGGCGGATCAGCGATACGGCGACGACGGCGATGGCGGCGGGGATGGCCATGGCCATGAAGTTCTGCTCCAGCGGCAGCTGCATGCCGACCAGCGTGCCGATCACGATGGGCGCCAGGATGGCGCCGCTGCGGCCCACGCCGGAGGCCCAGCCTATGCCGGTGGCGCGAATCGCCATCGGGTAGAACTGGCCTGCGTAGGCGTAGGTGACGATCTGCGTGCCGATGGTGGACGCGCCGGCCAGGCCCACCAGCAGGAACAGCACTTCGGTGGGTACCTTGTAGCCCAGCAGCGTGATGGAGATGCCGGCCAGCGCATACATGCCGATCAATACGTGCTTGATGTTGAAGCGGTCCGCCAGCCAGCCGCCGCCCACGGCGCCGATCACCGCGCCGAAGTTCAGCACCAGCACGAAGGTCAGCGCGGAGCCCAGGCTGTAGCCGGCGCTGGCCATCAGCTTGGTGAGCCAGGAGCTGAGCGCGTACACCATGAACAGGCACATGAAGAAGGTAATCCAGAACATCATGGTGCTGAAGCCGCGCCCGTCCTGGAACAGCTTGCGGATCGGCGCGCCCGCTGCGCTGTCGGCGGCGGGGATGGTGAAGCGGTCGCCGCTGCCTGCGCGGTAGGACGGCTCCATGCGCACCAGGATGGCCTTCAGTTCCTCCACGCGCTGCGCCTTGATCAGGAAGGGCATGGATTCGGGCATGGACTTCAGGATGAAGGGAATCAGCAGGACCGGCACGCCGGCCGCCAGGAACACGGACGACCAGCCGTAGGCTTCGATCAGTCCCTTGCCCAGCAGCGCGGCCAGCATGCCGCCGACCGCGTAGCCGCTGAACATGAGCGTGACCATGGTGGAGCGGATTTTCTTGGGCGAGAACTCCGTCATCTGCGCCACCACGTTGGGCATTACGCCGCCTATGCCCAGGCCGGCCAGGAAGCGCATGGCGCTGAAGGTGTAGGGATCGGTCGCCATGCCGGCCAGCGCGGTGAACACGCTGAACAGGCCGATGCAGATGGCGATGGCCAGGCGGCGGCCGATCTTGTCGGCCACGGTGCCGAGGAAGATGGCGCCGAACATCATGCCGAACAGCGCGGAGCTGACCATGAAGCCGGCATTCTGGGCGGTCACGCCCATTTCCTTCATGATGGATGGCAGGGCGATGCCGGCGACGGCAAGGTCGTAGCCGTCGCAGATAATGATGATGGCGCACCAGAACAGCACGCCGGCATGGAAGCGGTTGAAACGCGCCCCGTCCGAAAGTTTGTGAACGTCGATTTGCTGCATGATTGTGGTCTCCTGAAAGCCCCGGTTAGTAGTTTTGAATGGGACATTCGGAGAATAGATATACCTTGCAGCGCCGTCCAAGACCGATTTGGTAGCTTTTCGATACCCTCGAAGTATTACATTAATGACCTTTCCGGCGGAGTCGCCGCGCGCGTGCTATCGTGCGCCCGTGAACGGAACAAGGAGCGCACGTGTTTTCTGTGAATGTGGGGCCGCTGGCGCTGCAGGCCAGCCATCTGCTGCTGGCCATGGCCTTCGGCATCGCTGCCGGCGTGGGCTATCTGGTGGGGCGCAAGAACAAGGTCAACGTCACCGGCACCCTGCTGGACATGGCGCTGGCCGCGCTGGTGGCGGGCCGCATCGCCTTCGTGGTGCAGCGATTCGACGATTTTCGCGGCGCACCGTGGTGGGCGGCGTTGGACTTTCGCGACGGCGGCGGCAACTGGCCGGCCGCCATTGCCGGCGCGCTCGCGGTGGCGGTGTGGCGCTGCTGGGGCAAGCCGCAGCTGCAGGCGCCGCTGGGCGCCGGGCTGATCGCGGCGGTGTTCGCGTGGGACATGTCCGGCTCGGCCATCGCGCTGCGCAGCCCGCAAGGCGCCGCCGCGCCGCCCGCGATCCGGCCGTACGCCGGTGGCAAGCCGATGGTGGTGAACTTCTGGGCCAGCTGGTGCCCGCCGTGCCGGCGCGAGATGCCGGTGCTGGCCAGGACGCAGCAGCAGCGCAGCGACGTGGCCTTCGTGTTCGTCAACGAGGACGCCGAAGCGGCGGCCGGGCAGCAGTTCCTCGCCCAACGCGGCTTCGCCGTCGCCAACGCGGTGCACGACGCCGACGCGAAGATCGCCCACGCGGTGGGCGCCTCCGCGTTCCCCACCACGCTGTTCTACGGCGCGGACGGCAAGCTGGCCAGCCTGCACGTGGGCGAACTGTCGCAGGCCTCGCTCAACGCCTACCTGGAGAAGATAGCCCGGGTGCGGTAACGCGGTAATGTGCTTGTAATGCGCGCGTCATGTTCGGGTCATGGGCTGTTTTTTATACTGTCTTTTTCAACCAGAGAGAAGGACAGCATCATGAAACGCTCAATCTTTGCAGCTGCCGCTGCGGCCATGCTGGCCGGCGGCTTTGCCGTCGCCGGTCCAGCCGCGCCGGCCGCGCCTTCAGTGCGCAACGTCGTGCTGGTGCACGGCGCATATGCCGACGGCTCCGGCTGGAACGAAGTCATCGCGCGCCTGCAGAAAGCCGGCATGCACGTCACCTCGGTGCAGAACCCCCTGACATCGCTGGCGGACGACGCCGATGCCACGCGCCGCGTGCTGGCGCTGCAGGACGGCCCGACCATCCTGGTGGGCCACTCGTGGGCGGGAACGGTGATCAGCGAGACGGGCCACGACCCCAAGGTGAAAGCGCTGGTCTACGTGGCCGCGCGTGCGCCGGACGTGGGCGAAGATTACGCAGCGCTGGCCGCCAGGTTCCCGGCGCCGCCGGCCAGCGCCGGGCTGGTGAAGTCGCCCGACGGCTACGCGCAACTGAGCGAACAGGCCTTCGTGCGCGACTTCGCGGGCGACCTGGACCCGGCGCAGGCCCGCGTGCTGTACGCGGGCCAGGGCCGCATTGCGCAGACGCTGTTTGCGGGCCGCACCACGCAGGCGGCGTGGAAATCCAAGCCAAGCTACTACGCCATTTCGCTGCAGGACCGCACCACCTCGCCGGAGCTGGAGCGCTTTGTCGCGAAGCGCATGGGCGCCCGGACTATCGAACTGGAGTCCAGCCATGTGTCGATGATCTCGCATCCGGATGACATCGCCAACCTGATCCTGGAGGCAGCGAAGTAACGCTGAAAGCGCCGGCAGCCCCGGCGCGCCACGATGTTGTATCGTGACGCGCCGGGGCTGCCGGCGCTTGCTTGTCTGGATCAGCGGTACAGCGGATTGGCGCCGACGTAGACGATGACTTTCGGGTCCACGCTGCCTGCCGGCGCGATGTTCGCCAGGGAGAAGGCGCTCTCGCCGACCAGCGTGTCAAAATGCCAGGTGAAGGTGTTGCCGTCGGCGGTCTTGAATTCCACCGTATCGCCATTGTCCACATTGACGCCGGAGGTGGCCGGAGTCAGGGCGATCTGGCGCTGGGCATTGGCCGGCGCCACGGCCTTGCCATAGGCGCCGGTGCCGGTGGTGGAAGCGAAAGCACCGGCGGAAGCAGCGGCCAGGGTAGCGGCCAGCGCCGCCATGCGAATTGCGTTTAACATGATGTAGTCCTTGTGTTTGGGTTGGCTTGTCACGGTTCCCATGCTAACGACCCACCGCTGACGTGAAGATGACGTGCAAATTACAGATTTGTAATCCATGCGGCTGCCATAAACGCCGACAATGGTGCATCTGGAGGACGTGATGAAAATACTGGTGGTGGAAGACGAACCGAAAGCGGGCGATTACCTGGTCAAGGGCCTGCAGGAATCGGGCTACGTGGCGGACCTGGCGCGCAATGGCGTGGACGGGCTGGCGCTGGCGCTGGAATTCGACTATGAACTGATCGTGCTGGACGTGATGCTGCCGCAGCTGGACGGCTGGGCCGTGCTCGGCAAGCTGCGCGAGCGCAAGCAGACCCCGGTGCTGTTCCTGACCGCGCGCGACGACGTGGCCGACCGCGTGAAGGGCCTGGAACTGGGCGCGGACGACTACCTGGTCAAGCCGTTCGCCTTCGCCGAGCTGCTGGCCCGCATCAAGACGTTGATGCGGCGCGGCCCGGTGCGCGAGATGGAGCTGATCAAGGTGGCCGACCTGGAGATCGACGTGCTGCGCCGCCGCGTCACGCGCCAGGCTGCCCGCATCGAGCTGACGGCGAAGGAATTCGCGCTGCTGCATCTGCTGGCCAAGCGCCAGGGCGAAGTGCTGTCGCGCACGCAGATCGCCTCCATGGTGTGGGACATGAACTTCGACTCCGACACCAACGTGGTGGACGTGGCGGTGCGCCGCCTGCGCGCCAAGATCGACGACCCCTACGACGTGAAGCTGATCCAGACCGTGCGCGGCATGGGCTACCTGCTGGAGCACCGGCCGTGAGCCTGGGCGCCATGCGCCTGGCCGGCAGGCGCCCGAGGCCACTGTCGCTCACCGTGCGCGTGGCGCTGCTGCTGGCGGCGGTGACCAGCGCCACCTTCCTGGCCGCAGGGACCTATCTGTACCAAACCCTGGCGCGCCAGATGCACTACCGCGACGACGTGGAGCTGATCAGCAAGGCCTCGCAGATCCGCCGCATCGTGGCCACGCTGCCGTCCCCGCAGGCCATCGCGCGCGACCAGCGTCCACTGGTGGAAACCCTGTCCGGCCACAACGACTTCATGCTGCGCGTGAAGGGGCCGGACGGCGAACGCCTGCTGCAAACGGCCATCACCTCGCGCCCCTTGCCGAAAATCGCCAGCGTGCCCGCGCAAAACGTGCTGACGCTGGACGACATCCACGACTGGGTGCCCGAGCAGGGCAGCGGCCGCATGGTCAGCGCGGTGGGCCTGGCGGGCGGCGAGCCGGTGGAGATCACGCTGGCGCGCGAACGCTCCGACAGGCTGCGCGTCCTGAAACGGTACGGCACCGATCTGCTGGTGGCGCTGGCCGGCGGCGCCGCGCTGGCGGCCTTGCTGGGCTATGCCGTGGTGCGCCACAGCATGCGCAGCGTGCGCTCGCTGATCGGCAAGGCGAACGCCATCCACACCAGCCGCCTGAATACCCGGCTGTCGGTGCAGGACGCGCCGGCCGAGCTGCGCGAAATGGGCGAAGCCTACAACGCCATGCTGGACCGGCTGGAAGAGGGCGTGCAGCGCCTGTCCGGTTTTGCCGCCGATCTCGCGCACGACCTGCGCACGCCGGTCAACACCTTGATGATGGAAACCCAGGTGGCCCTGTCACGTCCGCGCACGGTGGAAGAGTACCAGTCGCTGCTGGCGTCCAATTCCGAAGAGTACGAGCGGCTGGCGCGCATGATAGAGAACACGCTGTTCCTGGCGCGGGTGGACAACGCCCAGCTGGCGCTGCAGCGCGAACAGCTGGACCTGCGCGCCGAGCTGCTGCGCATTCACGACTACTTCGAGCTGCTGGCCGATGACGTGGGCGTGCGGCTGGCGGTCGATGCGCCGGCGCTGCAGGCGCAGGTCGATCCGGTGCTGCTGCAGCGCGCTGTCAACAACCTGGTGTCGAACGCCATCCGCTACACGCCTGCGGGCGGCGAAGTGCGGCTGTCGGCGCGCCGCGCCGGACAGGGCGTCGAGCTGGCCGTCAGCAATACCGGCCCCGGCATCGCCGCCGAACACCTGCCGCACATCTTCGACCGCTACTACCGCGCCGACGCGGCCCGCTCCAGCCAGGCGCATTCGGCCGGGCTGGGCCTGTCCATCGTGCGCGCCATCATGCGGCTGCACGGGGGCGACGTGCGGGTGGAAAGCGTACCTGGCGGGACCACCACCTTTTTCCTGCGGTTCAGTTAGCGGTTCAGTTAGCGGCCGCGCGCAGGGCCGGCGCTCCGGCGCGCTCTTTGCGGATCAGCCGGTCCGCCTGCTGCGCGATGACGAAAGCCGTCGCCAGCAGGGCCGCGCCCACCAGGCCAATCTGGTGGCGGTCCAGCAGCGCGATGCTGGCCGCGCCGATCACGCCGGCGGCCGACACGCCCACGTATAGCGCCGCCGAGTTCAAGCCCAGCAGCAGCGGTGCCGATGCCGGCGCCAGGCTGATCAGGCGGTGCTGCTGCGGCACCAGCAGGCCCCAGCCGCACAGGCCCCAGACCACGATGGACAGCGCCGCGCTCCACAGCTGCGCCGACGCCAGCGGCAGCAGCGCGAAGTTGATGGCGGCCACGGCCAAGGTGCCGTAGATGATGGTGCGGCTGCCGAAGCGGTCGGTCAGCTTGCCCGCGCTCAGGTTGCCGGCGGTGGCGGCAAAGCCCCACAGCAGCAGCAGGCCGGCCAGCACCTCGGCCCTGCCGCCGGTGGCGCGGTCGAAGCTCACGCCGATGTAGGTGTACACCGCGAACAGGCCGGAATAGGCGGCCAGCGTGGTCAGCAGCGTGAGCACCACGCGGCTATCCTTCAGCGGCGCCAGGCGCTGGCGCAAAGTCACGGCGGGCAAGGCGGGAATGTGCGGCAGCATGGCGTACACGGCCACGCTGGCGGCCAGGCCCACGGCGGTGACGAACCACATGGTGGCGCGCCAGTCGCCCAGGCCGCCGATGAAGGTGCCGATGGGCGAACCGAGCGCGGTGGCGCTGGTCAGGCCCGCAATCACGATGGCCAGCGCCTGGGCGCGCTTTTCGGGCGCTACCAGCGAGGCGCCGGTGGCGGTCGCGGTGGGGCTGAACATGGCGGCGCCCAGCCCGGCGATCAGGCGGCTGGCCAGCACCAGTTCGATGCTCGGCGCCACCGCTGTGATCAGGTTGCCCGCCACGAATACCGCCAGCCCGGCCAGCAGCAGGCGCTTGCGCGGCCAGTGCGCCAGCGTGGCGGCCACCACCGGCGACAGCAGCGCATAACTGAGCGCGTACAAGGTCACCATCTGGCCGGCCACGCCGATCGGCACGTCCAGCGACCTGGCGACCTGGGGAAGAATGCCGGCCACGACAAAGCTGTCGGTGCCGATGGCGAACATGCCCGCTGCGAGCACGAGTAATCGACGATCCATGGTGTTGCTCCTTAAGTTGCGTGCTCTTGCGAGCGGAATTTTAGTTTCATGATGAAACTTAGCAGATAAAGTTGCGTTATGCAACTTAAAGATCTAAAATCGTCCGCATGCAACGTAAACCTTTTGATGGCATGAACTGCTCCATAGCCCGCTCGCTCGACCAGGTCGGCGAGTGGTGGAGCTTGTTGATTATTCGCGAATGCATGCTGGGCACGACGCGCTTCGACGAGTTCCAGGAACGGCTGGGCATCGCCCGCAACATCCTTACCAGCCGGCTGAACCGCCTGACTGAACTGGGCATACTGGAGAAATCGCCGCTGGAAGGGCGCCGCCTGGGTTACCGGCTCACGCCCAAGGGCGAGGAACTGTTCCCGGTGCTGATGGCCTTGCTGCAGTGGGGCGACAAATGGGCGCCGGGGCCGCACGGCGGCTCGGTGCGCTATGTGGAGCGGGACACAGGCAAAACGCTGGAGCCGGTCGGCCCGCGCGCGGCCGACGGCCGCCTGCTGGGCTACCGCGACGTGCGCATGATGCCAGGGCCGGGTGCAACCGAGTCCACCCACGCCAGGATAGCGGCCCGCAATCTGGCGATACTAGGAGAGAACGATGCAGATCATTGATTTTCCAGCCTTGCTGGAACTGGCCACGGCATCGGCCGCGGTGACGGCCAGGTGCAGCTGCAGCAGCGTGCCGCTGCTGGCGTGGCAAAGCCTGCCCACGTCGCTGGAGCTGGAACAGCTGGAAGAGGTGGGCACGCTGGTCGACGATCCGTACGACGAACCCACCTTCAAGGAATATCATCCAAACGGCACGCGCTACGAGAGCGCGGACGCGCCGATCGCGCCGCGCTATTTCCCGGCCAACCTGAGCCAGGTGCTGCGCTGCCGGAGCTGTGGCCGCCATTTCCTGCGCTACAACGAGGCGGGCGGCTACTTCACCGAGCTGCGCATGCGCGCCCTGCGGCCCGAACTGCTGGCGGACGCGGCGCTATAACCGGGCGGGCCGGCGCTCCGGTTCAGCCCTGGTGGCCCTCATGGATGGGCCGCCCCAGCGCCACCCTCACATCCCTGGCGCACGGCCCGACGCGGGCCACCAGCGCGCGCAGTTCCGCTTCCGAAATACCGAATTCGTCGGTCCAGTACCGCACTTCCTGCGGCTGTTCCAGCACGATCACGGCACGCTCCTGGGCTTCCTGCATTTTCTGTACGTCCGACATGATGCGCTCCTTCGCAATACCAATACGCCATGATCGCGCAGTTCCGGCCGCGCCACGGTGCGCTTGCTAACGCTGCGGGCCGGCTAGCGGAACGGGTTGCGCTCGTTCAATTCGCTGATGTAATCGTCGATGCCGCCGCTTTCGCGCTCGAGGAAGCGCTCCACGGCGTCGGCGAAGGCCGGGTGGGCCAGCCAGTGGGCGGACCAGGTCTTTTGCGGCAGGAAGCCGCGCGCCATCTTGTGCTCGCCCTGCGCGCCGCCCTCGAAAGTGGCGATGCCGTTGGCGATGCAAAATTCCAGCGGCTGGTAGTAGGCGGTCTCGAAATGCAGGCAGGGCACATGCTCGTCGGCGCCCCAGTAGCGGCCGTACAGCGTGTCAGCGGTGTGGATCACCAGCGAGGACGCGATGGCGCGACCGGCGCGTTCGGCCACCACCAGCAGGATGTTGCCGGGCATGGTGGCGCCGATGCGCTGGAAGAACTCCAGGTTCAGATAGGGCGAGGAGCGGTGCTCGGCGTAGGTGTTCGAATAGCAGCGGTGGAAGAAGCGCCAGTCCTCGGCGGTGGCGTCGTGGCCGCGGATCTGGCGCATGGTCACCCCGGCTTCGCGCACCTTGCGGCGCTCGGCGCGGATATTCTTGCGCTTCTTGTGCTCCAGCGTGGCCAGGAACTGGTCGAAATCGGCGTAGCCCTGGTTCAGCCAGTGGAACTGCACGCCGCTGCGCAGCATGAAGCCGGCCTCGTAGAGCTGCATGGCCTGCTCCTCGGGCGGGTAGAGCACGTGGGTGGACGACATGTCGGCCGACTTCTGCTGCGCCTTGAGCAGCGCCACCAGGGCGGCGCGGCTCTCGCCATCGCGCGCCAGCAGGCGGCTGCCTGTCACGGGCGTGAACGGGATGGCCGACAGCAGCTTCGGATAGTACTCAATGCCGTTGCGGTGGTAAGCGTCCGCCCACGCCCAGTCGAACACGTATTCGCCGTACGAATGGGATTTGACGTAGAGTGGCATGGCGGCGGCCAACTCGTCGCCCTTCCACAACGCCAGGTATTGCGGTTGCCAGCCGGTCTCCGCGCAGGCGCTGCCGGATTCGTGCAGCGCGTGCAGGAAGGCGTAGGACAGGAAGGGGTTGTCTTCGCCCTGCGCGGCCAGCAGCGCGTTCCAGGCGGGTTCGCCGACTTCGGCGAGGGAGGAAATGACGTCGGGACGGTAGCTCATGGGGACATTTTACGTTGATTGGAAAGGATTGCCCTGAAAATGCGTAACCCGAGAATTGACGCGGCACGTGGCATGCTGATGGTGTATATCATTACCGTCGTGCATGGATTCTTCTTCTTGAACGTGTATGCCGGTCCCGGGGCCACGCTGATCCTGTTCGAGATGCCCTGCATCTTTTTCATATCGGGCTATGCGTATGCCCTGTCGCTGCAAGGCGGCTTGCGGATGGAAACGAAAAGGGACTACTGGAACTATCTGAAGACGCGGGCGGCGCGCATCCTGATCCCGTACTGGGTGTACGCGGCGGTCTGCCTGGGCCTGATTTTTCTGAAGGGAAACCCGACGCTGACCGGAAGCGCCGCTGCGACAACCGCCACGCTGCTGGCCTGGCTGAATCCGGTGGAATACGGCAGCGGGCACTCGGTATCGATGCTGAATTATCACCTGTGGTTCGTCGCCCCCTTCCTGGGCGTGACTTTCCTGCTGCCTTTGCTGGTCAAGGCGGTGAACAGGGTGAAGCTGCCGATTCCCTTGCTTATCGTGGCGGGCGGCGTGCTGATACTGGGCGGGGAATGGCTGCCGGCGGGGAACCTGCCCAGCAGCGTGCTGACCTATGCAACCTGGGCCGTGCTCGGCTACGTGGTGGGCAGCGGGCGCTTCGGTCCCATGCTGTCCAGGCCGCAGTTGCTGGCGCTGGGCGCCGCGGCCGTCATGCTGCTGCTCGGCGCATGGTCCCTGTCCTGGGCGACGCTGGATATGCAAGCCAATAAGTTTCCGCCCAATACCGCGTTCTTCCTGTTCGGTATCGCGTGGTTTTCCTTGCTGTGGTCCGCTACCTCCTGCGTGACGGATAGTGCGGTCGCACGCCTGAACGCCATGCGCTGGTTCCGGCCGTTTGTGAACAAGGGGTACTCCATCTACATGTGGCAGGGGCTGGCGTATAGCCTGGCGTTCAACATGGGACAGCAATTCCACCTGCCGGTGCTGCCGGTCTGGCTGGCCGCGATGGTGCTTGCCATGGCGCTGGGCATCGCGGCGTCGCCGGCGGAGCGCCTCGGCCAAGGGCGGCTGGCGGGCAACTTTGCACGATAGTCAAGGGCGAATGCTAAAATCGGCTTATCCATAGAGGAAGCCTGTCTTATGCCGCACGCACCGCAATCATTCTTCAATCTGTATTCCCATGACTTTGCACGCCTGAGCGTGGTCGTGCCGCGCTGCCGCGTGGCCGATCCGGCCTATAACGCTGCCGAAACCGTGAAGCTGGCCGGGCAGGCCGCCGCCAAGGGGGCGGCGCTGGTGGCGTTTACCGAACTGGGCATTTCGGCCTATACCTGCGACGATCTGTTCCATCAGCGCGCGCTGCTGGACGGCTGCCTGGCGGGCTTGCAGACGGTGCTGGAGGCGTCCAAGACCATTAGCGCGGCGCTGATCGTCGGCGTGCCGCTGCGGGTGGACCATCAGCTGTTCAATTGCGCGGTGGTGCTGTCCGGCGGCCGCATCCATGGCGTGGTGCCGAAGTCGTACCTGCCGAATTACGGGGAGTTTTACGAAGCGCGCCAGTTCAGCGCCGGTGATGAGGCCATTTCCACCGAAATCGCGCTGCTGGGGCAGACGGTGCCGTTTGGCTCGGCGCTGCTGTTCGAAGTCGAGAATTTGCCGCTGTTTAAGTTTCACGTCGAGATTTGCGAGGACGTGTGGGTGCCGATTCCGCCGTCGTCCTTCGCCGCGCTGGCGGGGGCGACCGTGCTGGTGAATTTGTCGGCGTCGAACGTCGTGATCGGCAAGGCGGATTACCGGCACCAGCTGGTGAGCCAGCAGTCGGCGCGCTGCCTGTCGGCCTATCTGTATTCGTCGGCGGGGCGGGGCGAGTCGACCACGGACCTGGCCTGGGATGGCCAGGCGCTGATCTACGAGAACGGCGAGCTGCTGTCCGAGGCCGAGCGCTTCCAGGACGAGTCGCACCTGATTTACGCGGACGTGGACCTGGAGCGCCTGTCGCGCGAGCGCATGCGCCAGACCACTTTCGGCCAGTCCATGCGCCGCCACCGCGAGGAGGTGGCGGCTTTCCGCACCGTGCGCTTCGCGCTGGAACTGCCTGCGCAGCCGGTGCTGGCGCTGGAGCGCAACGTGGCGCGCTTCCCGTACGTGCCGTCCAACCCGGCCCTGCGCGACAAGCGCTGCAACGAGGTGTACAACATCCAGGTGCAGGCGCTGGTGCAGCGGCTGTCATCGTCCGGCATCAAGAAGGTGGTGATCGGCATTTCGGGCGGCCTCGATTCCACGCATGCGCTGCTGGTGTGCGCGAAAGCCATGGACCGCCTGGACCTGCCGCGCACCAATATCATCGGCATCACCATGCCGGGCTTCGCCACCAGTGCGCGCACCTTGCTGCAGGCGCGCCAGCTCATGGAGTTCGTCGGCTGCACCGCCTCCGAGATTGACATCCGCCCGAGCTGCATCCAGATGATGAAGGACATCGGCCATCCGTTCTCGGAAGGCGAGCCGCAGTACGACATCACTTTTGAAAATGTGCAAGCGGGCGAGCGCACCAACCACCTGTTCCGCCTGGCGAATTTCCACAACGGCATCGTGATCGGCACCGGCGACCTGAGCGAGCTGGCGCTGGGTTGGTGCACCTACGGCGTGGGCGACCATATGTCGCATTACAACGTCAATGCCAGCGTGCCGAAGACGCTGATTTCGCACCTGGTGCGCTGGGTGGCCGAGAGCCGCCAGTTCGGCGCGCAGGACTCGGCGGTGCTGCTGGCGGTGGTGAACACGGAGATCAGCCCGGAACTGGTGCCGGGCAAGGCCGGCCAGGAAGACAGCGGCGCGCCGGCGCAAATCACCGAAAGTGTCATCGGACCATACGAATTGCAGGACTTCAACTTATACTACACGCTGCGCTTCGGATTCTCGCCGTCAAAAGTGGCGTTCCTGGCCCATGCAGCGTGGCGTGACCGCAGCATCGGGGGCTGGCCGAACGAGGCGCACGTGGTGCGCAATCAGTACGCATTAAAAGACATCAAGCACAACCTGGGCATCTTCCTGCGCCGCTTCTTCCAGACCAGCCAGTTCAAGCGCACCTGCGTGCCGAACGGGCCGAAGGTCGGATCGGGCGGTTCGCTGTCGCCGCGCGGCGACTGGCGCGCGCCCAGCGATTCCGAATCCGTGGTGTGGATGGAGGACTTGAAGAATGTGCCGGACGCATAGACGCATAAACGATTTATATTAAGGAGAATCCCATGAAGCAGATCACCGCAGTTATCAAGCCGTTCAAGCTGGACGAAGTGCGCGAAGCGCTGGCCGAAGTGAACGTCACCGGCCTGACCGTGACGGAAGTGAAGGGCTTCGGCCGCCAGAAGGGGCACACCGAGCTGTATCGCGGCGCCGAATACGTGGTGGACTTCCTGCCGAAGGTGAAGGTGGAAGTGGTGGTGGACGACGGCGTGGCCGAGCAGGTGGTGGACGCCATCATCAAGGCGGCGCGCACCGGCAAGATCGGCGACGGCAAGATCTTCGTGCAGAACGTGGAGCAGGTGATCCGCATCCGCACCGGCGAAACCGGCGCGGACGCTGTCTAAGCCGTCAGGGACGGCCCAGCCGCATATCGAACTTCCAGGTCAGCAGGCGCATGATGGTGATCGCCATCGCGCTTGACCACAGGGCGAAATCGTCCGACACGGACGTTTTCTGCATCACGATGTACATCCAGCAGCCGATGAAGGCGCAGATGGCGTAGGGTTTGCCGTCGCGGAACACCATCGGCACCTCGTTGCAGACGATGTCGCGCAGCACGCCGCCGAAGATGCCGGTGATCACGCCCATCATGGAGGCGATGAAGATGGGCATATTGGCTTGCTGCGCCTGCGACACGCCGGCAATGGCGAACAGGCCCAGGCCGACGGCGTCGGCCACCACAATCACGCGTTCGGAGACGATCTGGCGCAGGGTGCGCATGAGCGGTGTGGCGATCAGGGCCAGCACGAAAATGAGGATGGCGTATTCCTGGTGCTGCACCCAGAACAGCGGGCGCTTGTCGAGCAGGATGTCGCGCAGGGTGCCGCCGCCGAATGCGGTGATGAAAGCCACGGTGAAAACGCCCACCAAGTCCATGCGCTTGCGCCGCGCTTCGATGAAGCCTGAAATCGCCCCGACCAGGATTGCCACGACTTCGATGATGGTGATCAGGGAGACGTGCGGGATGTGCTTCATGTACTGTGGGAATTGGCAAAGTTGCTAATTCCCACAGGTTAACATGCGCAAGCTACCGGGGGTAGGGGAATTTTGCGGCGGCGCTGGCGGGTTACGCGGCTGCGCCGCTAACGCGCGCTACAGGGTAGCCAGCCGTAGGGCGGGTTAGGCGCACGGCGCCGTAACCCGCTGGCTCAGCGCCGCTCGGGTTGGAGCGCGGCGCGCAGCAGCACGATCAGCGCGCCTTCGCCGCCGTCGGACGGACGGGCCTGGCAGAACGCCACCACTTCCTTTTGCACCAGCCAGCTGTGCACCATGGACTTGAGCACCGGTTCCTGGCCGCGCGAGCCGAAGCCGCGGCCGTGGATCACGCACACGCAGCGCATGCCGCGCTGGTTGGCGCGGGTCAGGAACGCGCCCAGCGCGTCGCGCGCGCCGTCGCGGTTCAGGCCGTGCAGGTCCAGCTCGTCCTGCACCGGCCAGTAGCCTTTGCGCATCTTTTTCACCACATCGGGGCCGACGCCGGGTGCCGCATAGTTCAGCGCCGGGTCTTCTTCCATGTAGTGGTCCACCTCGAACAGGTCGGACAGGGATTCGCGCAGCACGGCCGCGTCGTCCTGGCGCTGTTCTTCCGGCGTCAGCGGGCCGCGCTTTTTCGCCGCCGCCAGCGCCTGGGCGGACACGGCAGGGGCGGGCTGGTGCACATAGCGGTTTTGCTCCGGCATGCGCTTTACCTCTCCCAGCGTGTTGCGGAAGATGTTCGCTTCGGCCGCCGCCACCTTTTCGCGCTTGGCGCGCTCGGCCTCGGCGGCCGCGCGCGCCTCGCCCTGTTCCTTCAGCTGCTTGCCGAGGGATTTCAGGTCGGCGAAGTCCTTCAAGCCCGCCATGGTCTTACTCCTGGCCTTCCAGGTAGCGCTGGGCGTCCAGCGCGGCCATGCAGCCGGTGCCGGCGCTGGTGATGGCCTGGCGGTAGATGTGGTCCTGCACGTCGCCGGCGGCGAACACGCCCGGGGCGGAGGTGGCGGTGGCCATGCCCTCGGTGCCGGTGCGGGTCTTGATGTAACCGTTGTGCATTTCCAGCTGGCCCTCGAAGATGCCGGTGTTCGGCTTGTGGCCGATGGCCACGAACAGGCCGTGCACATTGATCTTGGTCAGCGCGCCGTCGGCGGTGGCCGCCAGCGTCAGGCCGGTCACGCCGCCCTGGTCGCCGGTCACTTCCTGCAGCGTGTGGTTCAGTTTCAGCTCGATCTTGCCTTCGGCGACCTTGGCCATCAGGCGGTCGATCAGGATGGCTTCGGCGCGGAATTTGTCGCGGCGGTGCACCAGCGTGACCTTGGTGGCGATGTTGGACAGGTACAGTGCTTCCTCGACAGCCGTGTTGCCGCCGCCGATGACGGCCACTTCCTGGCCACGGTAGAAGAAACCGTCGCAGGTGGCGCAGGCGGATACGCCGCGGCCCATGAATTCCTGCTCGGACGGCAGGCCCAGGTACTGCGCCGAGGCGCCGGTGGCAATGATCAGGGTGTCGCAGGTGTACTCGGCGCTGTCGCCGATCAGGCGGATCGGCTTTTCGCTCAGCTTGGCCGTATGAATGTGGTCAAACACGATCTCGGTCTTGAAGCGCTCGGCGTGCTGCAGGAAGCGCTGCATCAGGTCCGGGCCTTGCACGCCCATCGGGTCGGCTGGCCAGTTTTCCACGTCGGTGGTGGTCATCAGCTGGCCGCCTTGTTCCACGCCGGTCACCAGCATGGGGTTCAGATTGGCGCGCGCGGCGTAAATGGCGGCGCTGTAGCCGGCTGGGCCAGAGCCGAGAATCAAAACGCGGGCGTGTTTGGTAGTGGTCATGGGAAGGCTTCTTAATTAGTTGGATAAACCAAAGTTGGGGGCAGGCGCGGCGATAACAATGCCGGCGAGCAAAGACAGAATTATAGTCCAAGCAGGGAAACTGGTTGAATTGGGAGGCCGCTTCCTATAGAGATGGCTTAGAATACCCACAAATGGCTAGCGCCCTCTGGTGCGCCCGCAAAAATCTTACAAAAGTATCAATGTCCAAAACGAGAGAACAGCCTGTCAAGCAAGCAGCGGCCAAGCAGCAGCCGATGAAGCAGCAGCCTTTGAGCTACACCCGCACGCCGACCGAACGCCAACCGCTGCCGAACCGGCTCGTGCGGCTGCTGTCGGAGGCGCGCTGGTTCGCGCTGGCTGCGCTGGCGCTGTACTTTCTGCTCATTATGATCAGCTTTAACAAGGCTGATCCGGGCTGGTCGCACTCGAATGCCGTGCCCAAGGTGTACAACCTGGGGGGCCGCGCGGGCGCGTGGATGAGCGACCTGATGCTGTATATCTTCGGCATTTCCGCGTGGTGGTGGTGCGTGTGGCTGCTGCGGGCCGTGTGGAGCGGCTACCGCCGGCTGACGCGCAAATTCGTCACCAACCAGGACGACGATGACGAGCACCGCCACGAGGGCCTGATCCGCGTGATCGGCTTTGCCTTCCTGCTGGTGGGCAGCCTGGGCCTGGAATTCCTGCGCATGTACACGCTCAAGGTGCAGCTGCCGCTGGCGCCGGGCGGGGTGCTGGGCAAGCTGATCGGCCATGGCGCGCACGTGGGGCTGGGCTTTACCGGCGCCACCTTGCTGATGCTGCTGCTGTTCGGGCTGGGTTTCAGCCTGTTCTTCCATGTGTCCTGGCTGGCCGTGGCCGAGCGCATCGGCGGCTTTATCGAGGACTGCTGCGAATGGGTGATGCTGCGCTACCAGGACCGCGAAGACCGCATCCAGGGCGAGCGCGCCACCGTCAAGCGCGAGGAAGTGGTGGTCAACGAGCGCGCCAAGCATATCGAGAAGCACGTGGAGAAGCCGGTACGCGCCGAGCCGCGCCTGGACGGCGCGCCTGCGCCGGCATCGGCCAAGGCGCCCGCTGCGGCGGCCGGCCTGGCTGGCGCCATGGGTGCGGACAGTGCCTACGACGGCTACGACGACGCACCGCGTCCCGCGCCCACTGTGGCGCCGGAGAAATTCGCCGCGCCGGTGCCGGTCAAGATCGAGCAGCAAGTCACCTCCGTGGTGCCGTCCGAGCGCGCCGTGAAGGAGCGCCAGGGGGCGCTGTTCCAGGATACCCGTCCGGGCGACCTGCCGCCGCTGTCGCTGCTGGACGATGCGCCGCCGTCGCAGGAAACCGTGGCCGTGGAGACGCTGGAATTCACCAGCCGCCTGATCGAGAAGAAGCTGTCGGACTTCGGCGTGGAAGCGCGCGTGGTGGCCGCTTATCCCGGCCCCGTGGTCACGCGCTACGAGATCGAACCGGCCACCGGCGTGAAGGGCTCGCAGATCGTGAACCTGGCGCGCGACCTGGCGCGTTCGCTGTCGCTGACCTCCATCCGCGTGGTGGAAACCATCCCGGGCAAGAATTACATGGCGCTGGAGCTGCCAAACCCCAAGCGCCAGATCGTGCGCCTGAGCGAGATTGTCGGTTCCAAGGTCTACCACGACAACGCCTCGTCGCTGACCGTGGCGCTGGGCAAGGACATCGCCGGCAAGCCGGTGGTGGCCGACCTGGCCAAGATGCCGCACTTGCTGGTGGCCGGCACCACCGGCTCCGGCAAGTCGGTGGGTATCAACGCCACCATCCTGTCGCTGCTGTACAAGTCCGACCCGGCCGACGTGCGCATGATCCTGATCGATCCGAAGATGCTGGAAATGTCGGTGTACGAAGGCATTCCGCACCTGCTGGCGCCGGTGGTAACCGATATGCGCCAGGCCGGCCACGCGCTGAACTGGGCCGTGAACGAGATGGAGCGCCGCTACAAGCTGATGTCCAAGCTGGGCGTGCGCAACCTGGCCGGCTACAACGCCAAGATTGCCGAAGCGGCCAAGCGCGAAGAGCACATTCCGAATCCGTTCAGCATCACGCCGGATTCGCCCGAGCCGCTGGAGAAGCTGCCCACCATCGTCATCATCATCGACGAGCTGGCCGACCTGATGATGGTGGTCGGCAAGAAGGTGGAAGAATTGATCGCCCGTATCGCCCAGAAAGCGCGTGCCGCCGGGCTGCACTTGATTCTGGCGACGCAGCGCCCATCTGTAGACGTGATCACCGGCCTGATCAAGGCCAATATTCCGACCCGTATTGCGTTCCAGGTGTCGTCCAAGATCGACTCGCGCACCATTCTGGACCAGATGGGCGCGGAAACGCTGCTCGGCATGGGCGACATGCTGTACATGCCGCCCGGCACCGGCTTGCCGGTGCGCGTGCACGGCGCCTTCGTATCGGACGACGAGGTGCACCGGGTGGTGAAACACTTGAAACTGCAGGGTGAACCGAACTATATCGAGGGCATCCTGGAAGGCGGCACGCTGGAAGGCGAGGGCGGCGGCGATGGCGCCGGCGCGGGCGGCGAGGGCGGCGGCGAAGCCGACCCGATGTACGACCAGGCCGTGCAGGTGGTGCTGAAAAACCGCCGCGCCTCGATTTCGCTGGTGCAGCGCCACTTGCGCATCGGTTACAACCGCGCGGCGCGCCTGCTGGAACAGATGGAACAGAGCGGCGTGGTATCGCCCATGCAGTCGAACGGCAACCGCGACATCCTGGTGCCGGCCGCCAGCGCAGAATAAAGGACACAGCATGACCATGAGTACCACCCACAAAATCGCAGTCTTGGCCGCTTCCCTGCTGCTGGCCGGCGCCGCCCAGGCTGCCGCGCTGGAGCAGTTCAAGACCTTCGTCGCCAGCACCAAGTCCGCGCGCGGCGAGTTCACGCAGCGCCAGGTGAAGGCGGGCAAGAGCTCCAACACGGCCAGCGGCACCTTTGAATTCGCCCGCCCCGGCAAGTTCATCTGGACCTATCTGAAGCCGTACGACCAGCTGCTGCAGGCCGACGGCGAACAGCTCTATATCTATGACAAGGACTTGAACCAGGTCACGGTGAAGAAGCTGGGCAATGCGCTGGGCTCGTCGCCGGCCGCCATCCTGTTTGGCAGCAACGACCTGGAAAAGAATTTCACGCTGTCCGAGGCGGGCACGCGCGACGGCCTGGAATGGCTGAAAGCGGTGCCCAAGACGCAGGACACCACCTTCGAGCAGATCGCCATCGGTCTGCGCAACGGCACGCCGGAAGCGATGGAGCTGAAAGACAACTTCGGTTCCATGTCCGTGCTGACCTTCAGCAAGTTCGAGAAAAACCCGCAAGTGGGCGCCGCGCATTACAAGTTCGTGATGCCCAAGGGTGTGGAAATTTCTCAGCAATAAGGCAACCTGCCCGCAGCTTGCGCCTGCGCAAACGCCGCGCGCGCCGCTGCCGCTACAGTAAAGCATGATGGACGACCTTTTCAAAACCGAACCCCGCGCGCCGCTGGCCGAAGCCCTGCGTCCCAAGACCATGGACGAGGTGATCGGCCAGCAGCACCTGCTGGGCGAGGGCAAGCCGCTGCGCCTGGCCTTCCAGGCTGGCAAGCCGCATTCCATGATCCTGTGGGGGCCGCCGGGCGTGGGCAAGACCACGCTGGCGCGCCTGACCGCGAACGCCTTCGACGCCGAGTTCATCGCCCTGTCCGCCGTGTTCGCGGGCGTTAAGGACATCCGCGCCGCCATGGAGCAGGCCCAGCAGAACCTGGACCGGCACGGCAAGCACACCTTGCTGTTTGTGGACGAGATCCACCGCTTCAACAAGTCGCAGCAGGACGCCTTGCTGCCCTTCGTGGAGTCCGGCCTGGTGACCTTCATCGGCGCCACCACCGAGAACCCCAGCTTTGAAGTGAATTCGGCGCTGCTGTCGCGCGCCCAGGTCTACGTGCTCAAGTCGCTCACCGAGGACGAGATGCGCCAGTTGCTGGTGAAGGCGCAGAAGGAAGCCTTGCCGCACCTGACGTTCGAGGACGCCGCCGCCGACACGCTGATCGGCTACGCCGACGGCGACGCGCGCCGCTTCCTGAACCTGCTGGAGCAGGCCGACAACGCCGCATCGTCGGCCGGCCTGCGGAAGATCGACGCCAAGTTCGTCGAGAACGCCATGACGCTGAACGCGCGCCGCTTCGACAAGGGCGGCGACAATTTCTACGACCAGATTTCCGCCCTGCACAAGTCGGTGCGCGGCTCCAATCCGGACGGCGCGCTGTACTGGTTCTGTCGCATGATAGACGGCGGCGCCGACCCGCGCTACCTGTCGCGCCGCATCGTGCGCATGGCCTGGGAAGACATCGGCCTGGCCGACCCGCGCGCGCTCACCATGGCCAACGACGCGGCCGCCACCTACGAGCGCCTGGGCTCGCCGGAAGGCGAACTGGCGCTGGGCCAGGCCGTGATCTACCTGGCCATCGCGGCCAAGAGCAATGCCGGCTATAACGCCTTCAACCAGGCCATGGCCTTCGTGAAGCGCGACAAGTCGCGCGAAGTGCCGGTGCACCTGCGCAACGCGCCAACCAAGCTGATGAAAGAGCTGGGCTACGGCCACGAATACCGCTACGCCCACGACGAGCCGCACGCCTACGCGGCCGGCGAAACCTATCTGCCGGACGGCATGGCCGAGCCCGGCTGGTACCAGCCCGTCCCGCGCGGCCTGGAAAGCAAAATCGCCGATAAACTGGCCTTCCTGCGCAGCCTGGACGACGACGCCCGCAAAGGCTGAGCCAGCGCGCTCCCGATTGAATCGTGTACTGGACCTCTCCGGAACAGGTGCTATGCTGAAGGGACAGCAGTAGCTAAATTCACCATTTCACTTGAAGGGAGGAAATTATGGCTAGCAATCTTACCCGTTTCAGCCCGTTCGGAGATCTTGCGCGTTTCGACCCGTTCCGCGACATTGAGCGCTTTTTCGACGAATTCGACCGGCCGTTAGGCATGTCCGAGCAGTCGCGCAGCATGCGTATGGACGTGCACGAAACCGACCAGGCTTATACGGTGCGGGCTGAAATGCCGGGCTACGAAAAAGAAGACATCAACGTGTCGATCGACGGCCATACGGTCACCATCCGCGCCAAGCACGACGTGCAGCAGCAACCCCAGGAGGGGACGATGATGCGCAGCGAGCGCTTCCACGGCGAGCAGTACCGGAGCTTCACCTTGCCTCAGGAGGTGGACGACCAGCAAGCCAGCGCCACCTGCAAAAACGGCGTGTTGGAGCTGACCCTGCCCAAGAAGGTAGGGGGCCACGGCCGCCAGCTGCAGATCCAGTAAGCGGAGCCGGTCATGGACAGGGTGAGCAATACCCGCCAATTGCGTCCGCTGGAGTCGCTGCGCAGGCTGCAGGCATGGCGCCAGATGGAAGACTGGATGCGCGGCGCCCGTTTCCGCCGCGCCGCGCGCAACGCGGCGGCGCGCATGCGGGTCGATGTGGACGAAAACGAGCGTGAGTACGTGGTGCGGGCCGACGTTCCCGGCGTGCGCAAGGAAGACCTGAAGGTGCGGCTCGATGGCAATCAGGTCGACATCAGCGCGGCGGCATCGGAGGAGCAGGTGCATGAGCCCGGCGCGTCCGCCGTGTACAGCGAGCGCTACATGGGCAACCAGCGCCGCATCCTCACGTTGGCCCACGAAATCGACGATGCACACGCCACGGCGCAATACCGGCACGGCATGCTGGAGCTGCACCTCCCCAAACGCGGTTCCCCCTCGGGCTCCAGCGTTCCAATCCGCTAAACAGAACGGTGCAATGAGCACCACAACAAACGGCCGCTGCAGGCTTGCCGCCCGTAGCGGCCGTTCTCATTTCTGAGCGGCAATGATGCTGTGTCTTTTATGCAATGCATACGTTCAGTACGCATAGATTGTATACAAAATCGGTTGACAACTTTTTCAGCACTCGGCATCATCAATCACATAGAACGCTGCCACAGAGCCGCGTGTAAGCATCCCAGTGGAGCGTCCACAAGACCCTCCATCCCGCCTCATAGTACGACCTCGCTGCGATAAAAACAGACGCCACGATCTGCGCGGAGAGGCATGCCGGATAGCACCGGAACAAGTAGTTCACGACATAACATCAATGATGGAGACACACATGAACAACCTGCTATTCCAAGTGGACGACCGTCCACCGCTGATCACCACCACCTTGCTGGCCGCCCAGCACATGCTCGCGGCGCTGGGAGGCATCATCGCCGTGCCGCTGGTGGTCGGTGCCGTCCTGAAACTGCCGGCCGACCAGATTGTCGCCCTGGTCAACGCCGCGCTGCTCGGCTCCGGCATCGTCACCATCATCCAGTGCAAGGGCGTCGGCCCGATCGGCATCCGCCTGCCTTGCGTCATGGGCACCAGCTTCGCCTTCGTCGGCGCGGCCATCAGCATCGGCCTGGAACACGGCGTGCCCGGCATCCTCGGTTCCTCTCTGGCCGGCTCGGTCGTCATGATCGTCGGCTCCTGCTTCATGCCGCAGATCCGCAAGCTGTTCCCGCACGCCGTCACCGCCGTCGTGGTGACCATGATAGGCCTGTCGCTGGTGCCGGTCGCCATCGACTGGGCTGCTGGCGGCAAGGGTTCGGGCGCGCACTATGGCGACCCGATCAACCTCGGCATCGCGCTGTTCGTGCTGATCACCGTGATCGCGCTGGTGCAATACGGTAAAGGCATTTTCTCCGCCGCCGCCGTGGTGCTGGGCATGTTCGTCGGCTACCTGGGCTGCGTGGCCATGGGCCTGGTGGACTTCTCGTCCGTGCAGAAGGCCGCCGCGTTCTCGCTGCCGCAGCCGTTCGCGCACGGCATGACCTTCCCGATCAGCGGCATCGTCGCCATGGGCGTGGCCTACGTGGTCACCATGGTGGAAACCACCGGCACCTTCATGGCGCTCGGTTCGGCCACCAACACCAAGATGCGCGGCAAGACCCTGGCGCGCGGGGTGCTGTGCGACGGCGTCGGCTCGGCCTGCGTGGCCATGCTGGGCAGTCCGCCGGTATCGACCTTTGCGCAAAACGTCGGCGTGATCTCGCTGACCGGCGTGGCCAGCCGCCACGTGGTGGCGCTGACCGGCGTGATGCTGGCGCTGGCCGGCCTGTTCCCGGTGCTGGGCGCCCTGGTCGTCACCATTCCGCAGCCCGTGCTGGGCGGCGCAGGGCTGATGATGTTCGCCATGATCATCGCCGCCGGCGTGCAGATGCTGAGCAAGGTGGAGCACAGCAAACGCACCGGCATCATCATCGCCGTCTCCATCGGCTGCGGCCTGGCGGTCTCCGTGCGCCCGGAGCTGCTGGCCAAGCTGCCGGCCTTCGTGCACGAGATCTTCGGTTCCGGCATCAGCACCGCCGCCATCGTGGCGGTGGCGCTGAACCTGATCCTGCCCGAGCGTCCCGTTGAAGCCAGCGATGACGACGAAGAGGAGGTGCCCCAGCCGATGCTGGTAAAAAAGCTCGAAGCGGCTTAACCTGATAGCCGCAACCCCGCAGTAAAGCTCCGCGCCGGTGACGACCACCCGGCGCGGTTTTGACATTGTTTCCGCAGTGCCCGCGCATTGTTTCCGCAGTGTTTAATCATTCCTATGGACCTAAAATGACTAAAACCCTCTTGATCAAGAATGCGCGCGTGGTGGTGACCATGGACGACGAGCGCCGCGAAATCGACCACGGTGCCATCTTCGTGCGGGACAACGTGATCGAGCAGGTGGGCTGCACCGCCGACCTGCCGCAGCACGCCGACGAAGTGATCGACGCCACCGGGCAGGTGGTCATGCCCGGCCTGGTGAACACCCACCACCATATGTACCAGAGCCTCACGCGCGTGATCCCCACCGCGCAGAACGGCGAGTTGTTCAACTGGCTCACCAACCTGTACCCGATCTGGGCCAACCTCACCAGCGAGATGGTGCATGTGTCCACGCTGACGGCCATGTCCGAGCTGATGCTGTCCGGCTGCACCACCAGCAGCGACCACCTCTACATCTACCCCAACAACTGCCGCCTCGACGACAGCATCGAAGCGGCGAAGAAGATCGGCATGCGCTTCCACGCGGCGCGCGGCTCCATGAGCGTGGGCCAGTCCAAGGGCGGCCTGCCGCCGGACCGCGTGGTGGAAGAGGAGGGCGCCATCCTGAAGGATACGCAGCGCCTGATCGAAACCTATCACGACGCCAACCGCTACGCCATGCAGCGCATCGTGGTGGCGCCATGCTCGCCGTTCTCCGTGTCGCGCGACCTGATGAAGGAAGCGGCCACGATGGCGCGCAGCTATGGCGTGTCGCTGCATACCCACCTGGCCGAGAACGTCAATGACATCGCCTACAGCCGCGAGAAGTTCAACATGACGCCGGCCGAATACGCCGAGGATTGCGGCTGGGTGGGCCACGACGTGTGGCACGCGCACTGCGTGCAGCTGGACGATGACGGCGTCTACATGTTCGCCAGGACCGGCACCGGCATCGCGCATTGCCCGTGCTCGAACATGCGCCTGGCGTCCGGCATCGCGCCGATCCGCAAGATGGTGGACGCGGGCGTGCCGGTGGGGCTGGGCGTGGACGGCTGCGCGTCCAACGACGCGGGGCATATGCTGGGCGAAGTAAGGCAAGCGATGCTGCTGCAGCGCGTCGGCTTCGGCCCGGACGCGATGACCGCGCGCCAGGCGCTGGAGCTGGCCACCCTGGGCGGCGCCAAGGTGCTGAACCGCGACGACATCGGCGCGCTCAAGCCGGGCATGGCGGCAGACATCATCAGCTTCAAGCTGGACCAGATTGGATTTGCGGGCGCGCTGCACGATCCGGTGGCGGCGCTGGTTTTCTGCACGCCGTCCAACGTCACGCACAGCATCATCAACGGCAAGGTGGTGGTGCGGGACGGGCTGCTGCAGACCGTCGATCTGCCGATCGTCATCGAGCGTCACAACACGCTGGCGCACGAGCTCGCGCTGGCCACCGGCGCGCGCAAGGCCGCGTGAGCGGCGGAGCGCGTTGCTATTTGCGGTTTGCGCTGGCGCTAAGATGCGACATGCGTAGGGCGGGTTAGCGGAGCGTAACCCGCCGTTACTTCAGCAGCGCCGCCACGAGATCCTTGTCCGGCGCCGCGCCGCTGCTGTCGAAGCGTAGCGCGCCTTCCACGTGCAGCAGGTGCTCCAGCATCAGCTTCGCGGCCAGGTCCGCATCACCCGCCTTGGCCGCGTTCAAAAACTCCTCATGCTCATTGGACGAGCACACCGCATCCCGGTCCGACTGGTACAGCATGGTGATGAGCGAGCTGCGCGCCACCAGTTCGCTCAGCATCTCGTGCAGCACCTGGTTGCCCACCACGTCCGCCAGCAGCACATGGAAATCGCCCAGTAGCTGCGAGCGCACCTTGTGGTCGCCCAGCGCCTGGCGCTCCATGGTCAAATGCCGCTCCAGCACCTGATAGTCCGCCGCCGTCGCCTTGGCCACGAACTCGCGCGCCAGCGCCGCTTCCAGGATGCGCCGCGCCGCGAAGATATCGCGCGACTCCTTCTCGCTCGGCTGGCTCACGAAGGCGCCCTTGTCCGGCACCATCTGGATCAACTTGTCTTTGGAAAGGATCAGCAGCGCCGCGCGGATCTTGGTGCGGCTGACCGAATACAGGCGCGACAAGGCCTCCTCGCGCAGCTTGGTCCCCGGCGGCAGCTTGCGCGCCGCGATGGCCTCCGCGATGTGGTTTGCGATGTCGTTCGAGCTCTCGCCACTGCTCTGTTTTTCTTCGATGGCGACGGTGGACGTTTGCATGGAGCCGTAGCAGTAACCAATTGCACAATCATACATGCCCGGCCATATATTGGCTATTGAATGGCGGCTAGCCCGGCGGCTGCAAACCCTGGCGCAAGCGCATCATCGACTCCGCCAGGCGCGCCTGGCCCTCGCGCAGCACACGCTGGCCCCAGCTTTGCGCCAGCGGCGCCGCCAGCCGGATGCGGCTGCTGCCGATGGCGTCCACCAGCGTCAGGCCGTCGTTCGGCACCACGAAGCGCTGGCCGGGCCGCAACAGGAAGTCCGTCGCCTGCCCGTAAGCGGTAATCCACGTCACGCCCGTCACGCCTTCCAGCACGCGGCCGCCCGCATCCTCCAGGCGCAGCGGCGTATCGCTGCTCAGTGTGTATTCGGCATAAGGCTGGGGACGGGCTTGCATGCTGCTCTCCTGGTGGCGGCGATTCATACCTCCAGCATAGTCCCCGCGCGGCCACCATAACAGATGCAGCAAACTTGAATTGTGACGTACACAGCGCCAGTTCAGCTAAACTGTGCTGGTCAAAAAAACGCGCCGCTGTACCTGTGCCGCGCCGCGCGCGCTCGCCACAATGGAGGAATGTCCATGCAAACCAACTTGTACGAACAGCTGGCCGACGAACTGGGCGCGCACATCGCCGACCGCGTGTTCGCCCCCGGCGACCGGCTGCCCTCCATCCGCCACCTGGCGCAGCAAAAGCGCCTGTCGGTCAGCACCGTGCTGCAGGCGCTGCGGCTGATGGAAGACCGCGGCCTGATCGAAGCGCGCCCGCAAGCCGGCTACTACGTGCGCCACCGCGCCCGCCTGATGTCCGTGATGACGGACCCCGAACACCTGAAAGACCCCGGATACGTCGGCATCACCAGCCTGCTGATGCGCGTACTCAAAGAGAACGAAGCGCCCGGCATGGTGCACCTGGGCTCCGCCTGGCCGCCGGACGAACTGCTGCCCATCAAGCGCGTGCAAAAGACCGTCGCCGCCGTGGCGCGGCGCGAACCGGCGCTGCTGGCGCGCGTGAGCTGCTTCGAAACCAACGAACCGGCCTTCGTGCGCCAGATCATGCGGCGCGCGCTGGACTGGGGCAGGCCGGACCCGGCCGAGATCGTCGTCACCAGCTCCTGCACCGAAGCCATCAGCCTGTGCCTGCGCGCCGTGGCCAAGCCCGGCGACACCATCGCCATCGAGTCGGCCACCTACTTCGTGCTGCTGCAGCTGATAGAAAGCCTGGGCATGAAGGCGCTCGAGATACCGACGCACCCGAAAACCGGCCCCTCGATCGACGCGCTGGAGCTGGCCTTCAACGCAGGCCTGGTGCAAGCCTGCCTGTTCGTCCCCAACGCCAACAACCCGCTCGGCTGCGTTATGCCGGAGGAGAACAAGAAGCGCCTGGCCGCGCTGCTGTCCCAGCACGACATCCCGCTGATCGAAGACGACATCTACCGCGACCTGTGCTTCACCGCCGAGCGTCCCTGGCCCGTGAAGGCCTACGACAGCACCGGCCACGTGCTGCTGTGCTCATCGTTCTCCAAGGCGGTCACGCCCGCCTCGCGGGTCGGCTACGTAGTGGCGGGGCGCTGGGCGCAGGAAGTGACCTTGCTGAAGATGGTATCGAGCGGTGCCACCAGCCAGTTCTTCCAGGCCGTGCTGGCCGACTTCCTCACCGGCAGCAGCTACGAACTACAGGTGCGCAAGATGCGGCGCGCGCTGGCGCAGCGCATCTGCCGCATGTCCGACGCCGTGGCCGCCAGCTTCCCGCAAGAGTGCTCCATCTCCGAGCCGCAAGGCGGCTTCGTGCTGTGGGTGCAGATGCCAGCGCAAGTGGACGCCCTCGCGCTGCACCGGCAAGCGGTAGAGCAGGGCATCGCCTTCATGCCCGGCCAGCTGTTCTCCGCCAGCGGCAAGTTCGGCAACTGCCTGCGCCTCAACTGCGGCAACCCCTGGAGTCCCGCGGTGGAAAGCGCCATCAACCGCCTCGGCACCCTCGTCCACCGCGCCGCCGCCGCCCCGGCCACCCGCGCCGCCTGACTTATCCCCCACCGCACCTGCCGGTCTGAGCCGCATTCGGGGTCAGACCCCGAATGCGGCTCAGACTGGTTACGTTACGGGCCGTTTTCGGGCGTTTTTTTGCGTTTCATGCCCCGTTTTTTGCGCTTCATCGCACGCTGGTGGAGGCGCGGGGAGCCTTTAGGTACAGTACAACCATCGCAGCACACAACGTAGTCCCACCACCTGAGGAGCTTAAAATGAACGTACTGAAAAACATGGAAGTCATCTTCGCCGCCGCCGCTTCGCTGGCCCTGGTTACCACTTACGCTACCGCCAGCGCCCCGGTGATCGAAGTCCCGGCCGCCGCCGTCGCCACCGTGGCCGCAGCCCCTGCCAAGATGCCGGTCGTCGTCGTCGCCGCCAAACGCCTGACCGCAGCGGAGAAAGCCGCGCTGATCTGAAAACTCGAAAGAAGTGGCGTCATCTTGGTACAATTGCTGTCTTTCCGACATAGCGGCAACTCCCATGATAGACATCCAACTTCTCCGTAAAGATATTGACACCGTCGCAGCCCGCCTGGCGACGCGCAAGTTCCAGCTGGACGTGGCAGGTTTCAACGCCCTCGAAGCGGAACGCAAGGCGATCCAGATGCGCACCGAGGAACTGCAAAGCAAGCGTAATTCGCTGTCCAAGCAGATCGGCATGCTCAAGGGCAAAGGGGAAGACACCACCGCCGTGATGGCGGAAGTGGCCGGCCTGGGCGACGAACTGAAGAACAACGAGCAAGCGCTGTCGGCCGTGCAAGCCAAGATGAGCGATTTCATGCAGGCGGTGCCCAACCTGCCGCACGAATCGGTCCCGGTAGGCATGGACGAAACCGGCAACATCGAAGTGCGTAAAGTCGGCACGCCGCGCGCCTTCGATTTCGAAGTGAAAGACCACGTGGACGTGGGCGCGGCCCTGGGCCTGGACTTCGACACCGCCACCAAGCTGACCGGCTCGCGTTTCTCCGTCATGAAAGGCGGCATCGCGCGCCTGCACCGCGCACTGGCGCAGTACATGCTGAACACCCACACCGGCGAGCACGGCTACACCGAGTGCTACACGCCATACATGGTCAACGCCGACTCCCTGCGCGGCACCGGCCAGCTGCCGAAGTTCGAAGCCGACCTGTTCTCGGTGAAGAAGGGCGGCGCGGAAGGCGAGGGCGAGACCTTCTACCTGATCCCGACCTCCGAAGTCTCGCTGACCAACATCGTGCGCGACGAGATCCTGGCCGCCGACGCGCTGCCGGTGAAAATGACCGCCCACACCCCGTGCTTCCGTTCCGAAGCCGGCAGCTACGGCCGCGACACGCGCGGCATGATCCGCCAGCACCAGTTCGACAAGGTGGAGCTGGTGCAGGTGGTCCATCCCGACACCTCGTACGACGTGCTGGAAGAAATGGTCGGCCACGCCGAGAAGATCCTGAAGGACCTGGGCCTGCCATACCGCGTGATGAGCCTGTGCACCGGCGACATGGGCTTTGGCGCCACCAAGACCTACGACCTGGAAGTGTGGCTGCCCGCGCAGAACACCTACCGCGAGATCTCGTCGCTGTCGAACTGCGAAGCCTTCCAGGCGCGCCGCATGCAGGCGCGCTTCCGCAACGCCCAAGGCAAGCCGGAACTGCTGCACACGCTGAACGGCTCCGGCCTGGCGGTAGGCCGCACCCTGGTCGCGGTGCTGGAAAATTACCAGCAGGCGGACGGCTCGGTGGAAGTGCCGGAAGTGCTGCGTCCATACATGGGCGGAATAACTTCGTTAAAGGCATAAATAGTCCTTCCCTTTCCGCAAAGGCCTGCTATAATCTTGCCTTCTCGCAGCAGCTAGTGGGAAAACGGAGAGGTGGCAGAGTGGTCGAATGTACTTGACTCGAAATCAAGCGTAGGGGCGACCCTACCGTGGGTTCGAATCCCACCCTCTCCGCCACAACAAGCTGCTGTAGGAAAATGCGTCACCAGGAGAGGTGGCAGAGTGGTCGAATGTACTTGACTCGAAATCAAGCGTAGGGGCGACCCTACCGTGGGTTCGAATCCCACCCTCTCCGCCAGAACAAAGTAAAAAGCCTCCCCTGCGGGAGGCTTTTTGCTTTGTGCCGGACGGAGAGGGTGGGATTCGAAGACGTAGCGCCCTAAGGGGCGCGAAGGCTCTCCGAATCGTCCGTTCTGCAGTGCGCCGTAAAAGCTACCCCGCCCCCAGCACCCCCGACAGCCGCCTCGCAGTGTCAAGCACGGCCTCCTCAATCAGCGCCTTCTGTACCGGCTCCCGCGCCAGCAAATAACTCCCCCCCGCCACGCTAATGGCCGCCACCGCCTCCCCCGACGCATCAAACACCGGCGCCGCGCAAGCATCGATCCCCTGTTCAAACTTCCCAAAGCTCCAGCAGCACTCCAGTCCCCTGGCCTCCAGCAGCATCGCCTCCGCCTCCTCAAACGTCACGCGCGCGCCGCGCGGGTCCCCCTGCGCCGCCTCATAAAGCCCGCGCCACGACTCCCTCGGCAAGCGCGCCATCAGCACCCGTCCCGGCGCGATCAGATAAGCCGGAATCCTGCTCCCCGGCCGGATATTGCTCACCAGCGGCGTTTGCGGCACCTCCTTCACCAGATACACCGCAAACGGCCCATCCAGCTCCACCATATACCCCGACCAGCTCACCTGCTTGCTCAGCAATGCCACCAGCCTGCGTCCATGCCCGATCAAATCATCCTGCCCCAGCGCATCGGCCGCCAGCCCCAGAAACCGCACCCCGATCCGGTGCGCGCCCTGCGGCAGCGCTTCCAGCATCCCCTCATCCTCCAGCGTCGCCAACAGCCGCGCCGCCGTGATCCGGTTAATGCCCACCTCCCTTGCCAGCGCGCTCAAATTGCCGGTCGCCCCGCCGGCTGCCACATAGGCCAGCAAGCCAAACG
The DNA here is from genome assembly GCF_042693265.1 of Pseudoduganella sp. UC29_71. Lineage (NCBI taxonomy): Bacteria > Pseudomonadati > Pseudomonadota > Betaproteobacteria > Burkholderiales > Oxalobacteraceae > Pseudoduganella > Pseudoduganella sp. UC29_71. The sequence goes on along the minus strand of NZ_CP170549.1, from coordinate 3,820,881 downwards.
CCCGCGCCACCGTCCCGCCTTTCGCTTCGTCATCCGCCATCATTCCTCCGTTATGTTCATATTTGAACATAATGCACAAAAAACGCACAAGCGAAAAACACATTGCTATAGTCATTTCACCTTGCAATCAACGCGGAGACAACACCATGAGCAAACTGAACATCGGCATCGCCGGCGCCGGCATTGGCGGCCTGGCAGCAGCCATCGCACTGCGTGACATGGGCCACGACGTCGTGGTCTTCGAGCAAACCAGGCAATTTCTGCGCGTCGGCGCCGACATCAACCTCACTCCCAACGCCGTGCGCGCGCTGGACGGCCTGGGCCTGGGCATCCCCGAAGGCGTGCGTCGCACCGCCGCGCGTCCCACGCACCGCATCAGCCGCACCTGGGACAGCGGCGAAGAAACCTCGCGCCTGGAAATGGGCGACACCGCCGAACAAAAATACGGCGCGCCGCAACTGACCATTCACCGCGCCGACCTGCTGGCATCGCTGGCTGCCGCTTTCCCGGCCGAGCGCGTCCTGTTCGGCAAGCACGTCAAGGACATCAGCGCGGCAGAGCAGGGCGCCACCGTGTCCTTCGCCGACGGCAGCCGCCACGAGCTGGACCTGCTGGTGGGCGCGGACGGCATCCACTCCGCCGTGCGCAGCGCCATGTTCGGCCAGGAGCATCCGCGCTTCACCGGCGTGGTTGCCTACCGCGCCGTGGTCCCGGCTGAGCGCCTGGCTGGCATCCCCAATCTGCAGGCGTTCACCAAATGGTGGGGGCCGGCGCCGGAAAGCCAGATCGTCACTTTCCCGCTCAATGCAGGCAAGGACATCTTCATTTTCGCTACCACCGCGCAGGAGAGCTGGCACCTCGAATCCTGGACCACGCAAGGCAGCGTGCAGGAGCTGCGCGACAGCTACGCCGGCTTCCATCCGCACGCGCGTGCCCTGCTGGACGCCTGCGACGAAGTACTCAAGACCGCATTGTATGAACGCGACCCGCTGCCAGCATGGTCCAAGGGCCACATGGTGGTGCTGGGCGACGCCGCGCATCCGATGATGCCCTTCATGGCGCAAGGCGCCGGCATGGCCATCGAAGACGGTGTGGTGTTGGCCTGCGCGTTGCGGGACGTGCGTGAAGCCGGCGGCGTCCCCGCCGCGCTGCGGCGCTTCGAGGAATTGCGCATCGAACGCGCGTCCAAGATCCAGCTCGGCTCGCGGGGCAACAACTGGCTGCGCGAAGGCGGCAACGCGGACTGGGTGTACGGCTACGATGCCTGGAAGGTGGCGCTGTGAAGGCCCGGGCCATACTGGCCGCCAGCATGGTGGCGGCTCACCTCGGAGTGTGGGCCGCGCCGGCCGCAGGCGCAGCCGATACAGCCGATGCAGCCGATGCCGCTGATGTGGCCCGGGCAGCCGGCGCGCCCCAGCTCCGCGTGCACCTGCTTGGCACCGGCAGCCCGCTGCCCGAGACGCGCCGCTTCGGCCCCTCTATCCTGGTGGAGGCGGGCGGACGGAAGTTCCTGTTCGACGCCGGTCGCGGCCCCATGCAGCGCCTGCACACGCTGGGCATCCCGTTCGCCGAGGTGGACAAGCTGTTCATCACGCACCTGCATTCCGACCACACCATCGGCATTCCCGACCTGTACCTGACCGGCTGGCTGCGCGGGCGCAAAACGCCGCTGCATGTGTTGGGTCCGGCGGGCACGCGCGGCATGATGGAGCACATGGCCAAGGCCTTCGACTATGACATCAAGATCCGCCTGGAGCAGAACCCCGGCTCGCAGGTCGTGGCCAATGACGTCGGCGCCGGCGTCGTCTACGACAAGGATGGCGTGCGCATCACCGCCTTCGAGGTGGACCATGGCCCCGTGCATCCTGCCTTCGGCTACCGCATCGACTACAAGGGCCGCAGCGTGGTGCTGTCCGGCGATACCCGCTACTCGCCCGCGCTGGTGCAGCAGGCCAAGGGCGTGGACTTGCTGGTGCACGAAGTGGCGGCCGGCTCGGAGCAGCTGATGCGCAGCTCGCCCGTGGTGCGCAACGTGGTCGGCATCCACACTGAGCCGGAAGAGGCGGGCAAGGTGTTCACGCAAGCCGCGCCGCGCCTGGCGGTGTACTCCCACATCGTGCTGTTCGGCGTCACGGAAGCGGAGCTGGAGCGGCGCACGCGCGCCACCTACGCCGGGCCGCTGACCATAGGAGAAGACCTGATGAGCTTCGACGTCGGCCGCCAAATCAAGGTAAGCCGCACCCAGGCCAAAGAATAGGAGACGGGCGATGAAAACCACACTGACGGTAGCGGCCCTGGCCGCCGCACCACTGCTGGCCCAAGCAGGGACCACGCTGTACGGCAGCATCGACGCAGGCGTTACTCGCGTCAGCAACATCGGCGGCGCCGGCGTGACGCGCACGGACAGCGGCAACATGCAGCCCGACCGCATCGGCGTGCGCGGCGCGGAAGACCTGGGCGACGGCTACCAGGCTGTCTACCAGCTCGAAACCGGCTATGCCACCGATACCGGCGCGCAGCTCAATCCCGCCAAGCTGTTCAACCGCGCTGCCTACGTCGGGCTGGGCAGCCGCATGGGTACCGTCACCGTGGGCCGCCAGAACAATTTCATGTTCGAGATGGTGGCGCGCCAAAGCAACGGCGTGCTGACCGGCAGCTTCTACGCTTTCCATCCGGGGAATATCGACGACTTGACCAACGCCGGCGCCTACGACAATGCGGTCAAGGTGGTCAGCGCGCCCATGGCGGGCCTGACGCTGGGCGCCATGCTGGCGCCGGGCGAGCAGCCTGGCGACTCGGCGCGCAACCGCGCCTTCAGCCTGGGCGCCAGTTACGTGGCCGGCCAGTTCAGGGCCGCCGCTGCGCTGAGCGACACGCGCAACCGCAGCCTGGCGCTGGGGCAGAGCGCCGGCGTGCGCAGCCTGCTGGGCCGTGCGCTGATCTCCGGCCCTGCCACCGCGCCGGTGTACGCTGCGCTGGCCACGGACCGTGTGCGCAGCGTGGGCGTGAGCGCGAGCTACAGCGCGGGACCGGCGCTGCTGCATGCGCTCCATGTGGGTACGTCCATCACCGCCGGCCTGGCCGGGACGACCATGAAAAGCAGCGAACTGGGCGTGAATTGGCGCACCGGCAGCTTCACCTCGCTCAACGTGGGGCTGGCGCGCACCACATTGGAGGGGCGGTGCTGGAACCAGTTGACTGTGAACCAGGTCTACACGCTGTCGCGGCGGACCTCGGTGTACGCGCAGGCGCTGCTGCAGCGCGCCTCCGGGAACGGGGCGGTGGCGGCCATCAACTCGCTGGGCGTGGCGTCGGGCCAGCGCCAGTCGGCCGTGCGGCTGGGCGTGCATCACCTGTTCTGAGCGGGGTATTTTCATGGCCGTGGGTGCGAAGCGGGGCGCTTCGCTATAATTCCAAGCACCGCCTTTGAAAGTGCAAGATGACACACGCCCAGCAAGCCCCCCACCAGCCCGACATCAGCCGCGCCCTGCGCGCCGCCGCCCGCGTGCAGGCGATAGAACCGTTCCGCGTCATGGAAATCATGAAGGCGGCCAGCGCGGCCGCGAAAGCCGGCGTGGACGTCATCAGCATGAGCGTCGGCGAGCCCGATTTCACCGCGCCCGAATTGGTGACGGAAGCGGCTGTGCGCGCCATCCGCGACGGCGCCACGCAATATACGGACGCGCTGGGATTGCCCGCGTTGCGCGAGGCCATCGCCGGCCACTACCGGACCGCTTTCGGCGTGGAAGTCGATCCGCGCCGCGTCATCGTGACCGCCGGCGCGTCGGCCGGCCTGCTGCTGGCGTGCGCCGCGCTGGTATGCGAAGGCGACGAAGTGCTCATGCCCGACCCCAGCTATCCCTGTAACCGCCACTTCGTGTCGGCCTTCGGCGGCAAGGCGGTGCTGGTCCCGTCCAGCGCCGAACAGCGCTACCAGCTGACGGCGGAACTGGCCGCGCAGCGCTGGACGGAGTGCACGCGCGGGATCATCGTGGCTTCGCCGTCCAACCCGACCGGCACTTCGTTGACGGTGGAGCAGATGGGAGGCCTGCTGGCAGAAGTGCGCGCACGTGACGGTTTTGCCATTGTCGATGAGATCTACCAGGGCCTGTCCTACGACCACGCGCCGCACAGCGCGCTGCGCCTGGATGACCATGTCATCACCGTCAATAGCTTCTCCAAGTATTTCAACATGACCGGCTGGCGCCTGGGCTGGCTGGTGGTGCCCGAGCAGCTGGTGAGCGTGATCGAAAAGCTGGCGCAGAACCTGTTCATCTGTCCTTCGACGGTGGCGCAGCATGCCGCGCTGGCCTGCTTCCATCCGGACTCCATCGCCGTGTATGAGCAGCGCCGGCTGGAGTTCAAGCGCCGCCGCGACTTCTTTGTGCCGGCCTTGCGCCAGCTGGGTTTCGGCGTGCCGGTGATGCCCGACGGCGCCTTCTACGTGTATGCCGATTGCAGCGGCGTGGCCCATCCGGCCAGCGGCGACAGTTCCGCCTTCGTCATGGCGGTACTGCGCGAAGCGGGCGTGGCCTTCGTTCCGGGCGACGACTTCGGCGTGGCCGCACCGCACCGCCACGTGCGTTTCTCCTATGCTACCGCCTACGGCCGCATCGAAGAAGCCGTGCACAGGATGGGCAAGCTGCTGAACGGATGAGTGCGCTGTACTCCCCGCCTGCTAATCTCCGCCGGCCGCATTAGGCGCGACGATGCGCCACCGCGTCATTTTGCGGTAGATGGTGGCGCGCGAGATGCCCAGCTCCTGCGCCGCGCGCGTCACATTCCAGCGCTGCTTGCGCAGTTCGCGCAGCAGCATGCCGCGCTCGTCGTCGGGTTCGCTGCACGCCGCCTGCTGCGCAGGCGCCGGCAGCGCGCGGCCGGACGGCGCCGGCGCCGGCATCGCCTCGCGCACGTCCACCGGCAAGTCGAGCAGCTCGATATGATCGTGCTCGCACAGCGCCACGGCCGCGCGCAGCGCGTTGATGAGCTGCCGCAGGTTGCCGGGCCACTGGTAGGCCAGCAAGGCGCGCAGTGCCTCGGCCGACATCGTCACCTGGCCCCGGCCGGTTTCCGCCGCCACCCTGGCCAGCACGCTGTGCATCAAGGTTGAGATATCGGCGCGCTCGCGCAGCGCCGCCAGGTGGATCTTCATGCCGTTCAGGCGGTAGTACAGGTCCTCCCTGAACTGGCCCGCCATGACCTGGTCGAGCAGGTTGCGGTGCGTTGCGCAGATGATCTGCACATCCACCGGAACGGCCTTCTCCGAGCCGAGCGGCACGATCTCTTTTTCCGCCAGCACGCGCAGCAAGCGGGTTTGCATCTGCAGGGGCATGTCGCCGATCTCGTCCAGGAACAGCGTGCCGCGGTGCGCCTGCAGCAGCTTGCCGCGCATGCCTTTGGCGCGCGCGCCGGTGAACGCGCCGTCGGCATAGCCGAACAACTCGCTCTCGATCAGCGATTCCGGTATCGCCGCGCAGTTGAGCGCCACGAAGGGCTGCTCGGCGCGCTCGCTGGCGTGGTGGATGGCGTTCGCGAACACTTCCTTGCCGGTGCCGGTTTCGCCCTGCAGCATGATGGCGATGCCCTTGTCGATCACGCGCCGGATAATGGCCACGTTGCGCTTCATCTGCGCATCCTCGCCGGCCAGTTCCTCCAGCGTTAGCAGGCTCGCTGCGGTCGGGTGGCTGGAACGCGCGCTGCGCGAAGGCTGCACGCACAGCGTGCGTCCGCTTGGCGCGCGCATCAGCGCGTAGTACTGGCGGCCGCTGTGCAGCGCGCGCAGGGCCAGTGTTTCGCGGTGCTGCGCGCCGGAGGACGCCAGCAGCGTTTCCAGGCGCGTGTCGAACACCTGGTCCACCGCGCGGCCCAGCAGCATTTGTTCCGCGCCTTGCAGGGCCTGCTGCACATTGCGGTTGACGGCGATGATGCGGCCCTGGTGGTCGAGCGCGATCAGGCCGTCTGTCACCACTTCGGCGAATTCGCGCCGCCGGCTCAGGCGGATGATCCAATGGTCCTCGAACTTCTTCAGGAAATGCGCGTTCTCTATCATCTTGGCCGATACCGACACCAGCTGCAGCATCAGCGCCTGGCTGCGCTTGTCGCCGGGCGACGATAGCGCGGAGGCGTCCAGCACGGCCAGCAGGCTGCCGTCGGTATCGAGGATGGGCGAGGCGCTGCAGGTGAGGGTAGTGTTGGTGGAGCGGAAGTGCTCGGCCTGGTGCACGGTCAGCGCGCTCTGGTCGGCGATGCAGGCGCCCACCGCGCAAGTGCCTTCCTCTTCCTCCGACCAGCAGGCGCCCAGGTACAGGCCGGCGCGCCGCAGTTCGCGCTTTTGCAGCGGGTCGGCCTTGAAGTCTACCGTTACGCCCTGGCAGTCGGTCAGCAGCACCACATAGCCTGCGCTGCGCACCTGGTTGAACAGGTATTCCACGCCGCCGCGCGCGATCTGCATCATCGGTTCCATCGGGTCCTGGTGGTCGCGCAACTGGCCGCCGGCCAGCACGCGCGGCGCCTGGCGGCGGCCTGGATCGAGCTTGTACTGGCCCAGCGAGCGGCGCCAGGAGCGCACGATCAGCGGGTCGGCGTCGGCGCGGGCAATGCCGCGCGAGCGCAGTAATGCCAGGTCTTCATCGACGGTGGCAAAGGTACTCATGGCAGGTCTCCGTTACCTGGTTCGTTCCAGGATATTGATTTGATATAGACCATGCTAGCAAGCGCAATGCCACCCCGCAAGCGCGCATTTTGCACCTGCGCGGCCCCTCTCCGATGAGACAACTGTCTCATTTTCCGTCTCTGTGGCGCAGCTGTCGCGTGCCGCCGGCATCCCCTCAGACGCGAATGCCGGCTGGCGCGAGCTGGTGCGGTTTTTGCAAAGCCAGCTTGCGCCCGCCATCCGGTGCGGCGGCAACGACATAAAAAAATTCAAGGAGATTGGCATGAAATACAACAAAATCGCGGCTTCGGCCCTGCTCGCGCTGCTGCTGCCGCTGGGCGCGCAGGCCGGGACCCTGCCGGGTATGCGCGGCTCGGACCACCTGGGCATCACGGTGCCCAACATGGCGGACGCGGTGGACTTCTTCGTCAAGGTGATCGGCTGCGACGCCTCGTTCGACCTGGGCGCCTTCAAGTTCGACGACGACTGGATGCAAGTGCACCTGAACGTGGACCCGCGCGCGGAGATCAAGCGCTTCCGCATGGTCCGCTGCGGTTACGGCACCAACCTCGAGATCTTCGAGTACGCCGCGCCGAAGCAGGCGCCCCGGCCGCCGAAGAACAGCGACGTGGGCGGCCACCACCTGGCGTTCTACGTGGACGACATGGACAAGGCGGTGGCGTTCCTGAAGGCGAACGGCGTGAAAGTGCTGGGCGATCCCAGCACCTTCAAGGAAGGCCCGGCCGCAGGCCTGACCTGGGTGTATTTCCTGGCGCCGTGGGGCATGCAGCTGGAGCTGGTCAGCTATCCCAAGGGCCGCGCTTACGAGAAGGGCGCCAAGCGCCTGTTGTGGGACCCGCGCGCGCCGGCGAAATAGCCGTGGGCCGCGGCGTCCTTTCGGCCGCGCTGCGCGCATGCCTGGCGCTGCTGCTGGCCTGGATGGGCGCTGCGGCGGCTCATCCTTCGGCCGACCGCCTGGCGCGCGTGGTCCATTTCGAGCCGCGCGCGGACGGCCTGGCGGCCTACGTCCGCCTGTCGCTGCCGCTGCTGCCGCAGTCCGGCGGCGTGCGCTACGACAGCGTTGAAAGCGGCCGTCTCTTCCATTATCTCGACACCGGGGCCGCGCAGGCGAGGCTGCCCCAGGTGGGCCGCCTGCTGGCCGACAGCCACCGGCTTGGCGCAGGCGGGCAGGCGGTGGCGGCGCAAGTGCTGGCGGTGCGCATCCATAGGCGAGGCCAGGTTCCGCCTTTCACCACGCTGGACCAGGCGCGCCGCGCAGCGCGCACGGACTTGCCGTCCATGCCGGCCGTACCGGGCGCGCAGGACGGCGCTGCGACCGAAACGCGCCACGTACTGGTCGATGCCGAGCTGCTTTATCCGCTCGCGCGCAGCGCGGCCGGCTATCCGCCGCTATCCTTCTGCAGCTTGTACGAACCCGAAACGGGCGGCCTCGCCGAGATTGCCAACGTGCTGTTCTTCCACGGAGACGGTGCGGTGCGCACCTACACGGCAGCCGGCGCGCTGACGACGCCGGTACAGCTGAATCCCTCGCTGGCCGGCGCCGCGCGCATGTTCCTGCTCGCCGGCTGCGAACACATCCTGCAAGGCTGGGACCATTTGCTGTTCGTACTGTGCCTGGTGCTCGGACCGTTGCGGCTGAAACCCATCGCGCTGCGCATCACCGCTTTCAGCGTCGGCCATTCCCTGTCGCTGGGCGCCGGCCTGTTCGGCTGGATGCCGGTCGGCGCCTGGTTCCCGCCATGGGTGGAAGTGGCGATCGCCTTGTCGCTGCTGGGCGCCGCCCTGTCGGCCTTGCGCCCGGGCCGCAGCGCCGGTCCGTTGGCGGCTGCGATGGTGACTGCGGTGGGACTGGTGCATGGCTTCGGGCTGGCGTTCGGCCTGCGCGAACTGCTGGCCGACAGCAGCGTGCCGCCGCTGGCCACGCTGCTGTTCTTCAGCCTCGGCGTGGAGGCGGGCCAATTGCTGATTGCCGCCGCTGCGTGGCTGGCGCTGCGCACGCTGCAGGCATGGCGCACTTCCTGGGCCGCGCGCACGCAAACCGGCATCGCCTTCGGCTGCACTGCGGTGTCGCTGTTCTGGCTCGCCGAGCGCCTCGTCGCAGCCTTGCCCGCGCCGTGAGCGCCCGCCCGCTACAGCTGTCGCCGCGAATGAGACAGCTGCTGTTGCAAGTGTCGCGAAAATCCCCAGCCACAGCAGGCCGTATGGCCCGCCAGCGCGATTTTTCAGCTGGCATGGTTGTTGCGAAATACCTGGCAGGAGCACGCAGCCTGCTGCGTGCTGATGACAGGGACAACTACAGGAGGAGTAAATGGAACACACGTCAGAGCAGCTGATCTGGATGTACCAGACCATGATCGCGATCCGTGAATTCGAAGACACCATGGTGAAGGTTTACCTGGAAGGCAAGCTGCCGCCGAATATCCAGAAAGGGCTGGCATTCGATATCGGCTCCGGTCCCGTGCCCGGCGAAATGCATCTGGCGGCAGGCCAGGAGCCGGTGGCGGTCGGCGTTTGCGCCCACCTGCGCGCCGACGATACTGTGGTCGGCGCGCACCGCTCGCATCATTTCGCTATCGCCAAGGGCGTGCGCCTGCCGGAGATGACGGCCGAGATGTTCGGCAAGGCCACCGGCCTGGGGCGCGGCAAAGGGGGCCATATGCACCTGTTCGATCCGGCGGTGAAGTTCAGCTGCAGCGGCATTGTCGGCGCCAGCATGCCGCCCGCCTGCGGCGCCGCGCTGGCTGCCAAGAAGCGTGGCACCGACGCGGTGGCGGTGGCCTTCTTCGGCGAGGGCGCCACCAACCAGGGCGCGTTCCACGAATCGATGAACCTGGCCGCGCTGTGGAAGCTGCCGGTGATCTTCATCTGCGAGGACAACAAGTACGCCATCTCGGTGGAGAAGGCCGACTCCACCGCCATCGCCAACAACTCGGACCGCGCCGCCGCCTACGGCATGCACGGCATCCTGGTCGAGCGCAACAGCGCGCTGGATGTGTTCGAGGCCGCCGGCGCGGCAGTGGCGCGCGCGCGGCGCGGCGAAGGCCCGACGCTGATCGAAGTGAAAACGGACCGCTACCACGGCCACTTCCAGGGCGACCCGGAAGTCTACCGCGCCAAGGGCGAAGCCGAGCAGGCGCGCAAGAACGACCCCATCCCGCAACTGGCCGCCTTCCTGCGCGCGCACGGCCTGCTGGACGACGCCAGCGAAGCCGAGCTGGTGGCCGGCGCCAAGGCCCGCGTGGCGGACGCCTACGCCTTTGCGCGCAACAGCCCGGACCCTGTGCCCGAAGAAGCGCTGCAGCACGTGTTCTGCTGACCCCACAATCAAGGAGACCATCACTATGAGCACCACTGTCACCACTGGCACCAACGCCGCCCGCCGCATGACCATGGCGCAGGCCATCGCCGAGGCCATTTCGCAGGAAATGCAGCAGGACCCTGATGTATTCGTGCTGGGCGAGGACGTCGGCAAATACGGCGGCATCTTCGGCGCCACCACCGGCCTGCTGGCCAGGTTCGGCAAGGACCGCATCATGGACACGCCGATTTCCGAGACCGCCTTCATCGGCGCGGCCATCGGCGCCGCCGCCGAAGGCATGCGCCCGATTGCCGAACTGATGTTCGTGGACTTCTTCGGCGTCTGCATGGACATGATCTACAACCACATGGCCAAGAACACCTATATGGCAGGCGGCAATATCAGCCTGCCCATGGTGCTGATGACCGGCATCGGCGGCGGCTACAACGACGCGGCCCAGCACTCGCAGTGCCTGTACGCCACCTTCGCCCACCTGCCGGGCATGAAGGTGGTGGTGCCGTCCAACGCCTACGACGCCAAGGGCCTGATGATCCAGTCCATCCGCGACAACAACCCCGTGGTGTTCATGTTCCACAAGGGGATCATGGGCTTGCCATGGATGTCCTACTTCGAGGGCAGCACCAACGAAGTGCCCGAGGAAGCCTATGCCATCCCGTTCGGCCAGGCGCGCGTGGTGCGCGAAGGCACCGACGTCACCATCGTCACGCTGAGCCAGATGGTGCAGAAGGCCGTGCTGGCGGCGGCCGACCTCGCCAAAGAGGGCATCAGCGCGGAAGTGATCGACCTGCGCACCATCGTGCCGCTGGACCGCCAGGCCATTCTGGACTCGGTGCGCAAGACCGGCCGCCTGCTGATCGCCGACGAAGACTACCTGAGCTTCGGCCTGAGCGGCGAGATCGCCGCCATCATCGCCGAGAACCTCGACAGCGTCACCCTGCGCGCGCCCGTGAAGCGGCTGGCCGTGCCGGACGTGCCGATTCCCTACGCGCGCCCGCTGGAGCAATTCGTCATTCCGCAGGTGGACGGCATTGCCGCCGCCGCGCGCCAACTCGTATCCGCAAACATCACTGAAAGGAAAGCAGCATGAGCGAAATTCATTTGCCCCAGGACGCCTGGGAAGACGTCGAACCCGGTACCGAAGCCCTGCTCGAACAGTGGCTGGTAAAGCCCGGCGAACGCGTGACGGCGGGCCAGACGGTCGCCGTCGTGGTCATGGTCAAGACCAGCATCGAAGTGCCTGCGCCTGAAGACGGAGTACTGGACCAGGTGCTGATCGAGGCCGATGCCACGGTTGCCCAGGGCAAGCCGCTGGCCACGTTGCGGGCCGCATGATGGACGCCCACACCTCCGCAGTGGCGGCGGCCGATCAGGCGGCTGCGCCCGACCTGGTGCCGCTGAAAGGCATACGCGGCAGCATCGCCCGCAACATGACGGCCGGCTGGCAGGCGCCGCGTGTGGCGCTGGGCATGGACGTGGACATGCGCCGCTGCCAGCTGCTGCGGGCACGCCTGCAGGAGCGCGCCGGTTCCGGCATGCGCCTGAGCGTAATGCCCATCGTGCTGCGCGCGCTGGCGCTCACGCTGCGCAACCATCCGGCCATGAACGCGCTGATGCGCGAAGGCGCCATCGAGCGCATGCCGGGCATCCATATCAACGTGGCGGTGGCGCTGGAGGAGGGCCTGGCCGTGCCGGTGATACGCGATGCCGACACGAAGACCATTGAGCAGATCGCGGCGGAGGCGGCGGCGCTGGCGGCCGGCGCGCGGGCCGGCACGCTGCCGGTCAAGGCCTACCAGGGCGGCACGTTCACGGTGAGCAGCCTGGGCGCGGCCGGCGTGGACTGGTTCACGCCCATTCTCAATCCGCCGCAGGTGGGCATCCTCGGCCTGGCGCGCGTGGCCGACCGCCCCGTGGTCCAGGGCGGCAAGCTGATGATCGCGCCGGCCACCACGCTGTCGCTGGTGTTCGATCACCGCGCCGTGGACGGCCATCCGGCCGCGCTGTTCCTGGGCGAGCTGAAAGCCCGCCTGGAAGCGGCCGAGGGGCTGTAGATGCTTGCGCCGCTTTGGAACGCGCCGCGCCAGCCCACGCTGGCCAGCTGCCGCGAGGAGCAGGAATGGAATGCGCGCCTGCTCGCGCAGCCGGCCGACGGCGCGGCCATGCAGCTGTGGCGCTACGGCGCGCCCGGCGTGGTGCTGGGCTGTGCGCAGCGCGCCGCGCTGGACGAGGTACGGCCGCGCGCCGCCGCGGCCGGCATGGAAGCCGTGGTGCGCCAGGCCGGCGGCGGCGCGGTGCTGACCGGGCCTTGGATGCTGAGCGCGTCGGTGCTGCTGCCGCAGGGCCACCCGCTGGCGTCGGCGCAGCTGGTGCACAGCTACCGCTGGCTGGGCGAGCTGTACGCCGGCGTGCTGCGCAGCCTGGGCGTGCCTGCCCATGCGCTCACGCCGGAACAGGCGCGCGAGCTGCAGTGCCGGCCCGGCGCACAGCAACTGGGCTGGGCCTGCTACGGCGGCTACTCACCGTGGGAAGTGGTGGTGGGGGACCGGAAGATCGTCGGCCTGGCGCAGGTGCGGCGGCGCGGCAGCGTGCTGCTGGTGGCGGGCCTGCAGCTGGCGCGGCCGGACTGGCGGCTGCTCGCGCAGGCGCTCGGCCGCCCCGGCGAGGAGGCGGCAGCGCTGGCGGCCTGCAATACCTCCTGCCAGCAGGAAGCGGGCGGGGCCGACTGGCTCAACGCGGTGGCCGGCCCGCTGCGGCAGGCGCTCAGCTATGCGCTGTTCCACCTGCCGCAGGCGCAGGCCGAAGCGGCGCACGAGGCGGAAATTTACTGAAGCAAGGCTACACACAACAACAAAGGAGATGACATGGACAAGCAGAAAAGTGGCATGCGCGTGGTGGAAAAGGCGGTCACGCTGACCCGGCGCGGCTTCCTCAAGGGCACCGGCCTGGCTGGCATCGGCGTCAGCGTGATTCCGGCCGGGGCGCTGCTGGCCAGCCCGGGTGCCGCGATGGCGCAGCAGTTCGGCGTGCTGGGCAGCGACACCGGCGCCACGCTGCTGCGCATGGCGCGCGACATTTTCCCGCATGACCAGTTGGCCGACAAGTACTACCAACAGGCCATCCTGCCGTACGACGCGCAGGCGGCCAAGGACGCGGCGCTGAAGGCGCTGCTGGCCGACGGCGTGGCGGAACTGAACCGCCGGGCGCAGCAGCGCCACGGCAAGGACTATCTGGCTGTCGCGGAGGAGACGGACCGCGTGGCGCTGCTCAAGGAGATCGAGACGAGCCCATTCTTCCAGAAGATCCACGGCGGGCTGGTCACCGGGCTGTATGACAACAAGGCGGTGTTCCCGCTGTTCGGCTACGAGGGCTCCTCGTGGGAGAAGGGCGGCTACGTGAACCGGGGCTTCAACGATATCGACTGGATCTGAAAAAAGAACGAGGAGACTAGCATGGCGATCAAATACAGCACCGGCGACCGCGACGTGGTCGTCGTCATCGGCTCGGGCGCGGGCGGCGGCACGCTGGCCAACGAGCTGGCGCAGCGCGGCGTCAAGGTGGTGATACTGGAAGCGGGCAAGCACTACACGCAGGCCGACTTCGAGAACGACGAGTGGGCGATGTTCAACAAGATATCCTGGCTGGACAAGCGCATTTCTGCGGGCGGCTGGCACCACACCAAGACTTATCCCAACCTGCCGGCGTGGATCGTGAAGGGCGTGGGCGGCTCCACCGTGCACTTCTCGGGCGTGGCGCTGCGTTTCCAGCCGCACGACTTCCAGACCCGTACCATCTACGGCCAGGTGGAGGGCGCCAATGTGCTGGACTGGCCCATCACCTATAAGGACCTGGCGCCGTACTACGACAAGGCGGAGAGGAAAATGGGCGTGGCCGGGTCGGCCGCCAGCGGCATGCCGCCCATGCCGGAGAATAACCACTACAAGGTGATGGCGGCCGGCGCGCGCAAGATCGGCTACAAGAAGATCGTGCGGCCGGTGGCGTCCAACAGCAAGGCCAACGACGGCCGCCCGGCGTGCATGCAGATCGGCTTCTGCATGCAGGGCTGCAAAATCGGCGCCAAGTGGTCCACCCTGTACACGGAAATTCCGCGCGCGCTGGAAACCAACCGCGCCGAACTGCGCCAGCAGGCCATGGTGCTGCGCATCGAGCATGACAAGTCGGGCAGGGTGTCCGGCGTGCTGTACGTGGATGCCAAGGGCAGGACCCAGCTGCAGAAGGCGCGCGTGGTGTGCGTGGCGGGCAACTCCATCGAGTCGCCGCGCCTGCTGCTCAACTCAGCGTCCAGCCTGTACCGCGACGGCCTGGCCAATTCCTCCGGCCAGATCGGCAAGAACTATATGAACCACGCCACGGCGGCGGCGCTGGCGATCCACCGCAAGCCGGTCTATATGTACCGCGGCTTCGACATCGGCGCCGTGGTGGCGGACGAGGTGGACCTGGACACGCGGCGCGGCTTCAACGGCGGCTACTACCTGGAAGGGCTGGCGCTCGGCCTGCCCTACACGGCCGCCTTCATGAAGCCGGGCGGCTGGGGCAGGGAAGTAACGTCGGCGCTGGACATGTACGACCACATGAGCTGCGTGTGGGTGTGCGGCGAGGACATGGCGCGCGAGCAGAACAGCATCACCCTGCACCCCACCGAGAAGGACCAGTACGGCCTGCCGGTGCCCATCGTCACCAAGACTTACCACAGCAATGATGAAGCCATCGCCGCGCACGGGCTGCGCCAGTTCCGGCGCCTGTCCGAAGCGGTGGGCGCCACCCGCGTGATCGACATGCCGGCCTACCCGGCCAGCCACAACATGGGCACCAACCGCATGAGCGCCCTGGCGCGCGACGGCGTGGTCAACAAGTGGGGGCAGACGCATGACATCAAGAACCTGTTCATTTCGGACGGCAGCCAGTTCACATCCAGCTCCGCCGCCAACCCTACCTTGACCATCGTGGCGCTGGCGATCCGGCAAGCCGAATACATCGCCAGCGCCATGAAACGCAAGGAAATCTGAAGCACCCGCAGCACATATAACTATAACTGGAGACAAGCATGAATCATCATATCAAGCGCCGTGCCACGGCGGCGGCGATCTGCTGCGCGTTCAGCGCCGGCGCATCGGCCGGCGTGGGTTTCGACACGGCCGACGGCTGGAAATACAGCACCGACGGCTGGGTCATCCTGCAGGCCCACAAACAGAACGGCGACAGCCCGGACACCACGGGCTTCCGCATGAGCTCGGGCACCACGCCCAGCCTGATTGCATTCAACGTCACCGCGCCCACGGTGGACGGCATGACGCTGAGCAGCCGCGTGGGCCTGTACATCAACGCCCAGTCGGGCGAGGGCAATTTCCGCAACGCGGGCAATGTGGGCAACACCGGCTCCAAGTCGCTCGATCCGCGCGAGATCTGGGCCAAGCTGTCGGCGCCGTGGGGCGAGCTGGTGTTCGGCAAATCCTACAGCATCTACCAGGGCGAGCCGGTGCTGGCCGACGCCTCGGTGCTGGCCGGCGGGCTGACCGGCTACGACAACGTCAACACCACCAACGCGCTGGCCGCCACCTTCAACGCCGGCTATATGTACACCAACTTCAACGCCGGCCTGCGCTACAACTCGCCGCAGGCCGCGCCGCTGACGTTCTCGGTGGGCGTCTACGATCCCAGCCAGGTGCGCAACGTGTTCGCCGGTTCCGGCGCCGACCGCACCAACTCGCCGCGCGTCGAAGGCGGCGTGTACTACCGCCACGAAGGCGGCGGCATGAAGCTCAAGCTCTACAGCGACTTCACCTGGCAGCGCGCCAGCCATTGCCTGACGGCGGCGGGCCTGCCCTGCATGGGCGACAAGGTGAGCACGCGCGGACTGTCGGCCGGCGCCACCGCCGACGCGGGGCCGTTCAACCTGCACCTGTCCGGCTTCAGCGGCGAGGGCCTGGGTTCGGTGCTGATGCAGGACCTGGACGCGCTGGACGCGGACGGGCGCGCGCGCAAGAGCCGGGGCATGTTCGGCCAGCTGGTGTACCGGCCCACGGCGGCGCTGTCGCTGCGCTACAGCTACGGCCGCACCCGCGTCGACGACACGGCGGCCACGCTGGGCCACCTGGCGCAGTCGCATATCGCCGGCGCCTACTACGCCGTCAACCGCTACCTGACCGTGTACGGCGAACTGGCCAACTCGCGCTTCAGCTACAACCCCGTGTTCCAGCACCGCACCGATACGGACTATGCCACCGCCGGCGTCCGCTTCATGTGGTAAGCCGCCCATAACGACAGGAGAACTCACCATGAACAAGCATCCACAGCGCCGTGCCGGCGCCATCGCAGCCTGCCTGGCCGCAGCCGGGGCGGCCATCGTGTCCGCCATGCTGGCCGCCACGCCGCCCGCCTACGCGGTGGCGCCGCCCATCGCCGGCCCGGCCGGAGGCGAGGCCGATCCGAACAACTGGACCCAGTACCACCGCACCTCGAACGCCTGGCGCTACTCGCCGCTGGAGCAGATCAACAAGGACAACGTGCAGCGCCTGAAGGCGGCGTGGATACACCAGCCGGGCGACATCACGGCCGGCCTGATCTCCACCCCGCTGGTGAAGGACGGCGTGATGTACTACGTGGCGCCGAATAACAACGTGTTCGCGCTGGACGCTGCAACCGGCCAGGCCAGGTGGCACTACCAGCCCAAGCTGGCCGCCATCGCCAGCCAGAGCTTCTACGCTACGCTGAGCCGCAGCCTGACCATGGGGCACGGCCATATCTACCTCGGTACGCTGGATGGACGCTTCGTCGCCATCGACGACAAGACCGGCAAGGAAGCCTGGTCCACCCAGCTGACCGATTTGAAGACTTGCTTCGGCTGCCTGTTCTCGTCCTCGCCCATCCTGGCGGGCGACGTGCTGATCGGCGGCAGCACCGGCGGCGACCAGCCGCAGCGCGGCAAGGTGTATGCCGTGAACGCGCTCACCGGCGAAAAGATGTGGACCTTCGACACCATCAAGGACGATCCCAAGAGCTGGCCGGACGGCACCGGCCAGGTTGGCGGGGGCGGCGCCTGGCTGCCCGGCACGTACGACGCGGCGTCGGACACGGTGTTCATCGGCACCAGCAACGCCGCGCCGGATTTCTACGGCGACGCGCGCAAGGGCGACAACCTGTACACGGCCAGCCTGCTGGCGCTGGACCCCAAGACGGGCAAGCTGAAATGGCACCGCCAGGAGATCCCGCACGACACCTTCGATTACGACTCGGCCTACGAGGCGCTGATCGTGAAGAAGGACGGCAAGGACGTCATCGTCCACCTGAACAAGAGCGGTTTCGTGTTCGTGATGGACAAGGCAGACGGCAAGCTGGAGAACGTGTGGCCGCTGAGCCAGACCTATAATTTCGTGCAGACTATTGATCCGAAAACGGGAGAGCTGGTCGGCCGCAAGGCCATGCCGGCCGGGCAGGAGACGCTGCTGTGCCCCTACCTGCTGGGCACGCGCAGCTGGAACCCCGGCGCCTACAATCCGAAGACCCGCCTGTGGTACACCAACGCGATGGAAGTGTGCCAGCGCGTGGTTCCGTCGAAGCAGGAGACCAAGGGCATGGGCATCGCCAGCCTGTACCTGGGCGTGGACAAGCTGGAAGCGGTGGCGCCGCCGGACCGTCCCGCAGAAGGCCGCCTGGACGCGCGCGACCCGCTCACGGGCAAGCTGAAATGGAGCGTGAAC
The DNA here is from genome assembly GCF_042693265.1 of Pseudoduganella sp. UC29_71. Classification (NCBI taxonomy): domain Bacteria; kingdom Pseudomonadati; phylum Pseudomonadota; class Betaproteobacteria; order Burkholderiales; family Oxalobacteraceae; genus Pseudoduganella; species Pseudoduganella sp. UC29_71. Next base: position 3,803,174 of record NZ_CP170549.1, on the reverse strand, counting down.
TACGCCATTCCCGGCCTGGGCGGCGTGCTGACCACGGGCGGCGGCCTGGTGTTCAACGGCGATCCGTTCGGCTATGTGCACGCCTATGACGCGGACGACGGCAAGGAGCTGTGGAAGTTCCAGACCGGCTCCGGCATCCGTGCCGGCATCATCAGCTACGCGGTCAACGGCAAGCAGTACATCGCCGTGCCCAGCGGCTGGGGTTCGCTGGCGCCGGGCTTCATGGCCAGCGCCTTCCCCAAGATCAAGGACCTGACCGGCGGCGCCGCAATGGTGGTGTTCGCCCTCGATTGAACGATTAGACCAGTGGAGACCCGTATGCACAACACCGTCATCCCCATGCTGTTCCTGCTGTCCGGCCTGGCCTGGGCGGCGCCGCCGGCCGACTTCGAAGCGCCGGCCACCATCGCCGCAGGGCAGAAGCGCTTCAACCAGAACTGCGTGTACTGCCACGGCAACGCCGGTTCGGGCGGCAAGGGCGCGCCGCTGCAGGGACGGGACGACCTGCCGCCGCAATACCTGTTCGACACCATCAGCAACGGCAAAACGCGCGGCGCGCTGCAGATGCCGCCGTGGAAGGAGGCCTTTTCCGCGCAGGAGATCTGGGAGCTGAGCGCCTACATCCACTCGCTGCGCGCGCGCACGCCGGCGCGCTGAGACCTCAGGGCAAGGTCAGGCGCCCGGTATGGAAGTCGTACTCGTAGATTTCGCCGTAGCGCCCCCATTCCACGGCGATTTCCAGCGTGCGCTTGGCCTTGTCGGCTTTCAGCATCTGTTCCAGCAGTGCGAGGATGGGTTCCTCGGGCACGGAGCCGTCGTCCGCCTGCACCAGCTGCGCGCGGATGCGCGCTGCCAGCGGCACGTGCTTGAGCAGCTGCTGGCCGAACAGCTCCTGCCGCAAGGCCTGGTCTGCGGCGGCGTAGCGCATGCCCAGCGCGGTGAGGGCGATGTCGCCTTTTTCCACCACGGCCAGGTCCAGCATGGCCAGCGCATCGCAGGTCGGGAACAGTTCCTCGTCCGGCAGCTCGGTTTCCTCGGCCAGCTGCGGCAGGTCGGCGCGGCCGCTGAAAGGCGCGGCGGCCACCAGTTCCAGCACGGACTCGATACGGCTGATGTCCGTCTCCGGCAGGCGGTAGTCCGGCTGCGCCGCCGGTGCAGCGGGCGCGGCGGCGGGCGCGGCGCGCATCGTCATCAGGCCGTACACTTCGTCGATCAGGGCACGCACCTCCGGCGAATCGGCGTTGCGCGGGCGCGGCAGGCCGATGGCGATTTCGTGCCGCACGCGGCCCGGATCGCTGGACAGGATCACGATGCGGTCCGACATCATCACCGCTTCCTCGATGTTGTGCGACACCACCAGGATGCCGCGCGTGGGGATGCGGCCGCTGTCCCACAGGTCCAGGATGTCGTTGCGCAGCGTTTCGCCGGTCAGCACGTCCAGCGCGGAGAAGGCTTCGTCCATCAGCAGCACGTCGGGGTTGGTGACCAGTGCCCTGGCGATGCCCACACGCTGGCGCATGCCGCCGGACAGTTCGCGCGGCAGCGCGCCGCCGAAGCCGGCCAGGCCGATCAGCTCCAGCATGGCGTCGGCGCGGCGCTCGCGCTCGGCGGGCGGCACGCCTTGCGCCTCCAGCCCCAGTTCCACGTTCTGCTGCACCGTCAGCCACGGGAACAGCGCGAAGGACTGGAACACCATGGCCACGCCGCCGGCCGGCCCGTCGATCTGCTCGCCGCGATAGCCCGCGCGGCCCTTGTCGGCCGCTATCAGGCCCGCCATGATGCGCAGCAGGGTGGACTTGCCGGAACCGGACTTGCCCAGCAGCGCCACGATCTCGCCCTTGCGCAGCGCGAAGTCCACGCCGTCCAGGATCACGCGCGGCGCGCCGTCCGCCTTGCTGAAGGATTTGCCGACGCCGGTCAGCTCCATCAGAATATGTTCAGTCATGCCAGCCTCCTTACAGTCCACGGTCTTCGGCCAGCCGGTACAGGCGGTTCCAGAAGAATCGGTTCAATACCATCACGAATATGCACATCACGCCGATGCCGAGCGCGATGCGGTGGAAGTCGCCCGCGTCCGTCATCTGCTTGATGTAGCTGCCCAGGCCATCGGCGGCCAGCGTGGTGCGGCCCCAGGTGACGTATTCGGCCACGATGCTGGCGTTCCACGAGCCGCCGCAGGCGGTGATGGCGCCGGTCAGGTAGGCGGGGAACACGGCGGGCAAAAATACGCGCTTCCATTTCAGCCAGCCTTTCAGGCCCAGGTTGTCGGCCGCCAGGCGCAGCTCGTTCGGGATGGAGGACGCGCCCGCCACCACGTTGAACAGGATGTACCACTGCGTGCCGAACACCATCAGGGGACTGAGCCAGATGTTGGGATTGAGCCTGAAGGCTACCATCAGGTAGACCACCACCGGGAACATCAGGTTGACCGGGAAAGCGGCCAGGAACTGCGCCACGGCCTGCACGCCCTGTGCCCACTGCGGGCGCAGGCCTATCCACACCGCCACCGGCACCCACAGCAGCGAGGCGAGCGCGATCAGCACCATCACGCGCAGCAGCGTAATCATGCCCAGCCAGCCGACGTGCGCCACTTCAGGCCAGCCCACGGTGCCGTGCACGAAGGCGGCCAGCTGCCACGCCGCCAGCAGGGAAGCCAGCACGATGGCGGCGTCCCAGATGCGGGGCGCGTGGCGGGCCAGCGGCCCGCTGCGGGCGCTGCCGGCGTTGCGGCTATGGCGGACCTGTGCCGCGAACGATGCAAGGGGGGCCAGCGCGGCCAGCGCGGCCATGCAGCGGCTCAGGGCGGAGGCGGCACGGTCGTTTTTGCGCGCGCGCGCTGCCGCCGGGCCGCTGGGGAACCAGCCCAGCGTGCCGCGCATGGCGCGCCAGAAGTGGTCGGTCAGCCTGCGCAGCCAGCGGCTGCGGCGGCCCCAGTCCAGCAGCCAGGAACGCTGCGCGGTGTCGCCCTGGGTGTCCTCGAAGCGGAACTTGTCCGCCCATGCCAGCAAGGGGCGGAAAAACAGCTGGTCGTACAGCACGATCCCGGCCAGCATGGCGGCGATGGCCAGTGCGATGGCGCGCCCGTTCTCGGTCTCGATGGCGACCGCGATGTAGGCGCCGATGCCGGGCAGCTTGATGTCCTGGCCGGCCACCGAGATCGCCTCGGCCGCCACCAGGAAGAACCAGCCGCCGGACATGGACATCATCATGTTCCACAGCAGGTTGGGCATGGCGTAGGGCAGCTCCAGGCGCCAGAAGCGCTGCCAGCCGGACAGGCAGAACACGCGCGCCGCCTCGTTCAGCTCCGCCGGCACGTTGCGCATGGACTGGTACAGGCTGAAGGCCATGTTCCAGGCCTGCGAGGTGAAGATGGCGAAGATGGCCGCGCATTCCACGCCCAGCAGGTTGCCCGGGAACAGGGCGATGAAGGGCGCGATGGCGATGGCCTGGAAACCGAGGATGGGCACGGACTGCAGCACGTCCAGCAGCGGCAGCAGCACTTTCCCGGCGGGGCGGTACTTCGCTGCCACCGACGCGAACACAAAGGCGAACAGCAGCGAACAGCCCAGCGCCATGAACATGCGCAGCATGGTGCGCAGCAGGTAGTAGGGCAGCCAGGCCGCGTCCAGCGCGATGGCGGTGGGCTGGCCCAGCGTGAAGGGGCGCGCCATCTGCATGGCGCCGAAACCGGCGGCAGCCAGCACGGCCAGCACCAGCGGCAGCAGCACCCAGTCCCAGCGGTTGGGGCCGGACGCCGACGCCGGCGCGGCGGCGGTCGGTGCGGTGGCGGCCGCACCGGCGCGGCGGGGGAGGAACAATTCGAACATAGGCATTCCCGGTACAGGCTGCGCGGCGCAGCCGGGTTCCACGGCGCATGCGGCTGGCCGCTGCGCGCGCGGGCGCACTGCGGCATGGCAGGACATGCGGTCAAATTTCTGTATGGGGAAAGTCCCGCGCCGGATTGCCTCCGGGCGGAAAAGACACCATCATCCGCCGGAGGCAGGATGACGGCAGGGGAAGCCTGCGTTATCTTGCCGGGGCGGAGCCAGGGCGCGCCTGGCTACAACTACCACTCGAACAAGTGCCCATGAAGGGGCTCCATAAAAACGTAAACAGGGCGAGTGTAGGCAGACACTTGCGGCTAGTCAAGATATTCGGCGCAGCCTAAGGTGGTTCTAAGGCCTTCTTAACGTCTTCTTAACATTCTTCGCATTCCATTCGTAACTTCCGCGCGTGCCGCCGCAGACTGTTGCATTCTCCCCAATCGCTGGCGCAAATAGTTGCGAACTTGCAAATCGAACAGGGCGGTCCGTAGGGAAATGTTTATAATCTTTTCAGAGCAGCCACCAGAGAGACGGGTTATGCCCCTACGCGCCAACCGCAGCACGTTCCTGCCCTTGCTTCTCGCGGGCAGCGCCGCCAGCGCCGCCGCCTTGCCGGACAGCGATCTGGCCGACCTGTCCATCGAACAACTGAGCAACATCGTCATCACCTCGGTGTCGCGCCAGGATGAGCGCCTGAACAACGCGGCCGCGTCGGTCTTCATCATCACCGGCAGCGAACTACGCCGCAGCGGCGTGCGCTCGCTGCCCGAAGCGCTGCGGCTGGCGCCCAACCTGCAGGTGGCGCGCATCGATGCGCGCAACTACGCGGTCACCGCGCGCGGCTTCAACAACGCCTTTGAAAACAAGCTGCTGGTGCTGATCGACGGCCGCAGCATCTATACGCCCTTGTTCTCCGGCGTCTTCTGGGATGCGCAGGACGTGGCGATGGAGGACGTCGAACGCATCGAGGTCATCAGCGGCGCGGGCGCCACCATCTGGGGCGTGAACGCGGTCAACGGCGTCATCAACATCATCACGCGCTCGGCCAAGGACACCCAGGGCGGCCTGGCCAGCGCCGTGGCCGGCGCGGACGAAAGGGATGGCACGCTGCGCTACGGCGGGCGCATGGAGAACGGCGGCCACTACCGCCTGTATGCGCGCTATATGGACGTGGACGACACGGAAACGGCGGCCGGCGCCAGCACGCGCACCGGCATGCGGCGCCGCCAGGCAGGCTTCCGCGCCGACATGGACTTGCTGCAGGGCGGCTTCATGATGGCGGGGAATGCCTACCAGGGCGCGCTCGGCCAGGCCGGCACGCGCGACATCCGCATTTCCGGCGCCAACCTGGTCAACCGCTACACCGGCAAGCCCAGCGACGACTCCGAGCTGCGCCTGCAGCTGGTGCTGGACCACACCGAGCGCAACCAGCCGAACAATTTCATCGAGCGGCTGGACACGCTGGAGCTGGAGGCCCAGCACGGCGTGCGCTCCGGCGCGCACAGCCTGGTGTGGGGCGGTGGCTACCGCCACAGCTGGGACGACGTCACTCCGATCGGCTTCGGCTTCCTGCCCGGCAAGCTGGCCCTGCATTGGGGGAATTTGTTCGCGCAGGACGAAATCACCCTCGCGCAGCAGCTCAAGCTGACCGCCGGCCTGAAGGTGGAGCACAACAACTACACCGGCGCCGAGTACCTGCCCAGCCTGCGCATGGCGTGGGCGCCGGACGCGCGCCGGCTGGCGTGGGCCAGCGTGGCGCGCACCGTGCGCGCGCCGTCGCGCGTGGACCGCGACTGGTACCTGCCCGCCACGCCGCTGATCATCGCCGGCCAGCCGCGCTTTCTGGTCGGCGGCGGCAAGGACTTCGTGTCCGAGGTGGCCAATGTGGCCGAACTGGGCTACCGCGCCCAGCCGACCGCGCGCTGGAGCTATTCGGGCACGCTGTTCTACGGCCATTACGACAAGCTGCGCACTGCCGAACCGCTGCCGGTGCTCGGCTTCGAGTTCCGCAACCTGGGCATGGCCACCACGCGGGGCCTGGAGCTGTGGGGCCGCTGGCAAGCCACGCCGGCCTGGCGCCTGAGCGGCGGGCTGCTGGCGCAGAAGGTCAAGCTGGGACTGAAGCCCGGCAGCGGGGACAGCTTGACCAATGGCCTGTTCCTGGCCAACGACCCGCGCCTGAACTGGCAGCTGCGCTCGTCCTACGATGTCTCCGACGCCCAGCAACTGGATCTGACGCTGCGCTACAATGGAAGGCTGCCGCATCCGGTGGTGCCGTCCTATTACGAGTTGGATATGCAATGGCTGTGGCGTTTGCGGCCGGACCTGGACGTGGCCCTGATAGGCCAGAACCTGCTGCACGCCGCGCATCCCGAATGGGCCGCCGCGCCGGCGCGCAGCGTGTACGAGCGTAGCGCATTGCTGAAAGTGACATGGCGATTCTGATCCCTGCCGGCGCCGCCGGCCTGCTCCTGCTGCCTTCCGCGCGCCGCGCCTGGAGCGAGTCCATGCGCGCGCGCTGGCTGACGCTGGCCTGCTATCTGTGCCTGGCCCTGAGCTGCCTGGCCAGCGGCGCCGACGCGCCGGTGGCGGTGCCTGCCGGCGTGGAACGCAACGTGAAGGCGGCCTTCCTCTACAAATTCCTCGGCTACGTCGAATTCAGCAACGGCCAGGAAGCGGCCGGGCCGCTCACGGTGGGCGTGATGGGCGCCGACGACATCGCCGCCGAGCTGTCCCGCATCACCGCCGGGCGCACCGTGGGCGCGCGCGCCGTGGCCGTGCGCCAGCTGCGCGAGGGCGAGGCGCTCACCGGCCTGCACATGGTGTTCATCGACAGCGACGTGGCGCGCCCGCTGGCGGTGCTGCGCGCGGCCCAGCAGGCCGGCGTGCTCAGCGTGACCGACACCGACGACGGCCTGCAGCAGGGCAGCGTCATCAACTTCCGCCTGGTGGAAGACCGCGTGCGCTTCGAGGTGTCGCTGCCGGCCGCCGAGAAAAGCAATCTCAAACTCAGTTCGCGCCTGCTGTCGGTGGCCTACCATGTGAAAAAAGGCGGTTCGTGATGCTGGCCAGCCTGAAGCCAGGCACGGTACGCGGCAAGCTGATCCTGATGGCCCTGGCAACCACCTTCGCGGCGCTGGTGGCCTCGTCGGCGGCCATGCTGCTGTACGACCTGGACTCGTTCCAGCAGTACTGGGTGGACGACATGACCACCCAGGCGGAGATCGTGGCGGCGGTCAGCACCTCCGCGCTCAGTTTCAACGACCAGACGGCGGCGCGGCAGAACCTGTCGCTGCTGCGGGTGCGCCCGCAAATCCAGGCCGGCGCCATTTACGCCGCCAACGGCGCGCTGTTCGCCGCCTATGCGCAGTCGGTGCAGGATACGCCGGTGTTCCCGGCCAGGCCGGGCCGGCCCGGTTACGCCATCGAGAGCGGGCGGCTGGTGGTGAACCATCCCATCATGGAAAACGGCGAAGTGATCGGCACGGTCTACCTGAGCGCGCGCTACCGGCTGATCGAGCGGGTGCGCAGCTACGCGGCCATCCTGGGCGCGGTGATGGTGTTCAGCCTGCTGCTGGCGGCGCTGGTGGCGAGCCGGCTGCAGCGCGGCATCACGCAGCCGCTGGCGGCGGTGACCGGCGTGGCGCAGGAGGTGATGGAAAAGCGCGACTTCAGCCTGCGCGTGCCGCTGTCGGGCAGCGGTGAAATCGGCACCCTGGTGGCCGCGTTCAACAATATGCTGGCCGAAGTGGGCCGGCGCGCCTACGCGCTGCAGGAGGCCAACCAGACGCTGGAACATGAGATGAAGGTGCGCCAGGGCGCCGAGCGCGCGCTGTTGCAGGCTGACCGCCGCAAGGACGAGTTCCTGGCCACGCTGGCGCACGAGCTGCGCAATCCGCTGGCGCCCATCCGCACCGGCCTGGACATCATGCGCGTGAACCCCGACGACCAGGCGGCTGGCAACAAGGCCCGCGTCATCATGGAACGCCAGCTGAAGCAGATGGTGCGGCTGGTGGACGATTTGCTGGACGTCTCGCGCATCAACACCGGCAAGCTGACGATACGTCGCGCGCCGCTGCAGCTGCATTCCGTGGTGGGCGACGCGCTGGAGCTGGTGAAGCCTTATCTGGCCTCGCTGGGACACCAGCTGGAGGTGGAGCTGCCGCCGCCCCCGGTGTACCTGGACGGCGACGCCACGCGCCTGGCGCAGGTGCTGTCCAACCTGCTGAACAACGCCGCCAAGTACACCGACCGGGGCGGCAAGCTGTCGCTGCGCGCAGCGCTGGAGCAGGACGTGCTGAAGATACGCGTGCGCGACAACGGCATCGGCATCGCGTCCAATATGCTGGGCGAGATCTTCGACATGTTCGTGCAGGCCGACACCTCGCTGGAGCGCAGCACGGCGGGGCTGGGCGTGGGCTTGTCGCTGGCGCGCAAGCTGGCCGAACTGCACGGCGGCAGCATCGAGGCCAGCAGCGCCGGGCTGGGGCAGGGCAGCGAATTCACTCTGACCCTGCCGCTGATGGCGGCGCCGGCCGACAGTGCCACGGCGGCGCCCGGCGCGGGCGGCGAAGGGGCGCGCTGCCGGATACTGCTGGTGGACGACAACGCCGATTTCGTCGACGGTATCGGCGGCCTGCTGCGCGCTGCCGGCCATACGGTGCGCGTGTGCCACGAGGGCATGGAGGCACTGGAGGTGGCGGAGCTGTTCGCGCCGGACTTTGCCTTCCTCGACATCGGCCTGCCGCAGTTGAACGGCTACGACCTGGCGCGCGCGCTGCGCCGCCTGCCCGGGCTGCGCGACACGGTGCTGGTGGCCGTGACCGGCTGGGGCCAGCAGAAGGACAGGCAGCTGGCGTTCGAGGCGGGCTTCCAGAGCCACCTGGTGAAGCCGGTCGGCTTCGAGCAGATCGTGGCCATCCTGGACAGCGCAAAATGCGGTTGCTAAAGTTTATCCATTCGGCAATACTGGCGCTGTCCAATTTAATAACTTTGTCATGCTGAAAAAATCCCTGTGTGCTGCGGCGCTCGCGCTGGCTACCCTGCAAGGCGTGGCGGCTGCCGAGCTGCCTTCCTATCCCTTCATCCACGCGCGCGGCACCGGTTTCATGTACGTGCAGCCGGATATCGGGGAGATCGATTTCGACGTGTCGGCTTATGACGCGAACGCGGAAGCGGCGGTGGCGGTGGTGCAGGAGCGGGTGCTGGAGATCCGCGCGCTGCTGGCGGAGCAGGGCGTCCCGGACACGGACCTGGAGGTGCGCGACATGCGCCGCCAGATCCGCAAGGCCGGCGCGGCGGTTTCGGAGCCTGAGTACGACATCAAATGCTCCATCCATATCGTGGTGCGCGAGCTGGGCAAATGGCGCGAGATCATGATGCCGCTGCTGAAGAAGCAGAACCTGGACGCCTTCGCCGCCACCTTCGGCGTGAAGGAGCGCAGCAAGGTGGAGGCGGAGCTGATGGAGCAGGCGGTGCGCGAGGCGACCGCCAAGGCGGACGCCATGGCCAAGGGTTTCGGCAAGCGCGTGGGGGCGGTGCAGGGCGTGTCGTCGGACGAGATCAAGAACCTGACCCGTTCCATCGGCCTGGCGCCCGCGGACTGGCCGCGCACCAGCAACAGCGCGAACACCAGGCGCAACGAGCAGGACCCGGCGGACCTGCTGATGGTGAGCGCGCTGAAGATGGCGCAGTCGGTCGACGTGCTGTTCCGCTTCAAGTAAGGACCATGGCGCGCAGCAGGGCTGTCGCCATCGCGCGCGCCGCTGCGCCCCCCGGGGCGCGGGCTTTGGTGCTGGCGTCCCTGCTGGCGCTGGTCCTCGGCGGCTGCGCAGGCGGCCTGTCCGGCGCCAGGCGCCCGGCCGCCAAGGACGCCGCAGCGGTGCCCGGCGCCGCAACCTTGGCGGCCAGGGCCCAGCAGCCTGGCGCGGCGGCAGCCGCTTCCCGCGCGGCCGCAGGCCCTGCAGCGCAGCCCCGCGCCGCTGCGCCCGGCAACGCCTCCCGGCCCGCGCAGGCCGGGCCGTCCGCCGACCTGCCTGCGCCCGGCGCCGTGGCAGTGTGGCTGACCACCGGCGACCAGGCCCGCCTGCTGCAACGCCAGCCGGACCTGACGCTGGGAGAGCTGCCGCGCGCGCTCACGCCCTGGTCGCCCGGCGTGGAGACGGCCGGCCCGCTGCCGGCCGCGCCGCTGGCGATCGACATCGACCGCAGTGCGCGCCGCCAGCAAATGTCCGGCTTCGGCGCCGCGCTGAGCGCCTCGTCCGCGTGGCTGCTGGCGGAAAAGCTGGACGCCGCGCAGCGCCGCTCGCTGTTGGCCGAACTGTTTGGCCCACCGCCGGGCATCGCCCTCAGCGTGGCGCGGCTGCCGCTGGGCGCCAACGAATTCGCGCCCAGCCAGTACAGCTACGACGACCTTCCCCCCGGCCAGACCGACGACGGCCTGGCCCAGTTCTCCATCGACCCGGACCGCGCCTATCTGCTGCCCCTGGTGCAGGACGCGCTCGCGCAGAACCCCGGGCTGGAACTGATCGCCAGCCCCTCCAGCGCCCCCGCCTGGATGAAGACCAGCGGCAGCCTGCTGCAAGGCACGCTCAAGCCCGACGCCTTCGACGCCTACGCCCGCTACCTGAAGCGCTACGTGGACGTGTACCTGGAAGAAGGCATCCCCATCCACGCCATCACCGTGCAGAACGACCCCGGCGCCGAACCGGCCGACACCCCCGGCATGCGGCTGGACGATGCCGCCCGCGCGCAGCTGATCGGCAAGCACCTCGGCCCGCTGCTGGAGGACGAAGGCCCGCTGATCCTCGAATGGGACGGCAACCGCGATACGCCGCAGTCCGCGCTCAAGGTACTGGCCGACAAAGCCGCCGGTCCCTACGTGGCCGGCGTGGCGTGGCACTGCTACGCCGGCGGCGTGGACGCCCAGGCCGGCGTGGCCGCCGCCCATCCCGGCAAGGACAGCTACCTCACCGAATGTTCCGGCGGCGCCTGGGCGCCCGCCTGGCGCGACAACCTCACGCACTTCGGCCGCACGCTGGTGCAAGGCGCCGCGCGCGGCGCGGCCAGGGGCATCCTGTTCGGCAACCTGGCGTTGGACGGGCAGGGTGGCCCGCGCATCGGCGGTTGCCGCGGCTGCCGCGGCGTGGTCACGGTGGACGGGGGCGCCGTCACGCGCAATCCCGAATACTACGCCCTGGCCCACGCCAGCCGCTTCGTGCGCCCAGGCGCCTGGCTGCTCGGCGGCGCCCAGGCCAGGGACGGCCTCGACACTGCCGCCTTCGAGAACCAGGACGGCAGCCTGGTGCTCATCGCCGTCAATTCCGCCGCCGAAGCGCGCACCTTCACCGTCCGCGCCGCGCCGCAAGCCTACAGCGCCACGCTGCCGCCGGCCAGCATCGCCACCTATGTCTGGCGGGCTCAACCTTAGCTCCCCGCACAGCGGCAGGACGTGATTCGGCGTAGAATCGGCGCTTAGCCCAGAGGAGCGCCATGCTGTTCGATTTGACCGACTTACGCCTGTTTATCTGCATCGCCGAACTCAAAAGCCTCACCCGCAGCGCGGAGCGCATGCACATGTCGCTGGCGGCGGCCAGCAACCGCGTCAAGGAGCTGGAGGCGCGCTTCGGCACGCGGCTGCTGTACCGCGAGAACAAGGGCGTGCAGCTGTCGCCGGCCGGCGAAACGCTGCTGGCGCACGCGCAGCAGTTCATGCAGCTGGTGGAGCGCCTGAAAAGCGAGATGCAGCAATACAACAACGGCATCAAGGGCCACATCCGCATCTTCGCCAACACCACCGCCGTCACCGAATTCATGCCGGAAGTGCTGGGCCGCTTCCTCGGCGTGCATCCGCAGGTGAACGTGGCGCTGGAGGAAAGGCTGAACCAGGACATCATCCGCGGCGTGCAGGAAGGCACGGCCGACATCGGCATCGCGGCCGGGCCGGTGCAGGGCGCGGGGCTGGAGATCATCCCGTTTTCCACCGACCGCCTGGTGCTGGCCACGGCGCAGGACCATCCGCTGGCCGGGCGCGGCCAGATCGGCTTTGCCGAAACGCTGGACTACCAGCACATCGGCCTGCACGAAGGCAGCACCTTGCAGCACTTCCTGGCGCGCGCTGCGCACGAGGCGGGGCAGCGCCTCCAGCTGCGCATCCAGGTGCGCGGCTTCGAGGCCATGTGCCGCATGGTGGAGAACAATGTGGGGATAGCGATCCTGCCGCATTCCTCCGCGCTGCGTCTGAGCCGGGGCATGAAGCTGGCGCTGGTGGAACTGACGGAACCGTGGGCGGTGCGCGAACGCAGCGTAGTGGTCCAGAAGCTCGACGCGCTGCCGCTGTATGCGCGCGAGCTGGTGGATTTCATTTGCAACATGGAGCCTGCGGACGGCGGCTTGCGCGGCGATGCCGCTAACCCGCCCTACGCAAACGAAAACGCGAACGCGAACGCGTAGGGCGGGTTAGCCGCAGGCGTAACCCGCCGGCGCCCCCGCGCCTTACTTGCCTTCGGCGGCAGCGGCTTCCTTGTTGAAGGTCGCGATCAGCTCCTTGCCGATGCGGTCTTCCATGGTCTTCTGCACCGGCAGCAGGGCGGCGCGCCAGGCGGCCTTTTCCTGCGGCGTCAAGGTGTACACCTCGGTCTTGCCGGACTTGCGGATGGCGTCCAGCGCGGCGTCGTTCTCCTTCTGCGCGATGTCGTTGGCGTACTTGGTGGCTTCCTTCATGGCGCCGTCGAGCGAGGTGCGGATGTCGGCCGGCAGCGCGTCCCAGAATTTCTTGTTCACGATGACGGCGTAGCCGATGTAGCCGTGGTCGGAGACGGTCAGGTGCTTCTGCACCTCATGCACCTTCTGGGTGTAGATGTTGGACGGCGTGTTCTCGCTGCCGTCCACCACGCCGGTCTGCATGGCCTGGTAGACCTCGGAGAAGGCCAGCACCTGCGGATTGGCGCCCAGCGCCCGCATCTGCGCGTCCAGCACCTTGGACGACTGGATGCGCATCTTGGTGCCCTTGAAATCGGCCGGCGTGCGCAGCGGCTTGTTGGCGGTCATCTCCTTGAAGCCGTTGTCCCAGAACGCCAGGCCGACGATGCCCTTCGATTCCAGTTTCTTCAGCAGCGACTTGCCGACCGGGCCTTCGTTCACGCGCGCCAGGGCCGCCTTGCTCGGCAGGATATAGGGCAGGTCATAGACTTCGAATTCCTTCACCCCCAGCGGGCCGAACTTGGACAGCGAGGGCGCCAGCATCTGTACCGATCCCAGCTGCAGCGCCTCGAGCTCCTCCTTGTCCTTGTACAGCTGGCTGTTCGGATACAGCTCGATCTTCACGCGGCCCTTGGTGGCCGCTTCGGCCAGCTCCTTGAACTTCTGGGCGCCTTTGCCTTTCGGCGTATCGGCTGCGACAACGTGGCTGAACTTGATGACGATGGGGTTTTGCGCGTAGGCGCTGGCCGCAAAGACGGTAACGGCGGCGAACAGCAGGGATTGCAGTTTCATGGTATCTCCTTTGATGAAGGGCTCTTGATGGCCCTTTGCGGGTTTTAATGCGGGGTTAGTGCAAATTCTTTCGCGCCGCCTCGGAGGCGATGCGCTGCGCCAGCAGCAGCACTGGCTTGTCTATCATCTTGCCGTCCACGGCCACCGCCGCGCCGCGCGCGCTTTCGGCGGCCGACAGCACGCGCTGCGCCCATGCCACTTCCTCGCCGGACGGCAGGAAGGCGCGGTTGACCGCGTCCAGCTGGCCGGGATGGATGCACAGCTTGCCGCCGAAGCCCATGCGGTGCGCGTGGCGCGCGTCTTCCTCGGTGGCGCCGCCCTCGATGGCCAGCGTCACGCCGTCCACCGGCGCGCGCAGGCCGGCCAGGCGCGAAGCGAGCACGATCTGCGAACGGAAGAAGGTCAGCTCCTCGCGGTCGCCGTGGATGCCCATATCCAGCTTGAAGTCGATGGAGCCGAACAGCAGGCGCTGCACGCGCGGCGCGGTGACGATCTGGCTCATGTTGGCAAAGCCGGCGGCGGTCTCGATCAGCGGGAACAGCGGCGCGCTGGACGAGGCGCTGGCCACGTCGGCCACGCGCTCGGCCTTGGGCAGCACGATGCCGGCGATGCCGGGGCGGTGGCACAGGATCAGGTCGTCGCCGAAGCAGCCGGAGTTCACGCAGTTCACGCGCACCAGCACCGGCACGTGCGGCGCGCGGCCTTCGGGGCTGGACAGCCAGTTCTCCAGCGCGTCGCGTGCCGCGCCCTTGGCGCTGGGCGCTACCGCGTCTTCCAGGTCGATGATGACGGCGTCCGCGCCCGAGGCGCAGGCCTTGGCGAAACGGTCGGGCCGGTCGCCGGGGACAAACAGGAAAGAATGGGCCAGGGCCAGCCTGGCGTCGGGTGGGGCAGCATGTACGGCAGTGCTCATAACAAGTCTCCCATATCGGTAATGCGGCTTATGGACCAGATTTTGTCGGCCAGGGCGGCCATTTCAGCCGGCGTGGCGGCCCCGCTGAAGGCGGCCAGGCGCGCGGCTTTATCTTCCAGCTCGGTGCGGCTCAGGGTGTTGCCGGGGTCTCCTTTGGGTTGGTCAACGCGGCCGGGCAGCATGCGGCCGTCCGTGGTGTGCACGATGACCTTGCCTATCCAGCGCGCCGGGTAGGCCTGGTCAACCTCCGTGTCGAGCACCATGTGTACTTTGCCACGGAATTGGACAACGCGCTGGGCATTGAAGCTGGTATCGAACTCGGTCAGCCCGGCACTGCCGAATTCGGCGATCAGGCCCAGCACCGTGCCCATGGAGAATTTGGCCTGGTGCACCGTTTGCGGGTTCACCACGGGTCCCAGCACGTCGATGGCGCCCTGGTGCACCAGGCAGTCGACGCGGGAGATCTGGTCCGGCGCCAGGCCGTGCTCGCGCATCACCAGCTGCAGCGCGTCGGCGGCCGGATGGGTGTGGCGGCAGCTGGCGTGGAACTTGAACGAGGTTTCGGCCAGCGTCCAGCGGAAGCCGAGGCGGTCGATCAGCCTGGCCGGATCGGCGCCCTGCGTCATGCCGGCGCCCATGCCCTGCGCGCCCTCCAGGATGCGGCGCGCGCCGGTAAAGCCGGCCTGTGCCAGGTAGGCGGACATCAGGCCGTCGCTGGCGGCTTTGGCGGTGTGCAGCTGCTTGGAGTCGGCGGCGTCGCGCAGGAATTCCCATAAGCCGGCCGCTTGCGTGCCGGCCGAGCCGAAGGCGTGCAGCATCTGCTCCGGCGTGAGCTTGAGCAGGCGGCCGGCTGCGGCAGCGGCGGCGATGGTGCCGGCGGTGCCGGTGGTGTGGAAGATCTTGTAGTGCGGGCGGCCGAGGAATTCGCCGACGCGGATGCCCACCTCGTAGCCCGCCACCACGGCGGTCAGCAGCTCGCGGCCCGAGCTGCCCAGCGACTGCGCCACCGCCAGCGCGGCCGGAAAGACCACGGCGGCGGGGTGGAACACGGAGCCGTTGTGGACGTCGTCCTGCTCCGCGTAGTGGGAGGCGGCGGCGTTCACCATGGCGGCGAACATGGGCGTGGCGTGGGTGCGGGAGATCAGGATTTCGCATGGGCCGGCGTTGGGTGCGCCGCCCATCTGTTCGGCGTAGCGGGCGATGGTTTCAACCGGACGCGCGCCCTTGCCGGCCAGCGCGGAGCCGGCCCAGTCCAGCATCAAGTCCTCGGCGCGGCGCAGCACGTCGTGCGGAATGGTTTCGAATTGCAGCGTGGCGGCGAAGGTGGCCAGGGCCAGGCTGGGGTGGTTGATGGCGTTCATGGTGTCTCCGGTGTTGGCGGGTTACGCTTCGCTAACCCGCCCTACGTGCTGTCTGTTGTCGCGAAAAATCCGTAGGGCGGGTCAGGCGCCAGCCGTAACCCGCCGCTTTAGACGGCGTGGGCGGCATGCAGGGCGGCGATGGCGTCGGCGCCATAGCCCAGCTTCGCCAGGATCGCGTCCGTGTGCTGGCCCAGGGCCGGCACGGCATCCATCCGCGCCTCATAGGTGTTCGGCACGCCGGGCGGCAGCAGCGCGGGCATGGGGCCGGCCGGCGTGCCGACTTCCACCCAGCGCTCGCGCGCTTTGAGCTGCGCGTGCTGCCACAGGTCGTGCATGTCGTTCATGTGCGCGTTGGCGATCTGCGCGCTGTCCAGCCGTTCGATCACCTGCTCGGCCGTCAGCCTGGAGAACACGTCGACGATCATCTGGCGCAGTTCCTGGCGCGCCGCCGTGCGCACCGCGTTGGACGAGAAGCGCGGGTCTTTCGCCAGTTCCGGCTGCAGCAGCACCTTGGTGCAGAACAGCTCCCACTCGCGTTCATTCTGCAAGCCCAGCATCACGGTCTTGCGGTCGCCGGCGGGGGAAGGGGCCGTAGGGATAAATGGTGGCGTGCGCGGCGCCGGCGCGTGGCGGCGGCGAAGCGCCGTCCATCGCGTAGTACAGCGGATAGCTCATCCACTCGGCCATGCTCTCGAGCATGGACACGTCGATATTGCAGCCCTGGCCGGTCTTGCCGCGCTGGATCAGCGCCGCCAGGATGTTGGTATAGGCGTACATGCCGGCCGCGATGTCGGCGATCGAGCAGCCGGCCTTGGCCGGTTCGTCCGGCGAGCCGGTGATGGACAGGAAGCCCGACTCGCTCTGGATCAGCAGGTCGTACGCTTTCTTGTCGCGGTAAGGGCCGTCCGCGCCGTAGCCGGAAATGTCGCACACGATCAGGCGCGGATACTTGTCCTTCAGCGCGTCGTAGGACAGGCCTAGGCGCGCGGCAGCGCCGGGCGCCAGGTTCTGCACCAGCACGTCCGCATCGGCCAGCAGCTTGTCGAGGATGACGGCGGCCTCGCCGTGCTTCACGTCCAGTGTCAGGCTCTCCTTGGAGCGGTTGGTCCAGACGAAGTGCGAAGCCAGGCCGCGCGCGCGGGCGTCGTAGGCACGGGCAAAATCGCCCACGCCGGGGCGCTCGACCTTGATGACGCGCGCGCCCAGGTCGGCCAGCTGGCGGGTGCAGAACGGCGCGGCAATCGCGTGTTCCAGCGTGATGACGGTGATGCCGTCGAGTGGACGCATGGTGCTCTCCTCAGAACGAGCGTGGCATGCCGAGCACGTGCTCGGCCACGAAGGACAGGATCAGGTTGGTGGAGATCGGCGCCACCTGGTACAAGCGCGTTTCGCGGAACTTGCGCTCCACGTCGTACTCGTGGGCGAAGCCGAAGCCGCCGTGGAACTGCAGGCAGGCGTTGGCCGCTTCCCAGGAGGCGTCGGCCGCCAGCATCTTGGCCATGTTGGCCTGCGTGCCGCAGGGCTGGTGCGCGTCGAACAGCTCGCAAGCCTTGTAGCGCATCAGGTTGGCCGCTTCCAGGTTCACATAGGCTTTCGCGATCGGGAACTGCACGCCCTGGTTCTGGCCGATGGGGCGGCCGAACACCACGCGCTCGTTGACGTACTTGGTGACCTTGTCGATGAACCAGTAGCCGTCGCCGATGCACTCGGCGGCGATCAGCGTGCGCTCGGCGTTCAGCCCGTCCAGGATGTACTTGAAGCCCTTGCCTTCCTCGCCGATCAGGCTGTCGGCCGGGATTTCCAGGTTCTCGAAGAACAGCTCATTGGTTTCGTGGTTCACCATGTTCAGGATGGGCACCACCGACATACCCTGCGCCATGGCGTCCTTGATGTCCACCAGGAAGATGGACATGCCTTCGGACTTCTTGGTCACTTCGGCCAGCGGCGTGGTGCGCGCCAGCAGTATCATCAGGTCCGAGTGCTGCACGCGCGAGATCCACACCTTCTGGCCGTTGATCACGTAGCGGTCGCCCTTTTTCACGGCCGTGGTCTTGATCTTGGTGGTGTCGGTGCCGGTGGTCGGTTCGGTCACGGCCATCGACTGCAGGCGCAATTCGCCGCTGGCGATCTTGGGCAGGTAGAACTCCTTCTGCGCCTTGGACCCGTGCCGCAGCAGCGTGCCCATGTTGTACATCTGGCCGTGGCAGGCGCCGGAGTTGCCGCCCGAGCGGTTGATTTCTTCCATGATGACGGACGCTTCCGTCAGCCCCAGCCCGGAACCGCCGTATTCCTGCGGGATCAGCGCGGCCAGCCAGCCCGCCTTGGTCAGCGCGTCCACGAAGGCTTCCGGATAGCCGCGCTGCTCGTCGATGTCGCGGAAGTAGGACGACGGGAACTCGGCGCACAGTGCGCGCACGGCGTCGCGGATGTCCTGGTGGTCCTGGATGGGGGTGTGCATGGTGTCTCCTCTTGTACTTTCAATTCAAGCTAGTTTGGCTTCGGCCTGCATGGCCAGCTCGCCCTTGCTGTTGGCTGCCCACAGCGTGACGGTGCCGTCGCCGTTCTGGCGGCCGTTCACGGTGAACGGCGCAATGTCGAACAGCGGCGAGACGGCGCGGAAGCTGAACGCGGCCACGCGCGCCTGCGGCAATTCGGCGCGCAGCAGTTCCATCAGCAGCGTGGCGATCAGCGGGCCGTGCACGATCAGGCCAGGGTAGCCTTCCACTTCGGTGACGTAGCTGCGGTCGTAGTGGATGCGGTGGCCGTTGAAGGTGAGGGCGGAGTAGCGGAACAGCAGCACCGGGTCCGGCGTGATCTTGCGCGTCCACTGCGCTTCGCCCGGCGGCATTTTCGGCGCGGGGCCGGCGCTGCCGGGGGCGGGCATGTCGCGGTAGACGATGTCGTGTTCTTCCGTGATGGCCAGCTGGCCGTCATGGCGGATGTCGTGGCGCACGGTGACGAAGGTAAGCTGGCCGCCCGCGCCGCTCTTCTGCGCCACGTCCAGGATGGTGGAGGTGCGGCTGATGGCGGCACCCACCGGCACGCTGCCGGGGAAGGTGAGGCGGCCGCCGGCCCACATGCGGCGCGGCTGCGGCACCGGCGGCAGGAAGCCGCCGCGGCGCGCATGGCCGTCCGGCCCCAGGCCCGATTGCGGCGCGATGGTCCAGAAATTGATCCAGTGCCATAAAGGCGGCAAGGGTGCGCCGTGCTGCGGCGCGCTCGGATAGTCTAGGGTGGCAGCCAGCGCGGCTACCGCCTCGGGCCGCACCACGTCATGCAGCGTTTCCGTTTTGCCAGTCCACTGCTGCAGCAAGGTAATGTCGTTGGTGTCCGGTTTCATGGTGGGCTCGTCAAGATTGAAGCGATGAGCCAGTGTAGGCCGTGCCCCGGGTAGCCACAATTTGCCATTTCGGAAGGGGGGCTTCGTTTCTGCTTGAGGCGTGCCGCCCGCTACAGGAAAAAGAGGAGAACGCCATGAGCCGTATCGTCAGCGCATTTATCCGCGCCCACACCACGCCGGAACCGGACGTGCCGCCGCCGGAGCCGGAAAAAGACCCGCCGCCGGACAACACGCCCTTGCCGGAAACGCCGCCCATAGAAGAGCCCACACCGAAGCAGCCCCCGATGAAGGCCGGCTGAAGCGGGGCGCCGCCGGGCGCGCGGGCGCTTGGGCCGGTGAGCCAGCGCCGGTGAGCTTACTCCGGTGAGCCTACTCCGGTGCGCTCTTGCCGGGCTTGGGCGGCACGGTCTTGATCTGTTCGTCAGTGTCGCGCTCGGCCGGGGTTTTCTCGCCGCTGCCGATGTCCGATTCCTCCGTCATGTGGCTGCCGCCGCGTTCCGCATCGCCGCTGCCGGGCTTGGGTGGGGTTTGTTGGTTCATTTTGGCCTCCCGTTGTCAGTGGCTTAGCCTATCAGGCAAGGCGCCCTTGCGGCGCGCCGTAGCGTGACGGTCAACATTGGCCGGCGAGAAACGCCGTTGCTGGCTAGCTACATATTTCGGTGTTTGTGCCCGCCGTCACAGTACGGTCACGAATCTGTTCATATAATGAATCATCGACATTCGGTTTATTGATCTCGGAGGCCATCATGGGCAATTCCTTACACAATAAAATTTATCTTGGCCGCCGCCATGTTGCCCTGAATGCCCTGAGCACCAAGCGTGTACAGGCGCTGTTGCTGTGCACCGCAGTGGCTTGCGCTGCCGTGGCATGGTTCGCCGTCCAGGTACTGAAGTAAGCAAAGCCTGCTGAACAGGGTCGCCGGGCGCAAGTCCGGGGCCGCATTGCCTTGCCCTGAAGCTACAGGGCGCGTACCATGAGGGCCGCAAGTCTCTTTTGGAATTTAGGCAATGAAAAACGAAAAACTCTCCGCCGATGAATACGACGCTCTGAAAGAGGTCGCACGCGGCCTCAAGCTGGGCGAGCGCGTCAGCGCATGCATCGGCCGCAACACCAAGCGCCTTGCCGGGCTGAAGATGTTCAGCATCGCCCGCAACGGCCATATCACCCTGACCGACAAAGGCCAGCAAGCGCTGTTCCTGCGCCGCTGCGTGCTCGGCCTGCGCGCGGTCGCGGCCGGCGGCGACGTCAAGCTGGACAACGATGTGGCCACCTTCCTCGGCAAGAAAGCCCACATAGTGGCGCGCGAAGGCGGCTACGACATCACCGACAAGGGCCGCGAGTCGCTGGCCGACATCGAAGCCCAAGGCATCTGATTCCTCACTCTGAAAGTTCGCAATGGATAGCGCAATGCACTGGTCGGCCCACGAGCTGACGATGACCGTTCTGATGACGCCCGACATGGCCAATTTTTCCGGCAATGTGCATGGCGGTACCATCCTGAAATACCTGGACAGCGTGGCCTACGCCTGCGCCAGCCGCTACTCCGCCAGCTATGTGGTGACGCTGTCGGTGGACCAGGTGATGTTCCTGCAGCCCATCCACGTGGGCGAGCTGGTGACCTTCCTGGCCTCGATCAACTACACCGGCACTACCTCGATGGAAGTCGGCATCCGCGTGGTGACGGAAAATATCCAGCAGCGCCTGGTGCGCCACGCGAACAGCTGCTACTTCACCATGGTGGCGGTGGACAAGGACCGCAAGCCGGTCGCCGTGCCGCCGCTGGTGCCCGAGACGGACGAACAGAAAGCCCGCTTCGAACAAGCCAAGCTGCGCAAGGCGGCACGCCAGCAGGTCACGGCCAAGCGCAAATAGCAGCAACCCGCCCGCCGTTTGCATTTCATCAATGCAGCATGGCCGGGCGCGGCACTAGACTGGGCGGATGCCGAACACCGCCCCGCCTGCCCGCTACGACTTGTCCTGGTCGCGTTGACGCATGCTTTCCGGCCCTTCATAACGTTCTTTTTCCCCCAACTCTGTAGCCAGATCGACTGGTCGGCACGGCCGCGTTTCCGCGACAAGGAGCTGGCGGCCGTCGGTGTCGGCGATGCGCCGGACGTCATGGTGGCCGACAAGCTGGTCGAAGTCGGATTGCATGGCGGCAGCGTGCAATGGGTGCTGATCCACATCGAGGTGCAAGCGCAACGCGACACGTCGCTGGCGAGCAGGGTGTTGAACTACAACTATCGCATCTCCAGATCGGCTCTACGCGGCCAAGTGGCGGTTGGCCAAGCTACTGTATGAACATGGCTGGAGCAAACGGCGCATAATCGTCTTGTTCAAGGTGATTAACTGGATGATGACCTTGCCCGAGCCACAGCAAGCGCGCTATTGGCGGGATGTCGTCCGGTTGGGAAAGGAGCGCAAAATGGAGCTCAACATGAAGCGTCCGCTCGAATGGGTGACGCCGTTGGAGGAAATGTTGATCGCGAAGGGAGTGAAGCAAGGGCTGGAACAGGGTCGGAAGGAAGGTGCTGCGGCGCTGCTGGAGCGCTTGCTCGCGCGGCGCTTCGGGCCGCTGCCGCGTACTGTCCGGAGCAAGCTGGCCAAGGCCAGCCAGGAGCAATTAGCAGCCTGGAGCGATGCGCTGGATGAGGCGCAGTCATTGAAAGAGATATTTCACTAACTCAGGCGGCCAGCGTCGAACTTGCCGAGTCCAGGTGGCGGCCCTGGCGGGCCATTTGTTCGAACAGGTCCGGCGCCACCGGACGGCTGAAGTAGTAGCCCTGGATGGCGTCGCAGCCGTGCCGCTGCAGGAAGTCGAGCTGTTCGCGGCTCTCCACGCCCTCGGCCACCACGCGCAGTTGCAGGTTGTGGGCCAGCGCGATCACGGACACCACGATCGCCGCGTCGTCCGGGTCGGTGACGATGTCGCTGACGAAGGAGCGGTCGATCTTCAGCACGTCGATCGGGAAGTCGCGCAGATAGGACAGGCTGGAATAGCCGGTGCCGAAATCGTCGATCGACAGAGTCACGCCCAGCGCCTTCAACTGGTGCAGCAGGCTCACCGCCTGCGCCACATCGTTCATGAACAGGCTTTCGGTCAGCTCCAGCTCCAGGCAGGCCGGCGGCAGGCCGGTGTCGGCCAGCACGCCGGCAATCATCTGCACCAGGTCCGGCTGGCTGAACTGGCGCGCCGACAGGTTGACCGCCATCTTCATCGGCGCGTGGCCGTGGCTGTGCTCCAGCCATGCCTTCGCCTGCAGGCAGGCCGTGCGCAGCACCCAGGCCCCGATCGGCACGATCAATCCGGTTTCCTCCGCCAGGCCGATAAAGCGCGCCGGCGACACCAGCCCCAGTTCCGGATGCTGCCAGCGCAGCAGCGCCTCGGCGCCGATGATGCGCCCACTCTCCAGGTCCACCTGCGGCTGGTAGTGCAGCGCAAACTCGCCGCGCTCGAGCGCCTTGCGCAGCGCGTTCTCGATGCGCAGCCGTTCCTGCGCCTCCTCGTTCATGGCCGGCTCGTAGAACTGGAAGCTGTTGCGGCCCAGCTTCTTGGCGGCGTACATGGCAATGTCGGCGTGCTCGATCAGGTGCTGGGCGTTGCCGCCGCCATCGTAGGATGCCACGCCGATGCTGCAGGTGACGAAGAATTCCTTGCCTTCCAAAATGACCGGCTGCGCCACCGCCTGCATCACGCGCTGCACGATGTCCGGCGACAGCGTGGCCTCGTTCGATTCGCCCAGGATGGCGACGAACTCGTCGCCCGACAGGCGCGCCACGGTGTCGCTGCCGCGCACCGCCGCCTGCAGGCGCTCGGCCACGGCTTTCAGCAGCAGGTCGCCCGCCTTGTGGCCCAGGCTGTCGTTGACGAACTTGAAGCGGTCCAGGTCGATCAGCAGCACCCACATCGGATGGCTGCTGCGGTTGGCGTAGGCGATGGCCTGGCTCAGGCGGTCCTGCAGCAGCACGCGGTTGGGCAGGCCGGTCAGTTCGTCGTGGTGGGCGATGTGGTGGATACGCTGCTCGGACAGCTTGCGCTGCGTGATCTCGCTGCCCGTGCCGCGGTAGCCCTTGAACTCGCCGCGCGCGTCGTACACCGGTTCGCCGCTGGTGTTAAACCAGCGCACGATGCCATCGTCGCCGGTGATGGCGTATTCCAGGTTGGAGAAGGGCAGGCGCGCTTCCAGCTTTGCGATGTGGTCGCGCCCCCAGCGCGAGGTGAGCATCTCGGGCGTGCTGTCCCAGCGCGTGCGGCCGATGAAGCGGCCCGGGTTGATGTGGCCCTTCTCGAAGAAGCCGTCGGTGATGCTGGTGAAGCGGAAGAAGGCATCCTGCTCCCAGTACCAGTCCGAGGACAGCGCCAGCAGGCGGCGGAAGCGTTGTTCGCTGTCGAGCAGGGCACGCTCGGTGTGCTTGCGCATGGCCACGTCGGCCGCCAGGCGCTCGTTGGACTGGCGCAGCTCGGCGGTGCGCGCGTCCACCAGCATCTGCACGCGGCGCGAGCGCAGCACCAGGCTTTGCACCAGGGCCGCCATCAGCGCACTGAACAGCACGCCCCCCAGCAGCGTGCACAGGGAGCCCAGGTGGGTGTCGATGAAGGGCTGGGGCAGGGCGGTGACGCGCACTTCCCAGGGTTGGCCCAGTACGGTGTAGGTCTGGCGATACAGCGCATGCTGGTGGAAGGCGAACCAGCGCGCCAGCGGGTGGCTGGCTCCGGGCGGCTGCGGCAGCGCGCCGTGGCTGAACACCAGGTTGGACGCCTGCGCGGGCGCGCCGACGTAGACGCGCAGCGCCAAGCCGCTGTCCTGCAGCAGGCCGGCCGATTCCAGTATCTTGTTGACCAGCGATGGTGCGCGGATCACCGTGGCGGTGTCGCCCAGCCAGGCCGCCTTGCGCTCCATGGCGGTGTCGACCGGCGCGCCGGAACGGTACACCGGCATCATCATCACCAGGCCCGGCTCGTCGCCCTTGGACTGGGCCAGTTTGAGCAGGCCGGTGGAATGCGGCTGGCCGGTGGTGAGAATGTCGTCGATGGCCGGCGGCATTTGCGGGCTGTAAGCGGAGTCCAGGCCGAAGGCGCGCTCGTTGCCCTCCAGCGGCTCGAGGAAGTGCACCACGTCGTAGCTGGCGCGGTCGCCGGCCGGGCGCAGCTCGCCGCTGTCATGCTCGGTGATGGTAAACCCAGGGAATTCGCGCCGCATCTCCGCCTCGTACGCCGGGCGTTCGGCCTGGGTGACGACGCGGTGGTAATTGAAGGCCTGGATGAAGGGATATTGCTGCAGCAGCGGCGCGGTGAAGTTGCGGAACTGCTGGCGGCTGACGGGCGCGGCCGCGATAAACAGTTGGTTGGTCACTCTCAGCACTTGCACCGCGTCGTTCAGGCCGCGCTGGATGGCGGTGGTGCGCAGGTTGGCGCGCTGTTCGAAGTCGAGCTGCATCTTGCCGTATTCCAGCTCGCCGACCGCGCCGAACAGGATGCCGGAGATGACCAGCCCCGCGCCCAGGGTGCACGCCGCCGCGACGGTCAGGGTGGATTTGCGGCGACGTGTCATTGCTTGTTCCTGTACGGTGAATTCGGCGGGGGTGGGGCCGCCATTAGTTTGTCACAAAACTTGCCGTTCGGCATAATTTCGAACAAAATTAATTCTAAACGACAACGATTGTTTCTATTTGATAATGTTGTACTGGCGCTGACTACACGGCGCGCAGCCAGCGCAGGCGGAACACGGTCCAGTGCGCCAGCAGGCGGTGCGCCACGCCCCAGGCAGGGCCGCGCCGGTGGGCCGCCCGCTGCAGGGCGCGCTGGGCAGGCGTGGCCGTGGCGCCGGCAGGCTTGATGGCGAACAGCAGGCGGTTGTTGCCGGCGATGCCGTGGAAACTGCCCACGCGCTGCTGGAAGCAGGCGCGCAGCCGGCGCAGCACGGCGGGGTATTGTGGGTCGTAGCTGAATACATTGGCCACCAGCACGCCGCCCGGGCGCAGCGCGCGCCAGCAGTCGGCATAAAAAGCCGCGCTGCCCAGCGCGGGCGGCAGGCCGTCCTCGTCGAAGCCGTCCACCAGCAGCACGTCGGCGGCGCCGCGCAGCGTGGCCATGTAGCGGCTGGCGTCGGCGTGGACGACGCGCAAGCGCTCGTCGTCCGGCGGCACGGCGAACTGCTCGCGCAGCGCGATCACGTCGGCGCGCAGCTCGATCACGGTGATGCGGCTGTGCGGCAGGTAGCGGTGGCAGAACTTGGCCAGCGAGCCGCCGCCCAGGCCGACCAAGACGATGTGCGCCGGGCGCGGCTGGAACAGCACGAAGCACATCATGGCGCGCGCATAGCTGAGCACGAGCCGGTCCGGGTCGGCCAGGCTCATTTCGCTTTGTACCATGCCGGGCTGGAATTCGAGCGTGCGCAGGCCGCGGCGTGTGCTCACGCGCGGCGGTGCCGGCTCGGTGGCGGCTGTGTGGTGCAGAGTGGCGGGCATGGCTTGCTGGCCTTGTTGTCTACCGTCAAGTTCTGATAAGCTCAGGGGATTGTAGCGGAGAGCATGCGGCCGCGCATATTCATTTACACGCACACTAATTCTAGGTACATTGCCGACATAGGCAGCGGCCACCGTGGAGAGAGCACACCATGTTTTTAGATCACCCGACCATTACCGCCACAAACAGCTTCACCGAACCGGACCGCATCGAGCGCCTGGGCCGTGTTTATGGCTATGTGGCGGCGCTGGCCGATATCGCCGGCAAGTCCGGCTTCATCGAGAAGTTCACGCAAATCCATGACCACAAGGGCACCCTGATCGTGTTCTGGCACGACGCTCCCACCGAGGACGAGAAGGAATTCTTCTCCAAGGCCTGGGCCAGCAAGATCGGCGACGGCAGCACCAACGTCGAGCACGAAGTCTAAGCGGGGCCGCAGGCGCGGCCCGGTGTCCCCGACATGGATATAAAAACCTTGGTACTGGCGCTGGCGCTGGGCAATCTGAGCCTGTGCGCGGCGCTGTTCTTTTTCGAATACGAAAGCAAGAAGTCCCTCAGCCTGTCCACCTGGGCGGTCGCCAAGCAATTGCAGGCGGCGGCCTGGTTCCTGCTGTACTTCCGCGGCGTGCTGCCGGACATGCTGACCGGGCCGCTGGCCAATGTGCTGCTGTTTGCCGGCATGGCGCTGGACGCCGGCGCGCTGTGGGAAGCGGCCGGCCGGCCGGGCTGGCGCCGCCTGCTGCTGCCGGCGCTGGTCGGCGCGTCGTTCGTCTATCTGGCCTGCCATGTCATGGAGGTGGAGCCGGGCGCGCGCGCGGCCGCCGGCTTCCTCATTGTCAGCGGCTTCTTCCTGTCCGGCGTGGCCGCGCTGGCCGTGGCCTGGCGCGGCGGCTCCATGCTGCGGCGCTACCTGGTGGTGACCATGGCTGGCCTGAGCGTGCTGGTGGCCGGACGCGGCCTGCTGGCGGCCACCCATCCCGAAGGCTGGTCCTGGGTCGGGCCGCTGGTGCTGCAGGGCGTGGGCTTCGGCGCGCTGTACCTGATGATGCTGACCAATGCCTTCGGCTACCTGCTGCTGTCGCGCGAGAAGCTGCAATCGGAGCTGGCGCGCCTGGAAGTGATCGATGCGCTGACGGACGTGCCGAACCGGCGCGGCTTCTACCAGGCGCTGGCGCCGTGGATGGCGCTGGCGCGCCGTCCCGGCCTGCCCACCGCGCTGATCATCCTGAACCTGGACCAGTTCAAGCGCGTCAACGACAGCTACGGCCACACCGTGGGCGACGTGGTGCTGAAAGCCATGGTCGACATCTGCAAGAAGCAGCTGCGCGACAGCGACCTGATGGGCCGCCTGGGCGGCGCCGAATTCGCCATCCAGCTGCCGCGCACCTCGCAGCAGGACGCGGCCATGGTGGCCGAGCGCATCCGCGCCGCCATCGCCAGCCAGCCGGTGCGCGCCGACAAGGCCATGATCAGCCTGAGCGCCAGCATGGGCGTGACCACCATCCGCGCCGACGACAGCACCGTCACCCTGTTCAAGCGCGCCGACGGCGCCCTGCAGCAGGCCATGCTGGGCGGCGCCAACAAGGTGGTGGAAGCGCCGGACGTGACCATCGCCGAGGAAGTGTAGCCGCCCGGCCTCGCGCACGGGACAGACTGTCATCATCGCGTCACAATCGAGCCGTACTGTGGTAGCATTTTCATATAAACAGTATAAATCGATGCTGGAATCAATACACGGACCCACACCTGGAGCAAGTAGCATGTACGCAGCGGTAGACCTGGGTTCCAATAGTTTTCGGCTTGCCATCGGCAAGCATGACGGCGACGAGATCCGCGTCGTCAAATCCGCGCGCGAGCCGATCCGGCTGGCGGCCGGCCTGGACGCCTCCGGCAATCTGACCGAGGCGGCCATGCAGTCCGCCCTGGGCTGCCTGAAGAACTTCCGCCAGGTGCTGGCCGGCTACGACCTGGAGGCGGTGCGCGTGGTGGCCACCTCCACCATGCGCCTGGCGCGCAATTCCGCCGCCTTCCTGCCCGCCGCCGAACAGGCCATCGGCCACCCCATTGAAATCATCTCCGGCGAGGAGGAGGGGCGGCTGATCTACATGGGCGTGTCGAACGCGCTCAACCTGCCCGGCGAGCGGCGCCTGGTGATCGACATCGGCGGCGGCTCCACCGAGCTGATACTGGGGCGCGGCAGCGATATCGAGCGGGTGGAGTCGTTCTCCATCGGCAGCGTCAAGCAAAGCCTGTCCTTCTTTGTCGGCGGCCGGGTGGATGCGCCGTCGTTCGAGGCCGCCATCCTGTCGGCGCGCAGCCATTTCGAGGACGCCGCGCCGCCTTACCATCCCGAATACTGGAAAAAGTGCTATGGCTCGTCCGGCACCATCCGCGCCATCGCCGAGATCATCGAGAAGAACAAGCTGGGCAACGGCGTGACTGCGGTCAGCCTGGAGGCGCTGAAGAAGCGCTTCATCGCGGCCGGCCACGTGAGCAAGATCGACATGCCGGGCCTGCGCCCGGACCGCGCCAGCACCATCATCGGCGGCCTCGCGGTGCTGATCGCGCTGGTGCACGAGCTGGGCGTGTCCAGCCTGACCCCGATCGAGGCCGGCCTGCGGGTGGGCGTGATGTGGGATTTGCAGCTGCGTTCGACCAAGCGCGACCGCCGCGACCAGTCGGTGCGCGCCTTCCTGCAGAAATTCCAGGTGGACGAGGGCCGCGCCAACCGCGTGGCCGAATACGCCGTCGCGCTGTACGCGCAGATGAAGCCGCTGACCGACAACTACACCCGCTTGCTGTCCTGGAGCGCGCTGCTGCACGAAGTAGGGATGGTGGTGTCGCAGACCGGTTATCACAAGCACGCCTGCTACATGGTGGAAAACGCCGACCTGCCGGGCTTCACCACGCGCGAGCAGAAAACCATGGGCCGCCTGATCGTGGCGCAGAAGGGCAACCTGCGCAAGGTGGGCGACGCGCTGACCGACAGCGACTTCGCCAAGGCCGTGGTGGCGCTGCGCCTGGCCATCCTGTTCATGCACTCGCGCATAGAGATCGATTTCACGGAGCTGAAGCTGCGCATGAAAAACCGGATTGAACTGGAAATGCGGCGCGAGTGGGTGGCCGACCACCCCACGGTGTCCTACTGGATGGAAAAGGAGCAGGAGCTGTGGGACGAAGTGGGCGTGGACTTCAGCATACGGACCAACGCCTGACCATGGCGCGCCGCTACCGGGCCACCCGGGCCATCCGCTCCCTGGCCGTCCTGGCTGCCCTGGCATGCGGCGTGGCCTGCTTGCCTGCGCCCGCGCTGGCGCAGCCGGTGGAAACCGTCACCCTGTGCTTCGAGCGCGCCAACGTCGCGCCGTGGCGCACGGAGCAGCAGGGAGGCTTGAACTTCGAGCTGCTGCACATGGTGGAGCAGCGCCTCAATATCCGCTTCGATTTCCAGAGCGTGCCGTGGAAACGCTGCCTGGCGCAGCTGCAGGCCAACGCCTACGACGGCGCTTTCGCCGTCAGCTACATGCCGGAGCGGCGTGCGCTGGGCGTGTTCCCCGGCGCCGCAGGCAGCAGCACCAGCACCAGCACCAGCACCGGCGCCGACAGCGCCAGGCGCATGCACGTGGACCGCTACATGCTGTTGCGCCGCAAGGGCAGCGCCGTGGAGTGGGATGGCAAGGCGCTGCGCAAGCTGGACGGTCCGGTCGGCTTCCAGCTCGGCTACTCGGTGGGCGACGTGCTGCGCGGCCTGCGCGTGGAGGTGGACGAGGGCAGCCAGCGCGCCGACGAATTGGCGCGCAAGCTGATCGCTGGCCGGGTTGGCGCGGCGGCGCTGGGTGGCAGCGACACCGCCGCCGTCATGCGCGGCCCGATGGCGGCGCAGCTGGAAGTGCTGCCGCTGCCCCTGATCGAAAAGCCGTATTTCCTGGTGCTGTCGCACAGCATGGTCGAGCGCCGCCCGGCACTGGCGCAGCGCATCTGGAGCGCCATGGCGCAGGCGCGCAACAGCCCGGCCTACCGAAAGCTTGAGAAAGCCGCCCTGGAAGGCGGGGGCGGCTGATGCGCCAGCGCCTGCTCAAGGCCTGGCGCGAGGACATCCTGCTGCGGCTGGCGGTCGGCATTTTGCTGGCCGTGGCCCTGACCACCGCCCTCTACACCACCTACGCGGCCCACGTGCAGCGCGCCGAGGCCGAGCAGCACCTGCACGAGCGTGCCGAGCACCTGGCCAGCGTGCTGGCGCAGACCCTGGCGCGGCCGCTGTTCGACATCAATAGCGCGGCCGTGGCCAGCGTGGTGGACGCCATGCAGGCCACCCCGGAAGTGGTGATGCTGCGCGTGCTGGCGCCGGGCGGCGAACAGCTGGCCAGCTTCGACACCGAGCGCGCCGGCCGGGCGGCTCCGGCCGGCGGGGGCGCGGCGGCCGACGCCATCACCGTGCGCCGCAAGGTTGAATTCCGGGACGCCAGGCGCAGCTACCCGGTCGGCACGCTGGAGCTGGCGTTCTCGCGCCAGCAGGTGGACTTGCAGCTGCGGCGCCAGATCGCCCACAGCGTGATGGCCAACCTGGTGCTGGCGCTGGCCATCGTCATTTCCATCCTGCTGGTCGGGCGCAAGGTGATCCGGCCGTTCACCGACATCCAGAATGCGCTGGAAAAGCTCACCGAGGGCGACGTGGACATCACGCTGTCCGGCATCCAGCGGGTCGACCAGGTGGGCCGCCTGTCCAAGGCCGTGCACAGCTTCCGCGACACCCTGACCCGGCTAGGCCAGGCCGAGCACGAGCTGCGTGAGCTGAACAGCCACCTGGAGCACAAGATTGCCGAGCGCACCGCCGAGCTGACCCGCACCGCGCAACTGGCCAGCGACAGCCAGAAGCAGCTGGTGAAGGCCAACGAGCTGGCCGAAGCGGCCAACGTGGCCAAGTCCGAGTTCCTGGCCAATATGAGCCACGAGATCCGCACGCCGATGAGCGCCATCATCGGCATGGCCTACCTGGCGCTGCGCACCGGCCTGACGCCCAAGCAGCACGACTATGTGAACAAGATCCATCGCGCCGCCATGTCGCTGCTGGCCATCATCAACGACATCCTGGATTTCTCCAAGATCGAGGCGGGCCGGCTGGAAGTGGAGCAGGTGCCGTTCTTCCTGGACGACGTGCTGGCCAACGTGGCCAGCGTCACCAGCCAGCGCGCGGCGGACAAGCAGCTCGAATACCTGTTCCACGTGCCGCCTTCCATTCCGCGCCACCTGGTTGGCGATCCGCTGCGGCTGGAGCAGGTGCTGATCAACCTGGTCAACAACGCGGTCAAATTCACCCCGGCGGGGGAGCTGGAAATGAGCTGCACCCGGCTCGATGCGCCGCCGCCCGGCCGCCCGGACCATACGGCGCTGCTGCGCTTCTCCGTGCGCGACACCGGCATCGGCATGACACCGGAGCAAGTGGGCAAGCTGTTCCATGCCTTCAGCCAGGCCAACGGCTCCACCACGCGCGAGTATGGCGGCACTGGACTGGGCTTGTCGATTTCGCAGCAGCTGGTGGAGCTGATGGGCGGCGAAATCACGGTCGAAAGCACGCCGGAGCGGGGTTCCGTCTTCCGCTTCGACCTGGAGTTCCCGCTCACCGTGCAGGGCGAGCGTGCCGTGGCGGTGCCGGCTACGCTGAGCGGCGTGCGCCTGCTGCTGGTGGACGACAGCCCGGTGGCGCTGGAAATCCTGGCCGAAGCCATGCGCGCGCTACCGCTGCGGACCGACACGGCAGCCAGCGGCGCCGAGGCGCTGGCCTGCATCGCGGCGGCCGACAGCGCGGGCGATCCGTACCGGCTGGTGCTGAGCGACTGGAAGATGCCGGACATGGACGGCATTGAGTTGTCGCGCCGCGTGCAGCAGGATGGCGCGCTGACGGCGCGGCCCGGCATGGTGCTGGTGACGGCCTTCGGGCGCGAGGAGGTGCAGCCGGAGGCGGAAGCGGCGGGCGTGATCGGGTTCCTGTTCAAGCCGATAGGGCAGTCGGCGCTGGTGGATACGCTGGTGACGCTGCTGGCGCCCGGTTTCAAGCAGCGCGGCGGCGAGCGGCGTTCGGACCTGCCGCGCCGCATCGGTCCGCGCCGGCAGGCGGAGCAGGCCGACAGCGAAGCCGTGCCGGGCCAGCGCTACACCGCGCGCGTGCTGCTGGTGGAGGATAACGCGGTGAACCAGCAGATCGGGGCCGAGCTGATGGCGACGCTGGGCATCTGCGTGGACATGGCCGGCAACGGCGAACAGGCCCTGGAGATGCTGCGCGAGGGCGGCCCGGAGGCCTACGCCATGGTGCTGATGGACCTGGAAATGCCGCTGCTTGACGGTCATGCGGCCACGCGGCGCCTGCGCCAGGACAAGGCGTTCGACGCGGTGCCCGTGGTCGCCATGACCGCGCACGCGTTGCCGGACATCCGCGAGCGCTGCTTGGCCGAAGGCATGCAGGATTACATCACCAAGCCGGTCGAGCCGGAGCGGCTATATGCCGTGCTGGCGCGCTGGCTGGGCATCGCGCGCCTGGCGCCGGCCCAGGCGCCGTCGCCCGAACCCACCCTGGCCCCCGGTGCCGCCCAGCGCTACCGGGCAGCCGGTGCGGGGGCCGCAACCGCGGCCACAGCCACAGCCACGGCCACGGCAGCCGCCGCAGCGGCCGGTGCGCCCGGTGCCGCCCCGCAGGCTGCCGTACCGCAGCTCGAGGGTATCGACTCGGCGCGCGGCCTGCACTACGTGGCCGGCAACGCCGCGCTCTATCTGCAGCTGCTCGACAGCTTCCGCCAGAACCAGCGCAGCGCGGCCGAGGACCTGCACGCCGCCGTGGCGCGCGGCGACGCAAGTGCCGCAAGTGCCGCCGCCCACAGCTTGCGCGGCGTGGCCGGCAATCTCGGCGCCACCGTCCTCGAGCGCACCGCCCGCGATCTCGAGGCCGTGCTGGCGCAGTTCGCCCCGGTGCGCCGGCCGGCACCGGGCCACCCGGCGCCGCCCGCCGCCGCGCCCGCTGCGTCCATCGATTTCGCTGCCGTCGCCCCCATGCTGGCCGCCGTGGAACGTGCGCTGTCCGGCGTCATCCACGCGCTGGACCGCCATTTTGAATCAGCCCCGCTCGTCCGGCCGGCAGGCGCCGGGGACGCGGCCGCCGGCCAGGACGCGGCGGACGCCATCGCGGCGCTGCGCAAGCTCCAATCCCTGCTCGCCGAATTCAACGGCGACAGCACCGACTACTTTGATAGCAGCCGTCCCGCCCTGGCCACGCTGCTGTCAGCGGCAACAATGGACCGCCTGGCCGGACACATGGCACACTATGACTTCGCCGCTGCCAGCCAATTGCTGGCCGCCGCCGTACAACAACTGGACCCTGCATGAATACCAAACAGACCGCCCGCCAAACCATCCTGATCGTCGACGACACGCCCGACAACATCACGCTGCTGTCCATGCTGCTGAAGGACAAATACAATACCAAGGTTGCCAAGGACGGCGCCACCGCGCTGCAAATCGCGGAGACCTCCACGGTCGACCTGGTGCTGCTGGACGTGATGATGCCCGGCATGGACGGCTACGAAACCTGCCGCCGCCTCAAGCAGAACCCCGCCACCGCCGACGTTCCGGTGCTGTTCCTGACCGCCAAAAGCCAGCCTGAAGACGAAGCGCTCGGCCTGCGCCTGGGCGCGGTCGACTACCTCACCAAGCCGGTCAGCCCACCTATCCTGTTTGCGCGCGTGGCCACGCACCTGAAGCTGCGCGCCGCGAGCCAGCAGCAATCCGGCCAGATGTCGCTGATGCAGGACGCCACCATCATGGCCATGGCCACCATGGCCGAGACGCGCGACAAGGAGACCAGCAACCATATCCGCCGCACGCAGAACTACGTGGCCGCGCTGGCGCGCAAGCTGCAAAGCCACCCGCGCTTTGCGGCCGAACTGACGGACGAGAACATCACGCTGCTGTACAAGTCGGCGCCGCTGCACGACATCGGCAAGGCCGGCTTGCCGGACAGCATCGTGCTCAAGCCGGGCAAGCTGGATCAGGATGAATTCGAAATCATGAAGCTGCACGCGGTGCGCGGACGGGGACACGATACGCCAGGTGGAGGAGTACATTGGCGGCAGCAACGGCTTCCTCACTTATGCCCGGGAGATTGCGCACTCGCACCAGGAGAAGTGGGACGGCTCGGGCTACCCGGAAAAACTGGCGGGTGAGGCGATTCCCCTGTCGGCGCGCCTGATGGCGGTGGCGGACGTGTACGACGCGCTGATCTCCAAGCGCATCTACAAGCCGCCGTTCAGCCACGCCGAGGCGGTGGCGGTCATGCAGGATGGACGCGGCACGCATTTCGACCCCGATATCCTGGACGCGTTCGTGGAGATTGC
Organism: Pseudoduganella sp. UC29_71; assembly: GCF_042693265.1. Taxonomy (NCBI): domain Bacteria; kingdom Pseudomonadati; phylum Pseudomonadota; class Betaproteobacteria; order Burkholderiales; family Oxalobacteraceae; genus Pseudoduganella; species Pseudoduganella sp. UC29_71. The sequence goes on along the minus strand of NZ_CP170549.1, from coordinate 3,769,396 downwards.
CGGCACTTTCGCGGAGATTGCCAGCAAATTCACGGACGCGGAAGAAGTTGCGGATGAGCAGGCTCCTTAAAAATAGTATATATTGTTTATATTGTTCAAAATCCAGGAGTGAAAATGAGTAAAACCCTTAGCGCAGCCAAACCGGCCGCACGCACTGCAAAAGCCGCCGCGCCAGCCGCCGCTGCGCCGAAAGCCGCCGTCGCCAAGGTCAACGGCGCCAAGCCAGCCGCGCCGCGCGCAGCGGCAGCCAAGGTCGCCGCACCGAAGACTGCAGCCGTGAAAGCCGCCGCGCCCAAGACCGCTGCCGCACCGAAGGCCGCAGCACCGAAGGCAGCCGCACCGAAGGCAGCAGCACCGAAGGCCGGCGCCAAGGCCGCGCCATCCAAGGCCGCCGCGCCGAAAGCCGCTGCTGTACCGAAAGCCGCCAAGCCTGCCGCACCGAAGACCGCCGTGAAAGCCGTTGCCCCTAAAGCTGCCGCCCCTAAGGCCGCCGCCAAGCCCGCCGACCCCGCCAAGGAGAAAGCCCGCAAGGAAAAGCTGGTGCGCGACAGCTTCACCATGCCGGAAGCCGAATACGCCGTGCTGGGCCAGGTGAAAAAGGCCGCCCTGAAAGCCGGTTTCGAGATCAAGAAAAGCGAACTGCTGCGCGTTGGCGTCGCCCTGATCAGCAAAATCGACATGGCCACGCTGAAAAGCGTGCTGGGCTCGCTGCCGCAGCTGAAAACCGGCCGTCCGAAAAAGGCCTGAGCCGTTGTATGTAACCAAAGTGACATGACTTTGTCACGGTCCTGAAGTATTCCCGGGCTACGCTTGCTTCGTCTCAACTCACAAGGACGAAGCATGCAACAGCCTATCTTACAGACGGAAATCCGCACTGCCTCCGCCAAGCTGTCGCTCAGCATGGCCAGCACGGCCGAGGAACTGCGCGAAGTGCAGCGTCTGCGCTACAAGGTCTTCATCGAAACGATGGGCCTGACCGCGCTGGCCAGTGAAGACGGGTTGGACAGCGACGAATTCGACGAACACTGCGATCACCTGATCGTGCGCGACACCAACACCCTGAGCGTGGTCGGCACCTACCGCCTGCTGAGCGCCGCGCGCGCCCACAAGCTGGGCCGCGTCTATTCCGAAAACGAATTCGACCTCAGCCGCCTGAACAATGTGCGCAGCCGCATCGTGGAAGCGGGCCGCGCCTGCATCCACCCGGACTACCGTGGCGGCAGCGTCATCATGCTGCTGTGGTCCGGCCTGGCCGAATACATGCGCCGCGAGCGCTGCGATTTCCTGGCCGGCTGCGCCAGCATCAGCCTGGCGGACGGCGGCCACAATGCGGTGGGCGTGTACAACGCGCTGGCCGCCAAGCACATGGCCCCGGCCGAGTACCGCGTCACGCCGCACCTGCCTTTCCCCTACAGCAAACTCGAAGCGGCCCAGCATCCGCAAGTGCCGCCGCTGCTCAAGGGTTATATGCGCTCGGGCGCGTGGATCTGCGGCGAACCGGCCTGGGACCCTGATTTTGAAAGCGCCGACCTGTTCCTGCTGATGCCGCTGGCGAACCTGGACAGCCGCTACGCGCGCCACTACGGCGTGGAAGGCTGACCGGTGGACCAGGCAATCAGCCTGCGCTGCGCGGTGCTCAGCGTGAGCAGCCAGCACGGCGCCGTGCGGGACGGGGCAGGGGAACTGCTGGCCGCGCGCGCCGAAGCGGCCGGCCACCGCGTGGTGCGCCGCGTCTGCATGGGCGACGGCGTGCACGAGGTGCGGCAAGTGCTGAGCGACTGCATCGCCGACCCCGAGATCCAGGTGGTGCTCAGTTCCGGCGGCAGCGGCTTCGTACGCCGCAACGCCGTCCCGGATGCGGCCGCTAGCCTGCTGGAGCAGGAAATACGCGGCTTCGGTGAATTGCTGCAGCACTTGGCCTACAGTGCGGTCGGCAGCACCATCGTGCAGTCGCGCGCGCTGGCCGGCTATGCCAATGGCACGCTGATCTTCTGCCTGCCCGGCGTGGTGGGCGCCTGCGCGCTGGCCTGGGACCGCATCATCGGCGCCCAGCTTGCCGTGCCGCCTCGAAAAAAGTGCTTGCAGACGGCCTGATCAAGGATTATAGTGATTGTACTGATCGGTACATAGGGTACCGATCGGAACAACCTCACTACAGAAAGGTCTGCCATGTCCACTCGTCCCCCACTGCCGCCGTTCACGCGTGAAACCGCCATAGAAAAGGTCCGCCTTGCCGAAAACGGCTGGAATACCCGCGACGCCGAAAAAGTCGCGCTCGCCTATACCGAAGATAGCTGGTGGCGCAACCGGGGCGAATTCGTGCAGGGCCGCGCGGCCATCATCGGCCTGCTCAAGCGCAAATGGACGCGTGAACTGGACTATCGCCTGGTAAAAGAATTGTGGGCGCACGACGGCGCCCGCATTGCCGTCCGCTTCGCCTACGAATACCATGACGACTCCGGCCAGTGGTTCCGCGCCTACGGCAACGAAAACTGGGAATTCGACGAGAACGGCCTGATGCACCACCGTCACGCCAGCATCAACGAAGCGCCGATCAAGGAGTCCGAGCGCAAGCTGCGGTGGGACGCCAGCGGCCCGCGCCCGGCGGACTATCCCAGCCTGACCGAGCTGGGCTTTTAATCGAGAAGGAATGCAATGGCAAGAATGATCGCAGAACGGGCCGACGTGGTGCCGCTGCTGGCGGAAGTATTCCGCGCTTACGGCTTTGAAGGGGCCAGCCTGGCCCGGATAACCGAAGGTACCCGGCTGGGAAAGGGGAGTATTTACAACTTCTTTCCGGGCGGCAAAGAGGAAATGGCGGACGCCGTGCTGGGCGAAATCGACGCCTGGTTCCGCCTGCACGTGTTCGAGCCATTGCAGGAGAGCGCCGACGCCGGCGCCGGCATCGCCAATATGTTTGCCGAGGTGGAGCGCTATTTCCTGTCCGGGCGCAAGGTATGCCTGGTGGGCGTGTTCGCGCTGGGCAATGAGCGCGATCGTTTCGCCGTCAAGGTGCGCGACTATTTCGCGGCCTGGATAGACGCGCTGTCCAGCGCGCTGGTGCGCACGGGAAAAAGCGGTCCCGAGGCGGCCGCGCTGTCCGAAGAAGTGGTGGGCGGCATCCAGGGCGCACTGGTGCTGGCGCGCGCATTCGACCGGCCGGACGTGTTCCTGACGACGATGCAACGCCTGCGCATGCGGCTGAGCAATTGAAGTTATGCAAGAATCGGGAATTGGACAAACAGGAGGGGTAACAGCAGGGGCTGGGCTGTTGGTTGGCGCCGGTGACCGCGATGCCGGCGCCTGGCATTGCACGACTGGAGCTGAGTCAGTGCATCGAGGCAGTCGATAGATCTTTCAGCTCACGTATGCTTAATTCTGATTTCTCGTGCATACGCAGCAAAATGGTCGCTCCAACCGCCAGTTTTCGGTGGCGGATTTTGCTGATGATGGGAGGCTGCACTTCGAGGACGCGGCACAGTTCGGCGTCATTTTTGAGGTGCATCTTCTCAATCAGCGTATCGAGCAGCTTGTTGGGAACGAAGCTGGAGGGTTCCAAAGCTCTGGCTCGATTCATTGCTTCGATCAGTTCCAGTTTTTTTTGCCGCACGCTCATTTTTTCCTCCTTAGTTAGAAAAACGTGGATAGATTGGCGTCTCCTGGCTTGTGTTTTACCGCCCAAACGGCGTAAACATGGCGGATCAACTCAACTATTAATAACCAAGCAAGTTGTATGTATGATACTGCAACGGTAGATTATTGGTAGGTCTAGGACAAAAAAAATTCTTGTTTATTGCGCAAACCGGTTGACGGATGTTGTTTCTTGTAGTCCCGAGCTGGTCAGCACGAGCGTGCGGTCGGCCATGGCGGCGGCGGCGTGGGAATGGGTCACCATGATCGTGCAGGCGCCGCTGGATTTGATCTCATTGCGCAGCAGCAAAAGTATGCCGTGCGCGGTGTCGGGATCGAGGTTGCCGGTGGGTTCGTCGGCCAGCACCAGCCCGGGCCGGTGCACCAGTGCGCGCGCGATCGCCACACGCTGCAGCTGGCCGCCGGACAGCTGGTGCGGGTAATCGCTGCCGCGTCCCTGCAGGCCGACCGCGTCCAGCATCTCCAGCGCGCGCTGCTGCGGCTGGCCGTTCAGGAGCAGCGGCAGGGCCACGTTTTGCAGCAAGGTCAGGTGCGGCAGCACGTGGAAGGCCTGGAAAATAAAGCCCATCTTCCGGCGCCGCAAGCGCGTAGCGGCGTCGTCGTCCAGCGCGGACATGGCCACGCCGTCAAGCACGATGGGCGGCGCGGCGGTGGCATCCGGCTGGTCCAGCCCGGCGATCAGGTTCAGCAAGGTGGACTTGCCGACGCCTGATTCGCCCATGATGGCCACGAACTCGCCCGCGCGGAAAGTCCAGCTCAGATTGGCCAGCACAGGGCGGCCGGCATAAGTCTTGGACAGGTTGCGCAGGACGAGCATGGATTCCTTGACAGTAAGCCTAACGGGTGAGGGCGCGCCGGGTGGCGAAGCTGGCCGCATCCACCAGCGCCACCAGCAGCAGCATGGCGATGATGACGGTGGCCGCCGCCTGCATCTGGAACAGCGACAAATGGTATTTCAGCATTTGCCCCAGGCCGCCCGCGCCCACCACGCCGAGGATGGCAGCGGCGCGGATATTGTTCTCCCACCGGTACAGCGTGTAGGACAGCATCTGCGGCAGCGTTTGCGGCAGCGTGGCGTAGAAAAAGGCGGCCATCGGCGAGGCGCCGTTGGTGCGCAGGCTTTGCTCCGGCAGCGGGGCGGCGTTTTCCAGCGCGTCCGCGAACAGCCGTCCCAGCACGCCGGCGGTGTGCGCGGCCAGGGCCAGCGTGCCGGCGAACGGCCCCAGGCCGGCGGCAATCATCAGGATGGACGCCCACACCAGCTCCGGCACCGAGCGCAGCACGTTGAGCATCACGCGCACGGCGGCGCGCGCGGGCCGGCCGAAGCGGCCGGCGCCGGGCAGTGCGAGCAGCAGCCCGCCCGCCACCGCCAGCAGGGTCCCGAGCGCGGACATGGCCAGGGTTTCCAGCGTGGCGTTGGCGGTCTTGATCAAAAAGGGCACGGCCAGTTCCGGCGGCGCGAAGCCGGCCAGGAATTCGCTGCTGCTGCGCAGCGCGTCCGCGCTGAACAGCGCGGACCACTTGAGCGGCAGCGTGGCGAAGCTCGCTGCCACCAGCACGGCCAGGGCCAGGGCCATCAGCCAGCCGGACCAGGAGCGGGCCGGCGCGGCCGGCATGTTCAGGGGCGCGTCCATCATCCGAGTCGCCTCCGCAGGTATTTCGACACCAGGTCGGCGGCCGCCACCAGCAGCACGAACACCAGCAGCATGGACGACACCTCGCCGCCGGACAGCATCTTCATCGATTCGTCCATGCGCTGGCCCAGGCCGCCGGCGCCGACAAAGCCCATCACCACCGAGCCGCGTATCGCGCATTCCCAGCGGTAGACGGTATAGGACACCAGCTCGGACGCCGCTTCCGGCAGCGCGCCGTACAGCAGCGCGGCCAGCCTGCCGCTGCCGTTGGCCAGCAGCGTGTCCGCCGCGTGGGCTTCGGACGATTCCAGGATTTCGGCGTACACCTTGCCCAGCATGCCGCAGTAGGTGAGGGCGATGGCCAGCACGCCGGCCGTCGGCCCCAGGCCGACGATGCGCACGAACAGCAGCGCCCACACCAGTTCGGGCACGCTGCGCAGCAGAATCAGCAGCCAGCGCACGCCCTGGCGCAGCAGGCGCGAAGGCAGCGCCATGCGGCCGCTGCCCAGGCGCGAGATGGACAGGCGCTCGGTCACCAGCAGGGTGGCGGGAACGGCGCCGATCAGCGCGAGCGTGAGCCCGGCGGTGGCGATGGCGATGGTCAGCCAGGTCTCGCGCAGCAGCATGGCCAGGAATTCGGCGTCGTGCGCGGGCGGCACGAAACCGGCCAGGAAGCGGCCGGTGGCGCTCAGGCTTTGCCAGTCGAACAGCAGCGAGGGCTTGAATTCGCTGGCGACGACCATAGGCCACAGCACGATGAGGGCCACCACGGCCAAGGTCACCCGGCCGCGCCAGGCGGGGTCGGGGTGGCGCTCGGAATAGGGAACAGCGGGAATATTGCGCATACAGGCTTTACAGGCAGGCGCCGATGGCCAGCTTCTCCGGCGATTCGTGCACCGAGGGCGCGTTGGCCGGCGGCTGCTCGCCCAGGTACAGTTCGGCGATCATCGCTTCGGTGACCTGCTCGCGCGGCAGGTCGAAGGCGACGCGGCCCTTCTTCAGCGCCACGATGCGCGGGAAATTGGCCAGCGCCAGGTCCACCTGGTGCAGGCTGCACACCAGCGCGGCGCCGCGTTCGCGGGCTTCCTGCTGCAGGGTGGCCAGGGTGAGCTGCGACAGGGCCGGGTCCAGCGCGGACAGCGGCTCGTCCACCAGCAGCGCTTGCGCGTCCGACAGCATCAGGCGCGCCAGGCCGCAGCGCTGGCGTTCGCCGCCGGACAGGCGGTCCACGCGGCTATACAGCTTGTCGCCCAGGTTGAAGCGGGCCAGCGCGCGGTAGGCCGCCTCCGGATCGACCGGTTTGAACAGCGAGCGCAAGGCGGTCCACAAGCTCCAGTGCGGCAGGCGCGCGGCCAGCACCGCCGTCACCACGCGCTGGCGCGGCGGCAGCGGCGGCGTTTGCGGCGCCAGGAACAGGCGCGCGCGCAGGCGGTGGCGGGCCGCATTGTCCAGCGCCCACGGGTCGGTGCCAAAGGCCGTGTAGCGGCCGCCGTCGTCCGACTGGGGCTGGTGGTTGCACGCCAGCGTGGCCAGCAGCGTGGTCTTGCCGGCGCCCGAAGGGCCGATCAGCGCAAGCTGCTCGCCCGGCGCTATGGCCAGGTCGATGGCGTGCAGCGCGGGCGCGCTGGCGGCGCCGAAATGGCGCACCGTCAGGCGCTCGAGCAGGTACAGGGGAGATGCCATGAGTCGTTTTTTTAGCTTACTTTTTCAGCAGGCCCGCGTTGACGGCAGCCGCTTCGATAGCGGTGTAGTTCTCGGCCTTGGTCGGGATGAATTTGGATGCGCGCTGCAGGTCCAGGATGGCCTTGTCTTCAGGCTTGGACGGGTCCAGCGCCAGGAAGGCTTCGGTGATCTTCTTTTTCATTTCCGCCGGCATGTCGGCGCGCACGGTCCAGTTGTAGTCGAAGTAGCCCGGCGTGGTGTAGAACACGCGCACGGCGCTCGGGTCGACCTTCTTCTCGGCCACCAGCTTTTCCCATACGGAGATGTTCAGCGCGCCCGCATCGACCTTGCCGCCGGCAACAGCGGCCACGGTGGCGTCGTGCGCGCCCGAGAAGGCGATGCGCTTCATGTCGGTGTCCGGGTTGATCTTGGCCGCCAGCAGGAAAGAGCGCGGCATCAGGTGGCCGGAGGTGGAGGACTCGGAACCGAAGCTCAGGGTCTTGCCTTTCAGGTCATCCAGCTTGTTGATGGACTTGTTGGTGGTGACGAACACCGAGCGGAATTTCTCATCTTCGGCGCGCTGCACCAGCGGCACGACCTGGCCCTTGCTGCGGTCCTTGGCTTGTACGAAGGTGAAGCCGCCGAACCATACCATGTCCAGCTTGTGGTTGATCAGGCCTTCCACCGAGGCTGCGTAGTCGGTCACCGGGGTGAACTCGACCTTCATGTTGAGCTTTTTCTCCAAGTACTCGCCCAGCGGCTTGAACTTGCGCTGCAGTTCGGTCGGCGCTTCGTCCGGAATGGCGGAGACGCGCAGGACCTGCTGGGCAGGCGCCTGGGCGGCGGCGAACAGCAAGCCGGCGGCCATCAGGGATTTGACGAGGTTCAGCGGAGAAAATTTCATCGGGAAGGTCCTATTTTCAAATTTGTTAAGTAGATAACGCAAGTATGCACGGCTGGGGCGCCGCGGCGCCTGAAATGTGATATTCAGCTATGATAGCAAAACTGTCATCGGCAGCAGGCCCGGTGATGGCCGACCAACTTGACTGAGCACACTATGCCTATGTCCCGTACTGCGACGATCCGCGTGATTTCGCCTGATGTTCCCAGCCGGCCAGCCAGCGTTCCGCAGGGCAGCCCAGCCACCGTCGCCGAGATCAGCACCGGCTTGCTGGCGCAGCGGGCGTACACGTCGCCCAAGTATTTATACGATAGCCTGGGCTCCAAGTTGTTCGAGGCGATTTGCGAGCTGCCCGAATACTATCCCACGCGCACCGAAGCGTCCATCTTTGAGCGCCACGGCGCCGAGATTGCGCTGGCGGTGGGCGCCGGTTCCACGCTGATCGACCTGGGCGCGGGCAATTGCGCCAAGGCGGCCAGCCTGTTCCCGCTGCTGCACCCGGCGCAATATGTGCCGGTCGATATCTCGCGCGATTTCCTGCTGGAGGCGGTGAACCGGCTGCAGCAGCGCTTCCCGCATATTGAAATGACGCCGCTGGGGCTGGATTTCTCGCGCAGCTTCCATTTGCCGGTGAGCGTGCGGCCGGAGCGGCGCGTGTTCTTTTATCCAGGTTCATCGATTGGCAACTTTGCGCCGCACGAGGCGATCGCCTTCCTGCGCCGCATGCGCGCCAACGAGCAGGGCGACGGCGGCCTGCTGATCGGCGTGGATCTGATCAAGGACGGCGCCGTGCTGGATGCGGCGTATGACGACGCGATCGGCGTCACCGCGTCCTTCAACCTGAACATGCTGCGCCACCTGAACCACCTGATCGGCGCCGACTTCGACGTGGCGCAGTGGCAGCACCGCGCCTTCTTCAACGCCGAGGAGAGCAGGGTGGAGATGCACCTGGAGGCGCGCGAGGCGCTCACCGTGAACTGGCAGGGCTACGAGCGCAGCTTTGCGCGCGGCGAGCGTATCCACACGGAAGACAGCTACAAATACACGCGCCGCAGCTTCATCGACCTGCTGCAGGAAGCGGGATTTGCCGCCACGCGCACCTGGACCGACGACGCGGAGTGGTTCGCCGTGGTGCATGCCCGCGCCATCGGCGACTGAGGCGGATAAAACCATGCACATGACCGACCCGGCGCACTGGATTGCGCGCTACAACACGGTGCGCGAGCGTTCGCTGGCGCTGGCGGCCCCCTTGTCGGACGAGGACTGCGGCGCGCAGTCGATGCCGGACGCCAGTCCCATCAAATGGCATCTGGCGCATACCACCTGGTTCTTCGAGACTTTCATCCTGGAACGCATGGAAGCGGATTTCGCGCCCTTCCATCCGGCGTTCAGGGTGCTGTTCAATTCCTATTACAACGGCATCGGCGAAAAGCATCCGCGCCCGCAGCGCGGCTTGCTCACGCGGCCCGGACTGGCGGAGGTGAAGGCCTACCGCGCCAATGTGGACGTGCGCATGGCGCGCCTCTTCGCAGGCGAGCTGCCGGCGCCGCAGCGCGAGCAGCTCGAGATGCTGGTCACGCTGGGGCTGGAGCACGAGCAGCAGCACCAGGAGCTGATGCTGACCGACGTGAAGCACCTGCTGGCGCAGAACCCTCTGCATCCGGCCTACGTGGCGCGTGCCGCCGCGCCGGCGGGCCTGGCAGTGGCCGCAGCCGGCGGCGCCGCGCCCGAATGGGTCGCCTTCGACGGCGGCTTGACCGAGATCGGCCACGCCGGCAATGGCTTCTGTTTTGATAACGAGTTGCCGCGCCACCGCCAGTACGTGGCGCCGTTCGCGCTGGCATCGCGCCTGGTGAGCAATGGCGAGTACCTGGCTTTCATCGAAGCGGGCGGCTACCAGACGCCGTCGCTGTGGCTGGCCGAGGGCTGGGATTGGGTCTGCACGCAAGGCGTGCGCAAGCCGATGTATTGGCAGCAGGACGAGGCAAGCGGGCGGTGGTCTGAGTTCACGCTGTTTGGCATGCTGCCATTGGACCCGGAAAGCCCGGCCACGCATTTGTCGCTGTTCGAGGCCGACGCCTACGCGCACTGGCGCGGAGCGCGCCTGCCCACGGAAGGCGAGTGGGAGTTTGCGGCGCAGCAGCTGGCGGTGGAGACCGGCGAACTGCATCCGGCGGCGGCGCGAGTGGGCGCAGCGTCCGCGTCCGGCACCGCGCCGGCGGGCGGCCTGCTGCAGATGTTCGGCCACTGCTGGCAATGGACCAGCAGCAGCTATGCGCCTTATCCCGGCTATGAGACGGCGCCGGGCGCGCTGGGCGAGTACAACGGCAAGTTCATGTTGAACCAGTACGTGCTGCGCGGCTCGTCGTGCGTGACGCCGGCCGGGCATGCGCGCGCCAGCTACCGCAATTTCTTCCCCGCCGGCGCACGCTGGCAATTCACCGGCATCCGCCTGGCGCGGCGTTAGCCGGGCATGGCGGGTTACGGCGTTTCGCCTAACCCGCCGGCAGTCACGCGGCGCGCCGCTCCAGCAGCGCGCGCTCGGGCTGGCGCACGGGCACGTGCACAGCCGCTTCCTCCAGCCGGAACTGGCTCACCACTTCCTGCAACGCCCCCGCCTGATCGTGCATGGCCGCCGCCGCCGCTGCGGCTTCTTCCACCAGCGCCGCATTCTGCTGCGTAGTCTGGTCCATCTGGCCGATAGCCACGTTGATCTGCTCAATCCCGTCCGTCTGCTCGTGATTGGCCAGCGTAATCTCGCCCACGATATCGCTGACCCGCTGCACGCTCGCCACCACCTCATCCATGGTGCTGCCGGCCTGCTCAACCAGGCGTGCCCCCGCGTCCACCTTGGCCACCGAATCGGCGATCAGCACCTTGATCTCCTTCGCCGCGCTGGCCGAACGCTGCGCCAGGTTGCGCACCTCGCTTGCCACCACCGCAAAGCCGCGTCCCTGTTCACCCGCGCGCGCCGCTTCCACGGCCGCATTCAGCGCCAGGATATTGGTCTGGAAGGCGATACCGTCGATGACGCCGATAATGTCCGCAATCTTGCGCGAGGACGCGTTGATCGACCCCATGGTATCGACCACCTGCGACACCACGCTGCCGCCGCGCAGCGCCACTTTGGACGCGCTCTGCGCCAGCGCATTGGCCTGGCGCGCGTTGTCGTTGTTGTTGCGCACCGTCGTGGTCAGTTCTATCATCGACGACGCGGTTTGCTCCAGCGCGCTGGCCTGCGCCTCGGTGCGGGACGACAGGTCCATATTGCCGCTGGCGATCTGGCTGGAAGCGCTGGCGATGGCGCCGGTGCCGCTGCGCACCTGCCCGACGATGCGCGCCAGGCTGCCGTTCATGTCGTCCAGCGCCTCCAGCAACTGGCCCGCTTCGCATCGCGTTTCGGCCTTGATCCGCGTGGTCAGGTCGCCCGCCGCCACGGCGCGCGCCACTTGCAGCGCATGGCCTATCGGCGTGGTGATCGAACGCGTGACGCGCCAGGCGAACGCCACGCCCAGCAGCAGTGCCAGCGCCCCCAGCGCGGCGATTGTCTTCCCGGCCGTGTCGATATAGTCCTTCACCTGCCCGCCGTGTTCAGTGACGATGCCGCGCTGAAGGTCGTTTAACTGCTTGACGCTGGCTTGCAGCGTGGCCAGCAGCGGCAGCGTTTCGCGCGACATCAGCTGGGCAGCTTCGTCGCGCTGGCCGGCGGCGATCAGCTTGCCCACCTTGCCGAACGATTGCACGTACTGCACGCGGTGCGTCCGCACGCTGGCCAGCAGGGCTTTGCCTTCGGGGAGATAGACCAGCTGGTCCAGCAGTTCCAGCGCGTCGGAAATGGTCTTCTTGTTGGCGTCGATCTCAGCGTAGATGCGCGCTTCGGCCGCCTTGTCCGTGGTGATGAAGAGTTCCAGCACCAGCGCCGAGTTGGCGCGCGTGGTGGCGGCAATGGTGGCGGCGGCATCGGCCTTGCGCCAGTCCTTGTCCACCATGGTGGCATTCAAGTCCCCGATCTGCCAGAGCCGTTGCAGCCCGATCCCGATCAGCGCCACCATCAGCAGGAGGACTACGCCAAATCCCAGTCCAAGCCGGGCGCCGATCTTCAGATTCGCCAGTTTCATGCCGTCCCCTCCCCGAAATGTTGCAGTGCAAAAATAGTATAACAACAAAAGCGCGGGGCGGCGGGGGGCCAAATGGGAGAGCTGTGGCGGCGGAGCCTCAGGGCTGTTGCTTGTCCAGCACTTCGGTGATGGCGGCGAGAACGGCTTCCGGCTGCGAGAACAGGATGGGCAGGCCGGCGTCCGGCAGCGCGCGGCTGCTGCCGCGTGCGGACAGGGCGGCCAATTGCTGCGCCCGCGCCGTGGCGGCGTCGGTGGGCAGGCCGCGCGCCAGGACTGCCAGCGGCATGTCGCCGTAGGGCTTGCGCGCCGCGCGCAGTTGGCTGGCGCTGGCGGCCAGGTTGTCGATTTCCGAGGCGCGCGCGCGCCAGTAGGCGGGGTTGGCCACTTGCGCGGCCTGCGCGGCGGCCAGTTTGGGGCCGGTTTCGCCGCCCGGTGCATAGGCGCATGCCGGGCTCGCCCCCGCCTTGCCGGCGTTGGCTGCCTGCAGGCAGGCGAGGGCGCCGTCCAGCGCTGCCGCCAGGCCGGCCGGTTCCTCGTCCGCCGGCGGCTCCACCAGGACCAGGCCGGACAGGTTGCCGCGTCCGCGCGCGGCGAACTGCTGCGCGATCATGGCGCCGAAGCCGGCGCCCACTACGACGAAGGGACCATCCATGCGCGCGTTCTTGAGCAGGAAGTGCAAATCCTTGGCGGCGTTGCCGACGCTGGCGGCGCGCGTGGGCGGGTCGCTGAAGCCCATGCCGGCGCGGTCGTAGACGCAAGCGCGGGTGCGCTTGGCCACTTCCGGCTGCACCGCCGACCAGTCCCAGCCGGCGCGGCCCACGTCCGCTTCGAACAGCACCGTGGGCGAACCTTTGCCCATGCAATACATATTCAGCTTGCGGTCGCCCACGTCCACCTTGACCTGGCCGCTGGCGTAAGCATCCTGCCCCGCAGGCGGGGCGGCGTGGGTGCTGGCGGCGGCGAGCAGGAGGGCGGCCGCAGCCGCCTGGCGGATCGTGGGCGCGCGCATTATGCCGTGGCGTCCGCGCCGGCAGGCGCGGCCGCCGCTTCCTTCTGCTTGATCTGGCGGTTGACGGCGCTCAGCACGGCCTTGAAGGAGGCGGTGACGATGTTGCTGTCGATGCCGGCGCCGAACAGGGTCGGGCCGTTTTCCAGGCGCAGTTCAACGTAGCAGGCCGCCTTGGCGTTGGCGCCGGAGCCGATCGAGTGCTCGTGATAGTCCATCAGCTTGATGTCCAGGCCGAGCGCGTCGACGAAGGCGTCGATCGGACCATTGCCGCCGCCTTGCAGCGCCATGCTGGCGCCACGGTGGCTGAGGGCGATGTCGATCTGCACCGGCTCGTCGCTGGTGGTGTCTTCCTGCATCTTGTGTGAGCTGTAGGCGTAAGGGGCGGTCTGCTCCAGGTATTCGCGGCTGAAGATCTCGTGGATGCCTTCCGAGGTGATCTCCAGGCCGGTCTGGTCGGCCACGGCCTGCACGGCGCGGCTGAATTCAATCTGCAGGCGGCGCGGCAGCACCAGGCCGAAGTCCTGTTCGAGCAGATAAGCCATGCCGCCCTTGCCGGACTGGCTGTTTACGCGGATCACCGCGTCGTAGCTGCGGCCCAGGTCTTGCGGGTCGATCGGCAGGTAAGGGATCTCCCAAGGCGCGTCCGGCTGCTGCTTGGCGAAGCCTTTCTTGATCGCGTCCTGGTGCGAGCCGGAGAAGGCGGTGAAGACCAGGTCGCCCACGTAAGGGTGGCGCGGGTGCACCGGCAGTTGGTTGCACTCTTCCACCAGCTTGCGCACGCTGTCGATGTCGGAGAAGTCCAGGCCGGGATGCACGCCTTGGGTGTACAGGTTCAACGCCAACGTCACCAGGTCCACGTTGCCGGTGCGCTCGCCGTTGCCGAACAGGCAGCCTTCCACGCGGTCCGCGCCGGCCATCACGGCCAGTTCGGCGGCGGCAATGGCGGTGCCGCGGTCATTGTGCGGGTGCACGGACAGGATCAGCGAATCGCGGCGCTCCAGCTTGCGCGACATCCATTCGATCTGGTCGGCATACACGTTGGGCGTGCTGCACTCCACGGTCGAAGGCATGTTGATGATCATTTTCTTCTGCGGGGTCGGCTTCCAGATGGCGCTCACGGCGTCGCAGATATGCTTGGAGAAATCCAGTTCGGTGGTGGAGAACGACTCCGGCGTGTATTCAAAGCCCCAGTCGGTTTGCGGATGCTGGGCCACCAGCTCTTTCACCAGCGTGGTGCCGGTGGTGGCGATGTTGGTGATCTCTTCGCGCGACATGCCGAACACCACCTTGCGGAACACCGGGGCCACCGAGTTGTACAGGTGGACGATGGCGCGCTTGGCGCCGGCAGCCGCTTCCACGGTGCGGCGGATCAGTTCTTCGCGCGACTGCGTCAGCACGATGATGGTGACGTCGTCCGGGATGCGGTCTTCGTCGATCAGCTTGCGCACGAAGTCGAAGTCGGTCTGCGACGCGGAAGGGAAGCCCACTTCGATTTCCTTGATGCCGATCTTGATCAGCATTTCAAAGAAGCGCAGTTTCTTCTCAGGGCTCATCGGCTCGATCAGCGCCTGGTTGCCGTCGCGCAGATCGGTGCTCATCCAGATAGGCGGCTTGCTGATGATGGCGTTCGGCCAGGTACGGTCGGTCAACTGGACAGCCGGGAAGGCGCGGTATTTCGCTGCTGGGTTCTGCAACATCATGGTGGTACTCCTGAGTCTTCTAAATTTTGGAAAGCCCGGTGTCGGGCGCATGCGATGTGGCGAGGGCTGCCGGGCGGGCCACGAAGACGCTAGGCCAGGCAACCGATCGGTAGCGATAGCAGTAGCGGCGCAGGCGCAACGGCGTTGGCGGTGCGTGCGGTGCTACGGTGCGTGTGGATAGCCGTGGTGAACATCGGTGCAAACTTTCCTGGTTTTGGGGAGACTTGCGCAGCTTGTGGCCGGCGCAGGGGTACAACTTGAAACGCGATTTAAGCGCGTGCTAGTAGGCGCGGCGCTAGCGATAGGGCGCTAGGAGCCGGCAGCAGGAAAGCGGATAGGTGCAGATGCGGGAACATGGGCTTTAATGTACGAGATCGATAGCTGGGCTGTCAAGGAAATGTTGCGTGGCGCAGTATTTGACTGCGCAAGGGCTTGTGCTTACGATATTGATAATATTTCGTTTAGGTAAAATTTCTATGGCCAAGATGGCGATTGATTTGCTGGAAAAGCTGCGCCAGGCAGGCCCGGGCGGCGTGCCGGCCGGCGAACTGAATGACTTGGCGGATGCTGCCGTTGTGCGTGGCGGCTGGGACGGCAGTGTCGAGCGCGCGAGGGGCTATTTGCGTTCGCTGCTGGAGGACATGGTGCAAGCCGGCATGGTGCGGATTGCCGGCGGCGGCGCTGGGGACGACCAGCGCTGGGCGCTGGACGCGGGGTGGTTCGCGCGCGGTCCCGGCCGGATCGACGGTCCGCCGCCACCGCCACCGGACATACCGGGAGGTAACGGCAACGACGGCGGCGGCCTGCGGGAAGTGCTCGGCCACAGCCTGCTGTTCTCGCTGCCGCCGGATGAATTCGACGCGGCCATCCTGCGCGCGCTGGGAGGCGAGTGATGAGCTATTCCGCGTCAACTGTAGCCGGCGCCATGCCGGAAAAAGACACGCTGTCCTTGCTGGCGCTGAAGGTCGCGCCCAATGTGTTCGATTTGTCCAGCGGCCAGCAGCACGTCAGCATCCGCGACCAGATTATCCGCGCGCAGATGCTGGTGCGCGACTTGTGCGAAGCCGATCCGCTGGCCCATCGCATCCTGGTGGTCGGCGCGGGTATCGCCGGTGTGACGGCTGCGCTGGAAGCGGCGGCCCTGGGCAAGACCGTGGTGGTGGTGGATACGGCGAAGGAGCCGTTTTCCCTTCAGCGTAATGCGCCGCAGCGCTTTGTCGGGCCGTTCATGTACGAGTGGCCTTCCTCTTTCTTCGACGACCAAAGCTACCCACCCAGGAACAGCAGCGACTGGGGGCGGGCGTCGCCCATTACGCCGGCGTGGTCCAGCAGCAAGCCGCTCTCGGGCACGGAACTGGCCGGCCAGCTGACCGGGTGGCTGAACGGCATCAAGGGCAGTGCCGCCATGCTGGCCGCGCACTATCCCCTCTGGACGGCGCCCGACTGGTGGATGGAGGCGAGTGCCGCGAGCGTGGCCGCAGCCGTTCGGCGCTATGCCGCGCAAACCGGTGAAGCAGTGCAAAGGCGCATCGACGGCCTCGGCGGCGGCCATGTCGATGCTTGCACTATCGATCTTGTGCGGGCGGGACATGTCGAGACGCGCCATTTCATGCCGGACTATATTCTTCTCGGCGCCGGACTGGGGGAAGAAAACGTCGCGTTGCCGGACATTCCGATTACGGCAACCGGGCCGCAGCCGGTGCAAGGTCCGCGTTTCTGGGGCGCCGATCGCCTGCTGGACGCCGGCACGCCGAACCAGTGCGTGGGCGTATTCGGCGGCGGCGACGGCGCCCTCCAGGACGCGCTGCGCGCGCTGACAGGACTGGGGCATCCGCTGGACATGATCTGGCAAATGGAAAAGGATGCGGACGTGAAGCGGCTGCTGCTGAAGGCCAGGGAGCGGCTGCTCGCGATGGAGCAGCAAAGCCGCCTGATCGCCACCTGGACGGCGGGACAAGGCGCCTACGCCGGACTGGATCGCGCTTGCCGCGCTCTCGCCGTGCAGCTATGCAGGAAGCCGGCGATGCGGCGCGCGCTGCTGGCTTGTGTGCGAGCGGGCACCGGGACCTTGTACCAATTCGTGCGGGAAAGCCATTTCGGCAAGGCCTACCTGCTGAACCGTTTCCTGATGCATTTGCTGATCGCTTGCAGGGCGCGCGCCGGCAAGGCGGAGTGGCGCGGACGCATGGGCTACGAATGCCATTTCGGCGCCGAGGCCGCGCACAGTACCACGCCGCTGAGCGGCTACCGGTTCCGCACGGACCTGAAGCCCTTGCCCGGCCAATACGAAAATGCCACTTGCGGCCCGCTTATCCCGCCCTCGGGGCGGAGTTACGATTTCCATGAAGTGGCGGTGCGCTTTGGCATCACGCGCGGCACCACGCCGGGCAGCCAGATGGTGACGCTGACGGGCAAGGGCCTGACCACGCGTACCAGCCTGGCCAGAATCCCCGTGCCTTTCGTGCTGCCGCGATAGCGCGAAGTCCGCGCGGCAGCGGCAGGGGGACTCTTCAGGCCACCGTCACGCGCGCTGCGCCGGCGGCGGTGCGGCCGATGACGGCGGCGGCTTCGAAGCCTTCGCGCGCGAACAGGGCCAGCACCTCGTCCACGCTGGCCGGGTCGCAGGCCACCAGCAGGCCGCCGGAGGTTTGCGGGTCGGTCAGCAAGGCTTGCTGCGCCGGGGTGATGGCGGCCGACAGCGCCACGTCCTTGCCGTAGGCGTCCCAGTTGCGGCCGGAGGCGCCTGTGAAGTAGCCGTCCGTGGCCAGCTGCTCCACGCCGGGCAGCAGCGGAATGCTGGCCATGTCCAGCTGCGCTTCCAGGCCGGCGCCGCGCGCCAGTTCCAGCAGGTGGCCCAGCAGACCGAAGCCGGTGACGTCGGTCATCGCGTGCACGCCCGGCATGGCGGACAGCGCCTGGCCGGGTTTATTGAGCTTGGTGGTGTTGGCGATCATGGCGGCGTAGCCGTCGGCGTCCAGCTTGTCCTTCTTCAGCGCGGCCGACAGCACGCCCACGCCCAGCGGCTTGCCCAGCACCAGCACGTCGCCCGGCTGCGCGCCGGAGTTGCGCTTGACCTTGGACGGATGCACCAGGCCCAGCACCACCAGGCCGTAGATCGGCTCCACTGAATCGATGGTGTGGCCGCCGGCGATGGGGATGCCCGCTTCGGCGCAGATCGATTCGCCGCCCTTGATGATCTGGCCGATGGTTTCGATCGGCAGCTTGTTGACCGGCATGCCGACCAGGGCCAGCGCCATGATGGGCGTGCCGCCCATGGCGTACACGTCGGAGATGGCGTTGGTGGCGGCGATGCGGCCGAAGTCGAACGGATCGTCCACGATGGGCATGAAGAAGTCGGTGGTGGCGATCAGCGCCTGCTCGTCATTGAGCTTGTAGACTGCCGCGTCGTCCGACGTTTCGATGCCGACCATCAGTTCCTTGGGAACCGGGAAGCCGTGGGTGTTTTTCAGGATTTCCGACAGCACGCCAGGGGCGATTTTGCAGCCGCAGCCGCCGCCGTGGGAAAAGGAGGTGAGTTTGATAGGTGTCTGCATAATGCCCGCCACAATATCACAAGGGCGCCATGGCTTGCAGGCGGCCGCCGTCGGTCCCGCTTCGGTTACAATCGGCCATGAGTTCACTTCATGCATCATTCCGCAACGCCCGGCCGGAACAACTGGCGGACGCTTTGCAGCATGCCAGGGCTTACACGCTGGCGCTGTTCGACTGCGCGGCGGCGGCCGGGCTGGACGCTGCCGTCCGCGTGCCGCAGCTGCGCAGCCTCAACCCGCCGCTGTGGGAGCTGGGCCGCACGGCCTGGTTCGCCGAATGGTTCATCCTGCGCCAGGCCTCTTCCAGCCACCCGGCCGACGCCGAACCGAACGCCTTGCTCAGCAAGGGCGACGACTGGTTCGACGCCAACACCGTGCCGCACGGCGCGCGCTGGAACCTGGACCTGCCCAGCCCCGGTGCGCTGAAAACCCTACTGCCACGAAGTGCTGGACCGCGTGCTGGACCAGCTCTCGCGCTGCGGGAGCAGCGACACCGAGCTCTATCCCTACCGGCTGGCGCTGGCCCACGAGGACATGCAGGGCGAGGCCATGCTGTCGGCCCTGCAGACGCTGGGCGTACCGGTGCCGCCGGAGCTGGCGCGCGACGAGCCGTCGTGGCCGCAGCAGTCCGAGATCGGCTTCCCCGGCGGCACGCTGCAAATGGGCAGCCCCGGCGGCGGGGGCTTCGTGTTCGACAACGAGCTGCGGTCCCACGCCTGCTACGTGCCGCCGTTCCGCATCGACTCGGCGCTGGTGAGCAACGCCCAGTACGCCGACTTCGTGGCCGACGGCGGCTATGAGCGGCGCCAGTTCTGGAGCCCGGCCGGCAATGCCTGGCTGATGCGCCAGGAACGCTCGGCGCCGCGCTACTGGCAGCGCGACGGCGGCTTCTGGCGCACCATGCGCTTCGGCCACTTGAGCACGCTGTCCGGCCCGGAGCCGGTGCGCCATATCAGCCTGTTCGAAGCGCAGGCCTATTGCGCCTGGGCCGAGCGGCGCCTGCCCACCGAGGCCGAATGGGAATATGCGGCGCTGTCCGGCCATCCGGCGTTCCGCTGGGGGCCGCTGTGGGAATGGACCGCCAGCCCGTTCGAACCTTATCCCGGCTTTGAACCGGGGCCGTGGCGGGAATATTCGGCCCCGCATTTCGCCACCCACCAGGTGTTGCGCGGCGCCTCGTTCGCCACGCCGTCGCGGCTGGGATCGGCGCGCTTCCGCAACTTCCACCTGCCGGGCAGGGACGACATCTTTGCGGGCTTGCGCACCTGTAGCTGGTAACTGCATACTGCTGTTTTTCATAACATGGGAAACAGCATGAAACAGAAGCTTATCTTGGCCGCTGCGGCAACTGCCGCCACGCTGGCCGGCGCGGCCCACGCCCAGCCGGCCCATGCCCAGCCGGCCAATGTGGTCGCCATCAAGGCCGGCCGCCTGGTGGACGTGGTCAACGGCACCGTGCTGAAAGACCAGACCATTATCGTCAATGGCGAACGCATCGCCTCCGTCGGCCCGAGCGCGTCGGCCAAGGTGCCGGCCGGCGCACGGGTGATCGACCTGTCGGCGCAGACCGTGCTGCCAGGCCTGATCGACATGCACACCCACCTCACCAGCGACCCGCTGCAGCACGGCTACAAGGCGCTCGGCGTGTCCGACGTGCGCGCCGCGCTGTACGGCGTGCGCGCCGCGCGCCTGACGCTGGAAGCGGGCTTCACCACGGTGCGCAACGTGGGAGGCGAGGGCTTCGGCGACATCGCGCTGCGCGACGCCATCAACGACGGCGACATCATCGGCCCGCGCATGCGCACGGCAGGCTACGCCCTCGGCATCACCGGCGGCCACTGCGACAACAACCTGCTGCCGCCCGAGTACAAAGTGACCGGCCAGGGCGTGGCGGACGGCCCGTGGGCGGCGCGCGCCAAGGTGCGCGAGATGGCCAAGTACGGCGCCGACGTGATCAAGATCTGCGCTTCCGGCGGCGTGCTGTCCAAGGGCGACGAGCCGGGCGCCCAGCAATACACGCTGGAAGAAATGAAAGCCATCGTCGACGAAGCGCACAAGCTGGGCCGCAAGGTGGCCGCGCACGCGCACGGCGCCAGCAGCATCCGCGAATCCATCCTGGCTGGCGTGGACTCGGTCGAGCACTCCAGCCTGATCGATGACGAAGGCATCAAGCTGGCGCGCGAGAAGGGCACCTGGCTGGTGATGGACATCTACAACGACGACTACATCCTGCAGGAAGGCGAGAGGGCCGGCATGCTGCCCGAGTCGATAGAAAAGGAGCGCGTCATCGGCCAGACCCAGCGCGACAACTTCAAGAAGGCGGTGCAGGGCGGCGCGAAGATGGCCTTCGGCACCGACGCCGGCGTCTATCCGCACGGCGACAACGCCAGGCAGTTCCACTACATGACCAAGTACGGCATGACTTCCATGCAGGCGATCCAGGCCGCCACCATCAACGCGGCCGACCTGCTGGGCTGGAAGGACCGCGTCGGTTCCATCACCGCCGGCAAATACGCAGACATCATCGCCGTCAAGGGCGACCCGGCGGCCGACGCCAGCCTGCTGACCAAGGTGAGCTTTGTGATGAAAGGCGGTTCGGTCGTCAGCTCGAAAGATTGATAAAATCAGAACTTGATTTGACAATTGCGGAGTGAAGTATGAAACGTGCGTTAACCTGGCTGCTGACTGCGCTGACAGGCGTCGTGCTGGCCGTGGTGCTGCTGGTAACGCACACTTCGCACTTCAAGCCGCTGCGGCTGGACTGGTTCTACACGCGGGTATTCGCCACCTTCGCCATGGACAGCCCGGAGCTGCTGTCTTCCCTCGGCATGCTGCCGTCCTGGCTGGACTTCTACAGCGGCCGGCTGGACAACGCCTCGCCTGCCCATGCGCGCAAGGTGCTGGCGCAGATGCGGGACGACCTGGCCGTGCTGGAGAGCTACGACCGCGAGGACCTGGACCGCGAAGGCAAGCTGTCCTACGACACGCTGCACTATTTCATGAGCATGCAAGTGGAAGGCGAGCCGTATCTGTCGCATGCCTTCCCCATCAACCAGCTGGACGGCATCCAGGCCACGCTGCCCGACTTCATGGTGCAAGTGCACCGTATCGCCAGCGTGGCCGATGCGGACAGCTATAACGCACGCCTGCGCAAATTCCCCGTCAAGTTTGGCCAGGTGCTGGAGCAGCTCAAGCTGAGCGAGCGTAAAGGCATCGTCCCGCCGCGTTTCACGGTCGAGAAAGTACTGCAGCAGCTGCAGGCTTTCATCGCCACGCCGCCGCAGCAGCACCGCCTGTACCTCAATATGCGCGACAAGCTCGCTGCGCTGCCGGCCGGGAAGGTGGACGAGGCCGCGCGCGCCAGGCTGCTGGCCGATACCGAAGCGGCCCTGCGGGACAAGGTGTTCCCCGCGTACGGCAGCCTGATCGCGCATTTTAGCTCCTTGCAGGGCGAGGCGCTGACAAACGACGGCGCCTGGAGCCTGCCGAACGGCGAGGACTACTATGCCTGGGCCGTGCGCATGCATACCACCACGGACTTCACGCCGCAGCAGGTGCATAGCCTGGGCCTGGCCGAGGTGGCGCGCGTGGGCGCGGAAATGGATGCCATCCTGCGCGGGCAGGGGCTGAGCGAGGGCAGCCTGGGCGAGCGCGTCATGGCGCTGTCGGCGCGGCCGGAGCAGCATTATCCGGATACGGCGGAGGGCCGCAAGGCCATGCTGGCGGAATACCGGGCCATCATCGACGAAGCGCGCAAGGGACTGGGCTCGGCCTTCAGCATGCGGCCACGCCTGGCGCTCAGCGTCGAGCCGGTGCCGGCCGCGCTGCAGGCCACGGCGCCGGGTGCCTATTACCAGCCCGGCGCGTTCGACGGTTCGCGGCCCAGCGTGTTCTTCGTGAACATGCGCACCATGGGCGAGACGCCGAAGTTCTCCATGCGCACGCTGGCGCACCATGAGGGGCTGCCGGGACACCATCTGCAGATCGCGGTGGCGATGGAGCTGGATGACGTGCCGTTTTTCCGCAGGGTGATTCCGTTCAGCGCTTACCAGGAGGGCTGGGCGCTGTACGCCGAGCGGCTGGCGAGCGAACTGGGTTGGGAGAAAACGCAGCTGGACAAGCTGGGGCGCCTGCGCGACGACATGCTGCGCGCCACGCGGCTGGTGGTCGATACGGGTATTCATTACAAGCGCTGGACGCGCGAGCAGGCCATTGCTTACATGCTGGAGAATACCGGCATGCCTGAGGATGACGTGACGGCGGAGGTGGAGCGCTATTTCGTGTCGCCGGGACAGGCGCTGGCCTACAAGGTGGGCATGCTGACCATGCTGTCGCTGCGCGAACATGCGCAGAAGGAGCTGGGGGACAAGTTCGACCTGAAGGCATTCCACAGCGAGGTGCTTACGCATGGCGCCGTGCCGCTGAAGGTGCTCGAGCACGTGGTCAGCGACTGGGTGGCGATGCGCAAGCGGAGCTGAGTTTGGCGGGTTACGGCTTCGCCTAACCCGCCCTACGAGGGGCGTAGGGCGGGTTAGGTGCGAAGCACCGTAACCCGCCGCACTCAGATCAGCGATTCGCCCAGCTTGGCCAGGTGCGCCGCGTAGGCTTCAGCGTCCAGCTCCTTGCGCGCCACGCCGCTGCGGAAGGCGGCTTGCGCGATCTTCGGCGTCACGCCGACCAGCAGGCGCGGGTCCAGCAGGCCCGGCACCACGTAGTCCTTGCCGAAGCGCTCGTCGCTGCGGGCCATGCCGGCCAGCGCCACCACGCAGGCGATCTTCATCTCCTGGTTGATGGTGGTTGCGCCCGAGTCCAGCGCGGCGCGGAACAGATAAGGGAAGCACAGCGCGTTGTTGATCTGGTTCGGGTAGTCCGAGCGGCCGGTGGCGATAATGGCGTCCGGCGCCACTTCGCGCACCAGTTCAGGACGCAGCTCAGGCTCCGGGTTCGCCAGCGCAAAGATAATGGGCTGCCTGGCCATCGATTTCACGTCCGCCTGCGACAGCAAGCCCGGGCCGGACAGGCCCAGGAACACGTCCGCGCCTTCGATCACTTGCGACAGCCTGGTCGCCTGCGTGTCCTGCGCCCAGGCCTTCTTTTCGCCGTCCAGTTCGCGCGCGGTGGTCAGCACGCCCTTGCTGTCGCAGACGAAGATGTTCTCGCGGCGCGCGCCCAGCGACAGCACCAGTTCCAGGCAGGCGATGGCGGCAGCGCCCGCGCCCGAGCAGACGATCTTGATGTCGGCGATGTCGCGGCCGGTCATTTCAACGGCGTTCAGCAGGCCGGAACCGACCACGATGGCGGTGCCGTGCTGGTCGTCGTGGAACACCGGAATCGACAGGCGCTCGCGCAGCTTGCGCTCGATGTAGAAGCACTCCGGCGCCTTGATGTCTTCCAGGTTGATGCCGCCGAAGGTCGGGTGCAGCGAGGCGATAATGTCCACCAGCTTGTCCGGATCGGTTTCGTCGATCTCGAGGTCGAAGGAATCGATGCCGGCGAACTTCTTGAACAGCACCACTTTGCCTTCCATCACAGGCTTGCCGGCCAGCGCGCCGATGTTGCCCAGGCCCAGGACGGCGGTGCCGTTGGTGATGACCGCCACCAGGTTGCCCTTGGCGGTGTACTCGTAGGCCAGGGCCGGATCGCGCTGGATTTCCACGCAAGGCACGGCCACGCCGGGCGAGTAGGCCAGCGACAGGTCGTCCTGGCTGGCCACGCTCTTGGTGACGGAGATGGCGATTTTGCCTGGGGCGCCGGCCTTGTGATAATCCAGTGCCTTTTGTTCGAAAGTACTCATGAAACCAATCCTTTAATATGCGAAAAACGCCTGCCCGAGCATAAGCCAGGGCAGGCGTGATAATGACTGAATGCGGCTAATAACTGATATTACCAACACTATCCGCGTGTGCGGCGTGCTTCCGGCCTGTGGATTTCACTTACTCAGCGTGCTGCTCAGCGTGTTGATCAAGGATACAGGCCACGTACTTCACGCGCTTGCAGCACGCGGGTGCAGGCCAGGATGAAGGTCGCGGTACGCAGCGTTACCTTCTTCTCTTGCGATACTTCCCAAACTGCGTTGAACGCTTCCTGCATGATGCGCGTCAGGCGTGCATTGATTTCGTCCTCGCTCCAGAAGAAGGAGGAGAAGTCCTGCACCCACTCAAAGTATGACACGGTTACGCCGCCGGCGTTGGCCAGCACGTCCGGCACGATCAGGATGTCCTTGTCGGACAGGATGTCGTCAGCTTCCGGCGTGGTTGGGCCGTTAGCGCCTTCGAGGATGATTTTGGTGCGGATCAGCGGCGCGTTGGCGGCGGTGATCTGCTGTTCCAGGGCGGCAGGAATCAGGATGTCCGATTCAATGCCCCAGAATGCATCGCGGTCCATGAACTGCTCGATGCCTGCAAAGCCTTTCACGCCGCCGGTTTCGGCCACGTGCTTGTGCAATTGCGCCACGTCCAGGCCGCCCGAGTGCACCACGGTGCCGGTATGGTCCTGCACTGCGATGACCTTGGCGCCTGCTTCGGCGAACATGGTTGCCGCCACGCCGCCGACGTTGCCGAAGCCCTGGATCGCCACACGTGCGCCCTGGATCGCCACGCCGCGCTTGGCCGCTGCCGCCTGGCCAACCACGAACACGCCGCGGCCGGTTGCTTCGCGGCGGCCCAGCGAGCCACCCAGCGAGATCGGCTTGCCGGTCACGACGCCGGTCGACAGGTTACCTTCGATCATGGCGTAGGAGTCCATCATCCAGGCCATCACCTGTTCGTTGGTGTTCACGTCCGGTGCCGGAATGTCCTTGGTCGGGCCGATGATCAGCGAGATCTCGCTGGTGTAGCGGCGGGTCAGGCGCTGCAGTTCGCCACGCGACAGGGTTTTAGGGTCGACGCGGATGCCGCCCTTGGCGCCGCCGTATGGCACGTTCACGGCTGCGTTCTTCACGGTCATCCATGCCGACAGGGCCATCACTTCGGACAGGGTTACGTCCTGGTGGAAGCGCACGCCGCCTTTGCCCGGGCCGCGCGACATGTTGTGCTGCACGCGGTAGCCTTCGTAGTGGGCGATGGAGCCGTCGTCGCGCTCGATAGGCACGTCAACGGTCAGGATGCGCTTCGGGCGCTTCAGCGTTTCTACCCAGCGCGACAGGCTGCCCAGGTGCGGGGTGACGCGGTCGATCTGCTTCAGGTACTGGCCCCATGGACCGAGGTCTTCTGGATTGAGGTAGGACGGCAGTGCGTGTTGGGTAGTCATGCTGTTGGCTCCTGGTTTTCTGAATTCACTTCGTTTGGTCGCGGTGCTTGTGGCGTTGCGGTTAGCGAAGCGAATCATAGGCCGGCGCCCTGCAAGGCGGCTAATGCTGTATGCGCATCCGTCTATGCAAAAAATGCATAACGTTACAATCGTTGAGTAAAAATTAACGTTCGGAGGCGGTCACGCGGCTGCGTTTGCCGGAGGTCTTTTGCTGGCTTTCGAGGTAGTCCCACAGCCGTGAAACGATGAATTTTCCGGGCCGCGACGGCGACGGCCGTTCGCGGTACAAACGGATTTCCATTTCGATCTGCCAGTCCTGCACGCCGCCGTCGGCGGGCGCCAGCAGCTTCTGTTTCAGCTCGCGCGTGACGGCCGATTCGGGCAGGAAGGCGATGCCGCGGCCTTCCAGCGCCATCATTTTCAGGCCTTCGGCCATGTCGGTTTCGTAGTGGTTCTCGAGATGCAGCGCGGTCTTGGTGTCGGCCAGTATCAGCTCCACCATGCGGCCCAGGTAGGCGTTGTTGGTGTAGGAGAGGAAGGGCAGCGGGTCCTTCTTGGTGCCGGGCAGCGTGAATTCGGGCGTGCGCGTCTTGTCGCAGCGGGCGTAGGCGCGCATGGCTTCGCGGCCCAGCACCAGCATGTCGTAGCGGCCGGGGTCGAGCTGCACCGGCTGGCGCGGATGGTGGTAGCACAGCAGCAGGTCGCAGCCGCCTTCCACCAGTTGCAGCACCGCGTCGTGCACGTTGAGCGCCATCAGACGGCTGTTGATGGGCGCGAAGTCCGTCTCCAGCTGCGTGATCCATTTCGGGATGAAGGTGAGCGAGAGCGTGTGCGGCACTGCCAGGTCGATGCTGTTCATGGCGGCCGCACGCTTGTTGCGCAGCAGTTCGCGCACGCCGTTGATCTGCCCCAGCATTTCCAGCGCCTGCTCGTAGAACACCAGGCCGGCCGGCGTCAGGCGGGTGGGGTAGGAGGTGCGGTCCACCAGGTCGGTGCCGAGCCAGTTTTCCAGCGACTGGATGCGGCGCGAGAAGGCCGGCTGCGTCACGTGCCGCTGCGAGGCGGAGCGGCTGAAGTTATTGGTTTCTGCCAGCGAGATGAAGTCTTCCAGCCATTTTGTTTCCATGCTTGATCCGCCGCAAATCGAGAAGTAGGGATTCTCTCATTTCTTGCCTTTTTTTCGCAATGCAGCATATACTAGATTAAGTCATACGACGACTGATCACTTGTTGTTTGTATAAATATCACCAACCTTTCTAAGGAGCAGTGGCATGAGCAAACGGATCAATCACTTCAAGCGGGCGCTGAAAAGCGGCACCCTTCAAATCGGCCTGTGGTCCGGGCTGTCGAGCAATGTGACGGTGGAGGTGCTGGCCAATGCGGGTTTCGACTGGCTGCTGCTGGACATGGAGCATTCGCCCAATGAACTGCCCATGGTGCACTCGCAGCTGCAGGCCGTGGCGCAGGGCACGGCGCAGCCCATCGTGCGTCCGCCGTGGAACGACACCGTGGTGATCAAGCGCCTGCTGGACGTGGGCGCGCAAACGCTGCTGATTCCCTTCGTGCAGAACGCCGAGGAGGCGCGCCAGGCGGTGGCCGCCACGCGCTATCCGCCGCTGGGCGTGCGCGGCTTCTCCACTGCGGCGCGCGCCTCCGACTATGGCCGCGTGGCCGACTACTGGGCCACCAGCAGCGACGATATCTGCGTGCTGCTGCAGGTGGAAACGCCGGAAGCGATCGCCAATATCGAGGAGATCGCCGCCGTCGATGGCGTGGACGGCATCTTCATCGGCCCGGGCGACCTGGCCGCGTCCATGGGCCACCTGGCCAATTTAAAGCACCCGGAGGTGGTGGCCGCCATTGAAGGCGCGGTGCGCCGCATCGTCGCCACCGGCAAGGCGGCCGGCGTGCTGATGGGCGACGAGGCGCTGGCGCGGCGCTACATCGCGGCCGGCTGCACCTACACGGCGGTGGGCAGCGACATCGGCCTGCTGGCGCGCGGCGCCGAGGCCCTGGCTGGAAAATTCAAGAACGCCGCCTGAGCGCGGCCATCAACGAGGAGAAAAACATGAGTAAAGTTGGCTTTATCGGTCTCGGCATCATGGGCGCGCCGATGGCGGCGAACCTGCTGAAGGGCGGCCACCAGCTGTTCGTCCTGCAGCGCAAGGCGCTGCCGCCGCAGCTGGCGGAACTGGGCGCGGTCGCCTGCGCCAGCAGCAAGGAAGTGGCGCAGCAGGCCGACATCATCATCACCATGGTGCCGGACACGCCGCAGGTGGAGGAGGTGCTGTTCGGCGAAGGCGGCGTGGCGCAGGGCCTGAGCGCGGGCAAGACCGTGGTGGACATGAGTTCCATTTCGCCGATCGAGACCAAGAAGTTCGCCGAGCGCATCAACGCGCTGGGCTGCCAGTACCTGGACGCGCCGGTGTCCGGCGGCGAAGTGGGCGCCAAGGCCGCCACGCTGACCATCATGGTGGGCGGCAGCGAGGAAGCGTTCAACGCCGTCAAGCCGCTGTTCGAACTGATGGGCAAGAACATCACGCTGGTGGGTGGCAATGGCGACGGCCAGACCACCAAGGTGGCCAACCAGATCATCGTGGCGCTGAACATCGAGGCGGTGGGCGAGGCGCTGCTGTTCGCCTCGCGCATGGGCGCGGACCCGGCCAAGGTGCGCCAGGCGCTGATGGGCGGCTTCGCCGCGTCGCGCATCCTGGAAGTGCACGGCGAGCGCATGATCAAGCGCACTTTCGATCCCGGCTTCCGCATCGAGCTGCACCAGAAGGACTTGAACCTGGCGCTGAGCAGCGCGCGCGCCATCGGCGTGAGCTTGCCCAACACGGCCACGGCGCAGGAACTGTTCAACACCTGTTCGGCGCACGGCGGCAAGGCATGGGACCACTCGGCGCTGGTGCGCGCGCTGGAGATCATGGCAAACTACCAGATCGGCGCCAAGCTACCCGAATAAGGCTACCCATGACATTCCAAGCTACTCTGTTGCGCAGCATGTTCGATGCCGCCGTGGCGGCGGCGCAGCCGTCGCTTTGCCTGCCGGCGCACCTGCCCGAACCGCCGCGCGGACGCACGCTGGTGATCGGCGCGGGCAAGGCCTCGGCCGAAATGGCGCGCGTGCTGGAACAGCACTGGCAGGGCGAACTGCGCGGGCTGGTGGTGACGCGCTACGGCTATGCGGTGCCGTGCGAACGCATCGAAATCGTGGAGGCGGCGCATCCGGTGCCGGACGAAAACGGCATGACGGCGGCGCGCCGCATATTGGGCATGGTGCAGGGACTGACGGCCGACGACCTGGTGATCTGCCTGATTTCCGGCGGCGGCTCGGCGCTGTTGCCGCTGCCCGACCCGGCGCTGGACCTGGCCGTGAAGCAGGAGATCAACCGCGCGCTGCTGCAAAGCGGCGCCACGATCGGCGAGATGAACTGCGTGCGGCGCCACCTGTCGGCCATCAAGGGCGGGCGGCTGGCGGCGGCCTGCCACCCGGCGCGCGTGGTGACGCTGCTCATTTCCGACGTGCCGGGCGATAACCCGGCCGACATCGCATCCGGCCCCACCTGCGGCGACGTTACTACCTGCGCCGACGCGCTGGCCATCCTGAAACGCTACGAGATCCAGGTGCCGGCGGCGGTGACGAAGCTGCTGGAATCGGGCGCCAGCGAGAGCGTCAAGCCGGGCGATCCGCGCCTGGCGCGCAGCGAGGTGCGCATCATCGCCGCGCCGCAGATCGCGCTGGAGGCGGCGGCCGAGGTGGCGCGCAAGGCGGGCATTACGCCCTACATCCTGGGCGACAGCATTGAAGGCGAGGCGCGCGACGTGGGCATCGTGATGGCGGGCATGGCGCGCCAGGTGGCCACGCGCGGGCAGCCGTTCGCGGCGCCGTGCGTGCTGCTTTCCGGCGGCGAAACCACGGTGACGGTGCGCGGCAAAGGCCGGGGCGGGCGCAACGTGGAGTTCCTGCTGTCGCTGGGCGTGGCGCTGAACGGCCATCCCGGCATCCACGCCATCGCCTGCGACACGGACGGCGTGGACGGCCAGGAGGAAATCGCCGGCGCCATCCTCGCGCCGGACATGCTGGAACGCGCCTGGAGCCTGCGCATCAATCCGCGCCTCAGCCTGGCCAACAACGACGGCCACAGCTTCTTCCAGGCGCTGGGCGCCTCCGTGGTGTGCGGGCCGACGCTGACCAACGTGAACGACTTCCGCGCCATCTACGTCGAGCCGCAGCCTTAGCGCGGGAGCGGCTTAGAAGTGATACTCCGCGCGTACCATCGGGGTACGCGCGGTAGCGCCCGGATTGCCCCGGTCGCTGTTGCCGAACTTGTTCTTCCAGAACTGGTACTCGATGCCGACCTTGAAGGTGTTCTTGGCGGCGCCGACGGCTGCGCTCATGTCGTACATGACCTGCATGTCGATATTGGTTTCGGGCTTGGTGCCGCCGCCGAATTCGTCCTTGCCTTTGCTGCCGATGAAATTCGCATAGCCTTCGAAGGACAGCGGCACGCCGGCGTTGAAGGGAATGCCCCACACCAGGTTCAGCATGGGATGCACATCGTAGTCGTAGCGCGGCGTGCTGGTTTTCGAGAAGCCGTTATAAGGCGCATTGCTTTCCCACAGGGCCAGCAGGCTGATGTCGAGGAAGCCCGGCACGTCCAGGTTGAGCGTGGGGCCGGCGACGAACATGCGCTTGCGCGAGTTGTAGCCCGCGTCGTGCTTGACGTTGAAGTCGAAGCCGGCGGTCAGGCCCAGGCCGCGCATGGCGCCCATCTTGAAATCCTTGCCGGTGACCTTGCCCAGGTCCAGCGTATGGCGGTACAGCACGTACAGTTCGCGCGCACCGTCGTCCGATCCCACGCTTTCCGGGTCGGTTTTATCGGACAGCAGCAGGTCGGCGCTGATGAAGTTCTTGCCGTAGGCGTAGCCGTTGACGTGGCTGAGGTTGAGGATGTTCTTCTTGATATCCGCCGGGTTGAACGGCTCGGCGAAGTGCGTGCCGTAGCGGTAGCTCAGCGCCGTGTCGCTCCAGTCCACCGCCTGCGCGGCGCCGGCGCCCAGCAGGGCGAAGGTGGCATAGGCGGCGAGGATGGTGTTGTTCATGAATTTCTTCTGCATGCTTCGGTCTCCCCGGGTGTGATGCACACATTGTGTACGAAAAGGCGAGCCCCGGGGAGGAAGCGTGGTTAAAGCGAGACGCCGCGTAGGCGCACACCGTAGGGCGGGTTAGCGCTCCGCGCGTAACCCGCCGGCGCCGATGCTGGCCATCGGCGTCAGCATCCACGCCAGCGCGCTGATCGCCAGCAGCAGCGCGCCGCCACCGACAAACAGCTGCGCCAGCGTGATCACCTTGAGCAGTGCGCCAATGGCCGCAGCCGACAGCGGCGCCAGCCCCATGAAGATAAACATAAAGATGCTCATCGCGCGGCCCAGCATGCGCGGCGGCACGCTGCCCTGTATCCAGGTGAAGACGGCAATCTGCATGAAGCCCGCCAGCGTGCCTGCCAGCAGCAGCAGGACCGCGCCTTGCCAGGTGGCGGTGATGGCGCCCAGCGGCGCCAGCAGCAGCGCGACGATGGCGTCGATGGCCAGCAGCGTGGCGCCGAAGCCGCCGAAACGCAGCTTCACGCCTGCGCTCGACAGCGCCATCCCCAGCAGCATACCGGTGCCGTGCGCGCCGCTCAGGATGCCGAGCGAGCCGGCGCCGTGCAGGTGCTGGCTGGCCAGCAGCGGCAGGGCCACTTGCATGGCGCCGCCGACGAACACCGCCACCAGCGACCAGTAGATGAAGCAGGTGCGCAGGGCCACGTCGCGCCATACCGTCAGCAAGCCTTCGGCCACCGAGCTGAAGATCGACTGCGGCGCGCCGGCCGGCGGCGCTGCGGCCGCGCGCATGCGCACCTGGACCAGCGTCCAGGCGGTGAACAGGAAGGTAAAGCAGTCGAACGCGAAGGCCAGGCCGATGCCGAGCGCGCCGGCCGGTGCGTGCGGCGCCGCGCCGGCTGCATGACCCGCGCCGTGCGTGGCGGCCGTGCTGCCATCGCCGGCCAGGGCGATCAGCAGGGCGGCGATGACCGGGCCGGCCAGCATGGTGAGCTGGCGCATGCCCATCATGGCGCCGTTGGCCGCCTGCAGATGCTCGGGCGGCACCACCTGCGGCATGATGGACGTGCCGGACGGGATGGCAAACGCTTGCGCCAGCCCCAGGCCGAGCGCCAAAGCGTACAGCAGCGGCAGCGACAGCAGCGCGGGCGCAAACAGCACCAGCCCGGCCAGCGCGCCGAGCAGCGCGGCGTTGGCGTACTTGGTCAGCATCAGCACGCGCTTGGGCGAGTAGCGGTCCACCAGCGCGCCGCCCACCAGCATGAACACCGCGCGCGGCACGCTCATGATGGCGATGGCCGCGCCCAGCGCGAGCGGGTCGCCGGTCATGGTGAGGACCAGCCAGGGCAGGGCGATCATGGTGAAATGGTCGCCGAAGCCGGAGATGACGCCGCCGCTGAGCAGCCAGCGGAAGTTCTTGTCGCGCAGGATGGGCGAGCGCGGGGAGCGGGGCTTGTTCATGGCTTGCGTGCCTTTCTAGCTATTGGTGAGGTTCATGCCGGCCACGCTGCCCAGCACCGCAGCCAGCGCGTCCAGCTGCGCCGGGTCCGAATTGCGTAGCAGTTCGGCGCTCACTTCGCGCGCGGTGACCAGCGCGTTGTCCAGCATCTCGTGGCCGGCGGAGGTGATGACGGCGTAACCGACGCGCGCGTCGCGCGGGTCGGGCTGGCGCGCCACCATGCCGTTCTTCTCCAGCGGCAGCAGGGTGCGCGTCACGCCGGAGGCGGTCAGGCCCTGGCGCTCGGCCAGGTCCACCCGGCGCAGGCGGCCGCCGGGCGCCTTGGCCAGGTGGTTGAGCAGCATGAAGTCGCTGAAGCTCAGGCCAAAGTGGCCGCCGAGCGCCGCGTCCAGGCGGCGCACCATGGCCGCTTGCGCGCGCGCCAGGCGCAGGCAGAAGTCGAGGGCGGCATCGCCGGTGATGTGTTCCATGATCAGTCCTTGAGTATTAATTGAAAAGTGCTTGAGTGAGCAAGTATGTGGCCGGGACGAAAAAAAAGCCACCGATATTTCGGTGGCTTTTCATTTTTTAGCGATTAACGGTCGCCGTAGCTGCGGCGGGCGCCGTCGGAACGGCCCTTGTAGCCGCCGCCGTCGCGGCTGAAGCTGCCGCCTTCGCGGTTGTAGCCGCCGCCGGTGCTGGCGCCTTCGCGCGGGTAGCCGCCCGAACCGGCTTCACGCGGGTAGCCTGCGCCTTCCTTGCGCGGTGCGCCCGGCTTGCTGAAGCTGCGCTGGCCCGGCTTGGCGCCGCGGTTGTCGCCCGGTTTCCAGCCGCCTGGACGGGAAGCCGAACGCGGAGGCGCCGTGCGCTTGGGCTCGAAACCTTCGATCGTGGTGACAGGGATCAGCTGCTTGGTGAAACGCTCGATGCGCTTCACGTTCATGCCTTCGGCGTGGTTCACCAGCGAGATCGCCAGGCCATTGCGGCCGGCACGGCCGGTGCGGCCGATGCGGTGCACATAGTCTTCAGCGAACTTCGGCAGGTCGTAGTTGAACACGTGGGTGATGGTAGGAACGTCGATGCCGCGTGCTGCGACGTCGGTTGCTACCAGCACCTTCACCTGGCCGCGGCGCAGGCTGTCCAGGGTGCGGTTGCGCGCGCCCTGGTGCATGTCGCCGTGCAGCGCGGCAGCCGAGAAACCGGCGATGTTCAGGCGGTCGGCGATGGTGTCGGCGTCACGCTTGGTGGCGGTAAACACCACGGCCTGGTCCATCGTGTCGTCGCGCAGCAGGTGGTCCAGCAGGCGGTTCTTGTGCGACAGGTCGTCCACGAAGTGCACGCGCTGGGTGATGTTCTCGTGCTTGTTGGCGGCGTTGACGATCTGGATGATCATCGGGTCCTTGGTGATGCGGCGGGCCATATTGCCCACCACGCCGTCCAGGGTGGCCGAGAACAGCATGGTCTGGCGGCTGTCCGGGGTCGCTTCGACGATTTTTTCGATGTCGTCGATGAAGCCCATGTCCAGCATGCGGTCGGCTTCGTCCAGCACCAGGATCTGCAGCTGGGAGAAATCGATCTTGCCCGATTCCATATGGTCGATCAGACGGCCCGGGGTCGCCACCAGGATTTCCGGATTGCGCGACAGCAGCTGCATCTGTTTAGGGTAAGGCATACCGCCAAGGATGGACACGGCCTTGATGCCGCGCAGGTTCACTGCATACTTGTCGGTATTGGTGGTGACTTGCAGGGCCAGTTCGCGGGTTGGGGTCAACACCAGCATTTTTGGCTGTGCAGGCTTGAAACGTGGACGCTCGCCGCGCGCTTTGGCGGCTTGCATTTCCTGATTAGGGGTCTTGCCGGCTGCAGCCGGCGGCAGTGCGGCCAGACGGGTCAGCGACGGCAGCATGAAAGCTGCGGTCTTGCCGGAACCGGTCTGGGAGGATACCAACAGATCCTTGCCTGCGATAGCGGCAGGCACAGCTTGCTCCTGCACAGGCGTAGGCTTGGTGTAGCCGGCGTCGGTCAGGGCTTTGAGTACGGACGTGTTGATACCAAGTGCTTCAAAAGTCATTCTTATCTTTCGTAAAAATCAGCGTTCATGCAAAAACGCAGAACGCAAAATAGCAACGCCAACCAAACGAAATGACTCTAACAAACTAGATTAGAAATTTCGGCACAAAAGCTTTGCGCCGGGACGGTGTCTTATTCGACACACAAGGCGGGGGGCTTTATAAGCGTCATCAGGGACGATGCGCTAAGGCTTGCGTAGCTGCTGTTATTCTAAGTGCCAACTGCAGTGTTGCAGCGCACAAGCAGCTACTATAACGCATTTCCGCCGTTCCTGCACGCTTATCTGACCTGTTTGGTAGCAAGCGCATAATTTTTGTCCGGATTTAACCCCTTTTCTTCGCCCGCTTCGTTCCACTCCTGATACCGGCCGGTCCGGGACCAGGAGAATAAGATGATGAAGCGACTTTTTGCCCTGCTGGCGCTGCTGCCGCTGGCCTTCGCCGCGCTGGCGGCCACGCCGCCGCTGATGGAGACCCTGAACGGCGAGCGGCCGGTGCGACTGCAAAGCCTGAGCATCGCCAGCGCCGTCAGCGGCGGCATGGCCGAGACCACGGTGCGCATGGTGTTTTTCAATCCGAACAGCCGCGCGCTGGAGGGCACGCTGCATTTCCCTTTGCAGGACGGGCAGCAGATCGGCGCCTTCGCGCTGGATATCGACGGCAAGCTGCGGCCGGCCGTGCCGGTGGAGAAGAGCCGGGGCCGCGAGATCCTGGAAGCGGTGGAGCGGCGCGGCATCGATCCCGGGCTGCTGGAGCGCACCGAGGGCAACAACTTCCGCTTGCGCGTCTATCCCATCCCGGCGCAGGGCACGCGCACCGTGGAGCTGAAATATGCGGAGACGCTGGCGCGCGACGGCGCGGGCTGGGTGTACCGGCTGCCGCTGGCTTACGGCGAGCGGGTGCGGGATTTCGATCTGAATGTGCAGGTGAACGGCGCTGCCTCGGCGCCGCGCAGCAGCGGCGCGCTGGGCGAGCTGAATTTCAGCGGCATGCGCAGCGGCTACCATGCGCGCCTGGCGAAGCAGGACTTCGCGCCGGGCGGCGCAGGCGGAAGCCAGGGCACGCTGGTGCTGCGCGTGCCGGCCAGCGTGCAGCCGCAGGCCTACCTCCAGGAGTTTGCGGGCGAACGCTATTTCGTGGCCGAGATCCCCGTGGCGGCGCGGCGCGCGGCGCGCAAGCTGCCGAAAGTTGTCGGGCTGCTGTGGGACAGCTCCGGTTCCGGCGCGAACCGCAACACGGATGCCGAACTGGCGGAGCTGGACCGGTATTTCAAGGCGCTGGGCCAGGCCGAAGTGCGGCTGCTGCGCCTGCGCGACCGTCCCGAGGCGAGTGCCGCTTACCGCGTCGAGCGCGGCGACTGGAGTGCGCTGCGCAAGGCCTTGCAGTCCACCGTGTACGACGGCGCCAGCGCGCTGGCGGACTGGCGGCCGCAGGCCGACGTGCATGAATACCTGCTGGTGAGCGACGGCTTGCTGAACTATGGCAGCACCAGCTTTCCCGTGCTGGCTGCCGGGCAGCGCCTGTACGCGCTCAATTCCTCGGCCAGCGCGGACACGGGCCGGCTGGCGGCGCTGGCCGAACGCAGCGGCGGGGCGCTGGTGCAGGTGCGGGCCGACCGTCCCGGTGCGGCGGCCGAGATGCTGCTGACGGACGGCCCGCAGTTGCGCAGCCTGCGCGCGGACGGCGCCAAGGATCTGGTGGCCGATCTGTCCGGTGCGCGGCAAGGCGTGCTGCGCGTGGCGGGCAAGCTTGCGCAGCCGTCGGCGCAGCTGGCGGTCACGCTGCTGCAGCAGGGCGTGGCAACGGATATCAGGCTGCCCATCGCGGAAGCGGCGCCGGTGCATCCGCAGGCGGCGCTGATGTGGGCGGGCTACCGGCTGCGCGACCTGGAGGCAGACTTCGAGCTGCACCGCGGCGCCATCCGCCGCCTGGGCGCCCAGTTCGGCCTGCCGACGCGCGAAACCTCGCTGCTGGTGCTGGAGCGCCTGGACGACTACGTGCGCTATGACGTGGCGCCGCCCGCCGAGCTGTTGGCGGACTTTGAAAAAGCGAAGGCGCGCTACGGCGCCATGCTGGCGCAGCGGCGCGGCAAGCAGCTGGATACCGTGGTGCGGCGCTTCGAGCAGAAAGTGGCATGGTGGAGCGTGGATTATTCCAAAGGCACGCCAGGCAAGCCTGCACAGGTATTGCAGCGCGCGGACGATGGCGCGGGCCGCACCTCCGTCAAGGTGACGGGCAGCAGCATAGCCAGGGTAACGGATGTCATTGTCGCGGAGGACGCTCAGGCGATGCCAGCGCCACCGCCGCCGCCGCCACTGCCTCCCGCTCCGGCGCCTGCACCGGCCCCGGCGCCGGCGGCGAAATCCGT
Source organism: Pseudoduganella sp. UC29_71 (assembly GCF_042693265.1). Classification (NCBI taxonomy): domain Bacteria; kingdom Pseudomonadati; phylum Pseudomonadota; class Betaproteobacteria; order Burkholderiales; family Oxalobacteraceae; genus Pseudoduganella; species Pseudoduganella sp. UC29_71. Next base: position 3,732,941 of record NZ_CP170549.1, on the reverse strand, counting down.
CATTGCCAATGCCACCAATGCGGCGCCTGGCGCCGTGGGCGCCATTGCGATGAAACGGTGGTCGTCGAATGCGCCCTACATCGCCCGCATGAAAGCCGCCAGCAGCGAGCAGCTGTACGCCGTCTATCTTGACGAACGGCCGTCGTGGAGCGGCAGCAGCGCTTTCTACCTGGACGTGGCGGACATGCTGTTCGAGCGGGGCCAGCGGGACCTGGGCTTGCGCGTGCTGTCCAACCTGGCGGAACTGGAGCTGGAAAACCGCCATGTGCTGCGCATCCTGGGCTATCGCCTGCTGCAGGCGGGCGCGCCGCAACTGGCCGTGCCGGTGTTCGAGCAGGTGCTGCTGCTGGCCGGCGAGGAGCCGCAGTCCTACCGCGACCTCGGCCTGGCGTATGCCGCCGTGGGCAAGCACCAGCAGGCGGTGGACCAGTTATACGAAGTGGTGCTGCGCCCATGGGATGGGCGCTTCGCCGATATCGAACTGATTGCGTTGGCCGAAATGAACGCCATCATTGCCAGGGCGCCCAAAGGATCGGTGGATACCAGCCGGATCGACTCGCGCCTGCTAAAAAACCTGCCGCTGGACCTGCGCGCCGTGCTGACCTGGGATGCGGACAACAGCGACATGGACTTGTGGGTGACGGACCCGAACGGCGAGCGCTGCTACTACGCGCAGGCGGCGACCACGCAGGGCGGCCGCATCTCGCGCGATTTCACGGGAGGCTACGGGCCGGAGGAATTCTCGCTGCGCAAAGCCAAACCGGGCAAGTACCAGGTGCAGGCCAATTTCTTTGGCCATCGCCAGCAACTGGTGGCGGGGGCGACCACGGTCCAGCTGCGCCTGACCACGGGCTTCGGCACGCCGGCCGCGAAGGAGGAGATGATCACGGTGCGCCTCACCGGGCGCGGCAACACGGTGCTGATGGGGGAATTCGAGGTGCCCGGCAGCTAGTTCGCGGGGGGAGGGAAATTGGACGACAGCTTATCCGGCACCGGATAGGCGGGATACGCGGCGCGGAACTTCTGCCATTCGGCGAGGGCCGCGCCGCGTTCGTTTGCCTGCAGTAGCGCTTCGATCTTTTGCAGCCATGCCGCTGGCGGGGTCTCATGCGGCGCCAGGATGCGCGAGCCGGTAACGGAAACCGTGCGCGCAGGCGCGGCCAGTTCCGCAGGCCTGGCTGGTTCGGCCGGCGCAGCTTCGACTACCGGAGCCATGGGCGCGAACGCCAGCGGTGCGGGTGCGGGGGCCGGCGCCGGCGCCGGCACGGCGCGCGGAGCGGAGCGGCGATCGGTCCCGGCGTTGGCGGCCCTCTCCGATGCCGGCAATGGCCATTGCTGCGGGGATGGACGCACATTGGTGGCGTTGGCAATTACGTTGCCGGCCAGTGAGTCCGTTGCCACGGCTGCGCTTTGGGCTGGGGCTGGCTGCCCGACTGGTGCCGGCGCCAGCGGTGGCGGAGGCGGTGCTGGTGGTGCTGGCGGCGGTGCCGGGGCCGGGGCCGGGGCTGGCACTGGCGCAGGCTGCATTGCCGCCGGTGGCGCGCGCCCAACGTCCTCCGCAATCACGGCGTCTGCCAGGGCGGTTTTCGGCGCGGTCGGCGGTACGGGCTTGGCTGCATGCCGCGCGGAGCGGGGCGGGCTCGCGGTGGCGTCGCTGCTTGGCGGCGCTAGCTCAGGAGACGCCGCAGCGGGCAGAGTTTTTTGCTCGGGAGCGGGCGGGGCCGGCGGAATGGGCGACGCGGCCGGAGCGGCCGGAGCGGCGGGCGCGGCTGCGACCATGGACTCGGTCACCGGATCGTGGGTCTGCCACAGCGGCAGGGCGACGGAAATGGCGGCGACGCCGGCGGCGAGCGCAAGAGGCAGCTGCCAGCGCGATTGCCAGCGTTGCCCGCCTCGGACGCCGGCGGTGGCACCCGCTGCTGCTGCTACCGTAGTACCCGCTGCTGCTGTAGTACCGGCTACAGTGGAAGCACTGACTGGCCCGGTGGCGGGGGCGGCCGCCGGATCGTTCGCGGCAGGCAGTCCCGCCAGCTTCTCGGCGGCCAGTGCGGCAGCGATGCGGGCGTGGATCGCGGCATCCAGTGCGGGCGGCGGGGCAGGCTGGTCCAGCGCGGCCAGATCGCGCGCGAGCGCATCGTCGCCTTGCAGGAAGGCTGCGAATTCCGCATCATCGAACTGATCGTGGTCTTTGCCGCTCATGCCTGTTCCTCCTGCGCATACTGCTCGCGCAATTTCTTCATCGCATAGCGCAAGCGGCTCTTCACGGTTTCCACCGGCGCCGCCACCAGCTGGGCGATTTCCTCCAGCGACATGCCGCTGAATTGTTGCAGTATAAGCGCTTCCTTCTGTTCGGCGGGCAGTGCCTGGATGGCCGCGTGCAGTGCGCTGTTCTGCTGGCGCGACTCCATCGCCCTATCCGGCGCGGCGGAAGCGTCCGCGGCCGTTGGCGGCAACTCGTCCTCGGCCACCGCTTGCGGCTGGCGCAGCAGGTCGATCAGGCGGTTGCGGGCGATCTGGTACAGGAAGGTGCGGAAAGTCGCTTGCGGGGTATAGCTGGCGCGCGTCTGGTGCAGGCTGAACCAGCTGTCCTGGGCGATTTCATCGACCCAGTCGCGGCGCGGCGAGCGCCAGCTCAGAAAGCGGTACAGGCCGCGGCTATGGCGGCCATACAGCTCCTGGAAGGCGGACAGATCGCCTTCGCAGTAGCGCAGCATCAGGGCCTCGTCGGAAAGATCGCTCATGCCGTGCTGTGTCCTAAGCGACCTGAGCCGCATTCGGGGTCTGACCCCGAATGCGGCTCAGGCTGCTTGATGGGAGGCAACTTATTGGTAGTCGCTGGCGTTCAGGCCCATGACGTGCGAGAAGCCGCCGTCGACGTAGGTGATTTCGCCGGTGATGCCGGAGGCCAGGTCGGACAGCATGAAGGCGGCGGTGTTGCCCACTTCTTCAATCGTCACGTTGCGGCGCAGCGGCGCGTGCGAGGAGGCGAAGCCCAGCAGCTTGCTGAAGTCCTTGATGCCGGAGGCGGCCAGGGTCTTGATCGGGCCGGCCGAAATGCCGTTGGCGCGGATGCCCATCTGGCCCAGGTTTTCCGCCAGGTAGCGTACCGACGCTTCCAGCGAAGCCTTGGCCAGGCCCATGGTGTTGTAGTAAGGAATGGCACGCACGGCGCCCAGGTAGGACAGCGTCAGCACCGACGAGCCCGGCTTGAGCAGCGGCAGCGCGGCCTTGGTCATGGCCGGGAAGCTGTAGGCCGAGATGTCGTGCGCGATGCGGAAGTTTTCGCGCGTCAGGCCGTCCAGGAATTCGCCGGCGATCGCTTCGCGCGGGGCGAAGCCGATGGCGTGCACCAGGCCGTCCAGCTGGCTCCACTCTTTGCCCAGGTCGGCAAACAGGGCTTCGATCTGTTCATCGCTGGAGACGTCGCAATCGAACACCAGCTTGCTGCCGAATTCGGCGGCGAACTCGGTGATGCGGTCCTTGAAGCGCTCGCCAACATAGGTGAACGCCAGTTCCGCCCCTTCGCGCTGGCAGGCCTTGGCGATGCCGTAAGCGATGGACCGGTTGGACAGCAGGCCGGTGATGAGGATTTTTTTGCCTTGCAAGAACGCCATATTCACTCCAATTGCTACTGCTGCGATGGCACGCGCGCCCAGGGGGCGGCGTTAGCGACAGTATGGGTTGTTTATTCTAGTGATGGGTGGGAGACCCGATACCGTAAGACCGAGATTGTAGGGCGTAGCTGCCGCCACCGCAACTTTTCGTGGCTGGCATGGCGGGTTACGCGCTGTGCGCTAACCCGCCCTACGATGTCACGGCTTGCGTGGGGCGGGGACGCGCATGGCGCGTAACCCGTCCTCCGCGCTTAATTTTGCTTGGTCTTTTTCTTGCCGGCGGCGTCGCGCGAGACGCGCGCTTTCACCAGCGACACGGGGGCGTCCTTGACGGTGCCGCCCTTGGCTTGCTTGTAGTTGCTGTTGCGCTTGCCGGTGCCGCGGTCGGCTTCGAAGGCCACCACGGCGTTGTCCGCCACTTCCGGCGCGATGTCCATGTGCAGCGAGGACGAGGTTTTCGGCACCAGGATGGTGGAGCCGGCCTTGAGCACCGATTTGCTCGGGATATTGTTGGCCTGGCGTATCACTTCGGGCGTGGTGTGGAACTTGGACGCCAGCGTCTCGATGCGCTCGCGCGCGCTGGTGATCTTGTGCGTGGTCCAGCTCGACAGCGCGCGGCCCCACTGCGCCAGGTTCAGGTTGAACTTTTCGGCATTGGCTTTCGGCAGCAGGATCTGGGTCTGCTCGCCGCCGGTGATCACCGGGCGGTTGAACTGCGGGTTGAGCGCCTTGAAATCGTCCACCGACATTTCCGCCAGCTGGGCGGCGATGGCCAGGTCGATGTCGCTGGTCTTGTCGACGGCGGTAAAATAGGGCTGGTTGTCGATCACCGGCAGGTGCAGGCTGAACTGGGCCGGATTGGCCACGATGTTCTTCACCGCTTGCAGTTTTGGCACGTAATTGCGGGTTTCCGCCGGCATCAGCTCGGCCAGGCTCTCGAAATCGGTGGGCTTGCCTGCGGCCTGGTTGCGCTTGATGGCTTTCTGCACATTGCCTTCGCCCCAGTTGTAGGCGGCCAGGGCCAGCTGCCAGTCGCCGAACATGTCGTACAGGCGCTGCAGGTAGCTCAGGGCGGCGTCGGTCGAGGCCAGGATGCCGCGCCGTTCGTCCTTGAACGCGTCCTGCTTCAGGTTGTAGTCCTTGCCGGTGCCCGGCACGAACTGCCACATGCCGGCCGCGTTGGCGCTGGACAGCGCTTGCGGGTTGAAGGCCGATTCGATGAAGGGCAGCAGCGCCAGTTCGGTCGGCATGTTGCGCTTTTCCAGTTCGGTGACGACGTGGAACAGGTAGCGCGAGGCGCGCTGGGTGGTGCGGGCGATGTAGTCCGGACGGGTGCTGTACCAGGTGACGTGCTTGTGCACCAGTTCGTTGTTAATATCGGGAATGGCGTAGCCGGTGCGGATGCGGCCCCAGACGTCGGTTTCCTTGAACGCGTCTTCGCTGACGGCTGGCTTGGCTACAACTTTGGATACGGGGAGCAGTTCGGTGGTCGGCAGCTTGGCCGTGGCGGGCGTGGACAGCGGGATCAGCGGCAGGGAGCTCGACGCGGCCGCAGCGGGCGCGCTGTCGAGTGCCTGGCTGATCGCCGGTGCCAAGGTCATCAGCGCCGCCAGCAAGGAGGTGGACTTGATTCGTGCTTGCATAGTATTCCATTGTTGTCGTCGAGAAACACCGACGAACCATGAATAATGGGGCAGTGTACGTAGGTTGGCCCGGCTGAGTCAAGAAATATGTCGCCCGGATGACAGTTTCTTTGATGTAATGATGTCGGCAAATATATCGACGTTGACAGAAGTAGACGGCATTTTGCCGGAGTGCGTACAATGCGCCCTCGCCGCAAGCATTTACAAGGAAAGACCCTATGAGCAAGCCCATCGCCGACCATGACGCCGTCATCGCCCTGACCCAGAAATGGCTGGAGAAGGCCGTGATCGGCCTGAACCTGTGCCCCTTCGCCAAGGCCGTGCACATCAAGAACCAGATCCGATACGTGGTCACCGAAGCGAGCACCGACGAGGAGCTGATGGCGGTGCTGATGGAGGAACTGGAGCTGCTGGCCGAGACCAGTCCGGCCAAGATCGACACCACGCTGATCATCCACCCGCAGGTGCTGAACGATTTCGAGGACTATAACGACTTCCTCGACGTGGCCGACGCGGCGCTGGAGGAAATGGACCTGGACGGCATCCTGCAGGTGGCCAGCTTCCATCCGGACTACCAGTTCGCCGACACCGACAAGAACGATATCGGCAACTACACCAACCGCTCGCCGTACCCGACGCTGCACCTGCTGCGCGAGGACAGCGTGGACCGCGCGGTGGAAGCCTTCCCGGAAGCGGAAGACATCTTCGAGAAAAACATCGAGACCATGGAAAAGCTGGGTCACGAAGGCTGGGACGCCCTGGGCCTGCAGGTGAAGGAATGACGGAAATGGAACTGAAGCGCATGGCGGCGGCGGTGCACGAGGCGGCAACGCCGTCCGCGCCCCCGGCGCAGCGCCCGGACACGCCCTGCGTGGCCGTCTGTTCCACCACCTTCGACGACATCTGCCGCGGCTGCGGCCGCACTTATATAGAGGTGGCGCACTGGGTGTCGATGTCGGAGGCGGAGAAAGAAGTGGTCTGGCAGCGCATCACGGCGCAGGGCTACCCGCGCCGCAATACGTGAAGGCGGATTAATACGTGCCGATGTAGTCCTTCTTGCCGATTTCCAGGCCGTTGTGGCGCAGGATGTCGTAGGCGGTGGTGGCGTGGAAGAAGAAGTGCGGCAGCGCGTAGTGCAGCAGGTAGGTGCTGCCGGTGAAGTGCTTGGTCTTCTCGCCGCTGCCGGTGGTGATGGCGCGGTCTTCGGCGCCGCCGAAATCGGCCGCGTCCAGGCTGTCCAGGAAGGCGATGGTCTTGGCGATGCGCGCCTTCAGCTCGGCGAAGGTCTTTTCGGTGTCTTCGTACGGCGGCACTTCCTGGCCGGCCAGGCGCGCGCCGGCGCCCTTGGCGAAGTCGGTGGCGATCTGGATCTGGCGCGCGAATGGCAGCATGTCCGGGAACAGGCGGAATTGCAACAGTGCGTTGGCATCCAGTTTCTTGTCGGTCACATGGGCTTCGGCCTTGTCGAGGATGACCAGCAGACTGTTCAGAATCTGCTTGAACACTGGGATGGATGCGGTATAGGTATTAAAAGTCATTGCGGGCTCCTCGTTGAAAGAGTGGCGATGATAGCAAGCTTGTGGCATTCCTGCTCGCGGCGGCGGCGCGCACCAGAGGTATTCAGGTGACTTGCTTGCTTGTTTGCGTGCATAATTGTTGCAAATGAATAATTCCTGAATGCGCGCCCATGCGCGAGTCCCAAGTCCCGTGGTGAATGATTAGTTCTTTATACAGAAGGATGCGTTCCCGTCTGAGCGCGCTGTACGGCCTCTCCATCTACGGCGCGCTGCTGCTGGTGGTGTTTGGCGGCCTGGTAATCCCTGCAATTATCGGCAGCTATCTGCTGATCGGCGTGCACGAGCAGCAGTCGGCCAAGACAGCGCTGAACGAGTCGCTGCAGCGCAATGCCGACATCCTGGCGCTGGGCATGCAGGAATCGCTGTGGAACATGAATGCCGAATCGGCCCACTCGCTGGTGGAGTCGGTGATGCGCGACCGCTCGGTCTTGCAGGTGCAGGTCACCGGCCAGGCTGAAACGCAGTTCATGCACGTGCAGTCGCCGCGCCGGCAGATCGGCAACGTCTACCGCGCCGAGCGCGAGATCCTGGTGCGCGGCGAGAAGATCGGCCGCATCCTGGTGGAGATGGACGACGCGCGCAGCCAGCAGGAGCTGCGCGAGAAGCAGTTGTCCTATGTGTTCGTGCTGGCGGCGCAGCTGACCGTGTCGCTGCTGCTGATCGTGCTGTTCCTGAACAAGCGCCTGCTCAAGCCGCTGCGCAAGCTGATGCGCTTTTCGGACCGCCTGTCGCACGGTGACTTTGAAACCCGGCTGGAACTGACCGGCAGCGACGAACTGGGGCGCCTGTCCGGCCAGCTGGAGCAGATGCGGGTGGCGATCAAGCACCTGTTCGAGGACATCGGCCAGCGCGAGGAGCGCTTCCGCACCATCGTCACCCAGGTGCCGGGCGCGGTGTTCCGCTTCCGCCCGGACGGCCCGGTCGATTTCGTCAGCGACGCCATCGAGGACATTTCCGGCTATTCGGCCGCGCAGTTCATGCGCAGCACCAGCCATTCCTGGGCCAACCTGATCTGCCCGGAGGATCGCCGCATGCAGCGCCGCGTGGTGAGCCAGGCCATCCGCGACGGCCGTCCGTATTCGGTGGAGTACCGCATCATCGACGCCAGCGGCACCGAGCGCTGGGTAGCCGAGAACGGCCAGCCTCAGGTGGCCGAACGGGGCGACAACGCGCCCTGGGTGGACGGCATCATTTCCGACATCAGCCAGCGCAAGCACAACGAGATGCGCATCGAGGCGCTGCTGGCCGAGCAGAGCGCCATCCTGGACAACGTGATGTTCGGCGTGATGTTCGTGCGTAACCGCCAGATCGTGTCGGTCAACCGCCGCTGCGAGGAACTGTTCGGCTACGAACCGGGCGCCATGGCCGGCGCCTCCACCGCCATCGTATTCCCCACCGCCTTCGATTTCGAATCGGCCGGCGCGCGCCAGTATCCGACCCTGTCGGCCGGCGAGTATTTCAGCGAGGAGCGCCACTACCGGCGCCAGGACGGCACGCTGTTCTGGTGCATGGTGAGCGGCTGCGCCATCGACCAGAGCCGCGCCAACGAGGGCAGTATCTGGGTGTACGCCGACGTGACCGCGCGCAAGGAGGCGGAAGAGAAGCTGCGCCTGTCGGCCACGGTGCTGGAACACATCGCCGACGGCGTGATGGTGATCGACGCGCAAGGCGCCATCGTGGCCGTGAATCCGGCCTTCACGCAGATCACCGGCTACAGCGAGGAAGAAGCGCTGGGCAGGGACCGCGCCCTGACGCGCTCCGGCCGCCACGAGGATGGCTTCTACCAGGCCATGTGGCAGGAGCTGGAGACCACCGGCTTCTGGCGCGGCGAGATCTGGAGCCTGCGCAAGACCGGCGAACTGTATCTGGAATGGCTGACCATGAGCGCGGTGCGCGACACCCACGGCATCACCACGCACTACGTGTGCGTGTTCAGCGACATCACGCTGGTCAAGCAGTCGCAGGAGAAGCTGGACCACCTGGCGCACCACGACCCGCTGACGGCGCTGCCGAACCGCCTGCTGTTCCACGACCGGCTGCACCACGCGCTGCAGCGCGCCGCGCGCGAGCAGGAGCAGCTGGCGCTGCTGTTCATCGACCTGGACCGCTTCAAGAACGTCAACGACACGCTGGGCCACCACATTGGCGACGAACTGCTCAAGCAGGTGGCCAAGGCGCTGCAGGACAAGCTGCGCGACGGCGACACCCTGGCGCGCCTGGGCGGCGACGAATTCATCGTGCTGCTGGAGAACGTGGACGGCCAGTACGGCGCCACGCTGGTGGCGGAAAAGCTGGTCGGCATGTTCGAGCAGCCCTTCATGGTGGCCGGGCACGAGCTGTTCGTCACCTGCAGCGTGGGCATCAGCCTGTTCCCGGCCGACGCCACCGACCTGAATATGCTGATCCGCAACGCCGACGTGGCCATGTACCAGGCCAAGGCGCGCGGCCGCAACGGCTACCGCTTCTACGCGCCGTCCATGTCGGGCGAGGGCGTGGAGCGCCTGCGCCTGGAGACCTTCCTGCGCCGTTCGCTGGAGAAGGACGAGATGTTCCTGAACTACCAGCCGCAGGTGGAAATCGACACCGGCCGCCTGGTGGGCGTGGAGGCACTGGTGCGCTGGAACCACCCGGAACTGGGCCTGGTGCCGCCGAACCGCTTCATCTCGCTGGCGGAGGACACCGGCTACATCAACCAGCTGGGCAAGTGGGTGCTGTACCAGGCCTGCCTGCAGATGGTGCGCTGGCAGGAAGCCGGCCTGTGGGTGCCGAAGATAGCGGTCAACCTGTCGGCCAAGCAGTTCGAGCGCGGCAGCATCGCCTCCATGGTGGGCGACATCCTGCGCGAGACCGGGCTGGAGCCGCACCGCCTGCAGCTGGAAGTGACCGAATCCGTCATCATGAACACCGGCGACGCGCTGGTCTTCATCAACGATTTGCACTCGATCGGCGTGGGCCTGGCAATCGACGATTTCGGCACCGGCTATTCCTCGCTGGCCTACCTGAAGCAGATGCCGGTGCAAACCCTGAAGATCGACCGTTCCTTCATCAAGGATATTTCCACCGACGTGAACGACGAGGCCATCGCCATCGCCATCATCCAGCTCGGCAAGAGCATGAATCTGTCCGTCATCGCCGAGGGCGTGGAGACGGACGAACAGGCCGCCTTCCTGCTGCGCCATGGCTGCAATCTGGCGCAAGGCTATTTCTACAGCCGCCCTGTGCTGCCGGACGACCTGCTGCAGCGCTGGAAACCTTGATCCATCCAACCGAAAGGACGTTATGAAGTTGTCGCGCCGCCGTTTTCTGCTGAGCGCCACCGCGGTGGCGGGCGCCATGGTGGTAGGTTGGGGCGCGCTGCCGGCGCGCCAGCGCGTGCGCGGCAAGACGCCGCTGCCGCTGTCCGGATCGTCCGGCGCGGTGGCGCTGAACGGCTGGGTCGCCATCGCGCCGGACAATACCGTGACGGTGGCGATGGCGCGCAGCGAGATGGGGCAGGGTGTGCACACCGCGCTGCCCATGCTGCTGGCCGAGGAGCTGGATGTGCCGCTGTCGCGGGTACAGCTAGTGCAGGCGCCGAACGACAAGATCTACGGCAACGTCGCCATCCTGGCCGACAGCCTGCCGTTCCACCCCGACGATGAGGGGCGCGGCAAGCGCCTGGCGGGCTGGCTGGTGTCCAAGGCGGGGCGCGAGCTGGGCATCAATATGACGGGCGGCTCGTCCAGCGTGAAGGACTTGTGGCTGCCGATGCGCCAGGCCGGCGCCACCGCGCGCGCCTTGCTGATCGAGGCCGCCGCGCGCGAGTGGAAGGTGCGGCCGCTCGAGTGCTTTACGGAAGCGGGCATGGTGGGGCATCCGAACGGCAAGCGCGCCACTTACGGCAGCCTGGTGGCCATGGCGGCCGGCATGACGCCGGGCGAGGTGCAACTGAAATCCGTCGGCCAGTTCCGCCTGATCGGCACTGCCGCGCCGCGCCGCGACGCGCCGTCCAAGGCCAATGGCAGCGCCCGGTTTGGGCTGGACGTGCGGCCCCCGGGCATGCTGTACGCTGCGGTGAAAATGTCGCCGGTGCTGGGCGGTTCCGTGGCCAGTTTCGATGCGCCGGCCGTGCTGCACATGCCGGGCGTGGTGCGCGTGGTGGATTGTTCGTCGGCGCTGGCCGGGAAGACCGGCGCGGGCGCCGGCGTGGCCGTGGTGGCGGCGCAGTACTGGCAGGCCAAACAGGCCGCAGCCGCGCTGCCGGTAAGCTGGCACGAAGGCGTGAACGGCAAACTGTCGAGCGCGGACATCTTCAGGCATTTTGCGCAGCAGCTGGACGATGAGGACGGCCACGCCTATTACGAGGTGGGCGAGGTGGACGACGTGGCCAAGGCGCGCGGCGCGGTGAAGACGCTGAAGGCAGAGTATCGCGCGCCGTTCCTGGCGCATGCCGCCATGGAACCGCTCAACTGCACCGCCCAGGTGAAGGATGGCAAAGTGCGGCTGTGGGTGTCGACGCAGGCGCCCACGCTGGCGATAGAAACGGCGGCCAGGGTAGCGGGCGTGAAGGCGGCGGACGTGGCGCTGGAAATCACGATGCTGGGCGGGGGCTTCGGGCGCCGGCTGGAAACGGACTTCATCGCCCAGGCGGTGGCGGTGGCCAAGGAGTGCGACGGCGCGCCGGTGCAGCTGATCTGGTCGCGCGAGGACGATACCACGCACGACGTGTACCGCCCGGCGGCGCTGGCGCGCTTTGCCGCCAGCCTGGACTCGGCGGGCAATATCGCGGCATGGGACAGCAAGTCTGTCAGCGGCTCGATCGGACACCAGTTCTTCAAGCGCAATCTCGGTCTGCCGGGCGCAGGTCCGGACAAGACCACCGCCGAGGGCGAGTTCGACATGCAGTACGAAATTCCGAACCAGCGCGTCCGCCACGTCACGGTCGATAGTGCCGTGCCGATCGGCTACTTCCGCTCGGTGGGGCACTCGCACAACGCCTTCTTCAAGGAGAGCTTCATCGATGAGCTGGCGCACGCGGCGGGCCAGAGCGGCGCCGGTTTCCGGCGCGGCCTGCTGAACCGCCATCCGCGCCACCTGGCGGTGCTGAACGCGGCGGTGGACAAGGCCGGCCAGCCGCCGGCCGGGCGCGCGCACGGCGTGGCGCTGCACCAGTCCTTCGGCACCATCGTGGCGCAGGTGGCGGAGGTGTCGGTGGTGGACAAGCAGATTATCGTGCACCGCGTGGTGTGCGCGGTGGACTGCGGCATCGCGGTCAACCCGGCCATCATTTCGCAGCAGGTGGAATCGTCCGTGGTGTTCGGCCTGTCGGCGGCGCTGAGCGGGGAGATCACCATCAAGGACGGCAAGGTGGAGCAGACCAACTTCCACCAGTACGAGGTGCTGCGCATGAATCAGACTCCCAAGGTGGAAACCATCATCATGCTGAGCGCCGAACCGCCCGAAGGCATGGGCGAGCCAGCGGTGCCGCCGGTGGCGCCGGCCGTGGCCAACGCGGTGTTCGCGCTGACCGGGCAGCGCCTGCGCAGCTTGCCGCTGCGGCTGGCCTAGGAGGCGCCGAGCAGCGTGCGCAGATTGCAGTCGCGCTGCCAGTGACGGCGCTCTTCGCTGCTCTGCGCGTAGCGCGCCAGTTCCGCGTCGTCCATGCTCGCCTGCGCCAGGATCAGGCGGTGCGCCACGTTCGGGTCCGGCAGCATGGTGCCAAAGAAGGCCACATCCTCGTGGCGCTGGATCAGCAGGGTAGGGAAGTTTTCCACATCGAGGTCGCCGACGATGTCGGCATGGTCCTCGATATCGACCCACAGGAAGTACTTGTCCGGGTGGCGCGCAGCCAGTTCGTCGAAGGTGGCCCGGTAGCCGGCGCAAGTGCCGCACCAGGCTGCGCACAGGCAGGCGACGATCCAACGGTCTTGCGCCAGTGCGGCCGCGACATCGCCGCGGTTATCTGTATGTAAGGTAGTGCTATGCATGCGCCGTATTGTACCCTGATGTACCGGGAGCCGCGCAGGCCGGCTTGGGCAGGTTAAAATACGGCATGGCTACCATACTTGCAATTGAAACATCCTCTGAAACGGCTTCCTGCGCACTGCTGCGCGGCGAGGCGCTGTATACCCGTTCGTCGTCCGGCGTGCGCACCCATTCGCAGGCCATCCTGCCGATGATCCAGGAATTGCTGGCCGAAGCCGGCGTGGCGCTGCGCGAGTGCGACGCCATCGCCTACGGTTCAGGCCCGGGCTCCTTCACCGGCGTGCGCACCGCCTGCGGCATCGCCCAGGGCCTGGGCTACGGCGCCGGCCTGCCGCTGGTGCCGGTGGTGACGCTGGACGCGATGGCGCTGGCCTGCCACCAGCAGCATGGCGGCAGCGACATCCTGACCGTGCTGGACGCGCGCATGAGCGAAGTCTATTGGGCGCAATACCGCTTCGACAGCGGCACGCAGGCTCCGCAGGCTGTGCTGGCGCCTGCGCTGTCGGCGCCGGACGCCGTGGCGCCGCAAGGCGAGGTGACGGCCTGCGGCAACGGCTTCGCGGCGTATGCCGAAGCGCTGGCCGGCAAGCCTTTTGCCGCCGGTGCGCACGCGGACGTCATGCCGCACGCGGCGCAGATCGCGCAGCTCGGCCGCATCGCCTTTGCCGCCGGGCAGGGCGTGCAGGCAGCCGACGCGCAGCCGCTCTACCTGCGCAACAAGATCGCCTACACCAGCGCCGAACGGCGCGAAATCAACGCCGCAAAGGCCGCCGCATGAAGCCTGTGTGGGATCTGGCGCGGCTCAATTACGAGCCGATGCAGGAAAGCGATATCGACGAAGTGGTGGCGCTGGAGGAGAGTGTTTATCCCTATCCCTGGAGCCGGGGCAATTTCGCGGACTCGCTGGCCAGCGGCTACCATGCCTGGGTGCTGCGCAACCAGTCCATGCAGCTGATGGGCTATTTCCTCGTCATGCAGATGGTGGACGAGGCGCACCTGCTGAACGTGGCCGTGGCGCAGGAGTGGCAAGGGCAGGGGCTGGGACGCTTCCTGCTGAACCAGTCGGTGGCCTGCTCGCGCGGGCTGGGGCTGGAATCGATGCTGCTGGAAGTGCGGCCGTCGAACACGCGTGCGCTGGAATTGTACGAGCGCTATGGATTTGAACAGATCGGCCGCCGCAAGGGCTACTACCCGGCAGGCGGCCAGCAACGCGAGGACGCGATCGTCATGCGTTATATGTTATGAACCGCAATGAAGTGTTCCTGCAGGAGATCGGCGTGGGCGTGCAATGGCGCTTGCGCAACCGGCCGCCCGGCGCCGTAGAGGCCTACGACGAAGCCGGCACGTCTGCGCTGCTTTCCGATCCGGCACATGAGCAGGCGGACGGGCCGGCATACGAATCGGCATACGAACCGGCATACGAGCCGGAGCGTGCGCCGGCCGCCATGCCTGCGCCGCAGTACGCCGAGCCAGCGACGTCCTCGCCGGCGCCCGCTGCTGCGCGCGCGCCGGTTGCGGAGGCCGCCGCGCCGCTGGCCGCCGTGCAGGCTACGCAGCCGCCGCCCGCCCGCCCGGCGCCAGGCGCCGCCGCAGGCGAAGACACCAGCTGGTTCGACGACACGCCGCTGCCCGCCACGCCGCCGCCGACGGTCACGAAATCGCCTGCCAAGCCGGTGCAAGCCGCGCCATCGCGCCCGTCCGCAGCCGGCGCGGAGGAACCTGAATCGACCGCCTGGTTCGACGACGTGCCGGTTCCCGCCGCCAGCGCCGCACCGGCGCGCGCGCAGCAGGCCGGCCAGCAGATCGCCGACATGGACTGGGAGACCTTGCAAGCGGCCGTCACGGCCTGCACGCGCTGCGACCTGTGCCACAGCCGCGTGGCCGCCGTGCCCGGACGCGGCGACCCGCACGCGCAATGGCTGGTGCTGGGCACCGCTCCCACCGCCGCCGACGAGCAGGAAGTGCGCTCGATCACCGGCGAGCCGGGCCAGCTGCTGGACAATATGCTGAAAGCCATCGCCCTCACGCCGGAGGAGGATGCCTACGTCACCACGCTGGTGAAATGCCGCCCTCCCGCAGCGGACGACGGCAGCGAAGGCTTGCCCAACGCCGAGCAGCTGGCGGCTTGCCGCCCCTACCTGCAGCGCGAGCTGGAGCTGGCCGGCAGCCGCATGGTCCTCACGCTGGGCCACACGGCGGGCAAAGGCCTGCTGGGCGCCGCCGCGCGCGGCAAGGTGCTGCGCTACGACGGCATCCCCACCATCGCCACCTACCACCCGGCCGACCTGCTGCGCAAGCCGGCGGACAAGGCCAAGGCCTGGTCCGACCTGTGCCTGGCGAAAGCCGCCCATGCCGGCCGCGCCTGACGCAGCGCCCAAGCCCGAGCCGGGCGCTGCGCCGGCCACCGCAGCCGGAAGCGCGCACGATGGAGTGTGCGGCCCGGCGCCCACCGACAAGCCCGGCCCCGCCTGCCACGCCGGCACCGGTGTCGCCTCCGGCGGCGGCGTGGCAGGCGCCGAAACCTACCAGACCCGCTTCGAACGCACCTGGGGCCACCTGACCCGTCCCCACGTGCGCGCGCTGGCCTGGCTGCTGGACGCCCCCGACCTGCTCGACCCCGATTCCCCGCACTGGCAAAACCGCATCGCCACGCTCGGCCCCGTGCATGCTGCCGCCGCCGACTGGCTGGCCGCGCTGGAGCGCGATCCCGCGCCGCTGGAGGCAGCGCTGGGCGGCCGCTTCTATTCGCGCCTCGGCCTGTACGCCGAAAAGCTGATGGCCTTCTATTTTGAGCAGCATGGCACGCTGGTCGCGCATGGCCTGCAAGTGCGCGCCAACCGCAACGACACCGTGGGCGAATTCGACTTCCTGCTGCGCCACGGCAGCGAACTGCTGCACTGGGAGTTCGCCACCAAGTTCTACCTGCTGGACGACACGGCCGGCGCGGCCAGCTTCAACCATCTGGTCGGCCCCAACCTGGCCGACACGCTGGGCGTCAAGATGCGCAAGACCTTCGCCAAGCAGCTCGAACTGGCCTACCACCCGGCCGCGCAGCCGCTGCTGCCGCAGCCGGTGGACAAGGCGCAGGCCCTGGTGAAAGGCTGGCTGTTCTATCCCCAAGGCTCGCCGCACGCGGTGGCGGGCATCTCGCCCAGCCATTGCCTGGGCTACTGGAGCACGCTGAGCGAGTTCGCCAGCGGCCGCAATGGCGCGGCGCAGCCCGATCAGCAATACGTGGTGATGCCGCGCCTGCAATGGCTCGCGCCGCTGAAAGTGCGCGCCATGGCTGCCGGGGCAGGCGAGGCCGCGCCCGTGGCGCATGGCGCGGCGGCACACCCGGCGCCCGCCGGCGGGCCGCCCCGCATCAATTCCATCGCCGCCGTGGACAGCGCGGTGCCGCTGGGCGCCGCCCAGGTGGTGCAGGCCGTGCTGGCGCGCTTTGAACAGGAGATGTCGCCGGTGATGGTGGCGTCGGTGGTGGAGCGGGATGGCTGGCTGGTCGAGCGCGAAAGGGGTTTCGTTGCGCCGGACGACTGGCGCGCGCGGGCCGCTGCGCGCCGTGAACAGGGGCTGCTGCCCCCGTAAAGCTTAGTGCTTGGCTTCGCCGATCAGCGCAAGCGAATCATGCTCGCGCTGGTTGGCCTTGTGCAGCCACATGATGCACAGCATGATGCCGGCAATGAACAGGCCGAACAGCACGATGATGGTATTCAGGCCCAGGTGCAGGCGTATCATCAGCGAATACATGGCCAGCATGGTCAGGATGGACAGATTCTCATTGAAGTTCTGCACCGCGATCGAGTGGCCGGCGCTCATCAGCACGTGGCCCCGGTGCTGCAGCAGCGCGTTCATCGGCACTACGAAGAAGCCGCCGATCGCGCCGATGATCACCAGCAGCGGATAGGCCAGATAGGTGGAATATACCAGCGTCATGCCCATCACGATGACGCCCATCAGGATGCCCAGCGGGATCACCGACAGCGACTTGCGCAGCGTGATGAAGCGCGCCGACATGATGGCGCCGAAAGCGATGCCGATGGCCACCATGCCGACCATGCTGGTGGCCTGGTCGTAGCGCATGCCCAGCGAGCGCTGCGCCCATTCCAGCACGATCAGCTGCAAAGTCGCGCCGGCGCCCCAGAACAGCGTGGTTACCGCCAGCGAGATCTGGCCCAGCTTGTCTTTCCACAGCAGCGTGAAGCAATTCGAGAAATCGACGATCAGCTTGACCGGATTGCGTTCCTGGTGCGGGTAGACGCAGCCGGTGTCGGGTATGCGCAGGTTGAAGATGGCGGCCAGCACATAGGTCAGGCCCAGCACGCACAGCGCCGCTTCGGTGCTGGTGTCGATGCCGGTGTCGATCAGCGGCACGTCGATATTGAGCAGCATGGTCGACAGGCGGCCGGTCACCAGTGCGCCGCCCATGACGGTGCCCAGGATGATGGAGGTGACGGTCAAGCCTTCGATCCAGCCATTGGCGGCCACCAGTTTCTCGGCCGGCAGCAGTTCGGTCAGGATGCCGTATTTGGCGGGCGAGTACACCGCCGCGCCGAAGCCGACCACGGCATAGGCCAGCAGGGGATGAACGTGGAAGAAGATCATGGCGCAGCCCAGGATCTTGATCATGTTGGCGATGAACATGACCCGGCCTTTGGGCAGGGCATCCGAGAAAGCGCCGACGAAGGCGGCCAGCAGCACGTAAAACAGCACGAACGACAATTTCAGCAGCGGCGTGAGCCACGCCGGGGACTTCATGGAAATCAGCAGGTCGATGGCCACAAACAGCAGTGCATTGTCTGCCAGTGACGAAAAGAACTGCGCTGCCATGATGGTATAAAAACCACGATTCATACTGGAAGGCCTGGAAACTTATCTCGGCTTGCTTTATACCATGAATAACTGGTATTCCCAAGAAATCAACCGGATGTATGAAAAGCCCCGGAAAGCCCATACCTTCAATATTTCCGCATGGAAATTACTGATGAGTTACGGCTGCTTTTGCTCCAAGGCGCGGTGGCTGGTTCCGGTAGAATACCGGCTTCGTTCAACCGCCAAGATTTCACACCATGCCAAGGCCGATCGTCGCAACTATTCATATAGAGAACATGAAACACAACCTGGCCCGTGCCAAGGCTTGCGCACCGGGCAGCAAGGTGTGGGGCGTGCTGAAGGCGAACGGCTATGGCCATGGCCTGGAACGCGCCATGCGCGGCTTTGCCGATGCCGACGGCCTGGCCCTGATCGAGCCGGACAACGCGCTGCGCCTGCGCGAGCTGGGCTGGACCAAGCCCATCCTGCTGCTGGAAGGCGGCTTCGACGCGGCCGACGTTGCCATGATGGCCGAGCACGGCATCAACGGCGCGGTCCACTGCGAGGAACAGCTGGCGCTGATCGAGGCGGCGCAGCTGCCCGCGTCGGCCCGTCCGCTGAACCTGCACCTGAAAATGAACACCGGCATGAACCGCCTGGGCTTCAAGCCGGAACAGTTTGCCGCCGCGCACGCGCGCCTGCGCGCGCTGCCGCACGTGGGCGAGATCACCCTGATGACCCACTTTGCCAACGCCGACGAGACGGCGCACCCGCGCCTGCCCATCCGCGAGCAGATCCGCCGCTTCAACGCCGGCGCGGCCGGCTTGCCTGGCCCGGTCAGCCTGGCTAATTCGGCCGGCATACTGCAGATGCCGGACGCGGAGAAGACCCTGGGCGCCGAACTGGTGAGCGACTGGATACGTCCCGGCATTATGCTGTACGGCGGTTCGCCGGGCGGCAAGAGCGCCGGGGAGTTCGGTCTGCTGCCCACCATGACGCTGGCCAGCGAGCTGATCGCCGTGCAGGACATCGTGGCAGGCGACTGCGTGGGCTACGGCAGCCGCTTCCAGGCCGACGGCCCGATGCGCATCGGCGTTGTGGCCTGCGGCTATGCCGACGGCTACCCGCGCCACGCGCCGCAGGATACGCCCGTGCTGGTGGACGGCGTGCGCACCCGCATCGTCGGCCGCGTGTCGATGGACATGCTGACCGTGGACCTGGGCAGCCTGCCCAACGCGCGTGTCGGCAGCAAGGTGGTGCTGTGGGGCGAGGGCATGCCGATCGACGAGGTGGCCACGTCCGCCGGCACCATAGGCTACGAGCTGATGTGTGCGCTGGCGCCGCGCGTGCGCGTAGTGGAGGGCTGATCCGTGGCCAAGGCGAAAACCAATTACACCTGCAGCGAATGCGGTGGCACCAGCAGCAAGTGGACCGGCCAGTGCGGCGCCTGCCAGCAATGGAACACCATGGTGGAAACCGTGATGGAGTCCGGCGCCGGCAATAACCGCTATTCCAATCCGCAGCACCTGTCGCTGGCGCAGACCGCGCCGGTGCTGTCGCTGCAGGACATCGAGGCGCTGGACGTGCCGCGCTTCCCCACCGGCATCGAGGAGTTCGACCGCGTGCTGGGCGGCGGCCTGGTGGCCGGCGGCGTGGTGCTGATCGGCGGCGACCCCGGCATCGGCAAGTCGACGCTGCTGCTGCAGGCGCTGGCCCATATGTCGCACGCGAAAAGCGTGCTGTATGTGAGCGGCGAGGAATCCGGCGCCCAGATCGCGCTGCGCGCCAAGCGCCTGGCGATCGACGCGCGCGACCTGAAGCTGCAGGCCGAGATCCAGCTTGAGAAGGTGCTGGGCACGCTGGCCGAGCTGAAGCCGCAGGTGGCGGTGATCGACTCGATCCAGACCATGTATTCGGATGCGCTGAGCAGCGCGCCCGGCTCGGTGGCGCAGGTGCGCGAATGCGCGGCCCAGCTGACCCGCATGGCCAAGCAGAGCGGCATCACCATCATCCTGGTGGGCCACGTGACGAAGGAGGGCGCGCTGGCCGGCCCGCGCGTGCTCGAGCACATCGTGGACACGGTGCTGTACTTCGAGGGCGACAACCATTCTAGCTACCGCCTGGTGCGCGCCATCAAGAACCGCTTCGGCGCCGTCAACGAGCTGGGCGTGTTCGCCATGACGGACAAGGGCCTGAAAGGCGTGTCCAACCCGTCCGCGCTGTTCCTGTCCCAGCACGACAACCAGGTGCCCGGCTCCTGCGTGATGGTGACGCAGGAGGGTACCCGCCCGCTGCTGGTGGAAATCCAGGCGCTGGTGGACGCCAGCCATTTGCCGAACGCGCGCCGCCTGTCGGTGGGCCTGGAGCAGAACCGCCTGGCCATGCTGCTGGCCGTGCTGCACCGCCACGCCGGCATTGCCGCCTTCGACCAGGACGTGTTCATCAACGCCGTCGGCGGGGTGAAGATCACCGAACCGGCGGCCGACCTGGCCGTGCTGCTGGCGATTAACTCGTCCATGCGCAGCAAGGCGCTGCCGCGCGGCTTCGTGGTGTTCGGCGAAGTGGGCCTGGCGGGCGAAATCCGGCCGGCGCCGCGCGGCCAGGAGCGCCTGCGCGAGGCGGCCAAGCTGGGCTTTTCGATCGCCATGATCCCGAAGGCGAACGCGCCCAAACAGGCCATCGAAGGCATGACCATCGTCGCGGTGGAGCGGATTGACGACGCCTTCACGAAGTTGCGTGAATTGCAATGACTTTCGGCGTGAAAGTTTATCTGCACGGCAATGTGCCGCCTGCATAAATGATGAATGCGCAGTAGAATGGCGCCTTGTAGAGCGCTACCAGCGATGCGCTCTTATCAGGCAATCACGTTATTCAGGAAGCATAGAGTGCTAGTAGACCAAAGGCAGACGACCCGTAAGATTCTGCGCGCAAAAGCAGTGGTGGTGATGGATGGAGCCAAGCCGGCGCCGGCCCGCACCATCGACGTTGGCCCGACCGGGATGTCGGTTACCATGGGGCACATGGTGCCGTCCGGCCAGATGGGGCAGATATCGTTTGAAATGTTCGTGGAGGGCAAGCCGGTGGTTATTAGCTGCCGTTCAAAAGTAACATATTGCATCTTTAGCGGCGACGACGTAAAAGTCGGCCTACAATTCATCAACCCAGACGCGGCCGCCGTTGCCGCCATCGGCAAGTTCATGCGTTAAAACGGCCGCTTTTTACCATGCTGTTTGCCGCATGAAGGGATAGTCGAAGACCTTATCATGTCTTCCACATTGATCGGATGACACAAAATGGCAAATACGAGCATCGGTAACTACGGCAATCTGACCGGCACGGCCGCCTACGGCGGCACCAGCACGCCCTCGGCCTCGGTCCTGGCCAAGGTGGAGCGCACGCTGGCCAGCCAGGCCGGCTCCGTCGCCAGACTGAATACCAGCCTGGTGCGCGACCAGACCAAGCTGTCCGGCCTCGGCCAGCTGCAAAGCGCGCTGACCGGCCTCCAGTCTATCGCCGAGCGCCTCGCGGGCAGCGGACTGAGCACGTCGGCCACCTCGTCCGGCAAGGGCGTGCTCACCGTCAGCGCGGGCGGCAGCGCCAAGCCCGGCACCTACGCGGTGGACGTGAAGCAGCTGGCGCAGGGCCAGATCCTCAATAGCGACCAGCAAGCGTCGGCCAGCGCCAAGATCGGCACCGGTTCGCCGGCCACCATCAAGGTCGAATTCGGCACCACCGGCGATGACAAGTTTACGCCAGGTAAAACGGCCGCCAAAACCATCACCATCGACAGCAAGAACAATACGCTGGACGGCATCGCAGCCGCGTTCAAGGATGCGGGCATCAACGCCAGCGTGGTCAAGAGCGGCACCGGCTATGCCTTGCAGATCAAGGGCGAGAACGGCGAGGCGAGCAGCATGCGCATCAGCGTGAGCGGCGACGCGGCTGTGAAGAGCCTGGTTTCCTACAACCCGGCCGCCAACAACAGCCCCACCACGCAGGGCCTGACCCAGGCGCAGGCCGCGCAGGACGCGCTGGCCACCGTGGACGGCAAGGAAGTGAAAAGCGCCGGCAATACGCTGAAGGACGCCATCGACGGCGTCGGCGTGACCTTGACCGGCACCGGCAAGACCGACGTCACGGTGAGCCAGGACAGCGCCCAGATCGCGCAGAACGTCACCAATTTCGTTAACGCCTACAACGACCTGAACAACAAGCTGACCGCGCTGCAGAAAGGCGACCTGAAGTCCGACCAGGCGCTGGGCCAGGTCAGCCGCGAGCTCAATGCGCTGGTGCAGGGCGCCGGCGGCGCCTCCAAGTCCGCGCTGGCGGCGGCCGGCGTGACGGTCGACAGCAGCGGCAAGCTGGTGCTGGACGATAAAAAGCTGAAAAGCGCCATCGCGGCCGATACGGCCGGCGTGGCCAAGCTGTTTACCAACGACGGCAAGGGCCTGGCCGACCAGTTCGACGCGAAGATCGATGCGCTGACCGGCAAGAACAGCAGCATCCAGCGCGAAGCGCAGCAGGTGAGCAAGGAAATCGGCACGCTGACGGCGAAAAAGGCCGACCTGGCCAAGGCGCTCACCACCCAGGCCAATGCGCTGGTGGCGTTCTACACGCAGCAGGAGCAGGCCGCCGCCAACGAGGCGCTGCCGGGCTACACCGGGGCGCGCTCGCTGTTCGACTTCCTCGTCTGAGGCTTGCATTCAGCGCCGCAATGCCTGATCATCTCGCGTTCTGAGGATTCTTCTTTTATTGGAGGCAGGCATATGGCGGGGAAGCGTTGGGGTAAGTTGGTGATGGCGGCTGCATGCGCGTTCGCGGCGGCTGCCGTCGCTGGTCAGGCACAGGCGCAGCAGGAAGAAAAAGTCCTGAACATCTACAACTGGTCGGACTATATCGCGGAAGACACCATCAAGAACTTCGAGAAAGAGACCGGCATCAAGGTTCGCTATGATGTTTTTGATAACAACGAAATCCTGAACTCCAAGCTCGCTGCCGGCAAGTCCGGCTACGACATCGTGGTGCCGACCGCGCCATGGGCCAAGCTGCAGATCGACGCCAAGCAGCTGCGCAAGCTGGACAAGTCCAGGCTGCCCAACCTGGCCAACCTGGACCCGCAGATCCAGGCCAAGCTGGCCAAGATCGACCCCAACAACGAATACCTGGTGGACTGGCTGTGGGGCTACGCCACGGTGGGCATCAATGTCGGCAAGGTGAAAGCCGCGCTGGGCAGCGAACCGATGCCGGACAACGCCTGGGACCTGATCTTCAATCCGAAATACGCGGCCAAGCTGAAGTCCTGCGGCGTGTCCTTCCTCGATTCGCCGTCCGAAGTGCTGCCGGCGGCGCTGCAGTACATCGGCAAGCCGGCCTACTCGGCCAAGGCGGCCGACTACGCCGAAGCGGGCAAGGTGCTGACCGCCATCCGTCCCTATGTGACGCTGTTCAGCTCCTCCGGCTATATCAACGACATGGCCAACGGCGCCATCTGCGTGGCCTTCGGCTGGTCCGGCGACATCAACATCGCCCGCCAGCGCGCCATCGACGCCAAGAACGGCAACCAGATCCAGGTGCTGGTGCCGAAGACGTCGGCCGCGCTGGTGTTCGACACCATGGCCATCCCGGCCGACGCGCCGCACCCGAACAATGCGCACGTGTTCATCAACTACATCCTGCGCCCCGAAGTGCACGCCAGCCTGACCAACAAGGTGTTTTACGCCAATCCGAACAAGGCCGGCATGAAGTTCGTGCGCAAGGATATCGCCGAGAACAAGACCGTGTTCCTGCCGCCGGCCGACATGCAGCGCATGATCGCCCCGGAAGCGGTGCCGGCCGACGTGCGCCGCTCCATCACCCGCATCTACACCAAGTTCAAGACCGGCATGTAAGCGGGAATCTAAGCCACGCCGTAAACGGCAAAGGCGCCTTAAGTGGAAGCTTAAGGCGCCCGGTTCCGCGTTGCGGCAGGCTATTCGTGATAGCGATCGGATAGTTTGTGATGACTCCCACTCGACTCCTGGACCAGCTCATAAACGACCAGTGCGATCATGCCGCCAAAAATGCCGATGGTGAGGAGGGTAAACATATGTTTTCAACCGCCTTTGGACGGCTGCTCCCTAGAGTTGATACAACTAAACTGTAGCAGAAGCGTTACGCTTTTCAAGTCCCGTCATTTGACGACCAGGTCGGGCGCCATCACGGCTTTCAGATAGAGGCTGTCCGGGTCGCCCGGCTCGCGCTGCGCGAACCACCAGGCGCTGGCCTTGCGGATGTCCCAGTCCTGGTCGTCGCCCGTCATCAGCAGCGCCGCCGCCTGCCCCAGCGTGGGCTGGTGGCCCACCACCAGCACGCTTTCCTTGGCGCCCGGCCAGTTGGCCGCCTTCAGCACGTCGGCCGCGTCCGCGCCCGGCGCCAGGTCGTTGTGGATCTTGAATTTGCGGCCCAGCGCTTCCGCCGTCTGCAGCGTGCGCAAGGCGGGGCTGGACAGCACGCGGCAGCTGTCCGGCAGCTGGGAATCCAGCCACTGGCCCATGCGCCGCGCCTGCTTCTGGCCCTTGGCGGTGAGGGCGCGTTCCAAATCCGACTGGCCGGGCGCCGCTTCTTCGGCCTCGGCGTGACGCCACAAGATCAGGTCCATCGTCTTCCCCTTCGCAGTTGTGTTCCCGATTAATCGTCCACCTCGCCGCCCGGCGTGCCCAGGGTGTGCATCAGGTACTGCTGTCCGCTGAACAGGGATTGCTTGCCGCGCGGACGGCGGCGCTGGTAATGGCCGGTCGGTTCCAGTTCCCAGGCGTTGCTGTTGTCCTTCAGGTACGGGTTCAGGCCTTCCGCGATCACGCGCCGCTTCAGCGAACGGTCCAGGATGGGGAAGGCCACTTCGATGCGGCGGAACAGGTTGCGGCTCATCCAGTCCGCGCTGCCCAGGTAAACGTCGTGCGTCAGGTCGTTGCGGAAGTAGTAGATGCGGCTGTGCTCCAGGAAGCGGCCGATGATGGAGCGCACCCGGATATTCTCGGACAGGCCCGGCACGCCCGGCTTCAGCGTGCAGGCGCCGCGCACGATCAGGTCGATCTTCACGCCATCCTTGGACGCCGCGTACAGCGCCCGTATCACCGACTCGTCCACCAGTGCATTCATTTTAGCGATAATCCGGCCGGGACGCCCGGCGCGCGCGATCTTCGCTTCGTTGCGGATGGCCTTGATCACCTCGTTCTGCAGCGCGAACGGCGCCAGCCACAGGTGGTTCAGCTTTTGCGGCTTGGTCAGGCTGGTCAGGTGCATGAACACTTCGTTGACGTCGCGGCCCAGCTCCGGATTGCTGGTCAGCAGGCCGAAGTCGGTGTACAGCTTGGTGGTGGTGGGGTGGTAGTTGCCGGTGCCGAGGTGCGAGTAGAAGCGCAGACCGCCTTCCTCGCGCCGTATCACCAGCGCCACCTTGGCGTGCGTCTTCAGGCCCACCACGCCGTAGACCACCTGTGCGCCGGCCTGTTCCAGCTTGTCGGCCCAGTTGATGTTGGCTTCCTCGTCGAAGCGCGCCATCAGTTCCACGATCACCGTCACTTCCTTGCCGGCGCGGGCGGCCATGATGAGCGACTCCATCAGGTCCGAGTTCATGCCGGTGCGGTAGATGGTCTGCTTGATGGCCACCACGCCCGGGTCCAGCGCGGCCGCGCGGATAAAGTCGATCACGGTCTGGAAGGACTGGTAGGGGTGGTGCAGCAGGATGTCCTGCTGGCGCAGCGCGCCGAAGATGTCGGCGGTGGCGGTCTTGTGCGCCACGCCAGGGAAGAAGGGCGGGAAGCGCAATTCCGGGTGGGCCACGTGGTTGATGATCTCGGTCAGGCGCACCATGTTGACCGGGCCGTCCACCTGGTACAGCCGGCTGTTGTCGAGCGCGAACTGGTCGAGCAGGAATTGGGACAGCTCGGGCGGGCAGTTCTTGGCCACTTCCAGCCGTACCGAGGTGCCGAACTGGCGGCCCTGCAGCTCGCCCTTGAGCGCCTGGCGCAGGTTTTTCACTTCTTCCTCGTCCACCCACAGGTCGGAGTCGCGCGTGACGCGGAACTGGGAATAGGCGATCACTTCGCGGCCGGCGAACAGGTCCGAAATGTGCGAGTGGATGATGGAGGACAGCAGGCAGAACGACACGCCGCCGGCGTCCGACAGCTCGTCCGGCAGGCGGATCACGCGCGGCAGCACGCGCGGCGCCTTGACGATGGCGATGGCGGTGCCGCGGCCGAAGGCGTCCTTGCCGGTCAGCGAGACGATGAAATTGAGGCTCTTGTTGACCACCTGCGGGAAGGGGTGGGCCGGGTCCAGGCCGATCGGCGTGAGCAGCGGGCGCACTTCGCGCTCGAAATACTGCTTGACCCAGGCGCGCTGCGCCTCGTTGCGCTGCGTGTGGCGCAGCAGGTGGATGCCGGCCGCCTGCAGCTGCGGCAGCACTTCGGTATTCAACAAGTCGTATTGCAGCTTGACCAGCTCGTGGCACTCGTCGCAGATGCGGCGCAAATTGGCGGCCAGGGCAGGGTGCAGCGCGCTGGCGCTGCCGTCGGTGGCGGCGGCCGCCAGCAGGCTGGCCACGCGCACTTCAAAGAATTCGTCCAGGTTGCTGCTGACGATGCACAAATAGCGCAGCCGCTCCAGCAGCGGCACCGTGGGATCGGCCGCTTGCGCCAAGACGCGGCGGTTGAAGGCCAGCTGGGACAGTTCGCGGTCGAGGAAAATACCGTGCTTGTTTGTTTCTGAGCGCAGGTCGGGCTTCATGATGTTGTCTGTCACCTTATCTTTGCAGATGGTTAATTCTAGCCCACTTTGGACGCGGCCCAGTGTAGATGTTAATTGTGACAACTCCATGACAAAAGGATGACAAGCGGCCTGTCACGCTTGTCATATTTCAGAAAAATCGCGGTACTATCCCCTCTGAAGAAGGTGTTCTCATTATTTTTTCACATGTCATAAAGCTGTCATATTGGCTCGGTAGACTGCGCAGCATTCAAACCGTCACAACCCCTAAGGACATTGATATGCGTATGAAACAGTTGTTCACCTCCCTGGTTATCGGCGCGACCGCTGCCGTGGCCTTCTCCACCGCCTCCGCTGCGGACATGACCGGCGCAGGCGCAACTTTCCCTTATCCGATCTACGCCAAGTGGGCTGAGGCTTACAAGGCCGCCACCGGCAACGGCCTGAACTACCAGTCCGTCGGCTCCGGCGCCGGCGTCAAGCAGATCAAGGCCAAGACGGTGGACTTCGGCGCCACCGACAGCCCGCTGAAAGGCGAAGAGCTGGACGCGGAAGGCCTGACCCAGTTCCCGGCCATCATGGGCGGCGTGGTCGCGGTGGTGAACCTGGACGGCGTGGCGCCCGGCGCGATGAAGCTGACCGGCCAGGTCATCGGCGACATCTACCTGGGCAAGATCACCAAGTGGAACGCGGCTGAAATCGCGTCCCTGAACCCGGGCCTGAAGCTGCCGGCCGACGAAATCACCGTGGTGCACCGCGCCGACGGTTCGGGCACCTCCTTCCTGTGGACCGACTACCTGTCCAAGACCAACCCTGAGTTCAAGACCAAGGTTGGCGCCGGCACCGCCGTGAAGTGGGTGGTGGGCGTGGGCGGCAAGGGCAACGAAGGCGTGGCCGCCAACGTGCAGCGCATCAAGGGCGCCATCGGCTACGTGGAGTGGGCTTTCGCCAAGAAGAACAAGATCGCGCACACCCAGCTGAAAAACAAGGATGGCCAGTTCGTGCAGCCTGACGACGACAACTTCAAGGCCGCCGCCGCCAACGCCGAGTGGACCAAGACCCCGGGCTTCGGCGTGGTGCTGACCGACCAGGCCGGCAAAGCTTCCTGGCCGATCACCGGCGTATCCTTCATCCTGATGCACAAGACCCAGGCTGACGCAGCCAAGGGCAAGGAAGTGGTGAAGTTCTTCGACTGGGCCTTCAAGAACGGCGGCGCCGCTGCTGCCGACCTGGACTACGTACCGCTGCCTGCTTCGGTGGTGAAGCTGGTGCAGGACTCGTGGAAAGCCAACCTGAAAGACGCTTCGGGTAAAGCCATCTACTAATCCGATCGGCCTCCTCGGCACGCTGAGGAGGCTAGCCGGGGACGCTGCGGAGACTGACTCCGCGGCGCACCCGGCTAGCCCACATCCAGAACAAGACCACTCTATGAGCGCAGACATCACCTCCACGCCGATCACCCTGTCGGAGCCCGCCATGACAGAAGTGTCCAATGCCGCCATGCTCTCGACCATGCGCAAGCAGCGCATCCAGGACTTCATCTTCCACAAGGTGACCATGACGTTTTCCCTGTCGGTACTGTTCGTACTGGTGGGGATCATCATTTCGCTGATACTGGGCGCCATGCCGGCGCTGCAGCACTTCGGCCCGGCCTTCATCACCACCGTCGAATGGGACCCCGTCAACGACAACTACGGCGCCCTGATCGCCATCGTCGGCACCCTGGCCACGGCCGGCATCGCGCTGCTGATCGCCTTCCCGGTGAGCTTCGGCATCGCGCTGTTCCTGACCGAGATCTGCCCGGTCTGGCTGCGCCGCCCGCTGGGCACGGCCGTCGAGCTGCTGGCCGGCGTGCCGTCCATCATCTACGGCATGTGGGGCCTGTTCGTGTTCGCGCCGCTGTTCGGCGACCACGTGCAGCCCTTCCTGAAAGCCACGCTGGGCCAGCTGCCCGTGATCGGCGCCTTCTTCAGCGGCCCGACCATGGGCATCGGCATCCTGACCGCCGGCCTGATCCTGGCCGTGATGATCATCCCCTTCATTTCCTCCGTGATGCGCGACGTGTTCGAGATCGTGCCGGCGGTGCTGAAGGAATCGGCATACGGCCTGGGCTGCACCAAGTGGGAAGTGGTGCGCAAGGTGGTGCTGCCGTACACCAAGAGCGGCGTGGTCGGCGGCGTGATGCTGGGCCTGGGCCGCGCGCTGGGCGAAACCATGGCGGTGACCTTCGTCATCGGCAACGCCAACAAGCTGTCCTGGTCGCTGTTCGCGGCCGGCAACTCGATCGCCTCCACACTGGCCAATGAATTCGCCGAGGCGGAAAGCACGCTGCACGTGTCCTCGCTGTACGCGCTGGCGCTGATCCTGTTCGTCATTACCCTGATTGTTCTGTCCGCCGCCAAGCTGATGCTGGCCGGCATGTCTCGCAAGGAAGGCGTGAAATAATGTCGCAAGCTACCCCCATGAATGCGGTCTACCGCAAGCGCCTGCTGGTGCACCGTGTCGGCATCGCGCTGTCGGTGATGGCCATGTCGGTCGGCCTGATCGTGCTGCTGTGGATCCTTGCCACGCTGCTGATCAACGGCTTCTCCGCGCTGCACTACACCATGTTCACCGCCAACACGCCGGCCCCTGGCAGCGAAGGCGGCGGCCTGCTCAACGCCATCGTCGGCAGCCTGATGATGGTGGGCGTGGCCACGCTGGTGTCCACCCCGATCGGCATCCTGGCCGGCATCTACCTGGCCGAATACGGCGAAGAGAACAAGATGGCGCAGGTGACCCGCTTCGTCACCGACATCATGCTGTCGGCGCCGTCCATCGTGATTGGCCTGTTCGTCTACGCGCTGTACGTGGCCAACGTGAAGCACTTCTCGGGCTACGCCGGTTCCATCGCGCTGTCGCTGATCGCCGTGCCGGTGGTGGTGCGCACCACCGACAATATGCTCAAGCTGGTGCCCAACAGCCTGCTGGAAGCGGCCTTCGCGCTGGGCGCGCCGCGCTGGAAAGTGGCCATGATGGTGCGCCTGCGCGCCGTCAAGGCCGGCGTGGTGACCGGCGTGCTGCTGGCCGTGGCCCGCATCTCCGGCGAAACCGCGCCGCTGCTGTTCACCGCGCTGAACAACCAGTTCTTCAGCGCCGACATGAATGCGCCGGTGGCCAACCTGCCGGTGGTGATTTACCAGTTCGCCATGAGCCCCTACGACAACTGGCGCTCGCTGGCCTGGGGCGGCGCACTGCTGGTGACTTTCAGCGTGCTGGGCCTGAACATCCTGTCGCGCACCGTGTTCAGCCAAAAAGCCCCGAATTAATTCGAAAAGATACCTACTGATGAATACGCAAATGAGCAACGAAACCAAAGCCGCCAAGCGCAAGACCATCGAAATCTCGGGCCTGAATTTCTTCTACGGCAAAACGCAGAGCCTGCACAACGTCAACCTGGACGTGCACGAGAAGCAGGTGACGGCCTTCATCGGCCCGTCCGGCTGCGGCAAGTCGACCCTGCTGCGCACCTTGAACCGCATGTACGACCTGTACCCCGGCCAGCGCGCCGAAGGCTCCATCATGTATCGCGGCCGCAATATCCTCGAGCCGGGCCAGGACGTGAACATGCTGCGCGCCAAGGTGGGCATGGTATTCCAGAAGCCGACCCCGTTCCCGATGTCGATCTACGACAACATCGCCTTCGGCGTGCGCCTGTACGAGGACCTGTCCAAGGGCGAGATGGACGAGCGCGTGGAATGGGCGCTGAAGAAGGCCGCGCTGTGGGGCGAGGTGAAGGACAAGCTGACCAAGAGCGGCCTGTCGCTGTCCGGCGGCCAGCAGCAGCGCCTGTGCATCGCGCGCGGCGTGGCGGTCAAGCCTGACGTGCTGCTGCTCGACGAGCCGACCTCGGCGCTGGACCCGATTTCGACCTCGAAGGTGGAAGAGCTGATCAGCGAGCTGAAGCAGGACTACACCATCGCCATCGTGACCCACAATATGCAGCAGGCGGCCCGCTGCTCCGATTACACCGCCTATATGTACCTGGGCGAGCTGGTGGAATTCGGCGAAACCGACCAGATCTTCATGAACCCTGCCCGCAAGGAAACCCAGGACTACATCACCGGCCGCTTCGGCTAAGCTGGCGAATTAAGAGAGAGAATAATTATGATGGGCGAACATTCATCCAAGAAGTACGACGAAGAACTGGAAGCGATCCGCTCCAAGGTGCTGCTGATGGGCGGCATCGTCGAAACGCAATTCCTCGACGCCATGACCTGCTTCCGCATCGGCAACCTGGAACGCGCCGAACGCGTGATGCGCGAAGACGATACCGTCAACCAGCTGGAAGTGCAGCTGGACGACGCCTGCAGCCACCTGATCGTGCGCCGCCAGCCCACCGCCAACGACCTGCGCACGGTGATGGCCACCATCAAGGTGATCACCGACCTGGAGCGCATCGGCGACGAGGCCACCAAGATCGCGCGCACCGCGAAAAGCCTGCACAGCCGCGGCGCCGTCACCGTGAGCCACTACGAGATGGTGCGCAGCATCGCCAACGCCACCAGCGACATGCTGCACGACGCCCTGGACGCCTTCGCCCGCAACGACGGCAAGCAGGCGCTGCAGCTGATCGCCCAGGATGCCGTGATCGACCACGAGTTCCGCTCCATCATGCGCAATCTGATCACCTTCATGATGGAAGATCCGCGTACAATCTCCGCCGCGCTGGACACTCTGTGGGTGGCCAAGGCCATCGAGCGCATCGGCGACCACGCGAAGAACATCGCCGAGTACGTGATTTACGTGGTGGAAGGCAAGGACATCCGCCATACCAAGACCGTTCCGCTGCCGGACGATCTCCCAGAATAAAGTAAAGCGGTACCATGGCATCTGACAAAACGACTGTATTGATAGTGGAGGACGAGCCGGCGATCGTCGAACTGGTGACGTTTTCGCTGCGCGACGCGGGCTGGAACGTATGCGCCGTCTCGACCGTGGGCGAGGCCTGGGATTTCATCACCAAGCGTACCCCGCAGCTGCTGCTGCTGGACTGGATGCTGCCCGACCAGACCGGCTTGCGCCTGCTGTCGCGCATCCGCTCGGACCGCCAGTTCCAGGACATCCCCATCATCATGCTCACCGCCAAGAGCATGGAAGAGGACAAGCTGGCCGGCCTGAACAGCGGCGCCGACGATTACATCACCAAGCCGTTCTCGCCGCGCGAGCTGCTGGCGCGCGCCAAGGCGCTGCTGCGCCGCAAGAGCCCGGAACATGCGCAGGCCGCCATGAACGTGGGCGGCGTGACGCTCGATCCGGTGTCGTGCACGGTGTCGATGAACGAGCAGAAGATCGACATCGGCCACGCCGAGTACAAGCTGCTGAAATTCTTCATGGCCCATCCGGAGCGCGTGTTCTCGCGCAGCCAGCTGCTCGACAAGGTGTGGGGTGACCATGTCGTGATCGAGGAGCGCACGGTGGACGTGCACGTGCTGCGCCTGCGCAAGGCGCTGAAGGAAGCCGAGCATTTGATCAAGACGGTGCGCAGCGTCGGCTACATGCTGTCCGAAAAATAGAACTATGAATCCAAAACTGGTGTTCTGGGTGCCGGCGGCGCTGCGCATGGGCTTGATCCTGGCGGGCGTCGGCATCGTGTGGTGGCTGTTCGGCGCCATGACGGCGCTGGGCGCCGGCTTCGTGGCGCTGGCCGCCATGGTGTTCGCGCAGCTGAACTATCTGTATCAGCTGAGCGACTGGCTGGACGATCCGCAGAGCGCCAAGCTGCCCGACGGCTGGGGCGCGTGGACCGGCATCTTCTCGCGCCTGTACCGCCTGCGGCGCGACGATGAGAAGAACCAGGCCGAGCTGACCGAATGGCTGGCGCGCTTTCGCCAGGCCATGCATTTGCTGCCGGACGGCGTGGTCATCATGGATGACGTGCTGTTCCTGGAATGGTGCAACCCGGCCGCAGAGGCCCACCTGGGCCTGCGCAACGAGCGCGACAAGGGCATGCGGGTGACCAACCTGATCCGCAGCCCGGAATTCATGGATTACATCATCCTGGGCCGCTACGACCAGCCGCTGACGCTGACCTTCCGCGAACGCAAGCTGATCGTGCACATCATCCCGTTCGAGAACCGGCGCCAGATCCTGGTGACGCACGACGTGACCGAAACCGAGCGCACCGAGATGATGCGGCGCGACTTCATCGCCAACGCCTCGCACGAGCTGCGGACGCCGCTGACGGTGATCGTGGGCTTCCTGGAAATTGCCGCTTCCGAAGACCTGGACCCCGCCACCCGCATGGCGCACCTGAAGCTGATGACGGAGCAGGGCCACCGTATGCAGCACCTGATCGAGGACATGCTGACCCTGTCGCGGCTGGAGTCGGTGGACCATCCGCTGCGGCCGGAGAAGATCGACACCCGCGCCTTGCTGGAACAGGTGCTGCGCGACGCGCGCGCGTTGTCGGCCGGCAAGCACGAGATCACGCTGGAGATGGAGGACGTGGCGGTGCAGGGCAATTACGACGAGCTGCACAGCGCCTTCGGCAACCTGGCCTCGAACGCGGTGCGCTACACGCCGGCCGGCGGTTCCATCCGCCTGAGCTGGGCCGATAGTGAAAAGGGTGCCAAGTTCATCGTGGAAGATACCGGCATCGGCATCAACCCCGAGCATATTTCGCGGCTGACCGAGCGTTTCTACCGCGTCGACAAGAGCCGTTCGCGCGAAACCCAGGGCACCGGCCTGGGCCTGGCCATCGTCAAGCATGTGCTGCTGCGGCACGGCGGCAATCTGTCGATCAAGTCCGAGGCGGGCAAGGGCAGCAGTTTCACGGTGTGCCTGCCCAAAGCCTGATGCCGATCTGAGTGCCGTTTTGGGGCCGCGGCCCGGCTTGCGTTACAATCTGCCCGCTTCAACTGTGCAGATAGTAAATACATGTCCCTGAAACGTTTATTCGCCTCCGTCCTGGCTGCCGCTGCGCTGGCCGGATGCGCTTCCACTCCGGTGGCCCCGCCGGTGGTGCCCGCCACGCCGGCCGCCACCGTGGTGACGCCGGCCGTCATCCCGGTCAATCCCCTGGCCCCGCCCGTGGTGGCGGCGCCGCCCCAGCGCAAGATCAAGATCGGCCTGGCCCTGGGCGGCGGCGCCGCGCGCGGCTTTGCCCATATCGGCGTGATCAAGGCGCTGGAGGCGCAAGGCATCTACCCTGACGTGGTGGTCGGCACCAGCGCCGGCAGCGTGGTCGGCGCGCTGTACGCGGCCGGCAATTCCGGCGTCGCGCTGCAGAAGATGGCGTATGAAATGGACGAAGCCGCCATTTCGGACTGGGCCATGCCGCTGTTCGGCAAGTCGTCCGGCGTGCTCAAGGGCGAGGCGCTGCAAGCCTACGTCAACAAGGCGGTGCACAACCGTCCCATGGAAAAACTCAAGATTCCCTTCGGCGCGGTGGCGGCCGACCTGAAAAACGGCCAGCCGATGCTGTTCCAGCGCGGTAACACGGGGATGGCCGTGCGCGCCAGCTCGTCGGTGCCGGGCGTGTTCCAGCCGGTGGTGATCGGCAGCCATACTTACGTGGACGGCGGCCTGGTGGCGCCGGTGCCGGTGCGCTTCGCGCGCGAAATGGGCGCCGACTTCATCATTGCCGTCAATATTTCGACCCAGACCGATTCCCAGGCGGCCATCAGTTCGCTGGAGGTGATATTGCAGACTTTCAGCATCATGGGGCAGCGCATCAACCAGTACGAGCTGAAGGACGCCGACATCGTGATCCAGCCGCCGCTGGGGCGCATGGCCGGCAACGATTTCGGCAACCGCAACAAGGCCATCCAGGCCGGGGAGCGCGCCACCAATGCCATCATGGCGCAGCTGAAGCAAAAGCTGAAAGCCATGCGCGAGCAGTAAGCTTGTCTTTTAAATATTCTTAATCAGGAAGTTCCATGCAAACCAAACCAGTGCTGACCCTCGAAGACGTGAAGAAAATTGCCGCTGCTGCCGAAGCCGAGGCTGTCGCCAACAAGTGGGCGGTATCGATCTCCATCGTGGACGACGGCGGCCACTCGCTGTGGTTCCAGCGCCTGGACGGCGCCGCGCCGATCTCGTCGCACATCGCCCCGAAGAAGGCGCGCGTCGCCGCGCTGGGCCGCCGCGAGTCGCGCGTGTACGAGGAAATGATCAACAACGGCCGCGTATCGTTCCTGAGCGCACCGGAGATGGAAGGCATGCTGGAAGGCGGCGTGCCGGTCATCGTTGACGGCCACGTGGTTGGCGCGGTGGGCGTGTCGGGCGTGAAGTCGAACGAAGACGCGCAAGTGGCCAAGGTCGGCATCGCCGCGCTGGGTTAATCCCGGTACGCGGGACCGAGGCTGCGATGGCGCTTCAGTAGTGCTCGGTAGTGGGCGAGTGGCGGCAGGCGGCCGAGCCGGCGGTCCAGCGGCGGCCATGTGGCGGTCCAGCGGCGTCTGGCTGGTGTTCGCTCAGTGGCGCGGCAGGACGTCGTCCAGTGTGCGTGCGTC
Organism: Pseudoduganella sp. UC29_71; assembly: GCF_042693265.1. NCBI lineage: Bacteria > Pseudomonadati > Pseudomonadota > Betaproteobacteria > Burkholderiales > Oxalobacteraceae > Pseudoduganella > Pseudoduganella sp. UC29_71. Next base: position 3,698,094 of record NZ_CP170549.1, on the reverse strand, counting down.
CAGCGCCGCCTCGGCCCATGCCTGCAGCTGATGCAGATCCGCTGTGGCGATCCGCGCCTGGGCATCTGGCGGCAGCGGGCCGAAGCGCTTGACTAGCAGCCTCGTCAGCAACGCGGCCTGCCCCTGCCTTAGCCCGTCTGCAAGCCCTTCCTGCCGGCCTTCTTGACGGCCTTCTTGACGGCCTTCTTGACGGCCTTCTTGACGGCCTTCCTGCCGGCCTTCCTGACGGCCTTCCTGCAGGCCCTCCTGATGCCCTGCAAGGAGCCCGTCAAAAAGACCTTGCTGCAGGCCTCGCGCCTTGCCATCCTCCCAGCCTTTGCGCTGTCCCTCCAGCCAGCCTTCCCGTTGCGCTTTCTCGCGCGCCTCGTTCAGTTCGCGCATCATCGCTATGCGTGCGCCGCGCGGAACGTATGTGTCCATGGCTTTCCTCCCTTCCAGGTCGATGATGTCCTGCCATAACTGGTCCTCCAGCTCTTTTGGCAGCCGCATGATCCAGTCTATGACATGAAATAAGTTTATGATGCGCTGCCGGTCCCAGTCACGCGCAAACAGCAAGCGTGCGAGCTTCCATTTGGCGGCGTGGCGCTGCTGTGGCTGCCCGCGCGTTTGCTGGGTGAGCAGGTGGGCCGCCGTGAGCAGCGCGAAAGGATTGTCCTGATGCTGCAAGCGCCCCAGCCGGCGCGCGTAGTCTCGCAGCTTGACGCAGCGGAAGTCGGTCCGGGCGCCGCAGCCGTGCCAGCGGTAGCTGAAGCGCGATGGGCGCCAGTGGCGGCCGCGGTCGGCCAGCACCACCAGGCAAGCAACAGGATGCCGGAAACGGTCATAGATGCGGTACTGATAAACGTGCATGCGCTCAGGCAGGCTGCCATCGTGCTGCGCCTGCACCTCGATGTGGATCAGCATCCACTGTTTGCCACCGTTCCGCGTATGAATCTGCACCAGATGGTCGGCCAGGCGCGTGCCGAGCGCGGCATCGCGCGTTAGCCGGCCCAGTTCCTTGTCCAGGAAAACCGGAGGGCGCGACCAGTCGATGTCGGTGGCCATGTCCGGAAAATAGAACGCCATGAAATCGCTGAAATAGGCGGCCAGCGCGCCTTTCCAGGGCGCGTCGTAGGTTTCGGGCGGCAGGGGCAGGGGAATGACGGGCATCGGCCCAGTCTAGCGGACTGGACAAAGCGCCCTTGGATCTGGCGCAAACAGGACGGCTTTATGGCGGCGGGACTTTGTGACGGCATTGCCGAACGGCGATCTTTGGGTTATAATTCAAAGGTTTAGCCAATCTCACATCTACCGTAGCGACTACCACTCATCCATCATCAATCTGACCTGCAACCCCGGCGCACAGCCAGGGATTCTGTTGGTCGTCTGACGTGGCGCAGCTACGGTAACTTTATCAGGAGTTGCCCTTGCCGCCATTTTTTTCTGGCCCTGCCGTCCCAGCCATCCTGGCTCTTGCTGACGGAACTATTTTCAAAGGTTTTTCCATCGGTGCTGTCGGTCACACGACGGGCGAAGTGGTTTTCAATACTTCCATGACCGGTTATCAGGAAATCCTGACCGACCCCAGCTACTGCCGCCAGATCGTCACCCTGACGTATCCCCACATCGGCAACTACGGCGTCAATCCTGAAGACGTCGAATCCACCAAAGTCCACGCCGCCGGCCTCATCATCCGTGACCTGCCGCTGCTGGCCTCGAATTTCCGCTCCACCCAGTCCCTGTCCGATTACCTGAAGGCCGAGAACATCGTCGCCATCGCCGGCATCGACACGCGCAAGCTGACCCGCATCCTGCGCGAAAAAGGCGCGCAGGGCGGCGCCATCCTGACCGGCACGCAAGGCAAGGAACCGTCGGTCGAGCAGGCGCTGGAACTGGCGCGCTCCTTCCCCGGCCTGTCCGGCATGGACCTGGCCAAGGTGGTGTCGGTGAAGTCCACCTACGAGTGGACCGAAGCCGAATGGACCCTGGGCGAAGGCTACGCCAAGCTGACCGATCCGAAGTTCCACGTGGTCGCCTACGACTTCGGCGTCAAGCGCAACATCCTGCGCATGCTGACTGCGCGCGGCTGCAGGGTGACCGTGGTGCCGGCCCAGACCAGCGCCGAAGAAGTGCTGGCCATGAATCCGGACGGCGTGTTCCTGTCGAACGGCCCCGGCGACCCTGAGCCATGCGATTACGCGATCGCCGCCACCAAGGTGTTCATGGCGAAAAAGCTGCCGGTATTCGGCATCTGCCTGGGCCACCAGATCATGGCGCTGGCTTCCGGCGCCAAGACGCTGAAGATGAAGTTCGGCCACCACGGCGCCAACCACCCGGTGCAGGACCTGGACAGCAAGCAAGTGCTGATCACCTCGCAGAACCACGGTTTCGCGGTCGATGCCGACACGCTGCCGGCCAACTGCCGCGTCACCCACAAATCGCTGTTCGACGGTTCGCTGCAGGGCTTCGCCCGCACCGACACCCCGGCCTTCTGCTTCCAGGGCCACCCTGAAGCATCGCCTGGTCCTACCGACGTCGCCTACCTGTTTGACCGCTTCATCACCATGATGGCAGCGGTGGAGAAATAATAAGATGCCAAAACGTACAGACATTAAAAGTATTCTGATCATCGGCGCCGGCCCCATCATCATCGGCCAGGCCTGCGAGTTCGACTATTCCGGCGCCCAGGCCTGCAAGGCCCTGCGCGAGGAAGGCTACAAAGTCATCCTGGTCAACAGCAATCCCGCCACCATCATGACCGACCCGGAAATGGCCGATGTCACCTACATCGAGCCGATCACCTGGCAAGTGGTGGAAAAGATCATCGCCAAGGAAAAGCCGGACGCCATCCTGCCGACCATGGGCGGCCAGACCGCGCTGAACTGCGCGCTGGACCTGCACCGCCACGGCGTGCTGGACAAGTACAAGGTCGAGTTGATCGGCGCCACCCCGGAAGCCATCGACAAGGCCGAAGACCGCTCCAAGTTCAAGGACGCGATGACCAAGATCGGCCTGGGCTCGGCCCGTTCCGGCGTGGCGCACTCGCTGGAGGAATCGTGGGCGGTGCAGCGCGAAGTGGGCTTCCCGACCATCATCCGTCCATCGTTCACCATGGGCGGCAGCGGCGGCGGCATCGCCTACAACGAGGAAGAATTCGAGGCCATCTGCAAGCGCGGCCTGGAAGCCTCGCCGACCAACGAGCTGCTGATTGAAGAATCGCTGCTGGGCTGGAAAGAGTACGAGATGGAAGTGGTGCGCGACAAGGCGGACAACTGCATCATCATCTGCTCGATCGAAAACCTGGACCCGATGGGCGTGCACACCGGCGACTCGATCACCGTGGCGCCGGCGCAGACGCTGACCGACAAGGAATACCAGATCATGCGCAACGCCTCGCTGGCCGTGCTGCGCGAGATCGGCGTGGACACCGGCGGCTCCAACGTGCAGTTCTCGATCAACCCGAAAGACGGCCGCATGATCGTCATCGAGATGAATCCGCGCGTCTCGCGTTCCTCCGCGCTGGCATCGAAAGCAACCGGCTTCCCGATCGCCAAGGTGGCGGCCAAGCTGGCCGTCGGCTTCACGCTGGACGAACTGCGCAACGAGATCACCGGCGGCGCCACCCCGGCCTCGTTCGAGCCTTCGATCGACTACGTGGTGACCAAGGTGCCGCGCTTCACCTTCGAGAAGTTCCCGACCGCCGACCACCACCTGACCACCCAGATGAAATCCGTCGGTGAAGTGATGGCCATCGGCCGCAACTTCCAGGAATCGTTCCAGAAAGCCCTGCGCGGCCTGGAAGTGGGCGTGGACGGCATGAACGAGAAAACCCGCGACCGCGAGAAGATCGAAGAGGAACTGGGCGAGCCGGGTCCCGAGCGCATCTGGTACGTGGGCGACGCCTTCGCGCAAGGCTTCACGCTGGAAGAAGTGCACAACCTGACCAAGATCGACCCATGGTTCCTGATCCAGATCAAGGAAATCGTGGACCTGGAACTGTGGCTGGACACGCAGAAGCTGGAAAACATCGACAAGACCACGCTGTACAAGCTGAAACAGAAGGGCTTCTCGGACCGCCGCCTGGGCTTCCTGCTGCAGACCACCGACACCGCCGTGCGCAACAAGCGCCACGAGCTGAACATCCGTCCGGTGTACAAGCGCGTGGACACCTGCGCCGCCGAGTTCTCGACCGACACCGCTTATATGTACTCGACCTACGACGAGGAATGCGAGTCCAACCCGTCGGACAAGAAAAAGATCATGGTGCTGGGCGGTGGCCCTAACCGTATCGGCCAGGGTATCGAATTCGACTACTGCTGCGTGCACGCCGCGCTGGCCATGCGCGAAGACGGCTACGAGACCATCATGGTCAACTGCAACCCGGAAACCGTGTCGACCGACTACGATACCTCGGACCGCCTGTACTTCGAATCGCTGACGCTGGAAGACGTGCTGGAAATCGTGGCGCTGGAAAAACCGGTGGGCGTGATCGTGCAGTACGGCGGCCAGACCCCGCTGAAACTGGCGCTGGACCTGGAAGCGAACGGCGTGCCCATCATCGGCACCTCGCCGGACATGATCGACGCCGCGGAAGACCGCGAGCGTTTCCAGAAGCTGCTGCAGGAACTGGGCCTGCGCCAGCCGCCTAACCGTACCGCGCGCACCGAAGCCGAGGCATTGACCTTGGCGCAGGAAATCGGCTACCCGCTGGTGGTGCGTCCTTCCTACGTGCTGGGCGGCCGCGCGATGGAAATCGTGCACGAGCAGCGCGACCTGGAGCGCTACATGCGCGAAGCGGTCAAGGTGTCGAACGATTCGCCGGTGCTGCTGGACCGCTTCCTGAACGACGCCATCGAGTGCGACGTGGACTGCATTTCCGACGGCACCACGACCTTCATCGGCGGCGTGATGGAGCACATCGAGCAAGCCGGCGTGCACTCGGGCGACTCGGCCTGCTCGCTGCCGCCTTACTCGCTGTCGCAGGACACCATCGACGAACTGAAGCGCCAGACTTCGCTGATGGCCAAGGGCCTGAACGTGGTCGGCCTGATGAACGTGCAGTTCGCCATCCAGAAGCAGGAACGCGATGGCCAGCTGCGTGACGTGGTGTACGTGCTGGAAGTGAACCCGCGCGCCTCGCGCACCGTGCCTTACGTGTCGAAGGCGACCGGCCTGCAGCTGGCCAAGATCGCCGCGCGCTGCATGGTCGGCCAGTCGCTCGAATCGCAGGGCATCACCAAGGAAGTCGTGCCGCCTTACTTCAGCGTCAAGGAAGCCGTGTTCCCGTTCGTGAAATTCCCGGGCGTGGACACCATCCTCGGCCCTGAGATGAAGTCGACCGGCGAAGTGATGGGCGTGGGCATGACGTTTGGCGAAGCCTTCGTGAAGTCGCAGCTGGGCGCCGGCGTGAACCTGCCGAAGTCGGGCAAGGTGTTCCTGTCGGTAAAGGCGTCCGACAAGCCGCGCGCCGTGAAAGTGGCGAAGGACCTGGTGGACATGGGCTTCACGCTGGTGGCCACCAAGGGCACCGCAGCGGTGATCGCGGCGGCCGGCATCCCGGTCACCCCGGTCAACAAGGTGGCCGAGGGCCGTCCGCACGTGGTCGACATGATCAAGAACCACGAGATCAAGCTGGTCATCAATACGGTGGAAGAGAAGCGCAGCGCCATCACGGACTCGCGCGCCATCCGCACCTCGTCGCTGGCCGCCCGCGTGACGACCTACACCACCATTGCCGGCGCCGAAGCGGCCGTGGCCGGTATCCGCCATTTGGACGAGTTGCGCGTGTACGATTTACAAGGCCTGCATAAAACCTTACACTAAGCTCCTTTAAGCGATACGCAATCCAAATCGCTGACACAGAGCCCGCGCCGAAGCATGGCGCGGGCTCTGTGCTTTTCGTAACCTAGAGAGACAATTATGACTTCAGTTCCATTGACCAAATTCGGCGCAGAACTCCTGAAGGAGGAGCTGCACCAGTTGAAGACCAAGGAGCGCCGCATCGTGATCGACGCGATTGCCGAAGCGCGTTCGCACGGCGACTTGTCCGAAAACGCCGAGTACGATGCCGCCAAGGAGCGCCAGGCGTTCGTGGAAGGCCGCATTGCGGAACTGGAAGGCAAGCTGAGCGCAGCGCAGATCATCGATCCAACCCAGCTGGACGCCGAAGGCCGCGTGGTGTTCGCCTCCACGGTGGACCTCGAAGACCTGGAATCGGGCGCCAAGGTGACCTACCAGATCGTCGGCCTGGACGAGGCCGACCTGAAACTGAGCAAAGTGTCGGTGACCTCGCCGATCGCCCGCGCGCTGATCGGCAAGTCGGCCGGCGACGTGGTGGAAGTGCAGGCGCCGTCCGGCCCGCGCGAATACGAGATCCTGGAAGTGCGCTACGTCTGATGCGCGATTACATGGTGAAAGTCCGCCTGCTGGTGGCTGCCCTGTGGGCCGGCAGCCTGTGGGCGGTCGGCTACCTGGTGGCGCCCACGCTGTTCGCCACGCTGAGCGACCGCGTGCTGGCCGGCACCATCGCCGGCAGCATGTTCCACGCGATGGCGCTGCTGTCGCAGGGCTGCGGCCTGGCCATGATGCTGCTGCTGTGGCGCGCCACCCCGGACTGGGACGGCAAGCGGCGCCGCACGGTGCTGGCGATTATCGTGCTGATGGTGATGTGCACCGTGGCCAGCCATTTCGGCCTGCAGCCGATGATGGCCGAACTGCGCGCGGCGGCGGGACCGTCCGGCGTGATGGAATCGGCCATGAAAAGCCGTTTCGGCATGCTGCATGGTGTATCGAGCGGCATCTACCTGATCCAGAGCCTGCTGGCCGGCTGGCTGGTGCTGAAGCAGTGATAAAAAAAACGGGGCGCCAACCCCGGTTTCGTCGAACTGTAGGGCGGGTCAGCACGCAGTGCGTAACCCCCCATGCCGGTTCAAGCCAGCGACGATTTTTTGGTGCTTTTCTGGCGCACCTTGGCACGCTTGATGGTGCCACCCTCGGTCACACGCTCATTCCCCTTCAGCAGAACCTTGTTGACCGACGGCTTTTTGGTGCCGCTGGCGCTAGGCTTGACGATGGTAACCATGCGCATGCCCTTGCCGGCCTTGGTGCTGCGTTCCTTCTCCACTTCCTTTTTCGGGCGGTACAGGACCAGCAGTTTGCCGATGTGCTGCACCGGCGCGGCGTCCAGCTGCTCGCAAATGGTGTCGTACATGCCGGCGCGGGCTTCGCGGTCGTCGCCGAACACGCGCACCTTGATCAGGCCGTGGGCGTCGAGGCCCAGTTCGATTTCCTTGATGACGGCAGGCGTCAAGCCCGCTTCGCCTATCATGACGACAGGTTTCAGGCCATGGGCCTCGGCGCGCAGGGCAGCGCGTTCAACGGGTGTGAGTTTGATCATAATATTTTTTTCGGTAGTTCTCTAAAGGCAGTATTCTACGCGAATGGCAAAGAAGAAATTAAACAAAAACTGGTTGCATGACCATATTAACGATCCTTACGTGAAAGCGGCGCAGAAAGACGGCTACCGTGCACGGGCCGCTTACAAGCTCAAGGAGATCGACGAGGACGAACATCTGGTCAAACCAGGGCAGGTGATCGTCGACCTGGGCTGCACGCCCGGCAGCTGGGGGCAGTACGTGCGCCGCAAGCTGTCCGGCAAGGAGGGCGGGGGCATCAACGGCACCATGATCGGCCTCGACATGCTGCCGATGGAGCCGATCGCGGACATGCATTTTATACAAGGCGACTTCCGCGAGATCGAAATCCTGGAGCAGCTGGGCGAAGTGTTGCAGGGGCGCAAATGCGACCTGGTGCTGTCCGACATGGCGCCCAATCTATCCGGTATTGCCACGGCCGACGCCGCGCGCATGGAAGATCTGATCGATTTGGCCATCGAATTCTCCCAATTGCACCTGAAACCGGGCGGCGCGCTGCTGGTCAAATGCTTTAAGGACATGGGCTTCAACGGCATTTACGAGAAGTTCCGGGCCGAGTTCAAGACCGTGACGCAGAAAAAACCCAAGGCCAGCCGGGACAAATCGTCGGAAATCTTCCTGCTGGGGCGCGGGCTGAAGAATCCTGTGGAAAATAAGTCCAATCCCATAGTGTAAAGGCCTTGATATTTGCCGTGCCGGCCGCAAATCCTGCGGTGAGGAGCGGATTTGCGTCTCTTCGCGGCAGGTGCGCGCCGGATTTGTGCACCGTACGGGGCAGGTTTATGGCACGGTAGGCGGTATTGCGAGTAAAATCGGATTTCTAGCTATCGGTCAAAGATGCGCCCCGCATCCAAGGAGTTTTCGTGAATAACATGTTTTCCAAATCAGCCATTTGGGTCGTCGTTGCCCTGCTATTATTCATGCTGTTTAAGCAATTCGAGAATCATGGCACGGCCGCTGGTTCGAAGACGATTGCTTATTCCGATTTGCTGGATGAAGTAAAAGCCCGGCATATCAAAGACGTGGTGATCGAAGGGAATACCATCACCGCCACCAAGGACGACGGCAGCAAGGTCCGCACCACCTCGACCTATCTGGACCGCGGCCTGATCGGCGACCTGCGCGACAACAATGTGCGCTTCGACGTGAAACCGCCCGAGGAACCATCGTTCCTGCAGCAGGTGTTCGTGTCGTGGTTCCCGATGCTGCTGCTGATCGGCGTGTGGATCTTCTTCATGCGGCAGATGCAGGGCGGCGGCAAGGGCGGCGCATTCTCCTTCGGCAAGTCGAAGGCGCGCATGCTGGATGAAACCAACAACACCGTCACCTTTGGCGACGTGGCCGGCTGCGACGAAGCGAAAGAGGAAGTGACCGAGATCGTCGACTTCCTGAAAGACCCCACCAAATTCCAGAAACTGGGCGGCCGCATTCCACGCGGCGTGCTGATGGTCGGCCCTCCTGGTACCGGTAAAACCCTGCTGGCGCGTGCCATCGCGGGCGAAGCCAAGGTGCCGTTCTTCTCGATTTCCGGTTCGGACTTCGTTGAAATGTTCGTCGGCGTGGGCGCGTCCCGCGTGCGCGACATGTTCGAGAACGCCAAGAAGCATTCGCCTTGCATTATCTTCATCGACGAGATCGACGCTGTCGGCCGCCACCGCGGCGCCGGCATGGGCGGCGGCAACGACGAGCGCGAACAGACGCTGAACCAGCTGCTGGTGGAAATGGACGGCTTTGAAGCCTCGTCCGGCGTGATCGTCATCGCCGCTACCAACCGCGCCGACGTGCTGGACAAGGCGCTGCTGCGTCCGGGCCGTTTCGACCGCCAGGTGTCGGTGGGCCTGCCGGACATCCGCGGCCGCGAGCAGATCCTGAACGTGCACATGCGCAAAGTGCCGATCGGCACCGACGTGAAAGCCGACATCCTGGCACGCGGCACTCCCGGCTTCTCGGGCGCCGACCTGGCCAACCTGGTCAACGAGGCAGCGCTGTTCGCCGCGCGCCGCAACAAGCGCCTGGTCGACATGCAGGACTTCGAGGACGCGAAAGACAAGATCTTCATGGGTCCGGAACGCAAGTCCATGGTGATCCGCGAGGAAGAACGCCGCAACACGGCTTACCACGAGTCCGGCCACGCCGTCGTGGCCAAGCTGCTGCCGAAGGCCGATCCGGTGCACAAAGTGACCATCATGCCGCGCGGCTGGGCCTTGGGCCTGACCTGGCAGCTGCCTGAGCACGACAACATCTCCGGCTACAAGGACAAGATGCTGGAAGAGATTTCCATCCTGTTCGGCGGCCGTATTGCCGAGGAAATCTTCGTCGGCCAGATGTCCACCGGCGCGTCGAACGACTTCTCGCGCGCCACCAAGCTGGCCCGCTCGATGGTGACCCGCTTCGGCATGTCCGACGCGCTGGGCGTCATGGTGTACGAGGATAGCCAGAACGAAGGCTTCATGGGCGGCACCAACAAGACCATCTCGGAAGCCACGCAGCAGAAGGTGGATGCGGAAATCCGCAACATCCTGGACACGCAATACGCGCTGGCCCGCAAGCTGCTGGAAGAGAACCGCGACAAGGTGGAAGTGATGACGAAGTCGCTGCTGGAATGGGAAACCATCGACGCCGACCAGATCAACGACATCATGGCCGGCATCGAGCCGCGTCCGCCGAAAGCCGGCGTCACGCTGCGCAAGCAGCCTAGCGGCGACGGCCCCGGCGCCACGCCGAACAGCGCCACCGCACCGGCCTAAGCGCCGCGCGGCAGACAGAAAGGGTGAGGAGCAATCCTCGCCCTTTTTCCTTTTAAGAGCCCTTTACCCGTTTTATGCGACAGACCATACCGTTCGGCCGTTTCAACCTCCCGCTGCATCCGGCGGGCGCCCTCGTCATGGGCATCCTCAACGTCACCCCCGATTCCTTTTCCGACGGCGGCCAGCATGCTTCGCTGGAATTTGCCATCGCGCACGCCGAAGAGATGATAGAGCAGGGCGTGGACATCATCGACATCGGCGGCGAATCGACCCGCCCCGGCGCCCCGGCCGTGCCGCTGGAAGACGAACTGCGCCGCGTGATGCCGGTGGTGTATGCGCTGCGCGACTGCGGCAAAGCCATTTCCGTGGATACCTACAAGCCCGCCGTCATGCGCGAAGCGGTGCTGGCCGGCGTGGACATGATCAACGACATCAATGCTTTCCAGGCCCCGGGCGCCATCTCTGCCGTGCGCGACAGCGACTGCGCGTTGTGTATTATGCACATGCGTGGCGACCCGGCCACCATGCAGCAGCAGCCCGAATACGTCGACGTGGTGCGCGAGGTGGCGGACTTCCTGCGGGCGCGCATCGCCGCCCTGACCGAAGCCGGCATTGAGCGGCGTCGCATCTGGATCGATCCAGGGTTTGGCTTTGGCAAGACAGTCGAGCATAATTATGCTTTGATCAAGGCTGGCCGCCAGCTGGTGGACGAACTGGGTGTGCCGCTGCTGGCGGGCCTGTCGCGCAAGTCCATGATAGGCGCGGTGACCGGCAAGCCGGTCGAGCAGCGCATGGCGGGCAGCCTGGGCGGCGCGCTGGCGGCAGTGGCGCACGGCGCGCAGATAGTACGGGTACACGACGTTGCAGAGACCGTGGATGCATTAAAAGTGTGGCAAGCGGCAAACTAACGATAAAGAGAACTGACATGGCACGTAAATATTTTGGAACCGACGGCGTACGCGGCCTGGTGGGCGTTGCCCCTATCACCCCGGACTTCGTCATGCGCCTGGGCTACGCCGCAGGCAAGGTGCTGGTCAAGAACATGAGCGGTTCGGCCCGTTCGACCGTGCTGATCGGCAAAGACACCCGCATTTCCGGCTACATGCTGGAAGCGGCGCTGGAGGCGGGCTTCGCGGCCGCCGGCGTGGACGTGATGCTGGCCGGCCCGATGCCGACCCCGGCCATCGCCTACCTGACGCGCGCGCTGCGCCTGCAGGCCGGCGTGGTGATCTCCGCCTCGCACAATCCTTACCAGGACAACGGCATCAAGTTCTTCTCCGACCAGGGCGCCAAGCTGCCCGATGCGGTGGAGCAGGACATTGAAGCCCAGCTGGACCTGCCGATGGAGTGCGTGGCGCCGGACAAGCTGGGCCGCGCCAAGCGGCTGGACGACGCGCAAGGCCGCTACATCGAATTCTGCAAGAGCACCTTCCCGAATGCGCTGGACCTGCGCGGCCTGAAAGTGGTGGTGGACTGCGCCCACGGCGCCGCCTACAACATCGCGCCGCACGTGTTCCATGAACTGGGCGCGGAAGTGATCGCCATCGGCAACAAGCCGTCCGGCTACAACATCAACGACGGCCATGGCGCCACGGCGCCGGCCGCCATGGCTGCCGCCGTGGTCGAGCACGGGGCCGACCTGGGCATCGCGCTGGACGGCGACGCCGACCGGCTCATCATGTGCGACGCCAAGGGCCGCCTGTACAACGGCGACGAGCTGCTGTACGTGATGGTGATGGACCGCTGCGCCACCGGCCAGGTGGAGGGCGCCGTCGGTACGCTGATGACGAATATGGCGCTGGAAGTGGCGTTCAGGGAAAAGAACATTCCGTTCGCGCGCGCCAAGGTGGGCGACCGCTACGTGCTGGAAGTAATGCAGGAGCGCGGCTGGCTGCTGGGCGGCGAGGGCTCGGGCCACCTGCTGGCGCTGGACAAGCACACCACGGGCGACGGCATCGTGTCGGCGCTGCAAGTGCTGTCGGCGCTGAAGCGCAGCGGCAAATCGCTGGAGCAGTGCGCCGCCGAGCTGGTGCTGTTCCCGCAGACCCTGATCAATGTGCGCGTGCCGGCCGGTTTCGACTGGCAGAAGAACCCTGCCATGGTGGCCGAGAAGGAAGCCGTCGAGCGCGAGCTGGGCGACAGTGGCCGCGTGCTGATTCGCGCCTCTGGCACCGAGCCGCTGATCCGCGTGATGGTGGAGGCGCGCGACGCCGCCGCAGCCGAAAACTGCGCGCGCCGCATTGCGGACAAGGTGGATGCGAAGTTAGCGGCCTGAAACTTTTCTTCCGCTGCATTGACGCCACAGGGGGCCAGCACCTATAATACGTTCATCGGAGTGTAGCGCAGCCCGGTAGCGCACCTGGTTTGGGACCAGGGGGTCCAAGGTTCGAATCCTTGTACTCCGACCAAGAACTGTTAAGACGGGCTGTCGAAAGACAGCCCGTTTTTCATTTCCGCAGAGCTTCTCTGCCGGCATAAAATTACCCTGACTGCCCATAGCTCAGTTGGATAGAGCATCAGCCTTCTAAGCTGAGGGTCGCTGGTTCGAACCCAGCTGGGCAGGCCACTCCTCTGCGCACGATGACAAGGGTCAAGCGTAAGCAGGTTAGCCTGCTGTCCAGATTGACATCGGCGCCCGCAGGCGTGACCATGGGACCATGAACGCGCGAGACGAATCATGGGAACGCGACCTGTCCGCAGTGAAGATTGCGGTTGAAGTGATTCGTTCAAACTATGCCTCGCACAGCGATGTCCAGTCCGTGAAAACGGAATTGGCCGCAGCAAAGCAAAAACTCGATTCCGAACTCCCGCATTTAGCGACGAAAGAGGACGTTCAGTCCGCCGAGGCAGCGGCGAGCGCAGCAAGGCAAAAGCTGGATTCCGTGCTACCCCATCTGGCGACAAAAGAGGACGTTCAGTCCGCCAAGGCTGAAGCGAGCGCGGTAAGGCAAAAGCTGGATTCTGTGCTGCCCCATCTGGCGACGAAAGAGGACGTTCAATCCGCCAAGGCCGAAGCGACTGCGGTAAGGCAAAAGCTGGATTCCGTCTTGCCCCATCTGGCGACGAAAGAGGACGTTCAGTCCGCCAAGGCCGAAGCGATTGCGGTAAGGCAAAAACTCGATTCCGTCTTGCCCCATCTGGCGACGAAAGAGGACGTTCAGTCCGCCAAGGCGGAGGCGAGCGCGGTAAGGCAGAAACTGGATTCCGTCTTGCCCCATCTGGCGACAAAAGAGGATGTGCAGACAGCTCGAGGCGAGATGAGGGCGCTGGCGGAACGATTCGAAGCAGTCATCCCTCGCTTCGCCACCAAGGCGGATCTGCACGAACTCAGAAGCGACACCCGGACTTGGATTGTCGCCACTGCGATCACGCTGATGGTAGCACTGGGCGGTATGCAGTTTTCCTTTTACAGCATGTTAAAAGACAGCCTTGCTCAGCAAATCGCGGCGACCAAGCGCCTGGAAAACGAGATCTTGCCAGCCAAACCAGCAATGGCGCCGGTGCCTGATACCAACTCAGGCGTCAAATAAGTACTTCTTCACCTTCGGATTGCCCTGCCGCCACAGCACATTGTCGATCAGGTAGTGGTGCACATTGATGAAGATCCAGCAGCAGGCGACGGCCAGGGCGGTGCCGCCGAGTCGGGGCACTTTGCCTGTGCGCGCATAGTCCAGTGCGCCGGGGAGCAGCCAAAAGCCGATAGCGCCGAGCACGGCCCCCGTCACGACAAAACTCAGCAACTGTCCCTTGCCCCACCCGCCGGCTTTGGCTTCATTTGCCTTATAGCGGCCGATAACCGTTAAATATTGCAGCGAATGGAAAAATGGAATGGTCAGCACAAACGCTGCGTCCAGGCTGATCAAGCCCATCCAGACGTACAACGTAACCAGATAAGCCGTCAGGCCGGCCAACGGCAGCTGTTTCCAATTCAATTGCTGTGCGTGCCATTGTTTAATGGCCCGGTATATTTCCAGCCCGCACCACGCTGTTGTGCCAGCGGCGGTGATGCACGCGGCAATGACAACAATGCCGGGAACATTCATTGCGATACCGAGCACGCCCCATAAATCCCGCGCTATTTGTGTGCTGTTCCCTAAGGCCCACGCGGCAACCCAGCAGGCATAGGCGTTCATCAGCAATGCCTTGCGGGTGGCGGCAGGCCAATAGCGTTTTTTGTATGCCGCGTCCATCATGGCCATGCCGAAGCCTTGTTTCACATAATGCCAGCCCACCAGTAATCCCATCAAATTCAAACCAATGCCCAATACCAGCGGATAGCCGTTGAGCCACAGGATGGCGCCGATTGCCAAGCCCAACGCCAGCGCGGCGGGCGCGATAAAGCCCGCCAGCCACCAGCGGCGCGTTAAATCGGCCGGCATGGCGCCATGTTTAACGTCTTTCCATGAGCCGTAGAATAACTGATAGGAATAAGCGAAATGCGGGTGGTTGACGAAATTGGCGAGAACCAGCATTACAATGGCGAGCTGGGCGACTATTGCGGCATTCAGATGCAGCGCTTTAAAGATCAGCAATGCAATCACCGAGCCGCCGCCCAGCAATATAACGTCGGTCCAAGGGGTGAATAATGCGCGGTGCTGGACTGGGGAATGGAAATCCGTTTGGGTCTGGGTTAGCATGGCGGGACTCGAGAGGGTGTTGCTTCATGGTATCACTGGCGCCGCTGGTGTCAAGGAATGGCGGCGGGCTGTTGCTCGCCAGGGCAGGCCGCTCGCATATCGTGCCCGAAACTGGTGTGAGTAAGCCAACATCTGGCATGGTTTCGCCGCAGTCAGGCGGCTAGCGGGGCCGGATGCCTTAATTCGATGCCGGCCGGTAACGGGAGTGCATGGCCTGGATGTCGCCCCGGCTCTTCATTGCCTGAATGGCGCGGTTCACTTTCGCTGCCGGCCACTTGCCTTGCGGGGCCAGCGCGCAGTAGGTATCAAACGAGGTGATTTTAAAAGAGACGTCATTCAATTGTTCGCGCTCGGGATGCGCCTTGCGCTGATAGTCGAAATACAGGGAATTGGTCAGCATGTAATCAAAACGGCGCGTCAGCAATTTGCTGAGATTGTTATCGTCCGTCAGTGCTTCGTCGCGCAAGAAGGCTTTGCCGAGGATATATTCGATTTCCTGATACCGGTATCCGAGCAAAGTGCCTACGCGAATATTCGCCAGGACGTCCAGCTGCGAAACCGGTGGCGTATCTTTGCGGCTGGCTACGGTCATATTGTTGGTGAAGACGGTATCGGTCCAATGCCAGTCTTTATGGTCCAGCCATTCAGGGCGCAAATCGCAGATCAGATCAACCTGGTGCGCAACCAATGCAGATTCGACCCGCTTGCGGGGAAAGGTAATATAACGCGGCGTGGCCTGTAATTGGCGTGCCAGTGCATCACCGAAATCTTTTAATAGCCCGGCTGTCAGCGCGCCGTTGCGGAATTCCGTCATCGGCATGGCGCTGCCGGTGGAAACGCCGAAAACCAGGTCTTCGGCCAGACAAGGCTGGCCGAACAGGAGGCTGATAAGAAAAAGGGACGGGTGTTTCATAATAAAAAGGCCTTCCGCAAGGAAGGCCTTATGTCTTCAATGCAGCTCTGTCTTAGTAAGTGTAGAACATGCGCTGCAGTTCTTTGGTGCTATTGGTCTTGGTCAGGCCCAGCATCAGCAGGATACGTGCTTTTTGCGGGCTCAGCGTGTCCGACACAACGAAGTCCAGTTCGTCGTCGTTGGCTTCGCCGTTACGTGCCAGGATACCCTGGCCGACGCGGCTGGCGCGCACGATGATGGCGCCGCCTTTGCGCGCCGCAACCAGGCCAGGTTTGACCTTGGCGGCAACGCTGCCGTCGCCGGTACCGGCGTGGATGATGCCCTTGGCACCAGCGGCCACGAACGCGTCCAGCGCCACGGTGTTCATGTTGGCGTAGCCGTAGACGATGTCCACTTGCGGCAGCGCGCTCAGGTTGGCGATATCGAACTCGGTGTCAGCCGTGTGCTTGCGGGTGGTCACATGGTAGAAGTAGGGCTTGCTGCCCTGGATATAGCCCAGCATGCCCAGTTCGGTGGTCTTGAACGCATCCGGCGTGGACGTGTTGGTCTTGCTCACGTCGCGCGCGCCGTGGATCTGGTCGCCCATGGCCACCAGTACGCCTTTGCCGGCGGCGGATGGATCGGCTGCCAGCAGCACTGCGTTGTACAGGTTGATCGGCCCATCGGCCGACATGGCGGTCGATGGGCGCATGGCGCCGACCAGCACGACCGGCTTACGGCTCTTGACCACCAGGTTCAGGAAGTAGGCGGTCTCTTCCAGCGTGTCGGTGCCGTGGGTGATAACGACGCCGTCGACATTGTTCTGGGCCAGCAGGGTGTTGACGCGCTTGGCCAGCGTCAGCCAATGGTCGTTGGTCATGCTCTCGCTGGCGATCTGGAATACTTGCTCGCCGTTAACATTGGCCACTTTGGCCAATTCCGGCACGGCCTTGATCAGCTGCTGTACGCCCACCGTGGCGGCGGTGTAGCCGACCGTGGTGGTGGACGTGGCGCCGCTGCCGGCGATGGTGCCGCCGGTGGCCAGTATGGTCACGTTGGCAAGCTTGGGGGCCTTGGCCGCGTCCTGGGCATGGACCTGGGCGGTGGCAATGATGAACATACCAACTACAGCGGCCATGAATTGAGCCGTCTTTTGTTGCAGCATTTTTTCTCTCCTGTTAAAGCTGACGAGCGGCGATGGTAACAAATCTCGCCGTATGTTGTCAGTTTTTCAGGATTGTCGTCTGGCGGTTCCTAAATTCAACAATGCCATGTGTGCGGTCTATAATCCGGCATGGATATCAATTCGGACGACCTGAAGATCTTCGTTGCCGTGATCGACAGCGGCACGCTCAGCGCCGCTTCGGTACATCTGGGGCAGACTACCTCGGGTGTGAGCCGCGCGCTGTCGCGGCTGGAGGAGAAGCTGGCCACCACGCTGCTGACCCGCACCACGCGCCGCATGGAGCTGACCGAGGAAGGCCAGCTGTTCCTGGAGCAGGCGCGGGCCATCCTGGCCGCGATGGAGGAGGCCGAGGAAACCATCCGCATCCGGCGCCAGAAGCCGGCCGGCCGCCTGTGCGTCGATGCCGCGTCGCCCTTCATGCTGCATTGCGTGGTGCCACACGTGGCCGAGTTCCGCGCCATGTACCCGGACATCCGCCTGGAACTGACCAGCAACGACCAGATTGCCGACCTGATCGAGCACCGCACCGATATCGCCATCCGCATCGGCACGCTGAGCGATTCCACCCTGCATGCACGCGCGCTCAGCTCCAGTCCGCTGCATGTGCTGGCCAGTCCCGGCTATCTCGAACGGCACGGCACGCCCTCCACGCCGGAGGAATTGGCGCAGCATGAGCTGCTCGGCTTTGCGCAGTACGAGCTGGGCAACGTCTGGCCGCTGCGCCACGCGGCCGGCAACAGCTTGCAGGTGACGCCGGCCCTGGCCGCATCCAGCGGCGAGACCTTGCGCCAGCTCGCGCTGGCAGGTCAGGGCATTGTCTGCTTGTCCGATTTCATGACGCGCGCCGACATCGCCGCCGGCCGCCTGGTGAAGCTGCTGGAAGCGCATTCCACCGGCTTCCACCAGCAGATCCACGCGGTCTATTACCGCAACACGCAGCTCTCGCAACGTATCAGCTGCTTCCTCGAATTCCTGCAAAAAAAGCTCTGAAAATCGTCTGTAAGAATTTGCACTAGCCCTTACAGCGCTTAGTCCTACAGGGTTTTGACCTATCTCAAAGAATCGGCGCGCAAAGTGTGCGTTAACGTACGGTCTGCAGCGCGCTACAGGAATAATATGAACTTGCGTGATTGATGCAGGGCGCCGCGAAAAAAGCGCAGCGCAAACGCTCCTCCGCAGGTTAGCCGGCCGCCTCGAGTACCGGCACCAATTCCAAAGTAGTGAGCCGGTTACGGCAGCGCCGGACCGAATTGCAGACAGACATACGGAGGCCATCATGACGCAGGCAAACCATCCATCGAAGTACGTGGTCCGCGAGTATCTCGAACGCCGCTCGCAGGAAGTCAAACCTCCTCCCACCCCGGAGGAAATCCGCCGCCAGCTAGGCTGGGGCCTGATGATGTATGACCAGAAAATGAGCACAGGCGACCGGGTATGAAACGTCGCCGCAGCGCCGCCCAGGGTTCGCACCGCAAGGTCCGGACCCTTTTCTTTTGCCGCATTCTCCGCCCCCGCACCGCCATTCGCTGAAAACAGCGTCATTCACCGACGCCGGCCCGCCATTAACCGAATGGCGGTATCGCCGTGCGCGCTTCCCCCGTATTGTTACGTCACACATTCACACGGAGGCGGCAATGAGCAACGAGAACGAGCAAAACTGGCGCAAACAGCTAACCTGGGGCATTATCCTCACCGGCGCCGGCGTGGCCTTCTTGCTGGACCGGTCCGGTGCGCTGCACCTGGGCACCATCTGGCGCTACTGGCCGGTGCTGCTGGTGGTGGCCGGCATCAGCAACCTGGTGCCGCCGACCAATGTCAAGCTGGTGCTGGACGGCCTGTCGCACATTTTCTTCGGCGCCTGGTTCTACTGCGCTTTCGAGCATGTCTGGGGACTGACCTTCGGCAACAGCTGGCCGCTGCTGCTGATCATGTGGGGCGTGACGCTGGTGCTCAAGCCGGTGCTGCACAATTACTTCGAATCGAACAAGGAGCATTACGATGGAAAATAGGCGTCCACAACATGGCGTGGGCCAGGTCCTGATAGGCGTGGCGGTGATTGCCCTGGGCTGCTTGTTCCTGCTCGAAAATCTTGGCATCCTCGACTTCGATTACACGCTGCAGTTCTGGCCGGTGCTGCTGATACTGGCCGGCGCGCTGAAGCTTTCGCAAAGCAGCGACACCCGCAGCAGGGTCGTCGGCGGCGTGCTGATCGCCTTTGGCGCCACGCTGATTTTGAAAAGCACCGGCCTGCTGCATATCGGCTGGCGCACGCTGGGGCCGCTGCTGCTGATCGCGGTGGGCTTGCTGGTGATCTTCAAGTCCAACTATTACCGCAAACCCGGGCAGTCCTACGACAAACTGGGCAAGCTGGACAAGATGGACGGGCACGACGGCCATGCCGGCGACGACAGCGTCATCAACGTTACCGCCATCCTGGGCGGCATGGAGCGCCGCATCACCACCAGCGATTTCCGTGGCGGCGAAGTGACGGCCATCATGGGCGGCTGCCAGCTGGACCTGCGGCATGCGTCGATGCAGGGCGGGGCCGTGCTGAACGTGTTTGCCTTGTGCGGCGGCATCGAGATCAAGGTGCCGGACGACTGGACCGTCAGCCTGCAGGGCACGCCTTTGCTTGGCGGCTTCAGCGAGAAGACTCTCCCCAACCGGGACGCGGGCAAGCGCCTGATCGTCCGGGGCTACGCCATCATGGGCGGCCTGGAAGTGCGCAACTAAAGGGGCGCCGCAACGATGCAAGGCCTGATCTCCAGCCGCCGCGGCGCCGCGCTCTATCTGCTAGCCTGGCTGTTCCTGGGCGCGGCGCTGGGCGGCGTCACTGTGGCGGTGGAGGACGCACCCTGGCCCAATGCGATGCTCTTTGCCATCCCGGTCACGCTGGTGTATGCCGTCAGCGCCGGTTTCTCCGCTTATTACTTGTGCCGGGCCTACCCGCTGGCCGAGCGCGGCGCCGCCAACGTGCTGCTGGCGCTGAGCGCCGCCGCCATCGTCTCCACGCTGCTGTGGAACGCCGTCGTGCGCGGCTGGAACGAAGCCTGCCTGCTGCCGGGCGTGCCGTGGGCCGGCGTGCCCTTCAGGCCGCAGCTGGCGATCCTGATCTTCGGCCTGGGCATGCTGCTGTATGGCCTGCTGGCCGCCATCAACTACCTCGTGACGGAATTCGACAGGGCGCGCGTCGCCGAACACCGCGAACTCGAATCGCGCCTGATGGCGCAGGACGCCGAACTGCGCATGCTGCGCACGCAAATCGATCCGCATTTCCTGTTCAACAGCCTGAACTCGATTAGCGCGCTGACATCGCAGAACCCGAAGGGCGCGCGCGAGATGACCTTGCAGCTGGCGGGCTTTTTCCGCCAGAGCCTGAGCATGGAAGCGCACAAGAAAGTGGCGCTGGAACAGGAGATGGCGCTGATACGCCATTTCCTGGCGATCGAAAAAGTGCGCTTCGGCGAACGGCTGGCGCTGCAGGACGATGTGCAGGAAGGCGCCGGCGATTGCCTGGTGCCGCCGATGATGATCCAGCCGCTGGTGGAGAACGCCATCAAGCACGGCATCGCGCAGTTGCCTGAGGGCGGCTGGATTAAAGTATCGGCACGGCGCGCCGGCTCGCTGCTGCACATCGGCGTGGAGAACGCGGTGGATGAGGACGATGGAGCGGATGGCCTGGAAGGCAATGGCATCGGCCTGGCCAACGTGCGCCAGCGCCTGGCCTGCGCCTACGGACACGAGGCGAGCATACGCTGGGCGCGCGAAGGCGCGGTATTCAATGTGGCGATCACCATGCCGGCAGAGATCAAGGAAGGATAGCTATGCGCATTATCATTGTGGACGACGAGGCACTGGCGCGCGGCGTCGTGCGGGAATACCTGGCCGAGCACGCGGACGTGGAAGTGGTGGCCGAATGCGCCAACGGTTTCGAGGCCGTGAAGGCGATCACCGAACTGGAGCCGGACCTGGCGATACTGGACATCCAGATGCCCAAGCTGGATGGCTTTGAAGTGGCCGAGCTGGCGGCGGGCAAATGCCGCTTCATGTTCGCCACTGCGTTTGACCAGTACGCCATCAAGGCCTTCGAGTATCATGCGCTGGACTATCTGCTCAAGCCCTTCAGCCAGCAGCGTTTCGACCAGGCACTGGCCCACGCGCGCGCCAGTATCGGCAAGGCGGACCCCGCGCAGCCACCGGCGCAGGAGGGCGTGCAGGAAGTGGTGCGCGACGCGGCGGCGCGCAAGGGGCCGCTGGGTCGGGTGCTGATACGCGACGGCGCCAGGGTGCATGTGATCGCGGCCGGGAAGATCGACTATATCGAGGCGCAGGACGATTACGTGCAGATCCGCACCGAGGGCAAGTCCTATCTGAAGAACCAGCGCCTGTCGGACCTGGAGCGCCAGCTGGAGGCGGACAAGTTCCTGCGCATCCATCGTTCCTACCTGCTCAATATCGAATGCATGAGCCGCATCGAGCAGGCCGGCAAGGATAGCCACGTGGCCGTGCTGAAGGACGGCACCAAGCTGCCGATCAGCCGCAGCGGCTACCAGAAAGTGCGCAGCGTGATCCAATGAACAGGCTGACCGACATCCCGGTGGCGGCGCCTTGGCCGCAGCCGCGTCTGCGGCCTCCGGCCCCGGGGCCGGCCTCGGCCCTTGCCTTGGGGCTGGCGTTGGCGCTGGCGGCGGGCTGCTGCGGTGCGGCGCAGGGAGCGGCGCCAGGAAAGGCGCCGGACAGGGCGCAGGACAGGGCGCAGGACAGGGCGCGCCAGCCCGCCGCTGCGGAAACGCGCGCGGCCACCGAGGCGGAAATCAAGTCCTTTGAAAGCTGGTTTGGCCAGCGTGCCGCAGCAGCAGGTGGCGGCCCCGCGCCGAAAACGTCCTACGAGGTTCAGCGTGCCGAGGGCGCGCGCGATTGGAGCGTGACGGCATGGGCCGAGCGCGCGCCGCAGCGCGCCGCATGGCGCCTGTGCCTGGTGCAGAGCGATGGCTTTGACTATGACCCGAAAGCGCAGCGCTGGAGCGAGAGCGGCCGGCAGCGCAAATACGTGTGGCTGGACCGCTCATCCGACTGCGGCGTGTCGCCCCAGCGCGTGCACCTGAAGCAGCCGCTGGGCGACCGCGACATCGTCACCGTGCTGGAACAGCAAGGCACGCTGCTGCAAGGCGCGCGCCTGCTTTTCGCCGGCAACACGCAGTGCGCCCGCAGCGCGCCCACAAATTCCAGCTGACCGCCATCGACGTCACGCCCGACCAGTTCTACCAGCTGACCTACGCCAGCGACCGTGGCGGCAGCGCCGTCATCACCGTGCGCAAGCGCGCCCGCGAACTCACTGCCTGGGCTGCGCGCTGCTGATGCTCCACCACGACGGCAGTAGCGCCTGGATCTCCGGCCGCGCGTAGCGGTCGTCGATCAGGTAGACCGTGCCCCGGTCGGTCTCGGTGCGGATCACGCGTCCGGCCGCCTGCACGATCTTTTGCATGCCGGGATAGGTGTAGGTGTAGTCGTAGCCGGAACCGAAGATGGCGTCCATGCGCTGGCGGATCTGTTCGTTCACCGGATTGAGCTGCGGCAGGCCCAGCGTGGCAATGAAGGCGCCAATCAGGCGCGCACCCGGCAGGTCGATGCCTTCGCCGAAGGAGCCGCCCAGCACCGCGAAGCCGATGCCGCTGCTCTCGGCGCTGAAGCGCGCCAGGAACTGCTCGCGGCCCGCCTCGTCCATGCGCCGCGTCTGCAGCCACACCGGCACGCCGGGATGCTTTTCGGCGAACAGCGTGGCCGCCTTTTCCATGTAGTCGAAGCTGCTGAAAAATGCCAGGTAGTTGCCGGGTTGGCGTTGGTACTGTTCGCCCATCAGTTCCGCTATCGGCGCCAGCGAGCGTTCGCGGTGCTGGTAGCGGGTGGAGATGTGGCCGGCCACGCGCACTGACAGCTGCTCGGCAATGAAGGGCGATTCCACGTCCACCCAAGCGGTGTTGTCGGGCATGCCCAGCGTGTCGCAGTAGTAGTTCCACGGGCTGAGCGTGGCCGAGAACAGTGCGGTGGAATGCGCCGCGTCGAAGCGCGGCTTCAGGAACGGCGCGGGCACGATGTTGCGCAGGCAAAGCACGGAGTTGATGCGCGTGCCGGCGCCGCTGACGGTGATGTCGAACAGCGAGTGCTGGCCGTAGCTCTCGGCCAGGCGCGTGAAGCCCATGGCGTCGAAATAGAAGCGCTGCAGCTTCTTCGTCCACGTAGGCGGGGTGCTCCGCGTAGTATTCGCCGATGGCGGTAACGGCCGTCTGCAGCGCGTTCATGAATTTTTCCGGCAGCTCGGTGTAGACCTGGTATTCGCTGCTGTGGCTCTGCTGCTGTTCCTTTTCCAGCGCGGACCACTGGCGGTGCACGCGGTCGAGCGGCTTTTTCAGCGTCTCGGGCGCCGTTTTGCGCAGCATGCGCAGGCCGGCGTGTTCCAGTTCGGCCGAGTACATCTTGCGCGCGCGCGACACCATATTGTGCGCCTCGTCCGCCAGCACGCTGATCTTCCAGTCGTTTTGCAGCGTCAGGCTGTAGAGCATGGCGCTGATGTCGAAGTAGTAGTTGTAGTCGCCCACCACCACGTCCGCCCAGCGCGCCAGTTCGGTGCCGAGGTAGTAGGGGCAGACCTGGTGCGCCAGCGCGATCTCGCGCACGGCGGCCTTGTCGAGCACGGGCGCCGCAGCGTGCTGGGCTGCGTCCCCTGCGTCCCCTGCCTCGGCCTGGACGGCGCCGGGAGCGGGCCTGCCGCAGGCGGCGAGAGCCGCGCTGCGGGCAGCAGGCAGGCGGTCGTAGAAGCCCTGCGCCAGCGGGCACGATTCGCCATGGCAGGCTTTGTCCGGATGCTCGCACGCCGTATCGCGTGCCACCAGCTCCAGCGCGCGCAGCGGCAGCAGCGGCGCGGACGCACGGATGGTCTCCACCGCGTCCAGCGCCATGCGGCGGCCGGAGGTCTTCGCGGCCAGGAAGAACACCTTGTCCAGCTTGTGCTCCGCGCTTGCCTTCAGCAGCGGGAATAGGCTGCCCACCGTCTTGCCGATGCCGGTGGGCGCCTGCGCCAGCAGCGAGCAGGCGCGCGTGCTGGCCTTGTACATGGCTTCCGCCAGCTGGCGCTGGCCGGGCCGGAAGTCCGCGTGCGGGAAGCGCATCGCCTTCAGTTCGGCGTCGCGCTGCGCGCGGTGCGCCATCTCCTGCTCGGCCCAGGCGAGGAAACGGCCGCAATGCAGTTCAAAGAAGGTACGCAGGCTGTCCGCGTCGGCGTTCTCTGTGAGCAGCGTCTCCTTCTGGCTGCCCACGTCGAAGTACACCAGTGCCAGCCGCACCGACGTCAGCCCGCGCGCGAGGCACAGCAGATGGCCGTAAATCTTCAGCTGCGCCCAGTGCAGCTGGCGGTGGTTGTCCGGCATGCGCGCCAGGTCGCCGCGGAAGGTCTTGATTTCCTCCAGCTGGTTTTGCTGCGGGTCGTAGCCGTCCGCGCGGCCGCGCACGTGCAGCGGGCCGAAAGTGCCGGACAGGCTTACTTCCTTCTCGTAGCTGTCGCCGCGCCGTGACGCCACCAGCGCATGGCCGGCGATGCCTTCCTGCGCGGTGGGCGTGGGCGTAAAGCGCAGATCGAGGTCGCCCGCCTTGGCGGTGAACTCGCACAGTGCGCGCACGGCGACCGTGTAGCTTGCCGTCATGCGTCCGCCCATTGCAGGTAGCACACTGTGATCGGCATCTGGTGCTCGGCGCAGTAGCTGATCCAGCGCAGCTGGTTGTCCTGCAGGCGGTCGCCCGGGCCTTTCACTTCGATCATGTGATAGCGCCGCTCGGCCGGCCAGAACTGGATCAGGTCCGGGAAGCCGCTGCGGTTGGCCTTGATGTCCAGCAGTATGCGCTCGAACCACTTCTTCAGGTGCGCGGCCGGGATGCAGGCCAGCGCCAGTTCCACCAATTCCGCGTCCAGCGCGCCCCAGAACACGAAGGGCGACTGGATGCCATCCTTGGCCACCAGGTTGCGGCGTATCGTGTCCAGGTAGCTGCCATCGTCCAGCTGGCCCAGGCAAGCCGCGAACTGCGCGGCGCGGCGGCGGTGGAAGTCGGCACTGTGCAGGTCGGCCGGACCGTGGTGGAAGGGATGGAAGAAGGCGCCGGGGATGCTGGTGAAGACCGCGTCCCAGCACAGCAGGCCGAACAGGGAGTTGATCAGCGCGTTTTCCACGTAGTAGACGGGCGCGTCCTCGCGCGTCAGGTGGTCGCGCACCACGCCTTCCACCCACCAGTCCTCGGATGGCATCGGCAGCGACAGGTCCAGCCGCACCACCGGCGCCGGCTGCGCGCGCGCCGGCTTGGGATGGCCCAGCTTGCGCTTCAGGCGCGGCAGCATGCGCAGCAACTGCTGGCGCTCGTGCTCGCTCTCCGGCTGGGCCATGGCTTGCAGCAGCAGCGTGTGCGCGGCGCCGCAGCGCTCGCTCTTTTCCAGCACGCGGATGGCGCGCGCACGCGCGCCCGGATAGGCGCTTTCGGCGTAGATGGCGTGCGCGCCGTCCCAGTCCTGCTGTTTTTCCAGGTGCTGCGCCATCTGGAACAGCAGCTTGTCGCGCCGGCTGTTGAGCCATTCGTTGCCGCTTGTGGCGGGCGGCAGGTCGCGCAGCACGTCCCGCGGCGGCTCGCCTTCGGCAAACCGTTCGCGGCAATGGTGCAGGGCCAGGTAGTCGTCGATGTCGCGCCGGCTGCGGAAGCCGCGCGCGGAGGGCGAGAATTCCACCTTTTCGTATTTGTACACGCCCAGGTCGGACAGCACGAATTCGGACCAGTCCTGGTGGTAATTGCCGAAGAAGATAAGGCGCAGGCGGTCGCACAGTTCCTGCGCCAGCACCTGGTAGACATGGTCGAAGGCCGCGCCGCACCAGGCCGAAAAGCGGTGCGCGCCGTCGTGGCGCTCGCGCAGCGCTTCCAGCTGCTCGGGCTTGCGGGCGCTCTTTTCATGCCCGGCCAGCTGGAACACGCGCACGATTTCCGGCTTTTGCAGCAGCGCGAACAACTGGTCCAAGGTCAGCACCGGGTCGGCGTCTATCCAGCCCAGTTCGGCCAGCGGCCGCGCGGCTTCATGGGCGCAGCCGATTTCGGCGTACACCAGTTTGCTGGCGCGGAACAGCTGGCCCTTGCGCATGACCATGCGCACGAACAGCGCGCGCGACGCGCGGGGCAGGGCGGGGAATTGGGTGAGAAAGGCGCGTTCCTCGGCATTGAGCAGGTCGTCGTAGCGCTCGCCGATCCACTGCAGTACCTGGTGGAAGTTATCCAGGTAATAAAACTCGTTTTCCAGAACTCTGATCATTGCAACGCGCTGCGGACTGTATGTTCATACAGTGTAACGCGTTACCGGGCCGGGAGCAACCGGCGGCGCCGGCCGGCCCGTGGGGTTTATTTCTGCGTTGGCGTCACGGTGGCGGCGGCTTTGGCAATTTGCGCCTCCACGTTGGCGACAGCCTGGCGCGTGGCATTGGTCACCTGCTCATAGCCTGCGAAGGCATTGTCGATGGCTTGCTTGACGATCTGCACCGCGTTTTCCGAACCGGGGCGCACATTCTTGGTGACGTCGCAGATCAGCGCGCTCAGCGTGCTTTTTGCTTCGGTCATATGGGCGTCGGCGGCGCGGGTGAATTCCTCGCGGATCTCGGCGATGATGCCGCCCAGCTGCTCGTTGTAGGCGGCGGCGTTGGCGATGCCGGGCTGGACCTTGGCTGCGGCCACGGCCAGCACGGCTTTCGGGTCGCGCGCCACGCTGATTTCCTTGCCGGCGGCCAGTTGCTCCTCCACGCTGGTCTTCGCGGTCGCCATATTCAGCGCCACCACCTGCTCCACGCCTTGCACCGCTTTCGTGGTCAGCGTGTTGAAGGTTTCTAGCTGGAATTCAAACAGTGCCTTGGTGGTGGCTGCGAACTGCTCTGGACTCGTAAACATTCGTTCTCCTCGGTGATGGGAATAGAACTACTACTTACCGGCCTGCATCAGGGCGTATTGTTATGGCCCCATTATTTGGCAAACGCTAATTTTTCGCAACGGCTATCTTTGTAGGGGCGCTCCACCCGTTCCCAGCCCGCGCCCAGCGGGCCTTGCGCGCATACGCGCGAGCCGTCCACTTTGCTCACCCACCAGTAAAACGGGGCGGGCGCGGCATTCAGGGCGGTGCTGCACAGCAGCAGCACGGAGGCGATCAGTCTTTTCATGGGACGATTATAGCGGCGCGGACGGCGGCAGCAGCAGTGTGAAGGTGGCGCCCTGGCCAGGCTCGCTGGCGACCCTGATGCGCCCGCCCAGCACGCTGGTGACGATGTTATGCGCTATATACAGGCCCAGGCCGGACCCGCCGGTGCCGCGCCGCGTGGTGAAGAAGGGGTCGTACACATGGCCCAGGTGCTGCTGCGCGATGCCGTTGCCGTCGTCGGCGTACACCAGCACCACTTCGCCCTTGCCGTTCAGGCTGGCGCTGATGCGCACATGGCCTTTGGCGCGCCCTTCGAAGCCGTGGGTCACGCTGTTTTCGAACAGCGCCTGCAGCACCTGGTTCAGCTGGCCGGGATAGCTGTCCAGTTCCAGATGCGGCGCAATGTCCAGCTCGACTTCCACCGCTACGTGCTTGGCCGCGGCCTGCAGCGCGGGAATCTGGCCGGCCACCAGCGGCGCCAGCTTGAAGCGGCTGCGCTGGCTGTTGTCGTGGTCCACGGCAATGGCGCGGAAGCTGTGCAGCAGCGCCGCCGCCCGCTTCAGGTTGCGCACCACGATGTCGTCGGCCTGCGCCGCTTCGTCCAGATAGGCGTCCAGTTCCGATGGCCTGGCGCCGCCGGCCATGGCGGCGCGCAGCGCCTGGGTGCGGTCGGCCATGGTGCCGGCCGCCATCAGGCTGTTGCCGATGGGCGTGTTCAGCTCGTGGGCCACGCCGGCCACCAGCGCGCCCAGCGCAGCCAGCTTTTCGCGCCGCACCAGTTCGTCCTGGGTCATGCTCAGGTTGTCCAGCGCGGTGGCCAGCTCGTCGTTCACCTGCTCCGCGCGTTCCTTGGCCTTGCGCAGCTCGGCCGTGCGTTCGGCCACCAGCGCCTCCAGTTGCGTGCGGTGGCGGCGCAGTTCGTCCTCGTGGCGGGTGCGGGCGATGGCGATGCCGGCCAGGTGGGTGGCCACGCCGATCAGGCGCATGTCGCCCGCGCTGGGGCTGCGCACTTCGCGGTAGTACATGGCGAAGGTGCCAAGCACGGTATCGCTGTCGAGCAGGATGGGCACGGACCAGCAGGCGCGCAAGCCATACTGCGCGGCGATGGCGGCATACGGCGCCCACAGCGGGTCCGTCTGCGTATCGGAGACGATGACCGCCTCCTTGCGGTACATGGCCGTGCCGCACGAGCCGGCCACCGGGCCGATGGGCAGGCCGTCGATGGCTGCCATGTAATCGCTTGGCAGGCTGGGGCCGGCCCCGGTGCGCACGGTGCGGCCGTCGCTGTCGAGCAGCAGGGTGGAACACAGCACGCCGGGCGATTGCTCCTCGATCAGCAGCATCAGCTTGTCCAGTGTGGTTTGCAGCGGCGCGCCGCGCGCCACCAGTTCCAGCAGCTGGTTCTGGCCTTCGCGCAGCGCTTCGGCCAGCTGATGGCTGGCGGCGTCCGCCAGCCGCAGCTGGCGCAGCTGCGCAATGCTGGCGCTCAGCTCGTCCGCCGATCGCGGCGCGGGCAGGTGGGCCAGGATCTGTTCGAGCACGGCCCCGGTACTGAAGGGCAGGCGCAGGCAGGCGCAGGCGCCGGCAGCCCGGGCGCGTTTTTCTTCGTCGTCCAGGTCGGCGGGAGAGCCAGACCCGGCCGGTGTCAGCAATATGATGGGCAAAGCCGGCGCGGAACTGGCGGCTTGCAGGTAGCCGCACAGCTCGTAGCTGGAACTGCCTGCCTGCGCCGCATCCAGCAGCACCATGGCCACGCCGCCTGCGCGCACGGCATTGAGCGCGCTGTCGGCACGGGTGACCGCGAGCAGGCCCAGACCGGACGTCGCCAGCGCGCCTTCCAGCGCCGCCAGGTCAAAGCTGGCGCCAGTAACGATCAGTATGGTTTGCAATTTAATAGGCGGTATCGACGTCATTGCCCGTTCCGTAATGCGGGGTGTCAGGGGCAAGTGTAGTACAGGATGCCGCGCGGCGGCGCTGTAATTGGTAAGCAAATGATGCTAGCAAACCGCAAGTAATCGCCAGACAAGCTAGGCGGCCTCGGCTGAACCGGCGGCCGGGGCCGCCCCCGATGCGGCGCGGGCCTCGGCGATTCTCGGATAGTTCTCCTCTATCCAGTCCACCAGCGCTTCCAAGCGTTGCGCCAATTCGCGGCCCATGGGCGTCAGGCTGTATTCCACGCGCGGCGGGATCACCGGGTGGGCGTAGCGCAGCACGAAGCCGTCACCCACCAGCGCGTCCAGCGTCTGCGCCAGCATCTTTTCGCTGACGCCGCCCACTTCGCGGCGCAGTTCGCTGAAGCGGTGCATGCCGCCCAGCAGGATCACCAGCACCAGCACGCCCCAGCGGCTGGTGACGTGGCTGAGCACGGCGCGCGAAGGGCAGGCCGCCACCATCAGCTGGCCGCGGCGTGCTTCATTGTGCGCGGCCAGGGCGGCGCGCAGGGTTTTCGGTTCGGACATCGGAGCCTCCTGGGTACTTACTAAAATGTGCGTACTTACAAATAGTAAGTATAGGCGCTAAGATGGATTTACTCCAACTGAATTGAAAGGAAGCACCATGATCGTCATCACCGGCGCCAACGGCCAACTGGGCCAACTGATTGTTGCGGAACTGCTGAAAACCCATTCCGCCTCGTCCATCGCCGCCGCCGTGCGCGACCCTGCCAAGGCAGCCAGCCTGGCAGCGCTGGGCGTACAAGTGCGCAAGGCGGACTACAACGATCCGGCCACGCTGGACGCGGCCTTCGCCGGCGCCGACAAGGTCTTATTGATTTCGTCCAGCGAAGTGGGCCAGCGCCTGCCGCAGCACCGCAATGTGATCGAGGCGGCCAAGCGCGCCGGGGTGGGCCTGCTGGCCTACACCAGCCTGCTGCACGCGGACACTTCGCCGCTGGCGCTGGCCGGCGAGCACAAGGCCACCGAGGAACTGCTGCGCGCGTCGGGCCTGCGCTACAGCATCCTGCGCAACGGCTGGTACTACGAGAACTACACGGCCGGCCTGGGCGGCGCGCTGGCGCATGGCGTGCTGCTGGGCAGTGCGCAGGATGGCCGCGTGTCGGCCGCCACGCGCGCGGATTACGCGGCGGCCGCCGCTGCCGTGCTGAACAGCGCCAACCCGGAGCCGGTGTATGAGCTGGCGGGCGAGCGCGGTTTTTCGCTGCCGGAACTGGCGGCCGAACTGTCGCGCCAGGCGGGCAAGCACGTGCCTTACAAGGACCTGCCGGAGGCCGAATACAAGGCGGCGCTGCTGGGCGCAGGCTTGCCCGATTGGCTGGCAGCGCTGCTGTCGGAGTCGGATGCCGGCGTGGCCAAGGGCGCGCTGGAGGACAACAGCGGCACGTTGTCGCGCCTGATCGGCCGGCCTTCCACGCCGCTGGCTGACGCGGTGCGTGCCGCGCTGGCGCAGTAAGCGCGGCGGCGCATCAGCAGCGCCATCGATGCGCCATCACCGCGCCATCAATGCGCAATGGCGAGCTTGCCGAAGTGGCGGCCGCCGGCGGCCAGTTCCGCGTACGCTGCAGCGGTCTCGCCGATGTCGTACACGCGGTCGATGGCGGGCACAATCTTGTGCGCCGCCACCGCGCGTGCGGCCTCGGCCAGGTCCGCCACCGAGCCCGTGTTGTTGCCCACCACGCGCAGGGCCTTCACGATAATCGGCAGCAGGTCGATCGAGGCGGCTGTGCCCGCCACGAACCCCACCGTGAATACCGTGCCGCCCATCGCCGCCGCATTCAGCGAGCGCGCCAGCGTGGCGGCGCCAGCCGTTTCCACTACCAGGTCGGCGCCGCGTCCGCCGGTCAGTTTCAGCACTGCCTCGTCCCAGGCCGGCGTGGCGCGGTAGTTGATCAGGTGGTCCGCGCCCAGCTGCCCGGCGCGTTCCAGTTTGGCTTCCGACGACGACGCCAGGATCACCGTCGCGCCCGAGGCCTTGGCAAACTGCAAGGCGAAGATGCTCACGCCGCCCGTCCCCAGCAGCAGCACTACCGACCCCGGCCGCAGCTGCGCCGCGCGCACCGCATTCCAGGCCGTGGTGGCGGCGATCGGCAGCGCCGCGCCGTGGACATAATCCAGGTGGGCGGGCAGCGCGGCCAGGCTGCTGGCGGGCACCGCCACGTACTCGGCCAGCGAGCCCGGCAAGCTCAGTCCGCGCATGGCGGCCACATTGTGCGGCGTGATGCCGCCGCCCTGCCAGTTCGGCATAAAGTGCGGAATCACGCGCTCGCCCACGGCCCAGCCGCTCACGCCTTCGCCCAACGCGGCAATCTCGCCCGCGCCGTCCGCCACCGGCACCAGCGGGAAGGCCGGCGCCGGGAAGTTGCCGGTGGCGATGGCCACGTCCAGATAATTCAGCGTCGCGGCGCGCATGCGCACCAGCACCTGGCCGGCGGCCGGCGCGGGATCGGGCAGCTCCGCCCGGCGGAAAGCGTCGAGGGAGGGAGCGGTCAGTTGGATGGCTTTCATGATGTCTTTCTACGAGTGCAGGAAAGGCTTCAGTGTTATTTAGAATTCATTCGCGATAAACTGCGTTCCATTTGATGTATTCATAATTGAGGCTTTTAAATGGATCTGCTGGAAAGCATGAAGGTCTATGTCCTGGCGGTGGAGAAGGGCAGCCTGAGCGCTGCGGCCGTGGCCGGCGGCATCTCCGCGACGATGGCGGGCAACCATTTGCGCATGCTGGAGCAGCGCCTCGGCATGCGCCTGCTGAACCGCACCACGCGGCGGCAGTACCTCACCGCTTTCGGCGAGGACTACTACCAGCGCTGCAAGGACATCCTGCGGCTGGTGGCGGAAACGGACGCGCAGGCGCAGAACCTGCAACTGGCGCCGGCCGGCAAGCTGCGTGTCACCGCGCCGGTCACCTTCGGCGCGGAAGCGCTGATGCCTGCGCTGGCCGGCTATCTGGAGCGCCATCCGCAGGTGGATGTGGACGTGGTGCTGAGCGACCGCGTGGTGGACCTGGTGGAGGAGGGCTGCGAGGCGGCCATCCGCATCGGCCACCTGCCGGATTCGGCACTGATCGCCAGGCCGCTGGCGCCCTATCAACTGATGATCTGCGCCTCGCCCGGCTACCTGGCGCGCAGGGGCACGCCGGCCCGGCCGGAAGAGTTGGGTGGCCATGAATGCCTGTCGTTCTCGACCGCCGCGCTGGCGCACTGGCGCCTGACAGGCGAGGATGGCGACCTGTGCGTGCCGGTGGCCGGCCGCGTGCAGGTGAACAACGGCCAGGCCTTGCGCGTGGCGGCGGTGCACGGCATGGGCATCGTGCTGCAGCCGGCGATCTTGCTGGAGGAGGATGTGAAGGCGGGGCGCCTGGTGCGGCTGTTTCCGGAGCATGCGCTGCCGAGCCGGCCAATGAACCTGGTCTACCTGCAGGACCGCTATCGTTCGCCCAAGCTGCGCAGCTTCGTGGACTTCATGGCGGAACGTTTCGGTTAATTGCGCCGGAAATGAAAAACGCCTCCCGGGGGAGGCGTTCTTGCGGAATTCTGTGGTGCCCACGGAGGGACTCGAACCCCCACACCTTGCGGCACATGGACCTGAACCATGCGCGTCTACCAATTCCGCCACGTGGGCACTGTTACTGCTTGCTTCGCTGCGCTGTTCTGCAACAGAAGGCACGCATAGTAATGGACGGATGAGCAGCCGTCAAGGGGTGGCTTGCAGGCGCGGCTTCGCATTGGCCGAGGCCGCCATCGCGGCCAGCGCGGCCAGCGTTTCAGCGCGCACGGCCGCGTCGTCGTCCAGGTCCGCCTTCAGCACGATGCCCGGCGCCAGCGCCTCGTCGCTGCCGCGCAGGCGGTTGCGCCATACTTTTTGCGGCACCACCAGCACATTGCCGCTCGGGAGCGTGGCGCGCCCGGTATCGATGTACAGCGTGTCGGCGCTGGTGGTGCGGCCCGCGTGGATGGCGCCGGGGACGCTGAGCACCAGGTCGGCGAAATCGAGGCAGGCGCTGGCGCAAGCCGAGTCCGTCAGCAGCACCACGGGGCCGCTGTAGCGCCGCAGCTTGCCGCCGCGCCTGGCGATCTCGGCGCGCGTGAGCAGGTGGCCACCGGGCTGCTCCACCCAGGTTGCGCCCTTGGCTTTCGCCTCCTGCACCTGCTTGAGGAAGGCGCTGGACTGGCGCGCCTGCGCACTGTCCGGTCCGTAGCGCTCGGCGAAGCTCAGGGCGAACTTGCTCGTGGTCTCGAGCAGCAGATCGGACACGCGCCATTGCGCGTAGGTGCGCGGCAGCTTGTCGATGTCTTGCTTGTCGTAGTCCAGCCCGCCGGTGGCTGCGGTGAAGATCCTGTCGCCGATGGCGCTGCTGCCGCCGCCATTGCCGCGCACGTCGAACACCATCAGGCGCACCCCTTCCAGCCTGGCCAGCCCGGCCAGCATGGCATCGAATTCGGCAATCTGGGGTTTGGACGGCAGCGTGTTGAAGCTGGCCGCGCTGACCCACAGCACGCCGTCCTCGAAAGTGAACTTGTTGCTGCGCCGCTGGGGCTGTGGTCCGGTCTGCGGCGCCCGTTCCCAGCCGCGGAAGTAGCGCTGCGCCGGCACGCCCTGGTAAGTGATGGGCATGTCCATCAGCGCGCCCTCCACGGTGCGGAACTGGCAGCGCTTGAGCTGGAGATCCGGCAGCGCGGGCAGGGTGAGCGCGCTGGGCAGATGCTCGGCCATCGGGCCGGTGGCGCGCCGGTCCAGATAGGGCGCCACGTCCTCGGCCAGGATGGCGTCCGGTTTGCGGCCATCGCATTGCAGCAGCGCCGCGCCGAGAGGTGGCAGCGGCGCCGGCCAGTCCTTCAGGTGGGCATCGACCACGTAGCTGCCGGCTTGCCTGCGCAGCCGCCAGCCGTTGACGAGCATGGTGTAGTCGCGGCGCGCATTGTCCGAATAGAGCAGGTGTCCGTCGCGGAAGCCGGTGACGTAGTAGCGCACTGCCGCCATCATGGAATCGTAGCTGTTCACGCGCGGCAGCAGTTGCCCGGCTTCGCGATAGCCTTGCTCGGCCCAGACCTTGAAGCCGGGATTGAGTTCGTCGATGCTGCCGGGGTGGGCGGTCAGGATGAGCTGGTGAACCGCGTCCAGATCGGCCCGCGCGGCGGCTTGCCAGTCGGCGGCCGTTTTGTCGGCGGCGCCGGCGGCCGAGGCAAGCAAGGAAAGCAGCAGGGCGGCGCGGGCGCGCAGGGCAGGCAGCGGCATGGGCATCCTTATTGATAAAAGAATAATCATGCTATGACGCCTGTTTTGCCGCGTCAATGAAAAAAACGCCGCAGACCGGTGAAGGTCTGCGGCGTTCTTTGCGGAATTCTTGGTGCCCACGGAGGGACTCGAACCCCCACACCTTGCGGCACATGGACCTGAACCATGCGCGTCTACCAATTCCGCCACGTGGGCAATGGTACTGCTGGTACTGCTGGTACAACGCGACATCGAAAACAGAACTGTGGTGCCCACGGAGGGACTCGAACCCCCACACCTTGCGGCACATGGACCTGAACCATGCGCGTCTACCAATTCCGCCACGTGGGCTCTGTTTTCTTTGTCTTTGCTGCGGTGTTCTGCAACAGAGGCACGCATAGTAAGGGCTGGCAGCGATGGCGTCAAGAGCGCAAGCAAGATTTCTCCGCCGGCGCGCAAAAAGCGGCGCGGGAATGCAAAAAGCCTCCCGAAGGAGGCTTTTCTGCGGAATTCTGTGGTGCCCACGGAGGGACTCGAACCCCCACACCTTGCGGCACATGGACCTGAACCATGCGCGTCTACCAATTCCGCCACGTGGGCACTGGTGCTGCTTTCCGTCGCGTTGTTCTGCAACAGAGGCCCGAATCTTAAAGGCCCCGCAGCCCTTGGTCAAGCGTCAATTGATGTTTCCATGAAAATATTTCCTGCGGCCCGCCCAGGCCAGCGCCATCAGCAGGCCGGCGCCATACATGGCCGCCCGCGACGGCTCCGGTATCGGCGCCAGGTTGTAGCCCAGCGCATCCATGGCCATGCGGTCGTTCTGGGTGATGAGCAGCAGTTCGCCCTGCGCGGCGGTGGGGTCCATCAGGCCGAGCATCATCAAGTCCTTCCAGTGGCTGGCCTGGCGGCCGTCGCCGAAGGTGGTGCCGGTGGAGAATTGCGCGCCCAGCGTGGCGCCGCCGTCCACCGAGAAGTATTTCTCGCGGCCGTCGGCGGTCCAGTCGATCACGCCGCTGGCGCTGCTGAGCGGCGAGTAGCGGAACATGTCCAGCCCGGACACATAGGTGAACTCGTTGTCGTTGAAGGGGCCGTTGTTGGGCGGCGCATTAAAGTCCAGCACGTCCACGCCGCTGATGAAGCCCAGCGTGTGGCCGATTTCATGCGCAGCCATGCCGACGAAATCGTATTGCGTGGCGCCGATGCCGTTGCTGCTGTCGAAGTCGAAGGCCAGGTTGCTGTTGAACTGGATGAAGCCATCGCAATTGCCGATGCAGCCGGGCAGGGACTGTTCGGCCACCGCCATGCCCAGCGCCTTGGCTTCGGCGTTGGTGATGAAGACGGTGCTGTTGTTGTCGCTGCCGTTGTTGTCCACGTAAGGCGTGGCGCTGGCGGCGCCGTTGGGATTGTTGGCGGTGCGGTTGATCAGCAGGCCGAAGCTGTTGAGCGGCAGGTGGGCCACTGCCGTGTTGTCCAGCGCCGAACTGCGGTCGGCATCGAGCGCGTTGCGGAAGCTGGCGTAGGAATGGAAGTCCTGCGTGCTGGCGGCCTGGCCCAGGATGCCGCCGCCCAGCGCGCCGAAGCCGACTGTCAGGTTGACGGTGATGTCGTCGGTGAGCAGCGCGGACCAGCGCGCGCCGGCCGCAATGAAGCCTTGCTGCGCCTGCAGGCTGGTGCCGGGAATGAACTGGAAGTTGAAGATGGGCACGGCCCGGGCCGGCGCGGCGGCGAGCAGGGCGGCGCAAAGGGCGGTTGCGGTGAGAATTTTCATGGTGGCACTCCTGAGTGGAATGCCCGGATTGATGCAAGAAGCGTGCGGCGCAATGGAATCAAGGACTTGCACGCCGACCGCTGCCGCGCTGGGGTGGACTGTCAACGCGTCCGACAATGAAAAAAGCCTCCCGAAGGAGGCTTTTTTGCGGAATTCTGTGGTGCCCACGGAGGGACTCGAACCCCCACACCTTGCGGCACATGGACCTGAACCATGCGCGTCTACCAATTCCGCCACGTGGGCACTGATACTGCATAACAACTTCTGCTATTATAACGACTTGGAGAGTTTCGCGCCAGATGAACGTTTCCGTTCCATACTGCGCATCGACTCGCCGTTTCCTCAGCGTTGCCGCTGCGGAAGACCAGAATTATAGAGGATTCTTTTGAGAAGTCAAATAGCCTGGAACAACTTTTTTCAGGCGCCGCGCGGCGCGTCGCCGGGCACACAGCCAGCCCACCGCGTTAGGCAAATAGCGCGACCTCCGGTACACTACGCCCTGTTCCATGTCAACGTGGCTGGTCAGGGCGGTACACGATTTTTTCTCCATCAATAATAAAACCATAGAAATACTTTTGAACCAATCTACCCACATCATTCCTAGCCGTGAGGAAATTCTCGGCATCTTCCGCAGCGCCAAGGCGCCGCTCGATCTGCGCGCACTGGCGTTGTCGCTCGATGTCAAGGCCGAGTCTCACGCCGTATTGACCCGCCGTCTGAACGCCATGGAGCGCGACGGCCAGATCGTTTCCGACCATAACGGCTTCTTTGCGCTGGCAGACCACTCCGGCTTCGTGGCCGGGCGCGTGCAAAGCCACCGCGACGGTTTCGGCTTCGTGATCCCGGACGAGCCGGGCGAAGACCTGTTCCTGTCCGAGCGCGAAATGGCCAAGGTGCTGCACGGCGACAAGGTGCTGGCCAAGGTGGTCGGCCTGGACCGCCGCGGCCGTCCGGAAGGCACCATTGTCGAAGTGGTGCAGCGCGCCAACACCCACATCATCGGCCGCCTGCTGAAGGAAAACGGCGTGTGGCTGGTGGCGCCGGAAGACAAGCGCATCGCGCAGGACATCATCGTGCAAGGCCCGGTGGGCAAAGCCAAGGTGGACCAGATCGTCACCGTCGAGCTGACCGAGCAGCCGGGCCGCTTCAAGCAGCCGGCCGGCCGCATCACCGAAGTGCTGGGCGCGCTGGACGACCCCGGCATGGAAATTGAAATCGCCGTGCGCAAGTTCGGCGTGCCGCACATCTTCTCGGATGCCGCGCTGAAGCAGGCCAACAAGCTGCCGGACCATGTGCGCGAAGCCGACCTGGCCGACCGCGTGGACTTGCGCGACGTGCCTTTGATCACCATCGACGGCGAAGACGCGCGCGACTTCGACGATGCCGTGTACTGCGAACCGGTGAAGATCGGCCGCACCAACGCCTTCCGCATGATCGTCGCGATTGCCGACGTGAGCCACTACGTCAAGCCGAACGACGCGCTGGACGCGGACGCGCTGGAGCGCAGCACCTCGGTCTACTTCCCGCGCCGCGTGATTCCCATGCTGCCGGAGAAGCTGTCCAACGGCCTGTGCTCGCTGAACCCGAACGTCGACCGCCTGACCTTGGTATGCGACGCCGTGGTCACCGCCAAGGGCGAAGTCAAGGCCTACCAGTTCTATCCGGCCGTGATCCACTCGGCTGCGCGCATGACGTACAACGAAGTGGCCGCCATCCTGGGCAACACCAAGGGGCCGGAAGCGGCGCGCCGTCCGGGCATCGTGCCGCACCTGCAGAACCTGTACGACCTGTACCACGCGCTGGCCAAGGCACGCGCCGAGCGCGGCGCGATCGATTTCGAGACCACCGAGACCTACATCGTCTGCAACCCGGCCGGCAAGATCGAAAAGATCATTCCGCGCACCCGCAACGATGCGCACAAGCTGATTGAAGAGTGCATGCTGGCCGCCAACGTCTGCGCGGCCGACCTGCTGCTGCGCCACAAGCACCCCGGCACCTACCGCATCCACGCCGGCCCGACCAAGGAAAAGCTCAAGCAGGTGCGCGACTTCCTGAAGCAGGTTGGCCTGAGCCTGGCCGGCGGCGACACGCCGGCCGCCGGCGACTACGCCGAGCTGATGCGCAAGATCAAGGAGCGTCCGGACGCATCCCTGCTGCAAACCATGCTGCTGCGCTCCATGCAGCAAGCGGTCTACAGCCCGGACAACATCGGCCACTTCGGCCTGGCGTACGAGGCCTATGCCCACTTCACCAGTCCGATCCGCCGCTATCCGGACTTGTTGACGCACCGTGCCATCAAGGCCATCCTGCTGGGCAAGAAGTACGAGCCCAAAGTGGCCGACACCAGCGTGCTGAACACGGCCGTGTCGAACGCCACCCGCCGCCAGCAGGCCAAGGACAAGGCGGAAGGCAAGCAGCCCAAAGCCGCCGCCGACCTGACCGTGTGGGACGCGCTGGGCGTGCACTGCTCGGCCAACGAGCGCCGCGCCGACGAAGCTTCGCGCGACGTAGAATCCTGGCTGAAGTGCTACTTCATGCAGGACAAGCTGGGCGAGGAATTCACCGGCATGATCACCGGCGTGACCACCTTCGGCATCTTCGTGCAGCTGCAGGAGCTGTTCGTCGAAGGCCTGGTGCACATCACCGACCTGGGCGCGGACTACTTCCAGTTCGACGAAGCGCGCCATGAATTGCGCGGCGAACGCACCGGCAAGCGCTACCAGCTGACCGACAAGGTCAATGTGCAAGTGGTGCGCGTGGACCTGGAAACCCGCAAGATCGACCTGCGCCTGGCGCAAGCCGAGCAGCTGGCGGCAGGCGTGCGCCCCGGCTCGGGTTCCGGCGACGAGCCGGCGACCGGCCGCAACCGCAAGCAGCCCACCAAGGCCGACACCCGCAGCAACGTCAAGCCCGGCCCGAAAGTGCAGTCCCGCACCCCGGCCGCGGCCAAGCAGAAAGCACAACCGGCCGCCAAGCCGAAACGCAGCAAATCCGCAGCCCCGGCAGCCAAGCCTGCCACCAAAAGCAAAAAGAAGCGCTAAGCACTAACCGCCGCCCCGGCTCCGGCCCGGGCGGCTTCACTGAAGAAAAGCATGTCCAAGAACAAAATGATTTTCGGCTTCCACGCCGTCACCTCGCGCCTGCGCCACGAAGCATCCTCCGTGGAGGAGATCTTCGTCGACATCGGCCGTAACGACCGCCGCATGACCGACCTAGTGGCCAACGCCAAGTCGCTCGGCGTGCGCGTGATGCCGGTGGATTCCACCCGCCTCGACAAGATCGTCGGCACCCACCGCCACCAGGGCGTGATCGCCTTCGCGCAGCAGATTTCGCTGGCGCGCAACCTGGACGAGCTGCTGGACGCCATCGAAGGCCCGCCGCTGCTGCTGGTGCTGGACGGTATTACCGATCCGCACAATCTGGGCGCCTGCCTGCGCGTGGCCGACGGCGCCGGCGCGCACGCGGTGATCGTGCCGAAGGACCGCGCGGTGGGCCTGAACGCCACCGCCGCCAAGGTGGCGTCCGGCGCGGCCGAGAACGTGCCTTACATCACCGTAACCAACCTGGCGCGCACGCTGCGCGACCTGAAGGACCGCGACATCTGGCTGATCGGCACCTCCGACGACGGCGAGAAGAACCTGTACCAGTCCGACTTCACCGGCCCGACCGCGCTGGTGATGGGTTCGGAAGGCGAGGGCATGCGCCGGCTGACCCGCGAGACCTGCGACATG
Source organism: Pseudoduganella sp. UC29_71 (assembly GCF_042693265.1). NCBI lineage: Bacteria > Pseudomonadati > Pseudomonadota > Betaproteobacteria > Burkholderiales > Oxalobacteraceae > Pseudoduganella > Pseudoduganella sp. UC29_71. Next base: position 3,658,345 of record NZ_CP170549.1, on the reverse strand, counting down.
CTGGTCAGCATCCCCATGTTCGGCACCGTCGAGAGCCTGAACGTCTCGGTCGCCTCCGGCGTCTGTCTGTACGAAGCGCGCCGCCAGCGCCTCGTCAAAGAAGGCTGATTCCAGCCTGACCGGCGACGGCGGGTTACGCGCAGCCGTAACCCGCCGGCTCCGCCACCATCCCAAGCAACCCCGAACCGAATACGCTACCATGCGTAGATCGGACTAATCCCTGTGCCGCCATGTTCCGCAACCTGCGCCAAGACATCAACAGCATCATCGAACGCGACCCCGCCGCCCGCAACGGTTGGGAGGTGCTGACCTGTTATCCCGGCTTGCAGGCCATCGTGCTGCACCGCTGGGCGCACTGGTGCTGGACGCACGGCCTCAAATGGCCGGGCCGCTTCATCTCCTACCTGGCGCGCATCATCACCGGTATCGAAATCCACCCCGGCGCCCACATCGGCCGCCGCGTCTTCATCGATCACGGCTTCGGCGTGGTCATCGGCGAAACCGCCGTGGTGGGCGACGACTGCACCATCTACCAGGGCGTGACCCTGGGCGGCACCTCGCTGCACACCGGCAGCAAGCGCCACCCCACGCTGGAGCGCGGCGTCATCGTCGGCGCCGGCGCCAAGGTGCTGGGCGCATTCACGGTGGGCGAGTACGCCAAGGTGGGTTCCAACGCTGTGCTGCTCAAGCCTGTGCCGGCCGGCGCCACAGCGGTCGGCAACCCCGCGCACATCATCGACAAGCAGACCGTCAGCGTCAGTCCGTCCGCCAAGATGTTCTCGGCCTACGGCATCACCGCCAACGGCGACGATCCGCTCATCAAGGCCCTGCGCGCACTGATCGACCAGGCCGCCGCGCAAGAGCAGCAAATTGAGCGCATGGCCGCCATCATGAAGGCGTCGGGGCTGGATTGTCCATCCATCCCCGAGTGCGACAAGTTCGATTCCGCCCAGCTGAACAAGCTGGTGGAGTAACTACCACGCCGACGCGGGCTTCGTGCCCGCCGGCCCCTGGAAGCTGGTCGCCAAAAACTCCACGAACACCTTCACCTTGGGCGACAGCTTGTGCTTCTCCGGGTAGATGGCGTGGATATCCGCCGACGGCGTGGCGTAATCCTCCAGCACGATTTGCAAGCGCCCCGAGCGCAGGTACTTCGCAATATCCCATTCCGCCCGCAGCAGCAGGCCGTGGCCGTCTAGCGCCCAGTTCAGGGCCACCTCGCCGTCGTTGCTGCTCAGCGTGCCGCGCACCTTCACCGTTTCCGTCTGGCGGCCCTTGGTGAAACGCCATGTCCCGTAAGCCGCGTCGTTCTGGCGCAGCACAATGCAGTTGAAGCGGGCCAGGTCGTTCGGCACCCTGGGCACGCCGTGCTGCTTGAGGTAGGAGGGCGCCGCGCACACCAGGCGCCGGTTGTCCGCGATCTTGGTGGCGATCACGCGCGCGTCCGGCACGTCGCCGAAGCGGATGCCGATATCGTAGGACTCGTCCACCAGGCTCAGCGGATGGTCGCTCAGCTGCAGCTGCACCTCCACCTCCGGGTAGCGCTTGACGAAATTGGACACGATGGGCGTGATGTAGGTGCGTCCGAAGCCCAGTGGCGCGTTCACCCGCAGCAGGCCTTTGGGCGCGGCCCGGTCCTGCGACAGCAGCCGCTCCAGGTCCTCCAGCTCGGCCAGGATGCGCAGCGCGTTGGCGTAATACAGCTCGCCCGCGTCGGTCACGCTCAGGCGGCGCGTGGTGCGGTTCAGCAGCGGCACGCCGACCGCTTCCTCCAGCCGCGTGAGACGCTTGCTGACGGCGGCCGGCGTGACGCCCAGTTCGCGCGCCGCGCCCGACAGCGTGCCTTCCTTGACGATCTGGACGAAAAACGCCAATTCGGACGGGTCGATCATCTTTAACTCCAAGGAACAAGTAGCATAACTTTACACCTAATCCATGAATTGTGATGCGGCCTACACTGGGCGCCTCAACTCACTATTCAAGGAGACCCAACATGCGTGTACATAAAATTGCCGCCATCCCAGCCGACGGTATCGGTCCTGAAGTCATCGACGCGGGCCTGGAAGTGCTGAGCGCCCTGGCCGAGCAGGACGGCGGCTTCAAGTTCGAAGTGGAACACTTCCCCTGGAGCTCGGACTACTACCTGGAGCACGGCTACTACATTCCCGAAGGCGGCCTGGAAAAGCTGAAGCGTTTCGACGCCATCTTCTTCGGCGCCGTCGGCAGCCAGCAGGTGCCCGACCATATCTCGCTGTGGGGCCTGCGCCTGCCGATCGCGCAAGGCTTCGACCAGTACGCCAATGTGCGTCCGGCACGCGTACTGCCGGGCGTGACCAGCCCGCTGAAGGGCGGCGAAGCCATCGACTGGGTGATCGTGCGCGAGAACTCGGAAGGCGAATACGCCGGCAACGGCGGCCGCACCCACCGCGGCCTGCCGATCGAAGCCGCCACCGAAACTGCCGTGTTCACCCGCGCCGGGGTGGAGCGCATCCACCGCTTCGCCTTCGAACTGGCGCAGAAGCGTCCCGCCAAGCACCTGACCCTGGTCACCAAGTCCAACGCGCAGCGCTTCGGCATGGTGATGTGGGACGAAATCTTCTACGAAGTGGCGGCCGACTATCCGGACGTGAAAGTGGACCGCGAACTGGTGGACGCCGTCACGACCCGCATGGTGCTGAAGCCGCAGACGCTGGACACCATCGTCGCCACCAACCTGCACGCCGACATTCTGTCCGACCTGGCGGCCGCGCTGTCGGGTAGTCTGGGCATCGGCCCCACCGCCAACCTGAATCCTGAGCGTACCTTCCCGTCCATGTTCGAGCCTATCCACGGCTCCGCGTTCGACATCACCGGCAAGGGCGTGGCCAATCCCATCGCCACCTTCTGGACCGCCGCCATGATGCTCGAGCACCTGGGCGAAACCGCCGCCGCCGCGCGCCTGATGAAAGCCGTGGAAGCCGTCACCGCCGACAAGGTGCATACGCCAGACCTGGGCGGCACCGCCAAAACGGTGGACGTGACGCGCGCGGTATGCGCCTTCATCCGCGCTGGCAAGTAAAAATCCCCCGCGCGCCGAGGCGGCCGCAGAGCCGCCGCGTGCACACTCATATTGGAGACTGATCATGAAAAGAACCCGCAAGTTCCTGGGGACGCTATATGTGCAAGTCCTCATCGCCGTGGCCGCAGGTATCGTTCTCGGCGTGCTCGATCCCGAGCTGGGCGCCAAGCTCAAACCGCTGGGCGACGCCTTCATCAAACTGATCAAGATGGTGTTCGCGCCGGTGATTTTCGCCACCGTGGTGCTGGGCATCGCCAAGATGGAAAGCATGAAGGACCTGGGCCGCGTTGGCGGCCGCGCCCTGATCTATTTCGAGGTGATGTCCACTTTCGCACTTGGCCTCGGCCTGCTGGCCGTGAACCTGGTGGGGCCGGGCGTGGGCATGAACATCGATCCGCATACGCTCGATACCAAGAGCATTTCCACCTACACGGCGGCTGCCGCCAAGCCGGCCAGCTTCATGGACTTCGTGCTGGGCATGATACCGGGCAGCGTGGTGGACGCCTTCGCCAAGAACGAGATCCTGCAGATCCTGGTGTTCTCCATTATGTTCGGCGTGGCGCTGGCGCACCTGGGCAGCCGCGCCAAGCCGGTGGTGAGCTTCCTCGAGAGCTTCTCCAACGCCATGTTTTACATCGTCGGGTTGGTGATGCGGGTTGCGCCAATCGCGGCATTCGGCGCCATCTCCTTCACGGTGGGCAAATACGGCTTCTCGTCCATCGCCAAGCTGGCGCAGCTCATGGGCACCATGTACCTGACCTGCTTCCTGTTCGTGTTCCTGGTGCTGGGCGTGGTGGCGCGCATCTCGGGCTTCAGCCTGTGGAAGTTCCTCAAGTACCTGCGGGCGGAAATCTTCACGGTGCTGGGCACCAGCTCGTCCGAATCCGTGGTGCCGCAGCTGATGCACAAGCTGGAGCAGGTGGGCTGCTCGAAGCCGGTGGTGGGGCTGGTGGTGCCGTCGGGGCTGACCTTCAATCCGGACGGGCAGTGCATCTACTACACCATGGCCGCCATCTTCATTGCGCAGGCCACCAACACCCATCTGTCGCTGATGGACCAGCTGCTGGTGCTGGGCGTGCTGATGCTGACCTCCAAGGGGTCGGCGGGTGTGACCGGGTCTGGCTTCATCACGCTGGCCGCCACGCTGGCGTCCATGGGCAAGATTCCGGTGGAAGGCATGGTGTTGCTGCTGGGCGTGGACCGTTTCATGTCCGAAGCGCGCGCCATCACCAACACCATCGGCAACGCGGTGGGCACCATGGCGATCGCACGCTGGGTCGGCGGCCTGGACCGGGCCAGGGCGGACGCGGTGCTGAACGGCACGGCTGATATGGATGTGCTGTACGGCGAGCCTGCCGCCCTGGAGCCTGAGGACGCGCCACAGCCCGTCGTGCGCATGGCGATGGAAGGGGCGGTGCGCCATGGCTAAGCTGATCGAAGCGGCGCACGGCGAGGCCAGCGTGCACGATGCCGCTGCCGCTGCCGCTGCCGCTGCCGCTGCCGCTGCCGCTGACGGCGAAGGCAAAGGCGAAGGCGAAGGCGGCGTGGCATTTGGCGCCGGGCTGCGCGAGCGCCGCCTGCTGCGCGACATGTTCGACGCGGCCATTGCCGCCGCGCAGCCGGCGCTGTGCGTGCCGGCGAATCTGCCGCCGGCGCCGAAGGGCCGCACCATCGTTATCGGCGCAGGCAAGGCCAGCGCGGCGATGGCGCAGGCGCTGGAGCGCAACTGGCCCGGTCCCCTTGAAGGCCTGGTCGTCACCCGCTACGACTATGGCGTGCCCTGCGAGCGCATCGAAATCGTGGAGGCCGCCCACCCGGTGCCGGACGAGGCAGGCCACCGTGCCGCCCGCCGGATGCTGGACATGGTGCGGGGCCTGAGCGCGGACGACCTCGTCATCTGCCTGATCTCCGGCGGCGGCTCGGCGCTGCTGTCGCTCCCCGCGCCCGGCATCACCATGGCAGAGAAGCAGGCCGTCAACAAGGCGCTGCTGGCAAGCGGCGCCACCATCTCCGAGATGAATTGCGTGCGCCGCCACATCTCGGCGATCAAGGGCGGCCGGCTGGCGGCGGCTTGCGCCCCGGCCCGCGTGGTCACGCTGCTGATCTCCGACGTGCCGGGCGACGATCCCATCGACATCGCCTCCGGCCCGACAGCGCCCGACCACAGCACCTGCGCCGACGCGCTCGCCATCCTGTCCCGCTACGGCATCGACACGCCGGCCAGCGTGAGTGCCGTGCTGCAAAGCGGACTCGGTGAAAGCATCAAGCCCGGCGACGAACGCCTGGCCGCATCCGAACTGCGCATGGCCGTGACGCCGCGCATGGCGCTGCAAGCGGCAGCCGCCGTCGCCCAAGCCGCCGGCGTGCGCTGCCATCTGCTGGGCGACAGCCTGGAAGGCGAAGCGCGCGACGTCGGCAAGGTCATGGCAGGCGTGACCCGTCACATTGCAGCCCACGGCGAGCCGTTCGCCACGCCCTGCATCCTGCTCTCCGGCGGCGAAACCACCGTTACCGTGAAGGGCCAGGGCAGGGGCGGGCGCAACGTGGAGTTCCTGCTGTCGCTGGGCGTGGCGCTGGAGGGCCTGCCGGGCGTGTACGCGCTGGCAGGCGATACCGACGGCGTGGACGGCGTCGAGGAAGTCGCCGGCGCCATCCTCACGCCCGACAGCCTGGCGCGCGCCGCCGCGCTCGGCCTGCGCCCCCGCGAGAGCCTGGACCGCAACGACGGCCACGGCTTCTTCGAAGCGCTGGGCGACTCGGTCATCACCGGCCCCACGCTCACCAACGTCAACGACTTCCGCGCCATCCTGATCACCGGAGTACAACATGCATCGTAACCGCCACGCCAAGATCGTCGCCACCATCGGCCCCGCCAGTTCCGACGGCGCCACTATCGAAGCCCTTTACCGCGCCGGGGCGGACGTGTTCCGCCTGAACTTCAGCCACGGCACGCACGCAGACCACAAGGCCCGCTACGACATCATCCGTGGCCTGGAAACGAAGCTGGGCCGCCCCATCGGCGTGCTGCTGGACCTGCAAGGCCCGAAGCTGCGGGTGGGGACATTCTCCCTCGGCTCGGTGAGGCTGGAGCAGGGCGCAGCCTTCCGGCTGGACCTGGACGCCGGGCGCGCTGGCGACGTGGAACGCGTAGCGTTGCCGCATTCCGAGATCTTCGCCGCACTGGAAAACGGCACGCGCCTGCTGCTGGACGATGGCCGCATCGAGCTGCGCGTGGAGCGCTTCGGCAGCGATTTCGCCGACACCACCGTGGTGGTGGGCGGCATGCTGTCCGACCGCAAGGGCGTCAACGTGCCCGGCGTGGTGCTGCCCCTGTCCGCACTGACCGCCAAGGACAGGCGCGACCTGGAATTCGGCCTGGCGCTGGGCGTGGACTGGGTGGCGCTGTCCTTCGTGCAGCGCCCGGAGGACATCGAGGAACTGCGCGCGCTCACGGGCGGCAAGGTAGGCATCATCGCCAAGCTGGAAAAACCGGCCGCCATCGACCGGCTGGAAGCGGTGGTGGAGGCATCGGACGCGCTGATGGTGGCGCGCGGCGACCTGGGTGTGGAGATGCCCGCCGAGCTGGTGCCGGCCATCCAGAAGCGCATCGTGCGCCTGTGCCGCAAGTTGGGTAAGCCTGTCATCGTCGCCACGCAGATGCTGGAGTCGATGGTGGCGGCGCCCGTGCCCACCCGCGCCGAAGCCTCCGACGTGGCCACCGCCGTGTACGACGGCGCAGATGCGGTGATGCTGTCGGCCGAATCGGCCTCCGGCCGCTTTCCGCTCGAGGCGGTGAGCATCATGAGCAGCATCATCGCGCAGACCGAGGCCGACCCCTACTACGGCGAGACCATCAAGGCCACGCAAAGCCCGCCGCGCGCCGAGATCCCCGACGCCATCGGCCTGGCCATGCGCTCGGTGGCCGAGCTGCTGCAAGTGGCCGCCACGGTGGCCTACACCACCTCCGGCCAGTCCGCGCTGCGCATGGCGCGCGAGCGGCCGCGCGCGCCCATCATCGGCATGACGCCCAGGCTGAGTACCGCGCGCCGGCTGGCGCTGGTGTGGGGCGTGCATGCCGTGCTCACGCACGATGTGGACGCGGTGGCCGAGATGACGGACTTCGCCTGCCGTACGGCGCGCGAATCCGGCTATGCGCAGCCGGGCCAGACTATCGTCATCGCGGCGGGCACCCCGTTCGGGGAGCCGGGCAGCACCAACCTGCTGCGCATTGCCCAGCTGGAGTAGCTGTGAGGGAGGGCCGTAGTGTGGTAAATTCGGCTAAGCAACTCGTCGAATGAAGGAATATGCATGACTACCGAAGCGGACAACGCCAACCTGCTGGACCCGTTTGAAACCCGCGTGCTCGCCGTGCTGGCGGAAAAAGAAGCCCTCACGCCCGACAACTACCCGATGTCGCTGAATGCCATCACCAACGGCTGCAACCAGCTGTCCAGCCGCGACCCGGTGATGTCGCTGTCCGAAGAAACCGTGGCCGACGTGCTGCAGCGGCTCATGCAGCGCAAGTTCGTCAACGGCATCACGCAGGCCGGCGCGCGCGTCACCAAGTACGAGCACCGCATGCGCATCAAGTGGTCGCTGGAGCAGGACAAGGTGGCCGTGCTCACCGTGCTGATGCTGCGCGGCCTGCAGACCGCTGGCGAAATCCGCACCCGCACCGGCCGCCTGCATGACTTCAAATCCGTGGCCGACGTCGAGCAGGCGCTGCAGTTCCTGATCGACAAATACCCGCCGCTGGCCGCCAAGCTGCCGCTCGCGCCCGGCACCAAGGAGCCGCGCTACGGCCACCTGCTGCAAGGCGAAGAAGCGCTGGCGCGCGAAGAGACCGCCGCCAGCTACGGCGGCAGCACCAGCACCCCTGCCCAGGGCAGCCGCGTCGCCCAGCTCGAAGCCGAAGTCGCCCAGCTGCGTCAGGACTTCACCGACCTGGCCGCGCAGTTCGAGCAGTTCAGGAAACAGTTCGAATAAGCCATTCGGGACGGGCTGGGGGTCTCTAGATTATGCTATCGAAAACCCCCTTGACTTAGAGTGCGCTCTAACTTCTACCATGCCTCCATGACTGCTGCACTTACGATACAACAGACGGCGGAGGCGTGTGGACTGAGTGTCCATACGCTGCGGTACTACGAGCGGATAGGCTTGATCAAGCCGATTCCGCGCCGTAGCAACGGCCACCGGCTTTACCGGGCGGATGACCTCAACTGGATCGATTTCCTGTTGAGGCTGCGCGCCACCGGCATGTCTATCGAAGAGATGCAGCGTTATGCGCAATTGCGGGAGCAGGGCGAACTGCTGTCCAGCGTGGCCGAACGCAAGACCATGCTGGTGCAGCACGCGGCCGCCGTGGAGGCGGAAGTGAAGGCGATGCAGGAAACGCTGGCCTTTCTAACCCAGAAAATTGCGCTGTACTCCACTTTGGAATCCGAACTGCAATCAAAGGAGAAACAGCATGGAAAGCACGCGCTATGAACGGGGACTGGCAAGGCTGCGCGAAGTAGACGGCAGCGCCGGCGACAAGGTGATCGAGTCGCTGGCGGACATCAGCCCGGACCTGGGCAAATACATCATTGAATTCGGCTTCGGCGACATCTATTCCCGCCCCGGCCTCACGCTGCAGCAGCGCGAGCTGGCCACCGTCGCCGCGCTCACCGCGATGGGCACGGCGCAGCCACAGCTCAAGGTGCACATCGCCGCCGCGCTGAACGTCGGCCTGTCCCGCACCGAGATCATCGAAACCATGCTGCAGATCGAGCCTTTACGCCGGCTTCCCGGCCGCATTGAATGGCGTGTTCGCGGCCAGGGAAGTGTTCGCATTGCACGAACAGGCGTGATGTAGCGCGCTTAAGCTCAGGCTTGCGCCAGTTCGCGTACCGCGTCAACCGCATCCAGGATGGCTTCGCTGGTGGCCGGGGCGCGCAGCGGCGGGTTGATGCGGTAGTCGCCCACCGATGCCACCGCGTCGCGGATGGCCAGGAACACGGAGAAGGGCAGCAGCAGCGGCGGCTCGCCCACCGCCTTGGAGCGGTGGATGCTGTCGAACGCGTTACGGTTCTTGAACAGCTGCACGTCGAAGTCTTCCGGGCAGTCCGATACGCCCGGAATCTTGTAGGTGGACGGCGCGTGCGTCATCAGCTTGCCGGCCTTGTTCCACCACAGTTCCTCCGTCGTCAGCCAGCCCATGCCCTGGATGAAGGCGCCTTCCACCTGGCCCACGTCGATGGCCGGATTCAGCGAGTTGCCCGCGTCGTACAGGGCGTTCACCTTCAGCAGTTTCCATTCGCCGGTCAGCGTGTCGACCACCACTTCCGACACGGATGCACCGTAGGCGTAATAGCCGAACGGATTGCCGGTCATGGTTTCGCGGTCCCAGCTCAGGCCCGGCGTGGCGTAGAAGCCGTCGGACCACAGCTGCACGCGGGCCAGGTAGGCCTTCTGCACCAGGTCCGGGAAGCTGAGCGTGGCCTCGCCGGCGTAGACCATCCCGTTGGCGAAAGTCACGGCCGCAGGTTCGCAGTTGCAGGCCCTGGCGGCGAACTCGCGCAGGCGGCGGTTCAGCGTGGCGGCGGCGTCCTGCGCTGCCTTGCCGTTCAGGTCGGCGCCGGTGGAGGCGGCCGTGGCCGAGGTGTTGGCGACCTTGCTGGTATCGGTGGCGCTGGCGCGCACACGGGCCAGCGGAATGCCCAGTTCATGCGCCACCACCTGGCACACCTTGGTGTTGATGCCCTGGCCCATTTCGGTGCCGCCGTGGTTCACCAGCACCGAGCCGTCTGTGTAGATGTGCACCAGCGCGCCGGCCTGGTTGAAGTGGGTGACGTTGAAGGCGATGCCGAACTTCACCGGCGTGAGCGCCAGGCCTTTCTTCAGCACCGGGCTGGTGGCGTTGAATTCGCGGATCGCCTCGCGCCGCGCGCGGTAGGCAGAGTCGTTCTCCAGCTGGCCCACCAGCTCGTGGATCACGTTATCGACCACCTTCTGGCCGTACTGCGTGGTGTTGCGGCCTTCCTCGTCGTTGCGGCCGTAGAAGTTGATCTTGCGGACGTCCAGCGCATCCTTGCCCAGGTTGCGCGCGATCTCGTCCACGATGTATTCGATGGCGATGGCGCCCTGCGGGCCGCCGAAGCCGCGGAAAGCGGTGTTGGACTGCGTGTTGGTCTTGCCGGCCATGGCGCGGATGTCCACGTCGCTCAGGTAGTAGGTGTTGTCGAAGTGGCAGATGGCGCGCGTGGCCACCGGCGCGGACAGGTCGGCCGAGAAGCCGGCGCGCGTCACCATCTCCACCTTGGCGGCGGTGATCAGGCCATTGTCGTCATAGCCCATCTCGTACTCGTAGTAGAAGCAGTGGCGCTTGCCGGTCACCATCATGTCGTCGTCGCGGTCGGCGCGCAGCTTGACGGGGCGCTTCAGGTGCGATGCGCTGACTGCGGCGCAGGCAGCCCACAGTGCGGATTGCGATTCCTTGCCGCCGAAGGCGCCGCCCATGCGGCGGCATTCGACCACCACCGCGTGCGAGGCGATGTGCAGCGCGTGCGCCACCACGTGCTGCATCTCGGTCGGGTGCTGGGTGGAGCAGTACACATGCATGCCGCCCGCTTCCTTCGGCAGGGCGTAGGAGATCTGGCCTTCCAGGTAGAACTGCTCCTGGCCGCCGACGTGCAGCTTGCCCTTCAGTATGTGCCTGGAGCGCTCGAAAGCGGCCTTGGCGTCGCCGCGCGTGAGGCGCATCGGCGGCACCACGAAGGACTCGGCGTCGCGCGCCGCTTCCGGCGTCAGGATGGCTGGCAGCTCTTCGTACTGGATGTCGGCCTTGCGCGCGGCGTGGCGTGCCTGGTCGTGCGTCTCTGCCACGACGATGAAGATGGGCTGGCCCACGTATTCAACCTTTTCCTCTGCCAGGATCGGATCGTCGTGGATAATCGGGCCGCAGTCATTGGTGCCGGGGATGTCTTTGTAGGTGAACACGGCCACCACGCCCGGCATGGCCTTCACCGGTTCCAGGTTGATGGACAGGATGCGCGCGTGCGCTTTCGGCGACAGGCCCAGCGCGGCGTGCAGCGTGCCTTGCGCTTCGGGGATGTCGTCGGTGTAGGTGGCTTCGCCCAGCACGTGCAGGATGGCCGACTCGTGCGGGTGGTTCTGGCCGACTTCGGCCCAGCCCTGGGCTGCGCCGATAGTCATGAACGCTTCGGACTTGCTGTTCATGCGGCGGTCCTTTCTTTGAATGCAAACGCGTTGATCGAGGTGACGGGCAGGGTGCCTTCAGGGCGCGACTCCAGCCAGAAGCGGCGCAGCAGGTTCTGCGCGGTCTTCATGCGGTAGCCGGCGGTGGCGCGCATGTCGGTCAGCGGGGTGTAGTCCTGCGCCAGGGCGGCCATGCCGGCCTTGAGCGTGTCTTCGTTCCATGGCTTGCCCTCGATGGCAGCTTCGGCCAGCGGGGCGCGCCTGGAGGTGGCTGCCATGCCGCCGTAGGCGATGTGCGCGTTGCGCACGATGCCGTCTTCCAGCGTGATGCAGTAGGCCGCGGCAACGGCGGAAATGTCCTGGTCGTAGCGCTTGGCCAGCTTGTAGGTGCGGAACTGCTGGTTCGCTTTCGGCAGCGGAATGCGCACCGCCTCGACGAACTCGCCCGGCTGCCAGTTCTTCTTCATGTAGTCCAGGTAGAAGTCCTGCAGCAGCATGCTGCGGCGGCCTTGCGAGCCGTTCAGCACGATCTCTGCACCGAGCACGATCATCCACGGCGCGGAGTCGCCGATGGGCGAGCCGTTGGCGACGCTGCCGCCCAGGGTGCCGGTGCTGCGGATGGGCTGCGAGGCGAAGCGCTGCCACAGCTCGTGCAGCGAGGCGTTCTTATACAGGCCGCCCACCGAGCGGTAGGCGTCGTCCAGCGACACGGCGGCGCCGATTTCCAGCATGCCGTCCACCATGCCCATCTGGTGCAGTTCCTGCACCTGGCGCACGTAGATCACGTCGCCCAGGTCGCGCATCTGCTTGGTCACCCACAGGCCCACGTCGGTGGAGCCGGCCAGGATGGTGGCGGTGGGCTTGGCGGCGCGCAGTGCGGCCAATTCGGCCAGGGTGCGCGGCGCGTGGAAGGTCTGGCCGTCGTGGGTGTAGCTGAACATGGTATTTCGTTGCAGGTCTTGCAGGGTGGCCGCCAGGGCCTCCCGGTCGAAGCGCGCCGGCGGCAGTTCGCCCATGCGGTGCGCCGCGTCGATAATGGGGCGGTAACCCGTGCAGCGGCACAGGTTACCGGACAGCGTCTCGTCGACTTGTTTCCGGCACAGGGGTTCCGTCTGCGTTTCCTGCTTCAGGTACAGGCTCCACAAGGACATGGCGAAGCCCGGCGTGCAGAAGCCGCATTGCGAACCGTGGCATTCGACCAGCGCTTCCTGCACCGGGTGCAGGCTGCCGTCGTTCTGCTTCAGGTCCTCCACCGAGAACACGGCCTTGCCGTCCAGCGTAGGCAGGAACTGGATGCACGAGTTCACATTGCGCATTTCCAGTTCACCGTTCACCAGCGAGCCGATGACGACGGTGCAGGCGCCGCAGTCGCCTTCGGCGCAGCCTTCCTTGGTGCCGGTGCAATGCTGGTCTTCGCGCAAATGCTGAAGCAGCGTGCGGGTGGGCGATGCGGACGCGACTTCCTGCACGCGCCCCTGATAGTAAAAACGAATCGGGTGAGACATGAACTACTCCTTCAACCTGCGATATAAATGGTCTTGAACAGGAACACCGCGGCAATGCCCCAGATCATGCCGCTGACTTCCTTGTGCTTACCGGTCAGCAGTTTCAGCGCGGCGTAGCTGATGAAGCCCAGCGCCAGGCCGTTGGCGATCGAATAGGTGAATGGCATGACCAGCGCGGTGATCACGGCGGGGATGCTTTCCGTGGTTTCGCTCCAGTTGATTTCCGCCAGTTCGCGCAGCATCAGGCAGGCCACGAAGAACAGGGCGGGTGCGGTGGCGTAAGCCGGTACCACGCCGGCCAGCGGCGCGATGAATAGCGCCATCAGGAACAGCACGGCCACGGTGACGGCGGTGAGGCCGGTGCGGCCGCCCGCTTGCACGCCGGCGGCGCTTTCGATGAAGGCCGTGGTGCTCGAGGTGCCCATCACGGAACCGGCGATGATGGCGCCGGAATCGGCCAGCAGGGCCTTGTTCATCGACGGCGGCAGTTTGCCGTCCTTCATCAGGCCTGCGCGCTGGGCCACGCCCATCAGCGTGCCGGTGGCGTCGAACAGTTCAACCAGGAAGAACACCAGCACCACGTTGAGCAGGCCGTGCGAGATGGCGCCCATGATGTCCAGCTTGAAGGCGGTCGGTTCGATCGATGGCGGCATGGAGACCACGCCGTGGAAGGCGTTACCGGCGAAGAAGAAGCTCAGCACCGTTACGGTCATGATGCCGATCAGCAGGGCGCCGGTGACTTTCAGCCGGTCCAGTGCGACGATGACGAGGAAGCCGACGATGGCCAGGATGGGCGCGGGCTCGTGCAGGTTGCCCATGGTGACAAAAGTGGCCGGGCTGGAGACGACGATGCCGGAGTTTTTCAGCGAGATCAGCGCCAGGAACAGGCCCACGCCGGCCGGGATGGCGGTGCGCAGCGAAGCGGGGATGGCATTCATGATCTTCTCGCGGATACGCAGCAGGCTCACCACCAGGAAGCAGCAGCCGGAAATGAATACTGCGCCCAGTGCGGCTTCCCATGGGAAGCCCATGCCTTTGACGACGCCATAGGCGAAGTAGGCGTTCAAGCCCATGCCCGGCGCCAGGCCGATAGGGAAGTTGGCGTACAAGCCCATGATGAGCGTGCCGACTGCCGCAGCCACGCAGGTGGCCACAAAGACCGAGTCCTTGGGCATGCCGGCGTCGCCGAGGATGGAGGGGTTGACGAAGATGATGTAAGCCATCGTCAGGAAGGTGGTGAGGCCGGCCAGCACCTCGGTGCGAACGTTGCTGCCGTTCTCACTGAGCTTGAAGTAGTTATCCAGGAAGTTCATGATGTTTGTCTCGTGTTTAGTTTTTATACGTCCGAAATTCCACTTCTTGCGAGTGGAAAAATATGACGTCCCGCGCTTTGTTTTTTGCGCTGCTTTCTTGTATCGTCGTCTATACGCTCCTTGTCAGCTTATTTGCTGGGGAATATGGGTTATCTGTTTTTCGGTATAGTCCGCGCTGTTCCTGGCTGCGGCTTTCGGCCTGGCCTTGAAATGGCGCAGGAAGTCGAGCAGGATGCGGGCGGCCACGTCGGCGTCGTCGGCGGTCATCGTCTCCAGCGGGTTGTGGGAGATGCCGCCATTGCCGCAGCGGGTGAACAGCATGGCCACATCGGTAATGCGGGCCATCAGCATGGCGTCGTGGCCTGCGCCGGACGCGAGCTGGAATGCGGGAACGCCGGCCCGTTCGGCGGCGGCTGCAATCTGCTGCATCAGCCAGGGCGCGCAGGGCGCCGAACTGGCGGAAACGGTACGTTCAACATTGACATCAATGTGGCGCCGCTGACACACCTTCTCGATGTGCGCCAGGATGTCGGCCACCGCCGCGTCGCGCGCGGCGTCGTTGGCGGCGCGGATGTCGAGCGAGAAGGTGCACGCGCCGGGGATCACATTGGTGGAGCCTCCCGGCACGTGCAGCTGGCCCACCGTGCCGACCAGCGCCGATTCCTGCGCGCCCGGCTGGTGCGCGCCGCAGCGGTCCTCCACGGACAGCACGATCTCGGCAGCGGCTGCTGCGGCGTCCTTGCGCATGCCCATGGGCGTGGTGCCGGCGTGGCTGGCCACGCCCTTGAGCTCCACCAGGAAGCGGCTGCTGCCGGCAATCGACGTCACCACGCCCACCGGCAGGCCGCGGTCGAGCAGCACCGGGCCTTGTTCTATATGCACTTCCACATACCCCAGCAGGTCTGCCGGGTCGCGCGCGATGGCGGCGATGGTGTTCACGTCCTGTCCCGCTTCGGCCAGCACGTCGCGCAGCAGGATGCCGTCGCGGTCGCGCAGGTTCAGCAGGGCAGGATCGAACTGGCCGATGACGGCGCTGCTGCCCAGGAAGGTGCTCTTGAAGCGCACGCCTTCCTCTTCCGAAAAAGCGATCACCTCGAAGTGGAAGGGCAGCGTTTCGCCGCGTTCGTGCAGCTGCTTGACCACGGCGATGGCGGTCAGGATGCCTTGGCGGCCGTCATACTTGCCGCCGTTGCGCACCGTGTCGTAGTGCGAACCGGTGAGCAGGGTGCGCGCCTGCGGGTCGGTGGACAGGTAGCGGCCCACCACGTTGCCCACCGCGTCGATGTGCGCGTGCATGCCGGCTTCGCGCATCCACTGCGCGATCTGCACCGCCGTGCTGCGGTGGGTTTGCGTCATGTAGGTGCAGGTCAGGCCTTGCGCATCCTCGCTCAGCGCGCCGATCTGCTCGGCCCACGCCATGATGGCCTGGCCCATGGCCGGCTCGTGCTGCAGCAGCGCGTTCAGGCGCATCTCAGCGATGCGGTTGATCTGGCGCAGCGCCTCGCGCGTTTCATCCTCCACCTGGTTGCGCAGGCGGCGGCGGAAGGCGGCGATGATGGCCTGGCGCGTGAGGCCTTTGCCATCCGCTCCTTTCACCGCGATGATGAAGGGGAAGGTGAATTTCTCGTTATAGGCCGCGTTCAGTTCCTGCAGCGCCGCGAATTCTTCCGGGCTGCACAGGTGCAGGCCGGCCTTGGCTTGTTCGCCGCTGGACTCGGGCGTCAGTTCGCCCGCCACGGCTGCCTTGCCGGCCAATTCCGGGTGGGCGCGGATCAGGCCCAGTTGCTCGTCGCGCGTGGCCTCGGCCACCACCTTCTGCAAGCCCAGCTTCAATGCGTCCACGGTGCGGAAAGGGCGCAGCGCGGCGGCACGCTGGGGTATCCACGGAGAGTGTTCGTACAGTCCGTGCAGCGTTGCGCTGAAATCCAGCACGCCGCAGGTGTTCAGTTGCTTCAGAGTCGTCATCGTGCATTCGGGCCGCTGGTCGGGAGCGGCCCGCTCCATGTTGGGTGGTCTGGGAGGTGGCGATTTGATAATAGAGGGCTGGCTGGCGGGATGTATATCGCTGGCGCGATATCAGCTATGCTGTGCGGCGGCTTCGGCGGCTTGGCGGCTCGGCGGCTCGGCGGATTACGCGCTGCGCGCTAATCCGCCCTACGGTCGCCCGGGCCTCTGCTTTTCGTAGGGCGGGTTAGGGCCGCAGGCCCGTAAGCCGCCGCTACTTCGCCAGCAGCCGCGCGGCCGTGCTGATCTGCGCGCGCAGCCATTTGTGCTCGGTGGCGTGGTGCGCGCGCTCGTGCCACAGCTGGTAAAAGCGCAGCGGCGGGAACTTCACCGGCACCTTGTACGACTTCAGCCCCAGCGTGTTCTCATAGAAGCTGGCGAACTGCTGCCCGGCCGTCAGCACCAGATCGGTCTGCGCCACGATATAAGGCAGCATGCGGAAATGCGCCGACTCCACCACGATGTTGCGCTCCATGTTCTGCTGCTCCAGGAAGGCGTCGATGTTGCCGTGGTAGCCGGGCAGGATCAGCGCCGGCGCCGCGTGCGGCAAGGTCAGGTAGTCCTCGATGGTCATGCCGTCCTTGGGCGTGCGGCGCGCATAGGCGCTGTTGGCGCGCATCAGGCACACGATCGGGTCGTCGAACAGCTTGGAGATGTGCAGGTGGTGCGGCGGCTCGTCCCAGTTGGCCACCACCAGGTCCAGCTCGCCGTCCGACAGCAGGCGCACGTAGTCGGCGTCCGGTCCCAGCGCGTGAATCACCAGGCGGCTCCTGGGCGACTCGCGCCGCACGCGGGCGATCACCTCGGTGAAGAACTGCGTATTCATATAGTCCGGCGCAGCGATGTGGAAAGTGCGCGCCTCCTCCTGCGGCACGAACGCCGTCTTGGGACTGAACAGGCTTTCGGTTTCGTCCAGGATGCGCTTGGCCGGCTTGAGCAGGCTCTCGCCGTGTTGCGTCGGCACCATGCCGCGCCCGCCGCGCACCAGCAGCGGATCGCCCGTCAGCTCGCGCAGCTTGCGCAACGAGGCGGAAATGGAGGGCTGCGGCTGGTTCAGTTTCAGCGCCACGCGCGAGACGTTTTTCTCGCACAGCAGCAGGTAAAGAATGCGGATCAGGTGGATGTCCAGGTGTTCTGGCAAGCGTGACATATCGGTCTCCCAAGGTTGGATATTTAAACTTATGCATAACAGAGTCGCACATCCCGGCCTGTAACAGCTATAACGCGAATCGTATGCAAGTTATATGTGCAAGCGCAGGACTCGCGCCCGCAAGACCGCTATCGTTCCACCATCCCGGCAAGAGAGGAGACACTTTCCATGGCCGGGGGCAGGTTGATGGCCGCAGGCCATCACGATCGTAGCGGCGGCAGGATAACGATCGTTCCGGAGGTGACAACCTCGCTCATCTGAAGTGCCCGCCAGAGGCAGATGAACAGACTAATTGGAAAATTCATGGAAGCTTTATTCGGATCGTATGGGGTGGAGTGGCTCAATCTCCTGGTACGCTGGCTGCATCTGATCACCGGCATAGCGTGGATCGGCGCTTCGTTTTACTTCGTCTGGCTGGACAACTCGATCCGGCCGCCCAAGCCCGGCAGCCCGCTGGCCAAGGCCGGCGTCTCCGGGGAACTGTGGGCCGTGCACGGCGGCGGTTTCTACAACCCGCAAAAATACTTGGTCGCCCCGGCGGAACTGCCGTCCGACCTGCACTGGTTCAAATGGGAAGCGTATGCGACCTGGCTGAGCGGCTTCGCCATGCTGTTCATCGTCTACTACTTCAACGCCTCGGCGATGATGATCGATAAAAACGTGGCCGATTTGTCGTCCCTGCAAGCCGTTGCCGTGGGACTGGGCACGCTGGCCGGCGGCTGGATCGTCTACGACCTGCTGTGCAAATCGCCGCTGGGCGAAAAGCCTGCCGTTCTCGGCTCCGTGCTGTTCGTGCTGATCGTCGCCGCAGCCTACGTGCTGACGCACACCTTGAGCGGCCGCGCCGCCTACATCCACGTGGGCGCCATGATAGGCACCATGATGGTGGGTAACGTGCTGTTCGTGATCATCCCCGGCCAACGCAAGCTGGTGGAAGCGATGGAGAAGGGCCAGTCGCCCGACCCGATCTACGGCAAGCGCGCCAAGGTGCGTTCGGTGCACAACAACTACTTCACGCTGCCTGTGCTGCTGATCATGATCAGCAACCACTACGCAATGACCTACAGCCACTCGTACAGCTGGCTGATCCTGGGCGCCATCATGGCGGCCGGCGTGCTGATCCGCCACTTCTTCAACCTGCGCCATGCGGGCAAGGTGTCGCTGGGCTTCCCGGTGGCGGGCGTGATCCTGCTGGTGGCCGTGGCCATCGCCATCGCTCCGGCGCCGCGCAAGGCGGTGGCGGCGCAGCCGGTGGCTGCCGCCGATGCCCATGGCCATGGCGCGGAAGGCGCCGCGCCGAGCGCAGCCGACATCGCCCGCTCCGGCCACGACATCGGCGCCGTGCAGCAAGTGGTGACGGCGCGTTGCGCATCGTGCCACTCGGCCCAGCCTACGCAAGCCGGCTTCGCCTCGGCGCCGGGCGGCGTGATGCTCGATACGCCGGACCAGATCAAGCAGCACGCTGCCAAGATCTACCAGCGCGCCGTGCAGAACAAGGACATGCCACTGGCAAACATGACGCAGATGACCGACTCCGAGCGCCAGATGATCGGCACCTGGTTTGAGTCCGGCGCCAACTGAAGCGCCCACACGAAGGAATGACTATGACTACCGAAACGACCGTTACCATCGATGGCTTCAACCTCACCGCGGAACAGGTGATCGCCGTGGCGCGCGCCCCGCATGCCAAGGTGGCGCTGGCCGCGTCCTCGCGCGCAGCGCTGAAGGAAAGCCGCGACTACATCGAATCCACCTGGATGCACGATGAAGCGCCGATGATGTACAGCTTTAACACCGGCGTGGGCCTGCTGAAGGACACCCGCATCAAGGTCGAGCACATCGAACTGTTCCAGACGCAGCTGATCATGGCCCACAGCGGCGGCATCGGCGAGCCGTTCCCGGAAGAGGTGAGCCGCGCCACCATGCTGCTGCGCGCGAACGCTTTCGCCTCGAACTACTCCGCGCCGCGCGTGGAAGTGGTGGACCGCCTGCTGGCCTTCATCAACGCCGGCATCCACCCCATCATGCCGCAGAAGGGTTCCGTCGGCGCGTCCGGCGACCTGGCGCCGCTGGCCTACCTGGCAGCGGCCATCGCCGGCTTCGACGAAGCCGAAGTGATGTACGACGGCAAGCGCATGTCGGCGCCGGAAGCGATCACCAAGTCCGAAATCGGCCCGGTGAAATTCGACCTGAAAGCGAAGGACGCATCGGCCCTGATCAACGGCTGCACCGCCTCGCTGGCCGTGGCCGTGCTGGCCGCCGACGACGCGCGCAACCTGCTGACGGACGCCTGCCTGTCGCTGGGCCTGACGCTGGAAGCGATGCGCGCCGAGATGGCCGCGTTCGACCCGCGCATCCAGCAGGCGCGCCCGCACCCTGGCCAGATCAAGACTGCCAAGGTGGTGCGCAAGCTGCTCAAGGGTTCCACCCGCACCACGCACGAAGCGCGTGCCGTGCAGTTCCCGGACGAGCTGCGCCGCACCGACATCCCGTACACCGCCCGCATCCAGGACGTGTACTCGCTGCGCTGCACGCCGCAAGTGTACGGCCCCGTGTTCGACGCGCTGGACTACATCGACACCATCGTGAAAAACGAGATCAACTCGGCCACCGACAACCCGCTCATCTTCGGCAAGGACGGCGGCGGATTCGAGATTATCTCGGGCGGTAACTTCCACGGCCAGTACCTGGCGCAGGCGATGGACTTGCTGGCCATGGCCATCACGGACCTGGGCAGCATCTGCGAGCGCCGCGTGGCGCGCCTGATCGACCCGACGCTGTCGTGGGGCCTGCCGCGCAACCTGATGAGCGGCATCCGCGGCGTGAACACCGGCTACCCGGTGGTGCAATGCTCGCTCAGCTCACTGGTGATGGAAAACCGCACGCTGAGCATGCCGGGCAGCGTGGACAGCATTCCGTCCAAGGGCAACAGCGAAGACCACATCTCCAACTCGACGTGGTGCGCGCGCAAGGCCGCGACGGTGGTGCAGAACACGCAATACATCATCGGCGTGGAAATGCTGCTGGCCGCGCAGGCGCTGACCATGACGGAAGACCTGCTGCCGGGCTTCAAGCTGGGCGAAGGCACGCAAGCGGCGTATGACGAGATCCGCAAGCAGATCCCGGCATGCCTGGACGGCGACCGCTGGTTCCACAACGACATCCAGGTCGCTCACTCCTTCGTCACCAGCGGCTCGGTGCGCGAAGCGGTGGTCAGCAAGATCGGCGAGTTCGTCTAAACGCCGCCGCGTTCCGCAGGGCGGGTTAGGCAAGGGCGGCAGCCCTTGCCGTAACCCGCCGTTCCCCCGCAGCCCGCAGCTGCGCCATGACCGCCGTCAGATCGACGGCAGCTCCCGCCCGTACGGCATTCACCACATCCAGCGCCGCATTCACAGCGGCCGCAGCGATTCTCTCCATCCGATAGGGCAGCACCAGGCGATAGCGCCCCGGCATGCGCGGCAGTGCGCCGATGAATCCCACAGTCACCTCGCTGCCGGCAAGCCGCTGCAGCTCAAGCGTGACCGCCTGGATCAGGCGCGCCAGTTGAAAATGTCCGGCGGGTGCCTTCTCGGCATCCACCGGCCCTATGACATTGATCAGCCGCTCCAGGCGCGGCAAATTTCCCAGCACGCCCTTCAGCTTAGCGGCGGTCGAACGCACGTCGGCCGGCGACGCGGAAGCGTCATCCAGTTCAAGGATGCTGAGCAGGCAAGGCTGGTTGGAATAGCGATTTTGACCGGAGATAAAACGTTGATCGATGATTTTCATGCATAAACCTTGGTAACTGAAGCAGGCCACATTATGCAAACGCCAAGATGCAAGCCACATCGGCGCACCCCCTGCCTCCATGTAAGACCAGACTGACACGCAACGCGATAAGCCGGGCCAATGCAAAACGGGCCGGCACTTTGCAGTACCGGCCCGTTTCTCAAGCTACTTGCGGCTTACAGGCAGCAGGCCAGCATCTTCAGGCAGCATTCGAGGCTTGCGCAGCAGTCCATATTGGCTGCGAAAGCGACGGCGGAAGTGGCCAGCAGGGCGGCGGCTGCGGCGGTTTTGATAGCGATGGATTTCATATTGTTTCCTTGATAAATTTGAAAGAAAAAGGGACGAAGCGGCTCGGGTTCAGTCGGGCGGCGTCCAGACTTCTTTTAATGGCAAGGGAAGGGCGATGGCGGGCATGTCAGGGTAATCCGCCGTGGCCGCCGGCAGCGGCAGAAGCGGCGGCGTGGCCGATATCATGGGCTGGGCGGCGGGCAGGCAGCCCATCGTGGCGCACATCGTCGGCGGACACGCATCTTCGCAGCAAGTGCGGATCGACGCGGCGCCAGCCAGGGCGGTCTGGAGCGCGAAGAACAGCATCAGCAGGAAGAAACGGATATTACGCATCCGGTGATTGTAGCGCGATTGCCGCCTACGTGCGCGGTGGGCGTGTCATCAGCCAGTAATCGGCGCCGCTCACGGGTTCGAAGTACTTTGCCGCCACCGCATAGCCCTGGCGCCGGTAGAACGGCAGGCTGCGTTCGTTAAAGGTCTCCAGGAAGCTGACGGCGCCGGCCCGGTCGGCCGCCGCCAGGCCGTGCGACAGCAGCCGCGTGCCCATGCCGCCGCCTTGCGCGCTCGGCTTGATACCCGCGATCGACAAGTACCACGCGGACGCCAGGCCGTGCGCAGCCAGGTTGGCTTCCATATTGGCGACAATGGCCTGGAAGTTGGCAAAGCCCTGTTCGCCCAGCAGCACGGCCAGCGCGCGTTCGCGGTCCGCGTAGGCTGCTGCCTTGCGAGCCGCATCGCCGGGAACGCTCCAGATGGCGGCGCCGCTGCCCTGGCCGTCGGCCAGGTCCACGCGGCCAGCCTGTTCACCCTCAATCAGCGCCAGTTCGACGTAACGCGGCATTAGCCGCTGCACGCCGCCAGCGACACAAACGGTGACGTAAAAAGGATCGTCGGCCAGCGCTTCGGCCACGGCTTGCGCTACAGATGTCAGCATTTCTCGTATTTCCAGTTGCGGGACTTGCCCTCGGCGATCCATTCTAGCGCCTGTTCCAGCCGGCGCAGGCGCGTCGCTTCGGTTTTGGCTTCCTCCATCCACTCTACGTAGTCGCGCTTCTTGCTGGTGCTGAAGGCGTTGAAATGGTCCAGCGCGGGCTGCCGCCGCGCCAGCGCCTCGGTCAGATAATCCGGCACCAGCAGCTCGCGCGGTGCGGCAGGCTTGGCGCGCGCAGGCGCCTTCACACCGTCGTCGTTGAGCTTCATCGCCCTCTTGATGTAGGACTCCAGCGTCTTCTTCGGCGGCAGATCCTTGACGGACGTGATGCGGCCGAACTGGCCCATGGCCTCCCTGGTCTTCGCATCCGCCGCCTCGACCAGCAGCTCGCCCTTCCAGAAGCCAAAGGCGCAATGCGCCTTGAACGACGCCATACTGCACAACATGCCGTTGTACTGGAAATGCGGGAAACTCCACTTCATCGTCTCTTCCACGTCCGGGCAAGCCGCGTGCACGACGGCGCGCAGATGCTCCAGGATAGGCTGGGCGAATTCAGCCGATTTGGCGATATACGCGTCTACGCGCGGGTCCAGGGTAGGCATGGCTGCTCTCGGTGACTTTCGGTACGAGCAATATAACCAAGCGCGCCGTGCTAGTCCAGTGCCGGGGGAGGGGCCAGCCCGTCAGGGCCGGCCGGTTTGCTGAGGAAGATTAGAAGTGGTATTCGGCGCGGACCATCGGGGTCTTGGCGGTGGCGCCGGGGATGTTGTGCGGGGTGCCGAACTTGTTGCGCCAGTATTGGTATTCCAGGCCGATGCGCAGCGTGTTCGGCTTCATGCCGGCGGCGCCGCTCAGGTCATACATCACTTGCGCGTCAAAGTTCACTTCCGGTGCGGTCGGGCCGCCGAATTCGTTCTTGCCCTTGTGGCCGATCCAGTTGGTGTAGCCCTCGAACGAGAAGCCCGACTTGCCCAGCGGGATACCCCAGGCGGCGTTCAGCATGGCGTGCGTGTCGTAGCTGTAGCGGCTCGTTACGCCCAGCGGGTGGTTGCTCTCCCAGACCGCCAGCAGGCTCACGTTCAGGAAGCCCGGCACGTCCAGCATCAGCGTCGGGCCGGCGACGACCATGTGCTTCTTGGAGTCGTAGCTGTGGTCGTTCTTGGTGTTCCAGTCAAAGCCGGCGGTCAGGCCCAGGCCGCGCACCAATCCGTATTTGAAGTCCTTGCCGCTTACCTTGCCCAGGTCCAGCGTGTGGCGGTACAGCACATAGGCTTCCTGCGCGTTGGCGTCGTCGCCGTCGGAGTTCAGGAAGTCCACGTTGAAGTAGTTGCTGCCGTACTTGTAGCCGCTGGCGTGCGTCACGTTCAGGACGTGCTTTTCCAGGTCCTTGCTGTTGTACGGCTCGGCGAAGCGGGTGCCGTAGCGGTAGCCGATCGACGTGTCGCTCCAGTCAGCGGCGCTGGCTTGCTGCATGCCGGTGGCGAAGGCCAGCACGGCCACTGCGCCGGCGGCGCCTACTCGAAATGCGTTCATATTGCGTCTCCCTCTTTTATTGTAATGGAGGCCCGATTATGTCCGCCGAGGTCATGGTTGTTATCCGTTCCCGCGTATATCCGACAGTGCTGTGCCGTATATGATTTTCATACAGGAGTTCCTGTTTCAACCCGATAAAGAAAGCGAGACACTATGGGCAAGCTGAGTACACACGTTTTGGACATCACGCAGGGCAAGCCTGGCGCAGGCGTACAGGTAAAGCTGTACCGCGTGGACGGCGGCGAGAAGGTGTTGTTAAAGGCAGACACCACCAACCAGGATGGCCGCTGCGAGCAGCCCTTGCTGTTCGGTGACGAGGTCAAGATCGGCAAGTACGAGCTGGTGTTCGGCGCGGGCGACTACTTCGCTGCGCAAGGCGTGACCGTGCCAACGCCGCGCTTCATCGATGAAGTGGTGATCGCCTTCGGCATCGCCGACCCAGGCCAGAACTACCACGTGCCTATCGTGGTGTCGCCCTGGGCTTATTCGACTTATCGCGGAAGCTAAGCCGCAGCTAAGCCGCATCAAAGCACGACGTCTCGAGCTGCTGCAGGGCTGGGGACGCGCTGGCGATGGCGGCCTTCAGGGCGGGCAGGGTCTGGAATACCAGCGCGTCGGCCGTCACGGTGCGGCGCATTTCTTCGCGCGTGCCGCCCATGGATGCGGGCTTGCGGCGCGCAGGCCAGTCCACGCCGTACACGTCCGGCTGCAGCACGGGCGGCGCGGTTGACGCCAGCGCCACGTAGCTCGCGCCCGCATTGCGCGCCAGCTGCACCACTTCGCGGCTGCTGGCGCCATCCACGATGGCGTCCTCCACCAGCAGCAGGCGCTTGCCCTTGAATTCAGCCGCGATGGCGTTCAGGCGCTGGCTGACTGCGCGCCTTGCCGCGCCGGCCGGCAGCTCGAAGCTGCGGCCGGGATAGCGGTTCTGGATGAAGCCTTCGCGGTAGTCGATGCCCAGCTTGAGCGCCAGCTGGATGGCGGCGGGACGGGAGATGTCGTCCACCGGCATCACCACATCGATGGCCTCCACATCAAGTTCGCTGAGTATCTGGCCGGCCAGCAGTTCGCCCAGCTTCAGGCGCGCCGCGTAGACCGACGCGCCGTCTATCACCGAATCGGGCCGCGCCAGGCTGACGAATTCGAAGGCGCTGGGACTTGCGGCAGGGTGGCCAGCGCCGGACACGACGCCGGCGGCGCGCCCATCGGCCGCGAGCCGGCGCGCGGTCAAGACGCCAGCCGTATCAATGAAGACCGCTTCGCCCGGCGCCACGTCGCGCAGGAAGCGGAAGCCCATGCCTTCCAGCGCGACCGACTCGCTGGCGACCATGTACTCGTCGCCGCCCGCCGCCGCGCGCGTGCCCAGGCAGAGCGGCCGCACGCCCAGCGGATCGCGGAACGCCAGCAAGCCCAGGCCTGCGACCTGCGCCACGGCCGCATACGACCCCTGCACCCGCGCTTGCAGCGCTCCCACGGCGGCAAACAGCGCATCGGCCGAGAAGGGCGCGCCCTGGCTGGCCGCATGCAGCTCGTGCGCCAGCACGTTCAGCAGTACCTCAGCGTCGGAAGCGGTATTCATGTGCCGCCGCCCGGCCACGGACAACTCGGCGCGCAAGCCGTCGCCATTGCTCAGCCATCCGTTGTGCGCCAGCGTGATGCCAAACGGCGCGTTGACGTAGAACGGCTGCGCTTCTTCGTCGCAAGACGGGCCGTAAGCCGCGCAGCTGCAATGGCCGATGCCCGCGTTGCCGCGCAGCGAGCGCATGTTCCGCGTCCGGAAGACGTCCGTCACCAGGCCGTTCGCCTTATGCATGGCGAACACGCTGTCGTTATCGGTAGCGATGCCGGCGGCCTGCTGGCCGCGATGCTGCAGCAGGAGCAGCGCATCGTAGATGGTTTGATTTGCAGGGGCGTGCGCAAGCACGCCGACGATGCCACACATGGTCGAACTCCTCGAAATTACAGGCGAGACAGTACCGCGCAACGCCGCAAGCAGGCGGGCGCCGCGTGCATAGCGCCCATAACGGCAGCGATATGAATCCGCGCATACCGGGTGATAGCCTTCCATGGCATGTGGTCAGAGTTCGTCTAACCCTGCCGCCAATCCTCCAACTAACAACACCATCATGAATAACAACGAGACAACGAAGGCCTTCCGCGCCAGCATCCTGCACTTCACCGGCGACCCCGCCTTCAGCGACCAGGCCCACAACTGGCACGAGGATGGCCTGCTGGTGATCGCCGATGGCCGCGTACAAGCCGCAGGCGAGTACGACCAGCTCAAAGACACGCTGCCCGAAGGCACGCTGGTGCGCGACTATCGTGGCAAGATCATCATGCCCGGCTTTATCGACACCCACATCCACTACCCGCAGACCGACATGATCGCGTCGCCCGCGCCGGGCCTGCTGCCGTGGCTGGACACCTACACCTTCCCCACCGAGCGCCAGTTCAAGGACCCCGTGCATGCACGCGGCGTGGCCGACTTCTTCCTGGACGAGCTGCTGCGCTGCGGCACCACCACCGCCATGGTGTACTGCACCGTGCATCCGGAATCGGTGGACGCCTTCTTCGGCGCCAGCGAGCAGCGCAACCTGCGCATGGCCGCCGGCAAGGTGATGATGGACCGGAACTGCCCCGACTTCCTGCAGGACACCGCCGAAAGCGGCGCGCGCGAGAGCGAAGAGCTGATCAAGCGCTGGCACAACAAGGGCCGCAATATGTACGCGCTCACCCCGCGCTTTGCTCCCACGTCCACCGAAGCGCAGCTGCAACTGGCCGGCGAACTGGCGCAAGCCTACCCGGACACCTTCGTGCAGACCCACGTGGCAGAGAACACCGACGAAGTGGC
Organism: Pseudoduganella sp. UC29_71; assembly: GCF_042693265.1. Classification (NCBI taxonomy): domain Bacteria; kingdom Pseudomonadati; phylum Pseudomonadota; class Betaproteobacteria; order Burkholderiales; family Oxalobacteraceae; genus Pseudoduganella; species Pseudoduganella sp. UC29_71. The sequence goes on along the minus strand of NZ_CP170549.1, from coordinate 3,631,748 downwards.
TTGGGTCAAGTCCCTGTTCCCGAAAGCGCGCAGCTACCTGGACGTGTACGACCAGTACGGCATGCTGCGTCCGCGCTCCATGTATGCCCACTGCATCTGGCTGGACAACGAAGACCGCGCCCGCATGGCCGCCACCGGCGCCGCCGTGTCCATGTGCGCCACGTCCAACCTGTTCCTGGGCAGCGGCCTGTTCGACTTCGCCGGTGCCGACAAGGCCAAGGTGGCGCTGTCGTTGGCCACCGACGTGGGCGGCGGCACCTCTTTCTCCATGCTGCAGACGATGAACGAAACCTACAAGGTGGCGCGCATGGGCGGCACCTACATGCCTGCGCTGCGCATGTTCTACCTGGCCACGCTGGGCGGCGCGCGCAGCATGCAGCTGGAAGGGACGGTCGGCAACTTCGTCGCCGGCGCAGAGGCGGACTTCATCGTAGTCGATCCGAAAGCGACGCCGCTGCTGGAGCGCCGCAGCACGCGCACCAACAGCCTGGAAGAACTGCTGTTCGCGCTGGCACTGCTGGGCGACGACCGCGCCATCAGCGCCACCTACGCGGCCGGCAAGCAGGTCCACCAGCGCGGCGAATAAGTAGAGGGCAGGCGCCGCCTATTTCAGCGGCGCCTGTTTGCCGTACATGCGGCACTCCGCAGCCAGTGCCAGCAAATTCGGGCTGCGCTCGCGGCTGCGCGGCACCAGCAGCGTAATCTGCTGGTGCGAGGCGTAGCGCGCCTCCAGCGGGATGAGTTGGATGCGCGTGCTGAATTCGGCCACGCGGCGCGGCAGCAGGCTGTAGCCGATGCCGCCGCTGACGAGGTTAATCAGCGAGAAAATATCCCCCACCTGCATCACGGTCTCCGGCACGAAGCCGGCTTGCCGGAACGCGTGCTGGAAACTGTCCGCCGTCACAAAACCTTCGCCCAGGGTGATGAATTTCTCGTTACGCATGGTTTGCAGGTCCACCCGCTCCATGTTGGCGTAGGGCGAGCCAAGCGGCGCGGCCAGCTGCACCTCGTCCTCGAACAGCGGCACAGCCACCAGTTCCTTGTCATCGATGGGCGATTGCACGCCGATCACGATGGCGTCCAGCCGGCCGTCGGCCAGGCTGCGCAGCAAATCCTCATTGGAACCCAGCGTCAGGTCGGGCTGCAGGTCGGGCTTGCGCATCTTGAGCGCGATCAGCAATTGCGGGATACAGCGCAGGGTGAGCGAGTAGAGCGAACCTATGCGGATGCGGCTGGCGTCGAAGCCCGCCAGTTCGCGCACCTTGCGGATGCCTTCCTCGCATTCGCCCACCGCGCGCTGCGCGTGCTTGGCAAAAGCATAAGCCGTGGGCAGCGCAATCAGGTTGCGGCCCTCGCGCTTGAACAAGGGGCAGCGCAGGCCTTCTTCCAGCGTATGCAGCGCGCGATGCACGCTCACCGTGCTCTGGCCCAGCTCCTCGGACACGCGCGCCAGGCTGCCCAGGCGCATAAACGCCAGGAACACTTCCAGCTTCTTCAGCGTGATTTCTTCGTCGATAGCCATGGACCGATTGTAGCGCAATGTTTACTCTGAGAGTAAACGTCAGACGGCCAGGTTGATTGTACGCCCCGGCCGCTCTTCCTATTCTATGGCCTGACACATGTAGAACCGGAGGAGACCAGACATGCAAGCCACCACACCATCCGCAGCCGCGCCCGCCCGGCGCTGGGACACGCGGAGGACCGAAAAGCAGCGCCGCATGGACGCCGTAGCCCACCTGTGCGACGGCCCCGTGCTGCGCAGCGACCGCATCGTCGAGGCGCTGGAACGGCTCGTTGTCAGCGGTGACCGGGTAGTACTTGAAGGTAATAATCAAAAGCAGGCGGATTTCCTGGCCCGTTCCCTGACCAAGGCCGATCCGGACCGGCTCAACAAGCTGCACCTGATCATGCCGGCCGTGAGCCTGCCCGAGCACCTGGACCTGTTCGAGCGCGGCATCGCCCGCAAGCTGGACTTCGCCTTCGCCGGCGCGCAAAGCCTGCGCATCTCGCAGTTCCTGCAGGACGGCCTGCTGGAGATGGGTGCCATCCACACTTACGTCGAGCTGTATGCGCGCCTGTTCGTGGACTTGTCGCCGAACGTGGTGATGGTGGCCGGCTACATGGCCGACCGCCAGGGCAACCTGTACACCGGGCCAAGCACCGAGGATACGCCGACGCTGGTGGAAGCCGGCGCCTTCCGCGACGGCATCGTGATCGCGCAGGTCAACCAGATCGTGGACGATCCGGCCGACTTGCCGCGCGTGGATATCCCCGGCTCGTGGATCGATTTCGTGGTGGAGGCGGACAAGCCGTTTTATATCGAGCCGCTGTTCACGCGCGACCCGCGCCTGGTCAAGCCGCTGCACATCCTGATGGCGATGATGGCCATACGCGGCGTGTACGAGCGCCACCAGGTGCAGTCGCTCAACCATGGCATCGGCTTCAACACCGCAGCCATCGAGCTGATACTGCCAACGTATGGCGAGCAACTGGGTCTGAAGGGCAAGATCTGCCGTAACTGGACGCTGAACCCGCACCCCACGCTGATCCCGGCGATCGAGAGCGGCTGGGTGGAAAGCGTGCATTGCTTCGGCGCGGAGCTGGGCATGGAGGCGTACGCCGCCGCACGGCCGGACGTGTTCTTCACGGGCCGCGACGGGTCGATGCGCTCCAACCGCGCACTGTGCCAGCTGGCCGGCCAGTATGCGGTGGACCTGTTCATCGGTTCCACGCTGCAGATGGACGGCCTGGGGAATGCCTCCACGGTCACGCGCGGCCGCCTGACCGGCTTCGGCGGCGCGCCCAATATGGGCCACGACCCGCACGGCCGCCGCCATCCGACGCCGGCCTGGCTGGACCTGATCGAAACCGACGACCCGCTGGCGCGCGGCAAGAAGCTGGTGGTGCAGATGGTGGAGACCTTCCAGGACGGCGGCCAGCCTTCCATCGTTGAAACGCTGGACGCTGTGGAGGTCGGCAAGGCGTCCGGCATGCCGCGCGCGCCGGTGATGATCTACGGCGACGACGTGACGCATGTACTGACCGAGGAGGGCATCGCCTACCTGTACAAGGCGCATTCGCTGGAGGAGCGCAAGGCCATGCTGGCCGCCGTCGCCGGCGTCACGCCGATCGGCTTGCGGCACAACCCCAAGGATACCGCCCGCCTGCGCAGCGAAGGGCTGGTCGCGCTGCCCGAGGATATCGGCGTGCAGCGCGGCGAGGCTACCCGCTCGCTGTTGGCCGCCAAGAGCGTGGCGGACCTGGTGGACTGGTCCGGCGGCCTGTATGAACCGCCTGCCAAATTTCGGAGCTGGTAATGAAACCCTTGCAACTGTTGAATGACCGCGCGGCCGCCGGGCGAGCTTTCGCCGGTTCGCCGGCAGGCACACCGGCAGATTCTCAGGCTGTTGCGCTGGCCGATGCGCTGGCCGATGCGGCCGTCGAAGCCCTGATCGACGAAGCCACGCTTACGCCCAAGCCCGGCCTGGTGGACCTGCGCGGCAACGGCGCCCACGAGGACTTGAACTGGCTGCTGATGTGCCGCTCGGCGCGTGCGCTGCGCCCAGCCTTCCACGCCATGGCGCTTGCCGGCCAGCGCATCGCTGACCATCAGGCCTTGCGCGAATACATCGGCGCAGCGGGCCGGGACGCAGAGCGCGCCATGATGCAGGCCACTGGCGGCGTGAACACCCATCGCGGCGCCATCTGGGCGCTCGGCCTGATCGTCACCGCAGCTGCCCAGCCGCGCGATCCAGGCGGTGATGGCGCAGCCAACGGCGCCAGCGCGGCAAACGGCGCACACGCCGTGGCGAGCGACGCACGAGCCATGGAGAACGCTGCACAAGCCATAGCGATCGGCGCTCAGGCCGTGGCGAGCCGTGCACAAGCCGTGGCAGCCCGCGCTGGTGCGCTGGCCCGGCTGCATGATCCGCATGCGCCCGCCGTCACCGGCAACAAGGGGGCGCTGGCCTGCCTGCAGCACGGCGTGGGCGGTGCGCGCTTCCAGGCGCAGCAAGGCTTTCCGCAGGTAATGCAGGCGGCGTTGCCGACATTGCGCGCGTCCCGCCTGCGCGGCGACAGCGAGGAGTGCGCGCGCCTGAACGCGCTGCTGGCCGTGATGGCGGAGCTGGACGACACCTGCCTGCTGGCGCGTGGCGGACGCCCCGCATTGGAAGCGACCCAGCGCGGGGCGCGCGGCGTGCTCAACGCAGGCGGCACCGCCAGCAGCGGCGGCAGGGATGCGCTGCGGGCGCTGGACGCCGACTTGCTGGCACTGCGCGTATCGCCCGGCGGCGCGGCGGACCTGCTGGCAGCGGCGCTGCTGCTGGACCGGATTGAAACCCAAAGCATCAACATGGAAGCGGAGTACGAACATGGAACAACTGCAATTTGAATACGCGGCCGGACAGCCGGCTGCGCAGCGCGCGCTGGCCGGCGTGGTCGGCTCGGGCGACCTGGAAGTGCTGCTCGAGCCGGCGGCGGCTGGCCGCACCACCGTGCTGGTGCAAACGTCCGTGAACGGCTTCGGCGCCACATGGCAGGCGGTGCTCGACCGCCTGTTCCAGGCAGCCTCGTTGCCCGCGGCGCGCATCGAAATTCACGACAGCGGCGCAACACCCGGCGTGGTGCGCCTGCGCATAGAACAAGCTTACGAACAAGCGGGGCAGCCATGAACATTTCGACTCCGAACACGGACCAATTGCTGGCGCGCGACAGCTTCATCGAGCGCAACGCGCGCAGCCGCGCGAAGGCGCTGCTGGACGAGAACAGCATGCGCGAACTGGTGGGACCGTTTGACCGGCTGATGTCCCCGTGGCTGGCCATGCAGAACATCGTGGTGCAGGCGGACGACGGCGTGGTGGTGGCCAAGGGAACGCTGGACGGCGTGCCGACCGTAGTGCTGGCCATCGAGGGCGCTTTCCAGGGCGGCAGCATGGGGGAAGTGGGCGGCGCCAAGATCGCCGGCGCGCTAGAGCTGGCGGCCGAGGACAACCGCAACGGCGTGCCGACGCAGGCAGTGATCCTGTTCGAAACCGGCGGCGTGCGCCTGCAGGAGGCCAACCTGGGCCTGGCCGCCATCGCTGAAATCCAGGCCGCCATTGTCGATCTGCGGCGCTACCGTCCGGTTATCGGCGTAAGCGCCGGCACGGTGGGTTGTTATGGCGGCATGTCTATTGCGGCGGGGCTGTGCTCCTACCTGGTGCTGACCGGCGAGGCGCGGCTCGGATTGAACGGCCCGCAAGTGATCGAGCAGGAAGCCGGTGTGGCCGAATTCGATTCACGCGACCGGTCATTGATCTGGAACCTGACCGGCGGCGTGCAACGCCACCAGGCGAGCCTGGTGGACCTATGCGTCGCGGACGACACCGCCGCCATCCGCGCAACGCTGGTGGACCTGTTCCGTCAGGGCGTGCCGGCGCAACCGCGCAGCGCCCAGTATCGGCACTTCCTGGCCAGCCTGGATCAGGTGGACACGTCGGCGCAAGCCAGCGCCCAGCAAGTGCGAACCATTTATGCGAAAGGAGGCATGCAATGAATATCCATGCAATACAGGAGTTCGCCGAGGCTGAGGCCATCGCCACGGAAGCCGCCGCACGATCCGCCGCTGCCCAGGGCGGGCGGGACCACAGCCGTGGCGCACGGTGGCTGGCGGCGCTGACCGACGGCACGCCACTGGTGCCGGGCTATTGCCCAGCGGTGCAGGTGGCCGACGCCCCGCTGGCCGGCCAGCCTGCGCGCTACATCGCAGTGGTGCCCGATCCGGACAACCGCTTCCCCCGTGCCCGCAACGGCGAAATCGGCCTGGTGGAGGGCTGGCAGCTGGCACGGGCCGTTCATGCAGTCATGCGGGCCGACCGCGACACCCCGCGCAAGCGTCCCATCGTGGCGGTCATCGACGTGGCCAGCCAGGCCTATGGCCGCACCGAGGAGGCCTACGGCATCCACCAGGCCCTGGCCGGCGCGGCGGGCGCCTACGCGGAAGCGCGGTTGACGGGCCACCCGGTGATCGGCCTGATCGTTGGCAGCGCCATGTCGGGCGCCTTCCTGGCGCACGGCTACCAGGCCAACCGCCTGATCGCGTTCAGCGACCCGAAAGTGATGGTGCACGCCATGGGCAAAGCCTCCGCCGCGCGCATCACGCTGCGCTCGGTGGAAGCGCTGGAGGCACTGGCCGCCAGCGTACCGCCCATGGCCTACGACATCCAGAACTATGCCTCGCTCGGCTTGCTTTGGCGCCTGCTCGCTCCGGCCGCGCCGGACCAGCCAGGCGCGCAGGACCTGGCCATGGTGCGCGAAACGCTGGAGCACGCCCTGGCCGACATCGCGGCAAACGGCCACCGTGGCCTGGAAGGGCGCCTGGACGCTCCGCACCGTGCCGCATCGAAGCACGCGAGGGAGCTGCTGCGCAGGCAATGGAGGAGAGAACAAGAAGTCATGTAAGCACGCAGTAAAACAGCGGCGGCCATCACAACAATCACAAGCGGCCGCCACACCCAACTTTGAATCGGAGGAGACATCATGATTATCTACGGTACCGCATTGCTGGCTGTTTGCCACTTGCTGGGCATATTCCTGGGCGACCTGCTGGGCGCACTGATCGGCGTGAAAACCAATGTGGGCGGGGTCGGCATCGCCATGATCCTGCTGATCTGCGCGCGCCTCTACATGCACAAGCGCGGCCTGATGCCGCAAACGACGGAACTCGGCGTCACCTTCTGGGGCGCGATGTACATCCCCGTGGTGGTGGCCATGGCGGCGCAGCAGAACGTGGTGGCGGCCCTGCGCGGCGGCCCCGTGGCGCTGCTGGCGGCGATGGGCGCGCTGGCGCTGTGCGCCTGCACCATTGCGCTGATCAACCGCACCGAAAAGCCGGCCCGCAGCACCGCGTCCGGGCCGCAAGCCGTCGCCACCACCGCCTGAGGAGAACATCATGATTGAAATGCTCGAGAAAACCGTGCTGCACAACGGACTGGTGACGGCCTTCGCCGTGGTCGGCCTGATCATGTACGTATCCATGCAGCTATCGCGCCGCCTCACCTTTGGCCGCGTGCATGGCTCGGCCATCGCCATCCTGATCGGCCTGGGGCTGGCCTACTGGGGCGGCACCCACACCGGCGGCCAGAAGGGGCTGGCCGACATGTCGCTGTTCAGCGGCATAGGCCTGATGGGCGGCGCCATGCTGCGCGACTTCGCCATCGTCGCCACCGCCTTCGAGGTACAGGCCACGGAGGCGCGCAAGGCAGGGCTGATCGGCGTAGTGGCGCTGGTGCTCGGCACCGTGCTGCCCTTCATCGTCGGCGCGGCCGTGGCCTATGCCTTCGGCTATACCGATGCCGTGAGCATGACCACCATCGGCGCGGGCGCGGTAACGTATATCGTCGGCCCCGTAACCGGCGCGGCCATCGGCGCCAGTTCCGAGATCATGGCGCTCAGCATCGCCACCGGCCTGGTGAAAGCCATCCTGGTGATGATAGGCACCCCGATCGCCGCAGGCTTCCTGGGCCTGAAGACGCCGCGCTCCGCCATGGTATTCGGCGGCCTGGCCGGCACGGTCAGCGGCGTATCGGCCGGCTTGGCCGCGACCGACCGCGCCCTCGTGCCATACGGGACGCTGGTGGCTACCTTCCACACCGGCCTTGGCTGCCTGCTCGGCCCATCGCTGCTGTACTTCGCCACCCGCTCGCTGGTTGGCTGAAGCGCGGCCCAAGGAGCGGACAGTGAGCGTGCTGTACACCTTCCCCGGCCAAGGCGCGCAAAAGGCCGGCATGCTGCATGCGCTGCCGGCGCACGCGGAGACTGCGCGCACGCTGGCGGAAACCGCCGCCGCACTGGGCAGCGACCCGCTGGCACTGGACACCCCGGCCGCCCTCGCGTCCACCGTGGCGACCCAGCTTTGCCTGCTGGTGGCCGGCGTGGCGATGGCGCGCGTGCTGGCGGCGCAGGGCGGGGTGCCGGACATGGTGGCCGGCCTGTCGATCGGCGCCTATCCCGCCGCCGTCGCTGCCGGCGTAATCGCCTACCCGGACGCAGTACGGCTGGTGGCGCGCCGCGCGCAGTTGATGGAGCAGGGCTATCCGCATGGCTACGGCATGTGGGCCATCAGCGGGATCGATCAAGGCCAGCTGGAAAGCGTGATCGCGCGGGTCCACGCGCCGGCCACGCCGGTGTACCTGGCCAACCTGAACGCCCCGCGCCAGCAGGTGATTGCCGGTTTGGACGAAGCCTTGCGCCAGGCCGGCGCGCTTGCGCTGGCTGCTGGCGCCACCCGGGCGGAGCGGCTGGCGGTCAGCGTGCCGTCGCATTGCGCGCTGCTGGCGGGCCAGGCGGAGGCGATGCGCGCCGCATTCGATGGCGTAGCGCTGTCGCGGCCCAGGGCGGTGTACCTCAGCGGCAGCCGCGCACGCGCCCTGTTCGACCCGGCCGAGATACGCGACGACCTGGCCGGAAACATGGCGCGCCAGGTGCACTGGCACGACACCGCCCGCCATGCGTGGGAACGCGGCGCCAGGGTGGCGCTGGAAATGCCGAGCGGCGCCGTACTGACCTCGCTGACGGCGCCCGTATTCGAAGGCGGCCTGGCCTTGAGCTGCGAAGGCAACCGGATAGACACCGTGCTGGCGCTGCTGGCGCGGGAACATGGATAAAACCAAGGAGATCAACATGGCTGAGAACGACATCAATGCGCGCGAAGAGCGCAGCTTCCCGCCGCCTGCGGCGTTCACGTCGCAAGCGAACGTGCCAGGCATGCAAGCCTACCTTGCCCTCTGCGGCGAGGCTGAACGCGACTACGAAGGGTACTGGGCGCGCCTGGCGCGCGAAAACCTCGACTGGAAAGTGCCGTTCACGCGCACGATGAACGAAGACGACGCCCCATTCTACAAATGGTTCGAAGAGGGCAAACTGAACGTGTCCTACAACTGCCTGGACCGCAACCTTGAAAACGGCAACGCCGACAAGATCGCCATCATCTTCGAAGCGGACGACGGCGCCGTCACCAACGTCACCTACAAGCAGCTGCACGAAAAGGTGTGCAAGTTCGCCAACGGCCTGAAGTCGCGCGGCATCAAGAAGGGCGACCGCGTCATTATCTACATGAGCATGTCGGTTGAAGGCGTGGCCGCCATGCAGGCCTGCGCGCGCATCGGCGCCACGCACTCGGTGGTGTTCGGCGGCTTCTCCGCCAAGTCCCTGCAGGAGCGCATCATCGACGCCGGCGCCGTGGCCGTGATCACCGCCGACGAACAGCAGCGCGGCGGCAAGCGCCTGCCGCTCAAATCCATCGTCGACGAAGCGCTGGCCATGGGCGGCTGCGACACCATCAAGGACGTCATCGTCTACCAGCGCACCGGCGGCGACGTATCGCACGTGGCGGGCCGCGACATCTGGCTGCACGAACTGGTGGACGGCCAGTCCGCCGACTGCGAACCGGAATGGGTGGAAGCGGAGCACCCGCTGTTCATCCTCTACACCTCCGGCTCCACCGGCACCCCGAAAGGCGTGCAGCACTCGTCCGCCGGCTACCTGCTGTGGGCCGCGCTGACGATGAAATGGACCTTCGATATCAAACCATCCGACGTGTACTGGTGCACCGCCGACATCGGCTGGGTCACGGGCCACAGCTACATTGCCTACGGCCCGACTGCCGTCGGCGCCACGCAGGTGATCTTTGAAGGCGTGCCAACCTATCCGGATGCCGGGCGCTTCTGGCAGACTATCGCGCGCCACGGCGTCAGCATCTTCTACACCGCGCCGACAGCGATCCGCTCGCTGATCAAGGCCGCTGACGTCGATCCGGCAGTCCATCCGAAGAACTACGACCTCAGTTCGCTGCGCCTGCTCGGCACAGTGGGCGAGCCGATTAATCCCGAGGCCTGGATGTGGTACTACAAGAACGTTGGCCACGAGCGCTGCCCCATTGCGGACACGTTCTGGCAGACCGAAACGGGAGGCCACATGATCGCACCGCTGCCGGGCGCCACGACGCTGGTGCCGGGTGCCTGCACCTTGCCGCTACCGGGCATCATGGCCGCCATCGTGGACGAAGCCGGGCAGGACGTGCCGGATGGGGAGGGCGGCATCCTGGTGGTCAAGCGCCCGTGGCCGTCGATGATACGCACCATCTGGAACAACCCGGAGCGCTACAAGGCCAGCTACTTCCCCGAGGAGCTGGGCGGGCGCTACTACCTGGCGGGCGATGGCGCCATACGGGACAAGGACACCGGCTACTTCACCATCACCGGCCGCATCGACGATGTGCTGAACGTGTCGGGGCACCGCATGGGCACGATGGAAATCGAATCCGCGCTGGTGGCGAACCCGCTGGTCGCCGAAGCGGCCGTGGTGGGCAAGCCGGACGATACGACGGGCGAATCGATCTGCGCCTTCGTGGTGCTGAAGCAGGCCCGCCCGACCGGGGAAGAGGCACGCAAGCTGGCGCTGGAGCTGCGCAACTGGGTGGGCAAAGAGATCGGCCCGATCGCCAAGCCGAAAGAGATCCGCTTCGGCGATAACCTGCCCAAGACGCGTTCGGGCAAGATCATGCGCCGCCTGCTGCGGGTGCTGGCCAAGGGGGAGACGGTGGCGCAGGATGTCTCCACGCTGGAAAATCCCGCCATCCTCGACCAGCTGAAGGACGTCGCCTGAGCGGCGGCGGCCTCCGGCAATCCGGAGCGGATTACTGCGGCCAGATCTCGGCCAGGCGCAGCAGGTTGGTGGTGCCCGGCTGGCCGAACGGCGTGCCGGCCGCGATGGCGATCTGGTCGCCGACCTTGACGAAGCCTTCGCGCAGCGCGGTGCGGCAGGCGGCGGCAACCATTTCGTCCACGCTGTGCACGTCCGGGCTGATGGTGCTGTGCACGCCCCAGGCCAGCGCCAGGCGGCGCGCGGTGTCGCGGTTGGGCGTGATGCTGACGATGGGCGCCGCCGGCCGCTCGCGCGCGGCGCGCAGGCTGCTGTGGCCGGAGGTGGTGTAGGTGACGGTGGCCACCACGCCGATAATCTGCGTCACGTCGCGCAGCGCGGCGCAGATGGCGTCGCCCTTGGTTGGCAGCGGCGCTTCATGCTGGGCGTCGATCAGCGCCTGGTACGATGGATCACGCTCCACTTCCGAGATGATGCGGTTCATGATGGCGACCGCCTGCACCGGGTAGGCGCCGCTGGCCGATTCGGCCGACAGCATCACCGCGTCCGCGCCTTCGTAGATGGCATTGGCGACGTCGGACGCTTCGGCGCGGGTCGGCACCGGGGCGCTGACCATGGACTCCAGCATTTGCGTTGCCACCACCACCGGCTTGCCGTGCTTGCGGCACATGCGCACGATGCGCTTCTGCACGCCGGGCACGCGCTCGGGCGGCAGTTCCACGCCCAGGTCGCCGCGCGCCACCATCACCGCGTCCGACGCGGCGACGATTTCTTCCAGCCGGTCCAGCGCGGCCGGCTTCTCCAGCTTGGACAGCACGCCGGCGCGGCCCTGGACGATGGCCTGCGCTTCCTTCACGTCCTCGGGACGCTGCACGAAGGACAGCGCAATCCAGTCCACGCCCAGGTCGAGCGCGAATTCCAGGTCCTGGCGGTCCTTGACGGTCAGCGCCGGAATCGGCAGCACCGCGTCCGGCACGTTCACCCCCTTGCGGTCCGACAGCACGCCGCTGTTGACCACGCGGGTGCGGATGGCTGTGTCGCTGCTGGCCAGTACTTCCAAACGGATCTTGCCGTCGTCCAGCAGCAGGGATTGGCCGGCCGTCACGGCGGCGAACAGTTCGGGATGGGGCAGGCACACGCGCGTGGCGTCGCCCTGGTCGGGATTCTGGTCCAGCACGAACTCCGCGCCGGCCTGCACGCTGACCTTGCCGCCGCTGAACTGGCCGATGCGCAGCTTGGGGCCTTGCAGGTCGGCCAGGATGGCGATCGGGCGGCCCAGTTCCTGTTCGATGTCGCGCACGATATCGTGGCGGCGCCGGTGGTCGGCGTGGCTGCCGTGGCTGAAGTTGAAGCGGAATACGTCGGCGCCTGCTTCGAACAGCGCCTTGATGGTGCTGCGTTCGGAGCTGGCTGGACCCAGGGTGGCCACTATTTTGGCTTTACGTTCACGGCGCATGGTTTGGTCTCTTTTTGTGGATACTACAGGATGAGGATGGCGCGGAAGTCGTTGACGTTGGTGCGGGTCGGGCCGCTCACCACCAGGTCGTCCAGCGCGCTGAAGAAGCTGTAGGCGTCGTTGTTGGCCAGCAGCGCCTTGCCGCTCACGCCTTTCGCTTCGGCGCGGGCCAGCGTGCCCGGCGCGTACAGCGCGCCGGCGTTGTCTTCGGAACCGTCGATGCCGTCGGTGTCGCAGGCGATGGCATGCACGCCGGGCGCGGACTCCAGGGCCAGCGCGAGGCTGAGCAGGAATTCCACGTTGCGCCCGCCACGGCCGTTGCCGCGCACGGTCACCGTGGTTTCGCCGCCGGACAGGATGACGCAGGGACGCTGGAAGGGCTGGCTGCGTGCGATGACCTGGCGCGCCAGGGCGGCGTGCATCAGGCCGATGTCGCGCGCTTCGCCTTCAATGCCGTCGGACAGGATGTAGGGCGTGATGCCGGCGTCGCGCGCCTTCTCGGCGGCCGCCTCCAGCGCGTCCTGCGCGGTGGCGATCACGTAGTGGCTGTTGCGCTCGAAGCGCGGGTCGCCCGGCTTGGGCGTTTCGCTGGCGGGCGATTCGAGATGCGCGTGCACGCTTTGCGGGATCTCGATCTTGTACTTGCGCAGGATGGCGAGCGCTTCGGCGCTGGTGGTGGCGTCCTGCAGCGTGGGGCCGCTGGCGATCACGCGCGGGTCGTCGCCCGGCACGTCGGAGATCAGCAGCGTGACCACGCGGGCCTTGCCGCAGGCCAGCGCCAGGCGGCCGCCCTTGATGGCGGACAGGTGCTTGCGCACGCAGTTCATTTCGCCGATGGTGGCGCCGCTGCGCAGCAGGGCCTTGTTCAGGGCCTGTTTCTCGGCCAGGGTGATGCCTTCGGCGGGCAGCGCGAGCAGGGCGGAGCCGCCGCCGGAGATCAGGCACAGCACCAGGTCGTTCTCGGTGAGGCCTTGCACCATCTCCAGCATGCGCGCGGCGGCCTTCTGGCCGGCTTCGTCGGGCACCGGGTGGGACGCTTCCACCACTTCGATCTGTTCGGTCCTGGCGCCGTGGCCGTAGCGGGTGACCACCAGGCCGGACAAGGGGCCGTTCCAGTTGCGCTCCACCGCTTCCGCCATCGCCGCCGCGCCTTTGCCTGCGCCGATGACGAGGGTCTTGCCGTTGACGGGAGGCTGCGGCAGGAATTCCTGGAGCAGCGTGCGCGGATGGACGGCGCTGATGGCCGCGTTGTACAGGTCGAGCAAGAACTGGCGAGGGTCTGGAACGGACATGATGGGGCTTCTTTCTTCGTTGATTCTGTTTCGGGCGGAGCTGGCGGGTTACGCGCTGCGCGCTAACCCGCCCTACAGGATGTCGATTGCGTAGGGCGGGTTAGGCGGAACGCCGTAACCCGCCATGGCATCAACCCTGCGCGATCTTATGGTTGGACATCAGCTCGATGGCCTGGCACAGCGCGGAGTGGTCGAGGCCCGACAGGCCGTTGGCGGCGCAGGCGTTCATCAGTTCCTGGGTGGCGGCGGTGTTGGGCAGCGATACGCCCAGCTGCTTGGCGCCTTGCAGGGCCAGGTTCAAATCCTTCTGGTGCAGCTGGATGCGGAAGCCCGGGTTGAAGGCGCGCTTGACCATGCGCTCGCCGTGCACTTCCAGGATGCGCGAGGAGGCGAAGCCGCCCATCAGCGCTTCGCGCACCTTGGCAGGGTCTGCGCCGGCCTTGGAGGCGAACAGCAGCGCTTCTGCCACGGCCTGGATGTTCAGCGCCACGATGATCTGGTTGGCCACCTTGGTGGTCTGGCCGTCGCCGTTGCCGCCGACCAGGGTGATGTTCTTGCCCATCAGGTCGAACAGCGGCTTGACAGTGTCAAACGCTTCTGCCGGGCCGCCCACCATGATGGTCAGCGAGGCCGCCTTGGCGCCGACTTCGCCGCCGGACACCGGCGCGTCCAGGTAGGCGCAGCTCTTCTTGTTGATCTTCTTGGCGAACTCCTTGGTGGCGATGGGCGAAATGGAGCTCATGTCGACCACGATCTTGCCCGCCGTGAGGCCTGCTGCCACGCCGTTTTCGGCGAACAGCGCTTCTTCCACGTGCGGGGTGTCCGGCACCATCAGGAAGATGATGTCGGCGCGCTTGGCCACTTCGGCGGCCGAAGTGCACACGGTGGCGCCGCCGTCGATCAGGTTGGCCGGCGGGTTTTTGATGTCGTGCAGGTACAGCTTGTGGCCGCCGGCCTGCAGGTGGCCGGCCATAGGGGCGCCCATGATGCCCAGTCCGATGAATCCGAGGTTTGCCATGCTATGTTCTCCTAGTGGTTTTTAAAATTACGCGGCCAGCTTTTCAATCCAGCCCAGGCCTTCTTCGGTGCCGTTTTGCGGCTTGTATTCGCAGCCCACCCAGCCGTCGTAGCCGATCTGGTCCAGGTAGTTCAGCAGGTAGCGGTAGTTGATCTCGCCCGTGCCCGGTTCGAAGCGGCCCGGGTTGTCCGCCAGCTGGATGTGTTTGATGACGGACTGGTTGGCCTTGATGGTGTTCGCCAGTTCGCCTTCCATGCGCTGCATGTGGTAGATGTCGTACTGCAGGAACAGGTTGTCCGAACCCACCGCTTCGATCAGCTCCAGGCCCTGGCGGGTGCCCGACAGGAAGAAGCCCGGGATGTCGAAGGTGTTGATCGGTTCGATCAGCAGCGGGATACCGGCTTTCTTCAGCGCGGCGGCCGCGAACTTCAGGTTTTTCACCAGCGTGTCCTGCGCCCTGGCGCGTTCCACGTTGGGCGGCAGGATGCCGACCAGGCAGTTGATGCGCTGCGTGCCCAGTGCTTTCGCGTAGCGCAGCGCGTTCTCCACGCCGTGCTCGAACTCGGCCACCCGGTCCGGATGGCAGGCGATGCCGCGCTCGCCGCTGGCCCACTGGCCGGCCGGCAGGTTGTGCAGCACCATCTCCAGCTGGAACTGGTGCAGTTTCTCGGACAGCTGTTCCGCTTCGAAGTCGTAGGGGAACAGGAACTCCACGCCCTTGAAGCCGGCGCGCGAGGCGGCGCCGAAGCGGTCCAGGAAGTGCAGTTCGTTGAACAGCATGGTGAGGTTGGCTGCGAATTTAGGCATGGTCTGCTCCTTACGCGACATCCAGGATGTCGTTGAATTCATTGATGGCGTTGATCTCGGTGCCCATGGCGATGTTGGTCACGCGCTCCAGGATGATCTCCACCACCACCGGCACGCTGAATTGCGCCATCAGTTCGCGCGCCTTTTCGAACGCGGGGATGATGTCGTCCGGCTTGTGCACGCGGATCGCCTTGCAGCCCAGGCCTTCCACCACGGCCACGTGGTCCACGCCGTAGCCGTTCAGTTCCGGCGCGTTCACGTTCTCGAAGGCCAGCTGCACGCAGTAGTCCATGTCGAAGCCGCGCTGCGACTGGCGGATCAGGCCCAGGTAGCTGTTATTCACCAGTACGTGGATGTAAGGCAGCTTGAATTGCGCGCCCACGGCCAGCTCTTCGATCAGGAACTGGAAGTCGTAGTCGCCCGAGATTGCGACGATGTCGCTGGTCGGATCGGAAGCCCGGACACCCAGCGCGGCAGGGATGGTCCAGCCCAGCGGACCGGCCTGGCCGCAGTTGATCCAGTTGCGCGGCTGGTACACGTGCAGGAACTGCGCGGCGGCGATTTGCGACAGGCCGATGGCGGACACGTAGCGGGTATTGCGGCCGAAGTAGTTGTTCATTTCTTCGTACACGCGCAGCGGCTTGACCGGCACCTCGTCGTAGTGGGTCTTGCGCAGCATGGTGCGCTTGCGTTCCTGGCACTGGTGTACCCAGCCGGTGCGGTCCTTCAGCTTGCCGGCGGCTTTCCATTCCTTGGCCACTGCCACGAACAGTTCCAGCGCGTAGCCGGCGTCGGAAACGATGCCCAGGTCGGGGCCGAACACGCGGCCGATCTGGGTCGGTTCGATGTCCACGTGGACGAAGGTGCGGTCGGCGGTGAACACGTCCACCGAGCCGGTGTGGCGGTTGGCCCAGCGGTTGCCGATGCCGATCATGAAGTCGGACGCCAGCACGGTGGCGTTGCCGTAGCGGTGCGAGGTCTGCAGGCCGGCCATGCCGGCCATCAGCGGGTGGTCGTCGGGAATGGTGCCCCAGCCCATCAGGGTAGGGATGACAGGCACGTTGACGATTTCGGCGAACTCCTGCAACAGCGCGGACGCATTGGCGTTGATGATGCCGCCGCCGGCGGTGATCAAAGGCTTGTCGGCGTCGTTCAGCATGCCCAGCGCCTTTTCCACCTGGGCGCGCGAGGCGCGCGGCTTGTACACCTCCATCGGGGTGTAGGTGTCAGGATCGAACTCGATCTGTGCCATCATCACGTCGAACGGCAGGTCGATCAGCACCGGACCCGGACGGCCGGAGCGCATCAGGTGGAAGGCTTGCTGGAACACGCGCGGCACCTGGGCCGGCTCCAGCACGGTGGTGGCCATCTTGGTGACCGGCTTGGCGATGGACGAGATGTCGACCGCCTGGAAGTCTTCCTTGTGCATGCGGGCGCGAGGCGCCTGGCCGGTAATGCACAGGATG
Source organism: Pseudoduganella sp. UC29_71 (assembly GCF_042693265.1). Taxonomy (NCBI): domain Bacteria; kingdom Pseudomonadati; phylum Pseudomonadota; class Betaproteobacteria; order Burkholderiales; family Oxalobacteraceae; genus Pseudoduganella; species Pseudoduganella sp. UC29_71. The sequence continues at coordinate 3,615,068 of NZ_CP170549.1, read as the reverse complement.
GGAATCGAGTCCGCCTGGGCCGAGTACAGGCCGGTGATCATGTCCGTGCCGGCCGGGCCGGAGGTGCCGATGCACACGCCGATATTGCCGGCGGCGGCGCGGGTGTATCCTTCAGCCATGTGCGAAGCGCCTTCGACGTGACGGCCAAGGATGTGCTTGATGCTGCCATTCTTTTTCAGCGCCGCGTACAGGGGATTGATGGCTGCGCCCGGTACGCCGAATGCGACCGAGATGCCTTCTTTTTGCAGTACGTGGACCGCCGCTTCGGCTGCCGTCATCTTTGCCATGGTGTTCTCCTTGTGTGTATGTGCAAATACCGTTGTTGATGTTTTGTATGCTATAGGCGATCTCCTCGCTTGATAAGACAACAAAATATCGGTTTATTCGATACTCTGAGTATGGAATAATGTTCGGATGGATAAACTCAAACAAATTGAAGCTTTCGTGGCGGTGGTGGAGAAGGGCAGCCTGGCGCGCGCGGCGCTGGTGCAGAACATCACGCCGGTGATGCTGGGTCGCCGCATCGACGCGCTGGAGAAGCGTCTGGGCGTGAAACTGATGCACCGCACCACGCGCCACCTGACGCTCACCGAGCAGGGCAATGTCTTCCTCGACGACTGCCGCAAGCTGCTGTCGGATTTCGAGGTGGCGGAGCGCAATATCTCGGAAGGGCGGCACAAGGCCACGGGCCACCTGATCGTGTCCGCGCCGGCCTCGTTCGGGCGCCAGCATGTTGCACCGCACGCGCCAGCCTTCCTGGCGGCCAACCCGGACGTGCAAGTGTCCTTCAACCTCACCGACCAGGTGATCGACCTGGTGCGCGAGGGGTACGATCTGGGCATCCGCATCGGCGGCGTGATCGACCCCAGCTTCGTGGCGGTCAAGCTGGCCAAGAACCGCCGTGTTGTCTGCGGCACGCCGGATTACTTCGACCGCCACGGCATTCCGCGCACGCTGGACGACCTGGCGCACCACAACTGCCTGGCGTTTAACCTGCAGGGCGGGCAGCAGCGCGGCTGGTATTTCCAGCAGGGCGGCAAGCCGGTGACCATCAAGGTGCAGGGCAACCTGGACTGCAACGACGGCGAATTGCTGCACCGCTGGGCCTGTGAAGGCCTGGGCCTGGCGTGGCGCTCCACCTGGGAGATCCAGGCGCAACTGGCCGAGGGCAGCCTGATCACGGTGCTGGACGACTTCGCACTGCCGGATTACGACATCATGGCCGTTTATCTACAGCAAAGGCACCTTCCTGCCAAGATCCGTTTCTTTATAGATGAGTTAAAGGCGGTATATGCGCAACCAGGGTACTGGACACGCAACAGATAGTGGAAAATGGTTTTGACCGGGAAACGGTTGTAGGTACACTGAAATGCTGCTCACAGCGCCGCGCAAAGACGGCGCTCATTCATATCCGCGGAGAGTTCATATGCCATTGTTAAGCCGGCTGTCGATCAAAAACAAGCTCATGCTGAGCATGGGCCTTTGCCTGCTCCTGTTCATCATCATTTCTTCCACGCTCAGCATCGTCATGAGCAGCCAGAACAGCCGCGAGCGCGTGGTGCAGCAGGAGCTGCCGGCGCAAATCGGTGAGATCCGCAACGACATCCTGCGCCAGATCGCCCAGCCGCTGTCGGTCTCGCTGACGCTGGCCAACAACACCTTCCTGCACGACTGGGAGGAGGCGGGCGTGCCGGACGAGGGCGTGCCGGCCTGGCAAAAGTACGCGCAGCAGCTCAAGGCCAAGAACCAGGCGGCCACCGTGTTCTGGGTGTCGCACAGCACCGGCAAATATTTCGTCGACAAGGGCTACGACCGTACGCTGAGCAAGGACAAGGCCAGCGACCAGTGGTTCTACGACTTCCTGAACAGCGGCAAGCCCTATACGCTGGACCTGGACAAGGACGTGAGCGCGGACAGCTATATGCTGTTCATTAATACCCGCGTGCAGACGGCCAACGGCAAACTGGGCGTGGCCGGCCTGGGCCTGAGCGTCAATTCGCTGGCGCAAACCATCCGCGCCTACAAGCTGGGCAAGTCCGGCTTCGTGTACCTGGTGCGCGCCAACGGCACGCTGGTGGTGCACCGCGACCCGGCGCTGGCGGACGGCAAGCATCTGCTGAAAGACGTGCCGGGCTTCACGCCGGAGCTGAGCAAGACGCTGCTGAGCGGCGAGAAGTTCGCGCACGGCACGTACAAGGGCGCCGGGGGCACGCAGTTCGCGGCCTCGTCCTTCATTCCGGAGTTGAACCTGTACGTGGTTGCTGAAGTGCCCGAAGCCGAAGTGCTGGGCAATATCGTACGCTCGGCCACCATCTCCTCGCTGATCGCGGCGCTGGTGGGCGGCGGCATCGGCCTGTTCGCCATCTACCTGATTGCCCGCGCGATTGCCGCGCCGGTGATGCGCGCAGCCGAAATGCTGGGCGATATCGCCAGCGGCGACGGCGACTTGAGCCGCCGCATGCCGGTCGAGTCCGAGGACGAAATCGGCGCGCTGGCGTCGGCCTTCAACCGCTTTGTCTCGTCGCTGAACGGCACCATCCTCAAGGTGCGCGACAGTACACACCTGATCGCCAGCGCATCGAGCGAAATCGCCACCGGCAATTTCGACCTGTCCGCGCGTACCGAACACCAGGCCTCCAACCTGGAGGAAACCGCGGCGGCGATGGAGCAATTGACCTCCACCGTGAAGCAGAACACCGCCAACGCGGAAGAGGCCAACAAGCTGGTGTCGGCCACCACGTCGGCCGCAGTGAAAGGCGGCACGGTGGTGACGCAGGTGGTGGACATGATGGGCGAGATCACCGAAAGCTCGCGCAAGATGTCGGACATTATCGGCGTGATCGACGGCATCGCCTTCCAGACCAATATCCTGGCACTGAATGCGGCAGTGGAAGCGGCGCGCGCCGGCGAGCAGGGGCGCGGCTTTGCGGTGGTGGCGTCCGAAGTGCGCAACCTGGCGCAGCGTTCGGCCGCTGCTGCCAAGGAGATCAAGGAGCTGATCGTCGATTCGGTGGGCAAGGTGGAAGCGGGCGGCAAGCTGGCCGACACCGCAGGCGCCGCCATGACGGAGATCGTCGCCTCGGTGCAGCACGTGGCCACGCTGATGGTGGAAATCACCTCGGCCAGCCACGAGCAGAGCGACGGCATCGGCCAGGTCAACCAGTCCATCATCCAGATGGACGACGCCACGCAGCAGAACGCCGCGCTGGTGGAGCAAGCCGCCGCCGCCGCGCAATCGCTGCAAGAGCAGGCCGCGCGGCTCGACCAGGTAGTCGGCATCTTCAAGCTCGACGAAACCGGCAGCGGCGCTCCCGCCCCCGCTTCCGCCCCAGCCCGCAGCCCCGGCACCGCCCTCGCGCTGCGCTAACCCCAGCGCCCCGTTGCGGCCACGTTACGCTGCATGTTACATGTTACACGTAGGGCGGGTTAGACCGGGGCAACGCCCCGGCCGTAACCCGCCGGCGCCGCCCGCGCCCCACCGGTTTCAGGCAAACGTGGCGCCCAATTCCTCCTCAGCCGCCCGCACCAGCGTGGCGGGTTCCACACCCATCCCCCGCAGCGCCCGCCCCGCCAGGCTATGCTGCATGCCCGCCGCCACCAGCAGCACATGCGCGCCGCACAGCGGCGCCGCCGACCGCTTCGCCACTTCCGGCAGCACCCGCATCAGCGCCTGCCCCGACGGCTGCGAATCAAACAAGGCGGCCGGCTTGCCCCCGGCAGGCATCGGCTGCCCGAGCCCGCCCGCGTCAATGCCCACCTTCCTCAGCGCCTCCGCATGCAGCCCGGCCAGCACGGTGCGGTAGGTATCCGCGTCCATCCCCAGCCGGGCAAACACCCGTCTTGCCGACCCCTCATCCAGCTCCAGCGCCGACAGCACATAATGCTCCGCCCCCGGCAGCTCCTGCCCCGCCCGGCGCGCCGCTCCTTCCGCGCCCTCGCATAGACGCTTAACCGTACCCATATCCTGCAACCGCTGCTTAACCTTGGCAAACATCGAAAGCCTCCTGAAGTCGATCAATCCCGCGCCAGGCTGCCCGCGTGCTTCTTGTGCGCGGCTTGCCTGGAGACGCCGAGCGCCTCCGCAACCTGAGCCCATGTCCAGCCATCCTCGATGGCTTGCCTGACCGCCTTGCGCTCGAGTTGATCGGCCATCGCGCGCAGGGCTACCACTGCGGCCAGCGCATCGGATGGTTCTTCCGGAAGAGTGAGTGTGTGGAGATCAGGCATGCGTCAACTTTAGTTGACAAAGCCGGAGCTGTCAACCCAAGTTGACGAGCGCGTGCCGAGGCTATTTCGGCGCCACGCGCCAGATCTCGCCCGTTACGTCATCGTCCACCAGCAGCGAACCGTCGTCCCGCACGACGACGGAAGACGGGCGTCCCCATACCTCCTTGTCGCTGACGACAAAGCCGGTCATGAAGTCCTGGTACTTCCCGGTCGGCACGCCATCCTTCATGAACACGCGGACGACTTTGGAGCCGGTGCGCGTGGCGCGGTTCCATGAACCGTGCAGGGCCAGGAACAGGTCGCCCTCATAGCCGGCCGGGAAGGCCGCTTTCGCCGTGCCGGGCGCCTGGTACATGACCATGCCGAGCGGCGCGGAGTGCGCGGTGAGCAGCACGTCCGGCGGCGTGACCTTGGCCTTGAGGTCCGGCCGGTGCCCTTGCAGGCGCGGCTCCTCGTGGCTGCCGATGTAGTGCCACGGCCAGCCGTAATGGGCGCCGGCCTTGACGCGCGTGAGATAGTCGGGCGGCAGGTTATCGCCCAGCATGTCGCGCTCGTTCACGCTGCACAGCAGATCGCCCGTGCGCGGATACAGGTACATGCCCACGCAGTTGCGCAGGCCGGTGGCGAAGGTGCGCTTGTTCCTGCCGTCCGCATCGAAGGCCAGCACCAGGGCGCGGTCCAGCTCCGTGCCCCAGGCCGCGCCCAGGCCGTGCTTGGCCTCCCATTGCGCCAGCGGCTCCGGCGGCGTTGCGCCTATCCCCTCCGCCACGTTGGAGGCCGAGCCGATGGACAAATACATGGTCTTGCCGTCCGCCGAGAACACCAGCGTGCGCGACGAATGGCTGCCTGTTTCCGCGGTAAGCGTGGGGACAACCACCTCCGGCGGCGCGCTCGCCACCAGGTCGCCGTTGCGGTAGGGGAAGCGGACGATCGAATCCACGTTCGCCACGTACAGGTATTGCGGACTCGGTCCCGCCGGCCAGAACGCGAAGCCGAAGGGGCGGTTCAGGTCGGAGGCGAACACCGTCACCGTGTCGGCCTTTTCGCCGGTCGAGGAGCGGAAGACCTTGATGAGCCGTTTCGTGGTCGATGAAATGAAGATGTCGCCGTTCGGCGCCTTGGCCATCACCCGGCCCCGGTCCGGATCGGTGGCCCACAGGTTGACGGCGAAGTTGTCCGGCACGGACGGCTGCATGCCTGCCGGCCGTGGCACGGTGCGCGGGCTGTTGCCGGCGCTGGCGCTGGCGAACGGCGGCGGCAGGTCCGCCACGCGCACTTCGTGGATGCGTCCGGGCTTGTCGTCGCTCCAGTGCTCCTCTGCGGATGCGGTCCGGTTCTGTGCCGGCGCAGGTGCAGCTGCAGGCGCAGGTGCAGCGGACGCCGCCTGCACAGCTTTGCCCTTCACGGACGCCAGGTAGGCCGTCAGCGCGCGGCGCTCATCCGGCTGCGTCACGGCGACGGGCATGGCGGTGCCTGGTGCGTAGGAAGCGGGGTCTTTCAGGAAGAGGTCCAGCTCCTGCCCGGTCCACTGTCTGCCCTTGTTGCCCAGGGTGGTCAGTGCTGCGGAATAGGCGAAGCCGGCGGCGCCGCCGATTTTGCGGCCGATCAGGTTGAACAGCGGCGGGCCGGCCAGCGCGGCCATGTCGGGCGACACCGAATGGCACATGGCGCAGTTGTTCTTGAAAATGCGCTGGCCATCGGGTGCGGCCCCGTAAGCGTGCATGGTCAGCGGCATGACCAGAACGGAGAAGGCAAGCCTGGTGGCGGTGTGGGACGGCATGGCTTGGCTCTCTCCGGTTCAGTATGGATTGGCCATCATTTCATAATTCTGCTGCCTCGCCTATGTGCGGCAAGGCTTTAGTCAAGAATATGATCAGAACAGGCGGCTCAGGTCCGGACGGGTGGCCAGCGCCTTTTGCACGATGGCGGTCACCTTCTCGCGCTCGGCGCCTTGCAGCGGCTGGCGCGGACGGCGCACGTTCTCGTTGCCTACGCCGGCCAGCATTTCCACGAGTTTGAGGTTCTGTACCAGCTTGGTGGACACGTCCAGGTGCAGCAGCGGCATGAACCACTGGTACAGCTTGAGCGCATCGTCGTAGCGCTTGGCCTTCATCAGCTTGTACAGCGCAACGGTTTCTGCCGGGAAGGCCACCACCAGGCCGGCCAGCAGGCCGTCCGCGCCGACAGCCAGGCCCTCGAAGGACAGGTCGTCCACGCCCATGAACAGCTGGTAGCGCGTGCCCACTGCGTTGCGCAGGTCGGTGATGCGGCGGATGTTGTCGGTGGACTCCTTGATGGCGACGATATGCTCGCAGTCCGACAATTCCTGGAAGTCTTCCGGCGTCAGGTCCACCTTGTAGGTGACCGGGTTGTTGTACACCATGATGGGCAGCTTGGCGGCGGCCGCAATGGTGCGCAGATTGTCCTTGGCTTCGCGCGCGTCGGCCGCGTACAGCACCGACGGCATCACCATGAAGCCGTCCACGCCCAGTTCGCGCGCCTGCTCAACGAAGCGGATGGCGTTGGCGGTGCGGGTTTCGCTCACGTTGGCCAGCACCGGCACGCGGCCGCTGCTCACCTTGATGGCAGTCTTGGTCACGGCCAGCTTCTCCTCGAAGGAGAGGGTGCTGGCTTCGCCCAGCGAACCGCAGGTGACCAGGCCGTGCACGCCGTTCTGGATCTGGAATTCGAAGTGCTTTTCCATCTCGGCGTGGTCGAGTTCCTCGTTGGGGTGGAACTTGGTGGTCACTGCCGGGAATATGCCCTGCCATTTTGCTGCGCTCATACTGATCTCCTGTGGTTATGAGTGGATGATGCTATCGACGCGTGCCGGTGTAATCGGAACGCGTACCGATTCGGGCCGCCAGCCGTAGAGGGTGGCGGTGGCGCTGCCGCAGATACGGCCCTGGCAAGGGCCCATGCCGCAGCGGGTGTGAAGCTTGGCACTGCGCCAGCTGTGGTGCTGGCGCAGCTCGCCATGGCAAACGTCTTCGCAGCGGCAGACGATGGTGTCGTCGTCTGCCAGTGCGTGGATTTCGGGGCGCAGGGCAAAGGCGCGCGCGAGGCGGCGCGCGAATGCCTGCCAGCGGCTGCGGGCGCTGATATGGGGAAGGGCGAGGTCCTGCCGGCCGGCGGCGGCCAGGCCTGCGATGCGGCCCTCCGCCAGCGCCTTGTCCACGCCGCCCACGCCGGTGCCTTCTCCGGCGCAGTAGATGCCGGGGACGGTGGTCTGCTGCCAGGTGTCGGTCTGCACCGCCTGGCTGCCTGGCGCGACGGCGCAGCCGAGGGCTATCGCCAGCTCGGGGTTGGGGACCAGGCCGTAGCCGCATGCCAGGTAGTCGCAGGCGATGGTCTGCGTTCCGCCGCCGCGCTGCAGCGTGACGCTGCGCAGGCATGCGTCGCCGCTGGCCGCAGTGACGTAGCTATTACGGAGGTAAGGAACGCCTCGCAAGGCGGCACGTAGTTGCAGCGCCTGCGCTATCTTGGACGGCGTGGCGAGCAAGCCCAATGCGAAGCGCACCAGTTGCGGTGTGGCCGCCTGCTCTGCGATGGCGACGACGTGCGCGCCGCGCTCCGCCAGCGTCGCAGCGACGGCCAGCAGCAACGGCCCGGACCCCGCGACCACAACGCGCTTGCCCGCCACCGGATAGCCGCCCTTGGCGAGCGCCTGCAGGCCGCCCGCGCCGGTCACGCCAGGCAGCGTCCAGCCGGGGAAGGGCAGCAGCAGCTCGCGCGCGCCGGTGGCGATGATCAGGCGCTGGTAGTGTAGCAGGACGGCGCTGGCGGGCGATTGCACGAGCAACTGGCCCGTCGCAGGCGCGTACAGCACGCGATGCTGGTGCATGAAGCTGACGTTGGGCGCCGCCTGCAAAGCCCTCCACAGTTCGCGTGCGCGCTGGTCCGGCTGCCGGTCCGCGCCGCCGCGCCAGATCTGGCCGCCGGCCAGCGGATTGTCGTCCACTACGCCGATGCTGGCGCTGGGCGCTGCCGCCGCTGCCGCATGCGCCGCCGCCAGCCCGGCCGGTCCCGCGCCGATGATGAGGATGTCGAACAGCTTGCCGCCAGACTGGGTCATGCCGCGTCCTCCACGAGTGCGGTTCGCACCTGCATATTGGGCGCGCACAGCGTCTGGCAGGCCAGTTGGTGGGCGCGGCCGTCTATCGTCACGCGGCATTCGTGGCAGACGCCCATGCCGCACAAGGGGCCGCGCAGCATGCCGCTGACCGAGCGGCGGGTTACGGCGGCGCCGGCAGCATGCGCAGCGGCGCGCATCGCCAGTGCCGCAGAGGGAGAATCGGCTCGCCCGGCCGGCGCGGAGGCCGGCGCGGAGGCCGGCGCGGAGGCCGGCGGATTGGCGGCCGTGGTGCGCACGGCGGCGGCGACTGCGGCCACCACGCTGCTGCCGGCCGGAACCGTGACCGTCTGGCCATCTATCGAAAGGCTGATCAGCTCAGGCATGGGCGGTCCTCATTTGCGCAAAGCGGCTCGGCAGATAGGGCGCTGCGGGGATGGCGGCGGCTTCGTCCAGCATCTGCGCGGCCAGCAGTTGGGCGGTGGCGAGCGAGGTGGTGATGCCGAGGCCTTCGTGGCCGGTGGCCAGCCACAGGCCGGGGCGTGCGGGGTGCGGGCCGATAATGGGCAAGCCGTCCGGGCTGGCGGCGCGCAGGCCGGTCCAGCAGCGCAGCACGTTCATGCCGGCCAGGGCGGGCGTGAAGGCGGCGGCGTGGCGCAGCATGCGGGCCATCGTGGCGTGGTCCACGGCGAGGTCGGTGGTGCCGAATTGGCGCGACGAGCCGATCAGGATCTGGCCGGTGGGGCGGGGCTGCAGGTTGAATGCCACCGAGTCGCCGCTGGCGGCGTGGGCGCTCTTGATGTAGCCCAGTTCCACCAGCTGGTGGCGGATGAAGCCGGGATAGCGGTCGGTGATGGCGACGTGGCCCTTTTTCGGCTCCACCGGCAGCTCCGCCAGCAGCGCCGACGAGCGCGATCCCGCAGCCAGCACGATGCGGCCGGCCTGCAGGCGCGTGCCATCCGCCAGGACGACGCAGTTGCCGCCCGCGCCCTCGCCACCGCAGCCTCCGATGCGCTGGACGGTGCCGCTAACCAGCTTGGCGCCGCGTGCGATGGCGCGGTCCATCAGGATGCGGGCGCTTTTGGGCGGGTAGACCAGCCCGTCGCCGTCCACCAGCAAGCCGCCCGCCAACCCGGGGCGCAGCTGCGGTTCGCGTTCGTACAGCTCGCGCGCATCCAGCATCCGGCACGGCAGGCCGTGCGCCGCCATGGTCTGCGCCTTGACGCGCGCTGCGGCCATTTCCTCGTCGTCCGCAGCCACCCAGATGGTGCCGCACCGGCTGTACTCATGCCGTGCAGGCTGATCGCCCACAAATCTGCGCCACAGTTCCAGCGACCACGCCGACAACGCCAGTTCAGCCTCGTTGTCATCCATGACCACCAGATGCCCCATGCCCGCCGCCGTCGCCCCCGAGCCAACAACCTCCTGCTCGACCACCGTCACGCTCAAACCGCGCGCCGACAGCGCATCCGCGCAAGCCGCGCCGATGATGCCCGCGCCGACGATCAGCACGTCCGGCACGCCGCCAGGCTGGGGAACGAAAGTCACCGTATGCCCCACACCAGCGGGTCCGACGGATCGAGTATCAGCGTGGCCCGCGAGTTCACCCATGCCTGGCCGCGTATGCTCGGAATCAGCTTGCCGCCGTCGTAGCGGTAGGAGCCCTCGAACACGCTGCCGACGATGCTCTCCTGCCGCCACACCGCGCCTTCGGCCAGCTTGCCGTCGGCCGCCAGGCAGGCCAGCTTCGCGCTGGTGCCGGTGCCGCATGGCGAGCGGTCGTATGCATTGCCGGGGCAAAGCACGAAATTCTGGCTGTCCGCGCCGCTGCGCGAGGGCGCAAACAGCTCGATATGGTCGATCTCCGCGCCGTCCGAGCCGGTAACGCCCGCTGCGGCCAGGGCCTTGCGCACGGCCGACGTGAACGCAGTCAGCGCGCCCGCATTGGACACGTGCAGCTCCATGCCATGGTCCGCCACCAGGAAGAACCAGTTGCCGCCCCAGGCCACGTCGCCCGTTACGCTGCCGTGGCCCGGCACCTGCACAGTCACCTGGTGCTGCGCGCGGTAAGCCGCCACGTTTTCCACGGTGACGCTGCCGTCCGCGTGCAGCTCGGCTTCCACCACGCCCACCGGCGTATCGATGCGGTGCCTGCCGGCGCCGATGCGGCCCATATAGGCCAGCGACGCCACCAGCCCAATGGTGCCATGCCCGCACATGCCGAGATAGCCCACGTTGTTGAAGAAGATGACGCCTGCTGCACAATCCGGCGCATGCGGGTCGCACAGCAGCGCCCCCACCAGTACGTCCGAGCCGCGCGGCTCGCACACCACGGCGGAGCGGAAGTTGTCATGCTCGCGGCGCAGCAGTTCGAGGCGCTCATTCAGCGGCCCGCTGCCGAGTTCCGGCCCGCCGGCGGTAACCAGGCGGGTCGGTTCGCCGCCGGTATGGGAATCGATAATGGAGATGGTTTTCATACCGAAATCATATGCCTTCCACGGCGCAGCGTCTTGCGGGCGCTGCGCATCAAAGATGACGAAATCGGCACAATCGCTGCCCGCCGGCGGCGCCTCGTGCGAGAATGTGGCCATGGATACCGCTAAAAAGGGAGGCGCCCGCCTGGCACTGGGCGCAAACATCGCCGACGTGTTCTTTGCCGAGCCGTTGTTCGACGCGCTGCCGGACGTGGTGTTTTTCGTGAAGGATGCGCAGGGCCGCTACGTGGTGGTGAACCAGACCCTGGTCAAGCGATGCGGCTTGAAGCACAAGGATGCGCTGCTGGGGCGCACCTCGGCGGAGGTGTTCGCGCGGCCTTTCGGCCAGAATTACCTGGCGCAGGACGAGGCGGTGCTGGCAGGCGGGACGGAGATCGCGGATCAGCTGGAATTGCACCTGTACCCGAACCGCGACCCGGGCTGGTGCCTGACCCGCAAGATGGCGTTGCGCGACGCATCGGGCGTCATCGTGGGGCTGACCGGCATTTCGCGCGACCTGGCAATGGAGGACAGGAAGAATTCGGCCTACCAGAAGGTGGCGGCGGCAGCGCGGCTGATACAGGAACGCTACGATCAGCCCTTGCCGCTACCGGAGCTGGCGCGCACCGCGAATATGTCGGTGGCGCAGCTGGAACGCTATTTTTTGCGCATCTACCAGCTCACGCCGCGCCAGGTCATCATCAAGACCCGGCTGGACGCGGCGTCGCGCATGCTGGCGGGGGAGGGCAGCGTGGCGGAGATTGCCCTGGCTTGCGGCTATGGCGATCACAGTGCCTTCACCCGCCAGTTCCGGGCCACCGTTGGGGTGACGCCGACGCAGTATCGGCGGATTACGCTGCGCTAATCCGCCCTACGCCGTCACGTGCCGTCACGTGACGTCGGGCCGTAGGGCGGATTAGGCGCCAGCCGTAATCCGCCGCACACCGTCACCCTTCCTCGCGCCAGCGGCGCAGCCACACGGCGCCGGCGATCATGGCCACGCCGGCCGCCACGCCCACCCACAGCGTCGGATTGCCCAGCGTGCTCCAGGAAGCGGTGAACAGGTCCGCATTGCGCACATGATCGGCGCCGTGCTGCACCAGCTGGTTCGGCTCGATCCGGCTGTGCATGAACCAGTTGCCCGGCGCGACGCCCAGTAGCAGGCGGCTGACGACGTTCTCCATGAACCATCCCTGCGGCATGCCCAGCGCGAAGATCTTGTTGGCCCAGGCAACCAGCATGGCTGTCACCAGCGGCGCGCCCACGGCCCACAGGAACACCTTGGAGCGCGCCCAGCTCGACACCAGCAGCAGCCAGCCCACGGTCGGCAGCGCCCAGAGCATGTACACCGGCATTAGCCCCAGCAGGCGCAGCGGCGACAGGTAGAAGGACGGCGACGACAGCACGGGGCCGAGCAGGTTCAGGCCGTGCATCGCCATGCTGATGCCGAGCAGCAGGGCGACCGTCACCGACAGCGCGATGCCGATCAGCACACTGACCAGCGGTATCGCCACGAGTGCCAGCACCACCTTGGACAGCACCGTCATCTGGTCCGATACGGGCAGCGATTTCCAGAACAGCAGGCTGCGGTCGCGGCGGTCGTCATGCAGGGCGCCGAGGCAGTAGAAGAACACCAGGATGCCCAGTATCAGCAGGATGGGCACCGAGAACGCCATGTAGATATCGGCCAGCATGGCGATGGTGGTGTCGCGCGCTTCGCCGCCCAGCTCCACGCTGAGCTTGCCGGCGCTGCCCTCGAAAGCCATGTTGCGGCCCAATAGCAGGCCGCTCAGGGTCAGCAGGATAATCAGCCCTGCCACCACGGCCGGCGTCCACACCACCATGCCCTTGTGCTCCCAGAACTCGCGCTTGATCAGCCATTTCATCGTTTTCATTCGTAGCTCCCTTTCATGGTGGCGACAAACAGGTCCGCAACGCTCGGGGTGCGGGTCTCGCCGAATTTTTCAAGCTGCGCGCGAGAGGCGCCGTCGAACAGCATCACCGCCTTGCCGAACACGCTGCGCTGCGTCATCGGCGCCAGCGCGGTGGCCGCGCTGATGTACTGCGGCTCCACCATCACCTCCGTGTAGCGGTCGCCGATTTCTTCCATCGACGCCGCCAGCGTGATCTTGCCGTCGCGGATGAACATCAGGTCCGTCAGGATGTTCTCCACTTCCTCGATCTGGTGGGTGGTGATGATGATGGTCTTGTTCTCGTCGAAGTAGTCTTCCAGCAGGTTGTGGTAGAACTGCTTGCGGTACAGGATATCCAGGCCCAGCGTGGGTTCGTCCAGCACCAGCAGCTTGGCGTCGATGGCCATCACCAGCGCCAGGTGCAGCTGCACGATCATGCCCTTGGACATGGCCTTGACCTTCATCTCCGGTTCCAGTTTGGTATGCGCGATGTAGCGTTCGGCCTTCTCGCGGTTAAAGCGCGGGTGCACGCCTTCCACGAAATCGATCGCGTCCTTTACCTTCAACCAGCGCGGCAGGATGGCCACGTCGGCGATGAAGCACACCTCGTTCATCAGCGCGTCGCGCTGCTTGCTCGGGTCCAGGCCCAGCACCGACAGCTCGCCCTCGAACTGGGTCAGGCCGAGGATGGCTTTCAGCGTGGTGGTCTTGCCCGAGCCGTTGGGGCCGATCAGGCCGACGATGCGGCCGGGCTGGATCTCGAAACTGGCCTGGTCCAGCGCCAGTTTCTTGCCGTAGCGCTTGCTCAGGTTGCGGGCGGTGATCAGGGCGCTCATGCCGGCGCTCCCGGCGAGCCGCCAGCCTGCGTGGCGCGCAGCAGCTGCTCCAGGTCCAGCCCCAGGCGGCGGATGCGTTCCACCATCGCGGGCCACTCTTCGCGCACAAACCGTTCGCGTTCGGTGGCCAGCAGTTTTTCGTGAGCGCCTTCGGTAACGTACATGCCTAACCCCCTTCGTTTTTCAACCAGGCTTTCGTCCACCAGTTCCTGGTAAGCCTTGGATACGGTAATCGGATTCAATTGGTAGTCTGCGGCAATCTGCCGCACTGACGGCAGGGCGTCGCCCGGCTTGAGCAAGCCGTCCAGCATCATGCCGAGCACCCGCTCCTTGAGCTGGCGATAAATCGGCGTGTTGTCATTCCACATACATGCGTCCTCCGGTGATGTGATGAAGTGGTGTTGTAGTGAACTATAACACTAGATTTGAGTGCCGCAAGTGTTTTTTTTGCACGGCTTTATCGGGACAGGCGCTGCAGCAGGGCGAGGGCGTTGGCGGCAGCGGCGCCGGAGGCGGTGTTGTCGAAGATGCACCACGCGTCATGGCCATCGCCGACGCGGCCTGCCAGGCTGGCGGCGGCCTGGTCCAGGTAATCGTCGTCGTAGGAGGAGAAGTAGACGCGCGGACTGCCGTGCAGGCGGGCGTAGGTTGTGGCGGTGGTGGCCACGTGCGGGCCGGGCTGGCCCTTGGGCGGATCGGCGATCACGCGGGTGACGGCGGCATCGCCCAGCACGGCGCTGGCGGCGTCGCCGAACCAGCTGGGGTGGCGCGCTTCGCAGGCGATCATGCAGCCGAAGTGCGCGCGGGCCAGCGCGAAGAACGCGGCGGCGGTGGCGGCGTCGAATTGCAGGCTGGGCGGCAATTGCGCCAGCACGCAGCCCAGCTTCCCGCCCAGGCTCGCCGCCTCGGCGGCGAAGCGCTGCATGGCTTCGGCGCAGTCCTGCAGGCGCTGCTCGTGCGTCATGAGCTTGGGCGCCTTCACGGCGAAACGGAATTCATCCGGCACGCTGGCGGCCCAGCGTTCATAGGTCTGCGGCTGGTGCGGGCGATAGAAGGAGGAATTGATTTCGGCGGCGTTGAAGACGGCGGCGTAGCGCTGCAAACTGCTGCCTTCAGTGGGAAATGCATCGCTGGATGCGCGTGGGATGGACCAGCCCGCGCATCCGATTCTCGCTACCGCCATGGCGCCTCCGTCGTAGATGAAATACACTCTACGGCACCCGGGCGCAGCATGTCGCCCGCTTTACGGAAATCAAGATGACCTTTACGCCAAACCGCCGCCGGCTGCTCGCCTTCGCCACCGCTGCCGTTGCAGCTTCCGCCGCCGGCCTGCTGGTCTCGTGCGCCGGCCTGATCGGCCCGCGCCAGTTCGAGGTGCCGCTGGAGCGCCTGCAGAAAAACCTGGGCCAGCGTTTCCCCGTCAACCACCGCGTGCTGGGTGTGTTCGACGTCCAGTTGAGCAATCCGCAGTTGAGCAGCGTGGGGCAGAACGACCGCATCGCCTTGTCGGCGGATCTGGCCGTGTCGCCCATGCTGATGCGGCAATCATGGCGCGGCAGCCTGGCGCTGTCCGGGCGGCTGGTGGTGGACAACGTGCGCAACGCGGTCTTCCTCAGCGATGCGCAGGTGGACCGTTTCGCCATCGACGGCGTAGCCGAATCGCAGCAGCGGCAGATTGCCGGCGCCGCCAACATCCTGGCGGACAAACTGATACGCGACGTGCCGCTCTACAGTTTCAAGCCGGAAGACCTGCGCTACGCCGGCGTGCAATTTGTCCCCACCGGCATCCGCACCACGCCCACCGCGCTGGTGATCATGCTGGAGCCGGCCACGCAGACCGCGCAGCGCTAAAGCCCGGCGCGATCCGGCGTGACATTCCGCGTACATTTTCAGGGCTGCGGGCGGCGATAATGCAGCCTTTCGTTGACTGAGGTAGCTATGCCGTACATTGGTGCCGGACTCCATATTGCCATTGCGCTGTTCTTCGCCGTGCACGCCGTGCGCTCGCGGCAGCAGACCTACTGGCTGTTCATCCTGTTCTCCTTCCCGCTGCTGGGCAGCATCGTCTACTTCCTGGCGATCTACCTGCCGGATTCGCGCCTCGAGCACGGCGCGCGCAAGGTTGTCGCTGTCGCGGCGCGCACGCTGGACCCTGGCCGCGAACTGCGCGAAGCGCGCGCCGCCTTCGACTACACGCCCACCGCCCAGAACCAGATGCGCCTGGCGCAAGCCCAGCTCGAAGCCGGCGCCGCGGCGGACGCCGCCGCCACCTACGACGCCTGCCTGAGCGGCGCCTTCGGCACCGACCTCGAAATCCGCCGCGGCGCCGCGCGCGCCAACCTGGCCTGCGGCCGCGTGGCCGAAGCCATCGCCCACCTCGACTTCATCATGCGCGCCAACCCCGGCTTCCGCGCCGAAGAAGTGGCGCTGCTGCGCGCGCAGGCGCTGGGCGCGAGCGGCCGCAAGGACGAAGCGCGCGCCGCCTTCGAAGACGCGCTGGCCCGCTTCGGCAGCTTCGCCGTGCGCGCCGAATTCGCCATCTGGGCCGCCTCAGTGGGCGACACCCAGCTGGCCGCCGCGCAGCGCCCCGAACTGGAGCGCGTCATGCAACGCTGGAATCGCCACAACCGCGACCTCAACGCAGACCTCATCCGCCGCTTGACCGCCGCTTACTCCGCTTGAGCGAAGGCCTCCGGCGCCACGCGGCAGGCGTTGGCGATGAAGGAGACGGAGTGGTAGTAGCCGCACAGGGCGAGGATTTCCAGGATCTGGTCCGGCTGGTAGCTGGAGCACAGTTCTTGCCATGTTGCGTCCGTGATGGTGGCGCTGTCGTGCAGTTCATCGACGGTGCGCAGCAGCAGGGTGGTGGCGGCGGTGGTGGCGGCAGCTTGTGTGGCGGCGATGTCGTCGGCGCTCAGGCCGGCCGCGCGCGCGAACAGCGCCTGGTGCACGCCCGATTCGTAGTCACAACCGCAGCGCGCGCAGGTGCGCAGGATGACCAGCTCGCGCTCGCGCAGCGTAATGGCGCCGGGATCGAGCAGGTTGCCGGCGAACAGGCGCTGCAGCACGCGCGGGCTGTGCGCCAGGGTGCGGAACAGTGCCAGCGGCGCCATACCCGGCGGCATGATGCAGTCGAACGATTGCTGGATAGCGGGTGCGTAGGGCGCGTCCAGCGGGGCAATTCTTGGTGCGTGCATGACAGTCTCCTGGTTGGGTGGTACACTCCGATGCTACGGATAACGTAGCATAATTCAAGGAGGCTTTCATGGCAACGCCGAAACCGGGCATGCCGGTGCGCGGCTCGCGCAGCGGGCGGCCCATCATGGCTGCGCTCGACCTGCTGGGCAGGCGCTGGGTGATGCGTATCATCTGGGAACTGCGCGCCGAGCCGCTGACCTTCCGCGAGCTGCGCGCGCGCTGCGACGACATGTCGCCCACGGTGCTGAATCAGCGGCTACACGATTTGCGCGAGGCCGCTATTATCGAGCTGGCCGAGGAGGGCGGCTATGCGCTGAGCGTGCTGGGCGCGGGGCTGCTGGAGTCCATGGGACCGCTGCTGAACTGGTCGGAGAAATGGCAGCGCGCACTGAACAAGGAAACGACATGACCACACTTTCGCATCACTTGCTGACGGAGGCCTACAACAACGCCTGGGCCAACCACCGCCTGCTGGAGGCCTGCGCGCAACTGAGCCAGGAGGAATTCGAGGCGCCGCGCACGGGTTTCTTCCCGTCGATCCGGGCCACGCTGAACCATATCCTGACGGTGGACTGGTTCTACATCGACGCGCTGGAACGCGAAATGCGCGGCGCCGAGCCGCATCCGAATTACCTGAGCTTCTTCGAGCGCGACCAGCCTTGCGGCACCTGCGCCGAATTGCGCGCCGCGCAGAAGGATGCGGACCGGCGCCTGATAGAGTACTGCCAGCAGTTGAAGGACGATGAGCTGGGCCGCGTGGTGACCATCCTGCGCATCGGCTCCGTGCAGCGCGACAAGCGCTACCGCCTGCTGGCGCATGTGTTCGGGCACCAGACCCACCATCGCGGACAGGTGCACGCCATGCTGTCCGGCACCAGCGTGGCGCCGCCGCAGCTGGACGAGTTTTTCAGCGCTGGGGAAGCGGACCTGCGCGAACAGGATTTCAAGGAACTGGGCTGGACCGAGAAAATGATCTGGGGCTGATCCCCGAGGAGACCGCAATGACCATCACCATTACTGCTTTCGAATGTTCGCCCGACCGCGGCCAGGGCCTGGCGCGCGACACGCGCGTGCGCTGGGCGCTGGAAGAAGTGGGCCTGCCATACCAGGTGCGCCACCTGACGTTCCAGACCATGAAGGAGGCGGCCCACCTGGCGCTGAATCCCTTCGGCCAGATCCCCACCTTCGAGGAAGGCGAGCTCGCCATCTTCGAAACCGGCGCCATTATTTTCCACATCGCGCAGAACCACGCCGGCCTGCTGCCGGACGAAGCCAACGCCCGCACGCGCGCGGTCACCTGGATGTTCGCCGCGCTCAACACCGTCGAGCCTCCCATCCTGGAGTTTTCCGGCATGCGGATCTTCGAGCGCGACAAGCCCTGGTACCAGGACCGCATGCCGATGATAGAGGACCGCGTGCGCACCCGCCTGGACCAGCTCTCCGCCCGCCTCGGCGACGCTGAATGGCTGGACGGCCCGTTCAGCGCGGCCGACCTGCTGATGATATCGGTGCTGCTGCGGCTAAAGCCATCGGGCATGCTGAACAACCACCCGGTGCTGGCCGCCTACGTCGCGCGGGGCGAGGCGCGGCCCGCGTACCAGCGCGCTTTCGAGGCGCAGCTGGAAGACTGGCGCATGGGATCTCAGCGCGCCGCGGCGTCGTAGGCCGCCACCGGCGCGTGCTGCGCCATCAGCTCGGCCACCCAGTCGATAAACACGCGTAGTTTTTTGCTTACGTGCCGCCGGGGAGGATAAGCCACGTACAGTGGCATCGGATCGCTGCGCCAGTCCGCGAACAGCGGCATCAGCGCGCCGCTGGCAGCGTGCGCCTTGGCCATGTACTCCGGCAGCCACAGTACGCCCAGCCCGGCCAGCCCGGCCGCCAGGTAGGCGTTGCCGTCGTCGATGGTGAGGATATGGCGGCCCTGCATTCTCACGCTCTCGCCGCCCTTGTGCATGGCGTAAGGGAAGCCGTCGTCGCTGCCGGACCAGCGGTACTTCACGATGCGGTGGCCGCCGTCCTGCAATTCGGCCGGATGCCGTGGCGTGCCAGCGCGCGCCAGATAGGCCGGCGCCGCATACACGCCCAGCTGCAAATCGCCCACATGCCGCGCCGCCAGCGACGGGTCGGCGATGGCGCCGCCGCGCACCACGCAGTCGACGTTCTCCCCAATGAGGTCCACCTTGCGGTCGCTGGCGCCCATGTCGAACTGGATCTCCGGGTAGCGCGCGTGGAATTGCGGCAGCGCCGGCATCAGTATGATCGCGGCGAAAGGGCTGGGCACGTCCACCCGCAGCACGCCGCCTGGCGCAGCGGACGCGCCGGGCAGGCTGGATTCGACGTCTTCCAGCTCGGCCAGCACGCGCACGATGCGGTCGTAGTACACGGCGCCGTCTTCGGTCACGTTCACCCTGCGCGTCGTTCGGTTCAGCAGTTTCAGGCGCAAGCGCGCTTCCAGCTGCTGCACCAGCTGCGTCACCGTGGTCCTGCTCATGTGCAGCGTCTGCGCCGCCTTCGTGAAACTGCCTGCTTCCACCACCCGAACGAAAGCTTTCATTGCGTCGAACCTGTCCATGCACGCCTCCTTGATTGTTTGAATTATACAAACAGTCTTGGTGCGGAATGCTGGTTTATCCGTGAGGCGCATGCAGGTAAAGTCCTGCCTACACCCTTCCTGATGGAGTTTCACATGACTGCACGTGACGTAGTTTTCGCGCCGGGGCGCCAGGCCCTGTATGAAAAAAACCGCTATTCCCCGGCCGTGCGGGCCGGCGGCTTGCTGTTCGTGTCCGGCCAGGTCGGCAGCCGCGAGGACGGCTCGCCGGAGCCGGAACTGGAAGCCCAGGTGCGGCTCGCGTTCAAGAACCTGAACGCCATCCTCGACGCCGCCGGCTGCACGTTTGATGACGTGCAGGATGTCACCGTTTTCATCGTCGATCCGGAGTCGAAGTTCGAGCGCATCTGGAGCGTGGTGCAGGAGTTCTGGGGCGAGGCACCGCATCCTACCGTTACCGCCGTGGGCGTAACCTGGCTGTACGGCTTCCAGTTCGAGATCAAGGTGGTCGCCAGGCTCCCGGACTGACGGCGAGCGCCTAGGCGGCTAGCTTGTTAGCTGTTAGCTTGTTAGCTGCTGCCGCGCTGCACCAGCTCGAAGCCCGTGTTGACGGACCTGGCGCCCGCCGCGCTGGTGCCGTCCATGCGCGCCAGGATGGCCTGCGCCGCCAGCGCGCCTATCCGGGCGCCGTCCACGCGGATGGTCGACAGCGGCGGCACGGTGTGGCTGGAAAAATTCAGGTCGCCGAAGCCCACCACCTTTAACTGCTCCGGCACCTTCACGCCGCGCGCGGCCGCTTCGATCAGCGCGCCGTGCGCCAGCGTGTCCGAGCTGCACACGATGGCGTCCAGGTCCGGGTGCACCTGCAGCAACTGCGCCAGGCCTTCGCGGCCCAGGGGCAGGGTGCCGGGCACCGGCGCCGTATGCGTGGCCACCACGCCCACGCCTTGCTTGGCCAGCGCCACCTGCAAGCCCTGGTTGCGGCGCGCCGCGCGCGGGTCGCTGGCGGTGAGAATGGCGAAGCGGCGGCAGCCCTGCTGCAGCAAATGCGTGGCCGTGGCGTGGCCCACTTCCTCGTGCGAGAAGCCGATCACCATGTCGATCGGCGTCGGCGTCATGTCCCAGGTCTCCACCACCGGCGTGCCGGCCTGCTGCAGGCGGCGGCGCGTGCTGTCCGTGTGCAGCGTGCCGGTAAGGATGATGCCGTCCGGGCGCCGGCTCAGGATGGTCTCCACCAGGATCTCCTCGCGCCACTCCTCGTAGCCCGAAAAGCCCAGCAACAACTGGTATCCCGCCTCGGTCAGCTTGTCGCTGGTGCCTTGCACCATGTCGGCGAAGATCTGGTTGGAGATGGTGGGCAGCACCAGCGCCACCAGCTTGCTGCGGCTGGCCGCCAGGCCCCCCGCCTGCAGATTTTTCGCATAGCCGGTTTCCTGCACCGCCGCCTGCACCTTGGCCAGCGTGTTGGGCCGCACCAGGTGCGGCTGGTTCAGCGCGCGCGACACCGTGATGGGCGACACGCCCGCCACGCGCGCCACGTCCACCAGCGTGGCGCCGCTCACGTGCAGCTGCGCCGTGGGCGTGGAGAGCAAACGAAGTTCCGCTTTGTCTTTTTTCATGTTGTACGACGACCACCTTATTATGGTAGGATTTGATGTAACTGGACTGAACTATATATCATTTTCAATCATTTGGAGTGCAAGATGCAAAACCCGACCCCGCTGATCACTGCCATGCGTGTCATTCCCGTGGCCGGCCGCGACAGCATGCTGCTGAACCTGAGCGGTGCCCACGGCCCTTATTTCACACGCAACATCGTGCTCATCACGGACAGCGCCGGCAACACCGGCGTGGGTGAGGTGCCGGGCGGCGAGGCCATCCGCAAGACGCTGGAAGATGCGCAAGCCATGGTGGTGGGGCAGTCCATCGGCAACTACAAGGCCATCCTGAACGCCGCCCGTGCCGCCTTCGCCGGGCGCGACGCCGGCGGCCGCGGCTTGCAGACCTTCGACCTGCGCATCGCCGTCCACGCCGTCACGGCGCTGGAATCGGCGCTGCTCGATTTGCTGGGCCAATTCCTGAACGTGCCGGTCTGCGCCCTGCTGGGCGACGGCCAGCAACGCAGCGCGGTGCCGGTGCTGGGCTACCTGTTCTACATCGGCGACCGCAGCAAGACCGACCTGCCGTACAACAGCGAGCCGAATGCCGCCGACGCCTGGTCGCGCCTGCGCCATGAAGTGGCGATGACGCCGGAAGCGGTGGTGCGCCTGGCCGAAGCGGCCTACGAGCGCTACGGCTTCAAGGACTTCAAGCTGAAGGGCGGCGTGCTGCGCGGCGAGGAGGAGATCGAAGCGGTGACGGCGCTGGCCGAACGTTTCCCGGACGCGCGCATCACGCTCGATCCGAACGGCGCCTGGTCGCTGCAGGACGCGATCCGCCTGTGCCGCGACCAGCACCACGTGCTGGCCTACGCGGAAGACCCGTGCGGCGCCGAAAACGGCTACTCCGGCCGCGAAGTGATGGCTGAATTCCGCCGCGCCACCGGCCTGCGCACCGCCACCAACATGATCGCCACCGACTGGCGCGAAATGGGTCATTCCATCCAGCTGCAATCGGTGGACATCCCGCTGGCCGACCCGCACTTCTGGACCATGGAAGGCTCGGTGCGCGTGGCGCAGATGTGCAGGGAATGGGGCCTGACCTGGGGTTCGCATTCGAACAATCACTTCGACATTTCGCTGGCCATGTTCACCCATGTGGCGGCCGCCGCGCCGGGCAACATCACTGCCATCGACACGCACTGGATCTGGCAGGACGGCCAGCGCCTGACCAAGGCCCCGCTGCGGATCGAGGGCGGCCAGATCCAGGTGCCCGCCAAGGCCGGGCTGGGCGTGGAAGTGGACGTGGACGCCATTGATGCGGCGCACCAGGTCTACCTGGGCATGGGCCTGGGTGCGCGCGACGACGCGGTGGCGATGCAGTTCTACTTCCCCGGCTGGAAGTTCGACAACAAGCGCCCGAGCTTCGTGCGCTGATTATTTTTCGGCTGGAACGGGCTTCGGCGTTACGCGGATAGCCTGGTTCAACTTCTCCATCGTGGCGGCCGGGATATCCAGGCTGCACACGATGTGGCGCTTCAGGCCGGGCGGCACGTCCGGTACTTCATACTGCACCACGCTCTCCAGCGACTTGCTGCGGCTGCGCGAGTAGTGCCAGTCGGTGCGGTCGGACAGCATGTAGGAAACCCGGTCCGCCGCCACCATCTGTATCATGCCCGCGCTGTTGACGTTGCTGAGCATCTTGCGGTTCGCGCTTTGCCTGATGCGCGCGTCCAGTTCCGCCCCGTAGGAGGAGCCGTCCAGCAGGCCGATGGTCAGCGCGGGGTCGGCCAGCATGGACGCCAGCGTGGCGTGCGCCCGGACCTGCGCCACCGCCTTCGGCGCGATCAGCACCAGCTGCGTGGGGTCGGTATAGACCGGCAGTGAGTATTGCGCAATGGCGGCCCGCTCGGGCAGGTAGTACCAGCCTATCGAACAGTAGTTGCGCATGCCGGTGCGGAAGCGCGACCAGATGCGCTTCTGCGGCTCGCGCACGAAAGTAGCATCGATGCCGGCGGCGGCAAACAGCGCCTTGCCGTAGGCGAGCATGAAGCCCTTTTCGAGTCCGTCTTCAATGTAGTAGTAGGGCGGCTTTTCGGACCAGGCCACCGTGATGGCCGGGGCCGGGGCCGGGGCGGCGGCCAGCGCTGGCGCCAGTGCCGGGACCAGCAGCGCGAGCAGCGGTAGCAGCGCAGGGAGTGCAGAAGGGGCAGGAAGGGCAGCAAGGGCAGCAAGGGCAGCAAGGGCAGGGGCCGCGCGTCGTCTGTTCATTTTTCTTGCATGACGGGTTTTGCGGTGGTGCGTATCGCCTGGTTCAACTTGTCCATCACGGCGGCGGGCACGTCGCGGCTGCACAGTACGTAGCGCTTGAGGCCGGGCGGCAGGTCCGGCACTTCGTACTGCACCAGCCCGGCCAATTGCTTGTTACGCGGCCGCATGTAGTTCCAGTCATTGCGGTCGGTGAGCAGGTAGGAGGCGCGGCCGGCGGCCAGCATCTGCACCATGTTCGACGTGGGCACCGTGCGGCGCATGATCTGGTTGGCGCTTTGCTTGATGCGGGCGTCCAGTTCAGGGCCGTAGGACACGCCGTCGATCACCCCCAGCGTCAGCGTCGGATCGGCCAGCAGGGAGGCCAGCGTGGCGTGCGTGCGCACGCGCTCCACGGCGCCCGGCGCCACCAGGATGGTTTGCGGCGGATCGGTGTAAATCGGCTGGGAATACTGGGCGATCTCCTCGCGTTCCGGCAGGCGGTACCAGGCGATGGAGCAGTAGTTGCGGGTGCCGTCGGCGAAGCGGCTCCAGATGCGCTTGTGCGGCTCGCGCACGAATTGCGCATCCACGCCGGCATTGGCGAACAGCTGCTTGGCGTAGGCCAGCATGAAGCCCTTTTCGAGGCCGTCCTCCAGATAGTAGTACGGCGCCTTGTCGCGCCACGCCACCGTGACGGGCTGCGCGGAGGCTAGCGTGGCGGCCAGCAGCAAAGGCGTAGCCAGTAGTAAGCCTGGATTCATCGGACCGCACATTTCACATTGATAACTGATTATACGCGGGGACCTGCGCCAGGTTCCATATGAAGAATGTAGCGGTGTGTAACATAACCACCGATAATCACCGCGATGATCGGGGCCGAAGTCAGCCGATCACCGCACCGTCCAGGCCGTGGCGGGTGATGGCGCCGTCGGCGGCGATGGCGATCCAGCCGCCGCGCGGCGGCGCGGAATGCGGTTCCCAGTCCGGCAGCACGTAGCGGCGCTTGCCGTCCACTTCGTGCAGTGCGGGGCGGTGCGTGTGGCCATGGATCATGATGCTGGCGCCGGTCTGCTCGAAGATGTCGGCAATGGCCTGCGGCGTGACGTCCATGATTTCATAGGACTTTTCGGTATGCGCCTTGCGGCTGTTGTCGCGCAGGCCGGCGATGATGGCCTTGCGCTGGGCCAGCGGCATGGCCAGGAACTGCTGCTGCCACGCGGGCTGGCGCACCTGGGCGCGGAATTCCATGTACTTCACGTCATCGGTGCACTGCGCGTCGCCGTGCAGCAGCACCACGCGCTGGCCTGCGATGTCGGCCACCCAGGTTTCGGGCAGGATGGTGGCGCCGGATGCGGCGGCAAAGCCGTCGCCGGCCAGGAAGTCGCGGTTGCCGGCGATCCAGTACACGGCCACGCCGGCGTCGCTGACGCGGCGGATGGCGGAAGTGATCTCTTGATGGAACGGTTCGGCGAGGTCGTCGTCGCCCGCCCAGTACTCGAACAGGTCGCCGAGCAGATAGAGTGCTGCGGCAGCCGGCGCCTGCTGCTCCATGAAGGCATGGAACGCCGCCGTGATGGCGGGTTGGGCCGGCTGCAGATGCAGGTCGGAGATAAAGAGCGCGCTGATGCGCTTGGTGCTGTCGGCCTGCATCGGGTGCTGCGGATTAAACGGCTTCGACTTTCTCGATGATGATGTCTTCCACCGGCACGTCGGCGAACATGCCGCTGCGGGTGGTCTTGACTTTCTTCATCGCGTCCACGACTTCCTGGCCTTCGGTCACTTTGCCGAATACGGCGTAGCCCCAGCCGTCCTGGCCTGGGTAGTCCAGGAAGGAGTTGTTCTTCACGTTGATGAAGAACTGGGCCGATGCCGAGTGCGGCGCCGAGGTGCGGGCCATGGCCAGGGTGTACGGCTCGTTTTTCAGGCCGTTCTTGGCTTCGTTTTCCACGGTGGTGTCGGCCGGCTTTTGTTTCATGCCTGGCTCGAAGCCGCCGCCCTGGATCATGAAGCCGTCGATCACGCGGTGGAAGATGGTGTTGCTGTAGTGGCCGGCGTTCATGTAGGCCAGGAAGTTCTCCACCGTTTTCGGCGCTTTTTCAGCGTCCAGCTCAGCGGTGATCTTGCCCATGTTGGTGGTGATGACGATAGTGGTCATGATAATCCTTGAGGTTATGTGTTCGGTACAGGGCCGCGACTATACAGCAGGCGCGGCCAAAGCGCTATTTTACTGCGTCACCGGAACGGGCGTTTTGAGCACCGTAGCGGACGTGATGACGATGGGTTTCACGGGGATGTTCATGAAGATGCCCTTGTCGTCCACCAGCACGCCCTTGATCTTGTCCACCACTTCCTGGCCCTTCACCACCTTGCCGAACACGGTGTAGCCGTAGCCGTCCTGGCCCGGGTAATCGAGGCCGGTGTTGTCCACCACGTTGATGAAGAACTGGGCGGTGGCCGAGTTCGGGTCGCCGGTGCGGGCCATGGCCACGCTGTAGGTTTCATTCTTCAGGCCGTTCTGCGATTCGCTCACCACCGGCGGCTTGGTCGGCTTGCTCTTCAGGTCCACGGTGTAGCCGCCGGCCTGGATCATGAAGCCGTCGATCACGCGGTGGAAGATGGTGCCCTTGTAGTGGCCGCTCTTCACGTAGGACAGGAAATTGGCCACCGACTTGGGCGCTTTTTCCTGGTTCAGCTCCAGCACGATTTCACCCTCGGTGGTCTTCAGCGACACTTGCGGGGTGGGATTGGGGACGCGCGTCGCGGCGGCGGGGGCCGCTGCCACGGCGCCCGACAGGGCCACGCCGGCGAACAAGCTCATGAATTTGGCCAGCAGGGTCTTGGTGTCTTGCATTTGGTCATCCTTTTTATGTATGTTCTGATAAAACCTGACCAAGATCGGGGCAGTCCGGTTTTTATCAATGCTATACTAAGCGTTGACGTTTCATTCTAGCAAACTAGAACAACAAGATACCGAGGGTCTGTCAGTCTCCACGGACTATGCTTGAGAGCCCGGTGCGGCACCAGAAGTGCCCGCGCCCGGTTTTCGTATTGTCTGGCTGGCTTGCACTTAACAAAAACGCAAGAGTCCGATGAGCAATTTAAAGATTTACAACACGCTGGCGCGCGAGAAGCAAACATTCGTACCGATGGAAGCGGGCAAGGTCCGCATGTATGTCTGCGGCATGACGATCTACGATTACTGCCATATCGGCCACGGCCGCATGATGATGGCGTTCGACGTGGTCTACCGCTGGCTGAAGGCATCCGGCTACGAAGTCACCTACGCCCGCAACATCACGGACATCGACGACAAGATCATCAAGCGCGCGGTGGAAAACGGCGAAACCATCGGCCAGCTCACCTCCCGCTTCACCAAGTACATGGACGAGGACACCGCCGCGCTGGGCATCCAGCCGCCGACGCTGGTGCCGCGCGCCACCGAATACGTGCCGCAGATGCTGGCGCTGATCGAAAAGCTGGAAGCGAAGGACCTGGCCTATCAGGGCGAGGACGGCGACGTGAACTACGCCGTGCGCAATTTCGCCGGCTACGGCAAGCTGTCCGGCAAGTCGCTGGACGACCTGCGCGCCGGCGAGCGCGTGGACGTCAACACCGGCAAGCGCGATCCGCTGGACTTCGTGCTGTGGAAGGCCTCCAAGGAATCGGAGCCGGAAGAAGTGAAGTGGGATTCCAAGTGGGGCAAGGGCCGTCCCGGCTGGCACATCGAGTGCTCGGCCATGTGCGCGTCGTTGCTGGGCGACCAGTTCGACATCCACGGCGGCGGCGCCGACCTGCAGTTCCCGCACCACGAGAACGAGATTGCGCAGTCCGAAGGCGTGACCGGCCATGCGCTGGCCAACTACTGGGTGCACAACGGCTTCGTGCGCGTGGATAACGAGAAGATGTCCAAATCGCTGGGCAACTTCTTCACCATCCGCGACGTGCTGAAAAAGTACGACGCCGAAGTGGTGCGCTTCTTCATCCTGCGCGCCCACTACCGCAGCCCGCTGAACTACTCGGACGCCCACCTGGACGACGCCAAGGGCGCCCTGACGCGCCTGTACACCGCGCTGGACGGCGTGCAGGGCGACGGCCAGCCGCTGGACTGGACCGAAGCCAACGCCAGGCGTTTCGCCGAAGCTATGGACGACGACTTCAACACGCCGATGGCCGTGTCGGTGCTGTTCGACCTGGCCACGGAGCTGAACAAATCGAAGTCGCCCGCCGTGGCGCGCCAGCTGAAAGAGCTGGCCGCCGTGCTGGGCCTGCTGGAGCGGGCGCCGCAAGCCTTCCTGCAAGCCGGCGTGGGCGAAGCCGGCGGCGACGCTGCCGCCATCGAGCAGCAGATCGCCGCCCGCGCCGCGGCCAAGAAGGCGCGCGACTTCGCGCTGTCGGACAAGATCCGCGCCGACCTGCTGGCGGCCGGCATCGTCCTCGAAGACAAGCCTGACGGCACCACCAACTGGCGCCGCGCATAATGGTGAAGGCCACGGACATGATGGGGGCGCAGTCCCCAGCGGTAGCAGTGCCGCCGTACTGGGAAGAAGCCAAGCAGGAGCTCATGAAGCGCGACCGCATCATGAAAAAGCTCATCCCGCAGTTTGGCGACCTGCACCTGGTCGGCCACGACGACCCGTTCACGACCCTGGCCCGTTCCATCGTCAAGCAGCAGGTCACGCCCAAGGCTGCCGCTGCCGCCTGGCAGAAGTTGCTGGCGGCCTGTCCGAAGTTCACCCCGGCCGCCGTGCTGAAAGCCGGCGCCGAGGAACTGTCCGCCTGCGGCCTGTCCAAGCGCAAGACCGAATACATCCTGGACCTGGCCGACAACTTCAAGGCCAAGAAGGTCCACGCCAACCAGTGGGACCAGATGGATGACGAAGCCGTCATCGCCGAACTGGTGCAGATCCGCGGCATCACCCGCTGGACAGCGGAGATGTTTTTGATATTTAATCTGCTCCGCCCCAATGTCTTGCCGCTGGACGACCCCGGTCTGATCCAGGGCATCAGCCAAAATTATTTCTCCGGCGAGCCCGTTTCCCGCAGCGATGCGCGCGAAGTGGCTGCCAACTGGGAACCCTACCGGACCGTCGCCACCTGGTATTTATGGCGTAGTCTGGACCCGGTTCCGGTAGAATAGCGAAAAATTCGCCCTGCGCGAGGCTGGCCCCTGGGCCGCGCCCGCCATCCGGGCCATAACACGGAGGTACAATGACCAAGACAACTTTCCTCAATTTTGAGCAACCGATTGCGGAACTCGATTCCAAAATTGAAGAACTGCGTTTCGTGCAAGACGACTCGGCCGTCGACATCTCCGAGGAGATCGACCGCCTGGCCAAAAAGAGCCAGCAGCTGACCAAAGACATCTACGCCAAGCTGACCCCCTGGCAAGTGGCGCAGATCGCGCGCCACCCGCAGCGTCCCTACACCATGGACTATGTGAACGAGATCTTCACCGACTTCCATGAACTGCACGGCGACCGCAGCTACGCGGACGACCAGTCCATCGTCGGCGGCCTGGCGCGCTTCAACGGCCAGGCTTGCATGGTGATCGGCCACCAGAAGGGCCGCGACACCAAAGAGCGCGCCATGCGCAACTTCGGCATGCCCAAGCCGGAAGGCTACCGCAAGGCCATGCGCCTGATGAAGCTGGCAGAGAAGTTCAACCTGCCTATTTTCACCTTCGTCGATACGCCCGGCGCCTTCCCCGGCATTGACGCCGAAGAGCGCGGCCAGTCCGAGGCCATCGGCCACAACCTGTACGTGATGGCGGAACTGAAAGTGCCGCTGATCGCCACCATCATCGGCGAAGGCGGCTCCGGCGGCGCGCTGGCGATTGCCGTGGGCGACCAGGTGCTGATGCTGCAATACGCCACCTACTCGGTGATTTCGCCGGAAGGCTGCGCATCGATCCTGTGGAAGACCAGCGAGCGCGCGGCCGACGCCGCCGAAGCGCTGGGCCTGACCGCGCACCGCCTGAAAGCCATCGGCCTGATCGACAAGATCGTGTCCGAGCCGCTGGGCGGCGCCCACCGCGACCCGAAAGCCATGGCCACCATGCTCAAGCGCGCGCTGGCCGACTCGCTGCGCCAGTTCCACGGCATGAAGACCAAGGACCTGATCGCCGCCCGCCATGAGAAGCTCATGAGCTACGGCAAGTTCAAGGAAACCACGCCGCAAGAGTAAGCAGCGCCGCTTGCTGAGACCAGACCGGAGCCGGCGCCAGCCTGCTCCGGTTTTTTGCATTACGGCGGCGCACGACCGGCGGGTTACGGCTGCGCCTAACCCGCCCTACGCGCAGCCCGCAGCACGCGGCCCGCAGTCCGTATCCCGAATCCCGTATCCTGTAGGGCGGGTTAGCGCAGCGTAACCCGCCGTGATCCGCCCGCCCCCCGGAGTCCCCATGAAAAAGCAGCAAACCGCCACCCTCGCCAGCACCTTCGCCGGGGCGCTCGCCACCGCGCAGCACGGCGGCCGCATCGCCATCGCCCTGAGCGGCGGCCTCGACTCCTCCGCGCTGCTGCACCTGGCGCACGCGTGGTCGCAAGCGCAAGCGCAGGCGGAGCAGGGCGCCGCCACGAACCTGTACGCCTTCCACATCCACCACGGCCTCAGCCCCAACGCTGACGCCTGGCTGGCGCACTGCGCGCAGCAATGCGCCGCCCTCGGCATCACCTTCGAAGCGCGCCGCATCATGCTGGAAAACGCCCGCAAGAGCGGCATCGAAGCGGCCGCGCGCAAGGCCCGCTACGCCGCCCTGGGCGCCCTGTGCGCCGAACACGGCGTGAAGCTGCTGCTCACCGCCCACCACCAGGACGACCAGGCCGAAACGGTGCTGCTGCAGCTGCTGCGCGGCTCCGGCACCGCCGGACTGTCCGGCATGGACGCCGCCAACACCGCGCCCGAGCTGCTGGCCAACCCCGAGCTGGTGATGATGCGCCCCCTGTTGCCCGCCTCGCGCAAGCAGCTCGAAGCCTATGTGGCGCAGCACGGCATCGCCCACATCGAAGACGAATCGAACGACGACCCGCGCTATGCCCGCAACGCCCTGCGCCACACCGTCATGCCCGCCCTGGCGCAATACTTCCCCGGCTTCCAGGAACGCTTCGCCCGCAGCGCTCAGCACGCCCAATCCGCGCAGCGCCTGCTGACCGAACTGGCCGAACAGGACCTGGCCGCCGCCCTGGACGGCGATTGCCTGCAAGTGGCCAGGCTGCGCGAGATGAGCACCGACCGCGCCTACAACCTGCTGCGCCACTGGTTCGCGCTGCGCGGCCTGAGCATGCCGTCCACCGCCTGGCTGGCCGAAATGCTGGCCCAGCTGCTCGAAGCGCGCCACGACACGCAAATGCTGGTGGTGCATCCCGAAGTGGACGTGCGCCGCCACCGCGACCGCCTGCACCTGATCCCCAAGCTGCCCGACATCGCCGGCACCCGCGAAGACCAGTTCGACGATTCCCCCGGCCAGGACTTCCGCTGGAACGGCGAACCATCGATCGACTTCCCCGACTACGGCGGCGTGCTGCACATCGCGCCGGCGGAAGAGGGCATAGACGCCGCCTGGCTGCGCAGCCAGTACCTCACCATCGAGTTCCGGCGCGGCGGCGAGCGCCTGAAACCGGCCGACAACCGCCCCACGCGCGCCCTCAAGTACCACTACCAGGCGCTGGGCATCCCGGCCTGGGAGCGCGGCCGCCTGCCGGTGGTGAAAACCCCGGGGCAATTGCTTTTTGCGGCCGGTATCGGCATGGACTGCCACCAAATGGGGCGGGGCGGCGGCGAACGTGTGGTTTTCCGCTGGGAAGCCAAATAAAATCCGGTACTGTGCCGAAATCGTATGTCCATATGCCAATACTGTATGACGTCATAACTTTTTTGGCTTGTCGTTTCGCACTGCAACATGTAGAGTAACAAGCCCTCCCTTTTATTCAATCTTCGAGCGGAAACATCACTGTTATGGCTTTAATCGTTCACAAATATGGCGGAACGTCGATGGGATCGACCGACCGCATCAAGAACGTCGCGCGCCGCGTCGCCAAATGGCACGACGCAGGACACCAGATTGTCGTGGTACCGTCGGCCATGTCCGGCGAGACCAACCGTCTGATCGCGCTGGCAAAGGAAATTCAAAACCCGCCCGACCCACGTGAACTGGACATGATCGCCTCCACCGGCGAGCAAGTGTCCGTGGGTCTGCTGTCGATGGCGCTGCAAGCCATTGGCAAGGACGCGGTTTCCTACGCTGGCTGGCAAGTGGCGATTAAAACCGACTCCGCCTTCACCAAGGCCCGCATCCAATCGATCGACGACGAGCGCGTGCGCAAAGACCTCGACGCCGGCAAGATCGTCATCATCACCGGCTTCCAGGGCGTGGACGACAACGACAACATCGCCACGCTGGGCCGCGGCGGTTCGGACACCTCGGCCGTGGCGATTGCCGCCGCGCTGAAGGCGGCCGAATGCCTGATCTACACCGACGTGGACGGCGTGTACACCACCGACCCGCGCGTGGTGTCGGAAGCGCGCCGCCTGAAGGCGATCACGTTCGAAGAAATGCTGGAACTGGCCTCGCTGGGCTCGAAAGTGCTGCAGACGCGCTCCGTCGAATTCGCGGGCAACTACCGCGTGCCGACGCGCGTCCTGTCGTCGCTGACCGATCCGCTGATGGATCTCGCCACCGAAGCCAACTCCGGCACCCTGATTTCGTTTGAGGAAGACACCAACATGGAACAAGCAGTCATCTCCGGCATCGCCTTCAACCGCGACGAAGCCAAAATCACCGTGCTGGGCGTGCCGGACCGTCCGGGCGTGGCCTACCACATCCTCGGCCCGGTGGCCGACGCCAATATCGAAGTGGACATGATCATACAGAATCAGTCCGTGGACGGTAAAACCGACTTCACCTTCACCGTGTCGCGCAACGACTACCAGAAGGCGATCGACGTGCTGGAAGGCCAGAAAGCCGAAATCGGCTACAGCACCCTGGTGGGCGACGCCAAGGTATCGAAGATCTCTGTGGTCGGCGTGGGCATGCGCTCGCACGTCGGCGTGGCCTCGCAGATGTTCCGCACCCTGTCCGAAGAGAACATCAACATCATGATGATCTCCACCTCCGAGATCAAGATTTCGGTCCTGATTGACGAAAAGTACATGGAACTGGCCGTACGTGCGCTGCACAAAGCGTTCGAGCTGGAAAAAGAGTAAAAAAGATGGCGCGTTTCCTTGACCAAAAGGGGAGCGGGCCATTAATATAGCGCTCGTCTGATCCGAAGCGGCAACGTGGAAGAGAAGCAAATAGTTGAGTAATCAGCTAGGAGACGTGGCCGAGTGGCCGAAGGCACATCCCTGCTAAGGATGCATACGGCTTATACCTGTATCGTGGGTTCGAATCCCACCGTCTCCGCCAGAACAACGAAAAAGGCCTCCCCTGCGGGAGGCTTTTTTCGTTATTCGGACGGAACGGTGGGATTCGAAGGGCTGGGCCTACCGGCCCAGCCCTCTCCGAATCGCCCATCTGCTGGCCCTGCGCGGCCAGCTCCGCGCGCCGCGGGCGCGCGCCGCACGCTGCCGAAGTCCCCCTACAAAGTCGTACTCTGCCCATTGCGATCCAGCTCAAACACCTTATGGCTGGCGAAGCACTCCTTCAGCCACTCAGCCGCCTTGCCCAGCGGCTGGCGCTTGGACCAGATCAGATCGACACCCACCAGCCAGTCCGTATGCGGATACGCCTGCGGACTGAGCTCCACCAATTCCCCCCGTTCGAGCTCCCCCAGGATCAGCTGGCGCGGCATGGAAGTCCAGCCCAGTCCGGCGCGCGTCATCTCCAGCAGGGCCAGGTAATTATCCACCTGCCAGTTGCTCGTCGCACTGAAGTACTCGCTGCTCGGCAGCGTGGTGCTGTGCGCACTGAAAACCAGATGGCGAAACGTGTGCAAGGTCTCAAAACTGACGCTGCGCTGGCGCGCCAATGGATGATCCCTGTGCACCACATGGGACAGGATCAACTTACCCATCTGCATGAAACCCAGTTCATGCCAGGTGTCGGGCTTGGCGAAGGCGATGCCGAGCTGCGCCTCGCCGCTCAGCACCATCTCGTGCACATCGCCATGCACCGGATTGCGGATGTCGAGGTCGACAAAAAGGAACTGCCCGGCAAACGCCCTGAGCGGTTCGATTAGCTTGCGGTAGGGAATCTCGATCGCCAGCGTAATGCGCGGCTCCAGCACATTGCTCAGGCTATTTGCATGGGCTCCCAGCTCGCGGCAGCGCTCCAGTATGGTCTCGGCCTCGGCCAGCAGCTTGACGCCGGCTGCCGTCAGCGTCGGAATCTTGCTGCTGCGATCAAACAGCTCCACCCGCAGATCCACTTCCAGGTTGGCGATGGCCACGCTGACGGTGGACTGGGTCTTGCCCAGCTTGCGGCCGGCGGCGGAAAACGATCCGGCCTGCGCGACGACGGCGAACGTTTCCAGCTGTTCCAGGGTGTAGCGCATCACGTTCTCCACATCTCTCGGGCGGCAGGTGTTCCTTGCCGGCGATGATTGTAAGACAGCTGCACGCCCGCCGGGCGATTTATCCGATCCATTGAGAAAAGCGATGGTTCCTCATTTCAGGCCGCTTGCCGGCATGCGCCATGATAGCCACACCAATCAACTCAAGAGGATTTATAGATGAATCAAGCGACATTGCGCGACCAGGCGCAAGCCATGCGGACCTTGCCCAAGGCGGAGGTCCATGTGCATCTGGAAGGCTGTTTTGAAGCGGACACATTGGCCGCCTGGGCCAGGCAGTCCGGCACGCCCTTGCCGCGGCCGCCTGAGCGGCTGTTCCAGTTCGACGGCCTGGCCGATTTTCTGCAGTTTCTGGACTGGGCTTGCGGCCTGGCGGCGACGCCCGACCGGCTCGCCGAGCTGAGCTATCAATATTGCGGGCGCTTGGCGGCCAACGGCGGCGGCTATGCGGACATGATCGTCAACCCCACCCACTGGCATGCATGGCACGGACGGCTGGGCGCCATGCTCGACGCCATCGATGCCGGCTTCACGGCGGCCGAACAGGATGGCCTGCCGCCCGTGGGCCTGTGTATCAGCCTGCTGCGCACGCAGACGGCGCAGCAGGCCGCCGAGCTGGTGGACGCCTTGATCGATCTGCGCCATCCCCGGGTCGTCGCCTTGTCCATCGACGGCAACGAAGCGGCGGCGGGCCGCACCGGACCACGCTTTGCCGAGGCCTTCCGCCGCGCCGGCGCGGCGGGGCTGCGCCGCACTGTCCACGCCGGCGAGTCCAGCGGGCCAGACGGCGTGCGCGACGCCATCACCTTGCTGGGGGCGGACCGCATCGACCACGGCGTGCGCGCGATTGACGACCCGTCCCTTGTCGCCTTGCTTGCCGAGCGCCAGATCGCGCTGGGCGTGTGCCCGACCTCCAACCTGGTACTGGGCGTCTATCCCTCCATCGAGGCGCACCCGGTGGAACTGCTGCGGCAAGTGGTGTTGCGCCAGCCGGTCGAGCAGGCCGGCGTTGCGGCCACAGCAGCCAGCGCATACACGCGCTTGTTGTCCTTGCCCGCCTTCGAAACAGTAGCCATATCGATTCCTCCCTATTTGCGATGGCCCATGATGCGCTATCCTCGCCTGGGCCGGCGCAGGAATGCCGCATTGCAGCAAAAGCGCCTGGTGCAGCCCGCGATTTTGCAAACAATCACCTTTTTGACGAATGCAGCGCGGCGGCGCGCATTAGGATGACGGGCGAACGTTCCGATAACATGCAGGAGTACATCTTGGCCCAGACGAAACATGCCCGCCGCCGTGCAGCCCAGCCGCGCGCCCTCTACCTCGGCAAGCTGGCCGCCGCAGTCGCTGTCGCCTGCGGCGCGCTGGCCGGCGCCGCGCTGGCGCAGGAGCTGGGCATCCCGCAAGCATCCGACAGCGCGCGGCAGGCAGCCAAGGGCAAGCCGGGCGCGGCGCAGAACCAGGCGGTGTACCTGATGTCCAGCTTCACGGCCAGCGCGCCCAACGCGCTCAGCGTGTTCTCGTCCGCCGACGGTGCGACCTTCGCCACGCTCGCCTCGGAAACCTATATCGCGGACCAGCGCCTGCTGCGCGACCCGTCCATCATCCGCCACACGGACGGCTACTACTATGTGGTCCACACCAGCGGCGAGCATGGCGCCAGCTTCGGCGTCGCGCGCTCGAAGGACCTGAAAACCTGGCAGCCCGTGCGCGAGGCGGAAGTCAGGCTGCCCGGCGTGGCCAGCACCCGCGCGCCTGAATGGTTGCGCGACAAGGACGGCAGCCTGAAAGTGGTGGTCTCGCTGTCGCTGGGCGGCGCCGGCTTCGCCCCCTACGTCCTGGACCCGGACGCCGGCTTCAGCCAGTGGTCCGCACCCAAGCCGCTGGCGGGCCTGCAAGGCTACCTCGACACCTTCGTCGTCGCGGCGGACAAGGGTTACGCCGCCTTCATCCGCAACCAGCAGAGCGGCTACATTGAAGTGGCCACCGCCGCGTCGCTGGCCGGCCCCTGGACGGTGGAGAAAAAGGGCGACTGGGCCGGCTGGGGCGCGGGCCGCGAAGGCCAGGCGCTGGTCAGGCTGCCGGACGGCGGCTGGCGCATCTACTTCGGCGACCAGCAAGGCAAGCACGCCTGGTACTCGGACGGCGACAGCAATCTCGCCAACTGGACGCCGAAACAGGAAGTGGGCGGCGTCTCGGGCGTGGCGCGCCACTTCACCGTGCTGGCCGAAGATCCGAAAATCTACGCCGAAGCCACCAAACCCAAAGGCCAGCCGAAGAAGATTGCCTGGGACGAGCACTCGCTGACGGTGGACGGCAAGCGCGTCGTGGTCTGGTCCGGCGAAGTGCATCCCTTCCGCCTGCCCAACCCCTCGCTGTGGCGCGACGTGATCCAGAAGATGAAGGCATCCGGCTTCAACGGCGTGGCCTTCTACTTCGACTGGGGCTATCACTCGTCCGCCCCCGGCGCCTACGACTTCTCCGGCGTGCGCAACGTGGAGCGCGCGCTGCAGATCGCCGAGGAGGAGGGCATGTACATCATCGCCCGCACCGGTCCCTACGTGAACGCCGAGCTGACCGGCGGCGGCTACCCCGGCTGGATGTTCCGCAACCGCGCCGAAGCGCGCACCGACGACCCGGTCTACACCGCCGCCACCGACGAGTGGATGACGCAGATTAACGCCATCATCGCGCGCCACCAGGCCACCACCGGCGGCGGCAACGTCATCGCCTACCAGCTGGAAAACGAGCTGGGCAAGGTCGAGCCCAAGCATGTGCGCCACATGGAGCACCTGGCGCAGAAAGCGCGCGCCGACGGCATCACCGTGCCGTTCTTCCACAACGCCGCCGGCCGCTTGCCCGACTGGGCGCCGAAAGGCTCGGCCGCGCCATGGGCCAACCTGGGGCCGACCGATTTGTACGCCTTCGACGGCTACCCCGGCGGCACCTGCAACGTGTTCGCCGATCCGTCCGGCCCCAACAAGGCGCCCGACTGGGGCATGTACGGCAAGCCCGGCCTTAAAGCCGGCGCGCTGACTTCGCCGAAAACGCCGGGCTTCGCCGCCGAACTGGGCGGCGGCTGGTTCGATTACTGGGGCTCGAACGGCACCTACAACTGCACCGCGCAGCGCCAGGGCAAGGGCTACCAGCGCGTGTTCTACGGCACCAACCTGATCAACCGTATCACCATCCACAACATCTACATGACCTTCGGCGGAACCTCGTGGGGCTGGCTCGCCGGGCCTGTGGTGTACACGTCCTATGACTACGGCGCGGCCATCTCGGAGGATCGCGGCCTGCGCGAGAAAGCCTACGCGCTCAAGCAGCAGGGCATGTTCGTGCAGGCGGCCGAGCAGGCGCTGGCCGAAATGGACAAGGGGCCGGAACTGGCAACCAGCAACGCCAGGCTCAAGGTCTACCACAACGTCAACCCGAAACTGGGCACGCATATCCTGTTCGCCGTGCACAACCCGTCCGACGCGCTGACCGACGACCACACCACCTTCGCGCTGGCCACCAGGGACGGCACCTACCAGGTCCCGGTGCGCATCAACGGCCAGGACGGCAAGCTGCTGCTGGCTTCCTACGCCATGGAACGGCAGCACCTGGTGTACTCCAGCTCCGAACTCCAGACCCACTTCCAGGACGGCCAGCGCGACATCGTGCTGCTGCACGGCCGCGACAAGGAAGAGGGCGAGACCGTGCTGCGCTACGCATCGGCGCCCAAGGTGGAAGTCCTGTCCGGCACTGTCGCGTCCGCATTCGACGCCGCCAAGGGCGACCTCAAGCTGAACTACACGCACGACGGCCTGGCGCGCGTACGCATCAGCGGCGGCGGCCGCGCGCCCATGCTGCTGTTGCTGGCGGACGAGAAAACCAGCTTCCATATGTGGCGCCGGGAAACTCGACATGGCGTGATGCCGGACCTGACCCCGGGGGAGGGGGCGGTGCTGGTGTGGACGCCGGCGCTGGTGCGCTCGGCGAAAATGGACAACGGCAAGCTGGCGCTGACCGGCGATACCAGCGAGGATTCGGCGCTGGAGATATGGGGCGCGTCCGCAGCGGCCGTCACCTTCAACGGCGAGGCGCTGAGCGTGGCGCCGCAGCCGGACGGCAGCGTCAGGACCGGCATCGTCAAGGGACCGGACAAGATCGTGTTGCCGGACCTGGCCGCGCAGAAGTGGACGCGCCGCATGGACAGCCCGGAAGCGCAGCCGGGCTTCGATGACAGCCAGTGGGCCAGGGCCGACCACCGCGCTTCCGCTGCGCAGACGTGGACCACGCCTGAGCGCGGCCAGCCCACGTTGAGCATGAGCGACTACGGCTTCCACCACGGCGACGTGTGGTATCGCGGCCGCGCCAAAGTGGGCAGCCAGAAGGCCAACCAGCTGGAGCTGTTCTACGGCGCCGGCGGGGCGGGCATGATACAGGTCTGGGTGGACGGCAAGTTCGTCGGGCAGGATGAGATGGATACCGGCCGCCAGTTCCCGGAAACCACCGACAGCGTGAAGTTCAAGCTGGCGGACCTGAAGCCGGGCGAGCACACCATCTCGGTCATGGTGCGCAATAACTCGCACAACTGGAACCTGATGGCGGATGACTACCACCGCGAAGCGCGCGGCCTGATCTCGGCTTCGCTCACCTCGCGCGGCGGTAACCGCTTCGCCGTGCCGATCGAATGGCGCATCCAGGGCAACCAGGGCGGGGAGGCGATTGCCGACGTGGTGCGCGGGCCGATGAACAACGGCGGCCTGTATGGCGAGCGCCAGGGCTGGCACCTGCCGGGCCAGCAGGCCGGATGGCAAGCCGCCAGGGCCACCGACGCGCCGCCGGCGCCCGGCACCTACTGGCTGCGCACCAGCTTCGACCTGAAGCTGCCCAAGGACCACGACGTGCAGCTCGGCCTGGCCTTCGGCGACACGGGCAAGCCGCGCTCGGAGCGCAGCAACCGTGCGCTGATCTTCGTGAACGGCTGGAACATGGGCCAGTTCGCCGCCAATATCGGCCCGCAGCGCACCTTCGTCATCCCGCCCGGTATCCTGAACCCGAACGGCAACAACACCATCGCGCTGGCGGTGACCACGGACGGCAAGGCGGAAAACGCGCTGGAGCCGGTCAAGCTGGTGAATCTGCGCACTGCGCGCGGCGGCGTGCCGCTGGAGATCATGCCGATGAAGTAAGCGCAAAATGTGCGCGAAATGCGTCTGGAGTGAATAGGTTGTGCGCAGACAACCTGTTTTCATATGCATTTCGCGCAGATAGTGCGCAGTCCGGCCAATATAATTTCATGCATATCGCCACACTTCTGGAGCATGAAATGTCTGATCTGTTTGAAAACCCGATGGGCCTGGATGGTTTCGAATTCGTCGAATTCGCGTCGCCTACGCCGAACCAGCTGGAACCCGTGTTCGAGATGCTGGGTTTTACCCGCGTGGCCGAGCACCGCTCCAAGAAGGTGACCCTGTACCGCCAGGGCGATATCAACTTCATCATCAACAATGAACCCAACAGCGCGGCGGCGTACTTCGCCGCCGAGCACGGCCCGTCGGCCTGCGGCATGGCCTTCCGCGTCAAGGACGCGCAGGCCGCCTACGCGCGCGTGCTGGCGCTGGGCGCGCAGCCGATGGACATCCCCACCGGCCCGATGGAACTGCGCCTGCCCGCGATCAAGGGCATCGGCGGCGCGCCGCTGTACCTGATCGACCGCTACGACGACGGCCTGTCCATCTACGATATCGATTTCAAATTCATCGACGGCGTGGACCGCCACCCGGTCGGCCACGGCCTGAAGCTGATCGACCACCTGACCCACAACGTGTATCGCGGCCGCATGAGCTACTGGGCCGGCTTCTACGAGAAGCTGTTCAACTTCCGCGAAATCCGCTATTTCGACATCAAGGGCGAATACACCGGCCTGACCTCGCGCGCGATGACTGCGCCGGACGGCAAGATCCGCATTCCGCTGAACGAAGAAGCGTCCGGCGGCGGCGGCCAGATCGAGGAATTCCTGATGCAGTTCAACGGCGAGGGCATCCAGCACATCGCGCTGCTGAGCGACGACGTGGTGGCCAGCGTGGACAAGCTGCGCGAAGCCGGCGTGCCGCTGATGACCGCGCCGCCTGCGACTTACTATGACATGCTGTCCGAGCGCCTGCCTAACCACGGCGAAGACGCGGCGCAGCTGCAGATGCGCGGCATCCTGATGGACGGCACCACCGGCGAAGGCGGCCGCCGCCTGCTGCTGCAGATTTTCTCGCAAACCCTGCTCGGTCCTGTATTCTTTGAGTTCATCCAGCGCAAGGGCGACGATGGCTTCGGCGAAGGCAACTTCAAGGCGCTGTTCGAGTCCATCGAGCGCGACCAGCTGCAGCGCGGCGTTATCAAGGCCTGAAGAGAAAAATCATGTTCAAGCACGTTGAGCCCTATCCGGGCGACCCTATCCTGACGCTGAACGAGCAGTTCGGCGCCGACACCCGTCCCGGCAAAGTCAACCTGAGCATCGGTGTGTACCTGACCGAGGCGGGCAAGCTGCCCGCCATGCGCTCGGTACTGGCCGCCGAGGCGGCATTGGCGCAAGTGGCCGGTGCGCGTCCGTACCTGCCGATGGAAGGCAGCGCGGTGTACCGCCACGCGGTGCGCGAGCTCACCTTCGGCAAGGACTTCGCCGGCATCGACCGCATCGCCACCGCGCAAACGCTGGGCGGCTCCGGCGCGCTGAAAGTGGGCGCGGACTTCATCGCCCGCTATTTCCCGCAGGCGCGCGTTTGGGCCAGCGATCCCACCTGGGACAACCACCACAGCATCTTCGCCGGCGCCGGCCTCACGGTGGAAAAGTATCCCTACTACGACGCGGCCACCAGCCAGGTCAACTTTCCGGCCATGCTGGCCGCGCTGGAAGCGCTGCCGGCCGGCGACGTGGTGCTGCTGCACGCCTGCTGCCACAACCCCACCGGCGCCGACCTGGACGACGCGCAGTGGCGCGAGCTGGCGCAGCTGGTCAAGCGGCGCGGCCTGCTGCCGTTCTTCGACATGGCCTACCAGGGCTTCGGCCGCGGCGTGGAAGAAGATGCGTACGCCATCCGCCACTTCGCCGAGCAGGGCATCGCGCTGTTCGCCGCCACCTCGTTCTCCAAGAACTTCTCGCTGTACGGAGAGCGCTGCGGCTCGCTGAGCATCGTGTGCGGCGACGCGCAGCAGGCCGGCAACGTGCTGGGGCAGCTGAAAGCCACCATCCGGCGCAACTACTCCAGCCCGCCCACCCACGGCGCGCGCATCATCGAGCGCATCCTGACGGACGCCGACCTGCGCGCCGGCTGGCAGCAGGAACTTGACGGCATGCGCGTGCGCGTGGCCGCCATGCGCGCCGGCTTGCACGCCGCGCTGCGCGCATGCATGCCGGATGGCGACTTCAGCTACCTGAGCAAGCAAACCGGCATGTTCAGCTACACCGGCCTGTCGCCGCAGCAGGTGGCGGCGATGCGTGAAGAGTCGGCCGTGTACCTGGTCGGCACCGGCCGCCTGTGCCTGGCCGCGCTGACCACCGATACCGTGCCGGTGGTGGCGCAAGCCATGTCGAAAGTACTGCACGCGCGCTAAGCGCCGATGCGCGCGGGGCGCCGCAGCTTACAGCGCGGACGTCCCCAGCATGGCCAGCACCGCCGCAGCCATCACGGTGGTGCAGGTCCATCCCAGCCAGCGCAGGGGACGCGAGATCACCAGCCCGCCCATGACGGAGGTGCGCGACGCCAGCAGCATCAGCACCGCCATTACCGGCACCGCGATCACCCCATTGATCACGGCGCTCCAGTACAGCGCCTGTATCGGGTCGATCTTCGTGAAGCACAGCGCCGTGCCGCCCACGGTGGCGGCGATGATGATCGCGTAAAACTTCTTCGCGTCCGGGTAGGGCAGCTCCAGGCTGTTCTTCCAGTGCATGGTGCCCGCGATGGCATAGGCGGCGGACCCCGCCAGCACCGGCACGGCCAGCAGGCCGGTGCCGATAATCCCGACCGCAAACAGCGTGAACGCGAAATTCCCCGCGATAGGCCGTAGCGCCGATGCCGCCTGAGCAGACGACTCGATATGCGTAATGCCGTGCGCCCCCAGCGTGGCGGCAGTGGTCAGCATGATGAACAGCGCCACCAGGTTGGAAAAGCCCATGCCCACTACCGTATCGATCTTGATGCGCCGCAGTTGCTCCGGCGCCTGCGAGCGCGCGTGCTTGAGCGCCTGCGCATGCGGATCGGCGCGCAAATCCTCCACCTCCTGCGAAGCCTGCCAGAAGAACAGATAGGGGCTGATGGTGGTGCCGAAGATGGCCACCATGGTCGTGATGTAGGCCTTGTCCCAGCTCAGCTGCGGCCACGCCATCGACTTGGCCACCTGCAGCCAGGGCAGCTTGAGCATGAGCGCCGTCGCCACGTAGGCCAGCAAGGCCAGCGTCAGCCACTTCAGTACTTTCACATAGCGCTGATAAGGCAGCGTCACCTGCAGCACCACCGACAGCAGGCCGGCGCCTGCCGCATACCAGTGCGCGCGGCCGCCCGCGATCAGGCGCACCGCATCGCCCATGGCCGCGATATCGGCGGCGATATTGATCACATTCGCCACCAGCAGCAGCGAGACGATGGAGTACAGCAGCCAGGGCGGAAAATGGCGGCGGATATTCGTCGCCAGGCCATGCCCGCTGACGCGGCCGATCTGCGCGCTGATCAGCTGTATGCCCACCATCAGCGGGAACGTCAGCACCATGGTCCAGGTCATGCCATAGCCGAACTGCGCGCCGGCCTGCGAATAGGTCGCGATCCCGCTCGGATCGTCATCCGCCGCGCCGGTCACCAGGCCCGGCCCCAGCTTGGCGAGCCAGCTGCCCGAGTCGGACGGGGCAGGGCTGTGTTCGGTCGTTGCTGCTTGATCGCTGGCGGACATAAGAGGCTCCTTAGTTCACAGCAGCTTACGCCGGGCTCGGGCGGAGAACAGTTATATTCCCCACATAAAGGACCCTTGACCAAACAGAAACGTGCCATTACTATAGCGCTCGTCCGAACCGGAGCGGCGACGCAAAGGAGAGGCAAAAGTTGAGTGATCAGCTAGGAGACGTGGCCGAGTGGCCGAAGGCACTTCCCTGCTAAGGAAGCATACGGGCAAAACCTGTATCGTGGGTTCGAATCCCACCGTCTCCGCCAGAACAAAGAAAAACGGGCTCCCCTGCGGGAGCCCGTTTTTCTTTGTTCGGACGGAAGACGGTGGGATTCGAAGGGCTGGGC
This sequence comes from Pseudoduganella sp. UC29_71, assembly GCF_042693265.1. Lineage (NCBI taxonomy): Bacteria > Pseudomonadati > Pseudomonadota > Betaproteobacteria > Burkholderiales > Oxalobacteraceae > Pseudoduganella > Pseudoduganella sp. UC29_71. The sequence continues at coordinate 3,572,172 of NZ_CP170549.1, read as the reverse complement.
CTACCGGCCCAGCCCTCTCCGAATCGCCCAACTGCTGGCCGCTGCGCGGCCAGCCCCGCGCGCCGAGGGCGCGCGCTGCGGCTCCGATCGAAGCCGATAGAAAGAGCCGCGTTACACGCGCTCAATCAAAATCGCCACCCCCTGCCCAACCCCAATACACATCGTACACAACGCATACCGCCCGCCGCTGCGCTGCAACTGATAAGTCGCCGTGGTCACCAACCGCGCCCCGCTCATCCCCAGCGGATGCCCCAGCGCGATCGCCCCTCCATACGGATTCACGCGCGTATCATCATCCCGCAGCCCCAGCTCCCGCAGCACCGCCAGCCCCTGCGCCGCAAACGCCTCATTCAGCTCAATCAAATCCATCTGCTCCAAGGTCAGCCCGGTCTGCCGCAACAGCTTGCGCACCGCCGGCACCGGCCCTATCCCCATCACGCGCGGCGCCACGCCGGCGGTCGCCATGCCCACCACCCGCGCCAGCGGCGTCAGCCCGTGCTGCCGCGCCGCCTCCGCGCTCGCCAGCAGCAGCGCGCAGGCGCCATCATTGATGCCCGACGCATTCCCCGCCGTCACGCTCCCATCCGCCCTGACCACGCCCTTCAGCTTGGCCAGCGCCTCCAGCGTGGTCGCGCGCGGATGCTCATCCCGGCTGAATACGACGGGATCGCCTTTCTTGACAGGCAGCGTCACCGGCACAATCTCCCGCTCAAAAATGCCCTCGGCGATGGCCGCTGCCGCCTTGTTCTGGCTCGCCAGCGCAAACGCATCCTGGTCCGCGCGGCTGATGCCATAGTCCTGCGCCACGTTCTCCGCCGTCTCCGGCATGGTCTCCACGCCGTAGGCTTCCTTGAGCGCCTTGTTAATAAAGCGCCAGCCCATGGTCGTATCCTGCAGCGACGCACTGCGGCTGAACGCCGAATCGGCCTTGCCCATGACGAAAGGCGCGCGCGTCATCGACTCCACGCCGCCGGCAATCATCAGGCTGGCCGCGCCGGCCTGGATCGCGCGCGCCGCCGTGCCCACTGCATCCATGCCCGAGCCGCACAGCCGGTTGACGGTGGTCCCCGGCACTGCGGCAGGCAGTCCCGCCAACAGCGACGACATGCGCGCCACATTGCGGTTATCTTCGCCAGCCTGGTTGGCGCAGCCATAGATCACGTCGTCCACCTCATCCCACGGCAGGTCCGGATGGCGGCGCATCAGTTCACGCAGCGGGATCGCGCCCAGATCGTCGGCGCGCACGTCCTTCAGCGCGCCGCCGTAGCGGCCGATCGGGGTGCGCACCGCGTCGCAGATGTATGCATCGATCATGCTGGTCTCCTTTATTCGCCTTGCAGCAGCGGCGCGGCCGTTGCTGCCTGCAGTTCATCAAAGCTCAGGCCCGGCGCCATCTCCAGCACGCGCAAGCCCTGCGGGGTCACGTCCAGCAAAGCCAGGTCGGTATAGATGCGGTTCACGCAACCCACGCCCGTCAGCGGATAGCTGCACTGGGCCACGATCTTGCTCTCGCCAGTCTTGGTCTGGTGGTCCATCATCACGAACACCTGCTTGGCGCCGATCGCCAGGTCCATGGCGCCGCCGACGGCCGGAATCGCGTCCGGCGCGCCGGTGTGCCAGTTGGCCAGGTCGCCATTGGCCGCCACCTGGAACGCGCCCAGCACGCAGATGTCGAGGTGGCCGCCGCGCATCGTCGCGAACGAGTCTCCGTGGTGGAAGTAGGCGCCGCCGGTCAGCAAGGTGACCGGCTGCTTGCCGGCGTTGATCAGGTCCTCGTCTTCCTCGCCGGCGGCGGGCGCCGGCCCCATGCCCAGCAGGCCGTTCTCGCTGTGCAGGAACACCTCGCGCTCGGCGGGCAGGTAGTTGGCCACCTTGGTCGGCAGGCCGATGCCCAGGTTCACGTAGGCGCCTTCGGGAATGTCCTGCGCCACGCGGGCGGCGATCTGGTCGCGGCTGTAACGGTTCATCATGCGGCCTCCTTCACCACGCGCTGGACGAAAATGCCGGGCGTGATAATCACTTCGGGATCGAGTTCACCCAGCGCCACCACGTCGCGCACCTGGGCGATGGTGGTCTTGGCGGCCATCGCCATGATGGGGCCGAAATTGCGGGCGGCCTTGCGGTACACCAGGTTGCCCCAGCGGTCGCCGCGCAGCGCCTTGATCAGCGCGAAGTCCGCGTGGATGGGCGACTCCAGCACATACATACGGCCATTGATTTCGCGGGTCTCCTTGCCGTCTGCCAGCAGGGTGCCGTAGCCGGTGGGCGAGAAGAAGCCGCCGATGCCGGCGCCTGCGGCGCGGATGCGCTCGGCCAGGTTGCCTTGCGGGGTCAGTTCCAGTTCCACCTTGCCGGCGCGGTACAGGGCGTCGAAATGGTGCGAGTCGGCCTGGCGCGGGAAGGAGCAGATGATCTTGCGCACGCGGCCTGCAGCCAGCAGCGCGGCCAGGCCGGTGTCGCCGTTGCCGGCGTTGTTGTTGACGATGGTGAGTTCGCGCGCGCCTTGTTCGATCAGTGCGTCGATCAGCGCCGAGGGCATGCCGGCGTTGCCGAAGCCGCCTATCATCACCGTTGCGCCGTCGCCGATGTCGGCCACCGCGGCCTGCAGCGAGGGGGAGATTTTGTTAATCACGATATGCTTTCCAGCGGCCGGGCGCCGCGCTTGTGAGTCCATGCTGGTGTGCGATAATCGAACAGCCAGCCGAATTTGCTACCAGTTCAGTGTATCCAGCCCCCATTTGCGGGGCAACCGGCTGGGAACGAAGCTGTGCGGTAATCGAACGACTTTTCAAGGAGCGTGCTGCATGCCGAAAACCCCCGCCAGCCTGGAAGCGCCCGAGCGCGTCAGCGAGTCCGAGGAAATCGATGCGCTGACCAGTCCCGATTTCATGACATCGCTGGCGCGCGGCCTGGCCGTGCTGCGCGCCTTCAGCGACCAGCGCCGCAGCCTGACCATTGCCCAGATCAGCCACCGCACCGGCATCTCGCGCGCGGCCGTGCGGCGCTGCCTGCATACGCTGTGCGCGCTGGGCTACGCGGAGGCGGACGGCAACCAGTTCACGCTGCAGTCCAAGGTGCTGACGCTGGGTTACTCCTATCTGTCGTCCACGCCGCTGACGGTATCGACCGCGCCCTATCTGAACCGCATCAGCCGCACGCTGAACGAGTCATGCTCGCTGGCGGTGCTGCAGGAAGACGAGATCCTGTACGTGGCCCGTTCGGCCACCTCGCGCATCATGTCGGTGTCGCTCAACACAGGCAGCCGGCTGCCGGCCTATTGCACTTCGCTGGGCAGGGTGATGCTGGCGCAGCTGGCGCCGGAGGAGTTGGACGCCTACCTGGCGCGCGTGAAGCTGAAGGCCTACACGGACAAGACGGTGGTGTCGGCCGCGCGGCTGCGCACCATCCTCGACGAAGTGCGCGGCGCGGGCTACGCATTGAACGACCAGGAACTGGAAGAGGGCCTGCGCTCGCTGGCGGTGCCGGTGCGCGGCGCGTCCGGCAATGTGCTGGCGGCGCTGAACGTGGGCGTGCAGGCCAGCCGCGTGAGCGCGGCCAGGATGATAAAAGACTTCCTGCCGGTGCTGCAGGAAGGCGCGCGCGAACTGTCGGTACTGCTGCCGTAGTGCCGCCTTGGCGGCCCGCAGCGCAATCAGACGACCTCATCCATCAAGTTCGGCTATCATACCGCCCGGTCCGCAATATCACCGCAGCTTGTCTTGCGTGTAGAAGCATTGTAGGAAAATAAACGCAAGCAAGGGATGGGAATGAACGGAGCAGCACCTGCACAATTTGGCCTGATCAACCTATTGAAGGCATGCGCTGCGCAATTGATTGTGCTGCACCACCTGGCCTTCTACGGCCCCATGTCCGACCACGTGCGCGCGCTGGCGCCCGAACTGATGGCCTGGCTCACCGACCATGCGCGCATCGCCGTGCAGGTGTTCCTGGTCGCCGGCGGCTTCCTGGCCGCCAAATCGCTGTCGCCCGCCGGCCGTCCCGGCCTGGCTGCGCCGCTGCATACCATCTGGCGCCGCTACGCCAAGCTGGCCCCGCCGTTCCTGGCCGCCACGCTGCTGGCCGCCGGCGCCAACGCGCTGGCCGGCGCCTGGATGACGCACGACTCCATCTCCGCCGCACCCACCTTCGGCCAACTGAGCGCACACGCGCTGCTGCTGCACGGCGTGCTGGGTTACGAATCCCTGTCGGCAGGCGCATGGTACGTGGCCATCGACTTCCAGCTCTACGCCGGCATGGTGCTGCTGCTGTGGCTCTCCGGCCGCCTGGCAATCGACGGCCTGCGTACCTGGCTGATGCCCGCCGTGATGCTGGCCACCGTCAGCAGCTCCCTGTTCTACTTCAACCTCGACAGCGATTGGGACAACTGGGCGCCATACTTCTTCGGCAGCTACGGCCTCGGCGTGCTGGCCTGGTGGGCCAGCGACGCCAAGCGCAAGCCGGGGGCGGTGGCCCTGCTGCTGGCGATACTGGTGCTGCCCACCTTGGCCGCGCTGGTGCTGGACTTCCGTATCCGCATCGCCGTCGCGCTGGCTGTGGCCTGCGTGCTGTTCGCCTTCGGCCGCGCCAGGCTGTCCGCCGACGCGGGGCGCGCCTGGCAGGCTGTGAACGCGCTGGCGCGGACCTCGTACTCGGTGTTCCTGATACACTTCCCGGTCTGCCTGATCGTGAACGCGGCCTTCACCCGCTACGCGCCGGCTGAACCGTACTGGCAGGCGGCGGGCATGGCCATCGCATGGAGCGCCAGCCTTGCGGCGGGCGCCTTGTTCCACCGCTGGGTGGAAGTGCCGCTGTCCGGCTTCGTTACGCGTATTGCGCAGCACGTCGGCGCGCGTCCCGTGGCGGCCTAAAGACAAAGGAAAACATCCGTGCCCTGGGACTACCCGCAAGCCTACACCTTACCGCTGCAGCCGCAAGAGCAGGACATCGACGGCCTGCAGCACACCAACAACGCCGTCTACGTGCGCTGGTGCGAGGCGATAGGCTGGTCCCACTCCGAAGCCCTGGGGCTGGCGCTGGCAGACTACCACCGTCTCGACCGCGCCATGGCCATCCGCAGCGCCTCCTACGACTACCTGCAAGCCACGCGCCTCGGCGAGCCGCTCACGCTGGCCACCTGGCTGACTGCCAGCGACGGCAAGATGACCATGGAGCGCCGCTTCCAGCTGATCCGCAACAGCGACCAGGCCACCGTGCTGCGCGGCCGCTGGGAGCTGATCTGCGTAGACATCAGCACCGGCCGCGCGCGCCGCTTCCCGCCCGAATTCAGCGCCATCTACCTGCCGGCCATGGTGGTCGCCGGCGCCGCGCAGTAAATGCCGGCCGAGACAGGCACCGCCATGCCCCTCGAAATGGTCGCCATCCCTTCCGGCACCATCGCCATGAAGGACGACAGGACCGGCCGCCACTGGGTGACAGCCATTGAGCCGTTCACCCTCGCACGCCACCCCGTCACGCAGGAACAATATGCCGCCGTCGTTGGCGCTTGGCCGTCCCCGGCCCACGCACCGCAGCATCCGGTGGTGAGCGTCTCCTGGCTGGATGCGGTGCGCTTCTGCAATGCGCTCTCGCTGGCCGAGGGCTTGCGCGCCTGCTACACGCTGCAACCCGGCGACACCGGCGCCGACCTGATTGCCGGCGCCGACGGCTACCGCCTGCCCACCGAAGCGGAATGGGAATACGCCTGCCGCGCCGGCAGCAGCGCCGCACGCTACGGCGAGCTTGACGCCATCGCCTGGTACGCCGCCAATTCCGGCGGTGGCACGCACGCCGTCGGCGCCAAGTTGCCCAACGCCTGGGGCTTGCACGACATGCTGGGCAACGTCTGGGAGTGGTGCACGGACCTGTACGATCCCCAAGTCTACGGCGACTACCGCGTGTTTCGCGGCGGCGGCTGGGCGGACCACGAGCGCGGCTGCCTGGCCGCCAACCGGCGCCGCAGCCATCCCACCTTTGCCATCGACGACCTAGGTTTCCGCATCGCCCGGAGCGCCGCACCTTCCTTAACTGCCCTGACAAAACATATCATTGTCTCGAAAGAAACAATCTCGGACACTGAGCTATCCGCGTATTCGTGAAGGAGTAGTGGACAGTTTTCGGCCACTCCACCAAATTAAGAAATCTGACCTTGCATGCAATGAAGATACCCCAGGCAGCGATAGTAGGTGCGTGCAGTGCCGTGGCAAATCCGCTGGCAGCCTTTGCAGTGCTTGTGTCGTTCGGTGCGGAGCTTGTCGAGGGGCGACCTTCTACGGATGCGAACTCGCCGAGGGCGGCGAACTTCCGTCGTGGAAATGGTAGGTTGGCGGTTGCTGTCTACCCAAGAACTTTGAAATTTGAAGCGGTGGAAAATGATGAGAGTCGTTGATCACGAACCACAATGGTGGTTTTTGCTGGAAGAGGAGGGATCGCTTTTCTTGGACGCAAATTGCAATCACAGCTCTGTGGGCTACGACTTTCTGCTTAAGCTGAACTCCGAGGAGCTCAGAGCGTACGAATACGAAGGGCGAAGATTTATCAGTCGCTTAGCAACCGAGATCCAGGATAGTGCGCCAATCGTCAAAGGCAGCACTTCCCGGTTCACCGGGCGGGACTTGTCGCGCACTTACTCGGACATGATCACGAAAGCAGTCGAAAACTGGCGAACGAACACCTAGCAGGTCGAGGCAGACGGAGCGCGCGAGGACTGTTTTACGATGATCGCTTTGTGGCGGGAGCGGAAGTCGCGGCGCGTATTCCATGGCAGGGGCGAAAGCATGGAAAGCGAACGGACATGCTCCAACCCTTCGTTCGCTCGTTGTCCGCGCACCGGTAGGCGCCATGTCGCAGATCCTGTCAGGCGCTCCAAGCGTCGCTTACAGTGGCAGGGCGGTCTCGTACTTCACTTCACGCAGCGCCACGCTGGTGTTCACCTGGGACACGCCGTTCAGCTTCACCAGCACGTTGTGCAGGAAGTCGTGGTAGCCGTCCATGTCCGCCACCACGATTTTCACCAGATAGTCCGCGTTGCCGGTGGTTTCGTAGCATTCCACCACTTCCGGCCGCAAACGCATCGCTTCCTCGAAGTTCTTCACCGCGCCTTCCTCGTGCCGCGCCAGCGTGATGTTGGCCATGCAGACCACCGACAGCCCCAGCTTGCGCCGGTCCACCAGCGCCGTGTAGCGGAGGATGTAGCCGTTGTCTTCCAGCTCCTTCTGGCGCCGCCAGCACGGACTGGCGGACATGCCGATCTTTTCGGCCAGTTCATTGGACGAGATCCGTGCGTTCTTTTGCAATTCGGACAAGATTTTGAGCGAGGCCGGGTCTAAGGAATCATTTTTCATTTTTCAGCGGTTTTTGGGAAAAACAAACCCATTTTAATGCTTCCGGCCGTAAGAATAGGAGTAATATTTCGGTCGGTGCGCCATATCATTTCTCGCACTATAAGTTCCTAATGCGAGACAACAACAATGAATTCCATGACCCTGCCGGCCTCCATCCAGCCCGCACTGACCGATCCCGACTACGCGCTGTCCGACAATCTCACCCGCACCCATGGCCGCGTCTTCCTGACCGGTACCCAGGCGCTGGTGCGCCTGCTGTGCATGCAGAAGATCTGCGACGATGCGCAAGGCCTGAACACGGGCGGCTTCGTTAGCGGCTACCGCGGCTCGCCGCTGGGCGCGGTGGACCAGGAGTTGTGGCGTGCGTCCAAGCTGCTGGAAAAGCACAACGTGGAATTCCTGCCCGCGATTAACGAGGAACTGGGCGCGACCGCCGTATTGGGCTCGCAGCAAGTGGAAGCCGATCCGACGCGCAAGGTCGATGGCGTGTTCGCCATGTGGTACGGCAAAGGCCCGGGCGTGGACCGCGCGGGCGACGCGCTCAAACATGGCCACGTGTACGGCTCGTCGCCGCGCGGCGGCGTGCTGGTGATCCTCGGCGACGACCATGGCTGCGTGTCTTCGTCCATGCCGCACCAGAGCGAGCAGGCGCTGATCGCGTGGGGCATGCCGGTGATTAACCCGGCCAATATCCAGGAGTACCTGGAGTTCGGCCTGTACGGCTGGGCGCTGTCGCGCTACTCGGGCGCGTGGAGCGGCTTCAAGGCCATCTCCGAAACCGTGGAAGGCGGAGCCGTGGTGGAACTGCCGCCGCTGCCGCAGTACGTGACGCCCACCGACTACACCGCGCCGCCGGACGGCCTGCACAACCGCTGGCCTGACTTGCCCGGCCTGGCGCTGGAAGTGCGCGTGGCGGAAAAGCTGGAAGCCGTGCAGGCCTTCGCCCGCGCCAATTCCATCGACCGCCTGGTGGTGCCCGCGCCGCGCGCGACGATCGGCATCATCAGCGCCGGCAAGGCTTATCTCGATCTGCTGGAAGCGCTGGAGCGCCTTGGCCTGCCGCTGATCCGCCTGGAAGAACTGGGCGTGCGCCTGTACAAGCCGGGCCTGACCTATCCGCTGGAGCGTACCCGCCTGGCTGCCTTCGCGGATGGGCTGCAGGAGATCCTGGTGGTGGAAGAGAAGGGCGCCGTGATCGAGCAGCAGGTGAAGAATCTGTTCTACAACCTGCCGCAATCCGAACGGCCCGCCGTGATCGGCAAGACAGACCAGCATGGCCACGCGCTGTTGTCCGCGCTGGGCGAGCTGCGTCCGTCGCGCATCGCTCCTGCGCTGGTGCAGTGGCTGGCGCCGCGCTATCCGGCACTGGACCTGCAGCGCATGCTGCCGGACTTCTGCGCCGCCGAGCTGCTGTCCAACGGCGCGGACGGCATCAAGCGCACGCCATACTTCTGCTCCGGCTGCCCGCACAACACGTCCACCCGCGTGCCGGAAGGCAGCCGCGCCATGGCCGGCATCGGCTGCCACTTCATGGCCACTTGGATGAAGCGCGACACCAACTACCTGGCGCAGATGGGCGGTGAAGGCATCAGCTGGGTGGGCTCCTCGCGCTTCGTGGGCGAGAAGCACGTATTCCAGAATCTGGGCGACGGCACCTACTACCATTCCGGCTCGCTGGCCATACGCCAGGCGATTGCGGCGCGCACCAACATCACCTACAAAATCCTGTACAACGACGCGGTGGCCATGACCGGCGGCCAGCCGGTGGACGGCGCGCTGTCCGTGCCGCAGATCGTGCAGCAGGTGGTGAGTGAGGGCGCAAAGAAGGTGGTCGTGGTCACCGACCAACCCGAGAACTACAGCGGCGTGGTGCTGCCAGCCGGCGTGACCGTGCATCATCGCAGCGAGCTGGATGCCATGCAGCGCATGCTGCGCGAGATCGCCGGCGTGACGGTGCTGGTGTACGACCAGACTTGCGCGGCCGAGAAGCGCCGCCGCCGCAAGAAAAACAAGCCTGAGAAGATGGTCTTCCCCGATCCGGCGCGCCGCATGGTGATCAACCCGGCCGTGTGCGAAGGCTGCGGCGACTGCGGCGTGCAATCAAACTGCCTGTCCATCCTGCCGTTGGAGACGGAATTGGGCCGCAAGCGCCAGATCGAACAGTCGTCCTGCAACAAGGATTACTCCTGCGTGGAAGGCTTCTGCCCGAGCTTCGTATCGGTACTGGGCGGCACGCTGCGCAAGCCTGCCAGCGTGGCATTGACGCTGGCGGACCTGGAGCAGGCGCTAGGCCGCTACCCAGCGCCGGCGCCGCATGCGCTGGACAAGCCGTTTGAAATCCTGGTGGCCGGCGTCGGCGGCACCGGCATCGTCACCGTGGGCGCGCTGATCACCATGGCGGCGCACCTGGAAGAAAAGGGCGCATCCACGCTGGACTTCATGGGCTTCGCGCAGAAGGGCGGCGCGGTGTTGTCGCATGTGCGCGTGGCGGCGTCGCCATCGGCGCTGAACCAGGTGCGCATCGACCTGCAGCAGGCGGACGCGGTATTCGCCTGCGACCTGGTGGTGGCAGCCATGCCGGACAGCCTGTCGGTAATGAAGCGCGGCCGCACGCAAGTGGTGGCGAATGAACGCGAAATCCCGACGGCCGAATTTACGCGTGACCGCGACGCTTCCATCAACAAGGAAGGCTTGCTGGAGAAGCTGGCGTCGGCTGCTGGCAGTGCCAACGTGGCGCAGCTGGACGCGCAGGAAATCGCCGCGCGCTTCCTCGGCGACCCGATCGGCGGCAACATCCTGCTGATGGGCTATGCCTGGCAAAAAGGCCTGGTGCCGGCCGGGCTGGAAGCGCTGATGCGCGCCATCGAACTGAATGGCGTCGCCATCGATATGAACAAGCGCGCCTTTATGCTGGGCCGTCTGGCCGCAGCCGACAAGGACGCGCTGTCCCGCCTGGCGCGGCCGCAGCAGCAAGTAATCCAGTTCGCCGCGCCGAAATCGTTGCCGGAGCTGGTGGCCTTCCGTGTCGAATGGCTGACCAAGTACCAGAACGCCGCCTATGCGCGCGTGTACGCCGACGCCGTGGCGTCAGTCGAACAGCGCGAAGTCGCTCTTGAGGGCGAAGGCTCGAAGCGGGCGCTGAGCAAAGCCGTGGCGCGCAACCTGTTCAAACTGATGGCCTACAAGGATGAATACGAAGTGGCGCGCCTGCACGCAGATCCCGCCTTCCGCGAGCAGATCGCCGCGCAGTTCGAAGGCGACTACAAGCTGGACTTCCACCTGGCCCCGCCGCTGCTGGCGCGCAAAAAGCCCGGTTCGTACGTGCCGGCCAAGATAGCCTTTGGCGGCTGGATGCTGAAGGGCTTCAGCGGCCTCGCGCGCCTCAAGGGCCTGCGCGGCACGCCGCTCGACATCTTCGGCTACACGGAAGAGCGCCGCCGCGAGCGCGCCCTGCGCGACCGTTACCTCGCCTTCACGGGCGAAGTGTCGGTCGGCCTTACTCCGAACAACAAGGCCACTGCCCTCAAGCTCGCCCAGCTCCCCGAGCAAGTCCGCGGCTACGGCCACGTCAAGCTCGCCGCCATGACCCAAGCCGACGCCGCCTGGCAACACCTCCACGCAGCCTTTCTCGCCCCGCAGACCGTGGAGTTGAAGCGGCAGGCCTGATTCGCAGGTGATGGCGGGTTACGGTGGCTTGCGCCACCTAACCCGCCCTACGGGTGCAAAACGCAGCGCCCCAGCGCCGGGGTCAGATCCGGCATTACGCCATTTTACGTTTGAGGTGCAGCGCCGGGGTCAGATCCGGCATTACGCCATTTCACATTTGCAACGTTGGGGTCAGATCCGGCATTACGCCATTTTACGTTTGAGATGGGTGTCGTGGCGTGTTGCCGGACCTGACCCCGGTATTGGGAATGTAGAGCTCGTCGCAGTCTACTTTGGAGCCGGAATGGGTGCCTCTAGGTCGTCTTCCATGTAGGCGCGGATGATGGCGTCGATGCTGCTGTCGGCTTCCAGGCCGAGTGCGCGGGCGCGCGTGGTGTCCCAGGCGGCGGGCCAGCCGCCGACGATGCGCTCGACGATGGGATCGGGTTCCCAGCGGATGCGGGCGGTGGCGTCTTCGCCGCCGGCGCGGTGCAAGGCGCTAACCATCTCGGCAACGCTGACGGAGACGCCAGGCAGGTTGATGGTGCGGCTGCTTGCCAGCGCGGCCGCCGGCAGGTCGTGCCCCTGTACCAGGCATTCGATGGCTTTGCGCGGCGAGAGCAGCCACAGGCGCGTGGCCGCCGGTACGGGGCAGATGGCCGGTTCGCCGTTCAGCGGTTCGCGGATGATGCCGCTGGCGAAGGAGGACGCGGCCTTGTTCGGCTTGCCCGGACGGACGCTGATGGTTGGCAGGCGCAGTACGCGGCCGTCGATGTAGCCGCGCCGGCTGTAGTCGTTTACCAGCAGCTCGCCGATGGCTTTTTGCATGCCGTAGGATGAGCGCGGGCTGAGCGCCGTGTCGTCCTGCACCACGTCGGGCAGCTGGCCTCCGTACACGGCCACGGAGCTCGTGAACACCAGCTTGGGCCGGTTGCCGTTGGCGCGGCAGATGTCGAGCAGGGCGCGCGTGGTGTCCAGGTTCACCCGCATGCCAAGGTCGAAGTCCGCTTCGGCCTGGCCGCTGACGACGGCGGCGAGATGAAAAATTGAAGTGACGTCGGCGCTGACCGCTTCGCGCATCATGCCGCTGTCCGAGATGTCGCCGACGATGCTGTGCACCCGCGCATCGCCAAAGCCGTTGGCGGGAACCATGTCCACCAGCGTCAGCTTGGTGACTGCGCCATCGCCGGTCCTTTGCAGGAGTTTGTGCGCCAGGCGCTGGCCGAGGAAGCCTGCGCCTCCGGTAATCAATACGTGCATATTCACTCCTTCTTGATTTACAAGGACTTCATCCAACCGAGGCCGTCTTCGGTGCGGCCGCGCGGGCGGTATTCGCAGCCCACCCAGCCGTCGTATCCCAGCTCGTCGAGCATGCGGAACAGGTAGGGGTAATTCACTTCGCCGTCATCCGGTTCGTTGCGCGTGGGGACACTGGCGATCTGCACGTGGCCGATGCCGTCCGCATGCTTGCGGAAGGTCGCGGCCAGGTCGCCTTCGACGATCTGCGCATGGTAGAAGTCCATCTGCACCTTCAGGTTGGCGGCTCCCACTTCGGCGCGGATGGCGTGCGCGTCGGCCTGCGAGTTGAGGAAATAGCCCGGCATGTCGCGCGGGTTGATCGGCTCGATCAGCAGCGTGATGTCGTGTGCGGCCAGTTCCCTGGCGGCGTAGCGCAGGTTGGCGATATACGTTGCGCGGTGCAGTCCACGGTCCGCTTTGGCCGGCAGCAGGCCCGCCATGGCGTGCAGGCGCTTGGTGCCCATGGCTTGCGCGTAGTCGAGCGCGCGGGCCACGCCGGCGCGGAATTCCTCCTCGCGGCCGGGCAGGGAGGCGATGCCGCGCTCGCCGGCGGCCCAGTCGCCCGGCGGCATGTTGAACAGCGCGTTGACCAGGCGGTTCTTGTCCAGCCACTGCGCGATATCCTGCGGCGCGTGCTCGTAGGGGAACAGAAATTCGACTGCTTCGAATCCGGCGTTCGCCGCCGCGTCGAAGCGCTGCGGGAAGGGGACTTCGTTGAACATCATGGTGAGGTTGGCGGCAAATCTTGGCATGGCGTGCTTTCGTTTCAGGATGGCGTCAGAGGACGAGATTGAAGGTGGTCTTCAGCTCGGCGATCTGCGCGGTGTTGAGCGGGCTGACCGGGCTGCCGCGCAGCAGCAGGAACAGCTTGGCGGTTTCTTCCAGTTCTTCGGTGGCGTACAGCGCGGTTTCCAGGTCCTTGCCGGACACCACGGGGCCGTGATTGGCCAGCAGCACCGCGTGGTGCTTGCCGGCGATGGCGCGGATTGCCTCGGCCAGCCCGGGATCGCCGGGACGGTGGTAAGGCACGAGCGGCAGGCGGCCTATCTTCATCACGAAGTAGGCCGTCAGCGCCGGGATGCAGTCGCAAGCATCCAGGCCCGCCATGCACGATACCGCCGCCGAATGCGTCGAATGCAGGTGCACGATGGCGCCCGCGCCGGCGCGCTCTTCGTACATGGCACGGTGCAGGAAGGCTTCCTTCGATGGCGCGGCGCCGGACACCAGCCGGCCCTCCCAGTCCAGCTTGGACAGCTGCGCCGGGTCCAGCTTGCCGAGGCAGGCGTTGGTGGGCGTCAGCAGCCAGCCGTCGTCCAGGCGCACGCTGATGTTGCCGCTACTGCCGGTGGCCAGGCCGCGCGCGTACAGCGATTGGCCGCATTCGCAGATGTGTTCGCGCAGTGCGGATTCGTTCATGGCAGCGCGCTCCAGGCCTTGGTGAAGAAGTCTTCGGTGCCGAAGTTGCCCGACTTGAGGGCGAGCGCCAACGGCGCCGTTCCTGCGTCGCTGAGCGTGGCGGTCCAAGGCACGCCGGGATCGATCTCCGGCCCGATGCGCAGGCCCTGCACGCCGAGCGCCTTGACCACGGCGCCGGAGGTCTCGCCGCCGGCCACGATCATTTGCCCCACGCCCAGTTCCACCAGGCCGCGCGCGATGCTTGCCAGCGCTTCTTCCACCATGCTACCGGCCTGTTCGACGCCCAGTTCCGCCTGCACCTGCCGCACCGTTTCCGGCGCGGCCGTGGCGTAGACCAGCACGGGGTGCTTGTGCAGATGCGATCCGGCCCAGTCCAGCACGGCCGGCACTACATCCTCGCCGCGCGCCAGGCGCAGCGGATCGATATGGAAGGAGGGATGGGACTTGCGCATCCACGCCACCTGCTTTTGCGTCGCCACCGAACAGCTGCCGGAGATGACGGCGCGCAGGCCGCCCGTCGCGGGCAGGGCGCTGGCTGCCGCACCGCCGGCCAGCAATCCCTGGCGGCGAAAGTTCTGCGGCAAGCCTAGCGCGATGCCCGAGCCGCCGGTCACCAGCGGCATGCCTGCGCAGGCCTCGCCGATGGCTTCGAGGTCGGCATTGGTCAGGGCGTCGACGATGGCCATGCCGCAGCCCTGCTCGCGCAGCACGGCGAAGCGCGCGGCGATGGCCGTAGCACCCTGGCCCACATGCGCGTAATCCACCAGGCCCACCTGCTGGGTGGTTTGCTGCTGCAGCACGCGCACCAGGTTGGAATCGGTCATCGGCGTCAGCGGATGGTTGCGCATGCCGGACTCGCTCAGCAGCGTGTCGCCCACAAACAGGTTGCCCTTGTAAATGGTGCGGCCGTTGGCCGGGAACGCCGGGCAGGCGATGGTAAAGCTGGTATCCAGCGCCGCCATCAGCGCTTGCGCCACCGGGCCGATATTGCCGCGCGGGGTGGAGTCGAAGGTGGAACAGTATTTGAAGTAGAACTGGCGGCAGCCCGCCTGCTGCAGCCAGCGCAGCGCGGCCAGCGACTCCGCCACCGCTTCCTCGGCCGGGTTGGTGCGCGATTTGAGCGCAATCACCACCGCGTCCACGTCTTCTGGCACCGGTCCGTCCGGCACGCCGATCAGCTGGACGGTGCGCATGCCAGCCTTCACCAGCATGCCCGCCAGGTCGGTGCCGCCGGTGAAGTCGTCGGCGATGCATCCTAATAAAACAGCCATGGTGCGCTCCTGTCAGGCTGCCTGGCGCGCCGGCTTGGGCACGGGCAGTTCAATGCCGGGGAAGATCTTGACCACGGCCGAATCGTCCTCGCCGCCGTGGCCGGCAGCGGAAGCCTGCATGAACATCTGGTGCGCGGCGGCGGACAGCGGCAGCGGGAAAATGCTCTTCTTCGCGTAGTCGAGCACAATGCCGAGGTCCTTGACGAAGATGTTCACCGCCGACAGCGGCGTGTAGTCGCCGGCCAGGATGTGCGGCACGCGGTTCTGGAACATCCAGGAACTGCCGGCGCTGTTGCTGATCACTTCATACAGCGCGTCGGCGTCGCAACCGGCGCGCAAGCCCAGCGCCATCGCCTCGGCGGCGGCGGCGATATGCACGCCGGCCAGCAGCTGGTTGATCATCTTGACCTTGGAGCCCTGGCCGGCCTTGTCGCCCAGCCGATACAGCTTGCTGCAAATGGCTTCAAACAGCGCGCCGCAGCGGGCGAAGGTCTCGGGTGCGCCGGAGGCCATCACCGACATTTCGCCGCTGGCCGCCTTGGCCGCGCCGCCGGATACGGGGGCGTCGATGTACTGCAGGCCCATGCCGTTCAGCCGCGCGCCGAGCGCCTCGGCGTACTCCGGCGACACCGTGGCGCAGCCGATCACGATGGCGCCGGGCGCCAACCTGGCGGCTGCGCCGGCTGCGCCGAACAGCACCTCTTCGGTCTGCTGCGCGTTGACGACGTAGATCAGCAGGGCCTCCGCCATCCCCAACTCCGCAGGCGAAGCTGCCGCCTGGGCGCCGGCGTCCACCGCCTTGCGTACCGCTTCCGGCCGCACGTCGCATACCTGCACCTCGAAGCCGGCGCGCAGCAGTGACTGGGCGACGCCCATGCCCATGGCGCCCAGGCCGATCACGCCAACGCGGCGCACTTGTTTTTCCTGATGGTTCATTTCGATTGCTCCTAGAAGATTCATTAACGGTTGACCAGGCGCGCCGGCACGTTGAGCACGGCGAAGCAGCCTGCAACCAGCACCGCCGCCAGCACATACATGGCGCTGTTGGTGCTTTGGGTCAGATCCTTGAGCCAGCCGATCAGGTAGGGACTGGCGAAACCGGCCAGGTTGCCCACCGAGTTGATGGCGGCGATACCGGCAGCGGCAGCCGTGCCGCCGAGGAACGCGGTCGGCAGGCTCCAGAACAGCGGGGCAGAGGTGAGTACGCCGGCGGCGGCCAGGGTCAGGAAAGCGACCGCCATGCCGGTATTCGAGCCGGCTTGCGCACTGCCTATCAGGCCGATGGCGCCCAGCAGCATGGGCACGACCAGGTGCCAGCGGCGTTCGCGCTGCTTGTCCGCGCTGCGGCCGAACAGCAGCATGGCCACCACGGCAGCGCCGTAAGGGATGGCGGTGAACATGCCGATATTGAACACGCCCTTCACGCCGGCCGCCTTGATCAGGGTGGGCATCCAGAAGGTCAGGCCGTACTGGCCCATCACGCAGCAGAAGTAGATCAGGGCCATATGCCACACGCGGCGGTCGGCGAACATGGCGCGCAGCGAAGGGTGCTCGGTCTTGCCCTTGGCGTCATGGGCGATGCGCGCTTCCAGCAATTGCTTCTCGCCCTCGCTGAGCCACTTCGCCGAGCGGATGCCGTTGTCCAGGTAAAGCAGCACGGCGATGCCCATCACGATGGCGGGGACGGCCTCGATCACGAACATCCACTGCCAGCCCGTCAGGCCCTGCACGCCGGCGAAGGACTCCATGATCCATCCGGACAGCGGCCCGCCGAACACACCGGACAGCGGAATGGCGGTCATGAAGGTGGCCACGATGCGGGCGCGGCGTTCGGCCGGATACCAGTAGGTGAGGTAGAGGATGATGCCCGGAAAGAAACCCGCCTCGGCGATGCCGAGCAGGAAGCGCATCACGTAAAACATGGTAGGCGTGTTGACGAACATGAAGGCGCCGGAGATGACGGCCCAGGTGATCATGATGCGGGCGATCCAGATGCGCGCGCCGACGCGGTGCAGCATGACGTTGCTGGGCACCTCAAACAGGAAGTAGCCGATGAAGAACACGCCCGCGCCCAGGCCGAACACGGTTTCGCTGAACTTCAGGTCATTCAGCATTTGCAGCTTGGCGAAGCCGACGTTGACGCGGTCGAGATACGCCACGACGTAGCACAGCATCAGGAAGGGTACCAGGCGCCAGGTTACTTTGCGGTAGGTGGCGGCTTCGTTGGTGCCGCTGAGATGGGGAAGGGTGAAATCGGCCGATCCGGCAGCCGGCGTGAACGGGGTGGTCATACGAGTCTCCTGTCTTTAAGTCTCTCAGAGTTGTCTGAAAGCTGTATGTTTGTAGGATATTCGTATGAAATTTGTATGTCAATCTATTCCTTTGAACTTTTTTCTGCAACGGTTAGCGCTGGATAGGTAAAATGTTCCTATGGATACAGTGAACATTCCAAACAGCTTTCAGACAGGAACCCTGGGCGCCCGGGTGGCCGAGCAATTGCTGAACAAGATCCGCCAGGACGGCCTGGCGCCGGGCACGCGCTTGCCGTCCGAGCAGGCCATGGCGCAGCATTTCGGCGTGAGCCGCACCGTGGTGCGGGACGCGATTGGCCTGCTGAAAGCGGACGGGCTGCTCGAGACGCGCAAGGGCAGCGGCGCCTTTGTGTGCCAGAACGACGCGGCGCCGGCCTTCCGTGCGGACAGCATGAGGGCGCAGTCGATCCAGTCGCTGCTCAACATCATCGAAGTGCGCGAGGGGATGGAAGCGGAAATCGCGGCGCTGGCCGCCGTGCGCCGCACGCCCGGCCAGCTGGCCGACATCGAGCACGCGCTGCGCAAGCTGGAAGAAGCGGTGGCGGCCGGGTCGGACGGCGTAGAGGAAGACGCGAGCTTCCATCAATGCATCGCCATGGCGACCGGGAATCCGGCCTGGGTGCGGCTGGTGGACATGTTCGCCGAACCGATACGGTCGGCCGTCAAGGTAACGCGCGCCAACGAAGCGCGGCGCGAAGACTTCACGCGCCAGGTGCAGGACGAGCACGAGCAACTGGTGCTCGCCATCGCCGCGCGCGACCCCGAACAGGCCCGCGCAGCGGCCAAGACCCACATGCAGCACGCCGCCAAGCGCGTGCGCGAAGCCGACCGCGAGTTCTGGCGCGGCAAAGGCGGCGAACTGGCACAGCGCCTGTCCGAAGACGCCGCCAGCTGGACCGGCTGACCCTACCGCCGGCCCGACCCGCACCTCCCCACTGCAGGCTCAGTCGCCCCCTCCGGGGTCAGGTCCGGCATTCAGACACGGGCTCAAGCGCACCGGGGGCGCACTGCGGGGTCAGGTCCGGCATTCGGACACAGGCTCAAGTGGAGTAAGGTCCAGTTCGTGTCGCGATGCCGGAACTGACCCCGAGGCGGAACTGACCCCGAGGCCAAGTGGCGTAAGGTCCAGTTCGTGTCGCGATGCCGGAACTGACCCCGGGGGATTGACCCCGGGGGATTAGACCTCGAGGTGATTAGAACAGCGACTGCAGCGGCAGGCGCTGGCCGCTTTGGGCGCCGTCGTAGCCGGGGAGGGCGGCGAGGGTGGCTTTGAAGTCGTCGCTTTCCATTACCGCCAGGGCGGCGGCGACCAGCGGGGCGTTCGGGGCTTCGCGGGAGCAGGCGAAGAAGTAGCGTTCGCGGATCACGGGCACGAAGTCGAGGTCGAAGCGGCGCGCGGCGGTTTCGACGCCGAAGCTGGCGTCGGCCATGTTGCTGGCGACGTAGGCGGCCACCGCCGCGTGCGTGAATTCGGCGCTTTCGAAGCCGTTGATGCGGTCCGGCGCGATGCCGTGCCCGTCCAGCAGCAGTTCAAGCAGCAGCCGCGTGCCCGAGCCGCGCTGGCGGTTCACGAAGCGCACGTCCGGGCGCGCGAGGTCGTCCAGCGTGCGGATGTCTTTCGGATTTCCTTTTGCGGTGAAAATGCCTTGCATGCGGTAGGCGAGGTGGATCAGCATCTGCCTGCCCGGATCGAGCAGCGGACGGTACTTGGCCGCCGCCGCGCCTTCGAATTCGCCCATCGGTAGATGGAAGCCTGCCAGGTCACACTCGCCGCGCGCGAGGGCGGCCACCGCTTCGGTGCTGCTGCGGTATTGCAGGTCCACCAGCACGCCTTGTTGCTCCAATCGGCTTACCAGCGCGGCCACGGCAAAGCCGTGCGATGCGGTCAGGCGCAGGGCCGGCGGGCGTTCGTCCAGCAGGCTCGCCAGCTCTTGCTGCAGTTCCGATGCCAGGCTGTCCAGCATGGGGCTCAGGCGGGCGGCGATGCGCTTGTCGGCCCAGATCAATTTGTCCGCCAGCGGCGACAGTACCGTGCCCGATCCGCGCGACTTGTGCACCAGCTCCGCGCCGAACTGTTCGTTGAAGGAATTCAGCAGTCCCCACGCATGGCGGTAGGAGATGCCGCTGTCCTTGGCGGCCTGGCTGATGCTGCCAGAGCTGCGTACGGCGGCCAGCAGGTCCAGCAGCACCGGCAGCGGCACTGCCTGCCCGTTAGGGTGGCGCAGTACCCAGTCGGGGCGGATCTCAACTTTGAACATATGCAAAATCCTTCATATTGCGTTGGTGTTTTTACAGTGCTAGCCTAGGCTCATGCATGAATATTAACCGGAATATATGTTTTGCAGAACATAACTTGAGACAGTAATCCGGCTCACGGCACACAATAAAAACGACGGAGGCATTATGCAGCAGCGTATTCCCCAGGCAAGCGCCATCCTTGCCGCCAGCAGCGGTGCGCAGGACCAGCTACTTCCGGTCCTGCACGCGATCCAGGATGCTATCGGCTATATCCCGCCGGAGCAGGTTGAGGAGATCGCCTCCACCTTCAACCTGTCGCGCGCGGAGGTGCATGGCGTGATCACGTTCTACCACTACTTCCGCACCGAAGCGCCTGCACGCAAGGTAGTGCAAATCTGCCGCGCCGAAGCCTGCCAGAGCATGGGCGGCGACGCACTGCTGGCGCATGCCGAGCACACGCTGGGCTGCAAGCTGCACGCTCACAGCACGGATGGCGAATTCGCGCTGGAGCCGGTGTACTGCCTGGGGCAATGCGCCACGGCGCCGTCGATGATGATCAACGAGGCGCTGTATGCGCGCGTTACCCCGGCGCGCTTCGACGCGCTGCTGGCCAAGGCCAAGGAGGCAGCATGAGCATCCGCATCTACATTCCCGGCGATTCGACCGCGCTGGCGCTGGGCGCCGACGACGTGGCGGTAGCCATCACCGCCGAAGCTGCACGGCGCGGCGTTGAAATCGACGTCGTGCGCAACGGCACGCGCGGCCTGCTGTGGCTTGAGCCGCTGGTGGAAGTGGCCACGGCCGAAGGGCGCATCGGCTTCGGTCCGGTGGACGCGTCCGACGTGGCTGCGTTGTTCGACGCGGGCTTCCACCTGGGCGAAAGCAAGCACGCGCTGGCACTGGGCCTGGTGGAGCAGATTCCTTACCTGGCCAGGCAAAGCCGCCTGACTTTCGCCCGCGCCGGCATCACCGACCCGCTGTCGCTGGCCGACTACGAGGCGCACGAAGGCTACAAGGGCCTGCGCAACGCGCTGGCGATGGAGCCCGCCGCCATCGTCGCCGCCGTGACGGCCTCCGGACTGCGCGGCCGGGGCGGCGCCGCTTTCCCCACCGGGATCAAGTGGAACACCGTGCTGAAAGCCGCCGGCGCGCAGAAGTACATAGTTTGCAACGCCGACGAGGGTGACTCTGGCACCTTCGCCGACCGCATCGTGATGGAGGGCGACCCCTTCATGCTCATCGAAGGCATGACCATCGCCGGCCTGGCCGTGGGCGCCAACAAGGGCTACATCTACGTGCGCAGCGAATACCCGCACGCCATCGCCAACCTGAACCACGCCATCAACAGCGCGCTGCAGGCGGGCTACCTCGGTTCCAACATCCTGGGCTCGGGCCGCGCGTTCGAGCTGGAAGTGCGCAAGGGCGCGGGCGCTTATATCTGCGGCGAAGAGACCGCGCTGCTGGAAAGTATCGAGGGCAAGCGCGGCGTGGTGCGCGCCAAGCCGCCGCTGCCTGCGCTGTCCGGGCTGTTCGGCCAACCCACCGTCATCAACAACGTGCTGTCGCTGGCGGCCGTGCCGCTCATCCTCGACAAGGGCGCGGCCTATTACCAGGACTACGGCATGGGCCGTTCGCGCGGCACGCTGCCGGTGCAGCTGGCCGGGAACATCAAGCACGGCGGCCTGATCGAGCTGGCCTTCGGCGTAACGCTGCGCGACATCCTGTTCGAATACGGCGGCGGCAGCGCCTCCGGCCGTCCCATCAAGGCAGTGCAGGTGGGCGGGCCGCTGGGCGCCTATCTGCCCGAATCGCAATGGGACACGCCGCTGGACTACGAAGCCTTCGCCTCGCTCTGGGCGGTGCTGGGCCACGGCGGCATCGTGGTGCACGACGACAGCGCCGACATGGCCAGGCTGGCCCGCTATGCGATGGAATTCTGCGCGGTGGAATCGTGCGGCAAGTGCACGCCGTGCCGCATCGGCTCCACGCGCGGCGTGGAAGTCATCGACAAGATCCGTGAAGGCAGCGAGCGTCCGAAGCAGGTGATCCTGCTGCGCGAGCTGTGCGACACCATGCTGCATGGCTCGCTGTGCGCGATGGGCGGCATGACGCCGTACCCCGTGCTGTCGGCCCTGAACCACTTCCCGCAAGATTTCGGCCAGGTCTCCGAAGACCAGCGCGCCGCCTAGGAGACACAGATGATCGAAACCATAATCACCCGCGACTTCGGCACCCCGCCCAGCGTGGCCACCGACTTCGTCACGCTCACCATCGACGGCCAGCGCGTGACGGTAGCCGCCGGCACGTCCGTGATGCGCGCCGCCGCCGAAAGCGGCACCATGATCCCCAAGCTGTGCGCCACCGACAGCCTGGAGCCGTTCGGCTCCTGCCGCCTGTGCCTGGTGGAGATCGAGGGCCGGCGCGGCTATCCCGCTTCCTGCACCACGCCGGTGGAGGAGGGCATGGTGGTGCGCACGCAGACGTCCAAGCTGCAGGAACTGCGCAAGGGCGTGATGGAGCTGTACATTTCCGACCACCCGCTGGACTGCCTGACCTGCCCGGCCAACGGCAACTGCGAATTGCAGGACATGGCCGGCGTCACCGGTCTGCGCGAAGTGCGCTACGGCTATGAAGGCGCCAATCACCTGAAACTGAAGAAGGACGAATCGAATCCCTACTTCACTTTCGACTCGTCCAAGTGCATCGTCTGCAACCGCTGCGTGCGCGCTTGCGAGGAAACGCAGGGCACTTTTGCGCTCACCATTTCCGGTCGCGGCTTCGAGTCGCGCGTGTCGGCCGGGCAGGGCGAGTCGTTCATGGAATCCGAGTGCGTGTCTTGTGGCGCCTGCGTGGAAGCCTGTCCGACCGCCACGCTGCAAGAGAAAACCGTGATCTGGATGGGCCAGGCCGAGCACAAGGTGACCACCACTTGCGCCTATTGCGGCGTGGGCTGCTCGCTGGACGCGGAAATGAAGGGCAGCGAAGTGGTGCGCATGGTGCCGAGCAAGGACGGCAAGGCCAACGAGGGCCACGCTTGCGTGAAGGGCCGCTTCGCTTGGGGCTACGCCACCCACAAGGACCGCATCCTGAAGCCGATGATCCGGTCCAAGATCACCGACCCGTGGAAGGAAGTGTCGTGGGACGAGGCGCTGGACTACGCCGCTTCCGAATTCAAGCGCATCCAGGCCAGGCACGGCAAGGATTCCATCGGCGGCATCGTGTCCTCCCGTTGCACCAATGAAGAAGGCTACCTGGTGCAGAAGCTGGTGCGCGCCGCGTTCGGCAACAACAACGTGGACACCTGCGCCCGCGTTTGCCACTCGCCCACCGGCTATGGCCTGAAGCAGACGCTGGGCGAATCGGCCGGCACGCAGACTTTCGCCTCGGTGGCCAAGTCCGACGTCATCATGGTCATCGGCGCCAACCCGACCGACGGCCACCCGGTGTTCGCCTCGCGCATGAAGCGCCGCCTGCGCCAGGGCGCCAAGCTGATCGTCATCGACCCGCGCCGCATCGACCTGGTGAAGTCGCCGCACATCCGCTCCCAATACCATTTGCAGCTGCGGCCCGGCACCAACGTCGCCATGGTCAGCTCGCTGGCCCACGTGATCGTGACCGAAGGCCTGCTGGCTGAAGACTTCATCGCCGAGCGCTGCGAGGAGCGCGCCTTCACGCAGTGGCGCGACTTCGTGGCGCAGGAATCGAACTCGCCGGAAGCCATGGAAGCCGTGACCGGCGTGCCGGCCGACCAGGTGCGCGCCGCGGCCCGCCTGTTCGCCACCGGCGGCAACGGCGCCATCTTCTACGGCCTGGGCGTGACCGAGCATGCGCAAGGCTCCACCACCGTGATGGGCATCGCCAACCTGGCCATGGCCACCGGTAACGTCGGCCGCGAAGGCGTGGGCGTGAACCCGCTGCGCGGCCAGAATAACGTGCAGGGTTCGTGCGACATTGGCTCCTTCCCGCACGAGCTGCCGGGCTACCGCCACGTGTCCGACACCACCGTGCGCATGCAGTTCGAGTCCGCGTGGGGCGTGGAACTGCAGGCCGAACCCGGCCTGCGCATCCCCAATATGTTCGAAGCGGCGCTGGACGGCAGCTTCAAGGGCCTGTATTGCCAGGGCGAGGACATCGTGCAGTCCGACCCGAACACGCAGCACGTGATCGCCGCCATGGAGGCCATGGAGTGCATCGTGGTGCAGGACATCTTCCTGAACGAAACCGCCAAGTACGCCCACGTGCTGCTGCCCGGTTCTTCCTTCCTGGAGAAGGACGGCACCTTCACCAACGCCGAGCGCCGCATCTCGCGCGTGCGCAAGGTGATGGCGCCGAAGGCAGGCTACGCGGACTGGGAAGTGACGGTGCAGCTGTCGAACCGCCTGGGCTACCCGATGAACTACGCACCCGTCGCAGATCATGGACGAAATCGCGCGCCTGACGCCCACCTTCAGCGGCGTGAGCTACGCCAAGCTGGACAAGCTGGGCAGCATTCAGTGGCCGTGCAACGACGCGGCGCCGGAAGGCACGCCGACCATGCACATCGACCGCTTCGTGCGCGGGCAGGGCCGCTTCATCATCACGCAATACGTGCCGACGGATGAGAAGGTGACGCGCATGTATCCGCTGATCCTGACCACCGGCCGCATCCTGTCGCAATACAACGTGGGGGCGCAGACGCGGCGCACGGAGAACGTGCGCTGGCACGCCGAGGACAGGCTGGAGATCCACCCGCACGATGCGCAGGAGCGTGGCATCAAGGACGATCAGTGGGTGGGCATCCAGAGCCGGGCAGGGGAGACTGTGCTGCGGGCGCTGGTGACGGAGCGCATGCAGCCGGGCGTGGTGTATACCACCTTCCACTTCCCCGAGTCGGGCGCGAACGTCATCACGACCGAGAACTCGGACTGGGCCACCAACTGCCCGGAGTACAAGGTGACGGCGGTGCAGGTGATGCCGGTGCAGCAGCAGTCCGACTGGCAGCTCGAGTTCGCGCGCTTCCACGAGGAGCAGATGGCGCACAAGGATGCCGCAGCGGCGCAGCCGGCTTAACGATAAGGAGAAGCTGATGAATATTCACCACCTGGTCACCATGGCCAACCAGATCGGCTCCTTCTTCGCGTCCTACCCGGACCAGGAGGAGGCCAGCAGCGAGATCGCCAGCCATCTGCAGCGCTTCTGGGCGCCACAGATGCGGCGCCAGCTGCTGGCGCATGTGGCGGAGCATGGCGGGGAGGGGCTGCAGCCGGCGGTGCTGGCTGCCATCCAGGCCAACCTCGTGCGCCTGACGCCCGCGCCCGCGCGCGGCACCGCTACCACCGTCGGCTTGTAACCCGTCGATGCGCCGTCGGCGGCTCGACGGCGGGTTACGCCGGCTTGCGCCGCCTAACCCGCCCTACGGGCCACGGACTCATGGAGGCGGCAATCACCCTACCTCGAGCATCACCTTTCCGATATGCGCACTGGTTTCCATGAGCGCATGGGCCTCGGCCGCCTGCTCCAGGGGATAACTCTTGTAAATCACCGGCTTGATCAAGCCATCCTCAATCAAGGGCCACACCTTCTCCCGCAACTGCCGGGCAATCGCGGCCTTGAACGCCACCGGACGCGGACGCAGGGTGGAGCCGGTTACGCTCAGGCGCCGCAGCAAAATCTGCCCCAGCGGCACCTCCGCCCTGGCCCCGCCCAGCAGGGCTATAAACACCAGCCTCCCATCATCGGCCAGGCAGCTCAGCTCACGCGGCACATAATCTCCGCCCACCATGTCCAGGATCACATCCACTCCCTTGCCGCGTGTCGCGTCCTTCACCGCCGCCGCAAAATCCCCCGTGCGGTAATTGACGGCCAGATCCGCCCCCAGTTCTTCGCAAGCCCGGCACTTTTCATCCGACCCCGCCGTGGCGAACACCCGATGCCCAAACGCCTTCGCCAGCTGGATCGCCGTCACGCCTATCCCCGACGTCCCGCCCTGCACCAGCAGCGTCTCCGTGGGCGCCAGCGCCGCCCGGTCGAACACATTGCTCCACACCGTAAAGAACGTCTCCGGCAGCGACGCCGCCTCCAGCATCGACCACCCCTCCGGTATCGGCAGGCACAGCTCAACCTGCGCCGGGCAATACTGCGCATACCCGCCGCCCTGCACCAGCGCGCACACCTTGTCCCCGATATGCCAGCCGCTGTCGCCCACATGCCCCGCCACGATCTCGCCGGCCACCTCCAGCCCCGGCAAATCCGACGCCCCCTCCGGCACCGGATACTTTCCGATGCGCTGCAACAAATCCGGCCGGTTAATCCCCGCCGCATGGACCTTGATCAACACCTGTCCCGGCAACAGCGACGGACGCGGACGCTCGCACAACTGCAGCACCTCCGGCCCGCCCGGCTGGGTAATTTCTATCGCGCGCATGGTTCCTCCTTCTGGAAATAGAGGAAACCAATGCTAGGCGCACGCCCCGAAAATCCCCATGACCGCAGTCAATTTTCCAGAATATGGCCATCCTGCGAATCTTGACCCCGGTCAATGCACGTTGTCCGAGCCACTGCCTATGATGCAACTATCTCGCGGTGCAAGCCGCATGCCATACTAGCTATCAAAAAATACCATCTACCTGGAGACAGTCCATGAGCAAAGCATTAGACGGGGTGCGCGTCCTCGATTTCACCCACGTGCAATCGGGGCCGACCTGCACCCAACTGCTGGCCTGGTTCGGCGCCGACGTCATCAAAGTGGAGCGCGCCGGGGAGGGCGACGCCACCCGGGGCCAGCTGCGCGACATACCCGGCGTGGACAGCCTGTACTTCACCATGCTGAACCACAACAAGCGTTCCATCACGCTGGACACCAAGAAAACCATGGGCAAGCAAGTGCTGGAAACCCTGATCCGCGACTGCGACGTGCTGGTGGAAAACTTCGCCCCCGGCGCGCTGGACCGCATGGGCTTCAGCTGGGAACGCATCCAGGAACTCAACCCGCGCATGATCGTCGCGTCCGTAAAAGGCTTCGGCCCCGGACCATATCAACATTGCAAGGTGTACGAAAACGTGGCCCAGTGCGCCGGCGGCTCGGCCGCCACCACCGGCTTCGATGATGGCCCGCCCGTCGTCACCGGCGCCCAGATCGGCGACAGCGGCAGCGGCCTGCACCTGGCGCTCGGCATCGTCACCGCCCTGTACCAGCGCAACGCCACCGGCCGCGGCCAGAAGGTGGACACCGCCATGCAGGACGCCGTGCTGAACCTGTGCCGCGTCAAACTGCGCGACCAGCAGCGCCTGGAACGCACCGGCACCATGGAAGAATATCCGCAGTACGCCGAAGGCACTTTCGGCGACTCCGTGCCACGCGCCGGCAATGCATCCGGCGGCGGCCAGCCCGGCTGGATCTTGAAATGCAAAGGCTGGGAGACCGACCCCAACGCCTACATCTACTTCATCGCCCAGGCGCCGGTATGGCCCGCCATCTGCCGTGTGATCGGCCGCGAAGGCTGGATCACGGACCCCGACTACGCCACCCCGCGCGCGCGCCTGCCGCGCCTCATGTCCATCTTCGCCACGGTGGAAGAGTGGACCCGCGAGCACACCAAGTTCGAGGCCATGGATATCCTTAACAAGTACGACATCCCTTGCGGCCCCATCCTGTCGATGAAGGAGATCGCCGAGGAACCGTCGCTGCGCGCCAGCGGCACCATCGTGGAAGTGGACCATCCCGAGCGCGGCAAGTACCTCACGGTGGGCAACCCGATCAAGCTCTCCGACAGCCCCACCGACATCACCCGCTCGCCGCTGCTGGGCGAGCACACCGACGAAGTGCTGCGCGAGCTCGGTTACAACGACCTGCAGATCGCCGCGCTGCGCGACGAGCGCGTGATCTGAGCCGGCAGCAGCGGCCCCCGCGTCATGCACCACGCCACCTCCAGCGCCGAAACCGGCGCCGGCATCCACACCGCATCCAGCGCCGGCTTCGGCGCGGGAGTGTCCACCGTGCACAAGCCGGCAGCGCACCTGAACCGCCTGTTCGGCGACCTGCCGTTCCTGGACCGCTTCGACGCCGCCGCCCAAGCCGGCTACGGCCGCGTGGAATTCATGTTCCCGTACTCGTACCCGGTGGAGCAGATCGCCCACCGCCTGTGCAGCCACGGCCTGCAGGTGGTGCGCTTCTGCCTGCCGGCGGGCGACTGGATGGGCGGCGAGCGCGGCATCGCCTGCCACCCTGACCGCATGGGCGAATTCCGCTACGGGCTCGAAGAAGCCATCCGCTATGCCCGCCCGCTCGGCACGCGCCAGCTGCGCTGCCTGGCCGGGCTGCTGCTGCCCGGCCTCGCGCCCGACCTGGCGCGCCAGACCCTGGTGAATAACCTGCGCTACGCCGCCGCCGCGCTCAAGCCGCACGGCATCGCCCTGCAGATCGCCCCGCACAGCGTGGCCGACGCCGCCTGCGCCGCCAGCATGGTTAGCGCCGCCAGCATCATCAGCGGCGCGCGCGCCCCGCATCCGTCCTCCCCGCCTGGCGCACCCGGCGCACCCGGCCCGTGCGATGCCGCAGACCATTTCCTCACCGGCCGCGCACAGGCGCTCGCCGTCATCCGCGACACCGGCTCCGACAACCTGTTCCTGCAGGACGACCCCACATGAAACAGCGTACCCGCGTCTACACCCATGCCGACTGCTACGACCACCAGACAGGCGAAGGCCATCCCGAATCGCCGCAGCGGCTGGCGCTGGTGCTCGAAGCGCTGAAGGCGTCCGAATTCTCCGCCCTGGACTGGCAGGCAGCGCCGATGGGCACGCGCGCCCAGGCCGAACTGATCCACGACGCCGACTACTACGACGCCATCCTGGAAGCGCTGCCCGAGCGCGGCATCGTCCCGCTGGACGGCGGCGACACCGTGCTGTCCCCCGGCTCCTGGCGCGCCGTGATGCGCTGCATCGGCGCCGCCTGCGCCGCCGTGGACGACGTGATGCTGGGCGAAGCGGCCAACGTGTTCTGCGCCACGCGTCCCTGCGGCCACCACGCCGAGCCGGACCGCGCCATGGGCTTCTGCATCTTCAACCAGGCCGCCATCGCCGCCGCCCATGCGAGCCGCGCGTATGAGCTGGAGCGGGTGGCCGTGGTCGATTTCGACGTCCACCATGGCAACGGCACCCAGGCCGCGTTCGCGCCGCTGCCAGGGCTGTTCTACGCGTCCTGCCACCAGTCGCCGCTATACCCCGGCACCGGCCTGCGCAGCGAGACCGGCAGCCGCAACAACATCCTCAACGTGCCGCTGCCGCCGGGCTGCGACTCGCCCATGTTCCGCGACCGCATCCGCATGGACCTGCTCCCCGCGCTGCGCAACTGGGCGCCCGAACTGATCGTCATCTCCGCCGGCTTCGACGCCCACCGCGACGACCCGCTGGCCGGCCTGCAGCTCGTGGACGCGGACTTCCACTGGATCACGCGCGAGCTGATGGAAGTGGCGGCGGACACCGCGCAGGGCCGCGTCGTCTCCATCCTCGAGGGCGGCTACAGCATGGCCGGCCTGACAGGCGGCGTCGCCGCCCATGTGCGTGCGCTGACAAGCTGAAGTGGTTCGGATATCCCGTTTGTGAGCTTCGTCCTTCAGTCGCATCGAAAGACTTTTTCTCTGCACATGGTTTTATCTCCAACATCCTAGATTGGAGCGAGGTAGTGCTCGATCAGCGCGGCGCCGTCTGCAAGAAGGAAGTCCTTGAACGCCTGCGCCACCGGTGGCAGGCGTTTGTTTTTGCGGTGCACCACGTACCAGTTCAGCATCACCGGAAAACCCGCCACGTCCAGCACCACCAGGCTGCCCGCCTTCAGCTCCTGGCTGATGGTGTGCGCCGACAGGAAGGCCACGCCCATGCCGGCGATGACGGCCTGCTTGATGGTCTCGGTGCTGCGGATCTCCATCGCCACGTTCAGGTGCTCCAGGTGGGCGCCGAAGCCGTCTTCCATTGAGTTCCATGTGTCCGATCCGCGCTCGCGCACCACGAACGGTTCTTCCACAATCCGTTCGATGGGGATGCGGCGCTTGCCTGCCAGCGGGTGCTGGGCCGGGGCGACGATGACGTAAGGATGGGGCGCAAACGCGGCCTGGGCGGCGTCGGCGGGCTGGGGAGGGCGCACCATCACCGCGAGGTCGGTCTGGTTGCTGGAGAGCCGTTCCAGCAGCTCTGCGCGGTTGTGCACCGTGAGATTGAGCTTTACGCCCGGATTGCGGCGGGCGAATTCCACCATCAGGCGCGGGAAGAAGTAGTCGCCCGCGCTGATCACGGCCACATTGAGCTTGCCGCCGGCGATGCCGCGAAACTGGGTGAGCGCGTCCTCGGCTTCCTGGAACTGCTGGATGATGGCGCGGCTGTGGTACAGCAGCTCGGCGCCGCCCGGCGTCAGGTACACCTTTTTTTCCCAACTGCTCGAACAGCACCAGGCCGGCGTGGCCTTCCAGGGTCTTGATCTGGGTGGAGACGGCCGGCTGCGTCAGGTGCAGTTCGGCGGCGGCGCGCGAGAAGCTCAGGTGGCGGGCGACCGCTTCGAATACCTTCAGCTGGCGCAGGGTGGCGTGTTTCATGGGTAAGGTTTGTATACAGGATCGTGAATGGAAAAGCCAAAAACCTTTAACTATACCTAATCATTGTCAGCCCCTAGGATGTACTTAGTCAACCGACATTATTCCAACAGAGGGAGCAGACCATGATGCATATCGATACGTCCGACCTGGCCGACGCGCAGCGCCAGGCTTACAACGCGGCCTTTGCGGAACTGGGCTTGCGCTGGTTCTGGGGCAGTAACGACTACGCCGGCCAGATGGGTGTGGAGAGCCAGCGCTCGCACCTGCGCCGCTACGTGGAGAACCATCATCCGCACATGCTGAAGGTGTACGACGCGGAGTTCCTGGTGAACGCGATCCAGAAGGTGATGACGCGCTGCCTGGAGGCCGCCGGCGCCGGCTGCGGCGCGTCCGGCGCGGGCACCCGCGTGGGCGAGCGGCAGGGCGCGCAGCACGCTGTCCAGCACAGCATGCAGCGCGGTGAAGTGGGTTTTTGAGCCGTCTCGAGAAGTCGCTATTTTTCGCTTGAAAAAAATGAAAGAATGTCGAATCTTAACCGCGGTCAAGGATATCGGGTTTTGCTTCTTCCACAATCATCTCGTGACAACGGTCAACCAGACACGGTCCAACTAAAAAACTATATGGAGATAACGAAATGAAGCATGACGATGACACTGCGCCGGTGATCAGGCCTCCTTCGTACCGCTGGCTACAACTTATCATGGGCATAGTCTGTATGGCCATGATCGCCAACCTGCAGTATGGTTGGACCCTGTTCGTGAACCCTATCGCCGACAAGTACGGCTGGAGCAAGGCGGCCATCCAGGTTGCCTTCACCATCTTCATCCTGACCGAGACATGGCTGGTGCCGGTCGAGGGCTGGGCGGTGGACAAATTCGGGCCGCGTCCCGTGGTGCTGTTCGGCGGCTTCCTGTGCGCGCTGGGCTGGATCATGAACTCCTACGCGGACTCGCTGACGATGCTCTACATCGCGGCGGCCATCAGCGGTATCGGCGCCGGCGCCGTGTACGGCACTTGCGTCGGTTCGGCACTGAAGTGGTTCCCGGATCGCCGTGGTCTTGCAGCGGGTTTGACGGCGGCGGGATTCGGGGCGGGATCAGCGGCGACCATCATTCCGATCTCGATGATGATCGCGAAAAGCGGCTACGAAGCGACCTTCCTCACCTTCGGTATCGGCCAGGGCGCCATCGTGATGCTGCTGGCGCTGCTGATGGTGCGTCCGCCAGCCCACGTGCCGAGCAAGATCCAGAAGCAGACCAAGGTACAGCAGTCCCGCGCCGACTTCGGCCCGTCGCAGATCATCCGCAAGCCGGTGTTCTGGGTGATGTATGTGATGTTCGTGCTGGTCGCTGCCGGCGGCCTGATGGCGACCGCGCAAATGGGTCCGATCGCCAAGGACTTCAAGATCGACGGCGTGACCTTCAACGTGATGGGCATGGTGCTGCCTGCGCTGACCTTCGCCCTGGCTATCGACCGTGTGCTGAACGGCCTGACGCGCCCCTTCTTCGGCTGGGTGTCCGACCAGATCGGCCGCGAGAAGACCATGTTCATCGCCTTTGCGCTGGAATCGGTGGGCATCCTGGCGCTGTACTACTGGGGCCGCGATCCGATCATGTTCGTCATCCTTACCGGCCTGGTGTTCTTTGCCTGGGGCGAGATCTACAGCCTGTTCCCGGCCACTGCGGCGGATACGTTCGGCACCAAGAACGCGGCGGGCAATGCGGGTCTGCTGTACACGGCCAAGGGAACCGCTTCCATCTTCGTGCCGGTGTCCAGCATGATCACGGCGGCCACCGGCAGCTGGGAGGCGGTGTTCTTCGTGGGCTGCGGCCTGAATGCCGCGGCGGCCATCATGGCCTGGTGGGTACTGCGGCCGATGCGCAAGCGCTTCATGGATACCGCCGTGACCCCGGTCGACCTGGCGGATGACAAGTCCCTGGCCGCCGCCGCGCGGTTGGCCAACTAGCATGTAATCGTTGGCACCGGCGGCGCCGGTGCCAACATCAAGCGAGAACACCATGATCAAACGCTGGCTGCGCTTTCAACATTTCGACACGGTGCGCTTCGGTACCGTTGAAGGCGACAAAATCCGCATCTACCAGGGCGATATGTTCGACGCACCGTCGCCCACCGATTTCACGCTGCACCTGTCCGAAGTGAAGCTGCTGACGCCCGTGGTGCCGGGCAAGGTGCTGGCGATGTGGAACAACTTCCACGCGCTGGGCCGCAAGCTCGGCATCGAGCCGCCGCCCGAACCGCTGTACCTGCTGAAGACGCCGAACTCCTACCTGGCACCGGGCGGCACCATCCGCAAGCCGCTGTGCGACGACAAGGTGGCGTTCGAGGGCGAGCTGGCCATCGTCATCGGCAAGACCTGTTTCAACGTGTCCGAGGCCGACGCCACGGACCATATTTTCGGCTACACCTGCGCCAATGACGTCACCGTCAACGACATCATCAAGCGCGATCCGACTTTTCCGCAGTGGGTGCGGGCCAAGGGTTTCGACACCTTCTGCCCTTTCGGCCCGGTGATCGCCACCGGCCTGGACCCGGCGATGCTGGTGGTGCGGACCATCCTCAACAGCGAGGTGCGGCAGGACTACCCCATCAACGACATGGTGTTCTCCGCCGCCCAGCTGGTGAGCAAGATTTCGAGGGACATGACGCTGGACCCGGGCGACATCCTCCTGTGCGGCACCTCGGTCGGCGTCGGTTCGATGCGGCCGGGCAGCATAGTGGAAGTGGAGATCGACGGCATAGGAAAGCTCAGCAACCGTTTTGAGTAAAAACCAAGGAGCTGAAAATGAAAATCGCCATTGTAGGGGCGGGAGCAATAGGAGGATTAGTGGGGGCCAGGCTGGCCCTGGCGGGCGAGCAGATCACGTTCCTGGTACGGGGCGCCAACCTGCTGGCCATACGCAACAAGGGCATCAAGCTGATCGAGCATGACGGCAGGGAGCAGGTGGCCACCAACGTGGCGGCCACCGACGACTACGCCGAAGCCGGCCCGCAGGACGTGGTGATCCTGGCGCTGAAGGCGCACCAGGTGGCGGCCGTGGCGGACCAGCTGCCGCTGCTGTTCGGCCCGGACACCTGCGTGGTCACCATGCAGAACGGCATACCGTACTGGTACTTCCACCAGCATGGCGGCCACCTGGAAGGCCGCACCGTGCACAGCGTGGACCCGGACGGCACCCTGGCGGCGCGCATACCGCCGTCGCGCGTGATTGGCTGCGTGGTCTATCCGGCCTCGGAGCTGGTGGCGCCGGGCGTGGTGCGGCACGTGGAGGGCGAGCGTTTCCCGCTGGGCGAGCTGGATGGTTCCGCCAGCCCGCGCGTGCAGGCGATTTCGGAATGCTTCACCAGGGCCGGTTTCAAGGCGCCGGTGCTGGATAACATCCGTTCCGAGATCTGGCTGAAGTTGTGGGGCAACCTCACCTTCAATCCGATCAGCGCGCTGTGCCACGCCACGCTGGAGGGCATCTGCCAATACCCGGTGGCGCGCTCGCTGGCGGCGGACATGATGAAGGAAGCGGAAGCGGTGGCCAACAAGCTGGGCGTGACGTTCCGCGTCACGCTGGACAAGCGGATCGCGGGCGCCGAGAAAGTAGGGCGGCACAAGACGTCGATGCTGATGGATGTCGAGGCGGGGCGCGGGCCGGAAATCGACGCGCTGGTCGGCTCGGTGGTTGAACTGGGGCGGTTTACCGATACCGCCACACCTCATATCGACGCGGTCTATGCGCTGGTCAAATTGCTGGAACGGACCATGACCGAGGAGAGAGGGCAGCTCAGGCTACAAAAACTGGCAGCTTGATAAAAAAACGGACGTCTCACAAGGACGTCCGTTTTGCTTTTACCACCATGTTCTTACATGCCCCAGGTGTACTTGGCGTCGCTCTTGTCGCCGGCAGTGTTCGCATCCAGCTGTTCGCGCAGATGCACGCCGAAGATGGTTTCGATGATGAACATCAGGCTGAAAGGCTGGGCTTGTTCAGTGGCGGTATGGGTCTGTTTGTTGGTGATGGTGGTCATGATATTTCCTCTGAAGTTAAAAAATGTTGGTGCCGCGTTTGGTATGAAATGAGTATAGGCAGCACGAAACTGCGCCGCCAATTGAGGCGGCGTATATCAGGTATTAACGCTGTGAATATTGCCTATGAAAAACCCGCAAAAACGCGATAAAACTGTTTTCGGGTTTCTTGACCGCGGTCAAGATTTTGCTGCGCTGCGGCGTAACAGCGCTTAAATCTTGCCCTGGTTTTTCAGCCGGCTGAGGGTTTCCGGCGAGAGATTGAGATAGGCAGCCAGTTGCTTCTTCGGCAAGCGCTCGAACATTTCACTGTGCTTGCGCACAAAACGGTGCACGCGGCCCGGCGCGTCCAGCAGGTGCAAGGTGATGGTGTGGCCCATGATTTCGCTCATCAGGTGCATCACCTCGTACTCGAAGCTTTGCTTGAGCTGCGAGTGGCTTTCCAAAAACGCAACCCACTGCGGCATGGCCAGCTTGGCCACGCGCGCCTTCGTCACGCACACGATGCTGTACGGCGTGGGCGTCTTCAGGCGCCAGGCCGCGTAGCTGGTTTCAATGTCGCGCTCGGCGGCAAAGCGCAGGATCATTTCCTTGGCCTCCTGGTTGGTGACTACGCGCTTCAGGATGCCGTCCAGGATGAAGTACTGCTCCATCTCGTGCACGCCCTGGTTCAGCAGCAGGTCTCCCTTGTTGTAGTCCACCACGGTCAGGTAAGGCTCCAGGGCCGCCATCTCGCTTTCGCGCAGCTCTTTCAGCACGATGTTCTGCCGCAGCTGCACGCGCAGGATGTTGCGTTCGGGGTGATTGGCTAACAGCGTCATGGCCTTGTTCTGATTACTGATCTGGAAATGTTGGACATCTTCCTTTGAATCTTGACCGCGGTCAATGAGAGAAAACAAAGGGGATCGCTATGATGGCTTCAACACCTTTGTTAAACCAAATATAAGAGACACTCATGACAACCAACAGCACACAGTCCGCCGAACAGACCGATGGCTTCCACCTGGTAGTGGATGCGCTCAAGCACAACGACATCGACACCATCTTCGGCCTGGTCGGCATTCCGATCACCGACCTGGCGCGCCTTGCGCAGGCTGAAGGTATGCGCTTTATCGGCTTCCGCCACGAGCAGCATGCCGGCAACGCCGCCGCCATCGCTGGCTATATGACGCAGAAGCCGGGCATCTGCCTGACGGTGTCCGCGCCGGGCTTCCTGAACGGCCTGACCGCGCTGGCCAACGCCACCACCAACTGCTTCCCGATGATCCTGATCAGCGGTTCCAGCGAACGCGAAATCGTCGACCTGCAGCAGGGCGACTATGAAGAGATGGACCAGCTGAACGCCGCCAAGCCCTACGCAAAAGCATCGTACCGCATCAACAAGGCAGAGGACATCGGCATCGGCGTAGCACGCGCCATCCGCGCCGCCGTGTCGGGCCGTCCGGGCGGCGTGTACCTGGACTTGCCGGCGCAGCTGCTGTCGCAGGTGATCGACGCCGAACACGGCCGCCGCTCGCTGGTGAAGGTGGTCGATCCGGCGCCGCGCCAGATTCCTGCGCCGGACTCGGTGCAGCGCGCGCTGTCCTTGCTGAAGGGCGCCAAGAAGCCGCTGATCCTGCTGGGCAAAGGCGCCGCTTACGCGCAGGCCGATGCGGATATCCGCGCCTTCGTTGAAGAATCCGGCATTCCCTACCTGCCGATGTCCATGGCCAAAGGCCTGCTGCCGGATACCCACTCCCAGTCGGCATCCGCCGCGCGCTCCTACGTGCTGGCCGAAGCGGACGTGGTGGTGCTGGTCGGCGCCCGCCTGAACTGGCTGCTGGCGCACGGCAAAGGCAAGACCTGGGGCGTGCCGAAGCAGTTCATCCAGATCGACATTTCGCCGACTGAAATCGACAGCAACGTGGCCATCGCCGCGCCGCTGATCGGCGACATCGGCTCCTGCGTCACCGCGCTGCTGGAAGGCATCCGCAGCGGCGGCCACGGCAAGCCCGATCCGTCGTGGACCGGCGCCATCGCCGAGCGCAAGGACAAGAACCTCACCAAGATGGCCGGCATGCTGGCGCAACAGGTATCGCCGATGAACTTCCACGGTGCGCTGGGCGCCATCCGCGACGTGCTGAAAACGCGGCCGGACATCAACGTGGTCAACGAAGGCGCCAACACGCTGGACTTCGCCCGCGCCATCATCGACATGTACGAGCCGCGCAAGCGTTTCGACTCGGGCACCTGGGGCATCATGGGCATCGGCATGGGCTTCGCCATCGGCGCGGCCGTCACCAGCGGCAAGCCTGTGGTGGCCATCGAGGGCGACAGCGCCTTCGGCTTCAGCGGCATGGAGCTGGAAACCATCTGCCGCTACGAGCTGCCTGTCACCACCATCATCTTCAACAACAACGGCGTGTACCGCGGCACCGATGTGAACCCCACCGGCGGCAAGGACGTGGCGCCCACCGTGTTCGTGAAGAACGCCCGCTACGACAAGATGATCGAGGCCTTCGGCGGCATCGGCTACCACGTCACCACGCCTGAAGAAATGACGCGCGCGCTCACCGAAGCCATCGCGGCCGGCAAGCCCGCACTGATCAACGCCGTCATCGACGAAACCGCAGGCACCGAGAGCGGCCGCCTGACCAACCTGAATCCCAGCACCGCAGGCAAGAAGTAAATTCGCGTCCGACATCGAACAACACCAGGAGACTTAACATGACCAAACCGTTAGAAGGCATCAAGATCATCGACTTCACCCACGTGCAGGCCGGCCCTGCCTGCACCCAGCTGCTGGCCTGGTATGGCGCCGACGTGATCAAGGTCGAGCGTCCCGGCGCGGGCGACGTCACCCGCTCGCAGCTGCGCGACATCCCCAACGTGGATGCGCTGTACTTCACCATGTTGAACAGCAATAAGAAGTCGCTGACCCTGGATACCAAGACGCCGGAAGGCAAGGAAGTGCTGACCCGCCTGATCAAGCAGTCGGACGTGCTGGTGGAAAACTTCGGCCCCGGCGCGCTGGACCGCATGGGCTTCACCTGGGAGCACATCCGCGAACTGAATCCCGGCATGATCGTGGCGTCCGTGAAAGGCTTTAGCGACGGCCACCACTACGAAGACCTGAAAGTGTATGAAAACGTGGCGCAGTGCGCCGGCGGCGCCGCCTCCACCACCGGCTTCGACGACGGTCCTCCCACCGTGAGCGCCGCCGCGCTGGGCGACAGCAACACCGGCATGCACCTGGCCATCGGCATCCTGACCGCGCTGCATGCCCGCAACCGCAACGGCGGCAAGGGCCAGAAGGTGGCCGTGTCCATGCAGGACAGCGTGCTGAACCTGTGCCGCGTGAAGCTGCGCGACCAGCAGCGCCTGGACCGCATCGGCTACCTGGAAGAGTATCCACAGTACCCGCACGGCAAATTCAGCGACGTGGTGCCGCGCGGCGGCAACGCGGGCGGCGGCGGCCAGCCGGGCTGGGTGCTGAAGTGCAAAGGCTGGGAGACCGATCCGAACGCCTACATCTACTTCACCATCCAGGGCCACGCCTGGGCGCCGATCTGCCGCGCCATCGGCAAGCCGGAGTGGATTGAAGACCCTGCCTACATGACCGCTTCTGCGCGCCAGGACAAGATCTTCGACATCTTCGCCACCATCGAAGCCTGGCTGGCGGACAAGACCAAGTTCGAGGCGGTGAACATCCTGCGCAAGTTCGACATTCCTTGCGCGCCGGTGATGACGATGAAGGAACTGGCCAACGACGAGTCCCTGCGCGCCAGCGGCACCATCGCCGAAGTGGACCACAAGGAGCGCGGCAAGTACCTGACCGTGGGCAGCCCGATCAAGTTCTCGGACCTGAAAGTGGAAATCACCGGTTCGCCGCTGCTGGGCGAGCACACCAACGAGGTGCTGGAAACGCTGGGCTACAGCTCGCGGGAAATCGCCGCACTGCACGAAGCCAAGGCGGTATAACGCAGGTATAAAATAAGGCGAGGGCGGATTTATCCGCCCTTGTTCATTTGGGGAGACGAGAATGCAAAAAATCGATTATCAGCAGCTGGTGGAATCCATCGGTGACGCGGTGGTGGTGTGCGACGCGGCCGGCGCCATTATCGTATGGAACGACGCGGCGGTGCGCATGTTCGGCTTTACGCGCGAGGACGCGCTGGGCAAGTCGCTGGACATTATCATTCCCGAACGGCAGCGGCAGCGCCATTGGGACGGCTACAACAAGTCCATGGTCACCGGGGAAACGCGCTACGGCAACGACGTGCTGCGCGTGCCCGCGCTGCACCGCGACGGGCGCAACCTGTCCATCGCCTTTACGGTGGCCATGCTGTACGACGAGGCCCGCAACGTCACCGCCATCGTGGCCGTGATCCGCGATGAAACCCAGCGCTGGAGCGAGGAACGGCAGATGCGCGTGCGCCTGGCACAGCTCGAAGCGCGTATCAAAGAGGAAGCGACTAGCGCGCAACAGTAGAACTACTACCAAGTATTAAATCCGTCATGTTTGCAATTACTATCGGTTTCCTGCGGGGGCGGCGCTCCCGCATCACTATAAGGAGACTTGCAATGACGAATTTAGCTGGCCAGTTCCGCATTCGCAGCATTGTTTTGTTTGCCCTCGGTATCACCGGCGCGGCGGCCCAGGTAGCCCAGGTGGCGCAGGCAGCTCCGGTGCCGCTGCCCTCGTATAACGTCGATCCCGCACTGACCTCGGTGTCCGGCCTGTCCTCGGGCGGCTTCATGGCGGTGCAGCTGCACGTGGCGTTTTCCGCCACCTTCAAGGCCGGCGCCGGCATCGTGGCGGGCGGGCCATACTACTGCGCGCAAGGCGCGGTCGGCACCGCCACCGGCCCGTGCATGGCGGCCACCTCCGTCAGCAAGCCGGCCACGTCCACCCTGGTGTCCACCACCAACAGCTGGGCCAGCCAGGGGCTGATCGACCCCACCAGCAACCTGGCCGCGTCCAAGGTCTACCTGTATTCCGGCACCATCGACAGCACCGTCAAGCAGCTGGTGATGAACGAGGCGGACACCTACTACAAGAACTACATCGCCGCCGCCAACATCTTCTACAAGAACAACCTGGCCTCCGAGCACGCCATGGTGACGGACTACTTCGGCAGCGGCTGCAGCACCAAGGCCAGTCCCTACATCAACAACTGCAACTTCGACCTGGCGGGTGAAATCCTGAAGTGGATCTACGGCCCGCTGAACGCGAAGAACAGCGGTACGCTGGGCGGCAGCTTTGTCGAGTTCAACCAGGCCGAGTTCATCGCCAGCCCCGCCACGCACGGCATGGCGTCCAGCGGCTGGGCTTACGTGCCGGCCAGCTGCGGCAGCGGCCAGCAGTGCAAGGTGCACGTGGTGGTGCACGGCTGCCAGCAGGACCCGACCAAGATCCAGGACAAGTACTACCGCAGCACCGGCTACAACAAGTGGGCGGACACCAACAACATCATCATGCTGTACCCGCAGACCGCGCCCAGCAGCACCGGCAATCCGAACGGCTGCTGGGACTGGTGGGGCTATGACGACGCCAACTACGCCAAGAAGAGCGGGCGCCAGATGGCGGCCATCAAGGGCATGGTGGACCGCGTGTCGGCCGGCAGCACGGGCGGTGGCGGCGCGCTGCCGGCGCCGGGCGGCGTGAACGTCACCGGCGTCACCGCCAGCAGCGTGGCGCTGGCGTGGAACAGCGTGTCCGGCGCGGCAGGCTACAACGTCTACCGGGGCGGCACCCAGGTCAACCCCAGCTTGCTTACTGGGCCGGCTTACACGGACACCGGCCTTGCCTCCGGCACCAGCTACAGCTACACGGTGCGGGCAGTGGACGCCGGCGGCGCGGCGGGCGCGGCATCGACTGCGGTGAACGCCACCACCACCGGCGGCGGCTATGTCTGCACCGCCACCACGTCCAGCAACTATGCGCACGTGACGGCGGGCAGGGCGGTCAACAGCGGCGGCTACGCGCTGGCCAAGGGTTCGAACCAGAACATGGGGCTGAACAACACCTTCTACACCACCACGCTGGCGCAAACCTCGGCCGGCTACTACGTGATCGGCAACTGTCCTTGATGGTGGGAGCGCGCCCGCCGCGTCAGTGCGTGGTGGGCGACGGACCCTGGCCGTGGATGGTGCCGCGCCAGGCGCCCGTCTCGGTGCCGCGCTGTTCCATCATTTCCTTGAAGCGCTTCAGGTTGCCCGACGCTTCCAGGCGCACCGCGCCCATGGCGTCGCCCACGGCCTCCAGCGCCCCTTCCGGCTGGTAGGTCATGGCCAGCGTAATGCGGCAGCGGTTGCCCGACAGCGGCGTGAATTTCACCTCGCCGTTGTTGGGCCGGCCGCTGGTGCTGCGCCAGGCGATGCGCTGGTCCGGGATCTGCTCGGTGATTTCCGCGTCCCACTCCACCGGCTTGCCCAGCACGTCGGCTTTCCAGTGCAGGCGCTTGTCGTCCAGCTGGCGTACTTCGTGCACGCTGTCCATGAAGGTGGGGAACTCTTCAAACTGCGTCCACTGGTCGTAGGCGGTGCGCACCGGCACGTTGACGGTGATGGTTTCGCGCACCGTGGATGCGCCGCGCTCTGCCTTGTTTTTCTTGAGTTGCTTGGCGACCAGCAGGCCGCCGGCCGCCACTGCGGCCATGGTGATGATACGGTTAAGCATGGGAGTCTCCTTGTCCGGGTTGAATAAGGATCGTAGTCGGATTCGGCTGCAGTTTAAATTGCCGTACGCCTGAATCGGATGTCGGACAGGACTGACGTGGCGCGTGGCGACGCGTCCGGCTTGTTTTTGCTAAGCTTAGGGTAGCCAACCGTTCTTATTCTGGGAGACCATCATGGCCATGTCACAAGAAAGCTATGTCAGGCAGCAAGGCCTGCGCAAAACCTACGACATTGAATACAGCAGCCTGCGCTACCGCATTTCGCTGGAGGGCAAAGTACTGAAGGAAATCGAACTGCCGCTGGACACGCTCGCCGCCCTGGGCGACGAGGCCAGCTGGAAGAGCGCGGTAGCCGATATCGAGCACCTGCGGGGCATGCCGGAACAATAAGCCCCGCAAGCGTTAATCTTGCCGCTTACGTCCGCGCCGGCAGTTTCCAGTCGGGGCGGATGAAGTGGCAGGTGTAGCCGTTGGGGATGCGCTCCAGGTAGTCCTGGTGCTCGGGTTCGGCTTCCCAGAAGGGGCCGGCCGGGGACAGCTCGGTCACCACCTTGCCGGGCCACAGGCCGGACGCGTTCACGTCGGCGATGGTGTCGTCGGCCACGCGCTTCTGTTCCTCGCTGGTGTAGAAAATGGCCGAGCGGTAGCTCGTGCCCAGGTCGTTGCCCTGGCGGTTAGGGGTGGTCGGGTCGTGGATCTGGAAGAAAAATTCCAGGATCTTGCGGTAGCTGATGACAGCCGGATCGAACCTGATTTCGATGGCCTCGGCGTGCGTGCCGTGGTTGCGGTAAGTGGCGTTCGGCACGTCGCCGCCCGAATAGCCCACGCGGGTGGCCAGCACGCCCGGATAGCGGCGGATCAAATCCTGCATGCCCCAGAAGCAGCCGCCTGCCAGCAGCGCGGTTTCAGTGGTGTGGTCCGTGTCTTTGCTCATGCCAGTTCCTTTGCAGTGTGTAGGCAGCCTAAGTATAGCCACAATGCAAAAAAACAACCCGGCGCGAGGCCGGGTTAAAGGAACAAACAACGAAGCGGTTTAGTTGCGGATCGTCATGCCGATCATGATGCGGCGGCCGGCGTAGGCGTAGTCCAGCAGGTTGGGCGTGCCATCCGCGAACGGGGTGTAGGGACCCTGGCTGTTGGAGGTAGTGGCGTTGCCCAGGTTGCGGCCCTCGGCGAAGATCTCGATGCCGTTGGCAAAACGGTAAGCGATCTTGGCGTCGATGAAGCGGGTCGAGTCGATAAAGTTCGGCGAACCGGGGTTGAACGGCGTCACGGTGATGCGGGTTACGCCCGGCGAGCTTGGGTAGTTGTTCACCGTGTTGGCGCCGCAGGCGGCGATGCAGTTGAACTGCTGCGCCACGAACTGCAGTGCTACGCGGGCCGACAGCGCGCCATCGTCATACCACAGCGAAGCGTTGTACGAGTACTTCGATTCGCGGGCCGGCGGCAACGGCGTGCCGGTGATCAGGTCGACCACGTTGACTGCCGAAACAGCCGAGCGCAGCTTGGTGTAGTTCGCATCGAAGCCGGTGAATTTCAGCACGGACGGCAGGAAGGTGAACGCCGTCTTGCTCTGGAACTCGATGCCCTTGCGGGTGGTCGCCACGCCGTTGTCATAGGTGCGGTAGTTGAAGTCCAGGTCGCCCAGCGATTTGCCGGTGACAGGATCGATCAGCTCGGTGCCCGAGAACAGCTTGATGTCGCTGCGGCTCACCACTTCGTTCGGGCCGATCTTGCCCTTCTGGTTGAAGTAGGACACGTTGAACGTGGTGTCGCGGTTCGGGTACCACTCGAGGCTCAGGTTCTGGTTCCAGTTGGTCTGCGGACGCAGCGCCGGGTTGCCCATGGTGCCGGAGCATG
Organism: Pseudoduganella sp. UC29_71; assembly: GCF_042693265.1. Classification (NCBI taxonomy): domain Bacteria; kingdom Pseudomonadati; phylum Pseudomonadota; class Betaproteobacteria; order Burkholderiales; family Oxalobacteraceae; genus Pseudoduganella; species Pseudoduganella sp. UC29_71. The sequence continues at coordinate 3,529,534 of NZ_CP170549.1, read as the reverse complement.
TCTGGTCCAGCTCGGTGCCGGTCAGGGTGTCGATCTTGCGCTCGTCATAGGTGCAGGTGCCCGAAGGCAGCAGGCGGTCCACCGGCGGACGGGCGACGGTCTTGGCGCGGTTGTAGCGCAGCACGACCTGGTCCGGGATCGCCCACAGCGCCAGGTTCAGCGCTGGCATGTAGTCGGTGGTGCTGGCGTTCAGCGTGGTCGGTACGATCAGCGTGTTGCTGATGATGCCGGTGGACACGTCCGGGTTGGCCGGGTTGTACGACGGCGATTTGCGGATGGTCTGGAAGCCCAGGTTGCCGGTGCCCGCGACCTTGGTGTTCACCACGCGCACGCCGAAGTTGCCTTCCAGGTCCCAGTTGAACGGCAGCGCCTTGTCGGTGCCCGGTACGTGATCGATGTTGAAGTCGGTCATCACGTAGCCGGAGCGTACTTTCTCGGTGAACTTGCTGGACGGCTGCTTGTACACCTTGCCGTCGCTGGCGGTGCATTCCTTCACGCAATCATAGTTCACGTTAGGCACGCCGGTCAGCGCGAACACTTTCTCCACGTCGATCTGGGTCCAGCCCTGCAGCAGGTCGGCCGGGCGGTCTTTGGCGCCATTGAAGAAGGTGGTGGTCGGCTTGGTCATGGACTGGGTGATGATGTCCAGGAACTGCTTCTGCGTCATCACGACCTGGCCCGACAGCGCCGTGTTCGGGTTCACGCTGGGGTTGTAGCCGTATTTGCAGGGCGCGCCGCCTGCGCCCAGCGAACCGGCCGTGTTTTCGCAGCCGATGAAGGAGGAGCGGATGATGGATTGCGGCATATAGATGCCTGGAACGTAGCCTGCCTTGCCGAAGTCGCCAACCGGCGCCTGGACCACGTAGCCGCCGTTCGGCGCCCAGCTTTCGCCCCGGGTGTCGCGCAGGTTGATACCGGTCTTGATGCGGGACAGGAAGGGAACCTGGTCGTTCAGCGCGTAGGTCAGGTCCACCTTGGCGGTGCGTTCGCCGCCTTCGCCCATGCGCGGCGTGAACTGCAGCGAAGGCGCCTGCGTCGTCAGCGGCTGCTGGGCGATGGTGTAGGCGGGAATCGCGGTCGGCTGGGTGGCCGAAGCAGCCACCGCGGCCGCCGGATTGGCCGCCGGGCGGACCACGGCGAAGTTGGCCGGGTTGGACGAATCGAAGGTGCTGCCTTGCGGGAAGGTGTGGGTCCACAAGCCGTTCGGCAGCACTTCCATCGTGGCCGGGCCGTAGTTGTAGCTCCACGACGTGCGCTTGTCGCCGCGCGAGAAGTCGTTCCTGGCGTCGCCGATGAAGAATTCAGCCAGCAGCGGGCCGTTGCGGTAGGTACCGCCGGTTTGCAGGTAGCGGCTGCTGGTTTCGATGGTGTTGTGGATCTGGTCCACGCCGGCGCTGCCGTCGCTGATGGTGAACTTGGTCACGTGGTGGTTGGCGTCCACGGTGACGGAGCGCGGATCGACGTTGGCCACGGTGCCGGCGATAGGGAAGGCGTTGCTGCGGAAGCTGGGCGTGTCGTAGGTGTAGTAGCCGGAACCCGGGATGGCAACGCGCGAGCCGGTGGCGTCGCTGAAGGTGGGGCCGCTGTAGCTTGGCGTGGCGGTCGAGGCCGGGTTGGTCGTCAGGCCGCCCAGGCTGTAGGTCAGGAAGTTGTCGTCCACCTTGCGGCGCTGGATGCTGCCCTTGGCGTACACGGTCAATTCATTGTTGACCTTGAAGTCCAGGCGCAGGTCGCCCGAGCGGCGCTTGTCGACCTGCGATTTTTGCAGGTAGCGCACCAGCGACGGGGTGTAGTCGTTCCACTGGTTCAAGCAGGTCAGCAGCTCGTTGCCGCGCTGGTTGATGGCGGCGTTGCGGGCGTTGGTGCCGTTGATGGCGTTCTGCTGCGCGGTGGTCAGGTTGGGGAAGGCGGCGTAGCAGTCGGCTTTCGATTTGGCGGCGGCCGAGCGCGTCACCAGGTCCAGCGGCGAGGCGGCGTTGAAGAAGCCGCCGGCGGTCAGGGGGCTGGCCAGCAGGGTGGTGGTGGCCAGCGGGTCCGTGGTGGAGACGGTGCTCGGATTGAACGAGAAAGTCTTGTTCGGCGAATTATCAAAGTCCAGCGCGCGGGCATAGCCCTGGTTGGCGCTGGTGGCTACCTGTGCGGAGTGGCCTTCGTTGCGCGCCTGCGAGGTGGACACGTTGAGGATCACGCCCAGGCGGTCGTCCAGGAATTTGTTGGCCAGGATCAGGTTGGTGTCCGGCGTCCACTTTTCGTTCAGCGAGTTTTGCTGGGCGGCCATGCGCAGCGAGTAGAACGGCTTCTTGAAGTCCAGGCCGGTGCGCGTCTTGATGATGATGCCGCCGCCCAGCGAGCCTTCGGTCATGTCGGCTGTGGAGCCTTTGACCACGTCCACGCTCTTGATCAGGTCGGACGACATTTCGCGGAATTCCACGCCGCGGCCGCTGCCGCCGCCGTTCAGGTCGGTGCCGCCGCCGGCTTGCAGGCCCTGGCCGTCGATTTCCACGCGGGTCAGGTCGGCGGTGTTGCCGCGCACGGCAACGCTCACGCCTTCGCCAAAGTCGCCGCGGTTCAGCGCGATACCGGCGATGCGGGAAATGGCTTCGCCGATATTACGGTCCGGCAGGGCGCCGACGTCTTCGGCCACGATGGAGTCCTGCGCGGTGGCCGCGTTCTTTTTGCGGTCGATACTGCTTTGCTGCGAAGCGCGGGTGCTGCTGACGACGACCTTCTGGATGGCTGCGTCTTTGGCGGGCGTCTCGGTTTTAGGGGCTTCCTGCGCGATGGCCATATTGCTGGCGAGCGCCAGTGCAATTGCGTAGCTCAAGCGTTTTGGCCGAAGCTGGCCGTTTGCGATGATGTGCATCTCTCCGTCTCCCTTTTAGGAATTATTAATTTGGACAGAGTTTATTGTCGGGAAACGGGCCTGTGTTTAGCGCTCAGGAAATAATCACCGCAATGAGCGAGGATGTTGTTTTTAGCCTGTTTAGCTATATCAAATTGGATAAATGCTATATCCGAAGGGTATAACGGAGGCCCTAATGATCAAGTAATTGATTATTCCGTTTTATCGCGGTGCACCAAATACTTGTGTCCAATACATTAAGCGGCGCCCGGTATTGAGTGAATAAGCCACACCCATTTCGGTAAATGCGGGATTCATGATATTGGCGCAATGGCCGGGACTTTCGAGCCAGCCGGCCACCGCATCGCCTGCGGTGTTGACGCCGGAGGCGATGTTTTCGCCGACCGCGCGCCAGGCATAGCCGGAGCGCAGCGCGCGGTCGGCCACGTAGCTGCCGTCGCGTGCCTGGTGGCTGAAATAGTGCAGGGTAGCCATGTCGCGGCTGTGGGCAAGGGCGGCTTGCGTCAGCGCCGGGTTCAGCGTCAGCGGAGGCGCCGGGGCGAACAGGCGTTCGCCGCACAGGCGCGGTGCGGCGCGCGCGGCGTTGACGGCGGCCAGCGCGGTGGCGCTGGATTCGGCCGGCTCGGGCAGGGGGATGGGGCGCAGCGGTTCGGCGAACAGGATTTGCCAGTTGTCGCCGTCGCGGATGGCGCCCATGGCAGTGAAGTGCGGGCTGAGCATCTGGCGGCAGTATTTGTCGCGCAGCACGGCCATGGCGGCGGAGGCGTCCGCCGCGCCGGTGATGAAGACGGCGGAGGCGTGTTCCACCGGATAGCCGGCGCGCTCCAGCGCCAGTTCGATAAAGGCGCCGGTGCCCAGCCGGACGCGCGACAGCGCCGGTGGCGAATCCAGCGGCGGCAAGGGGCCGGACAAGTTGCCGCAGCGCTGGGGCTGCGCGCGATAGGCATTAATCAGGGCAAGCAGCGCGGGTTCGGGCGCACCCTGCGATGCCGCTGTTGCCAACGGCGCTGCCGCCGCAAATGGCGCGGACGGGAAGGCGCCGAGCAGGGCTGTGGCGGCAGCGGCGGCAGCCCTGAAGGTGGCCAGCGCACGCTTCCGCCGTTGTCTGGATCGGTTTTCTAGTGGATAATTGGCGCCCATGAACGATACTACTACACCTCCACCACTGCCCGACCGCCTGTCGGTTGACCCGAAAAGCCCTCACCACCACCTGCCAGTGCTGCAGCACGACATCGGCATCAAGTTCAACGACAAAGAGCGTCTGGACGTCGAGGAATACTGCATCAGCGAAGGCTGGATCAAAGTGGCTGCCGGCAAATCGCTGGACCGCAAGGGCCGCCCCATGCTGATCAAACTGAGTGGCAAGGTCGAAGCGTTTTACAAATAAGTTTTATAATAAATTAGCAATCCGCCACGTGCGCCAGCAGCGCGTGGCGTTCTTCCTCGAACGACACCGGCGTGGCCAGCAGCTGCGCGTAGTTCGCATATTCCCAGTAGTTTTTCCCCAGCGCCAGCGCACCGGCGGGATGGCGCACGGCCCAGCCGCGCGGCACCGCGTACAGCACGCGGCACGGACCGTCGTGCGGCGCCAGGCGCAGATAACTTGCGCCAACGGCGATGCGCCGGGCCAGGCCGTGGCCGTGGCCGTGGCCGTCGCGGAGTGCTGCTGCTGCTGCTGCTGCCGGTAGCGGCAGCGCATCCATTGTGTAAGACAGCCCCAGCACGTCGCCGCGCTGCTGCGCCGTGTAGCATGACCAGCCGTGCCGGTGCATCTCGATACCTTTGCCGGTGGCCGGTTCGAACGCGCACACGTCGCGCACGGCGCGGCAGAACTGCTCAAAGTCGTAGTTGCCCGGCGCCAGGGCCGGCGCCAGCAAGGTCGTTTCGCGCGGCGTCAGCCCCGAAATGAGCAGCTGCACGCGCAGCTCCAGCTGCAGCGGGTCCAGTTCGACCTGATAGGCTACCTGCACGTCCACCTCCTAATAGCCGAGGTGGTAGCGCGGGTCCAGCCACAGCGGACGGCGCAGGCCGAAGTGCTCCTCGAGCATGCGCTCGGCCACGCAGAACGCGCCTTCCACCCAGCCCTGCTGGTCCGAATACGATTCGCCCACGATGTGGATGGCTTCGGCGCGGTCCGGCTTGCGCATGAAGGGCATCACGCGGTCCACGGCGTAGCCGGCCTGCCAGGCGTGGTAGCCGCCGCCGTAGGGATCGGCCGACCAGTCCTTGTACCAGGTCACGTAAGGGGCGGGGACGGACACGCCGCTGCCGTGCAGCTCGCGCAGCTCCTTCATTACTTCGTTCACCATGCGCTGCGAAGCCTGCACGTTCTGCAAGCCCTCCAGCTGCGCGGGCGCCACCAGTGCCGTGGCGCGCGGCTTGAACGGCTCGGGATGGCGCGCCAGCACCCGCCAGAACGGCGTGGTGCGCATGTCGTTGTAGCTGCCCAGCAGCAGCGAGTGGCTGTTGGACGGATCGGCGCCGAAGTAGTAGCACTGGCGCAGCGGCAGGTCGGTGATGGAGTGGCCGGCGCTGGCGCCGAAGCTCTGCTGCCACCACGGCTGCTCGAAGCCCATCAGGATCTTGTAGGAAGGCTCGGGGATCACGGACGCCAGGTTGCGCTGCAGTTCCTCGTTGCGGAAGAAGAAGCTGTCCTGCGCCAGCAGTTCCAGCGCGCGGCGCGGCATGGCCAGCACGATGCTGTTGGCGTGCACGGCCCACGGCGCGCGGCCGGGGCGGTTCAGGAAATGTAGCGTGTAGCGGTAGCCCGGCTTGCTGGAACGCGTGAAGCCCAGCAGCTGGTTCTCGCGCCAGATGCAGGCGCCCGGCTCGGCCAGGTAGGCGTCCGCCAGCGCGTAGGCGATGCCGTCGTAGCCACCGGCGATGGTCCTGTACTCGGTGCCGGCGTTGGAGAAGTCGCCCACCATATAGGGCAGCGCTTCGGCCGCGTTCCAGTTGATGGTGTTCGAGTAGTAGCCGCCGGCGTCGGCCAGGAAGGTGTAGCCCTCCTGGCCGACGCGGTCCTTCAGCATGTTCCAGAAGCCCAGTTCACTCACCAGCGCGTCCTGGTAGGGGCCGGCGAAGCAGTAGCGCAGCTGCGGCTTGATGCGGCTCCAGTCGTCCGCGGTCAGCTCGAAGGTGTAGTCGTAGGGGCCGTAGTGCTTCACCTTGTCCGCGTAGCGCGCGGTGAACCACGGGTCGGCCGTCAGCACGTCGTACACCACCTTGTTGAACAGCTGGTCCGCGCTGTAGCCGATGTCGGCCTCGTTCAGCATGTAGCGGGTGAGCTGGCGGTCGCCGCGCGCCTGGGCGCGGGTCCACGCGTCGGCGCGCAGGTATTGCTTGCGCAGGAAGGCGAACAGGTGGGCGTTGTCGCCCATGGGGAAGGGCACGCTTTCCAGCGCGTGGCTGAAGACCTGCTCGATCAGGGTGCTGATGATGGCTTGCGAGGGCATGTAGCGCATGCCGCCCAGTTCGCCCACTACGTCCATGCCCGGCAGCGTAACCGATTCCAGGCGCCCGCCGATGCGGTCGTCCATCTCGAACAGCTGCACCTGCGAGCCGGGCAAGTCGCCGTCGGCAACCAGGCGCCATGCGCTGTACAATCCGGCTGCCCCGGCGCCGACGATGGCCACCTCGGTACACAGCCCGTCCTGGTAGGTGCTGTTCATGGGGATGCTGGTCAGTTCACTGCGTATTTTCATGTTGTTGCTCCTGCAATTCATCATTACTGAATGTCAATAGCAATCCTCATGCCTGCAAGTAAGAGTGAAAAACAGGGTCATTTGCAGATTGCAACCATTCAGTTTCATTAATTGACATGTCAACCGGCGAGCTTTACATTGTCATTTACACTAGGAGAAGATTTTGGTTGCAGGCTTGAACGATTCCGATTACACGCTGACCTCTCCGCTGCGCGATGCCGAAGTGACCGGCGGCCCCGTGCTGGCGCTGACGGTGCTGTGGCATCCCGACCCGGCGCGGGTGGGTGAACAGTACCTGGATGGCAGCGGTGACGGCGTGATCGAGCTGGGCCGCTTCATGCCCATGTTCAGCCGGCCCGGCAAGGACCGCCTGCCGCTGGGCTACGGCGGCATCTCGCGCCAGCCGCTGCGCATCGCGCGCACGCCGGACGGCGGCCTGGAAATCACGCCGCCGGACAGCCGCATGATCTTCGAGCTGGACGGCGAGGAAGTGCGCACCGTGCAGCACCTGAACGCCGAACGCGTGGCCGACGGCGCCGTGCTGGGCCTGGGCCGCGCCGTGCTGCTGTGCCTGCACTGGGCAACCTCGCTGCCGCGCCACAATCCGGTGGCCGGCCTGCTGGGCGTGGGCAGCGCCGCCATCATGATGCGCGAGCAGATCCGCGCCGCCGCGCAGACCAATATGCCGGTGCTGCTGCTGGGCGAAACCGGCAGCGGCAAGGAAGTGGCGGCGCGCGCCATCCACGCCATGAGTTCGCGCGCGGGCGCGCCGCTGGTGGCGGTCAACATGGCCACCCTGAACGAATCGCTGGCGGCGGTGGAACTGTTCGGCGCCGCCAAGGGGGCCTACACCGGCGCGCAGACTGTGCGCGCGGGCCTGTTCGGCGAGGCCGACGGCGCCACCCTGTTCCTCGATGAAATCGGCAATACCCCGGCCGTGGTGCAACCCATGCTGCTGCGCGTGCTGGAAAGCGGCGACTACCGCCCGGTGGGCGCGGCGGGCGACCGCCACAGCAGCGCGCGCCTGATCGCCGCCACCGACCAGGACCTGTACGGCGGCGCCTTCAACCACGCGCTGCTGCGACGCCTGGAGAGCTACGTCATCCCCATGACCCCGCTGCGCGAGCGGCGCGAAGACATCGGCGTGCTGATCCAGCACTTCCTGGCCGAAGCCGGGGCCGCGCCCGAAGAATTCCCGTTCGCGCTGGTCAGCGACTGCGCCTGCTACGACTGGCCGGGCAATGTTCGCCAGCTGGCGCAGGTGGTGCGGCGCGCGCTGCTATCGGTGCGCATGGGTGAAGTGCCGCTGCTGAGTGCACTGACGCGCAGCGTCGCGACCCCGCAAGGCAGCGCGGCGCGTTTGGCTGCGTCAACGGCGCAAAGTGACGAGGGCGGGGCGGATGGCGTGCCATACGGCGCTGGCCAGGCCCGAGCGGGTTATGGTGGCGCAGCGCACTCCGGCGCGGGCCAGGTTGGGGGAGGCGGGGCGTCACCGGCGCCTGCGGAAGCCAAGCGCGGCCGGCGCGCCATGCCCGATCACGAAGAAGTGCTGGCCGCGATGGACGGCAACGGCTGGCGCATCCTGAGTGCGGCGCAATCGCTGGGCATTTCGCGGCCGACCATGTACAAGCTGCTGGACGACCACCCGCAAATCCGGCGACCCGAGCGGATCGCCGAAGAAGAACTGCGCACCGCGCTAGCGGCCTGCGACGGCGCCGTCGACCGCTGCGCCGCGCAGCTCAGAACGCCGGCTGAGGCGCTGAGGCGCTACTTGGGGGCGTTAGGCATTAACTGAGTAAGCGTCCGCTCAGCGCCGTCTTGAGTGCCTTGGCAATTTGATCGATGATGGCATCACACCGCTGGGAAGCGGCGTAATCTCAGAGGGCTGCTGGCAGGCCGCAGTTCCACGGCAAGAATTCATCAACCCGGTTGACGGGATGATCGGCGATATGCGTCAGCACATGGCGCAACCAAGCTTCGGGGTCGACACCGTTCAGCTTGGCCGTCCCGATCAACGAGTAGATCGCGGCAGCGCGCTCGCCGCCGCTGTCGGCGCCGGCAAACAGGTAGTTGCGGCGGCCTATCGCTACGCCACGCAAGGCGCGCTCGGCCGCCGAGTTGTCGATCTCGATGGCGCCGTCATCGCAATAGCGCAGCAGCGCCGGCCAGAGTTTGAGCGCGTACAGGATCGCCGCCGCAGTGTCGGACTTGCGCGACAGCGTATCGAGCGTGGTGCGCAGCCAGTGTTCCAGGTCATCGAGTAGCGGGCGCGAGCGGGCTTGCCGAACCTGCCTTCGTTCGTCGGGAGGTTTGCCTCGGATATCTGCCTCGATCACATAGAGCTCGGCGATCCGGCGCAATGCCTCGGTGGTCAGCGCCGTCGGTCGCGCCGCGTGCAGGTCATGGAACTTGCGTCGCGCGTGCGCCCAGCAGGCGGCTTCGCGGATCGTTCCATTTTCAAACAAGGCATTGAAGCCAGCATACGCATCGGCTTGCAGCACGCCTTCGAACTTGGCCAGGTGGGTCTGCGGATGAATGCCCTTGCGGTCGGGCGTGTACGCAAACCAGACTGCTGGCGGTGCGGTGTCGCCCGAAGGCCGGTCGTCACGCACGTAGGTCCACAAGCGCGCCGTCTTGGTTTTTCCGTTGCCGGGCGCCAGCACAGGGATCGGGGTGTCGTCGGCATGCAGCTTCGACGCTGCCAGCACGTGGCGCCGAACGGCGTCAACTAACGGACGCAGCAGTGCGCTGGCCGAACCGACCCAGCTCGCCAACAGGGCGCGGTCAAGGTCGACGCCCTCACGGGCATAAATGACCGACTGGCGATACAGCGGCAGGTGATCGGCAAATTTCGCCACCAGGATGTGGGCCAGCAGGCCGGGACCGGCAATGCCGCGCTCAATCGGCCGGCTCGGTGCCGGTGCCTGGACGATCGCATCGCAGCAGGAACAAGCAAGCTTGGGACGCACATGGCGGATCACGCGGAAGCTGGCCGGCACGAAATCCAGTTGCTCGGCCACGTCTTCGCCCAGCGGCCGCAGGCCGCCACCGCAGGCCGGGCAGGCGTCGGCCGCTGGCGCATAGACCTTCTCGTCACGCGGCAGGTGATCGGGCAGAGGCCGACGCACCGATTTTTTGCGCGGCGCCTGGTCGGCCGCCGGCATCTCGCGCGCCGCCTCGGCCTCGTCGGCCTGCAGGTCTTCCAGTTGCAATTCCAGCTGCTCGATCTGGTGGTCCAGCTTTTCCGACTTGCGGCCGAACTGCATGCGCCGCAACTTCGCGATCTGCAGCTTGAGGTGTTCGATCTCGACGGCGCGCGTGTTCAGTTGTTCGCGCAGACCTTCCACCACCTCGTTTTGAGCGAGCAGCAGCGCCTTCAAGGCGGCGATTTCGTTGGGCAGGTCGGCTGGGCTGAGCATGCGCCGAGTTTACGCGAGGCGTATCACGTTTACAAGGCCGAGGTTGGTTTCCAAGTTCGCTCGGGGCGCCGCCAGTCTATGCCCTCGAGCAGCATCGACAGCTGCGCCTGCGTCAACGCCACCGAGCCGTTGCTGGCCTGCGGCCAGATGAAGCGGCCACGCTCCAGCCGCTTGGCCAGCAGGCACAGCCCGTCACCGGTCCACCACAGTAATTTGATGAGATCGCCGCGCCGGCCACGAAACACGAAAACGTGCCCGCTGAACGGATCTTCCTCCAGCGCCGTCTGCACTTTGGCAGCCAGCCCATTGAAGCCGGAGCGCATGTCGGTGGTGCCGGCGGCGAGCCAGACCTTGGTGCCAGCGGGCAGGCCGATCATCGTAGAACCCGATCCAACACTTGCGCCAGCGCAGCGGCATTGGGCTGGCCTTCGATCCGCACGCGGACCTGGCCCAACTCCAACACGATAATGCCGCTGGCGTCGGAGGTGTCGTTATTCGGAGCAGGCGCCGTTGGCGCCAGCACCACCGGCAACAAGCCATCATCCCGCATTAACGCAGGCACGCCGAGGCGCCCTTGCTCATAGAGACGGCGCCAGCTGAACACCTGGTTAGCGTTGACGCCGTGCTCGCGCGCGATGCGCGCGACCGAAGCGCCCGGCTCCAGCGACAGCGCCACCAATGCGCGCTTGAACTCGAGCGGGTGCTGGCGGTAGTGGCCGCGTGGATTCTTGGAAATGATCGGTTGAAAATTTGTGTCCATAATCGAAAATTGTGGGCACAACGCTGTGCCAAAATTCGATCATGGATTACGCTGGTCAGGCAGTCCAGACGGCGCTGGGAGACGCTTACGATCATAGTATAGGATTTTGCGCTCAGGAAATACGCACTTTGTCACAGCCAGCGAAGGGACTTCCGCAGCCAGCCATATCCCCGCTGATTGACAAGGCAATCAGCAGGTGAGGCGATTCCTGGGATCGCCAAGATAGCCCTATGGATCACGCTAGCAGTCTGGCATGGCAATGTCGACCGGTGCGTTGCGCACTCCAAGGGCTTGCCGGCGCGCTACAGTGCTAGCTTGTATGGATAACTAAGGATTATTGGTTCTTGCCGACTCGATTTTGGGTCTGCTTGTATTGCGTACAATCCATCGTCAGTTAGTATAAGCGTTTTTTTTTCAGCCAAAGACTTTGGAAGAGTCCATAGCGCGGCGCGGCATATATTTTGCCAAATCGCTATGATTTTGGCTCGGCGTCTTGGGTAGCGCGCCCCCGAGATCTAGGCTTGGCGGCGCTATTCGGCGCTTATCTAATGGAAGCCGGATTCAAGCTCTACAGCCCAGTTCCAACATCGCACTCTGGATCGAAGGCGAATACACGCCGTTCCACCTCTCCGTCTGTGTAAATAATATTGGTCGTAATGATGAAGGACAACTCCCATCGTCCCAAGTTGTCACACGTCAGTTCGCGGGGGGCATGCCAAATGGCGGAACTTGCTCCGCTAGCATCGCAAATGCCATTCCCGAGGTCGACCACGGCGTATTGGTCGCCAAATGGGGATGGTTCGGGGAATTCGCCGGCACGTTCAGGATTTTCACGTTTGGTGAAGGCGCGTGGCATCGTAATTAAATTGCAGCTTTGGATGTCCACTTGTTTGAGCCTGCCGAATTCACTCCTGGCTTGCACTACTACGGTCAAATTGTCCCCCAGTTTGAACGCGAGCAAGCCCGTTTCTACCCCTTGGCCTGAGATCGGTTTACCGTCTGCTGTAAAAGACCAGCGCAGCAGTTGGCTGTCTTGGTCTATATCGAAAGTGGCGGTGAGGATCACGTCTCTCATGGTTTTACTCCGTTAGTTGGGATAGGTATCTAGGGTCTCTACGTAGTGCTACTAGGTCCGGTTCGGATTCGATAGCACTTGATGGGTACCCGTTCTGTTTTGCCTGCACTAATGCTGCCAATGCAAGGTCACGTTTTCCAAGCAATTCGTATGCCAAGCCCGCTCGGAATTGCACGTCGGGCAGTCTAGGGGCAAGGCGGGTCGCTTGTTCCAATAGTTGCACCGCTTTTGCGTTCTCCCCTGCGCGCGCTGAATACAAACCCATCCGAGATAGCAGCGTCGCATCCTCTGGGGTTCGCTCCAGGCGCGGTTCAAGAAGTGCCAGTGCATGCTGGTAGGCGTCGCGCGCTTCTGCAGCACGGCCAGGGAGCCACAGCAAAGTGTCGCCGAGATTAGCCCAGTGTAGGTAGTGCTTGGGATTACCCACTGGCGGAGTTACGGCACGTTGGAATGCGTCTGCGGCTCCCACGTAGTCACCACGCGCAAAAAGGGCATTCCCTAGGCTGGTATATAGTTTGCCGCTTGGTCGTACTTGTAAGCCTTGCTGCAGAATGCGCAGGCCTTCGTCGCCACGGTTAAGGCGCAGTAAGGCGGCGTTCAAATTCGCGTATGCAATATGGGAGTCGGGCTGCAATTCGATACTGTGACGGAATGTTTTTTCTGCCGCCGCATAATTGCCTTGCTCAAAAAGCACTGTTCCGAGTGCGTCTGCGAAATAACGTTCGCCAGGATGCTGTCGCATAGCCTGCTCGCTTAATTGACGCGCTTCGTCATAGCGACGTAGTTTGGTTAGCACCTGGAATTTGCCAGCCGTTCCGAAAAAGTGACCAGGTTCCAGTGCAAGCGCGCTTTCGCACTCTGTAAGCGCTTTCTCCAATTGGCCTTGTTTGAGTAAGACCAATCCCTGTGCCGCATGGCTAAGCGCGAGCTGGCTGTCCAATCTGAGTGCTTGTTGTGCGCCGGCCGCAGCACGTTGAAGCCAAGTTTCGTCTTGCTGGTCGTTTGCGTAGCGAGCGCTGTAAACTAGCGACATGCCTGCTACAGCAGCCGCATTGTCTGGATCAACTTTCAGAATCGCATTGAAGTCGCGCGCCGCATCATCCAACCGATCTGGCATTTCGAATTGCTGCAATGCGGTCAAGGCGCGCGATATAGCTTGTGCCTTGGAGAATATTGGAACGGGGGAACCCATAAGGGGCGAGTAGTGAACCAACTGCCAGCCGATCAACCCGAGCGTGAACGTAATTGAGGCGATTCCCGTCGCCATACCTCCCGGCGTACGCGCCCAGGCGCCTGCTCGACTGAGCCAGCGCTGCTTAGGCCGCAATGTTCGCGGGGGGGCGCCACTTGCTACGGCTGCTGCAGCGACTTGCTCCCAATGCCCGGCGCAAGCGGCGGCACGCTGACCTACTAGTTTCATTGTAGCCAACCGCTGGTCCAGCCGACGGGCCGTCATGGCGCGGATCAGCTGGACGACTTCGTCGGGCAGCGTGTCGGGGAACGTCCAGTCGGCGGAGGAGGATTGCATTTGCGCGGCGGCCAGCGCCAGGCCGCTCATGTTGCCGAAGGGGCGGGCGCCGGTGGCGAGTTCGAACAGGATCACGCCCATGGCGTAGATGTCCGACTGCCGCCCCGGCGCGGCGCCCAGCAGCACTTCGGGGGCCATGTAGGCGATGGTGCCTTGCTGCTCCAGCTGCATCACGGACGTGGTGGCTTGGGCGTCGTCGTGGAAGGCCAGGCCGAGGTCGAGGATGCGGACTTTGCCGGCCGGGTCGAGCATCAGGTTGGACGGCTTCAGGTCGCCGTGGATCAGGCCGGACTGGTGCGCCGCTTCCATGGCTTCGGCCAGCTGCACCATCCAGCCCAGCACCGTCGGCAGGTCGAGCGGGTGTTCCTTGTCCTGCGCGAGTTGGCGCCAGGTCTGGCCGGCGATCAGCTCCATGACGATGGCCCAGCCTTCGTCGTCCTGTTCAATCGAGTAGATCTGCGCGAACGCCGGGTGGTGCAGGGAGGCGGTCATGCGCGCTTCCTTGACCAGGCTGGCGGGGTCGCGCAGCGGGTCTAATGCGCGGTGGCGCTTGATGGCGACCTTGCGGCGCAGCCGGCTGTCCCAGCCTTCGTACACTTCGCCGTGCCCGCCCGCGCCCAGGCGCGCCAAAATCTGGTAATGCCTGAACTGGGGGACGTCTTGCGGCGGGCTGGTGACTTCGGCGGCGTGGTTTTCCATATCTTTCCGGGGGCGGACCGGCGCTTGCATTGCCGAACCGCCTTTCAATAGCAGATATGGTGAGTCTCGCATAGCGGACGCGCATCCGCCAGTGAAATATTGTGCTTAGGTAATGATTGTGAAAACGAAGTGTCAATTTCCATGTAAAAAACCGCCTTTCGGCGGCTTTTTTACACGTCAGTGTTGACAGTCTTGCGCCGCACGGCGATGGCGACAACGATGCTCAGCGCTCCCAGCAGCCAGGACGGGCGGTCGTCCTTGTTGGCGCCGGTGGCCGCTGCGTGGGCAGCTGGGGCCAGTGCGAGGATCGATGCGGCCACCAGGGCGGTGGAGACGGTTTTGCGGACTATTTCAGTGTTCATTTCCTACCTCGGTTACAGACAGTGGCAACAGCGCCGACAGCCTAGTAAGCAGGATGCGTGCCACATTTCAAGGCAGGGCGCCGGGGTGCATGGCCGTGGCAGGTGCTGCGGCGGCAACCGCGCGCAGGTGGCTGAGCACCAGGGCGGCGCCGGGCGACAGGCTGCGTCCGTACAGCTGGACCACGCCGATGTCCGCGAACAGCTGCGGCTGCTGGCTGAAGCTGAGCGGCAGCAGGGCGCCGTCGCGCACATCCTGCGCCACGGCCGCCTCGGTGGCCATCAGGATCACGTCTTCGCTGCGGACCAGGTCGGCCAGCAGGCGCACGTTGTCGCATTCGAGCGCGACCGGCAGGCGCTCGTGCGCGTCCAGCCCGCACAGCTGGCCGAGGGCGACGTGCATGCTGACCGGCATCTTCAGCGAGGCGAAGCCGTATTGTAGCAGGTCGCGCGGCGTGCGCTGGGGCTGGGCCAGCAGCGGGTGGCCGGCGCGGCACAGGAAGGCGCCGAACTGGCGGCACAGCGGAGTGACCGTCAAGTTCGGATCGGGCGCGATGTCGCGCGTGTCGGCGATGAAGAACTCGACTTCCTCGGCTCGCAGGTGCTGCAGCAGGTAGCGCCAGTTGTTGCTGCTGACGGTGAGCTGCAGGGCGGGGCGGTCGGCGCGCACATTGCGCAGCAGGCCGGGCAGGAAGGCGGCCGTGGGCAGCGGGCCGCAGCCGAACGCGACCTGGCCGATTTCGCTGCTGCGCAGCAGGCCCATGTCGCGCTCCAGGCTGCGCGCCTGGTAGACCAGCCGCCGCGCCTGCTCCATGAATTGCGCGCCCACCCTGGTCAGCGCCACGTTGCGGTTGTCCCGGTCGAATAGCGCCAGGCCCAGCTCCTGTTCCAGCATCTGGATGCTGCGGCTCAGGGCGGGCTGGCTCAGGTGCACCTTGTCGGCCGCGCGGGCGAAGCTCAGTTCGTCAGCCAGGGCGATGGCGTGGCGCATGCGTTTGATGTCCATGGCGGTCAGTCATGCAAAACTTGGATTATAGCGATGTAAATGATGCATTGGACAGTGGAAAGGGGCGTCCCTAGACTTGCCGGTACAAAACCCTAACGGAGACAGATTCATGCAGACCCCCATCGCCCGCGCCGTCGCGCTTGCCCTTGCGCTCGCCTATGCGCTGCCCGCCGCGTCCGCGATTGCCGCAGACAATGCGCCCGCCGCCAAGGCCGCGGCCAAACCCGCCACGTCCTACACCGCCAGCCGCAACGCCGCCTTCGGCGCCGGCCTGCCGCTGGCCGACCGCCAGGCCTTTGAAGATGCGCAGCGCGGCCGCATCGCGCCGCTGCCGCCGGGCGTGCTGAAGAATGCCGCCGGCCAGCCGGTATGGGACGCGGACCGCTACGCCTTCATGCAAGGCGCGGCGCCGGCCAGCGTCAACCCCAGCCTGTGGCGCAACGAGCAACTGAATAACGAAGCCGGCCTGTTCAAGGTCAGCGAGCGCATCTACCAGGTGCGCGGCATCGACGTGGGCAACGTTACGCTGATCGAAGGCGACAGCGGCTGGATCGTGGTCGATCCGCTGACCTCGGCCGAAGCCGGCAAGGCCGCGCTGGAGCTGGCCATGGCGCACCTGGCGCGCAAGCCGGTGGTCGCGGTGGTGTACACGCACGGCCACCTGGACCACTTCGCCGGCGTGCTGGGCGTGACCAGCATGGCGGACGTGAAGGCCGGCAAGGTGCGCATCATTGCGCCGGAAGGTTTCATGGAATCGGCCATAGCCGAGAATATCCTGGCCGGCAACGCCATGGCGCGCCGCGCCGCCTACCAGTTCGGCCCGGCCATCGGCGCCTCCGCGCAAGAGGGCGTGGGCGCGGGCCTGGGCAAGGGCGTCTCCGTGGGCACCATGGGCATGCTGGCGCCCACCGACACCGTCAGCAAGACCGGCCAGCAGATGACCATCGACGGCGTGCAGTTCGTGTTCCAGATGGCGAACGGCTCCGAGGCGCCGTCCGAATTCGTGTTCTACCTGCCACAGTTCAAGGCACTGTGCCTGTCCGAAGTGGTGACGCACACCATGCACAACATCTACACCCTGCGCGGCGCCAAGATGCGCGATGCGCTGGGCTGGAGCAAATACATCAACGAGATGCTGGACCTGTTCCCGCAAGCCGAAGTTTCGTTCCGCAGCCACCACTGGCCGGTGTGGGGCGCCGAGCGCGTGCGCGGCCAGCTGACCAATCACCGCGACCTGTACCGCTTCATCCACGACGAGGCGCTGCACCTGGCCAACCAGGGCGTGACGCCCGACGACCTGGGCAACGCCACCTTCGTGCCGAAGGCGCTGCAGCAGGACCTGTCCACGCACGGCTACTACGGCACCTTCAGCCACAACCTGCGCGGGGTCTACAATTTCTACCTGGGCTGGTACGACGCCAACCCGGCCACCCTGAACCCGCTGCCGCGCGTGGAAAGCGCCAAGCGCTACGTGGCCGCGATGGGCGGCGCGGACAAGGTGCTGGCGCTGGGCCGCAAAGCCTACGCCGACGGCGACTACCGCTGGGTGGCCGAGATGGTGAATCACCTGGTGTTCGCCGAGCCGTCCAACCGCGCCGCGCGCGAGCTGCAGGCGGACGCGCTGGAGCAGCTGGGCTACCAGGCCGAATCGGCCATCTGGCGCAACGCCTACCTCACCGGCGCGAACGAATTGCGCGACGGCGTGAAGACGCTGCGCCTGTCCGCGCAGTCGCCCGAAATGCTGGCCGCGCTGCCGACCGACATGGTGTTCGACTTCCTGGCCGTGCGCCTGGACCACAAGAAGACCGACGGCGTCAGCCTGGGCATCAACATCGCCTTCACCGACAGCGGCGAGCACTACGCGCTGGAGCTGTCGAACTCCGTGCTGAACAACACCAAGGGCCGCGTGCTGCCCAAGGCGGACGTATCGCTGACGATGACGCGCGCCGCGCTGTTCCAGATGCTGGTGGCCAAGGTGCCGCTGCCGCAACTGGTGCAGTCCGGCGCGGTCAAGCTCGAAGGCGATCCGCGCAAGCTGGGCGCCGTGTTCGGCGCCGTGGCCGAATTCAACCCCCGCTTCAACATCGTTACCCCATAAGGACGTTCATGTTCGGTCAAATGCAAGACAAGCCGCTGCTCATCTCCTCGCTGCTGGAGCACGCCGAGCGCTTCCATCCCGAAGCGGAAATCATCAGCAAGACGGTGGAAGGCGCCATCCACCGCAGCAACTGGCGCGAAGTGGGCGAACGCGCGCGCCGCCTGGCGCAGCTGCTGGCCAGCCAGGGCGTCAAGCAAGGCACCATGGTGGCCACGCTGGCCACCAACACGCACCGCCACCTGGAGCTGTACTTCGCCGTGATGGGCCTGGGCGCCGTGCTGCACACGATTAACCCGCGCCTGGCGCCGGAGCAGCTGGACTACATCGTCAACCACGCGGAAGATGAGTTCCTGTTTTTCGACATCTGCTTCGCGCCGTTGATCGAGCGCCTGCAATCGCGCGCGCCCAAGGTCAAGCGCTACGTGGCCATGAGCGGCGCCGCCACGCTGGCCGCCGCCAATCCGGCCGTGCCCATGCTGGGCTGCTACGAAACCATGCTGGCCGACGCGCCCAGCGCCGACGGCTTCGCCTGGCCGCAGTTCGACGAGCGCAGCGCCGCGTCGCTGTGCTACACCTCCGGCACCACCGGCAACCCCAAAGGCGTGCTGTACTCGCACCGCTCCACCGTGCTGCACTCCTGCGTGGTGGGCCTGCCGGACATCATGAATGCGTCCGCCAACGCCAGCATCCTGCTGGTGGTGCCGCTATTCCACGTGAACGCCTGGGGCCTGCCGTTCGCCGCCGCCATGACAGGCACCAAGCTGGTCATGCCCGGCCCGCACATGGACGGCGCCAGCATCTACAGCCTGATGCGCGACGAGCGCGTGACGCTGGCCGCCGGCGTGCCCACGGTATGGCAGATGCTGTTCCAGCACATCGACAAGAACAGCCTGAAGCCACGCGCGGACCTGTGCCTGCAGACCGCCGTGGTGGGCGGCTCGGCCGCGCCGCGCGCCATGATCGAGCGCTTCGACCGCGAGTTCGGCGCCTTCCTGCTGCACGCCTGGGGCATGACTGAAATGAGTCCGCTGGGCGTGATCTGCTCGCTGCTGCCCAAGCACGCCGCGCTCAGCGCCGAGCAGCGCTACGACATCCAGATGAAACAGGGCCGCGCCGTGTTCGGCGTGCAGCTCAAGATCGTTGGCGAAGACGGCGTTCGCCTGCCGCACGACGGCGTGGCGCGCGGCCACCTGCTGGTGAGCGGGCCGTGGATCGTGCAAAGCTACTTCAAGAGCGAAGGCGGCGCCATCCTCGACGCCGAAGGTTACTTCGACACCGGCGACATCGCCACCATCGACGCGGACGGCTACGTGATGCTGGTGGACCGCTCCAAGGACGTGATCAAGTCCGGCGGCGAATGGATCTCGTCGATCGACCTGGAAAACACGGCGGTGGGTCACCCCGGCATCGCCATGGCGGCGGTGATCGGCGTGGCGCACGCCAAATGGCAGGAACGGCCGCTGATGCTGTGCGTGCGCAAGCCGGGCGCCGACGTCAGCGAAGCCGACGTGCTGGCCTACCTGGGCAGCCGCGTGGCGCGTTTCTGGCTGCCGGACCGGGTGCTGTTCGTGGACGCCTTGCCGCTCACCGCCACCGGCAAAATCTACAAGCTGGGCCTGCGCCAGCAGTACAAAAACCGGCTGATGGAGCAAACGGCTTGAAATAGCCCGGATCGTCGCGATATGGGGGCCAGGTTCACTAACAAGAAAGCAGCCCTCATGTCCGATTTGCTCGAAGTACTCAAATGGCGTTACGCCACCAAGAAGATGGAACCAGCCAAGGCGGTTCCGCAAGAAAAAGTCGACCGCATCCTGGAAGCGGTGCGGTTGACGGCCAGCTCCAGCGGCCTGCAGCCGTATGAAGTATTCGTCGTCACCAATCCCGAACTGCGCGAGCAGATCAAGCCGCACGCGTGGAACCAGGGCCAGGTCACCGACTGCTCGCACCTGCTGGTATTCGCCGCCTGGGACAACTACACCACCGAACGCATCAACCAGATGTTCGACCTGGTGAACGAAGTGCGCGGCTTCAAGAACGAAGGCTGGGAAGCGTACCGCCAGCAGCTGCTCAACACCTACCCGCAGCGCGACGCCGAGACCAACTACCAGCACGCCGCGCGCCAGGCCTACATCGGCGTCGGCACCGCGCTGATCGCCGCCGCGCAAGAGCAGGTCGACTCCGTGCCGATGGAAGGCTTCGACCCGGCCAAGGTAGACGACATCCTCAAGCTGCGCGAACGCGGCCTGCGCTCGGTGGTCATGCTGCCGCTCGGCTACCGCGCCGACGAAGGCGACTGGCTGGTCAACCTCAAAAAAGTCCGCCGCCCGCGCGAGCAGTTCATCACCGAACTGAAGTAATCGCCGAATTTAGTTGGGGTCAGGTCCGGCATCACGCCATTTTGGCGTGATGCCGGACCTGACCCCAATTTTATGTGGCGCGATGCCGGACCTGACCCCGTTCAGGGGCGGGGTTGGGGGAGGGCGGGGGGGACGATGATGTTGTCGTTCAGGCGGAGGAATTTGAAGCCGGCGAGGTTTTGGCCGTTTTTGCCTGCGGCGGCGTTGCGGGCTTCGCGCTCGGCGGTGCGGGCGTTGAATTGTTCGAAGCTTTCTTCGCGTACTTGCGGTTCGGCGGAGTTCAGGAACATGCGCTTGCCGTCCGCTGCCGTTACGACCAGGCCGACGTGCGAGGCCCAGTAGCCGCCGTCGCGCGTGGAGATGACGTTGACGAAGTCGCCGTCCTGCAGCTGGCCCAGCACGTCGGCCACGCGCTCTTTGGGGACGTAGTATTCGGTGCTGGTCTGCACCGGCAGGCTGACGTCGGTGTGGTGGCGCGTCTTGAGGAAGTGCTGGCGGTCTACCCGCAGCGGGTAGGAGGCGGCGTAGTCGCCGGCCAGTTGGCGCGTCACGTCCGTGACCAGCCAGCCGTTGTTGATGTTCCAGTCCTGTTCCGTGTAGTGGTTGCGCGTGGCCACGCCGATCACGCCGTCCTTGTAGCGTATGCGCTGCAGCATCCAGTAGAACTCTTTCCAGTTGCGCGATAGCGCCATGGCGTAGGTGTGTTCGGCGAACACGACACAGTCGCTTTGCGCGAGGCTGAAGGTGGGCAGGGTGTCGTGCAGTTCGTACGGGTATTCGCCCAGCAGGTTGAGCATGTAGGGCTGGCCGATGTTGCGGCGCCCGATGGCGGCGATGCGCTTGCGCAGGTCGGGCTCGGACTGCTGCATTTGCGCGATGTAGCCGTCCGCTTCCTGCGGCGACATCTGGTATATCTGCTTGGGCTGCTGCGCGGTCGGCACGCTGGCGCAGCCTGCGAGCATGGCGGCGAGGGCGAGGGCGGCGATGCGGATCATATGGGCTCGCAAAAAGCACTACGATATAACGAATCGCGGAAATTAAAAAGCCCGCGCCCTCAGGAGAGGGGCGGGCTTGGGACTGCGTGCCGCGTTGCTGAAGAGGCTTAGAACTTGTAGCGCAGGCCGGCCAGGAATTCGCGGCCGGTGACGTTGTTGACTACCACGCTGTTGCGCGCGCGGCTGACGAACTGGTCGTTCGGCTCGTTGGTCAGGTTCACGCCTTCCAGCGTCAGGTCCAGCTTGTCGTTGATCTTGTAGGAGATCGACACGTCGACGTTGGTGGACTTGTTCTTGCCTTCGACGTCGTTGTTGTTCTGGCCCGGCACGCGGGTGACGAAGGAGGCGCGCTGCGAGGCGGACAGGCGGGCGCTGAACTTGCCGTCGTCATAGTACAAGGTGGTGTTCCACGAACGCGGCGACAGGTTCAGCAGGTCGTCGGTGATGGTGGTGTTGGCCGTGGGCGAGACCAGGTACTCGATCTTGGACTTGACGTGGGTGTAGTTGATCAGCGTGCCGAAGTTGCGGCCCCAGTCCGGCAGGAAGGTGAACGGCTGCTGGAAGTTGAGCTCGAAGCCTTTCAGCTTGCCGCCGTCGGTGTTGACCGGCGCGGTGACCTGGAAGATTTCGTCGCCGTTGAAGTTCGACGGCAGCAGCGACATCGGCAAGCCGGTGTCCTTGAACGCCACGTTGGTGCGCAGGCTCTGGATGTAGGTGCTGATGTTCTTCTGGAACAGGCCCAGGCCGATAAAGGCGTTCTTGCCGTGGTACCACTCGAAGCTGGTGTCGAAGGTCTTGGCGCGGAACGGCTTGAGCAGCGGGTTACCGGAAGTGATGGTCAGCGTGCCGGTGGTGGCCACGGTACCGCCGGGCGACAGGTTGCCCAGCTGCGGACGGGTCATTACCTTGGCCGCGGCCAGGCGCACGATGAAGTCCTTGGTCAGGCTGGCCGCGACGTTGAACGATGGCAGCACGTCCGAGTAGTCGTTGTCCACCGTGACGGCGGAGCCGCCGCCGGCCGACTGGTAGCCGGTGGCGCTCATGCCGGTCTTGACGTAGCGCGCGCCGAAGTTGCCGCGCAGCGGGATGCCGGCCACTTCCTGGTTGAAGTCGCCCATCAGGTAGAAGCCTTTGTCCTCTTCGGTGACGGAGCGGTTGTTGCCGCGCGCGTTACCGTTGGTGATGGAGGACAGCGTGAAGTCGCCGGGGCCGCCGGCCGGGCCGCTCTTGATGCAGTTGCAGTAGATGTCGTAGGCCTTGGCGATGGCGTTCAGGTCCGGGATCACCCACGAGGTGGCGGTGCCGGCCGGCAGGTTCTGGCCCTTGCCGAAGCCGCTGATGGTGGTCATCAGGCTGGCCATGCTGGTGCCGGCGGGCGGCGCGAAGATGGTGTCGCCCTGGTTCACGCGGCGGAATTCGTAGGAGTCGAAGCTGTACTTCTTGTAGTTGACGCCGGTCTTGAAGCTCAGGCGGTCGTTGGCTTCCCATACCAGGTCCAGCTGGCCCACGTCGTTGGTGTTGGTGGCGCCTTGCGGACGGATGCGGATTTCGCTGGTGGTGGTGTTGGCGACCGAGGCCGGCTGGGTGCCGGAGGTGGCCACCGGCACGCCGACGATGCCCATCGCCGCGCCGGGGTTGGCCGGATCGAACGGATAGCTGATGGACGGCATGCGGTCGTTCTGGCGGAAGTCGATCGTGTAGCCGTTGACGTTGAGCGCGTCCAGCGTGGTGGTGGTCTGCACCGGGTTGCGGAACTTGGACTTGGCCGTGCCGACCTTGGCCAGCAGGCGCAGCGAGTCGCCGATGTCCTGCTCCAGGGTCAGTGTGGGCTGGGTGAAGGTGGTGGACAGTTCGTCGAAGCGCGATTCGGCGCGCACGTCCACGCCGTTGAATTTACCGTACAGCAGCGAGCCATTCGGCGCGAACTGGGCTTCGACCACGCTGGTCTGCGGCTTGCCGCCCTGGGTGGCGGTGCGGCTGAAGGAGATCGCTTCCAGGAAGTCTTCCTGGCGCGTGGCGTCCAGCTTGGAGTACAGCATGTCGAAGGTCAGCAGCGAGCCGCGCGCCGGGCGCCACTGGAAGGAGCCGGTCAGGCCCAGGCGGTCCTGATCGTGCGTCAGGCGGCCGTAGCGCGGCAGGCGCGGGATGAAGTTCTCGGCCTTGCTCGCCTCGTTGTAGGCGGCGGTGGCAGCGGCCGAGGCGGGCAGGCGCGGCACGCCTTGTGCGGCCGGGCCGCAGGTGGTGGCGGTGGAATTGCTCGGGTTGGCGGTCACGCCCTGCGGCGCGCACCAGCCCCCCGACGAGGGGCCGTTATCCCAGCGCACGGTGGAGAAGCCTTCTTCCAGCACCTGGCGCTTGGAGTAGGCGCCGGAAATCAGGAAGCCCAGGGTGCGGTCGGCGTTGGTGTTGGATACCAGGAAGCCGACGCGCGGATCGGTCTTTTTCGACAGGTCGTTGTACTTGCCCTTGGCCATGACGGTGGCGTTAAAGCCTTTCAAGTCGAAGGGGCGGGTCGTTTGCAGGTCCACCGTGGCGCCCAGCGAACCTTCGTCCACGTCGGCCGAGGAGCTCTTGCGCACGGTGAGGGAGTTGAACAGCTCGGACGGGAACACGTTGAAGTCGAAGCCGCGCGAGCGGTTGGCGCCGCCGGAGCTGTCGGTGCCGCCCGTGGTGGCCAGGCCTTCGATGCCGTTGATGCGCACGCGCGTGAAGTCCTGTCCCAGGCCGCGCACGGTGATGCTGCGGCCTTCGCCGGCGTCGCGGTCGATCACCACGCCGGGCACGCGCTGCAGCGACTCGGCCAGGTTGGTGTCGGGGAATTTGCCCATGTCTTCGGCCTTGATGACGTCGACAATGCCGTTGTCCTCGCGCTTCTTGTTCAGGGCGCTTTCCAGCGCGGCGCGCATGCCGGTCACCACCACGGTGGCGGTTTCCTGGGGCGGCGTGCTTTGCGCATACGCCGGGGCGTAAGCGGCGCCGATGGCCAGGGCCATCGCGGTGATCGAGGTGGAACCCGCCAGGCGCACGTTGAAGCGGCCCGGCCGGCGTTGTGGTTCGTTGTTGTCCATACTTGTCCCTGTAGTTTTATGTATTGAGTACGACGCTGACGATGCTGCGATGTTGCGGTGCTGCTGTGCTGCTTTACTGTTTCCAGGTGACGCGCACCGGATTGCGCGCGCGCGCCGCGGCGTTCTTCACATAGGCTTGCCACTGCGCCTGCGAGGTGATGTCGCCGGAACGTTCCCAGGCGCCGCCCGCGTAGTAGGTGAGCGGCTTGCCGGAGGTGGCATTGGCGACGATCAGCTCGTTCAGCTTGTCCTCGGTGTAGTCGGTGGCGCCGGGCAGCACCACGGCCACGCCGAAGGCGCCCTTGGTGGCTTGCTGTATCCACTGCAGCACGGCGCTGGCGTCCTTGTCCTTGACGACGGCGATCTTCGGGTCTTCGCCCTTGTCGGTCGGGGTCTTGTTCAGGCCGATGGCAATGGGCAGTGTTTTCGGGCCGCTGAAGGTGAAGGTGCTGTCGATGCGGTCCAGGTAGTGGCCGGCATCCACGGTGAAGCGCTTGACTTCGCTAACCTGGGTGCCGCCTGCGTTCCAGGCGTTGTAGCTCAGCTCGAAGATAGCGCGCACCGGGCCGTTGGCCAGCACTTTCCAGGTCGCGTAGTTGCTGCTGGTGTACAGGGTGCCGCCCAGCCAGACGCCGGCGCCGCCCGCGCCGCGCGACTTGCCGACGTTGTACATGTCCATGCCTTCACCTTCGTCATGGTGGTAGTGGTCGTGGCCCTTGTTGTACCAGCGGTCGACGATGGGGTAGTTCACGCGCTTGAACCACAGGTCCAGGCCGCTCGTCTCCAGCACTTCCTTGCCGCTGCCCGGCTCGGCTGGCGCGGCCAGCGCCGGGCCGTAGGTGCGGTGGCCCAGCTTGTCGTTTTCCCAGGCGAAGTCGTCCAGGCGCTCCGGCACGTAGCGCGCCGAGGCCTGGCTGGCGAACGGCGGCGCCAGCGCGTCGATGGTTTCGATGGTGTAGGTGGCGGACTTTTCGCCAGCCGCGAAGCTGTGCTGGAAGATCAGCTCGCCGTACGCGGCGCCTTCATTCTTCGGGTCTTTCGCTTGCGGCTTGACGTTGGTCACCTGGTGCGGCACCACGCGGCCGGAGGCGTCCTTCACGGCCAGGCGCTGGATCAGCGCGCCGGGCAGCTGGCGGTTCACTTCCACCCAGGGGATGGTGACGGTCTCGGACGGGCGCGCGATGTCCAGGTCGTGGCTCAGCTTGACGGTGAAGGCGGCGCCCTGCGCCAGCGGCGCCAGCGTGGCCAGCGAGGCGGCCAGCAGTCCGGCCAGCAGGGGAGTGATGGTGGTTTTCATGGCGTCTCCTTAATGGTGTTCGCGGTAGTCGGTCTGGCCGGCCGTCTTGGGCATGTAGTGGTAGGTGCGCACGCGGTGCTCGACCGCGATATTCGGGTTCTTGATCAGCTTGATGATCTCGGCGCCGGCCAGCAGCGTCGGGCCGTAGCCGTGCAGCGCGTCCACGCTGGTGGGGCGGTGGTAGTAATAAGTCTGGTCGCCGGCCAGCGTGGTGCCCACGCAGATGCCTTCGATTTCGCCCTTGGCGGTGACTTTCGATACCAGCCCGGCCCAGCCGGCCTGCGCGATGGAGCCGTAGGTGGTGGGGCTGATCCAGCCCTGGTTGATGGCGTGCGCCATCACGTAGACGAACATGGCGCTGGCCGACGTTTCCAGGTAGGAGTCGTTGCGGTCTATCATCTGGTGCCACAGGCCGCTGCCCCGATTGCAGCTCGGCGATGCCTTTCAGGCTCAGGCGCAGTTGGGCCAGCACTTTCGGATAGCCGGGGTGGTCCTTGGGCAGCACGTCCAGCAGGTCGGACATGGCCATCACCGCCCAGCCGTTGGCGCGCGCCCAGTAGAAGCGCGGCGCGTCCGGGATGTTGGCGTGCCAGCCGTGCGTGTACAGGTTCAGCTGCGGGTTGAACAGGTAGTGCGACATCTGCAGCGCGTTCTTGACGGCGTCGTCATAGTGCTCGCGCTTGCCGGTCATGCGGCCCATCTCGGCCAGCGCGGGGATGCTCATGTACATGTCGTCGCCCCACAGCGATATCGCTTGCGGACGCTTGCGCGCCATGGTGCCGTCCGGCAGGCGGAACTGCTTGTTGGCCACCCAGTCGCTGCAGGTGGCGATCATGCTGCTCAAATCGGGGCCGATCTTGCGCTCGCGGGCGCGCATCAGCGCCGCGCACATGGAGCCGGAATCGTCCAGCGCGCGCGGGTCCAGGAAGCGCGAGAAGCTGTTGGCGCGCTCCAGCTTGAACTGCTGTTCCTGGGCGCGGAAATAAGGCAGGGTGTCGGCGAAGAACTGGAAGTGGCGCCGGGTCATGTCGGTGAAGTGCTGGTCGCCGGTGACTTCGGCCGCTTTCATCAGGCCGGCGTGCACCACGCCCATTTCATACACCATGATGCCGAAGTCGCCATTGCTGGGGGCGAACACGGCATCCTTGATAGGCTTGCTGAAGTCGGTGATCTGGTTGCCGGTCTTCTTGTCGATGACGCGGGTGGGCGTGGAGGCGTCCATATAGCCGCGGATGCGGTTCAGCACCTCGGTGACTTCGGATACCACCGGCATCTTGTACGGAACGGGATAGGTGCCCTCGCCGGGATCGGCCAGGTTCTTGTTGTCCGGGTTGCGGTAGGGACCTTCGGCCTGGGCGGAGCCCAGCAGCAGGGTGAGGGCGGCCGCACTGGCCAGCAGTTTCTTGGTGGTATTCATTTGTCTCCGTTGGCGCTGCTTTTGATGATGGTGCGTCATTTGGTCAGGCCATTCTAGTTTGGTCTGACCAAATGTGCAAGGCGGACTAGCCGCTTCATGTGTTGCAGGGGAGACAAATGGGGCCGGGAAAGGGGCGACGAGAGGGGAGACTTGCGCGCCAGCGCCGGGCGGCGCTGGCAAAAAAACTTATCCGCGCGAGAAAGTGCGGGTAACGCGCTCCAGGTGGGCGCGCATGGCCTGGCGGGCGCCGGCCACGTCGTGGGAGGCGATCGCCTCCAGCACCTTGCGGTGATCCTGCAGGGTTTGCTTGCGCAAATCCTCGGTCTGGAAGTGCTCCTTCAGCTTGTGCCACAGCGTGCCGCGCTGGTTCCACAGGTATTCGATCACGCCCACCAGCGCCGTGTTGCCGGTGGCGCGGGCGATGGCCAGGTGGAAGTTGCGGTCGGCCTGCTCGTTGCTGGTGCGGTCCTCGTGGTGGCGCTCCATCTCCATCACGGCCTTCAGGATGGCGTCCACGGCCGAATCGGTGGCCACCTTGGCGGCAATCGCCGCCACTTCGGACTCGATCAGGCGGCGCGCGGCCAGCACTTCGAAGGGGCCGGGGCCGACTTCCGGCATTTCGGCCGGGGGTTCCACCAGTTCGGACACGTACACGCCCGAGCCGCCGCGCACTTCGACCACCCCGCCCAGTTCCAGCGCGATCAGCGCTTCACGCAGCGAGGCGCGGCTCACTTCCAGCTTGGCGGCCAGTTCGCGTTCGGCCGGCAGGCGGGAGCCGGGCTGGATGTCTTCGTCCTTGATAAGTTGCTGAATGCGAGAGGCAACGACCCGGTACAGGCGCGGCTCGGCGACTGGGGCTTCGCGCGGCGCAGGAGTTTTCTTCATTGAGAGGGCGTGTCCGAGAGAATGTGGTGAATGATGCAAGGTGGCTCAGATTTTAGTTTGGCTAGGCCAATCTTGCAAGGCGGACAAACCAATTGCGGGCCGCTGCGCTACACTGGCAGGCATTGCCAGCTGGGAGGAACAGGATGAACAAGGTATTGATCGTGACCGGCGCGGGACGCGGCATCGGCGCCTGCATCGCCTTGCGCGCGGCGCAGGACGGGTATGCGGTGGGGGGTGAATTATCACAGCGACGCAGCGTCGGCGGACAAGGTGGTGCAGCAGATTGCGGCGCAGGGCGGCCGCGCGGTGGCGGTGCAGGGCGACGTCGGCGTGCCGGAGGACGTGGCGCGCCTGTTCGCCACGGTGGAGGCGCAACTGGGGCCGGTGACGGCGCTGGTGAACAACGCCGGCATCACCGGCGGGCTGGGACGCTTCATGGACGCCGATCCGGCCGGCATCGCGCAGGTGTTCCAGGTGAACGTGCTGGGGCTGATGGATTGCTGCCGGGCGGCGCTGGCGTCGTTCAAGCGCAGCGGGGTCAAGGGCGTGATCGTGAATATCTCGTCCACGGCTGCCAGCAGCGGCAGCGCGGGGGACTATGTGCATTATGCGGCCAGCAAGGCGGCGGTCGAGGCGTTTACCATGGGGCTGGGCAGGGAGCTGGCGCCGGAAGGCATCCGCGTGTGCGGCGTGGCGCCAGGCATGACGCTGACCGAGATCCACGCGCGCGGCGGGGATGCGTACCGGCTGGAGCGCGCCGCGCCGGGCATCCCGATGCGCAGGCCGGCCAATCCGGAGGAGATTGCGGAGCCGGCGGTATGGCTGCTGTCGCCGGCGGCGTCGTATATTACCGCCACCACGCTGACGGTTGGCGGCGGAAAATAAGGCGGTGGTGGGCGTCGCTGCGGCGGGTTACGCGCCGTTGGCGCTAACCCGCCCTACGAACGACGAATTGCGAATCAACAGGGGCATCCCGTAGGGCGGGTCAGGCGGAACGCCGTAACCCGCCGTGCCCGCGCCGCTCAGGCCTTGGCGAAGGCCAGCAGATCGGCGTTGACCTTATCCTTGTGCGTATCGGTCAAGCCGTGCGGCGCACCCGGATAGACGATCAGCTTGGCGCCTTTGACCAGCGCGGCCGAAGCGCGGCCCGCCGCATCGATCGGCACGATCTGGTCGTCATCGCCGTGGATCACCAGGGTCGGCTTGTCGAACTTCTTCAGGTCGGCGCGGAAGTCGGTCTCCGAGAAGGCCTTGATCGAGTCATAGGTGTTCTTGTGGCCGCCCATCATGCCCTGCATCCACCACGAATTGATGATCCCTTGCGACGGCTTTGCGCCCGGACGGTTGTAGCCGTAGAACGGGCCGCTGGCGATGTCCAGGTACAGCTGCGAACGGTCCTTCACCGAACCCGCGCGGATGCCGTCGAACACTTCGATCGGCAGGCCGCCGGGATTGTCGGGCGTTTTCAGCATCAGCGGCGGCACCGCCGACACCAGCACCAGTTTGGCCACGCGCTTGGTGCCATGGCGGCCCACGTAGCGCGCCACTTCGCCGCCGCCGGTGGAGAAGCCCACCAGGATGGCATTTTTCAGGTCCAGCGCCTCAATCACGGCCGCCAGGTCGTCGGCGTAGTGGTCCATGTCGTTGCCGTCCCATGGCTGGCTGGAGCGGCCGTGGCCGCGGCGGTCGTGCGCGATGACGCGGAAGCCGTTGTTCGCCAGGTGGAACATCTGCGATTCCCAGCTGTCCGAGTTCAGCGGCCAGCCGTGGCTGAACACGATGGGCTGGCCCGAGCCCCAATCCTTGTAGTAGATGTCCACGCCGTCCTTGGTGGCGATGGTGCTGGCCGTCTTGCGCATCGGCTTGGCGGTGGGGGCGGCTTGCGCTTCGCCAGCCGCTGCCAGCGGCAGCATGGCGGCTGCGGCAATCGCAGCCAGGCTGGCGCCGCCGGTCAGTGCGCTGCGGCGTGCGGTGTTCACTTCTACTGCCTGTTCGTGGGTCTTGGTGGACATGATGGGTTCTTCCTTTTAGTGAATAGAGAGTTGAAAATCGCTGTGCTACATTAAGAGAGGTGTTGCTTGAAGAAGGCGACGGTGCGGCCGTTGGCCAGTTCCGCTGCGGCGTTGTCGTAGTGGTTGCCGCCGGGGCGCGCGAACGCGTGGTTGCAGCCGGGGTAGCTGTGCAGCTCGATGTTCGGGTTGCCGCTGAAGGCGGCCTTGATGGTGGCTTGCGCTTCCTTGCCGATGTATTCGTCTTCTTCGGCCAGGTGGTACAGCAGCGGGTCCTGCACGTTGACGGCCTCGGCGGCGAACTTCTCGGTGCCGCCGCCGTAGTAGGCCACGAAGGCGTCGGCGCGGCTGCGCGCTGCGGTCAGATAGGTGAGCAGGCCGCCCAGGCAGTAGCCGGTGACGGCGACCTTGCCGCTGGCGCCTGGCAGGGTGCGGGCGGCGGCCACGGTGGCGGCGATGTCGCGCACGCCCTTGTCGAAGTCGTAGGCGCTGTACAGGGCGAAGCCCTTGGCCCAGTCGCCTTCGCTTGCCTCGGACATGTCCAGGCCGGGCTCGGCGCGCCAGAACAGGTCGGGGGCGACGGCGATGTAGCCGAACGCGGCGTAGCTGTCGGCAATGCTGCGGATGCCGGCGTTGACGCCGAAGATCTCTTGCAGCACGACGACGACGGGGGCCGCTGCGGCGCCGGCGGGACGCGCCACGTAGCAGTTGAACGTGCCGTCTTCCGCTTGGATGGTGATGCCTGGTTTCATCTGTGGCTCCTTGTTTGTTTGCGTTTCGATGGATGCATCTTAGGTGCGAAAACGCGGCAAGGGAACGGACAAAGCTGCAATGTCGCTTTGTAAAAATGCGGATCTTTCGATAGGGATAGGGAAACAAACGACGAATGGCTAATGGCATGGCAAACGATTTCGACTGGAACGACATACCGCTGATCCTGTCGCTGGCGCGCACCGGCAGCATGAGCGCGAGCGGGCGCGAGCTGGGGGTGGACGCGTCCACCATCAGCCGCCGCATCGCCGCCGCCGAGAAGTCGCTACAGCTGCGGCTGTTCATCCGCGATAACACGCGCTACCAGCTGACGGAGGCGGGTCGCGTGTTCGTGGAGTACGGCGAGGCCGTGTACGGCAACGTGCAAAGCATGCTGCTGGCCTCATCGCGCGAGGCGGAAGCCATTACGGGCGCGGTGCGCATCACCGCCATCGATTTCCTGTTCGACCATTGGGTGATACCGCAGCTGCCGTCGCTGCACGCGCAGTATCCGCAGCTGGACGTGCACCTGCTGGCGGACAACGACAACCTGTCCTTCACGCGCCGCGAGGCGGACTTCGCGCTGCGCCTGGCGCAGCCGGGCGAGGACGCGGCGCTGGTGATGCGCAAGCTGGGCGACATCGGCTGGACCGTCTACGGCAGCGCCAAATCGGCGCCGGCGCCGCGCGGGCAATGGGGCGAGCAGCCCTGGATTATGTATGGGGACCAGCTCTCCCATGTGCCAGAGATGAAATGGATACGGAATCTGGGGCCATGCGTGCGCGGCCCGGTGCGCGTGAACAGCCTGACCACCATGCTGCGCGCCTGCGAGGAGGGACTGGGGCTGGCGCTGCTGCCTTGCCTGATCGGCCAGCCGCCGGGACTGCGGCGGCTGGGCGACAAGCCCGAGGTGCAGCGCGAGCTATGGCTGCTCAGCCACCGCGACGCCGGTTCCATTGCGCGCTTCAAGGCCGTGTCGGCCTGGCTGGCCAAGCTGTACGCCGACAGCCGCGACATGATGTGCGGCTAGGCTAGCGGCGCGTGTAGGCCTGCGAGGCCGGCACCCACAGCAGCACTTCCAGCCCGCCGCCGGCGCGGTCGGCGATCTCGATGCGCGCGCCGATGCGCTCGGCCCGCTCGCGCATGCCGGTCAGCCCCCAGTGCCCGGGCCTGCCGTGCGTCTTGGTGGCGTCGTCCAGCCCTTTGCCGTTGTCGCGCACGGCCAGCCTGAACTCGCGCGGCCCGTAGCTCAGCTCCACTTGCAGCGCGCTGGCGCCCGCGTGGCGGCAGGCGTTGCTCATGGCCTCGCGCGCGATGGCATACACCTCGTCGTGCATTTCGGGCGCCAGCTCGCGCTCATTGCCATCCACGTTCACCGCCAGCGCGAACGCGTCGCCCCCGCCATCCAGGCAGCCGCCGTTGGCGGCCATCGCCGCGCCGGCGTCCTTCAGCGCCTGGGCCAGGCTGCCGCCCGGCGTGACGCGCAAATCCATCACCTGGTCGCGGCCTTCGATCAGCACGCGGTCGGCCTGGGTCAGCGTCTTGTCCATCAACTGGCGCGTGTCGCTGTCGGGCGGCAGGCGGTTCGCCACCGCCTGGAAATGCAGGATCAGCCCGTGCAGGCTTTGCAGGAACGTGTCATGCAGCGCGCGCGCAATGCGTTCGCGCTCCACCAGCCGCTCGTGCATGCGCTCGCGCAGCTGGCGCGTGAGCTGGCGCAGGCGCAACTGGTGCAGGCCGTACGCCAGCGCCGCCGCAGCCAGCGCGCACAAGCCCGCGAACCACATGGTTTCCGTGAAGCGCGGCGCAATCTCGAACGACTGCGCGCTGTGCGGTCCGCTGGACACGCCGTCTTCGTTGATGGCCTCCACGTTGAAGCGGTAGCGGCCCGGGCCAAGGTTGGTGTAATAGGCCGTGCGGCGCGTGCCCGCCTCCTGCCAGTCCTGGTCCACGCCGTCCAGCCGGTAGCGGAAGCGCACCCGCTCGGGCATGGTGTAGGTAAGGGCCGTGTAGTCGATCTGCAGCTTGCCCGTGCCGGGCGCCAGGCGCATGCCCGGGTCGAGCGCGTAGCGCACACCGTCGCACTGCATGCCCGTCACCTGCACCGCCGGCGTGCTGGTGTTGCGTAGCAGGCGCGCCGGATCGAACCACGCAATGCCGGCGGTGCCCACGAACCACAGCCTGCCGCCGCTGCCGGCCATCGCCGTCGGCGTGCGCACGATGATGTCGGCCGCGCCGGGATAGCCGTCCGAACTGTCCCACAACTCATGGCGCAGGGGCGTGTCCGGGTCGCCCATGCTGCGCTGCCAGTTCGCCGCCGTGACATGCAACAGGCCCTTGCTGGTGTTGACCCAGCGGTCGCCGTCCGGCGTGACCACCAGGCCGGACACGTTGGACAGCAGCTCGGGATCGTGCGCGGAGATGCGCACGAACTTGCCGTCGTGGAGCACCGCCATGCCGTTGTCGCCGGCGATCAGCAGTTCCTTTTGCGTGTCGACGAAGGTGACCGCGCCCAGGTCTATGCCTTGCGCGGGACCGTATTCCGTGAGCTTGCCGTGGTCGTGGTACAGCAGCTTGTTGTTGCGGAAGCCGAACCAGGTATTGCCTTTGCCGTCCACGGCGGCGTACAGCGGACCGCGCACGCCGGTGTGGCCGGCGGGCGGCAGCCATTGTGCGCCTTCGCGGCGATACAGTCCCCGCCCGCCGATGCCGACCCAGGTGCCGTTGCCATCGTCCGCCAGCAGCAGCACGAAATTCTTGGGGTTCTCGCCTTCGCGCAGCGGCGGCATGGGCCAGGACTCCACGACGCCATTCTTGCGCCGTTCGATGCGCTGCGCGCCGCCGATCAGCACCGAGCCGTCGCGGCCCTTGGCGACCACATAGACAGTCTGCCCCGCGTCATGCGGGATGGCGCGGCCGCCGGCGTCGATGCGCCACAGCGTGCCCGCGTCGGCCGAGGCGGCCCAGGTGGTGCCGTCTTCTTCCTGCGCCAACGACAGGCGCCCGGCGGCAGGCGGGAACTGTACCGTCGCCAGCTTGTTCTGGCGCAGCCGCTCCAGGCCGGCCGGGGTGCCGACCCAGATATTGCCCTCGCGGTCCTCCAGCATGGAGTGCACATTCAGGCTGCCCATCTGCCAGGGTTGGTCCAGCTTGTCGTCCACGCCGTTGCGCGCGATGGTGCCTTGCTGCTTCTGCCACGTGGCCGGCAGCATGCGGCACAGGCCGGCGGGGCAGTTGCCGGTCCAGAAATTGCCGTGCCGGTCGAACAGGCTGGAATGGCCAGCGGCGCGGTTGGTCCACGGCGAGCGCGGCATAGGCTGGCCGGGTGGCGGCGGCAGCGGGGTCAGCGTGTCTTTGCCGACCAGCCACAGGCGGCCGTCGGGCGACTCCAGCAGCAATGGCGCGGTGGCGCTGTGGCCGGTGGGACGGAAGCGGCGCGTGGCGCGGTCCAGCACGTACAGCGCCTTGCCGTCCGCCACCCACAGCTGGCCGTACTGGTCCAGATGGACGAATTCGGCGCGCGCGGTCGGATAGCTCCAGTCCGCGCCTATCTTCTCCCAGCGGCCGCCGCTGTAGTGCATCAGGCCGGTGGTGGAGGCGACCCAGATGCTGTCGTCCGACTCCACTGC
Organism: Pseudoduganella sp. UC29_71; assembly: GCF_042693265.1. Taxonomy (NCBI): domain Bacteria; kingdom Pseudomonadati; phylum Pseudomonadota; class Betaproteobacteria; order Burkholderiales; family Oxalobacteraceae; genus Pseudoduganella; species Pseudoduganella sp. UC29_71. Next base: position 3,495,616 of record NZ_CP170549.1, on the reverse strand, counting down.
CAGGTTGTAGGTGGCACCGATGGGGTTGCCGGGGCCGGACGCGTAGTGCTGCAAGTGGCCGTCGCGCAGGCGGCTCAGCCCGCCGAACGTATAACCTATCCACAGGTCGCCGTTGGGCAGGGCGGTGAGCGAGGTGATGCGCTTGCCCAGCAGGCCCTCGCCGGTGGCCGGCTTGAAGGCCTCGAACTGCACGCCGTCGAAGCGGTGCAAGCCGGTGACCGTGCCCAGCCACAACCAGCCGTCGGCAGTCTGCGCCATCGTATCAACCTCGCGCGGCGCGCCTTCGCGGCTGGTCCAGATGTCGTGGTGGTAGGCGGTAATGGGGACGGCGGGATCGAGCGCCTGGGCGGGCGCGGCGGCCAGCAGCATTAAGGTCAGCGCCAGGGCGGCGCGCAGGAGTAGTCTCGGGGAAATTATTGCCATAGGCTCAATTTAGCCAGCCCGGCGCGGCGGGCGCAAGTGGAAATGCGGGGCTATGGCTTTTGAGAGAGCACTTCCGTCAGTTGGCGCCTTCGCCGCGCTGCCACGCGAACTGCACGCGCACCTGGTGGTCGCGCGTGGTGGTGGAGATGGCGTCCGCCAGGCCCACCACGATGGCGGTCTGTGGCCCGAGCGCGGTGCGACCAAGTGTTCTTCGGGCGTGCCGTCGAACAGCGATTTCCATTGCACGTCGGGGAAGCGCGCGGTCAGCTCGCTCAACGCGCGGTCGTGCTGCGAGCAGTCGAGCAGGGCGTAGGTGTGGGTTGGGTTGTCCATATTTTTCTATCGCTTAGCGGACCAGGAAGCTGCTGGCCTTGGCCGCCGCGTTTTTCAGGCATTCGATGCAAATGGCGCTGCCGGTCGGCAGGGCTGGCAAGCCGGCCGCGCCGCTGCTTCCTCCTTTGAAGATGTGCTGGCCGCCCTTGACGGTGAAGTTGCCGGGGCAGGCGAAGGTGATGTCGCCGCCGTCGAGCGTGATGCTGGACTGGCCTGCCTGCAGCACGATCTTCTTGCTGGCCTTGATCTCGATGCTGTCGTTGACCGAGATGACGGTAATCTCCTTGTCGGCCAGGATTTCCAGCTCGCCGGTGTGCGCCTGCAGCGACACGGGGCCGTTGCCGGCGAAGGCCTGGATGCCGCCGGCGTGGCTGAAGAAGCCGGCCGCGTTGCCGGCCACGGACGACACGGTGTGCGCGGCCGCGAGGTGCAGGTCGCCTTGCGTGGTCCATTGCAGCTGCTTGCCGGCGAACAGCACGGTGGAGGCGGGCGTGGCCCAGTTGATGCTGGCCGGGGCGTCCATCAGCACCAGCGGGGTACCGAATTTTTCCACCGGCTTGGCGCTGTCGGCCTCGCGCGATCCGGCTTGCGCCTTGACCGCCTGCTGGCCGTTGACGGTGCCGGCGTGCTTGCCGCTTTGCTGGGGATCGATCTGGGTGATGAAGTCCTTGTGCGCGGCGGCTGCGTCCTTGCTGGTGAGGGCGTGCTGCGCGGTGGCGGCGTCGCCCAGCTGCTTGGCCAGTTCCTCGGCCGCTTTCAGCTGCGCCAGGGATTCGGCGGTGTCCATCTGGGTGGAGGCGATGCCGCTGCCTTGCGCGCTGCGCGCGCTGGTGGTGAGCAGCACGCCTTCGGCGCCGCGCAGCACGGCCCAGGCGTCGGTGCGCAGTTCGAAGCCGGCGCCGCGATAGCCGCCGCGCTGCGCCGAGCCTGGCGCCTGCTGGATCAGGTAGCCCAGGTTGAGCTGGGTGGCGGCGCTGCTGCTGGCCAGGCGCGTGCGCACCTGGCCGGGCGTGTCGTCCAGCTGCCACTGGCCGTAGCCGCTGCGGTCGAAGTTCTGGCTGTGGATGCCGGAGATGGTGCCGGCGTGGTTCACGCCCGCGTCCACGCCCGCCGCGAAGGGCGGGGCGTCGCTGCCGGTATAGAGCTGGGCCACCACCACCGGGCGGTCCATGTCGCCTTCGATGAAGTCGACCAGCACTTCGGTGCCGATGCGCGGCGTGAACTGGGTGCCCCAGTTGGGGCCCGCCAGCGCTTCGGCCACGCGCACCCAGGTGCCGGTGCGCTCGTCGCCGGGGGCGCTGCCTTTGGCGTCGGTGTTGTGCGCCATGCCGCCGGCGTTGGCGCCTTCGCCGCGCTGCCAGGCGAATTGCACGCGCACCTGGTGGTCGCGCGTGGTGGTGGAGACGGCGTCGGCCAGGCCCACCACGATGGCGGTCTGCGGCCCGAGCGCGGTGCTGGCGTGCGGCGCGGCGGTGGCGGCGGCTTCGCGTACGCAGCCGAAGCTGTTGCGGTAGTGCCGGCTTCTACGTCGCAGTCGGGTTATTCTCCGAAAAACAATTTATACAGTATGGTGATTTCCAATTTGGCGTCGTTATCAAGGTCGGTGATGCTGACGGCCTGCTCAAGCAGGCGGCCGTCCCGTCAAGCCCCAAGACATTCTCTGAAACTACATCTGCATTACAATCGTATCGGCGTGTCAAATGAATTTCGTACCTCTCCGCTATTCAGTGAGAGAGACAACCTAATAATGCTGTCTACTTTTAAAGCATTCAAAGTGTAAGTGCCGGGCTTTAAGTCCAAAAAACCACCACCCCGGAGTGCTTCGGGCTCAAGGCCATCAGCAGTCACTTCTTCTGCGGCGCCTAAGAATACGTGTCCGGAGGGTATATTTAGATTAATGGTAACTTGGGGGGAGTCTATCTTATCCACAAGATGAATGCCGTAATTCCCATCACTCCCTAGTCCTAGAAATATGCAGTTGCCCATATTCACCTGATTCAGCTCGTCTTGTGGCGTGCACCACCAGTCAGCATCGTCAGCTAGGCGATCCTTTAGACTGGCTAAGTCAAAGATGCACATCGTAGCCGTATCTGTGGCGAATTTGTACTCAGAAATATTCATAAAATTACCTTGGGACAAAAATTATTTTACTAATTGGGTCGCCAGCTTGCAGGCCAGCCTTGCGTCCTGCTTGGAAAAGCGATGCGCCCACGCTTTTGTTGATAGACTCGTCCAAAAGCTTCAGTCTTTGTGTCGGATCACCGCCGATCACTAAATCAACTGGATGGTCTGCGTTTAATCTTGTAAGGTCAAGTTCTTTACCATAAATGTTACGATAGCGATTAGCCACTGCATCGCGGTATTCATCCTGCAACGACGATATCCGCACATTGCTAGTGTCGGGAGTCCAGACTAATTCTCCACGAGAAGCCGCGCGATCGATAGCGCGCTGTTTTATTCTTAGCTCTGTCTCCAGATAGTTTCTCTCATCTTTTGAGAGACCCGGAGTACTCAGAATTTTTGGTTCCTTGACCTCTAGTGTCACACCCGCTGGCGCTTTGGTCGGTTTTCCGTTTTTTTGCGCCTGCGCACAGTCCTCGGAGTCTTTTCCCTTCGTTGCAGAAGACTTTTCTTGTGTCTTGGCCGCATCCTTCGCCGCGTCCGCCTCTTTCGCAATTTTAGCTTCCTTGGCTGCCACTTCGGCTGCTTCGGCTTGTTTTTTTGCTTTGGTCAGGTCGGCGACGGTTTGGGTCAGTGCCGCGACTTTTTTCTCCAGGCCCATGATGGCCTTGGTGGCGCGGACGGCTTTGGCGGGCTTGGCCAGTGCGTCGCCCAAGTAGGGCACCATACTGACAGTGCTGAGCGCTGCGCCCCAGTAGTCTCCACGCGCGATCGAGATGCCGGCGCCGACGATGTCGGAAGCCGGCGTGGGATCTACCAGCCCCGCCGCATCGGCAGCGGCGCCGGCGATTTCCAGCTTCAGGTCGTTGTCGGCCTTGGCCAGCGCAGTTGTCGCGTCCGAGAGTTTTTTGGTGATGTCTTGCAGGTTCATCATAACTGCGCACCCGTTTGGCCAGGCGCCAGTTCAAACAGGGCGTCGTAACGTTTGGTCCGCACGATCTGTTCCCACGCCTGCTCCGGTAGTTGCGCAATCATCCGGCTCAGGCGTTCGGCCTGCGGCACATCGGGGTTGCTGAGATGGGCTTTGACCATGGCGTTGTCGTCGAACGAGGGCGACACGGTCATCATCAGGCCGGCGAACAGGTGCTGCGCGCTGGGGTCGGTGATGCCGTAGCCGCTGGCGCGGCTGACCGCTGCGATGGCCGCTTCGCGCAGCATGCCGCGCTTGATGCCGGCGATGTCGTCCGGGCAGGTCTCTTCCCAGTGCCGGACGATGCTCTCGTACAGGTTCTCTATGTCGAAGTACATCAGCTGGTCGCGCTGGGCCAGCGTGAGGCTGATGGGCGCGAAGGCGTAGCGGGCGATGTCGGCCGGTGTGGCGGGCGCGATGTCGATGCTGTAGCGCTGCCGGCGGCGCGGCTCGAGCGCGCTCCAGGCGCTGACCGGGGCGAAGAAGTAGCGCTTCTGCTGCGCGTCCAGCGCGGAGGGCAGGCCAAGCAGAATGCGCGGATCGTAGAAGCGCAACACGACCAACTGGCCGTCGTCGATTTCGCAGTTCAGGCGGCGCGTGAGCATGGGCGCGAGCACGGGCAGCGTGTAGGGGCTGGTTATCCAGCTGACGCTGGGTGCGGCCTGCTCCAGCTGCGCCAGCCATTTGATCAGCGCTTCGTGCTCGCGCGGCGCGGCGATCAGCAGCGGCGCGGCGGCGGTCAGGTGTTCTTCGGGCGTGCCGTCGAACAGCGAGCGCCATTGCGCGTCCGGGAAGCGCGCGCTCAGTTCGCGCCACGCGTGGTCATGCTGGGAGCAGTCGAGCAGGGCGTAGGTGTGGGTTGGGTTGTCCATGTTTTTTCTTCGCTTAGCGGACCAGGAAGCTGCTGGCCTTGGCCGCCGCGTTTTTCAGGCATTCGATGCAGATGGCGCTGCCGGTCGGCAGGGCGGGCAAGCCGGCCGCGCCGCTGCCGCCGCCGTCGAAGATGTGCTGGCCGCCCTTGACGGTGAAGTTGCCGGGGCAGGCGAAGGTGATGTCGCCGCCGTCCAGCGTGATGCTGGACTGGCCGGCCTGCAGCACGATCTTCTTGCTGGCCTTGATCTCGATGCTGTCGTTCACCGAGATGACGGTGATCTCTTTGTCGGCCAGGATCTCCAGCTCGCCGGTGTGCGCCTGCAGCGACACCGGGCCGTTGCCGGCGAAGGCCTGGATGCCGCCGGCGTGGCTGAAGAAGCTGGCCGCGTTGCCGGCCACCGAGGATACGGTGTGCGCGGCAGCGAGGTGCAAATCGCCCTGTGTGACCCATTGCAGCTGTTTGCCGGCGAACAGCACGGTGGAGGCGGGCGTGGCCCAGTTGATGCTGGCCGGGGCGTCCATCAGCACCAGCGGGACGCCGAACTTTTCCACCGGTTTGGCGCTGTCCGCTTCGCGCGAGCCGGCTTGCGCCTTCACGGCCTGTTGGCCGTTGACGGCGCCGGGGTGCTTGCCGCTTTGCTGGGGATCGACCTGGGTGATGAAGTCCTTGTGCGCGGCGGCGGCGTCCTTGCTGCTCAGGGCTTGCTGCGCGGTGGCGGCGTCGCCCAGTTGCTTGGCCAGTTCTTCGGCGGCCTTCAGCTGCGCCAGCGCTTCGGCGGTGTCGAGCTGGGTGGACGTGATGCCGCTGCCTTGCGCGTTGCGCGCGCTGGTGGTGAGCAGCACGCCTTCGGCGCCGCGCAGCACGGCCCAGGCGTCGGTGCGCAGTTCAAAGCCGGCCCCGCGATAGCTGCCGCGCTGCGCGGAGCCAGGCGCTTGCTGGACCAGATAGCCGAGGTTGAGCTGGGTGGCGGCGCTGCTGGTGGCCAGGCGCGTGCGCACCTGGCCGGGCGTGTCGTCCAGTTGCCACTGGCCGTAGCCGCTGCGGTCGAAGTTCTGGCTGTGGATGCCTGAGATGGTGCCGGCGTGGTTCACGCCCGCGTCCACGCCCGCCGCGAAGGGCGGGGCGTCGCTGCCGGTATAGAGCTGGGCCACCACCACCGGGCGGTCCATGTCGCCTTCGATGAAGTCGACCAGCACTTCGGTGCCGATGCGCGGCGTGAACTGGGTGCCCCAGTTGGGGCCCGCCAGCGCTTCGGCCACGCGCACCCAGGTGCCGGTGCGCTCGTCGCCGGGGGCGCTGCCTTTGGCGTCGGTGTTGTGCGCCATGCCGCCGGCGTTGGCGCCTTCGCCGCGCTGCCAGGCGAACTGCACGCGCACCTGGTGGTCGCGCGTGGTGGTGGAGATGGCGTCGGCCAGGCCGACCACGATGGCGGTCTGCGGCCCGAGCGCGGTGCTGGCGTGCGGCGCGGCGGTGGCGGCGGGCACGATGGCGACGGCTTCTCGCACGCAGCCGAAGCTGTTGCGGTAGGTGCCGGCTTCCACGCCGAAGGCGGGCCCGCCCTTGATCGATGCGTCGAAGTTGTTGCGCGCTTCGTGTTCCACCCACAGCACCTTGAAGCTGTTGGCGCCGTCGGCGTAGCGTTCGTGCTGGGTGAGCTGGAAGCTGTGGCCGTGGGCCAGGCGGCGCACGGCGCCGCTGCCTTCGAAGACTTTGTTGTTCAGTTCCAGCGCTTGCAGCATCAGGAGGCTGTGCGGGTCGGCCGCGCCGTGGCCGGTTTCTTTTCCGCTGGCGATGCGTTCGCCGCTGCCGTCGTAGATGGCCAGCGCGGGCAGCTCGCCCGCGTCCAGGCTGGATTGCTGCTCGGCCGACGGCGCCAGCAACTGCGCCGGGTCCCAACTGGCGATGCTGACGGCGTTGGGCTGCACCTGGCGGCGCGCGGCGAAGCGGTCGATGGCGTCGTCGGTGTCGGTGGCGCGCACGCCGTGGAAGCGCAGTTCCGCGCCGCCGGGCATGGCGGGCGCCTGGGCTTTGCTGTCGAAGATTACCAGCTTGTGCTTGGACTGGCCGTCGCCTTTGTCACTTTCCGCGCCGGGCGGGTCGTGCTCGAAGCGCCAGCTCAGGCCCTCCGAGGCCAGCAGGCGTTCGAAGAAGTCGAAGTCGCTTTCGCGGTACTGGGTGCAGATCGGGCGCGGCGCCAGTTCCTGCGTCACGTCGAAGGAGAAGCGCACCTGCGGGTAGTCCTGCAGCAGTTCGGTGACGATGTCCTGCGCGTTCTTGTCCTGGTAGACGTAGCTGTCGCGGCGCAGGCGCAGCAGCGTGAGCGCCGGTTCCAGCAGCAGGCGGTAGCGCGCCACGCCGCCGTCCGCGCCCAGCCAGGCCGCTTCGGTGCACAGGCCGTGCCAGGCGCGCTGGCTGCCGTCCGGCTGCAGCAGCGTGAGAGTGAGCTCTTCTCCGATGAACTGGTCGAGTTCCAGGTCGGTGGAGGTGCTGAGCGCGTGCACTTCGAAGGCGTACAGTTCGTTCACGCCCTCGCGCGCCGTGAAGTGCTCGGCCATCAGCGATTCGGGCAGGGCGCGCTCCTGCGCGCTGGCCAGCGTGAGCAGGCGCGCGTGCTGGCTTAGGCCCGTGCCGAATACGCCGAGCGCCGAGGTGAGCGGAGATGCCGAAGCCATCAGGGCAGGGTAATGGTGAGGTTGGCCACGCGCGGCGCCATTTTCACGACGTCGTTATAGGCGTGCAGGCGCTCGTCGGTGTGGCGGCCGAGCGAGGTGCGCAGGCCGATGTAGCCCAGCACGCACACCAGCGCGAACACGGAGCACAGCACCCACAGCGGCAGGTCGCTGCGCAGCTTGTGCGCCACCTGGTCCGGGCGTTCGGCGTGCGGCGCGAAGCCGCCGCGCTTGCCCTTCATCTGGGCGATTTCGTCGCCCAGGCGGCTGGTCAGGTAGGTCAGCTTTTCCGAACCTTCCAGGATGTAGCGGCCCTGGAAGCCCAGCAGCAGGCACATATGGAACACTTCCAGCGCCTGCACGTGGGCGGCGCCGCGCGCGCGCAGCGCTTCCAGGCGGATGTAGAAGTTTTCGCCGGCCAGCTGGTCGCCGAACAGCTGCAGCTGCAGCGGACGGCGTTCCCACGCGTCGCGGATGGAATAGGGCGAGCGCAGGATGATCTCGTCCACCGCCGCGCAGAAGGCGTACTTGGCGGCGTCGATGTCGTCCGGCGAGGCGTTGTGCTTGCGCGCGTTGCGGCCGAACTCGTCCAGGAACTGGGTCATCTTGGCGGCGAAGTCGGCGTTGTCCTGCGGGCCGCTGCCGTTCTTCAGCATGAACAGGGCGTAGAAGCCGTCATACATCAGGTCTTGCAGCGATTGCGGTTTGTTCGACGCCGGCGCGGCCGGTGCGCCGGACGAGAACAGGGAAGGGGCGAGGGAAGGTGCAGCCACGTTGCTCATGTTGTTTGGTCTCCGCTCAGGAAGTAACGGCCAGCAGGTCCAGCTTCAAATCGCGCAGGCCGGACGGCACATAGATGGAAATCGATTGGGCTTGCAGCATGCGTTCGTACATCTGGCCCTTGCCTTCGATGGCGAAATAGCAGGCGTCCGGCCGCACCGGGATGGCGGCCGGCACTTGCGGCGCGTGCTGGATGCGCACTCCCGGCATGGCCGACAGCACGAACTTTTCCACGTCGTCCGGCGCGCCGATCTTGAAGCGCAGCGGCACCACGTCCACCAGTTCCACCGCCGGCAGGTCGGCCGAGACGGCCAGGTAGAAGGTGGTTTTGTCGTCGATCTTGCCGCTGTCGAGCATGCCGTGGTGGTAGGACGGCTTGGTTTCGTTGAGCGCGATGGCGAAGTACTTGGACGAGATCACCGTGTCCAGCAGCTCGCGGATGATCTGGTGCAGGCGCGCGAAGGCGGGGCCGGGATCGGCGTGCTGGTAGGGCGGCAGGTCGGACAGGGTCCAGCTCTTGGAAAAGGTCATCAGCGCGCCCGCCAGCGACAGCAGCTGTTCGTACAGGCGCTCCGGATGCAGCGCCGGATGGTGGAAGTAGTGCGTGAGGCCGGCGAAGGCGGTGCTGGCCGTGTGCAGCAGCCAGAACGAGGACATGTCGCCGGAGCGGAATTCAATCACGTGGCGGCTCGGTTCGCGGTGGTGGCCCTGCAGCGCGCTGACCTTGGCCTGCAGCGCGTCGATCAGGCGGCGCAGCTGCAAGAACAGCAGCGGCGCGCTGCGGATCGACAGCGACGGCGGGATGAAGGACGGGTCCAGCTCGAAGCCGCCGCTGGCAGCGCGGCGCAGACGCAGCAGCGGGAAGTGGGTGTAGGAGTCGCGCGGCTCGTGCTCGGGCACCAGGCGCACGGCCTTCTTCAGGTAGCTCAGCTGGGCTTGCGCGGCCTGCGTGTACAGGTCCGGCGTGTCCGCATTGGACTGGACGAAGCGCACGCCATTGCTGCCCGGGCCGCCCTGGCCGGGCACGCCGAAGTTGCCGCCGAACGGTTTGAAGGCGGGCAGGGCGGCGTAAAAAGTCACACTTTGCTGGCTGTGCGGGATCAGGCTCAGGTCGATTGTGTCGGGCAGTTCGTCCACGCCGGGCGCGTCGTACAGCTCGCCGTCCTGGAAGCGCAGCGACAGTTCCAGCAGGCGCAGCGCGTTGTTGGCCAGCGCTTCGCGGTCGATCTCGATCTGGTTCACGCCCCACGCGTACGGGTGCAACGCCTTCACGCTCTCGTGCAGGCGGTGCTCGTGATAGCGGTCCTGCTGCTGGAAATGCTGCGGCCGCAGGAACAATCCTTCGCCCCAAAGTACCTTGTTTGTCATGTTATCAAAACAGAAATTTTATAAGTAGCAGAACACTAACATTTCTTTAGGAAACATGTCGCAAGCGAGCGCGGCAATCGTGCGCAGCCCGGGCATGGGCCGTGTTTCCTGGAGAAATTCAATTGAACGCGCACAAAAATAAATTTCTGATAATGTGTCGCCGAAGTAACAAGTTAGCAATTGAATATCTCTTTTTTGCAAGTCAGTCCGAGGAAAGCATGAAACCTGTACATACCCTGCGCCGCCTGGCCGGCGCGACCAGCTGCGCGGCCATCCTGGCCGCATGCAACACGGTGCCGCAAGTGCCGGAGATCCCGAAGCCCACCGTCGGCGCGCTGATGGAGAAGGCCAGCCAGGCAGCCGCTTCCGGCCAGAAGGAGCAGGCTGTTGCCCTATGGAAACAGACCGCCGCCGCTTTCCCGGCTGAAAAAGCGCCCTGGGTCAGCATTGCCCAGACCCGCTACGACGCCGGCCAGTACGGCGAAGCCATCGTGAGCGCGCAGGAAATCCTGGTGCGCGATCCGAACGACCAGCTGGCCAACAGCATCATCGCCATCAGCGGCCTGCGCCTGTCCACGCGCGCGCTGGCCGACCTGAGCCGCCAGAACAACCTGAGCGGCCCGCTGCGCACCGAGTCGCAAGACCTGGCCAAGCTGCTGCGCGAGAGCCTGGGAGAGACCGTGCTGGTGCCGCCGCAGCCGGCGCAGGCCAGCGCCGCCAAGGCTGCATCGAACACGGCGCGCGGCGGCACGCCAGCCAAGAAGGGCGCCGCCAAGGCGCGCCAGGAATCCAGCGCCGATCCGTTCAGCGGCCTGAAATAACCCGTAACCAGTCGAACAGGGGAAAACCATGTCTAAAAGTGAAAGTGTCCAGAAGCGCCTGACCAAGGTGCGTCCGCCGCGCGTGCAGATGAGCTACGACGTTGAAATCGGCGACGCCATCGAGAGCAAGGAACTGCCCTTCGTGATGGGCGTTGTCGGCGATTTCGGCGGCAACTCCGAGGTGGAGCAAAAGCGCCTGAAGGAGCGCAAGTTCGTCGGCATTGACCGCGACAACTTCGACGAAGTGATGAAGGGCGTGGAGCCGCGCGCCGCCTACCGCGTCAGCAATGAGCTGGGCGAGGACGGCGGCCAGTTCGCGGTGGACCTGAAGTTCAAGTCCATGGAGGACTTCCGCCCCGAGTCCGTGGTGCAGCAGGTGGAACCGCTGCGCAAGCTGCTCGAAGCGCGCACCAAGCTGGCCGACCTGCGCAACAAGCTGGCCGGCAACGACAAGCTGGAAGACATCCTGAACGATGTGTTGAGCAACACCGAAAAACTGGCGCAGCTGAGCGGCGCCAAGCCTGACGCGAAGGAATAAGCCATGTCCGCCCAATTGAGCCCCAACGCCGCCGCCCCGGTGCATGCCGGCGAATCCGCGCTGCTGGACCAGATCGTCGAGCAGAGCAAGGTCGCCAAGTCCAGCGTGGAGCACGCGCGCGCCAAGGACCTGATCTCGGAACTGGTGAACCAGGTGATGGAGGGCACCGTGGTGGTGTCCGACAACCTGGCCGCCACCATCGACGCCCGCGTGGCGGAGCTGGACCGCGTGATCTCGGCGCAGCTGTCTGCCGTGATGCACGCGCCCGAATTCCAGAAGCTGGAAAGCAGCTGGACCGGCCTGCACTACCTGGTGAAGAACAGCGCCACCGGCACCAACATGAAGATCAAGCTGCTCAACGCCACCAAGAAGGAACTGGTGAAGGATTTCCAGAGCGCGCTGGAATTCGACCAGAGCACCATGTTCAAGAAGGTCTACGAGGAGGAATTCGGCACCTTCGGCGGCGCCCCGTTCGGCGCGCTGCTGGGCGACTTCGAGATCACCCGCCAGCCGGAGGACATGTATTTCATCGAGCAGATGTCGCACGTGGCGGCCGCCGCGCACGCGCCCTTCATCAGCGCCGCCTCGCCGGAGCTGTTCGGCCTGGACAGCTACAGCGACCTGGGCAAGCCGCGCGACCTGTCGAAAGTGTTCGACACCGTGGAGTACACCAAGTGGAAGTCCTTCCGCGAATCGGAAGACTCGCGCTACGTGGGCCTGACGCTGCCGCGCTTCCTGGGCCGCCTGCCGTTCAACCCGGCCGACGGCGCCACCACCGAAGGCTTCAACTTCGTGGAAGACGTGGACGGCACCGACCACCAGAAGTACCTGTGGTGCAACGCGGCCTACGCCTTCGGCACCAAGCTGACCTCGGCCTTCGAGGACTTCGGCTGGTGCGCGGCGATCCGCGGCGTGGAGGGCGGCGGCCTGGTGGAAGACCTGCCGACCCACACCTTCAAGACCGACGAAGGCGAAGTGGCGCTCAAGTGCCCGACCGAGATCGCCATCACCGACCGCCGCGAGAAGGAGCTGAGCGACCTCGGTTTCATCTCGCTGGTGCACTGCAAGAACACGGACTACGCGGCCTTCTTCGGCGCGCAGTCGGCCCAAAAGGCCAAGAAATACAACACCGACTCGGCCAACGCCAACGCGGTGCTGTCGGCGCAGCTGCAGTACATCTTCGCCGTGTCGCGCATTGCGCACTACATGAAGGCCATGATGCGGGACAAGATCGGCAGTTTCGCTGCCGCCTCCAATGTGGAGGACTTCCTGAACCGCTGGCTGACGCAGTACGTGCTGCTCGACGATAACGCAACGCAGGAACAGAAGGCCCAGTTCCCGCTGCGGGAAGCGTCGGTGCAGGTGGCGGAGGTGCCGGGACGGCCGGGCGTGTACCGCGCCGTGTCCTTCCTGCGCCCCCACTTCCAGCTCGACGAGCTCTCTGTTTCGCTCCGATTGGTCGCGGAGCTGCCTGCTTCGACCAAATCCTGACGCATCTTTTTTACCCGTTAAAGTCCATAACCCACTGAAAGGAATACCATGGCAATCGACGTCTACCTGCAAATCGACGGCATCAAAGGCGAGTCCACCGACAACGCCCACAAAGACTGGATCGAGGTCAAATCGGTCCAGTTCGAAGTGCTGCAGCCTAAGTCGGCCACCGCGTCGACCGGCGGCGGCCACACCGCCGAGCGCACCGAGCACAAGGACATCGTCGTGCACAAGCTGGCCGACCTGGCCACGCCCATCCTGCTGCAGACCTGCTCGTCCGGCAAAACCATTCCGAAGGCGAAGCTGGAGTTCCTGCGCGCCGACGGCCAGGGCGAGCGCATCAAGTACTTCGAAATCGAACTGGAAAATGTGCTGATCGGCTCCGTGGCGCCTGCCATCAGGGAAGGCAACATCCTGAGCGAAGACGTGTCGATCAAGTACTCGAAAGTGAAGTGGAAGTACACCCAGCAAAAAGTGGGCGGCGGCTCCGGCGGCAACACCTCGGGCGGCTGGGACCTGTCGGCCAACAAGACGGCCTAAACATGCGCAACAAGGTTGAACAATCCAGCCAGGAACCACCATGCCAGTAAAGGGCTACACGCCAGGGTTGTTCGACCGGCTCCTTGACGAGCCAACGCACGGTGCCGGAGGCAGCTCGGGCACCGTTGCGCGCCTGTCCATCGAGGAGATGAAGGACGCGGTGGCGCGCGACCTGGAAGCGCTGCTCAACACGCGCTCGGTGCTGCGCGAGGATGTGCTGAAACGCTTTCCCGAATGCGGCCGCTCCATCGCCAGCTACGGCCTGAGCGACTTCGCCGGCCTGTCGCTGTCGAGCACCGACGACCGCGCCTACATCTGCCGTGCGCTGGAACGCGCCATCCTGCGCCACGAACCGCGCCTGCGCAACGTGCAGGCTGCGCTCGAAGTGCGCGAGGGCGCCATCAACCGCCTCGGCTTCAACATCACCGCGCTGCTGGTGGCCAGCGCCACCCAGGAACCGGTCAATTTCGACGCAGTGCTGCAACCATCGAGCCTGCACTACACCATCAGCAAGGCGCGCCGCGCGGCGACGCCAGGAGCCTGACTTGGAACAGCTGTTACCTTATTACGAACGGGAGCTCGGCTTCCTGCGCCGCTATTCGCGCGAATTCGCCGAGCGCTACCCGAAAATCGCCGGCCGGCTCCTGGTCGGCGGCGAGGTCTGCGAAGACCCGCACATCGAACGCATGATCGAATCGTTCGCGCTGCTCAATTCGCGCGTGGCCAAGCGCCTGGACGACGATTACCCCGAATTCACCGAAGCGATGTTCGAGGTCATGTACCCGCACTACCTGCGGCCATTCCCCTCGTGCTCCATCGCCCGCATGGACTACAGCGGCGCCGCCGCGCAGCTCACCGCCGCCAGCGAAATCCCGCGCGGCACGCAGCTCACTTCGCGCCCGGTGCGCGGCGCGGCCTGCACCTTCCGCACCGCGTACCCGGTGACGGTGGCCCCGCTGGCGCTCACGCAGGCGCAGTTCGACCCCATCATCGCCGTGCCCGAGGCGCTGCGCGCGCCGCCCGGCGCCACTTCCAGCATTAGCATCACGCTGGCGGCCACTTCCGAGCAGGCCGGCCCGCTGCAGCTGGGCCTGGGCAAGCTGCGCTTCTTCATCGACGGCGAACCGTCCTTCTGCGCGGCCCTGCGCGACGTGCTGTTCATGCGCACCGTGGCCGCCTATGCGGAAGCGGACGGCAATGGACGCTGGGTGCGGCTGCAGGAGTCGCCGCTCACGCCGGCCGGCTTCGAGGAAGACGAATCGCTGATCGACTTCTCGGCGCGCTCGCACGCGGCCTACCGCCTGCTCACCGAGTACTTCTGCTTCCCGGAGAAGTTCAACTTCTTCGACATCGACCTGGCGCGCATCGGCGCGGCGCTGCCGTCCGGCGCGCGCAGCGTCACGCTGCACCTGGCGCTGTCCGGCCTGCGCACCGACTCGAACGTGGCGCGCATGCTGGGCACGCTGAACCCGAACAACGTGCTGCTCGGCTGCACGCCGGTGGTGAACCTGTTCCGCCAGCGCGGCGAACCGATCCGCCTGACGCACACCACCGCCAGCTACCCGGTGCTGGCCGACGCGCGCCGCGCCTTCGCCTACGAGGTGCAGGCCATCGATTCGGTGCGCCTGGTGCGGCAGACGCCGCAGGGCGAATCCATCACCACCTTCCGCCCGTTCTACTCGCTCAAGCACGGCCAGGCGCCGGAAAAGAGCGGCCATTACTGGGTGGCGCGGCGCAACGAGACCGTCGCCGAGAAAAGCCCCGGCTTTGAAACCGAGATCACCATCGTCGATATCGACTTCGACCCGGCCGAGGTGGAGACGGACACCCTGAGCCTGGAGCTGAGCTGCACCAACCGCGACCTGCCTTCCATGCTGTCCTACGGCATGCGCGGCGGCGACCTGTTCATGGAAGGCGGCTCCAGCGTGCGCGCCATCAGCCTGCTGCGCAAGCCGACGGCCTCGCAGCGCTTCGAGCGCGGGCGCGGCGCGCACTGGCGCTTGATCTCGCACCTTTCGCTGAACCATTTGTCGCTGGACGAGGACGGGCTGGACGCCTTCCGCGAAATGCTCACCCTGTACGACTTGCCGCGTTCCCCGGCCACGCAGCGCCAGATCGGCGGCGTGCTCGGTATCGCCCACAAGGCGGCCAACACATGGCTGCCGGGGAACCCCTTTGCCTGCCTGGTGCGCGGCGTGGAAGTGCGGCTGACCATCGACGAGGAAGCCTTCGTCGGCAGCGGCATCCACGCCTTTGCGCACGTGATCGAGCGCTTCCTCGGCCTCTACGTGCACGCCAACAGCTTCACGCAGCTGGTCGTGCTGTCCCACAAAACCGGAGAGGAACTGCTGCGATGCTTGCCACGAAGCGGCGATTTGAGCCTGCTGTAATCGAGCGCCTGTTCGCCGAGCCGTACCGGTTCGAGTACTTCCAGGCGGTGCGCATGCTGGAGCTGTGGCTCAAGAAGCGCGGCGTGCCGCAGGAGGGGGCGGTGGCGAATTTCCTGCGCTTCCAGAATTCCACCTCGCTGTCCTTCCCGGCCAGCGAGCTGGAAGCGCTGCATCCCGAACCGCGCGACACGCCGCGCGACGCGCGCGGCCTGGGCGAAGCCTTGCAGTCGTCGGAACTGAAATACGTGCGCCTGACGCCCACCTTCATGGGCTTCCTCGGCAGCAGCGGCACGCTGCCAGCGCACTACACCGAACGCATCGCCGCGCACGCGCTGTACCAGCGCGACGACGGCCCGCGCGCCTTCCTGGACACCTTCTCCAGCCGCGCGCTGGCCTTGTTCTACGAGGCCTGGCGCAAGTACCGGCTGGAGCTGAAGTACCAGGGCAGCGGCAAGGACGGCTTCCTGCCGCTGCTGCTGTCGCTGGCCGGCCTGGGCAACGCCTCGCTGCGGCGGCGCATGTCGGACCATGGCGACGGCGTGCTGGACGAGTCGCTCGGCTATTTCGCCAGCGCGGTGCGGCAAAAGCCGGCATCGGCCTCGCAGCTGGCGCGCGTGTTGTCCGAGTATTTCAACCAGCAGGTGCGCATCACGCAGTTCATCGGGTGCTGGTATGACGTGCCGGCTGCCCAGCAAAGTGCGCTGGGCGGCAGCAACGCCGTGCTCGGCGGCGGCGCGCTGGCCGGCGCGCGCGTCTGGCAGCGCGACCTGCGCATGCGGCTGGTGATAGGACCGCTGGACCGCGCCAGTTTCGAATCCTTCCTGCCGGGCGGGAAGGCGGCCAGGGCGCTGAAAAGCATGCTGGCCATGTTCACGGGGTTGACGCTGGAGTACGAAGTGCAGCTGGTGCTGCGCGCGGCGGACGTGCAGGGCACCAGCTTGAGCGATGAGCGCAGCGGCGGGCGCCTGGGCTGGGACAGCTTCGTGCTGACGGGCGGCCAGGCGCAGGACCGCAGCGACGTGCGGTATGAAATACACACATTATAAAAAGGAGTAGGCACCATGAGCATCAACCTGAAAACGCTGATCGGCAAATTGAACGAGACCTGCCGCGTGGCCGCCACGCGCGCCGCCGGCATCTGCGTGTCGCTGGGCCAGTTCGAAGTGGACGTCGAACACCTGTTCCTGGCGCTGCTGGAGCAGCCCAGGAGCGACCTGGTGGTGATCGCGCGCCGCAGCGGCATCAGCGTGAGCATGCTGGAAGCGGACCTGCAGGCGGAGCTGAGCCGCTTCAAGAACGGCAATACGCGCACGCCGGTGTTCTCGGCGCGCCTGCCCAAGCTGATGGAAAACGCCTGGCTGATCGCCTCGCTGGACATCCAGTCCGGCCGCGCGGTGCAGATCCGTAGCGCCCACCTGCTGCAGGCGCTGCTGACCGACTCCGAACTGTCGCAGCTGGCGCAGCGCAGCTCGAAGCTGTTCGCCAGGTTCGAGCTGGAGCAGATCCGCCACAAGCTGGACGAGATCACGGATGGCTCGCAGGAAGCCGTGCCGGCCGCGCAGGCCGGCGGCGCGGCGGAAGAGGGCGGCGATCCGGTGGGCGACATCGCCGCCAGCGCGCCCGGCAAGACGCCCGCGCTGGACCAGTACACCACCAACCTCACGCAGCGCGCCGCCGAGGGCAAGGTCGATCCCGTGATCGGCCGCGACGACGAAATCCGCCAGGCCATCGATATCCTGATGCGCCGCCGCCAGAATAATCCCATCCTCACCGGCGAGGCCGGCGTGGGCAAGACCGCTGTAGTGGAAGGCCTGGCGCTGCGCATCGCCGAGGGCGACGTGCCGGACGTGCTGAAGGGCGTGCAGATCCACACGCTGGACATGGGCCTGCTGCAGGCCGGCGCCAGCGTAAAGGGCGAGTTCGAGAACCGCCTGAAGAACGTCATCGACGAAGTGCGCAAAAGTCCGCACGCCATCATCCTGTTCGTCGACGAGGCGCACACCATGATCGGTGCGGGCGGCCAGGCAGGCCAGAACGACGCGGCCAACCTGCTCAAGCCTGCGCTGGCGCGCGGCGAGCTGCGCACCATCGCCGCCACCACCTGGGGCGAATACAAGAAGTACTTCGAGAAGGACGCCGCGCTGGCACGCCGCTTCCAAGTGGTGAAAGTGGAGGAGCCGAGCGAGGAACTGGCCTGCGCCATGCTGCGCGGCATGGCGCCGCTGATGGAAAAGCATTTCAACGTGCGCGTGTACGACGAGGCCATCACCGAGGCGGTGCGCCTGTCGCACCGCTACATCATGGGCCGCCAGCTGCCCGACAAGGCCATCAGCGTGCTCGATACCGCTTGCGCCAAGGTGGCGCTGGGCCAGAACGCGACGCCGGCGCTGCTGGAGAACCTGGCGCGCAAGCAGGAGCGCCTGCACGCGGAGATCGCGTCTCTGGAGCGCGAGCAGGCGGCCGGCGGCGGCGCGGTGCACGGCGAGCGCCTGAAACAGCTGCGCGAGGACAATGAGGCGGCAGGCAAGCAGCACGCGGAACTGGCGGCGCGCTGGGAGCAGGAGAAGCAGCTGACGGAGCAGATCAAGGCGGCGCGCGTGGTACTTGAAGCGGGCGGCGAAGCCGACGCCAGCCAGGGCAAGGACGTGCAGGCGCTCCTGGCCGAACTGAAGGCGCTGCAAGGCGAAACGCCGATGGTGCCGGTGCAGGTGGACGGCAACGTGGTGGCGGGCATCGTGGCCGGCTGGACCGGCATCCCGCTCGGCAAAATGGTGAAGGACGAGATCAAGACCGTGCTCAAGCTGAAGGACATGCTGGAAGAGCGCGTGCTGGGCCAGCCGCACGCGCTGGAAGCGGTGGCGCAGCGCGTACGCACTTCGCGCGCCAACCTGGACGATCCGAACAAGCCCAAGGGCGTGTTCCTGTTCGTCGGCCCGTCCGGCGTGGGCAAGACCGAGACCGCGCTGGCGCTGGCGGACGTGCTGTACGGCGGCGAGCGCAAGCTGGTCACCATCAACATGAGCGAGTACCAGGAAGCGCACAGCGTGTCGGGGCTGAAAGGCTCGCCGCCGGGCTACGTGGGTTACGGCGAAGGCGGCGTGCTGACCGAGGCGGTGCGCCGCAATCCCTACAGCGTGGTGCTGCTGGACGAGGTGGAGAAGGCGCACCCGGACGTGCTGGAGCTGTTCTTCCAGGTGTTCGACAAGGGCGTGATGGACGACGCGGAAGGGCGCGAAATCGACTTCCGTAACACCATCATCATCCTGACCTCGAACGTGACGTCGTCCACGCTGATGCAGGCCTGCCTGAACAAGACGGCCGAGGAACTGCCCAAGGCGGACGCGCTGGAAGAGATGATACGTCCGCAGCTGAGCAAGCAGTTCAAGCCCGCCTTCCTGGGGCGCTTGAAGGTGATACCGTTCTACCCGATTCCGGACGACGTGCTGGCCGAGATCATTGAACTGAAACTGGGCCGCATCGGCCAGCGCATCGGCGCTAACCACAAGGCCGAGTTCAGCTGGGATGAGGCCCTGGTGGATGCCGTGCTGGCGCGCTGCACCGAAGTGGACTCCGGCGCGCGCAACGTCGATCACATCCTCAACGGCACCCTGCTGCCCGAGATCGCGGAATCCGTGCTGGCCAAGATGGCCGAAGGCGCGGCGATCGGTAAAATCAAGGTCGGCGCCAACAAGGATGGCAAGTTCAAATACACCATCCGGTAGTAGCCCGCCGATGCGCCGCCGACGGCTCCGGCGGGTTACGCTCCGCTAACCCGCCCTACGAGTCTTTTGCGGGGAGCCATTGCGGCTTTTGTTCCGGGTACCATTCGCGCTCCACGGGGCCGTCGAATTCCGGCTCCAGCGTGCCGAGCGTGACGGCGATGCGGTCGGGCGCTTGCTCGCTGCGCCAGTACAGGTTGGAGCCGCACACGCTGCAGAAGCCGCGCCGGCCGTGGTCGGACGACGCATACTCCGTCACCAGTTCTGCACCACGTTCAATAACGTAGCCGTCCCTGGCCACGTTGGCGTACGATCCCGCCGCCGCGCCGTGCTGCTTCTGGCACATGGTGCAGTAACAATGGCTGGCGTGCTTGACCGGCCCCTCGGCCCGGTAAGCCACGCCGCCGCATAAGCAGCTGCCGTGTAGCATGAACTTTTCCTTTTGGCGTTGTCCTGGAATAGTTCGAATTGTAGCGCGTACTCAGTCCTGCGGCCGGCCTTTCACGCCCAGGAGTTCTTCGATGTGGTCCATGGAGGCCTGGTCCTTGATGACGGAGCGCAGCCAGCTGTGCAGGTCCTGCTCGGCGGCGTCGGCGGCCTTGTCGGCGAAGTAGGAAACGGGGCTGTGCGGCTCGGTGCGGCGGAAGAACTGGGCCACGGTGCGCAGCTGCGCAACGGCCTGGGCACGGTTGTGGATGGCGCCGGGCGGCCCGGATGGCGCCAGCTGCATCGGCGCGCCATGGCTGTTTTGCGCGTAGCCGTTGGCGTTATCGTGGCCAACGTGGCTGGCATGGCCCGCATTGTTCGTGGCGTCTCCTTCGGGGGCTGACTGGGCGGCGGCATTGGCCGTGGCGGTGGCGGCGCTGGGCGGCAGGGCGTGGATCAGCGCCTGCAGCGCGTCGCGCGCGGCCGAGAAGCCGGGGCTGTCTTCGCCCAGGCGCGCGTCGGCGGCTTGCTCGAACGCGCGCAGGGCTTCCACGCAGGCGGCGGCATCGGCCGCCAGCGCTTCGCGGAACTGCGGGGAGCTGTTGCGGCGCGCCGTTTCCAGGTCCGCCAGTTTCAGGCCGCCGGGCGGCGGGCCGCCATTGCTGGCCTGCTTGCGCGCGGTGTCGAAATCGACCATCGAGTAGGCGCTGCCGCGTCCCTCGGTCAGCGGAATGGCGCGCAGCAGCGCGGGCGTGCGCGCCAGTATCCAGCTCAGGTTGCCGATGCGCTGTTCGTTGTCGCCGTCCGCTTCGGGATACAGGCCGTTGTACCAATACTGCTCGCACAGGCCGGCCAGCACCCGGAAGCCTTCGGCCAGCCCGGTCAGGCCGTGCTTCTTGGCGGCGGCCTCGGTCAGCCACACGGCCAGGCGCAAGTCCTTGCTGCGCGCTTCGAGCAGGGTGGCGCAGCGTTGCACCACGAAGCCCCAGTCGGCCTCCTTCAGGTCGGTCACCCATTCGCCCTGGTCGAGCGAGGGATCGTCGAAGGTGCGCGCTTCGCTGATCGCGTCCAGCTCGGGCGAGAAGGCGAGGTCGTAGCCGCCCGGCTGGGCGTCGCTGACGGGCTTGAGGATTTGTTCGGCTGAAAACATGGTGATGGTCCTATTGCTGTGCCAATGCTGTGCTATTGCCGCGCTATTGCTGCGCCAGGCGGAATTCGATGCGGCGGTTGCGCGCCCGGCCCTCTGCGGTGTCGTTGCTGGCGACCGGGCGGTCCGGCCCCTGGCCCGATGCGCTCAGCAGGTCGCCGTTGATGCCGTGGCTGGCCAGGTAGGCTTTCACCGCCTCGGCGCGCGCCTGGCTCAGGCCCTGGTTGGTGGCGCGCAGGCCCACGCTGTCGGTGTGGCCGATGATGTCCACCTTGCGGCCCTTGAGCTTGAGCAGCGCCGCCACCATCTCGTCCAGCACCTTGCGGCCGGACGGCGTGAGGCTGGCCTGGCCGCTCTCGAACTCCACGATGCGGTTATTCAGCGCGCTGTCCAGGATGCCCTGGTCGCTGGCCGACACGCGCAGCCCGTTGTTGACGGTGTAGGTGGGGTTCAGGCTGAGCGCGGCCGCGCTGGCCAGCGCCTGGCGCTGCGCCTCGTTGGCCACTTCGCCGCGCAGCGTGACGGTGCTGCCGTCTATCTTCAACTGGCCGCGGCTGATCTGCTTCAGGTCCGGCGTGATGAGCTTTTGCACGTAGGCGTTCCAGTTGGCCGGCGTGACCACCTGGCCCACCGAGATCTGGTCCACCACCTTGTCGGCGCCGTAGACTTCGCGCAGCTTGGCCAGCACGCTGGCCTTGCTGGCTTCGTCGGCCACGGTGCCGGAGGCCAGCACCTGGCCTGGTTGCGGGGCTGCGGGCGCCTGCGCGCGGGCAGGGGCCTGGGCCAGGGCGGCCAATGTGAGCAATAAGAGTGCGGTAGGACGCATGATCAGGTTCCGATAAATGCCGCGTGCAGCGAGTCGAGCGCGGATTTGAGTGACAAATTGGGTTGCGAGAGATACGTCGAGGCCTTCTTGCTGGCGTAGTCCGAATCCACATGGTCTTCCACCCAGTCCAGCTGGTCGAAGGCGATGTGGTGCTCCAGGCCCACCTGCGGGTCCATGATGGCTTGCAGCGTTTGCGCCGAAGCGCCGCTGAAGCCCAGCACCAGCACCGGCCGTTGCGCCACGCGCGTGAGGAAGATGGCCAGCTCGAAGTCGGCGCGCGCCAGGAAGGGCGTGATCAGGTGCATCCAGTAGGCGGCCACCAGGTTGCGGTACATGGGGTCGTTCGGCAGCGGCAGCAACAGGCTCTTTTCCAGGCGGCTGGAACTGCTGGCCAGCACCGGCTGCAGCAGCATGCCCAGCGCGAGCAGCATCTGGCGCACCGAGCCTGCGAACCCGGCTTGGGACAGCATCGCATCCAGGCCGCCGATGGTCTGCATCTCCATGAAGTCGTTGAAGGCGGCGTCGTAGGCGGCTGGGCGCAGGTCCAGCTCCACGACGTGGGCGGCGGCGGCCTGCAGCGCTGAGGTGGGCTCGGACGCTTGCAGCACGCCGGCGGTCAGGCTCTCCAGCCGGGTCCACAGGCGGCTCAGCACCAGCGGCGCGTTGGGCACGAAGCCGGCCGGCTCGGGCGCCTCCATGCTGCTCATCATGAGGAAGGGGAAGCGGCGGCTGGACTGGTCGCTGCTGGCGACGATGTGGCCGCCGATGGCGTGCCGGCGGCGCGGGCCGACGAAGGCGAAGTGCAGCGGCGCCAGCGCGTCGTAGGTGAGTTTCCAGCGTGCGTCCGCGCTGAGCAGGTCCATGGCTTGCGCCAGCCAGTCATCCAGCACCTTGATCAGCGCGGGGTTGTCGCTGCCTTTGACGAAGTCGCCACGGCTGGGTATCTTGCCGAAATAGCCCACGGCGGCGGGCGTGACGTTGCGGCTCATTGCTGCACCTCCGCTACGCGCGCGCCGGCGGCGGCCATGGTGGACTGGGGAGCCGGCGGTACGGCCATGCGCGGACGGGGTGCCGGAGCGGGTTGGCCCGGCGCGGCCGGCGCAGGCGCGGGCGTGGCGGGCGGAGCGGCGGCAGGAACAGCAGGCGCCGGTGCTTCGGCCACGGCAGGGATCACTACGGCGTCCGGCAGGCGCAGGCGGCGGAAGCCGGAGGCTTGCTGCGGCGCCGGGGCCGGCGGAGGCGGGGCTGCTGCATTGATCTTCAGGTTGGCGGTGACGGTGACGCCGGCGTTATTCCAGGTCAGCTCGAACACGCCGCCGTCCTTTTTCTTGCGGGTGGATGCGTCTATCATTTTCTTCAGGCCGAAGTGGCCGGTTTCGTTCAACAGGACCACCGAGCGGCCTTCCGGGGTGATGGCGGTAATGCGCGCGCCCGGCACGCCCTGCGGATTCGGCCACACCATGTGCACCCAGGGCTGCGGCTGGCCGCGCCAGCGCAGCGCCTGGCCGTCGATCTCGATGGTGAATTCGCTGGCGCCCACGGTGCTCAGCGCCTGCAGGTCGAAGCGGGTCTGCGCGTCGCCTTCGCTGGAGGCGGCCGCGTTGGCCACGCCGCCCGCGTTCAGCGGCGCCACCCAGGCCGGGAAGCTGGCCGAGACGGTCGGCGCCAGGTTGATGCCCATATTGGCCCAGGTGCGGCTGCTCAGCGTATCGCCGCGGCGCACCACCAGCGGGCCGACGGTGGTGTTGAAGAACTTGGCGATGGCGCCTTCCGGTCCGAAGATCTCGCCGATTTCAGCGTTGCTCGCCTCGGCCTTCGACTCGGTGGCGAACGGGTATTTCAGCGCCAGGTTCTGGCGGAACGGCGTGAGCACCTGCGCGGCCCACACCTTGTTGATCTCCTGCTCGGCGGGGCGCACGATGACGGCGAAGGTCTGCATCAGCGGCCGCACGAGGATGGGGCGCAGCGACTGCTTCTGCGCGTCGGTCATCCCGGTCAGCATCTGCTCGTCCACGTAGCGCAGCGCGTCGGCCAGTTCGGAGCCGCTGCCGTCCAGCGTCTGCTGCATCAGCTGCTTGGCGCCGGGGCCGGGATCGCCCTGGTTCTTGATGTTGTTGAAGCGGCCGCGCAGCTTGGCCAGCTGCTCCATGTAGCCGCGCATCAGCGAGGCGTCGTTGTCCTTGGCGACCACCAGGCGCGCCACGCCGGCGAACTCGCGGCCGACGGGGCCGAGCGGCAGCGCGGCGTTCTGCGCCGAGGCGGCGGGCAGGTTGACGTTGATCTGCGAGGGCTTCTGGCGCAGGATGGTTTCGCGGAACCAGCCAGACACGCCGCGCTGCGCACGCTGCATGCCCGCGTCCAGCAGCGACGGGTTGTCCCACGAGGTTTGCTGATAGACGGTGGAGATCAGCTTGTTCAGCGGCGAGAGCTGCGGATCGCCAAGGCGGTTCATGGCGGTGGCGGCGCTGTCGAAGCCGTCCAGGTCGCGGATGGTCACGCCCTGCACGAACTTCTGCCATTCCTTGGCGTAGTCGTTCTTGTACAGGTCCACCAGCGATTTCTGGATCTGCTCCGGGCTGCCTTCCAGCGTCAGGTCGTCCTTGGAGGCGGTCTTCAGCACCCAGTCCGCGCTTTGCAGCTCGCGGTTGGCCGCTTCGCGGAAGGCGTCCTGCACATAGCCTTCCCACGCCTCGCGCGTGAAGCTGCCGGGGATGGCGTAGCTGCCCAGCATGAGCTCCTTGTCCTGGTCGCCGACGATGCGCGCCACCGTCATGGACGGGTAGCGCGTGGCGGCACGCGCCTTCACGTCGGCATACACGCGCTCGCGGGCCGGCATGCCGCGCACCACGCGGCGCAGCTTGTCGCGGTTCTGGTCCACCAGGGCCAGCTTGTTGTCCAGCGTGGGCCAGGAGGTGTCGTTGATCTGCGCCAGGTGGAAGGAAATCATGCGCTCGGCGCTGCGTATCATCTGCTCGCGCGGCATGGCGCCGCGGTTGGCGTCCAGCCACACGCGCCAGAAGCGGGTCAGCTGGTCGCTCAGGTGGCCGGCTTCGGCGCGCGCTTTATCGCCCAGCATGAGGTAGGTTTTCAGCGCGTTATAGGCGTCTTCCGCGTTGCTGGGGGAGGCGTCCTTGAACTGCTGGGAGCCTTGGGATACGGCGGCGCCGGCAACACCCACCGGCGCGGCTGCGTCGGCGGTGCGCACCGACGGCTGCATCGGCTCGGTGCTGTTGTTCACTTCGGCCAGGAAGGCTTCCAGCGACTGGCCCACGGGGTTCAGCATCACTTCGCGTACGCCGTGGAAGTATTCTTCGCGCAGCTTGCGTTCCAGCGTCTGGCCCTGGTACAGGCCCAGGCTGAGCGACAGCGGGCGGCTCTTCTTGTAGTTGTCCAGCTGTTCGATGCGGTCCTGCAGCACTTCCAGCGCCTGGAAGCGCGATTGCAGGTCGAAGCGCTTGTCCTGCAGGCGCACGGCCTGCTGCAGGTCCGCTTCCACGTTGGCCACCAGCTGGCGGTTGTTCATATAGGACCAGCTCCAGCCGCCCAGCGCCAGGCCGACAAAGGCGGTGGCGGCGAAGAAGGCCGCGTAGCGCATGCGTGTCTGCGCCGGGCTGGCGTATTGCGCCACCAGGTTCTTGTCCGCGAAGATCACGGTGCGGAACAGGTTGAGCAGGAAGTAGCCCTTTTGCTGGTAGGCGCCGTCCGCGTGGTGCGGCTGCAGTTTCAGGTCGAAGCGCTGCGCCACGCGCTGCGACGAGGCCGACACGGCTTCGCCTTCCTGCAGCGCGCTGGTGAAGTAGAAGCCCCGGAATACAGGCTTGAACTGGAATGGGTTTTCCTCGAACAGCGTGGCGATGAAGGTGCGCAGCGGGCCTTTGATGGAAGCGAATTCCAGCGGGAAGGTGAACACGCCTGGCGGCATGCGCTCGCGCCATTGCAGCGCCATGCTGGCGCGGCTCATGTCCTTCAGGCCGTCGTGCAGCTCGTCGAAGCGCGCGTCGAACTGATCCAGCACCTGGGCGCTGGTGGTGTGCTGGCTGTAGGGCAGGGTGGCGCCCCATACGCGGTCGCGCTCACCGAGTTCGCTGTCCTGGAAGAATTCGTTGAAGCCGTTGATCAGGTCCGCCTTGGTGAACACCACGTACACCGGGGCGTGCACCGCCAGGCGCTCGGTCACTTCCTGCACGCGCTGGCGCAGGTTCTTGGCCAGGTTGATGGCGAATTCGGGCCGGTTTCCGGCCAGTTCGGCCACGCTCACGGCGATGATGACGCCGTTGATGGGCGCCTTCTTGCGGTATTTTTTCAGCAGGTCGAGGAAGCCGAACCACTCGGCGCGGTCTTCGTCGGCCACCGAGTAGCGGCCGGCGGTATCGAGCAGGATGCCGTCGGTGGTGAAGAACCAGTCGCAATTGCGGGTACCGCCCACGCCCTGCACGATCTTGCTGTCGGCGAAGGGGAATTGCAGGCCCGAGCTGGCGATGGCGGTGCTCTTGCCGGCCGCCGGGTTGCCGATCACCATATACCACGGCAGTTCATACAGCGCGGCGTTGCCGGAGAACTGGCCCAGCTTGGACTGCTTGATCGTGGCGATGGCGTCCAGCATGCGCTTGCGCAGCGCGTCGGTTTCCTGGCGCTGCACCGCGTCGGCCTTGGGCGGGGACTGGTTGACCTGCTGCTCCAGCATGTCGCCCAGCTGGCGCGACTTGCGCTGGTGGCGCTGGCGCCTGAGCAGCCAGACCACGGCGCCGATGGCCAGCGCCACTGCGTAAATGGTCCACGCCAGCGAGGCGGGCTGCTGCAGCAGGGCTGCGGCGATCAGCAGGAAGGCCGCCAGCGCGATCCAGCCGACCAACAGCAGGAAGGCGCGCGAGGTGAAGAATTGCCGGAGTGTTTGGGTAGTCATATTGGTCTTGGTTGAGGTCAAGCGGGCGTTGCATTCGGTGTGTTCGGCATTGCTGGCGGCTGCCCGTTGGGCGCCGTGTCGCCTGCGGGACGGATCAGGGCGGCGCAGCGCAGGTAGGGATCTTCATTGGCCATGCACAGCACGGGCGCGCCGCGTTCCTGCACTTCGTGCCAGGCCAGCGCCAGGGCGGCGAGGAAGCCGGCGCTGCCGGCGTGGCCGGTGGCGTTGCCCAGCGCAAGGATGTCTTGCACCGGGTCGAGCCCGGGCTGCACGGCATGGGCGGCGGCCATCAGCTCCATCACGCGGGTGCTGCGGTGGCCGGTGTCGGCCACGATGAGCGGCACTTCGGCGCCTGCCGGCAGCGGCTTCAGGGCTTGCTGCGCAAGGTCTTTCAATACCGTGCAGTCGCCGCTGCGGGCCTGGGCTACGTCGTTCGGGCGCTGGCCAGCCGCGATGGCGGCGAGCTGGGGATAGGGGCCGCCGTCCAGCAGCGCGGCTTGTTCGGCATCGACCAGCAGCAGGCCGGCGGCGGCTTCGCCGGGCATGGCGCCTTGCGGCCGGCTGGCCGTGAACAGGCTGCCGTTCGAGGCCCAGGCGTCCACGGTGGCGTCGCCGAGGTGGGAAGTGCAGGCCAGCAGCACGGTCACGCAGGGCTCGCTGCTGTGCTGAAGCGCAGCCAGCACCGGGCCGGGATGTTGGCCATGGCGCGTGTTGACGGCGATGCGCTGCTGCGGCCAGCCTGTCTGTTCGATTTGGCGGCTCAGCCAGCGGCCCGCCACGTCGCGCCATTGGCTGTTCCATTCAGGCGGCAGCAGGACGATCAGTTGCAGCATCGGCACGGCGTTCAGCGCGCGCGCAGCTTGTGCGGCCGTGCCGCGACCGTTGTCGGCGTCGCCCGCCGCTGCCGCCGCTTCGGCCACGCGCGGGTGGCCGGCGGCGGCTTCGGCCAGGTGCGCGATGGCGGGCGTGGCGAGCGCCATCGCGCGCCAGAATTCATCGCGTGCGTACAGCGCCGGCAGGCCTTGCGTGGCCAGCCATTCGCCGATCTCCTGCTCGGCATTCTTCGCATCGAGGCCGGCGGTGCGGGCGCTCATGACAGGGTAGCCGTCGTCGTCGTACAGTTCCTTGTCCAGGTCCGGACGGGCCTTGTTGTCCGCCATGGCGCCGGCCAGCGCTGCGGCGCTGTCGCCGTGCGGCGTGTGCAGCGCGGCGGCGGCGATGGACAGGCTGGCAGCGGGCGTGGCAGGCGTGCCAGCCGGGGCACCGGCACCGGAGGCGCCGGCGACGTTGGCGGTGCTGGCGGTGCTGGCGGTGCCGGCGCTGCCGTCGGCGGCAGTGGCCGGCCCGGACCCACGCGCGCTCCACGCGGCCGCGCTTTTGCGCACCAGCCAGTAGCCCAGCAGCAGCGACAGCGGCAGCGCCACCAGGTACAGCGCCAGGTCGCCGGTATCCGGCATGCGATTGGTGCTGCGCCAGTACCAGACGGCGCCCGACCAGCTGCCGCCGAAAGCGAGCGTCGACAGCATGATCCCTTTGAGCCAGGCATTCATGCGTGTTATACCTTGTCCGTGGTGGCTTGCTGGCTGGCGATCAGCGTGGCGCCGCAGCTGGTCAGGTCGCCCTGGCGCGCGGCCGGCTTGCCGTCCACCAGCATGGTGGGGTCGCCGGTGGCGATGACCATGGGGCCGTGCAGAGGGCACACTACCTTGTCGCCAAGGCGCGCGATGCCGATGCCGCCGCTGTCGCTGTGCGGCGAGGCTTCCACCACGGCGCCGCCGTGCGTGTGCTTGTCTCCCAATCTGATGAATGGCCCGGCCATCTCGTTCTCCCGTCTATCGTTTCATTACGCCGGCCACACGCAGTTCCGTGTGCCCGAAGTCGCGCATCTTCCAGCGGCCGCCCCAGGTCATTCCCAGGGACTCGGCCACTTGTCCATATAGTTCATATCCGCGCATGGCCCACGGGTCCTGCTCGCTGAGCACCAGCTTGCCGTCGCGGACGAAGGCGCAATCCGCCGCCAGCCCGTACTGGTGCCAGCTCTGGAAGGCGGCCGCGTTGGTCACGCCCGATCCCAGCGCTGCCAGCGTGTTCTGGCGCTCCGGGCTGCGGTAGCCTTCCAGCAGCGCCATGTCATATCCGTGCCGCTCCTTCATGATGCGGAAGGCCATCAGCAACCGCTGCGCATAGGCCTTGTCCAGCATGGCCCAGTCGCGGCTGGCGCTGGCGATCATCGGCCGCGCCCGCTGCACTTCGGCGGTGGTGAAGGCCAGCGGCGGCAGCGCAGGCGGCGGCACCAGCTGCTCGCCTTCCAGCAGGCCCGCCACCTGCGGGTTGACCTCCCGCGTGGATGCTTCAAAGCCGCCGAGGCTCGGTTTGGTCCCGGCCAGTAGCGCCACCAGCGGCGGCACGCACACCAGGGCGAGTCCTGCACCGCACAGTAAATAATGGCGGCGCAGGAATGCCCCCCATTCGGCCAGTTGCGCACGGCCGCTGCGCCGCAGTTCCAGCGCGCCGTTTTCCTGGCGCTGTGCGATGGCTGCCAGGCGGCGGCGCCAGCGCATCCCGGCCCGCTCCAGCGTGCTCACCAGCAGTTCCCGCCCGGCGGGAAACAGCACCAGCCAGCTCAGAAGGCATGCCAGTAGGAAATACATCGCCACCGCCAGAAGAAACACTTTGGACCTCGCCGCCCGATTAAAAATTATCTTAAAAGCATTGCCGTGAGTATATATTTAGTTTCTGACAAGCCCGCGCACGATTGAAATGCCATAGTGCGGCGGGTGCGTTCCGTTGCCGTTCTGCTATGCGCCACGATTTTCTTGTTTCAGGTAAAGTCGCGAAAATTACCAAGGAGGCAACTTTGCAACATGACGAGCCGCGCAGGCCGGGAGCAGCCCGGCCCAGCCTTTTATCTGCCGAGCCGCAGGCGGACGCAGCACGGACCAACATCCTGGGCAATCTGGAGGGCGGGAAGAAGCCCGCGCATGCCGCCGCCCGCGCGGCCGGCCCCAAGCCGGCAGGCAGGGGGATGGTGTGGGGCGGGACGGCGCTGGTCGTCGCATTGCTGGGTGGTGGCGCGGTCTGGTTGGGCACTGAGCCGGACGGCGGGGCCGGGCATGGAAGCGCGCCTATACTGGCCGACGACGCGCGGCCTGCGCCCGCAGCCACGCCGCAGCCAGCCACCGCGGCAACGGCAACCGCGCCCGCGCTAGCGGAGCAAGCCTCGACAGTGCCAGCAGCAGCCGATACCGGTGCTGCGCCAGCCGTTCACGGTGGGGAGGCCACAGCTGCGGGCGCCGCGCAGGCCGCCGCGGCGGCCCCGGGCAATAGCGCCGACCTGGTGGCTGCGCTGGCGGCGCCGTCCAAAGCCAGCACCGCAGCCACCATCCAGGAAGAAGCGCCGGCGCAGCGCCAATCGTTGCGGGATATGCTGAACGCGCCGTCCGATACGAAGGCCGCGCCACCCGCCCCGAAAGTGGCCGGGAACGACAGCAAGGCCAACGCGAAAGCCGGGAAGCCGGCGCGCGCGGCCGACAAGTCCGACAAGTCGGACAAGTCCGCCAAAACCGCCAAGGCTGCCAAATCCGATAAAGCCGATAAAACCGATAAATCCGCCCGGACCGCCCGCGCCGGCAAGCCTGCCGCGCCAGCCAAGGCGCAGCCTGCGCCGGCGCCCGACAGCGACGTCGCGCTGCTGGCCGCACTGGTGGCGCACACCCATGCTTCGACCGCCGCCAGGCAGCCGGAATCGCTGTCGGCCAAACTGAAGCAATGCCGTCAACTGAGCGCCAAGGGCGCGGAACAATGCCGCACGCGGACCTGCGCCACCGCCAAGGACGACCCGCTGTGTAAGCCGGTTGTAACGGCCGCAGTGGAAGGAGCGTTCCCATGACCCTGGCCACTGTGGCGCAAGTCGCTGCGGGACTGGCGCAGTTTTCCAGTGCCACCCGGCTGTACGCGCTGCTGCTTCCGGAAGACGCGGCCGTGCCGGACGCCGGCGAGCTGCTGGTGGAAGCCTTCGTGGCCGACGAGGCGATGCAGGAAACCGGCACGCGCGACGTCATCGTCCTTTCCACCAGCGCCTTCGTGGACCTGCGCAAGCTGCTGGGCAAACCGGCCGCGCTGGAAGTCACCCTGGCCGACGGCAGCCGCACCCGGTTCGGCGGCGAGATCACGCAGGCGGCCATGCTGGGCAGCGAGGGCGGCCTGGCGCGCTACCGGCTGCGCCTCACGCCCTGGCTGTGGCGCCTGACCCAGGTGCGCAACAGCCGCGTATGGCAGGACGCCTCGGTGCTCGACATCGTGGCCGACGTGTTCGACGCTTATGGCGGCGCCGCACTGTGGCGCTGCAGCGAAGACGCGGCCCCCTTCATGGAAGGCGTACCGCCGCGCAGCTACTGCTGCCAATACCGGGAATCCGACTACCATTTCGTGCGCCGCCTGCTGGCCGAGGAAGGCCTGAGCTGGCGCTTCGAAGACGGCGACGACGGCCGCACCCTCGTCATCTGCGCCGACACATTGCAGCGCAGCGCCATCCCCGAGGACGCCAGCAGTGCCGCCGGCGAAGGCGTGCGCTTTCACGGCGTGCGCCCCGGCGAGCAGCAGGACACCGTGCAGGCGCTGCAAGCGCGGCGCAGAGTCGCATCCTCGCTGGCCACGCTGCTGAGCTACGACTACAAGGGCAAGCGGGCCATGGGCGCGGGCGCGCCGTCCACGCTGCCCGCCGCAGCCAGCCTGCCGCCGCTGGAAGACTACGACTTCCCGGGCCAGTACGCCTGGGCCAACGCCGGCCAGGCGCAGCGCTACGCCGAATTCCAGATGCAGGGCCGCGAAGCGCGCAGCCAGCTGTGGCAAGGCCGCTCCACCGTGCGTACGCTGCGTGCCGGCACCCTGCTGCGCATCGCGCAGTCTCCGCTGGCGGGGGCGCCGGACGGCTACACCGTGCTGCGCGTGCTGAGCGTGGGCGTGAACAATCTGCCCACGCCGGTGCAGCAAGGGCTGGCCGAGTTGTTTGGCCCCATCCCGGAGCTGTTGCAGGAATATGCCTCGCAGGAATGGCCCGAAGGCTTTGCGCTGGCCGTGGCGCAGGCGCGCGAGGGCGGTTACGCGAACCATTTCGAAGCGGTGGCGGCGCGCACGCCATGGCGCCCGCAACTGCCCGGCAGCGGCGGCCGCAGCCACCCCAAGCCCACGGCCATGGGCACGCAAAGCGCCATCGTTGTGGGGCCGGATGGCGGCAGCTCGCCGCAAGGCGCGGACGAACTGTATTGCGACCGCCTGGGCCGCGTGCGCATCCGCTATCACTGGCAGACCAGCGGCGACGCCACCTGCTGGGTACGCGTGGCGCAGCGGTCGGCCGGAGGCGGGATGGGCAGCCAGTTCCTGCCGCGCATCGGCCAGGAAGTGCTGGTGCAGTTCCTGGAGAACGATATCGACCGTCCCATCATCGTTGGCGCGCTGTACAACGGCCAGGGTGAAGGCGGCGTGGCGCCCACGCCGGGCGGCGCGGCCGCCGGCGGAGGTGCTGGTGCCGGGGCGGCAGGGGACGGCGGCGTGTTCGCGCGCGCGCACGACCTGGCGCCGTCCGCGCAGGGCAACCTCGCCAGCGGCAACGCGCCGCTGTGGCATGGCGCAGCGGCGGGCAGCGCGGACCACCGCAGCGCGGCCGCGCAATGGGGCGTGCGCAGCAAGGAGTTCGGCGGCGGCGGCTACAACCAGCTGCTGTTCGACGACACGGACGCGCAAGGCCGCGTGCAGCTGCGCTGCAGCCATGCTGCCACTGAACTGAATCTTGGCCATCTGGTGCACAGCGCGGACAACTATCGTGGCAGTTTGCGCGGCCAGGGCGCCGAACTGCGCACCGACGCGTACGGCGCGGTGCGCGCGGGCGCGGGCCTGCTGGTGAGCAGCTACGCCATCGCCCACGCGCCCGGCGCGCGCGAACCGGCGGGGGACAACGCGGCCGGCATCGCGCTGATCAAGCAGGCGGTCCAGCTGGGCGAAGCCTTCAGCAAGGCCGCCGTTACGCACCAGACGGTGGCCTATGCCAGCCACGCTGGCGCGGCGCAAGCCAGTGCCAGCTTGCTGGACCAGGGCGCGGCGCCGCTGAAGGCGCTGCAGACTGCGTTATCGGGCATGGTGGGCGACGCCAGCCTGGAGCAGGCGGAAGCGGACGCGCAGGCACGAAGCACGGCGCCGGGCAGCGGCAAGCTGCCCTACAGCAGCGCGGCGCTGGTGGCCATCAGCGCCAGGGCGGGCCTGGGCGTGACTGCCGGGCAGAGCGTGCAGTTGGCCAGCGGCGAGGGCGTGACCGTGATGAGCGGCGCCGACAGCCAGTTCGCCACCGGCGGCAAGCTGCGCGTGCACGGCGGCCAGGCGATCGGCGTGTTGGGCGGCGCGGTGAAGGCGGGCGAGGGCGATGTCGGGTTGCAGATGATCGCGGCCAAGGACGCCATCGATGTGCAGGCGCAGGCCGGCACGCTGGCGGCGCAGGCGCGCGACGATCTGATGGTAGCCAGCGCCGCCGCGCAGGTGGACTGGTCGGCGGCCAAGAGCATCAAGCTGGCCACGGCCGGCGGCGCCAGCATCACCATCGCGGACGGGAATATCGTGGTAGCCTGCCCCGGCAAGCTGACCATCCACGCCGGCAAGAAGAGCTTCTCGGGGCCGGCCAGCATGGGCGCGAACATGCCGGCGCTGCCGCGCGGCGCGATGAAGTTCGATGAGCAGTTCCAGCTGCTCGATCCGGCAGGCGACCCGGTGAAGAATATGCGCTACGCGATCACCAAGGCGAACGGCGCGCGCATCGAGGGTGTAACGGGGGCGGACGGCAAGATCCCGCTGCTGCAGGGCTTCAGCCCAGAAGACCTCAAGATCCAGATACTGGGGAAGCTGAAGGGTTAACGAAGCGCTAACGAAGGGTCAGCCGTCCACCCACAGCCAGGTAACCGGCTGGCCCTCGTGCTCGGGCAGCGCCTCGCCTTGCGCGAAGCGGCGCCGCGCGGCCAGGCGGTCGGCCACGACCCAGCTGCCGGCCTGCGGGCAGGGCTGGCCGGAGCGCGCCTGCAGCAGCGCCATGTCGCCGCTGCCCGCTGCGCCGCCGGCGCCGATGCCCGCATCGGCCTGGGACGCCGACATCGATGCCATCTCCTCCACGCCGCGCTTCAGGTCCACGAAGAAGTCCCAGCTGCCCAGGTCCCTGTCGCCGGCGGTGAAGTCGGACAGGTAGAGGTCAAGATAGGGCTGCGAGTGGTAGCTCATTTCGTGCAGCACCGTGCCGTCCGCGCCCACCAGCCGGAAAGTGCTGTAGCCGGCGCGCGTGCTGCCGTCGCGCTCGTGGGCGGCGCCCAGTTCCACCGTCATGCCGTGGCGCAGGTCTTCATAGCGCTGGTCGCCCAGGTAGCGGAACAGCGGGTATTCTTTCTCGTCCGGGGTGCGCAGCAGCAGCACCTTGGCGGTGGTCCAGTACATGCAGTAGCGGTGCTCGTTCTCTATCGTATAGCTGCCGGACACGGGATAGCTGTGGCGCCAGGCAATCGCCAGTTCGCCCGGCGAGATCGCGTCGTCCTCGTCCACGTAGTGCCACATGCCGGTGGCCTGATCCAGTTCGATCACGTCGTCGGCGGTGTGGTGGCGGTAAATCTGCATGCTGTGCTTCCTATTTCTTCACTGGGTTGACGATGGCGTTGATTTTCTCCAGCAGCGCATTGGCCGCCTGCTGGTTGCCGCTTTTTTTCAGCTTCCCGAACTCCAGTATCATATCCCAAGGGAAGTCGTCGCCGCCCGCGTTGGTGGCGCCCTCGGCGATCTGCTTGTCCGTCTTGGGCTGGCCGGTACGTCCGATGGGGATGTGGTTGCCCTTGGCGTCCACGCGGTAGCCGCGTTTCAGGTCGTCGTAGCTGGGGCCGAGTTCGTCGCCATAGGTCTTCAGGTTGCGCTTGTAGATCACTTCGCGCAGCTGCGGGTCGGTCTGGTCCTTGAAGCGCTTGCCCAGCGCGCGCCGCTCGTTGTGCGCCCAGCGCGCGATTTCCTCTTCCGACTTGCCGGCCTTGCGCATGCTGCTCACGCCGTCGCCGATGCGCTTCACGCCCACTTCATATTCCAGCCGCATCAGCGGCTTGCTGCTGTGGGCCAGCGTGTTGACCTTGCCGGTGCTGCCTTCCACGCGCGCCGGCTGGGCGTGCGCCAGTAATTCGTCCACCTTGCGCTTGAGCGCCTTCATCGCTTCGGGTATGCGGTCGTGGCCCATCTGCTGCAGGCGCTGCAGCTCTGCTTCCACCAGGCGCAGCTTGCGCGCCGTGCCGCCCAGCGCCCAGTTCAGCCAGCGCGACGACATGTAGTCCACGGCCTTGTTGATGCCCTTGCGGAAGCCGTTCATGATGTCGTTGTAGTTCTTCATCACGTCGCGCGCGTACTGGTCGAACGGCAGCTTGCGCAGGAAGGCCACCGGGTCGCCCTTGCCGGCGCCGCGCAGGATGGCCAGGATGGATTCGAGCGCCTTGGCCGCGTCCTTGCCGCCGCTCTTGGCGAACTTGAACACCACCTTGAACACGCCCTTGAGCGCGCTGCCCAGCACCGGCACCAGGCCGATCAGCGTGATCACCAGGAAGACCCATTTCCATACGTCGGCCGGGTCTTTGCGGATGTTGAGCAGGTTGGCGATGATGTCGCGCACGTCGGCAATCTGGTCCAGCACCGGGATCATGGAAATCACCGTGCCGACGATGATCTGGCTGGTGGTCTGCTCGTCTTCGAAGTCGCCCTTGAGGACGCCCCAGAACCAGTCGAGTGCCGCTTCGAGTTCGTTCATGATTTCATCGGGTTCAGTAGGCGCGCCAGTTCGATCGCCTGTTCGGCGCTCAGGTCCTGGCCGTACGCCGGGTTGGCGATATGCTCATCGGGTTCGCTGATGGTCCACTCGCGCGCGTCCTCGCCGATGTCGATGGCGGCGGTGCCGGGATCGACGCCTTCCAGGCGCGCCTTACCGTCGTCGTCCAGCTTGCCGCGCCGTACCGAGCCGTCGGCGAAGGTCACCTTGTAGGGGGCGCCCTTGACCGGCGTGCCGTCAAAGTATTTGCGCTCCACGCCTATCCACGGCAGCGCGTCCTTGAGGGACGCGCCGGGGAAGCTGGGCAGGCGCGCGCTGGCGCTTTGCGGCCCGGTGAGGTTTTTCAGGCTGGCCTTGAAGTCCACCTTGCCGGGGCTGTGCACTTCGATGTTGCCGCCTTCGAGCTTGAGCCAGGCGCCTTGCGCGGTCATCAGCACATGGGTCTTGCCGCTGATCCGGATGGACTTGCCGGTGCTGGCCACGGTGATGCCCTGATCGGCCGTCACACGCGTGGGGCCGGACTGGCTCTGCGCGCTGAACTTGCCGGCCGCCGCGTGCAGGCGTATGCCGGTTTCCTGGTTCGGTTTTTCCGGCTTGTCGGTCTTGCCGTAGCTGAACAGGGATATGCCCGAGCGCACCGCGTGCAGCGCGTTGCCCTGGGCGGCGAAATCGATGTCCTGCGCAGTGGCGCTGGAGGTCAGCGTGGCTGCCAGGATAGCGCTGCCGGGCGTGAGCGCGGCGATGCCGGATGGCGCGGAGACCTGCAGCTGGCCTTCGCTGTAGGCGGTGACGCTGCCGCCGCCCGCGCCGCTGCCGCCTTCGCTGGCGGCCGCCGCCTTGGCGCTATGCGCAAGCTGGGCGATGGCGGGCAGGGCGTCCGCCTTGCCGGCGCCGCCGCTGCCGCTGCCGCCAATGCTGCCAATGCCACCGTTGCCTCCCGTGTCGGCGTTGTGCTGGTGCGCGTTGTCGGCCAGCGCCACGGCCAGCTGGTGGCTGCTCTCGATCTGCGTGATCGCTTCGCGCGAGTCGAGCTGCTCGCCGGCGGCGTCCTGGCGACGGTCGGCCGACAGCAGCAGGCCGCGCGCGGCGCGCAGCGCGGTGCTGTGCGCGGTTTTCAGTTCCGCCCCGAAGCCGGCCGGCTGCAGCCGCTCGTTGTCGCACTGGTGGCGCAAGTGGCCCAGATTGAGTTCGGCGCTGCCGGTGTGCGGCGCGGCGTGCTGCTGCAGCGCCACGCGCGGCTGGCCTTCGCTGTCGTCGAACAGCAGCTGGCTGTAGGCGCCGCCGCCGGCCTGGCTGCTTTGCATGGCCTGGCTTTTCAGGCCGGAGAACACGGCCGCATGGGCGTGCGCGCCGCCGCTGCCGGGGAACCAGGCCGGCGCGTTGCCGGTAGCGGGCGAGCTGCCTTGCGCCACCTTGTTCTGCGCCGCGTCCGGGTTGCCCTGGCCGTTGTACAGCGCGCCGATCACCACCGGCCGGTCGATGTCGCCTTCGAGGAAATCGATCAGCACTTCCTGGCCCACGCGCGGCAGGCTGCTGGCGCCCCAGTTGGCGCCGGCCACCGGCGCCAGCGGCGTGGCCACGCGCAGCCAGGTGCCGGCGCTGTCGTCGCCTGGCGCGCCGCTGTGGCCGTCCGGGGCGGGATGGGCCAGCCGGCTCTGGCCCGCGTCGCCGCGCTGCCAGTGGAATTGGACTTTCACGCGGTGGTCGCGGTCGGTGTGGACCACGGCGCCGGAGGGGCCGACCACCACGCCGGTCTGCTGGCCGCGCACCGTGGGGCGAGGACGCAACGGCAGGCCGTCGGCGCCGCTGTGCGGGGGACGGTAGGGCGTGGCGCTGCGCAGCGCTTCGATGCGATTGCGGTACTGCGGCCGTTCGCCCGCGCCTTCGCCCACGGCGTGGATGCTGGCCTGCTCCTCCTCGCCGATGGCCAGCGACAGCAGGCTGCGGCCCAGGCGCTGCAAGGCGCCGCCCGTCACGTCCGCGCCCAGGTTGTTGTGCATCAGGTGCACCACGCGCAGCACAGCGTAGTTGTCGTCGCCGCCGGCCAGCGCGTGTTCCTGCAGCGTGAAGGTGGTGCCCGGCGCCAGCGTACGCACGGTGCCCGCGCCGACGTGGATCTCGGCGCTCGCTTCCAGCGCTTCCAGGGCGGCGTTGGCCAGGCGCTGGCCCTGCTCGCTCGTGGCGTAGGCATAGGCGCCGGGCACGTCGCGGCTGGCCAGCGGCACGCCTTCGGCCTGCGTGCCGCTGGCGCTCACCGCCCGCATGTCCAGCGTGCGGTAGTCCCAGCTTTGCAGTTCCACCGCATTGGTCTGCAGGCGGAACTCGGTGCGCCAGCGGTCCATGCTGTCTTCGCTCATGACGGCGCCGGGCTGGGTGAAGCGCACCAGCGCCTGCGGGTTGGGCTGGAAGGCGGCGTTGTGGTCGGCGATCAGCAGTTGGTGGCTGCCCAGCGCGGGCGAGGCGGCGTCGCCGCTGTGCAGGTAGAAATGGAACAGGCCTTCCTCGGCCATCAGGCGCCGGGCGAAGTCCCAGTCGCTTTCCTGGTACTGCGTGGTCAGGCTGCGGCGCGGGTAGGCGGCGCGGTCGCGCAAGGCGTAGCGCCACGCGGGCGCCAGTTTGCCCTGGCCCTGCCAGCGGCTGAAGACCGCGTCCAGGATGTCGAACACCGTCATGTCCTGAAACACGCGGCTGTCGCGGGTATGGGCCAGGAAGGCGGTCCACGGTTCGACCAGCAGCCGGTAGCGCGCCATGCCGCCGTCGGCGCCCGTCATTTCGGCGCTGGTGACGTGGCCGTGGAAGTGGCGCGGGCCGGACGGCGTTTGCAGTTCCAGCAGCGCGGGCTGGCCCAGCAGGGTACGCAGCGCCACGTCGCCCTGCAGCGACAGGACGGAGATGTCGAGCCGGAAGCCGCTGTCCACGCCTTCCTCGGCGCGCACGCATTCGGCCAGCAGCGTATCGGCGCCGATGGGCGTGGTCAGGCGCAGGAGGCGTGCGTTCTGGGTATATAGGCCGGCTGGGAATGCGCTCATGGATGTCGTAATTGTAAATAAAGCATGATTTCGTCCGGCATTACACCTTAGAAACTCAGCCGTTGCAAGAGCGATTCAATTGAATCAGGGGGGCACAGGAGGGGGGGCGCCGCGCTGCGGGCGCGGCGTGCATGCGGCCAGGGCCTGAAGTCAGGCAGGCGAAGTGGCGGCGGTGCGCTCGCCGGTGCCGGTGGACATCGACAGGTCGGCCGGCAGGTTTTCCGTTGCCGGCGCCGGCCAGGCGGGCATGGCTTGCCTGGCCAGGTCCCTCAGCAAGGCGCAGCCAGGCGCGGGTGTGGGCGCTACCTGGCCTTCGCGGCCTTCCGCTACCGATTGCAGCAGCGGATATGGGCCGGAGCCGAGCAGTGCAGCCTGGGCGCCGTCCGCCAGCAGCAAGGCGGCGGCGCCTTCGTCCGCTTGCGATGCGCACGCCAGCAGCAAGGCCAGGCAAGGTTCGGTGCTGTGCTTGAGGGCCGTGAGCACTTGCGGGGGATGCTGATTGCGGCGCGCGTTGCGCTCGATGTGCCCAGGCGGCCAGCCGGCGCTGACCAATTGGTGCTGCAGCCAGCGGCTGGCGGCGTCGCGCCACGGCCCCTTCCATTCCGGGGGCAGCAGGGCGATCAGCTGTAGCCTGGGCAGGGCGGTTTCGGACGGCTGTGCCAGGCCGCAGTGTGCGCCGGCAGCAGCTGCCAGTTCACGCACGGCGGAGGTTGCCAGTGCTACCGCGCGCCAGAACTCGGGATTGGCGGTCAGCTTGCCCTGACCTGTGGCCTTCATCCAGGCCGCCATTTCGGCGCGCACCGCATCGATGTCCACCTGGGCGCCCATGGCGGCTCCGATAAGGTGCAGCGGCACGGCGGGCGGCCTGGCGGCAACCGACTGCGCGGGCACGGCGGATGCCCTTTTGCGGCGCGGCCAATATTTCAGCACCGACAAGAAGATATCTTTCAGCGAGGTTTGCATGGTATTTGTCCCTGTACGTGTTTCCCTGAGTGTAACTTAAGATAATGACAAGAGAAATGGCGCAGAAACGAATGGCGTTTCATAGCAGGTTAATATTTACATAATACAAATAGGTAGTTCTACTGAGAAAGTGATCGACAGTTACTAGCACCTGCGCTAAAGTGGCAGATTCACGCTGGATTCCCCACGACAGGCCTCCTGAACGCCAGTCCTCACCCGGTTACATTTGGTTAGCCTCCGCCCCGGCGGCTGGCATGTTGCTTCTGTCGCAGAAATTCAATAACTCGCAATGTTTAACGTCCTTCTTGCCCGCCGTCTGGCTACGAGCATGCTATGCAGCCTGCTGTTTGCGTGCGCCTGGACGGCGCCGGCCGGGGCGCGGGAGCTGGTGGTGATCGTGTCGGCCAAGAGCCCGGTGACCGTGCTGCAGCAACGCGAGGTAGCGGAGATTTTCCTGGCCGAGGCGGCGCGTCCGCCGGGCGCGGCCTGCGCGGTAGCGGTGGACCAGAAGCTGGGATCGGCCGCGCGCGATGAGTTCTACAGCAAGGTGGCGGCGCGCACGCCTGAATTGATGAAGGCGCACTGGACCAAGATGATGTTCACCGGGCGCGGCCAGCCGCCGCGCGAGGTGGCCGGCAACGCTGCCGTGCGTCGCATGGTGGCCGCCGACCCAACCCTGATAGGCTATATCGACCGCTCCGCGCTGGATGCCAGCGTGCGCGCCGTATTGGTGGTGAAGTGATGGCGCGGCAAGACCATAAGTACGGCGCGGCCAAGCGCGCGCGCTGGCTGCGGCTGGGACTGGAAACCTACGTCACGCTGCCGCTGTTTACGGTGCTGCTGCTGGCGGCCATCTGGGCGTTCACTTTCCACTTCATCGGCATCGAACGCGACGTGGCAGCCAAGGGTGCCGCCGATTCGGTGCGCGAACTGGTGGACACCTATGAGGCGCAAGTAGCGCGCAACCTGGGCGGCATCGACCAGAGCCTGAAAGTGATCGCCTACGCTGTGGAGCGCAAGGGCGCCGCCGATGCGCTGGCGGAGCTGAACCAGCATGGCCTGTTGCCGTCTTCGCTGGTGTTCGCCATCAGCATCGCCGACGCGCAGGGCCGGGTGGTGGCGCGCAACCCCGTGGCGCGGCCGGTATCGGTGGCGGACCAGCCTTATTTCAAGCAGCACCAGGACACGCCGGGCCAGGCGGCTATCGTCGGCGAGACCGTGCGCGATCCGGCCAGCGGCGACGCGCGCCTGCATTTCACGCGCCGCCTGGACGACGCGGCCGGCCAGTTCGCCGGCGTGGCCGTGATCGAAGTCGATCCGGCCTATTTCACCAGCGGCTACGAGCGCCGCCGCCAGGGCGAGCAGGGCATGCTGGCGCTGGTGGGCAACGACGGCGTGGTGCGCGCTCTGCGCGTGGGCGACAAGGTGACCTGGGGCCAGCAGCTGGACCTGCGCGCCGAAGTGGGCGCCAGCCTGGCCAACTCCTGGGATGGCGTAACGCGCTACACCATGGCGCGCCCGCTGCACGGCTTCGCGCTGACGGCGCTGGCCGGCCTGTCCGAACGCGAGCAGCTGGCCGTGTTCGAGCGGCGCCGCGTGGCCAGCCTGTGGGAAGCGGGCGTGGCCAGCGCGGTGCTGATGCTGCTGGCCGCGCTGGCTTGGGTGTGGATCTGGCAGGGCGCCATGGCGCGCCGCCGCATCCGCAACGCGCAGGAAACCTATGCCGCCGCCTCCGAGGCCAGCATGGACGCCTTCTTCGTGCTGCGCGCCGTGCGCGACCGGCGCGGCATGGTGACCGACTTCGACATCGCCGACGCCAACGGCCGCGCCGAGGCGCTGTCCGGCCTGACCCGCGCCCAGCTCAAGGCCATGACCTTGTGCGACTGGCTGCCGCAAGTGCGCGTGAGCGGAAAATTCGAAACGCTGGCCCATATCGCCCAGGTGGGCGGCGTGTATCAGGAAGAGCAGCGCAACGGCATGCCGCAGCTGCACGCCAACTGGCTGCACTGGCAAGTAGTGGGCGTGGACGGCGGCGTGGTGGCCATCGTGCGCGACATCAGCGAGCGCAAGCTGGCCGAGGAGCGCATCGTGCACATGGCGCACCACGACAGCCTGACCGGCCTGCCCAACCGCAGTCTGATCGCGGACCGTCTGCAGCAGGCCATCCTGCACGGCGAGCGCAACGACCTGGAAGTGGCGGTGGCGTTTATCGACCTCGATAGTTTCAAGGTGGTGAACGACGGCCTGGGCCACACCGCCGGCGACCAACTGCTGACCGAGGTGTCGGCGCGCATGGTGGGCTGCGTGCGCCGGCACGACACGGTGGGCCGCTTCGGCGGCGACGAGTTCGTGCTGGTGCTGCCCGAGCAGCGCGAAAGCGAAGGCGCGCTGATGCTGCTGCTGGAGAAAATCCGCGAGGCGGTGATACGGCCGGTGGTGCTGGGCGGGCAGCCGGTGCAGGTGAGCTGCAGCATCGGCGTGGCCATGTACCCGCGCGACGGCAGCGACGCCGACACCTTGCTGATGAACGCGGACTCCGCCATGTACCGCGCCAAGGACACCGGCAAGAACAACGTGCAGTTCTACACGCAGGAGATGAACGCCACGCTGGAGGATAAGCTGGAGCTGATGGACGGCCTGCGCACCGCGCTGGCCGAGGAGCAGTTCCGCGTGCAGTACCAGCCCAAGGTGAACCTGGATACCGGCCTGGTGTTCGGCGTGGAAGCGCTGCTGCGCTGGCAGCACCCGGTGCGCGGCATGATCGCGCCGGACCAGTTCATTCCGCTGGCCGAGGAGAGCGGCGCCATCGTCTCCATTGGCGAATGGGTGCTGCTGACGGCTTGCCGCCAGGCGCGCGCATGGCAGCAGGCCGGCCTGCCGCCGGTGACGATTTCGGTGAACGTGTCGGCGCGCCAGTTCGACGACGCACGCCTGGTGACGCGGGTGCGGCGCGCGCTGGAGCTGAGCGGCCTGGAGGCGCGCTGGCTGGAGCTGGAGGTCACGGAAAGCCTCCTCATGCGCGACCTGCAGCAGGCCATCGACAAGATGCGCGAACTGAAGGCCATGGGCATTTCGCTGTCCATCGACGATTTCGGCACCGGCTATTCCAGCCTGGCCGCGCTGAAGTCCTTCCCGATCAGCAGCCTGAAGATCGACAAGTCCTTCGTGCGCGACCTGGACGTGAGCAGCGACGACCAGGCCATTGCGCGCGCCATCATCTCGCTGTCGCACCAGCTG
Organism: Pseudoduganella sp. UC29_71; assembly: GCF_042693265.1. Classification (NCBI taxonomy): domain Bacteria; kingdom Pseudomonadati; phylum Pseudomonadota; class Betaproteobacteria; order Burkholderiales; family Oxalobacteraceae; genus Pseudoduganella; species Pseudoduganella sp. UC29_71. Next base: position 3,453,224 of record NZ_CP170549.1, on the reverse strand, counting down.
CAGCTGCGCGTGATTGCCGAGGGCGTGGAAACGGTGCAGCAGCGCAGCTTCCTGCAGGAGAGCGGCTGCGACGACATGCAGGGCTATCTGTTCAGTCGTCCGGTGGCGCCGGAGCTGATCGGCGCCATGCTGGAAGCGCAGGCCGAGGCGGCGGTGTCCTGACGGGCATTCTGACGGGCGTCCTGCGGCGCCCATGCGCTACAATTGCTGAATTGCATCTTCCAATTTCAGCAGCCATGAGCCAACAATTCTCGAACGACATCTACACCGAACCGTCCAATGTGGACGTCAACACGCTGGCCAACCTCGGACCGCTGGCCGCCATGGCCGGCATCTTCGAAGGCGAGCGCGGGCTGGACATCAAGCCCAAGGCGGACGGCCCGCGCAAGCAGGCCTACGTGGAGCGCATCGAGCTGCAGCCCATCGACCCGGTCACCAACGGCCCGCAGCTGTTCTACGGCCTGCGCTACGTCATCCTGATCACCAAGCCTGGCCAGGTGAAGACCTACCACGAGCAGGTGGGCTACTGGCTGTGGGAACCGGCCACCAACACCGTGATCCAGACCCTGGCCATCCCGCGCGGCCAGATCGCCATGGCCTCGGGCACCGCTGCGCCGGACGCGAAATCGTTCGAGCTGGTGGCCTACCGCGAGTCCGACACCTACGGCATCCGCTCCAACCCCTTCCTGGAATTCGGCTTCAAGACGGTGGAATACCGCATCAAGGTCACCATCAACGACGACGGCACCTGGGGCTACGAGGAAGACACCGTCATGCTCATCCGCGGCAAGGAGGACGAGCCGTTCCACCACATCGACCGCAACCTGCTGCGCAAGGTGGCAGAGCCGACGCCGAATCCGCTGGCCCGCCAGGCTGCCTGACGGCCGTTCCGGTCACGCCCGCACGATATTGCTAGAATAAGCAATCCATTGATGGCAAGGAGGGGCGATGGCGAAGCGGCTGACTATAGAAGGGCGGGTGCAGGGCGTGGGCTACCGGGCGTCGCTGGCGGACCGTGCGGCCGCGCTGGGCCTGCGCGGCTGGGTGCGCAACCGGCGCGACGGCGCGGTGGAAGCCCTGGTGGACGGCGACGCGCAAGCCATCGACGCCATCGTCAGCTGGGCCAGGCGTGGTCCGCCTGCCGCCAGGGTAGCCAGCGTGGCCATCGAAGACGCCGCGCCGGCGGAGCCCGGCGCGTTCAATATACTGCCGACGCAATAACATGAAGACGCAATTCTTTTCCGCCACCAGCCTCGATGGCTTCATCGCCACCGAGGACGACTCGCTCGACTGGCTGTTCCCGCTCGGCGACGTGAACGACTCCAGCTACCCCGAATTCATCGCGGAGGTGGGCGCGCTGGCGATGGGATCGGCCACCTACGAATGGATGCTGCGCAATGCGGACAAGGTGGCTGCCGAAGTGGGCTCGGCGTGGCCCTACACGCAGCCCGCCTGGGTCTTCACCAGCCGCACGCTGCCCGTGATAGAGGGTGCGGATGTGCGCTTCGTCAGCGGCCCGGTGCAGCCCGTGCACGCGGAGATGCAGGCTGCGGCGGGCGGCAAGAACATCTGGGTGGTCGGCGGGGGCGGGCTTGCAGGCCAGTTCTACGATGCGGGCCTGCTCGATGAACTCATATTGCAGGTGGGGTCGGTCACGCTGGGCCGGGGCAAGCCGTTGTTCCCGCGCCGCGTGCTCAGCCCCGTGCTGCGCCTGGTGTCGGTCCGCCAGATCGGCACCACCATGGCCGAATTGCGCTATGAAGTCCATCAGGACGCTCCCGGCGCCGCGTGACGCGGGCCGCAATCACAGGTCTCGTGCCAGCACCTGGCCGAGCAGGTCCTTGCCGAAGCTGCGATGGGGCGTTTCCTCGATCAGCTCGAAGCCGGCCTTGTCGTAAATGCGGCGCGCGCCGGTGAGGACGCTGTTCGTCCACAGCACCATCTTCTTGTAGCCGGCCTGGCGCGCGAAGCGCAGGCATTCGTCCACCAGCCTGCCGCCTATGCCCATGCCGCGCGCGGCCGGCTCCACGTAGAGCATGCGCAGCTTGGCCGTACTGTCGTCCTCGCGCACGATGAACACGGAGCCGATTACCTTGCCGTCCTTCTCGGCGATCCAGCAGCGCTCCCTGGCCGGATCGAACTCGCGAATGAACCTGGCGATGATCTCGGCGGTCAGCGCCTCATATTCGTTGTTCCAGCCATATTCCTGCGCGTACATGACGGTCTGCCGGTGCACAATCCAGCCCAAGTCGCCGGGCTGCGGATTGCGCAGGATGTAGCCGGGGGAGGGCGGGCGGAGCAGTGCCTGGATCTGGTCCATGGCATCGGCCAGGTCTTGCTGCGATTGCTGCGGCAGCCGTTCGAGCATGGCGGCGACCTCGCGTTTCGAGGCATCGTTCAGCGGCTCGAAGGTGGCACGGCCTTGGTCGGTCAGCCGTAGCTCGGCCACGCGCGCGTCGGTCTGCGAGCGCGTCCTGGCTATCAGCCCCCGTTTTTCGAAGCCTGCGATCACCCGGCTCAGGTAGCCGGCGTTCAGGCCCAGTTCGCGGCACAGGTCCGAACTTGTGACGCCGCTCCGGTGCGCCAGCTCGTACAGGATGCGCGCCTCGGTCAGCGAGAAGTCGCTGTCCAGCAGGTGCTCGTGGAGCACGCCTATCTGGCGTGTGTAATCGCGGTTGAAGCGCCGGACGGTTTCCACGCGCTCGTCAAGACTGGTATGCATGATGTACCCGGTAGTTTGCCTTAGGCAGATTATTGCTTGCCTGAGGCAACAATGTCAACCGCATCCGGGCGACGGCCATCCGGCGTGCGCGCTACATTGCTTCCATGGAGCGCTATCGAGACCTCAGCGGCACCTCCGGCGTGACCGCCTATGCCATCAAACCCGACGCCATCGACGTGCAATTCGCCGGCGGCGTGGTCTATACCTACACCGTTGCCAGCGCGGGCCGCGCTCACATCCAGCAAATGAAACGCCTGGCGCGCAGCGGAAGTGGCCTCAGCACCTACATCTCCCAGCACGTCCGCGACGCTTACGCCAGCCGCCGAGATCCGCCGGGACACAGATAGTTCCTTGCAGAAAAAGCACAAAAAATAAATACCAATACATTACCAATTGCGCTAGTATACAGTCCAGTTAGATACCAAATTTCAAAGTTGTAGTGACTTGGTGTTGTCCATGGCTGGCTTGCAAAGGGGACGTAATGGTGCAAACGAACAAGCGCTTGCTGTATTTCTGCCTGTTTTTCCTGCTGTACGAAATGGCGGTTTACCTGTCCAACGACATGATCATGCCGGCCATGCCGCAGGTGGTGCGCGAATTCCGCGCGTCCAACCATGCGATCGGGCTGTCCCTCAGCCTGTACATCCTGGGCGGCAGCACGCTGCAGATTTTCCTGGGGCCGGTGGCTGACCGCATCGGCAAGCGCAAGGTGATGTTGGCCGGGAATGCGCTGTTCCTGGTTGCCACGCTGCTGGTGCCGTTCGCGCAGACCATCGCGCAATTCCTCGCCATCCGCTTCTTCCAGGGCATGGGATCGTGCTTCATCTTCATCGGCTACGCGGCGGTGCATGAACTGCTGGACGACGAGCGAGCCGTCAAGATGACGTCCCTGATGGGCAACACCACCGTGTTCGCGCCGCTGATCGGGCCGGTGATCGGCAGCGCGGTGATCGCAGTGGCCGACTGGCGCGCCATTTTCGGCATCGCCTTCGTGCTGGGCGCGGTGGCGTGGGCGGGTTTGTTCCGCACCATGCCGGGGCCGGCAGCGGCAGCGGCACCGGCACCGGCCGGGCAGGCGGCAGGACAGGCCGCGCCGCGCAGCCTCGCGGCCAGCTACCGCGCCATCTTCACCAACCGCACTTTCATGTTCGGCATCTTCACCGCCGCCTGCGCCATCGCGCCGCTGACCGCCTGGATAGGGCTGTCGCCCGCCATCGTCCTGCAGGGCATGGGCGCTTCTTACGGCACCTACATCGCCTGGCAGTGCGCCATCTTCTGCGGCTTTGTGTGCAGCACCATGGCCATCCAGCGCATGGGCGAAGGCTTCTCGCTGGGGCGCCTGCTGCGGCAGGGCGGGGCGCTGGCGCTGGCGGGCATGGCCGGCGCGGGCCTGCTGTACCGGCAGGGCCACCTGTTCGTGCTGTGCATGTTCGTCTATTCGGCGGGCTTCGGCTTGTTCAACGGCGCGCTGATACGCATCGCGCTGACCGCCACCGGGGTTTCCATGAGCCTGACCTCGTGCGCCATGAGCCTGCTGTACTGCCTCTACCTGGCGGCGGGACTGGAGCTGTACAACGCCGTGTGCGCGCATTTCGGCTATACGCTTGCCGCCTATGCATTGATGAACGTGCCGCTCGGCGCCTTCCTGTTCCTTGCGTTGCGCCGTATGGCCCGCAGCCACGCTGCGCGCGGGGCACCCGGTGGCACGCCACCGGCTGCGCTACCGGTGGCGGACGCCGCCTGACGCTGCCTGACGCCGCCTTCTTTTGTCACAGACTGCCCGGAGAGATACCGATGAGTTTCGATCTTGAGTACGAAGTTCTGATCAAAGATTTAAAGTCCGCTTTCGTCACATGCAAGCAATGGGAGGCCTTCTGCCGCCAGGACCCCAGCGCGCAGTGCGAACACAGCGCCCGCCTGCACTTGCTGGAGGAGGGCTACCGGCGGCAGCTGGAGCAGTTGCGCCAGCTGGTACGCGAACAGTTCGCGCTGTTCGATGCGCGGCGCGTGTCGTCGCTGATCGGCATCCCGACGCAGACGCTGGCGCCGGAAGAATTGCTGATGCACCGCATCTGGATGGGCGGCTCCTTGCCGGACGCCGCGCGGCAGGCCATCTGCCAGTGGGAATCCGCGCTGTCGGAGGTGCAGGCGGACGATCCCGAATATGAGCTGGTGCTGTGGGTATGGGACGCGGCGCAGCTGCGCGGCGATCCAGCCTTCCGCGTGGGCCGCGATATCGGCGGCTGGGCGATAGGCGCTTACGTGGTGGGGCGCGATGTGCTGGCCGTGCATTCGCTGCGCAGGCTTGCGCAGGCCCGCGCGCCGCAGCGCCTGGCGCTGTTTGAGCAGCTGCACGCGGCGCGCTGCTACGTGAACCTGGCGGACTATTTCCGCCTGCTGATCCTGTACGAGTGCGGCGGCATCTACCTGGACGCGGACACGATGCCTTACCGCGCGGCCACCGCCTTCCTGGCCAAGCCGGAAGTGCCGGACTACGTGAACTTTGCCTTCGACCCGCAAACGCAGCAGATCAACGCCACCTTCGTCTCCTGGCTCAATCTGATCAAGGACGAAAACGGCATGCTGGTGGCGCGGCGCGGCAACGGCGCACTGCGGCAGATCCTGACAGCGATGGACCGCAACCTGGACGGCATGCCTTGTCCGCCGCCCGGCGTTAGCGTCAGCGCCGGCGCCGGTGCAATGCAGGATTACGCCGCGCTGCTGCACCAGGCCACCTACGGCGAATGGCACCGCCACATCGGCCAGACCTTCCTCGCCTACCACGACATGACGCGGCGCCACGCCGTGCTGCACGACGGCCAGCCGGAAGCGGTGGTAGGCGGCTTGCGCGGCATGCGCCTGCAGGTGGACGCGATCACCGGCGCCGAGGTGCCCTTCAGCGACGACGAGGAGCGCAGCTATGCCGGCTGCGTGGCGGCGCTGGAACGGCGCGGCTGGCGGCTGGAGCATGCGCTTGAACTGGAAACGGTGGCGGAACTGGCGTGGTTCCGCGAAGTGCCGCGCATGGCGTATGCACCGCAGCTGCGCGCACAGCCGGAAAGCTGCAACTACTATTCCTTCTTGTCGCAGGACCAGGTGCTGGACCGCGTCAATGCGCTGTTTGCGGCCTATCTGCTGGCGCGCAATGCGGACCGCATCCTCAGCGGCGATTACTGGTGTCCCACGCGCGGCAGCGGCCAGCGCGAGCAGGTCGTGCTGCGCCTGGCGCGCCACGGCGCGGCGGACGGACGCAGGGGCGCGCAATGAGCGCAAGCAGTGTGCCGCTACGGGCCACGGCAGCAGTCCTCCCGGCGCCGCCCGCGAGCGCAGATGTCCGCGCTCCGGCAGGGGCGGCCTCCGTGCCGGGAGGGCACGCCGCAGTCCCTGGAGGGCATGCCGCCGCCCCGGGAGGGCACATCCCCCACCCGGCCGTCGCACCCGTCGCCTTCGTCCCCGGCGCCACGCTGGACGGCGCGGCACGCAACCGCATGGCCGAGCTGCTGTTCGCCACCAGCTACCTGGAATACTGCTCCGCCGGGAACAAGCTGCGCCTGCCGCTGCGCGAGCTGCAGCGCCTGCAGAATATCGACCCCTACATCGGCCACGTGCACGCCATGGTGGAAAACGGTGGTGGCTTGGCCGGCTTCTTCACTGCCGCCACGGTGCGCGAGTTCGCCGCCGTTCCGGCCGTGTCACACTACCGCGACGAAGTCAGGGCCATGGACGAGGCCTACGACGCCTTCATCGCCCGCAACGCGCGTGACGATGATTTCTTCGTCGGCAGCCTGGCGATAGAGGCCCGCTTTCAGGGACGCGGCTGGTTCACCCACATGCTGACCGAGATCGAACGCCTGGCGCGCAGCCGTGCCTGCCCCCGCATCGTGCTGACAGTGTGGGAAAGCAGCGCCGCCATGCCGCTCTACCTGCGGCGCGGCTTCACGCGCTGCGACAGCTTCGGCTATGCCTACGAGCTGTTCTTCGACCGGCTGCACTTTCTTGGATACCAACTTCGCGGGGACTGATATGCAAAGCATCGAAGCCATCGGCAAAAAGAATATAGCGCGCCGCAACCTGTCCACCGTCGGCAGCAGCGCCGCGCGGTTGAGCGACCGCTCCGGCGGCGCTGCGCTGCGCGTGCTGTCCGAGGAGGACTGGGCCTGCTGGGCGAACAACGGCTACGTGGTCATCAGGCAGGCGGTGGCGGCGCACAAGATCACCGACATCGAACGCCTGATCTGGGAGTTCGAGGACATGGACCCGCAGGACCCGGGCACCTGGTACCCGCCGGACAAATCGCTGCTGCGCAGGACGGAGCTGAGTTTCAACGCCGGCATGGTGGAGCTGTACAACCACCAGCACCTGTGGGATGCACGCCAGTCGCAGCGGGTCTACGACGCCTTTGTGGACGTGTGGGGCCGCGAAGACCTGTGGGTGTCGATAGACCGCGTGAACCTGAACCTGCCGCCGGAGCCAGGTTTCGAGTTCAAGAGTTTCATGCACTGGGACTACGACCCGGACACGGACCCGCAAAACGTGCAGGGCGTGTTGTCCATCAGTGACCAGGTGGACGAGGACGTGGGCGGTTTCGTCTGCATCCCCGAGCTGTTCCGCAACTACGCGGCTTGGCGCGCGCAGCAGCCTGCCGACTGGGACTGGTATCGCCCCAAGGTCGCGGAATTGCCGCACGTGCGCGTGCCGCTGAACAAGGGCGACCTGCTGATCTTTAACAGCAAGCTGTGTCACGGCATCCGCCAGAACCGCTCGGCGGGCAAGGTGCGCATGGCGCAGTACATATCGATGATGCCGGCGCAGGAAAGCAACGCAGAACTGCGCGCGTGGCGCATCCGCTCCTGGCGCGAGCGGCTGGCGCCGGGAGGCTACAGCCTGCACGGCGACCCGCGCCGCAAGGAACAGACCAGCTACGCCACCGCGCAACTGAGCGAACTGGGCGAGCGTCTGCTTGGCCTGCGCGGCTGGAACGAATAACTTTTACACGAGGAGAGCACTGAAATGGCACAAGCAAAGGCAGGGGCAATGGCGGATGAACTGGCGCAAAAAATCGGGCAGCTGTTCATGGTCGGTTTCGACGGGCTGGAGCCCGACGCGGCGATAACGCGGCTGATACGCGAGCGGCGCGTGGGCGGCGTGATCCTGTTCCGCCGCAACGTGCACACGCCGCAGCAGGTGTCAGCGTTATGCCGCAGCCTGCAGGAGATCAACGCGGAAGTGAGCGATGAACCGCTGCTGATCGCGCTGGACCAGGAGGGCGGCATGGTAATGCGCATTGAGCAGGGGGTGACGCCGATCCCGCCGGCGATGGCCTTCCAGGCCGCCGGCTCGGTGCCGGATTGCGAGCAGATGAACTTCGTCAACGGCGACGAAATGCGCCAGATCGGCGTGAACATGCTGCTGGCGCCAGTGCTGGACGTGAACAACAATCCGCTCAACCCTGTGATCGGCGTGCGTGCCTACGGCGAGGATGCTGACACCGTGATCCGTTACGGCATCGCCGCCATGCGCGGCCAGCAGCGCGCCGGCGCCATCGTCACCGCCAAGCATTTCCCCGGCCATGGCGACACGGCGGTCGATTCGCACTATGCCATGGCGTCCGTGCTGCATGGCCAGGAGCGCCTGCGGGCGGTGGAGCTGGCGCCGTTCCGCGCCGCCATCGACGCGGGCGTGGACGCCATCATGACGGCGCACGTGGCATTCCCGGCCTTCGAGCCGGACGCCAGCCTGCCCGCCACGCTGTCGCGCAAGGTGCTCACCGGCCTGCTGCGCGAGGAGATGGGCTACGACGGCGCCGTGATTTCCGACTGCCTGGAGATGGGCGCGATCTCGGAAGGCGTGGGCGTGGCGGCGGGTGCCGTCGCCACGCTGCTGGCGGGGACGGACATCGTACTGGTATCGCACCGCGAGGACCGGCAGCAGGCCGCCATTGCGGCTGTGCTGGGCGCGGTGGAGCAGGGCGTCATTCCGCCGCAGCGCATCGAGGAAGCGCTGCGGCGTGTGCGCAAGCTGAAGCAGGCGCGCGCGGTGGCGGACTGGCGCAACCGTCCTGCCGCGCCGCCGGCCCTGATGACGCCGGAGGCGCTGGCCCTGTCGCGCAAGATCCAGTACGCGGCGCTGACGCAGGCGGGCGCATTCCGACCGCTGGACCTGTCGCTGCCGGTGGTCCTGCTGACCTTCGAGGTGCGTGACCGCACCGAGATCGACGAGGTGGCAACGGGTCGCAACAAGGAAGCGCGCAGCTCCATGCTGCCCGCTCTGCGGCGCGCCGGCGCAGCGGTGCGCGAGTACGCGCTGGCGGCGGATGCGCCGTACAACGAGGTTGCGGAGGCGCTGGCGTTCGCCGAGGGCGCGCAGCAGATCGTGGTGCAGACCTATAACGCCATGCTGGTGTCCGGCCAGCGCCGCCTGCTGGACGCGCTGCCGGCCGAGCGGCTGTGGGTGGTGGCCGGCCGCATGCCGTACGACCTGGACCTGGCGCCCGCCGCGCAAGGCCGCCTCGCGTCCTACGGCTGCCGGCCGGCCGCCCTGGAGCCGGCCGCCGACCGCCTGCTGGGCGCGAGCCTGGCCACGGCCACGGCTACGGCGCCTGGCGCCGTGGCTGCCTAGCGCCCGGCCGCGAGCTCCGTAGTAGCCGGTCCCGGCGTTGCCGGCTACTCCTGGTCCTGCTGCTTGCGGTAGACCAGCCAGCCGGCGACGGCGGTGAACAGTGCCACGATGGTGGCAACGATCCAGAAGCCTTCCGGGTCCTGCGCCATCGGCACGCCGCCCACGTTCATGCCCAGCAGGCCGGCGATGATATTGATGGGCAGGGCCAGCACGGTGACGATGGTCAGCACGTACAGGCTCTGGTTGTTGCTCTCGTTGACCTGCGCCGCGATTTCTTCCTGCAGCAATTTGATGCGCTCCTGCAGCGACGCCATGTCGTTCAACACCACCGCGAATTCCTCGGTGGCGGCGCGCAGTTCTTCGCTGTCCACGTCCGCCACCCAGGCCGGCGGTTTTTGCAGCAATCGGAACAGGGCAGCCGGTTCAGGCGCGAGCAGGCGGCGCAGGCGCACCAGTACGCGCCGCAGCGAACCCAGGTCGGTGCGCTTGCGCTTCAGCTTACCCTGCAGCAGATTGTCTTCGATGCCGTCCACCCGGCCGATGGCGTCGCGCACGATCTTCACCAGCGCGTCCGCCTGGTCGCGCAGCAAATGCGTCAGCAGCTCGACCGGCGAGCGTATCGGCTCTCCGGCGCGCACCGCCTGGCGCAAGCCTTCGATGGCCTTCAGCGGCTGGCGCCGCGCGCTGATCACGACCTGGCGGTCCACGCTCAGCCACAGCGTGGCGATGTCGGACGGATCGAAGGAAAAGTCGTGCACCACGTCGTTGACAACGGCGATCAGGGCATTGTCGGCCAGTTCGATGCGGGTCGAGCGCTGGCCCTCGTGCAGGCTTTCATAGAACTCCTCGGCCAGCACCACGTGCTCCTTCATCCATTTCTCGCTGGCGGTGTTGGCCAGGTTGAAGTGCAGCCAGATGAATTCGCCCTCGTGGTGGCCCGGCTGGTCCAGCCATTCCTGCGCGGCGCCGGCTTCGATCGGCAAAGGCTGATGGTCGCGGCCGAACAGATAGCCGCAGACCAGGCCGGATTGGTCCGATCCGTAGGCAGGCGTGTTGATCAGCATGGGCATCTCCAGGGTTGAGTGCCGCAAGCATAGCAAACTGCTGTTGCCGGTGGAAGCCGCCAGGCCGCTTACCAGAGGTGATGGACATGCGGGGCGATGCGCTCGGCATAGATGCGGCGCAGTTCCGACATGACGTCCGCGCAAAGGGCCGGCAGCGCGCTTGCGCGGGCGTTGGACTGCGCTTGCGAGGCGTTTTTTGCGCCGGGGATGACGGTGCTCACGGCGTCTTCCATCAGTATCCAGCGCAGCGCGAACTGCGCCATCGTGGCGTCGCCCGGCACCAGGCGGCGGATTTCTTCGACGGCTGCCAGCGCCACCTCGTAAGGCACGCCCGAGAAGGTTTCGCCTTTGTCGAAGGCTTCGCCGTTGCGGTTGAAGGCGCGGTGGTCGTCGGCGGCGAAGGCGGTGGCGGCGTTCATTTTCCCTGTCAGCAGGCCGGAGGCGAGCGGCACGCGCGCGATCACGGCGACCTGGCGCCGCTTCGCCTCGGCGAAGAACAGCCCGGCCGGACGTTGGCGGAAGATGTTGTAGATGATCTGGACCGATTGCACATTCGGGTATTCGATCGCCTTCAGACCTTCTTCGGCCTTTTCAACCGACACGCCGTAGTGGCGGATTTTGCCATCGGCCACCAGCTGGTCCATGAAGCCGAACACTTCCGGCTGATAATAGATCGACGGCGGAGGGCAGTGCAGCTGCACCAGGTCCAGGCACTCCGTTTGCAGATTGCGTAGCGAGCGCTCGACGTAGGCGGTCAGGTTGGCCTTGCTGTAGGCTTCCGCCACGTGGGGCGACGAGCGCCGGCCGATCTTGCTGGCCACGAAGGGCCTGGCGCCGCCGCGCTCCTTCAGCACTTCCGCGATGATCTGCTCGGAACGGCCGTCGCCGTAGACGTCGGCGGTGTCTATGAAGGTCATGCCTTCGTCCAGTGCCGCGTGCAGGGCTGCTTTCGCGTCCTCCTGCCAGACGTCGCCCCAGGCGCCGCCGATGGCCCAGGCGCCGAACCCGATTTCCGACGCGCTGCGGCCGGTCCGTCCAAATACTCTTTGCTTCATGAGGCGCTCCTTTATGCAAGCCCGTAGTTATAGCCGGTATTGCGGGCACCGTGATAGCATTTGGAGGTGATTATGATTCATCCTCCGAGTGAAAGTAGTTCATGTCCATATTCGATCGGATCGAGCTGTCCGACCTGCGGGTTTTCCTCACTATTATGCGCACCGGCAGCTTCAAGGGCGCGGCCATCCAGCTGGGATTGACGCCGTCGGCCGTCAGCCATGCCATGCGCAGGCTGGAGGAGCGGCTCGGCGCCAAGCTGCTCAACCGTTCCAGCCGCGCCGTGGCGCCCACCGATACCGGCCGCTCGCTGGCGCTGCGCCTGGAGGAAGGCTTCGACAAGATCGGCCTGGCGCTGGCCGAACTGGATGCGCCGGGCGCGGGCCGGTACGGCGAACTGCGCGTCAACGTGTTCGCGGACGCGGCGCACCTGCTGATCACCCCGGCCATACCGGAGTTCGCGCGGCTCTGCCCGGAGGTCCGGCTCACCGTGGTCGTCGAGGATCGGCCCATCGACATCGTGGCGGAGGGGTATGACGCCGGTATCCGCTACGGGCACTACGTCCCGGAGGATATGATCTCCGTGCCCTTGAGCGGGCCGCAGCGCTGGGTTGTGGCGGCGGCGCCGGCCTACCTGGCGGACCGCAGCGCACCGCAGCATCCGGACGACCTGGCTGGGCATACCTGTCTGCAGCTTCTGCTGGGCGACAATTCGAGCTATAAATGGGAGCTGGCGCGGGGCCGGAACAAGTTCCGCATTCGCGTGCCGGGCGCAATCACCATCAACGACACGGCCACTTCCATCGCCGCCGCGAAAGCGGGTGTGGGGCTGGGCTATTTCCTGGAGCAGCGGATCGCAAGTGAACTGGAAGAAGGCAGCCTTCAGCTCGTGCTAAACGAGTACGCGGCGAAGGGCGAGCCGTTCCACATGTACTACAGCAGCCGGCGCCACAACCACCCCGCGCTGCGCACCCTGGTGAATATCATCCGCGCGCAGCAGGCGCTGGCCAAGCTGCGCTGATGGCTACTGCGCGACGACCTTGCCGAAGAAGCCGTACTGCAGGCTGGCGGCGATGCGGCGCGCGACGATGAGGAATTCGTCCGCCAGCGCCGGCTTGAACAGGCGGGCGGCCGTCATTTCAAACAGCGCGAGCCAGCGGCGGAAGTGCTGCGGTTCGATGCCGCTCAGCTGCATGTGGGTGCCGAACACATTGCCCTGGAATTCCTTGGTGCCCATCATCACGGTGCTCCAGAACTCCACCATGCGCGCCAGGTGCGGGTCCCAGTTGTCGCCGATGGCAGCGTCGAATACGGGGCCGAGCTCCGGATCGGCGCGCACGCCGTCATAGAATTGATGGACCAGGGCAGTGATGGTGGCAGTGCTCAGTTCTTCGTACTGCATGGCTTACTTTCTAGTTTATTTTCTGGCTTATTTTCGGACGGCGGCGGCGTCGGGCGGGGTGGGCGCGTTCAGCGCGGGGAAGCGGTAGATGCACCAGCCCACCGCCGCAGCCACGGCGACGATGATGAGGAAGGCGCCGGTGAGGGCCTGGTTGTCTTTCAGGTAGGCGTTGCATAGCTGCTCGGGCACATCCTGGTACAGCATGCCGCCGATGGCGGTCATGGCGCAGAAATTCCCGAGATAGAAAAGCTGGATGACGATGTTGGCGCGCGCGATAGAGGCGGGCAGCACGGCGCCCAGGAGCGCCCAGGAGGCGAACTTGGCCAGTTCATAGCCCGGCATGGTGAGGCTGAATTCGAGCGCACGCGGGATCATCCAGTAGGCGCTGATGAACAGCAGCGCGGTCAGGCCCGTGAGGCCGTGGCGGTCGTAGCTGGCCAGCAGGGCGCTGTCGCGGATGGCGCGGCCGCCCAGCAGCAGGCCGCCGAAGAAGATCATGGGAATTTGCGCCACCATGTGGCCCAGCATGGTCGCCTCCAGCGCGCCACGGAACAGGAAGGCGCCGCCCAGCAGCAGCACGCCGCAGATGCGGCTGAACAGCCGCAGGCGCGGGCTCATAGCGCGGCTCCGGCTGCCGCAGTGCGCGGTGCGGCCTGGGCTACCGGCGCAGTGCCGGCCGAGGCGGATGCGGGGGCGGGCGCAGGCGCGGCGCCGGCCATGGCGAGGGCGGTGTCGAGGGCGCCCGTGCCGTCGGTGAAGTCCATCACGCGCGCCAGCCGGCCTTGCTTGTCCACCAGGTGGAAGGCGGCGTTGTGTTCGAACTCGCCCAGCGGCGCGGGCAGCACGACGATGCCGAAGGTGTCCAGCACTTGCTGGCGCTGTCTGGCGTCCGGCATGGCGAGGAATTGCCAGCTGCCGGGCAGCGCCTTCTGCTTGCCGGCGTAATTGGCCAGCAGCTGCGGCGTGTCGCGCGGGTCGAAGCTGATGCTGAGCAGGCGCACCTTGTCCTGCAGGCCGCGCTGGCGCAGGGCGTCCTGCATCTGCTGCAGTTCGGAGCCCAATATCGAGCACATGGCATTGCACTGCGTGTAGATGAAGGTGACGATGGCCACGCGCGGATCGTCGCTGAGCGCCTGCTGCAGCGTGAGCGGCTGCGGCTGGCCTTCGGCGGCCACGACGCGCGCCAGCGGCAAGGTGCGCGGGTTTTTCGCGATATCCAGCCGCCGCCCGGCTTCGGTCGAAATGACGCGGAAGCCGGACGTGCCGGCGTACAGGGCCGCCGTGCCGAGCGCGGCAAGCAGCAGCAGGGCTGCGGTAGTGCGGTACGCCGCGCTGCGGCAGTTACCTGGGTTTTTCCAGCTCTTCATCACTTCCATCGGTCTTTGCGGGTCTTTGCGCTGCTTGCCATTATAAGCCGCACCCTTGAGAGTGAGCTTACCTCGCAAATGGGGGAGCTGAGCGATAAGATATATAATGAATGCGTCTTTGCGCATGCTACAGTAGAGGCTGCTCAAAAGCAATACTCGCCTTGCATCTTTCAATCCCGGACCGCCACGCCATGAGACTGACTTCGTTTACCGACTACACCCTGCGTTCGCTGATGTTTCTGGGCATGAATCGAGACAAACTGGTCACCATCCAGGACATCGCGGATTTGCACAACATCTCGAAGAACCACCTGACCAAGGTGATCCACCAGCTGGGCGTGAATGGCCTGGTGGAGACCGTGCGCGGGCGCAACGGCGGCCTGCGGCTCAAGCGCGAGCCGGCAGACATCAATATCGGCGCCGTGGTGCGCGGGAGCGAGAGCGATTTCTACATGGCCGAGTGTTTCGACGGCGAGCACAACACCTGCGCCTTCAACGGCGCCTGCTTCCTGAAGACCAAGCTGGAGGAGGCGACCGACGCCTACCTGACAGTACTGGACGGGGTGACGCTGGCGGACTTGCTGCCCAAGCGCGGCACACGGATGGAACAGCAGCTGCACCCGGTGCAGCTGCGCATAGCGAAGTCTTAAACCAGCAGGGCGGCGTTCATGGCCTCGGCGTCCTTGCCGGCCTGGGCCAGCAATTCTTCCATCATTTCCTCGTCGATGAACAGGTCGATCACGGATTCGGAGTGCGGCGGCAGGTCGCGCGGCGCCGCTTGCAAGGGCGAAGGCACCGGCGACAGGTGATTGGCCAGCAGCAGCGTGTCGAGCAGGGATTCCGGCGGAATCTGCAGGAAGCTGTCGCGCATGCCCTGGATGGCGGTGCTGACCGGCTCGGGGATGTTCAGCTTGTTCAGCACTTCGCGCGTGATGATTTCCTCGCTGGCCGGCTGCCAGTTGTCCGGATCGTCTTCCAGCAGGCCGGGGAACTCGTCGGCGCGCGACAGCAGGTAGAAATTGCCCACCTCGTGCACGATGGCGGCGAACAGCGCCGTATCCGGGTTGGTGTAGGTGACGTCGCGCGCGATGATGCGGGCCAGGCAGGCCACGTTGACCGTGTGCTGCCACAGCTGTTCGGCCTTGGCGCGCAGCGCCGGGTCGGCGATCTTGCTGCCGAACTGGCGCACCACCATGGCGGCGGCCAGCGCAAACAGGTTGTGGTAGCCGATGCGCATGATGGCGGCGCGCACATTCGTGACCTCCGGGCCGCCGGTGCGGTTGAACATGGCTGAATTGGCCAGCGCCACCGTGCGCGCAGCCAGCTGCGGCTCGGCCAGCACCAGGCGGATGGCTTCATCGATGGGGCATTCGGGGTCGTCCAGCGCGAGTTGCACGCGCAGCGCCGCGTTGACGCTGGTGGGGAAGACCAGGTCGCCGCGTATCGCCAGGGCGGCGATGTGGCCATAAGCTTCGAGTTTATTCATGCAAAAATTATACGCAGAGCGCGAAGGGCGCACAACGGCCAATCGCGCTGCGCGTCCGCTGGTGGTTGTGGCACAACGGCGGACGCGGCGGCGGGGGCGGCGGGTTACGCGCGGACCGCGCTAACCCGCCCTACGGGTGGGCGCACCCACGCGCGCAGCGGGGCGTGTTGCTCAGGCGTTGACGAGCTGGGGGGCGCGCTGGCGCGCTTCCTTGCTGTAGCGGCTCACGGACAGATCGTCGGCCAGGATGGCGGGGCGCTTGGCCGAGATGATGTCGGCCAGCAGCTGCGCCGAGCCGCAGGACATGGTCCAGCCCAAGGTGCCGTGGCCGGTGTTGATGAACAGGTTGCGCACGGCGGTGCGGCCGACGACAGGCGTGCCGTCCGGCGTCATCGGGCGCAGGCCGGTCCAGAAGCTGGCCCTGGCGGTGTCGCCGGCGCCGGGGAACAGGTCGTTGACCACCATCTCCAGCGTTTCGCGGCGGCGCGGGTTCAGCTGCGTGTTGAAGCCGGCGATCTCCGCCATGCCGCCCACGCGGATGCGGTCGTCGAAGCGGGTCACGGCGATCTTGTAGGTTTCGTCCAGGATGGTCGAGGCGGGCGCCCTGGCCGCGTCCACGATGGGCACGGTGATCGAATAGCCCTTCAGCGGGTAGACCGGGATCTTGACGATGTCCTGCAGCAGCTGGGTGGAATAGGAGCCCATGGCCACCACATAGCTGTCCGCGTGCACCAGGCCGGTGTCGGTGATGACGCCCTTGATCTCGCCGCCGTCCATGACCAGGCTGCGGATCTCGGTGTTGTAGCGGAACTTCACGCCCAGCTCTTCGGCCATGGCGGTCAGGCGGGTGGTGAACAGCTGGCAGTCGCCGGTTTCGTCGTTCGGCAGGCGCAGGCCGCCCACCAGCTTGTCCTTGTCCAGGCCAGGCTCGGCGCCCACCAGCTGCTCGCGGGTCAGCAGTTCGTAGGGCACGCCGGTTTCCTTCAGCACTTCGATGTCCTTGGCGGCGCCGTCGAGCTGCTGCTGGGTGCGGAACAGCTGGGTGGTGCCTTGCTGGCGGCCCTGGTATTCGATGCCGGTGGCAGCGCGCAACGCCTTGAAGCAATCGCGGCTGTACTCGGCCAGGCGCACCATGCGCTCCTTGTTCACCGCGTAGCGCTCGGCATTGCAGTTCTGCAGCATCTGCCACATCCATTGCAGCTGGAACAGGGTGCCGTCGGGCGTGATGGACAGCGGCGCGTGGCGCTGCAGCATCCATTTCATGGCTTTCAGCGGTATGCCGGGCGCCGCCCAAGGGGATGCGTAGCCGGGCGAGATCTGGCCGGCGTTGGCGAAGCTGGTTTCCTGGGCGGAAGCGGACTGGCGGTCCAGTACCGTGACGTCGTGGCCGGCCTGGGCCAGGTAGTACGCCGTGGTGACGCCGATAACGCCGCTGCCGAGAATCACGATACGCATAACGCTCCCTTATGGATTTTAATGGCTTGCGCCAGATATAACGCTATGATAAGTTGGTTGAGGTAGTGTTTGTTACTATAAAACTTCGGATATTCAGTAAAAAATCATGCGAACACAGAAGGAATCGGTCCGTAGCCTGGACAAGATGGACCGCAAGATCCTGCGCATCCTGCAGGAGGATGGGCGGATTTCAATGAAGGATTTGAGCGAGCAGGTGGGCTTGTCGATCACGCCTGCCATCGAGCGCGTCAAGCGCATGGAGCGGGACGGCGTCATCACCGGCTACCATGCGCGTATCGACCCGCCGTCGCTGGGGGCCAAGCTGCTGGTGTTCGTGGAAATCACGCTCAACACCAAGTCGGCCTCCATGTTCGAGCAGTTCCGGCGCGAAGTGCTGCGCATCCCGGAGGTGCAGGAATGCCACCTGGTGTCGGGCGACTTCGACTACCTGATCAAGGCGCGCATCCACGAAATGGCCGAGTACCGCAAGCTGCTGGGCGAGATGCTGCTGCAACTGCCGGGCGCGGCGCAGAGCAAGAGCTACGTGGTCATGGAAGAGATCAAGGAGACCTTGTTCCTGTCCACCGAAGCGCTCTAGCACACGATTCAGCGTTATCAAGGTTGCCACATCCGTAAGGGCCACTATAATGATTTCGACCGAGGCGCCACGGCGCTTCATCCCCGCCTGTTTGAAACTATGAGCTTGAGTACTGGATGGATGCCGACAAACCGATAGAAATCCGCACGCTGGACGAACACCTGTCCTCCGATCAAAGCTTCGGCTCGGCGCTGGCGCGCACCGTGGGCGCGCTGGCCGCCGCCGACGGCACCGTCACCCTGGGCCAGTTCGCCGCCGTCACCGACCTGGCCGGCGAAGGCAAGGCCTCCGCCGTTTTCACCGCCCTGGTCTTGAACGCCATCGAATCCGGCGTCAGCGTCGACTGGGCGCTCCATGCGCTGGCGCGCTGCTCGCCCGCCGTCGATCAACAGACCCGCGACCACGCTTATGCCATGCTGCGCCCGCTGGTGGCGCTGCAAGGCCCGAAAGCGCGCGCCATGGCGCAGCGCGTGGCCAAGGCGCTCGGGGTGCGCCTGCTCACCGACGAACTGGCCATGCTGCCGCCGGAGGACGAGCGCGGCCTGCTCAGCAACATCGGCCAGCAGGCGCGCAAGCTGGTGAAGGGGCGCGGCCTGGGCGACGTGGTGGCGGACTTCGGCCGCAGCACCGGCCACAACGAACTGCTGGACGGCGCGCGCCGCTTCCAGGGCGGCAAACTGGACCAGGACCAACTGCGCGCCATGGTGCAGCAGGCTGCGGCCAGCATCGGCCAGGGCATCAGCGCGTACCAGGAGCTGGCCGCCGGCATGGCCGCATCGGCCGCCAATGCGGAGCGCATGATGAGCGCGGCGCTGGAACTGCGCGACCAGGTGCAGCAGCGGCTGGCGCTGGTGGACGCGCGCGTGGCCTACGAGCGCAGCACGCTGTTCCAGGATATCGACGACGCCGTGCACGACGCCGGCAACGCCATCGAACTGGCCATTGCCGACCGCCTGGCCACCGACCAGTGGAAGGACGGCGAAGTGTGGGAAAGCATAGGCCGCAACCAGTTCGGCCAGGAGATGGAGCGCCGCCTGGACCGGGTGGTGCGGCGCAAGGAGGAGGCGCTCAAGCTGATGCAGCATGATTTGCGCCTGTTCCAGTCCGGCATGCGGCTGGGGCAGACCGGCGTGTTCCAGCGCGAGCACCACGCGGCACTGGCCAAGCTGATGCCCAGCCTGCGCATCGGCACGCGCTTCGTCAACACGGTCGATACTGCCGCCAGCCTCACGCTGATGGGCGGCGCCGTGGCGGCGGCGGGCACCGGCACTGCCGCCTACCTGTTCGGCGTGGCGGTGGTGATGCCGGTGCTGGCGCCGGCCGCGCCGTTTGTCGGCGGCGCGGTGCTGCTGGCGGGGGCATTCAAATGGTTCTCGGACGGCGGCAAGCGCAAGCGCTCCGAAATCCGCGACAAGCGCCGCGCTTTCGAGGAGGAGCTGCGCGCGCGGCTCAAGGTGGCCGAGCAGTCCTACCTGGCGCAGCTGGACGAGGTGGCGCAGGGCTTCCACGAATCGGCCCGCCAGATGCTCACGCCGCTCATGCTGGAAGCCGAAGCGGCCGGGCGCGTGCAGGGCATGCGGGAGCGCATTGCCGGCAAGGTGATCGCGCAGTCGCGCGCGGCCATCGCACAGCTCGAAGACCACCTGCGGCTGGAGTGATCAGCGCCGCATCAGTGCACCATGTTGCGCGCGATGATGGCGTCGGCCGCTGCGCTGGCCTGCTGTAGCGGCTGCGCCAGCGCGCTGGTGCTGTAGATCGGCGCTTGCGGCATCGGCGCGCCCAGCATGGCGCCGCCGGTGTTGCTGATGTCCACCTTCACCGTGGTGGACAGGCCGATGCGCAGCGGGTGCCTGGCCAGTTCCTGCGGCTCCAGCGCAATGCGCACCGGCACGCGCTGTACCACCTTGATCCAGTTGCCGCTGGCGTTTTGCGCGGGCAGCACCGAGAAGGCGCTGCCGGTGCCGGCCGACAGGCCCAGCACCTTGCCGTGGTATTCCACCTTGCTGCCGTACAGGTCCGCCTCCACCATGGCAGGCTGGCCGATGCGGATGTCGCGCAGTTCCGATTCCTTGAAGTTGGCGTCCACCCACAGCTGGTCCAGCGGCACGATGGACAGCAGCGGCATGCCCGGCGTGATGCGCGCGCCCACCTGCACGCTGCGCTTGGCCACGTAGCCGGACACCGGCGCCACGATGGCGTTGCGGCGCGCGGCCAGCCAGGCTTGCATGTAGTCGGCGCGCGCGGCCTGCACGGCCGGGTGCTCGGCCAGCGCTACGCCGGCCACGCCCGCGTGCGCCGCTTCGCTCTGTTTCAGCGCCACGTCGATGGCGGCCTGCGCGTTGGCGACGGCCTGGCGCGCATGCTCCACGTCCTCGCCGGACACGGTGTGGTCCGACGCCAGCGGCGCGCGGCGCGCCAGGTCGTCCTGCGCGTTCTTCAGGGCCAGCTTGCGCTGGGTGAGGGCAGCGTCATACTGGCCGACGTCGGCATAGCGCTGGCGCTCCTGGCGCACGGCCGCGCCGAGGCGGGCCTGGGCCAGTTCCAGCGCCACTTCGGCGTCCGCCGGGTCGAGCTTGACGATTTGGGCGCCGGCCTTCACCAGCTGGGTTTCATCGGCGCTGATCTCGGCCACATTGCCGGCCACCTGCGAGGACAAGGTAACGAGGTTGCCGCCCACGTAGGCATTGTCGGTCTCCTGCTGTTTGGACAGCACGGCTTGGTAGTAGACGGCGTAGGCCGCGCCGGCGGCGATGAAGGCCAGCGTGATGCCGGCCAGGACGCGGGCGCGCTTCCTGTTGTTGGCTGGGGCTGGGGCGGCGGTGGTTTTCGGGTGCGGTGGTCATGGCGGGCTCGGATTATTTCAGGGTGAATGCGGTGTCGGCGCGGTAGCCGCCGCCGAGGGAGTGGATCAGCGCGACTTCGGCCTGCAGCTGGATCTGCTGCAGGTGCAGGACGGCGTCCTGCTGGCGCAGCGCGTTCAGCTGCGCGGCCAGCACGGCGTGCTGGCTGGCCAGGCCGCCTTGCAGCTTGGCCTGCGCCGACTGCAGCAGGGCTTGCGCGGCGGCGCTGGCTGCGGCTTGCTCGTTGGTCTCGGCTTCCAGCGCCTGTACGGCGGCGGCGTCCTGCGCCACGTCGCGCACGGCGGCGACCACGGCGCGGTTGTATTCGGCCACCAGCGCGTTGCGCTCGCTGCGCGTGCCTTCCAGCTGCGCGGCCAGGCGCTTGCTGTCGAACAGTGGCAGCGTGATGGTGGGGCCGAGGAACAGCGTGCGGCTCGGGGCTTCCAGCAGGTGTTCGAGCGAGATCGAGTTCAGGCCGGCGGCGGCGCTGATGTTGATGTCCGGGTAGAACGCGGCCTTGGCGGCGTCGATGCGGCTCAGCGAGGCCTCCACGCGCCAGCGTGCGGCCTGCAGGTCGGGACGGCGCGCCAGCAGCTCCATGCCGAGCCGCGACGGCAGCGCGTGCGGCCCTGCAGGCAGCGCGCGCGGCTGCAGCGACGCCAGCAACTGCGCCGTGCCGGCGCGGGCTGCGGCGGTAGCGACGGCGGCAGCTTTAGCGCGCGGGGCGGTGGCATCCAACGCACCGGCGCTCGCCGCGCCGTCGCCGCCGAGCAGGGCGCGCAGGGCTTCGCGTTCGCGCAGGTTGTCGCCGTCGAGCTGGGCCAGCTGCTTCCTGAGCTGCGACAGTTCGCCACTGGCTTGCCGTTCTTCGTCGGCTACGCCCAGGCCGCGCGCGATGCGTTTGGCGGCGTCGTCGATCACGGCCTGCTGCGCGGCGATCAGCTGCGCCAGGTTGGCGCGCCGCGCCCAGCCGCCCTGCAGGCGGAAGTAGCTCTGCGCGATGGCGGCGGACAGCGCGCGTTCGGCTTGCGCATAGTCGGCCTGGTGGGCGTTGACTTCGCCCGCCGCCGCCGCCACCTGCGCCTTGTTGCGGCCCCACCAGTCGAAGTCGTAGCGCGCTTCCACGCGCACCGTCTCCTCGGTGAAGTAGCTGCCGCCGATGGGGGCGGGTAACAGGCCGGTGCCGGAGTAGCGCTGGCGGTTCATGCCGCCGTACGCGCCCGCTTCCAGTCCTGCGGCGGCGCGGGTGCGGTCCAGCGAGGAATGGGCCGATGCGATTTGCGCGGCGGCCGCGTCCAGGTCCGGGCTGGCGGCCAGGGCGGCGGCGATCAGGCCGTCCAGCTGGGCGTCGCCGTAGACGCTCCACCAGCGCGCTTCAGGCCAGCCGTCGCGCGCCAGCCTGATGTCGGCGGCGATGGCGGTGGCCGACACGTCGCGCTGCGCCAGCGGCGCGCTGCGTTCGGCGGGCACGTGGGCGCAGCCGGCCAGCGCCAGTGCCAGGGCCAAGGTGGTCGCTGCGGGGAGGGAGAGGTTTTTCGTCTTCATCGTGTCAATCCATGGCCGCGTGGTCGACCGGGGCCGGCGCGGCGGTTTTGGCCGCTGGGCGCACCAGCAGCAGGAGCGGGATCACCGCCAGGGTCAATAGCGTCATCAGCCAGAAGTCGTCCACGTAGGCGATCATCGATGCCTGCCGCGTCACTTCCGCGTTCAGCAGCGCAAGCGCGTCCGGCGCGGTGTCGCTGACGGCCACGCGCTCCGCCAGCGCCGCATGCACGGTCTGCGTATTGCGCACCAGCAGCGTCTGCACCAGCGCGATGCCCACGCTGCTGCCGATATTGCGCACCAGGCTGTAGATGGCCGTGCCTTCGGCGCGCATCTCGGGCGACAGGGTGGCGAAGGTGGCCGCGCTCAGCGGCACGAACACCAGGCCCAGCCCCAGGCCCTGGATCACGCCCGGCCAGATGATGTCGCCCGTGGTCAGCACCAGCGTGTAGCCGCTCATCTGCCACAGCGAGAACGCGGTGATGGCAAAGCCGGCGGCCAGCAGCAGGCGCACGTCGTAGCGGCCCACCAGGCGACCCACCAGCAGCATGGCCACCATGGTCCCCAAGCCGCTGGGCGCCGTCACCAGGCCCGCCAGCGCGGCCGGGTAGCCCATCAGCCCTTGCAGCAGCGAGGGCGTGAGCGCCCGCGTGGCGAACAGCACCAGGCCGACGATGAAGATGAACAGCAGGCCGCTCACATAGTTGGCGTTCTTCAGCAGCCGGTAGTTGAAGAAGGACTTGCCGGCCGGCGTCAGCGCGGTGTGCGCCACGAACCAGGCGAAGCTGAGTGCCAGCACGATGGCTTCGATCCAGGTTTCGGTCGAGCCGAACCAGTCGTTCTGCTCGCCCCGGTCCAGCAGCATCTGCAGCGCGCCGATGGCCAGGCTGAGGGTGGCGAAGCCGAAGGCGTCGAAGCGCATCTTGCGCGCGGCGGGCGTGGGACGGATGTATTTCCAGATGCCGTAGAAGGCCATCGCGCCCACAGGCACGTTGATGAAGAATACCCAGCGCCAGTCATAGCTGTCGGTCAGCCAGCCGCCCAGCGTGGGGCCGAGGATGGGGCCTATCATCACGCCCATGCCCCACACGGCCATGGCCGAGCCGTGCTTTTCGCGCGGGTTGATGTCGAGCAGCACGGCCTGCGATAGCGGTACCAGCGCGGCGCCGAACACGCCCTGCAGCAGGCGCGCGGCGACGATTTCGCCCAGGGTGGCCGACAGGCCGCACAGCACGGAGGCCAGCGTGAAGCCGGCCACCGAGACGAGGAATACGTTTTTCTGGCCGAAGCGGTCGCACAGCCAGCCGGTGAGCGGGGTGGCGATGGCGGCGGCCACGATGAAGGAGGTCAGCACCCAGGTGATCTGGTCCTGCGAGGCGGACAGGCTGCCCTGCATATGCGGCAGGGCCACGTTGGCGATGGTGCCGTCGAGCGCCTGGATCACGGTGGCCAGCATGATGGAGATCGTGATCATGCGCCGGTTGATCGGCGCAGCAGGGGCGCCGGCTGATGTAGCAGCTGAAGTGCCGGCGCTGCTCACAGCTGCGACTCGACTGCGGTTTGCAACTGCTCGAGAAAGCCGGTCACCACGGCCAGCGTGGCCGGATCGGCATCGCCCAGCAGCTCCTGGCGGAAGGCGTCGGCTTCCTTCTTCACGCGGGTGTAGATGTCCTGGCCGGCCGGGGTCAGCGTCACCAGCTTCACGCGGCGGTCCTTGTCGGAGGGGCTGCGCTGCAGGTGGCCGGCTTTCACCAGGCGGTCGATCATGGCCACCATGGTGGGGTCTTCCACGCCCAGCAGGCGCGCCAGTTCGGTCTGCGACAGAGGCTGGCTCTTGGCCACGGCGGCGATCGCCATCCAGCTGGCCTGGCCCATGCCCAGGTCTTTCAGGCGCCGGTCCAGCGCCAGGCGCCAGGCGCGCGCCGTGGTGTGCAGCGCAAGCGAGAAGCGTTCTTCGATAGTGAGTGACATGTTTGCCGTCTAATGGTTAGGTATCTAACGATTAGTTTAGCATGCTACTTTTCCGAGTTGCAAGAGCGGCTGGCCATGGTAGGCTGGCGGTTATCGAATCGGAGGATTTATGGCGTTGCGGATGGGGCTGCGGATTTGGCTGCGTACAAGGGCGGGTTGGCGGGGCGCGCTGGCGGCGTGCGCGGTAGGCCTGGCGGCGATGGCGCCGGCCTTGGCGCAGGAAGCCGGGCCGGCGGCGGGGGCGGCGGAGCAGGCGGGACAGGCGGCGCGCGAGCCGGCGCCGGGCAGCGTATCCGGTGCTGCATCGGGCGGGGCGTCCGACGCGGCCGACGGCCCTCCGGTGCTGCCGTACCGGCCTTCCGTGTCCAGCCCCGCGCAGTTGCCGGCGCCGGGCCAGCTTGAGCTGGAACTCGGCGGATTGGTCGTGCGCGACGGCGGCGCACGCCGCGCCAGCCTGCCTTACACCCTGAAACTGGCGTTCACGCCCGAATGGGGCCTGCTGCTGGGCGGCGAAGCCTGGGTGTCCGACCGCGAGGACGGCGCGCCCCGGCTGCGCGGCGTCGGCGACACCGCATTCGTGCTGAAGCGCGCCTGGCTGCTGGGCGAGGGCAGCGCGCTGGGTCTGGAACTGGGCGCCAAGGCACCCACCGCCCGGGATGGCATCGGCAGCGGCCGCGCGGACTACAGCCTGAACGGCATCGCCAGCCGCGACTTCGGCAGCGTGCACATGGACGCCAACCTCAACTTCACCCGCCTGGGCGGGGCCGAACCCGGCCTGGGCCGTGTGCAGACCGGCGCCTCCGCCTCGTTCTCCGTGCCGCTGGACGACAAATGGGGCGCCACGGCGGAGCTGTCCGGTACGTACCGCAGCGGCGAGCCGGGCACGGCGCAGCTGCTGCTGGCGGCCGCCTACAGCCCCCATCCGCGCCTGACCGTGGACTTCGGCCTGGCGCGCGGCATTACGCGCGCCGCACCGGACTGGCAGTTTTTCAGCGGCATAGTGTTGCCTTTGGCCAAAATTTGGTAGCGCTGTGTGCGCAAGCGTACATACAGAAAGTTGCCGGCGGCTTAGAATTGAGGGGCTGTAAACCCATAACCATAAGATGACACCATGAAAAAACTCCTCATCGCGGCCAGCCTGCTGGCCATTTCCCTGTCCGCCGCTGCGCAGAACGTTTCCATCAGCGTAGGTCAGCCCGGCTTCTACGGCCGTATCGATCTGGGCAATATGGCGCCGCCGCCGGTCATCTATGCGGAACCCGTGATCGTGCACCGCCCGGTGCGTGTGATTGAAGAACCGCTGTACCTGCGCGTACCGCCCGGCCATGCCAAGAAGTGGTCCAAGCACTGCGGCGCCTACAACGCCTGCGGCCGCCGCGTCTACTTTGTGCGCGACGACTGGTATGTGAACGACTACGCCCCGCGCTACCGCTCGGAGCATGGCCACCGCGACCACCGCGACGACCGCCGCGATGATCACCGCGACGACCACCGCGACCACCGCGACAAGCACGACAAGCACGACAAACATGACAAGGGCCACGGAAACGGCCACGGCAAGGGCCACGGCAAGGATTGAGTTTCCTCCAACTTCAGGAGCGCCATGCATAGCAAAATCGTTATCGTAGGAGGCGGGGCAGGCGGCCTGGAGCTGGCCTGCAAACTGGGCCGCAAGCTGGGGCCGCAACAGGTGATGCTGGTCGACAGCCGGCTGTACCACATCTGGAAGCCTTCGCTGCACGAGGTGGCGGCCGGCACCCTGGATATCCACCAGGAGGGCCTGTCCTACCAGATGCTGGCCCACGACAACGGTTTTACCTATGTCTATGGCGCCCTGACGGCGCTCGACGCGCCGGCCAGGCAGCTGACGGTGGCGGCCATCGCCACCACCGAGCACGAGGAAGTGTTGCCCGAGCGCCGCGTCGGCTTCGAATCGCTGGTGCTGGCCATCGGCAGCACGTCCAATTACTTCGGCGTTCCCGGCGCCGAGGAACACACCATTTCCCTGAACGCCACCGAGGACGCCGAACGGTTCCGGCTGACCCTGCTCAAGCTGCTGACCAAGGCCGCGCTGAAAAAGGGCGCGCCGGGCGCCACCGAAGTGGTGGAAGCGCCCCCTGTGCCGCCGGCCTCGGCTACCCAGGCCGGCGTGGATATCGTCATCATCGGTGGCGGCGCCACCGGCGTCGAGCTGGCGGCGGAGCTGCGCGAGGCCAGCGGCGTGTATGCCGCCTACGGCTTCGGTCATCTGGAACCGAAGAAGGACGTGCGCATTACGCTGCTGGAAGGGGCGCCGCGCATTTTGGCGCCGTTGCCGGAACGGGTATCGGCTGCCGCGCTCAAGCTGCTGGAAGAGCGCGCCATCAAGGTGGTGACCAGCACGCGCGTGACCGCCATCGACGCCGATCATGTGACCACCGGCGAAGGGCAGCACTACCCGGCCGACATCGTGGTGTGGGCGGCGGGCATCAAGGCGCCCGCGCTGCTGGCCACGCTGGGCTTGCCGACCGCCAAGGGCGGCCAGCTGGAAGTGGACGGCCACCTCATGGTCAAGGGACATCCCGGCATTTACGCGCTGGGCGATTGCGCGCTGTGCCTTGGCGAGGACGGCAAGCCCGTGCCGCCGCGCGCCCAGGCCGCGCACCAGCAGGCCGACTACCTGCTGCAGACTTTCCTGCGCCAGGCGCAAGGCAAGGCGCCGCAAAGCGAGCCCTATGTGTACAGGGATTACGGTTCGCTGGTGTCCTTCGGCCAGACCTCGTCGGTCGGCAGCCTGATGGGTTCGCTAAAGGGGCTGAACTGGTTTGTCGACGGCTTTGTCGCGCGCCTGATGTACACCAGTTTGCACCTGATGCACCACCAGGCCGTGCTGGGCACGGTGCGCACCGCCGTGCTGGCGCTGGCGCGCTTCCTGATCAAGCGCACCACGCCGCTGGTGAAGCTGCATTGAAAGCGGAAATAAGCGGAATAAGCGGCCGCGCTACGGCGCCGGCTTGGGCAGGATCACCGTGAGGATGGCGCCGCCGCCATCGCTGGACAGCGCCAGCGTGCCGCCCAGGTAAAGGGCGCGCTCGCGCAGCACGCGCAGGCCGTGCTTGGCGCTGTCGGCGCCGATCACGTCGGTTTGCACCGCCAGACCCACGCCGTCATCCTTTACCGTCAGCATGATTTCGTCGTCGTTGTCGTCCACCACCACATGCACCTTGCTGGCCTGGGCATGGCTGACGATGTTGCGCAAGCCTTCCTCCAGCGCGCGCAGCAGCACCACATTGTGGCTGCGCGGGCAGCGCGGTTCGTCTTCCGGCAGGCTGCAGCTGGCGGCCAGCCCGTACTGCTCGCCAAATTGCGTCACCAGCTCGCCCAGCGCCACCCGCACGCCGAGGAATTCCAGCTTGTCGTTCCACAGACGGTGCTGCATCTGGCGGTTGGTTTCGATGATGTTGTGCAGCAAGTTTTTCATCTGCGTGGCGCGCTCCAGCAGCGCCGGGTCGGGCGGCAGCTTTTGCGTCAGCAGTCCGAGGTGCATGGTCAGCGCGGTCAGCGAGGAGCCCATGCTGTCGTGCAGCTGGCGCGACAGCGAGCGGCGCTCATTGTCCCAGCACGCGTTGACGTGGCCGAGCAGTTCGCTCAGCTCGGCGGCGCGTTCGCTGTCGTAGGGGGCGGGATGTACCTGTGCGGACATAAGAAAGGTCTCAGAGTAAGAATGATCTGTTTTTATTCCGCGATCATACCTGAGGAAAAATTTCGCTGTCGCACTGGCGTACCGGGGGCGCCGGCGTCATGTGCGCGCCGGCGCGTTGGATGCGGGCGGGGTCGCCGGGGCTGCCGGCTTGCCGGGCGAGGCCACGCAGCTGCCGATGGCCTTCATCAGGTTGTCGATGTCCACCGGCTTGACCAGGTGCAGGTCAAAGCCGGCTTCGAGCACGCGGCGCTGGTCTTCGGCCAGGCCATAGCCGGTCAGGGCGATCAGCTTCATGCCGCGCGTCTCGTCGCTGGCGCGCAGGCGGCGCGCCACCTCGTAGCCGTCGATGCCGGGCAGGCCGATATCGACCAGCGCCAAGTCAGGATGGAAGGTGGCCGCCAGTTCCAGCCCTTGCAGGCCGTCGGCCGCGTGCCGGACTTCGTAGCCGTAGCAGCTGAGCATCATCGACATCATTTCGCGGCCGTCGTCGTTGTCTTCGATCAGCAGCACGGTGGGCTTGGCGGTTTCAGTGGTGTCCATAATCTCTTGCCTCGGTTCGGGTGGCCGCTCGCCGCGCGGCAGCCGGATAGTGAAGATGCTGCCTTCGCCGCTGCCGGCGCTGTACGCGGCCACGCTGCCGCCATGCAGCTCGGCCAGGCGCCGCACCAGCGCCAGGCCGATGCCCAGTCCGCCCTGCGCGCGGTCCAGCGTGCTCGAGCCCTGGACGAAGACGTCAAAGACGTACGGCAGCAGGTTGCCGGGGATGCCGACCCCGCTGTCCTCCACCGACAACAGCACCTCGCCGTCGTCCTGCTCGCAGCACACGGTGATGCTGCCGCCGGGCGGCGTGTATTTCAAGGCATTGTCCATCAGGTTGCAGAATATCTGTTCCAGCCGGGTGGCGTCGCCCTGTACCCAGCCCGGCCCCGCCTCCAGCGTCACCGCGTAGCCGGCGGTGCGGCCGGTGGTGCGGTAGGTCTCCAGGCAGCTGGCCAGCAAGGCGGCCAGGTCCAGCGGCGC
Organism: Pseudoduganella sp. UC29_71; assembly: GCF_042693265.1. Classification (NCBI taxonomy): domain Bacteria; kingdom Pseudomonadati; phylum Pseudomonadota; class Betaproteobacteria; order Burkholderiales; family Oxalobacteraceae; genus Pseudoduganella; species Pseudoduganella sp. UC29_71. The sequence goes on along the minus strand of NZ_CP170549.1, from coordinate 3,424,404 downwards.
GCGGTTGAGCAGGATCTTGCCGGACATGGCGCGGCTCAGGTCCAGCAAGTCGTCCACGATGCGGCCCAGGTGGCGGCTCTGGCGCTGGATGATGTGCTTGGCGCGCGCCACCGCGTCCGGCGCCACGCCGGGCAGGGCGATCAGCGAGGCGGCGCTGCTGATGGCGCTGAGCGGGTTGCGCAGTTCGTGGCCCAGCATGGCCAGGAACTCGTCCTTGGCGTGGTTTTGCCGCTCGGCCACCTGGCGCTCCTCGATCTCGCGCGTCAGCTTGGTGTTGGCGGCGGTCAATTCCGTGGTGCGCAGGCTGAGCTGCCGCGCCTGCCGCTTCAATTCCTCGTTCTTGACGGCCAGCGCCACGAAGACGGAAATCTTGGCGTGCAGGATTTGCGGAATGATGGGTGTAAACAGGAAGTCCACCGCGCCGCGCTGGTACGCTTTCAGGCGGTCCAGTTCATCGGCCACGAAGGCGGTCACGAATATGATGGGGATGTCGGCCGAGCGGGCGCGCTGGTGGATCGCCTCGGCAGTTTCGAAGCCGTCCATGCCGGGCATGTTGACGTCCAGCAGGATCACGGCGAAATCGTGCATCAGCACCTGGCGCAAGCCTTCCTCACCCGAGCGCGCGGCGATCACGTCGTAGCCTTCCTGGTCCGACCACTGCGCCAGCAGGCTGGTCAGCGCGAACAGGCTGTTGGCGTCGTCGTTGACGACCAGGACTTTGGGTTTGTCTACTTTAGGCACGTTGTTGTTGGAGCTTCGGAAAGGAAGAATTTCGCCTGACAAACTATTGATCGATCATAACAACCGGATAAGTGAAAGTCAAAAGCGTGCACGGCTATCGCGCGCGCGGCCATTGCCGCCGCTTTTGCCCTGCCCAGTGTTCGGCTGCGCACATACAGCGGTGGCGGCGCATGCCATAGTCATTGCAGGCTGACCAACCCATTGAGAGGATGCATCATGAATATCGATACCGTAGTGGACAAGGAATATGTGGGTAAATGCTTCCGCGAACTGGCGGACGCGCCGGTGAGCGCACTGAAGGGCGTGAGCGCCAATGACGCCAAGGCGCTGGCCAAGGCATTCAACGTCAGCACTGTGCGCGAGCTGGCCGAGCTGGACTTCGTCAAATGGGCGCAGGCCATCACCATCCTGGCCGACCATGAGCAGGAAACGCCGGCCCAGATTGCCAAGGAAACGCTGCTGGACGAAGCCGTGGAAATGACCTTCCCGGCCAGCGACCCGATATCCGTCGACGCCGGCATCACCCGCATCGAAGTGCCGCCCGAGATGGTCAACGCGCATGACGACCATCAGCATGCCGCCAAGGTGGAGCAGTCGACCGAAGAGGGCGCAGCCAAGGAAAGCGCTGCGGCGCACTGAACGGCAAGACAGGGAGCGCCGCCCGCCGCGGCGCACACGAAGAGGCCGCGCGGCATGCCGCGCGGCCTTTTGTTTCTGGCGCCCCACGTCAGGCTACCGAGGCGCTGTGCATGCTGGGGTGGCTGGGAACGAAGGTGCTGGCGGCCGCCGCCTCCGGCTGCGCCGCGCAGTGGCGGTTCTTGCCGGCGCGCTTGGCGTCGTACAGGGCCTGGTCCGCCTTTTCGATCAGCGCCTGGACGTTGTCCGCGTGTTCGGGGTAGAGGGCGATGCCGATGCTGGTGGACAGCTGCAAGGTCAGCGCGCCGACCTGGTAGGGCTCGGACACCACTTCAATCAGCTTGGACGCCGGTTCCTGGGCATCGCCCAGCGTGCTCACTTCGCCCAGCACGATGACGAATTCGTCGCCGCCCACGCGCGCCACGGTGTCTTCCTTGCGCGAGGAGCCGACCAGGCGGCCGGCCACCAGTTTCAGGATTTCGTCGCCGCAAGCGTGGCCGTGGGTGTCGTTGATGGCCTTGAAGCCGTCCAGGTCCAGATACATGACGGCCGCCTTGTGCTGGTGGCGTGCGGCATGCTGCAGCGTGGTGGCGATGCGGTCTTCCAGCAGGCGCCGGTTGGGCAGCCCGGTCAAGGGGTCGTGCAGCGCCAGTTCCTGCTGCTGCTTGCTGTACTGCGCCAGTTCCTTGTACAGCAGGCGCACTTCCAGCATGTTGTGGATGCGCTTGTGCACTTCCAGCAGGTCGAAGGGCTTGCTGATGAAGTCGCGCGCGCCCGCCTCCAGGGCGGCGATCTTGAAGCTGGGCTGGGCCGTGAGCGCCAGCACCGGCAGATAGCCGTCCTGCTCGATTTCCTTGAGCCCCTTCATCACCTGGAAGCCGTTCAGCTCGGGCATTTGCAAATCCAGCAAGATCAGGTCGTAGCAGTGCTGGCGGTGCAGGCCGCACACCTGCTCGGGCAGCATCGTGGACGAGACGTTGCTATAGCCGGCATCGCGCAGGATTTCGAGCATCAGGTCGATATTGTCGGCGCAGTCGTCCACCACCAGTATCTTGGCGTTCAAAATCTCGTCCGGGCTAGGCATAGTAATGTCTCGTAAAAACAATTGAGGCGGTCATATTTCTTATGCTCCGAGTGTAGCAAAGGATAGCGGCATTGCCTGTAGGACAGCGCCGCGTCGTCAGGTAGGAGCGTAAGTTATCCCCCATGGAAACAAATATTTCTTTATAAGAAAATATCAACGCTTTTGTGCCGCCAATGCAACAGCCCGTACCAGCTCGGCCGGTTCCACCGGCTTGGAGACGTGGTCGCGGAAGCCGCATTCCAGCGCACGCAGCCGGTCCTCCGAGCGGGCGAAGGCGGTCAGCGCGATGGCCGGCACGGTGCCGCCGCGTGCCGGCCCCAGCGCGCGCACCTGGGCCAGCAGTTCAAAGCCGTCCACGTCCGGCATGCCGATGTCGCTTACCAGCAGGCCGGGGCGCTCGTGCTCGACCAGGCGCAGCGCTTCGGCCGCGCTGGCGGCGGTTAAAACGACGGCGTTGCAGTCGCATAGTATGCGCTTGATCAGGTCTCTTGCGTCAATTTCGTCGTCCACCACCAGCACGCGCAGGCCGTCCAGGTCGCACTGGCCGCTGTCGGCCGGCACCGCCGGCAGGACGGGCGGCTGGGCCGCCTGCGAACGCGCCTGGCGCGCGCTGCTGCTGGGCGCCGTGGCCAGCGGCAGGCTGACCGTGAAGCTGGCGCCGCGCCCCTCGCCCTGGCTGGCCACCGACACGGTGCCGCCGTGCTGCTCGACCAGGTGCTTGACGATGGACAAGCCCAGTCCCAGTCCGCCATGGCGGCGCGTGGTGGTGGAGTCGGCCTGGCGGAAGCGCTCGAACACGTGCGCCAGGAACTCGGGCCGGATGCCGATGCCGGTATCGGCAATCGTGATGGCGACATGGCCGTCCGCCTCCGTCACCGCCACCCGCAGCGCGCCGCCCTTGGGCGTGAACTTGATGCCATTGGTCAACAGATTCCAGATCACCTGCTGCAGCCGGCTCGGGTCGGCGGCCACCAGGCCGGTACTGTGGAAGTCGCGCTCGATCGAAATGTTCTTGGCGTCGGCTGCCGGGCGCACCGTTTCAATGGCCGCGTCGACCACCGTCAGCGGCGACAGGGTTTGCATATCCAGCAACACTTTGCCGGACGTGATGCGGCTCATGTCCAGCAGATCCTCGATCAGCTGGGCCTGGGCGCGCGCATTGCGCTCGATGGTCTGCAGGCCCCGGTGCAGGTCGGCCTCGTCGCGGCTGCCGCGCCGCAGCACCTGCGCCCAGCCCAGGATGGCCGTGAGCGGGGTGCGCAGTTCGTGCGACAGCGTGGCCAGGAATTCGTCCTTCATCTGGCTGGTGCGCTCGGCCTCGGCGCGCGCGCTGCGCTCGCTGTCCAGCAGGATCTTGCGCTCCTCGGCCGCCTGCTGGGCCGCTTCGTACAGGCGCGCATTGTCGATCGCCACGGCGGCCTGGGCCGCGATGCCGCCGATGATGCGTTCGGTGCGCTCGTCGAACATGCGCGGCTCGGGGTGGCCGAAAAACAGCGAGCCGATCACTTCGCCGGAGCGCGACACCACCGGCACCGCCAGGTAGCTGCGCACGGCCGGATGGCCGTTCGGCACGCCGCGGTGCGGCGCGTTCTTGCCGTAGCGCGGATCGCGCAGCAGGTCGTCGCTGCGCAGCGTGCCTTCGCCGCGCATGCTGGGACCGAACAGCTCCGTGGCGCGCGGGTGGGGGAAACGGGCGAATGCCTCGGGCGGCAGGCCGGACAGCGTATACAAGGTCAGCACGCCGCCGTCGCTGCTGGTGCTGTTGTAGAAGAAGGCGCCAAAGCGCGCGCCGCTGATGTGGGTGGCCGCGTCCGTCACCTCCTGCAGCAGCGAGCGCAGGTTGCGCTTGGAGGCCAGCGCGTTGCCGGTGGCGTTCAGCAGTTCCAGGATGGCGCTCTCGTCGCGCAGCGCTTCCTGCACCCGCTTGACCTGGTCGACGTCGGTGCTGGTGCCGAACCAGCGTACCAGGCGCCCGGTGCTGTCGCGCACCGGGTTGGCGCGCGACAGGAACCAGCGGTAATGGCCGTCCGCGCCGCGGATCGGGAATTCCATCTCGAACGGCGTGCCGGTGCGCAGCGCCTGCTGCCAGTGCTGGCGGATGGCGGGCAAGGTTTCCGGGTCGTACACCTCGTCCCAGCCGCTGGCGGGCACCGCGTCGCGCGGCAGGCCGGTGTATTCGTACCAGCGCTCGTTGTACCACACCACGGCGCCGTCGAACCGGGCAATCCAGGCCAGCTGCGGGATGGAGTTGGCCATGGCTTGCAGCTCTTCCTGGCTCTGGCGCAGCGTGTTTTCGGCAGCCTTGCGGTCGGAAATGTCCTGCACCATGCCGGTCATGCCCAGCACGGCGCCGTCCTCGTCGTAATTGCCGTGCCCCACGACCGACAGCCAGCGCCGGTCGCCGCCGGCGCGTTCGATGCGGCACTCGACGTTGAAATCGGTGCGCTTCTGGTAGGCCTCAAGGAAGGCGGCCCGGGCCGGGGCGCGGTCTTCGGCGACCAAATGCTCGCTCAGCGCCTCCCAGGTGAGGCTGGCTTCGCCTTCCAGGTCCAGCAGTTCGGCGGCGCGCCGGCCCAGCGTCACCAGGTTGGTGCCGGCGTCCCACAGCCAGTCGCCCAGCTTGCCGGCCGCCAGCGCCACCTGCAGCCGGTTGGCGCTTTCGCGCAGCGCGCGTTCGTCCAGCTTGCGCTTGGTGATGTTCTGGATGGCGCAGGTCAGGCCTTCGGCGGACGGGTAGGCGCGCACGTCCAGCCAGATCTGGCGCGGCAGGTAATACAGTTCGAAGCCCACCGTCTGCTGGGATTCCATGGCGTGCCGGAACTGCGCCTCCAGCACAGTGCCGCGCAAGCCGGGGAAGGCGTCCCACAGGTTGGCGCCCAACACGTGCTGGCCACCGCTCTCGAGCGGGTGGATGATGTTGGCCGCCTGCGGATTGATGTAGGTGATGGTCCAGTTGTGGTCCAGCACGATGAAGCCGTCGGTGATGCTCTCCAACACCGTTTTCAGGCGCTCGTTGGAACGTCGCAACTCCTCGCGTGCTTCCTGCATTTCATGCTCGGCGCGCTGGCGGGCCAGCAGCACGCTGTTGGCGCTGCGCATGGCCGCAGAATGCATGCGGGCTTCCTCTTCTTTGTCGAGCTTGGCCACTCAGGCTCTCCCGGGAATAGGTGCCTGTGCCGCGCAGGGGTAGGGGTCACAGTAAATCATCAGTGTCCGTGTCTAGGGATGGCCGAACCGGGCCGTGGTGTCATTGTAGTCGGCCTGCGCGCTTTACAACCGCACCGTTGGTATGCGCGCGGCGGCGCTGGCCAGCACCTGGCGCAGCTGGTCGATTTCGTACGGCTTTTGCATGGAAACGGCAGGAAAATCGAGCTGGCTGGTAAAGCCGCCGCCGTAGCCGGAGGCGAACACCACTTGCAGCTGCGGCTGGCCGCGCAGCGCGCAGCGCGCCAGTTCCACGCCGGACATGCCGGGCAGGCTGACGTCGCTAAACAGGATGCCGTAGCGGCTGTCCAGCAGCATGGCCAGCGCCTGTTCGGCGTCGGCCGCCGCCTCCACCTCGTAGCCCAGGGCGCGCAGCATTTCGCACACCAGGTAGCGCGCGTCCGGATTGTCTTCCACCACCAGGACGCGGGCCTGGCCCGGCGGCGGCGCCTCCGGCGCGGCCGGGGCCGGAGCGGCGGCCAGCTGCAGGGCGCACAGCACGCCGCGTACCGCGCCGGCTTCGTCGCGCAGCGGCGTGTAGTGCAGGTCCAGCAGTAGCTCGGAGGGGGCGCCGTCGCGCCACAAGGGCATGGCCTGGCCGGGATAGACCAGCGCCGCGCCGCCCCACACCGCTTCCATGGCGGCGTGGTTCCAGCCGAACACGGGCGGCTGCAAGATGGGCACGCTGCCGCCGGGCACGGACTCGGGACGCACACCCATCAGCGCGGCGTAGGCTTTGTTATACAGCAGGATTTTCTCCGGACCCCAGGCGATGGCCATGGCCAGCGGACAGTTCAGCAAGATGTCGACCGAGAGCCGCAGGCAGGCCGGCCAGGTGGCAGGCTGGCCCAGCGCAATGCGGGACCAGTCCAGCGGCGGCAGGGTATGCAGGCTGATGCTGTCTTGTTGTGTCATCCGGGCGCCCGTCATTGCGAATTTTGCTAGTTGCTTGATGCTACACCAGCATCGGGCGAAAAAAAAGCCCGCTGCAAGAGCGGGCTAAATCTATTTCCCGTTAGGAGAATAGAGGAGACAGGTGTAACTATGCAACATGCCGTACAGAAAATCCAATTGCCGTTCGTGATGAAAGCTATCATCTTCATGAATGAAGTTTTGCCTGCGATTTCCCTGCGATTTCCCTCTGGACAAGCCGAGTGGATATGCCTATAATCTTGCTTCTTTCGACGGGGAACCACAGAAAGAAAGCGAAAACTGCAACTTATCAGCGGTTTCCGATGCGGCTGTAGCTCAGCTGGATAGAGTACTTGGCTACGAACCAAGGGGTCGTGGGTTCGATTCCTGCCAGCCGCACCAGTTTGTTGTAGTAAAATGCGCTGATCGTAAAGCGTATTGCAGTATCAGTAATGACAGGCGGCTGTAGCTCAGCTGGATAGAGTACTTGGCTACGAACCAAGGGGTCGTGGGTTCGATTCCTGCCAGCCGCACCAGTCTTACTGCTTGTTGTACGATGTGATGAAGTTTTTGCGGCTGTAGCTCAGCTGGATAGAGTACTTGGCTACGAACCAAGGGGTCGTGGGTTCGATTCCTGCCAGCCGCACCAGTTTTACCGTAGTACCGATATGAGCAGTATCGAGTAGTAAGAGTGATAAGCAGTAAAAAAGCGGCTGTAGCTCAGCTGGATAGAGTACTTGGCTACGAACCAAGGGGTCGTGGGTTCGATTCCTGCCAGCCGCACCAGAATACGAGGGCCAGATCGGAAGATCTGGCCCTTTTCGTTTTGCGCTCCTGTTATGATTTGCTGATTTGGCAATTCGGGAGCCTGCATGACCATCATCACCTGCGTTGAAGACTTGCGCGTGCTGGCGCAAAAGCGCGTGCCGCGCATGTTTTACGACTACGCCGACGCCGGCTCGTGGACCGAGTCCACCTACCGTGCCAACAGCAGCGATTTCCTTCCCATCAAATTCCGTCAGCGGGTGGCCGTCAACCTGGAAAACCGCAGCCTGGCCAGCAGCATGGCGGGGCAGGCGGTGTCGATGCCGGTGGCGCTGGCGCCGACCGGGCTGACCGGCATGCAGCACGCGGACGGCGAAATCCTCGCCGCGCGCGCCGCCGAAGCCTTCGGCGTGCCGTTCACCTTGTCCACCATGAGCATCTGCTCGATCGAGGACGTGGCCGCGCACACCAGCAAGCCGTTCTGGTTCCAGTTGTACGTGATGAAGGACCGCGAATTCATCAACCGCCTGATCGACCGCGCCAAGGCGGCGCGCTGTTCGGCGCTGGTGCTGACGCTGGACCTGCAGGTGCTGGGCCAGCGCCACAAGGATATCCGCAACGGCCTGTCGGCGCCGCCCAAGCCCACGCTGGCCAACCTGGTCAACCTGGCCACCAAGCCGCGCTGGTGCCTGGGCATGCTGGGCACCAGGCGGCGCGGCTTCGGCAACATCGTCGGCCACGCCACGTCGGTGTCGGACATGTCCTCGCTGTCGGCCTGGACCAGCCAGCAGTTCGACCTGAGCCTGTCGTGGAAAGACGTGGGGTGGATCAAGCAGCGCTGGGGCGGCAAGCTCATCATCAAAGGCATCATGGACGCGGACGACGCGCGCCACTGCGTGGAGGCGGGCGCCGACGCGCTGATTGTGTCCAACCACGGCGGGCGCCAGCTGGACGGGGCGCAGTCTTCCATCGGCGCGCTGCCGGCCATCGTGGACGCGGTCGGCAAGGAAATCGAAGTGCACATGGACGGCGGCATCCGCTCCGGGCAGGACGTGATCAAGGCGCTGGCGCTGGGCGCGCGCGGGGTCTACATCGGGCGCCCGTTCCTGTACGGGCTGGGCGCCATGGGCGAGCAGGGCGTGACGCGCTGCCTGGAAATCATCCGCAACGAGCTGGACCTGACGATGGCCTTCTGCGGCCTGCGCGACGTGGCGCAGGTCAGCAAAAACATACTGCTGCCTGGCAGCTATCCGGGGCAGCCATGACTACACCCGCTGAGCTCCTGACCGCCGCGGCGATTGCCGCCATGCCGGGCAAGTCCAAGGCGCATCTGCTGAATCCGGACGCGGTGCGGGTGTCCAGGCCTCTCGGCGCCGCCACCGGCTTGACCGACCTGGGCTTTCACCTGATGACGGTGCCGCCCGGCCGCGCGTATTCGGAATACCACCGCCACCTGTACGAGGAGCAGTGCTTCTACATCCTGTCCGGCAGCGGCGAGGCGGTGATCGAGGAAGCGCGCCACGCCGTCGGCGCCGGGGACTTTCTGGGCTTTCCCAAAGGCGGCGCGGCGCACACGATAGTCAACACGGGCAGCGCGCCGCTGGTGATGCTGTCGGCGCGCACCAACCTGGAGCAGGACGTGTGCGACTACCCGCGCCTGAAGAAGCGCCTGTATATGAACGGCACCGACGAAGCGGTGGTCGATTACGCCGACGTCCTGTCCATCCCACCCAATTGAGGCCCGTGGCAGTTGAACTGGGCTGACTATGGCCGCGCGCCGCCGCCCTTGCACGCCAGACCGTACTGGGTGGCGGTGCAACCGAGCTGGACGCATTGCGCTGCATGGTAGCCGGCGGCGCGGCATTGCCTGAGCGTTTCAGTCAGCGCGCCGGCGCGCTCAGGCTTTTGGCTGGCGTACTTTGCTTGCACCGCCGCAGCCGGCGGCGTCTTCGTGCGGCTTGCCAATGAGCGAGTGCGGGGGCGTCCGGTCCGTTCGGTCCGGCCAGGCGGCTCGTTGACGGCAGGAGTTCCCGTTGATGCTGCCAATGGGGGTGGTGCGGCCGCTTGCGTTGCCGCCTGCGCCGCTGCCTGAGGGTTTGCCGCTGCCTGAGGGCCTGCCGCTGCCGCTGCCGCTGTTGGTGGCGCGATCGCTGGTGCCGGCAGCGTGCGCACGCCCGGCGCGGGCAGGGCGGGCCGCGCAGGGATGGGCGCCTTCGCCAGCACGGACAGCGATTTGTCGACCTTGTTTTCGTTGTAGACCCACAAGCCGGCGCCCGCCACGGCGAGCGTGGCCAGCAGCGCGGCGGTGCCGGTCGCCGCGCGGCGGCCCCAGCGTTCGAACCAGTCCGGCTCGTCGGCCGCGGGCGCGCGGGCCGGATCGTCCATGCGTTCGCCCGCGCCCCAGGCTGGCGGCGCCTCGGGAGGAGGCGGATCGAAGGTCCACGGACTGGCCAAGCCCGGCGGCGGCGCCCAAGCGTCGGCGGCTTGCGCTGCGGGTTCCGGGCGCGGCGGTGGCGGTGGCTGCCTTGGCGGCAACGGTGCGCGTGGGTGGCTATCGCCTATGTCTTCCAACAGCTGAGCTTTCATCGAACGAACCTGCAATGCTTATGTCGATCAAAGATACTAGCGGATCTGGATTGTTCGGGGTGCCCGCTTGCGCGTGCGGCGTTGTGATAGTGTTCTGAAATATTCTAATAAGAAGGGACCAAAACCATGTGGAAACAAACCCTGGCAATACTGTGCGGATTCCTGGCTTTCTCGTCGCTGCCTGCCGCCGCGCAAAGTGATCCCGAGCTGGCCAAGTCGCTCGGCGGAAACGAAAACGGCATGAAGAAATATGTGCTGGTTATCCTGAGGACCGGCCCGAACAAAATGCCTGCCGGCCCGGAGCGCGATGCCATGTTCAAGGGCCACTTCGCCAACATCACCCGGCTGGCCGATGAGAAGAAACTGGCAGTCGCCGGTCCGCTGGACGGCGTGGACGGCTGGCGCGGCGTGTTCGTGTTCGCCACGCCGGACATCGAAGAAGCGAAGAAACTCGTGGCCACCGACCCGGTGATCATCAATGGAGAAATGATCGCGGAATACCACGCCTTCTACTCGTCCGCCGCCCTGATGGCCGTGGGCGACATCCACAAGAAAATCTCCAGGCAATAAGCCATGCGAAGCCGGGATGACCAGCGCGGACTTTGATGCGGCTCAAGCTTGTTGGCGGGTTCCGGGCGCATAGTGGCTGGAGCTTGCTTGACAAGGAGAAGGGCATGGCCAATGCTGAAATTCCAGATGGACGCGCGCGCGATTTGGAGAAACGCATGAACTCTGCCGAGACCGAGCTTGCATTGATACGCGCCACCATGGCCACCAAGCAGGATATTGGCGAACTGAACGCGCGTTTGACGGCAATCGAAGTGCAACTTCCCTATCTGGCGACGAAGGCGGATCTGAAGTACGAGATCGACAAACTGCGCACCTGGATGATAGGCGTCGCCATCGGCCTGTTTTTCTCGCAGGCCGGCATGAGTATCACGCTGTTCTTCCTGCTGAAGCAGTCGCTCGCCTAAACTTATCCCACCACGTTCACCGGCTTGTTCGCCGCGAATGATTCGATGTTGTCGATCAGCTGATCGGCCAGGATCTGCATGGCTTGCGTGCTGGCCCAGGCGATGTGCGGGGTCAGGATGAAATTGGGCAGGTGCAGGTTGAGCAGCACGTTGTCTTCCGGCGGCGGCTCCTTTACTAGCACGTCGAAACCCGCGCCGGCGATCACGCCGGTGGTCAGCGCCCTGGCCAGCGCCGCTTCGTCCACCAGGCCGCCGCGCGCCGTATTAATCAGCAAGGCGGAGCGTTTCATGCGCGCCAGTTCGGGCGCGCCGATGATGTTGCGGGTCTGCTCGTTCAGCGGTGCATGCAGGCTGAGCACGTCCGAGGTTTCCAGCAACTCGTCCCAGGACACGTTCCTCACGCCTTCCTCGTCCACCGGTGTGCGCTTGTGCACCAGGATTTCCATGCCGAACGCGCGCCCCAGCCGCGCCACCGCCTGCCCCAGCGCGCCATAGCCCAGCAGGCCCAGTTTGCTGCCCGCCAGGTCGGTGATGGGGTAGTCGAACAGGCAGAACTTGTCGGACTTCTGCCACTTGCCGGCCTGCACGTCGGCGCGGTAGGCCAGCAGGTTGCGGCGCAGCGCCAGGATCATGGCAAAAGTGTGCTCGGGCAAGGTGGCGTACGCATAGTTGCGGATGTTGGACACCACGATGCCGCGCTCCTTGCACGCGGCCAGGTCGATGATGTCGGTGCCGGTGGCGGCCACGGCGATCATCTTCAGGTCCGGCAGCTGCGCCAGCGTATCGGCGCGCAGCGGCACCTTGTTGGTGATGGCGATGGTGGCGTCGGCCAGGCGGCCTGCGGCGTCGGCCGCTGCCGTGGCCGCGTATTCGGTCCAGCTATGGCTGAAGGCCGGGCGGCGCACGTTGGCGATTACGCTCTCGCGGTCGAGGAAGACAATATTGTGGTCATTCATCAGGCGGCCTGCTGGGTAGGAAGGAAGTTGGGCAAGGTGCGGATGCGCATGCCGGGGTGGGCGGCAAAATGCTCGGCCACCCACTCGACGAATACCCGCACCTTGGCCGACAGGTGGCGGTTCTGCGGGTAGACGACATGAATCGGGATCGGGTCGGTGATCCAGTCGGCCAGCACCTGCACCAGGCGGCCGTCGCGCAGGTATTCCTCCAGCGCGAAGTCGGTCATCTGCACGATGCCCAGCCCGGCCAGCCCGGCCGCGACGTAGGCGTTGCTGTCGTTGAGCGCGATCACGCCCGGCAGCGGCATCTGGATGCGCTCGCCGTTCTGCGTGAAGTCCCAGTCATAGATCTTGCCGGTCTTGGCGGAAAAATAGTTCACGCAGCGGTGCCGTTCCAGTTCGCGCGGGTGGCGCGGCACGCCGTAGCGTTCCAGATAGGCCGGCGCGGCGCAGGTGACGAAACTGAGCACGCCGATGCGGCGCGCGATCAGCGCCGAGTCGCCCAGGATGCCGCCGCGCACGGCGCAATCGACACCTTCCTCGATCAGGTCCACCGGGCGGTCGCTGCAGCCCAGTTCCAGCGTGATGTCCGGGTAGCGCTCGAAAAAATCGGGCAGGGCAGGGACCAGCACGCCGCTGGCCAGGCCGGTGGGCGCGTCCACCCGCAGCCGTCCGCTGGGGCTGAGCTTGGTGCGCGACAGCGATTCCTCGGCTTCGCGCACGTCCGACAGGATGCGCAGGCAGCGCTCGTAATAAGCGGCGCCGTCGGCGGTTACGCTGATCTGGCGCGTGGTGCGGTGCAGCAGCTTGACCGCCAGCGTGGTTTCCAGGCTTTGCACCAGCGTGGACACGGTGGCTTTCGGCAGTTGCATGTTCTCGGCCGCGCGCGTGAAGCCTCCGGCATCGACCACCTGCACGAACACTTCCATTGCTAGCAGTTTGTTCATCTATTTCCTTATTGTTCGGGATTCTGAACAATCAATTCGACTTCAGGCCATTTATCGGATTGTAGATCAAGACTATAGTTCATGCATGCAGAAATGTAACGCAGTGCCACTAGGAGTTTAACCATGAAACATCGGGATGGAATCTTTGCAACGATCGCGTTAGCGCTGAGCTCGTTCGCCTTGGCCGGAATGATGTACACCGACGCGTACTCGGCAGCTGCCGGTACGGAAGTGCGTGGCGTCAACGCGCTGACCCATGAGGTCATCGGCGGCGACATGGTGGCGCGTGCGGACAGCCTGGACGGCACTCATTCTGCGGCGGTGCAGCAATGATGGACCCGGTGCCGGCACAGCTGAAGATGCGCGATCTCGAAGTGGCCGGGGCTCATGGCCCGCTGGCTGCCCGCCTGTATAGCGGCGCCTGGTCCGGCAACCCGGCCGGCGCTGCCGGGGGCAAACGCGATACGCTGATCGTCTTCTTCCCCGGCGGCGGTTTCGTCAGCGGCGACCTGGACGAGGCGGACGAGTTCCTGCGCGGCCTGGTCAGCTGCAACACCGGCTACCTCGTGCTGGCCAGTAATTACACCCTGGCCACTGCCAGCCCCTTCCCGGCGGCGGTGGAAGATGCCCACGCGGTCTTGCTGTGGGCGAAGAAGAACAAAACCAAGCTGGGCTGGAATGGCAAGCGTTTGGTGGTGGCCGGCATCGAAGCCGGTGCCAATCTGGCCGCCGTCAGTTCGCTGATGTCGCGCGACCGGGGCGGCCCTGCGCTGTCCGGCCAGATCCTCATCATGCCCATGCTGGACCCGGGCCTGTCGAGCAGCTCCATGCGGGAGCTGCCGACATGCACCGACAAGGCCAAGGCGGCCGACGTATGCGCCGCCGGCTACCGCGGCTACCTGCCCAATGCGGCGGACCGTACCCATCCTTACGCCTCGCCCCTGCAATCGAGCCGGTTGAAGAACCTGCCGCCGGCCTTGATCCTGTCGGGCGAAGACGACCCATTACGCGACGAAGCTGAACAATACGGCACCAAGCTGATCTCTTGCGGGATCAAAACCACCGTGCGGCGCCTGCCGGCCGCGCCCGTCTCCGACGTGGAGGCGCGCAACGAATGCGCGTGCAAAGTATTTGCACTGAGCGAAATTGCCGGCTTCATCGCCGGCCTGGATGGAACGGAGATTCCGCCAGCATGATTAAATAAACAAATACGTTTACATATTACCTGGCTGCCAGTATATTTGTAGACGAGAGAGACATTCCGTGCAGTAACAATTTTTCCGTGCCTCGTGCGCGGTAGGGCCGTCTTGTCCCTACGTTTTGCAGTGACAAGCGGTATCGCCGCATCTATTAAAAATTTTCATACAAAAAGGGATTAATATGAAAACCGAGAAAAATATCACCACCTTGCTGCGCCCACTGGCGGCGGCAATGGTCGTTGCAGGGCTGGCAGCCATCAGCCTTGCAGGATGCGATACCGCAAACGGCAAGACCGCCGAAGCGCCCGCTGCCGGCGGGCCGCCGATTTCCGCCGCCGCCGTGGTGGAAAAGAACATCACTGAAACCCAGGAGTTTTCCGGCCGCCTGGAAGCCATCGAGCGCGTGGAAATCCGTTCCCGCGTGAGCGGCTTCATCACCGCCGTGAACTTCAAGCCGGGCAGCGAAGTCAAGAAGGGCGACGTGCTGTTCCAGATCGACGCCCGTCCATACCAGGCTGAACTGAGCCGTGCCGAAGCCGCCGCCAACTCGGCGCGCGCCAAGGCCGACCTGGCCAAGCTGGAACTGGCCCGCGCCGAGAAGCTGCTGGCCGACAAGGCCATCGCGCAGCGCGAATACGACGAGAAAGCCTCCGGCCTGAAAGAGCTGGACGCCAACGCCCGCGCCGCCACCGCGCAGGCCGAAGCGGCCCGCCTGAACGTGGCTTACACGCAGGTGGTGTCGCCGATCAACGGCCGCGTGTCGAAAGCGGAAATCACGCTGGGCAACCTGGTCGATGCGTCGGCCGTGCTGACTTCCGTGGTCTCGCTGGAAAAAATCTACGCCAGCTTCGACGGCGACGAAGACACCTACCTGCGCGTGGGCACCGCCGCCACCAAGGGCAAGCCGGTCACCGTGAAAGTGGGCCTGGCCAACGAAACCGGCTTCCCGCACGAAGGCAAGCTGGAATTCGTGGACAACCAGCTCGACCCGCGCAGCGGCTCGGTGCGCATGCGCGCCACCTTCGCCAACGCCGACAACGCGCTGGTTCCCGGCCTGTTCGCCCGCGTGCAGCTGGAAGGCGCCGGCACCGGCAAGCCTGCGCTGCTGATCAACGACCGCGCCGTGGGCACGGACCAGAACCGCAAGTTCGTGTTCGTGGTCGGCGCCGACAGCAAGGCCGAATACCGTCCTGTCACGCTGGGTCCGCAAATCGACGGCCTGCGCGTGGTGCGCGACGGCCTGAAGCCGGGCGAGAAGATCGTGGTCAACGGCCTGCAGCGCGTGCGCCCCGGCGCTCCGGTGACGGCGGAAATCGTGAAGATGGATTTCGACCCGCTGGCGCCGGCCCCGGCCAAGCCTGAAGCCAAGAAAGAAGAAAAAGTCGCCGCCGCAGCCGACAAGGCCAGCAGCACTGCGAAGCAATAACAAAGGAATAATCCATGAACTTTTCACGCTTCTTTGTCGATAAACCGATCTTCGCGGCGGTTCTATCGATCATCATTTTCGTCGGTGGATTGATATCCATCTTCAAGCTGCCCATCTCCGAGTATCCGGACGTGGTGCCGCCCTCCGTGGTGGTGCGCGCCCAGTATCCGGGCGCCAATCCGAAGATCATTGCCGAAACCGTGGCCGCGCCGCTGGAAGAGCAGATCAACGGCGTCGAGAACATGCTCTACATGTCGTCGCAGAACACCTCGGACGGCGCGCTGGCACTGACCGTGACGTTCAAGATCGGCACCAACGTGGAGCAGGCCGAAACCCAGGTGCAGAACCGCGTCCAGCGCGCGCTGCCGCGCCTGCCGGAAGAGGTGCGCCAGATCGGTGTGACGACCGTCAAGTCGTCGCCCAACCTGACCATGGTGGTCCACTTGCAGTCGCCGGACGGCCGCTATGACGACCTGTACCTGCGCAACTACGCTGTGCTGAACGTGAAGGACCAGCTGGCCCGCATCAACGGCATGGGCGAGGTCCAGCTGTTCGGTTCCGGCGACTACGCCATGCGCGTCTGGCTCGATCCGCAGAAGGTCGCGGCGCGCAACCTGACCGCCGGCGACGTGGTGGCCTCGATCCGCGAGCAGAACGTGCAGGTCGCGGCCGGCGTGATCGGCCAGGGTCCGGCGAAAGACGCGGACTTCCAGCTGACCGTGAACACGCAAGGCCGTTTGCAGTCGGTGGAAGAATTCGGCAACATCATCGTCAAGACCAACGCCGACGGCGCTGTCACCTTGCTCAAGGATGTGGCGCGCCTGGAAATGGGCTCGAATTCCTACGCGCTGCGCTCCCTGCTGAACAACAAGTCCGCCGTGGCTATCCCTATTTTCGAAGCGCCGAACGCCAACGCGCTGCAACTGTCCTCGGACGTGCGCGCCAAGATGGCGGAGCTGTCGAAAGATTTTCCGGAAGGCGTCGAATACAGCATTGTGTACGACCCGACCCAATTCGTGCGCGAGTCGATCGACTCCGTGATCCACACGCTGATCGAAGCGATCGTGCTGGTGGCGCTGGTGGTGATCATCTTCCTGCAAACCTGGCGCGCCTCCGTCATTCCGCTGCTGGCCGTGCCGGTGTCGGTGGTGGGTACCTTCGCCGTGATGATAGGCTTCGGCTTTTCGATCAATACGCTGTCGCTGTTCGGCCTGGTGCTGGCCATCGGTATCGTGGTGGACGATGCGATCGTGGTGGTGGAGAACGTCGAGCGTAACATCGCCAACGGCCTGACCCCGCGCGACGCGACCATCCAGGCCATGAAAGAGGTGAGCGGCCCGATTATCGCCATCGCCCTGGTGCTGTGCGCCGTGTTCGTGCCGATCGCCTTCGTGTCCGGCCTGACCGGCCAGTTCTACCGCCAGTTCGCGCTGACCATCGCCATCTCGACCGTGATCTCGGCATTCAGCTCGCTGACACTGGCCCCGGCCCTGTCGGCAGCCCTGCTGAAACCGCACGACGCGCCGAAAGACGCGCTGACCCGCGGCATGGACAAGATCTTCGGCCGCTTCTTCGGCTGGTTCAACCGCTTCTTCGGCCGCGCGTCGGACAAGTATGAGGTGGGCGTGAAGGGCGTGCTGCGCCGCAAATCGGCCGCGCTGGGCGTCTACGCGCTGCTGGCCGTCGCCGCCGTGTTCATGTTCAAGGCCGTGCCGTCGGGCTTCGTGCCGGCGCAGGACAAGCAGTACCTGGTGGGCTTCGCCCAGCTGCCGGACGCCGCCTCGCTGGACCGCACCGACGCCGTGATCAAGAAGATGTCCGCCATCGCCAAGGAAATCCCGGGCGTGGAAGCCAGCGTGGCTTTCCCAGGCCTGTCGATCAACGGCTTCACCAATGCGCCTAACTCGGGCATCGTGTTCACCACGCTCAAGCCTTTCCATGAGCGCAAGGACAAGAGCCAGTCGGCCGAAGCGATCGCCGCCGAGATCAACAAGCGCATGGGCGCCGTGCAGGACGCGTTCGTGATGGTGTTCCCGCCGCCGCCAGTCAACGGCCTGGGCACCATCGGCGGCTTCAAGATGATGCTGGAAGACCGCGGCAACGTGGGCTACGACGAACTGTATAAAGCCAGCCAGGCGATGCAGATGAAAGCATGGCAGAACCCGCAGCTGCAGGGCGTGTTCTCCAGCTTCCAGATCAACGTGCCGCAGCTGTTCGCGGACGTGGACCGCACCAAGGCCAAGCAGCTGGGCGTGCCGCTGGCGACCATCTACCAGACCTTGCAGATCAACCTGGGTTCGCTGTACGTGAACGACTTCAACCAGTTCGGCCGCACCTACCAGGTGCGCGTGCAGGCTGACGCCCCGTTCCGTTCGCAGGCCGAGCAGATCGCCCAGCTGAAAGTGCGCAACGACAAGGGCGAGATGATACCGCTGTCGTCGCTGATGCGCGTGAAGGACAGCTATGGCCCGGACCGCGTGCAGCGCTACAACGCCTACGTGTCGGCCGACATGAACGGCGGCCCTGCGCCGGGCGTATCGTCCGGCACCGCGCAAGCCATCTTCGAGCAGATCGCCAAAGAGACTCTGCCAAAAGGGGTAGCTTACGAGTGGACCGATTTGACTTACCAGGAGATCCTGTCCGGTAATACGATGATCTACGTGTTCCCGCTGTGCGTGCTGCTGGTGTTCCTGGTGCTGGCTGCGCAGTACGAGAGCTGGACCCTGCCGCTGGCGGTGATCCTGATCGTGCCGATGTCCATCCTGTGCGCCCTGATCGGCGTGAAGGTGACCGGCGGCGACAACAACATCTTTACCCAGATCGCGCTGTTCGTGCTGGTTGGCCTGGCGTCGAAGAATGCGATTCTGATCGTGGAGTTCGCCCGTGAACTGGAAGACCATGGCCGCACCGTGCTGCAAGCGGCCCTGGAAGCGTGCCGCCTGCGTCTGCGTCCCATCCTGATGACGTCGATCGCCTTCATCATGGGCGTCGTGCCCCTGGTGTTCTCGAGCGGCGCAGGTTCGGAAATGCGCCACGCGATGGGTGTGGCGGTGTTTGCCGGCATGCTGGGCGTGACCTTCTTCGGTCTGTTCCTCACGCCTGTGTTCTACGTCCTGCTGCGCACCCTGGCCCAGCGCCTGGAGAAGAAATCCCCGGCTGACGCCATCGCGGCGCCTGCCAAACTGGAAGGGACTCATTAATATGAATATGATCGCCAAAGGTGTGGCGCCACTGGTCGCAGCGCTGCTGCTGACCGCATGCGCCGCGCCGCAATTCAAACAGCCCGACATCGCCGTGCCGACGGCCTTCAAGGAAGGGCAAGCGCCCGTGCAGACCGCCGCCGACGGCACCCGCTGGAAGCAGGCGCAGCCCGCCGAGCAGCAGCCGCGCGGCGAATGGTGGCTGGCCTTCCACGATCCGGCCCTGAACCAGCTGATCGCGGAAGCGACCAAGGCCAACGCCAACCTGGCCGTGGCGGCCGCCCGCGTGAAGCAGGCGCGCGCCATCGCCGGCATCGCCGAAGCGGACCGCATCCCGCAAATCGGCGTGGGCGTGGGCGCCCAGCGCGCCCGTGCCTCGGCCCAGTCGCTCGGCCTGCCGCAAGGCACGCCGGTGGCGCCGCAGACCACCTACACCGCCAGCCTGACGGCCAGCTATGAAGTGGACCTGTTCGGCCGCGTCTCCTCCGGCGTGGACGCCGCCCGCAGCGACGCCGCTTCGGTGGAGGCGACCTACCGGTCGGTGCTGCTGTCGGTGCAGGCCGACGTGGCGCAGACTTACTTCCGCCTGCGCGCCACGGACGCCGAACTGGCCACGCTGGAACAGACGGTGCGCCTGCGCGAAGAAAACGTGAAGGTCAACCAGCGCCGCTTCGACCTGGGCGACATCGGCGAATTCGACCTGTCGCGCGCCAAGACCGAACTGGCCACCTCGCGCGCCGAGGCCATCGGCCTGCAGCGCACCCGCGTCACCACCGAGCACGCGCTGGCTGTGCTGCTGGGCAAACCGGCGGCCGATTTCACGGCCGGCGTGAGCCCGCTGCTGGATTCGTCGCTGCTGCCCGCCATCCCGGCTGGCCTGCCGTCGGCGCTGCTGGAGCGCCGTCCGGACATCACGTCCGCGCAGCGCGCCATGGAAGCGTCCAACGCCCGTATCGGCGTGGCCCGCGCGGCCATGTTCCCGGCGCTGAACATCAGCGCCAACGGCGGCGGCGCCGCAGGCACCTTCTCGGAAGTGTTCAAGTGGAGCAGCCGTTCGTGGGTGCTGGGCGCGCTGATGTCCATGCCGCTGATCGACGGCGGACGCAACAAGAACAACGTGGTGCGCAGCGAAGCGGCGCTGGAAGAATCGGTTGCCAGCTACCGCCAGAGCGTGCTGACCGCGTTCGCCGAGGTGGAAGACAATCTGGCCGGCCTGCGCATCCTGTCCGGCCAGACCCAGCAGATCGACGACGCGCTGGTGTCGGCGCGCCGTTCGGCCGACCTGGCGCAGAAGCTGTATGACGCCGGCCGTTCCAGCTACCTGGACCTGCTGGACGCGCAGCGCAACCTGGCCAGCGTGGAACGCGCAGCCGTGCAGCTGCGCGGCAGCCGCGCCGTCACCACGGTGGCGCTGATCCGCGCGCTGGGCGGCGGCTGGGATGCCGCAGCGCCGCTGGCAGTTGCATCGAAGTAAGATTTTCTATACCGGTAGTTCTCGTTTTGCCCTTGACGGCGCCAGTGATGGCGCCGTTTTTTTTAACATTGATTTACTCGCCATCGGCGGCCGGCACCGGTAGACTCGCGGTAGGATAGACACCCACTTTCAGCGAGGGATAGCCATGCGCCAGCTTGCTCTGCCGTTCGTCTTGTCAGTTGTCCTGCTTGCCGCTTGCGGCGACAAACCCAAGGAAGCGCCGCCCCAGGGCGGGGCGCCGGTGTCGGCCGCCGTGGTGGTGGAGAAGGAGATCATTGAGACCCAGGAATTCTCCGGCCGCCTGGAAGCCATCGAGCGCGTGGAAGTGCGTCCGCGCGTGGGCGGCTACATCACTTCCGTCAATTTCACGCCGGGCAGCATCGTGCGCAAGGGCGACGTGCTGTTCGTGATCGACCCGCGCCCCTACCAGGCGGCGCTGAACGGGGCCGAGGCGGCCGCAGCCGCCAACCGCGCCAAGGCCGAACTGGCCAGGCTGGAGCTGACCCGCGCCGAGCGCCTGTATGCCGACCGCGCCATCGCCCGGCGCGAACTGGACGAGCGCGCGGCCGGGCTGAAAGAGCTGGACGCGGACCTGCGCGGCGCTCACGCGGCGCTGGAAACGGCGCGCCTGAACATGGGCTATACGCGCGTGCTGGCGCCGATTGCGGGCCGCGTAAGCAAGGCCGAAATCACGGTCGGCAACCTGGTTGACACCACGGCGGTGCTGACCTCCGTGGTCTCGGTGGACAAAATCTACGCCAGCTTCGACGGCGACGAGGAAACCTATCTGCGCGTGGGACCGATGGCGCACAAGGGCACGCCGGTGGCGGTGCGCGTGGGCCTGGCCAACGAACAGGGCTTCCCGCACGAAGGCAAGCTGGAATTCGTCGACAACCGCCTCGATCCGCAGTCCGGCAGCGTGCGCATGCGCGCCACCTTCGCCAATGCGGACAATGCGCTGGTGCCCGGCCTGTTCGCCCGCGTGCAGGTCAGCGGCGGCAAGGACGGCAAGGCGACGCAGGCGCTGCTGATCAACGAGCGCGCCGTGGGCACGGACCAGAACCGCAAGTTCGTGTTCGTGGTGGACAAGGAGAGCAAGGCCGAGTACCGGCCGGTGGCGCTGGGGCCGTCCATCGACGGCCTGCGCGTGGTGCGGTCCGGGCTTTCCAAAGGCGAGAAGGTGGTTGTCGCCGGGCTGCAGCGCGTGCGGCCCGGCGCGCCGCTCACGCCGCAGATCGTCGGCATGGACTACGACCCGGCCGCGCCGCCCAAGCCGGCCAAGGAAACCAAGGTGGCGCAAGCGGGGGGCAAGCCATGAACTTCTCCCGCTTCTTCGTCGACAAGCCCATCTTCGCCGCCGTCCTGTCCATCATCATTTTCGTGGCAGGCGTGATCTCCATCATCGAATTGCCCATCTCCGAGTATCCCGACGTGGTGCCGCCGTCGGTGGTGGTGCGCGCCCAGTACCCGGGCGCGAATCCCAAGATCATTGCCGAAACCGTGGCCGCGCCGCTGGAGGAGCAGATCAACGGCGTCGAGAACATGCTGTACATGGACTCGAAAAACACCTCGGACGGCTCGCTGGCGCTGACGGTGACGTTCAAGATCGGCACCAACGTGGAGCAGGCCGAAACCCAGGTGCAGAACCGCGTGCAGCGCGCCTTGCCGCGCCTGCCGGAAGAGGTGCGCCAGATCGGCGTGACCACCGTGAAGTCCTCGCCCAACCTGACCATGGTGGCGCACCTGGTGTCGCCCAACGGCCGCTATGACGACGTCTACCTGCGCAACTACGCGGTGCTCAACGTGAAGGACCAGCTGGCGCGCATCCCCGGCATGGGCGAGGTGCAGCTGTTCGGCGCCGGCGACTACGCCATGCGCGTCTGGCTGGACCCGCAGAAGGTGGCCGCACGCAACCTCACCGCCGCCGACGTGGTGCAAGCCATCCGCGAGCAGAACGTGCAGGTGGCGGCCGGCGTGATCGGCGCGGCGCCGTCGCGCGGGTCCGAGTTCCAGCTGACTGTAAACACCCAGGGCCGCCTGAAATCGCTGGAGGACTTCGGCGCCATCGTGGTCAAGACCAGCGGCGACGGCGCCACCACCTTGCTGCGCGACGTGGCGCGGGTGGAGCTGGGCTCGAATTCCTATTCGCTGCGCTCCCTGCTGAACAACAAGTCTGCCGCCGCCATCGGCATCTTCGAGGCGCCCGGCGCCAACGCGCTGCAGCTGTCCACCGACGTGCGCAAGACGCTGGCCGAACTGAAAAAGGATTTCCCCGAGGGCGTGGACTTCGACGTGGTCTACGACCCGACGCAGTTCGTGCGCGAATCGATCAAGGCCGTGATCCACACGCTGCTGGAAGCGGTGGCGCTGGTGGTGCTGGTGGTGATCGTGTTCCTGCAGACCTGGCGCGCGTCCATCATTCCGCTGCTGGCGGTGCCGGTGTCCATCGTCGGCACCTTCGCGGTGATGCTGATGTTTGGCTTCTCCATCAACACGCTGTCGCTGTTCGGCCTGGTGCTGGCCATCGGCATCGTGGTGGACGACGCCATCGTGGTGGTGGAAAACGTGGAGCGCAACATTGCCAATGGCCTCACGCCGCACGACGCCACCATCCAGGCCATGCGCGAGGTGAGCGGGCCGATTATCGCCATCGCGCTGGTGCTGTGCGCCGTGTTCGTGCCGATCGCCTTCGTGTCCGGCCTGTCCGGCCAGTTCTACCGCCAGTTCGCGCTCACCATCGCGATATCCACCGTGATCTCGGCTTTCAGCTCCCTCACGCTGGCGCCGGCGCTGGCCGCGTCCCTGCTGCAGCCGCACGATGCGCCCAAGGACCCGCTGACGCGCCTGATGGACAAGGTGTTCGGCCGCTTCTTCCACTGGTTTAACAAGGTGTTCGGCCGCGCCTCGGCGCGTTACGAGGATGGCGTGGGCGGCGTGCTGAAACGGAAGGCCGGCGCGGTGGGTGTCTACCTGCTGCTGGTGGTGTGCGCCGGACTGATGTTCCGCGCCGTGCCGGAAGGCTTCGTGCCGGGGCAGGACAAGCAATACCTGGTCGGCTTCGCGCAGCTGCCGGACGCCGCCTCGCTGGACCGCACCGACGCCGTGATCCGCCGCATGTCCGACCTGGCCACCGGCGTGCCCGGCGTGCAGGACTCGATTGCCTTCCCCGGCCTGTCCATCAACGGCTTCACCAACGCGCCGAATGCGGGCATCGTCTTCATCGGCCTGAAACCCTTTCACGAACGGCACGGCGCCGCCGAGTCCGGGCTGGGCATCGCCGCCGAAGTGAACAAGCGCATGGGCGCGATACAGGACGCCTTTATCATGGTGTTCCCGCCGCCGCCCGTGAATGGCCTGGGCACCATAGGCGGCTTCAAGATGATGATAGAAGACCGGGGCAACCTGGGCTACGACGAGTTGTACAAGGCGGTGCAGGCCCTGCAGATGAAGGCCTGGCAGGAGCCGAAGCTGGCCGGCGTGTTCTCCAGCTACCAGATCAACGTGCCGCAGCTGTTCGCCGACATCGACCGCACCCGTGCCAAGCAGCTCGGCGTGGCGCTGCCCACCATCTACCAGACCTTGCAGATCAACCTCGGTTCGCTGTACGTGAACGACTTCAACCAGTTCGGCCGCACCTACCAGGTGCGGGTGCAGGCGGACGCGCAATTCCGCTCGCGCGTGGAGCAGATCGCCCAGCTCAAGGTGCGCAGCGAGCGGGGCGAGATGATCCCGCTGTCCTCGCTGATGCGTGTGAGCGACACCTACGGGCCGGACATGGTGCAGCGCTATAACGCCTACGTGGCGGCGGACCTGAACGGCGCCCCGGCGCCGGGCGTGTCGTCCGGGCAGGCGCAGGAAGCGCTGGAAAAGCTGGCGCGCGAGGTGCTGCCCAAGGGCATCAGCTACGAATGGACCGAGCTGACCTACCAGGACATCCTGTCCGGGAACACCATGATCTATGTGTTCCCGCTGTGCGTGCTGCTGGTGTTCCTGGTGCTGGCCGCGCAGTACGAGAGCTGGACGCTGCCGCTGGCGGTGATCCTGATCGTGCCCATGTCCATCCTGTGCGCGCTGGCCGGCGTGAAAATCACCGGCGGCGACAACAACGTGTTCACCCAGATCGCGCTGTTCGTGCTGGTGGGGCTGGCATCCAAGAACGCCATCCTGATCGTGGAATTCGCGCGCGAGCTGGAAGACCACGGCCGCACCATCCTGCAAGCTGCGTTGGAGGCCTGCCGCTTGCGGCTGCGGCCTATCCTGATGACGTCCATCGCCTTCATCATGGGCGTGCTGCCGCTGGTGTTCTCCAGCGGCGCGGGCTCCGAGATGCGGCACGCGATGGGTGTTGCGGTGTTCGCCGGCATGCTGGGCGTGACCTTCTTCGGCCTGTTCCTCACGCCGGTGTTCTACGTCATCCTGCGCACCTTTGCGCGCAAGTTCGAGCGCCAGCCGCATGCCGGAACGGCGGTGCCGGCCACGCCGCCTGCCACGCCGCACGGCGGGGCTGAGTGAGCGTCACTGCAGCGGCGCGGGCTTCAGTCCGTGCCGGTGCGCGATGGCGGCAACCGTGCCGTCGCGCTGCAGCTGGCGCAGCGTGGCGTGGAACAGTTCGGCCTGCTCCTCGGTCATTTTCTTGCGCGACAGGCCGATGTAATACTCCACCTTCTGCACTTCGCCCACCTGTTTCAGGCCGGCGTCGCCTTCCTGCTTCATCAGGTGCAGCGCCAGGTCCTGGTTGATGAACACCGCGCCCTTGGCGCCGTAGCGGCCCAGGCGCAGCTTGCGCAGCGCGGTCGGGTTATCCATTTCCACTTCCATGCGCGCGCCGGGAATGTGCTGCACCAGCTCGGCGGCCGCGTAGGAAGTGCCGGACGGGCCGTAGGCGCCGATGGTGTAGCCCGCCAGGTCGCCCGGCGCAGTGTAGCGCACCGGATTGTGCTGTTGCGCGTACAGCACGTAGGCCGACTGGATCACCGGCGCGCCCAGGTGGAAAATCTCCTCGCGCTCTGGCGTCTTGAGCAGCAGCAGGATGCCGTCCACTTTGCCGCCCTGGGCCAGTGCGTAGGCGCGCCGCCACGGATAGACGTCGAGCTTGCATTGCGTCTGCATGGCAGAGCAGACCGCGCGCAAGATGTCGGGGAACACGCCGACCGGCTGGCCGCCTTTCACGTCGTTAAAGGGCGGAAAAACCTGCATCACGAAGGTCAGGGGCGGCGGCGCGGCGCGCCCGACGGCCGGCACAAGGGAGGATAACAAGGCGGCCAGCAGGGGCAGCATCCGGGGCCGCAAGCTTGTCCTGGTCATGGCTCATCCTTTTGAGGGGGGATGACTTCAGACTATAGGCGCATTTCCCACGGCAATCAACCTGTAGCGGCAAGGCGGCCGCCGTTCGTTTATCATGCCGGCTGGCTGATTTGACAATGAGGATAGCTTGATCACGAGTGCGTTGCTGGCGGCGGTGCCAGGGATAGAACATGGATTTGGTACGGCGGCCGGGCTGGTGCCGCAGGCGCTGCAAGCGGCGTGGGCGCTGCGGCCGGACAAACGGCAGGTGCACGGCACGCGTTCGGTGCACATCACCGAAACGCAGCAGGCGGCAGGCGAGGCCGATGCGTTCTATACCTCGGCCAGCGGCATTCCCGTCAGCGTGATTACCGCCGACTGCGTGCCGCTGCTGATGGCGCGGCGCGACGGCGGCATGGTGGCGGCGCTGCACGCCGGCTGGCGCGGGCTGTACGCCGGCATCATCGGCCGCTTCTGGCACGAGCTGCGCGAGCGCGGCGAGCGGCCTGCGGACTGGGTGGCGGCCGTCGGCCCCACCATTTGCGCGCCGTGCTACGAAGTGAGCGAGGAGCTGGCCCAGGACTTCGTGCGCCATTACGCGGCGCTGCCCCCCGGCACCGTCGTGCCGACGCACCGCCACCTGGACCTGCGCGCCATTGCGCAGTACGAACTTGAACGCGCAGGACTGGGCGGGATCGAGCATGTGGGCGGCTGCACCTGCTGCGCGCGCAACGCGGACGGCGAACTGACTTTCCGCAGCTACCGGCGCGGCGACCGTAATTCTCAGCAGCACGCGGGCTTGTTGATACACGTTGATGCCTTGAAATAGCCACGCTTTGTTAACTGGCTAACCGTGGCGCCGGGCTGCCGGGCGTAAAGTCAGCGGTATGAGCGACACACTGAAAACCTACAAGGCCAAGCGCAACTTCGACGTGACGCCCGAACCGGCCGAAGGCGGCGAGGAGGGCGGGGAGAACCTGTCGTTCGTCATCCAGAAGCACTGGGCTTCGCGCCTGCATTACGATTTCCGGCTGGAGCTGGACGGCGCCATGAAGAGCTGGGCCGTCCCCAAAGGCCCCAGCTACGACACGCACGACAAGCGCATGGCCGTGCACGTGGAAGACCATCCCATTTCCTACAATACGTTCGAGGGCACCATACCGGAAAAGCAGTATGGCGCGGGCAAGGTTATTATCTGGGACAAGGGCACATGGCATCCGTTGGATGACCCGCGCAAGGGTTACCGGGCCGGCAGCCTGAAGTTCGAGCTGCGCGGCCACAAGATGCATGGCCGCTGGGCGCTGGTGCGCATGAAGGGGCGCGGCGAGAAGCAGGAACCGTGGCTGCTGATCAAGGAAAAAGACGAATACGCGCGGCCCGCCGCCGAATTCAGCGTGGTGGACGAAATGCCGGATAGCGTGAAAAAACTGGGCATGCCGAAGGCGAAGCGCGGCCGCGCCGCGGGTGCGGGCGCCGGCGCGGCGGCTGCGTCCGCCGCTGCTTCCCCGGCCGCTGCGGCCGCCGAGGTTCCAGCCGAAAAAGCCGAGCTGCCCGCCACGCTGGCGCCCGAGCTGGCCACGCTGGTGGACAAGCCGCCATCCAACCCGGAAGACTGGCTGTTCGAGATCAAGTTCGACGGCTACCGCCTCCTGGTGCGGGTGGACGGCAAGGACATCAAGCTGTTCACGCGCAACGGCAACGACTGGACCCACAAGCTCAAACCCTTGCACGCCGCGCTGGCGAAAATGAAGCTGCCGCGCGGCTGGTATGACGGCGAGATCGTGGTCCATGACGAGAACGGCCGGCCGGACTTCGGCCTCTTGCAGCAATCGTTCGACAACGAAAAAACCAACGATATCGTCTACTTCCTTTTCGACGCGCCTCTCCTCGACGGCTACGACTTGCGCAGCGTGCCGCTGGTGCAGCGGCGCGAGCTGCTCAGCGCCGTTATGGCCAGGCACGACGCGGGGATGGTCCGCCTGAGCGCACAGCTGGAGGCGCTGCCGCAGGAGATGGTGGAGGCGGCCTGCAAGATGGGCCTGGAGGGCATAATCGGCAAGCGGCGCGATTCGGGCTACACCTCGCGGCGCTCGGGGGACTGGATCAAGCTCAAATGCGGGCAGCGGCAGGAATTTGTCATCGGCGGCTACACGGACCCGCAAGGCTCGCGCACCGGCATCGGTTCGCTGCTGCTGGGCACGCACGGCAAGGATGGCAAGCTGCACTACGCCGGCAATGTGGGCAGCGGCTTCAACGAAGCCAGCCTGAGCGCGCTGAAGGCGAAGCTGGACAAGCTGGCCGCCGACGAGAGCCCGTTCGCGCCAACCAAGGCCATTGCCAAGAAGGCGCACTGGGTCAAGCCCACGCTGGTGGCGGAGGTCAGCTTCGGTGAATGGACGCGCAGCGGATCGGTCAGGCACGCCGTATTCCAGGGTCTGCGCAACGACAAGCCGCCCCGGCTGATCACGCGCGAGCAGCCGGCGCATGTGGAGGACCTGGCCTACGCGGAACCGGAGCAGCCGGCCGGCAAGCGCGCCAAGGCCGGCGCCAAGCCCGGCGCAAAGGTTGGTGCAAAGGCTGGTGCAAAGGCTGCTGCAAAGGCAAGCACCGGAGGCGCGCCGCAGCCAGCCACCGCCGATGCCGCCGATGCCGCCGATGCCGCCGATGCCGCCCCGGCGGCGCTGCACGGCACGCTGCCGGACAGCCTGAAGGTCACCAACCCCGACCGCGTGATCGATGCCGAAAGCGGCACCACCAAAATTGCGCTGGTGCGCTATTACGCGCTGGTGGGCGAGTTGATGATGGCGCATCTCAAGGCGCGCCCAGTGTCGCTGGTGCGCGCGCCTGCCGGCGTGGGCGGGGAACTGTTCTTCCAGAAGCATGCCGACGTGACCAAAATGCCCGGCCTGATGCACCTGGACCAGGAGCTGGACCCCGACCATCCCCCCATGCTGGCGGTGAAGAACGTGGAAGGCTTGCTGTCCGCCGCGCAGTGGAACGTGGTGGAGATCCACACGCAGAACGCGGTGGCCCGCACGTACGAAAAGCCCAACCGCATGATCTTCGACCTCGACCCCGGCAAGGGCGTGACCTGGCCGGCCATCCAGGAAGCGGCGGAACTGATGCGCGCCTTCCTCGACCAGCTTGGCCTGCCCGCCTTCCTGAAGACCAGCGGCGGCAAAGGCCTGCACGTGGTGGTCCCCATCAAGCCCGCCTATGACTGGGATACCGTGAAGGCGTTCTCCAAAGCCATCGTCGAGCACATGGCGGCCACGCTGCCCGACAGGTTCGCGCTCAAGAGCGGGCCGAAAAACCGGCTCGGCAAGATCTTTATCGATTACCTGCGCAACGGGCGCGGCGCGACCACCGTGTGCGCCTGGTCGGCGCGCACCCGGCCCGGGCTCGGCATTTCGGTACCGGTGCGCTGGGACGAACTGTCCCACCTGAAGGGCGGCGACCACTGGACCGTGGCCACGGTCCATACCCGGCTTGACGAGGGCAACGCGCCGTGGGATGGTTACGACGGCGCCGCCAAAAGCATAGGCGCCGCCATGAAGGCGCTGGGTTTCACGGCGGACTAGGTATCCTCAGGAGGCAACGATGTTACGCGACTATTCCCAATTTCCGGACGATGAAAACGGTGGCGTGCTGTGGGGCATGGACCAGGACGGGGACGATCTTGAAATTCCACGGGAAATGGATTTCTCCGTCATCTTCCCATCCGAAGACGGCGCGCTGAAATTCGCCACCCAGCTGCTGCGCGGCGGGCAAAAGGTGTCGTTCGCACCGTACGAAGGCAACGCTGAACTGCCGTGGCAAGTACAGGCGCATCCCTTCATGGTGCCCACCTACGAGAACATCACGGGCTACGAAGAAGAACTGGCCAGGGCGGCCACGCTGTTCGGCGGTCGCAATGATGGCTGGGGCTGCGTGTCGCAATGCGCCATGCCTGAGTAAGCCCGGGCGCCGGCCGGCGGGCCGCCGGCCGAGGCGTCTGTCAGGCGGCTTTGCGGCGGGTGCTTGTGCTGCTGGCTGCGCGCGGCTTGGCCGGCGCCTTGGCAGCTGCCTTTTTCGCGGCCGGCTTGGCGGCGGATTTGGCGGCCGGCTTGGCGGCGGCGCGCGCTGTTGAAGCGTTGCGTGCCTTGCTCGCGCCCGATTTGGCTGCCGCCGGCTTGCGCACGCGCGGCGCTGCTTCCTCCTCGCCGCTGTCCTCGTCGCCGGCCTCCTGAGCGGTGTCCTCGTCCTCGTCGTCGGCCACCTTCTTGCCCTTGCCGCCCAGACTCTGCTTGAGCAGCGCCACCAGGTCCACCACGTTGCTGCTGGCTGCTTCCTTCTTCTCCGGCGCAGCCACGGTGATCGACTTGGTCTGCTTGGCCTTCACCTTTTTCTCCACCAGGGCCAGCACGTCGTTCTTGTAGGTGTCGTGGTACTGCTCGGGATTCCACTCCTCCGTCATGCCTTCCACCAGCGACAGGGCCATCTTCAGTTCCTTGTCCGAAATGCCGGCCGACTTGACGGACTTGGGCGGCAGCTTCAGCTCCGACGTGCTGCGGATCTCCTCGGCAAAGCGCAAGGTGTTGAGGATGATGCTGTCGTCCACGCACACCAGCGCGCACAGGTGCTGGCGCACGCGGATCACCACGGTGGCGATGGCGATGCGGCCGGCCTGGCGCAGGGTCTCGCGCAGCAGCGCGTAGACCTTGTCGCCGCCGCGTCCCGGCGCCAGGTAGTAGGGCGTTTCGTAATAGGTCAGCGGCACGTCGGCCGCGTCCACAAAGGCCAGGATGTCGATGGTCTGCGTGGCCTTCACGTTGGCCTGGCGCAGATCCTCGTCCGACAGCACCACGTACTCGCCGTCCTTGTACTCGTAGCCCTTGATGATGTTGTCCCAGCTGACTTCCTTGCCCGTGCTCTTGTTGTAGCGCTTGAAGCCGATGGGCGAGAAATCGCGCTTGTCCAGCATGGTCAAGTCCAGGTCGTGCGACTGCACGGCCGTGTGCATTTCAACCGGGATGTGCACCAGGCCGAAGCTGATGGCGCCTTTCCACAATGAGCGTGCCATGGCGCCGCCTCCCTCTATTCGCCCACGCTGCCGGTCACCGGCAGCACGATACCCGTGATGTAGCTGGAGCAGCACGGCGCGGCCAGGAACACGTAGGCCGGCGACAGTTCTTCAGGCTGCGCGGGGCGCTTCATGTCGGTGGAGGCGCCGAACTGCGCGATCTTCTCGGGCGACTGGTCGGCGGGATTGAGCGGCGTCCACACTGGTCCCGGCGCCACCGCGTTCACGCGGATGCCCTTGTCGAGCAGGTTGGACGCCAGCGACATCGTGAACGCATGGATCGCGCCCTTGGTGGTGGAATAGTCCAGCAGGTGCTTGGAACCCTGCAGGCCGGTCACCGAGCCGGTGTTGATGATGGACGAGCCGCGCTGCAAATGCGGCTCCACCGCCTTGGCCATGTGGAAGTAGCCATAGATATTGGTCTTCATGGTGAGGTCGAAGCGCTCTTCGGACAGCTCGCTCAGCGAACCGGCGTGCTCCTGGAAGGCCGCGTTGTTGACCAGGATGTCGATGTGGCCGAACTCGGCGACAGTCTGGTCCACGGCGCGCCGGCAAAATGCCGGGTCGCGCACGTCGCCGGGCAGCAGCAGGCAGCTCTGGCCTTCGGCTTCCACGTAGCGTTTGGTCTCGGCCGCATCCTCGTGCTCGTCGAGGTAGACAATGGCCACGTCCGCGCCCTCGCGCGCGTACAGCACCGCCACGGAACGGCCGATGCCGGAGTCGCCGCCGGTGATGAGGGCGGTCATGCCGCTCAGCTTGCCGCTGCCGCAATAGTCCGGCGCCAGGAAGCGCGGCTTCAATTCCATGTCCGCTTCGCTGCCGGGTTTTTCCAGATGCTGCTTGGGCAGGGGCGGGCTGGGCTGGTCGTGGCGGCTGGTCTGCACCGCATCCTTGCTTTCCTTTTGCTGTCCCTGCGACTGGTCGCGCCTGTCCTGTTCTTGCTGTACAGCACGTTGCATGCTGGCGGCGGATTCCGCCGACTTGTTTCCTGGGTCTGCCATGACGTTCTCCTTCATCTGCAAGCGACCAGTATTCAGACGGAGTGCGCCATTGACGGTGCGGTTTCACACATAAACCGGTATTTTCAACCCGGTGTCGTTGCTAATTATGAACTCTATGGCAAACTGTAAAGAGTTCATATAAGAAGACTTGGGGATATCTCATGGCCGCAGACATCGACAGCCACGCCCGGCGGGTAGGGCTATTTCTCAACCTCGCAAGCGAACGGCGGGGCGAGTTCCAGGCTTGCTGCGGCGAGCTGTTCAACCGCTTGTTGCTCACGGAAACCTTCGACGGCGCCACCGCCATGCTGGCGCGCGACCCGGTGGACCTGCTGGTGCTGGACCTGGACGGCTTCGATGACAGCGGCGACCTGCCCGCCGCCGGCGCCTTGATCCGCGCGCGGCAGGGCGCGCCGGTGCTGGTGCTGTGTCCCTACGGAAATACTTCCTGGCTGCCGGAGCTGATGGCGGCCGGGCCGCTGACCTACCGCATCAGCCCCCTGCTGAGCGAAGACTTGCAGCAATCGGTCAGCCAGGCCCTCACGGCGCCGCTGGATGCGGCGGCCACCGCGCAGCAGGCCTTGCTGGACAAGGAAAGGGAACTGCGCGACCTGCTGGCCATCCAGCGCGGCGTGCAGCGCGCGCTGACCGGGCTGGAAGAGCTGGACATGATGGCCGCGCGCGTCTGCACCGCGCTGTGCAGCTTCCCCGGCGTGCGCCACGCGGCGCTGTTCCATATGCGCGAGCGCGGCAACCTGGTGCTGGCGGCGCAGGAATCGCGCAACCACCTGGACCTGGCGCGGCTGCTGCAGCGCACCGAACGGCTGCTGCAAACGCCGCTGTCGGACAGCTTCCCGCCGCTGATGGCGGTGGGCAGCGGCGACATGGTGCTGCTGGACGCGCCGGAAAAGGCGGGCGATCCCGAACTGGCGATGAGCTTGCATGACAAGGGCGTGCGCATGGTGCTGGCGCTGCCGCTGCGCAGCGAGGCCGGCGGCCCCGTGCAGGGCGCCATCAGCCTCATGTTCGACCGCCACGTATGCTTCTCGCGTGAACAGTTCTCCGGCCTGGGCAGCCTGGCGCAATTCATCAGCTTCGGCCTGGCGATGAGCGAGCTCAAGCATCAAAACGACGCGCTGGCCGGCAAGCTGACCCAGATCACCACGGTGGACGCGCTGACCGGCGCCTACAACCGGCGCCACGGCGAGGCCGAGCTGGACAACGAAATGCGGCGCGCGCGGCGCTACGGCATGCCGCTGGGCGCGATCGTCTTCGACATCGACAACTTCCGTTCCATCAACGACATTTATGGCTATCCCTGCGGCGACCAGGCCTTGCGCACGGTGGCGCAGACCGTGCTGGGCCGGCTGCGGACATCGGACATGCTGGTGCGCATGCGGGGCGAAGAATTCCTCATCATCGCCACCCACACGGCCGCCATCGACGCGCTCAAGCTGGCCGAAAAGCTGCGCGCCACCATTGCCGGCACCGAGCTGCCCGGCTGCGAGACGGTGACCATCAGCCTGGGCGTGGCGCAAGCCGGCCCGGAAGAAGGCGCCGCCACGCTGCTCGAGCGCCTGGACGCCGCCCTCTACCGCGCCAAGCGCGCCGGCCGCAACTGCGTCGAACTCGCCATGGCCTCCTGACCCCGCCCACCCAGCCAGTCTGAGCCGCATTCGGGGTCAGGCCCCGAATGCGGCTCAGGCCGCTTGAAGGCTTGTAGCTTACAGGCTACAGGGCTTCGAGGATGGTGGCGACGCCTTGGCCGCCGCCGACGCATTGCGTGGCCAGCGCGTAGCGGCCTTGCTTGCGCGCCAGCAGGGCGGCGGCTTTGCCGGTGATGCGCGCGCCGGTGGCGCCCAGCGGGTGGCCGATGGCCATGCCGCCGCCGTCGATGTTGACGATCGCCGGATCGATGCCGAGCTCGCGCACGCTGGCCAGCGCCTGCGAGGCGAACGCTTCGTTGATTTCCGCCACGTCCAGCTGGTCCGCCGTGATGCCGGCCTGCGCCAGCGCCTTGCGCGTGGCGGGGATGGGGCCGATGCCCATCACGGCTGGGTCCACGCCGGCCGACGCCATGCCGATGATGCGTGCGCTCGGCGTCAGGCCGTGCTTGCGTGCGAACGCTGCGCTGGTCACCAGCACCGCCGAGGCGCCGTCGGTCAGCGGCGAGGAAGTGCCGGCCGTCACCACGCCGTCGTCGCGGAACACGGGCTTGAGTCCTGCCAGCGCTTCCAGCGAGGTGCCCGGGCGGATGCAGCCGTCTTCGCTCACCAGCTCGCCGGCCGCAGTGCGCACCGGCACGATTTCACCGGCCAGCAGGCCGGCCTCGCGCGCAGCGGCCGCCTTGCGGTGCGACTCGTAAGCCATCTTTTCCTGGTCGGCCCGCGCCACCTCGTAGCGGCTGGCCACGTTCTCGGCGGTGTGGCCCATGCTGATGTAGGTGTCGCTGTGCTCGTACAGCTGCGGGTTGGGCGAGAAGTTGAAGCCGCCCTGCGGCACCATGGTCATCGATTCCACGCCCACGCACAGGTAGGCTTCGCCCAGCCCGGCTTCGATCTGGGCGGCGGCGATGTGGATGGCGGACATGGACGAGCCGCAGAAGCGGTTAACCGTCATGCCCGGCACCTCGAACGGGAACCCGGCCAGCAGCGACACGATGCGCGCCAGGTTGTTGCCCTGCGACGATTCCGGATAGGCGCAGCCGAGGATCACGTCGTCCAGCAGCGCCGGGTCGAGTCCGGTGCGCTGCATCAGGCCTTGCACCACTTGCGCGGCGAGGTCGTCGGGACGGGTGTCGGCCAGCTTGCCCTTCTTGGCAAAGTGGAAGGGGGAGCGCGCGTAGGCGCTGATGACGGCTTTCATGGTTTCTCCTTTCAGGCAACGGGGACTTTGGCCGGCAGCAGCAGCTCCGGCCGGCCGCCGGCGATGCGGGCAGCCGAGCCGGCGGCGCTTTCGTGGGGCACACCCAGTGGCACGGCGCTCACAGCCGACAGGCGCTCGTACTGCGCGTCGCTCAGCTTCAGCGTCAAAGCGCCCAGCGTGCCGTCCAGGTGGGCGCGCGAGCGCGGGCCGAGGATGGGCACCAGGCTGGTAGTGGAGCGGCGGCTGCGTTCGAGCAGCCAGGCAATGGCGACGTGGGTCGGCGGCGCGTCCACCTCGGCGGCCACGGCCAGCACGGCGTCCACGGTGGCGCGGGTGCGCTGGTCTTTTTCGTCGCGGAACAGGAAGCCGCCGAACGCTTGCAGGCGGCCGCCTTCGTTGTTGCGGTATTTGCCGGTCAGTACGCCGCCGCCCAGGGGCGACCACAGCGCGCCGCCCAGGCCCAGCGCGTCCGCCATCGGCAGCAGTTCGCGCTCGCCGCTGCGCTCGGCCAGGCTGTATTCCATCTGCACGCCGATGATGGGCGACCAGCCGCGCAGCTCGGCCATCAGGTCGGCGCGGGCCACGCGCCAGGCCGGGAAGTTGGACAGGCCGGCGTACAGGATTTTGCCGGAGCGCACCAAGTCATCGAAGGCGCGCAGGATTTCTTCCATCGGCGTCTGCTCGTCGGAGAAGTGGGTCCACAGCAGGTCGATGCGGTCGGTTTTCAGGCGCTTCAGGCTGGCTTCGACGGACTGGATCATGGCTTTGCGGCTGTTGCCGGTGCGCGAGATGCCGTCCTGGTCGCCCACGCCCAGCGTGTACTTGGTGGCGAGCACGAAGTGGTCGCGGTCGGCGGCGATGAAGTCGCCGGCCATTTCCTCGCTCTGGCCGCCTTGGTAGCCGTTGGCCGTGTCGATGAAGTTGCCGCCGGCGGCCACGTAGCCGTCGAACATGTTTTTGGCTTCGTCCCGCTCGGCGCCGTGGCCCCAGCCGGTGCCGAAATTCCCGGTGCCCAGGGCCACTTCGGAAACGCGCAGGCCGGTGCGGCGGCCGAAAGTCTTGTATTGCATGGAGCTGCTCCTTGAGGTTTAAATGACGATCGTCATCAATGCTTCATATATTACGGCCATAATGTATAATGTCAAGCAGAACTTAGCGAAGGAGAGCGGCATGAAAGTGAGCAGGGAGCAGGCGGCATTGAACCGCGAACGGATCGTGGAGACGGCGGCCAGGCTGTTCCGCGAAAAGGGTTTTGACGGGATCGGCGTGGCGGACCTGATGAAGGGCGCGGGCCTGACCCACGGCGGCTTCTACGGCCATTTCGCATCCAAGGAAGTACTGCTGGCGGAAGCCACCGCCAAGGCGCTGGAGAAGTCGGTGATGAAATGGCGCAAGCTGGCCGACCAGGCGCCGGAACGGCCGGTGGCGGCTATTGCGGAGTCCTATTTGTCGGTGGCGCACCGCGATTGTCCGGGCAAGGGCTGCGCGGTCAGCACCCTGGGCACGGACGCGGCGCGCGCCGGCCCCGAAGTGCGCAAGGCCATGGCGGACGGCGTGGAGGCGCAGCTGGCGCTGCTGGCCGAACTGGAGCCGGGCGAGGATGCCGCCGCGCGCCGCCGCCAGGCGATCGCCGACTACGCAAGCATGGTGGGCGGCCTGGTGCTGTCGCGCGTGATGGCCGATCCGGCGCAGTCCGAGGAGGTGCTCGCGGCCGTGGTGGCGGCGCTGGAGCAGAAGCGCTAAGCCGCAGTTCGGTCCTCGGTAACGACCTGCGGCGACCGTCAGGGCATGCGCGGCGGATTCAGCGGTGCAGATGCGGCCGGCGCCGTCAGAGCCGCCGGTGCGAGCGGGGGATATGGCGGGTTGTAGCGGGAGGCGAACCAAACCGCTCCGGTCAGCAGCGTAATGGCTCCGATAATGCGCCACGTCATGCCGTGCAGCGCTTTCTCCAGGTATTCCTTAGTGACCATGGTGGCCATGGCGGTCTCCACGATGGCGAGCCGGGCCTCAATATTGCTGACGCGTTCCGTCAAGGCTTGCACGCTTTGCGTCAGCGCTGAAATCTGCTGCCCTTGTGCTGTGACGATTTGAGTCAGTACCGCGACATCGATTCGCAGTTTGCCGACAGTTTCCGCCAATGCCGCCAGATCGCGAGCGAGCCCGTCCACCTTGCGCTCCAGTGAGCCCAGGCGCATGGAGGTCTCTTCCCCAATTCTTTCCAGATTGGCGACGCGTTCATTCATACGGCCATCATCATCCCGCAAATTTTTCGTGTCAATCGAGTTCATTGGACCTCCTGAGAGCGCGGTAGTTCCCACTGTGGCGCTGTTTTAATCGGGGATGATGAGATGGCTCAATGGTTGGCCATATCTGTTTTCCTTATATCCATATGCGTTGCCCGTATGGTAGGCTTCGCTTATTTCAAGGCTGACGGACAGAGCAATGCTGCATTGGTTGAGGCAATACCGGCGTGCCATGCTGCCGGGCGACATTAGCGCCGGCATCGTGGTGGCGATGATGATGATCCCGCAAGGCATGGCGTACGCGCTGGTGGCCGGGCTGCCGCCGGTGGCGGGGATTTACGCCAGCATTCTGCCGCCGCTGGTCTACGCATTGTTTGGCAGCAGCATGACGCAGTCGGTCGGCCCGATGGCCATCATTTCGCTGATGACGGCGGTGGTGATCGCGCCGCTGGCGCCGGCCGGATCGGCGCTGTACGGCGTGCTGGCGGCGCAGCTGGCGCTGGTGGCCGGCGTGGTGCTGCTGGTGTGCGGCGCGCTGCGCATGGGTTTCCTGGCCAACTTCTTTTCCCGCCCCGTGATGAGCGGCTTTACGGTCGGCTCGGCCATCGTCATCGCCGGCGGCCAGGTCAAGCCGCTGCTGGGCGCGTCCTTTCCCGAGTTCCACCTGCCCAGCGCCGTGCTGGGCGGCGTGTCGCTGGCGCTGCTGGTGCTGGGCAAGCGCTACCTGGCGGCCTTGCTGCGCCGCTGCGGCCTGTCCGCCGCGCAGGCCGACCTGGGCGGCCGGCTGGCGCCCATGCTGGTGGTGCTGGCGGCCACCGCCGCCGTGCCGCTGCTCGGCTTGCAGGCCATGGGCATCCACACCACGGGCGCCGTACCCTCCGGCCTGCCGGCCCTGAACCTGGCCACGTCCAGCAGCCACTGGCGCGCGCTGATCCAGCCCGGCCTGCTGATCGGCTTCATGGTTTTCCTGATGAGCATGTCGGCCGCGCAGACGCTGGCGCTCAAGCGCAACGAGAAGCTGGTGAGCAACCAGGAGCTGTTCGGCCTGGGCGCGGCCAATGTGGCCAGCATGGTGTCCGGCGGCTTCCCGGTGACGGGCAGCATTTCCCGCTCGGCGGTCAATTTCTCGGCCGGCGCCAATACGCCGCTGGCCAGCGTCATCACCGCCTGCCTGCTGGCGGCCGCGCTGGTCGCGCCGACCGGCTGGCTGGCGCTACTGCCGCTCCCCACCTTGGCCGCGACCATCATCGTGGCCGTGCTGGGCATGCTGGAATTCGATACGCTGCGCCTGGCCTGGCGCTACGACCGGGGCGACGCCGCTGCCTGGGCCGCCACGGCCGCCGGCGTGCTGGCGCTGGGCGTGGAGGCGGGCGTGGTGCTGGGCGTGCTCTTGTCGATGGGCACGCTGATCTGGCGCGCCAGCCGGCCGCACATCGCCGTGCTGGGCCGCATCGCGGGCAGTGAGCATTTCCGCAATATCGAGCGCTATCCGGCTGAAACGCAGTCCGACATGCTGGTGCTGCGCATCGACGCCAATCTGTTCTTCGGCAACGTGGAAGCGGTGAGCGAGCGCATTGAAGAAGAATTGCGCACGCACCCGGCAGCGCGCCACCTGCTGCTGGTGATGACCGCCGTCAGCTCGATCGACACCACGGCGCTGTTCGCGCTGTCCGACTGGAACGCCAGCATGCGCCGGCGCGGCGTGACCCTGCACCTGGCCGAAGTGAAGGGGCCGGTCATGGACCGCCTGCGCGAAAGCGATCTGCTGCAGCAGCTGAGCGGTCCCATCTTCCTCAGCACGGCAATGGCCTGCAATACCTTGCAGGCGGGCCGCGAGGGCGGGGTGGCGGAATACATCTAGGAGAAATCATGCAGGACAACAAACCCTATCGCCCGGGCGAGTCGCCCGGCAGCGTGGAGCGCCGCGCTGCCAAGCTGCTGTGCGCCGCCTTCAACCGCGAGGACGATGTCGCCAAGCGCGCAGCAATCCTCGAACAGCTGCTGCGCAAGCCGAACAACGCGCACTTCGAGGCGCCGTTCTTTTGCGACTACGGCTACAACATCACCGTGGGCGACCATTGCTTCGCCAACCACAACCTGGTGATCCTGGACTGCGCGCCGGTCACGCTGGGCAGCCATGTGCTGATCGGCCCGAACACCGTGATCTCGGCGGCCAGCCACCCGGTCGACCCGGTGGCGCGCGCGGCAGGCGTGTTCGAGGCGCTACCCATCACCATCGGCAACCACGTCTGGATAGGCGCCAATGTCACCATCCTGCACGGCGTGACCATCGGCGACAACTGCACCATCGGCGCCGGCAGCGTGGTGAGCAAGTCGATTCCCGCCAACAGCCTGGCGGTTGGCAACCCCTGCCGCGTGGTGCGCGAGATCCCTTAGGGAAAAACTATCGCTGCGGTAAAAACAATTGTCTTTGTGGTTTAAATGAGAATTGTTATTATTTGCTGACCCGATCAGCAAATTATGAGGTTCTCCGATGGTCACCGCAGCGAAAAAAGTCAGCCAGGTAGCCGCCCACACGGGCATCGCATTCAGCTTGATGTATGTGATGACGGGCTCCGTCGTCTTCGGCGGGCTGGCTGCGGTGCTGGAACCGGTGGTGAATGTCTTGCTGCTGCCATTCCACGAGCGCGCCTGGCACCGGCTGCGCGCCCGCGCCGTGGAAGCCCGTGCCCGCTACGCGGCGCTGGCCGGCGAAAAAATCAGCCAGACCCTGATGCACGCAGCCGTGGCGTTCCTGATGCTGTGGTGGGCCACGGGTTCGATGGCGGTGGGCGGTCTGGCCGCTGTGCTGGAACCCATCCTGAACGTGATCGCCTTGCCGTACCACGACCGCCTGTGGGACAAGCTGGAGCTGCGCCTGGCCGCGCAAGGCGCTGTGGCGGCCGCTGCTGCCGCCTGAGGCGGGCGGCAAGAGCCGGCGGGCGCGGCGGTTTGGTACACTGCGTCCTTTTCTTCGCCGTAGGTTGCCCCATGCCGTACCCACAAGAGCTGCGCGCGCACGCGCTGCAATGCCTGCTCGAAATCGATCCCGCCGCCAAGGCGCTGGCCGTTGCCGCCATGGCGCAAGCCTGGGCCGATGGCGCCCTGGCGCTGGACCCGGCCGCCGGTTTGCAGCCGTCAGGCGCCATCCCCGGCCGCCCGGCGCGGCCGGAACTGGTGCCGCCGCGCCTGGTCGGGCGCCGCTCGATGGCCACGCTGGAGGGCAGGGCGATGCTGGTGCATGCGCTGTCGCACATCGAATTCAACGCGGTCAACCTGGCGCTGGATGCGCTGTGGCGCTTCCCCGGCATGCCGCCCGGGTACTACACGGACTGGCTGCGCGTGGCCAGGGAAGAGGCTTACCACTTTTCCATGCTGTCCGCGCACCTGCAGACGCTGGGCTACGCCTACGGCGATTTCACTGCCCACGACAGCCTGTGGGAGATGGTGGAGCGCACCCGCGAAGACGTTACGGCGCGCATGGCGCTGGTGCCGCGCACGCTGGAAGCGCGCGGGCTGGACGCGATTCCGCCGCTGCGCGCCAAGATCGCGCAGGCCGGCGATATGGAAGCGGCGGCCATCCTGGACATCATCCTGCGCGACGAGATCGGCCATGTGGAAATCGGCAACCGCTGGTATCGCCATTTGTGCGAACTGCGCGGCCTGGAGCCGCGCGCCACCTATGACGAACTGGCGGCGCGCTATCGCGCCCCGGTGCTGAAAGGCCCGTTCAATTTCGAGGCGCGCCGCCAGGCCGGTTTCACCGAGGCCGAATTGGGCACGCTCGGCATGCCGGCCACGCCGGGCCTGGCGGACGCCTAGCCGCAAAAGCGGCGGTCAACATCCTTGGCCAGGTCGGCCAGGGATACGCTGCCCAGCCGGTCCAGCAGTATCTGTTCCGCTTGGCGCATGGCGTCCGCCAGCGCGGCGTTCACCGCCTGTTCCACCAGGCAGCTGGGATGGTCCTGTTCCACGCCCATGGCGAAAACGGAAGGATTGCCGAGCGCGCGGTGCACGTCCAGCAAGGTGATGTCCTTCAGCGGGCGCGCCAGCGCCCAGCCGCCGCCATGGCCTTTGCCCGACGTGACGTAGCCTTCATTGCGCAGCCCCGCCATGGTACGGCGTACAACCACCGGGTTGGTGCCCAGCATCTGGGCGATGTCTTCCGACGTGGCGGGTTCGCCACGGCGCTCCATGTGGATCAGTACGTGGAGCATGCGGGATAGGCGGCTGTCTTGTCTCATGCGCCCATCTTAGCCGTTCCGAACTCGTGTAACAAGAAAAGTTACGTCATCTGGCTTTGCTGCTATCATGTAACTTTTAATGATACGTAAACGGAGGGCAGCATGGAGCAGTACGACGTCATCGTGGTGGGCGGAAGTTTTGCAGGCTTGTCGGCGGCGATGCAGCTGGTGCGGGCGCGGCGCAGGGTGCTGCTGATCGATGCCGGGCTGCCGCGCAACCGCTGGTCGCCGGCAGTGCATGGCTTCCTGGCGCTGGACGGCATGGCGCCGGCCGACATCAATGCGCAGGCGCTGCGGCAGTTGCGGGCCTATCCGGCCTTTGCGTACGCGGTCGGGACGGCGCAATCGGCCGCCAGGGACGGCGATGGCTTCCTGGTGCAATGGGCAGCCGGCGCGGGCAAGGGCGGGGACGCGGCACTGGCGACCGGTCCCGGGCAGCAGGCGAAGGCGCGCGCGGCCAGGCTGGTGCTGGCCACCGGCGTGAAGGACACGCTGCCGCCCATCCCCGGCCTGGCCGAACGCTGGGGCAGGACGGTGCTGCATTGCCCCTACTGCCATGGCTACGAGGTCAGCGGCGGCGCGCTGGGCGTGCTGGCCGCGTTTCCGCAGTCGGCCCACCAGGGCATGCTGCTGCCGGACTGGGGCGACACCACGTATTTCACGCAAGGCCAGTACGAGCCCAGCCCTGAGGAAACCGTGCAACTGCAGGCGCGCGGCGCGCGCATCGAGCGGGTGCCGGTGGTGGAGCTGCTGGGCCGCGCGCCCGAGCTGGACGCGGTGCGGCTGGCGGACGGCCGCGTGCTGCCGCTGCGCGCCGTGTTCACCGCTCCGGCCACCAGCATGGCCGCGCCGCTGGCCGAACAGCTGGGCTGCGCCTTCGAGGCGGGCGCGACCGGGCCGCACATCCAGGTCGACGCGGGCCACCAGACCAGCGTGTCCGGCGTGTTCGCGGCGGGCGACGCGGCCACGGCGCGCCACAACGGCACGCTGGCCGCCGCCGCCGGCGTGCTGGCCGGCGTGTCGGCGCATTATTCGCTGATGATGGGCTCTTTGTAGCGCGGCGGCCACACTTGCTTGCAATATACTGGCGTGGCCGATATCGTCTGCGGGGCGCCGTGTGGCGCCGGCGACGGATGGGCCTACACAGGAGCGGGAATGGAAGCAGCAGGGCGGCGGGAACAAGCCAGGGATGAGGCGCGAGGGGAGCTTGCGCACGCGCAGGCCGGCCGGGTGCCGGAGCACGCCCAGGCGGAACAGGTGCGCGGCGACATCCTGGTGGTGGAAGACACGCCGGCCTCGCTGCAACTGCTGTCCAAGCTGCTCACCGACGCCGGCTACCGCGTGCGCGAGGCGCCCAACGGCGAACTGGCGCTGTGGAGCGCGCAGGCCC
This sequence comes from Pseudoduganella sp. UC29_71, assembly GCF_042693265.1. NCBI lineage: Bacteria > Pseudomonadati > Pseudomonadota > Betaproteobacteria > Burkholderiales > Oxalobacteraceae > Pseudoduganella > Pseudoduganella sp. UC29_71. The sequence continues at coordinate 3,382,212 of NZ_CP170549.1, read as the reverse complement.
AGGCGCCCGAGCTGGTGCTGCTCGATATCCGCATGCCCGGCATCGACGGTTACGAAGTGTGCAGCCGCCTGAAGACCATGCCGGGCCTGGACGACGTGCCGGTGATCTTCCTGTCCGCCCACAGCGACACCGACGACAAGCTGCGCGGCTTCCAGGTGGGCGGCGTGGACTTCATCTCCAAGCCCTTCCAGTTCGAGGAAGTGAACGCGCGCGTGATGGCGCACCTGAAAATCCGCCGCCTGCAGCGGCAATTGGCCGCGCAGAACGAGCAGCTGCAGCGCGAATCGCGCCAGCGCCTGGCCGAGATCGCGCACATGAACCGCAACGCCAGCGCCTCGGTGTACTGCGCCGCGCTGGTGCACGAGCTGAACCAGCCGCTGGCGGCCATCATGAGCAATGCCGAGGCGGCCGAGCTGTTCATGCAGATGACCCCGCCCGCGCTGGCCGACGTGGAGGAAATCCTGGGCGACATCAAGCGCGACGACCGCCGCGCCAGCGAGCTGATCCAGCGGATGCGCGAACTGCTGAGGAAGTCCGACCCGGTGGCACAGCGCCTGGACCTGAACGAAGCCATGGACCAGGTGGCGGCGCTGCTCGGCAGCGAAGCGCGCACGCGGCGCGTGCAGCTGCGCACCGAGCCGGCGCCGGCGCCGCTGATGGTGGCGGCCGACCCGGTGCAGCTGCAGCAAATCCTGATCAACCTGGTGCTCAACGGCATGGACGCCATGGGCGCCGCGCCGCAGGCCATCGGCAGCGATGGCGCCGCCGCCAGGCCGCGCCAGATCACGCTGTGCACGCGCCGGCGCGACGACGCCATGGCCGAGCTGCGGGTGAGCGACCGCGGCTGCGGCTTAGGCGCCAACCAGGAGCGCCTGTTCGAGTCCTTCTTCACCACCAAGCCGCACGGCATGGGCCTGGGCCTGTCGATCGCGGCGGCCATCGTGCAGGCGCACGGCGGCCGCATCTGGGCCGAGAACAATCCTGGCGGCGGGGCCACGGTGGCCTTTGCCTTGCCCCTGCACCGTTCGGCGGGGGAGGCGGCATGAAGATCCACATCATCGACGACGACGAACCGCTGCGCACCGCGCTCTCGCGCCTGCTGGGCGCGTGCGGCTACCGGGTCAATGTATATGAATCGGGCGACGCCTTCGTGCGCGCCGAAACCGGCGACGAGGCCGGCTGCATCCTGCTGGACGTGGACATGCCCGGCCTGACCGGCCTGCAGCTGCAGGACCATTTGCGCGCGCGCAACAGCATCCTGCCGATAGTGTTTTTGACCGGCAGCGGCGACATTGCCATGAGTGTGCGCGCCATCAAGGCCGGCGCCGAAGACTTCCTGCCCAAGCCGATCGGCAAGGAGCAGCTGCTGGACGCCATCGGCCGCGCCATGGAGCGCTACGCGGCGGCTGCGGCGCACCAGAACCAGCTCAGCGAGCTGCGCAAGCGCGCCGCCACGCTCACGGCGCGCGAGCGCGAAGTGTTCGTGCTGGTGGTGCAGGGCATGCTGAACAAGCAGATCGCCTTCGAGCTGGGCAACACCGAGCGCACCGTCAAGGCGCACCGCCACAGCCTGATGGAAAAGCTGGGCGCCGGCTCGCTGGCCGAACTGGTGCAGATGGCGAACCGCCTGGGACTGGCCGACGGTTGAGCGCCGGCGTGCCGGCTTGCCGGCCGCGTACTTGTACCAAAGGACACGTTACAGCCGTGCGAAATCTCCCTACAGTCATGACTATCGGTGCTTGCACCCTTGGGATTGGCGTCATGGAAACAGCAAAACTCGTTGTGGCTGTCGTGGAAAACGACCCGGGCATGCTCAAGGCCCTGGGCCGCTTGCTGCGTGCGGCAGGCTATATGGCCCAGCTGTACGCCTCGGCCGAGCTGTATCTGCAGCGCGACGACCGCAGCGATATCAGCTGCCTGATCCTCGACATCGACCTGGGCGGGCTGTCCGGCATCGAATTGCAGCAAATGCTGGTCGGCGCCGGCAGCGCGCCGCCCATCGTGTTCGTCACCAGCCAGATGGACGGCGGCATGGAGGCGGCGGCCCAGCGGCTGGGCTGCCTGGCCTACCTGCGCAAGCCCTTCGCTTCGCAGGACCTGCTGGCGGCCTTGCAGCAGGCGGCCAGCCACCATTAAGAAAACCACCAGGGGCACCCATGAAGCAGCTCACGATCACCACCCGCCTCAGCGCCGACGGCGACTGGGAAGAACGCTGATGCACGCGCCGGCGCCCCGCGCGGCCGGGCTGCACGCCAGGGGCGAAATCTCGATCGCGCTGCTGGTCAGCGTGGCAGTGACGGCGGTGGTGACGCTGGTGCTGGCCGCCTTCGCCGCCTATTTCTACCAGAGCGAGAAAGCGCAGCGCTGGGCGCAGCTGCGCAGCGACCTGGCCGCCAGCGCCGACGAACTGGCCGCGGCGGCGGCGCTGCCGGTGTGGAACTACGATGAAGCGCAAATCATCACCATCATGAAAAGCGGCTTGAGCAACCGGGGCCTGCACGCCAGCACGGTCGCGCCGGTCGGCGTGCGTCCCTACATCCTGGTGCGCGGCGAGGACGGCCGCCTGCACCGCGCCGGCGCCGCGCCGCAGGACGCGCAGCTGCTGCAGGAACGGCGCGCCATGCGGGCCGCCGGGCAGGAGATCGGTGCCATCACGCTGTACGCCTCGCCGGCCGCGCTGCTGGACGAACTGCGCAGGCGCAGCTATGCCATCGCCGGCATGATACTGGTGCTGGACCTGGCGCTGGTGGCCGGACTGTACTTCGTGCTGTGGCACATGATGCTCAAGCCGGTGCAGGCCATCGGGCGCTTTGCGGCCGACGTGCAGGCCGGCCTGAACCCGGCCGCGCCGGCGCCGCGCGCCTGGCTGTTCGGCGAACTGAAAACCCTGCAGGCCTCGCTGCGCGAAATGATCGCGCTGCTCGAGAGCCGCTACCAGGCCATGCACGCCAGCGAGCAGCGCCTGCAGATCGCCACCCGCGCGGCCGGCATCGGCATCTGGGACTGGGACATCGCCAGCGGCACGGTACGCTGGGACGAGCAGATGTACCGCCTGTTCGGCGTGCCGCGCGCCGCCGTGGCGGACCGCCTGCAGCTGTGGCGCGACGCGCTGCACCCGGAAGACAAGGCGCGCACCGAGGCGGCGCTGCAGCGCACGCTGGACGGCAACGGCCAGTTCGACCGTGCCTTCCGCATTGTCTGGGCCGACGGTTCGGTGCGCCACCTCCAGGCCGACTCGATGCTGTTCCGCGACGGGGCCGGGCGCCCGGTGCGCATGGTGGGCGTGAACTACGACATCAGCGCGCACAAGGCGGCGCAGCAGGAGCTGCGCCAGCACCGCCACCACCTGGAGGAGCTGGTGGCCGAGCGCACCTGCGCGCTGCAGGTGGCGGTGGCGCAGGCGCAGGCGGCCAGCCAGGCCAAGAGCGTGTTCCTGGCCAATATGAGCCACGAGTTGCGCACGCCGCTCAACGCGGTGATCGGCTTTTCGCGCCTGATGGCCGACTCGCCCGGCATGCAGGCGGAGGACAAGCGCAACCTGGGCATCATCCACCGCTCCGGCCAGCACCTGCTCACGCTGATCAACGACATCCTCGAACTGTCCAAGATCGAGGCCGGGCGCGTCGCGCTGCAAAGCGAGCCGGTGCTGCTGGCCGAGATGCTGCAGGAAGTGATGGACATGGTCAGCATGCGCGCCGTGCCGGGCGTGTCGCTGCGGCTGGACACGCGGCAGCTGCCGCTGCGCGCGCAGCTGGACGGCACCAAGCTGCGCCAGGTGCTGCTGAACCTGATGTCGAACGCGGTGAAGTTCACGCGCGCCGGGCGTGTCACGCTGCAGGCGCAGGCTGGCTGGGAGGAGGGCGCGGCCGGCGGCGCGGGCCGCTGGCAGCTGGCGTTTGCCGTCTGCGATACCGGGCCGGGCATCGCGGCGGCCGACCAGGAGCGCATTTTCGAACCCTTCGTGCAGGCCGGGCAGGACGGCGTGGCCGAGGGCACCGGCCTGGGGCTGGCGATCTCGCGCGAATTCGTGCAGATGATGGGCGGCGCGCTGACGGTGCAGTCGGCGCCGGGCGCCGGGGCCGAGTTCCGCTTTGCCGTGCCGGCCGGCGTGGCGGCCGGTATCAACCCCGGCGCCGGGCCGGCTGGCGAGGCCGCGCCGGCGCCGGGCGGGGAACTGCCCTGCGCGGCCGGCGGCACGCCGCCGCCATTGACGGCCGAGGCGCTGGCCGCGTTGCCGCCGGGCAGTGCGGCCGGCTTGCGCGCGGCCGTGCAGGAGCTGAACCTGGCGCGCGCGGCGCGGCTGCTGGCGGCGCTGCCGCCGGCCTGCGCCGGCACGGCGGCGGCCATCGAACGCATGCTGTCGCTGTATCAATATCCTCAGCTGTGCGCCATGCTGGCGCCGGCGCAGGAGCACCAGCACCAGGGTGGCTAGGCCATGGGCGGCGGCCCCGGCGCGGGGCCTTGGGCGCGCGCCCATTCTATGGTAGGGTGGCGAGGGAATTAGAACCAGGAGAGGACGCCAGGCGATGCATCGGGATTTGTCGGAACAAGGCAGTAAGGGCGAAGTGCTGATCGTGGAGGACACGCCGGCGTCGCTCAAGCTGCTCAGCGACCTGTTGACGGAGGCTGGCTACTACGTGCGCCAGGCGCCCAACGGCGAGCTGGCGCTGTGGACGGTGCAATCGCGCCCGCCCGAGCTGATCCTGCTCGACGTGCGCATGCCCGGCATCGACGGTTTCGAGGTGTGCCGCCGCCTGAAGGCCGCGCCGGCCACGGCCCACGTGCCGGTGATCTTCCTGTCGGCCCAGCACGACACCGACGACAAGGTGCGCGGCTTCGCGCTGGGCGGGGCGGACTTCATCGCCAAGCCTTTCCAGGCCGAGGAAATCCTGGCGCGCACCGACGCCCAGGTGCGCCTGGGCCGCGCCCAGCTGGCGCTGGCCACCGAACGCGCCCACCTGGAGCAGCGCGTGCGCGAGCGCACCGCCGAACTGGCCGAACTGGCCGCCTCGCTGGAACGCGAAGTGGAGCGCCGCCGCGCCAACGAGGAAACCCTGCGCCTGGCCGCGCGCGTGTTTGCCGCCACCCAGGACGCCATCGTCATTGCCGACGCCAGTGGCGTCATCGTCGCCACCAATCCGGCGTTCACCGCCATTTCCGGCTACGACAGCGGCGAGATGACGGGGCGCCACGTCAGCACGCTGCAGACCGTGCAGCACAACACCAGCGCCTACCAGGACATGATGGCGGCGCTGGCCGGCCACGGCCACTGGTCCGGCGAGATGCTGGCGCGGCGCAAGAACGGCGCCACTTTCCCCGGCCTGCTCAGCGTGTCCACCGTCACCGGCGCCGACGGCGCGGTGGAGAACTACATCGTGGTGTTCATGGACATCACCGAGCGCAAGGCCGAGCAGCACATGATCGATTTCCTGTCCTACCACGACGCGCTGACCGGGCTGCCCAACCGCCTGCTGGCGCGCCAGTGCTTCGACGAGGCGCAGGCCGCGGCGCAGCGCAACGGCCAGTTCGTGGCGGTGATGTGCCTGGACCTGGACCGCTTCAAGAGCGTCAACGATTCCTACGGCGCGCCGGTGGGCGACCAGGCCTTGCAGGCGGTGGCGCGCTTCCTGCGCGGCTGCGTGCCGGAAGGCGCCACCGTGTCGCGCCAGGGCGGCGACGAATTCCAGATCATCCTGCCGGACGACAGCCATCTCAGCGCCACCATGGCGACCGCGCAAGCCATCCTGGCCGGGCTGCGCGACGGCCTGACCATGGGCGGCGAGGCCGGCGCCAGCCAGCACGTGGCGCTGACCACCAGCATCGGCATCGCGGTGTGCCCGGCCGACGGCAGCACGCTGGACGAACTGCTGCGCAACGCCGACACCGCGCTGTACCGCGCCAAGGAGGTCGGGCGCGACAACTACGCCTTCTTCACCGAGCGCATGGACGCCGACATCCGCGCCAAGCTGGCCATCCAGGCGCAGCTGCGCGGCGCCATCGCGCGCGGCGAATTCGAGGTGCACTACCAGCCGCAGATGTGCTTGCGCACCGGTTCCATGCTGGGCGCCGAGGCGCTGCTGCGCTGGCACAATCCGGTGCTCGGCCATGTGCCGCCCAACCGCTTCATCCCGCTGGCCGAGGAATACGGCCTGATCGCCGCCATCGGCGTGTGGGTGGTGGACACGGTGTGCGCGCAGATCGCCGCCTGGCAGGCGGCCGGCCTGGGCACGGTGAAGGTGGCGGTCAACCTGGCCGGCAGCCAGTTCGCGCATGACAGCACGGTGGCCAGCGTGGAGCAGGCACTGCGCCGCCACGGCGTGCCGCCCGCGTCGCTGGGCCTGGAGATCACCGAGGGCACCGTGATGGGCGACCCGGACAAGGCAGTGGCCGCGCTGGGGCGCCTGAAGGATATCGGCGTGGCCATTTCGCTGGACGATTTCGGCACCGGCTACTCCTCGCTGGCCTACCTGAAGCGCTTCCCGATCGACGTGCTGAAGATCGACAAGTCCTTCGTCGACGACGTGACCACCAAGGCCAGCGACGCCGCCATCGCCTTGTCGGTGATCTCGCTGGCGCACAACCTGAACATGCGCGTCATCGCCGAGGGCGTGGAAACGCGCGAGCAGGTCGAATTCCTGGCGGCCCACGGCTGCGATGAAATGCAGGGCTATTATTTCAGCCGGCCGCTGGCGGCCGGCGCCTACACCACGCTGTTGCGCGAGAAGCGCCTGCTGGATTTGTTACCCGATTGAGGAGCTTCATGAAGAAATCCGCCGCCGCGCTGGCCGCCGGCCTGCTGTTCTCGCTGGGCAGCGCGTTGCCCGCGCTGTCCGCCGCCGCCGACGAGGGCGCCGCCTTCAAGGCGCTGTACACCGAGGAATGGCAGTGGCGCATGGCGCAGCGCCTGGAAGACGAAGAGGACGACGTCAACGGCATCCGGCCCGACCTGCCGCGCATCGACGCCGCCACCCAGCAGGCGCGCCTGGCCTACTGGCAGCGCGTGCTGGCGAAGCTGGACGCGATACCCGTGGCGGCGCTGGCCCCGGCCCAGCGCATCGACTACGCGGTGTACCGCGCGCAGATCGCCGCGCTGATCGAGAACCAGCGCTTCCGCGAATACGAAAAGCCGCTCAATTCCGATTCGGCCTTCTGGTCCAACATCGCCGGCGAGGCCGACAAGAGCTTCCGCACCGACGCCGAATACGCGGCCTACGTGCGGCAGCTGAACGACATGCCGCGCTACTTCGCCGAAGCCACCGCGAACATGCGCGCCGGCCTGCGGCGCGGCTTCACGCCGCCGCGCGTGACGCTGCAGGGCCGCGACAAGTCGGTGGCCGCCGTGGCCGAGGCCACCCGGCTGGAAGAGCTGGCCTTCTACCGTCCATTCAAGGAAATGCCGGCGGCGATCCCCGCCGCGCGCCAGGCCGAACTGCGCGCAGCCGCGCTGAAGGCCTTGCGCGAGTCCGTGGTGCCGGCGCACCAGCGCCTGCTGGCCTTCCTGCGCACCGAGTACCTGCCGGGCGCCGCCGAAGCGCTGGCCGCCGAGCGCCTGCCGGACGGCAAAGCCTATTACCAGTCCAAGATCACCGAGTACACCACGACGTCGCTGAGCGCCGAGCAGATCCACCAGACCGGCCTGGCCGAAATGGCCAAGATCCGCGCCGAGATGCTGGACGTGATCAAGCAGGTGGGTTTCCAGGGCGGCCTGCCGGCGTTCCTGCAGTTCCTGCGCACCGATCCGCGCTTTTACGCGCGCACGCCGGAAGAGCTGCTGATGCGCGCGGCCTGGGTGGCCAAGCGCTTCGACGGCAAGGTGGCCAACTACTTCGGCTACCTGCCGCGCAGCCGCTTCGCCATCACGCCGGTGGCGCCGGACATTGCGCCGTATTACACGTCCGGACGCGGCGGCCCCGGCGTCTACATGGTCAACACCTACAACCTGCCGGCCCGTCCGCTCTACAGCCTGCCCGCGCTGACGCTGCACGAGTCGGCGCCCGGCCATGCCTTCCAGATGCCCATCGCGCTGGAGCAGAAGGGCCGTCCGGCCTTCCGCAACGCCTACATTTCCGCCTACGGCGAGGGCTGGGCGCTGTACACCGAGCGGCTGGGCGTGGAGATGGGCATCTACGAAACGCCGTACGAGATGTTCGGCATGCTGAGCTACCAGGCCTGGCGCGCGTCGCGCCTGGTGGTGGACACCGGCGTGCACGCCAAGGGCTGGACGCGCGAGCAGGCGCAAGCCTATCTGCGCGAGAACACGGCGTTGTCCGAGCATGAAATCGCCACCGAGGTGGACCGCTATATCTCGTGGCCGGGCCAGGCGCTGTCCTACTACCTGGGACAGATGGCCATCCTGGAAGCGCGCAGGAAGGCCGAGGCGGCGCTGGGGCCGAAGTTCGACATCCGCGCCTTCCACGACACGGTGCTCAACCTGGGCTCGGTGCCGCTGCCGGTGCTGCAGGCGCGCATCGACGCCTTCATTGCGGACGGCGGCAAGAGCCCTTACCCCAAGGACGAGTAAGCCGTGGCCAGCCGGATCGTGCATCGCGGCGTTGCCATCGTCACCCTGGGCGAGGGCGAGGCCGTGGCGCAGCTGGCGCCGAACTGCATCGCCATCCGGCGCGATGCGGCCGGCTGGTGGACCTGTTTTATCGGCGCCGACGGCACGGTGGAGGAGTACGACCAGCCCTACGCAAGCCGCGACGAGGCGTTGTGGGCGGCCAAGGCCGCCGCCGAATACGGCATCTAATCCCGCGCCGGCGCGGCCTCGGCTTCCAGCGCCTTGCCGATCAAGATCGCGAAGCCGACAAACATCAGGCTCAGGTTGCGCAGCTCGCCCGCGCCGGCGAAGGCTGCGAACAGCGGCAGATTGATGGCCGCCGCCAGCAGGATATGCTGGCGCACTGCTTTCGGACTGCCGCGCCAGCCGCGCACAAATACCGTGGCGATCAGGATCAGCGTGAGCACGAACACCTGGCGCGGCCCCATGATGCCGTAAGTCAGCTCCATCTGGCCGTAGGTGTGCGGCGACAGGTAAGCCGCCAGGTTGTCGGCCAGGTGGATCTCGACCGGGCTGCCGCCGGCGTGGGCAAACTGCATCTTGACGGCCACGTTCACCAGTCCGGACACCAGCACCGCCGCCGCCAGGATGGCGAGTGCTTTCCGGCGCGGGTAGTTGGCCAGCAGCAGCGGCAGCAGCGTGACGATGAAGAGGAAGAACGTTTCCTTGTTCAGCGTGGCCGGTATCAGGATGGCGAAGAACCAGGCTATGCGGTCGCGCGACACCAGCCAATACGCCAGGCAGAAGAACAGCAGCTCGGCCGTGTCATAGAAATAGCCGCCTATGGTTTGTATGTAGGGGAAGGCCAGCGACAGCACAGTGGGCGCGAACAGCGCGGCCATGCGGCCCAGGCCGGCGTCCAGCGCAATCCGGTGCAGCAGCAGCAGGCTGCCCAGCAGCGACAGGAAGGACAGGTAGTACACCACCACGTAGCGGAAGCTGAGCGCCGGCCGGGCCGCGCCGTAAGTCTTGACGTAGACCTTGCTGGGATTGAGCTTCTCGGCCACTTGCGCCTTGATGCGCTCCGGCACCAGCCGGTCGGCGCCGTTGGCCATCAGGGGCAGTAGTTGCCGATAGACAAAAGGCCGGTCGGCGGTGGCATCGAGCATGGCTTCGAGCGAGAAGCGCGCGGTATTGTCGCGCAAGCCCCATTTGCCGACGTAGCCGGAGAAGCTGGCCGCCGCCACCATCCAGAAGAAGGTGCAGTGCAGCAGCAGCGACAGCCAGCCGGACCAGGCGAGTTTTTGCCAAGTTTGATTCGTGGTGGAAATCATAGTGGGGACTCCCGGACGGTAGGAGAGCGTTCAATATTCTACGCTTGCTGCAAGCACGACCACGAATGGCTCAACTGTTTTCCAGATTGGCCGGATTGCTGTGGCAAATTGATCACTCGCTCCGCAGCGCAGCCAGTAGCTTGCCGATGTCGGCGTGCGGGAAATGCGGCCGCAGGCGATAGGGCTCGGGGCACGGCGCGGCCAGCGTGCCGCCGCCCTTCAGGCCCAGCACGACCTGGCCGCGCGCGGTGCAGGCGGCGGCCATCGCCGCGCCGGTGCCGGCATGGCCGAATACCGGCAGGCCTTCTATCGTGGCCACGTAAGCGTCCCGCACGAAGGTCTTGCAGGCTTTCATGCCGTCCAGCAGGATGCCGTCCGGCATTTCGGTGCTGCCGCTACGGCCGCCACAGTCATCGCGCATCAGTTTGACGACGGCGCGCAGCACCATGGCGTTGCGCATGGATTGCGTGGGCGGCTGCGGCGCGGCCAGGCCGCTGCCTTCCAGCAACCGGGTCCACTGGTTTTCCATCGGACCGTCCGCGCCCAGCAATTGCGGCAGCCAGCGCGGCTGGCATGCAGGCGCGTCGCCGCACTCCAGGGCGCGGGCGAAGTCCGGCTGCCCGCCGTGCTGGAAAGCGCGGTAGAAGCCGTTGATGCGGGACATGGCGCTGCCCTTGCCCTGGCGCGCCGCCAGCGCGTAGACGTAGGCGGGCAGGCCGCACCTGTATTCCAGGCGGTTGCCGCCGATCTGGCGCGGTGTCAGCGCGCGCCAGCTGTTCGGTTCGCTGTACAGGATGCAGTTGGCCAGCGCGTCGTCCAGTTCCTCGGCGGCTTGCGCGGGCGTGAGCCAGCCGTAGTGGATAGACGTCATCCAGCGCAGGAATTCGCCGCCGCCTTCGTGGATCAGGCGCCCGTCGGGATAATTGTCGACCGCGTCGCGCAACTGGAAGCGGTGGCTGAATTCGTGGGCCACCAGCAGCGTGGCCTTGGCCTGATCGGCAGCGGACGGCTGGCGTGGCCAGTTGTACAGCGCCAGGCGCAGCACGTCGCTGGCGTCGCCGCCGACGTTGGTGCCGCCAGGCGCCGAGGCCGCCACCGCGGCCACCAGCGGGCGCCTGAAGCTGGCGTCCGGCAGCTCGCTGCGCAGGTAGCGCACGGTGCCGTCGGCTACCGCCTGGATGGTGGCGACCGTGACGGCAGGCAAGCGCGGGTCGAAGAAATTGGGCGGTTCGGTGCTGGGCGGCAGCGAGGCGGTGAACAGCAGGGCGGCGCTGTCGCCGTCCAGCCGGGTGTCCACCTTGTCCGCGTAGGCCTGGCCATTGACGGCGATGCCGGGCGCGGCCAGGCTGTACCGGACCGTGCCGCAGGTCTCTGCGACGGCATAGTTCGACATGTGCGCGTACATGCCCTGGCCCAGCGGGAAGGCGGCCGGGTAGCCCATCTGGCGCGAGGCGGCGGGGACGCGGAAGCGCAGCGTCGAGCAGGCGCCATTGCTGCGGGTGAGCTGGTCGGCGCCGGCTGCGCCGCAGTCGTCCTGCGCTTGCCAGCTGGCGCGCGTGTTGAGTCCGGCCTCGCCGTTTTTCAGGAATGCCACGCTGTTGCATGCCGCAGGCAAGGCGTAGCTCACTTCCAGCGTATCGGCGGACAGCAGCTTTAGTTGGACATCAACCTCGGCCGCGTGCGCGGCCGGGGCCAGCAAAAGGAGCAGAAAATGTAGTCGCCGCATGGGATTTCGCCGAAAAAAGTTAACCAGCAGATAATATCATGTTGGCAACGACGTCAACGACGTCAACGATGGAAACATGGCAACGCTGCTGCTAGTCGCGCCAGAAGCGGTCGAACAGCGGCTTGACGCTGATGCCGTGCACGGCGATGGACAGCATGATGACCACCAGCGTGATGTCGATCAGGTCACGCGCCAGGGGCTGGGGCAGGCCGTGGTTGATGGCGTACATCAGGTAATACACGGAGCCGATGCCGCGCACGCCGAACCACGCGCTGATGCCGCGCACCCGCCCGCGCACCGTGGAGCGCGCCAGCCCCAGGTAGACGCTCAGCGGGCGCGCCAGCGCGAACAGGAACAGCGCCGTGCTCCAGGCGCGCCAGTCCCAGGCTTGCGCCGTCACCGCGCCGCCCAGCAGCAGCACCAGCGTCAGTTCGGACAGGCGCTCCAGGTGCTCCTTGAAGATCAGCGATTCGCCGCTGACGGTCAGCGGCGCCTCCGCTGGCTGCGGCGCACCGGCTTCCGGCTGCGGGGACGGCGCGGGCGCGGGCGCCGCCGACCCTGTCCCGGCTGGCGCGCCGTGGCCTGCCGCGCTGTGGCTTGCCGCGTGCGCGGTGACGGGGGCCTTCAGCAGGCCGTGCCTGTCCTTGGGCACGCCCGCCAGCACCAGTTCGGTCTGGCGCAGCGCCACGCCGGCGAAGAACACGGCCAGGAATCCCCAGGCGTGCAGCCACACGCTGACGCCGTAGACCACCGCGATCAGGCCCAGCCCCACCAGGTCGTCCAGCACTTCGTGCTTCGGGTCCTGGCCGCGCAGCGCCCAGCCCAGCCGGGCCAGCGCCGCGCCGCCCGCGATGCCGATGGCCACCGCGCCAGCCGTGCCCCACGCCACGTCAAGCAAGGCCCAGCGCCAGCCGAACTCGCCCAGCTCGTGCAGGCCGAGCAGGCCCAGTCCCAGCATCACGAAAGGGAAGGCGCTGCCGTCGTTCATGCCCGCTTCGCAGGTGAGGGCGAAGCGCAGCTGGTCGCGGTCGCCCGCGTGACGCACCTGCACGTCGGTGGCCAGCACCGGGTCGGTGGGCGCGAGGATGGCGCCCAGCAGCACCGCCGCGCCGAGCGGCAGGCCCAGCACCAGCGTGCCGAAGGCCGTCATCAGGCCGACCGAAATGCTCATCGACAGCCACGCCAGCCGCAGCGACGGCGCCCAGCGCGCCAGAGAAAACGGCACCGGCATTTTCACGCCGGCGGAAAACAGCGAGATCAGCACCGCCAGTTCCGTCAGCACTTCCAGGATGCCTGCCTCGGCATAAGGATCGACGGCGAACACGCCGATGAAGGCCGGCCCCAGCGCCAGCCCCACGCCCAGATAGACGATGGCCGACGTTACCGGCAGCTTGGCCAGCGTGGTGGCGGCCAGCCCGCGCGCAAGCATCAGGCAGCCGATGAGGATGAACCAGAGAGTGGTACTCATGCTTATGCAATATACGCTGTGCCTTGCTGCAACGGCGCGGCGTTGCCGGGGAGGCGCGCGCCAGCCCCGGCTGCTAACGCTACCGCCGCAGAAGCCGCGTGACGCAATGCGCCAACTTGGTGCATTTGAGCCGACTTGGTGCGGCTCGCGCGAGATCGTTTGGCCAAATCTCACACCTGTGCTGGCACGCTACTTGCTCAATGCATGTTCAGCACATGACGAGACGAAGCCACTGCATGCCCGATACCGCCGCCAGCGCACGCCCAATATATAGCGCTACCAGCCCGTTCCCCGCCGCCATGCCGGCCGGGGAGGGCGCCGTGCGCGCGCATCCGGCCTGGCATGCCAGCCTGGCGCTCGGTTTTGTGGACGACGGCGGCACCACGCGCCTGGTCGAGCGCCGCCACAGCGGCCCGCTGCGCGTGCAAAAGCCGCTCTATCCGGAAGGCGGCGCGGTGTGCCACGCCATTATCGTCCACCCGCCCGGCGGCGTGGTGGGCGGCGACCAGCTGGCGCTGAGCGCCACGGTGGGCGAGGGCGCGCGCGCCTTCCTCACCACGCCCGGCGCGGCCAAGTGGTACAAGGCCAACGGCAAGGTGTCGCGCCAGACCGTGCGCCTGCACGCCGGCGCCGGCGCCGCCATCGAATGGCTGCCGCAGGAAACCATCTTCTTCGACGACGCCCACGTGGAGCTGGAGCAGGACATCACGCTGGAGGCGGGCGCCAGCTACATCGGCTGCGAAATCCTGTGCATGGGCCGGCGCGCGTCCGGCGAGAGCTTCCGCAGCGGCCGCGTGGTGCAGCGTACCCGCATTCGCCATGGCGGCCGCCTGCTGTGGTGGGACCAGGGCGCCCTGACGCCGCACGGCATCGCCAGCCCGCTCGGCATGGATGGCCGCAGCGTGTGCGCCACCCTGCTCGCGGTGGGCGCCGCGCTGCCGGCCGCCGTGCTGGCGCAGATCCGCAGCGACGGCGCTGCCGCCGCAGCCGCCGATGCCTCAGGCATGTTCGGCGCCACCCAACTGAAAGGCCTGCTGGTCGTGCGCCATCTCGGCGACGACAGCGAGGCTGCCCGAGAAATCATGCTGGCCGCCTGGCGCACCTTGCGGCCGCACCTGCTGGGCCGCGCACCGTTCGATCCGCGCAGCTGGCGCACCTAGGACTGACCATGGACCTGACCCCACGCGAAAAAGACAAGCTGCTGATCTTCACCGCCGCCCTGCTGGCCGAGCGCCGCCGCGCGCGCGGCCTGAAACTGAATTATCCGGAAGCGGTGGCGCTGATCAGCGCCGCCATCATGGAAGGCGCGCGCGACGGCCGCAGCGTGGCCGAACTCATGTCGGACGGCGCGCACATCCTCACGCGCGCCGACGTGATGGAGGGCGTGCCCGAGATGATCCCGGACATCCAGGTCGAAGCCACATTCCCCGACGGCTCCAAGCTCGTCACCGTACACCACCCCATACCCTGATCCCCGAAGGAGCACATCATGATCCCTGGTGAATTCATGCTCGAAGAAGGCGAGATCGGCCTTAACCAAGGCCGCGAAACCGTCACCGTCGTCGTCGCCAACCGCGGCGACCGTCCCATCCAGGTCGGTTCGCATTTCCACTTTTTCGAAGTCAACCCGGCGCTGTCGTTCGAGCGCTGGAAAGCCTACGGCATGCGCCTGAACATCGCCGCCGGCACCGCCGTGCGCTTCGAGCCTGGCCAGGCCCGCACCGTCGAACTGGTGAAGCTGGGCGGCGACCGCGTGGTGCATGGCTTTAACGGCGCCGTCAACGGCAAGCTGTCCGACACGCTGCCGAAAGACTGAGCCATGGCCACCATCCCGCGCGCCGCCTATGCCGAGATGTACGGCCCCACCACCGGGGACCGCATCCGCCTGGCCGACACCGAACTGTTTATCGAGATCGAACACGATTACGCCATCCATGGCGAGGAAGTGAAATTCGGCGGCGGCAAAGTGATCCGCGACGGCATGGGCCAGTCGCAGCGCGCCCACGCCGACGTGATGGACACCGTCATCACCAATGCCGTCATCCTCGACCATTGGGGCATCGTGAAGGCCGACATCGGCCTGAAGAACGGCCTGATCGCCGCCATCGGCAAGGCTGGCAATCCCGACATCCAGCCCGGCGTCACCATGGCCATCGGCGCGGCCACCGAGATCATTGCCGGCGAAGGGCTGATCGTCACCGCCGGCGGCATCGATTCGCACATCCACTTCATCTGCCCGCAGCAGATCGAGGAAGCGCTGATGAGCGGCGTGACCACCATGCTGGGCGGCGGCACCGGCCCGGCGGTCGGCACCGCAGCCACCACCTGCACGCCCGGCCCGTGGCACTTGCACGCCATGCTGAGCGCGGCCGACGCCTTCCCCATGAACCTGGGTTTCCTCGGCAAGGGCAACGTCAGCCAGCCGTTGCCGCTGGAAGAGCAGATCCGCGCCGGCGCCATCGGGCTCAAGCTGCACGAAGACTGGGGCAGCACCCCGGCCGCCATCGACAACTGCCTGACCGTGGCCGACCGTTTCGACGTGCAGGTGGCCATCCACAGCGACACGCTGAACGAGGGCGGCTTCCTGGAGCACACGCTGGCCGCGTTCAAGGACCGCACCATCCACACCTTCCACACCGAGGGCGCGGGCGGCGGGCATGCGCCCGACATCATCGCGGCGGTGGGGCAGGGCAATGTGCTGCCGTCCTCCACCAACCCGACGCGGCCCTACACCGTCAACACGCTGGACGAGCACCTGGACATGCTGATGGTGTGCCACCACCTCGACCCCGCCATCGCCGAGGACGTGGCCTTCGCCGAATCGCGCATCCGGCGCGAGACCATCGCCGCCGAGGACATCCTGCACGACATCGGCGCCATCTCCATGATGTCGTCCGACTCGCAGGCCATGGGCCGCGTGGGCGAGGTCATCATGCGCACCTGGCAGACCGCGCACAAGATGAAGGTACAGCGCGGCGCGCTGGCCGAGGACAGCGCGCGGCACGACAACTTCCGCGCCAGGCGCTACATCGCCAAGTACACCATCAATCCCGCCATCACGCACGGCATCTCGCACGTGGTCGGCTCGCTGGAAGTGGGCAAGATCGCCGACATCGTGCTGTGGAAGCCGGCCTTCTTCGGCGTCAAGCCGTCGATGATCCTGAAGGGAGGCATGATCGCCGCCGCGCAGATGGGCGACCCCAATGCCTCCATCCCCACGCCGCAGCCGGTGCACTACCGCATGATGTTCGGCGCCTACGGCGGAGGGCTGCGCAAGTCCTTCACTTTTGTGTCGCAGGCCGCGTTCGACGCCGGCATCGGCGGCCAGCTGCGGCTGCAGAAGCAGACCATCGCGGTGAAAGACATGCGCGCGCTGCGCAAGAGCGACATGGTCCACAACGGCGCCACGCCGCACATGGAAGTCGATCCCGAAACCTATGAAGTGCGCGCCGACGGCCAGTTGCTGGTCTGCGAAGCGGCCGCCGTGCTGCCGATGGCGCAGCGCTATTTCCTGTTCTGACGAGGTCCGCATGCTTACCCTCCATACCAAACTGTCCGCCAGCGCAGGCCCCGGCGCGGCCCAACCGTTCGCGCGCCTGGTGCTGCCGTACGAGCTGCGCGAGAAGTGCCGCTTGCGAGCGGTGCTCAGCAATGGCGAAGAAGTGGCCGTCTTCACCGTGCGCGGCACGGTGCTGCGCGACGGCGACCTGCTGGCCGGCGAAGACCGCGGCAAGGTGGTGCAGGTGGTAGCGGCGCGCGAGCCCACCTACAAGGTCACCTGCGCCGACGCCCGCAGCTTGTTGCGCTGCGCCTTCCACCTCGGCAACCGCCACACGCAGGCGCAGGTCGGCGACGGCTTCCTGCGCATCCGCGCCGACGTCGTGCTGAAGGACATGCTGGCGGGCCTGGGCGCCAGCGTGGTGGCGGAAGACGCGCCGTTCGAACCCGAGTCGGGCGCCTACGGCGGCGGCCATGGCCACAGCCACGATGGCCACGGCGGCCACCCGCTCGCGCCCATCCCGCTGCGCCAGAAAATCCACCGCCCCGGAGACAGCGCGCCATGATGCACGCCTCGGCCCTGCTGCACCTGCTGCAGTTCGCCAGTCCGGCCTTGCCGATCGGCGCCTACAGCTATTCGCAGGGCCTGGAAGCCGCGCTGGAATCGGGCGCCGTGCACAACGCCGACACCGCCCGCACCTGGATCGCGCGCCAGCTGCGCGACGTGATGGCGCAATGGGAGGCGCCGGTGTGCTGGCGCCTGATGCGTGCCTTCTCGCAGCGCGACGCGCACGCCGTGGCGCAATGGAGCGAGCGTTTCCTGGCCTCGCGCGACACGGCCGAATTCCGCGCCGAGACGCTGCAGATGGGCTATTCGCTGGCGCGCCTGACGGCCGAACTGGGCATCGCCGACGCAGGCATCGCCGCCATGCTGCCGCCGGAAACCGAACTGGCGCTGCCGGTAGCCTACGCCTGCGGGGTGGCCGCGCTCGATATCCCGCACGAGGAAGCCTTGCTGGCCATGCTGTTCGCCTGGGCCGAGAACCAGGTGCTGGTGTGCGTCAAGTCCGTGCCGCTGGGCCAGGTGGCGGGGCAGCGCATGCTGCTGTCGCTGCGCCCCGAGCTGGAAGCGGCCGCACTGCAGGCGCAGCAGCTGGCCGACGAGGACCTCAGCAACTGGGCGCCCGGCCTGTCGCTGCTGTCGATGCGGCACGAAGTCCAGTACAGCCGTTTATACCGATCTTAAAAGAGGGAAGCTATGACATTATCCAACCCGCTGCGCGTCGGCATCGGCGGCCCGGTCGGCTCCGGCAAGACCGCGCTGTGCGAAATGCTGTGCAAAGGCATGCGCGAACGCTACGACATGGCCGTCATCACCAACGACATCTACACCAAGGAGGACATGGAGATCCTGCTGCGCGCGGACGCGCTGCCGGCCGAGCGCCTGATGGGCGTGGAGACTGGCGGCTGCCCGCACACGGCCATCCGCGAGGATGCCTCCATCAACCTGGAAGCCATTGCCCGCATGCAGGCCGACTTCCCGGACCTGGACCTGATCCTGGTGGAGTCCGGCGGCGACAACCTGGCGGCCACCTTCAGCCCGGAACTGTCCGACCTCACCATCTACGTGATCGACGTGGCCGGCGGCGAGAAAATTCCGCGCAAGGGCGGCCCCGGCATCACGCGCTCGGATCTGCTGATCATCAACAAGACCGACCTCGCGCCCCACGTCGGGGCCGACCTGGCCGTGATGGCGCGCGACGCCAAACAGCAGCGCGGCACGCGCCCCTTCCTGTTTACCAATCTGCGCAGCGGCGAAGGCGTGGCCGCCGTGATCGACTTTATCCGCGAACAAGGCCTGCTGGAACAGGCATACAAGGAGCAAGCATGAAATCCCCAACCCGCAAGCTGGTCTTCACCCTGGTCGCCGCCGGCCTGTGCCTGCCGGCACTGGCGCATCCGGACGCGGCCCATGCCGCCGGCGCCGGCGCCGCCCACGCGGCGGCCGTCGCCGCCACCGGCGCGGCAATGCCGCTGGCAGCCGGCACGGAGGCGGGCGGCTGGCTGGACGCATTCCAGACCGGCTTCGTGCATCCCTTCACCGGCTTCGACCATTTGCTGGCCATGCTGTCGGTCGGCATCTGGAGCGCGCGCCAGCAGCAGGGCGCTGCGCTGCCGCTGGTCTTCCTCGGCGCCATGCTGCTGGGCGCGCTGAGCGGCGTGGCGGGCGCCACCATCCCGGGGCTGGAAGCGGGCATCGCCGCCACCGTGGTGTTGGCCGGTGTGCTGATCGCCATGGCCGCGCGCCTGCCGCTGGCGGCCGGCGCGGCGCTGATCGCCGCCTTTGCCGTGCTGCACGGCAACGCGCACGGCCACGAGCTGCCGCTGGCCGGCAGCGCGTTCGGCTTCCTGGCCGCAAGCGGCGTGCTGATGCTGGCGGGGCGCTGGTTCGGCCGGGCGGCCGGGTTGGACATGGTGCGCATCACCGGCGCGGGCATTGCCGCCACCGGCGTGCTGATGATGGCCGCCTAGCGGTCGACGTCAAGGGAAGGCTTAGTGCGGCTTGCGCTCGGACAGCACGATGGGCGCTGCGTTTTCCGGATGCAAGCCCTGGTGGCCGGCGTAGGCCGCGCGGATGGCGGCCATGTCGGTGTCCGGGTCGCCGGTCAGGAACAGGTGGTCCTTCACGCCCAGCGTCTTGTTCGGGTAATCGATGTAGACCAGGCACAGCGGCACCCGGGCCGCCAGCGCCAGGTGGTAGAAGCCGCTTTTCCAGCTGTCGCGGTAGCCGCGCGTGGCTTCCGGCGTGATGCCCAGCCAGTACCAGTCGGCCGCGTTCATGCGCTCGGCCTGGCGCTGTATCATGCCGGTCTTGGTGCTCCGGTCCACCGGCTCGCCGCCCATGGCGTGGAACCATTTGCCCAGCAGCGGGATCTTGAACAGCGTATCCTTGGCCAGCCAGCGGAACGGCAGGTCCAGCGCCCACTTGCCGAAGATGCCGACCATGAAATCCCAGTTCGAGGTGTGCGGATACACCACGGCAATGCCGCGCGGCCCGGGCAAGGGCCGGAACAGCACGCGCCAGCCGAACAGCGTCAACACCCGCAGCGCGACGCGCTGCCCCAGCTTGGGCAGGTCTGCCGGTTTTAGTTGATCATTGTTCATGGTTATTGGTCTGTGCCTGTCGGAAAAAGTGCGCCGACATTCTAGCCGGGCGGGCTGGCCGCCGCAAGCAGGTCCGGGGCTGTTGCGCAGCGCACTCGGCGCACTTGCAACTTGAATGAAACGTTGAAATCGGTCCGGAATACGTTATATTGATGACAATCGGATCAAAAGCTGCAACCTGAAGGATACATGCTGCGCCGCCTGGTTGATGTACAGGCGCGGCCCTCAACGAGCGGGTCTCTGCCCCCGCGCGCCTTTGCGCGCCCTGGCAGTGGCATCGGTGTCCGTCTGCGGCGACACTGAAGTGCAGGGTGGCGAAAAATGACAACGAAAACGTTGCTATGCGTAGCGATGGGGGATTTGTCGTCCCTCGATACGCTCGAAGGTGTTATTCAGGGCTGGGATATCTGCAAGACCGGCAGTCTGACCGGCGCGGCCAAGCTGTTGCGCGCGCGCCACGTCAGTGTGGCCTTGCTGATATTGAACTCGGAGGACAGGGCGGTGCCGGAAATCGACGCCTTCCTGCGCGAGCACGGCCATGTCCAATGGGTGGCCGTGTGCCAGCCGCTGGTGCTGCAGCACGAGCGCTACCGCCAGCTGGTGGCCGAACACTGTTGCGATTTCCACACCTGGCCGGTCGACGGGCAGCGGCTGCGGCATACGCTGGGCCATGCCCACGGCCTGGCCACCTTGCACCGGGCGCCGCGCCCCGTGCCGGCCGTGTCGGCGCGGCTGGTGGGCCGCGCCCCGGCCACCCGGCGCCTGCTGGACCAGACCGCCCGCGTGGCGCCGGTGCGCGCGCCGGTGCTGATCTGGGGCGAAAGCGGCACCGGCAAGGAACTGGTGGCGCAGGCCGTGCACGAGCAGTCGCCGTATGCGGACGGCCCCTTTGTTCCCATCAATTGCGGCGCCATCGCGCCCGGCCTGGTGCAGTCAGAGTTGTTCGGCTACGAGAAGGGCGCTTTCACCGGCGCCAACCAGAGCCATCCGGGACTGCTCGAATCGGCCAACGGCGGCACCATCTTCCTCGACGAGATCGGCGACCTGCCGCTCAGCATGCAGGCCAACCTGCTACGCTTCCTGCAGGAGAAATCGCTGATGCGGGTGGGCGGCACGCGCGCCGTGCCGGTCGATGCGCGTGTGATCGCCGCGTCCCATGTCGACCTGGAGAAGGCCGTCGCCAACGGCAGCTTCCGCCAGGACTTGTATTACCGCTTGAACGTGCTGACCATTTCCGTGCCGCCGCTGCGCGAGCGCAAGGAAGACCTGGAAATGCTGGCCGCCCATTTCTTCGAGCGTTACGCCGCCGAGCGTTCGCCGCGCTTGCAGGGCTATTCCAGCGCCGCCCATGGCGCCATGCGCCAGCATGACTGGCCGGGCAATGTGCGCGAACTGATCAACCGGATACGGCGCGCGCTGGTAATGGCCGAGGGGCGCCTGGTGCAGCCGTCCGACCTGGGCCTGGCCGAGGCCAGCAATGGCAGCGCCGGCTGCGTGCCGCTGGACGGGGTGCGCGTGCGCGCCGAGCGCCAGGCCATCGAAGTGGGCCTGCGCAATGGCAAGAGCGTGACACGCGTGGCCGAGGAGCTGGGCATATCGCGCATGACCTTGTACCGCCTGATGGCCAAGCACGGCATCGACGTTCCCTCCCGCAGCCGCGCCAAATAGGCTGCCCGGCGCGGCTTGCGGCCGCGCCGGCCTGATACAGCGCTGTGACAATTCCCTTCCGCAATTCCGCGCGCCGTCCCCCAATCGAATCAAGCACTTGAGCTAACTCGGCTGTGCCAGCGCACGCCGGATTGTCACACGGTTGCGACACCGCGCGCCATACTTTTTTCCCGCAGGTAGCGACAAGCAGGCCGGAGCGCAGTTTGTATCAAAGTTCCTCCTTTGTTTTCAACAGCTTGCAAAACGGGAGGTAGTTGGCATCCCTTATGCATACGTAGCCCTGCCGGAATGCCAAAGTTTCGGCAAACCATCTTTCTAACCCAACCTGGTGAGGCAAGGAAAATGAAAAGAACGATACTGGCGAGTGCTATCGCAATGCTGTTCAGCGTGCAGGCCTACGCCCAAACCACAGACCCCCGGAACAATCTGGACCAAAGCGGCGCCGGCGCCTTCGCGACCGACCAAGCCAAGGCAATACAGGACAGCAGCAGTAACCGCAACAACGACTCTAGCTCCAACCGCAACAACAACAACAATACGGACGGCACGGCGCGCGCGCTGGGCGAAGGCTCGGCGGCGGCCAACAATGGCGCCACGGCCACCTCCAGCATGACCAATGCGTTCAACACATCGTCGGCCACCGCGATCAGCCGCCTGAATGGCGAAGTGAGCGGCAACCGCATTTCGAACATCGGTAACCAGGCCAGCAATGGCGGCAGCAGCACCGGCGGCGCCGGCTATGGCGGCGTGGGCGGCAATGCCACCGGCGGCAGCAACCGCGGCGCCAATGGCGGCGACGGCGCCAGCGCCACCGGCGGCGCCGGCGGCGCCGGGGCCAGCGCGCGCGGCGGCGCGGGCGGTGACGGCGCCTGGGCACGCACCGGCAGCGGCGGCGACGGCGCCGGCGCCACGGGCGGCGCCGGCGGCAACGGCGCCAGCGCAAACGGCGGCGCCGGCGGCGCAGGCGCTGCCGGGGGGCTGGCCAGGAACGGCAGCGCGACCTCGGGTAGCGCCGACGGCGGCGCGGCCCGCGGCGCGGACGGCGGCAGCGGCGGTGCGGCCTCGGGTGCCACTAGCGGCGCGGGCGGCGCAGGCGGCAGCGGCGGCGACGGCGCCCGTGGCGGCCTGGCCGGCGGCAACACCGGCGGCGCCGGCGGTGGCGGCGGCTCGGGCGGCAGCGCCAGCGGCGGCGCGGGCGGCAACACCGGCAATGCGATCGGCGGCGACGGCGGCCGCAGCGGCATGGCCTCGGGCGCCAGCGGCGGCGACGGCGGCCGCAACGGCAGCGCCAACGGCGGCGACGGCGGCCGCACCGGCAGCGCCAGCGGCGGCGCCGGCGGTTATGCCGATGGCACCGGCGGCGCAGGCGGCCGTACCGGGGCGGCCTCGGGCGCCGACGGCGGCGGCGGCGGCACCACCGGCAGCGCCACCGGCGGCGCCGGGGCGCGTAGCGGCTCGGGCGCAGCGGGCGGCAGCGGCGCCGCAGGCGGCAGCGCTTACAGCGGTTCGGCCAGCACCAGCCAGAGCGCAGACGGCGGCAACGGCCGTGCCGGCGGCGCCACCAGCGTGAACCGGGCTGCCGGCGGCGGCGAAAGCGGCACGCCGGCCATTGCAGGCAACCAAAGCGCCACTTCGACGGCCGGCACCGCAACGGGCGGGGCGGGCGGTGGCGGCACCAATACGGCCACCTCCGGCACCGGCACCGGCGGCGCAGGCGGCGCAGGCGCAGCCGGCGGCAGCACCGGCGCGGGCGGTGCCGGCGCGATGGCCAGCAACACCGCCGGCGGCGGCGCCGCAGGCGGCAGCAACACCAGCGGCGCGGGCGGCAGCGGCGGGGCCGGAACCGGCACCGGCGGGGCCGGCGCGGCAGCGTCCAACACCAGCGGTAGCGGCGCGGCAGCGTCCAACACCAGCGGCGCGGGCGCGGCGGGCGGCAGCAACACCTCGGGTGCGGGCGGTGCCGGCGCCATGGCGTCGAACACCGGCGGCGCGGGCGCGGCGGCAACCGGCGGCGCGGGCGGCGCGGGGGCCGGCGGCGGCAACGGCAGCAGCACGGGCGGCGCCGGCGGCAACGGTGCCGGCGGCGCAGCGGGCGGCAACAGCGGCATGGCCCAGAACAATGCGGGCGCGGGGGCCGCTGGCGGCAGCGCCACCGGCGGCAGCGCAGTCAGCGGTTCGGCCAGCAATGGCGCGGCCACGGCCGGTAACGGCGGTGCGGGCGGCGCAGGCGGCGGCGGCAACACCGGCGGCGCCGGCGCGGCGGGCGGCGCTGCCACCGGCGGCAACGGCGCGGCCAGCGGCAACGCCACGGCCGGCAACGGCGCAGCCGGCGGCGGCGCCACCGGCGGCGGCGGCGCGGCGGGCGGCAATGCCAACGGCGGCAACGGCGGCAGCGGCGGCACGCAGACGGCCGGCACGGCCACCGGCGGTGCGGCAGCAGGCGGCACGGGCGGTGCGGGCGGGGCTATCTCCGTCAGCGCCGGCGAGTTCAACATGTCCAACACCATGTCCAGTGTCGGCCAGTCGGCGGCCGGTATCATGACGGTGAGCCAGAACAACGGCTTCTCCTCGCTGATACAGCAAAGCGTCAACGTACAGGCCAACCTGTCGGTGGGCCGGTAAGCAGGGCTGGCGGCCGCCCGCACGGGGCCGCCAGCTTGGTGGAACGGGAGGTTAACATGTCATATGTATCCAGACCGGGATGGACGGCGTCGCTCCTGACCCTGTGCCTGCACGCAGCGGCGCAGCAGGCGCCGTCGCCGGAATCCGTACCTGCGCCGTCAACGCCGGCGGCAGTTGTGGCGGTTGACCAGGCGGCCGCACCTGCGCGCAGCGCTGGCGGAGCTACGCAGCGCGGTGACGGCATGCTGGGCGTGGCGCTTCCAGAGGCGCGCCTGGAACACCTGCGCGGCGGGAGTGCTACGCCGTGGAGCGATATGAAGCTGAACGGGGCGGTCAGCGGTAACAGCGCCATGGCTGTTACCACCGGGGCCAACGTCATCACCGAGGGGGCGTTCAGCAATGCGTCCGGCTTGCCGATGGTGATACAGAACTCCGGTGCGAATGTGCTGATCCAGAACGCAACCATCGTAAATGTTCAATTCAAATGAACGCGCAGCATTCCCGCTGTGTTTATGGCGCGGCCGTGCTGGCGGCGGCGGTGGCGGCTTGTCCTGCCGCCGAGTTGCCCAGCATAGGCGGCGCCACTTATCACGTGCGGGTGGCCAGCCTGAAGGAAGCGCGCTACCGCTCGACCGTGCGCCAGCAATATGACTACAGCTGCGGCTCGGCGGCGGTGGCGACGTTGTTAAGTTACCACTTCGACTACCCGGTTTCGGAGCAGCTTGCGTTTGATCAAATGTACCGTACCGGCGACCAGGCGCGTATCCGGCGCGAGGGATTCTCCCTGCTGGACATCAAGCGTTTCCTGGCCAGCCAGGGTTTTGCGGCGGACGGTTTCGAGCTGCCGCTGGAAAAACTGGCCGAGGCGGGCTTGCCCGCCATTGTGCTGGTGGTGGAGAAGGGATACCATCATTTCGTGGTCATCAAGGGCGTGCGGCCCGACCGGGTGCTGCTGGGCGACCCGTCCGGCGGCACGCGCGCAGTCGGGCGCGCCGCGTTCGACGCCATGTGGCAGAACCGTTTGCTGTTCGTGGTGCACGGCCGCCCCGGCAAGCCCCATTTCAACGAGGCGGCCGACTGGCAGGTGGCCCCGCGCGCCGTGCCGGAGCAGGCGCTCGAGCGCGACAGTTTAATGCGAATAACGCTGCCCAAACTGGGCGATGGCAATTTTTAAGGAGGCTGGCATGAGACGCTTGCGCTGGACCGCGGCTGCCGCGTGCGGCCTGATGCTGTCGGCCGGCGCCGCCGACGGCGGGCCGGGCTGGACCCCGGTGCCGGACAGCGCGCTCGAGGAAGTGCGCGGCGGCTTCGACCTGGGCGGCGGCATGGTGGTGTCGCTGGGCGTGGAACGCCTGGTGTCCATCAACGGCAGCACCGTGGCCAGCAGCCAGTTCAATATCGCCGACTTGTCGCGCATCACGGCCAGCGAGGCGCAGCTGGCGCGCGAGGCCGTGCCGCAGTTCGCCGTGGTGCAGAACGGCGCCGGCAACAGCGCCTTGCTGCCTGCCGGCGGCGCTTCGCCCGCCATGTCGGCCCTGCTGATCCAGAACACCATCAACGACCAGCTGATACGCAGCCAGACCACCATCAATGCGTCGGTCAGCAGCCAGGCGCTGCTGACGGCGATGAATTTTGAAGGCAGCATGCGCGCCGCACTCGCAGGCGCGCTGGCTCCCCGCTGAGCGCACCCGCAGCGCGGGGCGCCGGCCGCAAGCATTCTTGTCTTTCATTGTCTTTGATAAAGGGGGATGTATGCACCTAGCACGAGTGTTGCGCGCCGGCTCGGCCGGCATGTCCATGGTGGTGTGCAGTGCGCTGGCGCAGAGCCAGCCGGAGACGCAAGGCATGGCGGAGCTGGCCGCCGAACTGGCGGCCGTCAAGCGGCAACTGGCGGAACAGCGCGTACTACTCGAAACGCTCAAGCAGCAGATGGCCGAACAGCAGCGCGGCCTGGCGGCCCTGCCCGCGCCGGGCGCCGCGCCGGCCCTGCCGGCGGCGGTGCCGGCGGAGCGCCTGGCCAGCCAGCGCGGCGCGGGGCAGGGCGGCGCAGGGCAGGGCGGCCAGGCGCCGGCCGCGCCGCCGGCCCAGCAGCCGGTCCAGCAGCCGGCCCAGCCAGGACCGCAGCGCCCGGCCGAGAACAACCAGGCTGCGGTCGGCCAGGCGCCGCAGCGCGACGGCCGGCCGCCCGAAGTGGCGCCGCTGTTCGAACAGCCCGGCGTGCTCACGCCCAAGGGCCGCTACGTGTTCGAGCCGTCCTACCAGTTCGGCTATTCGTCCAGCAACCGCGTGGCGCTGGTCGGCTACACCATCATCCCCGCGCTGCTGATCGGCCTGATCGACGTGCGCGAACTCAAGCGCAACACCATGACCGCCACCGCCGCCGGCCGCTACGGCCTGACCTCGCGCACCGAGCTCGAAGTGCGCGTGCCCTATGTCTACCGCAGCGACTCCACCGTCAGCCGCGAGATCTTCACCGGCACGGCGGTCGAGAACGTGTTTTCCACCAGCGGGCGCGGCATCGGCGACGTCGAACTGGCGCTGCGCCACCAGCTCAACGACGGCGGCGTGGACAAGCCGTATTACGTGGCCGGCCTGAAAGTGAAAACCCGCACCGGCAAGGACCCGTTCGAAGTGGTGACCGATTGCGCCAGCCGCTGCGTGGGGCCGAACGCCAGCGGCACCGGCCTGCCGCTGGACTTGCCCACCGGCTCGGGCTTCTACGCCATCCAGCCCAGCGTGACCTGGCTGTTCCCGTCCGACCCGGCCATCTTCTTCGGCAGCTTCAGCTACCTGCGCAACATCAAGCGCAACAACGTGCGCCGCATGATACTGAACGGGGAGTGGGAAGACCTGGGCGCCATCAAGCCGGGCGACGTGATCGGCTTTAACTTCGGCATGGGCCTGGCGCTCAACGAGAAGGCCTCGCTGAGCCTGGGCTACAACCACGACACGGTGGCGCGCACCAAGCAGAACGGCGTGGCGGTGCCGGGTTCGGTGCGTACCCAGCTGGGCACCTTGCTGATGGGCTTCTCCTACCGCTTCAACGACAAGCGCTCGCTCAACGTGTCGGTGGGCGCCGGCCTGACGCGCGACACCCCGGACGTGACCTTGTCGGTGCGCATGCCGTTCAACTTCTGAGGGACGCCGCACGCACATCGTATTTTTACGATATGCTCCGTATTCCTATCCTTTTCGACAACCACAATAAAGGGAAACATGACCTCACGCCGCATTCCAGCCGCCAGCGCGGCCCTCGCCATCGCCATTTCCGCCATGCTGGCGCCCGCCCACGCCCACGCCGCCGCGCCGCTGGTCAAGACCCAGGCGCCCGGCTACTTCCGCATCATGCTGGGCGACTTTGAAGTGACCGCGCTGAACGACGGCACGGTGGACCTGCCGGTCGACAAGCTGCTGCACGACAAGCCCGCCAAGACCAACCAGGCCCTGGGCAAGGCCTTCCTGAAAGCACCGCTGGAAACGTCGGTGAACGGCTACCTGGTCAACACCGGCAGCAAGCTGGTGCTGATCGACACCGGCGCCGCCGGCCTGTTCGGCCCGACGCTGGGCAAGCTGGTGGCCAACCTGAAAGCGTCCGGCTACCAGCCGGAGCAGGTCGATGAAATCTACATCACGCACTTGCACCCGGACCACGTGGGCGGCGCCGCCGCGGCAGGCAAGGCGGCCTTCCCGAACGCCGTGCTGCGCGCCGACAAGCACGACACCGACTTCTGGCTGAGCAAGGTGAACCTGGAGAAGGCGCCGGCCGACAAGAAGGGCTTCTTCCAGGGCGCGATCGCCTCCGTGTCGCCGTACAGCGACGCCGGCAAGCTCAATCCGTTCGAAGGCAACACCGAACTGGTGCCGGGCATCAAGGCCGTCACCAGCTACGGCCATACGCCGGGCCACACCACCTATGTTATTGAAAGCAAAGGCCAGAAGCTGGTGCTGCTGGGCGACCTGCTGCACGTGCAGGCGGTGCAGTTCGACGACCCGTCCGTGACCATCGACTTCGACAGCGACAGCAAAGCCGCGTTGGCGCAGCGCAAGGCCGCTTTCGCGGACGCCGCCAAGCAGGGCTACCTGATCGGCGCGGCCCACCTGCAGTTCCCCGGCCTGGGCCACATCCGCAGCCAGGGCAAGGGCTACCAGTTCGTGCCGGTGAATTACACCATCCCGCGCTGATCGGCTAGACCAGGCCGTACCAGCCCAGCACCGCACCCGCAGCCAGCAGCCACAGCAAATGGATGCGGGTGCGCCAGATGACCACGCCGGCCGCCGCCGACAAGGCCCACAGCGGCCAGTCCTGCGCGGTCTGGGCGTTGGCGGTGGCCAGGATGATGCCGGTTGACACCAGCAATCCCACCACCACCGGCGCCATGCCCTGCTTGAACGCACGCACGCCGCGCCGTTCGCGGTTGCGGTGCAGCCATTGCGACGCCATGTAGGTCAGGGTGGTGCTGGGCACCATGATCCCCACCATCGTCACCAGCACCCCCATCACGGCGGCCAGCCAGCTGCCCGCGTTCAGGCCCACGTTCCAGCCCATCAGCGCCACGAACAGCACGTTCGGCCCGGGCGCCGCCTGCGCGATGGCGATGGCGTCATTGAACTGCGCCGGCGTCAGCCAGTGGTGCTGCTCGACCAGGTAGCGGTGCATCTCGGCGGTGGTGGAAATGGCGCCGCCGACCGACATCAGCGACAACAGCATATAGTGGCCGAACAGGCTGACCCAGTCGCCCACGCTCAGCACGATGTGGATGGGCGGGTTCATGCCTTGATCCTGCGGTAGGTGAGCACGCAGCACAGGCCGCCCAGGCCCAGCAGCACGTAGGCCAGCGGCACGCGCAGCCAGGCCACCAGCACCACCCCCAGCACGGCGGCCGACACGCTCCACGCCAGCGGCAGCGGATGCTTGCGCAGCGCGCTGAGCAGCTTGAGGCCGGTGGCGGCGATCATGCCCGCCGACACCGCCGCCATGCCGCGCAGCGCGCCCTGCACGCCGGGATGGTCCGCATAGTGCGCGTGCAGCAGGGCCAGCATCAGCACCACCAGCATGGGCAGGGTCAGCATGCCGGCCAGCGCCGCCATGGCCCCGCGCAGGCCGAAATAGCGCGCGCCGATCACCAGCGACAGGTTGACCACGTTAGGCCCGGGCATGATTTGCGCGACCGCCCATTCCTCGAGAAATTCCTCCTGCGTCAGCCAGCGCTTGCGCTCGACCATCTCGCGCTGCACCACCGCCAGCACGCCGCCGAAGCCCTGCAGGGCGAGAATAGTGAAAGATAGAAACAGGTCGCCGAGCGACTTCGGACGCGGCCGCTGGCCGTCCAATTCTTGGGGGAACTCGTTGCTGGATATCATGTTGGTATTATCCTTGACTTTGGGATTTATTGTTCGATACTCCTTTCACCGGGCTTTACCGGCCCGCCCGACCTGTGAAGGATGATTGATGGATGCCATGACACTTCCTGCCCAGCCGACACAGCTGGCGCCACCTCAACAGCGCTCGGATGAGCGCTGCAGCGAGATCGTCAACAAGGGCATTGCAGTGCAAAACTGCTTCAGCACCTTGTGCGCGATAGAGTATCTCAAGTCCAACAATGTCCGGCCCGACGTCATCGAACGCGTGCTGCTGCACCCCGATCTGCGCCGAAAAATCTCCCATTAAGCCCTAACTTCCGCAATTTTTGCCCGGTGCCGCAACCCTGCCGCACCGGGCGCAGTTATGCACAAAGATTGGTAATAAGAAAATGCGCAAAAATATTTTTGCCCAGCCGCGCATCTGATGCTAAGTCATTGATTTATCAGGCGATAAAATCTGCCTTTTGAACGGGCAGTTTGTAGAAAAGCCCATAGATACGGGCCGTATGGGCTGTCAAGTAGCCCTTATCCACAAAGATATCCACATTCGCTGTGGATATCGGAAAAAGCGCTTCAGAATCCGCCACTTAGCGTGCGGCGACGGTGGAATGCAGGCGTTTACGCGGCAGGATGCAGGGAGTACAGGGGGAGATAACCACTGTACGGGTGAACAGTGGTTGGGCCGTCAATCCTCGGCCGCGCTCACCACCAGCTTGCGGCCCAGCAGCGCCGCTTCCGGCTCGCCCAGCAGCTCGGCGGCCTTGCCGTTCACTTCCAGGATGCGGTGCTGCTCGTCCAGGACGAAGCTGACGCTGTCGTCGAGCCGGGCTTGCACGTCCGCCAGATGGCGCTCGGCCTCCACCAGGTTGGCGTAGCTGCGCAGCGAGGAAATCACCGTGGTAAACAGCTTGCGCGTGGTCAGGTCGCTCTTGCACCAGAAATCGTTGATGTCGTAATCGAGGATGATGCTGTGCTCCAGCGCCTGGCCGGGCTGGCCGGTGCGCAGCACGATGCGCACCAGTTTGTTGTGCAGCTCGTCGCGGATCTGGCGCGCCACCTTCAGGCCGGCTTCGCTGGTCTCCATGATGACATCGAGCAGCACCAGCGCCACGTCCGGCGTGGTGCGCAGGATGTGCAGGGCCTCGTCGCCACTGTACGCGTGCAGAAAGCTCAGGCGGCGGCCCTGGAAGCAGGCGTTGCTGAGGGAAAACTTGGTGACCACATGAACGTCCACGTCGTCGTCGACGATCAGGACGCGCCAGGGCGCCAGGACGGGTGCCGGGGCGGACTGGTCGCCATTGGCAGGCACATCTTCTTCTATCATCCAGTCGGCGCTGGTATCTTCTTTCACGTCCATGCACAATCCCGTGGGCTATTAAAACTTGTCAGTGCATCTGCTTCCGTCAACACTATTCCTCGCCTGCATTTTTGTCAAAGGATTCTATCGGGCGCTGCGCGCGCCCGAAAATATTTTTTCAACTGGCAAAAAGCCGCCGTTGTCGGCCCTCATATGCCTCTGTAAGTACTTGATTTAATTACCTAAAAAAACTGCCTGCCAAATTGGCATTTTATTGAAACCCGCGCCAGTACTGGCTTTGCGGGCTGTCAAGTGGCACTTTTCCACATCGTTATCCACAGTTGGTGTGGATAAGCTGAAAAAGCGCTTTAAAAACGGCTCCTTACAGCCTGGACTTCAAGTGCGCCAGTTCGGCCATAAAGCGCTCGCACGCCAGCGCCGGCGGCCAGGGCTCCCAGGGTGCGCCGCCGTAGACGGCCTGCAGCGGATCGGTATCGAGTACCTCGGCGCGTATCTTCAACGTCCGCCGCACTTCCTCGCGCGACCAGCCCACCACGTGCACCGCCTCGCTGGCGGCCGCCAGGCGGTCGGCCTTCTTGTGGATGCGGTGCTCGGTGGGCGTCCAGCCCGGCACGCCGTAGCGCAGGAACACCGCATGCTCCAGGCGCGCGCTCAGGGCGCGGAAACTGTCGCCCAGGAAGGGCTTGAGCACCGAGATGCAATCGAAGCCCAGCAAGCCTTCCTCGGCGTCGTGCAGCAGCTCGCGCAGCTCCAGTACCGGGTCGAGCGCCTTGCCGTTGGCGGCCCAGGCGCGCCGCAGCTGCATCACCGTCAGCGAGTGCTGCGCCACCGACAGCGGCAGCGGCCACGCCGAATGTCCGCCCCAGCGGTAAGTGCGCGCCAGTCCCAGCGCCAGGTCGCCATCGTCCCAGTCGAAGGGCGTGGGATCGAGCAAGTCCAGTCTCTTTCCCGATGGCATACGCACCCAGGCGCGGCTGTGTTCATTAACGCGGCTCATCCCGCATTGTAATCTGACCACGCCCATTATGGAAATTCGTATGCTTTAGAGCAATACTGTGCATTTTTGCAATACACTGGCGGCTGTCCTTTTAACAATCCGGAGACACCATGGCGGCACGTCCTTCCTACCTTTATCCCGGCGGCTCGGTGATGATGCATTCCCCGCTGCAACTCAAGCAGTCCGAGATGTACGGCTTCTTCGTCAAGGGCGACCTGGCCAAGCTGCAGCGCACCCTGGACAGCAGCCTGAACGCGGTGGCCAACGGCCGCATGCGCTTCAAGGCGCTGTCGCCCTACGTGATGCTGACCTTCACGCGCGTCAATCATGCGGACTCGGCGGTGAAGGTGGACCAGGCCAAGGGCTGGATCACGGAAATCGACATCGTCACCTGG
The DNA here is from genome assembly GCF_042693265.1 of Pseudoduganella sp. UC29_71. Taxonomy (NCBI): domain Bacteria; kingdom Pseudomonadati; phylum Pseudomonadota; class Betaproteobacteria; order Burkholderiales; family Oxalobacteraceae; genus Pseudoduganella; species Pseudoduganella sp. UC29_71. The sequence continues at coordinate 3,350,160 of NZ_CP170549.1, read as the reverse complement.
ATCATGACGGGCGCCATGGACGCGAAAGGCAAGCTGGACCACATCTACTGGTACCCCTGCCACATCTTCGTCGACGATGCCATGGCGCTGATCAACGGCCGCGAGCTGTTCGGCTACCCGAAATACCTGTGCGAATACGAAATCCCGGAAGCGGGCACGCCGCCGCTGCGTTGCTCGGTGTCGGCCAAGGGCTTCCACCCGTTCTCGCCCGACACGCGCATCGCCATGCACCCGCTGCTGGAAGTGAATGCCACCGAAAAGACCGGGCTGGACCAGCCCATCGGCAGCATCGCCGACCTGCTGGAAGAAGCCATTGCGCTATTCCTGTCCATGCCCGACTTCTTCAATATGGACCGCGACGGCTGGGACGACGTGCTCTCGCTGCTGCGCAACCCGCGCATCGATCAGATCTTCCTCAAGCAGTTCCCCGACAGCGCCGGCATCAAGGCCGTGTACCAGGCCATCGTGGCCGCCCCGGCCGAGATCGAGAAACTGCACAGCGCGCGCCTGCTCGGCTACGAGTACGAATGCGTGCTGCACGCCTTCGACAGCTTCCCGCTGCACGAAACGCTGGGCCTGCAACTGGGGCCGCAGCAAGCCATCCTGCCGTTCAACGTCAATTTCGACTTCACCGCCATGCCGGGCGAAGAGCTGGTGGACAATTCATCCATCGCGCCGGAAAAGATCGCCATCCTGGGTGGCGGCGTCGGCGCCATGACGGCCGCCTACTACCTGACCGACCAGCCCGGCTGGCAGAACAACTACGACATCACGGTCTACCAGCAAGGCTGGCGCCTGGGCGGCAAGGGCGCCAGCGGGCGCAACCCGGCGCTGGGCGAGCGCATCGAAGAGCACGGCCTGCACATCTGGTTCGGCTTCTATGCCAACGCCTTCCGGATGATCAAGGACGCCTACGCCGACCCCGGCCGCACGCCGGGCCAGGCGCTCGCCACCTGGCAGGACGCCTTCAAGCAGCACGACTATGTGGCCCTGTCCGAGCGCGTGGGCGACGAGTGGCGCAACTGGTCCATCGTCTTCCCGACCTTGCCGGGCGAACCGGGCGAGGGCGGCGAAGACGTCACGCTGTGGCAGATGGCCGTGGCCATGGTGGGCTGGATAGAACAATGGCTGCGCCAGGTGCGCAGCATGACGGCCGGCATCGAACACGAACGCGCGCTGCCGCGCGCGGACGGCCTGCCGGACTGGCTGCACCACATGGCCGACGCCATGCGCACCGAAGCGCTGGAACTGGCCGACGACGTGGTGGCGTCGGCTGGCGCGCTGCTGGCGCTGGTAAGCAACCTGTCGCCGGACGCCGCGCAGCATGAACGGCAGCAGCACCGGCTGCTGTCCAATTCGCTGGGCGGCATCCGCGCCTGGCTGCATGCGCGCTACCGCAAGCTCATCGACGGCAACGACGACCTGCGCCGCCTCTTCATCTGCCTCGACCTGGGCATCACGGTCATGAAGGGCATGTTCGAAGACGACGTGTTCTCCGAAGGCTTCGACGTCATCAACGACATCGACTTCCGCGACTGGCTGCGCAAGCACGGCGGCGACGAAGCATACAGCGTCAACTCGGCCCCGGTGCGCGGCTTCTACGACCTGGTGTTCGCCTACGAAAACGGCGACTTCGACAAGCCCAACGTCGAAGCGGGCACGATCCTGCGCTCGATGGCGCGCATCGGCCTGGCCTACAAGGGCGGCATCATGTTCAAGATGCAGGCCGGCATGGGCGACACCATCTTCACCCCGCTGTACGAAGTGCTCAAGTCGCGCGGCGTGAAATTCGAATTCTTCCACAAGGTCGAAGAGCTGGTGCCGGACGGCGACACGATCGTCAGCATCCGCATGACGCAGCAGGTGAAGCTGGCCGGCGCCGCCTACGACCCGCTGGTGACGGTGAAAAACCTCGGCTGCTGGCCCTCCATGCCCAACTACAAGCAGCTCGACCCCGAGCAGGCCGAACTGCTGCAAGTGAAGGACATCAACCTCGAATCGCACTGGAGCGACTGGCCCGCCGTGTACCGCGAAGCCTTCGGCCGCGAGCTGCCGCAGCGCGTGCTCCGGCGCGGCGTGGACTTCGACAAGGTGGTGTTCGGCATCTCGATCGGCTCGCTGCCGGTAGTGTGCGCCCAGCTGCTCGAACGCAGCCCCAAGCTGCGCCTGGCGCACGAAAAAGTGCAGACCGTGGCCACCCAGGCCTACCAGGTCTGGCTCGACAAAGACCTCGCGCAGATGGGCTGGACCCACCAGCCCGGCGGCCAGCAGCCCGTGCTGAGCGGCTTTACCGAACCGTACGACACCTGGGCGCCGATGGACCAGCTGCTGTGCCGCGAACAATGGCCGGCCGGCAGCGAGCCGAAAAACGTCTCCTACTTCTGCAGCGCGCTGCCGGTGGCCGAGTGCCCGCCGGCCAGCGACCACGGCTTCCCCGCGCGCATGGCCGCCGTGGCCAGGGAAGGCGCGCTGAACCAGGTCGGCAGGAAAATCTGCGCGCTCTGGTCCGCTGCCGGCCCCTCCGGCGCGTTCCCCTGGCAATGGCTGATCGACCCGGCCGGCGGCAGCGGCCCGGCGCGCTTCGACAGCCAATACTGGCGCGCCAACGTCGACCCCTCCGAGCGCTACGTCATGTCCGTCGTCAACAGCACCCGCTACCGCCTCGCCACCGACGAATCCGGCTTCAGCAACCTCTACCTGACCGGCGACTGGATCAAGACCGGCCTCAACGCCGGCTGTGTCGAAGCGGCCGTCATGGCCGGCATGCAAACCTCCCGCGCCATGACCGGCCACCCCGCCACCATCCACGGCGAAACCGATTTCTAACCCGAAAATGGAGCCAGGGTTAATTTTCGAAAATGGAGCCAGGGTTAATTTTCCGGGAAATATTTCCGGATTAATTAACCCTGGCTCCATTTTGGGGGCATTTGGGGGTCAGGGGTGGAGGCGGCGCTGGAGGAGGGCGAGGACGGCGGCTTCTTCGGGGCTGAGGGCGTGCAGGTCGGCGCTGAATTCGCGCTCGGTGCTGGCGCGCAAGGCGTCGAGCTGGCTGCCGTCGAGGTAGGCTTCGATGACGGCGGGGTGGACGTAGCATTTGCGGCAGATCGTCGGCGTGTTGCCGAGCTTTTGCGCCACCGCTTCGATCGCGCGCACGATGTTTTTCTTGGCTTGCGCTTCGCTGTCGAAGCGCTCGAACTCTTGCAGCGCGAGCGCGGCCAGCACCGTGCCGTACCAGGTGCGGAAGTCCTTGGCCGTGTAGTCTTCGCCGCTGATGCTGCGCAGGTAGTCGTTGACGTCGGCGGAGCCTATGCTGTGCGTGCCGCCGTCGTCGTCCACGTACTGGAACAGGTCCTGGCCCGGCAAGTCGCGCGTGCGCTGGATGATGCGCGCCAGGCGCCGGTCGCTCACCGTCACGCGGTGTTCCACGCCGCTCTTGCCGCGGAAATGGAATTCGACCGCGCTGCCGTCTATCCGCACGTGCCGGTTGCGCAAGGTCGTCAGGCCGAAGGACTTGTTTTCGCGCGCGTATTCTTCGTTCCCGACCCGCATCATGGTCGCCTGCAGCAGGTGCACCACGGTGGCCAGCACTTTTTCGCGCGGCAGGCCGGGCAGGCCCAAGGCGGCATCCACCGCCGCGCGGATGCCGGGCAGGGCGCGGCCGAAGGCGAGCATGCGTTCGTATTTGACTTCGTCGCGCACGCTGCGCCAGCGCGCGTGGTAACGGTATTGCTTGCGGCCGCGCGCGTCGCGGCCCGTCGCTTGAAGGTGGCCGTTGGCGTGCGCGCAGATCCAGACGTTCTCCCAGGCCGGCGGGATGGCCAGCTTGCGGATGCGGGCCAGCGTGTCCTCGTCGCGCACCGGCTGGCCGCTGCTATCGACGTAGCGGAAGCCTTTGCTGGCGCGCTTGCGCGCGATGCCGGGCTGGTGGTCGCCCACGTAGCGCAGCCCGGCCGCCTTGGCGGCTGCGGGGGCGTCGGTCGGCGGCACTGGGCTGTTGGCGGAGGGCGTGTCGCGTTTCATCGCTGTCCTTGAGGGTGGATGGCGCGATGGTAGGGCTTTTCCGGCGTACGCTCCGTTCTCTGCCGCACATAGCCGGCCCGCTTATTCTGCGGTGACGCGCGCTTCTTTGGCCTTGCAGCCGTTGGCGCGCAAGTCGCTGCATGCTTGCTCGAGGGCGGCCGCCACTTCGGGCAGGGAGTCGATCACCAGCTGCAGCTCGCCGGCGGCGGAGAGTTTTTCCAGGTCGTGGCACAGGCCGTGCAGGCCGGTGTCGCTGAGGTAGCCGGCACTGCCTTTGAGCGCGTGGAAGGCGGCGGAGGCGGCGTGGCTCTTGCCGCTCAGGGCAGCGCTGCGCGCCACTTCCAGCCTGCGCGGGGCTTCTTCGAGGAAGGCTTGCGTGATGCGTTGCATATGCTTGGGCGACAGGCCGGCCAGCGGCATGATGCTGATCTTGTCTTGCGCCGCAGCGTGGGCCGTGCCGGCGTCGGCGCGGCACGGCGGCTCGACGCCGAATTGCGCGGCCAGCTCGGCTTCGCTGGGCGGCGCCGGCGCCGGCGCCGGGCCGGGCGCGGCGAGCGTGTAGCCGGAGTTCCGGGGGCAGTCTTCCGGCGCGGCGTGCACCGCTTCGGCTGCGGCGGGCAGCGGCGGCAGCGTGCGTCCCCGGCTGAGCAGCTGGGCGATGGTCTTCTCGATCTGGTCGTACAGCAGCCGTTCGTCCACCGGCTTGCTGAGGAAGCCGTCCATGCCGACTGCCAGGTAGCGCGCGCGGTCATGGTCGCTGGCATTGGCGGTCAGCGCGATGATGGGGACGCAGGTGTCGCGCACCCGGTAGTCTTCGCTGCCGCCGCGCCGCACCAGGCGCGCCGCCTGTTCGCCGTCCATGACCGGCATGCGGCCGTCCATCAGCACCAGGTCGTAGTCGGCGCTGCTGAGCGCTTCCAGCGCCTCGATGCCGTTTTCCACCAGCACCACGTCGTGCCCCATGGTTTCCAGCAGCGTGCTGATGATGATCTGGTTGGTGCGCACGTCTTCGGCGCACAGGATGCGCAGCTGGTAGGCGTGGCGCTGCTCGCGCGGCGCCGCCTGCACGTCGGTGTCGGGCGGCACGCCCAGCGTCAGCGGCAGGGTGAAGAAGAAGCTGGAGCCGACGCCGGGCTGGCTGGCCGCGCCGATCTCGCCGCCCATCAGTTCCACCAGCTCCTTGCAGATGGCCAGGCCCAGCCCGGTGCCGCCGTAGCGGCGCGTGGTGGACATGTCGGCCTGTTCGAATTTCTGGAACAGGCGCTCCATCGTGGTCTCGCTGATGCCGGGTCCGGTGTCGCTGATGCTGAAGTGCAGCATGGTGACGCCGCGCTTGTCCTTGCCGGCCGCCGCTTCCAGCCGCACTTCGCCGCGGTCGGTGAACTTGATGGCGTTGCCCAGCAGGTTGAGCAGGATCTGGCGAATGCGGGTCGGGTCGCCCAGCACGTAGCGCGGCAGGTCCAGCGCCAGTTCGCGCCGCAGCAGCAGGCTCTTGGCGTCGGCCTGCGCCTGCAGGATGCCGATGGCTTCGTCGATCAGCGTGCGCAAGTCGACGTTGATGGTTTCGATCGACAGCTTGCCGGCGTCGATCTTGGAAAAGTCCAGGATGTCGTTCAGGATGGCCAGCAGCGCTTCGCTGTTTTGCAGGCCGATGCGCAGGTATTCCTCGGTGCGGCCTTGCACGGTCTGGTCGCGCAGCGCGAACTTGAGCATGCCGATCACGCCGGCCAGCGGGGTGCGGATGTCGTGGCTCATGGCGGACAGGAAGTCGATGCGGTGGCGGCTGACGATCTCCGCATGCTCCTTGGCCTCGGTCAGCTCGGCGGTGCGCTCGTTGACGCGCTGTTCCAGGTGGTTGCGCAGCAGGCGGATCTGGTCGGCCAGCGCGAAGGCCAGCAGCACGCCGTCCAGCGTGCCGCCCAGCAGCGTGAACAGCTGCGCGTTTTCGACGGCGGCCGGGATCAGGCCCACGTTGGCCGGCAGAATCAGCAGGCCGGGCAGCATCAGCGCGACAAAGCCGAGCACGAAGAAGCGCGCCGGCTGGTAGCCCTTGCGCCACACCATGATGCCGGTCACCAGCGCCATCGTCATCCAGATCATGATGACGATGGTGGCCAGCGTGTGCGCCCAGCTCAGCGCCACGAAGCAGCTCGGCAGCAGCACCAGCGGCAGCACGATGTTGACGGTGCTGAGCTTGTACAGCGCGGGCGAGGTGTCGCGCAGCTGCAGGAAGGTGCGGTAGAACAGCGTGCTCAGCACCGGCAGCAGGAAGAAGGGGATGTAGTGCACATGCAGGTTGTGCCAGGCGAACAGGTCGGCCGGCAGGTGGAAGGTCAGGCCCCAGCCGGCCGCGTAGCACAGCACGTACAGCGAGTAGTACAGCGGCGCGCGTTCGCGCGTGTAGCTGTAGATAAAGAAGTTGAACACGGCCAGCGCGAGCAGGGCGCCGATGGAGCCGATGATGAGGAAGTTCTCGCGCGCCACCAGCTCGCGGTAGGCGTCGCGCTGGGTGATGGCGAACACCGGCTTGCGGGCGTAGAAAGGGCTGCTGAAGTGGATCAGCACTTCGTAGCTTTCGCCGGGCTGCAGCTCGACGTCTTTGCCGTAGTGCAGCAAGTACTCGTGCGGCGCGCGGTAGCCGGACACCCGTTGCTGCACGGCGCCGTCAGGTCCGTAGATCCGGGTCTCGACGGCGTCGATCAGCGTGTCGTTGGGATCGACCACCCACGCGGTGTGGCGGGTGTCGTTGCGCAGGCGGGCGTGCAGCCAGTAGCCGCCGCCCAGCAGGTCGACTTCCCTGGCCGGGGACAGCGTGGCGAGGAAGGCGGGCAGGGCGCCGGCGCTGGCCGGAAAGGGGGCGCTGCCGGGGGAGGCCGGCGCGGCGCGGTACAGGCGGGCGCTGCGCATCAGGTCCAGCGAGGCAGTGCCGGTCAGTACGGCCTGGCCCAGGCGGCTGTCGGCGGGCACGGACGGAGAGGCCGTGACAGCGGTGGCAGACGGCGCTTGCGCGCGCGACGGGACGGGCGCGGCCATCAGCGTCATCATCAGCAGGAAGCAGGCGAACAGTGCAGTGTAGCGGACGATAATCTTGCTGGCTGTACTCATGTTGTTTGCCAAAGGCATCGCGCGGAGATAGTAAAATGGCGGAAATCTTGCCTTATTCTAATCGACTATTCAGGGAAACCCTACTTTGCTGATCTCTCCGGAACAAATAGTTGCCTTTCTGGCTGCCGCCGTCGTGATAACCGTTTCTCCCGGTCCCGACAACCTGATGGTGCTCGGCATGGGCATGTCGCGCGGACGCGTCAAGGGCATTGTTTTCGGCCTGGGCTGCGCGCTTGGCTGCCTGAGCCATACGCTGCTGGCCACGCTGGGCGTGAGCGCGCTGATTGCCGCCTCGCCGGTGGCTTTCACGGCCCTGAAGGTGCTGGGCGGCGTGTACCTGATCTGGCTGGGCTGGGGCGCGCTGCGCAGCCCGGGCGGGGCGCGCGTGGACGGCGGCGGCTTGCCGGACGAATCGCTGCTGCGCCTGTTCGGCAAGGGGCTTTTTGCCAACAGTATCAATCCGAAAGTCGTGCTGTTCTTCCTGTCCTTCCTGCCGCAGTTCGTGGTGGCGGGCAACGGCGCGGTGAGCTGGCAGACTGCGCAGCTGGGCTTGCTGTTCACCCTGCAGGCTTGCGTGCTGTTCGGTTTGCTGGGCTATTTCTCGGGCGCCATCGGCAAATGGCTGAACCGCAGCCCGCGCGCCGGACTGTGGATGGACCGGGTTGCCGGCACGATTTTCGTCGCGTTGGGTATCCGCCTTATCGTGGCGCGTTGATCACCTGGTCACGTTCACCGCGTTGATATTGAAGCGCAGCTCCAGTTCATCCTGTACGGCCAGCGCGCCGCCGAACACGGCGAAGGGCGTGATGCCGAAGTCGGTTTGCCTGAGCGTCAGCGTGCCGCTGGCGTTGACGCCGTCCGCGCGCGCCGTCAGCACGGCCGGCACGGCGTAGCGCCGGGTGACGCCGTGCAGCGTGATGGCCGCCTGCATGGGGCCGTCCCGGGTGGTCACGGCCGTTACCTCCACGTAGGGATATTTTTCCGCGTCGAGCACCTTGGTCAGCATATTGTTGCGGGTGCCCGCGATGGCGTCGGCGGCCGGCACGCTGCTCAGTCCCGCTTCGGCGCGCAGCGCGCTTTCATCCACCGTCAATTCATCCAGCCGGAAGCGGAAGCTGGTGCTGCCGGGCTGGCCGTTGGCCGGCGCCACGGCCTGCCCTTCGATATGGCGGCTGGCCACCACGTGGTCGTGCCCCAGTTTGGCCAGCAAGCCGGCGCGCCGCACGGTGACGGCAATCAGCGAGCTGGCGCCGTCGATGCGCAGCGGGCGGGCCGTGGCCGGCGAGGCTGGCTCGGTTACCGGTGCGGCAGGGGCGGCAGGGATGGCAGGCTTGGCTTCGGGCGGCGCAACAGGCGCTGTTGCGCAGGCGCCCAGCGCTGCGGCAAAAATGACGGGCAGTGTGCGAATTATGAGGGGCTTTTTCGTCATTGTGACTTTTCGAGAGTTTTTCCGGCATTTCCTTGGACTAATCTATGCCTGTGAGACTGAGCAACCATAGCACCGATGCCTGCGCGCTGTCATGCTTCTGTCACACGGCTGTGCGATGATGGTTTCGCTCTCAAATCTCTCCCGATTTGAATCCCTTGGCCCGCAATGCAAAACATTGCGGGTTTTTTTTGCCTGTGCCGGGTGCGCTGATTGTCATATTTTCACAGATGTTGATTTAATGAAGTTCTAAGCCTTGCGCGTCCGATTACTGGCAAAGTAACACCTGTAGCGCGCGGCCTCCTCCGCGCGCCAGGTTGCCGTATCCCTCAGACGCGGCACGATATCCCCGCGCTCTAAAAAGCGTTTTGACCGGCTCCCTCCAAAGATCGCCGGTCTTTTTTTGCCTGTCGTACGGGACTGGGCAGTTTCGCCTACACTGGCGTGCACTGCAACCAGAAAAGGGTATCCCGATGATAGACCTGTACACCGCCGCCACACCGAACGGCCACAAGATTTCCATCGCCCTCGAAGAGCTCGCGCTGCCTTATGAAATGCACGTGCTGGACCTGGCCGCCAATGTGCAAAAGGAGCCGTGGTACCTGGCCATCAATCCGAACGGCCGCATCCCCGCCATCGTCGACCGCGCGGTGGACAATTTCGCCGTGTTCGAATCCGGCGCCATCCTGATCTACCTGGCCGAGAAGACCGGCAAGCTGATGCCGTCCGACCCCAAAGGCCGCTCGCAGGTGTTGCAATGGCTGATGTTCCAGATGGGCGGCGTCGGCCCCATGATGGGCCAGGCCAATGTGTTCTACCGCTATTTCCCGGAAAAGCTCCAGCCCGCCATCGACCGCTACCAGGGCGAGAGCAAGCGCCTGTTCCGCGTGCTGGACGGCCATCTGGCGCAGCATGAATACCTGGCCGGCGATTACTCGATTGCCGACATCGCGAACTGGGCCTGGGTGCGCACCCACAGCTGGTCCGGCGTGGACGTGGACGGCTTGCCGCATCTGCAGCGCTGGCTGGCGCTGGTGGGCGGGCGGCCTGCCGTGCAGCGCGGTATCCAGTTGCCGCCGTCCAGGCTGGACCGTGCGGCCAGCGCGGAAAAAGCCGAGCAATTTGCGGCCGAAGCGCGCAAAATGCTGGAGACCGGACAATCACGCGAGAAAGGCGTCTAAAGCATGAAACTGTACACGAGCGCGCGCGCGCCCAATCCCCGCCGGGTGGCGATGTTCATGGCCGAGAAGGGCATCAGCATCGACACGCAGCTGATCGACCTGGCCAAGCTGGAGAACCGCGACCCCGGCTTCCTCGCCAAGAACCCTTTTGGCCGCGTGCCCGCGCTGGAACTGGACGACGGCCGCATCCTGTGCGAAACGCGCGCCATCTGTTCCTACCTGGAGGGCGCCTATCCCGAGCCTAACCTGATGGGCCAGGGCTTCGAGGAGCATGCCTTCATCGAGATGGCGGACCGCCGCGTGGAGTTGCATGTCTTCGCGGGCATCGCCAACTGCGTGCGCCACACGCATCCCGGCCTGGCGGCGCTGGAGCAGCCGCAGTTCCCGGAGTTTGGCGCGGCGCAAGGCGAGAAGATGCGCGAGTCGGCGCGCTGGCTGGACAAGACGCTGGCCAGCCAGCCTTACGTGGCGGGGCAGCGCTTCACTATCGCCGACATCACGGCGTTTTGCGCGATGGAGTTCGCGCGCGGGCTGATGAAGTTCAAGCCGGGCGCGGAGGGCATGCCGCACCTGCAGGCCTGGCGCGACCGCATTGCCGAGCGCCCCAGCGCGGCGGCGGGCTGACCTGCCAGCCATGACTGCCGCGCGCCAGCAGCGCCGGTTCGCTTCGCGGCGGGGCGCGCTGCGCGCCGTGCTGGCCGCCGCCGTGCTCGGACAGCGCGCGGCAGCGGCGCCGGCACTGCCTGCGTCCCCGCCCGGCGCCATGCCGCCACTGATCGCCAAACCGCTCAAGGTGGTCATTTTTGCGCTGGTCCCGTACGGCATGCCGGACGCGGCGGGCCAGCCGTCGGGCGTGCTGGTCGAGCTGCAGAAGCAGCTGGCGCAGGAGAGCGGCTTGCCGATGGAGATGCAACTGGTGCCGTACCCGCGCGCCATGGCCATGGTGGCGGCGGGCGACGCCGACCTGGTGTTCAGCTTCCCGAACCAGCAATTGCAGCAGCATGCCCGCGCGCTGGGCGCTATCGCCAGCGGCGACGTGGTCGTGATAGGCCGCGCCGGCAGCCGCTACGCAACGGCGGCGGACTTGCGCGGCAAGAAGCTGGCCCATATACGCGGCGCGCTTTACGACGCGCAGCTGCAGTCCGACCCCGGCATCGGGCGCTACGAGGCGATTTCCTATGAACAGATGGTGAAGATGCTGCTGGAAGGGCGCTTCGACGCGGTGTTGGGTGCGCGGCTGTCCATCCTGCACACGCTGCGGCTGCTGGGCGTGCCGCGCGAGAAGCTGGGGCCGGAGCTGGCGGTGGGCAAGCGCGACATACTGGTCCACTACGCCGATCAGCGCTACGACCCGCAAGTGGCGGCGCGGCTGGAACGCGCCCTGGCCGCCATGCGCGCGCGCGGCGCTGCGGCCGCGCTGCTCAAGCCTTACGGCGACGGCAGGCTGCCGCCGCCGTAGCACCGCCTTGGGGGCAGCGCCTGTGCCGTTTACAGCGCCTGGCGGTCCAGCCAGGCGTCGATTTCCGGCATGCGGTCGCGGATCACCGCTGCGCGGTACTGCATGCGCGAGACCGCCGTATTGGTCTGGCTGCGCGCGCTGGCCGGCAGGTTGGCTTCGGCGTAGGCCTTCAGCTTGTCCACCATCGCGGGCGAGGACGAGCCGCTGGCCAGGGCCGGGAAGTAGCCGGCGCGCGAGCTGCTTTCCACCAGGCCGTTCACCTTGGGCAGATTGGCGATGGCGAAGTCGAACGCGCGCTCGGCATGCTCGCTTGCGACCGACGCGATGATGCCGGAGCCGATGGTGGCGTCCGGCTCGCCGCTGACGGCCAGCTCAAGCGCGCGCTGCGCCAGCGCCGGGTCGGCGGCCTGGCCCAGCAGCGCGTACAGCTCGGCCTTGACGATGGACGACTGCTCGGCCTTGGCGGCTGCATGCAGTTGCTCCCACACGCGCGCGTCCGCGTTGCGCGCCACCACGCCCAGCACCACGCGGCGCAGTTCGGGCGGCAGCGCCGTCTTGTCGCCGGCCAGCGCAGCGTCGTAGCGGCGGCGCGCTTCCACCATCACTTCATCGTCGCCCAGCGCGCCCAGCGTGTAGATCAGCTGTTCGCGCAGGATGGCGGTCGGCGCGGCCTCGCCGCTGCGCGCTTCCCAGCCCACGCGCGCCATCACCGGCGCCAGGCGCGAGACGGCGAACGCGGACAGCTTGGCGCGCGTGGCCTCGTTGTCGCGCGCATACACGCGCACCTCGTCGAACATGCGGGCGATGCGGCCCCACACTTGCGGCGCCGCGTCCACCGGCGTGGCGCGCGCCAGGCCCAGTGCGTCCGAGGCGGACTGCTTGCCGGCCAGGCCCAGCGCCCAGCTTTCCGTCATCAGCCCGAGCTGGTCCACCGGGGCCAGCTTGCCGAAGCTGCCCGCCAGCGCGGCGTAGGCCTTGGGCGCGTACACCGTGCGGTAGTAGCCGGCCTGGCCGGCGTTCACCAGCACCGGGCCGCAGCCGGGCAGCGTCATGGTGGCCTTGCCGCCGCTGACCAGCGTGCGGCTGGCTTGCGCCGCGTCCACTGTCTTGGCCAGCACCGGCACGCGCCACGACAGCGCCTTCTTGTCCGGATTGTCCTTGCTGTATTCGCCTTGCGTGAGCGTGACGCTGGTCTTGCCGCCATGGCAGCTGTAGTCGGACACGCGTATCAGCGGCACGCCCGGCTGCAAGGTGAAGTCGTGCGCAATCGCCGTGACCGGCTTTTTGGCGGCCTGCTCGATGTGCAGCCACAGCTGGTCGGACACCGCGTTGCCGTAGGCATGGGCCTTGATGTAGCTGCGCACGCCGGTGCGCCAGGCTTCCTCGCCCACGTAGTTTTCCAGCATGTTGATGACGGCGCTGCCCTTGGCGTAGGTGATCTCGTCGAACGCGGCATGGGCTTCTTCCACGGTGGCCACGCGCTGCACGACCGGGTGGGTGGTGGCCAGCGCATCGCGCTCGATGGCCGAATTGCGGCCGGCCACGCGGTTCAGCGAGGTTTGCCATTCCGGGTGCTGGCGCTCGGTGGTGCGGCCCGCCATCCAGGTGGCGAAGCCTTCGTTGAGCCACAGGTCGTCCCACCAGCGCATGGTGACCAGGTCGCCGAACCACTGGTGCGCGGTTTCGTGCGCGGCGATGCTGTAGGCGGCCTGCTTGTCGGCCTGGGTGGACATGGCCGGGTCGAGCAGCATCACGGATTCGAAGCTCATGATGGCGCCCCAGTTTTCCATGGCGCCGAAGAACTGGCTGCGGCCCGGCGCGGCAATGTTGTCCAGCTTGGGCAATGGGTAGGGATGGGCGAAGTAGTCGTTGTACTCGCGCAGCACGGCCTTGGACGAATCGAGCACGAACTGCGCCTGAGGCAGGCGGCCCTTGACGGTGACCACGCCCAGCTCAGTGCCGCCCTCCGTGGCGGTGGCGCGCTCGAAGTCGCCCTGGCCGAAGAACAGCAGGTAGGTGGACATGCGCGGCGTGGTGGCGAAGCGCACCAGCTTGCGGCCGCCTTCAACGGCGGTGCTGCTGGCCACCGGCATATTGGAGACGGCCATCTGGTCGGCCGGCACGGTGGCTTCCAGCGCGAAGGTGGCGCGGAACGCCGGCTCGTCCCACGACGGGAACATGCGCCGCGCGTCGGCCGCTTCGAACTGCGTGTACAGCGCGCGTTTCTTGCCGGCCGGGGTGTCGTAGTCGAGCGAGAACAGGCCGGCGGCCTGGTTGCCGATCTTGCCGCTGTAGTCGATGGCCAGCTGGTAGCTGCCTTTGGCCAGCGGCTGGGCGAAGGTCAGGGTGGCGGTCTGCTTGTCCGCGTTCAGCGCGATGTTGCTCGCTTGCTGCACCGTCTGGCCCGGGCCGGCCGCGATGCTGGCGCTGGCCAGGGCCAGGTCCAGCGCGTGCAGGGTGATGGCGTTGCTTGGCTCCAGCACGTCGATGGCGATGACCACGCGCGCGCTGAAGGTGGACGCTTGCGCGTCCGGCTTGAGCGAGATGGCGTAGTGGCTGGGGCGGACATTGCGCGGCAGCTGGGTGGTGGCCAGGCTCTCGGCAGCGGCACTCGCGGCCGGCTTGGACGGCTTGGCTTTTGCGGCGGCTGGCGCTGCCTGCACCAGCGGGACGGCGGCGAGGGCGGTCAGGGACAGGATGGCTGCGGAAATCAGGCTGCGCTGCATGCAATGCTCCATGGAATTTTTTGTTAAGGGAGCAATGTAGCTGCTATGGCTAGCGCGGTCAATGCGGCTGTGTCAGTCCGGCATGGGCAGCAGCATGGTCAGCTTCAGGTCGGGGCGCCGCGCCAGATGCAGCGTCACTTGCCGGAAGCCCAGCGCGCCCCGGGCAGGATGCTGGAAGCGGCGCACGCCACCTTCGCGTTCCAGCACGTCCTGCAGGGTCCACAGCTGGCGGAACTCGGCGCTTGCGCCGGCCAGTTCCGCGATCAGGCCGGCCAGCGGCTCGTCGCTGGCGTGCTTGCCGGCGTCGGCGCGGAATTCCGCCACCAGGCGCCGCGCGCGGTGCGCCCAGTCCACGATCAGGTTGCGCGCGGCGGGATGGCCGAACATGAAGCGCAGCAGGTTGGGCGCATGGCCAGCCTCGGCCGCGCCAGCGTCGAGCCAGCCGGTGAACAGGGCGGCGGCGTCGGGATTCCAGGCGACGGCGTCCCATTGGCGGTCCAGTACGTAGGCGGGCGCCTGCACCGCGCGCACGACGGCGTCCAGCTCCTGGGCCAGCGCGCTTTCCGTTTCGCCTTGTTCGCCCGGTGCGGCGCGCTGCGGGTCCAGCCGCTCCGCCAGGCTGAACAGATATGCCCGTTCGGCGCCGCTCAAGTGCAGCACCTCCGCCAGCCGCGCCAGCATGGCGGCGGATGCGGACACTTGCCGGCCCTGTTCCAGCCAGGTCAGCCAAGTGGGGCTGACCTGGCACAGCTGGGCCAGCTCTTCGCGCCGCAAGCCGGGCGTGCGGCGCCGTCCGCCGCCGGGCAGGCCGGCGCTTTGTGGGGTGACGCGCTCGCGGTGGCTGCGGATGAATTCCCCGAGTTTGTTGTTCATCGTCGCTTGCATGGAATTTTTTATACCAGGATAAGTTGTGGTCTTGTTACAGGATAAAGTCCAGCCTATTCTGCAATAACTTATCCAATCCGGGAGAAATAAATGAAACAGCAAAGCTATGTGGCCCAGCAGTTCGGCAATACCGCCAGCATCTATCTGAGCAGCACTGTGCACGCGCAGGGGGCGGACCTGGCGGCGCTGCGCGCCGTCGCGCAGGGCATGCAGGCGCCGCGCGTGCTGGACCTGGGCTGCGGCGCCGGCCATGCCAGCTTTGCCGTGGCGCCGGCCGCGCAGTCGGTGGTGGCCTACGATTTGTCGGCGCAGATGCTGGAGGTAGTGGAGGGCGCCAGCCGGGAACGCGGCCTGCACAATATCAGTACGCTTCAGGGCGACGTCGGCAAGCTGCCGTTCGCCGACGGCAGTTTCGACCTGGTGGTGACGCGCTTCTCGGCCCACCATTGGCCGGACGTGCAAGCGGCGCTGCACGAGGTTCGGCGCGTGCTGCGTGCCGGCGGCCGTTTCGTCGCCATCGACATCGTCGCGCCCAAGGCGGCGCTGTACGACAGCACCCTGCAGGCGGTGGAGCTGCTGCGCGACGGTTCGCATGTGCGCGACTACCGGACCTGCGAGTGGGGCGCCAAGCTGAAAAATGCGGGCTTTGCGCACCAGGTGTCCAGCGAGTGGAAGCTGACCATGCGGTTCGGCGAATGGGTGGCGCGCATGCGCACGCCGGAGCTGCGCGTGCAGGCGATCCGCAGCCTGTTCGATTCGGCTCCGGACGAGGCTCGCGCCTACTTCAACGTGCAGGAAGACTATACGTTCGACATCGACGCGGCCATGTTCGACGCTGTGCGCATGGAGCAGGAGATTTACTGAGGCTGCGCGCGCAGACGCAGACGCAGCCTCAGCCTCGGACTCAGGCTCAGGCCACGCGCTTGTACCAGGGCTGCAGCGGCTGCAGGGGGCGGTAGAAGGCGGCCAGCGCGTCGCTTTCGTCGAGCTGGCGGTCCAGGGCCAGCACGCCGAAGGGCGCCAGGCTGGCGTGGAACAGCTGCAGCACGCGCTGGCGCAGCAGCGGGCCGAAGTCGGGCAGGGCGCGGCGGCAGACGATGAGGTTGAATTCGTTGAAGGAAGCGTCCGTCATCAGGTTGTATTGCGCCCAGGTGATGCGGCTGCGCAGCTGCGGCAGCAGCACGGCGCGCTTGCCGGTGATGTGGAAGTAGTCGGCCAGGCGCGTGCTGCGCGGAGCGGCGGCGCTGGCGTCAGCGCCTGCATCCGCGCCTGCACCTGCGCCCGCGCCCGCTGCACCTGCTGCTGCTGCTGCTGCTGCGTCGGTGCTGCGGGCGCGGTCGTAGCTGGCCTGGTACTCGGCCAGGCGTTCCAGCGGAATCGACGCGTCCTGCGCTTCGGCCAGCAGCTCGTCGCTGGCCACGGTGCAGTGCAGTTCCGTGCGCGCCAGCAGGCCTTGCTCGGCCAGCAGCACGGCCAGCGTCCAGGCTTGCTCGGCGCCGGCGCAGTCGGCCAGCCAGACCTTGGGCAGCGCCGCGCCGCGCAGGCAGGCGGCCGAGGCCAGGCGCAGCATGCGCGCCTCTTCCGCGTCGTCGAACATGGTCGCGGGCGGCACATGCAGCGCGCGCAGCACGGCGCTGGCGGCGCCGGCATCGTGCAGCAGCTGGCCCTGCAAGGCCGACAGCGTGCGCAAGCTGCGCTGCTGCATGACGCCGCGCAGCTTGCGCCGCAGCGTTGCCCGTTCGTGGCCGCGAAAGTCGAAGCCGTAGCGCTGGAACAAGGCCTCGGCCAGCAGGTCCAGTTCCAGCTCCTCGACTTCCGGCGGCGCGTCGCGCCGCATGGGCGATACGTTGTTCATCGATGCGCCCGTCAGTGCAGCCAGACCCGCATCAGCGACAGCAGCTGCGCCACGTCCACCGGCTTGGTGATGTAGTCGGACGCGCCGGCGGCGATGCACTTGTCGCGGTCGCCCTTCATGGCTTTCGCGGTCAGCGTGATGATGGGCAGCGACTTGAACTTCGGTATGCGGCGGATGGCGCGCATGGTGTCGTAGCCGTCCATCTCCGGCATCATGATGTCCATCAGGACGATCTCGATGCCCGGATCGCGTTCCAGCACTTCGATGCCGTCGCGTCCATTCTCGGCGAACGACACCTGCATCTGCTGCCGTTCCAGCAGCGAGGACAGCGCGAAGATGTTGCGCAAATCGTCATCGACGATCAGCACCTTGCGCCCGGCCAGGCCGCTGTCCGCCGCGTGGATTTCCTCCAGCATGCGGCGCTGCAGCTCCGGCAGGCTGGCCTGCGAGCGGTGCAGGAATAGCGCCGTTTCATCCAGCAGGCGCTCCGGCG
Organism: Pseudoduganella sp. UC29_71; assembly: GCF_042693265.1. Lineage (NCBI taxonomy): Bacteria > Pseudomonadati > Pseudomonadota > Betaproteobacteria > Burkholderiales > Oxalobacteraceae > Pseudoduganella > Pseudoduganella sp. UC29_71. Next base: position 3,333,010 of record NZ_CP170549.1, on the reverse strand, counting down.
AGCGCGCGTCCTTGATGACGATGGTCTTGGCGTAGCGCTTCAGCTTGGCCACTTCCTTGCGGTCCAGCTCCTTCGCCGTGTTGATGACGATGGGCAGGTCGCGCAGCGAGGAATCCTTGCCGATGATGTCGAGCAGGTCGAAGCCGCTGATATCGGGCAGCGTCAGGTCCAGCACCATGCAGTCGAAATGGTTGTCGCGCAGTGCCTGCAAGGCCTTCTCGCCCGTGTCCACGGCCACGATGCGCAGGTCAGAGTCGCCGATCAGGCTGACGATGGCGTCGCGCTGGTGCTGCTCGTCGTCCACCACCAGCAGGCTGCGTTTGCCGCCCAGCAGGAACTTCTGGATGCGGGTGAATTCCTCGTGCAGCGCGTCCTTGCTGACCGGTTTGTTCAGGTAGGAGATGGCGCCCTGGCGCAGCGCGCGTTCGCGCTCGCGCAGGCTGGACATCACGTGCACCGGGATATGGCGCGTGCTCGGGTCGCGCTTCAGACGGTCCAGCACCGTGAAGCCGTCGATGTCCGGCAGGTCGATATCGAGCAGGATGGCGGACGGCAGGTAGTCGCGCGCCAGCGACAGCGCGGAGTCGCCCTTATGGGTGACGATGCCCTTGAAGTTCTTTTCGCGCGCATAGTCCAGCACCACCTTGGCGAAGCGCTCGTCGTCCTCGATGATGAGCACCGAAGGGTCGCCAGGCGCTACCAGGCCGCGGTCGTCGATGGTGGAGCTGTAGATGGTGAGGTCGGGCTCCGGTTCCGCGATGGTTTCCACGTCCTGCGCCGGGGGCACATACACTACTTTCGGCGGCTGCGTCGGCGCGCGGGTGGGCGGCTGGCGCGACAGGTCGTAGTTGACGAAGCCGGCACGGTTGTAAGGCAGGAACAGCGTGAAGGTGGAGCCGCTGCCGACCACCGATTCCACGCGGATCTCGCCGCCCAGCAGGCGCGCCAGTTCGCGCGAGATCGACAGGCCCAGGCCGGTGCCGCCGTACTTGCGGGCGGTGGAGCCGTCGGCCTGCTGGAACGCTTCGAAGATCAGTTGCAGCTTGTCGGACGCGATGCCGACGCCGGTGTCGGTGACGGCGAAGGCCAGCACCGCGTCGGCGTGCAGCAGGTTGGGGTGGTCGCTGCTGAAGCCGCTGGTGACCAGGCCGATGGCCAGCGACACCTGGCCGTGGTTGGTGAACTTGAAGGCGTTCGACAGCAGGTTTTTCAGCACCTGCTGCAAGCGCGTGGTGTCGGTCATCACGGCGGTTGGCAGGTTGTCCGCCAGTTCCACCGTAAAGCCCAGGTGCTTGGCCTCGGCCATGTGGCGGAAGGTGCGGTCCACGTAGTTGCGCAGGTTGGCGAAGCGGTATTCGGACACGTCCAGCGTGACGGTGCCGGACTCGATCTTCGACAGGTCCAGAATGTCGTTAATCAGCGTCAGCAAGTCCGAGCCGGAGCCGTGGATGGTTTTCGCGAATTCCACCTGCTTGCCGGACAGGTTGCCTTCCGGGTTGTCGCCCAGCTGCTGCGCCAGGATCAGGAGCGAATTCAACGGCGTGCGCAGCTCGTGCGACATATTGGCCAGGAACTCGGACTTGTACTTGGACGACAGCGCCAGCTGGGTGGCCTTTTCTTCCAGCGCCAGCTTGGCCTGCTCCACCTCGCGGTTCTTGCGTTCCACCTCGATGTTCTGCTCGGACAGCAGGCGCGCTTTCTCGGCCAGTTCCTGGTTGGTCTGCTGCAGTTCCTGCGCCAGCGACTGCGACTGCGTCAGCAGCGACTCGGTGCGGCTGTTCGCCTCGATGGTGTTCAGCACCACGCCGATCGATTCCATCAGCTGGTCAAGGAAGGACAAGTGGGTTTCGGTGAAGCGGTCCAGCGAGGCGATCTCGATCACCGCCTTCACCTGCTGCTCGAACAGGATGGGCAGCACCACGATATTGGTCGGCGGCGCCGCGCCCAGGCCGGAGCTGACCACGATGTAGTCGCGCGGCACGTCGGTCAGCCAAATCCTGACCTTCTCAAGTGCGCACTGGCCCACCAGGCCTTCGCCCGGCAGGAAGGAAGTGGGCAGCTTGCGGCTGGAGCGGTAGCCGTAGCTGGCGATCATGCGCAGGCGGGCGTCGCTCTCCTGCGAATCCATCATGTAGAACACGCCGTGGTGGGCCGACACCAGCGGCGCCAGTTCGGACAGGATCAGTTTCGTCACGGCCTGCAAGTCGCGCTGGCCTTGCAGCAGGCGCGTGAAGCGCGCCAGGTTGGTCTTCAGCCAGTCCTGCTGCGCGTTCTTCTGCGTGGTTTCCTTCAGGTTGCGGATCATCTCGTTGATGTTGTCCTTCAGGTAGGACACCTCGCCGCGCGCCTCCACCTGGATGGAACGGGACAAGTCGCCGCGCGTCACGGCGGTCGCCACCTCGGCAATGGCGCGCACCTGGTTGGTCAGGTTCGCCGCCAGCTGGTTCACGTTCTCGGTCAAGTCCTTCCACGTGCCGGCCACGCCGGACACGTTGGCCTGGCCGCCCAGCTTGCCTTCGGTACCCACTTCGCGCGCCACCCGCGTCACCTCGGATGCGAAGGAGGACAGTTGGTCCACCATCACGTTGATGGTGTCTTTCAGCTCCAGGATCTCGCCCTTCACGTCCACCGTAATCTTCTTGGACAGGTCGCCGCGCGCCACGGCGGTGGTCACCGCCGCGATGTTGCGCACCTGGCCGGTCAGGTTGGACGCCATGAAGTTCACGTTGTCGGTCAAGTCCTTCCAGGTGCCGCCAACGCCGGGCACGTAGGCCTGGCCGCCCAGCTTGCCCTCGGTGCCCACCTCGCGCGCCACGCGCGTCACTTCCGATGCGAAGGAGGACAACTGGTCCACCATCACGTTGATGGTGTTCTTCAGTTCGAGGATCTCGCCCTTCACGTCCACCGTGATTTTCTTGGACAGGTCGCCGTTCGCCACGGCGGTGGTCACCTCCGCGATGTTCCTCACCTGGCCGGTCAGGTTACCCGCCATGGAGTTCACGCCGTCGGTCAAGTCCTTCCAGGTGCCGGCCACGCCGGGCACGTTGGCCTGGCCGCCCAGCTTGCCCTCGGTACCCACTTCGCGCGCCACACGGGTCACTTCGGACGCGAAGGAGTTCAATTGGTCCACCATCACGTTGATGGTGTTTTTCAGTTCGAGAATTTCGCCTTTCACGTCCACCGTGATCTTCTTGGACAAGTCGCCGTTCGCCACGGCGGTGGTCACGTCGGCGATGTTCCTCACCTGGCCGGTCAGGTTACCCGCCATGGAGTTCACCGAGTCGGTCAAGTCCTTCCATGTGCCGGCTACGCCCTTCACCTGCGCCTGGCCGCCCAGCTTGCCCTCGGTACCCACTTCGCGCGCCACCCGCGTCACCTCGGATGCGAAGGAGGACAGTTGGTCCACCATCACGTTGATGGTGTTTTTCAGTTCAAGAATTTCGCCCTTTACGTCCACCGTAATCTTCTTGGACAAGTCGCCGTTCGCCACGGCGGTGGTCACCGCCGCGATGTTGCGCACCTGGCCCGTAAGGTTGGACGCCATGAAGTTCACATTGTCGGTCAAGTCCTTCCAGGTGCCGCCCACGCCGGGCACGTAGGCCTGTCCGCCCAGCTTGCCCTCGGTGCCCACCTCGCGCGCCACGCGCGTCACTTCCGATGCGAAGGAGCGCAGCTGGTCCACCATCACGTTGATGGTGTCCTTCAGCTGCAGGATCTCGCCGCGCACGTCCACCGTGATCTTTTTCGACAAGTCGCCATTGGCCACGGCGGTGGTCACTTCGGCGATGTTGCGCACCTGGGAGGTCAGGTTACCCGCCATGGAGTTCACCGAGTCGGTCAAGTCCTTCCACGTGCCCGCCACGCCTTTCACCTGCGCCTGGCCGCCCAGCTTGCCCTCGGTACCCACCTCGCGCGCCACGCGCGTGACTTCGGACGAGAAGGAGGACAGCTGCTCCACCATGGTGTTGGCGGTGGTCGCTGCACGCAGGTACTGGCCTTTCAGCGGATGGCCGTCCACCTCCAGCGCCATGGTCTGCGACAGATCGCCCTTGGCCACGGCGCCGATCACGCGCGCCATTTCAGTGGTGGGGCGCACCAGGTCGTCGATCAGCGTGTTGACGGAACTGATGATGGTTTGCCAGCCGCCGGCCACGTTGGGTACCGACGCGCGCTGCGTCAAGCGGCCTTCGCGGCCGACCACGCGGCTCACTTCCGTGATCACCTTGACCATTTTCTCCTTGGTCTCGATGATCTCATTCAAGGTATCGGCGATCTTGCCCGGCATGCCGGTCCAGTCGGAAGGCATGCGCACCGAAAAATCGCCTTTTTTCAGCGCCATCAAGGTCTGCAGCAGCAGCTTGATGTCCAGTTCCTCGGCAAATTCAGTCATATCGTTCATCGGCGAAAATCCTCGGCAGCAGTGGCGTAATATGGACGTAAAAGATACTCCGCTGAATAGCGGAGTCAAGCACATGTTGCCTGAAGCAACACGCTGCAATAATAGCTAGTTTAACAATAAGGCAATATCAGTGGAAACTATTTTCCACGATAAAACTTTTTGAATTCCCGGCGCGCACGATTGCCCGGCTAGCCCAGCTGTTTCAGCAGGAAGGCGTAGGTCAGCGCCCACATCATGGCTTGCTGGTCGTTGTTGGCGGCGCCGGCGTGGCCGCCTTCGGTGTTTTCCCAGTACAGCACGTCGTGGCCCTGGTCCTGCATCCGGGCCGCCATCTTGCGCGCGTGGCCGGGGTGGACGCGGTCGTCGCGGGTGGAGGTGGTGAACAGGACGCGCGGGTAGCGCTTGCCGGCGTGCACGTTCTGGTAGGGCGAGTAGCGGGCGATGGCGGCCCACTGCGCCGGATCGTCCGGGTCGCCGTATTCGCCCATCCAGGAGGCGCCCGCCAGCAGCTGATGGTAGCGCTTCATGTCCAGCAGCGGTACCTGGCACACCACGGCGTTGAACAGTTCGGGACGCTGCGCCATGACGGCGCCCACCAGCAGCCCGCCGTTGCTGCCGCCCATGATGCCGAGCCGGCGCGGGCTGCTCAGGCCGCGCGCGATCAGGTCTTCGGCCACGGCGATGAAGTCGTCGAAGGCGCGCTGGCGGTGCTCTTTCAGCGCTGCCTGGTGCCAGCGCGGGCCGAACTCGCCGCCGCCGCGGATATTGGCCAGCACGTAGACGCCGCCCTGTTCCAGCCACGCCGAGCCGGTCACCGCGCTGTAGAAGGGCTTGAGCGACACTTCGAAGCCGCCGTAGCCGTACAGCAGGGCGGGCCGTTCGGCGCCGGGCGCCGCGTCCTTGCCGCTGACGACGAAATAGGGCACGGCCGTGCCGTCGGCCGAGCTGGCCTGGAATTGCTGCACGCGGCAAGGGCCGGCGTCGAAGAAGGCCGGCAGGGATTTGAGGCGGACGCGCTCGTCGCTGCCGGCTTGCGCCAGGTAGAGCGTGGTGGGCGTGAGGAAGTCGGTGACGGAAAGGAAGTACTGGTCGCTATCGATGCTGTCGAGCGCGCTCACGTCCAGGGTGCCGAAGGCGGGCGCTGCCACGCTGCGGCGCTGCCAGGCGCCGTCCACGTGGCGCAACTCGGTGATACGGTTCTTCACGTTATCCAGCTCGTTGAGCAGCAGCGCCGAGCGCGTCGCGCTGACGCCGTCCAGCGAGCTGGTGGGCGAGGGCGTGAACAGCACCGCCAGCTCCCGCTCGCCTTGCATATAGCGGCGGAAGTCGGCCGCCAGCAGCGCGCCTTGCGGGTAGGCAGTGCCGTTGACGGTCCATTCCGAGCGCAGTTCGATGATGAGCTGGTCGCGCACGGTGTAGGCGGTGGCGTCGTCCGGCTTGTCCACCTTGGTCAGCGCGGCGCCGTCGCGCAGGTAGAGTTCGTTGGTGTAGAAGCTGATGGAACGCCAGATCAGCTGGAATTCGTAGCCGGGCGTGAAATCCTTGGCCGCGCCCACGGCCAGGTCGTCCGGCGCCCCTTCGAACACGGTGAGGGCTTGTTCCAGCGGCGTGCCGCGCCGCCATTCCTTGATGATGCGCGGATAGCCGGAGCTGGTCATGGAACCGGGGCCGAAGTCGGTCGCAACGAACAAGGTGTCGCGGTCTATCCAGGCGGAGCGGGTTTTGGCTTCGGGCAGGGCGAAGCCGTCCGCCACGAAGGCGCGGCTGGCCACGTCGAACTCGCGTAGCACGGCGGCGTCGCCACCGCCGCGCGACAGCTCCAGCAGGCAGCGTGTGTCGTGGTGCAGGAAATTCGCGCCGGCCCAGACCCAGTTCTCGCCCTCGACGTCGGCCAGCTGGTCGAGGTCGAGCACGGTATCCCAGGCCGGCTCGGCCAGCAGGAACTGTTCCGGCGTGGTGCGGCGCCAGATGCCGCGCACATGGGCGGCGTCGCGCCAGAAATTGTAATAGTAGCCACCGTGCAGGCTGACGTAGGGGATGCGGTCCTGCGAATTGAGGATGGTCTTGATGCGCGCGTGCAAGGCCGCGAATGGCGGTGTGCCTTCCAGTTCGCTGGCGGCCACGGCGTTCTGGCGCTGCACCCACGCCAGTGGCGCCTCGCCCGCCACCTCTTCCAGCCACAGGTGGGGATCGGCGTCGGTGTCCGGCGTGGCGGTGTTCTGTTCTACGTGCATGCAAGTCTCCGTGGCGGCAAATGGGCTCATCCGCCTATTGTGACATGCCTGCGACGGCGCAGGCGTCAGGGAGGCGGGGCTTGCTGGCTGACCCAGACCGGGGCGGACCAGAGCAGCGTGCCGTCGTCCTGGGTGATGCGGGCGTAGAGCAAGTGTTCGCCGGGCGTGGGCGTGATGGTGGTGCTGGCGGCGGCGCCCGGCAGCGGGCTTGCGGAGTTGGGACGGCCGGGCACGCCTTCAATGATGGCCAGCGCGGCCACCTGCTTGCCGCCGGCGCTGGCGTGGCGCACGTCCAGGGTCAGCGGGCCGCTGTTGCTGAAGCGCTCGCCCATCAGGCGGCCGTTGGCGGTGAGGATGATCTGGGCCTGCTTGTCCATGGTGGCGAACACGCGCCGGGCGCGCACCGCGTCCAGGAAGGTGGTGGCGGTCAAGGCGCTCGCTTCCGGTATCAGCACCGCTGTGCGGTTGGTGTAGGACATGCCCCAGTTGGCGCAGTGGTTGTCCTGGTTGCTGGCGAAAGCCACGTGGTAGCCCGCTTCCAGCAGGCGCTGGCAGGCGTCCTCGAAATTGCTGCGGCGGCTTTCCGTTTCGCTGGTGTTGACCGAGAAGGCGTTGCTGTTCATGACCTCGCACAGCGCCATGGCGGCGTCGCCGTCTTCCGTATAGCCCAGGTTGCTGCCGCCGGCGCGGAACTGGTTGTCCTTCGGGTGGTTGAACTGGCCCAGCCAGCCGCGTTCGCGCATCAGCGTGTACAGCGCGCCGTAATCGCCCTTGGCGGTGGCGGTGTCGGCCAGCAGGGCGCTGCTGCCGTTGCGCTCCCAGCCCAGCAGTTCGGGACTGTTGAGAATGTTCAGGTGGCCGCCGCCGCTGATCACGCCCCATTCCATGCCGTAGATGGCCAGGAAGTCCGGATGCGCGGCGGTGTAGGCGGCGGCCGCCGAGATGCCGCTGTGGTACAGGCCGGTGGCGCGGGCGGGGTCGGCGGATGGGTTGCTGCCTTCGGAGCCGTCGTACATATGGTTGTGTTCGGACGTCATCAGGAAGTCCAGGCCGTGGCGGCGCGCATAGTCGTAGGCGTCCTCCGGGCCGAAGGGGGCGCTCTGCGGCTCCTGCGCGCCGCTGCAGTGGTCGAGCGCACCGCCGCCGTCGCTGTGGCTGGTCTGGCTGTGCAGGTTGCCGTAGTAGACGGTGTAGGGCAAGTCGCCGGCCGCCGGCGGCGAGGCGCTGGCGCGGCGCGGCGCGCGCAGGGTGGGCAGGGGGCTGAAGGCTGGCATGGCCAGCGCGGCGGGGCCCCCCAGCGCGACGTCCCAGCGTTGCCGTATGACTTCCCGCCCCCGTCCGCTGCCGGCCTCGGCACGCAGCCGCCATTGGTAGACCCCGGCCGGCAGGGGCGAGCAGCAAGCGATGCCGACGGTGGCGGCGCCGCCGCGCGTGGTAGCCGCGCCACGCCACAGGCGCACGGTTTTCCCGGCCGGGTCCACCAGTTCCAGGCGCCAGCCGACCTTGCGGCCGAGTGCCGCGGGCAGCGTGAAATGCATACGCACCGGCAGTTCCGAGGCCGTGCCGCCCGCTGCCAGCCGTCCCGGCGCCTCCAGCACTACCTCGAACTCGCTGTGTTCCCGCTGTGCGGCGACGCAATTGCCGCCCCATGCGAGGCCCGCAACGATTACCATGGCGGATAGTCGTGGAATGGCGGCCATGCTTCCTCCTGCTGGTCTGTTAGACCAGAATAGTCGGAGTTGGTTCCGCCCTTGCCATAAAAGTTACATGGGTGTTACTAGTGCGTTGCAATGCGCGGTAGCGACAGTTAATTCTGGTTGGGAATTGGTGTTTAATAGTATGCTGCTTCAATGCAAAACAACTTGGCATGAAGTGAACGTGAATGCGTAAACTGGGTACGCTGCTCAAAGGGCTGATCAATATCAGGACTGTGCTCTGGGGCATAGGCTTGTCGCTGGCATTGTCGGTTGGCATGGTGCTGTATTCGAACGCGGCGCGCGCCGTGGAGGAAGACGACCGCCAGCGTTTCGACAACCTGGCGCGCAGCACGCAATACAGCATCTCGGCGCGCGTGAAATCGTACTCGGACGTGGTGCGCGGCCTGGTGGCCCTGTTCCAGACCAGCGACGCGCTCAGCCGCCAGCAGTTCCACCAGTACGTGGCCAGCCTGAACCTGCCGCAGCATTTCCCCGCCATCGAAGCGCTGAACTATGCCGTGCCGGTGACCGACGCCCAGCGCGACGCCTTCGTGGCCGGCGTGCGCAACGACCGCAGCCTGCACCCCGAAGGCTATCCGCAGTTCGACATCAAGCCGCCCGGCCGGCGCGACCAGTACACCGTGCTGCTCTACCTGGAGCCGATGGAAATGGTGATGGAGCGTTTCGGCGTGGACATCGGCGTCAACCCGGCCATTGCGCGAGCCATGGACCTGTCGCGCGACACCGGCCAGATCAGCGCCTCCGGCCAGCCCGTCATTGTCAAGAAGCCGGTGCCGCACATCGGCCTGGGCATGCGCCTGCCGGTGTACAAGCGCGGCATGCCCATCCACGACGTGGCCAGCCGCCGCGCCGCCTACGTCGGCTCGGTCGGCATCGGTTTCTCGGTTGCCAAGCTGGTGCAAGGCGCCATCGACGAAATGGCGATCCGCGAAGTGCACATGCTGCTGTACGCGGACAGTTCCACCGACGTGGAAAAACGCCGCCTGGCCATCGAGAAGACCGACCGCCTGTTGTACAACGATAACGGTTCCATCGAGGCGGTGCCGGTCACGCCCGCCAATCCCGAAGAGTATATGGAAACGGTGCTGCCGATCGACTTCAACGGCACCTTGTGGAAGGCGCTGTTCCGCGTCAAGCGCTCGGACATGCACACCGGGCTGGACGCCTACTTCCCGTGGATCGCGCTGGCCACCGGTTTTACCGTCACCATGCTGATCTACAGCTACCTGCTGACCTTGTATTTCTCGCGCCGCAGCGCCATCGAGCAGCGCCTGCTGCTGGACAGCGTGCTCAACAATGTGGACGCCCGCGTGTTCATGAAGGACCAGCAGCGCCGCTACATCTACGTCAACGCCAAGACCGCCGAGGCCATGGGCTTGCCGGTGGAGGACATCATCGGCAAGAGCGACCGCGAGCTGATGCCGCCCGCGCAGGCCGACGCTGCCTGGGCCGAGGAGCGCGAAGTGTTCCTGGACGGCGTCAAGCGCGCCGGCGAGGAGCGCTACGTGGGCCGCGACGGCGCGGTGCAGCACCTGTGGACCGTGAAGGCGCCGGTGCGCATCGACGGCGACGTGGCGGCCGTGATCGGCCTGGCCACCGACATCACCGAGCTGCACAACCTGAAGGAGCAGGCGCAGGCCGCCAACCAGGCCAAGAGCGATTTCCTGTCCAATATGAGCCACGAGATCCGCACGCCGATGAACAGCATCATCGGCATGGCGCACCTGGCGCTGAAGTCGGTCACCCATCCCAAGCAGCGCGACTACTTGCAAAAAATTTACCATTCCGGCCAGCACCTGCTGGGCATCATCAACGACATCCTCGATTTTTCCAAGATCGAGGCCGGCAAGCTGGAGCTGGAGGTGCTGGATTTCGCGCTGGAGACCTTGCTGGGCAACGTGGCCAGCCAGCTGGGCGAGAGCGCGGCGCGCAAGGAGCTGGAACTGATGTTCGAAATCTGGCCCGGCCTGGCGCACCAGTTGCGCGGCGACCCGCTGCGGCTGGAGCAGGTGCTGCTCAATTTCACCAGCAACGCCATCAAGTTCTCGGAAAACGGCAAGATCTACATCCGCGCCCGCCCGGTGGAAGACCGGGACACGCACACGGTGGTGCGCTTCGAGGTGCAGGACCAGGGCATAGGCATGAGCAAGGAGCAGGTGGACAAGCTGTTCCAGTCCTTCCACCAGGCCGACACCTCCACCACGCGGCGCTACGGCGGCACCGGGCTGGGGCTGGTCATCAGCAAGCAGCTGGCCGAGCTGATGGGCGGCACGGTGGGCGTGGACAGCGTGCGCGGCCACGGCAGCACCTTCTGGTTCACCGCGCGCCTGGCCAAGGGCACCAACTTCCTCGAGCAGAGCCACAGCGACACGCTGCAGGCCGAGGTGATGGACAATATCAAGGGCGCCAGCATCCTGCTGGTGGAAGACAATATCTTCAGCCAGCAGGTGGGGCAGGAATTGCTGGAGGACGCCGGCGCCACGGTCTGCATCGCCAACAATGGCAAGGAGGCGATCGACCTGCTGCTGAAGGAGCATTTCGACTGCGTGCTGATGGACGTGCAGATGCCCATCATGGACGGCTACGAAGCGACGCGCCTGATCCGTTCACATCCCAAGCTGACCGGTACGCTGGTGATCGCCATGACGGCCAACGCGGGCCGCGACGACCAGGCGCGCTGCATCGCCGCCGGCATGGACGAATTCATCACCAAGCCGATCGCGCCCAACCTGCTGTTCACGGTGCTGTCGCGCTGGATGATGCAGCGCGCCGACGCCGGCGCCGGCACGCGGCCGCCGCGCCTGGACAGCCGGCCCGCCGTCTCGGCCGCCGCCGGCATCGAGACGCCGCCGCCGGACGGCCCGGCGGCGCCGGAAGGCCTGGCTGCCGCCGCTGCGCCGCCGTCCGCCGCCCTGGCCAACGCCGATGCGGGCGCCGATGCCGGTATCGGCGCCGGCGCCGCTGCTGGTGCGGCAGCCGAGCTGTTCGACATCAGCGCGCTGGCGCAAACCTTCGGCAACAAGCACGACAAGATGCGCAAATACGCACTGATGTTCCTGGACGCGGCGCGCGACGGCATGGTGGAAGTGAACCAGGCCATGGCCGACAACGACATGGCGCGACTGGCCGAGCTGGGCCACCGCATCAAGTCCTCGGCGCGCGCCGTCGGCGCCATGAGTTTCGCCGAGCTGTGCCTGGCCCTGGAGCACCTGCACTCCGACGCCGCGCCCGCCGAGGCCCAGCACATCGTGGCGCAGATGCAAGCTCTGCTCGATGTGCTGAAAGACCATATCGCCCAGGAACTGACCGTCCACGCGGCCGGTTAGGGCAGCGACGTCTCCGCTTCCGGCCTGGCCTGCGCCGGCGCGGCCGGTACCGGTGCTGCCGGTGCCGGTGTGGCTTGTGCGGGCCTGATCCTGAACCAGATCGAATACATGGCCGGCAGGAACACCAGCGTCAGCACGGTGCCGGCGAAGGTGCCGCCGATCAGCGTGTAGGCCAGCGTACCCCAGAACACCGAATGCGTGAGCGGGATGAAGGCAAGGATGGCCGCCAGCGCGGTCAGCACCACCGGCCGCGCGCGCTGCACGGTCGCTTCCACCACCGCCTGGTAGGGCGCCATGCCGGCCTGTTCGTTGTGGCGGATCTGCCCGATCAGGATCAGGGTGTTGCGCATCAGGATGCCCGACAGCGCAATCAGCCCCACCAGCGCGTTGATGCCGAATGGCTGCTGGAACAGGATCAGCGTGGGCACCACGCCGATCAGGCCCAGCGGACTGGTCAGGAACACCATCACCATGGCCGAGATCGAGCGCACCTGGAAGATGATGATGAGCAGCGTCACCGCCAGCATGATGGGGAACAGCGGCAGCATGGCCGTGGTGGCCTTGCCCGATTCCTCGATGGAGCCGGCCTGTTCAATGCGGTAGCCGGCTGGCAGCTTGTCCATGATGGGCTGCAGCTGCGCGCTGATGGCGGCCGACACGTCCGGCGGCTGCAGGCTCTCGGCGGTGTCGGCGCGCACGGTGATGGTGGGCATGCGGTCGCGCCGGCGCAGCACCGGCTCCTCCGCGCGCACTTCCACCTGGCCGACCTGGGACAGCGGAATGCGCTGCCCGCCGGCGCCGGCCAGCGTGAAGTCCGCGATGCGGGCCGGATCGAGCCGGATGCCGCCGGCCGCGCGCGCCACCACCTGCACCGTGCGGATATCTTCGCGCACCGTGGTGAGCGGCACGCCGCTGAGCAGGAATTGCAGCTGCTGGGCCACCGAGCTGGAACTCAGTCCCACGGCCTGCAAGCGGTCCTGCTGCAGCGTGAAGTGCAGGGTGGGCGTGCGCACGCCCCAGTCGGTGTTGACGGTGCGCAGCAGCGGGCTGCCGTCCATGAGCTGCTGCACTTGCGCCGCGATGGCGCGCAGCTGGTCCGGCTCCGGTCCGGTCACGCGGTAGGCCACCGGGAACGGCGAATACGGCCCGAACACCAGTTGCGTGACGCGCACGCGCGCTTCCGGCGCCAGGCCTGCCGCGATGGCTTGCCGCAGCCGCAGTTTGAGCGCGTCGCGCTCGTCCTGGCTGTCGGTGCGGATCACGATCTTGGCAAACGACGGGTCCGGCAGTTCCGGTCCCATGGCCAGGTAGAAGCGCGGCGCGCCCTGGCCCACGTAGGCGGTGACGATCTTCGCTTCCTTCTGCTTGGCCAGCCAGGCTTCCACCCTGGCCGCCGCCGCGCTGGTCTGCGCGATGGCGGTGCCGTAAGGCATCTGCACCTCGACCAGCACTTCGGGCCGGTCCGAGATCGGGAAGAACTGCTTCTTGACCACCGCCATGCCCAGCACGGCCGCCGCGAACAGCCCGGCCACGGCGCCTGCCACCAGCCATTTGCGCGCGATGACGCGCCCCAGCACCTGGCGGAAACGGTTGTAGCGCGGCGTGTCGTACAGCGCGTCGTGGCCGCCCTCGACCTGCTTGAGTTCGGGCAACAGCTTCACGCCCAGGTAGGGCGTAAACACCACCGCCACCACCCAGGACGCGATCAGCGCGATGCCGACGATCCAGAACATATTGCTGGTGTATTCGCCCGCCGTGGAGCGCGCGAAGCCGTTCGGCATGAAGCCGACCGCCGTCACCAGCGTGCCCGACAGCATGGGCGCGGCGGTGTGGCTCCACGCATAAGCGGAGGCGGCGACGCGGCTGTAGCCTTCCTCCATCTTCACCACCATCATTTCGATGGCGATGATGGCGTCGTCCACCAGCAGGCCCAGCCCGAGGATCAGGGAGCCCAGCGTAATGCGGTCGAAGTTCTTGCCGGTGGCGGCCATGACGATGAACACGGCGGCCAGGGTCAGCGGCACGGCCGCGGCCACCACCACGCCCACGCGCCAGCCCATGCTCAGGAAGCACACCACCATGACCACCAGCAGCGCGGCGAAAAACTTGACCATGAACTCGTCGACCGACGAGCTGATGTTGACGGCCTGGTCGGTCACCTTGCTCAGGGCCATGCCCAGCGGCAGGGCGGTGTTGATGGCGCCCACTTCCTGGTCCAGCGCCTTGCCCAGGTCCAGCCCGTTCCAGCCGTCGCGCATCACGATGCCCAGCAGCAGCGCCGGTTCGCCGCCGTTGCGTATCATGAAGGTGGCCGGGTCTTCATAACCGCGCCGCACCGTGGCGATGTCCGACAGCTTCACGCTGCGGCCCTGCGCCGCCACCGGCGTGTCGCGGATCTTCTGCAATTCGTCGAAGGCGCCATCCAGGCGGATGAAGACCTGCGGCCCCCGGGTTTCCACCGCGCCGGCGGCCGTCAGCGCGTTCTGACTGTTGAGCGCGGCGAACACGTCCTGCGGGGCGATGCCCAGCGTGGCCAGGCGCTCATGCGCGAACTCCACGTAGATGCGCTCGGCCTGCTCGCCGATGATGTTGACCTTCTTCACGCCCGGCACGTGCAGCAGCCGCTGGCGCAAGCGTTCCGCGTCGCGCGCCAGCAGGCGCTGCGCTTCGCCCTTGGCCTTGAGCGCGAACAGGGCGAAGGTGACGTCCGCATATTCATCGTTGACCATGGGGCCGATCACGCCGGACGGCAGATTGGCGGCCTCGTCGCCAACCTTCTTGCGCGCCTGGTAGAACTGTTCCTGCACTTCGGCAGGCGGGGTGCTGTCGCGCAGCGTCAGCGTCGTGAAGGCCAGGCCGGGCCGCGTGTAGGTCTCGCTGCGGTCGTACCAGCGCAGTTCCTGCAGGCGCTTTTCCAGCTTTTCCGCCACCTGGTCCTGCATTTCCTGCGCGGTGGCGCCGGGCCAGGCGGTAATCACGGTCATCACCTTGACGGTGAAAGCGGGGTCTTCCGCCCGGCCCAGCTTGAAGAAGGCGATCACGCCGGCCAGCGAAATCAGGCAAATCAGGAACAGGGTGACGGAGCGCTCGCGCACGGCCAGCGCCGACAGGTTGAACCGGCCTGCGCTCATGGCTGCCCCCCGGCGGCCGCCTGGCCGGCCAGGCGCACCGGCTCGCCTTCGCGCAGCAGGTGCGCGCCCAGCGCCACGATGCGGTCGCCTTGCTTGAGCTGGCCGTCGACGCGGGCGGCGTCCTCGCCCAGCTGCCGCACCGTGACCGGCCGCCACGACACCTGGGCCGGCTCGCCGTGGATGAGCCAGACGCCCGGCCCCTTGCCCGCGTCGTGCAGGGCGCCGAGCGGCACCGACAGCGCGCCCGGCGCGGCAGCGGGCGCACCGGGAATGCGGATCGTCACCGTGGCGCCCAGGGGCGCCGTGGCCAGCTGGCCTTCGAGCACATAGCGCGCCTCGTAGGTGCGGGTCTGCTTATCCGCCGTGTCCGACAGCTGCCTGAGTCTGGCCGGCAGGGGCTGGTCTTCCTTGCCGAACAGCGTCGCTTGCGCGGCCGAGCCGGCCGCCGGGCGCAGGGTTTCCGGCAGCTGGATCACCGCTTCGCGCTGGCCCGCGTGGGCGACGCGCGCCACGGGCTGGCCGGCGCTGACCACCTGGCCGGGCTCGGCCAGCATGTCCATCACCACGCCGTCCGCGTCCGCCACCAGTTCCGTGTAGCGGCTGGCGTTGCGGGCCACCTCGGCCTGGGCTTCGGCCGCACTGAGCTGGGCGCGGGCCGCGTCGGCGGCGGCCTTGGCCTGCTCGTAGGCCGACATCGAGACGGCGCCAGTGCCGCGCAGCTCGCGGTAGCGGGCTTCTTCCTGCGCCGTTTGCAGCGCCCGCGCGCGGGCGGCGGCGGCCGCTTCCTGCAGGGCGAGGGCGGCCAGTTTCAGGTCGGCGGGGTCAAGGCGCATCAGTACCTGCCCGCGCTTGACGGCCTGGCCGGTGTCGGCCAGCCGCTGCAGCACCTTGCCGGCGACACGGAAGCCGAGGTCGCTTTGCACGCGCGCGGCGACGGTGCCGCTAAAGCTGCGCGCCGCAGCGGCGGCGCCCTGGACGGTGGCGGCCCGCACCAGCGGCGCGTCCGTGCGCGGGTCGGCTGGCGCCTTGCTGCCGCAGGCGGCCAGCGCCAGCGGCAGGGCGGGGATGACGGTGGAGAGTAAGAATCGGCGCGACATGGCAATCCCATAAGAAACGGTACAGGATGCCATTTTGGGACTAGTGACCAATTAAGTCAATAGTCACTATGCGTTGAAAAAACCGGAGCTCAGGCTGTCATGGCGACAGGCTGCGCAGTACCAGGCTCGACAGTTGAGAGGGCGCCTCGCTGCTGAAATCCAGGCTGCATTGCAGCAGCAGCGGATTCAGATAGGGGCGCATCACCAGGTAGATGGCGCTGGCGGTTTCGTCCTCCGGCGTCTTGCGCTCGAATTCCCCGTCCTCGCGGCCCTGGCGCAGAATTTCCAGCAGCAGGGCCTTGATGTTTTGCTCAAAGGACCGCACCGCCTGCCAGTTTTCAGTGGCGGCGGAGGCGGCGATGTCGTGCAGTTTGCGGTCCTCGAAGAACAGCCGCAGGCTGGCGTCGACCGCCGCCTGGAACATGCGCCGCAGCTTGTCGGGGGCGCGGTCGGCGCCGGCCACGGCGCTGCGCACATCGGTTTCTATCCGGTGCAGGCAGTTGGCGCAAATCAGCTCGCCTATCGCTTGCTTGGATTCGAAAAACTTGTAGATGTAAGCCTTGGAAAAGCCGATGGCCTTGGCGAGGTCCGACACGGTGGTCTTTTCATAGCCGTACAGGCGGAAGTGCTCCGTCGCGGCGGTGACGATTTGCGCCCGTACCTCGTGATCGGCAGGGCCGCGGGACGAACCCGGTTGTGTGCTTGCTTTATTCATGAGCGGCAGCTTACCTCCAGTCCCGGCTTTGCACAACGAGCATTGCAGTTGTTCCGGTACCGGCGTGCCGGCTGCCGTTTTGCCTTTCACCGCAGCGCCTTGGCACGTGAACCATTGCTGGCGGCGGGCCGGGTTAACTTGGCTTATATGTCAAGCCAAAATATTATATCGGCCCGTTACATTGTGCGTATTTATCCCCATGCACGCTGAATATACTCATTTTCACCGCCGGGCTGGCAGCCAGGAATAACTGGCGAATTAATATTATCTGCTGCAGGCACAAGCTCTGCGTCCGGCAATGGACGGGGGTCGTCACTGCCGGGCCTTTTCATGTGACCCCATAATAATGGAGATTCATCATGCAAGAATCTGCACGCCGCACCACGTCCCTGCTCACGATTAAAGGAAAATCGCGCAGCGCGCTCCATGAGTTAAAAGGCCAATCGCTGCGGGAGCTAAAAGGCATTGCTCTCGACGCGAAATTGCTTCAATTATTGCAGCCTCTGCTGAAAGAGCGGATTTCGCTCACTAATCCAAATCGAAGAATTACCGTGTCGGCCGATATGTACGTCGAAGATGACGAAACTTTCGGTTCCAACGAAACAGTGCGCCGGCAGAAAACCAACTCCGCAATACTGAGCGTCCTGGGCCTGGCGCAGTCCGTCATGGACTTCGAGGTCAGGATGGGCGGCGAGATCCGGGTGGAATTCACCGTCACGGCATCCCTGTTCGACAATGCCGGGAACGCAATTGTCGATGGCGAAGTCAAGCTGTACGAGGGCACGTCCGAAAGTACCGGCGACCTGGACGGCGTGCGCCAGTTCCAGCTGTATATACCCGCCGGCGCCACGCTCAACCATTTCGTGCGCGTGAATAACGACGACGAGGGCGGCGACTACGCGACAATCAGGCTGAACGTCACCAACGTGACGGCCTGACGCGCGGCAGGGCCGCCGGTCTTGAATCCAGCGGGCAACAGTGCAAGTCGTGTTCGTCAGTTGTCCTAGAATGGTTCGCGTCACCAGCCCCGGAGGATGCGAACCATGGATGAACTGCCTGGCACTAAAATCTCCCGCCGCGACCTGCTGATCGCAGGCGCGCTGTCGGCCACGGCGGCGGCCATGCCGCCCGTGGCGCTGGCGCAGGCGCCGGACGGCGCGGCACCGCCGCCCAGCCTGCCGCCGGTGCGCTGCGCCTTCACCGTGAACGGCACGCGGCACGAGCTCAACGTGGACGTGCGCACCTCGCTGCTGGACGCCTTGCGCGAACATCTGCACCTGACCGGCACCAAGAAGGGCTGCGACCACGGCCAGTGCGGCGCCTGCACGGTGCTGCTCGACGGCCGCCGCATCAACTCCTGCCTGACGCTGGCCGTGATGCACGAGGGCGCGCGGATCACCACCATCGAAGGCCTGGGCACGCCGGACAAGCTGCATCCCATGCAAGCCGCCTTCATCAAGCACGACGGCTACCAGTGCGGCTACTGTACCCCCGGCCAGATCTGTTCGGCCGTGGCGGTGCTGGAAGAAATCAGCCAGGGCAAGCCCAGCCACGTGACGGCCGAGCTGACCGTGCGGCCGCTGCTCAGCGGGGAAGAAATCCGCGAACGCATGAGCGGCAACATCTGCCGCTGCGGCGCCTATTCCAACATCGTGGACGCCATCACCGAGGTGGCCAACGGCGCGGCGGGGAGGACGGCATGAAAGCCTTCACCTATCAGCGCGTGCAATCGCCCGCCGAGGCGGCCGCTGCGGCCCAGCGCGCTCCAGGCAGCCGCTTCATCGCCGGCGGCACCAATCTGCTGGACCTGATGAAGCTGGAAATCGAAACGCCGGCCCATTTGATCGACGTGAACGGCCTGGCGCTGGACAAGATCGAAGCGCTGCCGGACGGCGGCCTGCGGGTGGGGGCGCTGGTGCGCAACACCGACCTGGCCTCCGACGACCGCGTGCGGCGCGACTACGGCGTGCTGTCGCGCGCCTTGCTGGCCGGCGCTTCGCAGCAGCTGCGCAACCGCGCCACCACGGCCGGCAACCTGTTGCAGCGCACGCGCTGCCCCTATTTCTACGACACCAACCAGCCCTGCAACAAGCGCCACCCGGGCAGCGGCTGCTCGGCCATCGGCGGCTACAGCCGCCACCACGCGGTGGTGGGCGCCAGCGACGCCTGCATCGCCACCCATCCCAGCGATATGGCGGTCGCCATGCGCCTGCTGGACGCAGAGGTGGAGACCGTGAAGCCGGACGGTTCGGCGCGCGTGATCCCCATCGTGTCGCTGCACCGGCTACCGGGCAACACGCCGCACATCGAAACGGTGCTGGAGCCGGGCGAGCTGATTACGGGCGTGAAGCTGCCCCGGCCGCTGGGCGGCAAGCATCTGTACCGCAAGGTGCGCGACCGCTCCTCGTATGCCTTTGCGCTGGTGTCGGTGGCCGCCGTGGTCCAGCCGGACGGCAGCGGCCGCGTGGCGCTGGGCGGCGTGGCGCACAAGCCGTGGCGCATCGAGGCCGCCGAGCAGAACCTGGCGCGCGGCGCCGGGCCGGTGGCAGAGCAATTGCTGGCCGGCGCCCGCACCACGCCGGACAACGCCTTCAAGATCCAGCTGGCGCAGCGCACCCTGGCATCCGTGCTGGCCGAAGCGAAGAAAGGGTAAGCGATGAAATTCACCACACCCGCAGGCAGCAACCCCATCGACCAGCTCAAGGTGGTGGGCCGCGCCACCGACCGCATCGACGGTCCGCTCAAGACCACCGGCACCGCGCCCTACGCCTACGAGCAGCACGGCGCGGCGCCCAACGCGGCGTACGGCTATGTGCTGGGCGCCGCCATCGCCAAGGGCCGCATCGCGGCCATGGACACCGGCGCCGCGCAGCGCGCCCCCGGCGTGCTGGCCGTGGTCACCGCCGCCAACGCGGGCAAGCTGGGCAAGGGCAAGTTCAACACCGCCAAGCTGCTGGGCGGCCCCGAGATCCAGCACTACCACCAGGCCGTGGCGCTGGTGGTGGCCGAGACCTTCGAGCAGGCGCGCGCCGCAGCCCAGCTGATCAAGGTGAAATACACGCGCGAGAAGGGCGCCTACGACCTGGCCAAGGCCAAGGACGCGGCCCGGACGCCCAAGCCGGACCAGCCGGATTCGCCGCCGGACTCCAAGGCCGGCAATTTCGAGGCCGGTTACGCGGCGGCGCCCGTCAAGCTGGACCTGCACTACACCACGCCCGACCAGTCGCACGCCATGATGGAGCCGCACGCCTCGGTGGCGGTCTGGCATGGCGACCACCTCACCGTGTGGACCTCGAACCAGATGGTGGACTGGGGCCGCGGCGACATGGCGAAAACTCTGGGCATCCCCAGGGACAAGGTGCGGCTGGTGTCGCCCTATGTGGGCGGCGGCTTCGGCGGCAAGCTGTTCCTGCGCGCCGAGGCGCTGCTGGCGGCGCTGGGCGCGCGCGCGGCGAAACGGCCGGTGAAGGTGGCCCTGGCGCGCCCGCTCATGATGAACAACACCACCCACCGTCCCGCCACCATCCAGCGCATCCGCATCGGCGCCACGCGCGACGGCAAGATCACTGCCATCGGCCACGAGTCCTGGTCCGGCGATCTGCCCGGCGGCAAGCCGGAAATGGCGATGCAGCAGACCCGCTTGCTGTACGCGGGCGCCGACCGCATGACGAAAACGAAGCTGGCCGTGCTGGACCTGCCGGAAGGGAACGCCATGCGCGCGCCCGGCGAGGCGCCCGGCCTGATGGCGCTGGAAATCGCCATGGACGAGATGGCGGAAAAGCTGCAGATGGACCCGGTGCGTTTCCGCATCCTGAACGACACCAAGGTCGATCCCGAAAAGCCCGGCCGCCCGTTCTCGCAGCGGCGCCTGATCGACTGCCTGCGCAGCGGCGCCGAGCGCTTCGGCTGGAACGCGCGCAACCCGCAGCCGGCCAGCGTGCGCGACGGCCGCTGGCTGGTGGGCATGGGCATGGCGGCGGCCTTCCGCAACAACCTGGTGATGAAGTCGGCCGCGCGCGTGCGGCTGGAGCGCGACGGCAGCGTCACCGTGGAAACCGACATGACCGACATCGGCACCGGCAGCTACACCATCATCGCGCAGACCGCCGCCGAAATGCTGGGCGTGCCGCTGGCCAGCGTGGCGGTGCGGCTGGGCGACTCGAACTATCCGGTGTCGGCCGGTTCCGGCGGGCAGTGGGGCGGCAACAGTGCCACGTCGGGCGTGTACGCCGCCTGCGTCAAGCTGCGCGAGGAGATCGCGCGCCGCCTGGGCTATCCGCCGGCCGACGCCGTGTTTTCAGATGGCCAGGTCAGCGCCGGCGGCAGTTCGGCCTCGCTGGCCAAGCTGGCCGAGGGCGGTGAAATCGCGGCCGAGGACGGCATCGAATTCGGCAAGCTGGACAAGGAATTCCAGCAATCGACGTTCGGTGCCCATTTCGTGGAAGTGGGCGTGGACGCGGCCACCGGTGAAACCCGGGTGCGGCGCATGCTGGCCGTGTGCGCGGCCGGGCGCATCCTCAACCCCAAGTCGGCGCGCAGCCAGGTGATCGGCGCCATGACCATGGGCGTGGGCGCGGCGCTGATGGAGCACCTGGTGCTGGACAAGCGCCACGGCTTCTTCGTCAACCACGACCTGGCCGGCTACGAAGTGCCGGTGCACGCCGACATTCCGCACCAGGAGGTGATCTTCCTGGATGAAACCGATCCCGGTTTCCTCGCCCATGAAGGCCAAGGGCGTGGGCGAGCTGGGCATCTGCGGGGTGGGCGCGGCGGTGGCCAACGCCAGCTACAACGCCACCGGCGTGCGGGTGCGCGACTATCCGGTGACGCTGGACAAGCTGCTGGCGCGGATGCCGCCGTACGCCTGAGCGGCGGGCGGCGGCCCGCTTACGCGGCCGACCGGCTCGGCGTGGCGGGCGCGTCCGGGCCGATGTCGCGCAGTACCGGCGTGCCGAACTCGAAGCGCTTGATCTCGCCCACCATCAGCAGGTAGCACAGGATGGCCACCGCCGCATTGGCGCCGACGAACACCAGCGCGCCGGCAAACGAGCCGGTGGCCTGCAGGATGTAGCCGATCACGATGGGCGTGGTGATGCCGGCCGTATTGCCGAAGGTGTTGAACAGCGCGCCGCTCATGCCGCCCGCTTCCCGGGGCGAGGTGTCGGCCACCACCGCCCAGCCCAGCGCGCCGATGCCCTTGCCGAAGAAGGCCAGCGACATCACCATCACCACCACCCAGTCGGCCTGCACGTAGTTGCAGACGATCATGGACATGGCCAGCAGCATGCCGCACACGATGGGCGTCTTGCGCGCGGCCGACAGCGAACGGCCGGACTTGATCATGCGGTCCGATATCACGCCGCCCAGCACGCCGCCCAGGAAGCCGGCCACCGCCGGCAAGGCCGCCACGAAACCGGCCTTGAGGATGGTCATGTGGCGCTCGGTGACGAGGTAGACCGGGAACCAGGTCAGGAAGAAATAGGTCAGCGTGTTGATGCAATACTGGCCGATGTACACGCCCAGCAGCATGCGGCTGGCCAGCAGCTGGCGGATGCAGGACCAGGTGTCCAGTTCCTGCGTGGCGGCCGCCTTGTCCTTGCTTTCCAGGTCCACCAGCGCGCCGCCGGCGGCGATATAGTCCAGTTCGGCGGCATTGATGCGCGGGTGGTCCCTGGGGCCGTACACGGTTTTCAGCCAGACCAGCGAGACCAGGATGCCCAGGCCGCCCATCACGTAGAACACGCTCTGCCAGCCCAGCGAGTGCACCAGCCAGCCCATCAGCGGGGCGAACAGCACGGTGGCGAAATACTGGGCCGAGTTGAAGATGGCGGCGGCGGTGCCGCGTTCGCTGGTCGGGAACCAGGCCGACGCCAGCCGGCTATTGCCGGGGAAGGAGGGCGCTTCCGCCACGCCGATCAGCAGCCGCAGCGCAAACAGCACGGTGACGGCGGCCGCGCCGGTGAAAAAGCCCACGCCGCCCATCATCATGGTGAAGGCCGACCACAGGAAAATGCTGAAGAAATACGTGACCTTGGAGCCGAAACGGTCCAGCAGCCAGCCGCCCGGCAGCTGCGCCAGCACGTAGGACCAGGCAAAGGCCGAGAACACGAAGCCCATTTGCACCGGCGTCAGGCCCAGCAGCTTTTTCAGTTCCGGGCCGGCAATCGCGATGGTGGCGCGGTCGGCGTAGTTGATGGTGGTAACGATGAACAGGATGGCCAGTATCATCCAGCGGACCCTGGTGGCCTTGGCGGCTGCGGCGTGCGGTGTCATGCGTGTCTCCGATCGAATGCGTGTTGCTATCATAGCCTAGAGATCAGACATCGTACAACTGAATTGTTAAACCGTGCGCCGGTGCTGGCGCCTGCAGCAGGCAGGAGCGATAATGGCATCCCTGGCGCGCCTACTGCTGACGATATGGATTCACGCATCACCCCCGGCCTCTTAATTCTGCACGGCAACCAAATGGAGTTGCTGCGCGCGGCCGTGTTCCAATGGCTGCGCAACCATCCGCTGGCGCCGCTGGAGTCGGACATCTTCCTGGTGCAGTCGAACGGGGTGGCCGAGTGGCTGAAAATCGCGCTGGCCGAGGAAATGGGGGTGTGCGCCGCCAACCGCGTGGCGCTGCCGGCACGCTTCCTGTGGGAGACATACCGGGGCATGCTGGGCCGCGACCGCGTGCCGCGCATTTCCGCGTTCGACAAGGGGCCGCTCACCTGGCGCCTGATGCGGCTGCTGCCCACGCTGCTGGCCGACGAGGTGTTCGCGCCGCTGCGCCACTTCCTCGGCGACGGCGACCCGGAGCGCCGCCTGCAGCTGGCCGAGCGCCTGGCCGACTTGTTCGACCAGTACCAGGTCTACCGCGCCGACTGGCTCGCTGACTGGGCCGAAGGGCGCGACGCGCTGCGCACCGCGCGCGGCGAGAGCATCGCGCTGGCGCCGGACCAGAAGTGGCAGGGCGCGCTGTGGCGCGCGGTGATCGCCAGCGTGCCGGAACAGGAGCGCGGCCTGGGCCGCGCCACCGTGCACACCGAGTTCGTGCAAGCGGCCGCGCGCGGCGAACAGCCGCAGGGCCGGCTGCCGCGCCGCATCGTGCTGTTCGGCGTGTCCGCGCTGCCGTACCAGACCCTGCAGGCGCTGGCCTCGCTGGCGCGCTACACCCAGGTGGTGCTGGCCGTGCCCAATCCCTGCCAGTTCTACTGGGGCGACATCATCGAAGGGCGCGACCTGCTGCGCTCCGCGCACCGCCGCCAGCAGCTGCGCAACGGCGTGGACCTGGGCCTGATCCCGCTGGAAGAACTGCACGCGCACAGCCATCCGCTGCTGGCGAGCTGGGGCCGCCAGGGGCGCGACTTCGTGCGCATGCTGGACGAATTCGACGTTGCCGCCAACGAGGCCGCCCAGCTGGCGCAGGAGCGCGGCGATGATGGGGCGGTGGCGCCGCTGCGCGTGGACCTGTTCAGCGACGGTGACGGCGACACCATGCTGGCACAGATGCAGGCCGCCGTGCGCGACCTGCTGCCCTTGTCCGACCACCACTATCCGCAGCCGCCCGACAGCGACCGTTCCATCGAACTGCACGTGGCGCACAGCGTGCAGCGCGAAGTGGAGGTGCTGCACGACCAGCTGCTGGCCATGTTCGCCGCCGCGCAGCACACGGACCGCCCGCTGCGTCCGCGCGACGTGGTGGTGATGGTGCCCGATATCGACGTCTTCAGCGCCGCCATCCACGCCGTCTTCGCGCAGCACAAGCGCAGCGACCCGCGCTACATCCCGTTCGAGATCGGCGACGTGAACGACCGCAGCGTCAACCCGCTGCTGGTGGCGCTGGAGTGGCTGCTGCGCCTGCCGCAGCAGCGCTGCCGCCAGAGCGAGGTGCGCGACCTGCTGGACGTGCCGGCGCTGGCGGCGCGCTTCGGCCTGTCGGAGGACGACCTGCCCACGCTGGGCCTGTGGATCGAAGGCGCCGGCGTGCGCTGGGGACTGGACCAGCAGCACCGCTCCGGCCTGGGCCTGGCCCCGGCCGGCGAGCAGAATGCCTGGATTTTCGGCGTGCGCCGCATGCTGCTGGGCTATGCCAGCGGCAGGGACACGGCCTTCAGCGGCATCGAGTCGTACGGCGAAGTGGGCGGGCTGGACGCCGCGCTGGCCGGTTCGCTGGCACAGCTGGTGGAAGCGCTGCTGCACTGGCGCGCCCTGCTGGCGCAGCCGCGCAGCCCGGCCGAGTGGGGCGTGCAGGCGCGCGCGCTGCTGGCCGCCTTCTTCGACGCGCGCGAGGAGGGCGACCGCCTGACCCTGGCGTTGCTGGACGATACCCTGAACCGCTGGCTGGAAACCTGCGAAGGCGCAGGCTTCGACGAGGCGGTGCCGCTGGCGGTGCTGCGCGAGTCCTGGCTGGGCGCGCTGGACGAGCCGACGCTGGACCACCAGTTCGTGTCCGGCGGCGTGACCTTCTGCACCCTGATGCCGATGCGCGCGGTGCCGTTCCGCGTGGTGTGCCTGCTCGGCATGAACGACGGCGACTTCCCGCGCCGCGCCCGCAAGGCCGACTTCGACCTGCTGGCGCTGCCCGGCATGGCCCGCCCCGGCGACCGCTCGCGCCGCGACGACGACCGCTACCTGATGCTGGAGGCGGTGCTGGCCGCGCGCGACAAGCTGTATATCAGCTGGGTGGGCCGCCACGTGCGCGACAACAGCGAACAGCCGCCGTCCGTGCTGGTGGCGCAGCTGTGCGACTACCTGAAAGCCGGCTGGAAGGTGGACCTGGCCGCGCGCACCACCGAACACGCGCTGCAGCCGTTCAGCCGCCGCTACTTCGAAGCCGGCGGCCTGCTGACCTACGCCGGCGAATGGCGCACCGCGCACAGCGCCGATCCCGCGCCCGGCGCCTCCGCCAGCGCCGCCGATGCCGATGGGGCCGCGCGCGCGGGCTCCGGCGAGGGGCCGCACGCCAGCGGCGACGCCGGCATCCCGCCCTACGAGCTGGACCCCAGCTTCCGCCTGCGCCTGAACAACTTGGCCAGCTTCATGCGCCAGCCGGTGCGCTACTTCTTCCGCCAGCGCCTGGGTGTCATGTTCGCGGAGGCCGCCGTGGTGGGCGAGGACGAAGAACCGTTCGCGCTGAACGCCCTGCAGCGCTACCAGCTGGAAGACATGATGCTGGACGACAGCGGCGAACCCGAACCCATGGCCGACGTGCGCGCCAACCTCACCGAGCGCGCCGAGCAGCTGGGCCGCGAAGGCCGCCTGCCGATAGGCCTGATCGGCAAGCAGGAGCAGGCCAAACTGGTCGACGCGCTGGTGCCGGTGCGCACCGCCTGGCTGGAATTGTGCGCGCGCTATCCACTGCCGGCGCCCAAGCTGCCGGTCAGCCTCGAATTCGGCGGCGTGGTGCTGGAAGACTGGGTGGACCAGCTGCGCAGCAACGGCACCGACAAGGTCTGGCTGGCGCAAATCTCGTCCAAGGCCGCCAGCAAGTCCAGGGAAGAATACAAAGGCCGTGGCGACAAGCTGATCCTCATGTGGCTGCGCCAGCTGGCCGCCGCCGCGCAGGGCGAATCCGTCACCGGCTACCTGGTGGCGCGCGATGTGATCGTGAAAATGGCGCCGCTCGAGCTGCATGCGGCGCGCGAAGCGCTCGCGCGCGTGGTCGCCATCTGGCGCGACGGCATGAACCGGCCGCTGCCCACCGCCTGCAAGACCGGCCTCGCGCTGGTGCAGGGCGGCGACCCGCGCGCCACCTACGACGGCGGCTTTGAAGTCGACGGCGAA
This sequence comes from Pseudoduganella sp. UC29_71, assembly GCF_042693265.1. Classification (NCBI taxonomy): domain Bacteria; kingdom Pseudomonadati; phylum Pseudomonadota; class Betaproteobacteria; order Burkholderiales; family Oxalobacteraceae; genus Pseudoduganella; species Pseudoduganella sp. UC29_71. The sequence goes on along the minus strand of NZ_CP170549.1, from coordinate 3,306,619 downwards.
AACGAGGACCTGTGCCTGGCGCGCCTGTGGCCGGACTTCGCGGCCCTGGCCGCCGAAGCCGAATGGGCCGACGTGGCGCAAGAGCTGTACGGTCCGCTGGCCGAATGGATGGCGCAGCAAATCACCATCACGCCCATCGCGGCCGAGGACGAACAATGAGCTTGCTCGCACCACTGACCTTTCCGCTGCACGGCTCGCGCCTGATCGAAGCCAGCGCCGGCACAGGCAAAACCTGGACCATCGCCGCGCTCTACGTGCGCCTGGTGCTGGGCCACGGCGGCGGGGATGCCTACCGCCGCCCGCTGCTGCCGGCCGACATCCTGGTGATGACCTTTACCCGCGCCGCCACGCGCGAACTGTCCAACCGCGTGCGCGAGCGGCTGATCGAGGCGGCGGCCTATTTTCGCGGCCAGTCCGACAAGGAAGACGGCTACCTGGATGCGCTGCTGGAATCCTATCCCTCGCACGAGGAACGCCAGCGGGCCGCGCACCGCCTGATTCTGGCCGCCGAGACCATGGACGAGGCGGCCATCTTCACCATCGACGCGTGGTGCCAGCGCATGCTGCGCGAGCACGCCTTCGACAGCGGCAGCCTGTTCGACGAAGAGCTGGTGAGCGACGAGGGCGCGCTGTTCGAGGACGCGGCGCACGACTACTGGCGCCAGCACGTCTACCCGCTGAAGGAAGCCGCGCTGGAACAGCTGCTGCGCTGCTGGCCGGACGTGGAGGCGCTCAAGCGCAGCGTGCGCGAGCTGTCGCGCCGCAGCGAATTCATCGCGCAGGCGGAGGGCGAAGCCGCACAGGCCGCTCAGCCCGGGCTTGAAGCGCTGGACGCGCTGATCGCCCGCGTGCTGCGCGTCCAGCGCTCGCAGCTGCTGGAGCTGAAGCAGGGCTGGAGCGAACGCGCCAACCGCATGGAGCAGTGGATTGCGCAGCAGCGCGAAGCGGCGCCCAAGTGCTTCAACGGCGTGAAGATGAAGCCGGAAAATCTGGCGAAATGGTTCGACGGCCTGCGCGCCTGGGCGCAGGACGACTACCAGGTGTTCCCCGAGATCTCGGACAAAGCTTGGGAGCGCCTCACCCCCGACGGTATCGCCGACGCGTGCTCCAAGGGCTACAGCCCCGCCATCCCGGACGACTTCGAGGCGACCGCGCTGCTGGCCGCAGGCTTGAAGGGCATCGAACCGCTGCAGCATCCGCTGTACCGGCACGCCGCGGCGGCCATCGCACGCCGCATGGCGGAGCTGAAGCGCCGCACCCGCCAGTTCGGCTTTGCCGACATGCTGGAACGTCTGCGCGCCGCGCTGCTGGGCGAGAACGGCGCGGCGCTGCGCAAGCGCATCACCGAGCAGTACCCGGTGGCGATGGTGGACGAATTCCAGGATACCGCGCCCATCCAGTACCAGATTTTCGACCTGCTGTACCGCGTGGCCGCTAACGATCCGGAAACGGGCCTGTTCCTGATCGGCGACCCCAAGCAGTCCATCTACGGCTTCCGTGGCGCGGACATCCACAGCTACCTGTCGGCGCGGCTGGCCACCGCAGGGCGGCACTACCAGCTCGGCACCAACTTCCGCTCCACGCAGGCGCTGGTGGCGGCGGTGAACCAGGTATTCATGCACGCCGAAGGGGCGGGGCCGGGCGAAGGCCTGGCGCGCGGCGCCTTCCGCTTCCGCAAGGCCGACGGCAGCAACCCGCTGCCGTTCGACGCGGTGGGCGCGAACGGGCGCAAGGAGCGCCTGGTGGGCGCGCCCGGCCAGCTGGCAGCACTGACGGTGTCCTGCAGCGTGGCCGACGACATGAAGGCGGACGCCTATCGCGAATTCTTCGCCTGGCACTGCGCCGAGCACATCACCGCCATGCTGAACGACCCGCATGCGGGCTTCGAGGGGCCGGACGGTTTCAAGCGCCTGCAGCCGGCGGACATCGCCGTGCTGGTGCGGGACGGGAAGGAGGCGGCCGCCATCCGGCGCGCGCTGCAGCGGCGCAAGGTGATCAGCGTCTACCTGTCCGACAAGGACTCGGTGCTGGAGAGCGAGGAAGCGGGCGACGTGCTGCGCTGGCTGTCGGCGCTGGCCAATCCGTTGGACGGCGCCCTGGCGCGCGCCGCCTTCGCCACCCGCACGGCGGGCTTGCCGCTGGCCGAGCTGGCGCGGCTGTCGGCCGACGAGCTGGCGTGGGAAGGGCGGGTGGAGCAGCTCAAGGCACTGCACGTGGTGTGGCAGCGGCAGGGCGTGCTGGCCATGCTGCGCCGCTTCATCCATGAACTGAACCTGCCCGCCACCTTGCTGGCGCAAGCGGGCGGCGAGCGCAGGCTGACCAATCTGCTGCACCTGGCCGAGCTGCTGCAGTCGGCCAGCCGCCAGCTGGACGGCGAGCAGGCGCTGATACGCTGGCTGGCCGAGCAGGTGGAGGGCGGCGGCGAAGGCGGCGACGAGCGGGTGCTGCGGCTGGAAAGCGACGCGGAACTGGTGCAGGTGGTCACGGTGCACAAGTCCAAGGGCCTGGAGTATCCGCTGGTGTACCTGCCGTTCGCCACCACGGCGCGCAAGGTGGACCGGCGCAACCGCAGCTTCTTCGAGTATACGGGCGAGGACGGCAAGCGCAGGATAGACATGTCGCTGTCGGACGAGGCGCTGGCGGCGGCCGAGGCGGCGCGGCTGGAGGAAGACTTGCGGCTGCTGTACGTGGCGCTCACCCGTCCGCGCCACTTCCTGTGGCTGGGCGTGGCCGCGCGCGGCGCCAGTGCGCTGCACGACTCGGCGCTGGGCTATCTGCTGACCGGCGGCGAACCGCTGCCGGGCGCCGAACTGCTGGCGCGCTGGGAGCAGGTGAAGGGCGGCTGCGACGCGATCTCGGTGCGCGCGCTGGAGCAGGCGGGCGCGATCACGGTGCTGAACCGCGTCGAGCAGCGCCCGGATCTGGTCGACGCGCAGCGCTTCGAGGGCGACTTCGAGCGCGACTGGTCGGTCGGCAGCTTCACCTCGCTGGCGCGGCGCGGCAACGCGCCCGGCGCCGGCGCAGCGCAGGTCGCCGCGCGCGATGCCGCACCGGCGGCGCCGTTCGACGCGCCGGCGGGCGACACGCCCGGCCCCGGCGGCTTGGCGGGCAGCCGCCACGTGCCGCGCAGCTCGGGCGAGGAAAAGCTGCTGGAAGGCCTGGACGCGCCGCCCATCCTGCGCCCGGAAGACGCCCCGTGGCACCGCTTCCCGCGCGGCTCCGTGCCCGGCAATTTCCTGCACGAGCAGCTGGAGTGGATGGGCCAGGAAGGCTTCGGCGACGTGCACGATCCGCACTTCGACCAGCGCCTGCTGCGCCGCATCGAGCGCGCAGGCTGGTCCAACCGGCAGGACGACACGCTGGCCTGGCTGCGCGCCATCGCCACCACGCCGCTGCCGCAGCTGGGCGCCTCGCTGTCCGAGCTGGACGCCGTGCTGCCCGAAATGGAATTCTGGTTCCCCAGCGAGCGCCTGGGCACCGGCGCGCTGGACCGCCTGTGCCGCCGCCACCTGATGCGCGGCGTGCCGCGTCCCGCGCTGCCGGAACGCCAGCTGCACGGCATGCTGAAAGGCTTTACCGACCTGGTGTTCGAGCACCAAGGCCGCTACTGGGTGCTGGACTATAAATCGAACGCGCTGGGCGCGGGCGATGCGTCCTACCACACGGGCGCGCTGGCGGCCGGCATGGCCGAGCACCGCTACGATATCCAGGGCGCCATCTACATGCAGGCGCTGCACCGCCTGCTGCGCAACCGCATGGGCGCTGCCTACGACCCGGCACAGCACCTCGGCGGCGCCATCTTCTTCTTCCTGCGCGGCGTGGGCAATGCGCAAACGCGCGGCTGCTACCTGCTGGAGCCCGAAGCAGGGCTGCTGGACGGCCTGGACGCACTATTGAACGAGGTACCGGCTTGAACACCAAAGTGAAACCCGACGACGCGCAGGCCGCAGCCTTGCAGGCGGCCACGCTGCTGGCCCAGATCGACGCGCTGACCGAAGCGGGCCAGCTGCGCCGCCTGAGCGGCGCGTTCGCGCGCTTCGTCGGCTCGCTCGGCCACAGTTCGCCGCCGCTGTTGCTGGCCTGCGTGCTGTTGTCCGAACTGGAGGGGCGCGGCCACAGCTGCCTGCTGCTGTCCGAATTGGCGGGCGACCCGCGCGCGCTGCTGGGCTGGAACGACGAAGACTGGAGCGCCTTGCGCACGGCAGCCGGCCCGCTGCCCAAGTCCGCCGCCGCCTGGCGCGCCATGCTGTACCAGTGCGACCAGGTATGGCCGGTGCAGGACCTGGACTTCCAGCAGCCACTGGTGCTGGACGGCGAACGGCTCTACCTGCGGCGCTACTGGCGCGACGAAACCAGCGTGGCGCGCGCCGTGCGCGAACGCGCCGCCACGCCGCGCCTGGTGGACGTGGGCCGCGTGCGGCACTGGCTCGATATCCTGTTCGACCACGCCCCGCGCGAGGGCGGGCCGGACTGGCAGAAGATCGCCTGCGCCTCGGCCTTGCGCAGCAACCTGGGCATCATCACCGGCGGTCCCGGCACCGGCAAGACCTACACCGTGGCGCGCCTGCTGGCGCTGCTGTTCGCCACGGCGGGCGCCGATTCCGCCGCCTGGGCGGTGGGCCTGCGCATTGCGCTGGCCGCGCCCACCGGCAAGGCCGCCGCGCGCCTCAAGCAGTCCATCGACCACGCGCTGGAAGACCTGGCCAAGCGCGTGCCCGAGCTGCACCTGCCCGAATTGGCGGCGCGCATGGGCGCCGCGCGCACCCTGCATAGCCTGCTCGGCGCGCGGCCCGACACGCGCAGCTTCGTCCACCACCGGGGCAATCCGCTGGACGTGGACGTGCTGATCGTCGATGAAGCATCCATGGTGCACCTGGAAATGATGGCCGTGTTGCTGGACGCGCTGCCGCCCAACGCGCGCCTGATCCTGCTGGGCGACAAGGACCAGCTGGCGTCGGTGGAGGCCGGCGCCGTGCTGGGCGACTTGTGCCACGACGCCCAGGCCGGCGGCTACAACGCCGCCACGGTCGATTACATCCACGCCGCCACCGGCCAGGAGATTCCCGCTTCCTTCCAGGGCGATGCCGGCCCGCTGGCGCAGCAGACCGTGATGCTGCGCGAGAGCCGCCGCTTCGGCGGCCCGATCGGGCAGCTGGCGCTGGCCGTCAACGCGGGCGACGCGGCCGCCGCGCGCGCCGTGCTGGGCGCCGACAGCGGCGGCAAGCTGGCCTGGATCGATCCGGCGCAGCAGCAGGACGTGCTGCAGCTGGCGCTCTCGGGCCGGCCCGGCGTGGGCGGCGGCTACCAGGATTATCTGCGCAGGATACGCGCTGGGGAGACTGGTTCCGGCGGCCCGGCAGGCAGCGGGGCGGTCGCCAACGTGCCGGGCGAGGCGCACGACGCGTGGGTATTGGACGTGCTGCGCAGCTTCGAATCGTTCCGCATCCTGTGCGCGGTGCGCGAAGGGGAGTGGGGCGTAACGGGCCTGAACGAGGCCATCGAACACAGGCTGGAGGCGGCGGGACTGCTGCGCAAGCGCGGCGAATGGTATGTGGGCCGTCCGGTCATGGTCACCCGCAACGACTACGGCACGGGCGTCTTCAACGGCGACATCGGACTGACCTTGCCGGACCCGGCCCGCCCCGGATCGCTGCGCGTGTACTTCAGCGAAGGCGCCAGCATCCGCAGCGTGCTCGCCACGCGGCTGCGCCAGGTCGAAACGGCGTTCGCCATGACGGTGCACAAATCGCAGGGTTCGGAATTCGCCCACACGGTGGTGGTGCTGCCGCGCGAGGGCGGCGCGGTGCTGGCGCGCGAGCTGGTCTACACCGGCATCACGCGCGCCAAGGAGTACTTCACGCTGTGCACGCCGTCGGCGGCGGTGCTGGACACGGCCATTGCGCAACGCACGCAGCGCGCCAGCGGCTTGCGCGCGCTGGTCGGTGCGTAGGAGGGTTTAGCAGGAGGTCAGGAAGCGCGGCGGCGGCGCGGATTCTTGGCTGCCGGTGCCTTCTTGCGGCTGGAGGCGCGCATCACGCGCGGCTTGTTGTCTTCTTCCCCGCCGGAGATAAAGCGGCGGATGTTGAAGGCGTCCATCAGGCGCGCCGAGTTGGCCTTGGCGTTCAGCAGCACCACGGTGGCGTTCTTGCCGGCCGATTTGATGCGCATGATCAGGCAGCGGCCCGCTTCCTCGGTGTAGCCGGTCTTGGACATGCCGATGTCCCAGCCCTTGGCACCCACCAGGCGGTTGGTGTTGTGATACTCCACCTTGCGGCCCTTGATGTTGATGATGTCCTTGGTATCCGTCGTGATACGGCGGATGTCGTCGTACTTGGCGGCGGCGGCAGCCATCTTCACCAGGTCGGCGGCGGTGGACTTGTTGTTCGGCGACAGGCCGGTCGGTTCCTCGATCACGGTCTGGGTCATGCCCAGCGCGCGGATCTTGGCATTGACGGCGGCCTTGAAGGCCGGCGTGCCGCCCGGGTAGGTGCGGCCCAGCGAGGCGGCGGCGCGGTTATCGGACGACATCAGCGCCAGCTGCAGCACGTCGCCGCGCGGAATGCTGGCGCCCACAGGCACGCGCGAGGTGCTGTGCTTGAGGGTGTCCACGTCCACCTGGTCGATCTGGATTTCCTCGTTCATGTCCTGCTTGGCGTCGAGCACCACCATGGCGGTCATCAGCTTGGTCAGCGAGGCGATCGGCACCACGGCGTTGGCGTTCTTTTCCACCAGGATCTTGCCGGTGTCGTCCTCGACGACCAGCACCGACTGCGAGCCGAGCGGCAACGCCATAGCGGCGGCGCTCAAGGACATCAGCAGGGCTGCTACTGTTTTCTTGATCATTTTTTTGTCTTTGGAAAGAGGGTGTTTGGGCGGGTACGGCGGGACAGAATTTTACTATCTGTGCGGCAACGTTTCCCCACAATCGACAATACAGGAAATCGAGTAACTCGTCTATTGAATGTGAGGCGGACGCCTCTGTAGAACGAAAAAAAAGCCCCGCAGCGCAACTGCGGGGCCTGGAGCCGGCAAAAATGCCGGCCGGAGCGTTATTTGGTGGCGTAGATCTTGTCGAATTCGCCACCGTCGTCGAAGTGCTTCTTCTGCGCGGCGCGCCAGCCGCCGAACACCGTGTCCACGCTCAGCAGCGTGATCGGCTTGAAGGTGGACGCGTATTTCTGGGCCACCGCCGCCGAGGTCGGGCGCAGGTAGTGCTTGGCCAGGATTTCCTGGCCGGCGTCCGAGTACAGGAAGTTCAGGTAGGCGGTCGCTTCCTTGCGCAGGCCACGCTTGTCGACCACCTTGTCCACCACCGCGACCGGCGATTCGGCCAGGATGGAGACGGCCGGGTAGACCACCTCGAAGTTGTCGCCGAATTCCGAACGCACCAGCTGCACTTCGTTTTCAAACGTCACCAGCACGTCGCCGATCTGGCGCTGGGTGAAGGTGGTGGTGGCGGCGCGGCCGCCGGTGTCCATCACCGGCACGTTCTTGAAGATCTTGCCCACCAGTTCGCGCGCCTGCGCTTCGGTGCCGCCTTTTTTCAGCACCGAGCCCCATGCGGCCAGGTAGGTGTAGCGGCCGTTGCCCGAGGTCTTGGGATTCGGGATCACCACCTTCACGTCCGGCTTGGCCAGGTCGGCCCAGTCCTTGATCTGCTTGGGGTTGCCCTTGCGCACCAGGTACACCACGGTGGAGTAGAACGGCGCGGCGTTGTGCGGGAACTTGGTTTTCCAGTCCGCCGCGACCAGGCCGCGGTCGGCCAGCAGGTCCACGTCGTTGGCCTGGTTCATGGTTACCACGGATGCTTCCAGGCCGTCGGCCACGGCGCGCGCCTGCTTGGACGAGCCGCCGTGCGACTGGTTCACCGTCAACGTCACGCCGGTCTTGGCCTTGTAGTCGGCAATGAAGGCCGGGTTGATATCCTTGAACACTTCGCGCATCACGTCGTAGGACACGTTGAGCAGCACCGGGTCGGCTGCCCAGGCATTGCCGGCCAGCGGCAGGGCCGCGGCGGCGATGGCGGCGAGGAAGAAGCGGCGCGGCAGATTGCCTGCCCCTAATACGGAAATTTTCTTAGACATTGTTGGCTCTCGTAAAAAACATATAAGCATGGTCTATAATTTGGCCCCGAAAAGATACGAATTTTTTGTAATATGCTTAGACCGGCATGCCCCCTCATAGGGCGCGGCCAGCGGCCCGACGGTTTTCTTACCGCTGGTGTATAGTCGGGCTGTGACGCCGTGCGGCGGGTAATTTTTTTGAACACACATGAGTCTTGAAATTCGTATTGCTGCACCGGATGACGCTATTGCGGCGTGCAATGTGCTGCGCCGCTCCATCACCGAGTGCTGCGTACTCGACCATAAGGACGACCCGGCCATCCTGGGCGCCTGGCTGGGTAACAAGACGCCGCAGACGGTGGCGAGCTGGTTCGAATCCCCGACGAATTTTTCCGTGGTGGCGCTGAAGGATGGCGAAGTGATCGGCGTCTCGCTGCTCACCGGCGCGGGCAAGCTGGCCTTGTGCTATCTGCTGCCAGAGGCGCGCGGCCACGGCGCCGGCAAGGCCATGCTGGCCAAGGTGGAGGAAACCGCCTGCAACTGGGGCGTGAAGGCGGTGCAGCTGCACAGCACGGCCACCGGCGAGGCCTTCTTTGCCAGCCAGGGCTATATCCGCTCCGGCCACGTGCGTTCACCCTACGGCGTGGACACCATCTTCTTCTGGAAGCAGCTCGACCGCAGCGCCGAGCCGGACGCCAGCCAGCGCAAGCGCTTCTGCAGCTGCAATTCCGCCTGATCCGCCGCAGTCGCCTTAGCACATCGCGCAGGATTGTCCCGCGCCTTGGGTGCCGGTCCGGCTGCCGTGCGCGGCCAGCGCCGCGCCATCCTGCACCTTCCCGTCCACAAACATCTTCAGCTCGCCCGGCACGAAAGCCACCCAGCGTTCGTTGGAGGTGAGCGGCTCGGTGGCGATGACGGCCATGCGGTCGTCGACGCCATTGTGGCTGCTGAAGTCGATGCTGCGCTCGCAGTCCACCAGGCTGGCCACCGAGAAGGGGTAGGAGCGCGCCACATAGTGCAGCTGGGTGGAGCAGTGCGCGAACAGCGTTTCGCCGTTGGACAGCAGGAAGTTGAAGGTGCCGTGCACGGCGATCTCGGCGCTCAGCTCGGACACGGCCACATACAGCGCGCGCCGGCCGGGCGCGGCGCGGAAGCGGTCGGCCAGGCCGGACAGCAGGTGGCAGAAGGCGCGTTCGCTGTCAGTGTCGCCGTCCGGCGTGTAGAGGCCGCTGTCCGGATGAAAGCCCTTGAGGTCCCCGTTGTGGGCGAAGGACCACGTCCTGCCCCACAGCTCGCGCGTGAACGGGTGGCTGTTTTGCGGCGCCACGCGGCCCTGCGTGGCTTTGCGGATGTGGGCCACCACGTTGCTGGCCTTGATGCGGCGGCGCTTGATCTGTTCAGCCAGCGGCGACTCTATCGTGGCGCGGTGCTCGGTGAACAGGCGGCAACCGCGCCGCGTATGGAAGGCGATGCCCCAGCCGTCCTTGTGTTCGCCGGTGCGCCCGCCGCGTTCGGCAAAGCCGGCGAACGAGAAGCGCAGGTCGGCTGGTTTGCTGCTGTTCATTCCTAGTAACTGGCACATGGCGGCGGCGCTGGGTAAGCGGTGGTGGCGGATGAGCTTACGATACGGGCACCCCGCCGGGACGGGAACGAATCTTTCGGCATATTCATATACGCAGCTTGCAGGGCGGCCTACATGCGGATTTTGGATATCGAATGGTGAAACGATTCGTTCTGGCAGCGTGCCGCCTGGTTTAGTCTGCGGCCTATCCCGTAGCCTGGAGCGTCGCATGACTTACCCCGTACTGAAGCAATACCTGGCCCGCCTGTCCGGGCAGGACAGTTCCACCACCAGCATCTGGCTGGACCCGGAGGGCCGTGCCCAGGGCCGTTTCTTCAACTGCACCATGACCAGCGCCTTCCAGCCGGTGCGCGACCTGGCGCAGGGCGAGGTGGTAGCGTACGAGGGGCTGGCGCGCAGCGTGTCGGTGGCCGACCAGGGGCTGTCGCTGTGGAAGCTGCTGGACCACGCGGCCAGCGACGACGAGTCGATCGAACTGGACCGCCTGTGCCGCATGCTGCACGCCATTAACTTCTTCCGCCAGGAAGGCAGTGGCGGCGCCGACCTGTACCTGAACGTGCACGACCGGCTGCTGAGCGCGGTCAGCAGCAACCACGGCTATGCGTTCCAGCGCATCCTCGATGCGCTGGACCTGCCGCTCGCGCGCATCGTGCTGCTGCTGCCGCCGGTGACGGCGCAGCAGGGCTGGCTGCTCAACTATGTGGCCGACAATTACCGCCGCAACGGCTTCCGCTTCGCCGTCAACGCGGCCAGTGCGCGCGAAGGGCTGCACCTGCTGGAGCGCGTGCGGCCGGACGTGATACGGCTGGACGCCAGCCAGCGCGCGGACGGGGAGGGCGTGCTCGCCCTGCTGGCGCAGGCCCGCCTGGCCGGCGCGCGCGTCGTGTTCAAGCGGGTGGAGACGCCGGAATCGCTGCTGGCGCTGCAGCGCATCGGCGGGGCGTCGGGGCAGGCTTTGCTGGCGCAGGGGTATCTGCTGGATGCGCCGCGGACGACGCTGGCGGCTTACGCTGCGCTAAGCCGCCCTACGCTTGCCACGGTCCCGTAGGGCGGCTTAGCGCTCAGCGCGTAAGCCGCCGGCGCGCACGCGGCTTAAAATTTTCTTAAACCTGCGTCACACTCTTAAAGAGGTTTCTCAACTCCCCCTGCTATACGCTATAGTAATCAATATCGTAACAATGGATTTGCCATGGCCACTCGCAGGGATTTTTTACAGACAGGATTCGGCCTGACGGCCGCAAGTTTCATCGGTGTACCGCTGCTGGGCTGCGCGTCGCCTCCTGCCAAGGCCGTGGCCAAGGCCAAGCCGCACGCGCCGGCGCCGCAGCAGCCGGCCATCCAGCTCGCTTCCGCCGCGCCGCAGACGGAGCTGGAACCGCCGCCCGACATTTTCGACGCCCAGCTGCTGGACATGGAATTCTGGCTCAAGCCGCGCACCATCAGCGTCACCCGCCCGGCCAGCGGCGAAAAAGCCCGCCTGCTGTACTGGAAGGACGGTGAAATCATCGACGCGGCCTACCAGGAACTGTGCCACTTGCTGCGCGACGTGAACGGCAAGGAAACCGCCCCCATCGATCCCAAGCTGCTGGAAACGCTGTGGGGCACGCAAGCCTTCGTGGCGCGCTACGGCATCGAAAGCCCGGTCGAGATCCTGTCCGGCTACCGCACGCCGGATTCGAACAAGCGCTTGATCGAGCAGGGCGTGCCGGCCGCGCGCCAGTCGCTGCACATCCAGGGCAAGGCGGCCGACATCCGCATCCCCAACCTGAACGCCGAGGTGCTGGGCGGGCTGGTGCGCAGCTTCCGCCAGGGCGGCGTGGGCTATTACTACCGCAACACGCCGCAGGGCGGCTGGATACACGCGGACACCGGCCTCAAGCGCACCTGGAAAGGCTGACGTTTTAGCTGCGCCGGGTTACACTGCCGGATTGTTTAGATTTACCGACAGGAAAGCCATGCAGGACGCAGCAGACGAGCACCACAACAACGGCGGCGGCAAGCCGCGCTTCCGCCCCGTGCCGTGGACGGCGCTCGACACGCCGGGCGACGTGGAACTGTGGATCGAAGAGCACAATCTCGCGCTGAAGGAGCATATCGGCCCCAACGAGACCGGCTACGGCGTGTGCTTCACGCTGGCCGAGGGCGGCACCATCCATATGCAGACCGGCGCCGACGGCGCCGTCATCCTCGACGTGGATGCGGAGGCGGAATGGGTGTCGCCGCTGATCGTGGCCATTGCCCAGGCCGAGCCGCCGCAGGGCGCCATGTGGGTGCTGCCGGACGACAAGCTGATCCAGCTGGTCATGGGCTTGAGCAGCCTGATCGCCAGCACCACGCTGGTGGTGGGCCACAATTTCGGGCGCGGCCAGCGCCGCCGCTACTAACGGCCCTCAACCCTCAACCCTCAACCCTCACCCCTCAATAACAAGGATAACCATGCGTACTTCGGGATTCTCTTTGAAACTGGCGGCTGCGGCTCTGCTGCTGGCCGGCGCCACGGCAAGCGCCTGCGCGGCCGACTTGCTCGAGACCGTCAAGGCGCGCGGCGCCATCAAGGTGGCGCTGGAAGGCACGTATCCGCCGTTTAACTACAAGGACCAGAAGAGCGGCGAACTGGCCGGCTTCGACGTGGATGTGGCCAAGCTGCTGGCCGCCAAGCTGGGCGTGAAGACCGAGTTCGTCACCTCCGAGTGGGCCAGCATCCTGGCCGGCCTGCAGGCGGGCAAGTACGACGTTATCGTGTCCCAGGTGACGGTGAACCCGAAGCGCGAGCAGGCCTTCGACTTCTCGGTGCCGTATGAGTACTCGATGCCGCAGCTGGTGGTGCGCAAGGACGAGAAGGCGCAGTACGCCACGCTGGCCGACCTCAAGGGCAAGCGCGTGGGCGTGGGCCAGGGCAGCGTGTACGAGCAGCAGGCCAAGGCCGTGCCGGGCATTGAAGTGCGCAGCTACCCGGCCGCGCCGGAAAACCTGCGCGACCTGGCCGTGGGCCGGGTGGATGCGGCGCTCAACGACAGCCTGATGACGGCCTACCTGCTGAAGACCTCGGACCTGCCGATCAAGGCCGGCGCCAAGGTCGGCAAGGTGGAGAAGGTGGCCGCCGCCTTCAAGAAGGGCAATCCGCAGTTCAAGGCCGCGCTCGACAAGGCGCTGGCCGAGGCCGCCGCCGACGGCAGCCTGAAAGCCATTTCCGTGAAATGGTTCGGCGTGGACGTGAGCAAGGCGCCCTGAGCGATGGGGCTGCAGGCATTGCAGGAGCTGTTCAGGGAGGCGGGGCCGGTGATGCTGACCGGCGCCGGCTACACGCTGGTGTATGCGGTGGCGTCCATGCTGGGCGGGCTGCTGCTGGGCTTTCCCACCGCCGTGGCGCGCATCCTGCCGTGGAAGCTGCTGGCCTGGCCGGCCGGGCTGTACGTGAGCGTGATGCGCGGCACGCCGCTGCTGGTGCAGATGTTCGTCATCTATTACGGCCTGCCCAGCGTGGGCATTGAATTCACGCCGGTCACGGCAGGCATCCTGGCGCTCAGCCTGAACGCCGGCGCCTACTTGTCCGAAAGCCTGCGCGGCGCCATCCAGAGCGTGGCGCGCGGCCAGTGGTGGGCCAGCTACAGCCTGGGCCTGGGCTACTGGCAGACGCTGTATCACGTGGTGCTGCCGCAGGCGCTGCGGGTGGCGGTGCCGTCCATGAGCAACACCCTGATCAGCCTGATCAAGGACACCTCGCTGGTGTCCGTCATCACCATGACGGAACTGATGCTCACCACCAAGGAACTGATCGCCACCACCTTCCAGCCGCTGCCGCTCTACCTGGCCGCCGCCGCCATCTACTGGGTGCTGAGCCTGGGCTTCGAAACCCTGCAGCGGCGCGCCGAGCGCCACCTGAACCGGGCGCACGCGCGCTAGGCGGTGCGGCGCGCCGCGGTTTCGTGGCGCTGGAAGGCGGCGCGCACGTCGGCGCGCAAGGCGTCGTCTTCCCACGGTTTGGTGAGGAATTTGTAGATCGCGCCGCGGTTCACCGATTCGGTCACGCAGCGCAGGTCGGTGTACCCGGACAGCATGATGCGCACCGTGTCCGGATACAGGTCACCCGCCCGCCCCAGGAATTCGGAGCCGCTCATGCCCGGCATGCGCTGGTCCGACAGGATCACCTGCACCCGGTGCAGCGCCAGCAGCTCCAGCGCCTCGGCGCCGCTGCCGGCGGTGAGGATGCGGTAGCCGTCGCGGCGCAGCAGGCGCTGCAGCGACGACAGGATGTTGGGCTCGTCGTCCACCAGCAGCACGGTGCGGCCGTGCGCGTCCTGTTGCGGCGCGGCCAGCACCAGGTTGCGCTGGAGCAGCAGTGCGAACTCGGCGGCCGGCTGCGGGCGCGCGTAGTAGTAGCCCTGCATCTCGTCGCAGCGGGCCTTGCGCAGATAGTTGGCCTGGCCCTCGGTTTCCACGCCTTCCGCGATCACCGTCATGTGCAGGTTGTGGGCCAGGTCGATGATGGCGTGGCAAATGGCCGCGTCGCCCGGATCGGTGGTCAGGTTGCGCACGAAGGACTGGTCGATCTTCAGGTGGTCGATCGGCAGGTCGCGCAGCCGGCTCAGCGAAGAATGGCCGGTGCCGAAATCGTCCAGCGAAATGCGGATGCCGGCCTGCTTCAGCGCGCGCAGCATGGCCTGCGCCTGGCTCATATCGTCCAGCAGCGCCGATTCCGTCACTTCCACTTCCAGGTAGCGCGCCTCCAGGCCGTGCTCGGCCTGCGCCCGTTCGATGAACTGCACCAGGCCCGCCTGGCGGAACTGGCGCGCCGACAGGTTGACCGCCACCGGCGCGGCAGGCAGGCCGGCGTCCAGCCAGGCGCGCTGCTGGCGGCACACTTCGCCGATCACCCAGGCCCCCAGCGGCACGATCAGGCCGGTGCTCTCGGCCACCGGGATGAACTCGCCCGGCGGCACCAGGCCGCGCTGCGGGTGCTGCCAGCGCAGCAGCGCCTCGGCCGCGCACAGCTCGCCGCTTGCCAGGTGCACGCGCGGCTGGTAGTGCAGCCGCAGCTCGCCTTGCTCGAGCGCCTGGCGCAGTTCGGCCTCCAGCGCGAACAGGCGCTCGGCGCGCGCGTTCATTTCCGGCGCGTAGAAGCGCGGCTGGTTGCCGCCCATGGCCTGGGCGCTGGACATGGCTGCGCTGGCGCCGCGCAGCAGGGCGGCCGCGTCGCTGCCGTCGCGCGGGGACAGGCTGATGCCGATGCTGATGGTGGTGTACAGGTCGCCGTGCGCGGTCGGCAGCGGCTGCTGCACGGCACGCAACAGTTTCTGCGCGATGGCGGCCAGGCCGTCGGCGCCGTGCACCTCGCCGATGGCGATCGCCAGTTCCTCGCCGGACAGGCGCGCCAGCGTGTCGCCCTCGCGCAGCACGTCGGCCAGCACGGCCGCCACGTGCTGCAGCATGCGGTTGGCCGCGTCCAGGCCGAGGCCGTCCTTGACTGCGCGGTAGCGGTCCACGCCCAGCACCAGCACGGCCACCTGGCCGCCGACGCGCGGCGCGTGCAGCAGGGCTTGCTGCAGGCGGTCGCTGAACAGGTTGCGGTTGGCCAGGCCGGTCACCGGGTCATGGTTGATCTGGTAGTCGAGCGCCTCTTCGGCCGCCGCGCGCTTGAGGCCTTCGCGCAGGCTGGCCATGCCGAAGGCCAGGTCGTCGGCCAGTTCCTGCAGCAGGCGCGTTTCGTCGGCGTCGAACGGGGTGGCGGCGGCGGAATGGATGCCCAGCACGCCGAGCAGCGTGCCGCGCGCCAGCAGCGGCACGGCCATGGTCCAGCGCGCACCGGGCAGCTCGTCCATGGCGGCCAGGCCGGCGCGCAGCTGGTGCGCGGCGATGGCGCGGCGTGCGTTGATGGCGCCGGCGCACAGGTCTTCCAGGCCGCAGCCGGCGTGCCAGGCTTGCGCCAGCCGGGACGCGCTGTCCGGCGCGCTGCCGGCACAGGCGGCCGGCGCCGTGATGGCCGCTGCGCCGTCGTGCGCCAGGCCCACCCAGGCCAGCGCGTAGCCACCGGTGGCGACGATGTACTGGCAGATGGTGTCCAGCAGCTCAGCCTCGTTGTCGGCGCTGACCAGCGCGTCGTTGCACTGCGATAGCATGCGCAGCGTGCGGTTCAGGCGTTCCAGTTCGGCCGCGTGCAGCTGGTCGCGCAGGTGGGCGCGCTGCATGGCGTCGGCCATGCTGTTGAGCGTGCCGGACAGCATGGCGAACTCGTTGCGCCCGGCCGGCGGCGGCAGGCGCGCGCTCCAGTCGCCGTCGGCCAGGCTGCGCGCGAAGTCCATGCAGGCGCCGACCGAGCGGTTGGCCTTGTGCACGATATAGCGCGCCAGCGTCAGGCCCAGCAGCACCGCGACCAGGCTGAAGCCGGCAATGCCCAGCGTCAGGCGCCGGTTCTGCAGGTGGATGGTGCGCCGGGTGGCGTCCATGCCCTGCTCGGCGCGTCCGCGCAGTTCCATGATGCGCGGCTCGATCTGGTGCACGGCGCCCAGATAGTCCTGCATGGCGGCCTCGATCTCGGCCTCCACGGCGGCGTATTGCCGGAACAGCGCCTGGTATTGCTGCAGCAGCTGCGCCAGTTCGGCCGCGCGCGCGCGCGCGGCAGGCCGGCCTGCGCCAGCTCGGCGCCCAGCTGCGCGGCGGCGGCGTCGAAGTCGGCGGCCTGGCGCGGCGGGCGATGCAGCAGGAAGGTCTTTTCCTGCCGGCGCAAGGCGAGCAGGCCGATCCGCAGACGCTCGGGGCCGCCTTGCGCCAGCCGCGCCTCGAGCGCGCGCGCACTGGCGGTCAGCTCGCCTTCCAGGCCGCCGTCGGCGTTGCCCAGCCGCCCGTACAGCGCCACCACGCGCAGGAAGCCGGCCTGGTACTGGTGCGTGGCCTGCTCGATCGCTTGCAGCGCCGCTGCCATGCCCGGCTCGCCGCGCAGGCGGCGCATCGCGGCCAGGTCGGCGCGCACGTCGGCCAGGTGGCCCGTCACCAGGGTGGCGTAGCGCGAGCGGGCCTCCTGGAAGCTGTACACCTTCACCTTGAGCAGGAATTCCTTTTCGTAGCGGCGCGCGCGCGACATGCTGGCCTGGCTGGACAGGCTGAGGTGGCTGATCCGGTCGTCGTTGTCGAGGAAGGCGTCGATGGCGCGCATGCTGCTGCCGTGGCTGTACAGCGACAGCGCGCCCACGCACAGCAGCATGGTCAGCACGGCGCTGAAGCCGAACGCCAGTTTCAGGCGCAGGCTGAGCTGATCGAAGCGCGCCAGCACGGTCAGTCCAGGTAGGGCACGAAGTCGTGCGCCAGCACCAGGTCCGAAATCTCGGAAGTGGCGCAATACTGCGTGAACGTGCGCGCCGCGCCGGACGGGGCCGCCAGCATTACCAGCGTGAGCGGGCGCGCCACCGGGTAGCGCACATTGCGGATGTTGGCGCTGGTGGCCGGCACGCCGTCCAGGGCCAGCAGCTTGATGGGCACGCCGGCGTGCGCGTTGCGCTCGGCCTCGCCCAGCGACACGTAGACGATGGCCAGCGGGTCGGCCGCGACAGCGCGGATGCGCTCGGCGTTCGCGCCTATGCTGCGCTGGCCGCGGAAGGCGCCGAAAGGCAGCTTCATGTATTGCTCCATGAGCTCGGTCGAGCCGCTGTCGGCGTTGCCGGCCAGCAGATGCAGGGCGCCGTCGGCGCCGCCCAGCTGGCGCCAGTTGACGGTCTTGCCGCGGTAGATGTCGGCCAGCTGGCCGGCGTCCAGGGCGGACAACGGATTGTCGCGGTGGACCACCACGGCCACGCCGTCGCGCGCGATGGGAATGCCGTACAGCGTGCTCTCCTGCGCGGCCAGGGCGCGCGACACCATGCCGATGTCGGCGCGCCTGTCGCGGACCGCTTGCAGGCCGTGGCCGGACGTGCTCTGTGCAATGTCGATGCGGACGCCGGGGTGGTAGCGCTGGAAGCGTTTGGCCACCTCCGCCATCAGCGGCGCCATGGTGGACGAGCCGGCCAGGCGCAGGTGCGCGGCCGGCGCGGCGGCGGCCGGCGGGCTGGCCTGGAACTGGGCGGCGCCCGCCAGCAGCAGCACGGCGCCCATCAGGGCGCTGCGCAAAGGGGTTGCGTGTCGCATGGTTGGCCTCGCTCGGTCGGCGTGGGCACGGGGGCGGGGTGCGGAAAGGGGGATGGGGACGCAGCGGCGTGCCTCGGGGCGGGGGAGGACGGCTACGTTGCTGCATATTTTGCCGGAAGGCAAGGTAATGCGCACGTTCTTTTGCCCGGCCACCCGCATTTGAACGGAAGCGGGCAGGGCGCTGTGGCGTTTACCCCACGTCCGCGCCGCGCTCCGGGCGCTCGACATTGCCATACAGGCATGCTAGGCTAAGGTGGCGTGCAGCCACTGCCTACCGTTGCGACAAGGGTGACATGGATAAGGAAATGCAAGCTTCCGCTGTCGAGGCCGCGCCGCGGGCCGGCCGGGCCACGGGCAGCCTGGGCAGCCTGTATGGCCTGGGCGGCCTGGGCGGCGTGCACGCGCACCCGCTGTCGGCGGCGCCGGACTTGCCGGCTGGCGCGGACGAGCTGGCGCTGAGTCCGGAACGCCTGCGCTACGAGCAGGAACAGGGCTATTTCAACGACATCTACCTGCTGGCCCCGGTCGGCTATTTCGTGCTGGCCTTCGACACCACCGTGCTGCAGATGAACCTGGTGGGCGCGGACCTGCTGGGCCTGCCGCGCGCCAATCCGGCGCGCGCCAGGTTCCGCGACTATGTGGCGCCGCGCTTCCTGGCCGATTTCGACGCTTTCGTGCAAAACGCCCTCAACACCACCGCCGCGCAGCGCTGCGACCTGCAGATGACGCGCGGGCGGCCCGGCGAGCAGGGCTACCCGGTCACGCTGCGCGCCAGCGCCGACGGCAGCGGCCAGGCTTTCCGGGTGGTGCTGGAACTGGCCGAAGGCAAGCTGGCCGCGCTCGAGCGCAGCGAGGAGCGCTTCCGCCGCATCGTGCACAGCGCCGAGGAAGGCATCTGGGAGATCGATGCGCAGTCGCGCACCTCCTTCGTCAACCCCAAGATGGCCAGCATGCTGGGTTACGCCATCGAGGACATCGTCGACCAGCCGCTGGTGGCCTTCATGGACGACGAGGGCCGCGCCCTGCTGGAGCGCAACATCGCGCGCCGCCAGCAGGGCATTCGCGAGCGGCATGAATTCAAGTTCATCCGCGCCGACGGCAGCGCGCTGTGGGCCACGCTGGCGACCAACCCCATCTTCGACGGCGAGGGCGCCTACCTGGGCGCGCTGGCGCTGGTGAGCGACATCTCCGACCGCCGGGAGTCGTCCGACCTGATCTGGCAGCAGGCCAATTTCGACGCGCTCACGGCGCTGCCCAACCGCCACATGTTCCAGGACCGGCTCGGCCAGGAAATCAAGAAGGCCAAGCGCGAAGGCGCGCTGCTGGCGCTGCTGTTCATCGATCTGGACCAGTTCAAGCAGGTCAACGACAGCCTGGGCCACGACAAGGGCGACGCGCTGCTGGTGCAGGCGGCCAGCCGCATCGCCGCCTGCGTGCGCGCCTCGGACACGCTGGCGCGCCTGGGCGGCGACGAGTTCACCGTGATCCTGGCCGGGCTGGAGCAGGTTGCCAGCGCCGAGCGCGTGGCGCAGGAGATCGTCGGCGCGCTGGCCCGGCCCTTCGAGCTGGACGGCGACAGCGGCGTGGTGTCGGCCAGCATCGGCCTGGCCTTCTACCCGGCCGACGCGGAGGCGCCGGAGGAGTTGCTGCGGCACGCAGACCAGGCCATGTACGCGGCCAAGAAGGCCGGCCGCAACCGCTACCACTATTTCACGCAGGACCTGCAGCTGGCCGCGCAGCAGCGGCAGCGCCTGGCGGTCGACCTGCGCAATGCGCTGGCGGCGGAGCAGTTCGAGCTGGTCTACCAGCCCATCGTCAACCTGGCCAGCGGCGCCATCGAGCGCGCCGAGGCGCTGCTGCGCTGGCGCCATCCGGAGCGCGGCCTGCTGCATCCGAGCGAGTTCATCGCGCAGGCCGAGCATAACGGCCTGATCAGCGAAATCGGCGACTGGGTGTTCCGGCGCGCGGCGGACCAGGCCAGGCAGTGGCAGCAAGCGCTGGGGCGGCCGTTCCAGATCAGCGTGAACCAGTCGCCCGGCCAGTTGCGCGGCGACCCGGCCTGGAGCCAGGGCTGGCCGGCCTATGTGGCCCAGCTGGAGCTGGCGCCGCGCAGCATCGTCATCGACGTCACCGAGGGCATCCTGCTGGACGGCGCGGCCGACGTGCTGCAGCGCCTGCGCAGCTACCGCGCCATGGGCTTGCAGGTGGCGCTGGACGATTTCGGCACCGGCTACGCCTCGCTGACCCAGCTGAAGAAATTCGACATCGACTTCCTCAAGCTGGACCGGGTCTTCGTGCAGGACATGGTGGGCGATTCGGGCGACCTGGCGCTGTGCGAGGCCATCATCGTGATGGCGCACAAGCTGGGCCTGAAGGTGGTGGCCGAAGGGGTGGAGACGGCGGCCCAGCACGCGCTGCTGCTGCAGGCCGGCTGCGACTACGCGCAGGGCTATGTGTTCGCGCACGCGCTGGCGCCGGACGAGTTTATCGCGCTGGCGCGGCGCGGCGTGCCGCAGCTGGAACGCTAGGGGAGCAGGGCGGAAGCTTAGCGCAGGCCCAGCAGGGCCATCACGCGCTCGCGGTTGATGCCGGTCAGCGCCGAGGTCAGGCTCAGCAGGGAAGCATAGCTGGGTTCGTTGGCCGCCACCACGAAGTTCTGCGCCGCCTGGTCCATGCCGGCCGCGCTCACTTGCGGCATGGCCGACACGGCGCGCGCGCTGGCGTCGCTCAGGGCCAGGTTGACCTTGGCCAGCGCCGCTTCCACGTGGCTGAGCGCCTGGATCACCTGGCTCAAGGTCTGGCGGATCGCTTCGGCGTCGCTGGTGCTCCAGGTTTCCGGCGCGATGGCCGGCGCTTCCGGCTCGGTGCGCACGCGGTGCAGCTGGCCGGTGGGGAAGCGGATGCCGCCGCCCTGGATGGCCATGGTGTCGCGCACGCTGGCCCAGGCCGATTCGGGCACGGCGAACTCGAGGTCGCCATTGTCGCCCGGGCCCACGGTGATGTTGACCGGCACCAGCGCCTGGTTGAAGCGCTGCACGATCTCGTCGTCCGACAGGCCCGGTTCCAGCGCCACCGAGCGCAGCCCGGCCGCGCCGCCGCCGACCGCGATGGCCAGCGTTTCGCGCGCGCCGCTGCGCAGGTTGGCCATATTCATGCCGCGCACCTTGAAGCGCTGCAGCGACTGGCTGGAATTGTATCCGAGCTGGCTGTCCAAGGTTCCCCCCGACGCGTCCTGGCGGTTGCGCCAGGTGTCGTTGAACTGGCGCACGCGCGCTTCCACCTGGCCGTCGCGGCCGGCGCGGCTGGCCAGCTTGGCGCTCAGTTCGGCCTTGAGCATGCGCAGCTGGGCCGCGCTCTGTTCGAGGAAGTCGACCGCCTGCTGCGCGCCCGAGATATCGCTTTGCAGCGGCTGGTCCCAGTTGCTCACGCCGCGGCGCGGCGCCGGTGGGGCGCCGTTGCTGGCGGCGGCCTCAGGCGTGCCTACCGGCGCCGCCAGCTTGGTCTCGTCGACCTTGCTGGTGGAGCTGGTATTGCCTGCGGCAAGACCGCTGGAACTGGGGCGCGGGGCGATTTGCATGCGAATTAGAGTATGTTAAACAGGGACAGGCCGCTTACTTTGGCGTACGCCTTGTAAGTCGATTGTAGTGCAATAGTGTAGCCGTTCAATTCGGTTGCCGCCAGACCATAGTCCAGCTTGCCGATATCGCTCAGCGCCATCTGGTTCGACAGGCTGACGTTGGTGTGGTTGTCCTTCAAGGTGGCCAGGATGTTCTGGGCGCCGCCGAAGGCCGCGATCTTGCCGGAAATGAGCGTCATGGTGTCGTCCGAGCCGCTCAGCGCATCCGTCAGCAGGGCGCGGAAGGCCGGGTCGTTGGGCGACACGCCCGGCACCGTCAGGCCGTCGAGCACGCTGTCAATCTGGTTCAGGTAGGTTTCCAGGCCTTGCGCATCCACGTTGGCTGTCTGCGCGATGCCGTTGCCGACCACCACTTCCTGCTTGCCGTTGTTGCCGGTGTAGGTGTAGCGTGAACCGGCGGCGGCGGCCGGGTCGAAGCTGATGGCCGGGGTGCTGGTCAGGGTGCCCGAGAAGATGTATTTGCCTTCCTGGTCCTTCACGTTGGCGCTGTAGAGCATGCTCTCGCGCAGCGATTGCAGCGACGTTACCATGGATTGCAAGTCGTCCGGCGTGGTACTGCCGCCGTCCAGCGCCCACACGAACAGGTCGCGCGCTTCGTTGATGTCGCGCACCACGCTGCTCAGATAGGTCTCGTTTTTCTGCAGGCGGATCTGCACCGCATCGATATTCTCGCGGTACTGGCCGACGATGGCTTCCTCACGGTTCAGGCGCGAAATGCGGACATTGGCGACCGGGTCGTCGGATGGCACCTGGATGCGGGAGCCGGACGCCATCTGCTCGGTCAGGCGCGTCATGGCAGCCTGGTTCAGCGTCAGCGAGCGGTTCATCGACGCCTGGGATTGGGAAGTAGCGATGCGCATGGCGGGCCTCTTAGTTGAACATCGCCAGCGTGGCGTCGAACAGGGTGTTGGCCACGGCGATCACTTTCATGTTCGCCTGGTACATATTCTGGAACTCCACCAGGTTGATGGCTTCCTCGTCCTGGTTCACGCCGCTGGTCGATTTCCAGTCATCCTCGGATTGCTGGCGGATGGTGGTGGCGGTCTTGAGCAGCGCCTGGTTTTGCTGGCTGTCGATGCCCAGCTTGCCCACCAGCTGGGTGTCGGCGTCGCCCAGCAGTACGGAGCCGATCGAGGTCAGCGTTACGGGCTGGTTCTTGATGCCGATTAGCAACTGGAGATTGGCGCTGTCGCCCGGGGTGCCGTCGGCCGAGAAGGCCAGGTCGGAAGCCTGGAATGCCGGGTCGATTTGCAGCATGCCGGTGGTGCTGGTGGCGTTGAAGGCGAACAGCGGTTTGCCCGGATTGCCGGCGGTGTCGAAGCCCGCCTGCAGCTGGGCGTTGACGGCATCGGCCATCTGCTCGGCCATGTCGCGGATGGAAGTCTGCAGCGGCACCAGGATGTTCTTGTCGTAGTCGGACAGGCCGCCCATCTGGCCGCCCACCTTGGTGTCGTCCAGTGCGAATTTGGTCTGGCCGAAGCTGAGCGAGAGCACCGGCGCACCGCTGCTGCCGTCGACGAAGATATTGCCGGCCAGATTGCCCACCACCAGCGGCTGCCCGGTGCGCAGCGATACGCTGCGCGAACCGTCCGGCTGGTCGATCACTTCGATTGCCACCATGGAGGCCAGTGTGTCGATCGCCATGTCGCGCTCGTCGATCAGGGCCGAGGTGTTGGTGCCGACTGCCGAGGCGCCGGCGATGCGCTCATTCAGGGCGGCGATATTGGCCATGTTTTGATTCATCGCCGGCAGCAGGGCGTCGCGCTGCTGGCGCACGGACAGGCGCTGGTTGGCCGTCACGTTGTAGATGCTGTTGAAGTGCTGCGACATGGAATTGGCCGCCGTCACCACCTGTTGGCGCAGCGGGGTCGAAGTCGGGTCCACGCCGGCTGCGTTCAGCGCCTTGAAGAATTCGTCCACGCCATTGCTCAGGCTGGACTTGTCGTCGCCCATCACGCGTTCCATCTGCGACAGGTAGGGCTGGGTCTGGCTATGCGAACCGAGGTCGGACGCCGCGCGCCACATCTGCTGGTTCTTGTAAGAGTCGGAAAAACGCAGCAGGCCGCCGATTTCCACGCCCATGCCGGCCGTCTTCATGCCGATGCCGGGTGCCACTGCGTTGAGCAGTACGCCCTGGCGGGTGTAACCCTTGGTTTGCAGGTTGGCAATGTTCTGGCTGGTGGTGTTCAGGGCCGCTTGGGCGGCATTCGAACCGGACAGCGCGTTGCTGAGTATGCTCATTGGTGCTGGTCTTTCCTGGTGAAGGCTAGGACCAGTTGCTTTAAAGCATCTTCACTGGTCCGTTAACTGTTAAAGGCGACCACTTTCTGCGCCCGATTAAATGGTTTGTCCGCTTTTTGTGGCAGGGGCCAGCGGCATGGGGGTGCCGGGCAGGTGCGGCGCCACCGGCGCGGCCGACGGCAGCAGCTGGCGCAGGATGGCGTCGGCCACGCCGAAGGCGCGCTGGCCGGCCATCTGGTCGGCCACCAGGTTGTCGGCCATGTCCAGCATGTCGCGGTTGATGCTGTCCTTGCGGTCCTCGTCCTTCAGCGCCTCGGTCGAGGTGCGCATGCGGTGCAGCATGTCGCCGATGAAGAAGGATTCGAACTTGACGGCCGCCTCGGTGGCCTTGGCGCGGTAGTGCGCGTCGGCCGGGTCCAGCGGCTCGGCGGCCTTGGCCACCGGGGCCAGGTCGGGCTTGGCGGCCGGGCCGATGTCGAGCTGGCGCGGCAGGATGGGGGAGAAACGGTCCATGGCGGTGCTTTCCTAGATGACAACCAGTTCGCCTTCGATGGCGCCGGCCTGGTCCAGCGCCTGCAGGATGGCCATGATGTCGTCGGGCGAGGCGCCCAGGCTGTTGACGGTGTCGATAATGGTTTGCAGCTTGGCGCCGGCCGGCCACTTGAACATCTGGCCCGAACCCTGGTCCACGCTCACGGCCGACTGCGGCGTGACCTGGGTGGTGCCCTGGGCGAAGGCGTTCGGCTGGCTGACCTTGGAGCTTTCCGAAATGACCACTTTGAGCGAGCCGTGCGTGACGGCGGCGGCGCGCACGCGCAAGCCTTCGGCGATCACCACGGTGCCGGTGCGCGAGTTGAACACCACTTTCGGGTTGTCCTCGCCCACCTCGATGGCCAGGCTTTCCAGCTTGGCCATGAAGGCCACGCGCTGGGTCGGATTCTCGGGTGCCACCACGTCCACGCTGGTGGCGTCGGTGGTGCTGGCGATCTCGCCGAACTTCCTGTTGATCGACTCCACGATATTGGTGGCGGTCTGGAAATGCGGGTGGCGCAGCGACAGGCGCACGGTGGGCTTGGTGGCGAAGTCGGTGGCGATCTCGCGCTCGATGGTGGCGCCGTTCGGCACCCGGCCCGAGGTCGGCGTGTTGACCGTCACCGAGGAGCCGCTCTTGCCGGCGGCCGACAGGCCGCCCACCACCACGTTGCCCTGCGCCAGCGCATAGACTTCATTGTCGGCCGCGCGCAGCGGGGTCAGCAGCAGGGCGCCGCCGCGCAGGCTCTTGGCGTCGCCCAGCGAGGACACGGTGATGTCGATCGCCTGGCCCTTGCGGTAGCCGGGCGGGAACACGGCGCTGACCATGACGGTGGCCACGTTCTTGCTCTTGGCGTCGGTGCCGTCCGGCACCTTGACGCCGAACTGCTTGAGCATATTGATCACGGACTGGCTGGAGAACTTGACCTGGGTCGAGTCGCCGCTGCCGTTCAGGCCCACCACCAGGCCGTAGCCCACCAGCGGGTTGTCGCGCACGCCTTCGATGCTGACCAGGTTGCGCAGCGTTTGCGCGGCCTGGGCCGGCACGGCGCTCAGCAGCGCGGTGCAGGCCAGGACGGCGGCGGAAAAGAGGGAAAATCGGCGCATGAGGCCACCTTAGAAGGGCATGTAAGGGCTGGTGAAGAAGCGCGTCAGCCAGCCCGGGGAATTCGCGTCGGCCAGGGTGCCCTGGCCGGAGTAGGCGATGCGGGCGTTGGCGATGCGCAGCGAGGAGACGCGGTTGTCGGCGTCGATGTCGGCCGCGCGCACGTAGCCGCGCAGGCGCACGAATTCCTCGCCCTGGTTCAGGGTCAGCATTTTTTCGCCGGCCAGGCGCAGCAGGCCGTTCGGCATGACTTCCTGCACGATGACGGTGATGGCGCCGGACAGCGCGTTCTGCTGCGTGCTGGTGGCGTCGCCCTCGAAGGTGCGGCCGGCGCTCAGGTCGATGCCCGCTTTCGGGCGCACCTTGCCCAGCAGGGTGGGGGCGGCCACGTTGATGCCGGAATCCTTCTTGAAGGAGGTGCCGGCGCTCTTCGAGGCCTGGGTGGTTTCTTCCAGCAGCACGGTGACCACGTCGCCGACGCGGAAGGCGCGGCTGTCCGAAGTCAGCGACAGGCCGGCGTCGACGGCGTAGACGCCGCCCGAGCTGCCGCGCGGCGTGGCCGAGCGCGCCATGGTGGGCGCGTCGTCGAAGGGGCCCGGCCTGACCACGGGCGGCTGGATGGCGGCACAGCCGCCAAGCAGCAGCGCCAGGGCGGCGGGCAGGGCGGTTTTCATCAGCGTGCCGCCTGCGACAGGTATTGCAGCATGTTGTCGGCCGCGGTCAGCACCTTGGTGTTCATCTCGTAGGTGCGCTGGGCGGCAATCATGTCCACCATTTCTTCCACCACCTGCACGTTGGAGCCTTCCAGCGCGCCCTGCTTCAGCTTGCCGAACTGGTCGGTGCCGGGGTTGCCCTCGGTCGGCGCGCCGCTGGCGGGCGTTTCGGCGAACAGGTTCTCGCCCAGCGCCTGCAGGCCGGTCGGGTTGATGAAGGAGGTCAGCGTCAGCTGGCCCAGCACGGCCGGCGTGGCGCTGCCGGAGACGACGGCCGAGACCACGCCGTTTTCCGCGATGGTGACGGCGGTGGCGTTGGCCGGCACGGTAATCTGCGGCACCAGCGGCAGGCCGCTGCTGTTGACCAGGATGCCGTTTTCATTGAGCTGCAGCTGGCCGGCGCGGGTGTAGGCCGCTTCGCCGTCCGGACGGCGCACCTGGAAGAAGCCGTTGCCGTTGATGGCCACGTCCAGCGCGTTGGTGGTGTTCTGGATATTGCCGTTGGTGAAAATCTTCTGCGTGCCCACCAGCTGCACGCCATTGCCCAGCTGCACGCCGGACGGCGCCAGGGTGTTGTTGTCGGCGCGCTGCGCGCCCGGCTGCTGCTCGATCGAGTAGAACAGGTCCTGGAAGGCCACGCGGTCGCGCTTGAAGCCGACCGTGTTGGCGTTGGCCAGGTTGTTGGCGATGGTTTGCAGTTTCGCGTCCTGCGCCTGCACGCCGGTCTTGCTGATCCACATTGCTGGATTCATGGTAACTCCCTGTAAGTTGGTGGTCAGCCGCCGATCAGGCGGTTGCCGGCTTCAGCCATGCTGTCGCTGGCTTTGAACAGCTTCATCTGGATTTCAAAGGTGCGGTTCAAGCTCATGGTGGCCACCATTTCCTCGACCGCGGAGACATTGCTGCCTTCCAGGTGGCCGGAGCTGACCTGGACCGTGGCGTCGGCCGCCAGCGGCTGGCCGTCGCGCGCCACCAGCAGGCCCGCTTCGTTCTTGCTCAGTTCGGACGCCTCGGCCTTGACCAGCTTGAGCTTGTCGACCACCTGCATCTGCGTGGTGCCGGGCGACTGGATCGACACCGTGCCGTCCTGGCCGATCTGCACCTTGGTGTGGATGGGCAGGGTGATCGGGCCGCCTTCGCCGAGGATGGGCATGCCGCCCACCGTCATGGCGCCGTCGGCGTCCAGCGTGATGGCGCCGGCGCGGGTGTAGCCTTCGCCGGTCGGACCCTGCACGGTGAAAAAGCCGTTGCCGGAGATGGCCACGTCCAGCTCGCGGCCGGTCGACTTGAGCGTGCCGCTGCGGGTGGTGACGGCGTTGGCCTGCATGTCGGCCATGTGGCGGTCGTCGTAGCCGTAGCCGGGCAGCGAGCGCGCGGTCGACAGCTCGAGGTTGGCCCGGAAGCCGGTGGTGTCCATGTTCGCCAGGTTGTTGGCGTGGACCTGTTGCCCGCGCAGCGCCCGCTCGGCGCCGCTCATGGCGGTGTAGATCAGTGCGTCCATGTGTCAGCCGGTCCCGTTACAGCGCTTGCATCAGCGCTTGCATCATGGCGTTCTCGGTCTGCAGCACCTTGGAGTTGGCCTGGTAGTTGCGCTGCGAGGTCATCAGACCTACCAGTTCCGAGGTGATGTCCACGTTGGAACCTTCCAGCGCGGCGACGCTCAGCGAGCCGGCCATGCCGGTGCCAGGCGTGCTGTACAGGGGCGTGCCGGACTCGTTCGAGGCCAGCCAGCTGGTGTCGCTGATCGGGGTCAGGTTGCCTTCGTCCGGGAAGGTGGCGACAGCCAGCTTGCCCACGGCCTGGCGCTGGTCATTGCTGTACTTGGCCACCACCGAGCCGTCCTTGGCCAGTTCCACGCCGATGAAGCTGCCGGCCGAGTAGCCATTGGCCTTGTTGGTCGAGGTGGTCGCTTCGCCGAAAGCGTGGGTCGTGCCGGTGTAGTCGATTTCCAGCTCGATGGCGTCGGTACCGTTGGCAATGAAGGCGCTGCTGGCCTCGTCCCATACCAGCGGCGACAAAGTCAGCGTGGTGACGGTGGGCGTGGGCGGAGTGGTCGCTACCAGCTGGCCTTTGGTATCGAACTTCAGGTCGAAGTCGGCGGCGCCGGCATCCGCGTTGCCGTCCAGCGCATAGGTGACGGTCACGGTGTCCGTGTCCTTCTTGATGAAGTACTGGGTCAGCGTATGCTGGTTGCCGCGCGAATCATAGATCACCGACACGCGCGACATATTGTACGATTGCGGATCGGGTACCTTTTCCGCGCCGGGGGTGGCGTCCGGCGGATCGAAGGTTACGGTCGGCACTTTCCAGTCGGCCGACAGATTGCTCACGTAATCCAGTTCGCTGCTTGGCACCGGCGCGATCTGGCCGGTGGGCACCTTCAGGTCGCCCATCGGACCCAGCGTGGTGGCCGGCGGGGTGATGGAGAAGCCCTGTACGCGGCGCCCGGCCGAGTCCACCAGGAAGCCGTCCGTGTTGGCGTCGAAAATGCCGACGCGGGTGTAGTTGTTCTGGCCCTGCAGGTCCTTGGTGACGAAGAAGCCGCGTCCGTTGATGGCAGCGTCCATGCCGCGTCCGGTCGCCACCACGCCGCCGTTCAGGCTGATGTTCTGGGTCACGGAACCAATCTGCACGCCGGCCGCCTGGGTGCCCGCGTACTGCGAAGCGAAGTTGGCGCGGCTGGCCTTGAAGCCATAGGTGCCCGCGTTGGCGATATTGTTGGAAATAGTGCCCAGTTGCTCGTTGATGGCCTGGATGCCGGACAGTGCGATATCGAAACTCATGGCGGATACCTTTCTAAGGTGTACTGCGTAAATTTGCTGAATTAATTAATTGCTGGCGGTTTTAGTGCCGTTCACGCCGTTGAAGGCCGTGATCAGGCCCGGCGAGGTGTCGCCCACGTTCGACACGTTGAGCACGACGGCGCCGCCCGAGCCCAGGCGCACGCTGTTCAGGCGGCCGACCAGGTCGACCGATGCCTCTTCCTTGCTGCTTGTTTCCACGCGCATCTTGTAGGTGCCGGCCGGCAGGCCCAGCGCCTGCGGGTCGAGCGCAAACGGCACCGCGCCGCTGGACTGCGAACCCAGCTCCACCTTGTGCTCGCGGCCGTCCAGGCCGGTCAGCACCAGCGTGGTCTTGCTGCTGTTGCTGGACAGGCTGATTTCGCCCTTGACCTTGGTCGTGTCGAGCTGCACCTCGGTAGCGGTAACCTGGATCTCCGAGCCCACCTGGGCGCCCAGTGCCATTACCTGCATGCTGGACAGGATGCTGGCGTTGGCGCTGGTCAGGTTGCCCACGTTCTGCAGCGCTTCGGTCTGCGACAGCTGGGTCAGCTGGTTGATGAACTGGCTGGGGTCGGTCGGCGAGAGCGGGTCCTGGTTCTGGATCTGGGCCACCAGCAGCTTGGTGAACATCTGGCTGGTTTCGCTGCCGTTGGCCAGGGGATTGGTGCCGGTCGTGCCGGCCGCCGGGGTGTTGGAGAAGAAATTGGTTTGCATGGATTAACCTTCACCGAGTTTGAGCAGCGACTGCTGCATGGAGCGGATGCGACCCAGCACTTCCACATTGGTTTCAAAGGCGCGCGAGGCCGACATCATGTCGGTCATCTCGGCCACCTGGTTGACGTTGGGGTAGTACACCATGCCGTCGGCATTGGCCAGCGGGTTGCCCGGCTCGTACACCTTGCGCAGCGGCTCGCTGCTTTGCACCACGTCCAGCACCTGCACGCGGCCGCCGTTCTCGGCGTTGGCGCCTTCGTTCATCACGGCTGCGAACACCGGCTTGCGCGCGCGGTAGGTGTCGTTCTCGTTGCCGGACACGGAATCGGCGTTGGCCAGGTTGCTGGCCACGGTGTTCAGGCGCACGGTCTGCGCCGCCATCGCCGAGCCGGCGATCTGGGAAATATCCTTGAAGCTCATGTGCTTGCCTTGTTGGCCGGGTTATTGGCCGGGTTACTGGCCATTGATTGCTTTTGCCAGGCCCTTGAGCTTCATGTTGATGAAGGTCAGGCTGGTCTGGAAGTCGCTGGCGTTTTGCGAGAAGGCAGCCTGCTCGACGCCGATCTCGACGGTGTTGCCGTCGCGGGTGGGGTGGTAGGGCACGCGGTACAGCGCATTGCCGTCCGAGTCCAGTTCCGGCTCGCCCGCTTCCAGCGCCCGGGTCTGCGCCAGGGTGGCGGCGAAGTCCATGTCCTGCGCCTGGTAGCCCGGGGTGTTCTCGTTGGCGATGTTGGACGCCAGGATGCGCGTGCGTTCGGCACGCAAATGGAGCGCGTCGCCATGCAGGCCGATTGCGTCTTTGAAGTTGATGCCCATTCATTCCCTCCTGTCGTGAGTGCGTTGCCCATGTAAAATGGCGGCCGGGCGCACTGCGCGCGCCGCAGCCATCATAGTAAAGGTATTGCCCATGTTCAACAATCCCATTTTACATCCGATTTTTGCCGCGTTGGCGATCGTCGTGCCAATTCTTGGCGAAGCGGCCACGACAGCGGAGCAGACTGTGGCGCTGGTGGAACAAACTGCGCGCGAGGCGCTGCTGCGCCAGGCCGACGGCAATGGCCTGGTGGAGCCGGAATTCGAGGTGTCGGCCGTGCGCACCAGCCGCGCGCTGCCGGCCTGTCCGGCTGCGGCGCCGGTGGCGGTGGGGGTGCTGGACGCGCGCCAGGCCACGCGCATGCGCCTGGTGGCCACTTGCCCGGGCGACGCGGGCTGGAAATACGAGTTCGTGGTACGCGCCAGGGTGACGGCGCGGGTGGCCGTGATGGCGGCCGACGTGGCCAGCGGCAAGCCGGTGGACGCGGCCGACGTGGCGCTGGAGCGGCGCGACATCAGCCTGGTGAGCGACACCGTGTCCGACCTGGCGCTGCTGGAAGGCATGTCCGCGCGGCGCAGCCTGCGCAGCGGCGAACTGCTGCGCCAGAACATGCTCACGGCCCAGCTGCTGGTCAAGCGTGGGGAGGCGGTGCGCATCGTGGCGCGCAATGAGCAGATCGAGGTCAGCATGGCCGGCGAAGCGCTGGACCCGGGCGCGCGCGGCGCGCTGATACGGGTGCGCAACAACAACGGCAATGTCATCAAGGCCAGGGTGACGGGCGCTGGCACGGTAGAACCTGCCGATTTGCCCGTGTCCATTCAATCGCCCAGGTGATTTTTCATTTGCTGGACCTTGCCGGCCAGCTTGCTGAGCTTGTCGGCATAGGCCGGGTCGGTGGCGTAGCCGCCGCGTTGCAGGCCGCTGGCAAAGGCGCGCGCGTCGTTGCCGGCGTTGAGCGCCTGCTGGTAGCGCGGGTTGTCGATTAATAAACTGGCATAGTCGTGGAAGGCTGCGGCCTGGTCCGGGTAGCTGCGGAAGCGTTCCACCTTTTTCAGCGCCACGCCCTGTTCGTATTCGGTGGTGGTGGCGGCAGCGACCGCGCCCTGCCATTGGCCGCCGGCCTTGATGCCGAACAGGTTGTTGCTGTTGCCCACAGGGCGCTGGCCCCAGCCCGATTCCAGCGCCGCGTGCGCGGCCACCAGTTCCGGCGCCACGCCCAGGCGCTTGGCGGCGTCGGCCGCCCAGGGCTGGATGGTGGCGAGGAATTCCTGCTGCTCGGCCGTGGTGGCGCCGTCGCCCGGCGCGTCGATGACGCCGGCCGCGCGCGCGCGCAATGCCGCCGCAGCCGTGCTCAGTGCCTGCGAGGGCAGGGCGTCGCCGCCGCCGTTGCTGCCATTGCCATTGCCATTGCCATGGCCGCCGGCGCTGTTGCTCCAGCCGCCGCTGATCAGCGCGGCCACGTCGCCCTGCACCTGGCGGAAGGCGGCGCCGAAGCCGCCGGCCGCGCCGCCGGACAGCGAGGACAGGCCCGCGGTAGGCCGCATATTGCTGGCGGTAGCCGCCGTGGCGGCCGTGGCCGCGGTGCCCTGCAGCGGGCGCGCCATGTCAGGCGGGTTCATAGATCTGGTCCTCGCCATGCAGCACGCGCTGCATGATGGTGTATTGTTCAACCAGCAAGTCGCTATTGCGTTTGCCCAGGCGTTTGCATTCCAGCACGCGCTGCTCCAGTTCCTGCCATTGCTGCTGCAGGCGGGCGCGCGGCTCGGGTTTGAGCAGGGTGAATACCTGCGCCATCGACGGGGCCGGACCCAGCAGGCGCAGCGCGCAATCGACGCGCTGCACGCGGCGCGCTTCCATGGCGTCGGTCAGGGCGGACACGGCCGCGGCGATCTGTTCCAGGCGTTCGCGCTGGTGGCGCAGCGCCGCATCGAATTGCTGTTCCAGCAAGTCCTGCAACTGTGCATAGGCCGCCATGTCGGCGGCGATGCCGTCCAGCAGCAGCTGCATGGCCTGCTGGCGCGACGCGGCCGGCGCGGGCGCGGCGGCCTGCGCGGATGCTGCTGGTGTCACTTGTCGCTCCCGTGGAAGCGCTGGATCAGGCCGGCCAGCTTGTCCGGGTCGAACGGCAGTTCGCCCTTGGCCAGCGCGTCGCGCAGCATGGCCACGCGCTCGTGGTCCACCTCGGGCATGGCCTTGAGCGCCGCCAGCGCGGGCTGCAGCACGGCCGATTGCAGTTCGGGCGCGGCCGGCGCGGCGGCCGGCGCGTGCGCGCCCTCAGCCGGCGCGCTGTCGGCCACCCGCTGGACGGCCGCGCCGTCCACGCTGCCAGTCGAAATTCTCATACGTTGACCTCTGGTCTTGGAAGTTTGCATAGTAACCCGCCTTACGCCGGTGCGCGAAGTAAATATTCAGTTCCCATTGCGCCCGGTGCCGTATTTGCCCTCCGGCCCCAGCTTGTTGCGCAGCTTCTGCAGCGACTCGGCGTCCGGCAGCGCGGTGTCGATCTCGCCGCCCATCATGTTCTTACTGCCCGGCATGCCGAACATGGCCGACACCGCCTTCGCCTGGGCCGTGGTCAGTATCAGCAGCTCGATGCGGCGGTTGACGCCGGCGTCGGCCTTCCCGGTGTCGATCGGCGCGCGGTCGGCCATGCCCACCACCTGCAGCACGCTGTCCTTACGCATGCCGCCCGACAGCAGCATGGAGCGCGCCGCCATGGCGCGGTTGGACGACAGCGTCCAGTTCGAATAGGCGAAGTAGCCGGTGTCCGTATATTGGGTGGAGTCGGTGTGGCCGACCACCAGCATCTGGTTTTCCATGCGCTCGAACAGCGGCCCCATGCTGCGCAAGAGCGCGCGGAAGCGGTCGGTCGGCACGGCCGAGCCGCGCACGAACATGCCTTGCTTGTCGGTGTCGTGCAGCATCACGCGCAAGCCGTAGGGGGTGATCACCGATTCCAGGTTGCTGGCCAGGCCGGTTTCCGCGCTCAGCTTGGCCAGCGCCTTGGCCAGCTTGTGCAGCTCGCCCGGGGTTTCATACGTGACCTTGTCCGGCACCTCGGACGCGCTCTCGCCGCTGGCCAGCGCCTGGCCCGGCGAATCGTTCTTGCCGCTGCGCGGCATCGGGAAGCGCTCGATCAGGCTGCCGCGCGGGCCGCCCACCTGCTCGGGCATGACGCCCTTGCCCTGGTCGGTCTTGTTGCCGTCCTGCTCGGTGAGGATGTGCTGCAGGCTTTCCGTGTTGCGCGCGGCCATCAGCCACAGCACCAGGAACAAGCACATCAGCGCCAGGCAGAAGTCGGCGAACGCTACCTTCCAGGCGCCGCCGTGGTCGTCGTGCGCGTGCTTGCCGCCGCCGCGCTTGACGATGGTTTCCTCATGCTTCTCATGCGGCTTTAGCACGGCCACCTCCACGGCGCGATCCGGACTCTGGCTCGCTGTCGCGGCCTTCCAGCTCGTTGATCCAGCGTTCCAGCTGGGCGAAGCTCGGCTTGATGTTCAGCGGCACCAGGCGGCGCCCGGCGTCGATCGCCAGCAGCGGCGGCTTGCCGGCCACGTGCGTGACCAGCACCACTTTCACGCATTCCTTGTTGGACGCTTCCTGGTTGACCAGCTGCTTCATCACGTTGGCGATCGGGTCCAGCACGCCGTAGCACAGGAAAATGCCGATGAAGGTGCCGACCATGGCCGCGCCCACGTGTTCCGCGATTTCGCCCGAGGTGGCGCCCTCGGACACGGTGTTCATGGTGATCACGATGCCCAGCACGGCGGCCAGGATGCCGAAGCCCGGCATCGCCTCGCCGATCTTGGCGATGGACTTGGCCGGCTGGTTCAGCTCCTCGTGGATGGCTTCCAGTTCCTGCTCCAGCACGCCTTCCAGCTCGTGCGCGTTGATCTTGCCCATGGCCATCAGGCGGAAATTGTCGACGATGAAGGCCAGCAGCTTGGGTTCTTCCAGCACCAGCGGGTAGCGCTGGAACAGCGGGCTGTCCTTGGGCGCTTCCACGTGCGCGTCCAGCGCCTTCAGGCCGCCGGCGGCCAGCTGCAGCAGTTCATACATCAGCAGCAGCAACTGGCGCTGGAATTCCGAGTCGTACTTCTTGCGGATGATGATCTTCTTGAGCTGCGTGCCCATTTCCTTGAGCACGTGGGCCGGATTGCCGATCACGATGGCGCCCAGGCCGGCGCCGGCAATGACGAACAGTTCGATCGGCTGCCAGATCTGGTGGAACACGCCCCCCATCATGAAGAAGCCGCCGAACACACTGCCCAGGACGATGATGATGCCGATTAGTTGCTGCATGATACGCCTTTCTGCGTCATTTACTTGTCAGGCGCTTTGCAGCACCGCTTTCATTTTGTTCAGGGCCGCCTTGTTGAGCTGGCAGACGCGGGCGTCGGTCAGGTCCAGCACGGCGGCGATTTCCTTGTAGCTCAGCTCGAACTCGTAGTACATCTGCACCACGCGCTGCTCGCGTTCGTCCAGCCCGCCCAGCGCCTGCGCCAGCGAGCGGCGCACCACCAGCTGCTCTTCCGGGCTGGGCGCCACGTCGCTGCCGGGGCTGACGGTGTCCTGCAGCACCTCGTCGAAGCTGGCCATCAGTTCGGCGCTTTCGTCGAGCTGGTAAGCCTGGTAGGCCTCGGCGGTGATGCCCAGGCCGTCGATGATTTCGCGCTCGTCCGGCTCGCGCCCCAGCTTGCGGGTCAGTTCGCGCACCGCATCGCGCAGCTTGTGGCTGTGCTGGCGCACGGCGCGCGGGCGCCAGTCCTGGCGGCGCAGCTCGTCGAGGATGGCGCCGCGGATGCGCAGGCTGGCGTAGCTGCCGAAGGCCGCGTCCGGGGTGCCGTAGCGGCGCAGCGCTTCGAGCAGGCCCATCAGGCCGATCTGTTCCATGTCGTCGCGGTCGATGGCGCCGGCGATCTGCGAATTGAGCTGGCGCACGATGCGCTTGACCAGCGGCGCATACGACAGCAGGTGTTTCTGCTCGTCGGCCACGCTGCGCGCGGCCGGCACGCTGCCGGCGGCGCCGTAACTTTCGGCGTAGCTGTCTGCGTATTGCTCTATGTATGCCATGCCCGCCCCACTCATTTGCACCGCATCACTCCAGGATCAGCTTCCCGATCATCACTTCCGAGAACGGCCGCTCGCGCTTGTCCTTGGCGTAGGTCTCGTCGAAAGCCTTGTTCAGTTCGTCGGCAAACTGGTCGATCGACATGGTTGCCGCCTTCGACATCGGCAGCGCCGACAGCGCCTTGACGGCCACGCTGCGCAGCAGCGGCAGATGTTCCTTGCATTCCTTTTCCTGCTTGGCCGTGGTGGCCACCACCAGGTCGGCCGACAGGTAATGGGTCACCGCCTCGCCTTCGCCGCGCTTGAGCATGACGATCACCTTTTCCACGGTGATGTATTTCGGCGGCTCGGTGTCGACCTTGGGCTCTTCGTGCTTGACGGTCTTGCCTTCGGCGCCGGTGGCGGCCTGCTTGCCCATGTACCACACCGCGCCGCCGGCCACGCCGCCGCCCAGCAGCAGCACGCCCACCATGGCTATCACCAGTTTTTTATTCATCTAGTACTTACTCCCGTTCGGCCGTCATGGCAAAGGTGGTTGCGGCCTGCTCGTCGTCGCCCAGCGCGCGGCCCGGGCCGCGCTGCTGCTGCTCCTGGCCCTGCTGGCGCCCGGCGCCGCCGTCGGCCAGCGACTGGCTGCCGCCGCGCGGCGAGGCCGACACGGTGACGGCCACGTCGCCGAAGCTGCGCTGCGACAAGTCCTGGCGCACGCTGTCACCGATGTTGTTGAGCTGGCGCAGCACTTCGCTGTTGTTGGCCGACAGGTTGACCTGCAGCGCGCCGGCGCTGTGGCGGATCGAAATCTCGACCGTGCCCATATTGGGCGGTTCCAGGCGGATCACCGCGTGGTCGTTATTGCGCTGCAGGCTGAGCTGGAGGCGGTCGCCCAAGGCGTCGCGCAGCGGCTGCTGCCACTGTTCCGGCGTGCCGGCCAGGCGCACCGCGTCGCTGCCGGCCTGGGCCGGCTGGCTGCCATTGGCCGCCACGGCAGCGTTGAAATTGATCTGGTTGACGGCGCTGAAGCCGACGCTGTCGCCGGCCGCGCCCGTGGCCGCTGCGAGGCCGGCGCCCGGTGCGGCGCCGGCGGCCAGCGCCGCACCGCTGATGGTGGCCAGTTCGGCGCGCTGCGCGCCGCTGCGGCGCTGGCCCTGCAGCATCTGGTCGGCGGCCAGCTGCAGCGCGCTGGGCACGGCTTGCTGCGGCGCTGCGCTGCCCGGGGCGGCGCTGGGCGGCGCGCTTGGCGCGGCGGTAGCGGCCGCGTAGGCGGCGCGTTCTTCGCGCGCGGCCTGCTGGGCGGCCTGCTGCACGGCTGCCGTCGGCGCCGCAGTGGGCGCGGCCGACGGCGCAGCGCTAGCTGCCGGGGCGGCTGTGGCGGCCCCGTAAGGGGACTGGTTTGCTGCCTGGCTGGCCATCACGGCGGCAGTGGGAGCGGCGCTGGGCGCGGCGGTGCCGGGGACGGCGCCAGGCGCATAGCCTGCCGCTTGCGGCGCTGCGGTCGGGGCGGCTGTGCCGTAGGCCTGGTGCGTTGCGCCGGCCAGCGCGGCCGCCAGTGCGGCGGTCTGCGCGGCGGCGCCTGCGGCCGACGCGGGCGCGACGGCGACGACGACGGCTGCAGCGGTGCCGCCGGGCGCAGGGGCGGGGGCGGTGGCCGGAGCGGCGGTCGGCAGCAGCAGCGCCAGCAGCGCGTTGGCGGCACCGGCACTGCCGGCGGCGGCGTCCGGTGCGCCGTCAGCCCCGGCTTGCGCGGCGTCCTCGTCGGCGGCGGCGCTTGTCGCGGCGGGGTCTGCTTGGCTGAAAATCTGCGCGAACAGCGCCTGGTCGGCTGGCAGCACGCCGGTCTCGGCGGCAGCCGGCGGCGCGCCGTCGAGCGCGGCAGGAGCAGAGGGTGCCGCGCTGGGCGCGGCGGAGGAAATCATGGTCATGCGGTGGTTCCGGTGTCGGCAGCGGCGCTGCGGTTGCGTGTCGGGGCGGGCGGCTCGCCGGCTTCGTGGTCGCCGCCGGTCATGGCATAGGCCATCCAGCCTTCCTTGTTGGCCTGCATCTCGCTCAGCTTGGCAGCCAGGTCGGCGCTGGCCAGGCCGGCGCAATGCTCGGCCTGCAAATGCAGCTGGCGCAGCGCGGCCAGCGCCGCGCGTTCGGCCGGCGTCCACGGACCCTGCGCGGCCATGACCGGCAGCGAGGCGGCCATCAGCGTATTGATCGCCGCCAGCGCCGTCCAGTCCGAGGCGGCAGTGGCCGCGCTCATTTTCTGCGCCAGTTGCAGCAAGTTGTTCTTCCTATCCATTCTTTGCCTGTACGCCGAGCCAGCCTTGCTTGATGGTGGTCAGCAAGCCTGCCACTTCGTCGATGACGGCAGGGTCCATGTCCACCCCGGCCCGGTACAGCCGCGCCACGCAATAGTCGTACAAGCGCCCCAGGTTGGCCACCACCTCGCCGCCCTGCTCGTAGTCGAGCGAACTGGACAGGCCGTTGATGATCTCGGTGCACTTGTTCAGGCTGGCGGCTTTGAGCTCGTAGCGCTTGCCGACCACGTGGCCGCGCGCGCGCGCCAGCTCCTCCAGCAAGCCGTCGGTCAGCACCAGCACCAGCTCGATCGGCGAGGCGCGCGCGGTCTGGGCGTCCAGATTGACGGAGTGATAACTGCTATAGGCTTCCTGGTTCATCATGGGTCTCGAAGTGGGTTACGTGTCTTTGCTGCTGCCAAACAGCGCATCGAACATGCTGGTGTTTTGCGCCATCTGGTTTTGCAGCTGCTGCAGGGTGGTGAACTGCTGCAGATAGCGCTTGTAGGAATTGTTGAACAGATTGTCAAGCGCGGTCTGGCGGTCGGTCAGCGTGCTTTGCAGGCGCTCGTTGGCCTCGCGGCGCACGCCGATATAGCCGTCCACGCTGTTGGTCCAGGTGCCCAGCAGCTGGTCCAGGCCGCCCAGCAGCGCGGACGTGTTGTTCAGACTGCTGGTGCCGAAGATCTTGTCCAGCGCCTCCGGGTTGGCGGCGATGCTCTTGGCCAGGCGGTCGGCGTTGACGGCCAGTGTGCCGTCGCGCTGGGCCGTGATGCCGAACACGGGCAGGCTCACGCCGTCGGTTTCCTTGCGCAGCATATCCTGCATGCGGGCACGCAGCGCCTTCAGGCCGGCGTCGTTGGCGAACGGGCCGGGCGGCTTGTTGTTGGGCGTGTCGCCCACGTACATCAGGTCATCCAGTACCTTGTTGAGCGCATTGTAGGCGTCGACGAAGGATTGCACATTGGCCTTGGTGCCGGCGTTGTCGGCCTTCACGGTCAGGGTTGCCGGCGCGTCGCCCACGCCCTGGGCCTTGGTGAAGGTCATCTTGACATCATTGACCACGGAAAAAGTGTTGGACGCCTGCTGCATGCGGTTCGGGCTCAGCGGATTGCCGTCCGGCGCGCCGAGCCAGACCACCGCGTCCTTGGCGGTGACCAGCGTGGTTTGCTTGCTGGTATCGTCGAGCATGGTCTTCAGCGCAGCGTTCGTGACGCCGGTCGTATCGAAGGACGCGGCGTTGTCCTCGCCCGTGTTGTTCGAGGTCAGCACCAGGGTGGTGCTGCCGTTGACGGTCATGGTGGACGCCGTCACGGTGGAGTTGTTGCCGGCCGCCAGATTGATGGCGGTGGCCACTTCCTGCGCCGTCAGCACGTTGTCCAGGTTTTTGTCGGCGTTGACCAGGTTGACGTTGAAGTTGGTGCCGTCGGCCAGCACCACATTCAGGCTGCCGCTGCCGGCTGCGGTGGTGTCGGAAATGCCGCCGTAGGCGACCTGGCCGGCCGTGGCCAGCTGCTCGACGTAGAAATTGTAGGTGCCGGCCACGGCGGCCGGGCCGGCCGTGGCGGTGCCGACGTCGCTGCTGAAGGTGCCGGCGTTGGCCAGCACACTTTTCTTGCCGCTCAGGGCCAGCAGGCTGCTGCTGAAGGTGCTCATGGCCGAGCTCAGCTTGCTGATGCCGCTGGCGCCGCCGCTGGCGGCCTTGGTCTTGTCGTCCAGCAGCGTCTGGGACGCTTCCGTATAGCGCGTCGCCAGCTGGGTTGCCATGTACGACGGGTAGTCGGCGCTGCCGCTGCCTGGGACTGAAGAGGTGGCCATGATGTTTGCTCCGGAGAATGAGAAGAAAGTGTACAGTGCTAACAGGCGACCGAAAATGTTTCCCTATGAAATTTTTATCGATTAACCGGGTTTTTGACTGCGCAACCACAGTTGCGTTGCCAGTTCGTCATGCTGCTTGCGTTCCTGCGCGCGTTCCTGGTGCACGGCGGCCGCCTGTTTCTGCTGCAGCACCTGGTCCAGCACCTCGCGCTTGACGTAGGCGGCCGTGAGCGCGCGCTGCGACACGGCCATGTCGGCCTCGTGCATGGACAGGTCGAGGCGGTGGTTGTCGGCCATCTGCATCACGGCCTGCTTGTAGTCGCCGCAGTTGGAGGCCAGCGCCATCGGCAGCTTGCCGCTGGCGCCGCTGTTCTGGTACAAGCCGGTCAGGCGCTCCAGGTTCTTCTGGTAGCGTTCGCGCACGGTTTCCTTGGCCGCCATTTCGGTCTGCAGCCGGGTCACTTCGTTGCTGCGCAAGTCCACCAGGGTGGACAGGTTGCGTATCATGTGAGACTGGGGTTTGGAGGTGCTCATGCCATCAGCCTTTCAAGGGTTTCCACACACGCAGAGTAGGGCGCCGCTTCCTTGGTGCCCTGGCACAGGAATTCTTCGACATGGGGATGCAGGTTGACCGCCTTGTCCGTCACCGGGTCGGCGCCGGGCACGTAGGCGCCCAGCGGGATCAGGTCGCGCACGCGGTCGTGGCGCGCCATCGACGCTTTCAGCGCGCGCGCGGCCAGCACGTGCTCCTTGCTGATCACCTGGTTCATGC
Source organism: Pseudoduganella sp. UC29_71 (assembly GCF_042693265.1). Classification (NCBI taxonomy): domain Bacteria; kingdom Pseudomonadati; phylum Pseudomonadota; class Betaproteobacteria; order Burkholderiales; family Oxalobacteraceae; genus Pseudoduganella; species Pseudoduganella sp. UC29_71. The sequence goes on along the minus strand of NZ_CP170549.1, from coordinate 3,266,382 downwards.
AGCGGCTGATCGACGCGCCGATATTGATGGCGGGATAATGGCCGCGCTCGGCCAGTTCGCGCGTCAGCACGATGTGGCCGTCCAGGATGGCGCGCGCGGTGTCGACCACCGGGTCCTGCTGGTCGTCGCCTTCGGCCAGCACGGTGTAGATGGCGCTCATGCTGCCGACCGGGTTCTCGCCGTTGCCGGCCGATTCCACCAGCTGCGGCAGCGCCGAGAACACCGACGGCGGATAGCCCTTGGTGGCCGGCGGCTCGCCCAGCGCCAGCGCCTGCTCGCGCAGCGCCATCGCGTAGCGCGTCAGCGAATCGACCAGCAGCAGCACGTTCTTGCCCTGGTCGCGGTAGTGCGCGGCGATCGAGTGGCACAGTTCGGTGGCCATGATGCGCATCAGCGGCGACTCGTCGGCCGGGGCGATCACCAGCACCGCCTTGCGCAAGCCTTCCGGGCCGAGCGACATGTCGACGAATTCGCGCACCTCGCGCGAGCGCTCGCCGATCAGGCCAACCACCACCACGTCGGCCACGGTCTGGCGCGTGAGCATGCCCAGCAGCACGGACTTGCCGACGCCGGAGCCGGCCATCAGGCCCACGCGCTGGCCCTTGCCCAGGGTCAGCATGGAATTGATGGCGCGCACGCCCACGTCCAGCGGCTCGGTGACCGGCTTCTTGCGCAGCGGGTGGATGCGCGGCGGCGTGTAGTCGAGCGGGAAATCGCCGCCCAGCTTGCCCAGCCCGTCGATCGGTTCGCCCAAGCCGTTGACCATGCGTCCCAGCCAGCCGGGGCCGATGGTCAGGCTGATTTTTTCAGGGGAGGGCATGACGCGCGCGCCGGTGGTCAGGCCGACCGCCTTCTTGAACGGCATCAGGAATGAAAGCTTGTCGCGGAAGCCAACCACTTGCGCGTCCAGCCATTCGCCGCTGACTGTCTCGATCTGGCAACGCTGGCCGGTGTGCAGCGGGCAGCCCATGGCTTCCAGCAGCAGGCCGGACGCCCCCACCAGGCGCCCGGTCGGGGTGGCCATGGGGACTGCGTCCAGCTCCAGCTTGCGCAAGGCATCGGCTATCATTCTTCGCTCTCGGACTCGTCGCCGCTGTCGGCGGCCTGCAGCTGATTATCGACCTGTTCCATGACAGCAGCAAGACGTTGATGACATCCGGCATCGACTTCGTTGTCGCCGGCGCGGATGCGGCATTCGCCGATGTCCAGGCGCGCGTCCGGGATCAGGTTCCAGCGCTTGGTGCGCTTCGGATCGAGGTCGGCGATGCGTTTCAGTTCTTCCGGGTTCAGGTACACGTCGATGTCTTCGCGCGTGGGCGGCATCGAGGCCAGCGTCTCGTCGACCAGGGCCATGATCTGCACCGGCTGCAGCGCCAGTTCGGCGCGGATCACCGAGCGCGCCACCTTGGCCACCAGGTCCACCACCTCCTTGCGCTGCGCCGCGCGGTAATCGGCGCGCAGCTTCTTCAAGCCTTTCAGCATGCTCTCGACCGGGCGCGCCATGGTGTCGAAGCTGACCAGGGTTTCATTGCGGCCTTCTTCGCGGCCCTGCTCGAAGCCGGCGTTGCGGCCGGCCTCGAAGCCGTCCTCCTGGCCGCGCTGCAGGCCGATCTCGTAGCCGTCGCGCTGGCCCTGCTCGAAGCCTTCGCTGACCGAGGCTTGCCACTGGGCGCTGTCGGTGCCCAGGCCGGGGCTGCCGTTGCGGGTCGGCGGCGGGGCGAACTGCGACAGCGGCGGGAAGCGGTAAGGGCGGAACTGCTTCATCATTCCACCACCGTTTCGGCGAACAGCTGCACTTCGACTTCGCCGGCGTCGGCCAGCGCCTTGACGGTGGCCATGATGTCCTGGCGCGTCGATTCGATGCGCGACATCGGCACCGGGCCGGCGCGCCGCATCATGTCCTCGAAGGCTTGCGCCTGGCGTTTCGGCATGGTCTTGAGCACCGCGTCGCGGATGGCCAGCTCGGCGCCCTTGAGCGCGATGGCCCACTGCTCCAGCGGCACTTCCTCGATCAGGCGCGACAGCGTGGCCTCGGTCTGGGTGGACAGGATCAGGAAGTCGTACATCGACAGCTCGATCTGGTTCACCACTTCCGGGTCGTGCGCGCGCAGCAGTTCAACGATCTGGGCGCGGTTGCCCGGCAGCCGGTTGAGGATTTCGGCGGTCTGGCGGATCCCCTCCACGCTGGTGCTTTGCGAATCGAAGCTGCCCAGGCAGCGGTCCACCAGCTCGTCGAGCTCCTGCAGCAGGTCGCGGTCGATCTCGTCCAGGCGCGCCAGGTTCAGCAGCACCAGGTCGCGTCCGTCCACCGGCAGCGCGTCGATGATCTGGCCGGCCAGCGCCGGCGGCAGGAAGGCCAGGAACACGGCCTGCATCTGCACGTGCTCGTTGGCGATGTACTCGGCCAGCCACTTCGGCGAGGCCCACTGCAGGCGCGCCATTTTCGGGCGCAGCTCGTCGCCGTAGATGTTGTTGAGCACGGTATTGGCGATGTCGTTGCCCAGCGCCAGGTCCAGCGAGCGCTTCAGGTAGGCGCGCGAGGCGCCGTGCACGCCGGACTGCTCGCGGTAGTCGTCGAAGAACGATTGCATGGCGGTCTTGACGGCTTCCACCTTGATGCCGCTCATGCGCGACATCACTTGCGTCACTTCCAGCAATTCCTCGCGCGACAGGCAGCGCAGCACGGCCGCGGCCGGCTCCTCGCCTATGCTCAGCAGCACGATGGCGGCCTGTTCGACCGGGGTCAGGCCCGAACCATCGGGCATATCGTTATTGAGTTCGGCCATTTTTCTGCATCCATTGTTTGACGACTTCGGCTACGCGTTCCGGCTCTTTTTCGGCCAGGATCTTCAGGTGATCGACCATCACGTCGACCGAGGAACCGGTCGGCGGCAAATCGTAGTTTTCCAGCAGCGGCACCACCGGCATGCCCGGCTTGGCGGCCTGCTGTTCCAGCTGCTGCTTGGCCTGGGCGTCGTGCGCCGCTTCCGGCGAACCCAGGGCGGGCGCGCCCGGCGCCGGCTGCGCGCCGGCCTGGCCGCCCAGCACGGTCGCTTCGGCACTGCCGCCGCGCGCGGCCGCGCCGCGCAGGGCGACCGCCTGCGGCGTGGCGGGAGCGAAGCGCGCCGTGAGCAGGCGCAGCAGCGGACGCAGCAGCAGGAAGTAGGCCAGGATGGCGCCCACCGCGTAGCTCAGCCAGGCGCTGAAGTCGACCACCGTGTCGCGTTCCTGCCACCACGGGGTGACGGCCGCTTTCGGCGGGAAGTTCATGGCGGTGACCATCAGCGTGTCGCCGCGCTCGGCGTTGATGCCCAGGCCGTTGCGCAGCACCTTGTCGATATTGGCCAGTTCGGCCGGCGTCCAGCCGGTTTTCGGGAAGGGCGCGGCGGCCTGCGCCAGCACCACGGCGATGCTTTGCTTTTCCAGCGTGCCGCGCGCGGTGCTTGGTCTGCACGATGCTGCGGTCGTAGGCGTACTGGCGGGTGGTGGCGTTTTTCCTGGCGCTGCCGTCCGGCTGCTGGTTCGGATCGGCCGGGTTGGTCTTGGCCGCGTCGGCCGCCGGCGGGCGGTTCGACAGCGTGCCCGGCACGCCCATCACCAGGCGGTTGCGGTCCTGCTCTTCGCGCATCGCTTCGCTGGTCACTTTCGGCGTTTCGCCGTATTTCTCCACCGTTTCTTCGACCTTGTCGTTGTTTACGGCGGCCGTCACGCTGAGGCGGAAGTTGTCCTCGCCGACGATGGGGCCGAGCAGGCCGCGGATGTTGTTGCGGATCTCGTCCTGCAGGCGCTTGCCGTTCTCATTGGTGGCGGCCGAGGAATCGAAGCCGTCGGCCAGGTCCACGTGCGACGACAGCAGGTTGCCGGCCTGGTCGACCAGGCTCACGCGCGAGGGCGCCAGGCTGGCCACGCTGCCGGCCACCATGTTGACCACGGCGGCAATGGTTTCCGGCGACAGCTTCTGGCCCGGCTTGGTGGCGATCACCACCGAGGCGGACGACTTGTCGCCGTCGCTGGTGACGAAGGAGGTCGACTTGGCAATCGACAGGTGCACGCGCGCCGAGGCGATCGCGTCCAGCGTCATGATGGACTGCGCCAGCTCGCCTTCCAGGCCGCGCCGGAAGCGCACGTCCTGCACGAATTGCGACACGCCCAGCGGGTCGTTCTTGTCCATCAGCTCCAGGCCGGCCGGCAGCTGGGCCGTCACGCCTTTCGACGCCAGCAGCATGCGCACCTTGCCCAGCATGGATTCGGGCACCAGCACCTGGCCGCTGTCCGGATGCACGCGGTAGGGGATGTGCTCGCCGTCCAGCACCGTCATCATGTCGGCCGCCACCACTTTTTCGCGCGCGCCGAACACCGGCTTGTAGGCCGACTGGTCCTTCCACAGCACCATCAGCACCAGCGCCGTCAGGCCTATGGCCAGTAGCAAGATGGGAGTGAGGTTTTTGAGCAAGGCGGGGGGGAGGGCAGGATTCGCGCCGTCGCCGGAGCGCCAGCGCCCGAAGGCGGACTTGATGGTGTTGATCACTGTGAACTTTCGCGTGGAAAGGTTAAAGCCGGAACGGGAGACTGTCGCCGGCGCAGGCCGGCGTGGGTACGCTGCATGTCAGCGATGGCAGCGATGGAATAGCGGTGTTGAATGCTGCAGCGATCACAGCGGCAATTTGATGAGCTCGTCAACCGCGCCCATGACCTTGTTGCGCACTTGCATCAGCATCGAGAACGACAGGCTGGCTTCCTGGCTGGACAGCATGGCGCCCACCAGGTCGTCGCTGCGGCCGGCGTCCACGTCGGCCATTTTCTGGGCCGCTTGCGCGTCGTCGTTGTTGACGCGGGTGACCGCGTCGCGCATCGACTGGGCAAACGAAAACGTCGGATTGCCGGCGTGGCCGGCCACCGCGCCGAACTGCGCGGCCGGGGCGATCGCGTTGACCGACAGGTCGGCCGCGGCGTTGGTCAGGGACGCCAGATCCGCCTGAATCAGGCTGGCAAACTCATTGGCCATGCTACCTCCACTTAATTGCAACGTTGCTCACACATGGCTACCATAGCCCCATGTCGGCCATATTCGGACAGTGCCCGGCGAACTCGCCGGCTGCGACGCGTCTCAAAGCGGACTCAGAAGAATGATACATGCTGGAAATTAGTTCGGCGTGTCGGCGTGCAATGAAACAACAAAAAAGCCGTGTCCGGTTTCGGAAGTGGGGCGGGAAAACGACAGAATTTCCTTTTTAATCATGCACTAAGCACCACTTTTGCTGTTTTTGTTGCGTCGCCGCTGCAACACCGTCATGCTACTAATAAGCTTACCCGTTAGCAACTTTCCTGTAAAGCCCCATAGGGTGAAAACGTTTTATTGATGCATGGCAATAGGAAGGGAATTGCTGTAAGCTTCGGTCCGCAGCGTCGGCCAGATCGTCCTAGCTAAACAGGCGCTTTTTAAGCTAGGATATGGCATGCGGTTGTGCAACAATCAGCCTGCCGCCCGCGCGCCGACCGCGTACCGACCAGACCACTGAAATGACCATCATAAAACAGACTGCGCAACATCAAGTTCTGGACCCCTGCCTGCTGGGCAGGCCGGTGCACAGGCTGCCTGCTTTTGCCGCCCAATTGAAGGAAGACCTGGGCCAGGCCATGCGCCTGAACGTAAACCGCCGCTATTGGGGCACCTTCCAGGTCGACAGCGTGGCCTTTTTCCGCCTCGACGGCGAGGAAACCGCGCTGCGCTGGACCAACTTCTCCGCGCCCGCCGGGCAGATCGCCTTTTCGCTCGAGCGCAAGGTGCTGCTGGCGGTGCTGAACTACCGCTACGGCCGCGCCAAGAGCAACGCCGCGGCCGACGATGCCGCCGTCAAGGTGACCGCCACCGAGGAGCGCCTGGCCGTGCTGCTGGGCCAGCAGCTGGCCGGCACGCTGGCCGCGCGCATCGAGTCGAACCTGCCGGCGTCGGCCGCCTCGGCCAGCCCGGACGGCGCCGACGAGGGCTTCAAGCCGGTCGGCGGCGGCTTGCCGGCCAAGGGCGGCTGGGCCATCGGCGTCACGGTCAGCGACCCCGACAGCGAAGGCGGCCAGCCCCTCAGCGGCCGCTTCCTGTTCGCGCTCGACAAGAATCTGATGGCCAGCGTGCTGCGCGGCCTGCAGCCGGAGCGCGACGCCGCGCGCCGCGCCGCCCGTCATCAGGCGCCGCTGGGCGCGCGCCTGCAGGTCGGCCTGCAGGGCCGCCTGGTCAGCAAGGAAATGGAACTGGGCAGCCTGTTCGACTTGCGCGTCGGCGACGTGATCCCCATCAGCATGCACCGGGCCGAAGTCCTGCTCGACGATTCGCGCCTGTTCACGGCCGCCGTAAGCGAGCACAAGGGCAAGCTCTGTTTAACCTCCTTTGAAGATGTCGAATAACCCATGATGAACATCAACGCAAACAGCACCAGCGACGCGCTGCTGGAAGACCTGTCGGAAGAAATGATCATCGACCAGGTCAGCAACGACCTGGCCGACGTGGCGCCCGCGCGCAGCGGCCGCGACCGCCGCGAGCTGCCGCAGATGATGCGCAAGATACCCGTGACCCTGACGCTGGAAGTGGGCTCGGCCCGCATCTCGCTGCAGGACCTGATGGCCATCGGCCCGGACAGCGTGGTGGAGCTGGACGTGCTGGCCGGCGAGCCGCTGGTGATCAAGGTCAACGGCACCGCCATCGGCCGCGCCGAAGTGGTGGTGGCGGGCGAAAACTACGGTTTGAAGGTAATCGACCTGGACGGCCTGAATCTCGACATGATGACGCCATGACCCTGGCTGTCCGCAGGACGCTGGCGGCCGCAGGCGCGGCAGCCCTGGCCCTGGCCCTGCTGGCAAGCGCGCCGGCCCACGCGGTCGACTTGCTGGCCAATGTCGTGCCCGGCGCCAAGACCGAACTGACGGTCAAGACGCAGATCCTGATCATCATGACCTTGCTGGGCTTGCTGCCCATCATGGTCATGATGATGACCAGTTTTACCCGCTTCGTCATCGTGCTGTCGCTGCTGCGCCAGGCGCTGGGCCTGCAGCAGGGCTTGCCCAACCGCGTGGTCACCGGGGTGGCGCTGATTTTGACCCTGCTGGTGATGCGCCCGATCGGCGACCAGGTGTGGAAGGACGCCTTCGTGCCCTACGACCAGGACAAGATCGGCCTGCAGGAAGCGCTGCAGATCGCCGAGCGCCCCATCTCGCGCTTCATGCTGGCCCAGACCAGCAAGGCCGCGCTCAAGCAGATCGCCCACCTGGCCGGCGAGGACAACGTGGCCAAGCCGGCCGACCACGCGTTTACCGTCAAGCTGGCCGCCTTCGTGCTGTCCGAGCTGAAGACCGCGTTCCAGATCGGCTGCCTGCTGTTCATCCCCTTCCTCATCATCGACCTGGTGGTGTCGTCGGTGCTGATGGCCATGGGCATGATGATGCTGTCGCCGCTGGTCATCTCGCTGCCGTTCAAGCTGCTGCTGTTCGTGCTGGTGGATGGCTGGACCCTGACCGTCAACACGCTCGTCACGAGCATCCAGGCCTATTAGGGGCGGGGTAGAGCTATGCTGACGCCCGACATCGCGGTCGACCTGATCGTCGAATCGCTGCACATCGTGATGCTGCTGGTGCTGGTGCTGGTGGTGCCGGGCCTGATCATGGGCCTGCTGGTGGCGCTGGTGCAGGCCGCCACGCAGATCAATGAACAGACGCTGAGCTTCTTGCCGCGCCTGCTGGTCACCCTGCTGGCGCTGATCCTGGCCGGGCGCTGGATGGCCGGCTACCTGATGGACTATTGCGTGTCCATCTTCACCCGCGCCGCGACACTGGTAGGGTAGGGCGGCGCGGCCATGGAATCCGTACTGGCCCAGTTGCTGCCGCTGCTGAACGCATGGTGGTGGCCCTTCGTGCGCGTGCTGGCCATGCTGAGCGCCGCACCCGTGCTGGGCGAGGCCATGGTGCCGGTGACGGTGCGCATCCTGACCGCGCTGGTGCTGTCCATCCTGATGCTGCCGTTGACGGAAAACGCGCTGGCCATCGACCCGATTTCCATCCAGGGCGTGGCCGCCACGCTGGAACAGGCCGTGATCGGCGGCGTGCTGGGGCTGGCCTTCCATTTCAGCGTGTCGGTGATGATGGTGCTGGGCTACCTGGTGTCGAGCCAGATCGGCTTTTCCATGGCGGTGATGAACGACCCGGTCAACGGCCAGTCGTCGGACGTGGTGTCGGCCTTGCTGTCGATGCTGGTCATCATCGTGTTTTTCGCCATCGACGGCCACCTGGTGATCGCCGGCGTGATCGGCGGCAGCTTCCAGGCCTGGCCGCTGGGCGGCGGCTACCATCCGCTGCTGCTGCAGACGGTGGCCTGGAACGTGGCCTGGATCTTCGCCGCCGCCATGCTGCTGGCCGTGCCCATCGTGTTCGCCACCATGGTGGTGCAGATCGGCTTCGGCTTCCTGAACCGCGTGGCGCCGACCCTGAACCTGTTCGCGCTGGGCTTTTCCGTGATCACCATCTTCGGCCTGCTGATGCTGGGCCAGGTGGTGCGCTTCATCCCCGAACACTACATCCGCATGACGGGGCGGGTGCTGGAAATGATACGGCAGCAGATGCAGGTGGCCCATGGCTGAGAGCAGCACCGGCGACAAGTCAGAAAAGGCTTCACACCAGAAGCTGAAGAAGGCCCGCGAGGAAGGCCAGGTGGTGCGTTCGCGCGACCTGGCCACCGCGCTCGGCATCCTGGTCACGCTCAAGCTGTTCATCTGGCTGCTGCCGTCCTACCTGATGGATTTCCGCGAGCTGTTCCACCAGAGCTTCGCCCAGTACGACAGCCAGGGCGCGCTGGACAACACCATGTCGTCCATCTTCATGACCTCGATGTGGCTGCTGATCAAGATGCTGCTGCCGCTGTTCGTGGTGCCGCTGGCCATCGTGCTGGGCGGGCTGATCCCGGGCGGCTGGGTGTTCTCCAGCAAGCACTGGGAACCCAAGCTGGAACGCTTCAGCCCGGTCACCAACCTCGGCCGGCTGTTCTCCGGCAAGCACGCCTTCGAGTTCGGCCTGTCGCTGGCCAAGTCCGGCGTGCTGATTTGGGTGCTGGTGCACGTCGGCAGCTCCAGCGTGCAGGACTACACGCGGCTGCAGGGCATGCCGCTCAACGAGGCGCTGCTGAACGGCTCGGCGCTGATGCTGGACGGGCTGATGGCGCTGATCTCGGTGTTCGTGCTGTTCGCCATTGTCGACGTGCCGGCGCAGGCCTTCTTCTACGCCAAGAACCAGCGCATGAGCAAGCAGGACCTGAAGGAAGAATACAAGAGCAGCGAAGGCCGGCCCGAAGTGCGCCAGCGCGTGCGCCAGCTGCAGCGCGCGCTGGCCCAGCGTGCCGCGCGCAAGACCGTGCCGAACGCGGACGTGGTGATCGTCAACCCGGAGCACTACGCGGTGGCGCTCAAGTACGACGAGCAGCGCGCCGAGGCGCCCTATGTGCTGGCCAAGGGCGTGGACGAGATGGCGCTGTTCATCCGCCAGATTGCGCAGGAACACCAAATCGAAGTGTTGCCCCTGCCGCCGCTGGCGCGGGCCATTTACAATACCAGCCAGGTCAACCAGCAGATCCCGGTGCAGCTGTACCAGGCCGTCTCGCAGGTGCTGAATTATGTGCTGCAGATTAAGGCGTTCCGCGCCGGCCGCCGCACGGCCGAGCCCGGTTTGCCGACCGACGTAGACGTGCCATCTTCCATGAGTGAGGTAAGACCCTGATGAATCTCCTGAACCGTATCGTCGCAGAACTGCGCCGCCACAAGTTCGCCACGCCGCTGTTCGTGATGGCCATCCTCGGGATGATCATCCTGCCGCTGCCGCCCATCCTGCTGGACGTGCTGTTCACGTTCAACATCGTGCTGGCCCTGATCGTGATCCTGGTCAGCGTGTCGGCCAAGCGGCCGCTGGACTTCTCGGTGTTCCCGACGGTGATCCTGGCCACCACCCTGATGCGGCTGACCCTGAACGTGGCCTCGACCCGCGTGGTGCTGCTCAAGGGCCACGAGGGCACGGGCGCGGCCGGCCGCGTGATCGAGGCCTTCGGCAACGTGGTCATCGGCGGCAACTTCGTGGTCGGCCTGGTGGTGTTCGTGATCCTGATGATCATCAACTTCATCGTGGTGACCAAGGGCGCCGAACGTATTTCCGAGGTGTCGGCGCGCTTCACGCTGGACGCCTTGCCGGGCAAGCAGATGGCCATCGACGCCGACCTGAACGCCGGCCTGATCAACCAGGAACAGGCGCAGGCGCGCCGCCGCGACGTGGCCATGGAGGCCGACTTCTACGGCGCCATGGACGGCGCCTCCAAGTTCGTGCGCGGCGACGCCGTGGCCTCCATCCTGATCCTGATCATCAACATGGTGGGCGGCGTGGCCATCGGTTCGCTGATGCAGAACATGAGCTTCGGCGACGCCTTCCGCCAGTACGCGCTGCTGACCATCGGCGACGGCCTGGTGGCGCAGATCCCGGCGCTGCTGCTGTCGGCCGCCTCGGCCATCCTGGTGACGCGCATCAGCGACTCGGGCGACTTCGAGGACACGGTCAAGCACCAGCTGCTGACGTCGCCAAGCGTGATCGGCGGCGCGGCCGGCCTGATGGCCATCCTGGCCGTGGTGCCGGGCATGCCGTGGCTGATGTTCCTGACCTTCGCCGCCGTGCTGGGCTATGTGGCCTGGCGCCTGAGCACCAAGGTCAAGGCGCCGGACACCAGCGCCATCAAGGCCATCGAGGCCGCGCTGCGCGAGGAAAAGGCGCCCGAGCTGGAGTGGCAGAGCCTGCCGGCCGTGCAGCCGCTACAGCTGACCCTGGGCTACAAGCTGGTGAGCCTGATCGACAAGGCGCACGGCGAGCCGCTGACCAAGCGCGTGCGCGGCGTGCGCCAGAGCCTGTCCGAATCCATGGGCATGGTGCTGCCGCCGATCGCCGTGCGCGACGACCTGGGCTTGAAGCCTTCGCAGTACGCGGTGGTGCTCAGCGGCAGCGTGGTGGCGCAGGCCGAAGTGTTTGCCGACCGCCTGATGGCGATTCCGTCGCCCACCGTGTACGGCAAGCTGGACGGCATTCCCGGCGTGGAGCCGGCCTACGGCATGCCGGTGATCTGGATCGACAGCAGCGAAAAGGCCAACGCGCTGGGCCTGGGCTACCAGGTGGTGGAGGCACCAAGCGCCATCGCCACCCACGTGTCCAAGCTGATCCGCGAATACCTGCCCGAGCTGTTCCGGCACGAGGACGTGCCGGCTATCCTGGAGCGCCTGGGCGCGCTGTCGCCCAAGCTGGCGGCCTCGCTGGACAAGGCGCTCACGCACACCCAGCTGCTGCGCGTGTTCCGCGTGCTGCTGGCCGAGAACGTGTCGCTGAAGGATATCGTGCCGATCGCCACCACCTTGCTGGACAGCTCGGAAACCACCAAGGACCCCATCCTGCTGGCGGCCGAGGTGCGCTGCGCGCTGCGGCGCCAGATCGTCACCGGCCTGTTCGGGCAAAAGTCGGAGATGCTGGCCTTTAACCTGGGCGGCGAGCTGGAAAATATGCTGCTCGGTTCGCTGAACCAGGCGCGCCAGGGCGGCAAGGTGGTGCTGGACAACTATCCGATCGATCCGCACCTGCTGGCGCAGCTGCAGGTGAACATGCCGGTGGCGCGCGAGCAGATGAAGCAGCAGGCCACGCCGCCGCTGCTGCTGGTGCTGCCGCAGATCCGGCCGCTGCTGGCGCGTTACGCGCGCCTGTTCGCGCCGGGCCTGCATGTGCTGTCCTACAATGAAGTGCCGGAAAACCGCGAAGTGAGCATTATCGGCACGGTGGGCTAAGGCCCCGGCCGGGGCGTGGTCCTGCCTAGGCCGACGCCGAGAACAGGTCCTTGGGCTGCTGCGGCTGCGACAGCAGCACGGCGGTCTCGGCCATGGCCTTGAAGATGGCCTGGGTCAGCATGGCGGTCTGCACCCGGGTCGGATTATTGTATTCCTCGCGCACCGGCGCCAGCTCGCGCATCAGGTGGCAGCGCACCAGCGACAGGCCGTTGCGGCTGACGATGGCGGCCAGCTCCGGCAGCATCTCGCGCATGAACTGCATGGTGGCGTTCTGGTTGGCGCCGATCTCCAGCACCACGCCGTCGCCGGCCGGCTCCATCTGCACCAGCACCTTGCCCAAGCCGTCGATGTGCAGTTCCAGGCGGATCGCCACGCGCGCGCGGCGGCGGCGCGGCTCGTCCTGCTGGCCGGGATCGCGCGAGACCACGCGCAGCACCAGCTTTTCCGCGCCCCAGGCATAGACGGCAAAGCGCCACGATTCCATTTCGCTCAGCATCTGCGGCGTCACGCGGCCTTCGCGCATGGCGGTCTGGCCGTGCTCGGTCATGAACAGGCCGGACGGCAGGTGGCGGCCGTGCGCCTGCTCCATCAGCGCGGCGCGCTGCTCGCCGTAGGTGCGCACCATCACCGCCCACGACATGGCCATGGTGTTGGCGTCCGGCTGCTGCCAGACCAGCTGGCGCGACATCTGCAACTGATCGGGGCGCAGCGCGGCGGGGTCGGCCAGGCTGGCAATTTGCGCCTGCGCGGCGCCGGCCAGCGACTTCAGGCCCTGCTGGGCCAGCAGCGCTTCCTGCGCATCGGCCACGCCGTTCAGCGCCTGCGGCAGGCCGGGCGGCAGCGAGAAGCTGGCTTCCTCGCCGGGCACCTGGACCACGGGCGGAATGGGCTGGGGCTGGCCGGGCTGCTCGCGCACCATCCGGTCCGGGATGTTGAGCGAGGAGCTGATCGGGGTGAGTCTGTCTATTGCCATGGAAGTAGCATACCGCCCTTAAACGAAAAAAGCCAACCGGCGTCCGGTTGGCTCTTGTACCCTCGGGCGCGCGGGCGCCCGGGATGCCCTGGCTATTATTGCAGCAGGGACAGAACCAGCGACGACTGGCTGTTGCTCTGCTTCAGCATTGCGGTGCCGGCTTGCAGCAGCATCTGGCTAGCGGTCATCGAAGCGGATTCGGAAGCGAAGTCCACGTCCATGATGCGGCCGGTTGCGTTCTTGGTGTTGGTCGACACGTTCGACAGGTTGTTGTACACGTGGTCCAGACGGTTCGAAGCAGCACCCAGAGCCGAGCGGGTCTTGGCGACGGAGTCGATCGCGGTTTTCAGCGTGTCGATGGTCGAGTTGGCCGAGGTCGAGGTGGCGATTTCGGAACCGGCGGTGGCGGTAGCGGTGCCGTCCGATTTGTAGTTGGTTGCTGCTGCAACGATGTCAGCGTGCATGTCGGTCAGCGAGCTGTCGCCGGAGGCGGTCAGGTCGACGTCCATGGTTTCGCCTTTGGACGAACCGATCTGGAAGGTCACTTTGGCGTTGAACTTGGAGTCAGCCTTGGTGCTCAGCAGGGTGGTGCCGCCGAACGAGGTGTTCGACAGGATGTTGCTCAGTTCCATGGTCAGTGCGTCGTATTCCGACTGCATTGCGGTACGGTCATCGTCGGTCGAGGAGCCGTCGGCCGACTGGGTGGCCAGGTCTTTCATGCGGACCAGGATGTTGCTGGTTTCGTCCAGCGCGCCTTCGGCGGTCTGCATCATGGAGATCGAATTCTGGGTGTTGCGCATAGCCACGGCCATGCCGCTGGTCTGTGCTTTCAGGCGGGTTGCGATCTGCAGGCCGGCAGCGTCGTCCATTGCCGAGTTGATGCGGTAGCCGGTGCTCAGGCGAGTCATCGACGTGGACAGGCTGTTCTGGGTCCGGGTGATCGAGTTTTGAGCGGACAGGGCCGCAGCGTTGGTGTGAAGACTCAGCATGAATAACTCCTGGTAGGTGGGTTCGATTCAGAGCAGCGGTACTTTTCTGCGCTCTCCCAAGTACAAGACGACCGTTTGGAAGCGGGCATTAAATGCTTTAGAGAAATTTCGTGAAAATAATTTCTCAGCCTGAAAATCGACCCGGCAGCGATCCCGGATTATGTTCCATAAAGCACAACAGCGCAGGCCCGGGGGCGCTGCGCTGTTGTTTTATTGCCAGTTGGCGGACTTACATGTTGGGGTAGTTCGGGCCGCCGCCGCCTTCCGGCGTGACCCAGACGATGTTCTGGGTCGGGTCCTTGATATCGCAGGTCTTGCAGTGCACGCAGTTCTGGGCGTTGATCTGCAGGCGGTCCTGGCCTTCGTCGGTCTTGACGAATTCATACACCCCGGCCGGGCAGTAGCGCGCTTCCGGGCCGGCGTACTTGGCCAGGTTCACCTCCACCGGCACGCTGGGGTTCTTCAGGGTCAGGTGGATGGGCTGGTCTTCGGCGTGGTTGGTGTTGGAGATGAACACCGACGACAGGCGGTCGAACGTCAGCTTGCCGTCCGGCTTGGGATAGACGATGGGCTGGAACTCCGCGGCCGGCTTCAGGCACTCGTGGTCGCCGTGGCTGTGGTGCAGCGTCCATGGCGCCTTGCCGCGCAGGAGCAGCTGGTCGATGCCGGTCATCACGGCGCCCAGGTACAAGCCCTTGCTCAGCCAAGGCTTGACGTTGCGCGCCACGTGGAGTTCCTCGTGCAGCCAGGACTGCTCGAAAGCGGTGGGGTAGGCGGCCAGTTCATCGTGCTGGCGGCCGGCGGCCAGGGCGTCGAAGGCCGCTTGCGCCGCCTGCATGCCGGTCTTGATGGCCGCGTGCGAACCCTTGATGCGGCTCATGTTCAGGAAGCCGGCGTCGCAGCCGATCAGCGCGCCGCCCGGGAACACCAGCTTCGGCAGCGATTGCAGGCCGCCGGCGGTAATGGCGCGCGCGCCGTAGGAAATGCGCTTGCCGCCTTCGAAGAAGGTGCGGATGGCCGGATGGGTCTTGTAACGCTGGAATTCCTCGTACGGCGACAGGTAGGGGTTTTCGTAGTTCAGGCCCACCACATAGCCGACCATGACCTGGTTGTTTTCCAGGTGGTACAGGAAAGAGCCGCCATAGGTCTTGGCATCCAGAGGCCAGCCCGCCGTATGGATCACCAGGCCAGGCTTGTGCTTGGACGGGTCGATTTCCCACAGTTCCTTGATGCCGATGCCGTAGGATTGCGGGTCCTTGCCCTTGTTCAGGTCGAACCGGGCCATCAGCTGCTTGCCCAGGTGGCCGCGCGCGCCTTCGGCGAACAGCGTGTATTTGCCGTGCAGTTCCATGCCCAGCTGGAAGTCGGGACCGGCTTCGCCGTCGCGCTTGACGCCCATATTGCCGGTGGCGATGCCCTTGACCGAGCCGTCCTCGTTGTACAGCACTTCGGCGGCGGCGAAGCCGGGGAAGATTTCCACGCCCAGCGCCTCGGCCTGCTGGCCCAGCCAGCGCACCACGTTGCCCAGCGAGATGACGTAGTTGCCATGGTTCTGGAAGCAGGCCGGCAGCAGCAGGTTGGGGGCCTGGTAGGCCTTGGTTTCCGTCATGAAGAGGAAGCGGTCTTCGGTCACTTCGGTGTTCAGCGGCGCGCCCAGCTCTTTCCAGTTCGGGATCAGTTCGGTCAGCGCTTTCGGGTCCATCACGGCCCCGGACAGGATGTGGGCGCCCAGCTCGCCGCCTTTTTCCAGCACGACGACCGACACTTCCTGGCCTTTTTCCGCAGCCAGCTGCTTGATCTTGATGGCCGCCGACAGGCCGGCAGGGCCGCCGCCGACGATGACGACGTCGTATTCCATCGCGTCGCGCGGGCCGTATTGTTCCAGCAGGGAGTTTGCTTGTGTCATGGTCTGTAACTTTTTATAAGAATGAGGCAATAAATTAGCACGAGTGTGCTTCTTTTTCGCCAGTTTAGCAAGATGGGCGCCATTTTGCGGGACAATCTTAGACGCCGCAATCTAATACTGGCATTTTGTGTAATGATTACGTACATGCCAATAACCGATACAGGAGCAGCGCCGTGGGTATAGAAGTGAATTTTGAAGGGAAGATTGCGCTGGTCACCGGCGCCTCCAGCGGACTCGGCGCCCGCTTCGCCAAGGTACTGGCGCAGGCTGGCGCGCAGGTGGTGCTGGCTTCGCGCCGCATAGAGCGCCTCAAGGAGCTGCGCGCCGAGATCGAAGCGGACGGCGGCGCGGCCCACGTGGTGGCGCTGGATGTGACCGACTACGCCAGCATCAAGTCCGCCATCGCGCACGCCGAGACGGAAGCGGGCCAGATCGACATCCTGGTCAACAATTCCGGTGTCTCCACCACGCAACGGCTGGTGGACGTGACGCCGGAGGATTACTCCTTCGTGATGGACACCAACCTGCGCGGCGCCTTCTTCGTGGCGCAGGAAACGGCCAAGCGCATGATCGCGCGCGCCAAGGGCGACCCGAAGAAGCAGCACCGCATCATCAACATCGCCTCGGTGGCCGGCTTGCGCGTGCTGCCGCAGATCGGCGTGTACTGCATGAGCAAGGCCGGCGTGGTGCAGATGACCAAGGCCATGGCGGTGGAGTGGGGCAAATACGGCATCAACACCAACGCCATCTGCCCCGGCTACATCTCGACCGAGATCAACGAGGACTATTTCGCCAGCGAGCAGGGCCGCAAGCTGATCGACATGCTGCCGCGCCGCCGCGCCGGCAAGCCGGAAGACCTGGACGGGCTGCTGTTGCTGCTGGCCGGCGAGGACTCCCACTTCATCAACGGCGCCGTGATCTCCGCCGACGACGGCATGACGGCGATGTAAAAAAAAAAAGCGGCCTCGGCCGTTTTTTTTTACAGCTGCACCCCCACCAGCTTGTGCACCAGCTCGGACGAGGTGGCCGCTTCGAACTTGCGCATCAGGCGGGCGCGGTGCATTTCCACCGTGCGCGGGCTGAGGTCGATCTGGCGCGCGATGACCTTGCTGGTCTTGCCCTCCACCAGCAGCGCGGCGATTTCGCGTTCGCGCGGCGTCAGTTCGGCCGTCACCGGGCGCTTTTCGCTGACGTCCTCGAAGGTCCAGATGCCCGGCCCCAGCGGTTCGCGCGCCTTGAGCGCGTGGCCGGTGACGTGGCACCAGAACAGCTCGCCGTTCGCGCGGCGCATGATGCGCTCGTCGGAATAGCGGCCCTTGGCGTTCATGATGGGGATGATGCGGTCGCCGGTGCGGATGAACTCGTCCGGCGAAGGGTAGAGCAGGCAGAACGATTTGCCCACCAGGGCCTCGCGCGGGTAGCCGAACATGCCGGCCAGCGCTTCGTTGCAGGACTGGATGGTGCGGTTCTCCGAGATGCACATTCCCACCGGCGCATGCAGGAAGATGGTTTCGTAGTCGATTGCGAGCGGTGCGTTCATCGTTGCGGGCCGGTAGTTCTACGGTATTGTGGTTTCACTAGGCGTATTCTATGCTGATACCCCATGTGAACAACAGTGCAAGCTTATCAAAACATAAGGGAGATGTATGAATAAAGTGTATCCCGATGCCGCCGCCGCCCTGGCCGGCATTGTGCAGGATGGGCAAACCATCGCCGTCGGCGGCTTCGGCCTGTGCGGCATTCCCGAGGCGCTGATCGCTGCGCTGCGCGACAGCGGGGCCAAGCAGCTGACCGCGATCTCGAACAACGCCGGCGTGGACGGCTTCGGCCTGGGCCAGCTGCTGGAAACCCGCCAGATCCGCAAGATGATCGCGTCCTACGTGGGTGAGAACAAGGAATTCGCGCGCCAGTACCTGGCCGGCGAACTGGAGCTGGAATTCACGCCGCAGGGCACCCTGGCCGAGAAGCTGCGCGCCGGCGGCGCCGGCATCCCGGCTTTCTTCACCAAGACCGGCGTGGGCACCATCGTCGCCGAGGGCAAGGAAATCCGTGAATTCGACGGCGAGCAGTACGTGATGGAGCGTTCGCTGGTGGCCGACGTGTCGCTGGTGAAGGCATGGAAGGCCGACAAGGCCGGCAACCTGGTGTACCGCAAGACGGCGCGCAACTTCAATCCGAACGTGGCGGCCGCAGGCAAGATTACTGTCGTTGAAGTCGAGCAGCTGGTGGAAGTGGGCGAGATCGATCCGGACCAAGTGCACACGCCGGGGATTTTCGTGCATCGCATCGTAGTGAACGCGACGCCGGAAAAACGTATCGAACAGCGCACCGTGCGCGCCAACTGAGGAGACGGACATGGCATGGACTCGTGATGAAATGGCCGCCCGCGCGGCCAAGGAACTGCAAGACGGTTTCTACGTAAACCTGGGCATCGGCTTGCCCACCATGGTGGCCAACTACGTGCCATCGGATATCGAAGTGTATCTGCAGTCCGAGAACGGCCTGCTCGGCATCGGCCCCTTCCCGACGGAAGACGAGATCGACGCCGACCTGATCAACGCCGGCAAGCAGACCGTGACGGCGCTGCCCGGTTCGGCCTACTTCAGCTCGGCCGATTCCTTCGGCATGATCCGCGGCGGCAAGATCAACCTGGCCATCCTGGGCGCGATGCAGGTCTCCGAGCATGGCGACCTGGCCAACTGGATGATCCCCGGCAAAATGGTCAAAGGCATGGGCGGCGCCATGGACCTGGTGGCTGGCGTGAAGCGCGTGGTGGTGCTGATGGAGCACGTGGCCACCGCCAAGGACGGCAGCACCTCGCACAAGCTGCTGAAGAAGTGCGACCTGCCCCTGACCGGCGTGGGCGTGGTGGACCTGGTGATTACCGACCTGGGCGTGATGGAAGTGACGCCTTCCGGCCTGAAAGTGACGGAACTGGCGCCCGGCGTCACCAAGGAGCAGATCGCGGCCGCCACCGGCGCCGACCTGGACTTCTCGGCGCTGTAAGCCGGCGCAGTCCCTGAAAAGCACGCTTCGGCGTGCTTTTTTTATGGCTGCGCCAAGGCTTTGCGCATGAAGATGGTGGCCTGCGGATTGTCGTTATAGCGGGCGCAGGGCTGGTAGCCGCGGCGCGCGTACTGGCGCAGCGCGTCGGCCAGGTCGTCCTTGCTGTCGAGGTAGATCCAGGCGGCGCCGCTGGCGGCGGCGTGCACCTCCATCGCTGCCAGCAGCGCGCCGGCGATGCCGCGTCCGCGGAACGCCGGCTTGACATACAGGCGCTTGCATTCGGTGGCGGCGGGCACGTCGTCCAAGGGCAGCGCGCGCAGCGCCACGCAGCCGGCCGGCTCGCCGTCCACATAGGCCAGCCACAGCGCCGCATGCGGGTCGGACAGGAAGGCGACGATGTCTTGCTGCGTGTCGCGCACCACGACGCCGATGGCGTCGAAATATTCGTACAGCAGGGATAGGGTGGGCTGAAGCTCAGCGAGCGTGGCGCGAATAATGGTCATGGCAGCACTCTAGCGCATCCGGGCGCCGCCTGCAAAACGTGGCTGGACAGCCACGCCGCCGCGGCCTTGGAGCGCCTGCCCGATCAATCCGGTGATTCTTTCAGCAATACGCGGCTTGTGCCGTTGCCTTGCCAGGAAGGCAAATTGATACTTGGATCTCCTACTAAAATTAACAATCGGAGACACCATGAATATGTTGAAAAGCCCGGCGGCCGGCCTGGCGGTACTGCTGCTGGCTGCCGGCTGCGGCGGCAGCGATCCCGTGGCGGAGCAAAGCCAGGCCAAGTCCGCCGTGCGCATGGGACTGACCGGCACGTCCGCCCTGGCCGAGGCGAGCAGCTTCGGCCTCAGCTCGGACGCCAATTTTTATACCGTGGACACCGGCGCCGGCCTGGTATTCAAGATCCGCCGCCTGGACAACGGCGTCAGCACGCAGTCGGCCGGCGACATCGCGTCCATGGTCTACAACGGCGTGCAGTACCAGGACCAGTCGCGCGGCAGCCAAGTCAACTCCGGTTTCGATTTCCTGTACACCGGCGTATCCGCCGTGAGCGTGAACGCCGAGGCGGTCGGCAGCGACTATATCAAGGTCACCGTGGTGGCCGGCAGCCTGACGCACTATTACATCGTGAAGAAGGGTGTCAACAATATCTACATGGGCACCTACTTCACGGCCGAGCCGAACACGCTGAACCTGGCGCGCTTCATCCTGCGCGTGCCCATCGCAGCGCTGCCCAACGGGCCGGTGCCGTCCGACCTGCGCGGCACCACCACCACGGTGGAGTCGGGCGATGTGTTCGGCCTGCCGAACGGCCAGACCCGCTCCAAGCACTATTCCAACATGCGCCTGAAAGACTGGCAGTACATCGGCGCCACCAGCGCTACGGCCGGCATGTGGGTGGTGCGCGACAACAACGAGGGCAATTCGGGCGGCCCGTTCTACCGCAGCCTGCTGAACCAGGCCACCGCCACCAACCAGGAGCTGACCTATATCGTCAACTACGGCGAGGCGCAGACCGAAGCGCTGCGCACCAATATCCTCAACAGCTACACGCTGGTATTCAACGACGGCAGCGCGCCCGCGCCCGTGGACACGTCCTTCTTCGGCGAACTGGGGCTGACCGGCTATGTCGCCCCGGCCGGGCGCGGCCGCGTGGCCGGCGTCGGCATCACCGGGCGCGACGCGGGCTACGAGTACACGGTCGGCTTCGCCAACGCCACGGCGCAATACTGGGCCAAGGCGGACGCGGCCACCGGCCACTTCGACAGCCCCGGCATGCTGCCCGGTACCTACACCATGAAGGTCTACAAGAACGAGTATGCGGTGGACACGCGCAGCGTGACGGTGACGGCCGGCGGCACGGTGGCGCTGAACACCATCGCCATTGCCGGCGACCCGAGCGCGGCGGCGCCGCTGTGGCGCATCGGCGACTGGGACGGCACGCCGGCCGAGTTCATCAACGGCGACAAGGTCACCACCATGCACCCGTCCGACGTGCGCATGGCGTCCTGGGTGCCGGCCGAGTACCAGGTGGGCACATCGAACGCCGCCAGCGGCTTCCCGGCCTACCAGTGGAAGGACGTGAACGGCACGCTGACCGTCAAGTTCAACCTGACGCAAAGCCAGATCGCCAACTACCAGCTGCGCCTGGGCATCACGGCGGCCTTTGCCGGCGGCCGGCCCAAACCCCAGGTCAACGGCTGGATACCGGCCAACCCGGCGGCGTCCACGCAGCCTTCGACGCGCACGCTGACCGTGGGCACCTATCGCGGCAACAACACCATGTACACCTACACGGTGCCGGCATCTGAACTGCAGGTGGGCCAGAACGTGCTGACCCTGACCGCCATCAGCGGCTCCAGCGGCGTCACCTACCTCAGCCCCGGCTACGCCTGGGACGCGGTAGACATGATCAGGCAATGAGGAGGCGGCGATGAACAACATCTTGCAACGCGCGCTGCTGTCGGCATGGGCCGGCGCCGCCATGCTGCTGTCCGGCGCGGCCCCGGCGGCAGTGATCGCCACGCTGGGCAGCGGCGCGGCCGTGCAAACGGTCACCAACGCCGCCCATTTCGAACTGAACACCGCCATGGCCAGCGGCTACGTGGAGGACGGCCTGCTGTTCAGCTACACCGGCTCGGCCAACAACAACGGCTGCGGCTATGCTGGCGTGAACTGCTACGCTGCGCCGACCGACTTCAGCCCCGCCTTCAGCGGCAATTACATGGCCTCGTCCGGCAACAACGCCTACATCAGCATCCGCCTGGCGAGCGGTCTGGACTTCTACAAGGTGGAGTTCGCGGCGGACAGCAGCTACCTGAACCTGAACGGCTACTGGAAAACCTTCAACGACAGCGTGCAGACCGGGGCCGGTAATTTCAGCCAGCCGCACGGCGCCGTGCTGGGCCTGGCCGATGTGGCCGGCTTCGACGAGGTGCGCTACTACGCATTCTCCACGGCGAACAAGCAGAGCGGCTTCAGCGGCAGCGCGATCGATGAGGTGAGGGTGGGGGTGCCGGAACCGGCGTCGGGACTGCTGATGGCCGTGGGCCTGTGGGGACTGATGGCGGTGCGCAGGAAGCGCACCGCCGGAGGGAACTAAGGCTTAGGGAACTAAGACTTAGGGAACTAAGGCTTAGGCAGCCTTGGCGGTTGCCGGCGTCACGGCGGCCGCCTCGTCATTGATCGGCGTCGGGTTGGCCAGTTCGCGGTGCATGGTCTCCACGTCCAGCTCGTTCTCCCACTTCGACACCACCACGGCGGCCACGCCGTTGCCGATGAAGTTGGTCAGCGCGCGGGCTTCGCTCATGAAGCGGTCGATGCCCAGGATCAGCGCCATGCCCGCCACCGGGATGGTCGGCACCACGGCCAGGGTGGCGGCCAGGGTGATGAAGCCGGCGCCGGTGATGCCGGAGGCGCCCTTGGAGGTCAGCATCGCCACCGCCAGGATGGTCAGCTCCTGGCCCAGCGTCAGGTCGGTGTTGGTGGCCTGGGCCACGAACAGGGCGGCCATGGTCATGTAGATGTTGGTGCCGTCCAGGTTGAAGGAGTAGCCGGTAGGAACCACCAGGCCGACCACGGGCTTGGCGCAGCCCAGCTTTTCCAGCTTGCGCATCAGCGAAGGCAGCGCGCTTTCCGACGAGCTGGTGCCCAGCACGATCAGCAGTTCTTCCTTGATGTAGTTGATGAAGCGGCCGATCGAGAAGCCGGTGAACTTGGCGATCGAGCCCAGCACGATGAAGATGAACAGGAAGCAGGTCAGGTAGAACGAACCCATCAGCTTGGCCAGCGGCAGCAGCGAGTCGATGCCGTATTTGCCGATGGTGAAAGCCATGGCGCCGAACGCGCCCAGCGGGGCCAGTTTCATGACGATGTTGACGATGCCGAAGATGGCATGCGCCAGTTCATCGATCAGCTTGGCGAGCGGCCGGCCTTTTTCGCCCAGCAGCGACAGCGAGAAGCCGAACAGCACGGAAATCAGCAGCACCTGCAGGATGTCGCCCTTGGCGAAGGCATCGATCACCGTGTTCGGGATGATGTTCATCACGAAGTCGATGGTGGACTGGTGCTTGGCTTTTTCGGTGAACTGCGCGATGGCCTTGGTGTCCAGGGTGGCTGGATCGACGTTGAAGCCGTCACCCGGACGCAGCAGGTTGGCCACGAACAGGCCGATCACCAGCGCGAAGGTGGACACCACCTCGAAGTACAGCAGGGCCTTGCCGCCGACGCGGCCGATTTTCTTCACGTCCTGCATGCCGGCGATGCCGGACACCACGGTGCAGAAGATGACCGGGGCGATGATCATCTTGATCAGTTTGATGAAGCCGTCGCCGAGCGGCTTCATGGCCACGGCGTCGGTGGGCAGGTAGATGCCCAGCAGCACGCCGCACAGAATGGCGAACAAGACCTGTACGTACAGGACTTTGTAGAATGGTTTTTTCATGATCGGTCTCCCTAATGGCTCTCCAAGTGGAGCGATCATGCGGGAAACCTTATATCCCAGCTATTGTGGGCTTCCCCATTGCGGCTAACCACATTGCGGCTAACCACATTGGGGACATCCACAATAGCGCGGCGGGCGCCGCCTGCCTTACTGCGCGACCCAGCCGCCGTCCATATTCCAGGCCACGCCGCGCACCTGCTTGGCCGCGTTGCTGCACAGGAACACGGCCAGCGCGCCCAGTTCCTCGGGCGTGACGAACTCGCCGGACGGCTGCTTGTCGGCCAACAAGGCCTTCTTGGCTTCCTCGTTGCTCAGGCTGTCCTTCAGGGCGCGCGCATCGACCTGTTTCTGCACCAGCGGGGTCAGCACGAAGCCGGGGCAGATGGCGTTGGCGGTCACGCCGGTCTGCGCCGTTTCCAGCGCCGTCACCTTGGTCAGGCCCACCAGGCCGTGCTTGGCGGCCACATAGGCCGATTTGCCGGCTGAGCCCACCAGGCCGTGCGCCGAGGCCAGGTTGATGATGCGGCCCCAGTTCTTGGCGCGCATATAGGGCAGCGCCAGGCGCGAGGTGTGGAAGGCCGAGGTCAGGTTGATGGCGATGATGGAGTCCCATTTCTCGACCGGGAAGTCTTCCACGTTGGCCACGTGCTGGATGCCGGCGTTGTTGACCAGCACATCGATGCCGCCGAACTTGTCGGCCGCGAAGGCAAACAGCGACTCGATTTCGGCCGCTTTCGACATGTCGGCGTTGTGATAGGCGGTCTGCACGCCGAATTCGCGCGCCGTGTCGGCCTGCAGGGCGGCGATTTCGGCGGCGTCGCCGAAGCCGTTGAACAGGATGTTGGCGCCTTCGGCTGCCAGCGAACGCGCCATGCCCAGGCCGATGCCGGACGTGGAACCGGTGACAAGTGCGGTCTTGCCGCGGAGGAGAGTGCTGGCCATGGAGTTCCTTTATGAGGGTGTTTGTCGGTTGGGAAATGCGTGCGCTACACTTCTTCAAGATTTTAAGCGCAACGCCGGGTAAAATGTCGTACGTTGAAAAAAAGGAATCAGCATGATCGAGGCAAAAATAAAGTCTGTACAGTGCATTTCGCCCAGCGGCCTGCACCAGATGGCCTACAAGGAGTGGGGCGACGAAGACAATCCCAACGTGCTGGTGTGCGTGCACGGCGTGACCCGTGTTTCCGACGACTTTGATAACATGGCGCGCGCGCTGGCCGGCCACTACCGCGTGGTGGCGCCGGACGTCGTGGGCCGGGGCCGTTCCGGCCGCCTGCGCAATCCCGAACTGTACCGCCTGCCGCAATACGTGGCCGACATGGTGACCCTGGTGGCGCGCGTGACCGCGCGCGGCCCGCGCCAGACCGTGGACTGGTTCGGCACCTCGATGGGCGGCCTGATCGGCATGGGTCTGGCCTCGCTGCCGGACAACCCGATCAGCAAACTGGTGCTCAACGATATCGGACCGGTGCTGGACCCGGACGCGCTGCAGCGCATCGGCGACTACATCGGCCAGGACCTGCGCTTCCCGACGTTCGAACTGGGCGCCAAGTTCGTGCGCGACGTGTCGCTGCCGTTCGGCCCGCACACGGACGCGGAATGGCACAAGCTGGCTGCCGATGTTTTGCGCCAGGACAAGGACGGCCAGTGGGTTCGCCACTATGATATGGGACTGGCCCAGCCGTTCCGCTCGGCCACGCCGGAGTCGGCGCGCGCCGACGAGGCCATGCTGTGGGCCGCCTATGACGCGATCCGCTGCCCGACCCTGCTGGTGCGCGGCGCGCAATCGGATTTGCTGTCGCCCGCCACAGCCTTAAGCATGACGCAGCGCGGGCCAAAAGCCACGCTGGTGGAGATACCGGACGTCGGTCACGCTCCCACCTTCCTGCATGACGACCAGATCGCCATTGCGAAGAAGTTTTTACTTGATCAATAACCATTTTTAGAAAGAATAGTATGGAAATCACCCGCCTGCACGTTGGCAAACGCCTGTCCGAAGTCGCCATCCACAACGGCACCGTCTACCTGGCCGGCCAGATCGCCGAAGACACCAGCAAGGACATCGTGGGCCAGACCCAGGAGGTGCTGGCCGCCGTCGACCGCCTGCTGGCCGAGG
This sequence comes from Pseudoduganella sp. UC29_71, assembly GCF_042693265.1. Lineage (NCBI taxonomy): Bacteria > Pseudomonadati > Pseudomonadota > Betaproteobacteria > Burkholderiales > Oxalobacteraceae > Pseudoduganella > Pseudoduganella sp. UC29_71. The sequence goes on along the minus strand of NZ_CP170549.1, from coordinate 3,241,108 downwards.
CCGGCAGCGACAAGACTTGCATCCTGAGCACCGCCATCTACATCAAGGACATGGCCCTGTTCCCGAGCATGAACGAAGTGTGGGACAGCTGGGTCGCCCAGGGCCACACCCCGCCGCGCGCCACCGTGGAAGCCAAGCTGGCCAACCCGGCCTGCCTGGTGGAAGTAGTGGTCGTCGCAGCACAGCGTTAATGGCATTCGCCGCTCCCGTCCGGCGGGAGCGGCACCGGTTTTAACTGAAGTAGCGGTAACTGAGAGGTAACATGGTTTCTATCGCAGCGCTGAATAGCGCAACGTCGGACCAGTTGGTCCAGGGCCTGTCGGCCGAAGACGGCGCGCGGGTGCTGGCCGCGCTTGACCTGGCCAGCGCAGCGTATGGCGACAAGACGTGCAGCAGCGGCCAGAGCGCGTTCGACTTCGCCGTCGGCGTGGCCAGCACGCTGGCTTTCCTGCGCATCGATGCGGAAACCCGCGTTGCCGGCCTGATGTTCGAAGCAACCCTGCTCGACCCATCCCAGGCCCCGAATATCGAACCCAAATTCGGCCCCGCCGTGGCGGAACTGGTCAGCGGCGTGCGCCAGCTGATCCGCCTGCGCGAGCTGACCCAGACCCACCCGGCCAGCGCGCCCGGGCGCGGCAAGAACGCGGCCCAGCAGGCTGTGGCCCAGGTGGAAACGCTGCGCAAGATGCTGCTGGCAATGGCCAGCGACATGCGCGTGGTGCTGGTACGCCTGGCCTCCTGCGTGACCACCTTGCGCTATTTCGCCGACATCAAGCGCTTCGACGAGGTGACCCATGCCTACGGCCGCGAAACGCTGGACCTGTACGCGCCGCTGGCCAACCGGCTCGGCATCTGGCAGCTGAAGTGGGAGCTGGAAGACTTGTCGTTCCGCTTCATCGAACCGGAAACGTACAAGCGCATCGCCAAGATGCTGGAAGAAAAGCGCATGATGCGCGAGGGCTTCGTCTCGTCCTCCATCACGCGCCTGCAGAACGAACTCAACAGCGCCGGCATCAAGGCCGAAGTGTTCGGCCGGCCCAAGCACATCTATTCCATCTGGAGCAAGATGCGCGGCAAGGAGCTGGACTTTTCGGAACTGTACGACGTGCGCGCCTTCCGCGTCATCGTGGACGACGTGAAGACCTGCTACACGGTGCTGGGCGTGGTGCACAACATCTGGACCCCGATCCCGAAGGAATTCGACGACTACATCTCGCGCCCGAAGCCGAACGGCTACCGTTCGCTGCACACGGTGGTGACGGCCGACGACGGCCGGCCGCTGGAAGTGCAGATCCGCACCCAGGAAATGCACAACTTCGCCGAGTACGGCGTGGCGGCGCACTGGCGCTACAAGGAGGAGGGCGGCTCCAACTTCCAGGGCCAGAAATACGACGAGAAAATCGCCTGGCTGCGCCAGCTGCTGGCCTGGAAATCCGACGTGGCCGACACCGTGGTGGGCCAGGAGGAGGTGCAGCGCGAGTGGGTGGAAAAGCTGAAGTCGGCCTCGCTGGACGACCGCATCTTCGTGCTCACGCCGCAGGCGCGCGTGCTGGAGCTGCCGGTGGGCGCCACGCCGATCGACTTCGCCTACCACCTGCACAGCGACGTGGGCCACCGCTGCCGCGGCGCGCGCGTGGACGGCATCATGGTGCCGCTGAACACGCCGCTGAAGAACGGCCAGACCTGCGAAATCATCACCGCCAAGGGCGCGCCCGGCACGGCGGGGCCGTCGCGCGACTGGCTCAACCCGGAATACACGGTGGCCACCCGCACGCGCTCCAAGATCCGTGCCTGGTTCCACGCCATCGACCAGCAGGAAACGCTGTCGCACGGCCGCGCCATGGTGGAGAAATCGCTGCAGCGCGAGGGCAAGACCGCCGTCAACCTGGAGGCGCTGGCCAACAAGCTCGGCTTCGCCAAGGTGGACGACATGTTCATCTCGGTGGGCAAGGAGGAATTCAGCCTGCGCCACGTGGAGCAGGCGCTGCACGACACGGGCGAGCCGGTGGAAGTGGAAGATGCGGTGGTGCTGGGCAAGAGCCGCGCTTCCAGCGTGGAGCAGGGCGCCAAGTCGGGCGTGCTGGTGGTGGGCACGGACGGGCTCATGACGCAGCTGGCCAAGTGCTGCAAGCCGGCGCCGCCGGACAGCATCGTCGGCTTCGTCACGCGCGGCAAGGGCGTGTCCATCCACCGCGCTACATGCAAGAACTTTGCTGAAATGCGCGCCAAGGCGCCGGAGCGCGTGATCGTCACCGAGTGGGGGCGCGGGGTCAACGAGACGGTGTACCCGGTCGGCATCTTCGTGCTGGCGGGCGACCGCCAGGGCCTGCTGCGCGATATTTCCGAGATCTTCTCGCGCGAAAAGCTCAACGTGATCGGCGTGAACACGCAAAGCGCGAAGGGGCAGGCGCGCATGACCTTCACCGCGGAAATCGGTTCCACGGCGCAGCTGCAGAAGGCCTTGTCGGCGATTGCCGAAGTCAGCGGCGTGCTGGAGGCGCGCCGGTCGTGACGTGTTGGCGGGTTACGGCGCTGCGCGCCTAACCCGCCCTACGGTGATATAGGCGGGGAGGCTGCGTAGGGCGGGTTAGCACGCAGTGCGTAACCCGCCGCACTACTGCGCCAGCTCCGCCTGCAAGGTGACGTGGTCGATGCCATGCCGCACCAGCAGCATGGCCTTGATGGCGGCCAGGATGGCCGGCCAGTCCTGCAGGTCGCGCACTTCGATGTGCCCGATCAGCGCCGGCTGGCCGGGCGACATCGACCACACATGCAGGTCGTGCACGGATTCCACGCCCGGCACCTGTTCCAGGTCAGCCCCTACTTGCAGGTAGTCGATCTGCCCGGGCACGCCCTCCATCAGGTGGTGGTAGGACTCGCGCAGGATGTCCACCGTCGATTTCAGGATCAGCAGCGACACCAGGATGGACAGCAGCGGGTCGATCTGCATCCAGCCGGTGTACCAGATCACCGCGCCCGCGATCAGCGCGGCGACCGAGCCCAGCAAATCCCCCATCACATGAACCAGCGCGGCGCGCGTGTTCATGCTCTTCTGGTCATGCGACAGCACCCACGCCACCGCCAGGTTCACGCACAGGCCGATCCCTGCCACCACGAACACCGTGCCGCCCTGCACCTGCTGCGGCGCGCTGAAGCGCTGCACGGCTTCAAACACGATCCAGCCCACCACGCCCAGCATCAGCAGGCCGTTGACGAAGGCGGCCAGGGCCTCGGCGCGGCCGAAGCCGAAGGAATAGCGCGCGGACGGCGGCCGCTTGGCGATCAGTTGCGCCAGCAGGGCCAGGCCCAGCGCGGCGGCGTCGGTCACCATATGGCCGGCGTCCGAGATCAGTGCCAGCGAGTTAGCCAGGAAGCCGAACACCGCTTCCACGCCGGCAAAGCCCAGGGTCAGCGCCACCGCCCAGCCCAGTACTTTCAGGCTGCGGTCTCCCGTGTAGTGCTTGTGCTTGGCGTCGCCGGCGCGGTGCGCGTGCAGGTGCGTGGTGTCGGTATCGGTGTGCATGGTCATTTGTAGGTGCCGCAAGTAATGACGTACTGGCCGACCTGGCGGAACCAGGCCGATTTTGCCTGCATCTGCCGCGTCAGCGGATGTACCCATTTATAGTCGACCGGACCTTGCTGGCCTTTGCTGGCTTTGTCCAGGATTTCGCGCACGAAGTATTTGTCGTCCTCGTCGCGGTAGTCGTACACGTTGAGGCCGACCAGGCGCGGAATGGCCCCGTGCGCCATTACCTTACCATGCTTGTTGTAAATAACGATGTAGAGGTCGCGGTAGATGAAGCGGCCCTTGGGATTGCTGGCTTCGAAGAAGGTCTTGGCCGGTCCCTGGTCCACCAGGTAGGCGGCGGTCTTGTTGATCAGGTCGAGGGCGTCGGCCGGCGTGCCGTGGTCGCTGGCGCGCGCGCCCAGCGCAAGCAGCGCGGCGGCCAGGAAAGTTAACAACTGTTTCATATTGTTGGTATTTTGCGTAACAACTGAATATAGCATAGTGGGCTAGAGCAATGTTTTCACATTTGCCCCTTGCGGAGTCGATTTTCACTCTCTATAATGCTGGTCTTCGGGCGGTTAGTTCAGCTGGTTAGAATACTTGGTCGACATCCAAGGGGTCGGGGATTCGAATTCCTCACCGCCCACCAGAACATGTAGTAAGATGGTTTTTGTAGTAAAAGCAGTACCTTAGGGCGGTTAGTTCAGCTGGTTAGAATACTTGGTCGACATCCAAGGGGTCGGGGATTCGAATTCCTCACCGCCCACCACCAACATTATGTAAGAGCGAGAAAGGCAATCCGGTTATGACACCGCGAACTACTACCAAGGTTAGTAAGTAACGCTAGTCACCGGCTTTCTTTTGCTATCACATTTGAAGAAAAACGCGGCTAGCCCGCGTTTTTTTTCGTCCGCAGTTCCCTGTCGCAGTTTCCCAATTTCGTTTCACCCACTATCCGGCATTTGTGCCGACTGGAGAGCATGATGGTTGCAGTCCGACTTCCCGATGGTTCCGTGCGTCAGTTCGACGCGCCAGTAACGGTGGCCCAGGTGGCCTCCAATATCAGCACCAGCCTGGGCAAGGCCGCGCTGGCAGGCAAGGTTGACGGCAAGGTCGTCGATACCTCCTTCCTGATCGAGAAGGACGCCGACGTCGCCATCGTCACCGACCGCGACGCCGAAGGCCTGGACGTGATCCGCCACTCGACCGCCCACTTGCTGGCCTACGCCGTCAAGGAGCTGTTCCCGGACGCGCAAGTGACCATCGGCCCGGTGATCGAAAACGGCTTCTACTACGACTTCTCGTACAAGCGCCCGTTCACCCCGGAAGACCTGGTGGCGATTGAAAAGAAAATGGCCGAGCTGGCCAAGAAGGACGAGCCGGTCACCCGCAAGGTGCTGCCGCGCGACGAGGCCGTGGCCTACTTCAAGTCCATCAACGAACACTACAAGGCCGAGATCATCGCCTCGATCCCGTCCAATGAAGACGTGTCGCTGTACACCGAAGGCAAGTTCACCGACCTGTGCCGCGGCCCGCACGTGCCGTCGACCGGCAAGCTGAAGGTGTTCAAGCTGATGAAGCTGGCCGGCGCCTACTGGCGCGGCGACTCGAAGAACGAGATGCTGCAGCGTGTCTACGGCACCGCCTGGACCAAGAAGGAAGACCAGGAGCAGTACCTGTTCCAGCTGGAAGAGGCGGAAAAGCGCGACCACCGCAAGCTGGGCAAGCAGCTGGACTTCTTCCACTTCCAGGACGAGGCGCCGGGCCTGGTGTTCTGGCATCCGAAGGGCTGGACCATCTGGCAACAGGTTGAGCAATACATGCGCAACAAATACCAGGTGAACGGCTACCAGGAAGTGAAGGCGCCGCAGATCCTCGATTCCAGCCTGTGGGGCAAGACCGGCCATTGGGACAACTACCGCGAAAACATGTTCGTGACGGAATCGGAAAACCGCTCCTACGCCCTGAAGCCGATGAACTGCCCGGGCCACGTGCAGATTTTCAACAGCAATATGCGCTCCTACCGCGACCTGCCGCTGCGCTACGGCGAGTTCGGCCAGTGCCACCGCAACGAGCCGTCCGGCGCACTGCACGGCATCATGCGCGTGCGCGGCTTCACCCAGGACGATGGCCACATCTTCTGCATGCACGAGCAGATCGAGCCGGAAGTGGTGGCTTTCCACACCCAGGCGATGGAAGTGTATGCCGACTTCGACTTCACCAATATCGACGTCAAGCTGGCGCTGCGCCCGGACAACCGCATCGGCACCGACGAGGTGTGGGATGAGGCGGAGGAAGCGCTGCGCTCGGGCCTGCGCGCCTGCGGCGTGGAATGGACCGAGCTGCCGGGCGAGGGCGCCTTCTACGGCCCGAAAATCGAATACCACCTGAAGGATTCGCTGGGCCGCCCATGGCAGGTCGGCACCATGCAGGTCGACTTCTTCATGCCGCAGCGCCTGGGCGCCGAATACGTGGCGGCCGACAACTCGCGCCAGGTGCCGGTCATGCTGCACCGTGCCATCGTCGGCTCGCTGGAGCGCTTCATCGGCATCCTGATCGAGAACTACGCGGGCGCGCTGCCGATGTGGCTGGCACCGGTGCAAGTGTCGGTGCTGAACATCTCCGATGCGCAGGCCGACTACGTGAACGATGTGGCCGCCAAGCTGCGTAAACAGGGCTTCCGCGTGCAGACCGATTTGCGCAACGAGAAGATTACGTATAAAATACGCGAACATTCCGTCCAAAAACTGCCGTACATCCTTGTTGTCGGCGACAAAGAGCGGGATGCCAATACTGTGGCCGTGCGGGCACGTGGGAATGTCGATCTGGGCGTAATGACCCTCGACGCCCTGGTTGAGCGACTCCAGCAGGACGTTGCCAACAAAGCCTGACTCCGAGGAAACTCGCATACCGGCCGTTCATCAGATTTTTAAAGGAAACTACAATAGCTACTGACAAGTCGCATCGCATCAATGGCGAAATCACCGCTCCCGAAATGCGTCTGAGCGGGGTTGACAACGAACCGCTCGGTATCGTGAGCCTGGCCGAAGCCTTCCGCCTGGCGGAAGAAGCGAACGTCGACCTGGTGGAAATCGCCCCAACGGCGAATCCACCAGTCTGCCGTCTGATGGACTACGGCAAGTTCAAGTATTCGGAGCAGAAGAAAGCCCACGAAGCGAAGCTCAAGCAGAAAGTCATCTCGGTCAAGGAAGTCAAATTCCGCCCCGGCACCGATGACGGCGATTACAATATCAAGCTGCGCAACCTCATCAAGTTCCTCGATGAAGGCGACAAGACCAAGATCACGCTGCGTTTCCGCGGCCGTGAGATGGCGCACCAGGATATCGGTTTCCGCATGCTCGAGCGTCTGAAGGCTGACCTGGAGCCGTACGGCCAGGTCGAGCAGTTCCCGAAGATGGAAGGCCGCCAGATGATCATGGTCCTGGCGCCGAAGAAGAAGAAATAAGAAGAATTTGCGGAATTTGATATATAATCGCGTTCCGCAAAATGTAGTGGCCGTCGTGAGAAGGGCCGCTGCATCAACAAGTGAAAGCAGGCCTCTAAGCGCAGCGTAGTGCTGCCACCTGCAATCCTGTTAATTTGGAGCTGCCCGTAAGAGGGCAGATGTGTTATGCCAAAAATGAAGACCAAAAGCTCCGCGAAAAAGCGTTTTCGCGTGCGTCCAGGTGGTACCGTCAAATCGGGTATGGCTTTCAAGCGCCACATCCTGACCAAGAAGACCACCAAAAACAAGCGTCAGCTGCGTGGTACCCGTAACATCAACGCGTCGGACGTCACGTCCGTACTGCGTATGATGCCTACCGCTTAATCTCACACTCATTTAAGGAGCTAATATGCCTCGAGTAAAACGTGGGGTTACTGCGCGTGCCCGTCATAAAAAAGTACTGAACCTGGCCAAGGGTTACCGTGGTCGTCGTAGCAAGGTATACCGTATTGCCAAGCAAGCAGTGATGCGCGCTGGCCAGTACGCATACCGCGACCGCCGTAACAAGAAGCGCGTCTTCCGCCGCCTGTGGATCGCCCGTATCAACGCCGCTTCCCGTGAGCATGGCGTGACCTACAGCGTATTCATGAACGGCCTGAAGAAGGCGAACATCGAGCTGGACCGTAAGGTTCTGGCCGATATGGCTGTGATGGACAAGCCGGCCTTCGCCGCGATTGTCAACACCGTCAAAGCACAAATCGCTGCCTGATATCAGCGTTTGATGCGTAGCGCTGCTTCCGGCAGCGCATGAGAGCGGGGCAAGGTGTGAACCTGTGCCCCGTTTTTAATTTCCACGACAGGAATATTGCATGAACTCCCTGGAAGAACTGGTCGTCTCGGCACGTGCTGACTTTATCGCCGCCGCAGACGCCGCCGCACTTGAAAACGCCAAAGCCAAGTATCTGGGCAAGACCGGCCAGATCACCGACATGATGAAGGGCCTGGGCAAGCTCGACCCGGACGCGAAAAAAGCGCAGGGCGCGCTGATCAATGCCGCCAAAGTGCAGATCGAAGCCGCGCTGACCGCGCGCCGCGACGCCATGGCCGAAGCCCAGCTGCAAGCCCGCCTGAACGCGGAAGAGATCGACGTCACCTTGCCAGGCCGCGGCCGCGCCGGCGGTGGCCTGCACCCTGTCATGCGCACCTGGGAGCGCGTGGAGGAAATCTTCCGCTCGATCGGCTTCGACGTGGCCGGCGGCCCGGAGATCGAAACCGACTGGACCAATTTCACCGCACTGAACAGCCCGGAAAACCACCCGGCCCGTTCCATGCAGGACACCTTCTACGTGGACGGCAACGACAGCACCGGCAAGCCGCTGCTGTTGCGCACCCACACCAGCCCGATGCAAGTGCGCTACGCGCGCAGCCACACGCCGCCGATCAAGGTGATCGCGCCGGGCCGCACCTACCGCGTCGACAGCGATGCCACCCACTCGCCGATGTTCCACCAGGTCGAAGGCCTGTGGATCGCCGAGGACATCAGCTTCGCCGACCTGAAGGGCGTGTACCTGAACTTCGTCAAGGCCTTCTTCGAGACCGACGACCTGCAGGTGCGCTTCCGCCCCTCGTATTTCCCGTTTACCGAACCGTCGGCCGAGATCGACATCGCCTTCGGCAGCGGTCCATTGAAGGGCCGCTGGCTGGAAGTGTCCGGCTCCGGCCAGGTGCACCCGACGGTGGTGCGCAACTTCGGCCTCGATCCCGAGCGCTACATCGGTTTCGCGTTCGGCTCCGGCCTGGAGCGCCTGACCATGCTGCGTTACGGCATCAACGACCTGCGCCTGTTCTACGAAGGCGACCTGCGTTTCCTGAAACAGTTCAACTGAGGCACCACGAATATGCAATTCTCTGAAAATTGGCTGCGCACTCTCGTCGATCCGAAAATGACGTCGGATGAACTGGCGCACATGCTGACCATGTCCGGCCTGGAAGTGGAAGAAGTGGAGCCGGTCGCTCCGCCGTTCTCGAACGTGGTCGTGGGCCACGTGCGCGAAATGGCCAAGCACCCGGACGCGGACCGCCTGAACGTCTGCCAGGTGGACGTGGGCACCGGCACCTTGCTCAACATCGTGTGCGGCGCGCCCAACGTGCGCCCGGGCCTGAAAGTGGTGTGCGCCATGGCCGGCGCCGTGCTGCCGCCGGGCGCCGACGGCAAGCCGTTTGAAATCAAGGTGGGCAAGCTGCGCGGCGTGGAGTCGCAGGGCATGCTGTGCTCGGCCAAGGAACTGAAGCTGTCGGAAGAGGGCTCGGGCCTGCTGGAACTGCCGGACGACGCGCCGGTGGGCCAGAACTTCCGCGACTACTACGCGCTCAACGACCTGAAGTTCACCATCAAGCTGACTCCGAACAAGGCGGACTGCCTGTCGGTGCTGGGCGTGGCGCGCGAAGTGTCGGCCCTGACCGGCGTGCCGCTGAACCTGCCGACCTTCCGCCCCGTGCCTGTCACGATGGACGAAGTGCTGCCGGTGAAGGTCTCGGCGCCGGACCTGTGCGGCCGCTTCTCCGGCCGCGTGATCCGCAACCTGAACGCCAAGGCGGCCACGCCCGAGTGGATGAAGCAGCGCCTCGAGCGCAGCGGCCAGCGCTCGGTGTCGGCGCTGGTGGACATCTCCAACTACGTGATGCTGGAACTGGGCCGTCCTACCCACGTGTTCGACCTGGCCAAGATCCACGGCGGCCTGGACGTGCGCTGGGGCAAAGCCGGCGAGACGCTCAAGCTCCTGAACGGCAACACCGTGCCGGTGGACGAGTGGGTCGGCGTGATCGCCGACGACAAGGAACTCGAATCGCTGGCCGGCATCATGGGCGGCGACGCCACGGCGGTGTCGCTGGAGACCGAATCGATCTACCTGGAAGCGGCATTCTGGTGGCCGAACGCCATCCAGGGCCGCGCCCGCAAGTACAACTTCTCGACCGACGCGGCGCACCGCTTCGAGCGCGGCGTGGACTACGCCACCACCGTGGAGCACATCGAGCGCATCACCTCGCTGCTGGTGGAAATCTGCGGCACCCCGGCCACGCAAGTCGGCCCGGTGGATGACCAGATCGTCAACGTGCCGCAGCCCAAGCCGGTGCAGATGCGCACCGCGCGCGCCCAGAAGGTCATCGGCGTGCCGCTGACCGACGAGGTGGTGGCCGACATCTTCACCCGCCTCGGCCTGCAGTTCACGCTGGACAATGGCGTGTTTTCCGTGACCGCGCCTTCCTACCGTTTCGACATCGAAATCGAGGAAGACCTGATCGAGGAAGTCGCCCGCGTGTACGGCTTCGAGAACATCCCGGCCGTGGCGCCGGTGGCGCCGAACACCATGCGCATCGCGCCCGAGAACACCCGCTCGCTGTTCGCCGTGCGCCACCAGCTGGCCGACCTCGGCTACCAGGAAGTGGTGAACATGAGCTTCGTGGAAGCCCAGTGGGAACTGGACTTCAGCGGCAACGACAACCCGATCAAGCTGCAGAATCCGATCGCCAGCCAGCTGAGCGTGATGCGCTCCTCGCTGATCGGCAGCCTGGTGGCCAATGTGCGCTACAACCTGAACCGCAAGACCAACCGCGTGCGCGTGTTCGAGCTGGGCGCGATCTACCAGCGCGACGCCTCGGTGCAGGACGGCCCGCTGAGCGTGGCCGGCTACAGCCAGCCGCAGCGCGTGGCAGCCCTGGCCTACGGCCCTGTCGCCGACGAGCAGTGGGGCCAGGCGACCCGCCTGGTGGACTACTTCGACGTGAAGGCCGACCTGGAACAGCTGTTCGCGCCGCAAACGCTGCGCTTCAGCAAGGCCGCGCACCCGGCGCTGCATCCCGGCCGCTCGGCAAACATCGAGCTGGACGGCAAAGTGATCGGCTTTATCGGCGAATTGCATCCGCGCTGGCTGCAGAAGTACGACCTGCCTCAGGCGCCGGTGTTGTTCGAAGTGGACGCCGTTGCTTTGCAGCAACGCAATGTGCCGAAGTACAGCGAGATCTCCAAGTTCCCGGGCGCCACGCGCGACCTGGCGCTGGTGGTCAAGCAAACTGTGCCGGCGCAGGATCTGCTCGACGCCTTCGCTGCCGCGCAGGCTGTCCACGCGCATGGCAAGCTGGTGCAAGCCATTGTTTTGTTTGATGAATATCGCGGCAAGGGGCTGGAAGCGGACGAGAAATCGCTTGCTTTCCGCTTTAGCTTGCAAGATACTCAAAATACCCTGCAGGACGACGTGGTGGACGCTGTGATGAGTGCGCTGGCTGAATCGGCGATGCAAAAACACGGCGCCAGGCTGCGCGCGTAAGCAGGTTCTAAGCGGGCTTTAAGCCGCCGAGGGCAATATGCCAATCCGGAATCCGGCCACCGCCGGGTTCCTGTTCTTTTTATAGGCAGGGCAGCAAAATTAATAACAACGACGTTGATACCGCCGTACTCGAATCCGCCCTGGATGCCGAGCTGCACAGCGCGATGCTGGTGGCGAAGGTGCGCCAGGAAGCGGAAAAGGACATGCCGACGCTGACCAAGGCGGAGCTGGCAGAGTTGCTGTTCGAGCAGGTTGGACTGAACAAGCGTGAAGCCAAGGACATGGTGGAAACCTTCTTCGACGAGATCCGCAATGCGCTTGAGCGCGGCGAGGCCGTGAAGCTGTCCGGTTTCGGCAATTTCCAGCTGCGCGACAAGCCGCAGCGTCCCGGCCGCAACCCGAAAACCGGCGAAGAAATTCCGATCACGGCGCGCCGCGTCGTCACCTTCCACGCCAGCCAGAAGCTGAAAAGCATGGTCGAGGAGAGCAATCCCATGGCGCGTGCCGCCTGAGTGAGGCCGCAGGATGAACGATAGGCCAGGCAAGTCCGAACTGGTGGTGTTGCCGCCGATTCCCGCCAAGCGCTATTTCACGATAGGCGAGGTCAGCGAGCTGTGCGGCGTCAAGCCGCACGTGCTGCGCTATTGGGAGCAGGAATTCACCCAGCTCAAGCCGGTCAAGCGGCGCGGCAACCGGCGCTATTACCAGCATCATGAAGTGCTGCTGATACGGCGTATACGCGAATTGCTATACGAGCAAGGATTCACCATCAGCGGCGCACGCAACAAACTCGATAGCCGTAGCGCCGACACAGCGCAGGCAGGGTATGATGGAGAGTACGAGCGCGAAGCGCCTGCGGTAGCGGCGCCACCGCCATTGGACCGGGACATGATACGCAGCGAACTGCTTGCCATTCTCGGTCTGCTTAGCTGAGCAGCGCGCCGCTGGCGCCTTTTTTTTCGCGTGCACTAGTAGTGCTACAATAATAAGATTATGATTTTGTTAGCGGAAGCGCGGGGACTTTCCCATGCAAGGAAGACACGAGGGAACACATGATACGCGTTGCCATATGTGACGATCATCAAATAGTAAGAGCCGGCTTCAAGCAGATTTTCTCGTCCGCGGACGATTTCAGTGTGGTTGCGGAAGGTAGTACGGGGCGCGAAGCGCTGGATATTGCCCGCCGCGAGATTTGCGACGTGCTGTTGCTGGACATTGCCATGCCGGATCAGTCCGGCATTGATACCCTGCGTACCATACGCCAGGGCCAACCGGACCTGCCAGTGCTGATCTTGTCCGGCTACCCGGCGCAGCAGTACGCGCTGAACCTGTTCAAGATGGGCGCCAACGGCTATCTGAACAAGGAATGCGAGGCGGACGAGCTGATCACGGCCGTGCGCACCGTGCACCAGGGCCGGCGCTACGTCAGCTCGCAGGTGGGCGAACTGCTGGCGCAAAGCTTCGACCGCGATCCCAACACGGCGCTGCATACCGAGCTGTCGGACCGCGAGTTCCAGGTGTTCCTGCGCCTGGCGCGCGGCGCCACTGTCAGCGACATCGGCGTAGCCTTGTCGCTGAGTATCAAAACGGTATCCACCTACCGCACCCGCATCATGGAAAAAATGGGCCTGCAATCGAATAGCGATCTGACCTATTATGCTATGAAGAACAACCTGCTGGATTAAGCTGGACCAGCGCCTCAACGGGCGCGCACGTTAGGAAACTGATGCGGCGCAGCAAAAAACGGCAGGGTCTATAATGGCCCTGCCATAACGGCTGCTCATCTAGCGAAGGATGCCTATCAGGATGTATTTCACCGTCGACGCGGCGCCCCATCACAAACTGCCTCTCTACAAGACCGTATTGTGCGTCACTTGCGCGCTAATACTGATCGTGAACGGCTTTAGCCTGTTTCACAACCTGCAGTCGCTCAAGGGCGCCAACTTCCTGTTAAGCCAGTCCTCGCGGGTGGCCGAACGCCTGCAATACCTCAACGTGCTGGTGCTCGACGCCGAGAGCAGCATGCGGGGGTACTTTGTATCCGGCAAGGAATCCTACCTGGGGCCAACGCGCACCGTCACGCTGGAAACCGAAACCGAATTCAAGGAACTGGAAAACCTGCTGGCCGACAGTCCGTCGCAGCTGAAGAACCTCGCCCAACTGCACAGCGTGGTGCGCCGCAAGCTGGCGCTGATGAGCGAATCTATCGAAGTCTACCGGCATGGCGGGCTGGACGAAATCGTCAACATAGCCAAGGTCAGCGACGACCGCGCTTCCATGGACGAGTTGCGCCTGCTGGTCGTTATCATGGTGCAGGAGCAGAACGAAACGCTGGCTGCGCGCAGCGCCAGCTTCTACCAGCAATACCAGAAGGCGGTGCTGCTGGGCATGGGCATCAACGCGGTCGCCATCGTGGTGCTGATCATGTTCTACCAGCTGGTGCGGCGCAGTTTCCGCAACCAGGCTGCGGTCGAGCACGCCCTGCAGATGTCGAACGACACCCTCGAATCCATGGTGGCGCAGCGTACCGAGCAGCTGTCGGTGCTGTCGCGCCACCTGATCAGCATCAGCGAAGAGGAAAAAGTGCGGCTGTCGCGCGAACTGCACGACGAGATGGGGGCGCACTTGACGTCCATCAGCATGGACCTCGGCGCCGTCATGCACCAGTTGCAGAAGACCGATCCGGAACTGGCTTCCCAGCTCAAGCGCGCACGCGCCACCTTGCTGGAAGCGGTGGAGATGAAGCGCCGCATCATCGAGAACCTGCGCCCCAGCTTGCTGGACAATCTCGGCCTGTGCGCCGCCATCGAAAGCTATTGCGAAGAATTCAGCCGCATGTCCGCGCTGCCGTGCCAGACCGACATCGCCAGCCACATCGACGGCATTGCCAAGGCGCGCGACTCCAGCCTGGCCATCGCCTTGTTCCGCATCGTGCAGGAATCGCTGACCAATATCCGCAAATACGCGCGCGCCACCAAGGTGACGGTGACGCTTCAGTGCAGTGAAGAGTTGCTGGTGCTGCGTGTGATAGACGACGGTGTGGGGATAGAGTCGAATACGCTGGTGAAGCCGATGTCGCATGGCTTGCTGGGGATGCGCGAGCGGGCACTGCTGCTGGGCGGCACCCTCACCATACGGCGCGGCCGCAATGACAAGGGTACCTGCGTCGAAGTGCATATTCCGCTGCGCGCCAAGGTTGATCTGAGCGAGCAGTGCGAGCCTAGCAGCCCGCCACGTCCACCAGCAGGCGATCGTATTCCGTCTTCGCCACCTTATAGCACTCGCCCGCGTAGCGTTCCAAGCCTGAACGATCAATGACGGTGATGTTGCCGCGGCGGTAGGTGATCAGGCCGTCGTCCTGCAGCTTGCCGGCGGCGGCGGTGATGCTCTCGCGGCGCACGCCCAGCATGATGGAAATCATTTCCTGGGTCACTTTCAGCTCATTGCTCAGCGAGCGGTCCAGGCGGTCCAGCAGCCAGCGGCACAGCTTCTGCTCGATCGAGCTGTGGCGGCCGCCTACGGCGTTCTGGGCCATCTGCGCGAACAGCGCGTGGTTGTAGCGCATCAGCAGTTGGGGCAGGGCGCCGCCCTGGTTGAACGCTTCGCGCAGGTGCTGCGCTTTCAGGCGGTAGCCGTAGCCGGCGCTCTGCACCACGGCGCTGCACATGGCGCGCTCGCCGGGGAACATCGACACACCTACCACGCCTTCATGGCCGACCACGGCGATCTCGGTGGTGGCGCCGTCTTCCATCACGTACAGCAGGGACACAATGGCAGTGGTGGGGAAGTACACATTCTCCAGCTTGCTGCCGAATTCGAACAATTCCTTACCGAATGGCAAGGTCACCAGTTCCAGGTGTTCAAACAGGGATTCCAGGACTTCACGAGGCAAGGCGGCCAGCAGTTCGTTCTGCTGTGTACCGCTATAGCTGACAACCGGCCGGGACGCAACTTTGAATTCCCGCGAGCCTACAGGCATCGTCTGGGAGAGCGACTGTTTTGCGGTATCGCTGCTAAGTTGAGTGTTGTTCATTTTATTCCTCACAGGCTAAGTACGGGGCAGCGGTGGACGCCGGCTTGCATCTCCAGGTGGGCTTCTGTTCTCGCTCCACTTTATCCATCGCGTTGTTAGCACTTTAGGTCTCTATGTACTTTACGAACATAAGACGGGGCACCGCCCCCGTGTAGGCTGCATGCATGGCTCCTTGTCAGCCTAGTCCTACTGCAACAAATGGAGGCAGGCGTGGGAACTGGGGAGGTAACAGGCCGGAAGTGCGATGGGAACCGGTTCCTACGAAGATGAAGTGGCCTGGCGTTCCCGGGCGCAGATTGACGGCGTCCCGCGCCAGTTGCGCGGGGGGCTTGGTGTCGCTCTAGAGCTCGACGTAGAGCACCATCGCGCCTTGCTCCTCCAGCGCGGGGATCAGGTGGTGCGGCGCAAGCCGGAGATGAAAAGCCCGGAACGCAGCCCCTGGTTCAGTATGTCGGGATGCAGCAGGGATTGTGCTATCGAGGCCGCCAGCGCCGGGCGGGCGAAGTAGTAGCTCATGGGAATTACCCCCAATTATCCATTGGGATAATTATGCGCCCCAAATAATCAGCCGAGCAGGCGTTCGCGCTTGCGGGAGACGATGGTCGGCTTGTTGGCGCTGCGTTCGTGGGCCGGGGCAACGGTTGCCAAGACGGCGGGGAGCGCCGATGGGGCGGGCTGGCCGTCCAGGCGGAAGCGGCTGACGGCCTGCCCCAGCTGGGCCGCTTCTTCGTGCAGGCGGTCCGCTCCCACAGACGCTTGCAACACCAGGGCGCCGTTCTGGCGCGTCATGTCGTCGATGCGGGCGAGGGCGTGGTCGACCTGCTCGATCTCGCTGCGCTGCACCGCTTCGGCGGCGCTGATCTGCTCGATGATGGCAGCGGTCTGCTGCACCGACTGCACCACCTGCGTCATGGTGGCGCCGGCCGAGTTCACCAGCGCGCTGCCGGCTTCCACTTCTTTCACCGAATCGACGATCAGTTTCTTGATTTCCAGCGCGGCGGCGGCCGAGCGCTGCGCCAGGCTGCGCACTTCGCCTGCCACCACGGCGAAGCCGCGGCCCTGTTCGCCGGCGCGGGCCGCTTCCACCGCTGCGTTCAGGGCCAGGATGTTGGTCTGGAAGGCGATGCCGTCGATGACGCCGATGATGTCGCTGATCTTGTCCGAGCTGGCGCGGATGCCGGCCATGGTGTCGACCACGGCCGCGACGCTGCGCCCGCCATGCTGGGCGATCTCGGATGCGTTTTGCACCAGTTTGCGGCCGTGCTCGGCATGCGCGGCGTTGCGCTGCACGGTGGCCGTCAGTGCGCGCATGGAGGCCACGGTGGCGGACAGGTCGCCGGCCTGCGCTTCGGTGTGGCCGGACAGGGCGGTGTTGCCGCTGGCCAGTTCGTCGGCGCCGTCGGCAATGCGGCCGGCGCCGCTGCGGATGTCGTCCACCAGCGCCACCAGCGCTTGCGTCATGGTGCCGAATGAATTGACCAGGCTGCCGATCTCGTCGCGCGCGGGGGAGCTGATTTCCAGGGTCAGGTCGCCGGCGGCGGCGGCCTGCACGGCACGGTTCAGGCTGCCCACGTCGCGGGCGAAGGACAGGTAGAAGCCGGCGAACAGCACGGCGGCCACGGCCAGCGCGGCGCCGACGGCGGCCAGCATCAGGTTGCGGCGCAGCTGGTCGCGCGCCATGCGCTCGGCCAGCAGCTGGTCCAGCGCCTTGGCGGAGGCGGCGGCAAAGCCGTACAGCTTGCCGATCGCCTCGTTGCCGGCAGCGCTGAATTCCTTGCCGCTGGTCTGGTTGTAGGAGTTGCTCACTTCGTTCTTGTTGCGTTCCAAAAAGGCCAGCGCTGCAGGGACGGCAGCCAGGTGCGGCTGCAGCGCCGGTTTCAGCGGCGGGTTGTGCAGCAGGATGGCGTCGGCCTGCGCGGGCAGGCGTTCCAGCTGGTAGCGGGCCAGCATGGCGGTGGCGTTCAGCAGTTGGTCTTCATTGCCCTCGAACAGGCCGCTGTCGATGTAGGCGGCGCCGCGCGCGGCGATCACGGACAGGTCTTCCGCCACTTCCGGCACGGTCTTCTGGAAGGCCGCGATCAGGTAGTGGGTTTGCACTTCGGGGTCCAGGCTCAGGCTGGAGCGGTCGGCTACCGTAGCGCTGAGCCTGGCGATGCGGGCCAGCAGCGCGCCGTGCAGGGCGATGCTGTCCTTGGCGTCTATCGTGGCCTGGCGCTCGGCCAGCGTGTTCCAGGCCTGGCGCACGGCGGTCCAGTCCGGCAGCGCGGCCAGGCTGGCGGCGTTCTGCTGCCAGCTGTCCAGGCGCTGGATGCGGGCGCCGATGTCGGCGCGCAAGGGGGCACCGTCCAGCGGCTGGCGCGCGGCCAGCCGCAGGCGCTCCAGCGCACGGTGCTGCTGCGCCAGCTGGCTGACTTGCTGTAGCTGGCTGATGTAGGCGACACCCAGTTGCTCGCGCTCGGTGACATCCAGCGATTTGTGCAGTTCGCGCACCAGCAGCGTTGTCACCAGCAGCAACGGGAGCAGGAAGGTCAGCGTCACCAGCATGAATTTGGGGAACAGGCGCAGGCGTTGCATCAAGGCGATGGCGGGGCGAAATAGGGTATTCATCAATGTTTTGCGTCATAAAATTGCCATGTCGCAATGGTGCCTGCCAAATGTGACGTCTTCGTGAATTAAATCCGCCGTCTTGTGAGTATTTGATAGATTTTCCGACGCGAAATGTGTCATTCTTGGTAGAATTTTCCTCGTGGGAAGTTAAATTGCATTTGATGAAGAAGTGACAAGAAGGGAGAGCCGTCATCGACGCCATACTGTACTTTTACCTGGGTAGCACGGTGCTGCTGCTGTTGCATTGCATCAGCGCCGCATATTTCGTCGCCTCAGGGAAACGCAAGTCCAAGCAGGTGAAGGCCGCGTGCTTTCTGTCGCTGGCTGCCTGTACCTGTGTGATGATCGCCTTGCTGTTCTTTGAAGTGTGCTTCGCCGGCACCATGGAGCGCGTGGATGCGCTGATGCTGATGGTGCCGCTGATCGTCTGCGTCATCGGCGACGTGCTGATGTACCGCATGTCCGTGACCAAGCCTTACACCGTCACCGACGGCAGCGGCGCCCGCGTTCGGACCCGCCGCCGTCCCATCGGCTGAGCGGCCCCCGGCACGGCTGTACAGCAGCCTTGCTTGCCCTTATAGTGCCTGCAGGCGCAGCCTTGACTGCGCGAAATCATGAGGCGGGCTATGCACGTATTACTGGTGGAAGATGACGCGGTGCTGGCCGATGGCCTGCATCGCGTGCTGAGCGGCCATGGCATGGTGGTGGACGTGCTGCACAGCGGCACCGAAGCCGACGCGCTGCTGCAACGCGCGGGCGCGGCCCATGCGGCCAACCCGGCCGAGCTGGCCGTGGTGGTGCTCGACATCGGCCTGCCGGGCATAGACGGCTTTGAAGTGGTGCGCCGCCTGCGCGCGCGCGGCAGCGCCATTCCGGTGCTGCTGTTGACGGCGCGCGACGCCATCGAGGACCGCGTGCGCGGCCTGGAGCTGGGCGCGGACGATTACCTGGTCAAGCCGTTTGCCACGCCGGAGCTGGTGGCGCGCCTGCGCGCGCTGGCGCGCCGCCACGCGCCCAAGGCGGCAGTGATGGCCATGGGCGACCTGGCGCTGGACAGCGACACCAAGCGCGCCCGCGTGAAAGACCGTTTCATCGAGCTGTCGGCGCGCGAGTGGGCGGTGCTGGAATACCTGCTGCAGCATGGCGCGCGGGTAGTGTCCAAGCAGCAGATCATCGACGCCATCCTGCCCTGGGGCGAGGACATGACGCAGAATGCGGTGGAAGTCTATATTTCCCGCCTGCGCCTGAAGATCGCCGACGCCGGCGTTACCATCCGTACCATACGCGGCTTCGGCTACATGCTGGAGCTGGCGCCGCATGCCTAGCATCCGGCTGCGCCTGCTCAAGTGGCTGATCGCGCCCATCCTGCTGATCAACCTGGCGGGCGGGGCGCTGACCTATATGCTGGCCTGGCTGCCGGCGCAAACCGCATTCGACCAGAGCCTGTCCGACGCCGCCGGTGCATTGGGGGCGCGCCTGTCCGCCGGCGGAGGCGGGTGGCGCATCGATCTGCCGCCGCAGGCCGAGCAGGTGCTGCGCAACGGCGATGCCGACGCGGTCTATTTCGTGGTGCGCGACAGCGCGGGCCGCGTGGTGGCGGGGGATAGCGATTTTCCGGCGCTGCGCCAGCAGGGCGCCGGCGCCGCGGCGCTGGCCTACGACGGCGAGATGCGTGGCGAAGCGGTGCGCATCGCCACGCTGCGCGTGCGGCCGCACAGCGCGGCCAGCGCTGACCAGCCGGCCTATGTCGGCGTGGCGCGCACGCTGCGCCAGCGCACCCAGGTGCGGCAGGCCATCTTCCGCGCGCTGGTGCTGCTGGACGGCTTGTTTACGCTGGCCTGCGTGGGCCTGATCTGGTTCTCGGTCACCAACGGCCTGCGTCCGCTGGACCGCATGCGGACCGGCCTGAACGCGCGCGCGGGCGATCAGCTGGCGCCCATCCAGCAGGAAGACGTGCCCTATGAGCTGGCGCCCGTGGTGCACGCCTTCAACGGCCTGCTGGCGCGCGTCAGCGAAGGTGCGCAGGCGCAGCAGGAATTCCTGGCCAACGTGGCGCATCAGCTGCGCACGCCGCTGGCCGGGCTGCAGACCCAGCTCGAATGGCTGGGCAACCGACACGCCGAGCCGGAAACAGCGCATTCGATCCGGCTGATGCTGCTGTCCACCGAGCGCATGATACGGCAGACCAACCAGCTGCTGGCGCTGGCGCGCGCCGAGCCCAGCCACTTTGAAAAGACCCGGCTGGAGCCGCTGGCGCTGAACACGCTGGTGGAGGAGACGGTGCAGCACTTCGTCGAGCAGGCCGCGCGCAAGTCCATCGACCTGGGCTTTGAACTGCAGACCGCCACCGTGCTGGGCGACCGCTTCCTGCTGCGCGACCTGATCGACAACCTGATCGACAACGCCATCCGCTACACGCCGGAGCACGGAACCGTGACGGTGCGCTGCATTCCGGGCGACCCGGCGGGCGGTGCGCTCACCGGCGGTACCGTGCTGGAAGTGGAGGATTCCGGCCCCGGCATCGCCCCCGCGTTGCGCGAGGCGGTGTTCCGGCGCTACGTGCGGCTGGACGACAAGGTCGCCGGCAGCGGCCTGGGCCTGGCCATCGTGCGCGACATCGCCGCCGCGCACGGCGCCCGCATCGCCATTTCCACTCCGGCGGCCGGGCAGGGCGCGCTGTTTTCCGTCACTTTCCCGCCACGATAGGCCGCTCCCGGTGCGGCTTTGTGCGCTTGTCAGGAATTTGTCAGTATTTCTTCAGGGAAATGCAAGCTAGGGGCGCTACCATGCTGTCATGACGTATGACAACATAACCGGGGAGCGCAACACGATGAAACGCACGCAGAAAGGCTTTACGCTGATCGAGGTCATGATCGCCGTGGCGGTCGTCGGCATCCTGGCCGCCGTGGCGCTGCCGGCCTATAGCAAATACGTGATCCGCGCCCGGCTGACCGAGGCGTTTACCTCGCTGGGCGGCGCGCAGCCTGCCGCCGAACAGTATTGGGCCAATAACCGCAGCTATGTCGGCTTCCAGAACGCCAGCAATTTCCCTGCCTCCACCGCCAATTTCGATTACACGCTGTCCCAGGATGCCAGCGCCTCGGCCTACGTCATCACGGCCACCGGCAAGGGCAAGGCAGCCGGCTATTCCTACACCGTGGACCAGAACGGCGGGCGCGCCACCACCGCCACGCCGGAGTGGGGCACCAGCACCAATTGCTGGATAGACCGCGCGGGTGGGCTATGCAGCAATTGATGGCTATCCGCCAGCGTGGCACCACGCTGGTCGAGCTGATGGTCGGCCTGGTCATCCTGGCGATACTGGCTGCGGTCGGCATCCCCAGCATGGTCACCTGGATCAGCGGCAACAAGGTGATCTCGGCCGGCGAGTTCTATGCCGATGGCTTTGCCATGGCGCGCCGCCAGGCTGTGCTGCACAACGCCAACAGCCGCATCGTGCTGACGCCGAACGTGAACAACGGCCAGATGAACTGGCAGGTCGACCTGTGCTTCCCGGCGCCCGGCGTGCCCTGCAACGACAGCAGCGGCACCTGGTCCACCACCACCGATGCGGCGCCGTCCGATCCTGAAGGCGTGAACGGCTTCAAGTCCGTGCTGCGTCCGGCCGATGCGCTGCCGCAAAGCGACATCCTGGTGCCCCGGCTGGAACCGGAAGGCGCGTCGGCCGTGTACTTCACCTCGCTGGGCTGGGTCGACACCGGCTATGCCGACCGCCTGAGCCGCATTCGCCTCGATCCGGCCAATTCGCACGGCAACGAAATCCCGCCGGTGGCGGTGGCCGTGTCGCTGGCCGGCATGGCCATCAAATGCAACCCCGCCCTGACTGCGCCCGATTCGCGCGCCTGCCCACCCTGAACCCGCCATGAGAACCTATCGACTCCCCAACCGGATCATCGGCAGCAAGCAGCGCGGCATTGCCATGCTGGAAGCGATGATCGCCATCGTCATCCTCGCCATCGGCCTGCTGGGCACGGTGGGCTTGCAGGCGCGCTCGTATTCGGCGCTGTCGGACGCCAGCATGCGCGCTGAAGCGACCATTGCCGGCGAACGCCTGTTCGGCATCATGAGCAACGACGTGCCCAACCTGGCCAGCTACGCGCTGGCCGAGAACGGCGCCGCCAGCGCGGCCGTGGCGCCGTGGCTGGCCGAAACCAGGTCGAAGATCCCCGGCGCCATCGTGTCGGTCAGGCTGGCGCAGCAAAACACCAGCACCACGCTGGTCCAAATCAGCATCCGCTGGACACGCAAGACCGGCGCAGCCGAAAACAAGCATGTCCTGACTTCCTACATCGCGAGGGCCACATGATGCGCCGCCCGCACCGCCCGCAGGCCGCGCGCGGCTTCTCTATTGTCGAACTGATGGTGGCCGTCACGGTCGGCATGCTGGCCATCATGTTCGCCACGCGCCTGATCGTCAGTTCCGAGCAAAACAAGTCCATCGGACTGGGCAGCTCGGACCAGATGCAGAACGGCATGCTGGCGCTGTTTTCCATCACCGAAGACGCCACCCAGGCCGGCTGGGGCATGAACGACGACCTGATCGCCGGCTGCAACACCGTGTTCTCCGACACGGCCGGCTACGCGCTGCCGGCGGCCGACCGCGGCGGCGTGTCCGTCACGCCGCTGGCGGCGGTGGTCATCCGCAACAACGCCAACGGCTCTGACGAGCTGAGCCTGAACACCGGCAGTTCGCCTTCCGGCGTCGGCTCGGTCAAGGTCAGCGACACCTATGCCGGCGCCGATACGCTGCGCATCTCCACCGCCGCGCCGTTCGGCTTCCTGAAGGACGACGCCATCATCGTGGTGCCGGAACCGCGCGGCGGCGACTGCGCGCTGGCGCAACTGACGGCCGATCCGCTGGGCGCGGTGCTCACCTTCACCGCCTTGCCGGAGGCGCGCTACAACCGCAACACGCTGGGCGCCGCCTTCGGCGCCAACCTGGCGCGCGTCTACAACCTGGGGCCGGCGCGCAACCTGGCGCTGCACACCTGGTCGGTGCAAAACGGCGTGCTGATGCTGCGCGCCTCCAACCTGGCAGGCGCCATGGCGGCGCGCTCCACGGTGGTGGAGGGCATCGTCGCGCTCAAGGCGCAGTACGGCTTCGCCAGCGGCGCCTTCAATCCGGCCACCGGCATGCAGGTGGCGCAGTGGTCCAACACCATGATCAATGCCGACGGCGACGCCGTCACCGGCAGCGCGGGCGACTACCAGCAGGTGGCGGCGATCCGGGTGGCCGTGGTGGCGCGCAGCAAGGTGCCGGAGAAGCCCGCTTCCAACGGCCAGTGCAGCGCCACCACCGACAAGCCGGTGGTATTTGCCAGCGCCAGCCCGGCCAGCGTGACGGCGGTGCCGGTGACGGTGGAAGTGGCGCAGACGGGCGACACCATCAGCTGGAAGTGCTACCGCTACCGTGTGTTCGAGACCATCATCCCGATCCGCAATTCCGGCTGGAGGCCGACATGATAAGCAAGCTTACAGGCAAGCCCGCCAGCCAGCGCGGCATCGCGCTGCCGGTGATGCTGATCATGCTGGCCGTGATGATGCTGAGCAGCATATACCTGCTGCGCTCGACCAACTCCACCACCATGACCACCAGCAACCTGGCCTACGACTCGTCGCTGGCCAAGGCGGCCGACCTGGGCCTGCACACGGCGTTCCAGTTCCTGGCCACCCAGCCCAAGTCCACGCTGGTGGCCGACATTCCCGCGGCCGGCTATGTGGCCACCATGGCGCCCACCCAGGGCGTGAACCACCCGGACTTCTGGGCCGGCGCCGCCACTGTCGAAGATAGCGCCCACAACAGGATTCAGTACGTGATCCACCGCATGTGCATGCTGCCGGGCGCCTACAACGCGGCGGCGCCGGTCAACAACTGCACGCTGACGGCGGCCAAGCAGAAGGTGGCCAGCCAGACCGGCCTGGGCAACAGCCTGTCCACCGACCGTTCCGAATATGCCCCCATTCCCGAGCTGCATTACGTGGTCACGGCGCGCATCTACGGCGCGCGCGGCGGCAACGTGGTGACGCAGTCCGTGGTGATGATGGGGCCCTGAGGCCCTTAGCGAAAGAATTGACAGGACCCGAACCATGAATAAGCTCACCTTCCAGCTCGCTTGCCTGCTCGCCGTGCTGTGTCCGCCCGCCTGGGGCGGCACCACGCAGATCGCGCAAGTGCCGCTGCTGAACATCGCCGGCACCGGCACCGTCAAGCCCAACCTGATGCTGCTGTTCGACAACTCCGGTTCGATGGAGCAGCACTACACGCCGGACTACGTGAACGACAACCTGTGCCGCTCCGGCGCCAAGCTGTCGAACGGCACCATGGCCTGTAACGTGGGCCATCCGCCGTTCATGGCGGCCGACTTCAACCGCCAGTACTACAATCCCAAGATCCGCTACCAGCCGCCGATCAAGGCCGACGGCACCTACTACAAGGAGCAGACCTCGGCCAACACCACCGGCTGGACCAAGGTGGCCAGCGACGGCTTCGGCGTCTACAACCGGAACCTGTACGCCAGCAGCGACACCGAGATCAACCTGCTGACCGAGTTCCCGGACCTGAAGTGGTGCGACCCGAACAACACCAGCGACTGCCGCGTCAACAGCGCCACCTACACCTACCCGGACGCCACCTACCGCACTGCGACGGCGATCGAGACCAGCCCGTACTACTACAACATTGCGGTAGCCGAGTTCTGCACCGACGACACCATGACCACGTGCCGTTCGACGGCCGCCGGCGGGACGGCGCCGGCCGGCTACCCGGTGCCGGTGAAGGTGCGCTGGTGCAAAGAGACCGCGCTGATCAACTGCCAGGCCAAGCGCGTCGGCAGCTACATCTATCCGCGCTACTCGACCGCCAGCGGCGGCGTGGCGGCCTTCGGCACCATCGCCATCGGCGCCTCGTCCAGCAGCAGCGCGCTGACCATCACCAGCGTCACCATTCCGGACCCGAGCACTGCGCGCACCATCACCAACGGCACGGTGACCGCACCGAACGGCACCAACACCGCGCTCAAGCAGCAGACCATGGCCAGCGCGCTGGCGGCCAGCATCATCGCCAAGACCGGGCTGACCAACCAGTACTATGCCTGCGTGAAAACGCCGATCGGCCAGACCACCGTGCCGGCCTGTTCCAGCTATGGCATCACGCTTACCGCTGAAAACGTGGTGGCGGTGATCGGCGTGGTGTGCAGCGGCACCAAGTCGGCCACCAGCTGCCTGCCGGTGACGGACAACAGCCGCGCCGGCTGGGGCATCACTGTCAACGCGCCCAGCGTGGTGGTGTCGGCGGCCGTCACGCGCGTCTCGCCGACAGCGGTCATCACTGTCAGCGGCACCACCTCCAACTCCGGCAATCCGTCGCTGAGCGGTTTGAGCTGGGGCGGCGTTTCCCTGATCAGCAACCTGGCCATCGGCAAGAACAGGACCGCCGCCCAGGTGGCGGCCAGCATCATCAGCGCCATCGGCACCAGCGGCAATATCCGCGCCTATGCGGCCGGCAACAACGTCACGCCCGCATGCGACGGCTTGAGCGGCAACAGCATTTGCCTGGTCGATACGACCGCCACCAGTAATTCCAACACGCCGTCGGTCGGCACCCTGAGCGGCATCACCTTCGGCACCAGCGCCGGCAGCGGCTACGTGGCCGCCGCGCCCCAGGTGAGCGACGCCATTCCGACCACCACCGCCGCCATCTCGTCCGGCAGCGAGCCGCCCAGCACCTTTGTGCGCGTCAACCTGACCAGCGGCGCCACCTATCCGAAGAGCGCCGACCGCGTCGATTGCGCCGGCGCCACCTGCACCTATGCCGAGGAGATGACCAACTTCGCCAACTGGTACACGTACTACAAGAGCCGCCTGCAGATGATGAAGACCTCGGTCGGCATCGCTTTTGCCGCGCTGAACAGCAACTACCGCGCGGGTTTCGTGCGCCTGTCGCAGGCGGCCGTCGGCGGCGCCATCGACATGAAGCCGACCGACTTCTCCGGCAGCGCCCGCACCACCTGGTACAGCACGCTGTACAACACCACCACCAGCGGCTCCACCCCGATCCGCGCGGCGATGGACAACGTTGGCCGCATGTACGCCAACCTCAGCCCGTACGAATACGGGGCAGGGCAGGAAGTGGTCCAGTTCCCCTGCCAGCCCAACTTCCTGATCCTGACCACGGACGGCTACTGGAACGGCAGCACCACCGACAACGTGGTCAACAACGACAACGTGGAGAACCCGTCGCGCTTCTGCACCCAGGCGCGCGGCTGCGTGGACAAGCGCGCGCAAACCCAGCCGTCGATCTCGGACGTGGCGCTGCACTGGTACAACGGCGGCTCCAGCACCGGCACCGTGTCGCTGCGCCCCTCGCTGGAACCGGACATGACCAAGCCGGGCCAGGTGCCGGCCGCCGGCGGCGAGAACACCCACCTGCACATGAACACCTACACGCTGGGCCTGGGCATGGACGGCGTGATGACTTACGAGGCGAACTACGACACCGCGCCCAAGCCGGGAGGCGACTTCTTCAACCTGATCACCGGCGCCGCCTCGGGCTGCCCGTGGAACAACAACGGCGCCTACGTGTGGCCGGACCCGCAGACCGCGAGCACCGCCAGCACCGTGCAGGAGCGGGTGGACGACCTGTGGCACGCCGCCATCGCCGGCCACGGCAAGTACTTCAGCGCCAACGAGCCCAAGGAAGTGGTGGAAGGCCTGGCCTCGGCGCTGGCCAATATGCAGGTGACGGTGGGCGCGGCGGCCGCGGCGGCTACCTCGACGCCGAACATCTCGCTGCAGGACAACGACATCTTCTCGGACACCTTCACCACCGTGAAATGGTACGGCGAGCTGTCGGACAAGAAGATCGATCCGGCCACCGGCATCGTCGGCACCACGCCGACGTGGATCAGCTCGGATACCGTCGGCCCGCAGGCCATCGCCGGCGCCGCCGGCAAGTCGGCCGCCCTGGGCGGACGCAGCATCTACATGCTGGACCCGGCCGGCACCACCGCGCTGACCGAGTTCCGCTATGCCAATATGACGGCCTCGCCACTGATGCAGGGCTGGTTCAGCAACAAATGCCTGGCGCTGGCGCAATGCACGCTGCTGTCCACCGCAGACCGCGCTACCGTCAATGACGGTGCCAATATGGTGAACTGGCTGCGCGGCGAACAGACTTACGCGAACGACGAGCTGTTCCGCGCCTACAGCCTGACCACGAACACCCCCGCCGGCCAGTCCGGTCCGGTGCCCATCGTGCTGGGCGACATCGCCTCGTCCAAGCCGGCCTACCTGCGCGAGCCGCGCAAGGGCTATCCGTCGGCCACCTACGAGGCCTACCGCACCAAGTGGACCGCCGAGCGCGTGCCGACCGTGTTTACGGCCGCCAACGACGGCATGCTGCACGCCTTCCGCGCCTCGGACGGCCACGAACTGTGGGCCTATGTGCCGCGCATCACGATGAAGAAGCTGCACGCGCTGGCCAGCACCACCTACGGCACCAACCACCAGTTCAGCACCGACGGCTCGCCCGAAGTGGCGGACGTGGAAATCGGCGGCGCGTGGAAAACCGTGCTGGTGGCCGGCCTGAACGGCGGCGGACGCGGCTACTACGCGCTGGACGTGACCGACCCGACCGCGCCGAAGGCGCTGTGGGAAACCTGCGCCGACAGCACCGTGTGCGCCCACGCGGACCCCGACCTGGGCCTGACCTTCGGTAATCCGCAGTTCGGCACCTGGCGCGGCCAGTGGGTGGTATTCGTCACCTCCGGCTACAACAACGTGCCGGGCATCGACGGCGTGGCCGGCGGCAGCGGCAAGGGCTTCCTGTTCATCATCGACGTGGCCACCGGCGCCATCCTGCAGAAGATCGACACCGGCGCGGGCAACACCACCACGCCGTCCGGCCTGGCCAAGATCACCGCCATCACCAATAACCCGGCCACCGATCCGGCCGTGACGTTTGTGTACGGCGGCGACAACCAGGGCCAGCTGTGGCGCTTCGACGTCAACGCGCTCACCGTGCGCCTGATGTCCACCACCGGCGACCTGCAGCCCATCACCACGCGCCCCGAGGTCACGCTGTGCAAGGCGACGCGCACCGACGAGACTACCGGCGAGCAGACCGACTTCGCCCAGCGCGTGGTGCTGTTCGGCACCGGCCGCCTGCTGGACGTGCCCGACACCGTCAATATCGACCTGCAGAGCCTGTACCTGGTGAAGGATGCCGACACCTGCAGCAGCACCCCCTGCATCACCGCGCGCGGCACCCGCATGGTCAAGCAGACGCTGGCGCTGCAAGGCGCCAGCAGCAACGTCAACACCTACACCATCAGCAGCAATGCGGTGAACCTGGTGACGCAGGATGGCTGGTACTTCGACTGGTCGCTGAACAAGGGCGAGCGCATGAACCTGGACCCGAAAGTGGTCTCCGGCGTGGCCAACGTGGTGACCAATATGCCGACCTCGTCCTCGTCGTGCTCGGTGGGCGGCACCAGCAACGCCTACGCGGTCAATGTGTGCAACGGCAACGCGGCGATCGACACCGTGGCCGGCAGCACGCTGTCGAACACGTCGGCGGCGGTGGGCTTCATCATCGTGCGCCTGCCGAAGGGCGAGCTGAAGATGATCACCACCACCGCCAAGGGCGAAACGCTGACCCGGCCGCTGATCGAGCTGGAGTCGACCGCCGCCCACCGCGCCGGCTGGCGCCGCATCAAGATCGATTGATGCGGCATCGATCAAGGCGAGATTGAGGGGAAGGCTGGCCCCGTGTAAAATAGCGGGTTTTACGCGGGGCCATTGTTATGGTCGCGAACATGGCCAACGACATCGACAACAGCATTCCTGATACCCAAGACGACGCCCCGGTAGCCGCCAGCGGCAAGACCCCGGCGCTGATCGCGCGCGAAACGGCGCGCCGCCGCACTTTCGGCATCATTTCCCACCCGGATGCGGGTAAAACCACGCTGACCGAAAAGTTGCTGCTGTTCTCGGGCGCGATCCAGATGGCCGGCACGGTCAAGGCGCGCAAGAGCGGCCGCCACGCCACCTCGGACTGGATGGAGATCGAGAAGCAGCGTGGCATTTCCGTAGCGTCCTCGGTGATGCAGTTCGACTTCCGCGACCACATCATCAACCTGCTCGACACCCCCGGCCACCAGGACTTCTCGGAAGATACCTACCGCGTGCTGACAGCGGTGGACTCGGCGCTGATGGTGATCGACGCCGCCAAGGGCGTGGAAGCGCAGACCATCAAGCTGCTGGACGTGTGCCGCATGCGCAACACGCCCATCGTCACCTTCATGAACAAGCTGGACCGCGAATGCCGCGATCCGCTGGAACTGCTGGACGAACTGGAATCGGTGCTCAAGATCCAGTGCGCGCCGGTGACCTGGCCTATCGGCATGGGCAAGAACTTCCGCGGCGTGTACCACCTGCTGAACGACGAGATCCTGCTGTTCCGCGCCGGCTCGGAAAGCGCCGACCAGGCGGTGGAAATCATCAAGGGCATCGACAACCCGCGCCTGCAGGAAATGTTCCCACTGGAAATGGATCAGCTGCGCATGGAAGTGGAACTGGTCAACGGCGCCTCGCATCCGTTCGACCTGGAGCAATTCCTGGCCGGCGTGCAGACCCCGGTATTCTTCGGTTCGGCCATCAACAACTTCGGCGTGCGCGAGATCCTGTCGGCGCTGGTCGACTGGGCGCCCGCGCCGCGTGGTCGCGACGCCACCGTGCGCGTGGTGGAGCCGACCGAGCAGCCGTTTACCGGCTTTGTGTTCAAGATCCAGGCCAATATGGACCCGGCGCACCGCGACCGCATTGCCTTCCTGCGCGTATGCTCGGGCCGCTTCGAGCGCGGCATGAAGGTCAAGCATCTGCGCTTGGGGCGCGAAGTGAAAGTGTCGTCGGTGGTGACGTTCATGGCATCGTCGCGCGAGCAGGTGGAAGAGGCGTACGCCGGCGACATCATCGGCCTGCCCAACCACGGCAATATGCAGATCGGCGACTCCTTCTCGGAAGGCGAGCTGCTGACGTTCACCGGCATTCCGTACTTCGCGCCGGATTTCTTCCGCCAGGTGCGCATCCGCAACCCGCTGAAGATCAAGCAGCTGCACAAGGGCTTGCAGCAGCTGGGCGAAGAAGGCGCGGTGCAGGTGTTCAAGCCGGTACAGGGCGGCGAGCTGGTGCTGGGCGCGGTCGGCGTGCTGCAGTTTGAAGTGGTGGCCAGCCGTTTGATGAACGAGTACGGCGTGGATGCCGTGTTCGAAGGCACCAGCATCAGCAGCGCGCGCTGGGTATCGTCGGACGACAAGAAGGCGCTGGCGGACTTCGAGGCGGCGCTGGGCCACAATGTGGCCTATGACGCGGCCGGCAATATGGCTTACCTGGCAACGTCCAGCGTCAACCTGCGCCTGACCCAGGAGCGCTGGCCCAAGCTGCAGTTCCACGCCACGCGCGAACACGCGGCGAAGCTGAGCTAAGCCGTACTGTTTATTTGGCAGGGGTGGCCAGCGGCTGCCCCTTTTCCACCACGTACACGCCCACCAGCTTCATCGGCACCGTGCCGGTGTTGCGGGCGTCGTGGACCACGCCGGCCTTGATCACGAAGGCTTCGCCCGCTTTCACGCGGCGCGGGGTTTCGCCGTCGATCAGTAATTCCCCTTCGCCTTCCGTCACATAGCTGATCTCGTCTCCCGGATGGGTATGACGTCCGGCCACCACGCCCGGCGCAATCTCCACGTTGGCCACCACCGCCTCGCGGCCGGGCGTGGACACGTCGGCCTTGGTCACCACGCTGCGCTTGATGCCTTGCGCCTGCGCGCCAGCCAGCGGGAGCAGCAGGGGCAGCAGCATGGGCAGCAGCAGTGCTGCCGCGTAGCGCGCGGTGTTCATGATTGTCCTTGCTGAGGATGGGATGCGTGGGGATGGTGGTAGTGCTGGTCGTTGCCGAAGAATATCGCGTCCAGTATGCTGGCCGACCAGCACAGCACGCAGGCCAGCGTGGCCGCCGTCATGGCCGGGCCGTTGGTGCGCGACGCGGCGATTTGCTGGGCGATCATCGTGATATCGAAGGGCAGGGTGCCGTTGGCCAGTTGTCCGGCCAGCACATTGACCTGCGCCATGGCGACGCGCAGGATGTATAGCGTACCCGCCAGTGTGGGCAGCAGGAAGATGCAGCCGCGCGCGTAGCGCTTGAGCACCAGTATCTGCCCCAGGCCCGGGAACAGCAGGGCCGAAATCAAAGCCGCCTTGATCGATTGCTTCATGGCCGTCCTCCTGAACAATGAGTTGTTATCTTACTCTTTTTGCAAAATCAATGGAACGTGTTGTGTGTTGCACAGCACAAAACAGGTGCCGCTTTGCGTAAACCGGGATTTGCATTACAATAACATCTATTGCCATCAAGATATCGAAATTTCTCCTATGAACCACAAGATTTTTGCCGCCGCCATCGCCCTCGCGGCGTGTGCCGCCAGCCACGCCAGCGTCATCAAAGTTGAAACCGCCACTTCCACCACTGGCGCACAAAATAACGCCAACGCTTATAAAAGCGCGGTGGAAACTGCGCTGCAAGGTGCAAGCTATGCCAGCACCTATGTCACGTCCTATGATCACCTGACGCATACCGCCTTATTCGGCGGCATGCAGAATTTCGCGTGGAAAGCCACGATCACCTTTAACGTGGACAGCGCCGCGAATTGGGCCTTCCGCGCCTCGCCGGATTTCGGCCGCGGCGGAGCGATATTCCTGGATGGTGTGGGCAAGGATTATTTCAGCGGCGATTTCTGGGATACCAGCTATTCGAACCCGTCCCAATACCTGGACTTCAGCGTTAATCAGCTGGCCAAGGGCAACCACACGCTGACTATTTACGGCTTTGAAAACTGCTGCGACGGCGCGCAACAGGCGCAATTCAAAATTGGCAATGGCCAATTCACCTCATTCAGCAATACGGACGGCCATAACGCAGTGCCGGAACCGGGCACGCTGGCGCTGGCCGGCTTCGGCATGGCGGTAATGGGCGTGGCCCGCCGCCGCCGCAAGAATGCCTGAAATCAGCACGAAGCTGCCAGAATCTGGCATGCTTCCGGCTCGATACGCCCGTTCCTGATGACAATCACGCGTTCCGCCATGGCGATGGTCTCCGGGCGGTGCGCCACGATGATGCGCGTCAGGCCCAGGGCGTGGATGGTGGCGTTGACGCTTTTCTCGTTGGCGATATCGAGTTCGCTGGTGGCTTCATCCAGTACCAGGATTTTCGGGCGGCGGTACAAAGCGCGCGCCAGCAATATGCGCTGTTTCTGGCCGCCGCTGATGCCGATGCCGTTATCGCCGGTAATGGTGTTATAAGCCATCGGCATATTCTCGATTTCGTGGTGTACCGCCGCCTGCTGCGCGCAGGCGCGTATCCGCTGCCAGTCCGGTTCCGGATCGAAGAAGCTGATATTCTCCGCCACCGAGCCGGAAAACATGCGGTCCTCCTGCATTACCGTGCCTATCATCTGGCGGTAATTAGTCAATCCCAGCCGTTTAATCGGCACGCCATCCACCAATACTTCGCC
The DNA here is from genome assembly GCF_042693265.1 of Pseudoduganella sp. UC29_71. Taxonomy (NCBI): domain Bacteria; kingdom Pseudomonadati; phylum Pseudomonadota; class Betaproteobacteria; order Burkholderiales; family Oxalobacteraceae; genus Pseudoduganella; species Pseudoduganella sp. UC29_71. Next base: position 3,208,605 of record NZ_CP170549.1, on the reverse strand, counting down.
GTGCTCCGGCGCTAATAATCCCAGCAATATCTTGATCAGCGTGGTTTTGCCGCAACCGGAGGCGCCGGTAATGGCCACGCATTCGCCGGCCTCGATTTTCAAGTCCACCTGGTCGACTACCAGCGGCTCGGTGGGCGAATAGCGAAAGCCCACGCCGCGCAATTCCAGGCTGGGCGCGCTGGCCGGCAGGTCCGGTTCATCGGCGTCGTGCGGGCCTTCGGCTTCGGTTTCCGTCAGCACGATGTCGGCCACGCGTTCGCCGTGCAGGCGCAGCATGCGGAACTCCACCAGCTTGTCGATCAGCGCGCCGAGGCGCTGCGAAAACTGGTCCTGGTAGGCGATGAACGCGAACAGCATGCCCACGGTGAATTCATGGTCCAGCACGGCGCGCGCGGCCAGCCACACCACCAGGATGCGCTCGGCGCCGAACAGCAGGGTACGCGCGGTGTCGTGGCTGATGGTCAGGCGCTGCATGCGCAGCTCGGCATTGAACTGCTCGGCCAGGATGTTGAGCCAGCCGGCGCGGCGCTGCTCGCCCTTGCCGAACAGGCGCACGCTCTGCACGCCGTTGACGGTCTCGAAAAAGTGCGTGGTCTGGCGCGCCGAGTGGATGATCTGCTCGGCGGTGGCGTCGCGCAGCGCGTACAGCAGGCTCCAGCGCAGCAGGGCGTACAGCGCCACCGCGCCCACCGCCACCGCGGCCAGGGTGCGGCTGTACAGCATCATCATGGCCAGCGTACCCAGCACCATCACGCCGTCCACCAGCGCCTGGACGAAGCCGGTGGTCAGGGTTTTCTGGATGGCGCCGATCGAGCCGAAGCTGGCGATGATGCGGCCGACATGGCGCTTTTCATAATATTCCAGCGGCAGCCGCATCATGTGGGAGAACACGTTGCCGAACCACTGGAAGTTCATGCTCGCGCTGAGCGCGACCACGAACCAGCCGCGTACGGCGGTGATGGCCGCCTGGATCAGTACCAGCATGCCGAAGCCGAGCGCCAGCGTGGCCAGCAGGTCGCGGTCGGCCGACAGCAGCGCCTGGTCCACCACCCATTGCAGGAAGAAGGGCAGGCCGATGGCGATGCATTCCAGGCCCAGCGTCAGCAACAGGATCTGGCCCAGCCCGCGCCGCAGGCCGGTGATGTGGCCCATCAGGCCGCGCAGCGTGAACTGCAGTTCCTGGCGCGCCGGGCGGAAGTCGGTGGCGGGGCGCAGTTCCAGCGCCACGCCGGTGAAATGCTTGCCGAATTCGGCCAGCGTCATGCTGCGCCGGCCCACGGCCGGGTCGTGGATGACGACGTGGCGCGCCGACACCGACACCAGCACCACGAAGTGGTCCATGTCCCAGTGCAGGATGCAGGGCAGGGCCAGCTCGGGCAGGTTGGCCGGTTCCAGGCGCAGCGGCCGGCTCTCCAGCTTGAGCGCGCGCGCGATGCGCATCAGGCTCTCCAGCGTGGCGCCCTTGCGTGAAATCGGAAAGCGCAGCCGCAGCGCCGCCAGGCCGGTGCGGTAGCCGTGGTAGTCGGCCACCATGGCCAGGCTGGCCAGGCCGCATTCAGTGGCTTCCGTTTGCAGGAAGACCTGCGCCTTGCGGCGCCATCCCAGGTTGATCATTCAGCGTGCTTCTTTCTTCATAGCCGGCCCTTCATCCCCAGCAAGGGCTCCAGCGCCCATTCGGCCAGCGTGCGCTGCTCCAGCACCAGCGTGGCGCCCAGCTGCATGCCGGGCATGAGGGCGCGCCGCTGGCCGGCGGCATCGATCTGTTGCGCGTCGAGCCGGACGCGGATGCGGTAGACGGGCTCGGTGGCGGCGAGCGCGGGGGCGCCCGATGCCCCCGCTGCGCCGGCTGCGTAGCCGCCGGCGCGCTGCAGTTCGCCCAGCGGCGCCGTGGCCTGCGAGATTTCGCGCACGCGGCCCGTGAATTGCCCGAATTTCTGGTACGGGAAAGCGTCATAGCGCAGCAGCACCTGGGTGCCGGGACGGATGAAGCCGGCCGCGCGGGTGGGCACGTACAGTTCCGCTTCCAGCACGCTGTCCTGCGGCAGCAGGCTGGCCACGCGCTGGTCGGCGGTCACGGCCTGGCCCTGGTCGAGCACGATGGCGGCCACGCGGCCGGGCTGCTCGGCGCGCACCAGCAACTCGCGCCGCGCTTCGCTCTCGCTGGCCGCTTGCTTCAGCGCTTCGATATCGCGCTGCAACTGCGACGCTTCGCGCCCGCTTTGCAGCGGCAGGTCGGCGCGGCTGGCTGCCAGCGCGCCGATGTCGCGCTGGGTTGCCAGGCGGGTCACTTCCAACGCGGCAATGCGCGCTTCCTGTTCCACCAGCTCGGCGGCCTTGTCGCTGGCGGCATTGCGCGACACGGCGCCGTCGCGCGCCAGATCGGCGACGTTGCGGGTCACTTCGCGCATGATCTGCACTTTTTGGCGGCGCAGCGCCAGTTCGCTGTCGATCTGGCGCAGGCTGGCCGTGAGGTTGGCCAGGCGCTGCGCCAGTTCCTCGCCCTTGTTGCCGCGCTGCTGGCCCTGTTGTTCGAGTTCCTGCTGCAAATGCGCGATGCGCGCCTGCAGCGACTGGTTGACGGCGGCCTGGGTGGCGCCGCTGGCGCTGGTGCGTTCGCTCGACAGCAGGTAGAGCGGGTCGCCGGCGCGCACGGCCTGGCCTTCGCTGACGTACAAGCGGCTGATGACGCCGGCCTGCGGCGTGGCCAGGCGCACGCTGCCGCGCTCCGGCACCAGCATGCCGCTGACGGTTTCCTTGCGGGTGAAGCCGAAATTGAGGGCGAACGCGATGATGGCGCCGATGATGGCGCAAAACAGCAGCGTTAGCGCGGGATAGCCCCAGGTGCGCGCAAGGACGACGGTGCCGTGGAATCGTTGGGTTTTGTGGGTGACAGCCTGTTCGCGGAACAGGCTGTTCATGCTGGGATAGTCATATGGCGCTGCGGTGAGGAGCCGGGCCGGCTCGTGGCCGGCCCGGCTTGCTTCAGGGGATGCTTACGCTTGTGGCACTGGCGGCAGGGCCAGGGCCATGGCGTTCGGCTGCACGTCGTGGCCCATTTCCGGGCCCCCGGCGACGGCGTTCACTTCCATGGCCGACAGTTCGCGGATGGCTGGCGCTGCTGGAGCGGCGTGGACGTGGGTCAGGCTAGCGATGATGTTTTTCAGCATGATGAACTCCTTGGTTGATTGCGATAAGAACTGCTCGATAAAACTACTTGATGAAACTACTTCATGAAACTACTTAATAAATGAACACGCGTGCGCGGGTTCGCTTGCTACACCTTCGGTAAAATCGTTCATGGCTTGGCAGGGCGGCTGGGCGGCGCCGCCAGCGCTTGCTGGTAATAGGCTTCCTTGTAGGCCATGCGCTCCAGCCGGCCTTGCTGTTCCGCCACGCGGAGCTGGTCGCCGGTGCAGAAGTGCGCGCGCACATACGGCGCCAGCAGCGCGTAGTCGTAGCTCTGCTCGGCCCGCCCGGCCAGTACCTGCTGGGCTTGCAGGCAGGCGCTGCGCGCCGCGTCGCCGTTGCCGGTGGCGCGTTCGAGTTGCGCCTGCATCAGCAGGCCGTTGGCCAGGCGGGGCGCCGCCTGCGTCGCGCTCTTGCTGCCGGCATACAGGCGCTCCAGCACGGCCGTGCTCTCGTTCAGCTGGCGCCGCGCTGGCGCCCACTGGCGCAGCTTGATCTGGGTGGCTGCCAGCGACTGCTGCGCCACGGCGATCAGCTGCTGCAGACTGACCGGGTCCGGCTTGCCGTCGTTGCTGCGCATGCCATCCAGTTTGCCGAGCAGCGCCTGTTGCCGGGGCAGGGCCTCGTCGGCCTGGCCGAACTCGCTGTCCATGTCGAACAGCTTCATCTGCACCGTGTAAAGCCCGGTTTGCCAGTGGCGGTTGCTCGGGTCCTGCTTGACCACTTCAAGCAGCAGGGTTTCCGCATTGCGCAGTTTGGCGCGCGCCTCGCTTTGCTGGCCCATGGCCAGCAGCAGTTCGCTCTGGAAGGTCAGCGCGTTGGCCAGGCGATAGGTCCACAGGGCGTCGTTGGGCGCCGCGTTGTGCAGCGGGCGCAGCAATTCTTCCTCGCGCTGGTACAAGGCCCGCGCCTCGCTGAGCAAGCCCAGCTTGGACTTGGCTTCGGCCAGCCAGGACAAGGTGTTGGACAGGTCGGCCGGCAGCTTGGTGCTGCCGGGCTGCGCGGACAGCGCGCGCTGCTTGAGCTGTACCGAGGCGGCGAAGGCGTCCGCCGCCGCCGCGTAGCGGCCGCCTCGCATGGCGATGGCGCCGAGGTTGCTGTGCGCGTAGGATTGCTCCATCCAGCCGTCGCTGTCGTCCGGATCGGCTGCGGCCAGGCTGTCGCTGTGCACCCGGTACTCGGTGAACATTTTCTCGCCCAGCTCCAGTTCCCCGCGCAGCATATGTATCTGGCCCTGGTAGAAGGCGTTCGCGCCCAGCGTCTTGTACAGCACTTTGCGGTCGCTATTGCTGTGTTCCAGCTCCATCAGGATGCTGTGCGCGGCCTGCAGGGCTTCGGTGGCCTTGGCGAAATTGGAGCGCGCGATGTTCACCTCGGCAATAACATGCAGCGCCTTGGCGCGTTGCGACAGGGTGGTCGGGCTGGCGTCCTTGCTTTGCGCGGCGGACAGGTAGGCCAGCGCCTTGCCGCTGATGCCGTCCAGCAGGTCGAGCCGGCCCAGCGGGCGCAGCTTTTCCACGAATTCGCCCAGCATGTAGCTCATCAGGCCTTCGGCCTCGGTGCGCTGCTGCTCGGCGTCGCGCTCGGCGTTGCGGGCCGCGATGCCGAGAATCACGGCCAGCACCGCCAGCATGGTCACGCCGGCGGTCATGGCCACCTTGATGCGTTCGGCCAGCTTGACGCGCTGCACCGACACGCGCACGTATTCTTGTTCCTGCGGCGCCAGCGTGAAGCCGTCCATGTCCAGCAGCGCGCGCGCCTGGTTGACCTGGCTGCCGCGCGGCAGCAGCAGGTCGCGCGGACGGCCGGCGGCGGCCCAGCGCTCGGCGTCGTGGCCGATGCGGGTGCGCACCTGCAGCGCGTGGCGGTGCTGCTCGATCCACTCTGCCACGCGCGGCCAGCGCCGCAGCAGCGCTTCGTGGGTGACGCCGAAGCTGGCCACGTCGCTGGCCAGTTCGCTCACGAACAGGCGCGCCTCGACCAGCGCCCGCACCAGCGCCTGCGCTTCCGCGCCGTGCAGCGAGGACCAGGCCGCGCGCCGCGCGGTCACGGCGCCTTGTTCTTCCGACATGTCCACCAGCAGCGACAGCACATGCGGCAGGGCGGCGCGCTGCGACGGTTCCAGCGCCTCCACCACCTGTTCGGCGCGCGCCGCGATGGCGCCGTCGATGCCGCCGAGCTGCTCGAAGACGGCGAAACGCAGGGTGCCGTCCTCGCTGCGCTGGCGGTACAGCTCGTTCAGGCAGTATTGCAATAGCGGCAAGGTGTCCGGGCTGCCGCGCGCGGCGTCGCACAGCACGTCGTCCAGGCTGGCGCCGCTGACCGGGTCCTGCTCGAAGCGCAGCTGGGCCGCGCGCGCGGGCTGGCGCACGATCTGGGCGATGTCCGCCCCTTCCGGCGGGCTCAGGTCGAAATGGCCGCCGCGCGCCTTGAGCGCCATCAGTGCGGGCAGGGCGATCACGTCGGGATAGAAATCGTTGCGGCAGGCCAACATCACCAGCACCGCGCCGGAGCGGGCCAGCTGTTCCAGCAAGGACACAAAGCGGGTGCGCACTTCGTCGTTCACGCCGGGCGCGCGGAACACCGCTTCCAGGCGGTCGACAAACAGGCCCACGCGTGGCCGCCGTCCGCCCGTGTGCAGGCGCTCAACCACCGCTTCGCTGTGTGCGCTCTCGAGCCGCTTGGCCAGCGCTTCGGCATTGTCGCCGCTGAAGATCAGCTTGCCGTCCAGTTCGGTGTCCAGCAGGACCGCGGCCAGGGCCTGGAACAGGCCGCCTTCGGCCAGATCCGCGCAATCCATGTACAGCGTGCATTCCAGCGCCACCGGCTCGGCCACGCTGCTCAGGCTTTTCATCAGCTGCGGCAGCAGGCCGGCACGCACCAGCGAAGTCTTGCCGGAGCCGGACGGACCCAGCACCAGGGCCATCGCGCAGCCGGCCGTGGTTTGCTTGCGCACCACGTCGCGCAACTGGGCGACGGCCTGCATGCGGCCGAAGAACACGGCGGCGTGGTTTTCCTGGAAAGCCTCCAGGCCGCGGAAGGGGGAACCCTGCAGCCAGCCGCCCTCATCGGCCGCCACGTTGGCGGTCACCGCCGCGATGGCGCGGTAGCCGCGCTTGCGGATGGTTTCGATGAAACGCGGTTCGGTACTCGAATCGCCGAGCGCGCGGCGCAGCTGCGTAATGGCTTTGTGCACCGGATTGTCGCCCAGTTCCACATTGCCCCAACAGGCTTGCAGCAGCTCCTCGGCCGGGATAACGGCACCGGCGTGACGGCACAGATAGCGCAGAACGTCCATTGCACGTGGTTCCAGCTGACTACTTTCGTTTCCATTATGCAACGTATTGCTGTCTGGATTGATTTGCCATTCGCCGAAGCGAAAGCCCCTGTCGCTCATTGTGCTGCCTATGATCAAATTATTTCTTGATAAAAATCAATACCTTGCGTGTCCGGAAGATTTCAGGAAGGCGCCGGAAGGTAATCAACATTACAGTACATTCATGCCATTAGGCTAGATATTAGCATTTCCTCAAGAAAGAATATAAGATGTCAAATGTATCCATGTTTACCTTTAGCAACGCCGTCGAAGCGGGAGGCATGCGCACGATGAGCTTGCCGCCGCACGGCTCGGCCTTGCACGCGCCGGCCGCTTTGGGCGGCTACGACCTGGTCTGGGCGCTGGCGCCGGAGACGCTGCGCGCTCAGTTGTCGGGTTTGCAAAAGGCCGGCAAATTGCCGTCGGAAGTTCTCGTAGGCAACCTGGAAAAGGCCGGCCTTAAGATAGGCGGCGAAGATGCCGACCGGGTGCGCCTGGCCGTCCCGCACCTGACCCTGGACGCCAGCACGCCGCGCAGCGCCAGCCTGGAGTTGCTGTTTACGAGCGGCAACATGAGCTTCTACAACGGCTTCGGCAACCGCAGCAACGTGCTCAAGCAATCTGTTGCAGGGTGGAAACTGACCTTCAATGTCAAACTGCAGCTGGAACCGGTGGCGCTGGCCGACGCCATGCAGGGCGCCAGCCCGGACTGCGCGCGTGCGCTGATGCGTTTCGACGAAACCCGCTACCGCTTGCACGCGCTGGCGCTGGACTTCGACCATAGCGACCTGATGCATGCCGATCCGGCGCGCAGCCAGCTGGGCACGGAGAATACCGTGCTGGCTGGCAATTTTGTCAATTTCATCGGTGCCTGGCTGAGGGAGCAGGCCGCGGGCGGTTCGCCGTTCGTGCTCGGCTACGCCGCCGTGCGCGCCACGCCGGGCGAGGACGCGCTGAGCAAACTGCAGCCAGGCAGCGTCAGCGTGGCTGCGGCGGGTACGCTGAACCTGCTGCACATGCTGGGCCGCAAGGCCAGTTCGGACGGGCGCGGCGTGGCCGGCGGTCCCGGCCTGGCGGCGCTGCGTCCCGGCTATGCGCCCGGCTGCGCGGCGCGCGCGGTGCTGTCGCGCGAGGTGTTCTTCAAGCGCTTCCTGAAGCCGCTGCTGATCGATCCCATCCAGCAACGCCTGACCCAGCTGCCGGATTACCGCAACCTGCGGGTGGCGCCGGACGGCGGCCTGAACCGCGAAGAATCGTTCAATGAAAAATCCGGCGTGTCGGCCACCATGGACAATGGCGCGCGCGCCGTGTTCGTGCCGAACGCCAGCGGCTGGGGCTATCGCGACCACGTGCTGCTGCATTGGCGCGAGGGCAACCGCCTGTCGCATGTGCGCGAATCCGAGCAGGACCTGCAATTCAGCGTCACCGTGTCCAGCCAGCCGGACAGCATGGGCGTGCCGCGCCTGACGGTGGACCTGTACAGCTCGCTGATGCGCTATGAATGGGACCGCGCCAGCCAGAAGATGGCCTTGTTTAACCGCAAGGTCAACCTCGGCAAGGGCTGGGCGCGCAGCACCATGCACTGGGCCATGCGGCTGCAGTTCGTGGCGGACGACCACGGCGCGGTGCGCGTGGCGGTGACGCCCAAGCGCTCGCCTGCGGCCACCGATTCGGGTGTGGTGGGCATGTATATGGTGTCCGACGCGCTGGGGCATCTGCTCAATATGAACAAGCTGAGCAATGAATGGGAAGGCAATCCGGCCAGCCTGGCGGTGCTGCAGCAGGAAGTGGTAAGCGGATTCAGCGAGGCGGCCACGCAGTTGTTTGCGCAGATGGCCAGCCAGCTGGTGCTGCCTGCCGGTCCGCAGCCGGGCTGCCGCCGCGTTCAGCTGAATGATGATGGGAATATCGAGCTGGATATCGGCTGGTGAGAGGCCGGGAAGCTGGCGGGTTACGGCGTGCCGCCTAACCCGCCCTACAATGCGCCGCATCGTGCGCCATGTGATGGGCCATATGATGCGGTGCGTAGGGCGGGTCAGGCGCGCAGCGCCGTAACCCGCCTGCAGTGCGGCGTGTTACTCGTAATCGCTGATCGGCGCGCAGCCGCACATCAGGTTACGGTCGCCGTAGACGTTGTCGGCGCGGCCCACGGTAGGCCAGTACTTCTGCTTGCGCAGCGACGGTACGGGGAAGGCAGCCACTTCGCGGCTGTACTTGCGGTCCCAGTTGTCGGACGTGAGCACCTCGGCCGTATGCGGCGCGAACTTCAGCGGGTTGTTCGCCTTGTCGAACTCGCCGCTTTCCACCTTGGCGATCTCGCCGCGAATCACGATCATGGCGTCGATGAAGCGGTCCAGCTCGGCCTTCGCCTCGGATTCGGTCGGCTCGATCATCAGCGTGCCGGGAACCGGGAAGCTCATGGTCGGCGCGTGGAAGCCGAAGTCCATCAGGCGCTTGGCCACGTCTTCGTTGCTGATGCCGGTGGCATCGGTCAGCGGACGCAGGTCCAGGATGCACTCGTGCGCCACCAGGCCGTCGTGGCCCGAATACAGCACAGGGTAGTGCGGCGCCAGGCGGCGCGCGATGTAGTTCGCGTTCAGGATCGCGGTTTCGGTGGCCGCCGTCAGGCCTTCGCCGCCCATCATGGCGATGTACATCCACGAGATCGGCAGGATCGATGCGGAGCCGAACGGCGCCGCCGAGATCGAGCCGATGCCGTCTTCGCTGCGCACATAGCCGTTCGAGCGCTGGTTAGGCAGGAACTTGGCCAGGTGCGCGCCCACGCCGATCGGGCCGACGCCAGGGCCGCCGCCGCCGTGCGGGATGCAGAAGGTCTTGTGCAGGTTCAGGTGCGACACGTCGCCGCCGAACGCGCCCGGTGCGGCCACGCCCACCAGCGCATTCATGTTGGCGCCGTCGATGTAGACCTGGCCGCCGTGCGCGTGGATGATGTCGCACAGTTCCTGGATGCCGTCTTCGAACACGCCGTGGGTCGAAGGGTAGGTGACCATGACGCAGGCCAGGTTCTTCGAGTGCAGCTCGGCCTTGGCTTTCAGGTCGGCCAGGTCCACGTTGCCGCGCTCGTCGCAGGCGGTGACCACCACCTGCATGCCGACCATATTGGCCGATGCCGGGTTGGTGCCGTGCGCCGACGACGGGATCAGGCAGATATTGCGGTGGCCTTCGCCGCGCGACTGGTGGTACTTCTGGATCACCAGCAGGCCGGCGTATTCGCCCTGCGAACCGGCGTTAGGCTGCAGCGACACGGCGGCGTAGCCGGTGACGGCGCACAGCATCTCTTCCAGCTGGGCGATCATTTCGCGGTAGCCCACGGTCTGCTCGTTGGGCGCGAACGGGTGGATGCTGGAGAACTCGGGCCAGGTGACCGGGACCATTTCGCTGGTGGCGTTCAGCTTCATGGTGCACGAGCCGAGCGGGATCATGGTGCGGTCCAGCGCCAGGTCCTTGTCGGCCAGGCTGCGCAGGTAGCGCAGCATTTCGGTTTCGGAGTGGTAGCGGTTGAACACCGGGTGCGTCAGGTAGGCCGAGCTGCGGGCCAGCGCTTCGGGGAAGCTGTTGTTCACGCCGGCTTCCACGCTGTCGAAGTCCGGTGCGGCAGGGGCGTTGGCAATGCCGGTGGCGAACACGGTCCACAGCGTGGCGATGTCTTCGCGGGTGATGGTCTCGTCCAGCGACACGCCGACGTGGTTGGCGTCGATCTTGCGCAGGTTCACGCCGTTCGCTTCCGCGGCCGCGTGCAGGGCGGCGGCGTTGCTGGTCTTGACGGTCAGCGTGTCGAAGAAGCTGTCATTGATCGAGTAGCTCAGCGTGCGCAGGTTGGCGGCCAGGATGCCGGTGTAGCGGTGCACGCGGTTGGCGATCTGCAGCAGGCCGGCGGGGCCGTGGTAGACGGCGTACATCGAGGCGATCACGGCCAGCAGCACCTGCGCGGTGCAGATGTTGGAGGTGGCTTTTTCGCGGCGGATGTGCTGCTCGCGGGTCTGCAGTGCCAGGCGGTAGGCCTTGTTGCCTTGCTGGTCGATGGTCACGCCGACCAGGCGGCCCGGCATGGAGCGCTTGAAGTCGTCGCGGGTGGACAGGTAGCCGGCGTGCGGGCCGCCAAAGCCCAGCGGTACGCCGAAGCGCTGCGAGTTGCCGACCACCACGTCCGCGCCCCATTCGCCCGGCGGCGTGAGCATGGTCAGGGCCAGCAGGTCGGCAGCGACCACCACCATGGCGCCGGTGGCTTTTACGGTTTCCACGGCGGCGCGGTAATCGCGCACCACGCCGCTTACGCCAGGGTACTGCAGCAGCACGCCGAAGGCATCCGACACGCCAGCCAGTTCGGCCGGGTCGAAGGCCTTCACGGTGATGCCCAGCGGCAGGGCGCGGGTCTGCACCACTTCCAGGGTCTGCGGCAGCACGTCGTTGGCGACGTAGAAGGTGTTCGACTTGGACTTGCCCACGCGCTGGATCAGCGTCATGGCTTCGGCGGCGGCGGTGCCTTCGTCCAGCATGGACGCGTTGGCGATGCCCATGCCGGTCAGGTCGGTGATCACCTGCTGGAAGTTCAGAATCGCTTCCAGGCGGCCTTGGGAAATCTCAGGCTGGTATGGGGTGTAGGCGGTGTACCAGGCCGGATTCTCGAAGATGTTGCGCAGCACCACGCCAGGCGTGTGGGTGTTGTAGTAACCCTGGCCGATCAGCGATTTGAGCACCTTGTTCTGCGAGGCGATGCCTTTCAGCTTGGCCAGCGCGGTGGTTTCCGGCATCGGCTCGTAGAACTGGCCGAGCGGCAGGGCGCTCTTGTTGCGGATGGAGGGCGGCACGATGGCATCGATCAGCGCGGCGCGCGTGGCGTAGCCGAGCACGTCGAGCATTTGCTGCTGCTCGTTGGCGTCCGGGCCGATGTGGCGGGCGATGAAGGCATCGCGTGCTTCGAGTTGGGTCAGGCTGGTACGGGTCATGATGGCGGAGGGAGAAGAAGTATTCGTAGGGCGGGTTCGCGTGAAACGCGTAACCCGCCATGCATGCGGCGCCGGCGGCTCGGGCGGCTCCGGCGGGTTACGCGCGTTGCGCTAACCCGCCCTACGCAGCGCGCAGACGCTAATTACGCGTCGGTGGTCTTGCCGTAGGCGGCCGCGTCGAGCAGGCCGTTGATCGCGCCGGCGTCGGCTGGCTTGATCTTGAACAGCCAGGCGGCGTAGGCGTCGGTGTTGATCGATTCAGGGGCATCGACCACGGCGTCGTTCACGGCCACTACTTCGCCGGCGATCGGCGCGTAGATGTCGGAAGCGGCTTTCACCGACTCCACCACGGCGGCGTCGTCGCCGGCGCCGTAGGTGGTGCCGACTTTCGGCAGTTCGACGAACACGATATCGCCCAGCGCGTCCTGCGCGAACTCGGTGATGCCGACGGTCACGGTGCCGTCAGCTTCAGCGCGTACCCATTCGTGGGACTCGGTGTACTTCAGGTCTGCAGGAATATTGCTCATGTGGGGCTCCAGTTGGTTATGTTCTTAAAGGTGGGGTCAGGCTACCAGGATTTTACCGTTACGCACGAACGGCAGCTTCACAACCGTGGCGGCCAGTTTCTTGTCGCGGATTTCCACGTGCACGGTGTCGCCCACGTTCACGCCGTTCGGCACGCGCGCCAGGGCGATGGCCTGCTGCATGGTCGGGCTGAAGGTGCCGCTGGTGATCTCGCCGGTCCGCTCGCTGCCGGCCACGATGACTTTCTGGTGCGCGCGCCAGCACGCCGCCTTTTTCGCGCAGGATCAGGCCCACGAACTGGGCGTTCTGTCCCATGGCCTGCAAGGCGGCCTTGCCGACGAAGTCGCGCTCGGAGACCAGGTCGATGGTCCATGCCAGGCCGGCGTCCAGCGGGTTCACGGTTTCGTCCATGTCCTGGCCGTACAGGTTCATGCCGGCTTCCAGGCGCAGCGTATCGCGCGCGCCCAGGCCGGCAGGCTTCACGCCGGCGGCGTTCAGGGCGTTCCACAGCGCCTCGGCCTGGCCGGCGGCCACGCCGATCTCGAAGCCGTCTTCGCCGGTGTAGCCGGTGCGGGCGATCATCGCCTCGCCGAACGGGGTGTCTTGCACGAAGGCCACGTTGAATGGCTTCATGTCGGCGGTGGCGGCTTGCGAACCGGCGATCACTTCCCACACCTTGGCGCGGGCGTTCGGGCCTTGCACGGCGATCAGGGCCATGGCGTCGGCGCCATCGCGGCGCTGGGTGATGGTCACGCCCGAGCCGGTGGCTTCGTTTTGCGCCTGCATCCAGGCCACGTCTTTCTCAGCCGTGCCGGCGTTGACCACCAGGCGGAACCAGCTTTCGTTGATGAAGTAGACGATCAGGTCGTCGATCACGAAGCCTTGCGGGTTCAGCATGCAGGAGTACAGCGCCTTGCCGGATACTTGCAGCTTGTCGACGTTGTTGGCCAGCAGGCCGCGCAGGAAGGCGCGGGTGTTGTCGCCCTTGATGTCGACCACGCACATGTGGGCCACGTCGAACATGCCGACGTCGGTGCGCACCGCGTGGTGTTCCTCGATCTGCGAACCGTAGTTGACTGGCATGTCCCAGCCGCCGAAATCGACCATGCGGGCGCCGAGGGCGCGGTGAGCGTTATTGAGTGGGGTCGCTTTGAGCGTCATGGGGCAGTCCAATAGATATAGGAGTTAACAGAAGCAAAATGCACAGCACAATGCGACGAACCCCTCTGTCCTTGGTACCTGAGAGATAGCGGATGGGAATCCGCACGCCCCTTCGGTGGGCTGCCGGCGTGACGCCGCAGCCGCTCTCCAGAGTTTGACCCAGCTGCGCGGTGCGCCGCTGGCCCTTGACCGGTCCTTTTGCCTGAGAGTTTTTGGGTAGTGCCCCTTCGGCGGCAACGCGAGTTTGCCCTCTCCCGATCAAGACTGTGGAATATATGCCAGAAGGGTCGGGATGTCAATCTTGCAGGGCAGGGCGCAACTTCACGCAAAATGCATCATGGCTTCACAATGCGGCGTCAAAGTGGCCGTTCTACGCGAATAGGGGAGCTCAAATGGATCAGAAACTGGCTAAAAGCATGGCAATCGTGGTGCTGGCGGCGGCCGCCATATTGATGGTGCCGCTGCTGGCGATGCAGTTCACCGACGAGGTGGCCTGGGACCTGTTCGATTTCGTGGCCGCAGGCGTCCTGCTGCTCGGCACCGGTTTTCTGTACGTGCTGCTGACGTGGAAGGCCCGCAGCGCGCGCACCCGCATCATCACCGGCGCGGTGCTGGCCTGCGGGCTGCTCTATATATGGGCGGAACTGGCGGTGGGTATCTTCACCAACTGGGGCAACTGAGCGCGGCGCGCGACGGCATTGTTGTGCGTCATTTTCGGATCAGGTGCCGGAAGGTGGGTTCGATGTTCTTTGAATGCAGGAAATTGACGATGTCTTCCAGCGTGGCGTCTTTCAGCAGCAGGCCATCCGGCGCGGCTGCGGAGGCAGGGGCGGCGTGCACGGTGGCCTGGGCGGATGGCTCGGCCTGTGCCGGGGCTGTTGCCGCTGCGCGGGCGGCGGCCTGCTGGCTGGCCGGCAGTTGCTGCAGCCTGGCGAGCGCGTAGCGCAGTTGCTCGTCGGTGATGCTGTCCAGTCCGTCCAGCAGCGCTGCCTGGCCCGCGTGCGGCGGGGCCATGTCCAGCCCGGACTCGTCCGCGAAGGAGGCGCCGAGGCCTGGATTGATGAAGGCGGCCCATTTGCCGCTGTCCGGATGCAGGCACGGAGGCAGCTCTACCGGGGTGCCGGCCGCCTCGGCGGCCAGGTCCGCTTCGGGGAAGTAGGCGGCGTGCAGCAGGCCGAGGAAGGCCTGCGCCTGCGCCACCGGCACCGGATTGGCCAGCGACAGCCACAAGCCGTAGCCGCTGTCGCCTGAAATGCTCACGGCCGGGGCCGGCAGCTTTAGCTCGGTCTGCAAGGCATTCGCGACGCCGCACAGCAAGCTCCAGTGCTGGGCTTCGACGCTGCCGGGGAGCTTGGGGAAGGCGATCACAATGGCGCGCGTCATCCCGCCGGCCGCCAGGGTGATGGGCGCGCCGCTTTGCCCCTGCAGGCGCTGAATCAGCTCGTCTTGCTGCGCATTGCCGGGCAATAAATACAGTCTGTTTAATTCAGAGATCAGGTCTTGCATAGGTGTCCTCCGGGTCCAACCGCGCAGTGTGAACGATATCGCAAATAATTGCCACTGGCCCCGCAATGTGCGCTTGCGCACGAAACAGCGCATTTCCGCTATGAAGCCTTGCATTTTGTTAGAATCATGACATGGCTATTAGCGAGGAAACACAGATGGAAGACCAGGACAAACTGCAGGGCCACTCATGGTTCACCCTGTCCGGAGACGTCAACAGCGACATGGTGCACCGCATGTTCGATGCGGCGGCGGACATGAGTGAAGACATGGTGACCGATGCGCACGTGCTGCTGCAGTCGAACGGCGGCTATGTGAGCGACGGCATTTGCCTGTACAACTACATGAGCAACCTGCCGGTCCGTTTCCACATGTACAACGCCGGCGCGGTCGCATCGATCGCGGTGATCGTGTTCATGGCAGGCCACAAGCGCTATGCCAGCAGCACCGCGCGCTTCATGGTGCACAAGTCGCATGCCAGCGCGCCGTCCGGGGCGCGGCCCGATGCGCTGCGCATCATCGTCGAGGGCTTGCAGGCGGACGACGCCCGCACCGAGGAAATCCTGCGCACCCATGTCCAGTTCAGCGAGGAACACTGGCGCGTGCACGCCTATTCGGACTTGCACCTGACCGCCGCCGAGGCGGTGAAGGTGAACATGATCAACAAGGTGGCCGACTTCCGTCCGCCGCCGGGCCGCCGCATCACCAATATCTGAGGCGGAAACGCAACCGCCCGGCGTGCGTGCCGGGCGGCGCTGGTTGTGGACAGGGACGCTGCTAGCGGTTGCGCGAACCGCTGCGGCTGGCACTGCGGCTGACTTCGCTGCGCGCTTCTTCGCTACGCGAGCGGCGGCCGTCTTCCTTACGGTCGATGGCGCCGCCCTGGATGTCTGCACGGCCTACCGAGGCGGAGCCTGGCGTGCCGGATTGACGGCTGGCGCTGTTGGCATCACTATCTCTGCTCTGCCGTTCGCTTCTTTGCTTCGATTTCATGTCGCTGTCCTTTATACAGTGAGGGAAAAATCAAACAAAATCACTTTTTGTTTCTCGCAGGCTATTGCCATATGGCAAGAATGTGCAAGAATGCGGTATCGCGGCTGTTAACATGAAACGGACAGGCCGGCCGCGCAGCCTGTCGCATTCAGGTTAGACCATGCTTTCACATCCGACAACTCCGACAGCGCCAAAAAAAGCGGTCACGCCGCGGCACGCGCTATTGGAGAACCTGATCGAGATCGTGAAGCGGCACGTGGGCGACCAGTTCCTGGATTTCACCACCCGCATTGCCGGGGCGCTGGTGGATGTGGCGGACACCGGCGGCGACGTCCGCGAGCTGCAGGCGCGCATCCGTGCGGGCAATCTGTTGCGGAATGATCACTATCGCTACCTGAATCTGGCCATCAAGGAATTAGAGCGTTCGCTGCGGCAGGAGATTGCCGAACTGGCGCCGGGCGCCAAGGCCAAGCCGCGTGTGCTGGACCAGCCGCTGTCGCTGGTGTCGCTCGAGGAGATGGACACCAAGGTCACGCTGGGCGGCATCAGCAAACCCTTTGAAGTGCAGCATGCCGATGCGCTGGCCACGCTGAACGTGCGGCTGGCCTTCCTGCTCGACCGCGACATCCTGCGCGTGAACCAGAATCCCTTCCGTCCCGACGTGTTCCTGAACGCGCTGCAGCACGCCTGGCTGGAGTTCAACCCGGACGAAGAGGCGGCCGGGCTGTTGCTGGGCTTGCTCAAGCCGGGGTTGTTCATGGAGCTGTCGGCCATGCTGGAGGAGCTGAGCCTGACATTGCAGCGCAAGGGCGTGCTGCCCGGATCGGTGGACAGCTACAAGTCGCGCAAGGCCGACTCGCACGACGCCAGCAGCGCCAGTCCGGCGCGCAAGCGCAAGCAGCAGGCGGAACTGGCCCAGCAACTGCGCCAGTTCTTCTCCGCCACGCAGGATGCGCCGCTCGACCCGGACCTGATGATTCCCGATTTGCCGGACATCGCCAACCTCAAGGCCGGTGCCTGGGCGCAAGGCGCGGCCCAGGGGCCGCTGGGCGGCGTGCCCAATGAAGTGGCGCAGCGCGCGGCCCAGACCGCGTCCAAGCAGCCGCTGATGAACTATCTGGCACAAGTACAGCAAAGCGCCTTGCCGGCTGCCGGCTTCATGGCAGCGGCCGGGCAGGGGAGCGTGGCCGTGCCGTATCCCGGCTTCGCCGCTGGTGCGGCAAGCGGCTTCGCGCCAGCCGGGGCCATGCCGTATGCTGGCATGCCAGGCGCGCCAAGCGTTCCCGGAGTGCCTGGCGTGCACAGTGCCGCCGGCGTGCCCGGCGTGCCCGGCGCTGCCGCTTCGGCCGGCGTGGCGCCGGTGGCCGCCGTTCCGGCCGGCGGCTTTGCCGTGGCCGGCGGCGCAGCTGCGTCCGGCGCGGCAGCAGGGGCCTACTTCGTGCCGGCGGCGGGCTTCGTCCCGCCCGAGGGCATGGTCGCCATGCCTGCAGGCGCTTTCGCCGTCCCGGCATCCCTGCCAGCCGCTTGGGCCGGCGGCGCCGCGGCCGGCGGACAGGGCGGCGCGCCGGGCGGCCATCCGCCAGGCCTGCTCGGCCTCCTGAACGCGGCAGCCAGCGCGGCAGGCGTACAGGGCGTGGCCAGCCTGGGCGCCCCGGCTGGCGCAGCCGGCACGGCAGCCGAAGGCGCCACCGCCAGCACCGCGCCTAACGTTTTCTACCTGCCCAACATTAAAAAGAACGCCCCCCAAGGCAGCCTGACGCGCTCGGATGAAAGCACCATCGATCTGCTGTCGGCCATCTTCGACACGGTGTTCCGCGACCAGAACATTTCGCAGGAAATCCGCGACCTGATCCGCTTCCTCCAGATCCCGGTGCTGAAAGCCGCCCTGGTCGATAAAGACTTCTTCTTCCAGGACAGCCACCCGGCGCGGCGCATGATAGACCTGCTGTCCAGGATGGGTTGGGAGCAGCGCAAGAGCCCGGAAGATCCGCTGTTCCAGGCCATGCAGCGCAGCGTCGAGCGCGTCGGCCGCGACCATGACCTGGAGGTGTCCGCCTTCAGCGAGGCGGTGCAGGAACTGGAAGCGTCGATCAAGGCCGAGGAAGCCGCCTCGGCCGCCGCCATCGCCGAACCGATCGCCGCCGCGCTGAAGCAGGAAAAGATGGCCGTGGCCGCCAAGTCCGCCAAGAGCGCCGTCGCGCTGCGCATCGGCACCGGCGAAGTGATCGCCATGGTGGAAGCCTTCCTGGAAAACAAATGGGTGTCCGTGCTGACCATCGCCTACAGCGTGGAAGAAGGCAAGCCGGGCGCCGTGCAAAACGCCACCCAGACCATGGACGACCTGATCTGGAGCGTGAAGCCGAAAATCACCGCCGACGAGCGCAAGCAGCTGATCTCCAAGCTGCCCAAGCTGCTGTCCACCTTGAACAAATGGCTGGACGTGATCAAGTGGCAGGACGCCGACCGCCTGCAATTCTTCGCCGAGCTGGCCGAATGTCACGCCTCCATCGTGCGCGCGCCGCTGGAGCTGTCGCCCGAGCGCCAGATTGAAATCGCCATGGAAGTGGCGCAGAAGGCGGCCGAGCGCCGCCTGGAACTGGAAGCCAGGGCCGCCGAAGCGGCCGCGAAAGCCGAGCCCGAACCCGAGCTGCCGCTGGACGACGACGCCACCATCGAAGCCGACGGCCTGGCGCGCGGCATGTGGCTGGAGTTCGACCAGGACGACGGCAGCACCCGCAAGGTCAAGCTCGCCTGGATCAGTCCGCTGCGCACGCTCTACATCTTCTCCACCAGCGCGCGGCAGGAGGCATTCTCGCTCTCGGGCGAGGCGCTGGTGCAGAAATTCCGCGAACGCAGCGTGCGCGCCGTGCGCACGGAAGGCGTGGTGGCACGCGCGCTGTCGGCCGCCATGGGCGGCCTGGCCGTCAACGACGACAACCTCGATCCGCCGGCCCACGCGGCCGCCTGATCAGCCTTTCTTCAGGGCGGCGACCAAGCCGTCCGACGCATCCTCGATATAGTCCAGCACCTGGTCGAAGCCGTTCGGGCCGCCGTAATAGGGATCGGGCACGATATCCGAATCGGAATGCGTGGCGTACTGCATGAACAGGGCTAGCTTGTGGCGGTGCTGCGGCGGGTAGGCCGCCTGCAGGCGGGCGAAATTCTCGTGGTCCATGGCCAGCAGGTGGTCGTAGCGCTCGAAATCGCTGGCGGCCACTTGCCGCGCGCGCTGGGCGCTCAGGTCGTAGCCGCGCCGCGCAGCGTGGTGCGACGAGCGCGCATCGGGCGGATTGCCCACATGGTAGGCGTGGGTGCCGGCCGAATCGATCTCCAGCTCCAGCCCGGCCGCGGCGGCGCGCTGGCGGAACACGCCCTCGGCGGTCGGCGAACGGCAGATATTGCCCATGCAGACAAACAGCACGGAAGCTTTACGGTCCATACGCGTCCTCCCAGCGGTCTTTGTCTTCCGGTTCGGGTTGCGGCTCGCGCGGCGGGGCTTGCCGCTTCGCGCGTATCTGCAGTTCGGCGATCTGCGCCTGCGCCTGGCGCACCTGTTCCTGCAGGTCGATGATTTCCTTCATGATCTGCATGCGCTGGGCCGGATCGGTGGCCTCCATCAGCGCCTTGCGCAGCGCCTGTATCTTCTTCAGCAGACCCTTGATCTGCGACTGCAGCATGGCGATGCGCGCCGGCGAGTCCATGCTGCTGCCGGTCCTGTTCGAGCCCATTCCGGCTCCCGCTTGTATGTGCAAATTGTTCTCCCAAAGTCGCGGGCGGACCTGCCCGGCGCTGCCAGTATAGCAACGCCGGACGCACCCGGCGCGGGAGTTACACTTTCGAGTTACACTTTCTTGCCCGACGGGCGCAGGCGCTCGCCGACCAGCAGCGCGGCCAGCCCGGGCAGCAGCAGGATGGCGCCGACCATGTTGACGAGGAACATGAAGGCCAGCAGGATGCCCATGTCGGCCTGGAACTTCAGCGTGGAGAAGGCCCAGGTGGCGACCGAGATCGTCATCGTCACGGCCGTGAACACGGAGGCGGTGCCGCGCTGCTTGAGGGCAGCGACGAAGGACTCGCGCAGGCTGTGGCCGCGCTCGTGCGCTTCGTGCTTCATGCTTTCAAACAGATAGATGCCGTAATCGACCCCCACGCCCACGCCCAGCGCCACCACCGGCAGCGTATTGACCTTGACGCCGATGCCCAGCACCGCCATCAGCGCGTTGCACAGGATGGTGACCAGGGCGAGCGGCAGGATGATGCACAGCGTGACGCGCAGCGAGCGGAAGGTGATCAGGCATAGCAGCGTGACCGACGCGAACAGCGCCAGGTTCACCCATTTGTCCGCTTCTTCCACGGCCTCGTTGGTGGCCGCCATCACGCCCACGTTGCCGCCGGCCAGGCGGAACGTCAGCTCCGGCGTGTCATGTTCGGCCTTGAACTGCTTGACCACGTCCACGATGCGGTGGATGGTGCCGGCCTGGTGGTCGGTGGTGAAGACGGACACCGGCATGGCGGTGCAGCTCGAATTCATCAGCTCATTGCCCAGGCGGGTGGCAAAGCCCACGCCCTGCGCGATCTGCGGCGTCTCTTCCGGCAGCACGCGCCACTTGATGAAGGTCTCGGCATAGGCCTGCGTCACCTGCTTGACGAAGCCGGACAGGCCGCGCACGGTGGCCACGCCCGGCTCCTGGTTCAGCGTGAACTCCAGCTGCTCCATCGTCTCCATCACCGGGCGCTGCACGCAGGGAGATTCCTGGCCCTTGGCTTCGGCCACGATCTGCAGCAGGTCCACGCCGATGGCGAAATGGCTGGTGATCACCTGCACGTCCCGGTTGTAGCGCGAATCGGCGCGCAGTTCGGGCACGCCCTTGCCCAGGTCGCCGATCTGCAGTTCGCGCGCCTGCCACAGGCCGCCGGCCAGCAGCGCGCCGCCCAGCAGCACCGTCAGCACGCCGCCCTTGCGCGTGGCCAGCGGGCCTATCATCTCCCACAGCTTGTCGCCGCCGGTTTCCTTGCCGGCGTGGCGCTGCGCCTCGCCGGGCGAGAAGCGCAGGTAGGACAGCAGGATGGGCAGCAGCATCTTGTTCGTCACGATCATCACGGACACGCCGACGGTGGCGGTAATCGCCAGTTCGCGCACCATCTCGATCTCGATGAAGGCGATCACGATGAAGCCCAGCGCATTGGCCAGCAGCGCCATGGCGCCCGGCACGAACAGCTTCTGGAAGCTGTTGCGCGAAGCGGTGACGCCGTCCGCGCCGCGCAGCGTTTCGAGCTTCCATGCATTGGTCATCTGCACCGCGTGCGACACGCCGATGGAGAAGATGAGGAAGGGCACCAGGATGGACATCGGGTCCAGGCCCAGGCCCATGATGGGCAACAGGCCGAGCAGCCACACCACCGGCACCATGGCGCACACCAGCGCGCAGGCGCTCAGCTTGAGCGAGCCGGAGTACCAGTACAGCAGCAGCGCCGTGACCACGAAGGCGATGCCGAAGAAGCCCAGCACGCCTGCCGCGCCGGCGGCGATGTCGCCGATGGACTTGGCGAAGCCGATGATGTGCAGCGTGACCGGACCACGCTCGTACCTGGCGCGGATCTGTTCCAGCTTGGCCGCCACGTCCTGCAGGTCGAGGCGCTTGCCGGTGTCCGGATCGGTGTCCTGCAAGGTGGCCACCACCATGGCGGCGGTCAGGTCGTTGGAGACGATGCGGCCCACCCAGTCGGACTTCAGCGTGTTTTCCTTTACCCTGGCCAGCTGTTCGGGCGTGCCGGCGTAGTCGGACGAGACCAGGTTGCCGCCCCGGAAGCCGTCTTCCACCACTTCGTTGTAGCGCACGTTGTTGGTGAACAGCGAGGTGACCGAGCTGCGTTCCACGCCCTTTACATAGAACACCTCGTCGGTGACCTTGCGCAGCGTGTCCATGAAGGCGGGCTGGAAGATCTCGCCGTCCTTCTGCTTGACGGCGATGAGGATCTTATTGGCGCCGCCGAAGTCCTTCTGGTATTCGACGAAGGTCTGCATGTATTCATGCTTGAGCGGGATCATCTTGGTGAAACCGGCCTGCACGCGCAGCTGGCTGGCGGAATAGCCCAGCGCCACGGTGATCAGCACGAACAGCACCAGCAGCGGTTTGCGCCAGTGGAAGATGCGGTAGGAGATGCGGCCGATCAGGCCGCCGGCGAAGGCGCGGCGGTGCAGCGCGTCGTCGGGAGTGTGCTTGCTCATGGTTTTCCTTTCAGGCTCACGGTTTCGGCGCCGGCTTCGCCGACGGCGACCAGGCCGCCCGAGGTTTGCACCAGCTGCGCCAGGCCTTTGCCGCGCGCTGTTTTCTGCAGCGAGAAGGTAGTGCCGTTGTCGCTGCTGACGGCCAGCAGGCCGGCGTTGCCTACCAGGACCAGGCGGCCGTCGTCCAGGCGGCTGCCGCGCATCAGGGCCAGCGAGGTGCCGGATTCAATCCTGGTCCAGTTCGCGCCGTGGTCGGTGGAGCGGTAGATGTTGCCGCGCATGCCGAAGGCCAGCAGCGCGCCGTCGGCGGTGGCGAGGGCGCCGAAGTAGGAGCCGGGGTAGGGCGACTTCACCGCTTCCCATGTCGCGCCGGCGTCCGCCGAGCGTGCCAGGGTGCCGGATTCGCCGACCAGCAGCCAAACGTGGGTGTGCACGCTGCCGCCGCTGCCGCTGCCGCCGCCGCTGTTGTTGATGCCGTTGCCGGCGACGATCACTTGCGAGATGTGGCGGTCGAAGTCGGGGCCGAGGGGCTGCTTGCGGCGCCAGGTGGCGCCGCCGTCGTCCGTCTCGAGGTAGAGGCCGAAGGCGCCCCAGGCCACGTAGCGCTGGGCGCCGGCGTGCAGCACGCCGAGCAGGGCGTCCTTGCCCGCGGCTTCCACCGCCACGGTTTGCCAGCTGGCGCCGCCGTCGGCTGTGGTGAGCACGGTGCCGCCATGGCCCACGGCCACGCCGCGCTGCTCGTCGCCCATGGCGAGCGCGCTCAGGGTGCGGTTGGTGGCGGTGAAGCGCGGCTGCCAGCTGCGGCCGGCGTCGTCCGACAGCAGCACGATGCCGCGCTCGCCGACGGCCAGCAGACGCTTGCCCGCCTGGACCACGTCCTGCAGGATGATGCGGTCGGCGCGGATTTGCAGGGCGCGCGCGGCGGAGGGTTCGGTTTTGGCGGCGGCGTGGGCGGTGGCGTGGAGGGTGGCGAACGGCAGGGCGGCGAATGGCAGGGCGGCGGCCAGCATGGCGGCCAGGACGCGGTGCGTGGCGCCTGCCGCGGCGGCGCGTATCGCCGCGTGGCTGGCGGTCACAGGGTATTTCATGGTGATGTCCTCAAGCGTGCGGGGAGTGTGGTGGTGCGTGAAGTGCAACGGGCCGCAAGTGGCAGTCACTTGCGGCGCGGGGAGACGCAGGGCGGGTTAGGACGCAGTCCGTAACCCGCCAGCCTTACTTGGTGCCGGCGCGGCGCAATGCGTCCGGCTGGAAGTCGGACCAGTTGCCCTTCACGCCGAACTTCCACGGCGTCTTGATCTCGTTGTCCAGCGTGGACACGAGGTAGTTGCCGTTGGTGAGGTCATGCCAGATGTTCACGCGGTACCACGGCGCCATCGCGTCGTAATACTGCATGGTGCCGTGCACGCCGATGCGCCACAGCTGGCCCTGGCCGTCGTACGCGTCCTCGTGCACCACGGCCCAGCTGTCCTCGTCCAGGTAGAAGGTGCGCTTGCCGTAGATGTGCTTCTGGCCCTTCTTCAAGGTCGCTTCCACCTGCCACACGCGGTGCAGCTCGTAGCGCATCAGGTCCGGATTGATGGAGTTCTTCTGGATGATGTCGGCGTACTTCAGCTTCTTGTCGGACAGCTTGTAGCTGTTGTAAGGAATGTACATCTCCTTCTTGCCCAACAGCTTCCATTCGTAGCGGTCCAGCGCGCCGTTGTAGGCGTCGTACTGGTCGGTCACGCGCATCGCTTCGGTGCCGTCCGAGATATTGTCGTAGGCCAGGTCAGGCGCGCGGCGCACGCGGCGCTGGCCGGCGTTGTAGATCCACGCCTGGCGCGGCTCCTTCACCTGGTCGATCGACTCGTGCACCAGGTACACCGTGCCCTGCAAGGTGGCCGGCGCGGTGAAGAAGCCCAGGAAGGAGAACTGGTGGTTGGGCGTCTTGACGTCGAAATTGGCATCCGACACGCGCAGCTCGCGGAAGCCGACGCGGTAGAAGTCGCCGTTGGCGCGCACCGGGAACCAGTCATAGGTGCGGTCGAAGCCGCCACCCAGGTAGCGCGTCATGTGATTGCTCATGGCTTCCTGGCCGGTCTTCGGAATCGGGAAGGGCACATGCGAGCCGCCCAGGTCCGTCATCGCCGAGCCTTCCAGCTTGACCTTGGTGGCCTGTTCCCTGGCCTTGTCCATCACTTCTTTCGGGTAGGCGGCGCTGCGGTGGGTGGGGTAGACCACCATCTTGTAGCTCGGGTACTTCTTCAGCAGGGCCAGCGTGCCCGGCGCCAGCTTGTCCTTGTACTGCTCGGCGTTGGCGGCGGTGATGGTGAACAGCGGCTTGTCGGCCGCGTACGGGTCGGCGTAGCCCTGGGCGGCGTTCCAGCCGGCCGGCGCCTTGGTCAGGCCGCCCTCCCAGGACGGAATGGTGCCTTCCTTGTTGCCCGCCTTTTCGGCGCCGACCGGGGTCAGCTCCTTGCCCAGCTTGTCGGCCTCGGCCGGGGTGATGGCGGCCTGGGCGGAGAAGGCCGCCAGCAGCGCTGCCAGCAGCGTGGTGTGCATTATTTTCATGGTCTGTCTCCGGTATTGCTTAGAAAGTGGCGCTGTAGGTCAGGCCGATGTAATCGTGGTCGCGCAGCGGATCGTAGGTCGCCTTGTGGTTGAAGCGGGTGTAGCTCAGCTCCAGGCTGTGGCGCTTCTGGTAGCTCAGGCGCACGCTGGCGCCCAGCTGGCGGCGTTCTTCCAGCAGCTGGCTGTCCAGCGAGATGCCCTTCACGTCATGCGCGAAGTACAGCGACGGGTAGGCGGTGATGCCGGTGCCGGCCACGTTGCTGTATTCCAGCTGGCCGCGCAGGCGGTAGCCCCAGGCAAAGTCGGTAACGAAGCCGTCGTTCTGGCAGCCGGCCGGGCTGGGGTTGGTGGCGCCGCAAGTGGAACCGCCGTATAGCGGATGCGAGGAGGTGCCGAACATGAACGCGCGGCCGTAACGAATGGAGGCGGGGTCCTTGAAGTCCGGCACGTTGTTGGTCTGGATCGCCAGTTCGCCCACCACCACGGCCTGCTGCGCGCCCAGCACGTTGGAGAAGGTGTTCACGCCGTTGAGCTGGAACTGGGTCTTGTGGAAGCGGTCATAGCCTTGCACGTAGGTGCCGGGACCCTTGGCCACGGCGGCGCGCGCGATCGCGCCGAGCGGGCCGGCGCCCTGCAGCGCGGCGCCGATCAGGTCATTGCCGTTGCGCTGCACCGGCACATTGGGCGAGTAGCTCAGCTCGGAGCCGATGGACCAGCCGCCCAGGTTGGTCGAGGCGCTGACGGCGAAGGTGCGCACGTCCTCCAGGTATTCCCAGAACGCCGTCATCGGCTTGATGGCGGGATTGGTGGCCGGGTTCAGTGCCGGCACGCCGGCAAAGCCGGCCAGCGGCATCAGCAGCGGGATGGCGGGGTTGATGGCTTTCAGGTTGGTGCCGGTGGTGCCGGACACGATAGGCGTGCGCATGTGCACATTGGTGGCGTACAGGCCGAATTCGGTGTCGATGGCGTCCACCGGGAAGCGGTAGGCCAGGCCGTACTGGCCACCGTCGCTGGCGCGCTTGCCGTCCACGATGGGCACGTACATGCCGGCCTTGAAGGCGGCCACGCCGCTCACGCCGCCCAGCGGCACCAGGGTGGCGGCCTTGCAGGCGCCGGCGGTGGCGGAGATCGAGGTCTCGGTCACGGACCAGTAGGTGCCGCAGGAATCGATCGAGGTATTGCCGGACTGGTACTGGTAGAAGGCTTCGACGGAATGGCCGCCGCCCAGGCCCACGCTGGCGGACAGCGCGCCCAGCGGCAACAGCGCTTCCTTCAGTTCCGCGCCGGGACGGCGCAAGGTGCCCAGGTCGACCGGGTTCAGGCCGTTCACGCCCTGCACGAACAGGCTCTCGCCCCAGTTGATCACCTGGCGGCCCAGGCGCAGCTGCAGCGGCTTGTCGGCCACCTTGAAGGTGTTGTAGACGTAGGCGTCCAGCAGGTAGGCGCCGTCGAACTTCTGCAGGCGTTCCAGGCCCGCGTCGCTCAGCGTGGTGTTCGGGGTGTAGCCGTTGGCCATGTTGCCGAAGCGGGCGTTGTGGTTCTTGCCGGCATGGTCGTACCACAGCTTGGCGCGCACCAGCGCGCCCATGTCGCCGTTCTTCAGTTCCAGCTCGGTGAGCAGCTTGAACATGGTGGAGATGCGGTCGCCCTTGTCGTAGTTCAGGTTGCCCGCGTCGTTCGGGTGGCCGGCCGTGCCGCCGTTCAGGCCGATCAGCTTGCCGTTGCCGGCGGTGTAGCGGTCGGCGTCGGGGGCGGTGGCGCGCCACTGCTGGCCGGCGAAGATGGTGTTGTTCCAGGAGCCGGTCCAGCCGTCCTCCAGGTCGAATTCGGTGGCGCCAGCGCCGGCCGCGTACGCCGCCAGCGCGACCGCCAGCAGTCCCGGCAGGATGGTGTTCTTCTTGAGATGCGCTTGCATGTGTCCCCTCTTGGTATTGTGATATGCCGCATGGCGCGGCTAGCTAGCACAATAGGGGGTGAAGGGGCGGCGGCTAATCCCCCGATCGGGGGAATGACGCGCCTAGCGGCGGCGCTTGAGCAGGCCGAGCGCCTCGGCCTGCGCCACTGCCTGGATGCGGCGGTCCACGTTGAGTTTGGCGAAGATGTTCTTCAGGTGGGTCTTTACCGTTTCCGGCCCGATGCCGAGCAGGCGCGCCACCTCCTTGTTGGAGTTACCCTCGGCGATCAGCTCCAGGATGCCGCATTCGCGCGGCCCCAGCGCCTGGCGCTGCTCGGCTCCGCCGGGGCCTGCCGCGCGGCCGGGCGCCTTGCCGCCGGCATTGGGCATGCCGCCGTACAGTGCCTGCCAGGCTTCCAGCACGCGCAGCGTGAAGCCGTGCAGCGGCGTGGCGTCATCGAGGCTGTCGCGCAGGATGGCCAGCAGGCCGCCCAGGTCCGGTCCCTGGTCCAGCACCGAGCCGACGATGCCGCCTTCGGCCGCCATCGCCATCGCCTGCCGGCAGCTGCGCAGCGCGTGCGTGTGGTTGCGCTGGCCTTGCTGCGCGATGGCCAGCGCCAGGCCGGCGCGCACCGCCAGCAGCTGGCTGTCCAGCGACAGCAGCTCGGCGAGCAGCGGCTCGAGCACCTGCTGCGCGTCCTTGTAGCGGTACTGCTGCAGCGCGCAGTAGGCGTCGCCGAAGGCGGCGTACTGGCGCACTTCGCCCAGCGGATTGGTGGGCGTGTGCGGGGTCGCGACGGCCAGCTGGCGCAGGCGCTGCAGATAGGCTTGCGCTTCGGCCAGGCGGCCCTGGCTCAGGTGCAGGCGCAGGCGCTCCAGCTGCACGGCGGCCACCAGCCTGTCCCACTGCCGGCTGATGCCGATGTTCTCGGCCTGCTCCAGCAGGGCCAGCGCGCGTTCCGGTCGCCCGTGGCGCTGCGCCATGCGCGCCGCCGTCAGGAAGATGTGCTTGACGCTTTCGGCAAAGCCCAGCGTGCACAGCACTTCGAGCCGGTTGGCCAGCAGCGCTTCGGCTTCGTCCAGCCGGTTCTGCTCGTAGCGCACGTGCGCCAGCATGCCCGAGGGCAGGGCGGTCACGCCGCTGTCCGGGTTGTCTGCGCTGTAGCCGAGCGAGATGGCGGCCGTGTAGCGCTGCTCGGCCAGCGACAGCTTGCCGCGCACGCAGTCGCCCACGCCCAGCAGCACCAGGCGGTAGATGGCCGACAGGATGTTGCGGCGGCTCTCGCCTTCCGGGTAGGGCAGGTCGGGCGTGGCGTAGAAGTCGGTCCAGCGGCCGGTGCGCAGCGCGCAGAAGCGCAGGATGTTGTAGAGGGAGTTGTGCACCCAGCGGTCCGGCACGGGGTGGCGCAGGCAGTCTTCGGCGATGGCGCGCGCCTCCAGCGGACGGTCCAGCAGCGCGTAGGCGGCGGCGCGGGCGGCGCGGCTGTCCAGGCGCAGCTGCTCGCTGTCGGCATCGGCCTCGATGTCGTCCAGCAGCTTGATGGCGTCCGGGCAGGCGCAGGCCAGGATGCGCGCCCACGCCAGCGCGATGCGCAGCCGCACGGGCGGCCGCACCAGGTGGGCCGCCAGCTGGCGTTCGCAACCCACCAAGGTCAGGATGTCGCCCGCCTTCACCAGCGGCATCGCGCATTCCTCTATCCACGCATAGGCTTGCGCGGTGGCGCCGCCGTCCAGCGCGTGGCGCACGGCGGGCGACCACAGGCCTTGCCCATGGTACCAGGCGGCGGCGCGCGCGTGCAGCTCTGCAGCCAGGGCGCCGCCCTGCTGCTGCAGGCGCTGGCCCAGGTGTTCGCGTATCAGCTGGTGGTAGGCATACCACTGGCCCTCGTCGTCCAGCGCGGTGAGCAGCTGGCGCTGTTCGAGCTGCGCCAGCTGGCTGCGCGCCGCTTCGCTGCCGATCAGGGCCACGGCCAGCGCGGGCGACAGGCGCTCGGGCAGCGCGGTGCGCAGCATGAAGTCGGCCAGCTCCGGTGGCAGCTGGGTCAGCAGTTCGCACAGGTAGCCGTCGATGGAGCGCGCCAGGCCGGCCGTGGATGGCGCCTGGGCGTGGGGCGGATAGCTGCGCCGGCCCTGGCCCTGCAGCGATAACGACATCAGCCGCAGCGCCGCCGCCCAGCCCTCGGTCTGGCTGTGGATGCGCCGGCTGTCCTCGGGCGACAGTTTGTCGGTCGGGCTGGCATCCAGGAATTCCTGGGTTTCCTCGGCCGTGAAGCGCAGCTGGGCGGCGTCGATCTCGAGCAGCGCGTGGCGCACGCGCAGCGTGTCGAGCGCCAGCGGCGCACTGGCGCGCGACAGCAGTACCAGGTGCAGGTTGGACGGCGCATAGCGCAGCAGGAAGGACACCAGCGCGTGGATCTCGGGCAGCGTGAGGCAGTGGAAGTCGTCCAGGAACAGGAACACTTCCTCGCCGCAGCTCACCACTTCCTCGATCAGCATGGCCAGCGCCTGCTGCGGGTCGGCCAGCATGGACTGGGAGAACATGGCCACGCAGGCCGCGCCCAGGTCGGGATGGGCGCGCTGCAGCGCGTGGCTGGTGTAGTGCAGGAAGCGCTGCGGCTCGTCGTCGTCGGGGTCCAGCGACAGCCAGGCCACCAGGTGGCCGCGCTCGGCCAGCGTGCCGGCCCAGGCCTGCGCCAGCGTGGTCTTGCCGAAGCCCCCCGGGGCTTTCACGATTGTCAACAAGTGCGATTCGATATCGTCCGCCAGCCCGCCCAGGCGCGCGCGTGAAATCAGGCCGCGCCGGTGCTTGGGCGGCAGGGTCTTGGTGGCGATCAGCGGGGTGGCCATCGGGGCTGCCATTGGGGCTGCGATCGGGGCTTGAACGTGGGCTGGAATACTCATGCGGCCATTGTATTCCCATCGATGGGGGAGGGGCAGCCTATCCCCCATCAAGGGGATGATGCGGAAACGGGCGCGCCGTCAGAATGGATTCCAGCTCGTGCCGGTACACCTCCATCCGTGCCGCACGCGGCTAATGTAGTCTCCATTCCGCGGGAGGACTTGTTCCTCCCGTTCTTTTTCCGAGGACACCATGCACCCGCACGCAGACCTGGCGTTGGCGCCAAGCGCGCCTGGCGCAGCGGAGGAACGGGCGCGCCGCCTGTTCGCCGCCCAGCAAATGGCTTACGCAGCCGCCCCCTATCCCAGCGCCGGCCAGCGGCGCGACACGCTGTGGGCGCTCAAGCGCCAGGTGCGGCGCTACCAGGACGCGCTGGCCACCGCCATGAACGCGGACTTCGGCTACCGCGCCGTGGCCGAATCGAAGATGCTGGACTTACTTGCGTCTACGCTGGAGATCAACCACTGCCTGTCCCATGTGCGCAAGTGGATGAAGCCGAGCCGGCGCCGCACCGAGCTGCTGTTCCTGTCCAATACCATCCATGTGAGCTACCAGCCGAAGGGCGTGGTGGGCGTGATTGTGCCGTGGAATTTCCCGGTCTACCTGGCCCTCGGCCCCCTGGCGGCCGCGCTGGCGGCGGGCAACCGGGTGATGCTCAAGCTGTCCGAACTCACCCCCGCCACCAACGCGGTGCTGCGCCGCATGCTGGCCGAGGTCTTCACCGAAGACGAGGTCGCGGTGGTGGGCGAGGAGCTGGCCGATCCCACCGTCTTTACGGGCCTGCCGTTCAACCACCTGGTCTTTACCGGTTCGCCGGCCGTGGGCCGGCTGGTGATGCAGGCCGCCGCCCGCAACCTGACGCCGGTGACGCTGGAACTGGGCGGCAAATCGCCGGCGCTGCTGCTGCGGAACTACGGCGTGGCGGAGGCGGCGCGCCGCGTGGTGCATGGCAAGAGCGCCAACAGCGGCCAGATCTGCGTGGCGCCCGACTACGTGCTGGTGCCGCGCGAGTCGGTGCAGGCATTCGCCGACGCGGCGCAGCAGGCCTACGCCAGCTTCCATCCGGCCGGTGCCGAGGCGCCGCAATACACGTCCATCATCAGCCCGGCCCACCAGGCGCGCCTGCGCGCGCTGCTGGACGATGCGGCAGCCGGCGGCGCCACCGTGCTGCGCTGCGGCGGGCCGGACCGGCTGCCGCATTCCGTGCGCCAGATGCCGCTGCACCTGGTGCTGGGCGCGGACGCGGGCATGCGCGTGATGAAGGAAGAGATTTTCGGCCCCATTCTCCCCATCGTCCCCTACGACACCCTGGAGCAGGCCATCGCCTATATCAACGCGGCGGAACGCCCGCTGGCGCTGTACTGCTTCAGCCACGACGCCGCGCAGCGCGGCGAGGTGCTGCGCCGCACCCACTCGGGCGGCGTGACCATCAACGACTGGGGCTGGCACGTGATGAACCACGACGCGCCGTTCGGCGGCGTGGGCAACTCGGGCATGGGCAACTACCACGGCGAGGAAGGCTTCCGCGAACTGTCGCACGCGAAGACGGTGTTCAAGCGCCACCGCTGGTTCCCCGTCGACCTGTTTTATCCGCCATACGGCAATCTCGTGCAGCGCCTGGCGCTGCGCGTCTTCCTCGGCAAGGGCGACGCCACGGTGGCGCCGCGCATTGAATACGGCAAGGAGCAAGCATGAAGCAGCAGAACGAGGTACAGGAATTCGACTATATCGTCGTGGGCGCCGGTTCGGCCGGTTGCGTCATCGCCTCGCGCCTGACGGAGGACCCGGCTGTAACGGTGTGCCTGCTGGAGGCGGGCGGCCCGGACAGCAGTGTGCTGATCCACGCGCCGGCCGGGGTGGTGGCCATGGTGCCGCGCAAAATCAACAACTATGCCTACGAGACGGTGCCGCAGCCCGGGCTGAACGGGCGCCGGGGCTATCAGCCGCGCGGCAAGACCCTGGGCGGCAGCAGCTCCATCAACGCCATGCTGTATGTGCGCGGCTGTGCCTGGGACTACGATAACTGGGCCGCGCAGGGCAACCCGGGCTGGTCCTACCGGGACGTGCTGCCGCTGTTCAAGCGCGCCGAGAACAATGAGGACTTCGGCGGCGACGATTTCCACGGCTCGGGCGGTCCGCTCAATGTCTGCTACCCGCGCCATGCCAGTCCGATCAACCAGATGTTCATCGAGGCCGCAGCCCAGAACGGCCTGCCGCAGGTGCAGGACTATAACGGTGCCACGCAGGAAGGCGCCTTCCTGTACCAGGTCACGCACAAGAACGGCGAACGCTGCAGCGCGGCCAAGGGCTACCTGACGCCCCACCTGGGCCGCCCCAATCTGCACGTGGTGACGAACGCCGTGTCGTCCCGCATCCTGCTGGAGGAGGGGCGTGCGGTGGGTGTCGAGTACCACCACGACGGGCAGTTGAAACAGGTGCGTGCGCGCGCCGAGGTGGTGCTGTCCGGCGGTGCCTTCGGCTCGCCGCAGCTGCTGATGCTGTCCGGCATAGGCCCGGCTGCACAGCTGCAGGCGCTGGGCATCCCGGTGGTGCGGGACCTGCCCGGCGTGGGCCGCAACCTGCAGGACCATCTCGACCATGTGCAGGGCTGGAAGACGCGCAGCGATACCGAGACCTTCGGCCTGTCGCCGCGCGGCGTGGGCAAGATCGCCGCGGCCATGATGGAATGGCGCAGCAAGCGCACCGGCATGATCACCAGCCCCTACGCCGAGGCGGGGGCCTTCATGCGTTCCGCACCCGACGTGCAAGTGCCGGACCTGCAGCTGGTGTTCGTGCTGGCGCTGGTGGACGACCACGCGCGCAAGATGCACCTGGGGCACGGCATTTCCTGCCATGTGGACCTGCTGCGTCCCCACAGCCGCGGCGAAGTGACCCTGCAAAGCCGGGACGCGCGCGATGCGCCCCTGATCGATCCACGTTTCCTGAGCGACGAGCGCGACGTGGAGACGCTGTACCGGGGCGTGTGCCTGCAGCAGAAAATCATGGAGTCGGCGCCGCTCGATCCGGTGCGCGGCAAGATGCTGTACCCGGTGCGCCGGGGCGACCGGGCCGCAACCATTGCCGACATCCGCAACCGCGCCGACACCCAGTACCACCCCGTCGGCACCTGCAAAATGGGGCCGCGTGACGACGCCATGGCCGTGGTGGACGCCCAGCTGCGCGTGCGCGGCGTGACCGGCTTGCGGGTGGCGGACGCCTCCATCATGCCCACCATTGTCTCGGGCAATACCAATGCGGCGTCCATCATGATCGGCGAGAAGTGCGCCGAGCTGCTGAAGGGCTGATGGCTGGTGCTGCATCTTCCCCGCCGCAGCCACTTACCTTTCTGTAAAATTAGCGATATGCTAATGGTTTGTGGAGCGCGGCGGGAATAGCTATGGCACTCTTTTTACTGAAGGCTCCCAAGGGGGGACTGCCGGCAGAGGCGGTGATCAAACCGATGCGGCACGGCGGAATCGGCACCGCAGCCGAAAGCTGGCAGTTCGAGTGCACCGGACACAACGACGCGCGAGTGAACATCGACGCACAGCGCGGAGCGACCATATTTGTCACGGCGGCCGAGCTGCCTGCCTTCGTCCGCTTGGCCGTCGAACCGGACCGGCATTCCTCCGACCTGGACAGGGAGTTGGCCTCGGCCCTTGGGGCGCCGCCCGACAGTCCGCCGGTGCTGGCCAAGCCTTCCGCCTCCTCCGATGTCGCAGATTTCTACCTCGGCGCCGATACTTGCCCATCTTGTCGCTGCACGCATGAAAGCATGAAGCGCCTCATGTGGGCCAGAAAGATGGCCAAAGACGAATTGAAAATGGCGATCAACAAGGCGTACGCCGCAACTTGCGCGGAATTCGAGCTGGATGGCGCCCTGGTGCGCGCCGACTGCACCGACGAGGACTCGCCGCAACTCATGTCGGCAGCCTTTGGCAGGGCCAAGCAGGATGCCGCGCCGCGCTTCGATACGCTGCTGAAAGAACTTTCGGCTCTGCTGGGCCAGGAGGCGGCCCGTGCCGCGTGGGAGGTGCTGGGAACGCAGAAGATCGATGCGCACAACGTCATCGGACAGAACGCCATCAAGACCGGGACCAGCCACGCCAACCAGGGCGGCGGCAGCCATGCGGTTATCGAGAAATTCTACGCCAGGCATGTCTGCTTATCGGCCGTGGACTGCATGTGGAAAAAACAGGCCGGTCACGTCGAGGATTTGATCGGTGTCGGCGGTGTAATGAGCAGCATTTACTGCCAGACCGGTCCTGGCGGCCAATGCAAAATTTGCGAAGCTGAGCAGGGCGAATGGCATTTGCTGCAGCGCGGGCTGTTTTTCCTCGATGAGAAAGACGTCCCGCTTGAATTCGTGGGGCTGCAGTGGTGCGGCTTGTTCCTTGCCGGCCTGGACGACGAAGAGCTCGGCGCGCTGCGGCTGGAGCCGGCGTGCCATGGTGCGATCCGGCAGCAGATTCAACGGCGGCGCGAGCAATTCGTCGCCTTTCTCGAAAAATGGACATGCTGGCAGATCGCCAAGAACCTCGGCGGACTGAAGGCGCTGTGCGAAGAGCGGGCGAGGAAGGCCACGGACGGCAAGCTCGGGGCGGCCAGTGTCGAGGGTAGCGTGGGTACCGTCATCAAAGTCGTGCAAAGCACCTGTCCCGACATATTCTCCTTCCTGCTTGAGCATTGGGAGGAGTTTGGTAAAGAATACCAGAGTGGTTTCCTTGAAGTGTGCCGGCTGCCCGTTGGCCCTTCCGTGTCGGCCGCAG
This sequence comes from Pseudoduganella sp. UC29_71, assembly GCF_042693265.1. Classification (NCBI taxonomy): domain Bacteria; kingdom Pseudomonadati; phylum Pseudomonadota; class Betaproteobacteria; order Burkholderiales; family Oxalobacteraceae; genus Pseudoduganella; species Pseudoduganella sp. UC29_71. Next base: position 3,174,613 of record NZ_CP170549.1, on the reverse strand, counting down.
CCCTGATCAAGGCGTTCGAGCATTTGCAAGACAACATCGCGGATGCGGAGCGCTTGTGGAAGCAGGTGGGTGAGCGTACCGACGACGCTGCGCAGCGGGGGTATGATGCCGAAGTGGAGGTCGCCGCCTATTTGCACGCTGTCATCCGCACGCACCTCAAGTTCTGCTTCTCGAGGGGGGACGCCGAGGCGGCGATACTGCGCGGGGCGGTGAACGTTGCAGGGGCAGTTGTCAAGGATAAGACCGCGCGCGTCCCAGGGGAGGCGGGCGATATCGTGGCGATCAGCTATACCGCCAAAGGGAAAACGACAACAAAGCATGTCAGGTTAAGAGAGTAGAGGCAGCGATGCTGGTCATTCGTCAGGAGCAGATCGCGGCGCTGGCTGCGCCGTCGCGGGAGGGCATGAAGTTGCGCATGCGGGCGCAATTGCAGCGGTATTGGGCGCCGCTGTGCGAACAACTGGATGCGGACGGCGTGGCGTCCCTGATCGAACACGCCTTGGCGCGCTGCCTGCATCACGGGATCGGGGCGGAGAATGATCAGATGCGCTTTTTGAACGCGATGGCCCTGCTGGGCGCTGGCTTCGACGAGGAGTACGCCTGGGCGCGCAGCTGTCTGGCCAACCACAATGTGCGCAGCGCGTCCCGCATGGATGAGCTGTGCGAGACCATATTCCGCAAAGTGAACAGCTAATGGACACGCCGATGCCGACGCAGGACGAGATTGCACGTTTTCAGGCAATGGATGCGGCCAACCGGCCGCCAGGCTCTCCGCCAAGGCCGGCCGCCGCAGCGGTGGTGGGCTGTCCACTGCAAAGCTGGGTTGCCGTGGAGCTGCGCCGGGTGGACGGCGAGCCTGCTGCCGGCGCCGCCTATGTGTTGACCTTGCCGGACGGTAGCCGACGCACGGGCCGGCTGGACAGCCAGGGCTATGCACTTGAGCGCGATGTCGGCGACAGCGGCCGTTGCGTTGTCACTTTCCCCGACGTCTCGGGCGTGCTTCCCGCTTGATTTGCGTGCGGCGCCGCACTGGGCGCACGCTTCTTTTGGCCTGAATACGGCTATGAAATGGTATGATAGGCCACTTTTCATTGTGGCAATTCAAATCGTCCTAAAACGTGCGTCTATCTTCCATTAAATTGTCGGGATTTAAGTCGTTTGTCGATCCCACCAATTTCCAGGTGCCCGGTCAACTGGTGGGCGTGGTAGGTCCCAACGGTTGCGGCAAATCGAACATTATCGATGCCGTGCGATGGGTGCTGGGCGAATCGAAAGCGTCGGAGCTGCGCGGCGAGTCCATGCAGGACGTGATTTTCAACGGGTCCACCAACCGCAAGCCGGCCGGCCGCGCCTCGGTGGAGCTGGTGTTCGACAATAACGACGGCAAGGCGTCCGGCCAGTGGGGCCAGTACGCCGAGATCGCCGTCAAGCGCACGCTGACGCGCGACGGCACGTCCACCTACTACATCAACGGCCAGCCGGTGCGCCGGCGCGACATCCAGGACATCTTCCTCGGCACCGGCCTCGGTCCGCGCGCCTATGCCATCATCGGCCAGGGCATGATCTCGCGCATCATCGAGTCGCGCCCGGAAGAGCTGCGCGTGTTCCTGGAAGAGGCGGCCGGTGTGTCGAAGTACAAGGAGCGCCGCCGCGAGACCGAGAACCGCCTGCATGACACGCGCGAGAACCTGCTGCGGGTGGAAGACATCCTGCGCGAACTGAACGCGAACCTGGAAAAGCTGGAAGCGCAGGCCGCCGTGGCGCACCGCTTCCACCAGCTGCAGGCCGACCAGGACGAGAAGCAGAAGCTGCTCTGGCTGCTGCGCAAGAACGAGGCGCAGGCCGAGCAGGCCAAGTACTTCCGCGAAGTGGAGCAGGCCCAGACCGACCTTGAAGAGCAGACCGCCAAGCTGCGCAACGTGGAGCTGACGCTGGAGCAGATGCGCCAGTCGCACTTCGCCGTCGGCGACCGCCTGCATACGGCGCAAGGCCACCTGTACCAGACCAACTCGGAAATCGGCAGCCTGGAGGCGCAGATCAAGTTCGTGGTGGAGTCGCGCACGCGCCTGCAGAACCAGCTCGGCACGCTGACCGCGCAGCGCGACCAGTGGCAGAACCAGGCGGCCGAATTCAGCGAACAGATCGAGGAAGCGGAATTCAACCTGGAAGAGCTGGCGGCCAAGGTGGAGCAGGCGCGCATGATGGCCGAGCAGAAGGCCGAGTCGCTGCCGGTGCTGGAAGCGGCGTGGCGCGCCGCGCAGGACAAGAGCAGCGAATCGCGCGCCCGCATCATGCAGGCGCAGCAGCAGCTGGAACTGGAATCGGCGCACCAGCGCAACGCCAGCAATATCCTGAACGGCCTGGCCGTGCGGCGCGAGCGCCTGCAGCAGGAAAAGAATGGCCTCAGCCTGCCGGATTCGGCGCACCTGTCGAACCTGAAGATGCAGCTGGAGGAAAAGCAGCAAGCGCTGGAAGAGCAAACTTACCATCTCGAGGAAGCGCTGGAGCAGCAGCCCAAGCTGGAAGCCGAGCGCCAGGACGCGCAGCTCCAGGTGAATGCCGAAGCGGCCGCGAACGCGCAGCTGGAAGCGCGCCTGAATGCGCTGCGCCAGCTGCAGGAGCGCGTGCAGACGCAGGGCAAGGTGACGCCGTGGCTGCAGAAGCACGAGCTGGACGCGCTGCCGCGCCTGTGGCAGAAGCTGCAGATCGAGGCGGGCTGGGAGACGGCGATGGAAGCCATCCTGCGCGAGCGCACTTCGGCGCTGCAAGTGTCCAACATCGAATGGGCCAAGCACTTCTTCAGCGACGCGCCGCCGGCCAAGCTGGCGCTGTTCGCGCCGGGCGCCTCGGCGCCCGCCATGCCGCAGGAGCAGAACGGCCTGAAGCCTTTCATCTCGCTGCTGAAACTGAACGATCCCGGCCTGCGTGCGGTGCTGCAGGACTGGCTGCACAACGTCTTCATCGCCGCCGACGCGGACGCCGCTTTCAAGGCCCGCGCCGCGCTCCCGGCGGGCGGCATGTTCGTTACCGCGCAAGGCCACGTCATCACCCAGTCCAGCGTGCGTTTCTATGCCGCCGACGCGGAGCAGGACGGCATGCTGGCGCGCCAGCAGGAGATCGACAACATCACCAAGCAGCTGCGCGCCCAGACCATACTGGCCGACGAGGCGCGCGTCCGCTCGGTGCGCGCGGACGCCGCCGTGGCTGCGCACGCGCGCAACCTGGCCGAGGTTCGGCAGAAGGTGCAGCAGCTGCAACAGTCGGTGCACGCGCTGCAGATCGACGTGGTCAAGCTGTCCGAGATCGAGGCGCGCTTCAACCAGCGCAGCACGCAGATCGAGGCCGACCTGGCTGAAATCGCGGCGCAGGAATCGGAGCAGATGCAGGCCAAGATGGAGTCCGAGGAAAAGTTCGAGCAGCTCGATATGGAACTCGGCAACCTGCAGGGCGAGCATGAGGATGGCCAGACCGTCTTCATGGAGAAGGAACAGAAACTGGCCGACGCGCGCCAGGCCCTGCGCGACCTGGAACGCGCGGCGCAGGAAGCCGAATTCGCCGAGAAGTCCCAGCGCAGCAAGATCGACGAACTGCGGCGCAGCATCGCCACCGCCACCACGCAGGCGGCGCAAGTGGCCGACAGCCTGCTGGCTGGCCAGCGCGAGCTGGCAAGCCTGGAAGCGGGCACCGCCAACGAGGGCTTGCAGGAGCTGCTGGACCGCCGCACGCAGCAGGAGCGCGCGCTGTCCGATGCGCGCCATGAGCTGGACCAGATCACGCAGCAGCTGCGCGCCTTCGAAGACGCGCGCATGAATAACGAACGCAGCCTGCAGCCGCAGCGCGACAAGATCATGGAGATGCAGCTCAAGGAGCAGGCCGCGCGCCTGAACCAGGAGCAGTTCGCCGCGCAGCTGGCCGAAGCGGGCGCCGACGAGGCCGCGCTGACGGAGAAGCTGAACCCGGACATGAAACCGTCCTACCTGCAGGGTGAGGTGACGCGCCTGACCAACGCCATCTCCATGCTGGGCGCGGTGAACCTGGCCGCGCTGGACGAGCTGGCGCAGGCTTCCGAGCGCAAGAACTTCCTCGATTCGCAGAACGCGGATTTGACGGAAGCGATCAACACGCTGGAGGACGCCATCGCCCGCATCGACAAGGAGACCCGCGACCTGCTGCAGGACACCTTCGACCGGGTGAACGGCCACTTCTCCGAACTGTTCCCCATCCTGTTCGGCGGCGGCCAGGCCAAGCTGATCATGACCGGTGACGAAATCCTGGACTCCGGCGTGCAGGTCATGGCCCAGCCGCCGGGCAAGAAGAACGCCACCATCCACCTGCTGTCCGGCGGCGAGAAAGCGCTGACGGCCACCGCGCTGGTGTTCTCCATGTTCCGCCTGAACCCGGCGCCGTTCTGCCTGCTCGACGAGGTCGATGCTCCGCTGGACGACGCCAATACGGAACGTTTCTGCCGCATGGTGAAACGGATGTCCGAACAGACCCAATTCCTCTTCATTTCGCACAACAAGATTGCGATGGAGATGGCCAATCAACTGATCGGTGTGACGATGCAAGAGCAGGGCGTATCGCGCATCGTGGCGGTGGATATGGAAGCCGCCGCCAACTTCGCTTCCGAGGCACAAGCAGCATGACAGACCTTCAAATGAGTTTGATCGCAGCCGGCGGCGTCTTTATCGTCGGCGTATTCTCGTACAACAAATGGCAGGAGTACAAAGCCAAGAAAACCGTGGAGCGGGCTTTTTCGTCCGACCATGACGACGTCTTGATGCGTCCAGACGGCGAGCCGGGGGTGCCGCGCCATGAGCCCAGCTTCTCGCTGGACGACGACGCGGCCACGACCGCCGCCGCGCCATCGGCACGCGCCCACAGCTACGACGGCGGCGACAGCGCCGCCGCAAGCGGCACCGGTGCGGCGGCAGGCGCCGGCAGCGACGCCGGCGGCGAAGCCTACGCGCCCACTGCGCACGAAGCCGGCACGCTCACGCCGGCCGCCGAGCAGGCCACGGCGCTGGTGGACCCGCTGATCGACTGCCTGCTGCCGCTGGCGCTGGAAGCGCCGGTGCGCGGCGACAAGATCCTGCCGGTGCTGCAAAAGCTGCGCCTGGTCGGCAACAAGCCGGTGCACTATATCGGCCTGGCTGTCAGCGGCGACTGGGAACCCATCGTCCACGGCGGCGTCTACACCGAACTGCAGGGCGGCGTGCAGCTGGCCAGCCGCAGCACCGCGCTGAACGAACTGGAATACTCGGAACTGGTGACGCGCCTGCGCGCCGTGGCCGACGAGATCGGCGCCGAACCGGCCATCCCGGACATGATGGAAGTGATGGCCGAAGCGAAAACGCTGCACCGTTTCGTCTCCAGCCATGACGCCCAGCTGGGCGTGAACCTGCACACCAACGGCGCCCCGTGGGCCATCAGCACCTTGCTGGGCGCGCTGGAAAAGCAGGGCTTCGACGTGCGTCCGGACGGCCGCTACGTGATGCCGGACGGCGAAGGCGGCCACCTGTTCTCGCTGTCGACCAACGTCACGCTGGCCGAGGAAACCACGCCGCGCCTGACGCTGCTGCTCGACGTGCCCTGCGTGGCGCCCGCGCGCGACGGCTTCGGCGCCATGATCGCCTGCGCCAAGTCGCTGGCCGGCCGCCTGGACGGCACCATCGTGGACGACTACAGCCAGCCGCTGTCCGACGAAGCCCTGGCTGAAATCGCCGGCCAGGTGCGCGACTTCTACGCCGACATGGAATCGTCCGACATTCCAGCCGGCTCCACCCGCGCGCTGCGCCTGTTCTGCTAAGGGTGCGCAATGAGTGACAAGGAATACCAGGCCAAGGTTGAACGCGCGGCCTGGCTGACGGCCGAACTGAACCGCCATCTGCACGCCTACCACGTGCTCGATGCGCCCACCATCCCGGACGCCGAGTACGACCAGCTCTACCTGGAGCTGCAAAAGCTGGAAGTGGAGCACCCCGAACTGCAGAAGCCGGACTCGCCCACCCTGCGCGTGGGCGCGGCGCCGCTGCCGCAGTTCGCGCAGGTGACGCACACGGTGCCCATGCTGTCGCTGAACAACGGCTTCAGCGCGGAAGACGTGGAGAACTTCGACCGCCGCGTGCGCGAAGGCCTGGACGTGCTGCAGGTGGAATACGCCGTTGAAGTGAAGTTCGACGGCCTGGCCATCAACCTGCGCTACGAGAACGGCCTGTTCGTGCAGGCCGCCACCCGTGGCGACGGCTACACGGGCGAGGACGTCACCGCCAATATCCGCACCATCAAGGGCATTCCGCTGCGCCTGCACGGCGACAAGGTGCCCACGCTGCTGGACGTGCGCGGCGAGGTGCTGATGTACAAGCGCGACTTCGCCAAGATGAATGAACGCCAGCGCGAAGCGGGCCAGAAGGAGTTCGTCAATCCGCGCAACGCCGCGGCGGGCAGCCTGCGCCAGCTCGACTCGCGCATCACCGCGCAGCGCGCGCTGAGCTTCTTCGCCTACGGCATCGGCGCGCTGGAAGGCGCGGAGATGCCGGAATCGCACTCGGCGCTGCTGGAGTGGTATCACGCGCTCGGCCTGCCGGTGGCCAGGGAGCGCGCCGTGGTGCGCGGCGCGCAAGGGCTGCTGGACTACTACGCCGCCATCGGCAAGGCGCGCCCGGACATGCCGTACGAGATCGACGGCGTGGTCTACAAGGCCAACAAGCTGTCCGACCAGCGGCAGCTGGGTTTCGTGTCGCGCGCGCCGCGCTTCGCCATTGCCCACAAGTTCCCGGCCGAGGAAGCGACCACCATCGTGCACGACATCGAAGTGCAGGTGGGCCGCACCGGCGCCATCACGCCGGTGGCGCGCCTGGAGCCGGTGTTCGTGGGCGGCGTGAACGTCACCAACGCCACGCTGCACAATGAAGGCGAAGTGCAGCGCAAGGACGTGCGCGTGGGCGACACCGTCATCGTGCGCCGCGCGGGCGACGTGATTCCCGAAGTGCTGGCCGTGGTGCTGGAAAAGCGCCCGCAGCCGGAGCCGCCGCGCTACGTGCTGCCGAAGGTGTGCCCGGTGTGCGGCTCGCACGTGGTGCGCGAGGAGGGCGAGGCGATTGCGCGCTGCTCCGGGGGCCTGTTCTGCCGCGCGCAGCGCAAGGAAGCCATCCGCCACTTCTCCGGCCGCCGCATGATGGATATCGAAGGCTTGGGCGACCGCTATATCGACAACCTGGTCGAATGCGACCTGGTGACGCGGGTGGCCGACCTGTACAAGTTGACGCTGGACGACCTGCTGAAAATGAAGCGCCTGGCAGATGAACGGGATGGCACCACGCCGGAGACCGTCCAGCAAGGCAAGATCGCCACCAAGTGGGCGGACAACCTGCTGGAAGCCATCGCCGCCAGCAAGAATCCGCCGCTGGAGCGGCTGCTGTTCGCGCTCGGCATCCGCCACGTGGGCGAATCGACCGGCAAGACGCTGGCCGAATGGCTGGGCCGCTTCGACCTGATCCGCCGCGCGCCGGTAGCGCTGCTGCGCGTGCTGCCCGACATCGGCGGCACCGTGGCCGAAGCCATTGCCGACTTCTTCGCCGAGCCGAAGAACCAGGAAGCCATCGACGCGCTGCTGGGCGCCGGCGTTACGCCGCAAGGCGAACACGCGCCCAGCGCCAGGCTGCGCGAGAAGCTGGACACCGTCAAGCTGATGGCCGCTCTCGACATCCCCAAGCTCACCGAGCCGCGCTGCAAGCAGCTGGTGGAGCAGGAGGTGACGCTGGAAGTGCTGGCGCACCTGGGCGTGTTTACCGTGTTTGGCCTGCCCGCCGCCGTTGCGGCGTCGCTGGAAGAATGGATGGCGCAGCCGGGCAACCGCGAACAGCTGCTGGCGCTGGACGCGCTGCGCAAGGACCTGCTGGCGCAACTGCCCGAAGCGGTGGAAGTGGCGGGGGCGCTCAGCGGCAAGACCTTTGTGCTGACAGGCACGCTGCCCAACCTGAGCCGCGACCAGGCCGGCGCCATGATTGAGGCGGCGGGCGGTAAGGTGGTCGGTTCCGTGTCGAAGAAGACCGGTTACGTGGTGGCAGGCGCGGAGGCCGGCAGCAAGCTGGCCAAGGCGGAAGAACTCGAGATTCCCATCCTGGACGAAGCGGGCCTGCTGGCCCTGCTGGAGAACAATAAATGACACAAATCCGCAAAGCCGTATTTCCCGTGGCAGGCCTGGGCAGCCGTTTTCTGCCCGCCACCAAGGCGCAGCCGAAAGAGATGCTGCCCATCGTCGACAAGCCGCTGATCCAGTACGCGGTGGAAGAGGCGGTTGCGGCCGGCATCACGGACATGATCTTCATCACCGGCCGCAACAAGCGCGCCATTGAAGACCACTTCGACAAAGCCTACGAGCTGGAAGCCGAGCTGGAAGCGGCGCAGAAGACTGCATTGCTGGAGCAGGTGCGCAACATCATCCCCAAGCACATCAACTGCATCTTCATCCGCCAGTCCGAGCCGCTGGGCCTGGGCCACGCGGTGCTGTGCGCGCGCCCGGTGGTGGGCGACGAGCCGTTCGCCGTGCTGCTGGCGGACGACTTCATGGACACCGACAACGGCGCCCGCCCGGTGCTGGCGCAGATGACCGAAGTGTACTCCTACGAGCGCGCCAGCGTGCTGGCGGTGCAGGACGTGCCGCGCGAGAACACGCGCCAGTACGGCATCGTCAGCGCGTCGCCCTACCAGAGCAGGCTGGAACTGGTGTCCGGCATTGTCGAGAAACCGAAGCCGGAAGAGGCGCCATCCACGCTGGCCGTGGTGGGGCGCTACGTGCTGTCCGGCCGCATCTTCGACCACCTTGAGCACCTGGGAGCGGGCACCGGTGGCGAAATCCAGCTCACCGACGGCATCGCCGCGCTGATGAAGCAGGAGCGCGTGCTGGCCTACCGCTACGACGGCACCCGCTACGACTGCGGCTCCAAGCTGGGCTACCTGAAAGCGACGACGGCGATGGGCCTGAAGCATCCAGAGATGGGCACTGAATTCCGCAAGTATCTACAGGCACTGCAACTGGAATTGGAACAGGGGGCAAAATGACGGTACGTGAAATCCTCAAGATGGGCGACCCGCGCCTGCTGCGCGTGGCCGAGCCGGTGCGCGAGTTCGATACGCCCGAGCTGCACGCGCTGATTGCCGACATGTTCGACACCATGCACGCTGCCAATGGCGCCGGCCTGGCCGCGCCGCAGATCGGCGTGAACCTGCAGCTGGTGATCTATGGCTTCAAGAACAATGCGCGCTACCCGGACGCGCCGCAGGTGCCCGAGACGGTGCTGATCAATCCCGTGCTCACGCCGATCACGCAGGAGAAGGAAGAGGGCTTCGAAGGCTGCCTGTCCGTGCCCGGCCTGCGCGGCAGCGTGCCGCGCTACAAGAAGCTGCACTACGAAGGCGTGGATCAGTACGGCCAGCCCATCGTGCGCGACGCCGACGGCTTCCACGCGCGCGTGGTGCAGCATGAAGTGGACCACCTGCACGGCATCCTGTACCCGATGCGCATCACCGACTTCAGCAAGTTCGGCTACACCGCCGTCATGTTCCCCGACCTCGATCCGAACGACGACGACTGAGCTTCGGCGGGCGCTGGCGATTATGCAAATCACCAGCGGGCGCAATGATTTAGCTCAGATTTCGCCGTTCTGCCTCACCCCCTGATTTGTTTGGTATATGTTTCGTCGTACGCAGGTACAACAATTCATCAGGGGATTACTCACATGATGTGGACAACAGCAGTTCTTCGCAGGGCAGCGCCGTGGGCGGCCGCCGCGTTCTGCGTGATGGCAATGGTGGTGCAGCAGCCCGCCGCCGCCTACACCTGGGACAACGTCGCCATGGGCGGCGGCGGCTTCGTATCGGCCGTTATTCCCACCAAGATCCCCGGCGTGGTGTATGCGCGCACCGACGTCGGCGGCGCATACCGGTGGGACAACGCGAACGCCCGCTGGGTGCCCTTGCTGGACTGGGTGTCGGATGACTTGAACAGCTATCAAGGCGTGGAAGCGCTGGCGGTCGATCCCAGGAACGCGGCCAATGTGTACATGTACGTAGGCCTCAATTACTGGTCCGGCAGCAAGAGCGCCATCCTGCGCTCGAACGATTACGGCGCGACCTTTTCCATCACCGACGTGTCCAGCCAGTTCAAGGCGCACGGCAACGGCATGGGCCGCCAGAACGGCGAGCGCCTCGTGGTGGACCCGGGTTCCAGCAATGTGCTGTATGTTGGCACCCGCGCGAACGGCCTGTTCAAGAGCACCGACTCGGGCGCGGCCTGGTCGCAGGTGACGTCGCTGAACGTGACGACGACGCCGAACCAGAACGGCATCAGCGTCGTCATGGCCGATCCGTCCAGCGTTGCGGGCGGCGTGGCGCAGCGCCTGTTCGTCGGCGTGTCGCGCTACGGTTCGGCAGGAGCGAACTTCTATCGCAGCGACAATGCCGGCGCCTCGTTTTCCGCCGTGTCCGGCAGCCCGTCGGGCCTGATGCCGCAGCGCGCCGCCTTCGATGGCGCGGGCAACCTGTACATCACCTATGCCAACGGCGCAGGGCCGCACGGGAACAGTTCGGGAACCGAGCCGATGACCAGCGGGCAGATCTGGAAGTACACCATCGCCAACGGCGCCTGGAGCAACGTGACGCCCGCCGGCGTGAGCAGCGCCTTCAGCGGCATCAGCGTCGATCCGTCCAATGCCCAGCGCCTGATCGCCTCGACCTGCAATGTGTATCTGCCGCAGGGGAATTCGCAAGGCGACCGCATCTACATTTCCACCAACGGCGGCGCCAGCTGGACCGACGTGATCGCGCGCGGCTTCGTCAAGGACACCGCCGGCGTCAACTGGATTGCCAACCACGGTATCCACTGGGCCGGCACGGTGACGTTCGACCCGTTCAACACCAAGGCCGTGTGGGTCACCTCTGGCAATGGCATTTTTAAAACCGGCGACATCGATGCCACGCCGGCCACCTGGAGCTTCAACACCAAAGGCCTGGAAGAGACGGTGCCGCTGAATATCTACAGCATTCCGGGCGGCCCGCTGCTGTCGGCGCTGGGCGACGTCGACGGCTTCCAGCACTACAACACCAGCACCTACAGCAATCCCATGTACTCGCCGCCGATGGGCACGACCACCGGCCTGGCGGTGGCGGACGCCAGCACCAGCACGGTGGTGCGCGTGGGGGCCGCCATGTACACCTCCGCCAACGGCGGCACCAACTGGTCCCAGGTTGCGATGAACGGCACCAAGGGACAGGTCGCCTTGTCTGCCAGCGGCGCCGTGCTGCTGCATAGCCCGGAAAACTCCGCCATCACATACCGTTCGGTCAATATGGGCGCTAGCTGGTCGGCCGTCAACGGACTCAGTGTGAGCAACGCGCGCCCGCTCGCCGATCCGGTCAATACCAGCAAGTTCTACGTGCACAATTCCATCGACGGCAGCTTCATGATCAGCACGGACAGCGGCGCGACGTTCTGGAAGTTCAGCACGCTGGCCAAGGACGGCGGCGCCCTGATCCGCGCGGCGCCCGGCCGCGAAGGCGATATCTGGGTGCCGATGAACGGCGGCGGCCTGCTGCGCACCACCAGCTCCGGCTGGCAGTTCAGCGCGATCCCGAATGTCAGCTACTGCGCGGCAGTCGGCTTCGGCAAAGCGGCGCCGGGCGCAAGCTATCCGACAGTCTTCATCTGGGGCACGGTGGGCGGCGTGCGCGGCCTGTTCCGCTCGACCGACACGGGGCAGACGTGGACGCGCGTGAACGACAATGCGCACCAGTACGGCGGGCCGGGCAATGGCGGCTTCGTCGTTGGCGACATGAATACCTTCGGCGTGGTCTATATGAGCACGCCGGGCAGGGGCATCGTGGTCGGCAGGCCGTAAGGCGGGATCAAGCCGGTTCGGCGTGCTCCACCATCAATTGCACCTTGGTGGTGCCGTTGTATTCGTTGGCGTCCAGCCTGAAAGCGACGCGGGCGCGGTCGCCGATGGAGTCGGTGTGGCCGAACCAGATGGCGTCGTAGCGGGCGCCGTTTTTCTCCAGCAGCAGCTTGAGGTGGCGCTCTTTCAGGATGCGCTGGCTCACCACGCGGAATTCATCGCAGAACACGGGCGGCGCGAAGCCCTGGCCCCAGACCTGGCCGTCCATCAGCTCGATGAACTGGGTGGTGTAGTAGGCGTCTTCCAGCGGGCCGTCGGTTTCGATCACGCGTTCGAGCTGCTGTTCCGTCAGCCATGCGCGGCCGACCGCTTCGAAAGCTTCCTGGAAGGCGCCGAACGCTTCGGCGCGCAGGCTCAGGCCGGCCGCCATGGCGTGGCCGCCGAACTTGTCGATCAGGCTGGGCGCGCGCTTCGAGACCAGGTCCAGCGCGTCGCGCATGTGGAAGCCGGGGATGGAGCGGCCGGAACCCTTGATCCAGCCGTCGCCCGCAGGGGCGAAGGTGATGGTCGGGCGGAAGAACTTTTCTTTCAGGCGCGAGGCCACGATGCCGATCACGCCCTGGTGCCAGCTTTCGTCGAACACGCTGATGGTGCTGCTGGCTGCCGGCTCGAAGCGGTCCAGGTGCAGCAAGGCGGCGTCCTGCATCTCGGCTTCGATCTCGCGGCGCTTCAGGTTGATTTCGTTGAGCTGCTGCGCCAGTTGCCAGGCGCGGTCTTCGTCGTCCGTGAGCAGGCATTCGATGCCGAGCGACATATCCTCCAGCCGTCCGGCAGCGTTCAGGCGCGGGCCGAGCGCGAAGCCCAGGTCGAACGGGGTGGCGGTGCGGGCCTGGCGGCCTGCCACGCGGAACAGCGCGGCCACGCCGGGATGCATGCGGCCGGCGCGCATGCGCTTCAAGCCTTGCGCCACCAGGATGCGGTTGTTCGGGTCCAGCTTGACCACGTCGGCCACGGTGCCCAGCGCCACCAGGTCCAGCAGGTTGTCCAGCTTGGGCTGGGTGGCGGCATCGAACACGCCGCGGCGGCGCAGTTCGGCGCGCAGCGCGAGCAGCACATAGAACACCACGCCCACGCCCGCCAGGTTCTTGCTGGGGAAGCCGCAGGCCGGCTGGTTGGGGTTGACGATGACGCGCGCATCCGGCAGCACGTCGGCCGGCAAGTGGTGGTCGGTGACGACAACTTCGATGCCGCGCCGGTTCGCTTCCGCCACGCCGTCGATGCTGGCGATGCCGTTGTCCACGGTGATGATGATGTCCGGCTGCTTTTCGCGCGCGGTCAGCGCCACGATTTCGGATGTGAGGCCGTAGCCGTACTCGAAGCGGTTGGGTACGATGAAGTCCACATTGGCGCCCATGGCGCGCAGGCCGCGCAGCGCGACCGCGCAGGCGGTGGCGCCGTCGCAGTCGTAGTCGGCCACGATGACCATGCGCTTTTGCGCGGCAATGGAGTCGGCCAGGAAGACGGCTGCGGCGTCGATGTGCAGCAGGCCGGAGGGCGCGATCAGCGCGGCCAGTTCGCTGGACAGCTCTTTCGGGTCGGTCAGGCCGCGCGCGGCGTACAGGCGGGCCAGCACGGGGTGGATGCCGCCCTGGCGCAGCAGTTCCGAAGTGCGGAAGGGACAGGGGCGGGTGGCGATACGGGTCATGGGGTCAACTTCGTGAGGGCGGGCTTGCGCCAGAACTTGCGCAATGAACCCTTGGTGATGGTGAATTCGGCCAGCTTCAGGTGGCTGCTGAAGACCAGCTTCAGGCTGCCCAGCTGGCCGGATTTCAGTGCCGCCAGCAGGGTCGCGAACCATTGCTGCTCGATCTGCTGCATGTGGGCCAGCCAGGGCGACCAGTCGCCCGCCTTGCCGACCGGGATCAGTTCGCCCAGCACGACGGTGGCGTCGCCCGGCAGCGCAAGGACTTGTTCGGCCGTGGCGGCGCGCAGGGCGGGATCGGCCAGCAGCGTGAGCCAGGCGGGGCAGTTGGCCACGGCCAGCGTGCCGGCCGCGCCGTATCCGCCGGCAGCTGCCGCGCCCTGGACGGCCGGTGCGCCGGCCCACAGCCAGAACGAGTTCACCGGCTGCAGGCCGCGCTGCTGGCGGGCCTCGTTGATCGGGTGTTCGTGCCACAGCATCTGCACTTCATTCTGCAGCTTGCGGAAGGCGCGCTTGGCGTCGCCTTCGGGCATCCAGTCGGCCAGGTTGTCGTTCACGGCCGCATCCGGCGAGGCGGTGCGCAAGCCGCTCCAGTCGTCCGCGCGCATGAACCACATGTCCGGCGCGGCGTGGAGCAGCGGCTTGCCCACTTCGTCGAAGTAGGGCTTGACCAGGTCGAACAGCGCGCGCGAATCGGCCTCGTTGAGGTTTAGCGAACGCGGGTCGCCCAGCACCATGTGGGTGCGGGTAAGCTGCAGGTGCACCGGCTGCACGGCGAACCAGTAGCCCTCCTGCTGCGGCACGCCCAGCGCCTGCATCATGGCGGGCGCGAACGGCGCGGTGTCGGAGGCGCCGGCGGTGAGTGCGCGCGACAGCCAGGATTCATGCGGCAGCAGGCGGTTGCCGCCATCCTCCTCCGTGACGCGGTGCGAGCTATTGCGCTCGAGCAACATCCCCAGCGACGGCACTTGCAGGGCGCGGGCCAGGTCGGCGGCGAGTTCGGACGGGGTGAGGGCGAAGGGCAGGACGAGGGTAAGCTGATTCATAACCCGCGATTGTATCAGCCCGCCGCCCCCAGCTTGCGGGCATGGTGCGGTGTTTCACTCACGAAATGTGATTTGTATGGCACACTTCGGGCTCGGAACGTAATTCAACTTTCACAAGGCCCATGAGCATCATCAAGAATCTGCCTTTCGAATGGCTGGTCGGCCTGCGCTACACGCGCGCGGGCAAGCGCAGCGGGCGTAACAGTTTTATATCCTTTATCTCGGCAATCTCCATGGCGGGCATCGGCCTGGGCGTGGCGGCGCTGATCGTGGTGCTGTCGGTGTACAACGGCTTCCAGAAGGAAGTGACCGAGCGCATGGTGTCCGTGCTGGGCCACATCGAGATGTACGACTTGCGCGGCGGCGGCTTGCAGGACTGGAAAGCCACGGCGCAGGAAGCGTTCAAGAACCCGGAAGTGCGCGGCGCCGCGCCCTTCGTCGAAACCCAGGCCATGCTGATCCACGGCAGCGACAAGCTGCGGCCCGCCATCGTGCGCGGCATCCTGCCCAAGGCCGAGGCCACGGTGTCGGACGTGCACAAGGAGTTCAAGCAGGGCAGCTTCGACGCGCTGCAGCCCGGCTCCTTCAATATTGTGCTGGGCGTGGGCCTGGCTAAGGCGCTGGACGTGGAAGTGGGCGGCAAGGTCGCCATGGCGCTGGCCCAGCGCGGCCAGGACATGATGAGCGGCGGCACGCCGGCCATGCGCTACTTCACCGTCACCGGCATTTTCGAGGCCGGCCACAATGAATTCGATTCCGGGCTGGCCTATGTCCACCTGGGCGACGGCATGGAACTGCTGCACCTGGACCTGCCGTTCGCGCTGCGCCTGCGCGTGGCGGACGTGCAGCGCGCGCCGGAAGTGGCGCACCAGCTGAAGATGTCGGTGCCGGGCGACCTGCTGGTGCGTGACTGGTCCGCGCAGAACGCCAACTGGTTCGCCGCCGTGCAGACCCAGAAGAACATGATGTTCATTATCCTCACGCTGATCATCGCGGTGGCGGCCTTCAACCTGGTGGCCACGCTGGTGATGACGGTGACCGACAAGCAGGCCGACATCGCCATCCTGCGCACGCTGGGCGCCTCGCCGCGCTCGGTGATGTACGTGTTCATGGTGCAGGGCGCGCTGGTGGGCATCATCGGCACCGCGCTGGGCGTGGCCGGCGGCGTGCTGCTGGCCATGAACGTGGACGTGATCGTGCCCGCCATCGAGCGCATGCTGGGCATGAAGTTCCTGGCCAAGGATATCTACTTCATCAGCGCGGTGCCGTCCGACCTGCGCTGGCACGACGTGACCGTGATCGCCGCCACGGCGGTGGCGCTGGCCTTCGTCGCCACCCTGTACCCAAGCTGGCGCGCCGCGCGCGTGAAGCCGGCCGAAGCCTTGCGCTATGAGTGAACCAGAACATGTTTAAGAATTTACCTTTCGAATGGCTGGTGGGACTGCGCTACACGCGCGCCGGCAAGCGCAGTTCGCGCAACAGCTTCATCTCCTTTATTTCGCTGATCTCCATGGGCGGCATCGCGCTGGGCGTGGCGGCGCTGATCATCGTGCTGTCGGTGATGAACGGCTTCCAGAAGGAAGTCACCGGCCGCATGCTGTCCGTGCTGGCGCACATCGAAGTGTTCGATACCGAAGGCAAGGGCATGCCGGACTGGGAGCAGCAGGCCAAAAACGCCTTCCGCAACCCGGAGGTGAAAGGCGCCGCGCCGTTCGTGGAGACACAGGCCATGCTGCAGCACGGCGGCGACAACCTGCGTCCGGCCATCGTGCGCGGCGTGCTGCCGGAGCAGGAGCCGAACGTGTCGGATGTGGCCAGGCACACCAAGTACGGCGACTTCAACGCACTGCGCCAGGGCGAATTCAATATCGTGCTGGGCATCGACCTGGCGCGCGCGCTGCAGGTAAACCTGGGCGACAAGGTGACCATGGCGCTGGCCCAGGGCACGGTGACGCCGGCTGGCATCGTGCCGCGCATGCGTTCTTTCACCGTCACCGGCATCTTCCAGGCCGGACACGCGGAGTTCGACGGCGGCCTGGCCTTCATCCATATCGTGGACGCTGAAAAGATGCTGCGCCTGTCTGCTCCGGCCGGCCTGCGCCTGCGCCTGGCGGACATGCACCGCGCGCCGCAGGTGGCGGAAGAGCTGAAGAAGATCATGCCCGCCGGGCTGGAGATGCGCGACTGGTCCAAGCTCAACGCCAACTGGTTCGCGGCGGTGCAGACCGAGAAGCGCATGATGTTCATTATCCTGGCGCTGATCGTGGCGGTGGCCGCGTTCAACCTGGTGTCCACGCTGGTGATGACGGTGACGGACAAGCAGCCCGACATCGCCATCCTGCGCACGCTGGGCGCTTCGCCGCAGTCCATCATGCGCATCTTCGTCATCCAGGGCGCGCTGGTGGGCATCATGGGCGCGGCGCTGGGCGTGGCCGGCGGCGTGCTGGTGGCCTTGAATATCGATGTGATCGTGCCGTTTATTGAATCAACTTTGGGAGTGCAGTTCTTGTCTAAGGATATCTACTACATCAGCACCGTGCCTTCGGACATGCGCTGGCCGGACGTTACCAAGATCGGCGTGGTGGCGGTGGCGCTGGCCTTCCTGGCCACCATCTATCCGAGCTGGTGGGCCGCCCGTGTAAAACCTGCGGAGGCGCTGCGCTATGAATGACCAATCCATCGTCCTTTCCTGCCGTGGGCTGGGCAAGACCTTCACCCAAGGCTCGTACTCGGTGCAGGTATTGAACGGCATCGATATCGACGTGCGGCGCGGCGAGCGGGTGGCCATCGTCGGCGCCTCCGGTTCCGGCAAGTCCACCTTGCTGCACCTTCTGGGCGGGCTGGACACGCCGAGCGCCGGCAGCGTCACCCTGCTGGGCAAGGATTTTGCCACGCTGGGCGAACGCGAACGCGGCGACCTGCGCAACCAGTCGCTCGGCTTCGTCTACCAGTTCCACCACCTGCTGCCGGAGTTCTCGGCGCTGGACAACGTGGCCATGCCGCTGATGATACGGCGCGTGAAGCGCTCGCAAGCGCAGGACGAAGCGCAGAAGGTGCTGACCCGCGTGAACCTGGCCAAGCGCGTCACGCACGTGCCGGGCGAACTGTCGGGCGGCGAGCGCCAGCGCGTGGCCCTGGCGCGCGCGCTGGTGACGCAGCCTGCCTGCGTGCTGGCCGACGAACCGACCGGCAACCTGGATCACAGCACGGCGGAACAGATTTTCGATTTGATGCTGGAGCTGTCGCGTACCCTGGGCACGGCTTTCGTCATCGTGACGCACGACCCCGAACTGGCGCGCCGCTGCGACCGCGTGCTGCGCCTGACCGATGAAGGTCTGCACCCGGAGAAGTAATCATGTGGATAGACACGCACTGCCATCTGGACGCGCGCGAGTACGGCGGCGCTTCGCTGGACGTGGCGCGCCAGGCGGCAGAGCAGGGCGTGGCCATGATTGTGATTCCCGCCATCGACCGGCATAACCTGGCCGTCGTGGCGGGACTGGGCACGCAGGCCCCGAACGCCTGCTACGGGCTGGGCATCCATCCGATTTGCGTGCCCAAGTCCACCGACGACGACCTGGCCGCGCTGCGCGCCCGGGTCGAAGCATCGATGGACGACCCGCGTTTCGTGGCCATCGGCGAGATCGGGCTGGACTTCTTCATTCCCGAGCTGGCCGAGCCGGCCATGCGCGACAAGCAGGTGCACTTTCTGCGCGAACAGCTGCGGATAGCGCGCGACTTCAACCTGCCGGTGCTGACGCACGTGCGCAAGTCGCAGGACCAGGTACTCAAGCACGTCCGCCAGATCACGCCCAACGGCGGCATCGCGCACGCCTTCAACGGCAGCTTCCAGCAGGCGCAGGGCTATATCGACGTGGGCTTCAAGCTGGGCTTCGGCGGCAACATGACCTTCACGCGCGCCCTGCAGATACGGCGCCTGGCGGCCGAGCTGCCGCTGTCTTCCATCGTGCTGGAGACGGATGCGCCGGACATTTCACCGGCCTGGGTCCACCCCGGCGTGAATACGCCGCAGCAGATCCCGCGCATAGGCGAAGTACTGGCCGAGCTGCGCGGCATTAGTGTGGACGAGGTCCGCATCGCCACCGGTGCCAATGCACGCGCCATCCTGCCCCGGATGTCCAGCCTTCTGGAAGCCTGAACCGCCCGGTCGAACGGGCTTAGTGCCCGACGATCGCTTCCGTTACTTCCTTGGCGGCGACTGCAGTCGCTTCTTGCTGGGCATCGACCAGTTTTGTGAAGGCGCGCTGCTGGATCGCGGCGGCGTTTTCAGTGAGGGCCGTCATGCATGATTGCGATGCGTCTATCCAAGCGCGCGCGGCATGCTCCTGGATGATGCGGACTGAGCTCGCCCACAATTCCTGATTGGTGTGTTCGAACGCGCGCTGGTACACGGAAAAGACAGGCTCCCAGATATTGCCGGCGAATGGATTGGAAAGCAGGGTAGGCGGGGTGAAACTCGGGAAGTAAGCAAACATGGGTTTCCTTAGTAAATGAAAGGGACCGACTGGCTTGTGCGGCGCACAAAACCAGTATATTGTGCGCGGATTTTCCGTGGCGTCCGGTTCAGCTTGAACGAAGTTTGACGGCGCGTAGTACGGCCTGCCCGGGGCGCCGCGATAATTTCAGGATGCGATGCGCGATCCTGGGTTTTGTCGGCGGTGCGGCGTGGCTGCAGATGCAGGCCGCGTTGCCCGCCCATGTGCACGCTGCGCTGGCGGCCAGCGTTGCCTGTGCGGCGGCCTGTGCGGTGGCGCTGGCCCGTGTGCAGCACCGGCTGACCCGGCGTACGAGTTGGCTGCGGCATGGCCTGGCGCTGTGCGCGGGCGCGGCCATCGGCTTCTACTGGGCAGCGCTGCTGGCGCAGGCCGCGCTGTCACCGGAACTGGCCAAGGTCGACGAAGGGCGTGATGTCACGCTCATCGGCACGATCGACAACTTGCCCAACCGCTTCGATGGCGGCGTGCGCTTCAACTTCGCCGTGGAGCAAGTCGAGCTGCGCGCCATGCGGGTGCCGCCGCGTATCGCGCTGTCCTGGTACGCCGGCTACCGGGGCGAGGCGGCGCCGGTCGGCGACGTGCAGCCCGGCCAGCGCTGGCGCCTCAGCGTGCGCCTGCAGCGCCCGCACGGCAACGCCAATCCCTATGGATTCGATTACGAACTCTGGCTGCTGGAGCAGGGCGTGCGCGCCACCGGCTATGTGCGGCAGGACGGCCGCAACCAGCGCCTGGCGCCGTTCGCCCTCAGCTTTGGCAACGTGGTGGAACGCTGCAGGGCAGTGCTACGCGACCGCATCCTGCGCGCGCTGGAAGGCAAGGAGTACGCGGGCGTGATCGTGGCGCTGGTGGTGGGCGACCAGCGCGGCATACCGCAGTCGGACTGGCAGGTGTTCAACCGTACCGGCATCAGCCATCTGATCAGCATCTCCGGCCTGCACATCACCATGATCGCAGGCTTGTTCGCGCTGGCAGCGTCGGCGCTGTGGCGGCGCTCATTCTTCACACGCGCGCAGTTGCCGCTGCTCCTGCCGGCGCCGAAGGTGGCGGCGCTGGCAGGCATGCTGGCGGCGCTGTGCTATGTGCTGCTGGCCGGTTTTGGCGTGCCGGCGGGGCTTATACGTTGCGCAACACTCGATTTATAAAAGAAGCCGAAGATTTTGTTGGGATACTTATCCATCTAGTGCGCTGTCGCTAGATGAAAGTTTACTGTGGCAGATCAACAACGTTTTGCCCAAGCTGTTCGATTCTTTTCCAGCAGTAGATTTGCCCGCGAACTGAGAAAGCTATCACGTACTCGTGAGTACACCTCCGTAGGCGATTGCCAAAGGGCTCTAGGGGGGCAAGGAGGGCGAGGCTGAGGTTTTGTTTTTGGGCCGGCAATATACGTCTTCCGAAACGACGAGGCAGGTTGGAATGCGAGTGAATAAGCAAGGATGCTTAAGCGCCCAGCTGTTCACCTGCTTTGCGCTAAAGTCACGGCTGTTGCGCCATAGAATGCGCTGCTGGAATTCTCAACGTATTTACTCGGGTTTGACGGAAGAACCCAAGTTGCCACCAACAACAATCTTCCTGTTGAGGCTGGCGCGAGATTTATGCGATCTCTCGCCGCCTTGATGGCTTTCATAGCTCGCTCGCCGGGCTCGCCAGGCAGTCGTTGTGCACCGCCAAGGAGCAAGACTAGGGTATTAGATTGGTTGTGCATGACGTCCGCTAGGGTGTCTGCCAGGGTCAATTCGCCCATCCCACTGGCCGGAGCACATTCGCCCCCGCATCGTGCGCGAAGCAGCTGAGCGAGGCGCGGTAGCCCATTTCTAACCATGATATTCGCCGCATCGATCACTTCCACGAGCATCCCGCCGGCCTCCAACATTGGAGCTAGGTCCCAAAAAAATTGAGAGGACTCTTCGTTGGAACTAACCTGAACGAACACGCCGGAAGCCAGCCCGCCGTCGATTGCCCCTGGAAACAGCAATTGATCCGCTAGCTGACGCGCATTTAGAGATGGATTTTTCATGTGTTGTCGTGACTGCCTACGTATTGGAAAACACTACACCGTATTCCCGCGCGCGACTAGGTAGCGCAGCAGTCGAGGCAATTGTAATAGTGCTCGAATTGCTTCATGATGACCTCATTGAGGTCGAGGGTGGTATGAAAATTACTATCACTATTGATGACGAACTGTATTATAAGGCCCTTGAATTTACCGATTCCCCATGAATAAGGCCGATCTGTTCCACGAGGCAGTTAGGACGTTCTTCTAGGTGCGCTCTGCCAAGCGACTTAACGCTTTGGTTGGTATGATGCCAGCTATAGAGGACGTACCTCTATACCGTGGTGATACGTCGTAATAGTCCAAGTGGCGTTGTCCGGATCGTTCTCGATTATCAATACCTTCATCTGCTGCGGGAATCCCAATTAGTCTGCTTTGAATAAAAGTTGGAGTGTCGTACGCATTTTGTTTTAAACGATACCGTAGAGGAAATTGAGTGTGTCCAGCGGTGCCTTCGCGCATCCGGACCATGACGACGAACCACAGCAGACCATCAAGCTCAATGCCAGCAGCTCCGCCAGCGGCGTGATGGTGTACCTGACCGACAAAGGCGCGAAGGTTCCGACCGCCGGCGCGTCAGGCAAGCTGGTGTGGTTCAAGGGAGAAGCCGCGCTGCAGCCGGTGGCCGACAATGGCATGGAGGCCAAGGGTGCCAAACCGCCAGTAGGCAGCAAAATGCAGGCAAGCATCACCTTTGCCGATAAAACCGTCTTCATCGGCGACGTCGCCGTAAAATAAGCGGCTCCGGGCCTGCCTGAGCGCAGGCCCCACCCAGCATTTTCTCCCAATTTCGGATCATGTTATGCATATAGGCGTCATCTACGCATTGCTCGCCGCCGTCTTGTTCGGCGCCAGCACTCCATTCGCCAAGACCCTGGTCGGTCAAATGCCGCCCGTGGCCCTGGCCGGCATGCTGTATCTCGGCAGCGGCATCGGCCTGCTGATCTGCTATGGGGTGCGCGCGATCGTCAAGCGCAACGACCTGGACCAGCCGGTCGAGCTGACCCGCCGTGACGCGCCCTGGTTCGCCGGCGCGGTCGCCGCCGGCGGGGTGGCCGGGCCGCTGCTGCTGATGGTAGGACTGACCAGCATCTCCGCTTCGGCCGCCTCGCTGCTGCTCAATATGGAGGGGGTACTGACCTCGATGCTGGCCTGGTTCGTGTTCAAGGAGAATTTCGACCGCCGCATCTTCATCGGCATGCTGCTTATCGTCGCGGCCGGCGTCCTGCTGTCGTGGGACCAGGCGCCCGCCATCGGATTGCCGTGGGGTGCGATCGCCATCATCGGTGCGTGCCTGTGCTGGGGCATCGACAACAACCTGACGCGCAAGGTATCGGCCAGCGACCCGCTGCAAATCGCCGGAACCAAAGGCTTGGTGGCCGGATCGGTCAATCTGACGATCGGCCTGGCGCTGGGGGCGACGATTCCAGCGGCACCCACGGTATTGCTGGCGGGCGTGGTCGGCTTTTGCGGCTACGGCCTGAGCCTGGTGCTGTTCGTACTCGCGCTGCGCCATCTGGGCACGGCCCGCACGGGCGCTTATTTCTCTGCCGCGCCGTTTGCCGGCGCCGCGCTGTCGCTGCTGATGCTGGGCGAGGTGCCCGGAGCCTTGTTCTGGATCGCGGCGGCGTTGATGGGCGGTGGTATCTGGTTGCACTTGACGGAGTCCCACGCCCACGAGCATGAGCACCTGCCAATGTCGCACGCGCATATGCACAGCCACGACGATCACCATCAGCACGAGCATGACTTTGAATGGGATGGCGTCGAGCCGCACGCGCATGCACACCAGCATGCACCGCTGCGGCACAGCCACCCACACTATCCGGACATCCATCATCGCCATGAGCACTGAGATATAGTTTTGTAGAGATAGCGATAAATTTTGTAGTAAACGCGACTTAGCACTAAGCTAAGCGTATGACTACATCAATTTCCATCTGGCTGGCATTAATTGTCAGCCTGCCAACCAATAGCGCGACGGCCCGCATGCGTATTTGGCGCACGCTCAAGAGCCTTGGCTGCTGCGCCTTGCGCGACGGCGCCTACCTCCTTCCTGACCAGGGTTCGCTACGCCGGCAACTGGACGAGCTGGCGGCCGAAACCATCCGGGAAGGCGGCACCGCCTGGCTGCTGACGGTGCAAGCCGACTCGGACGAGCAGGGACGCATGTACCAGGCGCTGTTTGGACGGGGCGAGGACTACGCGGCCTTTTCCAAAGTGCTGCTGGCCGCCCGCCAGGAGTTCGCCAGCGCGACACCCGCCGATCTCAATCGCTCGTTACGCAAACTAAGGCGCGACTACGAGGTGATCCGCGCCATCGATTATTTCCCCGACGAGACGAGTGCGAGCACAGAAACCGCATGGCTAGACTTCGTCACTGCGGCGGAAGCCGTGCTGTCGCCGGGCGAACCGCAAGCCGTAGACGGCGCGATCGCGCTGCTCGACCGCGCTAGTTATCAAGCCCGCACCTGGGCCACCCGGCGTCATCTCTGGGTGGACAGGGCGGCTAGCGCCTGGCTGATCAAGCGCTTCATCGATCCGCAGTGCAGCTTCCTTTGGCTCGATAGCCCGGTGGACTGTCCGGCCGATGCGCTCGGCTTCGACTTCGACCAGGCCACCTTTACCCATGTCGGGGAACGCGTCACGTTTGAAGTGCTGCGGGCCAGCTTCGGGCTGGACAACGACAAGGGGCTGATGGGCCTGGGCGCCATGGTACACGCGCTCGACGTGGGCGGCAGCTTCGTGCCGGAAGCGGCCGGGTTCGAGGCCATGTTGGGCGGCGTACGCCAGCGCGTTTCCGATGACGACCATCTGATGCGGGAAATCGGCGCTGTACTGGATTTACTCTACCTCCACTTCTCCGGCGAGTCGCAGCCGGCGCGTGGCAAAAATAAGGAAATCACATGAGCGCCCAGGTATCAACACCGGAACGGGCCATCTACACCATGTGGCAGATGGTGCTCTACATGCTGCGACTGGGCACGTTGGGATTCGGCGGCCCCGTCGCGCTGGTTGGCTATATGCACCGCGACCTGGTGGAGGAGCGCAAGTGGATCAGCGAAGCCGACTACAAGGAAGGCCTGGCGCTGGCGCAGATGGCTCCCGGTCCGCTGGCGGCGCAACTGGGCATTTACATGGGCTACGTTCACTATCGCATCGTTGGCGCCACGCTGGCGGGGCTGGCGTTCGTGCTGCCCTCGTTCCTGATGGTGGTGGTGCTGGGCTGGGCTTATGTGCGTTTTGGCGGCCTGTCGTGGATGCAGGCGGTGTTCTACGGCGTTGGGGCGGGGGTGATCGCCATTATCGCCATCAGCGCCCGCAAGCTGACTATCAAGAGCGTGGGCCAGGACAAACTGCTGTGGGCCATCTACCTGCTGCTGGTCGTCGTGACAGTCGTGACCGAATCTGAAGTGGCCTGGCTGTTCATCGCCTCGGGCATGTTGGTCTGGCTGCTGCGCGCACCGCCGAAATGGTTAGGGAAGGGCAGCATGCCGGCGATCGCAATGGCGCAAGCCCCGGCCATGCCTGCCGTGGCAGCCGGCTTCGACCTGTCGCTGTTGACACAGATCGGCATCTTCTTCGCCAAGGCAGGCGCCTTCGTGTTCGGTTCCGGCCTTGCCATCGTGCCGTTCCTGTATGGCGGCGTGGTGACGGAGCACCACTGGCTTAACGACAAGCAGTTCGTCGACGCGGTGGCGGTGGCGATGATCACGCCCGGCCCGGTGGTGATCACGGTCGGCTTCATCGGCTACCTGATCGCCGGCCTGCCGGGCGCCTCGGTGGCGGCGCTGGCCACTTTCCTGCCTTGCTACCTGTTCACCGTCCTGCCCGCGCCGTATTTCAAGAAGTACGGCAAGCTGCCCGGCGTGGTGGCTTTTGTCGACGGTATCACGGCGGCGGCAGTGGGCGCGATCACCGGATCGGTCATCGTGATCGCCCGTCGCTCGATTGTCGATTTGCCGACACTGGCGATCGCATTGGTGGCGGTCGTCTTGCTGTTGAAGTTCAAGAAATTGCAGGAGCCGGTGGTCGTCGCGGCAGCAGCCGCAGCGGGGCTGGTGATCTATCCGCTGCTGCACCATTAACCCACTACGAGGAAGAACGCCATGTCAGCAACACGCCGTCAGTTCATACAAGCCTCCGCCGCCGCTGGCGCCGGAATCGTCGCCGCACAGCTGCCAGAGGCAGCCGCTAAACAGGGGAGTCGTACCATGGACCAGTTGACCGATGCCAGTGGCAAGTATGCGGTTGCGGCGCTGCCGTTTGCATACGACGCGCTGGAGCCGGTGATCGACGCCAAAACCGTTGAGCTGCACTACAACTTCCACCACAAGCCCGCGGCGGCCGCGGCCAACAAGGCCGAGGAGGCATTGGCCAAGGCGCGCGACAGCGGCGACTTCGCCCTGGTCAAGCACTACGAAAAGGAGTTGGCCTTCCAGCTATCGAGCCACATCCTGCACACCATTTACTGGAGCAATCTGTCCGGCAAAGGCGGCGTGCCGAAAGGTGAGCTGGCCAAGGCGATCACGGCCGAATTCGGTTCCTACGACAAATTCAAGGCCCATCTGATCGCCGCCAGCACCACGGTCGAGGCATCCGGCTGGGGCATGCTGGGCTACCACGCCGGCACCAAAAAGTTGATGGTGCTGCAGTGCGAGAACCATCAAAAACTGACCGCCTGGGGCGTGCAACCGTTGCTGCTGCTGGATGTGTTCGAACACGCCTACTACCTGAAGTATCAGAATCGCCGCGCCGAGTATCTGAACAACCTCTTCAATATCATCAACTGGGACAACGTGGCCGAACGCTACGACGCAGCGCGCGTCTGAGGAGAATATGATGAAGTGGATTACCCGTGAGCGGACGAAGATCGACCGCATCGCCTGCCCCTGGCTGATCAGCCGCTTTATCGATCCACACGCCCAATTCCTGTACGTGCCGGCGCAGGAAGTGCTGCAGCGCGCCGCGAGCGACGGCGCCATTCCCTACGACAATCCCGGCGTTGAACTCGGCTACGAAGGGGAGCTGTGCAGCTTCGATGCCTTCCTGAAGAAGTATGCGCTGGAGGAGCCGGCACTGCAGCAGGTCGCGCTGATCGTGCGCGGCGCCGATACCAGCCGCCTGGATCTGACGCCGCAGTCTGCCGGACTGTTTGCCCTGTCCTTAGGCCTGTCGAAGATCTACAGCGACGACCACGAAATGCTCCGGCATGGCATGGTCATGTACGACGCGCTCTACGCCTGGTGCCAGTCGTGCCAGGCGGAGGCGCACAACTGGCCGCCGAAGATGGATTAACCATGCGTGCCATCCTCCTCCCTTCGTCGTACTGGCGCTGCCGCTATTGTTGGCGGCAGCCACGCCGTTGCCGGTGAGCGTGGTCGCGGATATCCCGCTGCCGGGCCGTACCACGCGCTGGGATTATGCCAGTCTGGACTCCCTCACGCACCGCCTTTCCAAGCGTGTTCAGTGCGCGTTTTTTGAGACGGTCGATCACAATGGTGTCCCCGAAGGCGACGCGCGCGAGCACGAATTCTGGATGCTCGTCCGACGCTATCGCATCAGCTCCTTGATCATCAGCGCGTGTACTTCATCGCCCAGAAACGCGCGCACGCCTACCGCTGTGCGCAACGAAAAAGGGGCGGCGAAGCTCGTTTCCTTAGAATCCGTTCCAAAACAGACATGGATATCATTTTTATCCCACCTAGAACAAGATGTTAGCGAGGGTTGACCTTCCCACTGTTGGAAGCATTATATTGCGTGTAAGGATTGGTGCTCTGGTCCGACCGATGCGATACAATGGGACTAATTCGCTCCTGCAAAATCCGACAGTCCATTTGATCCTATATACGCTAATTGAACGATAAATAGCATTTCCTTTATGAAGACTTCTCGTCTCGGGCGCTTTCTGACGGCCATCGTCGCTATCCTCAGCATGCTGTATATGCAGCTTGCCGTGGCGGCGTATGCGTGCCCAGGGATGCCAGGAGGAGGTCAAATTACCGCGACATCGGCTCAAGCTACGGTGGCCGACATGTCGAACTGCCAAGGCATGGATGCGGCGCAGCCGGCGCTCTGCCATCTATACGGACATGGCGAGCCCTCTAAGCAGTCGCTCGATAAAACCCCAGTGTCTGACGTGCCACCGTTCGTGCCGGTCGCGCTGGTATTGGACTTGCAGTTCTTCGACGTAGCATCAGTTTCTGATGCCAAGCCTTACCTACAGGTCGCTTTGACGCGAACGACCGCCCCGCCTATCGCAATCCGAAATTGCTGTTTCCGCATTTAATTCCCCAGACTGCCTAGTTCGTCATCGCATCGTCAAAACTGGCGAGCGCGGTGCTGTCCGTCGCATTCTGGAGGAACCATGTCATCCCCGTTATTCGTGCATTTCAATGCGCGCTCGCCCCGTCTTCACATGTTGTCGACGACCGCGCTCGTGCTCTCGTTACTCACCGCCGTCCATCTTGCGCTGGCGGCGCCGCTACCGCTCACGCTGGGTGAGGCACAGCGGCAAGCTGTCGCCCGTTCGCGCCAGCTAAGTGCGCAAGATCAAGCAACCACCGCCGCACACGAAATGGCGGTCGCGGCGGGCCAACTGCCCGACCCCGTCCTCAAGGTCGGCATCGACAATCTGCCCGTCAGCGGCTCCGACCGTCTCAGTCTAGGTAGTGATTTCATGACCATGCGCCGTGTCGGCATTTCGCAGGAATTGACGCGTGCCGACAAACTGCATTGGCGCTCCACGCGCCTTGAACGTGAAGCCGACAAGGCGCAGGCACAAAAGGACGTCGCCTTGGCGGCGATCCAGCGCGATACCGCGATCTCTTGGTTAGATGTGTACTACACCGAACAGATGGCTGATGCCGTTGCCAAGCAAGCAGCCCTGTCGCGCCAGGAAATCGAGGCTGCCGAGGCCATCTACCGTGGCGGACGCGGCAGCCAGGCTGACATCCTAGCGGCCCGCTCCGCCTTGCTCACGCTTGATGACCGAGGAAGCGAAATTGGACGGCGGCTTCGCGTTGCGCAAACCATGCTGGCCCGGTGGACCGGCAGCGCGGTTGCCGTGGTTGGGGCGCCCGACATCGACAGCATCCGTCTGGATCTGGCTTCGCTTGACAGCGACCTGGCCCACCACCCGCAGATCGCGGTATTGAACAGGCAGGAAGACATCGCGCAAGCGGACGTCAATCTGGCCCAGGCGAATCGGCGAACAGACTGGAGCGTGGAGGTCGCGTTCCAACAACGTGGCTCGGCCTATTCGAACATGGTATCGATCGGCATTTCGGTGCCACTGCAGTGGGACAGGAAGAATCGGCAGGACCGCGAACTGGCCGCCAGGCTCGCGATGGTCGAACAGACCAAGGCCGAGCGCGATGAGATGCTGCGAGACCATGTTGCTGGGACTCGCGCCCTGATCGTTGAGTGGCAGAGCGGTAAGGAGCGGGTGTCCCGGTACAAACGTGAAGTGTTGCCGCTGGCCGGCGAACGCAGCCAGGCAGTGCTCGCCGCTTACCGGGGCGGAAAGGCGACGTTGGCCGAGGTGCTGGCGGCAAGACGCAGCGAGACGGAGGCACGTATGCAGGCGCTACAGCTTGAGCTCGATACCGCGCGGCTGTGGGCACAACTGAACTTCCTCTTGCCAGAGGGCGGAACCGGACAGCATGCCGCCATGAACAATCGACAGGAATCAAAATGAAGAACAAGAAAAAAATACTCGTGCTGTTGGTCGCTATAGCCGTCGCCACCGGCGGATACGCCGCCTACCGATTTGGCGTACAACAGGGGATGAAAGCCATACCCGCCAATGACGGAGCGACAGCAGCCGCTCCTGGCGGGATCGGTAAGAAGCCACTCTACTGGCATGATCCGATGGTCCCTGGCCAGAAGTTCGACAAGCCCGGGAAATCGCCTTTCATGGATATGCAACTGGTGCCAGTCTATGGCGGTACCGATGGCGACGACGGCAGTGTCACCATCAGCCCTCGGGTCCAGCAGAATCTGGGCGTACGGACGGCGATTGTCACTACCGGCAAGCTGTCCTCAGGTGTGGTGGCGGTCGGCAGCGTCGCGTACAACGAGCGCGACGTAGCGCTGGTCCAGGCTCGCAGCAACGGGTTTATCGAGCGCTTGTACGTGCGCGCTCAGCTTGATCAAGTCAAGCAGGGGCAGCCACTGGCGGAAATGTACGTACCCGACTGGATTGCGGCGCAGGAGGAGTACCTGGCGGCCAGGCGTATGCAAGGCGGCGACACCGCATCGCTGGTCGACGGCGCCCGCCAGCGCATGCGGCTGGCCGGCATGACCGACGCACAGATCCGCTTGGTTGAATCGAGCGGCAAGGTACATCCCCGCACCACTATTTCCGCTCCCGTCAGCGGCGTCATCGCGGAGCTCGGCGCCCGCGAAGGCATGACCGTGGCGTCTGGGGCGCAGCTGTTCCGCATCAACGGCCTTTCCACCGTCTGGGTGAATGCGGACGTGCCCGAGAGCCTAGCGGCCCAAGTGCGGCCTGGTGACACAGTCGAGGCGCGCGCGGCGGCGCTGCCGGGAAGTATCTTCAAGGGCAAGGTCGGCGCGATATTGCCAGAAGTGAGCACCGCAACGCGCACGCTTAAAGCACGTATCGAACTGACGAACCCCGGTGGGCAACTGATTCCCGGCATGTTCGCTACGATCACCTTCGCGTCCAACCGAGGCGCCGACGTCTCGCTGGTGCCATCGGAGGCGGTGATCCAGACCGGCACGCGCAGCGTTGTGGTCCTGGCCAAGGAAGGTGGGAAATTCCAGTCGGTAGACGTAGAACTTGGTGGTGAAAGTAGCGGCTTTTACGAGGTTCGCAAGGGTCTGACCGCCGGGCAAAAAGTCGTTTTGTCAGGCCAGTTCCTTCTCGATTCAGAGGCCAGCCTGAAGGGAACGACGACCCGGATGGGGGATGCCCAGGCTCCCGGTTCAAACCCGGAGGTGCCACTCCATCACGGCGAAGGCAAAGTGGAGCGTATCGACAAGGACGAGATCACCATTTCCCATGGCCCGATAGCCACGCTGCAATGGGGCGCGATGACGATGGGGTTCAAGGTGCCGGCGGCAGGCCTGCCGCGCAATGTCGGATTGGGCGACCGCGTCGCGTTCGACATCAAGTCGCGCCAGGACGGTGTTTTTGAGATCGTCGCCATTTCGCCAATCGCGGACGCTCCTGCCGCCAACGACAAAGGCATGGGCAGTATGACAAAGCCCAAGGCGCCAGAGGGAGTGAAGAAATGATCGCGAAACTGATTCGCTGGTCGATCACAAACCGCTTTCTGGTCTTGCTTGCGACCGTGTTTATCGCCGCTTGGGGGGTATGGTCGCTGGCGCGCACACCGCTCGACGCTATCCCAGACCTGTCCGATGTGCAGGTCATCATCCGTACGACCTATCCGGGACAGGCGCCGCAGATCGTCGAGAACCAGGTGACCTATCCGCTGACCACCACCATGCTGTCGGTGCCGGGGGCGAAAACTGTGCGCGGTTATTCCTTCTTCGGCGATTCCTTCGTCTATATCCTGTTCGAGGACGGCACCGATCCTTATTGGGCCAGGTCGCGCGTGCTTGAATACCTGAACCAGGTGCAATCCCGTCTGCCGGCGCAGGCGAAGACCGCGCTCGGTCCTGATGCTACCGGCGTGGGCTGGATTTACGAATATGCGTTGGTCGATCGCAGCGGCAAACTCGACCTGTCGCAGCTGCGCGCCTTCCAGGACTGGTTCCTGAAGTTCGAGCTCAAGGCGGTCCCGAATGTCTCCGAGGTGGCCAGCGTAGGCGGCATGGTACGCCAGTATCAGATCGTGCTCGATCCCGACAAACTGCGCGCCTATTCCATCCCGCACGGCAAGGTGATTGAGGCAGTGCAGCGCGCCAATCAGGAAACCGGTGGCTCCGTAATGGAGCTCGGCGAGGCTGAGTACATGGTGCGCGCGTCCGGCTATTTGCAGTCGCTCGACGACTTCCGGAAGATTCCGCTGATGACCACGGAAGCAGGAGTGTCGGTGCGCTTGGGTGACGTGGCACGCGTCCAGCTGGGACCGGAAATGCGCCGTGGTATCGCTGACTTCAACGGCGAGGGCGAAGTCGCTGGTGGCGTGATTGTCATGCGCTCCGGGAAGAACGCATTAGAAACCATCGAGGCTGTCAAGGCCAAACTGGCTAAGCTTAAATCGAGTCTACCGGCCGGCGTGGAGATCGTACCTGTGTATGACCGCTCCAACCTGATCAAACGCGCGGTCGACAATCTAGAGCACAAACTGATCGAGGAATTCATCGTCGTCGCGGTGGTCTGCGCCATCTTCCTGTTCCATATCCGCTCGGCGCTGGTGGCTATCGTATCGCTGCCGCTGGGGATACTGATTGCCTACATCGTGATGTCCTACCAAGGGGTGAATGCCAACATCATGTCGTTGGGCGGCATTGCGATTGCCATCGGCGCCATGGTCGATGCGGCAGTCGTGATGATCGAGAACGCCCACAAGCATATCGAGGCGTGGAATCACGCCCATCCAGGCCAGAAGCTGGCCGGGGATGCCCAATGGACGGTGATTGGCGATGCGGCGGCCGAAGTCGGCCCGGCGCTGTTCTTCTCGCTGCTGATCATCGTGCTGTCCTTCATTCCGGTGTTCACGCTGGAGGCGCAGGAGGGTCGTCTGTTCGCACCGCTGGCCTTCACGAAAACCTATGCGATGGCGGCGGCG
This sequence comes from Pseudoduganella sp. UC29_71, assembly GCF_042693265.1. Classification (NCBI taxonomy): domain Bacteria; kingdom Pseudomonadati; phylum Pseudomonadota; class Betaproteobacteria; order Burkholderiales; family Oxalobacteraceae; genus Pseudoduganella; species Pseudoduganella sp. UC29_71. Next base: position 3,142,677 of record NZ_CP170549.1, on the reverse strand, counting down.
GCCGGCTTGGCGGTGACGCTGATCCCGGTGTTGATGGGCTACCTGATTCGTGGGCGCATCCCGGACGAACAGAAAAACCCGCTGAACCGGTGGTTGATCGCGCTTTACCGTCCCTTGCTGGAAATCGTGCTGCGACGTCCCAAAGCCACGCTGGTGGCGGCCGGCACGATTGCGCTCCTGACGATCTGGCCGATGTCGCGCCTGGGCGGTGAATTCATGCCGCCGTTGGATGAGGGCGACCTGCTGTACATGCCATCCGCTTTGCCGGGCATCGGTGCGGGCAAGGTGGCGCAGTTGCTGCAGCAGACCGACCGGCTGATCAAGACCGTGCCGGAGGTGCAAAGTGTGTTCGGCAAGGCGGGCAGGGCAGAGTCCGCCACCGATCCGGCGCCGCTGGAGATGTTCGAGACGACGATTCAGTTCAAGCCGCGCGACCAATGGCGACCCGGCATGACTACTGACAAACTAGTCGAAGAACTCGACCGCATCGTTAAAGTGCCGGGGCTGTCCAACATCTGGGTGCCGCCGATCCGCAATCGCATTGACATGCTGGCCACTGGCATCAAGAGTCCGGTCGGCGTGAAGGTGGCCGGCGTGAACCTGCAGGAGATCGACCGCATCACCGGGGAGATTGAACGGGTCGTCAAAGGCGTGCCAGGCGTGTCCTCGGCGCTCGCCGAACGGCTCAACGGCGGACGATACGTCGATATCCATATTGACCGCGACGCGGCGGCACGCTATGGCCTGAATATCGCCGACGTGCAGAGCATCGTGTCGAGCGCCATCGGCGGCGATAACATCGGCGAGACGGTCGAAGGCCTGCAACGCTTTCCGATCAATGTACGCTACCCGCGCGAGGTGCGCGACTCGGTCGAGAAGTTGCGCGAACTGCCGATACTGACCGAGCGCGGCGCGCAAATACGACTGGGCGATGTGGCCACGATACGCATCAATGACGGTCCTCCGATGCTTAAGAGCGAGAACGCGCGCCTGTCGGGCTGGGTCTACGTGGACATCCGGGGGCGGGACCTCAGCTCTGCCGTTCACGAAATGCAGGAGGTCGTTGCCAAACAGGTGAAGCTGCCGGCCGGCTATTCGGTGTCTTGGTCTGGTCAGTTCGAATACCTGGAGCGCGCGACGGCAAAGCTCAAGATCGTCGTTCCTGCGACACTGCTCATCATCTTCGTGCTGCTGTATCTGACCTTTAAGCGCGTCGATGAAGCAGCGTTGATCATGGCGACCCTTCCGTTCGCGCTGGCCGGTGGCATCTGGCTGCTGTGGGCATTGGGACATAACCTGTCGGTCGCCAGCGGCGTTGGCTTCATTGCCCTGGCGGGCGTATCTGCAGAATTCGGCGTAATCATGCTGCTTTATCTAAAGCATGCGTGGGAGGCCCGGCTGACGAAAGGCTCACCAGACGAGGCTGATCTGCTGGACGCTATACGCGAAGGCGCCGTGCTGCGTGTTCGACCGAAAGCAATGACGGTCGCCGTGATCATCGCCGGCCTGGTTCCAGTGATGATCGGAACGGGCACCGGGTCCGAAGTCATGCAGCGTATCGCGGCGCCGATGGTGGGCGGCATGATCACCGCACCCTTGCTGTCGATGTTCGTGGTGCCGGCTGTCTATTTGCTGATCCGACGCAGGTCTATTCGCGCTGCGGTCGCAGCGACGACAAGGAGCGATCAGCTATGAAGCGAATCGTCGCGTTGCGCACCGCAAGATACATCGTGTTTTGTCTGCAGTGCCTGTTCCTATTGGCCGGAGCGCCGTTGACCAGCGCCGCGCAGGGGGTGCCAGGCCAGATGGAATTGCGGAGCATGCGTCCGGCAGACGCGGTGTCGCGGAATATGCCGGGAATGGGTTGCCGGTCGTTCGCCTTCTGCTGCCTGGCGCCGCCGGTCCCGGTACGGGTATCTGGCAGTTCAGAGCGATTGGAGCCCGAGAAAGTCATAACAGAGTATCTGCTTGATGCCGACAGAGATACCTTTGCCGTGGCGCTGCGAATGGCGTCTTCGCCTACGGTGGCGCTGCGTGTGATGTATTGCTGTTGGCGAAACTAGATAGCTATCGCACTGCACCGATCCAATTTGATATGAGGTGTCGCCATGAACATGCTAAGACCAGCTTTATCGATGCTCGCTGTCGCGTTTGCGCTCTCCGCATGCGCGACCGATGTTTCACCTTTGAGCAATCCACGCCACTTGCGCCATCAGCAGTACAAGGGGTCGACGATGGCTCCCATTGCTACGCCACAGGTAGCGAAATCGGAGACGCCATGCCCCTCCACGCAGGCGGAGAAATGAAGATTGCCATTTGCCGGCGGCGCGGGCCGCCGACAGATGGCTAAACGTATCACCACTTATTGCAGCCAGTGCCCAACAAAGGCCCTGTGCACTAACCAACCTAGATAGGAGTTCATCATGAACAAGCTCTTCACCACGTTGACCACGATTGGCGCCGCCATGATCCTGACAGCTTGCGCCAGTACGGCCGGACCAAAACGTCTTGTGCTGCCGCTCGATCACGGTCCGCGCGCGCGGAAACAACGCCATGGGAAAACAAGCAACGCATTCTGCGTGCCGAACAGGAAGCGAAAGCCAAGGAGAATGCCGAGAAATCATCGCAAGACCCGAATAAATAATTGCAGCCGGATTTTCCCAAGGGTTCCCCCCTTGGGAATTTTTGTGTGCAAAACGCGCACGGAGTGGCATGCAGCAGTCCCATCCCAACAAATCCTGGAGAACGGCTATGAACAAAACGACGAAACTGACGTCCATTCCCTTGTTGATGATATTCATTGGCGCCGCGTCAGCGCAATCGCAAAGTACCGATTCGGTTAAACCTGAATCCGCCCCGGCGGCGCCAGCATGGCCAGTATCGGGCATCTGGATGCCCCCCGATGCCAAAGACGCCGGCGCGCTTACGGGAGCAAGCTGGCTGTCGGGTGTGAAGGTGCGCGGCTGGATCGACGGGTATTACGTGAACAACCGCAATCGCCCTGACCGCGCCACAGTGGATGTGAATCAGGGCGCGTCGGCGGTGAAGGGATCGAATGTAAGTATTGAAGGACGGACCTTCGACATTCAACGCAACCGCCCATCACTCTCGCTTGCGGAAATCGAGATTGAGAAGATTCCCGCCCTTGGCGGATTCGGTTTCAAGCTCGACCTGGCTGCTGGAGAGACTCAGAGCACGATCACGAGCACGATACGTGGAGCGATTGGTCCAACTGCCTCGCAAAGCACCATCGTCGGCCCTGGGAAAAACATCCAGCACGCTTCCATCAGTTATCTTGCGCCGATCGGTAGCGGTTTGCGTATTGATGCCGGCAAGCTAGTGACGCATATCGGCGCTGAAACGATCGAGACGGCGAAGAACTGGAATTATTCTCACGCGTTTTTCTATACCTACGCGATTCCGTTTCAGGACACTGGCGTGCGCCTGAATTATGCGTGGAGCGACACGCTATATACGGAACTCTATGTGGTGCAAGGCTGGAACGTTACGCGCGACAACAACTCGGGAAAAACCTGGGGCCCGAGCGTCGGTTGGACTCCGGCGCCTTGGTTGTCCATCGTCGCCAACTATTTGGAGGGACCGGAGCAGAACGATAACACCGCCAACCGAAGGAAGTTGTTCGACACACAGCTGACCGTCGGTCCATTCTTTGACCGACTCACCTTCATGCTGAACTATGACCGGGCGAAGGAGGCACGTGTTCCGCCGGCCAACAGCAGCGACGCGCGCTGGTCCGGAACGACGCTATATGCCAAGTACAAGATCAACGACACCTTCGAACCGACCGTACGGATCGAAGACTATCGAGACCCCGATGGCTTCACAACGGGGCTCGCTCAGACCATACGGGGATACACACTCACATGGAATACCAAGGTGGCGGTCGCGTCAACGACATTGATCATGCTGAGGCCCGAAGTGCGTTACGACCGTTCAAATGCAGATTTCTTCACCAATGGGAATCGGTTTCGCAGCGGACGATCACAAATTACGTACGGTATAGGAGCCACGTTGATTTTTTGATCGAATGTGCACAACTGATTCCCACTCTCTCAACGGAATTCAATTTTTTCACCACTGAAAGGAAGTGCTATGAATCGCACCGCAACGTTTTCCCTGATCTTGGCGTTGGCCACATCCGGCTTTGCTAATGCACAGCAGCCCGGCAATATGAAGGGCGCGGAGAAGGACATGGACATGCAGAAATGTATGGATATGAAGGGCATGAAAGACAGCGACATGAAGGGCATGAACATGAAGGATATGGACATGCAGAAATGTAAAGCAATGATGGATGATAAAGGCGGCATGCGGCACGACAAGGATGCCAAGGCAGTGACCTACGAAGCCGAGGCCGTCGTGAGAGCGGTCGATCCATCCAATGGGCGAGTTATGCTCGCCCACGAAGCCGTCAAGACGTTGAACTGGCCCGCCATGACGATGAAGTTCGGCGTCAAAAACAAGTCGTTGTACGACCAGCTTGCGGTTGGCAAAAAGGTGCATGTTGAGTTCATGAAGGACGGTCAGAACTACGTCGTCACTGCTGTGAAGTAAGTGATAGCAGCGGCGAGCGCGGAATTCACCTTTTGCGACAACGGGCGAGGCATGTATGAATATGGGCGGACGTTGGATCCCCATCGAGGTCGCCAATCACCTCGTACTGCTCTGGGCGATTGAGGTAATACTGGTCGTTGTCCTGCTTCTCTGGCTGCGACGTCAGAAGCGCTCGCCGCGCTCGAACCAAGACAAGAATACCGCTGGCGTGTCCCGCAAGAAGATTAAGGCGCGACGAAAGTAAGGAGGCGCAGGATGGGTGTACCACGCGCAAAAGTACCGTCCATCCAGGACAGCGGTCGCGGAGATGCTGCGTCCTAGGCTATACTTTTGTTCTTAGATAATGTGGTCTATTAATTAATCATTTCACGTCCAGTGCGTATTTCCACTGGCGTTGATGCAATTTCGGGAGAACAATTTGGCCAATGCTTGCGGCGATGCTCTGGATATCGGCTTCGCCTCGCTCAACTATATTCAAGTCGGTATTTTGGGTGTCATTCAGGGAATCACGGAATTGTTACCCATTTCCTCAACCGCCCACATGCGCATAGTGCCGGCGCTACTCGGCTGGCGTGATCCGGGTTCCGCGTTTTCGGCCGCGATGCAATTGGCCGCATTGGCCGCCGTTGTGAGTTACTTTTGGCGCGATGTTGCGGCTGTGAGCACCGGCAGCGCCTCTGCTATTCGCCGCCGGGACTTCAACAGCCCATGGTTTCGCCTTGCGGTAGCGATCTGCCTGGCGACAATCCCGATCGGGCTCGCGGGGTTGGCACTGTCTTCCGTGTTGAATTCATGCGAGTCGCCTTTGCGAAGTTTAATGGTCATTGGTGTCTCGTCGGTGGCGATGGCAGTCTTGCTCGCCATTGCCGAAGTTGTTTGCCGCCATCGGCGCAATTTTGACCAGCTGCGCTTGCGTGATGCGCTTATTGTTGGTGTTGCCCAGATTGGCGCACTGATTCCTGGCGTCTCGCGGTCGGGATCGACCCTGACCGCAGCGCTGTTTCTCAACTTCCGGCGTGAAGAGGCGGCCCGCCTGTCGTTTCTTCTTGGACTGCCTGCGATCGCATTGGCTGGGCTGAAGGAGCTGTGGGTACTTCTACCACGCCCACATTCCTGTGGAAGCGTGGGCCTTGCTCGGGTTCGGCCTGCTCGTGGCGAGTATCTCGGCATTCGTTGCGATCTGGGGTCTTATGCGATTCCTGGAACGATTTTCCGCTTGGCCGTTTGTCATTTATCGGGCAGCACTGGGAATTTTTCTGATCGTATCCGTTCAGGCGGGTGTTTTACGATGAAGGGGACCCCGCCGTACTAGCGTTCAGGATCGATTCTTTGGCCATTGCTTTCCAGATGCAGCGGCGAATTTGTAGGACAGAATCTACTTGACCTTCTAGTGGCTAGAAGGTGTTAAATGCGTAATGAGAATTATTTGCGGTGCTGCCTGATACTTAAGGTTCGCTTCCTCTTTGCCATTTAACAAGGGTTTTATGTCCATTTTCCGTTATTTCATTGTGTTGAGCTTCCTCATCCTTTTTTCGCCTATGGCCGCGCATGCCGAGGGCGCAGAGGCGGAAAACAAGGCAAAGCAGATCTGGCAACTCCTTGACTACTTGGCCGTGGATTATGGTAAAGCGGTGCAAGATGGCAGCGTCAGGAGCGCCAGCGAATACGCTGAAATGCAGGAGTTCGCCAGGGCTGCGCAAGTGCAGTTAAAAGAACTGCCATCGAACGCCTCAACGCCGATGCTCATGAAGCAGGCCGATGATCTTCGCGTAACAATCGATCAAAAGGCCGCCGCTGCAACTGTCGCAGTTCGCGCCCGCGCCTTGGCTTCCGGGCTGGTGGCAGCATATCCTGTGCCGATGGCACCGAAACGCGTCCCTGATATCAAGCGCGGCGAAACGCTATTCTTGGCGCAATGCGCTGCATGCCATGGTACCACCGGACACTCCGATGGCCCGTTGGCAGCAAAGCTCAATCCGCCGCCAATCGTCCTGGCCGACCATGGCCGCGCGCGCGAACGCAGCGTTTTCGCCCTTCAGCAGATCATTTCGCATGGCGTGGACGGAACAGCGATGCCGAGCTTTGCGCAGTTGAGCGAGGAGGACCGATGGGCGATCGCCTATTTCGCGTCGTCCCTGTCGTACACCGACAAGGAACGCCAGGCCGGCGCCAGCCTGTGGTCTTCGTCCCCGGAATTGCGGGTGAGTGTGCCAAGCCTGGCCAAGCTCAGCGAGCTGACTGAAACCCAGCTTGCCGCTGAAGTCGGGGAACCGAATGCGGTCGCCTTACTGGCGTACTTGCGCAGCGCGCCAGCTAAGGCCGCCGGATTGTCGACGGATACGCTGCCATTAGCCAAGGAAAAACTGAAAGAGAGTCTGGTCGCTTTGACTCGCGGCGAAGCGGCGACGGCATCGCGGCTAGCATTGTCGGCTTATCTCGATGGCTTTGAGCCAGTGGAGCCGGCGCTGGCGGCCAAGAATAAGACGCTCTTCGAAGAGACCGAGATTACGATGGGCAGTTTCCGCAATGCAGTTGTGGCCGGCGACATTCCAAAGGCAAAAAAAATCGAAGCGCGATTGCAAAATTTGTTGACCGACGCACAGGCGGCGCTCGCCGGCGCCAACGATCCGCTCTCGGCTTTCATGGGGGCGCTCACAATCTTGTTGCGGGAAGGACTAGAAGCGCTGCTTGTCGTCGTTGCAATGATCGCTTTCCTCAAGAAAGCCGACCGTCGCGATGTACTTCCCTACGTGCATGCGGGATGGATCACGGCGTTAGTCGCCGGTGGCGCCACTTGGGGAGTCGCTACCTATCTTGTTGATTTATCGGGTGCCAGTCGCGAAATGACCGAAGGATTTTCAGCCATATTTGCAGCCGTTGTGCTGCTAAGCGTGGGTATCTGGATGCACCAGAAGAGCATGGCTGGCCGTTGGCAGGCGTATGTGCGCGACAAACTATCGTCGGCGCTTAACAAGAGCTCAGCGCTCATGCTGTTTACCCTGGCTTTCGTCACGGTGTATCGCGAAGTGTTTGAAACGGTGCTGTTTTACGCGGCGCTGTGGACCGAGGGGAATGGCACCTATATGCTTGCAGGGTTGGGTTCAGGCATCGCAATTCTGGCTGTAGTGGCCGTCGTGCTGCTGCGCTCGTCGGCTCGCTTGCCGATCAGCCAATTCTTTGCCTTCAGCTCGGCGCTGGTGGCCATTCTTGCCACCGTCTTGATGGGTAAAGGCGTCGCCGCTCTGCAAAAAGTGGGCGTATTCGCCAGCACTCCGATTGGTATCCCACGCATTGACCTGCTGGGACTCTATCCGTCGGTTCAAACCTTGCTGGCGCAATTGCTAATCGTGGCAGTCATTGTAGCGAGCGTTGCATATAACGTTCGGTCGCAGAAACGCACGGCGTAGTTGCGCGCGGGCACGCGAGGTCCGTTACTCGGACTTGTCCAGCTCCAGGAGGATGCCACACTGGCGGGCCGGACGCGCGTCTCCGCATTGAGCTCGTAGCTGTTCGAGCTGCGATTGCAAACTTTTCAGTTCCCGGATGCGGGTCGCGACCTGACCAATATGCCTGTCGAGCAGCATATTGACCTCATCGCAATTGGCCTCAGGTGCATCGCGCAATGACAGCAATATCCGGATCTCATCCAGCGCGATGTCCAGAGAGCGGCAATGGCGGATGAATTGCAGGCGCTTGATGTGCTCGTCGCCATACAGTCGATAATTTCCCGCAGAGCGAGCGGGCTGGGGCAGTAAGCCCTCCTGCTCGTAGTAGCGTATTGTCTCTGCCGATGCGCCGGTCGCGGTGGCGAGCTGGCTGATTTTAAGACTTGCGGGGTGGGACATCGGATTCACCTTGATTGAACTGGATGCTGAGTTTGCTTGACCTTATAGTTACTATAGGGTTTCTAATCTCAGTATATCGCCAATTGAATTGGCTGACACGAATGGATCATATGCATTGTTGTGATAGCAAAAACACGTGCGGCCCGGCGTTGGAGGCGGTCGAGGAAGGAACGGATACGGCGGGAGCCGAGGAAGCTGTTTTCTTGATTCAAAAGATGGATTGCCCGACGGAGGAGAAGCTCATTCGTGACAGGTTCAAAACGATGGCCGGCGTCGACAGCATGCAGTTCAATCTCATGCAGCGTGAATTGACAGTTCGGCACCGGTTGCAATCGACGCAGACGCTGCTCGAAGGATTGACTGGACTCGGCCTTGACCCGGTGCTCAAGTCGGATTCGTTAGACGTAGACGCTGTGGCGGTTCAATCGGACCGTGCGCTCGCCGGTCCCCGGGTCCCTTTGTTGCAATGGATTCTGATGGGCCTTTCTGGCGCGGCCGCAATTGGATCCGAAGTACTGGCATGGACCAGTGGGACCGACGGTTCTTGGCCGGTCGTCACGCTGGCGTTGCTCGCCATCGCCGCCGGTGGCGTCGATACGCTGCGCAAGGGGTGGATCGCGCTACGCCACTTTTCACTCAACATGAATTTTCTGATGTCGCTGGCCGTCATCGGCGCGGCCGTCATTGGCCAATGGCCCGAGGCGGCCACAGTCATCTTCCTGTTCGCAGTGGCCGAGATGATTGAGGCATTATCGCTTGACCGTGCGCGCAATGCGATTAAGCAATTGATGGCGATGACACCCGACACCGCCACGGTCCAGGGGCAGGACGGAACATGGATCGAGACGCCAGCCTCACAAGTCAAGGTCGCGGCGCAGGTACGCGTCCAGCCCGGTCAACGTCTCGCGCTCGATGGTGTGGTCACGCGTGGCCAAACAACGATCAACCAGGCTCCGATTACGGGCGAAAGTATGCCGGTAACGAAACACACTGGTGACCCGGTATTCGCAGGGACGGTTAATGAACACGGCGAGATCGAGTATCGCGTTAGCGCTGTCCAGAGTGATTCAACACTGGCACGTATCGTACGCAGCGTCGAGCAGGCTCAAGGCGATCGCGCACCGACGCAGCGGTTTGTCGATGAATTTGCCCGGTATTATATTCCGGCAGTGGTGGCGCTCGCTGTTGTGGTGGCACTCGTTGTGCCGCTCTTGCTGAGTGCCCCCTTCCAGCCATGGCTCTATAAGGCGCTCGTCCTGTTGGTGATCGCCTGCCCATGCGCCTTGGTCATCTCCACGCCGGTGACGGTTGTCAGCGCACTTGCAGCAGCGGCCCGGCACGGCATATTAATCAAGGGTGGTGCATATCTAGAGCAAGGACATAAGCTCAAGGCTATTGCGCTCGATAAGACCGGAACCATCACTCTTGGACGGCCCTCTGTGACCGATACGCGTGTGCTGGATTCTGGCGACAAGGCTGCTCTACTCCGCCTTGCCGCAAGCCTTGCCATACGTTCTAATCATCCGGTATCGGCGGCAGTGGTTGATGATTGGACCGCCGCCAATCCAGGCGACACCTTGCTCGATGTGGTCGACTTCATGGCGCTGCCCGGGCGCGGAGTCAATGGGACGATCAACGGCGAATTCTATTACTTCGGCAATCAGCGGCTGATGCAGGAGCAAGGCATCGGCGGCGGCATGCTGGACACGGTGCTTGGAGAATACGAGCGCGGCGGAAAGAGTGTCGTCGTGCTGAGCTCGACCACTACACCGTTGCTCGTTCTGGCGGTGGCCGACACCATGCGCGATACCAGTGAGGCCGCGATTGCGGCAATGCGTGGCTTGGGCCTGCATGTGGTAATGCTGAGCGGTGACAACGCTTACGCTGCTGCAGCGATGGGGAGTCAGGCCGGAATCGGTGACGTGCGTGGGAATCTGCTTCCTGAAGAGAAGCTCGCCGCCATCCACGAACTGCGTACACAGTACGGTTACATAGGCATGGTGGGCGACGGCATCAACGACGCCCCTGCGCTGGCCAGTGCTGACATCGGCTTCGCCATGGGCGCGGCGGGGTCTGACACGGCACTTGAAACTGCCGACGTTGCATTGATGGACGATGATCTCAGCAAGCTGGTCGCGTTTTTGCATCTAAGCTCACGCACACGTAAAGTACTGCGGCAAAACATCGGTTTCGCGCTGTTGATCAAGGCCGTTTTCCTAGTGTTGGCCTTAGCGGGGCAAGCGACGTTGTGGATGGCGGTATTTGCGGATATGGGGGCCAGCTTGCTGGTTGTGTTCAACGCTTTGCGTATGTTGCGTAGCCTGGATCGATTTAACACACAGCACAGAGACGGTAACGCCACTTCGGCCCTTCCTTGATATGTTATGATTTTTCCGTGAAACGATTTCTCCTTATTCTGTTGTTGGTACTTGTACCGTTCCAGTTTGCCTGGGCAACGGCGGGATCGTATTGCCAACACGAAACGGGGGCGACCAGCGTGCATTTTGGTCATCATGCCCATCAACATCAGGGTAAAGCCGATACATCGAACGCCAAAGCCAAGCTTGGCAAGATCGATATCGACTGCCCCTCGTGCCACGGTGCTGGCTGTGCATTGTTCTTAACGCACGTCGAACCCGTAACCATCCCGCTCGATAAAACCGCAGCCGAACCGCGTGTTCTGCTGTACACCTCCCATATCCCGGACGGCCCGCGTAGGCCTGACCGCTCTCCCGTCGCTTAAGCCGACGGGACATTCCTTATTGCTTTATTAGTTCGCTACCTGCGAGCTGGTGTCTCGTCGAATTCTTTTCCCATGGTCCTTGGAGAATTCGATGTACAAACTATTACTGCCGCTTGGCATAGCGGCGGCTGTCGCTGGCCAGCCGGTGATCGCATTGGCGCAAGTTCTAGCGTTGCCGCTCGTCCACGATGGGGCGCAATCGCCTGTCACCTCTGTGCAACCTACGGTGCTGAACCTTGACCAAGCGCTCGAACTAGCCGATCGCGTCAGCGTTGATATTCGTCAGACGGCCTCCAATCGCGATGCTTTATCGGGTGACTTGTCGGACGCCTCACACCTGCTATGGAACAATCCAAAGCTGAACGCGGAAAGAGTCCGCCGCGAGGTGCCCGCGCAAGGTCTGTCTACCACGCGCCAACGTGAATGGAGCGCCTCATTCGAGCAGACGTTCGAGATCGCGGGCCAGCAAGGGTATCGCCGCCGCGCCGCGCAAGCGCAACTGGCGGCGCATGGCGCAACGCTGGACGAAACGCGTCGTGCTGTGTTGGCCGAAGTGGAGACTTCTTTCGTCGAGGTACTCGCCCTGCAGGAGCGGGTCAAGACCGAGAACGACTCGTTGGGCCTGATTCAAAACACGGCACAGTCGGTGGAGAAGCGCGTGGTGGCGGGTGAAGATAGCCGCCTCGATGGCAATCTCGCCCAAGTCGAGGCGGTGCGCGCCCGTAACCAGATTGGCGTACTTCAAGAGCAATTGATCGAAGCGCGCCAGCGCCTTGCCGAATTATTACAATTGCCGGCGGGAGCACTACCCATCGCGGATGGCACACTCGATGTCGGCCAGGCCAAGCAGTACACGTTGGCCGATCTGCTGTCGCGCGCTAGTCAGCGTCCGCTGCTGCGCGCGCTGGACAGCAAGCAGGACGCTGCCCGCAACAGGTTGTCGCTGGAACGGGCCACACGTTATCCGGACGTGACGGTCGCTGTATCTACCTCGCGCGAGGGACCGGTCGGCGCGCAGGAGCGTCTGACGGGTTTGAGCATGTCGATTCCACTCCCATTGTTCCATCAGAACGCTGGCGCAATTGGCCGGGCATCGACGGAACTGAAGCAAACCACGATTGAGCGTGAGACCGCAATGCGCGACACCCAAGCCGCTGTCGCGGCGCTGTGGCAACGGATGCAAAGCCTCACGGAACGCGTCAAGGCGTTGCGCTCATCGATCTTGCCCACCCTGGAACAAAACCAGGAGTTGTCAAAAAAATCGCTGCAGGCTGGAGAAATCAGCATTGTGCAGCTTCTGTTGGTTAACCGCCAGCTGCTCGACGGCCGAAAGGACCTGATCGACGCCGAACGGGAATTGCGCGTGACCGACATCGCGCTGCGAACCGCCGCAGGCCTGCTATCACGACCATGAACTTCTTGTCCAACGCTCAGAACACAAATGGAAACCTCATCACCATGCCAAACAAACACAAATGTCGGCTCACTCTGCCGCTTGTTCTAATCTCGGCCATTTTCGCAGGCTGCAGCAAAGATAAACCGTCGGCCCCTCCTGACAAAGCGCCAAGTGCGGAGAAGGCGGAGGCTAGCGGCGACAAGGTCGTCACGCTTAGCGCCGACGAAGGCGCTACTTCCGGGGTGCGCACAGCCGTGCTGGAACAGCAAATTTTTGCCGATCAGCTTACGGTGACGGCGACCATCGAGCCTGCGCAGGACCGCTACGCGAGCATCGCGCCGCGCATATCCGGAAAAGTGGACAAGGTGATGGTCGGCCTTGGCGAGCAAGTCCGCGCGGGGCAAACGCTCGCTTTGGTCGATAGCATCGAGGCGGGCGAGGCGCAATCGGCTTATGCCCAAGCCGTGACGGAATTATCCGTGGCGAGGTCAGCAGCCGAACGCGCAGAACGACTACAAGCCGACCAAATCATCCCGCAGAAAGACGTTCTGCGCGCCCGGGCCGACCTCGAAAAAGCGAAGGCGATCGCGCGCGCTGCTGGTGATCGTCGCCACGCGCTAGGCCTGTCGGGTCGCGACGGTGAAACGAGCAAGACACCATCGATTTTTCCGGTAACGGCGCCGTTCGCCGGTACCGTCGTCGACAAGAAGGCCGTACTCGGCGAGCTGGCGCAGCCCGACAAGCCACTCTTTGCGATCGCGGACATGTCACACGTCTGGATTGAAACCAATCTGTTCGAAAAAGATTTGGCAAGAGTCAAGCCAGGTGCGCAAGCGGTCGTCACTGTGGCCGCGTATGGCAGCGAAGCGTTTCGCGGGAAAGTCACCTATGTGAGCAGCGTGATGGACAAGGAGACCCGAACAGTGAAGGCCCGCGTTGAAGTACCCAATCCAGAAGGTAAACTCAAGCTCGGCATGTTCGCCAGCGCGGCCATTTCGACGGAGGGGAGCCAAAAAGCCCTGATGCTGCCGAATGAAGCGGTGGTGCTCGTCCAGGGGCAACCAACGGTGTTCGTCAAGCGCGGCGAAGGTTTCGACACGCGAGCAGTGGAGCTTGGCGACAAGCGCCAGGGCCTGGTTGAAATCAAGGGCGGCGTCAAGACCGGTGAAACGGTGGTGACCCAGGGCGCCTATGCGCTTAAGGCCAAGCTGCTCAAGTCGCAGATCAGCGCGGATTAAGGGGACGACATGCTCAATTCTATTGTTGACCTCTCACTGCGCTATAAGGTGCTCGTCATCGTCGGCTTTCTGATTGTCGTCATGATGGGCGCGCTGGCCTGGCGCGACTTGCCGGTCGATGCGTTTCCGGACGTGACACCCATCCAGGTGAACATTTATACGGAGTCGCCGGGCCTTGCGGCCGAAGATGTCGAGAAGTTGCTGACAACGCCGGTGGAGACATCGATGGCGGGATTGGCCGGGGTGGAAGCGATTCGCTCGGTGTCGCTGTTCGGCCTGTCGTACGTCAGCGTCAATTTTAAAGACAACGTCGATATCTATTTTGCGCGCCGGCTGGTGGGCGAAAAGCTCCTGGAAGCCAAGCAGCGCATGCCGGACGGCTACGGCGAGCCAACTATGGGGCCGAACAGTTCCGGGCTGGGCCAGGTGTTCTGGTACACGGTGGAGTCGGTCGACCAGAACATGACGACGATGGATCTGCGCACGCTGCACGACTGGGATATCCGCCTGAAGCTTCGCACCGCTCCTGGTGTGGATGACGTGAGTTCTTGGGGCGGCGACGAGAAGCAGTACCAAGTGCTGATCGACCCGAACAAGCTGATTAAGTATGGCTTGAGTTTGAAAAGTGTCATGGAAACGCTGACGGCGAACAATCGCCAAGTGGGCGGCCAGTATCTGAATGTAGGACAGGAACAATATCTGGTGCGCGGTCTGGGCCTGGTAGCAAACGCAAGCGATATCGGGAACGTGGTACTGGCGACACATCGAGGCACGCCCATTTATGTGCGCGATGTCGCCCAGGTCAAGGAAGGTGCATCTTTGCGCTCGGGAGCCGTGACGAAGGACGGGAAAGAGGTGGTCCTCGGCATGGCGCTACAGCGGCTCGGTGAGAACGCCAAAAATGTTGTCGCCGAGGTCAAGCAGAAGTTGAAGTCGACGCAGCAGGCGTTGCCGAAAGGCGTAACCATCAATCCGGTCTACGATCGTACCGACCTGGTGGACAAGGCGGTCAAAACGGCGGAAAGCGCGCTGGTGGAAGGTTCCATCCTGGTGGCTGTAATCCTATATCTGTTCCTTGGCGAGATTCGCTCGGCGGTGGTTGTGATCGTCGCGCTACCACTGGCCATGCTGATTAGTTTTATCATGATGCAGCAATGGGGCTTGTCTGCCAATCTGATGTCACTGGCGGGCCTTGCGGTAGGTATCGGGATGATGGTCGACGGCGCCGTGGTGATGGTCGAAAATGGATTCCGGCTGCTATCTCATCATGCTGAATCGGGCCGTCCGATTAACAAGACGCATATCATCTTGCAGGCCGCCCGCGAGGTGATCAATCCGGTTGCGTTCGCGATCCTCATTATCATCGTGGTCTTCCTGCCGCTGTTCTCCCTCACCGGCCTGGAGGGCAAGATGTTCAAGCCGATGGCGCTGACCATCACCTTCGCCATGGTCGGGTCGTTGATCCTGACAATGACACTCGTTCCAGTGCTTTCCGCGTTGATTCTTAAAGCAAAAGAAGAGAAGGATACCTTTGTCGTCGCTGCGGCCAAGCGCCTTTACCTGCCGTTGCTCGACCGCGCTCTCGACAACAAGAAGATCGTGGTAATCGGTGCGGTTGGCTTGCTGGTGGCCTCACTCGCGCTTATCCCCTTCCTAGGCAAAGAATTCATGCCCTCCTTGCAGGAGGGCGGCATTATGTTCCGCGTCACGAGCATCCCGTCCACATCTCTGGACGAATCGATCCGTATATCCAAACAACTCGAAGCGAGTCTGAAGGAGTTTCCCGAGACGGCATCCTCGTTGGCGATGATTGGCCGGGCCGAGAAGGGAGAAACAGCGGATGTGAACTACATGGAACTGCTTGTCAACCTCAAGCCGCAGAGTGACTGGCCCAAGAAGAAGGCCATCCCGGAGTTGGCCAAGGAGATGCAAGTTGCGCTTGAACGAAAAGCGCCGACTGCAGTAATCGCCGCAACGCAGCCGATCCAGATGCGTATCGAAGAACTGATTTCGGGTGTGCGGGCGACGCTAGCCTTAAAAATCTATGGTGAGGACTTAAATACGCTCGATCGCCTGACAAGTCAGATGAAGGAAGTATTGGAAAAAGTGCCTGGTGCCGCCGACCTATCGTTGGAGGCCAACAAGGGCAAACCCCAGCTCATCATCAAGGTCGACCGTGAAGCGGCGTCCCGTTACGGTATCAATGCCGATGACATTCTCAACGTCGTACAGGCGGGCATTGGCGGAAAGGCTGTCTCTACGCTTATCGATGGATCGAAGCGCTTTGACATCCAGGTATGGCTGGGTGGTGAATTCCGGAACAGCGTGGAGGCGATATCCTCGATTCCGATTCGTAGCGAAAATGGCGCGCTCGTGCCGCTGGGGCGCGTCGCCGCGCTTGAAGTGGACGAGGGTTATTCATTCGTGCGGCGCGAGCAGTTACAGCGATATGCCGTCATCCAGATGGACGTGCAAGGGCGTGACGTGAACAGCTTCGTGCAGGAGGCACAGCAAAGAATCGCCGCACAAGTGAAGATCCCGACTGGGTATGTGATGGAATGGGGCGGCGCGTTTGAAAACCAGAAGCGTGCAATGACCAAGCTGGCCATCATCGTTCCTCTGACGATAGGATTGATCTTCATCCTCTTGTACACCGCCTTCAATTCGCTTACGTACGCCACACTTATCATCGCCAATGTGCCTTTCGCGACCATTGGCGGTGTTGTTGGGCTGTTCGTTACTGGTCAGTATCTGTCGGTACCCTCTGCAATTGGCTTCATTGCCGTATTCGGCGTTGCCATGCTCAACGGGATCGTGCTTGTGACCTTCCTCAATGAGCAACTAGAGCAAGGACTGAGTGTGCGCGAAGCCGTGCGCCAAGGAGCGGCGCTACGCCTGCGCCCAGTATTGATGACCGCGTCGATCGCCATCTTTGGCTTGGTGCCAATGCTGCTATCTTCCGGTGTTGGGGCGGAAACTCAACGACCGTTGGCCACGGTCGTCGTGGGTGGCCTCTTCACTTCCACCGCCTTGACCTTGCTCTTGCTACCGCTGCTGTACGAATGGGTCGAGAACCGTCGAGAACGTAAGGCGCTCGCGGCGTCCATGCCACAGACAACGACGGCGATAGTGTGACGTTCGGCGCCGACGACATCGGCGGCTCTACCTTTCCAGACCAGGAGGTCTAAATGAAACAGCTCAAAGCATTCATCCACCCGCACCGCGTGCGCTTCGTCACGGAAGCGCTGCGCAATTCAGGATTGTGCGACATCAGCAACGGGGTCGGCTGCTACAACCTCACTGTTTCCACCGTTCAACGCCTTTATTCGGGCAACGATCAGGGGCAACAGCACTATTCGCTCGACTTGGCCGAGCCGGTGGTGGCGGAAGCGAAGTTGGAATTGATTTGCGAGGATGGCCTGGCACCGCAACTGGTGTCATTGATCGTCCAGGCCGGCAAGCCCAGCAAGGGCTGGGTATTTACGACAACCATCGATGCGGTTGCCGAAATAGCGGGCTCTTAGAGTCGCGGGCATGAGACTACGCCCTCGACGCCTCAGAGTTCATGCGCGCGAAGGCATGTCCTCTCAAAGGAAGGGACACAACGTCCGCTTCGCGCTTGTGGCCGGAACCGCGTTGGCGATACTGCTTACGGTTGCTTGCGGTCTGCTGTGCATCTCGACCGTGCACAGCAGACTATGGTGGCTCGCCTATGTGATGGCTCTGTGTCTGGCAACGACGCTACTGGCGCACCATCGGATGGACGAACATCGCTTCTACATTGCGTACGCCACGCTTGTCTTGCTAGAAACGTCGATTTGGTTTTGGTCCGTCGAGCACATGATCATGAGTGCAGGTGATTGGATACTGGCGGGAGCGTTCTTGTTCCTGGCTATGCTTAGTTTGCTACTGCACAGACGCGGGCGTCAGCCTGGCTAACAATCCAACAACAATTTCAACAGGGTGGTATATGAAACATGCCGAGAAAATAAGACTCGTACTACCACTTGTCCTGCCCGATGTGACACATCCGCAGGACCAGTGCATTGACAAGTTGATCCAGTCGTTATCGGGCCGTCCCGGCCTGGAGCGAGTCCATCTGAAACAGGGTGAATTTGATGAGCTGCTCTTGTGCCTGCATTACGTTCCTGCGCTGATCACAGTGGCGCGGCTGCGAGAGTTAGTCCATTCGGTGGGGGCGGACTTGACGGAAAAATACGGGCATTACACTACCCGTATCAACCTCCCACTGCATGCGCGCAGTGCCCGGTTATTATCGAGCAGGCTACGCGGTATGCCTGGCGTGCTGGAGGCGGAGGTATCGGCATCGGGCGCGGTTCGCGTCGAATACGAACGCGACCTGCTGTCGCAAGCCGAGCTGGCGCAACACATCGCCGCAATTGGGGGAACAATGGAAGGCGCGAGCGGGCGCGGGCATGACGATGCGCCAGGTACTGCCCAACTTGCAGATCAGAACATTGTTGCTATTATGGGCGCCCGGATAGCCAAGTCGGGGACCACCTCCCCACATGAGAGCGAACACGCATCTGCAACAACGTCAGCGGTCGATGCCGCTGCACATGGTCATGATGCTGGGCATGTGCATGAGCATGAGCATGAGCACGAGACAGAAGCGCAGCACGCCCACGACGACGAGGCCGAAGCGCATGCAGGTCACGACCACGCCCATGGCGGTATCTTCGGCGAAAGGTCCGAGCTTATTTCCGCCGTTCTTGCGGGTGTATGCGTGTTGGCAGGATGGCTTGTCGAAAGTGCCGGCTGGGGACCCGAATGGCTGCCGGTCTTGCTCTATTGCGGTGCCTACCTCTTCGGCGGTTACTTTACGACCAAAGAGGCGATCGAGAACATCCTGGCGCGTCGCTTTGAGATCGACACTCTGATGCTGGTTGCGGCCGCCGGCGCCGCCGCCCTGGGAAAATGGGCCGAAGGCGGCTTGCTATTGTTCCTGTTCAGTCTTGGCCATTCACTTGAACACTTCGCGATGGGCCGGGCACGGCGGGCGATCGAGGCGTTGGCTAAGCTGGCGCCGGAAACCGCGCTCCTCAAACGCGGCGATGCAACCGCCGAAGTTCCAGTGGAAACCCTCAAACCCGGCGATATCGTGCTGGTGAAGCCCAATGAGCGACTGCCGGCTGATGGTGTTGTGATCAAGGGGAGTACCAGCATCAACCAAGCTCCCGTGACCGGTGAAAGTGTTCCAGTCGATAAGGAGCCTGTTGAGGACGGCGCCGCTGCGATCGCCACGTTCGAACGCACCAGCGCCAGTAGCCGGGTGTTTGCCGGAACGATCAACGGTTCTGGTGCAATCGAAGTCATGGTCGCACGCCTGGCCGCCCAGTCTACGATGGCGCGGGTGATTCAAATGGTGGCGGACGCGGAAGCCCAGCGCTCGCCGACGCAGCAATTCACCGACAAGTTCGAACGTATTTTCGTTCCAGTGGCGCTTGCGCTGGTAGGGTTGTTGATGTTCGCCTTCCTGGTCGTCGACGAATCGTTCTCGGACAGCTTCTATCGCGCGATGGCCGTTCTAGTTGCAGCCAGTCCGTGCGCTCTGGCCATCTCCGTTCCGAGCGCCGTGCTGTCCGGGGTTGCGCGCGCCGGCCGCGGTGGCGTCCTGGTCAAGGGCGGCGGACCGCTGGAGAACCTTGGCAGTTTGACGTCCATCGCTTTCGACAAGACCGGCACCCTGACCGAGGGCCGTCCGAAACTGACCGATGTCGTGCCGGCGGACGGCGTCAGTGAACAGGAGTTGTTGGCAATTGTTCTGGCCGTCGAATCGCATAGCGATCATCCCCTGGCCTCCGCATTGATCGAAGGAGCGAAGGCGAGGCTTTCGCAGGAAGAACAGGTGTCGTCGGCAGACGACGTCAAGAGCATCACCGGGCGAGGCATTCAAGCGAGTGTTGGCGGGGAAGTCGTCTACATCGCCAAGCCAATATTATTCTCCGAGCTGGACGGAGCCAGCTTGCCCGAAGCACTCGTCAAGACTAACGAACAACTGATCAAGGATGGCCGCACCACGATGATTGTTCGCAAGGGTGAACGGTATCTGGGTACCATCGGCGTGATGGACACTCCGCGCGAAGTAGCGGCTTCGGTGATGACTCGACTGCACGCGCTAGGTATCGAACGCCTGATTATGATTTCGGGGGACAACCAGCAAGTGGCCGATTCTGTGGCTAAATCGGTCGGCTTGACCGAAGCCAGGGGAGACCTGATGCCCGAACAGAAAGTGGCAGCGATTAAGCAATTGCGCGAACAGCACGGGAAGGTCGCCATGGTCGGTGACGGTGTCAACGACGCACCTGCGATGGCCAACGCAACGGTCGGTATTGCGATGGGGGCAGCGGGCTCGGACGTCGCGCTTGAAGCGGCGGATGTTGCCCTCATGGGCGATGACTTGGGGCAACTCCCCTTCGTGGTTGGCCTGTCGCGGCAAACTAGCCGCATCATTAAACAGAATTTATGGGTCAGCCTGGGTGTCGTCGCTGTCCTTATCCCAGCGACAATATTTGGCTTGAACATCGGCACGGCCGTGCTCTTTCACGAAGGATCGACCGTGCTGGTCGTGATCAATGCGCTACGTCTATTGGCGTTTCGGGATGATGACAGGGGCAGCATAGCGAATACGACCCAGCCTCCGGCATCTGCAGAGACCGCGAAAGTCGATGTCATGAAGGCGCCTACAACGTGAATACGTCTTTAAGTAGTGTCCTGATGTTTGCAGTATTCCCGGCTATCTCCGTCGTTCTGGGCGCCTTAGTGACGTTCGTGCGTACTCCTAGCGCGAAGCTACGCAGCGCGGTGCAGCATATGGCCGCCGGAGTCATCTTCTGCGTCCTGGCAACCGAGTTGCTACCCGACTTGGTCCATCGTCATATGCCATGGGCTACCCTAATGGGGTTTTCGATTGGGGTCGCGGTAATGCTTGCCTTCAAATGGGCCGGAGATCAAGGCGAGAAAGGCGAATCAGCACGAAGCAGCCGCGGACTACTGTCAGCAATGGGCGTGGATGTTGCTCTGGATGGCATGCTCATTGGCCTTTCGTTCGCCGCAGGCGAAAGACAAGGCTTGTTGCTCACCATCGCGCTTGTCCTGGAGCTTTTTTTTCTCGGTGTCTCTTGCGCCACGTCGCTTGGCAGTAGAGGGAAAACCAAGTGGGCGATCGGACTGGTGTGCATTGGGCTCGCTGTGGCGCTGCTCGCCGGTGCGGGTGCCGGTGCGGTCTTACTCAGCCGCGTCTGGCCAGTCTATGTTGATGGATTGCTGGCCTTCGGCGTAGCGGCATTGTTATATCTAGTAACCGAAGAACTGCTCGTTGAAGCACATGAGGAATCTGAGACGCCGATCCAGACGGCGATGTTTTTCCTCGGCTTCATCGGTTTGTTCACTTTGGACATGCTCATTTAACGTGACGGCAATACAATGTCCGTCCGCGTTCGGGATCACATAGCTGGGAGCCGCGTCAAGCGGCTCTCAGCATGCTTCTAGGCCATGACCGCGACTATTACTTCGGTCGTGCGGGACGCGTCAGATTCTGTAGTATCTCGGGGACTATGCCCTCATGGCAATCTCGCGGCGAGAATTCTACTTTGTCGTGGACTTCCAGTGAGATCGATCGTGGCGCCGATACCGTTATGTATTCGTGTAGCCGGCCATGAGGAATCTTTACTTCCACGAATCGGTTTGTTGCTAGCTGCTGAGGCGTTAGTGAAGTTAAGCAAGTTGGGGGCTTCCTCATAAGAGCCTCTGCTGTATATATCTTGCTGACGTAGCCGCTCCTGCTGTTCTCTCCCAGTCTAGGTTCAGGAGTGCTGCATCCGACAATTGCCAATCCAACGACAAACCCAATGTATCTTAAAGGCTGTTTCATAATTTCTCTTTCGATTAAGTGCGCACGATACCAGCGCAACGCGCAAGCGATGAAGTTCATCCGACGTCACTTTCTTCGCTCTGCAAAGGAACGGAATAAGTTGCCGTTGGCAGCTGCCCGGATGCTGATTAGAACGGAACGCTACAAGTTTTGATTGCCAGCGAGTTTGCGACCATGAAGGCTAGTCAGTGAGGATGCTGAACCGAAATGATCGGAGCACGCCGCTCAATAGATGGCTCGACAACAATCCACTAGGAATGGCTGAGGCACCAAAATACAGTTGATGAAGAGCTGGCGTCTGCCTAGATGGCGATGTTTCCGACGAAGGTCCATTTGGGCCGAAGGGGTTCCTCCGGAATGGGCGATTGATACGTGGGGTAACTTGCAATCTCCGCCGAGACGGACATAACGACTGGGAGAGAAAGTTGAATCGAGGGGGAGACAGGCACAGAGAAATTGCAAAAGACATGACAGCCGGCGCAACATCCGATCACGCTTTTTTTGTCGGTTTCAGCAGTCTGGCTATGTGCGTTTGAGGCTTGAACGCCGCTCTCAGTGGCGCTCTGTCCTGACGTCCGCGAGATGACGTCTCGTACGCCCGACATTGCCGCCCAAGTCGTCTGGAGCGGCAATAGCAACACTAAGAGCATGATAAGCAGGCGTTTCATACCGAAAGATTATACAGAAGGCCGCGGCGCGCGGCGACCAAGTCCGCAGCGCATGACCTGGTCATATCTTCTTCAGGCACTTAGCCATTCTCGTGGTGCTATTCGTACGCGTTCATCGTGATATACTAACGCCCATCATGCCCCGTCGAACTCTCTACCTGCTGATTGCACTACTCGCGCTACAGTTTAGCTGGAGCGTGGTGGCTGCCTATTGCACGCACGAGACGGGGCGCGCAGCAAATCACTGGGGCCATCATCCGGACGCCAAAGCTTCGGATGAGGTCGTGTCGTTGTTGAAGGAAAAACCTTCTGACGCCAAAAAGACTTCGGCGCACTCGCACTGTGCGTCATGCGCGCACGGCGCGTTGTCGATTTATAGCTTTGAAAGCATCTCTCATCCGCAGATCGCTGAAGCTGCTCCTGTGACCACTGAAATCACTCTTTCTTCTTACCCCACCGCTCCTCCTGAGCGCCCTCAGTGGGTAGCCGCCGCTTAATTCCGGCGGTTGTATTTGTTCGTCTTTATAGGAACATGACCTACGTCTGAAAATGATGGAGGTAACTGCACGCCGCCGGATTTCTTCGTCACTCATTTACGGAGTTATCCATGCAATCCCGATATTTTGTTATGGGAGCGGCTGTCCTATTGGCGCAGCTTATCTCCTTTAGTACCCAAGCTGCTGACCAGCAAGGCGCGTCCCTTACCATTGGCGAGTCGACACGTTCAACAGACACAAGCACTGCCCCTTTGACGCTTGAGCAGGCCATCACGCAGGCCCTGTCTACCAGTCCTCACTTACGTTCCGCCGCGCAGAGCGTGGCCATCGCAGAAGGCGCGCGTGTTCAAGCCGGTATGCGGCCAAATCCAGAGCTGTCGCTGCTACGCGAAGGCATGTCTTCGACCACCGGCCGTACCGACACCTATCAACTCAGCCAGCTGCTTGAACTAGGCGATAAGCGTGGCGCACGCATAAAGTTCGCCGAGCAAGATCAAGCCTTTGCGCGTGGCGATACCAACGTCGCTGCAGCCGAACTTCGCGCCAACGTCATTGCGGCCTATTTTGAGGCGCTGACGGCCCGAGAGCACGTTGCGCTAGCCAAGGAGTCCCTAACCCTGGCAAGTAAGGCCACCAACGCTGCCGGCCGCCGCGTTGCTGCGGGCAAGATATCTCCATTGGAGCAGACGCGCTCAAGCGTTGCCGAAGCCGGCGCCCGTCTGGAGCTGTCGCAAGCGCTGGCCGATGCGGCACTGGCCAAACGCCGCCTGGCGGCCTTCTGGGGGAGTACTCAGCCGGAGGCGCGACCGCTGGTGGCACCTGAAATCAACCTCGCTGCCATTCCGGCTTTACCGGAGTTGCAAACACGTCTGGAGGCTTCGCCACAAATGCAACGTGCGCGCATACAGATCGCACGTGAGGAGGCCCGGCTCAATCTGGCCAAAGCCGACCGCGTGCCAGACCTGACCGTTACGCTGGGGAGAAAAAAAGACAGCCTGACCAACGTTTCCCAGACCGTTGTTGGTGTGACTGTCCCGCTGCCGCTGTTTAATCGCAACCAAGGTAACCTCCTTTCCGCACTGCGCCGTGTCGACAAGGCCCGAACGGATGCGGAGATCGAGTACCTCAATGCGATACAAGCCCTGGCTGATGCCCACCAACGCGCTACTGTCTCGCAGGAACAGATCGAAAGCATGCGCAAGGAAATCCTGCCGGCTGCCCAAAGCGCCTTCGATGCGGCGGTTACTGGCTTCGAGCTGGGAAAATTCGGTTTCATTGATGTGCTCGATGCGCAACGCACACTGTTTCAAAGCCGCGCTCAATACCTGAGCGCACTGTCCGCGCGCTATCGCTCCCTTGCAGACCTGGAGCGCTTTATCGCTGTAGAAAACAACGTTGGCAATTTCCCGACTGACAGGAATACAAAATGATGTTGAATATTGACAAAAAATCTCAAAAATCCGCACTGATTATCGTGCTGATCGGCGCCGTACTGGGATCCGCTATCCTGTTCTGGAAAAAAGATGGCCCAGGCCCTGCAAGTGAAGCTGCGCACGCGGAAGAAGGTGCCAAGGAAGGCGGCAAAGGCGGCGCCCATGTCGGCGAGGAAGGTGTCATCTTGATGAACGCCAAGCAAATTCAGACTGCGGGCATCATTACCGCCAAAGCCGAACCAGCGACCATGGGGAACGTGATTCAGTTGCCAGGTGAGGTTCGTTTTAATGAAGACCTGACCGCGCACATTGTTCCCCGCACGCCGGGAGTGGCCGACTCGGTCTCCGCCGACCTCGGCCAAAATGTGAAGAAAGGTCAAGATTTAGCTGTGATCTCCAGTCCCGCGTTAGCAGATCTGCGTAGTGCCTCATTGGCAGCACAAAAGCGCCTGAGTCTTGCACAGGTCACATTCCAGCGGGAGAAGAAGTTATGGGAAGACAAAATATCGGCCGAGCAAGACTATCTGCAAGCCCAGAGCGCGCTGCGCGAAGCCGAAATTGAATCGCAGACCGCTCGCTCCAAATTGTCTGCATTGGGCGCCGGTGAGGGGGAAGGCGCGCTCAACCGCTACGTCCTGCGTGCCCCCTTCAATGGCGTGATTGTGGAAAAGCATATAGCCCAGGGCGAAGCAGTCAAGGAAGATGCCAACGTGTTCCTGCTCTCGGATCTGACCAGCGTCTGGGTAGAAGTTGTGGTGACACCGAAGGATTTGGAATTGGTCCGCGTCGGTGAAACCGTCAAGATCACTTCTGCCGCCAACGACACCTCCGCCACCGGCAAGGTCAGCTACGTAGGTAATCTGCTAGGTGAGCAAACTCGTACGGCAAAGGCGCGCGTCGTGATCTCTAATCCTAATATGGCGTGGCGTCCTGGCCTGTTCGTCAATGCAGCCATGACGCGCGGTGAAAAGAACGTTCCTGTCTCAGTCGTTGCCGATGCAGTGCAGACGATCGATGGCAAAACCGTGGTGTTCGTCAAAGTCGAAAAGGGTTTTAAGGTCCAGCCAGTCAAGATCGGCAGCAATGACGGCAAACGCGTTGAAATCGTTGAAGGTCTGTCTGTGGGAACTCAGTACGCCGCAGCCGGTAGCTTTGTAGTGAAGGCCGAGCAAGGCAAAGGCAGTGCCGGACACGAAGACTGATTAAGGAATCCACCATGTTTGAACGAATAATTCAATCTGCCATCGGCCACCGATGGCTTGTCATGCTCGCCGTGATCGCCATGGCCGCCATTGGCGTCTACAACTATCAGAAGCTGCCGATTGACGCAGTGCCTGACATTACTAACGTGCAGGTACAGATCAATACCAGCGCCAATGGCTATTCGCCGCTGGAGGTGGAACAGCGCGTCACCTTCCCAATCGAGACAGTGATGGCCGGTTTGCCCAATCTGGAGCAGACGCGCTCGTTGTCCCGCTATGGCCTGTCACAGGTGACAGTGATCTTCAAGGATGGCACCGATGTCTACTTCGCGCGCCAGCTGGTTAACCAGCGCATCCAGGAAGCGAAGGAAAACCTGCCGCGCGGAGTCGTACCGATGATGGGACCAATTTCGACCGGGCTGGGTGAGATCTACCTGTGGACGGTCGAAAGCGAACCCAACGCCAAGAAGCCTGACGGCACGCCATACACGCCGACCGACCTGCGCGAGATACAGGACTGGATTATCAAACCGCAACTGCGCCAGGTGGAAGGCGTCACCGAAATCAACTCGATTGGCGGTTACGCGAAGGAATATCACATCACACCAGACCCCGTGAAGTTGAGCTCCTATGGCCTCACTCTCAAAGATGTTGTGAGCGCCATCGATCGCAACAACAATAACGTGGGCGCCGGCTACATCGAGCGCAACGGTGAGCAGTTCCTGATCCGCGCGCCTGGCCAGGTACGCACGCTGGAGGACGTCCGCAATACCATCCTGAACAACGTCCAGGGAGTACCGATTCGCGTGCGTGATGTAGCCGAAGTAGCTATCGGCCGCGAGCTGCGCACCGGCGCCGCGACTGAAAACGGACGTGAGGTGGTGTTGGGCACAGTCTTCATGCTGATCGGCGAAAACAGCCGCGTGGTGTCGCAGGCAGTCGCCCAGCGCATGGAGGCAGTCAATCGCTCACTGCCGGCTGGCGTGAAAGCTGTACCGGTGTATGACCGCACGGTACTGGTAGACAAGGCCATCGCGACCGTGAAGAAGAACCTGCTCGAAGGGGCAATTCTGGTCATCGCGATCCTGTTCATCTTCCTGGGTAACATCCGCGCGGCGCTTATCACAGCGATGGTCATTCCACTGGCGATGCTGTTCACTTTCACTGGCATGGTGACGTACAAGGTCAGCGCCAACCTTATGAGCTTGGGGGCGCTGGACTTCGGCATCATTATCGATGGCGCCGTGGTGATTGTTGAGAACTGTGTTCGCCGCCTGTCGCATGCGCAAGAGCACCATAAGCGAGAGCTGACTTTGCGAGAACGCTTCCATGAGGTATTCGCCGCTGCCAAGGAAGCGCGTCGCCCGCTGCTCTTCGGTCAGTTGATCATCATGGTCGTGTACCTGCCTATCTTTGCTCTCGCGGGCGTTGAGGGCAAGATGTTCCATCCGATGGCCTTTGCCGTGGTCACAGCTTTGCTGGGCGCCATGATCTTGTCCATGACCTTCATCCCGGCGGCCGTTGCCTTGTTCATCGGCAAGCGTGTCGCGGAGAAGGAAAACCGCCTGATGGCGATGGCCAAGAATGCCTATGAACCGCTTCTGGCAAAGGTGATGAATAACGCGACGCCGGTCATCACGGGCGCCGTGGTGCTGATCGTGCTATGCGGCTTGTTGGCTACACGTATGGGGAGCGAATTCGTGCCGAACCTGAACGAAGGTGATATTTCGATCCAGGCGCTGCGCATTCCCGGTACCAGCCTGAGTCAGTCGCTGGAGATGCAGAAGAAGCTGGAAGCAGGCTTGAAAGCCAAGTTTCCGGAAATTGACCGCATCTTTGCCCGTACCGGTACCGCGGAAATTGCATCGGACCCCATGCCACCGAATATCTCGGACGGCTACATCATGTTCAAACCGGACTCGGAATGGCCTAGGCCGAAAAAGACCCGCGACGAACTGATCGCAGAAATCAAGGAGGAAGCCGAAAAATATGTCGGCAACGCTTATGAGTTCTCCCAGCCGATTCAACTGCGTTTCAACGAACTGATTTCCGGCGTGCGTAGTGATGTTGCTGTCAAAATTTACGGTGACGATATGGAGGTTCTCGCCGAGACCGGCAAGAAGATTGCCGATGTGCTGCAGCGCATTCCTGGAGCCACCGAAGTGAAGGTGGAACAAACTGGTGGCTTGCCTATGCTGACCGTGCAGATCGATCGCGAGAAGACCTCGCGCTATGGTCTCAATATCGGCGATGTGCAAGATGCGCTGGCGATTGCGACCGGCGGCCGTGAGGCGGGCATCATGTTTGAAGGTGACCGTCGTTTCGACATAATGGTACGCCTACCGGAAACGCTGCGTAGCGACCTGGATGCGCTACGCCGACTGCCGATTTCATTGCCTTCACAAGCAGGCGTTGCGACCTCGTTCATCCCTCTGGGCGAAGTGGCTGGACTGGAATTTGCGCCTGGGCCGAACCAGATCAGCCGTGAGAATGGTAAGCGGCGTATCGTGGTCAGCGCCAATGTGACCGGACGCGACATCGGTAGCTTCGTGCCGGAGGCTGAACAGGCGATCGCCAAAAACGTCAAGATTCCATCCGGATACTGGACGACTTGGGGCGGCACGTTTGAACAGCTTCAGTCGGCCACCCATCGTCTGCAAATTGTCGTTCCGCTGGCACTGTTCTTGGTCTTTACGCTGTTATTTGTCATGTTCAACAACGTCAAAGACGGCCTCCTGGTATTTACTGGTATTCCATTTGCGCTCACGGGCGGCATCATTGCGCTATCGATGCGTGGCATCCCCATGTCGATCTCGGCCGCCGTGGGCTTTATCGCCCTGTCCGGGGTGGCGGTCCTCAACGGCCTGGTGATGATCTCGTATATTCGCTCCTTACGTGAAGAAGGCATGGGTCTGGATAACGCAGTAATTACTGGAGCACTGACCCGTCTGCGCCCCGTGCTGATGACCGCATTGGTCGCTTCGCTGGGCTTCGTGCCAATGGCGCTGGCTACCGGTACTGGCGCCGAAGTGCAGCGTCCACTGGCGACGGTGGTTATTGGCGGCATCTTGTCGTCGACGGTCCTGACCCTGCTGGTACTACCGCTGCTGTACCGCCTGATGCACCGCAACGACGCAGAAGAGAGCGAGATCGCTGCTGATGCCGCACAAGCTGCTCACTAAGTCCAGCGAATCTTTGTGAAGCACGGCCGGCAAGTTGTCGGCCGCTTCTCACGAATCGCTGTGAAGCGAGTTAGAGGAGTTATTTACACGTGGAAAACGTTCAATCGAGGAGGTCGCCATCATGAATCCCACCGAAGCTGCGGCACATGCCGAACTGCAAACAGCCCTAATCTATGGCTCCATTGTAGTGCTTCTGATATTGGGCGGCTTTATCTGGTGGTTGAACTACACCTACAAGCAGCGCAACAAAAGGAATCGCTCCCCCCATCTGGAACTGGTCAAGCCGGCTCCAAAGGTGCGCGGGCGGCGCCGTCACAAAAAACATGGGAAGTAAAAGAGGCAATCAGCTCCAATCGCGCGCAGTCAGCAACGAAAGGGAAGGCGAGCGCCCACCCTAATCTCAGCGGCGTTTTCAGCGACTGATGTTTCGTGTGCTTCCGAACGTTAGCAGGAGATTGAATTTGGACAATGTAAAAGGCGGTGCGAATGTCTTTCTCGGATTGACCAAGGATGATTTCTGGAAGTGCGCGCTGAGGATTCCAGCACGAACCATCTTGATGATATGGGAGCACAAACGGTATCGGTTCGGCGTAGCGCCTCCTATGCATTGCCGTGGTTCCGGTCGAACAGCGGCAGTGGCACGGATACAGCGATGAGCGCTTGATTGCGTCTGATGTCATCGGCCCGCTTTATGCCGACACTGACGGTCACCTCCATAGTCTGCCGGGTCTTCTCGACCTCGGCCAGCGCGTTCCGGCGATCTACCTTCAGGGCAGCGCTGCGCACCGACGGCGATGCGTCGATCAGCGTTGCGATATACCCGAACTAGGGGACGTCTGGCATGTCGTCAATTACCCCGTCGGCAACGCCAAAACACTGCACATCTCCATTCCACATCGCGCATAAGCGGCCGCGCGCGGCGACTAAATCCGTGTTCGCCTGGGACCTTTCCAGCATGGCATTTGCCTGGGCGACCCGCGCCTTCGTTTCTTCGACAGGGGAGATTTTGCCGGCGGTAACGCGCTTGCCGGCGACCTCGCTCCCTCGCTGCGCCAGGACCACCGCTGTATCCGCGAGTACGAGTTTTTCCTGAACAACTAGCACATCGAAAAATGCGGCAATCACGTTGGCGCGGATATCGGCCACCTTGATAGCACGGTCGGCCGCAGCGGCATCTCACGCGCGCTCGCCGGCGACGATTCGTGCATTCCGCTTTCCTCTCATTTCGACTACCTGGTTGAGCTGCAACGTCGTGGTTCTGGTCGCCATTTTGAGATCCTACAGCGAATGCGCGAGTTCGGGGTTGGGGTGTGCTCCCAACTGCACCAGTGCCGCCTCAGTGGCGGCGATCTCACCAGTTGCGACGCGAATATCGCTGTTACGCCGTGTGACCAACTGGGTGGCTGAATTGAGCGACAAGATCGGAACGAATCCCCCTTCGGGCAATGGCGCTGGAACGCCACTGAATTCCGCGCCGGTACCCGCGCTCCAGGCGCACGATGCGGGCGCGTAGCCACCTGATACGTAAGCGTCCGCTCAGCGCCGTCTTGAGTGCCTTGGCAATTTGATCGATGATGGCATCACACCGCTGGGAAGCGGCGTAATCTCAGAGGGCTGCTGGCAGGCCGCAGTTCCACGGCAAGAATTCATCAACCCGGTTGACGGGATGATCGGCGATATGCGTCAGCACATGGCGCAACCAAGCTTCGGGGTCGACACCGTTCAGCTTGGCCGTCCCGATCAACGAGTAGATCGCGGCAGCGCGCTCGCCGCCGCTGTCGGCGCCGGCAAACAGGTAGTTGCGGCGGCCTATCGCTACGCCACGCAAGGCGCGCTCGGCCGCCGAGTTGTCGATCTCGATGGCGCCGTCATCGCAATAGCGCAGCAGCGCCGGCCAGAGTTTGAGCGCGTACAGGATCGCCGCCGCAGTGTCGGACTTGCGCGACAGCGTATCGAGCGTGGTGCGCAGCCAGTGTTCCAGGTCATCGAGTAGCGGGCGCGAGCGGGCTTGCCGAACCTGCCTTCGTTCGTCGGGAGGTTTGCCTCGGATATCTGCCTCGATCACATAGAGCTCGGCGATCCGGCGCAATGCCTCGGTGGTCAGCGCCGTCGGTCGCGCCGCGTGCAGGTCATGGAACTTGCGTCGCGCGTGCGCCCAGCAGGCGGCTTCGCGGATCGTTCCATTTTCAAACAAGGCATTGAAGCCAGCATACGCATCGGCTTGCAGCACGCCTTCGAACTTGGCCAGGTGGGTCTGCGGATGAATGCCCTTGCGGTCGGGCGTGTACGCAAACCAGACTGCTGGCGGTGCGGTGTCGCCCGAAGGCCGGTCGTCACGCACGTAGGTCCACAAGCGCGCCGTCTTGGTTTTTCCGTTGCCGGGCGCCAGCACAGGGATCGGGGTGTCGTCGGCATGCAGCTTCGACGCTGCCAGCACGTGGCGCCGAACGGCGTCAACTAACGGACGCAGCAGTGCGCTGGCCGAACCGACCCAGCTCGCCAACAGGGCGCGGTCAAGGTCGACGCCCTCACGGGCATAAATGACCGACTGGCGATACAGCGGCAGGTGATCGGCAAATTTCGCCACCAGGATGTGGGCCAGCAGGCCGGGACCGGCAATGCCGCGCTCAATCGGCCGGCTCGGTGCCGGTGCCTGGACGATCGCATCGCAGCAGGAACAAGCAAGCTTGGGACGCACATGGCGGATCACGCGGAAGCTGGCCGGCACGAAATCCAGTTGCTCGGCCACGTCTTCGCCCAGCGGCCGCAGGCCGCCACCGCAGGCCGGGCAGGCGTCGGCCGCTGGCGCATAGACCTTCTCGTCACGCGGCAGGTGATCGGGCAGAGGCCGACGCACCGATTTTTTGCGCGGCGCCTGGTCGGCCGCCGGCATCTCGCGCGCCGCCTCGGCCTCGTCGGCCTGCAGGTCTTCCAGTTGCAATTCCAGCTGCTCGATCTGGTGGTCCAGCTTTTCCGACTTGCGGCCGAACTGCATGCGCCGCAACTTCGCGATCTGCAGCTTGAGGTGTTCGATCTCGACGGCGCGCGTGTTCAGTTGTTCGCGCAGACCTTCCACCACCTCGTTTTGAGCGAGCAGCAGCGCCTTCAAGGCGGCGATTTCGTTGGGCAGGTCGGCTGGGCTGAGCATGCGCCGAGTTTACGCGAGGCGTATCACGTTTACAAGGCCGAGGTTGGTTTCCAAGTTCGCTCGGGGCGCCGCCAGTCTATGCCCTCGAGCAGCATCGACAGCTGCGCCTGCGTCAACGCCACCGAGCCGTTGCTGGCCTGCGGCCAGATGAAGCGGCCACGCTCCAGCCGCTTGGCCAGCAGGCACAGCCCGTCACCGGTCCACCACAGTAATTTGATGAGATCGCCGCGCCGGCCACGAAACACGAAAACGTGCCCGCTGAACGGATCTTCCTCCAGCGCCGTCTGCACTTTGGCAGCCAGCCCATTGAAGCCGGAGCGCATGTCGGTGGTGCCGGCGGCGAGCCAGACCTTGGTGCCAGCGGGCAGGCCGATCATCGTAGAACCCGATCCAACACTTGCGCCAGCGCAGCGGCATTGGGCTGGCCTTCGATCCGCACGCGGACCTGGCCCAACTCCAACACGATAATGCCGCTGGCGTCGGAGGTGTCGTTATTCGGAGCAGGCGCCGTTGGCGCCAGCACCACCGGCAACAAGCCATCATCCCGCATTAACGCAGGCACGCCGAGGCGCCCTTGCTCATAGAGACGGCGCCAGCTGAACACCTGGTTAGCGTTGACGCCGTGCTCGCGCGCGATGCGCGCGACCGAAGCGCCCGGCTCCAGCGACAGCGCCACCAATGCGCGCTTGAACTCGAGCGGGTGCTGGCGGTAGTGGCCGCGTGGATTCTTGGAAATGATCGGTTGAAAATTTGTGTCCATAATCGAAAATTGTGGGCACAACGCTGTGCCAAAATTCGATCATGGATTACGCTGGTCAGGCAGTCCAGACGGCGCTGGGAAGACGCTTACCCTGATACGCAGACGATACAAATTACGGTCGCGCGGACAGTTTGCGGCAAGCGCAATATCCGTGCGCCCCTTGTATAAACATGGGCCATGAATGATTCCTGTAAAACCTGATAGCGTGACAAAGCAGGCGCAAGTGCGCCGGATCAAGATATGGTTTAGTTCAGGAAAATATGGGAGGGCGATCCAAAGGGATGGGGCTGGCGGATGTGAAATTAGTTGCGACTATCGCTTGATGAATGTCAGGCTCGACGGCGCCAATAAAAAAATAATGCACGGGCATATCTGCCAAATTCGACAGTGACGCGTAAAGGTCGGCAGCATGACTGACCTGGGTTCTATCGGGCTTGGCCACCGGATTGGTCTGGGACGCGACCACAGATTCATGCTGAACCAGCGACTGCTCCTCCAAAACCTCATCCAGAAATGGCCAGTCACCCAGTTGCAAGACGAAGGTGAGCAAACAAAATAGCTGGCGTCCCGGAAGAATTTCAACATGGCACAAAGACTAACATAAGTCAGTTGACACCAAGTTTGCCAGGGGCCAGTTGGCGCGGAAGTCGCGACGGCCGTGTCCAGCTGGCCGTATCCAGCATTTTCGATATGCGCGACAGCGAGCAGCTGATTTAGACAAGAATCAGTGGCATGGACAAGAATTGGTGGCTTGTGCGGGAATCGGTGGCATACCGAGGAGCGGTTGGCCGCTTTGAGGTAAGAATTAGTGGCCGCATTGGAACAGGAATCGGTGGCCGTTTTTACGAGAATATGCAGCATTCCCGAAGATGGACAGCCGACCCGGATTACTGACTTACCGATTGTCAAATACGTTGAATCTGCCGGTCGATCGCTTTCAGCGCGCGCTCATTGCGCTCGCTGTAGCGGTCGGTCAGATAGTCGCTACGGCCACGCAGCAGAAGCGTCATCTTGAACAACTCCTCCATGACGTCGACCACGCGGTCGTAGTAACCTGACTGGCGCATGCGGCCAGCTTCATCGAATTCCTTGTACGCCATCGGAACCGAGGACTGGTTTGGGATGGTGAACATGCGCATCCAGCGGCCAAGAAGGCGTAGCGTGTTGACCACGTTAAACGACTGCGAACCGCCGCAAACCTGCATCACGGCCAGCGTACGCCCCTGGCTTGGGCGGATTGCGCCCATCTCCAGCGGAATCCAGTCGATCTGGTTTTTCATCACAGCCGTGACAGCGCCGTGGCGCTCCGGGCTGCACCAGACCTGGCCCTCGGACCACAGGCACAGCTCGCGCAGCTCGACGACCTTCGGGTGGTCCTCCGGCACGCTGCCCGCCATTGGCAGCTCCATCGGATTGAAAATTTTGACCTCGGCGCCGAAATGATCGAGGATGCGGGCCGCCTCTTCGGTCAGAAAGCGGCTGAACGAGCGCTCCCGCAGCGATCCATATAGCATCAGGATGCGCGGCGGATGGCTTAAATCTCTCACAGGGTCCAGTTTTCCGACCGTGGGGATGTCGAGCAGTTCGGTCTTGATGTTGGGAAGGTTCGCATTGGTCATACAATTTGTCCTTTATTGCTGTTCGGACCGAGCCGTGAAATCGCCGGGAGCCACGGTTCCGGCCACCGTGGCGTTGGCGGGCACAGCTGGATACAACCAGCAGAACACTGCAGTCGCGGCGGCGGCACCAACCAGCTGCGCAAGGACAAATCCCGGCGCGTCGACGGGACGTATTCCGGCGAAGGTGTTAGTCGCACTGCGGGCCAGGGTCACGGCTGGATTGGCGAACGACGTGGACGAGGTGAACCAATACGCAGCTGTGATATAGGCCGCCACCGCGAACGGCGTGACGGCCGGCCGGCTGCGCGAGCACCCGATGATAACGGCGATCAGGCCGAACGTGGCCACGCATTCGCTCCACCATTGCGCTGCCCCGGTCCTGGCGTGCTCCGAGGCGAAGAACAGCGGCTCACCGAACATGCCATGCGCCGCAGCCACGCCAGCGAAGGCGCCGGCAACTTGGACGGCGATGTAGGGCAGCACCTCCCGGCCGGGAAGATTGCCTTGCACGGCCTCCGACAGCGTCACGACAGGATTGAAGTGCGCTCCGGAGATGGTGCCGAACATCAGGATCAGCGCGATCAAGCCGGCGCCGGTGGCAATTGCGTTGGCCAGTAGTGCGATCGCCACGTTGCCTCCGGCCAGTCGTTCGGCCATGATGCCCGAGCCGACCACCACTGCCAGCAGCATCGCCGTCCCCAATCCTTCCGCCACGATGCGACGTGCAAAACTCATGGTTCAATACCGCCAATGCTGTCGAGTTCGCGCTTCAGGCGTGCGGGATCCTTCCGCAACTCTTCGAGTGGTAGAGCCAGGAACGCCTCGATACGCGCACGGATGATGCGGTAGGTCCGTTCGAACGCGGTGCTGATCTCTTCCTCGGTGCCCACCACGTGGCCCGGGTCGTCAACACCCCAGTGCGTGCGCAGCACCGGCCCCAGATAGGCCGGGCAGGTTTCGCCAGCGGCGCTGCTGCAGACGGTCACGACAATATCGGGCGTTACTGGCAAATCGTCCCACGACTTGCTGTAATAGCCCTCGGTGGAGATGCCCTTGCTATGCAGGAGCTCCACAGCGAGGGGATGCAGCTTACCGGCCGGCTGGCTGCCGGCGCTGATGGCTTTCAGGCCAGCCGGGGCCAGATGGTTGAAGGTGGCTTCGGAAAGGACGGAACGGCATGAGTTGCCGGTGCAGAGAAACAGGATGTTCATAGTGAGTGTGAAGTAAAAAATTTAAACGGAGGTTTCGCCAATCGCCTGGATTTCGCGCTGGATGGCGTTCTTTTCCAGCATGTGCAGCGGCAGGCTGACAAAAATGTTCATGCGCGTCATGATCTGGCGGAAGATGCGGTTGAACACCGCGTGCTTTTCCTCGATGCTGTTCACCAGGGCCGCAGCTGGATCTTCAAAGCTCCAGTGCGCCGACATCGGGTGGCCCGGCCAGTGAGGGCAGACCTCGCCAGCGGCGTTGTCGCATACAGTGATGATGAAGTCCATGTGCGGCGCGTCCGGAGTGCCGAACTCGTCCCAGCTTTTGCTGCGCAGCTCATCGGTTGGATAGCCGGTGTGAGCCAGCTGTTCGATGGCAAAAGGATTGACCATGCCACCAGGGTGGCTGCCGGCAGAGAAGCCCTTGAAGCGGCCCTTACCCATCGTTGTCACCAAGGCTTCGGCCATGATGCTGCGCGCCGAGTTGCCGGTGCAGAGGAACAGTACGTTGTAGACTTTCTCTTGCATGGGAATTCTCCAATTCAGGTAGATGTGGGTTTGGTGTCGCAGCCGGCTGGACCGCAAGGAACGCCGCCACAGCAGTTCTCGGTCAGGTAGTCGATTAGGCCGTTCATGACCACAACATCGGCCGAGTAGATCACGAAGCGCCCCTCACTGCGCGAGGTGATCAGCCTGGCGTACGTGAGCTCCTTCAGGTGAAACGACAGCGAAGAGGGCGCGATGTCGAGCTGCTCGGCTATCTTGGTGGCTGCCATCCCGTCAGGGCCGACCTGAACCAACAGTCGGAAAACGGCCAGCCGGCTCTCCTGGGCAATGGCCGCCAGCGCGGCTAAAACGTCCTTGGTTTCCATATTGATTGCTTCCATGATTCAGTAATTGTCGAAGTATGATAGCGCAGAAGCTACAACATTTCAAAGAATATCGAAGTATATTGACAGCTTGATGACATAGCTCCATGATTTGTTCTCCGATTAAGGAATAAGCCCCAGCGACGCCAACGTGACGGCCCCAAAAAGGCTCCCGCATAGTATGTGGAAGCTGCGCCAAATCTATCCCAGAGAACGCCCGCTATAGCGCTGGAAATGAGCGGAGTGATGCCGGAAGATAAATTGTAAAAGCCGAATGCGGTCCCCTCCAGCTCAGGCGGAACGGTTTGGACCACCATCGTGGCGAGCAGCCCTTGAGTCAAACCCATATGTATTCCCCATAATTAAAGGCCAGCCTGCAAGAGGGCATACGCAATAAGGCCCGTAGCGGAACTGGAATTGCCGCTGCCGGTCGGTCTGACCTACCACCCGAACGGATCGGTCGTCCTCGATCCGGATCAGGCAATTCGCGCCGTGCTGCAACTGCTGTTCGATACCCGAAAATACTTCCGACTGGTCGGCTCTGCTGGTAATGAATGTGGCGACAAGCCAGGTCGAATTTACAGTCAGTGGCATGCTGGCAAGCCGGTAGAGAGGGTGATGGCGTGAGATTGGTCAGTGCCAAGTCAGAAGAGACTCGTCTTAGTTGCTCGATTCAGAAATCTCACGGTCCACGACTTGGACGCCAACCATGACTCCATGTTGTTCAGCGTCATCGCGCGTACGACAAGCCGTGGAAGTGCAGGCACTTAGCAATATATTGCCGCCTTCAAGAATAACAAAGGCGCACCGCCAAGATCGGTCAATTGACTGTATTGGCGTCACGCAAATCGTATATCCTGCGTAGTGGACGCGAATTTCCTGATTCATTGCAGACCGATCATATAGAGAAAATCGATGCGCGGGAGGCTGCTACTCATTATCGTCAATCCATGCTTTTCCCCAGCTCGCGGAATATGTGACCGCATCTTCCATATTGCCAAAGTCCCTGACCGGCGAAAGACGCCCGGCAAAAATACATTTTTGATCTTTCAAGGAAATAACGAGATGGGCCGCAAAGCGTCCACTTGGAAGCTGTAACGGTTCGCAGTTCAGCAAAAAACCCTGATACAGCAGATGATTTTGTGATGACATGACCCCTCCAGCCACATAGTACTTACAGTTGAGTATGAATAAGCAACTGCGACTAGCATCTTTGGTGACACCGAACGGAAAACGGAAGGTGATGATGAATGCCCGGTCATAGGGGGGGGATGGCGCTCCTTAGTTCCCTATTGGTATTAGGCTTTCGTAGGCGAAGCGCGTTTGTAATCACGGATACAGAGCTCAAGCTCATGGCCAACGCAGCTATCATCGGTGACAGCAGCTGGCCGGTGAACGGGTACAGTACACCGGCGGCCAGGGGAATCCCAAGCGCGTTGTACACGAACGCAAACCCTAAGTTCTGCCACATGTTGCGCACCGTATCGACTGAAATCAAACGCGCCTGCGCTATTCCGCGAAGGTCGCCCTTGACCAAGGTCAGATGCGCACTATTTATAGCAACGTCCGTACCAGTGCCCATGGCTATGCCCACGTTCGCTTTCGCAAGAGCTGGCGCGTCATTGATACCGTCGCCGGCCATCGCCACCACCTTGCCCATCTTCTGCAGCTTCTCGACCAGTGCAAGCTTATCCTGCGGTTTGACCTCGCCGTAGTACTCCTCGATGCCTAGTCTGCCGGCAATAGCCTTCGCGGTCGTCACGCCGTCGCCAGTAGCCATGATGACGGTCAGGCCTTCCGCCCGCAGTTCTTGTAAAGCTTCCTGGGTGCTTGTCTTGATGGGGTCAGACACCGCTATCAGTCCTACCAGTCGGCTCTGAGATGCAAGATACATGACGCTCGCCCCCTCGACTCGCAGGCCTTCGGCTGCGTCTGCAAGTGGCTTCCAGTCAATACCTTCGGCGTCCATAAGAGCAGTATTTCCGAGGGCGATTTTATTCCCATTCAAAACTCCTCGAACACCGATCCCGCTGGCTGACTCAAAGGCATCGGGTTTGGTCAATACCAACTTCCTCTTGTTCGCTTCGCTGACAATGGCGTGTGCCAACGGGTGCTCACTGCCTTGGTCAATGCTGGCGGCAATCTGCAAGACGTCTTCTTCCTTGAACCCGGCGGAGGCCACCACGCTGTTAAAGGATGGCTTGCCTTCGGTCAGCGTACCCGTCTTATCGACAATAAGCGTATCGACTTTTTTGAGGTCTTCGATGGCCGCAGCGTCGCGGAACAAGACGCCCATGGTGGCCGCCCGTCCAGTAGCGGCCATGATCGACATTGGGGTGGCCAAACCCAGCGCGCATGGGCAAGCAATGATAAGGACAGCAACCGCATTCACGAAACCAAATACCCAGCTTGGCTCGGGACCGTATACGCCCCACACCACAAAAGTTAGCAACGCAATGGACACGACGACTACGACAAAGTAGCCGGCGACGCTATCGGCTAGCCGTTGCATCGGCGCGCGCGAGCGCTGTGCCTGAGCGACCATCTGGACGATTTGGGAGAGCATCGTGTCACTACCGATTTTCTCGGCACGCATGATAAGGCTGCCGCTCGTGTTGATTGTCGCGCCAATCAATCGGTCGCCGGCGCGCTTGGTAACAGGTAAAGGCTCCCCCGTCAGCATCGATTCATCCAGCGAACTCTCGCCCTCGGCAACAACACCGTCGACCGGAACCTTTTCACCAGGACGGACACGAAGAGCATCGCCAACATGCACGTGCGTTAGCGGAATATCTTCCTCAGTGCCATCCTCGCGAATCCGGCGAGCGGTCTTGGGTGCTAAACCCAGCAGCGACTTGATGGCGGCCGATGTTTGGGAACGTGCCCGCAACTCCAGTATCTGCCCCAAGAGGGTGAGCGATACGATGACCGCTGCGGCCTCAAAGTAGACTGCGATGCTGCCGTGAGCAGCGAACGTCGGTGGGAACAGTTGCGGCGTCAGTGTCGCGAGTACACTGTAGCCATAGGCAGCTATAACGCCGGTGCCAATTAGCGTCCACATATTGGGGCTCATGCGGGCAAGTGACTGCGCCCAGCGCTCGAAGAAGGGCCAGCCCGCCCAAATCACAACGGGAGTACTCAGCGCCAACTCAATCCAATTTTGCCCGGGCAATGCTCCTTGAAAAATCATATGGCCAAACATCGCGAGGACGAACACTGCGGCCGTGAACGGAAGGGTCCACCAAAACCGATGTCGAAAATCGACCAACTCTGGGTTCTCTTCATCATCTAGAGTTGGCATGACAGGTTCTAGCGCCATACCGCAAATCGGGCAGCTACCTGGTGTGGCCTGCTCAATCTCAGGATGCATCGGACACGTGTATATGGCCCCCTCTTGAGCTGGTGCCGCAGGCAGCACTTCGGCATTTTCTTTGTTAAGAAACGCCTCAGGAGTGGTGTTGAACCTTGCCATGCACTTCGCACTGCAAAAATGATAGACCACCTGTTCGTACGAAATCTCTCGTTCCCTATCCGGACCTACCTTCATCCCACAGACCGGGTCAATGAAGGGTTTATCTGATCCGGCCCCGCCTTGGATTGTTGAATGGCGATGCGCAGAGTCTGGCGCGTGTTCGTGATTTTCAACTGCGTTTCTGTTCATGAATCTCCCCTTCGTCACTATCTATTGGCTGAGCCCATTTGTCTATTTTGCAAACCCCACGGTATCCCTTTTATTTCTGATTCGAAGTACCCCTGCTGGAGGCGTGCCAAATTGACTCCCCCTTTTCGCTGTTGAATTGCCAGACGATTGGCCTCAATGATGATGCCCAGTCGGACTGTAAGTAACAACACAGAAGCGCCAAGCATCTGTATCCTTCTTAAAACCCATTTGTTCGCATGCGGGTCCATACACGTCAACACGCCGCCGAACATCCCGCTCGGCGGCGGCAGCTCGTTCCGAATCCGAGGCGCAGCCCGTGATAAATATGGTGGAAAATAGCGCCAAAACAGCAATTTTCGACATGATTCAGGCTCCTATAAGATTGACTATTTTCAACATCTCGAATGGCTGATAAGGCGAAATATATAAGCTCATAGCCTGGCTGTTTTCTATCGCCAGCAATCACTAGTACGGCGTATTTTTAAGTAGATCTTCCATATCTTTGTAGTGCCCTCGGACCTGATTCACGTGAAATTCGTACAGTATGGCGTTCTCTGCGAATTTTGCTCGTTCAGTGTCCATTTCCACTGTATTGCCATCAATTGCTCCCTGACTTGGGATGGAATATTTCACCTCTACCGTCTTCACAGTTTTTCCCGTTCGAAGAGCCTCTTGAACGTCAATGTCTCGGGCCCGATATCCTGGGGTATCTGCATTGGCGATATTTGATGCGAGCAGCACCAGACGATACTCGCGCAAGGAGAGCGCGCGTTCGTTAATTTTGTCGTCCGCATCGGGGGCTTGAGCATCCCGTAGTTGAAAATGAGCGCGAGGCGAACCAAGCTGCCCCAATAGGCCATTTCTCGGCGACGAAGCCGTTGTGTTTGATGATGATGTTTCGCTCACGCGTAGCGGCAGTTGAGTGCTCATCGAATTCTTGAACTGCACCTGGGATAGCATCTCGGAAAAGTTTGAGCTGTTGAAAGTGCTTGGCGGTTTTTGTACAGAACCACCTTCCTTGTTCAACGGCCCAACAGGCAGTGTTGAAAGTTCCATGATATTTACCTTTGTGAGTACCACCAAGGAGTGGCAGGAATTACACAACCTGCCGGATAACACCACTTACTTCGCGGACACCACAACTTGCCCCTTCATACCTGCCTCAAAGTGCCCGGGCTGCAGGCAGGCGAAATCTACTTTCCCCGCCTTTCCGAATTGCCAGACGATATTTCCAGTTTTCCCTGGCGATAACGTTACTTGGTTAGGTTCCGCATGCTCCATATCAGGAAACTTAGCCATCAACTGGGCATGCTCTTTAAGTTCACTGGCTGAGCCAATTACCATCTCGTGCTTGAGCTTGCCTGAATTTTTGACTGCGAAGCGAATAACTTCGCCTTCCCTTACCGAAATTGACGCGGGAGTAAAACGCATGGTGTCGTTCATTTCCACCGTCACTGTGCGGGTCACTTTGGCAGGATCACCCGCTTTACCAATCAGCGAACTTTCTCCCTCATGGCCGCCGTGTTGGTGTTCACCATGAGCAGGCGTTTTACCGTCTTGCACGGCGGCTACCGCTAGCGAGGACGCTGCAGCAAGTAAAAATGCCGCAATTGTGACTGTCTTAAAATTTTTCATTTGAGTCTCCGTTATTCGAAACTGCAACATCTCTACATTGCAGTTGGTGGTTGTTGGGACGTGAGAATTGCCGCAGAAAAAGGGCGCCGAGCAAAAGGAAACTTTCAATCTGTAGTGTCGCGCGGACCAACCTGACACCTCTGTGTGAACGACTCGCAGCGGGTAATCCAATGAATTTGTTATAACCTCCCAGCGCAATAGCAGCCAATACCAGAGCTATCTTTACCAACAGCGTCATGCCATAGAAGGTATGTAATAGATGGTCAGAAGTCCCCACTCTGTGCCATGCACTGAATATGCCTGTAAGAGCAATTCCAATCACGGCAACCATTGCAGCCTGCGACATCAGGTCCAGGTATCGGTCAGCAGAACCAATTTCAAAGGCTGCCACTCGCATCTCATGAAGAGCGAACCAGGCCGAGACCAGAACCGCGCCAGTCCAAAGTCCAATTGCGGAAAAATGTAAGGCCTCTGCTGCGAGCGCCATTGTCCAAAAGCCTTCTTCGCCGGCATGTCCCATAGATGCGCGAGTTACGGCGAATATAGTCAAGGTCAGTGCCACTACAATGTCGCTAGTGCGACTAGCACTGCCAGCCCACCGAATACTAAACAGGACAATCATGGCCAAGGTCGAGATGGATCCAGCATGCCCATAGTCGGTGCTGGAGACCATCATCCAAAACATGGGGCAGGCCTCTCGTAGGCCAACACCGCCCATCACCGCAGTTGCGGCCAGCAGCGCAACCGCGCTACCGACCGCACTTAGTCCCGAAGCTAGTAAGTCGAGCTTGCGAAGCGCCGCCTCAGAATCGTCACGGCTAGTGCCGTTGGACTGTATCCAATAGCGCGCAAACCACGACCCAACAAGCCAGGCAAATCCGACGTTAAGCGCAAATGCCGAACCTATCTGTAGCAACGAGACCGCATCCATTTATTTCACCATAAATTTAAAATCACCTTTACGGCGGTGACCGTCGTGACCGGCGACGGCCCAGGTCACGGTATAGGATCCGGCGGCGAGCGCAGGGACGTCCAAGCGCAGGATTGCAGGATTGGTCGTGTCAACCTTAGCTTTTCCTGGAGTGACTTCTTTACCCTGGCCATCGACTATGGTTATGGTGCTAAAGGCCTCTTCAATTTTCTCATTGAAGGTCAGCGTGATGTCCTTTGGCGCTGCCGCCAGCGTGGCGCCAGCCTCCGGATTGGAGCCCTTTAGGGTGGCGTGTGCCGAGGCAAACGGACTAGCCAAAGTTGCCGCTGCCATGGCGGCGGCAACTATCAATGTGCGCAATGCTTTCATCTTCAGTTCTCCTTGTTGAAATTACTTTGCTGCTTCGATTGCAGTGACCGTGAGGGCGCCACCAACTTTGTCCGCGACGAAACGGACTTTATCTCCCTGCTTCACCTTATCGAGCATTGCCGGGTCTTGAACCTTGAACACCATCGTCATTCCTGGCATACCCAGGTTCTTCAGTTCACCGTGCTTGATGGTCAGCTTGCCGGCCTCCTTGTCTACTTTCTTGATTTCGCCATCGCTCATTGCCGCCTGGGCTGCCGAGGCGGATGCCTGCTGCGCATAGGCGACCGAACCTACCGATGCAAACGAGAAGCCAATAACGGCTGCGAGGACTACTTTATTCAGATGATTCATGATGCTTCCTTTCAGGTTTAATAAAAAATTAGTGTCCGCCATGTCCCGACGGTTTTCGAACCGTCATCTCGACATTTGGCTTATTCATTACCGGCATAGACTGACCACCTGCGCTCGTGCTCCGCGACGGCTCGGGCAATGCGCCGGTCCATTCGTATGCCACTGTCCCAGCCGGATGTTTGTACCAGCCAGGGTCAGTGTAGTCACCGCGCTTTTGGTCCTTGCGAACCTTCAACACGGTGAACATGCCTCCCATCTCTACGCCGCCGAATGGCCCTTCGCCCATCATCATCGGCAGGGTATTTTCCGGAATTGGCATCTCCATTCCGCCCATCGAGCCCCCTTTGTCGCCCATGACCATGTAGTCGGGCACAATCTTGTTAATTTTCTCGGCCACACCGCGATGGTCCACACCAATCATCGTTGGGACGTTGTGCCCCATTGCGTTCATGGTGTGATGGGACTTGTGACAGTGGAAGGCCCAGTCGCCCAAATCAGTGGCGACAAATTCAACCGCGCGCATTTGCCCCACCGCGACGTCGGTAGTGACCTCCGGCCAGCGCGATGCTGGCGGTGTCCACCCGCCATCGGTGCCGGTGACGAAGAACTCGTGTCCATGCAAATGGATTGGGTGATTCGTCATCGTTAGGTTGCCAACACGGATGCGCACCTTATCGCCTTGACGCACGGGCATCGAGTCGATACCTGGGAAGACCCGGCTGTTGAAGGTCCACAGATTGAAGTCCAGCATCGTGTTGATTTTCGGCGTATAGCTTCCGGGCTCCACGTCATAAGCGTTCAGCAGGAAGACGAAGTCACGGTCGACCGCGTGGAGCGACGGGTCTTTCGGGTGTGTTACCCAAAAGCCCATCATTCCCATTGCCATCTGCGCCATTTCGTCCGCGTGTGGGTGGTACATGAACGTACCTGGGCGCTTC
This sequence comes from Pseudoduganella sp. UC29_71, assembly GCF_042693265.1. Classification (NCBI taxonomy): domain Bacteria; kingdom Pseudomonadati; phylum Pseudomonadota; class Betaproteobacteria; order Burkholderiales; family Oxalobacteraceae; genus Pseudoduganella; species Pseudoduganella sp. UC29_71. The sequence continues at coordinate 3,098,515 of NZ_CP170549.1, read as the reverse complement.
GCAACGAACTCGTAGACAAAGGTTTTACCTGGCGCGATGCCAGGCTGGGTAAGGCCGGTAACTCCGTCCATTCCGTTAGGTAGTCGCTGACCATGCCAATGCACGCTTGTGTGCTCCGGCAGTTTGTTGGTCACGAATATGCGTACGCGGTCGCCTTCCACCACTTCGATGGTCGGCCCCGGCGACTGGCCGTTGTAGCCCCACAGATTGGCCTTCATACCAGGCGCGAGCTCGCGCACCACCGGCTCCGCAACCAAGTGGAACTCTTTTACCCCACTATTCATACGCCAAGGCAGAGACCAGCCATTCAGCGTCACGACAGGATTGAACGGCCGGCCATTCGGCGGCGGCGGCGGAACTTGCGTATTCGCATTGTTCATTGACATCGCTTCGGGAAGTGATGCCGCGCCAACTTTGCTTACTGCTGCGGCACTCACTGCTACCGCCCCAGCGCCCCTGAAGAAGTCTCTACGTGAAATCATGGAATATTCCTTGTGTCGGTATTGCTCCCGCCGTTGATGGCGGATTGCAGCTTGGTCTCAGCTATCCAAAAATCGCGCTGGGTTTCGATAGCCGTGTTCACACTGTTCAATTGCTCGCGCGAGTCGGCCAGCAGTTCAAATACACTGGCCAGCATCCCGTTGTAGCGCAGCAGAACTTCGTCCGAAATTTTCTTGCGAAGAGGCACGACGTCGTCTCTGTAGTGACGCGCGATGTCGTAGGTGGTGCGGTACGCCGAATAGGCCTCCCGTACTTCCGACCGGGCTCGAACTGCCGTATCAGTGGTTCGGTGTACGGACTGCATATAGAGAGCTTCGGCGCGCGCTACTTTGGCACCGCCCCAATCGAAAATTGGAAGTTCCAACGAGACCTCGTAACCGTTCTCGCGTGGTAGACCAGTCGAGCTCTTGTTTGTATAGCCGGCGTCGAAGACATTGACAAAGGCGGTCGCTTTGGTCAGTCCAAGCGCTGACGCCGTAGCCTCAGTTTCCCGTCGAGCCGCGAGAACGTCCAAACGTTGCGACAATGCCTGAGCTTCAGCATTGTTCATCTCCTGCGGTTGAGCTGGCAGTTCAGGCAAGCGGTCGGGTAAAACGAATTCTTGTTGTTTTCCCCAGAGGCCCAACAGGCGAATGAGCTGCTCCCTGCTGGCAATGGCTTCATGGCGAGTTCTTGCAAGCTGAGTCACGGCATCCTGATAGAAAGCACGCTCACGGGCCTGGTCAAGCTTGCTCCAATTGCCTACCTTGCTCATGCTTTCAGCCAAGTCTGACGAGGCCTCTGCAGCGCCACGAACTTGTTCTGCAAACGCTGCAGATTGTGCGGCGGCCACTGCTGTGAAGTATGCACGACGCGTGTCTGCTGCCAGTTGTACCGCCTGCGCAGCGGCGAGCAATTTCGCTTGCTCAAAGCGGCCTTTTTCAATTCTTGTCCGCATTGGCAGCGTCAACAATCCCGCGATGTCAAACGTGACACTACGGTTGATTTCCGCGTCGCCGCCTCCGCGCACCCGGCTAAAGCTGAAACCAGGATTACGCATGCGGCCAGCCTGAACGAAGTCGGCTTCCGCCACCCCCAGCTCTGCAAAAGAAGCCTTCAAAGCCGAGCTATTAAGCAGTGCAATCTGAACAGCTGATTCAACGGTCAATGGCTGACTTAAAAGCTCTTGCACCTTCGGATCATTGCTGCTGGCGTCCTTTGTAAATTGCACGGCCTGGCCAACCCTGTTTTTGGTAAGCGAGGAAACGTCGCTTAGTCCGCCGTCGGACGACAGGCTTGCGCACCCTACAAGGAAAACCGCGCCCAGTCCTACAGCGGTGCGGCTGAGCAGCGGCGTATGTAGTCGCAACATGTCATTGCCCCTTCTTATTCATGTGATGACCCTTGTGTGGGTCCGCAACGGGAGCCTCGGCAGGCTTGGCGGACTCCTTTGGCGTTGGCGCCATCTGCATTGACGAGCCATCGTGCGAACCATGTTCAGCTTGGCCGGAAACGTCCTTATTGGCCTTAACCCACAACTTGTCCGGTGACGCCGTAGGTTCCACAGCTGGTTTGTAATTAGTGAAGGCAGATTGATATTGCGGCGGTGATACTGCGGCGTTGGCATCTGTCACAGCCGTCGATACTCGAACGGGCTCGGCGTAGATAGCCATAGGCGCGCTGACCACTGCAAGAAGCAGTAGGCGAAAGCGTTTCATGATTGTCCTCAAAAATGTACTGGCACCTGGAGACATTGCCCCCTGGCGAGGCGGACGTTAATCCGCAACTTCAGCGATTTTTAGGAGTGACGACGAGGCGGGCGCTCGAGAGTGGCGGGGATGTAAGCAGTCATCGCAGGCTCGACTGCGACAGTGGCGAAAGTGGAGAACGTGGTCGGCAATACCTCAGACGGGATGGCCGGGGGAGCTGCTGCACCCACGCAGCAGCTTGCGCAATGGCTACATTTGCCATGTTGGGCTCCTGCGTGGTCTGATCCATCCTCGTCACAATGTCCGTGATGCGAGTCGGCATGAGCCTCAATGGCGCTCTCGTCTCCTTGATGCGACGACGAGTGAGTTTGTTCGGAACCTGGATTGCACGACATCAAAGCAACGGCTCCCCCTTGCAACGGGAGGGCTGCTATCAGAAGCCAGAGCAGGTAACGGACGAATATGCGCATAAGACTTGAAATGGTACCTCAGACGTTCGTAGAATGCCAAGTTTGATAGGCTACACCTTCCTACTAGAGGAAGGTCAAGCGAATTCCACTAGGCCACAACATTCTTTGCATCAGCCTTGCAACAATGGGTTGCTACTGATTAAATTGCACTGTTTCAACATTTTAAAACTACTTCTGGAGACATCATGCGCCTGCCTATTTCCCTGCTCGTTTTATCCGTCATCAGCGCCCCTCTTTTCGCTGCAACTCCTACGGAGACGGTAGCAGAATTCCATGAGGCGCTTTCGACTGGGAAATCTGAGCAAGTGGGGGCACTACTCAGCCCCGAGATTCAAATTTACGAATCCGGCTACGTCGAACGCTCCCGCGAAGAATATACCGGCCACCATCTCAAGGCCGATATCGAGTTCGCGAAGGCGACTAAAAATAAGGTGCTCAAGCAAAGCGAACGCATCGATGGCAAACTCGCGGTAGTCATGCAAGAGACCGAAACGACCGGGAAATACAAGGGCAACAGTGTTCATCTATTCGGCACAGAGACCGCACTTCTCGAAAAGCAGGGCGAAAAATGGGTCATCGTTCACATCCATTGGTCGTCCCGTAAGTCGAAGTGATTTGCAACGCTGGCGGCATACCGCCAGCGGAGCGAAACTTAGTTACGATAGAGAGGATTCGGCGCTACGTACACGCGTACACCGTGGGTGTTCACACCTTCAGGCGCAATGGCGGAGAGCTCGAAGCGATCGCTGTCACGCAGCGTGTCGAACTGCCAAGTGAAGGTCTTACCCTCCAGCTCGAAGGTCACGACATCACCCTTGTCGACATTGACGGCTTTGGTCGCCGCCGAAATCACCACGGTGCGCGTAGCAGCTGGGGCCGGGGCTGCGCTGCCGAATGCCGGATTGGTGTGCATCTCACCTTGGTGAGCCATTGCAGCGAGCGGGGCCAGCGAAGCTACGACGAAAATTGCTGCGATTTTGTTTTTGATGGATTGCATGATTCGGTCCTTTTCTTGGGTTCGGGTTGCTGCGTTTGTGAAGGCGATGAAGCTATTCTACGGAGCCAACCCGCACACCCGAATGACCCGAACATTACATTTACATTACAGCCTTTCTTGCCAAATGTTCGCTGATTGCCAGCGGTAAAGCACTACGCCAGCGGTGCCGCGTACTGGGCTAGAATGCCAGGCAAGCACCTCTTCTTTTTTAGTTTTTTTGGAGTCCATTTGAACCTCGACGTCTCAGCGCCTACCTTAAAAGAACAGCAGCTCCTCATCGAACAATGGAAAGCTGATTCCGCCGCCACCTACCGCAGCTGGTTCCTCTGGGAGGAACGTCTGAAAAATTTCCGCTCAATTCGGCGTGGACTCCACGCCGTCGTGAAAGAGATTCGCGACGACACGTTTGGTAGCGCCTATCGGGGTTCCTCATTAGAGACGGTCGTGCACTCCATCGCAGAGCAACGCCAAATTTTCAAGGGTGCCGACCACGCCTTTCTATGGAAGCCGAAACTTCGTATTCCCGACATATACGAGGACCGCAGTAATCAGATGGCGTTCGCTCAGTTTCTCGATACCTGCTTGTGCTGCAGTACCGACGTCGAGGTTGTGGAGGCGGTTCGAAAACTCGACTCGCATCAAATAAAGGGCCTGGGCCCCGCTTGCGCCAACCTGCTTTATTTCTTGCACCCCACCGTGGTCCCGCCCAACAATACAGCTATCGTGAAAGGCTTCAATGCGTTTTTTGGGGCGAACGTGAAACTGGGGCGTTGGAACGAATACCTGGCAATGCGAGAGCGCGTCATTGAATTTAATACGATGCACAGAAAGTGGTTGTCGAACGACTTGGGCGCTGTAGCAGGATTTCTCTTCGATATCGGCTCTGGGCGATACTCGATTGGTGCGACCAATGCAGTTTCAGTTGATTGGGAGGCCGACCTCGCCAAAGTTCATGAAGAGAGTGCGGCTGCACATAAAGCCCGCGTGGCCGCTTCCGAGAATGACCAAAGCCATACACAGATTCAAGGGTGGCTGCGAGATTTGGGAACGTCCTTGGGCTTTCAGGTTTGGATTGCAAGCAACGACAAGGGCCGACCGTATGGAGATGGGCGCCTTGGCCACGGGTGTTTGACCGAGCTGCCGGCGGCTATACGTGCCAGCAGCGCTCACGACACTATCGCTCTCATTGATGTGCTTTGGCTCGATCCGGTCACTGGGAAAATAGCAATGGCCTTCGAAGTCGAGCACAGCACCAGTATCTACTCTGGAATCGTGCGCATGCTCGACTTGGCACTCGGTGTCCCGGAACATGAAGGCTCAACGTTCTTCCTAGTGGCACCTGATGCGCGTGAAGCCGATGTTCGAGCGCAGTTTGCGCGGCCCGCGTTCTCACGCGTCAAAGAGCTGAATGTGCGGTATATCGGATATGGTGAGCTATCGAAGAATCGGGACGCCATTGCGCGATTTGGAAACGGAGAAAAAGCAATCCTCGCCATCTCAAAATCTTTGAACAGCTGAACGGATCTTGCAGCTAGTGAAGCCCGCCTCCCGGCCCAGGGAACAACAACGAGAACTGTGTCAGTCCGCCGCGCTCGCTCTCAACACTTGCGCGCCCTCCATGCAGGCTCATAATGGACTTCACGATTGCAAGCCCTAATCCGGCAGACGATGACTGCGAAGATCTGGACCTGTCAGAACGATAGAACCTGTCAAACAAGCGGGGCAAATGCTCCGCCTCGATACCCGGCCCGGGATTACTCACCGATATCATGACTCCGTCTGCCATTTGATTAGCCTCCATCGCGATAACGCCGCCGCGAGGCGTGTATCGAACAGCGTTCGCCACCAAATTGCTCACGGCCCGCCTCAAAAGGTGAGCATCGGCGAGCACCACCCCCGTCGCAACGATATCGAAAGAAATACCTGCCTCCGATGCCGGTCCTTCAAAATACTCCGCAATCCGCGCCAACTCGGTCGCAGTATCCAGTCGCTCAGTCGTCAGAGCAATCTGGTCATGGTCAGCACGAGCCAAGAACAGCATACTCTCCACCATCCTCGCCAACCTCCCAAACTCCTCGTAATTGGACGACAGAAGGTTTTGGTATTCCTCTGACTCCCGAGGCTGTGAGAAGGCCACTTCAGTTTGCACCATCAAATTGTTCAACGGCGTGCGCAAATCATGTGCAAGGTCATCGGCAAATTGAGACAGGTTGTTGAAGCTGCTCTGCAATCGGTCGAGTACTTCGTTAAACGAATTGGCCAGTACTCTGAGCTCCTCTGGTGCCGAATCTACATTCAAGCGCATTTCCAAATTGTGAGCCGTCACTTGTTGAGCTTGGGCAGCCAAAGCGCTCACCTTATGCAGGCCCTGACGGACTAGCAAGAATCCCAGTAATGCGGTCAAGGCGGCCCCCGCAAAAACTGCGGTCATTACTTTTTTACGATAGGCCGAAAGTAGGGCAGCGCGGTCTTCTGCGGTCCGAGCGATTGCGATACTAACTATCTTACCGGTGGAACCAACCATACCTTGCGCGACAATGACGCGAAGCCGGATACCATTGGCTAGTTCTACAGGCTTCGTATCAGCCGGTGATGGCTCTGCGTCAGCGGGCAGTTGACTACCGTTTGGAACAAAAGACTGCTCTTCGGTGTTTTGCATCAGCAGACGCCCATCTTGGGTTTGCATGACGATGAGCAGTCCTCGGCGAGTGTCCACAGCATCGAGAAAACGGTGAGGCTCGTTGCGAATGGACTCTAGGCTTGAAGTCTCCTCCAATAGGTGCCTGATTTGTAGGACCCTTCCAACCAAGTCTGTGTCGTCGCGTTCTTGCAGCTGTGTGGCAAGTGCTTGGTACAAGTAAAATCCGACTGCCGAAAATACCATGACAGCCACACATGCGAACAGAGCGCCAAGCTGCATGGTAAGAGAACGGCCGGACCTACTCATCCTCTGTCTTCCAGAACATAGCCCATGCTCCGGATTGTGTGAATCAGCTTTGCAGGAAATGGGTCATCAATCTTTGCGCGCAGTCTTCGAACTGCAACGTCGACGACATTGGTGTCACTATCGAAGTTCATGTCCCAGACTTGAGATGCAATGAGCGGTCGTGACAGAACCTGTCCAACTCGTTTCGACATGAGGTGAAGAAGTGCAAACTCCTTAGCCGTCAAATCAATTCGATTGCCGGCACGCGTCACTCTACGTTTGGGGACATCAATCTCCAAGTCGCCGATTTGAAGTACTTCAGCTTCCTTGATAGGGCCCCGACGTAAGAGCGTTCGAATGCGTATAAGGAGTTCTGCGAACGCGAAAGGCTTGACCAGGTAGTCATCGGCCCCAAGTTCGAGACCCTTGATTCGGTCGTCGAGCGCGTCTCGCGCAGTTAAGAAAAGAACCGGTGTTTCTACTGTCTTGCGCAGCTCGGTCACGATTTGCCAACCGTCCAAGCCTGGGAGCATGACATCAAGCACTATGAGGTCATAGTGAGCTGTGGTGGCCGCATGAAGTCCTTCGGGGCCAGTCTTTGCCCAGTCAACGACGAAGCCTGACTCCGTGAGCCCCTTTTGAATGTACTCACCGGCCTTCTGCTCGTCTTCCACTACCAATAATCTCATATCACTTTCCCGCTGCAAGAGACCGGGCCCATTCCACCCAGATGGCAAAATGCCACCAGCGCCCTGGGGTCAGTCTACATTGGAAAAATGACGCCAGCCTAACGCCAAGATTACATTCGTGTCAGAAATGGCCGGTCAGCTACCAGCAAGCTTCCACTGCACCTTCCATTTTTTCATCTGTGCGATTTCATCCTGCTGGGCCGAAACCATTTTTTTGGATAAGTCCTTTATTTCTTGGTGCTGTGCTTTCGCTTCCGCTGATTTCGCCATTTTGACCGCGCCGGAATGGTGCTTAATCATCATATCTAAGAACATCGAGTCAAATTCTTTGCCCTTGCTGGCGGCTAGCTTGGGCATCGACATTCCCTTCATGGAATCCATCATGCCGGGCATTTCCATGTTCATTGCCTGGCTCTTACCCGGATACCACTGTTCCCGCCACGACTTCATTTGCGATATCTCACCCTGCTGATCAGAAATTATCTTCTTCGACATAGCCTTCAGTTCAGCGTGTTCAGAACGGTCTTCGGCTAGCTTAGCCATCTCCACCGCACTCTGGTGATGCATCCCCATGGTGTCCAAAAACTGCAGGTCGTACGGTGCCTTTGATGCGTCTTTTGAACTCATCATGCTCGAGTCGTCCATGTGCGTACTGGCCGAACTCATAGCTATAGGCGCGTTGGGCTTCATCTCTGCTTTGTCCTGCGCCCAAACGGCCGTCGAACAAACTAAACATCCCAATGAGATTGCCAGTATGTGATTTTTCACGATTCATCCCTTTCTTACATGTGATGCAACGAAATGGTTGCTGATGTAAGTTACCCTAACGCTCATATTTGCGGCGCGCATTGCGTTTGGGTGTACCACCTGAGTGTTCTTGCCGAGACCGCCAGCCCCCGTTCACCGATCCTCCAGCGCAGGTCCGCGAAGGGCTGCGCGTGGACTGATATGTGGGAAATAAACGACAATTTGCGCGTTTCAACCACTTCCTCAGACTGCCATCACCGCTTGCCGGCCCTATTTGTCAGATTGCTCATGCTAGACTTGGTCCATGGTTCGATTGCTAAAGCTACTGTTGCTGTATTTGATGATCGCCGCCTTGCCCGTGCAAGCGCTGGCGTCCGTCGTGCAACAGACATGTCCACCCAGCCATGCGCGGCAGGCAGCAGGGGAAACGCGCCATGGCAAGACATCTCAGCACCGCGTGAAGGTGCGCGTGGCGAAGAAGCATGCCAACATCGGCAATACCATCGCGGCCGAAAAGGCTGCGCAGCACGGAGACTCGGCTTGCGGCACCTGCGTGGACTGCTGCCTGGGTGGTGCCATCGTACCGCCGGTTCTTGTGTCGCGCACTCCGCACGATCGCACTGAAGTTCACCTGTCCTCTAATCTCTCCCTTGTCTCTGGTTTCATACCGGACGGCATAGAACGCCCCCCTCGCAATATCTTCGGTTAAGTCCGCACGTACGTCAGCGCAGCGCCAATTTGTTGGCGATGCTGTCGTGCCTGCGACGTCCGCTTCGTCTTGGCCCACCAATTCGAGCGGCGTATTTCGCTACGGTCCCAGCACCTGAAAGGATTTCCGATGTATTTGAAACGCAAGCCTATGGCACTGGCAATCAGTGCAATTTTGTCCGTCACCACCAGCCTGCCTACTTTAGCGCAGAATGCTGACGTCACCCCAGCCAACCCGGATAGTAAGCAGACGGCCACCGTGGTCGTGACCGGCAGCCACATCAGCACCAACCGGTCAATGATGACCGGTATCGGTGCTGTCACAGTGATTGATAAGGACGCAATCGAGCGCTCCGGCGCCACCTCAGTGGAGACACTGTTGCAGCGCATGTCGTCGTCGGCGGGCTTCGCCGGCAACCAGACCAATGCCTATTGGGCCGAGAACGGTTATGGTACGACGCAAGTAAACCTGCGGGGGCTTGGAGCGAACCGTACTCTTGTGCTGATCAATGGCCGTCGCGTCGTCAGCGGCGGCACGGGCGCAAACAGCTCTGTGGATCTGAACATGATCCCGGTCGCCATGATCCAGCGCATGGAAGTGCTCAAGGACGGCGCGTCGGCCATCTACGGCGCCGACGCCGTGGCCGGTGTCGTCAACCTGATTACACGCAAGGACTTCAACGGGCTCGAATTGCAGACCCGTTATGGCCAGACCAGCCGGAGCGACAGCCGCGAGAAGGCGGCCAATGTCGCCTGGGGCATCAGCGGCGAGCGCGGCTATTTGATGACGGCGCTGGACTACTCGCAAAGCGGTACCGTCAACATGGCCAGCCGCGCCCCGTGCGGGTTAGGCGAAGCCAACGGCAAGCTCGAATGCGTAGGAAGCTCCTCGACCATCGGCGGCCGTGCTGTACTGGCCGACGGGTCCCGCGTGAACTTCAACCAGACACTCGGCGGCAATGGCAATTTTTACGAACGCTACAACGGTGCCAAACACAACTTCAACAGCAACCCGTACCTGAATGCGGTCAACCCGATCAAGCGCATCAGCTTCAGCACTTTCGGCAATCTGGCGATCAATGACGAATTGCGTTTGTTCACCGAAGTCCTGTACACCAACCGCCAGTCGGAGCAGTTGGCCACGCCCGGCGCGCTGGGTGTGTACCGTCCAATAAACATTGCGGCGAACCATCCCACCAACCCGACCGGACAAAGCCTGCTGCTGCAGCGCCGCCGATTGCTGGAGGCTGGACCGCGCGTTTTCAGCCAAGAAGTCAACACGGCACGCCTGGTACTCGGGTTGGAGGGGCGCCTGGGCGAACATTGGGACTGGAATGCCGCCGTTAACTATGGCCGCAATACAGGCGTGGCGGCGACCTCCAATGTCGCCAACCTAGACCGTGTCGACCAGACCCTGAACACCGCCGTTTGCGGCAAGGCGGCCGGTGCCGCGATTCCCTGCGGTGACTACCTCGGCTACGGAGATCTCACGCCACAGGTGCTGAGCTATATCATGGGGCCGATCCGCGACCATGGTGGTAATGAACAAAAGAGCGCGAGCGCCAACCTGCACGGCAAGCTGTGGCAAATGCCGGCCGGGACCGTCGGCTTCGCCACCGGCATCGAGATCCGCAAGGACAAGGGCTGGCTGGACCCCGACCAGTTGACCGTGCTGGGCATCAGCAACACCAACCAGCAAACGCCGATTGCCGGCGAGTACGACGCCAAGGAAGTTTTCGCGGAGGCGGGCATTCCCCTGCTGGCAAACCATTGGCTGGCACAGTCGTTGGACTTCAACACGGCGGTGCGCTACTCCAAGTACCAAATGTTCGGTTCGAACACGAGCTACAAAGTCGGTCTGGACTGGCAGGTAGCACCCTCGTTCAAGCTGCGCACCAACTACTCCACGGCGTTCCGCATTCCGAACATCCCGGAACTGTATGGCGGCAACGCCGAGGGCAACTTGACCACGACAGATCCTTGCAGCGGCTGGAGCGCCTTGCCCGCGTCATCGGTACTGAGCCAGAACTGCCGTGCCGCTGGCGTGCCGGCCGGCTACACTCAGCTTGGCAACACCATCCTGACCACCACCGGCGGCAACAGCCGCTTGCAGCCCGAGAAAGCGAAAACGCTCACGGCGGGGGTGGTCTGGACGCCGCAGTTTGCGCGCGACCTGGTGCTCACGCTGGACTACTTCCGCTACCGCATCGAGAATTCCATCTCCACGGTGGATGGTTCGACCAAACTGCGCGCCTGCTACGAATCCGTTGGCCTTAGCCACCCGTTTTGCAGCAGTGCCCATCAAACCCGAAATCGGCTGACCGGCGAGGTAGACTTCCTGTCGGCACAGCCTTCCAACGCAGCCAATGAAAGCATGTCGGGCATTGATCTGGGAGCGCTGTACACGATGCGGGTGGGCTCCACGCGCGTCACGTTCAATGGCGAGGCAACATACTTGCGCAACTTCGACGTCACGCCATTCCCCGGCGGCGAAGTGCTCTCGTATGCTGGCAAAATCACTGGCGGGCGCGGCAGCTTTACGAAGTGGCGCTCGTTCGACACGCTGACAGTCGTCAACGGAGTCTGGTCGGGTTCGTACAGCTTGCAGTACACCGGCAAGGCGCGTGACATCAACGCTTCGCCAGGCGACATCGGAGACCACGCACCTGCGGTCACGTATCACAACGCGCAGCTTAAATACGCGCTGAGCAAGAACACCAGCGTGTCCTTCGGCATCGACAATCTGTGGGACAAGAAGCCGCCGTTTATCCAGAGCTGGACAGACGCGAACACCGATACGATGACTTACGACCTGCTGGGCAGACGCTGGTACGCCAAGCTGATATATCGCATGTAAGCCAATGCGGGCCGCACGCAACAGTGTGGCCCGCATATTAACGCAACACGAGGATAACTATGAAACCTGCATTTTGGTCGCGTCGCCTGCACAAGTGGCTTGGCTTGCTGGTCGGGCTACAGGCGCTTCTTTGGATGGTGAGCGGTCTGTATATGACTGCCATCTCGATTGAGATTATCCATGGTGACCATTTGGCGCACCTGGAAGAGGGCGAGCTGCGCCCTGCTGAGTTGGCCGCTTCGCCGACCCAGATCACAAGCCCATATGCCGGGGTAACCGGCTTTCGTCTAAAGCAGTCGCAAGGCAGCGAGCTTTACCAAGTTCGCTATGCAGACGGCGTGGCACTGGTGAACGCCCGGACCGGCCAGCGCTTGGCGCCTTTGGACGAGAAAGCTGTACGCGCGCTCGCCTTGTCGTATTACCAGGGAGAAGGTGAGCTGGAGCGGCTCCAGTTGCTGACCGAACTACCGGGCGAGGTCGCCAAGCGCAAAGGGCCGCTGTGGCGCGCGGAGTTCAGCGATGGCAACGGAACCACGCTGTATATCTCCCCCTCGACCGGAGATCTGGTCGCCAAGCGGCACACGCTGTGGCGCATTTTTGATTTTCTGTGGATGCTGCACATCATGGATTACGACACCCGAGACAATATCAACAACAACCTGCTGCGGGTAGCCGCCACTGCGGGCACGCTGTTCGCCTTCAGCGGCATCTGGCTATTGTGGTTCAGCTTCCGTCGGAGGGCCACCGCATGACACCGATGCTCCGCAAGTTACACAAATGGGTAGGCTTGTTGGTCGGAGTCCAGTTTCTGCTGTGGCTGGCCAGCGGCCTTATGATGAGCCTGTTCGACCATCACGCCGTGACGGGTGCGGCGCGGCGAGCACCAGTGCCTGCGGAACGCCTTTGGCCGTTAAATGGCCTGCAGGCACCTTCTGACGTGCTCGCCGCTGCGGGCCGTCCTGCCGACTTGCTTGAAACCGGCTGGCTGGGTGTGCGGCCGGTTTACAAGTTAAGCCACGAAGGGAATGGTTGGCTGGTGGACGCGGCGACCGGTAAGCCAGTGCAAGTAGCCGTCGCGGACGTGCTTGCCGCCGCCAAGGCAGACTACCGAGGAACAGCCCCTCCAGGCACTCCAAAATTGCTCGACTCACCCGGCCTGGAAGCTCGCCGGCATGTAGGCCCGGTCTGGCGCGTTGATTTCGCCGATGCCGAAGGCACCACCTTGTATCTGTCCAGCGTGGATGCCAAAGTGCTTGAACGGCGCAACGATCTGTGGCGTTGGTTCGACCTGGCGTGGATGCTGCACGTCATGGATTACAGCGGGCGCGAGGACTTCAACAATTCGCTGGTGGTAATGGCCGCAGTTGGAGGTGTCTGGATGGCACTGTCCGGCATCTGGCTGCTTGCAACGAGTTTCCGCCTGCGCGAATTCATTCCGCGCCGATGGCTGCCGGTGCGGGAGGTGGAAGTCGTCGACGGCGCGGGCAGAGCCCTGGCCACTGCGCCTTCTTTCGAAGGTGACACGGTCTACCTCGCCCTGGCTCGCGCCGGGATGAATTTGCCATCGAACTGCGGCGGTGGTCAGAGCTGTGGGCTGTGCGAGGTAAGGATCGGTCGTAATCCGCCAGCGCCGACCAGCGCAGATCGCGAGCACATTGCTCCAGCGCGCCTACGAGATGGCTACCGCCTTGCCTGCAGCCTCGAAGTTAACGGCAATCTACGGGTGGCGGTTGCTAATGGTGCGGCGATTGTCGGGGCTTCCAGCGCCACGGTGGAGAGCGTGACTGCTGTAACGCCGTATCTGCGCGAAATCGTCCTTGTGCCGGAATCCAGGGCCGGCGCTGAGTTCCGGCCAGGCTCGTACATCCAACTGCACATTCCGCGCTATAAGCTCGCGCGCGAGCACTTGCACCTCCCAGAGCATCACCGCGCCGAATGGCACGGCTTGCGCCTGCCTTCCATATTGCGCTCCTCGCAGCCGGTTCGTCGCTCATATTCGCTATCAATGCCTGTGGTGCGCGCAGACGGCAGACTTCATTTGCTGGTGCGCTTTTCACCAGGTAGCACAGATGCCGGCCATGCGCCCGGGCGAGGCTCTTCGTACATCTACTCGCTGAAGTCCGGCGACACCGTTTCGTTCAATGGCCCCTTCGGCGAGTTCGCTCTACGCCCCGGCAAGACCGAGAAAATCTTTATCGGTGGGGGGGCAGGCATGGCGCCGCTGCGTGCCATGATCCTTTCCTTGCTTGATGGCGCGGCATCGGAGACGATTCATTTCTGGTATGGGGCTCGTAGCGGCCGTGACGTTCCTTATGAAGAGGAGATGCGGACGCTGGCGGCGCAATACTCGAATTTCGATTGGCGTGTGGTGCTGTCAGAAAGCGGCGAAGCGGGACACGGCATGGTGCACGAGGTGGTGCAGCGTGAGCTGCTTGCAAAGCATCCGCATCTGCGGGATTGTGACTTTTACGTCTGCGGGCCGCCGCAGATGCTTGCCGCTACACGCAAAATGTTGGCAGACTTCGGCGTGCGCAAGGTTGCGTTTGATGATTTCAAGATATAAAAATTAGCATGACATCGGCCTGCGGGGCGGACGTACGGTGTGTCAGTCAAAACGTACGCCGGACTCTGCTCCGCAGTTTTTTCAAAAGGCAATACTGCAAGAAACCAAAGGTGTAACGATCTTAGTGATTATTCAGGACTCCAATGTCTAGGCAGTTGGCGCGACGGGCAAGCTTGTCTGGTTCGTTGCCCCATAGCGTGCCGGGTTTATCACTACGGTGACCAGTATCACTGCATCGTTATGCCCGCAGCGCGCTCACCGCCGCGGTCGGCACCGGCAAACAAGTAGTTGCGACCGCCGATGTCCGTGCGGGACATGCAACAGGCTAATGCTTCTCTGGAATGCGGGTTATCATCGACGTGCCTAAGAGCCGACATTGTTCTAAGAGAAGCTGATTCTTTGTTCGAAGATCGTCGGCGTCTCTTTTACACTTCTCCAATTCTGCCAATGAGTCCTGGAGTTCTAGCTCCGTAGCTCGGTGCACGTCCTGCAAATCGAGAAATTTCTTGCGCCAATCATCGGCACGCTCGTGAAATGCGCGCCGCACTCTGGTCCGTCCAGTGATTTTATTTTCTTTGAGCTGATCAATCCAGGTCTTCACTTGCCGGCCAAGTGCCTGCTGCTTCGGTGAGAATAGAGTGGTTAAGCTGATCTTTGCGCGTCGAGCCACTTCGTTCATAGAAATTGCCCCGCCATTTTGGGGATATATACTAGCGTTTTCCCCCATTTCCTTTTCTATTTCCCTCATCGCCTCACGCACTCTGATTTCTACTTGAGCTGTGCGCGCCTCTCCACGACGCTTTGCCGCATCTTTTTTTCGGTCGCTCATGCTCCAGCCTTCATAATTGCAATGACTTCTGGATTGTCACGCCAGCTCTCTTTTATGTCATCAAAGCGATTCAGCTCGATGGATAATTGCCGCGCATAACTTGCTACAGTTAGGAGATCGTTGTCCTTAATTGCCTGTTGCGCATTCATCAGAATGATTGGGATAATTCTCTGTGTATCGCGTCGCCCAGTCCTCTCCTCAATGCGATTGATACATTCGCTTTGACAGTTTGCGATATTCGGAATACCTTTCTTTGTACTGCACAACCCAATCTCGCCATCTGTCTTCGTACATACGACGTGTGCATTCACAAGACGCATGCATTGTCCATTATTGGTGAGCAGTACTGCGAGTTCATGTGAAGTTTCTACTTCCCAAATTTTACCCGTTCGGTGGAGTTCGCTTTCATAGCTGCTTACAGTCGAACTAAGAACAGGAGCGCCCAGACCGCCATGCCCTGCGTATGGCAGGAAAGTTGGCTTGTGCACAGCTTCATACATGTCTTCAATTAAATGCTGCGCCCGCATGACCCGAAGTTCGCGGGTGATGTCATCAATCTCCTTAGCAAAGGAGCTGTCGGTGAGCATATAACCCAGGGTCATCGTGATATCCTTGTGACCTAGGAGCCTCATCAGCACTTTTGGACTACCATCAATAGCCAAGCCTGCCAGGCGTGAAAGAGTCTTGCGGAAACGGTGCGTATGTAGATTTCTCCCTCCCGGGGTAGCTGTCATCCCTATTCGCATTGCCAATCGCGTTAAGGATGCATTGGCAACGGCCAATCGTTCTTCCGCATCTGCCCTCGGTGAGGAGCCCAACGATGCCCAAAGGTGCTCTGGCACGCCGACAGGGTATTCTTCATCTTTTATTCCCTTTCTTATTTTGGCAAGCTTCTCACAGGCTTCTATGAGCTTTACCTGTTGTGCAAGAACGTCGACTAGAATTTCCGGCGCTGGCCATTGGCGTTCTTCACCATTGATCGCGAAGGCCAGTTTGTAAGTTTTTCCGTTTGCATACGGTTGACCGTCCCGGGCCCATTCAATGGATTCTCGTGGCAGTGTCATGATCTCACCGATTCGTCCAGCCATTACCAGTAGGGTGACCCACAGGTGGGCGCTTTGTAGGGTCAATGCCAAGGTTGCGACACTCGCCCATTTACGGATCGGCCACTCGAAAGGGTCGATCTCTTCAATTGCTCGGCGAGCGCCTCGATAAGAGCCATGGCAAATTGGAAACGGCGGCGCTAGTATTGTATCTCCAGCGCTATCTCGCCAAGGGTTTGCATCAAAGTAGCTCGCGATAGATCGCGTCATCTTCATCGAATTGCTTTCAGTCTTCGAAGCAAAATTTATGTTGGCAATTAACTCAGGGAGGGAATCTAATAGATGAATGAGATTGGGGCCCAAAACCTGCACTATCCATAGTACCCGTGGCCCCATTTGGGCTAAGAATTCGTCAGGGATTGGTTGATATGGTGTGGATTCTTTCTCAGGACTCCGCGCGGCGACTTCGCCTCGGGGTGAGGTGGTATTTCCAGCGAACTCGATGGCCGGTGGCGCATCGCCCCAAAGCCCGCGATTCCGGAGCTCTGTAAGTCGCCTTAAGTGGTCCCGGGTATGACGAGAGGAGCGCAGTTCGCGCAAATCTTCAGTCGTTAGAGTGATAGCGAACTCAAAGCTCGTGTAAGTCGGTGTAGATAATCTGTTTAGGATGCCTCGTGCAACAATCGTATTAAACTTCGTATATAAAGCCGAAGCGATCGTGCTAGCATCAAGTGATTTGTGACGGTTTTTGCCAAGGCTCGACGGCCCCATCCGCATTAACAAACCTAGCCGGGTGAGCCAAATCACTCCCTCGTCCAACAAAGCATCGAGTTGCGACGACGCGGTAAGCTTGGCAGGGAGCGCGCTTAAGAGCCTCTGGCGAAGATTGATGCAGCGTAATTGTGAGCCAAAATGTTCAATCATAGATTGAGGCGTTTCCCAGAAACCAAGAGTTTCGCCATGTCCGAGGATAGCCTGGCACTGTCTTGCGCCTTCGGAGGGCAGTTGTTGAAGACCCTCCAAAGGAAATGTTCCAATCGAGTTGTCGTGGCTGTTGCATTGATCAACGGGATTTTCTAACGAGCGAGGGGGCGTCGGGGCTGATGTACTCATAATGCGGCCTATTCATCGAAGGATAGTGGCACTCCAGGAACATAATGTTTTCCATTTTTAATCGCATCAGCCCATTTCCTTCGTGAATCTATCACCAAATTGAGATCAAAGAGTCGCAGTGCCGCGAGGTTGTTTGTGAGTTCCATTGAATAACTCGCAGAAATCCATGCTTCAATCGGCAGGTTCACTTGCAGCGCAAGTAACTCCTCGACACGCATAGAAATGCCATCGTAACTCTCGGGTAAAAGCACCGCGTTTTGTGGGCACAGCAGGCAACGATTATCATTGCATGGACCTTGGCCGGAGCTTCGGATTTGGAGCGAAGGATTGTATGGATCTTTACAACCTATGTTGAGGCGACTGCGCGAAAGTGCTCGATGTTCTGTCAGGCGCTGTTCCATCTCCTGCGTCACTACTCCATGGCGGTGTAGATGCGCAAGGATCGTAAGATCCACACGGCCCTTTCCTAGCTCGCTCATCAGGATTTCGAGGAAGCGACGAACTGAGTCATCGGCTTCTTTGTTCAAAACATTATTATTAATGTAATCGGAGCTGGTGCGAAGATGAGCATGCCCCAAAGCCCGTTTCACCGCGAGAATGTTACCGCCGCTGCTTCTGAAGACAAATGTGGCAAAGAAGTCACGAAAATCGCTTGGAGTAACATGCGGAATCCTAGACTCATTCCGTTCTGTTCGTTGGGCGTTTATTCGTTCCAATATTATTTCGAGATACGAAATTTTTCTACCCTCTTTGCTTGTCTTTCCTTCCAGGTATCTCGTACCAAGCCAGCCAATGTTTCCGCGTTTGTCCACGTAAAGCCAAACGCTACGGCAACCTTGCTCAAGCCGTTGCAAAAGACCATACTGCCTAGACTGCTCTTTATATTCCGCACCGTCGCGAATAAAATCAATATAGCGGCGTTTTTCATCTTCAAGACGAACCTGAAGAACGGTGCGAAGCGATGAAACGCGTTCCATATACGTTTTTATCAAATGGCCAGGGCCAGATACCGTTTTCCAAAGTCCAATTATCGTTTGCTCCTTATTCTTGGCTCTCGCCTTATTCCCATTCAATAGGTAAGTTTCAGGAGTGAGTACAAATCGCTTATGGAGGCCACTAAAATTATCTTTCGGGTGTGAAAATAAAAAATTCTGAGTTACGTCAAGGGCTTGAAGCGTCGAAGGATTCCAGCCACTGTTGCAAAGGCATAGATGGAAAATAGCATCGGCGTCCCATTTGGTAGGGAATATGGTTTCATGTAAGCGACTTATACTGAAGCCAGACTTTTTTTTAAAATGTGATTGATCGATGCCGTCCCTCAGTTCGGCAGATGTCGGGACTTCTTTATCATATTTTTTCTGCACTGCGCGCATGTGTTGAATATGATGATATAAGTCGGCATCCTGCTGTCCTTCAGGTGCGGTGTCGGATTCGTTGAGCCGATCTGCTAGCTCCCACTTCTCTAGAACAGTCCGACATTCTCGCTTAAGCGCCAAACGTAGCACCTTGATCTGTTCCTCTGGCGGTTGGTGACGTGTTGGGTCTCCGCTCTTTGGCGTTTGCCAGTATAGCGGGCGTGCGCCGAGAGCCATACGGGTAGCATCTGCAATGGACCTGAAGATAGTAAAGGATGATCGGTCCATTTGGATTTTGTACGCGAAGTAACAATGAATCATCTCAAGCATTCGTACGTCCTCGATCCGGGCAGTACTTTCTCCTGTCTGTTCTGATGCAGCCTCTACTGCGTCAAAGAGGCGCCACCAGGCGCGCAGCGACTGAATGTAAGCGTCTACCGTCCCAGGACGAGCGGGGAGCAGGCTGTCTTTAATTGAGGGAGCCAGTTGATGGATTAATTTATGACGACCAGTAAAAGGAACAAACTTTGCGCTATTTCTTCCTCCTTCCACTTCTGTCTGCCCAGTAGCAAGTGTGTGAAGGTTAACCTCCTTAGGCTCCAATTCGTGGCGCGTCCAGAAGATCAACGGGTCATTCGATTCTGGCGCACCGGGCAATTGCACTGGGGCTGGCGTAAGCCCTGTGTGTTGCTTAAGGTGGTCCTTCTTGTAGTGACGAATACTCATATTCCATCTTCCAAATCGTCTTGACTCAGCTGCTCAACCCAGTTCTGGTGGAAATTCATGTTAATCCCGAGGCGGTCAGAAAGCCATTGTAGGTAAACTATCGTCGTTTCCTGGCTCACGTGCCTTAGTTGAGGTTGAATTGTCAATTGGATGCAAGTCTCTGCCTGTAGTTGTAAGATCTTAAACACTGACTCATCGACCTTCATGTTCAACGCGCGATCGACGATACTCCAGTATTGTTGGATATGCTTCCACAAAACGGAACAAGCCCAGAAGTCTCGAGCGAGATGCGGCGACCATCCTCTTGGCCGGTCCACGCTTCGCCAAAAATCATAAATATTATCCCCGGTGTACCGATTCCCGTTCCTTGGATTGAGAAATAAGTGCACAGCATCGTGTCTTATCCTCTCGGCTTCGCTGCGTGACTTTGCTTTGCGTGTAGCGAGCACTAGCGCCTTCGGGCGTACTCGCTCTCGGTATACATGGAGTTTCTGGGCTAGAGGCATTGGAATACGAATGATTCCGTGAGGCCCGATCTTGTCTCCGTGATCTCGGCCATATTCAGGACCTTTTGTATTAAATCGTAGGTCAATAAGCACTGCCTGATGCTCAATAGGCTTTTCAGGATTCACGATTCGCCATTCCCTCGGATCTATTGGCAACGTATCAACGCGCCACGCAGCCGCCTCGGCTCGTCGAATTGCCGTCTCGAGAATAGTCTCAGCTATAAGCGCTTCAGTTGTACATCGTAAATTTAGTCGTTGAAGCCAATCAAAAATCTCTACTTCCTGAGGGAGGCCTAACCGTCGTTTCTCTTCTCGAACTTTCCCCTTTCGAGTTTCGACTGATTTTGTTTCACGCCCATTAAAAATCGAGGGACTGTAAGAGGAGTAGGTCTTAATTATTTTAGGAATGTGGAATGGCTCTCGCAGTCCTTTATCTGCAGCCCAAGTCAGAAATTCGGCAGCTATTGACACGCGGACGTTAATGGTTCTAGGTTTCAGTCCAACGTTGTCGCGCGACCAGATGCCGGTTTGCATTTCGACCTGATAGTGCTGAATCAGGTCAATCTTATAATTCGCTTTTAGAGGATCCTTCGCGCGCACATGGCACCACTCAAGAAAGTTCGCCAGCCAATGGGCGTAATCTTTCATCGTTACCGAGCTGGGAGGGAGAGCAGATTCCTCTTTGCCACGTTGCTTCGGTTCCCATATGCCAAGCCCGCGATCAATCAGGAACTGGTTTGCGAGACGATGATATCCGGGACGGTCGTCCATGATGAAAGGAAGGTGGGCGACTCTGCCGAATCCCTTTGATTCCAGGACGCCAGGGGTTGAATAGACGACTCGAAAACCATAGGTCATGGTGGCTCCATATCGAATGGCTCCATAGTAGTCCAACATTTACAGATCTAGTGATAATTTTGCTTCCATATAACGCAGCGCACGCTGTACATGCTGGCAGTGATCGCCGTGGCGCTGTGGACGGACCGGCTCACCAGCGTTACGCATGTGCTGTGCCTGGCCGCTGGCGTGGTGGTGCTGCTCGACCCTTGGGCGGTGATCTGGCCCGGCTTCTGGCTCTCGTTCGGGGCCGTGGCAACCATCCTGTACGCGACGGTGGGGCGCGCAGAGACGCACCACCGCAGCGGCGACCTGGTGGCGCTGGGCGTCGGTGCAGCGCTCGCCGGGACCGCTGCTGGGCACACGGCCGGCGGGCCATCGCCCGCGCTGCGCCAGCCACGCCGCCTGCCGCTGACGCGCCGCCAGCGCTGGATGGCTGACCTGAAGATGGCGGCGCGCGTGCAGTACGCCGTCACGGTCGGCCTGGTGCCGCTGACGATGTTGCTGTTCGCCCAGGTGTCCGTCGTGAGCCCGCTGGCCAACGCCGTGGCCATTCCCGTGGTCAGCCTGCTGGTGACGCCGCTGGCGCTGGCGGGCGCCGTGCTGCCGGACCTGCTGGCGGCGCCGTTGCTGCAGCTGGCGCACGCGATCGTCTGGCTGCTGGCGCAGATACTGCAGTGGATGAGCGCCAGCCGCATCGCCGTCTGGACAGCGCCCACGCCGCCACCGTGGGTATTCTGCTGGGCGCTGTTCGGCACCGCGTGGATGCTGGCGCCGCGCGGCTGGCCGCTGCGCTGGCTGGGTGCCGTCGCATGGATCCCGCTGCTCACGGCCGCTCCCAGTCATCCGCCTGACGGCGCGTTCCGCGTGGTGGCGTTCGACGTGGGGCAGGGCATGGCGCTGCTGGTGGAAACCAGCGGCCATCGCCTGCTGTACGACACGGGGCCGATGTACACACCGGAATCGAACGGCGGCAACCGCGTCATCGCGCCGTATCTGCGCGCACGCGGCATCACCACGCTGGACGCGCTGATCGTCAGCCACGCGGACGCGGACCATTCGGGCGGCGCATTGTCCGTGATGGAATCCGCGCGCACGCGCTGGACCGCCAGTTCGCTGCCACTCGGCCATCCCGTGGTGCAGGCGTCGGCTCAGCATACGCGGTGCGCTGCGGGACAGGGCTGGACATGGGACGGAGTGCGCTTCGAGGTGCTGCACCCGGATGCGGCCAGCTACGCTGACAAGGCCTTGAAGCCCAACGCCCGCAGCTGTGTGCTGAAGGTCAGCGCCGGCGGCAAGTCCGTTTGCTGGCAGGCGATATCGAGGCGGCGCAGGAGACGGCGTTGCTGGAGCGCGCCCGGGGACGGCTCGCTGCGGACGTGCTGCTCGCGCCACACCACGGCAGCGGCACCTCGTCCACGCCGCCGTTCCTGCGGGCGGTGCGTCCCGCTGTGGCCTTGTTCCAGGTTGGATACCGCAACCGCTACCGCCACCCCCAGCCACTGGTCTATGCGCGCTACGGTGAAGCCGGCGCGCAGCGTATCCGCACCGATGAATCAGGCGCCGTAGCGATGGAGTTCAGTCAGACTCTGGCGGTGGAGCGCTACCGCAGCGTCCACCGCCGCTATTGGTACCAATAGCCCCAGGTGGCGCGGCGGCGCAGCCCGCCCAGTCGAGCACATAGTCGACGCCGGCGTCCTGGATATTGCCCGTAGTAGCGGTGCCGCTGGCGGTTACGAGAGGAATGCCGCTGTTTGGCAGCAGGAAGGTGAGTGCGGCTTGGACGCCATGTCGTTCGCTTCTGCGGCGTTGATGCCTTGCGACGCGTTCGGCTCAAGGAACGCCACGCTGCCTACGGTGAACGTAAGGGAATCGTTGACATTGGTCAGAGTAAGCGTCGTCGGTGAAAACGTGGCGCTGCAAAACCGAACGTCGAGCAGGGTAGGGTTGATGCCCTCGTCGGCATCTATTCGGTAGCCTGAGCCAGGCGTGAAAGACACCGCAGAGATGGAGAATGTCGTTGCCGCAGCCAGTCCGGCAATAGTCCACATGGAGATTGCAAGTAGGCCCTTTTTAAACATTGCCATCTGATCAAGAAATGTTCCTGATGGAATTCTTCATATATTTCAACGGCTTAGACCGGGTGCGCTGAAGGCTGGGTAACCAAGTGTAAAGAATGCCGACACCATCAGGGAGGAGTACTATTACCGCTTGGGCGGCGCCGGCAGGGCGCTGCGGGAGGATGGCCATGAGCGGCTCGACACTACCGGAGAACGGCATCGCGTACCAGGACTCGACGGTGCGCGATCATCCGCGCTACCAGCAGATGTTCCCGGTGCTGAGCGAGGACGAAATCGCGAGGGTGTGCCGCTTTGGCACGCTGTGCCACTACCGCCGGGGCGATCTGCTCTACCGTGCCGGCAGCATTCGCCCCGGCATGTTCCTGCTGCTCTCTGGGTGTGTGCGCATCGTCGCGCGGGATGGCCTGGGACACGAACGGCCGATCCACACGTACACCAAGCGCGGCGAGTTCACATCGGACGTGGCGCAACTGTCGAACAAGCCGGCCGTCGTCGACGCGCACGTGACCGAGGATGTGGAAGCCGTGCTGCTGCGGCCCGATGAACTGAGCGCCATGATGGTGGGCGAGGCCGCCATCGGCGAGACCATCATGCGCGCGCTGATCCTGCGGCGGGTGCTGGTGGTCGAGCGGGGCCAGGGCGTTATCCTGGTCTGCCCGCCGGGGAACCCGCGCCTGCTGGCCCTGCAGAATTTCCTGGTCCGCAACACCTTCCCCCACTCGGCGGTGGACGCGCTGAGCGACCCGGACGCCGCTGCACTGCTGGAGCGGCTGACGCCGCAGCCGGACGATTTTCCGCTGGTGTTCTGCCCCAACGGCACCATGCTGCGCAACCCCGACGAGGGCCAGCTGGCCTCCTGCCTCGGGCTGGTGCCGGATTTCCTGCCCACCAAGGTGTACGACGTCGCGGTCGTCGGGTGTACGCGGCATCCGAAGGTTTGGCGGTGGGCCGTGTTCGACGCGCATGCGCCGGGCGGCCAGGCAGGATCGAGCGCGCGCATAGAAAAACTACCTGGGCTTTCCGACCGGGATTACAGGACACGCGCAGGCGGGCCGCGCCTTCGTCCAGGCGCAGAAATTTATCGGCGCCGATCCCAACACGGCGTGGCTCGGCGCTTGCGGGGTAGCGCTGGACGGCAAGGGCTTCGTGCTGACCGGCGCGGACGCACCCGGCGCCGACGCGCATGTGCTGCCCTTGCAGTCCAGCATCGGCGGCGTATTTGCAATCGGCGATGTCCGCTCGGGTTCCACCAAGCGGGTGGCGTCGGCGGTCGGCGAGGGGGCGGCCGTGGTAGCCCAGATACACCGCTATCTGGCCGATAAGGCAGATGTTGATAATGCTGCAATTGCCCGCATGTAGGCGGTCTGCTGTTTCCGCTCCATCCCAAGCCTTGGACGCGCCGCTGACGGCAGCACGGGATGAAAATTAGAGCAACCGTTCTATTATTTTGGCCGCCGCTCTCCTTACAATGGGCCTAAGGAGACATTACAAAAATGAACAAACCCAAGCTGCACTTTTCGCATGCCAACAGCTATCCGGCCGGCACCTACCGCCGCCTGTTCGAGCTGCTGGGCCAGCACTACGACATTTCGGCGCTGGACATGCACGCCCACAATCCCGCCTATCCGGTGCAAACCGGCTGGCCGCAGCTGGTGCAGGAGCTGGTCGACGAGCTGGAAAGCCGCTATTCCGAGCCGGTGATCCTGCTGGGCCACTCGCTGGGCGGCATGCTCAGCGTGATGGTGTCGGCCATGCGGCCGGACCTGGTGCGCTGCGTGGTGATGCTGGATTCGCCCGTGGTGGCGGGCTGGCGCGCGCTGCTGCTGCGGGTGACGCGCAACTGGTCGCTGGCCAATAAATTCTCGCCCGCGCGCTTTTCCGAAAACCGCCGCAACGTCTGGCCGGACGCCGAGGCGGCCTACCAGCACTTCGCCGGCAAGGACGTGTTCGCCGCCTGGGCGCCCGGCGTGCTGGCCGACTACATCGCCGCCGGGCTGAAACCGCACCCGGACGGCGTGCAGCTGCGCTTTACGCGCGAAAACGAAACCGCCGTCTACCGCAGCCTGCCGCACCATATCGGCGCCCTGGTCAAGCCCGGCCTGAAAGTGCCGGCCGGCTTCATCGGCGGCGACCAGTCCGTGGAAAACCGGCAAGCCGGCCTGGACGCCACGCGCCGCCTGGTGGGCGACAACTTCCGCATCATCCCCGGCGGCCACCTGTTCCCCATGGAATCGCCCGACCTGACCGCCAAAGTCACGCACGAGATGATCTCGCAGTTGCTGGCCCAGCAGGGAGGGCAGCGCCAGCCGAGGCCGCGCCGGCAGGCTTGAGATTGCAAAATTGTTCTTGGAAGCAGGTCTTTCGCGTAAAATCCCGGGTGAAATGGCGTCGGCGCAAGCCGGGGCCTCCCTGCAATCTTGAGAAATGGTTTTGCGATGGCAATTAAGAGCGATAAATGGATACGCCGCATGGCGGAGCAGCACGGCATGATCGAACCCTTCGAGCCTGGCCAGGTGCGGGCGGAGAACGGCCGCAAGGTGATTTCCTACGGTACCTCGTCGTACGGCTACGACATCCGCTGCGCGGATGAATTCAAGATTTTCACCAACATCAACAGCACCATCGTCGATCCGAAGAACTTCGATTCCAACTCCTTCGTCGATATCAAGAGCGACGTCTGCATCATCCCGCCGAATTCCTTCGCGCTGGCGCGCACCATCGAGTACTTCCGCATTCCGCGCAATGTGCTCACCGTGTGCCTGGGTAAATCGACCTACGCGCGCTGCGGCATCATCGTCAACGTGACGCCGTTCGAGCCGGAGTGGGAAGGCTATGTGACGCTGGAGTTTTCCAACACCACGCCGCTGCCCGCCAAGATCTACGCCGGCGAAGGCTGCGCGCAGGTGCTGTTCTTCGAAAGCGACGAAGTGTGCGAAACCTCGTACAAGGATCGCAACGGTAAATATCAAGGCCAGCACGGCGTGACGCTGCCGAAAGCCTGATTTTTATCAAACCTGTGTCGGAAGGGAGAGGTTCTCCTGTCGAAAAGGTGTCAGAATCACAAGGATACTGACCCCTGATGACTGGAGAGCACCATGCATAAGCGTACCTTCCTGTTCAAATCCGCAGCGGCACTGGTGTTCGCCGGCGCTGCGCTGTCTGGCTGCACCACGACTACCACGTCCGGCAAGGCGGACCCCGGTGCGGTCCGCACCGAGATCGACAACGGCGTCGACAGCACCCTGAACCGCCTGTATGGCGAGGTGAAGGGCTCGCGCGAGCTGGTGGCCAAATCCAATGCTGTCCTGGTGTTCCCGCGCGTGCTGGCGGCCGGCCTGGTCGTGGGCGGCGAGTATGGCAAGGGCGCGCTGCGCATCAAGGGCCAGCATGGCGGCTACTACAGCATCGCGTCGGCCTCGGTGGGCTTGCAGGCAGGCGCGCAGTCCAAGGCCGTGGTGCTGCTGTTCATGACGCAGGAGGCGTTCGACAAGTTTCGCCAGAGCAAGGGCTGGACGGCCGGCGTGGATGCCTCGGTGGCCATCATCAAGGTGGGCGTGAACGGCGAGATCGATACGGCCACCGTCAACAACCCGGTGCAGGCGCTGGTGCTAACCAACGCCGGACTGATGGCCAACCTGACGCTGGAAGGCACGAAGATTTCCCGGCTGGAGCTGTGAGCGCCGCCGTCTAGACCCGTTCTTCGCTGTCGTGCTGCGCAATCGGCAGCGCGATCTCCACGCACAGCCCGCCGTCCTCGCGGTTGCGGGCGGCGATGCTGCCGCCGTGCGCGTGCACCACTTGCTGCGCGATCGCCAGGCCCAGGCCGTGGCCTTCCACGTCCTTCAAGGTGTCGCTGCTGCGGAAGAAGGGTTCGAAGATGGCTTGCAGGTCGGCCTGCGCCACGCCGGGGCCGCGGTCGAGCACGCGGATGTGCAGGCGGTCGGTCGCCTCGTCGGCATCCAGTTCCACGCGCACCGTGCCGCCGGCCGGGCTGTGCTTGATGGCGTTGCGCACGATGTTTTCAATGGCGCTGGCCAGCAGGTCGGCCTGGCCGTTGACCGCCACGTCGGCACTGCCGCGCAGTTCGATGGCGCGGTCGTGCGAGGCCGCTTCGAATTCGGCGTCGGCCACGATTTCGTCCAATAGTTCGGCCATGCTGATCTGCTCGTGCGTGGGGTTGATCGGCGAGGTTTCCAGGCGGGCCAGGGTGAGCAGTTCGCCCACCAGTTTGTCCATGCGCACGCTTTCGCGCTCGATGCGCTCCATGGTGGCGTGGGCCTTGTCCGGCTGCTGGTGCGCCAGGCCGATGGCCGCTTGCAGGCGGGCCAGCGGGGAGCGCAGTTCGTGCGACACGTCGTGCAGCAGGCGGGTCTGGGCGTCCATCAGGCTGCGCAGGCGGGCGGTCATGCGGTCGAAGTCGCGTCCCAGGTCGCTCAGTTCGTCGCCGCGCTTGCCGGCGGTCTGGGCGAAACGGGGCGCCAGGTCGCCGTGCGATGCGGCCTCGAAGGCTTGCCGCAGCGAGCGGATCGGGCGCGCGAAATACCAGGCCAGCAGGGCGGCGAAGAACAGGCTGGCCAGCACGGCGGCGGCGATGGGGATGAAGGGCGTCAGCGGCTGGAAGCGCGGCGGCGGGCCTTGCGGGCCGGGGCCTGGCGCCGGACTGCCGGCTGCTGCTGCTGCTGCTTCTGCTTCCATGGGGCCGGATGGGCCACGGCGGTCAGGGCCGGGCTGGCCGGGGGCGCCGGGCCGGGGCCACATCTCGGGTCCATAGCCCGCGCCGCCCGGGCCGCGCCCGTCAACGGGGAAGCGCGGATGGCCGGGGCCGCGTCCGTCGAAAGGCGCGTTGGCGATGCTGGCCAGGCTACCCAGCAGCGGCGCGCCGCCGCCCGGCATGCCGCCCAGATGCTCGCGCGATGGCAGGAACAGCACGTAGCGGTGGCTGTTGGCCGCCCTCACTTCGCGCACCACGCGCCGCGACCCGTCCTGCTTCAGCAGGCGGCGCGCCTCCAGTATCATGGCCGGCTTGACGATGCGGCCCAACAGCTCGTGCCCCTGCTCGTCCACCGCATACACGCGGTGCCGGTTCATATTCTCCAGCAGGCTTTGCAGCGCGTTCACGCCGCCGAATTCCAGCGTGGCGGCGGCCGACTCGATCGCGTCCTCCGCGCGCGGGCCGGTGTCGATGTCCTGCTGGCGCGGCGCCGAGGCGTCGCGGTTCCTGAGCCACACCGCGCCGCCTATGCCCACTGCCGCCACCACCTGGGCCAGCAAAATGGAGAAGAAGAACTTCCAGAACAGGCGGCCCACGGCTACTCCTTGATCAGCTGATAACCCAGGCGATACACGGTCTGCAGGCAGGAACGGCCATCGGCGATGGTGCCCAGCTTGTGCCGCAGGCTGCTCAGGTGCACGTCGATATTGCGGTCGAAGCGCGCCATCGGGCGGCCCAGGCCTTGTTCGGACAAGGTGTTTTTGCTGACCGGCTTGCCGGCGTTACGCGCCAGCACTTCCAGCAGGTTGAATTCGGTGCTGGTCAGCTCCAGCGGCGCGCCGGCCCACGTGGCGCGGCGCTGCTCGGGCCACATGGTGAGCTGGCCCACGGTCAGCGGCAGGTTGCCGCTGGCGCCCATCGGCGTGCCCAAGGTGCGGCGCAGGATGGCGCGGATGCGCGCGGTGAGTTCGCGCGGCGTGCAGGGCTTGGCCACGTAGTCGTCCGCCCCCAGTTCCAGGCCGACGATGCGGTCCGTATCGTCGCCGCGCGCGGTGAGCATCAGGATAGGCATGCGGCTGTGGGCGCGGATGCGGCGCAAGGTCTCCAGGCCGTTCATGCGCGGCATCATCACGTCCAGCACGGCGATGGCGTACAGGCCGGACAAGGCGGCTGCGGCGCCGGCCTCGCCGTCATGCGCGGTGCGCACCTCGAAGCCTTCCTGCTCGAGATACTCCTGGAACATGCCCACCAGTTCGATGTCGTCGTCTATTAACAGTACCTTGCTCATTGCGGCGTGCTTCGTGATTGTCGATTGCCCATCATAGCAAACAAGATGGACCCCGAAGCGGGCTTTTACCCCGATTTACACCGCCCGTCTTTACACCGATTTACGTTGCGCTAACCGCGCTTTACATGGCCCGGCCAGACAATGACTGCTCTTTTCGATTGATCCGGAGCAGACATGAAAACCAAGAAGATCTCACTGCAACACCTGCTGCTGGCCGCTGCGCTGGCGCTGCCGCTGGCCTCGCACGCCGCCAATGGCATCGGCGCGGACGACGCCCCCTTCAACGCTCCTTTCGACGCTTCCTTCAATGCGCCGCCCGGCGCGCCCGGCTCCGGTCCGCGCACCGGCGGCGGTCCCGGCATGCCGCCGGGCGGTCCGAGCATGGGCGGCCCCGGCGGTGCGGACGGCATGCGCGGCCCCGGCGGTCCCGGCCCGCATCGTGGCTTCCTGCATGGCGTGGACTTGAGCGAGGCGCAGGAGGACAAGGTGTTTGCCATCCTGCACGCGCAGGAGCCGACCATCCGCGAACAATCCAGGGCGCTGCGCAAGGCGCAGCAAGCGCTGGACGCCATGGGCAAGGCCGACAAGTACGACGACGCCAAGGCCGTGTCGCTGGCGCAAGCCGCAGCGCAGGCGATGTCCAACCTCGAATTGCAGCGCGTACGCACCGATCAGAAGCTGCTGGGCGTCTTGACCGCCGAGCAGCGCAAGCAGATGGACCAACGCCAGCCCCCGCGCCCCTAACCTTAGCAAGGAGTACAGCATGACAATCAGTTCCCTCACTTCCGGCAGCGCCGCCAGCCAGTTGAGCTATGTGAGCAAACCCGGCGTCTCCAATGCGGACGGCGAAAGCGGCCAGGTTGGCAATCGCCCGCCGCCCCCACCGGATGGCGGCGGATTCATCGACGCTGTCGCCAGCGCGCTGGAATCGCTGGGCATCTCGGACGGCGGCAGCGCCGGCACCGAGGCCAGCACCAGTGGCAACGCTGCGCAGGCGCTGGGCAGTTTCCTGCACGAGATGATGGGTGCCTTGCACGAGCAGGGCGCGTCCTCGTCCCCGTCCTCTTCCTCGTCGTCCGGCGACAGCCACGGTTACGGCCTGCCGGGCGGCGCGGGCGGCCCCGGCAAGCTGGAAGCCGACCTGCAAAGCCTGATCGCGAAGCTGGGTTCGTCCACCGAAACGGATAGCGCAGATAGCAGCAGCGACAGCACCGGCGAGGCTGGCAGTTCGCTGGAGACTTCGTTCCAAAGCCTGCTTGAGGCGCTTGGCGGCGATACGTCCGACGCCAGCGGCAAGCTGGCCAGCTTCCTGCAGGCGCTGTCGGACAAGCTGCCTAACGCGGGCACGAGCGGCAATTTGATTAACACCTCTGTCTGAATGGAGCGCGCGATGGAAGCACATGATCACAGCCTTGCGGCCGACTTGGCCCGGATGATGCAAATGGCCAGCAACCGGCGCACATCCCTGCGCTGGCTGATGGCCAGCGCGGCGGCCCTGCCGATACTCGGCTGCGGCGGCTCAAGCGGCACGGACGCCACGGCCAGCACCGGCAGCACGAGCACCGGAACCAGCACGGGCTCGACCGGCACGACCGGCACCACAGGCACCACCGGCAGCAGCGGCACCACCACCGGCGCCTGCACCGTCATCCCCGAGGAAACCGGCGGCCCGTATCCGGCCGACGGCACCAACAGCACCAGCGCCGGCGTCGCCAACGTGCTCACGCAAAGCGGCGTGGTGCGCCAGGACATCCGCAGCAGCTTCGCGGGCATGAGCGGCACGGCGGCCGGCGTACCGCTGACCATCAAGCTGAAGATTGTCAACGCCAACGCCAGTTGCGGCGCGGCGGGCGGCATGGCGGTCTACCTGTGGCACTGCGACCGTTCCGGCAACTACTCGCTGTATTCGAGCGGCGTCACCAACCAGAACTACCTGCGCGGCGTGCAGGAAGCCGATGCAGGCGGCGAAGTGGCCTTCACCACCATCTTCCCCGGCTGCTACGACGGCCGCATGCCGCATGTGCACTTCGAGGTCTACCCGACGCTGGCCAAGAGCAGCAACGCCATCAACCGCATCAAGACTTCGCAGTTCACCTTCCCCATGGCCACGCTGAACGAGGTCTACGCCACCAGCGGCTACAGCGCCAGCGTGAGCAACCTGGCCCGCATCAGCTACGCGTCCGACAACGTGTTCGGCGACGGCTACTCGCTGCAACTGGCCAGCATGAGCGGCAACGCCACCGACGGCTATGTCGCCACGCTGACGCTGGCCGTGATCGGATAGCTGCGCGGTCCAGCCCGGCTGGCCATCCTCACCGCACCCTCCGCGCGAAGTCCGCTTCGCGCGCATCTCCCCCCACGGCGGCCGCCGCGAAGCCATCTTCGGCTGCGCGGCGGCCATTCTGCCTCCAGCGCGCAGGCACGCGGCTTGCAACGGCAGGTGTACACACGCCTGACCGGAGCCACGTATGAACCGTCTGCTCGACTATATGCCCGAACTTGATATTGCCTTGCCTCCCGGCGCGCTGGCGCCGGCGGCGGCGTTCGCTTCGGCCCACGATGCGGATGCGGAAATGGCCTATGGCGCGGAATTGCTGGAGGCGGGGGCCGGCAACGGTGCCGCACTGGCGCCATTTCTGGCCGGGCTGGTGGCGCGCAGCGGTCCCGCCGGCCGGGCAGCGCTGCGCCGGCCGCTGGGGCGGGCGCTGATGAAGGCGCTGCTGCAGTCGGCCATGGCGCTGCTGCCCTTTGACAGCAAGGCGGCGCAGCAGCGCGCCGCAGCCATCTTCGGCCTGGAGCTGGAAGGACTCAGCCCTGAAGACAAAGAATTCGCGCTGGCCCGCCAGTTCATCCGCCTAGCGCGCGAGTTGATAGATGGCGCGCTGGCGTCCGGCGCGGCAGGCGCGCAGCAGGACGCGGCGGATGCCGAAAGCAGGGTGCAGGCGGCATTGCAGCAGGCGGCGCGCAAGCACGCGCCCGGGCTGCTGCATCGCGCGGCACAGCAGGAGCCGGCGGGAGGACGCTGGCAGCGCAGCGGCAAGCGCATCGTGGTCCTCAATTGTTAATCACCATCGTTAATCACCATCCACCATCGGGAGCTAATCATGCATGACATCGATCGTACCACCCTGGAATTTGGCCAGGAAATGGGTTATGAGGGCGAGCAGTACGAATTCGGCCAGGGCGAATGGAGCGGCGAGGGCGGCTTGCTGTCGGAAGCGGACGAGATGGAACTGGCCAATGAACTGCTGTCGGTCACCAACGAGGCCGAGCTGGAACAATTCCTCGGCAATTTCCTGAAAAAGGCCGCCTCGGTGGCAGGCTCCGTCATCAAGTCGCCCATCGGCCAGGCCGTGGGCGGCGTACTGAAAGGCGTGGCCAAGAAGGCGCTGCCGCTGGCCGGCGGCGCCATCGGCGGCTATTTCGGCGGCCCGCTGGGCGCCAAGATCGGCAGCGGCCTGGCCTCGGCGGCCGGCGGCGCGCTGGGACTGGAAGCGGAGGGCGAAATGATGGGCGAGGACCGCGAGTTCGAGGGCGCCAAGACCTTTGTGCGCTTGGCGGCGGACACCGTAAGCCGCGCCGCCCAGGCGCGCGGCGGCGATCCGCGCGCGGTGGCGCAGGCCGCTGCCACGGCGGCGGCGCGCCAGCATGCGCCCGGGCTGCTGGCCAAGGCTGGCGCGCAGCAGGGGCGCAGCCAGCAGGGCGGCTTCGGCGGGGCGCAGCGCGGGGCCGGCATGGGCAGCTGCGGCGGCAGCATGGGCGGCAGCGGCGGCATGGGCAGCATGGGCGGCAGCTCGGGCGGCAGCGGCGCGTCGGGCCGCTGGGCGCGCCAGGGCCGCAAGATCGTGCTGTACGGCGCCTGATCGGCCATGGCCATCAGCTCCTATGCCCGGTGGATGCTGGCGCAAGAGGCGCGCTCGCTGCTCACGCGGCTGCGCCGCGTACGGCCCTTCGTGCTGATCGAACCCATGGTGCCGGCGGCGGCCTTGCCGCCATCGGCGCAGACGGCGATCGAAGCGCATCTGGCACAGGGACGGCGCGGGCTGCATGGCATGGTGACGGCCTTCCTGGCATGGCTGCAAGGTCCGGCGGCGCGCCACGCCAGCGCCGCCGAAGCGCAGCGCCGCTTCACCTTCCTGCGCCTGAAGTTCAATGCCGGCTTGACGCAGTTCGATCTGTTC
This sequence comes from Pseudoduganella sp. UC29_71, assembly GCF_042693265.1. Classification (NCBI taxonomy): domain Bacteria; kingdom Pseudomonadati; phylum Pseudomonadota; class Betaproteobacteria; order Burkholderiales; family Oxalobacteraceae; genus Pseudoduganella; species Pseudoduganella sp. UC29_71. The sequence goes on along the minus strand of NZ_CP170549.1, from coordinate 3,065,699 downwards.
AACGACGTCATCACCCAGCGCAGTGAGCACAAGAACGGCACCTGGCTATCCGGGCTGGACGTGGTGTCGGCCGACGCCCTGGCGCTGCCCGGCAGCTACTACCGCGCGCCGCCGGTGATCTGCTACCTGGACCGGGGGCCGGGCGCGGCCATCCGCCGCGCGCGCACCCGCTTGCCCGGCGGCGGCGACAACCCGGTGGCCATCGTGCGCGTGCCGCGCGAGCGCATGGTGGGCAGCAGCATCGCCTCCTCGCTGATCCACGAAGTCGGGCACCAGGGCGCGGCGCTGCTGGACCTGGTGAACTCGCTGCGCCCGGTGCTGCAGTCGATGCAGCGCGGCGGCGGCAGCCAGGGGACGCCGGCCCATGTGTGGCGCCTGTGGGAGCGCTGGATCTCGGAAGTGGTGGCCGACCTGTGGTCGCTGGCGCGGGTGGGCGTGGTGGCCACCATGGGGTTGATCGGCGTGGTCAGCCTGCCGCGCGTGTTCGTGTTCCGCGTCAATCCCGACGATCCCCATCCGGCGCCGTGGATACGGGTAAAGCTCAGCTGCGCGCTGGGCGAGCACCTGTTCCCGCATCCGCAGTGGCGGCGCGTGGCGGCGCTGTGGGAGTCGTTCTACCCGCTCACCGGTCTGCCGCCGTCCCAGCGGCGCGTGCTGCTGCAGCTGGAAGACAGCCTGCCGGCCTTCGCCGCGCTGCTGGCGCGGCACCGGCCGGCACTGCTGCGCGGGCGCACCTTGCCGGATGTGATGGCGGTGCGTGCGCGCCAGCCGCGCCGGCTGGCGTGCCTGTTCCGGCAGTGGAGCAGGACGCCGCAAAAGATGTACGACGCCGCGCCCTCGCTGGCCTTTGCGGTGCTGGGCCAGGCCCGCGCCGACGGCCGCCTCAGTCCTGAAGACGAGAGCGTGCTGCTGGGCAGGCTGCTGACCCACTGGGCCTTGCGCAGCACGCTGGACCTGACCGCATTGTGCGGCGACGTGGCCCAGTACCGGCGCCCCGAATACCGTAGCACCATCCTTTAAGGAGATAGACATGGCAAACATCAAGAACGCGGCGGCCAAGGCGGATCTGCGCGGGGCGGTCCAGGTGACGGTGCACGACAGCCTCACCGGCGCGCCGCTGGTCAACGCCGCCATCAAGCTGTACAAGGCGCAAACCCGGCAGGGCGCGCCGATGGCGGACTGCGACGTGGAGGAAGTGAAGAAGTGGCTGCCCGACGAGGCGCTGCTGGTGAACACCGGCTTCACCGGCGCCGACGGCGCGGTGCTGTTTCCGTCGCTGGAAGCTGGCGCCTACATCGCCGCCTACGACAACATCGTACCGATGCGCATGGATGCGCTGTTTTACCAGTGCGCAGCGGTGCGCAACGGCTGCACCGAGAACGTGTGCTTCGACTTCGCCTTCAACCCTTCGGTGGAGATGACGTTCGAATCGAATTGCCGCGAGGTCGAGAACAACTGCGCCTTCGTCGGCGACAAGGCCACCGCCGAAGTGCACGTGGACGGCGATGGCCCGCTGGGCGAGGACGCGCTGCGCATCGTGGCGCGCTCGCCATGGCAGCCGCGCGGCGGCGACGGACATCATTTCAGCGCCATCATGCGCCATGCCGGGCCGCAGCGCTTCGAGGCGCAGGTGCTGTTCGCGCGGCGCGGGCGGCCGGCCGGCGCGGCGGCGCCGGGTGCGGCCGGCATGCCCATGGTGCGCAGCGGCGGCCCGGGCGCTTCGCTCACGGCGGACCAGTTGGCGGGCGTGACCGCGCCCGGCTCGATGGCGTCGCTGGGCGTGAACGCGGACTTCGACGCGGACCAGCGCGTGCCGCAGCCCATCAGCGGCAACGTCGGCGTGTCGCTCACCCGCACCGAGACCGAGCCGACCGAAGACTTGCCGCTGTGGACCCTGATCCGCAACAGCACCGAGGCGCTGTCCTTCACCAACTACCTGGCCTTCCTGGACCAGCTGTTCTGCGACGCCAATGTGGCCGTGTCGGACTTCGAGCGGCTGCGTTTCGCCGGCAAGAACGCGGCCTTTAACGCCATCAAGTCGCGCCGCGCGCTGCCGTTCAACGATTCCGACTCCTACCGCGTGCTGAAGGCGGCCACGGAGGCCTTCGTGATGGTCAATTGCGGCGTACTGAGCCTGCCGCTGGCTTTCAATCCGGCCGAGGACGCGGCCTACCTGGACCGGCGCGACATTCCCAACGGCGGCAGCCTGGCCGACGTGCTGGCCAATGAATACCTGGAGACGGTGGACGGCAACGCGCTGGCCTTGCCCTACCTGGCCGTGATCCGCCGCAAGCTGCCCGACATCCCCATCAACGTCCCCGGCAGCGGCAGCGAGGCGGACCTGTGCTTCGGCATCATCCAGGAGCGGCTGTCCAATCCCTGCCTGATAGAGCTGATCTGGTCCTACTGGATGGAGGAGGGCATGCTGGTGCAGACCATGAACGCCATCACGCAGCGCTTCCAGAACCTGCGCCCGGCCAGCGCCGCGCACGGCCTGGACCCGCTGGCCAACACCGAGATCGACATGCTGCGCCCGCTGAACAATCTGCTGTGGGGCTACACGCAGGACGAGCAGCACCGGCTGACCGTGGTGCGCCGCAACTATGAGTATGACCACCACTACGGCGTGCGGCTGGATGGCAAGGCGGTGCGGCGCTTCCGGCCGGCGGACGGCCGGTCGAAATTCCTGGAAGCCTTCCACCACTTGCTGCGCCTGCTCACGTCCTTTTACCGGCAGGACGACGACACCACCGTCAAGGCGGACGCCTTCCCGGTGCTGAACGCGCTCAAGGAAGTGCACCTGATCCTGTCGCAGGGTGCGCACAACCAGTTCGGCGATCTGCCGTCCACGGCGCGCATCGAAATGCTGATGCAGCAATGGCTGCTGGGGCGGCCGGAGTTCCGCGAGTTCCTGCCCACGCGCGTGATGGTGGCTTACCCGGAGCCGTGGATGGACCGGGTGGACGCGATGAAGAAGCTGCAGGGCTGGACCGACACCAGCGTGATGCATTTCCGCTCGCTGGCCATGTTCGGCGAGCAGTTGCTGCTGTCGATCCGTTACGGCAACTGGAGCGACATCTACGAGTCGACGCAGGCGTTCAACTGGGCACGCTTCTGGCGGCCGCAGGCGCAGGGCTACATCCATGCCTACCGTGCGGCTACCGGCGTGGACCTGTCGGTGGACGGCGCGGACGTGGCGACGGACGCCACGCTGCCATCGGTGCTGCTGCGCCAGCGGCTGGCCGCGCAGCAGGCGCGCGCCTGAGGCCGCGATGGCTGGCGCCGCCTGTGCCGGCTGTGCCGCCGGCGCGCTCGATTTCACCAGCGCGCTGTACCTGGACATGGACCATCCGTCCGGTGCGCTGCCGCCGTGGGCGGCGCTCACGCTGGGCAAGCCCGCCGCGCTGGCGCAGCCGCCCGGCGCGATCCCGCTGGCGCGCGACCTGGCGGCCCTGCTGGGCTGCGAAGCGGCGCTGGTACTGCCGTCCACGCTGCACCTGTACCTGGACCTGTTCGCCATGCTGGCGCAGGAGCCGGTTGCGCTGCTGATCGACGCCGGCGCCTATCCGGTGGCGCGCTGGGGCGCGCAGCAGGCGGTCGCACGCGGCGCGCCGATGCAGCTGTTCCGCCACGGCGACGCGGCCGGCCTGGCGCGGCTGGCCCGGCGCTGGCGCGCGCAAGGCCGGCGGCCCGTGGTGCTGGCGGACGGTTACAGCCCGGGTGCGGCGCATCCCCCACCCTTGGCCGACTACGCCGGCATCGCCGCGCGGGACGGCGGCTGGCTGGTGCTGGACGACACCCAGCCGCTTGGCCTGCTGGGCCGGCACGGCGGCGGCTCGGTGCAATCGCATGGCCTGCGTGGGCAGCGCGCGGGGCCGGACAACGCGCCCTTGCCCGGCGGCGGCACGCGCAACGATGGGCCGCACGTGCTGGTTGGCGCGTCGCTGGCGAAGGCCTTCGGCGCGCCGATTGCGGTGCTGGCCGGCAGCGCGGCCGTATTGGCGCGTTTTGAGCGGCATAGCCTGGTGCGCGTGCACGCCAGTCCGCCCAGCGTGGCGGCCATCGCTGCCGCGCGCCGGGCCTTGCGCATCAATGCCGTTTGCGGCGACACGCTGCGGCGCACGTTGCGGGCTCGCGTACGGCAGTTCCGGGCCGGCCTGGGCGCGGCGGGTATTGCATGCCGCGGTGGCATGTTCCCGGTACAGATCGTGCCGCTGGCGGGCGGCGCCGACGGCCCGGCGTTGCAGGCGGCGCTGCGGGCTGGCGGCGTGCTGGCGCTGCTGCAACGCCATCGCGGCGCGCCGGGGCTGACTTTCCTGCTGCGTGCCGGCCACAGCGAGCAGGATGTCGCGCGCGCCGTGGCGGCACTGGAATATCACATCAAGGAGCTGGCATGAATCAGCAATTCGAAACTCTGCCTTTCGAGCTGGAAGGCGAACTGGAAGGCGAACTGGAAGGCGAACGCTGCGGCCGCCCGATGGGCTTCGCGCGCAGCAGCGGACGGGGTGGCGCGCGGTGCGGCGGGCGGGCAGGCCCCGCGCGGCAGGCCCCGGTCCGGCACGGCGCCGGGCGGCTGGGACGCCCCGGCCCGCCGCGGGGACCGCGTCCCCGGCCCTGGCCCGTGTGGCCCTACTACGGTCCGCGCTACGGCGGCTGGTGGCCCTACACCTCGGTGGCCGTGCTGCCGCCTGGGCCAGGCGGCTGGTCCGACGCGGAACCGCCGCCGGACGACGGCGGCGCCTTCGATGATGGCAGCGGGGGCGCGCAAGCGGTGCCGGCCAGCGCCGACGCGGCCGAGGTTCCGCCAACCATCGCGGCAACCATAGGCCGCCTGCCCGCCGCGCAGCGGCCGGCTTACCTGGCGCTCGGCCCGCTCACTGGCGCGCTGCGCGATCCGCGCGCCACCGGCCCAGGCTTCTACCTGATCGAGTTCACCGTCAACGGCGTGCGGCGCGCCTACAGCGGCCAGACCGGCAACCTGCGCCGCCGCCTGCAGCAGCACGCGCTGTGCGGACAGATGATGGGGCTGCCGCTGGCATCGCACTCGGTGTACGTGGCGCAATCGAGCCTGCCCGAGGCGCAGCGCCGCGCCGTCGAATACCGCATCCACGACGACATGTTTCGCACCAGCGCAGGTGTGCTGACCAACCAGCGCCGCGAACTGGAGGCCGAGTTGTTCGGCCATGAATGGCGATGAGCCGGGGAGAACATCATGTACTGCAAACAATGCCACTGCACGTCGTGCAGCGCGACGGCCGCCGGCGGCTTCGAAGTGATGGAATTCGAAGCCGTGCAGGCCGGCCCGTTCAGCGCCGAGCAAGAGATGGAGCTGGCGCTGGAACTGATGTCGGTGACCAGCGAGGCGGAACTGGATCAGTTCCTGGGCGGGCTGTTCAAAGGGGCGTGGAAAGGCCTGAAGAAGGTCGGCTCGGCGATAGGCAAGGTGGCCCAGCCCCTGGGCGGCGTGCTAAAGGGCATCGCCAAGAAGGCGCTGCCGATGGTGGGCGGGGCGCTCGGCTCCTTTATTCCCATTCCCGGCGTCGGCACGGCGCTCGGCTCCGCGCTGGGCGGCGCCGTGGCCAAGGCGCTCGAGATGGAATTCAGCGGCATGGAGTACGAGCAGCAGGAGTTCGAGATGGCGCGCCGCTTCGTGCGCATTGCCGGCACGGCGGCGCAACTGGCCGCAGCCAGCGACGGCAGCCCGCAGGCCGTGCGCAGGGCGCTCAGCGAGTCCCTGCTGCAGCATGTTCCGCACTACGAAATGGCGGAAGGGCTGTCCGGCGAGGAAGAAGGCGAGGCCTACGGCGGGCGCTGGCGCAAGCGGCGCGCACAGCGCGGCTACGGCTACGGCTACGGCAACGGCAACGGCAACGGCAACGGCAACGGCAACGGCAACGGCAACGGCAACGGCGGCTTCGGCTGCTGACAGCGCGATGATCATCGACTGCCACTGCCACGCCGGCCCGGGCGACGGCTTGAGCGGCCCGTGGGACAGCAACGCGGGCCTGGGACGCTACCTGCGGCGCGCCCGTGCGGCCGGGATAGACCGCAGCGCGCTGCTGGCCACTTTCCACAGCGACTACGCGCAGGCCAACGCCGACGTGGCGCGCATCGTCGCCTCGCGCCCGCAGCAGTACTACGGCTACGCGTTTGTGCACGCAGTGCGCGACCGGGGCCGCATTGCCGCCATGGTGCGTACGGCGGTGCAGGACTACGGCTTCATCGGCATCAAGCTGCACCGGCACGATGCGCGCATCAGCGGCGAAGTGTGCGACGCGGCGCGGCTGTTCGGCGTGCCCGTGCTGTACGACCCGATGGGCGAGGTGGCCGTGGCGGAACTGCTGGCCGCGCAGTACCCGGACGTCAATTTCATCCTGCCGCACCTGGGCAGCTTTGCCGACGACTGGGGCGCGCAACTGGCGCTTATCGACCATCTGGTGCGCCACCGTAACATCCATACGGACAGCTCGGGCGTGCGGCGCTTCGATTTGCTGGAGCAGGCCGTACGCCGCGCCGGGCCGCACAAGGTGCTGTTCGGATCGGACGGGCCGTGGCTGCATCCCGGCCTTGAGCTGGAGAAGATCAGGTTGTTGCGCTTGCCGGAGCGCGATGAAAGACTGATCCTGGGAGAGAACTTCCTGCGCCTGACCGGCGGCGCGCAGCCCCGCCAGGCCGACCCTACGTAGGCGCACCGGGCCGCGGCGCACTGCAAGCCGCCTCGCCCCAGGCCTTGCGCCGCAGCTGCAGCGCGCGGTCGGTAACGCCCAGCCGCGCCGCGGCGCGCTGGTTGTTGTCGTTCTCCTGCTCCAGCACCAGCTGGATGGCCGTGTCGCCGGCCGCTTGCGTAATGCGGCCCAGCCCCAGGCCCAGGTCGACGGCATGGCGGATGGCGTCGGCGAAGCCCCGGTCCGGCCATATGGCGGCCCCTTGCGGCCGCTCGTCCGGCGGCACGTCGCCTATCGTTACCGGGCCGGGGCCGCAATGGCGGTGCCAGATGCGCGCCACCGTCTGGCGCAGGTCGCGCACATTGCCGGGATAGTCGCGCGCCAGCAGAAATGCCTTCACGGCCGGATCGAGTTCGCAGCGCGGCCCCTGCGGCGCCAGCAGGCCGATGAAGTGTTCGGCCAGCGGCAGGATATCGCTTTGCCGCTCGCGCAGCGGCGGCGGGCGGCAGCGCCATCCCGCGATGCGGTAATACAGGTCGGCGCGGAAGCTGCCATCCGCCACGCCCGCCTCAAGGTCGCGGTTGGTGGCGCACACCAGGCGAAAGCACGTCGGCTGCCAGGTGTTGCTGCCCACGCGCTTGTACTTTTGCTCCTGTATCACGCGCAGCAGCTGCGCCTGCATCGGCAGCTGCAGCTCGCCTACCTCGTCGAGAAACAGCACGCCGCCGTCCGCCAAAGCAAAGGCGCCGTCGCGCGCGCTGGCCGCGCCGGTGAACGCGCCGCGCTCGTGGCCGAAGAACTCGCTGCCCGCCAGCTCTGCGGACAAGGTGGTGCAATCGACGACCACCAGCTCGCCCGCCGCGCCGCCGAGATGATGGATCAGCTGCGCAATCTGTTCCTTGCCGGTCCCGGTTTCGCCCGTGATCAGCACCGACGACTGCGAGAACGCCGCCACCTCCACCACATTGCGCACCAGCGCGCGCCACACGGGGCTGTCGCCCACCAGGCTGGCCTGCACGGCGTCCGAGGCCATCAGCTGCTGCACCGCCTGCCAGCGCCGCAGCCGCGCCGACGCCTGCGCGGCCACCCGGGCCGCCTCCGGCACCGGCCCCTGGGTGAGCTGCGCGCCTGCCGCAGGCCACTGCAGCAAGTCGGCCGCGCCCGCTGCCAGTACGGCCCACATGGCATCCGGCGCCAGCGGCGCCGGACCGCACGCCACCGCAAGCACGGTGGCGCGCGCGGTTAGCGCGGCCAGCTGCGCGGCCAGCTGCTCGTCCCAGCGGCTAAGCAGCAGCAGGCCCAGGCTGCCAGCGGGCACCGGCGCCTGCGCGGCATGCGTGCGGATGCCAGTTTTGCCAAGCTCATCGGCCAAGCTGCGGCCGATGTCCTGCAGCGTCTGGTCGACAACGTGCAGCCACACAGCAAGCGCATCCGGGCGTTCCATAGCGGTTTTGGCGAGGGCGAGGCCAGCACTTTACGCCCAGCCGTCCGTGCCTGGTTTGACCCGCGCCAAAGGTGCACAACGAAAAATGGGGTCAGGGTTAATTAAATAATTAACCCTGGCCCCATTTGTTTTTGCGGCAAGTAGTGGTTAGTAGCGGTTTATTGCTTGACGCAGTCCACGAAGTAGTCGCGCTTGCCGTTGACTTCGCGCTTGACCAGGCCGTGCACGTCGGTCTCGAAGCCGGGGAAGCGTTCGTTGAAGTCGCGCGCGAAGCGCAGGTAGTCGACGATGGTCTTGTTGAAGCGCTCGCCCGGGATCAGCAGCGGAATGCCCGGCGGGTATGGCGTCAGCAGGATGGAGGTGATGCGGCCTTCCAGTTCGTCGATCGCCACGCGCTCGATCTCGCGGTGCGCCATCTTGGCGAAGGCGTCCGATGGCTTCATGGCCGGGATCATGTCGGACAAATACATCTCCGTCGTCAGGCGCGCCACGTCGTAGGCCTTGTAGAAGTCGTGGATCTGCTGGCACAGGTCGCGCAGGCCCATCTGCTCGTAGCGCGGGTTCGCTTGCGAGAACTCGGGCAGGATGCGCCACAGCGGCATGTTCTTGTCGTAGTCGTCCTTGAACTGCTGCAGCGCGGTCAGCAGCGTGTTCCAGCGGCCCTTGGTGATGCCGATGGTGAACATGATGAAGAAGGAGTACAGGCCGCACTTCTCGACGATCACGCCGTGCTCGGCCAGGTACTTGGTGACGATGGACGCGGGGATGCCGGTGTCGCCGAACTGGCCGTCCAGCGACAGGCCCGGGTTGACGATGGTGGCCTTGATCGGGTCCAGCATGTTGAAGCCCGGCGCCAGCTTGCCGAAGCCGTGCCATTCCTGGCTTTCCTCGGTGAAGATCCAGTCGGCCTGGGTGCCGATGCCTTCTTCGGCGAATTCGTTCGGCCCCCACACCTTGAACCACCAGTCCTTGCCCCATTCCTCGTCGATCTTGCGCATGGCGCGGCGGAAGTCCAGCGCTTCCAGGATCGATTCTTCCACCAGCGCGGTGCCGCCCGGCGCTTCCATCATGGCAGCGGCCACGTCGCACGAGGCGATGATGGAGTACTGCGGCGAGGTGGAGGTGTGCATCAGGTAGGCTTCGTTGAAGGCGTCCTTGTCCAGCTTGACCGATTCCGATTCGCGCACCAGCACCTGCGAGGCCTGCGACAGGCCCGCCAGCAGCTTGTGCGTGGACTGGGTGGAGAAGATCATCGATTCCTTGGCGCGCGGACGGTCCTTGCCGATGGCGTGCATGTTCTTGTAGAAGTCGTGGAAGGTGGCGTGCGGCAGCCAGGCTTCGTCGAAGTGCAGGGTGTCGATCTTACCGTCCAGCATTTCGCGCAAGGTCTCGACGTTGTACACCACGCCGTCGTAGGTGGACTGGGTGATGGTCAGGATGCGCGGCTTCTTGTTCTTGGCGTCGCGCGCGAACGGGTTGGCGTCGATCTTGCGCTGGATGCTCTCCATCGAGAACTCTTCCACCGGGATCGGGCCGATGATGCCGAGGTGGTTGCGGGTCGGCATCAGGAACACGGGAATGGCGCCGCACATGATGATGGAGTGCAGGATCGACTTGTGGCAGTTGCGGTCCACCACCACGATGTCGCCCGGGGCGACCGTGGAGTGCCACACCATCTTGTTCGAGGTGGAGGTGCCGTTGGTGACGAAGTAGCAGTGGTCGGCGTTGTAGATGCGCGCGGCGTTGCGCTCGGAGGCGGCCACGGGGCCGGTGTGGTCCAGCAGCTGGCCCAGTTCTTCCACCGCGTTGCAGACGTCGGCGCGCAGCATGTTCTCGCCGAAGAACTGGTGGAACATCTGGCCGATGGGCGACTTCAGGAAGGCCACGCCGCCGGAGTGGCCGGGGCAGTGCCAGGAGTAGGAGCCGTCGTTGGCGTAGTGCACCAGCGCGCGGAAGAAGGGCGGCGACAGGCCGTCCAGATAGGACTTCGCTTCGCGGATGATGTGGCGCGCCACGAATTCGGGGGTGTCCTCGAACATGTGGATGAAGCCGTGCAGTTCGCGCAGGATGTCGTTCGGGATGTGGCGCGAGGTGCGCGTTTCGCCGTACAGGTAGATCGGGATGTCCGAGTTCTTGTAGCGGATCTCTTCCACGAAGGCGCGCAGCGACTTCAGGGCGTGGTCGGTTTCTTCCACGGTGCCGCCGCCGAATTCCTCGTCGTCGATGGACAGCACGAAGGCCGAGGCGCGCGATTGCTGCTGCGCGAACTGGGACAGGTCGCCGTAGCTGGTTACGCCCAGCACTTCCATGCCTTCTTTTTCCATCGCGGCGGCCAGGGCGCGGATGCCCAGGCCGGACGTGTTCTCAGAGCGGAAATCCTCGTCAATGATGACGATGGGGAAACGAAATTTCATTACTTGTCTCCAAAAAGAAGAACCGCCCCGGGCTATTTGTGGCCGGAGCGGGCTGGGCGAAAAAAATAAGAACGGGATTCTCGCAGAAAATGCCGCCAACGGGGAAAAAAGTTACGCAGTTGGCGGCATGGTCCGGCATATCGGTGCCTGGTGCTGCCTAGTGGTGGCCGGCGGCGGCACCGCCGCCGGTCAGCGCGCCGATCGGATCGATGTGCAGGGCCGCGAACAGCCCCAGCGCGATCCCGGCGCCGGCCACCGCGTACGCAGTGTACAGCAGCCAGCGGCGATGCGTCAGCAGCGTGATGGCCGCCAGCGAAATGGCGATCTGTTCGGCCGTGGTGGCTAGCGCCCACTGGTGGTGCTGGTGCAGCGCGGCGTCGGACTTCTTGTTCCATTCGGCCGACGACGCTTCCCACTTCTCGGCGTCCTTCTTGATGTCTTCCTTCTCGCTGCGGTAACGCGCCACCTCGGCCTTGTATTTTTCCGGGTCCACGTTCGGCAAGGTCATGGCCAGCTCGGCCAGGTTCTGCTTGTTGGACTTGGCCTGGTAGTAGTTCCAGCTGTTGGCGGCCTGGGTCTTGTCGATGGCGGCGTTGTTCTTGTACAGGGCCGCCTCGTTCTGCGTGGCGCCGCCCTGGTAACCGAACAGCGCGCCCACCGTGGCCAGGATGGCCGTGGTGACGGCGATATTGCCGGAGAATTTGTCGTCGCTGTGGGCAGCATGCTCCACGGCGTGGTCGTGCGGGCCGTGGACGTGAAAACCGTGTCCTGACATGGATGTTTCCTTTTCTGGTTACGCCGGCAGGCGGCGCAAAGTTACGAATGCGTACGGCAGGCCGTTGGCCGAGGTGTAGTTCTGGCGTTCCAGCTCCTGCCATTCTGCGCCAAGTGCGGGGAAATGCGCGTCGCATTCGAACGCCTGGCCGATTTCGGTCTGGATTACCTGGTCCGCCAGGCGCCGGGCCAGCGCCTCGGCATACACCTGGGCGCCGCCGATGATGAAGGCTTCCGCCTCGCCCTGGACCAGCGCGCGCGCCTCGTCCAGCGAGTGCACGGCCTCCACGCCGTCCGCGCGCCACGCGGCGTTGCGGGTGACGACGACGTTGCGGCGGTTGGGCAGCGGGCGGCCGATGGACTCATAGGTCTTGCGGCCCATGATGACGGGATGGCCGGTGGTCAGGCGCTTGAAGTGCGCCATGTCTTCCGGCAGCTTCCACGGCAGCGTGTTGTTGATGCCGATGCCGCGCTGGGCGTCTGTGGCGACGATGATGGTCAGTAGTGTCATGGCGCTTGCGGGGCGGTGTGTGCTGGGCCCGACATTATAGCCGCGCGCGTGCGGGTGCGCAGCACTGCCGGACGGCCGGCCCGGCCCGGATGCTTCCTGGTCTGGATGCTCGCTGTCCATGACATGCCGGGTGCCCCTTTCCGCCAAGGTTGATATTGGTTCAATAGCTGTTGCGAAATTGCATCGTGGAAATAGTTAATTGTGGAGAGGACGGCCGCTTATTTTATTTGATGTGAGTATTGGAGAGAGTTGACCCTGTTTTTTTCTCGTATCTTGGCATCGCAATGACGGACTTTATTTTCCTGTGGAAATGAAATCCGTGTCCAAATGTTAAATCGGCGCGACGAAGGAGACGGGCAATGAAGCATCCACTGAGGCATGCCTTGGGCGAAGTACAGCACGCGGTGCTGGCGCTGGCCGACGGTACGCTGTTTGAAGGCGTGTCCATCGGCGCCGCCGGCCACACCAGCGGCGAGGTCGTGTTCAACACCGCCATGACGGGCTACCAGGAAATATTGAGTGATCCCAGCTACAGCCGGCAGATCGTCACGCTGACTTATCCGCACATCGGCAACACCGGCATCAATGGCGAGGACGGCGAATCGCCCCGCATTCACGCCGCAGGCCTGGTCATCAAGGATTTGCCGCTGCTGGCTTCCAATTTCCGTTCCTCGCTCAGCCTGTCGGACTGGCTGCGCGGCCAGAACATCGTCGCCATTGCCGGCCTCGACACGCGCAAGCTGACCCGCATCCTGCGCGAGCGCGGCGCCCAGAACGGCGCCATCGTCGCCGGCGCAGGGGAGGCGGGCGCGCGCGCGGACAGCGCGCTGGCGCAGCAGGCCCTGGCGCACGCGCGCAGCTTCCCCGGCCTGGCCGGCATGGACCTGGCGCGCACCGTCAGCACCGCCAGCGCCTACGAGTGGCACGCCACCGAATGGCGGCTGGGCAAAGGCTTCGGCAGGCTGGACAGGGCGCGCTTCCACGTGGTGGCCTACGACTATGGCGTGAAGACCAATATCCTGCGCATGCTGGCCGAACGCGGCTGCCGCATCACCGTGCTGCCGGCGCAAGCCGGTGCGCAGGCCGCCCTGGCCCTGAACCCGGACGGCATCTTCCTGTCCAACGGCCCCGGCGACCCGCAGCCCTGCGGCTACGCCATCGAGGCCGCGCGCGAGCTGATCGAGCACGGCGTGCCCACCTTCGGCATCTGCCTGGGGCACCAGATCATGGCGCTCGCCTCGGGCGCGCGCACCGTGAAAATGAAGTTCGGCCACCACGGCGCCAACCACCCGGTGCAGGAACTGGCCACCGGCAAGGTGATGATCACGTCGCAGAACCACGGCTTCGCAGTCGATGCGGAATCGCTGCCCGCCAATTGCCGCGTCACCCATGTCTCGCTGTTCGACGGCTCGCTGCAGGGTTTCATGCGCACCGACCGTCCGGCGTTCTGCTTCCAGGGCCACCCGGAAGCGTCGCCCGGACCGCACGACCTGGCGCCCTTGTTCGACCGTTTCGTTAATCTGATGGGAGGCCAGCAGCATGCCTAAGCGTAGCGACATTAGCAGCATCCTCATTATCGGCGCCGGCCCCATCGTCATCGGCCAGGCTTGCGAGTTCGATTATTCCGGTGCCCAGGCATGCAAGGCGCTGCGCGAGGAAGGCTACAAGATCATCCTGGTCAACAGCAATCCCGCCACCATCATGACCGATCCGGACATGGCGGACGTCACCTATATCGAGCCGATCACCTGGGAAGTGGTGGCGCGCATCATCGAAAAGGAGCGGCCGCAGGCCGTGCTGCCCACCATGGGCGGCCAGACCGCGCTCAATTGCGCGCTCGACCTGCACCGGCACGGCGTGCTGGAGCAGTTCGGGGTGGAGCTGATCGGCGCCACGCCGGAAGCCATCGACAAGGCCGAGGACCGCGCCAAGTTCAAGGCCTGCATGAACAAGATCGGCCTGGAGTCGGCGCGTTCCGGCATTGCCCACAGCATGGCCGAAGCCTGGGCCGCGCAGGAGGAGCTGGGCTTCCCGGTCATCATCCGGCCTTCGTTTACCATGGGCGGCAGCGGCGGCGGCATCGCGCACGACGCGGCGCAGTTCAATGAGATCTGCGCGCGCGGGCTGGAACTGTCGCCCACGTCCGAGCTGCTGATCGAGGAATCGCTGATCGGCTGGAAGGAATTCGAGATGGAGGTGGTGCGCGACAAGGCGGACAACTGCATCATCGTGTGCTCCATCGAGAACCTGGACCCGATGGGCGTGCATACCGGCGACTCCATCACCGTGGCCCCGGCGCAGACGCTGACGGACAAGGAATACCAGATCATGCGCAACGCCTCGCTGGCGGTGCTGCGCAAGATCGGCGTGGACACCGGCGGCTCGAACGTGCAGTTTGCGCTGAACCCGGCCGACGGCCGCATGATCGTCATTGAAATGAACCCGCGCGTGTCGCGCTCCTCGGCGCTGGCATCGAAGGCCACCGGTTTTCCGATTGCGCGCGTGGCGGCCAAGCTGGCGGTCGGCTTCACGCTGGACGAGCTGCACAACGACATTACCGGCGGCGCCACGCCGGCCTCGTTCGAGCCGTCCATCGACTACGTGGTGACCAAGGTGCCGCGCTTCGCTTTCGAAAAATTCCCGGGCGCGGACGAGCGCCTCACCACGCAAATGAAATCCGTGGGCGAAGTCATGGCCATGGGGCGCACCTTCCAGGAATCGTTCCAGAAGGCGCTGCGCGGCCTGGACATCGGCCTGGACGGGCTGCGCCGGCCCAGTACCGGCGCCGCCGTCATCGCCGAGCAGCTGTCGGCGCCCGGCCCGCAGCGCATCTGGTACGTGGGCGAAGCCTTCGCGCAAGGCATGACGCAGCGCGAGGTGCACCGCCTGTCCGGCATCGATCCCTGGTTCCTGGCCCAGATCCACGACCTGGTGGAAGTGGAGCAGTGGATACAGACGCAAACGCTGGAAGGGCTGGACAAGCCGGTGCTGTTCCGCCTGAAGCAGCAGGGCTTCGGCGACCGCCGCCTGGCTGCGCTGCTGGGCGTGTCCGAGCAGGCCGTGCGCACCCACCGCCAGCTGCTGGGCGTGCGGCCGGTGTACAAGCGCGTGGACACCTGCGCCGCGGAATTCGCCACCCGCACCGCCTATATGTACTCCACCTACGACGAGGAATGCGAGGCGCTGCCCACCAATGCGCGCAAGATCATGGTGCTGGGCGGCGGCCCCAACCGCATCGGCCAGGGCATCGAGTTCGACTACTGCTGCGTGCACGCGGCGCTGGCCATGCGCGAGGACGGCTACGAGACCATCATGGTCAACTGCAATCCCGAAACCGTGTCCACCGATTACGACACCTCGGACCGGCTGTACTTCGAATCGCTGACGCTGGAGGACGTGCTGGAAATCGTCGCCATCGAGCGGCCCATGGGCGTCATCGTGCAGTACGGCGGCCAGACGCCGCTCAAGCTGGCGCTGGAGCTGGAAGCGGCCGGCGTGCGCATCATCGGCACCTCGCCGGACATGATCGATGCCGCCGAGGACCGCGAGCGCTTCCAGCAGCTGTTGTACCAGCTGGACCTGCGCCAGCCGCCCAACCGCACCGCCCGCACCGAGGAGGACGCGGTCAGGCTGGCCGAGGAAATCGGCTATCCGCTGGTGGTGCGCCCGTCCTATGTGCTGGGCGGCCGCGCCATGGAGATCGTGCACGAGCGCGCCGACCTGGAACGCTATATGCGCGAAGCGGTGAAGGTATCGCACGACTCCCCGGTGCTGCTGGACCGCTTCCTGAACGACGCCATCGAGGTGGACGTGGACTGCGTGTCGGACGGCGCCCAGGTGGTGATAGGCGGCGTGATGGAACACATCGAACAGGCCGGCATCCACTCGGGCGATTCGGCCTGCTCGCTGCCGCCGTATTCGCTGGCGCACGACACCGTGGCCGAGATCAAGCGCCAGACCGAACGCCTGGCGCGCGGCCTGCGCGTGGTGGGGCTGATGAATGTGCAGTTCGCGGTCCAGCGCAACAAGGTCGATGGCCGCGTGCGCGACCAGATCTTCGTGCTGGAAGTGAACCCGCGCGCCTCGCGCACCGTGCCTTTCGTTTCCAAGGCCACCGGCGTGGCGCTGGCCAAGGTGGCCGCGCGCTGCATGGCCGGCCAGTCGCTGGCGGAGCAGGGCGTGACCGGGGAAATCGTGCCGCCGTATTTCAGCGTCAAGGAAGCCGTGCTGCCGTTCGCCAAATTCCTCGGCGTGGACACCATACTCGGGCCGGAAATGAAATCCACCGGTGAAGTGATGGGCTGCGGCGCCACCTTCGGCGAAGCCTATTTCAAAGCCCTGCTGGGCGCCAGCGTGCGCCTGCCGCGCGGCGGCCTGGCCTACCTGCGCGTGCGCAAGGGCGACCAGGCGCGTGCGGTGGCGCTGGCGCGCGAACTGTCGGCCTCCGGCTTCGAGCTGGTGGCCAGCCACGTGACGGCGGTGGTGATCGGCGCGGCGGAGATCCCGGTGCGCGAGCTGCAGGACGAGGAAGTAATGGCCATGCTGGCCGGTAAGCGGATCGGCCTGGTGGTGCTCACCGTGGACGTGAAGCGCAGCGCCATCGGCGCCTCGCGCGCGCTGCGGGTGGCCACGCTGGCTTCCGGCGCCGCTTACTTTACCACCATCGCGGCGGCCGAAGCGGCAATGGAGGCCATGCGCCACGCGGACGACACCACGCTGCATTCGCTGCAGGAGCTGCACCGGCAGGCCGCCCGGGCGCGCCTGGAGGAATCGGTGGCGCAGGCCGCCCGCGAGGCGATCTCCCTGGCCGGCGCGGCAGCGCGGGCGCGCCGCGAGCCAGCCGCCGCCGACCTGGTGGCAGCGGCCACCGAGCTGCCGGAGCGGCGCCGCGGTGCGCGCGAGCGCAGCGTGGGCGTGCCGCCGCTGCGCCTGTTCATCCGCCAGCCGTTCACGGAATCGGACCAGCGGCAGCAGCGCATGATCGCCGACATCCTGCAGCTGATCGACAGCGCCAACGGCCTGCCGCATCCCTTCCAGTACCTGACGGGTACGGAGGCCGAAAGCGCGGACACGTTCCGGGTCTCGTTCGAGCGCAAGCAGCAGCAGCCGTTTACGCCGAAGAATTTCCGCCGCCACCGCCTGCAGCTGCTGCAGGAGGCGGACGTGATGATCAATATCCGCGTCGGCATGAGCGAGAGCAGCGCCTTCGAGCTGGCCTACCACATCTTCCAGGGCCGCCGCACGCCGGTGCTGTTCCTGGTATGGAAGGGCGCGCCGATCAAGACCACGCTGCTGCGCGAACTGGACGACCTGTGCGACATCACCTATATCGAGTTTGACGAAGTAGAAGAATTGCGGAGCGGCTTGCACCGCTTCTTCAATAACACGGCATTAAAAATTCAAGACTAAGCAAGGAGTATCACATGTTGGCTAATATGAAGATCAAGAACCTGGTGGTCATTGCGCTGGCCATACTGATCTCACTGATCATGGCGATCGGTGCGATGGGTATCTACAGCGCGAACCGCTCCGTCAATCTGCTCAAGGAGGTGACGCTGAGCGACCAGGCCAATGCCAATGAACGCAACGCCATCCGCCTGTCGATGGAAACCAACCGCAGCCAGATCCTGCAGGCGCTGCAGCACAACACCGCCTTCGAGTGGTCCAAGCTGCACGACCACGCGCTGACGGTCCACTGGGGCATCGTCGAGGACGCCTCGGCACGCGCGGCCAAGGGCTGGGAGCACTACCTGGGCAGCATCAAGTCCGAGGAAGAGAAAAAGCTGGCGCAGGACTGGTACGACAAGAGCGCCGGCCTGGGGCTGGAGCACATCAGGGCCGCCGCAGCCGCCGTCAAGGCCGGCCAGTGGGACGACGCCGAAATGGTGCTGATCAAGAAAATCAACCCCTCCTACCGGGTCGGCGACGTGGCGCTGAAAGCGCTGGCCGACTTCAGCGAACAGCGCGCCAAGGCCAACGAGGAAGCGGTGCAGGCAGGCCTGGACAGCGCGCGCAACATGACGATAGCCGTGCTGGTGGCGGGCGTGGCGCTGTCGGTGTTTGTCGGCATGCTGCTGGTGCAAGCCATCTCGGTGCCGCTGCAGCAGGCCATGGACATCGCCATCCAGGTGGCGGAAGGCGACCTGACCGGCAAAGTAGAGCAGCGCAGCAGCAGCGAGATCGGCCAGCTGCTGACCGCACTGGACAAGATGAAGACCAACCTGGCGGCCATCGTGGCCGAAGTGCGCGGCAGCACGGACACCATCTCCAGCGCTTCCGGCCAGATCGCCGCCGGCAATATGGACCTGTCGGACCGCACCGGCGAGCAGGCCGGCTCGCTGGAGGAAACCGCGTCCTCGATGGAGGAGCTGACCGGCACCGTCAAGCAGAACGCCGAAAATTCGCGCCAGGCCAACATATTGGCGCAATCCGCCTCCGAAGTGGCGATCAAGGGCGGGGTGGTGGTGTCGCAGGTGGTGGACACCATGGGTTCGATCAACGACTCGTCCAAGAAGATCGTGGACATCATCGGCGTAATCGACGGCATCGCCTTCCAGACCAATATCCTGGCGCTGAACGCGGCCGTGGAAGCGGCGCGCGCGGGCGAGCAGGGCAGGGGGTTCGCGGTGGTGGCGTCCGAAGTGCGCAACCTGGCGCAGCGTTCGGCGGCTGCGGCCAAGGAAATCAAGGCGCTGATCGACGACTCGGTGGACAAGGTGGGCAGCGGCGCCAAGCTGGTGGACCAGGCCGGCGCCACCATGCAGGAAATCGTCACCAGCATCCAGCGCGTGACCAGCATCATGAGCGAGATCACGCAGGCCAGCCAGGAGCAGACCATGGGCCTGGACCAGATCCACTCCGCCATCACCCAGATGGACGGCCTGACGCAGCAGAACGTGGCGCTGGTTGAAGAGGCGGCTGCGGCGGCCGACGCGTTGAATGAACGCGCCCTCGGCCTGACCCGCGTGGTCAGCGTGTTCAAGCTGGAAGGCAAGCAGGCCGCGGCGCGCGCGCCGGCGGTCGCGGTGCGGCCGGTGCGCGCCGCCGCCAGTCCGGCCAAGCCCGCCGCCAAGCCGGCTGCGCCGGTGCGCAAGCTGGCTGCGAAGGCAAGCCCCAAGCCGCGCGTTGCCAACGGCGCCGACAGCGACTGGGAAGAGTTCTGATTCCTGCGCCAGCGCGGCGGCCGATCACTCCCAGGCAAGCTGCCAGTAGCCGTTCCTGGCCTGCGTCCTGCGGGCCAGCAGGGCTTCCGGCAGCCTGATATCCAGCGCGGCCAGGCGCGCCGGGTCCACCAGTACGGTGGGCTTTTCCTGGCGCAGCACCGGCAGCACTTCCGGCTTGGTGTGGTTCTTCAGTATCTTCGCCGCCTGCGTGCCGGCGAGGTAGCCCACGGCGCCGAATTCGGCGCCCACGTACAGCGCCGCGCCGGGCACGCGCACCATGGCCAGCGTCACCACCGGCAGCTTGTGCTCCGCGCCATAGTCGCCCAGGTCGATGGCCGCCTCGTAGCGGTGCAGGCCATAGTAGGTGTCCAGCGGCACGGCAAACATCTGCACGCCTTCTCCCTGCTGGTGCAGTGCCTTCAGCGCGGGCACGATATTGTCCGTCTTCGCCACCTGCCGCGCCGTCACCGCCATGCCCAGCTCGCGTGCGCCGCCTGCCGCCGCAGCCACGTTGGCCACGCCGTTTTCGTCGTCCGTGTGGACCATGCCGATGCGGCTTGCGTTCGGGAAGACGCGGTGCACCATGGTGAGCGCGTCGCGCATATTGGTGTACAGCGTGGAGCCGGTGACGCCGGGACCGCAGTCGGCCAGCGAGACGCAGCCCACGTCAACAGGATTAGCCACGGCGGTGAACACCAGCGGCACCTTAGCGTCTTCCAGTATGCCGCGCGCGTATTTGGTGGCGGGGGAGCCGATAGCCAGCACCAGGTCCGGCCTGGCGGCGGCGATGCGCTGCGCCTCCTGGCGGATGCGCATCACCACGCCCAGCTTGCTCCAGAAGCCGCCGCGCTCCGCGTCGAAGTCCACCTTCACGCGGTTCACGCGCAGGTTGCGGCCTGCTTCGATCTGGTTGGCGCGCAGCGCCCCGATAAAGCCGGCGTAGGCTTCCTGGTACGGTTCGATGTCGGTCACCTGCAGCACTTCCACTTTGAATCCGGGCTGCTGCTCCATGGCTTCCAGCGGCAGCGGCTCGATGGCGAGGGCAGGGCCGCAGCACAGCGCGGCGGCGAGGGCGAGTATTTTCATGGCGTTTCCCGGAGCAGTTTGTCGATGGCCACAATTTAAGCAGGAATCGGCCGCGCTCCGGCGCCTATCGACAGACCGTGCGAGCCAATCTGCATCCGGCGTCGGGCTGGCGCAACGCTAGGGCTGCGGCGTCTCGATCAGCTCGCGCATGATGTTGAGGAAAACCTGCAGCACCGGCGACGGATCGTCCTTGCGGTAGGCGGCGTACAGCGTGGTGCGCGGGGCCGGCTGCGCGAGCGTGCGGTACACCACGCCGGCAGAAGCCGGCCTCAATGCAGCTCTGGTACAGCGAGGCGGCAAAGCGCGATTGGTCCAGCTTGAAGGAAATGAAGCGCTCCTCGGCCAGGTCCTTCAGCGCCACGCGAGTTCCCGATGGTGAACTTCATCATCGGCCGCTCCGGCATCCAGACCGGCCACGCGCGGCCCGGACTTCGACGGCGTCCGCGCGCGCATCGCACCGGAAGCGCTGGCGCGGGCCGACGCCATCCTGGCGCGTGCAATTGTGTAGGCGGATAGGCAAACGCTGAGGTACGATGCTGCCAGCAAAACATTTTTGAGGAGCAGCAATTGAAGGCGTTGAAACTGCTGGCCGTAGCCGGCCTGATGGCAATCTCCACCCTGGCGCTGGCGGCCGCGCCCGTAGCCGCCGGCACCGCCGCCGCCGCGCCCGGCGCGGCGCAGGTGAAGGCCGCGTACGACCTGCTGGCCGCCATGCAGGCCGAGAAGCTGACCCGCACCGTGGCCGGCGGCAGCAAGTTCCCCAACGAGCAGCAGCGGCTGGCCTTCATGGCCAAGCTGGATAAAGTGCCCGCGACGGAAGTCTACAACCGCCTGGCCGCGCCAGTGGCCAAGCTGGTGTCGGCCGAGACGGCGGTGGAGATGACGCGCTTCTACCAGTCCAGCTACGGCCGGAAAGTGCTGCAGAAGACCTATAACGGCGGCCCGAGCATGTACGACGACGCACCGAAGCCGACCCCTGCAGAGAAAGCGGAACTGGCCAAGCCGGCCTACATGAAGGCCGACAAGGAGTTCCAGGCCGCGCGGCCCGCCATTCGCCATGAAGTGTTCGTGCTGGTGAGCGAGCTGGCCAAGGCAAAGTAGGGGCCGGGCAGGGACCAGGGGGGCCAGGCGCCTGGGCCCCCTGTCTATTGCCCTGCCGCCTGCTGCAACTGCCCGGGGTCAAGCACCGATACCCAGCGTCCCCGCACGCTGACGGCGCCGCTGTGCGCCAGGCGCTGCAGTTCGCGGCTGGCGGTGGTGTCCGCCATGCCCAGGAAAGCGGCGATGTCGGAGCGCGACATGACGAGCTGAAAATGCCTGCCATCGAAACCGTTGGACAGTTCTGCATTGGCCAGTTCAAGCAGAAAGGCGGCTACCCTTTGCCTTGCGTGCGGGCTGCGTTGGATCTGCGCGATGCGCTGCTGCCTGGCTATTTCCTCCAGCAATACTGTTTGTATCTGGGCGCGCAGCGCGCTGTCCTGTTGGACTGCCTGCAGCACGCGTGTCCTGGAAAATTCCAGTACGGTGCTGTTAGCGAGCGCTACCGCGCTATAGCTGCGCAGCTGAGCGTGGCGCTCGTCCAGTCCCAGGCAAGCGCCTCTGCCCAGGAAGCCAATCACGTCCTGCTCGCCCTCCAGTGATACGGTGCCGCACTTCCAGCTGCCGCTCTCGATGGCATAGAAACGGTCGTTGGCCTGGTCGCCCATATGGAACAGGAATTCATGGCGCCGCTTGTGCGTGCGCTGTTGCGCCAGCGCTGCCAGCGGAGCGGCAAGCGCTGGCGGGAGCGCGGCGGCGGGCCTCGGGATGGCGGACATGGACACGGCGCTCAGTGCCGCGCAGCTGTCGGAGGGAGCGCCGGGACGGCGGGCGTGCGCGCCAGTTCGCGCAGCACGGACTGCTTGCGCAGCTGGACGTGCTTGCCGTGCAGGGTCAAGGTTCCGTCCAGTTTCAAGCGCAGCAGGCTGCGGCTGAGCGACTCCGGCGCCATGTGCAGATAGCTGGCGATGTCCCGCCAGTTCATGGCCAGGCGCAGCATGCGGTCCGAATAGCCGCGCAACGCCTGCCGTTTGCCGATATCGAGCAGGAAGGAAGCCAGGCGCCGGCTGCAGCCGGGCTGGCGCAGGAATTGATTGCTCTTGCATTCGCGCTGCAGCGCGTCATTCAGCGCCGGCAGCAGCCGTGGCGGACTGGCGCCCGGCGAATCGAAGGTGATCGCGCATACCGAACTGTCTTCCAGCGCGACCGTGTAGCTGCCGTGGCGCAGCTGGCCGGGCGCGCCTAGGCCGAGCAACTCGCCCGCCAGGTGAAACGCCGTCACGTGCAAGGCGCCGCTGGGATGGGGCGAGACGCGCTTGAAGGCGCCGGAGCGGACAATGTAGACGCGGTCTTCGCGCAGCTGGTCCGCGCGCAGCAGGGCCGCGTCGCGCGGCACGCGTATCGTCTCGATGGCGGCGGCGTCTTCGCCGCTTGCCGGGCACGTCCTGCGCGCGGCGCATTCGGCGCACCCGCTTGCGCCCGTGTCGTCCCGGTGTCCGATCGGCATTCGCTGTCCCATGAAAACTCCCTCCAGCATGTAGTTTGAGTAAGAATATGCTGCATTGCAGTATATCTGAAACTACTGGTATTCTAGTTACATCTTTACAACAACCGGCTGGCTTGCCAGCTCGGCGCAATTGCCGCCGCGCCGTTTGGCGCGGTACATGGCCTGATCTGCTAGCTCCAGCAGCACCGCGGCGTCTGCGTCGGGGAAGGGCGCGACGGCGACGCCGACGCTGGCGCCAATGTCGAGCTGGCTACCGCATAGATGATAAGGCCGGCTGACACTGTGCGCCACGTCCGATGCGAGTGCCAGGGCTGCCGCCGGGTTGGGAATGCTGCGTAGCAGCATAGCGAACTCGTCGCCTCCCAGGCGCGCCACCACGTCCTCCTGCCGCACTGCCGCCTTGAGCCGCCGTGCCACCGCCAGCAGTAGCCGGTCGCCCATGCGGTGGCCATAGGTGTCGTTGACGGCCTTGAACCGGTCGAGGTCGATAAACAGTGTCGCCGCCAGCTGGCCGTCTGCGTGGCTGCGGCGCAGGGCGGCGCGCTGCTCGCGCAGGAAGGTGGCCTTGTTGGCCAGTCCCGTCATGGCGTCGTGGGTGGCGAGGCGGCGCAGGCTGGCGTCGGTGCGCCGGCGGCCGGTGATGTCCTGTTGCAGCGCCACAAAGCACGTGATGTTGCCCTGCTCGTCTCTCAGCGGCGTAATCACCTCGTTGACGAAGCGCGTGCCGCCGCGCTTGTGGCGCAGCACGGTCTCGCCCGACCAGGCTTTGCCCGCCCGCACCATCTCCAGGATGCGCGCGGCGCGCGCGTCCCAGCCCAGTTGCTGGCGCGATTTGCCCAGTGCTTCCTGCTCGGAATAACCGCTCAGGCGCAGGAAGGCCTGGTTGACCCATTGCAGGCGGCCGTCGTGCCCGGCAATCAGGGCTGCACTGGCGTTGACACTGAGCGCGCGCGCCAGCAGCGATTGGCATTCGGTAACAACAGTTCCGTTCGATAGCATCGTCTCACTCCGTTGCTGCGCGGGACGGCGAGGCCGCCGCCGCTGGGGAATCCACGGCAGATCAATCTGACTGAACCAAGTTTGCCAGCAGCAAGGATGAGCACTTTGTTTATAGTCACTTCTTGAGCAAAATTAATAATATTGACGGACGGGCATGCGTTTCATTGCTAAACATCAAGGCCGTGCGTCCACCGGCAGGGCGTGCTCAGTTTGCCTCCCCGCTGCAGCAACGCAAGGGCGCCAGCATGGACGGCGGCGGCTCTGGCGGCTGGTAGCGGGCCACGGTGGCGAAGATGCGCAGCACGCCATCGATCAGTTCGCTGGCTTCGTGGTCGTCCAGCCGCTCGATGTTTTGCTGCAGGGCCACCGAGGTCAGGGTCGGCGCGTCGCGCAGGCGCTGACGCAAGTCGTCAAACAGGTGGCGTACTTCGGTCGGCACCTCGTTGGGCCGCATGCGCACCAGGCTGAGGGCGCAGGCGCGCTTGAGGCGGTCCTTCTGTGCTCCGTGGCCGGCCAGATGCCAGACCGCCGAGCTGAATTCCGCGAAAGCTTGCGACATGGTGTGGTCCCTCCTCAAGCGTTGCCGCGGCCAGCCGGCCAGCGCGGCCGGCGGCGCGGGCTGCGGCGTATGGCCCGCAAGGCGGCCGGATCGAGTATCAGTATGGTGCGGCCATTGATGCTGATCATGTCCAGCGCCTGCAGCTCGCTGAGCGTGCGGCTCACCGTTTCCATTGCCATACCCAGGTAATTGCCGATTTCGGCGCGCTGCATGACGAGGTTGAAACTGCTGCCCGAGTAGCCGGCGGCCGCATGGCGGGCGGCGGTGTCGAGCAGGAAGTGGGCCATCCGGGCCTGGGTGTTGAGGCCGGAGCGCATGCTGAGCAGCGCCTGGTCGCGCGCCAGGTTGTGGCTGATGACACCGCACATGGCGGCGGCAAATTCGCAGTGCACCCGGCCCAGCCGGCTCAGCGTTTCCAGCGGTATCTCTATGACCGTGGCATTGGTCAGCGCCACCAGCTCCTGCGGGTAGCGCCGGTTCAGCATGCCGTCTATCCCCAGCAAGTCGCCGCGCATGGGAAAACCCATCACCTGCTCCTTGTCATAGACAAATGAAGACGTTTTCAAGATGCCCGATTGCACCGCGAACAGGCGGTCGCAGGTCTGGCCGGCCAGATGGATGCGCTGGCCGCTGCGCACCCGCACGCGCGGCAAGCGGTGTTCGTCGCTCAAGTCCACAATCTGGTGCTGAATACCGAGCAGGATGCACAGGTCGGCGAAGCTGGCGTCGTTCTGCGCCGGGCGGGGCAGCAGGCCTGCGGCGGACAGGCCGGGACCGTGTCCGATCGTGGGATAGGGCGTGGATAGCATGGCTTTTTCTCCTGGTTGCAGCGTTGAGCGAAAACGGCGGGCGCGCGGACATATGCTTGCGGCAGTTGTCAATAGGAAAGCGCGCAAAATTCCTGTAGGAACGATCGAGTTATTGCATAGGCGAATTACTACCTTGCTAAGATATCAGGAGGTTTGTTATTTTTTCTGCCACAGATCAAGTTGCACACCGAAAGTCTCCCGGGGCGCCTGGGCTGGCCTGGCCGGTCCAGTAGAGCATGCTGGTCAGCGCGCCGCTTTGATTACGGTGCGCCCGCCGGGTGCGCGCTATCAAACCGGCGCCGGGGTGCCCCGGCTATTGTGGGACGGCGCGGGGGCTGCCGCCTTCGCCTGACCTGTCGAGACAAAGGGCAATTATGAGAATCACAGTTTTCGGGGCCGGCTACGTCGGCCTGGTGACGGCGGCCTGCCTGGCCGAATTGGGCAACGAGGTACTGTGCCTGGAACGCGACCCTGCCAAGCTCGCCATCCTCGAACTGGGCCGGCTGCCCATCCACGAGCCCGGACTGGGGGAGCTGGTGACCTCCAACGTGGCTTCCGGGCGGCTGCGCTTTGCTGCCGATGAAGACGGCGGCGCGGCCGAGCTGCAGTTCATCGCCGTGGGCACGCCGCCCGACGAGGACGGCGCCGCCGACGTCGAGCATGTGCTGCAGGCGGCGCGCACCATCGGCCGGCGCATGACCCGCTTCCAGGTCGTCGTCACCAAATCCACAGTCCCCATCGGCACGGCCGAACGGGTGCGCGCGGCGGTGCAGGACGAGCTGGACGCGCGCCGCAGCAGCCTGTCCTTCGCGGTGGTGTCCAATCCGGAGTTCCTGAAGGAAGGCGCGGCAGTGCACGATTTCATGCAACCGGACCGCATCGTGCTGGGCGTGGAGTCCGGCGCGGCCGGCCGCCGCGCGGTCGCGCTGCTGACGGCGCTGTACGAACCGCTGAACCGGCACCACTCGCGCACGCTGTGGATGGACACCCGTTCGGCCGAGCTGACCAAGTATGCCGCCAACGCCATGCTGGCCACGCGCATCTCCTTCATCAACGAGATGGCCAACCTGGCCGATCTGATCGGGGCCGATATCGAGTCGGTGCGCTGCGGCATCGGCGCCGACAAGCGCATCGGCTACAGTTTCCTGTATGCGGGCTGCGGCTACGGGGGGTCCTGCTTTCCCAAGGATTTGCGGGCCCTGGGCCGGCTGGCCACGGACGCGGGCCAGCCGCTGCGCTTGCTGCGCGCCGTCGAGGCCATCAACGACGACCAGAAGCAGATGCTGGGCCAGCGCATGCTGGCGCGCTTCGGCAGCGATTTGCGCGGCCATGTGTTTGCCGTGTGGGGTCTGGCCTTCAAGCCGAACACGGACGATGTGCGCCAGGCCAGCGCGCTGGTGCTGATCGGGCAGCTGCTGCGGGCCAACGCGCATGTGGCGGTGTACGACCCGGTGGCCCAGGCCTCGGCCCGGCGCGCGCTGGAGCAGGACCCCTCGCTGGGACCGGAGGCGCTGGCCCGTCTGCGCTACGCCAGCGATCCGCTGAATGCGCTGCGCGGCGCCGATGCGCTGGCCATCGTCACCGAGTGGAAGCAGTTCCGCTCTCCCGACTGGCAGCAGGTCAAGGCCCTGCTGCGCCAGCCGGTGGTGTTCGACGGCCGCAACCTGTTCGAGCCGCGCCAGTTGGCCGAGGCCGGCATCGAACACCACGCCATCGGCCGGCCGCCGCGCGCGCGCGGGACGGCGGCCGAAGCGGCGCTGCCGGCGCAGGGCGGCCTCGGCGCATGAGCATGCTCTTTACCTGCTCGGCCGACGACGGGCATCCGGCCGACCTGACCCTGGCCGGCCTGCTGCGCGCGCACGGCCTGCCAGGGACGTTCTACTTCCCCATACGCAACCAGGAGGGCGGGCCGGTGCTGTCCGGCGCCGGCATGCGCGAGGTCGCCGCGCACTTCGAGATCGGCTCGCACACCCACGACCACCAGTTCCTGACGCGCGTGGGACCGGAATGGGCGGCGGCCCAGATCGTGCGCGGCAAGCGGGTGCTGGAGGATACGCTGGGCCGGCGCGTGGCCGGCTTTTGCTACCCCGGCGGCCGTTACCGGAAGCTGCACGTGGAGCAGGTGCGCGCGGCCGGCTTCGAGTTTGCGCGCAGCACCTTGAACCTGTGCCTGGATGCCGGGAGCAACCGCTACGAGATGGCCACCACCTGCCAGTTCTATCCCCATCGGCGCGCGGTCTACCTGCGCAACTTCGTGCGCGGCGGCGCCTGGGCGCGGCGCGCCGGCCTGTTGTTGTGCGCCGCCGCCGAGCCGCACTGGGAGCGCCGCATGTACGCCTTGTTCGACGCCGCCGAACGGCGCGGCGGCGTGTTCCACCTGTGGCTGCACTCGGCCGACGTGGAACGCCTGGCGGCCTGGACGGCGCTGGAGCGCTTCCTGGCCTATGCCGCCGCCCGCGTGCCGCCGGCGCGGCGCCTGCACAACGGCGAGCTGGCGCTGCGCAGTTTCGGCCCCGCGGTCCGCTGATCGCGGCGCCGCCTGGCGGCGCGCAATCTCTTTCCATTTATTTATTTGCCTTAATACTGTGTCTTTAAATAAAGGCAGTATTAATTTCCTGTTGGAATAATCTTTTATTAATTGGAGGGTAATATTTCAAGCGTACTCAAGCGATAGTATTATTCCATGGAAATTTCATAATGTGAAAAATTTCTTGCCTTTAGGCGAGAAAGCCTCCTAGAATTGGCCAAAATAAAAATCCGGGTAGTTGAATATTTTTATTAGTCATTTTCTAGGAGTAACAATTTTGTTTAAATCAGCATCCCTATATCGGACTATTCCATTGTTGGCATCTCTCGGCACCAGCATCCTGCTGGCCGGTTGCGGCGCCGGCGGGGCAGATCCAGCAGTCCAGGCCAGCGCCCAAGGCGGCCCGACGCTGCTCGCCACCACCACCACCAGCAGCACCAGCTGCGCATTTCCGAAGTTTGTGTTCGGCGCCAAATACGTGACCGGCAACATCGTCAACTTCGCCGAGAATGGCAAGAATTACATCGCCACGCACGACAATCCCGGCTGGGATCCCACCATCAGCACCTACTACTGGAGCCCTTACACCGCGTGCAGCGCGCCCGCGCCTGCCACCACCTGCAACTTCCCGAACTATGCCTGGGGCAAGAGTTACGTGACCGGCAACATCGTGACCTATCCGGACAACGGCAAGTACTACATCGCCACCCACGACAACCCCGGCTGGGACCCGACCATCAGCACCTATTTCTGGAGCCCGTACACCTGCACCAGCACGCCGACCACTACGCCGACGCCAACGCCAACGCCAACGCCAACCCCTGACCCGGCGCCAAGCGGTCCGGTGGTGACGGCGGCCAGCTGCAGCTACTCGGCGGTGTCGGCCGCGGTGAATTCGGCCGCCGCCGGTACCACGGTCAGCGTGCCCGCAGGCGATTGCAGCTGGGGCACCCAGCAGCTCAACGTGCCGGGCGGGGTCTACCTGCGCGGCGCGGGACAGGACAAGACCATCATCCGGCGTGTCGGCAGCGTGTCCAACACCAGCTACCTGGTGGCCTACAACTGCTCCAATGGACGGCGCGCGCAGTTCTCCGGCATGACGCTGATCGGCAACGGCAACGGTGCGATCCAGGACAAGGGCCTGGGCCTGCTCAATGGCTGTACCGACTTCTCGGTCTCGAACTCGAAATTCAACAAGTTCGTCTTCAGTGCCGTGTACGTCGGCGATGCGCCCAACCAGCGCGGCGTGATCTTCAAGAACAACTTCATCGACAACTACAGCCCCGATCTGCGCAACCTCGGCTATGGTGTGGTGGTGTATGGCGGCGGCGCTTGGCCGGCGCTGAGCCTGGGCTCGGCCAATGCGGTGTTTGTCGAGGATAACTATTTCTCGGGCAACCGCCACAATATCGCCTCCAATAACGGCTCGGTGTATGTGTTCCGTTACAACAAGGTGAATGGCACCGACGCGGCCAAGGATTATGCGATGACCGACGCGCATGGCCGTTCCTCGTCGCCGCGCGGTTCGCGCAGCTTTGAAATCTACAACAACACCTATACCACCAGCATCAGCGGTGGCTTGCAGCGCACGGCCATCGGCATCCGCGGCGGCGACGGTGTGATCTTCAATAACACGGTGCCGGCCACGGTCAGCCGCTCGGTGGAATTGATGGTCGAAGGTTTCGGCTGCGGCACCTACCCGGGACCGGACCAGAGCCGTTCGGTGTATATCTGGAATAACACGGCCAATCCGCAGAACGGCTACACCAGCAACGGCATCGACAACACCTGTCCTGCCTCGCTGGGCCTGAACCGCGATTACTTCCTGAGCGCCAAGCCAGGCTACACGCCGTACACCTACCCGCACCCGCTGCGCGCCGGGCTGTAAGGCGCATCCGGCTAGCGCCCGCGCCCGCCGCGGCGCTTTTTGCCGGGCCGAAAGCTGCGGCGCCTGTCCCCCATCAGGCGCCGCAGCTCGGTGATACTCAACTGGCTCACCTCGTGCATGCGCAACAGCATGCCTGCGCTGACCTTCAGCTTCCCGTGGCGGATCTTGCTGATGGTCGGCGCTTCCACTTCCAGCAGGCGCGACAGCGCCGCATCATTCTTCAATTCCAGCAGCTGCAGCAGATGATCGAACAAGGCGTTCGGATCGAACTGCGGTCCGGGCGGCGGTGTCATGACGGCCCGGCGCGGCGCCCGCGCAGCAGCTGGCGCGCCAGGCCCACCATGAATAGCGTGTTGGTCACCAGGTAGCGCCGCGCCAGCCGGCGCGGCTCGGCCCCCAGCCGGTACAGCCATTCCAGCCCGTTGTGCTGCCACCACAGCGGCGCGCGGCGCAGCGTGCCCGCATGGTAGTCGAAGGCGGCGCCCACCCCCACCAGCGGGGCGGCCACGCGGCCGCAGTGGGACGCCATCCAGTACTCCTGCTTCGGACAGCCCAGGCCGACAAACACCAGGTTGGCGCCCGAGGCGTTGATGCAGTCCACGTCGGCCCGGTCCTGCTGCGCGCTGTGCTGGCCGAACGGCGGCGACAGCGCGCCGGCGATGCGCAAGGCAGGGAAGGCGGCGGCGATGGCTTCGCGCAGCCGTGCCAGCGTGTGCGGCGTGCTGCCGTACAGGAACACGCTCTGGCTGTGCCGCTCGGCCGCCGCCAGGTAGCGCCACATCAGGTCCGGGCCGTTGATGCGCGGCTGGCGCGTGCGCGCGAAGTGGCTGACCGCCCACGCCACCGGGGCGCCGTCGGCGGTGGCCAGGTCGGCGTTGTTGATGATGTTGCGGAAGCGGGCGTCGCGCGTGCTGCACACCACCGAATGCGCGTTGCACAGGCAGACATAGCGCGGGGCGCGCTGCGCGCCCCAGTCGAGCAGCTGCGCGACAGCTTGCTCCCAGCCGAGCACGCTGATGCGCGCGCCCAGTACGGTTTGACGTTGCTCAGGCATAGTTCAGTCCCAGGTTGGCCAGCATGGCGCTGTAGTAGATGTCTTCAAGCGTGGCGAGGTTTTGCTGCGGCGTGTAGCGCAGCAGGTAGCGCGCGTAGGCGCGCCGCCCCATGGCCAGCATCTGTTCCGGGTGGTGGAAGGCCCAGGCCAGCTTGGCGGCCAGGTCGGACGCGTCGCCGGGGCGCACCAGCAGGCCGGTCTCGCCGTGCTCGACCAGTTCGCCCAGGCCGCCGTGCGCGCTGGCGATGACGGGCACGCCGCACGCGAAGGCTTCGACGGCGGCCAGCCCGAAGGTCTCCAGGCAGGTGCTGGGCGCGACCAGGAAGCTGCTGCCGCGCAGCAGCGCGCGCACCTCGGCGGGGCTGCGCCGGCCCAGGCAGTCGGCGCCGAAGGTGGGCGCCAGCGCGCCGGCCAGCGGGCCGTCGCCCACCAGGCGCACGCGCAGTCCGCCGGCGCCGCGCGGCAGGCGCTGCACCGCCGCGCACAGCACCTCCACGCCTTTTTCCTCGGCCAGGCGGCCGACGAACAGGCCGCCGGCGCGCCCGCGCCAGGCCGGCGCCGGGCCGGGCTCGACGAAGTTGGGCTTGACGTCGATGCGCATGGCCGGCAGCCCGCCGGCGATGAATTGCGCGCGGCTGAAGTGGCTCAGCGCAATGAAGCGGGTGCCGGGCCGCCGGTAGCTGCCAAGCAGGCGGTGGGTGGCCAGCGCCGCCGCCGCCGCCCCCGACTGCAGCACCGAACCGTGGTAGCAGGCGCGCGTGACGGCGCGCCACGGCGCACGGCCGACGCAGTCGCGGCACACCTGGCCGTCGCGCAGCAGCATGGCCTGGGGGCACAGCAGCCGGAAATTGTGCAGCGTCTGCACCACCGGGATGCGGCGGCGCGCGCCCAGCCAGTGCGGCGCGGGCGAGATCAGCGGAAAGGTGTTGTGCAGGTGGATCACGTCGGGGCGGGCGGCGTCGCACAGGCGCTCGATGTCGCGCACCGCGCGCGGCGACCAGAACGCCGTGAAGGCGGCCGCCATCGGCGCCTGTCCCAGTTCGGCGCTGTCGCGCTGGTAGACCTCGACCGTGTGGCCGGCCGCGCGCAGCAGCCTGGCCTCGGCCTCGGCCACCACGTCCTCGCCGCCGCGCTCGCGGTAGCGGTTGTGGACCTGCAGGATGCGCAGCGGCTGCTGCGTGGGTTCTACGTTCATGGCGGCGTCCTTCACGGTGGTGGGATACGCTCTATTTCACCCTGCTGGCGCGCGGCCGCGTTGACTGCGCTCACGCGGCCGGATGACGGCGGCCATGCCGGCGCGCGCAGCGGATTGCCGGCCAGCGCCAGGTAGCGCTGGCCAAGCAGGCGCGCCGCCGCCAGGTTGATGTGGTTGTCGTCCTTGTACAGCGCGGTGCGCCCGATCGACGTCAGGCACTCGTCCGGACCGCACATGACGCGCTTGGGATCGATGACGATCAGGGTCGGGTGGGCCGTGCGTAGCGCGTCGATCACGCGGTCCATCGAGCCTTGCTCGGCCTCGACCAGGCGGCGCGGCATATTGCAGTTGCGCGCAGCCGGCAGCCAGCCGCGCTGGCGCTGCAGCACGCAGCGCGGCAGGTCCGGCGCCACCGTGGGCGTGTCCTTGAGCAGCACCGGCACCGCGCCGGCGCGCTCGATCTGGCGCAGCGCCGGTTCCAGCGCGCGCGCGAAGTCCGCCTCGCGGCCCAGGTATTGCCAGCGGCTGGCCAGCGCCACGTAGCGGAAGTGCGGCGCCATGGCCAGCAGGTCGGCGTTGCGGCGCTGGCAGGGCGTGGCGCCGCCCGGCTGCCCCTGGTACAGGTCGATGGACGAGCAGGCGCCCTCGACGAAATAGGCCAGCTGCATGCCGCCGTCGCGCGCCAGCTGTTCCAGGAAGGGCTTGAAGTGGTTGGCGTGCGAGTCGCCGAACAGCAGCAGCGCCGCGCCGGGCGCGCGCGGGTCGCCGGCCACGCAGCGCCGCGCCAGGTAGTCCAGGGTCACGCCCTGGTAGGCGCCGGACTTGATGGCGCAGGCGCCGGCCAGGTCGCGCTCGAAGGAGTAGCTGGCCAGCAGTTCGCGCGCGGCCGGATCGAAGCGCTGCGGCACGCCTTCGCTGCTGTAGGAGTACAGGCCCAGCGCCAGGCAGGCGGCGGCCGGCGCGGCGTAGTAGCGCGCGGCGGCGGCGCGCAGGCCCAGCGTGCCGCGCCGGTGCAGCGGCTGCTCGACATGGCGCCAGGTCAGCCAGGCCAGCACGAACACCAGCAGCAGCGCGGCGGCGGTGGCCGGCGCGTCCAGCGCGCCGTAGCGGTAGCGCAGCAGCGACAGCACCGGCCAGTGCCACAGGTAGAGCGAGTACGACAGGCGGCCGATGGCGGCCAGCCAGCGCCGGCCCAGCAGGGCGCTGAGCGGGTTGGGGCGGCTGCCGGCGTACAGCAGCAGCGCCGCGCCCAGGCAGGGCGCCAGCGTGTTCAGGCCGGGATAGGGCAGCTCGCGCCGCAGCAGGGCCAGCGCGCCCAGCGCCAGCACGGCGCCGGCCGCGGCCAGCTGCGCGGCTGCGGCCGGGCTGGCCGGGCGGCGCCAGCGCACCGCGTAGGCCGCCAGTGCGCCCATCAGCAGCTCGTGGGCGCGGCAGCTGAGCAGGAAATAGCTGGCCACCGGCCCGGTGCGCCACTCGGACCAGGCCAGCCCGGCCAGCGCCAGCGCCGCCAGCACCGCCGGCGCGCGGCGCGAGCCGCGCCGGTGCAGCACCAGCAGCAACAGCGGGAACACGAAGTAGAACTGTTCCTCCACCGCGAGAGACCAGGTGTGCAGCAGCGGGAATTCCTCGCTGCGCTGGCCGAAGTAGCCCCAGCTGCTCAGCGAGAAGAACAGGTTGGACGCGAACGCCCACGAGGCGGCCAGCGAGGTGGTGTAGAACAGGTAGTCGTTCGGGATCAGCAGGTAGCTGGCCGCCGCCAGCACGGCCAGCGACACCACGCCGTAGGCCGGCAGCAGGCGCGTGATGCGGCCCTTGTAGAAGGCGGCCAGGCTGAAGCGGTCCTGCGCCAGCGCGTCGGCCAGCACCCCGGTGATCAGGAAGCCGGAAATGACGAAGAACAGGTCGACCCCGGCAAAGCCGCCGGGCAGCAGCGCCGGCGCGGCGTGGAAGGCCAGCACCGCCAGCACGGCCACGGCGCGCAGGCCGTCGATGTCGGCGCGGTAGGCAAGCGGCGCGTTCGTGGCCGCGTGCATCGCCGCCTTCATCGCCGCCTTCATGGCCGCTCCGGCGCGCTGCGCGGGCAGGCGCCCAGCAGCAGCAAGGTCAGGAAGATCACCCACATCTGGCCGCGCGGCGCGAAGAACGACGCTTCGCTCTGGTTGTGCATCAGGTAGGCCAGCGTGAAGGCCGCGCTGCAGGGCGCCAGCGCGCGCGCCTGGCGGTCCGGGTGCAGATAGCTGCGCGCCCAGCCGGCCAGCAGCAGCGCGAACAGCGCCAGCGCGGCGATGCCGCCGTTGACGGCCAGGTCCAGCGCGCCGTTGTGGTAGCTGGAGTAGGGCATGCCGGCAGT
Source organism: Pseudoduganella sp. UC29_71 (assembly GCF_042693265.1). Classification (NCBI taxonomy): domain Bacteria; kingdom Pseudomonadati; phylum Pseudomonadota; class Betaproteobacteria; order Burkholderiales; family Oxalobacteraceae; genus Pseudoduganella; species Pseudoduganella sp. UC29_71. The sequence continues at coordinate 3,031,716 of NZ_CP170549.1, read as the reverse complement.
GCTGATGAGCTCGGCATGATCGTCGAAGCTCCAGCCCAGCCAGGGCTTGGCGCCGATGGCGCGGTAGGCGTCCTGCCACACCTGGGCGCGCCCGGTGAGCTGGCTGTCGCGGCCCAGCAGGTCGTACAGCCAGTCGAGCGGGACGGCGCTCTTGAGCAGCTGGAACAGGCCGCCGCCCAGCACGGCGAGCAGCACGGCGCCCAGGTACAGGCGCGGCCGGGCGGCGCGCCGCTGCCAGGAGTGCAGCAGCAGCAGCAACAGCAGCGCCACGGCCGAGCACAGCTTGGAGGTGACGCTGTCGGCGCCCAGCGCGGCGGCGGCGGCCAGCAGGCAGAACAGCAGGTGCCAGCGGCGCCGCCGCGCGCGCGGCAGGCACACCAGCACGCAGGCGTTGGCCCAGAAGGTGGTGAAGGCCAGCGCGCCCAGGGTGTTGGGGTGGGGCGTGAGGCCCTGCCAGCGCTGCTGCCAGTCGATGGCGTAGGACGGCGCGGCGGCCACCGCGGCCAGCTGCAGCGCCATGTTCAGGCCCAGCACCATGGCCAGCTGCGGCGGCAGCGTCCACGGCCGGTCGCGGTAGTGCAGCGCGGCGGCCAGCGCGATCAGGGTCACGCCGGTGCCGTGCACGAAGTTCATGGCCACCTTGGCCGGGTAGGCGCTCCACAGCACCCCGGCCAGCAACAGCAGCAGCAGGGCCGGCTGCTGCCAGTGGCGCCGCAGCAGCAGCGCCGCGCTGCGCGGATAGCGCAGCAGCAGCGCGCCGGCCATGCCGTACAGCGTGGCCAGCAGCAGCAGGTTGGCCAGCGAACTGAGCATGTTGGCGCTGGAGGCGGCCGCCGCCGTCGCCTCCGCCACGTCGGCCACCAGCATGGGGCGGGTGGGCGCCAGGCTGTAGGCGATGGGCAGGCCGGAGCTGGCCATGAAGACCAGGAAGGGCAGGGCCATCAGGCGGCGCGCGCCGGCCGTGGCGTCAGCGTGGGCCGCGTGCACGGTATTCCTCCATGTCGCGCCGCGCCAGGCAGCGCGCCAGCTGGCCGCCGGCGCCGGCCGCGCGCAGCAGCAGCGCGGCGGCCGCTTCGCGGTGCAGGCACAGCAGCAGCGGCAGCGCCAGCGCCGCGCCCAGCAGCTGCAGCACCTTGAGCGCGAACCACAGCGCGCCGCGCAGCGGCGCGTAGCGCCGCACCACCACCCGGTAGTAGGTCTGGCCGCCGCGGAAGGCGCGCCGCAGCGCCCAGCCCAGCTGCAGCCGGGCCGGCGGCACCGGTTCGCTGGCGGCCGCCTCGGCGCACCACAGCAGGCGCCGCCCGGCCAGGTGCAGGCGGTAGAACCAGTCGGTGTCCTCGCCGCCGGTCAGGCCGAAGGCGGGGTCGAACCAGGGGCCGCCGCCGGCCAGCACGCGCCGGTGCAGCATCACGTTGCCGGCGCCGCCGTAGCTCAGCGGGGTGCCGGTGGCCAGGGCCGGCTTGCTGAAGCTGGCCCGGCTCCAGGCCGGGGCGCGCGCCGGCAGCACGCTGTGCACCGGGCCGAACACGGCGTCGGCCTGGCGCGCGTGCAGGCAGTCGTACAGTGCGCGCAGCCAGCCCGGCGCCGGGGTCTCGTCGTCGTCGATGAAGACGATGCAGGGCGCCGTCGCCAGCGCCAGCGCGCGGTTGCGCGCCAGCGCGATGTTCTGCACCGGCTCAGTCTGGTAGACCAGGGGCAGCGCGTGGCGCAGCCGGAACGCGGCCGCCACCGGGTAGGCGCTGGCGCGCGCGTCGTTGTCGACCACGATGAGGCGCAGCACCAGGCCGGGCCAGGCCTGGGCCGGCAGCGCCTCGAGCAGCGCGGCCAGCAGACCGGGGCGGCGGAAGGTGGCGATGCAGACGTCGATGGCGGCGTCCGCGTCAGGGGGGCGGGGCATGGCGCAACTCCTTCCAGATCAGGATGAACAGGGTGATTTCGCCGGCCAGCAGGCCGAGCAGGGCGCCCTGCTGGCCGCACAGGGCGGTCAGCAGCGCGGTGGCCAGCAGCGTGACCGCCGCGCTCGGCACGCCGAGCAGGGTCAGCGCGCGGAAGCGGTGCTGCAGCTGCAGCAGCAGCGCGCCGCCGCTGCGCGCCACCTGGAACAGCAGGATGGCGCACCACAGCGCGGCCAGCGGCGCCAGGCCCGGCATGCTGCGTCCGGCCAGCAGCGGCGCGACCAGGTCGAAGCAGGCCAGCAGCAGCGCGCTGTAGAGCAGGGCCAGCCCCGCCAGCGTGGCGCTGAGCAGCAACGACAGCGAGCGCATGCGCTGCGGCGCCTGGGTGCGCAGCGCCGCCAGGCGCGGGATGGCGATCTTCTGCACCGCCGGCACCAGGAAGGAAAACGGCGCCACGAACAGGCGCGCCAGGTTGGCCAGGCCGGCGCCCGACGGCCCCAGCACGGCGGCCAGCACATAGGTGTAGCTCTGCGTCTGCAGCCACGTCACGCCCACGCCGCCCAGTGCCCAGCGGCCATGGCGCCAGGCGGCGCCGAACTCGGCCGCCAGCGCCGTGCGGCTATGGCGCAGCGCCAGCGGCGCGCCGGCGTAGGCCAGGGCGCAGCCGGCCGCGTTGCCCAGCGCATACAGCGCCAGCACCGCCTCGGTGCTGGGCGCCAGGCCCGCCCGGGCGCGCAGCGCCAGGCCGCCGGCCACCACCAGCACCGCCACCGCGTTGAGCGCCAGCGCAAGGCGCTCGCGCTGCAGCAGGTAGGCGTGCGCGCTGAAGAATTCGGCGGCCAGGAACAGCGCGGCGGCCAGCGCCACCAGCGGCAGCGGCGCCAGCAGCGCGCGCGGCCCGGCCGGCAGCCAGGGCAGCGCCAGCGCGGCGGCCCCGGCCAGCAGCAGCATCAGCGCGCCCAGCAGCAGCACCGCGCACAGCATGCGCGCCGCGTAGGGCGCCCGCTCGGCCGGCGCGCGGCCCGGCAGGGTCACGTTCATCTGCGTCAGCACCAGCGCGTTGCCGACCCCGACGTAGAGCATGCACAGCGCGTAGCAGGCGCCGTACAGGCCGAACTGGCCCAGCGTCATGCTGCGCGCCAGGTAGACGCCGAGCAGGAAGTTGCTGCCGCTGGTGAGGGCCTGGTTGCCCAGGCTGAGCAGCAGCGGGCCGCCCAGGCGGCGCAGCGCGAGGCGCTGCGCGTGGCGCGGCACCGGTGCGACGGAGGCCACCGCTAGCTGCCGGTGCGCGCGGCGCCGGCGCGCACCGCGGCCAGGTCGGCCTGCATCATTTCGGCCACCAGCTGCTGGAAGCCGATGCGCGGCTCCCATCCCAGCTCGCGGCGCGCCTTGCCGGCGTCGCCCAGCAGCGTTTCGACCTCGGTCGGGCGGTACAGCGACGGGTCGACCCGCACCAGCACCTGGCCGGGACGGCAGTGCTCGGCGCCGTGGCCGGGCGCCACCGCCCGCACCGTGGCCGTTTCCTGCACGCCCGTGCCGCGCCATTCAAGCACGATGCCCAGCGTGGCGGCTGCCGCGTCGACAAAGGCGCGCACGCTGTGCTGCTCGCCGCTGGCGATCACATAGTCCTCGGCGCGCGCCTGCTGCAGCATCAGCCACTGCATCTGCACGTATTCGCGCGCGTGGCCCCAGTCGCGCAGCGCGTCCAGGTTGCCCAGCGCGATATGGCTTTGCAGGCCGCAGGCGGCGCGCGCCAGGCCCAGCGTGATCTTGCGCGTGACGAACTGCTCGCCGCGGCGCGGCGATTCGTGGTTGAACAGGATGCCATTGCAGGCGTACATGCCGTAGGCTTCGCGGTAGTTGACGGTGATCCAGTAGGCGTACAGCTTGGCCGCCGCGTACGGGCTGCGCGGCACGAACGGCGTGCGTTCGCTTTGCGGCACCTGGCGCACCTGGCCGAACAGTTCCGAGGTCGACGCCTGGTAGTAGCGCGTGTGTGCGGCCAGGCCCTGGGTGCGGATCGCTTCGAGCAGGCGCAGCGGGCCGAGCGCGTCGGCGTTGGCCGTGTACTCGGCCTCGGCGAACGACACCGCGACGTCGCTTTGCGCGGCCAGGTTGTACACCTCGTCCGGGCGCAGCGCGGCCACCACCCGCTGCAGCGAGCTGGCGTCGGTCAGGTCGCCGTCGTGCAGGGTCAGGCCGCCGTCGTTTAGCAGGTGCGCGATGCGGCCGGTGTTGGGCAGCGAGCTGCGGCGGCGCAGGCCGTGCACCCGGTAGCCCTTCTCAAGCAGCAGTTCGGCCAGGTAGGCGCCGTCCTGGCCGGTGACCCCGGTGATCAGGGCGGTCAGGCCGGCGGGGCGGGGCGTGGGCGGGGAAGACAGGTTCATGCGATAACTCCGGTCGGGTGGGAAAATAGGTCAGGCGGCCGCCTCGGTGCGCAGCGCGGCGCCCACGTGGCGCGCCAGCCGCAGCGCCAGCGCAGTCAGCGTGATGGTGGGGAAATTGGCGCCGGCGGTGGGGAATACCGAACTGCCGGCCAGGTACAGATTGCCCATGCCGTGCACGCGGCAGTCGCGGTCGACCACGCCGAAGGCGGGATTGGCGTGCATGCGCGTGGTGCCCATGTGGTGCCAGGTGCCTTCGCGCTCGAGCTCGGCCGGCCACGGCCCGCCCTCGAGCGGCGGATCGAGGGTCACGGTGGCGACCCCGCCCAGGCGCAGTTCCTCGGCCACGATGGCCAGCGTGCGGTCGAAGGTGCGCTGCACGCGCGGGCCGAGGCGCCAGTCCACGCGCACGCGCGGCATGCCCAGCGCGTCGCGCTCGGTGGGCGAGAGGGTGACGCGGCTGTCCGGGTCCGGCTCGGGCTCGACGATGGCCTGCATGCGCACGCGGCGCACCAGGCTGCGCGGGTGGTACAGCCGCGTCAGGCCGTAGCCCAGCGTGTCGAGCGGATGGGCCGCCATGGTGGCCAGGTCGGCGCCCAGGCGCCAGCCGGGCTGCTCCTTGTGCAGCGCGGCCTGCTTGCAGCGGTACAGCGCGGCGGCGGCGGCCGAGCCCTCGCCCGGGAATTCGGAATTGAACCAGACGCGCGCGTTGAGCAGCCGCTCGCGCGCCTGGGTGTCCTCGCTCAGCGCCAACTGCGCCGCCACGTGCACGCCGCGCGCCGCCACGGCCCGGTTCAGGTAATGGTATTTGATGTCGAACAGCTTGTTGCGCTGCCAGCCGGCCGCGAAATGCACGCTGGCGCGCTGCAGGCGCGGGTGGTCCATGAAGTAGCGCCCGACCACGCCGGCGCCGTTGCCCAGGCCGGCCGGCGCCACGCGGTTCGAGGCCAGCAGCAGGCGCGCGTTCTCGATGCCGCCGCAGGCCAGGATGTAGCAGCGCGCGCGCACCGCCAGGCGGCGCCCGCTCAGCGTGGCCACGTCCACCTGGCGCACCTGGCGCGCGCCGGCGTCGGTGGCCAGGTTGACGGCGTTGGCGTGCAGGCATACGCGCACGTGGCGCGCGCGCGCCAGGTCGGCGCGGTAGGCCTTGCCGAAGCGGACCGGCGGGCTGAACTGGGACAGCGTGTCGCGCACGCGCCCGCTGGGCAGCGGCAGGCGGCGCACGTCGGGCCGGCCGATGCGCGCTTCCCAGTAGGCCGGCGAGAAGTTGTCCGGCCCCAGCTGCAGCACGCTTTGCGCGCGCCGGTAATAGGGCGCCAGTTCCTCGGCGCCGAACGGCCAGCCGCTGTACGGCACCCAGTCGCGGCGCTGGAAGTCCCAGGGATCGAGCGGGCGGCACCAGCCGCCCCAGCAGTTGGAGCTGCCGCCCAGGTAGCGGCTGCGGCAGCCGTCGGCGAAGCGGTAGGGCAGGCCGACGTCCTCGCCGCGGTACAGGTCGCGGTTGGCGTCGTCCGGTCCCAGGCCGCCGCTTTCGAGCAGGCAGGCCGGGATGCCCATGGCTTCCATTTCCAGCGCCAGCGTGATGCCGGCCACGCCGCCGCCGATGATGCAGACGGTGGTGTCGAGCAGGCTGTCCTGGTCCAGGGTGCGGGTATCGATCAGCATCAGTCCTCCGGGGTGGTAGGGGGCAGGGGGCGCAGCGCGTGGCGCCAGCGCCGCAGCGTGGCCTGGGCCGCCAGCAGGCGCCGCGCCAGCGGGCCGGGCGCTTCCTTGTGGCGGTGCAGCCACAGCATGGCGCGGCGGCGCAGGCTGTGGCGCCACGCGGCCAGCGCCAGCGGCGCCTGGCGCAGCATGGCCCAGGGCGAGCGGTACAGCAGCACCCGGTCCAGGTCGCGTTCCTGGCCGAGCAGGGCGCGCTTGTAGTAGTAGCGGCCCCACAGGAAGTGGAATTCGCCGGCGCCGCGCTCGATGCAGGCGGCGATGGTGCGGTAGCAGCACCAGAAGCCCAGGCTGTACTCGTCATAGGCCGGATCGTGCGCCAGCACCAGCAGGAAGTAGTTGCCGCCGACGGTGCAGGCCACGCCGCCGGCGCAGATGCGCCCGCCGATCCGCACCACGCCGATCACGGCCCCCTCGCGCGCCAGCAGGGCGATGCGGCGCGCCTCCTCGGCGTCCAGCGCCGACTGCTTGTGCTTGCCGGCCATGCGCGCGCGGTTCAGGGCCACGATGGCGTGCACCGCTTCGCTGTCGTCCGGCGCGGTCAGCTCGAATACCGCGTCCGGGTGGTCCTGCATGAGGGCGCTGTGGTAGCGCCGCAGGTTGCGGCGCGAATTCTTGCCCAGGCAGGCGTGGTAGTCGGCCTCCGACGTTGGCAGCGCGATCACCGTGTCCTCCAGGTAGTTGTAGTGCTGGCACAGGTGGCGCGCCGGCCAGCGCGCCACCTGCACCGCGCGCAGGCTGACCGCCTGGATGGCCGGGAAGTGGCGGAACACATAGTCGGCAAAGGCGTCCAGCTCGGCGCCGTCAAGCGCGACCACCTCGTTGAGCACCTGCGCCTGCCGGTCCTGCAGCACGAACACCAGCAGCACGCGCAGGCGGCTGTCCTGGTGCACGGCGTAGGCGTAGCAGCTGGCCAGGTCGTGGTCCAGCGCGAAATGCGGCAGCGAGGCGTACAGATTGCCGTACAGGCGGGCCAGCGCGGGGCCGATGCCGGCCGCGCCGCGCTGGCAGCTGACGTGGCGCGCGGCGCCGAACGGCTGCGCGGGCGGCGCGCCGGCGGGCAGGGTAGTGTGGGTCGCAATAGGCATGGGGCTCCTGGGTCTATGGCGGTCTTTGGGTCACGGGCGGGCGCGCAGCAAGCGCCAGCCCGGGCGCGCCGCCACCGCGGCCGGGCGCGCGCGGCTGTCGTTGAAGACGATGCCCTGGGCGGAGGCGCCGCCTTGCTGCAGGCGCTTGAGCGCTTCGTTGATGTCGGCCTCGGTGGTCTGGCCGGCGCCGGCCAGCAGGAACACGGCGCCGGCCAGCGCGGCGCTGGCCAGCGCGTCCGACACGGCCAGCAGCGGCGGCGTGTCCACCAGCACCCAGTCGTACTCGCGCGCCATGTTCTGCAGCAGGGCGGCAAAGCCCGGGTGCAGCAGGAATTCGGCCGGATTGGGCGGCAGCGCGCCGGTGCACAGCAAGTCCAGCCGCTCCGGCCCGGCCGGCACGATCAGCCGCGCCGGCGGCACATTGCCGGCCAGGGCCTCGGTCAGGCCGCTGCAGCGCTCGCGCCCGAAGCGCCGGTGCAGCCGGCCGGCGCGCAGGTCGGCGTCCACCAGCAGCACCCGCTTGCCGCTCAGCGCGAGCAGGGCGGCCAGGTTGGCGGTGATGAAGGACTGGCCCAGGCCGGCATGCGGCGCGCTGATCTGCACGACGCTGTTGCGCAGGTGCGGCTGGGCGCTGTGCAGCGCGGTGCGCAGCCCGCGCAGGTGTTCGATGGCGGCGTCGGCCGGCGCTGCGCAGGCCAGCAGGCGCGCGCCGCGCCGGTCCAGCTCCTGCTCGGCCATGCTGTGCGGCACGCTGGCGTACACCACGCGCTGGCCCAGCAGACGTTCGAGCTGGGCCGCCGTGTCGATGCCCTGGTGCAGCACGCGGCGCAGGCAGGCGTAGCCCAGCCCGATGGCCAGGCCGGCGGCCAGCGCCAGGCCGATCACCTTGCCGCGCTCGGGCCGGGCCGGCTTTTGCGGCTGCATGGGCGGGTCCACCAGGCGCACGTTGCTGACCTTGCCCGCCTTGACCAGGCGCAGCTGCTGGGCCGAGTTCAGCAGCGTGCTGTACAGGTCGCTGTTCAGCTTCATTTCGCGGTTCAGGCGCAGCAGCTCGCGTTCCATCAGCGGCAGGCCGCGCACATGGCCGTCGGCGCGCGCGATCTCGGCGCTGGTGGCGGCCAGCTGCTGGTCCAGCGCGCGCACCAGCGGGTGGCCGGGGGTGAAGCCGACCAGCATCTCCTGCCGCTTCTGCAGCAGTTCCAGGCGCCGCGCGCGGGCGGCGGCGGCCTGCTGCAGGCTGATCTTGGCTTCCTCGCCCAGGTCGATGGTGCCGCTGCTGTTGCGGTAGCGGTAGTACTCGGCTTCCGAGCGCTCCAGGCGCTGCTGGATGTCGGGCAGCTGCTTGTCGAGGAAGTCCAGCGATTTTTCCGCCTCCTCCAGCTTGCGCGTGACGTTCTGGTGCACATATTCGCTGCCGATCTCGCTGAGCACCTGGAACACCTGCTGCGCGTCGCTGCCCTCCAGCGTGACGCCGATCAGGCCGGACTGCTTGCCGATCTCGGCCACCGTCATGGCCTTTTGCACCCGCTCGATGGCGGCCAGCTTGGGCAGGTAGCGCACCCGGAAGCGGGCGCCGGGCCGCGCCGCGATCGAGGCCACGCGCACCGTCAGCTTGCCCTGCGGCAGGGTGAACACCTGGCGCGGCCCGACCTGGCCCCGCATGGCCAGCCGGTAGCTGCGCTGCGTGAGCAGGAACTGGCCGCCGTCCAGCACCGTAAGCATGAATTCGGCGTCCTGCAGCGGCTCGGGCGCGTACAGCTCGTCGATGCTGATCTTCTCGGCGCCCCACACATAGCCGCCGTAGCCGAACAGGCCGGGCTCGGACAGGCCGCTGCGCTGCGAGGCGATCAGCCGTCCCACCAGCGGCAGGTATTCCGGCTGGGCGTCGATATACAGGCCGAGCCGGTCCACCGACTTGCCGATCACCATGCGCGACTTGATCAGCTCCATCTCCGAGATGGCCGCCGCCTTGACCTCGAACAGCGAGGAGATCTCGCCTATCATGCTCTTGGCGTTGTTGGGCTTGTCCTCCTCCACGTGCACCAGCAGGCTGGCCTCGTAGACCGGCTGCGCCAGCGCCAGGTAGAGCAGGCTGGCCAGCAGGCAGGCCAGCGTGATGCCGAGGATGTGCCAGCGGCTCTCGGCCAGCATGCGCGCGTAGATCGACAGCTCCACCTCGGCGTCGTGGCGCGGCGGCGGGGGCGCGGGCTGCAGCGGCGGCGCGTGGCGCGGCGCCAGCGCCGGCAGGTTGGGTTCGTGGCTGCGCATGGCCCCCCCCTAGCGTCCGGTGCCGGTGCCGACCGCGGCCGGCAGCGAACCCGGGATCAGCAGGCTCAGCGTGCGGTTCCAGCTGGTCAGCCCGTTGGGCGCGACAAACACGGTGTCGCGCGCGCTCAGCTCGAAGTGCTCGGCGATGGCCAGCGCGCCGGGCTGGCGCGCGTCCAGGCGGAACACCTGGGACTCGTCGCCCACCCGCCGCACCACGTAGATCTGGCGCGCGTCGCCACTGACCGGACTGACGCCGCCGGCCTCGCCCAGCGCCTCGTTCAGCGTCAGGCGCCCGCTGTGCATCATCACTGCCTTGGGGGTGGTCACTTCCCCGGTCAGGAACACCTTGCCTTCCTCGCCCGAGGCCACCCGCACCAGGTCGCCGTGCCGCAGCACGATGGCGGTGGGATCGCCGCCGTGCCGTATCAGGGCCGGCAGGTTGACCGGATAGCTGATGCCGGCGCGCACGATGGTGATGCGGCTCTGGTCGGCGCTGGGCAGCATGCCGCCGGCGCGGTTCAGGGCCTCGACCAGGTGCATGGGCTGGTTGTCCAGCGGCTGCAGGCCGGGCGCCTTGACTTCGCCGTCCACATAGATGCGCTGGCTGCGGAAGGCCAGCACGCGCAGCGTCACCGACGGCTGGTTGAGCACGCGCGCCAGCTTGGCCGCCAGCAGCTCGCCGGCCTTCTGCTCGCTCAGGCCGGCCACGTGCAGCGCGCCGGCAAAGGGGAACTGCAGACGGCCGTCCGGCCCCACCAGGAAGCCCGGCACGGCGGCCGCGGCGGCCTGCTCGTTCGGGCTCAGCTGCGGCGCCGGGGTGGGCAACTGGGCCGCCGCCAGCTCGGGGTGGCCCCACACGGTGATCGACAGCAGGTCGCCCGGCCCGATCGCGTAAGGGGCGGCGGGGCCGGCGAACACGCTCAGGTCCTGCAGCTGGCGGCGGCGCGCCGCGTCCTGCTCGGCCAGCAACTGCGGCGTGATCAGGATGGGCGCCACCGCGGTGGCGCCGGCCGGCGCGTGCTGCACGCCTTCCATGCTGGGCAGGCTGGCGGTGCAGGCCGCGCACAGCACGGCGGCCAGCGGCCAGAGCCGGCGCAACGCGCGCCGCAGCGGGGGGGGGTGATGGCATCGGGACTCCTCGGCAATAGTGGCGTGCCCGCTTCGTGGCGGGGCATCTGCATGCAGTGTAGGGACCGCTTGCCCGGCGCCGCTTGATAGTCGTCACGCCGGCGCTTGACGGGATGGGGGCGGCGCGCGGCGCGGGCACGGAAGTGACGGTAGTCAAGACCGCCGCGCGCCAAACGGGTTCAATGGAGTGGCGGCCACCGGCCGCTTTCCTTTTCCGCCCGCCATGAGGACACCCATGCTCAGAATCGCCATCGTCACCAATATCCTGGCCCCCTACCGCACGCCGGTGTTCTCCGCGCTCGCCGCGCAGCCCGGCGTGACCGTGCGCGTGATCGCCTGCGCCGAGCAGGAAGACAATCGCCTGTGGGACTATCCGCCGCTGCGCTGCGGGCTGACCATCCTGCGGCCGCGCGTGTTCAAGTACCGCGGCCGCTATATCCACTGCAATGCCGATGTGTTCCAGGCGCTGGCGCAATGGCGGCCGGACGTGGTGGTCACGGACGGCTTCGACCCCACCCACCTGTTCGCCTTCGCCCACGCGCGCCGGCACGGCATCCCGCATGTCACCATGACCGACGGCACGGCCGATTCGGAACGCACGCTCGGCGCACTGCACCGCATGGTGCGGCGCTTCGTGTTCGCGCGCTCGCACGGCCATGTGGCGGCCAGCGCCGGCGGCCTGGCGCTGTTCGACGCCTACCGCCTGCCGGCGCAGCGCCGCTTCCTGTCCTGCCTGTGCGTGGACAACGCGGCCTACGGCAGCCCGGCGCCGGTGGCGCTGCGGCCCTACGACCTGATGTTTTGCGGGCGCCTGGAAGCGGTCAAGGACCCGCTGTTCGCGCTGGCCGTGGCGCTCGAGCTGGCGCGCCGCCTGCGGCGCCCGGTGCGCATGCTGTTTGTCGGCTCCGGCGCGCTGGACGCCCAGGTGCGCGGCGCCGCCGCGCTCTATCCGGGCCTGGTCGAGGCGCACTTCGCCGGCTTCTTGCCGCAGGCGGCGCTGCCGGGCATGTACCGCGCCGCGCGCGTGTTCCTGTTCCCCAGCCGCTGGGACCCGTGGGGCGTGGTGGTCAATGAAGCGTGCGCGGCCGGCATGGCGGTGCTGACCTCGCCGCATGCCGGCGCCGCCCATGAGCTGGTGCGCGACGGCGAGAACGGCTATGTGTGCGAACTGGACGTGCAGCGCTGGGCCGACCGCGCCCAGGCGCTGCTGCAGGACGAGGCGCACTGGGCGCGCTGCTCCGAGCGCAGCCGCGCGCTGGTGGCCGGCTACACCTTCGAGCGCGCCGGCGCCGGCCTGGCCAGCGCCTGCCGCAACGCGGTGGCCGACAGCGCGGCCGCCGAGGTGGGCGGGCGCTACCGCTCATGGCCGAGGGTATTGATTGTCGAGCGGCAGCTGCTCAATTACCGGGTCGGCCTGTACCGGCGCCTGCGCGAGCTGCTGGCCGAGCGCGGCATCGCGCTGACGCTGCTGGTCGGGCAGGGCACGCCGGCCGAGCAGATGAAGCGCAACGAGGCCAGCCTGCCGTGGGCGGTGCCGATTCCGACCAGCTATGCGCTACGCCACCAGGTCTGCTGGCAGCCCTACGGGCGCCAGGCGCGCGCGGCCGACCTGGTGGTGGTCATGCACGAGAACAAGATGCTGTACAACCTGTGGCTGATGCTGTTCGCCCGCCCCCGCAGGCTGGCGTTCTGGGGCCATGGCGCCAATTTGCAGTCGGTCCGGCCGGCCGGCTGGAAGGAGCGCTTCAAGCGCTGGACCGTGGGGCGCGCCGACTGGTGGTTCGCCTACACCGACATGAGCGCCCGGCTGATCGAGGCGGCCGGCTTCCCGCGCGAGCGCACCACGGTGGTGGAAAACGCCGCCGACACCGACGAGATGGTGGCGCTGTGCGCCGACATCGGCGCGCCCGAGCTGGCGCAGTGGCGGGCGCGGCTCGGCCTGGGCACGGGGCCGGTGGGACTGTACCTGGGCTCGCTGTACCATGAGAAGCGGCTCGATTTCCTGCTGGCCGCGGCGCGCCGCGTGCGCGCCGCGCTGCCCGGCTTCGAGCTGCTGATCGTCGGCGCCGGCCCCGACCAGGCCGAGATGCAGGCGGCCGCCGCGCCGGACCGCTGGATACATTTCCTCGGCCCGCTCACGGCGCGCGACAAATGCGTGGCGCTGCGGCTGGCCGACGTGATGCTCAATCCCGGCCTGGTGGGCCTGGGCATCCTGGACTCCTTCGCCAGCGGCAAGCCGATGTTTACCACCGACTGCGGCCTGCATTCGCCGGAGATCGCCTATCTGGAATCGGGCAGCAACGGCGTCATGACCGCGAACGACCTGGACAGCTATACGGAGGCGGTGGTGGCGGTGCTGCGCGATCCGGCGCGGCTCGCCGCGCTGAGCGAGGGCGCGCGCGCGAGCGGCAGCCGGTACACGGTGGAGAATATGGCGCGCCGCCTGTGCCAGGGCATCGAGGCGGCGCTGGCGCTGCACTGAGGCGGCAGCGGGGCCGGCCTGCAGGCCCGCAGGCCCGCAGGCGGCGCGCTCAGGTGGGCGCGCGCATGTCCTGGTAAGCGTGGTAGTGCAGCGACTGGCCGCTGAACGAACGGCGCAGCTGCACCGATAGCGGGTCGAGGCCGCGCGCGCGGGCGTGGCGGTCGCCCTCGGCGTCGGCCCGGCAGTAGCTGTGGTAGGTTTCCTGCAGGCCCGCCTCGAGCGGGACGTGGGAGCGCCAGCCCAGCGCGGCCAGCTTGCTCACGTCGAGCAGTTTCTGCGGCGTGCCTTCCGGCTGCGTGGGGTCGAAATGCACCTTGCCGTGGTAGCCCACCACTTGGGCGATCGTCATGGCCAGCTCGGCGATCGTGATGTCGGTGCCGGTGCCCACGTTGATGTGCGACTGCTGCGGGGCTGTGGCGTTCTGGTAGGCCTTGCAGCCCATCTGCATCACGTGCAGGCAGGCTTGCGCCATGTCGTCCACGAACAGGAATTCGCGGCGCGCGTTGCCGGTGCCCCAGATCACCACTTCCTTGCCCGCTCATCTTGGCCGCGTGGAAGCGGCGCAGCATGGCCGGGATCACATGGCTGTTCTCCGGATGGTAGTTGTCGCCCGGGCCGTACAGATTGGTCGGCATGACGCTGCGGAAGGTGGTGCCATACTGGCGGTTGTAGCTCTCGCACATCTTGATGCCGGCGATCTTGGCGATGGCGTAGGGTTCGTTGGTGGGTTCGAGCGCCCCGCTCATCAGCGACGACTCGCTGATCGGCTGCGGGTTCAGGCGCGGGTAGATGCACGAGGAGCCGAGGAACAGCAGCTTGTTGATGCCATGGCGCCAGGCTTCATGGATGACGTTGGACTGGATCACCAGGTTGGAGTAGATGAACTCGGCCGGGTAGGTGTTGTTGGCGTGGATGCCGCCCACGGTGGCCGCGGCCAGGTAGATCTCGTCGATGGTTTCGGCCTGAAAAAAGCTGCGCACCTGGGCCTGGTCGGTCAGGTCCAGCCGCGCGTGCGTGCGCGTGATGATGTTGCTGTAGCCGCGCCGCCGCAGCGCGCGCACGATGGCCGCCCCTACCATGCCGTTGTGGCCCGCGACGTAGATGCGCTTGTTCAATTCGTTACCCATGGCTTCCTCCTGAAGAAATGCCGGCCAGCCGGCGCCGGTTCAATAAACATCTTTCCCGGTCCAGCCCCGCAGCGCGGTCCAGACCACTATGCGCAAATCCATCCACAGCGACCAGTTGCGGATGTATTCCACATCGAACTGGACCCTTTTGCTCATCTTTTCGGCCGTGTCGGTCTCGCCCCGGCAGCCGTTGATCTGCGCCCAGCCGGTGATGCCGGGCTTGGCGCGGTGCCGTATCATGTATACCGGCAGCAGATCGCTGTACAGGTCGGTATGCTGCACCGCGTGCGGGCGCGGACCGACGATGGACATCTCGCCGCGCAGCACGTTGAGAAATTGCGGCAGCTCGTCCAGGCTGGTGCGCCGCAAAAAAGCGCCGAAGCGGGTCACCCGCGCATCGCTCTTGCAGGCCTGGCGCACCGTGGCGCCGTCGGGGGCGCTCTGCCAGTGCATGGTGCGGAACTTGTATACCTTGAACACCTGGCCATTGAGGCCGGTGCGCGCTTGCAGGAACAGGGCCGGCCCCGGGGAACTGAGCTTGATGCCGGCCCAGATGCAGGCCAGCAAAGGCGACAGCAGCAGCACCGCGGCCAGCGCGAACAGCTTGTCGAACAGGTACTTGCCCAGCTTGCTCAACTCGCTGGTGTCGGGGCAGTTCAGGGTCAGCGCAGGCGCGCCCAGGAATTGCTCCATATTGCTGCGCAAAAGCTGCAGGCCCTGCAAGTCCAGTATCCAGCGCAGTTCCACCAGGGTGTTGCGCAGCAGGTGCTGCAGGGCGCGCACCTGGGCGGCCTGGCCGATGGGCAGCGCAATCCAGATCTCGTCGATGCCGCAGCAGTGCGCATAGCCGGGCAGGGCGCTCGCCGCTGGCAGGCGCTCGGCGCCCGGCGGCAGCGCCGCCTGCGGCTCGGACGGCAGCGTGCACACGGCCTGCAGGTGGTAGCGGCATTTGTCTTCCAGCTGGGCGCGGCGGTACAGTTCGTTGGCGCTGGCGGCGTCGCCGACGATCACCACGCGCACCGTGTTCAGGCCGTGCCGGCGCGCCAGCGGCAAGGCCCAGCGCGCCGCCAGCCGCGCCGCCGTCAATGCGGCCGCGCCCGCCAGCGACCAGCACATCAGCCAGCGGCCCGACAGGGGGGCGGCGGCCAGCGCGAATGCCAGCGCCACCGCCATCACGATGCCGCACCACGCCATGGCCACCTGGACGGCGATGGAGCGCAGCGTGCGCTGCGCGGTCGGGCCGTACATGCCCAGGCGGGGAAACAGCGTCAGCGCCAGCGCGCCGCAGGCCAGCGCGGCCAGCGCGTGCAGCCGCTCGTGCGGCAACAGGCTGAGCCGGAACACCAGCGCATTGGCGCAGGACAGCGCACCGGCGATGGCGGCCAGGTCGGCCAGGCGCATCAGGATCACAAGGCGCGCCGGGCTGTTGGTAATGGTTTTCAACATGGCGCCGCAGGCGCTGGTCGTGCTCTGTTTCATGGTGGTCATCCTGAGGCAGTAAACGCCGCGTTGGGGCCGCGTTGGAGGCCAGGCCAGGCTGGCCCTGGCGCTACCCAATATACGGTCAAATGCCGGGTTCGATTTGCCCAAACGCGCAAGTCTTGATAGTGGTCACTTGGCACGGGCAGCCAGCTCGCCGCTGCGCTGACGCAAGGCCGGAACACTGTGGTTCAATAACGGCTGGACCTGTCGGAATGGGCGAGCATGGGATCGTGGGAAATAGTGAGTGCGGCCGGCGAGCTGGTAGTCACGTGCGCGCTGGCGGGCGGCATCGCGGCGGCGCTGGCGGCGCGGCGCGCCTGGCGCCGTTTGCATTGCTGGTGCCTGCTGTTCGGCGCCGCGATGACGCTGGTGGTTGCCAGCAAGCTGGCCTTCCTGGGCTGGGGACTGGGCGTGCCGGCATTGCACTTTACCGGCATCAGCGGGCACGCCGCGCGCGCGGCGGCAGTGTTCCCGGCGCTGGCCTGGGTGCTGATGCAACCGGGCTGCCGGCGCCGCGCCGGCGTGGCGACCGCTGCCTTGCTGGCGCTGCTGGTGGGCGTGGCGCGCGTGCAGGTGCAAGCGCATTCCGCGTCGGAAGTGCTGGCCGGCTGTTTGCTCGGATGGAGCGCGGCCGCCGTGTTCATCTGGCAGGCGCGCGGCTGGCAGCCGCCGCAGCGGGGAGCGGCGTCGCTGGTCCTGTGCCTGCCGTTTGTGCTCCTGCTGGGCTGTGCGCGGCCAGCACCGACCCAGGCCTGGCTGCGTTCGGCCGCGCTATTTCTCTCGGGGCGCGAGCCGTCCGCCGCGCGCGCGCCGGACTGGACAGGCCAGCCGGCGTCGCGGCCCGCCCTGTTTTCGCCATCGCGCAGCCAGGCTAGTCTTCCACGAAAGCCTTGAGCCTGGCCAGGGTGCGGTCCCACTGCGCGGACACCTGCTGCAAATAGGCCTGCGCCTGCGCGAGCGACGCCGGTTCGAATTCGAACCGGCTCTCGCGTCCGGTGCGCACGCTGCGCACCATGCCGGCGTCCTGCAGCACGCGCAAATGCTTGGTGATGGCCTGCCGCGTCAGCTGCGAGCCGTCGGTCAGCTCGGCGATGCTGCGCGGCTGGCCGGCAGCGAGCCGCTCCACCAGCCATAGCCGCGTCTCGTCCCCCAGCGCCGAAAACAGCAGCGCCGGATGGGGCGCGGCCTGGCCGCGCGCCGCGTCAGTCCGGGTGGGCATCGAGATGGCCGGCGATATTCCGCATCTGCGCTTCCCAGCCGCCTTCGTTCATGTGGAAGGCCTCGAAGCGGCGCTCCTCCGGCAAGGCGTCGAAGCCCGATTCCGTCACCGTCAGCAGCGTGCCCGCCGGCGAGGGCGCCAGCCGGAATTCCACCAGGGTGGAGGGTTCGTTCGAGTAGTCCTTGTCGGGATCGATCGCGTACGGGTGCCAGGTGAACGAGAACAGCCGGTCGCCTTCGATGGCCTGCGTCACCGTGGTCCACTTGAGATGCTCGTAGCCGGGCACCGTGAGGCGCCCATGGCTGGGCTGCCCGGCCACGAACGGCCCGTCCAGCTTCACGCCGAACCACTGGCCGAATTCGGTGTGGTCCGTGAGCGCGCGCCACACGCGGGAAACCGGCGCCTTCAATTCAATTCGCTTTTCAATGTGATTGGCCATATGCCACCTCCTGGTTGCATATTAGCTGGCGCTCCGCCCATGTGCAACCATTAAGTTGCGCATCATTGAAAATACCGTTAGCATATTGGCCAGATTGCCAATAGTATGTCTGTTTGACCGATCTGATTGGCGATTGGCCCATGATTTGCGGAGGCAGCAATGAAGATATACCTGGTTGTGCTGGATACCCTTGCCGATTGGGAGATCGGCTACCTGACGGCGGAACTGAACAGCAAGCGCATGATGACCCGCCCGGACGCGGCATGCGACATCGTGAAAGTGGGCCTGACTGCGGCGCCCATCGCCACCATGGGCGGCATCACGATGGTGCCCGACGTCTGCTACGACACGGTGCGGATGGAAGCGGAGGACTTGCTGCTGATGCCAGGCGCCGACAAATGGCAGGCGCCGGAGTACGCGCCGCTGCTGGACTTCGCCCGGGACATGGTCGTGCGCGGCTATCGCGTGGCCGCCATTTGCGGCGCCACCATCGGCCTGGCGCAGGCCGGCGCGCTGAACGAGAGGCGGCACACCAGCAACGACAAGGGCTACCTGAAAACAGTCTGCCCGGGCTACACCGGCGAGCAGCGCTACGTGGCGTCGCCCGCGGTCCGCGACGGCAACCTGATCACCGCGTCCGGCCTGGCGCCGCTGGAATTCTCCTACGAGGTGATGAAGATGCTGGGCCTGTTCCGGCCCGAGACCCTGGAGGCCTGGTACAAGCTGTATTCCACGCGCGAGCCGCAGTATTACGAGGCGCTGGTGGCGTCGATGAGCTGAGCGCGGGGCGGCTCAGCCGCGCCAGGCCGGAGGGCGCTTTTCCAGGAAGGCGTCGATGCCTTCGCCGGCGTCTTCTTCCATCATATTGCGCGCCATGACGTCGCCCGCATACTGGTAGGCCTCGCCCAGCGCCATCCGCTGCTGGCGGTAGAACATGGCCTTGCCGTGGCGGATGGCGGCGGGACTCTTGCCGACGATATCGGCCGCCTTGCGCGCCACGGCCACGTCGAGTTCAGCGTCCGGCACGGCCTCGTTGATCAAGCCGAAGTCCGCCGCCGTCGCGGCATCGATGAAGCGCCCGGTGACGAGCATGTCGAATGCGCGCTTGGCCGGGACATTGCGCGACAATGCGACTGCCGGGGTAGCGCAAAACAGGCCGACGTTAATGCCCGAGACGGCAAAGCGCGCGCTGCCGGCGGCGATGGCAAGGTCGCAGCTGGCGACCAGCTGGCAGCCTGCCGCCGTGGCCACGCCCTGGACGCGCGCAATGACCGGCACCGGCAGGGCCTGTATCGCCTGCATCACTTGTGCGCAGCGCGCGAACAATGCCTGGTAGTAGTCCAGGCTGGGCTGGGAGCGCATCTCGCGCAGGTCGTGTCCGGCGCAGAAGGCTTTGCCGGCGCCTGCCAGCACCACGCAGCGCACGGCAGGATCGGTGGCGACGGCGTCCAGGGCCTGCTGGAGCGCGGCCAGCATGGCCTCGGACAGCGCGTTGTACTGCATCGGCCGGTTCATGGTGAGAGTCACCACGCCGCCCAACTCTGCGCGCAGCACCAGGGGGTGCTTGTTCGGTCTGCGTAGTCATCAAGGCTCTCCGCTCTCTCCGCTGAATGATAGCTGCATTCAACCAGATCTTTGCGCGCGCTGCAACTGCTGGACGAAGGGTTCGGGCGGCATGAAGCCGACCAGGCGGCCGCGCGGAATCTCCTTGCCATTGGCGTCGAACAGGATAATGCCCGGCGGGCCGAACAGGCTGAACTTCTTCATCAGCGCGCGGTCGTCCGCGTTGTTGGCGGTGACGTCGACCTGGATCAGGCGCATCTTCTTCATCTCGGCGCTGACTTCGGCGGTCGAGAAGGTCAGGCGCTCCATCTCCTTGCAAGCCACGCACCAGTCGGCGTAGAAGTCGAGCAGCACGGGTTCCTTTGCAGTGGCCAGCACGCTGTCCAGTTCGGCCACGGTGCGGATGCGGGTGAAGCGCGGCTCTTCGGCGCCGGCCGCCGCCAGGCCGGCCGCGTTGGCGCTGCCCCCGCGCAGATGGGCCAGCGGCTGCAGCACGTCGCGGCCGGCGCTGGCCGCGCCCACCAGTTCGAACAGGCCGCCGACCAGGAACAGCAGGCCGAGCGCCTTGGCCGCGTAGGCTGCGGGCTTGCTGCCGGGCGGCAGGCTCTGGCCGACGTGCAGGAACACGGCGCACAGGATGGCCAGGCCGCCCCACAGCGCCATCATCACGGCGACCGGGAACACCGGCGACACCATCCAGACGGCGACGGCGATCAGCAGCAGGCCGAATACCTTCTTCACGCCGTTCATCCAGGCGCCGGCGCGCGGCAGCAGGCTGCCGGCCGAGAAACCGGTCAGCAGCAGCGGCACGCTCATGCCGCAGGCCATGGAGAACAGCGCCCAGCCGCCGATCCAGGCATTGCCGGTCTGGCTGATGTAGAGCAGGGCGCCGGCCAGCGGCCCCGCTACGCAGGGGCCGACGATCAGCGCCGACAGCGCGCCCATGGCAAACACGCCAATGACGCGTCCGCCGCGCAGCTTGCCGCCGGTTTCGCTCAGGCGCGATTGCAGGCCGCTGGGCAGCTGCAGCTGGTAGACGTCGAACATGGACAGGGCCAGCGCCACCAGCAGGGCGCCAAAGGTCAGCAGCACCCAGGGCTTTTGCAGCGCGCCGGCCAGGCCTTCTCCGGCCAGCCCGGCGCCCACGCCCAGCGCGGTATACACCAGCGCCATGCCGATGCAATAGGCCGCCGCCAGCATCAGCCCGCGCCCGCGCGACACGTTGCCTTCGCCGACGATGATGGAGGACAGGATGGGCACCATCGGCAGCACGCACGGCGTGAACGAGAGCAGCAGGCCGAACACGAGGAAGGCGCCGCCTATGCGCCACAGGCTGCCGCTGCGCAGGGTACGCTGCGCCAGCGTGCTGTCATCTTCGGGTACGGCCGTCGTTGCCGTTCCTGTTGCCGTTGCCGCCGCTGCAGGCGGTGAGCCTGCGGTTCCGGCGCCGGCGCCGCCCGCAGCTGCGGCCGCCGGGCTGGCGCCACCGGCCGGGACTGCCGTGGCGGCGCGGTCGTCTGTGGCGCTTGCCGCCAGCGCACCGGGGCGCGCCGGGTCAACCTTGAATGCCAGCTGCTGCGGCGGATAGCACAGGCCCGCGTCCGCGCAGCCCTGGTAGCCGACGGTCAGCGTGAACGGCGCGGTGCCGGCGTCTTTCAGCGGCAGCGTCGCCACCAGCTCCCGCGTGTAGATTTCCATCTCCTTGTTGAAGTTCTCGTCGAAAGTGCGGACGCCGGGCGGCAGGTCCGGCTGGCCCAGCGCCGTGCCGCCGTTGAAGGCCAGCCGTTCGCGGTACAGGTGGTAGCCCGGCGCGATGGCCCAGCGCAGCACCAGCGTGCTGTCGCCGCGCAGTTCGCCGCGCAGCTGGAAAGCCTGCTCGGGCGCCAGAAAGTCGTCGGCCGCCGCCGCTGCGCCTGGCATGCCGGCGAAGGCCAGCACGGCCCAAAGCGGCAGCAGCCACTGGGCCAGCCATTTCGGCAGCAGCCATTTGAATACTCGTTGCATCACATCCTCCAATATCGATTCACCACTGGCGCGTGAGGCCAAGCTGGATGCTGCGCGCGCGCATCGCGTCCAGGCCGGGACTGCCGTTGGCGAAGGCGCGCCAGGCGCCGCGCTGCTGGTAGGCCTCCACCTTCAGGTCCACCGTCCAGTAGCGGCCGATCTCCTTGGCCACCTTGATCCCCAGCGTCACAGCCCCGAAACCGGACAGGCGCTGGTCCGCCGACGAGAACTGCGTGCCGCCGAATACATAGCCGGGCGGGAAGGGCGCGCCCAGCGTGGCGTCGTACACCGGGTCGAAGTAGAAGCTGGCGGCGCGCTGCGTGTGATAGCGCACCGAGGGCGTTATGCGCCAGCCGTCCGCCAGCGGCAACACGTGCTCCGCGCCCAGCGTGTGCGCGCGGATGCCGAAGGTGTCGGTGTAATAGCGGTAGCTCAGGCGCGTGGTGCCGCCGCTCCCTTCGTGATAATGGTTCCAGCGCGCCAGCAGCGTGTTCTGGTTGCGCTCGCGCGGCCGGTTGTCGAGCATCTTGTAGGGATCGGAGTAGTAGCCGTGGCCCTGGGTACGGGTCAGCGTGAGCTGGGCGATGTCATGCGGCGTCAGCACCTGCGTCACGCCCGCCATCACGTTCACGGTCTGGCGCGACTCGCCGCTGACGATCAGGTTCACCGGATCGATCGCGTCATCCGATCCGCCGATGCCGAACGACCAGGTAGTGTTCTTGTCCGCGCTGGAGACGGTGCCGGTCAGTGACAGCGCGCGCGACACGTAGTCATGCTCGGTGGAGTAGGCCGCGCCGACGGTGACGCTGCCGTTGGGCAGATAGCGGGTAATCGCGATGTCGCCGGCGCGGCGCGTGTCCTTCATGCGCGAGGCGCCCGATATGGCGGTGTGATAGCGCGGCGAGGCGCCGGAGACGTGGTCCGACGTCAGCGACCCGGCCAGCGACCACGCGCCGGCGATGGGCGTGACCAGCGACACGGAAGGCGAGTCCACGTGCACGCGGTCCAGGCCGGACTGGCTTTCTTCATAGTTCAGGTATTTCACGCTCAGCGTGCTGCGTTCCGGCGGCTCTTCGGCCTGCGCGGCCAGCCCGGGCAGCAGCAGTGCCGCAGCCAGCAGCGCGTTGCCCAGCGGAGGGCGGTCAGGGTTTTCTGTCGTCATGCTTGTCCTTCGCTTGTCAATTGCAGCCGCAGCCGCCGCCACCCACGCCGCTGCCGCCCGAAGCGGCTTCCTTGCTGGTGTAGATGTGGTCGCTGTACCGGGTCTCCAGCAGATCGCCTTCGATCAGCATCTCCGGCTTGGCCAGCGCGCCTTTCTCCCAAGCCTGGACCGGTTTGATGGGCGTGATGGCACTGCAGCCAGCCGAGGTGGCGCAGACGGCGGCGACGGCGACGATGGCGAGGATCGCGGCCGGCGCCGAGCGGTTCAGGCGCGGCCTCATTTCTTCGCCCCCAGCGCCGCGCGGATGCGGCTTTCCAGTTCCGCGCGGTCGCCGTCCCGGAAGCCGTTATGTTCGTACAGCACTTTGCCGTCCGGCCCGATCAGCACACTGCTTGGCATACCCTTGATGCCGTACTGGCGCGGCGCCGCACCTGCCGGATCGAACGCCACCACGAAGCTGGCCGGTGTCGTGGCAAGGAAGCTGTGCGCGTCCGAGGTCTTGGCGTCGACGTTGATGCCGACCACCTGGAAGCCTTGCGCACCGTATTTGGCCTGCATCTCGTTCATCCACGGGAAGGAGTGGCGGCACGGGCCGCACCAGGAGGCCCAGAAGTCGAGGTACACCAGCTTGCCCTGGTATTGGTCCAGCCGCACCGTGCCCGTGGTGCCGGCCAGTTCGAACAGCGGCGCCGGCTGGCCGGGGGAGACCGCCGCGCACGCCGGCTGTGCCAGCAGCAGGACGGCGGCAAGGGCGGCTGCCACGGCGGCCGGCTTTCGTATCGTGTCGAGGTTCATGCTGCCTCCTTGTGTACGCGTTGTTGCTGGCCCGGCTGGCGCGCCTTGCGGCGCCAGCCGATCACGCCCAGTGCCAGCAGCACCAGGAAGGCCAGCATCGGATCGTTGCCGTCCTGCGCGGCGGAACAACCGCCGCCGCCGCGGTTTTGCGGCTGCGCGGCGGTGGCCGGCGCGGCGCTGGCTTGTCCGGCCAGCGCGATGGACCAGCTGGCCGAGCCTTCGCCAGCCAGCTTGACATCACCGCTGCTGGCGCCCGCCGCTGTGGGCGCGTAGCGCACCGCCAGTTCGCAGGAAGCGCCCGGCTGCAGCGTGAACGGCGCAGCCGCGCAGCTGGCGCTGTCGGTGACGGCCGAGAATGCGCCGGTAAAGCTAGTGCTGGCCACGTTGAGGGCGGCGCCGCCGGTGTTGGTCAGCGTGAAGCGCTTGACGGGGGCGGTGCCGCCCACTGTCACGGCGCCGAAGTCGAACGATTGCGGCGAGATGGTCAAGGCGGCGCCCGCTGGCACCGCCACGCCGCTGCCAGCCAGGCTGAGATTGAGCTGTACGCCGCCGTCCGTGACTAGCACCAGGCCTGCGCTGCGCGCGCCCGCCGCAGTGGGCTTGAAGGTGCTGTCGATGGTGCAGGTGGCCGCAGGGCTGAGGGTGCCGTTCACGGCGCAGCTGCCGCCCAGCGCGAAGTCGGCCGGATGGGAGCCGCCCAGCAGCAGGGCGGCTATCTTCAGGGCCGCGCTGCCGTCGTTGCGCAGCACGGTGCTGTGGACCGGCGAGCTCTTACCCACCTGGGTGTCGGCGAACGCCACCGGCCCGCTGTCGGACAGCACGGGCTTGGCCACAGCCGCCGTGGTGCCGGCGCCGCTGATGCTCACTTGCAGGTCCGGCGCATTGGATCGCACCAGCAGCGTGGCGGCCACGTTGCCGGCGGCCGCTGGCGCAAAGGTCACGGGAACCACGCAGCTGGCGCCGACTGCCAGGCTGGCGCCGCAAGTGCCCGCGCCGGCCGTGACGCTGGCCGCGCCGGTGGCGGCGATGGAGGTGATGCCGAGCGCCACATTGCCGCTGTTGGTCAGCGTGACGTTCTGCGTGATGGCGGCGGCGCCCACGGTCTGGGTGCCGAACGCCAGCACACTTGGATTGGCGGTGATGGCCGGCGCTGCCGCAGCGCCGCTGCCGCTGATGCCGATGGCCGCGCTGCCGTTGGATGCGTTGGAGGCCAGCACGATGTTGGCGGTGAAGCTGCCCGCTGCGGTCGGCCGGGCCTGCAAGGCCAGCGTGCAGCTGGCGCCCGCCGCCACCGGCGCCGCCGTGGAACAGCTGCCGCCCAGCGTGATGAAGCCGCTGTTGGCGCCGCCCAGTGCGATGCTGGTGAAGCTGAGCGGGGCCTGGCCGCTGTTGTTGACGGTGACGGTCTGCGTGGCCGAGGCGGTATTCAGCAGCACGGCGCCGAAGTTGACGCTGGTGGGCGACAGGGCGATGGTGGGCTGGGGCACGGCGGCGCCGGTGCCGCTCAGCGCGAGCGTGCTGGCGCCGCCGGTGGCGTTGTGGGAGACGGTGAGCGTGGCCGAGCGCGTGCCGGCCGCCGCCGGCGTGAAGGTGAGGATAAGCGGGCAGTTGGCGCCGGCGGCGAGCGTGCCGCCTGCATTGCAGCTGCCGCTGTTCAGGGCGTAGTCGCCTGCTGCGGCGCCGCCCAGGACGATGCTGCCGACGTTGAGCGTGGCCGAGCCGGTGTTGGCGAGCGTGGCGGACAGCGCGGCGCTGCTCTGGCCGACAGTGGTGCTGCTGAAGGTCAGGCTGGCCGGGCTGAGCGACGCCGCCGGCGCGGCCGTCACGTTGGGGTCGCCAATGAAAGCGGCCAGGTCGGCCAGTTCGGCAGCGCTGAATTTGCCGTTGAACAGCGCGCCCATGCCGCCCTTGTTGGCCGCGAACGCGGCGCTGATCACCGATGGCGCATTGGCCGCGCGCAGGATGCCGTTCACGTTGTTGGCCGGGCTGGGGCCGTGGCAGGATGCGCAACTCGCGCCGCCGCTGACCGGGCCGTTCAGATACAGGGTCTTGCCATTGAGGGCGCTCGGCGTCTGGGCCGATGCGGCGCCCAAGCCGGCGCCGAAGCCGAACATCAGCAGTGCCCCGAGGGCGGCGTGTCGCAGTTGCCGCAGCAAGCCGGTGTGGTGCGGTGTGGATCGGGTCATCGTTGCTCCTGGTTGGTTCATCTTTAAAAGTAGGCGTTGCAGAAAATCAGGGCATAACCATTGCATAAGGCATGCGCGGCGGCGCACAGCCGCCAGTCCCGCCAGCGCTGGTACAGCAGGCCCAGGGCCAGTCCCGGCGGGAACACGGCAGCAGCCGCAAACCAGCCGGCGCCCAAGTGCAGCAGGCTGAAGCAGATGGCCGGCCCCACCACTTGCAGCGCCGCGCCGTTTGCGGTGCGCGGCACGGTGCTGCGCCGCATCAGCCATTCCTGCAGCCCGGCGCGCACCACCCATTCCTCCAGCAAGGGCGCCGCCACCAGCAGCCGCAGCAGTGTGGCCGGGTCCGTCTTGAGCAGAGATGGGCCGCACAGGGCCTGGAACGCGAGCAGATTGGTCATGTCACTCGGTCAATACTGCCAAGGAGGAAAAAGGTTCAATCGGGCGTGTAAAATAATTGAAGAAAGTGTTGAACCTCTTTTGTGCGCGCGCGTATAAACCGGCAGACAGGGAGAGACGTGCTGATGCGGAATATGGGGAGGGCGGACAACGGCGAGCCGCAATTGTTGCGGCAGATCGCGGCAGGGGACCGGACGGCGTTCCAGGCGCTGTATCGCCTGTACTTCCCCCGGCTGGCCCGGTTCCTGGACCGCATGGTGCGCAACGCGCCGCTGCTGGAGGAAATCATCAACGACACCATGCTGGTGGTATGGCAAAAGGCGCAGACCTATGATCATAGCTGCAAGGTATCGACCTGGATTTTTGCCATCGCCTACCGCCAGGGGCTGAAAGCGGTGAACATGCTGGACGAGCCGGTGGAGTCGGATTTCGAGCAGCATGCCGGCTGCGCCAGTCAGGAGCCCGAACAGGCCGCCTTGCAGCAGCAGCTGCAGCAGGACGTGGGGCGGGCGCTGGACGCACTGCCGCTTGAGCAAAGGGTGGTGGTGAGCCTGGCTTATTATCACGACATGGCTTACCAGGAGATCGCGCAGACGATGGATTGCCCGGTCAATACGGTGAAGACGCGGATGTTTCACGCCCGCCAGCGCTTGCGCGGCATGCTGTCCGCCCATATGGAAGAGGTCTCATGAGTACCAACGAACAAGCGAACACGCACGGCGCGGTGCAGGCCTTGCTGCCGTGGTTCGCCAACGACACCCTGGCAGCGGACGAGATAGCGCTGGTGCGCGATCATCTGGCCGGCTGTCCGCAATGCTGCGACGACGCCGCCTGGCAGCAGCGCCTGCGCGCCGCTGAACCCGCACTGCCTGCAGGACTGGACGCGGACCGAGCGCTGGCGCGCCTGATGCCACGGCTGGAGCGCCATTCGGTATCGGACATCACGCTGCAAGGCACGCCCGCAGCCGCGTCACAGCCAGGCCCGCAGTCCCTCACGCAGTCAGGCCCGCAGCCATGGTCGCAGTCCGCACCGCAGTCCGCATCGGTACCCGGGCGGGCTGCCCGCCCGGCCGTGCAGCATGGCGGCGAATCCGGGAGCTGGCTGCATCTGCTGGCCGCGCGCTGGCAAGCGTTCCGGTCCAGCGGCGGCGGCTGGATGCCTTGGGCGTTGGCCGCGCAGGGCGTGGTGATCGCCGGCCTGGTGTTGCAGCTGCTGCCGGACAGTTCTGCCGATTACCGCGCCCTGAGCAACGGCGGCAACGCTGCGCCCCCGTCGTCCGGCAATGTGGTGGTGATGTTCCATGCCGACACGCAGCTGGGCCAGGTGCAGCAGATCCTGCAGGCCCAGGGCGCCCGCGTGGTGGATGGCCCCACCGTCACCGGCGCGTATGTGCTGGAGGTGCCGGATGCGAACCAGGCGCGGGCGCTGGCCGCGCTCAAGGCCCGTCCCGAAGTCCAGCTTGCGGAGCCGCTTAACGCAGGGCGCGCGCCATGAAGCGCGTGCTGACATGGCTGCTGGGCTGCGCGCTGCTGACTGCCGGCGCCGCCATCGCTGCCGCCGCTGCAGAGCCAATGCCGCAGGCCGTGCCGAAGCCGCAAGCCGAGCCGGTGCCGCTGGCTGAGCGGGCGCCGCAGGCCGGACCTCCGCAGGGCAATCTGCCGGCCCAGCTTCCGGCAACGGCGCCCCAGCCGGCGCGCCAGATCCTGGTCATGCTGCGTCTGCCCGCGCCGCATTTCCGGCCCGACGC
This sequence comes from Pseudoduganella sp. UC29_71, assembly GCF_042693265.1. NCBI lineage: Bacteria > Pseudomonadati > Pseudomonadota > Betaproteobacteria > Burkholderiales > Oxalobacteraceae > Pseudoduganella > Pseudoduganella sp. UC29_71. The sequence goes on along the minus strand of NZ_CP170549.1, from coordinate 3,004,631 downwards.
CTACTACCCGCCCGACTACCGCGACGACGCCGGCCGCGCCGCGCGCCGCCGCACCGCCGAAGCGCTGGCCAGCCAATACGGCCTGCGCCTGCTGGAGGAGTGGGCCATGCCGGTACTGAACGTGGACTGCTACCGCATGGCCGAACCGGACGGCGCCGAACCGGGCAAGGTGGTCGAAGCCCTGTCGCGCGATCCGCGCGTGAAATGGGCGCAAACGATAGAAACCTTCTCCGCGCAAGGCGGCAGCGACCCGCTGTTCCCGGTGCAGCCGGCCGCCCAGCAATGGCAGCTGGCCGACATGCGCAAAGCCGCCACCGGCCGCAACGTGACGGTGGCGGTGATCGACAGCGGCGTGGAGGCTGCCCATCCCGACCTGGCGGGCCAGCTGGCATTCCAGGAGAACTTCGTCGACGGCCAGGCATACACCGCTGAAAGCCACGGCACCGGTGTCGCAGGCGTTATAGCGGCACGCGCGGGCAACGGCGTTGGCATTGAAGGCGTGGCCCCGGATGCGCGCCTGATGGCCTTGCGTGCGTGCTGGGAGCAGCCCGACGGCGCGACCCGCTGCAACAGCTTCACGATCGGCAAGGCGATGAATTTCGCGTTGACGCACGGCGCCCAGGTCATCAACCTCAGCCTGTCCGGCCCGCCGGACCGCCTGCTGCGGGAACTGATCGACGCGGCTTGCGCGCGCGGCGTGCGGGTGGTCAGCGCGGTGGACCCGGCCAGCGCCAACGGCGGCTTTCCCGCCTCGCATCCCGGCGTATTCGCCGCCACCTCGCTGGTGGCGCAAATGGTGGCCGGCCGTGTGCTGCTGGCGCCAGGGCGCGACATTCCCACCGCCGTGCCCGGCGCGCGCTGGGGCATGGTGTCCGGATCATCCTATTCAGCGGCGCACATCTCTGGCATGATGGCCTTGCTGAGCGAACTGCGGCCCGCGCTGGCGCTGCCGCAGCTGCGCGCCGGCATCCTGTCGCACGCCGCCGGCCAGAGCTTGCCTGCGGGCGTGGACTTGTGCGCAACCGTTATGCAACTGACCGGAAAATGTACATGTTTATGCAGCAGCACAGCCCTGGCGAAGACTTCCCGCGATCCATGACCTGGATTGCCGGCCGCGGAGACGCGGTTGCGTAGAGCGTGGCCGTTCCTGCTGCTGTGCTGCGGGCCGGTCCAGCACGCGGGCGCGCAGCTCAGCGGCAGCGTCGCGCTGGTGTCGGACTACGTCTATCGCGGCGTCAGCCTCAGCGACGGCGCGCCCGCGCCCCAGCTCAACCTGAACTACGATGGCGCCGAAGGCTGGTATGTGGGCGGCTTCGCCTCCCGTTTCAAACTCCAGGACGACACGCGCAGCGGCGTGCAGCACATCGCCTACGCCGGCTATGCGCAGCGCCTCGGATCGGGACTGACGCTGGACGGCGGCGTTTCCCGCTACGGCTACACGCGCGCCTCCGGCCTGAACTTCAACGAGCTGTACGCCAGCCTGGCAGGGGACAAGCTCGGCGCGCGCATCTCCTATTCGCCCGACTACCTCGGCCAGCGCGCCCGCACGGCCTACCTCGAGCTCAATGCGAACTACGCGCTGGGCGCCAGCTACAACCTGTATCTGCACGCTGGCTCGTTCAACTACCTGTCCGGCGCGCCGCTCTACAGCCGTAGCCACACGCTGGACGGCCGGATGGGGCTGGGGACGGCATGGGCGGGGCTGCGCTGGCAGGTGGCCTGGGCCGTCAGCGAGGGCCGGCGCGGCGGCTACGCACCGGCCTACGGCGCCAGCCCGGGTTCGCACAGCAGCCTGATACTCAGCGCCACTCGTCCGTTCTGACCGTCAATACAGCTCGATGCCGAAGCGGCGCACGGCCAGCGCGAAGCCGGCAAAGCAAAGGAGGGTAATGGCGGTGCATGCCAGTAGCGCGGCCCAGAATCCGAGGCGGGGCAGCAGCAGCGGAAACGCCAGGAACATGGGCAAGGTGGGGATGACGTACCAGAAGGTGTACCAGGCGTGGTTCGCTATCTTTTGTTCGCTCTGGTGCTCGAGATGCAGCCAGACCAGCGCAAGCAGGGTGACCAGCGGCAGGGCGGCGATCAGGCCGCCCAGCCGGTCGCTGCGCCTGGCGGCCTCGGATACCGCTACGACGATGGCCGATGTCAGCAAGTACTTGATGATCAGCCAGGCCATGTGGTTCAGACTGCCATGGGCGCGGTGAGCGGCGCGTGATGCTGGTAGCCTTCCAGCGAGAAGTCGGAGGGCTCGATCTGTTCCAGCCACTCGGGTTCGTACTTGCCGGTCCTGGCGTAGTCGGGCACGCGGTCGGAGATGACCAGCTTGGGCGCGGGGAAGGGTTCGCGCTTGAGCTGTTCCTGCACCATGTCCAGGTGGTTTTCGTAGATGTGGGCGTCGCCGATGAAGTAGGTGAACCAGCGCGGCGTGTAGCCGGTCAGGCGGCCCACCAGCGCGAGCAGGGCGGCGCCTTCGGCCAGGTTGAACGGCGTGCCCAGGCCGATGTCGTTGCTGCGCACGTACAGGCACAGTGAGATTTCTTTGGTGGTGGCGTTGGGGATGAACTGGTACAGCAAGTGGCAGGCCGGCAGCGCGACCTGGTCCAGCACGGACGGGTTCCAGCCGTGGAACAGGATGCGGCGGCTGCCGGGATTGTTGACGATGGTGTCCAGGCATTCGCGCAGCTGGTCGATGGCCTTGTACATCAGCACCTTCTGCACGCCGCCTTCTTGCAGCGGGGCGACCTGGCGGTAGCCGTGCTGCTCGGCGTCGGCGATCTGTGCGGTGGCGGCGGCGTCGAGCAGCTTGTAGCCGGGCCATTCGCGCCACTGCACGCCGTACACGGGGCCGAGGTCGTCGGTGCCGGTGCGGTAGGGGTTGTCCAGCCATTGCTGGTTTTCGTTGGCGTTCTGGTCCCACACTTTGCAGCCCAGCGCGCGGAAGTCGGCGGCGCTGCGCGAGGCGCGCAGGAAGGCGCACAGTTCACCCACCACGGATTTGAATGCGAGTTTCTTGGTCGTCACGGCGGGGAAGCCGTCCTTCAGCAGGTCGAAGCGCATCATGGCGCCCGGCACGCTGAGCGTGCGGATGCCGGTGCGGTTGTCCTGCCAGCTGCCGGTTTCAAGGACGGTTCGGATCAGATCAAGGTATTGCTGCATAAGTTCTCCAACGTGGTGCGTGTTCTTCAGTGCGACAGATTGTATCAGGGGCTTAGCGTTTCACGCTGCCGCGGCCGGTCTTGCGGCTGGGCGCGATGGCTTGCGCGCGGCCTTCGGCGCGCGCCGCCGATTTGGCTCCGCGCCCGCCGGCAACGATGACGCTGCCCTTCGGGGCGCCAGCCGCAGCGTCGCGTCCCGGGCCTCTGCCCTGGCCACGGGCCGGTGCGCGCGCGCCGCCGGCCGCTTCGGCCATGGCGCGCAGAGCCGCCGCATTGCTGCCACGGCTGCCGGGGGCGGGCACTTTGGCCGCCGGCGCGCCGGCCTTGCCAGCGGCGCCGGCGCGTGCCTTGCCGTCCGCGCCGCCGGGTTTGCCGCCCCTGCCGCCCGCAGCGCCTGCCTGCGCGGCGCCGGCAGGGCGCGGGGCGGCGGCGCCTTGCGCGGCCAGCGCGGCCTTGCCGCCGGCCGGGCCGGTAAAGGGACGCTTCTTCTTGCCTGCCACCGCTTCCTTGGCGGCCGGCTTGGCGCTGCCGGTTTCGGGTACGCGGTGGTCGGCTTCGAAGCCCGGTTCTTCCTCGCGCCGCAGCACCTGCCTGGTGAGCTTTTCGATGGCGGACAGCAGGTCCACCTCGTCCGCGCACACCAGCGAGATCGCCACGCCGTCGGCGCCGGCGCGGCCGGTGCGGCCGATGCGGTGCACATAATCTTCCGCCACGGTGGGCAGGTCGAAGTTCACCACCAGCGGCAGCGCCTCGATGTCCAGGCCGCGCGCGGCCACGTCGGTGGCCACCAGCACCTGCACTTCGCTGGCCTTGAAACGCGCCAGCGCGCGCAGGCGGGCCGGCTGCGGCTTGTCGCCGTGGATGGAATCGGTGCTGACGCCGTGCGCCGCCAGCGTTTTCACCAGCGCGTCCACACCCTTGCGCGTCTTGACGAACACCAGCACCTGCCCCCAGCGCTGCTTCTTGAACAGGTGCAGGAACAGTTCCGCCTTGTGCGCCTTGTCGGTGGTGATGATCCACTGCTTGACCGACTTGGCGGCGGTGTTGCGCGGGCTGACCGAGATCGATATCGGATCGTTCAGCAGGATTTCCGCCAGGCCGCGTACGTCGTCGGAATAGGTGGCCGAGAACATCAAGGTCTGGTGTTCGTCGGGCAGGGCCAGCAGGATGGCTTCCAGGTCGTCCGCGAAGCCCAGGTCCAGCATGCGGTCCGCCTCGTCCAGCACCACCGATTCCAGCTGCCCGAACTGCACCGCCCCTTGGCGGTACAGGTCCAGCAGGCGCCCGGGCGTGGCCACCATCACGTCCAGGCCCTTGTTCAGCTTGGCGATCTGCGGTTCGATCGGCACGCCGCCGTAGGCCACGTGGCAGCGCATTGGAATGTTGCGGCCGTAGCTGCGGAAGCTCTCGTACACCTGCTCGGCCAGTTCGCGCGTGGGCACCAGCACCAGGCAGCGCACCTGGTTCGGCTCGGCGCGCTCGCCTTTGTTCAGGCGCTGCAGCAGCGGGATGGCGAAGCCGGCGGTCTTGCCGGTGCCGGTCTGCGCGGCGGCCATCAGGTCGCGGCCTGCCAGTACGGCGGGTATGGCCTGCTTCTGGACCGGGGTGGGCGTGGTGTAGCCTACCGTGTCCAGCATGCGCAGCAGGGGATCGATGAGGCCTAGGGATGCGAAAGTCATGGGGATCTTTATTGTTATTGGTCGGGAGCGGCCAGTTCGGCGCTCCACAGGGTAAGGATGTCGTGCAGGCGCTGGTCGCTGATGGCGAGCAGGTTGTCGCCCACATACCATTCGGTGGCGCTATGGCCCGGCAGCTGCGCGTGGCCGATGCGGTTGAACAGCCACACGCCGTGCTTTTCGGCGAAGGCGTTGCGGATGGCGAGGGCGCGCTCGCGGCTCACCGGCATATGCAGGTGCAGCAGGTTGGCCTGCGGACGCTGCGGATTCGGCACCAGCAGCGGGTGGCTGCGCAGGGTGTCGAACAGCGCCTCGGTGCGCTTGAAGTACAGCGGCATGGCGGCCAGGCGCGCGTCGAACTGCATGGCGGCCGCCACCACGTAGGGCGTACGGTGGATCACGTTGCCGCCCTGGCGGCGGAACCATTCCTGCGCCTTGGCCACGAAGCCGGTCGCACCCAGCAGCATGGCGCCGCCCAGGCCGCCTATGCCCTTGTAGAGCGACACGTAGACCGTGTCGAAGCCGGCGCAGATCTCGTGCAGCGGCCTGCCGTAGGCTGCGGCGGTCTCCCACAGGCGGGCGCCGTCCATGTGCAGGTGGATGCTGCGGGTGCGGCAATAGTCCTTGATGGCTTGCAGCTCGTCCCAGCTGGGGCACTGGCCGCCGATTTCGCGCGCCGGCAGTTCCAGCGAGACGGCGCCGATATGGTCGGGCAGGGCTTTCAGCTCGTCCAGCGTCCACGGACGGTGCGGATCGCCGATCTGCAAGGCCTGGAAATGGCCCAGCAGCTGGTGGTTGCCGCGTTCATGCCGGAAGATGTGCGCCGTCGGATGCAAGGCCGCCAGCGGGCTGCCGCGCTCCATGCAGGCCAGGCGCAGCGCCGTCACCTGCGCCATGGTGCCGGTGATGCAGAAAGCCGCAGCGTCGAAGCCCAGCAGGTCCGCCACCTTGCGCTCGAAGGACTGGATCAGCGCGCCTTCGCCGTAGGTGTCGTGCGCCACGTCGTTGGCGGCGCACCACGCGGCCATGGCGGCGAAGGTCTCGGCCGGCGCGGGTTGGCGATGGCCGGGCAATACGGTGTGGCACATCTGGCGCAGTTCGGCGTCGGTCACGGGCAATCTCCTGAAAGAACGTGATTTTACAGGAGTGGCGCGGCAGGCCAGGGCTGCCGCACGAATTGTGGCGCCTGAGCCGCCTTAGTGGGCGATGTGGACGTTGTGGAACTGCAGCGCCGCCAGGTTGGCGTAGATGCCGCCCAGCGCCACCAGCGAAGAATGGGTGCCGGTTTCGACGATCTTGCCGTCTTCCATGACGATGATGCGGTCGGCGCGCTGCACGGTGGCCAGGCGGTGCGCGATGATGACGGTGGTGCGGCCCTGCATGGCCGCTTCCAGCGCGCCTTGCACCAGGCGTTCGGATTCCGCATCCAGCGCGCTGGTGGCTTCGTCCAGCAGCAGCAGCGGGGGGATTTTTCAGCAGCGCGCGCGCGATGGCGATGCGCTGGCGCTGGCCGCCGGACAGGCGCACGCCGCGCTCGCCCAGGAAGGACTGGTAGCCGTTCGGCAGGCGCTCGATGAATTCATGCGCGGCAGCCAGCTTGGCGGCCTGGATCACTTCGGCGTCGGTGGCGCCGGCGCGGCCGTAGCGGATGTTTTCCATCGCGTCGGTCGAGAAGATCACCGTGTCCTGGGGCACGATGCCGATGGCGTCGCGCAGGGTGTGCAGGTCGAGCTGGCGGATGTCCACGCCGTCGAGCTTGATGGAACCGGCCTGCGGGTCGTAGAAGCGCAGGAACAGCTGGAACAGCGTGGTCTTGCCGGCGCCGGACGGCCCCACCACGGCCACGGTTTCGCCGGGCTTGATGTCCAGCGACAGGTGCGCCAGCGCGGCCGTTTCCGGGCGCGACGGGTAGTTGAAGGTAACGTCGGCCAGGGTCAGCGCGGCGCCGTTGGCGGCGCGCGGCGGCAGCGCCAGCGGATGGACGGGCGACTGGATCTCGGACTTGACCGACATCAGCTCCAGCAGGCGCTCGGTGGCGCCGGCGGCGCGCTGGGCTTCGCCCATCACTTCCGACAGGGCGCCGATGGCGCCGGCCACGATGGACGCGTACAGGATGAACTGGCCCAGGTCGCCGCCCGTCATGGTGCCCTCGAACACGGCGTGCGCGCCCAGCCACAGCACGAACACAATGGTGCCGAAGACCAGCACGATGGCCAGCGCGGTCAGCATGGCGCGCGCGCGGATGCGCTTCATGGCGGTGACGAAAGCGCCTTCGACCGAGGCGCCGAAGCGCTCGGTCTCGATTTTTTCATGCGTGAAGGCCTGCACGGTGGGCATGGCGTTCAGTATTTCGCCGGCCACGGCGGAGGCGTCGGCGATGCGGTCCTGCGAGTCGCGCGAGAGCTTGCGCACGCGGCGTCCGAACATCACGATGGGCAGCACGGTCAGGATCAGCAGCCCGATGATGATGGACGAGAGCTTGACGCTGGTGACGAACAGCATGGCCAGGCCGCCGATAAACAGCAGCACATTGCGCAGCGCCATGGAGATGCTGGTGCCCACCACGGCCTGGATCAGCGTGGTGTCGGTGGTGATGCGCGACAGCACCTCGCCGGTTTGCGTGGTTTCGAAGAATTCCGGGCTTTGCTTCACCACGTGGCGGTACACGGCGCTGCGGATGTCCGCCGTGACGCGCTCGCCCAGCCAGGACACGGTGTAGAAGCGCGCCGCCGTGGCCAGCGCCAGGATGGTGGCCACGCCGAACAGCGCCAGGAACACCATGTTCACGTGTTCGATGCTGCGCACGCCGGCCGATGCGCCGAAGCCCATGTCTATCATCTGCTTGAAGGCGGCTGGAATGGCCAGCGTGGCGCCGGCGGCCACCACCAGGGCCACGCCCGCCATGGCGAACTGTGCGCGGTAGGGGCGCAGGAAGGGCAGCAGGCCCTTGAAGGCGGCCAGGCTGCCTTTCTTCAGTTCGCGGGAGTCGCTCGGAGTGGATGGCGCGGCGGCGGTGCTGGTATTGCTGTTGATACTGTCGGTCATCGTGTTGTTATTCGTAAGCGTATTCATAGTTTCATGGCACTGGCATAGCCGGTCAGTTCCAGGTAGCCGCGCCCGGCGCGGGCGCCGTCACGGCTCACCGTGGCCGCGCCTTCCCAGTACACCGCGCCCGTGCTGCGGCGCGAATCGAGCTCCTGGTCTTCCTGCAGGGGCGCAATCTGCCACAGCGTGCTGCCTGTGGCGAGCTGGATGGCGACGGGATACTCGGCATTGGTGCGGGGCGAACGCCACCGCCGTTGCGGGGTAAAACTGACCTGGTCCGGCGCGTAATGCGTGATCTTACCGGATGCATCGCGCCATGTCGCGTGCGCCCATAGTTTAGCACCTGTTTTGCTGCGGATCTGGAATGCCATCAGGGCGCCGCCGTCGTCCAGGTTGGCGCTCATCCAGTCCCAGCCCGCCGCGTCGTCGCCGAGCACCTGCTGCGACCACTCGTGGTCCAGCCAGGTGGTGCCGGTAACGGCCTGCGGCTGGGCGCCGCTGCGGGTGATGGTGCCGCTGGTGCTCATATGCGGCTGGCTATAGTAATAACTGGCCTGCAGCGGGTCCGGACCCTTCTGCGAGTAGCCCCGTTCGCCCTGCAGCAGCACCGGCTGGGTGGGCGTGAGGGTGAGGTTGAGCGTGAAGCCGGCGGCCGCCAGCGTGACCCGGTAGCTGCCGTCGGGGCGGCGCGCCATGCGCCAGTCGTCCAGCTTCACGTCGGTGTCGCCGCTGTTGGCGTAGGCCAGGCCGAAGCCGGCGCGGGCGCTGCGCTGGTCGTGCAGCAGCTTGCCCAGCGAGGGATCGGAGAGCGCCGCATGGCCGATGATGAGCTGCTGCGGCGCGAACTTGCTGGGGTTGGCGCGGTCGAAGCCGGTGGCGCGGCGGAAGAAAGTGACCTGGTAGCCGAGGTCGTTGCCGTCCGGCGTCTTCAGCCAGCCGGTGGCGTACCACCATTCGGTCCTGTAGTCGGGGTGGGCGCCGTAGTCCTGCGGGAAGGCCAGCGTTTGCCCGGCGGGCAGCGGCGTCACGGGCGCGAAGTGCGGCGGCGCGGCCAGCGCGGGGCTGGACAGCAGCAGTGCGGCGGCGGCCAGGGGGAGCCACGCCGCCAGCCATGAGGCCAGCCATGCCGGCACGGCCCGCCAGGCGGCGAAAGGAGCGAAAGGAGCGAAAGGAGCGAGGGGCACGGCGCGCATCACCAGTCCTCCCGCACGGCGCGGATGGGCGCGCCGGACAGGGCCTGGCGGCCGGACAGCAGGGCCGTCAGCGCGGCGGCAAGCAGCAGCGCGGCGGCCACGGTGCCCAGCAGCGGCAGGGGCAGGTGCATCTGCATGGTCCAGTGGAAGGACTGCGGGTTGACGACGAACACCAGCACCAGGCTGATGACCCAGCCCAGCACCGCGCCGGTGGCGATGCCCAGGCCTGTCAGCGCGCCGCCTTCCAGCGCGAGGATGGCCAGGATCTGCCGCCGCGTGACGCCGATATGGCGCAGCATGCCGAATTCCTTCGAGCGCGCCAGCGTTTGCGCCGAGAAGGTGGCGGCCACGCCGAACAGCCCGATGATAATCGCTATGGCCTCCAGCAGATACGTGACCGCGAAGCTGCGGTCGAATATCTTCAGGCTCATGGCGCGCAGCTCCGACAGCGCGCTCAATTCCAGCGCCGCCCCGAACGGCAGCGCCCGCAATGCGGCTTTCACCGCTGCCATGTCGCCGTCCTTGGCCAGCCAGATGGCCGTGCTGTTGATGTCCATGTCGCCCGTGATGGCGCGGTAGTCCGCCAATCGCATCTGCACCGCGCCCGACGAGCGGGCATAGTCGCGCCAGATGCCGGCGACGAAGAATTCATGCAGCCCGCCCTGCAGCGGCAGTTTGAGGATGCTGCCCGCCGTGACGCCGTACAGGTCCGACATCGGCTCCGACACCCACACAGGCCGCAGGCCGGCCGGCACCGGCAGCGTGGGGCCGGCCATGGCCAGCACTTTTTCCGCATTGGCCGGCTCGATGTCGCGCGCCATGAGCAGCACGGGCGGGCGCTCCGGCGCCAGGCTCACGCCGCGCAGGCGCAGGAAATCCACCCTGGCCACGCCGGGCAGGGCGCGCATCTGCGCCTGCTCGCGCGGATTGAGCCCGGCCGTGCCGCCGCCGCTGGCGCTGCTGGCGTACAGATCGGCCGGCAGGATTTGCAGCAGCCAGTCGTCCAGCGACACGCGGAAGCTGGACACCATGATGGCCATGGCCACCATCAGGCTGAAGCTCGACAGCACGCCGCCCAGCGCTATGCCGGCCTGGCCGGACGCGTTGGCCAGCCGCGCCAGCGTGAGTGCCAGCACCGGCGAACTGTCCGCGCGGCCGGCCGTGGCGGCGCTCCAGCGCGCGTGCAGGAAGCGGAACACGGTGGACGACAGGCGCGGCATCAGCGCGATGGCGCCCACCAGCATCAGTGCGATCGACAGGTAGCCGAAGATCGGCAGCTCCAGCAGCGGCGGCAGCTGCGACAGCAGCGCCGCCACCGCCAGGCATGCCAGCCCGGGCCAGGCCCGCGCCAGGCGCGCCATGGCCGTTTCCTCGCTGCCGGATTTGAGCGCCACGGCCGGCGTGGCGCGCGCCGCTTCCATGGCCGGCGCGGCGCAGCCCAGCATGGCCACGCCCACGCCCATGGCGAAATACAGCAGCGCGGCCACGGGCGTGAACTGCACCTGCGGCTGCACGCCGGCGAAATAGCCCGCGCCCAGGTCGCCGCCGAACAGGCGCAGCGCAGCGGCGGCCAGGCCGTAGCCGGCCGCGATGCCGATCAGGGAGCCGGCCATGCCCAGCGTCCAGCCTTCCAGCAGGATCTGGCGCAGCAGGCTGCCGCGCTCCATGCCCAGCACGCGCAGCAGCGCGAACTGGCTGCGGCGCCGCATCACGGACAGCGCCTGCGTGGAAAACACCAGGAAGGCGCCGGTGAACAGCGCCACCAGCGCCAGCACGCTCAGGTTCACGCGGTAGGCGCGGCTCATATTGTTGTTGCGGCTGTTCTGGTCCTCGTCGTTCGGGCTGCCGACGTGGAAGCGGCCCGGGTAGTCGCGCTCCAGGTCGCGCGCCAGGGCCGCCTTGAAGGCTGCGCGGTCCACGCCGCTGCGCAGCTTGAGGTCGACCCGGGACAGCTGTCCGAGCCGGTTCAGGCGCCACTGCAGCGCGCCGATGTCCATCACGCCCAGGCGCTGGCCGGCGCGCACGCGCTGCAGGGCGCCCGCCACGCGCAGCCGCACCGCCTGCGTGCCCGATTGCAGCGCCAGCACGCCGCCTTGCGGCTTGAGCCAGGCCTGCGCAGCCGCAGAGAGGAAGATGGCGTCGTCGGCGAAGGCGTCGGCTACCTGCTCGCCGTCGGGCGTGCCCAGCAAGTCGGGGGTGACGTAGCCGGCGCGGAAGGGGTCCAGGCCGATGATCTGCAAGGCGGCGCGCTGGCCCGGCACCGAGGCTTGCACGTCCAGGATGGGCGAGGCCACGGCCACGCCGGCGCGCTCGGCCAGGCGGGGATAGATCTGCTCGTCGAACGTGGCCTCGGAGCCGGTCACCTGCACGTCGGCCTGCCCGGACAGGCTTTGGATGGCGGACGAGAACTCGTTGAACGCGGCCGCGTTGATCAGGTGGATGGCAAAGCCGAGCGATACGCCGATGGCGATGGCCGCAATGGCGGTGATGGCCCGCACCGGATGCGCGCGCCATTCGCCCAGCAGCAGCCAGCGCGCCAGTTTGCTCAACTGCCGCACGACAGCTTGAGTTTGTCGGCTGCGCGCTGCGCCTTGATGCGGGCGCGCTCCTCGTGCTGGGGCTGGACGCGGCGCAGGTCCTCGTCGGCCCATTTCTTGTCCAGCCTGAGCTTTTCGCATTTCTGGTGGCGGGCGGCCGCCACGCGGCTGGCTGCGGCGTTTTCACGCTCATCGGCCGCCTCGCGCTTGTGGCGTTCCTTTTCCAGCGCGTCGGCCTGCTTTTTGGCGCGTTTCAGCTCGGCGGCGGCGGACTTGTCGGCCGCGGGCGCGTCCGGCACGGCGATCACGGTGCCGCCGGGGCAGGGCTGTTCGGTGTACGTGACTTTGCCGTCCGCCGTGCATTTGTGGACCGTCTGCGCGCCGGCGGCGCCGGCGCAGAGCATCAGCATAACGGCGGTGGCGCGCAGCTTCACAGGATCTTCCCCGGGTTCATGATGCCTTGCGGGTCCAGCGCCGTTTTGATGGCGCGCATCAGGTTCAGCTCCAACGGCGACTTGTAGCGCGCCAGTTCCTCGCGCTTCAGCGCGCCGATGCCGTGTTCGGCCGAAATGGAACCGCCGAAGCCGGCCACGCTGTCGTGCACCACGCGGTTCACCGCGTCCTGGTTGGCCAGGAAGGCTTCGTTGCTGATGCCTTCCGGGGGCGCCACGTTGAAGTGCAGGTTGCCGTCGCCCAGGTGGCCGAAGCACACCAGCTGGCAGCCGGGGAAGGCCTGCTGCAGCAACGGCGCGGTGCGCTCGATAAAGGCGGGAATACTGGAGACGGGCAGCGAAATGTCGTGCTTGATGTTCTTGCCGGCCTTGGCCTGGGCCAGCGGAATATGCTCGCGCAGTTGCCACAGCCCGCGCGACTGCGCCACGGAGGTGGCCACCACGGCGTCCTCGATGACGCCATTTTCCAGCGCAGCATCGATGGCGCGCTCCAGCAGACCCACCGCATGGCCTTCCGATTCGCTGCTGGACAATTCCAGCAGCACGTACTGCGCGTGTTCGCCGTTGAAGGGGCGTGGCAGCAGCGGGAACTGCGCGGCCACCAGCTGCAGGCAGAACGACGACATCAGCTCGAAGCCGGTCAGGCTGGCGCCGCAATGGTCCTGCATCAGCGCCAGCAGGCGCAGCGCGGCGGCGGGCGAAGCCAGCGCCGCCAGCGCGGTGATGCTGGCCTTCGGCAGCGGGTACAGCCTGAGCACGGCGCCGGTGATGATGCCCAGCGTGCCTTCGGCGCCGATGTACAGGTCGCGCAGGTCGTAGCCGGTATTGTCCTTGCGCAGGCCGCGCAGGCCGTTCCAGATCTCGCCCTGCGGCGTCACCACCTCCAGGCCCAGGCACAGCTCGCGCGCGTTGCCGTAGCGGAGCACCCCGGTGCCGCCGGCATTGCTGGACAGGTTGCCGCCTATGGTGCAGCTGCCCTCGGCCGCCAGCGACAGCGGGAACAGGCAGTCGTGCGCGGCGGCTTCGTCCTGCACCTTCTGCAGGACGCAGCCCGCGTCGACCGTCATGGTGCGGTTCAGCGCGTCGGTTTCGCGGATGGTGTTCAGGCGCGCCAGCGACAGCACCACCGCCTCGCCGCTGCGGTCCGGCACGCCGCCCAGCACCAGGCCGGTGTTGCCGCCCTGCGGCACGAGCGGGATGCCCCAGCGCGCACACGCACGCACCACTTCGGCCACCTGCTGCACGCTGCCCGGCCGCAGCACGGCCAGGGCCAGGCCGGTGTGGCGGCCGCGCCAGTCGGTGAGGAAGGGCGCCATGTCGGCCGCGCTGGTAAAAACGTGGCCGTCGCCCAGCAGGGTGCGGCTATGGGCCAGGAAGGCCTGCCGCATGGCGGTGGAGGGCGCGCTCATTTCGTCGAGTTGACGCGGTTGACCTTGTCCAGCAGGTCCTTGGTGAGCTGCTTGGCGGCCTTCTTGTAAGGGCGCACATACATGACCGCGCAGATGAAGTACACCGCCACGATCAGCGCTTCGCCCCAGCCCAGCCATGCGGACAGCTGCCCCAGGTCGCTCCAGCCGCGCACCACGCCTTCGGTGAAGTACAGCAGGATGACCATGGAGGTCCATTGCAGCGTGTAGACGTCGCGCTTGATGATGCCGGCCAGCGGGAACAGCAGCGGCGCCGCCTTCAGCGCCAGCCACGAGCCGCCCGGCTTGAGCGGCGCGAGCCACACTTCCCAGGCCACGCACCAAAGGATAAGCAGCACCATGCTGGCGACGGCGCCCCGGTGGAAGAAGGTTTGCGACTTGGTTTCCATCATGTCCCCTGCAGCTTGCGTGTAACCTCCGCCAGACGGCGGCCCTGTGCCGTGGCCAGGCGCTTTTCATCTTCCGTCAAGGGCTTGTTGCCGTCAAGGCCGGACCAGTGGGTTGGGCCGTAAGGCGAACCGCCGCTCGCGGTGGTCATCAGTTCGGCATTGGTGTAGGGCAGGCCCATCACCATCATGCCATGGTGGAGCAGCGGGATCATCATGGTCAGCAGCGTCGACTCCTGGCCCCCGTGCAGGCTGCCGGTGGACGTGAACACGCAGGCCGGCTTGCCCGCCAGCGTGCCGGACAGCCATTCGGCCGAGGTGCCGTCCCAGAAATACTTCATGGCCGACGCCATATTGCCGAAGCGGGTGGGCGACCCCAGCGCCAGCGCCGCGCACTCGCGCAGGTCGTCCAGCTCCACGTAGGGCGCGCCTACGGCGGGCACGTCCGGCGCGGTGGCCTCGGCCACGGTGGACACGGCCGGCACCGTGCGCAGCCGCGCTTCGCAGCCCGGTACCGAGTCGATGCCCTGGGCAATCAGCTCGGCCAGTTTGCGCGTGGCGCCATGGCGTGAATAGTATAAGACGAGAATTATCAGATCAGGTGTGGTCATCTTGGTATTATAGGGCGCTTTGGCCCCCGGCAGGCACGCCGGCGGCTTGCTATAACCGGGCTTTCAACACAGGATTCAATGTTTTCCAAGTATATCTATCCGTTTTTGGCGGTTCTGCGGGACTTATCGTGGCACGAGATCCGCGACATGTTCCTGTTCGCGCGCCGCCGCCTGAAGGAGGAGAGCCTGCAGCAGGTGGCGGGCAGCCTCACGTTTACCACCGTGTTTGCGCTGGTGCCGCTGCTGACCATTGCGCTGGCCATCTTCACCACCTTCCCCATGTTCGCCGCCCTGCGCAAGGCGCTCGAGGTGTATTTCGCGCAGAGCGTGATGCCAAAGCAGATCGCCACGCCCATCCTGAACAACCTCACCATGTTCGCTGCCAAGGCCACGCGGCTGTCGGCCGTGGGCGCGGTGGCGCTGGTGCTGACGTCGGTGGCCATGATGGGCATGATAGAACGCGTGTTCAACCGCATCTGGCGCGTGAAGGCCGAACGCAGCTGGGCGCGCCGCATCCTGGTGTACTGGGCCATCCTGACCCTGGGGCCGGTGCTGGTGGGCGTGTCGCTCAGCATGTCCACCCACGTCTACATCGCCACCAGCGACCTGGTGGGCGACCTGCCGCTGCTGGGGGCGCTGCTGTACACCACGCTGTCCATCGCGGCCACCACGGCCGGCTTCACCTTGATGTACGTGGTGGTGCCGAACCGCCAGGTGGACTGGCGCGACGCGCTGTGGGGCGGCCTGATGGCGGCGCTGTTCTTCGAGCTGGCCAAGCGCGGCTTCGCGGTCTTCATCACGCAGTTCCCGACCTACTCGCGCATTTACGGCGCGCTGGCGGCGCTGCCGCTGTTCCTGCTGTGGATCTATCTGTCCTGGCTGATCACGCTGGTGGGCGCGCTGTTTACGGCGGCGCTGCCGGTGGTGAAGTACGAGCGCTGGTGGCACGAGGCGATGCCGGGCGGGGAATTCGTCGATGCGATGGCGATCCTGAAGGTGCTGCACGTGGCCGGCCACTGCGGCGACACCGCGCTGGTGAATTCGGCGGCCATCCGCCAGGCCACGCGCATGGGCTACGATGAAATGGATGCGCTGCTCGACCGCATGCAGGCGCAGGGCTGGGTGGGCAAGGTGAAGGCCGAGGCGCCGTCGCGCGTGCAGTGGGGCAAGCGCGTGAGCGAGGGCGCGGACAACTGGGTGCTGCTGGCGAACCCGGAGAAGCTGACCGTGGCCGACGTGTACCGCGTGTTCGTATTCGGCGGCGTGGCCGTCAACAGCGGCATGCCGGACGACGAGGAGGACGAGCGCGACCGCCAGGCCGCGCGCGATGCGGCCAGCCTGGCGCGCCAGGTCGAGGAGTCCGTCGAGAGGGGATTGGGGCGCACGCTGGCCGAACATTTCGGCCCGCTGGACTGCCGGTAGGCGGCTGCCCCGGGCAGGGCTTAGTGCGTCTTGCCTTTTTCTTGCTGCACCAGGATGAAGGGGCTGACCACGCTGGCCCACAGGCTGGCGTTGGTGTCGTGCCAGCGCTGGGCCTGCTCGTCCGAGACCTTGGCGATCTGGCCGGCGGCCATCCATTGGGTGATGCTGGCCTTGTCGTCGTGCGAGATGCGCACGGCCACGTCGACCAGGTCCAGTTCATCGGCAATCCACACCACCGTGCCGGAGGCAAAGTGCTTGACCAGCTCGCTCCACGGCAGGCGCGCCGTCTCGCGGTTGATCTTGGCGTGGAGTTCGATATCTTTTTCAGGTTTGGTTTGCATAGTGAAGCTCAAATGGTTGCGATGCGCGGTTCCGGCGCTCCCTCCCATGTTAACCGATAGGCGGCTCCTTTGCGAACATTGCCCACCAGCGCAGGCCGGAAACAGGCCAGGTTGGTGCCGCCGGGCCGCCGCACGCTGGGGAAGATCACGCCTGTGGAGCCGTCCTCCAGCAGCCGTTCGGCCAGCCGCTGCGACTGCACGTAGCTGGCCGGGTCCAGGCAGTCCGCGTGGTCCTCGGCGCGGCGCAGGTCGTGGAACTGCGCGGTGAAGTCGGCCAGCATGCACTGGTAGCTCACGCTGTCGTGGAAGTAGTCGATTTCGGCGTATTCCACCGTCTTGTGGAAGGTGATTTCAGCCAGCGCGGTGTCGATGTCGAAGGCGCAGTACCAGGCCCCGCGCTCGCCGTCGTTGAAGCGGCTGCCTTCCGGGCGCGCGTAGGTAAAGGCGGCGTTGATGATGCGGTAGTTCGGCACGCGGAACACCAGTTCGTCGATGCCGATGCCGGGTGCGCCGCCGTGTTCGGCGATCAGGCGCGCGTTGGTGGCGTTATCCAGGTCGAACAGGTCGTGCAGCTCCTCGTCGCTGCCGGCCAGCGGGGCCAGCACCGAGTCTTCCACGTCCGCGAAACGCGACTGGATCAGGCGGCAGGTATCGAACTGGCGCAGCAGCGTCAGGGGAGGCAGGGGCGCCGCCATCAAAGCCCGCCGCGCCGCGCATCGACCAGCTTGCGTACCGTTTGCATGGCCAGCAGGCCGCCGCCCAGCATATAGGCCAGCGGCGTGCGGCCGCCGAAGATGATGTTCTTGTTGGGCAGCGTGATCCAGCGGTCGGCCAATTCATCGCCGTACAGGATGTGCAGCGACTTGTAGATGCCCACCAGATAGGAAATGCGCGTGATGCGGTCCACTTCCAGTACCCGGTCCGGGTTCTTTTTCCAGTCGTAATAGCTGCTGCTGGACAGGCCGCCCAGCAATTCGCGGGCGTCGTTCTCGCGCACGGACCAGGCTTCCACCAGGCGGAAAAACGCGGTCAGCGCCGATTTCGACAGGCGCTCGCGTTCTTCGCGGGCATTCAGGTCCACCGGGATCACCGGTTCAAAGCGGCTTCTTGGGTAGGCGTAGGCGGCTTGCATAAATCCTCCGTTTCTGGATTATTTATACTCCGGTTTCGGACGAAAAGCAAATTCGAAAAATTCGATAATAGACCCGCAATTTTTCCGTTTTTCTTTTCGGTCCGGCAGGTCCATACTTCACTTCATCGGCACTGCACACAAGGAAACACGCAGAAGGCCTTCGAAAAAATCGATGTATAACCTCAAGGAGAACTACCATGCCATTCGCAAAAGCCCAACCAGGTAAAGAACTGCTGAACGCCAACGATCATACCCTGATCATGATCGACCACCAGTCCCAGATGTCCTTCGCCACCAAGTCCATCGACATCAACGTGCTGCGCAATAATGCCGCGCTGGTGGCCAAGGCGGCGCGCGAATTCAAGGTGCCCACCATCCTGACCACGGTGGCGGCAAAAAGCTTCTCCGGCCCGATTTTCGACGAAATCCAGTCCGTGTTTCCGGAGCAGCAGCCGATCGACCGCACCAGCATGAACACCTGGGAAGACCAGCGCATCGCCGACCGCGTCAACGAAATCGGCCGTGGCCGCATCGTGCTGGCCGGCCTGTGGACTTCGGTGTGCATCGTTGGCCCGGCACTGTCCGCGCTGGACCAGGGCTTTGAAGTGTACGTGATTGCCGACGCCTCCGGCGACGTGAGCGACGAAGCGCACGAGCGTGCCATGCAGCGCATGATCCAGGCCGGCGCCAAGCCCATCACCTCGCTGCAATACCTGCTGGAGCTGCAGCGCGACTGGGCGCGCAGCGAGACCTACGACGAAACCGTGGCCACCTCCATCGCGCACGGCGGCGGCTACGGCCTGGGCCTGATCTACGCCAAGTCCATGTTCAACGCTTCCGAAGGCCATTAAACCGGCGTAGTATCGAAGGCTCGCCGACTCCTGGGGAATATCGATGAGCCTTGCCAAATTCGCCTTCACGACCGCGCTCGCGCTGGCTACCGCCGGCGCGGGCGCGGCGCCGTCCAACGCCGAGCTGAAGCAGCAGGTGGCCGACACCGAGCGCGCCTTCGCCGCCACCATGCAGCAGCGCGACCTGGCTGCCTTCACCAGTTTCCTGTCCGATGAAACCGTGTTCTATTCCGGCCCCACGCCGCTGCGCGGCAAGGAGCAGGTGGCGGCTTTCTGGAAGAAGTTCTATGACGGCAAGGAAGCGCCGTTCTCGTGGGAGCCGGACCAGGTCGAGGTCATCGATTCCGGCACGCTGGCCCACTCGTCCGGTCCGGTGTACGACCCGAAAGGCAAGCTGATCGCGCGCTTCAACTCGGTGTGGCGCCAGGAGGCGCCGGGCAAGTGGCGCATCGTGTTCGACAAGGGCCAGGATATCTGCGACTGTAAAAAATAGCTTCCTCAGCGCTTATTGTTTAGCAGCTTCTAGTAAAAACCGAAAAAAAACAGCACCCCCTGTAGGACTGCGGCCCGTGGCGCCTCGGTCCGTGCGGCGACGCACAGAAGCGGACCGGTCAGCGGGCAATCATGGAGGCAACCAAACAGGAGGCCACCATGAACCCATCCATTGCAAGCCTGAGCCGCGCGCTGCTGCGTTCGGCGCTATTTGCGGCCGTCATCGGCCCGGCTTACGCGGCCGGGCAGCAGGAGGCCGCTCCACTGGCCGACACGGTGCCCATGGCTGTGGCCACGCCCGCAGCCGAAACCCGCGCGCCGCAGCCACGCCCGGCCATTACGCGCATCGTGCTGAGTGCTCAGGAACTGCCAGCGGCCGCTCCTGCGCGGCCCGCATACCCGGCCCAGGCCCGCGCGCCGGAACGCCAGCTGGAACGCGACGCGATCACGCTGCGCGCTGCCCGCACCGCCATGCTGCAAAACGACGCCAACCACCAGCAACAGCGGCTGGCCTCGCTGCGCTAAGCCTGCTCAGAAAGTATAGCTGGCGTACACGGCCGCCATGGGCGACGTGGTGCGGCGCGTCAGCGGGCTGTTGGCCGCGTCGCGCAGCAGGCTGGTGGCGCCGAGCACGCCGGTCACGCCCCAGTGGTCGTCCAGCTTGCGCTGCCAGCTCATCGTCACTTCCGCCTGGTACATGCCGGCCTTCGGCTTGTACACCTTGTAGCCCGACTTCAGCGCCTGCTGCGCGCTCACGCCGTAGTAGGCTTGCGCATACTTCTTGTCCGCCATTTCAAAGCCCAGGCTCAGCGTCACCGTATCGGCCTCGTTCCTGACCAGCGTGCCGCTCAGGCCGGCGCCGTAGGTGCTGCCGGTTTCACGGGCGCTCAGCGCCTGGGCCGTATGCACGCTCACGTTCAGGCCGTCGAAAATCGCATAGCCCAGATTCAGGTTGGCGGTGGCGCTGCCTTTCACGTCGCCCATGCCGCGCAGATATTTGCTGGCCTTGCCGCCGAAGGGCAGCTTGCCGTCCTCCTTGCGCGGGGCGCGGTAGCCCAGCGCCGCGCTGTAGCTGAACGGGCCGGCTGCGCCGCCGTAGCCCAGGCCGCGCAAGGTGCTGGCGTACAGGCCGTTGGCCATCGTATAGTCCACGGCCAGCATGGGCACCACCATGTTTTCGTCCGAGCCCGAATAGCGCGGCGCCAGCGCCACGCCGGCGCCGATGGTGGTGACTGCTTCGTCGGCGGCAAAGGCGCCGCCGCTCAGCAGCACGAACAGGGCGGGGATCAGTTTCAGATTGCAGGTCTTCATAGTTTTCCAATTTTTGGGAATGAGTTGGGAAGGACTGCAGTGTGCGCACTTGGCATGAAGCCAACCTGAGCCATTGATGAAGATTCCATGAAGACAAGGCTTTAGCTGATCTTCAGTTTGCCGTGCTCTAATATGCTCCATGAAAATCCTGTTAATTGAAGACGACCTCGACCTGGGCAACGGCGTGCGCATCGCGCTGGGCGACCAGGGTATGGAGGTGGTATGGACCCGCCAGCTGGACGACGCGGCGCGCCACCTGGACAGCGGCGGCTGCGACCTGGTGCTGCTGGACCTGGGCTTGCCGGACGGCGACGGCATCAACCTGCTGACCCGGCTGCGCCGCGAGCGGCGCGATTTGCCGGTACTGATATTGAGCGCCCGCGACGCGCTCAGCGACCGCTTGCGCGGCCTCGATTCGGGCGCAGACGACTATCTGGTGAAACCGTTCGAGCTGGCCGAGCTGCTGTCGCGGGTGCGCGCGCTGGCCCGCCGCAGCTACGGCTTCGACGGCGAGACGCTGGAACTGCGCGGGCTGGAAATCCATGCGCCCACGCGCCGCGTCACCGCCGGCGGCAAGCCGGTGGAGCTGACCGCCTCCGAGTACGAACTGCTGAAAATGCTGATGATGCGAGCCGACCGCGTGGTGACGCGCCGCATGCTGGAAGAGCAGGCCTTGCCCGGCGCGCAGGCCAACGCCAGCAATTCGCTGGACGTGCACATGGCCAACCTGCGGCGCAAGATCGGCGAGGGCTATGTGCGCACGGTGCGCGGGGTCGGGTATGTGATCGACGCCAAGGCCCCGGCCGGCGCGGGCCGCCCATGAGCGCCCGCGGCCTGTGGCACCGCATCGCCCAACCCAGCCTGGTGCGGCGCCTGCTGCTGGCGCAACTGCTGCTGCTCACGCTGCTGTGGACCTTGTTCACCGGCTTCATCACTTACGAAACCGGCAACGACCAGGCCGCCATGCATGAGGACAATCTGTTCAAGACCGTGCTGGCCGTGGCCGACAACCTGGCCGGCCAGCCCGAACGCCAGCGCGAGACGCTGGCGCTGCTGGACGCTGCCGCCACGGCCGGCTACGGCGTGGGCGACCCGGTGCTGACGGTGAGCATGCTGGTCAGCCAGGGAGGCCGCGAGATATTCCGTTCGCCCAAGGCGCCGGCGGGGGCGCGCCATGCCAGCGTGCTGGACGAAGTGGTCATCATGGGCAGCGGCGAGCGCCGCTGGCGGGCGCGCACCATGCGCGCTCCGGCCACCGGCTCGCAAGTGACGGTAATGATGCCGGCCGGCGGCTGGTTCGTGTTCGTGACGCTGAACTCGCGCGGCTTCTATCTGCTGCCGCTGGTACTGAGCCTGCCTGTGCTGCTGCTGCCGGCCTGGCTGTCGATCCGGCTCGCGCTGCGCCCGTGGAGCAGGGTGGCGCGCGAAGTGGCCACGCGCGGGCCGAACAATCTCGCCGCGCTCGGCTATACCGACCGCCACCGGGAACTGGCGGACATGGTGAACAGCATCAACACGCTGATGCAAAGCGTGGCCGAAAGCCAGGCCCGCGAGCGCAGCTTCATCGCCGACGCGGCGCACGAGCTGCGCACGCCGCTTGCCGCCATGCGGGTGAACGTGGAAGCCTTGTTGGCCCAGGCCGAATCCGGGCGCGACAAGCAACTGCTGAGCGGCATCGTCAGCAGCGCGCGGCGCGCCACCCGGCTGGTGAGCCAGCTGCTGACGCTGATGCGCAGCGACGCCACCGGCGGCGAGGCGGCCGAGCGCGTAGCGCTGGACGAATTGCTGCAGGACAGGCTGGCGGTGCTGTCCGGCCTGGCGGCGGTGCGCTGGGTGGAGCTGGAACTGTCGGCCGAACCCGGCTTTACGGTGCTGGGCCAGCGCGAAAGCCTGATTTCGCTGGTGGACAACCTGGTGGAAAACGCCATCAAATACGGCCCGGACGGCGGCGTGGTGCGCGTGGCGCTGCGGCGCGCCGGGCAGGGCGCTTGCGCACCGGAGGCCGTGCTGTCGGTGGAGGACCAGGGGCCGGGCATTGCGCCGGCGCTGCGCCAGCGCGTGTTCGACCGCTTCTTCCGCGATCCGGCGCAAACGCAGAGTGGCAGCGGCCTGGGCCTGGCGATCGCGCAAGCGGCCGCGGCCCGGCACGGCGGCCGGATTGCGCTGCTGGACGGGGAGGGGCGCGGCTTGCTGGTGGAGGTGCGTCTGCCGCTGGCGCGGCAAGGCTAGCCCTGGTCCGGGCCGGCCCGGGCTTATCGCTTGTGGTTGGCGCGTGTCGTTAGCGCTTGTGGCGGGAATTCATCTTGTCGATCAGCTTGGCCAGGTCATCCTTCATGCCCTCGGACATGTTCAGGAACTGGCAGCCGATCTGCACCTGCTCGCCGAGCAGGAAGGAGCGGTAGGTGCGCGACAGGCGGATTTCCAGGTCGGCGATGATGACGGCGTCCGGCCCCAGTTCCAGGCGCACGCGCTGCAGCTTGCGGCCCACGTGCAGGCCCTGCGCATCGCGCGGCGCGCAGCGCATGCCCACGCCGCCTTGCGAAAAGTCGTACAGCTGCAACTCGTAAGGCTTGCCGTTCAGGACAAACGAGGCCGTGAAGTACACGCCCAGCGGCGTTTCCAGGCGCGCGGTGGCGCGCCGGTTCAGCACCTGGCAGCGTTCCGGGAACTCCAGCGGAATCAAGTGCGGCTGCTCCGGCAGCGAATTCCAGGCCGGATCGGACAGCGTGAATTGCAGCTTGGCGCTGCGCAGCCAGGCCACGAAAGTGGCTTCGCCCGGCGGCAGCTTCTCGCCCTCGTTCAGTTCCAGTACGAAGCGGGGCTGATCGTCCGACACCGACTGGATGCGCGCCATCACCACTTCCGCGCTGCTGGCGGGGTAGATCGACACCGCGTCGCCGTTCTCGGCCAGGATGGCCAGCGAATCGCCGATATCGTCCACATCCGTCATCTCGTGCGGTTTGGAACCCGCCGCAATCGGTTCCACGGCGTCCTGCAGCCGGGGTGGACCTTTGCGGAATTCGTTAGGGATAGGATCGTTCACAGCTGCGTGTCTCTTTGATAATGGGCGTTTAACGGCCGGTCCGGGTAGTTTACAAGCATATCAGGACTTTGGCTTGCCAAATAGCAAGGAAATGGAGCGCCGGCCAATAACTGTGGTTAAAACTGCTCGTCCGCCCGCAGGTAGCGCCACTGGCCTTCCGGCAGGTTGCCGAGCTTGACCTTGCCGATGCGCACGCGCTTCAGGCCCACCACGCGCAGTCCCACCATTTCGCACATGCGGCGGATCTGGCGCTTCTTGCCTTCGCGCAGCGTGAAGCTGAGCTGGTCGTCGTTCTGCCAGCGCACCTTGGCTGGCAGCAGCGGCTTGCCGTCCATCCACAAGCCATGGTTCAGTTTCCTCAAGTCCGAGTCCGGCAGCTTGCCTTCCTTGGTGTACTGTACCCGCACCAGGTATTCCTTGTCGACGCTGGTGTGCTCGCCGATGAGGGTCTTGGCAACGCGGCCGTCCTGGGTCAGCACCAGCAGGCCGACCGAGTCGATGTCCAGGCGGCCGGCAGGCACCAGGCTGCGCAGCTGGGTGGGGTGGAAGTTTTCCGGCGCGTCGTCCTCGGCCCAGCGGTTTTCCGGCTTGATCAGGGCGATGGCGGGCGTGTAGCCGTCCTCGGCCTGGCCGCTGACGAAGCCGACCGGCTTGTTGATCAGGATGGTGACGCGCTTGGACTGCTCGGCGGCAGCCTGGCGCTCGACGGTGACGCGCTGGCTCGGGTAGATCTTGGTGCCCAGTTCGGACACCACCTGCCCGTCCACGCGCACCCAGCCGCGCGCGATCCATTCATCGGCTTCGCGGCGGGAGCACAAGCCCAGTTCGGACATGCGTTTGGACAGGCGTAAAAGTTCTTCAGACATTTTCTTCGTTCGTTGTGGCGGATGACGCCGCGCTAAGCCGCCCTACGGCACACGGCGCGGGGCCGTGAGGTAGGGCGGCTTAGGCGCAGCCGTAAGCCGCCGTGGTTAAACCTTCAGCGCTTCCAGCAGGTCGGTTTCCAGCTGGAGCTGGTTGCGCGCGTTGTTGAGCGCGGCGCCGTCGACGAGGAACACGTCCTCGACCCGCTCGCCCAGGGTCATCACCTTGGCCGTGTGCAGGTTGATGCGGTATTTGGTCAGCACATTGGCGATCGAATACAGCAAGCCGGTGCGGTCGTTGGCCGCCACCGACAACAGATAGTACTGGCCCCGTTCGTCCGGCCGCAGATCGACGGTCGGCTGGATGGGGAAGGTGCGCGACAGGCGCGACAAACGGCCCTTGGTCGGCGCCGGCAACTCGGCCTGCGACTGCAGCAGTTCGCACAGCTCATGCTCAATCAGGCTGATGATGTCGCGGTAGCTCTTGGCGAAATTCTGCTCCGTCACCAGGAACGTGTCCAGCGCATAGCCGTGGCGCGTGGTGTGGATCTTGGCGTCCAGGATGCTGAAGTTCTTGCGGTCGAAATAGCTGCAGATGCGCGCGAACAGGTCCGGCTGGTCCTTCACGTAGACGGCCACCTGCAAGCCTTCGCCGATCGGCGCCAGGCGGCATTTCACCACCGGCCGCGCGCTGTCGAGGCGGTCGTACAGCGCGCGCGTCTGCCAGGCGATGTCGGACGCGTCGTGGCGCAGGAAATAAGCCATGTCGAGCTGCTTCCACAGCGCCTCGTGCGCGTCCGGCGGCAGGCCGTACAGGCGCAAGGTGGCCAGCGCCTCTTCCTGGCGGTTCTTCAGTTCGCGGTCCGCCGAGTGCGGCTCGCCGCCCAGCACGCGCAGGGTTATGCGGTACAGGTCCTCCAGCAGCTTGGCCTTCCACGCGTTCCATACCTTGGGGCTGGTGCCGCGGATGTCGGACACGGTCAGCAGGTAGAGCGCGGTCAGGTGGCGCTCATCCTTCACCACCTTGGCGAAGGCTTCGATCACGTCCGGGTCCGACAGGTCCTGCTTCTGCGCCACTTGCGACATGGTCAGGTGGTGCTCGACCAGGAACGTCACCAGTTCCGTGTCGGTGTCGTTCATGCCGTGGTCCTGGCAGAACTGCGCGGCGTCGGCCACGCCCAGCTTGGAGTGGTCGCCGCCCCGGCCCTTGGCGATGTCATGGAACAGCGCCGCCACGTACAGCAGCCAGTGGTTGGGGAAGTTGGCCATGAGCTGGCTGCAGAACGGGTATTCGTGCGCGTGCTCGGTCATCGTGAAGCGGCGCATATTGCGCACCACCATGAGGATATGCTGGTCCACCGTGTAGACGTGGAACAGGTCGTGCTGCATCTGGCCCACGATCTTGCGGAAGTTGGGCAGGTAGCGGCCCAGCAGCGACAGCTCGTTCATGCGGCGCAGCGCGTGCAGCATGCCCACAGGCGCCTGCAGGATGCGCAGGAAGTAGGCGCGGTTCACCGGATCGTGGCGGAAGGCCGCGTCGATCTTGAAGCGCTCGTGCCACAGCGCGCGCGTGGTGCGGGCCGTCATGCCTTTCAGCGTGGGGCGCTCGGTCATCAGCACGAACACTTCCAGCATGGCCGAGGGCGTCTGCACGAAGGTGTCGTCGGCCGCGATGTCGATGAAGCCGTTCACTTCGTTGAAGCGGGCGTTGATCGGCGTCTGCTCGCAGGGCTGCGGGAACAGCTGCGCCTCGATGTTCTGCAGCAGGATGGTGTTGAGCTGGGTTACCGTCTTGGCGGCCCAGTAGTAGCGCTGCATCAGGAATTCGCTGGCGCGGCGCATGTGGGCGCCGCTGCCCTGCGCGGTCAGGCCCAGCGTTTCGGCGATGGCGGTCTGCACGTCGAACACCAGTCGGTCCTCGCGGCGGCCGGCGTGCAGGTGCAGGCGCACGCGGATGTCCTTGAAGGCGCGCTCCTTCTCCATCAGCTGCTTGGCTTCGGTTTGCGTGATCAGCCCGCTGGTGGCCAGGGTGCGCCAGGAACTGGCCAAGCCGGCCGCCTTCACCATCCACAGGATCACCTGCAGGTCGCGCAGGCCGCCGGGGCTTTCCTTGCAGTTGGGCTCCAGGCTGAAGGGCGTGTCCTCGTACTTCGCGTGGCGCTGCTTCATTTCCAGCATTTTCGCGTGGAAGAAGGCTTGCGGGTCCATCTGCGCGTGGTAGCGGGCCTGCATCTCGTCGAACAGCGCCTGGTTGCCGCACACCAGGCGCGCTTCGAGCAAGCTGGTTTGCACCGTGATGTCGGCCTGCGACTCGCTCATGCACTCGTCCACCGTGCGGATGCTGGAGCCGATTTCCAGGCCCAGGTCCCACAGCAGCTGCACCAGCTCTTCCAGGCGGGCGCGCGTGTCCGCGTCCGGCGTTTCGTGCAGCAGGATCAGCAGGTCGACGTCGGAATAGGGGAACAGCTCGCCGCGCCCGAAGCCGCCCACCGCCACCAGGGCGGTCTCGGGCGGCAGCGCGGCCTCCTGCCACGCGGTGCACAGCACGCCGTCCACCACCTGGCGCAGGTTGCGCAGCAGTTTTTCGGGCATGCCGTCCTCGCGGAACCCGGCGATGACGGTCTGGCGGCCGGCTTTGAGCTGGCTCTTCAGCTGCTCACGCAGCTCCTTCTTCATGGCGGCAGCGGGCATGCGCAGCTCAAGCGGCGGCAGGGGCTGCGGCCGGCGCTGCTGGTGCTGCTGGTGTTGCCGATGCTGCGGACTGTGCGGCGATGATGGCCGGCGGCGGCGGGGTGCCGGCCGACATGGTCAGCACTTCGTAGCCGGTTTCAGTCACCAGCACGGTGTGTTCCCACTGCGCGGACAGGCTGCGGTCCTTGGTCTTGATGGTCCAGCCGTCGCCCATCTCGCGGATTTCGCGGCGGCCGGCGTTGATCATCGGCTCGATGGTGAAGATCATGCCCGGCTTCAGTTCGTCCAGCGTGCCGGGGCGGCCGTAGTGCAGCACTTGTGGTTCCTCGTGGAAGACCTTGCCGATGCCGTGGCCGCAGAACTCGCGCACCACGCTGTAGCCCGCTTTTTCAGCGTGCTGCTGGATCACGTGGCCGATGTCGCCCAGGTGCGCGCCCGGCTTGACCTTGGAAATGCCCAGCCACATGCACTCGTAGGTGATGTCGGACAGGCGCTTGGCCAGGATGGATGGCTCGCCGATGAAGAACATGCGGCTGTTGTCGCCGTGGTAGCCATTCTTGATGACGGTGATGTCGAGGTTGACCACGTCGCCGTTTTTCAGCACCTTGTCGCCCGGGATGCCGTGGCAGATCACGTCGTTGACGGAGGTGCAGATGGCTTTCGGATAGGGCGTGTAGCCGGGCGGGCAATAGTTCAGCGGCGCAGGGATGGTGCCCTGCACGTTGACCATGTACTCGTGGCACAGGCGGTCGAGTTCACCGGTGGTGACGCCGGGTTTGACGAAGGGGGTGATGTAATCCAGCACTTCGGAGCCGAGGCGGCCGGCAATGCGCATGCCTTCGATATCTTCGGCGGTATGGATGGTAATAGCCATGGGGTAGGTAATCTGTGTGAAATGTATAGGTGAAATTATAAACGACCCACCATCTTCACGCGGGATTCATGTCATTGTAATATGAGCAACATTCACCCGGGCTGCCGTGCTGAGCCACTTCCATGAAGGAACTTATGCAATTCAAGCAATGGATTCTTGCCGCCGCGCTACGACATCGGCGCCAAGTTGCGGCCGCTGCATGAAGTCTCAAGGGCGTCAACGGCGAACCGTATGATGGCATCAAGGCCTGCTTTCATGACGCAAGCGGAGCAATCCTGGTGAACGGCAGCGCGTACGCCGACGCGGCCGAGGGACATTGCAAGGTGCTTTTCGATAACCCTGCGCTGGCGCCGGCGGCCAGCATCGAATTTTCCGGCCCGCTCGACGTCGTCAGCTTTATCGACAGACGGTATTACTCGTCCAAATAGTAATCGGGGGAGGAATTACCGTAGATAGTAGCCGGACACCTTCCAGGAGCCATCCTTGGTGCGCATGGGCGTCACGGTCTCGACCGCAGTCGGCCGGTTGGCGAACTGGCTGGCGAAAACGATCACCACGTAGTCGCCTGCGGGCGCACCGGGCAGGTCTTTCGTGAAAGTGGCAGACTGCACCGTGCGGCGCTTGAGCTGGCCGAGCGGTGCCCGCAGGCCCTGCAGGGCTTGCGTCCAGTCGGCCTGCGTGACTGCCTGTTGAAGTGGCTCCGCCGCTTCGGCCCAGGTCGATGCGTGGTGGTTGCTGTCCGCCAGCGCAAGCCAGGTTTCAGCGGCGGCTTTGGCCTGCTCTACATCCGCAGCGCTTTGCGCCTGGGCCGTCAAGCAAAAAGCCATGCTCGCGCAGGTGAGGAATCGTACGATGTTTTTCATTGATATCCTTGTCATCCAACGGGATTGTCAGGATAGCATCTCTCTTGCGCTGGAAAATGCGTAGATTCTCACTCAGAACAGCTTGGGCAGGCCGGCCTGTTATACGTGTTGATCAAGGAAGACCGGGTTGCCGTCGGGGTCCATCAGGATGGCGTAGGCGGGGCCGGTGGTGGTGGTGTCGGCTTCGGCGGTCAGGGTCACGCCTTGGGACTTGAGATGGCGCTGGATGTCGCGGATGTCGGTGAACTCGGCCAGGGGCTGGGCGTTCTGGTCCCAGCCGGGGTTGAAGGTGAGCGTGTTCTTGTCGAGCATGCCCTGGAACAGGCCGATGATGTGGTCGCCGTTCTTGAGGATGATCCACTTGTTGGCCAGGTCGCCGCCGAAGGGCTGGAAGCCGAGCTTTTCGTAGAACGCCACCGATGCTGCAATGTCCTTGACTGCCAGGCTGATCGAGAATGCGCCGAGGTTCATGCCGTCTCCAGAAGTGTGGTTCGGATGATAATACTACAGCGTTGCCTCGCAGACATGGCCGGAAGCTGCCGCTTGTGGCAAGATGGTCATCTTCCAATTTGAGAGTTTAGTCATATGCGCATATATGTTTTCGCGCTGGCCATGGCGCTGATGGTGCTGCGCTGCGCACAGGCCGCAGCGCCGACCATCGAGCTGACGCCGGTGCAGGTCGCGCCGCAGGTGTATTACTTCCAGGGCCAGGCCGGCATGGCGAGCGCGCAGAACAGGGGATTCATGTCGAACTCCGGCTTCGTCGTCACGCGCGAAGGCGTGGTGGTGTTCGACGCGCTGGCCACGCCGGTGCTGGGCGCAGCCATGGTGAAAGCCATCGCGCGCGTGACCGCGCAGCCGGTGCGCCGGGTGGTGGTGAGCCACTATCACGCAGACCACTTCTACGGCCTGCAGGCGTTCAAGCAGCAGGGCGCGGAGATCTGGGCGCACAGTGCGGGCAAGGCCACGCTGGCTTCGGACTTCACGCAGACACGGCTGGCCGAGCGCCGCACCTCGCTGGCACCGTGGGTGGACGACGCGACGCGCCTGCTGCCTGCGGACCGCTGGCTAGAGTTCGGCAAGGACAAGACCATCAGGTTTGAACTGGGCGGCACGCATTTCACGCTGCTCGACGTGGGCGGCGCGCATTCGCCGGAGGACGTGATGCTGTACGTGGAGGAACCGCAGGTGCTGTTCGCGGGCGACCTGTTCTTCACCGGCCGCATCCCCTTCGTGGGCGACGCGGACAGCAAAGCATGGCTGCAGGCACTGGCGCGCTTTCCCGCCGGGCCGAAAGTGGTGATCCCGGGCCACGGCCCTGCGTCCACCAATCCGCAGGCCGACCTGGCGCTCACGACCAGCTATTTGCTCTACCTGCGCGAGCAAATGGGCAAGGCGGTGGCGGACATGCAGACCTTCGACGAAGCCTACCAGGGTGTGGACTGGAGCCGCTTTGCACAGTATCCTGCATTCAAGGACGCCAACCGCATCAACGCTTACGGCACTTACCTGCTGCTTGAGCGCGAGAGCCTGGGCAAACAATAAAACCAATTCGAGGAGAATCACATGAAGCTGCTGCGCGCATTTGTGGCTGTACTGTTTGCGATGTTCGCCGCCACCGGCATGGCCGCCGCGCCGATCAAGGTGGTCTACCACATCAGCAATAGCGACGTGGCCACCGGCGCGTTGAACAATATCCGCAACCACCTCAACGCCAGTCCGTCCGCCAAGATCGTGGTGGTGACGCATGGCGCCGGCATCGATTTCCTGCTCGATGGCGCGAAGAACACCAACGGCAATCCCTACGACATCCCGGTGCAGGAGCTGGCTGACCGCGGCGTGGAATTCCGCGTCTGCCAAAACACGCTCGACGCGCGCAAGCTCGACAAGTCCAAGCTGCTGCCGGAGGCGAAGACCGTGCCGTCCGGCGTGGCCGAAGTGGCGCGGCTGCAAGCGGAGGAGGGCTTCGTCTACCTGAAGCCTTGATATAATTGATCTCCCTACCGTTGACGAGAATTCCGTGGATAACCGCTTAAGCAAAGAGCAGATGGCCGAACTGTTCGAGGAAGTATCGAACGTCTTCTTCTTGCTGTCCGAACCCACGCGCCTGAAAATCCTGCACAGCCTGTGCCAGGGGGAGCGCGCCGTGAACGAGATCGTGGCCGAGATCGAGGCCAGCCAGGCCAACGTGTCGCGCCAGATCAATATGCTGTACCGCGCCAAGATCCTGGCCCGCCGCAAGGAGGGCACGCAGGTCTACTACCGCATCGACGATCCGGCCACGCTGGGCATTTGCCAGAGCGTGTGCGC
The DNA here is from genome assembly GCF_042693265.1 of Pseudoduganella sp. UC29_71. NCBI lineage: Bacteria > Pseudomonadati > Pseudomonadota > Betaproteobacteria > Burkholderiales > Oxalobacteraceae > Pseudoduganella > Pseudoduganella sp. UC29_71. The sequence continues at coordinate 2,973,956 of NZ_CP170549.1, read as the reverse complement.
GCGCGTGAGCGCAGACATTCTGGCCCGCAGCGGCACCCGGCCCGACGCGCAGTCCGCCTTCGAGGCCGCCGCTGCCGCGTGATGTCCTGTTCCGTGTTTTTTTGCCACATCACGAAATTTCATATCGCAAATATGCGTGATTAGTCATATACTCCAGTTTAAGTTGCAAACAAGAACGAGGAGACGGCATGGCCGGCGAAGCACCGAAGAGCGGGCGCATCCTGCGCGCCCCTGAGAATTTCGTGGATAGCCAGCTGGCGCTGGATATCACCAGCAAAGGCTTGAACGACCAGCGGCGCAGCTTCCTGCGCAAGAGCTTCCTGGCTGCCGGCGCGGCCATGGCCAGCGGCCCGGCATTCAGCCAGGCGGCAGCTGGCGGCGATCCCGCCATCCTGAAACTGCCGGAGCATTCCACGTCGCTGGGCAAGCCGGTGGCGACCAATCCTTACGGCATGCCGTCGCGCTTTGAAAGCGCGCTGCAGCGGCGCGAGTCGCCGGGCCTGACGCGCGTGAATGCGGCCTCGGTGTCGTTCACGCCGCTGCAAAGCCTGTTCGGCATCATCACCCCCAGCGGCCTGCATTTCGAGCGCCACCATCAAGGCTGGCACGACATCGACCCGAGCCAGCACCGCCTGATGGTGAATGGCCTGGTGCGCCAGCAGAAGGTCTACACGATGGACGACCTGATGCGCCTGCCGTCGGTATCGCGCATGCACTTCATCGAGTGCGGCGCCAACACCGCCATGGAATGGGGCAATGTGGCCGTGCCGTCGGTGCAGTATTCGCACGGCATGCTGAGCTGCAGCGAGTTCACCGGCGTGCCGCTGTCCGTGCTGCTGGAGGACTGCGGCTACGACAAGAAGACCGCCCGCTTCGTGCTGGCCGAAGGCGCGGACGGCTCCGGCATGACGCGCACCATTTCGATCGAGCGCGCGCTGGACGACGTGATCGTGGCCTGGGCCATGAACGGCGAGATGCTGCGGCCCGAGAACGGCTATCCGCTGCGCCTGGTGGTGCCGGGCGTGCAGGGCGTGTCGTGGGTGAAGTGGCTGCGCCGCATCGAAGTGGGCGACCAGCCGTACGCCACCAAGGACGAGGCGATTCACTACGTCGATGCCATGCCGGATGGGATGTACCGCCAGTACACCTCCATCCAGGAATGCAAATCCGTCATCACCACGCCGTCGGCCGGCCAGCGCCTGCTGGATACGGGCTTCTACAACATCACCGGCCTGGCCTGGTCCGGACGGGGCAAGATCAAGCGCGTGGACGTCTCCGCCGACGGCGGCCGTAACTGGCGCACCGCGCGCCTGGAGTCGCCCGTGCTGTCGAAGTGCCTGACGCGCTTCAATATCGACTGGACCTGGGACGGCGCGCCGGCGGTGCTGCAGTCGCGCGCCATCGACGAAACCGGCTACGTGCAGCCGAAGATCAACGAGTTACGTGCTGTACGCGGCACGCGCTCCATTTATCACAACAACGCCATCCAGTCGTGGCAAGTGGCAGCGTCCGGGGAGGTGTCGAATGTCCAGGTTTATTAAAGCCGCCGTGGCGCTGCTGTGCGCCGCCGCATCGTGCACGCTGCTGGCCGCGCCGCCGTACGCCAACGTGGGCCGCGCCGCCACGCCGCAGGAAGTGGCCGCGTGGGACATCGACGTGCGGCCGGACTTCAAGGGCTTGCCCAAGGGCTCGGGCAGCGTGGTCAAGGGCATGGAGGTATGGGAGGGCAAATGCGCTTCGTGCCACGGCACGTTTGGCGAGTCCAACGAAGTGTTTACGCCGATAGTCGGCGGCACGACCAGGGAAGATGTCAAGTCCGGCCGCGTGGCGTCGCTACGGGACAACAAGCAACCGCAGCGCACCACCATGATGAAGGTGGCCACGGTGTCCACACTGTGGGACTATATCAACCGCGCCATGCCGTGGACCGCGCCCAAGAGCCTGACCACGGAGGAAGTGTACGCGGTGACCGCGTACATCCTGAACATGGCCGAAGTGCTGCCGGATGATTTTGTGCTGTCGGACCAGAATATCGCCGAGGTGCAGGGCCGCATGCCGAACCGGAACGGCATGACCCAGGCGCACGGCATGTGGGATGCGAAGGGCAAGCCGGACGTGCGCAGCACCGCTTGCATGACTAACTGCGGCGACGTTAAGCTGCGTTCGGAGCTGCCTGCGGCGGCGCGCAATGTGCACGGCGATCTGTCGGCGCAGAACCGCAGCTTCGGCGCGGTGCGCGGGGTCGATACCACCAAGCCGGCTTCGCAGCTGGCGCTGGCGGCGAAAGCGTCCGTGCCGGGCATGTCGGCGGCCAGCGTGGCCACGGCGGCGCCGGCGGGAGCGGCCGGCGGGCAGCCTGCGTCGGCAGCGGCGGCAGCGGCGGCAGCAGCGGCAGCAGCGGCACCGGCGCCTGGCGTGGCCAAGGCGGCTCCCGGCGGCATGGCGCTGGCCAAGCAGAACGCATGCCTGGCTTGCCACGGCGTCGGCAACAAGATCGTCGGCCCGGCGCTGCGCGACATCGCGGCGAAGTACAAGGGCGACGCGGCGGCGGCCCAGCGCCTGGCCGCCAAAGTGAAGTCAGGCAGCTCCGGCGCCTGGGGACCCGTGCCGATGCCGGCCCAGTCCCACCTGAAGGACGAAGACATTGCAGCGATGGTCGGCTGGATACTGGACGGCGCCAAATAGGCGGCATCCGCGACACAGCCGGATTAACACAAGTGGAGACAACTATGAATCAGAATCGACGGGATGCCCTGCGCATCGGTTCCATCCTCGGCCTGGCGATCACCGCCGGCCTGCTCAAGCCGAGCGACGTGTTCGCCGCCGACTGGCAGGCCAATGTGTTCGACGCCAAGTCGCTGGAAGCAGCGCTGAAAGCCATGGGCGGCGACACCTTCACCACCAGCAAGGACGTGGCCGTGACCGGCCCGGACATCGCCGAAAACGGCGCGGTGGTGCCGGTGTCGGTGTCGAGCAGCGTGCCGAACACCGAAATGATCGCCATCCTGGTGGAAAAGAACCCGAACCCGCTGTCGGCCAGCTTCAATATTCCGGCCGGCACCGAGCCTGCCGTGAGTACCCGCGTGAAGATGGGCGGCACCTCGAACGTGCACGCGCTGGTCAAGGCCGATGGCAAGTGGTACGTCGCCAGCAAGGAAATCAAGGTCACCCTCGGCGGCTGCGGCGGCTGATTAACCAGAATAAGGAAGAACATCATGGGCAATCCAATGCGCATCCGCGCCAACGCCACCGGCGACACCGTTGAAGTCAAAGTCCTGATCCGCCACGACATGGAAACCGGCCAGCGCAAGGACGCGTCCGGCCAGGCCGTGCCGGCGCACTTCATCCAGACCCTGGTGGCCACCTGCAAGGACAAGGTAGTACTGGACGCGCAGTTCGGCACCTCGGTCTCGAAAGACCCCTTCCTGTCCTTCAAGTTCAAGGGCGGCGCCAAGGGCGACAAAGTCACCGTCAAATGGACCGACAACAAGGGCGACAGCCGCACCGACGAAGTCGTTGTCGCGTAAAGTCAGCAACACCCGGCAGCAAGTGGCGCAGACCACCCACCTGATAAGAAATGGAGATGTGATGAAACGTACGAGCTCCTACCTGATGGCCGCCCTGGCCGTGTCCGCGCTGGGCACGGCATTGGCGCAGACATCGGCCACCGATGAAATCGCGAAGTACCGGCAGCTGCTGGCCGACGGCAATCCCGCCGAGCTGTGGGAAATGCGCGGCGAAGAGCTGTGGAAGAAGAAGGACGGCCCGCGCGAGGCCACGCTGGAGCAGTGCGACCTGGGCAAAGGACCCGGCGTGCTGAAAGGCGCCTACGTCGAGCTGCCGCGTTATTTCAAGGACGTGAACAAGGTGATGGACCTGGAGCAGCGCCTGATCCATTGCCGCACCACCTTGCAGGGACTGACGCTGGAGCAGGCCACCAAGACGCCGTTCGGCTCCACGGCCAACCAGTCGGACATCGAAGCGATGGTGTCCTATATCACGGCGCAGTCCAAGGGCATGAAGATGGCGGTCTCCACGCGCCACCCGCAGGAGAAGGCGGCCTACGAAATCGGCAAGCAGATGTTCTTCTACCGAGGCGGCGCGCACGATTTCGCCTGCGCCACCTGCCACTCGGCGAACGGCCAGCGCATCCGCCTGCAGGAGCTGCCGAACATCCTGAACAAGAGTAACGCGCAGGCGGCCTACACCACCTGGCCGGCGTACCGCGTGTCGCAGGGCGAAGTGCGCACCATGCAGCACCGTCTGAATGACTGCTTCCGCCAGCAGCGCTTCCCGGAGCCGGTGTACGGCTCGGACCTGATCACCGCGCTGACCATGTTCCTGGCCAAGAACGCCGAAGGCGGCACCTACAACGCACCGGCGCTGAAGCGCTAAGGAGAACCGCATGAAATACAGCGTATTGATGTTGGCCTCCGCCGCGGCCTTCGGCCTGGCCGCGCAGCCGTCGCTGGCGGCGGATTATGCGAAGCAGACGCAGGAACTGATGAAGGCGGACTTCCGCTCGAAAGGCCCGGCCACGGTGGAAGGCGTGCTGCAGCAGGACGAGGCGCAGAAACTGTGCAGCGCCTACCCGACGCCGGAAAAGCGTCCGAAAAAACTGGCCGCCAAGCTGGAAGCCGAGCAGCTCAAGCTGGTGAAGTATCCGTCCGACGGCCAGTACATGGGCCGCTGGCAGGAAGGCGAGAAAATCGCCCAGAACGGACGCGGCATGCAGTCGTCCGACAAGGCCGGTGCGCCGAACGGCGGCAACTGCTACGCCTGCCACCAGCTCAGCAAGGCTGAAATCTCGTTCGGGAACATCGGCCCGTCGCTGTACCAGTACGGCAAGCTGCGCGGCGACAGCGAGGCGATCTTGAAATATACCTGGGCCAAGCTGTATAACTCGCAGGCTTTCAGCGCCTGCTCCAATATGCCGCGCTTCGGCCACAAGGGCATCCTTGACGAGCAGCAGCTGAAGGACGTGATGGCGCTGCTGCTGGACCCGGCTTCTCCGGTCAACAAGGACTGAGTTCCATGAGTTTGAATCGACGCGAATTTATCCAGGTGCTGGGCATTGCCGCCGCCGGCGGCATGGCGCTCAATTCACGGGGCGCGCTGGCCGCGCAGTCGGCGGACGCGCTGTATTCCCTGCCGCGCTTTGGCAATGTGCACTTCCTGCACTTCACCGACTGCCACGCGCAGCTCAAGCCGGTGTACTTCCGCGAACCCAGCGTGAACATCGGCCTGGGCGAAGCGGAGGGCAGGATGCCGCACCTGGTGGGGGACCATCTGCTGCGCGCATCCGGCCTCAAGCCGAATACGCCGCAGGCCTATGCTTTCAGCAGCCTCAATTTCGAGCGCGCCGCAGCCACCTACGGCAAGGTGGGCGGCTTCGCGCACCTGGCCACGCTGGTCAAGCGCATGAAGGCGTCGCGCCCCGGTGCCTTGCTGCTGGACGGCGGCGACACCTGGCAGGGCTCGGCCACGGCCTTGTGGACCAAGGGCCAGGACATGGTCGATGCCTGCCTGGCGCTGGGCGTGGGTGTGATGACCGCGCACTGGGAAATGACGCTGGGCGACAAGCGGGTGCAGGAGATCGTCGACAAGGACTTCAAGGGCAAGGTCGACTTCGTGGCGCAGAACATCAAGACCAACGACTTTGGCGACCAGGTGTTCAGTCCGTACACGATGAAGGAGATGAACGGCGTGCAGGTGGCGGTGATAGGCCAAGCCTTCCCGTACACGCCCATCGCCAACCCGCGCCACTTCATCCCCGACTGGAGCTTCGGCATCCAGGAGGAGAATATGCAGAAGACCGTGGACGAGGCGCGCGCCAAGGGCGCCAAGGTGGTGGTGGTGCTGTCGCACAACGGCATGGACGTCGATTTGAAGATGGCTTCGCGCGTGCGCGGCATCGACGCCATCATGGGTGGGCATACGCACGACGGCATGCCGGCGCCGGTCATCGTCCGCAACGGCGGCGGCAAGACGCTGGTCACCAACGCGGGCAGCAACAGCAAGTTCCTTGGCGTGCTGGACTTCGACGTGCGCGGCGGGCAAGTGCAGGGCTTCCAGTACCGGCTGCTGCCGGTGTTCTCCAACCTGCTGCCGGCGGATAAGGAGATGGATGCGCTCATTACCCGCATCCGCGCGCCGTACGAGGGCAAGCTGAATGAGCGTCTGGCCATGACCGAAGGCACGCTGTACCGGCGCGGCAATTTCAACGGCAGCTTCGACCAGTTGATCGTGGATGCGCTGATGGACGTGAAGCAGGCCGAGATCGCGTTCTCGCCGGGCTTCCGCTGGGGCACGTCGCTGCTGCCGAACAGTCCTATCCTGATGGAGCACCTGATGGACCAGACGGCCACCACTTATTCGCACACCACGGTGTCCGAGCTGAGCGGCGCCACCATCAAGACCATCATGGAGGACGTGGCCGACAATCTGTTCAACCCGGACCCGTACTACCAGCAGGGCGGCGACATGGTGAGGGTAGGGGGCATGACCTACGCCATCGACCCCAAAGCCAAGATGGGGGCGCGTATCCAGGACATGCGCCTGAACGGCAAGCCGATCGACGCCGACAAGGTGTACAAGGTTGCGGGCTGGGCGCCGGTGGCCGAGGGCGCCAGCGGCGAGCCGGTGTGGGACGTGGTGGGGACGTGGCTGCGCAGCCAGAAGACGGTCAAGCCGCGCAAGCTGAACGCGCCGCGCCTGATCGGCGTGCAGGGCAATCCGGGCATATTGGCATGATGCGCACGGCGCTGGCAGGGCTCGCGGCGGGGCTGCTGGCGGTGGTGCCATGCGCTGCCAGTGCTGCCGGCGCCGCCGTGGCCGGGAGCTCCGGCGCTGCATCCGCCCCCTCGACGGGCCACGCAGCTGCTGCGTCCTCGTCCGCTCCGCGCCTGCCGGGCTTCAGGGCGCTGGACGGCAAGGCGATTTCTCCGGCGCGGCTAGCGGGCAAGACCACCGTGGTGGCCTTCTTCTCCAGCACCTGCCCGTTCTGCATGAACGAGGCGCCCAAGCTGCAAAAGCTCTACAGCGACAACCGGCAGGTGCTCAGCGTGGTCTCGGTCAACATCGAGGCCGGCGACCCGGCGCAAGCCGCCAAGGCCGCCGCGTGGGTGCGGAAATACGGCCTGACGCATCCCGTCACGCTGGACTACCGCGCCTTCGAAGCGGTGCTTGGAACGCCCAAAGGCATCCCGGCTCTCTACGTGTTCGACCGCGATGGCAGGCTGGTTCGATCCGAAATCGGCGAAATGCTCGACGAAGACTTCGACGACATTGCCCGCGACGCCCGCAAGCCATGAAGAAAGCGCTGGCAGCCATCACGCTTGCCGGATGGGCGAGCTTCGCATGGCCTGCCGCGCGAGGCGACGCGGGGGCAACGCAAACCACGCAAGCCGCGCAACCCAGGCAAGCGGCCGATGCTGCAGCGCCCGTGCCGCTGGCAACCGACCTGCAACGCGACAGCCGCCAGGCCGCGCGGGCAGGCGAGCCGCTGATACTGTTCTTCACGCTGCCGGACTGCCGCTACTGCCATACCGTCCGCCATAGCTACCTCGCGCCACTGTTGCGCAGCCAGGGCGAAGGGCAGGGCGTCTACGTAATCCGCGAAGTGGAAGTCGGCGGCAGCCGCGCCGCGACTGGGCAGGACGGCGCCGCCACGACACACGGCGCGCTGGCAAAGCGCTTCGGCGTCCGCTTCGCCCCGACGGTGCTGTTTGTCGGCCCCGCCCGCGAAGCGCTCGCGCCGCCGCTGCTGGGCGGCGACACCGCCGGCATGTACGGCGCCTACCTCGACGCCCGCCTTGCCATCGCCCGCCAAGCCGCCGCCACCCGCGCCGCCGCCACCGCCGCCACCGCCGCCACCGCCACCCGCGCCGCCACCGCCGGCGCCGCGCCGGCAGATCTTACTGCATCCGCTCACGAAAGGACCACCCGATGAAGAACGCCCTTGCTGGCTTGCTGGCCGCCGCCATGCTGACGTCCCATCCGGCCGCGTCGGCCGCAGACGCCAGTTACGCCATCCGCCTGATGACGCCCGAAACCGCCCTGAAAGCCGCATCGGCCGCGCTGGCTGCCTGCCGCGCCGGCGGCTTCCAGGTGGCGGTCGCCGTGGTGGACCGCAGCGGACAAATCCAGGTAGTCCTGCGCGACCGCTTCGCCGGCGCCCACACGCCCGATACGGCCGTCAACAAAGCCTGGACCGCCGCCAGCTTCAAGATGAACACCACCGAACTGGCCAAGGCTACGCAATCCGGCACGCCCTCCAGCGGTATCCGCGCCATCCCCCGCGTGGCGGCCATCGGCGGCGGCCTGCTCATCGAAGCGGCGGGTGCCCCCTACGGCGCCATCGGCATCTCCGGCGCCCCGTCCGGCGACCAGGACGACAAATGCGCCCGCGCCGGCCTGGACGCCATCCTGGACGACCTGAACATGTAATCATCGCTGGCGCCTGCACAGCGCCACCTCGCAGCCCTTGCGCAGTTCGTGCCGAGCCACTATCCTCGCGGTTTGCCAGCCAGATAGAGGCGCGACCATGCGCAGCACCCTCCGAATCCATGCCATCGCCCTGGCGGCCGCCTGCTGCCTGACCTCGGCCGCCTGCACCACGGCTGGCGCGGTGCGCCCTGAGCCGGCCGCGCAGCCCGCAGGGCAGGGCAAGCCCAGCGCCGCGCTGATATGGGCGCGCAAGGTCCAGCCTGGCGTCACCGTGACGGAAATCGAGGAAGCCTTCGCCAGCGTCGCCGCGGAAGACAATATCCGCGCAGTGGGCGAGCTGCCGCTGTCGAAGGAACTGGAACTGCGCTCGAACAAGCCCGAGAAATTCCTCAAGGTCTATTCCTATTGCGACCCCGGCGCCGCCCGCACCATGGTGGACTTCAACCCCGGCATGGCCGCGCTGCTGCCATGCCGCATTTCCGTAGTCGAACAGGAAGACGGCTTGTGGATCTACACCATGAACATGGATATGTTGATTAACATGCAAGGCGAACTGCCGCCCCATGTCGCCGACACCGTGCGCCGCGTGCGCGCCACCATCGTCAAGATGCTGGACCGCGCCGCCAGCGGCGAGTTTTGATCAGGACAAGCGGCCGAAGGTCAGGAACAGCCACGCCGCCGTGATGACGACCATGCCGGAAATGGTGACGCAGGACCAGGTGAAGAACCAGGCCGACAGCAGGGTCGCCTGCAGCGCGCGCTCGAACAGGAAGCCGAGCGCGAAATCGAACGCCGCCACTACCGACCAGCGCCGCAAGTAGACCGGCAGATAGCGGCTCATGATGCGGTTGTGCTGCAGCGCCGCATGGCGCTCAAACAGGTCGCGCGCCGCGCTCACGTCCCGGAACAGCCAGTCAAAGAACATGAAACGGTAAAGCAGGGTCCGGAACGGCATGGTTGGGACTGGATTTTCCTGCAAGTCGGTTTGTGGTGCGTCCTGGCTCATGAGCGCTCCAAATGGGATGCTGTTTTGCCCATCATACGCCTGCCACGCAACAGCGCGCGCGCGTAATTGCACTCTACACAAGCTCCAGGGCCCCAAACCCGTCGCCGGACTTGCCTAAAACCGGGTTTTCAGAGTAGAATTTCGGGTTGCTTGAATTCGGTTTTGAGCAATGTAGCAAATCCTTAAATTTTTTAAACGCGAATCCGGTCGCCAAGGGTGCCTGTCACAGGGTGACTGATCGGATTCCAGACCCAAACCCTGGAGCTAATATGTCCGTAACTATGCGTGAAATGCTGGAAGCCGGTGTCCACTTCGGTCACCAAACCCGTTTCTGGAACCCAAAGATGGCTCCGTTCATCTTCGGCCACCGCAACAAAATCCACATCATCAACCTGGAAAAAACCATGGGCATGTACCAGGAGGCGATGAAGCACGTTCGCCAACTGGCATCGAACCGTGGCACCATCCTGATGGTGGGCACCAAGCGTCAAGCGCGCGAAATCATCGCTGCTGAAGCGCAACGTGCTGGCGTTCCTTACGTTGACCAGCGTTGGCTGGGCGGCATGCTGACCAACTTCAAAACGATCAAGACCTCGATCAAGCGCCTGAAAGACATGGAAGCGCAAGTCGAAGACGGTTCCGTTGAGAAGCTGTCGAAGAAAGAAGCGCTGATGTTCCAACGCGAGATGGTCAAGCTGCAAAAGTCCATCGGCGGTATCAAGGAAATGGGCGGCGTTCCTGACGCAATCTTCGTCGTGGACGTTGGCTACCACAAAGGCGCCATCACCGAAGCCGCTAAGCTGGGCATCCCAGTGATCGGCGTGGTCGATACCAACCACTCCCCAGAAGGCGTAACCTACGTCATTCCAGGCAACGACGACTCCTCGAAAGCGATCACGCTGTACGCTCGCGGTGTAGCCGACGCCATCATCGAAGGCCGCGCCAATTCGGCCGCCGACGTGCTGGAAACGATCAAGACCGCCGCTGGCGACGAGTTCGTAGAAGTCAGCGAACAAGCCTAATTGACTGCCTGCCGCAAGGCGGGCTTTCAAGCAGCAAATCAGCAGTTTAAAAGGGGTGGCTTCAGCTCCCCCTTTTTTTTAACGACAGCGTATGGGCGTGCGGGCTTGCGAGCCACCCCATACCACTCACCGAACACACAGGAGAATTACATGGCAGCTATTACTGCAGCGATGGTAGGCGAACTGCGCGCGAAAACCGACGCGCCTATGATGGAATGCAAAAAAGCGCTGACCGAAGCCGGCGGCGACATGGACAAAGCGGAAGAACTGCTGCGCGTTAAGCTGGGCGGCAAGGCTTCCAAGGCTTCCTCGCGCATCACCGCCGAAGGCGTGGTGGCAACCTACATCGCCAACGGCGTTGGCGCCCTGATCGAAGTCAACTCGGAAACCGACTTCGTTGCCAAGAACGACGACTTCCTGAACCTGGCCAACACCGCCGCCCGCCTGGTTGCCGAAAACAACCCGGCCAATGTGGAAGCCCTGCTGGCCCTGCCAGCCGGCGAAGGCAAGACCCTGGACGAAGTGCGTACCGCCCTGATCGGCAAGATCGGCGAAAACATGTCGATCCGCCGCTTCCAGCGTTTCGAAACCACCGCCAAGCTGGCCTCGTACCTGCACGGCACCCGCATCGGCGTGATGGTGGAGTTCGAAGGCGCGGACGACCAGGTTGGCAAGGACGTGGCCATGCACATCGCCGCCATGAAGCCAGTGTCGCTGTCGGCTGACCAGGTGCCTGCCGAACTGATCGAAAAAGAGCGCTCGGTAGCCCAGGCCAAGGCCGACGAAGACGCAGCCCAGGCTGCCGCTGCCGGCAAGCCAGCCCAGTCGCCAGAGATCGTTGCAAAACGCCTGGAAGGCTCCGTGCAGAAGTTCCTGAAAGAAGTGTCCCTGCTGAACCAGGCCTTCGTGAAGAACGACAAGCAGACCATCGAAGCGATGCTGAAAGCAAACAACGCAACCGTGAAAGCATTCACGATGTACGTGGTTGGCGAAGGCATCGAGAAAAAGGTAGACGATTTCGCTGCTGAAGTTGCAGCGCAAATGGCTGCCTCCAAAGGCGCATAATTAAAAGCGGGCCGCAAGGCCCGTTTTTTTAAGCCCAAGCCACTTGCTTGTTGCCAGTTTGCAAGCGAGTGGTGCAGTACGCGGCGGTACGAGTATCATTATGCATCGCATAAACTTGCCTCCGCAGCCTCACCCGAATAAAACCCAACTAAGGAGCCCCAGCTCATGTCAAAACCAGCCTACAAGCGCGTCCTCCTCAAATTGTCCGGTGAAGCCCTGATGGGCGACGATGCCTACGGCATCAACCGTGGCACCATCGAGCGCATGGTGGCCGATGTGGCCGAGGTAGCGAAAATGGGCGTGGAACTGGCAGTAGTGATCGGCGGCGGCAACATCTTCCGCGGCGTGGCGCCCGGCGCCCAGGGCATGGACCGCGCCACCGCGGACTACATGGGCATGCTGGCCACCGTGATGAACGCGCTGGCCCTGGCCGACGCCATGAAGCACGCCGGCGTGACCGCGCGCGTGATGTCGGCCATCGGCATCGACCAAGTGGTCGAGCCCTATGTGCGCCCGAAAGCGCTGCAATACCTGGAAGAGGGCAAGGTGGTCGTGTTCGCCGCAGGCACCGGCAACCCCTTCTTCACCACCGACACGGCCGCCGCCCTGCGCGGCTCGGAAGTCAGCGCGGAAATCGTGCTGAAAGCCACCAAGGTGGACGGCGTGTACACCGCCGACCCGAAAAAAGACCCGAACGCGACCCTGTTCCAGTCGATCACGTTCGACGAAGCCATCGCCAAGCACCTGCAAGTGATGGATGCGACCGCATTCGCACTGTGCCGCGACCAGAAACTGCCGATCAAAGTGTTCTCCATCACCAAGCCCGGCGCGCTGATGCGCGTGATTATGGGCGAGGATGAGGGTACACTGGTTCACGTTTGATTATTTACCAAGATACTTCAAGATACTTTTCAAGATATACAGGAGCACAGCATGTCCGTAGCTGACGTTAAAAAGAACGCGCAAGACCGCATGGCCAAGTCGATCGAGACCCTGAAGGGCGATCTGGCCAAGGTCCGTACCGGCCGCGCCCACACCGGCATCCTCGACCACGTGATGGTGGAGTACTATGGCAACCCGACCCCGCTGAGCCAGGTGGCCAACCTGACCCTGGTCGATGCCCGCACCATCGGCGTGACGCCGTTCGAGAAGAAGATGGGCGCCACCATCGAGAAAGCCATCCGCGACGCCGACCTGGGCCTGAACCCGTCGTCGCAGGGCGACCAGATCCGCGTGCCGACCCCGGCCCTGACCGAAGAGCGCCGCAAGGAGATGGTCAAGCTGGTCAAGAGCGAAGGCGAAGACGCCAAGATCGCGGTGCGCAACATCCGCCGCGACGCCAACGAATCGCTGAAGAAGCTGGTCAAGGACAAGGCGATCTCGGAAGACGACGAGCGCCGCGGTTCGGACGACATCCAGAAGCTGACCGACAAGGCCATCGTCGACATCGACAAGCTGCTGGTGGAAAAAGAGAAGGAAGTGCTGACCGTTTAAGGTCCAGCGCGTTTCTGGTATAAGGGACGGGCCGCACCAGGCGGCCTGTCCCCATTATGGCGACACCTTTTTGGCTTTAGAGTTCATGAAATATTCGAGTTCGACGACTGCGGTTCCGGATGCGCCCAAGGTGCCTCGCCACGTTGCCATCATCATGGACGGCAATGGACGCTGGGCGACCAAGCGCTTCCTGCCGCGGGTCGCCGGCCACGTCAAAGGCGTGGAAGCGGTGCGCAAGGTGGTGGAGGGCTGCGCGCTGCGCGGCGTGGAATACGTCACGCTGTTCGCCTTCAGTTCCGAGAACTGGCGCCGCCCGGAAGAGGAAGTGTCGCTGCTGATGCGCCTGTTCGTCACGGCGCTCGAGCGCGAAGTGTCCAAGCTGCACGCCAATAACATCCGCCTCAAGGTGGTGGGCGACCTGAGCCGCTTCGACGAGAAGCTGCGCGGCATGATCGCCGCCGCCGAGCGCAAGACCGCCAACAACACCCGCCTGACCGTCACCATCTGCGCCAACTACGGCGGCCGCTGGGACATCATGCAGGCGGTCGGCAAGATGGTGGCGGCCCACCCGGGCGCGACCGACTTCAGCGAAGAACAGCTGGCGCCGCACCTGGCCATGGCCTACGCGCCCGAGCCGGACCTGTTCATCCGCACCGGCGGGGAAGAGCGCATCTCGAACTTCCTGCTGTGGCAGCTGGCGTATACCGAACTGTTCTTTACCGACACCTACTGGCCCGATTTCACCATCGAGAGCCTGGACGCGGCCATCGCGTCTTACCAGAACCGGGAACGCCGCTTCGGCCGCACCGGCGACCAACTGGCTGAGAAGACCACCTGATGCTCAAAACCCGGATTATCACCGCTGTCGCCCTGCTGGCGGTCCTGCTGCCCGTGCTGTTCTTCAACTACTACCCGGCCGTGGCCTTGGTGGTGCTGGCCTTCTTCGGCGCGGCGGTCTGGGAAAGCTTCCGGCTGTTCAAGATGGGGCGCCCGCTGCTGGCGGCCGTGGTCTGGGCCGCCGCCTTCGGCTACACCTTCTTGCTGCACGGCCTGAGCGGCCCGATCACCTTCTGGCTCGCGCTCGGCTTCGCCATCTGGCTGCTGCGCTTCACGCCCACGCTGTACACCGGCCTGCCGCCGGCCGAAGGCATGGGCAACACTATGCTCAGCCTGGTGTACCCGATCACGCTGGTGAGCTGCTTCGTGGCCATCCTGGCGCTGTACCTGAAGTCGCCGCTGTTCCTCATTTCCGTCATGGCCCTGGTGTGGATTGCCGACATCGGCGCCTATTTCAGCGGCAAGGCCTTCGGCAAGCGCAAGCTGGCGCCCACCATTTCGCCGGGCAAGTCCTGGGAAGGCGCCATCGGCGGCTGCATCGCCGTGGTGCTGCTGTCGGCCGTGAGCGTATTGCTGGCGCCGTCCGTGCCCTGGCTGCAGGACACCTTCGTGGTGAGCCTGCAGGCCAAGCGCGGCTGGGGCCTGACCATCGTTATCCTGGTTGTCATCTGCGCCTTCAGCGTGATCGGCGACCTGTTTGAATCCATGCTCAAGCGCCGCGCCGGCTTCAAGGACAGCAGCAACCTGCTGCCCGGCCACGGCGGCGTGCTGGACCGTATTGACGCCCTGGTGCCGGTGCTGCCGCTGGCCGCCCTGATCGCAGGCTGGGCATAAGGAGTACCATGCAACGCATTACCATACTCGGCGCCACCGGCTCCATCGGCGTCTCCACGCTGGATGTGCTGGCGCGCCACCCGGACCGCTATTCGGTCTACGCCCTGAGCGCGCATAGCCGCGTGGAAGAACTGGCCGCGCAGTGCGCGCAGTTCAAACCGGCGCGCGCCGTGGTCGGCAGCGCCGCCGCCGCCGCCCAGCTGCAGGCGCTGCTGCAGGCCCAGGGCCTGCGCACCGAAGTGGAATACGGCGAAGAGGCGCTGTGCGCCATCGCCAGCGCCGCTGACACCGATACCGTGATGGCCGCCATCGTCGGCGCCGCCGGCCTGGCGCCCACGCTGGCCGCCGCGCGCGCCGGCAAGAAGGTGCTGCTGGCGAACAAGGAAGCGCTGGTCATGTCCGGCCAGCTGTTCATGGACGCGGTGCACGAGAGCGGGGCGGTGCTGCTGCCCATCGACAGCGAGCACAACGCCATCTTCCAGTGCCTGCCGCAGCACTACAGCCGCGTGCCGGGCGCCTCCGGCGTGACCAAGATCCTGCTGACCGCGTCCGGCGGCCCCTTCCTCAAGCGCGCCGTCGATACGCTCGACAGCGTGACCCCGGACGAGGCCTGCAAGCACCCGAAATGGTCGATGGGCCGCAAGATCTCGGTCGACTCGGCCACCATGATGAACAAGGGCCTGGAAGTGATCGAGGCGCACTGGCTGTTCGGCGCCAGCGCCGGGCAGATCGAAGTGGTGATCCATCCGCAGTCGGTGGTGCACTCCATGGTGTCCTACAACGACGGCTCGGTGCTGGCCGAATTGGGCAACCCGGACATGCGCACCCCGATCGCGCACGCGCTGGCCTACCCGGAGCGCATCGCCTCCGGCGTGGCCCAGCTGGACCTGGCGCAGGTGGGCACCCTGCAGTTCGAGCGTCCCGATTTCGTGCAGTTCCCCTGCCTGGCGCTGGCGTTTGAGGCGCTGAAGGCGGGCGGCACCGCGCCGGCGCTGCTGAACGCGGCCAACGAGGTGGCGGTGGCCGCCTTCCTCGACAGCCGCATCGGCTTCCGCCAGATCGACCGCGTCATCGCCAGGGTGATGGACGAACTGCCGCACGGCGCCGCCGCCAGCATCGCGGCCGTGATGGAGCAGGACGGCCTGGCCCGCGCCGCCGCCGAACGCATGATTGCCGGCTTGCGCACACCATGAATCTGCTCACGACCCTGCTGGCTTTCGCGGTCGCGCTGGGATCGCTGATCATTTTCCATGAGCTGGGCCACTACTGGGTGGCGCGCTGGTGCGGCGTGAAGGTGCTGCGCTTCTCGGTCGGCATGGGCAAGGTGGTATGGTCGCGCCGTATCGGCCCGGACCAGACCGAGTGGGCCGTGTCGGCGCTGCCGCTGGGCGGCTACGTCAAGATGCTGGACGCGCGCGAGACCGACATCGGCCTGCTGTCCGACGCGGACAAGGCGCGCGAGTTCACGCGCCAGAATGTGTGGAAGCGCATCGCCATCGTGGCGGCCGGCCCGATCGCCAACTTCCTGCTGGCCATTGTCCTGTTCGCCGGCCTGTACATGGCCGGCATCGCCGAGCCTTCCTCTAAAATCGCGCCGCCCGCCGCCGACACCGCCGCTTTCGCGGCCGGCCTGAAAGGCGGCGACATCGTCACGTCCGTCAACGGCGAGCGCGTGCGCGTCTGGTCCGACCTGCGCTGGGCCGTGATCCAGAGCGCCATCGACAAGCACGGCATGCAGCTGGAAGTGGACCGTCCCGGCAGCGGGCGCCACACGCTGAGCATCCCGGCCAGCGCCATGGCCGGCATGGACCTGGAGTCCGACGTGGCCGGCAAGCTGGGCTTCGGCCTGGCCCGTCCGCCCGCGCTGCTGGGCGAGATCATGAAGGGCAGCGCCGCCGAACGCGCCGGCCTGCGCAGCGGCGACCTGATCGAAGCGGTCGACGGCAAGCCGGTGGAAGACTGGATCGCCTTCCTCGCCATCGTGCGCGGCTCGAACGGCAGAATCCTGCAGTTGCAGGGCTTGCGCGGCGGCCAGCACTTCGAGCTGAGCGTGACGCCGGACGTGGAGCGTAAAGGATCTGTAACAGTCAGTAAGATCGGCGCTTACGCCGGACAGGGGCCGGATATGATCGAAGTGACCGCCGGGCCGGTGGAAGCGGTGGGCAAGGGCGCCGTCAAGGTGTGGGACACCAGCGTGCTGACCCTGAAAATGATAGGGAAAATGGTGGTCGGCGAGGTCTCGTGGAAGAACGTGACCGGCCCTATCACCATAGCGGATTATGCCGGGCAGACCGCGCGGATCGGCGTTGCCAGCTACCTGAGCTTCATCGCCTTTATCAGCATCAGTCTCGGGGTGATGAATTTGCTACCGATTCCCGTTCTTGATGGTGGACTTTTACTGTATTATTCGCTGGAAGTTTTAACCGGGCGTCCGGTGCCGGAGCGTTTTGGCGAGATAGCGCAGCGCCTGGGCGTTGGTCTGCTGGTGACTTTAATGGCACTCGCGGTATTCAACGACGTGGTGCGCCTGCTTTAATGAGTTTATGTAGTTCTGTGATTTGAGCCATTGAATACCACCAATGAAATTATATTCTGACCGTATTGCCTTGCCTTCCTTTCGCCGCAGCCTGATCGGCGCCGCCGCCCTGGCTCTCTGCTCCGGCAGTGCGTTCGCCATCAACCCATTCGTCGTCAAGGACATCCGTGTCGAAGGCATCCAGCGTACGGAGGCCGGCACGGTCTTCAGCTACCTGCCGGTGCGCGTGGGCGAGACCTTCGACGACAAGAAGAGCGTGGCCGCCATCAAAGGCCTGTACGGTTCGGGTATTTTCAAGGACGTGCGCCTGGAGCAGGACGGCGACGTGCTGGTGGTGATCGTCGAGGAACGTCCCGCGATCGCCAAGGTGGACTTCACCGGCACCAAGGAATTTGAAAAAGACATGCTGGTCAAGGCGCTGAAGGACATCGGCGTGGGCGAGACCAAGACCTTCGACAAGGCATCGGTGGACCGCGCCGAGCAGGAATTGAAGCGCCAGTACCTGTCGCGCGGCCTGTACGGCGTGAAGGTCACCACCACGGTCACGCCGATCGAGCGTAACCGCGTGAACATCGTGTTCGCGGTGGACGAGGGCGAGATCGCCAAGATCAAGCAGATCAACCTGGTGGGCAACAAGGCCTTCTCGGACAAGGAACTGCGCGAGAACCTGGCGCTCAACACCGGCGGCTGGTTCAGCTGGTACACCAAGGCCAACCAGTACTCCAAGACCAAGCTGACCGGCGACCTGGAGTCGCTCAAGTCCTTCTACCTGAACCGCGGCTACATCGAGATGCAGGTCGAATCGACCCAGGTGTCGATCACCCCGGACAAGAAGGACATCTACATCACCATCAACATCAGCGAAGGCGAGAAGTACAAGGTCGCCGACTACAAGTTTGAAGGCGAGATGTTCGGCCGCGAGGAAGAGCTGCGCCAGCTGGTGCTGCTGCGCAAGGGCGAAGTGTATTCGGGCGAGCGCCTGACCGCCACCAACAAGCTGATCACCGACCGCCTTGGCACCTTCGGCTACGCCTTCGCCAACGTGAACGTGGACCCGCAGATCGACCGCGAGAAGCGCGAAGTGAGCTTCACCTTCCTGATCGACCCGGGCAAGCGCGCCTACGTGCGCCACATGAACATCGCCGGCAACACCAGCACGCGCGACGAAGTGATCCGCCGCGAGTTCCGCCAGTTCGAATCGTCCTGGTACGACGCCAACAAGATCAAGCTGACCCGCGACCGCGTGGACCGCCTGGGCTACTTCAAGGACGTGACCATCGACACGCCGGAAGCGCAAGGCACCTCGGACCAGGTGGACGTGCAGCTGACCGTGGTCGAGAAACCGACCGGTAACTTCCAGATCGGCGGCGCGTTCTCGCAGGCCGAGAAGTTCACCTTCTCGGCGTCGATCCAGCAGGCCAACTTCGCCGGCTCGGGCAACACCGTCGGCATCAACCTGAACACCAGCAAGTACAGCCGCACCATCGAGTTCTCGAACACCAATCCGTACTACACGGATGATGGCGTGAGCCGCTCGTTCGACCTGTACCTGCGCACGCTGAACCCGCCCGCGCTGAACATCGGCTCCTACACCATCAAACAGCACGGCGGCCGTATCAGCTGGGGCGTGCCGTTCTCCGAAGTGGACACCGTGTTCTTCGGCGCCGGCCTGGAGCGCTCGTCCATCACCACCGACGAGACCAGCCCGATCCGCTACCAGGACTACGTGCGCGACATTACCGGCAGCCCGACCGGCACCGCCAAGACCATCGCCGTGCCGCTGACCGCCGCCTGGGCGCGCGACAGCCGCGACAGCGCCCTGACCCCGACCATCGGCCAATACCAGCGCATCAACCTGGAACTGGACGTGGTGGGCGAGTCGAAGTACTTCCGCGCCGTGTACGAGCACCAGCTGTTCAAGCCGCTGCACCCGAAAATCACGCTGGCCCTGAAGGGTGAGATCGACTACGGCCACGGCATCGGCGACAAGCCTTACCCGGTGTTCAAGAACTTCTACGGCGGCGGCATCGGTTCGGTGCGCGGCTACCTGAGCTCCTCGCTCGGTATCGTCGACACCCGCTACGGCGATGCGCTGGGCGGCGCCTCGCGCCTGATCGGTAATGCCGAACTGCAAATGCCGTTCCCGGGCTCCGGCCAGGACCGCAGTCTGCGCTGGTTCGGCTTCCTCGACGGCGGCCAGGTTTACCAGGAAGGCCAGAAGATGCGTCTGTCCGAGCTGCGCTTCTCCACCGGCCTGGGCGTAAACTGGATTTCCCCGGTCGGCCCGCTGAAGTTGAGTTATGCTAAGCCTTTGAACGCCAAACCTGGCGACCGCCTGGAACGTTTCCAGTTCCAGATGGGCAATGGTTTCTAAAGGGTTCTAACATTGATTCGGAGAAACACGTTGAAGACTGCTTCCGCTACCGCATCGGCTAAGGCCGCCAAGTATCTTGCCGTGCTTGCACTGGGCTTGAGTGCTTTGGGGCCGGCGCAAGCGCAGTCGTCCAAGATTGCGTGGCTCAGCACCGAGCGGATTTATAACGAGTCGCGCCTGGCCAAGCTGGCCGGCGACAAGCTGGCCGAGGAATTCAGGGCGCGCGAGAAAGCCATGCAGGACCTGGCCTCGCGCCTGAAGACCGCCTCCGAAAAGCTGGAAAAGGAACTGCCGGCACTGGGCGAAGCGGACCGCGTGAAGCGCCAGCGCGAGTACTTCGAACTGGACAAGGAATTCCAGCGCCGCCAGCGCGAGTTCCGCGAAGACCTGAACCAGCGCACCAACGAAGAGCGCGCCGTCATTTCCGACAAGGCCACCCTGATCATCAAGCAGCTGGCGCAGACCGAGGGCTTCGACATCGTGCTGCAGGACGCGGTATGGGCCAGCCCGCGCATCGACATCACCGACAAGGTGCTGGCGGCGCTCGACAAAAACAAATAGTCACACAGATATAGATTGGAACACCCCGATGGGCACTCGACTAGGAGAATTGGTCGAACGCTTGGGCGGGCAGCTGGTAGGCGATGCGGCACTGGAAGTGTCCGGCATCGCGCCACTGGCGGACGCCGGCGTTTCGCACATCAGCTTTCTCAGCAATAGCAAATTCCGGGCGCAGGCCGGCCAGAGCAAGGCCGCCGCGCTGATCGTCTCCGCACAGGACGACGAGACCGTGGCCGCGACCTACCAGGGCGCGCGCATCATCGTCAAAAACCCCTATGTGTACTTCGCCCGCGCGGCGCAATACTTCGAGTCGCTGACGGCCATCGTGCCGGAGCCGGGCATCCACGCCTCGGCCGCCGTGCACGCCACGGCTAAAGTGGACCCGACCGCGCATATCGGCCCCTTCGTCAGCATCGAAGCGGGCGCGGTGATCGGCCCGGGCGCCGTGATCGACCACGGCTGCTTCATCGGCCGCGACGCGCAAGTGGGCGAGGGCACGCACTTCTTCGCCAATGTGACCTTCCATGCGCGCTGCATCATCGGCAAGCGCGGCATCATCCATTCCGGCGCCGTGATCGGCACCGACGGCTTCGGCTTTGCCAACGAGGGCGGCGTCTACATCAAGATCCCGCAGACCGGCCGCGTGGTCATCGGCGACGACGTGGACATCGGCGCCAACACCACCGTGGACCGCGGCGCGCTGGCCGACACCATTATCGAAGACGGCGTGAAGCTGGACAACCAGATCCAGATCGGCCACAACTGCGTGATCGGCGCGCACACGGCGATGGCGGGCTGCGTCGGCGTGGCCGGCAGCGCCATCATCGGCAAGTACTGCACCTTCGGCGGCGCCGCCATGGTGCTGGGCCACCTGAAAATCGTGGACGGCGTGCACGTCTCGTCCGGCAGCATGGTATCGCGCTCGATACTGGAGCCGGGCCAGTACACCGGCTTCTATCCGTTGGCAAAAAACGCCGATTGGGAAAAATCGGCCGCCATTGTTCGCAATTTGCCGGGAATGCGCGATAAAATCCGCGCGCTGGAAAAAAACATTAAAACTAAAGAATAATCATGACCACTACCGAATCGAGCAAGCCCGTGAACACCCCGAAGACGATGGACATCTGCGAAATCAAGGCCTACCTGCCGCACCGCTATCCGCTGCTGCTGGTGGACCGCGTGTTGAACTACGAAGAGAACAAGTCCATCACCGCCATCAAGAACGTCACCGTCAACGAAGAGTTCTTCAACGGCCATTTCCCGCACAAGCCGGTCATGCCGGGCGTGCTGATGATCGAAGCGATGGCGCAGACCGCCGCGCTGCTGTCGTTCAAGTCGATGGGCATCAAGCCGGACGAGAACTCGGTGGTCTACTTCGTCGGCATCGACGGTGCGCGCTTCAAGCGCCCGGTGGGGCCTGGCGACCAGCTGAAGATGGACGTGGAGATCCTGCGCGTGGCGCGCGGCATCTGGAAATACAAGGCAGTCGGCAGCGTCGACGGCCAGACCGCCGTGGAAGCTGAACTGATGTGCACCATCCGCAGCACCACCGACGCGAGCCAGCCAGCGGGGCAGTAATGAGCAACATCCATCCAACCGCCATCGTTGATCCGAAGGCGCAGCTCGACAGCAGCGTGACGGTCGGCCCGTACTCGGTGATCGGTCCGCACGTGAGCATCGCGGCCGGCACCAAGGTGGGGCCGCACGTGGTCATCGAAGGCCATACCAGCATCGGGCGCGACAACGTGTTCTTCCAGTTCTCGTCCATCGGCGCCGCGCCGCAGGACAAGAAATGGTCCGGCGAGCCGACCCGGCTGGAAATCGGCGACCGCAACACGATCCGCGAATTCTGCACCTTCAACACCGGCACGGTGCAGGACAAGGGCGTGACCAGGCTCGGCAACGACAACTGGATCTCGGCCTATGTGCACCTGGCGCACGATTGCATCGTCGGCAACAACACCATTTTCTCGAATAACGCGCAGATCGCGGGCCACGTGGAGATCGGCGACTGGGTCATCATGAGCGGCTTCGCCAATGTGCACCAGTTCTGCAAGATCGGCGCGCACGCCTTCGTCGGCATGAGCACCAGCCTGACCCAGGACGTGCCGCCATTCGTGCTGCTGAACGGCAATCCGGCGGCGGCGCACGGCGTCAACATCGAAGGCCTGAAACGCCGCGGCTTCACGCGCGAGCAGATCAACGCCATCCGCGCCGCGTACAAGACGCTGTATCGCTCCGGCCTCACGCTGGAGGAGGCCAAGGCGGCCATGCTCGAACAAGAGAACGCCCTGGCCGAGGACGTGGCCGTGCACGCGCGCGCCATGCGCGAATTCCTCGATACGGCGAACCGTGGCATCGTCCGCTGAGATCTCGGTAGCAGTCGTCGCCGGCGAACCGTCCGGCGACGTGCTGGCCGCGCGCCTGCTGTCCGGCCTGCGGCCGCAGCTGCCGCAGGCGCGCTTCCACGGCATCGGCGGCCCGGCCATGATGGAGCACGGCTTCGAGTCGCAATGGCCGATGGACAAGCTGACCGTGCGCGGGCTGCTGGCCGTGATCCCGCGCTACCGCGAAATCAAGGGCATCCAGAACGCGCTGCGCGACCAGCTGCTGGCCGAGCGGCCGGACGTCTTCATCGGCGCCGACTATCCCGGCTTCAACCTCGGGCTGGAAGAGCAGCTGAAGGCGGCCGGCATCCCCACCGTGCACTACATCGGGCCGCAGATCTGGGCCTGGCGCGGCGGCCGCATCAAGAAGATCATCCGCGCCGTGTCGCACATGCTGGTGGTGTTCCCCTTCGAGGAGGAAATTTACCGCAAGGCCGGCGTGCCGTGCAGCTACGTCGGCCACCCGCTGGCCGAGCTGGTGCCGCTGGAGCCGGACGAGGCCGGCGCACGCCGCCGGCTGGGCCTGCCGGAGGACGCCAACGTGGTCACCATCATGCCCGGCAGCCGCATGTCGGAGATCAAGTACAACACCGTCGCCTTCATGAAGGCGGCGCGTTTGCTGAAGAAGCGCGACCGTTCGCTGCAGTTCGTGGCGCCGATGGCGGGCGAGAAGCAGCGCCAGTACTTCCTCCGGCTGGTGGCCGAAGCGGGCCTGCAGGACGTGGAAATCAAGCTGCTGGACGGCCAGTCGCACACCGCCATCGCGGCGGCGGACGCGGTGCTGGTCGCTTCCGGCACGGCGTCGCTGGAAGTGGCATTGTTCAAGAAGCCGATGGTGATCGCTTACAAGATGATGGGCCTGGAATGGCAGATCTTGCGCCACTTTGGCTACCAGCCGTGGATCGGCCTGCCCAACATCCTGGCACGCGACTTCCTGGTGCCCGAGCTGCTGCAGGACGCAGCCGGCCCGGAAAACCTGGCCGAGGCCATGTGGCGCCAGCTGAGCGACGCGCCGCACCGCCTGCACCTGGCGGAACGGTTTACTGAAATGCACCACAGCCTGCTGCGCAATAGTGCGCAGGAAAGCGCGGCGGCAGTGATGAAAGTACTGAAAAAATGAATAACCCACAAGCCGGCCTGTTTGACGACCTGCCGCGCTCGCTCGATGAAATCATCTGCGGCGTGGACGAGGCCGGCCGCGGCCCATTGGCCGGGCCGGTGTTCGCGGCCGCCGTGATCCTGCACCCCGAGCGCCCCATCGACGGGCTGCGCGACTCCAAAAAGCTCACCGAAGCCAAGCGCGACATGCTGGCGCCGCTGATCAAGACGCACGCGCTGGCCTGGGCCATCGCCGAGGCGTCGGAAGCGGAAATCGACAAGCTCAATATCCTGCAAGCGAGTATGCTGGCCATGAAGCGCGCCGTGGAAGCGCTCAGCACCAAGCCGACGCTGGCCCTGATCGACGGCAACCACTGCCCGCGCATGCGCATCCAGACCATCGCCATCATCGGGGGCGACGACAAGGAAGACGCCATCTCGGCCGCGTCCATCCTCGCCAAGACTGCCCGCGACGCCGCCCTGGTGCAACTGCACGCCGCCTACCCGCAGTACGCCTTTGACCAGCACAAGGGCTACGGCACCGCGCTGCACTTGGAGCGCCTGCGCGAGCACGGCCCGTCGCCGGTGCACCGCCGCTCGTTCGCACCCGTGCGGGAGCTGCTGTTCATTAATAATTTGTTATGAAAACCATCACCTCGCGCGACAACGCGCAGTACAAAGACCTGAAACACCTGGCCACCAGCTCGCAGGCGCGCAAAAAGGCCGGCCAGACGCTGCTGGACGGCGTGCACCTGTGCCAGGCCTACCTGGAGCTGCGCGGCATGCCGGTACAGTGCATCGTCAGCGAATCCGCGTTGAACAACCCGGAAGTGGCTGACATTGTCGGCAAAATCGAACACCAGCGCGGCCACACCATCGCCTTGCCGGACGCGCTGTACCACGCCGTCAGCCAGGTCGAGCACGGCGTCGGCGTGATGTTCCTGATCGACACGCCCGAGCGCGCCGTGCCGGACGCCATGACCGTGTCCGCCGTCCTGCTGGACAATGTGCAGGACCCCGGCAACGTCGGCTCCATCCTGCGCAGCGCTGCTGCGGCCGGCATCAAGCAAGTGTATTGCAGCAGCGGCACCGCGTTCTGCTGGTCGCCGAAAGTGCTGCGCGCCGCCATGGGCGCGCATTTTGTGCTCGACATCTTCGAAAACGTGGACCTGGCGCCGCTGATGGCCGCCTCGCAGATCCCCACGCTGGCCACCAGCGGCTACGCCACCACGCGCCTGTACGACGCCGACCTGAGCAAGCCCGTGGCCTGGGTGTTCGGCCACGAAGGGCAGGGCGTGGCGGACGACCTGCTGTCGCTGGCCACGCACACCGTGGTCATTCCCCATCTTGGCCAGGTGGAATCCCTGAACGTCGCCGCATGTGCGGCGGTATGCTTTTTCGAGCAAGTCAGGCAGAATCAGCAGTAATTTGTTTCTGTGGAGCAGTTATGGACATTGCGCAGTTGCAGTTTCTGGTAGCCGAAGGGGACCCCATCCAGCGCCAGGCGCTGGTGGACATGCTGCGCCGCCTGGGCGCCGCCCAGGTAGTCGACGCTCCCGACGGCCATGGCGTGCTGCGCCACCTCAGCGCCGACTTCATCCCGGCCGTCAATATCGCCATCCTGGACCTGGCCCTGCCGGGCATCGACGCGCTCGAATTGATACGCCGCCTGGCCGAGACCGGTAGCCGTGCCGGCATTATTGTTGCAGGGGCACAAAAGTCCGATGTGCTGTTTTCCATCGAAACCATGGCCCAGGCCTACGGCGTGGACCTGCTGGGCGCCATTGCCAAACCGGTGGGCGAACAGCGCCTGCAGACCCTGATCGGCAACTACCAGGGCGCGCGCGCCGCTCCGGATGCCAATTCGGGACCGGTATTCAGTTTTGCCGAAGTCGGGCGCGGATTGCAGGCCCGCGAATTCGATCCTTTCTTCCAGCCTAAAATCGAACTGGAAACCGGCCTGGTAAAAGGGCTGGAAATGTTTGCGCGCTGGCGGCACCCCGAACTGGGCGTACTGGGTCCGGCCGCATTCATGCGCGCGCTGGAGGAAAACAAGCGCATCGATTTTCTCGACTGGAGCATGATAGAGAAATCGGTCGCCGCCTGCCGCACGCTGCACGATAAAGGCATTCCGATTTCCGTGTCGATTAATGTGGACCAGGCCACGCTGGCGCATCCGCAATTCATGGCGCAGATTACCGCCTGCCTGGACCGGTATCGGATATTGCCGGATTATATTACCTTTGAAATGACCGAATCGGCGGTGTTATCGGCCGAGCCGCATTTTCTGGAGCGGCTGCTGCGCCTGCGCATGCAGGGATTCGGCCTGGCGATAGACGATTACGGCACCGGCCGTTCGAACCTGCAATTGCTGGCGGCGGTGCCATTTACCGAATTGAAAATCGACCGCAGTTTTGTCGATGGCGCATCGCGCCGCCGCGCGATTAGCACCGTATTAAAATCCTGCCTGGGTTTGGCGCGCAGCCTGGACCGCCGTTCCGTTGCGGTGGGCGTGGAAACCAAGCAGGATTGGGATTTCCTCCAAGGCCTGGGCTGCACGTATGCCCAGGGCTATTACATCGCCAAACCCATGCCGGTGGAAGAATTCCCCGATTGGCTGAACGACTGGCGGCAGTTCTTCTGATACCTCCGACAATGGCAGGTTACGGCGCGCGCGCCTAACCCGCCCTACGCACCCCACGTTGCTTACCGTAGGGCGGGTTAGCCCATCGGGCGTAACCCGCCAAGCGCCGCCGCACGGCCAATTTATGCCAACTATTGGCATAATCAAGCCAGATTCGGGCTCGAAGGACGAAAAAAAGCCCGCACAGTATGCGGGCCGCAGCCATCCGGCTATTTAATATTCACGCCGGTTCGGCTTGATCTCCTGCAGGATGGTGGTCGAAATTTCCTCGATCGACTTGGTGGTGGACGACAGCCAGCGTATGCCTTCGCGCTTCATCATCGTCTCGGCCTCGTTCACCTCGTAGCGGCAATTCTCAATCGACGCATATTTACTGCCCGCGCGCCGCTCGTGGCGTATCTCGGACAAGCGCTCCGGCGTAATGCTCAAGCCGAATATTTTCGACTTGAACGCATACAAGGACGACGGCAATCTACCGCGCTCGAAATCGTCCGGAATCAGCGGATAATTGGCCGCCTTGATACCGTATTGCATCGCCAGATAAAGACTGGTCGGCGTCTTGCCCGAACGCGAAACGCCAACAAGGATCACATCGGCCGACGCCAGGTTTTTATGCGACTGCCCATCATCGTGCGCCAGCGAGAAATTAATCGCCTCAATGCGGTTCTTATATTCCTCGCTGTCCACGATATTATGCGAGCGGCCGATAGTGTGCGTCGATTTAACGCCCAATTCCTGTTCCAGCGGCGCCACGAAAGTCTGAATCAAATCCATATGCATGCCGTTGCATTTACGGATCACTTCCGACAATTCCGTTTTCACCAGCGTGGAAAAGATAATCGGCCTTTGGCCGTCGACCGCCGCCACTTCATTAATCTTGCGGGCCGCGTCATATGCCTTGTCCAGCGTATCGATAAACGGCAAACGCACCTGGCGGAAGCGCAAGTCGAACTGCGTCAGCACGGAGTGGCCAAAAGTTTCTGCCGTGATACCGGTACCGTCCGAGACGAAAAACACGGTGCGCGCGGCGGCGGGGAGGGGCTGGCGTTGTTCTTGTGTCATGGGGAAGAGCTTAGAGCTTAGTTGTGAATCGTCAATTTGCGCCGCAGGCTGTAGAATGCACAGCAACGGTAAGATTGTGCTGCACGATGCTAAGAATAACAAGAATCAATATCGGCCAGCCTGCGTAAAGATTTCTATCATCAGTAAAGGTGTCACTATGACTAACGCAGCACTGAAGGAGCAGCAGAACGGCGATGCCGTCTATGTCGCTTCGTTTGAAAACTTGCGCATGACGGATGTGGAGTCCGTCGGCGGCAAGAACGCTTCCCTGGGCGAGATGATCAGCCAGCTGGCTGGCGCCGGGGTCCGGGTTCCGGGCGGCTTCGCCACCACGGCCCAGGCCTTCCGCGACTTCCTGTCGCACAGCGCGGATGGCGGCAAATCGCTGGCCACCCGCATCGCGGACCGCCTGGCCGACCTGAACATTGACGACGTACGCGCACTGGCCCAGGCCGGCGCCGAAATCCGCCAGTGGATCATCGACACCCCGTTCCAGCCGCGCCTGGAAGCGGAAATCAAGGAATTCTACGACCGCCTGGTAGCCGACTCGGAAACCGAGATGTCGTTCGCCGTGCGTTCCTCGGCCACCGCCGAAGACTTGCCGGACGCTTCCTTTGCAGGCCAGCAGGAGACCTTCCTGAACGTGGTCGGCATTGAAAACGTGCTGGACGCCATGAAGCACGTGTTCGCTTCGCTGTACAACGACCGCGCGATCTCCTACCGCGTGCACAAGGGCTTCACGCACGCCGAAGTGGCGCTGTCGGCCGGCGTGCAGCGCATGGTGCGCTCGGACGTGGGCGCGGCAGGCGTGATGTTCACCATCGACACCGAATCCGGCTTCAAGGACGTGGTCTTCATCACCTCCAGCTACGGCCTGGGCGAAACGGTGGTGCAGGGCGCGGTCAACCCGGACGAGTTCTACGTGCACAAGCCGATGCTGGAGCAGGGCAAGTCGCCTGTGATCCGCCGCAACATCGGCTCCAAGCTGATCAAGATGGAATTCACCAACGAGGCGAAAGCCGGCCGGTCCGTGAAGACCGTGGACGTGCCGATCGAAATGCGCAACCGCTACTCGCTGAACGACGAGGAAATCGTCGAACTGGCGAAGTACGCCGTCATCATCGAGAACCACTACCAGCGTCCAATGGACATCGAGTGGGGCAAGGACGGCCGCGACGGCAAGCTGTACATCCTGCAAGCGCGTCCTGAAACCGTGAAGTCGCAGCAGAAATCCACCGATGCGCAGCAGCGCTTCAGGCTGAAGTCGACCGGCACCGTGCTGACCTCCGGCCGCGCCATTGGCCAGAAGATCGGCGCCGGCCCGGTCCGCGTGATCACCGACCCGTCCGAAATGGAACGCGTGCAGCCGGGCGACGTGCTGGTGGCCGACATGACCGACCCGAACTGGGAACCGGTCATGAAGCGCGCCTCCGCCATCGTCACCAACCGTGGCGGCCGTACCTGCCACGCGGCGATTATCGCGCGTGAGCTGGGCGTGCCGGCCGTGGTGGGTTGCGGCGACGCGACCGAAGTACTGAAGGACGGCACCTTCGTGACCGTGTCCTGCGCCGAAGGCGACGAGGGCAAGATATACGATGGCCTGCTGGAAACGGAAGTGTCGGAAGTGGCGCGCGGCGAACTGCCGCCGCTGAAAACGAAGATCATGCTGAACGTGGGCAACCCGCAGCTGGCCTTCGACTTCCAGTCGGTGCCGAACGCCGGCGTGGGCCTGGCCCGCCTGGAGTTCATCATCAACAACAACATCGGCGTGCACCCGAAAGCCATCCTGGAATACCCGAACATCGACGCCGACCTGAAGAAGGCCGTGGAGTCGGTGGCGCGCGGCCACGCTTCGCCGAAGGCGTTCTACGTGGACAAGCTGGCAGAAGGCATTGCCACCATCGCCGCCGCGTTCTGGCCGAAGAAAGTGATTGTGCGCATGTCCGACTTCAAGTCGAACGAGTACAAGAAGCTGATCGGCGGTTCGCGCTACGAGCCGGACGAGGAAAACCCGATGCTGGGCTTCCGCGGCGCGGCGCGCTACCTGTCGGCCGACTTCGCCGGTGCGTTCGAGATGGAATGCCTGGCCATGAAGCGCGTGCGCAACGACATGGGCCTGACCAACGTCGAGATCATGGTGCCGTTCGTGCGTACCCTGGGCCAGGCTGAGAAGGTAGTCAACCTGCTGGCCAAGAACGGCCTGAAGCGCGGCGAAAACGGCCTGCGCCTGATCATGATGTGCGAAGTGCCATCGAACGCGGTGCTGGCCGACCGCTTCCTGGAGTTCTTCGACGGCTTCTCGATCGGCTCCAACGACCTGACCCAGCTGACCCTGGGCCTGGACCGCGACTCCGGCATGGAACTGCTGGCGGCCGACTTCGACGAGCGCGATCCTGCCGTGCAGGCGCTGCTGCAGATGGCCATCCAGGCTTGCCTGAGGCAGGGCAAGTACATCGGCATCTGCGGCCAGGGTCCTTCGGACCACCCTGAGCTGGCGGTGTGGCTGATGGAGCAGGGGATCGAGTCGATGTCGCTGAACCCGGACTCGGTAATCGATACCTGGCAGAAACTGGCAGCATTGCAATAAAACAAGTTGACGTAAGGGGGATTTGAGTTAGACTGAGGCTATTGGAACGTTTAGCAAAAAACCATCAAAACCTTACACATTGCAGCAAGAACCCTCGTCGCCTTCCCGGGCAACGGGGGTTTTTTATTTTTCACAACGAGGAGGCATCATGTCTGACTGGAGCATGTGGCTATTGGCCGCAGGCGTGCTGGTGGTGCTGGAGCTGCTGACCGGTACCTTTTACCTGCTGATGATCGCCATCGGGCTGACGGCGGGCGCGGCTGCGGCGTTCGCCGGCGCGTCCGGGCCGGTGCAGACGGTGACGGCGGCCGTGGTGGGCGTGCTGGCCACCGGGCTGCTGTACCGCAGCAAGTACGGGCGCCATACCGGCGTGGATGCGTCGGTCGATCCCAACGTGAACATGGACATCGGCCAGACCGTCAGCGTGCCGGCGTGGCAGGACGGCATGGCGCGCGTGATGTACCGCGGCGCGCTGTGGGACGTGGAGCTGGCGCCCGGTTCGCCGGCGGCGCCGGGGCTGTACACGATACGCGAAGTAAGAGGCAGCCGGCTCATCGTCGGCGCCTGATCCCAGCAACAAGCTGGAAACAACTGGAGAACTCAATGGAAATCGGCATAGGCAACGTCAGCTTCGTCATCTTCATCCTGGCGCTGGTATTCGTCTTCAAGACCATCAACGTGGTGCCGCAGCAGCACGCCTGGGTGGTCGAGCGCCTCGGCAAATACCACGCCACCCTGGGGCCGGGCCTGAACATCGTGGTGCCCTTCGTGGACCGCATCGCCTACAAGCACGTGCTCAAGGAAATCCCGCTCGACGTGCCGCCGCAGGTCTGCATCACCAAGGACAACACGCAGCTGCAGGTGGACGGCATCCTGTACTTCCAGATCACGGACGCGATGCGCGCCTCGTACGGCTCCTCCAACTACATCGCCGCCATCACGCAGCTGGCCCAGACCACCTTGCGTTCGGTGATCGGGCGCATGGAGCTGGACAAGACGTTTGAAGAGCGCGAGCACATCAACACCGCCATCGTCAACGCCATCGACGAATCGGCGGCCAACTGGGGCGTGAAAGTGCTGCGCTACGAGATCAAGGACCTGACGCCGCCGACCGAGATCCTGCACGCCATGCAGGCGCAGATCACGGCCGAGCGCAGCAAGCGCGCGCTGATTGCCGCCTCCGAAGGGCGCAAGCAGGAGCAGATCAACATCGCCACCGGCGAGAGGGAAGCATCGATCGCGCGCTCCGAAGGCGAGAAACAGGCTGCCATCAACCGCGCGCAGGGCGAAGCGGCCGCCATCATCGCCATCGCCGACGCCACCGCCGGCGCGCTGCGCGAAGTGGGCGCCGCCATCCAGTCGCCGGGCGGCTCGGACGCGGTCAACCTGAAAGTGGCCGAGAAATACGTCGCCGCCTTCGCCGAGCTGGCCAAGACCAACAACTCCCTGATCGTCCCCGCCAACCTGGGCGACATGAGCGGCCTGATCGCCACCGCCATGCAGGTGGTGAAGACGCAGAAGAGCTGATTGCCGCGCATGCCGGTAGAAGCGCGGAACCGCTCAGCGCGCTGCGCAAGGGTTAGGCGGACTGCGGCAAGCCTTCGATGATGCGGAAGTCGCGTTCGGCGCCGTCGCCCAGCGCTTCCAGCGATGCGGCGTAAGCCGGGCTGGCGTAGGCTGCGCGCGCCGCCTCCACGGAGGGGAACTCGATGACCACCGTCAGCTGCTGCACGCCGGCTTCCTGCACCTCGGGGCGCGTGTTGAACGCCAGCGCGCGTCCGCCGGCGGCTTCGATCGGTGGCCGGGCCAGTTCGGCGTAGGCCTTCACTTTCGCCTGGTCCGAGATGGAGCGGTAGGCGACTATCCAATATCCCTTGTTCATGTTCTCTCCTTGATTGTCTTGACTACCATTTTTACCATTTGCCGACATGGGCGCCGCCGTCCACGCGCAGCACTTCGCCGCTCACTTGGCTGGCCTCCGTCAGATACACCACGGCGCTGGCAATGTCCTCAACGCTGGCGGTGGCATTGTTCGGCGCCAGCGATTTGAGGAAGTCGGCCGGGATGCCGTTGGTCAGCGGGGTGTCGACAATGCCGGGCGCGACCACGTTGACGCGGATGCCTTCGGCTGCGAACTCGGAGGCCAGGCTGCGGGTGACGGCTTCGATGCCGCCCTTGGTGATCATGGGCACGGCGGCGGTGAGCGCGCGGTTCGGACTGCCAACCAGCGTGCTGGAAATGCCGACGATACTGCCGCCGCGCTGCTGCGCCACCATCTGCTTGATGACCAGCTGGCTGATGTACAGGTAGCCTTCCAGGTTGGTGTGGGAGAGTGCGGCGAAGTCTTCCGGCGTGTAGTCGAGGAAGGGCTTGGCGATGAAGATGCCGGCATTGTTCACCAGGCCGTCGATGCCGCCGAACTGTTCGATGGCGGTGGCGGTTACCCTGGCGGCGGTGGCGCCGTCGCCGATGTCGCCGTCCACCAGCGCGAGCTGGGCGGACGACTTGAAGGCTGATTTGCTGACGTTGCGCGAAGTGGCGACCACGTTGTAGCCGCGCTTCAGGAATGCTTCCACGATGCCAGCGCCTATGCCTTGCGATGCGCCGGTAACGATGATGGTTTTGTTCTGTTGCGCCATGTTGAAACTCCTGTGGGTTGTTGGTGAGAAGGACTTTACTTCCAACAGCCCGGCCAATAAAGGCAGCGCCAGGAGCTTCTATTATTACATCGTGTAACGAATATCCCTGGCGGCGCTGCGCACTTCAAGATACTCGGACACCCAGTACAGCAGCGCCAGGCCGGGGAAGGCGGCGCCGGCCAGCAGGGCGGCGTGCCAGCCGTAGCTGGCGTAAATCCAGCCTCCCACCGCCGAGCCCAGCGCGCCGCCGGCGAAGAACAGCGCGAAGTACAGGCCGTTCAGGCGGCTGCGCACCTCGGCGCCCAGGCTGAAGATGGCGCGCTGGCCCAGCACCAGGTTGGCGGCCACGCCCATGTCGAGCACGATGGAGGCGACCGTCAGGATCGCCAGTGCCACGTTGCGCATGGCGGCCGAATCCGGCGCAAACAGCGGCAGCAGGAAGCTCACCATGCCCAGGGCCAGCGCGGCGGCGGTGGCCATCAGCGTGTGGCCGGAGTCCGCCAGCTTGCCTGCGATGGGCGAAGCGATGGCGCCCGCCATGCCGACCAGGGCGAATACGGCGACGCCGGTCTGCGACAGGTGGAAAGCCGGGGTGGACAGCATCATCGGCGTCACGGTCCAGAACAGGCTGAAGGCGCCGAACAGGCCTGCGTGGTAGGCGGCGCGGCGGCGCAGCACCGGCTGGCTCAGGAACAGGTGCCACAGCGACGCCATCAGCTTGCGGTAGGGCACGGGCGAGGCGGGCATGCGTTCCGGCAGCTTGCGGCGCAGCACGGCCGCCAGCACGACGATGGCGACGGCGGCGCCGCCGAACACCACATGCCAGCTGGAGGCGTCCGCCACCAGGCTGGCCACGGGGCGCGCCAGCATGATGCCCATCAACAGGCCGCTGACGACCTTGCCCACGGTCTGGCCGCGCGTGGCCTCCAGCGACAGGTGAGCGGCAAACGGCACCAACACCTGCGCCGCCACCGAGCCGAGGCCGATGGCCAGCGCGGCGGCCAGGAAGGCCCAGGCGCTGGTGCTGCTGGCTGCTGCAGCCAGTGCGACAGCGGTGAACAGCAGCGCGCCGACCACCAGCTTGCGGTTCTCCAGCAGGTCACCCAGCGGCACCACGAAGAGCAGCCCCACCGTGTAGCCCGCCTGCGTGAGCGTGACGATCAGCCCGGCAGCTTCCGGCGACAGGCCAGTAGCGGCGCTGATCGGGCCGACCAGCGTCTGCGCGTAATACAGATTGGCGACGATCAGCCCGCAGGCGATTGCCAGCAGCCAGACCATGCCTTTTGAAATGTCCTTGTTCATATGTGCCTCTCGGAAAGGGTATGCGATGAGCCCATTCTAGAGAGAAGCCATAGGAAGATAATTGGGGCATAATCCTCATACACTTTTCACTAAAGATGAACAATGGACCGTCTCAAAGCCATGCAAACCTTCGTCCGCATCGTGGAAGCGAACAGCTTCACGAAAGCGGCCGAGACGCTGAACCTGCCGCGCGCGGCGCTGACGGCCACCCTGCAGAACCTGGAGGCCTTCCTTGGCACCACGCTGCTCCAGCGCACCACGCGCCGCCTGTCGCTCACGCCGGACGGGGCGGACTACTTCCGCCAGTGCGTGGAGATCCTGGGCGCGGTGGAAGCGGCGGAAGCGGGCTTTCGCGGCGCCAGCGCGGGCAAGCCCAAGGGCAAGTTGCGCATCGACCTGCCCGGCACGCTCGGCCGCCGCCTGGTACTGCCGCGCATAGCCGAATTCACCGCCGCTTACCCCGACGTGGAGCTTGTGCTCAGCCTGAGCGACCGCATCGTGGACGTGGTGCAGGAGGGCATAGACTGCGCGCTGCGGGTCGGCCAGCTGCAGGACTCGTCGCTGGTGGGGCGGCAGATCGGCAGCATGCGCTTTCTCACCTGCGCCGCGCCCGCCTACCTGGAACGCCACGGCGTGCCGCAAACATTGGACGATCTGCGTGCGCACCGCGGCGTGATCCACTTCTCGGGCCGCACCGGCCGGGCGTTCGACTGGGACTTCCTGGTGGAGGGCAAGGTGGCCAAGGTGAACATGGCGGGCGCCATCTCCGTCAACGACGCCGACGCCTACCTGAGCTGCGCCCTGCAGGGTCTCGGCCTGGCGCAGGTCGGCGCCTACCAGGCGCGGCCGCACCTGCACGCGGGCGAACTGGTGGAGGTACTGCCCGCGTGGCCGCCCACGCCGATGCCGATTTCGCTGCTGTACCCGCAGGGCCGCATGGCCGCGCCCAAGCTGCGCGTGTTCGCCGAGTGGCTGGCCGGCGTGTTCCAGCAGGAGCCGGATTGCCGTATCATCTCGTCAAATTAACAAAGGAATCATATGGGCACTTGGTCAACCTCGGCATTCGGCAACGACTTCGCGCTGGATTGGGCGCAGGATCTGCAGGAATCCAAAGACTTGTTCTTCATCGAGGACACGCTGAACAACGTGCTGTCGCCGGACAGCGCGGACTACCTGGAGGCGCCGTTCGCAGCCGAAGGGCTGGCCGCCATCGAGGTGCTGGCACGCCTGTACGGCAAGCCGGGCGAGGACGACGAGAACACGGAGGACGTCGATGCCTGGGTGGAGGAGGTCAGCAAAAAGGCATCGAAGCGGCGCACCGACCTGATCGAGAAGTCCCAGCGCGCCATCGAGCACATCCTGTCGGAGCGCTCCGAGCTGCGCGAGCTGTGGCAGGACAGCGAGCACTACGCGGACTGGCGTGCTTCGGTGGAAGCGCTGAAGGCGCGCATCGGCGCTTGAGCGGCCGGCGTGTGTATCGATCGATAACACGGTAAAACGACGCCCGCGCGTGGATTCATTGCTATTGCCGCTGGACAATGGCAGAGTGTAGCTTGTCGTCAATAAAACAGAGATTATTGTGGGGACCACGCTCTACACGGCCAGCGTGCCGGTGTTCATTCATTATTTGCAGCAGCTGCACGCCACCCTGCGCGTGGCGGAGAACCATGAGCGGCGCACGGGCAGGCCGCTGGTACGCGCCGCCCTGGCCGAAGGCATGTTCCCGTTTGCCCAGCAAGTGACGACTGCGTGCAGCTTCGCCGTGCGCGCCTGCTGCCCGCTGCTGGCGGCGGACCTGCCGGTGCTGGCCGGCGGCGACCAGGACTGGGACCAGCTGCGCGCCCGCATCGCGGCGACGGTGGACTTTCTCGAGGAAGTGCCGGAGGAGCGCATCGACGCGGCGGAGAACATGCAGGTGGTGACCACCGCCGGCCTGGTGTCGCCGGTGTTCTCGGGGCGCGACTACGTGGTGTCCTACGCGCTGCCCAACTTCTTCTTCCACCTCGTCACCGCCCACGCCATCCTGCGCAACCACGGCGTACCCGTGGGCAAAGAGGATTTCGACGGCTACCACCAGTACCAGGCAGGCTTCAGCTTCCCGCAGGCGAAGTAAGTCGCTTTCGGTTAGCATGGCGGCATGCAGATCTTTTCCGAATACGAAGCAGACGCCGGCGCCGCAGCGCTGGGCGCCTTCCTGGCGCATCACCGCAAGGTGCTGGTGCTCACCGGCGCCGGCCTGAGCACCGCTTCCGGCATTCCCGACTACCGCGACAAGGACGGCGTGCGGCGCGGCCGCCCTCCCGTGCAAGGACCGGAGTTCCGCCGCTCGGACGCCGTGCGCCGCCGCTACTGGGCGCGCAGCATGGTGGGCTACCCCACGCTGGCGCAGGCCGCGCCGAACGACGGCCATCGCGCGCTGGCGGCGCTGGAGCAGGGCGGCAGGGTGGGCACGGTCATCACGCAGAACGTGGATGGCTTGCACCAGCGCGCCGGCAGCCGCAAGTTGATCGAGCTGCACGGGAATATCCATGGCGTGGTGTGCCTGGAGTGCCGCGCGCAATACGACCGCGCGGCCATTCAGCAGCAGCTGCTGCGCGATAACCCGCAGCTAGCCGACAGCGACGCCCAGCCGCTGCCCGACGGCGACGCGCAACTGGAGCCGGAAGCGCTTGAGCACTTCCATGTGCCGCACTGCGCACTGTGCGCAGGCGTGCTGCAGCCCGATGTGGTGTTTTTCGGCGATACCATCCCCAAGCCGCGCACCGAGGCTGCCCTGCAAGCCATGGCGGATGCCGATGCACTGCTGGTGGTGGGCTCGTCGCTGATGGTGTTTTCGGGCTACCGCTTCTGCAAGCTGGCTGCGGAAACCGGCAAGCCGATTGCGGCCATCAATGCAGGCGTGACGCGGGCGGACCATCTGCTGGCGCTGAAGGTCGCGGCGTCGGCGGAGCGGGTCCTGCCGTTGCTGGCGGGCCGCTAGCGGACCCGCCGCCGAATTGGCGCTTAGTGCTGCATCAGCATCGAGCGGACGATGCCTTCCTTGGCCAGCGCGTAGTCGTGGGCGGCCAGCACGAAGTTGGTTGAAGGCTGGATGACTTTCACGTTGACGAACACCATGTCGCTGGTTTCGGCATAGGAGCCTACCACCACCGCCTGCGCATTGTGGGTCTGCGCCACCTGGCCGATTTCGCGCGTGAGCATCAGTTCGCCCTGGCCTCGCTTCAGGTAGACATTGTTACGCAGCTTCATCTCCACCATGTTCAGGTTCCCCTGCGACATGCGGGTGGAAATCTGTTCGGACACCAGGCGCCCCAGCGTGGTGGTCTGCTCCAGCGCGTCGATATTGACCACGGTGGCCATGATCAGCGGCTTGTCCGCCAGCAGTTTGCCGTTCAGCTGCGACAGCAGCGCGTCCGCCGCCTTGTAGTTGGAGGCGATGAACTGGTTGGACGACACGGTGGCGTAGTTGGTTTCTTCCTTGGGCGGGGTGCTGGAGCAGGCGCCCAGCAGCAGCGGCAGGGCGGTGGCGAGCGCCAGGGCGCTCAGCGGCGCGAGTTTGCGCATTATCGGTCACCCTTTACTTGGTACGTTTTCATCAATTTCGCTTCCACCGGCACGTCCGGCGGGATGCCGTACAGCGAGCGGTCGCCGTCGGCCACGTAATAGGCCGTGCTGTTGCGGGCGTAGTAGCGGTACTGGTCGGAGACGGACACCGTCACCAGCAGCTCGGTCTGCGGCGTGGCGCCGGCGGTAAACTTGGCATGCTGGTACTGGTAGGCGTCGAAGGCGGCCACGCCGGCCAGTACGCCCACCACGGGTTCCACGGCGGTCAGGGCCAGCACGCCGGCGGTGATGGCGGTCGGTTCGCCCGGATAGCGGAACTGCGAGCGGCCCGGCGAGAAGGTGTAGGCCTGCACGTCGATGTCCACCTTCAGCGAGCCGGCCGGGGTGCGCGAGACGACATGGCCGTCGCGCACCAGCGCGGACACCAGCTGCGCGGCCAGCGCGCGCTGGAACGGCGAGGCCTGCGGCGGCGGTTCGGCGATGTAGAAGGGGCGCGGCGGGCTCTTTTTCAGGTCGGCCGCCAGGCTTTTTTCTATGTGCTTGGCGATGGCGCCCCAGTGCGCCGCAGCCTGCAGCGTGTACTGGTTCGACGTGGGGAAGTTGCTGGCGACGGGCGCCGGGCTGTATGGCGTCTGGGGTATTTGCTGTCCCGCGCAGCCGGCCAGCACTGCGCCGGAAATCAAGATCGCTGCGGTTTTCGTCACCATGGGTCTTCCTCGCCGTTGTTAAAGAGTCTTGCCACGGCAGTTTACCATGGCAGTTTCTAGATAGAAACTAGATAGACGCGTGGACGGGAGGAAGTGGCGCCGGCGTGGCACATTAACGACGGTGCTGTTTCATGGCGGAAGCCACTTCGCGCGAGGCGTCGCGGTCCTTTTCGGTGGCGCGCTTGTCGTGCTGCTTCTTGCCCTTGGCCAGGCCGATCTCGCATTTCACGCGGCCGCCCTTGTAGTGCAGGTTGAGCGGCACCAGCGTGTAGCCGGAGCGCGTGGCCTTGCCGATCAGCTTGTCGATCTCGTTACGGTGCAGCAGCAGCTTGCGGGTGCGCACGGCTTCCGGGCTGATGTGGGTGGACGCGGTGGGCAGGGCGCTGATGTGGGCGCCGAACAGGTACAGCTCGTCGCCTTTGATGGTGACGTAGGCTTCCTTGATCTGCACGCGCGCGTCGCGGATTGCCTTCACTTCCCAGCCTTCGAGCACCAGGCCCGCTTCATAGCGGTCCTCGATGAAGAAATCGTGAAAGGCTTTTTTGTTATCGGCAATAGTCATGGGTGGTGGGTAAAACAGTGCGGGTCGGTTAAACTACGGTTTCGCCGCGCGCGGAGCGCGGATAAACCAACATCATAGCAAACGGTAACACAATGGCAGTAGTGCACAAGTCGGTTATCCTGGGCTACAGCGCGGAACAGATGTTCGAGCTGGTGGCCAAGGTCGAAGATTATCCCAAATTTCTGCCATGGTGTGGCGGCGTCGAGGTGCGCGAGCGCGGCGTAAACACAGTGGTGGCCAGCCTGGCCATCCATTATCACGGCATCCACCAGAGTTTTACCACGTCCAACGAGAACACGCCGCCGCACAGCATGAAGATGAAGCTGGTGGACGGCCCTTTCAAGACCCTGGACGGCACCTGGACCTTCAAGCCGCTGCGCGAGGACGCCTGCAAGGTCGAACTGGACCTGCACTACGAATTCTCCAGCCGCCTGCTGGAACAGGTGGTGGGGCCGGTGTTCGGCATCATCGCCAACAGCATGGTCGATTCCTTCTGCAAGCGGGCTGACACGGTCTATGGCGGCTGAACAGATCAACATCCAGGTGTGCTACGCCACCGACACGCTGCAGTTCCTGCGCGAGCTGCGGCTGGAGGCGGGCGCCACCATCCAGCAGGCGCTGGACGTGAGCGGCCTGGCGCTGGAAGTGCCGGGCATCGACCTGGCCAATATGGCGGTCGGCATCTACGGCAAGAAGAAGCCGCTGGACACCGTGCTGCGCGAGCACGACAGGGTGGAAGTGTACCGCCCGCTGATCGCCGATCCGAAGAACGCGCGCCGCCGGCGCGTGCGCAAGCCCGAATAGCGCGGCGCGGGCATGCGGCTGGCCGTCCTGCTCTTTTTGCTGCCGCTGCTGCTGGCCGGGACCGCCTTGTGCGTGTTCAGGGTCTGGTTCAAGCTGTGCTGCGTGCGCACCGAAGGCACTGTGGTGGGAACGGAAGCAAGGCCGTGGAAGAGCACTGATCCGGACAACGAGGGCATCCACTATCACAGCATGATCGAATTCCAGGCCGGCGCCGGCACCCACCGCTTCCTGAGCCACTGGCAGCATAACGAGCCGCAGCCTGCCGGCTTGCAGGTCCAGGTGGAGTACCGCGCCGCGCGTCCGGAGATGGCGCAGGAAAATGGCGGCTGGCTGCTGACCATCCTGGCGCTGCTGATGGGCGCCTGCATGGCCTACTTCGCCGCCCGCGTGCTCGCGGACTTGCTGCGCTAGGCCACGTTAGCTTGCGCCAGCCTGCGCCGGGCTGCCTCAGCGCGGGATGCGCACCGTGAAGACGGTGCCGCGCTCCGCGTCCGACTCCACTTCCAGCGTGCCGCCGTGGCCGGCCGTGATTTCGCGCGCGATAAACAGCCCCAGGCCGATGCTGCGCGGCGAGCGGCCGTTGCCGCCGTCGTCGCTGGGCAGGCGCACCAGCGGGTCGAAGATGGCCTGGCGGGCCTCCGGCGGAATCAGCCGGCCGTAGTTCTGCACCGTGACGGTGACGGCATCGGCGCCGCCGGTCGCCGTCATGATGACCGGGGCGCGCTCGTCGCGGTACTGCGCGGCGTTGTTCAGCAGGTTGGACAGCACTTGCTGCATGCGGTGGCGGTCCAGCAGCGCATGCAAATCGCCCGAAGCGCTAAATTCAAACGGACAGGCTGGATGGACGGCGCGCGCATTTTCCAGCGCCGGCTGGCAGATCTCGGCCAAATCCATCTTCTCGGCGGCAATCGGGATTTCGCCGTCGAGCTGCGCGCGCGCGTATTCCAGCAGGTCGTTGATCATCGACGTCATCGAGGGCCACGCTGCGCTGCACTTTCCTGCCCACTTCGCGGCTCCTGTCCTGGTCCAGTGCGGAGGTGATCATGTACGAGGCGGCCAGCGAGATGGTGGCCAGCGGGCTGCGCAAATCGTGGCCGAGGATGGCCAGGAAGGTGTCGCGCGCCGCTGCCGCGCGCCTGGAGTAGGTCACCACGGATTCGGCCAGCGCCTGGTCGATCGCCTCGTTGAAGCGCACCATGTCGCTGGCGGTGGTGTCCGTGACGGCCGACAGGTTCGGCAGCCAGAGCCGCAGCACGGTGGCGCGCAAGGCGCGGAATTCGGCGGTCAGCTGGATCAGCGAGTAGCCGCTTAGCTGGCGCAGTGTGCCGTGCGTGGCGGCTGCGCTTTCCTGTCCGGCCGGCTCCGGCGCGAGCCCGCGCGATTTTTCCTGCTGCTGGCGCGGCGTCTGGGCGGTTTTGATTTCGGCGGCGATGGCGGTCAGGATGAGTTTCGCGTGGTCGCGCAGCGCCAGGGAAGTCATGTGGTTGGCCGATGGCCCCTGGGTGCGGGCAAACGCTTCCCATTCAACCAGGATGCTCTCGAGGTGCTGCGTAATGAACTGGGAGAGGCGCATGACAGGGGCTCAGGTGTTGATGAAAGGGAATTCGCTTGCTGCAAATTCATCATAACCCATATGTGTGAGACGGCGCACCGTCAAGTGGTCCAGTGGCGGGTAGCGTGGGACGATCTGCAACTTTGCCGGGAGCTTGTCATGAATCAGCTCAAACCCGCCACCGAACTTGCCGCCGCCGCGAGCAAGCCCTATCCGAACGACAGCGAAGCGTACCGCGCCGCGCGCACGGCGCTGCTGGCCGAGGAGATTGAACTGCGCCGCCATATCGAGCGCGTGGCCGAGCAGCGGCGCGCCTTGCCCTTGGGCGGCGAGGCGCGCGGCTACCAGTTCAAGGATGAAAATGGCGCCACCGTGCCGCTGGCCGCGCTGTTCGGCAAGCATGACACGCTGGTGACGTACTTCTGGATGTATGGGCCGCAGCGCGAGCGTCCGTGCCCGATGTGCACGGCTTTCCTCGGCGCGCTGGACATTCCGGCGCGCGACATTACGCAGAAGGTGGCGCTGGCGGTGCTGGGGCGCTCGCCGGTGGAGCGCCAGCTGGCTTTCGCGAGGGAGCGCGGCTGGCGCAACCTGAAGTTCTACGCCACTGTCGGCGACGATTTCGCGCGCGACTATCGCGGCCTGGCGCCGGACGGCAGCGAATGGCCGGCGCTGGATGTGTGGGTGAAGAGGGATGGCAAGGTGCATCACTTCTGGGGCGCCGAGATGGGCGGCACGCAGGACCCCGGCCAGGACCCGCGCCTGGCGCCCGATCCCACGCCGCTGTGGAACATCCTGGACCTCACGCCGGCGGGACGGCCCGGCGACTGGTATCCGGAGCTGGAATACCGCTGATCCGCCGCCGCGGCGGCGGCCGCGCCCGCCGCTAGCGAGTGGACCGATCGCGGCCCCGGACGTCCAGCGTGCGCGCGGGCAGGCGCACGTGGACGGCGGCGGCGGGCGCATCGGAGGCGCCCGCCAGCGTGACGAGGTAGTCGCCCTCTGCAATGCGCCAGGTCTTGCTGGCGCTGTCGTACACGCCCAGCAGGCGCGGATCGACCGTCACCGTGGCGCTGGCGCTGGCGCCCGGCTGCAACGCGAGTTTGTCCCATCCGCCAAGGCGCTGGGGCGCTTCCCAGCCGCCCGCGACCGGCGCCACGTACACTTGCGGCACGGCCTTGCCTGCGCGCCTGCCCGTGTTGCGCACGGTGAAGCTGACCGACAGCGCGCCGTCCTTCACCCGCGCCGACAGGCCGCCGTAGGCGAAGCTGGTATAGGACAGGCCGTGGCCGAACGCGAACAGCGGCTTGCGGCCCGTGAGGTCGTGCCATTTGTAGCCGACCGCCGCGCCTTCGATGTTGTAGTCGGCGCGCTGCTGGTCGGCCTCGATGGCGGGACGCGGCAGCTGGGCTTCGGAGGCAGGGAAGGTAGCGGGCAAGCGGCCGGAGGGATTCACCTCGCCGCTCAGCACGCGTGCGATCGCCGTGCCGCCGCGCGTGCCGGGATACCAGGCTTGCAGCACCGCGCCCACGCTGTCCAGCCAGGGCATGGCGACCGGCCCGCCGGTTTCCAGCACCACCACCGTGCGCGGATTGGCGCGCGCCACGGCGGCGATCAGCTCGTCCTGGCCGTTCGGCAGGGACAGCGACGGCGCATCCACGCTTTCGGCGGTCCACTGGGTGGCAAAAACGATGGCCACGTCGCTGGCGGCCGCCAGCGTGGCGGCGGCAGCGATATCCTTGCCGTCCAGGTAAGCCAGGCGCGCCTTGCTGCGCGCGGCCAGCGCCTGCATGGGCGACGACGGGTGATAGACCATCGGCCCGGGAAATGCGCCGGGCCTTCGTTCGGCACCGCCATGCCGCCGTGCGGGTGCACCTGCGACGAGCCGCCGCCCGACAGCACGCCCTTGTCCGCGTGCCCGCCGATGATGGCGATGGAGCGCGTGCCGGCCGCAAGCGGCAGCAGCGCGCCGCTGTTCTTCAGCAGGACCATGGCTTCCTCGCTGGCGGCCTGGGTTATCGCCGCGTGCGCGTCGAAGTCGATGCCCCCGACCGGTGTGGTCGGCACAGGGTCGTCCATCACGCCGTGCTGGAACATGGCGCGCACGATGCGGTGCGCCATGTCGTCCAGCCGCGCCGCCGGCACGTGGCGGTTGCTCACCGCTTCGCCCAGCGCGTCGCCGAAGTAGGCGGATTGGTCGAAAGGCCAGCCGGATTGCTGGTCCAGCCCGGCGTTGGCGGCTGGGATCGTGGAGTGCGTGGCGCCCCAGTCCGACATCACGTAGCCCTTGTAGCCCCAGTCCTGCTTCAGCACTTCGTTCAGCAGGTAGGGGCTTTCGCAGGCGTACACGCTGTTCACGCGGTTATAAGCGCACATGACCGAACCGGGATCGCCGCGCTCGATGGCGATCTGGAAGGCCAGCAGGTCGGACATGCGCGCCGCCGCGTCGCCCAGCTCCGAACTCACGGTGAAGCGGTTGGTTTCCTGGCCGTTGTAGGCGAAGTGCTTGGCCGTGGCGATGATGTGGTTGGACTGGATGCCGCGTATCTGCTCGCCCGCCATCACGCCTGCCAGCAGCGGATCGTCGCCGGCGTACTCAAAGTTGCGGCCGTTGCGCGGGTCGCGCATCAGGTTCACGCCGCCGGCCAGCATCACGTTGTAGCCGGACAGGCGGGCTTCCTTGCCTATCATGGCGCCGGCGGCATAGGCCAGCGCGGGGTTCCAGGTGGCGGCGGTGGCCAGGCCGGAGGGCAGAGACGTGCGCTCATATGGCTGGGTGGAGCTGCTTTGCGTGGCCACGCCCATGCCGGCGTCGGCCTGCCACTGCGGCGGCACGCCGACGCGCGGCACGCCCGGCACGTAGCCGGCCGAATCGCGCCGCGCTTCCTTGGGCGCGATGTGGTTCTTTTTCGGGAAGTCGGTGGCGAAGTAGCCGAAGACGAGCTGCAGCTTTTCCTGCTGCGTCATCGCCGCCACCATGCGCGCGGCGCGCTCGTCGGCGCCGGGCGCGGCCTGCACGGGGCAGGCCAGCGCCAGGGCCGCCGTCAGCATCCCGGCAGTGGAACGTGTCGCGCGCCGGGCCTTCATGCCGGAACGAACACGCTGAGGTGGTAGGTGGCGCCCGGCGCGATGTCCTTGATGTGCGCGGAAGGCAGGAACTGCCCGGCGTGCATCACCATGACCTCTTTCACGTCGGTGCGGCGGATGTTGAGCACGAACTTCGCGCCCCGGAACAGACGCGTCACCTTGATGCCGTCCCAGCCCGCCGGCAGCTGCGGGTTGATGCGCAAGCCTTCGGCGTCGCCCTGCAGGCCGCACAGGCCCTCGATGAAGCAGCGGTAAGCCCAGGACACGGTGCCCGTGTTGAACAACTGGCTGGAACGGCCCGCCTGCTTCGGATACTGGTGGTAGGCGCCACGGTAGTAATTGGGGATGAACACCGGCAGCTGGCCGCGCTGCAGGTAGTCCGCTTCGCTCGGGCCGGGTATCATCTGGCGCAGCAGCTTGTAGGCGCGGTCCTTCTCGCCCACGGTGTACAGGCTGTAAATATAGAACACGGACGCGTGGTTGTACACGGCGCCGTTCTCGGCCGAGCCGGGGTGCTTCTGCGTGACCCGGCCGACGTCCTCACGCATGGCGCTGAAGGGCGGCGCGAACATGGCCACGCCGTACGGGGTGCCGAGCTGCTCGTCCACCTGCACCAGCATCTTCGCGCGCTGCTCGGC
The DNA here is from genome assembly GCF_042693265.1 of Pseudoduganella sp. UC29_71. NCBI lineage: Bacteria > Pseudomonadati > Pseudomonadota > Betaproteobacteria > Burkholderiales > Oxalobacteraceae > Pseudoduganella > Pseudoduganella sp. UC29_71. The sequence continues at coordinate 2,929,146 of NZ_CP170549.1, read as the reverse complement.
GCTGGCGGCGCCGCCGAGGATGGACCACGCTTGCGGATTGAGCCAGATGCGGCCTTCCTTGTCCTTCTTCGTGCCGAAGGTGACGCCGTCGTCCGTGATGCCGCGCGAGAACCAGTCGCCATCCCAGAAGTGCGTGTTGGCGGCGGCGTTCACCGCGGCGGCGCCGGCGCGGTAATGCTCCGCGCGGTCATCGCGGCCGGTTTGGGCGCACATGTCCGCCCACAGGTTCAATGCGTAGGCGGTGGCGACGGTCAGCCAGCCCGAAACGCCTTTGCCCTTGTAGCCCACCATATTCATCGGATCGCACCAGTCGCCCTGGGCGATGAAGCTCAGGCCGCGCTCGTCGCGCGCTTCCAGCAGCCAGTCCATGGCGCGCGAGATGCGCTCGAACACGGTCTGCCGCATACCGTCCTCGCCGCGCACTGTCTCGCGCAGCAGGGCGTAGTCGGCGGTTTCGTCCAGGTAGGTCTTCAGGCAAACCGGCAGCCACACGCAGTGGTCGGTGTGCGGCACCTGATTGATGTACTTCAGTTCCGCGCCTTCCACCAGCAGTATTCCGTCCGGCATGGCGCCGTTGGCTTCCTGCTGCGACAGCGCGTGCAGGAAGGCCGCGCGCGTCACCTGGGGCTTGATGAAGCTCATGCCCATATTGTCCTGCAGGTAGTTGCGCGTCTGCGGATCGGTGGTCAGGCGGTTCACGTCGCCGTGATAATAGACCTGGCGCGGCAGCCAGTTGTTGACGAAATTATCCAGCTCCGCGTCCGGCGTCTCGATTTGCAGCACGCCGCGGCCTTGCTCGATGTACCAGGCGTAGTCGCGCTTGGCTTCGGCGAAGCCGGCCTGGCTCAGGTACTTGCTGCGCATGGCGCGGATTTCCGCGTCGTCGAAGGCCGGGCCGAAGATGAAGCGCAGTTCGCGTTCCGCATTGCCGTCCAGCGTCAGGCGGTATTGCACGGCGGCGGTCGGCGTTTCATAGCGCGCGTCGCTGCGCTCCAGTTCTTCGCGCTGCACGCCGGACGGCGCGTGCAGGCCGCCTTCGCCCTCGAACGCCTGCTGCATGGTTTCCCACGAATCCGGCGGCGTCTCGCACAGGAAGTAGGTGCGGTCCTTGAAAAACTTGTTCTTGAAATAGTCCGCCACTTTTTGATAAGGCGTGACGCAGCTGGCCACCACGCCGCCCAGGTCCAGGCGGTATTCGGCGGACTGGTTCATCCACGACATATAGCCGATCGGGAAATAGGGGTAGACGCTGATCTTGCGCTGGCGGCCGGACAGGTTCACCACCTTGACCGACCACAGTTCCACCACGTCCTGCGTCGGCAGGCTCAAGGTCAGTTCGACGCGGATGCCGAGGTGCTCGACGGTCCACTCGATGTCGCTCTTGCCGACCGAGAAGCGGAAGCTGTCCACCGGCGCGCGCACCGGCTCGTAGGGCGCCGAGAACACCTCGCCGGTTTCCTCGTCCTTGATATAGACGAAGCGGCCCGGATGGTGGGCGTAGTAGTTCTGCTCCGGCTGCATGAAGGTCTTGGCCTCCAGGTTGGGCGCGTAGGCGTACTTGGCGGGTTCCGGCTGCATGAACTGCGCGGTGGCGTAGCCGCGGCAGGTCACTTGTATCATCATTTTCTGGTTCCACAGGAAGCCGCCGGCTTTCGGCATGGCCGTTGGGCTGGTCAGTTCGTAGCGGTCGCCATCGTGGGTAGGGCGTAGCATGGGTATCTCCGGGATTTCAGGTGGCCTTGCGGGCGGCCAGTTCGGACTGGATTTGCGCCAGTTTTTGTTTATCGAGGTTATAGAAGAGCATCACGGCCACGGCCAGCGCGGCGAAGAAGGCCGGGATCAGCGACATCAGCCACACGATGCCCGCCTGCGAGCCGGTGGTCTGCGCCGCGTTCGGCACATAGCCGAGCGCCGTGAACAGGGAGCCGATGACCGCCACCGCCAGCGCCGTGCCCAGCTTCTGCGAGAAGGTGGCGGCGGCGAAGGTCATGGCGGTGGCGCGGCGGCCGGTGCGCCATTCGTTGTAGTCGGCGGTGTCCGCATACATCGAGAACGCCAGCGGGGACTTGGGGCCGAGCACGAAGCCGAGCGCGATCTGCAGCGCGAACATCAGCCAGACCTGGTCCTTGCCGATGAAGAAGAAGGCGCTGGACAGCACGGTGGTGCAGCTCATGAGGATGATGAGCAGCTTCTTCTTGTCCACGTGGCGCGTCATCAGCGGCGTGAGCGAGGCGCCCGCCGCTGCGGCGATCATGTAGGCCGGCACAAAGCTGGCCATCAGCTCCGGGCGGCCGACGTAGTACTTGAAGTAGTACACCGCCGTGGAGGTGCGCAGCGTGATGGTGATCATGATGATCAGCGCCAGGAAGAACAGGACCAGCCAGGGGCCGTTGCGGCTCAAGTCCTTAATGTCCTGCGCCACGTTGCTCTGTTGCGTGGCGGCGGGCGCGATGCGCTCGCGCGTGTTGAAGAAGGTGAGCGCGAACAGCGCGGAGGCGGCGATGCCCCAGGCCAGCATGGTCAGCTGCCAGCCCTGCTTGTCGTCGCCGCCGCCCAGCAGGCGCACCATGAAGGGCGTGGCGGCGGTGACCAGCGTGCTGCCGGCAAAGGCGAAGATGAAGCGCAGGCCGTTGATGGTGGAGCGCTCCTGCGGGTCGCCGGACATGACGCCGGAAAGCGCGTTGTAGGGGATGTTGATGCCGGTGTAGCACACCATCATCAGCAGGTAGGTGCCGTAGGCCCAGGCGATTTTGCCGTCGTGGTCCAGGTCCGGCGTGGTGTAGGTGAGTACGGCGGCGGCGCCCAGCGGCAGCGCCATCCACACCAGGTAGGGGCGGAATTTGCCGAAGCGCGTGGTGGTGCGGTCGGCCAGCGCGCCGATCAGCGGGTCGGTGAAGGCGTTGACGATCTTGATCATGAACAGCATGGAGGCCGCAGCGGCGGCCGATATGCCGAAGACGTCGGTATAGAAGAACAGCAGGAAAGTGGCGATATTGGTCCAATAGAAATTGAAGCCCATATCGGCAATGCCGTAGCTGAATTTCTCGCGCCACGACAAGGGAGTGTTGAGTACTGCAGCCACGGATTGCTTTCGGTGAGGGGAGGCGGACAGTTTAATGTATCGGCGGAGCGGCGGCTTACGCTAGCGCTAAGCCGCCCTACGGTGCATGGCCCATGGTCCATGGTCCACGGCATCACGGATGCCGGGGCACGTCGTAGGGCGGGTTAGCTCAGCGTAACCCGCCGTTGCGTGAGCCGATCAGAAGTCGGCCGTCAGGCGCACGCCGTAGGTGCGCGGCGCCAGGTACATCGCTTGCCATACCGGACGGTCGCTCGCTGCCGGCGGCAGGTTCACGATGTTGACGGTGGTCTTGATGTCCTTGTTTTCCAGGTTCTGCACGAAGGCTTCCACCTGCCAGTGCTTGTCGCCGGCCGGCTTGTAGCGCACGGTGAAGTCGCTGCGGGTATAAGCCTTCTGGCGGTCCGGCGCACCGTCGTTGAACACGTCGAGCCAGCTCGCGGTCTCGTAGTGCGCGTTGATGCGCGGCGAGATGCGGGCGCCGCTATCCAGGTTGAAGTGGTGCTGGTAGCCCACGTTCAGCGAGAAGTGCGGAGCGTGCGGCAGCTCGTTGCCCTTCAGGTCGCGCACCTTGCTGCCGTTCGGGCCGGGCAGGGTGTTGTAGCTGGAGTTGTTCGGGTCCGCCGTCAGCAGCGTATCCATCTCCGTGCGCTGCAGCGACATGGCCAGGTTCAGCGTGTCCACCGGCGTCAGGCGCGCGGTCAGCTCGCCCTCGATGCCCTTGGCCGTGGCGCCTTTCGCGTTGGCCGTCAGCAGGAAGCTGGCGCCGTTCGGGAAAGTGGTCGGCACCGAGATCTGGTAGCCCTTGAAGTCCGCGTAGTAGATCGACGTGGCCCAGGTGACTTTACCGCCCATCAGCTTGCCCTTGGCGCCCAGCTCGTAGCTGGTCAGCGTTTCAGGCTCGGTGTGCACGCCGCCGTCGGTCAGCACGCCGGACTTGTAGCCGGTGCTCACGCTGGCGTAGGCCATGATGTCCTTGGTAACGTCATAGTCCGCCTTCAGCAGCCAGGTCGGCTTGCTCCACTTCTGCTGGCCGTCGTTGTTCAGCGCCGGCTTGCCGTCCGGGCCGATTACCGATGGATTCGGCACGAAGCCCACGTTGCGCGGATCATCCTGCGGCGTGATCGGCAGGCAGGGCTTGCCGTTGGCAGGCTGCGTGGTCGGGCAGTAGAAGTTTACGCCGCCGCGGTTGTGCTTCTCGTCCCAGGTCTTGCGCAGGCCGCCGGTGATGCGGAAGGTGTCCGACACGTTCCACGTATCCTGCGTGAACAGGGCATGCGACTTCACGTCCTGGTTAGGCTGCACGAAGCTGTTCTGCGTCAGCGCTGGCCAGCCGCAGGTGGTGCAGCCGTAGCCGACTTGCGTGCCGGACCATGCCGGCTGGTCCAGGCGGATGGCGGCCTTTTCGTGGAACACATAGGCGCCCACCAGCCAGTCCACGGTCTTCTTGCCGGAGGACTTCAGGTTCAGTTCAGCGCTGGCATTGGTGTAGTGCTCGGCGTTGATGCGGGTGTTGCGCAGCACGCCGCCGGTGGTATTGCTGGTCGGGACGGTGTAACCGCCGCGCGCGTCGAACTGCATGGCGCCGTCGGTGCGCTGGGCGCCGGCGATGAAGGCCAGGTCGATGTCCTGGTTCACGTTCCAGTCGGTGCGGGTACGGATGGTATCGACCTTGCGGTGCAGGTAAGGCGCGATCTGGATCAGCGCGGACCACAGCTTCTCGCCCGGACGCGGCTCCTGGTTCAGGTTCATGGACGGCGTGCCGTCGTCGCGGAAGGTCTCGAAGGACAGGTCGGTGCGCAGATTGCCGGTCGGCTGCCAGGCGGCCGACAGGCGCAGCGCCTTCTGGTCCTGCGCGTTGTACTTGTCGCCGCTGGTGATGAAGGCGTTCTTGTCCAGGCCCGGCGTGTTCGGCGGCTGCTGGTAGTCCACATAGCCGTTGTGCGACTCGCCGGCGTAAGCGACGCGCAGCGCGAAGGTGTCCGATACCGGCAGGTTGTACATGAAGCGCGTGCCGGTGCGGTTGTAATTGCCCAGCGTGATCTCGGCGCTGCCCTCGGTCATGCCGAACTTCGGCTTGGCGCTCACCATGTTCACCGCGCCGGCGGTGGAATTGCGGCCCCACAGCGTGCCTTGCGGGCCGCGCATCACTTCCACGCGGTCCATATCGTACAGCAGGGCGGTGGCGCCCTCGGCGCGCGGAGAATACACGCCGTCCACGTAGACCGACACTTCCGGGTCGGCCTGCTCGGTCTTGGCGCCATCGTTGCCGATGCCGCGCATGGTCAGCAGCAGCACGGCGTGGTCGCCCTGGCTGGTGGCCTGGAAGCTCGGGGACAGGTGGGTCATGTCCTCCAGGTTCTTCACGTGCGCATCGTCCAGCGCAGCGCCGCTCAGGGCGGTGACGGCCAGCGGGGTTTTCAGCAGCGAAGTGGAACGCTTGGTGGCGGTGACGATCACCTCCGCCACGTTACCGTTGTCGGCAGCCTTGGCGGCCGCCTGCGCGGCTGGCGCCTCGTCGGCCGCGTAGGCGCCGGAAACGTGGGCGGCCATGGCCACCAGCGACGTGGTGAGAATCTTGTTACGGGTATTAAGCATCTTGTCTCCCTGGAGGATCTAGTTATGGATTGCTGTTGAGGATGTCGGTGATGAGGTGCGCCGGGTCCTTGCGGATATCCAGCGTGACGCCGGCTTCGTCCGCTTGCAGCGGCTCCAGCACGTTCAGTTGGCTGTCCAGCAGCGACAGCGGCATGTAGTGATTGATGCGGGCCAGCATGCGGGTGGCGATCAATTCGCGGTCGCCGTTCAGATGGGCAAAGCGCAACTCCGGATCGCCCTCGCGCAGCAGATCGCGGTAGCGGCGCTTCAATGCCGAGCAGGACAGCACCAGGCTCTCGCCGCGCTCGCGGGCATTGCGGATTTCCGCCATCAGCTGCAGCAGCCACTCCGCGCGGTCGGCGTCGTTCAGCGGCGTGCCGGCCGACATCTTGGCGACGTTGGCAGGCGAATGAAACGCATCGCCCTCCAGGAAGCTGGCGCCGATCGCCTCGGCCAGGCGGCTGCCGACGGAACTCTTGCCGCAGCCACAAACTCCCATCACCACCCAGCGGGTTGGTCTCGTTTTTTCAGTCATAGTCAGCCCTATTTGGTAGCGCTATCTGTTAGCGCTATCAGTGGGCCGAAGTTTAACGCGGCGGCAAAAAATGTAAAGAGAAATCGATGCTGCGCCGCACAAAATCACGCAGCCTGAGCCGCATTCGGGGTCTGACCCCGAATGCGGCTGCAGCTCGGCTTGCGGCGGGAGGCGGAGGGCGGCGGGGTCAGGCGCTTTCGCGGGCCATGAGGGTGAAGCCGAGGTCGATCTGGGTGGCGGGCGGTTGTTCGCCGCGGATGACGCTGCGCAGCAGGCTGGCCGCTTCGAAGCCGACACGGTAGCGCGGCGTGCCTATGGTCGTGACCGAGGGGTTCATCCAGGCGGAGGCGGGCAGGTCGTTAAAGCCACAGATGGCCAGTTGCTCCGGCACATTGATGCCGCGCCGCTGGCATTGGTAGATGGCGCCGTGCGCCAGGTCGTCATTGCAGCAGAAGATGGCGTCCAGGTCGGGCGCGACCGCCAGCATGCGGCCAACCAGCTCGGCGCCCAGCGCGATGGTGGACGGGTCGGCCACCATCAGCTCGAGCTTGGGATCGGCCAGGCCGGCTTCTTCCATGGCCTTGCGGTAGCCTTCGGCGCGCTTGATGGTGCGCTCGTCCAGCTGCGCGCCCATGAAGCCGATGCGCTTGTAGCCTTTGTCGATCAGGTAGCGCGCCATGGTGTAGCCGGCCTGCACTTGCGAGAAGCCGACCGACAGCTGGGCCGGATCGGCCGACAGGTCCATCATCGACACCACCGGCGTGCGCGAGGTGTCCAGCATCTTTTGCACGCCTTTGCTGTGCGACATGCCGGACAGCAGGATGCCGTCCGGATTGGACTGCATATAGACGTTGAGCAGCTTCTCTTCCTCGGCGTCGGAATAACGCGTATTGCCGATGAGGATCTGGTAGCCGTAGGGGTCGAGCGCGTCTTGTATGCCTTGCAGCACGGCCGTGAACACGGCGTTCGACAGCGACGGCACCAGCACCACGATCACGTTGGAGCGCGAGGAGGCGAGGGCGCGCGCGGCGCGGTTGGGCACGTAGCCCAGTTCTTCCACCGCCAGTTCCACGCGCGAACGCAGCATGGGCGATACCAGCTCGGGCTGGCTGATGGCGCGCGAGGCGGTCATCGTGGCCACGCCTGCGCGTGCTGCGACCGCAGCCAGGGTTACTCGGCCGCTGGCGCGGCTCTTGCCGTTATATGGTTTGGTCATCCTGTTTTTTCTTGGTATTTGATAGCGGTAACATAATTTTATACCGCCGGAACGTCTTTATTTGGAGCAATCTGCCAAAATTTTCTGGTTGCGCCTGGAACGTTCGGCGCGCTGGTCGTCGCTGAGGAAGACGCGCTGGCCGTTCTTGTCGAATTCGCTCATGCGGGCGCCGGAGTCGAGCGCGGCCTGGTTGCTGCGCGCGCTGTCGCAATTGGCGGCCTGGTCGGCCTTGCGCGCCGCTTCCTGCGCCGCCTTTTGTTCGGCAGCCTGGCTTTCGGCCTTGCGCTTGGCGAAGTCGGTATTGCGTTCGGCCAGCGTGGGCGGGCGCTTGACCTTGGCGTCGGCGGCATCGGGCGCAGCTGCGGCTTCCTCCGCCGGCGCGGCCGACGGCACGCCGTGGCCGCGCGGCTGCTTCAGGATGCGGCTCTGCGGCACCGATGGCGGCGGCGGCTGGTCGGACAGCTGTTTCATGCCTTTCTCGTCCACCCACATGTATTGGGCGTGCGACAGCACGGGCAGCGCGCTCAGCGCACCCAGCGCACCCAGTGCCAGCAGCAGCGGCAGGGCGCGGGCCGTTCGGTAATGTTTCATAGTGGCTAGATCCCTTTATTCCTTGCGGCAGATTTCCATGCTTTGCCAGTGCTGTCAACCCGCGCTGCCAATTTTCCCCGGGGTAAAGACGTAGGGCGCGACTTACTGTATAATCGACTTTTGCGCCTATAGGAAATCGTACTATGCGTTTACTTCAAAAAGCACTCACCTTCGATGACGTGCTCCTCGTCCCTGCGTACTCCAATATTCTGCCTGCGGATACGTCTCTCAAAACTCGCCTGACCCGCAATATCTCGCTGAATATTCCGCTGCTGTCGGCTGCGATGGATACGGTAACCGAAGCCCGCCTGGCCATCGCCATGGCACAGGAAGGCGGCATCGGCATCATCCACAAGAATCTGAAGCCGAAGGACCAGGCCCGCGAAGTAGCGCGCGTCAAGCGTTTCGAAGCAGGCGTGCTGCGCGATCCGATCACCATCCCGCCGGACATGAAGATCCGCGAAGTCATCAAGCTGACGGAGCAGTATGGCATTTCCGGCTTCCCGGTAGTAGAGGATAAACAAGTAGTTGGTATCATCACCAACCGCGATTTGCGCTTCGAGCAGGAACTGGACGCTGAAGTGCGCGCCAAGATGACCCCGCGCGACAAGCTGGTCTACGTCAAGGAAGGCGCCGACACCACCGAGGCCAAGCGCCTGATGAACAAGCACCGCCTGGAGCGCGTGCTGGTGGTGGACGATGCCTTCAACCTGCGCGGCCTGATCACCGTCAAGGACATCCAGAAATCGACCGAACACCCGAACGCCTCCAAGGACCAGCACGGCAAGCTGCTGGTGGGCGCAGCCGTGGGCGTGGGCGCGAAAGATGAAGAACGCATCGAGCTGCTGGTCGCGGCCGGCGTGGACGTGCTGGTGGTGGACACCGCCCACGGCCACTCGCAAGGCATCCTGGACCGCGTAAAGTGGATCAAGACCCGCTTCCCGCACGTGGACGTCATCGGCGGCAACATCGCCACCGCAGCGGCCGCCAAGGCGCTGGTGGAATACGGCGCGGACGCGGTCAAGGTCGGTATCGGCCCCGGCTCCATCTGCACCACCCGTATCGTCGCCGGCGTGGGCGTGCCGCAAATCACCGCCATTTCCAACGTGGCCGAAGCGCTGGCCGGCACCGGCGTGCCGTGCATCGCCGACGGCGGCATCCGCTTCTCGGGCGACATTTCCAAGGCACTGGCGGCCGGCGCATCGACCGTGATGATGGGTTCCATGTTCGCCGGCACCGAAGAGGCGCCGGGCGAGGTGATCCTGTACCAGGGCCGCTCCTACAAGTCCTACCGCGGCATGGGTTCGCTGGGCGCGATGTCGGACGGCTCGGCCGACCGCTACTTCCAGGACGCCACCATGAAGGCCGACAAGTTCGTGCCTGAAGGTATCGAAGGCCGCGTCGCCTACAAGGGCAGCGTGCTGGCGATCATCTTCCAGCTGGTGGGCGGCGTGCGCCAGTCCATGGGCTACTGCGGTTGCGCCACCATCGACGAGCTGCGCGAGAAAGCGGAATTCGTCGAGATCACGTCGGCCGGCATGCGCGAGTCGCACGTGCACGACGTCCAGATCACCAAGGAAGCGCCGAACTACCGTTCCGGCGACTAATCCTCTCAAACGCCGGCGGCCTACCGCCGGCGTTTTCTCATTTCCTCTCAGTTTCAGCGCTCATCCATGCATTCTAAAATCCTCATTCTCGATTTCGGTTCCCAGGTTACCCAGCTGATCGCTCGCCGCGTGCGCGACTCCGGCGTGTTCTCCGAAGTCTATCCCTACGACATCGGCGACGACTTCGTGCGCAATTACGGCGCTTCCGGCGTGATCCTGTCGGGCAGCCACAACTCCACCCTGGAAGGCGACTCGCCGCGCGCGCCGCAAGCCGTGTTCGAGCTGGGCGTGCCGGTGCTGGGCATCTGCTACGGCATGCAGACCATGGCGGCCCAGCTGGGCGGCAAGGTCGAGAACGGCCTGGTGCGCGAATTCGGCTACGCCGAAGTGCGCGCGCGCAACCACACCAAGCTGCTGGACGGCATCAACGACTTCGTCACGCCGGAAGGCCACGGCATGCTGAAAGTATGGATGAGCCACGGCGACAAGGTGCTGGACATGCCGCCAGGCTTCAAGCTGATGGGCGACACGCCCAGCTGCCCGATCGCCGCCATGGCGGACGAGGAGCGCAACTTCTACGGCGTGCAATTCCACCCGGAAGTGACGCACACCGAGCAGGGCAAGGCCATGCTGGGCCGTTTCGTGCACGAGATCTGCGGCTGCAAATCCGACTGGAACATGCCGGACTACATCTCCGAAGCCGTGGAAAAGATCCGCGCGCAAGTGGGCAGCGATGAAGTGATCCTGGGCCTGTCGGGCGGCGTGGATTCGTCCGTGGCCGCCGCGCTGATCCACCGCGCCATCGGCGACCAGCTGACCTGCGTGTTCGTCGACCACGGCCTGCTGCGCCTGAACGAAGGCGAGATGGTGATGAATATGTTCGCCAAGAACCTGGGCGTGAAGGTGATCCGCGTGGACGCCACCGACCAGTTCATGGGCCACCTGGCCGGCGTGACCGATCCCGAGCAGAAGCGCAAGATCATCGGCCGCGAGTTCGTGGAAGTGTTCCAGGTGGAGTCGGCCAAGCTGGTCAACGCCAAGTGGCTGGCGCAGGGCACCATCTACCCGGACGTGATCGAGTCGGCCGGCAAGGGCAAGAAGGGCCAGACCATCAAGTCGCACCACAACGTGGGCGGCTTGCCGGACACCATGAAGCTCAAGCTGCTCGAACCGCTGCGCGAACTGTTCAAGGACGAAGTGCGGAAGCTGGGCGTGGCGCTGGGCCTGCCGCATGACATGGTGTATCGCCATCCATTCCCGGGGCCGGGCCTGGGCGTGCGCATCCTGGGTGAAGTGAAGAAGGAATACGCCGACCTGCTGCGCCAGGCCGACGCCATCTTCATCGAAGAACTGCGCAACACCCCGTACGAGTTCGTGGCCGGCCAGGCTGTGAACACGGAAGAGCTGCCGAAGAACTGGTACGAGGCGACGTCGCAAGCGTTCGCGGTGTTCCTGCCGGTGAAGTCGGTAGGCGTGATGGGCGACGGCCGCACCTACGAATACGTGGTGGCGCTGCGCGCCGTGCAGACGCAGGACTTCATGACCGCGCACTGGGCGCACCTGCCGCACTCGCTGCTGGGCAAGGTTTCCAACAGGATCATTAATGAAGTTCGCGGCCTCAACCGTGTCGTTTACCGATATCTCGGGCAAGCCGCCTGCGACTATCGAGTGGGAATAATTCCCCGTCTGGCTGCAGCACGCAGCACGCGGCATTAAACTAAGACTAAGCCCCTGATTTTCAGGGGCTTTTTCTATTTTGGCGTGGCGAAATCGGGCAAGGATCGGCAGGAGCAAGCGCGCGCGATTGCTGGTACCGGCGATGGTATGGCGCGGACGGCTGGCGCGCCGCGTCCCGATACCATCAACGCGGATTTCCGCGGTTGATGGTACCGAAATCGCGTAAGTGCTTGATGCGGAAGGAAAAAAGGGCCGATACCATCACGTTTTTTGTTGATGGTATCGGAGTGCGATTTTGGCGCTGACTTGGACGCCGAACGCGCGTTTTACGGTGTCCTAACTCGTTGATTTATAGGGGGAAATGTCTAACATGATGGTATCGAGTGGGAGGCGGAAATGCTGACGGACACAAAACTGCGAAATTTGAAGCCCGGCCCACGCGCGTACAAGGTGGTGGACAGGGATGGCCTCTACGCGATGGTGCTCGCTTCCGGCGTGGTCTCGTTCCGGTTCAACTACCGCTTCAACGGGCGCCAGGAGACGCTGGTGCTCGGTCGCTATGGAGCCGGTGGACTGACCTTGGCAGAAGCGCGCGAGAAGCTCGATGCGGCCAGGAAGCTGGTCGCGGCCGGCATGTCGCCCACGCAGCACAAGCGGCGCCAGAAACAGCGCCTGGAAGGGGAGGAAACGTTCGGGCAGTGGGCCGAGCGCTGGCTGGGCAACTACCGCATGGCCGAATCGACACGCGACATGCGCCGTTCGGTGTACGAGCGCGACCTGCAGCGGCCCTTCGGCCGCTTGCTGCTGCGCGAGATTACGCACGAAGAGCTGCGCGCGGTGTGCGACGCGATCGTGGCGCGCGGTGCGCCCGCCACCGCGGTGCACGCCCGCGAAATCGTCATGCTGGTGTTTCGTCATGCCGGCCAGCGCGGACACGACCTGCCCAATCCCGCCGACAAGGTGCCGCCATGCTCCATCGCCACCTTCCAGGCGCGCGACAGGGCCTTGAGCAGCGCGGAGATCCCCTGGTTGTACACATACCTGGAGAAGGTGCAGAGCGCGCCGACCTTGCGCCTGGCGATCAAGCTGCTGCTGCTGACGATGGTGCGTAAATCCGAGTTGACGGATGCGACGTGGGACGAGATCAATTTCTCCAGCGGCATCTGGACGATCCCGGCCGAGCGCATGAAGCGCCGCAATCCCCACAACGTCTACTTGTCAACTCAGGCGGTCGACATCTTCATCGCGCTGCGCACCTGCGCCGGCGGCTCCCGCTATGTCCTGCCATCGCGCTACGACGCCGATCTGCCCATCTCGAACGCGACGTTGAACCAGGTGACAACATCGGTGTCGCGTGTCGCGCGCGCCGCCGGCCGGCCGCTAGCCGACTTCTCGCCCCACGACCTGCGCCGAACGGCATCGACCCAGCTGCACGAGGCGGGCTACAACACCGACTGGATCGAGAAGTGCCTGGCGCACGAGCAGCGCGGCGTTCGGGCGGTGTACAACAAGGCCGAGTATGCGGAACAGCGGCGCGGGATGCTGCAGGACTGGGCCGACATGATCGATGCATGGGTCAAGGCCGCTTGAGCCCGGGCGCGGGCTGCGGGACGGCGGCAGCCTGCTGCTGCGCGATCCAGGCGTCCACTTCGCCGAGGTCCCACGCGACGGAGCGGGCCGTGATCGAGAATCGCTTGGGGAACTTGCCGCAGCGTTCCAGCTCCAGGATCGTGCGTTCGCCAAGGGGGACCTTCTGCAGCAGCTGTTTGCGTTTGATGAGGACGCGGCCAGGTGCCATCATCTCCGTGGTAGTTAGCAGGCGGGCATTCATACTTCTCTCCTTCGATCGTTGAATGGAAAACGTTGCGCCGACTGAGTCGTCAGTCCTTGGCGGTTCGACGTATGGGAAATGTTCGCTCACAAATCGCCGAAGGCAACGGAGCAATCAGGGACGATCGTATTAAGGATTAGTATGCGGCCCTGGCTTGAAGGCATGCTCAGGGAGGCTAGTTCCCGAACCAGATGCATCGCTTCTTTGAAAAGCTCGCCTACTTCGGCAGGGCCAGCTACTGCAGTTGCAATCTAGTGCGCTCCGTTCTGCGTGTCAAACATCGTGCACCGGAATTGCGCTCGCACTGAATTTATAGCAACTGCAAGCAGGGTACGCACGACGCTGGGTGCCGGCGACCCAACAATGAGGAGACGCATGGACGCGAGCGCGCCCGGGAATTGAGGCGACGCGTTTGCGTGCACGTCAATCTATGAAAAATGGGGTTGCGTGGCGGCAACGAGGGAAATGCCATCTGCGATGTCGCGGATCTCGATTTGCTGTCTTCTACATCTAATACGAATGCTCGCCTATCGCGCCAGGGCCAGCTGCTGATCTTGCAATCTAGACGTGACGTTGCGTATCGGAATTGCGCTGGTGCCGTGCCCCGACGCGCAGTTGAGCAGCATCGGCGCAAAGGCCGAGGTGGTAGGCCTACTTCTCAACTCCGAAGTAAATATTTATGCGTAGAGAAGATGAGTGTCGGCAAGGCCCTCTACCCGCTAATTTAAGGTAATATTGTCATAACTCAAAACTTATTGGCGGAGATTAAGTGATAGAACAACGCGCTTCTGCGAAAGCCTTTTTAGATCATCAACACAGGTTCCGGGGGCTTATTGCTGCGTTCAAATCGCAAAAATTCGTTCCAGACCCAACACGTGCGCCTGCGAGATTGTTCCGTTCGGGTGTACGCGGCTTGTTGTTAGATGCAAGAGCTGGGCTTCATCAAACGCAGTATCTGGATTTTTTGACTTGGACACGCTTTCAAACTAAAAAGCAAGTGCCTGAATTAATGAAAATTCCAGTCGGATATGACGAATTAACAGGGGTTCACGTTAAAGCGCCAGAAGTGAATTTGGAAAAGGAACTTATGTGGATTGCAACGTTGATTAACGTTGACACCCATATCATAAATGATTTTCGACTAAATGTTGATCAAGTTGAAATCCTTCTTGAGAAAAGCTCATTTAATGAGGCTATTGGCGAACTTGCGAGGATTGAAGAAAAATACGGAGTCGCTTTATGGTTAGTTCAGTTGCGAATATGTCTTGAGCAACTTTCCGGTGGTCTTGAGAAACAAAAAAGATATACATCGAAAGTTAGATCCATTTACAAAAATGGTCTTCTAGGGTTTATTACTTATAATACTAGTGTAAGGAACGAAGACAGAACGACGTTGGCGAAGTTTTTTGACGATATTCGTGTGAAAATTAGCAAGCACAAATATTATGACGAACCTATAAAAAAATACGTTCGATACAGGTTGACAAGCGAGTTGCCCGACGACGAAGAAGGTTTGGCCGACGTCCTTCGAGTCGAGCAAAGTCATTCTATAATTGACATTTATGAGACATTTGTTCTTGTTCTGCAAAGGATTGTGAATTGCGAAGACATGTTGGCAATGCAAATGGTAATCAGCAGGGTTTTGAGGCTGCTGGACGATATTCATGACCCTCGTTTGAAGAAAATTGCGATAGCGATCGGTGAATATGGCGCCATGGCGAAGCTTCCATTGCGGAATAATTTACTCCTAGAGAACGTGCGTTCGGGTAGCAAGGCAGACATACGTAGCTCGTATAAGGAGATTCAACGTAACTCTCAAAGTGATCCGTGGGACATAATTTATATTGCAGCCGGGATATCAAGTAATAGCGATAAGCAACTGATTTCCGCTACTCCCCGAAATATATCGAGGCTCCTCGCACGTGTCCTCTGTCGAGCCGATGACAATGACGCATTTCAGAAATTAGTAAAGCTCGTGGAAAACCTTAAAGGGATTCCAAAATTTGAAGCGATTCGTGAACTGCTTACGCAACTACGACAAAGTAGACCAGATAAGATTTGGCGACCATGGTTGATAGGGCTGAATTCGCGCACGGTCGGACTAGAGGATATAACTCCATTTTGCCTGGATGAATCTGCTAAAGAACTAGTAGTAAGTGAGTTGGTCAAGAATTCTGGGAAAACTTTTTGGATGGGTTTTCTGTGCCCAGATCAGGTTTGTAGTCCAGATGAAAATGAACTAGAGCTAATTTTCAGAGCTGGCGGCTTTGTAAGAGAAAATCGTTGGCAAGAAGCTATAGATTTAATAAAGAAAGCCGAGAATGCAGTTTTGGATGAAGCGTTAAGGGCGATTGCAGCATCGTTGTCTTTGCATGCAGCATACATGTTGGGGAAAAGGCAAACCGTAATCGAAATTGTTGCAGACGAGGGGGCGCGTGGCAGTATAAGTCTTGCGCTCACACCTGTTGAATCTTCTTTATCTAATTACGTTTGGGATGACTATAAGTTGGTATCGTCGCCCTTAACTCCGCTTATAGCACTGCATTTGCTATGGGTGACGACTGAAAGTGAGTTTACTCTATCGTTACTCCGCTTTGCTACTGGAAACTTCTTGAGAACGTCCGGAATTAAAGTTCCAAGTAAGCTCTACGATAGCGCAAGCCTATATCCAAGTTATCAGTTGATTTACTTCTTGCGGTTTGTTTGCGTCCCGCAAATCATTGATGCATCGCGTGTGTTGAAAGGAACCAAGCATGTAATGGATGAGCGGCAAGCAATTTGTGCTGCGTTAAGATTATTAGATGAACGGAATTCCGATTTATATCAAAGCGAGATCTTGGAAATTTCCAATCAACTGGCTCTTGATGAAGGCCGGTGGATAGTTGATCGAACCAGAATCCACGTGGACGTTCCTTCTCTGGCGCGGTGGGCATCTAGAGAGATATCTGAAGATTTTGCGCGCTATAAAGATCTTCGTGATGTCTCGGTTGACGCTTTGCAGGACTTTGACGATGTAATTAAGGAGTTGAACGACGTAAAAGCCGCGGCGAAAACCGTTTTTATACCGGAAGACGAAGCGGACGCGGTACTTGTAAGTATGCTAGGTCGTCTGCGTGAAGAATTTCTAAATAATCCGACTTTCGGTCTTGATTTTTACTTGAGCCAAAGAATCCGACATCAATCCTTTGTAGGATTAATTCGAGGACCTCTAGAGTTTGCGCAATTAATCACGACCCGTGAGGGTGAAGCAAAGGCCTACCGTAGAAATCAATTTTGGCTGGATAAATTTGAAGGGCTCGATATTGAGGCGCTCAACGCAATTAATACGGCGTTCGTGAAATGTGCAACGAATTTTGATGAACTGTTGCTCTCTGCGAAAAATGAGCACTTCCAGGTTTCAGCTGAGGACAGGCCACGCGGTTTGCTTTTCCTAGATCTTTCGATTCCGTTGATTAACGTCGCTCGGATCGTAGCTAGAATGGATCTGAGTGTGGATGATTTTATCAGAACAACTGTGTCAGTGTTGTGGGGGGCACTTGAACCGTCTCTCGCTTCGATACGTAAATTCATTACCATACTCCTGAAGACTGCTATTGTAGCTATATTTGACGAGTTACGGGCCTCCATAAGAAAGATTGCCGCTCCTGATTCCTCAGCATTCCTGGAACTGGACATGCAAATAGGGCAATGCTCGTTGGAAGTCCAGCGCGCTCTGGATGATGCCGCAACTTGGTTTAGTCGGGCTGATGTAGAGGCACAAAAGAGGCTTTTTAAGCTGGATCAGATTGTAAAAATTGCGATTGACTCCGCGTTGAAGAGTCAACGCGGGTTTCATCCGAACCTGGAACTAGATATTAAATCCGAGGACTTCCAGATGCATGCATCAGCATTAGTCTTTGTTCATGATGTGTTGTTTATTGCGCTGGACAATGTGCGCGCGCACTCTAACATGAAATCCCCAAAGATTAGAATTGAGGTCGTGCCAGACATGGAAACTGGAGTCTTAGTAATCTGCGTACGCAGCGAGGCAAAAGACACTGCACGAATTACTAATGAAGGGAAGTTGCATGAAATTTCTGCTCTTATTAAAAATGGCAATGTGGGAAGAAGAAGTAGCCGTGAGGGAGGTAGCGGAATATTGAAATTGGCTGCGGTAACTAAGCAGTCAGCTAAAGGCGATTTGAAATATGGGTTCATTGAAAATGGGTGGTTTGAGTTGCAAGTCAGGTATTCTATGATTCTTCAATCTCCGTTATCAAAAGGAGAGATCAATGTCCTTTAGTATTCTTTTGGTTGAGGATGAAGCTCCGAAGCGGGCTCACATCGAGAATTTTTTGAAAACGCTGAGTTTAGAATTGATCGTAGATTGCGTTTCTTCAGTAAACTCTGCATTGGATTATCTCGATCATAATCTTCCTGATTTGATGTTGTTGGACATGTCTTTGCCAACTTTTTCAATAGGGGAAAGAGAAAGTGGAGGCAGGCCGCAGGGGTTTGGAGGGATCGAGGTCCTGCGTCACATGAGTTTTTCTGGGTATTCTTGCCCGACAATTGTTATAACGGGGTATGAAGCCTTTCTGCGAGAGACGGGAAACGCCGTTAATCTTAGCCAAATTCGAGAAGAGCTTGCCTCTGAATTTCCGACGACTTTTCGAGGCGTGCTGCACTACAACTCGACATATGACGAGTGGAAACTGAGGTTGGTTGACGCTTTGGTGGAATTTGGTGTTGTTGATCAGGAAAGAGGTTGGTTTTGAATATACTAATTGTGGATGATAATCCGAAGCGCTATTCTAGATTGCTCGGCAAGTTGACCGAAATAGGGATCGACAGGTCAAACGTATCAATTGTAGGTTGTGCCAACGATGCTAGGGATAAACTTGAGAGTGAACAGTTTGACTTGATGATTTTGGATATCCTTTTGCCGCTATGGCCAGAAGATGAACCTAGTACGCGTAGCTCACTTGAGCTTCTGATGGAAATACATAGTCAAGAAAATTTAAATCGCCCCAAAAGAGTACTTGGAATAACAGCCGATCTTCAATTAAATAGCGCTGCTGCTGAGTCATTCAGGCAGCACACATGGACTGTAGTTGAGTATTCTGCGGATAGCGATGAGTGGATCAATCGCGCGATTAATTGTGTGAGTTACAGCCTTAATGACGGGAAAAACGAAAGAACTGCTCGTCCAGAATATAGTGTGGACTTGGCTGTTATATGTGCTTTAGAGCGTCCGGAGCTGGAAGAGGTCTTAAAGCTAAACTGGAACTGGTCTTCGCCGCGCCCACTTGACGATGTAACCTTTGTTCGGGATGGTTATTTTTATGTTGGATCAAAGAAAATTACCGTATGTGCAACCTTTGCACCGCGGATGGGGATGGTTTCTACTGCATTAAGGAGTGCATCTATTATTTCCATGTTGCGCCCTCGTTTAATTGCAATGTGTGGGATTTGCGCTGGGGTTCGAGGGAAAGTTAACATGGGTGATGTTCTGCTTGCTGATCCAGCTTGGGACTTTCAAAGTGGTAAGCGAGTTAAAGATAAAATCAATACAAGTTTCTCGATTTCGCCTCATCAACTTCCTGCACCAGCGATTATCAGAAGTCATGTTGAACAATTGCGATCTCAAAGACAGGAGTTGATTAATCTATCGACAGCCTACGGTAGTGATGCGCCAAGCGTTCCGCAGATCTTCATAGGCCCTGTAGCGTCCGGGTCAGCGGTGCTGGCGGATGGGGAAGTAATTAACGACATCAAGCAACAACACCGTGATTTGGTCGGAGTCGAGATGGAAATTTACGGGATGTACGCCGCAGCTCAAACCTCATCTCAACCACAGCCTCTTGCTTTCGCATTGAAGTCCGTATGCGACTTTGCAGACCCGGATAAAGGGGATGATAATCAGCGTTTTGCTGCGTACACAAGCGCAAACGTCCTTCGTCTGTTGATGGAGAAATACGGCCCCAGACTCTTGGTTTAGAATTGCAGATTCCACTTACTGCCGCGTTGGGTACAAGGACTTTCATGTGGAAGTTGGTTGTAAATCGGACGCGGTGATAAATCGCTGCTCGACAGCATGAGTACGGATGCAATGACGCAGCGGATTCCTGCTCAGGTGATGTTCTCTCAGTATTATCACCTGAGCAGGAATTCACTGGGTCATTACAGGATCGTCGTCCGCTTCGCATTCGTCAGCCGTCATTCAGTCGCCGTGTGCTGTGATCTCTTTCTTCGCCATGGTCGTGGGACATGGTGTTCGCCCGGCGCTCCAAAGACGACCTGATGATGCGGACCGCTTTAGTTGTCCCACGGACGGCTCTTTTGATCCTCGACTTCTCGACAATCAATTGGCTTGGCGTCATGGCCTCGTCAATGCACAAGGTTTCCAGCATGGGCATGAGCTGGTCCACCTTTTCAATTAGCTCCAGCAGTCGCCGATCCAGCATCGAGAACACCTTGGCTTCGAACAGCAGTGGCTCCACATCGTAGGTGGCGAGGGCGCTGATGCCGTGCGCCGTGCACTTCGCTTCCGCATCGACCAGTGCCTGGTTCAGACGCGTGAGCCGGGTGTCCAGCATGGTCCGCAGTTCCTGCTCGATGCGCTCCACCTCGGTGTCGGCCACCTTCATGCGGGCAAACACGGTGATGTAGTGGAAGTTGATCTGCGTGATTTCAAAGCAGCGCAGGTACAGGCGCTTGCCTTCCGGGCTCGACAGGGTAATGCTCACCTTCCTGCTGGCCGATTCGATGCGGTCCGTTTTTGCCGCCGCTTGGCGCGCCAGCAGTTTGCGATTGGCGGCGCTGTGCTCCGCGCTGACGAGAATCGGGGTGTCGGCATGCGAGTTCATTGGGTCACCTTCCGAAATAGGGACGTTGCCAGAGGGTAGTTGGGTATTACGGTGGCTCATAGTGGAAACGTCGGAGAAAACCATACCGTTTTCGCCTTGCTCCGACTAGCATCCATCAGGGCGCGTATTGGTGCAAATCCGGTGCACAAGATTTGACGCGCACGGTCTCGCCGGCTAGATTGCCTTAAGCGGCACCTCTTGCGTTCCCATCTGCAAAAACGGCATTGTGCGGACGGTGGCGCCGACTTCAGATTTTCCCGATGGTAGCTGGCAGCCCATCGAACGCGGCTCGTCGCGGCAGCATAGCCAGCATGTCAATCAAGGGTAACCAACCCCTGTCACCCCCCCATGGGACAAGCTCCCGTGCGGGCGATTGTCCCGTTCATTCATTTTTGTTACGGAGGCAATCATGGAAGAAGTCTTCCTGAGCAATCATTCCGATTCCAACGTGGCCCCAGTTGCGCCCGACGACCAACTGGACGAGGGCCCGGTCGACGAGTTCACAGAGGAGGAGGTCGTGTGCCTGCACTGGTGGCTGTTGCGCAAGGTGCGCCTGCTTGGTGTGGTCAGTACGCCCTTGGCGGAAAAGTTCGAGATCGTGCGCTGGGTGTTTACCGATCCGTCGCGCGACCGCCAGCCATTCTCGTTCGTGAACTGCCTGCGCGTGGTCGCGTGCAGCCCGTTGTCTCAGTTGCCCTATGCCGGGGCGTACGATGCGGAAGAGGTGCGAGCCTGGATCGGCGCCCAGCTGCGGCGCTGGTTCGAAGCCTCGTTGGCAACTTATCCGGCCTGGGTGCGGCAAGCCGTGATGGCCAACCCGGAGTGGATCGCCGATCATCTGGCGGCCAATCCGCAGTGGCTCAACGAGCAGATGCGTCGCCACGATGAACGGGGCGACCTGTTCTCGCAGGACCAAGCCGCTTGAAGTCGAGGAGGCGCCATGACAACCGACCAAGAGCAATTTGAGCAGCGCTTTCAGGCGGCGCGCGCCAGTGCCTATGGGCGCTGGACATCGCTGCTGTGCGCACTGGGCGTGGATGAGAAGGTGCTGAACCGGCGCAACCAGCCATGTCCGATCGCGGCATGCGGTGGCACCGACCGGTTCCAGTACACGGATAAATTTGGCGACGGCAATTACATTTGTCGCGCCTGCGGCGCCGGCGGCGGCTTCAAGCTGCTGATGGGCTATTTCGGATGGGGCGCAGGCACCGCGTTGCGCCATGTCGAGCGCAGCCTCGGGCTGTTGCCTGCGTCGCCGCAGGTGCCGGCCGCGGTCAAGGATGCGCGCCGGCTGGTGCATCGGATATTGGCCGAAACTCACGCGATAGTTGCAGGTGATGAGGTGGACCGCTATCTGCGTTTTCGGGGCTTGGGCATGGATGGCTACCCGGAGACGCTGCGCATCCATCCGGCGCTAGGCTACTACGAACTGGACCAAGGGACCGGCAAGGCGCGTCTGGTGCGCCATTTTCCGGCCTTAGTTGCGGTGGTGCAGGACCAGGGCGGGCAGGTGGTCTCGCTGCTGCGCACGTACTTGCAGGACGGCCGCAAGGCGCTGGGGACGCAGTCCAGGAAGCTCTTGTGCGGCGGCGTCAACGGAGCGGCCATCAGATTGGGCGAGCCGGATGGCGAGTTGGCGGTTTGCGAGGGCGTGGAGACTGGCCTGGCCATTTTGCAACGCACCGGGCAGCCGGTGTGGGCCGGGATTTGCGCCAGCAATCTGGAACGCGTCTGGGTGCCCGATCAGGTGACACGGCTGCGCATCTACGGCGACAACGATGCCGGTGCCATGTTCGATGGCCAGGCCGCCGCATATGGGCTGGCGCGGCGCTACATGAAATGCTGCCGTCACGGGGAAGGCCGTCAGGCCGAAGTCTTCATTCCCCGTGTCGCTGGCGCCGACTGGGCCAACGTGTCCGAACGCTGTGCCGCGCAGGATGGCTTGGCGGCGTAGGCCGCGGAGCGAGGTTGATGGAGCAGGCCGCAAGGCCAACAAGGTGGCGCATCCGCGCCGATGCGGCAGCCATGCCGCGTGTTGCAACCCTGCGGGGGACCGCCCCGGCAGGGAAGGTCCGTCCGCATTTTTTTGATGACTGGAGAGAATCATGAAAACAGGACGTTCCCTGATGAACCTGGCAGCCGAACTCGAACGCCAGGCGGCGGCCAAGCGCGATCTGATCGTGCCGGCCAAGAAGATGCGCGGTGAGACCACCGCTGCCGGGCAGTTTCGTCTGGTGATCGACGAGGCCGGCGGCGAAGCACGCTATCCGCTGTGCGACTTTGTGTGCGGCCAGTTGGCGAAGAAGCTCGAGATACCGCTGACCTACTTCAAGCGCATGCGGGAGTCTTACCCGGAACTGCTGGACCAGAACGTCAACGGCTGGCTGCGCATCAATAGCCCCGACAGCTATCTGGTGCGCACCCTGGACGGCCACGCCCGCGCATTCCTGTCCACGCGGTATCGCCGGCTGGACAACTTCGATCTGGCGAAAAGCATCGTCCCGGTGCTGCAGCAGCTGCCCGGTGCGCGCTTCGAGTCGGTCGAACTGACGGCCAGAAAGCTGTACATCAAGGTGGTCAGTTCGAAAATCCAGTGTGAGGTGGCGCCGGGCGACGTGGTGCAGGCCGGGGTCATCGTCAGCAACTCGGAAATCGGTTGCGGCACGCTGCGGGTCGAACCGCTGCTGTTCCGCCTGGTGTGCAGCAACGGGCTGATCGTGGCCGACCGCGCCATGCGCAAGAACCACGCCGGACGCAATCTAGTATCCGACGACGAGGTGCTGGTGTACCAGGACGACACCCTGGAGGCCGATGACAAGGCCATTTTCCTCAAGGTGCGCGACCTGGTGCAAACAGCCGTCTCCGATGTGACGTTCGAGCTGATCTCGGAGAAGATGCGCAAGACCATGGGCATCAAGCTGGTCGGTAACCCGGTCAAGGCGGTCGAGCTGCTGGCCAACCGCTATGCCTTGAACGAGGGCGAGTGCGCCGGCGTGCTGCGGCACCTGTTCGGCGAGCGCGAGCTGACCGGCTACAGCCTGGTCAACGCGGTCACGGGCTACTCGCAGGAGGTCGACGATTACGATCGGGCGACCGAGTTCGAGGAGTTGGGTGGCAAGTTGTTGGCGCTCTCGGCCGCTGAATGGCGACCGATCGCCGAAGCGGCATAGCTTGTGGTGGGGTAGGGAAGGGCCCGGTCTGTCGGGCGCGCTTAGTTGGCGCGCCCGGCGCGGGCCCGGACCTGCAGCGGCGGTAACGGCGCGCGGAGCTGGAACTAGACTGCGCTGACGCGGACCACCAGCAGCACGCGTCCCAGTACCGTCAGTTTGGCATCCGCGCCGTCGGCGTCCTTGAGTAGGCTGTCGGCGTAGCTAGTGTTCTCGCAGCGCAGCAGCAGGCCTTCGCCGATGCGCCGTTCGACGTGCCTGACCAGTGTGTGACCGTTGTAGGCGAGCAGGTAGATGCCGTTGCAGCTGACGCGTCTCTGGCTATCATCGTAGAAGAACGGGGTGCCGTCCGGGATGAGCGGGGCCATCTCCGTTCCCTGCATGATGCCCGCCCTACCGGCGGATGTCGCGCCGATCTTCGGCAGCAGCGCGCCGACCCAGTCGGCCGAGGGCGGACCGTCCGGATAAAGTTCGGCCAGGAGTGGCCGGGGCAAGCGGTCGTAAGGGCAGTCCAGCCGGTGTTGCAGCAGGCCGAGCAGCCAGTGTGCATCCACGTTGAGCTGCAAGGCCAGCACCGCCAGCGAGGCCAGGTCCGGCAGGCCTGGTTGGTCGGCGTCGATCCAGCGCGCCACCGTCTGCACGGCGCGGCCGGTCAGGCGACTGAGGTAGCTTGCATGCTGGTGCGCTGGAATGTCGCGTGCAGCCAACTCAGCAATAAGCCGGTTGCGCAGGCCCGGCACCAAGTGCAGGTCGAGGTTTTTGGCCTGCTCGCGGGCGAGCGGTGCGCGGCGCTGGTCTGGCTCCATGAGGCACTTTGGTCCTATTTGCAGGGTCGTTCGCGGGCTATATGTAGCAGTTGCTCACTGTCGCAGGCGGTGCATTTCAAGTTGCTATATGGCCTTAGCATCTACTGTCCTGGCCCATGTCGTCAAGCGGCCTTCGTTTTTGCAGTGCACAGTGTGAGCAGTTGCTATTGACCCGTAAAACGGTGCGGTGTAGCCTGCTTTCGCAGGTGGCGGCGTATGCTGCATCGCATCGCGAGCGCGCAGCGTTTGCCGTTGTTTTTTGAAAACCAGTGATGTGACCACGCCCGCACGCGCGGGCTTTACGGAGTAGCCATCATGGATAACGCCATACACCTGACGGATGTGCAGCAGTTGAACCTGAACTTCCTGTTGACTATCCAGGCGGGCCTCAAGCACGACCGGGTTGCCGCCAGCTACAAGTTCCACCTCGACCCGGATTGTGCGGCGCTCCTGGGTGCCATGAACGCCAGCGACCTGGTCGCGCTGGCGGCGAACATGCCGCACGAAAGCCTGTTCCAGCCCATCGGCAATCTGACCTCTCTGCTGGCCGCGCCGCACGGCCTGGCCGTGACCCTGTGCACGGTGGGCGCGGACCGGCGCAATGTCACCGCGCCGCGCGCGGCGATGGGCATGGCGAACGCGTGAGGCCGCCAGCATGGCCGCCCCAGAAGCCGATCAACTCATTCGCGCGCTGCATCTGGCCCGCGAATGCATCGCGCTCGGTGCCCGCCTGGGCACGGCATCCCAAGTGACCGGCCTGCGCGCATCGATGCTGCGCACTTATTTTTTCCGCCACGGCGGCGCCGTCAACGGGCGCCGGCCGGAATCGAGCGAGTGGGTCCATTGGGGCAATTTGTGCCTGCGCGCCGAAGCGTCCGAGTTCGCCAGCATCTTCTCGACCCTGCATGAGCAGTACCGCTGCCTGCCGGCCGACGCGCTGGTCATCGCTTACCGGATGTACGCCGAGCGTTGCCCGCGCAAGCCGACGGTCTCGTTCGACCGAGCTTTCGCGCTGGTGTGCGACCTGCTCGGCATCTGGCTGCGCAAGGAGGCCCGTCTGGCGATGCACCGCTGCCCGCAGTGCCGGGCGCGCTACGTGGCGGAAATCGGCGCGCCGCCGCCGCGTGATCCCGGCTGCGTGTTCTGCCATCTGCTGCAGCGCTATCCGCTTGATCCTCGCGTGCAGGCGCACTATGTGGCAAGGCGGGCGGACTTGCCTGCGACCTTGGTCCTGCCGGACGGCGCCGGTCCGGAAAAAGCGGCGTAATCTCCTGTTTTTTGCATGGACGCGCACCAAGGCCGGGCCGACACTGGAAGCCCGCCAATTACGGAGCCTTGCCATGTCGATCGCGAACTGGGGTGGACGGCTGTGGCGCGGCGCCGCGCGCGCTGGAGCGTCGGGTGCGAACCCGAAGTCCATCGGCGCTGACGTTCCTTCGCATGGCGCGGGCCTGCGCGCGTGCAGCGTGGAGGACTTGCTTGCCGATCATAAGGATGTGATCGCCCGCATCAAACTGTGCTACGGGTGCGACAACGCCACCTTTCATGCCGACTTGCTGCAGCCAGTGCAAAACTATGCGGCCTACGTCAACGCGCTGCCCGCCACGCGGGCGAGCTACTACAGTGGCCCCGGCGGCCTGCTGCGTCTTGGCCTGGAGACGGCGTTCTACGCGCTGCAGGCGACCGATTCCCAGATCTTCGCAGGCCGCCAGACCATCTCCAGCCGGCGCGTGTTGGAGCCGCGCTGGCGGCGCGCCGTTTTTCTCGCCGGCCTGTGCGGCGAACTGTACCGTTGCCTCGGCCAGGTGAAGGTGCGCGATGCGCAAGGCGACGCCTGGCAGCCCTACCTGGCGCCGTTGACCGCCTGGCTGCGGCAGCGCCGGTGCGCGAGCTTCACGGTGCACTGGTCGGCCGGGCCGGAGCGCCGGGCACTTGGGGTGTTCGCGCTGCCGATGATTGTCCCCGGTGCCATGCTGGAAGACCTGGCGCACGGCAACGAGGTGATCGTTCCCAATCTGCTCGCTTCGGTGTCGGGCATGGCCACCTACCATGAGCACAACCTGATGGACCGGCTGGTGCGCCATGCCGCGGCGCTGGTCATTGCGCGCGAGCGCCGCCTGTCGGGAGAAGATGCGATCGAGGACGACGTGCCGGTGCATCTGGCGCGGCATCTGGTCGAGGCGATGCGCGAACTGGTGCAATCGGATCATAACTGGCTGCCGAACGCGCCGCGCTCGCGCCTCTGGTACGGCCAGGACGGTCTCTACCTGGTGTGGCCGAATGGCGCGGCGGACATCATCCGGCTGCTGGCCGACGAGCGACTTCCCGGTGCGCCGGACAATGCCCCGGCGGTACTGGCTATCCTTGTCGCGGACGGCATTGTTGCGGAGACTGGTCCGGGCCAATCCATCGTGCTGGTGCAGCCGCCGGGGGCGCATGAGCCAATGGAGGCGGTGCGGATCGTGCCGCCCAGCTTGCTGCTAGCCGACGTGGTGCCCCCGCCAAGGCCGCTGGAACCACGATTGGCGGTGCCGCCGGACACGGCGCAACCGCCCGGGAAGCAACCGGAAAGCGACCAGCCGGATAGCCTGTTGGCCGAGGCACAGTGCGCGTCACCGGTGTCGGAAACGTACCCGGCGCCGGCACCCGCGCGCAAGCGGCCTGCAAAGCCGCATGCTGGCGGGGAGACCGGGCAGACGCAACTGCCGCTGCCGGACATCCAGTCTTCTGGCGAGGCGGTACAAGGGATACGTCCCGTTTCGCCTTCGCGGCGTGAAGGCAGGCCTAGGTCTGCCGAGCACGGGGCGCATGTCTTGGATCGGGTGACGTCAGGCACCGGCCAGCCTGCATTGTGTGCCCCGCTGCGTTTGAATCGGACGGTTGCCGGCGTGCTGTCCGCCATTGTGGGCACGTTGCATGGGGACCGTCCGCAATGCCATGTTGTCGATGGCGCGCTGTTCGTTCCGCTGGCCGCGCTCGCCGCGCATGGTGTCGATGCGCGCCAGGCGTGGCGCTCCCTGGACGACGCGGGCATGCTGGTGCAAGACGACAGCGGCGAGGGCGTGCAGACGGAACAGATCGCGGGAAGCCGCATCCCGGGCGTACGCATTGCCGCCCGGTTCGTGACCGGCCTGCCGACGGCGCCGGACAAGGCCGGCTGAGCCAGGGCAGGGGGGGCGGCGATGCTGATGCGCGATTATGAGATGCCGTGGCGCAGCCCGATGGAGCTGCTGGCGAGCGCCGTGTGGTGCGCCGCCAGCCTGGGCATCGTGGTATTCACGCCCGACCCGGTGCCGCGCCCGCTGGGCCTGGCGCTGCTGGCGGTGATGCTGCCGATGGCGTTGCTCAGGGCGCGCCAGGGCCTGCGCATCATCGCGGTGCGCGCGGCGCTGTCGGGGCGGGCGATGGAAATGATCACCACCAAGCGCCTGGCCAAGCTGGCCCCCGAGGTGGAACTGGTGGTGTTCGGCTTTGGCTTCGAGTGGCAGCCGGTGCACTCGCAGCGGCTCTACGAACTGGCCAAGGTCGATTACCGCGACCTGCGCATCCCTGCGCCGATGCTGCGGCTGCTGGGCTGCATCGACAATCCGCAGCCGGATGACGAGATCGGGCTGCCTTACATCCATGGCGTGGAGCGCCGTGAAACGCTGCTGGCGCGGCCGCTGCACAATTTCGAGGGCGGCACCCTGGTGGTGGGGACCACGCAGTCGGGCAAAGGCGTCTGCCTGGGCTGGCTGATCACGCAGGCGATCCGGCGCGGCGACGTGGTGATCATCCTCGACCCGAAAAACTCCAAGCGCCTCAAGCGCCTGGTGGAACGGGCCTGCGCCGACTACCGCGAGCCGGACGCCTTCCTGTGGTTCCATCCGGCGTTTCCGGAGACCGGCGCGCGCCTGGACTTCACTTTCAACTGGCAAAAGCCGACCGAAATCGCTTCGCGCATCCAGTCCATCCTGCCGCCGGACACGGCCGGCGCCTTCTCGGCGTTCGGCTGGGACGCGGTCAACGTGGTGACGCAGGGTATGGTGCGCCTGGAGAAGCGGCCCAACCTGATGAAGCTGACCCGGTATATCGAAGCGGGGATCGAACCGATTCTGGAGGAAACCCTCAAGCGCTGCTTCGAGGAGTTGCTGGGACGGGGCTGGCGCACCGAGCCCGACCTGGTGCGCTTGCTGGAAAAGACGCGCAAGGGCGCCATCAAGTCGCCGTCGCCGGTGGCCAGCTCCGAACTGGTGGCGTTCGTCGAGTACTACGAGCGCCACGTGCACGAGTCGCGCCACGACAAGGTGATCGACTCCCAGGTACGGGTGTTCCGCCACAACCGTGAGCACTACCAGAAGATCACGGCCAACCTGTTGCCGATCCTGTCGATGCTCACTTCGGGCGAACTGGGGCGCACGCTGTCGCCCGACCCGTTCGACGCGGCCGACGAGCGGCCCATCATGAATCTGGAGAAGATCGAGCGCGGCGGGCATGTGCTGCTGATGTGCCTGGACTCGCTGCCCGATCCGGCGGTAGCCTCGGCCATCGGCGCGATGTGCCTGGCCGATCTGGCTGCGCGCTCGGGGATCCGTTACAACCTGGGCGGCTACCGGCGCATATCCCTGTTTGTCGACGAGGTGTCGAACGTGATCAACCAACCGCTGATCGAGATCATGAACAAGGGTGCCGAAGGCGGCATCTACACCACGGTGGCCATGCAGACCATCGCCGACCTGGCCAAGCGCCTGGGCAGCCAGGAGGCGGCTCGCATGGCGCTGGGCAACCTGAACAACCTGATCGCCTTCCGCACCAAGGACCAGCCCACGCAGGAATTCATCAACGAGACCTTCGGCCAGACGGCGATCCACAACATGAAGGTCGGCCGCAACACCGCGCGCGACGGACACTTGGGCGACTTCACCATGGTGGAGTCGACCCAGATCGCGGAGGAGTTGAACGAGCTGGTGCCGACCTCGCTGCTCGGAAAACTGCCGAACCTGCAGTTCTTCGCGTCGGTATCTGGAGGGCGACTGTGCAAGGGCCGCTTTACCTTGCTCGATCCGGGTGACTCTCCTGCCGCCGCCGGCAGCGCGCAGGCGGCGCCATGATCCGGATCGTCTCGATTGCCTCGCTACTGGGGCTGTTGGTGCTGGTGCTGTATCTGCCGTCGGCGACGCCGGCATCGGCATTTGTTAATCGGGTTCGGGCCGAACATGGCCTGCATGGGACGGCATGGGGCCAAGCGCATGCGCAGGCGGCGCTGGCGCGCGCCTTGTCGGCGGTGGAGCGGCCGGTAGCCGCACCCTTGATGCCCATCTACCCAAGTGGTCAGGGCAGGGCGGGCACCGCCGCCGGCCGCCAGCTGGACACCGTGGGCCAGCGCATCGTAGGCAGTGGCTACCTGCGTTCGCTCAATGCGCTGTTGCTGCTGGCGGTGTTTAGGCTGGCAGCATTGGCGCAGCTGGCGCCGGGACTGCTGATGCTGGCCGGCGCGTGCCTGGCCGATGGCCTGGTGCGGCGCTGGGTCAAAAGCCGGGAGTTCTCCAGGCACCATCCCGAAATCTGGATCGTGAGTGTTTGCCTCGGGTGGCTTGCGGTATGCGGCGCGGTAATCTGCTCGGCGCTGCCGATCGCGGTGCCGGTGGCGCTGCTGCCGCTGCTGGCAAGCGTGCTCTGCGCGTGTATAGGCATGGCGATCGCCAACTATCCGGCGGGTGGCGGGCGAGGCTGATCGTCCAGCATAGCTTTAGCACGAAACAAAGGCCAGCTACGACGAGGAATATGATCGCCCGGAACTTGACACCTAAGCGGCCGCTCCGCTAAAAATAGGTCACAAATTATTAAGCCAGTTAATGGAGACAATTCTTTCGATCATGGATTCTATTATTGCTCGCCGCATTATTGTGTTGTGGAAATTTCATCTTAGGCTTGCCACTTCGCCGCTCAATGTCCCTATGCAGTGACATCACGTAACAAGTCCACCTGCGCGGTTCCGTCCTCTCTGACAGCCCTGCTGCCTGTAGCCTTCATCGGACAACAGAGCATTCTCAAACGTACGCGCGTCGAAGCGCAGGCAATCCGTACAGCGTGCCAGAAACGCCGTTTCCGACGCTGGCGCCAAAGGGCACGGACGAGCCGCAGTGATGGCGGCGCTGCCAATCACTTGACCAACGGGTAGGGTAGGTGATACCGTTTGTAATACAAATGAACGACAACGGTACAGCGCCCATGACCCAGCCCAAATCCGCACTCATGTCCTTACGCATGACGCCCGAAGGCAAGGCACTACTTGCACTGTGCGCGGAGCGCGAGCACCGCAGCATGGCATCCATGGTGGAACACATGGTGCACACCTATGCCGCCCATGAAGGCATCGCGCTGCCGGCTCCCAAGGCAGCCAAGCCTGCCAAGAACACAACCAAGAAACTCTAATGTCCAAATTAGCCGACCTCATCTGGAAAAACGCCGAGCTGCTGCGTGGCGCTTACAAGGAAAACGAATACCGCAAAGTCATTCTGCCGTTCACCATCCTTCGTCGTCTTGACTGCGTATTGCAGCGCACCCGCGAAGCGGTGCGCGCACGCCATGCCGCAGTGCACGGCAAGGGGTATGACCTCGACAAGATGCTGACCCCTGTCAGCGGCTACCCATTCTTCAATACGTCCAAATTCACGCTCCCCAATATCGCGGAGACTCCCGACGATGTGCGCGACAATCTCGAAGCCATGATTAACGGCTTCTCGCAGAACGTGCGCGACATCTTCGACAAGTTTGGATTCACCGCTACTCTGGACAAGCTGGCTGAAAAGAATCGCCTGTACCTCGTGGCGCAGCGCTTTGCAGAAACCGATCTAGACCCCGCGAAGGTGTCGAACCACGACATGGGGCAAGCGTTTGAAGAGCTGCTGCGGAAGTTCAACGACGTTTCCCCGGCGGGTGAACAGTACACCCCTCGCGACGTGATCGAACTCATGGTTACGTTGCTGTTCAACGGTGATGATGACATCCTTTCCGTGCCCGGTGTGGTGCGCACCATGTATGATCCCACGGCAGGCACCGGGGGCATCCTGAGCGTGGCAGAAGAGCACCTGCGCAAGTTCAATGACCGCGCAACCTTGAAGCTATTCGGGCAGGAGCTGGAAGACGAAACCTACGCCATCTGCAAGGCAGACATGTTAATTCGCGGGCAAGACCCGGCCAACATCGCCAATGGCGACACGTTGGAAATTGACAAGCACCATGGAAAAACATTCGAGTACCAAGCCGCCAACCCACCCTATGGCGTGGAATGGAAACCCGCCGAAGATGCTGTAAAGAGAGAGCACGCTAAGGGGGCTGCTGGGCGTTTTTCGCCTGGGCTGCCAGCCATCCGCGATGGGCAAATGCTATTTTCCCTGCACCTGTTATCCAAGATGCAACCCGTGGTTGCGGGCAAGGGCGGTGGGCGCATCGGCGTAGTCCACAACGGCTCCC
Organism: Pseudoduganella sp. UC29_71; assembly: GCF_042693265.1. Classification (NCBI taxonomy): domain Bacteria; kingdom Pseudomonadati; phylum Pseudomonadota; class Betaproteobacteria; order Burkholderiales; family Oxalobacteraceae; genus Pseudoduganella; species Pseudoduganella sp. UC29_71. Next base: position 2,897,736 of record NZ_CP170549.1, on the reverse strand, counting down.
CACTTTTCACTGGGGACGCGGGCAGTGGCGAAAGCGAAATCCGCCGCCACATCTTGGAGCACGACTACCTCGATTGCATCGTGGCGCTGCCCACGGACATGTTCTACAACACCAATATCACCACGTACCTTTGGTTCATGACGAACCGCAAGCCTGCCGAGCGCAAGGGCAAGGTGCTGCTGATTGACGCCAGCGCCATGAGCACGCTGATGAAGAAGAACCTGGGCAAAAAGCGGCGCGAGTTCACCCCCGATTGCGTGGAGCGCATCGCCAAGGTGTATGCCGAGTTCCAATCCATGGAGTGGAAAGAGAACCCCGAAGGCAAGACCGGGCGTGTGCTCAAAGCCAAGGTGTTCGACCGCGACCATTTCTTCTATCGCCGCCTCACCATCGAACGTCCCTTGCGCATGCGCTTCCAGGCCAGCGAACAGGGATTGATGATTCTTCGTTACGACACCGCTTTTGGCAAGCTGCCGCAGGAGCAAAAAGACCTGCTGACTCAGACAATCCAAGGCATGGATGCGCAGGCTTCGTACATGGATGCGGACTCGTTCCGCGAGGCACTGCACGTCTCTGCCGCCACCGTGGCGAACGCCCAAGGCTTGACAGGCAAGGCCGCCAAACTGGCGGCCAAATCCGTGGAACTGGCACGCAAATACCTGGGCTCCAAGGACAAGACCGCCGAGCCCACTACCAACGAGAAGGGCGAAATCCTGACTGATTCGGAGTTGCGCGATGCCGAGTACGTGCCATTCAACGACGACATCGAAGCGTACTTTGACAGTGAGGTGCGCCCGCACTGGCCGGATGCGTGGATCAACCACGACGTGAAAGACGCCAAGGACGAAAAAACCGGCGTGGTGGGCACGGAAATCAACTTTAACCGAGAGTTCTATGTGTACACGCCCCCGCGCAGCCGTGAGGCCATTGCAGCGGACATTGAAGCCAAAGAGCACAAATTCATGGCGCTGTTGCGCGGTATCAAGGGCGAGGTGAGCCAATGAAGCCGTATCCGAGCTACAAGCCATCGGGGGTGCAGTGGCTGGGGGATGTGCCCAGCCACTGGCGTGTCAATAGGCTTAAAGAGATTTGCAGACTCCGCCCAAGTAACGTGGACAAGCTTACGGTCGAGGGGCAAGTGTCAGTCAGGCTGTGCAATTACGTCGATGTCTACAAAAACGAGCGCATCACCAGCACTATTGAATTCATGGATGCCACAGCGACCGCGGAGCAAATAGAAAAATTGAGCCTCAAACGGGGTGATGTTGTAGTGACGAAAGACTCTGAGTCACCTTGGGATATCGCTGTCCCGACAGTGATTGCAGAAGACATTCCGGGACTGGTTTGCGGTTACCACCTTACAAAACTGGACCCCGTGCGCGCACAGGGAGACTATTTGGCTTGGGGATTGCGTTGCTATCAGGTGAACTTGCACTTTGCCCTAAGCGCAAACGGTATCACTCGATACGGCCTCGGGTCGAGTGCACTGGCCGATGGAAATATTCCAGTTCCCCCGTCCGATGAACAGCAAGCCATTGCCGACTACCTCTATGTCGAAACCGCTCGCATCGACACCCTCATTCATGAGAAGGATGAACTGATTGGTTTGTTGAAGGAGTGGCGGCAGTCGGTGATTGCGGAATACACGTCAGGAGCAAGCCAGTCTCAGCCCAAAAAGGCTACTGGAAATGTGCACATGCCATGGATTCCATCGGACTGGTCCATGGTGCGCCTGGGGAAGTACGCGCGCATTGGCAATGGTTCGACTCCCCTGAAAGACAACGCCAGCTATTGGGAAGGCGGCACCTTCCCTTGGCTCAATAGTGCGGTGGTCAACCGCGATGCCGTGGATGAAGGCAGTGAATACGTTACCGACGTGGCACTGCGTGCTTGCCATTTGCCTATCGTTGAAGCTGGGGCGTTGCTGGTTGCATTGACTGGTCAGGGTAAGACGCGCGGGCAAGTAACTGTTTTACGCATCCAAGCCACCATCAACCAGCACCTGGCATATCTCGCTCTGGATGACTCGCGTTTCGACTCCAACTTTCTGTTCTGGGCACTGACTGGTATGTACGCTGCTTTGCGAATGGTCAGTGATGGGCAGGGCGGAACCAAGGGCGCTCTAACGTGCGATGACTTGGCACGGTTTGAAGTGCCCATGCCTTCCCTGTCGGCGCAGCGCGAAATTGCAAAAGCGGTATCGAGCGAGACCGGCAAGATTGACGACCTCATCGCCCACACCAATGACGAAATCATGCTACTGAAAGAGCTCCGTGCCGCGACCATCACTGACGCAGTGCTGGGGCGCGTTGACGTTCGCACCGCACCAAAGCAATAACGAGAAATACGAAAAGGACACCCATGGCAGCCATCCATACCGAAGAGCAGTTTGAAGACGAAATCTGCGAAGTCCTGAAAGCCCAAGGGTGGCTGGTGGCTGGACCATTGCCCTTCCAGAAGGGCTTTGCCTATGACAAGGGCTACGACCGCCGCACGGCGCTGTATCCCGAGGATGCGATTGCCTGGGTGAAAGACACCCAGGCCGATGCTTGGGAGAAGTTTGCCAAGAACCACACCAAGAACCCAGAAGCCGTATTCATCGAGCGGCTGGTGCTGGAGCTGGACAAGGACCGCCCCACCATCAAGAAGGAGACCCCGCAGCTATGGGGTTCCCTCTATATACTGCGCAAGGGGTTCAAGGACATCAACGCCATGTTCAAGATGGCGCAGTTCGCCCCAAGCAATCAGCAGAACCCGACCACCTGGGAGCACTACAAGAAGAACCGCCTGCGTGTGGTGCGGCAGTTGCATTACTCGCTGCACAACCAGTTCTGCATTGATTTTGTACTGTTCCTCAATGGCCTGCCCCTGGCCACCGTTGAGCTGAAAACCGACACCACGCAGAACATCGAAGACGCGGTGCGGCAGTACAAGTACGACCGCAACCCCATCGACGTTGCGACCAAGCAGCCCGAGCCTTTGCTGTCGTTTGGTCAGCGGGCGTTGGTCCATTTTGCGGTGAGTACCGACGAAGTACGCATGGCGACGAAGCTGGCGGGCGCGGCCACGCGCTTTTTGCCGTTCAACCGTGGTAACCCCGACGGCATGGGCGGCGCGGGCGACGGCAACCCGCCCGATGATAAATTGGGCTACTCCACCGGCTACCTGTGGCATGAGGTGTTCCACCCCGACGCATGGCTGGCCGTCATGGGAAAATTTCTGTCCGTGGAGGTGTCCGAGCACAAGGATGCCAAGGGCAAGAAGGTGTTCAGCACCTCGCTGTTGTTCCCGCGCTACCACCAGTGGAATGCAGTCAACAAGCTGCTAAATGCCACCCTGGCCGAAGGCGTGGGGCACACCTATCTAGTGCAGCATTCGGCGGGTTCGGGCAAGTCCAACACCATCGGATGGCTGGCGCACCGCCTCGCGTCCCTGCATGACGCCAACGACCAGAAGGTGTACAGCAGCGTGATTGTGATTACGGACCGCAGGGTGCTGGATTCGCAGTTGCAAGACACCATTTACCAGTTCGACCATCAGCAGGGCGTGGTCGAAAAAATTGACGAGAACAGCACCCAACTGGCGAGCGCCTTGGACAAGGGCAAGCTCATCATCATCACCACGTTGCAGAAGTTCCCATGGGTCCTGGACAAGGTAGGCGGCTTGGGCGACAAGCGCTTTGCTCTCATCTTGGACGAAGCCCATTCCAGCCAGGCGGGCAAGAGCGCGGTGAAGTTGCGCGAGGTTCTGACCAAGCGCAAAGCGGATGCCAAATCGGATGGCACTACGGCAGCGGTTGTGGTCGATGGCGATGACGACATCACCGATGAAGACGTACTGAACACTATCATGGCTTCGCGTCAGCGACCGCCCAATGTCTCGTACTATGCATTCACGGCAACGCCCAAGCCTAAGACCATGGAACTGTTTGGACGGACGGGCGCGGATGGTACGCCCGAGCCCTTCCATGTGTACTCGATGCGCCAAGCCATCGAAGAGAAATTCATTTTGGATGTGCTGCGGGGCTACACCACGTATGGCTTCGCTTTCAAGTTGGAGCAGGCAGGCGACGACAAGGCCGTGAAGTCGGGCAAAGCCAAGGCCAACCTGTTCCGCTACGCGCAGTTGCACCCCACCAGCATCGCGCAAAAGGTTACGGTTATCGTGGAGCATTTCCGCGAGCACGTTATGCACCAGTTGGGCGGGCAAGCCAAGGCGATGGTGGTGTCGGACAGCCGCGTGGCGGCGGTGCGCTACAAGAAGGCGTTTGACGATTACATCAAGAAGATGAAGTACACCGACTGCAAGGCGCTTGTGGCGTATTCGGGCGAGGTGACGGACGAAGACTCCAAGGTGCTAAAAGCCAAGGAAGGCGACCTCAACGACCACAAGGAACACGACGACGGCATCAAGGAGGCGTTCAAGACCGACACCTATCAGGTGCTGATCGTGGCATCTAAGTTCCAGACGGGCTTCGACCAGCCCAAGCTGTGCGCCATGTACGTGGACAAGCGGCTAGACAACGTGCTGGCGGTGCAAACCCTGTCGCGCCTGAACCGGATGTATCCCGGCAAGGAAACCACCTTTGTGCTGGATTTCCGCAACGAGGCGGAAGACATCCTGAATGCCTTCCTGCCGTTCTACCGTACGGCGAAGTTGTCCGGGGTAACGGACCCCAATTTGGTCCATACGCTGCGCCAGAAGCTGGACGACGCTGGGATTTACCTTTGGGAAGAGGTGTTGGACTTTGCAAAGGGCTACTTCGACCCCAAGGGCAAACAAGCGACGATTCAATCGCCCTTGAAGAAGGCACACGACAGGTTCAAGGCGCAAACTATGGAAGTGCAAGACCTTTTCCGGGGGGACGTTTCCTCTTATGTCAGCGTCTACGATTTCCTGTCGCAAATGCGTTCCTACGACGATGCCGATCTCGAACGCCTCCATGCGTTTTGCCGCATGCTGCTGCCACGTTTGCAGGGCAAGGCGGGAGGCGACGAAGCGTTGGACCAGTCCGTTCGATTGGCGGGATACAAGGTGGTCAACGAGCAAAAACACAGGCTCGACATGGAGGCGGGCAAGGCCGAACCCATGAAGCCCATGGGACCGGGAGGCGGCCAAACTTGGGACGACCCCGAAGACCGGCTGTCCGCCATCATCAAGAAGATGAACGAGGTGTTTTCCGGCAACCTGTCGGACGCCGATTTCAAGGGCTACGCCACCACGTTGATTGGCAAGATGGTGAACGACCCCACCTTGCAAGAGCAGGCGCATGCCAATGAGACGGTGGATGCCTTCGCCAACGGTGCCTACGAGACCAAGCTAAACAATGCCGTGGTGGACGCCTTGGATAACCACAGCGCCATGGCCGACCAAGCCCTACGGCATGAGAAGGTGTTCAAGGGGCTGGCGAACCTGCTGGTGGAAGAGGTTTACCGGCAGTTGAGGGAGAAGAAAGAGGAAGCGCTGTAAGAGAGGCTTGTCTCCCTCAGCTTTTTGAATACTGCGGAACTGGAAGAACTACAGAGAAGCGCGAGCGCTAACCACGCAGCTGCGCCGGCCACTAGCCGCTGCCGCCAGAACTGCCGCGCATCGAGCACCGGCACAAACGGCGTCCCGCCAGTGCGAAGCCTGCGGCCGCCACCTGGTCAAGATCGGCGAAGACGCCAGCGTGCAGTTGGACGTTGAACCGGCGCGTTTCTTCGTGCACCGCCATATTGGCCCGCTATACGCCTGCCGTGGCTGCGAAACAGTGACTGCGGCGCCGATCTCGCCAGTGGTGATCGACTGCGGCATGGCGGCGCCAGGTCTGCTGGCGTGGGTGACGGTAAGCAAGTTCGTCGATCACTTACCCTTGTACCTGTTGGAGCAAATCGCGGCCCGCCAGCACGTGCCACTGCCGCGCTCCACACAGGCAGAATGGCTTGGCAGGGTGGGCGTGGCGATGCAGCCACTGTGCGACCGGTTGGCGCAGTTGTTGCGCCAGCGCCAGTGCCTGCATGCCGATGAGACGCCGGTGCGCCAACTTGATCCCGGCCAGGGGAAAATACGGCAAGATTACCTGTGGGCGTATCGCTCCACCAGCCTCGACCGGGCGCGCGGGCGCCCATTCTCGCGCCTTCCTGGAAGGATGGCGCGGCCACCTCATGGTTGACGACTATGCCGAGTACAAATCGCTATTCTCCGATGGCGTGACCAAGCTCGCTTGCCTGGTACACGTACGGCGGAAATTCTTTGGAGCTGCATGCCGTTAATGGCAGCCCGGTTGCCGCCAATGCGCTGCAGCGCATCGGTGTCTTGTACGCCGTCGAGCTGCAGGCGGCCAGCTTGACGCCAGAAGCACGGCTGCAGCTTCGCCGGTCGCAGGCCGTGCCTGCTTTGGCCGACCTGCATACCTGGCTGCTGGCGATGCAGCGGGCGGTGGCGTTAGGTAGTGCACCGGCAAGGCCATTGAGCATTCTATCAAGCGCTGGCCGGCACTGGTGCGCTACGCCGACTCAGGCACTTTCCTGATCGACAATAACGCCGTCGAGAATGCCATACGCCCGATCGCCATCGGAAAAAAGAACTGGCTGTCCCTTTGACAGCTCGGAGCGCGCCGTCCGACGCGCTGCCGCCGTCCAGTCTTTGCTGGGTACTGCCAAGCTCAATGGCCTCGATCCGCTGCATTAGCTGGCCAGCATATTAGAACGTCTCTCGACGTGCCCTAACAGCCAGATCGATTCGTTGCTGCCATTTCCGAACTCTACGCAGTCCTAAATCCGCTGAACAGGTGGGACGGCTGGACGCTTGCCTCAAGTCTGCGATATCGTAACAACCACCCGCTTTTGATAGTTGTCACATCCCAGCGGCCCTCCACACCGATAACTAGAGCAGCGTCAACCAACATCTTCCTTATTGAGATCTAGGCTGCGGCTTGCGTCGGGGCGCGGGGATTGGACTGACAAATTGACCTTCAAAATCAAAACAATGAACCTTGCTGGGGCTCGGCCTCGGTGGCTCTTTGCACTTGAGTGTCTTCCTGTTCTAGTTCGACAGCCTCGGATGCCGTCGTCTTCGCTTTAGGGGCCGCGTACGCGTTCAATTCTTCAGGGCGGTACAACTCAATGAGCGCGCGTGCAAATTCCGGATTTTTGGAGCTGAGCCAATCGTCGTAGTGTTCAGGCCGCAGGATGGCCACGCCGCGCTTCTCCTCGTTTGGGCGATGAAACCGTTTCAGCAGGGGATGGTCATCGGCATTCAGGGTGAAGTGGGTGAAGCTATTGGTAATGGTTCCGTCTTCCTCTTCCCAGGTGCGCCACATACCGGGCAGCCCGAAGGGCTCCTTGCTGGCCAGTTCGAGCGCCCAGCGCTCGTGAACGCCGGTCTCCCAGTTCGGTTCGAACACGGTGAGCGCCGGCACAATGCATAGGTGCTGAGCGAGCCAGAAGCGCTTGTAGTTGACCTTGCTCCCGACTTCTTCGGCGCGAGCGTTCATGGTATCCATGGCAATGCGCTTGGGCTTGGGCAGTGCTTTGCCCTCGGCTCTGGCCTGCTGAAGCTTCGCTTCCTCTTCCTTGGTTAGCTTTTTGAAGGGCCGATGGCGTTGCGGGACGAAGCCATAACTTCCGACCATGCCTTTTCGCTGGCGGTGCTCGTCATGCACGATAAACAGCCCCTGGTAGTCGCGATACATCTCTTCGCGCCAGTCCTCATTCATTTCCATGGGCGTGCGAAACCATTCGAACGCCAGCTGACGACAAACGGTGACGTAGTTCACACACATGGTTCCTCCGGAGTGGCTGGGCGCTGGTTGTGTTGCCTGGATACGAAAATTACCACATTTGAGAAGTGCCTGGGCGGTGGCAATGCGCGAGGGCATCGTTGGCCAGTATGCGTTGGTTCACGCCCTCGCGTCCATCGACGACAAGGAACGTTCTCATGCTGTTCTTGAATTGCTGTATCAGTGAAAATCCCGGCTACGGGTGTCCAGCTCGCCGAGCAGGTGGCTCAGATCCACCAGGCGTTTCGCGACCAGGTGACGTACGTTGCTTTCAGACTGCCACACCCCGTACACTCCAAGCAACTGTGCGCTCATGACCTCACGGCGGAATTGCTCAACCAGACTCGGCCAGCAGATGACGTTCACCGTACCGGCCTCGTCCTCGAGCGTGATGAAGACCACGCCGGCCGCCGTGCTTGGTCGTTGACGCACCGTGACGATCCCGCAGCCCCGCGCCAACTGGCCATTCGAAAATCCAGCCAGCACATCGCTCGGGATAAACCGCAACTTCGACAGGCGCTCGCGCAGGAAACTTAAGGGATGGCGCCCGAGCGTCAGTCCGACATACCGGTAGTCAGCCGCCACATTTTCCGCCTCGGTCGGTGCATCCAGTTCGATCGCATCTTCACGGATTGCCGCCGGACGAAGAAGGCCCTTGTCCGGCACGCTGGCGGCCGCCTGCCACATTGCCTGGCGACGGTTGCCTGACAGGGATGCCAACGCATTGGCACTGGCCAACGCCCCCATGTGCCCGGTATGCAGGTTGGCTCGGGCCGCCAGGTCGGCCGTGCTGTTGAAGGGTTCGATGGCACGGGCCTCCTCGATGCGCCACGCCGCATCCTGCTCCAGGCCCTTGACGTTGTTCAGGCCAAGGCGTACAGCCGGTTGTGGCCCTGTAGTGGGCGTCTCCAGCATGGCCTCCCAACCGCTGACACACACGTCGACCGACCGGACCTCAACGCCATGCCGGCGCGCATCCTGGACCAGGGACGAGCGTGAATAGAACCCCATCGGCTGGCTGTTGAGCAGCGCCGCCAGGAATGCCGCCGGCTGATGGCACTTGAGCCAGCTGGAGGCGTAGGCCAGCAGCGCAAAGCTGCTCGAGTGCGATTCAGGAAAACCATACTCCGCGAAGCCGCGAATTTGGCCGACGATGGAGTTGGCGAATTCAACGGTATAGCCACGCGCAGTCATGCCGTTTAACAGGTCGGCTTCGAATTGCTCCAGATTGCCTTTCTTTTTCCAGGCGGCCATCGCCCGGCGCAGCGCATCGGCTTTGCCCGCCGAGAAGCCGGCGGCCACCATGGCGATGCTCATCACCTGTTCCTGGAAGATGGGAATGCCCAAGGTCCGCTCCAGCACGCCTTCGATTTCCGGGCTCGGGTACGTCACAGGGTCCAGGCCCTGGCGACGGCGCAGATAAGGATGAATCATCCCGCCCTGGATCGGGCCGGGGCGGATGATGGCCACCTCGATGACCAGGTCGTAGAACGTCCGCGGCTGCAGTCGCGGCAGCATCGACATCTGGGCGCGGCTTTCGATCTGAAAAACGCCCATCGTGTCGGCCTGGCAGATCATGTCGTAAGTGGCCGGGTCCTCGGCCGGGATGTCGCCCATCTCGAAACGCGCACCGCGCTGTTCGGAGACCAGCTCCAGCGCGCGCCGGATGCACGACAACATGCCCAACGCCAGCAGGTCGATCTTGAGCAGGCCCACCGCATCAAGGTCGTCCTTGTCCCATTGCACCACGCTGCGCTCTTCCATCGCCGCCGCCTCGATGGGCACGAGGCGCGACAGCTTGGTGTGTGAGATCACGAAGCCACCCGGGTGCTGGCTCAAGTGGCGGGGCACGCTCATGAGCGCGTCGGCCAGGTCGTTCCATTTTTCGGCGATGGACGATTCGGGGTCGAAACCGCAGTCCAGCAGGCGTTGCTGCAGGTCCGCGCGGCCCCCCCACGAGCTCGAAGCTTTTGCGACTTTGTCGACCACGCTCAAGTCCACGCCGAGCGCTTTGCCGACGTCCCGCAACACGGATTTCGGCCGATACGAAATGACAACAGCGGTCAACGCCGCGCGCATCCTGCCATATTTTCGGTAGACATACTGGAGCACCTCTTCGCGGCGCTGATGTTCGAAATCGATGTCGATATCGGGTGGTTCGTTCCTTTCTTTCGACATGAAGCGCTCGAACAGGAGCGTCCCGCGCGACGGGTCGACCTCGGTCACTCCGAGGCAGTAGCATACGGCCGAATTTGCGGCCGAACCACGGCCTTGACACAGAATTTGCTGAGACCTGGCAAAGCGCACGATGTCGAAGACGGTCAGGAAATATGGCTCGAACTGCAGTTCCCCGATGATGTCCAGCTCGTGCTCCAGCTGCGCCTGGACATTCTCAGGAATCCCGCCCGGGTAACGCCAGTCGGCGCCGATGTAAGCTTCCTTGCGCAGATAGGAAGCGGGCGTTTCACCTTCCGGGACCAGTTCATGCGGATACTCATAACGCAACTCGTCGAGGGAGAAGTTGCAAAGCTGCGCCAGGCGCACGGACTCATCCAAGGCCTCGCGGGGGTAGAGGTTGCCCAGTCGCACGCGCGAGCGCAGGTGCTGCTCGGCGTTCGGTGGCAGCTTATAGCCGCATTGCGCCACAGGCACCCCGTGCCGGATGGCCGTCATGGTGTCGTGGATAGGCTTATAGGAGCGCACATGCATGGCCACATCGCCCGTGGCGACGATGGGCATGCTGAACTCGTCCGACAAGGCCTGCACCAGCTGGCGGTGCTTCGCATCCTTATTCCTGTGGTGCAGGGTCAGTGCGATGCGCACCCGGCCTGGTGCGCATTGCACCAGCCACGCCGCCTGCCGCGTCACTTCCTCGTAGGCGCCGCAGTATTGGGGGGCGAGGATGAACTGGCAGTCGGGCAGGCCGCGCAGATGCACTAGGTCGCCGACCGGCGTGGCGATATCACGGGGCCGAACCAGGTAGTGCCCCTTTTCGGCACGCATCCGTCCGACCGTGATCAGTTCACTGAGGTTGCCGTACCCATTGCGGTTCATCGCGATGATGATGATACGGAACGGGGCACTGCCGTCTTCGGGCGTCACGTCGAGTTGGCTGCCGATGAGCAGCTGCAGGCCCAACTCTTTCGCGGTGACATGGGCGCGCACGACACCGGCCAGTGAACACTCGTCGGTAATGGCCAGCGCCAGGTACCCAAGTTGATGGGCGCGCTCAACCAGCTGCTCGGGAGCGGACGCGCCGCGCAGAAAGGAAAAATGGGTATAGCATTGCAGCTCCACGTAATCTGGCAGCCCGGCCGCGGCGGCTGTTGGTCTGGATGGAATGGTGTGCATGGGTCACGCAAACAGCCCATGCAAGTACCACCGGGGGTCTTCGGCGACGCGCTCAAAATAGATCCAGTAGCACGCGGCATTGGCCGCTTGCGCAATGTAGTAGTCACGCGCGGCGACCTGGTCGTTCCACCAGCCTGCCTCCAGGCGTTCGGGCCCATCGATGATTTTTAGCGGGCTGACATAGAACGGACGCTCGTCACGCATCAGCAGCCTGATAGGCTTTGGCAAAAGCCAGAAGGGCCGGCCCTCCAGAATTTCTTCGATCTGTGTTTTCGGACGTTTCGCCGTCGCCGGCATCCACGCGTTGCACACCTCGGGCCGGTAGTCCTCCAGGTCGGCGGGCACCAGCACATTGTCAGCGCCCAGCCTGGCCGTCAACAGCTCAAGCAGGCGTGCGTAGTCCTGCGGTGATCCGCCGGGTTCAGGGAACAGGCTTGCGTTTGGCGGCAGCATCGATTCAATCTTCACCGCATCGAGCCGCAGTGCGATCACGGGCCGTTCTAATATTGTTTTTGCCAGGCGCTCCTTGAGCAGGCGTAACAGATGGGCCTCGTGCCATACCGGCTCGGCGAGTGCCACCTCCAGTACCGTTGGCGCGATCGCGCAATGACCGCGCTCATGCTCCAGGGCGAGCGTGAATACCCGCACAGCACGTTGCAGCGAGGCGAGCCAGCCAACGAGTTGCAGGATGAGTCCGGTGGCGCCGTGCAGCAGCGCTTCGGCGTTCTCAACACGGTCGAAGGTTTCGATGCGGGCGGAGAAATGCAGGGGCGGCTTGATCCATTCGTGCATCTCGGGCGCTTCGCCGTAGGCGCGGTCCAGCGCCGCCAAGAGCTCCTTGCTGGTGCGACGAAGAAGACCCGCACGCGGAAGCCTTCGCAAGGCACCGATCCGCTTGGCGCCGATGTCGCTCAGCCAATCATGGAACGTGACAGCGGCCGGCACCAGAGCGCATGGCAGCAAGTCCAGCCGTTGCTGCATGGTCGCCACGGACAGGACGCGGCGGCGGAACACGACACTTTTCATCCGGGCGCTACGGGCGAGCAGCCATGCGCCCTCAGCCGTTGGGGCCGCCCCGAGCCGCACGGTAAAGCCCAGCGCTTCGATGCTTTTCGTCACACGTGCGCATAAAGCGTGGGGACCGCGAAAGAGCGCGAGGCTCGCACTGACCTCCAACAGCACCGAGAAATCCGGTTGAAACGTGACTTCCGGCGTGTACTGCATCATCGCGGTAGCGATGGCATTCAGGGCAAGGTCCTCTTTGGCAAGGTCGCGTTCAAGAATAGCCGTATCCGGCGATACAGCCATCACGCCTCCGCTGCGCATGCCAAGCTTCACACCCGTCTGGCTGGCTTCCATCGACATGGATACGACTATACCTTTGTCGGTTACTGCATACAGCCCCGGCTCAGACCAACAAGGGCGCAGCGACTCGAGTGGGAGAAGTGGCAGGTGTGCGCTGAGCAGGAGTTTCATGTTCTTTGTCCCACAGCTGGCGACCAGCGGGCATATCAATCAGGGGTACGAAAATAGGGGATTCACAATGCGGGCCCCGTCGCTTGATGATGTCCACCGAGATGCCACCGAGCGCGGGCCGCAGCGCAAGACGCAGCGGTGAAGGGGACGCGTCGGCGGCCGCAGTCAGTGGTCGAACCAGCCATAGCCAGGTATCCGTGGACTGCGCGGCCAGGTTGAGGCGCCGCAGTGCTTCGGGGCGCACGTTCGACTGCCAAAGCACAACGCCACCGCAACTTCCGTTCTTCAGGATTTGCTCCGCTGACCAGAGCGCATCTGCCGAGTTCTGAGGGCGAAGCCAAAGTACGTTCTGTTCATTCATCCGCCACGACCGGCATGCCATCGCGTGGGGAAGATACGGCGGCTGTATCAAGGCGACCCTGTGTTGTCGAGACAGCGACGCCAGTGTGGGCTTCAGCAACTGCATCTCGCCGATACCGTGTTGCTGGACCAGCAATTCGACGAGTGCCGACCTCGGCCACCCGTCGTTGGGCAACTGGCTATCCAGAACGGGATGGCCGGTTGTGGTCGTCGTGGCACGAGATACGGCAAGTTCGCTTGCACGCCACACGCTAGAACGCACAGCTAGGTCCAGAGCAACTTGAGCAACAGGTGCAACGGTAAGTGGTGGAACAAGCATGATAACTCCGATACTGTGTTTTTATACAGTCTTTTGTGAAGTATAGTCGGCTAGCTGGCCAACTAGCAAGAGGATTTTCATTGCATAAAAGTAATTCCCCGAGCATCATCTTTGCTTAGGACCGGCGAGCGAGCTCCACGCGTGTGGTGCCCAGCAGAATCTGCTCAGATTGCGCGGCTGACAAAAATGCTGCTGCTGGGGCCACATCCGACAAGCGCGGTGTAGGCGCTGGCCCGTGCCACGCTGCACCTGAACTGGAAGATCGCCGCTTACAATTTGCAGCGCCTTTGCTACCTGAAGGAGGTCAAGTTCGAGGCGTTCTGACGCCCGAAGTCCACCTGCCCTTCCGGAACAAGCCACGCATACATCAAATGGGCGTTGAATGCTCCGTTGAACTCCATCAACGGCTCACCGGATACCGTCGCCGGCATGCTCGTCGCTGATTTTCCAGTAATTCGCGGTGCCCAACAGTTGACGGCTCATTGCCGCAAGCGGCGCCTCGGCGCGACTATTGGCCGCAGGATGTGAGTATTCGAGAGAATATTTGTGAGAGGCTCTGCTAGAATCTTTTGCAATATTGGCACATGCCATAGCCTCGGAACATCACTCATGGTCGAGTTCGATTTTGCGGCATTGCGGAACCCCGAAATGCTGCTATTACACCTGCGCCACGAGCCGGAGTCGGTGCCCGCTATTGCACAAGCCCTGACTGGGCTGCGTGGCAAGACGGCGACGATAGATGGCCAGGCCCAGTGTGCTTGGCACGCGGTATTTAATCAGATTCAGGCCACAGGGCAGCATCGACGCAGAGGCGAAGCGACACTGCACACGCTGGCAGTGCTCGCCGCCGAGATGAACTTGTGGCGCAATGCAGCCGGACTGTTTTTTCAGTTGCTGCAGCTTGAACAAGAAGCGCTGGTGCGTAGCGCCTTGCAGTTCAATCTCGGCGTCGCCTACCTGCACTGCGGGGCGTACCGCGCGGCGGCGCGATATCTGCATCGTGCCGCCGCAGTCCCATACATCGATGTAAAACAAAGCCCTGCACGATCCCGGCTGCTTCGGCTCGCTGAACTTTCGTCCCAGTGCCGGGCACTATTGGGTTCCCAGCGCATCCGCCTGGCAGAGGGTAGTGCCGCTGTCACAGCGTCTCCCTGCGCGCTCAGCGCGACACTGTTTGGTAGCCATCACGCGCTCGCTCTCTGGCGCTTGCAACGTGATCCCGAACTGGCACGGCGCGCCGGAGTTGATTGCCTGTCCAGTATTGCGGCTGCAGAAATTTGGATCGGCGATGCGCGTGCGCACCAAACGGTGCTGGCCATAATGCATCCCGTCTGTGGCCTGATTGGCGTCGCCGCGCTTCTTGTTCCGCTGCTGGAGATCATGCACAACGCGGGCGCTGCGCGGTTCTATTTCTGGATAGGCAGCGACTTTCAAGGCCAGGGGTTTGGTACCCAGGCCATGGAACTTTTGTACCTCGTGGCCCTGCGCCAGGGAATTCGGCATTTATTTAGCACCGTGCATGTCGACAATCTCGGCTCCCGGCGCGTTCTGGAGAAATGCGGTGGCCGCGCCCTGGCATTTGGGTTAATGGGCGCTCGCCCGGGGCATTGCTTCTTTCATGTGGGAGACGATCAAGGCGACGCAGCTCTGCACGCCTGCCTGGCCGAACTGCTGGCCGCGAACCAAGCGAATGAGCAGCTGCTGCCGTATATGGCCGAACGGCGTGATCAGCATCCGGATGCCGCCGATGGGGTTCCATGCTAATCGTGCGCCAAACACAGCTGGTGGCCCTGGGACGGGTGTCCGAGGAGCAGGCGATCGACGAGCTCTGCCACCATTTGAACACCTACTACCCCCAGCTGACGGCCAGTTTGTCGTCAGCTCAACAACGCACGCTGGTGCAATCCGTAATGCAACTAGCTGCAAGCTATAAGTTGCGTAGCCAGCGCGATATCTGCCGCTTTCTTAACCTGGCTGCGACATATGGCTCGTCGTTCAACAGCGATCCCCAATTGGGATGGATGCTCGCCTGCCTGGTCGATCATGGAGTTGATCGTCCTTCAGATCGCCTGGATCTCCTGATTCGACAATGCCAGCACCGGAACGCCATGGCAGAACTAAGCGATCAGCAACGTGCGCTGTTTGACCGGACGGCCCAGCAGGCCTACGCCGCCAGGGAACTTGAATATGCCGAAGCCTGGTTGAGCAGGGAGTTGCATCTCCCGCCCCCTATCGTCGCATGAGCCACCCTACCTTCCCGGAGCAGGCATGACTTTAGGCGACGCAGATCAAGCCGCGCAACGACAGCAGTCGCGGGTACCTGGGGCTGCGGTTCAGCCGTGTCCGCTCGTGCGCGTCCGCATCCGGGTACGGATCATCGGCGAGGATGCTGAGGGTTTGGATGGGATCGCCGCTGTGCTAAGCAGTCCGGATGGGCACGAACTGCGTTCGCGCACTGGACCCGATGGTGTCTGCCTTTTCGATGGGCTGGATCCGGGCATTTATCAGCTCGGTCTGCCGTTGCTGGACCAGGACGCGTGGCAGGTATTGTCGCTCGCCCAGCTGGCGCCTCAGGAAGCACGCAGCGATATCCTGGCTGACTGGAAGCCAGCGATGCCCGCCGATCTGGGTGCGCCGGTCCAGCATAAGATAGTTGATGGCGAGTGCGGTTCGATGTTGGCCTATCGGCATGGCCTGCTTCCCACCACAGTTTGGGAGCATGAAGCCAATACAGCGCTGCGCGACAGCCGCGAGAGCCTTTATATCCTGGCGGCGGGGGACTTGCTCACCGTCCCCGCACGGCGCCCGCGCATGGCCGAAGTCGCTGCCGGCAGCGATGTGACACTAAGGCGCCTGGGCGTGCCCGAGCGCTTGCGTATCCGATTCCTGTCCTTTGACGACTCGCCACGCGCGGGCCTGTCCTATCTCCTGACCGTGGAAAGCGAAAGCGGCGCAGTGGTCCCTGTTCGCAGCGGGCTAACGGA
This sequence comes from Pseudoduganella sp. UC29_71, assembly GCF_042693265.1. Lineage (NCBI taxonomy): Bacteria > Pseudomonadati > Pseudomonadota > Betaproteobacteria > Burkholderiales > Oxalobacteraceae > Pseudoduganella > Pseudoduganella sp. UC29_71. The sequence continues at coordinate 2,881,487 of NZ_CP170549.1, read as the reverse complement.
CGAGGATGGCTTTGTTGACGCCGGCATACCGCCCGACGCCGTTACCGCAGAAATCGTACTCGGGTACGGCAATCAGCGGGAGACGCATCGGTTTGCACTTGGTAAAGCCGCGCCGATCACCACGGTGCAAGGCTGGCAGACCAGACTGGCGAACCTTGGCTACTACACCGGCGATCACAGCGGCGTGCTTAACCCCGGAACCAAGCTGGCCATCGCACAATTTCAGCGCGACCGTGCCTTGCCACCGAGCGGAGAAATGGATGGCCCAACCGCCGCGTCGCTGGCCGCATTTTCGTTGTCCTGATTTTTCTTGATCCATCCGATGCGAGCGACGGAACTCTAATGGCAACCCCAAGCACTCTCAAGTCGCCGGATAGGCTGTACAAGTCGTCCAGCAGCGATTTAGGCCCCCTCTCGCTTCAAACGCAGTCTCCTGCAAAGGGCGTAGGTCGTTGGGAGCCATCAACTGTCAAAGTCGCAAAAAGCCATTTGCGCGTCATGTGCTGGAATGTGATTGACGTTGGCGGCGGCATCGGCGGCATTTGGAAGCCTTTGCCTGATATGGAGCGGTTTGACGGACCGAACGCTGAGCGTTATGAGAAGTGGCGGGCACATCAGCTGTCATTGACCTCCAGCGATAGAGGTCCGCTCCGAGGGGGAATGGATGGCGACCTGGAGAAAAATTGGTTGAGGTGGTTGCACCTCGCCGACCTCGCGCGACACATCGTCACCTGCGACGCGCATGTCACCGTGCTGTTGGAAATTCTGACCAGCAACAAAGGAGGTGGGGCCTTTGATCCGACAACTGCGAACAACCGGATGGCGCTTGAGGTCCTGATTGGTATTGCGGAAGGCAGTCGCTTCGGCGCGGTCCAGGCGAAGTTAGAAGACTATCTCGTGCGGTTGGATGAGAAAATTGAGAGGGAGCGCCATTATTATCTCGAAGATTTTTACATTAATGAGAAACCGTGCCGTATAAGCGAGGCCAGGGAAATGCTGAAAGATGATCTGGCGTCGTTCTATAAGCAGAGATTGACGGAGCTGAGAACCGAGGGGAAGGGACTTGGCGAGAAGCTTCCTCCTGCATCAAGTACTGGAGCCGTGCTATACGATTTTCACGCCATGTTATTCTCCAATGACGTGAAAGATTGCGCGGCCAAACTCATGAACTTCATGAAAGTAATGAATCCGGATACAGTCACCAGCAGCAACTCCACCGTGACCTCGCCCAGTTCAGTTGCCATGGTGGACACAGATGAGGTAGAGTATGGCTTGCAGGTACTTGAGTCTCTCAACAAGATACTCGCGGAAGTCTACCTTGACCCGGAATGGAAATTCATCGCGGCAGACGATGCGCAGGGCGAAACGATCGCCGTTTGCGTGCGCAAAAGTTGGACACTTCATGGCGACATCGTCAAGCATGGCACGGGTGACAAGTATCGTCCCATGTATCAGTTTTCGCTGACCAACGGTACTCACCAAGCGGTCGTACACGCTGCCCATGCTCCCGCGCCTAGCCATCTTCCCGAGTCTTGTGGCTGGTATGCGACCCAGGGCAAGCGCGTGCGGGCCGCACGGGAGGTGGATACGACATCCGTGTTGCACGTCATGTGCGGCGACTTCAATCTCGACGACACCGAGCCCGCGGCACAGGCGATTCAATCCACTTTCTTTGCCGGTATGCTCCCCCCGCTTGAACAGCATAAGAATATGCTGAGCTCCTTTGCCTTGACAGAGAAGTTGAGTGATCTCAGACAGCAAAAAATAGCAAAAGAGAGGGCTGAACTAGCCGGACTAAGCGGGCGCCGAGTCTTCGCATGTGCATACGACAAGGCCCTATTGGTGGGGCTGCCCAAAGTCGGATTTACCTGCACTTACAACATGGATATAGCGCCAACCTGGAAAACACTCGACGACGGTCGCCGCTATAGCGACCACGCCTGGGTAGTCGGCGACTATGAATTTTTCGAGGGTATAGCTGACATGCTGCCGATGGACCGCGACTGGGTAGGTAATCTGCCGGGCACAAGCGTGCCCAGCCCATCCAGCATCTCAAGCACAACAACCCCGAGCAGTACTGGCACGCTATCGCTATCCAGCAGGACCATCTCGCTCAATCGGTCAAGTACACGATCGTCGGACATCTCGAGTACATCAAGTACATCGAGCACCGCGCAAGGCCCGGACCCCGAACGTAAACTAGCAGAGGTCGCAAAGAGTGAAACATCCACCGACTAGGCCGAACTCAAAATGAGGGCCAAATTCCTTCCATTCCAAGGTGTCGACTTAGCGCGGAGCCGATACGATTATCGCATCAAGTCCCAATGCAAGTATTCATCGGGAGGTGCACACCATGACTACCGCCTACGTTTCAATCGACCACACGCTGCGGCTGGGGCCATGTGATCCGCTGGCCATGCCTGCGAATGCGCGCAGTGGCGACACTGTGGGTACGCGCGTCTGGCTGGACGAATTCACCTGGCTGGAGGCGTTGTTTAACGATGCCGCCAACCGTTCGCCCAAGCTGCGCTATCCGGACCTGATCAGCGCCTGCGTGTCGCTGGTGTTCAAAGCGCCGATGCCCGAGCAACGCATCTTCGCCTTCCTGCACACGCGGCTGGTACTACGTGACCAAGAAACGGCACGCCGGCAGGAAGACATGTGGCGTACCCAATACCGGCTGCTGCTGGCGCTCCAGAAGTCCGAGCAGAACCGTCATCCTCATCCGCAGTTTAAGCTGGACCACTTTACCACTGCGTGCGTTGCACTGGCGATGGAAGAAAAAGGAGCGAAGGAAAAGCTATTCGAACAGGCGCGCCGCAACATCGCCCTGCGCGCTGCACCATATTCCACCTGACGTGTCCCGCGCCGCAACGGCGCGCACCTTGCTGTTCACCGCGCCCGGCTAACGCCGGCATACCCGAAGCCACCTGGTTCCTCGCGAGAGTGCGGGGCTGATTCCATGTCGGGCTATGCCGCGAGGTGAAGATGCGCACCCTCATTCATTCCATATTGCCGCTGCTTGTCATGCCGGGACTGGCGAATGCCTGCTGGGAACAAGCAGCGCGGCAACGCAACGTGCCTGTCGTCTTGCTGCAGGCGATGGCCGACGTCGAATCCGGCATGAACCCGGCCGCCGTCAACAAGAGTCATTTTCAGCGCACCGGCACGGTCGACATCGGCTACATGCAGGTCAATTCCGATGCACGCATATTGCGTAACTTGGGCGTTACCCAGCGCGCGCTGTTCGATCCCTGCACCAACATTGACGCTGGTGCGCGTATTCTCGCTGAGAAGATGGGGCGCTATGGGCGCACATGGGAAGCCGTTGGTGCCTACAATGCCTCGTGCGTCACCATGACCGCAGAGCAATGCCTGCGCGTGCGCATGCGCTATGCATGGCGCGTGTACCGGTCGCTGGTGCGGCGAACAGCGCCGGTGAGCGGCGATGCCGCCCGGCTGGCAAGCTCCGCCACCGTTTCCTCTGTGAGCGCGCGATGACGCGCCGCACTGCGTTGATGGCGGTGATCGCCGCCGTCTCGGCGAGCGGGCCGATGCTGCTTGCAGGCTGCGCAGGCGCGGCGACGCGTACCGACACAATGCCGGCGCGCGCGGACCATCCGGCGACGCATTTTCGCATCGCACAGTTCAATCAGGGCCATGTCCGCTATTTCGCACTCTGTCTTGAACCGGCATGCCCATCGGTGACGCCCAAGACGCCATCCGAGGCTACAGATCCTGCAGCCCACACTGACACCGAGGCGAGAGCATCTTTCACGGGGACGCCCGAAGCCGTGCCCGACACGCTGGTGATCCAGTTCCCGAGCGGCTCCGCTGCGCTTGGTCCCGGCGAGGCGAGGGCGTTGTCCCAGCTGTCCGGGGCGATGCACGGTACCGGACGGATCGCGATCGCCGGGTGCACGGACAGTACGGGAAACGATGCGGTCAATCACCGTCTCGCGTGGGCGCGGGCGCGCGTCGTCGCCGACCATTTGCGTGACCAGTTGGGTGTGGCGCCCGGGCGCCTGTCGTGGGAAGGGCGCGGCGCGTGCTGCTACGTGGGGGGACAATCTCACCAGCATTGGCCGCCAGGCCAACCGGCGCGCCGAAGTCACATGGCATTCCTTCCTGGAGAGCCAGCCATGAGCGTCGCACATGCATTGCATACGAAGCGTCCGAACGTGCCGCGCCGGCCGTCGACGCGATCTCGCGGCAGGCGTTTCCCGCGCGGGCGTCAGCGCCGCTGGGCCATGGTGCGGGGACCGCCTGCGCCTAACCGGCTGCCAAGAGACGCGCATGGCGCCGCATCAAAGAGCGTGTCGAATGTGAATTTCAAGGAGGACTGAATGAGTACGTTGAGTTCGTGGGCACCGCTGCCCACATCCTGGCGCCTGCCGCGCAAAGGCCTGAGTGCCGTCGCATTGATGGCGCTGATGCTGCTGGGGCTGCTGGTAGCCGCTCCAGGTCAGGCGATCGATCTGGTCGCGTTTTCCGGCCTGACCGGCCCACTGGTGTCCGCGCTGGCGCAGATGGCCGATCTGGCGCCGGGTATCAAGGCGATGGTCGGCTTCATCGGCTTCGTGGTGGCGCTGATCTCGCTGGCGGCGCTGCGCAACTTCGGACCGGTGCTGTTCTATATCGGTCTGGCCATCTTTGCCGCGGTCGGTCTCGTGATTGCAGGCGCCATCATGGGCGCGGTGATCTAGTAGGGCAGGGAGGACGGGATGCTTGCCGATACCTACATTCCACGCCGGTTGGACGATCAATGGAAGATCGGATTATGGGACGTCGATGTGGCGGCGCCCGTCCTGTTCATGCTGTTCGTTGGCTACTTGGCCAACACGCTGTGGGGCTTTGCCGTGGCCAGCGCCATCGGCCTGTATTTTGCCCGTCTGATGGCGCGCACCAAGGCCGACAAGCATGCCGCCTATGCCTTGCACTGGCTGTATTGGTATTTGCCCACCAATCCCGTGAGCTCGATGCGCGCCACGCCGCCGTCGCACATCCGGCGCATGGTGGGCTAAGGAGGGAACATGGACAACACCCGCTACCAGGACGATCTGCGGGACCTGCGCGCGCGTATCCGCGCCCATCGCCTTGCCTTGGGCGTGCTGTGCCTGTGCCTCTTGGTCACGCTCCTGATCACGTATTCGCTGGTGGGCGCGCAGCGCGTGGTGGTGACGCCGCCGCACGTGACCAAATCGTTCTGGGTGTCAGGCGAGCGGGTCGGCAGCGCCTACCTGGAGCAAATGGGTGGCTATGTCGCCTGGCTGATGCTGGACCTGACGCCCGCGTCGGCCGGCTGGAAAAAGGATGCCCTGTTGAGCTTCGTGGCGCCGGAAGACTATGAGGCGCTCAAGCTGCAGATGGAGCTGGAAGCCGAACGCCTGCGCAAGATCAACGGCTCCACCTACTTCCAGCTGCAGCAACTTGAACCCGACGAGGAGACGCAGACGGTGCTCATGACAGGACGGCTGCGCACCCTCATCAACGGGCAGGAGACGTCGCTGCTGCAAAAGCGCTTTCGGGCTAGTTTCCAGTTTCGCGGCGGGCGCACCCATCTGAAAACATTCAAGGGGGTTGGCAATGAACAGTAAGCATCCAGCCATGCTGCTCGCACTGGCATGCTGGGCGGGTGGCGCTTATGCCGCGCAGCCGCGCGAGGTGCGCGATGGCGAGACCATGGAGGCGGCGATCGCCGCCGATGCGCCGACCCGCGTCCGGCTGGAAGGGCAACGTATTGTCAACGTGGTGGGCAACATCCATTCCACCAGCAACTGCGATACTGCGTCGCCGGCAGGCAACGCGCCGCTGGCCACGTCGCCCTTGGCCGCGCCCGCCGTCAATCCGCGCGGCGACGTCATCCTCAACTGCGACCTGGACAAGGGCGAAATCTATGTGCGCCCGGCCGCAACCGGCCATGCCGGCCAGACCCGCCCGATCAGCCTGTTTGTGTCGTCGCCGCGCGCGACCTACACGCTGCTGCTGCGCCCCGCCCAGATGCCGGCCGACAGCCTCGTTTTGCGCGACCGGCGCAGCGAAGTAAGCGAGCCCGCTGCCAAGGCCGCACGGCCGCAGGCCACCAGCCACGTGCGCGCGTTGAAATCGATGTTGATGTCGATGACGCAAGGGCGGCTGGCGGACGGCGTGCGCGCCCAGCAGCTGGATGTGATGCAAGCGTTGTGGCGGGAGGCCGAGTTCAGGCTGATTCGGCGCCACGAGGCGCGTGCGCTGCTGGGCGAGACCTACCGGCTGCGCAACACCAGCGCGGCGCCCATGGTGCTGGCCGAGCAGGAATTCGATCAAGACGGCGTGCTGGCGGTCGCCATCGAGCGGCACAACCTGCCGCCGGGCGCCGTCACCTTGGTGCATGTGATCCGCGCACAGGAGGGCACGCCATGAGCCTCCGTGAAAAATGGCGTACCGCAACCGGCCGTCTGAGTACCCGGCAGCGGCAGTATCTGATGGCGGCCGGCATCCTGGCCGGCGGGATCGGGACACTCTGGCTGGTGCTGACGCTCGCCGGCAGTGACAAGGCCAAGGCGGCGCCGCGCGCGGACCGCGCCAAGGAGAAAGTGGTGGTCAAGCCCGAACAGGAGGGCGTCACACCGCTGCGTGTCGACCCGCTCGACCAGTGGGTGGGCACGGCCGGCAAGACCTTGGCGCAATACAAGGTGGACAAGGATGCGCAGGACCGGTTCAATCTCGACCGCAAGGCGGGGGAACAATCGCTGATGCAGCGCCTGGCCGAACTGGAACGGCGCCAGCAGGAGCAAGGCCCGGGCGGCTCGCCTGGGCCGGCGGTGGCAACGCCGCAGGTGCCGACGCCCGCTGCGGCATCCCCGGTGCCTGCACCCGCTGCCGTGTCGGCCGCATCCCCGCGCTCAGCCATGCCGCCGCCGGATATGCCGGGATTCCCGCCAGGCTCACCGGTGGCGCCCGTCGTTGGCCCCGGCATGGGGCCGAGCGCCCAAGCAGCGCTGGCTGAACCGCCGCCGGTACTGGTCCGTGTCAGTCTGGCCGTGCCGGCCACCACCGCCGGGAGGGCGCCAAGCGGCGAGGCCGATACACAGGATGCGCAAGGGGAGCGGGAGGAGGAAGGCGGCGTACTGGAGAGCTATTTACCGGTCGGCTTCATTCGCGGCGAAACCTTGAGCGGCATTGCCGCACCGACCGGCGGCCAGGCGCAGGCCAACCCGCTGCCGGTGCTGATCCGGCTGCTGGACAACGCCGTGCTGCCGAACCACTATCGCGGCGAAGTGAAGGAATGCTTTGTCATCGCCTCCGGCTACGGCAGCATCAGCGCCTCGCGCGCCTATCTGCGCACGGTGAACCTGTCCTGCGTGCGCCGCGACGGCCGCACCCTGGAGGTGAAGATCGACGGCAACGTCCACGGCGAGGACGGCATGCTGGGCTTGCGCGGGCGCCTGGTTACCATGCAGGGCCAGATGCTGGCCAACGCGCTACGCGCTGGCATCGTCAGCGGCATCGGCCAAGGCTTCGCCCAAGGCGGCGCGACCTACTCGGCAACGCCGTTCGGCACGCTCACCACCGGGCCCGAGGGCATGGATGAGCGCATCCGGCGTGGCGTCGCGGGCGGCGTCGGCCGCGCGCTGGACAACCTGGCGAACTACTACATCAAGCTGGCCGAGGAGACCTTCCCGGTCATTGAAGTGTTCGCCAAGCGGCAAGTGGACATTGTGCTGACCAAAGGCATTCGGCTGCCACGGCTGGGCAAGGAGGCGCGCGATGACAGTACGGATTAAGTGGCTGCCGCTGGTGCTGGCGGCGGCGCTGCAGCCAGCCATGGCAGGCCGGACGGAGGACGCGTTGCTGGCCAGCCTGCGTCAGGCCCATCCGGCGACCCGTTTCGACCGCGTGGCACCGACCCCGGTTCCGGGCCTGTACGAAGTGTGGATGGGCGAGAACGTCGCCTATGTGCGTCGCGGGCATGTGCGCTACCTGGTGTTCGGCCACCTGTTCGACACCCGCCGGATGCAGGATGTGACGGCGTCCCGCAAGGCCGGCGGCATAGCCAGGCAGACGCCCCTTGTGGTCGATGGCAGCGCATCGGATGGTGCAGTGGACCTGCCTACAATACCGGTCGAAGACGCCATTGCGCTGGTGCGCGGTACCGGTGCGCGGCGGCTGCTGGTGTTTACCGACCCGGCCTGCGCCTACTGCCGCCAGCTCGACGCCGCCTTGCGGCGCCTGCGCGACGTCACCGTCCTGCACTACCTGTTGCCCTATCAGGGGCGCCAACTGCCCGAGGCGATCTGGTGCGCCCAGGACCGCGACGCGGCGTACGCGCGCGCCATGGCCGATGGCGCCATGCCAGCCGGCCCTGCGCAGCCCTGTGCCAGCCCGCTGGAGCGCAATCTCGCGCTGGCGGCCCGGCTGGGCGTGCAGGCGACGCCCACGCTGGTGTTCGCCGACGGCAGGCGGATCGCCGGGGCGTTGGGCAGCGACGACATCGAAGCCGGATTGGCGCGCGCCGCCGGCGGGATTGATCAGGCTGACAGCCTGGCAAGGAGCGGACATGGAACACATCGGCAGTAGCAAGATCATGGCGCGCAAACTGCGCGCGCTGGCCCTGCTGTCACCATTGGCGCTGGCCGGCTGCGGCAATCTGTCGGGCCTGGACGGCTCGCCCAAGTTGAGCTGCAAGGCGCCGGAGGGCGTGCACTGCGCTTCCGTGTCCGCCAACTACCACAGCCGTTCTGTCTCAAGTGTCGATGGCGCGTCTCGCCATGAGGCCGCGTTGGCCCGGCCGCTGGCGACGGAAGCGCCGCAGACTGCCGCGCCGCCGGGGCTGGACCCGGTTGCCCTGCGCTCGCCGGTGCGGGTGCTGCGGCTGTGGATCAAGGCCTGGGAGGACAGCGACCGCGATCTGGTCGACCAGTCCTACGTTTATGTACGCATCGACGACGGCCAATGGCAGCTGGCGCACGCCCAGCGCGCCGCGCGCGAAGCCTACGCGCCGCTGCGTCCGCCGCCATCGCGGCCGTCCGGCCAAATGGAAGCCGCCGCCACGCCGACGGCGGCCAGCGACGGCGCCGAGGTGGCGCGCGCCGCCGCCGCAGCCGCGCCGCCGGCCGCGGCGCCGCTGCGCCAATAGTTAGCCAGGGAGGACATCATGCTTGAGACTGCAGAAGGGCCAGCCCAGCGCGGCCCGCGCCACATCCTCGACTGGCTCGGCCTACGTGCCGGCAACGACTCGCCGCCGGAGCAGTTCGCGTCCTGGCTGCCCTATGGCGCCTACATCTCCGACGTGCAGCTGTTCGTCAACCGCAACGGCTGCCTCGGCTTCGTGCTGGAGGTGCTGCCGCAGTGCGGCGCGGACGAACGCATGGTCGAGGTGCTGGTGAGCCTGTACATCAACTGCCCGGTGGGCACCGGCATCCAGTTCCACCTGTTCGGCGCGCCCCACGTGCGCAACATCCTGCGCGAGTACGCCAACTTGCGGGTGGAGGATGCCGACCAATACGAGCAGGGCAGCCGCTACGGCCGCCCGGCGCGCAACAGCAACCTGTACCGCTCACTGGCGCGCCAGCGTGTGCAGCACCTGCTGGCCGGCACCATGCGCTCGCTGAGCGCGGCCCATCATTTCACCATGCGCGACTTTCGGCTGCTAGTCTCGGTGACCTTGCCGGGCCACGGCGCGGACGAGCGGCGCCTGGGCACGCTGTGCGCGCTGCGCGATTCGATGTCGGTGACACTGGCCTCGGCCTCGCTGCCGAACCGGCATTGCGACGCGGACGGCTTGATCAACTGGTGCGCGCAGTTCACCAACCCGGACCGCATGGCGCGCACCGATCTGCCGCAGCTGCACTACGACGAGGGGCGCGAGATCCGCGACCAGATCGTCGACTTCGACACCATCCAGGATGCCGGGCCGGAAGGGCTGCGCCTGTCCAAGCTGGCCGGCGGTACGCCGCTGGAAGCGCGCTTTCTGTCGATCAAATCGTTCCCGCAGCGCTTTGCGCTGTGGCGCATGGGCAGCCTGATCGGCGACCTGATGCAGCCCCCACTGCAGTACAGCGCACCGTTCCTGCTGACCATGGGGGTACATATCCTCGACCACGCCGAGACGCGCAGCGCCATTGCCACCAACCATTTCCGCGCCAACCAGAACGCCAGCAGCAAGCTGGCCGATATCATGCCCGACGTCGAGCAAAAACGGGAGGACTGGAAGGCGGCCGCCAACGCGGCGGACGCGGGCGGGCGCCTGGTGTCGATGTACCACCAGCTGGCCATCTTTACTTCGCCGGAGGACGCGCCGCAGGCGTGCGAGACAGCACGGGCGATCTGGCGCGCCAGCGGATTTGAACTGAACGCCGATGTCTTCAAGCAGCGCCAGGCGCTCCTGGCCAGCCTGCCGATGACACTCTCGCCGGCTTTTCACGGCGACCTGCGCAAGATGCGCCGCGTGACGCGCAAGACCACGGCCAACGCGATCCACCTGGCCCCCTTGATCGCCGAATGGCGCGGCACCAGCACGCCGACGCTGGTGCTGGCCGGGCGGCGCGGCCAGGTGACCACGCTCGACCTGTTCGACAACGACCTGGGCAACTTCAACGCCGCCGTGGTGGGCGCGCCCGGATCGGGCAAATCGGTCTTCCTTAACGAACTGGCGTGGTCGTACCGCTCGGTGGGCGCCAAGGTCTGGATGATGGACCTGGGCCGCTCGTTTGAAAAACTGTGCCGCAAGGCCGACGGCGCCTATATCGAGTTCACCGCGCACAGCGACATCAACCTCAATCCCTTCTCGGCCATCAACGACATCTGCGACGACATGGACATGCTGGTGCCGGCGATCGCCAAGATGTGCTCGATGCAAAGCCGGCTGGAGGAGGTGCAGTACAAGGCGATCTCGGCGGTGCTGCTGCGCCAGTGGCAAAAATATGGGCGCGACATGACGATGACGGCCATGCGCGACGCGTTCAAGAGCGGCGCGATCCCCGACCTGGGCATTCGCGACGATCAGCGCATCCGCGACTTGGCCATCATGCTCAATCCCTATTCGAAGGATGGCCAGTACGCCCGCTTCTTCGAGGGCAGGAACAACGTCGATTTTACCAACGACTTCGTCGTGATCGAGAACGAGGAATTGAAGCGCCGCCCCGACCTGCACGCCGTGGTCAACATCCTCATGATGTACCAGATCACGGGGGAAATGTATTTGACGCGCAACCGCAAGAAGCTGCTCATCATGGATGAACTCAAGCAGCAGCTGGGCGAGATCGGCAGCGACGATCCGCTGAAAGCTGCCGTGGTCGAGGAGGCGGCGCGCCGGGCGCGCAAGTACGGCGGCGCGCTGGTCACCGCCACCCAGGGCGCGGACGACTATTACGGCTCGGCGCAGATGGAAGCTGCGTTCGACTGCTCGGACTGGGTGTTCCTGCTGCGCCAGAAACCCGAGTCGATTGAGTTGCTGGACCGCAAGGGGCGCTTGCTGATGGACGCGGCCAAGAAACGCCTGCTGAACTCCCTGCGCACCGAGGCCGGCGCCTACGCGGAAATGTACGTCTCGTCGCCGGTCGGCGAGGGCGTGGCGCGCCTGGTTCTGGACCCCGCCACCCACCTGCTGTTCTCCAACAAGCTGGAGGACAACAAGCCGATCGACGCCTTGCGCGCGCAGGGCTACAGCATCGACGAGGCGATCACGCGCATCCTGGCCGAACGGGGGCACGCATGAAACCGGTGCTGGTAGGCGTGCTGGCCGCCGTGCTGATCAACGCGGCCGCGCTGGCCGGCTACCACCAATGGCTGGTCAAGCCCATCCCCGTGGTCGGCGTGGTCGACGCCTGGCAAGTATACCGGGAAGAGCAGACGCGCCACTTGCGGGCCATTTCGTCCAGCACCGACGCGCCGGCGCGCGACAAGGCGCTGGCCGCCGCGGACCGGTTTGTCGCCGCCTATCCGGCCCGCCTGGCCGAACTGCAGCGCGACTGCGCCTGCCTGGTGGTGGACCGCTCGGCCATCGCGGCACTGCCGGCCGGCGTGGCCGACCTGACGCCGCTTCTGCGGCAGCGGGTGCGGCCATGATGGCGCGCCTGGCGTACCACCTGCGCAGGATGCGCGCTAACTGGCCGTGCTACGCGCTGCTAGCGGCGGTGTGGCTGCTGGCCTGCGTGCGGGTGTTGGTCGATCCCGTCCCCCGCCTGCCCATCCTGTTCAATGTCACGCGCAGCCTACCGTACCTGGTGGCGGTGGTGGACTACCGCGCGCGCGGCGTGGCGCGGGGTGACTACGTGATCTTCTCGTTCCGGGGCGAGGCCGTGCGCCACGTGCCGGGCCTGCGCGGGCAGCCCTTCTTCAAGCGGGTCGCCGGCGTGGCCGGGGATCGCGTCGAGGTGCGCGGACGCGCAGTGCTAGTCAATGGCGTCGACGCCGGGCTGGCCAAGCGCTACGCCGTCGTGTCGCGCGTGGCGCTCGAACCGATTGCCGCCACGGTGATCCCGGCCGGCTACCTGTACATGCAGGGCATGGATGCCGACAGCTTCGATTCGCGCTACCGCCTGTGCGGGCTGGTGGCCGAGCGCGATGTGCTGGCCGTGGTGCGGCCGCTGTTCTGAGGAGCGAGCGATGACGAGGCGGTATAAGGGATGGTGGATGCGGGCGGGACTGTCAGCTTGGGCGGCTGGGGCGGCAGTGGCGGGCCCGGGCGCGCAGGCCGCATCGTTGGGCGCGATCGGACCGGTGTATCGCATCGCCGAGGAAGACCTGCTGGCAATGATCGAACGCCGCCTGCGGGAAAAGGAGGCGAACGGCGAACTGGCGCAGCTGCGCGGCCACGCCGTCGAGCGTGCCCGGCAGGGCGTGCTGCGCCCAGCGCCGCTGGGTCTGCCGGTGGCGCGCACAGCGCGCACCTTCCACTACGATCCGAGCTATGCGCTCGAGCGCAACATCGTCGACGCGTCGGGCAAGCTGCTGTTCCCGGCCGGCACGCGTGCCAATCCGCTCGACATTGTGCCTCTGACGCGCCGTTTGCTGTTTTTCGACGCCCGTGACGTGCGCCAAGTGGCATTGGCGGCCAACTTGCTCGGCACGTACGCCGGTGCGGTCAAGCCGGTGCTCACGGGCGGCTCCTACCTGGAGCTGATGCGGCGCTGGCGCGTGCCGGTCTACTACGACCAGCGCGGCCTGCTGGTGCGGCGCCTTGCCATCACCCACGTGCCGGCGCTGGTGTCGCAGGACGGCAGGCGGCTGCGTATCGACGAGCTGGTACCGACCGAGGCGGCAGCGGCCAGGGAGGAGCCGCCATGAACATGATTGCACACTGCCTGGCCGGCTTCTTCGGTCGAGCTGTCGGGCGCAGCCTACGGTCCGCCCGGATGGCAGGCGCCATCGCGCTGGCCGCGGCCTGCCACAGCCCGCCAGCGGGGGCGGTCGGCATCTGCAACGGCCGCTTTCCAAACCCCATCGCCGACATCTGCTGGAGCTGCCTGATGCCCATCACCCTGGGCGGCGGCACGCTGGCCGACCTGGGCGGGCAGGGCGATATCCCGAACCCGGCCGATCCCCTGTGTTCCTGCGGCGTGAACCCGACGGTCGGGCTGTCGATCGGCTTCTGGGAGCCGGTGCGCCACGTGGAGGTGGTGCGGCGCCCGTTCTGCCTGGTGTCCCTGGGCGGCGTCGACCTGAACCCCGGCATCGCGGCGCCCGATGCCGGCCGCGCGGTGGACGCCAGCGGCGAACAGAACAGTTTTTATCAGGCCCACTTCTACGCCAACCCGGTGTTGTACTGGCTGCAGGTGGTGGCGGACTTTCCCTGCCTGGAGCGCGGCGGGTTTGACCTGGCCTACCTGACCGAGGTCGATCCGCTGTGGAACGACGACGAGCTGACGTTGATCCTCAATCCGGAAGCGGTGCTGTTCGCCAACCCGGTGGCGCAAGCGGCCTGCGCGGCCGATTGCGTCGCCGCCACCGCCGGCTTCGGCCGTCCCGAGCTGTTCTGGTGCGCCGGCTGCCAGGGGGCGCTGTATCCGCTGGACGGCCATGTGCCGTACCACCTGGGCGGTGTGCGCACCGCCGAGTTGCTGGCGCAGCGTCTGACGGCCAAGCTGCACCGCGAGCTGGTAGCCTGGGGCCGTCACGGCGAGCCGGGCCTGTGCGGACCGTACTTCCTACCGGTGATGGACAAGCGCGCCTACAAGAGCCAGCTGACCTACCCGATCGCCGCCACCACCAAGGATGCCGGACGGTGCTGCCAGCCGTTCGGGCGTAGTACGGCGCTGTGGGGCGCCGGCAAGGAGTATCCGGTCCGAGGCGAGGATTTCGCGTTCATGCTGTTCAGAAAGGGGAACTGCTGTGTCGGATTCTGACTGCATCGTGTGCAATAGCGCGCGGCCGGCGCTGGGGCTGCTTGCCGCGCTGTGTCTGGCCATGTCGGCCGGCCCGGCAGCTTCGGCCGAAGCTACACCGAATGCCGCCACCCATCACTTTGACCGGCTGCCGCGCCCTCAATCCGGTGCCGGGATCGACCTGGCGCAGGTGGCGCGCGGCTATGAGGCCGCAGGCGTGGGCACGGTGCCCGCGAACACGGGACCGCGCCTGTCGGTGTTCATCAGCCTGTCCATGCCGGAAGGGACGCTGCGCCGGTTGGCGGCCGACGCCCCGCGCGCCGGCGCCGTACTGGTGCTGCGCGGGCTACTGGACGGCTCGATGACGAAGACCGCCGCGCGCATCCGCCAACTGACCGGCGGCGGCCAGGCCGTCGTTCAAATCGATCCGAAGGCGTTTGCCCGTTTCGGGATCTCGCACGTGCCGGCCGTCGTGCTGGCGCGCGAAGCGGCCGCAGCGACCGCCTGCCAGGAAAATGGCTGCGCAGCCCCCAACGGTTATGTGTCGGTGGCGGGCGACGTGACGCTCGGCTATGCGCTGGACCATGTGGCGCGCAGTGCTCCGGCGTTCGCGCTAGAGGCGCGCCGGCTGCGCGCCAGGCTGGAGCCGTGACCATGCGCCGCCTGACCGCCTGGCTGACCCTGTGCGCCCTGTTGACGGGACAGGCCCGCCTGGCGCTCGCCCAGCAGGACGACCTGGCCGCCGCGCGCGCGGCGAACCTTGCGGCGCGCGGCACGGTCAACGCCGCGTCGGCCGCCGCCGTGGTGCCGGGCTACAGCGACACGGCGCCGCAGTCGGCGCTGTACGGCCAGGCCAACCTGGCAAGCCAAGCGCGTGCCCAACTGGCGCAGTGCGCGCTGCATCCGGACCCGCAGGCGTGCGAGGCGGGCCGGCATGCGGTCGCGTCCGCCGCTACGCCGCGTCCGGCCTTGGCGCCCGGTGACGCCCAGATCGCCGGCGCGGCGGCCGTGGCGAGAAATCCGCTCGGCTCTGAATCGGCGCTGGCGGGCCTGTACGCGGGCTGCCCCGGACCGGGGCCGTGCCCGGCCAACACCTTCTGCCTGGGCGCGCGGTGCTTCGACACGGCCCAGGTACAAGATCCCGACTTCGCACTGGCCATGAGCTACCTAGAGGCCGCGCGCGAGGCCGGCGTGTATCTCGATCCGGCCACGCTGCGCGTGTTCGCCGGGGAGGACAACCGCTGCCGCGACCGGCTGCTCACCAATTGTTGCCAGAGCAACCGCGCCGGCGCCGGCTACAGCAACGGCTCGCTGTTCGGCGTGGGCTCGCATCTGGTATTCGACGTGTTGATGAACGCCAACAACCGCAGCTTCATCGCGGCCGGCATCAAGTCCATGCTGACCAGCTATGGTTTCAGCGGCACCTTCACCAGCTACGGCGTAACGGTGGCTGTGAACGGGGTCGCGCTGCCGGCAGGTTCCGTGACCATCGCCGCCGGCGAGAGCATCGCGGTGGCGTTCAACCCCTGGTCGCTGGCGATTACCGTGGTGTTCGCGGTGGTGACCGCCATGATGTCCTGCAACGCCGAGGAGGGGCAGTTGGCGATGAAGGAAGGCGCGCGCCTGTGCCGCAGCGTGGGCACCTGGTGCTCGCAGTGCATCCGGGTCCTGGGGCGCTGCGTGCGCTGCATCGAACGCACCACGTCCAAGTGCTGCTTCAACTCGGTGCTGGCGCGTCTCGTCAACGAACAGGGCAGGGCGCAGCTGGGCATGGGTTGGGGGGCACCGCAGAACCCGGCCTGCGGCGGATTTTCCGTCGCCCAGCTGCAGGCGCTCGACTTTTCCCGTTTCGACCTGTCCGAATTCTATGCCTCGATCGTACCGGCGCAGACCAACGTCGGCGCCCTGCAGGGCGCGGCCGCCGTCAGGGCGCCGCAATGCTACGCGCGGGGTGGGAAATGCTGAATCTTCGATACCTGGCCGCTGGCTTGGCCGTGTTGCCGCTGGCGTTAGCGATGGATGCGCCGGCGCGCAGAGCTCCAGTGGAGCAGTTCGCGCCGCTGCTGCGCGCCGCGCTCGACGCGCCAAACGGCATGGCGCACGGCGTGCTCGCCGGTTCGGTGGCGGTCGCCTTCAAGCGCCAGTTCGGCACCGGCGGGGATGTCGACATCGACGTCTCGACTATTGTGCGCTACGCCCAGCGGGGATGCGCCCGCCTGCGCGTCGACGTGTCGCAGGAAGGCGTGAAACTGTCCACCCAGGCGACGCCCCAGCAACAGCGGGTGCGCTTCGAACTGAACTACTGCAGCGACGGCCTGCCGCCGCGCAGCCTGGCGACGGGGGAGGCGCGATGACACGGCGAACCCTTCTGGGTGTGTGCCTGGCGCTGGCCGCCTGTTGCTGCGCTGCGCAGGTCTTCGATAGCGGCGAGGCGGCCGATGGCGAGCGCGCCGGCCTGCCCGATCCGCGCACCGGCTGGCATTTTCATCTCGATCCGCTGGCGCCGCCCCGTAAGGTCGCGTCGCGCCTGCCGAGCACCGGCGACGGCGAGCAGGCTGCGTTGGCCAGGTTTCGGCAATTGCAAAGGGAGGTCGAGGAGCGCCGCGCGCTGGCGGTGATCCAGCCGACCGAGCCGAACGTGCGCCGTTACATGGAGCTGGAAGCGAAGGTGGTCTACAACGCCTCGCGGTTTGCCGATGTCGCCCAGCGCATCGCCTGGTCCCATCCCGAACTTGATCCCGCCACGCAGGGCCGGCCGGTGAACGCCACCGCGCTCGAAGTGTTCGAGCAGGCCCGCATCCGCGAACGCAATGCCGTGCTAGCGCAGGTGGCCAGGGAGCACGTGCTGATGTTCTTCTTCCGGGGCGATTGCGGCTACTGCCACGCGATGGCGCCGCTGCTGCAGGCCTTCTGTGATCGGCACGGCATTCGCCTGGTGCCGATCAGCGTGGATGGCGGCGCGCTGGCGGGCTTCCCACAGGCGCGCAGCGACAACGGCGCGGTGCGTGCGCTGAAGGTGCAGCAGGTGCCGGCACTGTTCCTGGCGCAACCGTTCTCCGGGCGCATCGAGCCGGTGGGCTTCGGGGTCTTGTCCGAAGCGCAGCTGGCCGAGCGGATCGTCGCGCTGTTCGAGGGCCGGGATGGAAAGGGAACGCCGCCACCCGTGTTTTGGGGCGATCAACGATAGGAGGAAGTCATGAGAAGCATTGCGAATTGGATTTGCACCGCGGTCGGGGCCGGCGCGCTGTGCGCCGGCGCCAGCGCCGGGGACCTGAACGCGGCCATCAACACCATGTTCAACGACCTGGGGGCGATCGGTAACTATACCGCGCCGGGCGCCTTCAAGGGGCAGGTCTTCAATACCTACAGCGGCGGCAGCCTGATGCTGCGCAATCAGAACCGGACGTACCAGTTGATGGCCATCGACTTTCCGGCCGTGAAAGCCGGCTGCGGCGGCATCGACATCTATGGCGGCTCGTTTTCGCACATCTCGGCGGCCGAGTTCAAGAACATGCTGAGAAATATCACCGCCGCGCTGCCGGGCGTCGCGTTCCAGCTCGCTGTCGATTCGGTGTCGCCGCTCTTGGGCGGCGTGACGAAGTGGACCAAGAACCTGGAAAGCATGCTGACGCAGGCGAACATCAGCACCTGCAACACGGCGAAATCGCTGGTCAGCTCGGCGATGGAGGCCACCGGCGTGAGCGGCGACCGGCTTTGCGAGGACCTGGCAGTGACGCTCGGGCTGGAATCCGATTATGCGGCGGCGAAGGTGCGCTGCCAGACGGCCAAGCCGTCAGTGCTCGCCACCGCGCGCGCGTCATCCGATTCCCAAGTCCGAAACAAGGCACCGTTCGTTGGAAATTTGACTTGGAAGGCGTTGAAGCTGGCGGGCACCAACCTGGACGATCAGGAGAGAGAACTGATCATGAGTCTGGTGGGTACAGTGATCTTCTACGAGGATGGTCGCGATCCGGAACCCTTCGCACCGACGATCACATCCATTAATCGGCTTCTTTACGGCAGTGGCGGTACGCCAGGCGGCAATGTCGTCCAGGAGCTACTACGATGCAACAACTTTACCGAATGCGACGCGGTCACTATTCAGAGCAATTATTCTCACACGCCATTTACCCTGAAGGTTGAGAATCTGATGCGCTCCATTGCGAACAAAATTCTTACGCGTACGCCGATTCCGAACAATTCACCAGAGGTTGGCTTTGTGAATCAGACCACGGAGCCAGTCTATAGGATGCTCTCCATAACCACTGTTGTGCCGACGGCAGATCTTTCGGAAGACCTGATCGCCAGATTTCGCGAACTGATTGCCGCTGACTATGCCTACGTCTTCCTTGAGAAAAACCTTCGTCGAGGAATATTCGCGCTGGAGAAGGATTACTTGCTTGATCTGCCACAGGCTGAACGCGCTAGAGAACTGCGTACACGAGCGCAGGATTTGCTTACTCAGCTTTCGCAGGAGAAGGCACAACTCCACCAAAGAGTGGGGTCGATAAATGCAATAGCATCCAGCCTTGAGCAAATGGAGCGGCAAATGCGAAGCGCAATGCCCCAGCACATCCTCGATATGCTGGGCCGTCGCGCGGCCTACATGCAATAGTTGATCACGGGAGCCTGCGATGTGGGAAGTATATGCCTACCAAAATAATGACAGCTTGTTCGGTGTTCTGAATGCAATCGCGGCCATCTGCGGTTCCGGTTCATATGCGAGTGCCCTCGGCGTGGTTGCATTCTGCGGATTCTTCGCGGCGCTTGCGGCATACGCAATTGCACCGCAGAAGTTGCATGGCTGGTACTGGCTGGCGTCGATCACGCTAGTATTTTCGGTGCTACTCGTTCCCAAGGTGACCGTGGGAATCGTGGACAAGACGGGTGGGAGCGCAGTGACGGTTGTCGATAATGTGCCATTTGGCCTTGCCGTGTTTGGATCGGTATCGAGCACGGTCGGAAATACCCTGACTGAGCTGTACGAGACGGCGATGCAGGTGCTGCCAGGCGCCGCTGGCCTTCCAAGTGAACTTGCATACCAAAAGAACGGCTTGGTTTTCGGGAATCGCTTAATCCGTGAGACCAGTCGGATTGTGTTTCAAAATCCGAACTTCAGAACTGATCTGATCAACTTCATTAATAACTGCACCATGTATGACTTGGCGTCAGGGGCGCTGCAGCCTGAGGCATTCGCTACGTCGGGTGATATCTGGCCCCTGATGGCGTCGCCAAATCCGGCTAGGTTCACGCCAGTATCCGACGGAGCGGGAGGGATGGCAGTAGCGCCTTGCACCGAAGCATATACTAACCTTAACAGCAGATTGCCTGCCCAGTTGAGTCGCGCTCAAGCCTTGCTGTCGAGCCGGATGAATCCTACCCTGAGCGGGCCGTCGGCCGCGGCGGTAATCGCTGGGCAGATCCAGCAGGCCTACATCAAGAACGGAATCGCAGATGCAGCCGCGTCGGCTGCCGACATCATTCGCCAGAATGCTTTAATTAATGCGATGAGCGATGCATCCCTACTGGCCGGACAGAAAGTTAACGACCCCGCATCGGTGCTGCTTGCTGTTGGACGGACCCAAGCGGTGGCGCAGACGAACGCGGCCTGGATTAACAATGGGAAGGTCGCAGAACAGGCGCTACCGGTGATTCGTAACACAGTGGAGGCATTGGCGTACGCGATCTTCCCGATCGTGATTCTGCTCCTCATGCTGTCCGGCGGCCGCGAGACCGCGGTGGCGCTGAAGAATTACATTTCGTTGTTAATTTGGATCCAGTTGTGGCCCCCTCTGTATGCAATTCTAAATTACATGGCAATGATGTATGCGGCGAAAGATCTGGCTGCTGCGGCCAGTGTCGGCGGTGGCGCCTCCGCGCTGTCATTGCTGACGGCCCCGTCGATCTATTCGAACGCCATCTCGGGCGAAGCGGTAGTTGGCTACATGACGATGAGTATTCCAATGATTGCCTGGGCAGCGCTGAAACGCATGGAAACGCTCGGCAGTGCCTTGGTATCTGGCGCACATTCGCTTCAGTCCATGTTGACTTCGACGTCATCTGCCGCAGCAACCGGCAATGTGTCGATGGGGAACATGAGCATGGATCAGGTCAATCTCGCGCCGGCGCGTTCTTCCGCCTTTTTTGGAAGCAGACAAAACGACAGCAGCGGCACCACATATACCTCAAATGTGTTGAGTGGGCTGACTGCTGCCAAGGCGCTGGCCAACGAGGGGCCAGTGTCGCGCATAGTGGACGCCAAGATATCCCAGCAGCACGTGGAAGCGTCTTCTAGATCGGTCGCTTCAGCGCAAGCCGAATCTGTGGCTGCGTCTAACGAGAAAGCTGCAGCATTGAGTAATGCTCTGGTAAGTGCGAATGCACGAATACATGCGCATGGTCGTACGGAAGGTTCTAGCGTGTCAAGCGATGAGAGCGTTGGAGAGCGAATAGGCGAATTGGTGCAAATTGCCAGGTCTGTGGCGGCCACCACTGGCGCGAGCGAACAGCAGGTAGCATCAGTAGCATTTGGCGGCGCCTCGCATCTCGGAGTTGGCGTAGGGGGGGCCATGAAGAGCTTATCTCCGTTTGATGTGGGCGGGCAGGTCTTCGGCGAAGGGCGAAAACACTACTCTTCATCGGTGCAGAAACAGGACCAACTTATCAACAATGCGCTGAGCAGCGAGGATAAAGCGAAGTTCAAAGCATTCTCGGACACAGTTTCAAGAAACAAGAACTATCTTCAATCTGTCCTGGGGGAGAATCGAAATGGAAAAGAAATTGCCGCACGACTGACTGAGAGTTTGTCTCGCAGCGAGAGAGCGGACGCAAGTCTGCGCAAACAGGTGGAGTTCTCCGAGAGCGTTGCGAATGCATTTCAACGGGGAGAAACAGTTAGCAAAGACTTAGCCAAAGATCCGCAGAATGTCTCGTTGTTCGAGAAATTACTCCACTCGGATAAAGTGGGCAGTGCCGCAGAGTTAGTGAAGTTGGAATCCTTTCTCGGAAGCGTTACACGTGTTCCTGCGCCGGTTTCGAAGTCAAGTCGTTTACCTAGCTCATTTGATGAAGTTAAATCGGATTATCGTGAAGCAAAGAGTGCACTGGATCGTGGCACGATCTCAAAATTAACTACGACGGCAGAGGCTTATCGTGATAAGGTAAAAGACGCGCCGGCAGGAAATACACGTTCCGAGGAAAATGAGACATCGTCGGCGCGAAGCGAGGCAATACGCAATGAGATAAACCAGAGTGAGGCGAATTTGAAGGAGAAAGCAAAAGAGCGCGAGCAGAAATTTGAAGAGGAGCAGGTGGGCCGGACAAGAGATAACCACGTGTCAACTGAACGATCGCTGTTCAATAGTGTCAATGAACAAGTTAAAGGCGATCCAGATATTGTTTCGAGAAAATTGAAGGAGCTACTAAACAAGATTGAGACAAAATGGAAGTGACCTTTACCAGCGGCGTTCGTTGCTGTGAATTCGAAGCCGCCCGCGTGAATCGTGACCAAGTAGGGAGCTGGCGGCAAGGCGTGTGTCGACCTTGCTGCACAAAAATTGGAGCAGCCAATACACCAAGGCTAGGGCTAAGTATAGCGTGATAAAGGCTGCAGCGATAATAGTGCCCGCGATCCGAGGGGCCGTCGCAAGACGGAACTCGACCATTGCCCATCCGCTCGCCAATCCGATGCTTGAAATTAAAATAATGTGTCTTAGCATGTGCATGATGTCCTCTCTACTTGGAGAAGAAAATGTTGATCCTTCAAGCTATGCTTCTTGCTGTCACGCTAGTTGTCGGTTCTAATGCTCACGCCGTTTCGTTGGCAGGGCGACCAACGGATGAAACTGTCTGCGATCTCTCGCCACTTACGAACTATCGTTTGACTCGAAAGACATTTGTGCCGCAAGGCACAAGCAGGGTTTGGGAAATATATTCACGACTTGCTCTGCAGTTCATCACTTCCGAGTGTAGAAATGGACAAGTTTTAATTCTGCACTCAGACCTTGGCAGTTCGGTTGATGAACGATCCTTCCGAGATGTAACGGGCGAGCTCTGCAGTCCGGCTGATGTGACTCGCGACTCCGCTGCCACTAGGGAGTATCCGCATGCGTTTCAGGTTAAGTGCAAGCTGGCGAAAATTCAAGATGCCAAGCAGCGCTTGGCCGCTGCGGAAGGCATCCAGACGGTAGATGAAATGATACAAGAGCGGGCACCGGCACAACGCAGCGTCGATGCAGGCGAAAACGCGCCGAAACCCAAGGAATGCAGCCAGAAGATCGGCCTTGGCCAGGTTCTGCTCGGGCTCGGAGGAAATTGCAGATAGGGTACGGGGGAAACGATGACTACCGAAAAAGATGAGGCGGCGCTGATCGCACCGCAAGAGGTCGTGTTGCAATTGCTCACGGATCTGCATGCCCAGCAACTTGCTATCCGGGAGGAGCAGCGCCAGAGCGCCCGCGAACGCAAGTCGGAGCGCCGATGGAGTATCGGAATTAAAGCCTTGTTGGTCCTGGCACCAGTCGCCGCCGGCGCAATGTTCCTGGTGAACGTCTCACGCTTTTCCTTCGGCCCGTTTCGCGACGTGGTCGGGGTCGTGCGCATCCAAGGCGAGATTGCACAGGGCACCCTGGCCTCTGCGGACAAGGTCATACCGGCGCTGGAGGACGCGTTTTCCAGCGCGCACGTCAAGCACGTGGTGCTGTCCATCGACAGCCCAGGGGGCGCCCCTGCGGAAGCCGAGCGCATCACCCGCGCCATCTCGGTCATCAGGCAAAAACATCCGAAGCCCGTCACTGCGATTATCGGCAACATGGGCGCTTCCGCTGCGTACATGACAGCGATGCATGCCGACCGCATCGTGGCCGGCAAGTATAGTCTTGTCGGGTCGATCGGCGCGATTATCGCGCCGTGGCAGCTGGACCAGGCGATCGCGCAGTTTCACGTGTCGCAGCGCGTCTACGCGTCAGGGAAATTGAAGGCCTTCCTGAATCCCATTACGCCGGTGTCGGAGGCGTCCGACGCGAAGGCTCAGCAATTGGTTAGCCACGTGGGAGCGATGTTCGTCAACGAACTGATCGCGCAACGAGGGGCGCGGTTAAAGGCTGGTATCGACTACGGCACCGGAGAGGTATGGAGCGGCGAAGAGGCCCGGTCGCTTGGCTTGGTGGATGAGATCGGCAGCCTTGAGTCGCTGGTACGGACTGCACCGGACCTGAAACCCTTTCATTTTGGGCCGCATGAGTCGACGATCATGCGTTTCGCTTCCGCTGTTGGCCGAACAGTGGCAGCAACGGTAATTGGCGTGTCACTGCGCGATGCCGGGCAAGAGCTCCGATAGCCATCCGCGACAGCTTCGAGGGGAGCTGGCTCGCTGCCACCTTGGGGAGCAGCTAGCAGCTAGAGTTCTACCTTGTGCGCCACCGACGATGCGTGTACTGGTTCACACCCTGACCTGACACTTGATGTCCGACCGACGACTGGCAGCCGCCGCCCCGAAGCGGACGATCATGCGGCCCGAATGCTACTCCGTACACTGTCAAAAAGCTCTTTGGAGATGTAGTTGAGTGTCGCCCTCGATAGTGCTGGGCGTCAGCGGCGAGAGTTCTGGCTGATCGGCGCCGGTCGCTCTCCTGGCGCAGTGTGCCGGTTTCGGATGAAACAATTGGTGAGAGTTGTTATAAAAAAGATATCTATAATCACTGACGGAACCCGACCCGGCAGCCGCACCTGGTTCCCCCGACGAAGTGCGCTTCATGACCGCCAGAAAGGCTCCCCGTGTCCATTCCAAAATTTACACTTGCCCTGAAGACCATCGAGTCCCTTGATGACAGCACGGAGGTCGGCAACGACGAGCCGTACTTGCTGATCGTTGGCGCTGATTTCACCCACACCAGCGCGCTTGTCATCGACACCACGCGCTACGGGCCGTTTTTACTGGGGCGGTCGGAGATGGCGACCACCTTTTCGATGCCCTTCGGTACGCCGGCGGCGGCGTATGACATCCTGGACACGCTGCCGGGCGTGGTGCGCCGTCCGTTCTGGGGCTTGAAGAGCCACATGCCGACGCCGATCGCCGACATCAACAAGATGGCGTTCGTGATGCTCATGATGGAAAACGACGACGGTGATCCGCAACAGATTCGCAATCTGGTCCACGGCGCGGCCGTCAAGGCACTGAACCATCTGGCCGGTAGCCCCGCAGTGCCGCCGAACGGTCTGAAGAAGAACGATGTCATCGACGCCGTCATCAACGCGGTCAACAAGCTAAGGAGTTCCGGGGGGCTCGATGGCGGCTTGAACGATGACGACTTCGTCGAGGTGAAGCACTTGATAATCGACGAGCAGGATTTCAAACTGCCGCTAGTGGGGCGGCGGGACCTGTTCCATCGCGTGTTTTCAAACCCCTCGGGCACGGAGGGCATGTTCAGGGTGATCGTGGAAATGGCGTTTTCTTGAGCGTAGCACCGAGTGTCCGCCCCAGCCCCAGACTGTGCGCTTGGTACGCCACGTCTCGTCGACCGTCAAGGTCCGCGTCCTGATGACCAACCTGCTCGACGAGACCGAATTCCCCGAGGCCGAGTTCGGCGACCTTTACCACCAGCGCTGGCGCAAGAAGAAGCACTTAAGCGGATTAGCACGGACTCTGGAGCATGTCTCCAGTCTGTCGCAGTTGGCCGCGATGCATGACTTCGCTGCGAAAATCCTATGCGATAACTTACAAGTTGTGGTCACTGCGGCTGCGTATACCGCCGTGCCCGCTGTCCACTTAGCTTATGGCAGGCGCGAAAAGTTCCATGCTTGCAGCGGCATGGACGGGATCGTGCTCGCCATTCTGCGGTTGCGGTGCGACCGACGTGGTCGTTGCGGGGGCAGGTATCTGGGCCATGAGGCCTGCATGGGCGAGCGTCCGCAGCCGGTTGGCGCGCTTTGCGCCCTTGGTAAATCGGGCCAGCTCGTCATAGAGCGGCGGATTATCAGCGCGATCCAGTTCAAAGTTGATGCGCAGGCCCTTACTCATCGCCGCCGCTCCCGGCTTCGTTGATGTCGACGCGTACGCCGGCGCTAGTGCCTCCGCCCACCAGGGCGCGGGCCAGTTCCATTCCTGCTTGCTGAAATCCTTTCACGTTGGCGTAGATCGGATCCTTCAACTCGTGGATCGCATGGTTCGGGAAGGCGGCCTTGAGTGCTGCCCGGTAGAAGAACGCGCCGCCACCAACCAGGATGATGTTCCTGATATCGCTCGCGTCGCCGACGTAATGCATCATCTCGGCCACCGCCTGTTCCGGAATTTTCCTCGCCAGTGGCAGGTGGCGCGTCAGGTCGTACTCCTTCTGAAAGACCACAGGCTTCTTCCCGGTGCGCAGCGCCGCATCGACGGTGTCATAGTCCCGGTAATGCGAGCCTGTGCTGCGGCTGATGCCCTCGATCATCGTCTGCAGCACATCGTGCATGCCGCGCGGGACCGAGTGGCTGCGCTTGTCGATCTGCTGCATGCCTTGCGTGACTAGCCAGTCGAAGGTGCGCCGGCCTGGATCGACGATCAGGCTGCGCTCCTTGCGCAGTTGCGCCACCTTGCTGTGCGTCAGGCCGTAGTGCATCAGCGCGCCGGCAGGCTGGGCGATGGCCTTTGCGCGCACCACTTTCACGCGCCGGCCCTTGGACAGTTCGTGCTCGCCGGCGAGTCGGCGCTCCAAGGCGGTGACCAGCGACTTGAGCTTGTACGTGGCAACCGGCAGGCCCACTACCAGCAGGTCGATGCGTTCGAGCTGCATGTAATGCAGCGCACCGAGCAGCAGGGCCAGATATTCCGGCGTGTCGCAATAACGGTCGTGTTGCAGGACGTTGGCGTTGAACACATCGGCCGCGAGGTGGACGTCGGGGCCGACTTCGTACACCAGACCGCCGGCGGGAATGCAGACGGTTTTCCGGCGTGCGCCCCATGCTTCGGCTTCCTGTCCCGCTTCCGATGGATGTGCCTGGGACGGGAACATGTCGCAGCGCAGCTCGCCGTTCTTGATGCCGCTGATGAACTTGGTATTGCCTCGTCCGACATCGACCGCCCTCACGATAGGTTCCACGGCGCGCGCTCCTTTCTGGTTGAACAGGGAAAGCATAGTGGGAGCAGGGCGCGCTGATCCATGTGAAAGGCTTCCTCTTAAGGCCGCATTTCGATTTTTGCTACTGGTCCAGTACGGTTCTGGAACTGCCCGGTCAGTTGGGCCGTTTCGGGTTCGCCCACGCGGCGCTGCGGTGCGCTGCGTCAGTCCGTGCCGGCCAGTTCCCGGTTTGCGAAGGTGCGCGCACGAGGCCGACCCAGACGCGCGAATCTGGTCCGGCGCTTCGACAGATTTACAATCAGAGGAGTTCGCAGGCCCCGGCATGTCATAGCGGAACAAGGCCCTGTTTCGTCACCTACAAAATATTTCACGCATCAATCCACAATTTTTCGCGCCCTCCGCGCACCTTGACATTGCCCGATTTGCCTCCTATCCTGCCTCCACTGTCTGGACCCGCTTCCATGAGCATCGTGCTCTCAATGCGGCGCAGGCTTGCGATACAGCCCGTTGCGGTCGTTACCCGTCCCCAGGTCGGCGATGCCGATACTCCATTGTGCCTTCGTGCACAGATTGCGCCAGTAGCGTCGTCGGCAATGACCGAGGCCTTTGGTGCACCATCCTTCCGATCTTTCTTTGAGCACGCGGGCATCGATGTCCTGAACGCGTGGCCAGGCACCATTGCCTGCCCGCGCCGCACGCCGCATTGGCGTGCCGACACGCACCGGCAAGTCCGGTGGTAGGGGAACGGCGACGCCGTCTCTCCCGATTTTTCAATACGTCCCTCAGCTCGTACGGCCACCGCGCAGGCGGTGCCGCGTTGTGACGGCGCCATCCGAAGCGTCGAACAGCGTGGTACGTACGGCAGCACGAAGCGGCCTGGTGGTAGGGCCGGGGATAACCGTGCGAGGAGGCGACACGTGTTTTGCGCGGCGATTGCCGCCACGTGATGTCCTTGCCGCGCCCAGCGCGGCACCGTCCGCCCAGGAGGCGGGGCGCGAGACAGAAGGCGAAATCCGCTGTCCGTCCACATATTCATTTTTACGACACCGATCTATCCCAAGCGCCGTGCCGGACCGGGACCGGCAGGCGCAGCAGCAGTTCCCGGCATTTGCCGCGCATGGCCCGCGTGGCACGGTGGTTGGGCAGGCCAGGCAGGGCGCCAGCCAGGCAGTGGCGGCGCCGCTCGATCGCATATAGCGCGCCGAAAGTGTGCCGTCTTGGCGGATGTTCGCTACGCGGGCTCGGCGCGCGCAGCAGGGAAGGGAGTCACGCATGGGCCAATACCGGGACTGGCGGGAACAGCTGGCCGCCATCATCGACCAACGCAATGAGATGCACGCCTCGCGCAACAAGGTGGTCTCGCACAACACACGCGCGGCGCGCCGCCAGGCGCTGTTCCGCATGTTCGCGCTGCTGCGCCGGTTGGGCTTTACCACGGCGCCGGACAATTTGGGTGAACGCCACATCGCCGCCCTGGTGCGCTACTGGTGCGCAGCGCCAGGGAAGGACAGGCCTGTTCGCCCGCATCCCTGCAGCGCGGCCTACATCCAGCAGCAGCTCTCGATCCTGCGCGTGTACGCCGGCTGGATCGGCAAGCCGGGCCTGGTGCGCACGGCGCAGGCTTATACGCATGAGCCGGCGCTGGTGGCGCGGCACTATCCGGCCGAACGCGACCGCAGCTGGGACGGCAGCGCCGTCGACACGCAGGCGCTGATCGAGCAGGTCGCGGCGCGCGACCGCCACGTTGGCGTCCAGTTGCGCCTGATGCTGGCATTTGGCATGCGGCGCAAGGAAGCGGTGATGTTCTGGCCGCACGTGGCCGAGGTGCCTTCCTACGCGCTGCCAGAAGGTCATCCGGCGGCCCTGCGTTGGGTCAGCTTCCTGCGCATCAAGCGCGGCACCAAGGGCGGCCGTTTGCGCTACACGGCGGTGCTCAGCGACGCGCAGCGCCAGGCGCTGGGCGAGGCCAGGGAACTGGTGACGACGCGCCACGGCCACGTCGGCTGCCCAGGCCTGTCGCTCAAACAATCGCTGGACCGATTTTCCAACGTGGTGCGCGGTGCCGGCATGACGCGCCAAGAGCTGGGTGTGACCGCACACGGTTTGCGCCACCAGTTCGCCAACGACTTGTACTTCGAGATCGCGCGGGTACGCTCGCCGGTGCGCGGTGGCGATCCGGCGCTCGACCCGGCCGTGCGGCGCGACGCCTACCGTCAGGTGGCCGAGCAGCTGGGACATCACCGGCCGCAGATCAGTACCGCCTATCTGGGCTCGGTACGCAGGAGAGGAGGGAAGGACGATGCGTGATGCAGAATCGGGAAGGGGCAGCGCCGGCCGGCGTCAGGGCGGCAGGGCGTATGGGCAGGGGGACAGGCGGAGGCCGATCGGCTGGGACGCGGCATGGGCGGCACGCTTTCGCCGCTGGGGCGACACGCTCGGCAAGCTGGCGATCCGCTGCCTCTCGCGCTGGGTGAACGCGACCAGGCTGGCCTACCTGCCGGGGCACCAGCGCAATGTACGCCAGTCGCGCCGCGTGCTGCGCACCGTGCGCGCCTTCGAGGAGCCGGGTGCCGGCGGCCGCACGCTGGCCTACCTGCGCGCGGTCGACCCGCTGGTGTTCGAGGAGGTGGTGATGTCGGCGCTGGAGGACGCGGGCCTGCTGGTGCTGCGCGGCACGCGCTACAGCGGCGACGGCGGGATTGATGGCGCCGTCTGGCTGCTTGGGCGGGGCTGGCACGCGGTGCAGGCCAAGCGCTATCTGCACCACGTGTGCTTGGCGCATGTGTGCGCCTTTGGTGACGTCATTGCTCGTGGAAACTACGATGGCGGGCTGTTCGTGCACACCGGGCGTAGCGGGGCGGCGTTGTACCCGCAGATGGCTGCGGCGCGTATCGGGCTGTGGAGCGGGGACCGGTTGCTGCGGCTGATACGGGAGCGGCATCTCGACGGCCGATCAGGTCGGGCGATGAGGTGAACTATGTAAAGTTCCCAACCCGCTTGAGTTCGTGTTCTATTGCGCGCGAATCTTCGAACCGCGCGCAGTCATAGATCACGTAGAAGGAAGGAAACCCGTCGCCTACATCGATGGCGCAGGCAGCTACCTGCAAACTGGTGTACTGCGCCGGATGGTGTTTTTCGAAGACACGTTGGTATCGATCTGCTGTCAGGCTGTTGTGGACGGGGCGGTTCAAGTGAGGCTCGTCGGCCTCGGTGACATACCCAAATTTTTTTAAACGTTCGTGCAGTGCGGCGAATGCCGCGGCGTCATCGATAAAGCGTGTCGTGAAATGGTCGGCCATGATCGTTAAGTTGTCCGGGAGTTCAATTTTGGCCCTGGTCTGAGGGCCGACTTCAGATTATATTGCAATGAAGCGTCGATTGGGCTTGCGCGGCAGAAGCGTGCATCTTCCTGTGGGAGGAGCGTATGACTCAGACGTAACGGCGTAAGCGTATTCCCAGCACCGTCTGGACTACCTGACAGGCGGCCTTCATGATCGAATTCTGGCACAGCATTTGTGCCCACCAATTTCGATTATGGACACAAATTTTCAACCGATCACTTCCAAGAACGCGCGCGGTCACTACCGCCAGCACCCGCTGGAATTCAAGCGCGCATTGGTGGCGCTGTCGCTGGAGCGGGGCGCCTCAGTGGCACGCATCGCGCGCGGGCACGGGGTCAACGCCAACCAGGTGTTTAGCTGGCGCCGGCTTTATGAGCAAGGGCGCCTTGGCGTGCCTGCTTTGATGCGTGACGATGGCCTGTTGCCGGTGGTGCTGGCGCCGACGGCACCTGCTCCGAACAGCACGCCCTCCGATGCCAAAGGCGTTATCGTGCTTGAGCTGGGCCAGGTTCGTGTGCGGATCGAAGGCCAGCCCAACGCATCCACGCCGGCGCAAGTGTTGGATCGGGTGTTGCGATGATCGGGCTTCCTTCCGGCACGAATGTCTGGCTCGCCGCCGGCATCACCGACATGCGTTCCGGCTTCAACGGCCTGGCTGCCAAAGTGCAGACGGCGCTGGAGGAAGACCCATTCAGCGGACACGTGTTTGTGTTCCGGGGCCGGCGCGGCGACCGCATCAAATTGCTGTGGTGGACGGGCGATGGCTTGTGCCTGTTGGCCAAGCGGCTTGAGCGAGGGCGCTTCATCTGGCCGCAGGCCAGCAACGGTTCCGTCGCGTTGACGCAGGCGCAGCTGTCGATGCTGCTGGAAGGGATAGACTGGCGGCGGCCGGAACGCACTTGGAAGCCAACGTCGGCCTTGTAAACGTAACTAGGGTCGCGTAAACTCGGCGCATGCTCAGCCCGGCCGACCTGCCCAACGACATCGCCGCCTTGAAGGCGCTGCTGCTCGCCCAAGACGCGGTGGTGGAAGGTCTGCGCGAACAACTCAATACGCGCGCCGTCGAGATCGAGCACCTCAAGCTGCAAATCGCGAAGTTGCGGCGCATGCAGTTCGGCCGCAAGTCTGAAAAGCTGGATCACCAGATCGAGCAACTGGAGTTGCAATTGGAAGACCTGCAGGCCGACGAGGCCGAGGCGGCGCGGGAGATGCCGGCGGCCGATCAGGCGCCGCGCAAGAAATCGGTGCGCCGCCCTTTGCCCGAGCACTTGCCGCGTGACGAGCAGGTCTATCCGCCAATTGCCGATGCGTGTCCCGCTTGCGGTGGCGGCCTGCGGCCGCTGGGCGAGGACGTGGCGGAACAACTGGAATTCGTGCCGGCCAGCGTCCGCGTCATCCGGCATGTGCGGCCCAAGTTGGCGTGCTCGTGTTGCGACACCATCGTCCAGGCGCCGGCACCGAGCCGGCCCATCGAACGCGGTGTCGCCGGTCCCGGTCTGCTGGCGCATATCCTGGTGGCCAAGTTCGCCGACCATCTGCCGCTGTACCGCCAGTCCGTCATCTATGCCCGCGAAGGTCTCGACCTTGATCGCGCCCTGCTAGCGAGCTGGGTTGGTGCCGCCAGCGCGCTGCTGCGACCGCTGGTCGATGCCATTCGGCGTCACGTGCGGGCGGCATCGAAGCTGCATGCCGACGACACCCCGATTCCGGTGCTGGTCCCCGGCAATGGCAAAACCAAGACGGCGCGCCTTTGGAGCTAAGTGCGCGATGATCGGCCCGCCGGCGACACCGTGCCGCCAGCAGTCTGGTTTGCCTACACGCCCGACCGCAAGGGCATCCATCCGCAGACCCACTTGGCCCAGTTCAAAGGTGTCCTGCAAGCCGATGCCTATGCTGGCTTCAACGCCTTGTTTGACGACGGCACGATCCGCGAAGCAGCCTGCTGGGCGCACGCGCGGCGCAAGTTCCACGACCTGCACGCGGCGCGAGCGATAGCGCTGACTACCGAAGCATCGCGTCGGATCGCGGAACTCTATGTGATCGAGGCAGAGATCCGGGGCAAACCTCCCGATGAACGAAGGCTGGTGCGGCAAGCCCGCGCTCGCCCGCTGCTCGATGACCTGGAACACTGGCTGCGCGCCACGCTCGACACGCTGTCGCGCAAGTCCGACACGGCGGCGGCGATTCTGTACGCACTCAAACTCTGGCCGGCGCTGGTGCGCTACTGTGACGACGGCATTATCGAGATCGACAACTCGGCGGCAGAACGCGCCTTGCGTGGCGTGGCCATTGGCCGTCGCAACTACCTGTTTGCTGGCGCCGACAGCGGCGGCGAGCGCGCAGCTGCGGTCTACTCGCTGATCGGCACGGCCAAGCTGAACGGTGTCGCACCCGAAGCCTGGTTGCGTCACGTGCTGACGCATATTGCCGATCATCCCGTCAACCGGGTCGATGAATTCTTGCCTTGGAACTGCGGCTTGTCAGCAGCTCTCTGAGATTACGCCGCTTCCCAACGGTGTGATGCCATCATCATCGATCAATTTGCCGAAGCGCTCAAGACGGTGCTGCCCCGAAGCTTACCGATGTGACGATGAGCGCAGTGGCCGTTTCCACCGCGATGTGGCGTTCCAGTAGTTGTAAATTTGCAAAAATAATAGCAGTGTGAGTATTGGATAGTTTTGCTTGATCAAATTGCAATAGCATTATCGGATAACAAAGAGAAGGTCCGATCGCTGTCCAGACTGGGGATACTATGACCACTTCGAATGAACGGGCTGGCAAAGCCACCGTGGTTGCCGCTGCGCGCCTTAATGTCTCGAAACCGCTTGCCGGCATGTTGGGCGGCGCACTGCTTCTGCTGTGCGGCTGCTCGTCGCCGCCTAAAGGTACTTTTACGTATTACCTACCAAAAGCCGAGACCACGGTCAAAGTGACCCAGACCATCGGTTGCAACGCTGCAGGCGACCGGCTTGTGCAGGTCGTGACCGTGACGCCGACCACTACCTACCAAGGCGACCCTACCGCTCCGGTAACGCTCTCGCCAAGCAAATCAGGTAGCCCACTCGCAAATACCGATCTGACATTTGAACTCACCGGCGATGGCCGATTGGCTGGCGTGAACATCGCAACCGTGGGCCAGGCGGGCGAAGTGATTAAGGACGTTCTCTCGGTAGTCAAAATCGTCGCCGCCGCTGCAGGACCTGCGGTGGCTCCCGCATACAACGCAAAAGAGGCGTGCAAGGTCGTTGCACTGTATGCGGCAAAAGCCGATGCGGAGGAGAAGAAGGAGCCTAAGAAGGAAGCGGCGAAGGACGATAAGAAAAAGGAAGCGAAGAAGCCGGCGCCAGCAGCGCAAGAGCAGGCAGCAGAACCCACTGCCGTTACGATCGCTTATGAGGGGAAGATTACATACAAACGCAGTTCGGCATCTGACAAACAGGTGGTTATCGACGGCGGCGAGATAGCGGAGATTAAGCCTGAATCGAATAACGCTATGCTCTTCGGGAAGCTTAAAGACCATATTCCTGGTTTAGGCTTTACGGCTAAAGTTAAGTCTACTTCGAAGTTTCCGGTGGCGACCTGGATCGGTGCCGACACTGACGTGAAAATTGCTCTAAACGGCGTAACCTCAGCGCTCATTCAGGTCAGTGGACTGCCGGGCGACATGAGCGTAAAGGATCCATTGGCGGTGTACTGGGAAGGCACCGTGCCAGTCCCGCTTAACACCGAGGCCGATCGAATCTATGTGCCTGTGCCGGATGCAGCTGTGTTTGGTTCACGCAAGTTCGAAATGGCCCTGACTGAGTACGGCACAATTAGCAAAATATCCTATGGCACGACAAATGCCGTGTCCGAGGGGAGTGCTGCGGCCGCAGCGATTGGCACCTTCTTGGCAGAGAAGAACGCAGCGAAGACGCCGGGCCAGCAGGCCGCGGCACTCAAGGACAAGAACGATCTGAAATATCAGCAGCAGCGCGAAGCGAAATGTCTAGCGAAGCCGGAAGACTGTCCAGGAGAATAATATGGGCGTGGTTCGTCTGAACTCATTGGAGGATATATGAATACCGCTTCGCGACTAATTCTGTTACTCGTTTGCGCGGTTGGCTGGCAAGTAGCCGCCGCTCAGGTGATTGCGCCGCAGAACTTGGAAAGGCAGGATATTGCTTCGCGTATTGAAACGCTGAGAGCCGTGGCAAGGCAGGCCAAGGAAATCGCGTTGACCCAATACCGCGAAATTGGAGGCAAGCCGGCGCAAGAGGCTGAAAAGCTCCAAAATTTGCGTCCCGATCAGTTTTTGGAGCGCATCGCTGTCCAGCCCCCAGTGGGGCCGTCAACCATTGCCGCGCCGGCGCCCAAGAACTCCGGTCCCGTTCCAACGGTCAACAATAGCGTAGATGGCGGGCCGACGACCGGTGATCCAGCGGTCGCGCTGCTGTTGGCCAGGGCCGCAGGGGCGAGCGAGTATTACCCCCGATGCACTGGTACATTGGTAAGTCAGAACGTCATCCTCACCGCTGCGCACTGCATTTGCTTGTCGGATAGGCCGCTCGATAACTACCCAACTGGCGACCAGTGCATAGGCGGCGCACCACCACGCGGGCCAGCGCCACTCAATGATCCTACAAACTGGCGCGTTTTCTTCCAGCATGTCGGGCTTCGAGAAGTAAAACTGGTCATCACCGATAACCAGTATCGCTTCGATAATGGCGGCGTGCGCAATGATCTGGCGCTATTGGTACTCAAGGATCCGGTGCGCGATATCGTTCCAGCACCGCTTCCTACGGCGCCCGCCGCTGCGGCGTCATGGACGTCTGGGGATATTATCGGGTTCGGTTACAGCGCCATTGGCCCTGACGGCACGGTTGTCAGCGCCACCATTCTGGAAGCGCTCACGCAGCCTGGCCTGAAGTCCCGAGGCCGCGTTAAAGCCAGCAGCTGCACCGGCTATGACTACCTTGATCCAGCCAGTAGCTTGTGCTCCCTGTTTGAACCCAACGGCGGCGGCTCAACATCGACAGTTTGCAGGGTGGACTCAGGTGGTCCGTTGTACGATGCCGGCGGCGTCACAATTGGCGTAACGTCGGGGCGTAGTGACGATAACTGTAACTCCGGCGGGACGATCGCGTTCCAGATGGCGACCTCCTATGCAACGCACCAGGCGTGGATTACAAACCAGCTCAGCACCGTAGGCGTCCCGACTCAAGGTGGTCGGTGGCCTCCCTTTGGCGAGAACCTGGCCGGTGTCATAGAGCGGCGCAATGTTGGGCTCTTCGCCCCCGACGGGCGGTATGCGTCCATTGGATGGCTTCAGCAAGGCGGCGGAAAGAAGGTGCTGGCAACGATCAACTCCTCTGGCGAGATTAAGAGGTTTGAAGTGCAGACCCGGCAGGGAAAGGTGCTTTGCAGAGGTAGGGCCGGAGCAACGTGGAACGTGCGCCAAGTCGACTACTGCGTCGCGACTATTCCGGTGGGCGCCGAATATCGAATCGTCGCTCAAGGCAACCCAGCGGAGCTGCTCCAGTACAACCTTATCGTCCAGTAAGCTGGTCACGTATGTGCGAGCGTCGAATGCGACGTTTGTTCATCGGCAAGCCCGGCACCGGCAAGAGCCACATCGCCAAGGCCGACGCTTACGTAACGGCCATCACAGCAGCTGTCCGTGACTACTTTGGTCGTCCCGCGCACATGGAAAAGGGGTTTATCGGGCCGGACGAGACATGACCCTGTTTACACCTGGAGACCCAAACCCATGGAATATGACATCGATTTTTCGATCTTCGAATTGCCAAACCACCCGTATGGAAATGTGACGGGCGAGTTGGAATTGAAGTTCCTGCCATCAGTGGGTGCTGCCGTCCGAATTTTGGACGAAATGCTAGAGCTGCGTGTGCAATTCATCAAGGTCGTCAATGGGCGAACCATAATAGGATTTGATGATGTGGTCGCAGATTCTCCAAGTCACGCAGCCCGGCTTGCTGAACGGCTGGAGCGGGACGAGGGACTATTTTGCCCCAAGTATGACTCGCCATAGTGAGAAGATTACATTGAATTACTGATGCTCTGGCGTTCCCCCGATAATCCCCCATTCTTGCGGGTAATCAAAAATGGACGGGGGGGGACGATGGCGGCCAAGTCGACAACCGGCGTCAGCTTATTCGAAGTTGTCGGAGCTCAGGACAGTGAGTCCGTTTCCTGCCTTGTGCGCGTTGAATGCGACGCCTTTGATGCGATCAAGATTGTTCTCGAACGCGTCCATCGGCGGCAAATTCTGGCCGGCGCCCAGTATATCCAGGGCAGTGCGGCTGATGTGAAATGCCCGCCAAGTGTCGGCGTCGAATAGCTCGAAAGCGATGAAGTCGCCAGTGGCGCTTTCGTTGACGTTGCGTAAATCGGGATCGTTCAGCATAGGGCCTCCGCCACGAGAAAGGCTAGCTTATCATGCTCTTCGATCGCGCTCGCGCGCAAACGCAAGAAGCGGGGGCGCCGAGGTTTCGGCACCGGCCGCCGATGTCTGTGCCGTGCGCGCCTGCACAGCTTGTGCGGGGCAGCAGCGTTCGGTCACGCGGGGCCCGCAGAACAATACCGACTGCGTGATCGGCAGGCGCGGGGAGTAGCGGGACTACTTTCGCAAGGACTCGATCTGGCCCCGCATCTCCCCAAGCAGTGTTTTGTGTCCCAGCTGGTCGTCCTGGAACGCGCGTTCACCAATCGGCGGGATCTTTTGCTCAAGCAGGGACGACCACAGCCCGGACTGGATCGCCGAGCCTTCCGGTGTCGCGATGGCAATTCCCGCATACACGATGGCGTCGCCCGGTCGCCAGCCATCGGACTTGTCTTCCCGCATCGACGTGTAGATCGTCCAGCCCTCGTAGCGTGTCTCGTGGCCCCGCATCATATATCCCCTCCTTGCTGAAAGAAAATTCTAGCGTCCGCCCCATTCGATTGCCGCCCCGCACGGCTCAACTGCAGCTGGCCGTCGCCGCGCGCGGCCAAGCGGCCTGTGCAGGCGATCAGATGCACCCCGCTGGCGGATCGTATCTTTGCGCAAAAGCGGCGTGGATGAGGGCGCAAGAGCTGACCCCATAACAATGGCACGCGGAGGGGGCGCATCCGCAGCGCTCCCGACGCAACTTGGGTGGTCGCTTTTTCTATTGAACTTCCGCCGGCTGTGCTGCGGGACTGCAAGGAACGCTCCGAATTAGCGCGGATGGCGGCGCCGGGCGTAAGACGGATGGGCGCGGCCCACTCGCTCAAGCGCATAGGGCGGG
This sequence comes from Pseudoduganella sp. UC29_71, assembly GCF_042693265.1. NCBI lineage: Bacteria > Pseudomonadati > Pseudomonadota > Betaproteobacteria > Burkholderiales > Oxalobacteraceae > Pseudoduganella > Pseudoduganella sp. UC29_71. Next base: position 2,844,516 of record NZ_CP170549.1, on the reverse strand, counting down.
AAGGCCTGTTCGATACGGAAGTGCTTGCCTTCCCAAAGACAAAATACTGCTGGCCCGGCCCCATCTTGAAAAGGGTACGCCTCCACCGTGCACACCACCTCGATTTCCGGACCGCCGCACTTGAGACAGACGAGGTCGCCTTCACAGAACTCATCCATGAGTGTCCTCACAAATGACCAACAGTTGATATCAAAAGTATAGTCCAGTCTGCGCACATTTGTATGCAGGACATAGTTTCATTGCGCACACTGCCGATCAGCGTGCGCGCCCCTGCCAAACAGGCGGCGCGTTGGCGCTGTCGCCGTCTGCCGGAGCGACGTTGCTGCACACGGCAAAGACGGCCCCTCATCTATGGAATGATGTCGAGCCTGACTACCGCCGAGGACAGATCGATGAACCGAAGTAGCACGTGTTACTGTCGCGAAAAGCCTGCACCTCGACGTCGCTACCCTTCAGTTTGTGAATGCGGCGGCGAAGCGTCGGAATCGTTGCGGGATGAAGAGTATTGGCGGGGACGAGGGTGTCCGTTGCCACCACGATGTACCGTTTGTTGTTGGCGTCGGCTGTCATGATTACCCTGCTCATCCATGCTCCCTTTCATTGCGCTGAGCCAACAGTATGGCCGACGGCAAGGCCTCCGAATCGATTGAATTGTCACCGCGCTTCCCGGCATTCGGGCGCTGCGGCCTCGATGGAGTAACCTGCCTCGCACTCGGGCGACCCGGCCGAACGGCCAATGCGGGGCATCCGCAGATGACATACGCCCGCGCGCCACGCTGTGCATCCTGCAGCGCCATCTTGGCAAGCTCAGCGCGACGGTCGCGGAATAGGCGCCCGACCGGATCGACACCTGCTGTCCCGGCACCGGCGGTTCCCGCCGACGGCGTATGAGCGGCATCGCAATCACGCCATCTTGGAGCGGCAGGGCAACCGCGATCCGCTCATCGATTCCCCGCTGGGGCACAACGGATCGCCTTCAAATCAGGAGTGGCTTGGTACCGCGCCGGCTCGCTGAAACAGATCGGCCGGTAAGGCACCGGTGTTGCAAGCAGACGTTGGCAGGCCGGCACGCGCGGCGGCAACGCGGCTGCCAGAGTGTACTGTGGGCAGCAAATGATACCGGTGCGTGCGCGGGTTTTGCGGTGCACGGCGCACCCAGAGTGCCTTGAAATAGGCGCAGCCTGATGCAATGATGAAGACGCTTATTGTGGGAATCGTTCCCGCACTGCTCCCGGGGCGCGCCATCGCGGTGCCTGTCCGGGACCTTGGCTGAACAAGGCGTTGCGGTCGTCACCCGTCTTCATCTTGCCGGTGTTGCTGCCGGCATGACCCTGCGCTGCCTGTGCAGGATCGTCTCTGTATTGCCAATAGGTTGGCGCTGGTACTTAGTATCAGCGTTGGTGGGAGCGGCACGTCGCGCTTCTTGGTTGAGGCCCTGATTCGTCAGAATCACGGGCCTTTTTTTCGCCCGCTTGCGCGGGCTCACCCAGTGGCGCCGTTCCGGCGCACGGCGGGACGCTTCCCGCCCATGGGAATGGCCGTCTCCGCTTTCACGTAGAAAAGGAGAGGCACCATGTTCCACATGGATGAAAAGGGGCGCCCATCGCGCCCCGTATGCGCGTTGCTGGACGGCGTTGACGCCGGATCGCCGCGCGCGAAGAAGACGGTCCTGCCGCGCACGGCCATCGCGCTGGAGCGTTGGCGCGTACGCGGCGACGCGTTCGTGGCCAGCAAAGCTGTCCTGCTGAGCACGCCCGCGCCTGGCGCCCTGGGCGCACTGATCGCGCGGCTGCTGTCATGCGCGTGCGCACTATTGCCATGAGCACGGTTGTGTATGGCGGGTGCGTCGAGCCGGAGGGATATGCGCTGGAGGACGTGTCGTATGAAGACGTCTGTCCGGCCTGCGCCCAGCCGGGCGCGCGCTACCGCCGTTGGGAAACGGCCGACGGTGCCCTCAACCAGCACTGGGAGGTCTGCTGCCGCGCTTGCGGTCACGAGGACGGCGACATGTTCCGGGGCCAGCCGTAGACGGATCGCTTGCCGCCCGGGTGATCGGTGGCGCAGCTGGCGCCGCCGTGGAAATGAAAGAGGATGGACTGTGTGTTGAACCGGCGGGGCATCGATGTCCCGCGAGGGCCTGGTGCCGCGCCATATTTTATGGAGGTCACCATGAGCAAGGAATGGGATCGCAGCGAGCGCAGCGTGCGCCGCATGGGCCGCGAAGAGGAGCGGGTGTGGGCGGAGTTTTACCGGTGCGCCGGTGATCCGGCCATCGCGGCCGAGCTCATCGCGCATATGGATCAGGACGAGCAGGCCCGGCGGCAGCACGCCGGCTTGTACCTGCGCTGCCGTCAGTCGCTGCGCCGGGAGAAGGAGCGGCGCCAGCGGGCGCAGGCGGTCGGTAGGGTACTGCGCAAGCTGGCGCGCGGGCTGTTCGGCATGCCGCTCGCCGCGTTGAAGCGCGGTGGCCGGTTCTGCGTCGACGCCGGCGCGGTGCTGTTCGCTCGCCGCGACGAACCTGCGGCCGGTCAGCTGCGCAAGCTGGGCAAGCGCTCGACGCGTGCCATGCCGGCGCCGGAGGAAGCGCAGGCGCGGGCCGGCTCAGACGGCCGCTAGCTGGTGGCCCTCCAGGCACCCGAGATAGGCATCGTCGATCATCCGGTGCAGTGTTCGGGTGGCCCTGGAGGTGCCCCAGTAGTGGCGCTTGCACTTGTTGATGTAGCGGTGCAGATCGTCCAGGCGCCGGATCGGGCCGGGGGCGAAGCCGGTGATGTGGGTCAGGTAGTCGATCTCGGCCTGGGTCAGGCGAATATGGGGTCCTAGTCGCAGCATGGGTCTTTGCCGTGGCGTGAGCTGTTGATGGAAATGCGGTGCAGGCGCGCTTGCGCGGGCACGGTTCGCTGGTAACCATGGTAGGCATGGATTCCGGCGTGTTCAACCGCCGAACGCGGCGGATCGGCGCTTTTGCCGCGAACGGGCAAGCATGCGAAGAAGGAGGTCATCATGAAACGCATGGAGTGGCAACGACAAGGGGGCGGGGCGATCGCGCGGTACGACGCGCTATGCGCGCCGCTGTTGGCGTGGCTGGAGGAGCTGAGGCCGGGCAGGCGGCTGCGGGCGCGGGACGGTACGCCGTTCATCCGCACCAACCGCACCTGCATCTGCTTTTGCAATTTGAACGATGGTTCCTTGTGCTCGGCCAGGGACATTTGCCGCGACTACGGCGGCGTAGCCTGGGACGAACTGAAGGTGATGGAGGGAACCGAGCATGGTGAGTGTCGATAGTGCAGCCAACGCACGCTCGCGCGACGGGGCCGGCGCGTCGCAGGAAGGCGAGGTTGTCCCTGGACTGGACGAGTGGATTGCGCTGGAGCAGTGGCGCGCGAACTGGAGGCCGTCGTGCAATCCGGTGGACGGCACGGCGGAATTGGCGGCCTTGTTTCGCCGTACGGCGCGCCAGGGATACGCCGCCTACGTCGCCGGCGTCCGGGCGATGCCGGCGCTCTTTGCGCTGGACGGTGCCCTGGCATGCCTGTGGCAGCAGGGCTACGCCTGCGCACGGGCCGATGCGGCAATTGGCATCCTGGCCAGGCCCGCATGGGCATAGCCGTGGATGGGCCGACGAAAAAGGTCGGCCTCAAATTGGGAAAACAGGAGAGGGCGGCGCAGACTTGCCGCCCTCTTCTATCCCGCGTCACCGCAGTGCGCGCTCGGGTGGACAATCGGCCTGGGTATTGCGCGGCATCTATTCTTGGATGGGCTTGCGGTGGAGATGCGGCGCTGCCAGCACCCTGACAGCGATGTCGTGCTCGACCCCATGTTGTTTCATGTAATCGAGCGCCCGGCCTATTCCGTCAGTGGCAGCGATCAATAGGGCGGTATCTACCTCATGCGCAATATGCGTATCCAGGCGCAGTTGGCAATTCGGGTGTGCTGTAAGTCTGAGTTCGGGCATCGCTCTTCACCTGGTTCATGGAGAAGGCGCTTCGCCGGCTTGGCAATCCCGTGAACGGGGGGGCGAAGCACGCATGTACAAGGATGTCGATGGCGTGCAATTCTGTAACAGGGGCGGGCATCCGATCTGTGCGATGGATGAGGACCCAATGGTGCGTTGAACGCCATCGGCATGAGCATACACCGATTCGTCCGCACGAAACAGACACGCATGCTTGCGCCAGTGTCAGCGCATTCCGGCCAAACCGAGGCTCGCTGCTGCCTATCCGCCTGAAAGCCAAGGGGGCCGCTTGAGGACCCCCAGCCTGCAGTCGGGCCGGCTGCGCGGCGAAGGCCTCGCTCGTGCAGACGGGATGCTTGTACCGTCCACGCAGGTCGATTGCGGCGCCGAATCGGACCGCGTGGGGCATCGCTCACCCTGCCAAGGGTAGGCCGAACACCGACGCCAGCGTCGCATGGCGAAACTGCCCGAAATTCGCCGCGAGCTCAGGACGAATCCAGATGCTCTTCTGGGTAAAGTGCCGCACGGGAAGCAGGTAGTAGCTGGCGATATCGGCATTGTCCTGGTCGAGGATGGCGTACAGGACAAAGTCGCACGGAAAGCGCGTCTTGAGCGTCATGCTCCATCGCATCAGCGTTGCCGTATCATGTCGGCAGCACGCAACGGCGACCTTCACCGTCACCGTGTCGTTGATGATGAGACTGCTGCCACGCCCCCGCGCTATGTGCGCCCCCGCTTGCACGGCGGTCGCTTCGACCTGGAGTAGCAGCTCGCGCCGCAGTTGCATTACCGCGCCCTTCGACAGCGCGCCACGGCGTGTCCGCTGCTGCGGGACGCCTGCCAGCTGGTACGCGTGGCTAAGCGCGCCGAACAGGCCGCGCAGGTAGTTCGGGTTCGGCAGTGCGGACTCGGCGGTAATGATGCGTGCGCTCATGGCACCGCGCTCTTGGTAAAGTGCGGCAAGGCGCGCAAGGATCGCCTCCCGCATCGGCATCGTTTGTCGCCGTGCCCGTTCCGTTTGTGCGGCGGCAAAGGTCTCGCGACTCACAATGGCGCCCACCCCGCCTTCCAGGCGCACCCACTGTTCTGGCTCGGTAGCAACACGCCGTGTGGCCAGTTTGGCGCTGCTGCGGTTATAAACCAGCGCCCCGGCATATTTTTCACTGGTGAGAATGTTCCGGACGTTGTAACTATTCCACTCGGTGACGAACCGGTTCACGATGCCACGCTCGGTCAGCATGCGCGCGATGGCGCTATCGCCCTGTTTCTCTTCCAGGTACAAGCGGTAGACTTCACGCACGGTGGCAATTTCCTCGGGCGGCCCCGGGACAAGGCGTACCCGGTCGGTCACTGCGGCCTTGCGTTCGCCAGGTTCCAGCAGGCGCCGGTCCTTGCCCTCAAGCGTGACGCACATCCTGCGCAGGCCGTACCCCGCGACACCGCCGGCCTTGAATCCCCCTGCGACAAACCGGCACAGCGCCCGATGTACCTTATCGGACAGGTCGCGGCTGTACTCGGCGGCCATGGTCCGTTTCAGGTTCTTGACAATGGCGGCGTAGGGGGACGCATCGGCCAGGAACGACTCCGCCACGTACACGGTGTCGACGCCAGCCTGGCGGCACAAAAACTCGTAGTGCGCGGCCTCGTCGACATCCTGGAACCTGCCCCAGCGGCTAACGTCATAAACCAGAATCAGACTGAAGTCCCGGCTGCCCCCCAGCACGTCGGCGAGCAGTTGGCGCAGGCCGGGCCGGCCCTGCAAGTTCAGTCCGCTACGACCGGCATCGCTATAATGATGCACAATGGTGATGCCGTTGATCTGCGCGTAGTGCGCGATAAAGGACAACTGGTGCTCAATGGAACAACATTGGCTGTCGGTGGACATGCGGGTATAGGTGACGGCGCAGTAGCCTATGCTGGTAGGGTTCATGCCGGCACCCAGGTGTGGATAATGCCTGCTTGTGCCGCCGATTTGACCATCGTAGCAACCTCCCCGCGTCGCAGCGCTGAGTCCACGATGGCGGCGACACCGATGCGTATGCGTGACAGCACGCCTCCTTTGGCGACGCTGAGCGCTGCGCTGCGCTGTCGAGATCCGGCTATAGGTTGCGGCGCGCCGCAGCGGCGCATCGTCATCCGCGTGGCCCAGTTCACTAACATTTTTGCATGCTCCCAGCTTGCGCGTTGAGCCAGTGCTATCGCCTCAGGCTACCCCCACGCTAATCAGCATAGGCGCAGGCAACCGTTTCGCTAGCTCGGCCGCTTATGCACCAGAGCGGCCAGCGCAAGCTCGATGTCTACGCCATTGCCGAAGAGGAAGCAAGCGGCATAGTAGACGCCGTGCATATCCCGCAGCGATTGCGCGACCAGACAAAGTCTATGTAATCGAATATCCATGCGCCGATCCTACCGGCTCGGCGCCTCGCCGCTTTGCGCTACCTCAAACCTCGTGACCGCCGTCGGTTCCCGAGGCGCAAACGCGCAAACGGGCTGAGAAACTGGCGCGGAAAAAGCAGCAACGTAGAGCGCCGCGCCGTCTGCGCCAACGCCTTTGGTCCGTACTCGATGGCGCGCCTGGGCAGCTGTGTCAGAAGACAACCCCGTTTGCCTGTTACTGCTCAACCGTTCCACGGTGGCGGCCGAGTCCATCGAATGCCAGGGATGCTGCGGCCAGTTTTGCTGATTCATGGGACGGTAAGAATGAGTGGCAACGATTATCACTCGGACTCCTTTGCCTGGGCACAACCGAAAGATTCGCATCATTACTGAAAACGCGGTCGCAAGCTGGGTGCCTTCCAGGCAGAACAGGTCCGCGAATCCATGCCTGATGAAAAGCAGAAAACCGTCAATGGTCGTCCGATCATACGGCAGTCCTGTCGTTAAGTCCTTTGATCCGAATCGAACATGTCAAATTGTGCAAATTCAGGTAAGTCGCGCGACATGTCAGCGGGACACGGTGCACTTGCGGTGTACCATGACACTGGTCCACAAGGAGGCTGCAATGCGCACAATGAAAGCGGCGGTGTATGTCCGACCTGGCGTGATATCGCTTGTCCCCAAACCGATTCCCGCTGCGGGCCCCGGGAGCGTTGTGGTGAAGATCACCACAACAACGATTTGCGGAACCGATGTGCATATTCTCAAGGGCGAGTTTCCCGTCGATGCGGGCAGGACCATCGGCCATGAGCCAGTCGGCGTCGTCACCGAAATCGGTGCCGGCGTGGAAGGGTACACGGTAGGACAGCGCGTGGTAGTGGGCGCCATCACACCCTGCGGCCAATGCCACACATGCCTCGACGGACATCCTTCCCAATGCGGCGGCAAGGCGGCGGGGGGCTGGCGCTTCGGCAATACGATCGACGGCTGCCAAGCCGAGTATCTGCTGGTCCCCCATGCCATGGGCAATCTCGAGCCGATCCCTGACGGATTGACCGATGAGCAGGTCTTGATGTGTCCGGACATCATGAGCACCGGCTTCGGTGGCGCTGAAAGCGGCGGCATAAAGATCGGCGATACCGTCGTCATCTTTGCTCAAGGCCCGATCGGCCTGTGTGCGACGGCTGGCGCCAAGCTGCGCGGGGCCAGCATGATCATCGCTGTCGACGGGGTGCGGGGGCGACTCGACATGGCCAGGGCGTTGGGTGCGGACATCACCATCGACTACACGCAAACTGATCCGCTGACGGAAATCATGCGACTGACACGGGGCTGCGGCGTGGATGTTGCAATCGAGGCGCTGGGGAGCCAGGCAACGTTCGAGCAATGCCTGCGCGCGCTCAAGCCGGGCGGAACCCTGTCGAGCCTTGGCGTCTATTCCGGCAAACTCTCGCTCCCTTTGGATGCCTTCGCGGCCGGACTGGGCGATCACCGGATTGTAACTACGCTTTGCCCCGGCGGCAAAGAGCGCATGCGCCGCCTGATGAATGTTGTCGCCTCCGGACGCGTCAATCTTGAGTCCATGGTGACCCATCGTTTCAAGCTCGATGAGATCGAATACGCCTACGACTTGTTTGCAAACCAGCGCGACGGAGTGTTGAAAGTGGCCATCACGCCCTGACCTCTCTCTGGCTTTCGCCGCGTAGCGAACTCTGGACAGGCCCTGCCCGGTACCGCCCCCAACCAAGGCATGTATGAGCGTCCGCAACCTGAAATACCTGTTCGCACCACGGTCTGTAGCGGTGATCGGCGCGTCGCAGCGGCCGGGCAGCGTAGGGGCCACCGTGTACCGGAACATCATGGCTGGCGGCTTTGGGGGGGCGATCTATCCTGTCAATCCCAAGTACAGCAGCTTTGGCGAGCAGCAGGTATACGCCGCTGTTGGCCAATTGCCGGGCGGCCCGGACCTGGCCGTGATCTGTACCCCTGCCGCCACCGTGCCCGGCCTGATCGCCGAGCTGGGCGCGCGCGGCTGCCGCGGCGCCGTCGTGTTGAGCGCAGGGCTGGGCGAGACTTCGCCCACCGGCGGCACCCTGCTTCAGGCCATGTTGGACGCGGCGCGGCCCCACCTGCTACGCATCCTGGGACCTAACTGCGTGGGCCTGCTAGTGCCCGGCATCGGCTTGAACGCCAGTGTCGCTCCGGTCGCCGCGCTGCCGGGACGGCTGGCCTTTGTGTCCCAGTCGGGCGCGCTGGTGATGGCGCTGCTGGACTGGGCAGGGGCGCGCGGCATTGGATTCTCCCATTTCGTTTCGCTGGGCGACGGCAGCGATGTGGACTTCGGCGACCTGCTCGACTACCTGGCCGGTGATCCTGGCACCGACGCCATCCTGCTGTACGCGGAAAACGTGCGCGAGGCGCGCAAATTCATGTCCGCGGCCCGTAGCGCGGCAAGAGGCAAACCGACCTTGATCGTCAAGGCTGGCCGTGCGGCAGAGGCGGCGCACGCGGCCGTTAGCCATACCGGCGCGCTCGCCGGCGCCGACCTGGTGTATGAGGCGGCATTGCGGCGGGCAGGCATGTTACGCGTACACAGCACTGCCGACCTGTTCGATGCTGCGGTGTTGCTGGCGCGGCGACGGCCGCTGCGTGGCGAGCGGCTGGCGATCATGACCAACGGCGGTGGCCCGGGCGTCCTGGCGGTGGATGCGTTGATCGCGGGAGGCAGAGAGCTCGCACGGTTACCACCTGCCACGCTTTCCGCTCTCGACGCGGTGTTGCCGGCCGCGTGGTCGCTGGGAAACCCGGTTGACATCATCGGCGACGCGCCAGCCACGCGCTACGCCGATACGCTCAAAATACTGCTCCAGGGCGATGCCTCGGACGCAGTGCTGTTGATCCATGCCCCCACCGCCATTGTCGGCAGCGCGGAGATCGCGGAAGCGCTGGTGCCGCTGATGTGTGCGGCTGCGCGGCCGGTGCTGGCATGCTGGATAGGCGGCGACAGCGTGGCGCATGCGCGCAAGCTGTGTCTGGATGCCGGTCTGCCCGTGTTCGACACGCCCGAAGCGGCGGTACAAGCCTTTATACATCTGGCGCAGTACCAGCAGAACCAGCGCCTGCTAATGCAGGTTCCTGCTGCGGCTTGCGCCTTGGTGGACAGGACGGCAGCACAAACGCTCGTGCGCGCCTTGCTGGCGCGTGGCGTAACGCACATGGCGGCGCAGGACGCGTTCTCCATCCTGGCCGCGTACCGCATACCGGTGGCGCCGTCCGTGCAGGTGGCCAACTTGGCCGAGGCGATAGCGGCAGCCGCCCGCATAGGCTATCCCGTCGCGCTAAAACTCCATGCGCCGGTCATCAGCCACAAGTCCGATGTTGGCGGCGTGGTGCTCGATATTGCCGATGCGAGTATGCTGAAAACGGCCATGGCCGGCATCCGCCAACGGCTGGAACTTCATCAACCTGGCGCACAGTTGGCCGGTTACATGGTGCAGGCCATGGTTCGGCGTCCGCAGGCATGCGAGTTGATGGCCGGTATCACCGCCGATCCGGTGTTTGGCCCAGTGGTGCTGTTTGGCCAAGGCGGGGTTGCGGTGGCGGTAACTGCCGACCAAGCGGTCGCGCTGCCACCGCTGAACCGCGTGCTGGCAGGCGATCTGGTCGGACGCACCCGTGTGGCGCGGCTACTCGCTGGCTACCGCGACCGCCCGCCCGCCGACCTTGCGGCGCTGTATGATGTGCTGATCCGGCTGGGCCAGCTGGCTGCGGACATTCCCGAGTTGGCCGAGCTTGACATCAACCCGTTGCTGGTCGACAGCGCCGGCGTCGTGGCGCTTGATGCGCGCATCCGCTTGGCGCCAGTCGCAGCTGGCGTTTCAGGGTATGACAGACTGGCGATCTTGCCGTACCCGGACCAGCTGGCGCGCAGCGTACCATGGCGGGGCGAAGAACTGTGCATACGGCCCATCCGGCCCGAGGACGGCCCCGCCCATCAAGTCTTCTTCGCCGCGCTCAGCACCGAGGACATACATTTCCGCATGTTTGGGGCATTGCGTGAGCTGTCACCCGCGCAGCTCGCCCGTTTCACGCAAATCGACTATGCGCGCGAGATGGCCTTCGTGGCGGTCCGCACCGACGCCGGCGGCCAGTCCGAAACATTAGGCGTGTCGCGGGTGGCGATTGACCCGGACAATATCTGCGGTGAGTTTGCCGTCACCGTGCGCACCGACTTGAAATGTGGTGGGCTGGGACGGCTGCTCATGGAGTGCCTGCTTGACTATTGCAAGGCGCGCGGCCTCGTTGAGGTGCGCGGTACCGCATTGCAGGACAATGAACGCATGCTTTGCCTCGCCCGTGCGCTGGGCTTTTTGGTAGGGTTCGACGCCAACGAAGGTCCCACAATGACGCTGCCAATGCGGCACTGGCGTAGGGATGGGGGCAATCATCAGCTGTTTCAAACTTGATCGCCAGTGTGCGCGTGAGTGTGTGCGGCAGATTGCTTCCCTGCTGGTTGTGTTGATCGGTATCGTGACAGCGGTAGGCGGCCAATACTTCGTTTGGAGACCGGCCGGTATGGCGGCTTTCTCGGGGCCGATGTGTAGTTCAGCTACTGAAAACGAACAGCGCCGCCAGTCCCCTTCACGGTTCACTGCAATCGGATAGCGGAATGCATGGGGGCGCACCGCCGAAGACCTCGCAACCGCTCTTCCCGTTGCGCTTGACGTGGTACATGGCGTGGCCCGCGCACTGGAACAGCTCGGCGAGGCTGCGGCCGTGCTTGGGATAGAGGGCCACGCCGATGCTTGCGCCCAGCGCGTATTGCTTGCCGTTGACCGCTATGCCCTCCGTCAGCCGTGCCAGGAGTTTCCGCGCGATCTCGGTAGCCTGCACCTCGTCGTCGAGCTGCGTGGCGATGACGACGAAGTCGTCGGCGCCGACCCGGGCGCAGATGTCGGTGCGCCTGGTGCTGCCCTTGAGCCGCGCGGCCACCGCCTTGAGCATCTTGTCGCCCACCGCGTGGCCCGCCGTGCCGTTGATGGGCTTGAAATTGTCGAGATCGATGGAGTACACCGCGACGACGTGGTGCGGGCGGGTGGCGAGTACCAGCGCCTGGTCGAACAGTGCGGTCATAGAGCGCTGGTTGTGCAGGCCGGTCAACGGGTCCTGGACGGCCAGTTCCAGCGCCTTCGATTCCGCGTCCATCAGCCTGGTCTGGAATTGTGACAGCACCGCTGTCAACAGCACGAAGTACAGCGCCAGCACCAGCACCGTTCCCAGCAAAAACGCGTTCCCGGACCAGCTCGGGAACAGTTCGATCAGGGCGGGCGCGGCCAGCCAGTGTGCGGTCAGTGCGACACTGGCGGTTGAGCCACCGCCAGCGGCCAGCGTGGGAAGCCGGCGCGCTGGCGCATGGCGATCCAGCCCAGGTAGTAAATGAGCGCCGCGTTGACGGTGCAGTATCCCATGGCGCGCGCAAAGGGGGGGCAGATCCGCCACCAGCGCGACAAGCAGCGATAGCTCGGCGGCCAACGCGGCCAACCAGAACCGCCCGGTCTTGGTGTCCAGATTCAGGAAGCGGGTCAGGCCGGTCAGCAGGAAAGGCTACTCCAGGACGTTGAAGACCACGTAGACCGCCAGTGGCATCTTCTGGGGTGGCCCGTACGTCAGGAAGAACAGGCTTAGACGGGCGAGCAGGGCGCATGATACTAAGGCCGCCCACGAGCTGGCCCCCGGATTGGTACGCGGAATCCGGCTGGTCCAGACGAAGAGCAGCATGAAGACGAAGTAGCTGGTACTGCCCAGTGTATGAATGACCTCGTGCGACATCGTCGCATTTCCCCCAGCGAGCGGCACAAAGCGATCCATTTATCCGTGCGGCAACGGCATGGCTTTTTTACCCAATGAGCAGCATAAGCAGATATTACTCCCGCGCACTGGCCCGTGCGATGGTGCAAGCTGATATGGGCCCGCTTGGTGGCTTGTTGATTGGTAGTGGGGGCGTTGTTATTTTTCCACTCGGCCAGACTGGCGGTAGGCGTGCGATCGGCAGGCTTTCTGATGGGCGCCTACCCGATTTTCAGGAGCCGTGGGCGACAGGGCAGCAGAACGCCGAACGCAGCTGTGAGCGAATGGCTAGGGTTCCGCCGCAACGTCGTCAATGTGCTGTGATGTTATCGGAGCGACCGGCCTACCGGTCAGTATTCCCTGGAACTGGCGTTGTTCAGGGCCGACTTTCATGCCTGCGCTGCCGATGTCGTAGAAACGGATATCCTTGCTGTGCGCGCTTGCGCGCACCTTGACCACGGAAAGGACGCGCTTGAACTGTCCATCGAGCTCGACGTAGCGGTGCATGATGATGGCGTCGGCCAGGAAGGCATTGCCGTAGGAGCTGAAGCTCAGTTGATCATAACGATCTTCCAGTTCGGCCGTCATCAGGACCGTCACGCCCATCGCCGTGAGCACTGCCACCATCCGGTACAGTGATTGCCGGAAGTCGTCGCGCGACGACGATGCCAGCGCCAGTTCAAAGCTGGACAGGGAATCGATCACCATGCGTTTCGCGTCCAGCTGTTTGATCAGCGCCACCATGTCGGCCAGCACCGCGTCGATGGACAAGTCCAGCGTGCGCGTGTTGATCATGCCGACCCGCCCGCTTTCGATCAGGGCATCGAGCTGCCGGCTCAGCAACTGGTTGGGGCTCTTCTCGAAGGCCGCAATGACGCCAGCTTCGCCCACCCGCACGCCCTCGCTCAAGAACTGCGTGGCGAGCACCGACTTGCCCGAACCCGACGGTCCCACCACCAGCATGGAATAGCCGGCCGGCAAGCCGCCGCCGAGCATGGTGTCCAGTTCCGGCACGCCCATGGACAAGCGGACGTTGCTGGCGATGGTCGCTGCGGCGCCTTCCTGGATCATCGCGCGCGGGAAGATCTCCACGCCGGTGTCGCAAATGCGGAACGTGTGCACGCCCAGGCTTTGCGCCTGGCCGCGCATTTTGACCACTTGGATCTTGCGCAGCAACGTGTCGCGCTGGACCAGTTGCGACATCCAGATAATGCCATCGGCGACGGTGAAGACAGGACTGGATTCCGCCTCCGGCGCCAGGTACTCGCCAATCAGGAAGGTGGTGGCCAGCCAGCTGGTCATCTGCATGCCCAGACGCTGCACGAATTTCTGCAAACCCGCACCGCCTTGTTCCATGGCGCGGGCCGACTGGGCCACCGAACGGAAGGAGTCGACAAACACCAAGCTGGGAGCGAATTCCCGTACTTCATCGGCAATACGCGCCAACACGCGTTCGAAGTCCCCCTCGAGCAGTTCGGCCGCCAGGTTGACGAACTTGACCGAATGATTCAGTTTGGCCAGGTCGAAGAACGCAAACTGTTGCTGGTAGCGCAGCATTTTCAACGGCGGCTCGCCCAGTACCGTGAAGAACAAGGCCCGCCGCTCGGGGCCTGCCAGCGAGAACATGATCTGGTGCGCCAGCGTCGTCTTGCCGCTGCCCGGCGTGCCAGCCAGCAGGTTGAATGAGTATTCGGGTATGCCCCCGCCGAGCAGCTCGTCCAGGCCGGGCACCCCCGTGCTCAGGCGCTGGATGTTGACTTTGTTATTCATGTTTCGGTTCCCTTAGCGGCGGTGTCGACAACGTCCGGACCCCAGGCCGAGCGCAAGATGGCAGTGGTCAGCGATTCTCCGATCAGCAAGGTCAGCGTGTCCGTGAAAATAATGAGCAAGGCAATGCTCGCTGCATCGGCCTCGTCAGGGTGTTGTTCCAGGCTGGCATACCAGCGTTCGAGGGCCACCCCGTCGCCTGTTCGCAGCCAGGGATGGGCCGTGCTGGCCAGATGCACGCTACGCGCGAACAGCGCGTCAAATGCGCCATCGCCGATAATCGGGCACAACTGCTTAGCCAGCTGTTGCCACAGCACGACGTTGTGTGCCACTGCCGCCTTGGAGCGGTGCATCACGCAGCGCTGTATCCACTGGTGCCGTTTATCGTTAATTGCCATAGCAAGAGGGGCGGGGTATAGCAATCGTTGTCGTGGCCGACCGTGTATAGGCGAACGGCATGGCGCAGGTCAGGTATCGCATGCGCTGGCCAGCGCTTACGCGACGCGCGCGCCGGGCCGCGCAAGCAGCTGGGCAAACTGATCGGCTGGCAACGGCCGGCTGAACAGGAAGCCCTGGCCCTCGTCGCACCGGCGCGCACGCAGGAATTGCAGCTGCGCTGCGTCCTCGACGCCCTCGGCCACCACGCGCTGGCCAAGGCTGCTTGCCATGGCGATGACGGCACTGACGATGACGCCGCCACCCGGCGCCACACCAATGTCGCGGACAAAGGACTGGTCGATCTTCAGCACATCGATGGGGAACTGGTTCAGGTAGCTGAGGCTGGAATAGCCGGTGCCGAAGTCGTCGACGGCCAACAGCACGCCAATCTGCTTGAGCTCGCGCAGCACGGCCGCGCTGGCATCGGCGTCGCGCATGAGCACCCCTTCGGTAATTTCCAGTTCCAGCTGGCCTGGCGGCAAACCGCTGTCGGCCAGGATGGTGCGCAGGTTGGCCAGAAAGTCGGGATGGCGAAATTCGAGCGCCGACAGGTTGACCGAGATGACGCCGCAAACCAGACCGGCACCGCGCCATGCCATGGCCTGGCTGCATGCTTCGCGCAACACCCAGCGGCCGATGGGCACGATCAGGCCGCACTCCTCGGCAACCGGAATGAAGCGCAACGGCAGCACATCACCGAGCAGCGGGTGGTGCCAGCGCAATAGCGCTTCCGCACCGGTAAGCCTGCCGTTCTCCAGCGCGATCCGGGGCTGGTAGTGCAGTTCAAACTCACCGCGCTGCAGGGCTTGGTGCAAATCGGCCTCGGTGCGCTGACGCTCGCTGGCACGCGCATTCATCTGTGAGCGGAAGAAGTTGCAGGTATCGCGCCCGCTGTGCTTGCCATGGTACATGGCCACATCGGCGTTGCGGATCAGGCTCTCGGCGTCCCCGCCATCGTCCGGGAACACGCTGACGCCGATCGTCACGCCGATATAGGCCGTAAGGCCGCCTAGCTGGTATGGCTCGCCGATGGCACGCCGCATCTTGTCGGCAATTTCCGACACCGCCCGTTCATTGGCCACTTCCGTCAGCACCACCACAAATTCGTCGCCGCCCAGCCGGCAAACGGTGTCGCTCGCTCGGATCACCTGCAGTAGGCGCTGGCTGACGGTTTGGAGCAGCAAGTCCCCGGCCGCGTGCCCGAGCGAGTCGTTGACCACCTTGAAGCGGTCCAGGTCGGCAAACAGCACGGCCAGCCGCGCGCCTTGGCGCCGCGCGATGGCGATTGCCTGCCCCAGCCGTTCCATCAGCAAGGCGCGGTTCGGCAGGCCGGTCAGGAAGTCGTGGTGCACCATGTGCACCATCTGGTCCTTGGCCAGTTGCACCGCTTCCGTCATGGTCTGCGCCTGCAGCGCCGTGATGACCAGGTGTTCATTTGCCTGGCGTAGCCGCACCATGTGAAGCTCGAGCGCCTGCTGCACGTCGCCCGCCTCGCGCACATGCCGTTCAAGATTGGCCGCCCGGTTCTCGCGGTGCGCCACCGCCGCCTCGCGCTGCCGGCTCGTGATATCGCGCAGGCTGGCGGCATGTTCCCGTGCGCGCACCGCTGTTTCGCGCGCCGCCACCTGATCTTCCCGTGTGACGGTGACGCGTTCCCGCGCCTTGCCGGCGGCACGGCGGTCCTGGCCGCCCTCACGCCCGCCGAATCGGCGCTCGTTGGCGGCGTTGCGGTCATTGTCAGGATCCATGATGAGTTCTTATAGGGAGCAACGAGATTGCGGTCAATGGCACGGTCCCGATGGCAGGCGCCGCTTGCATTCGCCCCACGCGGCTTCGAGCACGCCGGCGGTCAACGACGCGCCGATCAACTCCAGCAACAGATCGTGCAGCGTCACAAACAGCATCCGGCTGGCCGCCAGCACAGCGGCCGGTGGCTGCCCGACCATCCTGCTCGCCAGTTGCCGCCAGTCCACTGGCATCGTACCTGAGCCGTCGGCCGCTTGCAGCCAGGGAAAGGCGTCTTGGCACATGCCCAGGCAGCGTCCAAGGAGCGTCGCGACACCTTGCGCCCCTAGCAGCGCGGACAGTTCGTCGCTGACGGTCTGCCACAGTGTTTGTACGCGCTGCACCGGCTCCGGCGCAGGGCACGCCTCCAACCAATCCAGGATCGCATCGGGATACATGGCGCCTGCGCACATCGTTGCCTTCCCCATCAATACCGCTAGCGCGCTGCGCAACACGGCCGTCGCACTGAACCGCCGCGCGCGGCAACGCGCCGGCCGCACTCAGTTCACTATACTGCAGTCTCGCGCGCTTCGGCACTTTATCGCACCGTGCCACCTGCAAGGTGCTCTCCGGGAACAACACCGCCAAACGCGCCCGCGTTTGGGGCGCATGAACTCGCCCCTCCGGTGACCATTGACCACCGGGCCGTCCCCCGATGTCCAACCTGTTGTTCTGCAGCGGTTTCATACCCTGCAACTGGCCGCCCCGGGCGCGTCTCATGGTGGGCCGGGCGCTGCAATGTGGAGCCGATGCGGTAACCTCAGCAGTACCGGCAGCGCCGTGTGTGCCGCGACGCGGTGGTATTGCAGATAGCAGGAAGCGATGCCGGTGCCCCACGCACGTTGCAGCAGCAGGGATTCTTCGATGCGCTGTGCCTGTTCGTCGTGCTCGCGTTGGCACGCATCGCCATCCGTCCCTACGCGGCTCATAGCTCAACCTCTGCCAGCCGGCCCAGGTCCACGGCAAAGTACTCGGTGTGGCCGAAGGACTTGGAATAGTCCAGCACTGAAACGAATAGTGGCTCTAGCATGATGAACAGCATGCCTGGCCACGGCAAGGCAGTAGTATCGGAGATCACGCCGGAAAACTCAGGATATTTTTTCAACAGCAGCTCGCTGGCATGGCGAAGCTCGCGCGGCTTGTGCAGCATGCTGGCCTTGGCGTCGATCGACACGCCGCGAATGTCGGCCCACGAATGGTAGGGTGTGTTGACGGCGTAGGCGACGTTGGCGTGCTCCCGGATGTCGTGGGCTTTCTGACTATCGAGTGAAATGGCACAGTAGGTGCGTAGGCCGTCGCTGGCGTAGCTAACCGTGCTGGCATGCGGTGTACCATCCGGACGGATGGAGGCAAGTACCAGTTCTTTGCC
Organism: Pseudoduganella sp. UC29_71; assembly: GCF_042693265.1. Classification (NCBI taxonomy): domain Bacteria; kingdom Pseudomonadati; phylum Pseudomonadota; class Betaproteobacteria; order Burkholderiales; family Oxalobacteraceae; genus Pseudoduganella; species Pseudoduganella sp. UC29_71. The sequence goes on along the minus strand of NZ_CP170549.1, from coordinate 2,826,979 downwards.
GCGATCGAGTATGTCGGCGACCCAAAGGGCCTTGTCTAGACTGATGTGATCCATGATGCTTCTCCTGCAGGAAGATGGTCCTGCGGCCGCCGCGTCAGGTGCGGCCCATGTTCTGCTTCGAGGGCACGGCAGCTTTGGCGGATGCGCGCTAGCATGGGCTAATGTGGCGCACATTCGCAATGGGAAGCGTGCCATGGATGGCCGACTGTCGTGCTAAACCGTACCAGCGACAAGCGCGTCATTCGAGTGTACGCGTATCCTGCTTGGCGCCACGTTCATTAGCGTAGGTGTTCAGGCGCACCGGGGGGGACTGACCTCTTTCCTTGTGTCTTGCGCAACCCGGTGGCCCATCAGCGCAACTACACTTTCTCCGCTTTGGCGTACCCTTTCAACGTCCAGGCGACTGCCCGCACAATGGGCTGCGCCACGCAAAGTGCGCTTGCTCGTGCGGCCGGCTGCCACGTTAGCCAGCTCGCAGGCCGGCATGGCTGGCGTCCAGGGGGGAGGGCCAACGAGCTCAGTCCAGCTTGTCCGTCTCCATCATGCCTAGGGCTACGTTGTGCGCCATGGTTTGTGCCATGCCGGGGTCGCCGCAGGGCGTGTTCAGGGTCGCGTCCGCAATGCTGATGTCGCCCTTCCAAACGCGAAATGTGCCGAACCATTCGCCCGGCTTCGATCCCGCATGGGAGCCATACTCCAGCCGATAGTTGCCAGGGAAGCGTCGCTCGGTGAATGCCGCATGTTTTGCATCGTTCATGTTTCCTCTTCTGATGTGGTTGCAACAATAGGATGCCCACCTGCCAGCCATGCGTAGTGGTAGCGCTGGTAGAGCAAGCCTGCGCAGGGGGGACGGTGAAAGGGCCACCTGCCGGTGACAATTATTTTTACTGCGGCAGTGGTTGGGGGAGTGCCGGGTAGCGTGTTGCACGCAAGTGGGTCGCCGGCACGGGGACCCAGTTCGCTAAGTCACACACGTGCTGGCGATCAAAATGCGGTGACGTGAGCACCTTGATCGCCACGTACTGGTCAACCCGACGCTGTCGCATGTAATCCAGGGCCCGGCCGATCCCGTCGAGTGCAGCAATAGACAGTGCGGCATGCACTTGGCCTGCAATCTGCGCATTGATGCGCAGGCCGCGATCCGTGTGCTCCGCAGATCGGTTTCGGACATCGCTTCCTCCTGACTTGCACGAAGGTGGCGCTCTGCAAGCGGCGAGCCGGTCAGCCGCCTTGGCCGGAGCATGGTCTTCTTAGAAGGATGTCTTGCCGCTGCCGACGCCGGCAATCTGCAAGACGGCGTGGGCGGACGAACCGCTTCGGTCACCAATATACACCCGGACCGCGCACGCAGGCGGACGCGTGGCCACAACAGTGGACTGGTCGATGGCTTGGAAACAGAAATGTCCACGGGACCATCGGCTGGGAAGGTTCCATCCAAGCCCGCCTCAAGCGCTAATTCCTGATGAGCCTTTTGCTTGGCAAGCTGCAAAGCGCCTGGCGGGACCGTCGGTTCTGCTGTGGTCCTGATGTCCATCGTACGCCTCGCCTCGGAGTGTGACCTGGGGGCCGACAAGAACATCCGGTCGTGCGCGTTTCAAGTGCCTCTCGCGCTCACTCTTGGCGCTGGACGGGCCCGTGCATGGTGTCGTCGTTGACAATGCCTTGGCGCGGCTGTTGGTTGCCAAGCCAAGTGTTCCAACGCCGCTGTGCCGGCGTGGCTTGCCTTCGTGGTGCCGTGCCGCAAGGCTGCGCAGGCGTCGATGGGGAAATGGCGTCTGTGCTGCCGGTTGCTGTGTCCATCCTCAGTCTCCTCGCTGCATGGGCAACCGACAGGATCGCACATGGCCATGGGCCTATGCAGCATGCGCCCAATTAGTCGAACTGTATAGGCCGGTTTGCCTGCAGGACAGGGAAAACACAACAGATGGCGAGTTTAGTACGCTATTTGGCAAGCAAGTAGTCGAGCCGCCTCGACAGCAAAGCCAGCCGCGCCCGCAAATGCGCTTCCAGAATTTGTTGGTACAGCCAATGCTCTGCCTGCTCTGCGGCAAGTATCGGGCCTGAGCGCTGCGCGACGAGAAAGTTCGATTCTGCCACGGTCAGCCCGGCCAGCACCTCCTCGCCCTCTGCGTCAACGATCAGAGCGCCTAGCCTGATCAGCAAACCGCGTTCCTGAGTTGAAAGATCGAGCATGGGGTTGCTCCTAACGGGAAAAATTGAAATTCTACGCTGATCGTAGGCGGCGTATCGCACGCACACCAACCGCCGCTGGCGGTGGATGGCCCGGTTTTTCGCCCCTGCGCGAGTTGATGTACGCTTGAAGAAATCGCGGGCGAAAACCCAGGCTGCGGGTTCGTGGGGGGGCTGGCGCGTCAGAATGCTCAGTGCCGCGAGGCGAAAGCATCGACCCAACAACTTATGCAGACGCAAGTGGCGGCGGGACATTTTCCGCTAACATCCGGAGATCATGCGCGGCGCCGTTCGACATGGGCCTGTGCGGTTACGCTTACTGCGCGAGCCGCCTTGCCTTGCGGTCGTGCACTGCACCCATGCTTCGAACAAGACTGCCAATATCGGCGTACACTGGCGCCATGCAATGGGCGGAGGACCTCGCCATGATAGAAATTGACCCCAGCCAGACGTTTGGCGGCCTGCCACTTACCGCGGGGCAGGATGCCGCCATCCGGCACTACATCAAGCAATGCCGGCAGAATCATCACCCCATCGATGCGAAGGAATTGACCGCGATGCTCAAGGATATGCTGGATCCGCCAGCCGATGCCGAGCAAGACGACTTCCTTACCCAAGCCATCGACCACATTGTCGCTGCCGAACGTGCTGCGGCGTCGGTGGACGAAGCGATGAATCCCATCGAGGCGAGCGAGGAGCGTAATGCGGCCATGGAGTCCGAGTCGATGAAGGGCTGCTAGGCGCGACGCGAGTGCGCCGGTTACAAGCCGGGGGCGGCGGTTGCCCGCCGGCGGCCGGCGCTTCGCGGGTGCGCAGCACGTCTTGGTTCTGCGGCGGCATCGGTCGCCTGGTGCCCGGTCGGTGCTTTCATCCGTTGGCCGATGCCACGTACCGGTCCAGATCGATCACCGCGTCGGCCAAGGTTGCCAGCTCCGGCGTGTGCGAGATGAAGAATTCCTGCGCGTAGTTGCCCACGCGCAGCACCTCCCGTTTCATCGCCATGAAGCGCCGTTTATGCTGCGCGTCGAACGCGCCGTCGGCCTCGTCCGAGAACAGCGTGGCGCTGCGCCGGCCATCGGCTTGCGCCAGGTACAGCGCCATGGCGCGGGTCAGGCACTCGTTGATCCAGATCCGCTCGCCGCCGCTCATCTTCGCCACGCTCTTGGTGCTGTCGCTATACGCGTCGTGCACCGTGATGTCGAAACCTTCGCGCAGCCCGCCCTTGGCGGTGGCCAGTTGGGTTTGCAGCGACACGGAAAAACGCGGGCCGTAGCAGGCCAGCAGCAACTGGTTGGCCAGCGCCGACAGTGCCGGTCCCGCGTCGTCGATGGCCAGCGCGATGATGCCGTCGTTGCCCAGCGCTTTGGCCAGCAGCGACCAGTCCTCCAGGTGCCGCTCCAAACGCTGCGTCTGGCGTTGCTGGGCTTCGCAAGCCTGGTATTGCGCGGCGTGCTGCCTGGCCAGGTCCCGTGCGCGGTCCTGTTCGCGCAGGGCGCCCAGGTGGGCCTGTGCTGCCAGTTGCAGGCGCGCCAGGGCCTGTTCGCAGTCGCCGGCTGCGCTGGCGATGGCGCGTTCGTCGCAGGCCGGTGGCAACGCCGCCAGCAGCGCATCGATGCGTTCGGCCACCTGGCTTGGCAGCGCCGCGAAGTCGCGCCGCCGCTGCAGCGTGCTGATCCTGTTCTGCTGTTCGGTGTAGGCCTTGTCGTCCTCGGCCCGCTCCGCGCTCGCCTGTTCAGCATGCGCGATGAGCCGAGCCTCGGCATCTGCCAGCATGGCGCCCGACTGCGCCAGCGCGTCGCGCCGCGCGGCTTGCCGCTCGCATTGCGCCAGGCGCTCGCGGCTATGCGCCAGCCGTGCTTCGGCAGCCTTGGCGAGCAAGCGCGCGCGTGGCACGCCGGCGGCCTGCGTGTGTAGCGAGCTGATCTGGTCTGCCAGCGCCGCATGCTGCGCGTTCAGGCGCGCCACCACCGCGCCGGCGTCCGGCAGCAGCGCGTGGGCCGTATGCGCATCGGCCAGCAGCTTGCACCCCGCCTGCAGCGCCATGCCGGCGCAGGGCACCGCGGCCGTCAGCGCGAAGCGCCGCCGCAACTCTTGCGCCGCCAGCGCAGCCTGGCCGGCTTCGCGCTCGATGCCCGCGCGCTTCGCTTGCGTCAGCGCCAGGTCCGCCGCGGTCCGTTCGCCCTCGGCCAGCGTTTCCCGCGCCTCGGCCAGACGGGCGTTGCGCCGCTCCAGCAACGCTTGCATGACCGGTAGCCGCCGGGCGGCCCGTCCCGCCTGGCGTGCCTGCTGTAGGGCCGCTTGCAGGGTGGTACAATGGGCTCGCAGCGAGGCGAGCGTGGTTTCGCGGCGCGTGGCCCGTTGGGCATGGCGCTGCGCCATGTCGTCGAACGCAGCCTGTTCGCGCCTAAGCTCCGCATCGAGGGCCGCGAGGGCGAGTTGCCGCTCTGTGAGCGCCGCGTCGCGCTCGCCCAGCAGCTGGGCGCGGCGGGCGTCGTGGCTGGCGGCCACGACCTGCTCGGCGCGCAGAGCGGCCAGGACGGTGCGCTTGGCGTCGAGCCGGGCGGCAGCGACGTTGTGGTTCTGCCGCGCCAACTCGGCCTTCGCGGCGGTGTCGCCCAATGCCCGGAGCTCGGCCGCGAGACCGGCCAGGGTGTCGCGCTGCGCCCGCTGGCGCTGGCGCAGCTCTTGCAGGGCGCCGCGCAACAGGCGCATGACCTCGCCCGCGCGCTCGCCGTGCGCGCGCACCGCGTCCAGGCGCAGCAGGTCCGCCAGCAGTTGCTTGATCTCGCCGTTGCGGTAAGCCGACAGCTGGCGCCGCTGCTGGGCGGAAAACGCGGTGCTGAAAAACGTCGCCGCCGAGCCGGCGACGCCTTCGACGCAGCGGCTGTAGGTCTCCATTTTGCCGTCCGACACGGTGCCGTCGGCCAGGTGCACCGGGGTCCATCCGTCTGCGTCCAACTGGTGCAGATAGGCCTCGGTGCGGCGCTTGCCGGCCAGACGCATGACGAGGTGGCTTCGGTAGCGCACGCCGTCCATGGCCCATTCCAGCTCCTTGTGGTTTTCCGGCAGGTAGACTTCGTCGTAGTAGGAGAATGCCCCCAAGCCGTCGGCGCCGGCGCGCGAGGGCATCACGGGGTAGGGCGTCATGTTCTCGAGGATGGTGCTCTTGCCGCACCCGTTGCGCCCGGTCAGCGCCACCAGCGCCGCGCCGCCGGCCTCCCGCTCGAAGTCGATGGTGATGGTCTCGCGGCCCAAGCCGTCGCGGATGCCGCAAAAGCCGGTCAAGGTTTGTTTCAGGGGGATCATGGTTCGCTCCTTTCATGCCGGTGCAGAATCGGCGGCAGAAACTACCGCCGTCCGGTCCCATGGTGCGTCCAGGTCGGCCACGGCCAACGCCGCGCCGTCGCTCTCCTGGGCGAAGAGCCGCGCGGCGATCGCGTCCGGCGCCAGCTGCTCCAGGATCTCCAGGCAGGCCAGCAGCGGCGCCGCATCGATTGCCGCCGCCGCAGCCCAGGTGCGCAGCTGCGCGCGCAGGTCCGTCGCGTGCGCAATACCCGCCGCGCGCGTGCGCGCCACCGGCAGCACGCGTCCCTCCAGCTTGATCCCGGCCGCGTCCGCGAGCGCGGCGGCAATCGCGGCGCGGTCCACCGTGTGCGCGGCCTCCTCGGCCACGCACCAGCGCACCCGCACCCACGCGCCGGCCAGCTCGTGTGCGCGCGCGAAGGCCGACAGGGCGGCCAGGTCGGGCGCGCCGTCGAACATCAGCTCGTGGGTGCGCCGTGCCGGCGTGGGCACGAGCGTGGCCTGTGCCCCGTCGGCACCGACCTGCCACATCAGGAAACCCTTCTCGCCTTCCTCGCCGTAGTGCAGCCGTCCGATCGAGCCCGGATAGGCGATAACGTGTACGCCGTCGTCCCAGCGCTGGTGCTTGTGGATATGCCCCAGCAAAAAAGCGCAGGCCTGCGCGGCGAACAGCGCGTCCGTGGTGAATTCGTGGTCCAGGCCAGCCATCGGCACGCCATGCTCGGTGACGCAGCCACGCACCGTGCCATGCGATATCCCGATCGCGGGCACGCCGGCCGCGCGCGCCGACAAGTGGATGGGCGCCAGGCCTGCCAGCAGCCGTGCCAGGTGCTCGCCCATGGCGGCGGCCACGTCGCCGGCGCCCACGCTGGCGGCCAGCGCGGCCTTGTTCAGCGTGGGCAGGCAGCTGCACAAAAGGCGCGTTCCGGCCGGTGGCGTGTCGAAACGCCAATCGGTTGACGCCAACCAGCGTCCGTTGGCCAGCAGCGCCACCTGCGACAGGCGCTCGGCGACGTATACCGGATGCCGTCCGCCGAGCAGCGCAAACAGGCGCAGCAGGCCGGCCGGCTCGTGGCTGAACGTGCCCTGCAGCATCAGTACCGGGCAATGCTCCGCCAGGCGCCGGATCTGCCGTGCCAGCGCGGCCAATGCGGGGGAATGGGCGGGCAACGCGTGATCGGTGCTGTCGCCCGTGATAATGGCCACGTCCGATCCGCGTCCGATGGCCTGGTCCACGGCGAACGCGAAGCAGGCGTCCACCTCGGCCAGGGTCTCGTCGGCGTAGTGCAGGTCGGAGAAATGGGCAATGGTGATCATGCTGGACTCCTTATTCCTGGGCGCCGATTTCGGCATCGATGCGCGCGAGCAAGCCGGCCGGATCGTCCTGGAACCGGGCCAGCTCGGCCAGCACGCGCTTGACGCCCTGGGCGTTGCGCCGCCAGCCCGCGCCCCATGCCCAATCGAGATAGGCGTCCAGCCGGGCGCGCGGTACGCCCAGATCGGCGGCCAGCGCATACACCGCGTCGGTGCTGTGCTCCGCACCGGCTTGCGTCAGGGCGCGCGTCGCGCCGGGCGATACCTCCTGCACTGGCGACAGGCCGGCGCCAGCTGCCTCCGGCGCACCGGCCGGCTCCTCCGCGCGCCGGTCTGCTGTGGCGGGCGGCGCGTGCGCGGGGTGTTCGTTGGCTTGCAGGGCGCACGCCGTGGCATCGGCCATGCGCAGCGTGGCCTCCTCGTCCTGCTGGGCCAGCAGGGCCGCCACGTCGACCGGCGCTTCCAGCTCGATGATCCAGTGCGCGCTGCGCACCGGTTGGCCGGTTTTGGCGTCCAGGTGCGACACTTCGCGCAGCTGCTTGGTGAAGTAGAAGGGCGTGCACTGGCGGTCGAGGAAGCCGCCCAGGCGCCCGCCGCGCATGAAGGTGATGGCTTCGAAGCGTTCGATGGCGCGCGACAGGGCGTAAAAGCTGTTCGTGTGCAGCTCGAAGGCGTCAAGCGAGCGGATGCCCGGGATGTAGAAGATGAAGCGGCCCGACAGGTTGCACTGCCGGCTCTGGAATTCAGGGCAGCGTTCCGGCGCGCACAGGCCGCCGTTCTCCGGGCGCGGTTGGGTGCCGCGCCCGCCCAGGCTGCGCAGCGCACGCCCGCTGCGCTCGTCGAGCCTGGCCGGCGAGAACATCACGCAGCGCCGGGTCTGGCCGTCGCTGGAATATTCGCTCCAGTAGCGCTTCTCGCTGCGCGCCCAGCACGCCAGTTCGTGCGGCATCACGCTTTGCCAGGCGTCGGCGGGGAAGATGACGGGGAAGCGGTACAGGCGTATCTCGCCGTCGCCGCGGTCTTCGCCGTAGGCGTGCAGAATCTGGCCGGCCAGCGCCGGATTGGGAAAGTCGTTGGGGCGCACGGTGAACCAGGCGACGTTCTTGGGCACGAGCGGCGTTTTTACGTCGGGGAAGCGTTCGGCGATCTGTCGTTCTATCTGTTCGAACGTGGCTTGCTGGGCCAAGCCATCATCGTACAAGGCGCGTATCGCCGGGTTGGCGGCGGCCGCCTTGGTGAGCACCTTGATGCCGGCGCGGATCTTGCCGGCCGTCGGGATGCGTGGTTGCCGGCGCCCGAGGAGAGTGGTAGGGCAGGGCGCGTTGGGCGCAGCGGTCAGGTGGTTGGTCATGCTTGCCTCCGGGAGTCTCGATGGGGAAACAAGTCGATGTTCTCACCGGGGCGAAGGCATGCAAGCGGTTGCGGGGCCGGCGTCAGCGAGCTGTGCGGCCGGCGCGTCGCCACCTGCGGCGGCGCGGCGCGCTTGAGCAGCTGGTGCGCCGCCGCGCGCTTGACTCCCAGCGCGACGGCGATCTCCTGTGTCGAGACGCCCCGCGCCTGCATGCGCAGCGCGGCCATGCGACGTGCGCACGCGGTATGGACACCGGCCAGGCCCGCATGGCTGAAAATGCGCCGGTAGATCTCGTGGATCTCCTTGCACACTGCCTGGGTGGTGCGGCCTTGGCCTCGCCGCACCTGGAATTGCCGGCCATCGCGCGACAGGAACAGCGCGCCTAGGGGATCAAGTCCCCGGAAGCTGGCCGCTTCCTGGGCGTGCGCCTTGGCGTTCGTGCGTTCAGCCAAGTACGCATCGATGGCCGCGATCAACTCCTCCCCCTCGAACCGCAAGGGGCGGTCCGCGCGGTTGGCCGCGATCTCTGCGCGCAGCACCGACTCCCGCCTGACGTGTCCGCCCGCATCAAGATAGTCCCGCACGGTCAGTTGGGCGATTTCCAGTGGCTTGGCGCCGGTCGAGAAGAGCATGTGCACCAGTGCCTTGTCGCGCAGCGGGCTGTGGCTGTGTCGGTCGATCTTTTTTAGCAGCATGCCGATCTGCGCCGGCGTCAGCGTGGCAGGCGCCTGGTGCAGGACCGGCGCCGCACCTGGACGGAAGTGTTCCAGCGCTTCGAGGTAGGCGTGGCGGTGGTGGCGCAGCAGGCTCGCCGTGGGCGACGCATCCTCATCGACGTCGAGCACGCCGACGATCCGCTGCAACGTTCGGGCAAGATGGCGCACCCTGACCGAAACGGTGCTCTTGGTCACGCCATGTGCGGCGGCGATCTGCTCGTATGAGATGCCTGCGGCGGCGGCGCGCAGCATGGCTTGCGCGCAAGCCAGGAAAGCCGGTTCCATGATCGTCTCCTGTGACTGAAGCTTCACAGGATCTTCCAATCAAGGCCTGCGTCAAGCCAGCGCAAATGCGGCATAAAATTGTTGCTTTTTCGGTGGGGCAAACGCGGACGCATACGGCATCGCCGATGCTTCCACTTCGCTAATTGCCCGATGCCCGCTACGGTGTGGTGGGTGTAGCGCCGGATGGCGGGCCTGCCCAGGGGGCGCAATCCATGCTAGTCTTGATCGTGGCGACGGTATCGGGGTATGGCGGAGGGACCTATGGAGCGACGCAATTCTGCCGCGCGCGATCAACGACGCGATGCCAAAACCGCGGCAATTGTGCAGCACGCGCTCGCGTTGCTGGCCGTGGCAGGCGTGAACGAGGCGCAACGGTATCTTCGGCAGCGGGCGGTGCCTGTAAGCGTTGTCGAGCGGGTGCTCGCCCATGGACGGCGCAGAGTGGCACTGCACGGCAAGTGAGTTGGTGCCGGGGGCGCAATACTCGCACCCTGCGTCCACTTTGCAAGAATCCAACCTGATGCGCCCGTGTGATCGCGTCGAGTCAGCGCTTATGCGATTCTCGTGTGCGACATCCAGAGGTCAGGTCCGCGTTGTCGATCGTCTTCTGGTTGCGCCATGCGTCCGAATGACCATGGCACCGCTTGAGCGGCTCACCGACCACTGCGACGTCGTGCGCAGAGGTACCCCATGGCGCCGTTTCCAGTACCGTCCCATGGTGGGCCAGTGCGAGCGCAAGGCAGGGCAGCGGAAGCGCGGAAGCGGTGACAAGCGCTGGACGGCTGCGGTTCTGGTGGGGCTGCAGAACGAAACAAGAGAATGGCACATGTATGTCGTTAAATGACGCGCTCAAAAGGAAGCGAGCTTGTTCCGAATTTCCTTCCTTTCTTGATACCCCCTATCCACGGTTGCTGCTCGATAGCGCGGCGTTTCGGCCTGTGTCATTTTTTCGGTCGGCACGGCGGGGCGATATCGGGTCGGCGTCAACAAGCATCACGCGCAACAGCTGCCGGTGCGTTGCGTGGCGCGGTAGTCCCTTTGCTGGCCTGCGCGCATTGACAACGTAATCTGACCGCTATTCGCAGCATGATGTCAGCCGCCTTTTCGGTCGCGCCGTCAACGACTTGGCGCGGCGCACAATACTCGGCGCCGGCACCATGGTGCCCGCCGTCGATCGCGCTATCGGCTGTTCAACGCCGAGACAATCAGATAGGGTGAAGGCGGCATAGTTTGAAGTCGAGTCGGACGAACCGACGCACCGGGCAATATGAGGGCAGCCCGCGCGTCGCCCTGTTTGTCAACGCGCGGGAAGAGCGGGGCGTGCCGCGAGTGTCGATGCGGCGAACCCCACCAACATGGCGGCGGTCAGCCGCACCCATGTTCCTAGCATGATGAGAGTAATTGGGTTGTGCACATTTGCCGGAATAAGTGCATGGACTTGAGCAGAACCCTGCTATATTGAACCCATCCCTCCTCCTTGCCACCGGCCTGTTCGTCATTCAGTGCTGTTCGGCGCCAATCTGCGAGCCCGCTCGGCAGTCCCTGTATCAGATTCCACCCTCATGCTGAGCTGTAATTCTATGGGAAACGCATATGCATACGACCGGGTTTGGCAGAGGTGACCACGAGCGCTTTGGGCCCTCGCCAGGGACCATCGAGTACAGGCGGCAGGCGAGCCTGCTCAAAACAGGCGCCTTGCAGGATGCCATCTTCAATAGCGCTTACTTCTCCAGTATTGCCACCGACGAGCGTGGTGTGATCCAGATCTTCAACGTGGGCGCGGAGCGCATGCTGGGATACAAGGCGTTGGACGTGTTGAACCGCATCACGCCGGCCGACATCTCCGACCCGCTTGAGCTCATCGCGCGGGCCGCCGCCTTGAGCGAGGAACTGGACACGCCGATCGCGCCCGGCTTCGACGCGCTGGTATTTAAGGCCTCGCGCGGCATCGAGGACATCTACGAGCTGACCTACATCCGCCAGGACGGCAGCCGCTTTCCGGCCATCGTGTCGGTGACGGCCTTGCGCAACGCGCGCGACGACATTATCGGCTACCTGCTCATCGGCACCGACAACACCACCCGCAAGCGTTTCGAACGCGCGCTGGAGGACAAGAACATCGAGCTGGAGCACGCCAGCCGCATGAAGTCGGAGTTCCTGGCGACGATGTCGCACGAACTGCGCACGCCCCTCAATGCCATCATCGGATTTTCCGAAGCGCTCAAGGATGGCCTGATGGGCGAAACGTCGGCGCTGCAGCACGAATCGATCAACGACATCTTCAGCAGCGGCCAGCATCTGCTGTCGCTGATCAACGACATCCTCGACCTGTCCAAAGTCGAGGCCGGCATGATGGCGCTGGAACTGGAAGCGGTCGACCTGCAAAGCCTGCTGCAAAACAGCCTGACCATCGTGCGCGAAAAGGCAGCGGCCCAGCATATCGCCCTCGAGCTCGATATTGGCGAAGGGCTGGGCATGGTGCAGCTGGACGTGCGCAAGACCAAGCAGATCGTCTACAACCTGCTGAGCAACGCCGTCAAATTCAGCGCCAGCGGCGGACCGGTGCAGCTGTGCGCGCGCCGCGTGCCGCGCGCCGCAGTCGGCACCCTGGGCGGCGCCTGGCCCGCGCATCACTTCCCCCAGGCCAGCAACGAATACAACGATTTCGTGGAAATTTGCGTCACCGATCACGGCATCGGCATCTCCAAGGACAACATGGGGCGGCTATTCCTGGCGTTCAGCCAGATCGACAGCAGCCTGGCGCGCAAGTTCGAGGGCACCGGGCTGGGCCTGGCCATGGTCAAGCAGCTGGCCGAATTGCAAGGCGGATCGGTGGCGGTGGCCAGCCTGGAGCGCGAAGGCTCGCGCTTTGCGGTGTGGCTGCCGTTGCGGTCGCCTGCCCAGCCGACGCCTTCGGCATGAAGCGAGGAGCTGTCATGGCCAAAGTACTGGTGATCGAAGACAACGCGGCCAACATGAAACTGGCCTCGCTGCTGCTGCGCAATGCCCGCCACAGCGTGCTGTGCGCGGTGGACGCGGAAGCCGGGCTGATGGTGGCCCGCACCGAACTGCCCGATCTGATTCTGATGGATATCCAGCTGCCCGGCATGGATGGGCTGGCCGCCACCGCCATCCTGAAACATGACCGGCTGACTGCGGATATTCCCGTCATTGCGCTCACGGCCATGGCCATGAAGGAGGACCAGGAAAAGAGCCGGCAAGCGGGGTGCGACGCCTATATCGCCAAACCGCTAGGCTACCGCCAGCTCTACGCGACGATTGACGCGCTGCTGATGGACGGGAGCAAGCCATGAGCATTGCCACCCCCACCATCCTGATCGTGGACGACGAGGCGCAAAACCGCCGCCTGCTGGCCGTGTTGCTGCGCCCCGAGGGCTACCATACCGAGAGCGCGGCCAGCGGCGAAGAAGCGCTGGACGCGGTGGCCCATTCCGCGCCCGACCTGATCCTGCTCGACATCATGATGCCCGGCATCGACGGCTACCAGGTCGCCAGCATCCTCAAGGCCAACCCGGCCACGGCCAACATCCCCATCATCATGGTGACCGCGCATGCCGAGCGCAGCGCCCGCCTGGCCGGGCTGGAAGCGGGGGCGGAAGAATTCCTGACCAAGCCGGTCGACCGCACCGAGTTGTGGCTGCGCGTGCGCAATCTGCTGCGCCTGAAGGCCTTCGGCGACCTCCAGGAGCACAGCTTCGTGCTCGAGCAGCAGGTCGCCGCGCGCACCGCCGATCTGCAGCGCTTCCGCACGGCGATGGACGCCACCGCCGACGCCATCATGCTGGTCAGCCGCGACACCATGCGCTTCGTGGAAGTGAACGCCACCAGTTGCAAGATGCTGGGCTACACGCGCGCCGAGTTGCTGGCGTTAGGACCGGTGGCGCTGGGCGCGGTCACGCGCGAAGAGTTGGAGCGGATGTACGACACGGTGATCGCCGGTCCCGCCGATAAGAAACTGAGCGAGGCGACGTTGCATTGCAAGGACGGCACGCAGGTCCAGGTGGAGGTGAACCGCCAGGCCATGCCATCGGGGAACGACTGGATCATCGTCAGCGTGGTGCGCGACATCACCGAGCGCAACCAGGCGCAGCAAAGACTGCAGCACCTGGCGCATCACGACGCGCTGACCGGTCTGCCGAACCGCAGCTACTTCTACGAGACGCTGCGCAAGACGCTGGCACTGGCGTGTGAGCATGGCTGGAAGGTGGCGGTGATGTTCATCGATCTGGACCACTTTAAAAACGTCAACGACACCTTGGGCCACGCGGTCGGCGACGAGCTGCTGATCCAGTTCAGCTGCCGCCTGGTGGCGTGCGTGCGCGCGCGCGACACCGTCGGGCGCCTGGGCGGGGACGAGTTTGCCTTGATACTGGTGATGGAGCAAGGCCACCAGGGAGCGGCCCAGGTCGCCACCAAGATCCGCGACGCGCTGCACCTGCCCTTTAATCTGCAGGGATGCGAGGTGATCATGACCGCCAGCATCGGCATCACGGTGCAGCCCGACGACGGCAGCGACCCGGATGTGTTGATCAAATACGCCGACACCGCCATGTACCAGGCCAAGCATGCCGGACGCAACACCTACCGCTTCTTCACGGCGCAGATGAATGTCGACGTGCTGCAGCGATTGGACCTGGAGAACGCGCTGCGCAAAGCCATCGAGAAGGACGAGTTCGTGCTGTACTACCAACCCAAGGTGGCCATGGCCAGCGGTGCGGTGGTGGGCCTGGAAGCGCTGCTGCGCTGGAACCGGCCCGGCTATGGACTGGTGACGCCGGCATTGTTCATTCCCGTGCTCGAGGAGAGCGGCCTGATCGTCCGGGTTGGCAGCTGGGTCATCGCCACGGCCTGCCGCCAGATCAAGGAGTGGCAACTGGGCGAGGTCGGGCCAGTGCCAGTGTCCGTCAATGTCGCGGGCCGCCAATTCCGCGAAGGGGACCTGGAGGCCGATGTGGCGCGCGCGCTGGCCGACACCGGCATTCCCCCCGGCTTGCTGGAACTGGAGCTGACCGAAACGTCACTGATGGTGAACACGGAGCGCACCATCGCCTGCCTGCGCAATTTGCGCCAGCGCGGCGTGCAGGTGTCGATCGATGACTTCGGCACAGGGTACTCCAGCCTGGCCTACTTGCGCCGCTTCCCGATCGACAAGCTGAAGATCGACATCGCATTTGTCCGCGACGTCACCAGCAATCCGGACGATGCGGCCATTGTGGGCGCCATCATCACCATGGCCCACAGCCTGAACCTGGTGGTGATTGCCGAGGGCGTCGAGACGCCGGCGCAGCAAAGCTATTTGCTGCGCCACCATTGCGACCAAGTGCAGGGCTATCTGATCAGCCGGCCCTTGCCTGCCGCGCTGATCACCCAGCTCATGGTGCTGCGCAAGACCCGGCATCAGCCGGCCGCCTCCCAGCCGGCGCGGCAGACGCTCCTGATCGTGGATGACGACTCGTTCATGCTGGAACTGTTGGCTAGCCAACTGGGTGGCGAGCACTACCGCGTCCTGCAGGCGGAGTCGGCAGCCCTGGCGTTCGACGCCCTGGCACAAAACGACGTCCAGGTGATACTGTGCGACCAGCGCCTGCCCGCCATGGACGGCACGGCGTTCCTCGACAAGGTCAGAGCCATCTATCCGGAGACATTCCGGATCGTCCTGTCGGGCGAAGCCGACTTGGAACAGATGATGGCCGCGGTCAACCAAGGGGCCATCGACCGCTTTTATACCAAGCCGTGGGATCAGGCGGTACTGCAGAGCAGCATACGGCAGGCATTTTCGCATGCGCGGCAGCGTAGGGCAGCGTTAAGCGCGGATGCGCTGGCCAGGTAGCTGTTCACTGTTGCGGCAAAGCATTGCTTGATGGTTTTGCGTGAGTGAATCCGCGTATCCTTTCGTTGCCCGTAGTGCTACCATGAATTACCGTCGAGATTGCGCCGCACATCTGCGGTCCCTCTGGGCGTCGTGCCCGGAGTACGGAGGTCGCTATGATGCACGATTTTTTATCCAATAATCGTGACGAGCTTACGCAGCGCTGCAGGATTAAAGTGGGAAGCCGCGTTGGGCGGTCCGCGACGGAGGGCCAATTGAAGGATGGTATCCCGTTGTTTCTGGAACAGCTGATCCTTACCCTTGAGTTGGAGCAGACCCAGAACCCGCTGGACAGCCGCCTAATTTCCGGCCCGGCCGGCGGCGGCGCGGCGCTATCGGAAATCAGCGTGTCATCCGCCCAGCATGGCAAAGCGCTGCTCGGCCTGGGGCTGACGGTCGATCAGGTGGTGCATGACTACGGCGACCTGTGTCAAGCCATTACCGACCTCGCGATCGAGCGCGACGCACCATTTCAAGTGGACGAGTTTCGGACCTTGAACCGTTGCCTGGACAATGCGATTTCCGACGCAGTCACCGAATTTAGCTACCAGCGAGACATCTTGCTGGCCGACGCTTGCGCCAGCGCGTCCAACAAGCGCATGGGTTTTTTCGCCCATGAGCTGCGTAACCATTTGGGCACCGCCTCGTTGGCCTTTTCGGCCGCCAAATCCGGGAATCTGACGCTCGGCGGCGCGACGGGCGCCATTCTTGAGCGCAGCCTTCAGAGCCTGGACCGTCTGATCGTCAGTTCGCTGGACGAGGTCCGGGCGATGGGTGAATCAACACATGTTCTCGGTGTGTTCCCGCTCTCGGACTTTATTGACGAGGTGTCGGGGGCGGCCGCGCTATCCGCAAGCAAGTACGGCTGTACCCTTACCGTCTCGCATGTCGATGTCGAACTGGCGCTAGCCGGAAACCGCGAGTTGCTGTTTGCCGCGGTGGCGAACTTGCTGCAGAATGCGTTCAAGTTCACGCGGTCCGGGACCGAGGTCAAACTATCGGCATACGCTGCGGGCGATCGCATCCTGATCGATGTCGCCGATCGCTGCGGCGGACTGGCACCGGGGATGAGCGAGCGGATGTTCCTGCCCTTTTCCCAATGCGGGGCGAACAGGATCGGACTGGGCCTCGGGCTGACCATTGCCCGGCAGAGTGTCGTCGCCAGCGGCGGCGACGTGGTGGTGCGAAATGTGCCGGGAGTGGGATGCGTGTTTACGATCAGTTTGCCCAGAAATAAAGTATCCACATGAGGCGTCGCCGCTGCCGCAGGCATGGCCGCCCACATGTCGCGGAGGGCGTGAGCCTTCATGGCGCGAGCCGTGCTAGAACCCGCGTCAGTCAGCGCTCGTGCTCATTTTGCTCCGCTGAGGTGCACTCTGTGGGTCCATTTGCCAGGCAAGGCAGGGGCGGGGGTCCGCCTCGTGCAGGAGTGCGCCTACACCGCCGCGGGTACTTCGGTCTATGCGGCGCGGAGGAGGCGCATGCTGGATGCGGGCGAGGGGGCAGTGGCGCGGCGAGCAGTAGCCGTGCCACAGTGGCGTCAGTAGCGCAATTCGGCACCGTCCGAACAGCGTCTGGGGAGGTGGAGCGGTGGCCCGTGTGGCCACGACACGGTAGTTCTGCTGCACGACCGCAAAGGCGAGAGGAAGTTATGCCCAGTACGGAAACTGCACCATGCCGAAATCGCGAATTACGTATAGATACGCACCTTGCAGCCGAGGTCAATGCCGCGCTGTTCATTGCGGCAGTCGAAGGCATTGGCGGGGCGATCGAGTACATGCGACGTCATGCGATTGACCATCAGGTGGCGATGAGGGTGCTCGCGTCGCCGCATTTGCACCGCAAGCACATCTGCGATTGCGCAGGCGTGCCAACGCACTAGCCGTCGGTGTGGCATCGCATCACTGCCATGCGTCGGCATCCACGCCACGCCAGATGCTCACCGGCACGGCGCCACTCGGCCGCCGGTGCAGCGCGGCTTATCCGCCGGTTCAGTCGAGCGGCGGCAGGGCGCAGACCTTGGCGCATACTGTGGACGCGGACTCCGGCGCCCGGAAGGTCTGAGGCCCGAATTGGCCGCGTGACTGGCGGCGTCCGTGCCGCCGTCCTGGCTGGTGGGTGCAAGCTGATTGCCACCATCGGCTTAGGTGCAGCGCATGCCGGCACGGCGCACATGGCTACGAAGCCACAAACCGCTTATATCCGGTATTTCGCACGTTGCGGGGTGGGTGCAGACGCGGGCGCATCGAATTGCGTGATAGTCAACGATTCGTTAACATGGGAAATCGTCAATTGACTCGTGCTGGGAGACGACATGCTGCAGATTTCTGAATTGCAACGAAGTGTGCTTGTCAGCGCAGGGCGTCTGAACACAGTCCAGGGCTTGGAGTCACTCGTTGGTCTGACGTTTGAGGAAACGGTGTTTTACCTTAGTTTCATGGAAGTGATGTCTGAGCACGGGATGAGGGGGACTAAAAGCGCACGCCACTTCGAACAGCTCGAGCGGCGCCACCGGCATGCGCTCGATCTGAGAAATAACGGCAGCGTGGATCTTGAGTTCGCTGTCCCCCCTTTTGTTGCCCTGTAGTGGCGGGCGTTAGTGCCGACTTGGCGCGCAATGCGCCAGCGTCCTTGCCACGCGATCGCAACATGGCGTGGTGATAACCGACCCAAGGGGGCGACGTTGCTGACGCGTGTATTGGTATTACTGCGGATTCTTCTGATGCCTTCCGTCCGGTTCGCCCAATTCATTGACTAGGCGCCAATGCCACGTCGGGTGAGCGGCGCCATGGATGGTGTGAGGATGGGGCGCCTCGCTGGACTTGCTTCGCCGTCCTATTGTGGCATGTCAAGGCATCGAAGATTCATACTGCTAACCTGTGCCTTTACTTGGAGGATTCGGTGACTTCGGTGCGTACAATCGATTTTGATCTCTCTATCGTGTTTGTGCGAGCGGCCTACGCTGCGGTACGCGGCGCCCTCGCCGAAACCCACGGCAATGCGTTCGCGCAGGCGTTTCTCAACGAGCATATGGATGCCATCCAGCGCGCCGCTTGGCGGCGCTTGAATGGCTGTAGGGACCAGGAGGTCCTACAGGCGCTCGCCGTGCTGCGCCGCATTGGCTAAGTTCAACGCGACAGGCAATGACCGGTTGCGCCATGGGGGCAACTTGGCGCGGCCCGCGATATCGCGCACTGCCGTTTTGGTCAACGACGTCATGTCTACGATGGGCGGAGTGTTCGCTATCGGCGTTGCGACGGGGCTCGTGCCGTTGTCCGTTGCCATGCTGAGCCGGGACGTCGAGCGCGCCTGCTGCCGGGTAGCGCCCCCACCGAAAGGAGTAAGGCAGGCTGCTATGGTCGGCCCGTACGCTGCGCGGTTTGCATCGTGGTGTTTTGGGTGCAAGCACAGCAGGTTGACGATGGATGTACCGAAGACCCGAAGGCGCAGTACGGCGCCCTAAGTGGGCCGCTTGCGTCTCCCGACCCGCACGTGGCCGGTCCAGCGCTGGTGTCGGGCGGACGGAGCGGCTAGTCATTGCAAGGCGGCGTCAACTGGGGCCTTGGTTGCAGGCGATTGTCCGCCACTGGCCTCTATGCGCTCAGATTTGGGTTGCGTGGTGCACTACACGCGTTCAGTAGACACGGCGGCAATGCCGGTACGATGGATAACGGCAGTTAAGTTATGCTCGGAATGGCAGGTTCTTGCGTTTGGCGTGACGCTATCGCGGCCGAATCCGGCAACCAGGCCGAATCTGTTGGTGTGCTTGAGGTTTCAAGCTCGTCGAAGCCGATCCGGCCGCAAGAGGATCGACAGGGGGGAATTGATGCAGATGAGAACGAGTTTCGAGCCTTTGCATGGGGACGGTGGACAGCGCGGTAATCTTCTTTGCTGAAGCGATGACGGATCCGTTCACGCTCGTCTCTACACCGGCCCGGAAATCTGGGAGACTCTAATCTTTGAGCGAATGGACCCATAAACAAGAAATCTGCACAATGTTCCCCCCGAGGCAATGGACCGCGCCGTGCGCATAGTCGAGGAATCGGCCAGCCAGCACGATTCGCAGTGGGCCGCGATCACGTCCATCGCCAACAAGATCGGCTGTACGCCGGAAACACTGCGGTGCTGGGTGCGGCAGCATGAAGCGGATACTGGCTTGCGTGCCGGACCGACAACGGCCGAGCAGGAGCGAATCCGAGCCCTGGAGCGAGAAGTGAAGGGGCTGCGCAAGACCAACGAGATCCTGCGCCTGGCCAGCGCTTTTGCGCCCAGGCGGCGCTCGACCGCGGCTTCAAGCCTTGATGGCTTTTATCGATCAGCACAGCAGCATGTATGGTGTTGAGCGGCTTTGCAGGCTGCTGCAAGTGGCCCCCTCCAGTTACTGGCGGCACGCCGCCCTGCGGCGCAAATCAGTGCTGCGCTTCGCCCGCGCTCACCGTGGCGACTTTTTGAGTGCTCATATCCAGCGTGTGCGGGAAATCAACTTCCGGGTCTACGGCGCCGAAAAGGTCTGGCGCCAGCGGCTGCGCGAGCGCTTTGAGGTGGCGCGCTGCACCGTGGAGCGATTGATGCCCCGGGCTGGGCTGCGCGGTGTGATACGCGGCAAGATCGTGCGCACCACGGGCAGTGATGCAGCCGCGCCATGCCCCTTGGATCGGGTGAATCGTCAATTCCCGGCTGATCGTCCTAACCAGATGTGCGTGTCCGACTTCACGTGCGTCTCGACCTGGCAGGGTTTGTTTATGTAACCTTCGTCATCGACGTGTTCGCGCGCCGCATTGTGGGCTGGCGCGTGAGCAGCGCTGTGCGCACAGGCTTCGTGCTCGATGCGCTGGGGAGGCCCTGTACGCCAGGCAGCCCGAACGCGACGACGCCTTGATCCACCATAGCGATAGGGTTCGCAATACGTATCGATCCGCTACAGCGAACGTCTTGCCGAGGCGGGTATTGAGCCAGCGGTTGGCAGCAAGGGCCACAGCTACGACACGCCTTGGCCGAAACGATCAACGGTCTGTACAAAGCCGAGCTGATCCACCGCCGCGCTCCCTGGAAAACCCGCGAAGCCGTCGAATTGGCCACGCTGGAATGGGTGTCTTGGCTGACCATCACCGGTTGCTCGAGCCGCTTGGCCACATCCCGCCGGCGGAAGCTGAAATGAATTACTATCGTCAACTTTCGGGTCAAGCCATCTCGACCTGACTCAAACCCTGGAGCCACTCAAAATCCCGGGCCGGTTCAGTTGCGCTGTGCCCTGAAGTGCGCACATGTGGGTCTTTAGCGATTATGCGTATCTTCCAGCGATGCATGATCGGTATTGAAGCCGGCGTACAGTCCGAAGTCTGCCTGGCAACGCGAATCGAGGCAACTCGGCCTGTGGCGCATACTTGCCGCGCGATGTGATGCGCGGCGTCAGCGCTGCTTGGAATCGGGGCACTAAGTGTGCGACACGAGCTTTAGTGTATGCTGAACTCGCCGTTCCCTCACGCATTGTTTGCACTGCTTCAGAGGCACATCGTCTGGGCTGCGAACCAAGCCAGCGCGCTTGCCCTTGATACGCGTGCTTTTTTTCGGAGACTACAATGCCATCCCAAGCTCCCGCCAAGTCGCAGGCCAACGATGCTTCAGGCGACCATTTGCGTTTTCATCGCGCGCAGCAGCATTTAGCGCCCACCTTTGGCAACGACCGCTTTGCCAAGCACGCCGAGGCGTTTGCACGGTTCTTTGGCACCCCTCTGTTCTTGGGCGCTCAAACGGTGATCGTGGTGCTGTGGATCGGTGCAAATGTCGTCGGGCTGGTGCAATTCGATCACTACCCGTTCATTCTGCTCAATCTGGCGTTTAGCCTGCAGGCGGCGTACGCTGCCCCCTTGATCCTGCTGGCCCAAACCCGCCAGGCGGCGCGCGACATGGGCATGACCGAGGCCGATGCGCGGCACCGCGAGGCGTTGGCGATCACAGCGGGAAGAGAGGCTCGTGACATGCACGCTCTATTGCGTCAAAACACGGAGCTGACAACCTTGACCAATTTGTTGGCCGCACGGATCGAAACACTGACCGTGGAGTTGCATCGCCATGTGCTACGAAGCGGCGATAGTGGAGTACCGTCGTCAGCCGTGCCGGCTTCAACGCCCCCCCCTGATTGAATGCCGAGAAGGCAGCGCGGGAATGCTAGGTGCCGTACAGGCGCTCCCCTTGCGGGGGTTGACGGCCGCGATATTGTTCTTGCCAGGAGTTCTGTTTGATTTTCCAGCTCGTCAGTACGCCAGCAAGCCAGCCTTTCGATGTCTGCTATTGGCGAGGACGCCTAGTCACAGGGGCGACGGTATGAAGGGACGACGAGATGGTCTCGGCCGACGCCTGGCTTGGCTGCTGCCGTGCAGGATGTTTGTCCTTGCGCTCGCGGGATCTAATGCGCCCACAGGATGGCAGGGACATGTCCCGCAGTACGGTGCGCGTTACGCCGCCTAGCGCCAGTTCGCGCAAACCGCTGTGGCTATGTGCTCCCATCACCAGCCGATCCGCTCTTACTTCGGCGGCCAGTGAGAGCATTGCAATGCCGACATCGCAAGAAGTTTGACGCTCAAGAACCTCAACTGCGACCTCCTGACGCGCCAGATAGCGTGCTGTTGATTTGCATCTAAAACTGACCCACTTTGCCGCATAATTTGCACCAGAATCTGACCCACGTTTAAGACACAATCCTGCTCATGACATTGAGTGTGGAATTGGAGTGATCGGCGTGGCATTACTAGGCATTATTCGACGCTGGCACATTCGCGACCAGGTCCCACTAAGAGGAATCGCCAGACGCCTTGGCATCTAAAGAAACACTGTCCGGCGCTATCTGCGCTCGGAAGTTACAGAGCCGTCCTACTCGGACAGGCGCTCACCCAGCGCAATCGACAAGTACGCTTTCCAGCTATCCGGGCTACTAAAGACCGAGGAGGCCAAGTCACGCAAGCAGCGGCCACTTTGAAGCAACTTCATGAAGAACTAAGAGAGTTGGGCTTTGAGGGGTCTTACGACCGGGTCGCGGCGTTCGCGAGGGTATGGCGGGCGGGTCAAACTGACAGGGTCAATTCAGCTAGCAAACGGACAACTTGTCCAATGCGCAGAGTAGGGCGCGCCAACAATGCAGCGCATTAGTGTAATATTATTACTGCAAATCGTGTTGGATTCCGGTACTGTGAACGCGTTTTTTTGATGGTATCAGCGATGGTATTGCCTCTTTGTTGGATCAGAAATTAAAGCTGAATCAAGGGCTTACGTCTGTCGTGAATAATAGAATGGGAATAATTCCCCGTCTGGCTGCACCACGCAGCACGCGGCATTAAACTAAAACTAAGCCCCTGATTTTCAGGGGCTTTTTCTATTTTGGGGTGGAGAAATCTGGCAACGATCGGCAATCGCAAGCGCGCGCGATTGCTGGTGCCGGCGATGGTATGGCGCGGACGGCGCGCGCGCCGCGTCCCGATACCATCACGTTTTTCGTTGATGGTATCGGAGGGCAATTTTGGCGCCGACTTGCGCGTCGCGCGTGCGTTTACGATGTCCTAACTTATTGATTTAATGAGAAAGATAGCTAACATGATGGTATCGTGCAGGAGGCGAACATGCTGACAGACACCAAACTGCGAAATTTGAAGCCCGGCCCCCGCGCGTACAAGGTGGTGGACCGGGATGGCCTGTACGCGATGGTGCTCGCTTCCGGCGTGGTCTCGTTCCGCTTCAACTACCGTATCAACGGGCGCCAGGAGACGCTGGTGTTCGGGCGCTATGGGGCGGGTGGTCTGACCTTGGCGGAGGCACGCGGGAAGCTCGATGCAGCCAGGAAGCTGGTCGCGGCCGGCACGTCGCCCACCCAGCACAAGCGGCGCCAGAAGCAGCGCCTGGAAGGGGAGGAGACGTTCGGGCAGTGGGCCGAACGCTGGCTGGCCAACCACCGCATGGCCGAGTCGACGCGCGACATGCGCCGTTCGGTGTAGGAGCGCGGCCTGCAGCGGCCCTTCGGCCGCTTGCTGCTGCGCGAGATTACGCACGAAGAGCTGCGCGTGGTGTGCGACGCGATCGTCGCGCGCGGCGCGCCCGCCACCGCAGTGCACGCGCGCGAGATCGTGATGCTGGTGTTTCGCCATGCCGGCCAGCCCGGACACGGCCTGCCCAATCCTGCCGACAAGGTGCCGCCACGCTCCATCGCCACCTTCCGCCGCGCGACAGGGCCTTGAGCAGCGCGGAGATCCCCTGGTTGATGGTACGCAAATCCGAGTTGACGGATGCGACGTGGGGCGAGATCAATTTCTCCAGCGGCATCTCGACGATCCCGGCCGAGCGTATGAAACGCCGAAATCCCCCACAACGTCTATTTGTCAACTCAGGCTGTCGACATCTTTATCGCCTGCGCACCTGCGCCGGCGGCTCCCGCTATGTCCTGCCATCGCGCTACGACGCCGATCTGCCCATCTCGAACGCGACGTTGAACCAGCTGGCGACATCGGTGTTGCGTGTCGCGCGCGCCGCCGGCCGGCCGCTAGCCGACTTCTCGCCCCAAGACCTGCGCCGAACGGCATCGACCCAGCTGCACGAGGCGGGCTACAACACCGACTGGATCGAGAAGTGCCTGGTGCACGAACAGCGCGGCGTTGGGCGGTGTACAACAAGGCCGAGTATGCGGAACAGCGGCGCGCGATGCTGCAGCACTGGGCCGACTTGATCGACGAGTGAGGGCGCGGCCAGTGATCCGCTTGGGTTCGATGGACACTTTGGGTGCGAGGGTTTGGTCGGTTTGATCCGCTTGGATTCCATAGACACTTCGGGTCCGGGAATTCGGTCGGTCAATGGCCCATTTCAAGCCCTTCAGAAACCGTACTCCGAGCGAAAGCCGTGGGGGTTTGGTCGTCGAGAGCCATGTGAGGCCGAATCTCGTTGTGGTCCACGCGCCAGGCCTCCACGATAGCCTGAACCTCGGCCAAGGAGGTGAATCAGTGGACGTTGAGGCATTCATCACGCAGCGATCCGTTGAACGTTTCAATGTAGCAATTGTCGGCATCCTGCAGATGCTAAATTATTGATTTTAAAGAATTGTTATGCTATTTCGGCAGGGCGGGAGAGCATCGGTGTTGACTCAGAGCTTGAGTTCGTTAGACTAACAAGGCAAGGCTTGCAGGTGCATTTTTTGTACGGTAGTATTCCGTACAAAAGGAGTCCCTCATGACGACTGTTTCTGCTCGCCTCGATCTTCGCCTTGAATCCCGTGAGAAGGATCGTATTGTCAAAGCTGCTGCGCTGCGAGGTATGGCAGTGTCGGCTTTCGTACGCGATGCCGTGCTGCGGGAAGCGGATATGGCCATCGCAGCAGAGAGCGTTGCCACGCTGTCCGAGCAGGAGTCGCGGCGCTTCCTTGCGGCGCTGGATGAACAATTCCGCCCTAATGACCGCCTGAAAAAGGCGATGGATGCCGCATCCCGTCTCACGCAGCGCTGAAGCATGTCGCTGGCCTTCAGCGTCCTGGATGCCTCTCACCATGACCGCGACGAGTTCACTTGCGGAGTCGCCGCACTGGATGACTACCTGCGCCAACGTGCTGGACAACATCAGCGGGATGGTATCGCCACCACCCACGTTCTGATCGACGACGCGCAACCCAATCGCATCCTCGGTTACTGCACCCTATCCGCTGCGCAGCTTCGCCTGCAGGAATTGCAGGAGCAGGATCGCAAACGTCTGCCCACATATCCCGTGCCGGCGATACGCGTGGGACGCCTGGCTGTGTCTCAATCCGAGAAAGGGAAGGGCTACGGGAAGTTGCTGTTGGGGCACGCTGTCAACTTGGCGCTGTCCGTGCGGAAAACACTGGGCGTGCGCGTGCTGATCGTGGACGCGAAGGACTCCCAGGTGGCGGCGTTCTACGAAGGCTTCGGGTTCCGGCACACGGCGGATAGCGCGCTGATGTTGTATTTGCCGATTGGCCGCGCATGACACTGGCAGCATGGGCAAAGCCAGGCGCCCTGCCTGCCATGCGGCAGGACAGGGCGCCTTCGAGCAGTACTAGAACTTGTACTGCAGGTTGGCGAACATGGAGCGGCCGCGCGGGTCGCCGTAGGTCGGGTCCCAGGTCACTTCGAAGTAGCGCGACTGGTTGGTGAAGGGCGGCGGCGTGTCGAACATATTGATCACGCCGGCGCGCAGCTTGAGGTTCTTATTGAACGCGTAGCTACCTGTCAGGTCCCACAGCGAATAGGCTTTCACGTCGCGGTCGTTCCAGCCCGGGTCGGCCAAGCCGGGAATGTTCTGGTCGCGATAGCTGGAGAAGAAGGTGTTGCCCAGGCTGAGATTGATGGCGCCCTGGGTCCAGTCGAGATTCAACTTGTGGCGCCAGCGCTGCACGGCCTTGTCGTCGCGGAACACGCCCAGGCCATCCGTCATCGGCGAATTCGGATCGGACTGGAACTTGTACTGGGTGATCAGCGTGCCGTTCAGGCTGGCGCTGAAGCGGCCCAGCGAGGTGGCGTCGCCATGCCAGTTCAGCGCAATGTCCAGGCCGGACGTATTGAGCTTGCCACGGTTCTCTTTCTTGAACTGCAGGAAGGACACGAAACCGTCTTCGTCGCGCACCACGATATTCGGGTCGTTGTAGTAGATCGGATTGTCGAACACGGTCTGCTCGCCGATCTCCGAAATGATGTCGGTTTTGCGGATGATCCAGTAATCGAGGCTGGCGTTCCAGTTGCGGTTCGGCTCCAGCACCAGGCCGGCTGAAAACTGCTTGGATTTCTCCGGCTTCAGCTGCGGGTTGCCGTAGCGGTCCAGGTCGAACTGGGCGATTTCGCCCGAGACCGGGTCGTTGACGAAGCTGGCCGTGGTACCGGAACGCACCGGCAGGAACAGTTCGGCAATCGACGGCGCGCGGAAGCCGGTGCCGTAAGAGGCGCGCGCCAGCACTTCCTTGTTGGGACGGTAGCTGACGGCCACTTTCGGGTTGGTGGTCTTCAGTTCCGGCGTGGTGACGTTGGTCAGCGGATCATGCACGCCCTTGTAGCGGTCGTGGCGGATGGCGAACTGGCCTTCCCATTCCTTGGTGAACGGCGCATTGATCTCCGTGTAGAAGCCGGCGATGTCGCGCGAGTTGGACGAGTCGGCCAGCAATTCGTCGGAGCTGGCGCGGTCGCCTTGCACGTCGTTGGTGCGCAGCGCATCGGTGGAGCTGAACGCGGTCTTCTCGCGCCGCAGTTCGGCACCCACGGCCAGCATGACGTCGCCGCCGCCCATCGCCATCAGCGCGCGCGTCAGCTTGCCGTCCACGCTGTCGCTGGTGCCTTTGGAAATACGCGCGGCGCCATTGATCTTGATCGAATCCATGAACTTTCGGCCGGCGTCATTCGTGGCCGGGACAAAGGGGTTGTAGGCGCCGCTGGCCATGCCGGCCAGCATTTTGCTGCGCGATACCCAGCCGTCGATGTCCAGGTCGGTGGCCTTATTCACGCTGTGGTTGTAGGCGGTATCGTATTCCCAGTCGCCCACCTTGCCGGTCGCGCCCAGCACGAAGCGCGACGCCTTGCTGGTCACTTCCGACGTGCGGCGGCCCGCGTCCGTCAGGCGGAAGCGGAAGTTGACGGGAGTGGTGATGCCGGTCTTGGCTTGCAGATCGGCCGGCAGGAAGATGCCGGTACTGGTGCCGTTGATGGCGCCGGAGGTGGCGGGCGAGGCGGCGTAGCTGGTCTCGGCCTTGCTCAGCAGGACTTCGGCAAACACTTGATGCGCGTCCGTCACCAGGAAGGTGCCGCGGCCGATAAAGCTTTGCTTCTTGGAGTCCGGATAGACTTCCGAGTCGCCCATGTAGTTGAAGGAGCAGCCTTCCGTGCCGCCCGGGCCGAGCGGGCGCACGACGTTGGGGCCGCCGTTCACGCAGGAGTCCTTGCCGAAGTTGACGCGCCGGCCGGGCGACGGCGCCCAGGTGCCGCCGGGGCCTGAGCCTTTCAGGTAGCCCGACTTGTTCAGCGTCGCCAGCTGGGCGGCGGTCAGGTCGACGTTGGCGGGGAAGGAGTAGCTTGACAGCTGCGGCGACAGGCGGTCGGGCAGGCTGTACTCCTGCATGAATTTGCGTTGCGAGCTGGCCAGGCGGTCCGTTTTCTGCACGTCCAGCGCGCCGAACAGGTTGAAGCGGTCGGTGCTCAAGTCGCCAATGCCGCCCGACAGCGAGGCCGATTTCTTGCCGCCGCCGCCTTCGTCGGTGCCCAGCACGTACACGCTGGCGTCGCCGCCGCGATAATCCTTGCGGGTGATGAAGTTGATCACGCCTCCCATGGCATCGGTGCCGTAAATCGCCGACGCGCCGTCCTTGAGCACTTCCACGCGCTGGATGGCGCCGGCCGGGATGTTGTTCAGGTCCACGCCGGAATTGTCGCCGGGGCTGGCGAAGTTGGCCATGCGGCGGCCGTTCAGCAGCACCAGCGTGCTCGAGACGCCCAGGCCGCGCAGGTTGGCGCCGTTGAAACCGCGCTGGCCGCCCATCACGTCGCTGACACTGGCGCCATCGGTCAGGCCGCCCACGTTCGAGGAAATTTTTTGCAGCAGTTCGGCCGCAGTGGTCACGCCGGACTTGTCGATATCCTCGCGCTTGATGATTTCAACCGGCAGCGCTGCTTCGCCTTCAATGCGCTTGATACTGGAGCCGGTGATTTCCACGCGCGGCATGGTTTGCGCGTAAGCGCTCAAGCCCATGCTGCCAAGCGCGAGCAATACAGCGTGGGTGCAGCGGGAGCGGCGGAATGCAGACGCCTTGTGCGTGCCAGGTATTTTCATGCGATCAGTCCTCTTAAGTGGGTAGTCCTACTATTCGTATGCAAGCAATATGTTTGTGCCGCCCCTGGGTGGTGATGGAACAGTTTCAGTGTATGAGCGTAGCGCTGCTTGCGCGCGCCGGAACTGGCGCGGGTCGCTCAGTGTGAAAGTAGTGTCGCATTTGCAATGAAAGTTAGCTATCATCTGTTGCGGACTTTCCACAGTGCGACATGCAATTGCCAATGTGCGCAAACGGGGCCGCGTGTCCGGCTACGGCTGCCAGATCAATGGCAACATAGCCGCAATTCCATAGCGGTGAAGGAGCTTGCCCGTGAAATCAGTATCGGTACTGCTGCTGTGCGCGGCGCAACTGAGCGCTTATGCCGCAGAGACGGCGCAGGCGCTGGCCTTCCAGCCGGTCGCCGGCACGGTGATACCGATGGGCGGCGCCGTGCGCTCCGACAACGAGGCGGTGCGCCAGCGGCTGGTGGACTTGGCCGGCGGTTCGGAGGCGCGGTTCGTGGTGATCCCCAGCGCGTCGTCGCGTCCTGAAATGTCGGGCGCGGACGCGGTGGAGCAGTTGCGCCGCCGTGGCGCGAAGGCGGAGTTGCTGAAGGTCGCGCCGCGCTGGGCTGGCGAGACGCTGGAGTCCGCGCGCCAGGCGGCGGCCGACCCTGCCAACGTGGCCAAGATCCGCGCCGCCACGGGCGTGTTCTTTACCGGAGGCGCGCAGGAGCGCACGGCGGACGTGCTGAATCCCGACGGCGTAGCCTCGCCCGTGCTGCAGGCCGTGCGCGAGCTGCAGGCGCGCGGGGGGCGTGGTTGCCGGTACCAGTGCCGGTGCCGCCATCATGAGCAGCACCATGTTCCGCGACGCGCTCAATCCCGTGCAGGTGATGAAGGGCGTTATGCGCGATGGCAAGGAAATCGACCGGGGGCTGGGCTTTGTCGGCGACCAGCTGTTCATCGACCAGCATTTCCTCAAGCGGGGCAGGGTGGGGCGCATGCTGGCGCTGATGCTGGCCAAAGGCTACAAGGTGGGGCTCGGGGTGGACGAGAACACCGCTGCCATTATTCATGGCAGCGAAATTGAAATCGTCGGCGGCAGCGGGGCGCTCTTGCTGGACTTGCGCCAGGCGACGCAGGAAGCGGGGCCGGTGAACGTGCGCAATGTGCGGATTTCCTATCTCGATAATGGCGACCGTTACGACCTGGCCAAATTGAAGGGGCAGGTGCTGGCGGCCAAACAGGCCCGGGGCGAGATCAAGTTCCGCCAGCCGGGCTTTGTGTCGGATCTGGAATATATCCGTCCCGCTTATACCGACATCCTCGGTGAAAACACCATCCTGCGCGCACTGACGCAGCTGGTGGACGGCCCGCGCGATCATATTCGCGGCCTTGCCTTCGACCTCGAGCAGTTACCCGATGCGCCAGTGGCCGATCCCGCCCCCGAGCTGGGTTTCGAGTTCATGCTGCGGCGTGATGAGCGCACGCATGGCTGGGACAATGAGGGGCTGGACAACAATGACTACTCCATCTTCGATGCGCGGCTCGACGTGCGGCCGGTGCGCCTGAAAACGCCTTTCTATCAGGCGTGGTAATGAGGCCGGGACATTGGATCGCCACGCTGCTGCTGGGTAGCCAGTTCGCCGGTGCGGTGGCGCAGCCGGTGCCGCCGGCCCCGCTGGACTCTTATCACGCGCAGCTCGATGCCGCCGCAGCGAGCGTGCTGCCGGAAGTGGTGAGCTGGCGGCGCGACCTGCACGCCCATCCGGAACTGGCGTTTCACGAGCGCCGCACGGCCGACCTGGTGGCGAAAGAACTGAGCCGCATGGGCTACGAAGTCACGCGTGGCCTGGCCGGGACGGCCGTGATCGGCTTGCTGAAGACGGGGCGTCCCGGCCCCGTGGTGGCACTGCGGGCCGATATGGACGGCTTGCCAGTGAGCGAAGAAACCGGCCTGCCGTTTGCCTCGCGCGAACGGGTGCAAGTGGACGGCAAGGAGGTCGGCGTGATGCACGCCTGCGGCCATGACATGCATGTGGCCATGCTGCTCGGTGCGGCGCGGGTGCTGGCCGGGATGCGCGGGCAATTGCCGGGCGCCGTCAAGCTGGTGTTCCAGCCTGCCGAGGAGGGCGTGGCCAACGAGCCGAATGGCGCCGAGCGCCTGGTCAAGGCGGGTGTGCTGGACAACCCCAAGGTATCGGCCATGTTCGGCCTGCACGTCGGCATTACGCCGCAGCCTACGGGCACCATCTCCACCCGCGCGCGCGGGCTGATGGCCGGCAGCGATACCTTCGAGATCGTGGTGCAGGGCCGCCAGACCCATGGCGCCTTGCCATGGAACGGAGTGGACCCGGTGGTGGTGGCCGCGCAGATCGTGCTGGGGCTGCAAACCATCGTCAGCCGCCAGACCAATCTGACGGTGGCACCGGCCGTGATCACGGTCGGCACCCTGCACGCCGGCCAGCGCGCCAACATCGTGCCCGGCGAAGCCAGAATGCGCGGCACGATACGCAGTTTTGATCCGGCCGTGCGCGAGCAGTTGCTGGTCCAGGTCAAGCGCACGGCGGAACATCTGGCGCTGTCGGCCGGTGCCACGGCGGCGGTGAGTTTCGATCCGGGCTATCCCGTGACGTGGAACGATCCCGCGTTGACGGAAAAAATGCTGCCCAGCCTGCGCCGCGTGGCGGGGGCACAGTTGCTGAACGATGTAGCGCCGAGCACCACGGCGGAAGATTTTTCCTATTACGGCCGGCACGTCCCTGCCATGCTGTTTTTCCTCGGCGTGAATCCGCCCGGAGCCGATCCGGCACAGTGGGCTGCCAACCACTCGCCGCGTTTCAATCCCGATGAGGCGGCCTTGCTGACGGGCGTACGCGCGCTCGCCAGCCTGGCCGCCGATTATTTGCGGGACGGCGCAGCGTCAGGAAAATAAGGCATGGGGAATCCGTACTCCGTTTCATTGATCTTGCTGCCCGGCTTCTCGCTGTTCACGCTGGGGGCGGTGCGCACTGCGTTCACCACTGCCAATCAGGTGGAAGGGGAGGCCTTGTACCGGCTGCGTCAATATAGTCCGGAAGGCGAAAGCGCCGTGTCTCAATGCGGGCTGGCGCTGGAGGCGGAGCCGCTGGCCAGATTGCATGCCGAGCAGCCCGGCCTGCTGTTGCTGATCGCGGACGAACGCGTCGACGAGCGCCTGGGCGAACAGGCTCGCCACCAGCTGGGGCAGCAGTTGCGCAGCCTGGGGCAGGACAGTGCCTGGGTACTGGGCGCCTGCGGCACGGGCGCACAAGTGCTGGCGCAACATGGGCTGCTCGATGGCTACCGGGCCGCGATCGACTGGCAATTGCAGGCGGAGGCAGAGCAGCGCCATCCCGGAACGGTGTTCACGGCGGGGCTATATGAGCTTGACCGCAACCGCATCAGTGCCGGTGCCGGCGCTGCGGTGATCGATTTGCTGCTGCACTGGCTGGGCAAGCGCCACGGCAGCATGTTTGCCGCCGAAGTGGCGGTCGCGCTGGGGCTGGAAAGGCTGCGCGGCGGCGATGAGCGCCAGCCGGTGCCTGCGTCGGCACAGCCCTTGGTGGGCTCGACCAGGCTCAAGGATGCGCTGGAACTGATGGCGGCCAATCTGGCCGAACCGCTGCAGGCGGAAGATATCGCGCAACTGGTTGGGGTGTCGCGCCGCCAGCTCGAACGGCTGTTCCGCCAGCACCTGGATACCTTCCCGTCCCGCTACTATCTGGAATTGCGGCTCAAGCATGCCCGCCGCCAGCTGAAACAGACCACGCTCTCGATCCAGCAGGTGGGCCTGGCCTGCGGCTTCACGTCGGGCTCGCATTTTTCTACCACCTACCGTAACTATTTTGGCTGCACTCCGCGGGAGGAGCGTGCCCGGCATACCATGCCGCTAGTCGAGATTGAGAACGCCGGAGAGGAGATGGAATGAACCACCTGGACTACCTGCTGCGTCCGGCAACCATGGATGATCTCGACGTCATCGAAAAATTCTCCAGGGCCGCGACATTCAGCATCCGAACCCTGAAGCCGGATCGCACCCGGCTGGCGGCGCGCGTCGAACGTTCGCTGCTGGCGTTTGCCGGCAGCGAACCGCTGAACGGCGATGAAATCTACCACTTCGTGCTGGAGGATATGCAAGCCGGGCGGGTAGTCGGCACCAGCGGTATCGTCGCCAGGGCGGCCTCCAATGGCCGCTTCTACTGCTATCGCAACGAGTTTCTCGCGCACGGCAGCGAGGAACTGGGCATCAGCAACCGCGAGCACACCTTGCGCCTGTGCGAAGACCTGTCCGACCACACTTTGCTCAGTTCCTTCTTTA
The DNA here is from genome assembly GCF_042693265.1 of Pseudoduganella sp. UC29_71. NCBI lineage: Bacteria > Pseudomonadati > Pseudomonadota > Betaproteobacteria > Burkholderiales > Oxalobacteraceae > Pseudoduganella > Pseudoduganella sp. UC29_71. The sequence goes on along the minus strand of NZ_CP170549.1, from coordinate 2,794,811 downwards.
TCGAGCCGGAGTACAGCGACACGCTGGCGCCGCAACTGCTGTCGCGTGGCCGACTGCTGTTCATCCGCAACTACCCGCACCTGTTTGCGGAGCGCATCGGGGCAGAGAATCCCGGCCTGTGCGATGACGAGGGCAATAGCCCCGTGTGGGATGCGCTGGGGCACCGCTTCTTCAAAATGCCCTTGCCCGAGGCCGAGCAGCGTACCGGCGGGCGTTCCAAGAGTTTTATCGCCGAGCTGATGCCGCGTATGCCGGTGTATGTGTCGCTGCTGTCCAAGGAGGCCCAGTGGGCCATGGGGCAGTTGCATCCGGACGCCGAGCTGCCGTTCGGCATACTGGTGGCCGAAGGGTTCGATGTGGATTCCTACGTGGACATCTTCGACGGCGGACCCATCGCGGAGGCGCGCGTCGGCATGCTGCGCTCCGTGGTCTCGGCGCTCAACGTGGCGCTGCGCGGTGATGCGGGCGGTGAGGGCGAGGCCTGCCTGGTCGCCAATATGGAGCGCACAGCATTCCGCGCTACGCTGGCGCACGGCAAATTCCTCGACGACACCTTGCAGATGCGGCGTACAGCGATCCAGCGGCTCGGGCTGGCCGAAGGCGGACGAGCCTGCGCCGTGCGGCTGAATTGAGAGGCGGGGGCGTGCCTCTTTTTCCGGTTTTTACTAAAAGCTGCTAACCGCTACTACCTCGTGCTACTCGTCGATATTCAGGAGCCACAGCCAACGCGGTCTTTGAGCACCGCTTCGCAGGGCAGCAGCCGGTGGGCCTCATCCAGCTCCTCGGCGTGATGGATGCCCCATTCGATCAGGGATTGCAGGATGGGCCGGAAGCTGGCGCCGAGCGGCGTGAGCAGGTATTCGATGCCTTGCCGGTCATCGGCGCGGGCTTGCCGGGTGACCATGCCATGCTCCTCGAGCGCGCGCAGTTGTTCGATGAGCACCTTCTGCGAAATGCGGGCTATGCGGTTTTCCAGTGCGCAGGTGCGTTGTGCGCCATCCAGCAGCGCGTGGAGGATGACGCCTTTCCAGCGCCCGGACAACACGGCCAGCGTGCGCTCGACAGGCAAGCCCGGCAATCTCTTGATGATCTTCATGCGACCTTACTTACCAACTGGTGTGTAGATGGGACGGCTACCGGAAAGTAAGCTTCCTTTCACGATCAACCCCTCTGAAGGAAGAGATATGATAAACCTGTTTGACCAGCACGTGCTGGGCGGCACCTTGTCGCTGAAGAACCGCATTGTGATGGCGCCCATGACCCGCACCCGCACCTCCGACGGCGACATTCCCAACAGCCTGATGGCCACCTACTACGGCCAGCGCGCGGGCGCCGGCCTGATCGTGGCCGAGGCTACCGACGTCGCGCCGTCCAGCAAGGGCTACGCCATGACCCCCGGCATCTACACGGAAGCGCAGCGGCAGGGCTGGCGCCTGGTCACCGACGAAGTGCACCGCCGGGGCGGCACGATATTCTTGCAGATATGGCATGTCGGCCGCATGGCGCACCAGTCGATGATGCCGAACGGCGAAGCCCCGTGGGGCGTAACCGAGGAGCGGGCCCAGCATTCGGATGTGTTTGCCCATGGCCCGGACGGCAAGTTGAGCTTCATCCGCGCCGGCGCGCCCCGGCGCCTTGAAACGGAGGAAGTATCGGCCCTGGCCGGCACCTTTGCGCAGGCCTTTGCGAACGCCAGGCACGCCGGCTTCGACGGCGTCGAAATCCACGCAGCCAACGGCTACCTGTTCGATCAGTTCATGAACTCGATACTCAATACCCGTGGCGACCGCTATGGAGGCGGCAGCGCCGAAGACCGCGCGCGCTTCCTGCTGGAGGTCGTCGATGCGGCGGTGCGCGAGTTCGGCCCGGGCCGCGTCGGCGTTCGCCTGGCGCCGTTCGGCACATTCAACTCGATGCCGGCCGACCCGAAAACGGAGGAAACGCTGCTGTACGTGGCCGGCGAGCTGGGCCGGCGCGGCGCCGCCTATATGCACCTGGTCTACGAGCTTATGCCATCGGGGAACATGGAGAGCGCCGAATTCAGGCAGCAGCACGTTGACCATGCGGTACTGGCGAGGGTGCGGGCCACGTTTCCCGGTGCGATCATCTGGTGCGGCGGCTTCAGCAGCCGCGCAAGCGCGGAGGCTGCGCTCGACACAAAACTGGTGGACCTGATTGCCTTTGGCAGGCCGTACATCGGCAACCCCGACCTGGCCGAGCGCCTCAAGCACGGCTGGCCCCTGGCCGACGCGGACCGCGCGACCTATTACACCCGGCGCGGCGAAGCCGGATACACGGACTTCGCCCCGTATCCGGCAGACGGGGCTGAACGCGCGGCGGCGTGAGCCGAGGCCCGCTTGTGGCGCGCATCAGGCGTACGGTAGAATTCGGCTCTCTGACCACGGGTGGAACCGCGAAGAACTAATGACTGAGTTTGATTTGTTCGGGGACGTCCCCGCACCTGCGCCGCGCCCACGGCAATCCCGCGCGCCAGCTGCGGCGCGCCAATCGGGCAAGCGGCATTCGTGGTTTTTCGCGATCCGTCCCAGCACCGAGGACGCCGCCCGCATAGATGCGTTTGCGCAGGCGCTGCATGGCGCCCTGGGCCTTGCCGGCAGGCGCATCGGGCCGGAGCGCCTGCATATCAGCCTGGATGAAGTAGGGGACGATGTGGACGAGGCCATGGTGCAGGCGGCCTGCCGTGCGGCGGACGCGGTGCGCCTGCCCGCGATGACGGCCCGTCTCGACGCGGCCGTGACGTTCTCCGGACCCAGCGGGCCGTTCGTGCTGCTGGGCGCGGCCGGGCTGGATGGCGTGCGCGAACTGCGCACGGCACTCGGTTGCGCGCTGGCCGACCACGGCTTCAAGCCGCCGCGCGCTTTCGAACCGCACATGACGCTGTCCTACGATCCGCACAATCGCGTGGAGCGCACGCGCATCGATCCCATCGAGTTCCGGGTGGCGGGGTTTGCGCTTATCAAGAGCCACCTGGGGCAGTCCCGGCACGAAGTCGTGCGCACCTGGACGCTGGGCTAAGCAAAAGCGGACAGAAGGAATTCTCCTACGAGCCCCTTATCGGCGCGCCTACGGCGTCCGCTTTCCATCGTCCTAAGATACTCATACCAGCCACGACAGCACATTCATGTTGGATGACGCGACGGGCTAGGAGAACATTTTAGGAGATGAAAATGGCATCGAATCAACAGAACGACGACGATAAAGCTTCCGGCCGTTCGGGCAATCAGGGCGGCACTCAAGGCAGCAATCAGGGCGGTAACCAGGGCGGTAATCAGGGCAGCAACCAGGGTAGCCAGGGCGGCAGCAAGCAAAGCGGTGACACCAGCAATCGCGGCTTCGCTTCCATGGACCCGGATCAACAGCGCGAGATCGCGGCGGAAGGCGGCCGCGCCGCGCACGCTTCGGGCAACGCCCACGAGTTCACTTCGGAAGAAGCGCGCAAGGCTGGCGCAATGAGCCACAAGAACGACGGCAACCAGCAGAGCGGCTCCAGCCAGGGTAGCTCGCGCTCGGGCGGCCAGTCCGGCTCGTCGGGGTCGCAATCCGGGTCGCAATCCGGATCGCAATCCGGATCGGGCTCCGACTCCGACTCCGGTTCCGGTTCCCGCTCCAACTGACCGGCAGTGTAGTAGCGGCGCGCCCAGCGCGCCGTGCGGCTGGCGCCAGCTGGCCGTCATAAATTTTTTGTCCCGTGCGCACGCTGCCACGAAATCGTATATGATGAGCGTCATATTGAGTTGCGATGGCAGGCCGCGCATCTATGGAAGCGTCCCAGTCCGCCGGAGCCATTTTTTTTAATCTTGAATATGATGAGCATCATATTTTGACTCTTCCAGGGAATCCAACAATGTCTACTTCTTCTCGCAAAATTGCCGTGGTAACCGGTGCGTCGTCGGGCATAGGCGCCGTGTACGCCGACCGGCTGGCCAAGCGCGGCTATGACCTCGTGCTGGTGGCGCGCCGCGCGGAGCGCCTGCAGGCGCTGGCCGCCGCCATCACCTCGGCGCACGGCGTGCGGGTGGAAACGCTGGCGGCCGACCTGGAAACCGACGCCGGCCTGGCCAGCGTGGAGCAGGTGCTGGCCAACAATCCTGCCGTCTCCCTGCTGGTGAACAATGCCGGCCTGGCGCGCCTGTCGCCGGTAGGCGGCGCCGCCGTTGCGGACTCGCTGTCCCAGATCGCCCTCAACATCACCGCGCTGACCCGCCTCACGCACGCCGCCTTGCCCGGCATGAAGGCGCGCAACGACGGCCTGATCATCAACATCGCTTCCGTGCTCGGCCTGCACACCCTGCCGTTCAGCGCCGTCTACAGCGGCACCAAGGCCTTCGTCCTGGCGTTCAGCCGCGGCCTGCAGCAGGAACTGGCCGACACCGGCGTGAAGGTACAAGTGGTGCTCCCGGCCGCGACGGCCACCGAAGTGTGGGACCAGTCCGGCGTGCCGCTGTCCGCGCTCGATCCGGCAACCGTCATGACAACGGACGCCATGGTGGACGCCGCGCTGGCCGGCCTGGACCAGGGCGAGCAGCTGACCTGGCCGTCCGTGGCCGACGCGGAAACGATCGCGCGCTACGAAGCGGCGCGCCTGGCGCTGTTCTCCGCCACGCAAACCGGCCAGGCCGCAGCGCGCCTGTCGCCGCTCTGATGCCCTGACCGACACCACACAAGGACAAGCACCATGCTATTCGACACCTTCTCCCTGCGCGGCACCCGCCTTGCCAACCGCGCCGTGATGTCCCCGCTGACGCGCAGCCGCGCCGTCGAGAACAACACCCCCAACAGCCTGATGGCCACGTACTACGGCCAGCGCGCCTCGGCCGGCCTCATCATTACCGAAGGCACGTCGCCGTCGCCCAACGGCCTGGGCTACGCGCGCATCCCCGGCCTGTTCAACGAGGGCCACGTGCAAGGCTGGAAAGCGGTGACTGAAGCCGTCCACGCCAAGGGCGGCAAGATCGTGGTGCAGCTGATGCATACCGGCCGCGTGAGCCACCTGGCCAACTTGCCGGCCGGCGCGGAGGTGCTGGGGCCAAGCTCCGTGGTGTGCCCGGGGGAGATGTGGACCGACAGCCAGGGCAGCCAGCCGCATACGCCGCCGCGCGCCATGACACAGACCGACATCGCGGCAGCGGTTGACGAATACGCCATCTCCGCCCACCTTGCCATCAAGGCCGGTTTCGACGGTGTGGAGCTGCACGCGGCCAATGGCTACCTGCTCGAACAGTTCCTGAACGCGAACGTCAATACCCGCACCGACGGCTACGGCGGCACGCCGGAAGCGCGCAACCGCTTCGTGCTGGAGGTGGCGCGCGCCGTGGCGGAGGAAATCGGCGCCGGGCGTGTCGGCATCCGCCTGTCGCCGTACGGCGTGTTCAACGCCACCGGCGGCTTTGCGGACGCGGCGCAGCAGTACGTTGCGCTGGTGCAGGAACTGTCGGCGCTCGGCCTCATGTACGTGCACGTGCTGGACCACTCGCCGCTGGGCGCGCCGCCCGTCCCGGCGCAATTGAAGGCCGACTTGCGCGCCGCGTTCGACGGTCCCTTCATCCTGGCCGGCGGCTACGACAGGGCCAGCGCCCAGCAGGCGCTGGGCGCTGGCCAGGCCGACCTGATTGCCATGGGCCGGCCTTTCCTCGCCAACCCCGACCTGGTGGAGCGCATGCGCGCGGACCGGCCCCTGAACGCGCCCGACACCAGCACTTTCTACACGCCCGGCGCCAAGGGCTACACCGACTATCCGACCCTGGCGGCATAAGTCCGGCGCTCACGAAAACAAAGAAGACATATCAAAGAAGACATATGAAAGCACTTGTCCTGAAAAGCTACGGCGGGGCCGACGGCCTGGTCATGACCGACGTGGCCCGCCCGGTCATCAAGCCGGATGAAATCCTGGTGCGCGTGCACGCCGCCGGCCTCAATCCGGTCGACAACATGATCGCGAAGGGCGAGTTCAAGCCGCTCATCAAGCTGCGCCTGCCCGCCGTCATGGGTAGCGACCTGGCCGGCGTGGTGGTGGAAACCGGTAGCCGCGTGAGCCGCTTCAAGGTCGGCGACGCCGTCTTCGCCAGCGTATTCGACACGCCGGCCGGCTCGCTGGCCGAATTCGTCGCCGTGCCCGAGCACGTCGCCGCGCCCAAGCCCGCCAACCTGGACTTCGTGCAGGCCGCGTCGGTGCCCATGGTCGGGCTGACGTCCTGGCAGGCGCTGACGGAGCGCATCAAGGTCAGGCCCGGGCAGAAGGTGTTCGTGCCGGCCGGTTCCGGCGGCATCGGCACCTTCGCCATCCAGCTGGCCAAGCACCTCGGCGCCAGCGTGGGCACCACCACCAGCACCGGCAACGTGGAGCTGGTGCGCAGCCTGGGTGCCGACGAGATCATCGACTACAAGAAGGAAGCATTCGAGCAGGCGCTGCACGGCTACGATGCGGTGCTGGGCACCGTCCGGGGCGACGGGCTGGAAAAGGCCCTGCACATCGTCAAGCCGGACAGCGCCGTCGTATCGCTGGTTGGCCCGCCTGACGCCGCCTTCGCCCGCGCGCGCGGCATGAACTGGCTGATGCGCTTTGTGTTCAGCCTGTTGAGCCGCAAGATCATCGGCCTGGCCGGGAAGCGCGGCGCCAGCTATGCCTTCCTGTTCGTGCGCCCGGACGGCCGCCAGCTCGCCAGCATCGGCGCGCTGCTGGAAAGCGCGCGCATCCGGCCCGTGATCGACCGGGTATTCCCCTTCAGCCAGGCCAAGGAAGGCCTGGCTTACCTGGAACAGGGCAGGTCCAGGGGCAAGGTCGTGGTGCAGATGGTAACGGACAACCCTGACAACTAAGGAGACGATGCAATGCATGCTTTGCAACGACGCGGCGCCTCCACGGCGCTGCTAGGGACGTTGGCTATGGCGCTGGCCACGGCGCTGGCGGCGCCCGCCCGGGCCGACGACGGCTCGCCGGCCGGCCTATGGAAAAACATCGACGACAGCACCGGCAAGCCCCGGGCGCTGATCCGCATCACCGAGTCGAACGGCACCTTGCAGGGCACGATCGAAAAGGTGTTTCCCGGCCCGAACGAGAGCCAGAACCCGAAGTGCGAAAAGTGCGAAGGAGCCAACAGGGGCGCGCCCATCGTCGGCTTGGTGATCCTGAGCGGCCTGAGGAAGGACGGCGAGGACTACGCGGGCGGACAAATCCTCGATCCTGACAACGGCAAGACCTACTCCAGCAAAGTGCGCCTGACCGACGCCGGCAAGAAGCTCAGCGTGCGCGGCTACCTCGGCGTGCCCATGCTGGGGCGCTCGCAGACCTGGCTGCGCCAGGAGTAGGGGGAACGGGAGGCGGGGGCAGGGAGACGTGCTACTATAACGCTGTTATAGACCTCCCGTTCTCCCGATGACCGCCGACATCTCCCTGCAGGACCCGCGCACCCGCCTGGTCGAAGCCACCCTCCGGCTGCTGGCCAGGCACGGGCCTTCCGAAGTGAAAGCCCGTTCCGTGGCCACCGAAGCGCAGCTGTCCACCATGGGTGTGTACACCTACTTCGGCGGCGTGCCCGAGCTGCTGCAAGCGGTGGCCGACGAAGGCTTCAGCCGGCAGGCCGCCGTCTTCGGCAGCTTGCCGGACAGCGGAGATCCGATGGCGGACCTGTGCCTGATGGCGCTGGCCTGCCACGATTTCGCGCGCCGCAATCCCCATCTGTACGATCTCATGTTCGGCCTGTCCATCCACGGCCGCTACAGCCCTTCGCGCGGCACCGCCGAGCCCCTGCTGAGCGGCCAGTCGCCGTCCTTCCGTGCCGCCTACGGCTTCCTGCTGCAGGGCTGCGCGCGGCTGGTCGAAGGCAAATGCGTGCGCAAGGCCGATCCGGACCTGATTGCGCTGCAGTTCTGGAGCGCCCTGCACGGTTTCATCATGCTGGACCTGGCCAGCCACTTCGCGCACACGCTGTCGCCGGCCGTGGACGTGCTGGTGCCGATCTGCGTGAACATGGTGGCCGGTATGGGCGCTAGGCGTGAACGCGCCGAGGCTTCCTCGTCCGCCGCGGTAGCCACCTGGACCAGCGCCCAAAACAGCAAGTCCGCCACGCCTCGCAAAAAATAAGCACCGCCGTTCCGATCTTTTCTTGAAATCGGTAAATAACAGTGTTATGGTTTGGAATAACACTGTTATTTATCCGCGTTAAACCAAGAGGAGACGAAGCATGAAGAACACACGAATACGGCCGGGAGGACTGGAAGTGGAGGATTGCGGCCCGGTACTGATAGTGCGCCTGGACGGCGGCGCGCAGGGCGTGATGGGGCTGGCCATGGCGGACGCGCTGGCCGGCCTGGTGGGCGAGCTGGAAAGCGATCCTCGCGTCAAGGCGGTGGTGCTGACCGGCACCCACCCGGGCCGCTTCATCGGCCACGCCGACGTGCGCTGGCTGCAAGAGGGCGGCACCACCATACCGGCCATGGCGCGCGGCATGACGTCGGCCGTGGCGCACACCGCAGCCACGGTGCGGAACATGCCGCTGGTGGCGCCGGTGGCAGCCTTGACGCCGCTGGGCGGCGCCATGCAGCTCGACAAGCTGCATGCCACGTTCATGCGCATGAACCGCTGCGGCGTGCTGTTCATCGCTGCACTGAACGGTTCGGCGCTGGGCCTGGGCAGCGAGCTGGCGCAAGCGTGCGACGTGCGCCTGATGGCGGACGGCGACTTCTTCATCGGCCAGCCCGAGGTCCTGCTGGGCATTCCGCCCGGCGGCGGCGGCACGCAGCGGCTGACCCGCCTGGTCGGCGCCCACCGCGCGCTGATGATGATGCTGGAAGGGCGTCCGGCCACGCCGGCCAAGGCCCTCGAGATCGGCCTGGTGGACGAAGTGGTGGCGCCGGAACAGCTGATCGAGCGCGCGCTGGAGCTGGCCCGCTACCTGGGCGCCCGCCCGCGCGAAGCCATCCGCGCCATCAAGCGCGCGGTGTACGTGGGCGGCTCCATGCCGCTGGAAGACGGGCTGCACTTGGAGCGCACCGAATTCATGGCGGCGCTGTCGGGCGCTGCCTCGCAGGCGCTGATGATCCAATACATGGCGCGCACCGAGCGCGACGGCGACCTGCCGCTATACCAGCCCGGCGTGTTCGCCGACAGCCTGAGCAACGGCCACTTCCCCCTTAACGGCAACCGCACGGTGGGATAAGCTATGGCACAAACCCCCTACAAATTCCTCCGCCGCGACGTCAGTTTCCGCTCCGGCGAAGCGTTCTGCTCGGCGTGGCTGTACCTGCCGGTGGGCGTGCGGCGCCCGCCGGTGGTGGTGCTCGGGCATGGCCTGGGCGCGGTGCGCGAAATGGGCCTGGACGCCTATTCCGAGCGCTTCGCGGCAGCCGGCATGGCCACGCTGGCGTTCACCTACCGCTATTTCGGCGACAGCGGCGGCATGCCGCGCCAGCTGATGTCGGTGCGGCGCCAGCTGGCGGACTGGGAGGCGGCGCTCGGCTTCGTCCAGCAGCTGCCCGAAGTCGATGGCGGCCGCGTCGCCATCTGGGGCAGCTCCTTCGGCGGCGGCCATGCCATCGAGGTGGCCAGCCGCCATCCGGAACTGAAGGCGGCCGTCAGCCAGTGCCCCTTCACCGATGGCTGGGAGTCGGCCACCGCGCTGGGCGTGCGCGCCACCCTGCAGATCGCGCCGGTGGTGTTGCGCGACTTCGCCGCGCGCCTGTTCGGCAGGCCGCCTGTCATGGTGCCGATAGCGGCGCGACCCGGCCAGCCCGCGCTGATGAACGCGCACGACGCCTTGCCGGGCTACCTGGCGCTGATGCCCAAGGGGCTGGCCTTCGTCAACCGCGTGGCGGCGCGCGTGATACCCGAAATCGTCGGCTACCGGCCCGGCCGCAGCGCGGCCGGGGTCAAGCTGCCCATCCTGTTTTGCGTGAGCCGCACCGACACCGTCACGCCGCCGGAACGCACCATCGCCATGGCCGGGCGCGCCCCGCACGGCGAGATCAAGCTGTACGACTGCGGCCACTTCGATTTCTACCTGGGCCAGCACTTCGAACGGGCGGTATCGGACCAGACCAACTTCCTGGCGCGGCACCTGCTCGCTCCTTCTGCATTCCATTAAGAGACACATCATGCGATTTTCCAAACTTCCCGACCTGCGCGCCGCGCGGGCGCCTGAAGGCCCTTGCATCGCCGACGCTGAGGCGTCCCTGTCCAACAGCGAATTTTATTCCCGCGTGCTGGTGGCGGCCGGACTGTTCGACGAGCTGGGCATACGGCAGGGCGACGTGGTGGCCCTCATGCTGCCCAACCGCACCGAATTCGTGGTGGCCATGTTTGCCGCGTGGCGCCTGGGCGCGGCGGTCACGCCGCTCAACCCCAGCCTGACGCCGCAGGAGGCGATCCACCAGCTGGACGACTCCGGCGCCAGGTTGCTGGTCAACACGGGCGGCGAGGCGGTGAGCGCGCGCGTGCCGTCGCTGCCGGTGGCCGCGCTGCACGGCGGCGTGCAGTACGGGGCGCGCTATGCGGCGCCGCCGGCTGACGACCCGGCCGCACTGGCCCTGCTGATCTACACCAGCGGCACCACCGGCCTGCCCAAGGGCGTGATGCTGGACCACGCCAATATCGAAGCCATGGCCGCCATGTCGCGCCAGGCCATGCAGATGACGCGCGCGGACCACTGCCTGCTGGTGCTGCCGCTGTTCCACGTCAATGGCATCGTGGCCAGCATCCTCACGCCGCTGTCGGCCGGCAGCCGGGTGACCATCCGCGCCCGCTTCGACATCGACACCTTCTTTGCCGATGTCGAAGCCCTGCGGCCGAGCTATTTTTCGGCCGTGCCCACCATCTACGCCATGCTGAACGCCTTGCCGCCGCAGGTGCAGCCGGACACCTCCAGCCTGCGCTTCGGCGTGTGCGGCGCCGCGCCCGCGCCGGCCGACCTGCTGGCCAGCTTCGAGGCGCGCTACGGCTTTGCGCTGATCGAGGGCTACGGCCTGTCGGAGGGCACCTGCGCCTCCACCCTCAACCCGCTCGGCGGCCCGCGCAAGGCCGGCACGGTGGGCTTGCCGCTGCCCGGCCAGCGCATCGCGATCGCCGACGCCGCCGGGCGCCACCTGGCGGCGGGCGAAACCGGCGAGGTGCTGGTGCAGGGGCCGACCGTGATGCGCGGCTACCTGGGCAAGCCGGAGGAGACCGCCCGCACCATCGTCAACGGCTGGCTGCGCACGGGCGACCTGGGGCGCATCGACGCCGACGGCTACCTCTCCATTGTCGGCCGGCTCAAGGAAATGATCATACGCGGCGGCGAGAACATCTACCCCAAGGAGATTGAAGACGCGCTGTCCTCCTTCCCGGCCGTGCTGGAGGCGGCCGTGGTCGGCGCGCCGCATGCAACGCTGGGCGAGATCGTCGTCGCCTATGTGGCCTGCCGCCCCGGCCAGAGCGCCGCGCCGGAACAGCTCGACGCGCACTGCGCGGCGCGGCTCACGCGCTACAAGCGGCCCGCGGCCATCCATGTGCTGGCCAGCCTGCCCAAGAACGCAGTCGGCAAGATCGACAAGCTCAAGCTGCGGGCACTGGAGAACCGGCATGCATGAGGCGCCGCAGGGCAGACCGGCCATTTTCATCACCGGCGCCGCATCGGGAATCGGCAGGGCCTGCGCCGAGCTGTTCGCGCAGCGCGGCTGGTACGTCGGCCTGTACGACGTGGACGCGGCCGGCGCGGCAGCGGCCGCCGCCGCGCTGGGGCAGGGCAATGCCGTCAGCGGCGCGCTTGACGTCGGCAACCCCGACGCGTGGCAGCCGGCGCTGGCGCACTTCTGGGCGCACAGCGGGCAGCGGCTCGACGTGCTGCTCAATAACGCCGGCATCCTGACGGCGGGGCCGTTCGAGACCGTGCCGCTGGCCCGGCACCGCGCCATGCTCGATGTGAACGTGGCGGGCGTCGTCATCGGCTGCCACCAGGCCTTCCGCTACCTGCGGCGTACGCCGGGCGCGCGCGTGATCAACATGGCGTCGGCCACCGCGATCTACGGCCAACCCGAACTGGTGACCTATTCGGCAAGCAAATTCGCGGTGCGCGGATTCACCGAGGGGCTGGACCTGGAGTGGAGCGGCTTCGGCATCCGCGTGAGCGCCGTCTGGCCGAGCTTTGTCAGCAGCGCCATGGCTGCCGGCTTCGAACGCATCGCCAGCGCCAGGTCGCTCGGCATCCGCCTGGCGCCGGCCGACGTGGCGGCCACCGTCTGGCGCTGCGCGACGACGCGGCGGCGCTTCCACAGGACGCACTGGACGGTGGGACAGCAGGCCGGCCTGCTGTCGCTTGGGACACGCCTCGCGCCGGCGCCGCTCACGCGCTGGATCGTGCGCAAGCTGGCGCGGTAGGCACATAAAAAACTACATAAAGAACTACACAAGGAGACAGAAATGAAAACCAAACAACGCGCCGGCACCATGGCCTTTGCCTTGCCGCTAGCCTTGCCGCTGGCCTGCATGCTGCCCCGCGCCGCCCATGCCGAGGAGCTTCCGGGCAACGTCGTCAGGGTGGGCTACGCCAAGATCCGCTTCCATCTCCAGTCCGGAGACCTGACCGGGCCACCCGGCACCACGCCGCCCGGCCTGCAAATCGACGCCAGGGACCAGGGCCTGCTGGCCATCAGCTATGAGCGCCGGCTTTCCGCCAACTGGGCGGCGCAATTCCAGGGCGGCATTCCGCCCACGCTCACCGCCGTGGGCGCCGGGCTGGCCGCGCCCGTGGGCACGGTCGCCAGGGCGCGCATCTGGTTCCCCACCGCCCTGATGCAATATACCTTCGACGGCTTCCACGGCTTCCGTCCGCACGCCGGTCTCGGCGTGGTGTATACCTTCTTCACCAACCAGGAAGTGAGCAGCACCTATACCAGCCTGCTCCAGGGCAGCAGCAGCGCCATTGACCTGAACAGTTCCTGGTCCCCCTACGGCAGGCTGGGCTTCTCCTACGCGATAGACAAGCAATGGGGCGTGAGCATGGAGGCCGGCCTGTTCCGCCTGAAGACCTCGGCCTCGGTGGTCACGCACACGCCCGGCTTCGGCGCCATTCCGCGCAGCGTGTCGCTGAAAGACAGGCCGCAGATCTTCGGCCTCACCCTTGGCTACACGTTCTGACATGGGCGCCGCAGCTTTCGACTTCGACTGGCTGGTGGTCGGTTCGGGCTTCGGCGGCAGCGTTTCGGCGCTGCGCCTGGCCGAGAAGGGCTACCGGGTGGGCGTGCTGGAGCGCGGCCGGCGCTACCGGGACGACGACCTGCCCAAATCGGCCTGGCAGCTGAACCGCTTCCTGTGGGCGCCCGCCATCGGCCTTCAGGGCGTGATGCGCATGAAGGTGTTCCGCCACGTGTTCTTCCCCAGCCAGTCGGGCGTCGGCGGCGGCAGCACGGTGTATGGCGGGGTGCTGTACCGCGCCCGCCCCGAATTCTTCAGCCATGAGCAATGGCGCGGCCTGGCCGACTGGCGCGCACTGCTCCTGCCGCACTACCAGACCGCCGAACGCATGCTGGGCGTGAGTACCGTGCCGTTCGACTCGGCCAACCAGCGGCTGGCGCGCGAAATGGCCAGGCACTTCGGCGGGGAAGACCGCTTCACCCGCTCGCCCACCGGCGTGTTTTTCGGCGAACCGGGCAAGACGGTGCCCGATCCCTACTTCGGCGGCGCGGGGCCGGCGCGCACCGGCTGCACGCGCTGCGGCGCCTGCATGGTAGGCTGCCGCGTCGGCGCCGTCAATTCGCTGTCCAAGAACTACCTGTGGTTCGCCGAGCAGCGCGGAGCGGCGATCCTGGCCGGGCGCGAAGTGGTGGAGGTACGTCCGATCGGCGCCGCCGACGGCGCGGACGGCTACGTCGTGACCACGCAGCGCCCCGGCGCGTGGTTCGCCAGGGACCGCCGGCGTCACACCGCGCGCGGCGTGGTGTTCGCCGGCGGCGCGCTGGGCACCAACGAGCTGCTGGCCAACTGCCGGCTGGCGGGTGCGCTGCCGCGCCTGAGCAGCCGGCTCGGTGAACTGGTGCGCACCAACAGCGAATCGGTGCTGAACGTGCGCCTGCCCAGGGACATGGAAACCTGGAAGGATGTGACCGCCAGCAGCAGCGTGCACGTCGACCGGAACACCCACATCGAATTCCTTACCTACGGCCGCCACGCCGATGCCATGGGCCTGATGTACACGGTGCTGGTGGGCGCCGGCAGCCGCTGGACCCGGCCCCTGAAATGGCTGGCGCGCATCGCGCTGCACCCGCTGGACTGGCTCAAGACCCTCTGGCCGGCGGGCTGGAGCAGGCGCATGGTGACGCTGCTGGTGATGCAGACGTTGGACAATGCCATCGCGCTGCGGCCGCGCAAGCGCTGGCTGGGCCGGGGCTACCGCCTGGTGACGGAGCAGGACCGCGACAAGCCGAATCCCACCTACATCGAGGTGGCGAACCAGGCCGCGCAGTGGCTGGCGCAGCGCACCGGCGGCATTGCGCAAAGCAATGTGCTGGAAGCGCTGGCCGACATTCCGACCACCGCCCATGTGCTGGGCGGCGCCGTCATCGGCACCGATGCGGCAAGCGGCGTGATCGACCGCCACCTGCGCGTGTTCGGCTACCGCAACATGCTGGTTTGTGACGGCGCCGCCATGCCCGCCAATCCGGGCGTGAACCCGGCGCTGACGATTACCGCCCTGGCGGAATACGCCATGGCGCACATCCCGCAAGCCGGCTGAACGGCCCGGTGCGTCGTTGCGGTGGCGCACCAGGTATAGAATAGGCTGATCCGTAGTGCGCGGAGCCCAGCAAATGGACCATCCAACTGACCCTTCCGGCGGCGGCACGGGAACTGGCGCGTATCAACCGTGCGCTGCGCACGCTGAGCGCCGGCAACCGGACCTTGCTGCGGGCGGCCGACGACGCGACGCTATTGCACGATATGTGCCGGGTGATCGTGGAGCTGGGCGGCTTTCGGCTCGCTGCGGTCGGCTACGCCGGGCACGACGACGAGAAGAGCATGCGCTGGATGACCAGCGTGGGCGCCGACCTGGACTTTCTTCGCGCGCAGCGGCTCGCCTGGGCCGACCATGGTACAGGCATGGGCAATGGCACGCTCGCCACGGCCATCCGTTCGGGCCGGCCCAGCGTCGCCCGCAACCTGCTCACCGATCCCGGCTATGCCGGGCCGGAATACGCCTGGCAGGAGGCGGGGCTGGAGCGCGTGCTGGCGGTCAACCTGTCGGCCCACGACTTGTACGACCCCGGCTCTATCGACCGCATCGGCGGCATGTATTCAACCTGGGGCATCGCGCCGGGGCGAATCGAGTTCGAGCTGACCGAAAGCGGCCTGATGGAAGACCCGGCCGCCGCGCTGGCGACCTTGCGGCGCCTGAAGGAATTCGATGTCGAGCTGTATATCGACGACTACGGCACCGGCTACTCAAGCTTGAGTTACCTGCAGAAACTGCCGGTGGACGCGCTGAAGATAGACCAGTCCTTCGTGCTGCCCCTGCGGCGCGACAGCGCCCCAGCCCAGCCGCGCTCGTGCGGCGGCCAATGAGCGGGCCAGGCCTGCTCAGGTTCCGGCGGCCCTGGTGCCGCGACAGCGCGCCCGGCCGGCGGGCGTAGCAACGCCGGTTTGGCGGCGGAACGGGGATGGGCATCACCAGCCCTGGAGGCGCGGCCATACGGCCTGGATGCGCGAGTCGGCGCCATTGATTACGACATACTTGTCGTGCCGGGCGGCCGTGGCGCAGGCATGGTTGTGCAAGATGCGCACGAGCGCGCCGACCGGCAGGCGCGGCATGCGGCCGGGGGCGCCGGAGCGGTGGGCGACGATGCCGTGTTCCTGGTTGGCGTCGATCACGATAATGTCGTCCAGCGGCTCGCCGAGCGCGTCGCAAACCATGCCGTAGCCCTGGTCCAGTGCTTGCCGGGCGGTGCCGCGGTCGCGCGACAGCGCCATCCAGCCGGCGTCGATGATGGTCCATCCCTTGTCGTGCTGGTGTCCCACCACGGTGGCCAGCACCGAGAGGGCGATCCGGCCGGGCTGCGTCACGCCGATGCCGCTCATCACCAGGTCGCCGAAGGCGAACACGCCGGCGCGCACCTCCGTCACGCCGCCCAGGTCCTCGGCGAACTGGGCGGTGGGGGTGGAACCGACCGACACTTCCGGACAAACGTGGCCCAGCGCCCGCAGTTGCAGCGCACATTCCACGGCCGCGTCGCGTTCCTGCCGTGCCACGCGGACAATCTCTTCCGGCGAGCGGCAGTCATAGGAACTGCCGGCGTGCGTGGGCACGCCCCTGAGCGCAATGCCACCGCCGCGCAGGCGGCCGGCGATGCCGCCCAGCGCCGGCGAGCCAGGCGGCACGCCGGAACGGTGGCCGTCCGAATCGATCTCGATCATGGCGGAGGGCAGGGCGGCCTGATCGGCCCGCGCGGCGCGTCCAGCATCCGGCGCACGACGTCGACCGACTTGCTGGTTTTGTCGTGAGGCCTGAACGTCACGCGGTGCCTGCCCAACTGGGCGCGCATGCGGGCGATGTTGGCCTCCATTTTGTTCGCGTCCAGGATCAGCGCCGGGGTTTCCAACGCGGTCCCGGCGGCGGTCGCTGTCGATTGCATCATGAGACTGCTCCTTGTCTGGATGGCTTGTGTTTTCTGCGGAGAATTATGGCGTTTCAAGTGTTTAATATGGTTAAATAGGACTAAGACTTAATTTAAGCTGCACTTAATGATTGATCTGGATGACATCCGCTTTGTCCAGCACCTCGTAAAGGCCGGCAGCATGGCGGCCACGGCGCGCGGCATGAACGTCACGCCTTCGGCGGTGACCCAGCGCCTGCAGCAGATGGAGAAGCGCTACGGCGTGGTGCTGGTGGACCGCTCCTACCGCCAGTTGCGGCTGACCGGCGAGGGCGAGCTGCTGCACGAGAAAGGCGCTGCCATCTGCGCCGACACCGACGAGTTATTCGACCTGCTGAAAGCGCGCAGCGGGCAGATTGCCGGCCATTTGCAGGTGGAGGCGCCTTTTGGATTCGGGCGGCGTTACCTGGCGCCGCTGATCGGCGAGTTCCATGCGGCCCATCCGGGCCTGAAGGTATCCTTGTCCTTGTTCGACAGGCTGCAGGCGCAAGGCCGCAATGCCTCGGACATCGTGTTCTTCATTGGCGAGCTGCGCGATTCGAGCATGGTCAGGCATCCGATTGCGTCCAACCGCAGGCTGCTGTGCGCATCGCCGGCATACCTGCGCGCACGCGGCGTCCCCGCCGATCCGGATGATCTTGCCCATCACGACTGCATTACGCTGAACGAAAGCAATGAGGACGTCAGCCTTTGGCGGCTAACGCGCGGCAAGGCGGCGCGCTGCGTGCGGATTGCACCGGCGCTCAGTTGCAACGACGGCGAGGTGGTGCGCGATTGGGCCATAGGCGGCAAGGGGATCGCCATGCGCTCGGAGTGGGATGTCGCCGATTTCATTCGGTCCGGCAAACTGGTCCAGGTATTGCCCGCGTGGTCGATGCCGCCGGCCGACATCGTGGCCCTGGTGCCGCAGCGCAAGCGTGTGCCGGCGCGGGCGCGCGCCTTCCTCGACTTTGTCCGGGCGCGCTTCGCCCCGCTCCCGCCCTGGCGCGCCGACCGCGGCGCTGGCGTGTCTCCCGGGCCCGCGTAAGCGAGGCCGAACACCAATGGAATCGAAGAATTGAAACGCCCAATTTGCTCGCTTATAGTGTCTCTATAAGGGGCGCATGGATGCGCGAGTGTACTGTCGAGAGCAAAAGGAGGTGATATGCAGACGCCTGCAAGCATTGCCAAGCATCCGGTTCATCCGATGCTCGTTACAATCCCGATCGGTCTGTGGATCTTTTCATTGATTTGCGACTTGGTTTACGTTTTCGGCGGGCAGGGAGAGACCTGGTCCGTCGTGGCGTTCTACACCTTGGCGGGCGGCCTGGCGGGCGCCCTGGTGGCGGCCATTCCCGGGTTTATCGATCTGCTGTCGCTGCCCCCGGCCTTGAAGCGCTTGGCGATTACGCATATGAGCATCAACCTGTGCGTGCTGGTGGTGTTTGGCGTGAGCCTGTGGCTGCGCACGCGCTCGACCGCTGACTTCACGCCACAGTGGCTGTCCGTCGTGGCGGTGGGCTTGCTCGGCGTGTCCGGCTGGCTGGGCGGAAAAATGGTGCACGTGCATGGGGTAGGGGTGGTGAATCCGCCTGAACCCGTGACCGCCCCGACGCGCTCGCCGGAACGGCGCCATGCGGAACGCCGCGTGAGCGTTTAGGAGGCGCGTACCATGAGGTAGCGAAAAACGTAAGCCGGGATGGTATTTTTTATTATCGGATTGGACTGTTCCAGGGATGAAAATGCGGCACACTTCTTCCTCGCGAATATTCTTTGATCCGGTACGCAATGAAAACTTCCTCTCCCGGCCCGCTTGCCGGCATGGCAGCCTTGCTGTTTGCCTCGTCTTTCCCCGCGCCGGTGCTCGCGCAGCCGGCGGCGCCGGCTTTTGCGGCCATCTTCAGCGACCATGCCGTCCTGCAGCGCGGCGAGCCGCTGAGCGTGTGGGGCACTGCCAGCCCCGGTCAGGTCGTGACGGTGCGCCTGGCCGGCAAGGCGGTCGAGGGCCGCGCCGATGCCGATGGCCGATGGCGCGCGGCGCTGCCCGCGATGGCGGCCGGCGGGCCGCATACCTTGTCCGTTGCCGCTGCCGGCAGCGGCGCCGCAGCGGAAAGCACGCGCAGCGACATCATGATCGGCGACGTCTACCTGTGCAGCGGCCAGTCGAACATGGCCTACCCGGCCCGGCTCTCGACCGGCGCCTGGTCCGACTTCCCCGCCAATCCGGACCTGCGCTTCGTCAATGTGCAGCTTGTCAGCGAGGCGGCCGTCCAGCACGACCTGAAGCGCCCGGTGGAATGGAAAGTGATCTCGCCGAAGACCGCCGGCGAAGCGTCGGCGGCCTGCTACTACATGGCGCGCGCGCTGCAGCAGCGCCAGAAGGTGGCGGTCGGCTTCATCAGCTCGAGCTGGGGCGGCACCACCATACAGGGCTGGATCGGCGCTTCGTCGCTGAAAACGCTGCCCGCCTACGCCAAGGGCATCGCGGCGCTGGCGGACATGGCGTCCACGCCGTCCCGGGCGATGGCGGACGAAGCGCGCCGCCACGAACAGTGGTGGGACGCGCACGATCCGCAGGCCAAGGCGCAGCGCGCCTGGAGTTCACCGGCGTTCGACGACTCGGCATGGCCAAGCATGACACCGAAGGGATCGTGGAAAGACGCCGGCATCGCCGCGCTGGCGGACTTCGACGGCGCCGCCTGGTTCCGCACCAGCGTCGTGCTGGGCGAGGCGCAGGCGCAGGCAGCCAATGCGGTCCAGCTCGGCCCCATCGACACGTATGACAGCACATGGGTCAACGGCGTGCGCGTCGGCGGCGGCAGCACCGCCTGGGTGTGGCGGGACTACGCCGTGCCGCGCGGCGTGTTCAAGGCCGGCCGCAATGTCATCGCCGTGCATGTGCTTGGCGGCGGCGCCGGCGGCGGGCTCACCGGCCAGCCGGAGCAGCGCGGCATCAGGACCGCCGACGGCCAGGTCATCGCCTTGTCCGGACCATGGAAGTACCAGCCGGGCCTGCGCGCCAGGGGCTTGTCGATTCTGCCGGCGCCATGGGACGTTCCGACCAGCCTGGCTAACCTCCACAACGCAATGATCGCGCCGCTGGCCGGCTACAAATTCAAGCTGGCGGCGTGGTACCAGGGCGAGTCCAACACCGGCGCGCCGCAAGAGTACGAGACGCTGCTGGCGCTGCTGATGGCGGACTGGCGCAAGACCTTCGGGCAGCCGGAATTGCCTTTCCTGGTAGTGCAGCTGTCCGCGTTCGGATCGGTCGCCACCAATCCCGGTCCGTCCAACTGGGCGCAGCTGCGGGAAGCACAGGCCAGGGTCGTGCGCAACGACCGTCACGCGGCGCTGGTGGTCTCCATCGACGTGGGCGACCGCACCGACGTCCACCCCGCCCAGAAGGCGGTGGTCGGCGAGCGGCTGGCCCGCGCGGCCCGCGCGCTGGCCTACGGCGAAGCGATTGCGCCAGGCGGGCCGGAGGCTGCGGAGGTGACGCGCGCGGGGGACGACCTGGTGGTCAAGTTCAGGAATGCCGGCGGCGGCTTGCGCAGCTATAGCGCCGGCCAGGCGATCGGTTTTGAAACCTGCACCGGCGCGCTTTGCCAGTACGCGCCGGCGCTGGCGCAAGGCGACACGGTGACGCTGAAGGGCGCCAACCAGCCCGGCGCCACGCATGTGCGTTATGCCTGGGCGGACGCGCCCTACGTGAACCTCTTCAGCGCCGAAGACCTGCCTGCGGCACCGTTCGAGATGGCCATCAAATAGGCTGGCGCTACGAGGCTGGCGTGCTACGGCGGCGTTGGTGCGTTTCAGGCACCATAGTGAGCCCCTGCGCATGCCTACCGCCTCGCCCCCTTCATCTCTACGATGAGACCTACCACTTGCTGCCAGTCGCCCGACTGGTTCGGCCCGGGCGACCGGGCAGTCTTTTTTGGAGGTCTCAATATGTTTGCCATCGATAACACCCTGGCCCAGGGTACGCAGAAGCCCAGCGAACTGGTGCCGTCCCGGTACGCCCTGCAGCTCGGCGAGCTCGACGTGCTGGTCGTCAGCGACGGCGTGCTGCCGCTGCCTACCTCGACCATGGCCACCAATGCCGCGCCGGCCGACTTGTCGGCCTGGCTGGACCATATGTTCATGCCGCAGGAAGCATTCGACTGGCCGCTGAACGTGCTGGTGGTGCGCAGCGGCGAGCAGACCATCCTGGTGGACGCAGGCCTGGGCGGACAGTACGCCGGCTTCCCCCGCGCCGGCCAGTTCCCGCAGCGCCTGGAGTCGGCCGGCATCAGCCTGGCCTCGGTGACCGACGTGATCATCACCCACATGCACATGGACCATGTGGGCGGGCTGCTGGTGGAGGACGTGAAGCAGCGCCTCAATCCCAACGTGCGCATCCACGTGGCCGCTGCCGAAGTCGAGTTCTGGGGCACGCCCGACTTCTCCCGCACGACCATGCCTACGCCGGTACCGAACGTGCTGCGCACCACGGCCACGCGCTTCCTGGAGGAATACCGCGACAAGCTGCGCATCTTCAAGGACAAGTATGAGGTTGCGCCGGGCGTGGTGGTCCGCCTCACCGGCGGCCACACCCCGGGCCATAGCGTGGTGGACCTGGCATCCGGAGGCGAGCGCCTGATGTTCGCCGGCGACGCCATGTTCCCGGTCGGCTTCGACCATCCCGACTGGCACAACGGTTTCGAGCACGACCCGGTGGAATCGGCCAAGGTGCGCCTGGGCCTGTTCCGCGAACTGGCGGAGACCGGCGGCTTGCTGGTCGCCAGCCACCTGCCGTTCCCCTCGGTCGGCCGCGTGGCAGCCGACGGCGACGCCTTCCGCTGGGTGCCGGTCATCTGGGATTTCTGACCGCCATTCCGCAAGTTGG
The DNA here is from genome assembly GCF_042693265.1 of Pseudoduganella sp. UC29_71. Classification (NCBI taxonomy): domain Bacteria; kingdom Pseudomonadati; phylum Pseudomonadota; class Betaproteobacteria; order Burkholderiales; family Oxalobacteraceae; genus Pseudoduganella; species Pseudoduganella sp. UC29_71. Next base: position 2,773,315 of record NZ_CP170549.1, on the reverse strand, counting down.
GCCATGGCTCCGTTAGGGAGCCATGGCCCTTTGGAGCGTGAGAAAAAAGGCCTACTCCTGACAGGTCAGGCCTGGCGGTCCACGATGACGTAATGCTTCTTCACCGGTTCGAGCACCTCGAACACGCCCTGGAAGCCGGCCGGTATCACCAGCGCCGAGCCGGGGCCGGCTTCGACCGCGTGGCCGTGCTCGTCGATCAGGCGGCAGCGGCCTTCCGTGACGAAGAAGAACTCGTCCTTGCCCTCGCTGAAGGCGATGCGCCAGCTGCCCACTTCGCAGGCCCAGACGCCGGCGCACATGTCGCCGCCCGCGCTGGTGAAGTGGTTCCAGGTGGTGCGCGCGGGGTTGCCGTTCAGGCGGCGCTCCGCGCGCGGGTGGTCGTATTCGGGCAGCGGGCTCTGGGCGCTGAAGTCGGTAATGGCAGGCTTGGCGGGCGTGGCAGGCATGGCGGACAGGCGGAAATTGGGAGGATGCATGATTTTACATGCGCAGCCCGGCCCGCGCCTCAGGAGGCCGGGCTGGCGACCCGGATCTCGTTCCCGTCTACCTTTACGTTCAGTCCAAAGCCGGCGTGCAGCAGGCGCGTGAAGGCTTCCACATTGTCCGCGTCGAACACCCCGCCGATCACGATGCGCGCGGCGGCGTCGTCCTCGATCACCAGCTGCTTGCGGCCATAGCGGTTGAACTGCCGCGCCGCCTCGGCCAGGCTCACCTGGTCGAATACCAGTTTGCCCTGCAGCCAGCCCAGGCTGGCGTTCAGCTGCTGCGGGGACTTCTTCGTCACCAGCACGTTGCCGGCGTCCGCCAAAGCGGCGTCGTCGCGGGTCAGCACGGTCGGGGTGCCGCGCGGGGCCTTTACCTGCACCCGGCCTTCCAGCACGGCCACGCGCAGCTTGTCGCCTTCGCGGTACAGCGAAAACTTGGTACCCAGTACCGTCACCGTCTGCCGTCCGGCGTGCACCACGAAAGGCCGCCGCGCGTCGTGGGCGATGTCGAAAAACGCCTCGCCCTGGTCCAGCCATACTTCGCGCGCCTGCGGCGTGACGGCCGTGCGCAGCTGGGTGGCGGTGTTGAGCGTCAGGCGCGAGCCGTCGGCCAGGGCCACCATCTCGCGCTGGCCGCGCGCGGTGGCGTGGTTCTGCGTCGCTTGCGGCTGCCGGAAATCCGTCACCAGTACCGCCGCCAGCACGGCCAGGCTGATGCCGGCGGCCGCACGGTAGACTGCGGGGCGCGCCAGCCACGCCAGGCAGCTGCGCCGTGGCGGCTGCGGCGCCTGGGCGGCGCGCGGGACGTGCAGCGCCTGCAGGCGGTCGGCACGGCGCCAGGCGTTATCCAGGCGCAGGAAGGCGACGCGGTGCGCGGTCGAGGCGTCCAGCCACGCGTCCAGCGCTTGCTGGCGCTCGGGGGGCAGAGTGCCGTCGCTGCGGTCGCGTTCGGCGATCCAGTCGGCAGCCAGTGCTTCGGTATGCGTCAATTCATTTCTCTTCATTGTAAAGTTCCTCCCTTGCGCGGGCCGCTGCCGGCGCGCGGCGCGGCGGCAGTGCCGCCCAGTCCGGCCGCCTGCAGCGCCAGCGCCAGCGCGCGCACGCCCTTGGAGACCTGGCGCTCCACCGTGTCTTCGGTAATGCCCATGCGCGAGGCCACCTCGCGCTGCGACAGGCCCTCGATCTTGCGCAGCTCCACCACCTCCCGGCAGCGGGCGGGCAGCAGGTTCAGGGCCAGCTGCAGCAGGCGCAGTTCGCTGCGCGCGCTCAGGTGGCGTTCGGGACTCAGTTCGTCGATGGTGGGGGCCAGCGTGTCCATGTCGGCGAAGGTTTCGATCGACACGATCTGCGCGCGGCGGGCGCGGTCGATCAGCAGGTTGCGCGCCGTCGACAGCACGAAGGCCTGCGCCGATTCGGGGCGGCGCTGGGCGCAGCCGTCGTACACGCGCGCATAGACCTCCTGCCGCAGGTCCGCGATCTCGCCCGCATCGCGCCAATTGCGGCGCAGATAGCGTTCCAGCACGCCTTCCAGCGGAAGGACCTGCTCCACGAACCAGGCGCTCAATTCATCGTCATGTCTCAATCGGACCCCTCGTCTATTACTTCTCAGCCAACTCCCTATATCGTAAGACGAAGCCGCGCGGCAAATCCGGTATGCGCAGGAAAAAAATATTTTCGTGATAAAAAACGGCATTCCCGTACCGGATCGGCCTACCGCCTTCGTCTTAGTTTGGCAGAGACACCAAAAACCAGAAAGAGAACAATGAACCCGAAAACCAGTCTGAAAGTTTTGGCCGTGGGGATGGCGATGGCATGGAGCGCCGGCGTGCAGGCCCAGGTCCGCAGTTTCGATATTGCCGGCGGCGAGCTGAAAGGCGCGCTGGATGCCTACGCCGCGCAGTCCGGCACGCAGCTGATCTACAAGGTGGACGACGTGAAGGGCCGCAGCACCAAGGGACTCAAGCGCGCCGCGTCCTCCGAAGAGGCCTTGCGCCAGCTGCTGGATGGCACGCCGCTGTCGGTGCGGCGCGACGTGTCCGGCGCACTGGTGATTTTTATCGAGACGCCGCCCCCGCCGCCCAAGCCGGACAAAAGCGCCGACAATGAGGCACCGGCCATGGGCACCGTGGTGGTGAGCGCCACCCGGCGCCGCGAGCCGGCGCGCGAAGTGCCGATGCAGGTGGCCAGCCTGCCGACCGAGAAGCTGAGCCGCGCCGGAGCCAAGACCTTGCAGGACTACCTGGGCAACGAGGCCGGGGTCGACGTGAAAAGCACCGGCGGCCCCGGCATCGGCACGCTCACCATACGGGGCGTGAGCACGGGCACGCAGACCATCTCCACCGTCGGCGTCTACATCGACGAGGTGGCCTTCGGCTCCAGCACGGCCACGGCCAACGGCGCGCAGATGGCGCTGGACATGGCCCTGCTGGACCTGAACCGCATCGAGCTGCTGCGCGGGCCGCAGGGTACGCTGTACGGCGCCAGCGCCATGGGCGGCCTGCTCAAATACGTCACCAATGAACCGGACACCCACGAGTTTTCCGGCAAGGTGGCCTTCAATGGCGCCGGCACGCGGGGCGGCGCTGCCAGCCACACCGTCAGCGGCGTGGTGAACGTGCCCCTGAGCGAGGACGTGGCAGGCTTGCGCTTCTCCGGCTTCAGCGACCGCACCGGCGGCAGCGTCGACAGCGTCGGCCCCGCCGCGGGGCGCGACACGGACGGCGGCAAGACCAACGGCGCCCGCATGGCGCTGCTGCTCACGCCGGGCCACCAGCTCCGGCTGCGGCTGACCGGTACCGCCCAGGAAATCGCCCGCAAGGGCACCGACTTTGTGGACTACAGCGCGGCCAGCGGCCAGCCGCTCGAAGGCGGGACGGGCCGCCGCTTGTATGCGGCCGAACCCTACAGCGTCAGGATAGGGCTGCTGTCGGCCGACCTGGAATACGATTTCGGCTGGGCGCGGCTCAATGCCATCGCCTCGCGCCAGCGGGTGCGCTCCAGCGCCGTCACGGACGCCACTGCCGGCTACGTGCCGCTGCTGGCGGACTTCGGCATGGACATCGGCAGCACGGCCGGCACGGTCAGGGTGTCGCTGGACAAGAGCACCCAGGAGCTGCGCCTGACCTCGAAGGCGGACCGGCAGTTCGAATGGCTGGCCGGCGTGTACGTCAACCGGGAAAAGAGCAACAACCGCCAGCTGCTGGCCAGCACCTTGCCGGCCGGCGGCCCCGGCCCGGACCTGCTGACCACGGCCATCCCCGCCGAGTACCGCGAGGCGGCCGCCTTCGGCGACCTGACCTGGAAGCTGGCCAAGCACTTGTCCCTCACCGGCGGCCTGCGCGTGGCGCACAACAAGCAGCACTACGCGCAGCAGTCCGACGGGCTGCTGGCGGGCGGCCCGCAAGTGATCGACGCGCGTTCCAGCGACACCAGCCGCACCTGGCTGCTCACGGCGCGCTACAACCTGACGCCGGCCAGCGCCGTCTACCTGCGCGGCGCCACCGGCTACCGGCCCGGCGGACCGAACGCGGTGCTGCGCGACCCGAACGGCGGCGCGCCCGTCGCCCCGCCGTCGTTCCGGCCCGATACGCTCACCAGCTATGAGCTCGGCTACAAGGCCGACCTGCTGGGCAAGCGCTTTTCCATCCAGACCGCCGCGTTCCACCTGAACTGGAAGGACCTGCAGCAGTACCGTCCCGTCAACGGCATCTCGGCCATCGTCAACGCGGGCGCGGCGCGCGTGCGCGGCGCCGAACTGACGCTCGGCTACCGGCCGGACGCGCACTGGACCTTAGGCGGCAACGCCGCCTATATCGACGCCGCCCTTACCGAGGACGCGCCCGGCCTGGGCGCCGCCGCCGGCGCGCGCCTGCCCAGCAGCGCGCGCCTGTCGGGCAGCGTCAGCGCCAGCTATGCCTTCGAGCTGGCCGGCTACGCCAGCTACGCGGGCCTGACGCAGCGCTACGTCGGCGCGCGCAACGCCGGCTTCGCGGGCAGCGCAGCGCTGCCGCTGTATCGCCTGCCGGCCTACGCGCTGACCGATCTCCAGGCCGGCATCGACTTCAAGTACGCGAGCCTGGCGCTGTTCGCGCGCAATCTGTTCGACCGGCGCGCCCAGCTCGCGGCCGACAGCACCGTGCAGGCGCTGGGCGGGCCGGTCTGGGTGTCCCTGGCGCGCTCGCGCACGCTGGGCGCCACGCTGACCGTGCCGTTCTAGGCCGGGCCCCGCACCGGCCGGCGCGCCGCCATCCGCGCGTCCGGCGGCCAGCGCGCCGCCGGCTCCATTTTCCATTTCTTCTAAGGGCTACGCTCATGGACACTCACGTCTTGCATTTCGCTGCGCCGCCGCAGCCCAAGGCCACCTCCGCACACAGCCTGCTGGCCGGCTACGGCCTGCTGGTGCTGGTGGTCGCCACCATTTTCAGCGCATTGGACCGGCAGATCCTGACCCTGCTGGCCGAACCCATGCGGCACAGCCTGGGGCTGTCCGACACCAGGCTGGGCCTGTTGCAGGGCGTCGGCATCACGCTGTTCGCCGGGGTGGCCGCCGTGCCCCTGGGCTGGCTGGCGGACCGCTACGGCCGCCGCACCTTGCTGGCCGTGTGCGTGCTGGTCTGGACGGCGGCCACCGCCGCCTGTGGCCTGGCTACCGACTTCACGGCCCTGTTCCTGGCCGCCATCGGCCTGGGCATAGGCGAGGCCGGGCTGGCCCCCATCGTCTACGGCCTGATACCCGAAATCGTGCCGGAACGCCGCCGCGTGCTCGCCAACGGCATCTACACGCTGGCCGCCATCCTGGGCTCTGGCTTGGGCATGTCGCTCAGCGGCGCGCTGGTGGAGGCGCTGGACAGCGTGCGGCCGGTGCTGCCGCCCGTGCTGCAGGCCATGGAGTCCTGGCGCCTGGCCTTCCTCGCCGTGGCCGTGCCAGGCCCGCTGGTGGCGCTGGCGGTGCTGCTGATACGCCTGCACCCGCAGCGCGGCGGCGCCGATGCGCCGGCGGCGCAAGGGGAGGCCGCGCTGTCGTCCTATTTCCAGGCCCACGGCCGCACCATGCTGTGCGTGTTCGGCGGCTCCGGCCTGATGGCGCTGGGCATCGCCGCCAGCGTCAACTGGGCGCCCATCGTGGCGGCGCGCGTGTTCGGCGCCAGCACGGCGGAGGTGGGGCAGGGCATCGGCCTGGCCTATTTGCTGGGCACGGCGGCCGGCGCGGTGCTGGGCGCGGCCGGCGTGAAGGCCCTGCGCCGCCGCGCCGGCATGGCCACGCCGGTGCGCGTGGTCGGCATCGGCGCCGTGCTGGCCGCGCTGGCCTCGCTGCTCATGCTCACCGCCCACAGCGCCAACGCCCTGTATCTGTTGTTCGGCATGCAGGTGGTGGCGCTGATCGCCGGCAGCGTGCTGATGCCGACGCTGCTGCAGGACATGACGCCGGCGCTGCTGCGTTCCAGGCTGATCGCCGTCGGCACCGGCGTCACCGTGGGCCTGTCCGCACTCAGCCCGGTGCTGGTGGGGGCGCTGTCCGACCTGCTGCACGGCAGCGCCCATGGCTTGCTGGCATCCATGGCCGGCGTGGGCGCCGCGGCGTTCGCACTGTCCGCCGTGGTGATGCGCTGGGCCGAAAAGCCCTTTGTGCACACCGTCCGCCACATTCACCCCGGCCTCGCCCAGCGCGAGGCCTGATACACCACAGGAGATAGATATGAACCAAGCAAATGCCGCTGAAGAACCGGCCGGCGCCGCCGCGCTGGACGCATTGTTCCAGCCCTTTAACCGCAGCGACGCCCCCGGCCTGGTGGTGGGCGTGGCGCAGCACGGCCGCCCCTTGTACCGGCGCGGCTTCGGCCTGGCCAGCATCGAACTGGGCGTGGCCAACACGCCATGGACCCGCATGCGCATCGGCTCCACCAGCAAGCATTTCACCTGCCTGGCGGCGCTGCTGCTTGCCGAGGAGGGCAAACTGGACATCGACACCGGCGTGCGGCGCTACTTCCCCGGCCTGCAAACGCCGCTCGGCGAGCCCACGCTGCGCCAGTTCATGACGCATACCAGCGGCTACCGCTGCTATATGGACATCGCGTCGCTGGCCGACGGCATGGCTATCCAGCCGCCGGGGCAGGCCTTGTCCGCGCAGCTGCGCCAGGGCTCGGCCAATTTCGCGCCCGGCGAGAAAATGATCTACTGTAACGGCGGCTACCACCTGCTGTCGCTGGCGATAGAGCAGGCGGCCGGCATGCCGTTCGAGCAGTTCCTCAAGGAGCGCATCTTCGCGCCGCTGGGCATGAACGACACGGCCTCGGTGCCGAACGACTTCGAAATCCATCCCGGCATGGCCACCCTGCACGTGCCGGCCCCGCCCGGGCAAGGCAGCGGCTGGCGGCGCGGCATTTTCCCGACCGAGGAGATACGCGGCGAAGGCGCCATGATTTCCACGCTGGCCGACATGCTGGCCTGGCTGGCGCATCTGCGTTCACCCGGCAAGGTAGTGGGCAGCGAAGCGGCGTGGCGCCAGATGCTCACGCCGGCCACGCTGAACAACGGCATGGTCAATCCCTACGGGCTGGGGCTGATGCTGCACGGCTATCGTGGCGTGGACGTGGTGCACCATGCGGGCGGCGTGGTCGGCGGCACCTGCCAGATGATCACCGTGCCAAGCCAAGCGCTGGACATCGTCATCATCACCAACGGCGCGCCGGCCAATCCCATCGAGCTGGGGTACAGGATCATCGACGCCATGCTGGGCGACGAGGTGCTGGGCGCGGCCAGCGAGAAGCCGGCTGCGGAGCGCTACCGGCCCTTGCTGGGGGCACGCTACCACGCGGGCGGCTCGGGGCTGGTGTTCGGCTTTGCCGAGGCGGCCGAGGGCCGGCTGGGACTGAGCTTCCTGGACAGCGCGCCGGTGGCGCTGACCGAGCAGGACGGCCTGCTGCGGCTCGGCTTTGAGGACATGGCGGTGGGGCCGCTGGAACTGCCGCTGGCCGAGCTGGCTGGCGTGCCGGCCGGCGCATCTTCCGGCGCAGGCGCTGCCGGCACGTCCACGCGAGCGGCTGCGGAGGCGGACGCGGACGCGCAAGCGGAACCGGCTGCGGCTGCGGAAGCGCCGCCCGCGCTGACGCTGAGCGAAGCGGGCCATGCCGAGCGCTACGAGCGCCTGCCCGCCACGCCGCCGTCCCTGGCGGAAGCGGGCCAGACCCTGCTGGGCCGCTACCGCGCCGCCGACCTGGACGCGGATGCCGTGATGCACTTCGAGGGCGAGCAGCTGCTGCTGGAGGTGTTCGGCCCGTACGGCCGCGACGTCATGACCCTGGAAGCGTTCTCGGACCGCGTGTTCGGCCTGCGCTTCGGCGGCGAGCATCCGCCCATGCGCGGCGTGCTCAGCGCCGCGCAGCCGGACGGACCGGTGACCGCCTTCCGCATCAACACGCCGCGCACCCGCAACTTGCGCTTCGAGCGCGTGGCGCAGTGAGGGAGCTCCAATGAGATTCTTTATCGCCCAAATTGCCACCGAAACCAACACCTTCGCCGCCACGCCCACCGGGCTGGGTGCCTTCGAGGAATGCGGCATCTTCGACGGCGACGGCAGCCTGAAGGCGCCGGACACCACCGGCGCCGTGATGCTGGCCTACCGCCGGATGATGGAGGCCGACGGCCACGAGGTGGTGGAAGGCCTGTGCGCGCTGGCCGAGCCCTCGGGCCGCACCGTGCGCACGGTCTACGAAGCGCTGCGCGAGCGGCTGCTAGCCGGCCTGCGCGCGGCCATGCCGGTGGACGCCGTGCAGCTGATGCTGCACGGCGCCATGGTGGCCGACGGCTACGACGACTGCGAAGGCGACATCCTGGCGCGGGTGCGCGAGATTGTCGGCCCCGGCGTGCCGGTGGGCGCGGAGCTGGACCTGCACTGCCACTTCACCGAACAGATGCGGGCCTCGGCGGACGCCATCATCGCCTTCAAGGAATATCCGCACACCGACATCGTGAAGCGGGGGCGCGAACTGTACCGCATCCTGGCCGACACGCATGCAGGGCGGGTGCGCCCCGTCACCGCCGTCTTCGACTGCAAGATGGTCGGCACCTGGCAGACCACGCGCGAGCCGATGGCTGGCTTCGTCCGGCGCATGCAAGCGCTGGAAGGGCGCGACGGCGTGCTGTCGGTATCGCTCGGCCACGGCTTCCCGTGGGGCGACGTGCGCGGCTCGGGCGCCAGGCTGTGGGTGGTCACCGACAACAACCCGGCGCTGGCCGCGAAGCTGGCGGGCCAGCTGGCGCGCGAGTTCTGGGAGCTGCGCGAACGGGCCGGCTCGCCGGTGCAGCAGCTGGACGCGGCGTTGGACCAGGCGCTGGAGCTGGCGCGCAGCGACGGCGGCCCCGTGGTGCTGGCCGACGTGGCAGACAATCCGGGCGGCGGCGCGCCCGGCGACGCCACCTTCATCCTGCGCCGGCTGTTCGAGCGCGGCATCGGCAACGCGGCCATCGGCGCCTTCTGGGACCTGGGTGCCATCCAGATCTGCCGCGACGCCGGCGCGGGCGCCGCGCTGGACCTGCGCGTGGGTGGCAAGTGCGGCCCCAGCTCGGGCCAGCCGCTGGATCTGCGCGTGACGGTGCGCGCCGTGGCCGAGCAGCACACGCAGAGCGCCGCCGCCATCGGCGGGCGCGCGCCGCTGGGCACCTGCGTGTGGCTGGAGGGGCCGAACAATGTGCACATCCTGCTGGCGTCCGTGCGCGGCCAGGTATTCGCGCCGGACGCCTTCACCGGCGTCGGCCTGAGCCTGGACGACAAGCAGCTGGTGGTGGTCAAGTCCGCCATCCACTTCCACGCCGAGTTCGCGCCCATTGCCAGCGCGGTGCTGTACGCGTCCACCCCGGGCGCCATCGCGCCCGACTTCGCGGACCTGCCGTACCAGGTGCGCACCCTCGACTACTGGCCGCGCGTGGCCCGCCCGCACGCCGACTGGCGCTGACCCCAACCTGAAAGAACGGATCGACCATGCTATCGCTACGCAAACCCTATCTCCTCTTTATCGGCGACGCCCGGAGCCCAGTGGACGCCAAGACCGCGCTCGGCGTGGCCCAGTGGTGCCCCGGCGACGTGACCGGCGAATTGCGCTTTCCCGGCGCCGCCGTCAGCACCGGCGCGCCGGCCATGAGCGTGGCGCAGGCCGCCGCAGCCGGCGCCGGTTCGCTGCTGATCGGCATCGCGCCGCCCGGCGGCAGGCTGCCGGCGCACTGGCTGCCCACGCTGGTGGAAGCGGCCAGCGCGGGCCTGGACATCGTCAGCGGCCTGCACACGCGGCTGGGCAGCTTCCGCGAGCTGGTGGCCGCAGCAGCAGCGGCCGGCGTGAACCTGCACGACGTGCGGCACGGCGACTGGCCGCGCGTCACCGGCACCGGCCGCAAGCGCACCGGCCAGCGGCTGCTCACCGTGGGCACCGACTGCGCGCTGGGGAAAAAATACACGGCGCTCGCGCTGGCCCGCTCGCTGCAGGCGCGCGGCGTGCCGGCCACGTTCCGCGCCACCGGGCAGACCGGCATCATGATTTCCGGTGCCGGCGTGGCCATCGACGCCGTGGTGGCGGACTTCCTGGCCGGCGTGGCCGAGCAGCTCTCGCCCGATAACGCGCCCGGGCACTGGGACGTGATCGAAGGCCAGGGTTCGCTGTTCCATCCGGCCTATGCCGGCGTCAGCCTCGGCCTCCTGCACGGTTCGCAGCCGGACGCGCTGGTGCTGTGCCACGACCCCAGCCGCACTCATCTCGACGCCTTGCCCGGCTTCCCCACGCCGCAGTTGGCCGATGCCATCGAGATGTACCTGCAGGCCGCGCGCCTGACCAATCCGGCCGTGCGCTGCATCGGCATCAGCGTGAACTCGTCGTCGCTGGACGGTGCCGCGTGGCGGGCCTACCGCGCGCGGCTGGAAGCGGAACTCGGCCTGCCGGTGGCCGACCCGATACGCGGCGGCGTCGAAGCGCTGACCGCAGCCATTACAACCAACAAGGAAAACCTGTCATGACATTGGAATGCACCACTGCGCTGGAGAACTGGCGCCTGCAAGAACCTTTCGAAATCGCGCGCGAAACCATGACGGACATCGGCGTGCTGGTCGTGCGCCTGCGCGACGGGCGCGGCCACACCGGCAGCGGCGAAGCAGCCGGCGTCTCTTACGACGGCGAGACGCCGCGGTCCATCGCCGCGCAGATCAACGCGGTGCTGCCGCTGCTGCATGCGGACATGTCCGGCGCTGAGCTGATGCAGTGGCTGCCGGCCGGCGGCGCGCGCAACGCACTCGATTGCGCGCTATGGGACCTGCGCGCCAAGCAGGCCGGCACGCGGGCCTGGCAGCTGGCCGGGCTGGCCGGCCCGCAGGCGCAGCCGGTGCTGACGGCCTACACCATAGGCCTGGGCAAGGAGGCGGACGTGCGCCGCAAGATCCGCGCGGCGCGCCACCTGCCGCTGCTCAAGCTGAAGGCCGACGCCACTCGCCATCTCGACATGGTGCGCTACGCGCGCGAAGAGCATCCGGCGGCCAGGCTGGTAATCGACGCCAACCAGGCGTGGGACCGCCAGCTGTTGGAGCATATCCTGCCGGAGCTGGCGGCCCAGCGCGTGGAACTGATCGAACAGCCGGTACCGCGCGGCACGGACGCGCAGCTGGACGGCCTGCGCTCGTCCATTCCGCTGGCTGCCGACGAATCCTGCACGGACCGGGGCTCGCTGGAGAACCTGCTTGGCCGCTACCAGTACGTGAACATTAAACTCGATAAGTGCGGCGGCCTCACCGAGGGCCTGGCCCTGGCCCGCAGGGCGCGCGAGCTGGGCTTTGGCCTCATGGTGGGCAATATGGGCGGCACGTCGCTGGCCATGGCGCCGGCCCACCTGGTGGCGCAGCAATGCACCTATGTGGACCTGGACGGCCCGATGCTGCTGTGCGAGGACAGGGCGCAGGCCATGCGCTACGACGGCGCGCTGCTGAGTGCCGCGCAGCCCGGCCTGTGGGGGTGACGGCATGACGGCACGCAAGGACTGCATCGCACGCGACGCGCAGGACCCGCTGGCGCCGCTGCGCGCGCATTTTGCGCTGCCCGGCGGCGTGATCTACCTGGACGGCAATTCGCTGGGCGCGGCGCCCGTCGCGGCCATGGCGCGCGCGCGGCAGGTGATCGCCGAAGAATGGGCGCAAGGCCTGATACGCAGCTGGAACACGGCGGGCTGGTTCGGTATGCCGAAGCGGCTGGGCGACCGCATCGCGCCCCTGATCGGCGCGGCCGAAGGTGAAGTGGTGGTCACCGACTCCACCTCCGTCAATTTGTTCAAGGCGCTGGCGGCCGCGCTGCACGTGCAGGCCAGCCGGGCGCACGACGCGCGGCGCGTCATCGTCACGGAGCGCAGCAACTTCCCGACCGACGTGTACATCGCGCAGGGCCTGGCGGCGTGGATGGCGCGCGGCTACTCGGTCCGGCTGGTCGATTCGGCCGCCGAGCTGTCCGGCGCCATCGACGGCGACACGGCCGTGGTGCTGCTGACGCACGTGAACTACCGTACCGGCTACCAGCACGACATGGCACGCATCAGCGCGCACGCCCGCGCGCAGGGCGCGCTGACGGTGTGGGACCTGGCCCATTCCGCCGGCGCCGTTCCGCTGGCCGTGAATGCGGACGGGGCCGATTTCGCCGTTGGCTGCACCTACAAATACCTGAACGGCGGCCCGGGCGCGCCCGCCTTCATCTGGGTGCCCCGCAGGCACCAGGCCGGATTCACGCAGCCGCTGTCGGGCTGGTGGGGACACGCCGCGCCGTTCGCCATGGCGCCCGGCTTTGCGCCCGCCGACGGCATCGGCCGCGCCCTGTGCGGCACCCAGCCCATGGTGTCGCTTGCCATGGTGGAGTGCGGGCTGGACGTGTTTGCGCTGACGACGATGGCGGCGGTGCGCGCCAAGTCGCTGGCGCTGACGGACCTGTTTATCGAACTGGTGGAGACGCGCTGCGCAGGGCACAGGCTGGAGCTCGTCACGCCGCGCGAGCATGCGCGGCGCGGCAGCCAGGTCAGCTTCACGCATCCGCACGGCTACGCGGTGATGGCCGCACTGATCGCGCGCGGCGTGGTAGGCGACTACCGCGAGCCTTCCATCATGCGCTTCGGCTTCACGCCCTTGTACAGCAGCTTTGCCGATGTGTGGGACGCGGTGGAGATCCTGAAGCAGATCCTGGACCGGCGCGACTACGACCCGGCCGCCGAGCGCGCAGCGGTCACCTGACACGGAGCAGCCATGAACGATACGAAAGACAAGCAGCCGGGCCTGTGCCCGGCGCAGTGGCACGGCCCGCAAATGGACTTCAGCGCGGCCATGAGCTACGGCGACTATCTTGCGCTGGACAGCATCCTCAACGCGCAGCGCCCGCTGTCGCCGGCGCACGACGAGATGCTGTTCATCGTGCAGCACCAGGCCAGCGAGCTGTGGATGAAGCTGATGCTGCATGAACTGCACGCCGTGCGTGCGGCATTGCGGGAAGGCGTGCTGGCGTCCGCATGCAAGATGCTGGCCCGCGTGGCGCGCATCATGGACCAGATGGTGCACGCCTGGGACGTGCTGGCGACCATGACCCCGCCGGAGTACACGGCGCTGCGGCCTTACCTGGGCGCCTCATCCGGGTTCCAGTCCTGCCAGTACCGCGAGATCGAGTTCATCCTTGGTAACAAGAATGCCGCCATGCTGGCCGTGCACGCCAGCGCCCCGGCGCGGCATGCGCGCCTGGAGGCCGAGCTGCGGGCACCGTCGCTGTACGACGAGGCGGTCCGGCTGCTGGCGCGCGAGGGCTTGGCGGTGGCGCCGCAGCGGCTGCATGGCGTGGCGAGCGGCCCCACGGCGGCGGACGCCTCGGTGCAGGCGGCGTGGCTGGAAGTCTACGGCAACACGGAACGGCACTGGGCGCTCTACGAGCTGGCCGAGAAGCTGGTGGACCTCGAGACGGCGATGCGCTTCTGGCGTTTCCGGCACGTCACGACGGTGGAACGCATCATCGGCTTCAAGCCGGGAACCGGCGGTACCGCCGGCGCCAGCTACCTGCGCAAGATGCTCGATACGGTGCTGTTCCCGGAGCTGTTCGGGCTGCGCACCCAGTTATAGACAACAAATAGAAAGAGGACATGGAATTCAGGATCAAGGAAGAGGAAGCGCGCAGCGGCTGCATCGCCGTGGGTGTGTATGAGCGGCGGCGCCTGACGGAGCAGGCGCGCGCGCTGGACGGCGAAGGCGCTGTCACGCAGGCCATGCGGTCGGGAGACATCAGCGGCAAGCCCGGCTCCACGCTGCTGCTGCGCGGCGTTGGCGGCATGGAGCGCGTGCTGCTGGTCGGGCTGGGCGAGCAAGGCGCCGTGGCCGAATCCGCGTTTGGCACTGCGGTGCGGGCCATGCTCGGTGTGTTCGCCACGCTGGGCGCGGCCCAGGCGACCGTCGCGCTGCCGCTGGACGCGGTGGCGGGACGCGGCCAGGCCTGGGCCATAGGCTGCGTGGTGGCCGCCGCGCGCGACAGCGCCTTCCGGCGCGACGGCCTGAAAAGCCGCAAGGAGGCGGCGCCGGGCGGCGTCCGGCGCATCGTGCTGGCGGCCAAGCCGGATGCGGCGGCCAAGGCGGCGCTGGCCGAGGCCGTGGCCACCGCCAACGGGGTTGAACTCTGCAAGGAGCTGGCCAACCTGCCGTCCAACATCTGCACCCCGGCCTATCTGGCGGAGGCTGCGCGCCGGCTGGGGCGCGACTGGGGCGTGGGCGTGCAGGTGCTGGAACGCAAACAGATCGAGCAGCTGGACATGCGCTGCCTGCTGGCGGTGGCCGACGGCAGCGATGTGCCGCCGCGCTTTATCGTACTGAAGCACATGGGCGGGAAGGCGAGGGAAGCGCCGGTGGTGCTGGCCGGGAAGGGCATCACCTTCGACTCGGGCGGCATCTCGCTCAAGCCCGGCGCGGGCATGGACGAGATGAAGTACGACATGTGCGGCGGCGCCGCCGTGCTGGGCGTGTTTCGCGCAGCCGCTGAAATGGGCTTGCCGCTGAACCTGATCGGCCTGGTGGCGGCATGCGAGAACATGCCTTCCGGGCGCGCCGTCAAGCCCGGCGACGTGGTCGCCTCGATGAGCGGCCTGACGGTTGAAGTGCAGAACACCGACGCGGAAGGGCGCATGGTGCTGTGCGATGCGCTCACCTATGCCGCGCGCTTCAAGCCGGCGGCGGTAATCGACATCGCCACGCTCACCGGTGCCTGCGTCAGCGCGCTGGGCCATCACCGTTCCGGCCTGTTCACCCGTTCCGACGCGGCGCACGACATGCTGGCCGCCGAACTGCTGGCCGCCGGGCGCAGCAGCGGCGACCTGGCGTGGCTGATGCCGCTCGACGAGGCATACCAGGAGCAGATCAAGTCCGCCAGCGCCGACCTGGCCAACCTCGGCACGCCGGGCGCGGGCAGCATCACGGCGGCGTGTTTTCTGGAGAATTTCACGCGCAGCTATACCTGGGCACACCTGGACATAGCCGGCAGCGCGTGGGAGCAAGGCGGGGCGAAGGGCGCGAGCGGGCGGCCGGTGCCGCTGCTGCTGGCCTATCTGCAGGCCCGCGCGCGGCGCTGAGTGCAAAAGCGGCGGACAAAAAAAGACGCGGGACCAGGCCCGCGTTAAAGACCGCCGTGAGATGCACGGCAGGCCGGAGTAATCGTCTTGCTCAGAACTTGTAGTTCGCTCCCAGCACGTAGGAACGTCCCGATTTACCGTACAACAGCGTGTCGTTGCGCTCGGTGTCCTTACCGTAGCGTAGCGGCTCGTCGGTGAGGTTCTGCGCTTCGAAGGACACGCGCAGCTGCGGCGTCACGTTGTAGGACATCGACAGGCCAACCTTGGTGGAAGGATCGGCGAAGGAGTGGTCGCTGCCGTTGGCGTTGCGCAGCACGTCGCGGATGAAGCTGGAGCGGTGCGTGGCCGACACGCGCGCGCTGAACTTCTTGTCCTCGTAGTACACCGTCAGGTTGTAGGCGTTGGGCGACAGGCCGATGAAGTTGGCTTCCTCGGTCAGCTGCTCGTTGGCCGGCGTGCGCGGATTGTCCACCCGTGTGATGTAGGTGATGCGCGACTTGACCTTGGTGTAGTTGGCCAGCGCGCCGAAATTGCTCCATGCGCCAGGCAGGAAAGTGAACGGCACCTGCCAGTTCACTTCCAGGCCGTCCAGCGGGCCGCCCTTGGTGTTGACCATGCGGCTGACGCTGACCTGCGTGTCCGGCTGGATCTGGCAGGCCGGCTGGGCGCCGGTGATGGAGCAGCCGGTGGCGGTCAGGTAGGAGTTGGACAGGCCCGTCTCCGCATACGTCATCAGCTCGTTGGTGCGCTGGATGAACGTCTTGATGTTCTTGTGGAAGGCGCCCACCGAGATCATCGCGTTCTTCGCGTAGTACCACTCGGCCTGCAGGTCGAAGGTGTTGGCGCGGATCGGGTCGAGCGTCGGATTGCCCACCGTGACCGACTGGCCGGTCAGGTTGATCGATGCCGAAGGCGCCAGGTCCACGTACTCGGCGCGCGACAGGGTTTTGCCGGCCGAGAAGCGCACCAGAAGGTCCTTCGGCAGCGTGGCCGTCACGTTGAAGGCCGGCAGCCAGTCGCGGTAAGTGTGCTCCACCACGCGCGGCACCAGCTGGCCGGCCGGGTCCTTGATCAGCTGCATGGCGGTGGTGGTGGTGTCCGCGCCGCGCACGCCCACGTTGCCGCGCAGCGGCAGGCCCCATGCGTTGACCTTGAAATCGCCGGACAGGTAGAGCGCGTCGATCTTCTCGTCCACCTGGCGCTTCACCTGGTTGGCCAGCACGTATTCGGACAGCGCCACCGAGGAGCAGTGGCATTCGGTGTTGTAGACGGCCTGGAACTTGTCCATGTCCACCGCTGCCCACGACGACGGCACGCCGGCGCCCAGCCCCTTGCCGAAGCCGGAGATCTGGCGCGTCAGGCTGGCCAGCGAAACGCCGGCCGGCAGGCCCTGTGTCGGGATGCCGCCCGATGCCACCTCGTAGTTGAACCAGCTGTTGCGTCGCGCCGACAGGCCGGTACGGATGGTGAGATGGTCGTTCACCTCGTAGCTGATGTTGGCCGTGTTGGTCTTCAGGCGGTTCGAGGTGCGCAGGTAGCGGCCCACGAAGTTGCCGTGCACCGTGCCGTTGGCTTCCTGCGGGCCGAAGGAGAAGTTGTTCGGATTGGTCACGTCCATGCCGAAGTCCAGCGCCGGCACACCGCCCTTGGAGAAGTCCCAGCTGAAGCCGTTCACGTTGGGCGCGTCGATCTGCACGGTGGCGCGGTGCGGATTGCTCAGCAGCGAATTGGACACGCCGAACAGCAGGTCCACGGTCAGGCGGTCGGTGATGTCGCGCTTGGCCGACAGCACGCCCTGCTTGAACAGCGTGCTGTACTCGTCCACCAGGCCTTCGCTGCGGATGTCCACGCCGTTGAATTTGCCGTAGGTCCAGCTGCCATTCTTGTCGAACTTGGCGTCCACGATGGAGGTCTGGCCCTTGCCGTTCTCGGTCATGTCGCGGCCGAAGGAAATCGCCTGGATGTAGTTGTCGTAGCGCTTGTTGCTGTATTTGCCGCCCATCAGGTCCAGATTCAGCTCGGTGGCGCGGTCCGGGCGCCATTGCAGCGTGCCGGTCAGGCCGGTGCGGTCGTATTCGGTTTGCGAGCGGCGGTAGCGCGGAATGCGCGGATGGAACGCGCCCGAGCTGCCGGGGCGGGTTGGCCACGGTGCCGCCGAAATCGTCCTTGCGGCCCATGATGTCGTTGTACACGGCCAGGTTGCCCGAGCGGGGCACGCCGAAGCCGCAATTCTGCGCATCGATGCCCTTGGCGGGATTGTTGGCCGGGTATTGCGTGGCGGCGCCGATGGGAGAGCAGAAGCCGCCGTTGACGGAACCGGCGATGTTGTCCACCGACTCGTAGCCTTCTTCGATGGCGCTGCGCTTGGCGTAGGCCACCGCCACCAGTGCGCCGATCTTGCCGATGGGCGTGTCCCAGCGGTTGGTGTACAGGCCGGTCACGCGCGGCTGCGTCTTTTCGGAGACCGTGTTGTACAAGCCCTGGATGCCGATGCTGCCGGTTTC
Source organism: Pseudoduganella sp. UC29_71 (assembly GCF_042693265.1). Classification (NCBI taxonomy): domain Bacteria; kingdom Pseudomonadati; phylum Pseudomonadota; class Betaproteobacteria; order Burkholderiales; family Oxalobacteraceae; genus Pseudoduganella; species Pseudoduganella sp. UC29_71. The sequence continues at coordinate 2,755,722 of NZ_CP170549.1, read as the reverse complement.
GCCCTTGAAGTCGAAGGGGCGGGCGGTGCGCAGATCGACCGTGGCGCCCAGCGAGCCTTCTTCCACGCCGGCTTCGGACGTTTTGCGCACGGCCAGGCTGTTGAACAGCTCCGCCGCGAATACGCTGAAGTCGAACGCGCGGCCTCGGTTGGTGCTGCCGTTGATGTCGGAGGCGCCTGTGGCCGTGGTGCCTTCAATGCCGTTGATGCGCACGCGCGTGAAGCCCGCGTTCAGGCCGCGCACGGTGATCTGCTTGCCTTCGCCGCCGTCGCCCTGGGCCACGGACACGCCGGGCACGCGCTGCATGGATTCGGCCAGGTTCGCGTCCGGGAATTTGGAAATGTCCTCGGCCTTGATCACGTCGATGATGCCGTCCGAATTCTTCTTGATGTTCAGTGCGTTGTTCAGGCTTTCGCGGAAGCCGGTAACGACCACGGTGTTCGTCGCTGCCGCCTCTTCCGCGCTGGCGCGCTGGGCCTGGGCCTGGGCTTGCGTGGCCCCCGCCAGGGCGATCACGGCCAGCGCAATTTGCCGCAGCCGCGCGCGTGGAATGGGGTGGATTGCTTGATGCATCTTGTCTCCTCTTTGTTATAGTTGAATCAAATGCCGGTTTCCACGGCATAGACATGGTTCGCGCCGTGCATATTGGAGGCGAAAACCAGCCATTTGCCGTCCGGCGTGAAGCGCAGGTTGGGTTCAAGGCGGTAGTCGTGCGCCGACATGTCGACCAGCCGTGCCGACTTGAATTTCTCGATGGTGACCAGGCCTTCGTCATAGGACGGCAGGTCGGCGTCGACGATGGTGTCCGCCTGCAGCAGCGAGATCCATTTGCCATCCGGCGCGTGCGCCACCATGTCGGCGTCGCCGCCGTCGCTGGCGAAGGTCTTGTTGTCGGGGGCGATGTTGAAGTGGACGCCCCAGTCGTTCTGCTCCACGCGCTTCCATACGCGCTTGCCGGTGGCCAGTTCCAGGCCGGCTACCCAGAACACCTGGCCGCGCGGCGTTTGCAGGTCGTACCACAGCCATTTGCCGTCGTGGCTGAAGAATTCGTGGCCCCAGATTTCCATGTTCATGGTGCGCGTGTGGGCGCTGCGCAGCCCGGTGCCGTCGGCCTTGAGCAGCTTGATGCGGTCCACTCGGTGCCATGGGCCTTCCATGCAGAAGCGGATCAGGCCCGGATCGGTGGGCGAGAACTGGGCGTGGCCTATCCATTCCTCGGTGCGGTGCAGCACCTTGCGCGCGCCGGTCCGGATGTCGATGGTGAACAGCTCCGCAGGCACGCGCGCGGCCCAGCGTTCGAGCATGCGCACGCCCTTGGCTTTGGCGAAGTTGAGCGGCTTGCCGTCAGGGCCGAGGGCGGCGTATTCGGCGCTGCCAAACTTTGCCACGCTGGCCGCGTCCTTGGGTTGCAGCGGCTTGGCGCCGTAGGAGACGGTGCCGAGCAGCAGGGTGTCGTCCGCGTTGGCGCCGTTGACGCCGCCGGCTTCGAGGCGCGCCAGCTTGCGCACCTTTTTCGTGTCGACATGGATGGCGTAGATGGTTTTCGGTCGCTGGGCGGCATCGCCTTCGCCGGCGTCGGTGACCGAATACACCGCTTCACGCGTCTTGCGCAGCATGAACAGCAGTTCGTTCTCTTTGCCTTTGACCAGCAGCGTGGTGTTCCAGTCCTTCAGGCGCACGGCGGCGATGCCCGAGGGAGACTTGATGACCATGATGTCGCCTTCGGGCGTGTACGCGTGGCGGTAGAAATAGAGCACGCCCGAGCCTTCCTGGTCGGAGATGCGGACGATGCGGCGGCCGGTTTTCGGATCGGTCCAGGCCTTGGGCGCGGCGCCACCGGAGTCCGGCGGCGACGAAGGCACGGATGCCGGCGGCTGGGCCGAAGCTGATGGCGCCATGCCCTGGGCCGACGCCATCGCCAGCGGAAGCAGGGCGGACTTCAGTACTGTGCGGCGGCTCGTTCGCGTCATTGCGCGCTCCTTGCGGGCTGCGCCAGCGTGGACGGGTCGTAGGCGAGGGCGCGGGTGGCGCGCATCTCCTGCTCGCGGCGGGCCTTTTCGGCGTCGCCGACCACGGTCCGGGGCACCACGGGCTGCGGTGTGGTAGCCAGGATGGTAGCCTCGTCGTCGCGGGCCAGCGGGGGCTTGGGCAGGGCTTGCGCCGGACCGTTCAGTGCGATCACTTCCAGCCCGGCCAGCAGGTAGGCGCCGGTCGCGTAGGGGCCAACGTCGTCGGCTCTGGTCGGCACGGGACGGTCGCCGGTCTTCTGCGCCGCACCGATCAGGCCATTGGGCAGTACATGGCGGTTGAGCGCGGCCCAGCCCCTGGTCACTGTGGGCTGGTAGGCCTGGCGGTCCAGCAGGCCGTGGTTGATGCCCCATGCCAGCGCGTACACGAAGAAAGCGGAGCCCGAGGTTTCCGGCTCGGGAAAGCTGTTGGGGTCATTCAGGTCGCTGCGCCACAGGCCGTCCGCCTGCTGCAGCCCGGCCACGCGGCTGGCCATCTTGCGGAAGATGCCCGTGTAGAAATCGCGGCCAGCGAAATCGGCCGGCATGGCTTCCAGCGTGCGCGCCAGTCCACCCATCACCCAGCCGTTGCCGCGCGCCCAGTAGACCGGCTTGCCGCCGGCGCCGCGATGGTCCTGCTCCTTGAAGCGCTCGTCGCGCAGGAACAGGCCGTCCTGCTCGACCCACAGGCGGGCGGCGGTGCGGCGCCATTCCTTGTCCATGGCGCGCAGATAGCGGGGATCGCCGGTCAGGGCCGAATGGCGCGCCAGCACGGGCGGCGCCATGAACAGCGCGTCGCACCACCACCAGATCAGCGAGGCCGTCTCCTGGGAACGGTTCAGGTGCGGCAGCGTGAAGTCCAGCCGCTGCTGCAGCGGCATGATCACGCCTTGCTGGCCGCGCCGCGCGTACAGCTCCTGATACAGGTCGCCGATAGCCAGCTCGTCGGCGTTGAGCAGCGAGCGGTCCGCGCGCGCGCCGCGTAGCGCGTAGTTGTAATGCTCGGCGGTGGCGGTAAGGAAGCGCAGCGTATTCTGGTTGCCGGACACGCGCGCCAGGCGCGAGGCGCCCACGTAGAAGGTGGCGGCCACCCAGTTGGAGGAGATTTCGGACAGGTTGGAGCCGGTGGAAAGCTGGATCGGGTGGCGGCTCATGTCGGCGATCTGCGCGGCGGCCACGTAGTCCAGCACCGGCAGCACGGCGGCGCGGGAAGGCAGCCGGTCCGGTGCGAAGCTGATGTCAGGGCGCGCAGGCGGGGTGAGCCAGCCGGGTTCGATGCCCGCCACGCCGCTGGCCGAGGCAGGCGGGGACGCCGGCAGGCCGACGACGGACTGCGTGTCCTCCAGCGTGGCGGGAGCGCCGTTGCGGGCCACGATGCGGCTGCGCGTGAACTGCACGTTGCGCGCGTGGCGGATGGCGCCGACAGCCTCGGCTTCCAGGTCCACGTCGGCGATGGTGATATTGTTGAGCGGCGCGTCGGCATAGCCCTCCAGCTCCACGGCCGTCTTCAAGCCTTTGGCGGTGACGCGGCTGATGCGTATGTCGCGCACCTGCGGCAGGCCCTGTTCGCGCGGTACCTGTGCAGTCAGGGTCTTCCAGTAGGCGGGGACGTGCTTGACGTTGTCCGGGATTTTCGCGTAGCTATAGGCCGGGAACCAGTTCAGGTTGATGCGGATGCCGGTTTCAGCCTGTTGCACGTCGATGTCGTGGATATCGATGTCCGAAGCGCCGCCGCCGCGCGTGGCGGCGGACTTGAACAGGATGCCGTAGCGCACCGGGCCGACCACCTTCAGCCCGTGCACGCGCACCTTGCGGATGCCGCCGGAGGTCTCCGAGCCGAAGGTGACGCCGGCATAGGCGGCGCGCACGGTGGAGTTGCGGATGACGACATTCTCGGTGGGACGGTTCACGCGCAGGCCGTCGGCGTCGCGGCCGGCTTTCAGGCACAGGGCGTCGTCGTTGGCGTCGATGTCGGCGTTTTCCACCAGTACCGTGTGCGAGGAGTCGATATCGACGCCGTCGGTGGAAGGCCCCTTGCCGTCCACGTTGTTGCGTACCGTGATGCCGGATACCTTCACGTCGTGGGAATAGACCACCTGCACGGTCCAGAAACCGGAGCGCGTGAGCTTGAGCGGCTCGCCTTGCGGACCGTTGCCAAGTTCGATGCGCTGGGAGTTGTAGATCTGGATCAGGCGCGGACGCTGGGCGTCGTAGTCGGCGGCCCAGCGCAGGCCGCGTGCTTCGTAGTCCTGGCGAATGGACTGGAAGCGGTCCCAGAAGGCCTTGCCGTCGCCGTCGATGGTGCCTTCGCCGTAGATTTTGACGTCGCTCTGCTGGTACACATTAATCAGCGCGGAGGGCCAGGACAGCTCTATGCCTGCAATGCGCGTCGGCATCAGCGGATAGGCTTTGATGTTCTGCGCGCCGGTGAGTTTGACGCCCTTGTCAATGCGCAGCGCCATGCCGGACTTCAGGAACAGCGAGCCGGTAAGGTAGGTGCCGGGTTTGAGCACCAGCGTGGCCTTGCGCGATGCCGTGGCGTCGATGGCCTTCTGCAGCGCGGCCGTGTCGTTGGTGACGCCGTCGCCCTTTGCGCCGAAGGCTTCGGCGCGCACGATGACGCTGCCGAGGCCCTGCGGTGCGGCGATGGCGATGTCGTCGTAGCCTTGGCCGGTGGCGGGCGTGCTGGCCGCCGCGCCGGCCTTGCGCTGCATGCCGTCGTACACGTCAAGCGCCTTCTGCGGCGCGGCGTTGTACCACGAATAGCCGTTGCGGCGGCCTTTGGAGATGTTGTTCACGTCGTCCTGGATGGACTTGTCCCAGTCGCCGAAGATGGGCTTGGCGGTCTTGATGTCGTAGTTGCGCGACCAGATCGGCCCGGCGCCCGGCTTGTCGGTCAACTTGCGGCCTTCCTCGTCGCTGACCTTGGTGAAGGCCTTGCCGTAGATGGCGTGCGCCTTCAGCCAGGCGATGCCCGCGTCGATCGCAGCCTTGATTTCGGGCGACGGATTCGGCTGGCGCATCAGGAACAGCAGCACTTCGCTGCTCTCGGCGCTGGCCAGCGAGCGCATCTCGTAGTTGCGCGCCGAGATGGGCTGCAGCGTGATCGCATCCACCTGCTGCGGCCAGATGGTCTTCTTCCCGTCCACCACGACCTGCGCGTCCAGGATAGGCTTGATGGCGCGTGCGCTGGCGGCGCCGGCTTGCTGGCGCAGTTCGCCGGCCACGAACGCAAAGTCCGCGTGGCCCTCGGCGATGTCTTCGAGGATCATGGCGGCTTCCGCCACCGCGTTGTCGTTGAAGGTGATCCCGTCATGGAAGCCGCCTTCGAGCGGGTAGTTCTGCGGCCAGCCGCCGTTGGGGTACTGGGCCATCAGCAGGTATTTGACGCCCTTGACAATGCTGGCGCGGTAGGCGTCGCCGTCCTTGCCGGGCAATTGCGCCTGCACGCGGCCCAGAAAGCGCATTTCGGTGGTGGTGGCGCCGTTGTCCAGCGTGCCGACAAAAGTCCAGAAGCGGTCGTGCGGTGCATCGAAGCTGCCGGTGTTGAGCTCCATGGTCTCCGCGTTGTTGGCGTAGCGCTGTCCGCGCAGGCGCGGCGGCTTGGTGCGGTCCTGGTTCTTGCTCCAGCCGCCGGAAGGCGTCTGGAAGCTGATGATGGTGTCGGCAATGGCGCGGGCTTCGGCGGAGCCGTACCAGGCGGCGTCCTTATTCAGCGGCATCTTGCCGCTGCCTGCCACGGGCGGGGGCGGCGCGGCTTCGCCGGGCCGGAGTTCGGCGGCCAGGGTGTTGCGGTCAAACTGCTTCTGCTGCTGCGAGCGAGCGATATAGTCGGCCCACGCGGCGCGCTGCGCGGCGGGCAGTTCGCCCAGGCGCGCTGCGGTCACTTCCGGGGCGGGCGTGTTGGCGCCGATGACGGCGCTGAACGCCGGCGCCGCGAACGCGAGGCATATAGCGGCGATCACGCCCGTCCTGCTGGTCAATCTCATGCTGTCTCCCTCATCTTGTTTTGCCGGGAAAATGCTGTCCCGTTACTACTAAGACTATCGAAGCGAAACCTTCCTCAGGCAAAAGTGCAAACACGCAAAAACATGATTAATTGGACCGGGCCGGCGTATAAATCTTCACTTTGGGCGGGGCGCTATGGTTGAATGGCCAGCTCTGATCTGATGAGAAGGAAGGCTTACTGTCATGCGTCCGATACTGTTTTCCCGCCGCCGCCTGATGCTCACCGCCGCTGCGGCCGGCGTGGCGATGGCTTTGCCTGCGGCCGGCGCCGTCCTGCGCCGCAGCGAGCCTGGAGCGCGCATAGACCGCAAGGCGCTGGTAAGCCGCCACAATCCCGTGCTGACGGGAGTCGATCCTTCCGCGCCGCTCATGCTCGGCAACGGGAATATCGGCTTCACGGCGGATATCACCGGTTTGCAGACCTTCACTGAGCCGTACAGCAAAATCGCGCCGCTGCTGACCGAAGCGCAGTGGGCCTGGCATAGCTTCCCCAATCCCGAGGGCTATACGGTGCGCGATACGCAGGTCGAGATGGACGTGCGTGGCAGAGCGCGCCGCTACGGCTACATCAAGGATTGGGCGGACGCCGCGAAGAACCCGGCGGTGGCGTGGATACGCGAAAACCCGCACCGTTTCTCGCTCGGCCGGGTGTCGCTGGACTTGCGCGCCGGGGATGGCTCGCCTGCGCGCTTCGCCGACATCAGGGAGACGCGCCAGACGCTGGACATGTGGACGGGAACGCTGACTAGCCGCTTTGTCTATGACGGCGAGGAAGTGACGGTCGTCACGCGCGTGCTGCCGGAACAGGATACCGTGATGGCCGAGGTGACATCCGTATTGGTGGCCCAGGGCCGGCTTGGGGTCGCGGTGCGCTTTCCCGGGGTGTCCAGGGCGCTTAATCCCGACCCGTCGGACTGGACCAGCCCTGCCGCGCACAGTACCGCCGAGTTGTCCCGCAAGGCCGGCGAGGTGCGCTTGCAGCGGCGGATCGACGGCACAAGCTATCACGCGGCCATCGGCGCGCCGGGTGCGGAGATTGTGCAGGTGGGCGCGCATGCCTACCGGGCCGGGACCAGGGACCGCAGGCTGGCCGTGATGGTGCAGTTTTCGCAGGCTCCGGGCGCGGCGCTGCCCGCTGCGGCAGCTGCGGCGGACGCGACCCGGCGTCACTGGGCCGATTACTGGTCCCATGGCGGCATGGTGGACTTTTCAGCCTCCACCGATCCGCGCGCGCCGGAGCTGGAGCGGCGCGTGATCCTGTCCCAGTACCTGATGGCGGTGAACGCGGCGGGCAGCTTTGCGCCGCAGGAGGAAGGGCTGTTCTCCAACAGCTGGAACGGCAAGTCGCACCTCGAGATGCACCCGTGGCATTCGGCGCACTTTGCGCTGTGGGGCCGGCCGCAGCTGCTGGAAAAGAGCCTGGGCTGGTACGTCGGCTTCCTGCCGAAGGCGAAAACGCGCGCGCGGGAGCAGGGCCTGAAGGGGGCATGGTGGCCCAAGATGGTGGGGCCGGACGGCGCGGACAGTCCGTCCAAGGTGTCGCCTTTTATCATGTGGCAGCAGCCGCACCCTATCTACATGAGCGAGCTGCTGTACCGGGCCGGCGGCAGGACAGGCAGCGCACGCGTGCTGCGGGCCTACGGCGAGCTGGTTGAGGAGAGCGCTGCGCTGCTGGCGTCCTTTGCGCACCTGGATGAGCAAAGCGGCAAGTACCGGATCGGCGCGCCCATCATTCCCGTACAGGAGAACTTCCCGCCGCTGGAAACCTTCGATCCGGCCTTCGAGCTGGCCTACTACCGCTGGGGCATCGAGACGGCGCAGGCCTGGCGCGGGCGCGCAGGCAAGGCGCGCCGCGCTGACTGGGACGCCGTGCTGGCCAAGTGGCCGGACCTGCCGCAGAAGGATGGGCTGTATCTGCCGGTGCGTTCGGAGCCTGGCTTCTGGGATAAGGCGGCCGGTGCCTGCAAGTCGAACGCAGTGGACGAGCATTGCCAGAACCGCGATCACATGTCCTTCCTGATGCCGCTCGGCTGGCTGCCGGGGCGCGGCGTGGACAGGGCCGTTATGCGCCGCACTTTCGACCGCATGAAGCGGGACTGGGATTTGCGGCAGACCTGGGGCTGGGACTATCCGATGATGGCCATGACGGCCACGCGGCTGAACGCGCCGGACGAAGCGGTAGACTGGCTGTTCTTCGATGCGAAGAACAACCAGTTCGGCAGCAGCGGCATGACGCCGCGCGTGCACCTGGACGCGCACGCCGCCGCCTTCGTGCCGGCGGCCACCGGTGCCGGCGCCGGCAGCGCACCCACAGCGGCGGCGGCGGGGCCGGACGGGCCGGGCTACCAGCGTGCGGCGGAGACGTATTTCCCGTCGAACGGCGGACTGCTGATGGCGGTGGCGCTGATGGCGGGCGGCTGGGACGGGCAGGGCGGCGCCGCGCCCGGCTTTCCCAGGACAGGCTGGCAAGTCCGGGCGGAAGGCATCCTGCCGTCGCTATGAGAGCTGTTGCGTGACGGTCTTGCCGCTGATCGTCACGTTCTTCAGCATGACGTTCTGCGCGTTGTGCAGGAACACCGGCTGGCCCGCATTGCGCACCGTTCCGAAGTCGCAATCGGTGATGGCAACGTTCGTCACCGGCAGGATGGCGATGCCGGCCGGCCCGTTGTAGCTGGCCGCCACCGGGCCGAGTATCACCACGGCCTGGTAGCACGAGTAGGTGCCGTCGGCCAGCTTCACCGAGCCCGCCCGCAGGTTGGAAATGTGCACGTCCGATACGCTTGGCGGCCGGGTGCGCACGGCGTCGTCGCCGGCGGCGTAGTTGCAGTCTATGGTGACGATGGCGCCGCCCCCCGTGGCTGCCGCCTTGCCGCTGCGGTCGCGCGCGTCCACGCCGTTCGGCAGCGTCACGTCGCGCACGTGCAGGTGGCGCAGGAAGCCGCCCCGGTTCATATTGGTCTTCAGCCGGATCGCCGTGCCGAGCGGATCGGTGGCCCAGTGGGCGTTGCGGAATTCGATGCGCTGCGCGTACACGTGCTCGATCCCGCCCGCCATCTCGCTGCCCAGGGTCACGCCGCCATGGCCGCTGTTCATGATGCAGTCCTGGATGACGACATTGCGTGTCGGCCCGAACTGCGTGTCCCTGTTCTTGCCGGACTTGATGGCGATGCAGTCGTCGCCCGTGTTGAAGGTGCAGTGCTCCACCAGCACGGTGTCGCAGGACTCGGGGTCGAAGCCGTCGTTGTTCGGGCCTACGCTGTCCATGTTCACCTTGCTGATGCGGACATTGCGGCAGTCGACCGGATGGTGCAGCCAGAACGGGGAGGCGGTGGCCTGGTAGCCCTCCATCACCACGTCCGTGCAGCCGACGAACTCCACCAGGCAGGGCCGCAGGTGGTGGCCGATGCCGAAGGCGCGCCGCGCCAGCGGCACGCCTGCTTCCGACAGCGCAGGCAGGTAGCGCGGGTCGCCGTTCCAGCGCGGGTGCTCGCCCTGGATCAGCTTGCGCTGCTCCGCGCTCAGGCCCGGCGCCACGGCCTCCAGCGGCAGGTTGAGCGGATTGGCCGTGGCGGCGTTCACCTGGTCGCCCTTGCGGTCCACCCAGCCCCACCAGGAGCCGTCGCCCGATTCGAAGGGCACGCCGGCCTGGCCATTGAGCACGCTGGTCCAGTCGGCGCCAGTGAGGGCGATGTTGCTCTGCTTGTACGCGTACACCAGCGGCGAGTAATTCAGCACGTCGTTGCCCTGCCAGCGCGAGACCACCAGTTTGCCGCGCTCGCCGCAGTCGATGTCGCCGTATTTGGCGTAGTCGGCCGGGTTGGCGCTGAAGTAGACCTGCGCACCCGAAGCCAGGTGCACGTGCACGTTCGAGCGCAGCACGATGGGGCCTTTGCAGTACCAGCTCCCGGCCGGGATCAGCACACGGCCGCCGCCCGCCTTGTGGCAGGCGGCAATGGCCGCTGCGATGGCCGGGTAGCAGTCGGGCGAGCCAGGCGCCGGGGTCTGCACGGTCCACTGCTTCTTGCGCCAGGCGGAGGTCGCGGCCACCAGCTGGCAGGACTGCGCGCCGTAGGCGGTAATGGGGAAGTCTTCCTTGCGGAAGTCCGGGGGCCGCGAGCAGCGCTGGGCGATCTCGCGGGCGTGCCGCCAGGGATCGGCGCCCGCCGCGGGGGCGGGCGTTGCGTCGGGGCCGGGGTCGTGCCGGGCGGCTGCGGCCGGGATGCCGGGGGCTGCTGCGGCGGCCGCGAAGGCGCCGGCGGTGCGCAGGAAGGCGCGGCGGGGGTATTTGCTTGCCTGGGTCATGGCGCTCACATGGTGCGGAAGTTGACACCGACCATGATACGGCGGCCGGAGTAGTTCAGGTCGAGCAGATTGGGCGTGCCGTCCGCGAAGGGCGCGAACTGGGCCTGGCTGTTCGACGTGGTGGCATTGGTCAGGTTGCGGCCTTCGATAAAGAACTCCACGTTCGGGTTCCAGCGGTACGAGAGCTTGGCGTCCACGAAGCGCGTGCCGTCCTTGAAGTTCGGCGAACCCGGGTTGTACGGGAAGCCCACGCGCACAGGAGCCGCGTTCGGGTAGTTGTTCACGCCGGCCGCGTTGCAGGAAGCGATGCAGTTGAAGTACGCGGCCACCGCCTGCACGGCCACGCGCGCGGCCAGCTTGCCGTCGTCGTACCAGATCGCCCAGTTGTAGGTGTACTTCGATTCACGCGCCGGCGGCAGCGGGGTGCCGGTCAGCAGGTCCACGATGTATTCATTGGTCGCCTTCGAGCGCTGCTTGCTGTAGTTGGCGTCCAGGCCGGTGTAGCGCAGCACGGAGGGCAGGAAGGTGAAGGCGGTCTTGGTGCTCAGTTCCAGGCCGTTGCGGCTGGTGGCGGCGCCGTTCATCCAGGTGGAATAGTCGAACAGCACGCCCGACAGCGGAATGCCGGTCGAAGGATCGACCAGGTCGGTGCCGGCGAACAGCGGCACCTGCGACACGCCTTGCGCAATGGCCGGCCCCACCTTGCCGCGCTGCCGGAAGGCGGCCACGCTGAACATGGTGTCGCGGTTCGGATAGTACTCGACCGAGAAGTTCTGGTTCACGTTCTGCTGCGCCTTCAGCAGCGGGTTGCCGATGGTGCCGGAGCAGCGCTGGAAGACTTCGTTCTCGTCCTCGCGGCGCTCGTCGAAGGTGCAGGTGCCCGAAGGCAGCAGGCGCGAGACTGGCGGCCGGGCCACGGTCTTGGCGGCGCTGTAGCGCGCCACCAGCTGGTCCGGCATCAGCCACATGGCCAGGTTCAGGCTGGGCAGGATGTCGTTCGCGGTCGCTTCGGTGCGCGTGGCCTGGGACACGCGCGTGGTGAGCGTGCCGCCCGGCACGTCCGGGTTGAAGGGATCGTAAGTGTCGGTCTTGGTGATGGCGACGAAGGTCATCATGCCGGTGCCGTCCACCCGCGTGCGCACGTAGCGCACGCCTACGTTGCCGTCCAGCTCCAGGCCGAAGGGCAGCGCGCGGTTGGTGAAGGGAACGCGGTCCACGCTGAAGTCGCCCATCAGGTAGAAGGCGGACGTGCGTTCCTTCAGTTGGGCGTAAGGCTGGTCGTACACCTTGCCGTCGCTGGCCTTGCAGCGCTTTACGCAGTCGAAGTTGGCGTTGGGGATGCCGGTCAGCGCGAACACCTTTTCCACGTCGATCTGGGTCCAGTTGTCCATCAGCCCTTCGGGGCGGTCCTTGGCGCCGTGGAAGAAGCTGGTGGGCGTGGCTTGCAGCACCATGGTTTGCTTGAGCAGGTCCAGGAACTGCGGCATGGTCATCACCGCCGAGCTGTCGAAGGCCTGGCGCGTGTTGTCCTTCATGATCAGGCCATACTGGCACTTGTTGCCGCCGGGCGCCAGCGAGCCGGGCGTGTCCTGGCAGCCGTACAGCGTGCTGCGCAGGGTGGGCGAGGGCAGCACCAGCGGCGCCACGTAGCCGGGCTGGCCGAAGGTGCCCACCGGGTCGCGCAAAATGTAGCCGCCGTTGTTGATGGTCCAGCTGTTGCTGCTGGTGTCGCGCAGGTTGAAGCCGGACTTGATGCGCTTCAGGAAGGGGACCGATTCCGGCATGGCATAGGCCACGTCCAGCTTGGCGGTGCGCTCGCCGCTTTCGCGGATTTGCGGTTCCCAGGTCACGTTGGGCGAGGACGTCACGGCCTGCTGCTGCGCCGCCGTGTAGGCGGGGATGGCGTTCGAATTGTAGGGGCCGGGCTTGACCGCCGCGCTGGCGCCGTTCGGGTACAGCTTGGCGAAACGGTCGAAACTCTGCTCCTTGATCGGATCGATTTCGGGGAAGGTGTAGCCCCACAGGCCATTGGACAGCAGGCGGGCGGTGGCCGGGCCGTAGTAGTCGATGAAGGACAGGCGCTTGGCGCCGCGCTGGAAGTCGGAGCCGGCATCGCCGACGAAGAATTCGGCGGTCAGGCCGCCGCGCTTGAAAGTGCCGCCCAGCTGCAGGTACTTGGCGGTGGTCAGGCCGATGTCGTGCAGCTGGTCGGTGCGGGCGGCGCCGCCCTGGAAGGTGTACTGCGTCAGGTGGTGGGCCGCGTCCACGCTCACCGAGCCGGGCACCGTGTTCGGCACGCCGTTGGCCACGGCCAGGTTGCCCAGGCTGTAGGCCAGCTGGTTGATGTCGTTGTGGCGCTTGTTGTAGCTGCCCTTGGCGTACACCGTCAGCTCGTCGCTGACCTTGAAGTCGGCCCGCAGGTCGAGGTTCTTGCGGCGGTCGATTTCACGCTTGACCAGGTAGCGCGGGCCGGACGGCGTGTAGTCGTTCCACTGGTTCAGGCAGGTGGTCAGTTCGTTGTTGCGCTGGGTCTGCGCCGCCGTTCGCGCCGTCGATGAAATGGCGTTGAGCTGGGCGGCGCTCAGCGCCGGGAAGGCGGCGGCGCAATCGGCCTTGGTTTTCGCCGCCGCCGAGCGGGTGACGATGTCGAGCGGGCTGCCCGAGTTGAAGAAGCCGCCTCCGGCCAGCGGCGACTGCAGCAGCGGGTTGGTGGCCGCCATGTCGGCCGTGTTGACGGTGCCGGGCTGGAAGGTGAAGGTCTTTTCCGGCGAGTTGTCGAAGTCGTACAGGCGAAAGTAGCCCTGGTTGCCGTTGCCGGCCGTTTGCGCCGAATGGCCTTCGTTGAGCAGCGTGGTGGTGGAGGCGTTGAGCAGCAGGCCGAGCCGGCCGTCCAGGAATTTGTCGGCCAGGATCAGGTTCGCGTCCGGCTCCCAGGTCCTGTTCAGCGAGTGCTGGGTGGCGCCGAGGCGCAGCGAGGCGAAGGGCTTCTTGAAATCGAGGCCGGTGCGGGTCTTGATGATGATGCTGCCGCCCAGCGCGCCCTCGGTCATGTCGGCCGTGGAGCCCTTGACCACGTCCACGCTCTTGATCAGGTCCGCCGACAGCTGGCGGAATTCCACGGCGCGGCCGTCGCCGCCGCCGTTCATGTCGGCGCCGCCGGCCGACTGCACGCCCTGGCCGTCCAGCTCCACGCGCGTCAGTTCCGGGCCGTTGCCGCGCACGGCCACGCTCACGCCTTCGCCGAACTCGCCCCGGTCCAGCGCAATGCCGGCCATGCGCGAGATGGCCTCGCCGATATTGCGGTCGGGGAGCGAACCGACGTCCTCGGCCACGATGGAGTCGATCGCCGTGGCGGCGTTCTTCTTGCGTTCAATGCTGGACTGCTGCGATGCGCGCGTGCCGACAACCAGCACTTGCTTCACTGGTTCGCCGGCGGCGGCGGGCGTGCTTGCCGGCGCGGGCGCGCCGTCCTGCGCCTGCGCCTGTGCGTCCGGCAGCGGTGCGCCCATCATCAGCACGGCGGCCGATACGGCGGCGCAGGTGGCCTTGCGCTGGCTGGGGGGAGTGTTTTTCGTCATGGTCTGATCCGATGCTTTCGAGTCGCTGGTTAGGGTTCCAGATGACATAGGCGTACGCCTTAAGATCACCACGGTGCCGCTCGTCCCGACTCTGCCTACCAGATCGGTACACATCAGCAGCCTGTCGACCGCTTCGGAAATGCCGTATGCGCCCGCCAGCGCATTGGTGTTCACGCCCTCAAGAATGTCGGCTGACGTCAATATATTGATGCCTGCCTGGCGCGCGAACTCCGGGATGGAGTCCGTCGCCACGCCGGCCGGTATATTGAACGGCCGCGCCGATTCCTGCGCAGTGGACGTGCCCGCATGAGCTGCCATGCTCACGGCCAGAACCACCCCGGCCGCGTGAGCGCATTGGTGCATGGACAACATGCACATCTCCTCTAATCTGGTTGGCGGAACTATGCTGCTCCGTTATGAATTAAGACTGCCGGCGAAAGCATTTCCTCACGCCGCCGCAAGGAAAAGGCTAAACAGTCAGCGACATGATCAGCGGCCGATAAAGATGGTGTCGGCGGTGATGGTGACCGGCACCGCCAGCACCGTGCTCACGTCCTTGGCGAACAGCTCGGGCGCGTCCAGCTTGTACTGGCCGAACAGGCGCTTGCTGCCCAGGGCTGCGTCCGCGATGACGATGGTCTTGGGGCTGTAGCGGTTGAAGTCTGCGACCGCGTCGCTCAGGGTTTGGTTCTTCAGTATCAATTGGCCCTCTCGCCATGCCAGCTTGCGGTTGACCTCGGACGGCTGGCGGGTGATGGAAATGGCGCTGGCTTCGGGCTCGAGGAAAGCGCGTTCGCCTGCTGTCAACTGGCGCCGTTGCGATGTGCGGCCCTTGCTCCAGACCTCGACCGTGCCTTCGGTCACCAGCACCTCCGCTCCTTGCGCAAAGCGCCGCACGGAAAAAGCGGTGCCCACGGCGCGGATGCGCGCGTCGCCTGCCGACACGATGAAGGGCTTGGACTTGTCCTTGGCCACCTCGAACCATGCTTCGCCCTTCTGCAGGTCGATCTTGCGTTCGCGGCTGGTGAATTCCACTTCGATCCGGCTGCCGCCGTTGATGGTGGCGATCGACTTGTCCTGCAGCGGCACCTTGCGGAACTCGCCCTTGGCGGTGACCAGCACCTTGTCCTCGAACAGGCCGGAAAAGTTCATGGCGCCTGCCGTGGCGGCCAGGCAGGCGGCCATGGCGGCGTACTTGACGAAGCCGCGCCTCGGCCGGTCCGCCTGCGGCGCGGCCGCTTGCGGCACCGTGGCCAGGTTGATGGCGTTGTAGATGGCCATGGCGCGCACGTACGCGCCCTGGTGGCGGGTATCGGCCGCGTACCATGCGTCGAACGCCGCGCTCTCCGCGCAGCCCAGGCCGCGCGCGTGCCTGCGCGCCACCCATTCGAAGGCTTCGTTGTCAATCTTGGACATTGCTTCTCTTTGCTGCACGTTTTCTTGCGATGAATTTGGTGTCGCCCGTTTCCTGATCCACGCCATGCCGGGCGATCATTTCCGACATCAGCCGCATTCCCTTCATCATTTCATGTTCCACCACGCCGTCGCTCAGGCCCAGCGTTTCGGCGGTTTCCTGCTGCGACAGGCCGTGGATGCGGCGCGCCCGGAAGACGGACTTGCAGCGGTCGGGCAGCTTGGCCACCAGCCCGATCACCCATTTCAGCTCCGAGCGCGCGAACACCACGCGCTCGGGCGAGGGCGTGCTGTCGGCGATATCGAGGTCGTCGAGATTGGCGATGGCTTCGATCTGCACCACTGCGTCACGCTTGATGCGGTCCAGGACGATGTTCTTGGCCGCGCGGAAGACAAAGGGCTTGGGATCGCGCACGTGGTCCAGGCTGGGCATGGACAGGATGCGGTAGCAGGTTTCCTGCACCACGTCGTCAATCTCGGCCGGGCCGGTGCAGACCCGGCGCAGCATCCTGCGCAGTTCCGCCTCGTGGGGCAGGAAGTGTATTGTCAGCCAGTCTACTACTTCGGTGTGCATAAGCTCGCTCATTCTAGCGTCCCCTGATACTTAAGACGAACACGCAAGCTTACTCCTCAAGGTTTTCGGGATGGCCCTTGAATCAATCAATCCGTTGAGCGTTTGCCGGTCTTCGGCGACGGCGGGCATGCATTCGGCAATAGGCGGTTGACAACGTACGGCCTCTCCGCTAGTTTGCGGCATCGGCCACTCATACTAAGCCCCATGAAGCACTACCTCACCGCCTTGCTGGCCTGCTGCGGCATTGCCGCCGCCAGCACCGCCTCCGCCGAACAGTTCAGCGTACTGGTGTTCTCGAAAACCGCCGGCTGGCACCACGATTCCATCCCGGCCGGCGTGGCGGCGCTGCAGGAACTGGGCAAGCTGCACGACTTCAAGGTGTTCTGGACGGAGGACGCCAACCGCGTCTTCAACGACAAGGAACTGGCCAAGTACCAGGCGGTCGTGTTCCTGCTGACCACCGGCGACATACTGGACGAGCCGCAGCAGGCCGCGTTCGAGCGCTACATCCAGGCCGGCGGCGGCTACGTGGGCGTGCACAGCGCGTCGGACACCGAGTACGGCTGGCCGTGGTACGGCAAGCTGGTGGGCCGCACGTTCTCCATGCATCCGGCCGTGCAGACGGCGGTGCTGAATGTGGAGGACCGCAACTTCCCCGGCATGGAGCGCTTCGCCGCGCGCTCGCTGGCCACCGATGAATGGTACGAGTTCGGCCCGCCGCGCTCGGACCAGCTGAAGTACCTGCTGACGGTGGACGAAAGCAGTTACAAGCCCGAGGCGCGCTGGGGCGAGCGGCACAGCAAGGGCATGGGCAGCTTCCACCCGGTCAGCTGGTACCAGTACTACGACAACGGACGCTCGTTCTACACGGCGCTGGGCCACCTGCCGGCGACCTACGGCGATCCGGTATTCCGCCATCACCTGTATGGCGGCATCTACTGGGCGGCCACCGGCAACACCTTCAAGGCCGAGTAGTGTGATCGCGGCGCGACAGGGCGGCTGGCCTGGCGAGCCATTTGATTGACCTGGGGAGCCGATGCGCGGGTAGTGCATTTCGTATTTTGTCATCTGGTTAAGATGAATCGTTTGCCAGCTTCGCCAAGAAGAGCTGCAAAAATCCATCTCGAAGACCATAGACAGGAGACTATTCATGCACGCTCGCTTTGCCAGTTCCTTGCTTGCCGCGATACTGCTCGCGGCGGGTGCGCAGGCCGCCGCCAGCACCCTGAACCAGAACGTTTCGTGGACCATAGACCGGGCGGGTACCACCAATAAATACCGCGTGGTGGCTTACGGCGACTCCATCTACGCCGGCTACAACGGTTCCACCACCAGCGCGGCCAAGTACTCGGCGCCGACGGTGGATGCGGAGTACCTGTCGGCACAGTGGAACGCGGATATCGAGAGCGTGCGCCGCACCAAGTCCGGCGCGGTTGCCGAGGACGTCTACAACAACAAGATCGTGGCCGAGCGCTCCTACATGCAGGCAAGCAGCACGCGTGTGGTGACCTTCGAAATGTGCGGCAACGACGGCTTGCAGGCGCGAACGGCCTACAAGAGCCAGACCGGCACCTGCAACGACGCCGTGCTGACGGCGGCGGAAAACAGCTGCAAGACCTATGTGACCGCCGCGATGGACTACATCAACGCGAATGCCTACGCTGGCGTGAAGCTGAAGGTGGTCTCCAACCTGCACTATCCGGGCTATGCGGCGGACAATACCCAAAGCTCCTGCAAGGACCCGAACACCGGCGCCACCGTGCGCATGCAGGACAAGTTCCTGCCGTCGCTGGCCCGCATCAACCACATGATGTGCGACGTGGCGCGCCAGAAGGGCTTTATGTGCGCGGACAACTTCGCCCAGTACATGGGCGCGGACCACGACAGCAACGGCGACGGCCAGATCGATTCCGAAGCGCTGCGCTACGTGCCGGGCGAGAGCCAGTCCAGCTACGTGAACCGCATCACCACCACGTTGCGCTCCACCATCCGCGACGCCAACACCCACTTCGTCTCCAGTAGCAGCAGCTACGACTACATCCAGTCCGACGACACCCACCCGACCTACACCGGCAGCACCGTCACCGCCGGCCTGTTCGGCGGCACCACCGGCAGCGGCGCGCCGCGCTATACCTCGTTCTCGGGCGGGAAGAATCCGATCTGGAACCAGTACGGCCACGAGCGCATGGGCTGGGCCGTATCGGTGTTCAACCTGCCGACGCCATAACGCGGGCATGCGGCCCAGCCGTGGCTATCTGGGCGCTGCGCTGATGCTCCTGGTTGGGGGCGTCAGCCTGGCGCTCTTCCTTTGGCTGTGGTCCGGCGGGGACGACGGTGCTGCGGCGCCCGTTCCCGTTGCGCTTCCGGCCGCCCCGGCGGCGGCCCCCGTCCAGCCCGCGCCGGCGCCCGGCGCGCCGCCCAGGCTCGCGCAAAGCCCGCCGCCGGCACCGGAAGGGGACGCCGATCCCACGCGCGACCTGAAAAGCTACGTCGTGCGCGGCGAGAACCCCAGCATGGGCGAAGTCATCAAGCGCCTCCATGAGCGCGGCGTCCATACCGGGCTGGGGGCGTTTTCGCCGCCGGGCACCAGCCCGCCGCTGGCGGGCCTGGCCGTCCCTGCCGACTTTGCGCTGCCCGAGGGCTATGTGCGCCACCACCAGTCCACCGACGACGGCCAGCCCATTGAAGCCATCCTGATGTTCGCTCCCGGTTTCCAGCTGCGCGACGCCGCGGGCCAGCCGGTGGCCATGCCCGAGGACCGCGTGGTGCCCCCGGAGCTGGCGCCGCCGGGGCTTCCGGTGCGGCGCGTCGTCATCCCGCCACCTTCCGATCCGGCCGCATTCGGCCGCTGAACCTCATGATGCAATCTATTTTCTCCCGCCATGCCCGGCTGCGCACGGCCGCCTGCATACTGGCGAGTGCGGCCCTGGCCGCACTGTATGTGCGCGGCGGCCCGGGCTGGATGCTCGGTTTCGCGTTCCTGGTACCGTGGCTGCGCGCGCTGGACGCCAGCCGGACACTGGCTGGCGCAATGCTGAGCGCTTATGCGATGTCGGTGGCCTTCACCGCAGCCGCCTTCGGGTGGTTCGGCACGGCGCTCGGGCGGTATGCGGACGTCGGCGGCGGCGCCGGGCTGGCCGTGCTTCTGCTGGCTGCGCCGCTGTTCCAGCCGCAGTTCCTCGTGTTCGCACTGGTGCGCCATGTGGGCGCGCGCTGCTACGGCCCGGCGCCGCGCGCGCTGGCTGCTGCTGCCGCTTGGGTGGCGGCGGAGTGGCTGCTGCCACGGCTGCTCGGCGACACGCTGGGCTATGGCCTGTATCCCTCCCGCCTGCTGCGCCAGGCCGCCGGCGTTGGCGGCGCTGCGGGGCTGACGCTGCTGCTGTTGCTGGCCAACGAGGCCGTGGCGGCGGCGCTTGCGCGGCGCGCGGAAGGGTGGCGCGGCGCGGTGCGGCCGCTGGCGCTGGCGGCCCTGGCGCCGGCTCTGCTGGCAGGCTATGGCCTGGTTGCGCTGTCCGGCGAAGCTGCGCCGGCCGGCAAGCCGCTGCGCATGGGGCTTATCCAGGCCAACCTGGTGGATTACGAAGGGCAGCGCGAGCGCAAGGGTGCGTACGCCGTGGTGCGCGAGGTGCTTGATACGCATTTCGCAATGAGTTACGACGCGGTGGTGCGGCAGCGGGCGGACGCGGTGCTGTGGTCGGAGACGGCTTATCCCACTACCTTCGGCCGGCCCAAGAGCGAGGCCGGGGCGGAGTTCGACCGCGAAATCCTTGCCAACGTGGATGCGGCCGGGGTGCCTTTCGTGTTCGGTACCTATGAGCGGGACAGCGCCGGCGAATACAACGCGGCCGCCTTCGTGCAGCCGGGCAACGGATTGCTGGGCTTCTACCGCAAGACGCGCCTGTTTCCGCTCACGGAGTACGTGCCGGCCTGGCTGGGCGGCCCTGCGCTGCGGCGCCGGCTGCCGTGGGCGGGCGCCTGGCAGGCCGGTAGCGGCGCGCGCGTGTTTCCGCTGAGGCTGGCGGATGGCCGCGAGGTGCCGGTGCTGCCGCTGATATGCCTGGACGATGTGGACACCGGCCTGGCGATCAGCGGGGCGCGGCTGGGGGCGCAGGCGATACTCACCTTGTCGAATGATTCCTGGTTCAGCGCGGACCAGCAGGGGGCGCAGCTGCACCAGGCGGTGGCGGCGTTCCGCAGCATTGAGACGCGGCTGCCGCAGTTCCGCGTTACCACCAACGGCTATAGCGCGGTGATCGACGCCACCGGCGCCGTTCTGGCGGGCACGCGCATGGGGGAACCTGCGCTGCTGATCGCGGACGTGCCGCTGCGCCATCCGGCGCCTACCTTGATGGTGCTGTGGGGGGACTGGGTCGGGCTTGCCGCCAGCGTCTTCCTGCTGGTGCTGGCGGCGGCGCGGGCGCAGCGATCGTGGCGCGGCGCGCCGCAGCCGCAACCGCTGCCGTTGGCCGCATATGCCGCGTCGTCGGCGCCGCGTCCGATGGCGTTTCCAGCCAGGGTGGTGCTGCTGCCGCCGGGCGCGCGATTAGCCGCAGGCTTGCTGCGCACAGTGGCGCGCATCGGCTTGCTGGGCATGTGCGCGGCGCTGCTGCTCAATGAACCCCTGCGCGCCAACACGCTTGCGCAGATGCGCATGTTTGCCGTGCTGTTCCTGGTCCCCGAGGCGGCCGCGTGGTGCCTGCTGCGCGCCTTTGCCGCACAAGCCACGCTGGAGAAGGGCAGTCTTCAGGCGCGCAGCTCGGGCCATCGCGGCCCGCAAGGCGGCCAACAGGGCGGCCAACAGGGCGGCCAACAGGGCGGCGCGCTGGTGCTGACGCGCGGCACGCAGCGCCTTGAACTGGCGCTGGCCGAGATCGCTGCAGTCGAGCCATGGCGCCTGCCGATCCCCGGCTCGGGCGCCGCGCTGCGGCTCGTGTCCGGCCAGCGCTGGCGCTATGCCCTCGGGCTGCCCGACCCCGCCGCCCTGGCCGCAGCCCTCGCCGCCGCCACGCCCAACGCGCCCGTCACAGGCACTAGTGCCACCGCCGGCGCCATCGCTACCTCTGCAACCTTCGCCGCAGGTGCCGCCGGCGGCACCGTCATTGCTGCTGCCGCTGCGGCGACGCGCGGCACGCATCGCGCACACTCGGTGCTGGCTGTGTATACGCAGGCACGGGCGGCGCTGGGGCGCTGGCGGCTTGACCATCCCGTGTGCAAGTTCCTGCTGCTCCCCCTGGCGCTGGCTATCCCGGCGTTCCACCTGCACCAGCACATCGCCTACGGCAGCGCGCTGGGCGAGTACTACACCTTCGGCCTGAAGGCCTATCTCAGCGCATTCGCGCTGTGGTGGGCGGCATGGTCTATCGGCGTGGTGCTGTGTGCTGCGCTGCTGCGCGCCGTGATCGAGGCGGGGGCGCTGCTGGCGGTCGCGCTGCATCCCCCGGGAGCGGTCGCCGTCCGGCATGGCTTGGAGCGGGCAGGGCACGCGGCGCTGTATGCTGGCCTGCCGGCATGGCTGCTGCTGAACCTTCATGGCTCGTGATGCAGCCAGCCGGTGCAGGCGGCGACGGCCGGCGCGCATGATTGCCGCGCTGGCCGCCCGCCCATCGGGCCGTCGCCCGTCCGCCCGGCTTAGCTGCGGCTGCTGGTGCTGCTGCGGCGGCGCGCAAGCATGGCCAGCGGCATGGCCGCCAGCAGGATCAGCCATACCGTGCCCGGCTCAGGCACCACTTGCACATCGCTGATCGCGCTGGCGTTGGCCAACAGGTAGACGCCGCCCGGCGCTGCGCCCGGCTGCAGCGATACCGTGCCCAAGTCGCCGTCCGCGCCGAGGTAGCTGGTGTCGTTGAACAGCGCCCAGCCGAAGGTGGTGCCGACGTCGCCCGCGCCCATCATGAACGTGACGTCGAAGGAGAAGACGCCGCCCAGCGTGATGGCCTGCACCAGTTCACTGCCGCCGCCGGCGTTGCTGAACTCCAGCGGTCCGGGCAGGGTGCCGGTAATGGCGCCCGTCACATCGGCCGGCCCGGCCAGCGCGCCGGCCAGGTTGCTGACGGTGGCGCTGGCTTGCGCGGCGTCGGCCAGGCCGATGAAGTACAGGCCCAGGTAGGCCGGGCCGCCGCCCAGCGTGGCCGTGTCGATGCGCACGCTGTAGATCGGGCCGGCCGTCGCCGCTCCGGCGCCGCACAGCAGGGAGAAGGCCAGCATCAGCCTGGCCAGGAAGTCTTTCAGGTTGCTCATGTCGTTCATCCTTAATATTTGACGCTGACAAGTTTGCGCGTGTAGTTGATGGCTGCTTTCGCCGGATTGTTGAACACCGTGGTCACCGTGGCGCTCTGGCCGGGCGCCAGCTCGCCTACCGGCAGTGTGATGTAGGGCACGCCGTCCTTGGCGCCGGTGGCGTTGTCCAGCGTGACGCCGGCCGTCAGCCCTTGCAGGTGCAGGTGCAGCGGCCCGGTGATGGGGGCCTGCGTGGTGTTGGTGAAGGACACCGTGCCGGTGTACTTCTGCGTAAAGCGGTTCACCGTCAGGCCCGATTGCAGCATCTTCACGCTGGCGCTCACGTCCACCGGCGACAACAGGTCGTAGCGGGTGCCGTGGAAGCGCAACTCACCGTAGGAGGAAATGCCGGGGTAAGCCGGATCGGTGGGCGGGCCGGGATGGTCGACGCGCACCATGAAGTAGCGGTAGCGCTGGTTTTCCAGGCCTTCCAGAACCGGGATCACCTCCATTTCGAAGTTGCGGTTGGCAGTGTCGGTGGTTTCGCGGCTGGTCAGCAGCGTCCAGCTGGACTTGTCGTTCGAGCCGTACACATTGATGCCCTGCGAGCGGTTGCCGAACATGAAGCGCGCCTGGATGCCGAACGCTTCCACCGACACGCGGTAGTTTTCGCCGAAGTCGATGGTGGCCACGTCGCGCAGGTCGCCCGAGTAGCTGTTGTAGTCGCCGTCCACCAGCAGCGGGGCGCGGTTAGCGTCCAGCACGGTGGAGGTCACCATGTTCTTGCTCCAGTCCAGGCTGCCGTCCGAGGCCACGCGCGGATTGAGCAGCTCCAGCTTGACCGCCACCGCCTTGACGGAATTCAGCAGCGCGCCGAAGTCGGCGTCCGCCACGGTGTTCACGGCCGCCTGCAACGGCGCCAGTTCGGACTGGAAGCGGGCCAGCGAGGTGGTGGTGTAGACGGCGGCCGGATCGTAGCCGCCCAGCGCGGAAGCAAAGGCGGCAGCGCGGTCCGGCTGTACGCTCAGCCTGGCGGTCATGGTGCTGATGGAGACGCCGTCGGTGGCGCTCACGATGATGTCGTGCACCCCGGCTTGCGCGGCGGCCGGCGTCCAGCTGAAGGCGCCGGTGGCGCTATCCAGCGTGGCACCGGCGGGCAGGCGGATGGCCGAGTAGCTCACGCTGTCGCCTGCTTGCGCGTCGGTGGCCGCGTAGGACGCCTGGTAGGGGACGCCTTGCACGATCAGTTCCGTGACCGGGAAAGCCGGCATGGCGAAGCGCGGCGGCGTGAGCTGCGTCGGCGCGGCCATGTTGACGAAATCCACGTCCACCGTGGCGCCCTCGGCGCCGGTGAACTTGAAGTAGATGATGTTGTCGCCATAGGGCCGCCCGGCAGTGGCGGCGAAGGCGGAATCGGGCACGATGTAGCGCCACTGGCCGCCGGTGTCCGGCACCGTCATCTCGCACCACGGCGCGGCGGTGGCGGATGCGCTGGCGGCCAGCCTGGTGACGGCGTTGGTGCGCACCATCATGCCGACCGGCGCGTACTTGGCGCGGTCCGCGTAGCGCACGTCGTGGAACGCCACGGTGGCGCCGGCCGGCGTGACCCTGGCGTGGCCGTAGGTGCGTTCGGCCTCGGTCTCGCTGCTCCAGTCGCCGTCCAGGAAGACGGCCTTGCGCTCCGTTTCCAGCATGCCGGTGTTGGGCGGCAGCGGCACGCCGGTGAGCGGCAGGGGCAGGGTGAGGAAGGCTTCGGCGCCCATGTCCTTGTTGGCGGGCGCTGCCTGGCCCCAGGCGGTGACCGGGCCGTCCGCGTGCGCGGCGGCCGTGGCGAGATAGGGCGCCACCGCGTCCACGTCCACGCCTTGCTCGTATTTATACACGTTGTACAGTTCTGGAATGCCGCCCACTTCGTACAGGCGGCCGCGGTAGGCGCCGGAAATGTAGGAGGTGCCGCCGCTGGTGTCGGCCCATGGCGTGGTGTAGCCCAGCATGTACTGGGCATAGGCGTTCGCGCCCATCAGCACCCGGTTGCCGCCGAACCGGTACACGCTGACCGCGTCACCCGAGGTGGATGGCACGCCGGTGTAGGGATCGACCTTGGTGCCCTGGGCAGTAACCATGCGTAGCAGGCCGGTCAGGTTGTCCACGTTGTCGCCGCCGTGGGCCTGGTCGCGCGCCATTTCCTGGATCTGGTAGAAGGGATAGCCGACCTTGTTGAGCGGGTTGTCGGTGTCGATCAGCGGGATCAGCGGCAGGATGGCGCCGTTGATATCCTGCCGGGTGGAGCTGGCATTCACCGTCATCCATTCCACCGTTTCGTCGTAGCGGGCGCGGTTGTCGGTGAAGATGGCGCCCGCCATGCGGCCCACCAGCGAATACACGTGCTGGTTCATGAAGCGCTCCTTGCTGGCGAAGAAGGTGCGCTCCATGGGGTCGATCAGGTTGTCCTTCAGCTTCTGGGTGTCGGTATCGGTCCAGGCCAGCGGATAGGCCGTGTAGGTGGGGTCGCCCGGCGTGTAGCGCATGATCTCGGCGGCGGCCAGCATGCGGAATAGCGGCACGCCGTTGTGGATGTGCGCGTCCGGGAAGTAGGCGTAGCCGGCCGGGTTCATATTGCTCCAGGTACGCAGGATGCGCATGGCGTTGCGCCGGTACTCGTTGCGGCCGGTGACGTAGTACAGGATGGCCTGGGTGAGGGCGCCCTGCGAATCGTTGATCATGCGGGTCTGCGCCGTGCTGCCGTTGTAGTTGGGCGTGTTCGGCGTGTCCACCTTGGTGGCGTCGCGGTTGGTGGGCAGCAGGTTGATATTGGCGTAGTTGCAGCACACCATGGACAGGATGTTGTAGTACGTTTTGTACGGCTCGACGTCGGCGCGCGTTTGCAGGCGCGCGTAGTCCAGCTGTTCCAGCGTGAAGCCGAGGGCCGGGTGCTTGATGCCGGCCGCACTGACCACCGGCTGCGCCGCCGGCGTGGCCACGTAGCTGACCGCCTGCGCCGCGCCGGTCATAATCAGCAGCGCGGAGCCGGCTGATAGCGCTATCATTTTCAGTTTGACGCGGCCGTGGATTATTCCCCGCTGCCGCTCCGCATGGCATTGCTTGTGCATGATTTTGTCCTTGTAGTTGTGAATCACGTTAAGTCGCGTATCGAGTCCCGGTGTCTCCTTCCAGGTTCTTGTTATCGATACCACGCAAATATAGCATGACGTTTTTACAAATGCCGGACTTTTTGTTATCGATATCTTGATGTGTTGTATTGGCGCGATGCCGAAGCCAGTGGACGTTGCCGCGATGCAAGCGCGGCGCCGGCGAACAGCGCGGCCGCCGAGGCGATCAGCCCGCGCTCCAGGCCGGCCGGGCCGTCCGCGATCCAGCCCACGACGGTGGGGCCGACGATCTGGCCCAACGCGAACACCGTGGTGAACGCGCTGATGCCGGCCGACCAGCCTTCCTGCGGCAGGTTGTGGCGCACCAGTGCGGTGGTCGAGGCCACCACCGACAGGAACACGGCACCGAACACGATGCCGGAAGCGAAGACGACAGGCACGGCGCTGGTTAGCGCCGGCAGGATGGTGGCCACGCCCAGCACGGCGTTCAGTATCGCCAGCGACTCGCCGCCCCTGAAGCGGTCCAGCATGCCCGCCCAGATGCGCGAGGAGGCCACCACGGCCAGGCCGAGCAAGGTATAGAAGAGCGTAATCCGTCCCGCCGGCATGCCTTGTTGCTTGAGCAGGGCGATCACGAAGGTCATGTAACCGATGTAGCCCACGCCGAACATGAAATAGCCGCCCAGCCCGAAGCCGAATTCGCGCACGGTGAAGTGCTGTTTCTTGGCCTGTCCGGGCGGCGCTTCGCCTATCGCCTTCACCGGCAGCGCCATGATGGCGGTGGCGGCAAGGCAGGCAAGGCCGAGCGCCAGCCAGGGCCACTGCCAGGCATGCGCCGCCCCATGCTGTTGCGCCGTCTCCAGCGCGGCCGGCACCAGCAGCGCGGACAATGCGATGCCGAATCCGGTGCCGCCGTAATACAGGCCGATGTAGAAGCCGGCGCGCGCGCTGTGCATGGAACCGAGCCGCGCCGCCAGCACGCCGCCCGCGATGAACATGAAGGCGCTCGCCACCCCGGCGCACACACGCTGCAGGAACAGGGCTGCGGTGCCGGTCACCGCGCCCGACACCAGCATGAACAGGCTGGCCAGGATGGCGCCGGCCATCAGCAGGCGCCACACGCCGAGGCGGCGCATCAGCGCGGGCGTGGCCAGGGCGCCGAGGAAGTAGCCGAGTGCGTTGCAGGTGTTCATAGCCCCCGCCAGCAAGTAGGACCACCCGAGATCTGCGCGCATGGGCGGCAGCAGCAGGCCATACGAGAAGCGCGTCAGGCCGAGGGCGACGGCGGCGGCCAGCGAGAGCGCCAGCGCGGTGAGCAGGGGACGGGGCGGCGATGCGGTTGCAGGCATGGATGGGTTCCGGATGGAGTTCGTCCTGCATTTAACCAGATTTTTTGGCCGCGGGCGCCAGCGCCGCCGGCGCCAGGCCGAGGCCTGCTTGCTGAAGCGCGGCCACCTGCGCGCCGGTGGGCTGGTCCTTCATGGCGCCGAGGTAGACCAGGTCGCACTGGCGCTCGCGCGCGGCGGCAATGATCTCGGCGTAGGGGGAGGCGGCGGCGCGCGTGAGCGCCACGCAGGGCACGCCGATGGCCGCCGCGACTGCCGCCACCGTGCGCAGCACATCGCCGTCGCGCACCGCGCTGGCTGCGGGCGAGGACAGGTCGTCGTATGGCTGCAGGTACAGGGCGACCACCGTGGCCGACTGGGCGCGCGCCAGATGCATGCAGTGCGCGATGGCCGGCGCCGCGTCCGGATTGCCGTCCAGCGGAAGCAAAATGGAGGGGGACATGCTGTGCTCCTTGTCGGTGGCAACGGCGGGAGCCAAGTGGCTTTCTGCCTGCAAGTAGTGTTATCCAGATTGTGCGCCGCGAACAGGTACAAATGTTAAATTCTCGCCAGGCAGCGGCGGCGTGAGCAAAATCGTTGCAAAGTTGGAAATACAATCGGCGCCGCAGCAGGGGCGTCCCGATCATGCGCATGAGTTTTTTCGCGGCCGACGCCGGGACTGCGCGCAGCCGCTGCCCGCGCAACTATCATTGGCGCTGCCAATGCAGGCGTTCAAACGGAATCCCGTCCCATGCTCCAGTTTACAGTTTTACTCGCCGCCGCCCTCCTGGCGGGCAGCGCGATAGCGGTTGAGGCCTATCCGTCCGGGGAGAAGGCGTACACGCAGTCGCTGAACGGCGACTGGTCCTTCAAATACGTGCGCGGCCTGGAACCGGGCGCGGACGGCGGCTTCACCGCCCCCCGGTTCGATGCGTCGGCCTGGGCCACCATCCCGGTGCCCGCCAACTGGGAACTGAAGGGCTTTGCCGAGCCACACTATGCGGACCTGCTGAAGGACGGCCTGGGCCTGTACCGGCGCAGCTTCGCGGTGCCGGCCGGCTGGCAGGGCAGGCGAACCTTCCTGCGCTTCGAGGGCGTGGCGTTCGGCTACGAAGTGTGGGTGAACGGCCGGAAGGCAGGCGAGTCTTCCGCAAGTGCATTCAATCGGCATACTTTCGACGTGACGGACTTGCTGCTGCCGCAGCGCGGCGCTGGCAACCTGCTGGCCGTGCGCGTCACCACCAAGCCGCACGGCTTTGAATTCGATTTGAACGACGACTGGTCGCTGTCCGGCATTTACCGCGACGTGACGCTGTTCTCGCTGCCGGCGGCCCATGTGCAGGAGCTGGCGACCCGGACGCGCCTGCTGGACGGTGGCGCTGCGGAACTGTCGGTGGACGTGGCGCTGAGCCAGCCCGGCGCGCAAGTGCGGGCCAGGCTGCTGGCGCCGGACGGCACCCTGGCGGGAGAGCGCCTGCTGCCGCCGACGGCCGAGGTGCGGCGCGTGGCTGCGATCCGCGTCGCCAGGCCCCTGCTGTGGAGCGCCGAAACGCCGTCGCTGTACCGGCTGCAGTTGACCGTGTCGGCCGGCGGCAAGACCTTGCAGACAGTGGAGGAGCGCATCGGACTGCGCGAGGTGAGCATCGCCGGCGGCGTGCTGCAGCTGAACGGACGCCCGGTCAAGCTGCGCGGCGTGAACCATCACGACCTGGACCCGCAAACCGGGCGCGCAGTCACCGAAGCGCAGATGCGGCGGGATCTGGAGTTGATGAAGAAGGCGAACGTGAATTTCCTGCGCACTTCGCACTATCCGCCGCATCCGCGCCTGCTTGAGCTATGCGATGAAATGGGGCTGTACGTAATGGATGAAGTGGCCATCGGCCACGGCGAGAAGAACCTGGACAAGCCGGAATACCGCGACAGCATCCTGGCGCGCGTGCAGCCGACCATTGCGCGCGACAGAAACCGCGCCTCGGTGCTGGTCTGGAGCATAGGCAATGAGAACCCGATAACGGACGTGGAAATGGAGGCGGGGCGGCTGGCCAGGCAGATCGATCCGACGCGGCCCATCACGTATCCGAAGATAGGCAGCTACTTCGCGAAAAATTACGAGCGCATACCGGAGTTCGTCGATCTCTATTCGCCGCACTATCCGAGCAATGCCACGCTGGAAGGCTACGCGCAGAAGCTGAAGCGGCCGGTGATCCTGACCGAGTATGCGCACGCGCTGGGGCTGGCGACCGACCGCATCCAGGCGCAATGGGACATCATCCAGGCCACGCCCGGCTTTGCGGGCGGCGCGATCTGGCACTTTCACGACCAGGGCCTGCTGCGCACCAGCGCGCAGCCGCTTGAAGCGGGCAAGCCCACGCAGCTGGCATGGCTGGACAAGTTCCGGCATTACGACACGCACGGCCTGGATGGCGCGGACGGCCTGACCTACGCGGACCGCACGCCGCAAGTGGATTACTGGCAGATGCGCAAAGTGTATGCGCCGGTGCAGTTCGCCGAACGTTACGCCGCCGTGCGGCCGGGGGCGCAGCGGATTGCGCTGACCGTGGAGAACCGTTACGACTTCCGCTCGCTGCGCGGCTTCCGGCTGCTGTGGGCCTTGCAGCGCAACGGCAGGGATATCCAGCAGGGCAGCCTGGCGCCGGACGCGCCGGCGCGCGGCAGGCAAACGGTACACGTCCCGCTGTCGGTGCCAGCCGATGCGGCGACGGACGTGCTGGCGTTGCAGGTGCGCGCCGTGGACGAGCAGGGCCTGCAAGTGAACGAGCGCACGCTGAGGCTGGACCAGACGAGCGTGGCGCCAGGGGCGGCAGGGGCGGCGGGCGTGGGGAGCAGGGCAGCCTGGGCAAGCATGCTGCCGGCGCAGGGCGAGCCGGCCGTGACGGAGAGTGAAGCGGAAGTGCGCGTGGCGCTGCCGAACTGGGTGTTGACTGTGCAGCGTGCGTCTGGCGACCTGGCCATCCGCGACAGTAGCGGCAAGCTGCTGGTTGCCGGTATCTACCCGCACAGCGGCCGCAAGCCGACGATGGCCGAAGCGCTGCGCGCCAAGACATCGCCGCTATGGCTGTCGTCCACGCTGACCACGCTGGAGCAAGCCGCCGTCAAGGTAGAAGCGCGCGGTGGCGCTGTCCGCGTGGCCGTGTCGGGCTACTATCCCTGCAGGACGATCTGGCCGCGCAATCCGCAGCAATCCAGGCCGCAGCTCCTGCTGCCGGGCCGGATGATCTGCTGCCGGGTGGCACGGGGGGCACGAGCGGGACCGGCGGCGCTGGCCGCGCGCAGGGACCGGGCACCGGCAGGGGCAGTCTGAAAGGCGGCTACGTGCTGGAAATCGCCGCTAATGGCGCCATCGCTGTCAGCTACGATCTCGCGCCAGCCAACGCCGTGGGCAGCTTGTCCGAAGCCGGGCTATCCGTGCTCGCGCCCGGAGGAACAGACGAATTCCGTTGGATCGGCCAAGGACCATACGCCGGCTATCCGGGCAAGGACAGGCTCAACGAATTCGGCTTGTACCACCTGAACCGCGCCGACCTGCGCTTCCAGGGCAACCGGCGCGAGACGGAACTGGCCTTGCTCACCAGCGCCGGCGGCGCGGGCTTCGCGCTGTCCATGCCCGCCGCCGACGTGGCGGTGGAACGCAGCGCCGACGGCACGCTGCTCAGCCATAACGCACTGATCGCCAGTCCGGGCAACAAGGGCACCACGCCGGAAATCGCCATTCCGCTGGACGCGTCGCCCCGCGTCGCCGGTGCCTTCACGCTGGTGCCGGTGCCGGGCGCGTGGCCCTCGGCGCTGGCGCGCTGGTTCGGCCAGCCGGCCGCCGCGAAGGACGTCTTCAAGCCGTTCTATCACAGCTATGACCAGTAAGGCTGCTTACGTACTTGCGGCCAGCGCCTGGTAGGCTTCCCAGCTGGCCCGCTCCACCCAGTTGCGCAGCAGCTTGCCGTCCTCGCCCACCTGCCAGATGGCGGTGCCGGTGAAGCTGACCTCGCGCTGATCGGGCGGCAGGCCGAACATGCCATTGTTGCGGCCACTGACGCGCCAGCGCGACGCCACGCGGCTGCCGTCCTCATTCTGAAAGGTTTCGACAACGTCGAACTGCAAGCCGGAGATCAACTGGTTGAACTGCCTGGCCCACGCCTTGAAGCGCTCCCGTGAGACGACATCCACGCCGCCCGAAGTGATGACGAAATCCTCCGCGCAAAAGCGGTCGATGGCGTCAAAGTCCTTGCCCTGCCAAACCGCCGCCCAGAACGCCTCGACGATGTTCACTGCATCTTGCTCGCTCATGCCAGTCTCCTGAGATAGACAAATCCCGCGCCGGCCGCCGCAGCCGCCATCAGCACGAGGGAAAAGGTGGTGGCGCCTGCCGCCATGCCGGCATGGTCTATCAGGTAGCCCGCACCCACCGGCAGCAGGCCTGCGGGGATATAGGCGCCAATGTTCAGCAGGGCGTTGGCTTGCGCGCGGTGCTGGTCCGGGACGTTGGTGCCGATGGCTGTCAGGCCGCCCAGCTGTCCCTGACCCTGGCCCATGCCCGCCAGTACGGCGGCGGTCAGCAGCAAAGCCGGTTGCGCCGCATGCACGGCCCAGATCATCGTGCCCATGGCCAGCACGGTGGCGGCTGCGCCGAGCAGCAGTATCGTCCGCACCGGCAGTTGCCTGACGGCGAACTGCACGCCGGTCGCGCTCATGAACATGAGGCAGGCCATGCCGCCTGCCACGAGCGGACTGTCTACGTGCAGCAGCCTTGCCAGCAACGCGGGGCCGAGCGACAAGACGAAAGAAGTCGCCGCAAGGCCGGGCGCGAAGACTGCGACGCCCAGCGCAAGATCCCGCCGGTTACGGCGCGGCACGGACGGCAGGCGGAGGCCGGTGGCGGATGGGGCACTGGCGGGCGCGCCAGGCGTTGGGCTGGCCAGCGGCAGGGGCGAGCGCGAGGGCGAGGGCGATGGCGAGGGCACCGGCAAGGGCGATGGCGAGGGCGCCGGCAAGGGCAGCGCCATCGCCACGCCGAGCGCCGACACCAGCAGTAGGAACTCGATGCCGAAAATTGCCTGCACAGGCTGCGCCATGCCCTGCGCCAGCGCTCCGGCCAGCAGCGGCCCCAGTCCCGCGCCCAGCACCATCGCGACCGAAGCGGCCAGCGCCGCTTGCCGCTTGCGCTGCGGGCCGCCCACGTCCACCACAGCCGCCATGCCGGCGGATACGATGGCGCCCACTGCCGCGCCGCTGAGGAAGCGCGCCGCAATCAGCGCCGCAACCGATCCTGCTGTCGCAAACAGGCCGCAAGCCGCCATCGCGGCGAGAAAGGCTGGCACCAGCACCGCCTTGCGTCCCAGCCGCTCGGAGAGCTGGCCGGCGACCAGCAGCGCGGCCAGCAAGCCTGCGACGTAGGCGGCGAAAATCACCGTGGAGGTGGCCGACGAAAAGGCGAACTGCCGCTGCCAGTGCACATACAGCGGCGTGGCTGAATTGGACAGGATGAACACCGCCGTCACCATCCACGCGGCAGCGGCGATTTTCCTGCCGTCTCCCGGCGATGCCGGACGGCAGGCCATGTCCGGAATGGCGACGGCGGTTTGATGCGTAGTCATGATGTGCTCCTTGCTTGCAGATGTTTGGTATTCTGCCGGGGACGCACAAGGAGCGAAATTCCCCAATAATTCACCTGGCTTGTGAGGAAATACCCATGTTCGACTGGGAAGATCTGCGCCATTTCACCGTGTTCGCGCAGGAAAAATCGCTATCGGCCGCCGCGCGCCAGCTCAAGGTGGACCACGCCACAGTGGCGCGCCGCCTGGCGGCGCTGGAAGCTGCGCTGGGCCTGAAGCTGGTGGAGCGGCGTCCGCGTGCGTATTTCTTGACGCCCGACGGCGAGCGTATCGCCGAACTCGGGCAGCGCATGGAGCAGGAATCGCTTGCGGTGCAGCGCACGGCGTTCGCCGGCCAGGCCACCATCGCCGGGGAAGTGGCGGTCAGCGCGCCGCCCGCTTTGGCGGCGGCGCTGATCGCGCCCCGGCTGGGCGAGCTGCGCAGCCACTACCCGGACCTGCGCCTGCGGCTGGACGGCGACACGCGCAACGTGTCACTGATGCGGCGCGAAGCCGACATCGCTATACGCCTGAGCCGTCCGGCGGACCCGGAACTGGTGGTGCGCCAGCTGGGCGCGGTGGCATTCTCTCTGTACGCCACGCCTGCCTGCCTGCAAGGGGACGGTGGCCGCACCTACATCGCCTATGACGCCAGCATGGACGAGACGCCGCAATACACCTGGCTGCTCGAACAGGCCGGCGGCGCCGCTTCGGTGGTCCTGCGCAGTAACGACCTGGCCATCCAGGCGGCAGCGGCTGCGGCGGGCGTGGGCATCGCCGTGCTGCCGGACTTCCTGGGCGGGCAGGACCCGCGCCTGGTGCGCGTGCCGCACCGTGGAGCAGGCCTGAAGCGGGAGATTTGGGTGGCCGTGCACAGCGACTTGCGGCACGCGCCGCGCATCCAGGCGGTGATGGCTTTTCTGGCCGGGTGCCTGGAGCAGGGCGTGGCAGCGTAGGCTAAGCTGTCAGGGAAGTGCAGCGCGGCGCGCCAGCCAGGCTTCGTAGCGCGGCTTCGTTTCAGGCGCGGTAGGCGGATACAGGCCGATGACCGGCACGCCGCGCTGCACTTCCTCCAGCACGAACGCTTCGAAGCGCTCCATCTCCACCGCGTCGCGCGCCACTTCGTCGGCCAGGTGCAGCGGGATGCAGACCACGCCATCGTCGTCGCCCACCATGATGTCGCCGGGGTAGACCGCCACGCCGCCGCAGCCGATGGGGGCGTTGATGTCGAGCGCGTGGTGGCGTATCAGGTTGGTGGGGGCCGATGGCCCGGCGCACCAGGCGGGCATCTCCAGCGCGGCGATGCCTGCCGCGTCGCGCAGCCCGCCGTCGGTGACGATGCCGGCCGCGCCGCGCACCTGCATGCGCGCGGCCAGGATGCTGCCGGCCGACGCCGCCGAAGCGTCGCCCCGGCAGTCCATCACCAGCACCGCGCCCGGCGGGATCTCTTCGACCGCCACGCGCTGCGGGTGGCGCGGGTCGCGGAACGCCTCGATGCCGTCCAGGTCCTCGCGCGAGGGGATGTAGCGCAGCGTGTAGGCCGGGCCGGCCAGGCGCTGGCCAGGCTTGAGCGGGCGCGCGCCCTGGATGAAGACGTTGCGGAAGCCGCGCTTGAACAGCAGCGAGGTGAGGGTGGCGGTGCTGACGGTTTTCAGAGCGGCCAGCGTTGCCTGCGTGGTCGGGTGCAGGGTCATGGATTATCCTCGTTCAAAGCGGGTCATGCTGAAGCGGACCTGGCTGCTGGTGATGCCCTTCAGCTGGAAGTACTCGTCCCATTTCGCGCGGCTGGTGGTGTGGCCCCGCGTGGCGGGGTCCTGGGCTTGCAGGTAGTCGCCGAACTTGAAGTAGATGTTGCCGCTGTCGGGCTTGATCTGCGTGCGGGCCGTCTCGATGGCGCCGTGTTGCGCGGTGCTGACCGCGACCATGGCGGCGCCGCCGGTAAAGCGGATGTCCAGGCCGAAGGTCTCGCCGGAGCGCACCGTGCCCAGGGCGGTGGTGACTTCCTTGCCGTCTGCACCCTTGAGCCGGGCCAGCACGTCGAACACGCCGTTGCCGTCCTTGCCGTCGATGCCGGCCTGGTCTGCGGTGTCCTGCACGTAGACCTTCACCAGCGTGTCCAGGCCCTCGGCGTGGTACTGGGCGACGATGGTCTTGGCGCCTGCGGGCAGCGTGGGCGTGACTTGCGCGGAGAAGTGTTCGCGCGTGGCCGCCACGGCTTGCCGGTACTGCTTCAGGGTCTTCAGCTCGTGGCGGTAGCCGTGGCCGTGGCCGGAGTCGTACTTCGCTTGCAGGGCGCTGAAGGCGAGCGTGCCGGTGTAGGGCGAAGGGAAGGGCGAGCCGCCTTCCGCTTCGAATAGCGCGGCCAGGTCGTCCCTGGACGTGTAGCCGCTATCGGGGCCGGACCGTGCGCCGGGCGCATCGGGCGTTCCGGTCGCACCGGATGCCCCCAATGCTCCCAACGCACAGGTGGCCAAGGCTGCGGCAAGCAATGGCGCCAGTCCCGCGCGCATCAGATCACCAGCTGGGTTTGCGTGCCCAGCTTCTCCATGGTGAGCCGGACAACGTCGCCCTTCTTCAGGTACTGCGGCGGTTTCAGCCCCATGCCCACGCCTCCCGGCGTGCCGCTGACGATGACGTCGCCCGGCAGCAGCGTCATGAACTGGCTCAGGTAAGACACAATGTAAGCGACCGGGAAGATCATGTCCGACGTATTGCTGGCCTGCTTGCGCTCGCCGTTCACGCTCAGTTCCATGTCCAGGTCCTGCGGGTCGGGAATCTCGTCGGCGGTGGCGATCCATGGGCCGATCGGGCCGAAACTGTCGAAGCTCTTGCCCTTGAACCACTGCCCGTTGCGGTGGTTCTGCCAGTGCCGTTCCGACAAGTCGTTGGCCAGGCAGTAGCCCGCCACGTGCCGCAGCGCGTCCTCCTGCGCCACGCTGCGCGCGGTGCTGCCGATGACGATGCCCAGCTCGATCTCCCAGTCCGTGTGCTCGGAATGGGGTGGCAGCAAGATCGCGTCATTCGGCCCGCTCAGCGACGTGACGGCCTTGGTGAACACAATCGGCTCCGCCGGCAGCGCCTGCCCCGATTCCTCCGCATGCCTGCGGTAGTTCAGCGCGATGCCGATAAACTGGCGGACGCCCGCCACCGGCACGCCGATGCGCACGCCGTCCCCCACCAGCGGCAGCTTTTCCAGATCGATGGCCGCCAGCACCTGCAACTTCCCTGGCTCCAACCACTCCGGGGTCAGATCCGGCATCACGCCACTCAAGTCCCGGATGCGGCCCTGCGCATCGATGGCGGCGGGCTTTTCGGCGCCGGGCGCGCCTACGCGTAGCAGTTTCATGGATTGCGCTCCTGATTCATCACTGTTTCATCATGCTGTCGAGCAGCGGCTGCATGGCGTCGGCCCACAGCTGGTAGCCGGCCGCGCCGGGATGGAGCTGGTCCGGCATGATGGATTTGGGGATGCGTCCATCCTGGCCGAGGAAGACGGCGCCAATGTCGAGGAAGCGCACCATCTTGCCGTCGTCCAGCGCCGCCAGGTCGCGGTTGACCGCGTCGATGGTGGCCATGCGTTTTGCGGCTTCTTCCACGGCGGCCGGCGTGATGGGGCCACCCTTGGGATCGCGCGGGCCGCGCGGGAAGATGCCCAGCACGAGTATCTTCGTCTCCGGCAGGCGGGCGCGCACCATCGCCACGATCTTGCGGTCGGCGGCGGCGATTTCCTCGGCGTTGTAGTCGAGGCTATTGTTGGTGCCCATCATGAGCACTGTGACCTTGGGCGCGATGCCTTCCAGTTCGCCGTGTTCGATCTGCCAGATCAGGTTTTGCGTGCGGGCGCCGCCGATGCCGAAGTTGGCAGGCTGATACTTGCCGTAGTAGGCTTCCCAGATGTGCGGTGCGCGCTGCCAGCCTGCCGTGATGGAGTCGCCCAGGAACAGCAGTCCGACCGGGCCGCTTTTCGCGCGCGCCAGGAAACGGGCGTGCAGTTGCAGGAAGGTGCTGTCCTGCTTCTCGAAGGCTTCGGAGGCGCTGAGTTTGGGCTTGGGCTGCGCAGCTGCGGGCGCTTGCGCGGCTGCCGGGAGCGGGAGCGCCGGCGTGCCTGCCAGCGCACCCGTCAGCGCACCGGCGAGGGCGGCGGCGAGCAGCAGGCGCTTGTGGAACGCGGCGGCCATCATACCGCCTCCCCGTGCGGCTGGACCCGGGCCACGGGACCGCCCAACCAGACCGACACGAACACCAGCGGCACCAGCAGGGCGCCCAGCACGAAGAAGGGCGTGTAGTTGCCGCCTGCCGTGAGTTCGGGTACCAGCTGCATGCAGATGATCACGCCCAGCACGGCCGAGGTGCCGCTCAGGCCCGCCAGCGAGCCGACGGTTTTACCGGAGAAGAAGTCGCTCGGCATGGTCTGGATGTTGGTGATGGCGGCCTGGAAGCCGAACAGGATCACGGCAATCGACAGCACGGCCAGCAGCGGCGTGGCGGCGGCGGCGCTGAACAGCAGCGCGGGCAGCATCAGCGCCAGGCCCAGGCCGATCACCAGCTTGCGGGCGCGGTTCACGCTCCAGCCGCGCTGCAGCAGGCGTCCGCACAGCCAGCCGCCGGACAGCGCGCCGATGGCCGCGCCTACATAAGGCACCCAGGCGAAGATGCCGATCTGCTTCACGTCGAAGTGAAACTTCTCGTTCAGGTACAGCGGCAGCCAGGCCACGAACAGCCACCAGATCGGGTCGATGAAGAAGCGCGCGGCGATCACGCCCCAGCTCTGGCGGTGGCGCAGCAGCTGGCCCAGCGTGGGCACGTATTCGGCTTCGCGCGTGGCTTCGCTGCGCTGGCCGGTGAGGATGTAGCCGCGTTCTTCCTCGGTGATCCAGGGGTGCGCATTGGGGCCGGATTTGTAGATGATCAGCCACGGCACCACCCAGATGAAGCCCAGCACGGCGATCAGCAGGAAAGTGGTCTTCCAGCCGAAATAGGCGTACAGGATGGCGATCAGCGGCGGTGCGATGATGGAGCCGAGCGAGGCGCCGGCGCCGAATATGCCCTGCGCCAGTGCGCGCTCGCGGATCGGGAACCATTCCGCCACCGCCTTGGTGGCGCCCGGCCAGTTGCCTGCTTCGCCCACGCCCAGCAGCACGCGGAACAGGCCGAAGGACAGCGCGGAGCGCGCCACGAAGTGCAGGCCGATGGACACCGACCACACCAGGATGGACAGGATGAAGCCGACCCGCGTGCCCAGCGCGTCGAACAGCTTGCCGAACAGCGTTTGCCCGACGGCGTAGCCGATCAGGAAGACGGTGACGATGTTGGCATAGTCCCGTTTGTCCATGCCCAGTTCGGCCGCTATGCCCGGCCACATCACCGCCAGTGCCGAGCGGTCGATGTAGTTGATGATCGTTGCGATGGCCACCAGGGTAATGACCAGCCAGCGCAAACCTGCCATTGTTTTCATGCGCGATTCTCCAGGATGTCTCTGTCTTATGGTTGTTGTTTAGTGCGCTGCCAGCTGGGCACGCGTGGGCAGGCCTTCGCAGTCGCCCCGGAACTGCACCACGCGCGCGCCGATCGCATTGCCGCGCGCGGCGGCAGCTTGCAGCGGCAGCCCCTCCAGCAGCGCGCTGACGACGCCCACCGCGAAGCCGTCGCCGGCGCCCACGGTATCGACCACCTTCCGCACCGGCACGCCTGGCGCGATGCCGCGTCCTTCCGGGCCGGCGTAGTAGGCGCCCTGCGGACCAAGCTTCACCACCACCTGCCGCGCGCCGCGTGCCAGGTAGAAGTCGGCGATAGCTGGCGCCTCGCCGCAGCCGGTGAGCAGCTTGCCCTCGGCCAGGCCGGGCATCACCACGTCGGCCAGGCTGGCCACGGCGTTGACGGTGTCGATCATCGCCGCCTGCGTGGGCCACAAGCGCGGGCGCAGGTTGGGGTCGAAGGTGACGATGCGGCCCGCGTCGCGCGCCTGCGCCGCCATGGTCAGTATCATGTCGCGGCAGGTGTCCGACAGCGCTGGCGTGATGCCGGTCAGGTGCAGCAGGCGCGCCTGCTGCCAGGCGCCGCCCGGGATGTCGGCGCGCGACATGTGGCTGGCGGCCGAGCCGCGCCGGAAGTACTCCACTTCCGGATCGCTGCCGTCGGTCGCCATGGACTTGAACATGAAGCCCGTCGGGTAGCGCTCGTCCACGCGCACGTGGCGCAGGTCGATGCCTTCGGCGGCCATGAAGTCCAGCAGGTTGCGGCCCAGGCTGTCCTTGCCCAGGCTGCTCACGTAGCCGACGCGGAGGCCCAGCCGGCTCAGGCCGACGGCCACATTCAGCTCTGCGCCTGCAGTGGCGCGTTCGAATTCGCTCACGCCCGCCAGCGGGCCTGGCTGGCGCGCCATCAGCAAGGCCATGGCCTCGCCGACGGTGACGACATCGGGTATCAGCATTTCATCCATGGCGCGTCCCTCAGAATTTCATGCTGGTGACCAGCGTGGCCTGCTTGCCTGCCGGGAGCGACATGCGCAGCACATTGCCGCGCTGCTGCTTCGGCCCCTTGTCGACATTGCCCGGAGGCCCGGCCGAGACCACGAGGCCCGGCTCCACCACGGCCTGCATGTTCTTGCCGCGCGCCTCCACCTTCAGCGCCGACGGCCGGCCTTCCACCACGAAGCTGCGCTCGGCCAGCTGCTTGATGTCGCGGTCGCCATGCACTTGCGCGGTCAGCACCACGGGCTTGCTGGCGCGCAGGGTATCGGTGGTGGTCCAGGCGCCGCGCGCAAAGCTGAAGCGGCGCTCCAGCCTTTCCACGCCCAGCTCGGGGCGGTAGGCGCCGGTCAGGTCGGCCACGATGTCGGCGTGGTCCTTGCCCAGCGTGAGCTTGGTGATGCGGATGCTGTCCAGGCGCGCATACGGATATCCGGCGAATGCGTCATGTCCGCCGCCCTCGTTGGCCTGGCCCTGGCCGTCCACCAGCAGCGTGTTGCTGATCTTGCTGCTCGGGACACCGGCGTAGCCTTTCGGGCCGGTCAGGTAGCTACCGCCGCCGAACAGGATGAAGCTGCCCGCGTCCGGGTGCGAATGGCCCATGGACAGGTGCCAGTCCGGCATCTTGGCGATCAGCGCAGCCGCGTGGTGGCCTTCGGGCGGACCGGCGCGGAAGGCGAACGCGGTGGCTTTGCTGGTCCAGTCGCTGCGCCAGTACACAGTGCCCAGGTCGTCGAAGTGGTGATGCGGCGCGATGGCGGACATGGGCGCCGCCGCCAGCTTGTCGTCATACCATTGCAGCGACCAGAAGTCTTCCGCGCACACGTGGCCCAGCGACTGCATCCACGCCGCCACGCCCTGCGCCTCGGCATCGCCGAAGCGTTGCGCCAGGCGGTACAGCAGGTTGTAGTTCGAGTGCAGCTTGCCGTTGGGGTGCGTGCGGTCCGGCTCGTGGCCGACACGCGAGCGGGTGACAGGGCCTTCGAAGGCGTCGCCGAAGTCGAAGATATCCTGGCCGTTGGGCGTGATCGAGTGCGCCATGTACAGGTGCGCCTTGCGCAGCGCCGGCAGGTCGTACATGTCGTCGCCGGCCGCATGGGCGAAGGCGTCCAGCGCGTGGACGATCCACGGCATGGAAAAGATCCAGTACTCCACGCCTTCGTAGAAGTAGCCGTCCGGCGAGGCCACGGCCAGCACGCGGGTGAAGATGGCGCGCGACAGCGCAGCCCAGCTGGCCGCTTCCGGCACTTCGTCGAACACCGCGTACGCCGCCACCGCCAGTCCGGCGATGGGGATGAAGCAGTGGTTCTGGCTGTACGAATAGGACTTGCCCGGTTTCGGCATGAAGTGCGCCGCAAGGATGCGCGCCTGGCGCACCAGTTTTTCGCGGTAGCGGGTGCGTTCCTCGACGGTCAGCACGTCAAATAGCAAATCGTAGGCGGTGCCCATGCCGTACAGCAGGTGGCCCGCGGCCAGGTCGATGTCCGGTTTGCTGTAGGTGTAGCCCCATACCGGATAGCTGACCGCCGCATCCATATAGTGCTTGGCGCGTTCCAGGTAGCGCTGGCCGCCTTCGATCTTGTAGGCCAGTGCCGCGCCGACCATGCCGATGCCGACCGTGTTCTGCGCGCGGCGCGTCTGCGCCGGCGACGCTTCCGGCTCCGCGTGCATGGCCACCAGGCCGGCCAGCGCCTTTTCCCAGATGGCGCGGTGGCTGCCGCGCGCGCGCTGGCGCAGCTGTTCCAGGCCGGCGGCGGTGGTGAACACGCGCGGGTGCACGCCGTTCAGTTCAGCGCGCAGCGGGGCCGGATGCTGTTCCATCAGCGTTTGCAGCGGATGCACGCCGCCGAAAGTCGGCTCGCCCTGTTTGGTGCCGAGC
This sequence comes from Pseudoduganella sp. UC29_71, assembly GCF_042693265.1. NCBI lineage: Bacteria > Pseudomonadati > Pseudomonadota > Betaproteobacteria > Burkholderiales > Oxalobacteraceae > Pseudoduganella > Pseudoduganella sp. UC29_71. Next base: position 2,715,238 of record NZ_CP170549.1, on the reverse strand, counting down.
GCCTCGCGCGAATCCTGCGCCAAGGCGGGCAGGCCGGTAATGGCGCCGCCCAGCGCGGGCAAGGCGGCGGCTGCGGTGCCGAGGAAGCGGCGCCGTGTGAAATGCTTGTTCATGGAGTCTCCCGGGCGTATCAGTAGAGGCCGAGGCCACCGTTGACCTGGATGATTTCGCCGGCCAGGAAGGCGGCGCGCCCGGATGCCAGGAACACCACCACGTTGGCCACGTCCTCCGGTTCGCCTTCGCGGCGGGCCGGGGTGCGTTCGGCGATGGCGAGGCGGTTGGCCGGGGTGTTGAAGGTGTCGTGGAAGCGGGTGGCGATCAGGCCGGGCGACACGCCGTTGACGCGGATGCCGAGCGGGCCGACTTCCTTGGCCAGTGCGCGCGTGAAGGTGGCCACCGCCGCCTTGGACGAGGCGTAATGCGCCGAGCCTGGGCCGCCGCCGTCGAAGGCGGCCAGCGAGGACATGGTGACGATCACGCCTTGCTTGCGCGGCTCCATGCGCTTGAGCGCGGCCTGGCAGATCAGGAAGGTGCTGGTGAGGTTGAGGTTCATGGCCTCGTTCCACAGCGACAGCGGCATGTCCACCACGCGGCAGCGCTGGATCAGGCCGCCGATGTTTGCGAACAGCACGTCGATGTCGCCGATGGCGCCTTCGGCCTCGGCATACACCTGCTCGGCCACGGCGGCGTCGGTCAGGTCGGCCTTGATGGCCTGGGCGCGGCGGCCCATGGCGCGGATCTGCGCCACCACATCATTGGCTTCGTCGGCGCTGCTCCAGTAGGTCAGCACCACGTCCGCGCCGGCTTGCGCCAGTGCCAGCGAAGTGGCCTTGCCGATGCCCGATGCGCCGCCCATGACCAGGGCGCGCTTGCCGTTCAATTCTTTTCCGATGGGTTCCATATGTCTCTTTCCAGTGTGGATGGTTTATTTTTTCGGCGCCGCGGTGGACGCCCTGACGATCAGTTCCGGCGCAAACAGCTCCCCGCCCGGCGCGCTGGTGGGCGCCAGGATGCGCTGCACGGCCGCATCGGCCATGGCCTGGATGGGCTGGCGCAGCGTGGTCAGCGGCGGGTCGTGTGCGGCCGAGAAGAAGATATCGTCGATGCCGATCAGCGAAAAATCTTCCGGGATGCGCTTGCCCAGCTGCTTCAGGCCGATGCCGATGCCGATGGCCATCATGTCGTTGATGGCGATGGCCGCCGTCGGCTTGCCGGGCGCGGCCAGCAGGCGCGCCGCCGCGCTGCGGCCCAGCTCGAACAGCTGCGTATCGCCGTGCGGATCGCTGGGCGCGTCGGTGGCGTCGGCGATCACCAGCTCGCCGCTGATGCCGGTCTGCGCCACCGCGTGCTGGAAGCCGCTCACGCGCTCCTGGCGGTTCAGCGTGTACGGCGGCGGCGTCACCAGCGCGATGGAGCGGTGCCCCAGTGCCACCAGGTGGGCCACCGCCATCGCCGTGGCGGCCGCGTTGTCCACCGAGATGGTGGTGATGCGGTCGTGCCGCTCGTCCGAGCGCTTGATGTCGAAGGCCACTACGGGACAGCGCGCCGTCATGGCCGCCAGGTGGTCGGTGTCGCTCAGCGCAGAACCGGTGATGATGCCCTGCACGCCGTAGGACAGCAGGTCCGCCATCACCGCGCGTTCCCGGCCCGGATCGCGGAAGGTGCTGAAGGTCATCACGTGGCAATGGTGTCTGGCAGCGGCGGCCTCCACGGCGCAGGCGAGCGAACCGAAGAACTGGTTGGCCAGCGAGGGCACCAGCAGGCCGACCATGGCCGCCACGCCGGTCTTGAGCTGGCGCGCCGCGCTGTTGGGACGGTAGCCCAGCTGCTCGATCGCCTGCTGGATCTTGCGCTGGGTGTCCGGCCGCATCTGGCCCATCCGGTTGTTCAGAAAATTCGAGATGCTGGAGGTGGACACGCCGGCGAGGCGCGCCACGTCCTGAATTTTAGGTTCGCTCATGTTTTCCTTAGCAGTTCTTAGAAAGCCGCATCCAGGCGGATGGTGGCGTAGCGGAAGGCATCGCGCGCCGGCTGCCAGCCGAGCGACTTGATGTCCGGCCCGGAGGCGCGCTTGAAGTTCAGGAAGGAACCGACGTTGCCCGACGCGTAGTGATGGTCGGCCACGTTCTTGAGGCCTATCGAGAGCTTGTACTTGCCTTTGTCGTCCGACATCGATGCTCCCAAATCAACGATACCATAGCCGGGACGGTTCAAACTCGGGTCCTGGCTGATGGCGCCCTGCACGCGCGACTGGGTGCGCCACTGCACGTTGAAGCTGGTCTTGAACGGCAGCCAGCCTTGCGGCACCCGGTAGTCCGCGCCCATGCTCAGCTTCCACTTCGGCGCGTTCGGCATGGTGCCGCCGCTGGCGTCGCGCAGGAAGGCGCCCGGCACCAGCTCGTTGGGCACGGTGCAGTCCTTGGCGCCGCTGTAGCAGGGCCCCTGGGTCCAGTTCAGGATGGTGGCGCGGGTGAAGGCCAGGCTGGCGTTGAGCTGCAGTTCGCGCGTCAGCAGCACCGTGGTGTCGGCCTCGAAGCCCTTGGTCTGCAGCGCCGGGATGCTGTACAACACGCTGGCCTGGCTGCCGTCCGAGAAACGCTCGGTGGCCGAGGTCTGGTAGTCGTGGAAGCGGGTGCGGAAGGCGGCCGCGTTGAAGGTGGCGCGGTTGTTCCACAGGTTGGCCTTGAAGCCCAGCTCGAAGCTTTCGGCCGTCTCCGCGGCCAGCGGCAGGCGCTTGAACACGTTGACGTTGTTGGCGCCGCTGGTCATGTCGTAGGCCACGCCCTTGCGGCCGGTGGCTGCCGAACCGTAGGCCATCACGTCCGGCGTGAAGTGGTAGCTGTAGGCCAGCTTGCCGGTCACGCCGGTTTCATCGTGCTGCGGCGCGCGGTAGAAGTTCTCGCCGGTGTGCACATTGTTCGGCGCGCTGGACGACAGGCTGTCGATGGTGTGGAAAGTGTAGTTGTTCGACTCGCGGTTCACGCGCAGGCCCGCCGTCAGCGTATTGCGGGGCGCGAAGTCCCAGGTGCCGTTGGTGTAGATGGCGCGGTTCAGGTTCGACGACGTGGTTTCGTAGTTGGTGAAGTTGGTCTCCTTCACGAAGGGATTGCCACGGTAGTAGCCGCGATCGAGGCTGTTGCGCGCGATCCAGATGCCGACCAGGTAGCGCAGCGCGCCTTCGTCCGGCGACGTCAGGCGGAATTCCTGGGTGGAGGTCTTGCTGTCGCTGGTGCCGTTGATTTCCGGAGGGTCCGCGATGCCGGACGGCTTGCCCTGGTGGTTCACCTGGTAGAAGGTGGAGATCAGGTCGATATTGTCGTTGTCGCGGAAGTCGTTGGACAGGTTCTTCACCACCGAGGAGATCGAGGTCAGCGCGTGGCCGCGCAGCGGCGAGCTGTCCTGGAACTGGTAGTTGATGCGCACGCCGATGCCGCGGTTGGTCGATTCCAGGCCGGTCGGCGAATCGTTGCGGATGTCGCGGTTGAAAGGACTGACGTTGATGCCGCGCAGGACTTCGGTGTTGGACAGCGCCGTGTAGTTCTTGTTGTACAGGTAGCCCACGCCCGGATCGATGGAGGTGATGGCGGCGGTGTTGCCGGTGGAGAGCGAGTGGTCGTACTGCGGCGTGATCATGACGTCCAGGTCGTTGTTCACCTTCCACATGAACTTGGTGACGAAGCTCTTGCCGCCGGAGCCGTTCTGCTTGCGGCCCGTGGTCAGGTTGTTGAGCAGGCCGGGGAAGTTGGTCTTGCTGGCGAACAGGCGCATGGCCACGTCGTCCGACAGGCGCCCGCTCAGCGCAGCGCTGGCGCGGTACTCGTCGTCGCTGGACTTGAACAGGCTTACGTTGGTCTTCATCGGGCCGGCGCCGATAGGCTTGGTGGTCATCACCACCGCGCCGGCGATGGCGCTCTTGCCGAACATGGTGCTTTGCGGGCCTTTCAGCACTTCCACGCGCGCCACGTCGGCCTGGTCCTTGAACGCCTGCTGCGGCTGGGCGTAGGGCAGGTCGTCGATGATGACGGCGATGTCGCCCTCGATGCCGAGGTTGTTCGACGTGGTGCCGATGCCGCGCATATTGATGCTGTTGGTGCCCACCTGCGTGCCGACCGAGATCGACAGGGCAGGGGACAGGTTGACGATGTCGTTAAATTCGCGCACGTTATTGCGCTGCATGTACTCCTCGCCCAGCACGGTGATGGACTGGGGCACGTCCTCCAGCTTTTCAATGCGGCGATTGGCCGACACCACCACGGTTTCCAGTTTCAGTTGTTCGCCGGCGGCCGGCGTTTGCGCCGCCTGCTGCGCCTGTCCGGGCGCGGCGATACCCAGCATCAGCAGCGCGGCGGCTGTTGCTATCGGTGTTGGGCGGTGCCGTGGGGCAGCCTGCCACTGTTTACCAGTCATCTTTGTCTCCGTTATCGGTTTTATAGGTCAGAACTGTATCGATTTACTGTAACGTTACAGTGAAACGGCAAAAAAATATAGAACTATGTGCCATTTGAGCCGGTTCTTCGTGCCGGTCGCTTGTTAAACGTTTTACTGTAACGATTTAGCGATATTAACCCAGGCAGCTTTGAAGTCAATAGAAAAATGCAAGGGGCGTATCTTTTCTGTTGACGCTGCCGCGCCGATTGCCTATCATTCCAGCAAATGACAACGTTGGACATTTTGCGGATAGCCGCAACGGCCAGCGTCAAAAACAATGCAAGGAGACGGTGTGGCAACGATTCATGATGTGGCCGACAAGGCCGGCGTGTCGATCAAGACGGTATCGCGCGTGCTCAACGGCGGTACCGAAGTATCCGAGAAGACCCGCACCCGTATCGAGCAGGCCATGCGCGCGCTCGAGTTCACGCCCTCGGCGGCGGCGCGCATGCTGCGCGGCAGGCCGACGGGGCTGGTGGCCGTGATTGCGGAAAAGCTCACCACCACGCCCGACTCGTCCGAGATCATCAAGGGCATCCAGCAGGTGTGCGAGCAGATGGGCAAGGTACTGCTGATCGGCGAGACTGGCGGCCATGCGGATGTCGCCAGCCGGCTGGTGGCCGACCTGCGTGAACGGCGCGTGGAAGCCATCCTGTTCGCCACGCCGTTTCACCGCCAGGTGGCGTTGGAGGCGCAGCTGGGCAGCACGCCCACCGCGCTGGCGAATTGCTTCGAGGCGCCCGGCCGCTACATGCAGGTCATTCCCGACGACGAAGGCGGCGGCTATGCCGCAGCGCAGATCGTGCTGCAGGCCGGGCACCGCAAGATCGCATTCCTGCAGCTGATACCCGGCATGGTGGCGACCGGACTGCGCCTGCGCGGATTTCACCAGGCCATGCGCGAACATGGCGTGACGCCCAAGCCGGAATGGCTGATCCACGGCGCCGAGGCCGGCCAGGCCGACGAGTTCTCGCACCTGTCGGACGCCGTCGAGCGGCTGTTCGCCAGCGCCGACCGTCCCACCGCCATCCTGTGCGGTAACGACAAGATGGCCATGCGGGTGATCTTCATCCTGCAGCGGCGCGGCTTGCGGGTGCCGGCCGATGTCTCCATCGTCGGCTTCGACGATTTCCGGCTCATCTCGGAGGCGCTCGATCCCGGCCTGACCACGGTGGCGCTGCCATACCGCGAGATAGGCGAGCTGTCCGGCCGTCATGTATTGGAGCAGGGCGATATGGCCGCCGGGACCGTGCGGGTGCCATGCTTGCCGGTGATGCGCGGTACGGTTGCCGCGCCTGCGGTGCCAGCCGCCGCGAAGGCCAAGCGATGATGCGCGCATCGGCCATGTCACGGCGCAAGGCGGGCGCGCCCATGGCGGCGTTGTCGGCGGCGTTCTCGGCGCCGTTGCCAGCTGCCCTGCTGGCTGCGCTGCAGGCCGCGCTGCCGGTGCAAGCGCTGGCCCAGGCCCCGGCGCAGGCTGCGCCTGCCGAAATCAAGCTGTGGCGCCACGACACGGGCGACCTCGAAATGGCGGCCGGAAAGGCTGCGGTGGAACGCTTCAACCGTTCTCAGTCGCGCTGGAAGGTCACGGTGGAGGCGATTCCGCAAGGCTCGTACACGGAATCGATCACCGCCGCCTCCATGGTGGGCCAGCTGCCATGCGTGATCGCGATGGACCAGCCCATCGTGCCCAACTTCGCCTGGGCCGGCCATGTGCGCCCGCTAGACAAGCTGCTGCCGGCCGACGCCGTGGCGCGGCTGCTGGAGGGCGGGCGCGGCACCTACAAGGGACAGCTGTACAGCGTTGGCCAGGTGGACGTGGTGCTGGTGCTGTTCGCGCGCCGTTCGCAGCTGGCCGCGCTGGGCATGCGCACCGCAACCATGGAGCAGCCTTACACGGCGGCCGAGTTCCACGACCTGCTGGCGCAAGCCAGGCGCAGCGGCCGTTTCCGCTTCCCGCTGGACCTGAACGCGCGCTTCAAGGGCGAATGGTACAGCTACGCGTTCTCGCCCTGGCTGCAGAGCGCCGGCACGGACCTGATCGACCGCGCCAGCTATGTGCGGGTGGACGGCGTGCTCAATAGCGATGCGGCGGTCAGCGTGGGCCGCTACTACGGCCGCCTGTTCAAGGACAAGCTGGCCGAACGCAACCCCGCCGACGACAAGGCATTCGAACAGGGCCGCGTGCTGTTCCACTACACCGGTTCGTGGAAGGCGCGCGAATACAGCGAGCGTTTCGGCAGCGACCTGGTGGTTATGCCGCCGCCCGATTTCGGCCACGGCCCCAAGGTAGGCGCGGCCTCCTGGCAGTGGGGCATCACGCGCAGCTGCAAGCAGCCCGAAGGCGCGGCGGCCTTTCTCGCGCACCTGATCTCGCCAGAGGAAATCGCCGCCGCCTCGCGCACCACCGGGCTGGTGCCGGTGAGCGCCGAAGGCGCGGCGCTGACGGAGCACTACCGGCCGGGCGGCGACTGGCGCATGTATTTCGAGTTCGCCCGGCGCTACGCGGTGGCGCGGCCAGCCAGCCCGGCGTACCCGGCGCTGTCGTCGGCCTTCGAGAAGGCCATGGCCGACATCCGCAGCGGCAAGGACGCCGCCGAGGCGCTGGACCAGGCGGTGGATGCGATGGAACACAATATCGCGCGCAACAACGGCTACGGCTACGGCCTGGCGGCGCGCAAATCGGGAGGCGGCTTATGAAACGTACACCAGGCCAGGACAGTCCCTTCGCGGTGGCGCTGTTCGCGTCGCCGGCGCTGCTGCTGTTCCTGCTGTTCGTCGGCTTGCCGATGCTGTTGGCGGCCGGCGCCACGCTCACCAACCACAGGCTGATGTCTCCCGAGCCCACGCAGTACGTGGGCCTGGACAACTACCGGCGCCTGCTGGCGCTGGACCTTGTGGTGGTCGAACCCCTGGGTGCCGGGGCGGATGGCGAAGTGCGCTACCCGACCTGGCGCCAGATCCGCAAGCAGCATCCGGACCTGGGCGGCTACCGCGAGGCGCTGCACGTCGACGCCGGCGGCAAGCGCATCGTGCTGGCAGCCACCGATCCGCTGTTCTACCGTTCGCTGATCAACACCTTCCTGTTCGCCGCCCTGGTGCTGCCGCTGCAATGCGGCGCCGCCCTGGGACTGGCGATACTGGTGAACCAGAAGGTGCGCGGCCGGATCTTCTTCCGCACCGTCTACTTCGCGCCGGTCGTCACCTCCATGGTGGTGGCGTCCATCGTGTGGGCCTTCATGCTCAACACGGACCGCGGCATGCTGAATGAACTGCTGCGCGGCCTGCTGAACGACCCCAACGCCGGCCCGGACTGGCTGGGCGACAGCCACTACGCCTTGCCTGCCATCGCGCTGATGTCGGCCTGGCAGGGCGCGGGCTTCCAGATGCTGGTGTTCCTGGCGGGCCTGCAGTCGATCTCGCCCGAGCTGTACGAAGCGGCCACGCTGATGGGCGCGAACGCCTGGCAGCGCTTCGTGCACGTCACCTTGCCCGGCCTGCGCAACACCATCATCTTCGTGCTGGTGTCGACCACGCTGCTGGCCTTCGGCCTGTTCACGCAGGTTGACGTGATGACCTCCGGCGGTCCGCTCGATTCGACATCGACCGTGGTGTACCACGCCGTGCGCAGCGGCTTCAAGGAACAGGACATCGGCTACGGCTCCACCATCACGCTGGTGTTCTTTGTCATCGTGCTGGCGCTGTCCGCGCTGCAACGGGTGCTGGTATCGAAAGGAGATGCGAAATGAAGGCCGCACGGGGCAACAAGGCAAACAACAAGGTCCGCGACGCCATGCTATTCCTGGCCATGAGCGCAATCGGCATGGTGTTCATTGCGCCGCTGCTGTTCATGTTCATTTCATCCTTCAAGGATGATGCCGCGATCTTCGCCAACCTGAACAGCTGGTCCGCCTATCTGCCTTCGTCCGGCTGGTCGATGCGCAACTACAGCGCCGTGTTCGAGAAGAGCGACCTGCCCAGGTTCCTGCTCAACTCCACGCTGATCGCCGGGCTGGTGGTGGTGGGCGGCATCCTGGTCAACAGCATGCTGGCCTTCTCGATTGCGCGCATGCGCTGGCGCGGCAGGCAACTGGCGCTGGCCCTGGTGGTGGCGATGGTGATCGTGCCGTTCGAAGTGATCGCCATTCCGCTGCTGTCGCTGGTGGCGCGCCTGCCGTGGCCGGGATTCGAGCACGGCCAGCTGGTGCTGCACACCGGCTGGTTCAACAGCCTGCACGTCCAGGTGATCCCCTTCCTGGCCAACGCCTTCTGCGTGTTCCTGTTCTACCAGTTCTTCCGCGACATCCCGGCCGAGCTGGACGAAGCCGCCAAGATGGACGGCGCGGGACCATGGACCATTTACAGCCGCATCATCATGCCCAACAGCGGCCCGGTGATCGCCACGGCGGCCATTGTGCTGTTCATCTCTGCATGGAACCAGTACCTGTGGCCCATCATGGTGATCCAGGGCGAGGCTTTCCGGCCGGTGCAGCCGGGCATACAGCAGTTCTTCGGACGCACCAATTCGTGGGGGCAGATCATGGCCTACGCATCGGTGATTACTCTCCCCGTGCTCGCGGTGTTCCTGGCCTTCCAGCGGCAGTTCGTCGCCTCGGTTGCCGGCGCCGGCGTCAAGGGCTAACTTTGGAAGCATCATGACACTACAAATCAGCGACAAATTCATCTGGGACTTCTGGCATTTCGAGGAGCAGGGCGAGCAGCACCTGTTCTTCCTGCAGGCCGACCGCGCCATTGGCAATCCCGACCTGCGCCACTGGAACGTCTCGGTCGGCCACGCCGTGTCGACAGACCTGCGCAGCTGGACGCCGCTGGGCACCGCCTTCGGCCCGCAGGCCGGCCCGGCGTGGGACGACTACACGACATGGACCGGTTCGGTCATCAAGGCCGAAGGACGCTACCACCTGTTCTACACCGGCACCTGCCGCGCCGAGAACGGCATGCGGCAGCGCATCGGCCATGCCGTTGCGGACAGCATCAACGGCCCCTGGCAGCGTGTCGGCAACGGCCTGGCGCTGGACCTGGACCAGCGCTACTACGAGGAATACGAGGAAGGCCGCTGGCACGACCGCGCGCTGCGCGACCCCTGGGTGCTGCCGGAGAAGATCGACGGCATGTACCACATGTTCTACACCGCGCGCCGCAACGACGGCCCGATCTACGAGCGTGGCGTGATCGGCCACGCGGTATCGGCCGACCTGGTGCACTGGGAGGCCACCGCGCCGGTATATGCGGGAGGCCACTACGGCCAGCTGGAAGTGCCGCAGGTGTTCGAGCGCGGCGGGCGCTGGTATTGCGTGTTCTGCAATGTGGCGGCGCACTGGTCGGAGCAGATGCGCGCGGCGCACAACGGCGGCGTGTCCGGCACCCACTACCTGGTGGCCGACAATCCGCTGGGACCGTGGCAGCCGGCGCCCGGCTTCCTGGACGGCGATGCCCCGTGCCGCCGCTACGCCGGCAAGATCCTGCGCGACCCCGTCACCGGCAAGGACTGCCTGATGGCCTTCGAGGACACCGGCGCGGACGGCAGCTTCTCAGGCCGCATCGGCGACCCGATTCCGCTGCGGATGGAGGCCGGGCTGTACCTGGTAGACGACCTTTTGGCCGAAAAATGACAACGATAGACATCGCCAAATAATGAGAACAAGGGAGGGGACAAGATGAGCCACAAACTCCGATTCGGAATTGCTGCGGGCGCGCTGCTGGCGGCATGCGCAGGCAGCAGCCTGGCCGCCGCGCCGCTGCTGGCGCACTGGGGCCTGGACGAGCAGGGCGGCGCGCAAGCGCTGGAGTCCGTGTCCGGACGGCGCGACCAGGTCAACTACGTATTCAACCGGGCGCGCTACAAGCCGGATTCGGCGCCGCAGTGGCGCGCGGCGGGAAGCTGCATCCGCGAGGGCTGCCTGCTGTTCGACGGCTACTCGACCGACATCGCGGCGCCTGCCTTGAGCGCAGGCCAGCTGGCGCAAGGCTTTACGCTGAGCGCCTGGGTGGCGCCGCACGCCTTCGAGTGGGGCGATGGCGGCCACTACTCGGCTTTCCTGAGCCAGTTCGACGCCGGCACGCAGAAGGGCTTCTCGTTCGGCATGCAGCGCTTCGGCACCTGGGGCGTCAAGCTTGGCTTCGGCGAGGTGATTGCCGATGTGCGCGTGAAGGACCACAAGCTGCCGCGCGACGCGTGGTCGCACGTGGCGGCCAGCTACGACGCCGTCCGGCACCGGGTGGCGCTGTTCCTCAATGGCGAACGGGTGGCCGAGGCGGCCGCGCCGGCGGACGCCGTCTTCACCCTGCCGCGCCGGCCGCTGACGATAGGGCGGTATTCGCAGCCGGAGCAGGTCGGCGGCGTATTCAAGCTCAATACCTTCCTCGGCCTGATGGATGAAGTGCGCATTGCCGCCGGGCCGTCGGACGCGGCCGCCGTGGCGCGCGGCATGCAGGCCGACCTGGCCCGGCGCGGCGGCAAGGCGCCGCAGCTGTCGCTGGCGGACATGCGGGTTCCCGCGTCCGCCTTCGACGGCGACCGCCACCGCCCGCAGTACCACCTGATGCCGGACGCCGGCTGGATGAATGAGCCGCACGCGCCGTTCTACTACGGCGGGCAGTACCACCTGTTCTTCCAGAAGAACCCCTTCGGCCCGTTCTGGCACCAGATCCACTGGGGGCATTGGGTCAGCGCCGACATGGTGCGCTGGCGCGAGCTGCCGATTGCGCTGGCGCCGGAGGACGACGGGCTGGCCACGGACGGCATCTGGTCCGGCAGCGCCGCCTACGCGGCAGACGGTACGCCGGTGCTGTTCTTCACCGCCGGGAACGACAGTGCCAAACCCAACCAGCGCACCGGAATCGCTGTGCCGCAGGACTTGCGCGATCCGGACCTGGCGCGCTGGAGCAAGTATCCGGCGCCGGTGACGCTGCAGGCCGAAGGCCAGGGACGCCACGGCGAATTCCGCGATCCCTTCGTGTTCCGCGACGGGGCGCGCCAGCGCTGGTTCCAGCTCGTGGGCTCGGCGCTGCCGGGCGGCAGCGGCACGGCCCTGGTGTATGAATCGGCCGACTTGCGCAACTGGACGCCGCGCGGCCCGCTGTTTTCGATCGACGCCAAGCGCTTCCCCGGCTTCGACGCCACCTGGGAGCTGCCGGTGCTGCTGCCGGTGGGGAAGGGCGCGGACGGGCGCGAGCGCCATGTATTCCTCAACGACGTGCGCGGCCAGGCCTACTACTGGACCGGCGTGTTCGACGCGCAGAGTGCCCGCTTCACGCCGGACGTGGAGGCGCCGCGCACCTTCGATGTCGGCCAGGGCCACTTCTCGGGACCGAGCGGATTCGTCGACCCGAAGACGGGGCGCAGTATTGTGTTCTCCATCGCACAGGGCGAGCGCACGCTGCGCGACGAATGGGATGCCGGCTGGGCGCACAACGCGGGCTTGCCGGTCACGCTGTCGCTGGGCGCCGATGGCGAGCTGCGGCTGGCGCCGATCAGCGAACTGGCCAGTCTGCGCCGGCAGCTGCTGCTCGACCTGCGCGACGCCAGTGCAGGCGACGCAGCCGCAGCGCTGGCCGCCGTGCACGGCGACGCGCTGGAGATCGAATTGGAAATCGCGCCGTCCGGGACGGCCGGCAGGCGCGGCATGCGCTTGCGGGTGGCGCCGGGACAGGCGGCGCTGACCGACCTGTACGTCGATACCGCGCGCGGCAGGCTGGAGATCGACCGCACGCGCACTTCGGACCAGCGTGCCTACGGCGTGCAGGGCGGGGCGCTCGACGTGAAAGGCGAGCCGCTGCGCATGCGGATCTTCCTCGACCGTTCGATGGTGGAGGCCTATGTCAACGAACGCAAGAGCCTGACCAGCCGCATTTACACGGAGCGCGCGGACGCCGACGGACTGGCGCTGCTGGCCGAGGCCGGCGACCGTATCGTCTCGCTCAGGATCTGGGCGATGGGCATGGCAGGCACTGCGGCCACGGCGGGCACGGCAAGTAAAGGAAATTGAGATGGCATCGATTGCACTGCAGGGCGTCGCCAAGACCTACCCTGGCAAGGAGGCGCAGTACATTCTGCGCGACGTGGGCTTCACCATCGAAGATGGCGAGTTTGTGGTTCTGGTAGGCCCGTCGGGCTGCGGCAAGTCCACGCTGCTGCGCATGATCGCCGGGTTGGAAGAGATCAGCGCGGGCGAGATCGGCATCGCCGGCGAGCGCGTCAACGAGACGCCGCCGGCCAAGCGCGGCCTGGCCATGGTGTTCCAGAGCTATGCGCTGTACGCGCACATGACGGTGTTCGACAACATTGCCTTCGGCCTGAAGCTGGCGCGGGTGCCAAAAGCCGAGATCAAGGCTTCGGTGCAGGCGGTGGCGAAGATGCTGCAGATGGAGCACCTGCTGGAACGCAGGCCTCCGCAGCTGTCGGGCGGCCAGCGGCAGCGCGTCGCCATCGGCCGCGCCATCGTGCGCAAGCCGCGCGCCTTCCTGTTCGACGAACCGCTGTCCAACCTGGACGCCGCGCTGCGTGCGGACATGCGGGTGGAGATCGCCCGCCTGCACAAGTCACTGGGCGCCACCATGGTGTACGTGACGCACGACCAGGTGGAGGCCATGACGCTGGCCGACCGCATCGTGGTGCTGGGACCGTCAGGCGTGCAGCAGATCGGCGCGCCCATGCACTTGTACCACAAGCCGGCCAACGTCTTCGTGGCGGGCTTTATCGGCAGCCCGAAAATGAACCTGATGCCGGGGCAGCTGGACGCGGCGGGCCGCTTGCGGATAGGCGCGGCGTGCCTGGACTGGCGGGCGCCGGCGCCTGCCGACGGAGGCGGCATTGGCAACGTCAACGCCAACGGCAGCGCGGGCGCCGGTGCGCCGGCGCAGCTCACCGTCGGCATCCGGCCCGAACATCTGCAAGCCGATCCGAACGGCGCCATCGAAGGCGAAGTGCTGCTGGTCGAGCGCCTGGGCGCCGAGTCCTATGTGCACCTGGCGGTGCCGGCCCTGGACAAGCCGCTGATGGTGGTGGTGCAGGAGGACCCGCCTGAGGCCGGGACGCGCTGGCGCGTCAGCCCCGTGGCGGGCCGGGTCCATGTGTTCGGACCGGACGGGTGCCGCATTGAAGCGGCGCCGCATGAAAACAATTCAGCCGGCGCTTCGTCCGGCGTAGCGGAGGTTGCATGATAGTCGTATGTGGAGAGGCGCTGTTCGATGTGTTCAACGACGGCGATACGGGCGACGGCTACGCGCTGTCGGCGCGCGTGGGCGGCTCGCCGTTCAACCTGGCGATCGGCCTGGCGCGCCTGGGGGCGCACCCCATGTTCTTCGGCGGCTTGTCGAATGACATGTTCGGCCGCAAGCTGGCCGGCACGCTGGAGCGCGAAGGTGTCGACCTGTCCTGCGCCCCAAGGCCGGCGGCGGCCACCGCGCTGGTCACGATCGACGTGGACGCGGCCGGAGTGCCGGCCTACACCCTGTACGGCACGGGAACAGCCGAACGCGCCCTGGCATTGTCCGACCTGGAGCGCGTGCCGGCCGATGCCGCCGCCGTCCACGTCGGCTCCTACTGCATGGCCGTGGAGCCGGTGGCCAGCGTCACGCGCGCGCTGGTCGCCCGCCAGCAGGGGCGCAGCCTGATCGCCTTCGATCCCAACGTGCGCCTGACGATACAGCCGGAGCGCGCGGTCTGGACGGAGGCGGTGGCCTGGATGCTGCCGCGCACGGACCTGCTGAAGATCAGCGACGAGGACTTGCACCACCTTTATCCGGACCTGTCGCCGCAGGAGTTCATCGCGATCGCGCTGCGCGCCGGCGTGGCGCTGGTGGTGGTCACGCGCGGGGGGCAGGGCGTGCTGGCGGCGACGGCCGCACTGGCACCGTTCGAGCTGGCCGCGCCCAGGGTCGACGTGGTCGACACGGTCGGCGCCGGCGACACCTTCCAGGCTGCGCTGCTGTCCCATCTGTCCCGCCACGGCCTGCTGAAGCGCAGCGCGCTCGTTGCGCTCGACGCGCCGGCGCTGCGGGCCGCGCTCGAATTCGCCGGCGCGGCGGCGGCGCTCACCTGCGAGCGGCGCGGCGCCGACATGCCGCGCCTGAAGGAGGTGCCGACGCAGGAGTGATGAGTTGCAGCTGTGATGACAACGTTAGACAACGCAAATTTCGCCCGGGCCGCCGCAGGTGGCCTGATAATCATAAAAGGAGATACAGCATGAACCAATCGATCACCCGTTACATCAGCCGCTCGGCGGCACTGGCCATCTGCCTGGCGCCGGCGCTGGTGTTTGCGCAGCAGCAGGGCAGCGCGGCACCCGGCGCCGCCGTCCCGGCCACGGTCCCGGCCACCGCCGCGCAGCCATCCGCCGACGCCGCGCCCGCCGTCGATCCATCGACGGTGGTCATCGTCACCGGCGTGACCAGGACCACCACCAAGAAGAACGCCACCTTCTCGATCAACACCCTGGGCAGCGAGGAGATCCAGCGCCTCGCCCCGATGAGCACAGCGGACCTGCTGGCCAACTTCCCCGGCATTTACTCCGAAGGCAGCAGTGCCGGCGAAGCGAGCAACAACATCACCGTGCGCGGCCTGCCGGTCACCGGCGGCTACCGCTACGCGCCGCAGCTGGTGGACGGCCTGCCGGCTTACGAAGAGCCTGAGGCGCCGTTCATGAACAACGACGTGTTCGTGCGCGACGACCTGATGACCGAGAGCGTGGAGGTGGTGAAGGGCGGTCCGGGCGGCATCCTGTACTCGAATGGCCTGGGCGCCACCGTCAACCACGTCACGCGCACCGGCGGCGACCGCCTGGCCGGCGGCTACAAGGTGGAGTATGCGGACTATGGCTTCCTGCGCCAGGACGCGTTCATATCCGGCCCGCTCGCCCGCAACCTGACCGGTGCGGTCGGCGGCTTCTACCGCCGCAGCGACGGCGTGCGCGACACCGGCTACACCGCGGACCGCGGCGGCCAGGTGCGGGGCAACCTGGTCTACACCAGCGACGACCGCAAGACCACCGCCCGCGCCGACGCGCTGCTCATCAACGACCGCACGGCCTTCTTCCAGAACCTGCCGATCTCGGTGCCGCGCTTCAGCAATCCGGGCACCCCGGCCAATCCGACCCGGATCGAGCAGGACACGATACAGCCGCTGGGCATCGACTTCGCCCACGGCACCACGGCCTCGCCCTACAACCGCCGCTTCAACATGATAGGCGAGTACGGCACCCGCACCATCGACCAGGCCGACGGCATCCACCCCAACTTCAGGATGTTCACGCTGAGCGGCTCGCACGAGCTGGCGGACGGCTGGAAGGTCTCGGCCGGGCTGCGCCACACCGAGGGCAGCAGCGGCTTCAACGCGGTCTTCACCGGCAACGACACGGCCACGGCCAGCAACTTCCTCAATGCGCGCTACCAGAACGACGTGATCTCGCCGGCGCACGGCGCGGCGCTGGCCTGCAACCTGAACAACGCCAAGCTGATCGGCTACTTCAATGTCCCGGCCAGCAATGCCTGCGCGGCGTTCGCCAATATCAGCCGCGAGGACTTCATCAGGAAATACGGCAAGGCGGCGGGCGTGGCGGGCCGCTACCTGAACGACGGCAGCCCGGTGCCGTCCAGCGCCAACCTGAACTTCCAGGTGCCGTTCATTGCCGATACCGACGCGTCCAGCACGTCGCTGGACCTGAAGACCCAGAAGTCCTTCCAGTTCCAGGGCGCGCACGACCTGACCTTCGGCGTCTACAAGAGCCGCTACAACTACGCGCCCAACTTCCAGGCCGGGCTGCTGGTGACCGACGTGGCAGCACAGTCGCGTCCCGTGGACCTGACCGTGGTCGACGCGCAGGGCCGGCAGGTCGGCCCCAGCCTGACGACGGGCAGCGCCATCCTGCCGGGCTGGTTCGGCTTCGTCAGCCAGATCCATGGCGACGGCAACGCCGCCTATTTGCTGGACCACTGGGAGACCATGGGCAACAAGCTGAAGGTGGACGCGGGCGTGCGCTGGCAGGACCTCAAGGCCGGCGTGACGCGGCGCGACCGCAACGTCAGCACCGACCTGACGCCGCCGAACGTGGTGCCCGGCTCCATCCAGGACACGGCGGCCGACAACGAGATCAGCTTGCCGGGCGACCCGCATACGCTGAGCAAGACCTTCCGCGCGGTGGGCTGGTCGCTGGGCGCCAACTACAGCTTCAGCAAGGCGTTTGCCGTGTATGGCCTGGCTTCCAGCTCGTTCCGCCTGCCCAGCCTGCAGGACCTGAACGACCTCAGTACCGCAGGCGCCACCGTGGTCAATGGCCAGACCGTCGAGATCAGCGCGGTTGAGCGCATACGCCAGTACGAGATGGGCCTGCGCTACCTGACGCGCGGCTTCGGCGCCTCGGTGGCGGCCTTCTACAACAACTTCTCGCCACGCAGTTCGGTCAACATCTACCGCGACATCACGTCCGGCACTTGCGCCACGCAAGGCGGCGTCACGCAGATCAATTCCTGCCCCGAAGTGGCGCAGCTGTACAAGCGCGGGGTGCGCAACATCGGCGCCGAGGTGGAGCTGAGCTGGCGCCCGGCCACCATCGACGGCCTGGAGTTGAAGGGCAACGTGGTGCTGCAGAACCCCAAGGTCACCGGCGCCAACTACACCGTCACACAGGAGGACAAGGATGCGCAGGGCGTGATCAGCGGCTACCACTACGTGCAGATCAGCGAGGACGGCCGCCGTCCGCGCCGCCTGCCGAAAGTGATGGTCAACCTGATGCCGTCGTTCGACCTGAAGCCGCTGACGGACGTGCCGGTCAGCGTCTATGCGCAGTACCAGTACTACGGTTCGCGCTACTCGGAGGCGACCGATACCAACGTCACCCTGTACCCGGCCTACCACATCGTCAACGCCGGCGCGCAGTACCAGGTCAGCGAGCGGTGGCGCGCGCACCTGCACGTGGCCAACCTGACCAACCAGCTGTCGTTCACCGAGGGCGACCCCTTGTTCAACGATCTGCTGTCGCCGGACGGCACGCGTAACCGCGGCGTGGCCAGGCCGCTCTTTGGCCGCACCATCCGCTTCAGCATGACGTATATGTTCTAAGCAGGGCACGCTGCGGGCGCCGCGCGGACTGCGAAGCAGTCCGGCGGCGCCTTTTTTCGTTTTCAACGCACCAATTTCGTGCGAATTTGTGCAAATATAGACGGCTCAGTAACTTTTAAACGTCTTCCTATGAAAACCACGCTTTCCAGTCTCCTGTTCAGTGTCGGCCTGCTGGCCTTTGCGCCGGGCGCCAGCCATGCAGCCAAGGCGGCTGTTCCCGCCACGCCGGAAAAAATGAACCAGATCTACGCGGAGTACTGGGAAGAGTATTCAAAGGCGAATCCGATTTCCGCCACCTTCAACGGCGACAACCGCTTCAACGACCGCTTCGGCCCCGTCACGTCGAAAGAAGCGCTGGCCGAGCGCAAGCGCCTGGCCGACAAATACCTGGCCCGCACGGCCGAATTCGATCCCGCCAGGCTGGGCGCCGAAGACCGTATCAGCTACGATCTGCTGCGCTACAAGCTGCAGCAGTCGCTGGACGACATGCGCTTCCCTTCCCAGCTGATTCCCATCAACCAGACCTTCAGCCTGCACCTGCTGTTCGCGCAGCTGGGCTCCGGCAAACTGGCGCAGCCTTTCGCCACCGTGAAGGATTACGACAACTGGCTGGCGCGCGCGGCCAGTTTCGCCCCGGCGGCCGACGCGATGATCGCGGACATGCGCGCCGGCATGGCGCGCGGCGTGGTGCAGCCCAAGATCGTCACCAAGCAGATCCTGCCGCAGCTGGAGAACCTGGGCACGTCCGACCTGTCCAAGAGTGTCTACATGGCGCCGGTGCGCCAGTTCCCGCAGGACTTCAGCGAGGCCGACAAAACCCGCCTCACCGCCGCCTATTCGAAGCTGGTGAGCGAGCAGATTGCGCCGGCCTACCAGCGCCTGCTGGCGTTCATGCGCGACAGCTACCTGCCGGCCAGCCGCGAAACGG
This sequence comes from Pseudoduganella sp. UC29_71, assembly GCF_042693265.1. Classification (NCBI taxonomy): domain Bacteria; kingdom Pseudomonadati; phylum Pseudomonadota; class Betaproteobacteria; order Burkholderiales; family Oxalobacteraceae; genus Pseudoduganella; species Pseudoduganella sp. UC29_71. Next base: position 2,696,804 of record NZ_CP170549.1, on the reverse strand, counting down.
TGGGCCTGGGCGCGCTGCCGGAAGGGAAAGCGTGGTACGACGCCAAGGTGCGCAGCTCGACCACCACTTCGCTGACGGCGGACGAGATCCACACCATCGGCCTGAATGAAGTGGCCCGTATCCGCGCGCTGTTCGAGCAGGCAAAGGAGCGCGTCGGCTTCAAGGGCACGCTGAAGGAGTTCTTCGTGCATCTGAATACGGCGCCGGAACAGCGCTTCAGCACCCGCGAGCAGATCCAGGCCGCGTATGAAAGCCTGCGCCCGCGCGTGGAAGCGAAGACGCCGCAGTTCTTCGGCAAGATCCCGAAGACGCCGTTCGAAGTGCGCCCGGTGGAATCGTTCCGCGAAGTAAGCGCCGCGCCGGCGCAGTACTATCCGGGGCTGCCGGACGGTTCGCGTCCCGGCGTCTTCTACTACAACGCCTACAAGCCCGAGACCCGCACACGCTTCACCACGGTGGCCTTCTTCCTGCATGAAGCCATTCCGGGCCACCATTTCGAGATCAGCCTGGCCAAGGAGCAGGCCGGCTTCCCGGCCTTCCGCCGCAACGAAGGCACCGGCGCGTTCAGCGAAGGCTGGGGCCTGTACAGCGAGATGCTGGGCCAGGAGATGGGCTTGTACGACGATCCATGGCAATGGTGCGGCCGCCTGTCGGCCGAGATCTGGCGCGCGGTGCGCCTGGTGGTCGATACCGGCATCCATGCCAAGGGCTGGACGCGCGAGCAGGCCATTGCCTACTTCATCGACAACGTGCCGCAGAACGAAGTGGTGGCGGTGCAGGAAGTGGAACGCTACATCGCCGCGCCGGGCCAGGCATTGAGCTACAAGATCGGCGAATTGAAACTGCGCGAACTGCGCGCGCGCGCCGAGAAGCAGCTGGGCGCGAAGTTCGACCTGCGCGCCTTCCACGACGAAGTACTGTCGCACGGCTCCGTGCCGCTCAGCGTGCTGGAAGCGGCAGTGGACCGCTGGCTGGCGGCACAGAAGGGCGGCTGAGCGGTTCAGGCAAGGTTGTTTTTTTCGGCGTTTCACTAAACGATGAAAGGTTCAACATGGAAAAGCGTGGCGTGGAGTTTACAGCGAGGACTGACGATGCCCAGTCGGTGAATGACAGGCTGCTGGCGTACCAGCTGGCCTTGTTGCCGCAATTCGGCCCCAATTGGCACCGGCACAGCATGGTGGGGATGAAGGTGGAGGCCCTGGCGCGTACGTTGTACTATGCAGAGCTGTACAGGAAGATCATCACCGTGCCCGGGGTCATCTGCGAGTTCGGCGTGCAATGGGGCGCCACGCTGGCCGAACTGATCAACCTGCGCAGCATCCATGAACCTTTCAACCACAGCCGCGTCATTTACGGCTTCGACACCTTCGAGGGCTTCACTTCGGTGAGCGAGGAGGACGGCGGCTACTCCAGGCTGGGCGACTACGCATCCACCGACAAGTATGAAGAAACGCTGGAGGCCATCCTCAGCCTGCACGAAGCGGCCGCACCCATGTCGCATATCAGGAAGTTCGAGCTGATCAAAGGCGACGCGAGCGTAACGGTGGGGCGCTGGCTGAGCGACAACGCGCACGCCATCGTGTCGATGGCGATCTTCGACATGGACCTGTACAAACCCACGCGCGACGTTCTGGCGCAGTTGATACCCCGCTTCACCAAAGGCACGCTGCTGGTGTTCGATGAGCTCAACTGCAAGCACTTTCCGGGTGAAACGGCGGCACTGGCCGAGGTGATCGGACTGAACAACCTTCGCCTGCAGCGTATGCCGAGCCAGCCATTCAGCTCCTGGGCAGTGTGGGGCGAGCCCTAGGCGCGCACGGCGCTACTGCCGTTGCTTGATCTGGCGTACCACCGCTTCCACTACCGGCCCCACCTCGTGGATGATGTCGACCAGGGTTTCCTTCGGAATGCCGAGCTTCTTGGCCCAGTATGCCACTTCCCATTCCTTATCCACGTGAATGCGCGAACGGTCCCGCTGAAACAGATCTACTAAATTTTCCGCCATGTGTGCTCCATATTTCAGGGGCATCACTATAGCGGGACCGGATGCTGGCTTCTGTGCGATAACGCACATTTCGCAAAAATGGATAATCGCGGTTAGAATACGTCGTTTTCATCTCCATAAGATTCCCACCGTGCTACGTCGCGTGCTGCCCCTGCTGATCGCCTACCTGTTGCTGATGTCGCAACAGGTCGCGCTGTCGCACGGCTATACGCACTGGGTGCCGATGCAAAAGGCGCTCAGCGGCGAGGTGCGCGCGCAGGCCGGCGCCATGCCGGAAACCACGCTGGTCGATCACATCTGCCTGCAGTGCGTGAGCGCGGCGGAACTGGCTTTCGCCGTTTCCAGCCCGCCGCTGCGCTTTGAAGCGCCAGACAGCCGGGCTGTGCTGGCTGCACAGTTGTTCGTGCAAACGCGCGAGCGCGTCGCCACGGTAGTATTCCAATCCAGGGCTCCCCCCGTCCTCTGACAAAAAAACCGATCCAGCCAGGCATGCGCGCCGGGAAGGCGCGCGTCCGCTTTACGTCTTTTTTGTTTTGAGGTTCCTATGATGTTTACCCGTACCCTGATCGCTACGGCGGTCCTGTCCGTCATTTCGTCCGCCGCTTTTGCGCAGTCCAGCGACGCGGTTGTTCCCCAAGTGCTGGTCACCGCCAGCCCGTTCAAAACCGCCGAGGGCGACCAAATCCTGACCCCCGCCAAAGTGCTGGCCGGCGACGAGCTGCGCGACAAGATGGGCAGTTCGCTGGGCGACACCTTGTCGCAGGAACTGGGCGTGTCGGCTTCGGCCTTCGGCGCCGGCGCCTCGCGCCCCATCATCCGCGGCCTGGAAGGCGCCCGCGTCAAGATGCTGGAAAACGGCATGGCGGTGTCGGACGTGTCCGGCCTGTCGAACGACCACGCGGTGGCGGCCGAGGGCGCGGTGGCGCGCCAGGTGGAGATCCTGCGCGGCCCGGCGGCGCTGCTGTACGGTTCCGGCGCCATCGGCGGCTTGGTCAACGTGGTCAACGAACGCATTCCGACCGCGCTGGAGAAAAAGCCCACCGGCCAGATCGAGGCGCGCTACAGCACCGTGGACAGCGGCAAGAACCTGTCCGGCACGGCCGACGGCGCGGTGGGCCAGTTCGCCCTGCATGTGGACGGCAACCTGCGCAACGCGGACGACTACAAGATTCCCGAGAACCGCGTGGTCAACGATCCGGATTCGGCTTCCGGCCGCCTGCCGCACTCCGCGACGCGCGAACGCAACGTCGGCCTGGGCGGCTCGTATATCGCCGACTGGGGCTTCGTGGGCGCCTCCGTATCGCACCTGGACAACCTGTACGGCATCCCGAGCGACGAAGGCTCGAAGATCGACCAGAAGCAAACCCGCTACGACATCGACAGCCTGGTGCGCAAGCCGTTCGACGGCTTCGAGAGCTTCAAGTTCAAGGCCGGCTACACCTCGTATGAACACGCGGAGCTGGACGACGAGAATGCGCCCGTCGTTATCTTCAACAACCGTTCGCTGGAAACGCGCGCCGAACTGTCGCACACCCCCATCGCCGGCATGCGCGGCACCTTCGGCGTGCAGACCGAGAACACCCACTTCTCTGCGCTCAGCCCCGAAGGCGCGGCCGACACCGTGCCGGTCACGCACTCGACGTCCCGCGCTGCCTTCCTGGTGGAAGAGGCCAAGGTGGGCGACTTCCTGCTCAGCGGCGGCGCGCGCCTGGAATCGGTGAAGCGCAAGCCGGTCACGGGCCTGGACCGCTCCTTCAACCTGAGCTCCGGATCGCTGGGCACGCTGTGGGCCTTCGCGCCCGGCTACGGCGCCGGCGCCACCTTCTCGTACGCCCAGCGCGCGCCCGCCACCGAAGAGCTATACTCCGGGGGGCCGCACGACGCCACCGTCACGTTCGATGTCGGCAACCCGGACTTCAAGAAGGAAGCCTCGCGCAACATTGAACTGAGCGTGCAGAAGACCACGGGCCTGGTGCGCTGGAAGGCCAATGTCTACCGCAACAAGGTGCGCGACTTCATCTATGGCCATATCACCGGCAATCTGCTGGACGAGGAAGGCAACCCTGGCGACGAACTGCGCGAGCGCATCTTCGAGCAGGCCAACGCCACCATCAAGGGCGCGGAGGCCGAGATCACCTACAACGCGCAGGGCGCCGGCTGGTCGGGCCGCCTGTTCGCCGATACCTCCCGGGGCACGCTGGACAACGCCGGCAGCCTGCCGCTGCAGCCGGCCACGCGCTTCGGCGCCAGCGTGGGCTACCGCGAAGGCGCATGGCGCGGCGGACTGTCGCTGGTGCACGCGGACGGCCAGGATCGCCTGGCTTCATTCGAAACCACGCCAACTGCATCCTACAACCAGCTGAACGCCAACTTCTCCTACACCCAGAAGCTGGGCAGCCAGGATGTGACGTGGTTCGTGCTGGCGAAGAACCTGCTGAACGACGACATCCGCATGTCCACGTCGGTGCTGAAGGATATTGCGCCTCTGCCGGGCCGCAATATCGTACTGGGCGTGCGCACCAAGTTCTGACCGGTTCGCAGCATGGCCGCTTGATGGCCGCTTGAAAGGGCGGCCATGCCGGAACCGTGCCGCTTGCTCAGTTATTTTTCGCCTGCCAGGTGTAGGGACCGATAATGGTGCCCACGAAACCGCCTGCCTTGCGGGTCGAGAGCAGGGTGGCGTCCACCTTGTCCGCCAGCGTCGCCGATTTCCCCGCCACCGTGTAGCTGAAGGCCATGTTGCCGCCGTCCGCCTGCATGGTCAGCGTGACAGTGTCGCCCGTCAGCGGGGCGCTGGCCACCAGCACATCTTCTTTCGATTTGGCCCGCGTGTACAGGGCCACCACGTTCTTGCCCGCGATGCGGCTGATGCCGTAGAACAGGTTGGACTCGTCGCTCTGGTAGGCGAGCAGGCCCGCGCGGTCGCCGTCGTGTTCGGGGCGGAAGCTCACTGTAGTGACCACCTTGGCGTTGTGGTGCTGCTGGCGGCGGCCGATAAACGACGGTGTGCTGGCCAGGTCGCCCAGCTGCCCGCCGGGCGCCAGCACCAGCTGGCCCTTTTCCAGTTTGTAGAACGGCACGGCGGGCGTGCGCACGCCTATCCATTGCTCCGACAAGGCGCTGCCGGTGAATTCGTCGGTGTAGCTGATGTCGCCCGAGAAGGGCAAGGCTGGCTGCGGCTGCGGCTGCGGCGGCAGGTTCGGCTTGGGGGCGGTGAAGGGAATGCGCTTGCCCGCTTCCAGCACCATGGGCCAGCCGTCCTTCCACGTCACCGGCAGCAGGAAGGTTTCGCGGCCGATGTTGTACAGGTCAGGGCCGTAGGGGCGCGTGGCCAGGAAGGTGGCCCACCAGTCGCCGTTCTGCGTCTGCACGAACTTGGCGTGGCCGGCCGAGGTGACCGGGTTGGCGCGCTGGCCGTCCAGCGAGCGCTGGCTCAGGATGGGGTTATGCTCGTGGGGCGTGAACGGGCCGCGCACGCTGGTGGAACGGAACACGACCTCGGAGTGCTGGTCGCCGGTGCCGCCTTCGGCTGCGATCAGATAGTAGTAGACGCCGCGCTTGAGCAGATGCGGGCCTTCGATCCAGATCGGCTTGGCGGCGATGTCCACGCCGCCGTTGACGAGCAGCGTGCGCTCGCCCACCATGGACAGCGTCTTCGGATCGAACTCCTGCACCCAGATGGCGCGGTGGCCGTCGTAGCGTGGCTTCTCGATCGGGTCGCCATTGTTCACCATATAGGCCTTGCCGTCCGTATCCCAGAAGATGGACGGGTCGATGCCGCCGAATTTCACGGGCTTGGGATCGGACCAGGGGCCGGCGGGGTTGGACGCGGTCATCACCACGTTGCCGCCGCAATCGACGCAGGTGGTGACGACGTAGAAGGTGCCGTTGTTGTACGAGATGTCCGGCGCGTAGATGCCGCGCGACGAGCGCAGGCCCTGGAAGTTGAATTGGCCGGGGCGGTCGATGGCGTTGCCGATCTGCTGCCAGCTCACCAGGTCGCGCGAGCGGAATATCGGCAGGCCGGGGAAGTTGGTGAACGAGGAGTTGATGAGGTAGTAGTCCTCGCCCACGCGGGTGATCGAGGGGTCCGGGTAGTAGCCGGACAGGATGGGGTTGCGGAATTCGTTTGCCGCCGGCTGCGCTTGTTCCTGCGCGCGGCCCTCGTAGCTGAAGCGTTCAAAGCGGGCGTCTCCTGCCTGCGCGGCGGTGGCGAACAGCACCGCGAGCAGTTGTACGTATTTCAGTCTCATTGTTGTCGTCTCGTTGTTGTCTCGTTGTTGATATCTACCATGTGGTGCTGCATAATGAATAGCGCTAACATTCGCATCCTGCCGCAACCACAACAATACGTCAACAGGAGACACAATGAATCGACTTCGCCTCAGCGCCGCTGCCGCATGGATGGCCGCGCTGTGCCTGGGCGCCGCCGCTGCCGACAATGGCAACGGCAGTTACACCAATCCGCCGCTGTATGCCGACTATCCCGATCCGGACATCATTCGCGTTGGCGAGGACTTTTATTTTGTCACCACCACCTTTGCCAACAGCCCGGGCCTTACGCTGCTGCAGTCCAGGGACCTGGTGAACTGGAGCTTCGTATCGCACCTGGTGCCGCGCCTGGATGGCGACGAGCGTTTCGACCTGAAGCAGGGCGGCGCCTACCGCCACGGCATGTTCGCCGCCAGCCTGCGCCATCATGCGGGCATGTTCTACGTGGCGGTGACGCCGGTGAACCAGAACACGCGCATTTACTACAGCAAGGACATCAAGGGACCGTGGGCGTATCACACGCTGGACCGCGCCGCTTTCGACCCGGCCCTGTTCTTCGAGCCGGACGGCAAGGCTTATATCGCCACCTCCGGCGGCTGGGACGGCACGGTGAACCTGCTGGCCCTCAGCGGCGATTATTCCCGGGTGGTGGACGCGCGCAAGATTCACTATTACAAGGGTGCGGAGGGCTCCAAGCTGGTCAAGCGCGGCGAGTACTACTACCTGTTCAACGCGCTGCCGGGCAAGCTGGCGCTGATCGTGTCGCGCGCAAAGAGCCTGTATGGGCCGTGGGAGTCGCGCCCGCAGATTGACGACCGCAGCGGCGGGCACCAGGGTGCGATTGTCGATCTGCCGGATGGGAACTGGTACGGCTTCGTGATGGTGGACGCAGGGCCAATAGGGCGTATGACGAATATCAGTCCGATCTTCTGGGAGGACGACTGGCCGGTGTGGGGCACGAAGGAGGCGCCGGGGCGCGTGCCGGCGTCGGCGGTCAAGCCCGTGCAGGGTAAGCCGGCGCAGGGCAAGGCGCTGGCGGCGTCGGACGATTTCGGCGCGCCGGTGCTGGGACTGCAGTGGCAGTGGAATCACAATCCGGTGGACAGCCGCTGGTCGCTGAGCGAGCGGCCTGGCTTCCTGCGGTTGAAGCCCACCGAGGCCGACGAGTTCTGGACCGCGCGCAATACGTTGACGCAGAAAGGGCAGGGACCGTGGAGCCGCGGCGTGGTGGCGCTGGACGTGAGCCATGTGAAGGAAGGCGATGTGTGCGGCTTCGGCACGCTGGGTAAGTACAACGGGCATATCGCCGTGGTCGGCGGCGCGGACGGCAAGCTGGCGCTGCGCATGCAGGTCATTGAGGACACGCTGACCGGCCGGCAGGCGGAGGTGCGGGTGCCTTCACTGCCATTGCCGTTGTCGGCGTTGGCATCGGCATCGGCCGGCAAACTGTGGCTGCGCACCGATATGGACTTCAGGACGAATATGGCGGAAGTGGCGTACAGCGTGGACGGCAAGGCGTGGCACGGGCTGGGCGGCAGCTTCAAGCTAGGCTACGACTGGCGCACTGGCACTTTCCAGGGGCAGCAGTATGCGCTGTTCTGCTACAACCCGCAGCCCGGCGCGGGCTACCTCGACGTGGACAGCTTCGAGTTTACCCGCGCCGACGCGCCGCCCGCCACGATGCCCTAACCTGCGCCGGGCAGCGCGGGCGCGCAGGCAGCCGGGCGAGCGGCGGAGCACGCAAGCGGCAAGCGGCAGTCAGCAAGCGGCGGGCGGCAGGCGGCAGGCGGCAGGCGGACGCCGGCAGTCGGCAGGCGGCGGATGGCTTGGGCTGCCTTCTCAGGCGGCGCGCTGTGGCATGGCGCGCAGGGACTGGGCGATGGCGTCGCGCAGCGGCTTGGCGCGCAGATCGCTGTCGAACGGGGCGGGGCGCTGGGCCTTGCCGTCCGGGCGCGCTGCTTCCCTCCAGGTCTGCAGCCAGTTCACATGGTCTGCCATGCCCCACAGCAGGAAGTCGCGGCAGCGCGGATAGCTCAGGGTCAGGTCCAGGTAGTCGCGCGCCAGTGCCGCCACGCCGGCATCGCGCTTGGCGAAGTCGATCGGCAGCTTGCGGTCGTTGACGTCGAACTCCGTGATTAGCAGGTCGTAGCCCATGCCGGTCACTTCGTCGAGGAACTTGCGCCACTCGCTGCTGGCGGCGGTGTCCGCAGGCGGCAGCGAGTCGCCGATGTGGCTCTGCAGGCCCAGCGCATGAATCGGCGTGCCGCGCGCGCGCAGATCGGCCAACAGCTTGAGCACGCCCGCGCGGTGCTTGGCGCTGCCCGCGCCGGGATTCATGTAATCGTTGTAGACCAGCTGCGCATGCGGCGCATGTTGGTGCGCCAGCCGGAAGGCCAGGTCGATTTCGTCCAGCGCGCCCAGGCGCTGGCTGAACACGTTCTCGATCAGCGCCCCCGTGGCCGGATCGACGGCCTCGTTCACCACGTCGTAGCTGACGATGTCCTTGCCGAAGTGCCCGCACACGGCCTTGATATGCTCGTCCAGCAGGCGTTCGGCCGCTTGTTTGGGCTGCGCGCCGAAATCGTAGGCGTTCACCCAGTCCGGCAGCCATTTCGGCGATTGCCAGACCAGCGTGTGGCCGCGTATCGCCATGCCTTGTTTTTTCGCCCAGGCGAACATCTCGTCCGGCACTTCGAAGCGGTGCGGGCCGGGACGCGGCTGCAAAGCTGGCCACTTGGTCTCATTCTCGGCTACGATCATGTTGCATTCGCGCGCCATCAGCTGGCGGTACGCGGGACCGCCTACTTTGCCGAGCGCATTCCCGAAGCGCATGCCTTTTTTCGCGGCGATGTCTTTCAGGGCTTCCGGCGCGGCGGCCAGCACCGATGGGGGCAGCAGCAGGGCGCCGGCGGCGGCTCCCAACAGGTGTAAGGTGGTACGGCGTGTGGTCATGCGTGTCTCCGTTGTTGGTTTTTAGTCGTTTGAGGTACGTAATGTTAGCGCAATCCATTTTATTTGGGCTTATTATGTTGTATCAACCATTTTTGCAGGAATCAGTCTGAATGCAGTCCGAACCCAAGCGCACTCCCAATATGATCGACGTGGCCAAGCTGGCCGGCGTGTCGCCGATGACGGTGTCGCGCGTGATGAACGGCAAAGCCGTCGTGCGGGGCAGCACGCGCAAAAAGGTGGCCGATGCGGTGGCAGCGCTGAACTACGCGCCCAACCCCGAGGCCCGCACCATTGCTGGCCTGAAGCCCGTGCGCGTCGGTTTCCTGTACAGCAAGCCGAGCGGCGCCTACCTCGCGGAGTTCCTGCTTGGCTTGCTCAACCAGGCCAGCCTGAATAATGTGCAGCTGTTCGTGGAGGCGTGCGAACAGGGCGACCGCACGCTGGCGCAGGCGCAGCGCCTGATCGACAACAACCTGGATGGCGTGATCCTGCCGCCGCCACTGAGCGACCGCGCCGACATCGTCAACCTGCTGGCCGAATCCGGCGTACCTTTGGTGCTGGTGGCAAGCGGCCAGCCGGACAGCCGCGCCAGTTCCATCGGCATCGACGAGCATGCCGCCGCCTACGAGATGACGCGCCACCTGATCGAACTGGGGCACCACCGCATCGGCTTTGTCATGGGCCACCCGGCCCAGACTTGCAGCGGCCTGCGGCTGCAGGGCTATCAGGACGCCTTGCGCGACTTCGGCGGGGAAGCAGCGCCGGAACTGGTGGTGCCCGGCCTGTTCAACTACCGCTCCGGGCTGGACGCGGCCGAACATCTGCTGGCGCTGAGCGAGCGGCCCACGGCCATCTTCGCCAGCAACGACGACATGGCGGCCGCAGTCGTGGCGGTGGCGCACCGCCTGCGCCTGGACGTGCCCGGCGACCTGACCGTGACCGGTTTCGACGATACCGCGCTGGCCATGACGATCTGGCCAGCGCTGACCACGGTGCGCCAGCCCACGTCCGCCATGGCGGAAGCCGCGGTGCGCTGCCTGGTGCGCCAGGTGCAGGCGCAGCGCAGCCAGCAGCCCAGCCCCGCGGAGCAGCTCTCCATTGCGTTCACGCTGGTGCGCCGCCAGTCCGACGCGCCACCGCGCATCCGCCCGCCAGCGCGAGCGTTTTAGTCAGCCTTCTTGACAAGCTGCCTTGCAAAGGAATACACTGAAATGGTTGCGCTATCTTTTTCCTGTTATCCCATTCATTTGGGTGGTCGCGTAACTCATAAGGTCTTTTCGCCGGTGCCATTCGTGGCCCCGGCGATTTTTTTTACTACGGACTGCCTGACAACATGAACCCTATACCGAACTACAGAACGCTCGGCCGCCTGCTGCTGTGCGCGGGCCTTGCCGCGTGCGCCATGGCGAGTGCGGGCGCCGCGCCGGCCCAGCGCGAGCGCATCCTGATCAATGCCGACTGGCGCTTCCAGATGGGCGACCCGGCCGGCACCTCGGACTCGCTGCGCTACGACGTGCGCCCCGAAGTCAAGGCCAGCGAAGACGGCAAAGCGGCGGACGCCGTGCCCGATGCCGCCGTCAAGGCCGGCGCCGCGCAGGTGCCGGTGCTGAAGCCATGGATACTCCCGACCGGCAACGCCTTCATCCGCGACCCCGCGCGCCGCCACCAGCGTCCCGCGCAGGAGCCCAAACTGGACGTGGCCTACCTGAAGGCGGGCTACGACGACAGCGCGTGGAAACGCGTGAACCTGCCGCACGACTGGGCCATCGCCGGGCCGTTCCTGGAGCAGGGACCATACGGCGGCGTGGGCCGCCTGCCCAGCTGGGGCATAGGCTGGTACCGCAAGCAGCTGGCCATCCCTGCGTCCGACAAGGGCCGCTCCATTTTCCTGGACGTGGAGGGCGCCATGTCCTATGCGTCCGTCTGGCTGAACGGCAAGCTGGTGGGCGGCTGGCCTTACGGCTACAACTCCTGGCGCGTGGACCTGACGCCCTACGTGGTGCCGGGCGGCGCCAACACGCTGGCGATCCGCCTCGACAACCCGCCCGAATCGTCGCGCTGGTATCCGGGCGGCGGTATCTACCGCAACGTGTGGCTGACCAAGACCGAGCCGGTGCATGTGGGCCAGTGGGGTACGCATGTGAAGACGGCCAAGGTCAGCAAGGCCTCGGCCGAAGTGGCGCTGGACGTGACGGTCGATAACGGCTCCGGGGCCGCCGCCAGCGTGGAAGTGGCCACCGCCATCTACAACCTGGACGACAAGGGCGCGCGCACCGGGGGCGTGGTCGCCACCATTGCACCGGCGCGCATCCAGCTCGCCGCGGGCGGCAGCGGCACCGCCAGCGGTTCGGTGGTGATTGCCAATCCGCGCCTGTGGGGGCCGCCGCCAACCCAGCGCCCGAACCGCTACCTGGCGGTGACCACCGTGAAGCGCGACGGCGCTGTCATCGACTCCTACGAAACCCGGTTTGGCGTGCGCGACGTGCGCATGGACCCCGACAAGGGCATGTTCGTCAACGGCGAGCATATTCCGTTCAAAGGCGTCAACAACCACCACGACCTGGGCGCGCTGGGCGCCGCCTTCAATGTGCGCGCCGCCGAGCGCCAGCTGGAAATCCTGATCGAGATGGGCACCAACGCGCTGCGCATGAGCCACAACCCGCCGGCGCCCGAGCTGCTGGAGCTGACCGACCGCATGGGCATCGTCGTCATCGACGAAGTGTTCGACGTCTGGGAACGCAAGAAGACCGCCCTCGACACCCACCTGATTTTCCCCGACTGGCACGAGCAGGACCTGCGTTCCATGCTGCGGCGCGACCGCAACCATCCATCGGTGGTGATCTGGAGCGTTGGTAACGAAGTAGGGGAGCAGTACTCGGGCGAGGCCGGCGCGGCCATCGGCCGCCGTCTCACCGCCATCGCGCACGAGGAAGACCCCAGCCGTCCGACCATGACAGCCATGAACTACGCGCGCGCCGACATGCCGCTGCCAACGTCGGTGGACATGATCAGCCTGAACTACCAGGGCGCCGGCATCCGCACCAATCCCGGCCGCTTCCCCGAGTTCCGCGCGCGCTTCCCGGACAAGGTGATCTTCAGCAGCGAAAGCGCGTCCGCGCTAAGCAGCCGGGGCGAGTACCAGTTCCCCGTCACCGGCGCGCTCACGTCGCCGGTGCGTCCCGACGCGGGCGGCGACTGGAGCACTCACCAGGTCAGCGCCTACGAGCTGTATGCCGCCGATTTCGGCACCTCGGCGGACCGCTCCTGGGCCGCGCAGGACCAGTATCCCTACGTGGCGGGCGAATTCGTCTGGTCCGGCTGGGACTACCTGGGCGAGCCGACGCCGTTCTATTCCGCGCGCAGTTCGTACTCCGGCATGATCGATCTCGCCGGCTTCAAGAAGGACCGCTTCTACCTGTACCAGGCGCGCTGGCGGCCCGAGCTGCCGCTGGCTCACATCCTGCCGCACTGGACCTGGCCAGGCCGCGAAGGCAAGGTGACGCCCGTGCACGTATTCACCTCCGGCGACGAGGCCGAGCTGTTCGTCAACGGCAAAAGCCAGGGCCGCAAGAAGCGCACGGAGTTCGAATACCGCCTGCGCTGGGACCTGGTGACGTACGAGCCGGGCGAGCTGAAAGTGGTGGCCTACAAGCAGGGCAAGGAGTGGGCCACGTCCACCGTGCGCACCGTGGGCGACGCCGCCAGGCTGGAGCTGGCGCCGGACCGCAAGCAGATCCGCGCCGATGGCCTGGACCTGTCCTTCGTCACGCTGCGCGTGGCCGACAAGGACGGCAACACCGTGCCCATGGCGAAGAACCAGGTCAAGTTCAGCATCGAAGGGCCGGGCGAGATCGTCGCCACCGACAACGGCGATCCCACCAGCTTCGTGCCCTTCCCATCGGCCGAGCGGCCAGCCTTCAACGGCCTGGCGCTCGCCATCATCCGCAGCAAGCCGGGCCAGGCCGGCGCCATCACCGTGCGTGCGCACGCTCCGGCGCTGCAGGGCGCGTCCGTGACGCTGCAAGCGAAATAACAAACTCCTTTCGTGTCGATGCTACAACGCATCGGCACGATGTTGTTGACGCAGCGTTGCCTAAAAGGTCAGAATGGTAGCGCTATTCATTTGAATATCTCTACCATTAAGCCATAACCAAGGAGGTCAATCACATACCATCGCGCAAGGAACGTTTGCGCAACCAGTAATCCTGCTTTTCCTGACATAAGAAGATTGCTGCGCCATATAGCGCAGACAAGCAAGGCACAAGAGGCCACAACAGAGGAGACAAGTATGACCAAGCAACTGGGGGGCGCCGTGCGGCGCCTGGGCTCGGGGGGAGAGGTGTTTGTTATGACCATCCTCGCGGGTTTGATTTCTACCGCATACGCACAGCAAACCGAGCCGGCACCGGCTCCATCCACCAACACTGAAGCCATCGCCAAATCGCCGGCCGACAAGGCCGTGGTCACCGTCAGCGGCTACCGCAGCTCGCTCGGCCTGTCCGCGCTGGAAAAGCGCGACAACATCGGCCTGAGCGACACCGTGTTCTCCGAGGACATGGGCAAATTCCCCGACCCTAACATCGCCGACGCGCTGGCCCGCGTACCCGGCGTGACCGTGCGCCGCGCCGAGATCGACGGCGAAGGCCTGAACATCTCCATCCGCGGCATGGGACCGGCCTTCACGCGCGTGCTGCTGAACGGCGCGCCGATGGCGTCGGCGTCCGCCGGCAGCTGGGGCGGCTCCATCAGCGCCAACCGCGAAGTGGACATGGACTTCCTGCCGTCCGAACTGTTCCGCAGCGCCAGCGTGTACAAGAGCCAGCAGGCCAGCCTGATCGAAGGCGGCATCGCCGGCACGGTGAACATGCGCAGCGTGCGGCCGTTCGACAAGGCTGGCTTCCGCTCCGCCTTCACCCTGAGCGGCAACTACCGCGAGCAGAACAGCAAGACCGGCCACACCGGCTCCGCGCTGGTCAGCAACACCTGGAACGACAGCCGCTTCGGCAAGATCGGCGCGCTGGCCGGCATCGCCTGGGGCAACACCGAATACAAGACCGACGGCTTCCAGACCGTGGACATGCGCAACCTGCAGCTCAAGTCCTTCCAGGCCACGGCGGCGGACAAGCCGAACAGCACCAGCGGCGGCTCGCAGTCCACGCCGGACACGGTGCCGTCCGGCCTGGCGCTGAGCGCCTTGCCCGACTACGCGCGCTCCATCCTGGTGCCGGGCAAGCAGATCGACCGCGCCATGCTGCTGGCGCTGAACCCCGGCGCCACCATCCAGCAGATCGACAACGGCCTGATGGGGCGCCTGGGCCGCCACCTGGTCTACGAGGGCGAGCGCAAGCGCGCCGGTGAAGTCATCAGCCTGCAATGGCAGCCGAACGAAAAGTGGGACATCTACCTGGACACGCTGTTCGCCCAGAAGAACAACAAGATGACCTACGAGGCCATGAACGCCGGCACGCGCGCCAACACCGTGATCCCGATCGGCATGGAATTCGACCGCACCGACTGCACCATCGGCTGCACGATCACGAAGGCCACCTTCGCCAACACCTTCTGGTCGCTGGAATACCGGCCGATGGAAGAGAAGACCAAGTTCCGCAGCTTCAACCCCGGCTTTGAATACCGTCCGGCCGACAAATGGGTGATCGACGCCCACTTCAACGCCACCAACAGCACGTTCTTCCGCGACATGCCGACCGTGCTGCTGGCCACGCAGTCGCCCAACTCGGTCATCAACTACGACAACACCGTGCCCGGCCGCGCCCCCGTCTACAGCGGCAACCTGGACTACAACGACCCGGCCAACTTCGGCTGGTACCAGGCCGGCCAGGGCCTGTCCGGCCTGCGCATGGACCTGTACGAACGCAACAACAAGACCAAGGGCTCGCGCCTGAACGTCAACTGGGGCGACAGCGACTTCAGCGTCAAAGTGGGCGGCTCGTGGGACGACATCGAACGCCGCTACCGCAGCTACTCGGTGGCCGACGCCTGGATGAACGTCGCCTGCGGCAACAACATGAGCTACCGCTTCTTCCAACCCAATACCCAGATCCGCACCCCGGGCTGCGACGGCCGCAGCACGCCGGGCGCGGTGGCCGACGTGAAGACCGCCTACCCCGGCTACGGCACCGGCTCCACGGCCGGCGCCGCGCCGCTGACCTACCTCGGCTCGGTGGTGCCCAATTCCGCCGTCACCAGCTACGCCAAGCCCTCCGGCAACGGCTTCATCACACTGGACTGGCCGAAATTCGCCGCCGCCACGGACTACCAGTACTTCCGCGACAATATCTACAAAGGCTTCCAGAACGGCAGCGGCGGCTACATCCGCGAAGTCGTCAACGCCGCCTACGTGGAAACCACCGGCCGCACCGAGCTGTTCGGCGGCACGCTGCGCTACAACGCCGGCGTGCGCTACGCCGAAACCAAGCAGACCATCGGCGCATTGAGCGTAGGCGCCGACCCGCGCAACGCCACCCTGCAGAACGGCGGGCTGTACGACAACATCGGCGTGTGGGCCTACGAGTCCACCAAGTACGGCAACGCGCTGCCATCGGCCACGCTGGCCTACAACATCACGCCCAAGCTGATTTTGCGCGCCTCCGGCTCCAAGTCCATGACCCGCGCCAGCCCGGCCGACCTGCGCCAGACCCAGCTCACGCTGGGCGACCAGGGCGCGCGCCAGGGCAGCGTCACCAATCCCAAGCTCAAGCCGTTCGAAGCGGAGAACCTGGATGTCGGGCTGGAATACTACATGACGCGCGAATCCTACGTCTCCGCCAGCGGCTTCGCCAAGGACATCATCAGCCGTCCCGGCCAGCGCGTCACCACCTACTCGCTGGCGCAGCTGGACCAGATGTTCGGCACCATAGGCCTGACCGAAGCGCAGCAGCAATCGGTGACGGCCAGTGGCGGGCGCGACAAGCACCTGGTGGAAATCACCGAGCCGTTCAACATCGACACCAAGCTCAAAGTGCGTGGCGTCGAGCTGACCTGGCAACAGCCGCTGGACATGCTGCCGGTGAAGGGATTCGGCCTGACCGCCAACTTCACCTACGCCAAGCAGACCGACTCGGCCAAGAACGCCCCGCCGGTCGCCGGCGTCCCGCCGCGCACCAACAACCTCACGCTGTACTATGAGCGTAACGGGCTGAACGTGCGGGTGGCGCGCCAGTACACGGCGGCGCACGTGGTCAACACCAGCACCGGCCTGAACGTGCCTGGCGGCGCCTACGCCTACACCACCGAGCGCGCGCAGGTGGACGCCTCGGTCGGCGTGAACCTGAAGCAGATGTTCAACTTCCGCTACAACACCGACCTGACGTTCAGCGTCTGGAACGCCAACAAGGCCATTAGCCAGACCTACACCCAGTTCAGCAACGCCATCTTCGACGAGTACAAACCCGGCGCCAGCTACACCCTGTCCCTGCGCACCTCGTTCTAAACCCTCAGCAAGCTCTCCCCGCCCGGCCTCCGCGCCGGGCTTTTTCCATCCGGGGTCAGGTCCGGCATCGCGCCGCGAGCTCATCACTCGGGGTCAGGTCCGGCATCGCGCCGCGAACTCTGCAGTATCTGCGGCAGGTCAACAAGGGCGGACCGGGATGCTGGTAGCGTAGAAGGATGACACGTCCACTTCGAGTTGAGTTTTCCGGCGCGCTGTATCACGTTACTTCGCGCGGCGATCATTGCGAGGCCATGTACCTCGACGACAAGGACCGGCTTGCCTGGCTGGCCATATTGGCGCGCGTATGCAAGCGGTTCAACTTTGTCGTGCATGCGTTTTGCCAGATGGGTCACCACTATCATTTGTTTGTGGAAACCGTGGAGGGCAACCTGTCGCGCGGGATGCGCCAGCTTAACGGCGTGTACGCGCAGCACTTCAACCGGCGGCACCAGTTGGTCGGGCATCTCTTTCAGGGGCGCTATCACGCCATCCTCGTTCAAAAGGAAGCGTACTTGCTGGAACTGGCGCGCTACCTGGTCCTGAATCCGGTGCGCGCCAACATGGTCCAGTCGCCGGCAGAGTGGCCGTGGAGCAGTTACGCCTACATGCTGGGTAACAAGGAGCCGCCGGAATGGCTGGACACGGATTCGATACTGAGCCGGTTCAGCTCGATACGGATCAAGGCGGTACAGGCTTACATTGAATTCGTAGCGGCGGGGAGCGGCCTGGGCAGCCCGCTGCTGAGCGTAAGCCATCAATTGCTGCTGGGAGACGCCGAGTTCGTCGAACGTTACCGCGAGTGGGCAACCGATGTCCCGCTAAGCGGTCTTTCCAAGACGCAGCGGAGGTTGGCGGCCCTGACGCTGGAAGAATACAAGCAACGTTATCCGGACCGAGACGAGGCGATGGCCAAGGCGCATTTCTCCACCGTCTTCACGATGGCGCAAATTGCCGAGTTCTTCAAAGTCTCTGTCAGAACGGTAAGCCGCGCGGTAGAAAAATTCGAGCGAGAACGTGATTTGGCGTGATGCCGGATCTGACCCCAAGCGGAAATGGCGTGATGCCGGATCTGACCCCCGACGAAAAAAAAAGCCCAGCGGGCGGGGGCCGGCTGGGCGGAAGCTACGTTGGTCCGGTGTTACGCGGAGGCACCGTAGGGAGAGATGGGGATGATCTTGCCGTGCTCGTCGTAGTGCAGTTCGGTGACCTTCACCGAACGCAGGTGGGTGACGCCGTCGGACAGGCTGCTGTCGTGGTAGAACAGGTACCAGCGGCCTTCGAATTCGCAGATGGAGTGGTGCGTGGTCCAGCCGATCACCGGGGTCAGGATCTGCCCCTGGTAGGTGAAGGGGCCGTAGGGGCTGTCGCCGGTGGCGTAGCACAGGAAGTGGGTGTCGCCGGTGGAGTAGGAGAAGTAGTATTTCCCTTGGTATTTGTGCATCCACGGGCCTTCGAAGTAGCGGCGGTCGTGGTCTTCGGCCCGCAGTTCGTTGCCGTGCTCGTCGAGGATGACGACCGGGCGCGGCGCTTCGGCGAACTGTTTCATGTCGCCGCTGAGGCGCGCGACGCGCGCTTGCAGGGCGGGCTGGCCGTCCGCCGGTTCTTCGTTGGCGGCGCTGTAGACGTTGTCGCGGTATTTTTGCAGCTGGCCGCCCCAGATGCCGCCGAAATACATGTAGTGCTCGCCGCCGTCTTCAAATACCGCCGGGTCGATGGAGTAGCTGCCTTCGATCGGCGCGGCTTCGGGAATGAAGGGGCCGGCCGGGTCGTCGCCCACCGCGACGCCGATCTGGAAGATGCCGTCGGCTTTCTTGGCGGGGAAGTAGAGGTAGTATTTGCCGTCCTTGAAGGCGGCGTCCGGCGCCCACATCTGGCGCTCGGCCCAGGGGACGTCCTTGACGTGCAGGGCGACGCCGTGGTCCACGGTGTCGGCGCCGGGGCGTTCCATCGACAGCACGCGGTAGTCTTCCATGGCGAAATGGTCGCCGTTGTCGTTGAAGGCGATGCCGGCTTCGATGTCGTGCGAGGGGTAGACGTAGAGGCGGCCGTTGAATACGTGGGCCGACGGGTCGGCCGTGTAGATGTGCGAGACCAGCGGCTGCGAGATGGCGCGCGCTTTGAGTTGCTGCAGTTCGTCCTGCTTCAGTTCTTGTTCTGGCATTTCTGTTACCTGATCGTTGGTGGGGATTAGCGCTGGGCGGCGGCGCGGCGCTGGCCCAGTTCTTGTTCGATGGTGCGTTCGGGTCGATTTCCTGATGTCGTAGAAGGCCAGGCTGGCCACGCCAAGCAGGAAGGGGATGGAGGCGTAGATGCTGACCGAGAGCTTGATGCCGGCCGGCACGGCTTCGGGCTGCACGGCCAGCAGTGCGTCGTAGCCGATCATGGACAGCAGCGCGGCCACCAGCGCGCCGCCGATGCTCAGGCCGGCCTTCAGGCCGAAGATCATGGCCGAGAACAGCAGCGCGGTGGCGCGGCGGTTGTTTTTCCATTCGGAGTAGTCGGCCACGTCGGCGATCATGGCCCACAGCAGCGGGATGGTGATGCCGTAGAAGAAGCCGTGCAGGGTCTGGGACAGGAACACCAGGCCGATGGAGCTGGGTGCGTAGAAGTAGAAGGCCAGCATGAACAGCGTGGATACCAGCAGCGCGGCGCCGAACACGTCGCGCTTGCCGAAGCGGTCCGCCAGCGGCTTGGAGAAGCCGATGCCGATGATCATCATCAGGATGCCGGCGGCGTTGAACAGGCTGAAGCCGGAGGTGGCGGCGTCTTCCGGCCACTGGAACTTGGTCAGGCCGACGCTGGTGAGCACGGAGTTGAGGCCGTTGATGAACCCGACGAAGCCCACGTCGCGCAGGAAGGCGGCCAGCGCGGCCTCGTCCAGGTAGGTCTTGAAGTAGAAGATGTACATGCCGCCCTTCAGGGCCAGCGTGATGAACACGAGGATGGTCAGCACCAGCATCACCACCCACGGACGGTTGCCGAGCAGGTCGTTGATGTCCTGGCGGACGCTGGAGCGCTGTTCGGCGGTGGGCACGATGCGCTCTTTGGTGGTGAAGAAGGTGACCAGGAAGCACAGCGTGCCGGCCACGGCGAAGATGATCATGGTGTTCTGGAAGCCTTGCACCTTGTCGCCGCCGCCCAGGATGAGCACCAGCGGCAGCAGCAGCACCTGGATGATGAACTGGGCCACCATCACGGCCACGAAGCGGTAGGCCGACAGGCTGTTGCGCTGTTCCATGCTGCCGGTGAGCACGCCGCTCAGCGCGGAGTAGGGCAGGTTGTTGGCGGAGTAGATCAGCATCAGCAGCACGTAGGTCAGCGTGGCGTAGATGACTTTGCCCTGGTGGCCGAGGTCGGGCACGCTGAAGGCGAGGATGGCGACCAGGCCGAAGGGCACCGAGGTCCACAGTATCCACGGGCGGAACTTGCCCCAGCGGGTGACGGTGCGGTCGGCGATCAGGCCCATGATGGGGTTGAAGCAGGCGCCTACCAGTCCGCCGATGAAGATGATGCTGGCGGCGGCGTTGGGCGCGATCCTGGCCACGTCCGTGTAGAAGAACGCGATGAAGGTCAGCAGGGTCTGGAAGATCAGGTTGGCGGCCAGGTCGCCCAGGCTGTAGCCGATTTTCTCCATCGTGCCGAGCTTGGCGGCGGAGCTGTCTGCAGTGTTTGTCATGTCGTCTCGTGTTGTATTTATCAGTGCGCAATCAAAAATGAATAGCGCTACCATTTTGCGATGGTGACTGATTTACGAGCGGACGTCAACTGTGGAAGGAGGGGAAACGAACGGGAGGGAAGGCGGACCGCCGGCAGCGGCCCGCCGGCAAGTCTTAGGCTGGGGGATAGCCGTCCATGTAGGGGCGGCCCATGTGTTCGATGATCTTGCGCAGCTTGGCTTTCAGGAAGCGGGTCCAGCGGCGCACGTCGGATGGCGATGGGCTGTTGGTGGCTTGGCTGATGCCGTACGGGGTGTAAGACGAGAAATTCATGGTGCTTCTCCTGCTGTGGATTGCGATGTAGTCATGATAGTGCAGCGCAACATATAAATCCAATTGCAAATATCGATGCCTGATATTCACTGATCGGATATCGCTCCGATACTGGCATACTGCGGCCTATGTGCTAAATTGTTCATATTGCATAAATTGCAAACTTGGCGGGCACATGAGGAACATGGGGACCAGGCGATGGGCATCGTGGCGGTGGGCGATGTGGCTGCTCGGCGCGCTGTACGCGGCGGCGGTACTGTCTGTGCTGCCGTTCGCCACCAACGACGGGCCGGTGCACATGAGCTTCGCGCGCTTGCTGGGCGGCGGACTGGACTCGGGTGTCCTGCAGGCGCAGCACTACCGGGCCAATGGCGCGCTGCATCCCAACTTGGCCGTATACGGGCTCGCCGTGCTGCTGCTGAAGGGGATGCGGCCGGAACTGGCCGAAGCGCTGGTCCAGCTTGCTTGCCTGCTGGGGCCGGTGGCCGGCATGGCACTCGTGCTGGGCCAATTTCAGCGCAGGCAGCAGTGGGTCGCGTTGTTTGCCTTTCCGCTCGCGCTGCACCAGCTGTTTTTCCTGGGGCTGTACAACTATTGCCTGTCGGTGACGGGTTTCCTGGTGAGCATTGCGGCGCTGATGTGGATGCAGAAGCGGCCCGGCGCCGCGCGCGCGGCGGCACCCATCGCCGCCCTATATTTCACATACTTCTCGCACGCGGCTGGATTTCTGGCGGCCATGGTGGCCACCGGCGTATTGACGGCGCTGAGCTTTGCCGCCGCCTGGCGTGAGCCGGGCGCGGATGCGGAGGAGGCCGTGCGGCGGCACGCCAGGCATGCTGCGGTGCTGATGTCGCCGCTGCCGCTGGCGCTGCTCGCCATGGGCGGCGCGCCGGACGCTGCCGGTACCGGGTTCGCGTTCGGCGCGCCGCTGGACCAGCGGCTCAAGAGCTTTGCCATCCTGTCGCCGCTGAATCTGCAGCACACCCCGCTCGACCGCTACCTCGTGCCCCTGCTTGCCGCCGCCATCCTGGGCAGCGTGGCGGTATTGGCCGTTCTGGCTGCGCTGGCCGCACTGGCTGCGCCGGCGGGCCGGTCCGCGCTGGCGCCGGCAAGGTTCCCCGTGAATGGGCGGGCACGCGCGGCGCTGCTGTTGTTTGCTGCCTTGCTGGCCTTGGCGCTGGCTTTTCCTGATACCGCAGGCGGCGGCTGGACTCACTACCGCCGCATGCAGATGTTCCCGTATTTTGCAGGCTTGCTTTGCATGGCTTGCCTGCGGCTGCGGCGGCGCGTGCGCAACGCGCTGGCGGCGCTGGCGATCGCGGTGTCGCTGGCGCTGCTCGCCGGCGGTACCTGGCGCCAGCAGCGCATCAAGCAGCAGCTGGCGCCCATGCTGGAAGTCGAGCGGCTGGTGGGACGGCACTGCACGGTGCTGCCGCTGCTGCTGGACGACGGCGGCGCCTGGGCGTCCGGCATGGCCCTGCCGCCCAAGTACCGCCCCTTCTTCCACGCCGCCACGCGCCTGGAGCTGCACGGCGACCGCGTGGCGCTGTTCAACTATCTGGCGCGCTTGCAGGTCTACCCGGTGCAGTTCAAGCCCGGGCAGGATACCCAGGCGCTGCTGTTCCACTGGCTGCCCCAGCAGGAGGGGACGGCCGTGGCGCGGGTGGACATCGCGGGCTACGAACGGGCCAGCGGACAGGCCGTGGACTACATACTGCAGTGGGGCGCGCTGCCATCCGCGCCCGCGCCGCTGCGCGCCGAGGTGCTGCGGGCGCTGGCCGGCTATGCGCCGGTGTACACCGCGCGCGGCGGCGCGGTGCGGCTGTACCGGCGCGCGGCCCCGGCCGCCGGCGCGGGGCCGCGTAGCCATTGCGCGCCCCCGGCGCCGGACTAGCCCCGCGCATGGCGCTGGACTGGGCAAGCTTGGCAAACGTATAATGCGCCCGCTCTGGTGCCCGCGCGCGAAATCTCGCCCGCAGTTAAACGGGAAACACAGGCTGCGCAAGCGGCCCGGTGTGCTGCCCCCGCAACGGTTAGCAAGCGCCGTCATGGACGGCAGGCTGTCTCTCTACGCCACTGTGCCCACGCATGGGAAGGCCGGACAGCCCGTCTTGCGAGCCCGGATACCGGCCAGGGCAGGTGGAGGCGTGCCGCTTGCGGCTGCGCGCTTTCTTACGCAATCGCGCCTACGGGGAAGTGGGGAGGATTGCCATTCGCAGCACCCCAGCAGGATCATTCCATGCCAGATTTTCCCATCGAAGCCCCGGTCGCGGCCGTGCAGGTACAGGGCCATTACAACAACAGCGTCGGCACCTCGGATGCCGCCAGCCAGGGCGTGGTCACCGCCGCGCTGATTGCCAACCGCCCGGCGCTGCGCCCCGGCGAGCTGCTGGAGTTCGTGCCCGGCGTGATCGTCACGCAGCACAGCGGCGACGGCAAGGCCAACCAGTACTTCCTGCGCGGCTTCAATCTCGACCACGGCACCGACTTCGCCACTTATGTGGACGGCATGCCGGTCAATATGCGCACCCATGCGCACGGCCAGGGCTATACGGACCTGAACTTCCTGATCCCCGAGCTGGTGGACCGCATCAGCTACAAGAAGGGCACCTATTATGCGGACGAGGGCGACTTCGCGTCCGCCGGCGCCGCCCACATGGCCATCGCCAACAAGCTCGATGGCGGCACGGCCACGCTGACAGCAGGCCAAGGCCAGTACCTGCGCGGCCTGGTGGCGAACTCGGCGCCGGTGGCCGGCGGCAAGCTGCTGTACGCGCTGGAACTGGCGCACAACAACGGCCCGTGGCAAGTGCCGGAAGCGTTCCGCAAGCAGGCCGGCGTGCTGCGCTACAGCGCCGGCCCGAAGGAGGACCAGGTCAGCGTCACGGCCATGGCCTACAAGGGCGCCTGGCACGCCAGCAGCCAGATCCCGCAGCGCGCCGTGGACAGCGGCGCGCTCGATCCCTACGGCACGCTGGACGCCAGCGACGGCGGCGTGACCGCCCGCTACAGCCTGTCCTTCGGCATGAACAGGCGCAGTGCGGACAGCCAGCTGCAGGCCAGCGCCTACGCGGTGCGTTCGGACCTGACGCTGTACAACAACTTCACCTATTTCCTCGACGACCCGGTCAACGGCGACCAGTCGCGCCAGACCGAACGCCGCAAGATGCTCGGCTTCGATGTGACGCAGACCTGGTTCGGCAAACTGGGCGAGCGCGACATGAGCAACCGCATCGGCCTGCAGGCGCGCCGCGACGATATCTCGCCGCTGGCGCTGTACAGCACCGCGCGGCAGCAGGTACTGCGCACCATCACCGAGTCGGCCGTGAAGGAAGGCAGCGCCGGCCTGTGGTTGGATAATACCGTCCAATGGAACGGCTGGCTGCGCACCGTGGCCGGCGCGCGCTACGACAGCTACCGTTTCGACGTGGCCAGCAACATCGCCGAGAACGCAGGCAAGGTCGATGCGCACATTGCCTCGCCCAAGCTGGCCGTGGTGCTGGGGCCGTGGAGCAGGACCGAGTTCTTCCTGAACGCGGGCACCGGCTTCCATAGCAACGATGCGCGTGGCACCACCGTGCACCTGACCCCGAAAGAACGCGAGCCGGCCGAGCCGGTCACGCCGCTGGTGCGCACGCGCGGCTCCGAGCTGGGCCTGCGCACCGAACTGGTGCCCGGCCTGCAAAGCTCGCTGGCCTTGTGGCGCTTGCGCTCCGCTTCCGAGCTGGTGTTCTCGGGCGATGCGGGCGACACCAGCGCCAGCCGCGGCAGCAAGCGCTCGGGCGTGGAGCTGAACAACCATTACATCGCCAACAGCTGGCTCCTGTTCGACCTGGACCTGGCCTATTCGCGCGCCCGCTACACGGAACGCGACGAGGCCGGCGACTACATTCCCGGCGCGGTGGGCAAGGTGGCTTCCTTCGGCGCCACGGTCACCGGCCTGGGGCCGTGGTCCGGCGCCTTCCAGATGCGCTATTTCGGCCCGCGCCCGCTGATCGAGGACAACAGCCAGCGCTCGGCCTCCAGCGCCATCGCCTACCTGCGCACCAGCTACCGCCTGGACCGGCATTGGCAACTGTCGCTGGACGTGTTCAACCTGTTCGGCCGCAAGATCAACGACATCGACTATTACTACGATTCGCGCCTGCCCGGCGAACCGGCGCCAGGCGTGGGCGACACCCATTTCCATCCTGCCGAGCCGCGCTCCTGGCGGCTTTCGCTACGGGCGGCGTTTTGATAGATATCCATTTTGATATAGCTTATTCGAAATTAGTAATTGGTAAGACATGGCCATGCCTCCTATGATGAAATCCGCAGGTTTGCGTGTTTTGCAGATGGGAGACGGAGATGGGACAGCAGCAACAGCCGAGCAAGGAACAGATTCGGCAATATATGGAAGCACGGCAGGCACAGCAGTGCCCGCCGCCGTCGATGCCGGAAATCCGGCGCCAGCTGGGCTGGGGCTTGATCGCCGCCAATGAGGAGCGGGATGCGTCTTGTACTGGCCGGGAAGCCAGCACAGTTTAGTGGGCTTTCTGGGTAAGTGTATCGGTACTGTATTGGTTAACTGGGCTAGCATGGGACTCTTGACAAGGAGAATCCCATGGAACTGCTGCTGCCGCTGGCCCCGCTGATGACGTTTGCGTTCGTGTCGTCCATCACGCCCGGTCCCGATAACATCATGCTGGCCTCGTCGGGGATCTGGTTCGGTTTCCGCCGCTCCATCCCGCATATGCTGGGCATCACTGTCGGTTTCGGTGTGTTGCTGGCGATCTGCGCGGCGGGCGTGGGCACGCTGGTGATGGCGGTGCCGGCCATGCAAACGGTGCTCAAGGTGGCTGGCTCGGCCTATCTGCTGTACCTGGCCTGGCAGATGCGCGCCATGAATTTCGACCGAGAGGCCGAACAGACGCACCATCCCCTGGGCTTCATGGGCGCGGCGGTGTTCCAGTTTGCCAATCCGAAAGCGTGGATCATGGCCATCACGGGCAGTTCGGCCTTCCTGCCGCAGGTGGCCCCGGTGTCGCTGGCGATCGCCGTCTTTTGCTTGGTGTTCTGCGCGGTGAACCTGCCCTGCATTTCCGTGTGGGCCGGCGCCGGCGCCTTGCTGCGCCGCTTCCTGGCGGACCGGTTCTGGCAAAAAGTGTTCTGCGTCACCATCGTCCTGACCGCGTATTCCGCTCTGGCAATCTGGCTGTAGTGCGGGCCAGCGTACAGAACCGTCCGGCGGGCGGCGTTAGCCTGTTGCCATCATTGTTTCCATCATTGATGGCAAGGAGAACGCGATGAAATCCACCATGTATCGAAACGCGGCGCGCGTCATGCTGGCCGGCGCGCTGGCGCTGGGCGGCGCCTGGGCAAATGCGCAGGAGCCGGAGTACATTTCCGGCGGCGTCGGTTCGGAGCAGCGCGAGGACATGCAGGCGCAGCGCGGCCACTACAACCTGCTGCTGACTTTCGCGGACCGGGACGGCGAACTGCGGGCCGGCGTGGCGCTCACCGTGCGCGACCGCAAGGGCAACACGGTGCTGGAGCTGCCGGATGCCGGTCCCATGGTCTATGCCAAGCTGCCGCCCGGCAGCTACCGCATCACGGCCAGCACCGGCGGGCGGGAACAGGTGCGCACGGCAACCGTGGGCAACAGCCCGCGCGAACTGTACTTCCACTGGGCGCCGGAAACCCTGGCGTCGCAATAAGTCCTCCGCCAAAAGTAAGAGACAGCTCGACATTGCTTTAGTTCTCCGGGGAAGCGTTTAATAATGTTGTTTGCATGCGAACAACAACCCCGGGGGATGATGATGAGCTATGTAATCAACGTAAACGGCAAGAACCGGACCGCCGATGTGGAGGGCGACACGCCGCTGCTGTGGGTGCTGCGCGACGTATGGCAGATGACGGGCACCAAGTTCGGCTGCGGCATGGCGCTGTGCGGCGCCTGCACCGTGCACCTGAACGGGCAGGCGGTGCGCTCCTGCGTCACGCCGGTCAGCAGCGTCGGCAAGGGCAAGATCGTCACGATAGAGGCGGCCGGCGCCACGCCGGCCGGCAAGCGCATCCAGGAAGCCTGGGTGGCGCACGAGGTGCCGCAGTGCGGCTACTGCCAGTCGGGCCAGATCATGTCGGCCACGGCGCTGCTGGCGTCCAATCCCAAGCCCAGCGACAGCGACATTGAACAGGCCATGTCCGGCAATGTCTGCCGCTGCGGCACCTATGGCCGCATCCGCGCCGCCATCAAAGCCGCTGCGCAGCAAGGGTGAACGCCATGGATACCCCTAATCTGCACACCGCCACGCGGCGCGCCTTCCTCATGACCGGCCTGGGAGCAGCGGGCGGGCTGGTGCTGTCGTTCTACCTGCCGTCCGCCGGCGCCGCCGCCAGGATGGCGCCGCCTCCCGCGTTCGCGCCCAACGCCTATCTGCGCATCGGCGCCGACAACACGGTGACCGTGGTCTGCCCCTTCGTGGAAATGGGACAGGGCGCCTACACCGCCATTCCCATGCTGCTGGCCGAGGAGCTGGAGGTGGACCTGGCTTCGGTGCGCGTCGAGCACGCGCCTGCCGACGAGAAACTGTACGGGCACCCGCTGTTCGGCGCCCAGCTGACAGGCGCCTCGGCCAGCGTGCGCGGCGCCTGGGAGCCGATGCGCAAGGCCGGCGCGGCGGCGCGCATCATGCTGGTGTCGGCCGCCGCGTCCACCTGGGGCGTGGACCCGGGCAGCTGCACGGCGGCGCAAGGCGCGGTGACGCACCCGGCCAGCGGCCGCAAGCTCTCCTACGGCGAACTGGCGGCCAAGGCGGCCACCATGCCGGCACCCAAGGAGGTGCCGCTTAAGCCCGCGTCGGCGTTCCGCCTGGTCGGCACGCCGGCCAGGCGGCTGGACATTCCCGCCAAGGTGAACGGCACGGCCAAGTTCGGCATCGACGCGCAGGTGCCCGGCATGAAGGTCGCTGCGGTGGCAGCCTGCCCTGTATTCGGCGGCAAGCTGGCCAGGGTTGACGACCGCAAGGCGCGCGCGGTGAAAGGCGTGCGCAAGGTGGTCAAGCTGGACGACGCGGTGGCCGTTATCGCCGACCATACCGGCGCCGCGCGCAAGGGCCTCGCCGCGCTGGCCATCACCTGGGACGAGGGGCCGAACGCGAAGTTCTCCGGCGCGGAGTGGGAGCGCCAGCTGGAAACGGCCATGCAGGGCAAGGGCCTGATGGCGCTGAACGAGGGCGGCTACGCCAAGCTGGTGGAGTCGGGCGCGCGCCAGGTGGAAGCGACCTATGTGATGCCTTTCCTGGCCCATGCCACCATGGAGCCGATGAACTGCACCGCGCACGTGCGCAAGGACGGCGTGGACATCTGGACCGGCACCCAGGCGGCGGGGCGCGCGCAGGCTTTCGTGGCCAAGGCGCTCAACGTGGACCCGGCCACGGTGCGCATCAATAACTTCCTGCTGGGCGGGGGCTTCGGACGCCGGCTGGAAGTGGACTACGTGGTGCAGGCGGCGCTGATCGCGCGCCAGGTCAGCTTCCCGGTCAAGGTGATCTGGAGCCGCGAGGAGGACATGCAGCACGACCTGTACCGGCCGCTGTACCGCGACGAGCTGGCCATGGCGCTGGACGCGCAGGGCAAGCCGGTGGGCTTCCGCCACCGCTTTGCCGGCTCGGCCATCGAGGCGCGCTACGCGCCGGTGTGGATGAAGGACGGCATCGACACGGACGCCATCGACGCCGCCGCCAGTCCTTACGACTTCGCGCACAAGGTGGTGGAATACCATCCGGTGGAGACGGCGGTGCCGACCGGCTTCTGGCGCGGCGTGGGACCGACCCACAACACCTTCGTCATCGAGAGCTTCATGGACGAGCTGGCGGCTGGCGCCAGGACCGACCCGCTGGCCTACCGGCGCGCGGTGCTGAGCAAGGAACCACGCGCGCTGGCGGTGCTGGAGATGGCGGCGCAGCGGGCCGGCTGGGGCAAGCCCATGGCACCGGGCACCGGCATGGGGCTGTCGCTGGCCGTGGCTTGGGGCAGCTACGCGGCTTGCGTGGTGGAGGCGGCGGTGGACGCGTCGGGCCAGGTGAGCCTGAAGCGCGTGGTGTCGGCCATCGATTGCGGCCATGCCGTCAATACGGACGGGGTGATCGCGCAGATCGAGAGCGGCAGCGTGTACGGGCTGACGGCGGCCCTGTACGGCAAGCTGACGCTGGAGAACGGCCGCATCACCCAGAGCAATTTCCACGACTATCCGGTGCTGCGCATGAACGAGGTGCCGCCCATCGAGGTGCATCTGATCAAGAGCGCGGAAGCGCCGGGCGGGGTGGGCGAGATCGGCTGCGCCATGGTGGCGCCGGCGCTGGCGAACGCGGTGTTCGCGGCGACAGGAAAACGCCTGCGCCGCTTGCCGCTGGAGGCGGCGCAGCTGAAGCAGGCGTAGGGGATCAGTCGCGCGGGGCTGCCGGCAGCTGCGCCAGCACCTTGCGCAGCGCGCCGTGCGCCATGGCCACCTCGGGGGAGTCGTGCAGCATGGCGTTGTAGCGCAGGCGGAAGTCCTCGTCGGTGGCGGGCAGCGGGCCGACCAGTCCTTCGACCTCGGCGCGGAAGCGGCGCTCGAGGTCGACGACGAGGGCTTCCTCGTCGTCCAGGCACTCGTCCAGCGAGCTGATGACGCCCGACAGTTTCTGCAGCCACGCGAAATGCGGGTGGCTGGTGACCAGCTGCAGGTGCTCGAGGGCGCCGCCGACGTTGCCGAAGTACTGTGTTTCCACGTCCAGCAAGGCTTTGTGCAGCGTCCTGAGCGCGCGCGACAGGTGTTGCAGGTCGCTGCGCAGGGTTTTTCCTTCTATCATGTCCGGCTCCGGCTGATGTTGACTAAAGCGCCATCATAAGCCATTGCCGGAAATGCGGCGCTCTGCTATTTGGCAGGGACGGCGGCCGGCGGCGCATTGTTGAGCACCGAGTTGTGGCGCGCATAGCCGAAATACACCACCAGGCCGATGGCCAGCCAGATCAGGAAGGCCACCCAGGTGAACCAGGCCAGGAAGCTCATCAGCGCCAGGCACATGATCACGGCCAGCGCCGGGATCACCGGCACGCCGGGGCAGCGGAAGGCGCGGTGCAGGTCCGGGCGCTTCTTGCGCAGCACGATCACGGCGATGGACACCAGGCAGAAGGCGGCCAGGGTGCCAATGTTGATCAGCTCGGTCAGCACGTTCAGCGGCACCAGCGCGGCGATGCCGCCGAAGATCAGGCCCACCATCCAGGTGGCGAAGAACGGGGTGTGGTGCTTGGGGTGCACTTCGGACAGCTTCTTCGGCAGCAGGCCGTCGCGCGACATGGCGAAGATGATGCGGGTCTGGCCGTAGGCCATCACCAGGATCACGGTGGTCATGCCGAGGATGGCACCCAGGTTGACGAAGCGCGCCACCCAGTTTTCGCCGGCGTATTCCAGCGCCAGCGTGACCGGATGGTCCACGCCCAGGAATTTCTGGTACGGCACGATGCCGGTCATGATGGCCGACACCACCACGTACAGCACGGCGCAGGCGCCCAGCGAGCCGATAATGCCGATCGGCAGGTCGCGCTCGGGGCGCTTGACTTCCTCGGCGGCCGAGGTCACGGCGTCGAAGCCGATGAAGGCGAAGAACACCAGCGCGGCGGCGCTCATGATGCCGGTGGCGCCGAACGGCGCATAGGGCTGCCAGTTGCTCGGTTCGACGTGCTTGACGCCGACGGCGATGAACAGCAGCACCACGCCGATCTTGATGGCCACCATGATATTGTTGACGCGGGCCGATTCGCGCACGCCCAGCGACAGCATGGCCGTCAGCACCAGCATGATGAGCAGCGCCGGCAGGTTGAACCAGGTGGTCACGCCCGGCACGGCGCCGGGGGCGGCGGTCAGCTCGACCGGCAGGCGGTAGCCGACGCTGGCCACCAGCGACTGCAGGTAGCCGGACCAGCCGACCGACACGGCGGAGGTGGCCAGGCCGTATTCCAGCAGCAGGTCCCAGCCTATCATCCAGGCCACCAGCTCGCCCAGCGTGGCGTAGCTGTAGGTGTAGATGGAGCCGGCGACCGGCACCGAGGAGGCGAATTCAGCGTAACAGAGGGCCGCGAAGCCGCAGGCGATGGCGGCGATCACAAAGGAGATGGTCAGGGCGGGGCCGGCGGTCAGGGCGCCGGTACCGGTCAGCACGAAGATGCCGGTGCCGACGATGGCGCCGATGCCCATGAGGATAAGGTCGAAGGGGCCGAGTACTTTGGCCAGGCCGCCCGGCTTGCGGGAAGCGGCGACCATGTCGTCCAGGTTTTTGGTTCTAAAGATGCTCACTATCTTGGTTCTCCAATGTGTCTCTGTCTTGAGATTTTTTAAGTATGGCGGCCGGGCCAGATCATGGCTGGACGCTGCCGCATACTAGCACACGGCGCCTTGTTGGCACCATGGCAAGGACAGAGAGTTGGAGTGCTATTGATACTTAGTGTAGCAGGCGGCCGGTGCGGTCCACGTAGCGGCTGGCGGCTGCCGCCGGGGCGGCCGGGGTGCGGTCCAGGCGGGCCTGGACCAGCTTCTGCCAGGCGCTCACCCAGCGCGACGCAACCACACATTCTTCGTTCGACCTGGCGCCGAGCGTGCGCTCGACAGCGAGTTTCTGGCGTTTCAGGGCGTACAGGGCTTGGGAGTAGTTGTCCATCTTGGTCGTCGAGCTGAAGTTGGGCGGTGCGCTGCCATGGGTCCCATTATGTGCGAGCCCGGATGGGCTGAATGTGCGTTACCTCGCATTACGTAGGAATAAGATGACATTTTCGCCTGCTGATGTACTACACGCGGCTATCGTCCCCTCCGATACTGCTGAGTTGCTGCAACTCTTAAAGTGGAGCCTGAAGATAACAACAACAGATCAGGTGCCCCAATGTTCATTGCTGCCCATACTACCGCCGCCACCGCCAACGCCGCCGCCGTCGCCACCGCCGCCATTCCGGGCGCGCGCCGTACCGCCGCCGCCCCCGTCATGTCCCTGGCCGGCGCCCGCCAGAACGAATTGCTGCGCGCCTTGCCCGAGCCGGACCTGGAACGCCTGCGCAGCCATATGGAACTGGTCCCGCTGAAAGCCGGCCAGTGCCTGTACGACTTCGGCGACGAGCTGGAATTCTGTTATTTCCCGACCAATGCCATCGTTTCTTTGCAATATATTAACGAAGACGGCGCCACGACGGAGATTGCCGTGGTCGGCCGCGAAGGCGTGGCCGGGATGGCCTTCTACCGTGGCGAGCGTGCCAGCAACACCGCCGTGGTGACCGGCGCCGGCTACGGCTACCGCCTGGACGCCGACGTGCTGCGCCGCAGTTTCGCCGAGGGCGGCGTGCTGGCCCAGCAACTGATGCGCTACACGAGCAGGCATGTTTACCCAGCTGGCGCAAAACGTGGTCAGCAGCCGTCATAGCAGCATCGACCAGAAGCTGTGCCGCTGGCTGCTGGAACGCCTGGACCGTTCGCTGGGCAGCGAACTGAAGGCCACCCAGGAGAATATCGCCAACCTGCTGGGCGTGCGGCGCGAGAGCATCACCGCCAGCGCCGCCAAGCTGCAAGCCGAAGGCGCCATCCAGTGCCGCCGCGGCGTGATCGAGGTGCTGGACCGTAGTATCCTGGAGGGCAACGCAGGCGCGTGCTACTTCGCGCCACGCCTGGCCATGCAGGAGTAATCTCACACGTGAAATGCTAGTCCAAGCCCGCGTTCCGGTTCGGCTGCGCCATTTACTGGTGCAGTTGACTGCGATCGGGTTCCTGCCCTTGATCCTGATTGGCGCCTGGGGCGTCAAGACCACGGCCGACCATCAGCGCCGCGAGCTGGAACGCTCGATGCTCGACTTGTCGCGCGCCCTGTCCACGGCGGTGGACGCGGAACTGGACGGCTGGGTCGGCACGCTGCGCACCATGGCGCGCACGCCCGCGCTGGGCGAAGCCAACATACCCGTCTTCTACGAGTTCGCCAGGGAACAGGTGCGCACCCAGCCCGACTGGTCCAGCGTGGTGCTCACCGACGCCAACGGCGCCGTGCTGTTCAAGACCGTGCTGCCCTATGGCTCGCAGGACGGCCGCGTGATCGATCCGGACAGCCTGCAGCGCGCCATGTCCCTGCGCCAGCCGGTGATCGGCCGCATCGCGGTCGGCCAGGCCGGGCTGGCCGCCTTTCCGGTGCGGGTACCCGTCACCGACAACGCCAACCGCCAGTATGTGCTGACGGCGGCCATCCAGCCCAGCCGCATCCTCAAACTGATACAGCGCCAGCGCAATCCCGACGGCTGGGTCATCTCCGTGCACGACAACAGCGGCCTGCGCGTGGCCCGTTCGCTGGACCACGAACGCACCGTCGGCTCGGGCCCCAGCCCGACGCTGGGGGAGCTGATGCGGACCGGACCGATGGAAGGCGTGGGCGTGACGCGCACGCTGGAAAACGTGGAGGTGGTGACGGCCTACACGCGCTTGTCGCGCTACGGCTGGACCGTGGCGGTGGGCGCGCCGACCGCCGCGCTGAGCCGCATCCTGGCGCAAAGCGTGGCCATCTACGCCGGCGCCATCATCGCCTCGCTGCTGCTGTGCAGCGGCCTGGCGCTGCTGATCGCGCGCCGCATGGTGACGGCCATGGGCTCGCTGCAGGAACAGGCGGTGCGGCTGGGGCGGGGCGAGCCGGTGCGCATCGAGCCGTCGGGCATTTATGAAGTCAACATGATGGGCCTGGCGCTGGAAGCGGCGGCCCACCAGCGCGAAGGACAGGAGCGTGAACGCGGCCATCTGCTCGCTTCGCTGGAGCAGGCCTTGAAGGCGCAGGAGGAAGCGCTGGCGCGCGCCGAAAGCGCCAGCCGCGCCAAGGACGATTTCCT
Organism: Pseudoduganella sp. UC29_71; assembly: GCF_042693265.1. NCBI lineage: Bacteria > Pseudomonadati > Pseudomonadota > Betaproteobacteria > Burkholderiales > Oxalobacteraceae > Pseudoduganella > Pseudoduganella sp. UC29_71. The sequence goes on along the minus strand of NZ_CP170549.1, from coordinate 2,663,272 downwards.
CGCCGTGCTGGGGCACGAACTGCGCAACCCGCTCAGCCCCATCGTCAGCGCGCTGGACCTGATGTCGGCGCGCGAGCAGGGCGTCTACCAGCGCGAACGCGACGTGATGCGGCGCCAGGTCACGCACCTGAAGCGCCTGGTGGACGATTTGCTGGACGTGTCGCGCATCACGCGCGGCAAGCTGGAACTGGTGATGGCGCCGGTGAACCTGTGCCAGGTGGTGGCGCAGGCGGTGGACGCGGCCAACGCCGCCAAGCAGCGCGGCCCGGCCATCAGTGTGCAGATGCCCGATAGCCTGTGGGTGCTGGGCGATGAAAGCCGGCTGGTGCAGGTGATGACCAATCTGCTGTCAAACGCGGTGCGCTTCGGCTGTGACGGCGCGATTTCGGTGACGCTGGAACAGAGCGCCGGCCAGGCGCGGCTGCAGGTGCGCGACCATGGCGTGGGCATGCAGCCGGACATGCTGCAGCACATCTTCGAGCCCTTCTACCAGGCGCCGCAGCCGCTGGCGCGCGCCGCCGGCGGGCTGGGACTGGGCCTGGCGATCGCCCGCAACATCGTGGAACGGCACGGCGGGCGCATCGGCGCCATCAGTGCCGGGCAGGCCCAGGGCAGCACCTTTGAAGTGCTGCTGCCCGCCATCGCGGCGCCGGACATGGAGGCGGCCCCGGAGCCGGAACCGGAGGCCGTGGCGCGGCGCCGCATCCTGGTGGTGGACGACAACCAGGACGCGGCCCGCGGCCTGCAGGACTTGCTGGAACTGAGCGGGCATGACGTGGCGGCGGTGCACAGCGCCAGCGCGGCGCTGGACAGCTTCGCGGCGGCGCAGCCCGAAGTGGCCATTATCGACATCGGCTTGCCGGACATGAACGGCTACCAGCTGGCGGCGGCACTGCGGGCACGCAGCCGCGGCGCGCTGCGGCTGATCGCGCTCACCGGCTACGGCCAGGGCGCGGACAAGCGGCGCGCCGAGGCGGCCGGATTCGACCTGCACCTGACCAAGCCGGCCGGCATCGCCGAACTGCAGCGCGCCATCGCCGGCGCCGCGTAGCCCGCGCCCCGGTACCGGCACGCGTCCGGCTTCACGCGGCGGCGGCCGCCAGCGCGAAGCGGCCGATGGCGAAGGGCTCGATCGGCGTCGAGGTGGCGCCGGTGGCGATCAGCTCTGCCATCACGTCGCCCACGCCCGGTCCCAGCTGGAAGCCGTGGCCGGAGAAGCCGAACGCGTAGTGCAGGCCGCTGACGCGGCCGCTCGGTCCCATCACCGGCAGGTCGTCCTGCATATAGCCTTCGATGCCGCTCCACACGCGGATGATATTCAGCTTGGCCACCGCCGGCGCCAGCCGCGCCATCTGCCGGAACTGGGCCAGCGTGTGCTCGGGCAGCACGTAGGCGCGGCGCGTCAGCTGGTCCGCCGGGCCGCGCCCGCAGCCGCCGAACACGATGTTGCCGCGCTTGACCTGCCTGAAATACAAGGATTCCGTGATCGACTTGACCGCCACGCCGATGGCCGGGCCGATCACATAGGGCACCGGTTCGGTCACCCCCATTTGGGGTCCGCGCACGGCCATCGGCACCGGCTCGCCGAACTGCGCCGCCATCTTGTCGCCCCAGGCGCCGCTGGCCACCAGCAGCGATGGCGCGCGGTACTCGCGGCCGCCGGCGCAGGTGGCGCGGAAATCCAGGCCATCCTTTTCTATGGCCAGCACTTCCGTGTTCTCGATGATGTGCGCGCCGGCGCGTGCGGCGGCGCGGGCAAATGCCGGCGCGGCCAGGCGCGGGTTGGCATGGCCGTCCTGCGCCGCCAGCGAGCCGGCAATCACTTCCCGGCCCAGCAAGGGATAGCGGCGGCGGATGTCCTGCTCGCCCAGCATCTCCAGCTCCAGCCCGTAGTGGCGCGCCTCGCGCGCGTACTTCTCCAGCACTTCCACCTGTTCCGGCTGGTAGGCGCAGCGCAGGTGGCCGCTCTGCAGGTACTCGGCGTCCTCGCCGATCAGTTCGGGCAGGCGCTGCCAGATGGCGTGGGCGCGCATGGACAGCGGCAGCTGCGCCAGGAAGCGGCCCTGGCGCCGCACATTGCCGAAGTTGACGCCGCTGGCCTGCTGGCCGGTCAGCCCGCGTTCGAGCAAGATCACGGACACGCCGCGCTGGCGCAGGAAGAAGGCGGTGGAGGCGCCCATGATGCCGCCGCCGACGATGATGACGTCCGCATGTTGAATGGCGCTCATGCCGCTTCCTCCCGCGTCCGTATGGCGAGCGGCTTGACCGGCGCCTGGCCGCGCAGCCGTCCCACCTGTTCGACCGGGACGCCGCAGGCTGCCGAGATGACTTCGGCCCCGGCCTGCGCGCAGTAGCGGCCCTGGCAGCGGCCCATGCCCACGCGGCTGAAGGCTTTGGCGCGGTTGGCCTCCTGCGCGCCCATCTCGTGCACGGTACGGCGCAGTTCCCCGGCCGTGATGCATTCGCAGCGGCACACGATGGCCTGGTCCGGCAGGCGCGCGGCCTGCTCGGCGGGCCAGGGGAAGGCTTGCACCAGCCCCTGGCGGAAGCGCTCCATCTTGCGCTGCTCGCGTTTCAGCGCTTCCACGCGCTGCGTGTCCACGGCGCTGCCCATGTCCGCCAGCAGGGCCAGCGCGGCCAGCCTGCCTGCGTTCTCCGCCCCTTCGGCGCCGAGGATGCGTACGCCGTCGCCGGCCAGGTACACGCCGGACACGGAACTGCGGCCATCCTCGCTCACCTCGGGAAACCACTGGCGCGCCGCCGAGTCGAAGCGGAAGGCGCAGCGCGCCAGGTCGGCCAGCTGGGTTTCTGGGCGCAGGTGGTAGCCCATGGCCACCGCGTCGCATGCGATCTCGCGGCGCGTGCCGCCGGCGTCCAGGTAGGCCAGGCCGCGCACGCCGTCTTCCGCGTCGCCGGAGATGCCGAGCGGGGTGACGCCCGAGCGCAACTGCACGCCGGCGCGGCGCAGCGCCGCCATATACGACAGGCCAAGGCGCAGCAGCTTGGGCCGCGCCAGCAGCTTGGGCAGGGCGGCGGCCTGGTCGCGCAGGCGGGCGGTATCGAGCACGGCGGCCACGCCGGCGCCGGCTTTCATGTACTGGTAGGCCACCAGGTAGAGCAGCGGCCCGCTGCCGAGGAAGACCACGCGCCGGCCCACCGAGCAGGCCTGCGACTTGAGCGCAATCTGCGCCGCGCCCCAGGCTGAATACCCCCGCCAGTTCCCAGCCGGGCACCGGCATCAGGCGGTCCGTGGCGCCGGAGCAGATCAGCAGGGCCGAATAGGGCAGGCGCTCGCCGTGCGCGCCGCTCACGATGTGCAGGTGGCCGTCCGAGATATTCCAGGCCAGCGTCTCGCTGCGGTAGTCGATCTTGCCGCGCAGCGCGTCGAAGGCGCCGTGCAGGCTGGCCGCGCGCGCCGCTTCGCTGCCATACAGCTTGTCGTAGCTGCGGGTGAAATGCCCGGGCTGGCGGCGGTAGATCTGGCCGCCGTCGCGCCGGCCTTCGTCGATGACGACGGGGCGCAGCCCGGCCGCCGCCAGTTCCTCGGCGGCGCGCACCCCGGCAGGGCCGGCGCCGATCACAATTACGCGAGCTTCAGCCATGCCGCCTCCGTATCGCGGGTGACGATGGCCAGGCCTTCGCGCACTTCGGTGGAGCAGGCGCGCAGGCGCTCGCCGGCGGCGGTCCAGACCCAGCAATCCTGGCAGGCGCCCATCAGGCAAAAGCCCGCCCGGCGGCCTTCGCCGAATTCGGAACTGCGCAGGCTGCGCGCGGCGTTAAGCATGGCCACCAGCAGGGTGTCGCCCTCCAGGGCGGCGGCGGGTTCGCCGTCTATCGTGAAGCTGACCGGCGGCCGGGCCGTTTCGGCCAGGCGGACAAAGCGTGAGTTCATGCGACTTCCTCAAAGCGGTGTAAAGGGGACTGGCGCAGCGCCAGCGCGGCGGGGGCATGGTGGCACAGGATTTCGCCGCCGTTGGCCAGCATCTGGCGCGGCGGGGGCAGGCGGTTGCACACGCCGTCGATGCGTTCGCTGCAGCGCGGCAGGAAGGTGCACAGGGCGGCGCCGGCGGCCGGCGCCGCGGTGCCTGCTGCGCCCAGCGGCGGCAGGCGGCTGGCGCGGCGCGCGCAGACGCCGTCCAGCCAGCCCTGCTCCAGCTTGGGCACGGACGAAATGAGCAGGTGCGAGTAGGGATGGAAGGGCGCTTCGGCCAGCGCTTCGCGCGGCCGCGCCTCGACCTTGCTGCCGGCGTACAGCACCACGATCTCGTCGCAGATGGCGCGCACGGTGCTGATGTCGTGGCTGATGAACATGTAGGACACCTTCAGCTCGCGCCGCAGCTCGGCCATCAGGTCCAGGATGGCGGCCGCCACCACGGTGTCCAGCGCGGAGGTGATCTCGTCGCACAGGATCAGGTCCGGCTCGGCCGCCAGCGCGCGCGCCAGGTTGATGCGCTGCTTCTGGCCGCCGGACAGCTCGCCCGGCAGGCGGTTGGCGATGGCGGCCGGCAGGCGCACCAGGTCCAGCAGCTGCAGCACGCGTCGCCGGCGCGCGTCGCCCTTCAGGCCGTGGTAGAAGCTGAGCGGGCGGGCCAGGATGCCGCCTATGGTGTGGGCCGGGTTGAGCGAGGTGTCCGCGTTCTGGAACACGAACTGCACGCGCTGGTGCTGCTCGCGCGTGCGGCCTCCGGTGCAGGAGGGCAGCGCGCCGCCGTCCAGCAGCACTTCGCCGCGCGCGATGGGCACCATGCCGGCCACCACCCGCGCCAGCGTGGTCTTGCCGGAGCCGGACTCGCCGATCACGCCCACCGTGGCGCCGCGCGCGATGGTCAGGTTGATGTCGCCCAGGATGCGCTTGGACGGCAGGCCGTCGGCGCCGGCCGGGCCGTAACCGGCGTGCAGGCCGCGTATCTCCAGCAGCGGCGGGGCCAGCCTGGTCAGCGACGGCAGTTCGATGCTGATGTCGCGCACGGCCGGTTCGGCCGCCGCCAGCAGGCTGCGCGTGTACTCGTGGGCCGGCGCGTTGAGCACCTGCGGCGTCGCGCCGTCCTCGCGGATCTCGCCGTCGCGCAGCACCACGATGCGGTCGGCCATCTGCGCCACCACGGCCAGGTCGTGCGACACATAGACGGCCGTGGTGCCGAGCTGGCGCACCACGTCCTTGAAGGCGCGCAGCACTTCGATCTGCGTCGTGACGTCGAGCGCGGTGGTCGGCTCGTCCAGGATCACCAGCGCCGGGTCGGTGATGAAGGCCATGGCCGCCATCACGCGCTGCAGCTGGCCGCCGGACACCTGGTGCGGATAGCGCGATCCCAGGCGTTCGGGGTCCGGCAAGGCCAGCGCGCGGAACAGTTCCACTGCCTTCGCTTCCGCCTGGGCGCGCGGCATGGTGTGGTGGATGGCCGCGCTTTCGACCACCTGGTCCATCAGCGTCTTGGACGGGTTGAAGGCCGACGAGGCGCTTTGCGCGATATAGGCCACGGTGCGGCCGCGCAGCGCGGACAGGCCTCGCTCGTCCAGTTCCAGCACCTGCTGCTCGCCCACGCGCACCTGGCCGCCGGCAATGCGGCAGCCCTGGCGCGCATAGCCCATCAGCGACAGCGCGATGGTGGTCTTGCCGGAGCCCGATTCGCCGATCAGGGCCAGCACCTCGCCCTTGTCGAGCGCGAAGCTGACGCCCTTGACGATGGGGATGTCCACGCCCGCGTCGTTGCGCGCGACCACGCGCAGGTTGTTCACTTGTACCAATGGTTTCATCGTGCGTCCTTCTTCTTGCCGCGCAGGTTGTCGATCAGCAGGTTGACGCCTATGGTCAGCGTGGCGATGGCCAGCGCCGGCATTAGCACGGCCGGCGCGCCTTCTGCCAGGCCGCCGATGTTTTCGCGCACCAGCGAGCCCCAGTCCGCGTCCGGCGGCTGCACGCCGAGACTGAGGAAGGACAGGCCGCTCAGCAGCAGCACGGTGAACACGAAGCGCAGGCCGAAGTCGGCCAGCACCGGCCGTATCATATTGGGCAGGATTTCCACGCAGCCGATGTAGGCCATGCCTTCGCCGCGCGCCCGCGCCGCCTGCACGAATTCCATCGCTTGCACGTTGACGGCCAGCGCGCGCGCGATGCGGTAGGCGCCGGGCATGAAGCCCAGCGCGGCGGTGAGCACCAGCACCGGCACCGAGGAGCCGAAGGAGGCCACCATCATCAGCGCGAACATCTTGCTGGGAATGGAGATCAGGGCGTCGAGCGCGCGGCTCAGGCCCGCGTCCAGCCAGCCGCCGGCCACCGCCGCGTACAGGCCGAGCAGGGTGCCCACCCCGCTGGCCAGCAGCGTGGCGGCCAGGGCCAGCGCCACCGTGTAGCGCGCGCCGTACAGCACGCGGCTCAGCATGTCGCGCCCCAGGTAGTCTGTGCCCATGGGAAATTGCGCGCTGATGGCGCCGAACACGTCGGGGTCGACGATGTCGGCCGCGTCGTGCGGCGCGATAGCCGGGCCGGCCACGGTGGCGGCGAGCCAGAACAGCACGATGGCCAGGCCTATCAGCGCGGGCACGGGCAGGCCGGCGACGGCGCACCACGCGGCGCGCAAGCGGCCCTGCGGCTTGGACGGAACAGGGGTAGCGGTGCTGTTCATAGATTGCGTAACCTCGGGTTGGAAACAATTGCACAGATATCGGCCAGCATCACCAGCAGCAGGTAGGCGCCGCAGAAGATCATGGCGCAGGCCTGCACCAGCGGGATGTCGCGCGTGGTGACGGCGTCTATCATCAGGTTGGCGATGCCGGGATAGTTGAAGATGCTCTCGACGATCAGCACGCCGCCCAGCAGATACGACAGGCTGAGCGCGACCGCGTTGGCGATCGGGCCGATGGCGTTGGGCAGCGCATGGGCCAGCACGATGCGCACCGGCCGCGCGCCCTTGAGCCGCGCCATCTCCACGTAGGGCGCGCGCAGCTGGTCGATGACGGCGGCGCGCGTCATGCGCGCCATCTGCGCCACGATCACGCAGCACAGCGTGAATACCGGCATGGCGTAGGCCTTGAGGAACTGGCCCAGGCTGGCGATGTCCGCCGTGTGCGACAGCGCCGACAGCCAGCGCAGCTTGACGGCGAACAGCAGCACGGCCAGCGTGGCGATCAGGAATTCCGGCACCGACACCAGCGACACGGCCAGCATATTCATGCCGCGGTCGAACAGCGAGCCGCGGTACATGGCCGACAGGATGCCCAGCGCCAGTGCCAGCGGCACCGAGACGGCGGCGGTGGCGCCGGCCAGCACCAGGGAGCTGGGCAGGCGCTTGCCTATCAGTTCGCCGATGGCCTGGCCGTTCACCAGCGAGGTGCCGGCGTCGCCCTGCAGCATGTGGCCCAGCCAGCGCGCGTAGCGCACCGGGGCAGGCTGGTCCAGCCCGAACTGGGCGCGCAGCGCCGCCACCGCTTCCGGCGTGGCGGCCTGGCCCAGCGATTCCTGGGCGGCGTCGCCCGGCAGCAGGTTGGTGATGGCGAACACCACCACCGAGACGATCAGCAAGGTCAGCGCGCCCAGGCTCAGGCGCGTCAGCAGCAGCTTTCCTATGGTTCCGTTCATGGGCGGGCCTCAGTGCAGGCGGTCTTGCAGTTTGTAATAGGCGCCCACCAGCGGCAGGAACCACGCCTTGCCGTAGTAGCCCGGGATGGCCGGCCAGTCCAGGCCGCGCCAGGGATTGCTGTCGGCCTGGCCCGCCATCACCTCGGCCATCTTCTGGCCCATGTGCACCGACATCTGCACCCCGTGGCCGCTGTAGCCCAGCGAATAGAACATGCCCTCATGCTCGCCCGCGCGCGGCAGGCGGTCGGCCGTCATGTCCACCAGTCCTCCCCAGCAGTAGTCGATGGCGGTGCGCTCCAGCTGCGGGAACAGGCGCACCATGGTATCGGCCAGGATGCGGCCGCTCTTGGCGTCCGACTTGGGGTTGGACAGCGCGAAGCGCGCGCGCCCGCCGAACAGCAGGCGGTTGTCCGGGGTGAGGCGGAAGTAGTTGCCGATGTTCTTGGTGGTGACGTAGTTGCGCCGGCCCGGCAGGATGGCGTCGATCAGGTCCTCGCCCAGCGGCTCGGTGGCGATGATGAAGCTGCCCACCGACACCAGGCGGCGGCGGGAAATAGCCGAACGGCCCCAGGCTGGAATTGCCGGTCGCGAGGAAGACCTGCTGCGCGTCGATGGCGCCGCGCGCCGAGGCGATGCGGTAGCCGCCGGCAGTGCGCTCGATGTGCTGCACCGCCGCGCCCTGGTAGACCCTGGCGCCGGCGCGCACCGCCGCTTCGGCCAGGCCGACGGCGAATCTACCCATGTGCATCTGGGCGCCCTGGCGCTGCAGCAGGCCGCCGTAGAAGCCTTCGGCGTTGATCTCGGGGGCGAGGTCGGCGGCCTTGAGCAGTTCCACATTGGGATCGGCGCGCTGGCGCAGGCGCTCCCAGGCCCGTTCCAGCTTGGCGTAGTGCTCCGGCTTGGCCGCCAGTTTCAGTTTGCCGCAGCGGCGGAAATCGCAGTCGATGGCTTCCTGCGCCACCAGCTGCTCCACCGTATCCACCGCGTCGTCGTAGGCCTGGTAGCAGGCGCGCGCATGGTCTTCGCCGAGGCGGGCGGCCAGGTCGGCGTAGTCGTGCGCCAGGCCGGTGTTGCACTGGCCGCCGTTGCGGCCGGATGCTTCGCCGGCCACCCGGCCGGCTTCCAGCAGCACCACGGAGGCGCCGCGCCGGGCCAGCGCGAGCGCGGCGGACAGGCCGGTGAAGCCGCCGCCAACCACCACCACGTCGGCGCGCGGCACCACCGGACCTTGCGCCGCGCCTGCAAATGCGGGCGCGGTATCGAGCCAATACGATTCAAGCTTCATGCTGCGTCCTCGATGAGTCTATCTTAATGAATCCATTACCAAGCTGTTACATCCATTACACCATAGGCCGCTCTGCGCAAAATTCCGAATTGCCGCGCGCCGGAGACAGAAACAGCGGTTTTCGCCGCCCCGCGCAGCACACATTGCTGCGCCTTCCGCCTCAAGCATGATCTATGGCTGGCGGCAAAACTACACAAGCTTGCGCCTCCCGGGGCGCCCCCGGCGGCATTTAATGCTGCGGCTTCGCCCTTAGCATAGCCCTACGCAGTTTTCATTCCAGTTTCACGCCGGCCTTAACAAATATTCAAGGAATCCCCATGCAGAGCTTTAATCCCGACGAAATCCAGGTAAGCAGCGGCCATTACATAGGAGGGCGCCATGTGGCCGGCCAGGGGCCGGCAATGGATGTGCGCCGTCCGTCCGACAACGCGGTCTACGCCGGCCTGCCGGTGGCGGACGCGGACCTGGTGGACCAGGCGGTGCAGAATGCCTGGAGCGCCTTCAAGACCAGCACCTGGGCCACCCAGGCGCCGCGCGAGCGCGCCCGCGTGCTGCGCCGCTGGGCCGACCTGATCGAGTCCGATCCCGGCCTGGCCGCGCTGGAAGCGGTGGGCTCCACGCGGCCCATCGTCAACGCGGCCGGCTGGGACGTGCCGTTTACCGCCGAGGGCATCCGCTTCTTCGCCGAATTCGCCGACAAGATAGGCGGCGACGTGGCGGCCACCCGCAGCGATTCGCTGGGCATGACCATCGCCGAGCCGTATGGCGTGATCGGCGCCATCGCGCCGTGGAACTTCCCGCTGGTGATGGCGTCCTGGAAGATAGGCCCGGCGCTGGCGGCCGGCAACGCGGTGGTGCTCAAGCCCTCCGAACTGACTCCGTTCTCCGCCGTGCGGCTGGCCGAACTGGCGGTGCAGGCCGGCATGCCGCCCGGGATCTTCAATGTGATACAGGGCGACGGCCGCATCACTGGCGACGCGCTGGTGCGCCATCCGCGCATTTCAAAAGTGACGTTCACCGGCTCGACCCGCACCGGCAGCGCCATCATGGCCGCCTGCGCGCAGACCGGCACCAAGCCGGTCACGCTGGAGCTGGGGGGCAAAAGCCCGCAGCTGGTGTTCGCCGACGCGCCGGACCTGGACAAGGTGGCGCGCATGGTGGCCGGGGCCATCGCCGGCAACGCGGGGCAGGTGTGCGTGGCCGGCTCGCGGCTGATCGTGCAGCGCGCCGTGGCGGAGCGGCTGGTGGACGGCATCGCTTCAGCGTTCAGCGCGCTGCGTGCCGGCCACACCTGGGAAGCGGGGGCCACGCTGTCGCCCATCATCTCGCCGGCGGACGCTGCCCGCATCGACGGCATGGTGCAGCGGAGCGTGCAGGCCGGCGCCACGCTGGCCGTGGGCGGCAGACTGGCGCCGGTGGCGGGCGAGGGCGCGTTCTACCTGCCCACCATCCTCACCGGGGTGGACGCCAATATGGAAGCGGTGCGCGACGAGATCTTCGGCCCGGTGCTGACGGTGCAGGTGTTCGACGACGAGGACGAGGCCCTGGCGCTGGGCGACCATCCGTCCTACGGCCTGGCGGCCGGCGTGCATACGGCGGACGTGGGCCGCGCGCTGCGCTGCGCGCGCGGCCTGGAAGCGGGCACGGTGTGGATCAACCGCTACGGCCGGAGCGACGACTATGTGTTGCCCACCGGCGGCTTCAAGCGCTCCGGCATGGGCAAGGACCTGGGCCGCCAGGCCTACGAGGCCAACCTGCGCTTCAAGACCGTACTGGTCGATTTCGCGCGCTAAAACGGTGCGCGCGGCGCGCCTTGACGGGGCGGCGCGCGCAAGGCTGCACTGCACTTGTGCGGCTTTCAGAACGGCAGCAAGTTGTGCTGCGCAAGGCACGGAAAAAGCATATTTCCGTTTTGTGACAGGGCGATTACAGTGCAATCCGGCGGACGCGGCGTGATGTAATCGTTAGCAGTAGACGCTTTATCAAGTACATTCACACCTAACTAGGAGTTTGTCATGTATCCCACACGTCACCGCACCCTGGCCCTGTTTCTGGCCGCGACCTATCCACTAGCCGTGCTGGCCGCCGAGCCCGAACCTGCGGAGACGCCTGCAGCGGAAGCCGCCGCTGCCGGGGAACCGGCCGCCAAGCGCGAAGTGGTGGTGGTCAAGGCAACGCGCCAGAACTACCGCGCGCTGTCGGCCACCGGCGCCACCAAGACCGACACCCTGCTCAAGGACTTGCCGCAAAGCGTGCGCGTGCTGACGGCCGACCTGCTCAAGGACGTGGGCGTGACCAACCTGGCCGGCGCGCTGGACCTCACCAGCGGCATCTCCAAGCAGAGCAACCTGGGCGGCCTGTGGGACAGCTATGCCATGCGCGGCTTCACGGGCGATCCCAACTTCGGCTCCGACTACCTGGTCAACGGCTTCAGCTCCAGCCGGGGCTACAACGGCCTGCGCGATTCGGCCAGCACCAACAGCGTGGAAGTGCTGAAAGGCCCCGCGTCGGCACTGTATGGCCGGGGCGAGCCTGGCGGCACCGTCAACATCACGACCAAGAAGCCGCGCTTCGAGCCGGGCTACTCGCTGGACCTGTCGGTGGGCAGCTTCCACACCTACCGCACGGCGGTGGACCTGACCGGCCCGGTCACCGAGACCGTCGCCTACCGCCTGAACGCGGCCTATGAAAAAGGCGACAGCTTCCGCGACACCGTCGAAACCGAGCGCTCCTTCATTTCGCCGTCCTTCATCTGGCTGATCGGCGACAGCACCACGCTGTCCTACGAAATCGAGGCGAGCGAGCAGCGCGTGCCTTTCGACCGTGGCGTGGTGGCGGTGAACGGCGTGCTGGGCCTGGTGCCCAATTCGCGCTACCTGGGCGAACCGGCCGACGGCCCCACCGTGGTCAAGTCGGTGGGCCACCAGGTCTTCCTGCAGCACGAGTTCAACGAGCAGTGGAAGCTGCAGTCCGGCCTGTCCTACCGCGACAGTTCGCTGAAAGGCTTCTCGACCGAGGCCAACAACCTGCTGGCGGACGGCCGCACCCTGCGCCGCCAGCGCCGCCACCGCGATTTCGGCGCCATCGACGTGTCGGGCCGCGTGGAATTGCTGGGCAAGTTCAACACCGGCTCGCTGACGCACAATGTGCTGGTGGGCGTCGATGCCTACCGCTTCGACGACCGCCGCGTGCAGCTGCGCCGCAATCCGAGCGCCGCCAACCCCTATGCGATCGACATCTACAACCCGGTCTACGGCGGCAAGGCCGATCCGCTCACGCTGTCCATCGACACCAAGGAAGAGCAGCGCGCGCACGCCTTCTACGGCCAGGACCAGGTCGACATCACCGACCAGTGGAAGGCGCTGATCGGCGTGCGTCACGACAGCTACGACCAGACCGTGCGCAACTACCGCACCAGCGCTTCCAACAACCAGAAGCTGAGCGCCACCAGTCCGCGCGCCGGCCTGGTGTACCAGCCGCTGCGCACCGTGTCGCTGTACGCCACGGCGGCCAAGGGCTTCCGCCCGAACAGCGGCATCAGCATCGACAACAAGGCCTTCCCGGCCGAGGAAAGCCGCTCGTATGAGGTGGGCGGCAAGCTGGAGACGGCGGACGGCAAGATCACCGGCACCCTGGCGCTGTACAAGATCAAGAAGGAGAACGTGCTGACCACCAATCCGCTGAACACGGACTTCTCGATCTCGGCCGGCGAAGTGGGCAGCAAGGGCGTGGAGCTGGACGTGTCGGGCGAGATCATGCCGAATGTGCGCATGTCCGCCGCCTACGCCTACACCGACGCTACCGTCACCAAGGGGGACAACACCATCGTGACCGGCAGCCGCTTCCCGAACGTGCCGAAGCAAAGCGCCTCGCTGGTCATCACGCCCACCTTCGCGCTGGGCAGCGGCACCGCGACGCTGGGCGGCGGCCTGAATTATGTCGGCGACCGGCTGGGCGACGTGGCCGTGTCCAGCAACTTCACGCTGCCGGCCTACACCACGGCCAAGCTGATCTCGTCCTGGTCGCCGAACAAGAAGGTGCGCGTGTCGCTCAACGTGGACAATCTGTTCAACAAGCGCTACTACGCCAGTTCGTACAGCCAGGTGTGGGTGGCGCCGGGCACCGAACGCACCGTCACCCTCAACCTCAACTACAAATTCTAAGGAGCAGCCCTATGCAGAAGATACGCAAAATCGCCATCGCCGCCGCGCTGGCGGCATCCATGGCCGCAGGCCTGGCGCCCACGGCGTCCGCGCACGGCATCTGGTTCGCGCAGCGGGCCACGCAGCTGGCCTTCCTGTACGGGGTGGGCGCGGACGACCTGGACTCGCTGAAACGGCTGCCGCAGGTAACCAGCATGGCAGGCTACGACGCCGCCGGCAAGCCGGTGGCCGCCAGCCTGCAGCCGGACGGCCGGCTGGTGCTGGTGAACCTGGAGAACCAGCCGGCCGTGGTGGCGGCAGTGCTCGACAACGGCACCTGGAGCAAGACGCCGGACGGCAAGTGGCACAAGAAAGGCAAGGACGAGGTGCCGACGGCGGTAGTGGCCGAGCGCACCATCAAGTACGCGGTGCACCTGCGCGCGCCGCTGACCGCGCCGCTGGCGCCGTTGCCCGGCCAGACCCTGCAGGTGCTGCCGGTGGAGGCCGCGCTGCCGGCCATGCTGGGCCAGCCGATCAAGCTGCGCGTGCTGTATCAGGGCAAGCCGGTGGCGGGCGCCAAGGTGCTGCACGACTGGGTCAACGACCCGGACGGCGAGCCGGCGCTGAGCGGCGCCGACGGCACGGTCACGCTCAAGGTCCGCAACCAGGGGCTGAACGTGATCGTGGCCATTTTTGAATCACCGTCCGACCAGCCCACCAAGTACAACCGCATCGAGCACCTGGCATCGCTGTCCTTCGTGCTGGCGCACGCACCGGAATAAACGGGAGAACGAAGATGAAAAAGATACTGAGCATCCTGGCCGGCGCGGCCGTCCTGGCCGTGGGCGCGGCAACGCTGCCGGCAAATACCGCTTTCGCGCACGGCTCGCCCACGGCCAACCACGGCGGCGTGGTGCAGGCGGTAGGCGAGACCTGGCTGGAGCTGGTCGTCAAGGGCGACACCGTGGAGCTGTACCTGCAGGACGACGGCGACGACATGCCCAGCGCGGACCTGAGCGGCAAGCTGACCGTGATGAAGGGGGCGGCGAAAGCCGAGTTCGCGCTCAAGCCGGCCGGCGGCAACAAGCTGGAAGCGAAGGCGCCGGGCGCGGTCAAGGGAAGCAAGGTGCTGGCTTCGGTCACGCTGGCGGACAAGAAGACCAAGGTCAGCACGTCCTTCGACATCAAGTAGGCCGCCCTGTGCCCGGCTAGCGCGGGCTGTCCTCAGTCCGCGCCACCTTTTGCCCGCCTGCGGGCGCCCGCGCAAGACTCTCGGCAGCGTTGCGCTTGTGCTCCGCTATCGTATTCAGCGGGGCCTTACAGTCTGCCACCTGTTGGAAATCGATACTCTTCGGTAGCGGCATGCCGTTGATGACAGCCCAGACCACGATGTCCGAATCAAAGCCGTTCAGGCCCAGGCCGGTGATTTCATTGCGAATACGCCGGCAGAAGCCGCTGGCGGTTTCATTGGCCTTGGTCTTATCCAGGAAGGCAGGCTGCGCGGCCACATACCAATCCTGCTGCGACAAAAAGGCCCGTACCGTTCCAAGGCTGTTGCTGCCGTTGAGCAGAACGTAATTCAGGACCTCGCCGGGATCGACGCTCTCGTGGACTTTGCGTTCGGCCTGCTGGCGATTCGCAACGCAGCGAGGCAAGTCGGAGTCGCCGCAGATGCGCCAGTCCGCGAAGATGGAGGGACGCGGGAAATCGAAAGTCACCGTCCAGTTGCCTACAGGGCGCGGCGTCGAGTTCCAGTCGTCTTCATCGGACGGCACCTGGAAGCTGATTTTGGCGCCGCGCGGCCGGTCGCGGCCGACGCTCCAGGAACGCAGGTCGCGGTCGGTCCAATGTTCCTCCGCGATACCGCTGGCGAAGAGTTTGGAGATAGCGTCATCGACGGCCCGTGCTTTGTCCTTGGTGGTTTGTTCGGACAGCCTGGTCACCACATTGGCTTGGGCGCCAGTTGCCTTGGCGATGCCCAAGGCCACCTGGACAGCGGTGGCCGCGCCGCGTGAGGTATAGCTCTTCGTGCCGGCGACCCCAATTTTCACCGATGGGATGGATGCACTGCCGTCGTTCTTGACCAGAAATAGCGGAAAATCGGATTTTGAGTGGTGAATGACCCGATTCCACAACTCGCCATCGGAGTTACTCTGATGGCCTATGGTTGCCAGCGGGACGGTGGATTCATATGCTCCAACCGTGACATGCACAGTCAGATTGAGAGAGAAGTCCTTTCCAACGATGGCGCGGGTCAGATAGCCCCGTTTTTTTGTAGGCCAGGTTCTCCGCTTCGTCCCCCCGCTGGCCGCCAGGTCGCTGAAGATCATCAGCCGCGTGTAGGCGCCGGCGAAGTCGCCACCGGCCGCTGACGGGGCCGCCCACTCATCTTCATACGTACTGAGCGGAGTGATATTGACGGGCTTGGCGATCCCCTCGCCACGGCTGGAAGTGATCTGTATCGTTTCCAAGCCAGGAGTATTCCTGGGCGGCGTACTACAGGCTGAGAGCAGGGCTATCGTGCACAGCAGCATAGGCGGGACAGGAAACCGGCACATGGACTTTCTCCTTATGAATGAGATCGGTAGGAATATTCCTACAAAATACATTATTAAATTGAAAAGAAATACGTTATTTGTAACAACGAAGGCTTTTTCGGCGCCGCCGGGCGGGGGTGCCGTAGAAGATGCTGATTCAGACAGAAAAAAGCACAAATTGCGCGGCGAGCCATGCTGCAGTCGGCAGCAGTAGCGGCAGCGTACTGGTTATGATGGAACTGTTTTGATCTGCCATCAATCTCATCGAAAGGGCAACCATGAGCATCGTTTTCCGGCCGAAGTACATCAGTTTCGACTGCTACGGCACCTTGATCTTTTTCCAGATGGCGCCGATGGCGCGCAAGCTGTTCGCCGACCGCATCAGTCCGGACAATATGGACCAGTTCTGCAAGGACTTTTCGTCCTTCCGCCTGGATGAAGTGCTGGGCGACTGGAAGCCGTATTACGACGTGGTGTACAACTCGGTGCTGCGCACCGCGAACCGCTGGAAGGTGCCGTTCCGCGAGTCAGACGTGGCCGAGATCTATGCCGCCGTGCCGACCTGGGGGCCGCACCCGGACGTCACCGAAGGCCTGGCCCGCATCGCCGACAAGATTCCGCTGGTGATCCTGTCCAACGCCATGGATGCGCAGCTGGCGCACAACGTGGAGAAGCTGGGCGTGCCGTTCCACCGCGTCTACACCGCGCAGCAGGCCAAGGCCTACAAGCCGCGCATGCGTGCCTTCGAGTACATGATCGACCAGCTGGGCGCCAAGCCGGAAGACTTCCTGCACGTGTCGTCCAGCATGCGCTACGACCTGATGACGGCGCACGACATCGGCATCAAGGACAAGGCCTTCGTGAACCGCGGCCACGAGCCGGGCACGCCGTTCTACAACTATGCGGAGATTACGAACATCGGCGGTCTGGCGGGGCTGGTTGGACTGTAAGCAGATATCTGGTTGTACCTTTAATGCGCCCACCCGGCGCATTTTTTTTTCCGCTCTACAAATCGAGCACCAGCAGCGGACCGATGGCGCGCGAGCAGCAAGGCGTGAAGCGGTCGTTGCGGGCGCGCTCGGCGGCTGACAGGCATTGGTCGCGGTGGTCGGGCCGGCCTTGCAGGACGCCGGTGACGCAGGTGCCGCAGACGCCTTGGCCGCACGATGATTGGACGTGCACGCCGCTGCCGGCCATCGCGGCCAGGGCGGTGACACCTTCCGGAACACGGACGACCTGGCCGGTGCTGGCGATGCGGACATCGAAGGCGGGACCGCTGGCAAGGCGCGCGCCGGCGAGCGGATCGGCGCTGGCGCTGAAACGTTCGGCGTGCAGTTGCCCTTCCGGCCAGCCATGGCGCTGCGCGGCGCGGGCTACGGCGTCCATGAATGCGCCAGGGCCGCAGGCGTAGATGTGTACGCCGGGCGCGGGCAGCCGCAGCAGCGTGTCCAGGTCCAGCCTGCCGCCGGCGCTGTAGTGGAAATGGGTGCGTGCGGCGAATGGCGCGGCGCCTAGCTCGTCACGGAATGCGGCGTGGCGCTCGGTGCGGCAGCTGTAGTGCAGCTCGAAGCTGGCGCCGTCGGCCGCCAGCTGGCGTGCCATGCTCAGGATGGGGGTGATGCCGATGCCGCCGGCCAGCAGTACGCTGTGCTGCGCGCGGGCCGCCAGCGGAAAGTGGTTGCGGGGCGCGCTGATCTCGAGCGTGGCTCCCTCGTGCAGTTCGGCGTGCATGGAGGCGGAGCCGCCGCGCGTATCCCGGCAACGCAGCACGGCGATCCGGTATCGGTGGCGGTCGCGCAGGTCGCCGCACAGGGAGTAGTGGCGCACGTGGCCGCCGGGTGTGACGACTTCCACGTGCGCGCCGGCGGTATAGGACGGCAGCGCCGCGCCATCCGGGCTGGCCAGTTCAAATGAACAGATGCCCTCCGCCTCGGACCTCTTGCGCAGGACCACGACGCGCATCAGCGCGGGCGCGCGCGCGGCGGCCGAAGCGGTGCGGCGGCCGCGCAGGTAACTGGCCGTGCCGGTCCAGGCCAGCAGCGGGACGGCGAGGGCGCCCAGCAGCAGGATGGCCTGTCCCGCCAGGCCGCCTATCCAGCCGTAGTGCAGCGCCAGCATCCACAGGTAGGCGCGGTGGCCACGGCTGTGAGCGGCGTATGGCGTATGGCGCAGCAGCGCGCCCGATGCCGGATCAAAGTAAAAGTAGCTGAGCGCGTTGGCGTGCGGCGCGTCCCGCGCGACGGCTTCCAGCAGCCACGGTGCACCGGGCGCGGGCGGCGCGCGCAACTGCAGCTTCTGCGGCGCGGGCGACAGCGCCTGCGCCTGCCGCCACATCGCTTCCAAGCGCACGCCGGCTGTATTTCGCGGCACGCCCGCATGCGCGCGCTCGGGAGCGGGCAAGGCGGCGGGCTGGGGCGCGCCTGGCGGGCGCACGGCGGGCCGGGCCGGGAAGTCGGCCAGCGCGTCGATTGCGCTGCGCGCCCAGGAGAAGGCCTGCGGCAGCCCGGTCAGCGCGCAGGCCAGCAGCACGGGGGCGGCATAGATGGCCACGGTCTTGTGCAGATTGAGGCTGCGCGCGCGGCCCTGCAAGCCGCGTTTGATGCGCCAGCTGCTGCGCAGCATGCGCAGGCTGGCCGGCCACCACAGGCGCAAGCCCGCCGCAGCCATGGCGAGTGCCATCAGCAGCGCCAGGCTGCCGGCCAGCAGTTCGCCGAACGGCAGATAGCCGAAGATGTGCAGCCGCGCCACGGTGCCAAACGGCCCGCCGTAGACCGCTTCGCTGCCGAGCACCCGTGCGCTGCAGGGATCGACGTAGATCCATCGTTCGTCTCCGAACCGCACGCGCGCACTGGTGCGTGAATTGCCGTAGAGGCGCAGCGCCGTCAGCGGCCCGCTGTCCGGGCTGGCCGTGCGGGCTGCGGCCACCAGCGCATCGAGCGGCAGCGGGGCGGTGCAGGCGGGAACGGTGGCCAGGGCGGATGATACGAGCGGCTCCAGCTGGACGCGGAACGCCATCAGCGCGCCGGTCAGCGCCACGATGGCGAACAGCCAGCCTGCGGCGAGCCCTGTCCAGCGGTGCAGCGCGCGCAAGCCGTTCATGCCCGGCAGCTCAGGAGGGACGGTACAGCTTCTCGTGGAAGCCGCTTACCTTGACTTTGATGGTGACCGGCTGCGCCCCCTTGTTGCGCCAGAACCAGCCGTGGATGCCGTCGAAGCCCGCAGTGAACGTGCCCTGGGCGCCGGTTTGCGCCGGCTCCTTCCAGTAGGTGGTGAACTCGTTGGCCTTGGCGTGCTCCGGCTCGCCGTGCATGTCGGCCTTCACCGGCGCGCCGTCGGTAGCCCAGCTGAACACGAAATGCTCGCCCTTGCGCATCAGCGCTTTGACCTCCGCGCCTTCGCCCGGCTGCAGCGTGACGCTCATTTCGTCCGAACGCAGCACGGCGGCTGTGCGGGCGACGGGGGCGCCGGCGTGGGCTGCGGCGCTGCCGGCGGCGGCCCCCGGAATCACAGGCGTCACCACGTCCGGCGCCTTCTTCGCACCGCCATTCAGCTTGGCGATGCCCAGCATGCGGCCCGCGCCCAGCGGATCGATGCCGTATTCGGCCGGCAGCACGGCCACGGTGAGGATCAGCGCGGCGGCGGCCAGCGCCGCGCCGGTGGCTTTGCCCAACTGTTGCAAGGTGGGCAGGTTCTCGGTGGTGTAGGTGGTGACCATGTTGTTTCGTCCTTGTCAGGCAGTTGCGTAACCGGTTAATTGATAGCCCATCAGTACAAAGCCCGCCACCATCAGCATCCCGTTGGCGCCGAAGGCCTGGCGCTGGAAGGCCGCGCTGCGGCGCCAGTAGCCCATGGCGATGAGGATGGAGCTGAGCGCCAGCATCTGGCCTATCTCCACGCCGACATTGAAGGCCAGGATGTTGGGCACCAGCCCGTCCTGCGAGAGCGTGAGTTCCTGCAGCTTGGTGGCCAGTCCGAAGCCGTGGAACAGGCCGAATACCAGCACCGCCGCCTTGGTGTTCGGCTGGAAGCCGAGCACGCGCTCCAGCGCGCCCATATTGTCGAGCGCCTTGTACACCACCGAGAAGCCGATGATGGTGTCCACCAGGTAGGGATTGATGTGGGTGCCGCTCAGTACGCCCGACAGCAGCGTCACGCTGTGCCCCAGCGCGAACAGGGTGACGTAGGCGCCCACGTCCTTCAGGCGGTACAGGAAGAAGATCACGCCGACCAGGAACAGCAGATGGTCGTAGCCGGTCACCATGTGCTTGGCGCCCAGGTAGATGAAGGGCAGCAGCTGCACGCCGGTGGTCTGCTCAAAGTAGGCCTTGTCGTCTTCCGCCACGCCGTGCGCCAGGCTGTCGCCGGCGGCCATGGCCAGCAGCGCGAACACGGCGCACATGGCGCATGGCGTCCATGCCGTCGCGGAATGGCGCCGCAGCGCCTGCAGGGAAGGGAGTGTCATCGCGTGGTCCTTTGCGCTCAGGCGTCCAGCCACACATGCTCGCAGCAGGTGTAGCCCATGAAGGCGCCCAGCGGATGCGGCGCCGCGCCGCGTACCTTGGTGCTGAGCGCTTCCAGGTTGTTGATAAACAGCGGAATGCCGACGCCGCAATGCTCGTGCACCAGCACCTGCATGTCGGCGTAGAACTGCTTGCGCTTGGCGTCGTCCGTCTCCGCGCGCGCCAGCAGCAGCAACTGGTCGAACTGCTCGTTCTTCCAGCCGGACTCGTTCCACGGCGCGTCCGACTTGAAGAACTGCGTGAACAGCATGTCGGCGCTGGGACGGGCGTTGATGTTGCCGAAGCCGATGGGCGATTTCATCCAGTGGTTGGACCAGTAGCCGTCCGCCGACACCCGCTTCAACGCCAGGTTCACGCCGGCCTTCTGCGCCGACTGCTGCAGCAGCATGGCCATGTCCACCGATCCGGTGGCCGCCACCGACGCCACCACGGGCAGCGTCATGCCCAGCGCGCCGGCGCGGCGCAGGTGGAACTTGGCGCGCTCCGGGTCGTACGGCCGCTGCGGCAGGCCCGCGAAGTGGAAGCGGTTGGATGGCGGAATGGGCTGGTCGTTGGCGATGACGGCGTAGCCCCGGAAGGCCGCGCGCTTCATCTGCTCGCGGTCTATCAGGTATTTCATGCCCAGCGTGAAATCCGGGTTGCGGCCCAGGCCCACGGTCTGTCGGATGATCAGGTCCGTGTACAGGCCGGACTGGCTTTCCAGCACCTGGTAGCCCGGCTCGCCCTTGATGCGCCTGGTGCTGCGCGGATTCACCTCGTTTACCCAGTGCACGTCGCCCGACAGCAGGGCGTTGATGCGGGCCGACTCGTCCGGTATGCCGAACAGCGCCACTTCGTCCAGATAGGGCAGGCCGGGTTTCCAGTAGCGTTCATTGCGCGCGCCGTGCGTGCGCACACCGGGCGTGAATTCCTTGCATTTGAAGGGGCCGGTGCCGATGGCGGTGTTGAAGGAGGTGGTTCCCTCCTGCAGGATCACGAAATGCGATGTGGCCAGTATCACCGGCAAGTCCGCATTGGCGCCCTTCAGCGTGATCTCTACCGTCAACGGGTCCAGCGCGCGCACCGATTCGAATTGCTGCGTCACCGCGCGGACTTTGGACGCCACTGCCGGATCGTTGTGGCGGTTCAGCGAGTACACCACGTCGGCGGCGGTCAGCGCTTTCCCGTCATGGAACTGGATGCCTTTGCGCAGGCGCACGGTCCACACCAGCGCATCGTCGGTCAGCATTTCTTCGGCCAGCATCATCTGCGGCGCCAGCTTGGCATCCAGCGAGGTCAGGCCGTTGTAGAACATATGGGCACGCACATAATCGGTGGACAGCGCGCCCTTGGCCGGGTCCAGCGTGTCGGCAGTGGAGCTGGATTGCGTGGCGATCGTGAGCGTGCCGCCGCGCCGCGGCTGCGGCGCCGCCTGCAGCAATCCCCCGGCCGACAGCAGCAGGCCGCCGGCCGCCAGTTTGCGCAGCGCGTCGCGCCGCGGTTCCATGCAAAAATCCTGTTTCATCAGATATATGTGCTTTCGCTGGCAGTCGTTGAATTCAGTAGAATCATTACATCATATTCAGCGCCGCCGGATGTGGCGATTGTGGCTTCCCGCAGCGCACAAACGGCGGTTTTTCGGCACTTCGGCAGCATAGATTGCCAGCCGAATAATATGCTGCGACGCGCGTGGCATAGCCTTGGAAAACGCCGCCGGCGCGGGCCAACTAAGCAGAAAAAACCGTAGCCCGTCCGTACAATGAAGCGGTAGTCCTCATCAATCAGTCAACTTCGGTAGAAAGCGCACGATGGACCATACCAGCATACATAATCCGGCCCTGTGGGCCTTGAACAAGACAGCGCCTGCCACGCCACTGGACCAGGCGGCCCAGGCGGTGCGTTCGCGCATCGCCATTATTGATGTGATGCGCGGCCTGGTCATGCTGATCATGCTGTTCGACCATGTGCGCGAGACGCTGTACCTGCACATGCAGGTGAGCGACCCAATGACCGTTGCCAGCACCGCGCCCGAGCTGTTTTTCACCCGCATGGCGGCGCATTTCTGCGCGCCCATGTTTGTGTTCCTGACCGGACTGTCGGCCTGGCTGTACGCGCATCCGGCCGCCGGGCCGCGCAACGCGACCGGCTTCCTGGTCAAGCGCGGCCTGCTGCTGGTGGCGCTGGAGCTGGTGGTGGTGAACTTCGCCTGGGCCGGCAAGTTCCCGCCGGCGGTGCTGTATCTGCAGGTGATCTGGGTGATCGGCCTGGCCATGATCTTCCTGGCGCTGGTGCACCGTCTGCCGCTCAAGCTGCTGGGCGCCGTAGGTGCGCTGATCGTGGTGGGCCACAATGCGCTCACCTGGATGACGTTCGAGCCGGGCACCGTCGGCTACACGCTGTGGACCATCCTGCTGCACCGGGGCTTCCTGGTGGCCGAAGGCGCGGTGAAGCTGAAAGTGACGTATCCGCTGCTGCCGTGGATAGGCGTGATCCTGCTGGGCTATGCCGCCGGCCCGCTGTTCGGCCGCGCCATGGCGCCGGAACGCCGCAGGCAGCTGATGCTGATGCTGGGCGGCGGCGCCTTGCTGGCCCTGGCGCTGCTGCGGGGCTTCAATATCTACGGCGAAGAGATGCCGTGGGTACATGGCGAAACCGCCGTGCAGACCGTGATGTCCTTCTTTAACTTCACCAAATACCCGCCGTCGCTGGACTTCCTGCTGATGACCATCGGCACGGGCTTGCTGGTGATGGCGTGGCTGGAGCCGGTGGAGAACTGGTTCACCCGCGCCTGCGCCACGTTCGGCGGCGCGCCGATGTTTTACTACATGCTGCACCTGTATGTGTTGCTTGGCCTGCAGCACCTGCTGGTGGCCATCTTCGGGGCCAACCACGGCGAGCGTTTCGGCATCGACGTCCTGTGGCCGGTGTGGGTGGTATCGCTGGCGCTGATGCCGGTGCTGTACCTGCCTTGCCGCGCTTTTGCCAACTTCAAGCGGACGTCGAAACAGGCATGGGTGCGCTACTTCTAACGCAGCGCGGGGCGCTGGCGGGCCTGGCGGCAGCGTCTGCGCTTGCCGCGCAAATGCTGCCGCTGTCCGCCGGGGCCACCGAGGATACCGACACGCCGGGCGCGGGCCGCTGGGAAATCAATATCGGCGCCAGCAAGATCCACAAGGCGGGCGGCTGGGAGCGCTCGCTGCCGGACAGCGACTTCAATTACGGCCTCGGCGAACGGCTGCAGCTGATGGCGGCGCTGCCCTATGTGACGGTGCAGGAGCACGGCGAGCCGCACCACTCGGGCTGGGGCAGCGCCTCGGCGGGCGCGAAATGGCGCATGGCCGACCAGGACGCGCTGGGCGTGGACCTGGCCGTCTTCCCGCAGTTCAGCTGGAATCCATCGTCCGGCACGGCGCGGCGCGGACTCGGTTCGCCGGGTCGCAGCCTGCTGCTGCCGCTGATCGCCGGGCAGCGCTTCGGCGACACGGCCTGGTATGCCGAGCTGGGTCGCAATTTCATCGAGCGCGGCGCGCATGAATGGCAGGCCGGCCTGAAACTGGTGCACCAGTGCCTGCCGGCGCTGGAATGCCGGGTGGAGCTGGAGCACAGCCGCGTGCCGCGCGACGGCGGCCAGACCACCGCCAGCGCCGGCGCCAAGTGGCGCCTGTCCGAACAGACCATCCTGCAGGGCCGCGCTGGACGCGACATAGCCGGTAACCGCGAAGGGCGGCGCCGGCTGGTGCTCTACCTGGGGCTACAGCTGCTGCTATAGCACCCGCTCGGTCACTACCCAGAACTTGCTGGCCGCCTCCTCGATCTCGAAAATCCCCTTGAAACCCGGCGTGATCACGCCGGTGTCCCCCGCCGCGTAGCGCACCGGCTGGCTGCCGTCCGGCGCCGAGATGGTCACCCTGCCGCTGATGATGTGGAAGAACTCATGCTTGTTTTCGTCCAGCGCGATGCGGTAGGAGCCTTCGTCCGCCGACCAGGTACCGGCGCGCACGCCGTGCAGCTCGTTGGCGAAGTATTCGCGCGCGGTGCGCTCCGGGTTGCCCTTGATGCGCTTATCCTCGTCAGGATGCGCCACCGTCACGGCCGGCAGGACGTGGCTGAAGTGGATGGCGGCTTGCTTGTTTTGCTCGGTCATGGGAATGTCTTTCAAATGAAGGTCAGGCCAGCAGCTGGCCGAAGCGGACTACCGTGACGCCGGCGCGCACCTGGCGCAGCGACGGCATCACGAGTACGCAGTTGTCGTAGGGCGTGAGCACGGGCGCGGCACCGTTCCAGCCTATCAGGCTGCCCTTGTCGGGGAAGGTCTCCAGGCCGGTATAGGGGCCGGCAAAGCGGAAGTCCGTGCTGTCGGCCACCACGGGGTCCGTCACGCGCACCACGTAGCGCTGGTCGGGCAGCGGCTTGAGCCAGCTTTTCGGGATGTCGGCCAGGTCCACATTGCCGCACAGGACCAGGAAACGCGCGCAGCAGTTCATGGCCACCGTCACGGCCGACGCTTCCCAGTGCTGGCCGCACTCGATCAGCAGCGCGTTGCGGGCGCTTTCGGGCACGCCGAAGTCGCCATAATCGCGCAGGCGGCGGCCTTCGGGATGGCCCTCGTCGCTGACGATATGGGCCGGCACGCCGAGCCGCTGGGCCAGCGCGATGCCCTTGTCCAGCGGGCCGCACACGTTCAGCGGGGCGCTGCGCTCGTGCATGGAGTGCAGGTCCAGCAGGTAGTCCACCTCGTCGATCAGCGGGCGCATGGCGCGCGCGCGGCGCAATTCGCTTGAGTCCAGCGCCAGGTTGTCCAGCGTGGACGGCTGCCACACGCGGTTGAAGTCCTGGTCCACGAAGCGCGACGCGTCCGGCCTGGCCGGGTCGAAGCGCTGGTAGGCTTCCACGTTGGCGAAAGCGAAAGTGATGCGGCCGCGGCGCGGGCGCACTTTCCCGTCCAGCATGGCCTTCACGGCGATGGCGCCGCACACTTCGTTGCCGTGCGTGAGCGCGTTGATCATCGTGTGGCAGCCCGGCACGCCGCTGTCGAAGCTGTACACGTAGGGGATGCCGGTGTTGCCCTCGGCGTAGGGCGCCAGGCTGGGAAATGCCACTTCTATCGGATATGGAACCATGTCCATGCTTACAGTCCTCCCATGCAAAGGTATTTGGTGTGCATATAGTCGTCCAGCCCGTAGCGCGAGCCCTCGCGGCCGTAGCCCGAGTCCTTGATGCCGCCGAACGGCGCCGCCTCGGCCGCCAGCGCGCCTTCGTTGATGCCGACGATGCCGGTTTCAAGGCGGTCCGCCACGCGCCACACGCGGGCGATGTCGCGCGCGTAGAAGTAGGCGGCCAGGCCGAACGGGGTGTCGTTGGCCAGCGCCACCACTTCGTCCTCGCTGTGGAAGCGGAACAGCGCCACCACCGGGCCGAAGGTTTCTTCCTGCGCCAGGCGCATGCCGTGGTCGGCGTCGGTCAGCACGGTGGGCGCGTAGTAGCGTGCGCGGTCGTCGCCGGGCCGCCGCAGCGGCGCGCCGCCGCACAGCACGCCGGCGCCGCGCTCCACCGCGTCGGCCACGTGGCCGGCCACCTTGTCCAGCGCACGGCTGTTGATCAGGGGGCCGATCTGCGAGGCCGGATCGCTGGCCGGCCCCACCGCCAGCGCTGCCACGCGCTGCGCCAGCCTGGCGGCGAAGGCGGGGTAGACGCTGTCATGCACGTAGACGCGATTGGGGCTGACGCAGGTCTGGCCGCCGTTGCGGAATTTGGCCGCCATCAGGCCGTTCACGGCGGCGTCCAGGTCGGCGTCGTCGAACACGATAAAGGGCGCGTTGCCGCCCAGTTCCAGCGACAGCTTCTTCAACGTGCCGGCCGAATCGCGCGCCAGGCTTTTGCCGACGGCGGTGGAGCCGGTGAAGGTGATCTTGCGCACGCGCGGGTCCTGCAGCCAGGCATCCGCCACGCCGGGCGTGCTGGCGCGCGAGGCGGTCACCATGTTCAGCACGCCCGGCGGAATGCCCGCCTCGTGGGCCAGCTGCACCAGCGCCAGGGCGGTGAGCGGCGTGTCCTCGGCCGGCTTGGCGACCACGGTGCAGCCGGCCGCCAGCGCGGGCGCAATCTTGCGGGCGATCATGGCCAGCGGGAAGTTCCACGGCGTGATGGCGGCCACCACGCCGGCGGGCTCTTTCACCACCATCAGCTTCTTGCCGCGCGCAGGCTCCGGAATCATGTCGCCGTACGCGCGCACGGCTTCCTCGGCGAACCATTCGACGTAGGAGGCGCCGTAGGCCACTTCAGCGCGCGCTTCGGCCAGGGGCTTGCCCTGTTCGCGCGAGATCAGCCGCGCCAGGTCGTCGGTGTTGGCGACGATGAGCGCGTGCCAGCGCTTGAGCAGCCCGGCGCGGTCGCGCGCGCTGCGGGCACGCCAGCCGTCGAAGGCGGCGTAGGCGTGGTCGGCGGCGAGGCGCGCGTCGTCCGCAGCGCTGTCGGGGACGTCGGCGAAGGCGGCGCCGCTGGCCGGGTCTTCCACGGCGTAGCGCGCGCCGGAAGCGGCGGGCAGCCAGGCGCCGCCGATATAGTTGGCGCTGCACAGCAGGTCAGCGCGGGTAAGCGTCAATAGCTTGGTCATGGTGGTTCCAGTCTGGGTTGAATGGAGGCGGCGCGGCGCAAGCCGGCCTTGGAACAGCTCAGTCCATGGTAGTGCGGGAGGGGGAGGGAGTGCGGCCGTTATCGGGGGC
This sequence comes from Pseudoduganella sp. UC29_71, assembly GCF_042693265.1. NCBI lineage: Bacteria > Pseudomonadati > Pseudomonadota > Betaproteobacteria > Burkholderiales > Oxalobacteraceae > Pseudoduganella > Pseudoduganella sp. UC29_71. Next base: position 2,636,511 of record NZ_CP170549.1, on the reverse strand, counting down.
GTGAAACGGCGGATATTGCGAATTTAAAGCGGCGGCGGCATATTCTGCCGGGCCGCCGCCGTGCCGTCAGCTGTTCTGGGTGAACAGCTTTTCGACCGGGTAGTAGCCTTTGGTGAAAGGCGATTTGATGACGATGTAGCTGAAGTATTTCTCGATGCCGATGTGCTGGTCGAGCAGGCCTTCGATGATGGTCTGGTAGTGCACCACGCCGGTGGTGACGAACTTGAGCAGGTAGTCGAAGCCGCCGCTCACCAGGTGGCATTCGACGATCTCGTCGATCTTGCGGATGCTGGCCTCGAACTTGGCGAAGTCCTCGCGGCGGTGGTCCGACAGCGTCACCTGGGTGAAGACCAGCTGCACGTTGCCGATTTTTTCCAGCTCGATGTGGGCGCCGTAGCCGGTGACGTAGCCCGCCTTCTCAAGGCGCTTGACGCGGATCAGGCAGGGACTGGGGGACAAGCCGACCGCGTCGGCCAGGTCGACGTTGGCGATACGGCCGCTTTGCTGCAGGTGGGACAGGATGCGGATGTCTATCCTGTCCAGTTTGAACGCGCCTTCTAACATAGGGTCCCTGATCGAGCAGTTACTGGAAGCTTGTCATTTGATTGTAGCACGCGGCCGTGCCGAAAACAGCCGTCGGCTCAGCTCAGCGCACGCGCTACTTCCGGCTGCGCCAGCACCTGGTCCAGCGTGGCGCGCAGGCGGCCGAACAGCAGCTCGAATTCCGCTTCCGTGTAGCACAGCGCGGGCGCAAAACCGAGGATGTTGTCGCCAAAGGCGCGGAACACCAGTTTCTGTTCATACGCCGCCTGGGCGATGCGCTCGTGCAGCCGCAGCGCCGGGTCGAACTGGCGCTTGCTGTCCTTGTCCGCCACCAGTTCCAATGCGCCAAGCAGGCCGCGGCTGCGCGCGTCGCCTACCAGCGGGTGGGCCAGCAGGTCGCGCAGGCCCTGTTCGAATTGCGGCGCGCGCGCCGCGCCGTTGGCCAGCAGGCCGCCTTCGTGGTACAGCCGCAGCACTTCCAGGCCGATGGCGGCGCTGACCGGGTGCGCGGAATAGGTCTGGCCGTGGCCCACGGCGATGTCCGGACCCGCACCCTCGGCGATGGCCTGGTAGAGCGCTTCCGACATCATCAGCGCGCCCATGGGGGCGTAGCCGGCGGTCAGGCCCTTGGCCATGGTCATCATGTCCGGTTCCACGCCTTCGTCGGCGCAGGCGAACAGGGGGCCGGTGCGGCCGAAGCCGGTGATCACCTCATCGACCACGAACAGGATGCCCAGTTCTCGGCAGGCGTCCGCCATGGCCTTGAGCCAGCCGCGCGGCGGCACGATGACGCCGCCCGACCCTTGTATCGGCTCGCAGAAGAAGGCGGCCACGCGGTCGGCGCCCAGCCCGGCCACCTTGGCGCGCAGCTCGGCCACCGAAGCCGCGATCAGCGCCTGCGGGTCGTTCCCGAGCGGATTGCGGTAGGGGTAGGGCGAGGAGATGTAGTGCTGCGTGGGCAGCGGCAGGTTGAAATGGCGCTGGAACACCGGCAGCGCGGTCAGCCCCGCTCCCACCGACGAGGAGCCGTGGTAGCCGCGCTGCAGCGAGATGTATTCGGTGCGCTGCGGCTGGCCGATGGCGTTGTAGTAGTAGGTGATGTAGCGCACCGCCGCGTCCACCGCGTCCGATCCGCCCAGGGTGAAGTAGACGTGGCGCAGCGAAGCCGGCGCCAGTTCCACCAGGCGCGCGGCCAGGCGGATGGCCGGCTCGGAGCCGTAGCTGAAGTAGCCGGTGGCGTAGGGCAGGATGCGCATCTGCTCGGCGGCCGCCTGCACGATGCTTTCCTGGCCGTAGCCGGTATTGACGCACCACAGGCCGGAAAAGGCGTCGAGCAGCTCGCGGCCGTCCGCATCGCGCAGGTAGGCGCCGTGGCCGGACTGCAGGATGGTGGCGCCGCGCTTCTCGTGTGCGCGGAAGTTGGTGACGGGGTGGATCAGGTGCTGGCGGTCCAGCTCAAGCAAGGTAGTTTGGGGCATGTTGGCATCCATTTGTCCGTGTGATGGTCTGACACCATCTTAGGGCGGGAGCCGCAGCGGGTGCTTGCAAGTGGAGCGCCCCGAATCGGTGGAAATTGCGAATTTGCGGCGGGGGCGGCAGATTGTGCTGCGGCCCTAGTAGCCGCGCTGGCGCTCCACCAGCCCTTCCAGCGGCTGGCCCGCCTGGTGGCGGCGCAGGTTGGCCAGCACGGCGCGCACGGCGCTCGCCGGCTGCGTCATGCTGGCGATGTGCGGCGTGAGCATCACGCGCGGATGGCGCCACAGCGCATGGCCGGGGGGCAGCGGCTCCGGTTCGCACACGTCCAGCACCGCTTGCGCCAGGCGGCCCTCGTCCAGCGCGGCCAGCAGGTCGTCCTGCACCAGGTGGCCGCCGCGGCCCACGTGCACCAGCGCGGCCCCTTGGGGCAGCTGGCGGAACAGCTCGCGGTTCAGGATGCCGCGCGTGTCGTCCGTCAGTGGCAGCAGGCAGACCAGGATGTCGCAGCGCGACAGGAAGCCGGGCAGCGCGGCAGCGCCGGCGTAGCAATCCACGCCGTCCACGTCGTGCTGCGAGCGGCTCCAGGCAGCGCAGGGAAACCCCAGGCTGCCCAGCTGCGCCAGAACGGCGCGCGGCAGCACGCCCAGTCCCAGCACGCCGACGCGGCGCGACGACGCGGGCCGCACGCGCAGCGCGCGCCATACTTCGGCGCGCTGCTGGGCGGCGTAGGCTTGCCATTCGCGGTGGATGGACAGCGCGGCCAGCGTCACGTATTCCACCATGCCGCCGACGATGCCCGGTTCCACCATGCGCACCAGCGGCAGGCGCGCGGGCAGCGCTTCCAGGTCGAACTGGTCGATGCCGGCGCCGACCGAGAACAGCACCTCCAGGCCGGCATAGGCGTGCAGGTCGTCCGGCGGCAGCCAGGCGGCCAGGTAGCGCACCTGCGCCGGGTCGCCGACGTCCGGCCAGATGCGGAAGTCGATCTGCGGCGCCAGTTCGGCGAACAGCTGGCGCCATTCCTCGCCGCGCACGGGATCGGCCTTGTAGACGAAGGTGCACGGCGTCAGTTCATCCGGCCCGGCCATGCTCAGCCCAGCGCCTGGTTGACGATGGCGAACATGCGCACGCCCGGGTCGGACAGGGGTGCTTCGCCGCGCGCCATGGCCACCACGCTGTCCACCTGCACCAGTCCCAGCTCGGTGAGCCAGGGACTGAGGCCGCTGCTGCCCGTGACGTCGATGCGGATGAAGGCGCCGCCATAGGTGCCGGTCCAATGGCTGATGAGCGCTTTGGCGCGGTCGATGTCCGGTGCGATCACCGGGCCGATGGCGTAGCCGTGGCCGAAACGGCGCAGCATGGCGCAGCCTATCACCTCGTCGTAGCGGTCGATCACCACGCCCTCGGCCACTTCCAGCATGGCCGCCAGCACGGTGGCGCGCGGCATGCCGGCGGCGCGCGCGCCCAGCGCGGCCAGGCGCGGGCCGTCGCGCGAACCGAGCGGGCGGATGCGCTCGCCCGGCTGCAGCGGCATCAGCGGCGACTTGAACACCGTGCCCTGGTGCTGGTGGATCTGGCCGATCGCTTCAAAGCCGAGCTTCTCGTACAGCGGCTGGCCCGCTTCGGTGGCGTGCAGCAGCACGGTGCGCTTGCCCAGTTCGGCCATCACCAGCGCCATCAGGTTGCGGCCCACTCCCTTGCCCTGCCATTCGGCGGACACGATAACCATGCCCACAGAGGCATAGTCGGGACCATGGCTCCAGCACATCACCGTGCCAACCAGTCCGGTGCTGTCTTCCGCCACGTAGCCGGCGCCCAGGCGCTGTATGAAGCGCCAGTCGTCCAGGCGATGCGGCCAGCGCACCGCAAGCGACAGCTTGTGCGCCGCTTCGATGTCGTCCTCGGTCATGCGCCGGTAGCGCAAGGCCGCTTCTGTTTTCAGCTCTGTCACGTTTCCTCCGTGGTGATGCCGCGATTCGGAAGCGGCGTGCAGCCATGCTAACCCAGGCCGTGCGGGCCGCGCCAGCGCCGAAAACAGAACGCTAGAAAGTCGCGGCGCGGCCCGCCGCCGCAGCACTTTGTGCCGAAACGGCGGGCGATTTTTCGCATCCCTGTCAAGTGTTCGGAAAGCGGCAAAAAGCGTTTGCGTGGCGTGGGGAACAGGGCTTATCGTAACGCCAGCCAAACACACAAACGGAGCAAACATGAAACGATTGCATACCCTGGCGTCGACCGCCGCCATGGCCGCCACCCTGGCCGCCTTCGTGGCCGGCGTGCTGGCCAGCCCGCTGGCGCTGGCGCACGCCGCGCTGAAAAGCTCGCAGCCTGCCGCCAACGCCGTGCTGGAACACGCGCCGCGCGACATCCAGCTGACCTTCAATGAAAAGGTGGAGCCGGCCTTCAGTTCCATCGTGCTGCAGGACGCCGGCGGCAAGGATGTCGGGGCCGGCAAGGCACAGGTGGACGCGGGCAATCCGCTGCTGATGAAGCTGGAGCTGCCGGCGCTGGCGTCGGGCGCCTACAGCGTGCGCTGGGTGGCCGTGGGGCCGGACGGCCACCGCCGCACCGGCCAGTTCGGCTTCACGGTGAAGTGAGTGGATGGCACCGCGCTGCTGCAGTGCGGCGCCGCGTTCGCGCTGAACCTGGCGCTGGCATGGATGGTGGGCGTGCTGTCGGCGCGCTGGTGGCTGCGGCGCTGCGCCCGGGCTGCCGGTGACGGCGGCGGTGGCGCAGGCGCAGGTGCAGGTGCACTGTGGGCCGCATCGGCCGCCGCGCTGCTGTGTGGTTCGCTGCGCTGGGCCGCGCCCCTATGCCTGGCCGGCACCGCTGCCGCGCTGTGGGCGGCCGCTGCCTCCATGGCTGGCGTGCCGCTGTCCGAATCTGGCGCCGCCTTGTCGATGATGCTGTCGCAAACCGCCTTCGGCCACGCCGGACTGGCAGGCCTGGCGGCCATGCTGGCGTTGAGCGCCTTGGCCTGGCTGCTGCCACGCTGGCGCGGCCTGGACTTCGCCGCGCTCATGCTGCTGCTGGCATACGCCGCCAGCCGCGTAGCCAACAGCCATGCGGCCGAACAGGGCTTGCTGAGCATGGGGATCGCGATTGAATACGCGCACCTGATGCTGGTGGCGCAATGGGTAGGCAGCGTGGCGGTGGCAGGCTGGGTGGTGCTGCCCCTAGCCGGGCCACAGCGCGCACTGGCGCGCTATCTGCGTCCACTGTCCGACACGGCGGCCGCCGCGCTGGCCGGCATTGCGGCGAGCGGCATCTACAACGCCTGGCACGCGCTCGGCACCGTGGACAACGCTTTCGGCAACCCTTACGGCACCGCTTTGCTGGTGAAACTGGTGCTGGTTGCGCTGGCCGTCGCGCTGGGCGGCTACAACAAGCTGGTGGGCTTCCCTGCGGCGCAATGCGGCAAGGGCCTGGGACGCGCCGTGGCGGTGCTGCGGATCGAATCCGTCGTGCTGGCCGGGGCGCTGCTGGCCGCCGCCGTGCTGGTAGCCCAGCAGCCGCCGATGGCCGGCTAAGCAAAAAAAGCCCCCGCACTTGGCGGGGGCGATGACGCCGGGTCCGTTTCCGGACCGGTTATTTCTCGGCGAACGCGCGCTCGATGACGAAGTCGCCCGGGGTGGACGTATTGCCTTCGTTGAAGCCGCGCGCTTCCAGCATTTCCTTCAGGTCGCGCAGCATGTCCGAGCTGCCGCAGATCATCACGCGGTCTTCGTTCGGGTTCAGTTCCGGTACGCCCAGGTCCTCGAACAGCTTGCCGCTCTCGATCAGTGCGGTGACGCGGCCCATGTTCTTGTACTCTTCACGGGTCACGGTCGGGTAGTAGCGCAGCTTGCTGGTCACCAGCTCGCCCAGGAATTCGTGGTTGGGCAAATGCTCCACCAGCATGTCGTGGTAGGCCAGTTCGTCCACCTGGCGCACGCCGTGCACCAGGATCAGCTGGTCGAACTTCTCGTAGATTTCCGGATCGCGCACGATGCTCAGGAACGGCGCCAGGCCGGTGCCGGTGGACAGCATGTACAGGCGCTTGCCCGGCAGCAGATAGTCGGACACCAGGGTGCCGGTCGGCTTGCGGCCGACGATCACGGTATCGCCCACCTGCAGGTGCTGCAGGCGCGACGTCAGCGGGCCGCCCGGAACCTTGATGCTGAAGAATTCGAGGTGGTCTTCGTAGTTGGCGCTGGCGATGCTGTAAGCGCGCAGCAGCGGCTTGCCGTCGACGCGCAGGCCGATCATGGTGAAGTGGCCGTTGGAGAAGCGCAGAGCGGGGTCACGCGTGGTCGTAAAGGAGAACAGAGTGTCCGTCCAGTGATGCACGCTTAAAACCTTCTCCTCGTTCATGTTGCTCATTGTCTGATCCCGATTGACTAAAAAGTGAAAGCACCAGGCCCCGCGCGATGGGCGTTTGCTTGGCAATCGGCTGAGCAGGGGGATGGCGCCATAGAAAATTAGTGGCGTAACCAACATTGTAACGGATCGCCCCCCATCCTGTCTCGGGGGCGCTCCGACATCCTGCTTATATGCTTATGCGCCGCAGCGCATCGAATCAGGCGCTGGCCGGCTGCGCGTTGCGCTGCTTGCTCCAGTAGCCCAGGCCCAGCACCAGCAGCCAGACCGGGATCAGGTAGACCGACAGGCGCAGGTCCGGCGTCAGGTACATCACCACCAGGATGGCGGCCAGGAAGGCCAGGCACAGGTAGTTGGTGAGCGGGTAGCCCAGGCTGCGGAAGGCGGTGACATGGCCTTCGCGCTGCTTCTGCGCGCGGAAGCGCAGGTGTATCCAGCTGATCATGCCCCAGTTGATGATGAGCGCGGACACCACGAGGCCCATCAGCATGCCGAAGGCCTGGCCCGGCAGGAAGTAGTTGACCGCCACGCAAATGCCGGTGGCCAGCGCGGACACGCCCAGTGCCGCCAGCGGCACGCCGCGCTTGTTCACCTTGAGCAGCGAGCGAGGCGCGTTGCCTTGCTTGGCCAGGCCGAACAGCATGCGGCTGTTGCAGTACACGCCGCTGTTATAGACCGACAGCGCGGCCGTCAGCACCACGATGTTGAGCGCATTGGCCACCATATTGCTGTTCAGCGCGTGGAAGATCAGCACGAAGGGGCTGCCGCTGGTGACCACCTTGGTCCACGGGTACAGCGACAGCAGCACGCCCAGCGCGCCGATGTAGAAGATCAGGATGCGGTAGATGGCCTGGTTGGTGGCCTTCGGTATGGTCTCGGACGGATTGCTCGCTTCGGCGGCGGTAATGCCCACCAGCTCCAGCCCGCCGAACGAGAACATGATGACCGCCATGGCCATCACCAGCCCGGAGATGCCGTTCGGGAAGAAGCCGCCGTGCTGCCACAGGTTGGCCACGGTGGCTTCCGGGCCGGCGTTGCCGGACACCAACAGGTAGATGCCGAAGCCTATCATGGCCACGATGGCCACCACCTTGACGATGGCGAACCAGAACTCCATCTCGCCGAACGCTTTCACGTTGGACAGGCTGATCGCATTAATAATCAGGAAGAAGGCCAGCGCGGACATCCAGGTTGGAATGGCGGGCCACCAGTACTGCACGTAGATGCCGACCGCGGTCAGCTCGGCCATGCTCACCAGCACATACAGCACCCAGTAGTTCCAGCCGGCGACGAAGCCGGCCATATTGCCGCAGTATTTGTCGGCGAAGTAGGCGAAGGAACCGGCCACCGGCTCGTCCACCACCATCTCGCCCAGCTGGCGCATGATCAGGAATGCAATAAAACCCGCCACCGCATAACCCAGCAGCACCGAGGGACCGGCCATTTGGATGGTCTGCGCGATGCCCAGGAACAGGCCGGTGCCGATGGCGCCGCCCAGTGCGATCAGCTGGATGTGGCGGCTCTTGAGGCCGCGTTTCAGTTCATTCTTCCCGTCTTCAATCATGTCTCATGGTCCCTGATCGTTTTAAAGGCGCGTTGATGTGGATATTCATGCAACTCGCGGAAGCCTGTGATTCTAAAGCATAGGGGAGGCGGTGTGGGGCGGCAAAGTGGCCGCATGCGCAGTCAGCGTGTCGATCAGCGCGCGCGATGCGGCGGAAAGGCCACGGTGCGGCGGGTAGATCAGCGAAAACGGCCGGCTGCGGCCCCAGTGCTGCGGCAGCACGGGGACCAGCTGGCCGCTGCGCAGGCGCTCGTCGGCGATGAAGCGGTAGGTCTGGCAGATGCCCAGGCCTTGCTGCGCCAGCGTGACCACGCCCAGCACGTCGTCGGCGATGCGCATGCGCGCAGCCGGCACCCAGTCGATGTCGGCGCCGCCGTCGCGCAGCTGCCAGGTGGCAGGCTTGCCGGTGCTGGGCATGGTGAAGGGCAGGCAGGCGTGGTCCGCCAGGTCGGCAATGGCGGCGGGCGTGCCGGCGCGGGCCAGGTAGGCGGGCGCGGCCACCAGGCAGAGCTGGGCGTCTTCCAGCGGGCGCGCGACCATGCCGCTGTCCGGCAGCGCGCCCTGGCGGATGGCCATGTCGTAGCCTTCCTGCACCAGGTCCACGTTGCGGTTGGAAATGCTCAGCTCCACCATCACGCGCGGGTGCTGCGCCATGAAGGATTGCAGTAGCGGCGGCAGGCGGTAGTGGCCGTAGGTGGTGGGCGCGCTCAGGCGCACGGTGCCGGACAGTTCGCCGCCCTGGTCGCGCATCGAGCGCTCGGCGTCGGCCATCAGGGCGAAAGCGGCGCGCGACTGCTCAAGGTAGGCGTTGCCCGCGTCGGTCAAGCTCAGGCGGCGTGTGGTGCGGCGCATCAGCTGCACGCCGAGGCGGGCTTCCAGCCGGGCCACGGCGCGGCTCAGCACGGATGCGGTGGTGCCCAGCGCCACGGCGGCGGCGCTGATGGTGCCCTTGTCGGCGATGGCGAGGAAGGCTTCCACGTCGCCCAGATAGTCGAATTGGCGCGGCATTCTACTCTTTCGCGAACAAATGAATTGATGTTGGAGTGGTTTATTGTCTCATGCGATGCGAATAGAGTGGCGGCTATCAACCCAGCCCACAAGGAGTACTACATGACACCATTCATTCGCACCGTTGCCGCCGCCATCTCAGCCGCCATCGGCGTGTCCGCCGCCAGCGCCCAAGCCGCCAATGTGCTGGTCGTGCTGTCGGACGCGTCCCAGCTCGAGTTGCGCGACCAGCGCGTCTACGAGACCGGTTTCTACGCCAACGAACTGATGCAGCCGGTGAAAAAGCTGCTGGATGCCGGCCATACCGTCACCTTCGCCACGCCGCAGGGCAAGGCGCCGGCAGTGGACCGCAACTCGCTGGACGCGTCGCTGTTCGGCGGCGAGGCGGCCATGCAGGAGCACCTGGCGCTGCTGGACAAGCTCAAGCTGACGTCCGTATCTACCTCGCCCGTGGTCAGCCTGGCGCGCGTGGAGCAGGGTGGCTATGCGCAATTTGACGCCGTCTACGTTCCCGGCGGCCACGCGCCCATGCAGGATCTGATCCGCAGCCCTGCCGTGGGCCGCCTGCTGAGCTATTTCCACAACGCCGCCAAGCCGACCGCGCTGGTGTGCCATGGCCCGGCCGCCCTGGTGGCTGCGCTGGACCAGCCGGAAGCCTTTGTCGCCAAGCTGGAATCGGGCGGCAAACCGGCCGGCCAGGGCTGGATTTACGCCGGCTACCGCATGACGGTGATCAGCAATGCCGAAGAAGAGGCCGGCAAGGGCTACCTGAAGGGTGGCGTGATGAAGCTGACCCCGCAGACCGCGCTGGAGCGCGCGGGTGGCAAGTACAGCAGCGGCCCGAACTGGGCGCCGCACATCGTCTCGGATCGCGAGCTGATCACCGGTCAAAATCCCGCATCGGCGGCGGGTGTGGCGGACGTGCTACTGAGCCGCCTGGCGGCAGGCGCACTTAGCCATACTAAATAGCGAATTGGTATTAACGCTGCGGCGCGGCCCGTGCTACTATTTCCAGCACTGTCCAAGACAGAAAAAGCGCCCAAGCCGCAGCGCGTCCTCCGTGCCCAGCACATGCCTACCCCAGCTCCGTAGGCAGCCCGAGGGAGTCCGTACCATGAGCTGCAAGAGAAGCAATCACGACCTAGCCAGGGTGATAGAGGAAGCCAGGCGTATCGACGCCGCCAGAGGTGCGGCGAACGCCTGGGCCTATCTGCTTGCCCATTCCGTCGATCCCCAGACCATATTGCGTGTGCTCTCGGGCAACGCCGTGCGGCGCAACAGAGACTTGCACTAGCGGCCGCGCCGAGATTTTCCACAGGTGGGGCGGCTTCCGCCCGCTTTTCAACGCGTTGCGATCGTCGGTTAGAGCGTCTTGACGCTGCCGCCGTCAATGCGGTGCTCGGACCCCGAGATCGAGGCGGCACGAGGAGACGCCAGGAAGGCGATCAAGTCGGCAACCTCTTCGGGCTTGGCCGGCCTGCCAAGCGGAATGCCGCCTAGCGAGTCCATGACCATACGTTGCCCTCCCTCATAGTCCGTGCCGGCTTGCTCGGCCAGCCGTTCTGCCAGTCTTACGGATGCCTCCGTCTCAATCCATCCTGGCGCGACGGACAGCACGCGAACACCCTTCGGCATAACTTCCCTTGAAAGAGACTTGCTGTACGTGGTCAGCGCGGCTTTGGCGGAGGCGTAGGCGGTGGTGGACTCAGGCATTGGCATCAGGCGCTGGATCGAACTTACATGTATGATAACCCCAGAGCCCTGGGCTAGCATCGAAGGCAATAGCGCGCGATCCAAACGTACTGCGGACATCAGATTCAGGTTCAGCTCCGCTAGCCAATGCTCGTCACAAATGGCGGCGAAGCCACCGCCAGGGGTGCCCGACCCACCCAGCACGTTGATCACGATATCGACTCCACCCCAGGCCTGGAGGACCGTCTGCGCGACGTGAGCCACGCCTTCCGCCGTCGTCAGGTCGGAACGGATGTATGTGACGCCATCCAATGGTGCCGCTGAAATGTTGCGCGCGGATGTTGCTACCCGAGCGCCGGCTTCCACAAGGGTTTGCACGACTGCGGCGCCAAGGCCCATCGTGCCGCCGGTGACCACTGCCCGCCGGCCGCTCAGTTGAAGGTCGAAGCTCATACAGTGATCTCCAGGCTGGCAATCAGATCGCGCTCGAGGCGAAAGCGCAATTTGAGGTCGATCGGGCTACCTGCAAAACTACCGGCCACGTGGCAGTAGCCCACGTGGATGCCGTCGATGAGTTCCACCGAAAAGGGCTCCGTGGTGTAGGTGTACAGCGTCGACGACTCACGCTTCCATGCTTTGATCGCATCGCGGCCGATATGGGACTCACCCTTATCTTTCACGACGCCCTGCAATGTGAAACAGCGGGCGAGGTCATCGGGACCTTGCGTGTCGGCCGCCAAATACGCGGCAATCGGGTCGGGGAGGGTTAAAACTGACATGGCGAACTCCTTGGTTGGAAAGTTCACAGGATGCAGTCTGGTGTCAGTTTTGGGAATGCGCTAGAATCTTGATCCGCTATGTAGAGAAGAGTGCATAATGCGTGGTTCCGACTTTGCTGAGCTAAAGGCCTTTGTTGCCGTCGTCGAGCGCAAGAGCTTTGCCCGGGCGGCTGAGCACCTGGGCCTATCGCCTTCCGCACTCAGCCAAACCATTCGCCAGCTGGAAAGCCGCATCGGCGCGCGTCTCCTGAATCGCACTACCCGCAGCGTCGCGCCGTCCGCCAGCGGCGAGCAGCTCTACAGCCGCCTGGCCCCCTTGTTTCGGGAAATGGCTGTCGCGGTCGCCGAAGCGAGCGAGGCCACGGGGCAGATGCGTGGCACGCTTCGCATCAACACGCTTGGAATTGCAGCAAGAACGATTATCGCTCCCCGGCTTGCACGCTTCCACCAAGTCCATCCGGATGTAGTGCTCGACATCGTGGTGGACGACGCCCTGGCTGATATCGTCGTCGGCCGCTTCGATGCGGGCATCCGCGTGGGCGGACAGCTTGAGAAGGACATGGTCGCCATCCGCCTCACGCCCGACCTGAACATGGTTGCAGTGGCGTCTCCGGACTACCTCGCGCGTCGAGGCATACCCAAGTCACCTGCCGATTTGCACAAGCACGCGTGCATCAACTGGCGACTTCAGATGGAGGGCAGGCATTATCGCTGGGAGTTCAAGAAGGGGGAGCAGCGGCTGGAAGTGGCGGTGGATGGCCCCGTCGTTACCAATCATGCCGACATTGGCGTTGCCGCTGCGCTTGAAGGACTCGGCATTGCCTATCACTTTGAGCGAGATGGCGCGGGTGAGCTGATAGCGCAGGGACAGCTGATACGAGTCCTCGCGGACTGGTCAATCTCGCGCCCGGGGCTGTTCCTCTACTACCCCAACAGGCAGCACCGACCAGCCCCCCTTGGTGCGTTCATCGACTGTTTGTTGGATCGAAAACCGTTCGATCGGCCCTAGTTAGCGAGATTGGTAGAGGGAAAAGCCGTCGTCCGCTTTTGATCACTTCCTGGTCGGAGTCTTGGCTGGGGTCTTGGCTGGCGACGGGCGAGCGGAGGCGCTATCCCGCAAATGGAAAGCGGGCTCGCGGCTTGCGCCGGGAGCCCGCTTGCGGCATTAGCCGGGAACGCTTAGTCGCGGATTTCCAGCGCGCGGTTCAGGCTCAGCGCGGCGAGGGAACCCACCGCGCCGGACAGCAGGTACAGGCTGACGTAGGCCAGGCCGAAGTTGGCCGACAGGCCCAGCGCCACCAGCGGTGCGAAGCCGGCGCCCACCAGCCACGCCAGGTCGGACGTCAGCGCCGCGCCGGTGTAGCGGTACTTGGTCTGGAAGTTGGCGGTCACGGCGCCGGCGGCCTGGCCGTAGGACAAGCCCAGCAGCAGGAAGCCCACCATCAGGAAGATGTTCTGGCCCGCCTCGCCGCCGTCCATCAGCATCGGCACGAAGCCGCTGAAGACGGCGATCAGCGCGGCCAGGGTGCCCAGCGTGGTGCGGCGGCCGAAGCGGTCGGCCAGCAGGCCGGAGGCGATGATGCCGCCGGCGGCCAGCACCGCGCCCAGCATCTGCAGCTGCAGGAAGTCGCTCAGCGAACGGGTCGAGTACAGATTGATCCAGGACAGCGGGAACACCGTCACCAGGTGGAACAGGGCGTAGCTGGCCAGCGCGGCCAGCGCGCCGATCAGCACGTTGCGGCCTTGCGAGCGGGCCAGCTCCATCACCGGGGTCGGGTCCAGCTCGTGCTCGTCCAGCAGCTTGGTGTATTCAGTGGTGGACACCAGGCGCAGGCGGGCAAACAGGGCCACCACGTTGATGGCGAAGGCCACGTAGAACGGATAGCGCCAGCCCCAGTCCAGGAATTCCAGCGTGTTCAGCGCCGACAGCAGGAAGGAGAACAGCCCGGCAGCGAGGATGAAGCCGACCGGCGCGCCGAGCTGGCCCAGCATGGCGTACCAGCCGCGCTTGTTCTGCGGCGCGCTCAGCGCCAGCAGCGACGGCAGGCCGTCCCACGAGCCGCCCTGGGCGATGCCCTGGCCGATGCGCAGCACCGACAGCATGATCAGCGCAGTCATGCCCCAGTCCGCGTATTCGGGCAGGAAGGCGATGCCGGCGGTGGATGTGCCTAATAAGAACAGGGCGGCGGTGAGCTTGGCTTCGCGGCCGAAATGCCGCTGTAGTGTCATAAACAACACGGAGCCGATGGGACGCGCAAGAAACGCGAACGAGAAGATGACAAAGGAGTACAGTGTGCCGTCCAGGCGGCTTTCGAAGGGGAAGAAGACCTGCGGGAAGACCAGCACCGAGGCGATGGCGTAGACGAAGAAGTCGAAGTATTCGGACGCTCGGCCTATCACGACCCCGATGGCGATTTCGCCGGGTTGGATATGCCCATCCCTGGCATTGATGTTGCGCGCCCCTTGACTGGTTTGACGCGATGGATGTTCGGCGGGAAGATCGCCGTTGAATGTTGTCGTCGTGGCCATATTCCTTGTCTCGCTTATTAGTTGTACAACGGTCCGCCCCATGGGGTAGGACAAAGTGTCCAATGTCCAAGGAGAGCCGTTGTGGTTACAGTACCATGTTATTCATTTTATGTAACGTACATTACCGCATGAAATCTCCCTTGAACCATCGTGGATTGGCTCTTTTGCCACTGTTGTTGCTCGCAGGCTGCAACACCGTGGTAATGAACCCGTCCGGCGATATCGCCGCACAGCAGGCCCGCCTCGTGGTGGTGTCCACCTTGCTGATGCTGCTGATTGTCGTCCCAGTCATCGCACTGACCCTGTTCTTTGCGTGGAAGTATCGCCAAAGCAACACTGCCGCCAAATATGAACCCGATTGGGATCATTCCACCAAGCTCGAACTCGTGATCTGGGGCGCGCCGCTGCTGATCATCATCGTGCTGGGCCTGCTGACCTGGATCAGCACCCACCAGCTGGACCCTTACCGTCCGCTGTCCCGCATTGACGACAAGCGTCCGCTGGCCGCCGGCGTCAAGCCGCTGGAAGTGCAAGTGGTGGCGCTGGACTGGAAATGGCTCTTCATCTATCCGGAGCAGGGCATCGCCACCGTCAATGAGCTGGTGACCCCGGTTGACGTGCCTGTACGTTACAAGATCACCGCCTCGACCGTGATGAATGCCTTCTACGTGCCAGCCCTGGCCGGCATGATTTACGCGATGCCGAGCATGGAGACGCAGCTGAACGCGGTCATCAACAAGCCTGGCGTGTACGACGGCTTCTCGGCCAACTTCAGCGGTGCCGGCTTCTCGCACATGCGCTTCAAGTACCACGGCGTGAGCAATGCGGACTTCGACGCCTGGGTCGCCAAGGTCAAGGCTTCCGGTGCCGCCGGCGCCGTGGCGCTGGACCGCGCCGCGTACCAGGTGCTGGAAAAGCCGAGCGAAAAGGAGCCGGTGCGCTACTACCCGGCTGTCTCTGCCGACCTGTACGACGCCATCCTGAACCGCTGCGTCGGCGACGGCTCTACCTGCATCAACAAGATGATGGCGGATGACATCGTTCGCGCGAAAACTGCGGCCGAGCTGTGCAACACGCCGACTCCCGTGCCTAATCTTTCCATGAAGAGCAACAATGCAACACGATACTGATCTCATCTTCGGACGGCTGAGCTGGGAAGCGATTCCCTTCCATGAGCCTATCCTGCTGGCGACCTTCGCCGGCGTAGTGCTGGGCGGCATAGGCCTGCTCGGCGCCATTTCCTACTTCCGCCTGTGGGGTACCCTGTGGCGCGACTGGATCACCAGCATCGACCACAAGAAGATCGGCATCATGTACATGATCCTCGGTCTGATCATGCTGCTGCGCGGCTTTGCCGACGCGCTGATGATGCGCGCCCAGCAAGCGATCTCCTTCGGCGATTCGGCCGGCTTCCTTCCGCCGCACCACTACGACCAGGTCTTCACCGCCCACGGCGTGATCATGATCTTCTTCGTGGCCATGCCCTTCGTGACCGGCCTGATGAACTACGTGGTGCCGCTGCAGATCGGCGCGCGCGACGTGGCCTTCCCGTTCCTGAATAACTTCTCCTTCTGGATGACCGCCTTCGGTGCCATCCTGGTGATGGCCTCGCTGTTCGTGGGCGAATTCGCCCGCACCGGCTGGCTGGCCTATCCGCCGCTGTCCGGCATCCTCGCGTCGCCCGACGTCGGGGTGGACTACTACATCTGGTCATTACAGGTGGCCGGGGTCGGCACACTGCTGTCCGGCGTGAACCTGGTGGTCACCATCGTGAAAATGCGCGCGCCCGGCATGGACATGATGAAGATGCCAGTGTTCACCTGGACCGCCCTGTGCACCAACGCGCTGATCGTGGCCGTGTTCCCGGTGCTGACCGCCGTGCTGGCCATGCTGTCGCTGGACCGCACCTTCGGCACCAACTTCTTCACCAACGAGCTGGGCGGCAACCCCATGCTGTACGTGAACCTGATCTGGATCTGGGGCCACCCCGAGGTGTACATCCTGGTGCTGCCGGTGTTCGGCGTGTTCTCGGAAATCGTCTCGACCTACTGCGGCAAGCGCCTGTTCGGCTACACCTCCATGGTGTACGCCACCGTCGTGATCACCATCCTGTCCTACCTGGTATGGCTGCACCACTTCTTCACCATGGGCTCCGGTGCCAGCGTGAACTCCTTCTTCGGCATCACGACGATGATCATTTCGATCCCGACCGGCGCCAAGATCTTCAACTGGCTGTTTACCATGTACCGCGGCCGCATCCGCTTTGAAGTGCCGATGCTGTGGACCATTGGTTTCATCATCACCTTCGTCATCGGCGGCATGACCGGCGTGCTGCTGGCCGTGCCTCCGGCGGACTTCGTGCTGCACAACTCGCTGTTCCTGATCGCGCACTTCCACAACGTCATCATCGGCGGCGTGGTGTTCGGCGTGTTCGCGGCCATCAACTACTGGTTCCCGAAAGCCTTCGGCTACAAGCTGAACGCGTACTGGGGCAAGTGGTCGTTCTGGCTGTGGTTCGTGGGCTTCTACTTCGCCTTCATGCCGCTGTACGTGCTGGGCCTGATGGGCGTGACCCGCCGCATGAGCCACTTCGACGATCCTTCGCTGCAGATCTGGTTCCAGATCGCCGCGCTGGGCGCGGTCATGATTGCCGGCGGTATCGGCGCCATGCTGATGCAGTTCTGGGTCTCGTTCCGCGACCGCAAGCAAAACCTGGACGTCACCGGCGACCCATGGAACGGCCGCACGCTGGAATGGTCGACCTCGTCGCCACCGCCTGACTACAACTTCGCGTTCACCCCGCGCGTGCACGACAACGACACCTGGGCCGACATGAAGAAGAACGGCTACCAGCGTCCGCTGAAGGACTACGTGGCGATCCACATGCCGAAGAACACCTGGGCCGGCTTCGTCATCGCCGCGATCAGCGGCCTGGTCGGCTTCGCGCTGATCTGGCAGATGTGGCTGCTGGCCGGCCTTGCCTTCGTCGCCATGATGACCGCCATCATTGTTCACACGTTTAATTACAAACGCGATTACTACATTCCTGCGGAAGAAGTTGTCCGCACCGAAGATGCTCGCACCCAACTGCTGAATGCCCATGTCTGACGCTACCTTGAACCCAAGCTCGCGCTACTTCGTACGCGAGCACCATCCGGAAAACGGCACCTTGCTCGGTTTCTGGATCTACCTGATGAGCGATTGCCTGATCTTCGCCGTCCTGTTCGCAACCTACGCCGTGCTGGGCCGCAACTACGCGGGCGGCCCGACCGGCGCCGAGCTGTTCGACCTGAAGCTGGTGGCATTGAACACCTCGATGCTGCTGCTGTCGTCGATCACCTACGGCTTCGCCATGCTGGAAGCGGGCCGCAAGCGCCTGGGCGCCACCATGGGCTGGCTGGTGGTCACCGGCCTGTTCGGCGCGGCCTTCATCTCGCTGGAACTGTACGAGTTCGTGCACCTGCTGCACGAAAACGCCGGTCCGCAGCGCAGCGCCTTCCTGACCTCGTTCTGGTCGCTGGTGGCCACCCACGGCCTGCACGTGACCTTCGGCATCGTGTGGCTGATCACGCTGCTGTTCCAGCTGTCCAAGCATGGCCTGACGCATGAAAACATGCGCCGCCTGACTTGCCTGTCCATGTTCTGGCACTTCCTGGACGTGGTCTGGATCGGCGTGTTCACCTTTGTTTACCTGATGGGAGTTCTGCCATGAGCGATCACAACCACGACCACCATGGCCATGACGATCACGGCCACGGCCACGGCCACCACGGCCATGACGACCACAGTCACGGCAGCCTGAAGTCCTACACCATCGGCTTCATCCTGTCGGTGATCCTGACCGCCATTCCGTTCTGGCTGGTGATGGGCAATGTGTTCGCCAACCCGGCCACCACGGCCTTCACCATCCTCGGCTTCGCGGCCGTGCAGATCGTGGTCCACATGGTCTACTTCCTGCACATGAACGCGAAAGTGGAGGGCGGCTGGTCCATGCTGGCCATGATGTTCACGCTGATCCTGGTGGTCATCGTGCTGTCGGGCTCGATCTGGGTCATGTACCACATGAACGCCAACATGATGCCGGGCATGGACGCGCACCAGATGCGCAACATGCCATGATGTCCGCACCGCGCACCACCGGCGCGCCGCGCCTGCGCTCCGCAGGCCTGCGCTACACGCTGGTGGCCTGCGCGGTGCTCGTTATTGCAGTACTGCTCGCGCTGGGCACGTGGCAAGTCCAGCGCCTGCAATGGAAACTGGCTCTGATCGAACGCGTCGACGCACGCGTGCACGCGGAGCCGGTGCCCGCTCCCGGTCCGCAGGACTGGGCCAGGGTCTCCGCAGAGACCGATGAATACCGCCACGTCTTCCTGACGGGCAGATTGCTCCCCGAATACTCGACCAAAGCGCAGGCGACCACGGAACGCGGCCCTGGCTACTGGCTGCTCACCCCGCTGTGCCAGGCGGACGGCAGCATGGTCATCATCAACCGCGGCTTCCTGCCGCTGGACGCGGCCGCCACGCTGGAAGCCAGCCTGAACGCCACCGTGCCGGCCGGCACCGACGCCTGTGCCGCCGCCGCGCTGGCAGGGCGCGCGCCGGTGCGCCTGAACGGCCTGCTGCGCATCAGCGAAGTGGGCAAGGGGCCGCTGGGCCTGCGCAGCAACGACCCGGCGCAAAACCGCTGGTATGCGCGCGACGTGCACGCCATCGCGGCCGCGCGCGGCCTGCAGACGGCGCGCGTGGCGCCATACTTCGTGGACGCCGACGCCGGCCAGTACGTGGCCGACCTGGACCAGGCCGCGCGCCCCTTCGGCGGCATGACCGTCATTTCCTTCCCGAACAATCACTTGGTTTATGCTCTCACCTGGTACGCGCTGGCTGCTATGATGGCGGCCGCGCTGGCGTGGGTGATCCGCGACGAGCGCCGCCGCGCCGGCAAATAGCGCGGCGCGGCGGCACGCAGGCTGCATAACTCAGGCGAGGGACCATGTCGGGCCAACTACTTTCAATAGCAAAATTGCCTTCCTTCCTGGCGGCGGCCAAAGCCGGACAGGCGGCGGGGCACCAGAACATGCAGCAGCTGATCCAGCTGCGCTGGATCGCTGTGGTCGGCCAGGTCACCACCATCGCCGTGGTGGCCTGGGGCTTCGGCATCAAGCTGCCGCTGGTCTACATGCTGGAAGTGCTGGCCTGCCTGATCGCCTTCAACGTGGCCAGCCAGCTGCGCTGGCATGAAAAGTGGGCCGTGTCCAACGCCGAGCTCTTCGTCGCCATGCTGGTGGACGTGGCCAGCCTCACGGCGCAGCTCTACCTGAGCGGCGGCACCTCCAATCCCTTTGTCTACCTCTACCTGCTGCAGGTCATCCTCAGCGCGGTGTTGCTGGAAGCGTGGTCCACCTGGACCATTGTCGGCATCACCAGCGCCTGCCTGGCGGGGCTGGCCGTGTGGTCCAAGCCCATCGAGCTGCCGCTGTTCCACGAGCGCGGCTACTTCAGCCTCTACATCCAGGGCATGCTGATCTGCTTCGCGCTGAACGCGGCGCTGCTGGTGGTGTTCATCACCCGCATCATGAGCAATCTGCGCGCCGGCGACGCCATGCTGGCCAGCATGCGCCAGCGCGCCGTCGAGGAAGAACATATCGTCCGCATGGGCCTGCTCGCTTCCGGCGCCGCGCATGAACTGGGCACGCCGCTGGCCACCTTATCGGTCATACTGGGGGACTGGCGGCGCATGCCCGAATTCAGCAGGAACCCCGAGCTGCTGGAAGAGATCGGCGAGATGCAGGCGCAGCTGGCGCGCTGCAAGTCCATCGTCAGCGGCATTTTGCTGTCGGCGGGCGAGGCGCGCGGCGAGTCGTCCACCCGCACCACCATCAACACCTTCCTGGACGATCTGGTGGGGGAGTGGCGCGCCAGCCGCCCGGTGGCCTCGTTCGAGTACGACAACCGCATCGCCGACCTGCCGGTGGTGTTCGATTCGGCGCTCAAGCAAATGATATGCAATGTGCTGGACAATGCGCTGGAAGCGTCGCCCGAATGGGTGCGGCTGGAAGCGACCTGCGAGGCAGACGCGCTGCAGCTGCTGGTCAGCGACAACGGCCCTGGCTTTGCGCCGGAGATCCTGGAGCAGTTCGGCAAGCCCTACAATTCCAGCAAGGGCAAGCCGGGCCGTGGGCTGGGCCTGTTCCTGACGGTGAACGTGGCGCGCACGCTGGGCGGGACGGTGACGGCCAGCAACCGGCCCGAGGGCGGCGCTGCAGTGTTGCTGACGCTGCCGCTGGCGGCCATTGCAGTGGAAGAGGAATAAGAATGACGGAAGAAGAAGTACGCCAGCTCATCATCATCGAAGACGACGCCGCCTTCGCGCGCACGCTCGGCCGTTCCTTCGAGCGGCGCGGCTACCAGGTGCTGCTGGCGGCCAGCCTGGAGGAAGCCGAGGCGCTGCTGGAGGAGCACTCGCCCGGCTACGCGGTGGTGGACCTCAAGCTCAAGAACAACACGTCCGGCCTGCTGTGCGTGCAGATGCTGCACGCGCATGACCCGGACATGCTGATCGTGGTGCTGACCGGTTTTGCCAGCATCAACACGGCGGTGGAGGCGATCAAGCTGGGCGCCTGCCAGTACCTGGCCAAGCCGTCCAACACGGACGACATCGAGGCCGCGTTCGCCCATGTGGCCGGCAGCGCGGAAGTGGAAATGACCAACCGCTCCACGTCCATCAAGACGCTGGAATGGGAGCGCATCCACGAAGTGCTGGCGGAAACCGATTTCAACATCTCCGAGGCCGCGCGCCGCCTCGGCATGCACCGCCGTACGCTGGCGCGCAAGCTGGAAAAGCAGCGCGTCAAGTAGCGCGTCAAGTAGCCTGCCTGCACACAGCAATGGACAAGTCCTTGTCCCTCCAAGTAAGATGGCATTTTTGATAACTGCGTGGAGAAGCGCGTGACGACACACCGACTGCGGTTCCCGGCCGCCGTGGCCGCCATGGTTGCCATGGCCGCCTTGCCTGGCACTGTGCGAGCCGACGCCAGGGATGGCGCCGCGCCCGCCGCCAGCACCCGCGCCGTGGCGGACTTCAGCAAATGCGCCAAGCCGGCCTGGCCTGTCGAGGCGTTGCGCCGCGAGCAGCAGGGCCGCGTCACGCTGGCGTACAGGATAGGTGCGGACGGCAGCGTCGAGGAATCGAAGGTCACCAAGTCCAGCGGCTATCCCCTGCTGGACGAGGCGGCGCGCTTCGGCCTGGCCAAGTGCACCTTCAAGCTGGCCACGGTGAACGGCAAGCCGCAGTCGGCGTGGATGCAGATGCAGTACGTGTGGACCCTGGAGCAAGGCGCCAACGATCCCGCCAGCCAGGCGGCGTTTGCGCAAACCCGCGCTGCGGCCGAAGCCGGCGACGTCGACGCGCAGCGCAAGCTGGGCGAAATGTACCAGCAGGGCAAGGGCGTGGCGCGCGACGCCGCGCAGGCGCTGGCCTGGCTAACCAAAGCGGCCGAGGCCGGCAATGCGGAAGCCCAGTTCGGGGTCGCGTCCTTCTACCTGGCCAGCGGCAGCGGGGCGGTGAGCGGCGCCGACGCGCACCAGTGGCTGCTGAAGGCGGCCGAGCAGGGGCACGCCATGGCCATGGTGGGCTTGTCCGCGCAATATTCGATGGGCAAGGGCGTCGACAAGGACCCGGTGCAAGCTTTCGCCTGGATGCGCAAGGCGGCCGACGCCGGCGTGCCGCGCGCCTTCGCCGGCCTGGGGTGGATGTATCAGACCGGCCAGGGCGTCGAACCGGACCCGGTGGAAGCGGTGCGCATGCTGCGCCGTGGCGTGGAACTGGGCGACCAGGCGGCGGTCCAGGGCCTGGCCCTGGCGCTGAACCAGTCCCACGCGCCGCGCGACCACGAGGAGGCGGTGGCACTGCTGCTGAAAGGGGCGGAGAAGGGCAACCCGGTCATGCAGACGCTGCTGGGCAAGGCCTACCGCGACGGGCGCGGCGCGACTGCCGATGCGGCTGCGGCGGCCGAATGGTTCCGCAAGGCCGCCGCGCAGAGCTATGCCGAGGCGCAGTTCGCCTATGCCGACGCGCTGGAGCAGGGCGCCGGCGTGCGCAAGGACGACGCGGAGGCGCTGCGCCTGTATGAACTGGCCGCGCGCGCCGGCTGGCCGGCGGCCTTGCAGCGCATGCTGGCAGTGGCCGAACGCGGCGAACTGGGCCGTCCGGTCGACGTGGCCGCCGCCGCCATGCTGCGCAGCAGGCTGGGCGCGGCCGGCGGCAGCCGGTAGGCAGCGTATGGGGGGCGCCATGGCTCAAGGTGCTGGCGGCTGCCGTGCTGGCCGCCATTATCGCTGCCGCCGGCGCCGGCAGGCTGCGCGGCATGCTGGAAGACGACGAGTCGCCGGCGCAGCTGGCGGCGCTGGCCGCGCAAGTGCGGCCCGGCGAGGTGGTCCTCTACACCACCAGCGATTGCCTGTACTGCAACATCGCCAAGGAATGGCTGCGGCAGCGCCATTTCGCCTATGCCGAATGCAATATGAGCGTCAGCCAGGCCTGCGTCCGTGAATACGAAGCCTATGGCGCGCGCGGCACGCCTTTCCTCGTCGTGCGCGGCGAGCAGATGCGCGAAGGCTTCCAGGCCGCCGTGTTCGTCAAAATACTGAAGCACCGGCCATCGTGAGCTGGAAGTGCTATCCTTTTCGCCATGTTGTTAAATGGAGCGAGATCGATGCAACACTTTCTGGAATCGTATTGCGCGCGGGTGGGCTATACGGGCGAGCGCGCGCCCACGCTGGGCACCCTGCGCGCCTTGCAGCAACTGCATCCAGCCACCATCCCCTTCGAGGCCATGGACCCGCTGCTGCACCAGCCGGTGGACCTGTCGCCTCAGGCGGTGGACGCCAAGCTGATCGCGGGCCGGCGCGGCGGCTACTGCTTCGAACAGAACAGCCTGTTCAAGCGGGTGCTGGAAGCGCTGGGTTTCAGCGTGGAGGGCTTGATTGCGCAGGTGCGCTGGCAGCTGGGGCCGGAGGCGACATTGCGACCGCGCACGCACATGGTGCTGCGCGTGACGATAGACGGCACGCCGTGGCTGGCCGATGTGGGCTTCGGCAGCTGCGTGCTGACCGCGCCGGTGCGCTTCGACCTGGCCGGGCCGCAGGACACCCCGCACGAGCGTTTCCGCCTGAGCCCGGCGGCCGGCAACGAGCAGTTGCTGGAAGTGGAAATCGGCGGCGACTGGCAGCCGGTGTACCAGATCTCGCCGGCCTTGCAGACCGTGGGCGACTACGAGATGGCCAATTATTTCACGGCCACGCACCCGGACTCGCACTTCCGCCACAAGCTGATCGTGGCGCGCACCACGCCGCAGGCGCGCCACGCGCTGCTGCAAAACCGGCTCACGATACGCGCGCCGGACGGCAGCGCCACGCGCAGCTATCTGGATGCGGACGGGCTGGAACAGGCCCTGCGCGACGTGTTCCTGCTGCCGGTCGCGCCGGCGTGGCGGCCGGTGCTGGCAGCGGCCGCCGCCACCGTATGGGAGGAGGCCGCGCGCTGAGCGCGGCGGCGGACGGACTCAGCAGCCTTGCGCCGTGCACAGCGCGGCGATATTGCCGCTGGTGAAGCGCGGGCCGTTGAAGGTCTGGCCGAAGGTGCCGGTGCAACTGCTGCTGTCGTAGCCGTGCACCACGGAATCGACGTGGTTGCCGCCCCGGTAGTCGCGCAGCCATGGGCCGCCGCTGGAGCCGAAGGTCATCGAGCAGCCGGTGTTGAGCACCGCGCTGCCGCCGCAGCTGCCGCTGGGGCTGAAGCTTTCGGACGCGCAGGCCTGCAGCGTGTTGCCCCCGCCCAGGTTGCCCGGATAGCCCAGCGCATGCTGGCTGAGCACGCTGCCATAATTCCAGGAGCGGCCCAGCCAGCCGGTGTAGAAGGTGACGCCGCGCCCGGCCGAGTCCGGCTGTAGCGCGATCAGGCACACGTCGGACGCCACGTCGCCGTTGTTGATCCAGCTGGTGAGGATGCGCGCCTGCGACCAGGTGAAGGTGCCGAAGGGCGCGTTGCCGCTGTTGTAGGCCGGGGCGAAGGCCCAGCCCCCTATCCAGTTGTTGGTGGCGCGGTTGTAGCAGCAATGCGCCGCCGTGACGATGATGTTGTTGCCGCTGATGACCGAAGCGGAACAGGTGCCGGCGTTGGTGAACAGCTTGCCGATCGCGCGCGGCGTGTTGTTGTTGCCGGTTTCCTGGTACTGCGTGAAGATGTCGGCCGTGGCGTGCGCCGGGCCGGAGCGGGCCAGCGCGGCCACGGCGGTCAGCGCGGCCAGCGCCATGATGGTGTGCTTGTCCATGTCAGCTCTCCCTGGGTGATTGGCGTTTGATTAGCGTTGCTGCTGCTCGGGTGCCTTCCAGTCGTCGGGGTGCAGGCGCCGCGCTTCCTCGTCGGCCTTGGGGTCGGGCGCGCCGCCTTCCGCGTGCTCGGGCTTGGCGCCGGCCAGCGCCTTCTTCTCGGCCGCGGTCTGCGCCTTGCGCCTGGGTTTGCCGGTGGTCGCGTTCCAGTCCAGCGGCTTGGCGTTCAGCCTTTGCTCGCGGGTCTGGTAGGACGGCTCGGCCAGGGTGCGCGCCGGGTCCGTGTCGCGCTTGATGCTGGTGGTGGGGTCTTGCGGCGCTGCGAGGGCGGGGCCGGCCATGCACAGGGCGGCCAGGGCAGCGAGGGATGTTGATGTCGTCGACATATACGCCTCCTTTAGGTGAAGCGGGCGGTCCGGCCCCGCTTGCTAAAGTTCAGCCTAGGCCGCTGCGGTCGATATGCAATGTTTTGTATGAAGCGGGTTGACGCAGGTCATGGCGCGTCCAGTTCATGGATGGCCGCTTGCAGCGCCTCGAAAGTGGCCGGCTTGGTCAGGTGCCGGTCGAAGCCGGCAGCCAGGGCGTTGTCGCGGTCGCGCTCCTGGCCGTAGCCGCTGAGCGCCACCAGGCGCACGCCGGCTAGCGCGGGCAGCTTGCGCATGGCGCGCGCCACTTCGGTGCCGGGCAGGTCGGGCAGGCCGATGTCGAGAAACACCAGATGCGGGCGGAACTCGAGCGCCAGGCGGATGGCCTCGGCGCCGGTGTGGGCGATGGCCACCTCATGGCCACAATAGCTGAGCAGCGAGGCCACGATGTCGGCCGAGTCGACGCTGTCGTCCACCACCAGCACGCGGCGGGCGGACGCGGCGGCAGCGGGCGCGCCGCCGGTGGCGTCTTCGCCGGCATGGCGGGGATTGTCGGCGTTGCCGGCATGGTCGGCATGGCCGGCGGCGGCCGGCGCGGCGCACAGCGGCAGGCGGATCTCGAACGCGCTGCCCTGGCCCTCGCCGGCGCTGCTGGCTGCCACGCTGCCGCCGTGCAGGTCGATCAGCGTTTTCACTAGCGACAGGCCGATGCCGAGGCCGTCCTGCACCCGGTCGCTGGTATGGCCGGCCTGCGCGAACAGCGTGAAGATGCTGTCGATCTGCCCCGGCGCGATGCCGATGCCGTTGTCGCTGATGCGTATCAGCGCCTCGCCGCCGTCGCGCACCAGGCTGGCGCGGATGGCGCCGCCCAGCGGGGTGAACTTGAAGGCGTTGTTGAGCAGGTTGCCGGTGATTTGCGCCAGCCGCACGGCGTCGCCGGACACCCACAGCGCTTCCTCCGGCAGCTGCGCCGCCAGGCTGTGCCGGCGGCGCGCGGACGCCTCGCCCACGCTGTCGAGCACCGAGCGCATCAGCTCGCCCAGCTCGACCGGCGCCACCCGCAGCGCGATCTTGCCCTGCGAGATGCGCGACACGTCCAGCAGGTCGTCCACCAGCCGCACCATGTGGTCGGTCTGGCGGATGATCATCTGGCGCGCGCTCTCCTGCGGCGGCGGCGCGTACGGGTCAAGGTTGCGCAGCAGTTCGACCGCGTTGCGTATCGGCCCCAGCGGATTGCGCAGCTCGTGCGCCAGGATGGCCAGGAATTCATCCTTCAGGCGGTTCACCTCGCGCAGCTCGCGTTCGGCCCTGGCCAGGCGCAGCAGGGCGCGCACATTGGCCACCAGTTCCTCCGGCTCGATCGGCTCGGTCAGGTAGTTGTCGGCGCCGCTGTCCAGCGCGTGCACGCGGTCCGGCGAGGCCACGTAGGAGGCCGACGTCTGCAGCACCAGCACCATGGCCGTGTCGGGATTCTGCTTGAGGCGGCGGCACACTTCGAAACCGCTCAGGTCGGGCAGCTTGGTGTCGAGCAGCACCAGCGTCGGCCTGTCGCTGGCCACCTTGGCCAGCGCTTCGCCGCCGCTGGCCGCTTCGATCACCTGGAAGCCGGCGCGCTGCAGGATGCGCGACTTGGCATAGCGCGCCGCTTCGGTATCGTCGACGTTGAGGATCAGGTCTTGCGACATCATGGGGCCTCGGGCAAATGGGGGAAGCGGGCGCCGTTGCCGGTCGGGGCCAGATACAGTGCATTGAGCTGCGCCAGCAGTTCGGCGCGCGGCACCGGCTTGACGAAATAGGCGTCCGCGCCCAGCGCGTAGGCCTTCTGGCGGTCCGCCACCTCGGAGGCGATGATCACCGGCACGTGGCGGCGCCGCTCGTCGTTCTTGGTTTGCGTCAGCCAGCGCCAGGTATCGGTGCCGTTCAGGTACAGGTCGAGGATGACGGCCGCCGGCGGCGCGGCGTTCCAGGCCTGCTCGGCCTCCCACAGGCTGCGCGCCCACACGGCGCGGTAGGGCGTGTTGCGGAAGAAGCTGCGGTACAGCAGCATGGCGGTGCGGTCGTCCTCGACCACCAGCACCGGAATGCCGCCGCCCTCGGCGGCGGCGCCGGCGCCGCCGGCCGGCAGCTCGGCCAGCAAGGGCGCCGGTTCGCGCAGCTGGCACGGCAGGGTGGCGTAGAAGGTGGAGCCGACGCCCGGCGTGCTGTTCAGCCCGACCCGGCCGCCCAGCAGCCCGGCCAGCTTGCGGCACAGCGGCAAGCCCAGGCCGGTACCCTTGGCGCTGCGCTGCAGCGCGTGCGCCACCTGGCTGAATTCCTCGAACACCATCTGCTGGTGCTCGGGCGCGATGCCGATGCCGCTGTCCTGTACGGCAAAGCGCACGCCGCTGTCGTTGGGCAGCAGCTCGGCCGACACGCGCACCTGGCCCGCCTCGGTGAACTTGAGTGCGTTGGAAATGAAGTTGCGCAGGATTTGCGACAGCTTGGCCTCGTCGCTGAACATCTGCAGCGGCGGGTCGGGCATGTCGAACAGCAGCTCCACCTGCGGGCTGACCAGCAGCGGGCGCAGCATGCCGCGCAGCGCGCTGAACATCTCGCCCACGTCGAAGGCGTCGGCGTGGACGTCGATCTTGCCGGCCTCGATCTTGGCCAGGTCGAGCAGGTCGTCCACCAGCTCGGCCAGCGAATCGGCGCTTTTCAGGATGTAGCCGACCTGCTTTTCCTGCTCGCTGCCCAGTTCGCCGTCGGTGCGGTCGAGCAGCAGCTTGGACAGCGCGCGGATCGAATTGAGCGGGGTGCGGAACTCGTGGCTCATATTGGACAGGAAGCGCGTTTTCATCTCGTCGGCGCCGCGCAGGTATTCGGCCTGCTGGTCCAGCTCCGCGTACAGGGCCACCACGCCGCGGTTGGTGTCCTCCAGTTCGCGCGTGAGCTGCAGCAGCTCGTCCTGGCGCGCGTTCAGTTCGGCCAGCGTGGCCAGCAGCTCCTTGTTCTGCTGCTGCATCTCGGACAGCGCCGCGTCCGGCGGCAGCGCGTGCAGCTGGGCGCCCAGCGCGCCCACCGCCGCCGCCGTCAGCAGCGGGGCGTCGGACGGCAGCAGTTTCTTGAGCAGGATCATGGTGCCCTTGCCGGGCGCGGTGTCGATGTCGCACTGGTCCATCAGGCGGCGCGCGCCCAGCAGGCCCAGGCCCATGCCGGTGCTGGACTGATAGCGCCCCGACAGCACCAGCTGCAGGTTGGCGATGCCCGGCCCCTGGTCTTCGATGCGGACCACCAGCAGCTGCGGCACGGTGGCGCCTTCCACGCTGAATTCGATGCGGCCGTGGCCGGCATAGTTGTAGACATTGCGCGCCAGTTCGGACACGGCGGTGGCGATGCGGGTCTGGTCCTGGGCGCCGAAGCCGCACAGCAGCGCGATCTGGCGCGCGCGCTGGCGCGAGGCCACCACGTCCACTTCGGCCACGATGGCCAGGCTGAGGATGCGCAAGCTCATGCCAGGCCTCCCTGCCGGTCGCGCAGCACCAGCACGGTCACGTCGTCGCTGCGGCGCGAGAAATCGCGGTACAGCACGGCGGCCACGACGGCCGGATGGCGCGCGGCCAGGCCGGGATAGTCGTCCAGGTTCCAGCGCGAGCCGAGGCCGTCGCTGTGCAGGATCAGCATGCTGTCGTGGCCCCACGGGGCGGGAAACTCCTGCACCTTGCGCATATTGCTGCCGACGATGCCGTTGTGCGACACCAGTTGGCGGCGCGTGCCGCCGCTCCAGGCGTGGCAGGCGATGTTGCCGATCCCGGCCAGCTGCAGCCCGCCGGCCAGCATGTCGATCCGCACCACGGCGGCGGCGGCGCCGCGCGTGGCGCGCAGGGCGCCGTGCATGTCTTCCAGCAGCACGGACGCCGGCTGTTCCGGCGCGGCCATGGCGGTGTGCACCGCCGCGCGCGAGGCGTCGGCAGCCAGCGGGCCGTGGCCCAGGCCGTCGGCCACCAGCACGGTGGCGCTGGTGGCGCCGCAGGCCAGCGCCCAGGCGTCGCCGCACACGGTCTCGCCGCGCATGGGCAGGCAGACCGCGCCCACCTCCAGCGCCATGGCGGGCGGGCCGTCGCCGGGCTGGCCGGACACGGGCTGCCGCTGCTGCCATATGGCCAGCCAGATCGCCGTGCCCTGGCCCGGCGCGCTATAGGCGTCGAAACCGCTCGACAGGCGCTGCATGGCGCCCAGGCCCACGCCGTAGCTGCCGGCCGTAGTGCGCCCGTCCTGCAGGCTGACGGCCAGGCTGGCCATGCCGGGGCCGCCGTCCAGCGCCAGCACTTCCACGCCGGCGCGGCCGTGGGCGTACAGGGGCCGCAGCAGGATTTCGCCGTGGCCGGCGTGCTTCAGGATGTTGCTGGCGGCTTCGGTGACGACGATGGCCAGTTCGCCGGCGCGCACCGGGTCCAGGCCCGCTTGCGCGGCCAGTTCCGCCGCCGCGCGGCGCGCGGCCGCCACGTGGGTGGCGTCGGATACCGGGCAGCACAGCTGCAGCGGATTTAGTAGGGTTTCCATTTGGTGATGCTAACGGTAGTGCCGGCGCCAGGCGCCGACGTGATATCGAACTCGTCCGCCAGCCGCTTGGCGCCGGACAGTCCCAGGCCCATGCCGCCGCCGCTGGTGTAGCCATCGGTGAGGGCGCGGGAAATGTCGTCGATGCCGGGGCCGTCGTCGGTGAAGACCAGCCGCAGGCCGCGCCGCATGCCATTGTCCACTTGCGCCAGATGGGCTTCGCCGCCGCCGCCGTAGCGCAGCGTATTGCGCGCCAGTTCGCTGGCGGCCGTCACCATCTTGGTCTGGTCGATCAGGCTGAAACCCTTGGCCACCAGCAGTTCGCGCACCAGCTGGCGCAGCCGTACCACGTCTTCGTCCAGCCGCAGCGGCACCACTGCGGCGCCGGGTGGCGGCGCGTTCATTCGATCTGGCGGTGAAGCAACTGCACGCCTTTTTCGACGTTGAGCGCAGTCTGCACGCCTTCCAGCTTCAGTCCCAGTTCGACCAGCGTGATGGCCACGGCCGGCTGCATGCCCACCAGCACGGTGTGCGCGTCCAGCACGCGCGCCATGGCGGCGGTGTTGCTGATCATGCGGCCGATAAAGGAATCGACGATGTCGAGCGTGGAGATGTCGATCAGCACGCCGCGCGCGCGGTCCTGCACGATGCGCGCGGTCAGGTCGTCCTGCAAGGTCATGGCCAGCCTGTCGTGCATGTCAACCTGGATGGTGACCAGCAGCAGCTGGCCCATCTTGAGTATCGGGATGCGTTCCATGCCGGCCTCAGGCGGCCTGGTGGTAGGTAACGGACGCGCCCAGCCGCTTCATGGCGGTCTGGAAAGCGTCCGCCAGCGTGGCCTTGGTGGTCACGTCCTCCAGGTTCACGCCCAGGTGCACGATGGTTTGGGCGATCTGCGGCCGGATGCCGCTGATGATGCAGTCGGCCCCCATCAGGCGCGCGGCGGCCACGGTCTTGAGCAAATGCTGGGCCACCAGGGTGTCCACGGTGGGCACGCCGGTGATGTCGATGATGGCGATCGAGGCGCCGGTGTCGATGATCTTCTGCAGCAGGTTTTCCATCACCACCTGGGTGCGGGCGCTGTCGAGCGTGCCGATCAGCGGCAGGGCCAGCACGTCGCGCCACAGCTGCACCACCGGGGTGGACAGTTCCAGCAGTTCCTGCTGCTGGCGCAGGATCACGCCTTCGCGGTTGCGCTGGTACTCCTCGACGGTGTACAGGCCCAGGCGGTCGAACAGAGCGCCGCTGTCGGCCAGCTCGCCGCCCAGCGCGGCCGCGTCGTGCGCCAGCTCGGCGCGCAGGCTGGCGAACAGCGGTTCCTTGAGCGCGAACACGAAGGTGGCCGTTTCCGTCGGGGTGTAGCCCTGGCGCACGCGGCTGGCGGAAATTTCGCTCAGCAGCTGGCGCACTTCGCTCCAGGCCGCACTGTCGATGTCGTAGTTGGCGCCGGCCGCGGTGGCCTGGATCAGCAGCGGCAGCAGGCGCGCCGCTTGCTGGCGCACGTCGTGCTCGGCGGCCTTGTCGCGCCGGACCGTGCGCGACAGCATGGTGCTGAGCCAGCCGTCCAGCAGCGCTTCCTGGTTTTTGCTCAGTATGTTGGCGAGATGGCCGGTGCTCTGCTTGCTCATGCGTACTCCACGGAAAATGGATTAGGGAGCACGGAGTCTAACAGCAAAACCCGTCAAGCTTGGTTAAATTGAAATATGGCGTGCCCGGCCGCATGCGGCGGCCGGGTAATGGGGCGGCTCCGGGCAGCCCCGGGCAGCCGGGGGCTGCTTTACAGCTTGTAGCTGGCCTGGATGGAGAAGGAACGGCCGGCCAGCGGCAGGTCGAACGGCAGCGCCAGGCCCGGCGCCAGCGACGGCTCGCGGGCATCGGCGTCGAACAGGTTGCGCACGGCGGCCGAGAAGTTCCACTGGTTCTTGCCGCGCCGCGTGGACACGGTCAGGTCCAGCGTGTGGTAGTCGGCGATCGGCGCGCGCAGGTCGCCGGCGGCACGCTTGCGGTCGGCCACCCAGTTCAGCTGCGGCGACAGCGTGTAGCTGCCGCCAAACTGCCAGTCGGCGCGGGCGAACAGGTGGTGGTGCGGCGCGTAGCCGGCGTCGGTATCGGTGGTCTTGTCGACCGAGCGCTGCCAGGCGTAATTGCCCACCAGGCGCAGGTCGCGGTTCACGCTCCAATTGCCTTCGAGCTCCATGCCGTGGCCGACCTGGCTGCCGGTGTTGGCGAAGGTCGAGCCGGTGCCCGCCACCGCGTTGGGCACCAGGCGGATGATGTTGCCCATGGCGTAGCGGTACAGCGTCAGGTTGACCTGGGCGTCCGCCTGCGCCTGCCAGGCGAAGGCGGCCTCCACGGTGCGGTCGGTTTCCGGTTTCAGGCTCGGATTGCCGCGCGAGACCGGATTGGATTCGCCGTATGCTTCAATGAAGGCCGGCGCGCGGAAGGCGCGGCCGTACAGCAGCTTGGCGGTCAGGTCGAAGCTGGCATCCCACACCAGCGCCACGCGCGGATTGGTGGTGCCGCCAAAGTCGGAATAACGGTCGTGGCGGACGCCGGCGGTCAAACTCCAGTCGGTGGCCACGCGCCATTCGTCCTGCGCATAAATATAGTCGATGCGGCGCTGGTGCGGCCGCAGGAAAGGATCGGTCTGGCTGAAGTCCACCAGGCCGGGCAGGGGAATCGGCGTGCCGTTGGGGGCGTAGCTGAAGTTGCGGATCTCGTGCGTGCGGTACATGTCCAGATCGTCGTGTCCGATGCCCAGGCGCACGTGGTGGCCTTCGAAGCCGCTGTAATCGGCGTAGGCCGTCAGGCGGGTATTGCGCTCCGAGGTCTCCGGCGCTCCTATCATGCCGTTGGGGAAGACGCCGGTCGGGAAGCGCGCGCCGGCCGGCAACAGGACATAACCCGGCAGATGCTGGATATAGGATTGCGTGTTGATGCTCACGCCCACGCCCCAGTCGCGCGTGAGCTGCGGATCGGCCCAGGCCAGGCTGGTATTGATGCGGTCGCTGCGGCCGGTGCCGACCGGGTCCAGTGCGGAAGCAATGCCCGCGCCGCTGCCCAGATCGTCGCGCAGCTTGTAGCCGAGGCGGGCGCGCCACTTGCCGTAGGTGGCCTCCAGATTCAGGTCGACGGCGTCGCCGCCGGTGTTCACGCCGCCTGGCGCCAGGCTGGCATGGGTGCCAAACAGCGTGTCGTTGCGGGTCTGGGCGTCGGCCCTGAGGGTGCTGTGCTGGCCGTCGGTGCTGCCGACGCGCAGGAAGGCGGCGATCTCGACCGGGCCGAGCTTGCCGCCGTGCTGCACCCAGGCGTCGCGCGACTGGTAGGAACCCACGCGCGCGCCGATTTCGGTACCGGCAGCTTCAGCCGGCCCCTTGGTAATGATGTTGATCACGCCGGCAAACGCGTCCGAGCCGTACAGCGCCGAACCCGGGCCGCGGATGATTTCAATGCGCGAGATGTGCTCGACCGGGAACGTGCCCCACAGATTGCCCTTGTTGCCGGTATACAGCGTGGTCACCGGCACGCCGTTTTGCAGCACCAGCACTTGCGGCGCATATTGGCTGAACACGCCGCGCATGATGTACAGCGGCGTGTAGCTGTTGGGGCTGCGCGCGATGTGCAGGCCCGCCACCGTTTCCAGTACATGATCGAGGTCGGTGGCGCCCATGGCGGCAATGTCGGCCGCCGTCACCACCGAAGCCACGGCCGGCGCGCGGCGCAGCGATTGCAGGTTGCCGGTGGCGATGCTGACGCTGTCGGCATCGCCATACACCATGGTCAGTTCGTCTTCTTCGCTGCTGGGGCCTGCTTGCGCATGAGCCTGGGATTGTGCCGCCAGGGCGGGCAGGGCCAGGGCCACTGCCAGCCAGATACGAGATGCGCGGGAAGACTTCAAGTCTTATCTCCAGATTGTGATATTTTTCCCATTGTAGCGTGGCACGATTTGCTCATGGGACAAAAAAGCAAGGTCTGTTGCAAGCTTGCAGCTTGCTAGGAAAGCACTACGCTGCCGCTTGCATGCCGCCGCGCTTCCAGGCGCGCGGCGCCGGGCCGGTATAGCTGACCGCGCTGCACGGCGTGGCGAACAGCACACCCTCCGGCTTTTCCGCCGCCTCCACCACGCACGGCGCCATCCCGGCGATGAAGATCGGCATGCGCAGCAGCTGCAGTTCGCGCACCGACATGCCCATGTCGGCGATGATGGCCGCATGCAGGCCCGAGTAGTTCATGTGCAGCTGGCCGTAGCGCGACAGCAGCACTTGCTCGACCTGCCACGCCAGCGCCAAGTGCGGGCCGTTGTGCAGGCCTAGGCGCTCGGCCAGCGCCATGATGAAGGGAATGCGCTCATCGTGGGAGTTGATCGGGCGGCCGAAGCCGTAGATCTTGCTGCGCTCGGTCTCGGCCCACACGACCTTGGCCAGGTCCGCGCCGGCCTGCACCTGGCGCAGCGCCTCCTGCAAAAAGGTCATGCACAGCATGGTGGCCTGGCCGCCGTAGGTGGTCGCTTCCGACACGGCCATGCCGGCCACCATGGCCATCGACGCGCTGCTGCGCGCGCTGCCGGCCAGCGCCGCCACGCGGTTGTTCCACAGGCGCGCGTCCGGATACGAGGTATGGGTCCACATGGCTTGCACCAGCTCGGCCTGTGCCTCGGTCAGGTGGCGCCCGGTAATGCCGTAGGCGTACAGCTGCACCCATTGCAGGCCGCACAGTTCGCGGTGCAGGTCGTGGCCGCGGAATACCGCATGGCTGCCGGGGAAGGCGGCGCCCACCTTGGTGTGCAGACGGCCGGCGTGATGCTGCAACAGCGCCGGGCCTTGCAGGACTTCGTGAAGTGGGGCGCTCATGCTGCCTCCTTTTCGGCGGCGGGCGCCGGCACCGGCGGCGTGGCGGCCGGGTCCAGCTCCAGTTTGTAGAAGGGGAACTGCTTGAAGCCGACGGCTTTCTGTTCCAGCGCGTGGGCGGCGGCGCCGGGCAGGCGCAGCAGCAGATACAGCATCTCGCCCTCGTCCGGACTGAAGCCGAGGTCGCCGAACACGCAGGCAGCCACGCCGCACATGGCCAGCGGCAGGCCGGCGGCGGCGCGCGCCTGTTCCTGGCCGGCGTGCAGCCAGGCCGTCTGCGGACCGGCGCCCATGCGCACCAGCGTCGCCAGCAGCTGGCTGATAGGTAGCGGCGTGGACACGCCATGCGGATCGAAGCCGGGGAGGTGCGCCTGCTCCGGCCACACGTCCACCGGATCGCTGGCGCGCGCGGCGTGGTGGGCGCGCCAGGCGTCCAGGTCCGCGCCGCAGCTGCGCCACATCACCATGGCGTCGTGCACCTCGCGCGCGCCGCCGGAACGGCCTGCGCCCACGGCCAGCGCGGCCATCAGCGACGAGGCGGCGGTCGACCCGCCCACGCCGCCGCACATGGCGGCGTGCACCGAGCCGTCGCGCGGCCCGGGATTGGCCAGCGCCACGGCCAGCGCCTCCAGGACGTCCAGCTCGGCGCCGGCCGGCAGCTCGCTGCGCAGCAGCAGCCACAGCATCTCGACCCAGCGCGCCTGGCCGGCCATGGCGCCGTACACGTCATAGCCGCGGCAGTAGGCGGCGCGGGTGGCAAAGGGATTGTCCGCCTCCGGCACTTCCTGCCAGATGGTGGTGTGGATCAGGTCCTTGGGCGAGGGGATGGCAGCACGGGTGGTCATCGCGGCTCCTTATTGTCCATCGTCCATCAGCACGCGCAGGCGGCTGCCCATGGGCGGCACTTCCTCCGGGTCGATGTAGACGTCCAGCAGGGTCGGGCCGGGGTAGTTGCAGATGCTCTTGATGTCCAGCTCCTGCATGTCCTTGGCCGAGCGGATGGTGTGGCCGCGCCCGCCCAGCGCGCGCGACAGGGCGGCGAAGTCGGTCTGCGGCAGCTCGTAGCCGATCTGCTCGGCCCCGCCCAGGCGCTGGCCGTGCTTGACCATGCCCAGTGCGGCGTCGTTGAGCACCACGAAGATCACGCACTGCTGTTCGGCCACGGCCACCGACAGTTCCTGGCCGCTCATCAGCATGCTGCCGTCGCCGGTGATGCACACCACGGGCGCGGAGGCGTTGCCGGCCGCCGTGCCGATGGCCGCGCCGATGGCCCAGCCCATGGGCGCGAAGTGGCTGGTCAGGCGCAGCCAGCCGCCGGTGCTGCGGCGCTTGCCCAGGTCGCGCGCGCGCGTGCCGTCGGCGCTGCGCCGCTCGCCCATGCGGCGGTCCTGCGGCTGCAGGTAGTGCGCGGCCCAAGCGATGCTGTTTCCGGCGTCGGCCAGGAAGCGGGTGTTGTGCGGGAACAGCTCGCCCAGTTCCTTCATCAGGCGCTGCGGCTTGATCGGCGTGGCGTCGCTGAAGTAGGCGTGCGGCGCTTCCAGCATATCGGAGGTGCGCCAGGCCTTGAAGGACAGTTCGCGCATGGCGCGGCGGTGCGCCGTGGCTTGCTCGTCCTGCGGGTTTTCCTGCTGGATGTGGGAGATCAGGCGGTCGAACACCAGGGCCAGGTTGCCGCGCAAGTGCATGCGCGCCATCGGCGTGCGCGCCAGGTGCTCTTCCGATTCGTCGATGTGAACCAGGCGGTTGTTGAGCAAGCTGTCGCACCAGCCGCCGGTGTTCCATTCGCCCATGCTGGTGCCGGCAGCCAGGATCAGGCCCACCGTGGGGTCGCGCAGGGCCGCTTCGGCGGTGGCGTGGCCGCCGAAGCCGAACACGCCGCGGTACAGCGGGTGCTGCGGGCTGACCAGGCCCTTGGCGTCAGGCGTGGTGACGAGGGTGGCGCCTTTCAGCGTGCAGAACTGCAATATGGAGTGGATCGATTCGCCGCAGCCGGCGCCGGCCAGCACCACCACGTTGCGGGCGCGCGCCAGCAGTTCGCGCAGGCGCTCGATGCCGGTGTCGTCGACCAGGCCGGCCGGCTGCAGCAGGCTGTTCATGTCGTAACCGGGGCCGCGCAGATTGCTGGGGGCGCGGAACACGTCGACCGGCACGCTCAGGTGCACCGGACCGGCGGGCGAGCGGCTTGCATGCTGCAATGCGGTAACCAGCTTCCATTCCAGCTGCTGCGGATGCGATACCAGGGAGTTGTAGCGGGTGCAGTGGCGGAACATGCCAAGCACGTCGATGCCGGTGCAGGCCGACTCCTGCAGCGTGTGTTTGCCGAAGGAGGGCAGGGCCGGCTGGCCGGAAATGACCAGCATGGGCACGCTGTTGGCGTAGGCGGTGGCGACGGCGGTGAGCATATTGGTGGCGCCGGGGCCGGAGGTGGCGACGCACACGCCCATCTTGCCGGTTTCGCGGGCATAGCCGTCCGCCATGAAGGCGGCGCCGGCCTCGTGGCGCGCCACAATATGGCTCAGGTTGCCGCCCCGGCGCTGGTTGCGGGCGATGGCGTCGTACAGCGGCTCGATGGCGCCGCCCGGCACGCCGAACACGTAGTCGACGCCGATCTGTTCCAGGTAGGCCACCAGCAGGTCGGCCATGTCCATGGCGTGCTGGGTGTTCTTTGCGGCGGCAGGGCGTGACTTCTCCTGTCGTTCAAACTCGACATTGTCAAACATGTAAGCTCCTCAATATGGGCGAATCGGCTTTCCGATAAGCCGATATTTACTAGCAGTTTTGCAACACAGTGTTCCGAAAGGCAATAAATGTTGCAGCGCGAGATAATAGCTTAAATTTAAGGCAATGTGTGACTTTTGGAGAGAATTAGTGAAAATAATCTATTGCCGAGACGGCACTATATGTTTCTTTGGGGATTTATAGCGTGAACGCGGCGCGCACCTGCACCGCGCGCGGCGCCATCGGCAAGTCGTTGGGGATGGCGCCGGGCGCCAGGCTGGGCTCGCGCACGTCCGCATTGAACAGGTTGCGCAGCGCCAGTGAGAATTCACAGTGGCGCAGCAGGCGGCCGGTACTGAAGGCCAGGTCCACCGTGGTGTAGTCCGGCACTTTGGGGCGCGTGTCCCCGGGCGCGCGGCGGCGGTCGGCCACGCGGTTGAACTGCGCGCTGAGCATGCCCCAGCCGGGCACGCGCCAGTCCAAGCGGCCGTTGAGGTGGTGGCGCGGGGCGTAGCCGGCGTCCTGCCCGCTGGCGTCGTCGATGGAGCGCTGCCAGGCGTAGCTGCCGGCCACCTGCACCGTGCGCGCCGCTTCCCACACCGCTTCCAGCTCCAGTCCCTTGCCGTGCTGGTTGCCGGTGTTCTGGAAAGTGGCGCCGGTGCCGGCCTGCGCGTTAGGCACGCCGCGGATGATGTCCTGCATCGCATGCCGGTACAGGTTCAGGTTCAGCTGCAGCCGCTGGCCGGCCTGCCAGGCCAGCGCCGCCTCCAGCGTGCCGATGCGCTCCGGCTGCAGGGCGGGGTTGCCGCGCTGGACAGGATTGTTGATGCCGTATTGTTCGTTGAAGGACGGGGCGCGGAAGGCGCGGCCGTACAGCAGCTTGGCGGTCAGGTCCAGCGCCGCGTCCCACACCACGGCCAGGCGCGGGTTGGTGGTGCCGCCGAAGTCCGAGTAGCGGTCGTGGCGCACGCCGGCCGTCAGCGCCCAGTCGCGCGCGAACTGCCATTCGTCCTGCGCGGTGACGTAGTTCACCGTGCGGCGCTGGGGCAGCAGGAAGGGCTGGATCTGCGAATAGTCGATCACCGGGCCGGTTGGCACGGGCACGCCGGCCGGATTGAAGACGTAGTTCTTGAACGTGGCGGTGTGGTACATGTCCAGGTCGTCATGCCCCAGGCCGAGGCGCAGCTTGTGGCCGGTCCAGCCGTGGTAGGTGGCATGGGCCGACAGCCTGAGCTGGCGCTCGGAGGTGTCCGGGTGGCCGATGAAGCCGTCCGGGAACAGGCCGGTGGGGAAGCGCGTGCCGGGCGGCGAGAGCCGCAGGTCGGTGGTGATGCGCTGCTTGTACTGCATCACGCTGGCGGCCGCGCCCGCACTCCAGTTGTCGGCGAGGGCGGCGTCGGTCCAGCCCAGGTCGGCAAGCATGCGCTCGCCGCGCTCCTTGCCGACCGGGTCCAGCGCCGAAGCGACGCCGGCGCCCGTGCCGGCGTTGTAGCGCAGCTGATAACCGGTGCGCAGCCGCAGCTGCGGCCATTGCGCCAGCGCCAGGTCAAGATGGGCGTCCACCGCGTCGTAGCCGGTGTTGACGGGGCCGGGCGCCAGCGAGGCGCGGGTGCCGAAGACTTTGTCGCGCGCGCTTTGCGCGTCGGCCGTCACCAGGGAACGCGCGCCGTCCGCGTTCCCCGCGCGCACATAAGCCGCCACGTCCAGCGGCCCCAGCTTGCCGCCGTGCTGGACCCAGGCTTCGCGCGTGTGGAAGGAGCCGCCGCCGGCGCCCAGCTGCGTGCCCGGTATGTCGGCCGGCCCCTTGGTGACGATGTTGATGACGCCGCTGAACGCGTCCGCGCCGTACAGCGCCGAGCCGGGGCCGCGGATAATCTCGATGCGGGCGATATGGTCGACCGGATAGCCGCCCCAGATGGTGCCGCGGCTGCCGGTCAGCAGCGTGGTCATCGGCACGCCGTTCTGCAGCATCAGCATTTGCGGGTTGTTGACGCTGTAGATGCCGCGCGCGATGTAGAGCGGTTCGTAGTTGATGGCCGCGCGCGCCACATGCATGCCGGGCACGGTTTCCAGCACCTGGTCCAGGCCGGTGGCGCCCATCGCGGCGATGTCTTCGGCCGTGATCACCGTGGCCACCGCCGGCGCGCGGCGCAATGGCTGCGCGCTGCCGGTGGCGATGCTGACCGAGGACTTGTCGCCGTAGACCTGGGCCAGCTCCTCTTCCTCGCTCAGGTGCGCCTGGCCGGAACCCGGCGCGGCGGCCGCCGCCGGCAAGGGCTGGGCGGCGCCCAGCAGGGCGATCAGGGTGGCGGGCAGGCAGGTGAGCAGTCGCATGGAGTCTGGTCCGGTGTCTTCTAGCGCGCCGCCGCTCCCTCCCGTTGCCGGATCAGTGCGGCGAACTGCTCGGGCGGAATGGCGGGGCTCAGGTGGTAGCCCTGCATCAGGTCGCAATTGCGGCCCTTCAGGAAGTTCAGCTGGGCTTCGGTTTCCACGCCTTCGGCCACCACTTCCAGGCGCAGGCTGTGGGCCAGCGCGATGATGGCGGTGACGATGGCCACGTCGTCGGCGTCCATCGGCACGTCGCGCACGAAGGAGCGGTCGATCTTGATGATGTCGACCGGGAAGCGCTTCAGGTAGGACAGCGAGGAGTAGCCGGTGCCGAAGTCGTCGATCGACAGGCGCACGCCCAGGCCGCGCAGGCGGTGCAGGGCTTTCAGCGTGTCCTGCGCGTTTTCCATCAGCGTGCTTTCGGTGATCTCCAGTTCCAGCAGGTGCGGCGGCAGGCCGGTGTCGGCCAGCACGGCTTCCACCGACGCCGCGAAGTCCTTCTGCAACAGCTGTCGCACCGACAGGTTGACTGCGACGCGCAGCGGCGGCAGGCCTTGCGCTATCCAGCTGCGCAACTGGGCGCAGGCGGTGCGCAGCACCCAGTCGCCCAGCGGGTTGATCAAGCCGGTTTCCTCGGCCAACGGGATGAACTCGTTGGGCGGCACCATGCCGCGCGTCGGATGGCGCCAGCGCACCAGCGCCTCCATGGCGATGATCTGGCCGTCCTCCAGGCTGGCCTGGGGCTGGTAATACACTTCCAGCTGCTCCTGCTCCAGCGCGCGCCGCAGATCGCTCTCCAGGCGCACGTGCTCGGAAATGGACTGCTCCATCGACGCCTCGTAGAACTGGAAGCCGGTATTGGTCTTCTTGGCGCGGTACATGGCGCTGTCGGCATGCTTGACCAGCGTGGCCACGTCGGTGCCGTCGTGCGGATACATGGCGATGCCGACGCTGCTGGTGACGAAGATGTCGTGGCCGTCGATCTGGAACGGCGCGGCCAGCACGCGGCAGATGTTGTGCGCGGCGGTGGCGGCGGCGGCCGGGCCATCGAGGTCGCTCAGCACCACGGTGAATTCGTCCCCGCCCAGGCGGGCCACGGTATCCACCGTGCGCACGCTGTGGCGCACCCGCTGGGCGACGGCCACCAGCAGGCGGTCGCCCACGTCGTGGCCCAGGTTGTCGTTGACGTACTTGAAGCGGTCCAGGTCCATGAACAGCACGCCGAGCAGCTTGCCGTCGTTGCCGGCCTGCTGGATGCCTTGCGCCAGCAACTCGAAGAACAGCGTGCGGTTCGGCAGCCCGGTCAGCAAGTCGTTATAGGCCAGGTGGCGGATGCGCTTCTCGGCGCGGTTGGCCTCGATGATGCGGCGCACGCGCTGCGACAGCACGGCGTAGTGGATCGGTTTCGGGATGTAGTCGCTGGCGCCGGCGGCGAAGGCTTTCTCGACCGAGGAATTGTCCTGCAGCGCGGTGATCATGAGTACGGGAATGGAGCTGCCGCCCGGCAGTTCCTGCAGGCGCGCGCAGGCGGTGAAGCCGTCCATCACGGGCATCACGGCGTCCATCAGGATCACGTCCGGGTGGAAGCGTTTCAGCATGGCCAGCGCCTGCACGCCGTCGGCCGCTTCCTCCACCTGGAAGCCGTCGCGCTGCAAGGTGTAGCGCAAGGTGCTGCGGGTGCTGCGGTCGTCGTCGACAATCAGCACCGAGGCCAGTTCTTCCTGCGGCGTGTGCGATTCCTGGCTGTCGTCGCTCATTTCGGCGGCCAGGAAGCTGGCCACGCTGCCGTATTCGGCGCGCAGCGCGGGCAGCAGCGGCGCGATCTGGGCCAGGCGGCGCTCGATGGCCAGCGCCTCGATCTGCTGCGCCAGCAGCGCCAGCGCGTTGGCGCCCAGGTTGCCCGAGGAGCCCTTCAGCGCATGGGCGCGGGCGCGCGCGGTGTCGCTGTCGCCGGTGTGCACGGCCTGTTCCAGCTCGTTCAGGTAGACCGGCGAATCTTCCAGGAAGGGCGAGACGGCGTGCGGCAGCGCGGCGCCGAGGATTTCGCGCAGCTTGTCGAATACTTCCATGTCGATCGGCGCCGCGTCGTGCGCGCTGCCGGCCAGCGTTGGCAGCGGCTGCGCGCCGGGTATGCCATTGCTGCCATTGCTGGCAGTGTTGCCATGGCCGCCGTGGGCGTCGCCGTGCGGCAGCCATTTTTGCAGCTTGTGGCGCAGCTCGACCAGCGTGATCGGCTTAGCCAGGTAGTCGTCCATGCCGGCCGCCATGCATTTCTCGGCGTCGCCGCGCTGGGTGTTGGCGGTCATCGCCACCAGGGGCGTACGCAGGCCCTGGGCTTCTTCGGCCACGCGGATGTGGGCGGTGGCTTCGTAGCCGTCCATTTCCGGCATGCTGCAATCCATCAGGATCAGGTCGAAGCGGCTGCGCTTGGCCGCCTCCACCGCCTCGCGGCCGTTGGCGGCGAATTCGCAGACGCAGTTGTTCATGGCCAGCATGCCGGCCGCCACCATCTGGTTGGTGCGGTTGTCCTCGGCCACCAGCACGCGGAACTGGCGCACCGGCGCGGCGGCGCCGGACTGGGCGTGCTGCGGTTCGGCCTGGCTGCGCCCGGCCAGCAGGTCGTGCAGGGCGTTCAGCAGGCGCGCCTGGCGCAGCGGCTTGGGCAGCACGGCGTGGCTGCTGGCGTGCGCCTCGGGCGGCGAACCGGTGCCGCCGTGGCGGTCCATCAGCAGCAGGTGCGGCGACAGGCCGGCGGCGGCAATGCGTCCGACGATGTCGCTGCCCTGGTCGTCGGTGGCGCCGATGTTCATGATGACCACGTGGTAAGGCTGGCCCGCTTCGGCGGCTTCCTTCAGTTCCACCATGGCCTCGCGGCCACAGTTGCTCAGGTAGCAGGTCATGGCCTGGCGCGTCAGCGCGTCCTTGATGAAGGCCAGCACGGTGGCGCTTTCATCGACCGCCAGCACGCGCACATTGGCCAGTGCCGGGTCGGCCTCGAACACGGGCTGGGTCTGCGCCGCCTGGCAGCGCACGGTGACGACAAAGGCGGTGCCGCTGCCCAGCGTGCTGTCGACGCGGATGTCGCCGCCCATCAGGTTGACCAGCTGCTTGCAGATGGCCAGGCCGAGGCCGGTGCCGCCGTAGCGGCGCGTGGTGGACGGGTCGGGCTGGACATAGGACTCGAACAGGTGCTGCTGCACTTCCTGCGTCATGCCGATGCCGGTGTCGCGCACTTCGAATGCCAGCAGGTGGCCGGCCGCTTCCGCGCCCAGCGACACGCGCAGCGTGACTTCGCCTTGTTCGGTGAACTTGACGGCGTTGCCCAGCAGGTTGATGAGGATCTGGCGCAGGCGCAGCGCGTCGCCGGTGATGCGCTCGGGGACGCCGGGCGCCACCACGTACGCCAGCTCCAGGCCTTTCTGCTGCGCCGGGCGGGCCACCAGTTCGATCACTTCCTCCAGCAGCTTGCGCAGCTCGAAGTCGGTTTCTTCCAGCGCCAGCTTGCCGGCATCCATCTTGGAGAAGTCCAGCACGTTGTTGATCAGGTCGATCAGCGTGCGCGACGAATTCCAGGCCACGTCCACGCACTCCTGCTGGCGCTGGGTCAGGCGCATTTCCTTCAGCATGTCCAGCATGCCGACCACGCCGTTCAGCGGGGTGCGCACCTCGTGGCTGACGGTGGCGGCAAATTGCGCCTTCATCTCGGCCATGTTGACGGCGGCGTCGCGCGACTCCTTCAATTCGGCCTCGCGCTGCTCCAGCACGTTCATCATCTTGTTGAACGCCTGCGCCATGTCGATCAGGTCGCGCGGGCCGGCCGGCGCGGCGCGCATGCCCGATTCGCCCGCTTCGGCGCGGCGCATCAGGTTGGACAGGGCGTTGAGGGGATTGATCATGTGGCGCGTCAGCACGCGCACCAGGGCCAGCAGGATGGCCGCGAACGACAGCGTCAGCGCCATATTCCCCACCAGCAGCGACCAGGTCAGGCGGTTCAGCGTGTCCTTGCCCACCTGGACGTGGACATAGCCCAGCAGCTGGGGCTTTTGCTCCTGCATGTCGAACGGCGAGGCCTCGCTCTGGCCGCCATACACGGGCGCGCCGAACAGCCAGGCTTCCGAGCTGTTGCCCACCAGGCTGGCGTTGGCCGGCGCCGCCTGGGCGGCCGTCATGCCGGACAGTTTGGCACTCAGCGGGCCTTGCGACAGCAGCGGCTTGTGCCTGGCGTCGCTGATCTGCACGCCCACCACGTCCGGGAAGGCCAGCGTGGTGCTGACCACGTCGCGCGCGTTCTCGGCCGAATGGAACAGCAGCGCCAGCGTGCTTTGGCGCGCCAGGTTGTCGGCGATGCGCTGGCCCTGCTCGGTGAAGTGATCGCGCATGCGGCCGCGCGCTTCCCAGGAATTCATCAGCGACGAGAACAGCGCCAGGCCAAGAATGGCGGCCGAGACGATCACGGTCAGCTGGCGGCGGAATCCTGTACGGCGCAAATAGTTACGAAACATAGTCCACCGGAGGTAAGCTGCGAATAAACATCGTCAAGGCTGCGGAAACACGAAGTCGAAATTGCGTTGCTGCTGGTGACCCAGGTTCAGGCCCATGTGGCTGGCGGTGCGCAGGTTGATGGCGGTCTGCAGTTCGCGCAGCGGCGTCAGGCTGCGGCGCTTGCCGTCGCCGGCGATCACGCCCAGCGCGGAACTGGCCAGCGTGCGGCCCAGCTCCACGTTGTTGGGCGCCATGGCGAACAGCGCGCCTTTTTTCACGTGCAGCATGTTCGACGAAAACACCGGCACGCCGCTGTTCCACGATTCGCGCAGCACCAGCGGCAGGATGGTGCTTTCCTCCACCGTGGTGCTGTCATGCGGCAGCCACAGCGCGTCGCGCCGGTTGTCGGCCGCGCCGATCACTTGCGGGTACAGCTGCGCGGCCTTGGCCAGGTCGGTGGCCACGTGGGCCACCAGCTCCAGGCCCTGGGCGCGGGCGGCGTCGCGCGCCAGGCGGATCAGCCAGTCGCTCTTGGCCGGGTCGTACACCACCACCACGCGGCGCAGGTCCGGCAGCAGCGCGCGCAGGCGGGCGAACAGCACGGCCGGGTCGGGCGTGAGGCTGATGCCGGCCACGTTTTCCGCGTCCGACAGCAGCAGCACGCCGCCCACCAGCACGGTGATTTCGCGGTCCAGGCCGGCCGTGGCGTTCAGGCCCTGGCGGCCCAGCGCGATCACCACCTTGGTGCCGTTGTGCTTGAGCGTGGCGTTCAGTTCGGCGATGTCCACCTTGGGATCGACCGGGTAGCTGCGCACGCGCAGCTTGGTGCGTTCCTCTATGCCCTGGATGATGCTGGTGAAGGCGGGGCGGAACTGCGCCTCCACATTGGGGTAGAGCACGGCAATGGTGCCCTTGCCGATGGAAGCCTGCACTTCGGGGCGGCGCAGCTGGTCTTCCAGCTGGGCCAGGGTGATGGGGCGGATGTAGCCGCGCGTGTAGTCGCGGCCGTAGTCCCGCTGCAGGTCCCGCTGGCTGGGAGCCGGCGTGCTGCCCGATTCGATGCGGGCCATCACTTCGCTGACGGTGCTGCGCGCGTCGGCGCCAGCGCCGGGAAGTTCGATATAGCTGTCCGCCTCGTCGAGCGCGGCGCGGGCGGCCGGTGCGGCGAAACTGGTCCCGAGCGCCAGCAGCAGCGCGGCGCTGGCGCGCAGGCGGCGGCTGGCGTTAATTGTCATTTTAATCATTATGCTATCCGGTGCGGCCAAAGC
This sequence comes from Pseudoduganella sp. UC29_71, assembly GCF_042693265.1. Lineage (NCBI taxonomy): Bacteria > Pseudomonadati > Pseudomonadota > Betaproteobacteria > Burkholderiales > Oxalobacteraceae > Pseudoduganella > Pseudoduganella sp. UC29_71. The sequence continues at coordinate 2,591,694 of NZ_CP170549.1, read as the reverse complement.
GCGGGTCTCATACAGCTAGCGCCATACAGCGGCCAAATTACTGCCGGTAGTATATTCCACTTACTTGGCTGATTAGAAAGAAATTTAATTTTCACGGGCAACAATTTACAAATCGGAAAGATTGTGTCGCGCAGCCTGCGCCTGGCGCCCGTGGTATCAGGGCTCGGGGAAAATCGAGTCGTAGGTGCGCTGTTGTCCGAGGGCAACAGAGAGCCCGAAGTGGCTGGCCGAGCGCCAGTTGAAGGCGGTGCGCACGGCGCGCAGCGGGGTCATGCCGGGGCGTGGATTGTCGCCGTTCAGCACGCCCATCGCCAGGTTGGCCAGGTCGCGCCCCAGCTCGAAATTGTTCGGATAGAGCGCGAACAGCGCGCCTTTCTTCACGTGCAGGATGCTGCTGGAGAAAATCGGCACGCTGCGGTTCCACGATTCCTTCAGCGCCAGCGGCACGATGGTCGATTCGTCCACGGTGACCGGGTCGGGCGGCAGCCACAGCGCGTCCGAGCGGCCGTCCGCCGACGAAAACGCGCTTTCATAGCGGCGCGCGGCAGCGGCCAGGTCGCCGGCTTCCAGCGCCACCAGTTCCAGCCCGTGGCTGCGCGCCGCGTCGCGCGCCAGCCGTATCATGGCCGCGCTGCTTTGCGGGTTGTAGACGACGATGACGCGGCGCACGTGCGGCATCATGCTTTTCAGGTGGCTGAACAGCAGGGCCGGGTCGGGCAGCAGGGTGATGCCGCGCAGGCGCTCGGCGTCCGGCACCGAGCTGACGCCGCCGACCACGATGCCGGTGGACCCGTCGAAGGCGGTGGCCGCCTGCAGGCCCTGGCGCCCCAGCGCGATGACCACCCTGCCGCCGTTGCGCTTGAGCGTGGCCTGCAGTTCGGCGTAGTCGGCGTTGGCGGCCACCGGGTAGCCGCGCACGCGCAGCTTGGTCTGCTCCTCGATGCCCTCGATGATTTCGGTGAAGATCTTGCGGTGGGGCTGGCCGATGTCCGGATAGATCACGGCGATCGATTCCGGGGCCGGCGCAGCCAGTACACGTTCGCAGTGCAGCGCAGCGTACAGGGCCGGCAGCAGGGCAAGCAGCGAACGTCGGTGTCTAGAATGCAAGTCGGGCAAAGGGTGGTCGTACCGGAGAGTGGGTTGTTCTGAACAAAAATGTACCACGCCTGGGGCTATTGCTCAAAAACATCTTGTCATCCCGTTGTATAGACAGCCATGCGCTACCATTTGCAGCCGGAGTCTTTCTTGTCCGTCAGGATCATGACGGGCAGGATGACCAGGGCCAGGATGCCGGTGCCGGCCGCCACGCTCTTGCAGTCCGCGCGGGCGGTGCGGCCCACCGCCGTGCCCGCCGGGGTGTCGGACGGCAGGCCGTACAGCGGCTTGTCGTAGATCTGCGCCACGGCCGGATCGTCCTTGGTGGATTTGGCGGTGGCCAGCTTCCGGGCCGATTTCATGGCGGCGTTCACGTCGAATTTGCCCGGGACAGGCGCAGGCGCGGCGGTGAACGGGTCGGCCGGCAGCCTGGGGGCGGCCGTGGCGGGGGCCGGCGACGGCCCTTCGGCGGCGGGTGGGGAGGCGGCGGCAGGGGCTGTAGTGGCTGCTGCAGCTGCGGTAATAGCGGCGCCAGCGGCCGTGCTGTCGGCGTTGGCGGTCCGCGGCGCGCGTTGCGCCGGCTCGGGCCGGGTGCGCTTGCGGATCGGCGCCATGGCGGCCGCCGCGCCCGGGGCAGGCTGCGCTGGCTCGGCCGGGACGGCCGTGGGCGGCAATGCTGGGGGCGTCAGCCAGACCAGCATGCGGCGCGTATCCGGCGCCAACTGCGGCTGCGGGCGTTTCGGCGCCGTGACCATGGCGATCAGCCCCGCATGCAGCAGCAGGGAAATTGCAATGCCGGGCAGCAGGGTGGGATTTTTGGCCATGGTCAGAGTGTGTCGTGTCGAATGTGAAATATTTTACCATTCAGACAAGCTTTTTAGGCTGGGAAGTGGACAGCAGCACGGCCCCGACCACCAATGCGCCGCCCAGCAGCACCAAGGGGCCGGGCGCGGCGCCGAACACCAGCCAGGCCAGCGCGATGGCGTACACCGGCTCCATGCAGATGACGATGGCCACGGTCTGCGCCTTGACCTGCTCCAGCGCGTGGATCAGCATGGTGTAGGCCAGTCCGGTGCAGACCGCGCCCAGGCAGGCCAGCAGCAGCCATGCGCGGCCGTCCAGCGCCAGCGCTTCGCGCCACCCGAACGGCGCCAGCACGCAGGCGGCCGCCAGGCACTGCCACCAGCACGATTGCGTGCCGCTGGCGGAGCTGGACCAGTAGCGGTTGAACACGGCGATGCAAGCGTAGACGGCGCCCGACAGGATGCCCCACAATAGGCCAGCCGTAGCAGCGTTGCGCACATCGAACGCCGGGGTGATGAGCACCAGTCCGGCCAGCACCAGCAGCAGCACGGCCACGTCCTTGCGGCGCAGGCGTTCGCCAAGCATGGCCAGCTCCAGCAGGGCCACGAACACGGGGAAGGAAGCAAAGCCCAGCGTGGCCAGCGCCACGCCGCCGCTGCGCACGGCCATGAAGAAAGTCACCCAATGCAGCGCCAGCACCACGCCCGCCGCCAGCAGCTTGCCGATCTCGCGCGGCGCCAGGCCGTGCCACGGGGCGCGCCTGCTGTAGCAGGCAAACAGGCCCAGCGCCAGTACAGCAAACGCGGTGCGGCCCAGCACGATCATGGTAGGGCTGGCGCTCATGGCGTGGCCGAACAGTGCCGTGCTGCCGAATAGCAGGGCGGCGGCGTGGAGTTTGAGCAGGGCGCTGGATCGGGTCATGGAGGCGGGGCAATCAAACCCCCATTAGACCCGATGGCGCCCGGCTTGCCTAGCTCCCCGCTGGTCTGCTTACCAGCCGATGTCCTGCAGCAGCGGCAGGGTCAGGTCGCGCGGCGGGGCCACGTCATGCGTCAGGTCGCCGTTGATGGCGGGTTCCATCACCTGGTTGGGCTTGGCCGCCGTGCTGTAGTGCGACACCGACGAACCCGGCTGCACCGGGTTGGGCGCGTACATCAGGATGCGCCGCTGCATGTCGGCGCCGGCCAGCCGCTGCGGGTCCACGCCCAGGCTGGCCGTCACGCCGGAGCGGGTGCGCGAGCGGCGCTGCAGCTGGGCGCGGATGGCGTTGCCGTCGTCCTGCGTCACCCGCACGGCCGGGATGGCGATGGCGGGATCGGCGCCGCCCAGGCCGGTCACCGCGCCGGGTACGTTGTCCACCACGATCATGGCGATGGCGCCCGCGTTCTGCACATTCAGCGCTTTCTGCACGAAGGTGCAGGCGCCCCGGTCCACCAGCGCCACGTTGCCGTTCACGGCCAGCGCGTTGAGCGGCGAGAGCGGATCGCATGCCAGGCCGCGCCCGTCGGCCTGGTCCACCACCGGCATGATCTGGCCCACCAGCGGTGGGTTGGCCAGCGGCGGGCCGAAGGAGGCGTCGCCCACCTCGTAGTCGCGCGCGGCGGGGCCGGCGGCAGGCCCGGCCACGGTCAGGCGCGACACCGGATCCAGCACCGCGGGCACCGCCGCCGTGACGACAGGCCCGTTCCACGACAGGCCATCGATGCTGAGGGCGGAGGCGGCGCGCTGGGCCGGCGTCAGTTCCACCCATTCGTGTTCCAGCCGGTTGTCGAGCAGGAAGTGGTCCCAGACCGAGGGCACGCCCGCGTAGTACTGGCCGTTGGCTTCGTCGGTGAAGGTCTGGAAGCCCAGCCCGTGACCCATTTCGTGCAGCAGCACGGTGACGAAGTCGGTGCCGTTGCCGAAATTGCCGTCCAGGCCCAGGTAGAAGCCGCCGCCTGGCAGGCAGTCCGGCGCCAGCCCGAGGCGCGAGTTGAAGGTGGCGCCGATGTGCGGGTCGCCCGGCGCGGACAGGTCGGCGCCGCGCAGTTTGTTGGCCAGCGCGGCGGGGTACCAGGTGTTGGGCTTGGGGGCGCCCGGGAAGTCGGCGAACACGTCCCAGGCGCCGGCCGAGCCCAGCACGCCGCTGTTGGCGCTGCAGGGCAAGGGGTCGAACGCGGCCAGGATACGGATCGGCACGGTGCTGGTGAGCTGGCTGCCCCACAGGTTGGCGGCGTGGGTGAAGGCAATCAGGCGCTGCTCGCCCAGCGTGGTGCCGGTGTTGCCGCCCACCGGCGCGGCGGGCGTGGGATCGTTGAAGCCTTCGCCTGGGCCGTCGCCGACGATGATGACGATGGGCACGGCAGCCCAGGCTGTGCCGAAGCCCGCGCCAAGGGCGGCGCAGGCGAGGAGGATGGCCGCTGCGGCGGCGCGCAGCGCGCGGCGGACAGCGAGGGCGGGGCGGGCGGAGTGGCCGGAGTGGCCGGAGTGGCCGGAGTGGCCGCAGTGGCTATTGGCGCGCATGGCTGTGCTCCCCGGTGTCGCTCGGCGCCTGCGCGCGGAAGCCTTCCTGGCGCAGCGCCGCTTCGGCCGCTTGCGCGCCCTGCACGCAGGTGCTGGCCAGGGTGCCGTCCGCGCCGCGCGTCGCCAGCGCGAAGATCTGGCGGTTACTCACACGTGACTGGCGCGTGCCGTCCGGACGCAGATAGATTTGCGGCGCCGCTGCCGGCGGCCGCACCTGCTGCGCGCGCAGCGCCGCGAACTCGGCTGCCGTGGGGGCGCGCAGCGCGCCGGTGTCAGGGTCGCGCACCACGATCATGCCGTCCTGCCCCGCCGCCGCGGCGCCGCTCGCGACGCCCGCGCCAGCCAGCACGGCCGCCAGCGCGAGCGGGCGCAGCGACAGCGTTGCAGGCAGCGGCGCGGCGGCGGCCCCGCTGCCGCGCGTCCGCAGCGGCGGGCTGCAGTGCATGCCCCGGGGCGGGCGGTGCCCGCGCCACAGGACCAGCAACAGGCCAGCCGCCAGCATCAGCCATACGGACGGCTCGGGCACCGCGTTCACCAGCACCGTATCGAGCCCGATGTATTCGGCGCCGGCGGCGTCGCCGGTATAGCGGAAGGCGAAGCGGACCGTGGAACCAGGGTCGGCGGACAGCGTGTACTGCTGCCAGTCCGCCGGGTAGGCGCTGCCGCCGCCCACGCTCAGCAGCAAGTGGCTGAAGTCGCCGATGGACGCGCCGCCGGTCGAATAGCGCACTTCCAGCTGGTCGCTGAAACCGGGTGTGCCGGCGCTGCGGGTGTAAAAGCTGAGGGTGGCGGCGCCCGGCAAGCTCAGCTGCGGCGTGATCAGCCAGTTGTCGATGCTGCCGCTGCCTTGGGCTGCGCTGAGGAAGTTGGCGGCGATGTAGGCGTTGCCGCCGCCGGCCTTGGCCGGGAAGACGCCGCCGTTGCCCTGGAACCAGGGCAAGCCGGCCGGCATGCTCTGGTTGACGAATAGCCAGCCGCCCAGCGCGCCGACGTCGTCAAACCCGGCGCTGAGGACGGTGACCGCCGCCTGCGCTTGCGGCGCGGCGTGCAAGGCCGCCGCCAGCAGCGCATAACAGATTCTTGCTGGAGTCTTCATGATGCACTCTCCTTTTCACTGAGAAAGTCGGCGCGGCGCAAAGTGCGCCACGCTGTTTCAGTGTATGAAGAGACAACATTAAGATATTGATATTTGTTCTATATCAAGCGATTAATTGTCGAACTTGGGTGCCTGTTTGCTCATATTGGCCATCATGGCCGCCTGCAGGTCGTTCGACATCAGCATGGCGGCGTTCCAGGTGGCAATATAGTTCAGGCCGTCCGCCACGCTGTGGTCGCGCGCGTAGCTGATCATTTCCTTAGTGCCGCGCACCGCCAGCGGGGACTTGGCGGCGATCGTGGCGGCGATCTCGCGCACGCCTGCCGCCAGCGCCTCGGGCGTGTCGAACACCCGGTTGACCAGCCGGATGTCACGGGCTTCCGCCGCGTCCACCTTGCGGGCGGTATAGGCCAGCTCGCGCGCCATGCCTTCGCCGATCAGGCGCGGCAGGCGCTGCAGGGTGCCCACGTCGGCCGTCATGCCGATATCGATCTCCTTCACGCTGAACCAGGCGTCGGCCGAGCAGTAGCGCATGTCGGCGCAGGTGATCAGGTCGATGCCGCCGCCGATGCAGGCGCCGTGGATGGCGGCCAGCACCGGCTTGCGGCAGCGCTCCAGGCTGCTCAGGCAATCCTGCAGATCGAGAATGGTGCGGCGCAGGTTCTCGCGGGTGCGGCCGTCGCAGTCGTTGCGGATGGTGGCGGCCAGGCCCATCATCATCTGCAGGTCGATGCCAGACGTGAACAGCTTGCCTTCGCCTTCCAGCACGACCGCGCGCACATCCGGCGTACTGTCGGCCCACTCGAAGGCGGTGCGGATCTCGTGCCACATGGCCAGGTTCATGGCGTTGGCCTTGTCCGGGCGATTCAGCCGGATCACGGCCACATGCGCTTCCAGGCTCACTTGCAGGGTTTCGTAGCTCATAGCGGTCTCTTTTATTAGGATGATGGGGTGCCGTGGGCATTTTATGCGATTACAATGCAGGCTTCCGTAATTAGAAACAGTGTTCTAGTGCAAAGCCGCCAACTCTATTTCCGCCTGCTCGGCGAGTTCCGTCCTTACCTCGGCGCCGGGATTGCCACCGTGTTCGCCGTCGGCGTGGCGTCGGCCACCGACGTCATGCTGATCCATCAGCTGCAAAGCGTGGTCGATTTCTTCCGGCCGGCGGCGTCCGGACCGGGGCCGCTTGGGGCCATCGAGGGCACGGCCGGCGGCATGATGGCGACGGTGCAGGGCTGGCTGAACGCGCTGTTGCCGGTCAATCCGGCCCAGGCGGGGCTGTGGAGCATTCCGCTGGTGATCATGGCGCTGGCCTTGCTGCGCATGGTGAGCACATTTTGCGGCGACTACGGCGCTGCCTGGCTGACCAGCCGCGTACAGGCGAACCTGCGCGAGAGCATGTTCGCGCGCCTGCTGCGCCTGCCAAACCGCTATTACGACAAGACCTCCACCGGCGCCACGCTGTCGCGCGTGGCGTATGATGCGGCGCAGGTGGCGCAGGCCGGCCTGAGCGTGGTCAACGTGTTCGTGCGCGACTCGGTGGCGACCGTGGGCTACCTGATCCTGCTGATCACCATCGACTGGCAGCTGGCCTGTTTCTGTTTCGGCCTGCTGCCGCTGGTGGCCATGGTGGTTACCGTGGCGGGGCGACGCATGCGCCGCCTGGCGGGCGATGCGCAAGCGGCCATGGGTGAGTTGAGCAGCGTGCTGGATGAAAGCATCGGCGGCCAGCGCGTGGTCAAGATCTTCGGCGGCGAGCAATATGAGCAGCGCCGATTTCACGACGTGGTCAAGTACAACCGCCACCTGGCGGTGAAGCACGCGGCGACGGCGGCAATGAATTCGGGCCTGATCATGATGCTGGTGGGGATCACGCTGTCGGCGGTGATCTATTTCGCGCTGCTGCGCGCCAGCGCGGGCCACCTGACGGCGGGCGACTTCGTGACTTTCATGGTGTCGCTGATGGCGATGCAGTCGCCGATCAAGAACCTGACCAAGCTGAACGAGCCGCTGCAGCGCGGCCTGGCCGCCGCCAAGTCTGTGTTCGACCTGATCGACGAGCCGGCCGAAGCCGACGACGGTACGCGCGAACTGAAGCGCGCCACCGGCAGCATTTCGGTGCAGGGCGTGGGCTTCCACTACAACGCGGCGGACCCGGACGCCGCGCCGGCGCTACGCGACGTGTCGCTCGACATCGTGGCCGGCGAGACGGTGGCGCTGGTGGGCGGCTCCGGCAGCGGCAAGACCACGCTGGCCGGCCTGCTGCCGCGCTTCTACGACGTGAGCCAGGGCCGCATCCTGCTCGACGGCCACGACCTGCGCGAATATCGCCTGGCCGAACTGCGCTCGCAGATCGCGCTGGTAAGCCAAGATGTGGTGCTGTTCAACGATACGCTGGCCTCCAACATCGCCTACGGCGATCCGGCGCCGGACCAGGCCCGCATCGAAGCGGCGGCGCGCGCGGCGTATGCGCACGACTTCATCATGAAGCAGCCGCAGGGCTACCAGACGCAGGTGGGCGAGAACGGCTCGCGCCTGTCCGGCGGCCAGCGCCAGCGCCTGGCGATTGCGCGCGCGCTGTACAAGAACGCGCCCATTCTGATCCTGGACGAAGCCACCAGCGCACTGGACACCGAGTCCGAGCGCCAGGTGCAGGCCGCGCTGGAAGTGCTGATGCGGGGCCGCACCACCGTGGTGATTGCGCACCGCCTGTCCACCATCGAGAAGGCGGACCGCATCGTGGTGATGGAGTCCGGCCGCATCGCCGAATCGGGCAGCCACGACGCGCTGCTGGCGCGCGGCGGCCATTACGCCCGCCTGTACCAGACGCAGAAGCAGGCGCCGGTGCCGGGCTAATTCTTGTCTTTGATCTGCGCGGGCGGCCGGGCGTCGTCGCCCAGCACGTCCTGCACGTACAGCATCACCACCAGCACGATCAATACCGCCGTCAGCGGCGTGGCCAGCGCCACGCCAGCCATGCCGAACACGGCGCCGAAGGTCACCTGCATGGCGATGGTGAGCGCGGGCGGCAGCGCCACCGTGTGCTGGTCGATCAGCGGTTCCATCAGGTAGCCCTGCACCAGCTGGATGCCGCCGAACAGCGGCAGCACGTACAGCGCCTGCGTGGGGCTGTCCGAGAATGCGATCAGCAGCGCCGGCACGCCCGCCATCAGCGGTCCCACGTAGGGAATGAAGTCCAGCAGTCCCGCAATAATCCCCAGCAGCAGTGCCAGCGGCACGCCGAGAAGGCTAAGGCCGACGGCGGTCATCACGCCGGCGGCCAGCATCGAGCACGCTTTCCCCACCAGCCATTTGGACAGCGTGTCGCCGATTTCGTCCAGCACGGCGCGGGCACGCGGACGGCGCTTGGGCGGCACCAGCGTAACGATGCCGTCAATGTAGAGCTGCGGTCGGATGGCGAAATAGATGCCGACCGCGAGGATGATGACGGCGTTACCCAGCGCGCCGAACACGCCGGAGAAGAACAGGCCCGCATTGGGGACCATGGCGGCCAGCTGGCGGCCCAGCTCCTTGTTGGACGGCAGTTCGTTGAGCAGGGCGCGCAACCTGGGGTAGCGTCCCAGTGCGGCCCGCACCTGGTCCAGCGAGGTGGGCACCACCTGCGCCAGGTGGCTGGCCTGCTCCGACAGTTGCGGCGCCATCAGCCAGCCGCCCACCCCGAACAGCGCGGCGAACAGGACCAGCACCAGCGCCAGCGCGGCACGGCGCGACGGCAGGTGCAAGCGGCGATGGGCGATGCGCGACAAGGCGCACAGCAGGATGGCGAACAGGATGCAGGCGAAGATGAGCAGCAGCGCGTCCGCCGCGAACCACATGGCGGCCAGCGTCAGCAGGAAGAGGGCGGCGATGCCGTCCATCAGCACAACGCGGTGCAGGAAACCGCGCTGGCCGGGATCGGCCGCCTGCGGGGTATGGTCGTCGCTCATCCTTGCATGATTGCGCATTTTGCGAATGCGTGACGCACGGCCTGCTCAGTGCAGCGTTTGCAGATAGGCGGCGATGTCCAGCGCGTCCTGTTCGGATACGCCCAGCACGGGCATGGCGGTGCGCGGTTCCACGTGGCTGGGTTCGCGCACCCAGCGCGCCAGGTTGGCGGAGGAGTTGGGCAGGCGCCCGGCGATCAGCGCGCGGCTCGCGATGCCCTTGAGCGGCGGGCCGACCCAGACCTTGGAGCCGGTCACGCCGGGGATCATGTGGCAGGCGTGGCAGGCGTATTGCGTGAGCGCGACCCGCCCGCGCGCCGGGCGGCCGGGAACCGTGCGGGTGCCGGCCGCTGCGCCGTCTCCGATGCCGGCTCCAGTGCCGCCCCCGGCTCCGGCCCCAGTGCCGTCCCCGGCTCCCGCTTGGTCCAGCGTGTCCTTGGAGACCGGCGGTGCGGCGGCGTCGGCCTGCGCCATCCAGTTGCCGTAGTCGCGCGGCGTCATCCTGGGCAGTTCGGCCAGGAAGGCCACGGTGGCCCACAGGTCTTGCTCGGCCATGTGGTATTCCCACGCAGGCATGCCGCTCATCTTGATGCCGTGCCGGATGATCCAGTACATCTCGGCCGGCTTCCAGCGCCGGGCCGCATCGACCAGCGGGCCTGGCACCGGCTGCATGCTCTGCCCGAACTTCTCCTGCGCCACACCCGGCCCGCCGTGGCACGCGACGCAATGGCTGCGGTACATGGCAGCGCCGCGCGTGATCATATCCGGCTCGTCCAGCAGCGGCGGCGAGATCCCACTGGCCCGGCGCCGCACCGAAGCGTGCATGGCCTGCTCCAGCATGGTGTGCACCGGCTGCCAGTGCTGGCGGTTGGCGGCAACGTTGTACCAGCCGCCTTCGATCACGGCATATGCTCCCAGCGCGCCGAGCGCAGCCAGCCCGGCCGCTGTGGCAGCCACGGTCTTGAGCACGAGCTTGCGCCGGTTGGAAGGCATTGTTAGCAGTCAATAGAATTTAGCCAATTTTGGCATTCTTGTATTATAGCTATTGGTCTCATCAGCACAGGAGTTCAGCGGTGCGCACCCTTCGTACAGCCAGTTGCACGGTCCTGACCTTGGCTACTGCCTTGCTGGGCGCGTGCGGCGATGACGGACCGCACGCGGTGCCCGTCCCAGGCGGGGACGCCGGTGCCGGGCGGATGCTGCTGATGCGCTACCAGTGCGCCTCCTGCCACAGCATCCCCGGCGTGGAGGGCGCGCAGGGCAAGACCGGGCCTGCGCTGGACACCTTTGGGCGGACGAGCTACATCGCCGGGCATCTGCCCAATTCGCCGGACGTGCTGGAGCGCTGGATCGCCGACCCGCCGGCGCTCAAGCCCGGCACGCCGATGCCCGCCATGGGCGTGTCGCCGGCCGACGCGCGCGACATGGCGGCCTATCTCTACACGCTGCGCTGACCATGGACGCCGTCTTCGCCCCCGCCAGCGCCGATGCAGCCATCATTTCGCAGATGGCGTGGGTGCTGATTGCCGGCGCGGCGCTGATCTTCTGCGGCGTGATGCTGCTGCTCGGCCTGGGCCTCCGCCTGCCTGGGCGGGGCGCGGCGGGCGGGCCGGCGCGCGCGGTGCGCCCGGGGCTGTGGATCATCGGCGGCGGGCTGATGTTCCCGGTTGCCGTGCTGTCCGCGCTGATGGCCTACAACGTCTGGCGCAGCGCGCAACTGGACACGCAGACGTCGCGCGGCGCGCTGGTGGTGTCGGTGACCGCCAAGATGTGGTGGTGGGAAGTGCGCTACCGCGACCCGGCAGGGGGCGGGGACGTGGTGCTGGCCAACGAACTGCATCTGCCGGCCGGGCGACCCGTCTATCTCGCCCTCACCAGTACGGACGTGATCCACGGCTTCTGGGTGCCGGCGCTGGCGGGCAAGATGGACATGCTGCCCGGCAGGATGACTGGCCTCGCGCTGCGGCCCATGAAGGCGGGGGTGTATCGGGGCCAGTGTGCCGAATACTGTGGCATCCAGCACGCGAGGATGGCGCTGCACGTGGTGGTCGAGCCGCCCGCCGCCTTCTCGGCCTGGCTGGCCCACCAGGCGCGCCCGCAACAGCTTCCGGCCAGCGGCTCGCCCGCCGCCGCAACGCTGGCGCTCGGCCGCCGGGCGTTTGAGCAGCACTGCACCGCGTGCCACGCGATCCGCACGGCACCCGCCAGCCTGACAGGACGGCAGTCTGCATCGGATGCGCGGGTGCCGGCACCGGGCGCGGGGGCGGCTGTCCCGGCGCCGCCCGAACTGTCCGGCGCCGGCCCGGACCTGACGCACGTCGCCAGCCGCCTGTACCTGGCCGCCGGCACGCTGCGCAACGAGCGCGGTGCGCTGGCGGCCTGGATCGCAGACCCGCACGCGCACAAGCCCGGCGCCCGCATGCCAGCCGCAGCCGGCATCGACCCGGACACGCTGCATGCCTTGACCGCCTACCTGGAGCAACTGAAATGACCCCGCTCCCCAACAGCCTGCCCCGTCCGCCCGGCGAACTCGAACAGCTGGAAAAGGTCTGGCGCACACCCGCCGGCTGGCGCCACTTCAGCACCGTCAACAACACCAATATCGGCCGCCTGTATCTGGCCACCGCGCTGCTGTTCTTCCTGCTGGCCGGGGTGCTCGGCCTGCTGATGCGGCTCCAGCTCGCCGTGCCGAACAACACCTTGCTGGCCGCCGCCACATACAACCAGTTCTTCACCATGCACGGCACGGTGATGATGTTCCTGTTCGCCATCCCCGTGGTGGAGGCGTTCGCAGTCTACCTGCTGCCCAATATGCTGGGCGCGCGCGACCTGCCGTTCCCCCGACTGTCCGCCTATGCCTACTGGGCCTACGCCTTCGGCGGCCTGGCGTTCTTCTGCACGCTGTTCGCCGGCCTGGCGCCGGACGGCGGCTGGTTCATGTATCCGCCGCTCACCAGCAAGGCCTGGTCGCCCGGCCTGGGCGCGGATTTCTGGCTGCTGGGCATAGGCTTCATTGAAATCTCCGCCATCGCCGGGGCCATCGAGCTGGTGGTCGGCATCCTGTTCACGCGCGCGCCGGGCATGACCTTGGCGCGGATGCCGGTCTTCGCCTGGGCCATGCTCATCGTCGGGCTGATGATCGTATTTGCCTTCCCGTCGGTGATTGCGGGCACCGCGCTGCTGGAACTGGAGCGCGCCTGGGACTGGCCGTTCTTCATTCCGGAGCGCGGCGGCGACCCGGTCCTGTGGCAGCACCTGTTCTGGTTCTTCGGCCATCCGGAGGTCTACATCATCTTCCTGCCTGCAGCGGGACTGGTATCGACCATGCTGCCCGCCATCGCCGGCACGCCGCTGGTGGGGCGCCGCGCCGTGATCTGGTCCATGGCCGCCACCGGCATCGTCAGCTTCGCCTTGTGGGCGCACCATATGTTCACCGGCGGCCTGACGCTGCTGTCGGCCAGCCTGGTGTCGGCAGCCAGCATGGTGGTGGCGGTCCCGGCCTCCGTCCAGGTGTTTGCCTGGATTGCCACCCTGTGGCGGGGCAGCGCGCGCAGGCGTGGCCGGTTGAACGCGCCCATGCTGTTCATGCTCGGCTTCCTGTGTATCTTCGCGCTGGGCGGGCTGACCGGCGTGATGGTGGCCGTGCTGCCGTTTGATTGGCAGGCGCATGACACCTACTTCGTGGTCGCCCATCTTCACTATGTGCTGATAGGCGGCATGCTGTTCCCGGTGTTTGCTGGCATCTGCTACTGGCTGCCGCTGCTGAATGGTCACACCATGTCCGAGCGCAGCGCGCGCTGGGCGTTCTGGCTGATGTTCGCCGGCTTCCACCTGGCCTTTTTCACGATGCACATCACAGGCCTGCAGGGCATGCCGCGCCGGGTCTACACCTATGCGCCGGACCTGGGCTGGAATGGGCTGAACATGGTATCCACCATCGGCGCGTTCGTGTTTGCCGGCGGCGTGCTGCTGTTTGCGGCGGACGTGGTGCGCACGCTGTGCCGCTCCGCGCGCGCCAAAGGCAACCCGTGGGAGGCTCCAACCATGGAGTGGCTGCCGGACAAGGAGTACGGCCCGCGCAGCATCCCGCAGGTGACGTCCACCGAACCGTTGTGGGAGCAGCAGGGACTGGCGGAACAGGTCGAGCAGGGCGCGCATTACCTGCCCGGCACCGCCACGGGGCGGCGCGAGACCATCGTTACCGGCTGGAAGGACGGCACGCCGCGCTACTTGCTGGTACTGGCGGGCGACAGCTGGTGGCCTCTGGTGGCGGCGCTAGGCACGGCGGGCTACTTCCTGCTGCTGACCGTGAAGTGGACTGTGTCCGCGTGGCTGTGCGGCGCGCTTGCCGTGGGCGCCGTCTTGGCGTGGGTGTGGCAGACCGACCGCGCGCCGGCCATGGCCAGCGCCCGCGTGGCACAGGGACTGGAGCTGCCTGTCGGGGAGCGCGGCTCCAAGGGCCATTCGTGGTGGGCTTGCGTCATCATGCTGGTGGTGGACGGCTGCATTTTCGCCTCCTTCGCGTTTACGCACATACACCTGTCGATGAAGCTGGAGGTATGCCCGCCGCCGGGCGCCAGCCTGCCGGCCGCATCGTGGGCCTGGCTGTCCAGCGGCTTGTGGGCGGCGGCCGCCGGGCTGGTGGCGCTGGCATGCCGGCCGCGGCAGCCGGCCCGGGCGGCGCCAGCGGGGGGGGATGGCTACGCGCGCGTGGGCGACGTGGCGGCGCAGCGCGGCCTGCGGCTGCTGGTGCTGGCGGCACTGGGCTGCACGGCGGCGGCGATGGGCTGCGACCTGGCCAGCCAGATGCTGGCGGACCTGTCGCCGAGAAGGGATGCGTGGAGTGCTTCGGTGGCGGTGCTGGCGGCGTACCAAGGGCTGCATGTGGCCTTGCTGGCGTTGGCAGCACCGTATTTGTGCGCCCGTTCGTGGAGCGGCCATATCACCGCCGCCAGCCGCGCCACGCTGAACAACGTGGCGCTGGTCTGGTACTACACGGCGGCGCAAGGCGTGCTGGCGGCATGGCTGCCGCGCATGGCGGGGGCTTAGAAGGAATACACCAGCGTCAGCGAGGTTTGCGTATCGGTGTTCTTCTTGTCTTCAGGGACGTTGCTATCGCTGCGGGCGCTGAAGGCGGCCTTCATCTGCATGGTGCCGTTGATCTTGGTGCTGAGCGCCGTCTCGGCCTGCGAATGCAAATTGGAGGTGCCGCGCTCCATGCTGACGGTCTGCGTGAACAGCGCCGAAGGGCTGACCTGCCAGCGCATCGACGCCGCGCCACGCACCGTCATGCCGTTTTCGGACTCGCCTGTGGCGCGCGTGCCGGCAAAGTAGCCCGGACCGAGTTCCACGTCCAGCGTCTTGTCGCGCGACTTGTACCAGCGCGAGCTGTGACCGACCGACAGCGAGCTGTAAGTGGTGTAGGCGCCGAACTTGTCGTCCACATGGGAGCCGAGCACGAACAGCTTCTTGTTATCGTCCAGCAGCTTGTACGCGGCCTTGGCGGACAGCGCGAAACGCTCCGCCGAGCGCTCGCGCAGCTTCTCGCCGCTCTCGGTGTGGGTTTCGTCTTCCTTGAAATAACCGCTCAGGATGTACTCGTTGCTCCAGTTGTCCAGTTCCTGGCGCGCGTCGATCTTGCCGGTGACGGAAGTGCCGACGGTGTTGCCGGTGGTGGTGATGGCGCCCAGTTCGGCCGAGGTGGACCAGGTGCGTTCGGGGATGTCCTGTGCGGCCGCGCCGCCGTGCGCGACGGCCAGCGTCAGCGCGAGTAGAGAAAACAGTTTCATGTGCGAGGTGCCGCGCCGTCCACCCGAGGGAAATCCGCGCTGGGCGGCAGGCCGGTCTGAATACGGTGAGCCAGCATTGTAACCTATTGATACCGGCCCAGCCGTTCGCGACACAATTCTTACAATTTGCACATGCCGGCAATCAGCGGGTCGCGATGATGATGATGTCGGCATCGCAGTTCCGGTAATGGATGACGATGACGATGATGCGGCGCAGCGCCGTGGCGCGCGCGGCCAGGTCCAGCATGGTGCGGTCGGCCCGGTTCTTCATGGTGACGTTGACAACCGACTCATTGCTGACCGGGATGTTCATGGCCTTGAGCGCTGCTTTGGGGTCGGCCATCAGCAATAGCGAGGTGGCCGGGTCGAGATCGGCCTGGTGGACGGATTCTACGTCGCCCATGTCCGGGTCCACGCTGGCGAAATGCTGGCGCAGCGCTTCGGTGTCGTCCTGGATTTCCATGATGTTCTCCTGGTTGGCTGCCGGCGGCGAAGGCGCCCCCGGTCAGGCCAGTGTAGGAGTCTGGCGCACGCGGTCTTAGACGCAGATCAAACCGTATGCGCGTGGCGCGCCTCAGGCTGCGAAGCCGCCGTCGATGCTCAAGTGGGCGCCGGTGACGAAGGCCGCTTCCGGGCTGGCCACGTAAGCCACCATGCCGGCGATTTCCTCGGGACGGCCATGGCGCTGGATCGCCATCAGGGCGTGCAGGGCGCCGCCAAAGTCGCCGCTTTCCGGGTTCATGTCGGTGTCCACCGGGCCTGGCTGCACGTTGTTGATGGTGATGCCGCGCGGCGCCAGGTCGCGCGACAGGCCTTGCACCAGGCCGACCAGCGCGGACTTGCTCATGGCGTAGGCCGCGCCGCCGGCGAACGGCATGCGGATGGCGTTGGTGCTGCCGATGTTGATGATGCGGCCGCCCTTGTCCATGAACGGCAGCACCGCTTGCACCGCCACGAATACGGCGCGGATGTTGACGGCCACGGTGTCGTCGAAGTCCTTCAGCGTGAACTCGCCGACGTCGCCCATGCGCAGCACGCCGGCGTTGTTGACCAGGATATCGATCTTGCCGAATTCCGCGGCGGTCTTGCCGATGGCGGCAACCACGGCGTCCGCGTCGGCGGCATCGGCCTTGATCGCCAGGGCGCGGCCGCCGGCGGAGGTGATGTTCGCCGCCAGCGCGTCGGCCGCGTCGGACGAGGACTGGTAGGTGAAGGCGACGGCCGCGCCGTCGGCGGCCAGCCGGCGCACGATGGCCGCGCCGATGCCGCGTGCGCCTCCGGTGACGAAGGCGACTTTGTTGGCGAAGGTGGTGTTGTTGGTTACGGTGCTCATTTTGTTTCTCCTTGGGGTTGGTTGATGAACCCAGTATGTCCCACGCATTAACTCTCCGGTAGCCGGTAATCAGTCCTATCAGTTTCAACTGCTGGTATAAAATGGGGCCATGGAACCGCTCAACTACCTTGAATCCTTTATCCACGCCGCCGAAACGGGCAGCTTTTCGGCGGCGGCGCGCCGGCTCGGGATCACTCCCGCCGCCGTCAGCAAAAACGTGGCGCGGCTGGAGGCCAGCCTGGGCGTGCGCCTGTTCCAGCGCAGTACGCGCAGCCTGACGCTGACCGGCGCAGGCGAGCGCTTTCTGCACCAGGTGGGCGGCGCCTTCTCCACCGTGCAGGACGCCATCGCCAATGCGGCGGCGGATGAAGGCCAGCCAGCGGGCGTGCTGAAAGTGGGCATGGCGCTGGCGTTCGGGCGCGAATACCTGCTGCCGCTGCTGGACGGCTTCCTGGAGCGCTATCCGGCCGTGCTGCCGGACTGGCATTTCGATAACCGCCAGGTGGACCTGGTTGGCGGCGGTTTCGACGCGGCCATCGGCGGCGGCATCGAATTGGCGCCGGGCGTGGTGGCGCGCGAACTGACTAAGGTGAACATGGTGGCGGTGGCGTCGCCCGGCTACATGCAAGGCCGCGAGTGGCCGCGCCATCCCTCCGACCTGGCGCAGTTCGACGGCATCGTGCGGCGCTCGGCCGGCACGGGGCGCGCCAAGGTGTGGACGCTGGCCAACGACAGCGGCGACGAGGGACTGGCCACCAGCCGTCCGCGCATCATCTTCGACGATCCGGAAGCGATGGCCCACGCGGCCATGCGCGGCCTGGGCGTGGCGCTGCTGCCGATGCCGCACGCCTCAAGATGGCTGAAAAACGGCGCACTGGTGCGGCTGCTGCCGGGCTGGCGCGCGGACGCTGGGCCGGTGTCGATCTACTACGCCAGCAAGAAGCTGTTGCCGCAGAAGACGCGCGTGTTCGTCGAATATGTGGTGGAGCACTTCCGGCGGCCGGAGGTGGCGGCCATTTTCGACAGCCGCAATTTCGACTAGGGTTCCACCGAATGCGCGCGCTTCAGGCAGCGCAGCACAAAGGTGGAGCGGCTGTGGCGCAGGCCGGGCAGCTTGTACAGTTTGCGGCGCAGGAATTCCTCGTAGCCGGCGGTGCCCGCCACTGCCACCTTGATCAGGTAGTCGTACTCGCCGGTGAGCAAGTAGGCTTCGATCACTTCCGGCAGCTCGGCCAGCGCCTGGCCGAACTTTTCGAAAATTTCGTCGTCGTGGCGGTCCAGCGTTACCTCGATGATGACCGTGTCCGGCAGGCCCAGCGCCTGCTGGTTCAGCACCGCCGTGTAACTCTCGATGACCCCGTTCTCCTCCAGCGCCCGCACGCGGTTCCAGCACGGCGTAGTGGACAGGCCCACTTGTTCCGCCAGCTTGGTGTTGCTCAGGCGGCCGTCCCGGCGCAGCGCGCGCAGGATGCGGCGGTCGGTTTCGTCGATGTTCGGTGAAAAATTCATGTTTGCGCCATGGCTGAAGAAGAATATTCTTCATTGTAGCGAAAACCGGATAATTTCAGGAAGCCTATTTTTGCGCCCCGGCCGTATAGTTCTTACATGAACACGACCACATTACCTGCCCAGAAAAGCCTGCGCTTCACGATAGAAGCAGACGCAGCCCTGTCCACGCTGGAAAGCGCGCTCGCGATTGTGCGCCGGGCCGGCATTGCGCTGGAGGGGATGCGGATTGGCCAGTGCCCGCAGGGCATGGAAGTCTGGATGCGTTTGGCGGCGCCGGAGGAGGATCTTCTGACGTTGTGCCGCATGCGGCTGCACAACGTCGTCGGCATCCTGGCGATCAAGGAGTCGACTGTTTCGCAGGTCTTGCCCAGGAAATCAGCCCGGAAGGTAAGCGTACTTGAACGTGAACACGGCGGCGATGATCCACACGATAGGCTTCACTTCGCGCGCGCGGCCGGTCAGCAGCTTGAGCACGGCGTAGGTGATGAAGCCGAAGGCGATGCCGTGCGCGATCGAGTACGTGAACGGAATCAGCATGGCCGTGATCCCGGCCGGCACGCTTTCCGTGGTGTCGTTCCAGTCTATGTCCGCCATGTCGCGCAGCATCAGGCAGGCCACGAACAGTAGGGCAGGCGCCGTCGCGTAGGCCGGCACGGCGCCGGCCAGCGGGGCGATGAACAGGCAGGCCAGGAACAGCACGGCCACCACCAGCGCGGTGAGGCCGGTGCGGCCGCCGGCCTGCACGCCTGCGGCGCTTTCCACGTAGGCGGTGGTGCTGGACGTGCCGAGCAGCGAGCCGGCCACGATGGCGGCGCTGTCGGCCAGCAGGGCCTTGTTCATGCGCTCCATTTTGCCCGGCACCAGCAGGCCGGCGCGGTTGGCCACGCCCATCAGCGTGCCGGTGGCGTCGAACAGTTCGACCAGGAAGAACACCAGCACCACGTTGACGATGCCGACCGACAGGGCGCCTTTGATGTCCAGCTTGAGCAGCGTCGGGTCCAGCGACGGCGGCGCGGAGAAGACGCCATGGAATTTGTTGTCGCCGAAGACGAAGCTGAGCAGCGTCACGGCTACGATGCCGATCAGGATGGCGCCGCGCACTTTCAGCTTGTCCAGCGCAACAATCAGCATGAAACCGAAGATGGCCATCAGCGCGGGCGGCTTGTGCAGGTCGCCGGCTGTGACCATGGTGGCGGGATTGGCAGTGACGATGCCCGCGCTCTTGAGCGCGATCAGCGCCAGGAACAGGCCCAGGCCGACCGTGATGGCGGTGCGCAGCGCATGCGGGATGCCGTTGACGATCAGCCCGCGCAGCCCGAGCAGGCTGACGACCACGAACAGGCAGCCGGAAATGAACACGGCGCCCAGCGCCGATTGCCAGGGCACGCCCATGCCGAGCACCACGGCGTAGGCGAAGTAGGCATTCAGGCCCATGCCGGGCGCCATACCGATCGGGTAGTTCGCGTACAGCGCCATGATGGCGGTGCCCAGCGCCGCCGCCAGGCAGGTGGCCACGAACACCGCTTCTTTCGGCACGCCCGCATCGCCGAGGATGGCGGGGTTGACGAAGATGATGTAGGCCATGGTGAGGAAGGTGGTGATCCCCGCCACGGTTTCGGTCCGCACGTCCGACCCGGCTTCTTTTAGTTTGAATAGTTTTTCAGCGATGGACATTGGCCCTCCCGTGATGGTGTCAGGAGGAGCATATCATTTCTCGGTCAGCTCCCAAAAGCCGTTTTGGCAGTGGAGCGTGTGGGAAAGCTCCAGGGCATCGAGGAAGCGGGCGTCGTGCGAGACCACGGCCAGCGCGCCGGTGTAACTTTGCAGTGCCTGTTCGAGTGCGCGAACCGAGGCCAGGTCGAGGTGATTGGTGGGCTCGTCCAGCAGCAGGAGCTGGGCGGGCTGCTTGCGCCAGAGAGCGCAGGCCAGTGCTGCCTTGAGCCGCTCCCCGCCGCTCAGTTTGGCCGATGGCGTTTGTACCTGGGCGGCATGCAGGCCAAGCAGCGCGAGGCGGCTGCGCAGCTCGCCCTCCGGCAGCGGGCTGTCGAGTTCACGCAGGCGTTCGAGCACAGTCAGGGCGGGCGGCAGCAGGGCGGTGGCGTGCTGGTCCAGCCAGGCGTGCGGTACGAAGGTGTGGCAGACGCCGGAAGGGGGCGCCAACAGGCCGGCCATCATTTTCAGCAGCGTGGTCTTGCCGCAGCCGTTGGGGCCTGTGATGGCAAGCCGCACGGGACCGGCCAAGGTGAAGTCCAGCGCGGCCTTGCCCGGTGGCGCGGACGCAGGCGGGCGTGGGAACGGCGGCACGGCGCGGTCGAACTGGATCACGCGCTTGCCCGCCGGGACGGCGCTGGCCGGCAGCAGCAGGGCGACGGGCGCGGGCGCGGCCGTGCGGGAGGCGGCCTCGCGCACGGCGTCGTCGTGGAGTGCGATGGTCTCGGCGCGGCGCTGGACGTCGCGGCCAGCCGTCGCCTCGGCCCGGCGTTTCAGCTTGCCGCGCAGGATGGGGGCGATATTGGCCTCCTTGCCCGCGCGGGCGTTGCGGGCGGCGCGTGCTTGCTGGTTGTCGTGCTGCTTGCGTAGCGCCCGCTGGACCGACTCGCGTTCGTTGCGGGCGTGTTCCAGCGCGCCGCGCGCGGCCTGGTCGGCGGCTGCGCGCTGCGCCTCGTAGTGGCTGTAGTTGCCGCCGTAGCTTTGCAGGCCGGCCGCATCCAGTTCCACGATGCGCTCCATGGCGTCCAGCAGTTCGCGGTCGTGGCTGACGACGATGGCGCCGCCGCGCCATGCCAGCAGGCGGCTGCGCAGCCACGCGCGGCCAGCGCGGTCCAGATGATTGGTCGGCTCGTCCAGCACCAGGCCGTCGGCTTTGGACAGGAAGGCGCCGGCCAACGCCACGCGCATCAATTCGCCGCCGCTCAGGCCCTCTGCGCTGGCGTCCGGACGCAGGCCGGGCATGCCGCAGTCGGCCAGCGCCTGGGCGAATTCGGCGGCTACGTGCCAGCGGCCTTCCAGCAGTTCGAGGTCTTCGGCGCGGACTTCGCCGGCGTTCATGCGGCGCAACGCGGCGAACAGCGGCGCGAGGCCGGCGACGGCGGCTACGGTGTCGCCGGCGGCCGGCCGCACTTCCTGCGGCACGTAGACGACGCTGCCTTCGCGCAGAACCGAACCCGAATCGGGCTCGATCAGGCCTGCCATGGCGCGCGCCAGCAGGCTTTTGCCGGCGCCGTTCGCGCCCACCAGGCCGGTGCGTTCGGCCTGGAATACCGCGTCCAGCCGGTCGAACACGGCACGGCCGGACGGCAGGGCGAGCGACAGCTGGCGCAGGGAGATCGAGAAAACGCCTGAAGGCGAAGGCGCGTTGGAAGGCGCCGTGGCCACCGTGGCGGTGGCGTTGAGAAGTACAGCCATGTCAGTAAGCTCCAGACGAGGTAACGTCGTACGCAGGCCGCGCGGCGGTCTTGCGTTCTCTTGCAGAGGGGGCTTACATGGTCATGGGCGCATACTCCTGAATGGGCGCTGCCTGAAAATCGGGCAGCGAACGCATTCTAGCGCAGCTTCAGGGCGGTGGCAATATCGGACCAGGCCACGTATTTGAAGTTTTGCGGACCGTCGGGCAGGCGCTTGTAGCCGTCCTGCACCACCAGCATGCCCTGGCTGTAGGCGCCGCCGAGGTTGGCGGACGTGACATCCAGGCCGTCGGTTTCGGAGGCGCCGTCTATGCCCGCCGCCACGTTGACGCCGATGCGGAAACTGCCGCGCACCCTGTGCGGCGCGGCCGCGTCCAGCACCACGTAGCTGTTGCTGCCCTGGCTGGAAACCACCAGATAGCTCGCTTGCGCGCCGTGGTAGAGCGACATGCCTTCCACGTCGGCGGTCAGCACGCCGCCCACCGGCAGCACCATGCTCATGGTCGAGCCTTTCTCCGCCGCGGCGGGCAAGGCCCACACGCCGCGCTTTTCCTCGCCGACGAACAGGCGGCCGGTGCGGTCGTCCGCCACGCAGCCTTCCGGTTGCGTGGCGACCTTGAAGCTGCGCAGCAGGGTGCTGGTGAAGGCGCCGTCCCTGCGGCCGATGCGGTAGTGCTGGAAGGTGCTGTCCTTGTCGTTGACGAAGGCTTCCAGGCCGCCGCCGGCCGGCTGGTAGACGCAGATGCCGTAGATCTTTTCCAGGCCGGTTGGGAAGCGCGCCGTTTCAGCCACAACGCCGTTGCCATCTATCGTGAACAGGACGATGGTGTTGTCGTCGCGCTGGGTCGCCAGGGCGAGGTCATGGCGGGCGCCGTCCAGCAGCACGTTCTGGCGCAGGTCCACGTTGTTCAGGCGGCCCGATTCGAGCAACTGGGTCTGCTTGCCTTGCATGTCGTAGACCAGCAGGCCTTGCTTCTTGTTGGTGCCCAGTACGCGCGATGCGGCCGGATCGGTCGGGTGGACCCAGATGGCGGGATCGTCGGCGGCGTCGCCGAGGCGGGCCATCGGTTCGGTCTGGGCGCGCGGCAGGACGATGGCGGGCGCGCTGCCTGCCGCACCGGTCGGCGCACGGGCTACCACGCCGGCGGGGACGGCGTGCCATTGCTTGCCATCCTCGTCGTTGAGCAGCAGCTCGGTGCCTGCGGCGCCGGTGCGGCTGGCGAGTGTACGTCCGTTGGCGGCGGCTTTCAGCGCGCGCGACGCCTGCGCTTGCCATGCGCCGTTACGCTGGCTGAACAGGCTCAAGGATTTGCCCTTGGCGTCCAGCATGGCGACGCCGCCCGGCAGGAGCGCCAGCGCCCCCGCGCCGGCGCCGGCGGCCAGCTTGCCATATGGCTGGCGCAGGGCCAGCGCGTGGCGTTCGCCGGCGCCCTCGGCGTCCGCGCTGTAGGCCCACAAGCCCATGCCGGATTCGCTGACGAACAGCGTGCCGCTGGCATCGTCCACGCGGCAGTGCCGTACGTGCGTCGGCAGCGCCAGCTTGCGCACCAGTTTGCGCTCGGCGCCGTCCAGCAGCCACTGCTCGCCCTGGCCGTCCTTGGCGATCAGGAACTGGTAGCTGAGCTGCTGCGCATCGCGGTACAGGCAGGCTGCTTCCGGGGCGAAGGACGGCGCGGGGAAGGGCGCTTGCAGGCGCAGAGTGCCGGCCGCGAGGTCGGCATCGATGGCCACAGTGCGCTCGGTGTTCGAGTCCACGAGCGTGGCCAGCACGCCGCCAGGCTGGCTGCGTGTGTCGAGCTGCTTGCCACGCACGACGTGGCGGGCGCGCTCGGCGCCGCTGGCGTCCAGCAGGCGCAGGCTGTTCTTGTCCAGCGCCAGCCAGCCGCCGTCCGGCAGCGCCGCCAGTTCGGTGGCGCCAGCTAGGCTGGCGAAGGGCGCTGGCCGCCTTGTCGCCTGCCCTGCGGCCGTTGCGAGGTCGCTGGCAGCTCCTGCGGCCGCCCCTGCGGCGCCGGTTGTGACGCCGGCCGGCAGCCCGGCCCCTGCGGCGGCGGCGGCGTTGCCCAGCGGAGCGGCCACACTTGCGGCGATGGCCGCGACCAGAATTGCATGAGTCTTCATCATCAGAACAGGTTCGCTTTCAGGGTGATCTTGTAGGTGCGGCCGTACTGCTCGTACTGCGCGTTATGGTTCTTCACGCCCTGGTAGACGTAGTATTTTTCGTTGTTCAGGTTGGACGCCTCGAATTGCAGCTGCAGCTGCTTGCTGATCTGGTAGGCGAACGAGAAGTCGAGCTGCTTCTGGCTGTCCACGATGCGGTCCTGCGCTGGGTTGAGGATGTCTCCGCCCATCTCAAGCAGGTACTCCGACTTGTAGTTGAGCGCCAGGCGCGTGCTGACCGGGCCTTGTTCGTAGCCGAGCATGACGTTCATCACGCGGTCCGACTGGCCGGGCATGGAAATGCTGCGCGACAGGACCTTGCCGGCCTTGGTGTCGAAGCGCGCCACGTTGGCCTTGGAGTCGCTCAGCGTGGCGTTCACGCCTGCCAACAGATTGCTGAACGGCGCCGGCAGCATGCGCAGCGGCTGCTGCCACGCCAGTTCGATGCCTTTCACGCTGGCCTTGTCGCCGTTGGCGTAGGACGTGGCCGTGGTGTAGTTGGCCCACTGGCCGGTGCCGGCCAGGTTGGTGGCGTAGGTGAAGTTCTTGATGTCTTTATGGAAGGCGTAGGCCGACACCGTGCCGTCCGTGCCCAGGATGCGTTCCACGCCGAGGTCCAGGTTGCGGGCCTGCAGCGGCGCCAGGTCCGGGTTGCCGATGGTGGCTTCGGTGGCGCTGGCCAGGCTCACGCCGGGCGCCAGCTGGCTGAAGTTGGCACGCA
Source organism: Pseudoduganella sp. UC29_71 (assembly GCF_042693265.1). NCBI lineage: Bacteria > Pseudomonadati > Pseudomonadota > Betaproteobacteria > Burkholderiales > Oxalobacteraceae > Pseudoduganella > Pseudoduganella sp. UC29_71. The sequence goes on along the minus strand of NZ_CP170549.1, from coordinate 2,567,340 downwards.
CCACGGCCTTGGTAACGGCGGCGCGGATGCTGGTGTGCTCGTCGGCGTCGTAGCGCGCCTGCAGCGACGGGAGCCAGTTGGTGTAGGAGCGCTCGCGCTGCAGCGGCGAGATGACGGCGCCGTTGATCTGCGAGCCGGCCGCGTCGAAGCTGGTGTGCTCGGCGCGCACGCCGGCCAGCACGCGCCAGGCGTCCCTGGACAGCGTATCCTGCACGTAGGCGGCATCGATGTCCTCGTTCATGCGGAAGTCGTTGATGGCCGATTCGGACCCCAGGCGCGCTGCATTGCGGTCCAGGCCCGCGACGCGGGCACGCACCACCGATGGATCGATGGCGGTGCCGATACGGCCAAGCTTGTAGTCCAGCTCATTGGCCCCCACGAAGGCGCTCATGGCCGTGGCGCCTGCGCCCCAGTAGTTGCCGCTGCTGGATTTGCTGCTGTTGTAGGCCCACTGGTTGGTGTCGTTGGCCTTTTCGCGGCGGCTGGTCTTGGCGCCGAATTTCAGCGTCGAGCGCATCTCGCCCACCGGAAAGGTGTGCGACAGGTCGAAGCGCGCATGGCGTTCCTTGTCTTCCGAGTAGCGCTGCTGTAGCGTGATGGCGTTCAGGCTGTAGTTGGCGGCGTCATGGATGCCGGTCGGCGCCACCAGTTGCGGCCTGCCGCCGTCGGTGAAGCCGACGCCGGCGAAGTTGGCGTTGCCACGGAAGCGCGCATCGTTGATGGATTCCGGCGTGTCCTCGTTGGCGCGGCTGGTGCCGCCTTCCACGCTGAGCTGCCAGTCGCCGAATTTCTGTTCGGTACCCAGCACCGTGGAGCGGATCTCCTGCGTGTATTTGCGCTGGCGCAGGCGGCGTTCGGCGCGTGCGCTGGCGGTGGCGCCTTCGGCGATGCTGCCGCCGGCGATGTTGCTGATGGTGAGGCGGTCGCGCACTTCATCGTCGCTGAAGCGGCTCAGCAGATTGCGCATGAACCAGTTGCTGCCGGCCACAGGGCGGTAGTCCAGGTTGATGGCGGCGGCGCGGCGCTCGCGCACCGGCAGGTAGTCCCGGAACTCGAAGCCGCCCAGCTTGTCGCCGTCCCAGGCCCCGCCGGTTTCCACGTTGTCCGAGCCGAACTTGCGCTTTTCGCCGCTCAGGCCCACGGCTACGCCCAGGTGGCCGTCCATGAAGCGCTGCGCCCACAGCAGGCCGGCGCTGGGGCTGGTCTGTTCGGTGTTCTGGTCGCGGCTGGCCGCTGCGGTCACGGACAGCACTTTGCCCGGCAGGTCGAAGGCGGACAGCGATTTCACTTCCACGGTGGCGCCCAGCGAGTTGGCGTCCATGTCCGGCGTCAGCGTCTTGCTCACTTCCAGGGAGCGGATCAGGCCAGCGGGCAGGATGTCCAGCGCGACGGCGCGGCGGCTCGCTTCCGGCGAGGGCACCAGCGCGCCGTTGATGGTGACGGCATTCAGGTCGGGACCGAGGCCGCGCACGGTGATGTAGCGGCCTTCGCCCTGGTCGCGCTGCACCGATACGCCCGGCAGGCGGGCCAGCGCTTCGGCGGCGTTCTTGTCGGGCAGGCCGCCGATGTCGTCGCTGCTGACGACGCTGATGATGTTATCGGCCTTATCCTGCGCGGCGATGGACTTGCGCAGGCTGGCTTGCTGGCCGGTGATGACGACAACGCCGGCCATCGACGTCGATTCGGCGACTTGCGCGTGCACGGTCAGGGGGCTCAGGGACGTCAGCATGGCGAGCACGCCCAGGCTGAGGGCGGACAGGCGGAAGGTTGGCGCGGTTGGCTTGTGCATGATCTTTTTCATTGGTTGAAATGTTGAAGTAACGCCGGGCATTCTAGGAAGGGAATATGTCGCTTCTGTTACAAAGCGGGTGCGGCGAGTGAGCCGTTTGCACCTCCCTGGTGTTTGCGCTACGTGTCATGCGGCCGTCATAAAGCGCCGCTATGCTGCCGCCATGCTCAAACTGCACCGCCCCTACTTGATGCTGTCGGCCTTTGGCCTGCTGCTGTTCCCCATTCTTTACGCGGGTCTCGGCGAGGCCAAGCCGCTGGCGCACTGGAAGTGGCTGGATATCCTGTGCGAGGGCGGGACCGCCGCCATGGCGGGCATCTGGCTGCTGATCACCCTGAGCAGCAGGCCGGGCGGCCTGGTGACGCGCCTGCTGGCGCTGGGACTGGCCGCCATCATGCTGGGTTCGTGGGCGGATTGCCTGGACGAGTTCTTCCACATCGCTAAAGATCAGGTATGGGACAACTGGCTGGAAGCGCTGATGCCGCTGGGGATGCTGACGCTGACGGCCGGCATGTACTACTGGCGCCAGGAGCAGTTCAGCCTCAACGAGCATTTGCAGAAGCGCGAGCGGCTGTTCCGCGACCATCGCGCGTTCGACCGCGTGACGCAGCTGGCGGGCGCGGACTATTTGCGCGCGCAGATCCGGCTGGAGCACGAGCGGGCGCCGGGCACGCCTTGCGCGCTGGTGTTGCTGGACATAGACGGCTTCCATCGCATCAACCGGGAGCATGGGCAGCGCGAAGGCGACCGGGTGCTGCAGGCGGTGGGGCATATGCTGCTGCTGAACCTGCGTAACGAGGATTTGCTGTGCCGGTATGCGGGCGACCGCTACGCTATCCTGCTGCCTGGGATGACGCAGCAGCAAGCGCAGGAACTGGCCGGGCATCTGTGCTTCATGGTGGGCCGCATGCGTCACGCGGCACCGGCCGGGCAGGTGGCGGTGAGCCTGCGCCATGCGTGCACGCTGGCCGAGGGCAATCCGGAAGCGCTGCTGGCGGAGCTGGGCAAGGCGGTCGACATGGCACCTGCCCATGCGGCCGACGCGTGGCGGGCTTGGGCCGATTCCGGGCACGCTGGTATCTGCGCAGGCGGCGGTGGCGCAGGCAGCGGTGCTGGCCGGCGCGGCGCGGCTGCGGCGTGATCGCCTATCACGGGGCTGGCGATGCGGTGATCCCGGCGCGGCACCAGCCGTGGCAGGTGCTGGACTACGCGGCCAGCCGCGATGCGGCACTGCCGGCGCTATGGCGCGGCACCGGCCTGGATGGCCCCAGCCTGCCTCCCGCAGACCTGTATTTGACGCCACAGCAGTATCTGCAGCTGCTGCAAAATGCCGCGCGGGTTCTGGACAGCACGGACACCGCCTTCATGCTGGGCCAGCAGATGCTGCCGGGCGGCCATGGCGCAGCCAGCGCTGCGCTGCTGCGTGCCGCAAGCCTGCGCGAAGCGCTGCGGATACTCGCCGACAGCCAGTGCGCATTGTCTCCGCTGCTTTGCCCGCGCTTCCGCGAGGAGGGCGGCCTGGCGGCGCTGTACTGGACCGACAGCTACGGCGCACCGGGGCAGTTGCCATTCCTGGCGGAGATGCACATGACGGCGCTGGCGTCCATGTGCCGCTGGCTCGGCGGCGAACGCCTGCCGTGGCGCTTCTGCTTCAACCGCACCCGCCCCCGCTACACGGAACAGCATGAAGTCCACCTCGGCCCCGACCTGCGCTTCGACTGCCATCTCGACGCCATGCTGATCGACGCGGCCTGGCTGGACCGGCCATGGCCCGCCGCCAACGCGGATGCCGCTCCGGCACAGGGCTCACCAGCCGAACCAGCCGAACCATCACCGGCCGCTGGTGGGACACCGAGTCTGCTGACGGCGCTCTACGACTACCTGCTGGCCCGCGTGCGCGCCGCGCCCACGCTGGAGCAGACCGCGTCCGACTTCGGCGTCAGCCCCGCCACCCTGAAGCGCCACCTGGCGCGCCACAACACCCATTTCCAGGCCGAGTTGGACCAGGTGCGCACCCACGTCGCCCTCTATCTGTTCCAGACCCGCCGCGCCGACAACGACGCCGTCGCCCGGCACCTTGGCTTCCATGATGCTACCAATTTCCGCCGCTCCTTCAAGCGCTGGACCGGCCGGACGCCCGGCATGCTGCGCGAGTCCCTGCTCGCCGGCGCCAGCTAAACCGTACCTGCTGTTGTACAATTGGCATCCACAAGAATCACGAGCATCGATGCGATTACGTACCCACTATTGGTTGCTGGCCTTTTCCATTGTGCTGCCGGTCGCCATATTTTGCAGCATCGCGCTGGACATGCTGCTGACGGCCCAGCGCGCGTCGGCGATGCGGCACATTGAAGAGAGTGCCCGTTCGGCCACGCTCGAGATCGACGCTGAAATCCGCCGTGCGCAATCGGTGCTGCGTGTGCTGGCCAATTCGCACTCGCTGGCCTCCGGCGACACGCAGCGCTTCCATGACGAGGCCAGCGCCGCCAACGCGGGCCACGGCGGCTGGATCATCCTGTATGAACGCGGCGGGCGGCAGCTGGTCAATACGCGCCTGCCGTACGGCGCCGCGCTGCCCGTGCGGCCGGACCCCGAGGTGGTGGCGCGCCAGCTCGACAGCGGCACCGGTGTCGTGTCCGGCGTGAAGTGGGGCCTGGAGTTGAAACGTGCCTTCGTGACGGTCGAACTGCCGGTGACGACGGCGGCGGGCGACCGGCGCGTGATCGCGCAGGCCTTCACGCCCGCCTATTTTTCGCGCAGCTTCAACGCCCGCGCCATACCCCCGAGTTGGCAGATCAGCGTAGTTGACAATACCGGCGTGATCATCGCGCAACGCGGCGGCGCGGGCGATCCGGCGCGCAAGCGGATACCGGCCGAGGTGCTGGCGCGCGTGCAGGCTGCGCCTGCCGGCGCGCTGCGCCATGCCGCCGACGGCGGCACTGAGGTGTATTCCTATTTTGTGCGTTCTGCGCTGTCGGATTGGGCGGTGCTGGTGTCGGCCCCTGCTTCGGAGATCAACGCGGCGGTGCTGCGCGGGATGTCGGTGGCCATCATCGGCTTCATTATCGCCATCGGCTCGGCGCTGGGCCTGGGCGTCTACACGGGCCGCAGGCTGGTGCGCTTCGTCTCCAGCGCGTCCAGTGCGGCGCGCTCGCTGGGTGGGGCGTCCCCGGTGTCCGGGCTGCGGCACTCCAATATCGGCGAAATGGAAGCGCTGAACGACGCCATCCGCGACGCCGACACACGCCTGCGCGCCGAGATGGTGAACCGTGCCAACGTCGAGCGCGAGCGCAATGAACTGCTGGTGCGCGAGCGGGCCGCGAGGGAGGATGCCGAGCGGCAGAACGCGGCCAAGGATGAATTCCTTGCCATGCTGGGCCACGAGCTGCGCAATCCGCTGGGCGCCATCACCAGCGCGGTGGGCTTGCTGGAGCTCGGCAGCCGGGGCGGCGTGCCTGCCGAAGTGAGTGAACGGGCGCGCGAAGTGCTGCGCCGGCAGACCGCGCATCTGACTTCGCTGGTGGACGATCTGCTGGAAGTGAACCGTGCACTGATGGGCAAGCTGGCGCTCAGCAAGCAGGAGACCGATCTGGCCGGCGCGGCGCGCGGCTGCCTGGAGACCTTGCAGGCGAGCGGACGCCTGGCCCATCACAGCGTCGAGTTGCGCGCTACCCCGGCGCCGGTGCTGGCCGACGCGACAAGGCTGGCGCAGGTGATCGACAATATTCTGGACAATGCGCTCAAGTACAGCCCGGAAGGGACGGCGATCGCCATCGAGGTGACGCAGGACGGCGGCATGGCGCAGCTGACGGTGCGGGACGAAGGGATGGGGATTACGGCGGAGCTGCTGCCGCGCGTGTTCAATGTGTTCGTCCAGGGGGAGCGCACCTTGCAGCGCGCACAGGGCGGCCTGGGGATCGGCCTGACGCTGGTGCAGCGGCTGGTGGAGATGCACGGCGGGACGATCGCCATCGCCAGCGAAGGGCCGGGCAAGGGCACCTGCGTGACGGTGCGCCTGCCGGCCCTGGAAGCTTTGGAATCGGTTTAGAGATTGAACAGCTGGGTGTAGATGCGCGCGGCCATGAGTCCGGCGGGACTGTGCTGCAGCGATGGCGCCAGCAGCCTTGCCAGCGTGGCCATGGCTTCTTCCTTGCTGTCCGATGCGGCCAGGCGCGCTTCCAGCAGGCGCAGTTCGCAGCCTATCGATTCCCATGCGTGTTCGTCGGCAGGGAAGTGGTGGCGGATCACAGGGCGCTCGGTGCGCACCCGTGGCGCCTCGGCGGTCGCCAGCTGGCCGGGGGCGGCGGCATGGCCCTGAAGGCTCGCGTGCGCCGCCTGGCCCAGCTGGCTGGAGGCGCGCTGTTCGCGGCTTGCGCTGTCGATGCCGGATTGCGCGGCGGCCCCCGGCGCTGGCGGCGGATTGCCGCTGGCTCCTGCGCTGGATGCGGCGCTCGATGCGGCGCTGGTTCCGGCGCTGGTTCCGGCGCCGGCACGGCTGGCCACGGCGTCCGGCGGCAGCGCTGGCGCGGATTGTTCGGCCGTCAGCGGCGGTGCGGCGTCGGTGGCGGCGGGCAGCGGCAGGTGCGCGGCCTGCGAGTGCAGGCGGTAGCCGTCCGAAACGCGCCGGTAGAATGCGGCCGGGTCGCCCACGCGCGCCATCACGCCGCGCAGCGTGAGCAGGGCCGAGGGGCCGCTGCCGGCAGCCACGCCGGCTGCCGCGAACGCGTCGGCGTCCAGGCCCAGTTCCGCCAGCTCGTGGCGCGCCACTAGCAGTTCGGCGGAGGGCTGCTGCCGCGCCAGGTTGTAACCGATCAGCTCCGGCAGGAAGTCGTCTCCGTTGTGCGCAAGCGACAGTTCCAGCGCCGCGCTGCGATAGCTGGCCAGCGGGAGGCTGGCTGCGCCCCCGCCTGCGGCCGCGCCGCTCCCCGCGTCCGCGCCGCCTGTGCCCCCCTGGTTGCCCGGCGCGGACGCCAGCAGGTCGCGGTACAGCAGGTAGCGGTTGCGGTCCGGCACGCCGTGGCCCAGCTGTTCCAGATAGCTGGCGATCATGGGCTGGAAGTCCACGTCGTCCCAGCGCTCGACCACGCCGTACAGGGACGCGCCGTCCGCCAGTCTTGCCGGCGCCGCTTCGCGCAGGAACTGGCGCGCCTGGGCCAGCGTGGCGAAGTGCCGGCGCGGGGCGCCGAACTCCCGCGCCACCTGGTAGCGGTGATAGGCGTCGGTTGCGTGCTGGGCGTGGTGGCTGGTCCACGCGGCCAGTTCGTCGTAGCGCACGGGCAGGATGGCGGGAAGGGTGGCGGCCGCGTCGAGCTGGGTGCGCAGGTAAGCGGCGGCGTCGGCCGCTCGCAGCGCATCCCCGGCTTCAGACAGGGCGGAATAGATGCGCTTGGGCGCTTCGGGAGAGGTGGAGGCAACGTGATTCAGCATGGAAGTGTCTCGCTTCGAATAGCATTTTTTTCCAGTATGCAAAATTGTCGCGGATGTGCGTAGCGGTGATCGTCCCGCCGCTCTGTAAGACTAGACTGACAATGGCCGCTTGTCATCTACATTCGGAAAGAACATCGTCATCTTCCTGACATATCGCGGTGCTAGCATGGCGCGCTACCAACCACGAGCCATCATGATCAAGAAACTCTCCCTCTCCATTTTCGCCGCAGCCGCCATGGCATCCGCGCTCTGCCAGGCTGCCGATCAGCCCAAACTGGTCGTCGTTCTCGTGGTCGACGGCCTGCCCAATGAGCAGGTGCTGCGCTACCGCGACCAGTTCGGCCAGGGCGGCTTCCGCCGCCTGCTGGACCAAGGGGCCTGGTTCAGTAACGCGCACCAGGCGCACGGCATCACCGTCACGGCGGTGGGCCATGCGGCGGTGCTGTCCGGCGCTTATCCCTACCAGCACGGCGTGGTCGGCAACAACTGGATCGACCCGGTGACGCACGCGACCACCTACTGCACCGAGGACCCGGCCTACACCTATCTCGGCGAAGAAACCAGGCCGTCCGACGGCACTTCGCCATCGCGCCTGCGCGTGAGCACCCTGGGCGACGAGCTGCGCTACGCCAGCGGCGAGCGCGCCAAGGTGGTCACGGTGTCCGGCAAGGACAGGGGCGCCATCCTGTTGGCGGGCAAGACCGGCACCGCCTATATGTATATGGACAAGAGCGGCAACTTCGCCAGCAGCAGCTACTATATGCAGGCGCACCCGGCATGGGTGCAGCGCTTCCAGGCAGCCAGGCCGCAGGACCGCTATTACGGCAAGTCCTGGACGCCGCTGCTGCCGGCGGCGGCCTACGCGGGCGACGCGGAAGAGCCGCCCGCATCGGCCAGCGGCGGCCGCAACCGCTTCCCGTTCTCCTACTACAGCGAAAGCGGCGCGCTCGATGCGTCCTACTATGCGCGCCTGCGCGTCGGCCCCTACCTGGACGAGCTGACGCTGGAGTTCGCGCGCGCCGCCGTGGAGGGGGAGAACCTGGGCCGCAACCCGGCCGGCGTGCCGGACGTGCTGGGCGTGAGCCTGTCCAGCCACGACTACGTGAACCACGCCTTCGGCCCGGAAAGCAGGATGTCGCACGACCACCTGCAGCGCCTGGACCGCATGCTGGCCGGATTCTTCAGCTACCTGGAGCAGCGCGTGGGCATGGACAATGTGATGGTGGTGCTGACCGCCGATCACGGCTTCCCCAACGTGCCCGAGTTCGCCCACGCGCACCACCTCGACGCGGGGCGCATCAACGGCGACCAGCTGGTGTCCGCGCTGGAGCGGCATCTGGCCATGAAATTTTCCGTGCCCGGGCTGGTGCTTGGCACGGCCTCGCCCAACGTGCTGCCGAATATCTACCTGGACCATGAGCTAATGGCGAAGAGCGGCCTGAAAAGCGCCGACGTGGAACAGGCCGCGTCGCAGTTCCTGTTGCAGCAGCCGGGCGTGAACGAGGTTTACACGCGCAGCCAGTTCGAGGCCGGCGCGGCCACGCCGACGCGCATCGCCACGCTGATGCGGCGCGCCTGGAACCGCCAGGTGTCGGGCGACCTGATGGTGGTGAACAAGCCGAACTGGTTCCCCGGCAGCGGCAGCGGCACCTCGCATGGTTCGCCCTACAGCTATGACACCAATGTGCCGCTGATGATCATGGGTAAGCGCTGGATCAGGCCGGGCGCCTATGGGCAGTATGCCGAAGTGGTGGACATTGCGCCCACGCTGGCGCACCTGCTGCGCGTGCGGCCGCCGTCCGGCGCCGAAGGGCGCGTGCTGACGGAGACCTTGCGCTAAGCGGGCTGCCTCAGAACTTGGTGAACTGGTTCTCGTCCAGCGAGCCGGCCACCGGCCCCATGCCGGAGGCCGCTGCGCTGGCCGGCCGGGCCGCGCGCACCAGCGCGGGTTTTGCGGCGCGCACCTTGGCGGGGGCCGGCTGCTCGTCGCTGGCGTAGCGCTTGAACAGCGCCATCAGGTGGGCCAGGTGGCCGGCCTGCGAATTCATTTCTTCCGAGGTGGCGGCCAGTTCTTCCGAGCTGGCGGCATTGGTCTGGGTCGCCTGGCTCAGCTGCATCACGGCCGAGTTAATCTGCCCCACGCCGGCCGACTGCTCCTCGGAGGCCGCGGCGATTTCCTGCACCAGGTCGGAAGTGCGGCGGATATTGGGCACCATCGCCTCCAGCAGCACGCCGGCCTGTTCGGCCAGGTCCACGCTGTTGGCCGCCACTTCGCCGATCTCCTGCGCAGCCACCTGGCTGCGCTCGGCCAGCTTGCGCACTTCCGCCGCGACCACGGCGAAGCCCTTGCCGTGTTCGTGCGCGCGCGCCGCCTCGATGGCTGCGTTCAGGGCCAGCAGGTTGGTCTGGTAGGCGATGTCGTCGATGATGCTGACCTTTTTGGCGATCTGCCGCATTGCCGCCGCCGTGGCCTTGACCACTTCGCCGCCCTTGGCCGCTTCCTGCGCTGCCTTGGTCGCGATGCCGTCGGTGACACGGGCGTTCTCGGCGTTCTGCGTGATGGAGGCGGTCATCTGTTCGATCGATGCGCTGGTTTCCTCCACGCTGGCGGCCTGCTCGCTGGACGCTTGCGACAGCGACTGCGCCGTCGAACTGACCTCATTGGAGGCGCTGGCCATGATGCGCACCACTTGCTGGATGTCACGCACGATGGCGCCCAGGCTACGCGAGATCCACACGGCCAGCACGCAGCCCAATATCGCGATCACCACGGCGAAGGACAGGATCCAGCGTTTGGCCCGCTGGGCGATATCGGTCATTTCCGCCGACTCGGACTTGGTCTCGGCGGCATTCACTTCGCGCAGCCGGGCCGTGGCGGCGCTGATGCCTGCGTCGGCGCCCTTCACGGCCTTGTCCAGATCGGCGATGGTGGCGCCTTTTTCGCGCAACGCTTCCAACGTGGCCAGTTGGTGGCTGTATTCCTTGGTGGCCGCCAGCACCTCGTTCAGCAAGCCCTGTTCTTCGCGCGAGACTTCGCCGCCGGCCAGGTAGGCGCTGACGCCCTTGTCGATCTCCGCGACCTCGGTGCGGAACTTGGCCGCATAGTCGCCGCCGCGCAGCACGTAATTCTTGAAGCTGTGCGAGGCGCGCCCATGCGCGCCGACGATGCTCATGACGGCGTCCTTGCGCGCCAGCGTCACGGTCTCGATATTGTTCCAGCGGCCCAGCAGCGCGCTCAGGCTGGCGAAAGCGGTCAAGCCTAGCAGCATCACCAGTATCACGATACCACCCAGGCCCACATGGAGCCGGGTTTCCATTTTCATGTGTTTCAGCATGGTTTCTCCTCCTGGCGGCGCGGGCCGCTTAGGAGAACATTGTGACGGAATCGGCCCGCACAATTGTCACCAAATTCCACATTCCCGCATTTAGTTCAACTTTGTTCCGCATCCACCACATAGCAGTCCCGGCCGTTGCGCTTGGCGGCGTACAGCGCGCGGTCGGCGCGGGCGATCAGGCTGGACTGGGTGTCGTCCTCGCCCTGGTAGAGCGCCAGGCCGACGCTGGTGGTCACCAGCATGGGCATGCCCGCCACCGTGAACGGCGCGCGCACGGCGGCGACGATCTTGGCCGCCAGCTGCGCCGCTTCGCCGCCCTGGTCCACGTTCTCGAGCACGATGATGAATTCGTCGCCCGCCAGGCGCGCCACCAGGTCCACCGCGCGCACCGCCTGGATCAGGCGGCTGGCAAACTCCTTCAGCACTTCGTCGCCCGCGCCGTGGCCCATGCTGTCGTTGATGGCCTTGAAGTTGTCGATGTCCAGATAGGCCAGCGCCATCCGGCGCGCCAGGCGCTTGCTGCGCGCCATGGCCTGCTGCAGCACCTCTTCGAATTTGCGGCGGTTGGCAATGCCGGTCAGCGCGTCCACGCGGGCCAGCGCGATCAGCTGCTGCTCGACCGCCTTGATGCGGCTCATGTCCTGCGTCAGCGCGTACACGCCGGCCACGCCGCCGTCCGGCCGCTTGTCCGGCACGAACGTCGTTTCCAGCGTGCGCAGGTCGCCGTGCAGGCGGGCGCGGTGCTCGAAGCACACGTGCTGGCCCGTGAAGGCGCGCTCCAGGGCCGGCAGCGCCTTGGCGTAGGCCGGGGCGCCCATCACCTCGGCCAGCGGGCGCGCCGCCAGGCTGGCGGGTTCCAGGCCCAGCCAGCTGCGGAAGGTGGCGTTGCCGAAGCGCAGGACGTGGTCGCGGTCGATATAGGAGATCAGCGCGGGCAGATGGTCGGTAATCAGCCGCAGGCGCTTCTCGCTGGCCGCCTGGGTCAGTTCCGCGTTGCGGCGTTCGGTGATGTCCATCGCCATCAGGTAGAAGCCCAGCACCTGGCCGCCGGCGCCGATATCGGGGATCAGGTCCGTCATCAGGTGCAGCGACCGGCCCATTTCCTGGCTGTCGCGTTCGTCGTGCACGCGCTCGCCGCGCAGGGCGGCGTCGATCTGGTCCTTCCAGTGCAGGTACACCTCGGCGCCGAACACTTCGCTGATGGTCTTGCCCAGCATGCTGGCCGGTTCCACGCCCAGCAGGTGCTGATAGTGCTCGTTGGTGAAGCGGTAGCGCAGGTCGCGGTCCAGGTAGGCCACCAGGGCCGGCATGCTGTCGGCAATCATGCGGATGCGGCGCTCGCTGGCGGCGATCTGCTCTTCGTGCGCCACCCGCTCGGAAATATCGTGCAGGAAGGCGGTGGCGATCACGCCGCGGTCGTGGCGCAAGGTGCCCACCGACAGTTCAACCGGGATTTCATGGCCGTCGCGGTGCTGCGCCGCGATGCGGGTGCGCTGGTGGCTGGGCAGGCCATGCGCACCGTGCGGGGCGCTGCGGCCGCTGGCCAGGCGCATGATGCCGGCCGCGTGTGCGCTGCGCAGGCGCGGCGGCACAATCAGCTCGGCCACGTTGCGGCCCAGCGCCTCCTCGCGGCGCCAGCCGAAGGTTTGCTCGGCCTGCGCGTTCCATTCGGTGACGGTGCCGTCGGTCAGGGTGCTGACGAAGGCGTCCGGCGCGTGCTCGAGGATGTTGCGCACCAGCGATTCGCTGGCCAGCACGCGCTCCTGGGTGGCGGCGCGTTCGGCGGTCAGCTGGTAGAAGGCTTCGCCCAGTTCGCCGATCTCGTCGCGCCGCCCGGAGCGCAGCGACGCCATGTCGGCGCCGCCCCGGCGCAGCAGCGCGACCTGGCCGCGCAGCCGTTGCAACGGCGCCAGCAGGCGGTGGATGACCAGCCACGCCACCAGCCCCGCCACCGCCGCGAACAGGCTGGCGGCCAGGATGGCCTGCCGGCGCAGCTCGATCAGCGGGGCGAAGGCCTCGTCCGTGGGGAAGCGCGCGGCTACGATCCAGTTGGTGCTCTTCAAGCGCTTGTATGAATAGATGCCCTCGCTGCCGTCCTTGTTCTTGGCCTCGGTCCAGCCTTCGAAGCCGCGCAGCGCCATTTCCGTGGCGCGGTTGTAGCCCGGGCGGTCGTTGATGTGGCGCAGCAGGCGGGCCGGCGTGGGATGGTGGATCAGGATGCCGTCGGCCGTCATGATGAACATGAAGCCGGTCTTGCCGGGCTTGAGGGCGTTGATGGGACCGAAGAAGTCGGACTGCTGCAGGTCGATGCTGGCGGCCACCACGTAGGCCACGGCGCCTTTGGGGTCCAGCACCGGCTGCGTCATCAGCACGATGGGACGGCCGGACATGCGGCTCAGGAAGGGCGCCGAAACCAGGCCGGTGCGGGTCTTGACGGTGTTGTCGAAGTAGGGGCGGCCGATGGCGTCCACGGCGGCTTCCTTCAGTTCCGGCCGCAAGGTTGCCACCATCTTGCCGTTGCGGTCGAACGCCACCACGTTGAAGAACTCGGCGCCGACGGCGGGCCGGGCCAGCAGCAGCGCCTGCAGCGCCGCCGGATCGCTGTGGATGCCGGGCGGCAGGCCTTCGGGCAAGGTGGAGAGCAGGGCGCGCTTGGCTTCCAATTGCTCGTCCACGTAGGCGGCGGCGCTGGACAGCACGGCATACTGCTGCGCGCCGATGACGGCCTTCATGTCGCGTTCGGCCAGTATCAGTGCAAGGGTGGTGACGATGGTGGTGGCGGCCAGCACCAGCAGGATGACAACGGTGGTCATCCGCGATTTCAGGGTATGTGGCAGGAAACCGGCTTTGGCCATGTCTTTGAGCAAGTCGTTCGGTAGCGTGGAGTATTGCACACCCGGCCCTGGCTAGCCATGGATTTAGCGCGATGGCGTGGCAAGCTGACATGCCCTACAATTGCTGCACTGCATATAGAACAGGGTACAGCCTAGTGATTTCCAAGCCCGTCTTGCTGGCCGCCGTCGCGGCCGTCGCCCTGTCCGCCGCCGGCGCGGGCTACTACTACACGCACCGCGCGCCTGCTGCGGCAAACGCCAGCGGCCCCGGCGCCTCCGCCGGCCCGGACGCCGCCGGGACGCCGGCGCAGCAGGCCATCGCGGCCCAGCTCAAGGAAGTGCTGGCAGCCTACCGCAAGACCATCGTCCTGCTTGCAGATGAACAGTCGCTGGGAGAGGCGGAGAAGGCCCAGGCCAACCAGGTCGGCCAGGGCCTGTTCCATGACAACCAGTTGCGCATCGCCCGCACCGACGAGGCGCTGGCCGCACTGGCGGCCTCGCCGGACGCCGGCCGCTTCGCCAGCATAGGCGCGCTGCTGGACTATATCGAAGCCGACCCGGGCCTGTACGACGCCGACCGGCTGGCCTTCCGCGAGCTGCTGCAGTCGCTGCGCGGCTACGTGGCCAAGGACGGCTCGCTGCCGGCCATCAAGCTGCACAAGCGCATTTCCGAGGACATGGACGCGCTGGCCGAGATCGAGCGCAATTACGACCAGGAGATCAGGCAGATCTTCGGCCGCTTCGAGACGCGCGCCATCGAGCTGAAGCGCGAGCGCTGGGACGACTACGTGGCCCACCTGAAGAAACTGTACAGCCGCGAGCAGATCCTCAAGGAATACGGCGTGGTGATGCCGTACCCGCAGCCGCCCGCCGGCGCCGTCCCGGCCGCCGCCAGGCAGGAAGACGGCGAAATTTTCGGCAAGTCGCTACCGAAGAAAACCGTGGTGCTGACCTTCGACGACGGCCCCCACAAGCGCTACAGCGAGGAAATCGCCGCCATCCTGAAGCAATATGGCGTGCCGGCCGTGTTCTTCTCGGTCGGGCGCAACATCGGCACCGTGGATGCCGCCCACCAGGCCAGGCTGAACGGCGGTGCGGAAGTGAGCCGCAAGCTGAAAGCGGCCGGCTACACGCTGGCCAACCACAGCTACAGCCACGCCCAGCTATCCAAGGAGAGCGGCGCCAGGCTGCAGGCCGAAATCCTGGACACCGACCTGTTGTTGAAGGCGGTGGACGCCGACCGCTCGCCGCTGTTCCGCTTCCCCTACGGCGCGCGCAACAGCGAAGGCCTGGCCACGCTGCACAAGGCCAGGCTGCAATCGGTGATGTGGAATATCGACTCGCTGGACTGGGCCGATCCGGTGCCCGGCTCCATCGCGGCGCGCGTGCTGCAAAACGTAGAGAAGGAAGGGCGCGGCATCATCCTGTTCCACGACATCCATGAGCGCACCGTGAAGGCGCTGCCGGCCATCCTGGACCGGCTGGTGGCCGAAGGCTACCAGTTCGCGGGCTGGGACGGCAGCACGTTCAAGGTCGCACAGGGCGCGGCCGCGCAGGGGCAGGCGCCGCCGGCGCCGGTGTCGGCCGGTTATGGCAACTCCTGGGCCATCGTAATCGGCATCGACGACTACGCGAAGTGGCCGAAGCTGCAGTATGCCGTGCGCGACGCGCTCGGCGTGCGGCAAACCCTGATCGACAAGTTCGGCTTTACCGCCGAGCGTGTGGTCACCCTGAAAAACGCCGAGGCCACGCGCGCCGGCATCCTGGGCGCCTTCCATGACAGGCTGGCGCACGGCGGCGTGCAGAAGAACGACCGCATCTTTGTCTTCTTCGCCGGCCACGGCGCCACCCGCAAGCTCAGTTCGGGGCGCGACCTGGGCTACATCGTGCCCGCCGATGCAGACCCCGGCCAGCTGGCCACCGACGCCATCCCGATGACGGAGATCCAGAACATCGCCGAGAGCCTGAGCGCCAAGCATGTGCTGTTCGTGATGGACGCCTGCTACAGCGGCCTGGGGCTGACGCGCGGCGGGTCCTCGTCTTCCTTCCTGCGCGATAACGCCAGGCGCATCGGCCGCCAGATGCTGACGGCCGGCGGCGGTGACCAGCTGGTGGCGGACGGCGGCCCGAACGGGCACTCGGTGTTTACCTGGACCTTGCTGCAGGGCCTGGGCGGCAAGGCCGACCTGAACGGCGACGGCCTGATCACGGCGACCGAACTGGCAGCTTATGTGGCGCCGGCGGTGGCCGGCGTGTCCAGCCAGACCCCGGCGTTCGGCAGCCTGCCTGGCTCGGAGGGCGGCGATTTCATCTTCGAGCTGCCGGCCGAAACCGAGTTCCTGGGCGCGGCCACGGCGCAGCTGTCGAACGACGCCATCGCGATGAACTCCAAGCTGGACGCGGCGCCGCCGGCAGCGACGGTGAAGGACTTGCAAGGCAAGGAGCAGGCCATCACGCCGCCGCCTGCGGTGCCGGTGTCGGTGCGCCAGCAGGCGCAGCGCGCCAACGACCGTGGCCTGCAGCTGTACAAGGAGAAACAGTACGCGGCAGCCGAGGCGCAGTTCACCGAGGCGCTCAAGCTGCGCGCGGACTTCGCGCTGGCGGCCAACAACCTGGGCTTCGTGTTCTACAAGCAGGAACGCTATCCGGAAGCGGCGCGCTGGTTCGAAAACACCATCAAGATGGACCCGTCGCGCGCCATCGCCTACCTCAACCTGGGCGACGCCACCGCGCGCGCCGGCGACAGCAAGCGCGCGCAGGGCG
Source organism: Pseudoduganella sp. UC29_71 (assembly GCF_042693265.1). Taxonomy (NCBI): domain Bacteria; kingdom Pseudomonadati; phylum Pseudomonadota; class Betaproteobacteria; order Burkholderiales; family Oxalobacteraceae; genus Pseudoduganella; species Pseudoduganella sp. UC29_71. The sequence goes on along the minus strand of NZ_CP170549.1, from coordinate 2,551,192 downwards.
CATACAAGACCTATCTGGAGCTGGCGCCGAACGGCAGCGGCGCGGCGTACGCGCGCCAGCAGCTGGAGAAACTGTGAAGATAGAAGGCATCCTGTGGGACAACGACGGCGTGCTGGTCGATACGGAACGGCTGTTCTACCAGTCCAACCGCGAACTGTTTCTGTCGTTCGGGGTGGACTTGTCGGAGCTGGATTTCTTCAACTGGTATCTGGCGGACAACTGCGGCGCCTGGCATTTGCTGGCGCATCTGGGCATGGGCGAGGAGCGCATTGCCGAACTGCGCGAGGGACGCAACCGGCGCTATTCGGAGCTGCTGCTGGGCGCCGCCGTCGAGCCTATCGCGGGCGTCGGCGAGCTGCTGTCGGCGCTGGCGCGACGGGTGCCGATGGGCGTGGTGACCAGTTCCATGAGCAGCCACTTTGACCTGATCCATTCCAGGCTAGACCTGCTGCGCCACTTCCGCTTCGTGCTGACGGCCGAGCACTACACTAACAGCAAGCCGTCGCCGGAACCGTACTTGATGGGACTGAAGCGGCTAGGGCTGGCGGCGGATCGATGCGTGGTAGTGGAGGATTCGCCGCGCGGCTTGCAGGCGGCAACGGGGGCGGGCATTCGCTGCATCGTGCTGCGCAACGAACTGACCCGCCATTACGATTTTCCCGGCGCGTGGCACATCTGCGACGACGTGGCCGGGCTGCACGCCTTGCTGCATGCCGAGGTATGCGTCGAGCTGCACGCTCAGGTACGTGCCGAGCTGCACGATGAGCTGCACAACGACTTGCACGCCCAGGTACGCGCCGAAGCAGGCGCTGGGCCGGCGGTGCTGGCCGGCATGGAGCGCTGAGCCATGGCGCGCTTCCATCTGTGTTGGGAGCTGGGCGGAGGCCTGGGCCACGCGGGCCGCTTGCGAGTGCTGGCTGACGCCTTGCTGGCGCGCGGCCACGAGGTCAGCATCAGCCTGCGCGACCTGGCGCAGACGCATGGCGTGTTCGACGGCATGCCCGGCGGACAGCACGTGCCGCTGCTGCAAGCGCCGGTCTGGCTGCACCGCACCGAAGGCATGCCGCCGAATCACGGCAACCACGCGGAGATCCTGCTGACCGCAGGCTATTTGCAAGCCGCACCGCTGGCGGGCATGGTGGCAGGCTGGCGCTCGATGTTCGGCTTGCTGCGGCCGGACGTGGTGGTGGCCGATTACGCCCCCACGGCCATCCTGGCCGCCCGCAGCCTGGGCTTGCGCAGCGCTTCCGTCGGCTCGGCATTCGCCATGCCGCCCGGCGGGCGGGCGCTGCCATGCCTGCGGGAATGGGAAAACATCCCGCCGCAAAGGCTGGCAGCTGCCGAGGCGCATGTGCTGGCAGCCGCCAACGCCGTCCTGGCGCACCACGGCGCGCCCCCGCTGCAATGGGCCGCAGACCTGCTGCTGGGCGACACCCCGTTGCCGACCACCTGGCCCGAGCTGGACCACTATGGAAGAGCTGCCGCGCTCCCCGCCGTGGCAGGCGGCCTGGCCGGCGCTGCCGCCAGTGGCGGCGGACCGGATGCATGGTTTGGGCCAGCGTTCCTGGCAGGCGGCGGCGAACCGCCGGTGTGGCCGCCCGGCGACGGTCCCAAGGTATTTGCCTACCTGAAGCTTGGCCACGCCGGCCACGCTGGCGTGCTGGCGGCTCTGGTGCAGCAAGGCTGCCGGGTGTTGTGCTACCTGCCGGAGGTTGCAAGCGGAAAGTCACCACCCGTGACGACGCCGAACCTGACGTATGCGCGCCGCCCGGTCGCACTGCAGGAAGCGCTGGCCGAGGCGCAGCTGTGCGTCACGCATGGCGGGGAAGCGACGCTAGCGCAGGCCATGCTTGCCGGTGTGCCGGTGCTGATGCTGCCTATGCAGCTTGAACAATTCCTCACCGCGCGCCGCATCGCTGCCGCCGGGATGGGTGTGAACACCGCCATGCTGCCCAAGCCGCCCGACTGGGGCGCCCTGGTGCGCCACATGCTGGCCACGCCAGCTTATGCCGCCGCCGCCCAGGCGTTCGCACGCCGCGCGCAAGGCTATCGAGTCGAAGACATGGCCGGCCGGGTAGCCGGCGTGCTGGAAGCGCTGGCGGCGGCGCGTCAGTAGAAGTTCAGCGCCCGGGCCAGCATGCCCAAGCCTGCCGCACCCATCGTCGCGATGATGCCGAAGAACCAGCGCAGACTATTGCGGAATTCAGCGTCTTTTGCGTCGCGCTGCTCCATCTCCTTGTCCCAGCGGGCCTCGAACTGGGCGTCTCTCGCCCGGCGCTCTTCCAAGGACTTGTCCCAGCGGGCCAGGAACTCAGCGTCCTTCGCCTTGCGCTGCTCCATGTCCTTGTCCCAGCGGGCCTCGAACTGCGCCTCCCTCGTCCGGCGCTGTTCCATGTCCTTGTCCCAGCGGGCCTCGAACTGCGCCTCTCTCGTCCGGCGCTGTTCCATGTCCTTGTCCCAGCGGGCCTGGAATTCAGCATCTTTCGCTTTGCGCTGCTCCATGTCCTTATCCCAGCGCGCCTCGAATTGGGCCTCTCTCGCCTGGCGCTGTTCCATGTCCTTGTCCCAGCGGGCCTGGAATTCGGCGTCTTTCAAATTGCGCTGTTCGATATCCTTGTCCCAGCGGGAATAATATAGCGCCTGGTTGCGTTCCCATTTCGCGTCGGCGACTTCGCAGTCGTGGCGCCAGCGGGCGTTGGCTTGTTCGCTCTCGTGGCGCCAGCGGGCTTCCCTTTGCTCGTTTTCGCGCCGCCAGCGTTCTTCGCGCTGCTCGTTCTCGCCGCGCCAGCGCTCTTCCATGCGGATAGACTCGGCTTGCCGCGCTTCCACAAAGGCGGCAAATTCCCGGCGCCATTCTTGCCGGTAGGATTCCAGCTGCTGTTGCAACTCGCGCAGACGGTCGTCCACGCGCAGGAAACCCTCGTCCATGTGCATTTGCAGCTTGTGTATCAGCGACACGACGGTTTCCATGTTGACCTCCAGCCGCACGATCCGGGCCTCATGGGTATCTTCGTTACCGGGTTTGCGGCTGTCAAGCGGGGCACTGGCCATGGCGGACTCCTCATGAAAGCGATGTCCTCACTGTCGTCCAACGCCGCGCTGCGACTTTGCGCGAACGCAAAGCCGGGTCACTTTGGGCGTGGTGGCGGAATGCCCGCGTCGGGACGCACCGGGTCGCCGGTGCGGAGGCGGGCGATGCAGGCGGCGAGCGCCTTGGCGACCACCCGCACTTCCTGCTCGAACTTGCCGGCCTCATCCAGCACCGCATGGCTGTCGGCATAGGATTCGTAGTAGCCCAGATACCGGTCCAGCTCGGCCTGGCCGCCCGCGCTGACCAGCCCCATCCAGCTCAGCCAGTCCGACAGGTTGCGGCGCAGGCTTTCCGCGCCCGCCACGTCGCCGTGCACCACCAGCCCGTAGGCGCGGCCGGCCAGGTGCTTGGGATAGCCCCAGCCCGCCAGCTCCAGCGCCTTGGCTTCGGCCGCCTTCTTGCCGTGCGTGCTGGTCGGATCGGGATTGCCGCCGTCGGCACAGACCAGGCGGTCTATCATCAGCTTGAGCGGGCTGGGCGCCTGGTACCAGTACACCGGGGTGAGGATGATCACGCCGTGCGCCGCCACCCATTTTTCATAGATCTCGGCCATCCAGTCATTGGTCTGCCGCTCTGCATGGTTGGGATAGCAGCTGCAGGGCCAGTGGCACAGCGGCATGGCGGTGGACACGCAGCCCTTGCACGGATGGATGTGCAAGTCGTAGCTGGAAGTGAGCAGGCTCAGGTCCAGCACGTCCGTTTCAATCCGCTCTGCCGCCAGCGTTTCGCGCGCCCACTGCGCCATGCGCCAGGTCTTGGACACTTCGCCGGGACAGCTGCCGTCGTTGCGCGCCGCGCCAATGATGAGCAGCGCGCGCGAGGGCGAGGAGGGGTCTTTCTGCTGATGCTCGGCGGCGCGCAGGCGCTCCCGCGTGGCCATCCATTCCGCCGACAGCTGGTACGCCGGATCGGCATAGCCTTCGCCGGCGGCCTGCGTGACAGGCGCCTTGCGGCCCGCGTGATAGTTGTTCCAGGCCACTTCTTCCACTTGGTCCAGCGCGCCGCGCACGGCGTCGAAAGCCGGATCGAGGAAGGAACGCTGGAAACGCAGGCGGAATTCCTGGCGTTCCAGCGGTTTGGGCGCCTGGCCCTTGCGTATCTCTGTCATGGCAGTCTCCGGTAGACCTGGTCAGCTTGCCACCGCGGCGCCCCGCGCTCTGTACGCTAGCGTACGGTCAGAACTCCTGCCATTCGCCGTCGCCGTCGTCCACGCGCCCCGCGCCGTTGGCAACTTTGCGCGCCTGCGGGTGCGCCGGGGCAGGCAGGCGGGCCGCCGGCGCGGATTCGGCATGGCGCTTCGGCATGGGGCTGACCGTGGCGGCGTGGCCTGCTGCGGCGGCCGTGTGGCTGGCGCCCTCGGCCAGCGTGAACACCCCCACCGCGCCGGACAGCGCCAGCGCCTGCTCGCGCATCGCCGCCGCCGCCGCCGATGCCTGCTCCACCAGCGCCGCATTGCGCTGCGTGGTCTCGTCCATCTCGCTGATCGCGGTGTTGATCTGCTCGATGCCGTCCAGCTGCTCCTGGCTGGCCGAGGCAATCTCGCCGATGATGTCCGTCACGCGCCGCACGCTGACCACGATTTCCTCCATCGTGTGCCCGGCCTGGTCCACCAGCCTGGCGCCGCCGTCCACCTTCTCCACCGAGTCATCGATCAAGGCCTTGATTTCGCGCGCCGCCGCAGCCGAGCGCTGCGCCAGGTTGCGCACTTCGCTGGCCACCACGGCGAAGCCCCGGCCCTGTTCGCCGGCCCGCGCAGCTTCCACGGCGGCGTTCAGCGCCAGGATATTGGTCTGGAAGGCGATCCCGTCGATCACGGAAATAATGTCGACTATCTTGCGGGAGGAAGCGTTGATGGCCGCCATGGTATCGACCACCTGGGCCACCACCGCACCGCCTTTGCCGGCCACGTCCGAGGCCGACAGCGCGAGCTGGTTGGCCTGGCGCGCGTTGTCCGCGTTCTGTTTGACGGTGGAGGTCAGCTGTTCCATTGAAGACGCGGTTTCCTCCAGCGAGCCCGCCTGCTGCTCGGTGCGCACCGACAAATCCGCATTGCCTGACGCGATTTCGGCCGACGCGGTAGTGATGGTATCCGTGCCTGCACGCACCTGCCTCACGATGCGCACCAGGCTGTCGTTCATGTCGCGCAGCGCCGCCGTCAGCTGCCCCGCCTCGTCGGTGGAACGCACTTGAATGTCCGCACTCAGGTCGCCGCCCGCGACCGTGCGCGCCACTTTCACCGCATGCCCCAGGGGCCGCACGATGCCGCGCGTGATGTACCAGGCCGTGACCAGGCTGAGTACGCCACCGGCCAGGCCCAGCAGCCCCATGACCAGGCGCGCGTTGCCGGCCACGTCCTGGGCTTGCTTGCCGGAAGCATGCATCAGCGCCACCTGGAAGCCGATCAGCTTGTCCACTGCGTCGAAATACGCCAGCTGCTCGCCGCGTACGCGCTGATACAGCGTCGCGATGGCGGCGTCGCGCTCGCCGGCCTTGAATTGCTGCAGCATCAGCGCGCTGCCGGCGGCATACGCGGCGCGCGCGGACTCGATACGCCCGAGCAGGGCGCGCGCCTCCGGCAGGCTGACCATGGCCTCCAGCCGGGCCAGGTCGCTCTTGGCCTTGGCGGCGCTCGATTCCGCCAGCTCCAGCTCCGCTTTCAGTTCGGTGGCGTCCTGCATCAGCAGCAGGTTGCGCAGGCTGCGCGCTTGCTGGTTGGACGCGTGCTTGATGTCGTTCAGCAGGCTGATCTTGGCGTAGCGGTCGCCGATGGTCAGCCCGATCTCCCCGCTGACGGCCTGCAGCCGGCTCACGCCGACGGCGACGATGAAGGCCATCAGCACGACAGTGAGCGAAAAGGCGATGGTGAGGCGATGTCCAATCTTGATATTTGCGATATTCATGTTTTGGCGTCGAAGGGTGAATTTAGAAAAATAGTGTAGCAGTGCTAATTTTATTTAGAAACAAATATTTCTTGATAAAAATCTATGATCTTTTTTACTACAAAGTGTGAGACTGGCAGAGTGGAAATGTTGCGATTTTCGCTAAGCGCGGTGTACACTCGACTACAAGGTTGCAGCAGCGCAAGCACTGCCATTCGTGAGGAAACCGCATAACCGGGGGAGTGTGTTCCAACGTGTATTCACAAACGCAAATCGATCCGGTCGTGAGTTTTCAGAATGCGCAGGGCGAGACGGTCAGGGCCACCATCGTTAATTTGCAGCGCCGCGCGCTGGTGATGGAGGTGTACAACCCATACTCCATCGTCCAGGCCAGTGAAGTGCTGAGCGAACTGACGATACGCATCGGCACCCGCTGCGGCTATGCGGGCAAGGCGGTGGTGGTCAGCATCGTCAACACCGGGCTGACCGCCGTGGTGTCGGTGACGCTAATCGACGAATGGCGCGAGCTGGGCGTGGCAGACGAGGCGGGCGGACCCTTGCCGCTTGCCGGTGCGGTTGGCGCCGCGGCGGCCCGATTCGTGGCCGACTGGGACGAACGCTTCCGCATCCGGCGCGATTACCAGATCGCCATCAATGAGACGCGCGCCTACCTGTCCGAAGTGGCGCGCTGGGTGGAGCAGCTGGATTTGTCGGCCGCACTGCCCAGGGAAAACGGCAGGCTGCGCGCCGATGTTTTCGCCGAACTGGCCGAGCCGCTGGTGCTGCGCACCAGGCGCTATTTTGACGACATCAACGCCGAAGCGGCTCGGGTGGAGGAAGAAAGCGCCGCCTCGCACCGCGCCTTCGCCCAGGCTGCGCTGCACCCGCTGATCCTGCGTGCGCCCTTCGTGTTCCGCACCTACACCAAGCCGTTGGGCTATGCCGGCGACTATCACATGGTGAACCAGATCCTGGACGATCCGCGCCAGGGGCCGAGCACCTACTTCCAGATCGTCAACGCAGCGTTCCTGCAGACGGCGGTGGCGGCCGCGCACCGCAACCGCATCGATATCCTGACCGCCTTCCTCAAGCGTACCGCCGATGCGGCGCGCGCGGCGGGACGGCCTTTCCGCGTGCTGAATGTGGGCTGCGGCCCTGCGGCCGAAGTGCAGCGCTTCCTGCGCGACTACGACGAGCCGCACTGGCTGTCCTTCGAGCTGGTGGACTTCAGCGGCGAAACGCTGGAGTGGACCAGCCACCGTTTGGGCGCCATCAACAAGGACCTGGTGCGCCAGGTGGCGATCCGCTTCATGCAGGACTCGGTGCAGCAGCTGCTCAAGCGCCGCCCGGATGCCGAGCCGGCCGGCGAGTTCGACGTGGTCTATTGCGCCGGGCTGTTCGATTACCTGTCCGACAAGGTGTGCGCGCGGCTGGTGTCGCATTTCACCGCGCGCATGCGCTCCGGCGGCCGGCTGCTGCTGACCAATGTCCACACCAGCAATCCGGAACGGCCGGGCATGGAACATCTGCTTGAATGGTATCTGATCCACCGCGATGAGCGAAAGATGCAGCAGCTGCTGCCGTCCGAAGCGCAGCAGCGCAGCGTGTACCTGGACGCCACCGGCATCAATGTGTTCGCGGAAGCCTGCATTCCATGACTGCGCAAGGCAGCTACGCCTCCGTGCTGCGCGCCTACCGCTTGCGCTTCAGCCGGGGCGGTGCGCTGACTGCAATTGCGCTGATCCTGCTGGGCACCGGCCTCGATTACAGCCTGTACCCGGAACATCAACTTGAATTCGCCGTGGTTCGCGTGCTGGTCGGCGCCGCGCTGTACGGTGTGGTGCTCGCCATGCGCACACCCTGGGGCGAGCGCAACGTGCAGTCGCTCACCTTCGGCTGGCTGCTGGCCCCGCAGTTGATGATCGCCTGGATGATCCAGCAAACCGAAGGCGCCAGCTCTATCTATTACGCGGGCCTGAACCTGGCCGTGTTCGCATCCGGGATCGCGCTGCCATTCAGCCTGTGGCAGAACCTGTCGCTCGGCGGCCTCACTTACCTGTGCTACTTCCTGGCCTGCTATCTGCATCCGGACGGCGTGCACGCGGACGGTCCGTTTGCCGTCAATTCCATTTTCCTGATCTTTACCGCGATTGCCAGCGCGGTGTGCACCTTCTACAACGAGCAGGCGCGTTTCATGCTCTACCGCCTGAAGGCGGAACTGGCCGACAACAACGCCCAACTCGAAGCCACCAACCGCGACCTCGCCGAAATCAAGGGCCAGATGCTGCAGCAGGAAAAGATGGCGGCGCTGGGTACGCTGGCGGCAGGGCTGCTGCACGAGGTGAACAACCCGGTCAACTACTGCATGATGGCGATCGATGTGGCCATCGAAGACCCGGCGGCCAGGGATAGTGAGCTGGTGAGCGAATGCCTGGCCGACGCCAAGCGCGGCATGCAGCGCGTGCAGCACATCGTGTCCGACCTGAAGACCTTCGCCTACCGCAAGCAGGACGCCGACCACTACAGCGCGCGCTTCATGTTCGAGCGCGCGCTCGATTCGGCGGTGCGCCTGGTGAGCCACGAAACCAAAGGCATCAAGATCCGGCGCGAACTGCGCGGCGACACCATGGTGCGCGGCGACGAAGCGGCCATTATCGGCGTGCTGATTAACCTCATCAGCAACGCCGCGCTGGCCATGCGCAAGCACGGCACCGCGGAGCCGGCCATCGACATCGTGGCCGACACCGGCGCGGCTGGCGAGCGCCTGACAGTGAGCGTGCGCGACAACGGCCCCGGCATTCTGCCCGAGCACCTGGGCCGCGTGTTCGAACCGTTTTTCACCACCCGCGAAGTGGGCCAGGGCCTCGGTCTGGGCCTGAGCATCAGCTACAGCGTGGTGCAGCGTCACGGTGGCACGCTGGTGGCCGACAGCGCTGCCGGGTTCTGGACCCAGTTCACCTTCGACCTGCCATGTGCAGCCCATCCATCGTTACCATGAAATTCCCGCGTTCAGAGAAGGAAAAAGCATGAGCGACACCAGTAAGCACGGCACGCCCGTTGCGGCCATACTCTATGTAGACGACGAGGTCACCGCCCTCAAATACTTCCAGCGCGCGCTCGGCACGCTGGCGCCCATCCTGACCGCCGCCTCGGTGGAGGAAGGCAAGCGGCTGCTGGACCAGCATGCCGATAGTATCGCCGTGCTGGTATCCGACCAGCGCATGCCCGGCGCCTACGGCAACGAGCTGCTGGTCTACGCCTGGGACAAATACCCGCATATCATCCGCATCCTCACCACCGCCTACGCGGAGCTGGATCACACGGTGGAAGCGGTGAACCAGGGCCAGATCCACCGCTACATGCAAAAGCCATGGGACATCTCGGCGCTGCGCATGGAGATGAAGCAGGCGCTGGACCTGGCCCGGCTACGCAAGGAACACGCCCAGCTGCTGCGCGAAAAGCTGCTGGTGCGCCAGCAGCAGACCGTCGCCGCGCGCATCGGCACCATCTACACGCTGAGCGCCAGCATAGCCGGCCAGGTGTCCTACCTGCCGGTGGACGCCTATCTGTCGGCCGCGCTGCTGGCGGGCATGACGCGGCCCGAACCGGACTGGCTGCTGATGGACTACGCCGACCTCACCGCATCCGAGGCGTTCCGCAGCGCGGCCTTCGGCCTGGCCGTGCGCGAGCAGCTGGCCGGGATAGCGCAGCGCTATCCGCATGCCGAACCGGTGCGGGCGCTGGAAATGATGGCTGAAGTGTTTGGCGACAGCTGCGCCACGCTGGGCGGCACCGGCGTGCTGTTCCAGCCGGGTGCCGGACTGGCCGAGTTCCTCGAAACCCCCACCGGCGACGTGCTGTCCTCGCAGCACGCGTTCTGGCTGGCGGCGCTCCTGTGGCTGGGGCGGCAGGGCTGGTCGCTCCAGGTGTGCAAGGGAGAGGGCGGCACCGTGCAGGGCAAACTGGCGCAGGCCGACAGCATGCTGACGCCGGCGCAACTGGCCGCCTGGGTGGAGCAGTTCTGAAAAGAACGGATGAAGCTTGCTAGCGGACCGGCGCCGGAGTATATTGATTTGGCAACTTTCAACGTTGGAGGACGGTCAGTGAGCTCACACGCTAGCGCAATTCCCGAGGCCTTCCTGGCCAAGTGGCAGAACACCACCAACGTCATGGCCGGTATTTTCGACGTTCCCGCCGGCTTGATCATGCGCGTGCTGCCCGAGCAGATCGAAGTGCTGGTCTCCAGCGACAGCGAGGGCAATCCCTACGAGGCCGACGAGAAGGCCCAACTGAACACCGGCTTATACTGCGAGACGGTGATGGCCACGCGCGGCCTGCTGCACGTGCCCAATGCACTCGAGGACGAGCATTGGCGCTGCAATCCGGACGTGGCGCTGAACATGATTTCCTACCTCGGCGTGCCGCTGCTGTGGCCCGACAACGAGGTGTTCGGCACCATCTGCGTATTGGATAGCAAAACGCGCAACTACCAGCACCGGTATGTCGAACTGCTGTGGGAGATCAAGAAGAGCATAGAGCGCGACTTCGTGCTGATGGAGCAGAAGGAACAGCTGGAAGCCAGCAATGCAGAACTGCGCCTGTCCATGCTCCAGCAGGAAGCCTTTTCGCTCAAGCTGGCGCAGTCCAACCAGGACTTGCACGCGGCGCTGATGCGGCTCACGTCCTTGCAGGACGAACTGCTGCGCTCCGAGAAGATGGCTGCGCTGGGCGCCGTGGTGGCCGGCATCTCGCACGAACTGAATACCCCGATCGGCAACAGCCTGCTGGCCGCCAGCACGCTGCAGTCGCGCGCGGCGGACTTTGCGCGGGAAATGGAACGCGGCCTGACGCGCAGCCGCATGCAGGAATTCGTCGGCACGGTGGAGCAGGGCGCCGGCATCCTGATGCGCAGCCTGGACCAGGCGGCCAAATTGGTGGGCAGTTTCAAGCAGGTGGCCGACGAGCAGGCGGCCGACGGCAGGCGGCGTTTCGATCTCGGCGAGATGGTGCGCAATGTGCTGCTTGAGCTGGACGAGGCGATCAGCGACAGCGGCGACCGTGTGGTGTGCAGCATCGGCCCCGGCATACAAATGGACAGCTATCCGGACCAGCTGGGACAAGTGCTGACGCAACTGATCGCCAACGCGGTGCAGCATGCCTTCCTGCCAGGCCTGGCCGGCACCGTCACCATCGCTGCCGAGCAGGATGGCAACGGCCATGTGGCCATCACGGTGCGCGACGATGGCCTTGGCATCCCGCAGGACAACCTGGCCCGCGTGTTCGATCCCTTCTTCACCACGCGCATGGGCAAGGGCGGCAGCGGGCTTGGGCTGCACATCGTGTACAAACTGGTCACCAGCACCCTGCACGGCAGCGTGGAAGTCAGCAGTGCCGAAGGGGCAGGCGCATGTTTCACCGTGACGCTGCCGATGTCGGCGCCGGTCGCGCTGCGCAAGCCCGATCGTGCGCCGTTGGCGCCGCCGATTTTGTAGTATCGGCACTATATTCACTGCCAGGAGTAGTGCCATGCCACGAGGAGCCAGCCCGAAACGGGAACGCGAGTACAACGAGCTTGAAGAGAAGTTCGAGAAGGAAGGCCGCTACAAGGGGCGCGAGGAGGAAGTGGCGGCACGCATCGTCAACAAGCAGCGCAAGGAAAGCGGCGAAACCAAGGAACAGAAGGGCAAGTCCGGCGACGAGGGACTGCCGATCAAGAACTACCAGCAGCTGACCGTGACCGAAATCCGCAGCCGCCTGGATGAGCTGACCGCTGCACAGGTGCGCAAAATCCGCAGCTTCGAAGCGGCGCACAAGAACCGCAAAGGCGTGCTGCAGGCGCTGGAAAGGCGGAGCAAATAGCGCTACACTGCCTGCACAATAATCTTGTGGAGACGACAATGCGCTATACCGGCAGCTGCCATTGCGGCAATGTGAAGTTCGAGGTGGAAGGCAACATCACGGGCGCCGTCATGTGCAACTGCTCCATATGCAGGCGCAAGGGCGTGCGCATGGCCTTTTTCCCGCGCAGCGCCCTCACGCTGCTCATGCCGGAAGACAAGCTGGCCAGCTACACTTTCAACAAGCACGTCATCCATCACCGCTTTTGCCCCACCTGCGGCATCCATACCCACGGCGACGGCGTCGACCCCAAGGGCAACGCCATGGCCGCCGTGAACATCAACTGCATCGAGAACATCGACGTCGACGCGCTGCCCGTTCAGCACTACGACGGCCGCTCGTTGTAGCATTCACCGCACCGAACGCCCGCCCACCACCAGCGTCACGTCGCTGGGCCGCCAATCGGGTGCCAGCTCGCGCAAGGCCTGGCTGGCGCTCAGCAGCGCAGTGAAGATCAGCAGCACCCCCATGGCGCGCGCCGTCACGACAGCGGCGCGCGGGTGCGCGCTGAACCAGCCGCTGGCCTGGCTGGAGGCAAAGGCCAGCGCACCGTAGACGCCCACCTGCGTCGCCGCCGTGATGGCGCCCAGCACCCCGGATTGCAGCCATAGCGGCCCCTGGTCCGTCCTCAGGAACTGCGGGAAAATGGCCAGCATGAAGATGTAGGCCTTGGGATTGAGCAAGCTGGTCATCATGGCGCGGCGGAAGATCACCGGCGGCGCCAGCACTTCGCGGCCGGTGGCGGGACGGAACACGCTGTCGCTGCGCAGGAAGCTGACGCCCATCCACGCGATATAGGCCGCCCCTGCCAGCAGGATCAAGTTGAACAGCCCCGGCCACAGCTTCAGCACCACGGCGATGCCCGCCGTCGCCATCAGCAAATGGCAGACGCCGCCCGCGACGATGCCGCCCACTGCCGCCAGCCCCGCGCGGCGCCCGCCCAGGATGGAGCTGGCCATCACATAAGCCATGTCCAGTCCCGGCAGCACGATGATGCCGAATACCACAATAAAGTACAGCCACAGATTGGTGCTTTGGTCCATTTGAGTCTCCCGTGCGTTTCCGATGCGCCGTTTGAGGCGATGAAGCAGCATAAAGTACAAATAGGGCAGATTCCGCCCTGATTCTCTGCTATCTTTCTTGCCATGTACCATCCAACCACCCGCGTTCTGGCCGTGCTGGAACTGCTGCAAACCCATGGCCGCCTGAGCGGCGCGGAGATGTCCCGTCGCCTGGAAGTGGACGGCCGCACCTTGCGGCGCTACATCGTCATGCTGGAGCAGATCGGCATCCCCATCCTGAGCGAGCGGGGACGCCACGGCGGCTACGCGCTGATGCCCGGCTTCAAACTGCCGCCCATGATGTTTACCGACGACGAAGCGCTGGCGCTGTCGCTCGGCCTGCTGGCCGCGCGCAGCCTCGGGCTGGCCGAAGCCGCGCCTGCGGTGGCCAGCGCGCAAGCCAAACTGGAACGCATCATGCCGGCCGGCTTGAAGCAGCGCGTGGGCGCCATCGACGAAACCGTGCGGCTCGACCTGGAGCGCGCCACCGCACCGCAGGACAATGCCGCGCTGGTCACGCTCAGTTCGGCCGCCCAGGCGCGCCAGCGCGTGCAGCTACGCTACAAGCCGCCCGGCGCCGCCGAAACCGAGCGCGGATTCGACCCCTACGGCCTGGCCTTCTACGACGGCTGCTGGTACGCGGTCGGCCACTGCCATCTGCGGCAGGACATGCGCACTTTCCGGCTGGACCGCATCGTATCCGCCGCGCCGCTGCCGCACGGCTTCGCGCGCCCGGACGGCTTCGACGCGCTGGCGCACCTGCGTACCTCGCTGGCCGCCATGCCGCGCGCCTACGCCGCCACGGTGCTGCTGGAGACCGACCTGCGCACCGCGCAACGCTACCTGATGGACGTGATCGGCCTGTTCGAGCAAACGGACGAAGGCGTCCTGCTGCACAACCAATCCGACGACCTGGCCTGGTTCGCGCGCGAACTGGCCAGCCTGCCGTTCGGATTCCGCATCATCTCCCCCGACTCCCTGCGCGCCGAGCTGAACACGATAGCGCAGCGCCTGTCGCAAATCGCCCGCGTCCGCTAAAATGCGCCGCCCCCTCGCCAAGCGAGCTGAGCCGCATTCGGGGTCTGACCCCGAATGCGGCTCAGTCTGCTTTCGAAACACACACATTTAGGGACTTATGATTCAGAAGTTGATTGCCGCCGGCGCGTTGGCGCTGGCGTCGGGCTGGGCGTTTGCCGGCGCTTGCCCGTCTCATTATGTCGATGGCCGCGCGCCGGAGATACGCAACGGTAAGCTGGCTTCGGCCACCAGGGAGCTGTGCTACGGCGTGTTCGGCGTCATGCATTCGGGGATCACGCGCACGCCGCTGTGGTCGGCCGAGCATCTGACCTCCGGCGCGGTGGACCAGGCCCGTGAACTGGACCGCGAGAATTCCTTCCATCCGGAGCCGCGCCTGCCGCGCAGCGAACGGGCCGAATTGTCGGACTATGCGCGCAGCGGCTTCGACCGCGGCCACATGGCGCCCAATGGCGATATGCCGGACCGCGCGGCGCAGCGCGACAGCTTTACGCTGGCAAATATGGTGCCGCAGGATTCGGACAACAACCGCCAGGTCTGGGCCGGCATCGAGCAGGCGGTGCGTAAACTGGCGCGGAAGGAGGGCGACCTGTACGTGATCACCGGCCCGGCCTTCCTTGGCGGCGATCTGCGCAAGGTGGGCAACGTGCTGGTGCCCAGCCATTTGTACAAGGTGGTGTACAGCCCGCGCCAGCGCGCCGGCGCCGCCTACTTTGTCGAGAACAAGGCGGACGTGAAGTATGTCACCATGAGCGTGGCGCAGCTGGAGGCGAAGATCGGCATTGATCTGCTGCCTTCGCTGTCGGCGCGCCAGAAGGAGACCATGCTGCGCCTGCCGACCCCGAAAATCCGTCAACGCTAAAGGACCGACCCATGGCAAAGAAATTCATCCCTTACGATAACGAGGCGGACGTGCTGCATATTGGCGGCCTGATGGTGGAGAACCGCCTGGACCGCATCACCCTCTCGGGCGACATCGACCTGACGCTGGACAAGGCGGGCCTGGCCCACGCGCGCGCGCTGCACGCCTTGCTGGGCGACGTGCTGGCCAAGCTGGAGGCGCAGGCCTTGCCGGATAAATTGCCGGCGCCCGACGTAAAAACCGTTAAAAACCCGTTCGAGTAGTATGGTGATAGCGATTTTGCTTGCGATGTGATCTAAAGGCAGGCAAAATCGCTGCATGGATACTCACGACCTGCAAATTCTCCAGCTGATCCAATCCGACAACCGGCGCTCGGCGGCCGAGATCGGGCAGGAGATCGGCTTGTCCGTCTCGGCCGTCAGCGATCGGCTGCGGCGCCTGAACGCGTCCGGCGCCGTGGTCGGCAACCGCGCGGTGGTCGATCCGGCGCGCGTCGGCATCACCGTGTGCGCCTTCATCTTTGTCGATCTGGAGCCGCGCGCGGAAGAGGCGCTGTTCGCTGCGGCCTTGCGCTCCTTCGCCGAGGTGCAGGAGGCGCACCATATCACCGGCCCCCATTCGTGGATGGTGAAGGTGCGCGTGCGCGATACCGCCGCGCTGCAGCGCTTCCTGACCGAGCGCCTGAAGCCGGTGGCCGGGGTGCTGCGCACCGAGACCATCATTGCGCTGGACACGGCCAAGGAAACCTCCGAACTGGCCTTTGCCCAGGCACCGGGAGAGGCACCATGATCGACATGGGGGCCACCTTGGCGCGCGGGGCGCTGATCGGCTTTGCCATCGCCGCGCCGGTGGGGCCGGTCGGCTTGCTGTGCATACGCCGCACCTTTGCGCACGGCGCCCGCACAGGGCTGGCGTCCGGCCTGGGCGCGGCCACGGCGGATGCCATGTACGGCCTGGTGGCGGCGCTTGGCGTCAGCGCCGTGGCCGCGCTGCTGCTGGAGCATGCCGCCTTGCTGCGCATCGTCGGCGGCCTGCTGATGGCGGGCCTGGGCGTGGCCGCTTTGGCCCGCGCCCGCGCCATGCCGCCAGCATCCGCGCCGTGCGGCTCGCAGCTGCCGGCCAGCGGCCATGCGCCCGCATCGGCGCGCGGTGCGACCGCAGGCGGCCTGCTGGGCGCCTTCGGCACGACATTCGCGCTGACCGCGTCCAGCCCCATGACCATCCTGTCCTTCGCCGGCCTGCTGGCAGCGCTGGCGCCGCCAGACGGCAGCATGCGCGGCGGCCTGGTACTGGTGGCCGGCGTCTTTGCTGGCTCGATCGCCTGGTGGGCGCTGCTGGTCGGCGGCGTCTCAGCCAGCCGCAAGGCGGTGTCGCCCCGGATGCTGCGCATCATCGAGGCGGTGTCCGGCATTGCCTTGCTGGCCTTCGCGGCATGGTCCCTTATCACGGGCATGGCAATGGCATGAGCACCTTCCAATTTTCCAGCGACGCCCAGATTGAATCCATCGGCATGCAAGTGCTGGCTTGCACGCTGCCTAAGGCCGAATGGACCCATGCGGCGCACCTGGCCGCCGCTGCCTGGATCATCGCAGTCCGCAACGACCTGCACGCAGCGCGCGACATGCCGGGCATTATCTCCGCCTACAACGAAGCCTGTGGCGTGGCAAACACGGACACCGGCGGCTACCACGAAACCATCACCCAGGCCTCTCTGCTGGCGGTCGCCGCCTTCCTCGACGCGCAGCCGCGAGGCGCCACGCTGCATGCCGCCTGCAACGCCTTGCTCGCGTCCCCCTACGGCAGCAAGGACTGGCTGCTGCGCCATTGGTCGCAGCCCGTGCTGTTCTCCGTGGCGGCGCGGCGCGGCTGGGTGGCGCCCGACCTGTTGCCGCTGCCATTTTCCGGTTGAGCTAAGGCGGAACGGTGCTAAAGTATCGGGCAGACCATGCCTATCCATTACGCCCGTAAACCCACTGGCAGCCAGCGCAGCGCCGACGGTAACCGCCACCTCGGCGTGTTGCTGTGCTTTGTCGCCGGCGCCATCAACGCTGGCGGCTTTCTCGCGGTGCGCCAGTACACCTCACACTTGACCGGTATCGTATCCGCCATGGCGGACGGCCTGGCGCTCGGCGCCTACAAGCTGGTCCTGCCCGGCTTGGGCGCCTTGCTGTCCTTCGTGGCAGGCGCGGCCTGTTCGGCCATCATGGTGAACTATGCGCGGCGCCGGAAAATGCACGGCGAGTATGCGCTGCCCCTGTTGCTGGAGGCCGTGCTGCTGCTGGGCTTCGGCGTGCTGGGTGCGCGGCTGGCGGGCGTCGCGGGGCTGTTCGTCCCGCTCACGGTGATGATGCTGTGCTTCATTATGGGGCTGCAGAATGCACTGATCACCAAGGTGTCCAAGGCCGAGATACGCACTACGCACATCACCGGCATCGTCACCGATATCGGCATTGAAGTCGGCAAGATGCTGTACTGGAATGGCGCGCCGCAGCCCGGCCGGCACGAGGTGCGCGCCAACCACGAGCGGCTGCGGCTGCTGGTGGCGCTGGTGTCCGCGTTCTTCGCAGGCGGCGTAACCGGTGCGCTGGGTTTCCAGGCCATCGGCTATTCGGCCACGGTGCCGCTGGCCTTGCTGCTGGTGGCGCTGGCGATCGTGCCTGCGATGGACGACCTGATGGCGCGCGCCTCCGCCAAGTAAAAAGCCGCTTGCATGGCTGTCCAATATGTTGGATACTTTATCCATCATGACGGATTCCTCTCTGCATTTACTCATAGCCCAGCGGGTGCGCGAACTGCGCGCTGCGCGCGGGCTGTCGCTGGAAGCGCTGGCCAGCCATTGCGGCGTAAGCCGCTCCATGTTGTCGCTCATCGAGCGCGGCGAGAGCAGTCCCACCGCTGTGGTACTGGAAAAGCTGGCGACCGGCCTGGGCGTCACGCTGGCGTCGCTGTTCGAGGCGCCTGCGGCGGCAGGCGAGCCGGTGTCGCGCCGCGCGCAGCAGCAGTCCTGGCGCGATCCGCATTCCGGCTACGTGCGGCGCAACCTGTCGCCCGCCGGCGTGGCTTCTCCCATCCAGCTGGTGGAAGTGGAGTTTCCGCCGCTGGCCCGCGTGGCGTATGAAACCGCCGCGCGCGAACCGCAGGTGCACCAGCAGATCTGGGTGCTGGAGGGGGTAATCGACATCACCTACGGCGATGAGTTGTTCCGGCTGGACGCGGGCGATTGCTTTGCGATGGTGCTGGACCGGCCCATGGCTTTCCACAATCCCACCGGCGACACCACGCGCTACGCGGTCGCCATCACCACTATCAGGAGCTGAGATGCGTGACTACGTCGTGCGCAGGCTGACGTCCGTCAGCGAGGCGCAAATTCAGGAACTGGCCGACTTGCTGATCGATTGCGTGGAGGGCGGCGCCTCGGTGAGCTTCATGCTGCCGCTGGAGCGGGACAAGGCGCTGGCCTTCTGGCGCAGCGTGGCCGATGGCGTGGCGCGCGGCGAACGCGCGCTGATGGTGGCGCAGGACGATAGCGGCATCCTGGGCACCGTGCAGCTGGTGCTGGCGCAGCCGGACAACCAGCCGCACCGGGCCGACGTATCGAAAATGCTGGTGCGCCGCAGCGCGCGCCGGCGCGGCCTGGGCGAGGCGCTGATGCGGCACGCCGAACAGGTCGCGCGCGATTGCGGCAAATGGCTGCTGGTGCTCGATACCGCCAGCCCGGATGCCGAGCGCCTGTACGAGCGCCAGGGATGGCAGCGTGTCGGCGTGGTGCCGGATTACGCATTGATGCCCGACGGCGCGCTGTGCGACACGGCCTTTTATTACCGCAAGCTGGAGCCGCTGGCACTGGATAATCCGGTCTGGAGCGCGCTTGCCGGCGGCGGGGCGCATGCCGCGATGGCCCAGCGCCATGGCCTGGCGGCCCGTTATCCGCGCGACGTGTCGCCGCTGGCTGGCCTGCGCGAACCATCGCCGCAAGCGTTCGCCGACTTGCGCACCATGGTGGATGTGGGCGAGGAAGTGTGGCTGTTGACGCCGAATCCGCTGGATTTGCCGCCGGAATGGGAAGTGGTCCGCGCACGCTATATCGACCAGATGGTGTACGCCGGTCCTCGGCCTGCCCAGCCTGTCGCCCACGCCTGGCCGCTGCTGCCGCTGGGCGCGGACGACGTGCCGGACATGATCGCGCTGGCGGCGGAGACCAAGCCCGGGCCGTTCGTGCGGAAAACCATCACCATGGGCCGCTACCTGGGCGTGCGCAATGCGGAGGGCGAGCTGGCGGCAATGTCGGGCACGCGCATGGCGCTGGACGAGTTTACGGAGATCAGCGCCGTCTGCACCAGTCCTGAAGCGCGCGGCGCCGGCCACGCGCGGGCCTTGATGCTGGCGCTGATGGCGCAGATCGAAGCGTCCGGGAAGACGCCTTTCCTGCACGTGAAAACGGAAAACGGCGCCAAGCAAGTCTATGAAAAACTAGGCTTTGCCGTGCGCCGCGAGATCTGTTTCAGCGTGATACGCCGTATAGCTTAATTGGCAAACACCTCGGCCGCAGGCGTGATCTTCACCGCCTCCGGCTTGATGTTCAGCTTCATGTTGCCGATCACCTGGTCTTCCTCCAGCACTTCCTTCGGCTTGTTGCCGTCGTATTTGATGGGCGAAGGGGCGTCGCTGACCAGCTTCTCTTTCAGGCCGGCGGCGTCCTTGGTGATGATCACCACCGACAGGTTCCTGGCCGACAGATGCTTCTTCATGGCGGCGTTTACGTCGTCCACGGTCAGCTTCGACAGGCCGTCGCGCATCAGCTTCGTGAACTCGGGCGTGTTGTACCACTGCGAATCGAGCGCATAACCCAGCTGCTGGTCCTGCGTCGAGGTCATGACGAAGACGTTCTTCATCAGGTAGCCGCGCGTGGTGTCGAACTGCTCCTGGGTCATGCCTTTGCCGAGCGCCTTGTCCAGCTCGGACAGCGCGATGCGCAGCGCGAAGTGGCCGTTTTCAGGCGCCACCGGCCGTATCCACACCTCGAACAGCTGCGCCTTGCGGCCCAGGTTAGGATTGGGGAAGAACTGGAACATTCCGCGCGGGAACGCTTCGGTGTAAGCGTAGTCGCCATAGTTCATGCCGCGCAGTTCGCGGATGCGCTGGTACAGCAGGGCGCTCGATGAACGGTGCTCGCCGAGCCAGGTCTTCACCATCCACAGGGCAGGGAAGTCGGGGTGCGAGCGCGTCACCGTCAATGGCAAGCCGAAGGAAATGGCCGTGGCGCGGGTGTTCTTCTCGATGATCTCCACTTCCAGCCCGTTCGGTATTTTGCCCACCGGCGCCGTGGTGGCTGGCAGGCCGGCGCCTTCCGGCAGCTTGGCCAGCGCCTGCTTCAGCGAGGCGGTCATGGCCTCCGTTACATCGCCGGAGATGCCGACGCGCACCGCGCCCTGGGTGTACGCCGTCTTCCAGAAGTTCTTCACGTCGTCCAGCGTGATGCTGTCCAGGCCCTTGACGGTGCCCAGCGCGGCGTGGCCGTAGCCGCTGCCCGCGAAGACGTTGGTTTGCAGGCGTTCCTTGCCCAGTTCTTCCTCGTTGTTGTCCTTCAGGTCGGTCTGCAGCGCGTTCTTCTGCGCGTCCTTCAGGCGGCGGAAGTCTTCCTGGCGGAAGCCCGGCGACAGCAGCATCGGCAGCGCGATCTCGTTGAAGGCGGTCCAGTTGTCCTTGTGGATGGAGCCGGTGAAGGTGGTCATCTCCTTGTCGGTCTGCTCGCTGAAGCTGCCGGCCATCGGGAAGAAGGCCTTGGCGATTTCGTCGATCTTGCGGTCGGTGGAGCCGGCCGAGGCCACCATGGCGGCGGTCAGCGCGGCCAGGCCTTCCTTGCCGGCCGGGTCGTGCGCCGAGCCGGCCGAGAACAGCAGCTTGTAGCGGATCTGCGGCAGTGCGGACTTTTGCACCAGCACGTCGATGTTCGCCGCGCCCGACTTTGGCTCGAAGCTGGCCAGCTTGGGCAGCGCGCCGATCTCGGATGGCAGGGTGGAGTGCGACAGCGTGGTGACGACCATGCCGTCATCGGTCAGGAACTTGCGGCCGGCGGCCAGCAGGTCGGCCGGGGTCAGCGAGTCCAGCACGCGGTAGTAGTTGTTGATGGTGCCGTAGGAACGGTTGAAATGCACGAAGGAGGCCAGCGTGCCGGCGATTTGCTCGGTGTTGTCCAGCGAACGGATCACGCCGTACTTCAGGGCGGACTTGGCTTCGGCCAGCGTCTTGTCGCTCACCGCTTCGGTGCGCGCCCTGGCGATGGTTTGCAGGATGGCGTCGCGCACGTACACTGCGTCGTCGCCGCGCTTGACGCGCGCGCCGACTATGGCCAGCGTCGGATCGACGCGGTTCGGCGTGCTGTCGAACAGCTGGTCCACCTTCTGCTCGTCCTGCACCAGGCGCTTGAACAGCGGCGACGTGCGGCCGAAGGACAGCGTCAGCAGCAAGGACAGCGCCGCCTGTTCCTTGGCTTTTTCAGAGAAGGCGGGTGCGCGGAAGGCCACCGTCACCAGCGGCAGCGTGGGCGTGGCCCACGGCACGTGCTTGTAGATGGCGCCTTTCGGTGCCGGCTCAACCGGCACGTCGGCCTTGTAGCTGCCGCGCTGCCATTTGCTCCAGTATTTTTCCACCATGGCGATCGCCTTGTCCGGTTCCACGTCGCCGGCCACGATGATGGTGGTGCGCTCGGGGCGATACCAGCGGTCGAAGAACACCTTGGAGTAGGCGTACTGGTTGGGCATGTCCTCGATGTCCTTGATGAAGCCCATCGTGGTGTGCTTGTAGGTGTGCTTGTCGTAAGCCGCGTCGCGCATCACTTCAAACAGCTTGGACATGGGATTGGCGCTGTTCTTGTTGTATTCGCCCAGAACGGCGCGCGACTCGGTCTTGAACACGTCTTCGCTGTATTCCAGGTGCTGGAAGCGGTCTGCCTCGACCTTGAGCACCGTGTCCAGGTCTTCCTTGGCGAAGGTGGTGTAGTAATTGGTCAGGTCGTCGCTGGTGTAGGCGTTCTGGCGCGCGCCGGCCTTGGTGATGATGTCCTGGTATTTTTCCGGCGGGTAGTCCCTGGTGCCGCGGAACATCATGTGCTCGAAGAAGTGGGCGAAGCCGGATTTGCCGGGTTCCACTTCGTTGCGCGAGCCGGTCTGCACCGGGATCTGCAGCGAGACGATGTTGGGGAAGCCGGTGGGGACGACGATCACTTTCAGGCCGTTGGCGAGGGTCTTCTCGGTGGCCTTGAAGGGCAGCAGGTCGGCCTTGCCCTGGTTGGCGGCCATCGCGGGTGCGGCCAGTGCCAGGGTAAGGACTGGTATCAGCTTGGACACTTCTTTCTCCTTTTTGTTATAAAAAGCCACTCATCCGTGTAGGTAGCGGCAACGCGGAAGAATAAAATATTCAGGCTCGAATGCATAGCCATTTCGGCGTGCTACCATGAAACTAAAACCGCCCACCCTTTGCGCGTCACATTATGAGCATAAGCACCGGCACCAACAGCATCGATGCCCTGGTCTACAGCAGCTGGAACAGCAGTCCGGGGACGGCGGCAGCGCTGACCTACAGTTTCCTGGCCAGCCCGCCGAGCGGCGCCAGCGCGGACGATGCCAAGGGCTTCCAGATGATGACGTTCGCGCAGCAGCAAGCGACGCGCGCGGCGCTGGGCGCCTGGTCGGCGGTGGCCAATCTGAGTTTCGTGGAGGTGGAAGGCGGCGGCCAGTTGCGCTTTGGTACCAACGACCAGAGCAAGAACAACAGCAGTGCCTATGCCTACCTGCCCGAGCCCGGCGTCGACTACGTGGCGCTGTACCTGAACAACCGTGGCTATTACAACAGCGTGTTCACGCCCGGCAGCTTCGGTCCCTCCGTGCTGCTGCACGAAATCGGCCACACGCTGGGCCTCAAGCATCCGGGCAACTACGACTCGGCCGGCACCAGCATCGACGGCCCTTTCCTGCCCGATGCCACCGACAATACCGATTATTCGGTGATGTCCTACCACCAGTCGTCGTCGTTCAATGGCCGCTACGATGTCAGCCCCATGCTGTACGACATCCAGGCCATCCAGTACCTGTACGGCGCGAACACGGGCTACCGCGCGGGCGATGACGTGTACGCCTTTGCCAGCGGCCAGGCGCCGGTTTGCATCTGGGACGTCGGCGGCAACAATACCTTCGACTTTTCTGCCTGTTTCGGCGCCACGCAGATCGACCTGCGCGCGGGCGCGTTCAGCGGCACGGCCAGCGGCTTGACCAATGTATCGATCGCCTACAACGTCACTATCAAGACGGTGCTCACCGGCAGCGGCGGCTCCACGGTCACGCTGAACGACGCCGGCGACGTGGTGAAGGGCGGGAGCGGCGCGGACGTGGTGCGCGTGGGCGCCGGCGACGACCTCATCAATACCGGCGAGGGCACGGATACGGTGGTCTTCAGCGGCC
Organism: Pseudoduganella sp. UC29_71; assembly: GCF_042693265.1. NCBI lineage: Bacteria > Pseudomonadati > Pseudomonadota > Betaproteobacteria > Burkholderiales > Oxalobacteraceae > Pseudoduganella > Pseudoduganella sp. UC29_71. Next base: position 2,527,910 of record NZ_CP170549.1, on the reverse strand, counting down.
TGTTCGCCGACTATGCCATCGTTCGCACGGCCGACGAGGTGCGTGTCGCGGGGCAGGGCACGGATGTGCTGTCGGGCGTGGAGCTGCTGCAGTTTGCCGACGTGCGCGTGAGCGTGGGCGACCTGGCCCTGTCCGGCCCGGCCGGCCCCACCAGCGGCAACGACACCTTCCTGGCCATGCCGGGCAATGAGTTCATCGACGGCGGACCTGGCCTGGATACCGTGGTCTATGGCGCCGCGCGCGGCCCCTACCTGGTGCGGGCTTCGGGCAAGGGCTACACCGTCACCGACGGCGGCGGCAGCGTGGACGTGCTGACCGGCGTGGAACGCATCGTCTTCAACGACGGCGGCGTGGCGCTGGACACCGATGGTGCGGCGGGCCAGGCTTACCGCCTGTACCGGGCGGCACTGGACCGGACGCCGGACAGCGCAGGCCTGGGTTTCTGGATGGCCGCCATGGACAAGGGGCTGGACTTGGGATCGGTGGCGCGCGCCTTCATCGACAGTGCGGAGTTCAGCTCGCGCTATGCCGGCTTTGACAACACCCAGTTCGTCACGCAACTGTATACGAACGCGCTGCACCGCGCGCCGGACGCGGCGGGCCTGGCCTGGCATGTGGCCAACCTGGAACACGGCTTGTCGCGCGCCGCCGTGCTGATCGGCTTTGCCGAATCGGCCGAATGCCAGGGCGACGTGGCCAGCGTGATCGGCAACGGCATCGACTACACGCCGTTCGGCTAGGCTTCCCCCTCCTGCGTGAGGCTGATGCGGTTGCGCCCCATGTGCTTGGCGCGGTACAGCGCCGCGTCCGCCGTGGCCACCAGCTGCGAGGTTTCGTTTTCCGGCGCGGGCAGGGCGGTGGCGGCCCCGATGCTCACCGTGACGAACTGCTTGGCCGCGCCCAGGTTGGGCAGCTGCAGCTGCTCCACCCGGCAGCGGATGCGTTCGGCCACGATGGCCGCCCCTTTCAGCGACTGGTTGGGCAGGATCACCGCGAATTCCTCGCCGCCGTAGCGCGCCACCAGGTCGTTGGCGCGCATTTCGCTGGCCACCGCGGTGGCAATGCGCTGCAGGCACTCGTCGCCGCCCAGGTGGCCGTAGGCGTCATTGTACTGCTTGAAGTTGTCCACATCGACCATCAGCAGCGACAGCGGCTGCTGCTGGCGCAGCGCGCGCTGCCACTCGGCGTGCAGGGTGCTGTCGAAGCAGCGGCGGTTGGCCAGGCCGGTCAGTCCGTCGCGCGTGGCCAGCTGCTCCAGCGCGATCTGGGCCTTCTTTTCTTCGGTCAGGTCGCGCAGGGTTTCGACCACCGCCACGATGGCGCCGTCGCTGTCGCGGATAGGGCTGGCATCCACCGCCAGGTAGCGGCGCCGGCCCAGGCGCGGCATGTCGCACCAGTTTTCGGCGGTCAGGCTTTCGTCCTCGGTGCTGCGCACGTGGCGGTCATACAGGTGCGGCGCGTCGGCGCTGCGGCCTTGCACCACCAGGTCGGCCAATGTGGGGCGCGGCGCGTGGTAGAAGCAGCGCCAGTGCTCGCAGGTGCCCAGTACTTCGCCTGCTTGCACCCCGGTCAGCCGTTCGCAGGCGCGGTTCCAGATCAGCACCCTCCCGTGCAGGTCCAGCACGAAAGTCGGGATCACCAGCAGCTCCATCAGCTTGAGCGCCAAACCTTGCTGGGGGCCGGCCTGGGCCGGGTCGAACCATGACAGAACCTGAGACATACGCGTCCTCTTATGTTGTGCTGCAGTCCATTTTGCTGCTGGGTGTCAACGCCTTGCTTGATGCGGCGCAAAAAACGGTTGATTGGCCGCGCGCGCGGCGGTGGGGATGGAGATGGTGAGCGCCGTTCCCTGGCCGGGCGCGCTGGCCAGCACGAAACAGCCGCCGGCGGCCGCCACGCGGTGCTCGATGCCCAGCAGGCCGCAGCCCTGGCGCGGCGGGCCTTCCTGCATGCCTACGCCGTTGTCGCGCACCGTCATGCTCAGTTCGTGCGCATTGCGGCACAGCGCGATGGACACCTCGGTGGCGCCTGCGTGGCGCGCGATGTTGGACAGCGACTCCTGCAGCACGCGGAACACGGTGGCGTCGGCCGGGCAGGCCGCGTCGTTGCCGTATTGCGCGGATTCGAGCCGGTAGTGGATGCCGTTGATGCGCGAGAATTCGGTGAGCTGCCGTTCCACCGCGCAGCGCAGCCCATGTTCCAGGCCCACCGGGCGCAGGCCGTTGATGATGCCGCGCAGCGAGCGCACGCCGGCGTCGGTGTGGGCCAGCAGCGTGGCCAGGTGGCGCCGCGCGGAGGGCGGCAGGCCGGGGTGGTTCTGCAGCGCCGCCAGCTCGATTTTCAGTGTCAGCAGGTTTTGTCCCAGGTCGTCGTGGATGTCGCTGGCGATGCGCAGCCGTTCCTCGTGCAGCAGCGCGGCACCCTCCGCGCGCGCCGCGCCCAGTGCGCGTTGCAGTCGTCGGCATCGCCACAGCAGCGCCAGCGAAATCGACGCGAGCACCACTGCGCAAGCGGATAGAATTTCAACATGGAATGCAGTCATGGCAGGTCTCCGGCAGTCGGAACAGCACTGAACATAGCCTGAATGCAACATGTGCACTTTGTCGAATATCAAACTGTCAATCGGCTGTGCCGTATGGCTAACATTCCCGCCACATTTTATGGAAGCGCTGCTTTCGGCTATAATTGAAGGTTGACTATTGGGTTAATCATCGTGACTTACAGCATCAAAGAGATTTTCTACACCCTGCAGGGCGAAGGCGCCCATGCAGGCCGTCCCGCCGTGTTTTGCCGCTTTGCCGGCTGCAATCTGTGGACCGGCCGCGAGAGCGACCGCGCCACGGCGGTCTGCCAGTTCTGCGACACCGACTTTGTCGGCACGGACGGCGAGCGCGGCGGCAAGTTCGCCGCGCCCGAGGCGCTGGCCGAGCTGATCAACAGCCTGTGGCCGCAGACTTACCCGGCCAGCAAGTACGTGGTGTTTACCGGCGGCGAACCGCTGCTGCAGCTGGACCCGGCCCTGATCGCCGCGATGCACGCGGTGGGCTTCGAGATCGCGATTGAAACCAATGGCACGCTGCCGGTGCCGGAAGGCGTGGACTGGATCTGTGTGAGCCCGAAAATGGGTTCCACGCTGGTGGTCCGCAAAGGCAATGAAATCAAGGTGGTGATCCCGCAGAAGGACCAGGACCTGTCGGCCTACGAAGGGCTGGACTTCGACAATTTCTTCGTGCAGCCGATGGACGGCCCGCTGGCCGAATTCAACACCACGCTGGCGATCGAGACCTGCAAGCGCAATCCGAAATGGAAACTGAGCCTGCAAACCCATAAACTGCTGCAAATACCTTAATACCAAAGAATCAATATGCTGACCATCACCCGCAAGCTGGAATTCGACGCAGGCCACCGCATTCCCGACCACAAGAGCCAGTGCCGCAACCTGCACGGCCACCGCTATACCCTCGAAATCACGCTGACCGGCCAGGTGATCAATGCCGAAGGCAATTCCGACAACGGCATGATCATGGACTTCTCGGACGTGAAGACCATCGCCAAGGAACACCTGGTGGACGTGTGGGACCATGCTTTCCTGGTCTACGAGAAGGACAGCGCGGTCAAGGAATTCCTGGCCTCCCTGCCGAACCACAAGACGGTGGTGATCGACCGCATCCCGACGGTGGAAAACCTGGCGGCGGTGGCGTGGGACATCCTGAAGGCTGCCTTCAAGGACCGCTACGGCACCGGCCTGCACCTGCACAAGCTGGTGCTGCACGAAACGCCGAACTGCTGGGCCGAGATCACCGATGCCTGACGCGCAGTTGTCCTCGGCCGCCGACGAAACCTTTATGCGCGCCGCGCTGGAACAGGCGCAGCGCGCCTGGGACCAGGGCGAAGTGCCGGTGGGCGCCGTGGTCGTCAAGGACGGCGTGGTGATCGCGCGCGGCTACAACCAGCCTATCGGCCAGCACGACCCCACCGCGCACGCGGAAATCGTGGCGCTGCGCGCAGCGGCCGAAGTGCTGGGCAACTACCGCCTGCCGGGCTGCGAGCTGTACGTGACGCTGGAGCCGTGCGTGATGTGCTCGGGCGCCATGATGCATGCGCGCCTGGCGCGCATCGTCTACGGCGCGCCCGATCCCAAGACCGGCGCCTGCGGCTCGGTGGTCAACCTGTTCGAGCAGGAGCAGCTCAACCATCATGCGCAAACCGTGGGCGGCGTGTTGGCCGACGACTGCGCCGGCCTGCTGAAGAGCTTCTTCGCCGCGCGCCGCGCGGCCGCTGCCGCGGGGCGCAAGGGCGCTGTGGAGTAAACGCCACTGCCGGCCACGTGTCCGGCATTCGTGTTAGCCCTGCTCAGCGGTTGGTGCTATGCTGGTGCAAACGGCAAGAGGCATTACCCGTAAGCAGGAGATTCAATGCGGTCCCCCAAACAGATAGAAGATGAGGGCGCGCCTGGCGTGGTGCGCCTCGCCCTGGAGTTGCGCGCACCCTGGGAACTGGGCGCGGCCTTCGCGGCTTACCCCTTCGCCCGCCTGGCGCCCGCCGGCGACGGCCATTCCGTCATGGTATTTCCCGGCCTGGCAGCAGGCGACACCACGACCATTGTTTTGCGGCGCTTCCTCAGCGACCGGGGCTACGACACCTACGCCTGGGAGCAGGGCCTGAACTTCGGCCCCAAGCCCGGCGTGCTGGAAGCGTGCATTGCCCGCATCGAGGACATCCACCGGCGCACCGGACGCAAGGTCAGCCTGGTCGGCTGGAGCCTGGGCGGCGTGTATGCGCGCGAAATTGCCAAGATGCTGCCCGATAAGGTGCGCGTGGTGGTCACGCTCGGTTCGCCGTTCACCGGCCATCCCAAGGCCACCAATGCGTGGCGCGTGTACCAGCTGGTGTCGGGCGAAAAGGAGATCGACGCGGCGCGCTTTGCCGCGCTGCGCCAGCGCCCGCCGGTGCCCACCACTTCCATCTTCAGCCGCACCGACGGCGTGGTGGCCTGGCAGTGCAGCATGGAAGAGGAAACCGCCAGTTCCGAGAACATCGAAGTGCATGCCAGCCATGTCGGCATGGGCGCCAACCCCACCGCGCTGTTCGCCGTCGCCGACCGGCTGGCGCAGCCCGAGGGCCAGTGGCGCCGTTTCGACCACGTGGCGCACACGGGCATCAAGAAGCTGCTTTATCTCGATCCCCAGCGTACGCCGTTCTTCCAAAACCTGTTTGGATGGTACTGATCATGCCTACCGCCCTTGCCAACGGCATCACCATTGCATACGAAACCTCCGGCGATCCGTCCGGGCCGCCGGTGCTGCTGGTCATGGGGCTGGGTATGCAGCTGATATCCTGGCCCGAGGAGTTCGTGGCGGGGCTGGAGGAACGGGGCTGCCATGTGATCCGGTACGATAACCGCGACAGCGGCTTGTCCACCAAATTCGACGGGGCGGGCGTGCCCAATCTGCCGCTGTCCTACCTGAAGAACATCGTCGGCTGGCCGCTGCGGCCGGCCTACACCCTGGACGACATGGCGGACGACGCCTGCGGCCTGCTGGACCACCTGGACGTGCCGCAAGCGCATGTGATCGGAGTGTCCATGGGCGGCATGATAGGGCAGGTGTTCGCAGCGCGCCATGCGCGCCGCACGCTGAGCCTGACGTCCATCATGTCCAGCAGCGGCAGGCGCGGCTTGCCGGGGCCGACGCGCGCGGCGCGCAAGTCGCTGCTGACGGCGGCGCCGGCCGGCGGCACGCGCGAACAGCTGGTCGCGCACATGGTGGAGACCTTCCGCGTCATCGGCAGCCCGGACTTTCCTATGCCCGAGCCGGAACTGCGGGCGCGCATCGGCCGCACGCTGGACCGCAGCGTATGCCCGGCCGGCGTGGCGCGCCAGCTGGTGGCGATCGCCGCGAATGGCGACCGCAGCCACCTGCTCAAGCAGATCCGCAAGCCCACGCTGGTGATCCACGGCGCCAGCGACCCGCTGGTGCCGGTTGCCTGCGGCATCGATACCGCCAGCCAGATCGCGGGCGCGGCGCTGCACATCATCGACGGCATGGGGCACGACCTGCCGCCGCAGCTGATAGGGCGCCTGCTCGCCTTGATCGAACCGCATGTGCAAGGTAAGATGGCCCGGCATTCCCAGGCTGCCTGAACGCCCGGGTGCTAACCTTGGGTTGAGCGGATTTGAGTATTCCAAAAATTGGTATCGCCATCGCCGCACCGGGCGGCTATGCGCTGGACGAAGCGGCGCTGGCGCGCGGCATTGCGCGCATGGCGGCGCAGGGTCTGACGGTCCACAACTACTACCAGCCGGATCATAAGTTCCAGCGTTTCGGCGGCACCGACGAGGCGCGCCTGGCGCAGCTGAACGCGGCGGCGGCCGATCCCGGCGTGCAGGTGGTGATGGCGCTGCGCGGTTCCTATGGCATCAGCCGCATCCTGCCGCAGATCGATTTCCGCGCCATGGCCGACAGCGGCAAGCTGTTCGTCGGCTATAGCGACTTCACCGCGTTCCACATGGGCTTGATGCAAGCCACCGGCCGCATCAGCTTCGCCGGCCCGATGATCTGCGACGATTTCATCCGCGACGAGCCGGTGGACTACACGCTGAACCAGCTGTGGGACTGCCTGCGCGGTCCGACCCACACTGTGCGCGGCGCGGCCGCCGGCAATCCCGTGGTGGACGTGGACGGCAAGCTGTGGGGCGGCAACCTGGCCATGCTGGTGCACCTGCTCGGCACGCCGTACTTCGCGCAGATCGACGGCGGCATCCTGTTCATCGAGGACATCAACGAGCATCCCTACCGCGTCGAGCGCATGCTGCTGCAACTGCTGCATGCCGGTGTGCTGGACAAGCAAAAGGCGCTGGTGCTGGGCGACGTCTCCGGCTACAAGCTGGCGGCCTTCGACAATGGCTACGATTTCGACGCCATGCTGGCCTATATTCGCTCGCGCCTGCCGATCCCGGTGTTGACCGGGCTGCCGTTCGGGCATATCAGGGAGCGCTGCACCTTGCCGTTCGGCGCGCAGGCGCGGTTGGTGTCGGACCGTTCCGGCAGCTTCGAGCTGACCGCAAGCGGCTATCCCACGCTGGGGCATGGCTGAAACGCTGCCCGAACTGAGCTACTACCGCGCTACGGCCGATCATGCGGCGTGGCCCGCGCTGCAAGGCGTGGCGGAGGCCGATGTCTGCATCATCGGCGGCGGCTTCGCCGGCCTGGCCACGGCCATGTCTCTGATGGAGCGCGGCCAGCGCAGCGTGGTGCTGCTGGAGGCCGAGACCGTCGGGCATGGCGCGTCCGGGCGCAATGGCGGCTTTGTGTTCGGCGGCTACTCGCTGGGCGAGCGGGAGCTGGCCGGCGCGGCCGGTGCCGAGCAGGCGCGCAAGCTGTACCAGCTCACGCTGGACGCGGTGGCGACCATAAGGCGCCGCATCGCGCGCTATGGCATAGCCTGCGACGCCGTGAACGGAGGTATCTACCTCGCGAACTGGTTCAACAACGGACGCATACTGGACGATCACCAGCGCTTCATGGCCGATACGCTGGGCGTGGAATGGCAGCGCATCAGCCGCGCCGACTTTGCGGGACGCGCCCGCAGCGAACGCTATTTCGGCGCGCTGTACGAGGAAAACGCCCTTCATTTCCATCCGCTGAAGTACGCGCAGGGCCTGGCCCGCGCCCTCGCGGCCGGCGGCGTTGGGGTCCACGAGCAGAGCCGCGTCACCCGCATAGCCCAGGCGCCAGCCACCAGTGCTGCTAATGCTGCGGGGGCGCGCGGCGCCGGATGGCGCATCATGACGGCCGAGGGCGAGGTAAGGGCGCGCGAAGTGGTGGTGTGCTGCGGCGGCTACATCGAGCGCCTGTACCCCAGGCTGGCCGGCGCCATCTTGCCCATCGCCACCTATGTGATGGTGACCGAGCCGCTTGGCAGCCGCCTGCCCACCGCACTGGCGACCGAGGCCGCCATCTACGACACCCGCTTCGCCTTCGACTACTACCGGCCGCTGCCGGACAGCCGCCTGCTGTGGGGCGGCCGCATCGCCGTCCGCGAACGCAGCGCCGCCGATGTCGCGCGCCTGCTGCGCGGCGACATGCTGAAAGTCTACCCACAGCTGGCCGGCGCCAGGATCGACTACGCCTGGAGCGGCATGATGAGCTACGGACGCCACAAAATGCCGCAACTGGGGCGGCTGCCCGAGGGCATCTGGTACGGCATGGGTTTCGGCGGCCACGGCGTCGCGCCTACCACGCTGAGCGGCGAGGTGCTGGCCGCCGCGCTGACAGGCGACGCGGGCGACCTCAGCCGCTTCCAGCAATGGGGCCTGCCCACCACCGGCGGCCCCGCCGGCCTGCTTGCCGCCCAGCTGACCTACTGGTACTACGAACTGCGCGACTGGCTGCGTCAATAGCACCCACCCTTGCGCCAGCGCAAACAGCGCCATCCTGTATGAGTGACAATGGAAGTTCCCCATCCTCAGTCCGGAGCGATGATGAACTCCAACGACCAGCCCTCGCCGCCGGCCCCGCTTGACTTCCAGCCGCGCCGCGCCAATGATAGAGCTATGCTCTCTCGTATTGTTAAACTTGGAAAAAGAAATGGTGGCCGTGAGGACCACGGTGGAAGTTATTCGCTCGAATTATGCGACCAAGGAAGATCTGGTTCGAGCGGAGCGGGCGCTGCGTACCGAACTCCACAAGGAGTTGCAACTGATGACCTGGCGCATCATCGGCGTTGCCGGCGCACTCGTTGCTGCCGTTTACTTCGTTGCGCGATATGTTCACTGAGTTCGGCAGTCCCCGGCTGAAGTCAGCAACCTTGCACAAGCCTCTTACTTGTTGCCGAAGCGGTAGGCGGTAGGCGTCCTTCCCGTCCATCGTACGAACGCGTGGCGGAAATTTGACGGGTCGCTGTAGCCGAGAATCGAGGCGATTTCTCCGTTGGTCATTCTGGGTTTGCGCAGGAATTCGATGGCTAGCTGCATCCGGACCTCCGACAGCAGGGCGCGGTACGTTGTTCCCAAAGACGCCAGCTTGCGGCGCAAGGTGCGAGAGTCCATCAGCAACGCCTCCGCCATCCTGTCAATGGTCGGATAGTTGCAGGGCATTTTCTTGATCAACACCGTCCTTACCGCCGAGGCGATACCCTGCTGCGAGGCTGCCTCTGCCAGGAGTCGCTGGCAGTGTTCGATGGCAAGATGATGGGTGGCGTTGTCCGGGTGCCCCCGGGTCCGCTCCGCGAACGATGCATCGAACCCCAGATGGTTATGCTGCTGGTTAAAACGCACGGGACAGCCGAACAGGATGCGCATCGCCCCAGCGTGGCTTGGTTCTGCGTACGTTACTCCCACCGACGAGAACGAGAACTCGGGGCCGTACAGGTCGCGTGCCACGGACAAGTGCGCCGCATAACCGAACTCGATAATGAATCGGTGCAGGCCATCCGCCGTGGCGCCGCCCAGCACCACCTCGTAGCCATAGCGCAGGGCCTGCTCGTCGTGCATCGACGAGATCCTGACGCCGGGCGTACACATACGGTGGTAGCGAATCACAATCTCATTTCTCTCCTCGAAATTCAAGGCGCTTAGCAGCGCGTAACCGAACATGCCGTACGAGGTCAGATGCATGCGGCTGCCCGCGCGCAAGGCCAAAGTGGGGTCGGGCGAGAGCTGCAAGGCGTTCCGGAACACCGAGCATATCTGCTGACACGAGACGCGGGTTTCAGGATTACCGAGATCGTCCACCGAAATGCCGGTGCTTTCCAGGAGCTGACCGATGTCCCCGCCGTCCTCGGCAAAGGCCTCGGCTACTGCGGTGATGCGCTGAGGCGTGTAGATGGCGGCTTCTGGATTGATGGGCATCTGTTCTGCGAAATGGGATGGTTTGTTTCTTTGCCGTAATGATAAGGATGCGCAGCCGTATTTGCCAATAGCTGCGCGCAGCGCGCGTGGGCGCGGGCCGTTGTCGGAATTCACATCCGCACCGCCGGATGCCAGGCTTTGTGTTCTCGGCGGTGCCTGCATGCCGCCGAAAGGAGGCGGCAGGGGCGCCGCGGCGCCTCGCCTGAGTAGTACGACTATCGTCCAGCTCTGCGTCGGAATTCACCTGGCGAAGCGACAATATTCACCCCTTCCAATTGTAACTATTTCGTTACAATTCTCCTTGGCAATAAACCTTGATCCGCGCGGCGTTCCCGGAATCGGCACGCAGAGATACTCAACCACTACGAGGAGAACCACATGCATTTGACAATCAGCAGGCGGCTCAAGCTGGGCTTTGGCTTTGTCACCATCCTGCTCGCCGCAGTCTCGGTCCTGGCCTACGCCGGGATCGGATCGCTGGCTACGGCGATCCAGTTGACGCACGAGGACCGTTATCCCAAGACCGTGGTAGCCAACAGGATCAAGGACGGGCTCAATGCGCAGGCGCGGCATATGCGCAACCTGTTCATCCTCGAGGATGAGGGGACGCGCAAAGCCGAACTTGCCTCCATCACCGATAGTTCGCGCGAGATCGCGGCCGGGCTCGCGGAACTGGAGCGGACCATCTTGTCCGAGGAAGGCAAGAAGCTATTGGCAGGCGTCATGAGCAAGCGGTCGCAGTATCTGGCAGCCATGCCACGCTGCCTTGACGCGCTGGCGGCGGGAGACACGGCGGCAGCCAAGGCACTCCTGCTGGGCGCTGTGCGGCCGGCGCAGCTCGCTTACATGCAGGAACTCGACGGACTGCTCGCCTACCAGACAACGCTGATGGACGAGTCGGCCCAGGCGGCGGCCGATCTGGCCTCCGCCACGCGCTTGCGGATACTGGTGCTGTCTCTTGGCGCGCTGATCGGCGCAGCGGCTTTCGCTGCCTACACTATCCGTGCCATCACGGCGCCGCTCAACGCGGCCGTGGGCATTGCGGAGCGAGTGGCTGAGGGCGACCTGACGGCCGACATCGTGGTCACTTCCGATGACGAAACCGGGAAAATGATGGGCGCACTAAAGGCCATGAACTCCAGCCTGGTCCGGATCGTTGCCGAGGTGAGGCACAGCACTGAAACAATCGCGAGCGCGGCAGGCGAAGTCGCGATTGGCAATATGGACCTTTCGGGCAGGACCGAACAGCAGGCCAGCGCGCTTGAGGAAACCGCGTCTTCCATGGAGGAATTGACGGCGACTGTCAGGAGCAACGCCGACAGCTCGGCGCGCGCCGACCAGCTGGCCGAACGCACCCGCAGTATCGCGCTACGGGGTGGGCAGGCCGTTTCCGACGTGGTGGCGACGATGAGCGACATTGGTGAATCGTCCAAAAAAGTCGTCGACATCATCGGCGTAATCGATGGCATCGCATTCCAGACCAATATCCTTGCGCTCAATGCCGCCGTTGAAGCGGCCAGGGCTGGCGAGCAAGGGCGAGGATTCGCGGTGGTTGCTAGCGAAGTGCGCAACCTGGCGCAGCGTTCCGCAGCCGCCGCGAAAGAGATCAAGGAACTGATAAACGATTCCGCGACCAAGGTGACGGCTGGCGCGGAGCTTGTCGGGAACGCTGGCAGGACCATCCGGGACGTGGTCGAAAGCGTTGGCGAAGTGGCTGAGATCATCCGGGAAATCAATTCAGCCAGCGCCGAGCAAACCGCCGGCATTGAGCAGATCAACGAGGCGATTTTGCAGATGGACACGGTAACCCAGCAGAACGCGGCGCTGGTGGAGCAGGCAGCAGCGGCGGCGGCATCCATGCAGGAGCAATCGCAGAGGCTGGTGGCGACAGTGGGGGTATTCAAGTTGGGCGGCGAGGGGCGAGCCGCCGTGGCCGCGTCACGGCGGGACGCCAGCGGGGCCGCCGAGCACGAGCGGCTCAGGGCCGCATAGGACCAGATCCCGAGGAACGGGCGGGCTCCAGCGCTGGGGATCGTTGAGTATGCAGCGCTAAGTCATTGTTTTATAAGGTGCTGCACTGCGGTCCCCGGGCGCTGTTGTATAATAGCGAAATCATTCCTAACGCCCTGATTTCATAAGGCACAGTCTAAAAGAAATATGCTATCCACCGCAAATATCACCATGCAGTTCGGCGCCAAGCCGCTGTTCGAAAACATTTCCGTCAAGTTCGGCGACGGCAACCGCTATGGCTTGATCGGCGCCAACGGCTGCGGCAAGTCGACCTTCATGAAGATCCTGGGCGGCGACCTGGAGCCGTCGGCCGGCAACGTGTCGCTGGACGTGAACGAGCGCCTGGGCAAGCTGCGCCAGGACCAGTTCGCGTATGAAGACATGCGCGTGCTGGACGTGGTCATGATGGGCCACACCGAGATGTGGGACGCGATGCAGAAGCGCGACGCCATCTACGCCAACCCGGAAGCGACCGACGACGACTACATGCACGCGGCCGAACTGGAAGGCAAAGTGTCCGAATACGACGGCTACACCGCCGAAGCGCGCGCCGGCGAACTGCTGCTGGGCGCGGGCGTGGACATCGGCCTGCACCAGGGACCGATGAGCGCCGTCGCGCCGGGCTGGAAGCTGCGCGTGCTGCTGGCCCAGGCCCTGTTCTCGAACCCGGACATCCTGCTGCTCGACGAACCGACCAACAACCTGGACATCAACACCATCCGCTGGCTGGAAGACGTGCTGAACGAGCGCAATTCCACCATGATCATCATTTCCCACGATCGCCACTTCCTGAACCAGGTCTGCACCCACGTGGCCGACATGGATTACGGCACGCTGAAGATCTACCCGGGCAACTATGACGAATACATGCTGGCCTCCACCCAGGCCCGCAACCAGCAGCTGGCCAACAACGCCAAGGCCAAAGAGAAAGTAGCCGAACTGCAGGAATTCGTGCGCCGCTTCTCGGCCAACAAGTCCAAGGCCCGCCAGGCCACCTCGCGCGCCAAGATGATCGACAAGATCAAGGTCGAGGACATGAAGCCGTCCTCGCGCGCCTACCCCTTCGTGCGTTTCGAAGGCGAGAAGAAGCTGCACCGCCTGGCCGTGGAAACCGAGAACCTGTCCAAGAAATACGACCGCCAGCTGTTCAAGAACTTCAGCATCATGGTGGAAGCGGGCGAGCGCATTGCGATCATCGGCGCCAACGGTGCGGGTAAGACCACGCTGCTGCGCTGCATCGGCGGCGAAGAGATCACCGGCCTGAATTCGGACACCGGCATGGTCAAGTGGGCGGAAAACGCCAACGTCGGCTACATGCCGCAAGACCCGACCGAAGAGTTCGCCACCGACATCAGCCTGACCGACTGGATGGGCAAGTGGACCAAGGAAGGCGACGACGACCAGGCCGTGCGTTCCATCCTGGGCCGCCTGCTGTTCGGCGGCGACGAGGTGAAGAAATCGGTGCGCGTGCTGTCCGGCGGTGAAAAGGGCCGCATGATGTACGGCAAGCTGATGCTGGGCCGCCACAACGTGCTGCTGCTGGACGAACCGACCAACCACATGGACATGGAATCGATCGAGTCGCTGAACATCGCGCTGGACAAATACGCCGGCACCCTGATTTTCGTGTCGCACGACCGTGAATTCGTCTCCTCGCTGGCCAACCGCATCATCGAGATCAAGGAAAACGAGATCGTCGACTTCAGCGGCAACTATGAAGAATACCTGGAAAGCCAGGGCATCAACTAAGCCAAAGCACCATGCAACAGACTCTAGCCATCAAGCCAGTCGAGTACGAGCATCCGCAACAGGGAACCAGCTGCGTTGCGCATGCCTGGGCGCGTACCCCAGCCACTCCCAGCGCAGAGGAACGCGTTGCCCTCAAGGAGCGCATCAAGCGCCTGCTGAAAGAAAAAGAAGCAGTGCTGGTGGCGCACTATTATGTCGACGCCGACCTGCAGGACCTTGCCGAGGAAACCGGCGGCTGCGTATCGGACTCGCTGGAGATGGCGCGTTTCGGCCGTGACCACCCCGCCAAGACCCTGGTCGTGGCGGGCGTGCGCTTCATGGGCGAGACGGCCAAGATCCTCAGCCCCGAGAAGACCATCCTGATGCCGGACCTGGACGCGACCTGCTCGCTGGACCTGGGCTGCCCGGCCGACGAATTCGCCGCCTTCTGCGACCAGCATCCGGACCGCACGGTGGTGGTGTATGCCAACACCAGCGCCGCCGTGAAAGCGCGCGCCGACTGGATGGTGACTTCGTCGATCGGCCTGGACATCGTCAAGCACCTGCATGAGCAGGGCAAGAAGATCCTGTGGGCGCCGGACAAGCACCTGGGTTCCTACATCCAGAAGCAGACCGGCGCGGACATGCTGCTGTGGCAGGGTTCCTGCCTGGTGCATGACGAATTCAAGGGCGTGGAACTGGACCTGCTGAAGGCCGAATACCCGAACGCGAAAGTGCTGGTGCACCCCGAGTCGCCGGCCAACGTGGTGGCGCAGGCCGACGTGGTCGGCTCCACCTCGCAGATGATCGCCGCCGCCGTCAACCTGGATGCGGACACCTTCATCGTCGCCACCGACAACGGCATCCTGCACAAGATGCGCGCCGCCGCGCCGGGCAAGACTTTCATCGAGGCGCCCACCGCCGGCAACAGCGCAACCTGCAAGAGCTGCGCGCACTGCCCGTGGATGGCCATGAACGGCCTGCAGAACCTGGCCGACGTGCTCGAGAATATGAAAAACGAAATCCACGTGGACCCGGCGGTCGGCGTGCAAGCCAAGCGCTCCATCGACCGCATGCTGGACTTCGCGGCCGCCAAGAAAGCCAAGGTCGCGCCGGGCGCGGACCTGGCACAGGAAGCGAAACTGTTCCAGGGAATAGGACCGGCATGAGTACTCTGCGCAATCCCCACGCTCCGTTCGACGCGCCGCTGAAGGCGGCTTTCGAAGCCAACCTGCTGGCCGCGCTGCTGGAAGATGTCGGCACCGGCGACCTGACCGGCCAGCTGGTCCCGGCCGAGGGCCGCAACACTGCGCGCGTGATCGTGCGCGAGGACGCCGTGCTGTGCGGCGCGCCCTGGTTCGAAGGCGTGATGCTGGCCGTGGACGGCGGCATCAGCATCACCTGGCACTATGCCGAAGGCGACATGATGCAAGCCGGCAGCGCCGTCTGCACGCTGGAAGGCCCGTCGCGCGCGCTGCTCACCGGCGAACGCGCGGCGCTCAACTTCCTGCAGCTGCTGTCCGGCGTGGCCACCGCCACGCGCCGCTATGTGCAGGTAGTGCAGGGCACCAACGCCAAGATCCTCGACACCCGCAAGACGCTGCCAGGCATGCGCCTGGCGCAGAAGTACGCGGTGCGCGTAGGCGGCGGAGCCAACCAGCGCATGGCGCTGTACGACGGCATCCTGATCAAGGAAAACCACATCGCGGCGGCGGGCGGCATCACCGCCGCGCTGGTGGCGGCCAAGCGCGTGGCCGGCG
Organism: Pseudoduganella sp. UC29_71; assembly: GCF_042693265.1. Lineage (NCBI taxonomy): Bacteria > Pseudomonadati > Pseudomonadota > Betaproteobacteria > Burkholderiales > Oxalobacteraceae > Pseudoduganella > Pseudoduganella sp. UC29_71. The sequence continues at coordinate 2,512,562 of NZ_CP170549.1, read as the reverse complement.
ACAGCAAGGTGTCGATACAGGTGGAAGTGGAAAGCCTGGCCGAGCTGGAAGAAGCGCTGGCGGCCGGCGCCACCTCGGTCCTGCTCGACAATTTCGACCTCGGCATGATGCGCACCGCCGTGCAGCTGAACGCCGGCCGCGCGCTGCTGGAAGGCTCGGGCGGCGTCAACCTGGAGACCGTGCGCGGCATCGCCGAGACCGGCGTGGACCGCATCTCCATCGGCAGCCTGACCAAGGACGTGCGCGCCACGGACTACTCGCTGCGCATTATCGGCTAAGCTTTCCCCGCCGCGAAAAAAGCGGTAATATCGTTCCGTAGTGCACCTACGCCACACGGAGATGCCATATGTGTAGTCGTTTGAGTATGCGGAACGATATCCTTGAAACCGGCCCCACGCGTGCCGTCCATGGCGCTGCTGGCTGACTTCCACGCCCGCCTCGCCCGCCTGAGCCTGCGCGCCAGGCTACGTACCGTCATCAGTTGTCTAGCTATCCCCATGCTAGTCGCCGCGCTGCTGGCGCTGCTGGCGCACGCCGTTGCTGCGTCGGCCTGGCGCAGCTACGCTGAGCAGGATGAGCGCGCGCTGCAACTGGCCCTGCGGGGCAGCGCCTCGCTGCCCGCGCTGGAGGTGCCGGCCACGCGGCGCGCTACGCTGAGCGGCCTGCGCTCGCAGATGCGCGACATCTCCGCCCTCAGCGACGACGCCAACGTGCGCCTGGCCGCGCAGGCCGTCACCCTGCTTACCTACGAATACGAGACCGCCCACGCGGCAGGCGCGGCGCCGCCCGCGCCGCTGGCACCACTGCTCGATGAACTGGCCTTGCAGGCGTCGGGGGCGGCCGCGCAGTCCCATGCGCGCGCGACCTGGATAGGCCGCGCCGCGCTGCTGGCCATGGTCGTGCTGCCGGCGCTGGCCGCTGCGGGCGCGGTGGCGCTGGCGAGCGGCATCACGCGCAGCATAGACGGTACGCTGCGCGACTGCATCGACTTCGCCGGCGATATCGCGGCCGGCAATTTCAGCCACGGCAGCAGCTCGGCGCTTCCGGCGGCGCGTGCGCGCCACCTTGACGCGGACCCGGACAGCGCCAGCGAATTCGACATCCTGGTGCGTTCCATGAACCGCATCGCCGACGAAACCGTCACGGCCGCCGAGCGCGAAGTGGAGCAGACCACGCGGCTGGAGCGGGTGGAGCGCTCGTGGGCCTTGCGCTCGGCCTGCAGCAAGTCGCTGGTGCACGCGCAAAGCGAGAGCGAGCTGCTGGCCGCCATCTGCGGCCACCTGGTGGAACTGGGAGGCTACCGCGTCGCCTGGGTGGGCTACGCGCGCGAGGACGAAGCGCGCAGCGTCGAAGTGGCCGCGCACGCCGGCACGGACGCCGACTACGTGCGCGACCTGCATTTGAGCTGGGGCAGCGACGTGCACAAGCAGGGCGGCTTCGGCACGGCCATCCACCAGGCGCGCACGGTGACGACCAGCCAGCTGGCCTCGGACCTGGTGTTCACGTGCTGGCGCGAGCTGACGCCGCCGCACGGCCTGGTGTCGGCGCTGGCTTTGCCGCTCAGCGAAGGCGGCAAGCCGTTCGGCGTGCTGGGTATCTACTCAGAGCACGCGCGCGCCTTCGAGGAGGAAGAACTCGACCTGCTGCACGACCTTGCGGAGGACCTGGCGTTCGGCATCGCCAGCCGGCGCCACGCAGGCCAGCGCCAGCAGGCCGAGGAACAGCTGGCCCACCACGTCAACTACGACAGCCTGACCGGCCTGGCCAGGCTGGAAACGCTGCAAGCGCAACTGGCGCCGCTGGCGGAGGAGGCGCGCGCCGGAGACCGCAAGCTGGCGGCGCTGCATGTGAACCTGGACCGGTTCAAAGACGTCAACCACACGCTGGGCCGGGCCGGCGGCGACCAGGTGCTGGTGCAAGCGGCGCAGCGCCTGGCGCAGTGCGCGGGCGAGGGCGCGCTGCTGGCGCGCTCAGGGGCGGACGAATTCATTGTGCTGCTGCCGGTGACCGCGGCGGCCGATGCCGCCCAGGCCGCAGGGCGCATGGCTGCGCGGCTGGCCGAGCCGCTGGCCGCCAGCCAGCTGCCCGACGGCGCACCGGCGATCCGTCCGCTCGGCTCCATCGGCATCAGCGTCTACCCGGACGACAGCGCCCAGCTGGGCGACCTGCTGCGCAACGCCGGCCTGGCCATGCAGGAAGCGAAGCGGCAGGGCGGCAACACCTACCGCTATTACGCGCCCGAGCTGAACGCGCGCATGGCGTCGCGCTTCACGATGGAGTCGGAGCTGAGCCGGGCGCTGGAGCGGGGCGAGCTGGCCATGCACTACCAGCCGCAATGCAATCTGCAAACCGGCGTCATCACCGGCGCCGAGGCGCTGATGCGGTGGAAGCATCCGACGCGCGGCATGGTGGCGCCCGGCGAATTCATCAGGCTGGCCGAGGAAACCGGGCTGGTGCTGCCGCTGGGGGCCTGGGCCATCGACAATGTGTGCCGCCAGCTCAAGGCCTGGCGCGATGGCGGCGTCAAGGCGCCGCCAGTGGCGGTCAACCTGTCGGCCAAGCAGTTCCAGCAGAAGGATCTGGTGCAGACCGTGCGCCGGGCGCTGGAGCGCACCGGCACGCCGGCGCGCCAGCTGGTGCTGGAACTGACCGAGAGCGCCGTCATGCACGACGTGGAGGGCGCCATCCGCACGCTGAAGGAACTGAAGGAGGTCGGCGTCGGCATCTCGCTGGACGATTTCGGCACCGGCTATTCCTCGCTGAGCCATTTGAAGCGCTTCCCGATCGATCACCTGAAGATAGACCAGTCCTTCGTGCGTGACATCACCACTTCGCCGGACGATGCCGCCATCTGCAACGCCGTGATCGGGCTGGCGCACAATCTGCGCGTGGGCGTGGTGGCCGAGGGCGTGGAAACCGACGAGCAAATGAACTACCTGCGGCGGCGCTATTGCGACACGATGCAGGGCTTTTTGTTCAGCAAGGCGGTGCCGCCCGAGGCCTTTGCCCAGTTGGTCGCCAGCGGTAAGAAGCTGGCCCTGCCCGATGCGGCCGAGGCGCCGCGCACCTTGCTGCTGCTGGACGACGAACCGAATATCATCCGCTCGCTGAACCGCGCGCTGCGCCTGGACGGCTACAAGATCCTGGCTGCCACCAGCGCCGCCGATGCGCTCAAGCTGCTGGCCATGAATCCGGTGCAAGTGGTGCTATCGGACCAGCGCATGCCGGAAATGAGCGGCATCGAATTCCTGAGCCGGGTCAAGGAGCTATACCCCGATACGGTGCGCATCATCCTGTCCGGCTATGCGGACCTGGACTCGGTGATCGACGCCATCAACCGGGGCGCGGTCTACCGCTATTTCACCAAGCCATGGGACGACGAACAGCTGCGCGAGTGCGTCCAGCAGGCCTTCCTGCACCAGCAGCTGATCACCGCCTAGACTTGCCTTTCTGGCCGCCAGCTTGACGCGGCACAAACATCTTATCTTTCCTAGTGGCAAATAAAGTACTACTATGTATGAGCGTAGTAGCAGCTTTACACCATTGCCGTTCAGGACAGGAGATCCCGCGCTATGCGTCTGCTTGCCGAGTTTGACAGCCGCCTGGCGCGGCTTAGCCTGCATGGACGGCTGTGGGCCGTGGTTGCCAGCCTGGCCATGCCGATGCTGCTGGCGGCGCTGCTGGCGGCATTTACCCACTTGTACGCAGTGCAGGCATGGCGCGCGTACAGCGCGCAGGAGCAATACGCCGTGCAACTGGCATTCAAGGCCGGCTCCGAACTGCGCCGGCTGGACGCGCCGGACAAGCGCCAGGCGGGTTTGCAGGAACTGCGCGAGCAAATGCGCACGGTTGCCGCGCTGAGCGGCGAAGCCGGCGTGCGGCGCGCCGCCCAGGCGGTGACCACGGGCAGCTACGCCTTCGGGCGTACGTCCGAGGCCGGGCTGTCTCCCTCCGCCGTCCTGGCGCCGCTGGTGGACACAGTGGGGGCGCGCGCCGCCGAGGCGGCCGAAAGGGCGCGCGCCCGGGCGGCGCAGCTGGCGCTGGGGGCGCTGATCGCCATGTTCCTGTTGCCGGCGCTGGCCACCGGCATCGGCATTGCCGTGGCGCGCCGCTTTACGCACAGCATAGACGGCACGCTGCGCGACTGCATCGCCTTCGCAAGCGCCATCGCGGCCGACAATTTCAGCCACGGCGGCGCGCACGCCCGGCCGGCGGCGCGCGCCAAGCGCCTCAGCGCGGACCCCGACAGCGCCAGCGAATTCGACATCCTGGTGCGCTCCATGAACCGCATCGCCGATGAAACCAGCATTGCCGCCAAGCGCGACGCCGAACAGAGCGCCCGGCTGCTGAGCGTGGAGCGCGCCTGGGCGCTGCTGTCCGCGTGCGCGCAATCGCAGTTGCGCGCGGCCGACGACAGGGAATTGCTGGCGGCCGTCTGCGCGCACCTGACGGAGCACGGCGGCTACCGTGCCGCGTGGGTCGGCTACGCGCTCGACGATGAAGCGCACAGCATCGAAGTGGCGGCACACGCGGGCACGGACGCTGCCTACGTGAACAAGCTGGCCCTGTCCTGGGGCGAGGAGGCGCGCGAGCAGGGCGGCTTCGGCACCGCCATCCACCAGAACCGCACCGTGGTGAGCAGCCAGCTGCCCGGCGACATGATCTTCAACGCGGCCGGCCGCCCCGGCGTGCCGCACGGCCTGATGGCCGCTGCCGCGCTGCCGCTGCGCGCCGACCCGGAAGCGGCGCCGTTCGGCGTGCTCGGCCTCTATTCCGTGGAGGCGGACGCGTTCACCGAGGAAGAGCTGGCCCTGCTGCAAGGACTGGCGGATGACCTGGTGCACGGCATCGCGCGCTGCAAGCTGCATGCGCAATGCGTGCAGCAAGCCGCAGCCGCTGCCGACCGGGTGGCACAGGCGCATCCGGTCTATTACGACAACCTGACCGGCCTGGCGACGCTGGCAACCCTGCAGCGGCAACTGGCGCCGCTGACTGAACAGGCGCACGCCGCGCGCCGCAAGCTGGCCGCGCTGTACATCAACCTGGACAGTTTCGACATGATCAACGAAAAGCTGGGCCATGCCGTGGCGGACCAGCTGCTGGTGCAGGCGGCGCTGCGGCTGGCGCAGGCCGCCGGCGAGAAGGCTGTGCTGGCGCGGCCCGGCGCGGACGAGTTCATCGTGCTGCTGCCAGGCCTGGTGTCGGCCGCCCATGCCGGCAAGATCGCCGCGCGCGTGGCCGCCGCGCTGGGCCAGGAGGTGGACGCAGGCCTGCTGCCACCCGATACGCCACAGCTCAAGCTGATGTGCTCGACCGGCATCGCCGTCTATCCCGACGACAGCGCCGGCGCAAGCGAGCTGCTGCCGCACGCGCTGCAAGCGATGCGGCAGGCCAAGCACCAGGGCGGCAACGCCCACCGCTATTATGCCGACGCGCTCAATGCCCAGGTGGCGCAGCGCAGCGCCATGGAGCTGGCCCTGGGCCGGGCGCTGGAACGCGGCGAACTGCTGTTGTACTACCAGCCGCAGAACAGCCTGGCCCACGGCGGCATCATCGGCGCGGAAGCCATGCTGCGCTGGCAGCATCCGCAGCGCGGCATGCTGGCGCCGCAGGAGTTCATCCGCCAGGCCGAGGAAACCGGCCTGGTGATGCCGGTGGGCGCCTGGGCGATAGAACGCGCTTGCGCGCAGATGAAGGAATGGGCAGGGCTAGGCGTGCCGGCGGCGCCGGTGGTGGTCAACCTGTCGCCCAGCCAGTTCCGCCTGCCCGGACTGGCCGACACCGTGCGCCGCGCGCTGGCCGGGAACGGCATACCGGGTAGTTCCTTGATAATCGAAGTGAGCGAGCAAGGCCTGCTGCAGGATGCCGACGCGGCGGCCGCCATTCTGCGCGAACTCAAGCAACTGGGCGTGGCTGTGACGCTGGACGATTTCGGCAGCGGCCAGGCGTCGCTGGCCTGCCTGCAGCAATTCCCGGTGGACTGGCTGAAGATGGACCCGGCGCTGGTGCGGGAGCTGGCCACGTCGCCCGCCGCCGCCGTGCTGTGCGGCGCCATCGTTTCACTGGCCCACACGCTGGGCATCCAGGTTGTCGCCGACGGGGTGGACAACGAAGCGCAGCTGCAAAGCCTGCGCCAGCAGCGCTGCGACGCGGTGCAGGGCGCGCTGTTCAGCAAGGCGGTGGCGCCGGACGCGTACGCCAGCCTGCTTGCCGCCGGCAAGAAGCTGACGCTGGCAGCCCGGGCCGAGACGGGGCCGGGCCAGGCCGCGCAGCGCGGACAAGCCGCTCCAGGCGCCCCGGCCGTTCAGGCAGGCCTGACGGAGAAGGCGGCCGCGCAGCGCTGCCTGCTGCTGGTGGACGAAGAAGCCGCCACGCTGCGCGCGTTGAACCGCGTGCTGAAGGGCGAGCACTTCAAGATCCTGGCCGCAGCCAGCGCCGCCGATGCGCTGGCCCTGCTGAAGGCGAACCCGGTGCACGTCATTGTGTCCGGCGAGCGCCTGCCGGACATGGGCGGCGCGGAGTTCCTGGGCCAGGTGGCGCAGCAGCTTCCGGCCACCGAGCGCATCCTGCTGACCGGCGACGCCAGCTTTGCCACCGCACTGGACGCCCTTAACAGCGGCGCTGCGCAGCGCATCTTCCCCAAACCCTGGAGCGACGCGCAGCTGCGCGAATGCGTGCACCCGCCGCTGCGCGCGGCATAACGCTGCCCATAATAGCGCGCCCCCCCTAATCGCGCCGCCCGTAAAAAAACCGCCCGAAGGCGGTTTGAAGGAACGCTGGCGGAGCGCGGAGCCCCGCCGTACAGGGGGAATCAGTCGCCGGCGTAGATGTTGTTGTCCTTGGTCTCGCTGACGAACAGCGCGCCGATGACAGCGGTGATCAGCGCGATCACGATCGGATACCACAGGCCGTAGTAGATGTCGCCCTTGAATGCCACCAGCGCGAACGAGATGGTGGGCAGCAGGCCGCCGAACCAGCCGTTACCGATATGGTATGGCAGCGACATCGAGGTGTAGCGGATGCGGGTCGGGAACATCTCCACCAGCATGGCGGCGATCGGGCCGTACACCATGGTCACGTACAGCACCAGGATGAACAGGATCAGGACCATCATCGGCTTGTTCATCTGGGCTTCGTCAGCCTTGGCCGGGTAGCCGGCTGCCTTGATGGCGCCGCCGACTTCCTTCTTCAGCGCGCCTTCGCTGTCCTTGCTGGCCTTGTCGAAGTTCAGGCCGTCGGCAGTCATGGTGGCGTTGAAGGAGGTGATTTCCTTGTCGCCGATCTTGATCTTGGCGACGCTGCCGGCTGGCGCTTCCTGCGTGGTGTAGTTCACCGACGCGCCGGACAGGATGCCGGTGGCGATGTCGCACGAGGATGGGAACTTCTTGGTGCCGGTCGGGTTGAACTGGAAGTGGCAGGATGCGGGATCGGCCACCACCACCACAGGGGAGTTCTTCAGCGCGGCTTCCAGCGCAGGATTGCCGTAGTGGGTCAGTGCGCCGAACAGCGGGAAGTAGGTCACGGCGGCAATCACGCAGCCACCCAGGATGATCCACTTGCGGCCGATCTTATCGGACAGCATGCCGAAGAAGATGAAGAACGGGGTGGCCAGCGCCAGCGACAGCGCGGTCATGATGTTGGCGTTGGGGCCGTCGATCTTCAGCACCTGGGTCATGAAGAACAGGGCGTAGAACTGGCCGGTGTACCACACCACCGCCTGGCCCATGGTCAGGCCGACCAGCGCCAGGATCACCACTTTCAGGTTGCGCCACTGGCCGAACGCTTCGCTCAGCGGTGCCTTGGAGGTCTTGCCTTCGGCCTTCATCTTGGCGAACGCCGGCGATTCATTCATCGACAGGCGAATCCACACCGACACGCCCAGCAGCAGAACCGAGACCAGGAACGGCACGCGCCAGCCCCAGGCATTGAACGCTTCTTCGCCGGTGGCGGTACGGGTGCCCAGGATCACCAGCAGCGACAGGAACAGGCCCAGGGTCGCGGTGGTCTGTATCCACGAGGTGAAGGCGCCGCGCTTGCCGTGCGGCGCATGCTCGGCCACGTAGGTAGCCGCGCCGCCGTACTCGCCGCCCAGCGCCAGGCCTTGCAGGATGCGCAGCGTGACCAGGATGATGGGGGCGGCAATGCCGATTGCCGCGTAACCCGGCAGCAGGCCCACGATGAAGGTGGAGGCACCCATGATCAGGATAGTGACCAGGAAGGTGTACTTACGGCCGATCATGTCGCCCAGGCGGCCGAACACCAGCGCGCCGAACGGACGGACGATGAAGCCGGCAGCGAAGGCCAGCAGGGCGAAAATAAAGGTGGTGGTAGGGTCGCCGATAAAGAACTGCTTGGCGATGATGGATGCGAGCGAGCCGTACAGATAGAAGTCGTACCACTCGAATACCGTGCCGAGCGAGGACGCGAAGATCACTTTCTTTTCTTCGGCCGTCATGGGCGCTGCTTTGCCCATGTTGCGGGCGCCGTTGGCGGTGCCGGATGCTGTTGCCATGATTGTCTCCATATAATTATTAAACCCGATAGCCAACGCGTGTTACTCCATTAGCATGGGTGCACTATGGACGCTTAACCTTACGTCATGCTTGCTCCAAACTTACGCAAAGCTTACAAAAAACACACGGCACGAAAATTTGCGAACGACCGTACTAAAATATGCTATTCTGAATAAATCGACTACACACCGACTACAACTTCTACCTGGAGACAGAAAATGACTGATGCCGTGATCGTTTCGACCGCCCGTACCGGCCTGGCCAAATCGTGGAAAGGCGCATTTAACATGACCCACGGCGCCACGCTGGGCGGCCACGCGCTGCAGGCGGCGATTGCGCGCGCCAACATCGAGGCGGGCGAAGTGGAGGACGTGCTGATCGGCTGCGCCAATCCCGAAGGCGCCACCGGCGGCAATATCGCGCGCCAGATCGCGCTGCGCGCCGGCTGCCCGGTAACGACCGCCGGCATGACCATCAACCGTTTCTGCTCGTCCGGCCTGCAGACCATCGCCACGGCGGCCCAGGCGATCATCGCCGGCCAGGGCGACATCTTCGCCGCCGGCGGGGTGGAGTCGATCTCCTGCGTGCAGCAGGAGATGAACCTGCACATGTACAAGGAAGTGTGGCTGTCGCAGAACAAGCCGGAAATCTACTGGAGCATGCTGCAGACGGCCGAGAACGTGGCCAAGCGCTACAGCATCGGCAAGGAACGCCAGGATGAATACGGCGTGCAAAGCCAGCAGCGCGCCGCCGCCGCGCAAGCCGCCGGCCTGTTCAACGCCGAGATCGTGCCGATGACCACCCTGATGGGCGTGGCCGACAAGGCCAGCGGCATGCTGGTGAGCCGCGAAGTGACCATTTCCGCCGACGAGGGCATCCGCGCCGACACCACGCTGGAAGGCGTGTCCAAGATCCGCACCGCCATGCCGGGCGGCGTGATCACCGCCGGCAACGCCAGCCAGTTCTCCGACGGCGCCTCGGTGGCTATCGTGATGAATTCGAAAGTGGCCGAAGCCAAGGGCTTGCAGCCGCTGGGCATCTTCCGCGGCTTTGCCGTGGCAGGCTGTGAGCCGGACGAAATGGGCATCGGCCCCGTGTTCGCCATTCCCAAGCTGCTCAAGCAGGCCGGCCTGAAAGTGGAAGACATCGGCCTGTGGGAACTGAATGAAGCGTTCGCCGTGCAGGTACTGTACTGCGCCGACAAGCTGGGCATCCCGATGGACCGCCTGAACGTTAACGGCGGCGCCATCGCCGTCGGCCATCCTTACGGCGTGTCAGGCGCGCGCCTGACCGGCCATGCGCTGATCGAAGGCAAGCGCCGCGGCGTGAAGTACGTGGTGGTCACCATGTGCATCGGCGGCGGCCAGGGCGCGGCAGGCCTGTTCGAAGTCGTATAAAGCAGCAAGCACGGGCGCTCGGAGAAGCGCCCGTTTCATAATTAGATTCCAGAGACTACCTATGCAATCCAAGCTCCTGTCGCGCCGCGACATCGATTTCCTATTGTATGAATGGCTGGACGTGGAGTCGCTGAACCAGCGCCCGCGCTTCCAGGACCACAGCCGCGAGACCTTCAACGCGGCCATCGACACGGCCGAGCAGATCGCCACCGACCTGTTCGCCCCGCACAACAAGAAGAGCGACCAGCAGGAACCGCACGCCGTGCCGGGCGAGCATTGCCTGGAGGTGAAGATCATCCCCGAAGTCAAGGCCGCGCTGGACGCCTATACGGCGGCGGGCCTGATGGCGGCGGGCCAGGACTATGAACTGGGCGGCATGCAGCTCCCAGTGACGGTGGAAAAGGTGCTGGCGGCCTACTTCACGGCGGCCAACGTCTCCACCACGTCCTATCTGTTCCTCACCATCGGCAACGCCAACACGCTGCTCAAGACCGGCACGCCCGAGCAGGTGCGCCGCTTCGTCAAGCCGATGTTCGAAGGCCGCTACTTCGGCACCATGTGCCTGTCCGAGCCGCAGGCCGGTTCCAGCCTGTCCGACATCACCACCCGCGCCGAGCCGGACCCGGTGGCCGGCCCGGAAGGCGAGCGCCAGTACCGCCTGAGCGGCAACAAGATGTGGATTTCGGCCGGCGAGCACGATTTGGCGGGCAATATCGTGCACCTGGTGCTGGCCAAGATCCCCGGACCGGACGGCAGGCTGATACCGGGCGTAAAAGGCATCTCGCTGTTCATCGTGCCCAAGTTCCTGGTCAATGAAGACGGCACGCTGGGCGAGCGCAACGACGTGGTGCTGGCGGGCTTGAACCACAAGATGGGCAACCGGGGCACCAGCAACTGCCTGCTCAACTTCGGCGAAGGCAAGTTCAAGCCGCAGGGCAAGGGCGGCGCCATCGGCTACCTGGTCGGCCAGCCGCACCAGGGCCTTGCCAATATGTTCCACATGATGAACGAGGCGCGCATCGGCGTGGGCGCCGGCGCGGCGGTGCTGGGCTACACCGGCTACCTGCACTCGCTGGACTACGCGCGCAACCGCCCACAAGGCCGCCATCCCGCCGCCAAGGACCCGGCCCAGCCGCAGCTGCCCATCATCGCCCACACCGACGTACGGCGCATGCTGCTGGCGCAGAAGGCCTACAGCGAAGGCGCGCTGGCGCTGGTGCTGTACAGTTCCCGCCTGGTGGACGAGCAGCATACCGCGCCCACGCCGGAAGCGCGCGCGCACGCGGGGCGCCTGCTGGACTTCCTCACGCCTATCACGAAGTCCTGGCCCTCGCAATGGTGCGTGGAAGCCAACAGCCTGGCGATCCAGGTACACGGCGGCTATGGCTACACCCGCGAATACAACGTGGAGCAGTTCTACCGCGACAACCGCCTGAACGCCATCCACGAAGGCACGCACGGCATCCACGGCTTGGACCTGCTGGGCCGCAAGGTCTCCATGCAGGAGGGCGCGCTGTTCAAGGCTTTCGCCGGCGAGGTGCGCAAGACCGTGGACCGCGCCGCGTCGGCCAACCCGCAGTACGCGCTGTCGGCTGAGCTGCGCACGCAGGCCGACGCGCTGGCCGCCGCGCTGCGCCGCACCAGCCACGTCACGCAAACCCTGTACGCCGCAGGCGACATGAACAAGACGCTGGCCAACGCCAGCACCTATCTGGAAGCCATGGGCCACATCGTGGTCGCGTGGATGTGGCTGGAGCAAGCCATCGTCGCCGCGCAGCGCCTGGCGGAGGGCGCCGCCGGAGACGACGCCAACTTCTACCAGGGCAAGCTGCAAGCCTGCCGCTACTTCTTCCGCTGGGAGCTGCCCAAGGTGCAGCAGCAGCTCGATTTGCTGGAAAGTATAGACACGACCACGCTGGACATGCAGGATGCGTGGTTTTGATCGGACCACGAAATTTGAACTTAAATCTCAGCAGGAGACAAACGCTATGCGCACTACCCAAGAACTATTCAGCCTGAAGGGCAAAACCGCACTGGTCACCGGCGGCTCGCGCGGCCTGGGCCTGCAGATGGCGCTGGCGCTGGGCGAGCAGGGCGCCCAAGTGGTGCTGTCCTCGCGCAAGCAGGCGGACCTCGACGAAGCCGTCGCCATCCTCGCCAAGCACGGCGTCACCGCCTACGCCATCGCGGCCGACCTGGCCAAGGAAGCGGCCGTCGGTCCGCTGGTGGACGCGGCGCTGGAAAAGCTGGGCGGCCATATCGACATCCTGGTCAACAACGCGGGCGCCACCTGGGGCGCGCCAGCCGAGGACTACCCGCTGGAAGCGTGGGACAAGGTGATGAACCTGAACATCCGCAGCATCTTCCTGGTATCGCAGGCGGTGGGCAAGCGCTCCATGATCCCGCGCAAGTACGGCCGCATCATCAATATCGCATCCATTGCCGGCCTGGCAGGCAACCCGCCGGGCATGCAGACCATCGCCTACAACACCTCCAAGGCGGCGGTGATCAACTTCACCCGTACGCTTGCGGCCGAATGGGGCGTGCACGGCATCACCGTCAATGCCATCGCGCCGGGCTTCTTCCCGTCCAAGATGACGGCAGGCCTGCTGGCCGCGCTGGGCGAAGAGCAGATGGCGGCCGAAGCGCCGCTGCGCCGCCTGGGCGACGATGAAGACCTCAAGGGACCTGTCGTGCTGCTGGCGTCCGACGCGGGCAAGCACATCACCGGCCAGACCCTGCCCGTGGACGGCGGCGTGTCGGCACTGTAAGCAGAGAATAAGGAGAGAACATGGGCACTTATCAGCGCATCGTCCTGGCTTCCCGCCCGAGCGGCGAAGTCCAGGCCAGCAACTTCCGCCTGGAGACGGCCGAGATTCCGGCCATCGCCGACGGCCAGCTCCTGGTCCGCAACCACTACCTGTCGCTGGACCCCTACATGCGCGGCCGCATGAGCGACGCCAAGAGCTACGCCGATCCGCAGCCGCTGGACGCCACCATGATAGGCGGCACCGTGGGCCAGGTGATCGAATCGAAGCATCCCAAGTTCGCGGCGGGCGATTTCGTGGCCGGCATGTTCGGCTGGTCCGAGATCGGCGTGTCCGACGGCGCGCTGCTGCGCAAGCTGGACACCACGCACATTCCGTTGTCCGCCTATCTGGGCCCGGTCGGCATGCCCGGCATGACCGCGTGGTTCGGCTTCAACCAGATCATGCAGCCGAAGGCCGGCGAGACGGTCGTGGTGTCCGCAGCCAGCGGTGCGGTGGGCAGCGTAGTGGGCCAGCTGGCCAAGCTGCGCGGCTGCCGCGCGGTCGGCATCGCCGGCGGCAAGGACAAGTGCGACTACGTGGTCAATGAACTGGGCTTCGACGCCTGCATCGACTACAAGGCCGGCAAGCTGGAGGCCGACCTGGCCGCCGCTACGCCGGACGGTGTTGACGCCATCTTCGAAAACGTGGGCGGCGCCGTGTTCGACGCCGCGCTGGCGCGCACCAACGCCTTCGCCCGCGTGGCGCTGTGCGGCATGATCGCCGGCTACAACGGCGAAGACGTCCCGATCCGCAATGCGCGCGTACTGCTGACCAACCGCCTGACAATGCGCGGCTTCATCGTCTCCGAGCACATCGAGCTGTGGCCGCAGGGCCTGGGCGAGCTGGGTGGGCTGGTCGCCACCGGCAAGCTGAAATACCGCGAATCGATTGCGGACGGCCTGGCCGCCGCACCGGAAGCATTCATGGGCCTCCTCAAAGGCAAAAACTTCGGCAAACAACTGGTAAAGCTCATCTGATGAAAAACTTCCAAGACAAAGTCGCCGTCATTACCGGCGGCGCAGCAGGCCTCGGCCGCGAATTCGCCATCAAGGCCCACAAGCTGGGCATGAAGCTGGTGCTGGCCGACGTGCAGCAGGACGCGCTGGACAAGACCGTGGCCGAACTGAAGGAGCAGGGCGCGCAGGTGATCGGCATGATCTGCGACGTGCGCAAGGGCGAACAGGTGCAGGCGCTGGCCGACGCCGCCATGAAGGAATTCGGCTCCGTGCACCTGGTGTTCAACAACGCAGGCGTCGGCTCCGGTGGCCTGATCTGGGAAAACACTGTGGCGGACTGGGAGTGGGTGCTGGGCGTGAACGTGTGGGGCGTGATCCACGGCGTGCGCATCTTCACCAAGCTGATGCTCGAATGCGCGAAGAAAGAAGAGGGCTACGAGGGCCACATCGTCAACACGTCCTCGATGGCCGGCGTGGTCAATCCGACCGCGATGGGCGTCTATAACGTTTCCAAGCACGCGGTGGTGTCGCTGTCCGAGACGCTGTACCACGACCTGAACCTGGTGGACGCGCCGATTGGCGCCTCGGTCCTGTGCCCGTTCTTCGTCCCGACCGGCATCAACCAGTCGCACCGCAACCGCCCGGACGACGTGAAGATGGACGCCAAGCCGACCCGCAGCCAGCTGGCCTCGCAGGCCATGACGGACAAGGCCGTCAGTGCCGGCAAAGTCACCGCCGAAGACGTGGCCAACATCACCTTCAAGGCAATCGAGGACGGCCAGTTCTACATCTACACGCATCCCCAGGCGCTGGGTGGCCTGAAGACGCGCATGGAAGACATGACCACCGGCCGCAACCCGACCGACCCCAACGAGGCCACGCCGCACATCCGCCAGATGCTGAAGGACATGGTCAAAGGCGGTAGCGCAGCCTGATTCCGTATGCGACAATTCGGCGCATGAATACTATGCACGAAATTCGCTTCGGCGACTGGGACACCCTGCAGCAGGACGCGAAGGCCATCCGCATGGAGGTCTTCGTGGTGGAACAGAATGTTCCCGCAGAGCTGGAAATGGACAACAACGACGCCGCGTGCCTGCACGCCGTGGCCTATGACGCGTCGGGCACGCCGATCGGCACTGGCCGCCTGCTGCCGGACGGCCATATCGGCCGCATGGCGGTGCGCAAGGCGGCGCGCGGCACAGGCATCGGCGGCGCCTTGCTGCAGGGGCTGATGGCGCAGGCCAAGCTGCGCGGCCACAAGACCGTGGTGCTGGGCGCGCAAACCCACGCCGCCCCGTTCTACGAGAAGCACGGCTTCGCCATCGTCGGCGAGGAATTCATCGAAGCCGATATTCCCCACGTCGAGATGGCGCACACCTTCTGACTGGCGGGCAAGGTCAATAGCGGATGGTGGCGCCGAGGTAGGCGTAGCTGCCCGATGGCAGTTTCGCGCGCCTGAGCACATCGCCCGCATCCATGCGCTCCACGTTCAGCGTGAAGGTCAGGTGCTCGCTTGCGGCCCAGGTGCCGACCAGGCGGAACAGGCCGCCCAGCTCGCGGCCCGGCACGTTCTGCGTGCCGGCATAGGCGCGCATGCCGCCGGCGTACGCGGCATCGTCCTCCCTCAGCCGGCGCGCAAAGCCGTATTCGACGGCCAGCGCGGTGTTGGGGGCCGGCGAGAAGGCCAGGCCGGGCGACACCATGAGCAGGTTGCTCAGGCTGAGGAACTGGCCTTCGCCCAGATAGGCCGAGCTGGCGTAGAGCTGGTTGAAGCCCCGCAGCGTGCCGCCCTGGTGACCGCCGCCGCTGGCCACGTCGATGCGTGAGGTCAGGCGCGGCTTCCAGCCGTAATCCGGCAGCGCCAGGCTTTGCACGGCGAACACACCCCAGGCGCTGACGTCCCGGTTCATATAGCGGCCGCCCTGGCGGGCCACGGTCCAGTCATACTTCAGGCGGCCGCTGCGCCCGGTGAGGCGCAATCCCAGCGTATCCCGTTCATCCGTGCCGACGCTGCGGCCGGCGCGGAAAGCCGAATTCCGGCTGTGTATCCAGAAACCCTCCAGCGCGTCTTCCGGTTTGCCGTCCGCCTTGCCGTCCCTGGAGCCGTCTGCCGGGGCGGCGGGAGTGGACAGCGTGGCGTTCAGGCCGTGCAGGCGTTCGCCGTGGTTGATGTCCTCGTCGAACGCGCCGCGTGCGAGCCGCGTGGCGTGCAGTTCGTAGGCGCTGACCCGCCAGCGCTGGCCCTTCAGCGCCATTCGTGCGCCGTTCCAGCTGCGGTGCAGGTTCGGGCCGTCGCCGGGGCTCAGCAGCTGGCGTGGGCCGTCGGCGAACTCCTGCCGGCCAAACTGCATGCCCAGCGAGGCGCCCGCGATGTCGCTGCAGCCCCTCAGGTAGAGCTGTTGCAGCGAGGCGGTGTTCTGGAAGCTGGCGCTGGCCGTGCTGCGGCGCGCGCTGACCTGGCCGGTGCCGGCCTCGCCGTACACGCCGAAGCTTGGCGTAAAACAGCAGCTTGGCGCCGAGGATGCCGCGAAACAGCCCCTGCCGGTAGTCGTCGCCCGGCGCAAGCTGGGCGTTGCCGTAGACGTCGTAGCGCAGGCGGGCCTGGGTGCTGAGCGTCAGCACGGGGTCCGCGCAAGCGGCGACTGGCGCGGCAAGGAGGCAGGCGGCGATGGCGCGCAGGGGCAGTTTAGTTCTCACGCTGGCTCCGGCTGGCGGCTGCGATGGCCAGGGCCGCGAGAATCAGCGCGGCGGCGACTGCGAACGTGAAGCGCATGCCGGCTGCGGCCGCGCCAGGGTCGCCGGATGCGGCGTTGGCAGCACCGGAACCGAGCGCGTACACCGCGCCCATGACGGATGCGCCCGTCACCAGTCCAAGGTTGCGCGACAAGTTGAGCAAGCCGGACACCACGCCGCGCTGGTCGGCGGCGATGTCGGCCATCACGGCGGTGTTGTTGGCCGCCTGGAACAGCGCGTATCCGGCCGTGATGACGGCAAGCGGCGCCACGTAGCCGGGCACGGCCCAACGGTCCGCCGTGAACGGCAGCAGCGAGGCGCCCAGCGCCATGGCGGCGAGTCCGGAAACGGTCGTGCCGTAGGGGCCGAAGCGGTCCACCAGGCGGCCGGCCGGCACGCCGGCCAGTGCCGCGACGGCCGGCCCGCAAGACATCGCCAGACCGACTTGCGCCGCGTTCAGCGCCAGGGCGCCGGACAGGTAGAAGGGACCGACCACCAGCGTGGCCATCATGACCGTGGTCACCAGCGCGCTCATGACGAAACCCGCGGTCAGGGCAGGGTTGCGGAACATGGCCAGCCGGATCAGCGGCGACGCCGCCTTCTTCTGGACGAACACAAACAGGCCGCCTGCCACGGCGGAGGCGCCCAGCAGCGCCGCGTTGACAGGGCCGAAGTGGCCGCGCCCCTGCGTCACGGCCAGGGCATAGGCCACCAGTGCGAGCGCGAGCAGCACGGTGCCCGGATGGTCGAAAGCCGGCGTCCTGGCGTTGGCTGCGCGGCAGTCCAGCGGCAGGAAGCGCTGGGCCAGGAACAGGGCCAGCAGGCCCAGCGGCGCGCAGGCCAGGAAGATGGCCGGCCAGCCGAAGGCGGCGGTCAGTGCGCCGCCCAATGTCGGTCCGAGCGCGGTGCCCACGGCGGACGTGGTGCCAAGCAAGCCCATCGCGGTGCCGGTGCGCGATTTGGGTACGGTGCCGGCGATGAAGGCCATGGTCAGCGCCATCATCACGGCAGCGCCGACGCCTTGCGCAGCGCGGGCCGCGATCAGCATCGGCAGGCCGGGCGCCGCAGCGCACAGGGCGGAGGCGGCGGTAAACAGCATGATGCCGCCCAGCAGCAAGCGGCGGCGGCCCATCAGGTCCCCCAGCCGGCCGACGCTGACGATGACGGTCGTCATGGCCAACAGGTAAGCCAGCACGACCCACTGGACGTCTTGGAAGGTGGCGCCGAATGCCTGCGTCAGCGTGGGCAGGCCGACGTTGGCGATGCTCGTGCCAAGCGATGCCAGAAGGGTAGTCAGGGACAGGCTGGCCAAGGCCCATTTTGCGGCTGGCGCGAGGGGCGGCGCGGCGGCGACTGAGGTAGTAGTGTCCATGCGGATTCCAGGTAAAGTTGTCATCAATCATGGTATCCGTCGCGGTAGCATGGCGGAAGGTGCAGCATTTGCATTTTATTAGTGCACAGAACGCCATATATAACGCGGTGCGTGTTATTGTCCCGGCATGACTGATTTCAATCTCTTGGTCACGCTGGACGTGCTGCTCTCCGAAGGCAGCGTTGCGCGCGCCGCGCGGCGTTTGCGGCTCAGTCCGTCCGCCATGAGCCGGGCGCTGGCGCGGCTGCGCGAGACGACCGGCGACCCCTTGCTGGTGCGGGCCGGGCGCGGCCTGGTGCCCACGCCGCGTGCGCTGGAGCTGCGCGAGCGCGTCAGCCAGCTGGTGCAGGATGCGGAATCGGTATTGCGTCCGGCGGAGCGGCTGGAACTGGCCGGCTTGCAGCGGACGTTCACCATCCGCGCGCGCGAAGGCTTCATCGACAATTTCGGCGCCGAGCTGGTCGCGCGGGTCGCGGCCGAGGCGCCCGGCGTGCGGCTGTGCTTCGTGGACAAGCTGGACAAGGAAAGCACCGCCTTGCGCGACGGCACGGTGGACCTGGAAACCGGGGTGGTGGGGAAGGCCACCGGCCCCGAGGTGCGCACGCGCGCGCTGTTCAGGGACCGTTTTGTCGGCGTGGTCCGTGCCGGGCACGCATTAGTCGAGGGGACCGTGACAGTGGCCCGCTACGCCGAAGGCGGCCATATTGCAGTATCGCGGCAGGGGCTGGAAAGAGGGGCGATAGACGAGGCCTTGATGCAGGCAGGCCACGAGCGCAAGGTCGCCACCGTCGTCGGCAGTTTCGCGGCAGCGCTGGCGCTGGCCCGCGCCTCCGACCTGATCGCCAGCGTCCCCGAACGCCAGACCGGCAAGCTGCGCGACGGCCTGCACACTTTTGCCTTGCCCCTGGCCGCGCCGCAGGTCACCGTCGCCATGCTCTGGCACCCCCGCATGGACGCCGATCCAGCCCACCGCTGGCTGCGCAGCCTCGTGCACGCCATTTGCGCCGTGGGCGGCTGACGCCTGACGCTACTGAATCAGCATTTCATGCAGGACCGCGGGCGCATCGGCATAGAGTTTGACCACGGTCGAACTGCGGGTGCCGTAGCCGGGGGATTCGATGCGCACCGCCGACAGCAGGCGCTCCATTTCCAGCGGCACGCCGGTTTCCGGCAGGCGCTGGTCCGGCGCGCGGGTGGTGTCGGCCAGCATTTCGAAGTAGGCGTCGTCCGGCGCGCCCAGGCACAGCAGGCTGGCGAACTGGGCCTTGGTCTTCAGCACCTTGGGCCACGGCGAATCCAGCGTGGCGTTGGACAGGCCATAGATGCCGGGCGCCAGCGGCTGGCCGTTGCGCGGGTCGCCGCCGCCCTTGTTCGAGTACCAGATCAGGGTGTTGCGGTCGCCGACGACGAGGTTGAAGCCGTTGTAGGCATGGGCACTGTCGCGGATGTGCCCGATATACTCGGCAGGCGACATCCCGCCAGCCAGGAAGTCGGACACCAGCTGGCCGCGCGAAGGCGCGTCGGCCTTGTGCTCGTGCGGCGCGCGGATGTTGGTGATGGCGGCAAAGCGCGGCGAGTCGATGCCGGCCTCGGCCTGGCTGATGCCCATCCAGCTGCCGCCGGCCTTCAGGTCGCGCCCGGCAAAGATGCGCGGCTGGTCCGGCCACGGCGCGGCCGGGGCGGCTTCGCGCGCGTAGTATTCATCGCGGTTGGCGGCGGCGATCAGCGGCACGGCCGGGACCACTTGCCAAGCGAAAACGATCAAACACATGAGTTGAAATCCGTAAAAACTTCGGTGTGGCGGGGGCCGGCCGTCAGCGGCAGCAGCCCGGACTGCTGGACGGCGGCCGGCAGCGCGGCCTCGAAACCGTCCGGCACCGCCGGATAAACTTCCATCCAGGTCTGCAAGCCATCCTTGGCCTGCGGACGGCGCTTCAGCTGCGGCGCGGCGCCGCACGCGCCGGCCAGTCCGGCCTGCATGGCCGTGACCGCACCGTGCAGGGCGGCCGCGTCGGCCTCCCGCACCTGGTAGTAAATGTACAAATCGGTCATGCTAGACGTCGAGCTTGTCCAGCACGTAGGGCATGGGCAGGAACTCCAGCGCCACGCCATCCGCCGAACCCAGGCGCACCGCACTGGCTCGTGCCGTACCCTGTTCCAGCGCTTCCAGCTTCATTTCCACCAGCGCGTCCGTACCGCCCAGGCCGTTAGGCGCGGCGTTCACCACCATGCCGCACGGCTGCGATGGATCGGACTCGGCAAAGACTTCCGCGCCGGGTGCCGCAGCGCCGGCGATGCGCACCAGCGCCGTGCGGCGCTTGAGCTTGCCCAGGTACTGGCTGCGCGCGACGATTTCCTGGCCCGGATAGCAGCCTTTCTTGAAATTCACGCCGCCCAGCAGCTCGAAATTGATCATCTGCGGCACGAACTGTTCCTGCGTGGCAGCGGTGATCTGCGGCACGCCGGCGTGGATCTCGGCCAGGCGCCAGGCCTCGTTGCCGCCCACATTCAGCTTGTCGGCCAGCACCGGCGCGACAGTAGCGGCGATGTCCGCCGAGGTCAGCCACAGGTAGCGCGGCGCGCCGAAGGCGTTCGCCAGGCGCAGCAGGGTGCCGAGCGCGTGCTCGACCTTGGTGTATGGTTTGTCGGGCAGCGGGTCGAACCAGGTCTGCAGCACGGCCTCGGCCATGCCGCCGCCCAGGCCCAGCGCCACTTGCGTGGCCGGCGCGTCGGTAGCGTCGGACAGCTTGGTCTTGGCGCGCAGCACGAACATGCTCAGGCGCTTTTGCAGCGGAGGCTGGATTTCGCGCGGCAATTGCAGGAAGATGGATTCTTCGTTGCGCCACATGAGGAAAGTGGCTTGCAGCCGGCCTTTCGGGGTGCAGTAGCCGGCCAGGCGGACGTCGTCCTGGCCCAGGTGCTCCACGTCATTGGTCAACTGATTGTGCAGAAAACCGGCAGAGTCTGCGCCGGTCAATGCGATCAGGCCCTGGTCGGTGACGGCGGCAACAAAGCCCACGGCCAGTTCGGTCGGGGTCAGCGGCTTGCCCTGCGGCGTTAGAAGTTGATTCCAGTTACTCATAAATTCCAATAATTTGACGATTAAAGCATTATCATTACGGCCTAATTATAGTGATGTAGAAGAATTCGCGCCGGACGCACCCAAAAAGTGCGTTTCCGGCCTTAAAGTGACTGGCAAGTGACTGGCAAAGATGGCATTCATAAAAAAGACGATGGTGTTGGGACTCCTGGTTGCCGTGGCAGCCGGCGGCGGATTTGCCTGGTGGGCCGGCCAGCCGATTATTACGGAAGAGCCGGCAATCGATTTCACCATCGTGCCCGGCAGCGGCGCGCACGCGGCCGGCCAGCAGATCGCCGAGGCCGGCGTACCCATCCAGCCGCTGCTGTTCAACCTGCTGGCGCGTTTCACGCAAAAGTCGTCCAAACTCAAGGCGGGCGCCTATGAGCTCAAGCCCGGCACCACGCCGCTGCGGCTAATCGACCAGCTGGTGCGCGGCGAGTTCGCGCAGGAGCAGCTGACCATCATCGAAGGCTGGACCTTCCGCCAGATGCGCCAGGCCGTGGCCGCCCACAAGGGCCTCAAGCACGACACCATTGCGCTGTCCGACACGGAGCTGATGGCGCTGGTGTCGCCGGAATTCAAGGCGCCCGAAGGCCTGTTCTTCCCGGACACCTACCTGTTCGCCAAGGGTTCGAGCGAACTGGCTATCTTCCGCCAGGCGCACGCCATGCTGATCGCCAAGCTGAGCGAGGCGTGGGAGAAGCGCGATCCCAACCTGCCGTACAAGAATCCCTACGAGGCGCTGACCATGGCCTCCATCGTGGAAAAGGAAACCGGCCAGAAGTCCGAGCGCAACATGATCGCGGGCGTGTTCGTCAACCGCCTGCGGCTGGGCATGCTGCTGCAGACTGACCCGACGGTCATCTACGGCATGGGCGCCAAATACGACGGCAAGATCCGCAAGAAGGACCTGGAGACGGACACCCCGTACAATACCTACACCCGGGCCGGCCTGCCGCCGACGCCGATCGCCTTGCCGGGCGTGCAGTCGCTGACGGCGGCGCTGGCGCCTGCCAAGACGGCGGCGCTGTATTTCGTCTCGCGCGGCAACGGCACCAGCCAGTTTTCCGATAACCTGACCGACCACAACCGGGCAGTGAATCAGTATCAACGTTAAAGAATTTGAGTTACATGAAACAATACAGCGGCAAGTTCATCAGTTTCGAAGGCATAGACGGCGCCGGCAAGTCGACGCACATCAACTTTGTGACGGAATATATCCGCGCGCGCGGCATCCAGCTGGTCAGCACCCGCGAGCCGGGCGGCACGCCGCTGGGCGAGAAGATTCGCGAGCTGTTCCTGCATGAGAAGATGCACCTGGAAACGGAAACCCTGCTGGTGTTCGCCAGCCGCCGCGAGCATCTGGCGCAGGTGATCGGACCGGCGCTGGCGCGCGGCGACTGGGTGCTGACCGACCGTTTCACCGACGCCAGCTTCGCCTACCAGGGCGCGGGACGGGGCCTGGACCGCGCCAAGCTGGAAACGCTGGCGCACTGGGTGCATGCCGACCTGGAGCCGGACCTGACCTTCCTGTTCGACGTGCCGCTGGAAGTGGCGCGCGCGCGCCTGGATTCGACCCGCGACCTGGACAAGTTCGAGCGCGAGAAGGAAGACTTCTTCCACGCCACCCGCAACGAATACCTGCGCCGCGCAGCCGAGGCGCCGCAGCGCTTCCGGGTGATCGATTCGACGCGCAGCATTGCCGAGATCCAGCTGGAGCTGGCGCGCATTTTGGACAGTGTGCTGTGAGTTCGCTGGCCTGCTCGGCGGGTTACGCTGCGCTAAGCCGCCCTACGGTTCCATTAATCCCATCGGTTTCGTGGAGTGCTGCAGGGCGGGTTAGTGCGCAGCACGTAACCCGCCAGGCGCCGCTACCATCCTGTAATATCAACAACACATGACGACCTCAATTTACCCCTGGCAGGAAGCAGCCTGGCAGCAGCTGCAGACGCTGCGCGCCCGCATGCCGCACGCCATCCTGTTCCACGGCGCGGCCGGCACCGGCAAGGCGGATTTCATCGAGCACTTTGCCCAGTCGCTGCTGTGCGAGAACGCCGGTCCGGGCGGCCATGCCTGCGGCGAATGCGTCTCCTGCGGCTGGTTCGGCCAGCAGAATCACCCCGACTTCCGCCGCGTGCGTCCCGAATCCTTTGAAGACGAAGTGACGGGCGACGGCGAGGAGGGCGAGGAAAAGAAAGCCGCCAAGTCCAAGGCGCCATCCAAAGAAATCAAGATCGAGCAGATTCGCCAGCTGGCCGACTTCATGAACATCTCCACCCACCGCCAGGGCTTGCGCGTGGTGGTGCTGTACCCGGCCGAGGCGCTCAATATGCCGGCCTCGAACGCGCTGCTGAAGACGCTGGAAGAGCCGCCGCCGGGCACGGTGTTCCTGCTGTCCTCGAACAGCCTGGACCGCCTGCTGCCGACCATCCTGTCGCGCTGCCGCAAGTTCGCGCTGCCGATGCCGGGCCACGACGAAGCGCTGGCCTGGCTCAAGGCGCAGGGCGTGGCCGACGCCGACAGCTGGCTGCGCGAGCAGGGCGGCGCGCCGCTGGCCGCGCTGGCCCAGTCCGAGTCCGGCAGCCGCGAGGAAATGGACGTGCTGCTGCAGATGCTGGGCCACCCCAGCGTGGAAGCGGCGCTGCGCGCAGCCGACAAATTGCAGAAAGTGCCGCTGTCATCGCTCGTTTCGTGGCTGCAGCGTTGGTTGTACGATATGTTTTCCTACAAATTGTCAGGCAACATCCGTTATTATCCTCGTTACCGCAAGGAGCTGGCGGGGCTGGCGGACAAGGTGCACACCGCCAAAGTAATGGCGGCCATCAAGAGCGTGAACGAACGGCGCGCGATTGCCGACCATCCCTTGTCGCCCAAGCTGTTTATTGAGGACATGCTGCTCGATTACGCGGCAAGCTGCGCTTGAAAGGAAACGAATTGACCGGCAGCACCATCGATCCCAATGCCGTACCGATAGCGCGCCCCTCCGTGCTGTCGCTGGCCATCAAGGAAAAGGCTGCGCTGTACGCGGCCTATATGCCGTTCCTGAAACACGGTGGCATCTTCGTGCCGACCCAGAAGCCCTACAAGATCGGCGACGAGATCTACCTCATCCTCGCGCTGATGGATGACGCCACCAAATACCCGATCGCAGGCAAGGTCGCCTGGATCACGCCGCCCAGCGCCGCCCACAACAAGGCGCAGGGCATCGGCCTGCATTTTCCCGACGACGAAACCGGCCAGCGCGTGCGCACCCGCATCGAGGAAATCCTCGGCGCCGCGCTGCGTTCGTCGCGCGCCACGCACACCCTTTAATCACTAAGTCATCACTAAGCCTCCGTCCATGTCTTTCCGCCACCGCAACGCCACACTCAACGACCTGCCCACCATCGTCGCCATCTACAACAGCACGATCGCCTCCCGTGAAGTCACCGCCGACACCGAACCGGTCTCGGTCGAGTCGCGCCTGGCCTGGTTTCACGACCACACGCCGGAGCGCCGCCCGCTGTGGGTGATCGAACCGGCCGCCGCTGCGGGCGCGGACGATGACGCGGCCTCGCCGGCCATCCTGGGCTGGATTTCCTACTCCAACTTCTACGGCCGCCCGGCGTACTCGGGCACGGCGGAAGTGTCCATCTACATCGCCGAGGAAGCGCGCGGCAAGGGCATCGGCCGCTACGCCTTGCAGGAGGCAATCGACTTTGCACCGACTATCAACGTGCACACGCTGCTGGGCTTCATCTTCGGCCACAACCGGCCCAGCCTGGGCCTGTTCTCGAAGTTCGGCTTCGAGACCTGGGCCAATCTGCCCAAGGTGGCCAACCTGGACGGCATCGAGCGCGACCTGATCATCCTCGGCAAGCGCGTCGCCTGAAGCGGGAACCGATATGCTGCGTAAATTAGTCCTCGCCCTGGTCCTTGGAATGTGCGCAGCGCAGCCGGCGCGCGCCGAGCTGTTCGGCAGCACGGACAGCCAGAAGCTGGTGTCCGAAGGCCACGCCCTGCAGGCTGCCGGCAAGTACAAGGAAGCGCTGGACAAGTTCGAGGCGGCGCGCAAGCTGTCGCCGGACGCCTCCAGTCCGCTCTCCGCAGCGGCATACCTGCTGCAAACCCTGGTTCCGGGCTTGCCCGACGACGCCGCCGCCAAGGCGCGCCAGCAGGCGGAGGGGCTGGCCCGGGCCGCGCTGAAACTGGCCGCCAACGATCCGCTGGCCGCCGAAGTGCTGCGCATGCAGGACGATCCGTCCGCAACGCCCGCCTACAAAGCCAACGACGCTGCCGCCAAGGCCTATGCCGAAGGCGAAGTGCTGTTCCACCAGGGCCAGTACGAGGCCGCCCGCGCCAAATATCGCGCGGCGCAGCTGGCCGATCCGAAGTTCTCCTCAGCGTTCCTGATGGAAGGGGACACCTATTTCATGGAGAAGAATTGGATCGCGGCGGAGATGCTGTTCCATAAAACCACCCAGGTCGATCCGCAGAACGCCCAGGCCTGGCGCTTCCTGGCCGACACCCAAGCCCGCCTTGGCAACCGCGCCGGCCTGGAGCAGGCGGCCTTGCAAGCCGTGGCGGTGCAGCCCAGCCAGATGCCGAGCTGGGAACGCCTGGCGGCAGTGGCCAAGATAGACGGCAAGCCGCTGACACGTTTGCAGCTGGTGCGGCTGGCGTCCGTGACGCAGGACGCCAAAACCGGCAAGGCCACCATCACCATGGCGGCTGAATTCAAGGACGCCAAGGTGGAAGCCAATAGCGACTATGCGGTATGGCTGGCCTACGCCGTGGCGCAGGCCAATGCGCTGGGCGCGGCGGCCAAGGAAAAGCGTACGCTGTCGCCGTTCGCCCTCGAGCAGGCGGGTTGGAGCACGGCGCTGAAGGTGGCGGCCGAGTTGCAGGAGAATGGAGCGCCGCCGCTGGCATCGCCGGCCTTGCTGGCGCTGCGCGGCCTGAAGAGCCCGGCCGACGTGGAAGCGGCCATCCTGCTGCTGATGTACCGCGAATCCTACCGGCCCGAATTCGAAGCCTGGAAAAAGGCGCATCCGGACGGCATCCGCGAATTCGTCACGGCGCACCGGCTGATGCCCTAAGCGGGCGGTCTGGCAGCGGCGCGGCCGCTCGCGTACAATCACGCCATGTTTATCGATTCCCACTGCCACATCAATTTCCCCGAGCTGGCTGCTCGCATGCCCGAGATTCTCGGCAAAATGGCCGAGAACAAGGTCACGCACGCGCTGTGCGTCTCGGTTGACCTGCCCGACTTCCCGCAAGTGCTTGCGCTGGCCGAGCAATATCCGCATATCTACGCCTCGGTCGGCGTGCATCCCGATTACGAAGACACGCCGGAGCCGAGCGTCGAACAGCTGGTGCAGCTGGCCGACAACCCGCGCATCATCGCGATCGGCGAAACCGGGCTGGACTACTACCGCCTGGAAGGCGACCTGGAGTGGCAGCGCGAGCGCTTCCGCACCCACATCAAAGCTTCAAGAATCACGCGCAAACCCTTGATTATCCACACAAGATCGGCCAGCGCGGACACCATCCGCATCATGCAGGAAGAAGGCGCCGGCACCGACCAGGGCGGCGTGGCGGGCGTGATGCACTGCTTCACCGAGTCGCTGGAAGTGGCGCGCGCAGCCATGGCGATGGGCTTTTACATCTCGTTTTCCGGCATCGTCACCTTCAAGAGCGCCAAGGAACTGCAGGCCGTGGCCATGGAAGTGCCGCTGGAGCAGATGCTGATCGAAACCGATTCGCCCTACCTGGCGCCGATGCCGCACCGGGGCAAGATGAACGAACCGGGCTACGTCGCCCACGTGGCCGAATACATCGCCAAGCTCAAAGGCGTGTCCGTGGAGCAGGTTGCGCAGCAGACCAGCGACAACTTCTTTAAACTGTTCAGCTTCGCCAAACAAGCATGATGCCAAAACGCCGCCTGTTGCTGTCCGCCTTCGCCCTGATGCTGGCAGCACCGGCGTTTGCAGAAACCGAAGATGACGTCGCGTTCTTCCGCGCCGCCCAGGTGGACAACACCGTGACGGTGGGGACTTGATCAAGCGCGGCCTGGACCCCAACCTGCACGAACCCGAGCGCGGCGAAACCGCCCTCATCATCGCCATGCGGCACGACGCCAACCGCGTCTTCAAGCTGCTGCTGGAGCACCCCAGGATCGACCTCGAAGCGCAGTCCGCCAACGGCAGCACCGCGCTGATGATGGCCGCCTTCAAGCACAACAAGGCCGCCGTCAAGGCCATGATCGCCAAGGGCGCGCAAGTGAACCGCAAAGGCTGGACCCCGCTGCACTTCGCGGCCGCGGCGGGCGACCTGGACATCATGAACATCCTGCTCGAACACCACGCCTACATCGACGCCGGTTCGCCGTCCGGCCTCACGCCGCTGATGCTGGCCGCGCGCGAAGGCATGGAAGACGCCGTCAAGCTGCTGCTGGAACAGGGCGCGGACGCCACGCTGAAAGACAACGCCTTCCGCATCGACGCCGCCGAGTTCGCCACCCGCGCGGAAAAGCCCTGGATCACCAAGGCCATCAGCGCCCACCTGGCTGCGAAAGCGGCAAAGTAGACGGTTTTTCCAGCCCAACTCGCCGCTTAGCTTTGCCGGGCACGCAAAGATAATGGCTACGTTGCGCTAACAAGGAAAAACCATGCTGAACGAACGTGAAATAGAGAGCTGCTACCTGGGGCAATTCATCCCTGTCCACTACCATCACAACATGCTGATGGACCAGAACCGCATGCACAGCTTCAAATCGGCCATCGACTACGCCGTCAAGCCGGGCATGAAAGTGCTGGAACTCGGGGGCGGCACCGGCGTGCTCTCCTTCTTCGCGGCAGCCAAGGCCAGCAAGGTCTACTGCGTCGAATTCAATCCCGACATGGTCAAGGAAGCGCGCAAGTTCCTCGCCATCAACCCGAACGGCGAGAAAGTGGAGGTCATCCACGCCGACGCCTTCGAATACCTGCCGCCCGAGCCGGTGGACGTGGTGATCTGCGAAATGATCCACGTCGGCATGCTGCGCGAAAAGCAGGTCGAAGTGATCGAATCGTTCAAGCGCCGCTACCTGGAGCGTTTCGGCGGCCCGCTGCCCGTGTTCATGCCGGAAGCGGTCATCATGGCGGTGCAGCCGCTGCAGCAGGAATACGACTTCGAGGGCTTCTTCGCGCCCATCGTGCAATTCCAGGAAACCCAGGTCATCTACCCGGCACGGTCGAGATGGCGCAGCCCGCCGTG
This sequence comes from Pseudoduganella sp. UC29_71, assembly GCF_042693265.1. Taxonomy (NCBI): domain Bacteria; kingdom Pseudomonadati; phylum Pseudomonadota; class Betaproteobacteria; order Burkholderiales; family Oxalobacteraceae; genus Pseudoduganella; species Pseudoduganella sp. UC29_71. Next base: position 2,484,460 of record NZ_CP170549.1, on the reverse strand, counting down.
TACAGCGTGCTCGACTTCACCCAGCCGAACGACATGCTAATCAGCTGGGAAGGCAAATTCGTCGTTGAGCGCAGCGGCTGCGTGAACGCCATGCGTTTCGTCACCAAGAACATCCTGTCGGTCGTCCAGGAGCGCAACAGCACCATCGACTGGCTCAACCACTACATGACACTGCCGCTGGCCAAGCCCGTGCAAGCCAAGGAAGGCGATGTGCTGGCAGTAAGCTTCCAATACCGCGCCGGCGGCTCCTTGCCCTCGCTACAAGCCTCCCTGCGCTGCGAAGTGCAGTACGAATCCGCCCTCCAGCCCCAGCACCACACCCCGGCCTTCGCCTAAAACCTTTGGGGTCAGGTCCGGCATCACGCCATTTTGGCGTGATGCCGGACCTGACCCCGGGTGGGTTATGGCGGTATACTCCGGGTTTTGATTAAAGAGTATTTGCTATGGAACAAGAAGACCGCCGCTATATCGTGCAGCAGAGGAAGATTTCTGAGGGCGACAAGCCGCCTGTGTTTGCGAAGGTGATGCGCAGCAAGGAGGGCGTGTTTGAGGGCGTGTCCTTCATCAAGTCGAAGGAAAAGGCTACCATCCTGACCGTGCCCGAGGCGGAACAGGCGATTGCCTGGGCTCTGAAGAAGAAGCCGAACGCAAAAGAGTACGAAACCAAGATCATTTGCGTCGGCCAGTAAGCCAGCTTTACGCCGCGCGCTTGTCCAGCAGGCGGGCGCGGGCGCTTTCGTATTCCGCCGCCAGGCGGCCGACCAGCTCGGCCACGGTCGGCGCGTCTTCCATCAGCCCCACGCCTTGGCCTGCACCCCAGATGTCGCGCCAGGCCTTGGCCTTGGCGGTGCTGCCGGAGCCGAAGTCCATGGCCGTCTTGTCGGCCTCGGGCAGGGCGTCCGGGTCCAGCCCTGCGGCGACGATGGATTTCTTCAGGTAGTTGCCGTGCACTCCCGTGAACAGATTGGTGTAGACGATGTCCGCCGCAGTCGACTCGATGATGGCCTGGCGGTAGCCGTCGTCCACGTTCGATTCCTGCGTCGCCAGCCAGCGCGAGCCGATGTAGGCGAAATCGGCGCCCATGGCTTGCGCAGCCAGGATGGCGTCGCCGGTGGCGATGGAGCCGGACAGGGCGATCGGACCTTTGAAGAATTTCCGTACTTCTCCCACCAGCGCGAACGGCGACAGGGTGCCGGCATGGCCGCCGGCGCCGCTGGCGACCAGGATCAGGCCATCCACGCCCGCTTCCAGCGCTTTCTGCGCGTGGCGGATCGAAATCACGTCGTGCAGCACGATGCCGCCGTAGCTGTGGATGGCGTCCAGCATTTCCTTCGGCGGCGCGCGCAGCGAGGAGATGATGATGGGCACCTGGTGCTTGACGCACATGGCAACATCATCCGCGAGGCGGGTGTTGGACTGGTGCACGATCTGGTTGACGGCAATGGGGCCGATAATGGCGTCCGGATTGGCTTCCCTGTAGGCGGCCAGTTCGGCCTTCAGGTCGGTCAGCCAGGTGTCCAGCAGCTCGGCCGGGCGTGCGTTCAGCGCAGGGAAGGAGCCGACGATGCCGGCCTTGCACTGCGCAGCCACCAGCTTCGGGCCGCTGGCGATAAAGAGGGGCGAGCCGATCACGGGCAGCGCCAGCTTACGCAATACCTCGGGGATGTGGTTTGATGTCATGATATGCTCCGTCGGGTTAGGTCTGATACGATGTTATCAGAAAAAACGATGTTTTTTCACTTGAATTTTAGAGCCCAGCTTCATGAATAAAGCCAAAGTTGTCGATTTTCGCCAGGAACAGGAAGATTTGCGGGGAGCGCTGCGCCAGGGCATGCTGGACGCCGCCAGCCGTTTGCTGGTGGAGGAGGGGCCGGCTGCGCTGACGGTGCGCAAGGTGGCCGAGGCCGTCAATTGTTCGACAACGCTGCTGTATTCCATCTTCGGCGGCAAGGATGGCCTCAGCAACGCGCTTTACCTGGAAGGCTGCGAGCGCCTGAAGCGCGATTTCGCCGCCACCGAGGCGGAACTGGCGCAGACGGACGCGCTGCAAGGCGTGTGGATCTGCGCGCGCGCCTACCTGGACTACGCGCGCCGCAACCCGGCTTACTACCAGGTCATGTTCGGCGACGCCATCGCCGGCTTCATTCCGCCGCTGGAGTCGCGCGTGTCCGCCTGGGAGACTTTCACGCCTCTGATACGCCAGTTCGAGCGCTGTATGGAGCAGGGCCTGCTGCCCAAATCCAGCCCAACGGCGGCGGCCCGCCTGCTATGGGCCGCGCTGCACGGCATCGCAAGCCTGGAGCTGAAGGGCTTCTACCTGAAGAAGGAGCATCCGGACGCGCTGTTCAAGTCCGCCGTGCGCGCGGTGCTGCTGTCGCTGCAGAATCCGGAAGCTTGATACCGTTCATTCCGGTTTTCTTGCCCTTTGTCGGCGCAGCACGCAGCTGGTCGCATGGCGCAGGAAGGGGCGGCGACTTCGGTTACATTAGCGTTGTCGAAAACGTACTGCCCTGGAGCGCATCATGCTGAGTTTTGTGTTGTGGCTGGTTCTGCTGTTTCTGTGCTGGCCGCTGGCCCTGCTGGCCTTGCTGCTGTACCCGCTGGTCTGGCTGGTGCTGCTGCCGTTCCGCCTGATCGGCATTGGCGTGGAAGCGGTGTTCGAGCTGCTGCGGGCCATCGTCATGCTGCCGGCCCGCGTGCTGCGCGGCTCGCCCGGCCGCTAGAATTCCACCAATACCCCGGCGCCGATCGACATCTGGGCGTAGTTGTAGTCGATCAGGCTCTGGCCGTAGCCCGAGCTGCCCTGCAGGTAGCCCTTCAGATTGTCGCGCAGCGGGAAGTTCCAGCCCAGCTGCAGGAAGCCGTGGTGAGTGCTCAGGTTGCGCCGCGCCAGCAGCGAATATTCATGGCCGGCGTTGCGGTAGGCCACGCGCACGTCGCCGCGCCCCATGTATTGGCTGATGTCGATGTTGTCGTTGTCCGACTTGGCGTTGTCCAGCCGCTGCCACAGGCGCACCGTGGCGCTGAAATGCTGGCCCCATTCGCCGCCCACTTCGGCATACAGCCGGTTCCAGCTGCGCGAGAGCGTGGAAGTCTGGCCGTTGGACTGGTGCACCAGGCCAAAATTCACATAGCGCAGGCGTGCGTCGCCGACGCCGAAATTGAGCGGCGCCACGGCCATCAGCTCGGGCTGGTAGTTGGTCTCGCGGAAGGGACTGGACGCGGAACGGTTGTAAGCCTGCCAGAAACTCTGCTGCGTATAGGCGAACCACAGGTCGAACGGGCTGTTGGCGATGCTCTCCATCATCTTCATCTTGAAACTGAGCTGGTAGCTCAGCTCCACGTGCTGGCTTTTCAGCCCGGCCGGCGTGAAATCCTTGAACGGGCCGTCGTTGGTGCCGTTGCTGTAGTTGGCCAGCAGCAGATAGGTGTCGCGGTGCGGGCTGAACGAGAACACGCCGCGCTTGGACGGCTGGTCCAGCTCCCAGCGCTGGACCATGCGCGACAATTCCTTTTCCGGCTCGGCGGCTTCTACCGCCGCCATGGCGGTGGGCGCCGCCTCGGCCTTGGCTGCCGCCACGGCCGGCGCGATCACCGCTGCCGCTTCGCCCACCGGCGCCGCCTGCGTGCCTGGCGCTGCGCCGGCGGCGGGCGGCGTGGAGGCCAGCGGGCCTTTCTTGGCCAGCGCGTCGTAGCAGGCCAGGCGGGCGCTGGGGTCGCCGAGCACGGAACAGCGCTGCAGCAGGATTTCAATTTCGGAGGCGTCCTGCGCCAGCGCGGCGAAGGGGGCCAGGGCCGCTGCGGCGATCAAGGCCTGAAAGGTGTGCTGCGTTCTAGTCTTCATGGGATAGCTGGTTGTCTGCATTGGGAGGCAGTCTATATTGATTTCTGGCAAATGCGGCGCACTTTACGGCAAGGCACTTGAATTTGGTTAAGCACCCCATACTTCAGTGATCCATTACTGATAGAATCAACGACGACCCGCTGCCGGGCCTCGTTTCAAGGAGATTGTGATGACCCGCAAGACACCTATCGAGCGTTACCGCAACATCGGCATCAGCGCTCACATTGATGCCGGTAAAACCACCACCACCGAGCGCATCCTGTTCTACACCGGCGTCAATCACAAAATCGGCGAGGTGCACAACGGCGCCGCCACCATGGACTGGATGGAGCAGGAGCAGGAGCGCGGCATTACCATTACGTCGGCCGCCACCACCGCCTTCTGGAAAGGCATGGCCGGCAATTTCCCCGAGCACCGCATCAACATCATCGACACGCCCGGCCACGTGGACTTCACCATCGAGGTGGAGCGTTCCATGCGCGTGCTGGACGGCGCCGTGATGGTGTACGACTCGGTGGGCGGCGTGCAGCCGCAGTCCGAGACCGTCTGGCGCCAGGCCAACAAGTACAAGGTGCCGCGCATTGCCTTCATCAACAAGATGGACCGCGTGGGCGCGGACTTTTTCCGCGTGCAGCAGCAGATCAAGGACCGCCTGAAAGGCACCGCCGTGCCGATCCAGATTCCGCTCGGCGCCGAGGATAATTTCCACGGCGTGGTGGACCTGGTGAAGATGCGCGCCATTAACTGGGACGACGCCAGCCTGGGCGTGAAGTTCACCTACGAGGAAATCCCGGCGGAGCTGAAAGAACTGGCGCAGAAGTGGCACGACAATATGGTGGAAGCGGCGGCCGAAGGCTCGCCCGAGCTGCTGGACAAGTACCTGAACGGCGAAGCCTTGAGCGAGGCCGAGATCAAGCAGGGCCTGCGCGCGCGCACCATCCGCAACGAGATCGTGCCCATGCTGGCCGGCAGCGCCTTCAAGAACCGCGGCGTGCAAGCCATGCTGGACGCGGTGATCGAGTACCTGCCTTCGCCGGTGGACGTGCCGGCCATTGCCGGCCACGACGAGCAGGACAACCCGATCGAGCGCCATCCGACGGACGATGAGCCGTTCTCCGCGCTCGCCTTCAAGATCATGACCGACCCCTTCGTGGGCCAGCTGACCTTCTTCCGCGTCTATTCCGGCGTGGTCAATTCGGGCGACACGGTGTACAACCCGACCAAGAGCCAGAGGGAGCGCCTGGGCCGCATCCTGCAGATGCACGCCAACGAGCGCAAGGAGATCAAGGAAGTCTACGCCGGCGACATCGCGGCGGCGGTGGGCCTGAAGGCCGTCACCACGGGCGACACGCTGAGCAACCCGGACCATGTGATCGTGCTGGAGAAGATGATCTTCCCCGAGCCGGTGATTTCGCAGGCGGTGGAGCCGAAGACCAAGGCCGACCAGGAGAAGATGGGCATCGCCCTGAACCGCCTGGCGCAGGAAGACCCGTCGTTCAAGGTGCATACGGACCAGGAATCGGGCCAGACCATCATGTCCGGCATGGGCGAGCTGCACCTGGAAATCCTGGTGGACCGCATGCGGCGCGAGTTCGGCGTGGAGGCGACCGTGGGCAAGCCGCAGGTGGCTTACCGCGAAACCATCACCAAGACAGCGAGCGATGTGGAAGGCAAGTTCGTCAAGCAGTCGGGCGGGCGCGGGCAGTACGGCCACGCGGTGCTGACGGTGGAGCCGGCGGCGCCGGGCAAGGGCTACGAGTTCGTGGACGCGATCAAGGGCGGCGTGATCCCGCGCGAGTTCATCCCGGCGGTGGACAAGGGCATCCAGGAGACGCTGCAGACCGGCGTGCTGGCGGGCTATCCGGTGGTGGACGTGAAGGTGACGTTGACCTTCGGTTCCTACCATGACGTGGACTCGAACGAGAACGCCTTCCGCATGGCCGGTTCGATGGCCTTCAAGGAAGGCATGCGGCGCGCGTCGCCGGTGCTGCTGGAGCCGATGATGCACGTGGAGGTGGAGACGCCGGAAGAGTTCATGGGCAACGCCATGGGCGACCTGACGGCGCGGCGCGGCATGGTGCAGGGCATGGATGAGATTCCGGGCGGCGGCGGCAAGATCATCCGCGCGCTGGTGCCGCTGGCCGAGATGTTCGGCTACTCGACCACCTTGCGTTCGCTGACGCAGGGCAGGGCGACCTACACCATGGAGTTCAAGCATTATGCCGAGGTGCCCAAGCATATCCTTGACCAGGTTGCGGTGTCGTCCAAGGGCAAGCCGCATTGATGGCGGAGCTGGCGGGTTACGCGCTCTGCGCTAACCCGCCCTACAGGCCCGCGGGCCGGTCACGTCTATAACCGTAGGGCGGGTTAGCTCGCAGAGCGTAACCCGCCGTCCGCCGGCTGCGCCAGCAGCGCCGCAAATTCCCAGGCCGGGACAGGGCGGCTGTACAGGTAGCCCTGTCCCTGCTCGCAGCGCAGGAGCCTGAGCAGCTTGGCCTCTTCCTCGGTCTCTATCCCCTCCGCCACCACCTTCAGGTCCAGGTTGTGCGCCAGCGACACGATGGTGCTCACCAGGCCCATATAGCCCGCGTCGTGCGCCATCTTCATCACAAACGAGCGGTCCACCTTGAGCACGTCCACCGGCAGCGTCACCAGGTAGGCCAGCGACGAGTAGCCGGTGCCGAAATCGTCTATCGCAATCGGCACGCCGTGGCTGCGGATGCGCGTCAGGATGTCCACCACGCGCGCGTGGTCGGCCACCAGGCTGCTCTCCGTGATCTCGATCGACAGCGGATGCAGCTCGGCGCCTGCCGTCTTCAGCACCCGTTCGATGTCCCCGATCAGCGTATCGCAGCGGAACTGCGCCGGCGCCACGTTGACGGCGATCTGCGGCGGGTTCAGGCCAGCGTCGTACCAGCTGCGCCAGTCCGCCATGGCCTGCTCCATCACCTGCCGGCCGGCCGCGATCACCAGGCCGCTGCGCTCCAGCACCGGCACGAACTCGGCCGGCGACACCATGCCGCGCGTGGGGTGGTTCCAGCGTATCAGCGCCTCGGCGCCGGACAGCTGGCCGGTCTTCATATCCGTCTTGGGCTGGTAGTAGTTGACGAACTCGCGCCGCGCGATGGCGTCGCGCAGCTCGGACTCCAGGCTCAGTTCACGCGCCAGCGCCTGGTCCGCGTGCCTGTCGTAGTAGCCGAAACGCTCTTCCTTGATGCGCGCGCCGGCCAGCGCGTCCCAGGCTTTCACCAGCAGCGCGTCGGCCGAGGTGCCGTCCTCCGGCAGCGCGGCCGCGCCCGCGTTGATGGTGCACCAGATGCGGTGCTCTTCCACGTGGTAGGAGCCTTGCAGCAGCGGCACGATGGTGTCGCGCACATAGGTCAGCGGCGAGCCCGGCTCGTCGGCCGGATAGAACAGCGCGAAGCGCCCGATGCCGATATGCGACAGCAGCATGCGCGGCGCCACTTCCATGTTCAGCCGCTGCGCGATGGCGCGCATCAGGCCGATGGCGGCGCTGTTGCCGTAGGCCGAACTGATCTCGTCGAAGCGGTTGATATTGATCAGCAGGACCGTGCCGCGCTGCTCGGCCGCCGCCAGCGCGGCGATCTGCTCCTCGAAATGGGTGCGGCTGGGCAGGCCGGTGAGCGGATTGGTGCGCGCCAGCCGGTACAGCTCCTGGGCGTTCACCAGCCGTTCCAGGCCGAAGCTCAGCTCCGAGCCGATTTCGCCTGCGCGTTCCAGGTAGAAGGCATCGAACAGGTCGTTGTGCAGCGAGTACAGCGACAGCACGCCCCAGCGCCGGTTGTTGGCAAACAGCGGAATCGCCATGCAGGAGGCGATGCAGCGCCGCTGGCAGCCGGTGTTGAGCTGGTTGGAAAAGCGCATGTCGCCGCTTTCCAGCGCGCTGGCGGCCAGTTCCGGTGCGAACCAGTCGGCGGCGGCCAGGTCGTCGCCGCTGCGCCATTCGCGTTCGGTGCCGTCGCGCTCCACCGACGTGAGCAGGCGCAGCTTGCCGGTGGCTTCGTCGCAATAGCTGACGTCCACAATCTGGATGCCGGGCTGCGAGGCGATAATGCGGCAGGCGCCCAGGCACAGGCTTTCCAGCGAGCGGGCGCGCGACACCACCGGCGTCAGGCGCGACAGCAGGACGTAGAAGCTGTCATGCCGCACCAGCTTTTCCTGCAGCGCGGCCTGCGACGCCTGCAGGCGCTCCAGCGCGGCCAGCGCCGCGCGCTGCGCGCAGGCATCCGCCAGCGGGGCGCGCTTGATGTAAGCGGCCAGCTGCGCTGCGTCGTCCTGCGGTGCGGTCAGGTCCATGTCGATCAGTCAGTCAGCTTGAACTTCAACTGTACGGATAGTGCGCCATACAGCCGGTCCTTGTAGCGCGGGATCACGGCGATGTTGGCCCCCACGCGCTGGTACTCGAAACTCATGACCGGTATGGCAGCCAGGAACCAGCCGCCGTCGCGCATTTTAGGATAGCCGTTGAAGCCGCCGACCACGGCGCCGAAGCGCAGCGGACCGATGGCGAAGGGCTGGTAATACACGCCCGCGTAGTTGGAGTACTGGCGGTCACTATTATAGAACCGTCCTGCGGTGGCCGCTGCGACGGTGGAAAAGCGGTATTCGGCGCCGATGCCGGGATTGCGGTCGTTCAGGTTCTTTTCGCGGTCGAAATGGTAAGAATAGAAACCGGGGTTGATCCACAGCTCGCTGAGCGGCTTGTCCTCAACCAGTTCGAACGGGTTGGCGTCGCCGGCGGTGGCTGGCATGGCGGTAGCCGCAAGGGCTGCAAAGGTTAAATACGCGGCTACGTGATGTGTCATCCCAACAGTCCTTGATAAATGCCGATCGGCGGTCCGGGCATTATAGCCAAGAGGCGGTACGGTAGTTACAATGGGAATGGAGTTAGTTTCCTTGTAACAAGATAGTCACAATTTTCGTATCAATCCCTACAGAGAAGAAACACCATGACGATTACCAAACGCCTGATGCTGACCTTGTCCGTGGCGTTGCTGGCGCTGCTGTTTGTCGGCGCCAATGGCGTGCTGCAGCTGCAACGCGCGCAAGCCCGCCTCGATACCGTGCAAACCGGGCTGATACCCAGCATCGCGGGCCTGAACATGGCCAAGAATGCGGTCTCGGACAGCCGCCTGGCCGGCTACCGCCTGTCCGTGTTTTCCGCCCCGGCCCCGGCCGAGTGCCCGGACCCGTGCAAAATGCCGGACAAGGCCTCGCTGGTGAAAGCCTACGACGACGCGCACGCCAAGTTCGACGAGATCCTGAACAAGTATGAAAAGGAAAACGCCACCGACGACACCGACCGCAAGATGGTGCAGGCGGACCGCGAAGCGATGGCCACCTACCGCAAGGCCCTGGTGCCATTCCTGGCCGCGTCCCACGCGGGCGACATGGACGGCGTGCGCGCCACGCTGGTGGGCGGTTCGCCGCTGGCCGTGGGCGCGGCCGGTGTGAAGAAGGCGCTGGACGACCATATCGCCTACAACAATACGCTGATCGACAAGGTGCGCGCTGAATCCATCGCCGCCTACAAGTCGGCCTTCACCTTGCTGGTGGGCGTGATGGTGGCCGCGCTGGTGGTGACCGGCTTCCTGGGCTACCAGCTATACCGCATCATCAGCGTCAGCTTGAGCAATATCCAGGGCACGCTGCAAGACGTGAGCCAGACGCTGGACCTGACCCACCAGGTGCGCGTCGAGCGCATGGATGAAGTGGGCCACACCGCCGTGGCCTTCAACAAGCTGCTGAGCGATATCGGCAACGTGGTGGGCAAGGTGCGCAACTCCACTGAAACGGTGAGCTCGGCGGCACAGCAGATCGCGGCCGGCACCGGCGACCTGTCCTCGCGCACCGCCTCGCAGGCTGCCGCGCTGGAACAGACCGCGTCCAGCATGGAAGAACTCAGCTCGACCGTGGGCCAGAACGCGGACAACGCGCGCCAGGCCAACCAGCTGGCGCTGTCGGCGTCGGACGTGGCGGTGCAGGGCGGCAGCGTGGTGGACCAGGTGACGCAGACCATGTCGTCCATTAATGAGTCCTCGCGCAAGATCGTCGATATTATCAGCGTCATCGACGGCATCGCCTTCCAGACCAACATCCTGGCGCTGAACGCGGCCGTGGAAGCGGCGCGCGCCGGTGAGCAGGGCCGCGGCTTCGCAGTGGTGGCCACCGAAGTGCGCAACCTGGCGCAGCGCTCCGCTGCTGCGGCCAAGGAGATCAAGGTGCTGATCGAAGACTCGGTGGACAAGGTCGGTTCCGGCACCAAGCTGGTTGAACAGGCAGGCGCCACGATGAACGAAGTGGTGACCAGCGTGCGCCAGGTGACGGACATCGTGGCCGCCATCAGCGCCGCAACCGATGAGCAGAATGCCGGCATCGCCCAGGTGCACCAGGCCATCACGCAGATGGACAAGGTGACGCAGGAAAACGCGTCGCTGGTGGAAGAAACCGCCGCCGCCGCGCAGCTGCTGCGCGACCAGGCCGAGGAACTGTCGCAGGCGGTGGCCGCCTTCAAGATCAGCGCCAGCCAGGCGCCGGCGCCGGCCGCCAAGCCGGCCCCGGGCCGCCCCAAGGTGGCGCCTATCGGCTCGGCGGTGGCGCGTGCGCCTGCCGCGCCCGCAGCAAAACGGGCCGCGCCGGCCAGGCTGGCAAACGCCAAGCCGGTGAGCGACGACTGGGAAGAATTCTAAGCTCGAAGGCTTCCTGAAAGGGCCGCGCCAGAGATGGCGCGGCCCTTTTTATTATCTAAATGATTTATATCGTTATGCGTTTTGTGCAGGTGCAGCATGGGTTTTTCGCATTTGATCATCATTGTGATTCTTTCGGCTTGCAAGGCGAAATCCGCTCAACGCTCACATAGAATGCAATCTGAAGGTGATCAGTAACGTAGCAAATAAGCACAGGCCAATCAAAGGCCGATTTCCGGAGGAGAGTATTGTGAGCGTATGCAATTCCCAACAAAAGCGCTTCGCGGCGCGTCCGAACAGCGTGATGATGCTGGCCATCGCGTCCCTTTTTGCAAGCAATGGCGCACTGGCCCAGGAGGCCGCGCCGGCCGCTAAGCCCGAACCGAAGGCCGAAGCAGCGGCCGCCGCGCCGCAGGACAACGTGGTCATGGTGGTCGGTACGCGCAAGTCCGTCGCCTCCGCGATCGACCGCAAGATCCGCAACAGCACCGTGTCCGACTCGCTGGTGGCGGAAGACATCAATCAATTCCCTGACAAGAACGTGGGCGAGGCGCTGTCCCGCATCACCGGCGTGCAGCTGACGCGCGATTTCGGCGAAGGCACGCAAGTGTCCATTCGCGGCGTGGAGCCCAACCTGAACCGGGTGGAAATCAACGGCCTGTCCGTCTTGAGCAGCAACGGCACGGCCGGCCGTGGCGCCGAACTGCGCGAGCTGGCCTCCGAGCTGATCTCGTCCATCGACGTCTACAAAGGCAGCACCGCCGACATGACCGAGGGCGGCGTGGGCGGCAGCGTGGTCATCAAGACGCGCAAGCCGCTGGACTTCAAGAAGCCCACCGTGGCCGCCACCATCGCCGCTGAACAGGCTTCCAGCCGTGGCGGCGTGCAGCCGCGCGTCAGTCTGCTGCTGGCCGACAAATACCTGGACGGCCGCCTGGGCCTGATGGCCAACGTGGTCTACGACAAGGTCTACACCCGCAACGACTACGCCCGCAACACTTCCTGGCGCTTCCTGCGCGACTGGGATTACTCCGCCGAGAAGACCGTCGTCAGCCGCGATCCGGCGCTGGCCGCCATCGGCACCTACGCCGGCTGCAACGCACCCACGCTCACGGCCGCGCAGAAGACCGCTTGCCAGACGCAGTGGTACGACTATTCGCCTGGCATTTCGCGCTACGGCATCTGGACCCGCGACCACGAGCGCTCGTCCGCCGAACTTACCGCGCAGTACAAGGTCAGCAACGAGCTGACCGCGTTCGCCAGCTACCAGGCCAACCTGCAGGACCAGCGCCTGAACGACCGCAACTACGGCACCGACCTCGGTTCGGCGGCGCGCCTGGCCAACGGCGGCACGGCCCCCATTTACAACCAGGCCACCGGCGTGCCCACCACCCCAGGCACCTGCGGCACCGTGCCGGGCGACCGCACGCCGGACGGCGTGGTCACCAGCAGCCACTATGTGACCCAGTACGTGGTCGGCAACTGCAACTACGTGGCCGGTGCGGGCGGGCAGGGCGCATTCAGCACTTCGGCGCGCGACTTCCAGCTGAAGATCGACTCCAAATACGCGTCGGGCGGCTTCAACTACCGTGGCGAACGGCTGGAAGTGGAAGGCCTGGTCGCCAAGACGGAGTCGAACTACAGCAGCGAGAGCAACAGCGTGGTGCTGACGCAGAACGCGCCCGGCCTGAAGGTCACGCTGGACAAGCAGGGCTTGCCGCACTTCGATTTCCCGGCCGCGTCCTCGCCGGAGAACAACAACGCCTACGTGCAGGCGCAGCTGCAATACCGCCCGTCGGAAACCAAGAACACCGAAGACCAGGTGAAGCTGGACTTCAAGTACAAGCTCGATACGCCGTTCTTCAGCAAGCTGTGGTTCGGCGCGCAGGGCCGCAAGGCAACCGCCAAGCAGTACAACGGCGGCGGCTACATGGCCAGCAACGGCTCGGACCTGGTCAGCACGGCGGACGACGTCAACGTGGTCACGGCCAATGTGAACCAGACCGTGGTCTTCGATCCGTACTACACCGGCAGCGCCCAGCGCGCGCCGGACGCGCAGTCCTTCCTGAACTCGAACTACTCCACCAAGTACGTGAACGCCGCCACCATGGCGTCCATGGTGGCCGCCATCCGCGGCCGCTCGCCGGGCACTTTCTTCAGCGGCTACGACAAGGTCAGCGGCCTGCCGAGCGACTGGCTGTCCCCGGTGTACGCCAACGCTACGCAGTACTTCGACACATCGCACTTCAACCACGACAACCTGTATTCCGCGCCTGGCAGCGACGGCAAGATCTACCCGCAGCTGCCGGCCTACGCGGTGGACGAGCGTGTGCAGTCTGGCTATGCGCGCGCCGACTGGGAGACGGAGCTGCTGGGCTATTCCATGTCCGGCAACATCGGCGCCCGCTATACCCGCACCCGCGACATCTCGACCGGCTCGTCGCGCTTGCAGGTGCGCGTGGCGAACACCCCGGGTTCGTCGACTTACACCGACCGCGTGGTGACCAACTCGATCAGCACCATCGACAACACCTACCACGACATTCTGCCTAGCGCGAACGCCATGGTGTGGCTGGTGCCGGACACCTTCCTGGTGCGCGTGGGCTGGGCCAAGGTCATGGCACGTCCTAGCATCGACCTGCTGGTGCCGAATGCCACCTGTACCGCAGGCAGCGGCCTGGCGCAGTTCGGCGGCGACGGCCAGGACGACTGCACGGCCGGCAATCCGGACCTGAAGCCTTTCCGCGCCACCAATACGGACCTGAGCTTCGAGTACTACCCGAGCGCCGACAGCCAGGTCAGCGTGGGCCTGTTCGACAAGAAGATCTCCAGCTACATCCTGGACAAGACGCTGGTGAAAGGCGTGGACCTGTTCAAGAATGGCACGCTGTTCGACGTGACGCAGCCGATCAACGGCAAGGGCGCCACCACCAAGGGCATCGAGCTGACCGCGCGCACGGCGTTCACCTTCCTGCCTGGCTGGCTGGGCGGCTTTGGCGGCGACTTCAACTACACCCGCATGAGCTACAAGTACGCGGCGGGCACGGAGCGCCTGAACATCCTGGACGGCACCGTGCTGCCATACCCTGGCCTGTCGAAGAACAGCTACAACGCGGCGCTGTGGTATGACCTGGGCAAGATCAACGCCCGCATCGCCTACAACTACCGCGACCGCTTCTACACCGGCGGCAACGACGTGTCGGGCAACCCGAACTTCCAGGAGAAGACCGGCTTCCTCGACGCCAAGTTCCAGTATCGCTACAACGACAAGGTGACGTTCTCCATCGAAGGCAAGAACCTGACGGACCAGGCGCAGATCACCGATGCGGGTGACCTGTTCCGCGTCAACGAGCTGGCCTTCTCGGGACGCCGTTACTTCCTCAGCGTGTCGATCAAGAACTGATGCTGCCGACACTGTCCCTGACCGCAGCCGCGGTGCTAGTGGCCCTGGCGGCCCCGGCTGCCTCGGTTGCCTCGGCCGCCCCTGCGGCGGCAGCGGCGGCCGCAGCGGCGGGCGAGCCCGCATTCGCCAACCCGCTGGTGCGCCAGCGGGCCGATCCCCACGTCACCCTGCACAGCGACGGCTACTACTACTTCACGGCCACCGTGCCGGAGTACGACCGCATCGAACTGCGCCGCGCGCGCACACTGGACGAGTTAGGGAGCGCGCAGGCGCAGGTGGTCTGGCGCAAGCACGCCAGCGGCCCGATGAGTTATCACATCTGGGCGCCTGAGCTGCACCGCATCGACGGCAAGTGGTACATCTACTTCACCGCCGGCCGTGCGGATGCGCACTGGGAGATCCGCCTCTACGTGCTGGAAAACAGCTCGCCCGATCCGCTGCAGGGCGAGTGGGTGGAGCGCGGCCAGCTCAAGACTGGCTGGGAAAGCTTCGCGCTGGACGCCACCACCTTCGCACTGGGCAGCAAGCGCTACCTGGCCTGGACCCAGCGCGGCGCTGAGCCGGCCTTCAAGGGCACCAATATCTACCTGGCCGAGATGGACACGCCGCTGTCCATCAAGGGACCGGCCACCATGCTGTCGCATCCCGAGTACGCATGGGAGAAGGTCAAGCACGACGTGAACGAGGCGCCATCCGCGCTGGTGCGCAACGGGCGCGTGTTCCTCACCTATTCGGCCAGCGCCACGGACGCCAACTATGCCATGGGCCTGCTGAGCGCACCCGCCAGCGCCAATCTGCTGGATGCGGCCTCGTGGCGCAAGTCCGCCGAACCGGTGTTCAAGAGCGCCAACGGCCAGTACGGCCCCGGCCACAATTCCTTCACCACCACGCCGGACGGCAAAACCGACGTGCTGGTCTACCACGCGCGCGACTACCGCGACATCAAGGGCGACCCGCTGCGCGACCCGAACCGCCACACGCGCGCGCAAGTGCTGCACTGGCGGGCCGACGGCACGCCGGACTTCGGCGAGCCCGTGGCCGACCACGGCAAAGTCGCGGCCAAGCCGCTGTTCCGCGACCCGGTGGAAGACGGTGCAGCCGACCCGGTGGTGATCTGGAACCCCGCGCGCGGCAAGTGGTGGATGTACTACACCAACCGCCGCGCCAAATCCCCCGGCCTGAGCGGCGTCACCTGGGTGCACGGCACGGGCATCGGCATCGCGGAATCGGACGATGCAGGCGCCACCTGGACCTACGCGGGGCTGGCCGATATCGAACTGCCGCCCGAGCTGGGCGGCAAGGACGCGACGCACTGGGCGCCCGAAGTGGTACAGGGCGACGATGGCGTCTACCACATGTACCTGACCGTGGTGCCGGGCGTGTTCACCGACTGGAAGCACCCGCGCCACATGGTGCACCTGACCAGCACCGATATGCGCAACTGGCGCAAGCCGGAGCTGATCAAGCTGGCCTCGGAGCGCATTATCGACGCTTGCGTGTCCCGCTTGCCGGGCGGCGGGTGGCGCATGTGGTACAACAACGAGGCGGACAAGAAGTCCATCTACTACGCCGACAGCACCGACCTCAGAACGTGGACCGACCGTGGCCGCGCCGTCGGCGACCAGGCCGGCGAGGGCCCGAAAGTATTTCAATGGCGCGGTTCGTGGTGGATGATTACCGACGTGTGGCGCGGCTTGGGTGTGTACCGTTCGACGGACGCCGTCAACTGGACGCGCCAGCCGGACAACCTGCTGCAGGGACCGGGGCAGGGCGCGGACGACCAAGTGCAGGGCGGCCACGCCGACGTGGTGGTTAGCGACGGCCGCGCCTACTTGTTCTACTTCACGCATCCGGGCCGGCGCGGCGCGGACGCCAAACTGGACGGCCCAGAGCAGCGCCGCAGCTCGATCCAGGTGGTTGAGCTGATCGAGGAGGGCGGCATACTGCGCGTAGAGCGCGACCGCCCAACGAATATCCTGTTGAAAGCTTCAGTACGCTAAGAGTCTCCTGCCCTCCACATGTTCATCGAGCGGCATTCCCCGCGACACTGGCCCAGCGCCGTGTCGCGGTTTTTTTGTCCCTTTTTTGTGTGCGGCGTGTGCTTAATATGTGAGCAAAATGCTATGCTTGCGAGTCTACACACAGTGGAGGTGACCATGAATAAGAACACGATTTGCCTGTGGTACGACGAAGATGCCGAAGAAGCAGCGAAGTTCTATGCCCGCACTTTTCCGGACAGCACAGTTGGCGCCGTGCATCGCGCGCCGGACGATTTTCCGGGAGGCCAGGCCGGGCAGGTCCTGACGGTGGAATTCACCGTCTGCGGCATTCCTTGCATGGGACTGAATGGCGGGCCGGCCTTCAAGCAGAGCGAGGCGTTTTCCTTCCAGATCGCCACGGAAGACCAGGCCGAAACAGACCGCTATTGGGACGCCATCGTCAACAACGGCGGGCAGGCGAGCGCCTGCGGCTGGTGCAAGGATAAATGGGGATTGTCGTGGCAGATTACGCCGCGCGCCCTGACCGATGCCATGGCACAGGGCGGCGACGTGGCCAAGCGCGCGTTCAAGGCCATGATGGAGATGGGCAAGATCGACGTGGCCAAGATCGAGGCGGCAGTGCGCGCCGCCTGACCTTACAGCGCCGCGAGCCAGCGCGCGCGGTACTCGGCCCAGCCGGCCAGCGCGAGCGGCTGGGCCGCCGACGGCGCGCTGCCGTCGCGCGCGGCGGCGGCACCGTCTTCACCGTGGCGCGCCGCAGCGTTGCCCCAATGGGCCAGCATCCAGGCGCCGCACGTCGTGCCGCTTGCATCGTCCGAGCAGACGACGTTTTGCGCGGGGCGCAGCGCGGCCAGCAGCGGCGCGAAGTGCGGATTGCCCGTGTAGCTGCCTTCCACCACAACCTCGCCTTCGGCCGCGCCCAGCGCCGACAAGCAGTAATCGCTCATCAGCACGCAATACAGCGTGGCCAATGCATACCGTTCCTGTGCCGTTTGCGGCGCCGGTCCGGCAATTTCGCCTGCGCGCCCGCCAAACGGCCCGCCGGCGGCCGCAAAGCAGGGCAGCGCCATGGTGCCCTGGGCGATCAGCCGCTGCAGATCGTCTGCCGTGCACAAGGCAGGCGTTGGACCGGCTAGCTCGCCGAACTCCCGGCCACCCATGAAACGCATGCAGGCCACCGGCTCGCCCAGCGCATTGCTGTTGGCCAGCATGTCGGCTTCCTCGCGCAGGCCGTCCAGCGGCATGCCGATGGCGGCGGCGATCACCCAGGTCCCCGTGGAGAGCACCGTGCGCGGTCCGCCTTGCAGGTGGCGCAGCAGCGAAGCGTTGCTGTCGTGGATGCCGCAGACCACTTTGCAGTCCGCCGGCAAACCGGTTTGCGCCACCAGCTCCGCCTTTAGCATGCCCAGTGGCGCCCACGCCGGCTGCATCGGCGGAAACAGCCCGCTCCAGCCCAGGCGCTCCACCAGCGCGGAATACTGCTGCCGCGCCGGTTGCCACAAGTCCGTATGGCAGCCCAGCGACGTCACCTCGCTGGCCGCCACGCCGCACAGCCGCCATGCCCAGTACTGCGGATACATCAGGATATGGCGCGCCCGCGCAAACTGTTCGGGCCAGGCATGCGCCTGCCAGGCCAGCTGCCGCCCCAGGTTAAGCCCAGCAGGCAGCAACGGCGAATGGCTGGACGCGTAAGCCGGCCGCAACGCGCGGTAGGCCGCGTCCTGCGACGGCGGCAGCTCGAATTCGTAGTCCAGCACCGGCAGGACCAGGCCCTCATCGTCCACCAGCGCGGCGGTGGCGCCGTGCGTCACCGGCACGATGGCGCCGACCTGCGCCATCTGCGCGAAGCCGCGCATGGCGCCCAGCATCCAGTTCCAGATTCGTTCCGTGTCGTGGTGCGGATACAAGCCCCCCGCGACAATGGCGTTGGGGCTGCGCTGCTCGGCCAGCGTGCGGCCGTCCGCATCGATCAGGGCCAGTTTGACGTTGGTCTTGCCGATGTCGAGGACGATCGTGGCGCTGCCCGTCATTTGGCCACCTTGCGGCCGCGCAGCAGGCGAGGCAGGGCGATCGTCACCAGCAGCAGCACGCCCACCACGATGGTCATGTAAATGCCAGGGATGTTGGCCAGTGACAGGCCGTACGTGACCGTCCCCAGCGTGAGCACCGCCAGCAGCACGCCGCCGATAGTGCCTGCGCCGCCGGCGATGCTGACGCCGCCCAGGATCACCATGGTGATCACTTCCAGTTCCCAGCCCATGGCGATATTGGGGCGCGTGCTGCCGATACGGCCGGTCAGCAGGTAGGCCGCCAGGCCAGCCATGGCGCCCGCCACCATGAACAGCACCAGGCGGTAGCGTTCCACCGGAATGCCGGAGAAGCGCGCTGCGATCGGGTTGTTGCCGATGGCGTAGATGCGGCGGCCCCAGGTGGTGGCGTGCAGCACCGTCGCGAACAGGGCAGCGAACACCAGCAGCACCACGAACTCGCGCGGGATGAAGTCGAAGAAATAGCCCTGGCCCCAGTCCATCATCAGCTGCGGATAGCCGGTATAAGCCTGGTCGCCCAGCACCACGCTGGCAAGGCCCCGGAACAGCGACACGGTGCCGATGGTGACCACGATGGACGGCAGCGCCCAGCGCGTCACCAGCCAGCCGTTCAGCCAGCCGCAGGCCGTGCCGGTGGCCAGCGCCACGAACAGCAGGCTTTCCGGCGGCAGGCCGATGGACTTGGCGTAACCCATCGCCACCGACGACAGCGCCAGCGTGCCGGCCACCGAAATGTCGATCTCGCGGCAGATGATGAGCAGCGCCATCGGCAGCGCGATCAGCGCCTTTTCACTGAAGTTGAAGGTGCCGTCGGCCAGGTTGTTCAGGTCCAGGAAGTTCGGCAGCAGGATGCCGCAGACGACGAAGGCCGCCAGCAGCAGCAAGGCCAGCAGGCTTTCCCAGCGGCCCAGCGCGGCGCCCAGGCGGAAGCCGGGACGGTCCTGAATGACGTAGCGCGACGTGCTCGCCGCAGGGGTAGGTGTAACAGGCGCAGGGTTCACGCGGCACTCCCGGTAGCAGGTTGGGCAGATTTGACGAGATGCAGAGGCAGGATCTGGCGGCCGGCGCTCTTGTTGCCGCGTGCGTTGATCATCACGGCGGTCAGGATCACGAGGCCGGTCAGGGCGCTTTGCCAGAACGGCGACACTTTCAGCACCGGCAGGGCATTGCCGATCACGGCCAGGAACAGCGCACCGAGCACTGCGCCGGCCACCGTGCCGGTGCCGCCCGCGATGCTGATGCCGCCGATGACGCAGGCTGCGATCACGGTGAATTCAAAGCCGTAGGCGATCTCGGTGTAGGCTACCGCGTAGCGCGCCACCCACAGGTAGCCGCACAGGCCCGCCATCAGGCCCGACAAGCCGTAGGTCCACAGCAGGCGGCGGGCAATCGGAATGCCGACATAGCGCGCCGACGCCGGCTCGTTGCCGACGGCGTACAGGTCGCGGCCGAAGCGGCTGTGGCGGGCTACGAACACGGCCGCCAGTACGGTCGCCGCAGCGATCCACACCAGGTGGCTCACGCCCAGCAGGCGCGCCAGCGGGAAGGCGATGAAGTCGGCCGGCATCTGGTGCGAGGACACCCAGGCGCCGCCGGACAGCACGAACACCAGCCCGCGATACACGCTCATGGTGCCCAGCGTGACCACGATGGGCGGCAACTGCAGGTAGCCGATCAGCCAGCCGTTGATCAGTCCGAGCAGCAGGCCGATGGCCACGGCGGCCAGCATCACCAGCACCAGCGGCAGGTCCGGGTAGCGCGAGGCCAGCAGCGCGGCCATCATGCCCGACAAGGCCAGGTTCGACGCCACCGACAAGTCCACGCCGCGCGTCACGATGACCAGCATCTGCGTCAGCGCCAGCATGATCAGCAGCGTGCTGTCGGTGAGCAGGCCGGCCAGGCTGGCGCCGCTCAGGAACACCGGCGCGCGCAGGCCCACCAGCAGGATCAGGCCCACTATCATCAGCGCCAGCAGCGCTTCCCTTTGTTTTAACACGCTTTTCATTGCGTTCATGCGCATTCCTCTACCGGCAGCGCGCAGCCCGATGCCGCCGCCACCACTTTCTCAGGCGTGGCCTCGGCCCGCTCGAATACATTGGTAATGTGCCCCTGGTGCATGACCACCACGCGGTCCGCCAGCCCCAGTACTTCCGGCAGTTCGGACGACACCAGGATCACCGACAGGCCTTTGCCTACCAGCTCGCTGACGAATTTGTGCACGGCGGCCTTGGAGCCGATGTCGATGCCCTTGGTCGGCTCGTCCAGGATGATCACGCGCGGATTGGTCGCCAGCCATTTGCCCAGCACCACCTTCTGCTGGTTGCCGCCGGAAAGCTCGGATACCAGCTGCGTCAGGTGGCTGGCTTTCAGCTCCAGCTGCTCGCTGAAATGGCGCGCGATGCTGTTCTCCTGCGCGCGGCGGCTGCGCAGCAGGAAGCCCACCTTGTCCAGGATGGGCAGGGTAATGTTCTGCAAAATGGGCAGCGACAGGTGCGCGCCCTGGTGCTGGCGGTCTTCCGGCACATAGGCAATGCCGTTGGCGATGGCGTCGGCGGGGCAGGTGATGCGCACCTGCCTGCCGCCCAGCCGTACCGCGCCGCGCACGTTGCTGCTCAGGCCGAACAGCGCCTGCATCACTTCCGAGCGGCCGGCGCCGACCAGGCCGTAGAAGCCCAGGATTTCGCCCTGGCGCAGCTTGAAGCTCACGTTCTCGAATTCGGTGGGATGGCAGAAACCGTCCACTTCCAGCAGCACCTGGCCCGGCGTCACGTCCGCCTTGGGGTAGGCCTGGTGCACGGCGCGGCCCACCATCAGCGCCACCAGCTCCGGCTCGGTGATGTCGCACAGCGCGCCTTCGGCGATGAACTGGCCGTCGCGCAGCACCGTGTAGCGGTCCGCCACGGCGAAGATCTCGTCGAACTTGTGCGAGATGAAGATGACGGCGGTGCCCGCGGCGCGCAGCTGGGCGATGATGCGGTACAGCTCCTGGATTTCGCGCTGCGACAGCGATGCGGTCGGCTCGTCCATGATGACCACGCGCGCGTCCTGCGACAGGGCGCGGGCGATTTCCACGAAGTGGCGCTGCGCCACGCTCAGGTCCTTCACCTTGGCGCGCACCGGCAGCGATACTTCCAGGCGTTCAAACAGTTTTTCCGCTTCCGCTTCGATCAGGCGCCAGTCGATGCGGCCCAGCGCGCCCTTGCAGGGCTGGCGGCCGACGTAGATGTTCTCGGCCACGGTCAGCTCGTCGAACATCACGGTTTCCTGGTGCACGGCGGTGATCCCGGCGCGCATGGCTTCCTGCGCGCTGGCGAACGTGACCGGCTTGCCGCACAGTTCCATGGTGCCTTCGTCGGGGCGGTAGATGCCGGTCAGCGTCTTGACCAGCGTGGACTTGCCCGCGCCGTTCTCGCCGATCAGCGCCATCACTTCGCCCGGGCGCACGGATAGCGCTACCTTGTTCAGAGCCACGATCCCGGCAAAGCGCTTGCTGATGCCGGACAAGGCCAGCACCGGCGCGGGCAGGGCGCCCGCAGCCGCCGCCTGGGCCGGCGCGCCGGCCGGGGCCGAAGCCGACACCGAAGCCGGCACAGCAGCTGCGCCAGGCCCGCCGGTTTGCAGCGGCACCTCGCCGCTAGCTAACAGATTGAGTTGCATGCTACGTCCGCATCAGAAGATTTTGGAGAACTTGTCGACGTTCTCCTTGTTGTAGGTGAACGGTGCGCCCATGGCCGCTTCGCCGTTCGCATCGATCGCGATGGTGCCCATGCGGCCCGCCGAAACGGAGCCGCCGGCCTTCGCGTTCGGCGCGCCCTTGACGAAGTCGTACGCCGCGTACGTCGCCGCGTAGCCCAGGTCGATCGGGTTCCAGATCGCGAATTCGCGCACCGCGCCGGTCTTCACGTGGCCGGCCATTTCGGATGGCAGGCCCAGGCCCGTTACGAATACCTTGCCCACCAGGTGCTCGTCCACGACGGCCTTGCTGGCCGCGTTGATGCCGACGGTGGTGGGCGAGATGATGGCTTTCAGGTTCGGATTGCTGCGCAGCAGGCCGATGGCTTCGCGGTAGCTCTTGTCCGACTGGTCGTCGCCGTACACGGTGGCCACCAGTTTCAGCTTGGAGAATTCCGGCTTGGCCAGCTCGCCCTTCATCACATTGATCCAGATATTCTGGTTGGTGGCCTGCGCCGAAGCGGACAGGATGGCGATTTCGCCCGCGCCGCCGATGGCGTCCGACGCCATCTGGATCTGCTTCTGGCCGATCAGCGTGGCGTTGGAAGGGTTCAGCTGCATCATGCGGCCTTCCTGCGCCAGGCCGCTGTCGAAGGAAATCACCTTGATGCCGCGGCCCATGGCCTTCTTCGCGATCGGCACCAGCGCGTCCGGGTCGTTGGCCGAAATCACGATGGCGCTGACTTTCTGGCTGATCAGCGAGTTGATGATTTCAATCTGCCCTTCGGCGCTCGGCGTGGTGGGGCCGGTGTAGATGATCTCCACGTCCTTCAACTGCGCGGCGGCCTCCTTGGCGCCGGCGTGGGCCGCGTCGAAGAAGCCGTTGCCCAGGCTTTTCACCACCATGGCGATGCGCACCTTCTCGGGCTTCTTTTCACAGCCGGTGAAGGCGACGAGCAGGCTGGCGGCCAGCGCCGCGATTGCGAGTTTCTTGAGCTTCAATGCGAGGTCTCCGATTGGTACATGGACGCGGTCTGGTAGTCGAACGCCGGGTTGTAGTTAGGGGTGTTGATCTGCGGCGGCATGGCTTCCGGCTCCACCGTCACCACGCGGATGCCGGACTGCTCCATCAGCTGCACGGCCGAATCGGAGGCGTGGGTATCGGTGATCACGGTGGCCACGCGGTTCAGGCCGCACAGGATCAGGCCGGCCTTTTTCTGGAACTTGGAGCTGTCGGCCAAAACGATCAATTCTTCGGCCTGACTGATCAAACGCTTCTCAGCCTGGATCAGCAGCGGATCGGCTTCCATCAAGCCAAGCAGCGACAGGCCGTACACGCTCATGAACATCTTGGCCGCGTAGTGGTGCTGGGTGATGTCGTTGTCGAAGGGGCTCAGGATCACGTTCTGCTCGCGATAGACCTTGCCGCCGGGGAGGATGATCTCGTTTTCGCTCGATACCAGCAGGCGCTCGGCCATGAGGAAGGAGTTGGTCAGGATCTTGAGGTGCTGGTCCACCAGGAATTCGGCCATCATGAAGGTGGTGGTGCCACCGTTGATGATGATCGTTTCGCCCTCGGTGCACATGCCGGCCGCGTAACGCGCAATGGCGCGCTTGCGTTCGGCGTAGCACTGGATATTGTTCTGGAAGGTTTCGCTGGTGAGCGGGAAACCGCGCTTTTTCTGTTGCAGATTGGTTGCGCCACCCCGGGTGCGGGTGAGCAGATTACGGCCGGCCAGCCAGCTGATGTCCCTGCGGACCGTAGCAGGCGAGGCGTTGAGCCACTCGACCAGTTGAGGCACGCTAGCCGTATTATGTTCGGCGAGCAGCTTCAACAAACGTTTACGACGCTTGTGATTTACCATTTCTGTCTCCTCTTATTTTGTGTCTACTCAAGTTCTTCCGCCGGATTTCTCCGCCGGCGGTGCCAGGTGATCACTTTATTAAGGGAGAGACTAATCATTTTGGTCAGGCCAGTCAATCATGCTTCGCTCAACTACTTGATTATTTCCGCCGCATTGCAGCATTAACTGCGCGTTTCAATCAACGATATGATTATTTCGCTCTTAGTCATCATGTTGATTGCTTCCGCATTGACACTCCATACCCCGCTGATTTCTACTGATTGCAGTTGCCCCGAAGGCAAAAAAGTACACATACCCCACAACGGAGATCAGCAAATGAAAGACCCGAAGCAGAAAGAACCGATCGCTTCCCTTTGGAATGACAGCGCAGCCGCCGCCATGAGCGAGCCGGAACTGCTGCTGTACCGTTCCAACCTGTTGGGTTCGGACCTGCGCATTACCAATTTCGGCGGCGGCAATACCTCCGCCAAGGTCATGATGGCCGACCCGCTGAGCGGCGAACAAGTGGAAGTGCTGTGGGTGAAAGGCTCCGGCGGCGATCTGGGCAGCATCAAGATCGACGGTTTCTCGACCCTGTACATGGACAAGCTGCAGGCCCTGAAGCAGCGCTACCGCGGCCTGGCGTTCGAGGACGAGATGGTGGCCTACCTGCCGCACTGCACCTTCAACCTGAACCCGCGCGCCGCCAGTATCGACACCCCGCTGCACGCCTACATCGACCGCAAGCACGTCGACCACATGCACCCCGATTCCTGCATCGCCATCGCCGCATGCAAGAACAGCAAAGAGATCACCGCCAAGGTATTCGAAGGTGAACTGGGCTGGCTGCCTTGGCAGCGTCCGGGCTACGACCTGGGCCTGAAACTGGAAGCGCTGTCGAAATCGCAGCCGCAGCTGAAAGGCATCATCCTGGAAGGCCACGGCCTGTTCACCTGGGGCGACACCGCCAAGGACTGCTACGAGACCACGCTGAACATCATCAAGCGCGCCGAAGAGTGGCTGGCCGCCAACGTGAAGCAGCCGGTGTTCGGCGGCGCCGGCACCACGCCGCTGGCCGCCGAGGAACGCTCCGCGCTGGCCGCCAAGCTGATGCCTGTCCTGCGCGGCAAGATCAGCCAGGACGAGTACAAGCTGGGCCACTTCGACGACAGCGACGCGGTGCTGGAATTCGTCTGCAGCAAGGACCTGGCGCCGCTGGCCGCGCTGGGTACGTCCTGCCCGGACCACTTCCTGCGCACCAAGATCCGTCCGTTCGTGATCGACTTCGACCCGGCCAAGCCGGACTTCGACGGCCTGGTGGCGGGCCTGGACGCGCAGCTGGAAGCCTACCGCGCCGACTACCGCGCCTACCATGAGCGCTGCAAGCATGACAACAGCCCGGCAGTGCGCGACGCGAATCCGATCATCTACCTGATTCCAGGCGTGGGCATGCTGTCCTTCGCCAAGGACAAGGCGACCGCGCGCATCGCCGGCGAGTTCTACGTCAACGCCATCAACGTGATGCGCGGCGCGAACGGGGTGGACACCTACGTCGGCCTGCCGGAACAGGAAGCGTTCGACATCGAATACTGGCTGCTGGAAGAAGCGAAGCTGCAGCGCATGCCCAAGCCGAAAAGCTTGGCCGGCCGCATTGCGCTGGTCACCGGCGGCGCCGGCGGCATCGGCCAGGCGGTAGCCCGCCAGCTCCTGCAGGAAGGCGCATGCGTCATGCTGACCGATATCGACGCCGAGGCACTGGAACAGGCGCACAAGGACCTGGCCAAGGCAGCCGGCAAGGACAGCGTGGGCAGCATCGTTGCCAACATCACCAGCGAACAGGCGGTGGAAGACGTGATCAACGCCGCGTCGCTGCGCTTCGGCGGCATCGACCTGCTGATCTCGAACGCGGGCATCGCCTCGTCGGCGCCGCTGGACGAAACCACGCTGGAAATCTGGAACCGCAACCAGGATATCCTGGTTACCGGCTACTTCCTGGCCAGCCGCGCCGCCTTCCGCATCATGAAGCAGCAGAAGCTGGGCGGCAGCATGGTATTCGTGGCGTCCAAGAACGGCCTGGTGGCATCGGCCGGTGCGTCGGCTTACTGCACCGCCAAGGCGGCCGAAATCCACCTGGCGCGCTGCATTGCGCTGGAAGGCGCGCCGCACGGCATCCGCGTCAACGTGGTCAACCCGGACGCTGTGATCCGCGGTTCCCGCATCTGGGACGGAAAATGGAAGCAGGAACGCGCCCAGTCGAATAAAATCGGCACCGACGACGTGGAAGACTTCTACCGCCAGCGCAGCATGCTGAAACTGAGCGTGCTGCCGGAAGATATCGCCGAGGCGGTGTACTTCCTGGCCAGCGACAAGGCAGGCAAGAGCACCGGCAACATCCTGAACGTGGATGCCGGCAACGCCGCAGCCTTTACTCGTTGATTGCGCGTTAATCGTGCGCTAATCGCGCGCTAAGCAAAACCGGCGGGCATGCATGGCATGCCCGCCTTCAAAAGAACAGATGGAGACTGGGATGAGCACTTTGATCGACGCCGGCCGCGTGGCCGAACACAACGCAAAACTGGAAGCAAACCTGCAGGCCGACTACGACGCACTGGCCGGCGTGCTGGCCCGCCGCGGCCAGGACATCGAAAAGCTGACTGCCGTCGCGCAGCGCTTCGCGGTGGCGCTCCCAAGCTGGGGCGTTGGCACCGGCGGCACCCGTTTCGCGCGCTTCCCGGGCAAGGGCGAGCCGCGCAACGTGTTTGAGAAAATGGAAGACTGTGGCGTGATCCACCAGCTCACGCGCGCCACGCCCAGCGTGTCGCTGCACTTCCCGTGGGATAAGACCACCGATCCGGCCGCGCTGCGCGAGCAGGCCGAAGGCTACGGCCTGGGCTTCGACGCCGTGAACTCGAACACCTTCCAGGACCAGCAGGGCCAGGAACACAGCTACAAATACGGCAGCCTGACGTCGCAGGACGCGGCCACCCGCGCGCAAGCGGTTGCGCACAATATCGAATGCATCGAACTGGGCAAGGCGCTCGGCTCGAAAGGCCTGACCGTGTGGGTGGGCGACGGCGCCAATTTCCCAGGCCAGCACAACCTGCGCGGCGCGCTGGAACGCTACCTGGACAGCGCGCGCGGCATCTACGCCGCGCTGCCGGAAGACTGGCTGATGTACATCGAGCACAAGCTGTTCGAGCCGGCGTTCTACGCCACCACCATCGCCGACTGGGGCACCAGCTTCGCCTGCGCGCAGCAACTGGGTCCGAAGGCCAAGTGCCTGGTGGACCTGGGCCACCACGCGCCGAACACCAACATCGAGATGATCGTGGCGCGCCTGGCGCAGTTCGGCAAGCTGGGCGGTTTCCACTTCAACGACAGCAAATACGGCGACGACGACCTGGATTCGGGCAGCATCAATCCGTTCCAGCTGTTCCTGGTCTTCAACGAGCTGGCCGACGCGGAACAGCGCGACGGCGCCGGCTTCAACCCGGCCTACATGCTGGACCAGTCGCACAATGTGACCGATCCGATTGAAAGCCTGATGAACAGCGCAGCCGAAGTGCAGCGCGCCGCCGTACAGGCAGCGCTGGTGGACCGCGCGGCCCTCAAGCAGTACCAGGAAGCGAACGATGCGCTGCAGTCGGCGCAGGCGCTGAAGCAGGCTTACCGCACCGACGTCAGCGCCATCCTGGCCATGGCGCGCGTGCGTTCGGGCGGCGCCATCGATCCGGTGGCATGCTACCGCGCATCCGGCTACCGCGAAAAGGCGGCAGTAGCGCGTCCGGCAAAGGCAGGCGCCAGCAGCAGCGGCATCGTTTAAACGTCCGCCGGAGCCTATCGATGAGCAAGCGCACCATGCGCAGGACGGCGGCTACGCGTAACATTCCCTCAACATGGCTCGCCGCTGCGGTGGCTGCCGCCGTCGCTGCCATGGCCGCCGGCGGGGCGCTTGCCTCGGCCGGTGCAGGTGCGGCTGGCGCCGCAGCCGCGGCCACAGCGTTCGTGCCGCCGGCACCGGTGCGCTCCGACCGCCTGGCGGACGTGGCGGCCCGCCTGGCCGTCCCGCCGGACGACGCCAAGGCCATGGTGCGCTGGTGGTGGTTCGGCCCCAACGTGGTCAAATCCCAGCTGGAACGCGAAATGCAGGCCATGAAGGCCGGCGGTTTCGGCGGCTTCGAAATCCAGCCGGTCTACCCCATGGAACTGGATGACCCCGCGCGCGGCATCCGCAACGTCCCCTATCTTTCCCCCGAATTCCTCGACGCCGTCAGCTTCGTCAACACCAAAGCCCACGAGCAGAAGCTGCGCGTGGACATGACGCTGGCCAGCGGCTGGCCCTACGGCGGCCCGAACGTGCCGGTCACTGAAGCGGCAAGCCGCATGCGGGTGGCGGCCGTCGCCATTCCTCCGAACGCGGAATCCTGGCCGCTGCCGTCCGTGATGAGCGGCGAGAAGCTGGTCGCCGCCTTCATCGGCGAGGGCAGCGAGAAGCAATACGACGCGACCAGGCTGCGCCTCATCGACGGCGCAGGCGCCAAGCCCGCCGGCACCGGCCGCGCCGCAGCCGCGCCGTCCGCGCAAGCGCGCGTGGCCGTCTACTACATCGCCACCCGCACCGGGCAGCAGGTCAAGCGCGCCGCGCTGGGCGCCGAAGGCTTTGTGCTGGACCACCTGAGCCGCACCGCCATCGATCACCACCTGAACACTGTCGCCGAACCGCTGCTGAAGGCTTTCGGGGACAAGCCGCCGTACGCCGTGTTCTCCGACAGCCTGGAAGTCTACGGCACCGACTGGACCGACGACTTCCTGGCCGAGTTCCAGCGCCGCCGCGGCTACGACCTGAAGCCGCTCCTGCCCGCCGTCTACAGCGGCCAGGGACCGGACGCCGCCGCGCTGCGCCGCGACTGGGGCCTGACCCAAACGGAGCTGGTCAACGAGCGCTACCTGACGCCGCTGAACGACTGGGCCACCGCGCACCGCACGCAGTTCCGTTCGCAGACCTACGGCGAGCCCGCCGTGTCGATGTCCAGCAACCGCCTGGTGGCGCTGCCGGAAGGCGAGGGACCGCAGTTCCGCAGCTTCTCGTTCACGCGCCTGGCCACGTCGGCCGGGCACTTGTACAACCGTCCCGTGGTCTCCGCCGAGACCTGGACCTGGCTCAATTCGCCCGCCTTCAGCGCCACACCGCTGGACATGAAGGTGGAGGCGGACCGCATGCTGCTGCAAGGCGTGAACCAGTTCGTCGGCCATGGCTGGCCGTACACGCCGCCGGGTGCGCAGGAGCCGGGCTACTCCTTCTACGCGGCCGCCGTGTTCAACGACCACCAGCCATGGTGGAACGTCATGCCGGACGTGAACGCCTACCTGCAGCGCACCAGCTATCTGCTGCGCCAGGGCCAGTCTGCCAACCAGGTGGCCGTGCTGCTGCCCAACGACGACGTGTACGCGGCGCTCACGCCGGGCAAAGTGTCGCTGTCGGCTGAAATGCACAAGCACGTCACGCCGCAGCTCACCGAGCAGATACTCGACGCCGGCCACAATCTCGATTACGTGGATGCCGAATCCATCCTCGCGCTGGGCGTCAAGCATCCGGTGCTGGTCATGCCGCACGTGAAGCGCCTGGCGCCCGAAGTGCTGGCCAAGCTGCAGGCCTATGTGCGCGGCGGCGGCAAAATCATCGCCGTCGGCGGCGCGCCGTCGCTGGCGCCGGGCTATGCGGACGCGGCACGCATCAGCGGCCAGGTGGCCGCCGCCTCCAAAGCCTTGTTCGCCTCCGGCGCGCACGTGCAGGTTGTGGCCGACGACGCGGCAGTCGGCGCGGCACTGAAAAAGGCGCTGCCGGGCGACCTGCGCCTGGCGTCCAACCAGTCCGACGTCGGCTTCATCCGCCGCAAGCTGGCCGATGGCGACATCTACTTCATTGCCAACACCAGCAACCGCGAAGTGCGCACCACCGCCACGCTGGGCGCCACGCGCCGTTCCGCCGCCTGGTGGAACCCGCAGGACGGCAAAGCCACGCCAGCCAGCGTGAAACCCGATTTCTCGTTGACGCTCGCCCCATACGAATCGCGCGTGCTCGTGCTGTCGGACTCGCCGCAGGCGGCCATGCCCGCCGCCGGCGGCGTGGCCGCTTCGGCTTCGGCCGGCTCCGCTGCGGGCGCACCTTCTGTACTGGCGGACCTCAGCCGCGACTGGCAGCTCGCCTTTGCCGGCGCGCAGCCGCAGGCCATGCCGGAACTGCGCTCCTGGACCGACGCCCCTGCCACGCGCTTCTATTCCGGTCTCGGCGTCTACACGAAGGACGTGAACCTGCCCGCCGCACCGCAAGCCGGCTCGCGCGTCATGCTGGACTTCGGCCCCGGCAAGCCGCTGGACAGCACGCCCAAGGTCCCGGCAGGCATGCGGGCCATGCTGGAAAGCCCCGTGCGCGAAGCGGCCGTCGTCTACATCAATGGCCAGCGCGCCGGCTCCGTGTGGAAGCCGCCATACCAGCTCGACGTCACCCCATGGCTGAAAGCAGGCAGCAACCGCATTGAAGTCCAGGTCGCCAATCTCGCGCTGAACGGCCTGGCTGGACAGGAGCGCCCCGACTACCGCCTGCTGTCCGCCCGCTACGGCCAGCGCTTCGTCCCGCAGGACACCCACCTGATCGAGCCCAAGCCCTCCGGCATGCTCGGCCCGGTGCGCCTGCTGTCCGAGCAAATCAAATGAGGAACACCATGCAAGCAAGATGGATACAAGCCGCACTGGCGGCCGTGCTGGCAACGGTCATGGCGCTCGCCGCGCCGATGGCCGGCGCCAAGGACTACAGCGTGGACAAATACGGCGCCAAGGGCGACGGCACCACCATGAACACCAAGGCCATCCAGGCCGCCATCGACGCAGCCGCCAAGGACGGCGGCCGCGTCGTCTTCCCGGCCGGGACCTACCTGAGCGGCTCGATCTTTGTCAAGAGCGGCGTCACGCTCAATGTGGGGAAGGGCGCCACCATCCTCGGTTCGCAGAACATCAAGGACTATCCCGTAATGCCGACCCGCATCGCGGGCATCGAGATGCGCTGGCCCGCTGCGCTGGTGAACGTGTACGAACAGAAGAACGCCGCCATTGAAGGCGAAGGCACCATCGACGGCGACGGCAAGATCTTCTGGGACAGCTATTGGACCCTGCGCAAGGAGTACGAACCGCGCGGCCTGCGCTGGGCTTCGGACTACGACGCGCAGCGTCCGCGCCTGGTCCAGGTGTTCAACTCATCCAACGTCAAGGTGGGCGGCGGC
Source organism: Pseudoduganella sp. UC29_71 (assembly GCF_042693265.1). Classification (NCBI taxonomy): domain Bacteria; kingdom Pseudomonadati; phylum Pseudomonadota; class Betaproteobacteria; order Burkholderiales; family Oxalobacteraceae; genus Pseudoduganella; species Pseudoduganella sp. UC29_71. Next base: position 2,453,665 of record NZ_CP170549.1, on the reverse strand, counting down.
CTGCTGCTGCGCCGCTCCGGTTTCTGGACGCTGCACATCTGCTACTCCACCGACGTGACCGTGGACGGCGTGGTCATCCGCAACAACGAAGGCGGGCGCGGCCCCTCGACCGACGGCATCGACATCGACTCCTCCAGGCGCATCCTGGTGCAGAACGCCGACATCGCCGTCAACGACGACGCCCTGTGCCTGAAAGCCGGCCGCGATTCGGACGGTCAGCGCGTGGCCCGCACCACCGAAGACGTGGTGATCCGCGACTCCATCGTGCGCGACGGCGCCGCCGGCGTCACCTTCGGCAGCGAAACGGCGGGCGGCTTCCGCAATATCGAAGCGTACAACATCACCGTGGTGGGCAATGTCCCGGTCGGCATCCTGTTCAAGTCCGCCCACACGCGCGGCGGTTTCGGCGAAAACCTGCGCCTGCACGACTTCAAGATGACCGGCATCCCCGTGGTCATGCGCATCACCATGAACTGGAACCCCAGCTACAGCTACGCCACCATCCCGCCGGAGATCAAGGATTACCCGCCTTACTGGAAAGTGCTGGCCACGCCGGTGCCGAAGGAGAAGGGCCGCGCCCGGTTCCACGACGTGAGTATCTGGAATATCAAGGCCACCGGCGCTACCACCGCGTTTGAGGTGAGCGGCTACAAGGAAGTGCCGCTGGAGCGCTTCAGCCTGAAGAACATCGATATCGAGGCGAAGCAGGGCGGCTTTATCCACGACGTGAAGGATTGGCAGTTCAGCGACGTGAAGCTGGCGCTGACCGCGCCGGTGGAAATGGAAGACGCGAGCGCCGTGCGCGGCCTGCCCGCCGGCACCACCATCGTGCGCCCGGCCGCGCCGAAGGAAGACCCATCGAAAAAGAGCTTTGAAGAACAGGACAAGACTTAATGGCTAAGAAGACTGCACTTTTCATCTCCCTGGCACTGGCCTTCGGCGCCGCGCCGGCACAGCAGAACTATCCGCTCCCCACGCCTGCCCAGCAAGCCATCGTCGACAAGGACACCAGCCGCAAATTCGGCGACGCACCGGCCGACGGCGGCCCGCTCGCCACCGGCCTGTCGCCGGCGCTGCAGCCGGCCGCCATCGACAAGGCGCTGCGCAAGGTGGCGGACTGGCAGCTGGAGCGCACCATGCGCCACCTGGACAAGATCTGGACTTCGGCCGTGCTGTTCACCGGCTTCATGGCCGCGTCCGAGGCCACCGGCGACGCGAAATACCGCGACGCCATGCTGACCATGGCGAAAGGCTTCAACTGGGAGCTGCGCACGCCGTATCCGAACGCGGATGACATCAGCGTGGCCCAAACCTACCTGGAGCTCTACGCGCTGGACCCCACGCCGGAAAAGCTTGCCGCGACCCGCACCCAGCTGGACATCCTGCTGCCGCTCAAAACCCTCAAGCCCGGCGACGACCGCCTGCCCTGGTGGTGGTGCGACGCGCTGTTCATGGCGCCGCCCGTATGGCTGAAGATGTACAAGGCCACCGGCGAGCGCAAATACCTGGACTACGTGCACGAGCAGTGGCAGAAGACGTACGACGCGCTGTACGACAAACAGGAACACCTGTACGCGCGCGACGCCAGCTACATCGGCAAGACCGAACCCAACGGCAAGAAGATCTTTTGGTCGCGCGGCGAAGGCTGGGTGCTGGGCGGCCTGGCGCGCAGCATAGACTACATTCCGGCGGATGATCCGAAGCGGCCGTTCTATATCCAGCAACTGAAAGAGATGTCGGCCGCCGTGGCGAAGATCCAGGGGCCGGACGGCCTGTGGCACGCGGGCTTGCTGGACCCGGCCACCTATCCGCTGCCGGAGATTTCCGGCTCGGCGCTGTTCGTGTACGGCATGGCGTACGGCGTGAACAATGGCTACCTGGATGAAAAGACCTACCGCCCGGTGATCGAGCGCGCCTGGGCCGGCATCCTGAAGAATGTCTACGCGGACGGCCGCCTGGGCGGCATCCAGCAGACCGGCGCGGAACCGGCGTTCTACCGCCCCGCGTCTTCCTATAACTATGGCGTAGGCGGCTTCCTGCTGGCTGCGGCCGAACTGAAGAAATTGGCGGCCAAAAAATGACGACGCGCGCTTTCCGCATGAAGCTGAAACCCGGCACGGTGGAGGAATACCGCCGCCGCCACGATGAGCTGTGGCCCGACCTGGGCCGCGCGCTGGGCGACGCCGGCATCTACGACTATTCGATTTTCCTCGACGAGGAAACGCTGCACCTGTTCGCCGTGCTGAAGCTTTGGCCGGACCACAAGATCGCCGAGCTGCCCAAGCAGGAAGTGATGCAGCGTTGGTGGGACTACATGGCCGACCTGATGGAAGTCGAACCCGGCAACCGGCCGCGCGAGTGGCCCTTGCAGCAGATGTTCCACTTCGCGTGACGGAGCCGGCGGGTTACGGCGTTCCGCCTAACCCGCCCTACGTGGCGCGGCTTTAACCGTAGGGCGGGTTAGCGCAGCGTAACCCGCCAGGAGCCGCCTACCGCCGCGACAACAGCCCGCGCGCCCGCAGCCACTCCTCCGCACGGCGCGGCCAGTCCGACGCGGTGCCCAAACCATCCTTCATACCCATGCCATGGCTGCCATGCTCGAACAGATACATCTCCGCCGGCACGTGCGCTTTCGTGAGCGCCTGGTAGAACAGGATGCTGTTCTCAACCGGCACCGACTGGTCCTCCTGCGTATGAATCAACAGCGTCGGCGGCGTGCTGGCCGTAACCTGCTTCTCCAGCGACATCTGCGCCACCAGCTCCGCCGAAGGCGCTTTGCCCAGCAGCGCGTTGCGGGACCCCATATGCGCCGCCGGGGGCTCCATGGTAATGACCGGATACATCAGCATCAAAAAGTCCGGCCGCCCGCTGGTTGCATCGAGCGCAGCGCCCGTGCGGCCGGCAGGCAAGTCGAACAGTGTGCCCGCGCTGGCCGCCAGGTGCCCGCCCGCCGAGCTGCCCATGACGCCGATGCGCGCCGGGTCGATTCCGAACTCCTTGGCGCGCGAACGCACCAGGCGCACGGCGCGCAGCACGTCCTGCAGCGGCGCCGGGTGGCCGAATTCCTGCATGCGGTATTTGAGGACAAAGGTGGTCACGCCCAGGCCCGAAAGCCAGTTTGCATATTGCGCGCCTTCCCGGTCGGCGGACAGGCGCACATAACCGCCCCCAGGGCATATGATGACGGCAGTGCCGTTCGGCCGGTCCACCGCAGGTCCGACCAGGGTAAGCGTCGGTTCGCTGACGTTGGCAATGCGGCCGTCCTTGTTTTGCTCGGCGCCGATATTGGCGCGCGCGCCGGGAACGCCTTCCGGCCACAGCGGAATAATGGGATTGGCGCTGGCCAGTGCGGCCATGCAGCTGATCATTGTGGCGAGTATGAGTTTTTTCATGGTGGAGAGAATATCAGAGATGAGTAATCTGGAAACGAAGCGTAAAACGAAGTTTCGGACGCTGTGCGCAGCGGCCATGCTGGTTGCCGGCCATGCCGGCGCCGTGGACCTGTTCAACGGCAAGGACTTCACCGGCTGGGAATTGCAAACCACGCCTGCCGCGCCGCTGGAAAGCGTGTTCACCTTGCTGCCGGACGGCGTGATCGCGTCCACCGGCCAGCCGTCGGGCTTTCTGGCCACCACCGCCAGCTACCGCAACTACCGCTTGCACGTCGAGTGGCGCTGGAGCGGCAAGCCGGGCAACGGCGGCGTGCTGCTGCATATCAGCCCCGGCGCCATGGACCGCGTATGGCCGGTGAGCCTGCAGGTGCAAACGAAGAAGGGCAGCGTCGGCGACCTGCTGCCGATGTCCAGCTACAGCTTCGCCGAACCGCCCACCAGCGCGCCGGGTGCCGCGCCCGTCATCAAGGCCCACACCGCTGCGGACAGCGAACTGCCGGCCGGGGAATGGAACAGCGCGGACATCGTGAGCCGCGACGGCACGGTGGAAGTGACCATCAACGGCGTGGCGCAAAACAAGGTGACCAGGGCCACGCCAGCCTCGGGCCGCATCGGCTTCCAGCTGGAAGGGGCGCCGTACGAGCTGCGCCGCGTCACGCTGACGCAGCTCGACTAAGCGGCCCAACTGAGCAACTTACTTCCGCTTCAGCCACTCTTCCGGCACCGGCACGATGACAATGTTCATCGAGCGGTTGTCCTCGGAGAGCATGGCGGACTGGATTTCGATCTTGGTCCCGTCCGCATTGAAGGTCGGGTGCGGATGATCGGCGGCGGTGTCCTTGTGGCCGGTCGTCAGCATGATCATCTCGCGCGTTTTGCGGTCGATCAGGTAGACGCTGCGGCTGAAGTCATCGCCCACCGCCCAGCGGCCGTCGGACGAGCCGTGCACGTGCCACAGGCCGCTGCCGGACGGCGTCTGGCCTGCAATGGTCATTTCGCGCGTGCGCAGGTTGACGATGGCCAGGCCGCTCGGCTTCTCGCGCGTGCCGCTCGGTCCCCAGGCCGCATCCTGGCCGGGGTTGGCGCCGCCCACGTCGGTGCCCGGCGCCGCCACGCCGCCCGCGCCCTCGGCGATCTTGCGGTGGCCCATGATGGCCATGGCCACTTCGTCCTTCGAGATCACCGCTTCGTGCGTCACCCATTCATACGGCGCTTCCGGGTACAGCGGACGCAGGCCGCTGCCGTCGGACTTCACGGTCCAGGTGCGCTGCGGCGACTTGCCGCCGGTCTCCCAGCAGAACACGATCTCGCCTGGATTGAACAGGTTGGCCTGGATATGGCCGATCTGGAACGGCACCGACACCACATGTTTGATTTCGCCGCTCTTCAGGTTCATGCGCGCGATGCCGTTCGGCCCCGCCCCCATGCCGCGCGGGCCGAATGGCTGTTCGGGCTTCACGCCGGGCGCCAGGTGCTTGGCCGCTTCCTCTTTGCCGACCCGGAAGTAGACCCATTCTTCGTCCGCGTCCAGCGCCATATCGCCGCCGGCTTCCATGCCCAGCGGAGTCGTGCCCGCCACGCGCTGGTATTCGCTTGCCGGCTTCATGGCGCCGGCGGCGCTGTCCGCAAACAGGCGCGCCAGGTCCACTTCCACGATCTGCAGGCGGCCTTTCTCGCTGCCCTGGCGCATGAAGTACAGCTTCATGGCCTTGCGCGCCAGGTTCAGCATGCCGGTGTAGCCGCCTTCGCTCACCTGGACGATGTCGCCGGTCTTCTCGTTCACGGCCAGCGCCTCGCCGCCCGCCAGGCGCGAACGGAACACCACCCACTGGCCGTCCGAGGTCCATTGCGGATGCGTGGGATAGATTTTCGAATCCCCATGCGGTTTGCTGGTCAGGAAGGTGAGCATGGTGCCGGTTACGGGGTCTTTCACCACCTTGCGCTCGGACGGGAAGCGCTTGCCGATCTGCGCGTGGGCCGTGCCGCTGAAGGCGCATGCCATCAGCATCGCGGCGACGGCTGGCATGAGGAGTCTGGTTTTCATTGGTAACTGATTTCAGGTTGCGGGATTCCGATTGTGTGCGCATTTCTGGCCGCTGTTTGCTCATCTTCCTGATTCTTTGCAAGCCATGCGCAGAGAGGGAATGTCATCGCATAAAATTGGCGGCATGAAGACGATCCTGAAGGCGCTGGGCCGCGCCGTATCCATCCTGGCCTGCTGCACCGCAATATCGGCAAGCGCGCAGACCGCCTTGCCGGCGGCCGTCAACACAGACCCCGCGCAGGCGAGGCCGCAACTGCCGGAACCGGCCAACCCGGCCTTGCCGACGCTGCTGCTGATCGGCGACTCCACGGTGCGCAACGGCCGCGACGACGGCCAGGGCAAAGGCGAGGAAGGCCAGTGGGGTTGGGGCAATCCGATTGCCGCCTACTTCGACGCGGGCAAGATCAATGTGGTGAACCGCGCCATCGGCGGCTTGAGCAGCCGCACCTACATCAGCGGCGGCCACTGGGAACGCACGCTGCCCTTCATCAAGGCGGGCGACGTGGTGGTGATGCAGTTCGGGCATAACGATTCGAGCGCCATCAACGACACCAGCCGTGCGCGCGGCACCATCCGGGGCGTGGGCGAGGAAACCCAGGTGATCGACAACCAGCTGACCGGGAAGAACGAGACGGTGCACAGCTACGGCTGGTATCTGCGCCGCTACGTCGCCGAAATCCGCGCGAAGGGCGCAACGCCGGTCATCTGTTCGCCGATTCCGCGCAAGATGTGGGACGCGGAAGGCAAGGTCGGACGCGGCAAGGGCGATTATGCCGGCTGGGCGGCCGAGGTGGCGCGGCAGGAGCGCGTGGCGTTTATCGATTTGAACGAGATGGCGGCCCGAAAGTACGATGAGCTGGGCCGCGACGCGGTGATGAAGCTGTTCCCGCTGGTGACGCCGGACGAGCGCGTGCACACCAACTGGGCCGGTGCGGAACTCAACGCCCGCCTGGTGGTTTCCGGGCTGAAGGCGCTACGCCTGCCGGTGGTGCAGTCTGCGTTCAGCGCGAAGGCTGCCGACATTACGCCGGCCGAGGATGACCGTCCCGTGGTGGACGGCGCCAAGGTGCGCGGCGACGTGCCGCGCGATCCGGCCCTGCCCAACGTGTTCATTGTTGGCGATTCGACCGTGCGCAGCGGCGGCAATAACGGCATGTTCGGATGGGGCGAGCGCATTGCGCCTTACTTCGATACCGCCAAGGTCAATGTGGTCAACCATGCCATCGGCGGCCGCAGCAGCCGAACCTTCCTGACCGAGGGGCGCTGGGACAAGGTGGTGGCGCAGATGAAGGCGGGCGATGTGGTGCTGATCCAGTTCGGCCACAACGACGGCGGCCGCATCGGCGATCCCGCCATGAAGGGCAGGGCGTCGGGCAAGGGCATCGGCCCGGAGACTGTTGAAGACACCAAGGCAGACGGCAGCAAGGAAGAGGTGCACACCTTTGGCTGGTATATGTCCAAATACGTGGCGGACGCGAAGGCCAAGGGCGCGTCCGTGGTGTTGCTGTCCCCGGTGCCGCACAAGGATGCGTGGGAACAGGGCCGCGATTTCGCCACTTTCGCGCAGTGGGATGCGGAAGTGGCTGCGGCCGGCGGTGCGCAGTTTGCGGATTTGACCATGGTCGTCAGCGATGGCTACCGCCAGATCGGCGCCGCCGCCGTGGCAGGCCTGTTCGCCGACGCGCGCACCCATACCAACGACGCCGGCGCGCAGTTCAACGCCCGCAGCGTGATCGCGGCGCTGAACGGCTTGCCGCGCAACCCGGCAGCGGCATACCTGTCAGCGCAGGGTAAAGCCGTTCCGCCCGCGACCGCCCATGCCGAGTCCGCCGCAGCACCCGCCGCGCAAGCCGCTGCAGCAGCGCCCGGCGGGCAAGCGGCTACCCGCCCAGGCAAGGTGCAGCGATGATCGCCATCCGCGCCGCTGCCATGCTGGCCGTCGTGGGTGCGCTCGTGGCGGGAGCTGCGCAGGCGCAGGAGTGCACCGGCTGGGGTAAGCCCGGCGCGCTGCTGCATGCGGATGGCTTCGACAAGGGCCTGGCCCAGTGGGTCGCCGAGTACAAGTCCAGCCCCGGCTCCGGCGTGGCGGCAGCCCAGGGCAAACTCACCGTCGACGTGGCGGGCGATGCCACGGTCTGGTTCAAGCCCATGCTCTCCGGCGACGTCCAGATCAGCTACCGCCGCACGATGCTGATGCGTGGCGGCCCGAACGACCGCCTGTCCGACCTGAACCAGTTCTGGATGGCCAGCGACCCGCGCAACGCCAACCTGTTCACCCGCGACGGAACCTTCGCACAGTACGACGCCTTGAGCTTGTACTATATGGGCATGGGCGGCAACAGCAACACCACCACCCGATTCCGGAAATACGACGGCAAAGGCCAGCGCGTGCTGCTCGGCGACCTGGCCGACAGCGAACACCTGCTGCTGCCCAACCGCGAATACCAGATCGACATCGCGGTCTATCACGGCTGCACCCGCATCCTGGTGGATGGCGAGCCGTACTTCACCTACCGCGATCCCGAACCGCTGCGCGCTGGCCATTTCGGCTTCCGTACAACGCACTCCCGTCAGGAAGTCACCGATTTCAAGGTCTACCGGCTAGAATAGAAGCATGAAACCCAGTCTGTTTTTGCTCCTGTCCGCCGCCTTGCCGCTCGCCGCACAAGGCGCTTCCTGCCTCCCGGTCGCCGACCTGATAGCGCGCGATTCCCAATATGAGGAAGCCACGCGCGTTGGCGATGCGGCCTTCCTGGAAAACCATCTGGCAGACGATTTCGTCTGGGTCCACAACCTGGTCTCGTCCATCGACGACAAGGCGGCCGTGGTGGCGCGGGCGAAAAAGCCCGCCAGCATACCGAAGGCGCGCACCACCAGCGGCGTACAGGCGCAGGTGTTGGGCGACACCGTCGTGCTGCGCGGCCAGAGCACGGTGGATGCCTGGAACGCGGACGGCAAGACCTGGCGCAGCAACCGCTACCAGTTCATGCGCACTTACGTGAACACGCCGGCCGGCTGCAAGCTGCTGGCCGTGCAAACCATGAAAGTGTGGTCCAGCGAGGCAGAGAAAGCGGGGGCAGCCGCAGCAGCGAAGGCGGCTTCCAGGTAATCCTTAGCGTGGCCCTCCGCCGCGCTGCCCCTGGCCTTGTCCTTGCCCGCCACCTTGGCGCGCCCCTGGGCCGGGAGTGAAGCCGCCCAGGCGGTACTGCAAGCCCAGGTAAACGATGCGCCCATCCGAGCGCCGTATGCTGGTTTCCTTGAGCGTGGCCGTGTCCGTGATGGTCTCGATCCTGTTCGAATCAAACAGATCGGTCACATTCAGCACCATGGCCAGCTTCGGCGTGATCGCGTGGCGCATACTGAAATTGGCGGTGGTGTTGGGCTGCCGCACGCCCTGGCCAAACAGCGAACGGCCCTGCGTCTGCACGGCGGCCTGCAACTGGTCGTCCGCCGTGGCCTGGTAGTTGAACCGCAGGCGCCCGCTCAGCGACGACGTGGTGCGCGTGCTGACAAAACCGTACAGGTCTTCCTGCAGCTGCTCCGTGTGTCCCAGGTTGCCACTGGCATTCATCGTCAGGCCGGGCATGAGCTTGCCGTGCACCGTGAATTCCAGTCCGCTCGCGTGATTGCGGCCGCCGTTGGCCGGGGTGGTCAGCAGTACCGTGTCGCTGATGAAGTAGCGGCGGATCAGGATGGAGTCGCGGTCCCTGCGGTGGTAGGCGCGCAGATTGGTCTCCAGGCCCGCGACGCGGGTTTCGTAGCCGATTTCGAAGGAATCCGTCTTGGTCGGACTCAGATGCGGGTTACCTGCCGATACGTTCAACTCGTCGCGGTAGATCACGAAGGGATTCAGCTCGCTGGCATTGGGCCGCCTCAGCCGGTGCGCATAGCTGAAGCGCAGATTGGTGTCGTCCGACCATTTATAGGTGGCGTAGGCGCTCGGAATATAGCTGGTGTAGCTGTTGGACGCGCTCACCTGGCTGGTGAGCTGCTCCACATCCAGGTCCGTATGCTCTATCCGCATGCCGCCCAGCACACCCCATTTCTCGTTCAGGCGGACCTGGTAGGAGCCGTACACGGCCAGGTTTTTTTCATCCAGGTGGAAGCGGTTGCTGCGCTGGGTGTTCACGTAGGGCAGCTGCGACACCGGATCGACGCTGGTGTAGAGCGTATCGACATCGCTGCGGTTGTCCGCCACCTTGTAGCCCAGCTTGAGCATGGCGCGGTCGATGGGCAGCTCGTAGTCGCCGGTGAAGTCGACGATGCGGTTGGCGGTGGTGTTGTCCTGGAAGCTCCTCTGATCGAGCGCGCCAGGCGGCGCCACGGCGTACAGGTTCTGGTAGGCGCTGTTGAAGGTGTTGTCGGCCGAGGTGACGCGCAGGTCCACTTTCATGGATTCGCCGTCGATGCTGCCTTTGTGCTCCCAGCGCGCGCCCCAGCCATAGTTGCGGGCGTCACCGCTGCGCTGCGTCGTGCGGGCGTAGTCGCTGTCCACCGGGGCGGACGCGCCGCCCGCGTAGCGCAGGTAGCGGTCCCGCGAATGCTGGGCATTGTCGCGGCCCTGGTAGGAAAAGCTGGCGGCCAGCGTGTCCTTGGCGCCGGCGTTGTAGTTGACCGTGGCGTTCGCGCCCACGTTGTCGTTCAGGCCGGAGGAGCTGGCGATCTGGCTGCTGTGCACCATGGCGCCGGTGACGGGATCGATGCGGTCCCGCACCGTTTCGCCGGTGCTGGCGCGGCCGTCGTGGCGCACGTTCAGGCCGCCCTGGATGCCGAAAACGCCGGAATTGTAGGTGCCGGAGAGGGACGAGTTGTAGCGTCCGGCCGTGCCGCCGTTGGCGTTGAGGAAGCCGAAGCCGCCGGGCCGGCGCGTGCGGCGCATGACCAGGTTGATGATAGGGCCGCCGCCAGCCTCGTTGCCGAACTGCGCGCCGGGATTGTTGATGACTTCCACCGATTCGATGTCATCGGCGGGGATGGCGTTCAGCGAGGCTCCACGGTTATCGCCCTGCAGCATGGCGGATGGCTTGCCGTCGATGAGGATCTGCACGTTGGAGCTGCCGCGCAGCGTGACCGAGCCGTCGGGATCGACCGCCACCGAAGGCACGCTGTTCAGGGCATCCGCCGCCGAGCCATTGCTCGCTCCAACGTCGGACTTCACGTCGTAGACCTGGCGGTCGATGCGGTTGGTGGGGCGTTCGGCCGAGACCACTACGCTGGCCACGTCGGCGTTGTCCGCGTTGCCCGGTGTGGCGGGCGGTTCGGGCGGCTTGGCGGGCGGCGCTTTTTTGATGGTGACGGTAGGCTGCTCGGCCGGCTGCGCATGTGCGGGCGGCGCGAACGCAAATGCCACGCACGCCGCGATGACCGTAGGGCGGGTTAGCGCAGCGTAACCCGCCAATGCTTGCGCCCACGGCGGCCCCGGCGGGTTACGCCTGCGGCTAACCCGCCCTACGGTAAGTTCCATCGCCATGCTATTTCTGTACCGTGGCCAGCAGGGCTTCCAGTTCTTCGGACCAGGCGGTATAGCCGGCAGTGGTCAGGTGCAGCTTGTCGCCGCTGAGGCCTTTCCAGTTGTCGCCTTCGGGGGTGAAGCGCGCCGCCAGATTCAGGTACCAGATGGATTTCTGGTCGGCGATCGGCGCGATCAGCTTGTTGACGGCGGCCATGCGCTGGTCCGCGCGCGCGTTCGGCAGGATGCTGACCACGACCACTTTCACACCCGCGAACTTTTGCTGCGTGGCGGCGACAACGGCCTTGATGCCGGCGGCAATGTCCTCCGGCTCGTTGCCGACGTTATTGGTGCCGATCATGATGACGGCCACCTTCGGCTTCAAAAAGGACAGGTCGAAATTCTCCAGGCGCCACAGCGCGTGCTGGGTCTTGTCGGCGCCCAGGCCGAAATCGAATGCGCGGTTTTCGTACACGCGGTTCCACACGGAGGCGCCCGCGCCCCAGCGGAACTGCTCCGTGATCGAATCGCCGATGAAAATAATGTCGGACTGGCGCCCCTTGCGCAGGGCCAGGTAGTCCGCGAAGTAGGTCTGGTAGGGCACGCGCGCCAGGTAATTCTGGTCGCTGGCGGTGGTGGTGGCCGGGTCCAGCGCGGCGGCAGGCAGTGCAAAGCCCAGGTTCAGCGTGGCGGCGGTGGCAAGGGCGATCAGCAGTCGTTTCATTTTGTCTCCGGAGTCGTGTGGTTATTGTTTGCGCAGCTGCTCGACCAGCGCTGCGGGTACGGCGATGGCGGTGCCATGGCGCATGCGCACCGGCGTGCCCTCGTCGGGGAAGCCCATTTTGGCGGTGACGTCTTCCCAGTGCACCAGGTCGCGCGAGCGCATGGCGCCGTAGTGCTTGGTGCGGTAAGCGTCGTAGTAGACGATGACGTCGGGGCCGGCCTGGATGGCCGTCGGGCCTTCCACCCACATGCCTTGCGGCGTGATGGGCGCACCGAGCTTGCCGAACGGGCCAGTCAGCGTGGGAGCGTCCGCCACCTGCAGGTATTTGCGCGGCGGATTCACGGTTTCGTCCTTCACCAGCAAGTGGTTCTTGCCGTTGGCGCGCACGAACGTGGCGTCGATCACGCTGAAGCCGGGATCGTAGAACAGTTTGGTCGGCGTGAAGGTGGTGAAATCCCTGGTGGTGGTGGAGTACAGCCGGTGGTTGTACTTCTCCTCCGACGAGCCGGCCGTTTCCGTGAATTTTCCCGGTACCGTGGAAGCCCAGAAGATCAGGAATTCGCCGCGCTGCTCGTCGTACACGATTTCCGGCGCCCACGCGTTCAGCACGCCTTTTTCATGCGCCATCACGGGCAGTTCCTTCTGCTCGGACCAGTGCACCAGGTCCTTCGAGGAAGCGTAACCGATATTGTTTTCCTTCCAGCCGGAAGTCCACACCATATGGTAGGTGCCGTCCGGGCCGCGTACGATGCACGGGTCGCGCATCAGCTTCGAGATGCCGACCTTGGGCGTCAGGTAGCTGCGGCCGCCGCCCAGCTTCTCCCAGCGGTAGCCGTCCGCGCTGGCTGCGAGATGCAGGCCGTCTTCGCCGTTCTTGGTGAAGTAGGCGAAGAGGAAGGCGCTTGCTGCAGGGGCTGCGTCGGCTCCGGCGTTGGCTTCGTCGCCCAGCGGGCGCTCATTGGTGAACGTGGGGCTGGGCGGAACGGCGAATTTGGTCACCGGGTCCGGCCTGCCAGGGTCGAAGCTGCCGTAGCCGTCGGCGATGAAGGACGCGGCGGGCACGCCGGCCTGGCGCATGCCGGTCAGCACGGCCTGCGCCAGCTCGTAGGCGCCATAGTTGTTGTGGTGGGTGTTGTCGATGCGGCCGGGCTGGGGTTCCGCGAAAGCCGCCTTGGATGCCTCGGTGCCCAGCGCCTCGTACAGCGGCTTGCTCATCGCGTTCAGGTCGATGAAAGCCACGCCGAGCTCCTGCGCCGACTGGCGCGCGGCAGTGGCGTAGTCGATCAGCGACGGGACCACCTTGCCGTTGGCGTCGAAGGCCCGGCGTTCCATCGACGAAATGATGACCGGCACGCCGCCCCGGGCGCGCACGCCGTCCACGTGCTGCTTGATCTCGGCCTTGTAGGTGGTGAACGGGCCGCCTTTGCCTTCCTTGATCTGTTTCTGGTCATTGTGCCCGAACTGCATCATCACCGTGTCGCCGGGGCGCATGGCGCTCAGCACCTTGTCCAGGCGCCGGCGGGCCAGCGAATCGCGGTAGGTTTCGCCGGACTCGCCGTGGTTGGCGACCGCGACGCCGGGCTTCAGGAAGCGCGGCAGCATCTGGCCCCAGCTCGCGTACGGTTCGCCGGGCTGGTCGCAGACGGTGGAGTCGCCCAGCAGGAAGATGGTGGGCGTTTGCACGGGCGTGATCTCGATGGAGCGCACGGCGGGCGCTGCGCCGTTGAATTCCAGCGTCAGGCGGCGGTCCCAGTTCCAGGCTTCCTGCACGGTTTCGCGCGGTGCCTTGAGCTTGACCACGCCGGCAGCCAGGCCCGCGCTGGCCGGGATCTGCGGCGTGCGGATATTGACGGTGAAGGTGCGCACCTCGGTCTTGCCTGGCGCGGTGTGCACGTTTTCCAGCATCAGGCGGCGCAGCTCGGATTTGATGGTGGTGGTGGCATCCTGCGCACCGCCCAGCGTAACGGTGACGTTGTAATTGCCTTCCGGGAGGTCCACCGAAAAGAAGGAAGGCTTGCCGGCGGCGGCGCCCGGCTCGAAGCCGTAGCCCCGGCTGGCGCTGTACTCGGCCGTCACCGGCACGGCGGTGTAGCCGGCCGCAGGCTGTGCGCTGAAGTCGAATTTGCGGGCGCCGGCGGGTTGCGCGGAGGCGGAGAAACTGGCGGCCAGGAGCAGGGCCAGGGCGGTGGCGCGTGGCGCCGCAAGCAGGGAAGTCTTCATGGTCTCGATGATATTGGTCTTAGGGTATGTAGTCGCCGATCAGCGCCAGGTTCTGGATGGCGGCCAGGCCCCACTGCGCGGTGTCGTTGGTGCTGATCCAGTCTACTTCCTGCACAGGCATGAGCACGGCCGGGCCGCGCAGCTCCACCGGGCGCACCAGCGGGGCGGGGCGCTCGTTGAACTCGCGCCATGCGCGGCGCGCCAGCTCGGCGTTCCTGGTGCGCGCGGCGGCGTAGGCCGTGAGGCGAGAGTGGCCCACGCGCAGTGCGTTGGTGCCGCCGTGCGGCATGCCCAGCGCCTTCACCTGTTCTTCGCGGCTGGCGTTGTACAGCGTGCAGTACTGCACCCAGGCGCGTTCGAAATCCTTGTCGCCGGTGGCGGCGATCAGCTCCGCGAACACTTCCACGGCGCCGAACACCGCGTTCAGGTGGCTGGCCGCTACCTTGTCGCCGCCCATGTTGACCATGCGGCCGTCCTTGGCGTCGTAACCTGCGCGCTCGGCGCTGAAGAAGCCGTGCGGCATGGCGGCGATGTCGCGCATGCCGGTCAGCAGCTTGTTCTTGTACAGCGGCTTGCCGCCGCGCTCCCATTCGGTGAGCCAGTTGCCGGCCAGCGAACCCCAGTCGGTTCCGAAGCTGGCGCGCGCGGCGTGCACGCTCTTGTCCAGCGGGGCGGCGCGCTTGCGCACCGGGTCCACGTCGGCCAGCTTGGCGTCCGCATCCAGCAGCTCCTGCATGATGTCGCCGATGCGTTCGTCGGCCGTCAGGTAGTAATAGAAGCGCCGGTAGACGGCGGCGCTGATGCGCACCTGCTTGGCGCTGCAGCCCCAGTGCTGCACGTTGTGGCGCGTGCCCAGGCCGGCAAAGCGGCCCAGGTGGTAGATGTCCACCTCGCTGGTGTGGCGCACCATGGCTTCGGCCAGGCGGAAAATGTCGGCCCGGCCGCTGCGCAGGAAGGAGTACCACAGCCACAGGTCGGGCGAGAGTTCCGAATTGTCCCAGGCATAGCCGCCGACGTCGTAGCGCCACACGTGGCGGTCGGCGTCGTAGGTGTGCATCACGTCGCCGTAGTTCCAGAAGCCGTACCAGTGGCGCTGCTCCACCTGGCCACGGTAGTAGTCGAAGCGCCGGTCCAGCTCATCTTCGATCAGCGCCTTGGACGGATGCGAGCGGTCTGGCAGGCTCCACATTCCGCCGAATACGCCGCAGGCCAGGTAGTGCGCGGGCTGCGCCACCAGCTGCGGCGGGGACTGCACGGCCTGCGCCATGTTGGCCATGGCGTCGCGCGACGGCGTGGAGGCCAGCGCCCACAGCGTGATCTCGCTGCTGCGGGCCACGCCGTGCGGGCTGCCATAGCCTTTTTCGTAGTCCTCGTAGGTGATTTCGAGGCCGTCGAGTTCGTCGGCGTGGGTTTCCATGCCCATGCCGTCGTGGTAAAAGCGCATATCCATCGCGGGCGCATCGGGGGGACCACATCCACAAGGTGACTTCGGCTGCGTCGGTATGGGCGTTGCGGATGTCGAGCTGGGTGGGATGGCGCTGCCAGAAGTCGCGCAGGCCGAAGGCCACGCCGCCGGATGCGCCGCCGATGTAGCCGGCGCCCGGCGCACGGCGGCCCCAGGCCGCGTCGATCCAGCCGTAGCCGGGCTTGGTGCGTTTGCGGATCTGGAAGCCGTCGGCGGACAGCTGGGACAGCGTGTAGTCGCCCCACGCGGGTATCAGGTGCATGAGCTTGCGCACGTTGGGCGCCATGGCGTCCAGCGGCGGGCAGGCCTGGCCGGCGACCTGGGCCGAGCGGAAGGCGGCGCCGGGATCGCGGCGCAGGCCCGTGAGGCCGCGCACGGCTTCGGCCCACAGGCCGTGTTCTTCGCCGGCGAAACGCACGTGGCGGTCATGCAGCGGGTCGCGCATCGGCACGTTGAAGCGCAGGCCGATGCCGCGTACGAATTCCTTCTGCTCGTCGCCGTCGAAGACGAAGGTGTGCATGATGCGGACCGATTCGGCGCCGGCGTAGAAATACAGCCGCACGGAGAACGGCAGCCAGGCGCGTTGGCCGCTGCGGTGCATGCCGTCTATCTTGACGACGGCGCGCACCGGGCCGCGCTGCTCCACCGTCACGGCCCTGATGTCGCTTTCGAAGGCGGTGTGGTGCGTGGCGCCGCTGCTGCCGTCGGGCTGGTCGTCGCTCAGGGCGACCAGCTTGCCGTCGCGCGCAATGTCGCGGCCGGCGCGGCTGATGGAGCGGATCAGGTGGGCGCCGCGCTTGGGAACCCGGCAGGAGACCACGCCGGTATCCACCACCAATTCGTTCGGGCCGTCCTGGACGCGCACGGACGGACCGGCTGCTGCTGCTGCTGCTGTTGCTGCTGCTGATGCGGGCGCCGTGCTCGTGGGCGCGAGCTTGAGCGGGCCGGCCAGGCCGGCGTTGGCGGGCAGGGCGTGCGCGGTCCATTTGAGCGAGCCGTCCGGCCAGTAGGCCAGGGGCCAGCTTTGCACCGGGGTGCCGGCACCGCCTGCCGTCAGCGCGAAGGCCTGGCCTTTGGGAATTTTCCCCTGTGGCCACGGGATGCCGAGCGTGGCGCCCTGCGACAGGGCGGGTGCGCCGTCCAGCCAGTGCAGCGCTGCGCCGGTTTCGGGGGCGGCGGACAGGGGCTGGGGCGGCGCTGCCGGCGCGCCGTCTGGCGTATTGGACGACGGCGTGGCGCCTGCGGCGGCGGTGCTGGCGGCGAGCAGCGGGGCGGCGCTCAGGACCGAGGCTTGAAGGAAGGTGCGGCGGGTGAAGGTAGTCAAGTTGATCTTTCGGAGCGTGCGGTTTGTACCGTTTATAGCGTTTATGACGTTTATGACGTTTGCAACTAGTCCTGGGCGCTGAAGCGGAAGGCGCCGGATGGCAGCATCAATTGCGGAACGGCCTTGCCGGCTTCGACGAGCACGGTATCAACCGGCATGGCACCGGCCGGATCATCCGCGCGGTGCGCCAGGATCAGCCGGCGGCCCGATGCGGGCAGCAAGGACGGCGGGATAGGCTGAGGTTTGCGTTGCGCCAGCTGCTCCAGCCATACCGGGCGGCCATAACCGGCGCCGGTGGCGTAAGGCGGGAAGACCACCTGCATGTCGGCACGCTGTGCCATGCCTTTCAATACCAGCGGCCTGCCGTCGCCGGATTTCAGTACGATGGGTGCGGCCGGCTTGAATTTCTCGATGATAGCTTGGTAGGTCTTGCCGTTGAAGGCCGGATCGGGATGCGCATAGAATCGTTCCTGCTCAACGTGCAGGGTGTCCAGGCCAGTCATCCGCCTCAGGTGCTCGCCCATCATCACAAAGCCTCCGGTATCGCCCTTCAGCAGGTGGCTGTATCCGACGTAGACGAACACTTTCGCGTCCTTGTCCTTTACGAAGATGCGCTCGACCAGATTGGCGGCCTGTACCCGTTCCCGCTGCGCGATGCGCTCCTTCTGCGACAGA
Organism: Pseudoduganella sp. UC29_71; assembly: GCF_042693265.1. Lineage (NCBI taxonomy): Bacteria > Pseudomonadati > Pseudomonadota > Betaproteobacteria > Burkholderiales > Oxalobacteraceae > Pseudoduganella > Pseudoduganella sp. UC29_71. The sequence goes on along the minus strand of NZ_CP170549.1, from coordinate 2,436,372 downwards.
TGCAGCCCCATGTCGGCAGCCTCGTAGCCCACCAGCTTCCAGTCGTCCGCCAGCGCTGAATGGACGAAGTCCACAAACATGGGGTCCCGCAGATAGTAGCCGTCGCCATTGGTCAGCACACCGCCTTTCGGACGCTGCGCGATATCGGTGCTGAAAGCTTCGCAGGCCAGATACGTATAGCCGATCTTGCGCAGTTCGACTGCCAGGCGCTTGGCGAAGGCGCGATGCATGGGGACGTGATGCGCTTCGTTCAGAAGCACGATGCGCTTGCCGCGTGCCTCGGCGACGATGGCGGCAATCGCATCCACCGCGGTGGCGTCGCTCAGTTTTTCGATGTCCGCAGGATTGTCGCTGCCCGCTTGCACACCGCGCGCGCGCTCGTCGAAGGCCGCGATGGCGCCGCTGTAGTCGCCGGCGAAGCTGCGCTTGGTGCCCAGGTTCTGCAGATCGGCCGGGCGCGCCTCCGCCTGTTTCAACTCTTCCATGTGCGTCTGCACCGGACGGGCCACGCCCTGCGGCTGCGCCATGCCCTCGCCCAGGTAGAAGGACGGATGCGGCGGCTGGTTGTAGCCCGCGTTCTGGCCGGCCACCTGCACGCGGTATTGCGCATCCTGCATCAGCGCCGGAATGCGGTGGACCGTGGGGGCGGTGGTGCTGAACAGCAGCAGGGCGTTGCTGTCCGCGCTGCGCCAGACCACTTCCTCGCGCCAGTCGCCCAGCAGGTCGGCCGACAGCACCGGCGTGGCCTTGGTGCCGTTGTTGGACGCGGCGCCGAAGTCTGCGCCGTTCAGCATCGGCTCGAACGCGGCGCTTTTCGGACTCCATTTTTCTATCCGCGTGCCGTCCAGCGACTCGCGCAACAGGTCGCCGTCCCACCAGGAGGCGAAGTTGATGCGGCGCGGATGATGGGCGGAGATCTGCTCGCCGCTGGCGCTCATCAACGCGCCCACCGAAGCCCAGCATTCCTCGCCCAGGTGCGCCGGGTCGATGTCCATGCACACGCCGCGCCCCACGTCGGCGCCCTGGCCGTCCAGGCTCCACAGGATCTTGCCGGTGGCCGCGTCGTGCATCTCGATGCCGTGCTTGCCGTAGCAGCTGGGCGTTTCGTGCACCATGAAGATCTGCAGGCCGGGGCGTCTGGGGTCCAGCTTCCCCACGTGCAGCGCGTCGCCATGGCACAGACCCGTGCTGTACAACATCTTGCCGTCGCTGTTGATGGTGGCGGCGCCGTAGATGATGTCGTCCTTGCCGTCGTTGTTCACGTCGGCCACCGACAGCCAATGCGCGCCCTGGTGGTTCACCTCGCCGCCCGCCACGTCGCTGTCGAATACCCAGCGGCTGCTCAGCTTCCCGCCGCGCCAGTCCCACGCCGCGATGACGGCGCGCGTGTAGTAGCCGCGCGAGAAGATGGCGCTGGGACGCTCGCCGTCCAGGTAAGCCACGCCGCCGAGGAAGCGGTCCACGCGGTTGCCGTAGGCGTCGCCCCATGCGGCGACATCGCCACGGCCGGGCAGATAGGGCGCGCTGGCCATGGCGGCGCCGGTTTCGCCGTTGAAGACGGTGATGAACTCGGGGCCGGACAGGACGTAGCCGCGATCGTTGCGGTAGTCAGCCCCGGCGTCGCCGATGACGCCGCCCTTGCCGTCGACGGTGCCGTCGGCCGTCTTCACCATCAGCTCGGCCTTGCCGTCGCCGTCAAAGTCGTACGCCAGGAAGGTGGTGTAATGCGCGCCGGCGCGGATGTTGCGGCCCAGGTCCACGCGCCACAGCCGCGTGCCATCCATCTTGTAGGCGTCGATATAGGTATTGCCGGTGTAGCCGGCCTGCGAATTGTCGTGCGCATTGGTGGGCTGCCACTTGATGATCAGTTCATAGCTGCCGTCGCCATCCAGGTCGGCAGCCGAGCCGTCGTTGATCTCGTAGGTGTAGCTTTTGCCGTCGGGCGTGACGCCGCCGGCCGGCTTTTGCACCGGGATGGCCTTGTATGGCTGGCTCCAGGTGGCGCCTGCGCCGGACGGCGCCTGCTCGGCGCCGCCGCCCTGGACGGCGCGCACCGCGTAGACGGATGCGGCGGTGCCGGCGGCGTCCATGTAATTGGTGGCGTTCAGGGCATCCGCGTTCACGCGCTTGCCGTCGCGGTAGAGGTTGAACTGGGTTGCACCCGGATCGGTGGCCAGCGCGCGCCAGCTGACGAACACGCCGCCGTTGGCGGCAATGGCGACCACGCCGCGATCGAGATTTTCCAGCTGCCGGCCGGCGATCCGTGCCGGCGCGGCGGCCATGGCGGCGCCGCACCACAGCGCCAGGAACAACGCTGCTGCGGCCACGGGCCGGCTGCTGTGCGGGCGCGGGGCGCCGGTCTCGATGATGGCTGCCATGGGAGCTCTTGTTGTGGTTTGATTACGAATGGCTTCCGAGTATCAATAGTCGTCATCCCAGTGTCAACGGCTGGCGCAATCTAATCATGTTTATGACTGATACAAAGGGATACGTGCGCGAAATGTGAGAGCGCGCTACGCTAACCGGAAACCAAAATAGCTCAGGGAGACCGCCATGGCGCGCACGCGACTGATCCTTTCACTGCTGATACCCGTGCTGGCCGTGGGCGGCCCGCTGCCCAGGCCGGACCGTGGCGGGGTGCCCGAATCGAAGCTGTACGATTACGGCGTGATGGGGCCGCCGGCCACCCCTGCCATCGTGGCGGCGGCCGATGCGGCGGTCGCCACGCCGCTGCCGCCCGGCCCGTTCGCGGCCGACTGGGAATCCATCCGCAAGAACTACCGCACGCCGGCCTGGTTCGAAGACGCCAAGTTCGGCATTTTCATGCACTGGGGCGTGTACGCGGTGCCGGCCTACCACAACGAGTGGTATGAAAAGCATATGTACGGCGCCGACATGGCCTGGCACACGGAGCACTTCGGTGCGCCGGACCGCTTCGGCTACAAGGATTTCATTCCCCAGTTCCGGCAGGAGAAGTTCGATCCTGCGCAGTGGGCGGCGCTGTTCCGCCGCGCCGGCGCCCGCTTCGTGATGCCGACGGCCCAGCACCACGACAATTTTGCGCTGTGGGACAGCAAGGTCACGCCGTTCAATGCCAGGCGGATGGGGCCTAAGCGCGACCTGATCGGCGAACTGGCCGCCGCCGTGCGCAAGGAAGGCATGAAGTTCGGGGTTTCCAACCACGGCGTGGAGAATTTCACCTTCATCGATCCGCCGCCGGCGCTGGAAGACAGGATGAAGGCGGCCAAATCGGACCTGTACGACCCGAAATGGGCGGCGTTCTACAACGTGGCCGACCGCAGCCCGGCCGCCATGGCGCGCTTCCTGGCCGACTGGGTGAACCGCAATCTGGAACTGATCGACCAGTATCAGCCGGACGTGCTGTGGTTCGACAACGGCGTCAACCTGCGCGTGCTGGACCCGCTCAAGCTGCGCGTGGCGGCGTATTACTACAACCGCGCCCAGGCCTGGAACAAGGACGTCTCCATCAGCACCAAGTTCGTCGCCTACGCGCCGAGCAACGACGACACGCAGCAGGTGGGCTCCATTATCGACTTCGAAAAGATCGGCGTGCGCTCGCCGGCGGACATCCGCCCCGGTCCCTGGATGGTGGACGATACCATCGGCAGCACCTGGGGCTACACCAGCGGCATGAAGGTGGCGGGCGGCGGCGCCATCGTCGGCCGCCTGGTCGATACCGTCAGCAAGGGCGGCTTCTACCTGCTCAATCTGTCGCCCAAGGCCGACGGCACCATCCCGGAAGAACAGCAGCGCACCTTGCTGGACGTGGGCGCGTGGCTGGACAACAACGGCGAGGCCATCTACGGCACCCGGCCCTGGAAGCAGTTCGGCGAGGAAAGCTGGCGCTTCACCAGCAAGGGCGGCGCGGTCTACGCCATCGGCATGCCGCGCGACGGCTCCGTGGTGCTGCGCGCGCTCGGACCGGGCGCGGGCAAGGTGCAGCGCGTTGAGCAGCTGGGCCGCGACGGCGTGCTGCCGTTCCGCCAGGCGCAGGAAGGCCTGACGGTGGAAGGCATCTCCATCGCAGCAGGCGGGCTGCCCGCTGCGCTGAAGGTGAGTTTCTGACCAGGCTGCGGCACCTTGTGCGCCCGGGCAGCTGCGCTGACTGCAGCCAGTAGCGCGGTGCGGAGGGCCGCGGTGTCTTTCCCAATATCGCCACAGAGCTCAGGTTTCGCCGACGGCGGCCGGCGGCACCGCGTACAGTTCGGTATGGCCGAAGCCCTTGCTGTAGTCGAGCAGTGAGATGATATGCGGCACGATGCGGATCACGACCAGGCTGCCCCAGCCGGTGGTCTGGCCACGTCTCCGGATGGCTTCAATCTGCGGAAACTTGCGTATCATGGCTTCTTCCACGCGTGCCAGTGCATCTCCGCCGCTGACTATGGCAGCGCTGGCGGCTGCGGAGATGCCCAGGATGTGGCCCCAATCGGTGTAGGGCAAGTTCAGGGCCAGCGACACTTTGCCGCAATGCTGGATGTTGTGGGCCTTCTGGCTGTCCAGGCCGATTCCGGCGTAAATCACCAGGCCCTGGTTGACGTAGCTCACCGAGGTAGCGTGGGGATAACCGTCCGGGCGGATCGTGGCCAGCGCCAGATCGCTGCAGCCGGCCAGGACGTGCAGCACGCGTTCGCGCGCGGCGGGATGCAGGATTTCCATGGTGCCTCCTTGTGCATGGGTGTTAACTCAGTATAGGCAGTCCACCTGCCGCGTGCGCTGGCTGGGCGCGCCGTGCCGCTCGAACGTACGCAGCAGCACATACACCAGCACGCTGCAGCCGCATGCCGCTGCCAACGCGGGAAGGGCAAGCGGCGCCATTTTGAAAGCCGTGGCCAACGGCGGCCAGTAGATGGCTGCCAGCAGCATGCCTGCCGCCGCGCCGGTGATGGCAACAGAGGCGGGATTGCGGGCTGGCCGGGCGCCGTCGGCAGTGCCAGCACCGGCGCTACTGTGTGCGCAGTTGGCGTTGCGGGGGTGGCCGACGGGGCGGCGCTTAGCCTGCAACAAGGCAAGATTGGACAGAACCAGTGCGGCAAAGCCACAGCTGCGCGCTTCCTGCTCGGGTAGCAGCGCGGCCGCCGACCCATATGCCAGCGCCAGCGTGGCCAGCACGGCGCCGCCCTGCAGCAGTGCGCGCAACAGCGCCGGGCGGTCGATGAAGGCGGCGCCGGCCGGGCGCGGCGGACGCCGCATCAGGCCGTGCTCGGCCGGTTCCTGTTCGAACACCAGTGAACAGGCCGGGTCGATGATAAGCTCAAGAAACACTATATGCATGGGAAACAGCAGCACCGGCCAGCCGAACAGCGCCGGCAGGAGCGCCATGCCGGCGATGGGTGCGTGTATGGCCAACACATACTGCATGGCCTTGCGCATATTGCTGTAGATGCGGCGCCCGCCGCAGATTGCCGCGACAATGGAGGCGAAATGGTCGTCCAGCAATGTCAGTTCGGCAGCTTCTCGCGCCACGTCGGTACCGCGCATGCCCATGGCGACGCCGACGTTGGCCGCGCGCAAGGCTGGCGCGTCGTTCACGCCGTCGCCCGTCATGGCCACCACAGCACCGCCGCGTTGCAGCGCCCGCACGATGCGCAGCTTCTGCTCGGGACGGGCGCGGGCGCACACGCTGGCCTCGCGCAAAGCCTGCTCCAGCTGGGCCTCGTCCATTGCGTCCATCTGCGGCCCGGTCAGCACCGCGCCGCCGGCAATGCCGGCCTGGCGCGCGATGGCCCCGGCGGTATCGGGATGGTCGCCGGTAATCATCAGCACCCGCACGCCAGCCGCCTGGCAATCCGCTACCGCAGCCGAAGTGCCGGCACGCAGGGGATCGGCCAGCCCCACCAGGCCGCACAGCTCGAGCCGGAAGGCCGCCGGGTCCTCCGGCCAGCTAGCTCCGGCATGGCGGCCCGTGGCCACGACCAGCACGCGCAGCCCGAGGGCAGTCATCTGCCCGAGCGCCTGCAGCGCGGCGCCGCGTTGTTCCCCGTTCAGCCCGCACAGCGGCAGCATATACTCGGGTGCTCCTTTGGCCGCCACCCGCATGCTGCCGTCCATTTCCGACCACAGCTGCACCAGCGCGGGGCGCTCCGGCGTCAGGCCGTATTCACGCACCGGCTGCATCCCTGCCGGGAACGACGGCAGGCCGGCCCGCTCGGCCAGCCGGAAAAAGGCTTGCTCCATTGGGTCGGCCGACTTCGGCCGGCTAGCCAGGATGGCGGCGCGCAACACGACGACGGACTCGGCTGGCAGGGTGCCGTCTGCCGGCGCCAGCATGCGTCCGCCAGCCCAAATGCGGCCAACGGACATGCGATTCTCGGTCAGCGTTCCGGTCTTATCCACGCACAGCACCGAGGCGGCACCTAAGGTTTCGATGGCGCCCAGGTTGCGCGCCAATACCTTGTGGCGCGCCAGGCGGTGCGCGCCGAGCGCCGGGAACACGGTCAGTATCACGGGGATTTCTTCCGGCAGCATGGACATGGCCAAGGCCAATCCGGCGAGCAGGGCGCTGATCCACGCGCCGTCGCGGCTGCCCAGCAGCAGCACCAAGGTGGCGCTCAGCGCCAGCCCCAGTGCGGCCAGGCGCCGCGCCAGCAGCGCGGTCTCGCGCTGCAGTGGCGACGGCGGCGGCGCAACCGTGGCCAGCGCCGCGCCGAGCCGGCCGATTTCGCTGGCTGCGCCGGTGGCCGCCACCTGCGCCAAGCCGTGGCCTTGGACCACCAGCGTGCCGGAATAGACCCAGGTCAGGCCGTCCCCGCCTGGCTTGGGCGCGGCCGGTCCGGGCGCACCGGCCAGCTTGCCGACCGGCTCGGATTCCCCGGTGAGCATGGATTCGTCAGTGCGCAGGCCGTTCGCGGCCAGCAGTACGGCGTCGGCCGGAACGCGGTCGCCTTCGGCCAGCGCAATCACGTCGCCGGGCACCAGCTGCGCGCTCGGCAGCGCCACCCGCGCGCCGTCGCGCAGCACCAGCGCGGTGGGCGCGCCCAACTGGCGCAGCGTCTGCAGCGCGCGCTCGGTGCGGCCCTGCTGGTATAACGTCAGGCCCATGGTCAGCACCACGGTGGCCGCCAGCACCAGCCCTTCGTGCAGCTCGCCGAGCAGCAGGTACAGCGCGGCCGCCACCGCCAGCATCAGGAACATGGGCTCGCGCGCGGCCCCGGCCAGCAGGCTGCACCAGCCGCGCCGACCCTGCTCGGGCACGCTGTTCGGGCCGTACTGCGCCAGCCGGCGCGCCGCCTCGGCACTGCTGAGGCCGGAAAGCACGGCTCCGTCCGCCAGATTCAGCATTCGTCCTCCCTGGTAAGCATGTGGGCACTGTAGTCCCAAGCGGCCAAGGCCGACTTTGATCCAGGTCAAATGCGCCGCCTTTCCAGCCTGTAGGGGATCCCCTACAGCAGGCAGCCGGGATACCCGATAGCGCCCGGGCGCGCGCAGGACGATACTGTGGCTATCGTCTTGCAGTACCGCCAACGGAGCACACCATGAACGCCACCATCCCGATCGCCTCCGCCAGCCGCGCGCCAGCCCAGCCGCGCTGCGGGCTGTGCAGCTTTAACCGCTTCTGTCTGCCGCAGGGCCTAGGGGAGGAGCAGATGCGCCGGCTGGACCAGATCATTTCGCGCCGCCGCAAGGTACAGCGCGACGAGCAGCTGTTCAGCATGGGCCAGGCGTTTGGCAGCCTGTATGCCGTTCGGCTGGGCCATTTCAAGACTGCCCAGGTCAACCAGCGCGGCGAGCAGCAGATCACCGGCTTCCATATGGCCGGCGACCTGCTGGGCATGGAAGCGATTGGCGCCGGCCAGCACAGCTGCAGCGCGGTGGCGCTGGAGGACAGCGAAGTGTGCGAAATTCCGTTCGTCCGGCTGCAGGAACTGGTGGCCGAGGTGCCCGAGCTGATGCAGCAGTTCCACCGCACCATGGCGCGCGAAATCCAGCGCGAGCAGGCCGTGGCGCTGTTTCTCGGCAATATGCGGGCGGAACAGCGCCTGGCGCTGCTGCTGACCTCGCTGGGCTCGCGCTATGCGGCGCGCGGTTTCTCGCCGTCCAGCTTCCAGCTGCGCATGTCGCGCGAGGACATCGGCGGCTATCTTGGCCTGACTATCGAGAGCATTAGCCGGCTGCTGGCGCGCTTCCGCAAGGCGGGCTGGATCAGCCTGCATAACCGCGACCTCAGCATCCTCGATTTGCCCGGCTTGCAGGATCTGGCCGCCGGCCGCCTTGAGCCCGACTGCGAGGCGGCCTGAGCGGCCTTGGCGGCCCGCACCGCTGCCGGCGCGCTCAGTGCGCCATCAGCACCGGCAGCGTCATGTCACGCAGGATGGTGGCCGTCACGCCGCCGAGCAGCGTTTCCCGCAGGCGCGCATGGCCGTACCCCCCCATCACCAGCAAGTCGGCGCCCGTGTCGGCGGCCATGGACAGCAGCGCGTTGCCGGTGTCCAGCACAGTTGGCAGCGCGCTCACTTCCACCCGCACCCCGTGCCGGCACAGATATAGCGCGAGATCGGCGCCCGGCTGCTCGCCATGCACGCCCCAGCGCGACTGCGGATTGAACACCGCCACCGTCACGCGGGCGGCCAGTTTCAGCATCGGCAGTGCAGTAGTGACAGCGCGCGTGGCCTCCATGCTGCCGTCCCACGCCACCAGCGCGTGGCTGCCGGCGTGTTCCCAGTTCCCCGCGTAAGGCACCAGCAGTACCGGGCGCACCGCGTTCAGCAGCACATATTCCGGCAGGTCGTTCCAGCTGCCCAGGGTAGCGTCATCCGGATCGGTCTGGCTCAGCACCACCACGTCCGCGTAGCGGGCCTGCAGCGCCATGCCGCCGTCAAAATCGTCCTGCACCAGGCGGCGCTCAAATGTGGGGGCGCCGGTCTGGTCGGCCAGCGCGTCGAATTGCACCAGTGCCCGCTCGGCGTTGTCACGCATCAGTTCGACCTGGTCGGCGATCATCGGACCGCCCATGGCGATGCTGCCAGGCAGCAGGAAGCGGGACACGCCCGTCATCGCCCCGCCCACCAGGTGGGCGTCGAAAGTGCGCGCGAGCGTGGCGGCGAAACGGATGCGCTGGGGCGCGTGGCGGGACAGGTCCGCATGGACCAGAATGGTACGGTAGGTCATGGCATCACTCCTTGGTGGTAAAAACGCATCGGGTCACAGCGGGCGCACCTGGTAGCGCCGCTCGCTGTCCTGCTGGCACTCCAGACACAGCGCCGCCGACGGTTGCGCCTGCAGGCGGGCAGGGGAAACGGGCTGGCCGCAGTGAACGCAACGGCCGTAGCTGCCGTCCGCCAGCCTGGCCAGCGCCAATTCCACAGCCTCCAGCTGCCGGCATTCCTGGTGCAGCATGGCCAGGTCGTGCTCGCCCAGCAGATCCGCTTGGGCCGCATCGTCCTCCGCATAGCAGTTGGCCAGCCCCACGGCGGCGTCCGGCCCCGCCGCGTGCAGGCGGGCACGCACTACCCCGGCCAGCGTGCTACGCTGTTCGTGCAGCGTACGTGCCAGCCGCGCCTTCATTGCTTCGTCCATGGTGTGCACAAGCGCCTCCGTCTATTCACTGAGATGACTGTAGGGGAATCCGCCGGCGCGGGGCAGTGGGCGATTTGATCCAGGTCAAAAAGCCCCGAAATTTGCCTCCGGGAACCGGGGCTTTACCGAGACAGGCATCGAACGTATGATGGATGTCAATTCCACAACCTTCGGAACTTTGCGTGCAGACACCTCCCATTGCCGACCAGAGCCTGGCCTGGCTGCTTGCCGCGGCGACGGACCCGGTCATCATCGTCGACCGCGCCGGCGCCATTGCGCTGGCCAACCCGGCGCTGGAAGCCCTGTTCGGTTACACGCAGCAGCAGTTGCAAGGCTTGCCGGTCGAAACGCTGATCCCGGAACGCTTCCGGCACGGCCATGAAGCGCTGCGCGAAGGCTACAGTGCCCAGCCCCGTCCGCGCGTGATGGGGGCCGGCGTGGCATTGTCCGGGCGCCACCGCGACGGGCGTGAATTTCCGGTCGAAGTGAGCTTGTCGCCGCTGCGCAGCCCCGACGGGCAGACCCTGGTGATGGCCACCATCCACGACATCAGCGCCCGCCGCGCCGCCGAGCGCGCGCTGGAAGAGAGCGAGGCGCGCATGCGCGCCGTGTTCGAGACGGCGGTGGACGCCATCATCACCATCGACGAGCATGGCGCGCTGGAACGCCTCAACCCGGCCGCCGAGCGCATGTTCGGCTACCGCGAAGCGGAGGTGGCCGGGCGCAACATCTCCATGCTGATGCCGGAACCGCATCGCAGCGCGCACGACGGCTACCTGGCGCATTACCTTGCCACCGGCGAGAAGCGCATCATCGGCAAGGGCCGGGAAGTGCAGGGCATGCGGCGCGATGGCAGCGTGTTCCCGATGGACCTGTCGGTGGCGGAAATGACGCTGGGCGGCAAGCGCATGTTCACCGGCCTGGTGCGCGATATCACGGAACGCAAGCTGGCCGAGCAAAAAACCCAGCAGCTGCTGCAGGAACTGAGCAGCGCCAACGAGGAACTGACCAATTTCGCCTACGTGGTCTCGCATGACTTGAAGGCGCCGCTGCGTGGCATCGGCTCGCTGGCAGACTGGCTGGCGACCGACTACGCGGAGCGGTTCAACGACGAAGGCAAGGAGCACATGCGGCTGCTGATCAACCGCGTGCACCGCATGGGTGCGCTGATCGACGGCATCCTGCAGTATTCGCGCGTGGGCCGCGTGCGCGAGGCCGTGTGCGCCGTGGACCTGAACCGCGTGCTGGCCGAGGTGGTCGACTTGCTGGCGCCGCCGGCCGGCATCGGCATCGACATCGCGCCCGGGCTGCCGACGGTGGCCGGCGAGCCGACCCGGCTGCAGCAGGTGTTCCATAACCTGATCTCGAACGCCATCAAATACATGGACCGCCCGGACGGCCGTGTCAGCGTGGCCTGCGCCGACGACGGCAGCCATTGGCGCTTCGCCGTGGCCGACAACGGCCCGGGCATCGAAGCGCGCCATTTCGAGCGCATCTTCCAGCTGTTCCAGACGCTGGCCCCGCGCGACCGCGTGGAAAGCACGGGCGTGGGCCTGGCGCTGGTCAAGAAAATCGTTGAAATGTACCGCGGCCGCGTCTGGGTCGAGTCCACGCCCGGCGCCGGCGCCACCTTTTACTTCACCTGGCCGAAGGAGTGCAGATGAAACATGCCAGCAAGCCGATTCTCCTGATTGAAGACGACAGCGTGGACGTGATGACCGTCAAGCGCGCCCTGAAGGAGATAGGCGTCGGCAACCCGGTGGTGGCGCTGGAGCACGGCGAGGCCGCGCTGGCCTACCTGCGTGCGCCGGACAGCGAGCGGCCCTGCATCATTCTGCTGGACCTGAACATGCCCATCATGAGCGGCATCGAGTTCCTGCGCGAGGCCAAGCACGACGCGGCGCTGCGACCCATTCCGGTGGTGGTGCTGACCACGTCCGCCGAGCAGCACGACAAGCTGAGCAGCTTTGAACTGGGCGTAGCCGGTTACATGGCCAAGCCGGTCGACTACCGCGCCTTCGTGGAAGTCATGCGCCAGATCGACCGCTATTGGACCGTCAGCGAGATGCCGTGACCGTGGAGATTCAGCCCCAGCCCCAGTCTTCAACGCCGGTGCGCGTGCTCATCGTCGAGGACGATCTGGTAGACCGCATGGCCTGCCGGCGCGCCTTCCGCGCCGCCGGCGGCTACCAGTTGCTGGAGGCAGACACCGGCCAGCAGGGCCTGGCCATGGCGTTGTCGGGCCAGGCCGACTGCGTGCTGCTCGACTACAACCTGCCGGACCTGACCGGCCTCGAATTCCTGGCCGGGCTGGCCGCCAGCCGTCCTGGCGGCGACGCGCCGCCCGTGATGATGCTGACCGGCGCCGACAGCGCCACCGTGGCTGCCGAAGCCATGCGGCGCGGCGCGCGCGACTACCTGGTCAAGGACGCGGACGGGCGCTATCTGGAGCTGCTGCCGGCTGGCATCGAGCGCATGCTGCGCGAGCAGTGCCTGCGCGCCGACAAGCAGCAGGCCGAAGCCCGCTTCCGCACGCTGGTCGAGCAGATCCAGGCGGTCAGCTATGTTGCCCGCACCGGGCCGCAATCCGGGCTGGACTACGTCAGCCCGCAGATCCGCCTGCTGGGCTATACGCCGGAGGAATGGCTGGCCGATCCCGGCCTGCTGCGCGCCTGCATGCATCCGGACGACCGCGAGCGGGCCTGGGCCGGGGTGAGCGCCAGCCGCGCCGGCGCGCTTCCGCTGCGGCTGGAATACCGCCTGCTGCCGCGCGGCGGCGGCGAACTGTGGGTGCGCGACCAGGCCGATCCAGTGCCCGGGACGGGCGGCACGGGGCCGGGCGCGGCCGTACTGCAAGGCATCCTGATCGATATCAGCGCGAGCAAGGCCGCCGAGCAGGCACTGCGCCGTTCGCAGGAGGAACTGAGGCGCCTGGCGGCGCACCAGGAGCGCATCAAGGAGGAGGAGCGCAAGCGCATCGCGCAGGAGATCCATGACGAGCTGGGCGGCTTGTTGACCGGCATCCGCGCCTACATCCTGGTGGCGCAGGAACGTGCGCTGGCGGCCGGCAGCATGCCCGAGCCGCTGCTGGCCGATACGGCGGACCTGGTGCAGACTGCCATTGAAACCGTGCGGCGCGTCATTACCGACTTGCGGCCCAGCGTGCTGGACCAGCTGGGGGTGTGGGCCGCGCTCGAATGGTACGCCGGCCAGGTGGCGCTGCGCGCCGGCCTGCACTGCACGTGCGAGATCGACCCGCGCGCCGCCGCGCTGGAGCTGGACGCCGAGCGCAGCACCATGCTGTTCCGCATCGTGCAGGAAGCGCTGACCAATGTGGTGCGGCATGCCGGAGCAAGCGCGGCGCGGGTGGAGGCGCGCCGGGAGGCGGACGCGCTGTGCGTGACAGTAAGCGACAACGGCCAGGGCATCGCTGCGGAAGGGCTGCTGCGGCGGGAATCCTGGGGCATCCTGGGCATGCACGAGCGCAGCCGCAGTTTCGGCGGAGAGCTGGCCATCAGCGGCGGCGCCGGCGGCACCGTATTGACGCTGCGCCTGCCGTTACAAGAGGACAATCATGGCTGACGATATCCGCGTGCTGCTGGTCGATGACCACGCAATCGCCCGCAACGGCGTGCGCCTGATGCTGGGCACGGCCAGCGGCATTGCCGTCACCGGCGAGGCGGCCAACGCGCCCGAGGCCATGCGGCGCGTGGCCGAGCAGGAATTCGACGTGGCGCTGGTGGACATCACCATGCCGGGCAAGAACGGGCTGGAGTTGTTGAGGGCGCTGCGCGCCGAGCGTCCCCGCATGGCAGTCCTCATGCTGAGTACCTACTCGGAGGAAATCTATGCCGTGCGCGCGCTCAAGCTGGGTGCGGCGGGCTATCTGACCAAGGACGCGCCCACCGCCACGCTGGTGGAGGCGGTCCGCAAGGCGGCTGCCGGCGGCAAGCATGTCAGCCCGGCGCTGGTGGAAAAGCTGGCCATGCTGGTGGGCGGCGGCGGCGCCGGCGACCACGAGGCGTTGTCGGACCGCGAACTGGAAGTGTTCAAGCTGATCGCCATCGGCGAGCCGCTGGTGCGCATTGGCGAGCTGCTGCACCTGAGCCCCAACACGGTGACGACCTACCGCACCCGCATCCTGGACAAAATGGGCATGGCCAGCAATGCCGAACTGACCCGCTATGCGATCGAACACGGCATGATTTGAGACGGCACGCTATTCAGCTCGGAACACCAGCACGGGGACCGGGCTGTGGACCAGCACCTTGTGGGTCTCGCTGCCCAGCAGTACGCCTTTCAAGCCCAGCTGGCCGTGGCTGGCCATCGCGATCAGGTCGCAGCCGTGCGAGCCGGCCGCGTCCAGTATCTTGCGGTGCGGGCGGTCGCCGCGCGCCAGCACGCTCTCGCATGGCACGCCGCGCTCGCGCGCCGCGTGTACCACGCCCTCAAGCAGCTTGCCAGCGTGCGCCATGCTGTCGTGCATGAATTCCTCGCGCGTATCTTCCAGCATTTCTGGTGAATAGCTGAAAACATGAAAGTCCGGCAACACGTGCAATGCGGTAATGCGCGCACCGCTTTCCGCCGCCATGTCGATCGCCGCCGCCGCAGCCGCCTGGGAGGCCGGCGAACCGTCCGTTGGTACGAGTATGTGCTTGAACATGATGGCCTCCGCTGTTGTACATGCACACAGTCTGACCAGACGCCAGGGGCCGCGCCTTGATCCAGATCAAAATTTCGATCAACTTGCAGCATAGTTCCTCACCCGTCCGCGCTGCGGACCGCGATAATGATAAGGGGAGGGCGACATGGGAGAAGACCGAAGCACATTGCAGGGAGCGGGCCACGGACGGCTGGCCGCGCTGTTTGCCATTGTGCTGCTACCCGCGCTGGCGATAGGCTGCATCTTTGCCGCCACGCTCTACCTTGAGCGCGAGCGCCAGCTGGAAAACGGCGCCCTGCAGACGGCGCGTGCGCTGGGCCAGGTGTTCGACGGCGTGCTGGCCAGCCGCCAGGCGCGGCTGGAGGTGCTGGCGCTGTCGCCCCAACTGGCGGCGGGCGATCTGGACGCCTTTCAGCGCCAGGCGCGCGGGGCCATGGGCGCCGACGTCGAGGACGGCGCGGTGGCCCTGATCCGCGCCGACGGCCAGCAACTGGTCAACACACTGGCGCCCTGGGGCACGCCGCTGCCCAAGACCGGCGCGCTGGACCTGGTTGCCCGCATAATTGCCACCTCCCAGCCTGCTGTTTCCGATATGTTCACCGGCACGGTCAAGCGCCGCCCCGTGATCGCCGTGGCCATTCCGGTCCAGCTCTCGGGCAGAGCGGCCAGCGGCAGCGTGGCAGGGCCGGGAGCGGCGGGCGTGCTGCTTTACGGGCAGCCGGTTGCCGGCCTGCAGGGTTTCCTGTCCCGGCAGCGCCTGCCGGCCGGCTACGGCGCGGTGCTGCTGGACCGCTCCGGCACGGTCATCTCGCGGGCCGGCACCGCGCCGGAAAAGGTGGGCGCGCGCGGCGAAGCGGCGGTGCGGGCGGCGCTGGCCACCAGGGCCGAAGGCAAGCTGCGCGGCGATGGCCACTTGCTGGCTTACAGCCGGTCGGCCCGCTCAGGCTGGACCGTGGCGCTGCGCATCGAACGCAGCGTGCTGCTTCAGGGCGTACGGCGCGGCATGGCAGGCGTGGCGGCGGCGGTGCTGGCGGCGCTGGCGTGCGGCGCGGCCATGGCCTGGCGCTTCAACAGCAACACCTTGCATTCCCTGCACGGATTGCGCCGGGCGGCGGCGCGCGCGGCGGAAGGGCAGCCGGGCGTCAGGGCGCCGCTGGACGGCCCGGCCGAAATCGCCACGCTGGCGCAGCAGTTCAACCACATGCTGGCGGCGCGCGAAGCGGCCGAGCGGCGCCTGCACCTGTCGGCCAGCGTGTTCAGCGCCACGGCCGAGGGCATCATGCTGGCGAACGCGGACATGCAGATCATCGACGTCAACCCGGCTTTCCTGGCCATGAGCGGCTACCAGCGCCACGAACTGCTGGGCCAGCCAACCAGCGTGCTGCAATCGGGCCGCCACGGGCCGGCCTTTTACGAGGCCATGTGGCAAGCCATCGATACCCTGGGGCACTGGCAGGGCCAGATCTGGGACCGGCGCCGGGACGGCACGCTGTTCGCCGCCTACCTCACCATCACGCGCGTGCTGGACCGGACGGGTGAGGTCAGCCATTACATTGCGCTGTTCACCGATATTACCGACCAGCGCCTGCACCAGGAAGAGATCGAGCGCGCCGCCCATATCGATCCCCTGACCGGGCTGCCCAACCGGCGCCTGCTGGGGGACAGGCTGCAGCAGGCGCTGGCCCGCGTGCGGCGCCACGGGGGCCTGCTGGCGGTGTGCGCGATCGACCTGGACGGCTTCAAAGCGGTCAACGACGAGCGCGGCCACGAGGCGGGCGACGCGGTGCTGGTGGAAGTGGCGCAGCGCTTGCAGCACGTGGTGCGCAGTGACGACACCGTGGCGCGCCTTGGCGGGGACGAATTCCTCCTGTTGCTGACGGACCTGGACCATCCCGGGCTGGCCGAGGAAATCGTGCTGCGCGCGCTGCAAGCGGTGCGCCAGCCGGTGGCGCTGGAGCAGGGCAGCGCACACGTCTCGGCCAGCATCGGGCTCGCATTCTATCCGGAACATGGGCGCGACGCCGACACGCTGCTGCGCGCCAGCGACAACGCCATGTATGTGGCCAAGCGGCGCGGCCGCGACCAGTTCAGCCGCGCCCTGGCGGCGTGACGATGCCGGCTAGGCCGCCTGCATGGCCGGTGCGGCAGGCGGCGCGGCGATGGCGCGCAGGCCGGCCGTGTCGCGCAGTGCGATGGCGCGGTTGCTCACCGCCAGCACGCCGTTCTGCCTGAACATGGACAGCAGCCGGCTCACGCTTTCCACCGTCAGCGCCAGGTAGGCGGCCAGATCCTCGCGCGACATGCACAGCTGGAAGTCGGTGGCCGAGCCGCCCCGTTCGCCGTAGCGCGCGCCCAGGTCCAGCAACAGGCGCGCCAGGCGCTGCGGCGCGCGCGCGTTGCCTAGGAAAAGCATCTGTTCCTGGCGCTGCGCCAGGCTGGCGCTCAGCAGGCTGGACAAGCGCCGCGCCAGGCCCGGCTGGCTGTCCATCAGCGCCGCCAGCGCCGGGTAAGGAATGGAACAGATCACGCCGTCGGACAGCGCAATCACTTCGCTCCCGTAGCGGCCGGTGCCGATGGCGTCCAGTCCCAGCAAGTCCCCCTGCATCGGGAAGCCCAGCACCTGCACGCCGCCGTCGGGCGCCGCGCGCTGCAGCTTGAACTGGCCGCTGAGCACAGCATGCACCTGCCTGAACGGCGCACCGGCGGCCGCCACCGTCTCGTGGCGGCGCACCCGGCGCCGCTCGGCCACGGTCCGCTCGAACTCGTCCAGCGCCGGACCGGCCAGCCCTGCCGGCAGGCACAGCGCGCGCCAGCGGCAGGTGGAACAGGTGGCATACGTGACGGGTCTATGATTCATTATGGCAAGACATCTTTCATTCATGGCTCTGGAGAATAGCAAGCGCCTTTGCTCGCGCCTTTGATCCATATCAAAGATTGCACAGTGCATGGATTTTGATTTGGATCAATTTTTTTCTTTCCCAATATCAGTATCCTTGCCTTCATTTCCCAGAAGAAATCCCTGAGGCCCTATGAAAGACATACTTACCCCGGCCTATAGCCTGGCGGCCGCCGCCTTGCTGGACGCGCTGCCGGACGAAATGGCGGTACTGGCACCGGATGGCACCGTCCTGGCGGTCAACCGCGCGTGGCGCCGTTTTGCCGGAGTACACGGCGCCTGCGGCACCGCGACTGCCAGCCTTGTGGGCGCAAACTACCTGGCCGCCTGCCACGGCGAGCGTGACGCCTGCGCGGCGCGCGACGGCATCAGCGCCGTCCTCGAGGGGCGCGTGACGCGCTTCCAGATGGACTACGCGCTGCCCGATGCCGGCGAGGAGGGCGAGCGCTGGTTCAGCATGTCCGTCACGCCGCTGGAAACGGACTGGCGCGGCGCCGTGGTGGCGCATACCGACATCACCGCCCGGCGCCAGGCGGAAGCCAGCCTGCGCATCGCCGCCATCGCCTTCGACTCGCCGGAAGGCATGATGGTGACCGATGCCGACGGCGTGATCCTGCAGGTCAACGCCTCCTTCACCCGCATCACCGGCTACAGCTGCGCCGAGGCGGTCGGCCGCACGCCCGGCATGCTCAGTTCCGGCCGCCACGACGCGGCCTATTACCGCGCCATGTGGGCCGCCATCGGCGCCAACGGCCGCTGGCAAGGCGAAATCTGGAACCGGCGCAAGAACGGCGAAGTGTATCCGGAACTGCTGAACATCGCCGCCGTGCGCGACGCCGGCGGCAAAGTCACGCATTACGTGGCCTCGCTGAACGACATTACATTGAGCAAAGCCGCCAGCGACCAGATCAAGAACCTGGCGTTCTACGATCCGCTCACGCACCTGCCAAACCGGCGCATGCTGCTGGAGCGCCTGGCCCAGGCGCTGCCCGCCGCCGGCACCAGCGGCCACGACGGCGCGCTGATGATCATCGACCTGGACAACTTCAAGACCATCAACGACACGCTGGGCCACAGCACCGGCGACCTGCTGCTGCAGCAAGTGGCGGCGCGCCTGCACGCCTGCCTGCGCCAGGGCGACACCGTGGCGCGCCTGGGCGGCGACGAGTTCGTGGTGCTGGTGGAGGGCTTGAGCGGACAGGCGCGCGAGGCGGCTGCGCAGAGCGAGGCGCTGGCCTGCAAGATCCTGGCGGCGCTGAACCGTTCGTACGTGCTGGGCGCGCACCAGTGCCACAGCACGCCCAGCATCGGCATCACGCTGTTCCACGCCGGCATGCAGGCGCAGGCAGAGGAAGTGCTGGTCCAGGCTGACATCGCCATGTACCAGGCCAAGGAAGCGGGCCGCAACGGCATGCGCTTTTTCGACCAGAGCATGCAGGACAGCATCAGCGAACGGGCGCGGCTGGAAAACGAACTGCGCCACGCCATCGATACCCAGCAGTTCGAGCTGTACTACCAGCTGCAGGTGGACTGCCTGCAGCGCCCGGTCGGCGCCGAAGCGCTGATCCGCTGGATCCAGCCGGACGGCAGCGCCGTCTCGCCGGCCCGCTTCATCCCGCTGGCCGAGGAGACTGGGCTGATACTGCCGCTGGGCGAGTGGGTGCTGGAAAGCGCGTGTGCCCAGCTGAAGGCCTGGCGCGCCGATCCCGCCTTGCGGGAATTGACCCTGGCGGTCAACGTCAGCGCGCGCCAGTTCCACCAGCGCGGCTTTTGCGAACAAGTGTGCTCGGCGGTGCAGCGCTACGGCATCGATCCGGCCCTGCTAAAACTGGAGCTGACCGAAGGCATCCTGCTGGAGAACATGGACGAGACCATCGCCAGCATGCATGCGCTGCGCGGCATCGGCGTGCGCTTCTCGCTGGACGACTTCGGCACCGGCTACTCCTCGCTGCAATACCTGAAGCGCTTGCCGCTGGACCAGCTGAAGATAGACCAGTCCTTCGTGCGCGATCTGGTCAACGACGGCAACGACCAGGCCATCGTGCTCACCATTATCGCCATGGCGCGCAGCCTGAAGCTGGACGTGATCGCCGAGGGCGTGGAAACGGACGCCCAGTGCGCCTTGCTCGGGCAGCTGGGCTGCCAATCCTATCAGGGCTATCTGTTCAGCCGCCCGCTGCCGGCGGCCGACATGGCACGCCTCATTTGTTCGTAACGCCCGGTATCTCCGTGGTGGGCCGGCCGAATCTGCCCTTCAGGTCGTCCACGCCGGACTGCGGCCGCGCCAGCGCTTTCAGGTCGGCGCGGCTGCCGCGCTTCTTCTCCGTGCTCATTTTCATGCGCTCGTCACGCGCCGCCACCAGGCCCGGCAGGGCTTCGCCGTCGCGGTTGAAGGACCAGGCCAGCATCGGCTCGCCCAGCGGCAGCGCGTCGTTCGGGTGGCCCTGGTGGCCAGTGTTCCACAGATGCCAGGTCTTGCCGTAGCTGTTCATCTTGTCCTTCATCAGCGCCTTGTCGGCCGCCTCCGGAATGCCGGGCGCCACCAGCTGCCCACTCAGGATTTCGCCGTTGTGCGGATGCCAGTACTTGCGCTCGTCCTCGGGCAGGGCGGCAAACAGCTTTTCGGAAATGATGTATTCCACGCCGTGCAGATTGGCCGCCTTCGTATTGCCGTCAAACAGCACGCACTGCGCGAAATCCTGGTTGCGCTGATGGCAATAGTGGTGCGCCTCGAATTGCTGCTCCGGATGCTCTTTCATCGGGTGGAAACTGACCAGGTAGATGTCGAATTGGGCGGCAGGCGTGTTATCTTGCAACACTTTTGCGCCGGCTTCCAGCAAGCTGGTTTTGCCGGTTTTTTCCGCACCGGGCGGTGCCACCGCGGGCGCCACCGCCTGCTGCGCCGCAGCGCCGGCGGCCACG
Organism: Pseudoduganella sp. UC29_71; assembly: GCF_042693265.1. Lineage (NCBI taxonomy): Bacteria > Pseudomonadati > Pseudomonadota > Betaproteobacteria > Burkholderiales > Oxalobacteraceae > Pseudoduganella > Pseudoduganella sp. UC29_71. The sequence continues at coordinate 2,416,357 of NZ_CP170549.1, read as the reverse complement.
AAGGCCGCCGCCAGTGCGCTTCTCGTGAAAATCGAGCCCATCGCCGCCTCCCGTGCGAGCCGAAACAGAGGTCCAGCGTAGCCCTGCCGGCCAGCCTCGTGCTACACCTTTCCGCTGGAAAACCGGGGGCCGGGGCGGTTACCACGGGGTGAATATTGATGTACTATCCTTGCAACAATCCTTTAATTTTCACAACGACCGTACGGGGCAGGGACCCTGCACCAAAACGGCACAGGAGACTTTAGTACATGCAAGGATTACTCCGCCTCTCGCACTGGCTCGACAAGATCGGCTACCGCTGCGGGCAACTGGCCAACCTGATGATCTTGGCGTCGTGCGTCATCAGCGCCAGCAACGCCATGATCCGCTACGGCTTCGACTGGAGCAACAACTGGCTGCTGGAACTGCAGTGGTATTTGTTCGGGGCCGCCGTCATGCTGGGCGCCAGCTATACGTTCCAGCGCAACGAGCACGTGCGCGTGGACCTGGTCTATGGCCACGTGTCCGAGCGCAAGCAGCTGTGGATCGACGTGTTCGGCATTATCGTGTTCCTGCTGCCGGCCTGCCTGCTGTTCGCCTGGCTGTCCTGGTATTCGCTGTTCATGCCCTCGTGGGACGTGCTGGAGCAGTCCAGCAATTCCGGCGGCCTGCCGCGCTACCCCATCAAGATCATCGTCCCCATCGGTTTTGCGCTGCTCGCCGTGCAAGGCGTGGCCGAACTGATTAAACGCATTGCCGCACTGGCCGGCAAAGCCCAATTGGACAGCAAGTACGAAAGGCCAGTGCAATGATTCCGCTCGAAATAATGCCGCCGCTGATGTTCGGCGGCCTGGTTGTGTTTATGCTCGTCGGTTTCCCGGTGGCGTTTTCGCTGCTGGCGGTCGGCCTGTTCTTCGGCCTGATCGCCATGTCCGAAGGCTTCTTCGGCGTGGCCTTCATGCAGGCCGTCCCGCAGCGTATCTTCGGCAGCGTGCTGGCCAACGACTTGCTGCTGGCGATTCCCTTCTTTACCTTCATGGGCGCCGTGCTCGAGAAGTGCCGCCTGGCCGAGGACATGCTGGACTCCATGGGCCAGCTGTTCGGCAAGATGCGCGGCGGCCTGGGCTACTCGGTCATTATCGTCGGCTTCATCCTGGGCGCCATCACGGGCACGGTGGCGGCGCAGGTGATCGCGATGGCCATGATCTCGCTGCCGGTGATGATGCGCTATGGCTACCACATGCGCTACGCCACCGGCGTGCTGGCCGCCTCCGGCACCATCACGCAGCTGGTGCCGCCGTCGCTGGTGCTCGTGGTGCTGGCTGACCAGCTGAAAACGCAGACCGCCAGCGCCGACGTGGGCAGCATGTACCTGGGCGCCTGGGGACCTTCGCTGGTGCAGATCGCGCTGTTCGCGCTGTACACCTTTGTGCTGTCGCGCGTGCGCCCCGAGTGGCTGCCGGCCGCGCCGCGCGACGAAAAAACGCTGGAAGGCTGGGCCTTGTGGCGCCAGTGCCTGCGCGGCATCATTCCGGCCGCCGTGCTGATCTTCATGGTGCTGGGCACCATGATGCTCGGTATCGCCACGCCGACCGAATCGGGCGCCATGGGCGCGCTGGGCGCGGTGATCCTGGCGGTGATCCGCCACCCTGAATTCACGGCGCGCGACAAGATCGTGTTCCGCGTCGGCATGGGCGCCATGGTGGTGGCGGGGCTGATCGGCGCCGTCTACTACGAGAAGCTAACCGGCCTGGCGCATCCGGCCAAGCCTTACGTGCAGGCCGCGCTGGCGGTGCTGTACGTGGCGGTGGCCTGGCTGATCGTGCGCGCCAGCCGCATCAAGCCGCTGCGCGAGCTGATCGTGCTGAGCTACCAGTCCACCATGCGCCTGACCGCGATGGTGGTGTTCATCCTGATCGGTTCCACCTGCTTCTCGGTGGTGTTCCAGGGCGTGGACGGCGGGCGCTGGGTGGAGCACCTGTTCACCGGCATCCCTGGCGGCTGGATCGGCTTCCTGCTGGTGGTGAACCTGTTTGTGTTCTTCCTGGCCTTCTTCCTCGACTTCTTCGAGATTGCCTTCATCGTGGTGCCGATGCTGGCGCCTGTGGCACAGAAAATCCTGGCGCCCGAGCTGGAGCCGATGATGGGCAGCCCGGAAGCCGCCGCCTCGGCCGCGCTGGTGTGGTTCGGCGTGATGCTGTGCGTGAACATGCAGACTTCCTTCATGCACCCGCCGTTCGGCTTCGCGCTGTTCTACCTGCGCGGCGTCGCGCCGAAAGAGGTCAAGAGCTCCGATATCTACTGGGGCGCTTTGCCGTGGGTGGGCCTACAGATGATCATGGTGCTGCTGGTGGCCGTGTTCCCGCAGACGGTGACCGCCTTCCTCGACAAGGGCGTGCCCGGCACCACCGGGGCCGGCGACCTGATTATCGAACGGCCCGCCGGCGACACCGGGCAGGGCGCGGAGCCGGACTTCCAGGTGCCGCAGTTCGAGGACAGCACGCCGGCCGAACCGGCCAAGCCTGACGCCAAACCTGAAGCCAAGCCCGGCACCGCGCCGGAAGCGGACAAGAAGTAAGCGCGCGGCGGGCATCGCAGGTATTCAACTGGAGAACCTCATGACCGCCACGCCATCTGAACAGCCGCCGCTCCCCACTCCGGAACTGGAGCGGCGGCGCCACCAGATCTTCCCGGTACTCGGCGACGCCGACATCCGTCACATACAGCGCTTCGGCACGGAAGTCCGCTACCAGTGCGGCGACGTGCTCTTCGAGGCGGGCAAGCCGACGCCCGGCATCATGTTCGTGCTGGAGGGGAGCATTGCGGTGTACCGCCACAACGGCTTCGATACCTGCGCCCGGATTGCGACGCTGTATCCGGGCCAGTTCAGCGGCGAGGTGGGCGAGCTGTCCTGCCGGCCCGCCATGGCCAACGGCATCGCGGCCGACGAGGTGCGCGTGCTGCTGTTGCCCGCCGAAGCGCTGCGCGCGCTGCTCATCGCCAGCACCGACCTGAGCGAACGCATCATCCGGGCGCTGATCCTGCGTACCGTGACGCTGCTGGAGCAGAATTCCGGCGGCCCCGTCATCATCGCGCCACGCGGCCACGGTCGTGTGCACGCGCTCGAGAGCTTCTTGACGGCCAACGCGCATCCCTACACCGTGCTGGACCCGCTCACCGATCCGCGCGCCGTGGCGCTGGTCGCGGAACACCAGCCGACGGCGGAACAATGGCCGCTGGTCGTTTGTCCCGGCGTGGGGCTGAAGAAGAATCCGTCCATCGTGGAGCTGGGCCGCTGTATCGGCATGCTGCGCCCGCTCAGCGGCGACAAGCTGTGGGACGTGATCGTGGTCGGCGCCGGGCCAGCGGGCCTGGCCACTGCGGTGTACGCGGCCTCCGAAGGCTTGTCCGTGCTGGCGCTCGAAACGCGCGCCTACGGCGGCCAGGCCGGCGCCAGTGCACGCATCGAAAACTATCTCGGCTTCCCCACGGGGATCTCCGGCGGCGCGCTGACCGGCCGCGCCTACGTGCAGGCGGAGAAGTTCGGCGTGGAGATCGCGATTCCCGCGCCGGCGGGGCGCCTCGATTGCAGCAGCTATCCCTTGCAGGTGGAGATGTGCGGCAGCCTGCAACTGCTCAAGGCGCGCGCGGTGGTGCTGTCGTGCGGCGCGCGCTACCGCCGCCCGTCGCTGGCCAACCTGAAGCAGTTCGAGGGCAAGGGCGTGTATTACTGGGCTTCGCCGGTGGAGGCGCAACTGTGCAAGTCCGAGGAGGTGGTGCTGGTCGGTGGCGGCAATTCGGCTGGCCAGGCGGCGGTGTTTTTGGCGGGGCACGCCGTCAAGGTGCACATCCTGATCCGCAAGGGCAGCCTGTCTTCCACCATGTCCAGCTACCTGATCGAACGCATCGAAGCCACGCCCAACATCGAGCTGCATACGCATGCCGAGATCATTGCGCTGGAAGGCGACGACGATGGCCTGAAGCAGGTGCGGATACGCAATTCGCGCAGCGGCGAAGAGTTCAACTGCGATACCTGCCGCGTGTTCCTGTTCATCGGCGCGGACCCCAACACCGGGTGGCTGGGCGGCTGCGGCGTGGAAGTGGACAGCCACGGCTTCATCCGCACCGGCATGAATGCCGTGCTGCCTTTGCAGACCAGCGTGCCCGGCGTATTCGCCATCGGCGACGTACGCGCAGGGTCCACCAAGCGGGTGGCCGCCGCAGTGGGCGAGGGCGCCGCCGTGGTGGCGCAGATCCACCAGTTCCTGGCCGATCCCGTGGCATCGGTGGCACAGGTTGCCCCGGCGCCGCCGCCCGCGCGCTAGGTCGCGTCCAGGCCGCCGTCCACGGTGATCACCTGTGCGGTGACCCAGGCCGCGTCCGGCGCAGCGAGCGCCACAATCCACGGCGCCACGTCCTCCGGCACGCCGCGCCGGCCCATCGGGATGCGGCCTGCCTCTTCTTTCTTCACATGCGCCACCTGCTCAGGCGACAGCTGCATGCGCTCGGTGAGGAACTCGGTCTCGGTCGGCCCTGCGGCGACCGCGTTCACGCGCACGCCGGCCGGCGCCAGTTCCAGCGCCCAGCAGCGCGTCATATGCTCCAGCGCCGCCTTGCTGGCCGCATAGTGCGACAAGCCCGCGGCCGCTTTGTGGCCGAAGGTGCTGGACACATTGACGATGGCGCCGCGCGCCGCCGTCAGGTGCGGCAGCGCCGCCGTGGCCAGCAGAGAAGGGCCGATGACGTTCACCGCAAAAATCTCGCGTACGCGCTCCGGCCCCGCTTCGGCCAGCGGCAGGATGGCCCCCGCGCCGGCGTTATTCACCAGCACATCCAGCCGCCCCCAGCGTTCGACGACGGTGCGCACGGTCTGCGCCGCGTCCTCCGCGCTGCCGGCGTCCGCCACTACGTAGCCGATGCGCGGATTTTCCTCCGCCAGCGCCTGCAGTGCGGCCTCGCGCCGGCCGGTCACCACCACGCGCGCGCCTTGCGCCGCAAACTGGCGCGCCGCCGCACGGCCTATGCCGGCGCCGCCGCCGGTGATCAGTACTACCTTGTCGGTGAATTGATGCATATTCCATATCCTTGAAAGTTAAGAAATATGGGGACCGAACATCTGCGCCATGCGGCCGGCCAGGCGCGCCCGGCGCTCCGCCAGCACGGCGATCAGCTGGTCCAGCTCGCGCAGCTTCTCGCGGTGCTGCGCCAGGCCGGCCTCGCATTGCGCCGCGTCGGCCCGTTCCTGGCCGTAGCAGTGCAGGAAGCCCTGGATCTGGCGCGTACTGAAGCCGCAATCGAGCAGCTCGCGCACCCAGCGGACGCGGTCAACCGCATCCGGCGGGTAATCGCGGTAGCCGTTGGGCAGGCGGCGCGACTGCAGCAGCCCCTGCGCCTCATAGTGCCGCAGCAGGCGCACGGTGGCGCCGGCCGCGCGCGCAAGCTGTCCTATCCGCATGGCGTGGTTCCCATGCGGGTATTGTGGCGGGTTGACACTAGTGGCATGGTCAAGCGGTCTTTGTCGGTTATAACGTGGGTCATAACTGTAAGACGCGGAAGCAGGCCGGTTTGTGACAGCCGGCGCCGGGGAGACCAGTCTAAGGCGGCAGGTTCGCGGCCCTGCCAAGACGAAGCCGCGCGCCCGGACAGCGCGAGCAGGACCGATAGATTTGGAGAGAATTGCAAGACGTGAAAGGTGAAACAATGGATACTTCCCCATCCGGTTCCGCCCGCCATGAACGTTTGCCTCTCGAACCACCCCGACCGCCTGGAACTGAGCGTCTTCCGCGCACGCGGCGCCTACGGCACCGTGATGCACGGCAGCGTCCAGGAGGTCTACCGCTACATCAAGGCGCGCACCAGCAGGATGGGCGCTGCGTCGGAGCTGCGTGAGCTGCTGGTGAAGCAGGGCGCGCGCAACCTGAATTCCGACGACGATGTGCTGCGCGAGGCGGCTTCGCAGGTGATGCTGGGGCGGCTGTTCCTGCTGCTGGGCGAGCAGGAGGGCGGCACCGGTTCCGGCCCGGCCGATCCCGAGGCGCCGCCGGCGCCGGCCGAGCGCCCGAAGCGGCCCGGCATGTCTGCACCACCGCCCCTGCCGCCGCCGCGCAAGCCTGCCGTAACAGAAGCACCCGCCCCCGAACCCGAAATTACCGCTGCCCTGGCGCAGGACGTGCAGGCGGCCGCGCTGGAGCAGGCGGCCAAGGATGGCACGCCATTCTGCGAGGTCTGCGCCAAGGCGGCTGCCGAAGCGGCTGAAGCGGCCGAGGCTTCCGCCCCGGCGCCGGCATGAGTGCGGCGATCGACGCCATCGTGGCGCAGCTTTGGCCCAAGGGCGACAGCCTGACAGCGCCGCAAGTGCACATGCTGGCCGACGGCGCACGCGACCCGGCCATCGCCGCCATGGTCCGTTTCGGCAAGCTCGATTACGACTGCCTGTTCGCCGAGCCGCTGACGCCTCGCCTGCGCGCGGCCGCGCCCTACCTGGTGCACCTGGCGGCGGCTTCCGCGCAATCCCGCGATATGCTGCAGCGCTGCGGCGGCGATCACTGGGGCATCCTGGTGTCCGCGCCGGCGCACGTTACCACCCGGCAGCTGCGGCTGCATTTCAAGAAGCTGCTATGGGTGCAGGACGAGCAGGGCCGCAAGCTCAATTTCCGCTTCTACGACCCGCGCGTGCTCAGCGTCTACCTGCCTACCTGCACGAAAGAGGAAAGGGACTACTTCTTCGGCCCGGTGGAGGCGCTGCACTGCCTGGAAGGGGAGCAATTGCGCACTTACTCCCGCCTGGCTTGATTCTCGACCAACTCGCATGTACTATGTAATTACATATTACGTAATACAGTACAGGAGCGAGCCATGGCAAGAACGGGATTAGAAAAATCGGACGTGCAGCGCGCACGCGACAGCCTGATCGCGCAGTCGCAATACCCATCGGTGGACGCGGTGCGCATTGCGCTGGGCAATACCGGCTCTAAATCGACCATACACAAGTACCTGAAGGAGCTGGAGGCCGAGGAAGGCGGCGCGGGCGGGGAGGGGCAGCCAGCCCCCGTCAGCGATGCGCTGCTGGATCTGGTCACGCGCCTGGCGGGGCGCCTCCACGAAGAGGCGGACGCGCGCATCGCCGCCAAGGCGCTTGAGTATGAGGAAAGCCGCGCGCAGATGGAAGACGAGCTGGCGCAGGCGCGCGCCGAAGCGGATGCACTGCGCAGCAGGCTGGACGCGGAGAACGCCGCGCAGGGCCAGCTCCGCGCGCAGCTGCAAAGCGAAGTGCTGGCGCGCCATAAGGCTGAACAGCAAGTGGATCACCTCATCGAGCGGCGCGAACATGTGCAGGCGGAACTGCGCAAGGCCCAGCAGGCGCTGGCGCTGAAGCAGGAGGAGCTGGCGCGCGCGCAGCAGGATGCGGCGAAAGCCGGCGCCGAGCTGGCGCACGCCAGGGTGGCGGCATACGACGCCCAGCGCCAGGCCCGCGAACAGGATGCCCGGCTGGAACAGATGCGCGAAACGGAACTGGAACTGGCGCGGGCGCGCGCGACGCTGGAGGGGCAGTCCGGCCTGGTGGCGCAGTTGCGCGACATGCTCGATGGCTCCCGGGCTACAGCGGCGGCTCCAGCGACGCAGCGGAAGCGGGGCGCAACTTAGCCTTGAGTTCATCCAGCTGCTCATCGATGGAGCAGGGCAGCACCTTGGCCAGCAGGTCCAGCAGCAGGAAGGCGTTAATGGCGCCGTCCGCCGTGATGGCGCGTTTCAGCCGCTTCGCCATGCCGGCATTGACCGTCTGCAGCGCCAGGTAGTTCGCCTTCAGGCCTTCCAGCTCCCAATCCGGTATCCCACCCTCGCGCTCGATGAAATACTGCGCCAGCAGGTATGTGGATGCGGCGCGGTAAATGGTTTCCTCTTCGGAGGCGAAGGGCAGGTGGAAATGCGCCATGGGGCGCAGGAAATCCACCCGGGGGCAGGCGCTGCTGGCGGAAAGCAAACCCATCAGCGCGCCTATGCCGCGCTGCACCGTCGTATCCTTGCTCACCGTGCGCTCCGGCGTTTCGACGCGCACTTCCACCTGATCGTACGAGCGCAGCGCTCCCACCATGGCCACCAGCGGCACGAAGCGCACCGCCATCGGGCAATGCGGCGTGGTCTCTGGGCGCAGGGGGCAGTTGGCGCATTGCTGGAACTCCAGCGCCGTCCAGGCCGGCAGCTCGGCCGCGTCCTGCGCTGGCTGCGCGTCCACCGCACAGGAAGCGGTGTGGCCGTCGGCAAAGCGGAAATGGTAGAGCACATTGTGCATGGCTGATCCTGGAGGCGCGGGCTAGCCCCCAGTGTAGCGCCCGTGCGCGGCTTTCTCAACCGCGCACGGGCAAGCGCGGTGTTACAGCGACTTCAGGAACGCCAGCAAGGCGTCGCGGTCGGTCTTGCTCAGGGCCTCAAAGCGCTGGCGCGCGGCCGTGGCTTCGCCGCCGTGCCACATCACCGCCTCGGTCAGCGTGCGGGCGCGGCCATCGTGCAGGTAGCCGGCCTTGCCGCCGCTGCCCATCACCTTGTCCGTGTAGCCGATGCCCCACAGCGGCGCGGTGCGCCACATATTGCCCTTGGCCTGGCCTTCCACCACCTTGTCCGCCAGACCCTCGCCCATGTCGTGCAGCAGCAGGTCGGTGTAGGGGCGGATGGTCTGGTTGCGCAGTTCCGCGAACAGGTGGCCGCTGCCGGTTTTCATCTCCACCGTGTGGCAGGCCGCGCAGCGCATGGTCTGGAACAGCTTGGAGCCGGTGTTGACCTGCGGCGCGTCCACGCGGTGTTCGTCCAGCGGCGCCACGCCTTTCGGGAAGCCGCTCGGCAGGCTGCGCTGCGCAGGGACGGCCACCAGCGCCAGGTAGTTCGAGATCGATTGCAGGTCGGCTTCACTGATACCGGCCTGCGCGGCGGCGGTGGCGCAGCCGGCAGGATCGGTATTGCAGGAGCGGTTGCGGTAGACCGGCGACGTCACCGCCATGTCCTGCAGCAGCGCGGCGGCGGCCTGGTGGCGCAGCGTGGCCTTGGAGGCCTTCCAGCCGAAGCGGCCCAGGCGCACGGCGCCGGTCTCGGGATCGAAGACCCAGTTCGGCACACCCCTTACACCGTCCGCGTCGGGCGTGCTGCCGGCGCGCGACAGGATGTCCACCTCGGGAACGGCTTCCAGCAGACCGGTGCCTATCATCGGCTGGGCGGCGCGCAGCGAGTACATCTCCGGCACCGCGCCTTCGAAGGCCAGCGCTGGCTTGCGCAGTTCCACCGCCGTGCCGTCCGCCAGCTTGGCGGTACGCGTTTCAAAGCCCGACACGCGCACGCTGGTGCCCCAGTTCTGCGGCGCGCCGCTGGCCGAAACGGCGTTCATCTGCACGGCCGCGCCGTACACCGGATGCGGCACTTGCTGGCCCGCCGCGTTGGTGACGGCGACGCGCACCGACATGCTGTCCAGGCGCTGGTTGGCGGCAAACGGCGCCGGGCTGCGGCCGTTGTTCACGTGGCAGCCGATACAGGCCGACTGGTTGAAGCGCTGCCCCTGCAGGCCCACTGCCGCCGCGTAGCGGTCGTTGCCAGGCTCGTTATGCTCGCCGGTGGTGAAGTTGGTGTGCACCAGGCGGCGGCCCTCGACGAAGCGCTGCATGTTCTGCATGCCGATGCCGGTGTGGTGCTGCTGGAACATGAAGGTGGCATTGTCCGTATAGTCGTACGACACCGAACCGAGACCGCCCGACAGCGTGGCTTCCGGCAGCGGGATGTTGTTCAGGCGCGGCTGTATGCCGTACCACGGGCGTATGCCCTTGCCCACCACGTAGGTGAATTCGTGCCCGTAGTAGCGCACGCCGCCGTTGTCGCCCTTGAGCGCCATCTGCTCCGGGGTGGAGAAGAACGATGGCGACACCTCGATCACGTCGCCCGCCACCAGCGGGCGCGCCGGAATGTTCTTCCCGTTCGGGAAACCGTTGGCGTCCAGGTCGTTATGGCCTGGGAACTCCTTCACCAGCAGCGTGCAGCCGCCGTTGATGCGGTTCGGGTTGGACAGCTTGCCGTTGGCAGGGTAGGGCACCAGTTCGCAGATGCGGTTGTCGTCATTGCCGCCAACCACCAGTTCGCCCGGGGCCATCCAGCCGTAGCCGGTGTCGCCCGGACGGTCGAAGGCGCGCACGAAAGCCACGCCGCCGGCCTTCTGGCCAACCTGGTGGTACTGGTTGACGATCAGCGTGGGCTTGGTGACACCGGCCACGCCGCTGTTGTCGATGATCTCCATGCCCCAGGTGCGGTTCTTGAAGTACTGCGGCACGAAGGTCAGGTAGTTGCCCGGCCCCTTGTCGACCGGCAGGCCGGTGACCGGGTCCACGGTTTCATTCGGGCCGTAGCCGATTTCGTTCCACTCCTCGCCGCGCTCGCGGCCGTGGCGGGCCAGGCCGCGCGCGCCGAAGCGGGTGACCAGGGTGCCGTCGGCCAGCTTGAACTGCAGCGTTTCCAGCGGTTCGGCCACGGCGGGCAGGGGCGCCCAGCCGGCGCCACTGGCGGGATATTTCAGCGCCGAGGTGGCGGACACCGGCAGCGTGTTGTCGCTGCCGGGCGACTTGAACTCCACTTCGAACAGCGAATAGCCGTAGTTGGTGGCGCGCGCCACCCCTTGCAAACGCACGAAGCGCGCATGGATGCCGAGGTTGAAGAACTCCTCGGTGCCGCCCTGGCCGTTGCTCACGTAGCGCGACTGCGCCCAGTTCTGGCCGTCGTCCGAGGACTGCACGGCGTACTGCTTGCCATAGGCGTTCTCCCACAGCAGCTTCATGTAGCCGATCGGCGTTTTCGCGCCAAAGTCGAACTGTATCCAGGCGCCGTTCTCGGCCTTGCTGGCCCAGCGCGTGGTCGCCTTGCCGTCGATGGCCAGCGGCGCCGCCAGCCCGCCGTTCTCGGGTTCGGACGAGGTGGCCGCAACCGGTTTGAGCACGACGCCAGGTTGAGTGGTGTCGATCGGGCCGGGGTCCGGCTGGGGCTGCGGGTCTGGCTCCGGTTGCGCCACGGCGCCGCCCGAGAAGGCCTGGATCTCGAAGATGGAATAGCCGTAGTTGGTGGAGCGCTTCACGCCCTGCATGCGCAGGTAGCGGCCCTGGCCGGCAAGGCCGGTCCAGTCTTCGGCGCCGCCGCTGCTGCCGTCCACGGTCTTGATCGTGGTCCAGCTGGCGCCGTCTTCCGAGGTTTGCAGCAGGTACTGCGTGGCGTGCGCGTTTTCCCAAGCGATGCGGACCCGATTGATGGCCACCGAGGCGCCGAAGTCCAGCGTCAGGGACTGGTCGTCGGAAAAGCCGCTGCTCCAGCGCGTGCCGGCGTTGCGGTCGATGGCGGCAGCGGCGCCGAGGTCGCCGCGCTCGGCCGACGTCGCGGCGGCGCTGACTGGCGTCAGTTCCACCTCCGGGTTGGCTACCGCCATGGCCCGAAAGGTCGGGCCGCCCTGGGCCGTGGCCACGGCAGTCGCGGAGTCGCCGCCGCCGCAAGCGGCCAGCAGCAGGGTAAGGGCGAGAGGTAGCCCTTGGATAGTGAGATTTCTTCGATACGGCATTTTTTGCATGCTACCTCCCCAAATTATTAACAGTTCGTTCCCGGTCCCGCGTCTCCATGAAACGTTTACAAGTATTAAATGACAACCATCATATTTACTTGCCAAGTAAAAGCCGCTTGCAAGGGCGGCTTTCTTATGGTCGGGCTGGTTACCTTGCGGTTGCCGCATGGCAACTTTTGGTAACTTATCTTGTGTCACGGCACATGTCAAGTGTTACATCTTGCGCATCTTGCATCTCAGCTCATTGACCTCGGGCTCCCAGCATGCTAACTTAACCTTATGGTTAAATACGAAAACCAATTGGACGCGGTGTTTGCCGCCCTGGCCCATCCGGCCCGGAGGGCCATGCTGGCGCGCCTGTGCCAGGGCACGGCCACCGTGGGCGAACTGGCCGAGCCGTTCGACATGTCGCTGCCGGCAGTCACCAAGCACCTCAAGGTGCTGGAACGGGCGGAGCTGATCAGCCGCAGCAAGAGCGCGCAGTGGCGCTTGTGCCGGCTGGAGGCCGCGCCCTTGAATACCGCGTCCGGCTGGATAGAAGAACAGCGCAAAGTGTGGGAATCGCGCCTGGACCGCCTGGAAGACTATCTGCATGTGCTGCAAAACGAGAAAGGAAAAGACGATGGCAACGAGTGAACGCGAGCTGGTGCTGCAACGGGAAATGCCCTTTAGCCGGGAATTGATCTGGAAGGCCATGACGGTGCCCGAGCATGTGAACATGTGGTGGGGACCGGATGGCTTCCGCAACGAGAACGTCACCATGGACTTCCGCGTGGGCGGCGCCTGGACGTTCGACATGGTGGGACCGGACGGCACGCGCTACCCGAACCACTCGGTGTTCAAGGAGATTACGCCGCCGTCGCGGCTGGTGTACGACCATGGGGACGGCCAGCGCGTCTGGTTCGAGGCCAGCATCGTGCTGGAGGCGACTGCCGGCGGCACGCTGATCACGCTGCGCCAGCTTTATCCGGACCAGCAATCGCGCGACCTCGTGGTGGAGAAGTACGGCGCCGTCGAAGGCGGCAAGCAGCACCTGGCCAAGCTCGAAGCCTACCTGGCGCAGCATCGCCAGGCGCTTGGCGGATTGCTCGCGCTGTACGGCCATCCGTTCTCGTCCTACACGCAGAAAGTGCTGATCGCGCTGTACGAAAACGGCACGCCTTTCGAGTTTCGCATGCTGGGGCCGGACACGCCGCAGCACGCGGCAGAATGGCAGCGCCGCTGGCCCTTGAGCAAATTCCCGCTGCTGGTGGACGGCGAGCGCGACGTGGCCGAGACCAGCATCATCATCGAGTACCTGCAGATGCGGCATCCCGGCCCGGTGCGCCTGCTGCCGGTAGACCCCATGGAAGCGCTGGACGTGCGCTTCATGGACCGCTTCTTCGACCTGCACGTGATGACGCCGGTGCAGCACGCCGTGGGCGGCGCGCTGACGGGCGATGCCACGAAGAGGGCAGAGGCGCTCGCCCACGCCACCGGCAAGCTGGAACTTGCCTACGCCTGGCTGGAGCGGCATCTCGCGGGCAAGGCGTGGACTTGCGGCGACGAGTTCACGCTGGCCGACTGCGCGGCGGCGCCCTCGCTGTTCTACGCCGACTGGACGCACCGGATTGCAGATCAATACCCGCTGCTGCGGGCATACCGCGCGCGCCTGCTGGCCCGCCCGTCCTTTGCGCGGGCTGTTGAAGAGGCGCGACAGTTCCGGCCATTGTTCCCGCTCGGCGCGCCCGATCGCGACTAGAATAAGGAGATGATGCCGACCGATCTACTCCTTGCGCAGCCGGCCACGGTAAGCCGCCTGCAACGCGAACAACGCAACGGCCACCGCGGCGCGGTGGTGTGGTTCACCGGCTTGTCCGGCGCCGGCAAGACCACGCTGGCGCATGCCGTGCAGGAGCGCCTGTTCCGGGCCGGCTGCCAAAGCTATGTGCTGGACGGCGACAATCTGCGCCAGGGCCTGTGCTGCGACCTGGGCTTTTCCGCGCACGACCGCAGCGAGAACATCCGCCGCGCGGGCGAAACGGCCGCCCTGCTGGCCGATGCCGGCATCATCGCGCTGGCTGCCTTTATCTCGCCATTCAATGCCGACCGGGAACGCGTGCGCGCGCGCCTGCCTGCGGGCGATTTCATCGAAGTGTATTGCGACTGCCCGCTGGCGGTATGCGAACAGCGCGACGTGAAAGGCCTGTACCGCCGCGCGAGGGCCGGCGAGGTGGCGCAGTTCACGGCGATCTCATCGCCCTACGAGGCGCCGCTGCGGCCCGAACTGGCCCTCGATACAGGCCGGCTGGATATCACCGGCTGCGTGGAGCGCGTGCTGGAGGCCTTGCGCGGACATGCCGTTATCGGTCCGCAGGCCGTCGTTCAGCCGCCGCTTAGCTGTTCGTGACGGGGAGCTCCGGCAGCAGCACATCCAGCAAATCCAGGCAGGCGCGCGCCGCCTTGCTGTCCGCATCGTGCTCCGCATGCCAGGACGAGACCGATACCGCGACCACGCGGTAATCCCGCAAGCGTTCAAACAGCGCCGCCATCTGTTCCAGCCGCGGCCCCTCGGGCACATGGTATTTCAGGGCGGGCATGCGCTCGGATTCGTCCAGCACGTCGGTGTCGAAGTGCACGTACAGCGTTTCCTGCGGCGACAGATGCGCCAGCACCGCATCGAAGGTGCAGCGCACGATGGCCGATGCGCGCAATGCTTCCTTCTCGCCGGGGTCCAGGTCGCGCGCATCGGACAGCACGATGCGCTCCTCCGGATAAGGCCGCGCCCCCACCGCCGCGCGCATGGCCGCGATGCTGTCGCGCTGCGCCTTGCGCCGGTCCAGGCGTCCCACCAGCATGGCCAGCGGCATGCCGCCCAGGTATTGCGTCTGCGTGGTGGCCCAGGTATGGAAATCGCCATGCGCGTCCAGCCACAGGATGCGCTGCGGCTCGCGGCCGGCCTGCTGCAAACCTGCCAGCATGCCCATGGACGACACACAGTCGCCGGCAATGCTGAGCGGGAGGTCGCCCGCTGCGGCAATCTTGCTGACCTGCTGCGCCAGCAGCGCGTAGATGCGGCCCATGCTGCGCAACTGTTCGTTCTTGTCCGGAATTCCGGTGGCCGTGGATTCGGGCGAGGTGATGACCTGCCAGGGCCGGCCATCGAGCAGCGCCGCGTTGCGCAGGCCATCGCGCACCTGGCCCATCAGGTAGGGCACCAGCAGGCGCCGTACCGCCAGCCGGCTCACAGCCAAGCCTCCGGGTCCGGGCGGTAGCCCAGTTCCCGCATGGTGCGCGCCACTTCAGGCATGCGCGCAAGCGGTTCTAGCACCGCGCGCCGCTTGCGCCAGCGGCCGGGAGCGGGTGCCTCGGTCGCCATGGTTACCGGCAGCTCCCGCAGCGACGGCAGCGGCGGCAGGTCCAGCCAGCCGCACACGCGCGCCAGCTGGCCGGCGGGGTCGGCAAGGAAGTCCTCGAACGCCAGACGGTGCAGGGCTGCGCCGCCGTCCAGGATGTGGCGGTGGCAGGACAGCCATTGATTCAGGCACACCAGTTCGAGCCGGCTGTGCGCGTAGGCGCGCCAGTTCGGCGGCAGGTCGAACTTCCACCAGCGGCGGCCGAAGTCGCACACGTCGGAGTAGCCGCCTATCGCCAGCCCGGCCCCGGCGCGCGCCATGTCGTGCGAGAAGAAGCCGGCGGGCGACAGCCAGCCATCCATCAAGCCGTTCACGCTTTGCGCGTAGCCGCGCGTGAGGTGGATATGGCACACCTGCGCGTGCGGGAACAGCTGCCGGTATAAATGGGGACGGTAGGCGTCCGACGGCGTTTTAAACAGCAGCACCTTGTCGGCGGCATCGGCCTCGGTGCAGCGGCGGCGCCGCAGGTCCGGCAACACGAAGGGCGGCTCCTCGATCTTGGCGGCTTCCGCGAAGGGGCGGCCTGCGCCGGGGCCGATCTTGCCGTCGTAGTAGTCCAGGCGCCAGTGCCCGGCACCGAACACGCCGCTTAGCACGGCCTTGGCCAAGTCCCGCTGCGCCGTGCGCGCGCCTTGCTCGCCGGCCCTGCCGAGCGAGGCGCCCAATACACGCCGCAGCGCCGCGTAGGCGTCCCGCGACGCAAACAGGGCAGGGAACTGCAGCAGCAAACGCTTGCTCCAGCGCTCCAGCAACTCGTCCAAGGGAGCCATGTGCGGCGAGGCGATGGTGAGGCCGTCGAAGATATTGTCGGCCAGCGTGTCGGGATGGTTGATGCGGGTGA
This sequence comes from Pseudoduganella sp. UC29_71, assembly GCF_042693265.1. Classification (NCBI taxonomy): domain Bacteria; kingdom Pseudomonadati; phylum Pseudomonadota; class Betaproteobacteria; order Burkholderiales; family Oxalobacteraceae; genus Pseudoduganella; species Pseudoduganella sp. UC29_71. Next base: position 2,400,570 of record NZ_CP170549.1, on the reverse strand, counting down.
TGGCGTCGCTGGTGCAGGCCGGATCGCTGCCGAAGCCGTTGCCGCTCAGGGCCAGAAATGGTTCGGCCTCGCCGTCCAGCGCGGCGATGCCGGGGTGGCAGGCCAGGGCCGCCTTGAACAGCGTGGAGCCGGAACGGGAACTGGTGAGCACGACCGCCACGCGCCTGACCTTGTCGCGCCAGGGCGCCCGGGGCACGGCACGCAGCGCATTAACGTTGGCTAGCAGGCTGTCCATGGCCGCTAGGCAGCTGGCGCGCGGCGGAACAGGAAGGCGTAGAACTGGCGCTCCTCGGCTTCGCCGGGTACGCTGCTGGCCAGCAGCTCGATGCTGAAACCGGCTTCCGCCGCCAGCCGCTTCACCTCGTCCACGTCGCCGAAATTCGAGTGCGCGAAGTAGATGCGGCCGCCGGGTTTCAGGTGCTTTCCGGCCTCGCGGAAGAAGCGCGTATTGGTCTGGAAGGCGGTGTCCCATTGCGAGCGGGCCACGATATCGTGCGCAGCCTTGTTGCGGAAGGGGAGATTGGCGGTGATGACGTCGAACTGTTCGCCGCCGGCGGCGTCGAACAGGTCGGACTGGCGCACTTCCATGATGCTCTCGAAGCCGTGCTCGCGCGCGTTGTGGGTGGCGCTGCGCACCGCCGCCGGGTTGATGTCCAGCGCCAGAACCCGGCCCGCCTGCGCGTAGCAGGCGAAGATGGCAATTACGCCCGAGCCGGTGCCCACATCCAGCACGCTCTCGCCAGGCTCGACGCGGAAGTTGCGCACCAGCGGCTGGCTATCCAGGAAGGGCCAGAAAGTCTCGGGATAGACATGGAATTTCTTGCCCAGGTACGTGATGGTGCGGCCTTCGTCCGGGACTTCCTTGAAAGCCTTTTGCCGGCTGCGCTGCCAGCGGTCCACCTTGAGTTCGTTGACAGGCGCTGCGGATTCCATGGCGATCTCCGGCTGGTTGACGTGCACCATACTACGCACGCCAAATGGCCGAAGCAAGCGCGCACGCCAGACTGTGCAAGAACCCTACAACTTGCAGAATGGGAGGAAGCGCCGCACCTAAGGTGTGTTGGCCGCATCGGCTTCAACGCTGATGCGAATCCGGTCGATCGTAATCTCCACGCCGTCGGGCAGCTGCTGATGAGGAAGGATCGACAGCCGCAGCTGCGCCTGCCCCGCTAGCGCGGCTGCGATCTGCGCGGACTGCGGCGTAACGTCCAGCTGGCACTGCAAGCCCCCCGGCTGGCCATCCGCCCTGGGCACGCTCGCGCTCCGAAGCCCATATAGTGCGTGACTTCCGAGATGGACTTCACTCGGCGGACTTCCGGCGTCCGGTGCGGGCGCCTTGAGAAATACCCGCAGCACGGTGGCGTCGAAACTGCCACGGATATTCTCCATTACCAGGTAGGTGCGGCGCGCCGTGCCGACGGCGCCCTGGACTTGCAGGACGGCCTCGACGCCCGCCGACCGGACGTAGGTAAGCTCATCGCGCGCTGCGATCACTATCAGGCTTTGGCTCATTACGTTCGCTTCAAGGTAAGCCGCTTGGGCTGAGGAGTAGACCATACCTGACGCCGTAGCGCGATGGCGCGCCGCAGGCGCAGCGCCGTCATGCGAAATCCGCGCATCCTCCAGGCAGGACGCAGCGGCGGCTCCAGCCGCTCGCAGAACATGATCAAGGCGACGATTGCCATGCCTGCCAGATGCCACTGTTGCAGCGAGCCGGCAAACAGCATCAGCGCCCAGCACGAACCGAAGCACCATATGCCATGCTTCAAACCGAAGCGCAACACGCCAAGATCCGCCTGGCAGCCAAACGCTGCCAGCGGAGGATAGTCGTGGCATTGATTCAAGCACCACTGCTTGAAGGGCGACACCTGCCAGACACACGCGACAAGCGCGGCCATCCCGCTCAGCAAATACGCATCCTGGACGCCGCGCGCCGCCGACGCCCCCGATGCCCCCGACCCCATCAACGCCTCAAGCGCCTTCAGCGCAAAGCAGCCCGTCAACCAGACCGCCGCATAGGCGATCAGGAAGAGCGCGACGCTGCGCCCATGCCGGTCGCTGAACGAGCTGATCCGGATATGGCAGAGCGGCTGCAGGGTCATGGGCGCCATCATGGCGATGATCATCAGCGTGGAATCCACACCCACCGAACGTATCCAGTCCGGCGTGAATTCCCGCGCCCAGCTTGAGCCGCACATGATGGCCGCCGGCTCCGCCGACCAGAAAGGCGCCGCCACGATCAAGGCCCACGCCGCGCAGCTGCCGGCAACAATACAGGCCCAGATTTTGGCGGACTCATTTCTGCTGTAGATCATCGCGCTGGATGCTCAGTTGGGCTGGCGATAAATACTCACCCGGCCCACCTCGATATTGGCGGCCTGGGGCAGCGCGCCCGACGGCACCAGGCTGACCTGAATATCTCCTTCCGAAAGCTTGTTCTCAAGGTACAGCTTGTCCACATAGCGCGATATATCGAGGATAAAGCTGAGCCCCGAGCCGCCATGCGCCCCGTGCTTGACACTGGCGCGCCGCAGCCCGAACAAGCCCACACTGCCAACGTACTGGGCGCGCCGGGTGGCCGCGTCGGCCTGCGGCGGCAGGTCGATATAGACCCGCAACACGGTTGCATCCTGCGTGCCGCGCACGTTCTCCAGCTTGAGGTACAGCTCATCGGGAAGGGCCAGCGCAGAAGCCATTTTCAGGCTTGCGACCACGCGGTTCTGCACGTCGGGATGCAATTTGACGTCGATAGGAGTGCCGCCGCCATGCGACAGCCGGACCGGGCTGGCATTCGCGCCGAGCAGTTCGGCTGGCTTCGTCACTGCCTTCCCGCTGGGCAGGCTCATGGCCAGGCCGGCGCTGCTGATCACGCCCAGGTTGACCAGCCGGCTCGCCAGCAAGCTTTGCGCCAACTTGGGCGGCGCGGCTGCGTCCTCGTAGGCGTAATTCAGGCTGGACAGGTTTTCCACTTCGGCCGGGGTGTAGGTCCACGGTTCGCTACCGGGCATGGGCATGACGAATTGCTGGGCGGGGCCGTTCAGCCAGTTGGGGTCGGTCGGATTGGCATGGCCTGCTTCGTTCCACACCGCCCACATGCGGTCGATATTGCAATGGTGCAGATAGAAGATCGGATCGAGCGCCGCCGTGCCCGGGTCCGCCATCACGCCATAGTCCGGACTGCTTACGTTGCCGCCGACATAGACGTGCACCAGGTCGTGCGGATTCTTTTCAATATTGCCGTGCGGGCTGCTGCCGCTATGCTCGAATCCCGTCTGCGGTCCGCCGAATCCGGGCAACGGCGTTGCGGCGTCCGTGCCGGTGTACAGGTCGTTCTGCAGGCAGACATTGGTGACGTCGCCAAACTGGTGCCAGTTCGGATCGTCCGCATGTGTATCTTCCCAGACCTTGGTCGGGATATAGATGTTGCCGTTGTTGTCAGGGCCGTAGCGCATGGCCACGTAGAGCGCATTGGGAGTACCGTCCGGCAGCGTCGGGGTGGTGAATGCGGGCGGGATGGGCGCCTGGTCCGGCTGCGTGCCGCCGAAATAGTCCCAGTAAGGAAGCGCCCAGTTGTCGGGGCCGCCCAGGCTCACGATGTCGGCCCGCAGCTGCGCTTCCAGCGCCATCAGATAGCCGCGATGCCAGGGCAGGAAATACCAGCTGCCGTGCTGGCACTGGTTCCAATACTTGTCCTGGGTAGATTGGCTGGGCAGTGGCGAGGTCGGCACGGCGGGCGGCGTATTGATGTAGCCCCAGGCAGGAAAGGCGAGCGGGGAAGGGTACCAGGCGGTATTGGGATTCACGTACTCGCCGTGAATGGCCCCGAAGAACCACCAGCTGGCCGGGTCGTTGAGCTGCCGGCCCATCATCTTGCCGACACCTTTGGCATACCACAGCAGGGCGGGGTTATCGAATGTTCCGCCATCATTCCAGGCGTTTACGCGCGTGTAATTCATCATTTTTATTCTCCGAGGTCGATGAGGGGCACTACCAGAAAAAGTCGGGCTGTTCGTACCTGGCTGGTACGGCAATGCGTGCAGTGGATCCGGGCTGAGAATTTAGCCCGAGGTGTTTGGCTTTCCGGCCAACATGATGAAGCTTGCGGTCACGCCTGCTGGCTGGCCGTTGTGAGGAAGGGCTCTGATAACGGTTCCGGTGAACGCCGCAACCTGATTTACAGCAGCCGCCCAGCGGGGGCTGAGAAAGGCCTGATAGTCGTACTGCCAGCCAGCGGTGGGCGTGCCGGGCCGGCCCTTGCCCACCAGCGCCAACGCAGGCGCCGTGCCGGCCTCGGTGAACTGGCCGCTGACGTCCAGCACATAGTCGCTCGACATCACGAACTGCCCGGTGACGATATCGCCGTCCAGCGTGAGAGAGAACACGCCTTCGCCGAAGATCAAGGCCAGGGCCTTGGCGGGAGCGTCTCCGACCAGGCTGACATCGTTATGAAAGCTGCGATACACCCACGTCGAAGAAGCGAGGATCGAGTTCATGGTATTCCCGTATTTGGGTTGTGCCGCGAGTGACCAGAACTTAAATATAGGCTTGAATTTTCAGTGAATATGCTCGCTTTGTAACAGCAGTCAAAAATACAACAAACAGTTCGCGCTCTGCTGAAATCGGCTTGCCGTGTTACGTGCCGTGACGATCCACGCCGCGCCGTCGATCATCACCGAGCGCTCGCCGGCAAGGCCAGTCGCCGAACAAGAATGGGCCGGGCGCTTCGGGATCGGGCGGCGCAGCCGGCGGGACGATGCCCTTGATCGCGCCCATCGGCAGGCGCACCCACCCAGTGAGGCCGGAGAAATGGTCGATGGCGCGGAGATGCTGTCGGCGCGGGCACTGACCAGGCTGATCGCCGGATAACGCACCGGTTGCTGCGCCTCGGCCAGGATGTCCAACGGAGGCTTGTGATCGTGGCCTGGCAGGCCATGCGAGTGGCCTGCGAAGCGATGGAGCGGCAGGCCGGTATCGAGAACGGTAACCTTGCGGCAGGCACGGCCGAGCTGCAGGGCGGCGAAGAGGCCGGCAAAGCTGCCGCCGATGATGAGAACGTCATGCATGGTGACGGGGACCGCCCGTGAGAGCACGACCGCGCCGACCAGAGTCAAGAGGATAGTCATGGCCTTGCCGCTGAAACAGTCCAAGTTCGCTTCGTCGTACGGTATTGCCGCGATAGGCGAGTCCGGCGCAAACAGTATTTGACATAATATAGATTATGCGAAAAGAAAAGCGGTCTAAGCTGTTGCCACTAAGTTACTTTCAAGCAAATAGTGATACGGGCCAGATACTATATCTGGCCTTTTTTTTAGGCAGGCAGATCATGCGATATCCAAACCGCCGCTACGGCAATCCTACGGAGTTTCAGTACTACGTCGCCACCCACGGCGACGGTATCAAAGGCGTGGCGCGCACGCTCCGGCGCGATGAGCGCACCGTCCGCCGCTGGCTGAACCAAACCCAAAAGCTCCCTTGGTGGGTTCCCGAAATCCTCCGGCTGCAGCGCATGGAATCGGCCGAGATTGTCCGGCAGATGACCGGCCACTATCCCCGCGTCTTGGCAGTTGTTACAGATGAGGCCCAGCTTGAGTTGCGCCGCGCCGAGCCGACAAAAAAGCCGCTGGCCCTCACGGACTTGCGGCTTGATGACTTTGACCTGGCGGTCGGCTGACTACTTTTTTTTCCGCTTGCGGAACTGGCCATTTGCTTTGCGCGGCGGCGTGCGGCGGGCCATTACTTGGCCTCCGGGGTCACGCCAGCCAGCGTTGCCAGCGACACGGATACGCAGTCCGCAATCGCGTGATACTGCGGCGGCACAGCGCCCTTGGCAATCTGGAAAATGATGCCGATGGCGGCCCAAGTCGATGGCTCTTTCAGTCGGTTTTTCAAGAAATTCATGTCCTTCCTTTCGTGGTTAAAAATCAGTGCAGCCAGTCGTAAATCTGGCCGCCAAGCGTCCAGTTTGAATTGCCCGTGATAGCGCCGCCGATCCCGGAGACGCCGCTGTTTATGACGTTGCCGCTATCGAACGGATTGAAGTAGGTTTGCAGCGTGGTGCCAGCCGGGCAGTATGTGGCCACGCCCCATGCATCGCCTATGCGTAGCGCACGCTGGCACTCGCTATCGCTGATGCGCGGTATGCCGACAAGATCGCCTACGCCGATGGCTACGCCGCCTGCCGCGTCACCGATCACGCCCACCGCACCCGCACCCGCATCCACAATCAGGTCGGGAAAGTTTTTTTTTGCGATGATCAGTACGCCCACGGCGAGCACAGCCAGCAGGGCCAGATTGACCGGCGTGGCGAAGTCGGGGATTTTCGGCATATCCATCAGACGCCGTACTCCATGAAGTTGTCCTTCAGCTCGTCGTTGCCGTTGATCTGGTTCAGCCAGTTCGTGGGCGAGCCGCTGTAGCTGGAGCCGATGCCGTCGCTGTTGTTGCTGCCGCCGTTGTTACTGCTGCCCTTCACCATGCTGGTCAGCCAGCCGCCCAGCGCGCCGCCGATGGCTTGGCCGACGCCGGTCCCGAGGTTGCCCGGCAGCGAGTTCTGTTTGGTGCCGGTGGGCTGGCCGTTGACCGGCCCGGCGTAGGCGCGGCGGCTGTAGATCATAGCGCCGACGACCAGCACGCCAATCAGCAGCATGTCGTTGTTGTTGTTCGCAGTGCTCATGCGTATTGCCCTCCGGCCTTGGCCAAAATGGTGGTGTAGTAGTCCAGCGTTTCGGGCGGCGCGGAGGCCAGCCCCTTGCGGGTCACGTTGCCAATGCCCCAGTTGTACGCGGCCAGCGCGCCAGCCCAAGTACCCGCCGAGCGGTACAGCTTGGCGAGGTAGCGCGCCGCACCTGGGATCGCCTGATCGGGATCGAGCGCCGCCGCTTCGCTGCCCAACTCTTCGCGGGCCGTCGCGGGCATAAACTGCGCAATGCCCATGGCGCCGACACGCGAGCGCTTGGCGCCGGTGATGATCGCCATGCTGTAGCGGCTTTCCTTCCACAGCAGCCACGCCAGAATGGCAGTTGGTACGCCGTATTTGTCGGCGGCGGCGCTGATGGTTCCCTCATAAGGCCCGGAACCGTTTGGCCATTCACTTACGTAGCTCATCGCTTCATCTATCCCATCGAAAATTATGTTTGATTCCTCGTCGCCCGCCGTTACCGCCCCCTCCCCGCGCATCGCAATGTACAGCAGGAAGGCGGCGACGGCAGCTATCGCAAACCGGTTCATCACAGCACGGTGATCAGCGCGTAGAAGTTGTACGCGCCTGCGTTTGCATTCCAGATGTGCAGCCCTTTGCCGGGCGGCACGCGCTGGCGCGTGGTGTACGCATTGGCAGATGTCAGCCTGCCCAAAAAGTCGCCATCGGTAGCGGAAGTCGGCACGGTTGCCTTTGCCAGCAAATTGCCCGAACCGGCTTCTAAAAGCACTTGCTCGACAATCACGCCGTTCGTATTCGCGCCTGCCGCGATCAGCGTCCCGCCGCTAGCTGCCGCGATGTTTAGGGCGACATAGTTTGTGTAAGCCATAACAGGTGCCGATACTCCGAAAGATTGGGAAGGGTCGAGCGATACCGGAATCCGGTTGCCCACGTCATTGACGATTTCGATCTGCGCATTCATCAGCGTGACCGGCATCGCTCCCGCCACCGGCGTCAGGCCGTTGATCGCCACCGGCACGGCGTGCGCGGCGTCATTGGTAACGGTCACGGTGTTGGCGAAAGTGGCGTCCAGCTTGAACACGTTTTTCGTGTTGGCGTCATCGAAATCGCCTTCGCCGATGTTGAAGAAGCCGTCAACCGGGTCGGTGCCGTCCATGCGGATATTCCAGCGCTCCGTCGTGGTCGGCGTGCGGAAGCGCTGGCCGGGGCGCAGGATGATTTCACCGCCGTTATCCGGCTTGACGCGCACGGCAGCGGCGCCGGTAGACGTCACCGACTCGTAGACGAACAGATCGCCGCGCGCCGGGATGGTGAGCGCACTGGTGCCGACGGCGAGCTTGAACGGGTAAGTTTCCATTTTTATCCTTTGAATGCGAAAGCCAGCCCAACCACACCCACGGTGGCCACGGCGGCAATCAGTAGCGTCTTGTTGGCGCCGCCGTCCTTGGCTTCGGCGTACGCGGCGCTGGCCTGCGCGATGTTGTCCTTTGCGAAGCCCAGCACGTCCGTGTATTTCTGCGCGTCAGCGGCGCTGGACTTGCTGGCGAACTCGAACGCCTTGGACAGCACGGCGATGTTGTCCTTGCTCTGGTCCGCCAGCCCCTTGATGCTGTCCTTGACGACGACACCCGAGAAGTCCAGCGCCGCGTCCGACAGCTTGCCCATGCCCGCCAGAGCCGCCGTTACGGAACCGAAGTCCGACACGGTGTTCACGGTGGACGAACTGCTGGTGCTCACCGTGCTCTTGACGGAACTGTCGGCAAAGTTGGTGCTCTTGTTCGAACTGTCCGAAAAATTCGTGCTCTTGTTCGAACTGTCTACGAACGTGGTGCTCCTGTCGGACGAGTCGTTGAACGCGGTGTTGTTCACCACGCTCTTGTCCACGATGTTGCTGTTACCGTTCAGGCCCACGGCGTTGTCGCCGCCCATCATCGACTGGTCCGTGTTCACGGACGACGTGTTGGTGGACGTGGCCGTGGACGTGTTCGCTTGGCTGCTGCCGCCCTTGCCGCCCAAGTACAGGGGCATAGCCGGGGTGATGAACCACGCGATGATCGTTTGAATGAAGCTCATAGGGTCTTTCTCATGATGTAGGCGGAAACCTCGTAGCCGTGGTGCTCCGCTTTCTTCACCAGCCCGCGCCGAGCGGTCTGGAATCCGATGCTGCGATACTTGCCGTCAGCCTGGGCAGTCAGGTGATCTGCCATGACCGCCACCAGATCAACCGGCGAGCGGCCTGCCGCTGCCAGCACCCACAGTTCGCCGTCGTCGTCGGTGGTGACCATGGCGCCGGTAATGGCGCCGTTCTCCACAAACTTCCAGCACTGGCCCAGCGCCATCAGCGCGTCCACGCAATGCCGTCCGTGCGGGTCGGTCTTGGGCGAACTGGCGAGGCGCAGCACGTCGCGCACCTCTGCCGGCGCGGCTACCGCGACCGTAACAGCAGCCATGCGGCGGCCCCCATCAACACCCACTTCATATCGAAGCCGCTGGCCATACCGCCGTCGGCGGCCGGATTGGCGGTGGCCGCCGCGCTCTGGCTACTGCCGGTGGTGTGGTTCTGGTAGTTCTTGACCTGATTCCACGGCAGCGACACCTGTATCGGCGTGCCAACCTGCGAATTGGCGTCCACCGGCCCGGCAGCGCCACCGGCGCCGCCAGACAGTTGCAGGGGTGGCAGGGTGAACGCCATCAGTCACCACCGCCGAAGGCGAACCACGCAAGCCCGGCCAATAGCAGCAAGCCGATGCCGCCCTGCTGCGCTGCCGGGGCATACTGCACCGGCACTTGCAACTGGCCGCTGGCGTACGCGCCGCCGATGGCGTTGTAGATCGCATTGGCGGCGGCATTCTTGATGCCGTTCGCCAGCAGGTAGCCGAAGTCGTTACCGTCCGCCGCACCGGCATTCAGCATGTTGGCCGGGATCGCGCTGTAATTGTTGTCGGTGCCGAACACGCCCGCGTAGGCGCTCATGTTCACAGGGGTCTCCATGTCGGCCCCCGCTTACAGGTTCTCGGCAGCGTCCAGCACTTCCGCGATGATGGTCATGGCCGCGCCGCCCGCATCGGTGATGTAGGCGTTGAACTCGAAGGCGTCATACGCGTACTGGCCGTTGTCCAGTAGGCGGGCCGTGGTGATCTGCGCATCGTGGTTGTTGTCCACAATGAAGTCGCACACGTACAGGCCCGCCTGCGGCACTTTCTTGTAGTGCGACTGCATGAAGCGGTTGTCGGTGTCGAACTCATCGAAAAACACCATGGAGTTTTTCTTGCACTCCATCCGGGAGACGTTGCCGTTGGTGGTGCCGGTCCAGCCGGTGCCGCTGAAGAACACGTACAGGCGCTTCAGGATGGCGCCCTTGAGGGACACTGGCAGAGTGAAACGGCCACCGGCGTTGTACGCGGCGGTGAACTGGACGTATTTCAGCACGATCGGGTTGCCCTGGCCCTGTTCGTAGTAGCCCTGCACGTCGATCTTCGGCGCCACGGCGCTGGCGTTGATTTTGATTTCAACGGTCACCACGCCCAGATAGGCAAGCGTCATCAGGTCGATGCCGCCGACTTCCTTGAGTGGGAAAATGGCCTGCTCGCGCTCCACGAAGTCCAGATACAGATACTTCAGGTTGTCCGCCGAGTTCTTGTAGTTGTTGATGGCCTGCAGCTGGGCGTAGGTCAGATCCCACAGCGTGCGGGTGCCCAGCTTCACCTTGAGGCTGTCGATTTTGGTCTTGTCGAACGTGGTGCCGGACAGCGTGAATTTCAGGCCGGTCAGGGTCAGGTTCTCGGTGGCCACGGTCAGAATTGCGGTCTGGCCGGGCGCGATGTTCAGGGGTTGCGGCAGTGGCTTGTTGATCATTATTGTTGTCCGGTGAGTGCGGTGTAGACCAGACGACGAGTCGGCTGGAACTGGTTCAGAACGAAGACCACGGCCAGCACGGCGACGGCGGTCTTGATGGTCTCTTTCACGTCCATGGCGTTACTTCGGCAGGTAGGCGCCGAGCACAGGGATGGTGACGGTGTTGTTCAGCAGCTTGGCGGCGGCGTACACGGCCAGAATGAACGCGGCGTCTTTCAGGTAACCTTTCATGCTTCTTTTCCTTCGGGGTGGGTTAAATTTCGTAGTCCTTGACCAGCTTTTTCAGCGCCGGAATCCTGGCAATCAGGAAGCTGACGATGATCAGTGCGAAGCCGGTAGCAAGCACCTCTTGGCTGACTTTTGGCAGGTCTGGCAGGTATTTGTTCATGGCCGAAATTTATCCCGCCACCCCATGGCGCCGCTATAGCTGGCGCCGCACCTACGCATACGCATACGCCTAGGTAGAAATTAGGCCGCCTTCCCGCGCCCCTTTGTTACGGCTGCTGTTGCAATCTGGCCTGTGCGGTCCACCAGCGCTTGCTTGTACAGGCCGGTTGTCCTGATCGTGCCGCGCTGGATCGAGCGGGTTTTACGCTCCCATTCCAAGTAGTGCAGGTCTTGCAGATCGCGGATCACGTCCGGGCTGATGTCCATGCGCGCCGCCACCGCCTTGCGGTGCGACTCCTCGCCCAAGAATCCGACGTGAATGAGCGTGGCATTCGACAGGAAGGCTTTATCGATCTGCGCCGGGTACTGGCTCACGCCGATGACGTGGACGCCCTCATGGCGGCCCGAATTGCACATGCGCTTCCACAGCGGCGGCGCCCACGACGGCTTGGTGAAGTTGGACAGTTCTTCCGGCAGGAATACGCAGTTGCGGGCGAGGTAGGTCAGCTGGCATGACAGGTCGAAGATGCGGGCGAAGTGGTCAGCCGTGGCCGACTTGGGGAACACGTACCGGACGCGAAAGGTGCCGTTGTCACCGGCCTTTGTTACCAATCGCGCCATGTCGGAAGCGGTGCTTACCGGGCTGGCGAAGTCGCCGTATTCGTCCTGCGGGTCAAGGATCAGGATGCGGTTCGGCTTCAGCTCCTTCAGCTTTTTCTTGACCCACAGCCCCTTGCCGGTGCCCGACTGGCCCATGACGGCCCAAATCCGGGCCTCGTTGTCAGTGGCCATGCGCCGCCCCGTTCACGACAGGCTTGCCGTCCAGCGTAGCGCCCTGGCTGTCTGCTGCCTGCTGGACCGCCAGCCGGTGCTTATAGGCCATGTACGCGGGCGCCATGAACATGACCGCGCCGAAGGCAAGGGAGATTTCCGGGGTGCTGCTCGCGCCGGACCATCCGCGCTTGCGCGCCACGGCGGCCAGCCGCTCTGCCAGCATCATGTGCCGTTCCGTGGTGTAGAAGGCTTCGACTTCCGGCAGTGCCATGGTGATGACGGTGCCGAGCATTTCAGGAATGATTACCCAGTCCATGGCGCCGTTGTCGGCGCTGGCCGCTGCCACGCCCCCGGCAGTCGGCATTTGCGCCGCTGTGGCCTGTTCCTGCCCCTCTGCGGCGTCAATACCGGCAGCTTGCGCCATGATGGCTTGTGCGTCCTGTTCGGTCATGCGTGCCTCCCGAACAGGCCTCGGCGCGGGGCCGGTGCTGGCGGCGCTGGTGGCGCGGGCGCAATCTCAGGGACGGCGGGCGCCGGAACCGGAACCGGCGCCGGGTCGGCGCTCAGCGCGGCGGGCCGCGCCTTCGCCAACAGGTGCTTTGCCTGCTGTGCATTTTTGGTGTGCAGTTGGCAACCACAGCCACGGCAGTGAATGTAGGGGAAGGCTTCGGTAGCCTTGTCGGTCTTGATCTTGACGTGGGCGACTGGATCGTCGCACGAGATGGGGCAGTCGGTGCGCCCGAGGATGGAACTTGCCATTTTGTGGTCCTTTTCGCGGCGCCCGGTAAGGCGCCGCTATCGGTTGATGTAGCCCGGCTTGTGGCCGGGCCTCTCAGGGTGAACTTGTTACGCTTATTGCGGTGCTGGCGCAGGAATGCCCGCCACGATGACGCCCAACACGTCTTCCATGCCGTTCAGCTTCTCGCTGACGGCGCCCAGCGTGCCGCTCACGGCGACCAGCTTGTCGGTCAGGTCGGCCAGCACCGGCGCGTAGTCGGCTGGTGGCGGTGGCGGCGGCGGTGGTGCATCCGGCGCCGGATCGTCAGGCATGGCCAGCGCGGCGTCTGCCTGCTGTTTCAGGCTGCGGAAGTCCGCTTCCTGACTGTCCAGGCGCCCGTATACTTCGGCGGTCTTTTGGAACTGCGCCGCAATGGCGGCCAGCGCGGATGCGATGGCATTAGCTTTCGTCGTCACTTCATTTTCTCCTTCAGGTCATTCCAGTTGAGGTGGTCCGCCAGCTTCCGAAAGAACTCCTTCGCGGGCGCTGGCAGGAACAGCCCGTATTGTTTGACGAGCGCCACGGCTTGGCGCTCCAGTTCTGTACTATCCATGCGGTCTCTCTACAAAGTTGTCGGGGCTGAACTCCCCGAATTTTTCAAAACAGGCGAAATCGCAGTCAGCGAAGTACGCCGAGTCGTCAAACGGCGCGATTTCTTCCGGCCACGGCGCATCGGCCTCCCAGAACGGCGCCGCATTCCCCGTACAGTTATTTACAGGACTCCAAGGACGATCAACGGCCACCCCGACACGCTTCCACGTGTGGCGGGTGGACGTGTACACCACGTCCGGCAAGGCCTTGCAGTACACGCCCGTAGGTACAGGGCGCGGCGCCAGTCCGTAGCGTCCCTCGCGCATCTCTACGCGTTCCCCTACGCCTAGGCGGTAGTTCCGCCCCATGTTCACGCCGCCTTGCGCCCGGATATAGGCGGCGTAGTCGGCAGGCTTCGACACGATCACTTCCCCGGTGTCCGGGTCGGTGCTGGTTTCGCGCTGGCAGGCCGCCCATGCGTCCTGCACGTGCTGCGGCGCCCCGGCGATGCGCTCTTGCTCCACGCGGCGCAGTTCGCGCCACACGGTAACGGGCGGCTGGCCGATGGGCTGGAACTGGCGGATCCCCCATTGCGATGCCCACGCTTCTACGCGCTGGGCGGGGCGCACGACCTGATCGCCGACGAAATCGGCCGCCACGGTGCCGTCCTCGTCGGCGTGCTCGTCCACGTGGGCGTCGTCAATGTTCTTGCCTACGTACTTTGCGATGTAGCCTGCCGCCGTGCCTTTGTCGGCCTCGATACGGACCACCTTGAGGCGGTTCTTGCGGGCGCCCGGCTCGTCGCCGTCTTCGGCCAGCGCGTAGGCCTCCAGCGTGCGCCGCAGGCGGCGCACCTTGTGGCCCGGCACGAACATCAGAATGTGCCAGTGTGGACAACCGTCATGGTGCGGTTCAGCAATGCGGAAGCCATACGGCAGGATGCCGTCACGCGCATTCTTGGCGCGGATGCACGCCCAGACCTTCATCAAGTAGGCTTGCGCCTCCCGTGGCGTGGCGCCGTTGTAGTTCGGGTTGATGGTGCCGGAGGCGGCCAGCACGGCGTGATACTTCGACGGACAGGTAAGCGTCACAAACAAGCCTATGTGGCCATGCTCCACGGCGATGTCTTCGCAGCCCGCCATGCGCAGCATGAGTTCGCCGCGCCGGATAGCCTTGTTGCCGGTTCCCTTAGCCGCCAGATCGGCAAGGCGGTACTCTTGGCCGTCCTCGTTCGCCATGGTCACGGACTGCAACGCGGCGGCATTGCGGCGGTTCTGTGCAAGGCGGCGCGTCACGGTTTCATTGCTGGCATACGCGCCGGCACGTACCGACACGAAGCCCAGCCGGATTGCGGCATGCTCAAACGCCCGGCCATGCACGCGGCGGAGGTTCCGGCGCCACCACGCGGCATCGACACAGCGCAGCATGAACTGCCTGTCGTCTTCCACGCATGGCGCCTCAATTCCGCGGTTCACGACCATCCACGCCAGCCGGGCGCGAATCGCCTTCATATCGTGCAGCAGGGCGGCCTGCGCCGCGCATTCATCCGCGAAGCGCTGGGCGTAGACGCAAAGCTGTGCGTCCGTGGCGTCCAGCGGCAGCGGCGCGGCGGTCACATCGTCCAGCAGGGAGGACAGCGCCTTGTAGCGCTCCGGCATTGGGCCGATGGCGCCAGCCTGCGCGGCGCGCAGTTGCTCGTAGGCGCGCACGCCCCAGCGCAGGGGCAACCCTGCGACGGTGCGGCGTCCGTTCTCTTGCTGAATTACCGGCATCAGTGCAGCAGGACGGTATGGGTCGGCGCGGTGTCACGCATGCATTGCGCGGCCACGGCCAGATGGGAAGTCATCACTTCCAATGCCAGGGCGATGTGATGGCGCTCTGCGCGGGTGAAGCTGGTCAGCGGATCAGCGGCGCGGTCACGCGGCAGGCGGGCCGTCAGCATGACGACGACGCGGGCAGGCATGGGAACAAGCGCCCAGAATGCGGCGCGCTCGTTCTCGCGGTCTTCGGCGGCCACCAAGGCAGCGACAGCGGCGGGGCGGGTGACGGCGGCTTTCATCGCGGGCGCAGCAGTTGGGTTTCGATCAGCCGGGCGATGGTTTCCGACTTGTGCTTTCCCTTGGCGGCCAGCCACGCATCAAGCCGCTCCGCGAGGGCGGTAGGCAGCTGGATTGTTACCGCTTTCAGGTCTTTGCGGGCGCGGTACGCGGCCTGCTTGGCGGCGCGGTCTGCGTGCTTCGCATCGGAGCGGCGTTTGATGGGCGTGACGCCCGGCAGGGTGGCTTGTGGAGTGTCGATCATGCGCGCACCTTGGCTATGATGGTCTGAAGGGCGTCAATCTTGCGTTGCCAGTAGCCCCCCCTGCATTCGCGGTCAAAGTGCTGGTAGTCCCTGAAGGACATTACGCGCCATTCCAATGCGCTGATGATCCTGTCCGCCTCCGATGGCGTCAGCGCTACGAGTTTGGTTTCGGTGCTCATGCCAGCGCCATCCGGCCAAGTGCCATGGTGATGTCGTGCATTTCGGCGCCCATTTCGACTTCCACGAGAGAGTTGTTGCACTCGGTGTCGCGCAGGGTTTGATAGCGTTCGGTCAGGAGAGAGCGAACCAGCGCGATTTCGCGGTTCGACAGGGTGATGTTTTTGTAAACGTTTGTAACGGTCACTGCGGGCCTCCCTAGGGCTACGCTCCCTTGTTTGAATCGTCGGGCGGCCCGTACGCCTACGGGAATTCGGTGCCTAGGGAGCAATGAAGAGGTGAATTTCCGCCCGACAAGGCGTAATGTAGTCGTGCGGACCATGACCAGTCAAGTGCAACATGACTGGTTGCACGTCACTTGACTATGGACTACCCTACGGAATTACCGCCTAGGCATAGGCGGGCTAGCCCTAGGAGAGCAAAAATGAAACCCTCGGAATACCTGGACTTGGTGCGCGAAAAGCTGCAAGCCCCCTCTGACTACGCCTTGCAAAAGCCGCTGCAAAGCTCCAAGCAACAGCTGAGCCGCTATCGCAAAGACATGGACGCGTTCAGTGATGAAATGGCACTGCGGGTCGCCGAAGTGCTGGGCGTAAACGCCGGAAAAGTGTTGCTTGATATGCACATGGAGCGCTCCAAGACGCCGGAACTGCGTGCCGCTTGGGCGGGCATGCTGGACAAATTGTCCGCGTCTTTCACTGACCTCCTATTGGCTAATGGTCTGTGCAATCTGGTAGGTGTTGCACGCCGATAGGCAGTAAAAGACCGCTTTTCTTCGCGGCTCCCCGTTCGGGGAGCCCACAAAAAATCGCATAACAGAAATATAGATTATGCGAATTACAGATGCGGTACGCTAACTCAATCGTGAAATCCAATGTGTCGGAAACATTTACAGTAAAACAATCAGAAGACTCGCCAGTTGTTTAAAAACAAAGACTTATTAAAATGGCACGATCCTTGCTGTAAGGGCTGCACCCTCAACTTTCAGAATGAACCTACCGAATGAAGATTCTTCCTAAGCTTATCGCCACCGCCATCTTCGCGGCCACCAGCCTGGCTGCCAACGCTACCGTCACCAACGTCTCCCAAGCCGCGCTGAAATCCTCTACCGGTTACTACACCGACGCGATCGGCGGCGGCATCGGCTCGGTGGTCGTCACCACCGACGGCGGCAACGGCGCCAACGTCGGCCAGGCGGACGGACGCAATGACGACGGCTTCGCTGGCGCCATCGACCTGGGCTTCAACGTAAGCCTGTTCGGCAACACCTACAGCTCGCTGTACATCAACAACAACGGCAACGTGACCTTTGGCGCCGGCCTGGCCGCGTACGATCCTATCGGCCCGGTCAACACGGCCATGCCCATCATCGCGCCGTTCTTCTCGGACGTGGACACGCGCGACGCGGCCAGCGGCGTGGTGCACGTGCGGACCGACATCGCCAACCAGATCATCATCACCTGGGACAACGTGGGCTATTTCGACACCCACAGCGACTTGACCAACAGCTTCCAGCTGATCCTGCGCGGCACCAATTACCTGACGCCGGTCGGTGAAGGCTCGATCGGCTTCTATTACGGCAACATGGCCTGGGAACGCACGCCGGACAGCAGCACCGGCCCGGCCATCATCGGCTTTGGCGACGGCAATACCAACGGCGTGCTGATGGACGGTTCCGGCCAGATTGGCCTGGCTGCGCAAGTGGCGAATCACCACATCTGGTTCAACGAACGCCTGGAGCCGACCACCGTGCCGGAACCAGGTTCCGTCGCCTTGTTCGTCATGGGCATGGGTGCGCTGGCCTACACGCGCCGCCGCAGCTTCAAGTAATACTTTTGCCGTTCACCGACGCCGTGATTTCGTCGTGGCGCTGGTTGTCGGTCTTGTGCAGATAGGCGGCCGTGGTGGCGATGCTGGCATGGCCCGCCGTATCCTGCAGCGTCTTCAGTTGCACGCCGTTGTTGGCGTGGTTGGTCAGCATGCTGTGGCGCAGCCAGTGCGCGGACGCTTGCCGCAGCGTGTCGGCCATGTCGGCGTCGCCCTGGGCCGCCGCTGCGCTCGCCGCCGCCGCGAACACGGCTTTCAAGGCGTTCGACGCCGCTTCATCCGTCAGTCGCGCCGGCTCCCGGCTGCGGCTGGACAGCACCAGCGGCGTGGTGTCGGCGCGACTGGTTTGCGGCAGCAAGCCGTACGCCTGGCGGTATGCGCGGTAGGCGTCCAGCAGGTCCGGCGGCACCGGCACGCGGCGCGGCTTGTTGCCTTTCCCTAGCAGATCCAGCCACCAGCGGCCGCCGCCTTCGGTGTAGATGTCGCCCATATTGGCGCTGACGATCTCGTTCAGGCGCGCGCCGGTGTGCGTGTAGGCCAGCAGCAGGAACAGGTCGCGCGCGCGGCGCCGCAGTTCGGCGGGCAAATCGGCGGCGCGGCCGGCCACGGTGGCCAGCGCGAGATTGATCGCGTCCTGGCTCAGGTAGCGCGTGATGCGGCTGGCGCCACGGGTTTTCACGTGTTTGACCAAGGCGCCGGGGTCGCGCCGCAGGTAGCCTGTTTGTTCAGCAAATGCCATCAGTCCCTTGACGGCGATCATGGCTTGGCGGCGGCTTGGGTCCGACAGCGGTCCGCTAAACGGCCTGTAGCGCGGGTCTGTGCGCGGCCACTTGGTGGTTGAAATCCAGTCCGGCGGCGGCTCGCGCAGGAATTCCTTGTAGGCGTTTAAGTCGGCCACCTGCAGCTGGCGCAGCGATTTGCCTGCTTCTTCGCGGCACCAAGTCAGGAAGCGGAACAATTCCTTCTGCGTGTTGGTGCGCGATTTGGCGCTGAGTTCGCCGTGGCCGATGAATTCACGGGCAATTTCACTGTCCGTGCGCGCGTCGGTCAGTGCGTCTTCGGGCATTTCCCGGTAGGGATTCAAATCCGCCCGACGGGCCTGCCCGGTCAATGGCTCCAGGTCGATCAAGGTAAATTTACTGGTCATAAACACAGTATAACATACAGTAGTTTATACAGCATTTATACTCGACAATATAAACAGTAATCTCGACTTGAATTTCCTTGCGGAATAACACGGCTTTTATGTCTATACTCAAAATGATAATGGCACCGTTATCGGAGAGTTGAATGAAACCTGCCGCCGCGCCCCGCCTGTTCGCCGCCACGTCCGAGCCGCAAGTGCTGGGGTCCACCGTGCATCTCATTACGCTGCGCTTCCTGGCGTCGGCCCACCATCCCCCGCCCAGCCGCTTGCCCAAGCTGACCGTGGTCGGCGCCCCGGCCTCGGACGGCAGCTATGACGCCGTGTTCCTGAACTTCGAGGACATGGTGGACCAGGGCCTGCCCCCGGTGTTCGAGGTCTACCTGGGCGTACCGCCCTGCACCGCCCCCAGCGACGAGACTTATGCCGGCGCGCTGCCCTATTCGAGCTTGCATGCGGCGCTCGATATCACCGAGGTGTTCACCCGCCTGCGCTGCAAGCCGGAATGGGACCAGAAGCATCTGCAGATTTTGCTCAAGCCGCGCAACGCCATGCGCGCCAGTGCTGCCCTGTCGATCGGCAGGGTCAGCCTGTACACGGAGCACGGCCGCTAGCAGCTTCCCTTCCCCTGCCCGCTCAGGCCAGCGTGGTTTGCACGCCGGTACTGGCGCCCAGCGCCTTGGAATATGGGCAAGTGGCGTGGGCGCGCTCGATCATGCGCTGGGCGATTTCCTTCTCCACGCCCGGCAGGCTGACGTGCAGGCGCGCCTGCAGCTGGAAACCGTCCTCGCCCTTGGCCAGGTCCACTTCGGCGTCGATAGCCGCGTCGGCCGGCATCGCCACCTTGAATTCGGCGGCGGCCTTGCCCAGGGCGCCCAGGTAGCACGCCGACCAGCCGGCGGCCAGCAACTGCTCGGGATTGGTACCGTCGCCCTTGGACCACGGCGCGCTCAGTTTGACGTCCAGCTTGCCGTCCGAACTGCGCGAGGCGCCGTCGCGGCCGCCGGTGGTGTGGGTCTTGCCGGTGTACAGCACTTCCTGGATCTTGCTCATGGTGATACTCCTTTGGTTAAAAAGATGCTGCGGAATGGATAACGCTCTTGGGATTGCGGTCTATCGACAGGCTGAGCAGCTCGGGGCGGCTGTAGTGGCCGCGCGCGTCCATCAGGCGCTTGCGCGCGTCGATCTGTGCGAAGTCCAGGTCGGCGATCACTTCGCCTTCGCCCTCGGTAATCGGCGTGCCGATAATGCGGCCGTCCGGCGCGATGATGGCGGTGAAATTGCCGCCCGAGATGGGGCCCAGCGGGCCGCCGGTGTCTTTCATGATTTGGGCCTGCTGGCTTGCATCCAGCCAGGCAGTGGCGGATACCACGAAGGCAGCCGCTTCCAGCGCGTGCTGGCGCACATTGATTTCCATCTGCTCGGCGAACAGCTCGCCCGCAAAGGAGCCGGGATACATGGCCGAGTGAATCTGTTCGCCGTCCGCGATCAGCGCGAAGCGCGCCAGCGGCATGTTGTGTTCCCAGCAGGCCAGCTGGCCGATGCGGCCGGCGGCGCTGTCCACCGCGCGCAGGCCGGAAGCGTCGCCCTGGCCCCAGATCATGCGCTCGTGGTGGGTGGGCGTGAGCTTGCGGCGGCGCTGGATCAGCGTACCGTCGGCGTCGAACAGCAGCTGCGTGTTGTAGATGGTGCTGCCGTCGCGCTCGTTCACGCCGATCGAGACCACCATGTGCGCGTCGCGCGCCGCATCGCCGATGGCGTCCGTTTCCGGCGACGGCACCGTGACGGACTCCTCCAGCAGGCGCTGGTGTTCCTGGCCCAGCGCGTACGGCGCCATCACGAAGGCGAAATAGGGGTAGTACGGCACCAGCGTTTCGGGGAAGGTGGCGAACTGTACGCCCTGCTGGCCCAGCTCGCGGATCTTGCGGACGACTTTTTCCACGGTGCCGGCGCGGCTGTAGAGTACGGGGCTGATTTGAACGGCTGCGGCTTTGATAATGGTCATGATGCTCTCCTGAGAAATTACATGGTGTAGATACACTATATGCTGCAAAAAAAATCGAAACCTTATTCGGGCGGCAATCCGGCTGCGAGGCCGACCAGCGAAGCGACGCCCTGCTCGCCCAGCAGGCGGGTCGCCTTGACCTGCGCTGCGCGCCAGGCCGGCCCTGCGGCATTCAGCAGCTCCGTGCCGGCGGCGGAAATCTTGATGGGACGGCTGCGGCCCTTCTCCGGCATAACTTCCTCGGCCCAGCCTTCGTTCAGCACCACCTGCAGGTTGCGGGTGGACGTGGAGCGCTCCTGGTGGCTGGCCCGGGCCAGGTCCGCCCTGCTCGCTCCCTTCATGCGCACAATGCGCACCAGCAACGAAAACTGCGACGAAGTCAGCCCGTAGGGACGCAGCTCGTTGTCGTAGATGCTGGTGATCACGCGCGAAATGGTGCGCGTGCGGGTCAGCAGGCACTGCTCTGCCACGTCGTCCATCAGGCTGGCATCCGGTTGATTGGTTTGTGCGGTGTTCTTCATCATGGAATGCAGTATGGTGCATATACACCATGATGTCAAGCGCTTTTAATTCGGTGACGATTCGGCCATCAGTTCGCCTATCCAGTCGATAAACGCGCGCACCGTGGGCGACAGGTGGCGGTTCTGGGGATACATGACGGAAACCGGCACGCGCGGCGAGCTGTAGTCGGCCAGCAGCTGCACCAGCGCGCCGGACTGGACGTGCGGGCGCACCAGGTAGGCGGCGGTGCAGATCAGCCCCAGCCCCTGCAGGCCGGCCTGCACATAGGTGCTAGTGTCGTTGGACGACAGGCGGCTCTTCATCGGCACGCTGACGGTGGTGTTTCCGTCGTTGAAAACCCAGTCCATCGCCCTGCCCGTGCGGCCCAGCAGGTAGCCGACCGACACGTGGTGCTGCAAGTCCTCCAGCGTCTTCGGCGTGCCGTACTGCTCGATATAGGATGGCGCCGCCGCCACCATCCAGCCGAAGCTGGCGATCTGGCGCGCCACCAGCGAGGTGGAGTCCTCGGGCTGGCCGGCGCGGATCACGCAGTCTATGCCCTCCTGCACCAGGTCCACCGGGCGGTCGCTCACCGTTACCGCCATCTGCACGTCGGGATAGCGGTCCAGGAACTGGCGCACCGAGGGGATGACGAAGTTGCGGGCGAAGGACGGCGTCATGTCCACCCGCAGCTTGCCGCGCGGCTGGCCGGAGTTGCCGGGAAAGCTGGCCTCCACTTCGTCCAGCTCGTCGAGCAAGCGGCGGCAGTGGCCGTAATAGATGGTGCCGTCGGGCGTGAGGCTCAGGCGGCGCGTGGTCCGCTGCAGCAGGCGCACGCCGATGTGCGCCTCCAGCTCCTTCACCGCGCGCGTCACCGTCGAAGGCGGCAGCGACATGCCTTCTGCCGCCTTGTTAAAGCTGTTCACCTCCACTACCCGTACAAACATGCGCATGGCGTCGAGGCGGTCCATATCAGGCTTTCTCTATCAGGATGGGTACTTCCTTGAAGGCGGGCGTGTTCGAGCCGCGCGCCGTCAGGTCCGGCGAGGACAGCGGCGTGAGCTCGGGGAAATAGCCGAACACGTCGTCGCCCCGGATAGGATACTCAACCAGGCGGTAGCCTGTCACCACCCGATCGATGCCGTCCAGCGAGGCGGCGCGCAGGTTGGCGGTGTCGCCGTCCTTGAAGCCGAGCCGCGCCAGCGTGGCCGCGCCGACGAACAGCACCTTGCGCGTATGGTGCACGCCCCGGTAGCGGTCCACCTCGCCTTTCGGGTCGAAGTACACGGTGGTGTTGTACTGGCGGTGCGCGCGCACGGTGGCCAGGCAGACCACGCGGTCGCCGTGCACGGCGCGGGCGCGCTGCATGATGCTGTCCTGCGGCAGCGCGTGCGGCGCGAAATTGGCCTTGCCGCTGTCGGTCTTCCAGACGCGCTGCGCGGCGGTATTCGGCAAATGGAAGCCGCGCTTGCGGCGGATCTTGGCGTTGTAGCGCTCAAAGCCGGCCACCGCGCCCTGCGCCACGCGTTCGATCAGCTCGCGCGTGGCGTCGTAGTCGCGGCCCATGAGCGCCCAGTCTATCTTCGATTCCGGCAGCGTATGGCGCGCCAGTTCGGTCACGATGAACGGCTCGGAGCGCAGCTTGCCGCTGGCGGGCCGGTTGCGGCCGGTGGAGGCATGCACCATGCTGGCCGTGTCTTCCACGCTGACGAACTGCTGGGCGCCGGCCTGCTCGTCGTGCTCGGTGCGGCCCAGGCAAGGCAGCAGCAGCCCGGTTTCGCCCGGATACAGATGCGTGCGATTGAGCTTGGTGGCGATGTGCACGGTGAGCTTGCAGCGCGACAGCGCGGCCAGCACGCGCGGGCTGTCCGGACCGGCCACGGCGAAATTGCCGCCCAGGCCGGTGAACGCGTGCACCGAGCCGTCCAGCAGGCCGTTGATGGTGGCCACGGCGTCCAGCCCCGGCTCAGCGGGCGGCTGGAAACCGAACACGCGCTCCAGGCCTTGCAGCCATTCGGCGCGCGGCCGGTTGGTGATGCCCACGGTGCGGTCGCCCTGCACGTTGGAGTGGCCGCGCACCGGCATCAGCCCGGCGCCGGGCTTGCCCACGTTGCCGCGCAAGAGCATCAGGTTGGTCAGCATCTGGATGGTTTCGATGGCGTATTCGTGCTGCGTCAGGCCCATGCACCAGGTGCTGATGGTGGCATTGGATTCGGCGTAGATCCGCGCCACGTGCTCGATCTGCGCGCGCGCCAGGCCGCTGTCGCGTTCAATGTCCGCCCAGTCCTGGCTGCACACCACGGTTTGCAGCGCTTCGAAGCCCTGCGTGTGCTCGGCGATGAAGGCGCGGTCCAGCAGGCCGCCCGGCGCCGTGCTGGCGTCGTCCGCCTCCAGCAGGGCCTTGATCATGCCGGTGATGGCGGCCATGTCGCCGCCCACGCGCACCTGGCAATACTCGTCCGCGATAGCAGTGCTGGCGCCGGTCAGCATCTCGCCGGCCGCTTGCGGGTCGGTGAACTGTTGCAGGCCGCGCTCCAGCAGCGGGTTGAAGACGACGATTTTGCAGCCGCGCAGCTTGGCGTGGCGCAGGTCGCCCAGCATGCGCGGGTGGTTGGTAGCCGGGTTCTGGCCGAACACGAACACCGCTTCGGCGTGTTCGAAGTCCTCGCGCGTGACGGTGGACTTGCCCACGCCGATGGACAAGCGCAGCGCGTCGCCGGACGATTCGTGGCAGTAGTTGGACGAATCGGGCAGATTATTTGTGCCGAAGGCGCGCGCAAACAACTGGTACGGGAAGGCCGCCTCGTTGCTGCTGCGGCCGGAGGCGTAGAACACCGCACGGTTCGGGTGGTCCAGCGCGCGCAGCGCTACGCCAGCCAGGCTGAAGGCTTGCTCCCATTCGATTTCGCGGTAGGTGTCGCTGGCGCGGTCGTAAAGCATGGGAGCCGTCAGGCGGCCGATGGCTTCCAGCTGCCACTCCTCGCTGCGACGCAGCTCCGTGACCGTGTGTTTGGCAAAGTGGGCTGGCGTGGCGCGCTTGGGCGTGGCTTCGTGCGAGATGGCCCAGGCGCCCTGCTCGCAGAAATCGACTGCCTTGTCGGTCGGGGAGTCCGGATAGGCGCAGCCCGGGCAGTCGATGCCCTGCGGCTGGTTCACGCGCGGCAGCGTGTTCAGTGCGGGGAAGGCGCCGTTGCCGGTCAGCGCGCTGGCCGTGCCGCGCAGCGATCCGAAACCGCCCGCAGGCTTGTCATAGGCTTGAATGGGAATAAACTTGTCAAACAAAACCAACGCTCCAGTGACACGATAAGCCGCGCACTTTACCACAGGGCCGTGCAGGTACATGCCATCACGGCCCCCTGCCCGGTCTAGGAAGGGTTGGCCCTGGATTTGCGGCGGCGGGCGGCATAGCCGACCACGCCCAGGCCGGCAGCATGGTGTGCCCGCAAAGGTGCGGAATTGTTGATCGAGACGGCGGTACTTCCGATGCCGGGCAGGGCCAGGCGGGTGACCGTGTGCTGCACATCGGCCTGCGCCAGGGTTGGCATTGCCGCAGACAATACGAGAAGTATCGTGCGCGGCCCACGCACTTTTGCCGGCTATACTGGGTTCGCCCGGGGCCGCGTTACCGCAGCACGCGCTGGGCCGCCATCGCCACCCCGCCCAATACCGCGAACGCCGCCAGCGCGCCGAAATAGTCCAGCGCGGACAGCAGCGCCGCCTGCTGGTTCAGCTGCTGCGCCAGTGTGGCCACGGCCATCTGCGCCGCTTGCGCGCCGTGGCTGGCCGCGAATTGCTCCGTCAACTGCCCTGCCGCCGCACTGAAAGCCGCGTCGGCGCTGCCGAAGCGGCGCGCCAGGATGGCTGCATGCTCGGTGCTGCGCCATTGCAGCGCGAGCGCGGCTCCTCCGGTGCCGAGCGCCAGGCCGAACTGGGACAGCATGTTCTTCAGCTGCTGGCCGTGGGTGAAGGCCAGTTCGTCGGTTTGCAGATCGACGAAGGTCTGGATCGCGGTTGTGGCCATCACCAGGATGATGAACACGCCGTAGGCGGCAATTGCCGGCACGATGTGGGTCCATAGCCCCGCTTCGCCGTTCAGGCGCGCCAGCAGCAGGCCGCAGATGGCCAGCGAGGCAAATCCCGCGACGTAGAATTTCTTCGGTGACGGCCGCTTGCGCAGGATGGACGCCATGATCCAGAACGCGGGCAGCGCCGCGATCAGGCCTGCCGCCTGGGCTTTGCCGATCACTTCCCACGGGATGCCCAGCGCACGCTGCATCAGCACAGGCAACATGGTGTTGTTCCCGCCCAGGACGATGTAGCACAGCGTGAACAAGGCCAGGCCGGTGAGGTAGCGCGGCTTGGCAAGGCGCTTCAGCACAAGCAGCGGAGTGTCATGGTTGTACTGGTGGCGCGCGAAGTACAGCAGCGAGGCCGTGCCGAGCAGGATGGCCAGCAGCAGCGGCAGCGCGTCGGCATAGAAGTCGTAGCTGGCGCGCTGCAGCGCGTACAGGCTGAGGAAGGCGCCGCCCAGCATGGTCAGCAGCACCATGGGGTGCGCTTCGGTGCGCTGGGCGGGCGGCGCCACGTCAGTCGGCAGGCTGAAGCCGGCCAGCACCGCTGCGCCGGCCGCGAGAACGGACAGCAGCACGAAGATGCCCTGCCAGCTGTCGTGCGAGACGGCGGTGGCCGCGCACCACGGCGCCAGGGCGTTGCCGATGGCGAGCGCGCTGGCGAAGACCGCGATACCGAGGAAGCGGCGCGGGCTGGGCGGCATCAGGTTCACCATCAGGCGCGCGCTGGTCATGAAGGCGGCGCCGCCCATGCCCATGATGGCGCGGCCGAGCAGGAATTGCGGCAAGGCCTCGCTGGTGGCGCAGACCGCCGCGCCGCCCACGAACAGCGCCACGGAAACCTGGATGAACAGACGCCAGCCCATGCGCTCGACCAGCCAGCGCTGCTTGGCGATGGCGGCAATCGCCACCACCGCGTACACCGCCGTCACGATGGTGAACTCTTCCGGCGAGGCGCCGATGGCGCCCATGATGGGGCCTGCGCCGAAGGCGAGCATGCCCGCCTGCAGGAACTCGACGCCGTTCAGCAGGAAGATGGTGGCCAGCAGCGCGCGCTCGCGCGGATGGCGTGGCGGGGAGGACGCGGCTTGCATGTCAGTTCGCCCTGCCGCCTGCGGCAAGCTGCCATGCAGCCGGGGCGGCCGAGCGGACGGGGGCCGCTACAGGCAACGCCGATAAGGACGGCGATAAAGACGGCGGTAAGGACGGCGTCGGGGCGGCTGCCGACTTGGAACCCGCTTCGCCGCCGCTGTTGGCGACGATAATGCGCTGCACCAGCTGGTCCGCCTGCTCCAGCTCGCGCTCGAAGATGGCGGTCTTGTAGGCGGCGCGGCGCGTCATGGCGGTGGTGGCGACGGCGCCGCTGCGGTCTGTCGTGTCCACCGAGGCGCGCATCGACAGGCCCAGTTTCAGCGGATGCGCCGCCAGTTCCCCAGCATCGAGCGCGATACGAATCGGTACCCGCTGCACCACCTTGATCCAGTTGCCGGTGGCGTTTTGCGCCGGCAGCAGCGAAAAGGCGCTGCCTGTTCCGGCATCCTGCCCGACGACGCGGCCGCTGTAGCGCACCTCCTTGCCGTACACGTCCGCCGTGAGCGACACCGGCTGCCCGATGCGGATGTCGCGCAGCTGCGATTCCTTGAAGTTGGCGTTGACCCACATCTGTTCGGGCGGCACGATGGACATCAGCGCCGCGCCGGGCGCCACGCGCTGGCCCAGCTGCACGCTGCGCTTGGCTACCAGGCCGCTGACCGGCGCGCGCAGCGTGGTGCGGGCCGAGGCGATGTAGGCGTCGCGCAGCTGCGAGGTGGCGGCTTGCACGTCGGGATGGCTGGCGATGCTGGTCTGGTCCACCAGCGCGCTGGAGCCGGCCAGCTGCTGCTCGGCCACCGTGAGCGCGGCGCGGGCGACCTTCACCGCGTCTTCGGCGTGGTGAAGGTCTTCGCCGGAAATGGCGCCGCTGTTGGCCAGCTCGCGGCGGCGCGCCAGGTCTGCCGTGGCGCGCGACAGGTCGGCGGCGCGCAGCGTGACGTTGGCGCGGGACTGGGTCACGTTGGCGAACTGCGAGCGCACCTGGCGCACCGCCTTGGACAGCTGGGCTTCGGCACGCTCCAGCGCGAGGCGGGCATCGACCTCGTTGAGCTGCACCAGCACCTGGCCGGCCTGCACGTAGTCGGTGTTGTCGGCGCCGATCTCGGTCACGCTGCCGGACAGCTGGGGCGTCACTTGCACCACGTTGCCTTCCACGTAGGCGTCCTCCGTGACCTGGTGGCCGTCCGGGGACAGCATCAGCCAGGCGGCGCCGGCGGAACCGGCCAGCAGCGCGGCGGCGGCGATGTTGGCAAGCCTGGAGCGGCCCGCCGGCGTCTGGACAGGCGCCGTCGCTGGCGCCGTGGTTGGATGGGTTGGCTGAGTCATGTTGATCACCGCGAAGTCAAGGGAATGGAATCCTGGCGATAGCCGCCGCCGAGGGCGCGCGCCAGTTGCATGTCAAGGTCGAAGGCGCGCGTATCGAGTTCGATCTGCGCGCGCTGCTGCGCCAGCACCTGGATCTGGGCCGCTAGCACCTGCAGGTAATTGCCCACGCCGGCGCCGTAGCGCTGCACCGACAAGTCATACGCCTGCTGCGCCGTCGCCAGCGCCTCGGCCTGCAGCGCGTTGCGCTCGGCCAGCCACTGGATGGACACCAGCTGGCTCACCACGTCGCGCAGCGCGTCGGCCAGCGTCTGGTTATAGGCTTCCACAGCCACGTCATAGTCCGCATTGCGCAGCGCCAGGTTGCCGCGCAGGCGGCCGCCGTCGAAAATCGGCAGGCTCAGGCCCGCGCCGGCGCTGGCGATGCTGCTGCCGCCTTGCAGCAGGGCGCTAAAGCCCAGGCTTTGCAGGCCCACCAGCGCATTGAGGTTGATGGTCGGGTAGAACTGCGCCTTGGCCACTGCGATGTCGCTGCCCAGTGCTTCCACGCGCCAGCGCTGCGCCACCACGTCCGGGCGGCGCGCAATCAGTTCGCTTGGCAGCGTGGACGGCACGGCGGCCGGACGGCTCTTCTGCATCTGCGGGCGCGCGATGGCCAGGCCCCGGTCAGGCCCGGCGCCCAGCAACGCGGCGAGCTGCGTGCGCACCAGCGCGATGGCCTCGTCGGCAACGGCGATGTCGGTACGCGCGACCGGTATGGCCAGCTCGGCCTGTTTCAGTTCGGCCTGGGAGTCGAGCTTGGCCGCCACGCGCTGGCGCGTCAGTTCCAGTACCTGCTGGCGCTGCTTCAGCACTGCCTCGGCCAGGTCGCGCTGCGCATGGAGCTGCGACAGTTTCAGGTAAGTCTGCGTCACGCCCACCGTGAGCAGCAGGCGCGCGGCCTCGCTCTCCACTTCGGCCGCCTTCTGCCGTCCCAGCGCCGCATGGACCGCAGACTGGTTCTTGCCCCAGAAATCCAGCTCGTAAGAGAAGTTCAGCGTGGCCTCGTTGCTCCACTTCCAGGAACCGGCCAGCGGCTTGGGCACGTTGCTGTTTTCGCTGAACTGCACGCGGTTGCTGCGCCCCGCGCCGCTCACCTGCGGCGACAGCGCCGCGCCGGCGATGCCCGCCACGGCGGCGGCCTGGCGCACGCGCGCATCGGCCATGCGCATGGTCGGGCTGTTCGCCAGCGCTTCGTCCACCAGGCGGTTCAGTTGCTCGTCACCGTAGCGCTGCCACCAGTCGTAGGCGGGCCAGGCGGCCGGCGACAGCGGCGCGGCAGCCAGCGTTGCCGATGCGCTGAGCCGGCTCGCGCCGTTAAGCTTCGCCTCCGGCTTCAGGCCGCCGTCGCTGGCGCAAG
The DNA here is from genome assembly GCF_042693265.1 of Pseudoduganella sp. UC29_71. Taxonomy (NCBI): domain Bacteria; kingdom Pseudomonadati; phylum Pseudomonadota; class Betaproteobacteria; order Burkholderiales; family Oxalobacteraceae; genus Pseudoduganella; species Pseudoduganella sp. UC29_71. Next base: position 2,371,748 of record NZ_CP170549.1, on the reverse strand, counting down.
CGGCCAGCAGCGCCGACACGGCGGCCAGGGCGCCCAAAGTGGGCAAGCGTAAAGTGTTCATCTGCTATACCTTTCCCTGCCTAGGCAGGTATTTCGATAAAAAAAATTCAGCGGCGGTTCGAGGCGATAATTCGCTGAAGATAGCCTTGCAGCGTCGCCACCTCGTCGGGCGTGAAGCCGTCCAGCGACCGGGCGTGCACGCGCCGCACTGCCTCCATGATGTGCGGATAGATGGCGTGGCCTTCTTCGGTCAGTTCCAGGATCTGGCTGCGGCGGTCCTCCAGGGACCGGACGCGCCGGATGATGCCCTTCTCCTCCACCCGGTCCAGCAGGCGCTTCATGGCGCCGCTGTCGTAGCCCATGAAGTCGCAGAATTCGGTCAGCGTGCGGGCGCGGTCGTGCGCAATGCCCACCACCACCATGAACTGGGCGGACGTGATGTTCAGCGGCGCCAGCTCGCGCTCCATGTCGGCCATGAAGCCGGTGCGCGCCTGCGCCAGCAGGAAGCCGAGGCCGCCGGTGAACATATTGTTCCAGACTTTGGAGGTGTCGAATTTCATCGGAGTTGCCCTTTTGGAATTACCTGCCTAGGCAAGTAATTCCATTATACGAGACTTTCCGAAAAGCGCAAGACGGGATTATTGCAGCGCCTCGGCGGGGCCGAAGAATTCGTAGTAGGTCTGCGCCTCGGGCACGCCCAGCTCGCGCAGGTGCGACTTCATGGCCTTCATGAACGGCGTCGGGCCGAGGAAGTAGGCTTCCACGTCGCGCGACTCGGGCAGCCAGTCGGCCAGGTGGGCCTTGCCGATGTAGCCGGTGGCGTGCGCCTTGGCGCCGCTGCCCTGCTCCTGTTCATAGACGTAGTAGCGCGTCAATTGCGGATGCTGCTCGGCCAGCTGGTCGATGTGCTTGCGGAAGGCATGCACGCCTGCGTGGCGGGCGGCATGGATGAAGTGCACCGGGCGGCGCGTGCGCAATGCCGCGCTCAGCATGGCCAGGGTCGGGGTGATGCCCACGCCGCCGCTGATCAGCACCAGGGGCTTGTCGCTCTCGGCCAGCGTGAAGGCGCCTGCCGGCGGGAACAGGGTGATGCTGTCGCCCTCGTTCAGCTGGTCGTGCAGGTGGTTGGACACCTTGCCGTCCGGCTCGCGCTTGACGCTGATGCGGTAGGTGGCGCCATTGCTCTCCGCCGACAGCGAGTACTGGCGGCGCATTTCCTGGCCGGCCACCGTGACCAGCACGGTGATGTACTGGCCGGGCAGGAAGGACACCACCTTGCCGCCATCCGCCGGGGCGAACACGAAGGACGTGATCTCGTCGCTTTCCACCGTCTTGGCGGCCACCTTGAATTCGCGCGCGCCGCGCCAGCCGCCTTCGGCCTGCTCGTTGGCCTGGTAGATCTGCTCTTCCGCGCCGGCCAGGATGTCGGCCAGCTGGCCGTAGGCCGAGGCCCAGGCCTCGATCACCGCGTCGGTGGCCACTTCGGCGCCCAGCACTTCGCGGATGGCGCCCAGCAGCGCGGCGCCCACTTTAGGATAGTGCTCAGGCAGGATCTGCAGCGCGGCGTGCTTGTTGATGATGGTCTTCACCAGCGGACCCAGTTCTTCCAGGCGCTCGATGTTGGACGCGTACATCAGGATGGAATTGGCCAGTGCGCGCTGCTGGGTGCCGCCGTGCTGGTGGGTCTGGTTGAAGAAGGGCTGCACTTCGGGGAAATCGTTGAACAGCTTCAGGTAAAAGTGGCGCGTCAGCGTTTCGCCGCCCTCTTTCAGGATAGGCACGGTGGCGGTGATGATGGCGCGGTGTTCCGGGGTTAACATGGTGTTCAGCCTTTTCTAGTAGTGGATCGGGTGTTCGGTAATCAAGCGGCCAGGCGTTCGGCCTCGAGCGCCTCCACGGCCGGGTAGAACTCGTGGTCTTCCTTCTTCATGCGCTCGTAGACCTTGCGCAGCACGGTGTTGGCTTCGGCGCGGAATCGCTCCGGCGCGGCCAACAGGTGGCTGGCGGCATTCCAGGTGGTGGCGAACGCCATGTAGGCGGCCACGATGCCATTCATTTCGAGCTGGTACAGATTGCTCATGCGCGCCAGGGCAGCGTCGCCGCTGCTGCGCAGTGTCGGGTAGAGCACTTTGTCCTCCACCGCCAGGTGCAGCTTGATGTTGCCGCTCATTGCGATGATGCGCGCGGCGATGCGCTCCGCATTGGCCTCGATGCCGCCATGGACCAGCTGGCGCAATGCGGCGATGTCGGCCAGGATGTCCTCGTGCTGATGCTTGAATTTGTCGATGTTCACAGCCTTCGCTCCTTCTCTACTGTCGGTTTCGCTATCAATGTGACTCAACTATATCGGGTTTTTCTTAAACATGCAAATGCTCTACATGTTTAAAGGCGCAAGCGTCCCTGCCGCCGGGCGAGCGCTACGCGGCGCGGCGGCCGGCCGGACCGTGCAGCCAGAGGAACAAGGCGGTGGCGGCGGCGGCGCCGGCCAGCTGGGACAGGATGCAGGCTGGCGCGTCAGCCAGGCGGATACCGCCGCTGCCGAACACGCGCGCCAAGGTCATGGCGGGGTTCATGAAGGCGGCCGAGGGGCTGAAGCAGCAAGCCGCCATCACGTAAGCGGCCACGGCGAATGGCGCGGCCGCGGGGCGGCTGCGGCCGCAGCCAATGAAGACCGCCAGCAGGCCGAAGGTGGCGGCGAACTCGCCCAGCCACTGCCCCGGGCCACTGCGTACCTGCGTGGACGCGACCAGCCAGGGGATGCCGAACATGGCGTGCGCAGCGGCCGCGCCGAGGAAGGCGCCGCCGATCTGGGCTGCGATGTAGGGCAAGGCTTCCTCCCGCGCAAGCTGGCCGCGCCAGGCCTGCGACAGGGTGAGCGCCGGGCTGAACAAGCCGCCCGAGACCGGGCCGAAAGCCAGTATCAGTACCGCCAGGCCGACGCTGGATGCGGCCGAGCCGAGCGTCAGCGCCAGGCCGGCCTCGCCGTTCGCCAGGCGCGCCCCGGCAAAGCCGGTTCCGCACGATATCGCCAGCAACAAAGCCGTCCCCACACATTCCGCCGCCAAGCGTTTTCCTATCCCTGCCACCGCATTCCCCTATCCAATCCGAACGACCCTCCACTGTAGGGAGCGCCGCCGGCGCGGGGATCAGCGCGCGGCTATACCTGTTATTGCGCCTGCATCTTGCCGTTGGCGCGCACCAGGGCCAGGGCGGCGTCGAGGGCATCGTTCAAGGCGGCGACGTCGATGGGCTTGGTGAGGTAGCGGAAGAAGCCGGCGTCCAGCGCGGCATCGATGTCGTTGCGCATGGCGTTGGCGGAGATGGCCAGCACCGGAATGGCTGCCAGAGCTGGCGTGTCGCGCAGGCGGCGCTGGATCTCGCGCCCGCTCAGGCCGGGCAGGTTCATGTCCAGCAGGATGATGTCCGGGCGGTGCTCGCGCGCCAGCCGCAGGCCTTCGATGCCATCGGTGGCCGTCATCAGGCTGATGTCGGTGCGGAAGCCCAATACTTCCTGCACCAGGCGCAGGTTGGTAGGATTGTCCTCCACGTACAGCAGCATGGGCTGGCAGCCGCGCGGCGGCACCGGCGCTTCCTCCTGGACGGACGCGGCGGCGGCGATGGCGGCGCGCGCATCGTCCTGGGCGGCCGTCACAGGCAGTTCAATCCAGAACACGCTGCCGGTGCCGGGCGTGCTGGCAACGCCGATGGCGCCACCCATCAGCTCCACCAGGCGCTTGGTGACCACCAGGCCGATGCCGCTGCCCTCTTCGCTGCCGCCTTCCTGGCCCAGGCGGTTAAAGGGCTGGAACAGCGCCTCGACCTGCTCCGGCTTGAGCCCCGGCCCCGTATCCTGCACCGACACGCGCACCTTGTCCGCACCGGCTGCTAGGCAGTCCACCACCACCGCGCCCTGTTCGCGGTTGTACTTGATGGCATTGGAGAGCAGGTTGAGCACCACCTGCTTGAGGCGCGTGCGGTCGGCTTGCACGTGGAGCCCGGCGATGGGCGAGACGATGACGCGGATGCCGCGTTTGGTGGCCGCCATCTCCACCATGCGGTGCGCCTCGTGCAGCAGCTCGGACAGCCCGACCGGCTCCAGCGACAAGGTGACGGTGCCCGATTCGATCTTGGCCAGGTCGAGGATCTCGTTGATCAGCGTCAGCAGGTGCTCGCCGGCCTTCAGGATGTGGCCCATGAAGGTCTTGCGCTGCAGCGCCGTGATGGGCAGCGCGTCGTTATTGAGCAGCTGCGTGAAGCCGAGGATGGCGTTGAGCGGCGTGCGCAGCTCGTGCGACATGCTGGCCAGGAACAAGTCCTTGGCCTTGCCGGCCCGCTCCAGCTCCATTTTCTGGTCATGCAGCGTGCGTTCAATGCGCTTGCGCTCGCTGATGTCGCGGATGGCGCTTGAGACCAGTACTTCGCCCTCCGTCTCGAGCGGGCTCAGGCTGATCTCGACCGGGAACTCGGTGCCGTCGCGCCGCAGGCCGTACAGTTCCAGCCCGGCGCCCATCGAGCGCGGGCGCGGCGAGTCGAAGAAGCTGGTGCGCAGGTGCGGGTGGCCGCTGGCGTAGCGCTGCGGGATCAGCACTTCCATGCGCTTGCCCAGCAGGTCGCGCCGGTCGTAGCCGAACAGCTGCTCGGTCTGCGAGTTGATCAGCACGATCTCGCCCTGCCGGTTGACGATGACGATGGCGTCCGGCGCCGACTCCAGCAGGCCGCGAAATTTCTGCTCCGCCTTGCGCCGTTCGCTGATGTCGCGGATGGCGCTCATCACCAGCGTGCCCTCCTCGGTGCTGATGGGACTCAGGCTGATCTCCACCGGGAACTCGACCATGTCCTTGCGCAGCCCGTACAGCTCCAGCCCGGCGCCCATGGTGCGCGGGCGCGGCTGCACAAAGTAATTGGACCGGTGCGCCACGTGGCCGCCCCGGTAGCGCGCCGGCAGCAGGATTTCCACCGGCAAGCCGCGCAGCTCGCCCGGCAGGTAGCCGAACAGGCGCTCGGCCTGGGAATTGGCCAGCACGATGAGGCCGGTGGAGTTGGCCATGATGATGCCGTCCGGCGTCGATTCCAGCACGTCGCGGAACTTCGCCTCCACGTGCTTGGCGTCGCGCAGCGCCTTCTGGCGCGTGATGTCCTTCTTGGTGCACAGGATGTATTCGACGCGGTCGGCGTCGACAATGACCTTGCTGGCCACGTCCACGAACAGCGGCGAACCGTCCTTGCGGCGGCGCAGGCATTCGTAGTCGTAGACGCCGCCGCTGCGGCCCAGTTCCTGCAGGAAGCTGTCCCAGCTTTGGCCAGGCATCCCGACCAAATCGAACAGCGGCCGCCCGATGGCTTCCGCCGCCGCGTAGCCGAACAGTTGCTCGGCGCCCAGCGTCCAATGCACCACCTGCCCTTTGCGGTTGGCCACCACCACCCCGCCGGGCGCCTGTTCCAGCACCAGCCGATCGAAATCCGTCGTCATCCAGTCGCCCCGCAGAATGTTGTTATTGTGCTATGCGAGTATGAACCGTTGGCGCCGGCGGCGCAAGCATTCAGGCGTCCGCCGCATGGCTATTGCCGTGCAAGGCACGGGCGCCGTGCGTGCCGGCCGCCAGCTGCGCCGCCACCTCGGCCGCCGCGCGCTTGCCGGCCATGAAGGCATGGTCCGAGTTGTAGTACTCCCACTCGCTGTAGCGCCCCGCCAGCACGATGCCCTGCGACTCCATCCACTGGCGCACGGTCGCCACGTTGGCGGCGCGCGCGTGGTCGTACACCACGTAGGCATAGGGCATGTCGACCTGGTTGGCCGCCAGCACCCGGTCGTCCGGCCGCATGATGCCGACCTTGACGCAGTCGGCGATGCAGCGCGCCACCAGCGCGTCGCCTTCCAGCGGCAGCGGCTTGGTGGGCGAGTAGGAGATTTCGCAGGTGAAGCCGAAGCCGCCCGGCGCGTTGCATTCGGGGCTGGCATTACCCTGGACGAATATGCGGTGGAAGATGCTGTCTTCGGGGTAGTAAATCCAGTGCTTGTCGGTGACGCCGGTGCGGGCGATGCCGATGTTGACGCAGCGGATGGACACATGGCGCAAGGCGCGCGCCGCCTGCCGCACCGCTTCCGGCGCCTCGGCCCCGATCAGCCGCACCAGCTCCGGCAGCGGCATGGTGCTGATCAGGCGCTGGTACTGGAAGCGGCGGCCGTCCGCCAGCGCGATGGTGCGCTCGGCCGGCAGCAGCTGCACCACGTCCGCGTTCAGCTCCAGCTTGCCCCGGATATGGGGCAGGAAGCCGTTCATCAGCGCCTGGAAGCCGCCCCGGCGCGGATAGCCGAAGCGTGCGTTCGGCCCCATCGGGCGGGCCACCGGCTGCAAGGCGCCGTCGATGATTTCGCCCAGGTCCGGCAGCGGCACGCGCCCGCCCAGCCAGGAGGTTTCCATCTCGCTCAAGGGCACCGTCCACAGCTTGCGGTTGTAGGGTATGGCGAAATGCCGCGCGATGCCGGCGCCCCAGACGTTGTGGATGAAGTCCTCGAAGTTGCGCGTTTCCTGGCGCCGCGCCACGCCGCCCGGATTGGCGGCGTTGACCACGTCGGCCGTGCCGTCCGCGCAGCAGTCCTGCACGCCGGCCGCCTCGCACATGGACGGGTCGTTGCCGGCCTTGCCGTAGCGCGCCTCGATGGCGCCCACGATGCACTCCTTGATCACGTCCGGCGGCAGGCCGTGCAGGGCGCCCTGGAAGGGATAGCGCGTGTATACCTGCTTGCTGTAGATCCAGGCTTCGCGCATCTGCCAGTGCTGGTTGTCGCCCAGCAGGATGTCATACAGCTTGAGCACGTAGGGATCGTTGGAGAACATGATGTGGCCGGCGTGGTCGAAGGTGAAGCCGTTCTGCCGGATCGAGCGGCACCAGCCGCCGACCGTGGAGTTGCGCTCCAGCAGCAAGGTGTCCGGGCCGAGGTGGTAGGCGGCCGACAGCCCGGTCGGGCCGGCGCCGACGATGATGGCGCCGAACTGCTGCACCGGCTGCTGCGCGCGCAGCGGATTGACATTGGCCGCGCCGCCCGGCGCTGGAGCCGCTGGCCCAGGACCGGGCGGCGGTGCTGCCGACTGCTGCGCTGCCGGCTGCGCCGCGGGCGGCGTGGCCGGGCGCAGGGGCGCCGATGTGCCGGCCGCCTGGCGCACGCGGCCGCCGCCGGGCGGCGTGCCGCCGATCAGTGCATGCATGGCATCGGCGGTCGCATCCCAGGATGTGCGCGAGACGATGGCGCGCATGTCCGCCGCCATGGCGGCGCGCTCCTGCTCCGTCTGCCGCAGCGCCGCTTCGCAATGGGCAATGAACTCCGCGTGATTGCGGCCGATGGCCACGGTGCCGCCGTACGGCCCGGCCACGTCGGCAATCGCCGTGCTGACGATGGGCAGCTCGGCGGCCATGTATTCCAGCACCTTGGTCGGGCTGATGTAGCGCGTGGCCTCGTTCAGCGCGAACGGCAGCAGGCACACGTCCCAGCCCGCCAGGAAGTGCGGCAAGGCCTCGTAGGGCTGCTGGCCCAGGTAGTGCACGTTCTGCCGCTGCGGCAGCGTTTCCGGCGCGATCTTCACGATGGGGCCGACCAGCACGATCTGCCATTCCGGATGCGTGTCCGCCAGCGCCGCGATCAGCTCCGCGTCCAGCCGCTCGTCCAGCACGCCATAGAAGCCTAGCCGGGGCCGCGGGATGTCCTGGTGCAACGGATGGCCGTTGTTGCGGTCCAGCGCCTGCTCGAAATGCACCACGTCCACGCTGCTGGGGAAGCAGTGCACATTGGGGTGGCGGGTGCGCTTCGCCTCATACAGGCTGGGTCCGCCGGTAAACACCACGTCCGCCAGGTTCAGCAGCGCCGTCTCGCGCTGCAGCAGCTGGCGCGGCGGATTCCTGAACGCGGACAGTTCGTCCATGCAGTCGTACACCACGCGCGACGGGTGCAGCTTGGCCAGCAGCGGCAGCGCCATCGGCGTGTAAAACCACACGATGGGCTGTTCGCCGTCCGGCACCAGCTTTTCCAGCAGCGGCTGCAGCAGCGGAATCTGGTCGTCGTGGAAGCCGGCCGCGCTGGACGGCGTGTGCGGCTGACACACGGTCACGTTGGGCGCCGGTTGACAGGTCGTCAGCCTGGCGGGACCGTCATCGTGCAGGGGTTCCTCGACAAACAGCACCTTGTAGTGCTGCGCGAGCCGCGTCAGCAACTGCTGGGGCCGCTGGTAGACGAAATCCCAGCGCAAATGGCTAAAGACGATGATGGTTTCCATGCTGTTCTCCTTGGTAGATGTTGTACAGAGCGCGCCGGTCAGGCGCATGGCCTGGCCCAGGGCGCTCGCGTAGCCGGGCACCAGCACGCGCGCCAGCGGGTCGGGGCCGTCCCGGTCCAGGTCCCATAGTCCGCTGTGGTGCCAGTGCGCCGCGTTTTCCCAGTCCGGCCGGTCGATGGCCGGATACAGGCAGATGCCGTGGAAGTCCACGCCCTGCTGCACCGCCAGCGCCGCCTCGCTGGCCATTTCCCGTATCCACGCGCCGCGTCCGCTGCCCACGTGGCTGGTTTCGGCCAGCAGCAAGGGGCGCCCGTAGCGCTGCTGGTATTCCATCAGGATGCGGTGCAGCGGCAAGCGGCGCGCTTCGCCCAGGTGCCACCACAGGCGCAGGTTGGTGCCGCTTTCCCACTGGTTGCTGTGGTAGTAGTTGCCGCCGATGATGTCCACGTAGCGCGGCGCGCCGCCCAGCTCCGGCTGCGCCAGGCCGCACAGCATGTCCAGCGCCTCGAACTGCGAGGCGCGCCAGCCGGCTGCCTGGGCCGCCCAGTCGGGCCGGTTGGCGGGCGCGATCACGTGGATCATCGGGTCGCACTGCAGGATGCGCGCGCCCGGCGTGACCTGCCAGATGGCGTCGCAGCCGGCGATGCTGGCGCGCACCAGCTGCCGCTTGCCCTCCCCGCCCGGGTCCGGGTGGTGCATATTTTTGATGCGGAACATATGGATGGACAAGCCCCAGCTGGTGAACGAGATTTCGTTGATGGGCGAATACACCGGCTGCGGCCCCGCATACGGCGCCAGGTACTCGGCGGCCGCGCGGCAAAAGCGCGCGAAGCGCGGCACGAAATCCGGCCCGAACAGGTCCACGTCGTCCGGGATGCCGTAGTGGCAAAAGGTCCAGCTCACCTGCAGGCCCAGTTCCTGCGCGGCGCGGCAGCGGCTTTCCAGCGCGGAAAAGTCGTAGCGCCCGTCGCGCTCGCACAGCCGCCAGCCGATGGACTCGCGCACGGTGCGAAAGCCGAGCCGCGCGGCCTGCTCGTAATCGCTGCGGGCGCGATCCAGGTGGCCGGTGACGGCGTTCATGTCCAGCGCGTGGCCGGCGTGGTTGATGTGGTCGGCCCCTTCGTAGCCGGCCTGCCAGAAACTGGCGAAAGGCGTTCCGTTATATCCGTTGGCTGGCGTCATCGCGGCCTCACAGCGGCAGGTTGCGGGTGGCCGCGTGGATCCGTTCGATCGGAATCTTGGGACTCCGGTCCGCGTTCAGCAGGCCGTTCGCCTCCTGGAAGGTGTCGGCAAACTGGGTGTAGCAGAAACCGCTGAACATGGGCAGCTCGCTCACCACGTTGAGCAGCGCGCGGTAGGCCTGCTCGAAGGCCTCGGCCGTGTTGGCGCGCGAATAGCCCCAGGTGTGGTGCGCCGGCGCGCTCGGGTCGAACGCAATGCCGCCGAATTCGGTGAGGATAATGGGCTGGCCGCGGTGCGGGAAGCCGTCCAGCGTGAGGATGCGGCCGCCGGGACGGCGCCGGTCGAACAAGGTGGTCACGGGATCGGTCAGCTCGTAGCGCGCGGCTATGCGCTGCGGGTCGGCGTCGTAGTCGTGGATGCCGAGCAGGTCGGTGGCGGAAGCCTCCCAGCCGTCGTTGCCGATCACCGGGCGGGTGGCGTCCAGCACGCGCGTCATGTGGTACAGCGCCTCCACCGCGTTGCGGTGCGCCTGCGTCGCCGTCAGATTGGGCACGCCCCAGGACTCGTTGAACGCCACCCACACGATGATGCAGGGATGGCTGTAATCGCGTTCGATCGCCTCGGTCCACTCGCGCACCATGCGCGTGACCGCCAGCGGGCTGAAGGCATAGCACGACGGCATCTCTTCCCACACCAGCAGGCCCAGCCTGTCGGCCCAGTACAGGTAGCGCGGGTCTTCGATCTTCTGGTGCTTGCGCACGCCGTTAAAGCCCATGGCCTTGGCCAGCTCCACGTCGCGCCGCAGCGCGTCGTCCGAGGGCGCGGTCATGATGGTATCCGGCCAGTAGCCCTGGTCCAGCACCAGGCGCAGGTGATAGGGGCGGCCGTTGAGCATGAAGCGGTCGCGGTTCACGGACACCGAGCGCAAGGCCGTGTACGAGCGCACCCGGTCCAGCTCCACGTCGCCGCAGCGCAAGGTCAGTTCGGCATCGAGCAGGATGGGCCGCTCGGGGCTCCACAGCAGCTCGTTGCGCGAGTCGTCGATGCCGGGGTCGGACAGCGCGATCTTGCGGTTGGCCTCCTGGCCCACCAGCAGGTACACGTCGTCGGCCAGCAGCTTGCTGCCGTGCGACAGCTTCACCTCCACCGTCAGGCCGGAGGTGATGTCGCCGGCGGCGAGGATTTCGCAGCCGATCTCGAAGCCCTCGAAGATCGGGGTCCAGCGCAGCGACTTGATGTAGGTCGCGCCCACCGGCTCCAGCCACACGGTCTGCCAGATGCCGGTGGTGCGCGGATACCAGATCGAGTGCGGGTCCAGCTGCCAGTCCTGCTTGCCGCGCGGCTTGGCCAGGTCGGCCGGATCGTCTTCCGCACGCACCACGATCACCTGCTCCTCGCCCGGCAGCAGCGCGGCAGTGATGTCGGCGTAGAACGGCGTATGCCCGCCCTCGTGCCGCGCCACCAGCTCGCCGTTCACCCACACGGTGGCGGCGTAATCGACAGCCCCGAAGTGCAGCAGCGTGCGCGGGCCGCGCGTGGCCAGGCTGATTACGCGCCGGTACCAGCACACGCTGTGGAAGCCGGTATCGCCTATGCCGCTGGCGACCGCCTCCGGCGGGAACGGCACCTTGATGGTGCGTTCCCATGCGATCTCATCCTTCGGCCCCCGGTAACGGCGCTGATCATCGTAGGAAAAGTCCCAGGAGCCATTCAGGCAAGTCCAGTCCGCCCTTACCAACTGCGGCCGTGGATAGGCAAAATCTTCCATCTCATCTCCAGCGTGCTTGGTTCAATCCGGTGAAAATCTTAACAACCTTCGGCGTTGCACGTTGAACCAATTCCGCTACGCAATCTGGCGCGTGAAACTGCAGAGCGCCTTTAGATACGCGATCTCTTCCGTACTGCGCTGCTCGCCGGGCGGCGGGCATGGCTCCTACAAGTCGCCGCGCCGGGTTCCTATCGCGGTCCGCCGCCGCAACGCAGAACATGGTGGTGCAACCCATACCACGACCAAGGAGGAATCATGTTTGCTCACAACAAGCGGCTACAGTACACGGTACGCGTCAGCGAATCGAATCCCGGGCTGGCCAACCTGATGCTGGAGCAGTTCGGCGGGCCGCAAGGCGAACTGGCGGCCGCGCTGCGCTACTTCACGCAAGCGCTGGCGGAAGACGATCCGGGCCGCAAGGACATGCTGCTCGACATCGCGACGGAAGAGCTAAGCCATCTGGAAGTGATCGGCAATATCGTCGCCATGCTGAACAAGGGCGCCAAGGGCCGGCTGGCCGAAGGCGTGGACCAGGAGGCCGACATCTACCGCTCCATCACCGGCGCCGGCAACGACAGCCACCTGACGCAGGTGCTGTACGGCGGCGGCACCCCGCTCACCAACTCCGCAGGCGTGCCATGGACCGCCGCCTACGTGGATACGATAGGCGAACCGACCGCCGACCTGCGCTCCAATATCGCGGCCGAGGCGCGCGCCAAGATCGTCTACGAACGCCTGATCAACCTGACGCCCGACCCGGGCGTGAAGGAAGCGCTGGGCTTCCTGATGACGCGTGAAATTGCGCACCAGATGTCGTTCGAGAAGGCGCTGTACGCCATCCAGCCCAACTTCCCTCCGGGCAAGCTGGCGGGGCGGCCGGAATTCACCAACGTCTACTACAACATGTCGCAAGGCGGTCCCGAGGTGCGCGGTCCGTGGAACGACGACAGCAAATGGGAGGTCGTCAGCGACCGCCTGCAGCAGCAAGGCGTGGACGGCGGCGACGGCAGCGCTTCGGTGCAGGTCAGCAGCGATGAAGAGGCGCTGCTGAACCAGATGGCCGCGCGCACCATGTCCGATCCGGACGCCGACCCGCTGACCGGCGCCGAGCTGGGCATGGGGCCGACGCCGAATGGCAGCGCCCACTGAGCGCGCGCCGGTCCCGGTCCAGGTCCCGGCTCAGGTCCAGGCTCAGCTCCCGGTTCGGGTCCCGGCAATTGTGCGAGGAAAATGATGCGCGGCAGGCAAGCAGCCGGACGCTGGCCGGCGCCCAAGGCGGCGCTCGGCGCGCTGGTATGCGCCGCCGGCCTGCTGCTGCTCGGGCATGACGCCTACCTCGCGCTGGCTGCGGCCCCGCCCGCCGTGCGCGGCGCACTGGCCGGGGGGATGGCGGCCGCGCTCGCCACAGCCGCCGGCACCTTGCCGGTGCTGCTGGCGCACGGCGTGTCGCAGCGCCTGTACGACGCCGCGCTCGGCCTGGGCGCCGGCATCATGCTGGCCGCCACCGCGTTCTCACTGGTGCTGCCCGCCATCGCCGCCAGCAAGGCCGGCGGCGCCACGCCGTTCGGCGCCAGCGTGACCGTGGGCGGCGGCATCGCGCTGGGCATGGCGGCCGTGCTGCTGCTGGGCCGCATCGCCGACCACGGCGCGCCGGCCCAGCCTCAGCCTCAGCCTCAGCCCAAGCCTCAGTCTCAGGCCCAGGCTCAGGCCCAGGCCCAGGCCCAGCCCGGCGCCGCGCTGCCGGTGCGCCACGCCTGGCTGTTCGTGGCGGCCGTCGCCATCCACAACCTGCCTGAAGGACTGGCGATCGGCGTCGCCTATGCCGGCGTGGACGCGCTCAAGGCGCACAGCCTGGCCACCGGCATCGCCATTCAGGACATTCCCGAAGGCCTGGTGGTGGCGATGGCGCTGCGCGCGGTCGGCTACGGCCGCGGCTTCAGCACCGCCATGGGCATGCTGTCCGGGCTGCCCGAACCTTGCGCCGCGGTGGCCGGCGCCCTGCTGATCGCGTATTCGGCCGCGCTGCTGCCCTGGGGACTGGCCGCCGCCGCCGGCGCCATGCTGTTCGTCATCTGCCACGAGGTGGTGCCCGCCGCGCACCGCCACGGCCCGCGCACCGGCGCCTCCTGCGCGCTGGTGGCCGGGTTTATCGTCATGATGGCGCTCGACACCGCCTTGGCCTGAGCAGCAATCCTTGACTTTCGGCAGCGTAATTGCTCCAATGTCAAGATGCCTGCCCCCTTCACCCTGTCCCAGCTTGCCCACATCGTCCTGCTGCCCCCCATGAGCCTGTTCCTGGCCATGCTGGCCGGCTGGCTGCTGCGCCGCCGCTGGCCGCGCGCGGGCACGGCCCTGGCGGGCGGCGCGCTGGCCTTGCTGGTGGTGCTCAGCACGGGCGCCGGCGCGCGCCTGCTGGTGCGTCCGCTGGAGAACATGACGGCGCCGCTGGCTGCCGGCGCGGAGCGCGAGGCGCAAGCCATCGTGGTGCTGGCGGCAGGGAATATGGAACAGGCGCCCGAGTACGGCGGCAATAGCCCGGACGGCATCGCGCTGGCGCGCCTGCGCTACGGCGCGCGCCTGCAGCACAGCACCGGCCTGCCGCTGCTGGTCACCGGCGGCAATGCCGAGCCGCAGCGCGGCGTGCCGCCCAAGGCCGAGGCCATGGCGCGCGCGCTGCGCGAGGATTTCCGCACCGAAGTGCGGTGGATCGAGCCGGACTCCGCCACCACGGCGGAGAACGCGGCGTTTTCGGCGCGCCTGCTGCAGCCGGCCGGCGTGCAGCGCGTGCTGCTGGTAACGGACGCCATGCACATGCCGCGCGCGCGGCGCGTGTTCGAGCGCGCCGGCCTGCAGGTGATCGCCGCGCCTACCATGTTCCGCGCCTGGGGGCCGATGTCCGCCGGCTCCTTCCTGCCGCGCGCGGATGCGCTCGAATCGTCCTACTACGCCGTCTATGAATGGATAGGCCTGGCGTGGTACCGCATCAAAGAATAAGCATCGAAGAATAATCAACATAACGGAATATCATGCCCCGCACCAGAACCAGATCGTCCCGCAAACCCTCCGGCAAGTTGCTGCCGCTCGCCCTTCTCTCCCTGTTGTGCGTGGGCGGCGGTACCGCTGCAGCCTTCTATGCCGTGAACGAAGTCGGCATGGCGCCGCGCCAGGTTGGCCCCTACGTGGCGCGCCGCGCCTCCGGCCACAACAGCATGGTCGAAGGACTGGGCCGCAAGGTCGCGTCCACCCTGGCGGGCATGGACGGCGGCGCTGCCGCCTCCCCCGCCCTGCCCGCGTGGAAGGCAGGCGCCCAGTCCGCCGCCGCGCCTGCGCCGGCCGGCAACCCGGTGCCGGTCGCCACGGCTGGCGCACTGGTGCAAGCCATGGCGAACGCCCGCGCCGGCGACGTGATCACGCTGCAGCCGGGCACGTACAGCTTCCGTGGCGTGCCCTTCGTCGCGGCCAGCGCAGCCGGCAGCAAGGAACGCCCCATCACCGTGCGCGCCGAGCGGTCCGGCACGGCCATCATCGACTTCAGCATCAATGAGGGCTTCCTGGTCAGCGGCCCGCACTGGACATTTGAGAACCTGACCATACGCGGCGCCTGTACCGACCCCGGATCATGCGAACACGCCTTCCACGTCGCCGGCCGCGCCAGCGGCTTTGTATCGCGCAACAACACCATCACCGATTTCGATTCGCACTTCAAGATCAATGCCCAGGGCGGCAACGCGCCGGACGATGGCCTCATCGAAGGCAATACGCTGAGCAATACGGCTGTGCGCCAGACCAGTCAGCCCGTCACGCCAATCGACCTCGTGGCCGGCAGCCGCTGGGCGATCCGCGGCAACCTGATCACCGACTTCATCAAGATGGGCGGCGACGGCATCAGCTACGGCGCCTACGCCAAGGGCGCTGGCTCGGGCAACCTGTTCGAGCGCAACGTGGTGCTGTGCGAGCACAAGCTGCGCGGCTATAGCGGCCAGCGGGTCGGCCTGTCGCTGGGCGGCGGCGGCACCGGCGTGCCTTACTGCCGCGACCAGCGCTGCATCACCGAGCAGGACGGCAGCACCATCCGGGCCAACCTGATCGCCTCGTGCTCGGATGAAGGCATCTACCTGAACCGTGCTGCCACCAGCAAAATCCTGCACAACACGCTGATCGATACGGCCGGCATCATGGTGCGCTACCCGGAAAGCAGCGCCCAGGTCGATGGCAACATCATCGACGGCAGGCTGCGCGCCGACCGCGGCGGCATCCTGCACGCAGGCGACAACCTGGACACCAGCCTGAACCGCTTGTTCGTGGGGTCGCACCCGCAGCGCGCCCTGTTCCGCGACGCGCTGGGACTGGACCTGGCGTGGGCCGGCGCAGCACCGCGCCGCAGCAGCGCAGCAGCAGCGCCCACCGGCGCGCCAGCCACCGACCTGTGCGGTGCGGCCCGCCCGGCGCAGCCGGCCTACGGCGCGGTGGAAGACTTTGCCATCTGCCTGAAACGCTAATCTGCCTGAAACGCTCAGTAAGCGCTGCGGATACGCCGGGCACCTCCGGCGCCTGGCAGCCTCGTGCGGTGCGCGCTTTATCCGGCGCGCCGCACTAAACTAGTGCATCTTTGTCTTGCAATGCTGGCACGCTTCTTGATACTACAAGAACATCGCAGCCACGGAACGAGCAGATGCCTACCTTCTTCAATGAAATGCATGCAGACGGCGGAACGGACGTGCGGGAACACTACCGCGAGTTCTGCCGCTGGCTGGCCCAGCAGCCACCCGAAACCCTGGAGCGCAAGCGCGCCGAGGCGGACCTGATGTTCCGCCGCGTCGGCATCACCTTCGCCGTCTACGGTGACGACGCCGGCACCGAGCGCCTGATCCCCTTCGACATCGTGCCCCGCATTATTCCGGCCGGCGAATGGAGCCAGCTGCAAACCGGCCTGGTCCAGCGCGTCAAAGCGCTGAACATGTTCATCCACGACATCTACCACGGCCAGAACATCATCAAGGCCGGCATCATTCCCGCCGAGCAGATCTACCGCAACGCCCAATACCGGCCGGAGATGCAGGGCATTGCGGTCGCCTCCGACATCTACGCCCACATTGCCGGCGTGGACATCGTGCGCGCGGGCAAGGGCGAGTTCTACGTCCTGGAAGACAACCTGCGCGTGCCGTCCGGCGTCTCCTACATGCTGGAGGATCGCAAGATGATGATGCGGCTATTCCCCGAGCTGTTCGCCCGCAACAAGATCGCGCCAGTGGACCACTACCCCGACCTGCTGCTCGACAACCTGCGCTCGGTCGCGCCCATGGGCGTGGACGACCCCACCATCGTGGTCATGACGCCCGGCATGTATAACTCCGCCTACTTCGAGCACGCCTTCCTGGCGCAGCAAATGGGCGTGGAGCTGGTGGAGGGCAAGGACCTGTTCGTGGCCGACAATTCGGTCTACATGCGCACCACGCACGGCCCCAAGCGGGTGGACGTGATCTACCGCCGCCTGGACGACGACTTCCTCGACCCGCTGGCCTTCCGGCCCGATTCCTCGCTGGGCGTGCCGGGCCTGCTGTCGGTCTACCGCGCCGGGCGGGTGACGCTGGCCAACGCCATCGGCACCGGCGTGGCCGACGACAAGTCGATCTACCCCTACGTGCCGGACATGATCCGCTTCTACCTGTCCGAAGAACCTGTGCTGAACAATGTGCCGACCTACCAGTGCCGGAAAAAGGAAGACCTGCAGTACACGCTGGCCCACCTGTCCGACCTGGTGGTAAAAGAAGTGCACGGCGCCGGCGGCTACGGCATGCTGGTCGGCCCCGCCTCCACGCGCGAACAGATCGAGGACTTCCGGCGCCGCCTGGTCGCCAGGCCGGACGGCTACATTGCCCAGCCCACGCTGGCGCTGTCGAACTGCCCTACTTTCGTCGAGAACGGCGTCGCGCCGCGCCATATCGACCTGCGGCCCTTCGTGCTGTCCGGGAAAACCATCTCCATGGTGCCCGGCGGGCTGACGCGCGTGGCCCTGCAGGAAGGCTCGCTGGTGGTGAACTCCTCGCAGGGCGGCGGCACCAAAGACACCTGGATACTGGAAAGGGACCAACCATGCTGAGCCGCACCGCCGACCATTTGTTCTGGATGGCGCGCTACACCGAGCGCGCCGAAAATACCGCCCGCATGCTGGACGTCAACGTGCAAACCTCGATGCTCCCGCAGTCCGAGCAGGACGCCGCCCAGGGCTGGCGCGCCATGCTCGGCATCTCCGAGCTGCAGCAAGCCTACGACCGCAAGTACAGCACGGTGGACGGCCGCTCGGTCATCGACTTCATGGTGCGCGACCCGTCCAATCCCTCCTCGATCGCCGCCTGCCTGAAGGAAGCTCGCGAAAACGCGCGCGCCGTGCGCGGCACGCTCACCACGGAAGTGTGGGAAATCCAGAACCAGACCTGGCTGGACATGCAAAAGCGGCTCGACAACGGCGTGCTGGAAAACGACCCCAGCCAGTTCTTCGACTGGGTGAAATACCGCTCCCACCTGTCGCGCGGCGTCACGCTGGGCACCATGCTGCGCGACGACGCGGTGCATTTCATCCGCCTCGGCACCTTCCTGGAGCGGGCCGACAACACCGCCCGCATCCTGGACGTGAAATTCCATGGCGCCCGCGACCCAGGCGAGGTGCAAGCCCAGCGCGACTTCTACTACTGGGCCGCGCTGCTGCGCTCCGTGTCAGGCTTCGAGATCTACCGCAAAGTCTACCGCGACATCATCACCCCCGCGCGCGTGGCCGAACTGCTGATGCTGCGCGCCGACATGCCGCGCTCGCTGCTGGCCTGCATGGACGAAGTGGTGCAAAACCTGGACCAGGTGCGCAACGACCTGTCCAGGGACACCGAACGGCTGGCCGGCAAGCTGCACGCCGAGCTGCAGTTCGGCCGCATCGACGACATCCTGCAAGCCGGCCTGCACGACACGCTGACCGAATTCCTGCAGCGCATCTACGAACTGGGCAATCGCGTCAGCCGCGATTTCCTGGTGCCGCTGGCGGCCTAGGAGAACCCCATGCAACTGTCCATCCGCCACGAAACCAGCTACAGCTACACCGCGCCGCAGGCGTACTCCATCCAGCAGCTGCACCTGACGCCGCGCGCCGAAGCCCACCAGCACGTGCTGAACTGGCACCTGAACACGGTGGGCCAGATCCACGGCTACACGGACGCCTACGGCAACCTGTCGCACATGCTGACGATCAACTCGCCGCATACCGGGCTGGCCATCGTCGCCCATGGGCTGGTCGAGACCAGCACGCCATCCGGCGGGCGCATTGCCAACGGCGACACGCTGTCGCCGCTGATCTACACGGTGCCGACCCGGCTCACGGCCGCCACGCCCGGCATCCTCGAACTGGCCGCGGCCTGCCTGCCGGACGGCACCGCGCAGACCCGGCACCTGGTGCGGCTGGCAGAGCACATCTTTGGTGCGGTCAAGTATCAAAGCGGTGCGACCGAAGTGACCACCACGGCCAGCGCCGCGCTGCAGCTCGGCATCGGCGTCTGCCAGGACCACGCGCACATCTTCCTGGCCTGCTGCCACGCGCACGGCATCCCGGCGCGCTACGTGTCCGGCTACATCGACCCGGGCGGCACCAGCCACGCCGCCAGCCACGCCTGGGTGGACGCCTGGGCCGAAGACCGCGACTACAGCGGCTGGGTCAGCATCGACGTGACGCACGCGCGGCTGATGACGGACGCCTACTGCCGCCTCGCCATCGGCCGCGACTACGACGCCGCCGCCCCCGTGCGCGGCGTCCGGCGCGGCGGCGGCGACGAAGCCATGGCCGTCAACGTCCAGATCGTGCCCCAGTGAAGCAGCCTCTGCCGCATTCGGGGTCAGACCCCGAATGCGGCAGAGGCTGGCTCGGGCCGGTGTTAGAATTGATTCCTTGAACCAATAAACTGTTATCAAATGACTTATTGTGTAGGGATGCGCCTGGATGCGGGCCTGGTTTTCCTGTCGGATTCGCGCACCAACGCGGGCGTGGACCAGGTGAGTACGGCGCGCAAGCTGAATGTGTTCGAGAACCCGGGCGAGCGCATGATGGTGCTGATGACGGCGGGGAATCTGTCGATTTCGCAATCGGTGCGGCAGTTGTTGTCCGAGCACGTGGGCTCGGCCGGCTATGGCATCTGGACGGCGCCGAATATGTATGAGGCGGCGCGCCTGGTGGGCGAAGTAGTTCGGCTGGTGCATGAGCGGGACGCGAAGGCGCTGGCGGAGTTCGGCATTGACTTCAACGTGAGCCTGATTTTCGGCGGCCAGATCAAGGGCGAGCGCTGCCGTTTGTTCCAGGTCTATTCGGCGGGCAATTTCATCGAGTCGCACAACGAGAACACGTATTTCCAGATCGGCGAGGCGAAGTATGGCAAGCCGATTATCGACCGGGTGGTGACGCCGTCCACGTCATTGGACGAGGCGGCCAAGTGCGCGCTCATCTCCATGGATTCGACATTGCGCTCGAATATCTCGGTGGGCTTGCCGCTCGATTTGCTGGTCTACGAGAACGATAGCCTGGCGGTCACGCGCTTTGTGACCATCGATGAGAAGAACCAGTATTTCCAGATGATACGCACAACCTGGGGCCAGCAGCTGAAGACCATCTTCGAAGGCATCGAGGCGCCGGTGTGGAACGCGGCGCCCGATACGCCGGGAACCGCGCTCTCTACCGCCGGCATGGCCAGCAAGCCGGTGCGCATGCCGCTGCCGGACAGCATCTCGCCCGCCACGCAGCCGCCCGCTCCACCGCAGTCGTTCGCGCAGCAGTTCGGCAACGAGCAACAATAGGCTTTTACGGCCGCCAGCGTTTCAGCAGCAGCGCGTTGCTGATGACGCTGACCGAGCTGAATGCCATGGCGGCGCCCGCCACCACCGGGCTGAGCAGGCCCGCCGCCGCCAGCGGGATGCCCACCAGGTTGTAGATGAAGGCCCAGAACAGGTTCTGGCGGATCTTGCCGTAGGTGCGGCGCGAGATGTCGATGGCGTCCGCCACCAGCGCGGGCTCGCCGCGCATCAGCGTGATACCTGCCGCGTGCATGGCGACGTCGGTGCCGGTGGACATGGCGATGCCGACGTCGGCCGCCGTCAGCGCGGGCGCGTCGTTGATGCCGTCGCCAACCATGGCGACCGTTTCCCCCGCCGTCCTCAGGCGCGCTACCTCTTCCGCTTTCGCTTCCGGCAGCACTTCGGCGATGACGTGACGGATGCCGAGCGCGCCGCCGACCGCCTGCGCACTGCCCTGGTTGTCGCCGGTTAGCAGCACGGTCTTGATGCCCAGCGCGTGCAGCTTGTCGACCGCCGCGCGCGCGCCAGGCTTGACTTGGTCGCCGAATGCGATCAGCCCGAGCAGACGCGCCACTCCAGCCTCCAGCACGTCCCGGCCGCCCTGCCCGTCGCGTCCGCCCTGCCCGTCTCGCGCGCCCTGCCCATCGCGGCCGTCCTGCGGGTCGCGCGCGGTCCCCGTGCCCTCGGCAATCCACGACACGGTGTTGCCGTCGGCCGCGAGTGCTGCGGCGCGCGCCTGCAGCGGGGCCAGATCCACGCCCGATTCCTGCATCAGCCGGGCGCTGCCAAGCAGCAAGGCACGGCCTTCCACCATCCCCGCCAGCCCCCGGCCCGGCAGCGCCTGCAGCCCGCTCACGGCCAGCGGTGCCACGCCGCGTTCCTGCGCCATTGCGTTGACGGCGCCCGCCAGCGGGTGCTCGCTGCCCTGTTGCAGCGATGCCGCCAGCCGCAGCAAATCCGCTTCGCCGCCTGCCACGGCAGCCAGCGCCGTCACCACCGGCTTGCCCACCGTCAGCGTGCCGGTCTTGTCGAACACCACGGTGCTGACGCGGTGCGCAATCTCCAGCGCTTCCGCGTCCTTGATCAGTATTCCATGCCGCGCGCCGACGCCCGTGCCGGCCATGATGGCGGCCGGCGTCGCCAGCCCGAGCGCGCAAGGACAGGCGATCACCAGTACCGCCACGGCATTGATGATGGCCGTCCCCGCCGCCGCGCCGGCCAGCCACCAGCCGCCAAAGGTGAGCAGCGCAATCGCCAGCACCACGGGCACGAACACGGCACTGACCTGGTCCACCAGCCGCTGCACCGGGGCCTTCTCGGCCTGCGCGCTTTCCACCAGCCTGATAATGCGCGACAGCGTGGTTTCCGCGCCGACTGCGCCGGTGCGCACCAGCAGCAGGCCTTCGGCGTTGATGGCGCCGGCCGTCACCCTGTCGCCGGCATGCTTGGCCACCGGCATGCTTTCGCCGGTCAGCATGGCCTCGTCCGCGTGGCTGGCCCCTTCCATCACCGTACCGTCGACAGCTATCCGCTCGCCGGGGCGGACCACAACGATATCGCCGACGCGGACGGCGCCGACGCGCACGTCAACATCCACGCCGTCGCGCCGCACGCGCGCCACGTCGGGCCGCAAGGCCTGCAACGCGCGGATCGCATCGGCCGTGTGGCGCTTGGCGCGCGCTTCCAGCCATTTTCCGAGCAATACCAGGGTGATGACGACCGAGGCGGCCTCGAAGTACAGGTGCGGCGTGCCGCCACGCGCGGCCAGCAGCTGGTAGACGCTCAGGCCGAAGGCGGCACTGGTGCCGATGGCCACCAGCAGGTCCATATTGCCGGCGCCGGCGCGCACCGCCTTCCAGCCGGCCACGTAGAAGCGCGCGCCCAGCCAGAACTGCACCGGCGCGGCCAATGCCAGCTGCAGCCAGCCCGGCAGCATCCAGTGCAAGCCGACCAAGTCGGCAAGCATGGGCACGATCAGCGGCAGGGACAGCAGCGCCGCGATACCGACGCGCACTCCCTGCTGGTCCAGTTTGACGTCCTTCGCGTCGCGCGCTGCTGAGCCGTGGGCGCTGCGGCCGGCGTCCACGGCAGCGCCCGTGGGGGCCTGCGTAGCGGCGGACGGGAGCGCGCCGGGATCGGCGCCGGCCGCGTCGCCTTCCGCCGCCTCGGGCGTGGCTTGGTAGCCAGCCGCTCCGATGGCGTCGACCAATTGCTGAACATCCACATCGTTGCCCGCCACCACGCGCGCGCGCTCGGTCGCGAGGTTGACGCTCCCGCTGTCTACCCCGGCCACTTTCTTGATTGCCTTTTCCACCCGCCCCACGCACGAAACGCAACTCATGCCCTCGATGCCGAGGGACAGTTCGCGCTGCGTGGCGCCGGATTCCGCTACCGCTGGATTTGTCATGATGCCATCCTTATACCTGATCTGGCTTCCAGTGTAGGCCTTCCCATGATGGGAAGGTCAAGCCCCAGCTTGCAGCTTGTGACAATGTGCGTACTTTCGCTGCATGGACATCGATAGACTAGGAGAACTCTCCTTTTCAGACGGGGCCAGCTGGATGAAGGACGAACCCTTGAAGCGCGCGGCAATTGTTTTGGTCATCGACGACGATCCATTTATCCGGCTCCTCGCACGCGACAATATGGAAAAAATCGGCCTGCAGGTAGTCGAGGCGGCCGACGCGGCTTCCGGTCTGGCGGCGATTGCCGCCTGCGCCCCCGATATTATCCTGCTCGATGTCGTGATGCCCGGCACCAGCGGGTTTGAAGCCTGCCGCCAGGCGCGCCAGCTGCCCAATATGGAATTCTGCCCTATCGTCATGCTGACCGCCCTGGAGGATACGGACGCGGTCACGCTGGCGTACGAGGCCGGGGCCACCGATTTCATCGGCAAGCCGATCAACTGGCAGCTGCTGCAGCATCGCGTGCGGTTTATCCTGAAGGCCGCCGCATCCTTCCGTTCGGTATTGAAGAGCGATATGCAAATGGCGAATGCGCAGCGCATCTCGTCGGTCGGCAGCTGGGAGTGGAGCGTAGCGGAGGACTACATCAGCTGGTCGAATGAGATGTACCGCATCTGCGACGTCAGTCCGGCGGCGTTCGGGCAGAACTATCGCAGCTTTCTCGCCCTGGTGCACCCGGCAGACCAGCCACGGGTGGAGCAGGCGGTCCGCGCCGCGCTCGAGCATGGGGCGAGCTACGACCTGGAACACCGCTTGCTACGCTCCGACGGCGCCGTGCGCATCGTCCATGGCAAGGCCGATGTCACGTTCGACGCCGCAGGCAAAGCCCAGTCGATGAACGGCACGCTGCAGGACATCACGCCGCGCAAGCTGGCCGAGGAACGCATTCATTACCTCGCCAATTATGACGAGCTGACCGACCTGCCTAACCGCAACCTACTGCAGGACCGCCTCAGCCAGGCCATCAACGCGGCCAGGCGCGACGCCCAGCGCGTCATCGTGCTGTGCCTCAACCTGGACGGCTTCAAGTTCGTCAACGACAGCGACGGGCACGCCGTCGGCGACAGCCTGCTGCAGGCGGTCGCGGCGCGTATCAAGGGCGCGGTCCGCGCATCGGATACGGTCGGGCGCTCCGGCGGCGACGAATTCGTGCTGATCTTCCCGGGATTCGCCGACAACCGGGATGTGCTGGGCTCGGTACAGCGCACGCTGGACTTGTTCGTCGAGCCGTTTCTGGTGGACGCGCGCGAGCTGCATGTCACGCCCAGTATCGGGGTCTGCCTGTATCCGGATGACGGCGAGGACGCCGAACTGGTGTTGAAGCATGCCGACGTGGCCATGCACGAGGCCAGGGAGAGCGGCCGCAACTGCTTCAAGTTCTACGCGCCCGAGATGGGGCGCCGCATCCAGCAGTATGTGGAGTTGGAGACGGCCTTGCGGCTTGCGCTCGACCAGCAGCAATTCGAGGTGTCTTACCAGCCCAAGGTCGATCTGCGCAGCGGCAAGTGCAGCGGCGTGGAAGCGCTGATCCGCTGGAACCACCCTGAAAACGGGGTGATCCAGCCGGGCAGCTTTATTCCGCTGGCCGAGAAGACGGGCTTGATCGGGCCGATCGGCGAATGGGTGTTGCACACCGCCTGCCGCCAGGCCAGGCAATGGCACGCAGCGGGCTTTGACGACATGACGCTCGCGGTCAACCTGTCGGCGCACCAATTCAGCCAGCAGAATGTTGTCCACTTGGTGGAGCGCATCCTGGCCGACACGGGGCTGCCGGCCCGCCACCTGGAACTCGAACTAACCGAGAGCATGCTGATCAACGACAGCGACGCCATGCTGGCCGCGCTGCGCGGCATCAAGAATATAGGCGTCACGCTCGCGCTCGACGACTTTGGCACCGGTTATTCAAGCCTGGCTTATCTGAAGCGTTTCCCCATCGACGTCATCAAGATAGACCGCAGCTTTATCAGCAACATCACGACCGATTCCAACGACGCGTCGCTGACCCGGACGATTGTGTTGATGGCCAAGTCGCTGAAGATGAAAACCGTGGCCGAGGGCGTGGAAACGCAGGGGCAGCTGGGGTTTCTCGACGCAATCGGTTGCGACGCCGTGCAGGGCTACTACTTCAGCAAGCCAGTGCCCGCAGACGCGCTCACCGCCCTGCTGCACGACCAGCTGGCGCGGCCCATGCTCGCGCGTGGCGCCGAGCCCGAGCGCACCATCCTGCTGCTGGACGACGAGCCGTATATGCTGAACGCGCTCAGGCGCGTTTTCCGCAAGGAAAATTACAAGATACTGCAAACTACCTCGCCGACCGAGGCCTTTGAGCTGCTGGCCATGCACCGCGTCCAGGTCATCATCAGCGATCAGCGCATGCCTAGCATGTCGGGCACGACCTTCCTGTCCAAGGTGAAGGAGCTGCATCCGGACACCACCCGCATCATCCTCTCCGGCTATACCGAGCTGGAGTCAGTGATCGACGCGATCAACCGGGGCGCCGTCTACCGCTTCTTCACCAAGCCTTGGGACGATCAGCAACTGCGGGAGCAAATCCGGGAAGTATTCGACCAGCACTGGCGCTTGCATGGCGGGGCGGACCAGCAAGCAATGCAGGCCGTGCGTCGGCAGGTTTAACAGGACAATCCAACCGGAGGGACCACGATGGCACAGTGGATAAGATCCTGGATGGCGGCGCTGCTGCTAATGCTTCCCCTGCTGCCGCTCCCGCTGCTGCCGGCGCCGGGCGTCGCGCTGGCGCAGGAGCGGCCGGCGCGGACCTTGGTGGTGGGCAGCGAGAGCGAGTTTCCGCCCTTCTCCACCGGGGCCGACAGCGCCACGGCGGGCGGCTTCACGGTCGAGCTGTGGCGGGCGGTGGCCAAGGAGCGCGGACTGCCCTATACCCTGCGCGTTGCACCGTTCAACCAGATTTTGCAGGAATTCAAGGACGGCAAGATCGATGTGCTGATCAACCTCGCGCAGTCCGACGCGCGCCGCCAGTTTTCCGATTTCACGGTGCCGCACGTCACGGTCAACGGCGCCATCTTCGTGCGCAAGGGCGATACCGGCATCCATGCCGAGAGTGATTTGGCCAGCAAATCGGTGATCGTGCTGAAGGCAGACCTGGCGCATGACTACGCAGTGTCCAAGGGATGGCAAAAGCAGCTGGTGGTGGAGGCCACCGCCGCCGAGTGTTTCAAGCTGCTGGCCTCGGGCAAATACGATGCGGTGCTGATCAGCAAACTGGTCGGCATGCAGACGCTGCTGGCTAACGATATCGGCAGCATCAAACCCCTGGATATCCGGGTGGGTTTCGCTCAAAAATTCTCGTTTGCCGTACAAAAAGGCAATGCGGATCTGCTCGCCAGCATCAATGAAGGCTTGTCGATCGTAAAGCTAAACGGCAGCTACGATCACATCTACGACAAGTGGTTCGGCATCTACGAGGAGCGCAAGGTGTCGCTGCGCGACGTGCTGCCCTACCTGGTCCCGGCGTTGATCGTGCTGCTGGTCCTGACGGGCTATCTGGCGCACCGGCGCCGGATTGAAAACACGCTGCGCCACGCCAATGAGACGCTGGAGCAGCGCGTTGCGCTGCGCACGCAGGAGCTTGAAGCGGCCAAGGATCTGGCCGAGTCGTCGAGCCGCGCCAAGGGCAACTTCCTGGCCAATATGAGCCATGAAATCCGCACGCCGATGAATGCCGTCATAGGCATGTTGTACCTGACACTGAAAACCGACCTGAAACCCAAGCAGCGCGACTACCTGGAAAAGATCGATGTGGCCAGCAAGCATCTGCTGGGCATCATCAATGACATCCTGGATTTTTCCAAGATCGACGCCGGCAAACTGGAGATCGAGGTTGTCGATTTCGACCTGAAGGGCGTACTGCAAAACGTGCACGATCAGGTTCTGTTCAGGGCGCTTGAAAAAAGCCTGCGGGTGCGGCTGGAAATCGATCCCAGGCTGCCGCGCTACCTGCGCGGCGACCCGCTGCGCCTGACCCAGGTACTGCTCAACTTCGCCAACAACGCGGTCAAGTTTTCCTCCACCGGCGAAATCCTGATCTGCGCAGCCGAGGCCGACGCGGCGGGCAGCGACAGCCTGGTGCGTTTCGAAGTGCGCGACAACGGCCCCGGCATCAGCGACGCCGAGCAGGAAAAGCTGTTCCAGCCCTTCCAGCAGGCCGACACCACCACCACGCGCCGCTACGGCGGCACCGGCCTGGGCCTCATCATCAGCAAGCAACTGGTGACGCTGATGGGCGGCACGGTAGGCCTGCACAGCCGGATCGGCCTGGGCAGCACCTTTTGGTGCGAAATACGGTTTGCGTTCGGCCGCGCGCCACTCGGCAACGACGACGGCGCCGCCCCGTCCGGCAAGGCCTGCTTGCGGGGCATGCGCATCTTGCTGACGGAAGACAATCTGCTGAACCAGCAGGTAGCGCGCGACATGCTGACCGACGCGGGCGCGCAGGTCACGGTGGCGGATCATGGCGCGGAGGCGCTGGACCAGTTGCGCCGGAATGCGTTCAATTGCGTGCTGATGGACATCCAGATGCCGGAGATGGATGGCCTGGAGGCGATCAGGCATATCCGGGCCGATCCCGCCTTGCGCGCGGTGCCGGTCATTGCGCTGACTGCCAACGCGCGCAACGAGGAACGCCAGCACTATCTGGCCTGCGGCATGAATGACGTGATCAGCAAGCCTATCGACGCGGCGCTGCTGTTCGACATCCTCCGCAAATGGAGCGGCGCGCAGGAAGCCGCCCTGCCGGCGCGGGACCCGCCCCCGCCCGCGCAGCTTGCCGACGCCGCGCCGCCGGCGGAACCGCAGGATTTCGATCCCTCGGTGCTCGCCAAGCTCTGCGCCGACAACCCGGAACGGCTGGAGCGCTATACCGAAGTGTTTATCGACTCCCTGCAGCAGACCATGACGGAGATCGATGCGGCTCTTCAGCGGCAGGATGGCGTGCTGGTCGGAACGCTGGGGCACCGGATCAAGTCCACCGCCAGCGCCGTCGGCGCGACCGGACTGGCCGATCTCGGGCGCCTGCTGGAGGCGACGCGGGCTAGCGGCGACCTGGATCTGGCACGCCAGCTTGCCGCCCGGCTGCCGGCCTGTGTGGAGGGCATCAAATTACTGATCCACGTGCATTACGCGCGCTGACGCCGCGGCGGGCCGCCGTCAGCGCCTGTCCATGCCAGCCGGCAGCGTCATCGTAAAGCGGGTGCCTTTGCCAAGCTCGCTCTTGACGTCGATCTTCCCGTCCAGCACGCCGTACACGATGTTGTAGACGATGTTGAGGCCCAGCCCCGACCCGCCCTTGCCCAGCTTGGTGGTAAAGAAAGGGTCGTAGATGCGGCCCATGTTTTCCGGCGCGATGCCGCCGCCGTTGTCGGCCACGCACACTTCCACCTTGCCGCCGTCCACCGCGCGCGAGCTCACCACCACCTCGCCTTCGCTGCGCGCCTCGAAGCCGTGGCTGAGGGCGTTGGTGATCAGGTTGATCAGCACCTGGCCGAATGGCCCCGGATAGCTGTTCATCTGGATCGGCTCCAGCACTTCCTGGCGCACTTTGATGCCGGATTTCTTAAACGTGGGCATCAGCACCAGCAGGATCTCGTCGATCAGTTCGGCCAGCACGAAGATACGGCGCTGCGAGCTGGTGCGGTCCACCGCCACTTGCTTGAAGCTGGCCACCAGGTCCACCGCGCGGTGCAGATTGCGCAGCACGATTTCGCTGCCGCCGTTGATGTCGGCGACGAAGGCCTGCAAGGTGGAGCGCTTCAGGCCTTCGGCCGACAGTTTCTCGAACGCGCGGGTCTGGTCCACCAGCGTGGTGACAGCCAGCAGGCTGTTGCCGATGGGCGTGTTCAGTTCGTGCGCCACGCCCGCCACCAGCGCGCCCAGCGCGGCGAGCTTCTCGTTGCGCACCAGCTCGTCCTGCGCCCGTTGCAGCGTTTCCAGCGAGGCCGCCAGGCCCCGGTTGGCCTCCATCATCTGCCCGGTGCGCTCGGCCACTTCCAGTTCCAGCCGGTCGCGGTATTGCAGCAGCTCGCGCTCGCCGCGCTTGCGTTCGGTGATGTCGGTCGAGACGCCACCCAGCGCCCAGATGTGGCCGTGCTCGTCGATCAGCGGGAATTTTTCGGACAGATAGGTGCGCTCCTCGCCGGTGTGATCGGGCACGGTTTCTTCGTAGGCCCTGGCGTGGCCGGTGTCCAGCACTTCGCGGTCGTTGGCGCGCAGCTGGCTGGCCGCCTTGCCGGCATAGATGTGCACGTCGCACTGGCCGATGGGCTCGGGCGCGCCGGCCGGCAAGGTCAGGCGGAAACGCTCGTTGACCAGCATGTAGCGCCCCTGCAGGTCCTTGATGTAAATAATGGCGGAGGATTTTTCGACGATGTTTTCCAGCTGGGACTGGCTGCGGCGCAGCGCGGCGTCGCGCGCGGCGATGGTGCCCAGCATGGTGTTGATGGCGTCAGCCAGCCGCCCCACCTCGTCGCGCCCGTCCACCGGCGCGCGCAAGTCGTAGCGCTGCTCCTGCGTGACCCGGTGCGCCACCGAGGACAGCGCCAGCAGCGGCCGCGTTACCAGCCGCCGGATGATCAGCGCGTGCAGCAAGCCGCCCACCGTGAGCGTCAGCAGCACCACGGCCAGCACCAGGCCGTAGTGGCGCAGGCGCTCCACCAGCGGCGGCAAGACGTACGCAACTTGCAGGTAGCCGACCGATTCGCGCTCGAAATACACCGGCACTTTCATGGTCAGCCGGCGCGCCACCAGCTGCCGGCCGGGCGCGGCGATGTTGTCCTGCCAGGCGCATGGATGGGCGCCGTCGCGCAGGTAGTGCGCAAACAGCTTGCGGCGGACGTCGAACAGGCAGGCGCTGTGGATTTCGGGCGTGCCGCGCAAGGCCGACAGCCTGCGGGTGGCGGCGGCGCTGTCGCCATATTTGAGGTCCGCGTCCAGGTTGAGCGACACCAGCTCGATGCGGCTGGCCAGGTCGGACACAAGTTTGGGACGGGCCACGGCCACGTCGTACGAGGCCAGCGCGATCAGGGCGGCCAGCAGCGCCACGCCGGCCGTCACCACGGACACCAGCAGCAGTTTGCGCTGCAGCGCGGTATCCCGCAGGCGGTTGCGCGTACCGGCTAGCACTGGACGTATCCCCATTTCCGCTCCCGTATCACTAGGCAACTTGATTGATTCTAACGCAATCACCCCAGCCACAGCGACCCATGCGATATACTTATGTATATGCCCTTCCCACATGCACACGGCTTATAATTCATTCATAAATCACTAACGATGTAGGCCTATTCCTACCGTGCGTTGACGAATCTCACAAGTAGTTACAATTGTTACCCGGTCTGGTGGGAATGTGTGCTTTTTGCGCAAAATGGCCATGCTAATATCCCCAACACTTTGCAAGGGGCTGCGTTAGGTGCATGATGTAATGCACTGCACCAAATAGCAAAAGCATAAAAAATTTGTTGTCGTTCGGAAATAAGTGGTATTATCCGCGTCCACGTCGTCCGAATAGCGACATGCATAGGGGCAAACTGAAAGATGGAATTATTCAACAAATCCGGCGTTTTGGTGGCTACGGTGCTGGTTGCCGTGGGCGTACTGATCGGCGTGCAAGCGAAGGACGACATGGTCCCGCCCGCCCCGGTAATCGAAGCGACGGCATTGCAAATGAATAAAAGCGGCAATTTTGTTGCAGAGCGGCGACTGCGCGAATGGGCGGAACAGGGTTCCGCCGTAGCGCGCCGCGAACTGGCCCGCCAGTACCAGGCCGACAGCAACCGCCGCGACGAAGCCATCAAGCTGTTTGAAGACGCCGCCCGCGCCGGCGACTCCAAGGCCGCCTTGCAGCTGTCCGAAATGCAGCGCGAGGCACGCGACGCTGAACTGAGCAATATCAAGGAAGCGGCCGCCACCCGCACCGCAGCCAACACCTGGACCCGCTACTAAGCGGCCCGGCCACGGATGGATAGACTGCGCGCACTGGAAGTGTTCGTCGAAGTCGTCCGCAAGGAGGGCTTTGCGCGCGCCGCCGAAGCCCTCGACACCTCCCCCGCCAACGTCACCCGCTACATCAGCGACCTGGAAGCGCACCTGCATACGCGCCTGCTGAACCGCAGCTCGCGCCGCATGTCGCTCACTTCCAGCGGCGAGGCGCTGTTCGAGCGCGCCAAGTCCATCCTCGACGAAGTGGCGGAAGCCGAAGCCATCGTTTCCTCCGCCACCATGCAGCCGCGCGGCCTGCTGCGCATCAACGCGCCGCTCAGCTTCGGCGTGCTGCAGCTGGCGCCGCTGTGGCCGCGCTTCATGGAACTGTACCCGGACGTGCAGCTGGAAGTGGCGCTGATCGACCGCGTGGTCGACATCGTCGAGGAAGGCTACGACATGGCCATCCGCATTTCCCGCAGCGGCTCCGCCTCCAACGTGGCGCGCAAGCTGGCCAGCTCGGCCAACATGCTGTGCGCCGCGCCGGCCTACCTGGCCAGGCATGGCATGCCCGCCACGCCGGCCGAACTGCTCAAGCACCAGTGCATCGGCTACAGCTATGCCGCCAGCGACGAATGGCAGCTGCTGGACGCCGAAGGCCGCCAGCACACCGTCAAGATCCCGTTCATGATGCGCACTAATAACGGCGACACCGCGCGCGCCGTGGCGCTGGGCGGCCAGGGCATCATCTGGCAGCCCACGTTCCTGATCGGCGCCGACCTGCGCGCCGGCCGCCTGGTGCAGGTGCTGCCGGACTACCGCATGCCGGACATCGATATCCAGGCCGTCTATCCCAGCCGGCGCCACCTGAGCGCCAAGGTGCGCGTGATGATTGATTTCCTGGTGGAGCAGTTCAAGGACACGCCGCCCTGGGATAGGGCATAAGGGAGAGCGCATTCGCGCGCGCCCTGCGTTAAAGTGCCTCCATTCATCAATGGAGAGCATTTCATGGCAGACAGCAAGACCGAAGTACAAGCATCCCGCCAGGCCGTGGCCCTCGGCTTCCTCGCCGGCTACGTGGACACCCTGGGCTTTGTGGCCCTGTTCGGCCTGTTCACGGCCCATGTGACGGGCAACTTCGTCCTGATCGGCAGCGAGCTGGCGCGCCCCAGCGGGAACAGCGTCCTGATCAAATTCCTTGCCTTCGGCGCTTTCGTTGCCGCAGTGGCGTTTACCCGGCTGTACATCCTGTGGCTGGAGCGGCGCGGCATGGCGCCGCTGCGCTCCGTTTTCGGCCTGCAACTGCTGTTGCTGACCGGCTTCATGCTGGCCGGCCTGGCCGCCGTGCCGCTGACCACATCCGACGCGCCGCTGGCCCTGCTGGCCGGCGCCATCGGCGCGGCCGCCATGGGTGTGCAGAATGCCGCCGCCAAGCTGCTGCTGTCCAATCTGACGCCCACCACCGTCATGACGGGCAACGTGACCCAGCTGGTGATCGACCTGGTGGACGTGGCGCGCGGCGGCGCCGACGAGACCATCCACCGCCGCTGCGCCAAATTCCTGTGGCCCATCCTGGCTTTCGGCGTGGGCGCCATCGGCGGCGCTTTTGCATATATTTACGCCGGTTTCTACGGCTTGCTGCCCGCCATCGCGCTGCTGGCCGCGCTGACCTGGAGCGCCCGCCCCCAATCGGCCTGACAGGCAAAGCGCTTGCAAAAAGGCTGTTAACCCGGTTTAACATCTCTTAACTTGATCTGCTTACCTTGCCCGTACATCATAAATGCATGAGAAGCAACAGCGTTCGCTGCTGCAGTACGTAGGAGATCACCATGCAGCTCAACACCACCAACATCCACATCATGCATGAAGACCCCGTCATGACGGCGGGGCTGCGCGCCATCCTCGGCGAGCACGCCGAATTCACGGTGTCCAGCCACGCCGTCTGCCCGCATGCGCTGAGCATGGCGCAGGTGATCGTGGCCGATTACCAGAGCGGCATCGCGGCCGCGCGCCAGATGCCGCAGGACCGCTACAGCCCGGCGCCGCGCGTGCTCATCGTGACCCAGTTCGACAAGGAATGGGAAGTGCGCATGGCCATGGATAGCGGCGTGCACGGCTACCTGCTGCAAGGCTGCAGCGCCGAGGAACTGGTGAAAGCGGCCCGCCTGCTGAGCCAGGGCTTGCGCTACCTGAGCGAGGCGGTGACGCGCTGCGTGGCCGACAGCCTGAGCCGCGAAAGCCTGACCGGGCGCGAGACGGACGTGCTGCGCCTGCTGGCCCAGGGCTGCTGCAATAAGTCCATTGCGCGCGAGCTGGGCATCGGCGTGGGCACGGTCAAGACCCACGTCAAGGGTTTGATGAGCAAGCTGGACGCGACCGCCCGCACCCACGCGGTGGTGGTGGCCACGCAGCGCGGCCTGATCGGCCCCAGCCAGCAGCGTGCCGCCGCACTGAAACCCAAGCCCATCATGGCCCGGCCGCAGAACAACGGCTTTCACAACGCAGCACTACAGTAAGGACACCATATGAACAAGAAGCTGACCACCGCCTTCGGTGCGCCCGTCCCGGACAACCAGAATATCCAGACCGCCGGCCCGCGCGGCCCCGCCCTGCTGCAGGACGTGTGGTTCCTTGAAAAGCTGGCCCATTTCGACCGCGAAGTGATTCCCGAGCGCCGCATGCACGCCAAGGGCGCGGGCGCCTACGGCACCTTCACCGTCACGCACGACATCACGAAGTACACCAAGGCGGCGCTGTTCTCGCAGGTCGGCAAGCAGACCGAGCTGTTCGTGCGCTTTTCCACCGTGGCCGGCGAGCGCGGCGCGGCCGACGCCGAACGCGACATCCGCGGCTTCGCCATCAAGTTCTACACCGAGCAAGGCAACTGGGACCTGGTGGGCAACAACACGCCGGTGTTCTTCCTGCGCGACCCGCTCAAGTTTCCCGACCTGAACCACGCCATCAAGCGCGACCCGCGCAGCGGCCTGCGCAGCGCCAACAGCAACTGGGACTTCTGGACCCTGCTGCCGGAAGCGCTGCACCAGGTGACGGTGGTGATGAGCGACCGCGGCATTCCGCGCAGCTACCGCCACATGCACGGCTTCGGCAGCCACACTTTCAGCTTCATCAACGCGCAGAGCGAGCGCTACTGGGTGAAATTCACGCTCAAGACGCAGCAGGGCATCGAGAATTTCAGCGACGAGGAAGCCACCGCCCGCATCGGCGCCGACCGCGAAAGCCATCTGCGCGACCTGTACGACAGCATCGAGGGCAAGGATTTCCCGAAATGGACGCTGTTCGTGCAGGTGATGCCCGAGAAGGAAGCGGCCGCCTGCCCGTACAATCCCTTCGACCTGACCAAGGTCTGGCTGCACAAGGATTACCCGCTGATCGAAGTGGGCGTGCTGGAACTGAACCGCAATCCGGACAACCATTTCGCCGAAGTGGAACAGGCTGCCTTCAATCCCGCCAACATCGTGCCGGGCATCAGCTTCTCGCCGGACAAGATGCTGCAGGGCCGCCTGTTCTCCTATGGCGACGCGCAGCGCTACCGGCTGGGCGTGAACCATGCGTCGATCCCGGTGAACGCGCCGAAATGCCCCTTCCACAGCTACCACCGCGACGGCCAGATGCGGGTGGACGGCAACCAGGGCGGCGCCACGCCGTACGAGCCGAACAGCTACCAGGAATGGGTGGAGCAGCCCGACTTCCGCGAGCCGCCGCTGGCGCTGGAGGGCGCGGCCGACCACTGGAACCACCGCACCGACGACGACTATTACTCGCAGCCGCGCCTGCTGTTCCAGTTGATGACGCCCGCCCAGCAAACGCTGCTGTTTGAAAACACGGCGCGCGCCATCCTCGGCGCCTCGCAGCAGGTGATCGACCGCCATATCGGCAACTGCACCCAGTGCGACCCGGCCTACGGCGCCGGCGTGGCGGCGGCCATTGCCCGCATCCACAACACAAGGTAAGCCAGAGCAGCTAAGCCAGAAGCCCCCCGGGCGCGCCGAACCCGGCGCGCCCGGAAAAGTTCCCCTCCTCCGCTTGACGTCCCTCACCGCGCGCCGCGCTGCCAGGCAGATACTGTAGGCAACCGGAGGAGAGCGCCGTGGCCCACCATCAGCCATTCCTGGACAGCCTGCACGCCTACACGCAGCGGCATCGCGCCGAACCGTGGCGTGGCACGTTCAGCCAGTTCATCGAGCAAGTGCTGGCCGCCACGCCCGCCGCCCCTGCCCTGCTTGCCCGCAACGCGCACCAGTACATCTGGGACATGCTGTGCTGGAGCCGCGCGGGCACGGGGACCGACCTGTTTGCGGGCGAGCTGTTCGGCCTGGACGGCGCGCTGGCCCGCGTCGGCGCCTACTTCCAGGCCGCCGCGGCCGGGTCCGAAGTCGGGCGCCGCATGTTGCTCCTGCTGGGGCCGCCATCCGGCGGCAAGTCCACGCTGGTGATCCTGCTCAAGCGCGGGCTGGAAGAATACAGCCAGAGCGAGGACGGCGCGCTGTACGCCATCGCCGGCTGCCCGGTGCACGAGTCGCCGCTGCACCTGCTGCCGCACAGCATGCGGCCGCAGTTCCGCGACAGCTACGGCGCCGTGGCCGAGGGCGAGCTGTGCCCGCATTGCCGCGCGCGCCTGGAACGCCAGCACGGCGGCGACTTCCTGCAAATGCCGGTCGAGCGCATCTTCCTGTCGGAGGCGGAGCGCCGCGGCGTGGGCACGTATGCCCCGCACGACCCGGCCACGGCCGACATGGCGGACCTGGTGGGCTCGGTGGACCTGTCCAAGGTGGCCGAGGTGGGCGACGAGGGCGATCCGCGCGCCTGGTCCTGGTCCGGCGCCGTGTACGCCGCCAGCCGCGGCGTGCTGGAAATGATAGAGATCCTGAAGGCCAAGCGCGAGTTCCTGCACCTGCTGCTGACCTTGACGCAAGAGCGCAACGTGAAGGTGGCGCGCTTCCCCCTGATCCACCTGGACGTGGCCATCGTGGCGCACACCAACCTGGCCGAGTTCCGGCGCTTTGTGCAGGAGAGCGAAAACGAGGCGCTGCTGGACCGCATGGTCATCGTGCAGGTGCCGTACACGCTGGACTACCGCGATGAGGCGCGCATCTACGCCAAGCTGATCAAGTCCGCCGCGCCGGCCTTCCGCGACGCGCACCTGGACCCGCACGCGCTGCACGCGGCCGCCGTGTTCGCCATCCTGACGCGCTTGCCCGACAGCGAAGGCAGGGAGGACGAGCTGGCGCGCAAGGTGCGCCTGCATGCGGGCGAGGACGTGGACGGTACGCGCCGCGGCGAAGGCGCGCCCACGCGCGAGGGCGCGCCGGACGAGGCGCTGGCC
The DNA here is from genome assembly GCF_042693265.1 of Pseudoduganella sp. UC29_71. Classification (NCBI taxonomy): domain Bacteria; kingdom Pseudomonadati; phylum Pseudomonadota; class Betaproteobacteria; order Burkholderiales; family Oxalobacteraceae; genus Pseudoduganella; species Pseudoduganella sp. UC29_71. The sequence continues at coordinate 2,335,946 of NZ_CP170549.1, read as the reverse complement.
GGCGTGTCGCCGCGCTTCGTGGTCAATGCGCTGTCGCACGCCATCATCCATTCCGGGCGGCGCAGCCTGGGCACCATGGACGTGCTGCTGGCCCTGAAGGATGCCATCGAGAGCGACGCCCGCATCGAGCCGCGCAAGAAGCGCGCGTGGCTGGAGCACGTGGTGTTCACCCGCAAGGAGTTCTACAACGCATGGGTAAAGGAGGATGTGCACCGCGCGCTGTTCGTCTCCTTCGGGCAGGAAGCGCAGGACTTGCTGGACAAGTATCTGGACGAAGTGGAAGCCATGCTGGACAACCGCCAGGTAAGCGATCCCATCACGAATGACGAACGGCGGCCGGACGAGCGCTTCCTGCGCGCGGTGGAGGAAAAGATCCACGTCAGCGACGCGGGCAAGCAATCGTTCCGGCAGGAGGTGGTGCGCAAGGCCATGGGCGCCTACAAGCGCGGCGAACAGTTCAGCCTGGCCAGCCACGCGCCGCTGCGCGAAGCCATTCAGCAATACCTGTTCGAGCAGCGGCGCGACGTGCTGCGCCTGGTCGGCTCGGCGCGCCGGCCGGATGAAGGCGTGCGCGGCCGGGTCGCGGCCGTGGAGCAGCGGCTGGTGGACGAATACGGCTACGACAGCCACAGCGCACGCGAAGCGCTCAGCTATGTCACCACTTTGCTGGCGCAGGAATGAACGCGCAGCAGCAACGCTGGTACGAATTGTTCGCACGCGGCGAGCGCGACTGGCTGCGCCACAATGAACAGGTGCGCGCGGCGGTGCGGGCCTATATGCCGCAGCTGCTGGAAAGCCCGGACCTGATGTCCGGCCATCCCGAGCGCCAGTTGCGGGTGCCGCTGCACTTGCTGGAACATGCCCGCTTCCGCCTGGCCGAGGCGCCGGACGGCGAGCGCGGCGCCGGCCAGGGGCCGGGCAGGCCCGGCGACCTGCTGCATCCCGGGCGCGGCCGCGGCGGACCGGGCGCAGGCGATCCCACCGACCCCGCCAACCTCGCCAACATCCCCAACCCGGCCGGCGCCGCCGGCAGCACCGGCGATGGCAGCGCCGCCGGCACCAGCGACGGCGGCGCACCAGGCGCCGGCAGCGGCGCCGACGGGGACGCCCGGCTAAGCGTCCAGCTGGAATTTGCCGCCAGCGACATCATGGACTGGCTCTGGGAAGAGCTGGAACTGCCGCACCTTGCGCCCAAATCCGGTCCCGGCGGCGAGGCCGCCAACGCGCGCAGCGGCTGGAGCCGGCAAGGCGGCCCCTCGCAGCTGGACCGCCGCCGCACTGTCATGCAGGCCGTCAAGCGCGGCGCCGCCCGCATGCCGCAGGCGCAGCCCGCCTTCGTCAACGACGACCTGCGCTTCCGCCAGGCCCACCCGCGTCCGCAGTCGGCCAGCAAGGCCGTGGTGCTGTTCGCGCTGGACGTATCGGCCAGCATGACCTTGTCCGAGCGCAGGCTGGCCAAGACCTTCTTCCATTTCACCCTGCACGGCCTGCGCCATCGCTACCGCGACGTGGCGGTGCGCTTCCTGGCCCACACCACCCGGGCCTGGGAGTTCCCCGAACGCGAGTTCTTCCAGATTGCCGGCGAAGGCGGCACGCAAGCGTCCACGCTGTTCCAGCTGGCGCGGGACATCCTGCGCAACGACTACGGCGGCAACCGCTACAACGCTTACCTCTTCTATGCCTCGGACGGCGAAAACTACAGCGAAGACAGGGTTGCCGCCAGCCAGGCCCTGGCCGCGCTGGCGCCCTTGCTGAACTACCTGGGTTACGTCGAGACCGCAGTCGGCCCGCCGCGGCCGGGCAGCGCGCAGCCCAGCGAGCTGCACCGGCTGGTCGCCGCCCGCCACCATGCGGGCGACGCCGCCGCCATCTGCGTGCTGCGCCAGCCGGACGACGCCTGGAACGCCATCCGCCGCTTCTTCGGCCACCACGGGGCCGCCGCGTGAGCGCCTACGCCGCCGCCCTCGAGGCGCTGGCCGCCAGGCTGGGGCTGCAGTGCGGCCCCGTGCTGTTCGAGCGCGTACCGGAGAGCTTCATGCTGGAGGTCGCCATCTACGGCCTGCCGGTACGCATGCGGCACTGGTCCTACGGGCTGCGCTACCTGCGTCAGATGACCATGCGCCACATGGGCCAGTCGCGCATCTACGAAGTGATGTTCCCCGGCGCTCCCTGCCGCGCATTCCTGATGGACAGCAACACCGAAGCGGAAGACGCGCTGGTGACCGCCCATGTGCTGGGCCACGCCGATTTCGTGCACCGCAACGCCCTCTTCACCGGCTTCATGGAGCGGGCCGGCGGCAACATCCTGGAGCAGAGCGCGGCGCGCGCCCACCGCATCGAGCGCGCCGCGCGGCTGCACGGCCAGCCCGCCGTGGACGCCGTGCTCGACGCGGCCCTGGCGCTGGAGGCCCACGTCGACCTGCACGCCGGCCGCCGCCCTCAGCCATCGCCATCGCCACCAACATCGCCACCGCCCGGCGCCACCGCCCCCCGGGCGCGCCGGGTCCCCGGAACGCGACCTGCTCTGGTTCATCGCCCAGCGCTGCCCCGCGCTGGCGGATTGGGAGCGCGACATCCTGCTTGCCGTGCGCGAGGAAGCGCTCTATTTTTACCCGGTGTACGCCTGCCAGATCATGAACGAGGGCTGGGCCACCTACTGGCACGCGCGCCTGCTGCGCGAAGCCGGCTTCCTGCCCCCGCCGCTGTACCTGGACACCATCCGCGCCCATTCCGACATCGTGCGCCCCTGCGGCGTCGGCCACGCCGCCCTGCAGCTGAATCCCTACCACCTGGGCTACGCACTCTGGGACCGGCTTATCGCCCGCCACGGCCTGGCCGAAGCGCAGACCATCTGCCGCGACGAGGACGACTTCGGCTTCATCCGCAATCACCTGGACCAGGAGATGGCCAGCCAGCTGCAGCTATTCGTCTACGAGCAGGACAAGGACGGCGCTGCCTGGCTCGCCAGCCGCTCCCTGCCCGCACTGCACGAAGCCATCCTGGCGCCGCGCTACAACTACGGGGCGCCCACCGTGTCGGTGCAGTCGGTCGGCAACGGGCGGTTGACGCTGGTGCACGACCACGCCCGCGACGGGCGCGGGCTGGCGCAGCCGCAAGCGCTGCGCGTGCTGGGCTACATCGCCCGCATCTGGCGCCAGCCGGTGGAGCTCCTCACGATGAACGAGCGCGGCGCTGCCGTCTGCCTGCAGGCCTGTCCCGACCAGGCCTGAACCGGTTCGTTGAGGCCGATCAACAGGCCTTGCCCGCCAAGCGCCTACTCTGGAACTCTACGCCCGTCCCTCCGGAGAAATCATGCTCAACGCCACCCTGCCCCGTGCCGCCCGCGCCGCCCGTGCCGCCCTGTTCGCCAGCCTGCTCGCCGCCTGCCTGCCGGCCTGTAAGAACAAGCCCGACGCCCCGCGCCTGATCGCCGAAGCGCAGGCCTACCAGAAAAAGGGCGATACCAAGGCCGCCATCATCCAGCTCAAGAACGTGCTGCAGGCCGACCCCGAACACAGCACGGCGCGGGCGCTGCTTGGCGACGTCTACCTCGAAGGCGGCGACGTGCCGTCCGCCGAGAAGGAATACCGGCGCGCGCGCCAGGCCGGCATGGCCGAAGCGGACATCCTGCCGCGCCTGGCCCGCGTCATGCTGCTGCAGCAGCAATTCGAAGGCGTACTCGCCACCTTGCCCGCGAATCCGCCGACCGCCGACCTGATGGCCCTGCGCGCCTATGCGCTGCTGGGCCTGAACCGCCGCGCCGACGCCGGCGCGCTGCTGGACGCCGCGCTGGCCAAACAGGAGGGCAACAGCCTGGCGCTGCTGGGCCAGGCGCGCCGCGCGCTGATGGGCAACGATGCGCCGCGCGCGCTGGAGCTGGCCGGCCAGGCGCTCGCGCGCCATCCGGAGGACGTGGACGCGCTGCGCTTCCGCGCCGACCTGCTGCGCGTGCAAGGCAAGCCGGCCGATGCGCGCGCCGCATACGAGCGCATCCTCACGCTGCGCCCGGCCGACCTGCAGACCCGCATCGACATTGCCAGCCTGCTGATCCAGGATGGAAAATACGCCGACGCCAAGGCCCAGCTGGTGCAGGCGCGCGCCATCTCGCCCGCCAGCCTGCCGCTGGTATTTACGCAGGCGCTGCTGGACTTCCGCGAGCAGCGCTACACGGCCGCGCTGGAGCAGCTGCAACTGGTGCTGCGCGCGGCGCCCGAGTACATGCCCGCCGTGCTGCTGACGGGCGCGGTGCAGTATGAACTGAACAACAACACCCAGGCCGAGCAGCACCTGCGCCACTTCCTGGAAAACCTGTCCGGCCACCTGTACGCCAGCAAGCTGCTGGCCGCGACACTGCTGCGCAACGGCAAACCGGCCGAAGCCAATGCGCTGCTGGCGCCGCTGATCGAGAAAAACCCGCAGGACCCGGAACTGCTGGCCACCGCCGGCGACGCCTATATGCGCATGCAGCAGTTCGGCAAGGCGGCCGACTATTTCCAGAAGGCGGTGGAGCTGGCGCCCAACGCGTCGGCGCTGCACGCGGCGCTGGGCGCCAGCCGTCTCGGCCTGGGCGACAGCCAGCGCGCCATCACGGAACTGGAGCGCGCCAGCAGCCTGGACACCAAGACGCCGCGCGCCGGCATCATGCTGGTGGTGGTCCACTTGCGCAACAAGGATTACGCCAAGGCGCTGGCGGCGGTGGCCGCGCTGGAAAAGCAAGGCAACAATCCCGCCGTGCAAAACCTGAAAGGCGGCGTGCTGCTGGCCAGCCAGGACTTCGCCGGCGCCAGGCAAGCCTTCCAGGGCGCGCTCTCGCTGGACCCGGCCTATCAGCCCGCGCTCGACAACCTGGCCCAGCTGGACGTGCTGGACCACCAGCCCGAACGCGCGCGCCAGCGCTACGAGGCCGCGCTGGCCAAGGACAAAAAGAACGTCGCCGTGATGACCGCGCTGGCGCGCCTGGCCACGGGCCAGGGCAAGACCGCCGAAGCCACCGGCTGGCTGGAGCGGGCACAGCGCGAAAATCCCGATGCGCTGGCGCCGGCCATGCTGCTGGCGACCTACTAGCTGGCCGCCTGGCTGCCGGCGATCTTGAGCAGGTCGCGCACTTCCCAGTTCAGCTCCAGCGGGGTGCGCGGCCGGGTCAGCGCCACCAGCCCGTACAGGCGGCCGTGCAGCATCAGCGGCACCAGCAGCCACAGCTGCGGCACGCCGTGCAGCCAGAGCGGCAGCGCCAGGCCCGCGTAGCGCTCCGGCTGCGCCAGGCTCTCGGGCACGTCCAGCACCCACTGGCGCTGCTCAAGGAATTGGCAGAACGCGGCGCTCGTATCGCCGTGCTGGCGCGCCAAGTTCCAGCTGGCGGACGGCTCGCAGCGGTCGCCGGCCGCGTCCTCGCGCCGCAGCCACAGGGCGCCGGCCGGGCTTTCCACCAGCGCCGCCAGCGCCTGCACCACGCGCAGGCCCAGGTCGGGGCCTTCCGTCGACAGGCTGCGGGTGAAGCACTGCCATTCTTCGCGGTAGTCGAAGCCGGACTGGTAGAAATGCTTGCTGATGAAGACCTTGGCGCGCGCGCGCATGGCGCCTGAAAACAGCACGCCGGCCAGCACGATGGCGGCGCCGGCCAGCCAGGCAGCCTGCATCAGCGGTCCCCAGGCACCGCCGAAGGAGCGCAGATACCAGGCGCAGCCGGCCATCGCCAGCAGATAGGCGGCGCTGCCGATCAGTGCAGCCGAGCGGAACAGCATCTGGCGCGACAGGGCCAGCCCCACGCTCCAGCGCGGCTTGCGGGCCGCCGCCACCGCCAGCAGCGGCGCGCCGAACGCGCACACCAGGCCGCGCGCGGCCCACAGCTCGCCGTTGATGCGGCGGAACAGCAGCGCGTCGCTGTACAGATAGAAATCGTAGGCGAACAACAGGCCGATGCCCAGGCAGGCGAACTTGATGCTCCAGCGTTCGTGCGCCGGCGTGCCGCGATAGAACTGCTCCAGCAGCAGCAGCCCGCCCACCGCCAGCATCACCCGGCAAACGATGGGCAGCAAGGCGTCCCGGCCCGGCAGGGCCGCCTCCGCAAGCGGTGCGGCAGCCGGGCGCAGCAGCCCCGCCAGGCCGCCGTAGGCCAGCGGCAGCAGCGCCACCACCACGGCCGCTGCCAGCAGGCCCTTGCGGCTCGGCCCGCTGCGCCCCAGCAGCGAGAGCAGGAACACCAGCCAGGCCACGGTGCGCGCCGCTTCCAGCGCCTCGGCTGTCCGCATCGGCCAAGCCGCTGCATGCTCCAGTCCGGCAGCCTGCGCCGCCGCGCCGCCCCAGGGCGCGCCCCCGACGGCACCCGCAAGCGCCGCGCCGACAGCGGCGGCGGCCCACAGCGCCGTGGCCGCGCATGCCGCCATCAGCGCGCCCGAATGGCGCCCCGCGCGCCAGCCCGGCACCAGCAGCACGGCCAACACCAGAAACGCCAGCGCGGCCAAGGCATGGCTGGCCGCTGCGGCGAACGGCGCGGACATGGTCGCGGTCAACAGCGGCGACAGGAGCAGGCGCGACATCAGCGGCTCCCCTTGCCCAGCAACACAACCTGCACCGTATCGATCAGGATCAGCAGATCCAGGAACAGGCTGTTGTTTTTCACATAATACAAATCGTATTGCAGCTTGCGCACCGCGTCATCCACCGACGCCCCGTATTGGTAGCGCACCTGCGCCAGCCCGGTAATGCCGGGCTTGATGCTGTGCCGGACATTGTAATAAGGCACGTCGTTGCCCAGCCGTTCCACAAAATACGCGCGTTCGGGCCGCGGCCCGACAAAACTCATTTCCCCGCGAAACACGTTCAGCATCTGCGGCAACTCGTCGATGCGCAGCTTGCGCAGCCAAAATCCCACCCGCGTCACGCGCGGATCGTCCTGCGCGGCCCAGCGCGGCGTGCCGTCGCCTTCCGCGTCGCTGCGCATGCTGCGGAACTTCAGCACCTTGAACAGCCGCCCGTCCTTGCCCACCCGCTCCTGCTGATAGAACACCGGCCCGCCATCCTCGGCCACGATGCACAGCGCCGCCAGCAGCATCACCGGCAGCGCCGCCAGGCCGATCGCCCCGCTGGCCGCCAGATCGAAGATGCGCTTCACACTTGCACGCAAGAAACTCTGATCGAATCCGCCGCCGAAAATCAGGTAGCTCGGCTGCAAGGAATCGATGCGGATCTGGCAAGCCTCGCGTTCGAAAAAGGCGGCCGCATCCACCACCCGCACGCCGCCCAGCACGCACTCCAGCAATTGCCGCACCGGATAGGCCCCGCCACGCCGGTCCCCCAGCGACACCACCACCTCGCCCGCGTTGTGCGCGCGCGCCAGCTCCAGCAGCGACGGCCCCGCCGGCAGCAGGCAGGCCGCCGCCACCCGCCGTTCCTCGCCCGCCACCGACACGCAGCCCACGACGCGGAAGCGCTGAAAGCCGTGCTTGCTGACCGCCAGCTCCATGCATTCCTGCGCCAGCGCGCCGTCGCCCAGCACGATCAGGCGGTCAGCCATGCGTTCGGTACGCACCGTGAAAAACAGCAGCAGCCGGCTCATCAGCACGCCGAAGCCGCCCAGCAGGAAGGCAAACGCGCCCAGCTGCGCCGCGCGCAAGCCCGGCATCAGCCGGTACAGCATGCTCAGCAGGCAAAACGCCAGCAGCAGCGCCGGCACGATGCGCAGCACGGTCTGGCGCAGCGCCTCGCCCCGATGCAGGCGCAAATCGGACTGATACATGCCCAGCGTGCCCATGCTCAGCACGGTCAGCAGGGCGAACAGCACGGCGCTCCAGTACACGCTGCCCGGCCGCGCGGCGCGCTGCGCCTCCGCCAGCCAGGCCAGCGACGCCAGCCCCGCCGCCGCCAGCAACAGCAGCACCTCCATCAGCAGCAAGACGAAGGCCATGCGCGGCACATAATGGTTGAAGATACGGATCACGGTTCGCTCCCGCGCCCGTCGGATGGGCTGCAGTGGTCCAGCCATGATGCCGCGCACATTCGGCCGGCGCCTTGAGCTGCAACAAGCCCGGCGCACCGCAAACCCGCGCCAGATCAACATCTTGCGCAAAAATGACCGCGCCATGACAGGCCGGCGGCAAATCGTCTATAGTCTTGTTTCCTACTCAGCAATGTGAACCCAGAACCATGAAATTTGATGTTGCGATTGTCGGCAGCGGCCTGGCCGGCCTGTCGGTGGCTTTGCACCTGGCCGAAACACGCAAGGTTGCGATCATTTCCAAACGCGAGCTGCTGGACGGCGCCAGCAACTGGGCGCAGGGCGGCATCGCCGCCGTGCTCGACTCCGGCGACAGCCACGACCAGCACATCGCCGACACCCTGGTGGCCGGCGGCGGCCTGTGCGACGCCGACGCCACCCGCTTCATCGTGGAAAACGGCCGCACCGCCATCGAATGGCTGATCGACCAGGGCGTGCCCTTCACGCGCGACGACAGCGCCGAACTGGGCTTCCACCTGACGCGCGAAGGCGGCCACAGCCAGCGCCGCATCATCCACGCCGCCGACGCCACCGGCCACGCGGTGCAGGTCACGCTGGAACAGAAGGTGCGCGCGCACCCCAACATCAGCCTGTTCGAACACCACTGCGCGATCGACCTGATCACCTCCGACAAGCTCGACGGCAAGGAACAGCGCCGCAACCTGCAGCCCAAATGCCACGGCCTGTACGTGCAGGACGTGCGCAGCGGCGAAGTGCACACCGTGGCCGCCGAACACACCGTGATGGCCACCGGCGGCGCCGGCAAGGTCTACCTGTACACCACCAACCCGGACACGGCCAGCGGCGACGGCATCGCCATGGCCTGGCGTGCGGGCTGCCGCGTGTCGAACATGGAATTCATCCAGTTCCACCCCACCTGCTTGTACCACCCCTATGCCAAGTCCTTCCTGATCACCGAAGCGATCCGCGGCGAAGGCGGCCTGCTGAAGCTGCCGCCCGAAGCCGGCCCGGCGGCCGGCATGCGCTTCATGCTGGCGCACGACGAGCGCGCCGAACTGGCCCCGCGCGACGTGGTGGCGCGCGCCATCGACTTCGAAATCAAGAAGCGCGGCCTGGACTATGTGCACCTGGACATCAGCCACAAGCCCGCCGCCTGGCTGATCGAGCACTTCCCCACCATCTACGCGCGCTGCCTGGAACTGGGCATCGACATCACCAAAGAGCCGATTCCCATCGTGCCGGCCGCGCACTACACCTGCGGCGGCGTGGTGACCGACCTGCAAGGCCGCACCGACCTGCCGGGGCTGTACGCGGTGGGCGAGACCGCCTGCACCGGCCTGCACGGCGCCAACCGCCTGGCCTCGAACTCGCTGCTCGAATGCGTGGTGATCGGCCGCGCCTGCGCACAGGACATCGAAAGCAAGGAACGCGTCGGCACGCCCTACCTGCCCGACTGGGACGAAAGCCGCGTCACCGACGCCGACGAGGAAGTGGTGATTGCCCACAACTGGGACGAACTGCGCCGCTTCATGTGGAACTACGTCGGCATCGTGCGCACCACCAAGCGGCTGGAGCGGGCGCAGCACCGCATCGCGCTGCTGAAGGAAGAAATCGACGAGTACTACCGGAATTTCCGCATCACCAGCGACCTGCTGGAACTGCGCAACCTGGTCGACGTGGCCGGCCTGATCGTCAACAGCGCGCTGCAGCGGCGCGAAAGCCGCGGCCTGCACTTCAGCCGCGACTACCCCGAAACGCTGCCCAAGGCCCTGCCCAGCATCCTCACCCCCGCCCGCCGCTAGCCGCCCGGCCCAGCCGCCCGCGCCACCTGCCGAGCTGAGCCGCATTCGGGGTCAGACCCCGAATGCGGCTCAGCTCGCTTAGGGGATGTCGACGTCGTAGCGCTGGCTGAGGCGCTTGAGCTCGCCGTTTTCGATCAGGGCGTCGAAGGCGGCGTCGAAGCTGGCGCGGATGGGGTCGTGGCTGGGGCGCTTGGGGAAGGCGAAGTAGCCGTCTTGTACTTCGATCACGTGCGGCAGCGCCACCACCTGGCCGCCCAGCTTGAGCGCGGCCAGCACCGGCTCCGTGTTGCGGCGGTTGCTGGCGAACAGGGCCACGTGCTTGTGGGTCAGCATCAGCAGCCCGTTTTCAACGTTGTTGGCGACGCTGACGCGCAGCCGCGGCCGCGCCGCGTCGAAGCCGGGTCCGTAGGCCCAGCCGTTCATCACCACGATGGATTTGCCCTCCAGCGCCGCGTAATCGCCCTGCCAGCCGTGGCCGGCGCCGGCCGGCGCGTAGAACACCATGTCGTCGCGATAGAACGCCGAGCGCGAAAACGCCATCCGTTCCAGCCGTTCCGCCGATTTGTAGGGGCCGACCAGGATGTCGGCCAGCCCCTGCGTCACCATGGCTTGCGCGCGCGCCCAGGGATAGATCTCGAAGCGCACCGAGTCCTTGTTGCGGCGCGCCACCATGCGCACGATGTCCGGCCCCATGCCGGTGAATTCGCCGTCCGCGCGGCGCTCGTAGACCCGCTCGAAATGCGCGCCGACCACCAGCAGCTCCCGTGCGCCGGCACTCGCCGCCACCAGCGCGATGGCCAGCAGGGCCGTTGCCGCGGCAACTTTGGCTAGTCTGTGCATTAATTCTCCCTATGCACTCATGATACCCAAGAGAATGGACTAGTCAAAAGAATTGCATTACCGTATCCATATGACGACACCACACCACCTCCGCGCCGCACGCATGGACGACGTGCCGCGCATGGAAGCGCTGATCGCCCTGTCCGGGATTGAACTGAGTGCGGGTTTTTACACGCCGGAACAGGCGCAGGCGGTCACGCGCCATGTGTTCGGCGTCGATACGCAATTGATTGAGGATGGCACGTATTTCATCATCGAGCGCGGCGGCGAGGCGCTGGCCTGCGGAGGCTGGAGCAAGCGCGCCACGCTGTTTGGCGCCGACCGCACCAAGACCGGCCCGGACCGCCTGCTGGACCCGGCTACCGAGCCCGGCCGCATCCGCGCCTTCTTCGTGCACCCGTCCGCCGCCCGCCAGGGGCTGGGACGCATGCTGATGGAACATTGCCAGCGCGAAGCTGCGGCGCAGGGCTACCTGACCTTGGAACTGGCCGCCACCATGCCCGGCGTGCCGCTGTATCTGGCCAGCGGCTTCGCCGTGGTGGAGCCGTTCGACATCGCGCTGCCAGGCGGCGTCAGCGTGCCGCTGGCGCGCATGCGCAAGCACATCGCCTAGCCAGCGACTTCGGGCCTCAGCCGCGCCGGCGGCGGCGCGAGATCATGCCGATCAGGCCCAGGCCGCCCATGAACACGGCGGCCGACCCCGGCTCCGGCACTTCGAACGCAGCCGGCCGCAGGGCCAGCTGATGGCGCACGGCCGGCTCGATATAGGTGCCCAGATACTCCACCCTCAGCCCGGTGGGGTTACCGGCAGACAACCTGTAATTGGTCACGACGAATTCCAGCACATTCACGCCGTCGTTAAAGCCGCCGTCCGCGCCGAAGCTGGTCCAGCGCGAAAAATCGCTGCCCGTGGCCAGCAGGCGTCCGTTCAGGAACACTTGCGCCGCATTGTCGGCGCTGAAGCGGCCGGTGAACCAGGCGCTGTCCGCCCGGTAGCCGCTCAAGTCGAAACTGAGGCTGTAGCGATAGATTCCGTCGCTGGCCCCGTCATAGCTGGTCCATGCGTCCGACGCCGGTACTATCCATTTCGACGCGGCCGAGTTGGCCAGCCACGGCGTCTGGTCCCACAGGCCGCTTTGCGACACATAGCCGTAGCGCTCCGTCAGGCGGGTGCCGCCGCGTTCCACGGTCAGCAGGTAGTTGGTGTCGAGGACGCCGGAGGCGGCGCTGCCGGTGTTGATCAAGGCTGTAATTGGCACTGCATGGGCGCTGGCCACGGAGGCGCAGACCAGCATGGCAGCAAAGCAGGCATTCTGATTCATGTTTGAATCTCCCGCGTAAGGTGGCAAGATACTACTGTTGAGCTCGGTATAAGCTTGTCAGGAGTGTATCCCGGCCATAAAAAAAGCGGCGCTCGATAGCGCCGCCCTATTTCCCTGCGTGATAACTGCTTAGCCGTTGAAACCCTTGCCTTCGGCGGCCAGTTTCACCAGCAATGGTGCCGGTTTCCACGCTTCGCCGTGGCGTCCGCGCGACAGGCGCTCGATGGTGCCCAGCACATTCGGCAGGCCCACCGTGTCGGCGTAGAACATCGGGCCGCCGCGGTGCAGCGGGAAGCCGTAGCCGGTCAGGTAGACCATGTCGATGTCCGAGGCGCGCAGCGCAATGCCTTCTTCCAGGATTTGCGCGCCCTCGTTCACCAGCGCATACACCAGGCGCTCGACGATTTCCTGGTCGCTGATCTTGCGGCGCACCACGCCGATGTCCGCCGAATGCTTGACGATCATCGCGTTCACTTCCTCGTTCGGGTAAGCCTTGCGGTCGCCGGCCTTGTAGTCATACCAGCCCCCGCCGGTCTTCTGGCCGAAGCGGCCCATTTCGCACAGCAGGTCGGCGGTCTTCGAGTAGGTGATTTCCGGCGATTCCACGTAGCGGCGCTTGCGGATGTACCAGCCGATGTCGTTGCCGGCCAGGTCGCCCATGCGGAACGGTCCCATGGCGAAGCCGAACTTCTCCACCGCCTTGTCCACCTGCTCCGGCAGGCAGCCCTCTTCCAGCAGGAAGCCGGCCTGGCGGCTGTACTGCTCGATCATGCGGTTGCCGATGAAGCCGTCGCACACGCCGGACACCACGCCGGTCTTCTTCAGTTTCTTCGACAGCGCCAGCGTGGTGGCCAGCACGTCCTTGCCGGTTTCCTTGCCGCGCACGATTTCCAGCAGCTTCATCACGTTGGCCGGGCTGAAGAAGTGGGTGCCGATCACGTCCTGCGGACGCTTGGTGAAGGCGGCGATCTTGTCCACGTCCAGGGTGGAGGTATTGGAGGCCAGGATGGCGCCCTGCTTCATCACCTCGTCCAGCTTGCGGAACACGGTTTCCTTCACGCCCATGTCTTCGAACACGGCTTCCACCACGATGTCGGCATCGCCGATTTCCTCGTAGTTCATGGTGCCGGTGATCAGGGCCACGCGCTGGTCGAACTTCTCCTGCGTCAGCTTGCCCTTCTTCAGCGTATTCTCATAGTTCCTGCGGATGGTGGCCAGGCCTTTTTCCAGCGCCTCGGCCTTCATTTCCAGGATGGTGACCGGGATGCCGGCGTTGGCGAAGTTCATCGCGATGCCGCCGCCCATGGTGCCGGCGCCGATCACGGCCGCCTTCTTGATGGCGCGGGTGGGCGTGTCGGCCGGGACATCCGGCACTTTGCTGGCCTGGCGCTCGCTGAAGAAGGCGTGGCGCAGCGATTTCGATTCGGGCGTCTGGATCAGCTTGAGGAAGCGCTCGCGCTCGAATTTCAGGCCGTCCTCGAACTTCATGGTCACGGACGCGGCGACGCACTCCACGCATTCCAGCGGCGCCGGGAACGGGCCGGACATGGCTTTTACCGTGTTGCGCGAGAATTGCAGGAAGGCTTCGTGGTTCGGGTAGTCCACCTTGCGGTCGCGCACCTTTGGCAGCGGACGCGCGTCCGCTACTTTGCCGGCGAAGGCAATGGCCGATTCCAGCAGGTTGGCGTCGGCGGCGAATACTTCGTCGAAGATGGCGGTCTTGGCCAGCTTCTCGGACGCTACCGGCGTGCCGGAGACGATCATGTTCAGTGCCATCTCCAGCCCCAGCACGCGCGGCAGGCGCTGCGTGCCGCCGGCGCCCGGCAGCAGGCCCAGTTTCACTTCCGGCAGGGCGATCTGCGCGCCCGGCATCGCCACGCGGTAGTTGCAGCCCAGCGCCAGTTCCAGGCCGCCGCCCATGCACACGGTGTGGATCGCTGCCACCACCGGCTTGGTCGATTCTTCCACGGTGCGGATCAGCGAATGCAGGCTGGGCTCGGCCAGCGCTTTCGGGGAGTTGAATTCCTTGATATCCGCGCCGCCCGAGAACGCCTTGCCCGCGCCGGTGATGACGATGGCTTTTACCGCGTCGTCCGCCAGCGCCTGCTGCATGCCCTGCACCGCAGCGCTGCGGGTGGCATGGCCCAGGCCATTGACCGGCGGATTGTTCAGCGTAATAACGGCTACGGAGCCGTGAACTTGGTATTCGGCACTCATGTCTCTTCCTTCTTGTAAGTTGTAGCTCAGTATAGTCAAGTGTACTTAAGTGTGGATGTAAGTGAGGAGCGGGCTGCAAAACTTAACTATACCGCAGAAACGAACGGTCGTATTATTTTTTTTGTGCGGTGCGCTCGCCGGTGGGGCAAGCGCTTGCGGCGGCCATGTTACACTTCCAGCCACTCCTTGCGCACGGCGGCGTCCGCGCGCAGGGCGCCCGGCGTCCCCTCGAACACGATGGCGCCGTGGCCCATGACATAGACGCGCTGCGAAATCTCCATCGCGATGGCCAGCTTCTGCTCCACCAGCAGCACGGAAATGCCGCGCTCCTTCAGCGCCAGCAGATATTCGGCCACCAGCGCCACGATCTTCGGCGCCAGCCCTTCGGTCGGCTCGTCGATCATGATCAGGTCCGGGTCGCCCATCAAGGTGCGGCACAGCGTCAGCATCTGCTGCTCGCCGCCGGACAGCACCCCGGCCGCCACCGCGCGCCGTTCCTGCAGGCGCGGGAACATGCGATACATATCGTCCAGACTCCAGCGGCCCGCCCCGCCCTTGCCCATGCCGGCGCGCTTTTGCCCCAGCACCAGGTTTTGCTCCACCGTCAGCGTGGGGAACACGTCGCGGTTCTCCGGCACGTAGCCCAGCCCCTTATGCGCGATCTGGTAGGCCTTCAGCCCGAGAATCTCCTGCCCTTTCAGGCGCACCGCGCCGGTGGCGCTGACCTGCCCCATGGCGGCCTTGACCAGGGTCGAGCGCCCGGCGCCGTTGCGGCCCAGCAGGCTGACGATCTCGCCCGGCTTCACGTGCAGGTCCACCCCGTGCAGCACATGGCTCTTGCCGTAGTAGGCGTGCAAGTTACGGATATCCAGCATAGCTTCTCCACTCATGCGGCAGCCTCCTCGTGGCCGCCCAGGTAAGCCGCCTGCACGTCGGCGTTGCCGCGTATCCGCTCCGGCGTGTCGCAGGCGATCACCTCGCCGTACACCAGCACGGCAATCTTGTCGGCCAGGCCGAACACCACGCTCATATCGTGCTCCACCATCAGCAGCGTCTTGCCCACGGTGACTTTGCGGATCAGTTCCACCGCGGCGTCCGACTCGGAGCGGCTCATGCCGGCGGTTGGCTCATCCAGCAGGATCACGTCCGCGCCGCCCGCGATGGTGATGCCGATCTCGAGCGCACGCTGCTCGGCGTAGGTCAGCACGGCGGCCGGCACATGGCGATGGCGCTGCAGGCCGATCTCCTCCAGCACCTGCTCGGCCCGCTCATGCGCGTCGCGCAGCTTGCCGAGCCGGTGCCAGAACGAATACTTGTAGCCCAGCGACCACAGCACCGCGCAGCGCAGGTTCTCGTACACCGACAGGTTGACGAACAGATTGCTGATCTGGAAGCTGCGAGACAAGCCGAGCCGGTTGATCTGGTAAGGCTTCAAGCCGCTGATACGCTGCCCGTTCAGGCGGATTTCCCCGCTGCTGAGCGGGAAGCGCCCCGAGATCAGGTTGAACAGCGTGGACTTGCCGGCGCCGTTCGGCCCGATCACCGCGCAGCGCTCGCCCTGCTCTATACTGAGGTTTGCGCCGCGTATGATCTCCGACTTGCCGAAGCTCTTGCGCACGTCCTGTAACTCCAATGCCTTCATCGCGCGCTCCTGGTCTGGACTGCAATCGCCGCGCAGGATGCCCCCCACGCCTCGGCAAACAGCGGCTGCGCCGTGCGCCACGCCGCGATGCTGACTACCAGCAGGCCGGCCACGACCAGCCACGGCGGCGCCGCTTTCGTGTCCACCGCCATGCCGAACAGCTGCTTCACGCTGCCGTTGGCCGCCTCCAGCGTCATGTGGTACAGCATCTCCACGCCCGCAACAAAGCCGATCAGCCCCGGCAGCACGGCCAGGCACACCCAGCCCAGCGGGCCGGCGATGCGGCCGAACTGCCCGAACTTGGCGGCCCGCAGCAGCAGCATGATCAGGCTGCCGAGGCCGCCCGGCGCATAGCGCACCAGCAGCACGAAGAACAGCCCCAGGTATAGCTGCCAGGCCGGCGTGAAGTCGGACAGCAGCACCGAGAACAGGATGCCGACGATCGCCCCCAGCAACGGTCCGAAGAAGAAGCCGATGCCGCCGATGAACGTGAACAGCAAAATGCTGCCCGAGCGGATGGCGCTGACATTCTCGGCGCTGACGATCTCGAAATTGATCGCCGACAGCCCGCCCGATATCCCGGCAAAGAAGGACGACAGGATCACCACCAGGTAGCGCACCCATTGGGTGTCGTAGCCGATGAATTCCACGCGCTCCGGGTTGTCGCGCACGGCGTTGATGATGCGGCCCAGCGGCGTGTGCGTGTACGCGTAGACCGCGGCGGTGCAGACAAACAGCCAGAACGCGATCAGGTAGTACACCTGGATCTGTGGGCCGTAAGTGATGCCCAGTACCGCGCCGCCGATCACGCGGTTGGTGGTCACGCCGCCCTCGCCGCCGAAAAAGCCGGGGAACATCAGCGAACTGGCAAACACCAGCTCTACCAGGCCCAGCGTAATCATGGCGAACGTGGTGCCGGCCTTGCGCGTGGTGACGTAGCCGAACAGCACCCCGAAGCCCACGCCCGCCAGCCCGCCCACCAGCGGTATCAGGCTGGTGGGCACCGGCAGTTGCCCCGCGCCAGCCATATTCATGGCGTGGATGGCGAAAAAGGCGCCCAGCCCTGAATAGACCGCGTGGCCGAAAGACAGCATGCCGCCCTGCCCCAGCAGCATGTTGTAGGACAGACCGAAGATCATGACCGTGCCCATCTGCGACAGCAACGTGAGGCCGCCGCCCTTGCTGAACACCAGCGGCGCGGCCAGCAGGATCAGCGCATAGCCGCACCACAGCAGCCAGCGGCCCAGGTTCAGCGGGGTATAACGTAGTTCTTTCATTCGCGCGTCCCCATCAAGCCCTTAGGGCGGAAAATCAAGATCAGCACCAGCAGCAGATACGGCAGGATGGCCGCGCTCTGCGCAATGGTCACGTTCAGCAGCGCATACGCCGGCGTGGCTGGCGAAACGGCCACCCCCACTTTTCCCAGCAAATGCGCCAGCGAATAGTCCAGCGCCACGGCCGTCGTCTGCATGATGCCGATCAGCAGCGACGCCACGAAGGCGCCCGCCAGCGAGCCCATGCCGCCGACCACCACCACCACGAAGATAATGCTGCCCACGGTGGCCGCCATGGCCGGCTCGGTGACGAACGCGTTCCCGCCGATCACGCCCGCCAGCCCGGCCAGCGCGCTGCCGCCGCCGAACACCCACATGAAGATGCGCGGCACGTTGTGGCCCAGGGCCTCGGCCGCGTCCGGATGCGTCAGCGCCGCCTGGATGACAAGCCCGACGCGGGTGCGCGTGAGCACCAGCCAGATCGCGCCCAGCATGGCCAGCGCCACCAGCATCATGAAGGCGCGGTAGGCGGGGAAACTGGTCGAGAACAGCGTGAACAGCGGCCCATCGAGCTGCTTGGGTATGGCGTACTGCACCGCTGCGCGGCCCCAGATCAGCTGCACCAGCTCCACGATCAGGAAGGACAGCCCGAAGGTGAACAGCAGCTCCGGGATATGGCCGAACTTGTGCAGCGGCCGCAAGCCGTAGCGCTCAACCAGCGCGCCCAGCAAGCCCACCGCAACCGGCGCCAGCACCAGCGCCGGCCAGAAGCCGACCACGCTGCTGATCGTATAGGCAATATAAGCGCCCAGCATATAAAAACTCGCGTGCGCAAAGTTCAGCACGCCCATCATGCTGAAGATCAGCGTCAAACCGGACGACAGCATGAACAGCAGCAGTCCATAACTGATGCCGTTAAGCAGTAGTAAACAGGGTAAATTCCATTGAAGCTCCACGAGAACCCGTAGGGCGGGTTAGCGCTGCGCGCCTAACCCGCCAGGTGCCGCCGGGGCCGGCGGACGTCGGCGGCCGGCGCTCAGCCCGGCCGTTTCATCTGGCACGAGGTCGGCTGGCCGGCCACGTAGGCATCGATCTTCTTGTCCATCTTCCAGCCGTAGCCCGTGTTTTCCTGGTCGTATTTGACGTCCTTGCCGTTGACCTTGGTCCAGGTGCCGATGTACAGCGGCTGCTGCAGCTGGTGGTCCTGCTTCTGCATCATCACGCCCCCGTTGAGGGACTGCGCCTTCATGCCTTCCAGCGCGAACGCCACCTTCACCGGATCGGCCGTCCTGGACGCCTTGATAGCCTGCGCCAGCATGGTGATGATGACGTGCGTCTGCGCGGCGTAGTAGTCGTCGTTGTACTTGGCCTTGAAGGCTTCCACCACTTCCTTGCCGTTGAAGGTTTCGTTGTTGATCATCCAGTTGCCGATGATCTTGGTACGCTCGGCGCCGGCCGCGCCCATGGCGGTCGGCACGCCGGTGGTGATGCCGTAGTAGGTGTAGAAGTTGGCCTTCAGGTCCGCGTCCTTGGCGGCGCGCACCAGCAGCGCCAGGTCGGCGCCCCAGTTGCCGGTGATGACGGAGTCGGCGCCGGACGCCTTGATCTTGGCGATGTAGGGCGAAAAGTCTTTCACCTGCCCGATCGGGTGCAGGTCGTCGCCGGCGATCTTGATGTCGGGCCGCTTGCGCGCCAGGTATTCCTTGGCCGCGCGGCTGACCGCCTGCCCGAAGGCGTAGTTCTGGCCGATGATGTAGACCGACTTGATGTTCTTGTCCGGCGCCATGTAGCTGGTGAGCGCCTCCATCTTCATGTCGGAATTGGCGTCGAAACGGAAATGCCAGAAGCTGCACTTGCTGTTGGTCATGTCCGGATCGATGGCCGCGTAGTTCAGGTAAACGATTTCCTTGCCCGGGTTGCGTTCGTTGTGCTTGTTCACCGCGTCCAGCAGCGCCAGGCCCACGCCGGAGCCGTTGCCCTGGGTGATGTAGCGGTAGCCCTGGTCGATCACGGCCTTCAGCTGGGTCAGCGATTCCTGCGGGCTGCCCTTGTTGTCGAAGCCGGTCACTTCGATCTTGTTCTCGCCGGCCCACTTGCCCTTGGTGGCCATGTCGGCGATGAGCTGGAAGCTTTTGAGCTGGTTCTGCCCGACCGGCGCGAACGGGCCGGAGAGCGGGTCGATAAAGGCGATTTTCACGGTCTCGGCCAACGCGGCCGTGGACAACAGGGTCAGGCTGACAGCAACAGCGAGCGTGCGGTAGGTCATAGTCTCCATCCTTTTTTTAGTTGTGATTGCCCATCTTACAACTCCGGCTGACGGTTCATGCCGTCGGCAGCTTGTACTCCTTATATTGTTCGCGCAGCTTGTTCTTCTGCACCTTGCCGGTGCCGCCCAGCGGCAGCGCATCGGCAAAGACCACGTCGTCCGGCAGCCACCATTTGGCGATCTTGCCTTCGTAAAAGGCCAGCAGCTCCTCGCGGCTCACCTCCATGCCCGGCTTGCGCACGATCACCAGCAGCGGGCGCTCGTCCCATTTCGGGTGCGCGATGCCGATGCACGCGGCCTGCATCACGGCTGGATGCGACACGGCGATGTTTTCCAGGTCGATGGTGCCGATCCACTCGCCGCCGGACTTGATCACGTCCTTGCTGCGGTCGGTAATCTGCATGTAGCCGTCAGCGTCGATGGTGGCCACGTCGCCGGTCGGGAACCAGCCGTCCTGCAGCGGATCGCCGCCCTCGCCCTTGAAGTAGGCCGAGATCACCCAGGGCCCCTTCACCATCAGGTGGCCGTAGCTGCTGCCGTCCCACGGCAGTTCCTTGCCGTCATCGTCGACGATCTTCATGTCCACGCCGTACACCGCATGGCCCTGCTTGAGCAGGATCTTGCGCTGTTCCACCGCCGGCAGCTCCAGGTGCTTGCTCAGCAACACGCCAGCCGTGCCCAGCGGCGACATCTCCGTCATGCCCCAGGCGTGGATCACCTCCACGCCGAATTCGTCCATCAGGGTATTCATCATGGCCGGCGAGCAGGCCGAGCCGCCGATGACCGTGCGGCGGAAACTGCTGAACTTGAGTTTGTTCTGCAGCATGAAATTGATCAGGCCCAGCCAGACGGTCGGCACACCGGCCGAGAAAGTCACCTGCTCGGCCTCGAACAAGTCGTAGAGCGACTTGCCGTCCAGCGCCGCGCCCGGGAACACCATCTTGGCGCCGCTCAGCGGCACGGAGTACGGCAAGCCCCACGCGTTCACGTGGAACATGGGCACCACGGGCAGCACCACGTCGCGCGACGTGACGTTGAGCGCGTTCGGCAGCGCCGAGCCGTAGGCATGCAGCACCGTGGAGCGGTGCGAATACAGCGCGCCCTTCGGATTGCCGGTGGTTCCGGAGGTGTAGCACAGCGTGCAAGCCGAGTTTTCGTCGAACTGCGGCCAGGTGTAGACGTCCGAGTGCGAGGCGATCAGGTCCTCGTAGCACATCAGGTTGGGAATCCGGGTGTCGGCCGGCATGCGGTCGCGGTCGGCCATCAGCACGTAATGCTTCACCTGTTTGCACATCTGGGCCATGGCCTCCACGGCGGGCAGGAAGGTCAGATCGAAGAACAGCACCTGGTCTTCGGCATGGTTGATGATGTAGGCGATCTGCTCCGGGTGCAGGCGCGGGTTGATGGTGTGCAGTACGGCGCCGGAGCCGGACACGGCGTAGTAGGCTTCCAGGTGGCGGTAGCCATTCCAGGCCAGCGTGGCGACGCGGTCGCCCAGCGCGATGCCCATGCCGCCCAGCGCATTGGCCAGGCGCCGCGCGCGCTGGTGACAGTCGCGGTAGGTGTAGCGGTGGATGTCGCCTTCAACGCGGCGCGACACGATCATGCTGTCGCCGAAATGGCGGGCGGCGAATTCGATGATGCCGGATACAAGCAAGGGCTGATTCATCATCTGCCCCATCAACGGGCTCTGCGGAAGCGACATTGGATCTCCTAAGTAACTTTGTTTTTATGATATTGCTGTTGAACCCATATTCGTACGTCCGTGCTATTTTCGTCAAACTGTTTCCATGCTGCGGCGCAGCAAACACCACATTGCTAGCGTTACCAAGTGTAACGGCAATGGCAATGCCGGCGCCACCGCCTAGAATCGCCACTGTGCGTTAAAATTTGGATTTCACCCATCGCCACTGGAACCGCTATTAATAAGCTGCCCCTGGACAACTCGTTCGCGAGTCTCCCGCCCTCTTTCTACACCCGTTTGATGCCGACGCCGCTGCCCGCGCCCTACATGGTTGCGGTGAGCCCGCCGGCGGCGGCCCTGATCGGCCTGGACGCCACGGCGCTGGCCGAGCAGCAGGCCATCGACATCCTGGCCGGCAACGCCATCCCCGAGCGCGCCCAGCCGCTGTCGGCCGTGTATTCCGGCCACCAGTTCGGCGTCTGGGCCGGCCAACTGGGCGACGGGCGCGCCATCCTGCTGGGCGATGTGGCCACGGCCAACGGCCCGATGGAATTGCAGCTGAAAGGCGCCGGCCTGACGCCCTATTCCCGCATGGGCGACGGCCGCGCCGTGCTGCGCTCGTCGATCCGCGAATTCCTGTGCTCCGAAGCCATGGCCGCGCTCGGCATTCCCACTTCGCGCGCGCTGTCCGTGACCGGATCGGATCAGGGCGTCGTGCGCGAAACGGTGGAAACGTCGGCTGTTGTCCTGCGTATGGCGCCCACTTTCATCCGTTTCGGCTCCTTTGAGCACTGGTCCAGCCGCCAGAAGCCGGATGAGCTGAAAATTCTCGCCGACTACGTGATAGACCGCTTTTATCCGCAAGTGCGCGCGGAAGAGAACCCATACGCGGCATTTCTCGCCGAAGTGACGCGCCGCACGGCCGAACTGATGGCGCAGTGGCAGGCAGTTGGCTTCATGCACGGCGTAATGAATACCGACAACATGTCGATTCTGGGCGAGACGCTGGACTACGGCCCATTCGGCTTCATGGAAGCGTTCGACAGCGGCCACATCTGCAACCACACCGACCAGCAAGGCCGCTATTCCTACGGCATGCAGCCGCAGATCGGCCACTGGAACTGCTACGCGCTGGGCCAGGCCTTGCTGCCGCTGATCAACGAGATTCCCGCCGCCCAGGCCGCACTGGACGTCTATCAGCCGGCCTTCGCGGCCAAAATGGACGCCCTGCTGCACGCCAAGCTGGGCCTGGCCACCACGCAGGACGGCGACCGCGAACTGATGGACGCCATGTTCGCCCTCATGCAGGAAAACCACGCGGACTTTACGCAGTTCTTCCGCACGCTGAGCAATCTCAAGACCGACACCGACGAACCCGATCATGATCTCCGGGATGAATTCATCAACCGCGAAGCGTTCGACGCCTGGGCCAACCGCTACCGCGCCCGGCTGCGCGCCGAGCACAGCGACGATGCGGCCCGGAAAGTTGCAATGGATGCCGTCAACCCCAAATACGTGCTGCGCAATTATCTGGCGCAGATAGCAATTGAAAAGGCGCAAAATAAAGACTTTACTGAAGTAGAGCGTTTACTGTCAGTTTTGCTGCGCCCATTCGACGAACAGCCAGAGAATGAAAAATACGCGGCCCTTCCACCGGACTGGGCCAGTCATTTGGAAGTGAGCTGTTCTTCTTGAGAAAGATTTAAATCATGAGCGATAAAGTCATCAAGTCAGACGCGGAATGGCGTGCCCAGCTGGACCCGATGGAATACCAAGTCACGCGCCACGCGGCTACCGAGCGCGCCTTCACCGGCAAGTTTTGGGACCATCACGAGCACGGCATTTACACTTGCGTATGCTGCAACACGCCGCTGTTCGCGTCCGACACCAAATTCGATTCCGGCTGCGGCTGGCCGAGCTATTTCGAGCCGCTCAACCCGGCCAACGTAACCGAGGTGGTGGACCGCTCCCATGGTATGCTGCGCACTGAGATTATTTGCGCCGTCTGCGACGCCCACCTGGGTCACGTCTTCCCGGACGGCCCGCCTCCCACCGGCTTGCGCTACTGCATTAACTCCGCCTCGCTGCGCTTCGATCCACAAGATTAAAAACAATACGGCCTCGCCATGAAAATCCTGTTCGACTTCCTTCCGCTGCTGGTCTTCTTCGCCTGCTACAAACTGGGCGGCATGCACCCGGAAGCGGCGCAAGCCTTCGTCAACACGTATATGAGCGGCATCTTGTCGGGCGGCTCCGTCACGGCCGACCAGGCACCCATGGTGATCGCCACGCTGGCTGGCATCCTGGCCAATGCGGCCCAGATCGTCTACCTGAAAGTGCGCGGCCGCAAAGTGGATTTCATGCTGTGGCTGTCGCTGTTCCTGTTCGTGGTGTTCGGCGGCCTGACCATCTACTTCCACGACGAGATCTTCATCAAGTGGAAGCCGACCATGATTTACTGGTGCTTCGCGGTGGGCCTGCTGGCGGCGCGCTACTGGTTCAAGAACAACCTGATCCGCAAAGCCATGGGCTCGCAGCTGACCTTGCCGGACGAGGTGTGGGAAAAGCTGAACCTGTCCTGGACCGCCTTCTTTGCCGCGCTCGGCTTTATCAACCTGTTCGTCGCGTTCGTGCTGTTCAAGTCCGATACCGCGTCCTGGGTCAGCTTCAAAGCCTTCGGCACCACCGGTTTGACTTTCGCCTTCATTATCGTCCAGACTATTTACCTCGCTAAATACATGAAGGACGAAGAAGTATGACCGACCCGCGCATTGCCAAGATAGAAGAGCGCCTGCGCGCCGCGCTCCAGCCCGCTGAACTGGTGCTGGAAGACGAGTCCGCGCTGCACGCCGGACATGCGGGAGCAGCCTCCGGCGGAGGCCATTACCAGCTGCGTATCGTTTCCGATAAATTCGAAGGCCTTAAACTCGTCACAAGACATCGACTCGTGTATGATTCCGTGCACGATATGATGCGTGGGGAGATACACGCATTGGCCATTACCGCACTGGCACCGTCTGAAGTATGATATGCGCGGAGATTTGGAAACAATGAGAGACAATGCGATCAAACAAAATCCGGCTCTCCGCAATTAAGAACTTTACCCATTAGGATTTGAAATAATGAATTTGAAGCCAGCCCGTCTGCTGATCGCACTTATCGCTGCTGTTGCGGCCCCCGCTTTTGCCCAGAACCTGGCCGTCGTGAACGGCAAGGCTATCCCGTCGTCGCGCGTGGATGCAGTGGTCAAGCAAGTTGTTGCCCAAGGTCAGCAGCCAGATTCGCCGCAGCTGCGTGAAGCCATCAAGAAAGAAATGATCGGCCGCGAAGTGCTGATGCAGGAAGCGGAAAAGCAAGGTTACGCCAAGAACGCCGACGTCAAGGCCCAGCTGGAAAACGCGCGCCAGGCCATCTTCATCAACGCCCTGGTTGGCGAATACGTGAAGAAGAACCCGGTCAAGGACGCCGACATCAAGGCTGAGTACGACAAATTCGTTGCACAAACCGGCAACAAGGAATACCACGTGCGCCACATCCTGGTGGAAACCGAAGCCGAAGCGAACGCTGTGATCGCCAAGCTGAAAGGCGGCGCCAAGTTCGAAGAACTGGCCAAGACCTCGAAAGACACCGGCTCCGCAGCCAACGGCGGCGACCTGGACTGGGCAACCCCGTCGTCCTTCCCTAAAGTGTTCTCGGACGCCTTCGTGGCCCTGCAAAAAGGCCAGGTCACCGAGAAAGCCGTGCAGACCCCGAACGGTTTCCACGTGATCAAAGTGGACGACGTCCGCGAAGCCAAGCTGCCCACCCTGGACGAGGTGAAGCCGCAAATCGCGGACGCGCTGACCCAGAAGAAGCTGCAGGCTTACCAGGAAGAACTGGTCAAGAAAGCCAAAGTACAGTAATTAGTCAGCAGTTAGGAACGGCGCCCTTGTGGCGCCGCTATTATTTGGGCTCTGCGCACCGCGCTCCCGTGTTTTTTATAGGATGTGATAATGATTTTCAAGCCAGCCCGCCTGTTGTTAGCCCTGACCGCTGTCGTCGCCGCACCGGCATTCGCACAAAACGTTGCAACCGTGAATGGCAAAGCCATTCCAGCTTCGAAAGTTGAAGCCATCGTCAAGCAAGTCGTCGCCCAGGGCAAACAAGCCGATTCGCCGCAACTGCGCGAAGCGATCAAAAAAGACCTGATCGGCCGCGAAGTGCTGATCCAGGAAGCCGACAAGCAAGGCGTGGGTACCCGTGCCGACGTGAAAGCGGCCCTGGAAAACACCCGTCAAAGCATCATCATCAACGCCATGCTGGCGGACTACGTGAAGAAGAACCCGGTTTCCGACGCTGAAATCAAAGCCGAATACGACAAGTACAAGGCACAGGTCGGCGACAAGGAATACCACGCCCGCCACATCCTGGTGGAAACCGAACAGCAAGCCAAGGACATCATCGCCAAGCTGAAAGCCGGCGGCAAGTTCGAAGAGCTGGCCAAGCAGTCGAAAGACGGCTCCGCCAACAACGGCGGCGACCTGGACTGGGCCGCCCCATCGTCCTACGTCAAGCCATTCTCGGACGCCATGGTGGCCCTGAAGGACGGCCAGATCACCGAAACCCCGGTGAAATCGCAGTTCGGCTACCACGTCATCAAGCTGGAAGGCTCGCGCGCCGCCAAGCTGCCATCGCTGGACGAAGTCAAAGGTCAGGTTGCCGAAGCGCTGACCCAGAAAAAGGTTGCAGCCTACCGCGAAGAGCTGATCAAGAAAGCCAAGATCCAGTAATTTGCGTTTAAAAGTTGTATCCAAAATGGCACTTGCACCAAAGTGCCATTTTTTATTTGCGGAAGCCGGTTTACTATTGTCGTACGGCAATAAAATAACCAGGGGGAGCTTCCGTGAATCTGAAATCAAAAATGACGCTGTGCATGGGCTTGGTATGCCTGTTCTTCGTGTGCGCACTCGGCGTCGCCTTGCAGGGCATGCAGGCCGCAAAAAACCGCTTCCAGGGCTTCCTGGAGCAGGACCAGGCGCTGCTCATGACTGCCACCAATATGTACGCGCAAGGCCTGCAAATGGGCCAGGCGCTGCGCAACGTGGTGCTCGACCCCGCCAACAAGACCGGCCACAAGAACCTGGAAGATGCCGGCGCCGCCTTCAAGGAGCACAGCAACACCGCGCTCGCGCTGGCGAGCGGCAATCCCCCCATCCTGCCCATGTTCGAGAAAGTTGCCGAACTGCGCAACAAGCAAGCGACGCTGCAAGCCAAGGTCGCCACGCTGGCCAAGGAAGACCAGGCGGCGGCCATCGTCACCCTGAACAAGGAAGAAACGCCCGTGTGGCGCGAGATGCGCACCCCGCTGCTGGAGTTCATCAAGCAAAAGAACGCCGAGGTCAACGAGACCAAGGCGGCCGTGGTGGAATCCACCCACCGCATGCTGCTCATCAGCATTTCGCTTGGCGTCTTTGCCGTATTGATCGGCGCCGGTATCGCCATCTGGCTGGCCCGCAATGTAATGCAGCAATTGGGTGGCGAGCCGGATTACGCCGCCAAAACCGCGCACCGCATTGCCAGCGGCGATTTCTCAGTGAAAATCGACACTGCGGCTAGCGACAACAGCAGCCTGCTTTTTGAGATTAAGCGGATTCAGGATCACCTGGCGGCCATGGTGCAACAAATCCGCGTTGGCACCGATACGATAGCCCTCGCCTCGCAGGAAATCGCGTCCGGGAATCTGGATTTATCCAACCGCACCGAAGAGCAAGCCGGTTCGCTCGGCCGCACCGCTTCCTCGATGAATCAAATTACCGCCACGGTAAAACAGAATGCAGATAATGCGCGCCAGGCGAATGGCCTGGCTGCATCTGCATCCGAAGTGGCGATTAAAGGCGGTGATGTCGTGGACGAAGTCGTTAAAACCATGAGTTCCATTAACGACTCCTCACGCAAGATCGTCGATATTATCGGCGTTATTGACGGCATTGCTTTCCAGACCAATATCCTGGCCTTGAATGCGGCTGTGGAAGCCGCACGCGCAGGCGAACAAGGCCGGGGATTCGCGGTAGTCGCATCGGAAGTCCGCAATCTGGCGCAACGCTCCGCCGCCGCTGCGCGCGAAATTAAAGGACTGATAGACGACTCGGTTCAAAAAGTGGATACCGGCAGCCGCCTGGTCGACCAGGCCGGTATTACAATGCAGGAAATTGTGAATAGCGTCAAACGCGTGACGGATATTATGGCCGAGATCAGCCACGCCAGCCAGGAACAAACCGCCGGCATCGAACAGGTGAATATCGCCATAGGCCAGATGGACCAGGTAACCCAGCAGAACGCCGCGCTGGTCGAAGAAGCCGCAGCAGCGGCCGCGTCGATGCAAGACGAATCAGCCAATCTGGCGCAGGTCGTCAGCCGCTTCAAACTCTAATCCCTTGCTGCAAAGCGCGGCGCTCTGCGGAGCGCCCTTTTTTCGTCCTGGCGACACCAGAATCCAGCACGATCAAGCCAGCTTCTGGCATACTTTAAGGCTATGAAGACCGAATTCATCCAGCAAGCGCAAGCCGCCCTGCTCTCCATTGCCGATCCGGAACGCGCAAAGGCGATGCGCACGTATATGCGAGAGCAATTCGAATACCTCGGCATTCCCCCCCCCTGCGCCGCTCAGAGTTAAAAGGCCAGCTGCGCGAACTAAAAGGGGCTGGCGCTGCCAGCCTGCTCGCGCTCGCGAATGAGTTATGGGAACTTCCCGAGCGCGAATATCAATACGTCGCACTCGATCTGCTAAGCATGCATAACAAGGAATTGCAAATGCGCGATATCCCCGCCCTGCTGATGCTCGTGCAGAAAAAATCTTGGTGGGATACTGTCGACGCATTGGCAACGATAACAGGTGACGTATTGCGGGGTCACCACGATTATATGGACCAGGCATTAACTCATGAGAATTTCTGGATGCGCCGGATAGCGCTATTGCACCAGTTAGGCTGGCGCGAAAAGACCGATAGTACCCGCCTATATTCCTATTGCCTGAAGCTGGCGCACGAAAAGGAATTCTTCATCCAGAAAGCAATCGGATGGGCGTTGCGTGATTATGCGCGCCACGCCCCGGAGCAAGTCCGCCAATTCACGCAACAAAATAAAAGCACACTATCCGCGCTCAGCTACCGCGAAGCCAATAAACATCTATAAACCGATATATGCCCAGGCGCATGGCTGCCATTACGCGAGCGCGTCAACGCACCCTGAACAATATGCTAATCTGTCCGAATGGACAGACTCTCTACACCCGCCCGCGCCGCGATAGCGCCGCCCGGCATCACCAGTCCCGCCGAATGGCAGACCCGAATTAACCTCGCCGCCTGCTACCAGCTATGCGCGCAATTCGGCTGGGATGACGGCATATATACCCACATCTCCGCCGCCGTGCCCGGTGAACCCGGCCATTATTTAATCAACCCCTTCGGATTCCGCTTCGACGAAATCCGCGCATCGAACCTCGTCAAAGTCGACCATGACGGCAATATCGTCTGCCGTCCCCAGCATCCGATCAACAGGCCCGGCTTCGCCCTGCACGGCGCCGTCCATGCCGCCCGGCCCGACGCGGCCTGCGTCATGCACCTGCACAACGCCAATGCCATCGCGGTCGGCATGCAAGGCCCCGGCCTGCAGCCGCTGTCGCCCTACGCCCTGCGCTTCTACGGCGAGCTGGCCTACCACGACTACGAAGGCCTGGCCATGACGCCAGCCGAGCAAGCCCGGCTGACCGCCAACCTGGCCCAGCACCCCGCCATGCTCCTGCGCAACCACGGCAGCCTGACCATCGGCCGCACCATCGGCGAAGCCTTCGTCCTGATGCAAACGCTGGACCAGGCCTGCAAGCTGCAGCTGCTAGCCCAATCCGCCTGCATGCCGCTGCGCCAGCCCAGCGAAGCCGTCTGCATCAAGGCGCACCGCGAGCTGGTCGGCGACGGCGCGCCCGAGGGCGGCCTCGAATGGCCCGCCCTGCTGCGCCAGCTAGACGCCACCCATCCCCTTTACCGCACCTGAGGAGTTCCTATGCCGACCATCAACGTCCAACTCTTCGAAGGCCGCACGCCGGAACAAAAACGCGCCTTCGTCAAAGCCATCACGGAAGCCACCTGCGCCACGCTGGGCGCCACGCCCGAATCCGTGGACGTGCTCATCCACGAAATCAAAAAAGAACACTGGGCCACCGCCGGCCGCCTCTGGTCTGAAGAATAAAAAAAATGGGGTCAGGGTTAATTAATTTGGAAATGTTTCCAAATTAATTAACCCTGACCCCATTTTAGACCCCATTTTAGGTTGGTGGGGGCCGGGCGTGCCCGGCTTTCCGTTTTAGCCGATGAACTTGCGGGCGTTGCGGAACATGCGCATCCATGGGGAGTCTTCGCCCCACGACTCCGGGTGCCACGATTGCTGCACGCTGCGGAACACGCGCTCGGCGTGCGGCATCATCACCGTGAAGCGGCCGTCGGCCGTCGTGACCGACGTCAGGCCTTGCGGCGAGCCGTTCGGGTTGTACGGGTAGGCTTCCGTCGCGGCGCCTTTGTTGTCGATGAAGCGCAGCGCGGCGATCGCTTCGCCGATGTTGCCGGTCTGCGAGAAGTCGGCGTAGCCTTCGCCGTGGGCGATGGCGATGGCGGTTTGCGTGCCGGCCATGCCCTGGAAGAAGATCGACGGCGAGTCCAGCACTTCCACCATCGAGAAGCGTGCTTCGAATTTCTCGGATTTGTTGGTGGTGAACTTCGGCCACGCGTGCGCGCCCGGGATGATGGATTTGAGGTTGCTCATCATCTGGCAGCCGTTGCACACGCCCAGGCCGAAGGTGTCGCTGCGGCCGAAGAAGCGCGCGAACTGCTCGGCCATCCCCGGGTTGAACAGGATGGACTTGGCCCAGCCTTCGCCGGCGCCCAGCACGTCGCCGTAGGAGAAGCCGCCCACCGCGATGATGCCCTGGAAGTCGTCCAGCTTGACGCGGCCGGCAATCAGGTCGCTCATGTGCACGTCCACCGCCGCGAAACCGGCCTGGTGCATGACCCACGCGGTTTCGATGTGGGAGTTGACGCCCTGCTCGCGCAGGATGGCAACGCGCGGGCGCACGCCGGTGGCCAGGAATGGCGCGGCCACGTTTTCCGACGGGTCGAACGTCAGTTTCGGCGAGATACCCGGGTCGGCCAGGTCCAGCAGGCGGTCGTATTCGGCGTCCGCCGTGGCTGGGTTTTCGCGCATGCGCGACACGCGCCAGCTGGTTTCGCTCCACAGGCGGTGCAGTTCAAAGCGCTGCTGGCTGTAGATGGTCTTGGCGTCGCGCGTGAATTCGATCACGCCGCGGTCGTTCGGCTTGCCAATGATGTGGCTGCATGCGCCCAGGTTGAACGAGCGCAGCACGTCCATGACGAGCGATTTCTCGTCGGCACGCACCTGTACCACGGCGCCCAGTTCTTCGTTGAACAGCGCCTTGAGCGTCTGCTCATTGCGGCGCTCGCCGATCTGCGCGGCCCAGTTCTTGGCGTCGCCCTGGTCGGCGCCGTGGCCGGCGTCCAGCGTCAGGATGTCGAGGTTGATCGACAGGCCGGCGCGGCCAGCAAAGGCCATTTCGGTCAGCGTGCCGAACAGGCCGCCGTCGGAACGGTCGTGGTAGGCCAGCAGCTTGCCGTCCTGGTTCAGTTGCTGGATGGCGGCGAAGAAGCCTTTCAGGTCTTCCGCGCTGTCGACGTCCGGCGCTTCGTTGCCCAGCTGGCCGATCACCTGCGCCAGCGCGGAGGCGCCCATGCGGTTCTTGCCGCGGCCCAGGTCGATCAGGATCATGACGGTGTCGCCCGCGTCCATGCGGATCTGCGGGGTCAGCGATTTGCGCACGTCGTACACCGGCGCGAAGCCGGAGACGATCAGCGATACCGGCGACATCACGGCCTTGCTCTCGCCTTCATCTTTCCAGGTGGTGCGCATGGACAGCGAGTCCTTGCCCACCGGGATGGAGATGCCCAGCGCCGGGCACAGTTCCATGCCCACGGCCTGCACGGTATCGTACAGGGCGGCGTCCTGGCCCGGCTGGCCGCAGGCGGCCATCCAGTTGGCGGACAGCTTGATGTCTTCGATCGAGCGGATCGGCGCGGCGGCCAGGTTGGTCACCGTTTCGCCGACAGCCATGCGGCCGGAGGCCGGGGCGTCGATCACGGCCAGCGGGGTGCGCTCGCCCATCGCCATCGCTTCGCCCAGGTAGCCTTCGTAGCTCATGGCGGTCACGGCGCAGTCGGCCACCGGCACCTGCCATGGGCCGACCATCTGGTCGCGCACGGACATGCCGCCCACGGTGCGGTCGCCAATGGTGATCAGGAAGGACTTGTCGCCCACGGTAGGCAGCAGCAGCACGCGCTTGGCGGCTTCTTCCAGTTCGATGCCGGTCAGGTCGATGGCCGGGTAGTCGTTCTGCACATGGTGCACGTCGCGCTGCATCTTGGGCGGTTTGCCCAGCAGGACGTCCATCGGCATGTCGACCGGGCTGTTGCCCATTTCATCGTCGATCAGCTTGAGCTGGCGTTCTTCGGTGGCGGTGCCCACCACGGCGAACGGGCAGCGCTCGCGGTCGCACATGGCCTTGAAGGCTGGCAGGTCGTTTGGCGCGATGGCCAGCACGTAGCGTTCCTGCGACTCGTTGGACCAGATTTCTTTCGGCGCCATGCCGGATTCTTCCAGCGGAATCTTGCGCAGGTCGAACAGCGCGCCGCGCTTGGCGTCGTTGGTAATTTCCGGGAAGGCGTTGGACAGGCCGCCCGCGCCCACGTCGTGGATGGAGATGATGGGGTTCTTAGGACCCAGCTGCCAGCAGCCGTTGATCACTTCCTGTGCGCGGCGTTCCATTTCCGGGTTGCCGCGCTGGACCGAGTCGAAGTCCAGGTCGGCGGTGTTGGTGCCGGTGGCCATCGACGAGGCGGCCGAGCCGCCCATGCCGATGCGCATGCCCGGGCCGCCCAGCTGGATCAGCAGGCTGCCGACCGGGATGTCGTTCTTGTGCGTGTGCTGGCCGGAGATGTTGCCGATGCCGCCGGCGATCATGATGGGCTTGTGGTAGCCGTACACGGTGTCCGGCGTGCCGGCCGTCTGCGTGCCGACGTTCTGCTCGTAGGTGCGGAAGTAGCCGCCCAGCACGGGGCGGCCGAATTCGTTCGAGAACGCGGCGCCGCCCAGCGGGCCGTCGATCATGATCTGCAGCGGCGAGGCGATGCGGTCGGGCTTGCCGTAGGCCTTGGACGAGTTTGCGTCACTGCTGCGCTGCGCGTACGGCGCAGTCACGGAAGCGGCGTTTTCCCAGGCCTGCACGGCGCCCGGGATCATCAGGTTCGACACGGTGAAACCGCACAGGCCGGCTTTCGGCTTGGCGCCGCGGCCGGTCGCACCCTCGTCGCGGATCTCGCCGCCGGCGCCGGTGGAGGCGCCAGGGAACGGGGAAATCGCGGTCGGGTGGTTGTGGGTTTCCACCTTCATCAAAGTGTGGGTCAGCTCGGTGGTGGCGGCGTATTCCTGGCCGGCGCCCTGCGGGAAGAAGCGCGATACCACGGCGCCTTCCATGATGGACGAGTTGTCGCTGTAGGCCACGATGGTGCCCTTGGGCTGCTTCTCGTGGGTGTTCTTGATCATCTTGAACAGCGACTTGTCTTTCGCTTCGCCGTCGATGGTCCAGTCGGCGTTGAAGATCTTGTGGCGGCAGTGCTCGCTGTTCGCCTGCGCGAACATCATCAGTTCCACGTCGGTTGGATTGCGCTTGGCCTTGGTGAAGGCCTCGTGCAGGTAGTCCACTTCGTCTTCCGACATGGCCAGGCCGAGGTCGGTATTGGCTTTGTCCAGCGCCTGCTTGCCGGCGCCCAGCACGTCGATCGATTCCAGCGGCTTCGCTTCCAGCGTGCGGAACAGGCCGGCGGCTTCGTCGGCGTGGCGCAGCACGGAGTCGGTCATGCGGTCGTGCAGCAGTGCCGCCACGGCCTCGGCCTGCTCTGCGCTCATCTTGCCGGCGCCGATGCTGCTGCCCAGGAAACCGGCTTTCAGGTGGATGCGGTAGGCCACGCCGCGCTCAACGCGCTTGATGTGGGCCATGCCGCAGTTGTGCACGATGTCGGTGGCCTTGGATGCCCATGGCGAAATGGTGCCGAAACGCGGGATCACGACAAATTCTTCGACTGCGCCGCCGTCGGCCAGTTCGGCCTGGGCAGGTTCGCCATAGGTCAGCAAGCCTTGCAGGCGGCTGGTGTCTTCGCTGGAAAGCGGCGCGGCGGCGTCGATGAAGTGCAGGTGGCGCGCTTGCACAGCCGTAATGGCGGGCAGCACGGCTTGCAGTTGAGTGAGGAGGCGTTGGCTACGGAATGCAGACAGGGCGTTAGAACCCGGCAAAATCAACATGGTTGGGAGGTGGTTGAGCAGCGAGGCTGCGGATTAAAGAAGAAATCTGTGCGGCTAAAATCCTTTGCCCGGCATTATACCCTGTTAGCCCCTCCTCGGGCAGGGTCCGCTAGACAGCTTATTCCTGCCAGGATATGGCCGGGAACGGCCGAGCAGTGCCCTCGAAGCAACATTTTTATCGTTTTTCGGCAATTTTCCCGTTCCATGGAGTATGCTGGAAAGAAGTATGCCCGGCTTGAAAGAAAGAAGATGCCAGACTATAGCAACCTGTCGGTCCTGATCGTCGACCCGAACCAGGGTATGCGCGCCAGCGTCCACAATATGCTGACCCAGGTGAACATCACCAAGGTGGAACACGCCGTCAGCGCCGGCACGGCCATCCGGGCGCTGAACAAGCGGGACTTCGACGTCATCCTGTGCGAGTACGACCTGGGCAGCGCCGGCGGCAACGAGGTGGGCCAGGACGGCCAGCAGTTGCTGGAAGACTTGCGGCTGCACCGCGTCATCAGCCAGTGGGCCATCTTCATCATGCTCACCTCCGAGGGCGTGTACAGCAAGGTGGTCAGCGCCGCTGAACTGCTGCCGACCGACTACATCCTGAAACCGTTCACCGTGGACGTGCTGTCGCAGCGCATCGGCCGCGCGCTGGAGCGGCGCGCCACCTTCCTGCCGGTGTACCAGATGATAGGCCAGGGCAAGGCGCGCGAAGCCATCGCGGCCTGCCTGGCCAACGAAAGCGCGCAGCCGCGCTACGCCACCGACTACGCCCGCCTGCGCGCCGAGCTGCTGGTGAGCCTGGACCGCCTGCCGGAGGCCGAGGTGGCCTATGCCGGCATCGTCGCCAACAAGCCGCTGGGCTGGGCGCTGCTGGGGCGCGCGCGCTGCGCATTCGCGCTGAAGCGCTACCCGGACGCCCAGGCGCAGCTCGAGTCGCTGATCGCCGACAACCCCAAGCTGATGGCGGCCTACGACCTGCTGGCCCAGGTGCTGCGCGCCCAGCGCAAGGACCAGGAGGCGCAGCAGGTGCTGCAGGACGCCGTCGCCATCTCGCCGCACATGGTGTCCCGCCTGCGCAACCTGGGCGACGTGGCCTACGCCACCGGCGACATCGAAGCGGCCGAAAAGGCCTTCAAGCAGGTGGTGGCCAAGGCCAAGTACTCCGAGTTCCGCGACCCGGCCGACCATGTGAACCTGGTGCGCACGCTGGTCAAGAAAGGCGACGCCGGCGGCGCCTCCGCCGTCATCCGCGACATGGAACGCTCGCTGCGCAGCGGCCCGGACGTGGACGTGTGCCGCGCCTACTCGTCCGCCATGCTGCAGGAGCTGAACGGCAAGCCGGAAGCGGCGGCGGCCGAACTGGCCAGGGCCATGGCGCTGCTGTCCGAGACCACCGGCATGTCCAGCAACATCAAGCTCGGGCTGGCGCACAGCTGCCTGGTGAACCGCATGGACGAACAGGCCGCCGTGCTGTTCGGCGAACTGACCAGGGACCCCGACAGCGGCATCAGCGCGGCCGACGTGGTCAGCCTGTGCGCGCAAGCCGGCCGCGAAGACGTGGCGCGCAGCTATGACCAGCAGCTGGACCTGGAAGTGGACGCCATGGTGCGCGAAGCCGCCGAAAAGAGCCGCAATGCCGACTTGGCCGGCGCGGTCGACGTGCTGCAGCAGGCGCTGCGCAAGCGGCCCGACCACAAGGGCTTGTGGACCGTGGCCGCCACCGCCATGCTGCGCCAGATCATGGACCTGGGCTGGGACGCCACGCTGGCCGTGCAGTGCACCGGCCTGCTGCGCCGCATCCGCGACGACAACCCGGCCCACCCGCTGCTGCCCGGCCTGATCGCCCAGTACGCCGCCGTGCGGCAGAAATACGCGCCCGCCGTGGCCGCCTCTGCCGCGCCCCCACCCAGTCCGGCGCCTGTGCCGGCCACCGCCGAGTCCCGCTGATGCAAGACTACGCCGAACTCTCCGTCCTGCTGGTGGACCCCAATCCCGGCATGCGCGCCAGCCTGCGCAACATGCTGAACCAGTCCGGCATCACCCGCATCGACGACGCGGTCAGCTCCGGCACGGCCATCCGCCAGCTGGGCAAGAAGAATTACGACCTGGTGCTGTGCGAGTACGACCTGGGCAGCGGCAGCAGCGACAACGGCCAGGACGGCCAGCAGCTGCTGGAAGACCTGCGCCACCACAAGCTGATCGGCCCCTGGACCATCTTCATCATGCTCACCTCCGAAGGCGTGTACGGCAAAGTGGTCAGCGCCGCCGAGCTGCTGCCGTCGGACTACATACTGAAACCGTTCACGGTGGAAGTGCTGCTGCAGCGGATAGCCAAGGCCGTAGGCCGGCGCACGGCCTTCCTGCCCATCTACGAGAAGATCGGCCAGGGCGACGTACGCGGCGCCATAGCCGCCTCGTCGGCGGCCGAAGCGAACCATCCGCGCCACGCCACCGATTTCGCCCGCCTGCGCGCCGAGCTGTACTTTGGCGAAGGCCAGCTGGCCGAGGCCGAGCTGACTTATCACACCATCCTGGCCGGACGGCCGATAGGCTGGGCGCACCTGGGCCTGGCGCGCTGCCAATACGCTGCCCAGCGCTACGACGACGCCCTGCTCACGCTGGACAAGCTGCTGTCGCAAAACCCCAAGTACATGGCCGCCTACGACCTGCTGGCGCGCACGCACGAAGCGCTGGGCCAGGCGGTCCAGGCCAAGAAAGTGCTGGAGGATGCGGTGGCGATCTCGCCGCACATGGTGAGCCGCCTGCGCCACCTGGGCACCGTCGCCTACGAAACGGGCGACATCGGCGCGGCTGAAAAAGCCTTCAAGCAAGTGGTGGCCAAGGCCAAGTACTCCGAATTCCGCGACCCGGAAGACCACGTGAACCTGGTGCGCGCGCTGGTCAAGAAAGGCGACGCCAACCAGGCCAGCGGCGTGATCCGAGACCTGGAACGCTCGCTGCGCGGCAACGCCAACACCGAAGTGTGCCGCGCCATCTCGGCCGCCCTGCTGCTGGACCTGACCGGCAACGACACGGCCGCCGCGACCGAACTGAGCAACGCCGTGGCCGCCGTTTCGCAAGCCAAGGGACTATCCAGCCCGCTCAAGCTGAACCTCGTGCAAAGCTGCCTCAAGCACAAACTCGACAAGGACGCTGCCGGCGTCGTCATCGACATGATGAACGACAGTGAAAGCGGCCTGTCTATGGAGCAGGCGGTCGGCGTATTCGAGCAGGCCGGCCGGCACGACCTCGCGCGCGGCATCGGCGAGCAGATCACGCACCAGGTGCAAGAGCTGCTGGAAAGCGCCGCCGGTCATCTGGAGCAAGGCGACCACCGCGCCGCGGTCAGCTCGCTCAACATGGCCTTGCGCAAGAGCCCCGGCAACCTGCCCGTGCTATACGCCGCCACCAGCGCCATCGTGCGCCAGCTCGACGAGCTCGGCTGGGAAGCCCCGCTGGGCGAACAAGCCGGCCAACTGCTCGAGCGCCTGCGCCGCATCGACGGCGGCAACCCCGACTTCGACATCCTCCTCCAGCAATACAGCGCCACCCAGCGCAAATACGGCATCTCCACCACCGCCTGAGCCCCCTCCGGGGTCAGGTCCGGCATCGCGCCACGTGCTCAGCCGTAAAATGGTCGAGCCCGTGGCGTAATGCCGGATCTGACCCCGTTCACAGTGGCGTGATGCCGGACCTGACCCCATTATTATGCAGAGCCAGCTAGGCGCCGTAGCCGCCGCCGCCGGGGGTTTCGATGATGAAGACGTCGCCCGGCGCCATGTCGGTCTTGCCGATGTGCCCGAGCTGCTCGATGCGGCCGCCGGCGCGCTGCACGAGGTTGCGGCCGACCTGGCCCGGCTGGCCTCCGGCCATGCCGAACGGGGCGTGCAGGCGGTTGTTGGAGAGGATGGCTGCCGTCATCGCTTCCAGGAAGCGTACCTTGCGCACACCGCCATTGCCGCCGCGCCAGCGCCCTGCTCCGCCGGAGCCTTCGCGGATCTCATAGCTCTCCAAACGCACGGGGAAGCGGAACTCCAGGATTTCGGGATCGGTCAGGCGCGAGTTGGTCATGTTGGTCTGCACCACCGACGTGCCGTCAAAGCCTTCGCCCGCGCCGGAGCCGCCGCTAATCGTCTCGTAGTACTGGTAGCGCGCGTTCCCGAAGGTGAAGTTGTTCATCGTGCCTTGCGAGGCGGCCAGCACGCCCAGGGCGCCGTACAGGGCGTTGGTGATGCAAGTCGAGGTCTCGACGTTGCCCGATACGACCGACGCCGGGTAATGGGGATTGAGCATGGAGCCCGGCGGGATCAGCACGCGCAGCGGCTTCAGGCAGCCAGCGTTGAGGGGGATCTCGTC
This sequence comes from Pseudoduganella sp. UC29_71, assembly GCF_042693265.1. NCBI lineage: Bacteria > Pseudomonadati > Pseudomonadota > Betaproteobacteria > Burkholderiales > Oxalobacteraceae > Pseudoduganella > Pseudoduganella sp. UC29_71. The sequence goes on along the minus strand of NZ_CP170549.1, from coordinate 2,298,196 downwards.
GTCCACCAGAGTGCGGAACACGTACAGCACGGCCGCCATGCACACGGCCGACGGTGCGTTGAAGTTGTTGTCCAGCTGCGCAGAGGTGCCGGTGAAGTCGATTTCGGCGCTGCGGCCAGCCCGGTCGACGTGCACGGCGACCTGGATTTGTGCGCCGTTGTCCAGCTTGAGCGTGTAGCTGCCGTCGTGCAGCGCGCCGATCACGCGGCGAACGGCTTCCTCGGCGTTGTCCTGCACGTGGCCCATGTAGGCGCGCACCACGTCCAGGCCGAAGTGCGCCACCATCTTGCGCAGTTCGTCCACGCCCTTCTGGTTGGCGGCCACCTGGGCGCGCAGGTCGGCCATGTTCTGGTCGGGATTGCGTGCCGGGTAGGGGGCGCCGGCCAGCAAGGCGCGCGTTTCTGCGTCGCGCAGCTGGCCGCCTGCCTCGCCGTCAACCAGCTTGAAGTTGTTGATCAAGACGCCCTCTTCTTCAATGCTGCGCGAGTCGGGCGGCATCGAGCCTGGCGTGGTGCCGCCGATGTCGGCGTGGTGGCCGCGCGAGCCGACGTAGAACAGGATCTCGCTGCCCTCTTCGTTGAATACCGGCGAGATGACCGTTACGTCCGGCAGGTGCGTGCCGCCGTTGTAGGGGTCGTTCAGCATGTAGACATCGCCGGTGTGCATCCTGCCGGCGTTCTCGCGCATCACGGTCTTGATACTCTCGCCCATGGAGCCGAGGTGCACCGGCATGTGGGGCGCGTTGGCGATCAGGTTGCCGTCGGCGTCGAAGATGGCGCAGCTGAAGTCGAGGCGCTCCTTGATGTTGACCGAGTAGGCGGTGTTCTGCAGCCGCAGCCCCATTTGCTCGGCGATGGACATGAAGAGGTTGTTGAATATCTCCAGCATCACGGGGTCCGCCGTGGTGCCGATGGCGCGCCGCTCGGGCAGCGCTTCCACGCGCGTGAGCACAAGGTGGTCGTGCGGGGTGACGACGGCCTGCCAGCCCGGTTCCACCACGGTGGTGGCGTTGGCTTCGGCAATGATGGCCGGCCCCGAGATGGTGTCGCCGATGCGCGTGTCTTCGCGCTTGTAGAGTGGTGTGTCGCGCCAGGCGCCTGCCGCGAACATGGGTACGAGGGCCGAGGGCTGCAGGCCGTCACGCGGGGTCTGCTCGGGCGGCTCTTCCACAGGTGCGTCTGAGGCGCCGACGGCTTCCACCGACACGGCCTCCACGATCAGCGGTTTGTGCTGCATGAGGAAGGAGAAGCGTTTCTTGTACGCGGCCTCGAACTGCGCTGTCATGCTGTCGCTGGTATCGAACAGGACGATCAGGGCGGAGTCGGTGCCTTCGTAGCGCAGGTGCACGCGGCGGATCAGCGAGATGCGTTCCGCGGCGACGCCCTGCCGCAGCAGTGCATTGCGCGCTTCTTCGCCCAATGCGTCAAGGCGCTCGGACAGCGCTTGCTCGCCGCCGTCCGCCAGTCTGGTTTCGACCGCCGCTTCGCGCATTGCGGTCTGGTCGGCCAGGCCCATGCCGTAGGCGGACAATACGCCCGCCTGCGAGTGGATGAAGACCGTCTTCATGCCCAGCGCGTCCGCCACCAGGCAGGCGTGCTGGCCGCCCGCGCCGCCGAAGCTGGTCAGTGTGTATTCAGTCACGTCGTGGCCGCGCTGGACGGAGATCTGCTTGATGGCGTTGGCCATATTGCCGACGGCGATTTCAATGAAGCCGGCCGCCACCTGCTCGGGCGTAGCCACAGTGCTGGTCGCCGCGCTGATCTCGTCCGCCATTGTGGCAAAGCGTTCGCGCACGGCGGCCGCGTCGAGGGCCTGCTTGCCATCCGCGCCGAACAATTTGGGGAAGTACTCGGGCTGGATCTTGCCCAGCATGACGTTGCAGTCCGTGACCGCCAGCGGTCCGCCGCGCCGGTAGCTGGCCGGTCCGGGATTGGCGCCCGCGCTGTCCGGGCCGACGCGGAATCGGCTGCCGTCGAAGTGCAGGATGGAGCCGCCGCCGGCTGCGACGGTGTGGATGCTCATCATCGGCGCGCGCATGCGCACGCCCGCCACCTGGGTCTCGAACACGCGCTCGAAATCGCCCGAGAAGTGCGACACGTCGGTGGATGTGCCGCCCATGTCGAAGCCGATAATGCGCTCGAAGCCCGCCAGCCGGCTGGCCCGCACCATGCCGACGATGCCGCCCGCCGGGCCGCTCAGGATGCTGTCCTTGCCCTGGAAGGCCCGCGCGTCCGTCAAGCCGCCGCTGGATTGCATAAACTGCAGGTTCACGCCCGGCAGCTCGCTGGCCACCTGGTCCACGTAGCGCCGCAGGATGGGCGACAGGTAGGCATCGACCACCGTCGTGTCGCCGCGCGCCACCAGCTTCATCATCGGGCTTACCTGGTGCGATACCGATACCTGCGTGAATCCGATCTCGCGCGCGATGGCCGCCACCGCCGCTTCATGCGCGCTGTAGCGGTAGCCGTGCATGAACACGATGGCCAGCGAGCGCAGCCCCCTGTCGTAAGCCGCCTGCAGCCCGGTGCGCGCAGCCTCGGCGTCCAGCGCCTGCACCACGTCGCCATGCGCGCCCATGCGCTCGTCGATCTCCACCACGTGGCTGTACAGCAGCTCCGGCAGCACGATGTGGCGGTCGAACAGGCGCGGACGGTTCTGGTAGGCGATGCGCAGCGCGTCGCGGAAGCCGCGCGTGATGGCCAGCGCCGTGGGTTCGCCCTTGCGCTCGAGCAGCGCGTTGGTGGCCACTGTGGTGCCCATCTTTACCGCCCCGATCTGCGCCACCGGCACTGCTTCGCTGGCCGCCACGCCCAGCAAATGGCGTATGCCGGCAATCGCCGCGTCGCGGTACTGTTCGGGATTTTCGGACAGCAGCTTGTGCGTGCGCAGCCTGCCGTCGGGCATGCGCGCCACGATGTCGGTGAATGTGCCGCCACGATCGATCCAGAACTGCCAGTCCATGCTACCTCCAGCTATGCGAGAAGCGCTTATTGTAGTGTGCATGGCAATGCTTGGGTGGCACGATTTGAGCACGCATCGGCGGCGCCGCTTCAATGCTAGAATGACATCACCCCCACTGCTATGGCTGGCCATGAATCCACTGTACACCGTCGCTGAAATCCGCCTGATCGAACACACCGCCGCGCAGCGCCTGCCGCCGGGCGCACTGATGCAGAGGGCGGGCCAGGCGGGGGCCAATGCGGCGCTGGATCTGCTGCCGTTTTCCACCAGCCGCGCGCGCGGTGCTGGTGCTGGCCGGCCCCGGCAACAACGGGGGCGACGCGCTGGAATCCGCAGCCCACCTGGCCTATGCCGGCGCCCAGGTCACGATCCTGCATTTCGACAGCGGCGCGCCTTCCTCGCAAGAGCGGCAGGACGCGCTGCAACGGGCGCGCACCAGCGCAGCCACTTTCGCGGAGATGAGCCTGGAGGCGATTGCCACCGCTGAGTGGAACCTGGTGGTGGACGGATTGTTCGGCATCGGCCTGAAGCGCCCGCTCGAGGGGCATCTGCGCGCGCTGGTGGCAACGGTAAATGGCCTGCACTGCTCCCGGCTGGCGCTGGATGTGCCGAGCGGGCTGGACGCCGACACCGGGGCCATCGTCGGGCCGCACGGCATCGCGATGCGCGCCACGCACACGGTCACTTTCATCGGCGACAAGCCGGGCCTGCATACCTGCGACGGCCGCGACCACGCCGGACTGGTGCAGATTTCGCGGCTGGACCTGGATGCGTCGCTGTTCCAGCCGTCCCGCCAGCATCTGAATGACGTGAAGTTCTTCGTGCGCCACGTGCACGCGCGGCGCCACAATACGCACAAGGGCAGCTACGGCAGCGTGGCGGTGCTGGGCGGCGCGAGCGGCATGGCGGGCGCGCCCATACTGGCCGCGCGCGCCGCGCTGCTGACCGGAGCGGGCCGCGTCTACGCCTGTTTCGCCGACAAAGCGCCGCCCTACGACAGCGCCTATCCGGAACTGATGTGCCGCCAGGCGGACGACTTCGACTTCGACAGCGCTGTGGTGGTGGCCGGCCCAGGCCTCGGCAGCGCCTCCAATGCGCAGGCGCTGCTGGCGCGCGCCATCGGCAGCCGCAGCCCGATGGTGCTGGATGCGGACGCGCTCAATCTGCTGGCGGCCTATCCGTCGCTGCAAGCTGCGCTGGCCGAGCGCTCTGGAGCGGGTGGCGGCAACGCCGGCGCGGCTAACGCCGCCAATGCCAACGCTGCGCCATGGAAGCCCGCGGCTCCCAGCGGCCCGGGTGCGGAAACCGGCGCCGATGCGGATGCGCGGGCGCGGGCCGCGATCGGCGGTGCGATCTTGACGCCGCATCCGCTGGAGGCGGCCCGCCTGCTGGGCCTCTCGGTCCAGGAGGTACAGGCAGACCGTCCCGCCGCCGCGCGCCAGTTGGCGGCACGCATGCGGGCAGTCGTCGTGCTGAAGGGATCGGGAACGGTGCTGGCCGAGCCGCACGGCCACGTGGTCATCAACACCACGGGCAACCCGTCGCTGGCCACAGCGGGCACTGGCGACGTGCTGGCGGGCCTGTGCGGCAGCCTGCTGGCCCAGGGATGGCCGGTATGGGAAACGGCGCTGGCTGCGGTCTGGCTGCACGGCATGGCGGCAGACGTGATGGTCACCGAAGGCATGGGGCCGATCGGCCTCACCGCCGGCGAACTGATACCGGCCATCCGCACGGCACTGAACCGCATGGTCCAGCACCACGGCCACACCCGTTAAACGATGCGCCCGGCCGCGATGGTGATCACGCGGCCGCAGCGGGCTGCGATGGATGGGTCGTGCGTCACTAGCACCAGCGTGGAGCCGTGCTCGCGGTTCAGCTCAAACATCAGCTGGATCACCGCTTCGCCGGTGGCCGCGTCCAGCGACCCGGTCGGCTCGTCCGCAAACAGCAGCGGCGGCTCGCCCACGAAGGCACGCGCCAGGGCAACGCGCTGCTGTTCGCCGCCAGACAGATACTTGGGATAATGCTTCAAACGGCTCGACAAACCCACGCGCCCCAGCATGGCCTCTGCCTTGGCGCGCGCATCCGCATCGCCGGCCAGCTCCAGCGGCAGCATCACGTTTTCCAGCGACGTCAGGTGCGCCAGCAGCTGGAAGGATTGGAACACGAAACCCAGCTTGGCCTTGCGCACGGCCGCGCGGCCGTCCTCGTCCAGCGCATAGATGTCGCTGCCGTCCAGATGCACGCTGCCCGTGCTGGGCGAGTCCAGGCCGGCCAGCAGGCCCAGCAAGGTGGACTTGCCCGAACCGGACGCCCCAACGATAGCAAGCGTCTCGGCCTTTTGCACGGTAAAATCCACGCTGTGCAGAATGGTCAGCTCGCCGCTGGCATCGGCCACGCGCTTGCTCAGGCCCGCCACCACGATGGCCGCCTGGCCCGGCGCGGCGGCCCGCACACTGCCGCTGTCCGCCATGGACGGCGAATCCGGAATGAAATTGCTGGACGCTTTAGGAAATTCGGGCATGGTCTTCTTGAAAAAATTACGTCAGGTTCTACTACCGGTGGTGGCGCTGTTCTTGTTCAGCGCCGCCGCAAGCGCCTATTCTGCACCAAAAACCGTGCTGGTGCTGGGTGACAGCCTGTCTGCCGAATACGGCCTGGCGCGCGGCGCCGGCTGGGTAGCGCTGCTGGAACAAAAACTGCAGGCGCAGAAAATCGACGCGCGCATCGTCAACGCCAGCGTCAGCGGCGAGACCACCAGCGGCGGCCGCACCCGCCTGCCGGCGCTGCTGAGCAAGCACAAGCCCGCCATCGTCGTCATCGAACTGGGCGCCAACGACGGCCTGCGCGGCCTGCCCGTGGCCGCCGCCGAAGCCAATCTGCGCGCCATGGTCACGCAGGCGCGCGGCGCCGGCGCGCAGGTGCTGCTGGTGGGCATGCGCATGCCGCCCAACTACGGCCGCGACTACGCCGACAAATTCTTCGCCATGTTCGGCGCGCTGAGCAAGGACGTGAAAGCGCCGCTGGCGCCCTTCATGCTCGACGGCGTGGCCGACAAGACCGAACTGTTCCAGGCCGACCGCCTGCACCCGCTGGCATCCGCCCATCCCATCATCCTCGGCAACATCTGGCCGCACCTGCAGCCGCTACTGAAAGCAAAATGAAATATCCTGAAATCCTGCGCTTCGCCGACATCGCCAGCCGCCTCGACGAATTCGACGCCATCATCGACGCGCGCAGCCCCTCCGAATACGCGCTCGACCATCTGCCCGGCGCCATCAACTGCCCGGTGCTGGACGACGATGAACGCGTCCAGGTCGGCACCACCTACAAGCAGGTGAACTCCTTCGAAGCGCGCAAGATGGGAGCCGCCATGGTGGCGCGCAACATCAGCGCCCACATCGACGCGCTGTGGCTGGACAAGCCGCGCGAATGGCGGCCGCTGGTGTACTGCTGGCGCGGTGGCAACCGCAGCGGCTCGCTGGCCCACATCATGGCCAAGATAGGCTGGCCGGTGGTGCAGCTCGACGGCGGCTACAAGGACTTCCGCCAGTTCGTCAGCAGCGCGCTGGAGAACCCGCCGGCGCTGGACTTCCGCGTCGTCTGCGGCACCACTGGCAGCGGCAAGAGCCGCCTGCTGCAAACGCTGGAATCGATAGGCGCGCAAGTGCTCGACCTCGAACAGCTGGCCGCGCACCGCGGCTCCGTGCTGGGCGGCCTGCCCAGCCAGCCGCAGCCGACCCAGAAAGCCTTCGAGACCGCCATCTGGGACCGCCTGCACCGCTTCGACCCGGCGCTGCCGGTGTTCGTCGAATCCGAGAGCAAGAAGGTGGGCGCCTTGCGCGTGCCGGGCGCGCTGATGGAGCAGATCCGCGCCGCGCGCTGCATCTCGCTACAGCTCTCGCGCGCGCACCGCGTGCAGCTGCTGATGGAAGACTACCAGCACTACACGCAGGACGCCGGCCCTCTCAACGAACAGCTGGGCTACCTGGCCTCGCTGCACGGCAACGAAAAGATCAGCAACTGGCAAAGCCTGGCCAGCGCAGGCCGAATGCCCGAGCTGGTGGAAGCGCTGCTGGCCGAGCACTACGACCCCGCCTACACCCGCTCCATCGGCCGCAACTTCCCCCGCATCGCCGACGCCCTGGTACTCGAACTCCCCGGCATCGCCCCCGGCGACCTGCTCGCCGCCGCCCGCCAGCTCCACCCCTAAGCAAAAAAATGGGGTCAGGGTTAATTATTCAGGAAATATTTCCCAAATAATTAACCCTGACCCCATTTTCTGGGCCGCCCGCAGGGCGGCTTTTTTTATTTTGCTTCTTCGGTTTTGGCCGGCGCTGCCGAGGCCAGGATCTTGGCCTTGGATTTTTGCTTCAGCGCTTCGACATAGGCCGCCATTTCCTGCTCGGCGACGATGCCGGTGATTTGCTCTTCTTCGGCTTTGCGGCGGGCGGCGTCTTGCGTGGCCGGCTGCTGCACCTTGCCGATGCGGTACACGCCGTAGCCTGCACCCGCCACTTCCACGCCGACGTAGGCCGGCAGCTTGCTGGCGTCGGCTTTCATGACTTCGGCCAGTACTTGCGGGCTCAGGCCTTTGCCTTCGGTGCGCGAGACGACCTGCGCCGGGCCGAAGCCTTCGGCGCTGCCGGTGGCCTTGGCGGCGGCCATCTTGGCTTCGCCTTCCTTGTGCGCCAGCTTGACCGCTTCTTCGGCCGTCACGCGCTGGCGAATCGCGGCTTCGACTTCGGCCAGCGGGCGCTTGGCCGCAGGCTTGAATTCGACGATGCGGCCTGCCACCAGCGTGGTCGGCGCGACTTCAACCGCTTCGGTGTTGCGCTTGTTTTTCAGCGAGTCGGCCGAGAACAGCGCGGTCAGGAACTTGGCGTTGTTGTACGGCGCCGTGCCCAGCGCAGGCGATGGGTTGCGCGTGACGTTCTCGGCGGTTTCCACTTTCAGCTTCAGCTTGTCGGCTACCGGCTTCAGGCTGTCGGACTGCTCGTACACGGTGTTGGTGAAGGCTTCCGCCATCTCCGAGTACTGCTTGCCGGCCTTTTGCTTCTTCAGGTCGGCGGCGATGGTGTCCTTCACTTCGTCCAGCGGCTTGGTGGCCGATGGCTTGAGCGAGGTGATGGTCACGACGTGGTAGCCGAACTCGGTTTCGATGGGGCCGGCGATCTCGCCCTGCTGCATGCTGAAGGCTTTGTCTTCCAGCGCTTTCGGCAGCGAGCCTTTTTCCAGTTCGCCCAGCTCGCCGCCCTGCTCTGCGGACGACGGGTCTTGCGACTTGGCCTTGGCGATCTTGGCGAAGTCGGCCGGGTTCTTCTTCACGTCGGCCAGGATGGCTTCGGCCTTGGCCTTGGCGGCTGCCTTGTCGGCGGCGCTGGCGTCCTTGCCCACGGTGACCAGGATGTGGCTGGCACGGCGCGATTCCGGGCTGGCGAAGCGGGCCTTGTTGGCTTCGTAGTAGGCGGCCACCTCGGCGTCGGTCACGCTGACCTGCTCGGCGACTGCGGCGGCGCTGAACACCACGTATTCGATCTTGGCTTGCTCAGGCGTTTCGAACAGCTTGCTGTTCTTGTCGTAGAAGGCTTTCACCATCTCGTCGGTGACTTTGACTTGCGACAGGTATTGCGCGGCCGGGAACAGCTGTTCCTGCACTTCGCGTTGCTGCGAGCCGAAATCGGAGATCTGCTTGGCGACGGCGCGCGGCACGATGCCGGTGCCCTGCACGGCGCCGGCCAGCTGCTGCAGGGCCATGTCGCGGCGCAGCTGCGCTTCGTAGCCGGCCGGGGACAGCCCTTGCGCGCCCAGCAGCGCCTTGTAGCGCTCCATGTCGAAGCTGCCGTCATCCTTGCGCAGGCCGGGGGTGTCGAGGATCTGCTTTTGCAGCACGCTGTCGGCCACGGTCAGGTGGCTGCGCACCATTTCGGCGGCAACGGCGCGCTCGGCCACCAGGCGCTCCAGCACGTTCTGCTTGAACTCGGGGGTGTCGAACAGTTTCTGGTCGAACTGGGCGCCCATGCGCTGACGGAAGCTGTCGAGCTGGTTGCGTTGCGCCGCTTCCCATTCCTGCCGGGTTACCGACTGGTCGCCGACCTTGGCCACGACGTTGGCGTCGTCGCCCGTGTTCTTGTAGCCGGCCACGCCGACGAAGATAAACGACGGCACGATCAGGATCGCCAGTAAAATCTGCATCAGCTTTTGATGCGTGCGTATAAATTCAAACATGGTCCGCCATTCTGAGGAGAGGAAATATTCCGTCGCGATTTTACAGCGCCCCGCCGCTCTATAGCAAGGCACAGTTTTGAGAAAACGGCAAGCATGCCAAAAATGAAAAAACCCCTGCAACTTCGCAGCTGCAGGGGTTTCCATATTCTTGGCGGAGCGGACGGGGCTCGAACCCGCGACCCCCGGCGTGACAGGCCGGTATTCTAACCAACTGAACTACCGCTCCTGGTCAGATGTGTTGTTTGTATTTGTTGGCGGAGCGGACGGGACTCGAACCCGCGACCCCCGGCGTGACAGGCCGGTATTCTAACCAACTGAACTACCGCTCCAGCAAATACAAGGCACAACGTCGGTTTAACTGGTGGGCGCTGAGAGGCTCGAACTCCCGACCTAAGCCTTGTAAGGGCTCCGCTCTACCAACTGAGCTAAGCGCCCGGCTAAACCGCTTGGTGAGTTGAACATGCCGCACAACTCACCGAAGTCCGTTAGTTTACAGCATCCTTCAAAGCTTTGCCAGCTTTAAATTTAGGAACTTTAGCTGCGTCGATCACGATTTCTTCTTTCGTGCGCGGATTGCGGCCGGTGCGGGCAGCGCGTTCGCTCACGGAGAAAGTGCCGAAGCCGACCAGGGTGACGCTGTCGTTCTTGGCCAGAGTAGTAGTTACGCCATCGATCACCGCATCCAGTGCGCGCGCAGCAGCCGCTTTCGAGATGTCAGCGGAAGTGGCAATATGGTCGATCAATTCAGTCTTGTTCACAAGCTTCCCCGTCACAAAGGTTTATATCGTTTATACCGTTTTTATACGGCAGAGAAAATCTCAGGCCGTATTAAACAAGCCGTTGCAACCTTGTGTCAAGGGAAACACAGTACAAAACCACAGTAAAAATTGAAACAGGCGCTTAAAAAGCGCCTGTTTATGGTCAAACGGACAATTTATGCAAGCTGCGGCTTAGTGCTTGACCACTTCGCCCTGGCCGTCCACCTTGGCCGCCGCTGCGGCCACCGCCTCCACCGGAGGGGTTTCCACGACGGCTTCCGGCTGGCGCTCCAGCGCGATTTCCAGCACCTTGTCGATCCAGCGCACCGGCACGATCTCCAGCTTGTTCTTCACATTGTCCGGAATTTCGGCCAGGTCCTTCACGTTCTGCTCGGGGATCAGCACCGTCTTGATGCCGCCGCGATGCGCCGCCAGCAGCTTCTCTTTCAGGCCGCCGATCGGCAGCACTTCGCCGCGCAGCGTGATCTCGCCCGTCATCGCCACGTCGGCGCGCACCGGAATGCCCGTGAACACGGAGACCAGCGCGGTCGTCATGGCGATACCGGCCGAAGGACCGTCTTTCGGCGTGGCGCCTTCCGGCACGTGGATGTGGATGTCGCTCTTCTCAAACACTTCGGACTTGATGCCGAGGCGGTTGGCACGGCTGCGCACCACGGTGCGTGCCGCTTCGATCGATTCCTTCATCACGTCGCCCAGGGTGCCGGTGCGGATCACGCCGCCCTTGCCCGGCATGGTCACGGCTTCGATGGTCAGCAGATCGCCGCCCACTTCGGTCCACGCCAGACCGACCACCTGGCCCACCTGGTTGTCCTTCTCGGCCACACCGAAGTCGTAGCGGCGCACGCCCAGGAACTTGTCCAGGTTTTTCGGCGTCACGGCGACTTTTTTCTCGGTCTTCTTCAGCAGCAGCATCTTCACCACCTTGCGGCAGATCTTCGACACTTCGCGTTCCAGCGAGCGCACGCCGGCTTCACGGGTGTAGTAGCGGATGATGTCGCGCAGCGCCGCTTCCGATACCGAGATCTCGTCTTCCTTCAGACCGTTGTTCTTGATCTGTTTCGGCAGCAGGTAGCGCTGCGAGATGTTGGTCTTCTCGTCTTCCGTGTAGCCCGACAGGCGGATCACTTCCATGCGGTCCAGCAGCGCCGGCGGAATATTGTACGAGTTCGAGGTGGCCACGAACATCACGTCGCTCAAGTCGAAGTCCACTTCGATGTAGTGGTCCGAGAACGTGTGGTTCTGTTCAGGGTCCAGCACCTCGAGCAGGGCCGACGACGGATCGCCGCGGAAGTCCGCGCCCATCTTGTCGATTTCGTCCAGCAGGAACAGCGGGTTGCGCACGCCGACCTTGGCCAGCGACTGCAGCACCTTGCCCGGCATGGAGCCGATGTAGGTACGGCGGTGGCCGCGGATCTCGGCTTCGTCGCGCACGCCGCCCAGCGCCATGCGCACGAACTTGCGGTTCGTGGCGCGGGCGATGGACTGGCCCAGCGACGTCTTACCGACGCCCGGAGGACCGACGAAGCACAGGATGGGCGCCTTCAGCTTGTCGACGCGCTGCTGCACCGCGAGGTATTCCAGGATGCGTTCCTTGACCTTGTCCAGGCCATAGTGGTCGCCTTCCAGCACTTTCTCGGCGTTGGCCAGGTCGTTGTTGACCTTGGACTTTTTCTTCCAAGGCAGGCCGACCAGGGTGTCGATGTAGTTGCGCACCACGGTGGCTTCGGCCGACATCGGCGACATCAGCTTGAGCTTTTTCAGTTCGGCGTTGGCCTTGTCCAGTGCCTCTTTCGGCATCTTGGCGGCGGCCACTTTCTTTTCCAGCTCGTCCAGGTCGGCGCCGTCTTCGCCCTCGCCCAGTTCCTTCTGGATGGCCTTGACCTGCTCGTTCAGGTAGTACTCGCGCTGCGACTTTTCCATCTGGCGCTTGACGCGGCCGCGGATGCGCTTTTCCACTTGCAGGATGTCGAGCTCGCCTTCCAGCTGGCCGAGCAGGTGCTCCAGGCGCTTGGCGACGTTGAAGATTTCCAGGATGACCTGCTTCTGCTCGAGCTTGAGGGGCAGATGCGCGGCCACGGTGTCGGCCAGGCGGCCGGCGTCGTCGATGCCGGACAGCGAAGCGAGGATCTCCGGCGGGATTTTCTTGTTCAGTTTGACGTACTGGTCGAACTGCTGGACGATGGCGCGGCGCATCGCTTCGATTTCCGAATCGTCGCCAATCTCGGAATCGAGCGGGGTCAGATCGGCCACGAAGTGCGTCGGCGCGTCGGTGATTTTCTTGATGCGGGCGCGCTGGGCACCCTCGACCAGCACCTTGACGGTGCCGTCCGGCAGTTTCAGCATCTGCAGGATGTTGGCCACGCAACCGATTTCATAAATGTCGGAGGCGGAAGGTTCGTCCTTGGCGGCAGCTTTCTGGGCGGCGAGCATGATGCTCTTGCCCTGCTCCATCGCGGCTTCCAGCGCCTTGATCGACTTGGGGCGACCTACAAACAGCGGTATCACCATATGCGGGAAAACTACAACATCCCGCAGCGGCAATAACGGCAGTTGAGTTTGCTCAGTTAATTTGGAAGTTGTCATGGCGTACCTTATGTGAAAGCGTGTTGCAGATATTGGCGCAAAGATGCCAAATCACAAGACCCGGCAGATAATAATTCTCGGAAATACTGACGATTGCTAAATACAGCGCCGCCGAGAGCCTGCCGTGCTATAAAAATATGCAGAATTCAAATAAAAAAGCCACGCGCGACGCAGGCATCGCGTGTGGCTTTCCGAATGAAGCCTGCATTCTCTTATTGATTTAAATTGTACCGCCTTGCCCCATGGATGCAAAACGAATTTTGCGCATGTGTGCAGTCGTTATTTAATTTTCACCAGAGGCTTTAGGCGTTTCCTGATAAATCAGCAAGGGCTTGGCGCCGCTGGTGATGGTATTTTCATCGATCACCACTTTGCTGACATTCTGCTCATTTGGCAGTTCGTACATCACGTCGAGCAGCGCGTGTTCCAGGATGGAACGCAGGCCGCGCGCGCCGGTCTTGCGGGCCAGCGCCTTCTTGGCGATGGCGTGCAAGGCGGCCGGACGGATTTCCAGTTCCGAGCCTTCCATGTCCAGCAGCTTGGAGTACTGCTTGACCAGCGCGTTCTTCGGCTCCACCAGGATCTGGATCAGCGCTTCCTCGGTCAGTTCGGCCAGCGTGGCCACCACCGGCAGGCGGCCCACCAGTTCCGGGATCAGGCCGAACTTGATCAGGTCTTCCGGCTCGGCTTCCATCAGGATCTCGGAGGCAGCGCGCTGCTCCTTGCTCTTGACGGTGGCCGAGAAGCCGATGCCGCTCTTTTCCGAACGGTTGGAGATGATCTTGGCCAGGCCGTCGAAGGCGCCGCCGCAGATGAACATGATGTTGGTGGTGTCGATCTGCACGAAGTCCTGGTTCGGGTGCTTGCGCCCGCCCTGCGGCGGCACCGAGGCCATGGTGCCCTCGATCAGTTTCAGCAGCGCCTGCTGCACACCCTCGCCGGACACGTCGCGCGTGATGGACGGGTTGTCGGACTTGCGCGAAATCTTGTCGATCTCGTCGATGTAGACGATGCCGCGCTGGGCCTTTTCCACATCGTAGTTGCAGCTTTGCAGCAGCTTCTGGATGATGTTCTCGACGTCTTCGCCTACGTAGCCCGCTTCGGTCAGCGTGGTGGCGTCGGCGATCACGAACGGCACGTTCAGCATGCGCGCCAGGGTCTGGGCCAGCAGGGTCTTGCCGGAGCCGGTAGGGCCGACCAGCAGGATGTTGCTCTTGGCCAGTTCCACGTCATCCTTCTTGCCCAGGTGCTTCAGACGCTTGTAGTGGTTGTACACAGCGACCGACAGGATGCGCTTGGCGGTCTGCTGGCCGATGACGTACTGGTCCAGCAGTTCCTTGATTTCGTGCGGGGTCGGCAGGTCCGACTTGGCGCCGGTCACCGATTCGATGCTCGACGTTTCATCACGAATGATATCGTTGCACAAGTCGATGCATTCGTCGCAGATGAAGACGGACGGACCGGCGATCAGCTTCTTGACCTCGTGCTGGCTCTTGCCGCAGAACGAGCAGTAAAGGAGTTTTTCACCGCTGGAGGATTTTTTCTCGGACATGGGACTTGTTTATGTAGTTGCAATATTGGTGCCGCATACACTGCACAGCAAGCTGTGCGGCTTGTATAAGACACATGCTACCTGAAATAAAAAGAAACGCCCGGAACGTTGTAGCGTCCGGGCGTTTTTTTCAGTTTCTCAGCGCAGGGAACGCATCAGCCGCGGGAGGTCAACACTTTGTCGATCAGGCCGTATTCCGTCGCCTCTTCGGCGGACAGGAAGCGGTCGCGGTCGGTGTCCTTGGCGATCTGCTCCACCGTCTGGCCAGTACGCTCGGCCATGATGGTGTTCAGGCGATGGCGCAGGTACAGGATTTCCTTGGCCTGGATTTCGATGTCCGACGCCATGCCTTGCGAGCCGCCCGACGGCTGGTGAATCATGATGCGCGAGTTAGGCAGCGAGAAACGCTTGCCCTTCGCGCCAGCCGCCAGCAGGAAGGCGCCCATCGACGCCGCCATGCCGGTGCACAGGGTGGACACGTCCGGCTTGATAAACTGCATCGTGTCGTAAATCGCCAGGCCGGCCGAAACCGAACCGCCAGGCGAGTTGATGTAGAGCGAAATATCCTTATCCGGATTTTCGCTCTCCAGGAACAGCAGCTGGGCCACGATCAGATTGGCCATCTGGTCGTTGACGGGACCCACCATGAAAATCACGCGTTCCTTCAACAGGCGCGAGTAAATGTCATAGGAGCGCTCGCCACGGCCGCTTTGTTCAATCACCATCGGCACCAGGCCGAGCATTTCAGTGTCGAGTGCCGGATTACGGTTCATCATGCATTGTTCCTTGTGATGCAGCTTCTCTGAAGCTGGATTACGCTTGCGCGTTGCTTCCCATCAGCTCGTCGAAGGCAACAGCTTTCGACGTGGTTTTCGACAGGCCCAGGACGAAGTTAACGACGTTTTCTTCCAATACAAGGGCTTCGACTTCAGCCAGGCGGCGACGGTCGCTGTAGTAGTACTTCAGCACTTCGCGCGGATCTTCGTAGCTTTGTGCGAAGTCTTCCACTTGCGCCTTCACCTGCTCCGGCAGCGCTTGCAGCTTGTTTTCGTTAACCAGTTGCGACAGGATCAGGCCCAGGCGCACGCGGCGCTCGGCTTTGTCTGCGAACAGTTCCGGTGGGAATGGTACATCTTTTACGTTCATGCCGCGTTGCGCCATGTCCTGACGGGTCATTTCAGCCAGGCGCTCGGTGTCTTGCGCGATCAGCGCTTGGGGCACGTCCAGGGTGGCGGTCTTGACCAGCGCATCCATCACGGCTTCCTTGTTGCGTGCTTTCACACGGCCGTTGACTTCGCGTTCCAGGTTGACCTTGATGTCTTCGCGCATTTTGGCCAGGTCGCCGTCGGCTACGCCCAGCGATTTGGCGAATTCCGCGTCCACTTCCGGCAGGTGCGCCCATTCCAGCTTCTTCAGGGTGATGGTGAACTGGGCGGTCTTGCCGGCCACGTCCTTGCCATGGTAGTCCTCTGGGAAAGCCAGGTCGAAGGTCTTGGCTTCGCCCACTTTCAGGCCCACGGTAGCGGCTTCGAACTCCGGCAGCATGCGGCCTTCGCCCAGTACGAATGCGTAGTCTTCGGCTTTGCCGCCTGGGAATTCAACGCCGTCGATCGAGCCGACGAAGTCCACGGTCACGCGGTCGCCGTTGGCGGCGATCGGCGCACCGCCGTCGCCGTGTTCACCGGCTTCGCCCTTGGTGTGGAAGTGCACGCGCTGCTTGCGCAGGATTTCAATGGTCTTGTCGATTTCCGCGTCCGACACTTCGGCTTTCACGGTTTCGATTTCAACGGTGGACAGGTCGCCGATGACGACTTCCGGATACACCTCGAAGGTGGCGTCGAAGGTCAGCTGGCCTTCTGGCGCGTCGTTCTTCGGTTCGATGCGCGGATAGCCTGCGACGCGCAGTTCGGCAGCGTTGGCGGCGTCGTTGAAGGCGCGGCCGACTTTATCGTTCAGCACTTCGGTCTCGATCTGATAACCGTATTGTGCGGCGACCATTTTCATGGGCACTTTGCCAGGACGGAAGCCTGGTGCCTTAGCCGACTTGGCTTGCACTTTCAGGCGCTTCTCAACTTCCGTGCGGACTTCGCTCAGCGGGAAGGAGATCGTGATACGACGTTCGAGTTTGCCCAGGGTTTCGACTGCAGTTGCCATGTAAAAATCGTCCAAAAAATATAAAGAATACTGTGGTGCGAGGAGGGGGACTCGAACCCCCACACCATTGCTGGCGTCAGGACCTAAACCTGGTGCGTCTACCAATTTCGCCATCCTCGCGGCGTATTTGTACAAAAGCAAAGGGCGACACGTTTTTCAATAAGGTCCATTGAAAACGGCTCGCCCTTTCCCCGCCGCAGCAGGGGCTTTCAACTTCAACGCGGTATTTTACTGTTTTTTTCAGAGTACGGAAGGGTTTTTTAACTCAAACACAACATTAAAAATGTAATGCCTTGATTCCTCTGCAATTTGCAGCTTCCGTGGCGGGTTACGCCGCTGTGCGGCTAACCCGCCGCGCTACGCCCGCGCCGGCTTCTTGACCCGGAACCAGGCCGCGTAGAGCGCCGGCAGGAACAGCAAGGTGAGCGCCGTCGCCAGGATCAGGCCGCCCATGATGGCCACCGCCATCGGCCCCCAGAACACCGAGCGCGACAACGGTATCATCGCCAGCGCCGCGGCCGCGGCCGTCAGGATGATGGGCCGGCAGCGGCGCACGGCCGATTCCACGATGGCGTCCCACGGCTCGGCCCCGCCCTTGATGTCCTGCTCGATCTGGTCCACCAGGATCACCGAATTCCGGATAATCATGCCGAACAGCGCGATGATGCCCAGGTTGGCCACAAAGCCCAGCGGGCGCCCCAGCAGCAGCAAGGCAGCGGCCGCGCCGGCCACGCCCAGCGGACCGGTGAGGAACACCAGCAGCGAACGCGAGAAGCTGTGCAGCTGCAGCATCAGCAGAGTGAAGATGATGAAGATCGCCAGCGGCAGGTTGGCCGAGATCGACGCCTCCGCCTCGCTGCTGTCGGACGCCGCGCCCTTCACGTCGATGCGGTAGCCGGCCGGCAGGTTCTTGCGCAGCTCGTCCAGCTTGGGATCGACCTGGCCGGTCACGGTCGGCCCCTGGATGCCCTCCACCACGTCCGACTGCACGGTAATGGCCCATTCGCGGCCCTCGCGCCACACCACGCCCGGCTCCCACACGAAGTGCACGCGTGCCAGCTGGCCGATGGTGACGGACTTGCCGTTGGCCGTAGGGATGTTGGTGTCGTTCAGCACCGAGATGGTGCTGCGCTCTTCCAGCGGCTGGCGCACCTGGATGTCGATCAGCTTGATGCCGTCGCGGAACTGGCCCACCGTGGTGCCGGACAGGATGGTGTTCGCGGCGCGCATCACCGTTTGCGAAGTGACGCCCAGCGCGCGCATCTTGTCCTGGTCCAGGTCCATGCGCAGCACTTTCACGGATTCATTCCAGTTGTCGTTCACGCCCAGCGTGTTCGGGTTGGCGCGCATGACGTCCTTCACCTGGTCGGCGATGGCGCGCACTTTCTCAACCTCGCCGCCGATCACGCGGAACTGCACTGGATACGGCACGGGCGGACCATTCGGCAGCAGCTTCACGCGGCCGCGCACTTCGGGGAAATCCACCTTGAAGATATTGGTGATCTTCTGGCGCAGCTCCTCGCGCGCCTTCAGGTCTTTCGGCAGCACCACGAACTGGGACACGTTCGTCTGCGGGAAGATCTGGTCCAGCGGCAGGTAGAAACGCGGACTGCCGGTGCCCACGTAGCTGGTCACGCTGACCACGCCCTCCTGCTTTTGAATAAAGGCCTCGAACTTCTTCACCTGCTTTTCATTGGCGGCGAACGACGTCCCTTCCGGCATCCAGATTTCCACCATCAGCTCGGGGCGGCTGGAATCCGGGAAGAACTGCTTCTCGATGAAGCCGAAGCCGTACACGCCGAGGAAGAAGATGGCGAGCGTGGCGGCGATGGTAGTCTTGCGCCATTCCACGCACCAGTTCACCACGGCGCGGAACTTGCGGAAGCCCGGCGTATCGAACAGTTCATGGTGGCCGTCGCCGTGCGGCTGCACCTTGAGCAGCAGGTAGCCGATGTACGGCGTGAATATCACCGCCACGAACCACGAGATGATCAGCGCCAGCGCGTTCACCGAGAACAGCGTGAACGTGTATTCGCCGGCCGCCGACTTGGCCAGGCCGATGGGCAGGAAGCCGGCCACCGTAATCAGCGTGCCGGTCAGCATGGGCAGCGCCGTGGAGGTGTAGGCGAAAGTGGCCGCGTCGAAGCGCGAGAAACCCTCCTCCATTTTGCGCACCATCATTTCCACGGCGATGATGGCGTCGTCCACCAGCAGGCCGAGGGCGATGATCAGCGCGCCCAGCGAAATCTTGTGCAGGTCGATGGACAGCATGCGCATGAACAGGAAAGTCACGGCCAGCACCAGCGGTATGGTCAGCGCCACCACCAGCCCGGGACGCGCGTCCAGGCGGAACTTGGGCTTGGTGTGCATGCCCAGCGAAACGAAGCTCACCGCCAGCACGATCAGCACCGCCTCGATCAGCGTGTGCACGAACTCGCCCACCGACGCCTTGACGGCGCTCGGCTGGTCGGACACGCGCTGCAGCTCGATACCGACCGGCAGCTTGGCCTTCATCTCGGCCACGGTCTTCTCCATGCTCTCGCCCATCTTGATGATGTTGCCGCCGCGCTCCATCGACACGCCCAGGCCGATCACTTCCTTGCCGTTGAAGCGCATCTTCTCTTGCGGCGGGTCGTCATACTGGCGCTTGATGGTGGCGAAGTCGCCCAGGCGGAAAGTGGTGCCGTTGGCGCGCAGCTCCAGTTCTTCCAGGTCCTTGACGGTCTTCAGGGCGCCGGTGACGCGCACCTGCAGGTTGTCGGTCGGCGTGACCAGCACGCCGGTCGATTCGATGTTGTTCTGCGTGGCGATCTGGTTGACGATGGCCTCGAACGGGATGCCCAGCTGGGCGAACTTCTTGTGCGAGAACTCGATGTTGATCTTCTCATCCTGCACGCCGAACAGTTCGACCTTGGACACTTGCGACACGCCCAGCAGCTGCTGGCGCGCGAAGTCCGCGTAATCCTTCATTTCGGCGTAGGTGAAGCCGTCGCCGGAAAGCGCGAAGATGGAGCCGTAGGTGTCGCCGAATTCGTCGTTGAAGAACGGGCCTTGCACGCCCTGCGGCAAGGTTCCCTTGATGTCGCCTATCTTCTTGCGCACCTGGTACCAGGCCTCGGCCGTCTCGCCCGGCGGCGCGGATTCGCGCAACTCCACCAGGATCAGCGTTTCACCGGGCTTGGAATAACTGCTGATTTCGTTGACGTGCGGCGTCTCCTGCAGCTTCTTTTCCAGCTTGTCGGTGACCTGCTCGGCCATCTGCAGCGAGGTGGCGCCAGGCCAGAAGGCGCGCACCACCATCACGCGGAAGGTGAACGGCGGGTCCTCGTCCTGTCCCAGGTTGGCGTAGCTCAGCATGCCGCCCAGCAGCAGCACGGCCATCAGGTAACGCGTCAGCGGAATGTGTTCGAGCGCCCAGCGTGAGAGATTGAAGCCGTCCTTCATTTGGCGGCTCCGGCGGGAGCGGATGCCTGGGCCGGCGCGGCAGGCTTGGCCAGTTCTTCGCCGAGTATCTTCACCTTCTGCCCCGGCTTGAGCACATTCACGCCTGCCGTCACGACGGTCTGGCCGGCTTTCACGCCCGAGCCGAGCACGATGTCGTTGCCCGCCACGCCGGCCGGCGTCACCGGCACCAGCTTCACCGCGCCGTTTTCCACCACCCATACCGAGGTGGTGGCTTTTTCATAATGCAGCGCCGTCAGCGGCACCTTGATCTGCGGCTGCGCCGTCTTGGAGGCGAATTCCACCACTGCCGTCATGCCTAGCTTCGCTTCGCGCAGGCTCTCGGGGATGGTGACCTTCACCGTATACGTACGGGTGGCCGGGTCGGCCGCCGGCGAAATCTCGCGGATCTTGCCCGGCACCGCGTGCTGCGGGTTGGCCCACAGGCGCACGCGCACGTCCGAAATGGATTTAAGCGCATCGACCTTGTCTTCCGGGATGCCGATGACGATTTCCTTGTCGCCCGACTTGGCCACGCGCACCACCGGCGTGCCGGCTTGCACCACCTGGCCGATTTCGGCGTCCACCGCCGTCACCACGCCGTCGATATCGGCCACCAGCGTCGAATAGCCGGCCTGGTTGGCCTGCGAGCGGTACAGCGCCTGCGCCGCATCCACATTGGCCTGGGCCGACTTGTAGGCCGACTCCTTGCCGTCCAAAATGGTCTGGGCGACGAAGTTCTGCGCCTTCAGGTCCTGGTAGCGCTTCAGCTCCGCCTTGGCGAAGTCGCGCGCGGTTTCCGCCGCGCGCAGCGAGGCGAGCGCCTGCGCCTGCGACAGTTTCAGGTCCTGCGGGTCCAGCTGCATCAGCTGCTGGCCCTTCTTCACCACCGAGCCCACGTCCACGCTGCGCGTGACGATCTTGCCCGGCACCCGGAAGCCCAGGCGCGACTCCACGCGCGCCCTCACCTCGCCCGAGAACTCGGCGTTCACGTCGATGTCGCTGCTTTGCAGCACGATGGCGCGCACCGGGCGAATGTCTTCGGTCTTTTCAGCTTTCTTGCCACAACCGGCCACCAACACGGCTGCGGCGCAGAGTGTCAGGATGGCGAAGGCGGGGAAAGGACGCAGTTTTTTCAGGGAGTACACATTAATTCCTTTACTATGCGGGCTGCTTTGGATTGCGGCGATAGCACTTTGCCACTATGATGGTTCCGGCCAGAAAGTAAATGACTTTCCGTTAATTAAAATTATAAGCTGTGACACAATCTTTGCAAATGACTTTGGCGTCATTTACTTGAATACCCCTATATGTCTGTAGACCATTACGAGAACTTCCCCGTTGCCTCCGTCCTCTTGCCGCGCCGCCTGGTGCCTGCGGTGGAAGCCATTTACGCCTTCGCCCGCAGTGCCGACGACCTGGCCGACGAAGGCGACGCCACGCCCGAGCAGCGCCTGGCCGCCCTCGCCGCCTACGAACAGGCGCTGGACGGCATTGCCGCCGGTGCGCGCTCCGGGCTGGACCCGATGTTCACGCGCCTGGCCGGCGTGATTGCGCAATACGATCTGCCGCTGCAGCCCTTCCGCGACCTGCTGTCGGCCTTCAAGCAGGACGTCACCGTGACGCGCTATTCCACTTACGAGGCGCTGCTGGACTACTGCGCCCGTTCGGCCAACCCGGTCGGCCTGCTGATGCTGTCGCTGTACGGCCAAGCCGACGCCGACAATGTGCGCGATTCCGATGCCATTTGTTCAGCATTGCAGATTATCAATTTTTTGCAAGACGTGGCGATCGATCTGCATAAGGAACGCATCTACCTGCCAATGGAGGATCTGGCGCGCTTTGCCGTGTCGCCGGCGGCGCTGGACCATCCGGGCGGCACGGCCAAATGGCGCAACCTGATGAAGTTCGAGGTGGCGCGCGCCCGCGCGCTGATGCTGAGCGGCGCGCCGCTGGCGCTGCGCCTGCGCGGCCGCATCGGGCTGGAGCTGCGCATGGTGGTGCAAGGCGGCCTGCGCATCCTGGAATCGATCGAGGAAGTCGATTACGACGTGTTCCGCCGCCGCCCGAAACTCACCCGCAAGGACTGGCTGAAGGTGATCTGGCGCGGTTTGAGGATGAAGGCGCGCATGAAGCGCCTCATGAAAAGCCCCCCGGCTGCGGCGCTTCCCTTAGAATAGCGGCTTCGATCGCCTCACCCTTGCTTTTTTGACTATGTCACCAGACGAATACTGCCAGCAAAAAGCCGCCGCCAGCGGGTCCAGTTTCTACTACAGCTTCCTGTTCCTGCCGCAGGAACGGCGCCGCGCCATCATGGCGCTGTACGCTTTCTGCCGCGAAGTGGACGACACCGTGGACGAATGCACCGACGAATCGGTGGCGCGCGTGAAGCTGGCCTGGTGGCGCAAGGAGATCTCCGGCATGTACGAAGGCAAACAGACGCACCCCGTCACGCAAGCCCTGCAGCCGCACCTGGCGACCTACAATCTGAAGCAGGAGCACATGCAGGCCATCATCGACGGCATGGAGATGGACCTGAACCAGACGCGCTACCTGGATTACGCGGGCATGAGCAAGTACTGCTGGCATGTGGCCAGCGTGGTGGGCATCCTGTCGGCCAGCATTTTCGGCGTGACCAATCCGCAAACGTTGCAGTTCGCCGAGAAGCTGGGGCACGCGTTCCAGCTGACGAACATCATCCGCGACGTGGGCGAGGATGCGCGCAAGGGCCGCATCTACCTGCCGGTGAACGAGCTGCAGCAGTTCAACGTCACCGCTGCGGACCTGCTGAACGCGCGCCACAGCGAGAACTTCGAGAGCCTGATGAAGTTCCAGATCGCGCGCGCGCAAAAAGCCTATGACGAGGCGTTCGCGCTGCTGCCCAAGGAAGACCGCCGCGCGCAGCGCCCGGGCCTGATGATGGCGGCCATCTACCGCACGCTGCTCACCGAGATCGAGAACGACGGCTACCATGTGCTGACCCAGCGCATTTCGCTGACGCCGATCCGCAAGCTGTGGCTTGCGTGGAAAACCTATGTTCGTGGCTGATTCTCGTGGCTAACTTTCGTGGCTAAGCAAACCCGCAGCGTTGCCGTCGTCGGCGCCGGCTGGGCGGGCTGCGCGGCGGCCGTGGAGCTGGCGCGCGCCGGCTGCCAGGTGACGCTGCTCGAATCGGCCCGCACGCTGGGCGGCCGCGCGCGGCGCGTGGAGATGGACGGGCGGCTGGTGGACAACGGCCAGCACATCATGCTGGGCGCCTATTCCGAAACCCTGCGGCTGATGAAACTGGCGGGTGTGGACGTGAAGGCAGCCATGCTGACCGTTCCGCTGCAGATGCGCTACGTGCCCGGCGCGGGCGGCATGGACTTCGTGGCGCCGCGCTTGCCCGCGCCATTGCACCTGCTGGGCGCACTGCTGCGGGCCGGCGGCCTGGCGCGCGAAGACAAGATGGCCCTGGCGCGCTTCTCCACCACCGCGCGCTGGATGGACTGGCGCCTGAACACCGATTGCAGCGTGGACGATCTGCTGGAACGCTTCGACCAGACCCCGCGCCTGATCCAGCTGATGTGGCGCCCGCTGTGCCTGGCCGCGCTCAACACGCCAACAGACCGCGCGTCCGCACAGGTGTTCCTGAGCGTGCTGCGCGACAGCCTCGGCGCGCGCCGCAAGGCGTCTGACATGCTGATTCCGCGCGCCGACCTGGGGGCGCTGTTCCCCGACGCCGCAGCCGCCTATGTCACCCGCCACGGCGGCGCCGTGCACACCGGCGCGAAAGTGACCGCCCTCGCGCCGCTGCCCGGCAAGCGCTGGCAGCTCGCCGCCACCGGCAGCGCGCTCGGCGCCGCGTGGACCGCCGACTTCGACGCAGTCATCCTCGCCCAAGGCGCCCCCGCCAGCGCCACCCTGCTGCGCAGCCTCGCCGCCAGCCAGCGCTCCCCGGACAGCGCCGCGCACAGTGACCGCCTGCCAGCGGACGGCGCCACGCACAGCGACCGCGTGGCTGCTGCCGGTGCCGACTCGCCGCTGGACGCGCTGACCGCGCTCGCCGCGCAGCTGGAGGCGTTCGCACCGGAAGCCATCACCACCTGCTATCTGCAATACGACGCCGGCGTGCGGCTCGAGATCCCGTTCTACGCGCTGATAGACAATCCGGCTGCCGGCCATTGGGGTCAGTTCGTGTTCGACCGGGGCCAGCTCGATGCGGCGCAGGCGGGCATGCTGGCGGTGGTCATCAGCGCATCCGGCGCGGCGGCCGGGCTGGGGCAGCCGGTCCTGAGCGCCGCCATCGCCGCCCAGCTAGCCGCCGTGCTGCGCCGCCCGGAGCTGGCTCAGCCTTCCTGGAGCCGCGTCATCACGGAAAAGCGCGCCACTTTTGCCTGCAGCCCGGCGCTGGCCCGGCCGGCCAACGCCACCGGCCTGCCCGGCCTGCTGCTGGCGGGCGACTACACTGCTGGCGACTATCCCGCCACCCTGGAAAGCGCCGTTCGCAGCGGCGGCGCCGCCGCCAAGGAATTACTACAGAGCAAGCATGGCTAAGCTGCAGAACGCCCCCGGCTATCCCCCTCATACGTCGTCTGCCCCGTCATTTATGCATCCTGTCGCACACCAGTGGTCTGTACAAGTTCGTTTGCGTACAGTTGCATCATCGGTAGTGAATCAATATGGAGCAGGAAATGGAGCGGGAAATGGAACAGCGTCTGACACTCGGACTTACCCTGAAAGCCCTGGCAGTACTCGCCCTGGTGGCCGCCAGCACGGTTGCCATCGTGCTGAGCGAGCACGTCGGCGCAGTAGTTTCCATGTCGCAACACGCGTTTTAACTGCAGGAGTTCTGGATGGATAAGCAGGCATACCTGGACGCGCTGCAGAAAGCCCTGGCGGGACTGCCGCCGGAAACGGTCGCCAAGACCCTGGCCTACTACGAGCAGCGCTTCGTCGACGGCGCGATGGCCGGCCGCACCGAGCAGGAGATTGCCACCGAACTGGGCGAACCGCGCAAGATCGCCATGACGCTGCGCGCCAACGTCCACATGACGGCTTTCGAGCAGAAGAAAACCCCGGTCAACGCCGCCCGCATGGCCGTGTCGCTAATCGGCCTGGCCATCTTCAACCTGTTCATGGTGGTGCCGGCCATGGTGTATGCCGCCCTGCTGGGCGCTGTGTACGTGTGCGCCTTCACCTTCTACCTGAGCGGCATCGTCATCACCGCCAGCGGCCTGTCAGGCACCAATGAGCTGGTGCTGGACGGCCCGCTGCGCGAATTCATCCACTTCGACAACCAGGACGGCGAGGGCCACCGTACCCAGACCAAGATCGCCATCGACCACGAAGGCATCCAGATCTACCAGGAGCCGCTGGACGGCTACGACGCGCCGCCGGCCGCCAGGGCCGACGGCGACGCCGCCGATGGCGCCAGCGACAGCGACGGCGACAGCGACAGCCGCTCCGGCAAGATCATCGAGAAGGCCGAACGCATGGCCAGCAGCGCGGTCCACATTTCCACCGACCTGGACGGCGAATCGCGCACCACGCAGTCGGTGCTGGGCATGACGCTGGTGATCGTCGGCATCCTGCTCAGTTTGCTCAGCCTGGTGGTGACCAAGTACACCATCATGGGCATCAAGCGCTACATCCAGATGAATTTTTCCCTGTTGCGGGGCCGCTAAGGCGGACGGGAGCACACCATGAAAGCCTTACTCAAAGTCGGAATCAGCATGCTGCTGCTGGCGTTCGCGCTGATCGCCGTCTCCTACAGCATGCTGCGCGCGCACGGCGCCACCAACCCGTCCAGCGCGCAAGGCCGGGCGCCTGCCAGCGAAACGCGCGACGTCAGCGCCGGCATCACCTCGGTGGAGCTGAGCGGCCCGATCGACCTGACCCTGCGCCAGGGCGACAAGCCTTCGCTCAAGGTACGCGGCGAACAGCGCCTGCTGGGCAACGTGGAAACCGAACAGGAAGGCAACACGCTGCACATCGGCACCAAGGGCATGCTGTTCCACCACCGCCGCCCGCTGCAGGTGGAGCTGGTGCTGCCTTCGCTGTCCGAACTGGAGATCCACGGCAGCGGCGACAGCACGGTGAATGGCTTCAGCGGCGAGAACCTGTCGGTTCAGGTGCACGGGCCGGGCAATGTGAACTTCAACGGGCGCTTCAAGAAGGTTGATGCGGGCGTGCACGGCAGCGGCGACCTGACCCTGAACACCGGCGCCAGCGACGTGGTGACGCTGGAAATGGTCGGCTCGGGCCAGATCAGGAGCAGCGGCAGCTGCAAGAGCCTGAACGCCGAACTGACCGGCTCGGGCGACCTGGATGCGCAGCACCTGGCGTCGGACCAGGTGGTGGTCAACCTCAAGGGCTCAGGCACCACCAATGTATTTGCCCGCAAGTCCGCCGAACTGACGCTGAACGGCAGCGGCGACATCCGCGTATTCGGCAACCCCGACAACCGCAACGTGAGCCGCACCGGCTCCGGCGAAGTAACCTGGGATCATTAAAACAAGGCTCACGGACCGCCGCATTGCGGTATATCGTATATCGTAGGGCGGGTTAGCCGCGCAGCGGCGTAACCCGCCGCAGCCAGCGCAACACATCCTCCCCCGCCGCCTGCCCGCTGGCCAGGCAAGCCGTCAGCAGATAGCCGCCAGTGGGCGCCTCCCAGTCCACCATCTCGCCAGCCACGAACACGCCCGGCTTCGCCGCCAGCATCGTCCCCTGCATCGCCTCAAACCGCACGCCGCCGGCAGTGCTGATCGCCTCGTCGATCGGCCGCGGCGCGCGCAGCCGCAGCGGCAGCATCTTCAACGCCTGCGCCAACCGCGCCGGGTCCGCATACTCCTCCGCGCTGGCGCACTCGCGCAACAGCCCCGCCTTCACGCCCTTGATCCCCAGCCGGCTTTGCAAATGGCTCGCCATCGAGCGCGAACCGCGCGGACGGCTGATTTCATCCAGCACGCGCTCGGCGTTCAAGTCCGGCAGCAAGTCCAGGTAGATCAGCGCGCTGCCATCAGCCGCGATCTGGTCGCGCAGCGCGGCCGACAGCGCATAAATCAGGCCGCCCTCCACGCCCGTGGCCGTCACCACGAACTGCCCCTGCTTGCGGAACGGCTTGCCATCCGCACCGGTGGACGTGATGGCCACCGTGGTCAGCGGCTCGCCCGCGTGCCTGGCGCTGAAATGCGCGCTCCAGTCCACGTCGAAACCGCAGTTGGCGGGCACCAGCGGCGCCACCTCCACGCCCTGGCGCTCCAGTACCGGCACCCAGGCGCCGTCCGAACCCAGCCGCGCCCAGCTGGCGCCGCCCAGCGCCAGGATGGTGGCGTCGGCCTGCACGGCCAGTTCGCCTTCCGGCGTGTCCAGCAGCAGCGCGCCGCCGGCGTTCCAGCCGGTCCAGCGGTGGCGCTGATGGAAATGCACACCCAGTTCGCGCAGGCGGTGCAGCCAGGCGCGCAGCAGCGGCGCGGCCTTCATCTCGGTTGGGAACACGCGGCCCGAGGTGCCGACGAAGGTTTCGATGCCCAGGCCGTGCACCCAGTCGCGCACGTGCTGCGGGCCGAAGGCGTCCAGCATGGGTTGCAGGATGGCGGCGCGCTTGCCGTAGCGGGTGACGAAGGTATCGTAAGGCTCGGCGTGGGTGATGTTCATGCCGCCGCGCCCGGCCAGCAGGAACTTGCGGCCGACGGAGGGCATGGCGTCGTAGACGTCGATCTGCAGCGGCTGGTCGGGGCCGGCGCGCTGCGCCAGGGTCTGCGCCGCCATCAGGCCGGCCGGGCCGCCGCCGATCACGGCGACGCGGTAGTTATTCTTGTTCTGAGACTGCATGGGGAAATCCGGGTGAAATATTGAGGCAATCCGGCATTCTAGGGCATACTGGCACGCATCTACCAATTTGGGAGGCAGTCATGGGTGCAGCGTTCTGGATCAAGCGGTATTTGCTGGCGGCGGTGCCGCTGTTTGCCATCCTGGCGATTGTGGAATACGTAAAGGGAACGACCACGCAGGCGGATATTCTGAGCGCTGCGGCTTGGGCGGCTATTGCGGCGGCCATTTTTGTCGGCACGCAGTACCGGCGCTATCGCAAGGGGCAGGAGTGCGCGGCGTGCGATGCAGTGGGGAAGCCGGGCAAGCGGCCCTAACGGCGCACGGCGGGTTACGCTACGCTAACCCGCCCTACGGTACCCAGGACATCCACGGAATCCACGATGCCCGCGATATCCGCGCTGCCCGTGATGCGTAGGGGGGCTTAGCGCGCAAGCGCGTAAGCCGCCGAGCGTTAGCCGCCGGTAACGGGCGGGAAGAACGCGACCTCGGCGCCCTCTTTCACCCCCGTCTCCGGCTGGCACATCACCTGATTGCAGGCCATGCGCAGGGCGCGGCCTTCGCCCAGCGCTTGCGCCCACGCTCCGCCGCGCGCGACCAGCAGTGCGCGGATCGCGGCCACCGTGTCCACGCCCGCAGGCAGCTCCAGCACCTCGGTGGACGTGCCAACGGCCTCGCGCACGCTGGCAAAGAATTTCAGCGTCACCTTCATATCAACTCACTGAATGGAATAAAGCGCACCGTATCGCCCGGCTGGATGACCTGGCCCGGCGGGTTGTCGATCAGGCCGTCGCCCCACACGGTGGAGATGAGCACGCCCGAACTCTGGTTCACGAACAAGTCCAGCCCGCCCTGCCCGTTCAGGCGCGCGCGCAGGAATTCGTTGCGCCGGTCGGCCTTGGGCCAGCTGAAATCGGCGCGCAGGGGGTAGGCCTTGGGCGCCAGCGCTCGCGGGTCGCTCACGCCCTGCAGGCGCAGGATGAAGGGCCGCACGAACAGCAGGAAGGTGACGAAGCTGGACACCGGATTGCCCGGCAGGCCGAGGAAGAACGCGTCCTTCACTTCGCCAAACGCCAGCGGCTTGCCCGGCTTGACGGCGATCTGCCACATATTGAGCTTGCCCTCGGCCTCCACCGCAGGCTTGATATGGTCTTCTTCGCCGACGGACACGCCGCCGGAGGTGATGATCAGGTCATTGCCCTGGGCCGCCTGGCGCAGCACGGAACGGGTGGCGTCCAGCGAGTCCGGCACGATGCCGAAATCGCTGATCTCGCAGCCCAGGTTTTCCAGCAGCGCACGCAGGGTGTAGCGGTTGGAGTTGTAGATGGCGCCGGGCGCCAGCGGCTCGCCCGGCATGGCCAGCTCGTCGCCGGTGAAGAACACTGCCACGCGCAGCTTGCGCCGCACCGGCAGTTCGGCCAGGCCGACCGAGGCGGCCAGACCCAGCTCCTGGCTGCGCAGGCGGGTGCCGGCCGGCAGGATGACGCTGCCGTTGGTGATGTCCTCGCCGGCGCGGCGTATCCATTCGCCGGCCTTGGGCACGTGCCTGATGGTGACCAGGTTGCCGGCCAGCTCGCACTGCTCCTGCATCACCACCGCGTCCGCGCCCTCGGGGATCATGGCGCCGGTGAAGATACGCGCGGCCGTGCCGGGCAGCAGCGGCTGGCCGACGTGGCCGGCCGGAATGCGCTGCGACACCGTCAGCGTGGCCGCGCCGCTGGCGCAATCGGCCGCACGCACGGCGTAGCCGTCCATCTGCGTGTTGTCGTGCGTCGGCACGTTCATGCCCGATGCCTGCGCCTGCGCCAGCACGCGGCCGTTGGCCGCCAGCGTGGACAGCGTTTCGATCTCCGCTACCGGGCGGGCGGCGGCCAGCATGAAGTCCAGCGCCTCGCGCACCGGCATCAGTGGTTTCATGGCTTACAGTCCCGTGTTGGTAGCGATGTAGTCCTTCATCTTGGCCACGTCGGCCGGCATGACGACGAAACGCTGCGGCAGCGCTTCGATGTTTTCGAAGCCGGCCGGACGCTCGGCGTCCTCGCCCAGCGCTTCCAGGATGGTTTCGTTGAACTTGGCGGCCAGCGCGGTCTCCAGCACGATCATCGTCACGCCCGCTTCCATGTTCTCGCGCGCGACCTTGATGCCGTCGGCGGTGTGGGTGTCGATCACGATGCCGTAGTCGTCGGCCACGTCGCGGATGGTGTCGAGGCGGTCCTTGTGGGTGGACTTGCCGGACTTGAAGCCATACTTGGCCACCTTGGTGAACTCGTCGCCGTCGCTGCCTGGGTAGCCGGACAGGTCGAAGCCGCCGTGCGTTTCCACCTTGGTGAACAGCGCGCGGGTGCGTTCGGCGTCCTGGCCCACCAGGTCATACACGAAGCGCTCGAAGTTGGACGCCTTGGAGATGTCCATCGACGGGCTGCTGGTGTGATAGGTTTCGGCGGACTTGCGCACGCGGTAGACGCCGGTGCGGAAGAACTCGTCGAGCACGTCGTTTTCGTTGGTGGCGGCCACCAGCTTGTCGATCGGCAGGCCCATCATGCGGGCGATGTGGCCGGCGCAGATGTTGCCGAAGTTACCCGACGGGACGGTGAAGGACACTTTCTGGTCGTTGCTGGTGGTGGCGGCCAGGTAGCCACGGAAGTAGTACACCACCTGCGCCACGACGCGCGCCCAGTTGATGGAGTTGACGGTGCCGATCTTTTGCTTCGCCTTGAACGGCAGATCGTTGGAGACCGCTTTGACCATGTCCTGGCAGTCGTCGAACACGCCTTCGACGGCGATGTTAAAAATGTTCGGGTCCTGCAGGCTGAACATCTGCGCGGTCTGGAAGGCGCTCATCTTCTTGTGCGGCGACAGCATGAACACGCGGATGCCCTTCTTGCCGCGCATCGCGTATTCGGCCGCGCTGCCGGTGTCGCCCGAGGTGGCGCCGAAGATGTTCAGTTCAGCGTTCTTCTTGGCCAGCGCGTACTCGAACAGGTTGCCCAGCAGCTGCATGGCCATGTCCTTGAAGGCCAGGGTCGGGCCGTTGGACAGCGCCTGCAGCACCAGCTTCTTGCCCTTCGACTCCTCCAGCACGCGCAGCGGCGTGATGTCGGCGGCCGATTCGCCCTCGCGCGCGTTGCGGTACACGTCGGCGGTATAGGTCTTCGCGGTGAGCGCCTTCAGGTCCGCTTCCGGAATGTCGGTGGCGAACTTCTTCAGGATCTCGAAGGCCAGTTCGGCGTAGGACAGCTTGCGCCAGGCATCGAGCTCGGCGCCGGTCACTTGCGGGTATTCGGTCGGGAGATACAGGCCGCCGTCCGGGGCGAGGCCGCCCAGCAGGATATCGGAGAACTGTTGCGGAGACTGCGATGCGGCCGACGCTGCGGCGCGGGTAGACACATATTGCATAGATGAGAAAGTCCGGTTGGCGTGCGAAATCGAGCGTCTATTATAGTGCGGCTCGGGTATCGGTGTTATATCGCATTGTTTTATGCATATTTCGAATATGGGCGCGGCGGACCGGTTTGCCAAAAAAGCAATCTGGTATGATTGGCATTTTCATCTTCCTGGACTTCCGATGACACCGCGCAAAATCCTGCTCCTCAGCGTGTCGGCCGGCGTCGGCCATATGCGCGCAGCCGAAGCGATCCGCGCCCACGCGGGCGACGGCGTGCAAGCGACCCACCTGGACGCTGTACCAGGCCACGCACGACGCGCCGGCGCACGGTTCCATGCAGCGGCTGCGGCGCGGCGTGGAGCGCCTGAAGCTAAAAGCCTTCGACCCGGTAACGCTGGCGTATCGCGTTCAGTTGCTGCTGCGCGATCCACAGCGGCTGGCGGAGATGGCCGCCAAGGCGCGCGCGCTGGGCAAGCCGGACGCTGCCAGCGAAGTGCTGGCCCGGGTATTGGCGCAGCCGGCGGCGGCGCAGATCTTCCAGCCGGCGCGCGCGGCATGAGGGCGGCGCTTGCATTGATGCTGGCGCCATTGCTGGCGGCGGCAACAGCGGCGACAGCGGCAGCAACGGCGGCCACGGCGGCGACTGCGGGGGCGACTGCGGCGGCAACGGCTCCGGGCGGCGCAGCGGCGCAGCGCAGCGGGGACTGGGCCACGCCTATCCACGCGCCGGGCAATCTGTACAGCGTGACGCCAACCTTCTTCCGCAGTGCCATGCTGCGACCGGACGACGTGAGGCGCCTGCAGGCGCCGGGCATCAAGACGGTGGTGAGCCTGCGCGCCTTTCACGACGACGAACAAATCCTGCGCGGCAGCGGCATCAAGCCGGTGCACGTGCCGATCAACACCTGGGACATCAGCGACCGCAAGATCATCGAGGCGCTGCGCGCCATTCGCGCCGCCGAGCAGCACGGCCCGGTGCTGCTGCACTGCCAGCACGGCGCCGACCGCACCGGCCTGGTCACGGCCATGTACCGCATCCTCTACCAGCAGCGCAGCAGGCAGGACGCGCTGCGCGAAATGAAGGAAGGCGGCTACGGCTATCATGCGGTGTGGAAGAATATTGAATCTTACCTGCTCAAGGTGGATGTGGAAGCCATCCGCGCGGGCGTAGACGAGGAGTCCCGATGAAGACAACCAGCTTGCTGGCATTGCCGGCCGCCCTGCTCTGCCTGAACGCCTGCGCGGCCGACGCCATCGATCCCGCCAGGCTGTCCGACAAGGAAGTAACGCTGCAGGAAGTGGCGTCCAAGAAGGCACAGGGCAAGGCCTTCCTGGCGGCGACCATCATCCAGGCGCCCATGGCCAAATTGTGCGGCATCGTCCAGGATTACGCCGGCTACCCGGGCTTCATGCCCAGCGTGTCGCACACGGCGCTGCCGAAGGCGGCCAACGGCAACACACTGGTGGATATGACGCTCAAATTACCACTTGGCAAGGTGAAGAAATACCGGCTGGAAATGACGCCCAGAGTCAGCGCGCAGCAGTGCCGGCTGGCGTGGGACATGGTGCCGTCCGCCGGACTGAAGCCGGAGGAAACCATCGCCGACACTGAAGGTTACTGGCAGTTGTCGCCCGTCTCCGGTGACGGTGGCAAAACCGTGGTGCAGTATTATGTCTACACCGATCCCGGTCCCGTACCACTGGGCGCTGGCTGGATCGTGGACAGCATGAGCAAAGACAGCCTGCCGAAGACGCTGGAAGCGCTGCGCTAAGCGGGCCGTCACCGCCCTTGCCATCCACGGCGGCGCCCCAACCTGACCTGCCATGAACAAGCGCGCGCCCCTGACCAGCCTTGCCGGCGACTTTCATCCCGCCGTCGCGGCGTGGTTCCACGCCACCTTCCCGGCCGCCACCGAGGCGCAGCTGCGCGCCTGGCCGCAGATCCAGTCCGGCCGCCCGACCCTGGTGGCCGCGCCGACCGGTTCCGGCAAAACCCTCACCGCCTTCCTGGCCGCCATCGACGCGCTGGTGCGGGAAAGCGGCGCGGGTCCGCTGCCGGATGCAACCCAGGTGCTGTACGTCTCGCCGCTGAAGGCGCTGTCCAACGACATCCGCCTGAACCTGGAAGCGCCGCTGGAGGGCATCGGTGCGCAGCTGGCGGCCATGGGACTGCCGCCGCACGGCATCCGTGCCGCCGTGCGCACCGGCGACACCACCACGGCCGAGCGCAACGCCATGCGCCGGCGGGCGCCGCACATCCTCGTCACCACGCCCGAGTCGCTGTACGTGCTGCTGGGTTCGGACAGCGGGCGCGCCATGCTGGCCACCGTGCGCACGGTCATCGTGGACGAAATCCACGCGGTGGCGGGCAGCAAGCGCGGCAGCCACCTGGCGCTCAGCCTGGAGCGGCTGGACGCGCTGTGCGGGCGGCGCCCGGTGCGGGTGGGCCTGTCGGCCACGCAGAAGCCCTTGTCGACCGTGGCGGACTTCCTGGTGGGTGGCGGCGGCGCGCACGAATGCGCCGTGGTGGACGTGGGCCACGTGCGCGCGCGCGACCTGGCACTGGAGCTGCCGCCGGTGCCGCTGGAAGCGGTGATGCCGAACGAGGTGTGGGAGCGGGTCTACGACCGCATGGCGGAGCTGGTGGTGCTGCACCGGACCACGCTCATTTTCGTCAACACGCGCCGCCTGTCCGAACGCATCGCGCGCCACCTGGGCGACAGGCTGGGCGCCGGGCACGTGGCGGCGCACCACGGCAGCCTGGCCAAGGAATACCGCCTGGCGGCCGAGCAGCGGCTGAAGAAGGGCGAGCTGCAGGTGCTGATTGCCACCGCGTCGCTGGAGCTGGGTATCGACATCGGCGACGTGGACCTGGTGTGCCAGGTGGGCTCGCCGCGCAACATCGCCGCGCTGCTGCAGCGCGTGGGCCGCTCGGGCCACCACGTGGGCGGCATGCCCAAGGGGCGGCTGTTCCCCACCTCGCGCGATGACCTGATCGAATGCGCCGCGCTGCTGGATTGCGTGCGGCGCGGCGAGCTGGACATGCTGCGCATCCCGCAAGCGCCGCTGGACGTGCTGGCGCAGCAGATCGTGGCCGAAGTGGCATGCCGGGAATGGGGCGAGGACGAGCTGTTCGAGCTGGTGCGCAGCGCCCAGCCGTACGAGCGGCTGGAGCGCGCGCGCTATGACGACGTGCTGCGCATGCTGGCAGAAGGCTACACCACGCGCAACGGCGTGCGCGGCTCCTACCTGCACCGCGACGCGGCCGCGCGCTCGCTGCGCGGGCGGCGCGGCGGCAAGCTGGCCGCAGTGACCTCGGGCGGCACGATACCGGACAATGCGGACTACACGGTGCTGCTGGAGCCGCAGGGCCAATCGGTCGGCACCGTCAACGAGGACTTCGCGGTCGAGAGCCTGGCAGGGGATGTTTTCCAGCTTGGGAACACGTCCTACCGCATCATCAAGGTCGAGGCGGGCAAGGTGCGGGTGGAGGACGCGCACGGCGCGGCGCCCAACATTCCGTTCTGGCTGGGCGAGGCGCCCGGACGCAGCGACGAGCTGTCCGCCGGCGTGGCGCGGCTGCGCGAGGAAATCGGGCGCCAGCTGGCCGGCCAAGGCGACGGCGCAGCAGGGCTGGAGCGTGCGGTGGCTTGGCTGGAAGAGCATCTCGGCATGAGCGACGCGGCGGCGCGCCAGATCGTCGACTATCTGGCGGTGGCGCGCGCCGCGCTGGGCGCGCTGCCGACGCAGGACACGCTGGTGATGGAGCGATTCTTCGACGAATCCGGCGGCATGCAGCTGGTAATCCATGCGCCGTTCGGCAGCCGCATCAACCGCGCCTGGGGCCTGGCGCTGCGCAAGCGCTTCTGCCGCACCTTCAACTTCGAACTGCAGGCCGCCGCCACAGAAGACGCCATCATCCTGTCGCTGTCGACCAGCCACAGCTTCCCGCTGGACGAAGTGTGGCGCTACCTGCGCGCGAACAGCGCGGAGCACATCCTGGTGCAAGCCCTGCTGGACGCGCCGCTGTTCAACGTGCGCTGGCGCTGGAATGCCACCACGGCACTGGCCCTGCCCCGTTTCACGGGCGGACGCAAGGTGGCGCCGCAACTGCAGCGCATGAAGAGCGACGATCTGCTGGCGTCGGTGTTCCCCGACCAGGCCGCGTGCCTGGAGAACATCGTCGGCGAACGCGAGCTGCCCAGCCATCCGCTGGTGGACCAGACGCTGGACGACTGCCTGCATGAAGCCATGGACAGCGAAGGCTGGCTGGCGCTGCTGCGCCGCATGGAAGCGGGCGACGTGCAGCTGATTTCGCGCGACCTGCCGGCGCCCTCGCCGCTGGCGATGGAAATCCTCAATGCGCGGCCGTACGCTTTCCTCGACGACGCGCCGCTGGAAGAGCGCCGCACGCAGGCCGTCATCAACCGCCGCTGGACCGATCCCGCCAGCGCCGGCGACCTGGGCGCGCTGGACGCGGACGCCATCGCCAGCGTGGCCGAGGAAGCCTGGCCGAATGCCCGCAACGAGGACGAGGTGCAGGAAGCGCTGGTGGCGCTGGCCTGCATCACCGACGAGGAAGCGCAGCGGCAGCCGGGCTGGCCGGAGTGGCTCGCAGCGCTGGCAAGGCAGGGCCGCGCCACTCGCCTGCGCGGCGCCGGTGCTGGTGCCGGTGCTGGTGCTGGTGCCGTCCCGCAAGGCCACGCCGACCTCTGGGTCGCGTTGGAGCGCCTGGACTGCTTGCAGGCCGCCTACCCCGACGCCTCGGCCTCGCCCGCGCTGGACATCCCCGACAGCCATCGCGGTAACGGCCCCGATGACTGGACCCGCGACGCCGCGTTGACAGAGCTGCTGCGCGCCCGCCTCACCGGCTTTGGCCCGCAGCCGTTGGCCGCCATCGCGCGGCCGCTAGCCCTGCCCGAGGGCACCGTCGCCATCGCGCTGGCGCAGCTGGAAAGCGAAGGCTACGTCATGCGCGGCCATTTCACGCCCGGCGTGGCGGTCGAAGAATGGTGCGAGCGCCACCTGCTCGCGCGTATCCACCGCTATACCATCAAGCGGCTGCGGCGCGAAATCGAACCCGTGGAGCAGCAGGATTTCATGCGCTTCCTGTTCGACTGGCAGCACCTCACCGAGGACACGCGGCTGCAAGGCCAGGAAGCGATGCCGCAGGTGCTGGCGCAGCTGGAAGGCTACGAAGCGGCAGCCGGCGCCTGGGAAAGCGACCTGCTGGCGCTGCGCATGCGCGACTATTCCATCCTCTGGCTGGACGACCTGTGCCGCGCGGGCAAGACCGTGTGGACCCGTGTCGGCGCGCCCCGTTCAGCGGCGGGCGGGCCGGTGCGCAGTACACCCATCGTGCTGCTGCCGCGCCGCCAGGCCGCGTTGTGGCACGGCTTGAGCGCGGCCGGCGAACCGCCGGAGGTCTCGTCGCGCGCGGCCAGCGTGCTGGAACTGCTGCAGCGCCACGGCGCCCTGTTCATGGACGAATTGCAGCACGACGCGCGCATGCTGCCGGTGGAACTTGAAAACGCGCTCGGGGAACTGGTCTCCGTCGGCCTGGTGAACGCCGACAGCTTCGCCGGCATGCGCGCCATGCTGCTGCCCGCATCCAAGCGCGCCAGCAACGACAAGCGGCGCCGCCGCAGCGCTGGACCGACGATGGAGGAAGCGGGCCGCTGGGCGCTGGTCAGGCGCGATACGCCCCCGTCCGCGCCTGCAACCGCGCCGGCGCCGGGCAAGCCTTCCCGCAAGCCGCGCCTGCCACCCGAGACGCTGGAATACGTCGCCATGACCCTGTTGCGGCGCTACGGCGTGATGTTCTGGCGGTTGCTGGAGCGCG
This sequence comes from Pseudoduganella sp. UC29_71, assembly GCF_042693265.1. Lineage (NCBI taxonomy): Bacteria > Pseudomonadati > Pseudomonadota > Betaproteobacteria > Burkholderiales > Oxalobacteraceae > Pseudoduganella > Pseudoduganella sp. UC29_71. The sequence continues at coordinate 2,261,456 of NZ_CP170549.1, read as the reverse complement.
AGGCGTCCTGGCTGCCGTCCTGGCGCGAGCTGCTCCCGGTGTATCACCGGCTGGAGGCGCGCGGCGAGATCCGTGGCGGGCGCTTCGTGGCAGGCTACTCCGGCGAGCAGTTCGCACTGCCCGAAGCCATCCCGCTGCTGCGTGAGGTTCGGCGACGCGAGAAGACGGACAGCCTGGTATGCATCTCCGGCGTGGACCCGCTCAACTTGTGCGGCACGCTGCTCCCCGGCGACAAAGTGCCTGCCGTGCCAGGCAACCGCATCCTGTTCCGCGAAGGCCTGCCGGTCGCCACTATCGTGGCAGGCAAGATCGAATACCTGTCGCCACCGGGCGCACAGCGGGAACTGTTGCACGCGCGGCTGATAGGTAGGGCATAGCGGGCGCGCATGCGCGGACGTCAAAACCTGCCGCTATCGCGCAGTGCGGACGCCCGCTGCCAAAATTGGGGCCACCGCCCAGCCTGTCAGCAGGCAGCGTGGTTGACGGTAACGACGTGGATCGCGAGGCCGCCCAAGGAGGTTTCCTTGTATTTGACCTGCATGTCCGCGCCGGTCTGGCGCATGGTTTCGATTACTTCGTCCAGGCTGACGAAGTGGGTGCCGTCGCCTTTCAGCGCCAGGGAGGCGGCGGTGATGGCCTTCACCGCGCCCATGCCGTTGCGCTCGATGCAGGGAATCTGCACCAGCCCGCCGATCGGGTCGCAGGTCATGCCGAGGTGGTGTTCGATGCCGATTTCAGCCGCATTCTCGATCTGCAGATTGCTGCCGCCGAGCGCCGCGACCAGCCCCGCCGCCGCCATGGCGCAGGCCACGCCGACTTCGCCCTGGCAGCCGATTTCCGCGCCGGAAATGGACGCGTTGCGCTTGCACAGCATGCCGATGGCCGCCGCCGTCAGCAGGAACTCGCGCACGCCTTTCACCGGATCGCTCGGATGGCAGTCTTCCGCGTAATAGCGCAGCACGGCCGGGATAATGCCCGCCGCGCCGTTGGTCGGCGCCGTCACCACGCGGCCGCCGGCGGCGTTCTCCTCGTTGACCGCCATGGCATACAGGCTCACCTGGTGCAGCGCGTCATGCGGCAGCGCGTTGGCCAGCTCGCCGCCCTTCGCCTGCAGCCACAGCCCGGCGGCGCGGCGCTTCACATTCAGGCCGCCCGGCAGCTGGCCCGCAGTTTCCAGGCCATGCGCAATACAGTCGCGCATCACATGCCAGATGCGGTCCACGCCCGCGTTCAGCTCATCTTCCGAGACGCGCATCAGCTCATTGGCGCGCAGCATTTGCGGGATGGTCAGGCCGGTGCGCTTGCCATGCTCCAGCAGCTGGGCCATGGTATCGAACGGATATGGCAGCTCCACGGCAGGACGGCCGTCGATGCCGCCGGTCTCGCCTTCTTCGCGGATAAAGCCGCCGCCGACCGAGTAATAGACCTTGCTCAACGTGCTGCCGTCGGCGCGCTTCAGCGTGAAGCGCATGCCGTTCGGGTGTTCGGGCAGGGTTTCGCTTTTGTGGAACAGCAGATGGGCCGCGCGGGTAAACGGCACCGCATGGGTGCCCAGCAGCTTCAGTTCCTGCTTCTGTTCGGCCGCCGCCAGCATGGCGTCCACTTGCGTGGGATCGACGTGCTGCGGCGTTTCGCCCATCAGGCCCAGGATCACCGCCTTGTCGGTGGCGTGGCCAATGCCGGTCAGCGCCAGCGAGCCATACAGGGCCGCCTCCACCGCCACCACATCATCCAGCGGACCGGCTTCGACCAGGAACCGGCGCGCCGCCACCATAGGCCCCACGGTGTGGGAACTGGATGGCCCGATGCCGATTTTAAACAGGTCGAAAACGCTCATGTCCATTGGATGTCTCTTTATAGTAGTTAGCGGGTAGCTATTCAGGCGGCCTGGCCCAGGCTGACGTCGATGTTCGCCAGCATGTCCTTGACCATCTCTTCGGTGCCGACCTTGGCTCTCCAGCCCCAGTCGGCGGTCGCGTGGCAGTCGTCCAGACTGTGTGGCCAGGTATCTGCAATCGCCTGGCGGCTGTCCGGCTTGTATTCGATCCTGAAACCCGGCACGGAGCGCGTGATGGCCTCTGCCAGTTGCGCGGGATTGAACGACACGCCCGCCACATTATAAGAGGAACGGACCTTGATTTGTGAGGCCGGCGCTTCCATCAATTCCACCGTTGCGCGGATGGCGTCGGGCATGTAGATCATCGGCAGCGTGGTCTGCGGGCCGAGGAAGCACTCGTAGGTCTCGCCGCGCAGCGCCGCGTGGAAGATCGCGATGGCGTAGTCGGTGGTGCCGCCGCCCGGAGGCGACTTGTAGCTGATGATGCCCGGGTAGCGGATGCTGCGCACGTCCACGCCGTATTTCAAGAAGTAGTACTCGCACAGGCGCTCGCCAGCCAGCTTGCTGATGCCGTAGATCGTGGTCGGGTCCATGATGGTCAGCTGCGGCGTGTCGTGCGACGGCGTGTTCGGACCGAAGGCGGCGATGGACGAAGGCCAGAACACGCGCAGCGGCTTGCCCTGTTCGCCGCGCACGCGCGCCACTTCCAGGATGTTGAGCAAGCCGTCCATGTTCAGGGTCCAGGCTTTCAGCGGCGCCGCTTCGCCGGTGGCGGACAGCATGGCCGCCAGCTGGTAAACCTGGGTGATGTTTTCGGAAGCGACCAGGGTCTCCAGTGCTTCCTTGTCCAATACGTTCAGCACCTGGTAGCGCGCTGCGTTGTAGACATTCTTGGCGCCGATGTCGGTGGCGATGACGTTTTGGGCGCCATGTTTTTGCGCCAGCGCGTCCACCAATTCACTGCCGATCTGGCCGTTGGCGCCAATAACTAAAATACGTTCCATGCTGTTCTTTCTGTTCTCTGATTTAGTTCTTCAGCAGGCCCAATTCACGGCCCGCCTGCTCGAATGCTGCCAGTACCGTGTCCAGCTGGGCGCGGGTGTGGGCGGCGGAGAGCTGCACACGGACGCGGGCCTGGCCCATCGGTACTACCGGGTAGAAGAAGCCGCTGAGCAAAACGCCCAGCTCATACATTCGTGCAGCAAACTTCTGCGCCACCGGGGCGTCGAACAGCATCACCGGCACCACCGGGTGCGTGCCCGGCTTGATGGTGAAGCCGATGCGCTCGATCTCCTTGCGGAAGTAGGCAGTGTTTTCGTGCAGGCGGTCGCGCAGCTCGGTGGAGGCGGACAGGCGCTTGAGCACTTCCAGCGACGCGCCGGCGATCGATGGCGCCAGTGTGTTGGAGAACAGGTAAGGGCGCGACTTCTGGCGCAGCGTGTCGATCACTTCCTTGCGGCCGGACGTGAACCCGCCCATGGCGCCGCCGAGCGCCTTGCCCAGGGTGCCGGTGATGATGTCGATCTTGCCCAGCACATTGTGGTGCTCGTGCGTGCCGCGGCCGGTCTTGCCCATGAAGCCGGAGGCATGGCACTCGTCTATCATCACCAGCGCGCCGTACTGCTCGGCCAGCGCCACGATCTTGTCCAGCTGGGCGATGGTGCCGTCCATCGAGAACACGCCGTCGGTGACGATGATCTTGTTGCGCTTGCCGGCCGCGTCCTGCAGCTGCTTTTCCAGGTCGGCCATGTCGTTGTGGGCGTAGCGGAAGCGCGCGGCCTTGCACAGGCGGATGCCGTCGATGATGGAGGCGTGGTTCAGCGCGTCGGAGATGATGGCGTCGTTCTCGTCGAACAGCGGCTCGAACACGCCGCCGTTGGCGTCGAAGGCGGCCGCGTACAGGATGGTGTCCTCGGTGCCCAGGAAGGCCGAGATGGCCTGCTCCAGTTCCTTGTGCACGGTCTGGGTGCCGCAGATGAAGCGCACCGACGACAGGCCGTAGCCGTATTTCTCGGTCGCATCGATGGAAGCCTGCGCCACCCACTCCTCGCCCGACAGGCCCAGGTAGTTGTTGGCGCACATATTAATCAGGGTGCGGCCGTCCTGCGCCACCACTTCGGAACCCTGGCGGGAAGCGATCACGCGCTCCGGCTTGTACAGGCCCTGTTCGCGCAGGGTGTCCAGGTTTTGCTGCAGGCCGGTGTAGAAGGCGTTTTTCGCTTGTTCGCTCATGATCTTCCTCTTGTATGGTGGTTGAGTTATGCTGTCCCTGAATTCGGAGTTTACTCCACTTTTTTCAGCGCACCCGTCGAATCCGTTATTTCGAACTCAAGTTCAATATATCGAATCGTACCGGAGGCCATTGAACTTTGCAACATATAAAAGAATGAAAAACGCATGAAAGCTGCCGCCACAAACAACGCCCCGCCGGAAGTCGGCGCCGCCCTGCAGCGCCTGCGCCTGGCGCGCGGGCTGACGCTGGAAGACCTGTCGCGCATCGCGGGGGTGTCCAAATCCATGCTGTCGCAGATCGAGCGCGAGAAGGCCAACCCCACCATCGCGATCACCTGGCGCCTGGCCAACGCCCTGGGCGTGGCCATCGGCGAGCTGCTGGACGATTCGGGAAAAAGTGTCGAAACGATAAGGGTGCTGGACGCCCACGAAACGCCCACCCTGCCCGGCGCGCACGCCGGCTACACCATGCGCATCCTGGGACCGATGGAACTGGCGGGAAAGTATGAGTGGTACGAACTGACGCTGGCGCCCGGCGGCGAGCTGGTGTCGCAGGCGCACGACCCCGGCACCACCGAGCACCTGACCGTGCTGCACGGCTCCATGGAACTGGAGGTGGGCGGCACCAAGAAAAAGGTCAAGCTGGGCGGCACCGCACGCTATCCCGGCGACCTCGATCACGCCATCCGCAACGCCGGCAAGACCGAAGCGAAGGCGCTGCTGGTGGTGATCCACCGCTAAGCCGCGCGGCCCGACACTGCGTTACCCTCCAGACACCCTGCCGGCCCCGCCTGCGCACCCGGAGACCGTCGGCTGCCGATCCTGCCCAGGGCGCGGCGTACAGCGCCGCCGCAGGTTGCCCGCGTCGTGCCCGTAGGTGTCGTTGACGCGCTTGAAGTGGCCCAAGTCCACGAGGACCAGCGCCACAGCCGTGTCCTAGCTCGGTGAGCGGGTCGATGATGGACTGGCGCTTGAGCGACAGGCGCAGCTGCATCTTGGCCAGCGCCAGCACCACCTGGCCGGCCAGGTCGAGCAGATTCACCATTTCGGCCGTGCTGGCCAGGCGCTCGTTGTTGCGCAGGGCCAGCGCCGACCGCCGGGCCTCGTCCTCGGCGGCGCGGCTCTTGCGCAGCGCGCCGTGCGGCCAGCAGCATGGTGCATAGGGCGGCGATATTGGCCACCGCCGCGCCGATGGCCAGGTTGGCCCCGCGCCGCGAGTCAGCCGTGATGGTCTCGTGCAATTCGGTGCGCCGCTCGGCGTGCTCGGTGACCTGCTCCTTGATCAGGGTGCGCAGGATTTCCATTTGCGACTTGCGCGGCCGGCATTGACGATCGCTGTCGCCCCCTCCAGGCCGCGCTCGCGCCGCACCCGTATGGTTTCCGCCATCACTCGGCGCGCTCAGCCGCACTGCCGATGCCGTCGCGCAGCAGGCCGATCAGGGCCTGGTAGGAGCGCTCGTGCCGGGCCGCCTTGCTAGCGACTGGCCCGCTACCAGTTCGACTCCCGCTCCGGCGTGGAAGTGATGCGGTGCACCGACAGGTCGGCGCCCTGGAATTCCTGCTCCGGATCGAGGCGCAAACCCATGACGGCTTTGAGCACGCCGTAGATCGCATACCCGGAGCCGGCGGCAATCGCCACGCCCAGCGCGGTGCCGGCCAGCTGCGACACGAAGGACACGCCGCCCATGCCGCCCAGCCCCTTCAGCCCGAAAATCCCGGCCGCGATGCCGCCCCAGGCGCCGCACAGGCCGTGCAGCGGCCACACGCCCAGCACGTCGTCGATCTTCCACTTGTTCTGCGCCAGCGTGAACATCCACACGAACACGGCGCCGGCAATGCCGCCGGTGACCAGCGCGCCCAGCGGATGCATCAGGTCGGAGCCCGCGCACACGGCCACCAGGCCGGCCAGCGGGCCGTTGTAGGCGAAGCCGGGGTCGTTCTTGCCCATCAGGACAGCCACCAGCGTGCCGCCCACCATGGCCATCAGCGAGTTGACTGCCACCAGGCCGTTCATCTTGTCCAGCGCCTGCGCGCTCATCACGTTGAAGCCGAACCAGCCCACGGTGAGTATCCACGCGCCCAGGGCGAGGAAGGGAATCGACGATGGCGGATGGGCGGCGATGGCGCCGTTCTTCATATAGCGGCCGCGCCGCGCGCCCAGCAGCAGCACGGCCGGCAGCGCGATCCAGCCGCCCATGGCGTGCACCACCACGGAGCCGGCAAAGTCATGGAATTCCGCACCAAAGCTGTGCAGCAGCCATTGCTGGAAACCGAAGCGCTGGTTCCACACCATGCCTTCAAAGAAGGGATAGACGAAGCCCACCAGCAGCGCCGTGGCGATCAGCTGCGGATGGAAGCGCGCCCGCTCCGCGATGCCGCCGGAAATGATGGCAGGGATGGCGGCGGCAAACGTCAGCAGGAAAAAGAACTTCACCAGTTCATAGCCATTCTTCGCCGCCAGCACCTCGGCGCTGGAGAAAAAATGCACGCCATAGGCGATGCCGTAGCCGACAAAGAAATAGGCGATGGTGGAGACCGCGAAATCGACCAGGATTTTCACCAGCGCGTTGACTTGATTCTTCTTGCGCACCGTGCCCAGCTCCAGGAATGCGAAACCCGCGTGCATCGCCAAAATCATGATGGCGCCAAGCAGGATAAACAGCGCGTCTGCACCAGAATTGTTACCAGCCATACCAGCCACTCCCCAAAAGAATGCAAAATCAAATAAAGACTGTTCCTATAAGCAAAACTCGTACCAATTTGGTGCGAAGTCAGCCGGGCTTTCTAAGCGATTGATTTCACAGGATTTCAGCCGACGGGCCGCGTGCCGCAGAACGGTGCCTGCGCACCACAACAGGGCACCACGATGGTGCGTGCGATCAGTTGGTGACGGGAGGCGGCCGACGCGGCATACTGGGCGCCAACTAGTCAACAGAACACCGCGCCATGGGTCCTATCGCATATTCGCTGTGCCAGAAGCCGCTGATCGGCTTGGGGATGTTTGTTACCGGCCTGTGCGCGTTCCCGCCGCTGATACCGGACACGCCGCTGCCATTGGCGGAATCGGCCCCGCCCGTGGCGGTGGCGTTCACGGTACGGGTGGACAAAAGCTACCAGTTCGACCTGAAGTTCACGCCGCAGGCGCCGCAGGACCTGCAGCGCATCGGCGAGGTGGCCGGCACGAACTACGATGGCGCCTACTGCGAGGGCGGCGTCGATTACCAGGACATACCGCTGGCGCGGCGCGCAGGGCTGGGCCGCCCCATTCCCATCCGCGTGCTGATACGCCACCAGCCGGACGGCGCCGTGGTGGCCGACCAGACCTTCGTCTCGCTGTGCCGCTTTGCCCACGGCGGGGCGGACCAGGCCGTGCTGCGCAAGATAGGACGCGTACACCTGGCGCCGGGCGACTACCGCGCCGAAGTCTCCGCCAGCGCAGCACTGCCGGAGCTAGCCGGCATCAAGACCTCCTTCCTGCTGGTCTCGGGCGGCAGCAAATAAGCGGCGGCGGCGACGCGGAAGCGGCTAAGCGGAAGCCGCTAAGCGCCGCCCGTCAGATCGGCGCGCCCGGCGGCACGGCCGGCAGTGCGCGCAGCTTCACGCTGCGCGGGTCCGCCAGGTAGGCGCGCACCAGCTCGGCGGCCTGCTTGCGGCTGCTGGCCGTGGCGCCCTGGCCGGGATGCTTGCCCAGCCAGGCGGCAAACTCGCCCGCCACGCCCCGCAGCTCGGCCTGCACGCCGGGGTGCAGCTTGCCGCCATCGAGCAGGTTCAGCATGGCGTCCAGCAACACCCAGTTGGCGGCCGTCTGCACCGCCTCGCCGCCTGCCACCGACGCGGGCACGGCCTCGCGCTTCCAGGTGCGCTGCAGCAGCAAGTTCACCGTTTCCGCCGCGCCGGGCTGCTGCGCGTCGCGCGCGTGCTGCCAGGCCAGGCGGTTCAGCCGCGCCGCGTCCAGCAGGAAGCCGGCGCTGTGCGCGGCCCCCGCTTCGGCTGCGGACAAGGCGTCGAACACACTGTCCATGCCGCTCTGGAAGTATTCGCGGTTGCGCTCATAGCCTTGCGCCGGCGGCGTGAGCTGATCCAGCACCGAGGCCGGCAGCGCCAGGTATTCAGCGCGCAAGGTATCGGCCAGGCGGGACAGCGCCTCGCGCTGCGTCGCCGCCGGCACGATGCGCACGCCGCCTTTGGCCAGGCCGGCTTTCACGTCGCCGCTGGTGGTGTATTCGAAGTCGCCGCCGCCCAGCAGGCGCGCCAGCGCTTCGCCCTGGTAGCGCTGCAGCAGGTAGACCGGCACCAGCCGCGCCTCCAGCTCCCCGGCCTGGCGTTCGTTGGGCAGCACGTCGAAGGAGAACTGCTCCAGCGCGCGGCGGCGCACGGCGGTCAGGCTGTCCCAGGTCTTGATCGAATCCGGGCCGAAGTCCCACAGCAGGCCCTGCGGGTGGGCCGAGCCGGGCGAACGGGCGTCGCTGTCGCTTGTGTACTCGAGGCCGGCGGCGCGCGCGTCGGCGCGCAGCTTTGCCAGGGCGGCCTGCTCGTCGCCGGGGAACTGGCCGTAGACGTGCTTGACGATGTAATCGTCCCAGGGGCCGACACCGGCGCCGTAAGCATCCTGCAGGTCGATCTCGCCCTGGGCATTGATCTTCAGGACAGGATGCGGGTAGTCCATCACCGAGCCGTTGCCGTGGCGGCTGGCGGAGAAGTTATGGGCGAAGCCCAGCGTGTGGCCCACTTCGTGCGCGGACAACTGGCGCAGCCGGGCCAGCGCCATGGCTTCGGCCAGCTTTTGCTTGTCAGCGCCGGCGTTCTTGCCGTAGGGCGCGAGCAGGCTTTCGGCGATCAGGATGTCCTGCCGCACGCGCTGCGAGCCGAGGTTGACGGCGCCCCGGATGATTTCGCCGGTGCGCGGATCTGCCAGTGCATTGCCGTAGGACCAGCCGCGCGTGGCGCGGTGGGTCCAGGTGATAACGTTGTAGCGAACGTCCATCGCGTCGGCGCCTTCGGGCAGCAGCTCGACGCGGTAGGCGTCCTTGAAGCCGGCCTTTTCGAAGGCGCTGGCCCACCAGCGTGCACCATCCAGCAAGGCGCTGCGCACCGGCTCGGGCGCGCCACGGTCCACGTAGTAGACAATGGGCTTTTTCACCGGGCTCGGCGTGCCCGCTGCCACGGCTGCCGGATCGGATTTTTCAAGGCGGTGGCGCACCTGCCAACGCACGTCCAGGCTCTTGGCCAGCGGCGTGGCGAAGTCGTAGTAGCCGGTGTCGAAGCCGCCCGAGGCGGGGTGGTAGGCGCGCGGCTGGTAGCGCGCGGCGTTGCCGCCGTTGGCGGGGCTGGTGTCCGGCAGGCGCACCAGGCTGATGTGCTGGCGCATGGACAGGCTGGCCGGATCGGCCGCGACCTGCTTGACGAAGTCGCCCTGGCCCGGCCCCTGGAAAGTCAGCAGCGCTTCCAGTTCGGTGTTGTCCGGGAAACTCTTGGCCAGCTCGGGCAGCACTGCGCTGCGCTTCGCGTCCACGCTGTAGGCGCCCTGCTTCGCGCCGGCGATGCGGCTGGCCACGCCGTGCTGGTCGGCCAGCAGGAAGCCGGAGAAGTCCACCAGGTGCTTGCCGCCGTCGCTGGCGAGGATGTCGCCCGCCCACAGCACGGCGCCCGCAAAGGACTCAGCCACGGCGGCGCGCTCGTCGGCGTCGCGCGAGTTGGCCACGAAGCGGGTGTTGTCCTGCACCAGGAACAGGCGGCTGCCGTGCTTCTGGAAGCGCACCATCTTCACTTCGCCGGGCTGGCCACGGTCCAGGCCCACATCGTTCGAGCCCAGGGCGTATGGCAGGGAGCTGACCAGCAGGAAGGGCTGGTCCAGCGTGGACACGGACAGCAGCACCCTGCCCTTGTCGGCGTCGCGCCAGAGGTCGATGAAGCCGGGCTGCGCCTGCAAGCCCCTGGTGTGGTCGGACAGCGTTTTCGGCGCGTCGGCGGCGAAGACCGGAACGGCGGTGAGCAGCAGGAGTGCGAGCAAGGAGGCGGGCTTGGTCATGGGCGTGGGCTTGTCGTTGGCTTGGCGTTGGATGGTAAAACGCGCCCCGGAGGGCGCGTGTGGAGTGGAAGCTGCGGGCCGGCACGCAAGGCGGGTTGCAACCCGCCCTACGCCAGGCTCTTATTGGCTGCCGCCAGCCATGGGGGCGGCTGCCGCCGGCAGGTCCATGTGCAGCGCGCGGCTCAGGAAGCCCCAGCGGTCGGCCACTTCCTCGATCTGCTTCGCGGTCGGCTTGCCTGCGCCGTGGCCGGCCTTGGTGTCGATGCGGATCAGGATAGGATTGGCGCCCGCTTGCGCGGCTTGCGCCGCGGCGGCGAACTTGAAGCTGTGCGCCGGCACCACGCGGTCGTCATGGTCGGCGGTCGTGACCATGGTGGCCGGGTAGCAGCTGCCCGGCTTCAGGTTGTGCAGCGGCGAGTACTTGACCAGCGCCTTGAACTCTTCCGGATTGTCCGACGAACCGTAGTCCGAGGTCCATGCCCAGCCGATGGTGAACTTCTGGAAGCGCAGCATGTCCATCACGCCCACGGCGGGAATGGCCGCCGCGAACAGGTCGGGACGCTGCGTCATCGCCGCGCCCACCAGCAGGCCGCCGTTGCTGCCGCCGCCGATCGACAGCTTGGCCGGCGACGTGACCTTGTTGGCCACCAGCCATTCGGCCGCGCCGATAAAGTCGTCGAACACGTTCTGCTTCTGCAGCTTGGTGCCGGCCTTGTGCCAGGCTTCGCCGTACTCGCCGCCGCCGCGCAGGTTGGCCATCACGTACACGCCGCCCATCTCCAGCCAGGCCAGGTTGGCCACCGAGAACGACGGCGTCATCGAGGCGTTGAAGCCGCCGTAGCCGTACAGATAGGTCGGATTGCTGCCATCGAGCTTGATGCCCTTCTTCGCCACGATGAACATCGGCACCTTGGTGCCGTCGCGGCTGGTGAAGAACTGCTGGCGCGTTTCGTACGCGGCCGGATCGAAGTCCACTTTGGGCTGGCGGTACACGCTGCTCTTGCCGCTCTTCATGTCGTAGCGGTAGATGGTGGCCGGCGTGGTGAAGCTGGTGTAGGCGTAGAAGGTTTCGGTGTCCTTGGCCTTGCCATTGAAGCCGCTGGCCGAGCCGATGCCCGGCAGCTCCAGCGTGCGCACCGGCTTGCCCTTCAGGTCGAAGATCTTCACGGCGCTGTGCGCGTCGGTCAGGTAGTTCAGCACCAGCTGCCTGTTGATGATGTTGGCCGACGTGAGCGTCTCGGCCGCCTCCGGCACCAGCTCTTTCCACTGGTCCGGCGCAGGCTTGCGGATGTCGATGGCGATGATGCGCGACTTCGGCGCGTTCTTGTCGGTGCGGAAGTAGAACACCGGGCCTTCGTTGGCGATGAAGTCGTAGGCCGCGTCGAACTGCTCCAGCAGGCCGACCACCTTGGAATCCTTCTTGCCCAGGTCTTTCACGAACACGCGGTTCTTGCGCTCGGTGCCGTGGCTGCCGTTGATGATCAGGTAGCGGCCGTCGTCGGTCACTTCGGCGCCGAAGCCCCATTCCTTCTGGTCGGGACGGTCGTACACCAGCACGTCGGCGCTCTGCGGCGTGCCGATCTTGTGGAAGTACAGCTTCTGGAAGTAGTTCACGCCGGCCAGCCTGGTCGCTTCGGTCGGCTCGTCGTAGCGGCTGTAGTAGAAGCCGGAACCGTCGTGGTTCCACGCGGTGCTGGAGAACTTCACCCACTTGATGTGGTCTTCGGTGTCCTTGCCGCTCTCGATGGTGCGCACCTTGATCTCGTTCCAGTCGGAGCCGGAAGCGGCGGTGCTGTAGGCCAGCAGCTTGCCGTCCGGGCTGACGGCGGCGCCGGCCAGCGCCACGGTGCCGTCGGTGGACAAGGTGTTCGGGTCCAGCAGCACGCGCGGCGTGTCGCCCAGCGTCTTCATGGTGTAGAGCACGGACTGGTTCTGCAGGCCGTCGTTGCGGCTGTAGAAGTAGCGGCCGCCTTCCTTGTACGGCACGCCGTAGCGCTCGAAGTTCCACAGCTTGGTCAGGCGCGCCTTGATGGCTTCGCGCGCGGGGATCTGGCCCAGGTAGCTTTGCGTCAGCTTGTTCTGCGCATCCACCCATTCCTTGGTCTCGGCGCTGTTGGCGTCTTCCAGCCAGCGGTACGGATCGGCCACCATGGTGCCGTGGTAGTTGTCCTGCTGGTCGACCTTCTTGCTGAGCGGGTAGCTGACAGCCGTACCGTTGCCGGGGCAGGTTTGCGCCAGCGCGGCGCCGCTAAACGCTGCGGCCAGCGCGAAGATCAGGGAAGCACGTCGTAATTGCATAAGGATCGGTCTCGTCCGGGTTGAAAGGGAAACCGATCATAGCTTGGAATATGACAAATTTGAAATGTTCCAGAGGCGGCTGCGGCGCTTTTTATTCGGCCAGCGCGGCCGGTGAGGCCGGTGCGGCGGGCGCGGCGGCCAGCGCGATCGGCGGGCGCCATTGCTCCAGCCAGCCGGCCAGCTGCTCGGCCGGCATGGGGCGGCTCATGAAATAGCCCTGGCCCTGGTCGCAGCCCATGCGGGCCAGCAGGCGCCACACGGCTTCGCTCTCGATGCCCTCGGCCACCACGCGCAAGCCCATGTTGTGGCCCAGGTCGATGGTGGACCGCACGATCTTGGTGTCGCCGATGTCGTTCTCCATATTGAGCACGAAGGACTTGTCGATCTTCAGTTCGTCCACCGGCAGGCGCTTCAAGTAGGCCAGCGAGGAATAGCCGGTGCCGAAATCGTCGATCGACAAGTCCATACCCATGGCGTGCAGCCGCTCCAGCGTGTTCTGCGCGCGCACCGGATCGTCCATGATGGCGCTCTCGGTGATCTCCAGGCAGAACGCACCCGGCCCCAGCCCGTGGCGCGCCAGCAGGTCGGCGAACTTGACGGGGAGGTCCTGGTCCATCAGGTCGCGCGTGGACAGGTTGACCGAGATCTTGAGCGCGATGCCCTGCCCGGCCAGCTGGCGGCACAGGATGGCCGACTGTTCCATCACCCAGCGCGTGAGCACGCGGATAAAGCCGGTCTGCTCGGCGAAGGGGATGAACTGGTCGGGGAACACGTTGCCGCGTTCCGGGTGCGCCCGACGCACCAGCGCCTCGGCGCCGACAGCCTGGCCGGTGCCCAGCATGATCTTGGGCTGCACGAACAGGCGGAATTCGTTGCGCTCGACCGCGTTGCGCAGCTCCGTCAGCAGCGACAGGCTTTGCTCGCTGCCCTTGTCGAAACTGGCGTCGTACACCACCGCGCCGTCGTTGCGCTGCTTGGCGCTGTACATGGCCACTTCGGCCATGCTGAGGATCTGCTCGGCGCCGTCGCCGTGCAGCGGATAGCCGGCGATGCCCAGGCCGGCGCCGATGTCCACCATCTGGTCGTCCAGCGACAGCGGCGTTTCCAGCGCGGCCAGGACTTCGTGCGCGATCAGCTGCGCCTGTTCCAGGCTGGTGTCCGGCAGCAGCACCACGAACTCGTCGCCGCCCAGCCGCGCCACCTGCGCCGAGGTGTTGCGGCGGTTGGCCAGTTGCAGCTGCAGGCGCCCCGCCACCTGGCGCAGCAGCGCGTCGCCGAAGCTGTGGCCCATCACGTCGTTGACGTGCTTGAAGCGGTCCAGGTCCATCATCAGCACGAACACCGAGGCGTCGCGCTTGCGCGCCTCGGCGATGGAGTCGTTCAGGTGCAGCACGAACTGCGCGCGGTTGGGCAGGCCGGTCAGCGTGTCCCAGTACGCCAGGCGGCGGATCTCCTGCTCGCGCTTGGCGATGCCGTCGCGCATGCTGTCGAAGGCCTGCGCCAGCGCGCCGATTTCGTCCTCGCGGCTCGATTCGATCTGGCCCTTGTAGTCGCCGCGCTCGAGGCGCTTGGCGGTGTCGGCCAGCAGGGTCAGCGGCTGGGCGATGCGCTTGGCGGTAAACACGCTGACGGCCGCCGAAATGATGATGCCGGCGATGGTCAGCCCGAGCAGCCAGCGTTCCAGCCGCGCATACTCCGCAATCGCCTCGTCGATGGAGCGCGCCAGCAGCACGCTGACGGCCTGGCCGGCGTCCTCGCCGACCAGCAACTGGAGCACGCTGTAGCGCGCGTCCTGCACCTCGGCCTCGAACGGCGCCTCCTGCTGGCTGGGCAGCGCTTGCATCCGGCGCAGCAGGCCGGACATGACGGGCACGCCGAAAGTGGACGCCACCGGCAGCAGCCCGCCCTGGCGGTCGCGCGTGAGGATGGAGGTGTGCAGGCCGCTCACGCTCTGCATCTCGGCGGCCAGCTGGCCGTCGATCGGGAAGGTCATCACGATGTAGCCGATCACGATGGGCGCCTTCACCGGCATCACCACCACCTGGTAGGGATAGCGGTCCACCACGGCGATGCCGTTGGCGCCATCCGAGGCCTCGGCCTGGTCCAGCATGCCCATCACCAGCTTCTCCAGGCCGGCCGACTGCGCCTCGCTGGTGGTGGCCGTGATCTTGCGTTCGGCCGACACCAGCATGGAGGCCGTGGCCTTGATGCGGCGGCCGCTGTTGGCCAGCGCCGACTCGATGGTGGCGCGGTCCGATTCGTCGTTGTTGCCGATGGCGGCCACGAAGGCGGTGTCGCGCGCCAGCAGCCGGGCGCCGAAGCGCAGGCTTTGCGCGTTCTGCTCCAGCAGGCGGCGGAACACCTTGGCGCCGTTGTTCAGTTCCACGCCGATGGCGGCGCGCGCGTTGCTGTCGATGCCGCGCTGGATCAGCAGCAGCCCCACCACCTGCACCGCGATGACGAGCACCAGGAACAGCGTGACAATGCGGCTTTCCAGGCTGCGGAAGCGGAAACGCATGCGCCGCTCCTACAGCGCGTCGCCGCTGGATGGCGGCTTCATGGCGAGGCGGAAGGCGGCGCTGGCGAACTCCTCGCCGGCCTTGACCGTCACCGGCTGCTCGGCGAGCTGGCCGCCGGCCATATTGAAGTGCCACACCTTGAGCAGGTACTTGCCGGCCGGGGCCTCCACGCGGCCGATGCCGTTGGCGCCGGTCTTGGCGAAGTACGGCGTGTCCACCACGCGCACATAGGCCACCATCTTGTCGTGGATGTTGCAGCCCAGCACCACGATGCCGGCCTTGTCGAAGATCTGCGGCGTGGCCGAGGTGCCCGAATACAGCTTCTGGTCGAATTTGTGCGCCGGCGAGAAGGAATAGATGTGGTGGCGCACCTTGTCGTTGTTGGGGAATTCGATGCGGCTGCCGGTCTGCACCACGGTCACCAGCGGCAGAAACTTCAGGCCTTTCTGCTCGATCTCGGCGGGCTTGACCGGCTTCGGCAGGGCCTGCCCCGCCTCCGGTTCCAGCCACGCCACGGCGTCGGCCAGCGGCGCGCCGCTGCTGTCGGCAACCTGGACGGCGACGCCGGAGGCGCCGGCGCCGGCCGCCATCAGGCTCAGGGTGGCGGCAGCGGCCAGGCGGAAAAGCAGTATCGTCATCGGGCGGACACAGTGCGGACAGTGGAAATCCTATTGTAGCGTTTCCTGAATTCATCATCATGTCATATTCGGTGCTTAACATGGCAGGCTTGATACATCCTTGCCTGCTTACCATGAACAATGTGGCCTATCTGCGCCCTGATCCCGACGACGACGCCTTGCTGAGAATGCAATTGAACGACATCATCGAACGGCGACAGCTGAGTGCGCTGCTGCAGCCCATCGCGCGCATGCAGGACGGGGAAATCGTCGCCTACGAAGGGCTGATCAGGGGACCGTCGGACAGCCCGCTGCACTCGCCGATGAACCTGTTCAAGGCGGCGCGCGCCTGCGGCCGCACGGTGGAAGTGGAGCATTTGTGCCGCCGCGTGGTGCTGGAGCGCTTCGCCGAATTGAAGCTGCCGGGCAAGCTGTTCCTCAACGTCAGTCCCGAATGCCTGTTGCTGCAGCCCGACGGCACGCGCGGCGAGACCTTGCAATATATTCATCAGATCGGCATCCATCCGGACCGCGTGATCATCGAACTGACCGAGAACCAGCCCACCTACGACTACGAATTGATGCGCGAGGCGGTGCTGCATTATCGCAACATGGGCTTCCAGATCGCCATCGACGACCTGGGCGAAGGCTTCTCTAGCCTGCGCCTGTGGTCCGAGCTGCGGCCCGAGTACGTCAAGATCGACATGCACTTTATCCAAGGCATCAACCACGACCCGGTGAAGCTGCAATTCGTGCGCTCGATCCAGGAGATCGCCGACAAGTCGGACACGCTGGTGATCGCCGAGGGCATCGAGACCCAGGCCGAGCTGCTGGTGCTGCGCGACATCGGCGTGGCCTACGGCCAAGGCTACCACCTGGGCCGCCCGCACAGCGCGCCCGCGCGCGCGCTGCCTGCCGAGGTGGCCAAGGCGCTCAGCCGCAACGGCGTCGCGGTTTACCCGCAGCGCGGCGGCGAAAAGCAGGCCGCCACCATCGCCAAGCTACTGCACGAGGTAGCGGCCGTGCCGCCCTCGCTGAGCAACAACGAGGTGTATGAGATATTCATGGCCGAACCCAAGCTGATGATCATCCCGGTGGTGGACGACGGTGCGCCGCTGGGCCTGATCAGCCGTTTCGACATGATCGACCATTTCGCGCGGCCCTATCAGCGCGAACTGTACGGCAAGAAGTCCTGCCGCCAGTTCATGGACGCCAGGCCGCTGATCGCCGACAAGGACACCAGCCTGCAAGACCTGTCCTACCGCATGGTGGAGTCGGCCGCGCACCATTTGTTCAACGGCTTCATCATCACCGAGCACGGTCGCTACGTCGGCATGGGCACCGGCCACGACTTGATGCGCGAGATCACGCAGATGCAGATCCACGCGGCGCGCTACGCCAATCCGCTGACCCAGCTGCCCGGCAATGTGCCGATCAACGAGCACATCGACCGCCTGCTCGAGAGCGGCACGCGGTTCTGGGTCTGCTACTGCGACCTGGACCACTTCAAGCCCTTCAACGACGTGTACGGCTACCGCCGGGGCGACGACGTGATCCAGATGACCGGCCGCATCCTGGGCGCGCACTGCGACCCGGACCGCGACTTCATCGGCCACATCGGCGGCGACGACTTCATGCTGCTGTTCCAGAGCGAGGACTGGGAAGCGCGCTGCCGCGCCATCCTGGCTGATTTCGAGGCCAGCGTGCTGGACTACTACAGCCTGGAGGACCGCGACCGGGGCGGCTACATCAGCGAAGACAGGCAGGGCAAGAAAGTGTTCTATTCCTTGATGAGCTTGTCGCTTGGCACGATACGGGTGGAGCCGCACCAGTACTACTCGCACCACCAGATCGCCACCCAGGCCTCGGACGCGAAGAAGCAGGCCAAGAAAATCCACGGCAACAGCCTGTTCGTGGACCGCCGCCAGACTGCCTGAGCGCCTGCGCGCCTGCGGCCGGCGCGGCCCGGCTACGCGCCGGCCGCCGTGCGGTCCGCCCGCCCGGCAGCGTCGGGCTGGAACAGCGCGGCCATCGCCTGCGCTTTCGCCACCTGCGCCGGCGTCAGCAGGGCCAGCATCTGTTCGCGCAGCGCGGCCGCGCTGGCGTTGCCGCTGGCGGCGGACAGCGAGATCCACATGAATGCCAGCACCGGGTCGCGCGCCACGCCGCGCCCGGCGTTGTACATGCCGCCCAGGTTGTACTGCGCCAGCGCGTGGCCCTGCTCGGCGGCGCGCCGGTAACAGGCCAAGGCGTCGGCGTCGCTGCGCGCCACGCCCTGGCCGTTGGCGTACATCACCCCCAGGTTGTTCAGGGCGCTGGCGTCGCCCTGCTCCGCCGCCGCCTGGTACCACGCCACGGCGCGCGCGTCGTCGCGTTCCACGCCCTGCCCGTTTGCGTACATGACCGCCGCGTTGAACTGCGCGTTCGCCACGCCCTGTTCGGCGGCCTGGCAATACCACTCCAGTGCGCGCGCCGGGTCCGCTTCCACGCCGCGTCCCTGCGCATACATCGCGCCCAGGTTGTATTGCGCCAGCGCGTGGCCGGACTCGGCCGCGCGGCGGTACCAGATGAAGGCTTCGGGCTCGTCGCGGTCCACGCCGAACCCGTTGGCCAGCAGCACGCCGAGGTTGAATTGCGCATCCACGTCGTCCTGGGCTGCGGCGCGCGCCAGCCAGCAATAGGCGCGGCGCTGGTCGGGCGCCACGCCGCGCCCTTCGGCGTAGGCCACGCCGACCTGGCGCTGCGCCGCAGGATGGCCTTGCGCGGCGGCCTGGCGAAACCAGGCCAGCGCGGCCGCGTCGCTGGCGGGCACGCCCTGCCCGCGCCGGTGCATCAGCCCGAGATTGAGCTGGGCGCCGGCATCCCCCTGCAGGGCGGCCTTGCGCAGCCAGGCCAGGGCCAGCGGCTCGCTGCGGCGCGTGCCCAGGCCCAGCAGGTACGCTTCGCCGGCCAGCGCCTGCGCGCTCGCCACGCCCTGCTCGGCGGCACGGCTGAACCACGCCAGCGCGGTTTCCTCGCAGCGCGGCACGCCGCGCCCCTTGCGGTACATCTGCCCCAGATTTTGCTGGGCCGACGCTTCGCCCTGTTCGGCGGCGCAGCGGAACCAGAACGCTGCCTCGGCGTCGCGGCAAGGCGTGCCGCGGCCGTTGTAATACATGGCCCCCACGTGGTTTTGCGCAAAAGCAAGGCCCTGCAAGGCGGCCAGGCGCATCCAGACGAAAGCCCTTTCCTCATCGCGCCGCACGCCCTGGCCCTTCTTGTACAGCAGCGCCAGGTTGAACTGCGCGTAGGGATTGCCGCGCGCAGCCGCATCCCGGTACCAGTTGAAGACTGAGCTGTCGGCTGTGGAGTGGCGGTGGTCCATGATGGCCCTTTGCGTCGCGTGTGCCTCAAGCTTAGTCAGTCAGGCGGACACGCGTTTGATCCCGCTCAATCGTGGTTGCGAATTGATAGCCATGTGGAAATATTAACTTTTCCCAGCCCAGCCTTCGCTGCGGGACAGCCTTCAGTTGCCGGCTGCGGCGCCCTGCTTGAGCAGGTAGGCATGCACCTTGGCCGCCGCCAGCTTGTTTACCGACAGCAGCAGCTCAGGCGCCACCTGCGCCATGCCGTAGGTGTCGCCCAGGTGGCGGGCGATATGCAGCAGCACCTGCACCGCCACTTCCGCGTCCGACTCGGCCCGGTGGGCCGCGCTCTTGAAGCGGATGCCGAGCTGGCCGGACAGCTGGCCCAGCTTATAGCTGCCCAGCGCCGGAAACACGCGGCGCGACAGCTTCAGCGAGCACACCGTGCCCTGGTGCGCCGGCGCCAGGCCCAGGCGGGCACTTTCCGCGCGCAGGAATTTTTCGTCGAAGCTGGCGTTGTGCGCGGCCAGCGCGTCGGCGCCGATGAAGTCCAGCAGCGCGGGCACCACCTCGCTCACCGGCGGCGCCGTATCGACCATCTGCTGCGTGATGCCGGTCAGCCCGGTGATGAAGGACGGGATGCGCACGCCGCAGTTAATCAGCGACACGTAGCGCTCGGTGATGCGGCCGTCCTCGATGCGCAGCGCCGCCACTTCGGTGATGCGGTCGCCCATGTCGGGCGACAGGCCGGTGGTCTCGAAGTCGATCATCACGATGGGCTTGCTGTACACCGCCATCACGCGCTCCCGAACTTGCGCACCGCGTCCAGCGCCAGGCCGGCGCCGATGCTGCCGAACAGGTCGCCCTCGACCTTGCGCGCCGCCGGCAGCACCGCGCCGATGCGCTCGCGCAACGACAGCACGCCGCTGGAGCCGCCGGTGAAGAACACCGTGTCGACCTGCTCCGGCTTGACGCCGGCGTCCGCCAGCATCTTCTGCACGGTCTGCTCGACCGAGCCGACCAGGTGGCCGATGGCGCTGTCGAAACCGCTGCGCGTCAGGTCCAGCGTGACGGCCGGCGACAGGCGGTCCAGCTCCAGCGCCACGTGCTCGGCGCCGGACAGGGCGATCTTGCCCTCTTCCACCTTCATCGCCAGCCAGTGGCCGGCGCGTTCGTCAATCAGCCGCTGCAGCCGGCCCAGCTTATCCTGCTCGCGCGCGTCGCGCACCAGCTCGGACAGCTGGCTCCACATCTTCTTGGTGTAGGCCAGGTTGATGGTGTGCCAGGTGGCCAGGTTGAAGAAGTAGCTCGACGGCACTTCGCTGTTGTTGTTCAGCTGCGTGCCGTAGCCCAGCAGCGGCATCACGGCGGACAGGCTCAGGTATTTATCGAAGTCCGTGCCGCCGATATGCACGCCGCCAGTGGCCAGGATGTCTTCGCGCCGCTCGGCCTTTTTGGCGCGCTCGGGCGACAGGCGCACCAGCGAGAAGTCGGAGGTGCCGCCGCCGATGTCGGCAATCAGCACCAGCTCTTCGCGGTCAATCTGCGACTCGTAGTCAAAGGCGGCGGCGATGGGCTCGAACTGGAAGGCGATATCCTTGAAGCCTACCGAGCGGGCAATCTCGGCCAGGGTGTCCTCGGCCAGCTGGTCGTTGGCGGCGTTGTCGTCGATGAAATAGACGGGGCGGCCGAACACGGCCGAGGTGAACTGGCGGCCGGAGGCCTGCTCGGCGCGCTTCTTGACTTCACCGATGAAGTTGGCCAGCAGCATGCGGAACGGCAGCGCGCGCCCGCCCACTTCGGTCTGGCCGTCAATCAGGCTGGTGCCCAGCAGGCTTTTCAGCGAGCGCATCAGGCGGCCTTCATAGCCGGCCAGGTACTCGCCCAGCGCGGCGCGGCCGAAAGTCACTTCCTCGTCTTCGGCGTTGTAGAACACCACCGAAGGCAAGGTAGTCTTGCCGTCCTCGAGGGCCAGCATGGTGGCATGGCCGGGACGCACCCAGCCAACCGTGGAATTGGACGTGCCAAAATCGACTCCGCAAGCAATGGCCATGTCTCTCTTCCAGTCACTCTAAAGGGGCGGTAGTCTACCAGAAACCGCAGGGTCCGGCTACGGGACCGCGCCAGCAATCACTCTGCGCTCAAATAGCGACACTTGCCGGTCAAAATATTGCAAACTATTGCCATGAAGTAAGATCGTAAGATATCCTCAAGCAAGAATTATAATCATGCGATGGTTGGCCCTAAGAGACGATGAGAACGATAAAAGACGCGCCAGCCCCTAGTCTTGCCGAGCACAAAGCGGCTATCCAGCGTGCAAACCGCCGCGTCACCTCCTATGACGTCGCGCTGGTCGCCGGCGTGTCGCAGTCGGCCGTGTCGCGCTGCTTCAAGCCAGGCGCCAGCGTATCCAAGGATACCTACGCGCGGGTGATGAAGGCGGCCGAAGGCCTGGAATACATCCCCAACGCGGCGGCGCGCAGCCTGATCACACGGCGCAGCAATATGGTGGCGGTGATCATTTCCAACGCCGCCAATCTGTATTATCCCGAGGCGCTCTCCGAACTGAGCAAGCAAGTGACCCGGCGCGGCAAGCGCGTGCTGCTGTTCACGCTGCAGCGCGAAAGCGACCTGGACGCGGTCATGAACGACGTGTGGCAATACCAGGTGGACGGCGTGATCGCGGCCGCCACGCTGAGCGACACGCAAGTGGCCGAGTTTGAACGCCGGCGCGTGCCGCTGGTGGTCTTCAACCGCAACCTGCGCGGGCAGTCCGCCAACACGGTAGCCTGCGACCAGTACGCAGCCGGGCGCGCGCTGGCCTCGCGGCTGGCCGACGCCGGGCACCGCACGTTCGGCATCATCGACGGTGCGCAGGACAATGCCGTGGCCAGCGAGCGGCGCCGCGGCGCCTGCGAGCGGCTGGCGGAACTGGGCTTGCCCGAGCCGCTGGTGGTGCGGGGCAATTTCGACTACGCCAGCGGCAAGCTGGGCCTGCGCGAAATCATCGCGCGCGGCAACGGCCGCGTGCCGGACGCCGTGATCTGCGGCACCGACGTGATGGCCATCGGCTGCCTCGATTGCGCGCGCCACGAGCTGGGGCTGGACGTGCCCTCGCAGCTCTCGGTGGCCGGATTCGACGCGGTCGAAGCCTCGAACTGGCTCAGCTACAACCTCACCACGCTGCGCCATCCCATGCAGCAGATGGCCGCAGCGGCGGCCGAGTTGCTGCAAAACCTGATCGACAGCCCCGGCGGCGCCGCCGAAAAGCGCATGTTCGCGCCCCAGTTCATCGAAGGCGCCACCGCCCGCCTCACCGCTCCCGCGCCCGCCACCGTCTCCCTCGCCGCCTGAGGCCAGCACGTGGATGAGCAGCGATCATACGAGGAAGCCATGGCCCAGCGGAAGACCCACCCGCTTGGCAAACCCAAGCCCTAGCGCCCCGGCCACATCAACTGGCTAACCGCCCGGCCGCCCGCCTTGCGCCCTGCCATTGGCACTGGCGCGTGGAAGCCGACCCGGGGCAGGACGCTTCTGCTCCTGCTGGCCATGCTGCTGGCGTGCCACGGCGTCCTCACTCATGCAGGCACTCCGGGCGGCTAGTCACGCTGCGGACGCCCCAGCGCGGCGAGGCGCTTGGGCTTGCTGAGGGCGGAGAGGGCTTTATCGTAAGACCATTGCACCAGCTCCGTCAGGTAGTCTTGCGGGAACTGCTGGACGTTGACAATGGTGACCCAGTGGAAGCGCCCCATGTACCGCGCCGGCTTGACGCCGCGGACGCCGGTCAGTTCCAGGAAACGGTCGGGCGAGGCGCGGAAGCTGAAGCGCCAGCGTTCCGGCTCGCTCGTCTTGAAATAGGCGAAGGTCTTGTCGCCGACTTTGTAGACGAGAATGTTGCTGGGCTCGCCATGCAGCGTGGCCGTGGCGCCAGGGAAGCTGGCGCAGTGGGATTTGAGCTGTTCTGTTTTCATCGTTGGGCACCATAAAACAAAACCCGCGCGAGGCGGGTTCTGTTGTGACAGCAAGGCAGCTTAGGCTTAAGGCTTAGGCTTCGGCGACGCGCTTGGCGATGTGCGCCAGCGATTCTTCCACCTGGTCCACCAGCACCAGGCACAGGTCGCCGGGCTGCAGGCGGGCCAGTGCGGTGTCGATGGCGATGAACTCGCCGTTGATCTCGTCGATGTAGCTGGTGCGCGGCGCGCCGCTCAGGCCCTCGCGCAGCAGCGCCACCACTTCGCCGTCGGCGCGGCCGCGCTGGCACTGGTCCTGGTACAGCAGCACGTCGTCGAAGGCCTTGCCGAGGATCTCGGTCTGCTGGCGGATGTCTTCGTCGCGGCGGTCGCCGGCGCCGGAGATCACCACCGAGCGGCGCTTGCCCGGCAGCGCGTCCACCGCCTGCACCAGCGCCAGCATGGCGTCCGGATTGTGGCCGTAGTCGGCGATCACGGTCGCGCCTTTGTAATTGAACATATTGAAGCGGCCGGGCGCGTTGTCGCTGTCGTTGGCGAAGGTGGCCAGGCCTTTGCGGATCGACTCCCAGTCGATGCCCGCGCCCCACGCCGCCGCCACGGCGGCCATCACGTTCTCCACCTGGAAGCCGATGGCGCCGTTGCGCGTGATCGGCACTTCGGACAGCGGCACCGCTTCGGCGTGCTTGCCTTCCGCCGCGATCAGCTGGCCGTCCTCGATGTAGACGGTGCGGCGGCCCTGCGCCAGGTGGGTGGCGATGACCGGATGCTCGCGGTCGGCGCCGAAGAAGGTCACCTTGCCTTTGCACGATGCCGCCATGCCCGCCACGATGGGGTCCATGGCGTTCAGCACGGCCACGCCGTTCTTGTCCACGTTCTGCACGATGACGCGCTTCAGCACCGCCAGGTCTTCCACGGTGGTGATGTAGTTCAGGCCCAGGTGGTCGCCCGCGCCGATATTGGTCACCACGGCCACTTTGCAGCGGTCGAAGGCCAGGCCTTCGCGCAGCACGCCGCCGCGCGCGGTTTCGAACACCGCCGCGTCCACGTCCGGGTGCTGCAGCACGTTGCGCGCGCTGCGCGGGCCGGAGCAGTCGCCGCTGTCGGTGCGGCGGCCATTGATGTACACGCCGTCGGTATTGGTCATGCCCACGCGCAGGCCGCTGGAAGCCATCAGGTGCGCGATCAGGCGCACGGTGGTGGTCTTGCCGTTGGTGCCGGTGACCGCCACCACGGGAATGCGGCCGTCGTCGCCTTCGGGGAACATGGCCGAAATGATGGCTTCGCCCACCGGACGGCCCTTGCCGTACGATGGCGTCAGGTGCATGCGCAGGCCGGGCGCGGCGTTCACTTCCACCACGCCGCCGCCTTGCGCTTCAATCGGCTGCAGCACGCTGTCGCACACCACGTCCACCCCGCAGATGTCGAGGCCGATCATCTGCGCCGCTTCGACCGCGCGCGCCGCCACTTCCGGGTGCACATCGTCGGTGACGTCGGTGGCGCTGCCGCCGGTGGACAGGTTGGCATTGTTGCGCAGCGTGACGCGCTGGCCTTTCGGCGGCACCGAGTCGGCCTCGTAGCCTTGCAGCGCCAGGCGCGCCAGCGCGATGTCGTCGAAGCGGATCTTGGTCAGCGAGGTGGCGTGGCCGGAGCCGCGGCGCGGGTCGGCGTTCACCAGGTCCACCAGTTCACGCACCGAGTGCACGCCGTCGCCCACCACGTGCGGCGGGTCGCGGCGCGCGGCGGCAACCAGCTTGTTGCCGATCACCAGCAGGCGGAAGTCGTGGCCGGGCAGGAAGCGCTCGACCAGGATGTCATCGCGGAATTCGCGCGCGGCCGTGAAGGCCTTGTAGACCTGGTCGCGGGTGGTGATGTTCACCGTCACGCCCTTGCCCTGGTTGCCGTCCTTCGGCTTGATCACCACCGGCAGGCCGACTTCATTGGCGGCCTTCCATGCGTCTTCCTCGTCCACCGCCGAGCGGCCGTGCGGCACCGGCACGCCGGCCGCGTCCAGCAGCTTCTTGGTCAGTTCCTTGTCCTGCGCGATGGTTTCGGCGATGGCGCCGGTGGAGTCCATCTCGGCGGCCTGGATGCGGCGCTGGCGCGAGCCCCAGCCGAACATCACCATGGAGCCCTTGGTCATGCGCTTGAACGGAATGTTGCGCACCACGGCGGCATGCACGATGGCGCCGGTGCTCGGACCCAGGCGCACGTCCTCGTCCAGGTCGTGCAGCTGCGCCAGCGCGCCTTGCAGGTCGAACGGCTGGTCGTCCAGCGCGGCCTTCAGCAGCTGCTCGGCCAGTTCCACCGCCAGGCGGCCCACTTCTTCTTCGGTGTATTCCACCACCATCTGGTAGATGCCGGTTTCCAGCGTGGCCGTGGTGCGGCTGAACGTGACCGGGCAGCCCGCTTCGGCCTGCAGGGCCAGCGCCGCCATCTCCAGCACGTGCGCCATCGGAATGGCGTCGTTGTGGCCGATCGGCTGCAGCGCGGCGATGCCGGGGAAACGCGCACGCAGGCGCACTTCGAAGCCGGGCAGCTTATCGATGTTCTCTTCGTCCGCCGTGCAGGAGACGATGGCTTCGATGGCCGTGTGGTGACTCCAAAGATTGGGACCGCGCAGCGCGCGGATGCGAATAACTTCCATTACCTGTGTCCTGTTTGGTGGTCTGCGTGATGCGTAATGTTTTAGTTGGCCTTGAAAGTGCGCAGCGCGGCGGCGATCAGGCCCGGTTCCAGGCCCAGCGCCCAGCCGGCGGCGATCGCTGCCAGCACGGCTTCCTCGTTGCCCTTCTGGCTGGCGGGCATGCAGGACAGCGGCAGCATGGCCACTTCATTGGCGCCGGCCGCCAGCACGAAGCCGGACGGGCGCAGGAACACGGCGCGCTCGCCGTCCTGGCGGTGCTCGACGATGGCGGGCAGCTGCTCGTCCAGGCCGTAGAAGATCACGGCGCCGTCGCACAGCTCGGCCATCTCCACCACTTGCGGCTCGGCAGCGTTCAGCACGGCGGCGCCTTCCGGCAGCACCACGTCCACCTGGGTGCGCAGCACGCCGTACATATCGTCTTCGTCGGCGATGTAGAACTCGGACAGCTCGCCATGGCCGGCGGTGTCGGTGACGATGCCGACCGCGCACTTGTCGTAGGCCAAGCCTTCGGTCAGGATCATGCGGCTGCCGTTGTGGAACACGGCCGCTTCCACGTTACGGTTGAGCAGCAGGCGCTGGCCCGATTCCCATGCCGACAGCGGGCCGCGCGGCACCTTGCGGCCGTTCAGGTAAATGCCTTCTTCGCAGCTCAGGCCCACCGACTTGCCGCTCACTTCCAGCAGCCACGCGGTCAGGTTGGCGATCAGCACGCTGTGCCGCTCTCCGGCCACGCCCACCACGGGAATGCGGCCGGTGTCTTCCGGCGCGAACAACTGGTCGACGATGGCGGCGCCCACGGGACGCGGCTGGCCGCCTTCGGCCGGCTTCAGGTGCGCCAGCAGGCCCGGGCTGGCGTTCACCTCGATAATGGCGCCGCCCTGCTCTTCCAGCGGGCGCGAAATGTCCTGCGCCACCAGGTCGATGCCGGCGATGTCCAGGCCGATCACGCGCGCGGCCAGCGTGGCCATGTCGGCGATGTCCGGGTGCACCAGGTCGGTCACGTCCACCGCCACGTTGCCGTTCGGCTGGATCAGCACCTTGTGGCCGGCGGCCGGCACGGATTCGTGCGTCATGTTCTGGCGCTTGAGCTCGAGGATGATTTCGGCCGCCTCGTGCGGCTTGATCAGGCCCAGCGGCGAGCCTTCGGTCTCGCCGCGGCGCGGATCGATATTGATGTGCAGGTCGCACAGTTCCTTGACGGTGTGCTGGCCGTCGCCGGTCACCCACAGCGACTCGCCCTTGGCGGCCGCGATCAGCTTCTTGCCCACCACCAGCAGGCGGTGCTCGTCGCCGGCAATGAAGCGCTCCACGATGACGCTCTTGCTGCCGCCCTTGCGCGCGGCCAGCTCATAGGCGGCCGTCACGTCCGCCTTGGTGGTCAGGTTCAGGGTCACGCCGCGGCCGTGGTTGCCGTCGTAGGGCTTGATCACCACCGGCAGGCCGATGTCCTCGGCCGCGTCCCACGCCTCGTCGGCGCTGCGCACCAGTTCGCCTTCCGGCACCGGCACGCCGGCCGAGGCCAGCAGGCTCTTGGTCAGGTCCTTGTCGCTGGCGATGCCTTCGGCAATCGCGCTGGTGGCGTCGGTTTCAGCGGTCCAGATGCGGCGCTGGCGCGAACCGTGGCCCAGCTGCACCAGGTTGCCGTCGGTCAGGCGGATCGATGGAATCTTGCGGTCGGTGGCGGCGTCCACGATGTTGGCCGTGCTCGGCCCCAGGCACAGCGACTCGACCATGTCGGTCAGCTCGGCCACGGTGGCGGCCAGGTCGTACGGACGGTCTTCGATGGCCGCCATCAGCAGTTCGCGGCCGGCGGCCAGCGCGGCGCGGCCGACCTGCTCCTGGCGCGTGCGGAAGGCCATCTTGTAGGTCACGCCGTGGTCCGAGGTCTGGCGCGTCTTGCCGAAGCCGGTACGCATGCCGGCCAGGTTCTGCAATTCCAGTACCACGTGCTCGAGAATGTGGCCGGCATAGGTGCCGTCGCGCAGGCGCTCGTTGAAGCCGCCGCGCTCGCCCACGCCGCAGCGGTGTTCGACCAGGTGCGGCAGCAATGCCGTCAGGCGTTCGTACAGGCCGGGGATTTTGTCAGAGGGGAAATTTTCGAGCTCGCCAATATCCAGCCAGGCCTCGATTACCGGGCGGTAGGTCCAGATATTTGGTCCGCGCAAGTGTGTTACACGGAGAAATTCAATGTCTTTCTTCTTTGTCATGTTTTTGCTCTTGTACCTCTTGCGGTATACTCCGCAAAAGCAGGCCGCACTTGGCGGTCCCCCTCTTTATTTCGTCAAATGATGAATAACTGACAGAATACCGTAAATCACTGCCTAGCTACGGCGCGCTACGAGTATCCTGGTTCGCTATTTTCCCACTGTTTCACTTTCCTTGCCACTTGGCAAAGCCCGCACTGGAGTATGTTGCACAATGATAACAAAACAGCTTTCCCCGGAAATCAGCCATACCGAATTACCGGAAGTATGGCGA
The DNA here is from genome assembly GCF_042693265.1 of Pseudoduganella sp. UC29_71. Classification (NCBI taxonomy): domain Bacteria; kingdom Pseudomonadati; phylum Pseudomonadota; class Betaproteobacteria; order Burkholderiales; family Oxalobacteraceae; genus Pseudoduganella; species Pseudoduganella sp. UC29_71. The sequence continues at coordinate 2,233,488 of NZ_CP170549.1, read as the reverse complement.
TCGGAGGTGCCTGCACAACTTTCCTCCGGGGAAAACGTTTCAAGTGCGCTCGAGGTTGACCTCGATGCGCGCCTTCATTTCGCCAAGGGCCTCATCCTCGTTACCGAGCGCCGCATTATGGCACGCGCGCCGGGGGAAACGGTATGGCAATCTTGGCCTTACACGCAGGATTTAACGCTGAAACTGCACGACCATGCGGGCGTCGGCCACCTGGAGTTATTCAATACACAAGGCCGTCTGGCCAACTGGCGCTTTACGCTGGGCCAGAACCTGCTGGCCATCCGCCTGTCCGAGAAGTTCGCCGCGCTGCGCGACAGCGCCGTGACGGGCCAGCCCATGGTGCAGGACGAGGAGCATATCTGCCCTTCCTGCAAGGCGCCGCTGGAGCCGGACCAGGACGAATGCCCGATCTGCACCAAGGTGGTGTACACGCCGCCGTCCACCTGGACCCTGTTCCGCCTGTGGCGCTTCGCCAAGCCTTACCAGTGGCCGCTGCTGGCCGGCTTCCTGCTGATGCTGCTGAGCACGGCCGCGCACATGATCCCGCCTTACCTGACCATGCCGCTGATGGACAATGTGCTGATTCCATACCAGAACGGCAAGCCGGTCGACAAGATGCTGGTCACCATGTACATGAGCGGCCTGCTGGGCTCGGCCGTGCTGGCCTGGATACTGGGCTGGGGCAAGACCTATGTGCTGGCCCTGGTGTCCGAGCGCATCGGCGCCGACTTGCGCACCACCACCTATGAACACCTGCTGCGCCTGTCGCTGGAATACTTCGGCGGCAAGCGCACCGGCGACCTGATGTCGCGCATCGGCAGCGAATCGGACCGCATCTGCGTGTTCCTGTCGCTGCACCTGCTGGACTTCGCCTCCGACGTACTGATGATCATCATGACCGGCGTGATCCTGGTCTCCATCGACCCGTGGCTGGCCGCCATCACGCTGCTGCCGCTGCCCTTCATCGCCTGGCTGATCCACCTGGTGCGCGACCGCCTGCGCACCGGCTTCGAAAAGATCGACCGCGTGTGGGGCGAAGTGACCAACGTGCTGGCCGACACCATCCCCGGCATCCGCGTGGTGAAAGCCTTCGCCCAGGAATCGCGCGAGGCGGGCCGCTTCCGCGTGGCCAACAAGCACAACCTGGCCGTGAACGACAAGCTGAACAAGGTGTGGTCGCTGTTCTCGCCCACCGTGTCCTTCCTGACGGAACTGGGCCTGCTCGTGATCTGGGTGTTCGGCATCTACCAGGTGTCGCAGTCCCACATCACGGTCGGCGTGCTGAGCGCCTTCGTGGCCTATTCCAGCCGCTTCTACGGCCGCCTGGATTCGATGAGCCGCATCGTCTCGGTGACGCAGAAATCGGCCTCGGCCGCCAAGCGCATCTTCGACATCCTGGACCACGTATCCTCGGTGCCGGAACCGGCCAACCCGGTCAAGCTGGGCAAGGTGCAGGGCAATATCGCGCTGCGCGAAGTGGGCTTCCGCTACGGCAACCGCGCCGTCAACCGCAACATCAACATCAACATCAAGGCCGGCGAAATGGTGGGCCTGGTGGGCCACTCCGGCTCCGGCAAGAGCACGCTGGTCAACCTGATCTGCCGCTTCTACGACGTGACCGAAGGCGCCATCCTGCTGGACGGCGTGGACATCCGCGCGCTGGGCGTGTCGGACTACCGGCGCAACATCGGCCTGGTGCTGCAGGAACCCTTCCTGTTCTTCGGCACCATTGCCGAGAACATCGCCTACGGCAAGCCGGACGCCACGCGCGAGCAGATCATCGCTGCCGCGCGCGCCGCGCACGCCCATGAATTCATCCTGCGCCTGGCGCAGGGCTACGACTCCATGGTGGGCGAACGCGGCCAGGGCTTGTCCGGCGGCGAGCGCCAGCGCATTTCGATCGCGCGCGCCCTGCTGATCGATCCGCCTATCCTGATCCTGGACGAAGCGACCGCCTCGGTGGATTCGGAGACCGAGAAGGAAATCCAGAAAGCGCTGGACAATCTGGTCACCGGCCGCACCACCATTGCCATTGCGCACCGCCTGTCCACCCTGCAGAAGGCCGACCGCCTGGTGGTGCTGGACCGCGGCCGCGTGGTCGAGGAAGGCGGCCACGACGAGCTGATGGCCGCCGAGGGCGCCTACTACCGCCTGTACATGGCACAGGCACGCAACGTCGACACCGACCTCGACGACGCACCGGGAAAACGACATGACGACTAATATCTTGAGCATCCACAACTTCACCCTGGCGCGCGACGCCTTCGGCCGCCTGAACCTGACCGACGCCGCCGGCGCGCTGCACGAGAACGTGGCGCCGGTACGCGCCTTCCCCATCCAGGCGCCCGAGCAGGGCATCTCCCTGGTGACCACGGACGGCAAGGAAATCGCGTGGATCGACAGCCTGGACGAGCTGAACCCGGCCAACGCGGCGCTGGTGCGCGAAGAGCTGCAAAGCCGCGAATTCATGCCCGAGATCGCCCGCATCCTGGCCGTGACCAGCTATGCCACGCCCTGCACCTGGACCGTGGACACCAACCGCGGCGACACCGAGTTCGTGCTGCGCGGCGAGGAAGACATCCGCCGCATCGGCAGCGACACGCTGCTGGTGTCGGACAACCACGGCATCCACTTCCTGATCCGCAACCAGTACGAGCTGGACAAGCACAGCAAGAAAATCCTGGACCGCTTCCTGTGACCCGACGCCCATGAAACAGAAATCGCTCTCGGCCGGCGCGGTGGTGCTGCATGGCAGCGGCGACGCCCGCCGCTACCTGCTGATGCGCTGTTTCCAGTACTGGGACTTCCCGAAAGGCATGGTGGAGCCGGGCGAGTCGCCTTTCCTGGCGGCGCAGCGCGAAATCTACGAGGAAGCCACGCTGAAGGACCTGTCCTTCCCCTGGGGCGAGCAGTTCACCGAAACCGCGCCCTACGGCGACGGCAAGGTGGCGCGCTACTACCTGGCCGTGAGCGCCACGCGCGACGTGGTGCTGGGCGTGAGCGAAGAGTTGGGATTTCCCGAGCACGACGAATTCCGCTGGGTGGACGTGGACGAAGCGCGCTCGCTGCTGGGCGCCCGGGTGCGGGCAGTGCTCGAATGGGCGCACCAGCTCAGCGCCACGCCGCCCGCCAGCGGCACCGGCGCTTGACGTAGCTGAAAAGCAACATCTTTTTCCCCAAGGAGGCGCGCCGGTCGCGGCTTTTTGTTTACATCAAGGGCGCCAGCGTCTAGCATGATAAGTACAGGCAACTTTAATTGCCTGATGCGAATTTCAAGCCGGAGACCGCCATGCGCCGCAGCCCAACCGTACGCCAACTATGCCTGCTGCTTGCAGCGGGCTGGCTGGCTGCGGGCGCGCCGCAGGCGTCCGCCGCAGCCATTGCACAGGTCGGGACTGCCGGCGCCGCAGCCGTACAGCCCGGCGTTTCCGCCTCGGCCAGCGCCCGCAACGCGTCTGCGCCGCTCGGCTTTGGCGACGCGGCGCATCTAGTACTGGACGAGCAGGACCAGCCGGACCCGCAGTTGCTCTCTACCGTGTCTACCGCCGGTAGTATGTCCCAGGCCTACCTGACGCCGGTCGCCTTCTCCCGCGCGCAGTCCAACGACACCAACGCCATCCGCTTGCACCTGCCGCGCCACGACCCCGACCTGGAAGCCATCGATCCCTATGCCTCCAGCCGCTATCCGTCCGGTGCCGACGACGGCATCAATCCTGCCTGGCTGTGGCTGTCCGGCTTGGGCCTGGTGACGGCGGCCATCTCCGGCATCCTGCAATACGCGCGCAACCCCATCACGCGCAAGCGCAAATACCGCAACTACGACCGCGCCCCGTCCTGAGCGAAAAACGCTGCAGAGTTTCCCGCCGCCTTGGTGCATGCGTTACATTAACGTTTCATCAATTGACGGAATGAACATGAAACTCACGTCCCTGCCCGCCGGCCTGCTCGTCGGCCTGCTCATCGGCCTGTTCCTGCTCCCATCCTGTGCACACGCCGCCTGCGCCACGGCCACGCAGGCGCTGAACGAGGAAGGCTACGTCAGGATAGGCGGCATCGAGCAGTGGGTGACGGTGAAGGGCCGCAGCTGCGCCAACCCCGTGGTGCTGATGGTGCACGGCGGCCCCGGCAACCCGATGAGTCCGTATTCCGCCAAGCTGTACGGCGCCTGGGAGCAGGACTACACGCTGGTGCAATGGGACCAGCGCGGTGCGGGCCGCACCTACGCCAGGAACCCGCCCGCCGAAGGCGAAACGCTGACAGTCGAACGCCTGGCCGGCGACGGCAATGAAGTCGCGGCCTACATCGCAGGCCACCTGGGCAAGCGCAAGCTGATCCTGATGGGCAGCTCCTGGGGCTCCATCCTCGGCGTGCACATGGTAAAGGCGCGGCCGGAACTCTATGCGGCCTACGTAGGGACCGCGCAGGTAGTGAACGGGACCGCCGACCAGGCGGGCAGCTATGCCGCCGTGATGGCGCGGGCGCGCTCGCTGAACGACCAGGACGTGATCGGCAAGCTGGCCCCGCTCGGCACGCCGCCGTGGACCAACCCGCGCAACTTCGGCATCCTGCGCCGCGCCATCCGCAAATACGAAGGCCAGCGCACCGAGCCGGCGCCCAAAACGTGGTGGCAAGCGGAGGCGCAATACGCCACGCCGCAGGCGCTGGCGGACTATGAGGCGGGCGAGGACTACTCCTTCCTGCAGTTCGTCGGCATGAAGGGCGACGGCATGGCCTCCAGGGTGGATCTGCCCGCGCTGGGCGCCGCGTTCAGCGTGCCGGTCTTCCTGGTGCAAGGCGAAGAAGACCTGCTGACGCTCCCGGCCCGCACGCGCCGCTACTACGACAGCATCACCGCCCCGCAGAAGGACTACGTCACCATCCCGCGCGCCGGCCACGATCCCAACCAGCCCATGGTGGACACGCAGTTCAAGCTGCTCCAGGAACGCGTGCGCAAGCTGGCGCAGTAAGGCTGGCCGCCGTGCGGCCGCGCTACCAGCTGCGCTCCAGGCTCGCCCGCAGCGTCGGCGACACATCGGTGCGGGTGAACAGGTGCTGCGTGCCGCCCGCCCCGTCCAAGGCCGCGCTGCTCCACTCTTGCGTGTCCCGCCGCAGCAGGTTCGCCGCGCCCAGCCGCAGTCGCGTGGCCGCGTCCAGCTGCCAGACAGCATACAGGTCCAGCTTGCGCACGCTGCCCGCCGCCGACGCTTCCACCGCCGATATCTGCGTGCGCGCCCCGCGCTGGTAGTTCAGGTCCGCGCCTGCCTTGAGCGCCGGCGCCACCTGCCAGTCCACGCCTGCGTTGGCGCTGAGCGGCGCCTGCCGGTCCAGGCGATTGTCCGGCCCAGGCACGCCCGCCACACGTGACCAGTTGCGGGCCACATTGCCCCGCACCGACCACGCCGCCGACAGGCTGGCCTTGCCCTCCAGCGCCACGCCGCGCGCATCCGCCCGCCCCTGGTTGGACGGCGTACGCACCCAGCGCGCCCCGTCCCTGAACAGCAGCGGCAACGTCACATCATCGATACGGCGCACATAGGCGCTCGCGCTGAACAAGCCGTCCTTGCCAAAGTAGTGGTCATAGCCCGCATCGAGCCCCCAGGCCAGCTCCGGCTTCAGCGCCGGATTGCCCTGCGTGTCCGGATTGGTGGCACTGTTGTTATTGTCCGTCGTATAGCGGCGCGGAATCAGGTCCGCCATGGCCGGGGCCTTGTAAGTGCGCGCCAGCCCCAGACGCGCCTGGCCCTGCGGCGACAGATTCACCATCCCCTGCAGCACGGGGCTCAGCACCGGCGCGCGCTGCACCACCGCGCCCGCGCCCCGCTGCGCCACCGACGTCTCCAGCTCCTCCCAGCGCAGGCCCGCCGACAGAGACCAGCCGCGCGCCAACTCCCACTCGTCCTGCGCAAAGAGCGCCAGCCGCGATATCACGCCACGATAGCGATCATCGTACGCCACGCCGGCGATGCGATCCTGCTCCTCGCGGCTTTGCGTGCGCCGCGAACGTCCCCCGTCCCAGCCGACCGCCAGCGCGTGCCCTCCGCCCAGCGGCAACTGGTACTTGCCGCTGAAGGTCAGGCCCGCCTCGCCGATATCCGCATGTACAACTTTCAGGTCCGCCGAACGCGCGCCGCCTGCCAGGGAGTGAAACTCGAAATCGGAACTGCGCGGATTCGCCAGCACGCCCAGCTTGACCTCCAGCCGTCCGCCCTGCTCCATCGCCCGCTGCCAGGTCAAGTCACTGCGCAACAGCACGCCGCGCAGCACCATCCGGCGGCCGTTGTCCGGAAACTCCGTCGGCGCGCCAGCCAGCACCGTTTCGTGCGCTTCCGCGTCCATGCTGCGCTCGTAGGCATTCACAAAAGTCTGCGACGCCAGCGCATCCGCACCACGGTTCCAGGTGAAGCGCGGCGCCAGGCTGGCCGCGCGCGCCACATTGACATTGCGCTGCGGGCTGATACGCGACACCACCGGCCCAGCCGCCTGCCCTCCAGCCGCTTCCACCGTTTCATAGTCCACCCGCCATTCCGGCTGCGTGACGCTGCTCGCCGTCGCCGCCACCGTGTAGCTATAGCCATCGCCCTTGTCGGACGCCTGCCACCCCATGCTCGGCGAACGCGTCCCCGCCAGCACATCCACTCCCAGCTTGCCCTCCTGCCGCGCACGCGGCGCGCTCTTGCGCAGGATGATGTTGACGGTGCCCGCAATGGACTGCGTCCCCAGCTCCACCGACGCGCTGCGCAGTATCTCCACCTTCTCGATCAGCTCCGGCGCCAGGCTCTCCACGTTGAATCCCGGCGGCACGGCCACCCCGTTCAGCAGGATCTGCGTGTAGCCGCTGCCCAGTCCCCGCATGCGGATCTCGCTGCCCTTGCCGCCGCCATCCACGACGGTGATGCCCGGCACGCGCTTCAGCGCATCGGCCAGCGTGCGGTCGCCCTGGCGCTGCAGCTCCTGCGGCCCGATGATGATGGCCGCAGCGGTCTCCTCGCGCCGCTGGTCCGGCTTCGCGCCCGTCACTTCCACCTTCTGCATGGCCTGCGCCGCGACGGCGGCAGGGAAAGCAATCAGGACTGCCAGTGCACCAATGCGTAATTTCATGGTTCTCCTTAAACGTACGGACGTGCGAAGCCCTGCCGCGCAGGCATGGACTTCGTTGAATGAAAGGGGTTTAGTTGGCCAGTGCGGCCGAGCGCGCGCGCAGCGCGGATGGGAAAGCGTTCGCGTCCAGGTTGGCGATCAGCAGCGCCGGGTCGACGTGCTCGCCGTGCCGCTGCACCTCAAGGTGCAGATGCGGCCCCGTTACGCGCCCTGTGGCGCCGGACAGCCCGATCGCCTCGCCCGCCGCGACCGCATCGCCCACGCGCACCGAGCGCCGGTCCAGGTGGGCGTACATCGAGCGCAGGCCCTCGCCATGATCGATAACGATCACCTGTCCGTACTTCGCCTGTCCGTCGTGCAGCGCGGTAGACTCCACCACCCTGCCGGCCGCGGGCGCCAGCACAGGCGTGCCGCGCTTCGCCGCAAAGTCGATCCCATGGTGGAACGCATTGGCCGAAGGCAGCGGCTTGCTGCGCGCACCGTAGAAGCTGCTCACCCGCGCAAGCTCCAGCGGTGCTCGCCAGGACGGCAGTTCGGCCGGCACAGCTGCCGAGCTCTGCGCGCGCGGCGCCACATCAACGGCGCGCCAGGCAAACGCCGGCTGCAACAGCACACTGCCGGCCAGCAGGGCCAGCGTGGCGCCACCCAGCAAAGCCTTGCCCACCACCCCCCAGTGCGCCGGCGCCGCCGTCGCGTATCAGCCTGATCCGGTCGCTCACCGCCGCCATCCCGGCGCCGCCGAACGCGGACGCCGCCCCGGCATAGCCGCCGCCCGACGCCATGGCCTGCTGCAGCTTCAGCTGCGCCACCAGCGCCGCCGCGTAACTCTGGCGCTGCTGCGCGGGACGCCCCGCCAGCACATGCTGGTCGCATGCCAGTTCCTGCGCCCAGTTCAGTTTCACGCGCATCTGGCGCACCGCTGGATTAAACCAGAACAGCGTCTGCAGCAGCAGGCTTGCGTGCAGCCACACATGATCGCGGCGGCGCCAATGCGTCAGTTCGTGCGCCACGATCAGCTGCTGTTGCTGCGCGTCGAACTGCGCCAGGTGGCTGGGCAGCAGCAAACGCGGCTCCAGCAACCCCACCAGCATCGGCGATACCGGCACAGGCGTCTCCAGCACCGGCGGTCCGCGATAAGGCGACACCTCGGCAAATCCCTGGTGCGCCTTCAGCGCGGCCCCGCTCACCCGATCCGCAGTGCGCAACAAGGCCCGCAGCGCGCGTTGCGCCCGCACCCAGCGCGCCGCCGCATGCAGCAAGCCCGCGCCATAACAAGCCATCCAGGCCAGCGACAACAGCGACAGCCAGCGCGGCATGGCCGCAGCGGGCATGCCATCCAGTTCCGCATCGCCTGCGGCGCCCTCCAGCGCATCCAGCGCCGCCAGGGAGCTACTAGCCGGCGACACCTGCGCCAGCCCGCTCCGCACGGGCGACGCAATCTCAATCGCAGGCACGACGCTCATCTGCGCGCTGCGGGGCAACAGTGCCAGCGCAAACGTCACCGCGACCGCCAGTTGCGCCAGCAGCCACACGGCACGCTGCGCCGCGATACCCGGGCACACGCGCACCGCGAGCTTCAGCAGCAGCCACGCCACCGCGCCCGCCAGCACGCAAGTGGCGCTGGCCAGCAAAAACAGGAAAGGGGAAAACACCGGCATGCTCAATCCTTCCCGGCAGGCCAGTCCTGCAGCAGTTGGTCCAGCGCGGCCAGCTCCTGCTGGTCCACCAGTTTGCTGCCCGTGAACATATTGACCGGCAGCGGCGCGTCCATTTCCATCACGCGCTTGCCGAAATCGTGTGCGAAAGCGGCCAGCGTGGCCACCTTCTCCAGCGCCGCCGTGTACACGTTCACGCCGTGCACCGACTGCTGCGCCACCATCTGCTTTTCCAGCATCCGGTCCAGCGTCTTGCGGGTGGAAGAATACGACCACCCCAGCTCATCAACGACCCGCTCGTGGATCTCGCGCGCACTCAGCGGCTGCTCCTTCCACAAACACTTCAACAAACTCAGTTCCGTTACCGACGGCGTAGACATGAATGGCCCCTCTGTGACTAGAGACGCCATCATACGACAGTTGTCGCACAGTCGAATCGCTTTATGCGACAACTGTCGCAGCCCCATTTACAGTGACTGCACGGAGCCCGCCTTAGCGGTTCTGCTTACTGCCGCCCGACGAGCTGCCGGAGCTGCCCGACTGCTTGTTGCCAGACGAGCTGGCGTTGTCGTTCTTGTGGCTTTGACGGCCGGCCTCGACGTGCTGCTCGTGCGTACCGCCTTGCGTGCCCGAGCGCGAGCCCGATTTACCGCCGGACTTCTTATCGTCCTTGGTGGATTGGTTCGGCATGATGCTTTCTCCTGTCAAGTTTAGAAATACCGGCACCACGCCGGCATGGACGCATAATGCACGGCGTGTTTACAGTGAAAAATCGGAGCGCAAGCAACAAGCGCGTAGGACTGCACTGAGTTCTCCAGGAACATAAAGGGAGAAGCCGTCTTTAGGTGAACTGGCGCACCGAAGCAACAGCCGCTGCGGGCCAAACTGGCGCTGCCTAGTTCAACCTACAGCCTGAGGAGGCAAATATGCGTACCGAGAAAAACCCATCGAAAGCCGCGTCCAAGCGCGTCCCGGCCCAGCCCGGCGACACCGACGCCATCAGCCTGCTGATCGAAGACCACGAGCACGTGAAGGACCTGTTCGAGCAGTTCGACACCATGACCGACCGCGCCGTGGTCAGCAAGAAGAAGCTGGCCGACGAGATCTGCAATGAGCTGACCAAGCACACCATCGTGGAGGAAGAGATCTTCTACCCGGCCGTGCGCGGCGCTGGCAAGGAATTCGAGGACATGATCGACGAAGCCGTGGTCGAGCACGGTTCTGCCAAGCAGCTGATCGCCGAGATCGAGGCTATGGACCCGGGCGACGACTTGTACGACGCGAAAGTGAAAGTGCTGTCCGAGATGATCGAACACCACGTGCAGGAAGAAGAAGGCGAGCTGTTCCCCAAAGTGCGCAAGTCCAAGCTGGACCTGGCGGCGCTGGGCGAACAAATGGCTGAGCGCAAGGAAGAAATTTAATCATTGCCCGGGTCCAAACGTGGCTTTGACGCCACCAAGCTCCAGTTTGGAAGGAATAGACTAGCATTCCTTTAGCCTGGTCTTGGTGGTGCGTCACATGGAACGTTTCAAGGAAGGCGACCTGGTGCAGGTGCGCGGCGGAGGCCCCGATATGCTGGTCGTCGGCGCCTACCCCGACATGCAATGCGGCGATGAAGCCATCATGGGCATCTTCTGCGTCTGGGATTGCGACCACGAGTTGCACGCGCGCGTGTTTGCCCAGGACGAACTGGACATCGTGCGCTACGAGCGCCACGCGCGGCCCGGCCCGCTCAAGATTCCGGAGAACTGACGGGCACCGCGCCCGCCGGCCGCGCAGTCGGCAGCCTGAGCAGATATACCGACACACCGCAGGCGATCAGGAACAGCAGCACCTTCAGCCCGATGAAGGGCACGCGGTACATCGAATACACCATCGACGGCCACATCAGCCCCAGCGCCAGCACTTTGCCGCGCAAGGGAATGCCGCGCCCATCCTCAAAGTCCGACAAATAACGTCCCAGCGCGCCATGATTGCGCAGCCACCGGTGCAGCCGCTCCGAGCTGCGCGCGAAACAGGCCGACGCCAGCAGCAGGAAAGGCGTGGTCGGCAGCAAGGGCAAAAACACCCCCAGCACCGCGAGCGCGAGAAAGAGGCAGCCGAGGGCGATGAGGATGAGTTTCATGGAAAGTGCAGTATAACCCGCCGCCTGCTTTCATTCGTTGCGGAACCCGGATATTCTGGCGCCAGGCCAATTCTTCCGGGAGCACAATGCAACACCTCCGCAAGTGGGCGCCATGCGTCCTGTCCCTTTTTCTGCTGTCGCCCGCAGCCGCTGCGGCCGGCAGCTTCGACATCGCCATCACCGTGGACGACCTGCCCGTTCATGGCCCGCTGCCGCGCGGGATGAGCTGGCTGGGCATCGCCGAGACGCATCTGAAGGTGTTCAAGGCCAACGGCGTGCCGGAAGCGTTCGGCTTTGTAAACGCCAGCAAAATCGCCCGCGCGCTGGACGGCGACGCGGTGCTCGATGCCTGGCGCGCCGCTGGCTACCCGCTGGGCAACCACACCTATAGCCACATGAACCTGGAGAAGGCGCCCTCGCTGGCGGCCTGGACGGCTGACGTGGTGACGGGCGAGCCAGCCGTGGCGGCACGGATGGCGGGCGCGGACTGGCGCTACCTCCGCTTTCCTTTCCTGAACGCCGGCGGCGAGCGCCAACAGGAAGCGCTGGACTACCTGCACGCGCACGGCTACAAGGTCGCCGACGTCAGCGTGGCGTTCAGCGACTGGGTCTATACGGACGCCTACGCCCGCTGCGTAGCGCAGGACGACACAGCGGCCATCCAGGCCATGAAGGCAGCGTATCTGGCTGGCGTTGATAGCGCTATCGCCAGCATGAAGGCACAGTCGCAGCAGGTATATGGGCGCGTGATCCCGCAGGTGCTGCTGACGCACATGGGCGGGTGGAGCGCTGTCACGCTGCCGGAGGTGATGGCCAAACTGAACGCTGCCGGCGCGCGCTACGTGACGCTGGCGCAAGCGCAGTCCGACCCGGCCTACACGGTACCCGGCGGCGGCGCGGTCATCACCCGCACCGCCGGCCTGAAGGGAATCAGCCTGCAGGACAGCAAGCCGGCAGCGCCGCAACTCGATGTCGGCAAGCTTTGCCGTTAATCAGATGAAATACTCATCCGCGTGAGCGGATGGGGCGATCGGCCGACTATTCTGCCATGCTAATATTTCAGTGCCTCCATTTTCCGGCTTCTCCATGCTGACATTGAAACCCAAGCTGGTCCCGCTATTGTTCAGCATGCTGCTGAGCGCGCCTTTTTCGCATGCCGCCAGTATCCGGCTGGCCGGGCCGGAAGGCGTGGCCGACGTGGTGTCGGACGACGACACCACCATGAAGCTGGCGGCCGGGCTGCTGCGCCGCGACCTGGAGGCGGTGAGCGGCAAGGCGCCCCGCTCCCTGGCCGCCGACCACCTGGCTGAGTGCACGCGCGTCTGCGTGGTGATCGGCCGCCACGACAGTCCGCTGCTGCGCCAACTGGCGCAAAGCGAGCATCTGGACTTTTCCAGCCTCAGGGGCGAATGGGAACGCTATGTCCGCGTCAGCCAGCCGTCGCGCAGCAAGCCCGGCGTGCAGCTGCTGGTCATCGCCGGCTCGGACGCGCGCGGCGCCGTATACGGCGCGGTGGACCTGGGCCGTGAACTGGGCGTGTCGGCTTGGGAGTGGTGGGCGGACGTCAGGCCGGCCGCACGCAGTGTGGCCGAGGTACGCGCGGATCGCATCGTGTCCGAGCGCCCGTCCGTGCAGTACCGTGGCGTGTTCCTGAACGATGAGGACTGGGGCCTGCAGCCATGGGCCGCCAAGACTTTCGATCCCAGCGGCGACATCGGCCCGGCCACCTATGCGCGCGTCTTCGAGCTGCTGTGGCGCCTGAAGGCCAATCTGATCTGGCCGGCCATGCACGACTCCACCAAGCCCTTCTACCAGATGCCAGGCAACGCACAGGCCGCGCGCGACTATGCCATCGTGGTCGGCACGTCGCACGCCGAGCCCATGATGCGCAACAACGTGCGCGAGTGGAAGAAGAGCGACGGCGCCTTCAATTTCTTCACCAACCGGGACGCGCTGGTGCGCTACTGGCAGCAGCGGGTGGACGAGGTGAAGGACTTCGAGAACTTCTATTCCATGGGCATCCGCGGCGTGCACGACTCGGCCATGGAAGGCGCGACCACGCTGGATGAGGCGCGGGTCGGCGTGTCCTCGGTGATCGACATCCAGCGCGGCATGCTGGCCAAGGCGCGGCCGGGTCCCGTGCCGCAGGCGCTGACCTTGTACAAGGAAGTGCTCGACATCTACAACAGCGGCCTGAAACCGCCGGACGACATCACGTTGATCTGGCCGGACGATAACTACGGCTACCTCCATCAGCTCAGCACACCTGGCGAGGCGGCGCGCAGCGGCGGCGCGGGACTGTACTATCACATCTCCTACTGGGGCCGGCCGCATGACTATCTGTGGCTGGGCACCACGCATCCTGGCCTGATCCGCGACCAGTTGCAGCGCGCCGCAGCCACGGGGACGCGCAAGGTGTGGGTGGTGAACGTGGGCGACATCAAGCCGGGTGAATACCTCACGCAGTACTTCCTCGACCTGGCCTTCGACCACCGCCTGCTGGAACGCGGCGCCAACGCGCATTTGCAGGCATGGTTCGCGGCGCAGTTCGGCGCTGCGCAGGCGCCGGCCATGGCCGCCATCATGCAGGAGTACTACAACCTGGCGTGGGAGCGCCGGCCCGAGTTCATGGGCTTCAGCCAGACGGAGCCGACCACGCCCACGCGGCAGAGCGATTACCTGCGGTCGGGCGGCGACGAGGCCGAGCAGCGGCTGGCGCGCTACCAGGCGCTGGTGCTGCGCGCGCAGGCGATAGGCGCGGCGCTGCCTGCGGCCAGCCAGGATGCCTATTTTCAGCTGGTGCTGTATCCGGTGCGGGCCAGCGCCAACCTGAATGCGCGCATCCTGAAGCTGGACCTGGCGGCGCAGTATGCACGCATGGGGCGGCCGTCGGCGCAGTTGTACGCGCGCCAGGCGCAGGCTGCGCAAGCCGCCATCGTCGCCGATACGGCGCGCTACAACGCGCTGGGCGGCGGCAAGTGGCGCGGCATGATGGACGCTGCGCCGCGCCGCCTGCCGGTGTTTGACGCGCCGGCGTTTCCCAGCTACGGCAGCGCTGGCCGCAGCGGCTGCGCGCTCGCCTACCCGACGCCGCTGTCGGCGCAAGGCGGCACGCTGGCCTTCACGCGCGGCCGTGCGGAGAGCAAGACGGTCACACTGATCCAGTATGGCGCGCAGCAGCAGGCCTGGTCCGCCACGTCTATCCCGGCGGGCATGAGCCTGTCCGCCGGCAAGGGCGCGCTCAACGAAGAGAATGGCTACGAGCAGCGCATTGAAGTGCACTACGACGGCTCCGCAGGCACCGGCGCCACGCTGCGCTTCGCCTGCGGCGCCGACCAGCTCCAGGCCAGGCTCCAGTGGACGCCCGGCGCGGCCGAGGGCGTGGCGACGGAGCACGAGCGCATCATCACGCTGCCTGCAGCGACAGGCACGGCCACCGCAGGCTGGTCCGCGATCGACCTTGGCAGCTTCGGCACCGGCATGCGCTCCGATTTCGCGCTGCCATCGCGCGATGCCGCCGCCCCAGGCGCAGCGCCGTCCCTGCTGTACCGCTTCCACAGCCACAGCAAAGGCGCAGCGCAGATCAAGCTGGTCGCCGTGCCGGTGCATCCGCTCATCTCGGCCAACAAGCTGCGCATCGCCGTCAGCCTGGACGGCGAGCCGCCCGCCACGCTGGACTACGCCACCGTCGGCCGCAGCGACGAATGGAAGAACAACGTGCTGACCAATACCGCCGTGCGCACGATCGCGCTGGCCGACCTGCCGCCAGGCCCGCACACGCTGCAAGTCTACGCACTGGACCCCGGCTTCATCCTGGACCGCATCGAAGTCTCCTTCGACGGCGCGCCCAAGTACTACGGCAAACCCGCCACCGCCGCCGCGCGGACCTTACCTTGATCGTCACCCATGAATCCTCTCCACACCCTGCCCCGCCTGCGCCTGGCTGCCGCCCTCATCGCGGCCGGCCTGATGCTGCCGGCCCACGCCGAACGCCAGACCTACAACTTCAACCCCGACTGGCGCCTCGCCGTGGCCGATCCGGCGGAAGCCGCCCAGCAAGCGTTCGACGACAGTGCCTGGAAAGCCGTCACGCTGCCGCGCGCCTGGAACGAGGATGACGCCTTCAGCAAGGACATCGTTGACCACAGCACCGGCGTGGCCTGGTACCGCAAGCACTTCACGCTGCCCGCCTCCGCCGCCGGCCAGAAAGTGTTCATCGAGTTCGAAGGCGCGCGCCAGGCGGCAGAGGTGTATGTGAACGGCAAGCGCATCGGCCTGCACGAGAACGGCATCAACGCCTTCGGCTTCGACATCACCGCCGCGCTGCAGCCGGGCGCGAACGTGGTGGCCGTCCGCACCGACAACAGCTGGGACTACCGCGAGAAGGCCACCAACCAGCGCTACCAGTGGTCCGACAAGAACTTCAACGCCAACTACGGCGGCCTGCCGAAGAACGTGCGCCTGCACGTCACCGACAAGCTGTACCAGACCTTGCCGCTGTACTCCACGCTGGGCACCACCGGCGTCTACGTCTACGCGCGCGACTTCGACATTGCCGGCCGCCGCGCCACCATCGCCGCCGAATCCGAAGTGCGCAACGAATATCCGGAAGCGCGCACCTTCACCTACGAAGTGCGCATCAGGGACCGCGACGGCAAGCAGGTGGGGCAGTTCTCGTCGCCCGCGCAGACCGTGGCGCCAGGGGCCACCGCCGTGGTCAAGGCCAGCGCCGCCGTGCAAGGCCTGAACTTCTGGAGCTGGGGCTATGGCTACCTGTACGACGTGGTCACCACGCTGAAGGTGGACGGCAAGGCCGTGGACAGCGTAACCACCCGCACCGGCTTCCGCAAGACCGAATTCGCCAACGGCATGGTGAAGCTGAACGACCGCGTGATCCAGATGAAGGGCTACGCCCAGCGCACCTCCAACGAATGGCCGGCGGTCGGCATGTCCGTGCCGGCCTGGCTGAGCGACTACAGCAACGGCCTCGCCGTGGCCAGCAACGCCAACCTGATACGCTGGATGCACATCACGCCGTGGAAGCAGGACGTGGAATCGCTGGACCGCGTCGGCATGATGCAGGCCATGCCGGCCGGCGATTCGGAAGCCGACGTGACCGGGCGCCGCTGGGAGCAGCGTATCGCCGCCATGAGCGATGCCATCGTCTACAACCGCAACAACCCGTCCATCGTGTTCTACGAGAGCGGCAACCGCGGCGTGAGCGAAGCGCACATGCAGGAGATGAAGGCGCTGCGCGACCAGTTCGACCCGCACGGCGGGCGCGCCTCCGGCAGCCGCGAAATGCTCAGCACCAGGCTGCAGCAAGTGGCGGAATACGGCGGCGAAATGCTCTACATCAACAAGAGCGCCCGCATCCCGATGTGGGCCATGGAATACTCGCGCGACGAAGGCGCCCGCATCTACTGGGACGAATACACGGCGCCCTTCCACAAGAACGGCGACGGTCCGCCGCACAAGGGCCAGCCTGCACCGGCCTACAACCACAACCAGGATTCGCACGCCATCGAGGATGTGAAGCGCTGGTTCGACTACTGGGAGCAGCGTCCGGGCACCGGCACGCGCGTCTCCAGCGGCGGCGTGAACATCATCTTCTCCGACTCCAACACACACCACCGCGGCGCCAACAACTACCGCCGCAGCGGCGAAGTGGACGCCATGCGCATCCCGAAGGACGGCTTCTACGCGCACCAGGTGATGTGGGACGGCTGGGTGGACGTGGAAAAGCCGCGCGCCCACATTATCGGCCACTGGAACTATACGCCCGGCACGGTGAAGCCGGTGACCGTGGTGTCCAGCGCCGAACGCGTGGAGCTGTTCCTGAACGGGAAAAAGCTGGGCACGGGCCGTCAAAGCGAGCGCTTCCTGTTCACTTTCGACGATGTGGCGTGGCAGCCGGGCGAGCTGAAGGCCGTCGGCTACGACGCCAAGGGCAAGGCCATCTGCGAAGCCGTGCTGGCCACGGCCGGCGCGCCGGCCAGGCTGCGCCTGACTTCCATCGCTTCGCCCAAGGGCCTGCAGGCCGACGGCGCCGACCTGGCGCTGGTGCAGGTGGAAGTGGTGGACGCCAAAGGCCGCCGCAACCCGGTGGCGCTGAACACGGTGGACTTTGAGCTGCAAGGCCCGGCGGAATGGCGCGGCGGCATTGCGCAGGGACCGAACAACCATATCCTGTCGCGTTCGCTCCCGGTGGAAGGCGGCGTGAACCGGGTGCTGCTGCGCAGTGCCACGCAGGCCGGCAAGATCACCTTGCGCGCCAAATCGTCGGGCCTGGCCGCTGCCGAGCTCACGCTGGTGTCCAAACCGGTGCAGGTGAAGGACGGCTTGTCGGCGCAGTTCCCGGCCGACGGCTTGCCGCTGAACCTGCAGCGCGGGCCGACGCCGGCCACGCCATCGTTCCAGGTGTCGCGCGTGGCGGTGCCGGTGGCGGCGGTGGAAGCGGCCAGCAACCAGGCCGATGCGGGCAACACGGTGGATGATGACGAAACCACCAAGTGGGCCAGCAAGCCGGGTGAAGGCAGCATCAGCTTCAAGCTGGCGCGCCCGGCCAAGGTGAGCGAAGTGGTGCTGAAGCTGTCCGGCTGGCGCGAGCGCAGCTATCCGCTGCGCATCGAGGTGGACGGCAAGCAGGTGTACGAAGGGATGACGCCGAAGAACCTCGGCTATGTGACCTTGCCGCTGGCCGCCACCTCCGGGCAGACCGTGCGCATTGCGCTGAACGGCGTGGCCGACGAAAGCAACGCCATCAAGCTGACCGAGGTGGCCAACCAGTCCATCGCCGACACCGGGGCCAACCAGACGCCGAAAGGCGTGCTGTCCATCGTCGAGGCGGAGTTCTACGAGCGGCCGTAGGGCGGGTTAGCGGCGCAGCCGCGTAACCCGCCAATCTCAAGGATTCGGCAGCATAAAGCTCGGATACTTGAGCCTCAGCTCCTCAATCTCGGACAAGGTGCCGGACAAGTGCTGCCGCACATACTGCTGCGCCGAGTCCGGATCGCCTGCGCCGATGGCGCGTGCGATGGCCGCGTGTTCGTCCAGGATGGACTGCGCCTTGCCGTTCAGCGGCAGGTGCAGGCGCCGCAGGCGGTCCAGGTTGCCGCTGCTGCTGCGCATCACCGTCCAAAGCTGCTCCAGCTGCGCCGCCTCATACAGCTGCTGATGGAAGGTCAGATCGATGCGGGTGAAATTCTTCAAGTCCCCCGTGGCCAGGCAGGCGCGCTGCTGCTCCACCAGCTGCAGCAAGGTCTGCGACAACGCCGGATCGGGCCGCTCGGCCAGCATCCGCACCATTTCCAGCTCCACGGACAGCCGCAGGAAATGCGCCTGCCGCGCCGACGCCAGGTCGACGCTGCGCACGCGCGTAATGTGCTGCGGGAAGATGTCCACCAAGCCTTCTTCGCCCAGCCGCGTCAATGCGTCGCGGATGGGCGTGGCAGACAGATTGAAATAACGCGTCAGTTCATTGCGCGGCAGGACGGCGCCGGGTTCAAGCGCCAGGGTGACGATAAGCTCCCGCAAATGTTCAAACACTTGCACCGTTGCGTTTCTTGACCGGTCCAGCTGAAAAGTCCCCGGAATTGGTGCAGTTTCCATAGTGCCGCGCGCGCTGATTTAAAGCTTGGATATTAACATATCAGCGCCTGATCTCAGAAGCCGGGACCGGGTCCCTGCCCGCGTGGCGGCCCGCCCGGTCCCTGGCCCGGACGCGGCCCCTGGAATTGCTCGCCGCGCGACTCGGCCCCGCTCGAAGCGCCGCCGATGCGGTAGGACAGGCCGATGTAGAACACGCGGCTGTCAAAGCGCCGTATCGTGTTTTCCTTGAGCGACGGCGTATCGATGACGGTGGCCATCCTGGTCGACGCCAGCACGTCGGTCATATTCATCACCAGGTTCAGCTGCGGCGTGAGCGCATGGCGCATGCTCAGGTTCAGCGTATGGCTGGGTTCGCGGTAGCCCTGGCCGGTCAGCGTCTTGCCCTGCATTTGCAGCATGGCTTGCAGTTGCGTGGCGCTGTCGTACTGGTAGTTCAGGCGCGCGCGGCCGCTCAGCGACGAGGCGTTGCGCGTGATGTCCACGCCGCTCAGGTCGCGCGAGGTCAGTTCGCTGCGCGCCAGGTTGCCGCTGGTGTTCAGCGTCAGCTTCGGGGTCAGCTTGCCGCTCAGTGTGAACTCCAGGCCGCTCGAATGGCTGGTGCCGCCGTTCTCGCGCGTGGTGAGCAGCACGTTCGGGCTGATGAAGGTGCTGCGCTCAACGATGGTGTCGCTCTCGTCGCGGTAGTAGGCGCGCAGGTTGCTTTCCAGGCCGGCGATCTTGGTTTCGTAGCCCACTTCGAAGGAATCGGTCTTGGCCGGCTTCAGCATCGGGTTGCCGGAGGCAACGTTGAACTCGTCGCGGTACACCACGTAGGGATTCAGGTCGTTCGCCGTCGGGCGACGGATGCGGTGCGCATAGCTGAAGCGCATATTGGCCGTCTCGCTTACCTTGTAGGTGGCGAAGAAGCTGGGTATGTAGTTGATGTAGTTGTTCTTCGCCTCGATACCGCTGGTGATCTGCTCGATGTCCATGTCGGTATGCTCGGCGCGCAGGCCGGCCAGCGCGCCCCAGTTGTCGTTCAGGCGCATCTGGTAGGAGCCGTACAGGGCCAGCGTGGTTTCGTCCAGCTTGAAGCGGTTGGTGCGCGACGGGTTGACCGTTTCCGCCAGCGTGGCCGGGTCGATGTCGGCATACAGCGTGTCGAAGGTGCTCTTGGTATTGGCGGCCTTGTAGCCCAGCTTGAGCGAGCCGCCGCCTATGTTGCGCTCGTAGTCGCCCGTGAAGTCGATGATGCGGTTGCCGGTGTCGTTGGACAGGCGGCTGCGGTCGGCCGGGGCGTTGAAGGGACGCACGGTGTAGGCGTTGCTGTAGGCGGTATCGCTGTCGTTGTCGGATTTCGATACGCGCAGGTCCGTCTTCATGCTTTCGCCGGGCGCCTCGCCCTTGTGGTCCCAGCGTCCACCCCAGCTGAAGTTCTTGCTGTCGCCGCTGCGCCGCGTGGTGCGCAGATAGTCGCTGATGGTGACGGTGGCGTTGCCGGTGGTGTAATGCTCGCTGGAGTTCTGGTCATTGCCGCGCGCCATGTAGCTGGCGCTGGCGGTGAGGGTGTCCTTGGCGCCCAGGTTGTAGCTGACGGTGCCGTTCAGGCCTACCGAATCGTTCAGCCCGCGCGCCACGGAGTCCTGCGTGCTGTGCTCGATGGCGCCGGTGATGGGATTGATGCGGTCGCGCACGGTTTCGCCGACCGAGTTGCGGCCGTCGTGGCGCACATTGATGCCGCCCTGGTAGCCCCAGGCGCCTTCGTTGTAGCTGCCGGACACCGCGCTGTTGTAGCGCCCGTCCTTGCCCGCGTTGGCGTTGATGGTGGCGAAGCCGCCCGGCTTACGGTTGCGCCGCATCACCAGGTTCAGGATGGGACCGCCGCCGCCCTCGTTGCCGAACTGCGCGCCGGGATTGTTGATGACTTCGACCGATTCGATGTCGTCCGCCGCCATGGCGCTCAGCGTGGCGCCGCGATTGTCGCCCTGCATCATGGCCGAAGGCTTGCCGTCCACCAGGATCTGCACATTGCTGCTGCCGCGCAGCGTGACAGTGCCATCCGGGTCCACCGCCACCGAGGGCACGTTGTTCAGCGCGTCCGCCGCCGTGCCGTTGGTGCTGCCGATGTCGGACTTCACGTCGTAGACCTGGCGGTCGATGCGATTGGTGGGGCGTTCGCCGGCCACGGTCACCGACGTCAGCGGTGCGCCGGTTTCGGTGATTTTTTCGGCAGGCTTGGGTTCCTTCTTCGGCGGAGCGCCCTTCACCACCACGTCGGGCGTGACGGCGGATTGCGGTTGGGATTGCGCCAGCGCGGCGCTTTCGGGGAGCAGAGCGGCGCTGCCGGCGACACAGCATGTAAAGAGAATTTTTTGCATTGGACAGGTCGAATGATGGATGTCCGCATTCTATCCGCGCGGCGCCCGTCAAACTATTGTCATTACGTAATTTTACACGGGCTAAACTTAACAGCAACATTTGCCGTTAAGGAGACATGACCTCCATTTCCACACTCTCCAACTGGCAGCCGCTCGCCCCGCGCCCGCCTGCCGCCGGCGCCCAGAAGACCGCTACCGCGGCTAACGACTGGTCCGCGCCCTCCGCCATCGTGAAGCTCAGTCCCGCCAGCCTGGCTGCCGCCAAACAAAGCGAAGCCGACCAGGCTGCCTTGCCGCCCACCACCGCCGCCCGTTTCAGGGAGCTGGGCAGCGCCATGCTGGGCCAGATCGGCGCCGGCGCCGTGCTCCCGGTGGACCAGGCCAAGCTGCCGGAAGCGGTGGACAACAAGTTCACCCTCAGCATCACCACGCGCAGCGGCGTGAAGGTGGAACTGAGCCTGGCCAGCCTGGACGACGGCATGGCGTTGCAGATGAGCGCGAGCGGCGACCTGAGCGAAGACGAGCGCAAGGCGCTGTCCAACCTGGCCGCTGGTTTCCAGAACGCCATCGACGGCATGGCGCTGGACGAGCCGCAGGTGCGCCTGGGCGCCCTCGCCCAGTTCGACAACCAACTGCTGCAATCGGTGGATTTCCACGCCGAGGTGAAACAGGACACGCTGCCGCCCAGCACCCAGTCGCTGGACTTCCACGCGGACGGCAAGCAGCGCAAGGTGAGCATAGACGGCGCATCCGGCAAGGCCGAGGTGAACATCGACACCAGCAAGCTGGAAAGCCTGGGCACCAAGGAACAGCAGACCAAGGCCATCAACAGCTATCTGAAACAGTTCGACCAGGCCACCGCGCGCGGCCATGGCGACGCCAAGCTGATGACCATGTTCAAGGACGCGTTCTCCGACATGAGCCGCACCGCCACCCGGTCGGAGGCGCGCGACACTGGCCTGTCCCTGCCGGACAACAAGTGGACGCTGGCGGCCGAAGACCACGCCGTGCTCACCGGGCTGGCCGACTTCAGCGCCTCCGTCACCCAGGCCACCAAGTGGCCCAACCCGCTGCGCCTGGGCGAAAAAGACAGTTTCGAATATGAAGTGTCGCAGAACACGCGCACGGAAGGCGAGCGGCGCGACAACCGCTCCATTTCGCAGAACCAGCAGGCCAAGCTGAGCGCGCGCTTCCATGAGCCGATCAAGAAAGGCGGCGAACTGAATCTGGACGTCACGCCGAAATCGCAGAACTACGACTACCACCTGGTCAACGACAGTGCCAGCAGCAACGTCGAACTGGGCTACAAGGATGGCAAACTGTTCAAGGCAACCCTGCAGCAAACGGCCAGCCAGTCCGAGCAGGTGCTGAAATACGTGCTGGGCAAGCAAGTATCCAACAAGACCACGCCGTCCGATTACAGCCTGGAGCGCGACTTGATGCCGGCCCTGGCGCCGTATCAGTCTGCGCGCACCACCAACAGCGACGAGGAAACGGGCGAGGCGCGCAACGAGCGCCGGCAGCAAAGCCTGTCCGCCCTGCGCGACAATATGCTCCTGCTGGCCACGCCGAGCGAACTGGCCGCCCGCGCCAGGGGTATCTGACGTCCGGACTTGCATATTGCATGAGGGCCATGTGGCGGCTGCCGGCCAGGATCGTGTAATATGGTCAACCCATGAAAACAATCGCAGTCATTGGCGGCGGGATTACCGGCGTCACCACCGCCTATGCCCTGGCCAAGCGCGGCCTGGACGTCACCTTGTATGAGCGTCACCGCTATCCGGCCATGGAGACCTCGTTCGCCAACGGCGGCCAGCTGTCGGCCTCCAACGCCGAGGCGTGGAACCACTGGTCCACCGTGGTGAAGGGGCTGAAATGGATGTGGCGTCGGGACGCGCCGCTGCTGGTGCGCCCGGCGGCCAGCTGGCACCAGCTGTCCTGGTTCGCCGAATTCGTGCGCGCCATTCCGCGCTACCGCAGCAACACCATCGAGACGGCCCGCCTGGCCGTGGCCGCCCGCCAGCACCTGTACGCCTGGGCCGCGGCCGAGAACATCGAGTTCGACCTGAAACGCCAGGGCATCCTGCACATCTACCACGACAAGCCCGGTTTCGAGCATGCGGCGCAGGTGACGCGCCTGCTGGCCCAAGGGGGACTGGAACGGCGCGCGGTCACGCCGTCCGAAATGCGGGCCATCGAACCCACCCTGGCCGGCGACTACTACGGCGGCTTCTACACCGAGAGCGACGCCAGCGGCGATATCCATAAATTCACGGTCGGCATGGCTGCCGCTTGCGAGCGGCTCGGCGTGCGCGGCGTGTACGGGCGCCCTATCGAGAGCCTGTCGCGCGGCACGCACGGCATTGCCGTGGGCGCGCAGGACGACCGCTACGATGGCGTGGTGATCTGCGCCGGCACCGGCAGCCGCCGCTTCGCTGCCATGCTGGGCGACCACGTGAACGTGTATCCGGTCAAGGGCTATTCCATCACCGTGAACCTGACCACGCCGGAAAGCCAGCTTGGCGCGCCCCACGTGAGCCTGCTCGACGACGCCACCAAACTGGTGGCCAGCCGCCTCGGCCAGGACCGCCTGCGCATCGCCGGCACGGCCGAATTCAACGGCATGAACCGCGACATCCGCGCCGACCGCATCCGTCCGCTGGTGGACTGGGTCGAGCGCTGCTTCCCCAACGTCAACACGCGCTCGGTGGTGCCCTGGGCCGGCCTGCGGCCCACCATGCCGGACATGATGCCCCGCGTGGGCCGCGGCCGCGCGCCCGGCGTGTTCTACAACACCGGCCACGGCCACCTGGGCTGGACCCTGGCCGCCGTCACCGCCGACGCCGTGGCCGACGCTGTGCTGCAGTCCCGGCGCCCCTGACGGCCCCGCGCCGTGGAGCGCTCCCGCAGTTGACAGGCCCCGCATAGGCGCACAAACTTCGCCCATGCATGCCACTCCGTCCAAGTCTGTCCCCCGTAGCGTCAGCACCCGAAAATGGCTGGCGGCGAGACTGCTGTGCGCGGCGATTTCCCTGCCTTCCGCCGGCGCCGCAGCGGAACAGCTGGTGATCGATTACGTGGTCTCCAACACGCCCCAGCGTACCGCGTGGATACGCATCATCGACCGGTTTTCCGCCGCCAATCCCGACATCCAGGTGACGCACAAGGGCTATCCCCAGGAACAATACAAGCGCGATTTCACCGCCCGGCTACACAGCGGCGACGCAGACGTGGCGTTCTGGTATGCCGGCGAGCGGCTGCGCGATGCGGCCGAGAACAAGCTGCTCGCGCCGCTCGATGCCGCCACGGTCGCGCTGCTGAAGAAGTTGAAGTTCCACGCCCCCACCATCGAAGGTACGCGCATTGACGGCGAAGTCTACGGCTTTCCGCTCTACTATTACGTCTGGGGCTTCATCTACCGCAAATCCCAGTTCCAGCGCCTGGATCTGAAGCCGCCGGCCACGTGGAGCGAATTCCTGCACACCTGCGCGCGCCTGCAAGCGGCCGGCGTCACGCCGCTGGCCGTGGGCGCCAGGAGCGGCTGGCCTGCTGCCGCCTGGTTCGACTACCTCGACCTGCGCATCAACGGCATCGAGTTTCACCGCAGGCTGCTGCGCGGGGATGCGCACTTCACAGACGCACGGGTGCGCCAGGTGTTCGACGTGTGGGGCGACCTGCTGCGCAAGGGCTACTTCCTGCAAGCCACCATGGACCAGGAGATGGACCGCGTGCTGCCCTACCTGTACCGCAACCGCGTGGGCATGGTGCTGGCGGGGAGCTTTATCGCCGCCAGGTTTCCCGACGCGCTCGCCGCCGACATCGGTTTCTTCGCCTTTCCGGCCTACTCGCCGTCCATGCCCTCCTACGAGGAAGCGCCGCTCGACGTGCTGGTGCTGCCTGCGGGCGGCAAGAATCCAGCCGCCCGCAAGCGCTTCCTCGCCTTCCTGGCCGAGAGCGGATCGGTGCGCCAGATCGCCGAGGCCGATCAAACCATGCCGGCCCAACCCAGCCCGGCAGCGCCCACCATCCAGCTGGGCGAAGCCACGCGCGCCATCCTGGCCGGTGCTGCAGGACTGACCTACTTCTTCGACCGCGACGCCAAGGCCGAGCTGGTCGCGCCGGCCTATGAGGCCATGCGCCAGTTCCTCGCCGCGCCGCACGACACGGAACGGGCCGTCCAGTACATCGAAAACGCGCGCTCCAGGGGCAGGACCGGCGACATCACGCCCTAAGCCCGCCCTAACCCATAAGGGCGAAAGCGGACATTCAGTTCCGGCTATATCATATAGGGAGAGAAACTTATATTGCATACAGCCATGAATAGACATACCGGCGGGATCATCACGCGGAATTCGGACGAGGAGCGCGTGGCCGCACTGGAACGCCTGGGCATCCTCGATAGCCAGACCAATGAATATTTCGACGGTGTGACGCGGCTGGCGATGACCGTGTTCGGCATACCGGGCGCCTA
The DNA here is from genome assembly GCF_042693265.1 of Pseudoduganella sp. UC29_71. Classification (NCBI taxonomy): domain Bacteria; kingdom Pseudomonadati; phylum Pseudomonadota; class Betaproteobacteria; order Burkholderiales; family Oxalobacteraceae; genus Pseudoduganella; species Pseudoduganella sp. UC29_71. The sequence goes on along the minus strand of NZ_CP170549.1, from coordinate 2,208,171 downwards.
CATCTCGCTGGTAGACCGCGACCGCCAGTGGCTCAAGGCCGCCGCCGGCTTCTGCACTCCCGGCGACTCGCGCGAGGACTCGTTCTGCAACCACACCATCCAGGCCACCGACGTGCTGGTGGTCGAAGACATGCATGAAGACCCTCGCTTCCGCGACAATCCCATGGTCACCGGTCCGGACCAGATCCGTTTCTACGCCGGCGCGCCGATGCTCACGCGCGACGGCTTTGCCATCGGCGCCCTGTGCATCATCGACCGGCAGCCGCGCACCCTGGACCAGGCGCAGCGCAGCAAGCTGCAAGGGCTGGCGTCGCTGGTGATGTCCCACATCGAACTGCGGCGCGCGGTCGGCCACGTGGACGCGGTGAGCGGCATCCCCAACAAGTTCCAGCTGGAGGCGGACCTGAAGGAACAATGCGCCGCCGCCGAGGGCGAAGAGCGCGTGCTGCTGTACATCGACATGCCCGACGCGGCCAAGGCCTTTGAAATCGCCAGTGTGCTCGGCATCGCCGTGTACGACGACCTGGTGCGCTCGGTGGCGCGCCGCCTGTCCACGCTGTTCCGCCAGCGCGCCACGCTGTACCACGTGACCGACACCCGCTTCGCGCTGCTGTCCCGGGACAGCGCCTCGGCCGGCTTCATCGCCTTTGTGCACAGCCTCGACGCCGCGCTGCAGGAGCCGCTGCTGGGGCTGAACGTGCCGCTCAACCTGGACAGCTTCGGCGGCATTGTACCGTTCAAGCTGTGCCCGCAGTCCTCCACGGACGCGCCGCGCAAGGCGTCGGCCGCCGTCAACCAGGCGCTGATCGCCCGCCAGCGCTGGAGCACCTACGACCCGCAATCGGACGCCAGCCAGCAGCGCGCCTTCCGGCTGCTCAACAGCGTGCACCAGAGCCTGGCCGACAACGCCTTCCACCTGGTGTACCAACCCAAGCACGACGTGCGCACCGGCACCTGCCACGCGGCCGAAGCGCTGCTGCGCTGGCAGCACCCGGAACTGGGCTTCGTGTCGCCCGCCGAATTCATCCCGCTGATTGAAAAGACCGCGCTGATCGGACCGCTCACCGACTGGGTGGTCCGCGCCGCCATCCGGCAAACGGCGGCCTGGCACCGCCAGGGCCATCCCATCAAGATCGCCATCAACCTGTCCGCCTACAATTTCAACGAACCGGACATCAGCGCACGCCTGACGGCTACCTGCCGCGAATTCGGGCTGGAAACGCGCTACGTGGAGATTGAGTGCACGGAAGGCACGTGGATGGAAAGCCCCGGCATCCTGCAAGCCATGCACGACATCCGCGCCAGCGGCATGAGCCTGGCGCTGGACGACTTCGGCACCGGATACAGCAACTTCTCCTATCTGCAGAACGTGCCCGCCTCGGTGGTCAAGGTGGACCAGTCCCTGATCCGCAACGTACACACCAGCGCGCGCGACCAGCGCATCGTGCGCTCGCTGATCGCGCTGGCGCATGAACTCGACTACCAGGTGGTGGCCGAGGGCGTGGAAACCGCCGAGTCGCTGGGCCTGATCCGCGAGTGGGGCTGCCAGGTGGCGCAAGGCTACCATTTCGCCAAGCCGCTGGCGGCGGAGGCCTTCATCGAGCACGTGGAGCATGCAAGCAGCGCAAGGCTGTTATAGTTGCAAGCAGTTCTTCCACTCACGCCATCGATATGACTTCGTCCGCTCAAACTGATACCAGCCTGCCCCTCGACATGATTATTTTCGGGGGAATGGGCGACCTCGCCATGCGCAAGCTGCTGCCTGCGCTGTACATGGCCCACCTGCACGGCAACCTGCCGCCAGCGACCCGCATCATCTCCACCGGCCGCCAGGACTTCGACCGCCAAGCCTACCTGGCCTTCGTCGAGGAGCATTCGCGCTCCTTCATCACCGGCGGCAATTTCACCGAGGAGGCCTGGGCCAGTTTCCTGCGCCTGCTGGAGTTCGTGCGCGTGGACGTGCAGCAGGACGGCCTGGAGGCACTGGCGCGCGTGTCGCGCGCCGGCGCCGAGCGCGTGTTCTACCTGGCCACCGCGCCGTCCCTGTTCACCACCATTTGCGACAAGCTGGCCGAAGCCGGCCTGGTGGACCGCAACGCCCGCGTGGTGCTGGAAAAGCCGCTCGGGCGCGACCTGGCGTCGGCGGTGGAGATCAACGAGGCGGTCGGCAAGCATTTCGCCGAGTCGCAGATCTACCGCATCGACCACTACCTGGGCAAGGAGACGGTGCAAAACCTGATGGTGCTGCGTTTCGGGAATTCCATCCTCGAACCGCTGTGGCGCGCGCCTAACATCTCCAGCGTGCAGATCACGGTAGCCGAGGAAGTAGGCGTCGGCAGCCGCGCCGGTTTCTACGACAGCGCCGGCGCCATGCGCGACATGGTGCAGAACCACCTGCTGCAGCTGCTGTGCATCATCGCCATGGAGCCGCCCGCCTCGCTGGCGCCGGACGCCGTGCGCGACGAGAAGCTCAAGGTGCTGCGCTCGCTGCGCCGCTTCAGCCTGGCCGCCATCGCGCGTGACACGGTGCGCGGCCAGTACGTGCGCGGCGCCAACGGCAGCCAGGAAGTGCAAGGCTACCTGGAGGAGCCGAACGTTCCGGCCGGCAGCAGCACCGAAACCTTCGTTGCCCTGCGCACCTACGTCGACACCTGGCGCTGGTCCAAGGTGCCGTTCTACCTGCGCACCGGCAAACGCATGCAGCGCCGCTCGTCCAAGATCGTGGTCGAATTCGCCAACCCGCCGTTCCCGCTGTTCCCTGAAAATCCGGGCGGCGTGGCCAACCGGCTGGTGATCGAGCTGCAGCCCGACGAAGCCATCAAGCTGCAAGTGATGGCCAAGCAGCCCGGCAGCGGCATGCAGATGCAGCAGGTGGCGCTGAACCTCGATTTGCAGTCCGCCTTCCCGCAGCGCCGCGCCGAAGCCTACGAGCGCCTGCTGATCGACGTGGTGCGCGGCCGCCTCACCCACTTCATGCGCCGCGACGAACTGGAAGCGGCGTGGGAATGGGTGGAGCCCATCATCAACGGCTGGGGCACGCTGGCGGAGAAGCCGTCGTCCTACGCGGCCGGCACCTGGGGACCGTCCGAATCGTTCGCGCTGCTGGCGCGGGATGGGCACGCCTGGGTCGAGTAAGCGACATACCACACGCGTTTCCGTGCACGAAGTTGTAAATTGAAGTATTCTTTTCGACAATTTCCAACTTCGCGGGCCGCCTGCCCGCATGAAAGGAACCGCCTTGCCCAACTTGCCTTCTGCGCGCCGCGCCCTGACCATCACCGGCGCGCTGTGCGCCCTGCTGCTTGCCGGCTGCGCCAACCTCGGCGCCATCCAGGAATTTGCGAAGACCTCGGCCGACAGCGCCGCCTACACCAAGCTCACCGACGAATACATCAACAGCCCGGACACCAGCAAGCGCTATACGCTGGAGAGCGAAGCCGAGAAACGCGCCGCGCTGGACGCCCTGGCGCTGCAGCGCAAGCCGCAGGCGGCCAGGCTGCTGCTGATGCACCAGGCGCTCGCCAGCTACATGACGACGCTGGGCGAACTCGCCGCCGACGACCTGCCGGAGGCCGACACGGAACTGGACGGCATGTTCGACGCCGCAGCGAAGGCCAACTACATCGATGAATCGACCGGCGCGCCGCTGCGCAGCCTCACCAAGGTGCTGGCGGAAGCGGCCCTGAACGGCTATCGCCAGCGGGAGCTGAACAAGGTGATCGCCGCCGCGAACGCGCCGCTGCAGCAGCTCATTGCGCACCAGCTGACGATCATGGAGGGTTATCGCGAATCGCTCGCCGTGGAGCGCGCAATGCAGGTATCGCACCAGCGCGTGCTGTCCGCCATGGCGCGGGAGAAAGCCAGCGAACCCGTCGCCGCCGAGCTGATCTGGGAGCGCAGCAAGCTGACCGCCGCCCAATTCGCCCAGCGGGAACAGGCCTTGCCGAAGTACGTGGACACCCTGAAGCAGATCGCCGCTGGGCACCAGGCGCTGTATGACAACCGGGACCAGCTCTCGAGCAAGGAAGTGGCGGCGCAAATCAAGCGCTACACCAAGCGTATCCGGGCCGCTTTCAAGGCCGCGCGCACGCCGGCCGATGACGCCGCCGCATCCGCCGCAAAACCATAAAGGAGCCAGCGATGACCACCATAGTCCTGACTGCACAGCACGCGCTGGAACTGGCACGCGGCTTCCGCGAAGCCTCGACCGCGCTGGGCGACTATCTGTACGCGCCGGCCAACTGGCCGTCGCTGCCGGAAGCCGAGCGCGACAGGCTGCGCTCGCTTGAAGTAACCCTGCTCAATGTGGCGACCGACCTGGTCACCCAGGCCGTCGGCAAGTCGCTCGACGACGCCCAGCAAAGCGTGGACGAGCTGCTCGCGGCCACCAAACAAGCCAGAGAAGCGATCGAACGCATCAAGGATGTCAAGCACGGCATCGCCATCGCCACCGCCCTGATCGGCCTCGCCGCCGCGATCTCGGGCGGCAGCGCCGGCGCGATTTTCGGCGCGTTCAAGCTGCTCAAGGACACCATGGCGGACAAGGCCGGGAAGCCGGCCAAGAAAAAGGATGAGGCCAAGGCGTCCGGCGACGCCAAGGCTAAAAAGGCCAAGAAGAAGTAGCCGAAGAAGCAGCTGCGTCCCGGCCCAGGCTTACTTGCCGGCCGCCGCCGGCGGCGCGGATGGCTGCGGCGCCGGCAGCGTGTCCGGCAGCGCATCGCCCAGCAGCGCCAGCGACTCGATGATGGTCAGCCCGCTCTGCGCCGCATCGTTGGTCGACACGCCCGGCGCTTCCGTGGTCGGGCTCAGCACGTCCGGGCCGGACAGTGCGCGCGGCACGGCGCCGCGCCAGCGCGCCATGTTGTCGATGGCGACCTTGGCAAACGCCGGGTTCCTGGTCTGCGCGTAGGCATACGCTGCCAGACGCGGCCCGCCCTGGGCCTTTTCGACGTATTGCGCGGCGCCGCCTTCGGTGCCGGTGGCCTTGTCCTTCAACAGCACCTCGCCGGGCGCTTCGCCCAGGCGAGCGTATTGCAGCCACGCGGTGGCAAAGTCCTTCCTGCCCAGCAGCGGCACCAACTCGAACATCACCTGCGCGCCGCCCTGGATGGTGGACAGGTTGTACAGCACCGGCACCTGCTGCTGCTCCACCGGGTCCGGGATCGGCATCAGCTTGCCGGTGGCCGGGTCGTAGCCGACGGTCATGCTGCCGCGCCCCTTCAGGCGGCCGATCTTGCCGCCGCCCAGGTCCGGATTCAGGCCGTTCAGCACGCCCGAGCGCAGCCAGTACGGCATCTGCAGGATGGAATCAACACCGGCATTGATGCGGTCGCGCCACTTGCTGTCGCCGCTGCGCTCCCACTCCGTCATCCAGTTCCCGGCCAGCACGTACCAGTCGGGGCCGATGCGGATGCGGCCCGGATATTTCGGGTCCTGCGGCAACACCGGCTGGGCCAGTCGCATGGGGTCATATTTGATCATGGCCTGGTCGGATTCGAGCTGCTCGCGCATCACATCGCCGATGCGCTCGTCCGTGGTCAGGTAGTAGAACGGGCGCCAGTGCGCCGCCTGGCTGATGCGGCCTTCCTTGGAACCATCGCCCCACTTGACCACGTTGTGGCGCGAACCCAGTCCCTTCATCGGACCCAGGTGGTAGACATTGGTCTCGCTGGTATTGCGCGCCAGCGCCTCGGCCATGCGGAACAGGTCGGGACGGCCGCTGCGCACATAGCTGGTCCACAGCCACAGCACCGTGCCCAGTTCGGTGTTGTCCCAGGCGAAGCCGCCGTGGTCGTAGTTCCAGACGTGGCGCTTGAAGTTGTAGCTGTGGATTACGTCGCCATAGGTCCAGAAGCCGTACCAGTGGCGGTCCTCCTGTTGCTGCCGGTAGAACGCCAGCACCGAGTCGAGCTTGTCTTCCATCGCGGTGCGCGCCGGCGTGGAACGGTCGACCGGACTCCACACGCCGAACACCTTGGCCGACTGCAGATAGGCCGGGCTGGCCGCCAGCAGTGCGCGCGTGCTGCCGGCCCTGGCCATCGCGGCCAGTTGCTCGCGCGCCGGTACCGAAGCGGACGGATACAGCGTAAACTCGCTGGTCCGCGCCACGCCGTAGGCTTGCGACATGCCGTCCTGCACGTCTTCATAGGTGGCGGACAGGCCGTGCGCGCGGGTGGCGTAATGGCGCATGTCCATCGCCGGCGCGTCCGGGGACCACAGCCAGGCAGTCAGTTCGGCCGCGTTGCCGGCGGCGTTGCGGACGTCGAACGCGGCCGGGTAGCTTTGCCAGAAATCCTTGACGCTCACGCCCAGGCCACCGGACACGTCGCCCGCAAAGGCCAGGCCCGAGGAGCGCGTGCCCGAGTCGGAAAACACCCAGGTGCTGTGCGCGCCGGTGCGCTTGACGATGTTGAAGCCGTTCGGCGTCGGCTGGACCAGCTTGTAGTCGCTCCAGATCGCCAGCTGTTCCTTGTCCTTCACGCCGTAGTAGCGGCCACCGTCTATCTTCTGGGCGGCTACCTGGCGCGGATCAGCGTTCAGGTCGCCCGGCTGCAGCGCTTCCATCCACAGGCCGCCGTCCTTGCCGCTGAAGGCGACGTGGCGGTTATACACTTCCTCGCGCATCGGCACGGTGAAGCGCACGCCGAGGCCGCGGATGAAGTCCTGCTGCTGGTCGCCGTCGTAGGTGAACGTATGGACCACGCGGATGGCCGCGTCGCCCGCGTAGAAGTACAGGCGCAGCGAGAACGGCAGCCACGCGCGGCCGCCCTTGGCCAGCTTGTGCTTGCCCTCGACCTTGATCACCGCCCGCACCGGGCCGGTTTGCTCGACGGTCACCTTGTCGATCGCGGAGGCGAACGGTTCACGCGCCGGCATGGCGCCCTCCTCCGGGTCCGGCCCCTGCTGCACCAGCCCGACCAGGCGGCCGCCGCGCGCCACTTCACGGCCATCGACCGTGATCGTCTGGATCAGGTCCGTACCCCGCGTCCCCACCCGCACCTTCGCCGCGCCGGTGCTGACGTCGACAAAGCCGTCGCCCTGCTGCACGCTGAGGGCGGCGGCGGGCGCGGCGCCGGATGCCGCCGAAATCACATACGGCCCGGCCGCTTTCGCCACCGTAGCAAAGCCGCTGAACTTGAGCGAGCCGTCCGGCCAGTAAGCCAGCGGCCAGGTCTGCACCAGTAAGGCCTTGCCGTCCGGCCCCTTGAGCGCGAACGCTTGGTTCTTCGTCACGGCGCCCTGCGGCCACGGCACGCCCCAGCTCACGCCGCTGGCCAGCGCCGGCGCGTCGCCGACCCAGTTGACCGTGACACTAGCGGGCGCGGCCAGGCTCGCGCCGGCAATCAGCATTGCGGCCAGGCCGAGGCCAGCCATTCCAATTTTGTTCATTCTCATGTGTATCCGATGCCCAAATGAGCACAAAGGATATGCCACAAAGAACGACTGATGCGCTCAACTTTCTGACCAAACCCGGCCCGTGCAAGGGTGCGCAAGGCCAGCGGCGGCACATCCATGGTAGAGCCAACTTGGCCGGACCACGGTCTGAAAATTTGCCAATCAACATCAATGCGGATGACTGCGCCGTCGCCTGACCAAAAAAAGTTCCTCACGAATCCCGCGATGGCGTTTCACTGTCGGTTCTTACGGCGGCAACCTCGACCGGAGCTATGCTGACTTCCCCTGGATGTAGTTCTCTATCGCCTGGAGAATAAGCGGCTCTATGGCCAACGTATTGGACCACCAGTTGCCGGTGAGCTCCCCCAGCGCTTCCAATGTCTTGAACGGGATAAAGACCGGCATTGTACGATCTGGCATGGGAGCCTCCCAAAATCGGATTTACTAAGCGGCGTCGCCGCACCGCGAAACCGCGCGGCCCCAAGGGCAGGACTGCAAGGTTGAGGTCCCCTGTTCACGTCCCGCAAATCCGGGAAGAACGGAAAAAAGGCCCGCAACGTGAGGTTGCAGGCCTTTTTTCGGAATTCTTGGTGGGAAGTGCAAGTTTCGAACTTGCGACCCCTGCAGTGTGAATGCAGTGCTCTACCCCTGAGCTAACCTCCCGTTGAGTGCGAGCATTATAGCGCACCGATCACGTTTGTAAAAGGTCAAACGCGAAAATTCTTACGCGGCGGGAACGGCCAGCGCGGCGCGCCAGATGCACGCGCCTTTCACAGCCTTGTCCAGCCCGTTCAGCGTGTCTTCGTGTGCGGCCAGTTCTTCGTCGTCGGCGCAGACCACGATGAGGTCGGCCAGCGGCACCGGCTCCAGCAGCACGCCGCCCTCCTGCACTTCTTCTTCCTCGTCCATGCCCAGGCTGTTCTGGCCGCGCGTCATGGACAGGTAGACGTCCGCCAGCAGCTCGGCATCGAGCAATGCGCCGTGCAGCTTGCGGTGCGCGTTGGAGATGCCGAAGAAGTCGCACAGCGCGTCCAGCGAGTTGCGCTTGCCCGGACGCATCTCCTTGGCCACCACCAGCGTGTCGATCACGCCGTTGATGTGGTCGTCCACCGGCGGCATGTTGAGCATGCGGAACTCGTGGTTCAGGAAGCCCATGTCGAACGGCGCGTTGTGGATGATCAGTTCGGCGCCCTGGATGTAGTCGCGGAACTTGTCGGCGATCTCGAAGAAGCGCGGCTTGTCGCGCAGGAACTCGGTGGTCAGGCCGTGGACGTTCAGCGCGCCCTCTTCCGACTCCCGCTCCGGGTTGATGTAGACGTGGAAGTTATTCCCGGTCAGCATGCGGTTGACCAGCTCGACACAGCCGATTTCAATGACGCGGTTGCCCAGTTTGGGGTTGATGCCGGTGGTTTCAGTATCGAGGACGATTTGACGCATGGATTTCTTCAGGAATGACTAGGAGCAAACCGGGCAGTATAGCAAAGCCCGGCCCGGTGGACCCGGTTTGCCGCGCTTATTTGCGGACCGAGTCCACGCCTTTGTTGGCCAGCTGGTCGGCGCGTTCATTGCCGGGGTGGCCGTTGTGGCCGCGCACCCAGCGCCAGTCCACCTTGTGCACCGACTGCGCCAGGTCCAGCGCCTGCCACAAGTCGGCGTTTTTCACCGGTTCCTTGGCCGAGGTGACCCAGCCGCGCTTTTTCCAGCCGTGTATCCATTCGCTGATGCCCTTCTGCACATACTGGCTGTCAGTGTGCAGCACCACTTCGCAGGGCCGCTTGAGCGCGTTGAGCGATTCGATCACGGCGCGCAATTCCATGCGGTTGTTGGTCGTATTCAGTTCGCCGCCAAACATTTCCTTCTCGGCGCCGTCGGCGCGCAGCCATGCTCCCCAGCCACCGGTGCCGGGGTTGCCCTTGCATGCGCCGTCGGTAAAAATCTCAACCTTATCCATCCTGCTGTTCCCGCCTTTTGTTCGTTGCCGGCACGCCCGCCGGAGCGGTGGCCGATTTTTTGGTCCATGCCGGACCGATCAGGTGCATGCCTTTGACGCGCTTGACCGCCTGCACCATGTACACCGCACCGAAATACGGCCACGAGCGCTTCCCCACCTTGTCCATGAAGGCGTAGCGCTGCAGCCATTTCTCGGTGCGGCAAGCGGGCGCGTAGCAGCCGAAATGGCTTTGCGTGGCGCCCAGATTCAATAATTTTAACCAGTCTTTCAGGCGCGGCATAGAGATGAATTCGCCGTCGCGCGGCAGGAAATGGTTGCCGGTGATGCGCGCCGTCACGTGCCGCAAGCCCCACAGGCTGGCCGGGTTGAAGCCGCAGATGATGAGCTGGCCCTCCGGGCGCAGCACGCGCTCCACTTCGCGCAGCACCTGGTGCGGCTCGGCCGCGTATTCCAGCACGTGCGGCAGCACCACCAGGTCCAGGCTTTGCGAGGCGAACGGCAGCTCGGCGTAGTCGAGCGTGACGGCCACCTGGCGCAGCTCGCTGCCGTTGGCCACGCGCAGCGGGCGCGGGCGGGTATCGGCCAGCCATTTGCGCGGCATGCGGTTGGCGGCCAGCGTGTCGATCTGCGGCAGGCCGATCTGCACGGCGTTGAAGCCGAAGATGTCGGCCGTCAGCTCGTCCAGGCGCGCCTGTTCCCAGGCGCGCACGTAGGCCCCGGGCGGCGTTTGCAGCCAGCCGTCCAGCGCTATAATGGATTTTTCGGATGCCGCGCTATCCATGCCGCTTATTTCCTATGACTTCTGCCCGCACGCTTGCCGTCCTCACTGTTCCCGCCTTTAATGACAATTACCTCTGGCTCATCCACGACGGCGTCAACGCCGCGGCGGTGGACCCGGGCGACGCCCAGCCCATCCTGGCCGCGTTGAAGGCCCATGGGCTGACCCTTACCGCCATTCTACTCACCCACCACCATGCTGACCACACGGGCGGTGTCCCAGCATTATTACAGCATTACGCGGTGCCCGTGTACGGTCCGCGCAATGACGGCATCGCCGCCGTCACCCAACCGCTGTCCGAGGACGCCACCGTGGACGTGCCGGGCCTGGATTTGCAGCTGTCCGTGCTGGAGGTGCCGGGCCATACGCTGGGCCATATCGCCTACTTCCGCGCCGGCGACGAACCGTGGCTGTTCTGTGGCGACACGCTGTTTGCTGGCGGCTGCGGCCGCCTGTTCGAAGGCTCGCCGTCGCAGATGGTGGATTCGCTGAACAAGCTGGCCGCGCTGCCGGCCGAGACCAAGGTGTTCTGCGCGCACGAATACACGCTGTCCAACCTGCGTTTCGCCAGCGCGGTCGATCCCGGCAATGCGGCGCTGCAGGCGCGCGTGGAGGCGGACACGGCCAAGCGTGCGCGCGGCGTGCCGACCGTGCCGAGCACCATCGGCATGGAACGCAATACCAATCCCTTCCTGCGGTATGCCGAGCCGCAGATCGCCGCGCAGTTGGTGGCGGCGGGCAAACTGCAAGGCGGCGAAGCGCCGGTGGCCGTGTTTGCTGCGCTCCGGCAGTGGAAAAACACTTTCTAAGCGAGGCTCAATGAAACAGGTGACATGCTATTTCGATCCGATCAGCCCGTTCGCATGGCTGGCCAGCAAGGAAATCGGCCGCATCGAGGCGGCCGGCTGCACGGTGGAGTTCGTGCCGGTGCTGTTCGCGGCCATGCTCAACGCGCACGGGCAGAAAGGGCCGGCCGAAATCCCCGCCAAGCGCGTGCATACCTTCCGCGACGTAATGCGGCTGGCGGCGGCCAAGGGATTGCGTTTCACCGGGCCTCCGGGCCATCCTTTCAATCCCCTGCCCGCTTTGCGCATGAGCACGGCGATTGCGGATGCGGCGGCGCGCAAGCGCTTCGTGGTGGCGATGTATGCGGCGTGCTGGGAGCGCGGCGCGGACGCGTCGGATATGGACGTGCTGGCCGGGCTGGCCGATGAATGCGGGCTGGACGGCAAGGCGCTGGCGCAAGCCGCCGGGACGCCGGAGGTGAAGCAGGCGCTGGCGGCGGCCACCGAGCGGGCTATTGCTGCGGGGGTGTTCGGGGTGCCGACGTTTGAGTTCGAGGGGGAGTTTTTCTGGGGTGCGGACCGCATCGATTCGCTGCTGGCGCGCCTGGAGGGGAACCGCATCGATGAGGCCGCGTTGCAGGCGTTTCTGGACCGGCCTGCGCTGGCGCAGCGCAAGCCAACGTGACGCCGGCGGGTTACGCGGGGCATGCCCCGCTAACCCGCCCTACGCCACCGCCCCACCCACCGCAATGACAGATCGTAGGGCGGGTTAGCGGCGTAGCCGCGTAACCCACCATGCATCAAATTTCCTCGTACAGCGGCAAGGTCAGGAACTCGGCGAACGCCGTGGCGGTCGACATCTCTTCGAAGATCTCGGCGGCGCGTTCATAGTTCATGCTGCTGCCGTCCGGCGCCGAGGCTTTCACCTTCGGCAGTTCCTCGGTGATCATCGCGCGCACCATCTCGGCGGTCACTTTGCGGCCGTCTTCCAGCTTGCCCTTGGACGAGCGTATCCACTGCCACACTTGCGAACGGCTGATCTCGGCAGTGGCCGCGTCTTCCATCAAGTTGTGGATAGGCACGCACCCATTGCCGCCCAGCCAGCTGCCCAGGTAGTGGATGCCAACGTTGATGTTGTAGCGCAAGCCCGCTTCCGTGATCGGCGCTTCCGGCTGGAAGTTCAGCAGGTCGGCTGCCGTCACTTCCACGTCGGGACGCTGCTTGGTGATCTGGTTCGGCGCGTCGCCCAGCACTTTGGTGAACTCGCCCATGGCCAGTTCCACCAGGCCAGGGTGAGCCACCCAGCCGCCGTCGTAGCCGTCGGTTGCATCGCGCGCCTTGTCGTTGCGCACGCCGCCCATCGCCACTTCGTTCTTTTCCGGATCGTTCTTGATCGGGATCAGCGCGGCCATGCCGCCGATGGCCGGCGCGTTGCGCTTGTGGCAGGTCTTCAGCAGCAGCAGCGCGTAGGCGCGCATGAACGGCGCGGTCATGGTCACCTTGGCGCGGTCGGCCAGGCAGAAGTCCTTGTCCAGCTTGAATTTCTTGATGCAGGAGAAGATGTAGTCCCAGCGGCCGGCGTTCAGGCCCGAGCTGTGCTCGCGCAGCTCGTACAGGATCTCGTCCATCTCGAACGCAGCCAGGATGGTTTCGATCAGCACGGTGGCCTTGATGGTGCCTTGCGGGATGCCCAGTTCGTCCTGCGTCATCACGAAGATGTCGTTCCACAGGCGCGCTTCCAGATGCGATTCCATCTTCGGCAGGTAGAAGTACGGGCCGGCGCCGCGCGCCAGCTGCTCCTTGGCGTTGTGGATCATGAACAGCGCGAAGTCGAAGATGCCGCCCGAGACACGCTTGCCGTCCACCAGCACGTGCTTCTCGTCCAGGTGCCAGCCGCGCGGACGCACCACCAGGGTGGCGGTCTTGTCGTTCAGCTTGTAGAATTTGCCGTTCTGTTCCAGCGAGATGGTTTTGCGCACTGCATCAACCATGTTGATCTGGCCGGTAATCTGGTTGTCCCAGTTGGGCGTGTTCGAGTCTTCGAAGTCGGTCATGTAGCTGTCGGCGCCCGAGTTCAGGGCGTTGATGACCATCTTGCGGTCCACCGGGCCGGTGATTTCCACGCGGCGGCATTCCAGCGCCTTCGGAATCGGCGCAATGGTCCAGTCGCCGGCGCGCACGTGCGCGGTTTCCTTCAGGAAGTCCGGACGCTCGCCTTCATCCAGGCGCTTGGCGCGCGCCACGCGGGCGGCCAGCAACTCCTGGCGGCGCGGCTCGAACGCGCGCGACAGCTTGGCCACCAGGGCCAGCGCATCCGGAGTCAGTACGGTTTCGTAGCCGGGCTTGATGGCGCCGGTAATTTCCATGCCTGCTGGCAGAGTGATGGTGGCTTGCGTCATGAGATCTCCGATGGTGGGTAGTTTTGAATCCTCAGTATAGGCGCTGGGCGTCTACATGTTTTTTGCAGTATATTCACTAAATAGTTATACAAACAAGACTAAAAATCACTTCATCTATGCGTTTTTTGCACAAGTGAAGCCAGGACAGGGACCGAAGGAGCAATGGGACAATTCAGACAGATCTCCACTTTCGTGGATGTGGTGGCCAAGGGCAGCCTGTCGGCCGCAGCCCGCGCGGAAGGCATAGCGCCCGCCGTTATTGGGCGCAGGCTGGATGCGCTGGAACAAAGACTGGGCGTAAAACTGCTGCAGCGCACCACCCGCAAGCTGGCCTTGACCAATGAAGGGGCCGCCTTCCTGGAGGACTGCCAGCGCATCCTGACCGAGCTGGAAGATGCGGAGGCGGCGGTGGCGGAACGCAGCGCGCGCGCAACAGGCCATCTGCTGGTGTCGGCGCCGGCCGGGTTCGGGCGGCAGCACGTGGCGCCGCTGTTGCCCTCTTTCCTGTCCGAGCACCGCGACGTGCGTGCCACGCTGAACCTGAACGACCGCGTGGTGGACATCATCGGCGAAGGGGTGGACGTGGCCATCCGCATCGCGTCCTTGTCGGATTCCAGCCTGGTGGGCGTGAAGCTGGCGGACAACCAGCGCGTGCTGGTGGCCACGCCGGCCTACCTGAAGCGCCACGGCACGCCGCGCACGCTGGACGAGCTGCACAAGCACAACTGCCTGGCCATCAGCAGCGACGGCTCGCAACGCGGCTGGACCTTCCGCCAGGAGGGCAAGATCGTGACGCTGAAGGTGGGCGGGAATATGGGCTGCAACGACGGCGCGGTGCTGCACGATTGGGTGCTGGCCGGCAAAGGGCTGGCGTGGCGGTCGATGTGGGAGGTGGGCGGGGACATCGAGGCGGGACGCCTGCGCACCGTGCTGGACGAGTACGCCGCGCCGGGCAACGACATCTATGCGGTGTTTGCGCAGCGTAACCACTTGCCGTTGCGGATACGGGCCTTCGTGGACTTCCTGCGCCGCACCTATGCGCAGCCGGGGTACTGGCGCAAGGAGAAGGCCGCCGCGTGAACGCCTGGCGGGTTACGTCGCTGCGCGCCTAACCCGCCCTACGAGCAGACTGCGGCGAACCGTCGTTGCGGAACGTACAGACGAAAAAAAATCCTCGGAAACCGAGGATTTCTTCATCTCGTAAGATTCAGCGTATTACAGTGGCTGAATGTTCGAAGCTTGCTTGCCCTTTGGGCCGGCGGTTACTTCAAACGAAACGCGCTGGTTCTCTTGCAGCGATTTGAAGCCAGCCGATTGGATAGCCGAGAAGTGAGCGAACAGATCTTCGCCGCCTTCGTCAGGGGTAATGAAGCCAAAACCCTTCGAATCATTGAACCATTTTACGATACCAGTTGCCATTACAATTCCTATTTCAGTTAAGTTGGGCTTGCGCCCGTGATATCGTTTGAAGCAAGTAAGAAATGACAGACAAACTGCACTACTCTTGAATCTAACGATCCCGCATTATACCGAATAAAACGAAAAAATCCCGTTTTCACGAAAATAAATGCAAGGATGTGACTTTGGTGGTGTAGCCATCTAGCCAGATCTCCCGAGCACAAATTCGCGCGGCATGTGTGTCACTATAGACAAGATCCGGAGATCGCGCTTGAGGAATATCAAACGAGCGCAAATAAACTTCGGTTTCAGGCGTCGAAAACCGCAGCTTTCGGGTCCCTTGCGGCCCAGGCCAGGTAGCGCTCCACCTGCCCCGCCAGCCCCTCCCATCCAGCCGCCTCGGCGGGACGTTTCCCCAGCAACGGCAAGAGTTCCTGCTCGATCCGGCGTGCTTCGGCGCCGTAGGCGGCGAAGCCGAAAGTGGCCGCGGAACCGGCCACGCCGTGCAGCAGACTGTGCAGTTTTTGCAGCGCTTGCGCGTCCGCGCCGGCGTTGCGGCAATGAGACAAGGCCTCGGAAATTGCTTGCAGCGTAGCGGGTATGCCGGCCGCATACTTGTCGCCCAGCGCGCCGAGGCGCGCACGGTAGTTGGGGTCGGCCAGGGTCGCCACGCTGCGCCGTCCGCTTACTTGGTGCCGAAGATGCGGTCGCCGGCGTCGCCCAGGCCCGGCACGATGTAGGCGTGCTCGTTCAGGTGGCTGTCCAGCGCGGCGCAGTAGATTTTCACGCCCGGATGGGCCTTCTGGAACACTTCTATGCCTTCCGGCGCCGCCACCAGGGCCAGGAAGATGATCTGCTCGTCGGTCACGCCGCGCTTTTTCAGCACGTCCACCGCGTGTACCGCCGAGTTGCCGGTGGCCACCATCGGATCGCACAGGATGAAAGTACGCTCCGCCAGGTCCGGCAGGCGCACCAGGTATTCCACCGGCTGGTGCGTGTCCGGGTCGCGGAACACCCCGATGTGGCCCACGCGCGCCGACGGCACCAGGCTCAGCAGGCCATCGCTCATGCCGATGCCGGCGCGCAGGATGGGGACGATGGCCAGCTTGCGGCCAGCAATGACGGGCGCGTCTATGGTCATCAGCGGGGTTTCGATCTCGCGCGTGCCCAGCGGCAGGTCGCGCGTGATCTCGTAACCCATCAACAGGGTGATTTCCTTCAACAGTTCACGGAACGTGCGGGTCGAGGTCGCCTTGTCGCGCATGTGGCTCAGCTTGTGCTGGATCAGCGGGTGGTCGGTGATGAACAGGTTGGGAAAGCGCGGGTCTTGTTTCATGAGTTACTCATATCAAATCGGTTATAGCCCGCATTATCCCAGTCATCCGGGCCAGGTGGAATGGTTTTGCTGAAATTATTGTCAGCCTGCCCAGCTGCCCGGTTCGGCGGCAATTTTGCCCAGGCGCCAGTCTATAGACGGCTGTTTCTTAACCTGCATCAACCCTTTTTTGCAAAACATGCATAGATGTTGTCATTTTTCATGTTTTTCGGGCGCCAACAATGATACATTTCGTTCTGGTTTTGCAACAATAGTTCTGAAAGAGTAGACCGACACGATGCTATCCAGTGCCCCTACCGTGCCCCTGCGCGCCAGTCACAACGAAATGGACGGCCTTCTCGAGGAGGCTGGCGACGTCGTTTTCCGGCTTGACCTGCAAGGCGCGGTACTGTTCGCCAGCCGGCACGCGATCACCTTCTCCGGCCTGCACAGCCTGCACGGCGCCAGCCTGGCCGCGCTGACCGGCGAGGAGGACCAGCCTGCGCTGAAGGCGGCGCTGGCCGAGCTGCTCCAGTCCGGCACGGCGTCCCGCGTCGAGGTGCGCCTGCGGGGCGAACAAGGCGAAACCTGGTTTGAGCTGCGCCTGTCCCTCTACGGCCGTTCCGGCCCCAACCCCGGCATCCTGGCGGTGGGCCGCGACCTGACCATCCAGCACGCCACCGAAGAGCGCCTGCGCCACATGGCCACGCACGACGCGCTGACCGAGCTGCCCAACCGCCTGCTGCTGTCCGACCGCATCCGCATGACCATTGCCCAGGCGCGCCGCTCCGGCCAGGGTTTCTCGGTTGCCACCGTGGGCATCGACGGCTTCAAGAAAGTCAACGACGGCCTCGGCCACCCGGTGGGCGACGCCGTGCTGCGCATGGCCGCCGCCCGCCTGCGCAAGACGCTGCGCGACTCGGACACGCTGGCCCGCGTCGGCGGCGACGAATTCGTGGCCGTGCTGCCCGGCACCGCCACCGAAGCGCAGATCAAGCTGGTGACCGGGCGCCTGCTGGCCACCTTGCAGGCGCCGTTCGAAATCGACACGCACACCATCTACCTGGGCGCCTCGGTCGGCGTCTCGGTGTACCCGCAGCACGCGGAGGACGAAGTGCGGCTGGTGGCCCTGGCCGACGCGGCCATGTCGCGCGCCAAGGAAACCGGCAAGGCGCGCTGCGTGGTCTACAGCCCGCGCCACAGCGGCCCGCCCGAACATGACATTTCGCTGGAGGCGGCCATGTTCCAGGCCGTGCGCGAGGGCGAATTCATGCTGTACTACCAGCCCATCGTGGACGCGCGCACGCGCGACATCGAAGGCTTCGAGACGCTGATGCGCTGGAAGCACCCTACCCTGGGCATGGTGCCGCCGGTGCGCTTTATTCCGATCGCCGAAACCAACGGCCTGATCAACCTGCTGGGCGCCTGGGCGCTGAAAGCGGCCTGCGTGCAGCTCAAGCAGTTCGAGGAAGTGGCCAAGCGGCCGCTGTATATTTCTGTTAACATTAGTCCACGGCAATTCCGTAACGACAAATTCCTTGACGTGCTGGACGACGCGATGGCGTTTTCCGGCCTCCCCGGTGAGCAATTGGTACTAGAAATTACAGAAGGCACGCTGATGATCGATCCGGCCCACGCCGAAACGATCCTGACCCGGATGGCGGAACGCAAGGCGCGCATCGCCATCGACGACTTCGGCACCGGCTATTCCTCGCTGGCCTACCTGAAACGCTTCCCGATCTCCGTGCTGAAGATAGACCGCGCCTTCATCCGCGACCTGCCCGGTTCGCAGAAGGACGGCGCCATCTGCAACGCCGTGCTGGACCTGGCCAAGCACCTGGACCTGTCGGTGGTGGCCGAAGGCGTGGAAACCGAAGAGCAGCTGGCTTACCTGCAGGAGCGCGGCTGCCAGTACATCCAGGGCTACCTCACCGGCAAGCCGATGGCGGCGCACGTGGCCATGGCGGCGCTGCGCGAGCGCACCTATGCCAACCTGGTGCCGCCGGAAGCGAGACTGGACACCAGGCAGGTGCAGGCATGAATCCGGCGCTGCGCGTGGACGGCAACAAGACGCTGGCCCAGCTCTGGGACCGCACCCGCATGCAGGGCGACATGCCCGGCTTCGCCAAGGCCATCTCGTCCATCCTGGGCGCCATGCGCGGCGAGGACGAGAGCGACTTCAACATGACGCAAACCGTGCTGTCGGACCCGGTGCTGACGCAAAAAGTGCTGCGCCTGGCCAACAGCGGCATGTACTCGGCCTTCGGCCAGCACGTAAACACCGTCAGCAAGGCGGTGCTGGTGCTCGGCACGGAGGCCATCGGCCACCTGGCGCTGGGCCTCAAGCTGATCGAGGAACTGTCGGTGGCCAACGCCGGCGCCAGCGGTTCGTCCAGCGCGCACATCGAAATGGAAAAGGCCGTGCTGGCCGGCATGGTGGCGCAGCAGGTGGCCACCAGCGCCAACAGCCGCCACGCCGAAGAAGCCGTGGTCTGCTCGCTGCTGCACACGCTGGGCCGCATGATGATCACCTTCTACATGCCGGAACGCTGGAGCGCCCTGCAGGAGGCCGCCGGCGCCGGCAAGGAAGACCAGGCCGCGCAGCAGATCCTGGGCCTGAGCATGGAAGAAGTGGGCGCCGCCGCCGCCGCGCACTGGGGCTTGCCCAAGAACCTGATCAGCGGCATGCGCAGCGTGGCGCCGGCGGAACCAGGCGCCGAAGTGAGCCACGCGGACTGGATCGCCGGCCTGTCGACCATGGCGGCCCGCTGCGCCGAATCGCTGTGGCACGACGACGAAGCCGGCGCGCTGGAAGTCAAGCGCATCACCGAGAGCTACTCCGGCATGCTGGGCGTGGCGCCCGAGCAGATGCACGAGGCGATAGAAAGAGCCAAGGAAGTGGCTGCCAACGACCTGTCGATCGCGCCGCTGTCCAAGCCGGCCGAACGCCGCGCCAAGGCGCTGGCCAAGACGCGCCAGCGCGCCGCCGGCAACAAGATCCTGCTCAGCGGCCTGGCCGACATGCGCGACCTGGTGGATTCGGCCAGCCCGGGCCAGATGGTGTCCATCGCGCTGGAAACGGTGTACCAGGGCCTGGACTTCTCGCGCGCAGTGGCGTTCGTGCGCAACCGCCGCGAAGGCCGCTATGCCGCCAAGATGTGCTTCGGCGAGGGCATGAAGGAAAAGCTGTGCGAGATGGCGTTCGACGAAGCCTATGAGCCAAACGTATTCCACGCGGCGCTCAACAGCGACCGCGTGATCTTTATCGAAAACGCGCGCGACCCGAAGTTCGCCGCCAAGCTGCCGGCGTGGTGGAAAGCCACCCTGTCCGAAGCGCGCAGCTTTGTGATCCTGCCGCTGCAATCGAACCTGCAGCCGGCCGGCTTTATCTACGGCGACTGGGACGAATCCTTCCCGCCCATCCAGCTCAGCCAGACCGAGTTCGGCCTGCTGAACGACATGCGCGCGCTGGTGGTCAAGGCCGTCGAGCGCCGCCACCAGCTGGAAGCGGTCAGCAACCGGGTCGCTTAGGTGGCTTAGGTGGCTTAGGTGGCTTTGGCAGCCTGCCCGCCCTGGTGCCGCTCGTCGTCCTGCCGCTGCCAGCGGAACGACAGCGCCGCCGCCACCGCCGCGCATGCCGCCAGCCCAGCCGCCACGTAGTACACCGACTCCGCCCCCAGCCTTTCCCAGCACTGCGACAGTCCCAGCCCGCCCAGCGTGCCGCCGACGCCATACGAAATGCTGATGTACAGCGCCTGCCCGCGCGCCTGCAGCGGCCCGGCAAACCAGCGCTGCATCGCCAGCACGGATGACGAATGGTGCAGCGCGAACGTGGCCGCGTGCAGCAGCTGCGCCAGCACCAGCAGCGCCAGCCAGTGCGCACCCGAGCCTATCATCGCGAACCGCAGCACGGCGGCGCCGAACGCCAGCATCAGCAGGCGCTGCGCGCCCCAGCGCTTGAGCAGCGGCGCCTGCGAATAGAACAGCACCACTTCCGCCACCACGCCCAGCGACCACATGGCGCCGATCACGGTCTTGCTGTAACCGGCGCGTTCCAGGTAGAGCGAATAGAAGGTGTACAGCGAGGTGTCGGCCGACACCATCAGCGCCGTGGACGCGAAGAAGGCCAGCACCTCGCGCCGCCGCAGCACAGCCAGCAGCGCAGGACGCGGACCGGCATGCTGCTGGCGCGGCACGTCGTGCATGCGGAAGGCCGCGCCGACAACGCACACCAGCAGCGCGCCGGCGGCCCACGGCAAGGCGCGCGTGCCCCAGTAGTCCAGCGCATAGGCCGTCAGCATGGTGGCCACGATGAAGCCGATCGAGCCCCATAGCCGGATGCGGCCGTAGTGCGTCAGGTCGCCGCGCATTTCGGACAGCATCAGCGCTTCGCAGATCGGTCCCTGCGCGCTGGTGAACAGGTTGAGCAGCACCATGGCCGCGAAGAAGTGGGCGAAAGTGCTGCCGATGAAGAAGCCGGAGAACGCGGTGAGCGCGGCCAGGCCGGTCATGCGCAGCACCACCACGCGGCGCTCGCTGTGGTCCGCCACCCAGCCCCACAGGTTGGGGCCGAAGATGCGCAGCACCTGGATCAGCGACATCAGCACGCCGATCTGCGCCACCGTCATGCCTTTATCGGCGAAGAACAGGCTGGCGTAGGTGGAGAACGTGCCGGCGTGCGCGTAGTAGAAAAACAGGAAGGAGCCGAAGCTGAAGAACTGTGTGGGCATAACGCTGGCCTTTCCGCGCTGCGGAAAGGCCGAAAAGAGTACAGCTTATTGAGTACAGATTACTTGCTGCGTGCGATATCCGGGGTGGACACGCTCACGTCGCCGCACTGGGCGCGGTGCATCAGCGCGTGGTCCATCAGCACCAGCGCCAGCATGGCCTCGGCGATCGGCGTGGCGCGGATGCCCACGCAAGGATCGTGGCGGCCGAAGGTTTCCACCATCACCGGATTGCCGTCCTTGTCGATGGAACGGCGCGGGGTGCGGATCGAGGAAGTGGGCTTGATGGCGATGGAAACGGTGATGTCCTGCCCCGTCGAGATGCCGCCCAACACGCCGCCGGCGTTGTTGCCTACGAAGCCTTCCGGTGTCAGTTCGTCGCCGTGCTCGGAACCCTTCTGCGCCACGGCCTTGAAGCCGGCGCCGATTTCCACGCCCTTTACGGCGTTAATGCCCATCATGGCGTAGGCGATATCGGCATCGAGCTTGTCGTAGATGGGCTGGCCCAGGCCCACGGGCACGTTCTGCGCCACCACGTCGATACGTGCGCCGATGGAGTCGCCTTCCTTGCGCAGCGCGTCCATCGCGTCTTCCATGCGCGCGATCAGCGCGGCGTCGCCGCTGGCGGCGAAGAACGGATTGTTGGGTACATGCTCCCAGCCATCGAACGGCACCGGAATGTCGCCCAGCTGGCTCATGCAGCCCTTGAAGGTGGTGCCGTACTGCTGCTGCAGCCATTTCTTGGCCACCGCCGCCGCGCCGACGATGGGCGCGGTCAGGCGGGCCGACGAACGGCCGCCGCCGCGCGGGTCGCGCACGCCATATTTATGCCAGTAGGTGTAATCTGCATGACCAGGGCGGAAGCTTTCCGAGATGTTGCCGTAATCCTTGCTGCGCTGGTCTTCGTTGCGGATCAGCAGCGCGATCGGGGTGCCGGTGGTGACGCCTTGGTACACGCCGGACAGGATCTCGACGCGGTCCGGCTCCTGGCGCTGGGTAACGTGGCGCGAGGTGCCGGGTTTGCGACGGTCCAGTTCGGGCTGGATGTCAGCCTCGCTCAGCGGCAGGCCCGGGGGGCAGCCGTCGATGACGCAACCGATCGCAATACCATGCGATTCGCCGAAAGTACTTACAGAAAACAGCTTGCCAAAGGAATTACCGGACATAGGGAGCAGAATGAGAGTGGACAGAGGGAATCTCTTAATTCTACCAGCCCCTCGGCCCGGCCGTGTCAACCATGGCAAAACAGTACGTACTAGTACTGAATCTGGCGCGGAATTAACGCGCTGGCAAGCATAAACTGTCGTTATTGGTGTTAGGAAAGCACTGAAATGGTCGTTCTGACTAACAATTCGCTATATACTTGAATTAAGAACACCGAGATATCTGGAGAAGCGACACATGCCCGCACCGATCACGCCCCTTGACCCAAACAAGGACGATCAAGACGATCTGGTATTCTTGGAAGAACATCCGGCTGAGCCGGCGGCGCACGCGTCCCGCGAAGTATGGCGGGTGATGATCATCGACGACGACGAAGACGTCCATTCGACCACCACGTTCGCGCTCGGCAACCTGGACATGCAGCAGCGTCCCCTGGAATTCGTGCACGCCTACTCGGCCAGCCAGGCCCGCGAAATGCTCAAGCACGAGCAGGATATCGCCGTCATCCTGCTGGACGTGGTGATGGAACAGGACGACGCCGGCCTGCACCTGGTGCGCTACATCCGCGAAACGCTGAAACTGGCCGACGTGCGCATCATCCTGCGCACCGGCCAGCCCGGCTATGCGCCGGAGATCGACGCCATCCGCGACTACGACATCAACGACTACAAGACCAAGTCCGAGCTGACCCGCATCAAGCTGTTTACCACCGTGACGGCGGCGATCCGCTCCTACGAGCAAATCCGCAAGATCAGCAACAGCCGGCGCGGCCTGGACCAGATCGTCCACGCCAGCACCGAGCTGATGTCGCTGCACGGCGTGCACAACTTCGCCGCCGGCGTACTGACCCAGATCGCCTCGCTGCTGCACCAGCAGACCAACGGCGTGCTGTGCGTGCAGGAGTGCCCGGACAGCGGCTGCCACGAACTGATGGCCATGGCGGCCGCCGGCAGCTACGCCCACCTGGAC
This sequence comes from Pseudoduganella sp. UC29_71, assembly GCF_042693265.1. Classification (NCBI taxonomy): domain Bacteria; kingdom Pseudomonadati; phylum Pseudomonadota; class Betaproteobacteria; order Burkholderiales; family Oxalobacteraceae; genus Pseudoduganella; species Pseudoduganella sp. UC29_71. The sequence goes on along the minus strand of NZ_CP170549.1, from coordinate 2,185,290 downwards.
GGCCTGCAGCTCACCAGCCGCAACGAACCGCGCGTGACCGAAGCCATGGAACGCACGCTGGACGAGCGCCGCAACCACTACGGCAACGACTGCATCACGCTGTACTTCGGCGGCAAGGCCAGCCGCGCCTTTGTCGCCTTCATGCTGGTGGACCGGCCCGTCACCGAGATCGAGGAAAGGCTGCTGGAAGTCTTCTGCAGCAACGTGGCCGTGGGCCTGGACAATGTGGAGCTGGTGTCCCACCTGCACAACGCGGCCTTCTACGACCAGCTCTCCAAGCTGCCCAACCGCACCCGCCTGGTCGAAATCCTGGACGCCACGCTGACCGGCCCGGCCAAGCAGGACGCCAGCCTGGCGCTGGTGGACCTGGACCACTTCGCCGAAACCAACGATGCCCTCGGCCACCAGTTCGGCGACCTGCTGCTGCTGGCCGTGGCCGACCGCCTGCAGACCAACCTGGGCCAGCAACTGACGGTGGCCCGCATCGGCGGCGACATCTTCTGCGTGCTGGGCGACGCCGCGCAAGTCAATCCCGCCATGATACTGGCGCTGTTCCAGGTGCCATTCAGCATAGACGGCCAGGACGTGCAACTGTCCGCCACCCTGGGCCTGGTGCGCCTGGGCGAGCATGACGGCACCGGCGCCGACGCGCTGAAGGACGCCGACATCGCCCTCAAGCGCGCCAAGACCCAGCAGCGCGCCGGCCACTTCTACTTCTCGCGCAGCATGGGCGTGGAGATCCGCGAGCGGGTGCGCATGATGCACGCGCTGCGCACCGGCTTCGGCCAGAACCAGCTGTTCGTGGTGTACCAGCCGCAGATCGACCTGGTCACGCGCCGCCCGGTGGGCGCCGAAGCGCTGCTGCGCTGGCAGACGCCGGACGGCAAATTCATCTCGCCGGACCGCTTCATTCCGATCGCCGAGTATTCGGGCCTGATCATCGACCTGGGCGAGTGGGTAATGCGTACCGCCTGCCGCGAGCTGGTGACGCTGCGCGCGGCCGGGCACGACAACTTCACCATGTCGATCAACGTGTCGCAGGTGCAGTTCCGCCACCCCTACTTCCTCGAAATGCTGCGCCGCGCGCTGGCCGACACCGGCGCGCCGCCGGAATTCGTGGAACTGGAAATCACCGAATCGATGGCCATGGAAGAGCCGGACCTGCTGATCAAGATGCTGGGCCAGATCAAGCAGACCGGCGTCAGCATCGCGATCGACGATTTCGGCACCGGCTTCTCCTCGCTGTCCTACCTGCAGCGCCTGCAGATCGACCGCCTGAAGATAGACCGCGCCTTCGTCACCGAGATCACCGGCTCGGCGCGCGGCAGCAGCATCGCCGAGATGGTGATCCAGCTGGGCCGCAACCTGGGCCTGGCCGTGATCGCCGAAGGCGTGGAAGACGAGCGCCAGGCGCAGATCCTGCAATCGCTGGGCTGCCCGCTGGCGCAAGGCTTCCTGTTCGCCCGCCCCATGACAGCCGAAGCCCTGAATGGCTGGCTCAACAACGACGCGCTCGAAGGCGTCGCCTGAAAAAAAAATGGGGTCAGGGTTAGTTTTAAACTAACCCTGACCCCATTTTCAGCGCGCCGGATTCAGTCGGCGGGCTGCTCTTCTTCCGCAGGCCAGTCGCGGATATACGCTTTCAGCATGCGGTTCTCGAAGCTTTGCGCTTCCAGCACGGCGCGCGCCACGTCGTAGAACGAGATCACGCCCAGCAGGGTTTTGGCGTTCATCACCGGCAGGTAGCGCGCGTGCTTTTCCAGCATGATGCGGCGCACTTCGTTCACTTCCGTGTCCGGCGTGACGGTGATCGGGTGGTCTTCCATGTGCTTGCGCACCGTGCCGCCGCCGACCGAACCGTCGTTCTCGTGCAGCGCTTTCAGCACCTCGCGGAAGGTCAGCATGCCGACCAGGTCGCCGAACTCCATCACCACCAGCGAGCCGATGTCCTTCTCGGCCATGGTTTTCGCCGCTTCAGCCAAAGGCTGGTCCGGCTTGATGGTGTAGAGGATGTTGCCTTTGACTTGAAGAATTTCGGAGACTTTCATTTTGGGCCGTCCTGTCCGTGTGAATGGGGTTTTGTAGTTATTGTAAGCCTTACTGCGAATGTAGCGTATGCCCGGCAAAAAATCCAGTATTGTGCAATATCAAATATTGCGTGTTGTGCGTCCCCTGTCACACGGGGCCGAATCGCGGTAGGATCTTGCCACCTCAATAACCATCACGAGACATCCATGAGCGGTCCCCATTACCCTGGCTTCGATACGCTTGCACTGCACGCAGGCGCCGCGCCCGACCCGGCCACCGGCGCACGCGCGACACCGATCCATTTCACCTCATCGTTCGCCTTCCGCGACTCCGACCACGCCGCCGCGCTGTTCAATATGGAGCGCGCCGGCCACGTGTATTCGCGCATCTCCAATCCCACCAACGCCGTGCTGGAAGAACGCATCGCGGCGCTGGAAGGCGGCGTGGCGGGCATCGCCACCGCCAGCGGCCAGGCCGCCATGCACCTGGGCCTGGCCACCATCGCCGGTGCCGGCTCGCACATCGTGGCCTCGCGCGCGCTGTACGGCGGCTCGCATAACCTGCTGGGCTACACGCTCAAGCGCTTCGGCATCGAGACCACCTTCGTCGACCCGCGCGACATCGACGCCTGGCGCGCCGCCATCCGCCCCGAGACCAAGGTGTTGTTCGCGGAAACCCTGGGCAATCCGGGCCTGGACGTGCTGAACGTGCCGCTGGTGGCGGCGCTGGCGCATGGGCACCATTTGCCGCTGATGCTGGATTCCACCTTCACCACGCCCTACCTGCTGAAGCCCTTCGACCACGGCGCGGACCTGGTATTCCACTCGGCCACCAAGTTCCTTTGCGGGCACGGCACCGCCATCGGCGGCCTGCTGGTGGACGGCGGCACCTTCGACTGGCAGGCCGCCTACGACAAGACCGGCCGTTTCGCCGAGCTGTGCGAGCCGTACGACGGCTTCCACGGCATGGTGTTCGCGGAAGAATCCACCGTGGCTCCGTTCGCGCTGCGCGCGCGCCGCGAAGGCTTGCGCGACTTCGGCGCGGTCATGAGCCCGCACAACGCGTTCGCCGTGCTGCAGGGGATAGAGACGCTGGGCATGCGCATGGAGCGCCACGTCGCCAACACGCGCAAGGTGGTGGAATTCCTGGCGGCGCACGACGCGGTGGCGTCGGTCTCCTACCCGGAACTGGACAGCCACCCGGACTATGAGCTGGCCAAGACCTTGCTGCCCAAGGGCTGCGGCGCGGTGTTCTCCTTCACCATCAAGGGCGACCGCGCGGCGGGCCGCCGCTTTGTCGACAGCCTGAAGGTGTTCTCGCACCTGGCCAATGTGGGCGACGCCAAGTCGCTGGTGATCCATCCCGCGTCCACCACGCACTTCCGCGTGCCGGCCGAGCAGCTGGCCGCGTCCGGCATCGCCGAAGGCACCATGCGCCTGTCGGTCGGCCTGGAAGACGTGGACGACCTGATCGAAGACCTGGCGCGCGGCCTCAAACTGTCGCAGAAGGGAGCCTGAGATGCTGTTCGATATCGATGGCGCGGCAGCTTATTGCTACACCGGCGGCAAGGCGTTCGACGCCAGCCTGCCCACTGTGGTGTTCATCCACGGCGCGCAGAACGACCATTCGGTGTGGGCGCTGCAGAGCCGCTACCTGGCCCATCACGGCTACGGCGTGCTGGCGGTGGACCTGCCCGGCCACGGCCGCAGCAGGGGCGCGGCCAGGCGCAGCGTGGAGGAGATGGCGGACTGGCTGCTCGCGGTGCTGGACGCGGCGGGCGTGGCGCAAGCCGCGCTGGTGGGTCACAGCATGGGATCGCTGGTTGCACTGGAGCTGTCGCAGCGCGCGCCGGAACGGGTGAGCAAGCTGGCCATGCTGGGCACGACCTATCCGATGAAGGTGTCGGACGCGCTGCTGAACACCTCGCGCGACAACGAGCAGGCGGCGATCGACATGGTGAACATCTTCTCGCATTCGGGCATGGCGCAGAAGCCGTCCTGTCCGGGTCCAGGCTTTTCCGTGATGGGCGGCGCGCAGCGGCTGATGCAGCGCATGTCGGCGCTGAATCCGGAGCAGCTGTTCCATACCGACTTCTACGCCTGCAATGCCTACGCCAACGGCGAAGCGGCGGCACAGGCGGTGCGCTGCCCTGCCCTGTTCATCTTCGGCACCAAGGACATGATGACGCCGCCGAAATCCGCCAGGCTGCTCACCAGCGCCATCCAGCACGGGAAAGTGGTGCAGGTGGACGCGGGCCATGCGCTCATGTCCGAGCAGCCGGACGCCGTGCTGGACGCGCTGGCCGGCTTCCTGCGCTAGCGGCAAGGCCGGTGCGGCAGCGCGTGGATGAATTCCGTCACCGCGCCCGCCAGCACCGGCGCCAGCGGCAGCGCCGGGTCCAAGTAGGAGGCCATCTGCTGGCGCGGCTCGGCCGGCACCTGCTTGAGCACGTGGTTCATGCCGTCCACCAGCAGCAGCCGTGCCGCCGGATTGGCCTGCTTGAGCTGTTCGGCCTGTGTTACGTCCACCTGGATGTCCGTCGTGCCCTGCGCGATCAGCAGCGGCATGTTCAGCCGCGCGAACTCCCGCGCGGGAACGTATTTGAACCAGGACGCCATGTAGGGCTGCACGCTGGGGCGGTAGATCGCCTGCAGCTGCGGCGGTAATTTGGCGGGCCGGCGGCCGCTTTCCAGCGCGGCCAGTATCTTGTCGTTGGCTTGCGCGAGCTCGGGCGGCAGCTTGGGGTCGAGCTGGCGGCGCAGCAGCGCCGAGGCGCGTTCGGCGGGGCCGGACAGGGAAATGAAACCGTCCGCGCCGGCCGCGCGCGCGGCCACCATGCCGATCAGCGAGCCTTCGCTGTGGCCGATCACCGTTACGGACGAGTAGCGCCCCTCCAGCTTCAGTTGCCGCACCCAGGCGGCGGCGTCGCCGGTGTAGGTCTCAAAGCGCAGCTGCGACTCGTTTGCGCCGGCGCGCGCGCTGGCGGCGATGCCGCGCTTGTCGTAGCGCACGCTGGCGATGCCCGCCTCGGCCAGCGCCTGCGCCAGCATCTTCAAGCTGTTGTTCGCGCCGGGCAGCAGCTTGCTGTTGCCGTCGCGGTCCGTCGGGCCAGAGCCGGCGATGATCAGCGCGGCCGGCGTGCAGCCCAGCGGCAGCGGAACTAGCAGCGTCCCCTGCACCTCGCCGGTCGGCGTGAACAGCGTCGCCGCACGAGGCAGCGCGGTGCGGCGCCCGGGGACGGCAACTTCGCCTGCCCCGGCCGCGCGCGGCGGCGGGTACACGGTTGCCTGCAGCGCGGGCGGCGAGTGCGCTGGTGCCGGTACCGCTGGCGGCGGGTGTGTCGGCGGCGGGGCTTGCTGCGCCCGCGCGGTGCCCGCCGCCGTACTCAGCGCAGCGACACCGAGCGCGGTGCCTGCAAGCCGCCGGATTTTCTGCTTCACGCGCCGCCTCCGTTGTCGTCTATGGCCTGGACAAGTCTATGCCATACAGCGCCAGCCCTTTGCCGGCGCCGTCGTCGGCCTGCAGCTGGGTGACATTGTCCAGGCCTGCCGCACGCGCCAGATCGAGCTTGCCGGGCGCTGAATGGAATACGACCGGGCCTTGCGTCTTCACGCTTGCAAAGCGCCAGCTGCGGGCCGCACCGTTGCTGGCCCGCTTCAGCGCCTTGGTGCGCTGGATGTAGGCGATCAGCACATCACGGTTGGCGTCCGGCGACGCGAAGACGGTGCTGCTGCCGTCCACGCCGGGGAAGGCGCCGCCGCCGGAGGCGCGATAGTTATTGGTCGCCACCAGGAATTCCTGCGTGTCCTGCACCTCCTTGCCCTTGTAGCTCAAGCCCTGGATGCGGCTGCCCTGCGGCTGCGTCACGTCGATGCGGTAGCTCACGTCGGGGCTGGTCAGCATGTCGAAGTTGTAGCCTGCAAAGTTGGCGTTGACCAGCTCCTGCGGTACGGTCTTTGCCGGGTCGATGGTATTGAAGCGGCTGGCGGCTTTCTCCAGCCAGGCTTTCAGGCCCGCGCCATTCACCTTCACGCCGGACAAGGTGTTCGGGTACAGGTACAGGTCCGCCGCGTTGTTCAGCGCGATGGGGCCCAGTTTTACGTCCGTGTAATCGCCCGGACCGGCGGCACCGGATTTGAACGGCGCGGACACCGACAGTACCGGCAGCTGCGCGTACTGCGGCAGATTGGCGCGCACATAGTCCGCCAGGTAGGCGGCCTGCGCCTCGTTCACGGCCTGTACGGCGCTAACGTCGCCCACGTCGGCGAAATAGGAGGTCATGGGGAAGTCGGTAGTGCCCAGGGGCGTCTGCACATAGCGGATGGTGGACGCGTGCTCCGCAGCCACCAGCGCGGCGATACCCGGGTCGGCCTCCACGTAGCGCTTTGCGCCCGCGACACCGGCCGCTGCGGCCGCCGTGGCCACCTCGGCTGGCAGCAACGTGCTGCGCGCCTCCACCCTCGTCTGCGCCTTGTCCACCACCCAGCGCTGGCCCTCGCGCTTGAGGCGCAGGCCGATCACGCCCAGGTGTTTGCCCCACAGGCTGGCCATCACGGTGGGCACGCCGTGCACGGTGCCTTTCACCTTGTCCACGCCGGGCAGATTGAACGGTGCCGACGTGCTGGCCGCGTTTGGAAACGCTTCGTGCGCATGCCCCAGCAGCAGCGCGTCGATGCCCGGCACTTCGGCCAGGTACAGGCCGGCGTTCTCCATCTGCGGCGTGTACGGCGCCCCATCCAGGCCTCCGTGCAGGATTGCCACCACAATGTCGGCGCCCTGCGCGCGCATCTGCGGCAGGTACTTCTGCGCCGCTTCGCGCACGCCTTCCGCATACACGCGGCCCTCCAGCCAGCGCTTGTCCCAGCCCAGGATGCCCGGCGGCGTGAAGCCGATAATGCCGACCTTCAGCGTGGCCTGCAAGGGCTTGCCGTCCGCGCCCGTGGCGCTGATGCGCTTGTCCAGTATGGTGAACGGCTTGAACAGCGGCTGCTTCGTCTTCGCGCTATAGATATTGGCCAGCACCAGCGGGAACGACGCGCCGGCGCAGCGCGGCGCGGCCGGGTCCACGCCTTCCACGTCGAAGCGCGCCCCGGTCACCTGGCTCAGGTAGGGCAACCCGTAGTTGAAATCGTGGTTGCCCAGGCCGCCGCCCTCCACGCCCAGCTTGTTCATGGCCTTGTAGATCGCCAGCGTCTGGTCGCAGCGCAGCGGCGCCGCCAGCGCCTGGTAGTCGGCCAGCGCGGTGCCCTGGATGGTATCGCCGTTATCGAGCAGCAGCGTGTTCGGGAACTCCGCACGCGCCTGGCGGATCAGCGTGGCCGTGCGCTCAAGGCCCAGCGACGCGTCCGGCGCCAGCTTGTAGTAGTCATAGCTCAGCACATTGGCGTGCAGGTCCGAGGTCTCCAGCAGCGCCAGCGTGGCGCGCGCGCCGTCCGGGGCGGCGGGAGGAATGGTACTGCAGCCGGCCAAAGCCAAAGCCAAAGCCAGCCAGATCGGGGAACGCAAGCGCATAGCACGACGAATGAATTGGAAATGCGCCATCATACGCCGCCGTGCCGCAGGCGCAAGCTTGGCTTATAATAATGACAATCTCCGCGTTGTCCGCCTGAAAGGTAACAGCTATGGAAAGCATCAAGCTCTGGCTGAAACACGCCATCGTCGAGCCGATCAGCAATAATCCAGCGCTCACCCTGCTCGCGGCCGGGCTGCTGCTTTATCTGGCCGGCGTGAGCAAAAGCGCCTATTTGTCGGACGACTGGGCGCTGCGCCTCAAGGATTTGGGCCTGGCCATATTCAGCGGCGGCGTATTCAGCTGCCTGCTGAAATCGGCGCAATTCTCTGCCCTGTTTCAAAAGCAGATCCTCACTGCCTTTTACGATCCGGCCAAGATTACCGACAATAAGATCCTCTCGGAGCGCTGGCTGCTGATGACCAACTCCATCCTGCGCGGACTATTGCCTGTTAATTATGAAAAAGCGGCCGACGCCATCATGGCGCGCTTTTTCGACGACAGCCTGGACTACCATTTCTCGGATTTCGAAATCAGCTACAACATTACCGTGGACGCCAATGGCAAGGGCACCGTTTTTAATACCCTGAAAGCGGACCTCGTGATTTCACCGCGCCGCGAAAACCCGATATTCAAGCAGAATATCGAGTCGGATTCGGCCACCACGCTCATTTCGCTCATGATAGACAATACGCCCGTGAATCTGGAGCAGCCCAAGCCCGCCGCGGAGGAAGGCAAGGCGGCGCGCAAGTTTATGCTTGAATTGAATCTGCGCGAGCACGTTGCTCCCGGCAAGGGGGCGGTCCGTTTTGAACGCACATTCAAGACAATCCAGGACCTGCATGCCGAACCGTTCTTTTCCGCCACCATCAGCCGCTTCATCAAAGGGCCGGTTGCGGTGCGCACCAAGATAACCGCGCCGTATAAAATACGCTTTCTCAGCAATGGCATAGAGAAAGACGACCCCATACCCGTGCCGGACGGCGAAGGCTATCTGCGCTGGGTACTGGCCAAACCGGGCCATTTGCTTTTGCCGGGCCAGGGGTATACACTGATTGTGGTGAAAAATTAGTCAGGAGCCAGCCATGAAAAAAGGTACCAAAGAAACAATCTGAGCAGCGCGCCCGCGCTGCGTCAGCGTGCCCCGGCAAGGCCTCCTCTAGGGTATAATCCAAGGTTTGATTACACCACTAGAAGACCAAGATCATGGAAGCCGAACGCATCAACGCCCTCTCCGCCCTGCTCGCCGATCTGACGACCCGCGAAGCCGAACTTCGGAGGTATCTTTGACTTCACTGTCAAGTCAGAGAAACTCGAGCAAGTAAACGAAGAACTGGAAGACCCCACCGTCTGGAATGACCCGAAACGCGCCCAGGACCTGGGCCGCGAAAAGAAGGCATTGGAAGCTATCGTCCACACGCTGACCAAGGCCGACGCCGACCTGAAGGACATGGCCGACCTGTTCGCCATGGCCAAGGAAGAAGGCGACGACGACACGCTGGAAGCGGTGATCGCCGATACCGAAGAGATCAAGACCGTTATCGAAGGCATGGAGTTCCGCCGGATGTTCAACAATCCGATGGACCCGAACAACTGCTTCATCGACATCCAGGCCGGCGCCGGCGGCACCGAAGCCCAGGACTGGGCCTCCATGTTGCTGCGCCAGTACCTGCGCTATTGCGAGCGCAAGGGCTTCAAGGTCGAGATCATGGAACAGTCCGACGGCGAGGTGGCCGGCATCAAGACCGCCACCCTGAAGGTCGAGGGCGACCACGCCTACGGCTACCTGCGCACCGAAACCGGCGTGCACCGCCTGGTGCGCAAGTCCCCGTTCGACTCGGCCAACGGCCGCCATACCTCGTTCACGTCGCTGTTCGTGTACCCCGAAGTGGATGATTCGATCGACATCGAAATCAATCCGGCCGACCTGCGCATCGATACCTACCGCGCGTCCGGCGCCGGCGGCCAGCACATCAACAAGACCGACTCCGCAGTGCGCCTGACGCACGGCCCGTCCGGCATCGTTGTCCAGTGCCAGAACGACCGCTCGCAGCACCGCAACAAGGCCGAGGCGATGGACATGCTGAAGGCCAAGCTGTACGAGCTGGAGCTGCGCAAGCGCATGAGCGAGCAGCAGAAGCTGGAAGACTCCAAGACCGACGTGGGCTGGGGCCACCAGATCCGCTCCTACGTGCTGGATCAGTCGCGCATCAAGGATTTGCGCACCGGCTTCGAGACGGGCAACACCAAGGGCGTGCTGGACGGCGACCTGGACGAGTTCATCTCCGCATCCCTCAAGCAAGGCGTCTAATGACTCAAGCGGCACCAGCACCTCGCGCGTTCATCTTCGACATGGACGGCACTATCGTCGACAACATGGCCTTCCACACCAAGTCGTGGCTGGCCTTTTTCGAGCGGCGCGGCCATGCGCTGGACGCGGACGAGTTCTTCCGCGCCACGGCGGGCCGCCAGGGCCATGAAATCATGCGCACCTACCTGGGCGAGCACATCACCAAGGAAAGCAGCGCCGAGCTGGACGCGGAGAAGGAAGCGCTGTACCGCGAGCTGTACGGCCCGCACCTGGAAACGGTGCCCGGCTTCGACCAGCTGATCGCCAGCGCGAAGGCGGACGGCGTGGCGCTGGCCGTAGCCACCGCCGCCCCGAACGACAACATCGTCTTCACGCTGGACGGCCTGGATCTGCGCAAGCACTTCAAGGCGGTGGTGGGCGCGGCCGATGTGGCGCGCGGCAAACCGAATCCGGACGTGTTCCTGCTGGCCGCAGAGCGCTGCGGCGTGGCGCCCGAGCACTGCATCGTGTTCGAGGACGCACCGCTGGGCGTGGAAGCGGCGCGCCGCGCCGGCATGCGCGCGGTGGTGCTGACCACCACCTTGCCGGCGGAAGCCTTCGCCGAATTCGACAACGTGATCTGCGTGGCGCGCGATTTCAGCGAACTGAATATCGCCGAACTGTTTGCAGCCGAAATTAATTAATCTATCAAATAAAATCATGACTACGGATATCCAAGAACAAGCAGCGGCCCCGCAAGACGAGAACAAAATCATCGCCGAGCGCCGTGCCAAGCTGGCCGCCATCCGCGAACAGGGCGTCGCCTTCCCGAACGACTTCAAGCCACAGCACAAGGCTGCCGACCTGCACATCCAGTACGGCGAGAAGACCCGCGAAGAGCTGGAAGCCAATCCGGTGGAAGTGGTGCTGGCCGGCCGCATGATGCTCAAGCGCGAAGCCGGCAAGAAGGCCGCCTTCGCCACGCTGCAGGATGCCTCCGGCGTGAAGGCCGACGGCCGTATCCAGATCTACGCGACGCTGGACCTGACCGGCGAAGCCGCCATGGCCGCCCTGCACCACTACGACCTGGGCGACATCCTGGGCGTGACCGGCACGCTGTTCAAGACCAAGACCGACGAGCTGACCATCAAGGTCACCGAGCTGCGCCTGATCACCAAGTCGCTGCGCCCGCTGCCGGACAAGTTCCACGGCCTGGCCGACCAGGAAACCAAGTACCGCCAGCGCTACGTGGACCTGATCATGAGCGAAGAGACGCGCCGCACCTTCAAGGCCCGCACCGCCGCCATGTCCTCGATCCGCCGCTTCATGGAGAAGAACGACTTCATGGAAGTGGAAACGCCGATGCTGCACACCATTCCAGGCGGTGCGGCGGCCAAGCCCTTCATCACCCACCACAACGCGCTGGACATGCAGATGTTCCTGCGCATCGCGCCCGAGCTGTACCTGAAGCGCCTGGTGGTGGGCGGTTTCGACCGCGTGTTCGAGATCAACCGCAACTTCCGCAACGAAGGCGTGTCGATCCGTCACAACCCTGAATTCACGATGATGGAGTTCTACGCGGCCTACACCGACTACAAGTGGCTGATGGACTTCACCGAAGCGGTGATCCGCCAGGCCGCCATCGAGGCGCACGGCACCGCCACCCTGACCTACGGCGGCCGCGAGCTGGACCTGGCCAAGCCTTTCCACCGCCTGACCATCGTGGAAGCGATCAACAAGTACGCGCCGGGCTACACCGACGCGCAGCTGAACGACGCTGAATTCATCACGGCGGAACTGAAGAAGTTCGGCGTGAAGCCGCATGCGCACTCGGGCCTGGGCGCGCTGCAGCTGGCGCTGTTCGAAGAGACCGCCGAAGCGCAGCTGTGGGAGCCGACCTACATCATCGACTACCCGGTTGAAGTGTCGCCGCTGGCGCGCGCATCGGACACGCGCGAAGGCATCACCGAGCGCTTCGAGCTGTTCATGGTGGGCCGCGAGATCGCCAACGGCTTCTCGGAGCTGAACGATGCGGAAGACCAGTCGGCGCGTTTCCTGGCGCAGGTTGCGGCCAAGGAAGCGGGCGACGACGAAGCCATGTTCTACGACGCGGACTACATCCGCGCTCTGGAGTACGGCATGCCGCCGGCCGGCGGCTGCGGCATCGGCATCGACCGCCTGATGATGATCATCACCGACTCGCCGAACATCCGCGACGTGCTGCTGTTCCCGCACCTGCGCAAGGAAGACTGATCGAAGGCTGATCGAAGACTGATCTCCCGACGCACACAAGAAGCCGCCCGGCTAGCAAGCCCGGCGGCTTTTTTACGCCCGCTTGCGCTGCCTCAGCAGGTGCTCCGGTTCGCTTGACGCCCGACGCCCACCGGCGCAGCATCAAGAGATGAACGGGCCGCCCACCAGAGAAGAAGTCGATGCCAAGCTGGACAATGTTCGCATGTCCGCCGAGGTCTTCTACGCCCGCATGGACGCCCGCTGCGCCGAGGCGGATGCCCGCCAGGCCCAAGCGGAGGTGCGTTTCGCCGAGCTTCGAGCCGTCCTGGATAAGCACCTGGCGGAAATGCGGGCTGAATTCAATGCGAAATTCGCTTCCCTGTACAAGGCGATGATCATCACCGCCATCACCTCGACGCTGACCATCATTCTCGGCGTGGGTGCCATCAATGCCACTGTGTACACCGGCTTGCTGAGCGCGTTCGGCAAAGGCGAGGAACTGGGACAAATGTACACCAGCCTGGGCCAGCGCATGCTGGAGCAGGATGCGCAATTCAACCGCATGATGCTGAAGCAGCGCGAGGATTTCGCGCGCCTTGAAGCCAGCCTGGAGGCGCGCTTTACGGAGGAAAAGGCCGAGCGCGCGCGCCGGCAAAACCGGCGCGCGGCCCGGCACTAAAGGGTTACTGCACGATGCGGTAGCACGGCGTGTAGGCCTTGCCCGCCAGCTTCATGCGGCTTTGCGCCACGAAGGACGCCAGCAGCGCGTCCATCGGCCCCATGATGGACGGGTCGCCGTGGATTTCGAAGTGGCCGTATTTCTCGATCGCGCGGATGCCCTCGTCTTTCACGTTGCCCGCCACCACGCCCGAAAACGCCCGCCGCAGATTGGCCGCCAGCAGGTGCGTGGCCTGGTTCTTGTGCAGGCTCAGGTTGCGCATGTTCTCGTGCGTGGGCGCGAACGGCTTCTGGAACTCGTGGTCTATCCGCAGCGCCCAGTTGAAGTAATAGGCGTCGCTGCGCGCCTTGCGGAACTCGCGCACTTCCTTGATTCCGGCCTGCATTTCGCGCGCCACCAGTTCCGGATCGTCCACGATGATCTTGTAGCGCTTCTGCGCCTCGGGACCCAGCGTGTCGGCGATGAACTGGTTGATCTGCACGAAGTACTCGCGCGACGTTTCCGGACCGGTGAACACCAGCGGGAACGGGATGTCCGCATTTTCCGGGTGCAGCAAGATGCCGAGGATGTACAGGATCTCCTCCGCCGTACCGGCCCCGCCCGGGAACACCACGATGCCGTGGCCGGTGCGCACGAACGCCTCCAGGCGCTTCTCGATGTCCGGCATGATCACCAGGTCGTTCACGATGGGATTGGGCGACTCGGCCGCGATAATGCCCGGCTCCGAAATGCCCAGGTAGCGCCCCTGGTGGGTGCGCTGCTTGGCGTGGCCGATGGTGGCGCCCTTCATCGGCCCCTTCATCGCGCCCGGGCCGCAGCCGGTGCAGATGTCCAGGCCGCGCAAGCCCATCTGGTAGCCCACTTCCTTCGAATAATTGTATTCGGCGCGGTTGATCGAGTGGCCGCCCCAGCACACCACCATGTTCGGGTTCAGGTGCGGCTTGAGCACGTTGGCGTTGCGCAGGATGTGGAACACCGCGTCGGTGATGCCGTCCGTGCGGCTCAGGTCGAACTTGGGATTGTCCGTCACTTCATTGCTGACAAAAACGATATCGCGCAGCACCGCGAACAGGTGCTCGTGGATGCCCTTGATCATCTTGCCGTCCACGAAAGCGATGGCCGGCGCGCCCTTGATATCGAGCTTGATGCCGCGCTCGCGCTGCATGATGTTGATGTCGAACGACTTGAAGCGCTCCAACAGTTCCTTTCCATCGTCGATAGTGCTACCGCAGTTCAGCACCGCCAGGGCGCAGTTGCGGAAGATGTTGTACAGCCCGCCCTTGCCGGAGTCGAGCAACTTTATTACTTCCGCCTTGGAGAGCACCTCCAGCATGCCTTCCGGGGAAATCAGGGTATCGACAACGTCATGTTCCATGATGCGTAATTCCTTATTCAGATCCATACGACAACTCTTGAGCCTGCGACACCAATATACGACAACTCCGCCGGTTTGGGGCCGGAGTTTGATAGGGAACGGCTATCAGCCACGCCCATGTCGTTGCAATTTTATCCACAATGCTGCGGCGCAGCAAGCTAATTGCTGGACATAAGTGCGCGGTAGATTAAAATGGCGCCCTGTTGGGATACGGACCACCGGCAACCACGCTACAAGCGCGCTTGCTTAGTCCGGTCCCATATTTTTTTATCTAATCAGAAAATTTATCAGGAGAAGCCGTGAGCGGTGCAACTACGCAAAGCCCGGAAGTCAAAATCCCGGAGTTCAAACAGATCCTGGGCCACCCGGCCCCGCTGTGGATGCTATTCATGACCGAGTTCTGGGAGCGCTTTGCGTTCTACGGCATCCGTTGGGCGTTAGTGCTCTACATCGTCGCGCAGTTCTTCGGCGGCGACGCGGCTGGCCAGGCCAGCGCCAACCTCACTTACGGCTCCTACCTGGCCCTGGTGTACGCGGCGGCCCTGTTCGGCGGCTACGTGGCCGACCGCGTGCTCGGCTACCAGCGCTCCATCCTGGTGGGCGCCGTGTTCATGGCCGCCGGCCTGTTCGCCATCGCCATCCCGGACGACACCATCTTCAAGATCGGCCTGGCCACCATCATCGTTGGTAACGGCCTGTTCAAACCGAACATCTCCACCATGGTGGGCAAGCTGTACAGCGTGGCCGATCCGCGCCGCGATTCCGGCTTCACCATCTTCTACATGGGCATCAACACCGGCGCGCTGATCGCTCCCGTGCTGACCCAGGTGCTGGCCGAGCAGGTGTTCGGCGTGGACGGCATGCCGTCATACAAGGTGGTGTTCATGGCCGCCGGCGTGGGCATGATCATCAGCCTGGTGTGGTTCTTCATCGGCCGCGCGCAGCTGAAAGGCATCGGCGCGCCGGACCCTGCCGCCATGAGCATGAACCGCGTAATCTATGTGGTGCTGGGCGCGCTGGCCGTGATCCCGGTGGTCTACCTGCTGCTGGCCGTGGGCGCCAACAAGCTGCAACTGGTGCTGACCGTACTGTTCCTGATCCTGGCGGCCATGCTGCTGATCGAAGGCTTCCGCAACGGCGCCGTGGCGCGCGACAAGGTCATCGCCATGATGGTGATCTTCACCTTCAACATCATGTTCTGGATGTTCTTCGAACAGGCGGGCAGCTCCTTCACCTTCCTGGCCGATAACATCGTGCGCCGCGACTTCGGCGGCTGGACCTTCCCGACCGCCTGGTTCCAGACCGTGAACTCGATCGCCATCATCGTATGCGCGCCCATCGTGGCCACCGCGTGGGTGCTGCTGGCCAAGAAGAACGCCAACCCGTCCATCCCGCGCAAGTTCGGCCTGGGCATCCTGTTCAACGCCGCCGCCTTCGGCCTGCTGTGGTTCGCGCTGTCCTCGCTGGTCGGCGCCGACAGCAAGATCCCGTTCTGGACCCTGTTCATGGTGTACGTGATCCAGTCGGTCGGCGAGCTGTGCCTGTCGCCTATCGGCCTGTCCATGGTCACCAAGCTGGCCCCTACCCGCCTGGTCGGCCTGGGCATGGGCGGCTGGTTCCTGTCCACCGGCATCGGCAACAACCTGTCCGGCATCTTCGCCTCGCACGCGTCGGGCGAAAGCGGCATGTCGGTGACCACCGCCCTGTCGGCCTACACCCAGGGCTTCTGGATACTGATGGCAGGCGGCGTGCTGCTGTTCCTGGTGGCGCCGCTGATCCAGAAACTGATGCACGGCGTGAAGTAAGCGTCAGCGCTCCATGTAAAACGGCAGCTTAGGCTGCCGTTTTTTGTTTGCGCCGCGTGGCGGCGGGTTACGCGCTGCGCGCTAACCCGCCTATGCCTGCAGGGGATGCGCGGCCAGCCATTCGGCCAGGCGGGCGCCGGCGCCGGGCGGCACGTGCAGGCCGAGCTTGGAGCGACGCCACAGGATGTCGTCGGCCGTGGTGGCCCATTCGTAACGGCGCAGGTAGTCCACCTCGGCCGCGTACAGGCCCGGCGCCAGTTCGGCGCCCATGTCCTCCGGTTTCACGCGTCCCGCCAGCAGCGTATGGGTGCGCGTGCCGTAGGCCCGCGCGTAGCGCGCCACCAGCGCGCGCGGCAGCCAATGGTACTGCTGCAGCAGCTTGTCGCGCCATTCGTCGTAGCGCAATACGGCGCAGTTTTGCGGGGTGTCGCCATACAGGTCGCCGCCCGGCAGGCAGGCTTTTGCCGTCCATCCCGGTTTGCGGTTGCCCAGGTGCTTGCACAGCATGTCCACCGCCTCCTCGGCCAGCTTGCGGTAGGTAGTGATCTTGCCGCCGAAGACGCTGAGCAGCGGCGCCTGGCCGTCGCCGTCGTCCAGCGCCAGCCGGTAGTCGCGCGTGACGGCCTTGGCGTCCTGCGCTTCGTCCTCCACCAGCGGGCGCACGCCCGCGTAGGTCCACACCACGTCCTGCGGCCGTACCGGCTCCTTGAAATACTGGCTCACCAGTTCGCACAGATAGGACACCTCTTCCGCATCGATGGCCACCTGGTTCGGATCGCCCTTGTAATCCAGGTCGGTAGTGCCGATCAGCGTGTAGTCCTGCTCATACGGGATGGCGAACACGATGCGGCCGTCGCGGTTCTGGAAGATGTAGGCATGGTCATGCTCGAAGATGCGCTTGACCACGATGTGGCTGCCCTTGATCAGCCGCAGGTGCCCGCTGCGCCGCTGCGGCAGCGCCTGGCCCAGCAGGCTGGCCGTCCACGGCCCGGCTGCGTTGGCCACGCTGCGCGCGCGCGCACCACGGTGTCCTTGCCGTCCGCGCCGCGCAGGGTGGCATACCAGCCGTCGGCCTCGCGCCGCAAGGCGGTGCAGGCAGTGCGGGTCTTGATGGCGGCGCCGTGCATGCAGGCGTCCATGGCATTCAGAACCACCAGGCGGGCGTCGTCCACCCAGCCGTCCGAATAGATAAAGCCCTGCGTGAACCCGGGCTTGAGCGGCCGGCCCGCCACGTGGCAGCGCAGGTTCACGCCGCTGGAACCGGGCAGCAGCTCGCGCTTGGCGAGGAAGTCGTACAGCAACAGGCCGGCGCGTATCAGCAGCGCGGGCCGCTGGCCGGGCGCGTGCGGCATCACGAAGCGCAGCGGGCGCATGATGTGGGGCGCCGCGCGCAGCAGCACTTCGCGCTCGATCAGCGCCTTGCGCACCAGCGAGAATTCATAATATTCGAGGTAGCGCAGGCCGCCGTGTATCAGCTTGGTGGACGCGGACGAGGTATGCGAGGCCAGGTCGTCCTTCTCGCACAGCACCACGCACAGGCCGCGCCCGGCCGCGTCGCGCGCTATCCCGGCGCCGTTGATGCCACCTCCCACCACCAGCAGATCGCACTCGATGTCGTACCCTGCAGCCGTCATTCCCAGTCACCCGATATGTTGCCGTAGGATAAAGATACGCCATTTATGAAGAATCAGGCAACCCCTGTTACACAGCCTCGCCGCCCGCGTGCGAGCAGGCCGTCAGCGCGCGCTGCATTTCCGCCATCTCGTCCACCAGCCAGGCGCGGAAGCGCTCGATCTTCGGCAGGCGCTCCTTGTTGATGTTGACCAGGAAGCGGTAGCCCGAGTGGTAGGAAATGGACCGCCCGGCAATCATGCGCAGGTCGCCCTTGCGCAAGTCCTCGTAGACGATGCTGAACGCGGCCAGCGCCACGCCCTGCCCGGCCACGGCCGCCTGCGCCAGCACGCCCCAGTGGCTGTAGCCGCGCGAGACGTGGTAGCCGCCGCGCGGCAGGCCGTTGGCGGCCACGTAGCGGTCCCAGTGCACATTGCTGCCCTCGTCCAGCAGCGGCAGGGTGCGCAGGTCTTCCAGCGTGAAGGCGCTGCGGCCGGGCGGCAGCAGTTCCGGGCTGTACACCGCCACCAGCCGCTCGTCGAACAGGATGGTGGGGTCGCCCGCTTCGTAGCTGCCGTAGCGGATGGCCACGTCCACGCTGTCGTCCTCCAGGCTTACGTTGCGGTCGTTGGCGTTCAGGCGGATGTCGAGGTCCGGGTGCAGGCGCGTGAAGTGCGTCAGGCGCGGCGCCAGCCACTTCAGCGCGAACGAATGGGTGCTGGAGATGCGCAGCACGCACTCCTCGCCGCTCTTCTGCAGCGCCGCCGCCTTGGTGCGCAGTTCGCCCAGCACGCGCGCCACGGTGGCGGAGAAGTCGCGGCCCTTCTCGGTCAGCGCGACATGGCGCGGATGGCGCAGGAACAGCGCAAAGCCCAGCTCCTCCTCCAGGTTCTTGATCTGCTGGCTGACGGCGGCCGGGGTCTTGTGCAGCTCCTCGGCGGCGAGCTTGAAACTGCCCCAGCGGGCGGCCGATTCCAGGTCGATCAGCCCCGACAGGTTGCGCAGCGGCTTGGCCATGCATGCTCCATGAATTAGTTTAACTTGTTCTCAGACTGGCAATTTTCTCGTTTGATCACCCATCCATGAGGGACGACAATGATTCCACACTAACAGGAGATTATCATGCACAAGAATATCTTGGTGATCGGCGGTACGCGTTATTTCGGCAAACTGCTGGTCCAGAAGCTGCTGGACGCAGGCCATCGCGTCACCCTGGCCACGCGCGGCCGTACTGCGGACAGCTTCGGCAGCCGCGTGCAGCGTATCCGCGTGGACCGCCGCGACCATGCCGCCATGCGCGCCGCCTTCGGCGGCAGCGCTGGCTACGATATCGTGTATGACCAGACGTGCTACACCCCGCTGGATGCGGCCATAGCGGCCGAGGTCTTCAGCGGCAAGGCGGGCCGCTACGTGATGGCGTCCACCATCGAGGTGTACCGCAAGCAGCTGGGCCGGCAGGAGGATGCATTCGGCGAATTGGACCTGGACTTGCGCAGCGTGCGCATCGACAAGGACTGCCCGTGGAACGATCCGCTGGTGGCGGACGAGAATTACGCCGAGGGCAAGCGCCAGGCCGAAGCGCTGCTGTACCGGGATGGCAGGCTGCCCGTGGTGACGGTCCGCTTCGCCCATGTGCTGGGCGGCGACGATTTCACCGGCCGCCTCGCCTATTACGTGGCGCTGGCCCAGTCGGACCAGGCGCTGTTGTACGCCAACGCGAAGGCGGCCAGCTCCTTCATCAGCGCGGACGCGGCCAGCGCATTCCTGCTGTGGACCGGCACGCAGGACTTCCTCGGCCCGGTGAACGCGGCCGACAGCGGCGCCCTGTCGGCGCTGGACCTGCACCGCCGCGTGGGCGCCGTGCTGGGCGAGAAGGTGCGCGCGCTGCCGCTCACCACGCAGGCGGGATTGAGTCCGTTCGACTATCCCTTCCCCTTCGTGATGGACACGGCGCGTGCCGGCAGCCTGGGCTACCGCTTCGGCGCCACCGCCGACTGGCTGGACCTGGCCATCCACCAACTGCAGCCGGAACTGGTGTGCGGCGTGCAGGGCAGCCCGGCAGGCGCGCACGGCGGCGCGGTCAACGTGCGGCTTGCGCCGTCCGCCCAGCCGCAGGACGCCTGCATGGCCTGATGCGGCGCCGGGTCAGCGCTTGAAGACCACGCCGTCCTTCATCACGAACTGCACCTGCTGCAGCAGGGTAATGTCCTTCAGCGGGTCGCCGCTGACGGCCACGATGTCGGCGGCGTAGCCCGGCTCCACGGAGCCGAGTCGGCTGCCCTGGTTCAGCAGCTCGGCCGCGTTCAGCGTGGCCGAGCGGATCGCTTCCAGCGCCGGCATGCCCGCTTCCACCATGTAGGCGAACTCTTTGGCATTCTCGCCGTGCGGGAAGACGCCCGCATCGGTGCCGAAGGCGATCTTCACGCCGGCCTTGTAGGCCTTGCCGAAGGTGGCCTGGATCAGCGGGCCGATGGCCGCCGCTTTCGGGCGCACCATGGGCGAGAAGAATTCCGGGTCCTTGGCCTTCTCGGCCACGTAGCGGCCGGCGCTGATGGTGGGCACATAGAATGCGCCGTGCTTCTTGAACAGCGCAATGGCTTCGTCATCCATATAAGTGCCGTGCTCGATCGAGTCCAGCCCGGCGCGCAGCGCGCGCTTGATGCCTTCCACGCCGTGCGCATGCACCGCCACGCGGAAGCCGTAATCCCTGGCGGTGGACGCGATGGCTTTCAGTTCCTCGTCCGTGAACTGCGAGTTCTGGCCGCTGGCAGCCTGGCTCAGCACCCCGCCGGTGGCGGTGATCTTGATCAGGTCCGCGCCTTCCTTGTAGCGCGCCCGCACCGCTTCGCGCGCCTGGTCCGGGCCGTTGATCACGCCGTCGTACGGCGTCGGATGGCCGACCGCCTTGCCCAGCTCGCGCGACAAGCCGTTGGTGCCGTCGCCATGCCCGCCCGTGGTGGCGATGGCGGTGCCGGAGGTGTACATGCGCGGGCCGACGATGGCGCCGGTGGCGATGGCGCGCTTGAGCGACACGTTCAAGCCATCGCCCGCGCCCAGGTCGCGCACCGTGGTGAAACCGGCCTTCAGCGTGCGCTCGGCGTAGGCCACGGAGCGGTAGGCGTCGTCCGCCACGTCCTGGCTCAGCTTCATGCGCAGCGTTTCCACTTCCTTGTGCGATTCGCCGGTCAGGTGCACGTGCATGTCGATCAGGCCCGGCAGGCAGGACTGGCCGCTCAAGTCGATATCGCCCTTGGCCGCGCCGGTGGGCGCCACCGACTTGACCACGCCGTTGTCAATCACCACGCTGACGCGCTCGCGCCACACGCCGGCCTTCACATCCAGCAGGCGGCCGCAATCCACGGTTTGGACGGCGGCGCCGGCAACGCCGGCATTCAACAACAGCAGCAGACCCAGGGCAGACTTCGCGCGCATGACGGTATCCCATAAAGATTGGCAAGCGGCAAGAGTAGCATAAACACAATCCCTAGCGGAATGGGCTTGTAGCGCATTGGACTATAATTGCCCGCATCCGCAAAACCTGCGCAACCATGAGTATCTGTTTTGACTGCTAATTCTCCTGCTTTGCCGAAGTGGCTCAACCGCCGCAACGTGATCCGCGCCGCAGCCGTGAGCGGCATCGCCGCCGCCGTGGGCGCGGCCCTGCTGGCCGGCTACATGCTGGTGGTGATCGGCCCCAACCTGCCCGCACTGGACACCGTCACCGATTACCAGCCCAAGATCCCGCTGCGCATCTACACGGCGGACAATGCGCTGATCGGCGAATTCGGCGAGGAACACCGCGACTTCGTGGCCATCAAGGACGTGCCGGAACTGATGAAGAAAGCCATCCTCGCCATCGAGGACAAGCGCTTCTACGACCACGGCGGCATCGACTGGATACGCGCGCTGGGCGCCGTGAAGTCCAACCTGCGCGGCAGCTTCCGCCAGGGCGGCTCCACCATCACCATGCAGGTGGCGCGCAATTTCTACCTCACGCGCGACAAGACGCCAGCCCGCAAGATGACCGAGGTCATGCTGGCCTATAAGATCGAGGCCGCGCTGAGCAAGGACCAGATCCTGGAGCTGTACCTGAACCAGATCTACCTGGGCCAGCGCTCCTACGGCTTCGCCAGCGCCGCGCAGACCTATTTCAGCAAGCCGCTGAAGGAGCTGTCCATCGCCGAAATGGCCATGCTGGCCGGCTTGCCGCAGAATCCCGCGCGCCACAACCCGGTGTCCAATCCCAAGCGCGCCCGCCTGCGCCAGCACCTGGTGCTGAAGAGCATGCGCGACCTGGCCTACATCACCGAAGCGCAGTACCAGCAGGCGCTGAAGGAAAACCTGCATGTCAGCACCAAGGGCCAGGAATTCGACGTGCACGCCGAATACGTGGCCGAGCTGGCGCGCCAGGCGGTGTACGAGCAGTACAAGGAAGAGTCGTACTCGCGCGGCATCAGCGTCTACACCACCATCCTGAAGGCGGACCAGGAGGCGGCCTACGAATCGGTGCGCCGCAATGTGCTGAACTACGACCAGCGCCACGGCTACCGCGGTCCCGAAGCCTTCATCGACCTGCCGGACGATCCGGAAGACCGCGAGGACGCCATCGACGAGGCGCTGCAGAAGCGCCGCAGCAGCGACCGGCTGATCCCTGCCGTGGTGCTGTCCGCGTCGGCCAAGAGCGTCAAGGTGGAAACCATAGACGGCGAAGAACTCGACATCACCGGCGATGGCCTGAAGCTGGCGGCGCCGGGCCTGAGCGAAAACGCCAAGGCCGGCTTGAAGCTGCGCCCCGGCGCCATCATCCGCGTGTCGCAGATGGACAAGAAGCGCTGGTCCATCACGCAGGTGCCGCTGGTGGCGGCGGCCTTCGTGTCCATGGATTCGGCCACCGGCGCCTACCACGCCATGGTGGGCGGCTTCGACTTCAACCTGCACCAGTTCAACCACGTGACGCAGGCATGGCGTCAGCCGGGTTCCGCGATCAAGCCTTTCGTTTATTCGGCCGCACTGGAAAAGGGCTACTTCCCCGGCACGCTGATCAACGACGTGAAGCTGTCCGACACCGGCAGCGATACCGGCGGCTGGGACCCGCAGAACGATGACAACGTCTACGACGGCCCGATTTCCATGCACGTGTCGCTGGCCAAGTCCAAGAACGTGACCTCGGTGCGCCTGCTGCGCGCCGTCGGCGTGCCGTACGCGCACAGCTTCCTGGAGAAATTCGGCTTCACCCCGGCGAAGCATCCAACCAACCTGACCATGACATTGGGCACCGGCGCCGTCACGCCGCAGCAACTGGCGGGCGCGTATTCGGTGTTCGCCAACGGCGGCTACCAGGTGCAGCCTTACCTGGTGGCCCGCATCGTGGATGGCAACGGCAAGGTGCTGTCCGAAACCAAGCCGCAGCAGGCCGCGCAGGAAGGCAACCGCGTGCTGGACCCGCGCAACGTCTTCATCACCGACAGCATGCTGCGCGAAGTGGTGCGCAGCGGCACCGGCGCGCAGGCCGGCGCGCGGCTTGGCCGGCCCGACCTGGCGGGCAAGACCGGCACCACCAGCGACGCGGTGGATGGCTGGTTCGCCGGCTACGGCGGCGGCGTGGTGGGCGTGGCGTGGATGGGCTACGACGATCCCAAGTCGCTGGGCGGACGCGAATTCGGCGCCACGCTGGCCATGCCGATCTGGATAGACTATATGCGCGTGGCGCTGCAAAAGGCGCCGCCGCGCGAACGTCCGGTTCCCGAAGGCGTGGTGCAGGCCGAAGACGGTTCGTGGATGTACGCCGAATACGCCAACGACGCCAGCGTGCGCACCATCGACCTGGACGCGCAGCCGCCCGCCCCGGCGCAGGAACCCGGCGCCACCAACGTCCAGCCGACGCCGGTGCAACCGTAATACCGGCCGGCTGGCGCAAAAAACAACATTGCGCCAGCCGGCCAGGCCAAGCACATGGCCTGGCGAGCCAAGCGCTTCGTGCGCTCCACTGCGATGCTACATTTTGAACCGGGCCCAGGCCCGGTTTTACATTTCCGGCCTCATAAAAATCAACGAATCGGAGACAAAATGAACAAACGCTACTGGAAGTCGCTCGCCCTGTTCCTCATCGCGCTGCTGGCATTGCCCGCCCCCTCATGGGCGCAAGGTTACACGCAAACCAAATACCCCGTCGTGCTGGTGCACGGCCTGTTCGGCTTCGACAGCCTGGGGCCGGTGGACTACTTCTATGGCATCGCCTCCGGCTTGAGCAGCGGCGGCGCCAAGGTCTACGTCACGTCCGTGTCGGCCGCCAACAGCACCGAAGTGCGCGGCGAGCAGCTGCTGTTGCAGGTCAAGCAGATCCTGGCCGCCACCGGCGCCACCAAGGTCAACCTGATCGGCCATAGCCACGGCGGGCCCACGTCGCGCTACGTGGCTTCGGTGCGGCCTGACCTGGTGGCCTCCGTCACCAGCGTGGGCGGCGTGAACAAGGGTTCCAAGGTGGCCGACATCCTGATCGGCGCCGTGCCCAACGTGACCTACGACCTGGCCAACGCACTGTCCGGCCTGATCAGCCTGCTGTCCGGCAGCCCGACGCTGCCGCAAAGCTCGCGCGCCGCCGCCCAGTCGCTCAGCACCGCCGGGACGCTGGCCTTCAATGCGCGCCATCCGCAAGGCGTGCCCACCTCCGCCTGCGGCGAAGGTGCCTACCAGGTCAACGGCGTGCAGTACTTCTCGTGGAGCGGCGCGCAACCATGGACCAATGCCCTGGACGCCGCCGATCCCTTCCTGGCGGTGACCTCGCTGGCCTTCAACGGCGCCAAGAACGATGGCCTGGTCAGCAGCTGCTCCAGCCGCCTGGGCCGCGTGATCCGCGACGACTACGCGCTGAACCACCTGGACGAGGTGAACCAGCTGATCGGCATCACCAACCTGTTCGAGACCAATCCCGTCACGCTGTTCCGCCAGCAGGCCAACCGCCTGCAGGGCCTGGGCCTGTAAGGAGCGCCGCCATGAACGCGAAATTGCCACGCCTGGGCACCGTTGCGGCGGCCATCGCGGTGGTGCTGGGCGCATTGCACCTGGCCTTGCCGCACCAAGAGACGGAGGCACCGGCGGCGCCGCCGCAGCCCGAGTATTTTGCGTTCGTGCGCTCGATGGAAGGCACCAAGCCGGACGGCGCCGTCAAGGCGGACAACGCCGAACGGCTGCAGGTGGACGAGGAACTGGGCTACCTCTTCGACTACTATCTGGCCGGCCTGGGCGAAAAGAACCTGCTGGCGGTGCGCACCGAGATCGAGCGCGAACTGGACCGGCGCCTGCGGCCCGCGCCGGCGGCCGAGGCCAAGCGCCTGCTGGCCAGCTACCTGGAGTACAAGCGCGCGCTGGCGGAGGTGGAACGCCGATTGCCGAAGAACGCGGACATGGCCGGCGGCGCGCGCGCCCGCCTGGCCGCCATGCAGCAGCTGCGGCCGCAGTACTTTACCGCCCAGCAGATCGCCGGCTTGTTCGGCAGCGCCGACGCGCAGGCCGCCGATACCATCGCGCGGCTGGAACTGTCGGCCGACCGCAGCCTGAGCACGGCGGAGCGCGAGGCGCGCCTGGCCGCGCTGGACGGCCAGCTGCCGCCAGCCGTGCGCGAGCAGCGGGCCGCGCCCACGCGCGTGCTGCGGCTGGAGGAATCGGTGCAGCAGCTGCGCGCACAGGGGGCGGGCGACAACGAGATCTACCGCGTGCGCTCGGCCGCGCTGTCGCCCGAAGCCGCGTCGCGCCTGGCGGACGTGGACCGCGAGGAGGCCGACTGGCAGCGCCGCATCGCGCTGTACCAGGCCGGACGCCGCAAGCTGCCCGCCGCCGACAGCGGTGCGCCGCAGGGCAATGCGCAGGCCTTGCGGGACGCCTATTTCACGCCCGACGAACAGCGCCGCCTGGGCGCATACGAATAGCCAAAAACAGATATTGAGCCAGCTCAACAGTGCTACACTGTTGCCAACTCAATACTACTGGATGGCGGCGGGCGTACACGTATGGCGATGTCTCGACTCAGCGTTACCATCACCGCGCCCATCGTCCTGATTTCGGCGCTCGCCATCGGCCTCACGGTGTTCCTCAACGTGGGCAAACTGGACCGCACGCTGGGCGAGCTGGAAGAATCCCGGCTGCGCTTCACCGTCAACGTGCTGCGCCAGAACCTGGAAACGGGGCTGGACCTGGGCTTGCCGGTGCATGGACTGGGCAACGCGCAGGCGGCCATCGACTTCGAAGCGCGGCAGGACCCGGACATCGAATCCATCGTCGTCAAGGACGATCAGGGCCGCGCCGCCTTTAGCACCGGCCTTCCTGCGGAGCGCAACAGCGTGGCTGTCAGCACGCCGCTGTCCAACAACCTCGGCGTGACGGTGGGCGCCATCGAGCTGCGCTACTCACGGCGGGGACACGAACAATTCATCGCGGGCATATCGCGCCAGCTGCTGCAGGCGGGGCTGGTGGCTACTGCCCTTTCCACGCTGCTGGCGGTCGCCGGCACACGGCTGTGGGTGCGGCGCGTCGGGCGCACGCTGGCTACGATAGAGCATGCGCTGGACGCCAGCGCGCCGCCGGTGGCGAAGCCGGACCGGCACGCCGCAGCGCTGGCCGAGCAGGCTGCGCACAGCGCCGGCCGTGCCTTGCACGAACTCGAACAGGCGCAGCGCGCCATCACGTGCAAGGACGTGGCAGGGGAAAAGCTGTGACCCACGAAGACCGTCTCTACACGCGGCCGGTGCGGCGGCTGTTCGTGTTCGCACTGGCGCTGCTGCTGGCAGTGCAGCTGGCGCTGTCCCTGTACGCGTGGTCGCTCTCGGAGCGCGCGCTGCTGCCGGAGTTCGGCCGCAAGGCGCAAACCACCGGCATGGCGCTGTCGGCGCAGCTGGCGCGCGCGCTGGAGCATGGCATACCGCTGCAGCGGCTGGAAGGCGTGCCGGAATTTTTTGGCGACGTGCTGAAGCAGAACCGCGACCTGGCCTATCTGCGCATCACGGACAGCACGGGCGCGCCGCTGTATGGCAGCACGCAGGCCGAAAGCAGCACGCCGGAGCAGTTCCTGGATACCGCGCTGCCGCTGCTGCACCAGGGCCGCACGGTCGGGCACCTGCATGTAGGCGTGGACAGGAGCTACATCGCGGGGCGCGTGCGCGAGCTGCGCTACGACATCGGCATTGTGCTCATCACCAGCCTGCTGATTGCCTTCGAAATCCTGTGGTTCGCGGTGACGCTGACCTTCGCCGCGCCGATGCGGCAGATCCTGGCCCTGATGACCAGCATGGCGGCGGGCGACTTCCGGCAGCGCGCCGCCCCGGCCCCTGGCGCCACCATTGCCGCCCGGCTGCACGCGCTCACGGCTCGCATCAACCACAGCTTTGGCGAACTGCTGCGCAGCGCCGCCGCGCTGCGTGAGGCCAGTCCGCAAAAGGCAGCCGTCGCCGAACCGCTGCTGCAGCGCCTGCGGCAGCGCTACACCTTCGGCGACGCTCAGCTCCACGATGCCGCCGGTCCGGACGGCGGCGCGGCATTGGCGGCCGGCCCGCATGCCGGCGGCATCGATCCGGGCCGGCAGCCGCGCATCGTGCTGGTGCGGGTGCTCAGCTTCCTGTTCATGTTCGCCGAAATGCTGTCCCGGCCTTTCCTGCCGGTGTACGCCGCCTCGCTGCCGTCCGGCGCGGTGGCCGGCGCCCTGCACGCCAGCCTGCCCGTCACCGCCTTCCTGCTCGGCGTGGCGCTAACCATGCCCTTCGCCGGCCACTGGTCGGACCGGCTCGGCCGGCGCACCAGCTACATTGCCGGCGCGCTGGTCGTGACGGCCGGCCTGGCCGTCACCGGCCTGCTGCCAGACTACTACGCGCTGGTGGCCGCACGCGCCGTCACCGGCGTTGGGTACGCCATCATGTTCATGGCCTGCCAGGGCTATGTGTTCGACCATACGGACAGCAGCAATCGCGGCAAGGGCATGGCGCTGTTCGTGGGCGCCATCATGGTGGCCGAGATCTGCGCCCCCGCCGTGGGCGGCATCCTGGCCGACCGCATCGGCTACCGCATGGTCTTCCTGCTGGGCGCAGCCGTGGCCCTGCTGGCTGCCTTCATCGCTGCAGCGGTGCTGAGCAAGGGGCCGGCCGCAGCGGCCCTGCCGGCGCCCGCGCTGGCAGGCACACCGCGCCGCGCGGACGCCACGCAGCGGTCCGGCGCCGACAACGCAACGCAAGGGGGTACTCGCCGTGCGCCATTGCTCGCGCGGCTTGCACACAACAGGCGTTTCCTGGCGCTGTCCCTCCTGTCCGGCGTGCCCGCCAAATTCCTGTACTCCGGCTTCCTGATTTTCCTGGTGCCGGTCCTGCTCTCCGGCCTCGGCCTGTCCAAGTCCGAGATTGGCCGCTACACCATGCTGTACGGCCTGAGCTCCCTGGCGCTGGCGCCGCTGTTCGCCCATCTGGCGGACCGCTACAACGCCTACGCTCCGCTGGTGGCGGCGGGCGGCCTGCTGACCGGCCTTGGCCTGCTGCCCGTGGCCTCGGGCGCGAGCGCGGAGCTGGTCATGCTCGGTATCGGCGCGCTCGGCGTTGGGCAGTCGATGAGCATCTCGGCCCAGCTGGTGCTGGTGGCGCGCGTCACGCGGACGGAAGCGCGCGATGCAGGCACGGGTCCCATTGTTGGCCTGTTCCGGCTGCTGGAGCGCCTCGGCGCGGCGGCCGGTCCGGTCGTCACCGGCGCCCTGGCGGCGCGCCGCGGCGCAGCGCAAGCCATGGCCTTCCTCGGCGTGGCCGCGCTGGTTTCGTCGCTGCTGTTCGCCCTCGTGTTCGCGGCAGCCGGCTTGAAGGACGCCCGCAAGCGCAGCAGCGCGACGGGTGGCGACGCAGGCCATGACGGCCGGAGTACGAACGGGCCGGAGACGGCGGCATGAAGCGGCGCGCACTGTGCCGCGCGGTGGCCTCCCTGGCTTTGGGAGGCGCCCTGCCCTTCGCGCTGCCGCGCGTCCGCGCAGCGCAGCCCGCGCCCGGCGCCGCTCGCCCGCCGCGCATCTACATGATCCTGTTCCGTGGCGAGACTGCCGTCGAAAAAGGCTTCCGGGACTACTTCGCCGTCAACGGCATGCCGGTCGAGCTGATCGTGCGCGACGTCGCGCTGGACGTGGGCAAGGTGCCGCAACTGATCGCCGAAGCGCGCGCCATGAAGGCGGACCTGATCTATACCTGGGGCACACCGGTCACGCTGGCAGTGGTGGGCAAGGAAGGCGCCGCAGACCCGGCCCGCCACGTTACCGACATCCCCGTCGTGTTCACCATGGTGGCCTCGCCGCAAGGCTCGGGCCTGGTCAAGTCGCTGGCCTCGTCGGGCCGCAACATTACCGGCGCCTGCCACGTGGTGCCGACTTCGCAGCAGCTGAGCGCCATCCGCGCCTACCGCCGCTTCGAGCGCCTGGCCATCATCTACAACCCCGCCGAACCGAACTCGGTTCAGAACGTGAAAGACCTGCGCGCCGTGGCGGCGCGCGAACGCTTCCAGTTGCTGGAGCGCCCAGTGCCGCTGGACGCCAAGGGCCAGCCGCTGCCGGCCGAACTACCCGCCATGGTGGCGGAGCTGGCGCAGCAGAACGTGCAGCTGCTCTACATCGGCCCCGACAGCTTCCTGGCCGCCAACCGCAAGGTGCTGACCGAGGCTGCGCTGGCGGCGCGCCTGCCCGCCTTCTCGGCAACCGAGATCGCCGTGCGCGAAGGCAAGGCGCTGTTCGGCCTCGTCTCGGGCTATGAAAGCGTGGGCCGCCTTACCGCCCACAAGGCGCAGCAGATCCTGCGCCAGCACATGACGCCCTCCGCCATTCCCATCGAGACGCTGGCGCGCTTCTCCTACCTCGTCAACATGCCGGTGGCGGCGCAGCTGGACCTGTACCCGCCGCTCAAGGTACTCAACTACGCGGAGCTGTTGAAATGATCGATGAGTCACGCAGTATCAGCCAGGCCGACGCGGCCTTCAGCTGGCGCCTGATGCAGCCGCACGAGGCCGCGCTGGTGCACCAGCTGCACCGCACCGCGCTGGCCCACGTCCCTTACGGCATGGTGCGTCCCGACGGCCTTGAGCATTTCGAACGCCACGCGGCGGAACACGGCCGCATCCTGTGCTGCCACGCGGACGGCGAACTGGTTGCCTACGGCGTGCTGGGGATGGATTCGCACGCGGTGGACCACATGGCCGAACTGCTCGGCGCCAGCGCGGCCGAGCGCGCCCGCATGTGCGTGCTGGACGGCGCGGCGTCCCTGCCAGAATGGCGCGGCCGCAGGCTGCACTGCGCCGCCATCGAGGAACGCATGGCGCTGGCACGTGAACTGGGGCGGACACTGGTGGCGGCCACGGTGGCGCCGGAGAACATGCGCAGCCTGCGCGGCCTGCTGCTGGAAGGGTTCGCCGTGCGCGGCTACGCCGTCGTCTACGGCGGCCTGGCGCGGCTGCTGGTGCAGCGCGACCTGCTGCAGCCGCCCGCGCAATGGACATGTCGCCGGCGCGTGGCGCACGGCGACCATGAAGGCCACCGGCGCGCACTGGCCGACGGTTTGCAAGGCTTTCACTGCTGGCAGGACCAGCATGAATCCTGGTCCGTGGAATACGGCCTAGCGCTTGGGCGCTAGCGGAATGCTCTGCTCGAAGCGGAACAAATTGCCCGGGTCCACGCGGCGCTTCACTTCGGAAAGCTGGGCCAGGTTGCTGCCATAGTAGGCGGACGCCCAGTTCTTCAGATCGCGGTTGGGGAAGTTGACGTAGGACTCGGGCTGCAGGAAACGCTGCATATCGTCGTAATATTCCTTCAGCCAGGCGCGCTGGCGCTGCACCGTATCCGGCTTGTCGATCGGTCCCCACGAGGCTTCCATCTCGAAGATGAAATTGGAGCTGCGGTGCACATAGGCTGTGGCGTCGCTCGGCACATCCTTCACCTTGCCGCCGATGGCGAACAGGATGCCCATGTTCTCCTGCAGTAGCGAGCCGCCCGGCCAGCGCGTCATCCACTTCAGCATATTTTCCATCGCCGCCTCGCTCAATTCATCCCGCACGAAGCTGCAGCGGATATCGTACAGGCCGTTCGGATCGTCGGTCAGCAGGTAATCGCGGCCGCGCCAGTAATCGACCTCATAGATGTCGGCCGTTTGCGGCACGGCGATCGCGTACAGCGGCGCCAGCATTTCGCGCAGCTCTTTTTCGCCGCCCCAGAACTGGCCCAGGGTCTGCACGTACAGCGAGTCGCGCGGCGGGTTGGCGCCAGCCGCCATCGGCAGCGCCTTGCTGCGCGTGGAAATGGCCTGCGGATAGGTCAGCTGCAGCGTTTGCAGCGCGCGCAGCAGCTCGATCTGCTTGCCGGGCGCCCAGCTCAGGTTGAAGGTGGTGACCTTGTCCACCTTGTGCAGCTTGAAGGTAAAGCCGGTATGCACGCCGAAGTTGCCGCCGCCCCCGCCGCGCACGGCCCAGAACAGCTTCTCGTCGTTGCCGGCGTTGATACTGCGCGCCTCCGCGCTGGCCAGCACCAGTTCGGTGCCCAGCAGGCTGTCGCAGGTCAGGCCCGAGTGCGTGGCGGAAAAGCCCCAGCCGCCGCCCAGCACCAGGCCGCTGGTGCCGACGGTGGGACAGCGTCCGGAAGGGATGGCGACGCCGTAGTTGCGCAGCACCGCCGCCACGTCATTGTTGTTGGCCCCGCCCTGCACCCACGCGGTGCCGTTTTTCAGGTCCAGCGTGACGTTGTTCATGGCTTTCACGTCGATCAGCAGTCCGGGCGTGGTGGAGAAGCCCGCATAATTGTGGCCGCCGGACCGGATCGCGAACGGCATGCCGCTGTCGCCGGCCAGGCGTATGCAGCGCTGCACGTCCTGCTGGTTGGCGCACATGGCCACCGCTTGCGGCAGCACGCCGGCATAGCGCGCGTTGTTCGGCCAGGCCGCCAGCGCAAAGCCTTCCTGGCCGGGCAGGATCAAGCGCCCCTGCATATCGCGCGCCAGCGCGCGCAGGCTGTGCGGTCCCAGGTTCAGCGCCGGCCTGGCCAGCACCGCAGAAGGCGCCAGGCTCAATGCCGCCGCGCCCATTGCTCCCGCCTGCAAAAAGCGGCGTCGTCCGTTTACCATGTCGTTGCGATTACTCGTCATCCCGTTCCGTTCCTTTTGGTTGATGTCCTAATTTACCCCGCTGCTTCTCCCGCTCGCGCTGGCGCAGCACGTCTATCATCACGTTGAAAGTGCGCGCCAGCCGGCCGATCTCGTCGGTGCTGGTGACCTTGATGCTGGCGCGGTCGTAATCCCCGTCCTTGAGCGCGTTGGCGGCCTCGGTCAGCCGCACCACCGGGCGCGTAATGCTGCGCGCGAACAGCACCGCCAGAATCAGGAACACCAGACCCACGGCAGCCACGCTGTACAGCACATTGACGAACAGGCGCTGCAGCGGCTCCTCGAAGCGCGCGCGCGATTCGGTCACCCCCACCACCCAGTTGTGTCCCTGCACCGGCGCGAAGCCGGCGTGCTCGTCGCGTCCTGTGAGCGTGGAGTGGAAGCTGATATTGCCCGCCGTTTTGGCGCCGATCAGTACCTTGGCCAGTTCCGGCATGTCCACGCTCTCGATGCGGTGGCGGCGGAAGCGCTGGTCCGCCACGATGCGGCCCAGGGTGGCCTTAGGCAGCGGCGCCAGGCTGCGGTACAGCTGGTCCGGGTCCGGGTAGTGCACCAGGATGCCGTCGCCGTCTATCATGAAGGGCACGCGCTTGCCGCCCGCGCCGGCCTCGTCGAGGATGGCCGAGATGGTGCCGCCCTTGATGCGCATGACCACCACGCCGATCACTTTTTTCGCGTCGTCGAACACCGGGTTGGCGTAATAGACGCCGGGCTTGCCGGCGGTGGAGCCGATGATCACGCCGGTCATGAAGGGATGGCCCCTCATCGCTTCCTGGAAGTATTCGCGGAACTTGAAGTTCACACCCGCCACGCCAGGCTCGCTGGATACCAGCGCCGTGCCCTCGCGGTCCATCAGGAAGATCAGGTGCGCGTCCGGATTGGTCTTGATCAGGTTGGCCAGCTTGGCGCTCACCACTTCCTTCTTGGCCTCGGTGGGCGAGCGCAGGTAGTCGATGAAGGCGGAGTCGGTGGCCAGGTAGCTGGCCTGGTAGCGGCTGTCCAGGATCAGCTGCGAGATGCGGCCGGCCGTGGCTTGCGCCAGGCTTTCGAGGTTGCGCAGTTCGCTGGCAGACACCGCCGCCACCGAACCGTTCAGGTTGTAATAGGCCGTGATGGTCATCGGCAGCAGCGCGGCCAGCATCATGGCGATGGTCATCTTCACCACCAGCGGCCAGGAGGCCGGCCGCCAGATCGCCTTGCCCAGCTTGCGCACGCCTTTCGTCAGGCGGCGCTGGCCTTCCAGCTCGCCCACGCGCAGCGCTTCCTGCAAACCCAGGCTGCCGGCGTGCGACGCGAACAGGCTTTGCGAGAACTCCGCTATGCTTTGCGGGCGCTGTTTCGGGTCCACCATCAGCGCCCAGTCCACGGCCATCAGGAACTCTTCGCTGTAGCGTCCCTTGCCGGCCTGCGTGGCGGGGATGTACTCGGCCAAGCCGCTCTGGCGCTCCGGCGCTGGCGCGGGCTTGGCGCCGGTGATCATCCAGTACAGCGTGGCGCCGATGGCGTAGATATCCGTCCACGGTCCCTGTTCACCGCCCTGGTATTGTTCCAGCGGCGCGTAGCCGGGTGTGACCACGTCGGCCATGGCCTGCATGCCGCCCACGGTCTGGCGCGCGGCGCCGAAGTCGAGCAGCACCCAGCTGCCGTCTTCCTTGCGCACGTAGATGTTGTCCGGCTTGATGTCGCGGTGCAGATAGCCTGCCTCGTGCACCACTGACAGGCCGTCGAGCAGCGGCTGCACCAGCGACAGCAACTGCTGCTCGCCCATGGTCTTGTGCTTGTCCCACCACTGCTTGAGCGGCTGGCCGCGTTCATACTCCAGCACCATGTAGGCGGTGCGGTGCGCCTCGAAGAAGCGCGCCACGCGCACGATGTTGGAATGACGGAAGGTGGCCAGCGTGCGCGCCTCGATCAGGAAGCATTCAAGGCCGTTCAGGTAGAACTCGTTGTCCTCCGGCCAGCGCGGCGACACCGAGCGGTCGCTGGCACGGGTGGCGAAATCGGCGGGCAGGTACTCCTTGATGGCCACGCGCACGTTCAGGTTCACGTCCGTGGCCAGGTAGGTGATGCCGAAGCCGCCCTGGCCCAGCACCGCGTCGATGCGGTACTCGAACAGCTCGAAGCCCGGCGCCAGCGCCAGCGGCGTGGAGATGCCGGGGCCGATGGAGCGGTTGGGCGCGGCGGGCAAGGCGGGCAGCTGCGAACGCACCGGCTGCGCGCGCGGCGCGGAACGGCCCAGCGTGGGCGTGGTGGGCATCGTGTGCCCGCCCGCCTGCAGCGTCGGCGACTCCTGTGCCGGCTGCAAGGGAGGCTGCGGCTGGGAGTGCTGGGAGTGCTGGGGATGCTGGCCATGCATGGCGTCGCGGCGCGACGGTTCGCGCGTGCCGTCGGGACGGTAATGCGGCACCGGAATGGTGGCGTCGTCATCGCAGGCATGATGGGCGCCGTACGGGCGCGGCACGGTGATGTCGGCCTGGCCGTCGCGCGCGGCCAGTTGGCCGGTGGCGGCGCGCGCCGTCATCTCCTGCACGTCGCGCATGCGGCGTTCGACTGCAACCACGGCTTCCAGCGCGGCCACGCGCCGCGCCAGGATGGCTGCACGCGCCTCGGCGGCGGCGTTGCGGCCGGCGTCGTCCGCGCTTGCGGGGCCGGCCGCATCGGCCTGCCCGTCCACTGATCCGTCCCGCTGACCGCGCTCTTCGCTATCGTCCATGCATCATCCCGCCATTCATTTTTCGTTCACTCGCGCCATAGAGCGCATTGCGCATGCTAGCATGCAGTTATAGCCTTTGTGGCAAAGCCTTTACGACAAATTCAACGACAGGAGACATCTTGGGCAACTGGAAGCAATTATCACCGTCGGCGCTGCACCGCCTCGATCTGGGACTGGCTTATGGCCTGACCGACGTGGGCACTGTGCGCGAGTCCAACCAGGATAATTTCTTCATCGCCCCGGACCTCGGCCTGGTGGTCGTGGCCGACGGCATGGGCGGCCATGAGGCAGGCGAAATCGCCAGTGCCGACGCCATCAACCTGCTGCACAGCTTTATCCGCGCTTCGCACGGCGACCAGCAGGCCACGCCGAACGACGCCAGCGACGCCACCGTGCCGGCCTTTCACCCGAGCGCTTTCGACCCGACCCAGGCCGACCCGGACGCCACCTGGACCGACGCCACCATGCGCGCCATGATCACGCTGCACGACGCGGTGGAATTCGCCAACGAGCGCATGTACCAGACCAATATCGCCAACGACCAGGCCGACGGCGCCGGCATGGGCACCACGCTGACCGGCATGTGGCAGGTGGCGCAGGACGGGCCGGTGTTCATTTTCCATATCGGCGACAGCCGCTTGTACTGCTTCCGCCAGGGCCGCCTGAACCAGCTCACGCGCGACCAGACCTTGTACCAGCAGGCGCTGGAGGCCGGCATGCAGGAGCCGCTCCCGGCGCGCAACCTGCTGCTGCAGGCGCTCGGTCCCGCGCCGCTGATCAAGCCGGACCTGCAGACGCAGGCCATCGCTCCCGGCGACGTTTATCTGCTGTGCAGCGACGGCTTGTATGGCAATTCGTCGCCGGAAGCCATTGCCGCCATCCTGGCGCGCGTGCGCAACGATAACCTGGGCGAATGCTGCGCCGAGCTGGTGGCCATGGCCAAGCGCGACGGCAGCCGCGACAACATCACCGCCGTCATCGTGCGCTGCAAGGACGCGTAAGGCGGCGGGCTACGGCGCTTAGGCGCCCCAGCCTGTTTGCAGCCACGTCCCGGCCAGCATGCCTGCAAAGGCCGCCGGTGCGGGCAGGCCGCGGCACAGCAGCACGCTCGGTTCCACCTCGGCCGATCCGTCGGTCCACCAGATACTCTGCCCGCGCAGCGCCGCAGCCGCCAGCGCAGGCACCTGCGCCCCCACGGCATCCAGCGATGCAAGCGGCAAGCGGCAGCCCGCGCCGCCCATCCGCCCTGCCAGTGGCGCGTCGCTCAACGGCGGCATGGCCTGCAGCAGGCCGTCGAAGGGATCGAGCTGGAAGCGCTCGTCCAGCGACGACAAGGCCAGCCCTTCCAGCTGGTCGAACCACGGCTTGCCGTTGGCCACCCAGTCCAGCAAGCCGCCGCCGCCCGGCGCGCCGGCTGCTATCGTCAAGGGAAAATGCCGCCCCACCCGGTCCACGCTGGGCATGAGCACACCGGCCCAGGCGTTACTGTCGCAGACGCCGGGCGCCAGCGCGAAGCGCCAGATCGGGCTGGTGAGATAAGTCTGCAGCCAGCGCGGTCCCAGCGCCTCGCGGCTGCCCTGCAGGGACGCCTGCAGCCACGCATCCCACACGCCCAGCAGCGACGGCGGCAGGCGGCGCGACACGAAGTCGCCATGCGTGCTGACCTTGCCGAAGAAACCCGGCGCCAGTTCCGGCTCGTCCATCACAGCGACTCCAGGCAGCGGAACTGTTCCACGCCGTCGCGCTTGAACGGGTTGTTGACGCTGTTCGCAGTCAGCTCGTATATGATCTTGCGGCCTTCCAGGTCGAAGGTCAGCTTGTAGCGTTCACCCTGCGCCGACGGCTCCAGCATGGCCTTGTCCAGCATGCGGAACCAGGCCCACGCGCCTTCAGTGCGCAGTTCCGCCGTGGTGGCGGGCGCCACGTCGAAGCGCACCGCGTTGACACCCTTGCCGCTCGGGATCTGGAAGCTGGCCGCGGCTTGCGGCGTCTTCGGCGCGAACACCAGCTGCTGGCCGTCCACGTCCAGTACTACCCTGGTCAGCGCCGCGTCGGCCGCCAGCGGCTTCAGGTCGAAACGCACGGAAGCCTGCTTGCCGCCATTGCCGAAGAATTTGTCGCGGATCTGCGCGGCGCGCTGGAACTGGTTCAGCACTTCCTGGTCCATGCCCAGATCGCGGTTGTTCACTACGCGCCAGCGCCATTGCGCGCCGCTGGTATCCACGTAGTTGACTAGGTGCTTCTGGAAGAATTCGTCGGCCATGCCGCCGGGGCCGAAGAAGCGGCCGAAGTCGTCCGGCGTGGCTTCCTGCGCGGCCTTGCGCACCAGCGGGTAGCGGCCCGCGATGGCGGCGCGGCAGAACAGCGCCGGGCCGGTCTTCCACAGGGCGTCGAGGCGGTCGCGCTCCGTGCCCAGCGTGAGGCCGGAGCCGGCCGTGTCCACGTTGCGCACCAGGGCGCCCAGCGGTGCGGGCAGGCTGTCGGCCTCGCGTTTCAGTTTGGCCAGCGCGTCGGCCGGCGGCGGTGGCTGGCCGGCGGCGCGCGCGGCGTTGGCCGCGTCCAGGTAGACCGCGACGTCCTTCAGCTTGAGCAGCACGCCGTCCAGGCCGGACGGCCCGCCCGCCCCGCCGGCGGTGGCCGCGCCGGTCTCCACCATCTTGTGCAGCGGCGCGAAATGGATGTCCACCGGATTCACGGGCCGCACGTCGGCCGGCAGCACGTCCTGCGTTCCGTCGCTGAGGGCGGACTCCAGGCGCCGCTTGGCTGCGTCGCTGAGCTGCTTGACCGTGTCGGTGGCCGCGTCCACGCTGGACTTGGCGGTTTTCAGCTTATCGAGCCTGGTCTGCCTGGCGGCCGCCTGCAGGAATTTGCGCAGCGGAGATTCCTGGCTGGCGACGCTGTTGATCACGCGCGCCGCCTGGTCCAGCGTGGTGAACGGCACCAGTGTCACGTCCGCCAGCAAGCCGTCCCACAGGCGGATGTACTCCTCGAAGTACATCTGCTGCACCGCCGCCTTCATCTGCGCCGCGCTCTCGATGCTGTCCACCGCTTCGCGCTGGTCCAGCACCCAGCTGTCCTTGACCACGTCGGCGATAGCAACATCTATCTGCTCGGTGAATTTCTTGTAGCCCTGCAGCGTGAAGGAACCGGCAATGCCGCGCGTTAGCGGCAGGCCGCTCTGGCGCGCCAGCACCACGCCGGCATCGCGTCCGGCGGCGGCCGTCACGTCGAAATCCGGCACGCCGGCGGCGGCCAGCGAGCGCTTCAAGCGGGTGTAGACGCGCTCGCCCATCGGCATCCTGGCCAGGCTGAGGCGCACCTGCGCGATCAGCGCCTGGTTCAGCTGCGGCGGCGCTTCCGCCTGGCTGGACGGCGCCAGCATCGCCGCCACATGCTGCGACAGGTCCTGGCGCTGCAGCTCGTTCGCTTCCGGCAGGTTGCGGCTCCAGTCGTAGTCCAGCCACGCGCGCACAGCGTCCGGGTCCAGGTGCTTGCGTTCGCCCAGCATGATGTAGACGCGCAGCAGTTCGTACAGGTATTCGGGATTGTTGGCGGTGCCGCGCCGCAGCTGGGTTTCCATCTGCTCCAGGATGCGCGGCAGCAGCGCTTCGCGCAGCACGCGCTGGTACGCGCCCTGCGCGCCCTCGCCCAGCTTGCCGCCCTGGTACAGGCCCAGGCCCATCAGGAACGGCACTTCCTGGCCCTGGCTGCGGTAGCCGCCGGGGATGTCGCGCAAGGCATTCAGCAGCGGCAGCGCGGCTACCGGCGACGGGTCTTTCGGCAAGGCGCGCGCCAGCTTGTCGATTTCCTGCGTGCGCGCGGCCACGTCGTTCACATAGCTTTGATTGCGCACGTAGCTGGTGAGCAGTCCGGCCGTCACCAGCACCAGCACGGCGCCGGTGAGAGCGTAGGCGCCCCATTGCAGCCAGCGCCGGTTGCGCTCCAGGCGCAGGTTGGCGCCCGCCAGTTCGCTTTCCAGGAACACCACGTCGCGCAGCAGGCGCGTGATGAAGTAGCTGCGGCCGCCAAAGGCGTTGGCCGGCAGCACCTTGCGGTCCAGGCCGAAGCTGGCGGCCAGCGAGGACATCACGCGGTCGATCGGGCTGCCCTCCTGCGTGCCGCTGGTGAAGTAGACGCCGCGCACCAGCGCGGCTTCCTCGTAGGAAGTGGCTTCGAATACGTCGGTGAGGAAGGCTTCCAGCACGTCGCCGATGGCGGCAAACTGCTGCGGGAAGTTGTACATCAGCGCGCGGCGCTGGATATCGCGTTCCTGCTGCATGCGCTCGAACAGGCGCGCCTGCAACTGCGCCTGCAACGCGTCGAACTCGGCCGGGAAGGCTTTCAGGCCTGCATCCGCCTGCTCGGCCGACGCTACCGGGAAGGTCACGCCCCACACTTGCGTGCGCTCTTCGCGGCCCAGGTTGTCGAAGAATTCGACGAAACCTGCCAGCAGGTCGCACTTGGTGACGACGACGTAGACCGGGAAACGGATGCCCAGTTCCTCGTGCAGCTCCTTGATGCGGGCGCGGATCGCCAGCGCCTGCACGCGGCGCTGGCCTTCGCCCTGTTGCAGCAGGTCCGCCACGCTGAGCGCGACGATCACCCCGTTGATGGGACGGCGGCGGCGGTGCTTGCGCAGCAGCTGCAGGAAGCCTTTCCAGGCCGCCTGGTCCACTTCGGTGTAGCTGTCCTGCGTGGTGTAGCGGCCCGCCGTATCGAGCAGCACGGCTTCGTCGGTGAACCACCAGTCGCAATTGCGGGTGCCGCCCACGCCGCCGATGGCGCCCTTGCCGTGCGTGTCGGACAGGGGGAACTTCAGGCCGGAGTGCACCAGGGCCGTGGTCTTGCCGCTGCCGGGCGCGCCGACGAACATATACCACGGCAGCTGGTACAGGCTGCCGCCAAAGGCGCCGCCTTTCTTCGATTTGCGCAGCACGGCCATGGCGTCCTGCAGGCGCTTGGCCAGCACGGCCATCTCGGCGGCGCTCTCCTTCTGGCCCGGCACCACGGCCGGCGTGGTGGCCGGATCGCCGGCCACGCTCTTCATCAGCTTGCGCTCGGCCAGGCGGGCGCGCAGCAGTTTCAGGCCGAAATAGACGGCCCAGGCCAGGAACATCAGCCCGATGAAGAACCAGCGCACGCCGGTGGACTCGAATGGCGCCTTGCCGTCAAAGGCCAGCAGCGGCGCCTCGAACCAGAAGATCAGCGACAGCAGCAGCACGCCGAAGAAGGCCAGCACGGGCGGCTTGATGAGCCAGTTGAAGAAGCGTTTGATCATGGGGTCAACACGATAATCACCACGCGGCGGTTGCGTGCGCGGTTGGCGGCGCTGTCATTGGGCACCAGCGGTTCGGTCTCGCCGCGCCCTTCGACGCTGTAGCGCGCGGCGGGGCCGGCCTGCTTGGCCAGCAGCTCCACCACGGTGGCGGCGCGGCCCTTGGACAGCGCCCAGTTGGATGGGTAGCGCGCCGAGCCGCCGGGCACGTCGTCCGTGTGGCCGATGACGATGACCTTGCCCGGTACCGGCTTGAGCGCTTCGCCGATGCGCTGCAGCAGTCCGTCGTAGGACGGCTGCACTTCCGCGCTGCCGGACTTGAACACGCCGTCGCCGTGCAGCACGATGGTGGAGCGGTCCGGCGTTTCTGTCACGCTGACCAGGCCGCGCTCTATTTCAGGCGCCAGGAAGCGCGCCACGCGCACCGGCGGGTTGGCCATCGGCGGCGCCGGCGGCGCGGGCGCCACCAGGCGGATGCGCTGCAAGGCAGCGTACACGGGGTCGGACTGGCGGTTCAGCAGGAAGCTGAAGCCAAGGTGGACGCACAGCAGGATCAGGCCGGCGGCGGCGGCGATTACCCACACGGGGATCAGGCGCAGCAGGCCGGGGCGTTTTTCGTTCGAGCCTTTCCAGCGCAGCGACAGGTCCGGCTCGAAGGGGCCGCGCTCTTTCTGGATCAGCTGCTGGAGGCGCTCGCGCAGCAGGTCGAGCTGGGCGCGGCCGCCGTCCATCACGCGGTAGCGGCCTTCCAGGCCGAGCGCCAGGCACAGGTACATCAGTTCCAGCACGTGCAGGTTGGCGCGCGGCTGCTGGCTGAGCTTTTGCAGGATGAGGAAGAACTTCTCGCCGCCGAAGGCCTCGTTGTGGAAGGCCACCAGCAGGCTGCGGCTGGCCCATACGCCGCTGCCGCCCCACGGGGTGCTGGAGATGGTCTCGTCGAGGAAGGTGCACAGCGAGTAGCGCGCCACGGCGATGGCTTCCTGCGCGCAGCCTGCTGCCTTGGCGTCGTGCTCGAATTTCTTGATGGCGGCCACCAGTTGGCTACGCAGGCCCTCCACGCTGGGGTGCGTGGCCATGATGCGCAGCGGGACTACCAGGTCGAGCAGGGCGTTGGCGGCGCCCACCAGCGGATTCACGCCGTTCAGGTGCGCGCGCGGGCCGGCCGTCAGCGGGGCCAGCGTGGCGTCGTAGTTGGTGTGGACGGGGGCACGCTGCACACCGTCCAGACCGGCCGCGCCAGCGCCCCAAGCGTGGGAAGCACCCGACGTGCCGGAAGCACCCGACGCGCCGAATCCACCGGCGCCGAAGCCGCCGCCGTCAGGCGCGGCCGGATCGGCGCCGCCCGGCCCGCCGCCCAGTCCCGGCACGGGCGCGGGTGCGCCGCGCCGGCCGCCGGGCTTGGGGACCAGGATG
Source organism: Pseudoduganella sp. UC29_71 (assembly GCF_042693265.1). Taxonomy (NCBI): domain Bacteria; kingdom Pseudomonadati; phylum Pseudomonadota; class Betaproteobacteria; order Burkholderiales; family Oxalobacteraceae; genus Pseudoduganella; species Pseudoduganella sp. UC29_71. Next base: position 2,144,210 of record NZ_CP170549.1, on the reverse strand, counting down.
GTGCGGTCCGAGTCGGGCAAATCGTCCTGGCTCATCTTGGCTTACTTCCTGATGGCCCAGAACTCCATTTGCAGGCCGGGGAACTCGCCGGCCACGTGCATGGCGAAACCGGCGGACGTCGCCAGCTGCTGCCAGTACTCGCTGCCCTTGTCGAGTTCAAAATAGGTATAGCCAGCGTGGAAAGGCAGCTGGCGCGGCGCCACCGGCAGCGGCCGCAGCGCGATGCCGGGCAGCTGCAGGTTCACCAGGTCGCGGATCTTTTCCACCGAACCGATTTTCACCTGGCGCGGGAAGCTGTTGCGCACAGTCTCCGGCGGCATGTGCGCGTTCACCATCAGCACGAAGGTGGCCGACTTGACCAGCTCCGGATCGCGCATCACCGCCACGCGGATGCCGAACTGGCGTTCCTCCAGCGGAATCGGCACGGCATGCGTATCCATCACCATGGACAGCGACTGGCGCAGGTCCTCCATCACCGGCAGGAAGGTTTCGCGCAGCTGCTCGTGGCGGTACACCGGGTACTGGATGGCGCGCTTGTTGTTCGGGCTGAAGGTGGCCAGCTCGCCGGCCAGCTGCACCGCCTCCCTGTAATACTCCTCCGGATGCAGGCCGGTCATGGTGGCCATGTGCGCGAACAGCGGCTCGGCGCGGTTTACCAGCTGCAGCAGCAGGAAGTCCGCGATCTCCGCCGCGCCGGCCGCGCCGGGCTGCGACAGGCGGTTGCCGAGCGCATCGCCGCGCTGGTGCAGCAAGCCCACCACTTCGTCCGCGAAGCCGCCGAGGCGCTGCGCCACGCGGAAGTCCAGGCACGGCGGGCAGTATTCCGGGTCGAGCACCACGCGGTTGTCCGGGCGCCGTTCGATCACGCGCGCCACGCCGATGCAGGCATAGGCATTGGCCACGTCCGATTCCAGCGCCAGCCGCAGGCGCAAGCGGCCGACCTGCATCAGCGCGCTGTTGTCGATGCCGTTGCTGTCCCAGGCTTCGTGGTCCACGGTGCCGTGGCGCGCGAAGTTGTCCGGGGCCGGGCTGTCGCCCGTTTCCGGAATCCCGGGACGGCGCAGCGGCAGCGCCAGTACGATCAGCACATTGCGCGCGTCCTCCGGAATATCCAGCGGCAGCGGCAGGTCTTCGTCGGCTGGCAGGTTGAACGGCGTACCGTCCGGCAGCACGGCGCTGCAGGACATGATGGCCAGCTTGCCCAGCGCGAGCTGCTGCTCGTCTATCTTTAGCGAGGAAAAGCCCCAGGAATATGGCCGCAGCTTGGCCACGCGGCTTTCAAGCTGGGTTTGCAGATAGCGGTCGTGCTGCTGCAGGTGCTGCGGCTGCAGCAGCATCCCTTCGGACCAGATGACTTTACGGTTCCACGCCATGTTGTCTCACTCGATAGGTATTATTTGCGGTGCAGCCGGCCGATCTGGTCTTCGTAGGCGGCAGAGAATTTTTCGCCGAACAGGTGCTGGAAGTCGTCGTCGGCTTCGCGCAGGATGTCGTCGTACAGTTCCACCATGCGTTCCCACATGCGGGCCTTGCGCGTGGTGGCCATCATCTTGTCCATCACGCCCTCGGGTTCCTTGGCCTCGATCAGCGCGGGATTGAAGCGCGCCAGCACGCCATCCAGCGCTGCGCGCATGCCAGCGATGACCGCCAGCTCGTGCGCTTTCAGGTCCTCGAAGGCGCTGCCGATGGACTTCACCGGGGGCATGTAGCCGGACATGGCGTTGGTGAGCATCTGCGACAGCGCGCTTTCCGCGTCGGGGAAGAATTTCAGCGGGTTGTTGGCTTGCGCGCCGAGCACCGTCATTTCCAGGCGGCTTTCGCGCTTGGTCATGGCGCGCGCCATCAGCACGGCCATGGTGCCGGACGTGGCTTCGCGCAGCATGGCGCCCACCAGTTCGGCCGTCTCGGCGGGGGTTTTGTTGGTGCGCAGGCCGGTCAGGCCAAGGCCACGCAACAGCGCCTGCATGACTTCGTCGCCACCCTGGGCGGCGCCAGCCGGGCCAGCATAGGCTTGCTGCTGCGGCTGCGCATAGGCGATTGGGCCGGACTGTGGCAGCGCGGCGGACGGTTGCGGCGCAGGCCATCCTGCCGGCGCGGCTTGCGTGGCATGTGCCGCATGTGCGGCATGCGCGACAGGCGGCGCAGAGGGCGCGGACGGCGCATGCACGCGCGGCGGCAGGAAATCGGCCAATGGATCATAGTCGTCCGGAATCAGCATCGCAGGCGGCGCGGACGCGGGTGCCGGCGCGACGGGCGCGGCAGGCGTGGCGCGCATCGTCAGCACCGTCGGATCGGGCGCATATGGCGATGCTTGCGCGCCGTACTCCGTTACGCCCCATGGCTGCGCCGGCATGTGCGCCTGCGGCGCGGCGGCAAAATGCGAATGCTGCGGCGGCAAGTCCGCCTGCGGCGCCGGGTACGGCGTCCCCGGCAGCACCACGCCCGGCATGGGCATCCATTGCGGCGGCGCGTGGTCCGGTTCCGAGCCACGGAACGCAACCGGCGGCGCGGCGTGCGCCGCGTTCGCGTCGTTGAGCATGTTCAGGCCGAGCGGATCGTTGGCCGAGGGAGGCGCCAGCGGGTCGTGCCCGCCGCTCACTTCCAGTATCTTCACGCCGGCCAGCGTATCGCGCATCTCGTCGAAAGACTTGCCTTCGTACGGCGAGGCAGCAACGGCGGGCTGCGCCTGGAAAGGCAAGGCATCCGAGGTCTCCGGCTGGAACACCGGAATGGCGGGGGCAGCGCCCTCGCCCACCATCACTTCCAGCACGTAGTCGCCGATCAGCAGGCGGTCGCCATCTTCCAGTGTCGCGCTCTTGCCAGCGCCTACCGGGCGGTCGTTGATCCAGCTGGGATTGGCACCCAGGTCCATCAGCGTGTATTTGCCGTCGGCGAAATCGATCTTGCTATGGTTGCGCGAGATGTACTTGCCCGGATCGGGCAGCTCAAGGTCATTGCCCGCCGCGCGGCCTATGGTGCCGCCCAATTGATCGAAGCGGCGCTCCACGGGCGCAGCCGGAGCTTGTTTTCTGTACGACTGAATCCGCAGAGTTAAGAACATCGGCTCACTATGGCTGCTAATTGATCGGTTGATTGATCTGGAATATCGAAGGGCACGGCGCGGTCATTATACGGTCGCTATTGCGTAAAGCACAATCTCACAATCGGCTGCGTCAGTTGATTTTCACCAGCGCGCCGCCTATCGTCATCACGCCGCCGGCCTTCACCGTGGCCATGCCGTCGGACTGCACCGTCACGTCCGGCGACTTGATGGTGATCTTAGCCGGTTCCATCTTGATACTGGTGCCGCCCACCTTCAGCTCGATCGACGTGGTGGCCTCGATCACGATGGTCTTGGACACGGTCACCTTCTGGTCGCCGGTGATAGCAACTGTCTGGTTGCCGCCCACGTCCAGCTTCTGGTCGACGGCGATCTTCACCGTCTGGTTGTTGTCCACTTTCAGATTCTGGTCGTTGGTGACCGTGATGATCTGGTCATGGTCCACCGTCACCGTATGGTCGTTCACCACGTGCTCCTTGTGGTCGTGCCCCACATCCAGGCTGCGGTCATTCTTGATCTGTATGGTCTGGTCGCCCTTGTCCTTCTTCTCGAAGCCCACTTTCAGCGTGTCGTTGTTTTTCACCACGCGGTTGTAGTCCTTCTCGGCCTGGACGAAAATCTCTTCCGCGTCCTTCTTGTCCTCGAAGCGGATCTCGTTGAAGCCCCCGCCGCCCTTGGACGTATTGGTCTTCACCGTGGACTTGGTCTGCTCGGCGGGCAGCGGATACGGCGGCATGGCGTCGCTGTTGTAGACGCAACCGGTCACCAGCGGCCGGTCCGGGTCGCCCTCCAGGAAGCTCACCACCACTTCCATGCCGATGCGCGGAATGAACATGCTGCCCCAGCCGGCACCGGCCCAGGTCTGCTGCACGCGCACCCAGCAGGAACTGAGCTCGTCTTCCTTGCCTTCCCGGTCCCAATGGAACTGCACCTTGATGCGGCCGTACTTGTCGGTCCAGATTTCCTCGCCCGCCTTGCCCACCACCATGGCGGTCTGCGGCCCCTGCACCACCGGCTTGACGGCCGTGCGCGGCGCGCGGTAGCTATGCTCCTTGCCGACGGCGTGGAACATGCACTGGAACTCCATCGGCTCGCCTGCGCCGCTGCCGTAGGAGCCGCCGACGATCTCGTACTGGGCGCCCGTGACCAGGAACTCGCGGTTCTGGTCCTCGCGCGGGTGGTTCTTCAATTTGAACAGGCCGCCCGGGAACAGGCCGCGCGCATTCGTGTCGGCCGCGATCTCCTCGCACTGCCCGTGCAGCCCTTCCATGCGGCCGCGCGCCAGCGCCGTGCCGGTGGCGGCCACGGTGTACAGGCCCGGATAGTCATACATCTCATATGCCTGCTGGCTGAACGCCGCCGCCACCGTGGACGTCACTTTCAGGCCGCCGGCCGTGCTGGAGGCGGCCTTCTCGAAGTCGAAGTCGTTCAGCGAATAGCTGCTGGCCTGGATGGCGCCGGCCGCAGCCCAGCCATAGACTGCCTCCTGGTCCACGATGCGGCGTCCCGCTTCGCCGGAAAATTCCACGCTCCCGTAGCCGGGCAGCGGCGCATGCGCGCCGTAGGAGTCGGCCAGCACCATGGTGTGCTTGCTGGCAGTGTGCGTGAAGTAAAAGTAGATGCCGGCATTTTCCAGCAGGCGGCAGACGAAGTTGAAGTCGGTCTCGCGGTACTGCACGCAGTACGGCAGCGCCTCGTAGGTGCCGCTCAGCGAGCCTACGTTCAGGTCGATGGCGCCACCGTAGGAGGCGTCCTGGCACACCGCCTTGACGATGTCGATGACGCTCTTGTCCTGAAAAATGCGGCAGTTGGAGGCGCGCGTGAGCAGCCACAGGCCGGGGTGCACGGTCGCCTCGTAGCGCGCCAGGCTGCCGCTCCAGCCGGTGCTGGCAAAGCGCGTGACGATGCCGTGGAAGTGGCGCTGTCCGCCCTCCGGCAAGTCCAGATGCACCCCCATGGGCTTGCCCAGCACGTCGGCGATCTTCAGGTCCGGCTTGATGCTCAGCAGCTGCACCCGGAATTCGGACAGCTGCCCGAGCCGCTCGGCGCCGCTCATGCGGTCGAACAGCAGGACATCGTCGGCCAGGGCGCTGGTGACGTTTACTTCGCGGTTGGCTTGCGTAACTGGCATAGCGGATTCGGTCAGGGGATCATGGTTTTGGTGGTGCCCGGGTTCGTGAAGGCGATCACGCCGCCCCAGTTGCACATGCATTTGGAGACGTTGTCCAGCGCCGGCATGTTCGCAATCAGCACCGTCGGCGCACCCGGCACCCAGGGCGCGGGCGTGACAGGAATGCAGGGCATGGGCGTGAGCACGCCGAGGGCGGCGGCAGTGGCGGCGGCCACCGTGGGATTGGCCAGCGAATTGCACACGCCGAACGGCATGATATTCACCATGGGTTTGTGGTCCATGATGTTGGCGGCAGGCGGTCCTTCCGCGAGCACTTTGTTCGCCGGGAGCACGACCAGCGACGACGGCGCAGCGCCGAACGTGCAAGTCATCATCGCGCCCATCGCAACCTGGTTTGGCATATCCCCTCCTCCAGCTATTATGACTGAAAAAACTGTCTTAAAGGTAAGGTTTTAGGATAAGCTGCCGGACACCACAGCATATCGACGAGGGACGCCCATGGCCACATCGCTGACATTCGAATTTGGATTTGCAGCCGCCGATCCGCAGGACCCGGCCGAGGATGGCCAGCCCATGCGGATACTGGTCCTGGGCGACTTCAGCGGCCGCGCCGCCGCAGGCGTGGTTGCAGGCATAGGCCCGGCGCGCCGGGTCGATATCGACAATCTCGAGCAGGTGCTGGCGCAGCTGGCGCCCAGCGTGCAAGTGACGCTGGACGGCGCCGAGCATACTTTCCATTTCCGTGAACTGGATGACTTTCATCCCGACCAGCTGTATCTAAAATCCGACGCATTCGCGGCGCTGCGCGGCCAGCGCCAGCGCTTGCGCAATCCCGCGACCTTTGCCGACGCTGCCGCCGCGCTGCAATCCGGCAGCGAGACGGCTGCGGCGGCAGGCGCAGCTGGCACCGCCGATGCCACTGGCGCCGCTGGTGCCGCTGTCGCCGCCGGTGCCGCGCCCGCCCCGGCCAGCGACTTCGCCAGCCTGCTCGGCGCACCCGTACGTGGCGCTGCGGCGACCGTATCCGCGCCAGTGGGCGGCGTACCGGCCATCGACCAGCTGGTCCGCCAGATTCTGGGCGCCATGCCGCCAGGCCCCGATCCGCGCCAGTCCGAATACCTGGCCGCAGTCGATGGCGTTATCGGCCACCGCATGCGCGCAGTGCTGCATGCGCCGCAGTTCCAGGCGCTGGAAGCGCTCTGGCGCGGCCTGTACCAGCTGGTGACGGGGCTAGAACTGGGCCACGAACTACAGCTGTATATCGCCGATGCAGGCAAAGCCGCCTTGCAAGCCGATATCGACACCAACGCGGACCGGCTGGAAGCGAGCGCCCTGCACAAACTGCTGGTCGACCAGCCGCGCACCGGCGCAGACGCCTCGCCCTGGTCCGTCCTTTGCGGCGCCTACACCTTCGGCCCCGGTCAGGACGACGTGGGCCTGCTGGCCGCCCTGGGCGCGCTGGCCGCCCGCGCACACGCCCCCTTCATCGCCAATGCCGCGGATGCGCTGGCAGGCGCCGCCTCGCTGGCAGCTACGCCGGATGCGTCCGATTGGCAGGAGCTGGACGCCGCAGCGGCGACCCGCTGGCAGGCGCTGCGTGCCAGCCCGCAGGCATCCTGGCTGGGCCTTGCCCTGCCGCGCGTGCTGCTGCGCCTCCCTTACGGCAAAGCCACCGACAGCATCGAGCAATTCGAATTCGAGGAAGCCGATGCCGGCCACGCGCACCAGGACTACCTGTGGGGCCACGCCTCGCTGGCCGTCGCCCTGCTGCTGGGCCGCGCCTTCCAAGACAGCGCCTGGGACATGTCGCCCGGCGACGTGCAGGACCTGGACGACCTGCCCGCCCATACGGTGCGACGCGGTGGCGAAGCGCACATGCAAGCCTGCGCCGAAGCCTACCTGTCCGAACGCGCCGGGGCCGCCCTGCTGGAGCGCGGCCTGATGCCCCTGCTCAGCTTCAAGAACCGCAACGCTGCGCGCCTGCTGCGCAGCCAGTCCATTTCCCATCCAGCGCAAGCACTGTCCGGCGCCTGGAATTCCTGACCGCGCATGAAAAGAAAAACACCCAAAAGATCTCCCTGGACGACGCGCTGCAACTGGCGGTCTCGGTCCACCGCCAGGGCAAGCCGCGCCTGGCCGCGCAGCATTACGAAGCCATCCTGCAGGTGGCGCCCTCCCATCCGGATGCGCTGCATTACATGGGCGTGGCGCAGCACCACCTGGGCAACCACGAGGGCGCGGTCAACCTGATCCAGCGCGCGCTGGCAGTGGCGCCCGATTATGTGGATGCGCGCAACAACCTGGGCAACGTGCAGAAGGAAATGGGCCGCCACGCGGACGCCGAACAGTCCTACCGCGCCGTGCTGGAAGCGCGTCCGGACTTCGCACTGGCCCACAACAACCTGGGCGTGGTGCTGCGCGCGCAGGAGCGCCTGGATGAAGCGGCGGCGGCCTACCGGCGCGCCATCGTACTGTCGCCCAAGTTCGCGCAAGGCTGGGTCAACCTGGGCAACGTGCTGAAGAAGACCGGCGACTTCAACGAGGCGCTCAGCGCCTACCGCAACGCCGTGCTGCTCTCGCCCGACAATCCGGAGGTCTACCGCAGCCTGGCGCGGGCACTGGTGTCGCAGCAGCGCCACGAGGAAGCGCTGGAAGTGTACCGCGAGTGGGAGAAAATCGAGCCGGACAATCCGGTGGTGCAGCACCACATCGCCGCCTGCCAGGGTGCGGCTGCGCCGGAACGCGCGTCGGACTCCTATGTGCAGACGGTGTTCGACCGCTTTGCGGACAGCTTCGACGACGTGCTGACCCGGCTGGGCTACTGCGCGCCGGCCATGTGCGGCGAGATGGTGGCAACGCTGCTGGGCGCCGGCGGCGACGCCAAACCGGCGCTGGACGTGCTGGACGCCGGCTGCGGCACGGGCTTGTGCGGGCCGCTGCTCAAGCCCTACGCGCGCAAGCTCGAAGGCGTGGACCTGTCGGCCGGCATGCTGGCCAAGGCGGCGAAGCGCGGCGGCTACGACAAGCTGCACGAAGCGGAGCTGACGGCGTGGCTGTCCGGGCACCCTGCCGCCTACGACCTGGTGGTATCGGCCGATACGCTGTGCTATTTCGGCGCGCTGGATGCGGTAATCAAGGCGGCCGGCGATTCGCTGCGGGCCGGCGGCACCCTGGTCTTTACGGTCGAAGAAACGGTGGACGCTGCCGCCGCGCCGCAGTTCCTGCTGCATCCGCACGGACGCTACAGCCACGCCGAGGCGTATGTGCGGGCAATGCTGGTTGAAGCGGGGCTGGAAGTGCGGGAACTGCGCCGCGTCACGCTGCGCCAGGAAGCCAGCAAGCCGGTTGCCGGCCTGCTCGTCGGCGCGCGCAAGGCGGGCTAGGACGCCGCTGGCATCCCGGCCGCCGGCCGCCGGCCGCACCGGCGCCGGCGCCGCGCCGGCGCTGTCTGTCGCACTGGCGCTGCCGGATGCACTGGCGCTACCGGGCGCCGCGCTGGCCGGGCGTGACGCTGCCGACAGTCGCCGCGCCCGGCGCGACCATCAGGTGCTTGACGGCCAGCTGCACCGCCAGCGCGCACACAAACGCCGCACCGAACGCCGCCGCCACGGAACCCTCGCGCAACATCAGCGACAGCACCAGGCAGAACGTGGCAAAGGCAAAGTAGCCGAAGACCATGCCGCGCAACAGCGCCACGGCGAACGCGCGGCCCGAACGGACGTGCGAGAAGCCGACCAGCACAGTGCTCATCACCGGGAACATGGCAAAGAATCCGCTCAGGCGCGGGCCTATCGTGGCGGCGCTGTAGCTTACGGCCAGCACCAGCAAGGCGCCGGCCAGCATGCGCCACGGCAGGTCGCTCGCCTGCGCGGAGCCGGTGGTCTTGCGCCCGGGCTCACGCACCGGCACAGTTGCATCAGTCGCATCGGTCCGCAGCGCCGGAAACAGCCTTGGCGCCAGCAGCAGCGCGCCAACCACAAGGGCGAAGCACGCCACCACCGGCAAATTCAGCGCCTGCAACCCCGCCACCGACGCCGCCCAGGCGAGCAGCGCCGCCAGCATGGACAGCGCCATGCCGGCCCGCTCCGCCCCCCATGCATAGACAACGCTAAACACCAGCACCGCCACCACCGCAAGCAGCGTGCCCTCGGCAGCGCGGGCGGCAAAGGCGGCGCCCTGCTCCAGCGTCACCGTCAGCAGGATGGGGCCGGACATGATGGGAAACGCGGACATCCATCCCGCCACGCCCGGCCCCCATTTGCGGCCCACCAGCGTCACCGCGTAAATCAGCGCTGGAACAAGAAACAGCTTGAGCAGCAATATCAACGACACTGTCAGTGGTCCGTCCGCATGAAGTTATTGATGTTCTTCACCAGGAAGGTCGGCGGAATCGTGTTCAGCTCCAGGATATGCTTGCACTTCTCCTCGTCCACGAAATCGATCATCACGAAGTTGGGCATGAACGCCTTGAGCAGCGTGCCGCTGGCGAAGCCATCGATCTTGGCGAACTTGTTCATGCGCGACGTGACCGCCGTATCCAGGCCGTTGGTCCACATATTCTTCAGGCGCGCCACATTGGGCGCCGTCCACATGCCGTTGTTGCGGTCGCGGATGCTTTCGAACACACCCGTGGTGGTCCAGTACATCATGCCTACCACGTTCGGATTGCCGTCGCCGCCGCGCGCCATCAGCTTGCTCTGCTTCTTGATGTTCTGCTCGATCTTGCCGAACGGCTTGCCGACGCTGGTGCCGCCCTTGCCGAAATACTGCAGGCCTTCGTAGCGGTCGTCATACGTGCTGCCCGCCTTGCTCAGGTTCTTGATGCCCAGGATGCCCTGCGCCGCGCTGTAGGTCGGCCGCACCAGCTGCAGCCCGTCGGACGCAAACAGCACGATCACCTTGCCTTGCAGCTGGCGCAGCGTCTTCGTATTCAGGTTGCCGCCGCCCTTGTAGATCTTGTCGCCCAGGACTTCCACGCAAGCAGCAGCGATCATCTCCCAGTTATGGCAGTGGTCGAACTTCAGCACCACGAACTCGGTGGCGTAGGTAGTCACGAAGCGCGACCCATCGGTGAGGATCTTGGTCAGCGTCAGGCCGTACTCGCCGCCCCACATGCTCTTCACCTTGGCCGTGGCCACGCCGCCGGTGCGGATGTCAACGCCGGTGGTATTGCTCTCCGGGCCTTTGCCGTGATAGGCCTTCAGCGTCACCACCTTCTCGGCGCCGCCCTTCTTCACCACCGCACCGGTGATGCGGATGTCGAACAGCCGCGCGCCCGACACAGCCTGGTCGTAAATGTCCAGGTCCTGCGTCTGGGTGTTGGCGCCGCCCATGGTCACGGCCGCGTCGTGGCTGCCGGCCATCACGACCTCATTCAGTTTCTTGTCCGGACCCAAATCGTAATAGCTGATCATGTCTCCCCTGCTCCTTTCAGTCGAAACGATACGAAAATTCGCCGTCCTTCACATCCACGTGCACGCCGCCGATGGCGTCGCCCTGCATCATGCGGTTCAGGAACTCGCGCGAGATATCAGGCAGCATGGTGTTGGTGAGGATGGCATCGATCATGCGGCCGCCGGATTCGCCCTCGGTGCAGCGCGACACCACCAGCTTGACCACGTCCTCGCTGTACTGGAACGGGATTTTGTAGCGCGCCTCGACGCGCTTCTTGATGCGGTTCAGCTGCAGCTTGACGATCTGGCCCAGCATCTGGTCCGACAGCGGATAGTACGGAATGGTCACGATGCGGCCCAGCAGCGCCGGTGGGAACACCTTCAGCATCGGTGCGCGCAGCGCCTTGGCCATGCCGTCCGGGTCGGGCATCAGGTCCGGGTCCTTGCACAGGCCGGCGATCAGGTCGGTGCCCGCGTTGGTGGTGAGGATGATCAGCGTGTTCTTGAAGTCGATGAAGCGGCCTTCGCCGTCTTCCATGAAGCCCTTGTCGAACACCTGGAAGAACATTTCGTGCACGTCCGGGTGAGCTTTCTCCACCTCGTCCAGCAGCACCACCGAATATGGCTTGCGGCGCACCGCTTCGGTCAGCACGCCGCCTTCGCCGTAGCCCACATAGCCGGGGGGCGCGCCTTTCAGCGTGGAGACGGTGTGCGCTTCCTGGTACTCGCTCATGTTGATGGTGATCAGATTCTGCTCGCCGCCATACAGCGCTTCTGCGAGGGCCAGCGCGGTTTCGGTCTTGCCCACGCCGGAAGTACCGGCCAGCATGAACACGCCGATAGGCTTGCTCGGGTTGTCCAGGCCCGCGCGCGAGGTCTGGATGCGCTTGGCGATCATCTCCATTGCGTGGTCCTGGCCGATCACGCGCTGGCTCAGCAGCGACGCGACCTTGAGGATGGTTTCCATCTCGTTCTTGGCCATGCGGCCAACCGGAATGCCGGTCCAGTCGCCCACCACCGCCGCCACCGACTGGTAGTCCACGGTAGGCAGGATCAGCGGCGTTTCGCCTTGCAGCTCGGTGAGCTTAGCCTGCACTGCGCGCAGCTGCTCCATCAGCGCGGCGCGTTCTTCCGCGCTGATGGCGGGCGCTGGCGCGGCTGCGGCTGCGGCGGTTTCGGCGCCAGCCTCCAGGCTGCTGCCCGTGCCTTCCACCGGCTGTGCGCCGTCGCGCAGCTTGGCGCGCAGTGCCAGCAGTTCATCCACCAGCGCGCGTTCCGCGTTCCAGCGCGACTCCAGTCCGGCCAGGCGCTCGCGCTCCACGGCCAGCAGGTCGTCCGCTTCGCTCTTGCGCTTGCCGATGTCGATACCGATGGCGCTCTCGCGGCCGATGATGCCCAGTTCCGTCTCCAGTGCCTCGATGCGCTTGCGGCTGTCGTCCACTTCCGCCGGGGTGGCGTGCAGGCTCACCGCCACGCGCGCGCAGGCCGTGTCGAGCAGGCTGACCGATTTATCCGGCAGCTGGCGCGCCGGGATGTAGCGGTGCGACAGCTTGACGGCCGCTTCCAGCGCCTCGTCCAGGATCTGCACCTTATGGTGCTTTTCCATGGTGGAGGCGACGCCGCGCATCATCAGGATGGCGCGTTCTTCGGTCGGTTCGTCCACCTGCACGGTCTGGAAGCGGCGGGTCAGCGCCGGGTCTTTTTCGATATGCTTCTTGTATTCGGCGAAAGTGGTGGCGCCGATCGTGCGCAGCGTGCCGCGTGCCAGCGCTGGCTTGAGCAGGTTGGCCGCGTCGCCGGTGCCGGCCGCGCCGCCAGCGCCCACCAGCGTATGCGTCTCGTCGATGAACAGGATGATGGGCTTAGGACTGCCCTGTACCTCGTCAATGACGGAGCGCAGGCGCTGTTCGAACTCGCCCTTCATGCTGGCGCCGGCCTGCAGCAAGCCCACGTCCAGCGTCAGCAGCTGCACGTCCTTGAGGCTGGGCGGCACATCGCCGCGCGCGATGCGCTGTGCGAAGCCTTCCACCACGGCCGTCTTGCCCACGCCGGCCTCGCCCACCAGGATGGGATTGTTCTGCCGGCGGCGCATCAGGATATCCACTACCTGGCGGATCTCGTCGTCGCGGCCCACGATGGGGTCCATCTTGCCGCTGCGGGCCTGTTCGGTCAGGTCCACGGTGAACTTCTTCAGCGCTTCCTGCTTGCCCATGGCCGCAGGGGCGATGGCGCCGGAGGCTTCGCCGGGCGCCGCGCCGCCGCCAGCCTGGAAGCCGTCGGTGGCCGCCATTTGCGCTTCCGGCGATTCCTTCAGCAGGCTGGCGAACTTCTCGCTCAGGTCATCGCCCTTGATCTTCTGGAACTGGGACGACATGCCGTACAGCGCGTTGCGCAGGCTGGAAGTCTTCAGCATGCCGACCACGATGTGGCCCGAACGGATCTGCGACTCGCCGAACATCAGTGTGCCGTACACCCAGGCGCGCTCCACCGCTTCCTCCAGCTGCGAGGACAGGTCGATGCCCGACGTGGAGCCACGCGGCAGCCGGTCCAGCGCCGCCGTCAGGTCGCGCGCCAGGCCAGCCGCGTCCAGCTCATAGTGCTTCACGAGGCGCAGCAGGTCCGAATCCTGCAGTTGCAGGATTTGGTGCATCCAGTGCACCAGTTCCACGTAAGGATTGCCGCGCAATTTGCAGAACACGGTGCTGCTTTCGATGGCGCGGTAGCACAGCGAGTTCAATTTACCGAACAGGGCGACGCGACTGATTTCTGCCATGATGATTTTCCTTAGCCCGCATGGGCGCTTGGGTTGATGAGCAATTGGTCCGGGTTGCGGCCGGGAGTGGCGCCGGCGGGCCAGGTACTCCAGCCCAGCCTGAGGCCGTTGCCGGCCCTGCCGCCCAGCCGCAGCGGCGGGGTTTCTTCCTTCTTCAAAATCAGGCGCACGTCCCAGTCCAGGGCCGTGCCCGCGTAGTTGCGCACCCAGGCCAGCAGGCGCTTCATGCTGTCGCCGCCTGGCAGCATGCGTTCGTAGTCATCAAAGCCCATGGGACCGATGACGATGCGAAATTTGTTCTGGCAGTCCCACACCTTGCTGCCAAGGACGGTGGACACGCCGAGCCGGTTGCCGTCTTCGGCGCGGCCGATGCGCGACTGGATCTCCACCGGCAGCCGCATCCAGTGCCCGGTGAACTGCTCCACAGCCACCGGCAGCTTGAAGTACTCGCGCAGGATGGACACCAGGCCGGATGCGGGTCGCGCATTGTTGGCCAGCAGGCCGGCGAAGTGCAGCTTGGCGAAGTCGCCGATCTCGTCGCGCTGGCGCAGCGCCGGCGCGCCGATGCCGAACAGGCTGCCGACGAATTCCGCAAAGCGGTCGCTGTCCTCGCGGTCCAGGTTGATGACCGGTTCGGCCTGCGCCCGCGCGCGGTAGAACAGCGACAGCATGCGGTGGTGGAACACGTCGAAAAAGGCCAGCAGTGTGCCGTCGCCGCCGTTGCGCAGGCGGTCGCGCGTGTACTCGGTGATGTGGGTCGGCAGCGGGCCGTTGGCGCCCAGCAGGCCGAAAAAATTCACCGCCAGCCGGGCGCGCGATTCCGGGCCGCCCGCGCCCGCGCGCAGGAACTGGCCCAGCGCCGAGGGATGGAACACCAGCGCCGGGTCCTGGCCGAAGCGCACCGCGTCGTCGCGCGGGCGCAGCGAGGCGCCGATGCGCGGCAGCCCAGGGTGCGCGTTCTCGATCAGGCGCAGCACCTGGAAAAAATCCATGCGCGCGGCCTTGCGCTCCAGTTCCAGTTCGGTTTCTACAGGATCGCGCATACGCCTCCCTTGGCCGGCCAGCGCATGATCTCGCCGCGCTGCACGGTGCGCACCACCGTCTCGGTAAAGGAATTGATGGACACGTACTGCGCAAAGAACTGCGCCAGCAGGCCGCCCAGCAGGAAGGCGCCAGTGCCTTCGAAGGCCGCCTCGTCCAGGGTCACCGTCACCTGCAGGCCGCGCCCGAAAGTGATCGGTCCCGGCGACGGCATGCGCCGTGTGATGCTGGAGGTGCTGATGGACTGCACGCCCTCGATCTGGCGCTGGCCGTTCAAGTCGCCCGGGTGGCAGTACAGCGACAGCATTTCACGCAGCGCCACGGCGCCCTGGCGCGCATCGCTGTCGGTCAGCGACAGGTAGTTCAGCGACAGGTGGTTCAGCAGGCGCCACGCCACCGCGCCTTCGGCGAACGAGGCGTGCGGCTGGCTGGGGCCGGCAATGCAGCGCACCGCCGTCACGGGCGCGCCGGAATCGAGGATGAAATCGGTCTTGCCCACGCCCAGCGGCATGGACAGCGGCAAGTCGCGGTTGGTGCACCACACGGTCAGGCCGAGCTGGCGCAAATCGCTGCGGTACGGCGCTTCGGCCGCGTCCACGATGGAGATGAAGGTTTCGCTGCCGATGTAGCTGGAGCGCGGCCCCACCTTGCGCTGGCGCTGCGAGATCACGCGCGGCTCGCGCCGCACATGGTAGAAGGCCTTGTCCTGGTGCAGGCTGCCGATGTCCTTGGCGGTGTAGAACGGCCGGAAGGTCTGGTCCGCGTTCGGACCGGTGCCGTAGCCGGTCACTTCGTCGATCTGGAATACTTCGAAGTCCATCGGCCGCGTGCGGTCCACCAGCACGTGGTACTCGAACTCGTCGCCGCTGACGTTGATGCGGTCGGCGCGGCGCTGGAACAGGTTGATGGCTGGCGTGCAGTTGAGCGCGAAGTTCGACGCGTCCAGCATCTGCTCCAGCTGCGCGTCGCCCTTGTTGAGCAGGATGACGAGGTCCACTTCCGTTTCGGCGCAGCGGCCCAGCGCCTGCTGCAGGCCGCGCAGCTCGACGAACTGGAAGCGCTGCGGGAAGGCGAAGTACTCCTGCAGCAGGCGGTAGCCCTGGAAGGTGCGGCGCCCGCTCGGCAGCAGCGCCTCTTCCTCGCTGTAGCCCAGCGGCGCCACGGCGCTTTTCGGCAGCAGCGTGCTGGCGCCGGCGGACGCCACCAGCACGCCCTCCACGCTGCCCAGGATGCGTTCGTAGATCTTCACCGGCATTTCGTCGCTGCCGCGCAGGTTCAGCGCCAGCCGGTCCATCGGCAAGGCGCGGAACGGCACGCCGCCCACGGTGCGCAGCTTGAGGCGGATGCCGGCCTTGACGCTGCCCGGCAGCCCGGCCGTACCGCTATTGCCGCCCGCGCCGGCCAGGGCGCCGCTGTGCGTGAAGAACTTGGCCTCCACCAGCTCCACCGGCCACATGGTCACGTCGTGCGCGGTGCGGTATTCGCAGGCGGTGCTGTCGCCCTTGCCCAGCACGCTGCGCATGGGCGTCCCGCGCGGCACCACGTAGCCCTGCTTGAGCGAGGGGTTGGCCAGGTCCGGCTGCAGCTGCACCACGGCCATGGACGGCGTGGGTGCCAGGAAGTGCGGGTATACCAGTTCCGACAAGTGCTGCGTAAAGCGCGGGAACTCCGCGTCGATCTTCATCTGCACGCGCGCGGCCAGGAAGCTGAAGCCTTCGAGCAGCCGCTCCACATAGGGGTCCGCGCAGTCGAAGCCTTCCAGGCCCAGGCGGCCGGCGATCTTCGGATACTCCCTGGCGAACTCGCCGCCCACTTCGCGCAGATGCTGCAGCTCCTGGCTGTAATAGCGCAACAGGCGCGGGTTCATGCCGAGGCTCCCTTGCCGGCGGTGTTTTCCGTGACGCGGATGCTGGCGCGGTCCACGTCCAGTTCCGTCTTCAGGTACAGCCGCTCAGGGTAAGGTTGCGCCCACATATCGCCTTCAATTTCAAACATGATGGTATTGCTGTCCGATTCCGCCGGTACCGCCTTCACCGTGACCGAGGCGCGTATCAAACGCGGCTCGAAGTCCCAGATGGCCTGGCGGATGCCGCGCTCCAGGTCAGTCAGGTTCATGCCGGCCACGGAGATGCCGGAAATGTCCGGCATGCCGTAGTTCAGCACCGAGTTGGCCACGTGCGGCAGCTTGGGGTAGTCGGCGACGGACAACAGATTGGTGGTATTGAGCAGCCAGGCCAGGTCGCGCAGCACGCTTTCGCGCAGTGTGCGCAGCGACAGCACGCGCCGCTCGCGCGATTCCACGCTGCTGTCCGGTTCGTCGTCGGTCAGGCGGTCCAGCAGGGAGGGCTGCAGCCGCTCTCGTGGCGCCAGTTCAGCCATTGCCTGCTTCGGCTCCGAATTCGATGGTGCGCACGTCCATCAGCGCGTAGTCGGCCGCGTCGGTGGCGAACATGCGCTGGCCCAGGCCGGCGCCGTCCTCGCTCCATTCGGTGCGGCGCGCCAGCAGCAAGGCATCGTCCGCCCCCGGCCGCACGGTGCCCGCATAGCGCGTCGGAATCAGTCCCACCGTGCTGGCGCCGTTGGTCCAGGTGAAGGTGGCCGGCATCCACACCTTGTCGCGCAGGTCGGCCGGCGCTTCGATGTCGATGCGGCTCACGTGCTGCACCGGCACCCAGATGTAGCGGCCGTTCATGATCACTTCCAGCACCGGGCCGATGCGCGCGTCGGCGTCGGCCAGCCACTCGAACGCTTCGCCGTTGATGCGGCCTGGCGTGGCCGGCGCGTCCTCGAAGGCGCGCGCCCGGGCCTGCGCGCCGGCGGCGGCATTGCCCTCGCCTTCCAGCTTGAGCGCCTCGGCCACCAGCGCGATCCACGCCACCGGCTCGCCGAACACCACGGGCAGGCGCTTGCCGGCAAAGATTTCATCGCGCAGCGCCTCGCACTGGATCGCTTCGCGGTAGGTTTGCGCCATCGGCAAGGTGGCCGCATCCAGCTCGGCGGCCACGTTCAGTTGCGTCAGTGCGCGGTTCCACTGGCCCTGCACGCAGAGCAGCTGGAATAAAAATGTTCGGTATTTCGCGTTGGACGGGTCTTTGCGGATCTGGTCTTGCAGCGCGCTGAGTGCTGCGCCAAGCTGGCCTTCAGAAATGAGCTGTTGCGCGTCCATGGGAAACCTTGATGTGAAAAAATGCCGGGGCAAGCGCCCCGGCAGGAATTGCAATGATTACTTGGCGACGTTGCCAGCGATATCCCAGTTGAAGATGCCGCCAGATGCCGTTACACCCTTCTCGTTCTGCAGGAAGTATTCCATCTTCACTTCCGCGAAGTTCAGGCTGATGTTCTCGGTCAGGCGGTCTTCACCACCGCTGCCGCCGGTCGACAGCGACGTCACCAGCACGTTGGTCATGGTGATTTCCAGGTACTTCTGCTGGCCTTCGCCGGCTTTGCGCACCAGCAGCTTGGCGGTCGGGATATGGGAACCCTTGGCCAGTGCGATCATCAGCGCAGGCGAGGACTTGTCGAGGTACTTGGTGATCGAGATGTCCTGGAAGTTCGCCTTGCCGGCGCCGCCGCCGCCGCCCATGTGGAAGGAACCCGAGTTGCTCGCGCCCCAGCTCCATGCCAGCACGTCGATATCGCCGGCGGCCTTCTGTGCGCTGTCTTTGGTTTCGCCCTTGATGTTGGCGCCCATATTGAGGAACATGTCTACTGCCATTTTTATCTCCTGGTGTGTATTACGGATTGATCGGAACTGCGAAAAATTTAGCCGCCTTAGCCGCCTTAACCGCCTTTAGCCGACGGCAGCTTGGAAACCAGCCGCAGCGACACGGTCAGGCCTTCCAGCTGGTAGTGCGGCCGCAGGAAGAACTTGGAGGTGTAGTAGCCTGGATTGCCTTCGATTTCCTCCAGCAGCACCTCGGCTGCCGCCAGCGGCTTCATGGCCTTGGTCCCTTCGCTGGAGTTGGCGGGATCGCCGTCGACGTAACGGTTGATCCAGTTGCTCAGCCAGCGTTCCATCTCATCGCGCCCTTTGAAGGAACCGATCTTGTCACGCACGATGCATTTCAGGTAATGCGCAAAACGGCAGGTGGCGAACAGGTACGGCAGGCGCGCGCCCAGGTTGGCGTTGGCGGTGGCGTCCGGATCGTCGTATTCGGCAGGCTTGTGCAGCGACTGCGCGCCGATGAAGGCAGCGAAGTCGGTGTTCTTCTTATGCACCAGCGGCATGAAGCCGTTGGCCGCCAGCTCCGCCTCGCGGCGGTCCGAGATGGCGATCTCGGTCGGGCACTGCATGGCCACGCCGCCGTCGTCGGTCGGGAAGCTGTGCACCGGCAGGCCTTCCACCGCGCCGCCGGACTCGATGCCGCGGATGCGCGAGCACCAGCCGTATTCCTTGAAGGAGCGGTTGATGTTCACTGCCATGGCGTAGGCCGCGTTGGCCCAGGTGTAGTTCTTGCTGCCGGCGGCCGAGGTGTCTTCCTCGAAGTCGAACGCTTCCACCGGATCGGTCTTGGCGCCGTATGGCTGGCGCGCCAGGAAGCGCGGCATGGCCAGGCCGACGTAGCGCGCATCCTCGGACTCGCGGAAGGAACGCCACGCGGCGTGTTCCGGGGTCTGGAAGATCTTGGTCAGGTCGCGCGGGTTCGACAGCTCCTGCCACGATTCCATCAGCATGACGGAAGGCGCGGCAGCGGCGATCAGCGGCGCATGCGCGGCGGCGGCGATCTTCGCCATGCCGGCCAGCAGCTCCACGTCCGGCGCGCTGTTGTCGAAGTAGTAGTCGGCCACGATGGAGCCGAACGGCTCGCCGCCGAACTGGCCGAATTCTTCTTCGTACATTTTCTTGAAGATCGGGCTCTGGTCCCAGGCCGTGCCCTTGTACTTCTTCAGGGTCTTGCCCAGGTCGTTCTTCGAGATGTTCATCACGCGGATCTTCAGCGTTTCATCGGTCTCGGTGTTGTTCACCAGGTGGTGCAGGCCGCGCCAGGCGCCTTCCAGCTTCTGGAACTCGTCGGTGTGCATGATCAGGTTGATCTGCTCGGTGAGCTTCTTGTCCAGCGCCGCGATCAGGCCTTCGATGGTGCCCAGCACGTCGTTCGAGATCAGGTTGGTGCCCGACAGCGCCTGCTCGGCCAGCGTCTTGACCGCGTTTTCCACCGCTTCCTTGGCCTTGTCCGATTGCGGCTTGAACTCCTTCTGCAGCAAGCTGCCGAAGTCGCTCATTTCCAGGGTGCCGGTGGCGCCTTGTTGTGCTTCAGTGATCTGTGCCATCAATTCCTCCGTCGATTATTCTTGTGGCTTCGGTGCCGAGGTCAGCGCCTGCATCAGGGCCGGCTCGTTCAGCAGCTTGCCGATCAGTTCCTCGGCGCCCGTTTTGCCGTCCATATAGGTCAGCAGGTTGGACAACTGGCCGCGCGCTTCGAGCAGCTTGTTCAGCGATTCCACCTTGCGCGCCACGGCGGCCGGGGTGAAGTCGTCCATGCTCTCGAAGGTCATGTCGACCGCCATGTTGCCCTCGCCGGTCAGCGTGTTGGGCACTTGCACCGCCACGCGCGGCTTCATCGACTTGAGGCGCTCGTCGAAATTGTCGACGTCGATCTCCAGGAACTTGCGGTCGGCCACCGGCGCCAGCGGATCGGCAGGCTGGCCGGACAAATCGGCCAGTACGCCCATCACGAAAGGCAGCTGCACGCTTTTCTCCGCGCCGTAGACTTCCACGTCGTACTCGATCTGCACGCGCGGCGCGCGGTTGCGCGCGATGAACTTCTGGCTACTTTCTTTGCCCACGATTTACTCCTCCTAGTGATAGAAACGACCCGAACGGATTGGGGGTGCTTGGGTACTCTCGAATTTAATATTCGCTTTGTTGTGCTTCTTCGCCTTCGCGCGGCCCGCTGACCACCAGCAGCTGCGCCATGCCTTCCGGCGCCAGGTCCTCCATGATCTCGAAGAAGTTCTTCGGAACCAGGCGCTTGGCGCGTTCCAGCAGCAGCGGCACGGGGCTGGAAGGCTCGTACTGCTGGTAATACTTGTTGATCTTGTCGAGCATGCGGATCACGTCGGCGCGGCTGGTCACTTCGCCGCTGATGGCGGCGGCGCGCGCGCCGCCTGCACTGCCGGCGCCGGCGCCTGCCATAGCGCCGTCCTCGCCCTCGCCGCCCTGCGCCGCGCCGTCGCCGTCAGCAGCTGCCTCGCCGCCGGCCTGCTCGCTGAAGAAATCGCGGCCGCGCCGCAGCAGGCGCACCAGCGCGTCCAGGTTCAGCGCCTGCGACGTGCCCACCTGGCGCACCAGGATCACCTCGATCTGCGTCACGCTGTCGCACGCGGCGGCCAGGCCGGCGCTGCTGGCGGCCAGGCGCTCAGGGTCGGCGTCCTGCATGGCGGCGGAGATGGTGCTCAGTTCCAGCTTGCTCTCGCCCTCGGCCGGCGGCAGCTCGCCGTTGGCCACTTCCAGCGTGCGCAGCGACAGCGGCCCCAGTCCGGGCAGCATCAGCAGCGTGGCTTCCTTCACTTCGCGCAGGAAGGCGTTGTCGGCCAGCGTGGCCAGGGAATTGATGCGCAACATGGGGTCCATGCCGTCATCGGGGTCGAGCTGCGGATGGACGCTGTCCCAGCGCTGGTCCAGCAGCCGTTCGATCAGCGCCAGGCCGTTGGCCAACCCCGGCATGCCTTCCAGCGCGAGCAGCGCGCGCGACAGGGACACGGCCAGCCGCAGGTCGCGGCTGCGCTCCAGCAGGCCCGCTGCCAGGCGCTTGACTACTTTCCATTCGGGAGGGACCGCGGGGGTGATGGTGTCGCCGTACTGGATTTCCGGCTTGCCCAGGATGGCTTGTTCAAGCTCCAGGAATTCCGGGTCATATTCGAGATTGGGGCCGCAAGGCGCATTGGCGTCCACGTCCAACAGCAAAGAATCTATATCCACTCAATACCCTCGGCAGCAGTCTGGTTTTCGACCATGACTATACTTGAAATCGAGAAAAAAATTGCAAAAAATAATTCTTTTTTGACACGCAATTGTTGCAAAGAATATATTGCAAGATGCGCCACGTTATGCTTGAAGGATTGCCAGCATGGCATCGCTGAATTCGCTCGCATGCTGATAGCGTCGGGCAGGGTTTTTGGCCAGGCCACGCGCCAGCAGCGGCTCGAAGGATGCGAGCTGCGGCGGCAGCGGCGGCGGCGCTTCCAGCAGCACCTGCTGCATCAACTGGAACGGCGTGCCTTCGAAGGGACGGCGGCCGGCCAGCATCTGGTACAGCACCACGGCGGCGGCAAACAGGTCGCTGCGGCGGTCGGCCTGGCCGCGCATCTGCTCCGGCGCCATGTAGCCGGGCGTGCCGTGCGCGCTGGCGATGCCGGGCCGGCTGGCCAGGCCGAAGTCGGCGATCTTCAGCGCGCCGTCCGCGCCGATCAGCAGGTTGGAAGGCTTGATGTCGCGGTGCACCACGCCCTGGGTGTGCGCATAGGCCAGCCCCTCGAGCAACTGTGCCATCCACGCCACGGCGCGCGCCGGCGGCAGCGGCCCGGCTTCCAGCAGCACCGGCAGCGGCGGGCCGTCCATGCATTCCATGACGATGAAGGGCACGCCGCCGGCCGTGCCGCCGTCCAGCACCGCCACGATGCGCGGATGGCGCAGCCCGGCGGGCGGGAACGGCGGCGGCGGCGCCAGTTTCAGCGCCACCGGCGCGCCGTCCGGGCCGTCGGCCAGCCACACGCCGCGCGCCAGGGCGCGCCGCAGCCGGTAGCTGCCGGCCCGGCCGCGCAACAGGCTACCGATATTTATTTGCATGGGCGCTGGATTACAAGGTTGTCATTCGCTTATCATACGACGAGAAGTATCTGCTATAAACTAAATCTATCGTCAGTTCTACCAACCTACAGCCACATGAATGAATTGAAGCAGCTGGGCCGGTATCAGTTATTGCGCGTGCTGGGGCGCGGCGCGATGGGCCTGGTCTATGAAGGCGTGGACCCCAAGCTGAACCGCCGGGTCGCCATCAAAGTCATCCACATGAGCCGGATCGACGACCCGGCCTTGCGGGCCGAGTACTCCGCGCGCTTCACGCAGGAAGCGCAGGCGGTCGCGCGCCTGAACCACCCCAACATCGTCACCGTGTACGACTTCGGCGAGGAAAACGGCGAAGCCTACCTGGTGATGGAGCTGATCGCCGGCGAGGAGCTGGGCAGCTACTTCGACGACAGCCAGGTGTTCTCGCTCGACTTCACGCTGGAAGACTCGGTGCGCATGACCTGCGAACTGCTGGACGCGGTGGACTACGCCCACCAGCAAGGCATCATCCACCGCGACATCAAGCCGGCCAACATCATGCTCAGCGGCCAGCTGCGCGTAAAGCTGACCGACTTCGGCGTGGCCCGCATGCAGGACGTGAACGCCAAGCACACCGAGGCCGGCACCATGGTCGGCACGCCCAGTTACATGTCGCCGGAACAGATCACCGGCCAGCCCGTCGGACCCCGTTCGGACATCTTCGCCGCCGGCATCGTGCTGTACCAGTTCCTCACCGGCGAAAAGCCGTTCACCGGCCAGGGCCTGTTCGCGGTGCAGCAGAAGATCGTCTACGAGCAGCCGGTGCTGCCGAGCGCCCTGAACCCGCTGATCAGCCCCATGTTCGACCGCGTCGTGTTGCGCGCGCTGGCCAAGCGCCCGGAAGACCGCTACCCGAGCGCGCGCAGCTTCAAGGAAGACCTGAAGCGCGCCCTCAACGGCGACGAGGTAGGCCTGGACGACACCATGCCGCCGCAGGCGCGCATGCCGAACTCCTTCCTGGCCGGCAGCGGCACGGCGTCGCCCTCGTACACCACCATGCCGCCGCCAGCGACCCGCACGCTGCCGCCGGTCCCGGCCGACACCGATCCCGACGCCACCCAGGTCTCGGGCGTCGGCCTGCCGCTGCCCGCTGCGCCCGGCGTGGACCAGGATGCCACCGTGGTCACCACGCCGCCGGGCGTGCGTCCTGACGGAAACCGCTGAGGAGCGCCGTCATGACTTCCGCCGAGGACCGGCTGCACTTCTTCAAGCGCCTGCAGCTGCTGACCAATAAAATCCACGCCACCCAGGATATCGACGACATCATGCTGGAGATGTCGGCCGAGCTGTGCGAGCTGTTCAACGGCGACCGGCTCACCATCTACGCGCTGTCGGACGACAAGGCCAGCATGGTGTCCAAGGTGAAGACCGGGCTGGCCTCGTTCAAGCAGCTCAAGCTGCCCATCTCGGCGCAAAGCATTGCCGGCTACGCCGCGCTGTCGAAAAAGACGCTGAACCTGCTGGACGTGTACGACGAGGCCGAACTGCGCCGCCATGACCCCGCCCTGTGCTTCCAGCAGGGCGTGGACCGGCGCACCGGCTACCGCACGCAGCAAATGCTGGTGGCGCCCATCCTGGCCGACGACGGCGCGGTGCTGGGTGTGCTCCAGCTGATCAACAACCGCCTGGGCGGCGCCTTCGAAGCGATGGTGGAAGAAGGCGTGCAGCACCTGTGCGACTCCATCGCCATCGCCTTCGCGCACCGCCACAAGGCGCCCACGCGCGAACGCAGCCGCTTCGCCGGCATGCTGTCCGAGGCGGCGCTGCCGCGCGCCCAGCTGGAGCAGGCGCAGCGCAGCGCGGCGGCCCGCAACATCGACATCGAAGACGTGCTGCTGGACGAACTGGCCATCAAGCCGGCGCTGGTGGGCCGCGCGCTGGCCGACTTCTTCGGCGTGCCCTACTTCATGTTCCAGGTGGACCGGCGCCGCCCGCAAGGCTTGCTGGACAGCTTCAACCGCGAATACGTGGTGCAGAACCAGTGGATGCCGATCGAGGAAGGCCGCCACGGCCTGTTCATCCTGGCGGTGGACCCGGACCAGCTGAAGGCCAGCGGCGCCGTGCAGCGCGTGTTCCCGCAGGCCACGCCGATTTACTGCGTGACCACGCGGCGCGAGTTCGGCTGGATGGTGAACCAGTTCTTCGGCGCCGCCGCGCCGGACAGCGCCGAGGCCGGCTCCGAAGCTGCCGCGCCGTCCGGCGCCACGCTGCCGCCGCCCACGGCCCGGCTTGCCGCCAGCGCGCCCTCCTACGCCGCCGTGTCGGACGACACCATCATCGCCATGCCGGTGCGCCCGCCCGTGCCGGCCCTGCCCGACGTGGAGCAGACGCTGATCGCCAACGCCGTCAACCCGCTGCTGCTGGCCGCCACGCAGCACGGCATCAGCGAGCTGCACATCACCACCACGCCCGGCCCGGACGGCGCGATCCGCTTCCAGGTGAGCGGCGTGCTGCGCAAAGCCTGATGTCCTACCCCATTCATAACAAGCTGGTCATCGGCATCGCTTCCAGCGCCCTGTTCGACCTGAGCGCGTCGCACAAGGTGTACGAGGAAAGCGGCGAGGAGGAATACCGCAAATACCAGGAAGCCAATATCGATACGATACTGGGCAAGGGCGTGGCCTTCCCCTTTATCCGCCGCTTCCTCAATATTAACAAGCACTTCCCCGGCCAGATGCCGGTGGAAGTGGTGCTCCTGTCGCGCAATTCGCCCGAGACCGGCCTGCGCGTGATGAAGTCCATCGCCCACTATGGCCTGGACATCTCGCGCGCCGCCTTCGTCACCGGCAAGTCGCCCTACACCTATCTGCCCGCCTTCAACACCTCGCTGTTCCTGAGCGCGAACGCGGCCGACGTGCGCAATGCGCTCGACAACCATTACCCCGCCGGGCTGGTGCTGCCCTCGCTGATCGAGGACGACGAGGACGACATGGAACTGCGCGTGGCCTTCGACTTCGACGGCGTGATCGCCGACGACGAATCCGAAACCGTCTACAAGCGCAACAACGACGTGCTGGAATTCCACGCCCACGAAACCGAGCGCGTGGCCATCCCGCACCGTCCCGGCCCGCTGGCGGACCTGTTCCGCAAGCTGCACGTGATGCAGCGCTACGAAGCCGTGCTGGCGCGGCGCGACCCGAACTACAAGCGCATCCTCAGCATCGCCATCATCACCGCGCGCAGCGCCCCGTCGCACGAACGCGTCGTGACGACGCTGAAGAACTGGGGCGTGTCCGCCAACGAGACCTTCTTCCTGGGCGGCATGGACAAGGCGCGCGTGCTGTCCATCCTCAAGCCCCACATCTTCTTCGACGACCAGCTCAGCCACCTGAAGTCCGAAGGCGGCACCATCCCCATGGTGCACGTCCCCTTCGGCGTGGCCAATCCGATACCAACATAGAAGTGTTGCGCAGATGCGGCGCATTATGGCCGCATTATGACCGCTAGTGGCTGCCAATGTACTCCGGCCGCGCCGCCGCCACTAAAATGGCTGCAGTACAACCACCACGGAGAAAACATGAAGAAACTCGCACTGACAGCCCTGCTGGCCTGCCTCGGCCAGACAGCTTTTGCGGCGGACGCCAGCCACTGGGGCTACAGCGGCGCGGAAGGCCCGGACCAATGGGCCAAACTCTCGCCGGACAACTACGCCTGCAGCGGCAAGAACCAGTCGCCGGTCGACCTGAAAGGCACCATCCACGCCGCCCTCAAGCCGCTGAAGATGGAATACCAGGCCGGCGGCAACGAAGTGCTCAACAACGGCCACACGCTGCAAGTGGGCTTCGCGCCCGGCAGCGCGCTGTGGCTGGACGGCGAACGC
Organism: Pseudoduganella sp. UC29_71; assembly: GCF_042693265.1. Lineage (NCBI taxonomy): Bacteria > Pseudomonadati > Pseudomonadota > Betaproteobacteria > Burkholderiales > Oxalobacteraceae > Pseudoduganella > Pseudoduganella sp. UC29_71. The sequence goes on along the minus strand of NZ_CP170549.1, from coordinate 2,118,163 downwards.
TTTGAGCTGAAGCAGTACCACTTCCACGCGCCCAGCGAAAACCTGATCGCCGGCGTCTCCTATCCGCTGGAAGTGCACCTGGTGCACGCCGACAAGGACGGCAACCTGGCCGTGGTCGCCGTGATGTTCAAGGAAGGCGCGGAGAACAAGGCGCTGGCGGCGCTGTGGCCGCAGTTGCCCAAGGAAGCCAACGCCAAGGCCGCGCTGGCCACGCCATTGAGCGCGGTCGCCCTGCTGCCCGCCAAGCGCGCCTACTACCGCTTCAGCGGCTCGCTCACCACCCCGCCCTGCTCCGAAGGCGTGCGCTGGCTGGTGATGAAAAATCCGGTCACGGTCTCGAAGGGCCAGGTGGTCGAGTTCTCCGAACTGATCCACCACCCGAACAACCGCCCGGTACAGGCCTTGAACGGTCGCCCCGTGCTGGACTAAGGCAGTCTTCAGCCTGCCTTAATGAGCGCTGCCTAGAATGGCGCGGTGACCCACTACCACACCGCCACCGCGCCATGGAAACGATAGACCTCCCCGAACCGCAAGGCCGCAGCGCGGCCAGCCGCAAGCTGAACGTGCTGGTGGCCGTCACGGTGGCCCTGCTGGCCACCTTCATGGGCATCTGCAAGGTCAAGGACGACAACATCTGCCAGCAGATGCAGCAATTGCAGGCCAACCGCGTCGACCACTGGAGCTACTACCAGGCCCGCAACGTGCGCGAGGAAGTGGCCAAGGCCACGCTGGTACAGCTCAAGCTGAACCAGATGGGCCGCCCCGAGGCCGAGCAGGCCGCCTACCGCGACGCCATCAAACAGTATGACGCGCTGGTGGCGGACCAGGAGAAAAAGAAGGTCGATGCCAAGGCCCAGGCCGAACAGGACCAGCGCGACTACGACGCCGCCAATTTCAAGGACGACCAGTTCGACCTGTCCGACACCCTGCTGGCGATTGCCATCGCCCTGCTGGCCATCACCTCCCTGACCGAGCAATTCGGCCTCTACCTGGTGGCGCTGGTACCGACCGCCTTCGGCGTGCTGATGGGCCTTGCCGGCCTGGCGGGATGGTCGCTCCACCCGAACGCCCTGGTGGCGCTGCTGTCTTAGCGCGGAGCGCGCGGGTCGCGCCATGTTAGCGGTCACACTGGCGTCATGATGCGTCGGTAGCATGCGGGTAGTTTTTTTAACGCTACCCGAGGAATCCCATGCACGACCTGAACCTGTTGCGCCGCCTGCCGCTGGCGCTCGCGATCAGCGCCGCCCTGGCGCTGGCCGCCTGCGGCGGCTCCGACCACAACGAACCGCAACTGCTGGCCATCCCGGCGGCGCCCGCCGACCAGGGCGCGGCCGATACGGCGCCCGCACCGGCCAACGTTCCCGCCTTCGTCGACAATATCGCCACCAACCAGCGCGGCGACGCGCGCTACGCCACTGCCGCCACCAATGCCGGCGTGCGCGTGCTGGTCGGCATGCTCGACATCTGGAAGCCGCTCACCGAAATCGTGGACGCCGGCCAGACCGCGCCGGCGGCGGCCGGCTTCCCCGCTGTCGTGGCTTCGGCCTGGACCGGCCTGCCGAACGACGGCACGCCCGGCGGCACCATCGTCAACGCCGCCGTCCACAGCGCCAATATCGACTACGTGGTTAAAGCCACCGCCAGCCGCAGCAAGGACCAGGAACTGGCCGCCTACCTGGACGACCGGCGCGGCAAGGGATACAGCCTGACCGACGGCATGGGTCCCCTGACCGAAGCCTGGCGCAGCGCCGCGCGCCAGAGCACCAGCATCACCGGCATCCCGGCCGACGCCACCACGGTGCTGTACAACGACAGCGGCAACAACACCGGCGTGGCCGGCAGCGCCAACGCGGAATTCGGCGCCGTGGTCGCCTTGGTCAACGCCATGGGCAACAACGGCTCCACCGAGCCGGCCAAGCGCTTCTACAAATACGCGCGTCCCTACCGCTGGAGCAGCAGCGTGGTGGTGCTGCCGGCGCTGGTGCCGGCCAAGAGCAGCACGCCGGCCACCGACGGCGGGTTCACCAGCGGCCACTCGGCCGAAGCGGTGCGCGGCGCGCTCGGCATGGCCTACGCGGTGCCGGAGCGCTTCCAGGAGATCATCGCGCGCGGCCTGGAACTGGGCGAGAACCGCATCCTGGCCGGCATGCACTCGCCGCTGGACGTGATCAGCGGCCGCGTGCAGGCGCAAGCCATCGCCGCCGCCAACCTGGCCGACCCGGCCAACGCCGCCGCCAAGGCCGCCGCTGTGGCGCAAGCCCATGCCACGCTGATGCTCAAGACCGGCACCACGGCCGACACCTTCTACGACTATGCCCACTCCGGCACGGCCGCCACCGACCGCTTCGCCGACTATGCCGCCACCAGGGCCGCCTACGTCCGCCGCCTGACCTTCGGCTTCGCGCCCATCGGCGCCACCAACGCCCCGGCCGTGGTGCCCAAAGGCGCCGAGGTGCTGCTGGAAACCCGCTTGCCCTACCTGAGCGAAGCGCAGCGCCGCGTGGTGCTGAAGACCACCGCGCTGCCGTCCGGCTATCCCATCCTGGACGACGCCGAGGGCTGGGGCAGGCTGAACCTGTTCGCCGCCGCCGATGGCTACGGCGCCTTCACCGGCAATGTGGTGGTGGCCATGGATGCGGCCAAGGGCGGCTTCAGCGCCGTCGACCGCTGGCGCAACGACATCTCGGGTGCGGGCAAGCTGACCAAACAAGGCACCGGCACGCTGAAACTGGGCGGCGCCAACACCTGGACCGGCGGCACCCAGCTGGAAGCCGGCCGCCTGGAAGGCAACTCCGCCAGCGCCTTCGGCAAAGGCGATGTCTACGTGAGCGGCGGCACCCTGGTCAGCAACGCCCCCGGCGCGCTGGCGCTGGCGGCCGGATATACGCAGCTGCCCGCCGGCGGCCTGGAACTGAAACTCGGTAGCGGCCAGCAAGGCCGGCTTGCGGTGGCCGGAACGATGACGCTGGCCGGCGGCAGCCTGACCATCAGCTTCCAGAACGGCTACAAGCCGGCCGCCGGCGACACGCTCAGCGTAATCTCCGCCGCCAGCCTCAAAGGCAAGTTCGACACCATCACCGTGCCGGGCTTCAAGGTCGAAGCTGTCTATACAGATACCGGCCTGCAGCTGAAGCTCAGCACCTGACAGCAAAGACCGGCGTAGGGCGGGTTAGCTGCGCAGCAGCGTAACCCGCCAAACAGTGGCATCGTCTATAATGTGCGGAGCGCGCGGAGACCTTTCCCGCGCGCTCAACAATTCATAGATGTCATCGATGTCCTTTGACTTAAAAAAAGCACTCCCCAAGCCAGGCAATCGCTTTGCGCTCCCCACCCTGCATGGTTCCGCCGACGCCTACGCGCTGGCGCAAGCCGCGCTTGAACTGAAGGCGCGCGGCCAGATGCTGGCCGTCATCGTCGCCAACGCCAGCGACGGCCAGCGCCTGCTCGACGAAATCCCCTGGTTCGCCGGCGGAGGGGCGGACGCAAAGCTGCGCTGCCACCTGCTGCCCGACTGGGAAACCCTGCCCTACGACGCCTTCTCGCCGCACCAGGACCTGGTCTCCGAGCGCCTGGCCACGCTGCACGAAATCCAGACCGGCCAGTGCGACGTAATGATCGTGCCGGCCACCACGGCGCTGGTGCGCATGGCGCCGCCGTCCTTCCTGGCCGCCTACACTTTCTTCTTCAAGAAGGGCGAGTCGCTGGACGAGGCCAGGCTCAAGTCCCAGCTCACGCTGGCCGGCTACACCCACGTGACGCAAGTGATGTCGCCCGGCGAATACTCGGTGCGCGGCGGCCTGATCGACCTGTTCCCGATGGGCTCCGCGCTGCCTTACCGCCTGGACCTGTTCGGCGACACCATTGAAACCATCCGCACCTTCGACGCCGACACGCAGCGCTCGCTGTATCCGGTGAACGAAGTGCGCCTGCTGCCCGGCCGCGAGTTCCCCATGGACGAAGCGGCCCGCACCACGTTCCGCAGCCGCTGGCGCGAGCAGTTCGAGGGCGATCCCTCCCGCTCCGTGGTCTACAAGGACATCAGCAGCGGCATCGCCTCGGCCGGCATCGAGTACTACCTGCCGCTGTTCTTCGACGAGACGGCCACGCTGTTCGACTACCTGCCCGAAGGCTCCACGCTGGCCATGGTGGGCGACATCGACGCCGCCATCAAGCGCTTCTGGCTGGACACGCAGTCGCGCTACCGCTTCCTGCGCTCGGACCGCGAGCGCCCCATTTTGGCGCCGGAAGCCATCTTCCTCGGCGACGAACAGTTCTTCACGCTGGCCAAGCCGCACGCGCGCATCAGCATTTCGCGTAACGAAGCTGCCAGCCCGTTGGGCCAGGCGTCCGAGATTTCGGCGCCGGTGCCCAACATCGCCGTCAACCGCCACCTGGACGACCCGCTCACCAACCTGCGCGCCTACCTGCTGCAATCCGGCCGCCGCGTGATGGTGTGCGCCGAGTCGAACGGCCGCCGCGAAACGCTGCAGCAGTACTTTGCCGAATTCGGCCTGGCGCTGGCGCCGGTGGAAGGCTTCGACGGCTTCCTGCAGTCGGACGCCAAACTGATGCTGGGCGTGGCCCCGCTGCACGCCGGCTTCGAATGGTCCGCCGGCAAGCAGCAACTAGTGTTCATCACCGAGACCGAGCTGTATGCCGGTTCCGGCCGCCGCGCCGGCAAGAAGAAGCAGGAAGGCGTGACCCAGGTCGAATCCATGGTGCGCGACCTTTCCGAACTGAAGATCGGCGACCCTGTGGTCCACATCAACCACGGCATCGGTCGCTACATGGGCCTGACCAGCATGGACCTGGGCGAAGGCGAAACCGAATTCCTGCACCTGGAATACGCCAAGGACACCAAGTTGTACGTGCCGGTATCGCAGCTGCACGTGATCTCGCGCTACTCCGGCGCCTCGCCGGACGACGCGCCGCTGCATTCGCTCGGCTCCGGACAGTGGGAAAAAGCCAAGCGCAAGGCGGCCGAGCAGGTGCGCGACACCGCCGCCGAGCTGCTCAACCTCTACGCCCGCCGCGCGCTGCGCCAGGGCCACGCCTTTGAGTACTCGGCGCATGACTACGAGCGCTTTGCCGACAGCTTCGGCTTCGACGAAACGCCGGACCAGGCCGCCGCCATCGGCAATGTGCTGAAGGACATGACCTCGGGCAAACCGATGGACCGCCTGGTATGCGGCGACGTCGGCTTCGGCAAGACCGAAGTGGCGCTGCGCGCCGCCTTCATCGCCGTCATGGGCGGCAAGCAGGTGGCCATCCTGGCGCCAACCACGCTGCTGGCCGAACAGCACGCGCAGACCTTCGCCGACCGCTTTGCCGACTGGCCTGTGCGCATCGCCGAAATGTCGCGCTTCCGCAGCGGCAAGGAGATCGCGCAAGCCATCAAGGGCATGTCCGACGGCACGCTGGACATCGTCATCGGCACCCACAAGCTGCTGTCGGATGACGTGAAATTCGAGCGCCTGGGCCTGGTCATCATCGACGAGGAACACCGTTTCGGCGTGCGCCAGAAGGAAGCGCTGAAGTCGCTGCGCGCCGAAGTGGACGTGCTGACGCTGACCGCCACGCCTATCCCGCGCACGCTGGGCATGGCGCTGGAAGGCCTGCGCGACTTCTCCGTGATCGCCACCGCGCCGCAAAAGCGCCTGGCCATCAAGACCTTCGTGCGCAGCGAGAACGAAGGCGTGATCCGCGAAGCCTGCCTGCGCGAGCTGAAACGCGGCGGCCAGGTCTACTTCCTGCACAACGAGGTGGAAACCATCCAGAACCGCCTGGCCGCGCTCACCGAGCTGCTGCCGGAGGCGCGCATCGCCGTGGCGCACGGCCAGATGCACGAGCGCGACCTGGAAAAAGTGATGCGCGACTTCGTGGCGCAGCGCTACAACATCCTGCTGTGCACCACGATTATCGAGACCGGTATCGACGTGCCGACCGCGAACACCATCATCATGCACCGCGCCGACAAGTTCGGCCTGGCGCAGCTGCACCAGCTGCGCGGGCGCGTGGGCCGTTCGCACCACCAGGCATATGCCTACCTGCTGGTGAACGACGTGCAAAGCCTGAGCAAGCAGGCGCAGCGCCGCCTGGACGCGATCCAGCAGATGGAAGAACTGGGCAGCGGCTTCTACCTGGCCATGCACGACCTGGAAATCCGCGGCGCCGGCGAAGTGCTGGGCGAGAGCCAGTCCGGCGAGATGCTGGAAGTGGGTTTCCAGCTCTACACCGACATGCTGAACGAGGCGGTGCGCTCGCTCAAGGCCGGCAAGGAGCCGGACCTGGCCGCGCCGCTATCGTCCACCACCGAGATCAACCTGCACGTGCCAGCGCTGCTGCCGGCCGATTTCTGCGGCGACGTGCACGAGCGGCTTTCAATCTACAAGCGCCTTGCCAACTGTTCTGCCCAGGACAAGATCGACGACTTGCAGGAAGAGATGATCGACCGTTTCGGCAAATTGCCGGAGGCCGCCAAGGCCCTGATCGAGACGCACCGCCTGCGCATCGCAGCAGCCACGGTGGGTATCATCAAGATAGACGCGCACGGCGAAGCGGCCACGCTGCAGTTCATGCCCAAGCCGCCGATCGACCCGATGCGCATCATTACGCTGATACAAAAAAACAAGCAGATCAAGCTCAACGGGCAAGATAAACTGAAGATCACCGCGAACATGCCCGACCTGTCGGCGCGCGTCACGCAAATCAAGACCGCAATTAAACAACTGGTAGCCTGATGAAGAAACGTAAACGACCACACGATGAACCTGGTGCTGCAAGGCCTGGATGGCTGCATGCCGCGCCTGGAACGCATCGCCGCGCTGACCGCGCCGCAGCGCATCGTCCGCATTTCCGACAACGCCATCCGCTGCGAAGGCATCACCTATTCCGTGGCGCTGCGCCAGACCATCGAAGTGGCCGCCCACGCGGCCCAACTGGACGCCACCTACATGATGGGCGTGCACAAGCTCGACGAATACAAGCTGGTGGCCATGGACATGGATTCCACGCTCATCACCATCGAATGCATCGATGAAATCGCCGACATGCAGGGCCTGAAGGCGCAAGTATCCGAGATCACCGAAGCGGCGATGCGCGGCGAACTCGATTTCGCCGCCAGCCTGCGCAAGCGCGTGGCGCTGCTGAAAGGCCTGGACGCATCCGCGCTGCAGCGCGTGTACGACGAGCGCCTGCAGCTGTCGCCGGGCGCCGAAAACATGCTGGCCGCCGTCAAGGCCGCCGGCCTGAAAACGCTGCTGGTATCGGGCGGCTTCACCTTCTTCACAGCGCGCCTGAAAGAGCGCCTGGGCCTGGACTACACGCTGGCCAACGAACTGGAAATCGTGGACGGCAAGCTGACCGGCGAAGTGCTGGGCGAGATCGTGGACGCGGAAGTGAAGAAGCGCACCGTCGAGCACTGCTGCGCCTCGCTGGGCATCAGCGCCAGCGAAGCCATCGTGATGGGCGACGGCGCCAACGACCTGAAGATGATGAGCGTGGCCGGCATGTCGGTCGCCTTCCGCGCCAAGCCCGTGGTGCGCGAACAGGCCAGCGTGGCCCTGAACTTCGTGGGCCTGGACGGCATCCTGAACCTGCTGGCCTGAGCCCCCCGCTTACACCCAGAGGCGGAACGGGATCAGTCCCCACGCCGCCAATACGGCCAGCAGCTGCAGCACCGCTACCAGCGCCAGCCCATCCCGCCAGTTTCGGCCGCGCCACGCGCGCCATAGTCCCCAAGCCATGGCCAGCGGCAGCGCGCCCGTGACTGCCACCAGCAGCAGGCTCGCAGCCGTGCGGTCACCGAGTTGGAGGTAGGACTGCGACAGGAACAGCGGCACCGGCAGCAGCAAGGCAAGCGTACCCACCAGCGGCGCAGCCAACCCGCCGCCAGCAAGCCGCGTGCGCTCCCCGCTGCGCCGGCTGCGCGGCAGCAAGCGCCATATCCCGCAGAGCAGAACGTACGCCAGTCCGGCCAGGCCGGCGGCAAGGCTAAGCCACAGCAGCAGCACGCGTGACGGCGCAGCCTGTTCATAGGTGTGCAGGCCGTCGCTCACCATGCGGCGGCCATCCGCCGAGTGCAGCAGGACGTGGGTGGGTTCAATCCGGCCGCTGGCCTGGAACAGTTGCCCCCCGGCCGGCTTGAGCACCCTGGCTTCGCCCTGGAACGGCATGAAGTGCAGGTCCGCGCCCTGCCAGTCCAGCCGCACGAAATTGAACACGAAATCCACCCAGGCCAGGCTGGACACGGCAAAGGACACCGGCACATACACGCCGCGCCATGCCTCCTTTGGCTCGTTTGTCTCCCTGGGCTCCCCGGGCGCCTTGGCGGCAGCCAGCCCCGCGCCGGCGCCGCCCCGCATCACGGCCCCCGCGCTTGCGGCGCCTGCCCGGGTCAGCGCCAGCCCGGCCAGCAGCCGCTGGTAAAACTGCTCGTAGTCGGCAGTCTCCACATCCGCATTGAAGGCAATGAAGAAGGCCTTGCCTTGCTGGCGATAGACGCACAGCATGGCGCGAAAGCCTATCGTCACGCCGGGATGGCATTGCCCCACCACGCCGTGGCGGTCGCGCGCCGCAAGCGCCAGCCCATGGCCAACCCGCAGTCCCGCCAGTGCGGCATCGGTGCCCGCCGGGCGATCCAGCTGATCCATCAGATCGGCCCCAACCAGCCGCGCAGCACTGGCGCCGGGCACCGTCCCGTCCCCCAACAAAAAGGCCGCGAAGCGGCCCATGTCGGCCGCCGTCGTGGTGAACTGCGAGGCCGGGCGCAAATACATGGCCAGCGCCGGCTGCGCAACGCCGCGCTCGAAATGCCCCATGGCCAGCCGCTTGTCGGCCGCCGCGCCTTCCTGCCCCACGAACTCGAAGGTGCTGTCCACCATGCCCAGCGGCGCGAGTATCTTCGTGTCCAGGTAATGCTCGTAGCGCTTGCCGCTGGCGGCCTCGATGAGCATGCCCAGCAAAGCGTAGCCCATGCTTGAATAGGCGTAGCGGCTGCCGGGACGGGCGTTCACCCGCAGCAGCGATGGATCGCCTGCGAAGGCGGCTGCCAGCGGCGTATCGGCGCGCGGCTCCATGCTGAACAGCTGCCAGAAGCGGATATTGTCCAGCCCCGAGGTGTGCGCAAGCAGGTGCCGCACCCGCACAGGATCGCTCGCGTTCCAGGGATTGTCGATGGCCAGCGCAGGCAGCAGCGGCGCCACCGGCGTATCCAGGGACAGCTTGCCCTCGGTGACGAGCCGTAGCACGCCCATCGCCAGCACCGTCTTCGCAACCGACCCGACGTGTACCTTGCTGTCCGGCGCCATGCGTTCGCCGGTGGCAGCGTTTTTCAGGCCGGCCGCGCCGATGGACGCAACCCCTCCCGCGCCGGCCGTACTCCAGACGGCGCCAGCCAGCCCCTCTTGCCGCAGCGCGCTCTCGATCGAGGGGTGGAGCTGCGGTTCAGCGGCATATGCCAGCGCCCCCGTCGCTAGCGGCGGCATCAGCAACGACAGCAACGGCAGCAGCAGCGCCAAAGCGCCCCGGCACAGGTATCTCGGTGTGGTTAAAATGATCATTGCGCCCACTCTACCAGCAGTGGGCGCAAGCTTCCACCTCTAACCGAACGCTTTGTACGCGGCCTCAGAACTTGTAGGTCGCGCCCACGAAGTAGCGCCGGCCGGACCAGGCCATCTCGTTGCGGCGCGAGGTGGAACCGGAGTTCAGGTACTGCGCTTCATCCGACAGGTTCTTGCCCTCGAACGAAATGGTCAGGTTGTCGTTCACGCGGTACTGGATCTTCGCGTCCAGGAAGCCCACCGCTTCGCCGTACACCGGCAAGGACGCGTTGGCGTCCACCGTGCCGGTGTAGTAGGCATCGCGGTAGTTGTATGCCAGGCGCGCGTTCCACTGCCCCATGTCGTACCAGATGCCCAGGTTGTAGCTATTGCGGGACATGCCCGGATACGGCAGCACCGTGTTGTCCAGCGGGTTAAGCAGCTCCTTGCCCGGCGCGTACGCGAAGGACATGCGGGTGTAGTTGGCGTCCACGCCCAGGCCGCCCAGCAGGCCGGGCAGCATGGTCAGCGCGGTGCGGCCGGCCAGTTCCCAGCCCTTGGTGACGGCCCCTTCGCTGTTGATGGAGGTCTTCAGGTCCCACAGCCGGCCGTCGCCGAACACGTCCTGGTTGGGCAGCACCACGTCGTTCTGGATATAGCTGGCGATATCCTTGCGGAAGAAGGCCAGCGACAGCTGCGAATCGCGCGACGGGTACCACTCCACGCTCAGGTCCTTGTTCGTGGCGCGGAACGGCTTCAGGTTGACGTTGCCGCCGGTGCAGTCGTCCGCGCTGCCGTCGCCGCCGAACTGCGACTGGCCGCTGTTGGCGATGCAGTTCACGGTTGGCGTCAGCCGGTCGATGAAGGGTCGCGACATGACCTTGCCCCAGCCCAGCCGCGCCACCAGCGTGTTCGGCACCAGCCAGCCGGCCAGGTTGAAGCTCGGCAGCGTGTCGCTGTACTTGTTCTTCACCGTGACGATGTCATTGGCCAGCACGGTCTCCACGCGCGCGCCGGTGGAAGGATTGAGCGAATAGGCGCGGTAGGAGCGCAAGCCGGTGGCGCTGGTTTCCGTGCCCGCGTAGCGCAAGCCGATATTGCCGTCCCAGGCCACGCCGAACAGCTCGTGCTCGAAGTCCGCCCGCACATAGAAGGCCTTGATGCGCTCCTCCACCGCAAACTGCGGCGGCATGGCGTACATCTTGCCGTCGCTGCCGATGGATTCGCGCAGCAGATCGTGGTTGTAGCGGCTCAGGTCAAAGAATTGCGCCGAGTTGGCGAAGCTGGGCGCCATCCATCCGCTCGGATAGCCGCTCAGGCCGTCGTAGCCGTTGAGGAAAGTGCCGGGCGTGTTGGTGCGGATGGCGTCCACCAGCGTGGCCATCTGCGGCGCGGTCACGTAGCGCGTGGTGTTGTTGGCGGTAAGGCCGGTGCCGGGGATGGTGGCGCCGCCGTTGCGCAGCACGCCGCTGGTGTTGAGCGGATCGAAAATGATCTCGTGTATCACCTCAGGGCTGCGCACGATAATGTCGTCGGCCGTGCTGTTCGGGTTTGCTCCCGGGCTGGCCATGTAACCAGTCCAGCGGTACTGTTCGGAAGTGGACTTGCGGCCCTGGCCGCCGAAATGCAGCGTGGTCAGGAAGGGCATGTCGGGACGGTACTTCAGGTCCAGCTTGACCTGGTCTTCCGTGTTGTCGGTGAACGAAGGCTGGTATTGCGAGCGGATGCGCGTGTAGCTGCTGCTCTTGTTCGGATCGAAACTGGCCGGGAAGACGAACTTCGGCAGCCCCTGGTCGTCGAAATTGACTTGCAGGCCAGGGATATTCGCATCCAGCACGATGTTATTGGTGTGCAGCTCGTAGAACGAATCGGTCTTCGCCACCAGGCCCTCGGCAGACCACGCGCCGCTCTTCCAGTTGAAGCCGCCGGAGCGGTAGTTGGAATCGATGTTCAGCGCGAAGTCGCGCGCCGCGGTGTTGAAGTTGTAGGATGCGCCCTCGCCCGGCACGTTGACACAGCTACCGGCAACGAAGGACGTCATCACGTGGTTGGTGAAGGCCATGCCCGGCGGCGTCACGCCCGTCGGCGGCTCGGCGCAGGAGGCGGCAGGCGTGGACAGCGGCGCGCCGTTCGCGCCGTACACGGGCGCCACGCCGGACGTGGAAAAGCGCTTCACGGCGCCGAAGTCGGTCACATAATTGCGGTCGTTGAGCTTCTGCTTCTGGTCGTTCTTGTTGTAGCGCGCCCACACGTTCAGGTTGTTGTCCACCTTGTACTGCGCCGTGAGCTCGGCGCTGGAGCGCTCGTGGTCGCGGGTCCAGATGCCATAGCGCGGCACGCCGGGCGAATAATCGAACCACTGGCTGTCGCACGCCGTCTTGTCGGCCCCGCCCAGCGCGGCGCAGCCGGCCTTCGAGCCAACGGCGGCGGCGCGCGGATTCAGGCTGGTGTTGGTCTTCTCGGGCGACTGGTCCCAGTCGCGGAAGTAGCGCCAGTTGCTGTTGCGGACGTAATCGTTCTGCGTATAGACCTTGTCGTACACCAGGTTGGCCATCAGGCCCAGGCGGCCGTCCAGGAATTTGTCGGCGAACAGCAGGCTGCCGCGCGGCTGGGCGCCGCCGCGGTTGGTGCTGTGCTCCCCTTCCAGTTTCAGCACCACCGTGCGCTTCTTGAAATCGAGCGGCATATTGGTCTTGATGCTCACCGTGCCGCCGATGCCGCCCTCGGTCTGGTCCGCCGTCACGCCCTTGAACACGTCGATGGACTTGATCAGTTCCGCCGGCAGTTCACGCAATTCCGCGCCCCGGCCGGCCGTGCCGTTGGTGCTCAGCACGGACAGCCCGTTGATTTCGATCCGGTTCAGGTTCGCCTCCACGCCCCGGATGTTGACCTGAGACCCCTCGCCGAAGTCGCGCGAGAGCTGCACGCCGGTGACGCGCGACAGCGCCTCGCCCACGTTCTTGTCCGGGAATTCCCCGATATCCTCGGCAACGATGGAATCGACCACCGTGCTGGCGTTCTTCTTGCGGTCGATGGCGCTGGCCACCGACTGGCGAGTGCCGGACACGATCACAACGCTGCCGCCGGGAGCTTCCTGCGCAAACACCGCAGGCGTGGCGAACATCGAGAGCGCGCCCGCCACAGCGGCGGCGCAGGCGGTAGGACGGATGAAGCGATGGCTATTGCTGATTGACGGCATGCGTAGGTCCCCTATTATTTTTTATGGTGAGCTTGCAAGCCGCGAGGCGCCTTGCGAAATCAATAATAGGCCGAAACAATTGACACAAATCGTCAACAATTTGACTAATTCCACGCGGCCGGCCGCCTACTCCTACTTCTACTCCCTGTTGCGCAGCGCCTGCGGCAAGCCATACATGACGATCGTTGCGCACAGCAGCGCCAGCCCGGCAATCACGTACAGCGCCGGCGTTGTGCTGCCGCTGATGTCCTTAATGCGGCCAACCATCACCGGGCTGACGATGCCGCCCAGCTGCCCCAGCGTGTTAATCAGCGCAATGCCGCCCGCCGCGCCGGCGCCCGTCACCAGCTTGGGCGGCAGCGCCCAGAATGCCGGGATGGCAGCCACCACGCCTGCGCCCATCACGCCCAGCGCCACGATCAGCATCACGGTGTTCTTGTCGAACCAGCCCGCGCTGACAAAGCCCAGCGCCGCCAGCACCAGCAAGCCGGCCACGAACTTGCGCCGTTCGCCGCTGGCGTCCGACAGCCGCCCCACGAGCACCATGGTGATGGCGCCGCACACATACGGCACCGCAGTCAGCCAGCCGATAAGGGCCGGGCTCTGGGTGCCTGCGCTGCGGATCAGGTGCGGCGCCCAGAAGTTCAGCCCGTAGGACGCCACCTGGATCAGGAAGTACACCAGGCCCAGGGTGAGGAAGCCCGGCGTCTTGATGGCACCCAGCAGCGAATGACCGCCATCCTTGGGCGCGGCCTGCGCCACGCTGCCGCGCAGCAGCGCCTGTTCCTCGCGCGTCAGCCAGTGCGCGTCGTCGATGCGGTCCTTCAGCTGGTTCAGCACCACCAGGCCGAGCGCCACGCAGGGCACGCCGCCCAGCATGAACAGCCAGTGCCAGCCGCGCAGGCCGCCCACGCCTTCCAGGTGCGCCAGGATCTGCCCGGACACCGGCGCGCCGATCAGCCCCGCGAATGCGGACGCCAGGAACAGCAGCGAGGTGACGCGGCCCCGGAAGGACGCCGGGAACCACAGCGTGAGGTAGTACAGCACGCCGGGCGCGAAGCCCGCCTCCATGGCGCCGATCAGGAAGCGCAGCGCGTAGAACTGCCACTCGCTGGTGACGAACACCATGGCGGCGGTGGCCAGTCCCCAGGAAATCATGATGCGCGCGATCCAGCGCCGCGCGCCCACTTTGTACAGGAACATATTGCTGGGCACTTCGAACAGCACGTAGCCCACCACGAACAGGCTGGCGCCCAGGCCGTAGGCGGTGTCGCTCAGCCCCAGGTCGCCCTGCAGCTGGAATTTGGCGAAGCTGATGTTGATGCGGTCGAAAAAGGCGAACAGGTAGCAGATCATAATCAGCGGCATGATGCGCCACGCTACCTTGCGCACCACGGCGTCGATACCCGGATCGATATCGGTGGCCACCGGAGCGGCGGCGATTGCGGATGGATTGGACATGCGGGTCTCCTTGCCGGCCGCCTCGCAGGGGCCGGTCATAGCTTTTAAGGGATAAAAAGGGTTAAGCGGCCTGGCGCTGCAAGGCTTCGGGCAGCGGATGCAGGTCGCAATTGCGCCCCGCCTTGGCCACCTGGCCCGGCACCTCGTGTCCCAGCAGCGCGGGCAATCCGCGCGACAGGGCGATCAGCTTCGGCAGGTCGATGCCGGTGGCGATGCCCATTTCTTCGCACATGTTCACCAGGTCTTCCGTGCAGATCTGCCGGAAGCGCCAGGCGCGAAGGGGCAGCCGCCCAGGCCGCCCAGCGCCGCGTCGAAGCGCAGCGCGCCGGCTTCGTAGGCGGCCAGCACGTTCACCAGCCCCAGGCCACGCGTGTTATGGAAATGCAGCGTGAGCGCGGACGTGGGCAGGCGCGCACGCACGCGCCGCACCAGCCGGGCCACCTGGCGCGGCTGAGCCATGCCGGTGGTGTCGGCCAGCGTAATGCCGGTGATGCCCAGCTCCAGGTACTGGTCCACCAGCGACAGCACGCGGTCCTCGCCGATGGCGCCCTCGAACGGGCAGCCGAAGGCCGTGGCCACGGTGCCGTTCAGCAGCACGCCACTGCCCCGCGTGTGGGCGCAGATCTCGGCGAAGGCAGCCAGCGACTGCTCGCAGTCCATGCGCATATTGGCGCGGTTGTGCGCCTGGCTGGCGGACATTACCAGGTTGAGCTCATCGGCGTCCGCCATGATGGCGCGCTGCGCCCCCTTCAGGTTGGGCACCAGCGCCACGTAGATCACGCTGGGCTGGCGCCGCATGCGCAGGAACACTTCGTCGCCGTCGCGCAGCGCCGGTATCGCCTTGGGCGACACGAACGACCCCGCCTCGATGCGCGAGAAGCCGGCCCCGGACAGCGCCTCGATCAGCGCCACCTTATCCCCGGTGGGCACCCACGTCGGCTCGATCTGCAGGCCGTCGCGCGGGGACACTTCCTGGATCACCATGTATTCGCCCTTCATTGCACCACTCCTTCGTTCTTCATGCGTTGAATGTCCGCCGCTGCGATGCCCAGCTCCGCCAGCACGGCCGATGTGTGTTCGCCCAGCGCCGGCCCCTGCCAGCGCACTTCGCCCGGCGTATCCGACAGCTTGGGCACGATGCCCGGCATCTTCACCTGGGTGCCGCCCGGCAGTTCAGCGTCCAGGATCATGCCGCGCGCCTGGTAGTGAGGGTCCGCCACGATGTCCGCCGCCGAATAGATGCGGCCTGCGGGCACGCCGGTTTCCTCCAGCGCGGCCAGCACGTTTTCTATGCTGTTGGCAGAAGTCCAGCCCGCGATCGCCGCATCCAGCAGCGCCGACTGCGCGGCGCGCCCGTCGTTCTGCGCGAACGCAGGATCTTCCGCCAGGTCCGGCCGGCCGATCACGTTCATCAAACGCTTGAAAATGGGGTTGCTGTTGCCGGCGATGACGACGTAGGCGCCGTCCCGCGTGGGATAGGTGTTGGAAGGCGCGATGCCCGGCAAGGCGCCGCCGCTGCGCTCGCGCACATGGCCCAGCAGGTCGTACTCGGGCACCAGGCTTTCCATCAGGTTGAACACGCTCTCCATCAGCGACACGTCCACCACCTGGCCTTCGCCTTGCCCCGTCTTCACGCGCAGCACGGACATCAGCGCGCCCATCACCGCGTGCAGCGAGGCCAGCGAATCGCCCAGGCTCACGCCCGCACGGGCCGGCACGCCGTCGGCCTCGCCGGTGGTGTAGCGGATGCCGCCCATGGCCTCGCCAATGGCGCCGAAGCCCGGCCTGTCCTTGTACGGGCCGGTCTGGCCGTAGCCCGAAATGCGCACCATGGTCAGCCCGGGATTGAGCGCATGCAGCACGTCCCAGCCCAGGCCCAGCTTCTCCAGCGCGCCCGGCTTGAGGTTCTCGATCAGCACGTCCGCGCCAGCGGCCAGGCGCTTGACGATGTCTATGCCCTCGTCCGACTTCAGGTTGATGGAAATGGATTTCTTGTTGCGCGACTGCAGATACCACCAGAGCGAGGTGCCCTCGTGCAGCTTGCGCCATTTGCGGATAGGATCGCCGTCCACCGGCGCCTCGATCTTGATCACTTCCGCGCCGAATTCGGCCATCATGCGCGCCGCGAACGGCGCTGCGATCAGGGTGCCGATCTCGATCACCTTGATGCCTGCGAGTGGTCCACTCATGTTTGTCTCCTCCTGATGAATGAACGTCAGGATAGAGAACGGCTGCGCGAGCGTCCAACCGTAAGAATTCAAGCTGCGTTCGCGAAAACGCGAACGCTCGGCCGCTAAGCCGCGCGCGCCTCCGCGTCGCGCAGATGGTCGAACAACGCCTGCGTCACCGGCGACAGCGACAGCGGGTCGCGCACGATGATCTTCAGCTCGCGCGGCGCCCATTCATCGGCCAGCTCCACCGCCACCAGCCCGAGCGGCCGGCCGATGGCCTGGAACACCTCGAACGGGATCACGCCCAGCCCCATGCCCACCTGCGCCATGCGGCACACCGCGTCGAATCCCGGCACCTGGATGCGCACCTGCAGCGCCCGCCCCGCCTCGCGCGCCGCCAGATGCATGCGCGAGTTGATGGAGCTGTTCACGTGCAGGCCCACATGGTCGCAATCGAGCGTATCGGCAAAAGCCACGCGGCCGCGCTGCGCCAGCGCGTGGTCGGCGCGCATCACCAGTACCAGCCGGTCGCGCCGGTACAGCTCCGTGTGCAGGGCGCGCGTATCCACGTCGCCCGAGCAGATGCCGATATCGGCCCAGCTATCCTCCACGCCGCGCACTACGCCCTCGCTGGGCCGCTCTTCCAGGTCCAGCTTCACCTGTTCGTGCTGCTGCAGGAAAGCGCGCAAGTCCTCGGGGAGGAACTCCACGATGGCCGACAGGTTGGCCACCATGCGCACGTAGCCGCGCACGCCCTGCGCATGCTCGGCCAGCTCCACGCCTATCTTCTCCACGCTCAGCAGCATGCGCCGCGCATGGGTCAGCAGCGTGTGGCCGGCCGGGGTCAGCTCCATGCCGCGCGCCTTGCGCGAAAACAGCGCCACGCCCACCGCCTGCTCCAGGTCCACCAGCCGCTTGCTGGCCGCCGACACGGCGATCGCCTCCCGCTCGGCCGCGCGCGTGAGCGTGCCCTCCTCCTGCACCGCCAGGAAAAGCTGCAGCGTGGTCAGGTCCAGTTTGCGCAGAAGATTATTGATAGCCATGCCGCGCACTTTAACAGGAGTGCCCAAAGCTTAAAAGATTCGCTACACTGTCATATCAACTTTGCAAGGAGTAAACAATGGCAAGCGAAATCGTTTTGGACAACCGCCTGGAATCGGCCAAGAACACGGCCTGGTGGCTCTACCTGCTGCACGGCGTGGCCTTTGTGTTCTCCATGGGCACGCTGTCGCTGCTGGTACTGATCATTAACTACGTGCAGCGCCCGTCCACCGAAGGCACTTTCGTGTACAGCCACCACAGCTGGCAGATCCGCACCTTCTGGTGGTATCTGGTGTGGTTCGTGTTCGGCATCATGTTCGCGGTCACCTTCATCGGCCTGGTCGTGGCGGTGCCGATCTGGGTCGTGGCCTGGCTGTGGTCCGCCTACCGCCTGATCCGCGGCATCAAGGACCTGAACGACAACCGCCCGATGCCGGAATGATATGGACATCGCGCAGCAGATACGGGAACACAACCGCCAGTTCCGGCAGACCAACAACACCGACCTGGTGACCAAGATCGCCCGCATGCAGGAAGACGTGTTCCCCTTCTACCGCGCGACCGCCCACCTGTTCTACCGCGACATGGCGGCGCTGCCGTCCTCGCCGTTCACCAATGCGCAAACGGCCCGCTGCTGGCTGTCCGGCGACGCCCACCTGGCCAACTTCGGCGCCATGCGCGACGCCAGCGGCGTTGAAGTATTCGCCGTCAGCGACATCGACGAAGCATGGATCGGCCACTACCTGTGGGACCTGCGGCGCCTGGCCGCGAGCCTGCTGCTGGCCAGCTACGCCAGCGACATCGCTGCGGCCGAGCGGCGCGCCGCGATCGCCGCCATGGCCACCGCCTACCTCGCCAGCATGGCCGATTTCAAGGACAGCGGCGGCGAGCTGACCTTCCGCCTGACCGCCGACAACACCAGCGGCGTGGTGCAGAAAGCCATCAAAAAAGCCGCCAAGGCCGACCGCAAGGAATTCCTGGCCAAGTTCAAAGGCCCGGACACGCGCCCCGTGGCGGACGCCATCCGCGACGCCGTGGCCGCCGCCATGCCGGACTACGTGAGCCGCATCCCCCTGCCCGCGCGCAAGCCGGTGGCCTGGTACGAAGTGCTGGGCGTGCGCCAGCGCCTCGGCGCCGGCATGGGCAGCCTGGGCAAACTGCGCTACTACGCCCTGCTGCAAGGCAGCGGCGGGGAGGACGGCCACGTCATTTTGGAACTGAAGCAAGCCATCCCCAGTGCGGTGGCCCCGGCCAGTCCCGGCGCGCTGCCGTCCGCGTTCTACGGCGGGCACGAAGGCCGGCGCATCGCCCGCGCCCAGCAAGCCATGCAGCTCGACGCCGACGTGCTGACCGGCTACGCCACCATCGGCGGCATGCCCTTCCACGTGCACGAAAAGGCGCCCACGGACAAGGATTTCAAGTATGAGGACATCACCACCGAGTCCGAACTCAACAAGGCCGCCGCCACGCTGGGCATGGCGCTCGCAGCGGCCCACGCCCGTGCCGACCGGGACTACGACGCGCAGCTGGCCAAAGTCGGCATCGCCCAGCAGATCACCGACGCCGTCACCAGCCGTGCCGGCTTCATCGCCGAGCTGACCGGCTTTGCGGACGCCTACGCCGCCAAAGTGCGCCAGGACTGGCAAGCCTTCAAAGCCGCCCTCGCGCGCGGCGAGCCGATGTACTGAACGCCAGCTTGATTTCGGTCTAAACGCGCGCGCCCGGTGCGCTCTACCATGGAAGTTCTTCGTGGAACCGGGAGGCGACATGAAACTCGCAGCCGCACTGCTCTGCGCCGCGCTGTCCGCCGGCGGCGCGCAAGCCCAACAGGAAGAAATCGTGTGCCCGCCCGCCATCCTGGCGTCCACCATCGTGACCACGGCCGAAGGCTGGGAACCGGTCGGCGGCGCCGCCGAATACAAGCTCGAGCACGCCCAGCTCTTCTCCGGCCACCCCAGCGACGAAGTGCAAGTGACGCCCGACGAAAGCGCGAAGGGCAAGAGCCTGATTGCGCAATGGCGCATCAAGCACGAGCAAGCGCCCGAATTCTGGATCGGCTGCGCCTACCGCGACACCACCGTCGTCCTCGCCCGTAAGCTCGACACCCGCCTCTCCCGCTGCGTTGCCCGCTACGACCAGACCGACGGCCCGCCGCCGGGGCATTTGCAGTCGCTGACCTGCTCCTGAGGCGGCTTGCCGTCCGCAAATAAGGAATTCTTGCTCCGCGCTTCGCTGTCGTCGCTATCAGAGCGAAACCTAATCGTCTATCGATGCCAGGCCTTGGCGCATTTTTTCTTTCAGGCCGTCCAGCATTTGCTGGAGCACTTCGGGCGGGTGCCCCGTCCAGTCTTCCACTTTACCGACGATTCTCAGTGGGTGGCGGGTCCGGTAGGACTGGGTGGGGTTGCCGGGGAAGCGCTTGTTCGTCAGGTTAGGGTCGTCCTCAAACGTTCCGGTGGGTTCAACGAGGTAGATGTAGCCACGGTGCCGGTCTCCGGACAGCGCGGTGGACAGCTCGGCGCCCCAGACTGCGGGCTCCAGCAGCGCGCTGAAATAGACGTTGTTCGCGACCCGCCCTTCCTCGAAGTTGGAGGCAAAACCGGGCACCAGCAGTTCGCCGATGTCGAGCTGGTATTTGGTGCCATGGTAGAACGGCCCTGTGACGTTGCTGCAGCTTTCATGGGTGACTGGAATCCAATCCGGGTTGCTCATCTGCGCAGTCTCCTGAAGTTCAAGTTTGTCCCGCCGCTGGCGCGGGCAACACAGCGGTCGCCCACGGCGCCAGCAGTCGCCAGCCGAGCTTTGTATAAAGCCGTCGGCCTTCTTCTGTTGCCACAAGCAGGCGTTCGCTTACGCTGGCTTGCCTGGCCAGCACGTCCAGGCTTTGCATGACGACCGTCGCCAGACCCAGGCGCCGGTGCAGTTCAGACGTGACGATCTGGTCGAAGACGGCACAGCCTCCGTCCAGGGTAATTCGGCCTGAAGCCGCTAATTCTCCGCTAGCGTGCAAGACCCGCACCAGCCTGGCGCCGTGTTCTGCGGCGTGTTCGATGGCGTAGCCGGCGGGGAGTTCTCCCCGGCTGGACATGGAGGGTGGCCCCTGCATCAGATAGCCGGGTGGCTCGACGCACCACCGTGGCGGAAGCGCAGCGCGCAGCACTTCCGGAGCGACCGGCGCCTTCAAGTGGATGTAGGGAGCGTGAATCCGGTCGGCGCATGCCTGCAATGCTGGACCGGTATCGGCGAATACATAGCGACGCAATTGCAGCGGCATGCCAGCATCCACGCGCAAGCCGCCGTTATCCCTGACGGGCAGCGGCACACCGCGCGACAAGCTCCATCCCGTCAGCCAGCGTTCCAGCAAGGGCAAATCTATCCCGCTTCTTCCCATGGTCGATTCCTCACATCTGCGTACACGCAAGCGTAGCAGTTTTTGCAATTCGACGCTGGGTCGGCCAGCACGCCTGACGGTGTGCTAGAACAGTTCATCGAGCTGCTCGAAGAATTCCCGTTTGGCCGGGGCGTCGGGCAGACCGAGGCCGTAGAGGAACTGCGCGGCTGCCTGCGCGGAGACTTCCTCCCGCAGGTTGCGGTGCGCGAAGGCGATGTCCATCCAGCGGTCGGCCAGCCCGCCACGGCCGAAGTCGATGAAGTGCAACTGCTCGTGCTTGTCGACGAAGACGTTGCTGTCACCGAGGTCGCCGTGGGCGAAGACCAGGTCTTCCTGGGGGACGGTGGCGTGCAGGCGCGCCAGCAGGTCCTGTGGCGTGGCGAGGCCGGGCCAGGGCGCGAGGTCGCAGTCTTCGTCGATCAGGCCCTTGCCGAGCAGGTAGTCCAGCTCGCGCAGGCGGAAGCGCGCGCCGGCCTCGAAGGGGCAGCCGGCGGCGGGGATGGACTGCAGCTGGCGCAGCGCAGCGGTGAACAGCTCCAGCACCGGCTGGCCGGCTTCGATGCGCGCCGACAGCGGTACGCCGGGGACGGCGCGCGTGATCATGTATTCGTGGCTGTCGCTGCTTTCGGCCAGTACCACCTCGGGCACGTTCAGCCGCCCGGACAGCCAGCGCAGGATGGCCGCTTCGCGCTGCACGCTGTAGGTGGTGGGCGCGTACACGGCAGGGGAAACCTTCAGGAAGAACAGCTCGTTGCCGCGCTTGAAGCTGTGCACCTGGCACGGCGATTCGCCGATCCGGTCGCGCCGCAGGACGGCGTTCCCGATACAACCGGCAATCGCGGGCGGGCGCACCGGCTTACAGCTTTCCGAGCGCCTGTTCGATGTCGGCGATCAGGTCGTCCGGCTCTTCCAGGCCGATATTGAAACGCACCAGGATGCCTTTGCCGTGCGTCCAGCCCTGGCGCATGGCCTGGATGCGGTACGGCACCGCGAGGCTGTTGGCGCCGCCCCAGCTGTAGCCGATGCCGAACAGTTTCAGCTCGTCGACAAAGCGGTCGGTCTGCTCTTCGGTGTAGCGCTCGTCGAACAGCACCGAGAACAGCCCGCCCGCGCCGCTGAAGTCGCGCTTCCACGTCTCGTGCCCGGGGCAGTCCTGGAACGCCGGGTGCAGTACCTTGGTGATCTCCGGACGGGCCTTCAGCCACGCCGCCACCTTGCGCGCCCCCTTGTCATGCGCTTCGAAGCGCAGCTTCATGGTGGGCAGGCCGCGCAGCACGAGGTAGGTGTCGTCCGCGCCCACGCCCATGCCGAGCCGCATATGCGCCTGCGAAATGCGGTCGTGTATCGCTCGGTCGCGCGTGATGACGGCGCCCATCAGCACGTCCGAGCCGCCGGACTGGTATTTGGTCAGCGCCTGCATCACCACGTCCACGCCGAGATCGAAGCCGCGCAGCGCCAGGCCGGCGGCCCAGGTGTTGTCCAGCGCCACCAGCGCGCCCTTCTCGTGCGCGGCCTTGCAGATGGCCGGCAGGTCCGGCACTTCCATCGACACCGAACCGGGCGCCTCGGTCCACACCAGCTTCGTGTTCGGCTGGATCAGCGCGGCGATGCCGGCGCCGATCAGCGGATCGTAGTAGCGCGCGCTCACGCCGAAGTCGGCCAGCCAGCGGCCCAGCTCGCGGTTGGGGTTGTAGACATTATCGGGCAGCAGCACATCGTCGCCGCTTTTCAGCAGCGCGAAGTCGATCATGGCGATGGCCGCCAGCCCGCTCGGCGCCAGCAGGCAGTGCAGCCCGCCCTCGATCTCGGCCAGCCGCGCTTCCAGCGTAAAGGTGGTGGGCGTGCCGTGCAGGCCGTAGGTATAGGCGTTCTTCTCTTTCCACTCGCCCGAGCGCAGCGCCGCCACGTTCTTGAACAGCACCGTCGAGGCGTGGTGAATGGCGGTCGGGAAAGCCGCGAAGCCGGACGGCGCTTCGTAGTCGGTGTGGATCAGGGCGGTCTGCTGGGATTTTGGATTCGTCATGGCTCGCAATGAAAAAAGGCGGACCGCCGATGCGCGTCCGCCTTTGGATTTTACCGCACAGGGTGACGCTGCGCAGCGTGACGCTTAGGCATCGCCCCACAAGTCGTGCGCGTCGGCGCGGGTGATTTCCACGTCGAAGAACTCGCCGACTTTCAACTTCTTGTGCGGCTCGTAAGGCTTCTTCACGTAGACCACGCCGTCGATCTCGGGCGCGTCCGCCGCGGAACGGCCGATGGCGCCGCTCGGGGTCAGCTCGTCGATCAGCACGCGCACGGTCTTGCCGACCTTGGCCTGCAGGCGCTTGCGCGAGATTTCCTCTTGCAGCAGCATCACGCGGCCGCGGCGCTCTTCGCGCACTTCTTCCGGCACCGGATTGGCGATCTCGTTGGCGGTGGCGCCTTCCACCGGCGAGTAGGCGAAGCAGCCCAGGCGGTCGATCTGCGCTTCCTTCAGGAAGTCCAGCAGGTATCCGAATTCCGCCTCGGTCTCGCCAGGGAAGCCGGCGATGAAGGTAGAGCGGATGGTCAGCTCGGGATTCATGGCGCGCCAGCCCAGGATGCGGTCCAGGTTCTTCTCGCCGCTGGCTGGACGCTTCATGCGCTTGAGCACTTCAGGGTGCGCGTGCTGCATCGGAATGTCCAGGTAGGGCAGCACGTGGCCGCCGCTCATCAGCGGGATGATCTGGTCCACGTGCGGGTACGGATACACGTAGTGCAGGCGCACCCAGGCGCCGTAGGACTTGGCCAGCTCGCCCAGCGCTTCGGTGAGCTGCGTCATGTGGGTCTTGACCGGGCGGCCGTTCCAGAAGCCGGAGCGGAACTTCACGTCCACGCCGTAGGCCGAGGTATCCTGCGAAATGACCAGCAGTTCCTTCACGCCGGACTTGAACAGGTTTTCCGCTTCCAGCATCAGTTCGGCGATCGGACGCGACACCAGGTCGCCGCGCATGGACGGGATGATGCAGAAGCTGCAGCGGTGGTTGCAGCCTTCGGATATCTTCAGGTAGGCGTAGTGCTTGGGCGTGAGCTTGATGCCCTGCGGCGGCAGCAGGTCGATGAAAGGCTCGTGCGGCTTGGGCAGGTGGTGGTGGACCGAGGCCATCACTTCGCCCAGCGCGTGCGGGCCGGTCACGGCCAGCACCTTCGGGTGGATTTGCTTGATCAGGTCGTTGCCGTCGCCGTCCTTCTTCGCGCCCAGGCAGCCGGTGACGATCACCTTGCCGTTTTCGGCCAGCGCTTCGCCGATGGCGTCCAGCGATTCCTGCACGGCGGCATCGATGAAGCCGCAGGTGTTGACGATGACCAGGTCGGCGCCGTCGTAGGACTTGGCGGTCTCGTAACCCTCGGCGCGCAGCTGGGTCAGGATCTGTTCGGAGTCAACCAGCGCTTTCGGGCAGCCGAGCGAAACGAATCCGACCTTGGGCGCGGTGCCGGTGGGTGCCGCTGCGGTTGCAGCCTTGGGAATACGGGAGATTTCTTGCATGATAGGGTGCGGTAGATGTTCAAGCCAATCGGCAATTATACCCGATAGACCGCCCTCTCCGCACCCGGGGGATTTACTTCTTGTCGGTAGGAGGCACCGGCATCACGAATGGGAACGCGCCGAACAGGTTTTTGCTCTGGTTCTGCATCTGCTCCTGCATCTGCACGAACAGGCTCTTGCTCTGGTCGATATAGTTGTTCATCATGCCCTGCATCATCGGACCTTGGACGTTCATGAACTGGGTCCACATTTCCGGGCTGAACGGCTTGCCGTCCAGCGAGGCGCTGGTGAACTTGCGCTGGATGTCGGTGAAGGCTTCCACGTTCTTTTCCAGGTAGGAACCCATCATGCCCTGCATGGCGTGGCCGTAGTAGCGGATGATTTGCGCCAGTACGCCGGTGGAGAACATCGGCACGCCGCTGGCCTCCTCTTCCAGGATGATCTGCAACAGGATGCTGCGGGTCAGGTCTTCGTTCGATTTTGCATCGACCACCGTGAATTCTTCGTTGTCCAGCACCAGTTGCTTGACGTCGGTCAGCGTGATGTAGGAGCTGGTCTGCGTGTCATACAGACGGCGATTGGGATATTTCTTGATCAAGCGTTCCGCATTTTTTTTTGCACTACTCATCACAAGTCCACGTATTGCGCCGCAGCGCGTTAATCCGAAAAAAAAGCGAACCAGGTTCGCTTTTTCACAAGCCTTATGAGCCTATTATAGAGTGAAAAAATCTCATCAGCACGTTCTGGCTTATAACTTTCGTGTTTTATTGCAACGCAACCAAGAAGCTAGTCCGGCTCAGTCCGCTTTAGCTTTCACATAGCGGCCGGGGGCGGCTTCAATCGGCTTGTACTTCGCATTGCCGTGCTGGGCCGGCGCCTTGACGTCCTTGCCGCCGTGCTCGGCCAGGAACTTGGCCCACTCCGGCCACCAGCTGCCGGGGTGCTCGCTGGCGCCGCTGAGCCAGGTGTCGGCGTCGGGGCGCTTGGCCTTGGCCGTCTTCGGCGTGGCCTCGTCGTTGACCCAGTAGCTGCGCTTTTTCTTCGACGCCGGATTGATCACGCCCGCGATATGGCCGGAAGCGCCCATCACGAAGCGGTTGGCCTTGGGCTTTTTCGGGTTCAGGATGTTCAGCGAGCTGTAGGCCGAGGTCCACGGCACGATGTGGTCTTCACGCGAGGCGTACACGAAGGCCGGCGCATCGATCGCCGACAAGTCCACCTTTTCGCCGGCCACGGTCAGCTTGCCCGGCTCTTTCAGGCTGTTTTCCAGGTAGGTGTTGCGCAGGTACCAGCAGAACATCGGGCCTGGCAGGTTGGTGCTGTCGGAATTCCAGTACAGCAGGTCGAACGGCACCGGCTCGTTGCCTTTCAGATAATTCGACTGCACATAGTTCCACACCAGGTCGTTCGGACGCAAGCTGGAGAAGGTGGTGGCCAGGTCGCGGCCCGGCATCAGGCCGCCGCTTTTCAGCGTCTGCTCGCGCAGCTGGACCTGGGTCTCGTCGACGAACACGTTGAGCACGCCGGTGTCGGCGAAGTCGAGGAAAGTGGTCAGCAGGGTCAGGCTGGCGGCGGGCTGCTGGCCGCGCGCGGCCATCACGGCCAGCGCCGTGCTGACCAGCGTGCCGCCGACGCAGAAGCCGAAGGCATTGATCTTCTCCTGCCCGCTGATCTCCTGCACGATGCCAACCGCGTTGATGACGCCACGCTCCACGTAGTCGTCCCAGCTCACCTTGGCCATGGACTGGTCCGGATTGCGCCAGGACAACAGGAACACGGTATTGCCCTGCTCTACCGCGTAGCGCACCAGCGAATTTTCCGGCTGCAGGTCGAGGATGTAGTACTTGTTGATGCACGGCGGCACCATCAGCAGCGGGCGCTCGTGCACCGTGGGCGTGGTGGGCGTGTACTGGATCAGCTGGAACAAATCGTTCTCATAGACCACCTGGCCCGGGCTCAGCGCCAGGTTGCGGCCCACTTCGAAGGCCGACTCGTCCGACAGCGAGATGTGGCCTTTCTGCATGTCGGCCAGCATGTTGGCCAGGCCCTTGGTCAGGCTTTCGCCCTTGCTTTCCACCAGCTTTTGCTGGGCTTCAGGGTTGGTGGCGAGGAAGTTCGCGGGCGACATGGCGTCCACGATTTGCTGCACGGCGAAGCGGATTTTCTGCTTCTGGTGCGGCGACGCGTCGATGGCGTCGGCCATCGCGGTCAAAAACTTGGCGTTAAGCAGGTATGATGCGGCATTGAAAGCGGTGACCGGGTTGCTTTGCCAGGCGGCCGACGAGAACCGGCGGTCGCTCAGCGACGGCGCCTTGCCGGACAGGACTTCCTGCCACAGCGCGCCGAATTGCTCGAGGTACTCGTTTTTCAGTTGCTCGACCGTATCAGGCTTGATGGTGGCGCCGGCATCGCGCAGGATGGCGCTCACCGGGTGGGACGAGGCGTCCGGCACCATGTTGAACCAGGATTGCCACTGGGCGGGGTCGCTGAACTGCGACATCCAGGTGCTGGCAAAGGCTTGAGGATCGGGCAATTTCATGTTTAGTCCATAAAAAAAGTTTTTTACCGAGACTGCTTATGCTGATTGTCGCTGTTGCTTGGATCTACGTGGTGGTGCTGATGGCCTTCACGGAACCTACCGTGGTGACCGGATTGATGACGTTTTTATTGTATTGCGTCTTGCCATTAGGAATACTATTCTATTTAACGGGTTCCGGGCGGCGCAAGCGCGCCCGGGCGGCCCGCGAGGACGCCGCGCGCCAGGCAAACGCCGCCCCTGCCGGCGGCGACCGGCCACCCGAAGCCTAAGGCCAGCGGGCAGCGCGTCATTTGATCCAGATCAAACTTGCTTGTCTTCCCGTTACGCCGTCGCGCCGGTAGGAATAGAAGCGGCCGGAATTCGACACCGTGCAGTATTCCCCACCAGCAATGCGCGTCACGCCATCGCGCCGCAAGATGCCGCGCGCCAGCGCGTACATGTCGGTCAGGTATTTGCCGGGTTTGCCGGTGATCGGTGCGATCGCGGCCCGCGCCAGCGCTTCGGCTGCGGCGGGGTCTTCGGCCTGGGCCGCCTGCTTCAGGAAAGCCTGCAGCACGTCGTTGCCGACTTCGAAGCGCACCGGGCCGATGGCCACGCCCAGCCAGGCCATGAGTTCGCCGGCCCCCGCCTCGCGCATGGCGCGCGTGGTTTCCTGCAGCACCCCGTCGGCCAGGCCGCGCCAGCCGGCATGGGCCGCGCCCACCACCGTGCCCGCAGTGTCGCAGAACAGCACCGGCAGGCAGTCGGCCGTGAGGATAGCGCAAACCGTATTGGGCGCGCGCGCGATACTGGCGTCGGCCGTCGGCACCTGGCCGGGACGCACCTTGCCGGCGTCCACCACGTCCACGCCGTGCACCTGGTTCAGCCAGACCGGCTCGTCCGGCAGCTCGGCCGCCAGCGTGGCGCGGTTTTGCGCTACGTTGTGCGGCTGGTCTCCGACATGGATACCAAGGTTGAGGCCGCCACCGCCCTGGCCGTCGTCATAGGGTGCGGGGCTGACGCCGCCGCGCCGCGTGGTGGCCAGCGCACCGATATTCGGCGGCAGGCCCGGCCAGTCGGGCACCAGCCACTGCGTGGATTGCCGGGATACCGTCATCAGTCGTCGTCGCCGTAGTCGAAGTCGTCTTCCTCGTAGTCGTCCTCGATGTCGCCGCCCACGTCGTCCAGGCCAGGATTGTGGATGCCCACCTTCTCCAGCAGCTCGGCAAAGTCGGCCGCCAGCGGCACGCGCCATTCGCACGCCTCGCCGGTGGCCGGATGATTCAGGCCCAGGCGGCGCGCCTGCAGCGCCTGGCGCGGGAAGAAGTGCGTCAGATGCGCCTTGCCGTACACGTAGTCGCCGATCAGCGGGAAGCCGAGGTGGGCCATGTGGACGCGGATCTGGTGGGTGCGGCCGGTGGACAGGCGGCACTGCACCAGGCTCACCGGACGGCCTTCCAGCACGCCCGATTCAATGCGCTCGTAGTGCGTAATGGCCGGCTTGGCGCCCAGGCCGGTGGACACGGCCATCTTCACGCGGTCCTTCTGGTGGCGGCCCATGGGCGCGTTGATGGTGCCGCCGGACTGCGGCGTGCCCCACACCAGGCACCAGTATTCGCGCTTGACGGTGCGCGCCTGCAGCTGGCGCACCAGGTCGGTTTGCGCGGCCAGCGTCTTGCCGACCACCATCAGGCCGCTGGTATCCTTGTCCAGGCGGTGCACGATGCCGGCGCGCGGCACGCCGATCAGCTGCGGGCAATGGTGCAGCAGGCCGTTCAGCAGGGTGCCGCTCCAGTTGCCATTGCCGGGGTGCACCACCATGCCGGCCGCCTTGTTGACCACGATCAGGTGCTCGTCTTCAAAGACGATGTCCAGTTCCATGGCTTCCGGCTTGTAGGCCTCGGTTTCCTGGTCCGGCTGCGGCAGGATGACGATTTTCTCGTCGCCGTACACGGTGGCCTTGGTTTTGGAGGGCTTGCCGTCCACGGTAACGAAGCCATCCTCGATCCACATCTGCAGGCGGCCGCGCGAAAACTGCGGCACCAGCTTGGAGATGACTTTGTCGAGGCGTTCGCCGCACGCTTCGGGGCTCAATTCGAGTACGATAGGGGCCAGCGCGTCGGCGGCCTCCTCTTCGCCCAGGAAGTCAGCATCAAAGTCGGCGTCTATTTCGTTATTAGTTAAAATCACAGCATTCCCATCGGCTATAATCAGCCAGTTGTACAATCTTGGTTAAACGTTCTTGCAAAACAACATGCAAAAAAAATATTCGGCTATCGCAGTAAAAGCAGCAGCAAAAGCAGCAGCAACCGCAGCAGCATTCGCACTGCTTGGCCTTTCCGGCTGCAGCCTGCTGCCGGAAAAGGCAGATGAAACCAAAGGCTGGTCCGCTACGAAATTATACTCGGAGGCCAAGGAGGAATTGGCGGGCGGACACTACGAGCGCGCAATTCAGTTGTTTGAAAAGCTGGAATCGAGCTATCCGTTCGGTACGTACGCGGTGCAAGCCCAGATGGAAATCGCCTACGCCAACTACAAGGCACAGGACCAGGCCCAGGCGCTGGCCGCCGTGGAGCGCTTCATCAAGCTGCACCCCAACCACGCCAACGTGGACTATATGTACTACCTGCGCGGCCTGATCAATTTCAATGACCAGATCGGTTTCCTGAACTTCATCTACGAACAGGACCCCACCGAGCGCGACCCGAAAGCCACGCGCGAAGCCTTCGCAGCGTTCAAGGCGCTGGTCGACAAGTTCCCGGACAGCCAGTATACGCCGGATGCGATCGACCGGATGAAGTATCTGATCAACGCCATGGCGTCGTACGAAGTGCACGTGGCGCGCTATTACTACCGCCGCGGCGCCTACCTGGCTGCGGTCAACCGCGCCATGGGCGTGATCAGCGACTACCGCGACTCGCCGTCGATCGAAGAGGCGCTGTTCATCATGATCCGCGGCTACGAGAAAATGGGCAACGTGCAGCTGCACGACGACGCCCTGCGCGTGTTCAAGAAGAACTACCCGAACAGCAAGTTCCTCGACGAAGGCGTGAAAAAAGAACGCCAGTGGTGGAAACTCTGGGGTTAATGACGGAGCTGGCGGATTACGGCCTGCGGCCCGATCCGCCCTACGCGGAACGCCGAATGCCCGCTTTGTGGGCGGGTTAGGCGGAACGCCGTAACCCGCCAAGCTCAGTCCGCGACACGGCGGCGGAACACCCAGGTGCGCTCATCCGAGTCCTTCTTGTCGAAGGCATAGCCGTCCACGTCGAAGGCTTTCAGCTTTTCCGGATTCGTAATGTTCTTCACCGCCGCGTAACGGGCCAGCAGGCCGCGTGCGCGTTTGGCGTAGAACGAAATTATCTTGTACTTGCCGTTTTTCCAGTCCTCGAACACCGGCGTAATGACCGGCATGCCCAGTTTGGCGCGCTTGACCGACTTGAAGTATTCCTCAGAGGCAAGATTCACCAGCACCTCGGCGCCCTGCTCCTGCGCCGTCCGGTTCAGCGCATCGGCGATGGTGTCGCCCCAGAAGGTGTACAAGTCCTTGCCGCGCGGCGTGCTCAGGCGCGTACCCATTTCCAGCCGGTGCGGGTGGATCAGGTCCAGCGGGCGCAGCATGCCATACAGTCCGGACAGGATGCGCACGCGCTTTTGCGTGTAGTCGAGCTGCTTCGGGGTCAGCGTGCGGGCGGCCAGGCCGTCGTACACGTCGCCGTTAAAAGTCATCACCGCCTGGCGCGCTTCGGACGTATCCTTGGTCCAGGATGCGTAGCGGGCCACGTTGAGCGTGGACAGCGCATCGGAAATATCCATCAGCTCGCCGATTTCGGCCGGCGAATAATCGCGCAGGCGGTTGATCAGCTGCTCGGAATGGTCGAGAAAATCGGGTTGGGTGTGCAGCTTGGTGGTCGGAGGGGTCTCCAGGTCGAGACTTTTTGCAGGCGAAAGCACTATCAGCATAAGATTCTAAAAATTACTTCATATCAAGAACCGACATGATACCTGTTTCACCAAAACGCATCGTGCTGGACACCAATGTCTGCCTCGACCTGTTCGTCTTCAAGGACCCGCGCTGGTCCACGCTGCTGCACGCCATCGAAAGCGGCGCCGTGGAAGCCATCACCCGCGCCGATTGCCGCGAGGAATACCTGGTGGTTCTGCACTACAAGCACCTGCCGCTGGACGACGATTCCCGCCCGCAGAGCGCCGCCCGCTTCGACCAGCTGATCAAGGTGGTGGCGCCGCCTGAATCGGGCGTGCGCCTGCCGGTCTGCACCGACCGCGACGACCAGAAATTCCTGGAACTGGCGCGCGACGCCAGCGCCGACATCCTCATCACCAAGGACAAGGCGCTGCTCAAGCTCGCGCGCCGCCTGGCCAAGGCCGGCATGTTCAAGGTGATGGTGCCGGAAGCGTGGACGCCAGAGGCCTGACTTCCACCAAAATAGTGGGCGGATGAGCAACACCTAAGACAGGCGCCTGCGCTAGAATAAGCGAACGCCTTCAACGCTTACGCTCTATGAACAGCCGCCACAATCCGCCCGCAACGCCCTCCCTGACCACCCGCTTGCCGGCCGTCGGCACCACCGTCTTTACCCGCATGTCCACGCTGGCCGCCGAACACGGCGCCGTCAACCTGGGCCAGGGCTTCCCGGACTTTGCCTGCGAGCCGAAACTGGTCGACATGGTGAGCGAGGCCATGCGCGCCGGCTTCAACCAGTATCCGATGATGACCGGTGCGCCCGTGCTGCGCCAGGCCATCGTCGCCAAGATCGCCGCGCACTACGGCCACGCATACGACGTCAACGCCGAAATCACCGTCACCGCCGGCGCCACGCAGGCGCTCACCACCGCCATCCTGTGCGCCGTCCATCCGGGCGACGAAGTGATCGTCATCGAACCCGCCTACGACAGCTACCTGCCCGCCATCGAACTGGCCGGCGGCGTAGCCGTGCGGGTGCAGATGCAGGTGGGCGCCGCCGGCTACAGCGTGCCGTGGGACACAGTGCAGGCCGCCGTCAACGGCAAGACCCGCATGATCATCATCAACACGCCGCACAACCCCACCGGCAGCGTGCTGCGCGCAGCCGACATGCGGGCCCTGGCAGACATCGTCCGCGGCAGCAATGTGCTGATCCTGTCGGACGAGGTGTACGAGCACATGGTGTACGACGGCCAGCGCCACGAATCCATCTGCCGCTACCCGGAACTGGCGGCGCGCAGCTTCGTCGTCTCCAGCTTCGGCAAGACCTACCACGTCACCGGCTGGAAGATAGGCTACGTGGCCGCACCGGCCGCGCTGAT
The DNA here is from genome assembly GCF_042693265.1 of Pseudoduganella sp. UC29_71. Taxonomy (NCBI): domain Bacteria; kingdom Pseudomonadati; phylum Pseudomonadota; class Betaproteobacteria; order Burkholderiales; family Oxalobacteraceae; genus Pseudoduganella; species Pseudoduganella sp. UC29_71. The sequence goes on along the minus strand of NZ_CP170549.1, from coordinate 2,086,031 downwards.
GGCGGAGTTCCGCAAGGTGCACCAGTACAACGTCTTCTCGATCAACACGCCCATGCAGCACGGCATCGCCAGCTACATGGCCGACCCGGCGCCCTATCTGGAACTGCCTGCGTTCTACCAGCGCAAGCGCGATATCTTCCGCAACGGCCTGCAAGGCAGCCGCTTCGAGTTGCTGCCGGCCGACGGCACCTATTTCCAGTGCGTGCGCTACGGCGCGGTTTCGGACATGCCCGAAGCGCAATTCGCCGAATGGCTGACCACCGAAGTGAAGGTGGCGGCGATACCGGTTTCCGCGTTTTACCAGCAAGGCAAGGAGTCCGGCATCGTGCGCTTCTGCTTTGCGAAGAAGGATGACACGCTGGCCCTGGCGCTCGAGCGCCTCGCCAGCATATAAAGAGACAGGCGGCACGGGGATCATCATGAACCAGTACAGCAGCTTGAAAGACATTGTCCTGGGCGACAACACCAACCTGGCCATGGCGCGGCCTTCGGTGCTCAATGCGCTGAACAAGTCCAACCGGCGGCTGGAAAAGCTGCTGTCGGACTTGCGCAATGAAGCGAACGCGCAAAGCGAGCTGCTGGCCATCGCGCGCGAAGTCATGGCGGCGGTGGAACTGAACCAGGACGTGGCGCTGGCCTGCATTTTCCTGAGCCAGATCGCCGGCACCTACGCGGTGCGCCATTGCATCGAGACCGCCATCGTCGCGGCGCTGGTGGCGCAGCGCATGCGCAAGTCGCGCGACGAGATGCTGGTGATCGTGGCGGCCGCGCTGACCATGAACGTGGGCATGCTGCGCCACCAGAACACTTTCAACAAGGGTTCCAGCCTGACCAGCGAAGAGATGTCCATCGTGCGGCGCCACCCGGAGGAAAGCGTGGGCCTGCTGCGCGACGCCGGCGTGGAGGACGAGGAATGGATCGCCTGCGTGCTGATGCACCACGAGAACGATGACGGCACCGGCTATCCGGAAGGCCGCACCAGCGCGGACATCACGCAGAACGCGCGCCTCATCAGCCTGGCGGACCGCTATTGCGCGCAGGTCTCGGCGCGCAACTACCGCTGCTCGGTGCTGCCGGACAAGGCGCTGCACAATCTGTTGGGCGATCCGGCGCGCGTCAGCGACCCGCTGCTGGCCGACCAGTTCATGAGCCAGATCGGCAAATACCCGCCGGGCGCGCTGGTGCGGCTGCAAAACGGTGAAGTGGGCGTGGTGATGCAGCGCGACGGCAGCGGCGAGATCCACATCCACTGCCTGCGCGACGCCAACGGCAAATCGCTGCGCGACACCAGCGGCTTGAGCCAGGCCCTGCGCCGCGCCAGCGACCCGGAATGCGCCATCGCCGAAGTGCTCAGCGAAGACCAAGCCGACGTGCGCTTCAGCATGAAGCAGATCTGGGGCGAGCAGGCGAGCCTGTGATACGCACGCGATGGCGGGTTACGCTGCGCTAACCCGCCCTACAGGTAATCCGATAATTCAGCAATTCCGGAATTCGGCGATACGCCGATATTCCGTAGGGCGGCTTAGGCGCGCAGCGCCGTAAGCCGCCGGGCGTCACCGCGCCAGCTGCTGCAGCTTGCGCTCCACGAAACTCTGCAATTCCTGCGACAGGTTGCCGCTGTTTTTCGCGCGCGTGAACGCGTCCAGCGCCTCGGCGTTGCGCTTGTCGGCCAGCAGCGAAATCCCCAGCCCCATCCACCACACGCCATTCTGCGGCTGCAGGCGCAGCGCGGCCTGATACTGCTCGGCCGCCTCGCGGTTGCGCTGCGCGCGCTGCAATGCCCCCGCCAGGAACGCCAGATAATCCGCATTGCCCGCCGCATACGGCAAGGTGCGCTGCAAGGTCTCGATCGCCGGCCCGCCCTTCTCGATCTGCAGGCGCGCCAGGATCATCGCCAACTGCGGCTGCCTGGGGTCCAGCCCCAGGCCGAACTGCAGGTGGCGGATCGCCTCGTCGTGGCGCCTGTTCTCGATCAGCAGGCCAACCAGGGTCTGGCGCGCCGCCTCGTGGCGCGGATAGAGGAACACCGCTTGCTCCATATTGGCAATCGCCTCCTGCACGCGGCCCTCCTGCAAGGCCGCCAGACCGCGCCGGTAGGCGTTCTCGCCCTGCTGCTGCGACGTGACGGTGACGCCGCCGGCGCCCGGCTGGGCGGCATCCGCATTGCGCGCAGGCCTGGCTTCCGCCTTCGCGGCGCGCGCAGCAGCGGCTTCCCGCGCGGCGGCGCTGTCCCGGCCTCCCTCCGCCGTGCGTGCGGCCGCCGCTTTGACCGGCGGGGCACCCGCTTCGGCGGCATGGCCGCGCACCGCCAGGCGCTCGGCTTCGGCTCTCGCCTCGCGTGCCTGCCTGCGGGCCGCTTTCAGCTCGGCCGCCACTTGCGCGGCATCCTTGTCTTCGGCCTGCGTATGCGCAGGACGGCGCGCGGAACCGGCCGCAGTCTCGCCCGCATCGGCAGGCGCCACCTGCTGCTGGACAGCTTCGGGCGGAACCGGCATCGGACGGGCCACTGCCAGCAGGCGTGCGGCAGGCTGCGGCGCGACGCCGGGAACGCTGCTGCCGGAGCCCGCGCCCTCGGCCGGCCCGTTCGCAGCGCCGGCAGCGCTGTCCGTCCCGGCACTGGCGCCAGCGCTGCGGCCGGCTACGCCCGGCATGCCGTTGACGGCTGCCGGCGGCGACTGGTTGACGACCTCATTCGACGGCGCGCGCTGCAAATAGCGCCAGCCCAGCCATCCGCTGGCGGCCAGCAGCACCACGGCCAACCCAACGCCCGCCGCCATCGCCGCGCGCGGCCGCTGACCGCCGGCGGCAACGGGACGCATCTGCGGCACACCGCCCTGCGCGGCCTGTGCTCCGCCGCGCGCGTCCAGGTCTTGCAGCATTTTGTTTATCAGGCTCATTTGATCAATGCCCAGGTTAATCCGCAGGCGGCCATCGCCAGGCCAGCCGCGCCGGCCAGCCACGGCCACAGCGCGCGAGGCTGCGCCGCCGTGTCCGACGCGGCCAGCGCCACATGGCGCCGTTCCACTTGCTGGCGCCCTTCGCCGTAGGCCAGCATCAGCGCCTTGTGCGACATGATGTTGACCAGGCGCGGAATGCCGCCGGTGGCCGCGTACAGCTTGCGCACCGCGCTACGGCCGAACAGCCGCCCGCCCGCGTAGCCCGCCACGCGCAGCCGGTGCGCCAGATAATAGTCCAGGTCATCCCTGGACAAGGCCCCGAGGTGGTAATGAAAAGTGATGCGCTGCGCCAGTTGCCGGATGGTCGGGCTTTCCAGGTGCGCGTTCAGTTCCGGCTGGCCGAACAGCACGATCTGCAGCAGCTTGCGCTTCTCGGTTTCCAGGTTGGTCAGCAGGCGCAGCGCCTCCAGGCTCTCCACCGGAATGGCCTGCGCCTCATCCAGGCACAGCACCACCTGCTTGCCCTGCCCCGCCAGTTCCAGCAGCCGGTAATTGATGGACTTGAGCAGCTGGTGCTGGTCCACGTCGCGCGCCAGCGTCAGTTCCAGTTCGTCGGCCAGGGCCAGCATCAGCGTGCGCGGCTCCAGGTAGGGGTTCGGAATGTAGGCGGTGACGAATTCCTCGCCCAGCGTGGACAGGAACTTCCGGCACAGCAGCGTCTTGCCGGTGCCCACCTCGCCGGTAATCTTGATAAAACCTTCGCCGCTCTTGACCGCCACCAGCAGCGTGTTCAACGCCTCCTGCGAATGCGGGCTGGTGAAGAAAAAGCTGGTGTCCGGCGTGATGCTGAAAGGCACCTCGCGCAGGCCGAAGTGAGACTCATACATCAGCGGCGCTCCGAAGGCCGGCGCGGGTCCAGCTTCTCGATGCGGCCGCTGGCGTCCTGCATGTCCTGCGTCCAGCTGGCCGCGCCGTCCACGATGGTGGGCTTGATCAGCACCACCAGCTCGCGCTTCTGCGTCTGGCGGTCGGTATTGCGGAACAGCGCGCCCACCACCGGCAGGTCGCCGGCGCCCGGCAGTTGCGAGCGGTCGTCCGTGGTCGACTGGCGCATCAGGCCGCCGATCGCCACGATCTGGCCGTCCTGGCCGCGCACCATGCTGTCCATCTCGGACGTGCTGGACGCCGCCAGCGGCAGGTTCAGCGAACCGGCGCTGCCCAGGTTCACCACCTTGTTCACCGTGGTCACCTGGCTCACCGACGGATGCACGTGCAGCATGATGTTGCCCTCGTCGTCGATCTGCGGCGTCACGTCCAGCACCACGCCGGAGAAGAACGGCTGCAGGGTCACGTTGGGGCTGGTGGTGTTGCCGGTGGCGTTGGAATTGGTGGTGGTGCTCACGCCGGTCACATAGAACTCGTCGGTGCCGATCTTCAGCACGGCCTTCTGGTTGTTCATGGTGGCGATGCGCGGGCTGGACAGCACGTGCACCGAACCCTGCGACTCCAGGAAGGAGATCATGGCGGCGAAATTGCTGGTCTGGAAAGCCAGGCCGAACAGCGAACCGGCGCTGTTGGCGGCGTTGGCCAGCGAGAAGCCGGTGCTGGCGGTCAGGCCCGCGCCGGTGGTCATGGCGGGCGGCTGGCCGCCGGCGAACGGCAGCGGCTGCAAGGCCGAACCGGGCTGCAGGAAACCGCCCGACACGCGGTTGTCATGGCCGGTCTTGAAGGACGCGAACGAGGCCCAGTTGATGCCGCTCTGGAAGCCGCTGTTGAGCTGCACTTCCAGGATTTTCGCTTCCAGGATCACCTGGCGCTCCACGGCCAGCTGCGTGGCCTTCAGATACTGGTCCACATTGCGCAGCTGCTCCGGCATGGCGCGCACCACGATGACGCCGGACTGCGGGCTGATGACCAGGCTGCGGCCGTCCGCCGTGCCGCCCATCAGCGCGGTCAGCGCCTCTTTCAGGTCGGACCAGAAATTGCTGTCGGACGTGGTGGTGACGTTGCTCGCGTCTTCATGCGTCTGCAGCATGTTCGGCTGCTGCTGCGGCACCGGCGCGTTGTTGCCGCTGCCGCTGTTGCCGGTGCTGCCGGACGTGGTCGGCCCCACGGAATTGACCGAGGTGGACGACACGCGCACATTGGAGCTGCCCTTGCGGGTCGCGGTCAGGTAGTTCACCTTGAACATGCGGGTCTGCATGGTCAGCGGACGGATGTAGATGCGCGTGCCTTCCACCTTGTAGTCGTAGCCGTACAGCTCGCGGACGGCGTCCAGCGCCTCGAACAGCGTCACGTCCTTCAGGTGCGCGGTAATGGTGCCCTTGACGTCCGGGTGGATCAGCATGTTGTAGCGCGTGCCGGCCACGATGGAATTGAAGAACTGCTGCACCGGCACCTGGTTGAAGGCCACGTTGAAGCGCTCGTCCAGCACCGCGCGCGCCTTCGGCAATTGCGACGCCAGCGCCGGCAGTTGCGGCAGCAGCGCGGCGTCCACCGCATCGGGCGCGGCGGCCTGGGCCGGCGAGCGGGCCGCGGCCTGGCGCATTTCCTTGTTGATTTCCTCATAGGTGTCGCGCTTGGCCGCCCCTTGGCCCTGGCAGGCCGCCAGGCTGGCTGCGGCGCCCACGGCGCACACGATCTGGATGAGTTTTTGCATAGGTTCTACTCGCTTATCTGCTCGCTTGATGCGCATTATGGTTTGGGGAACAGCCTCAGCGTTTCCCGGGCTTTGCCCCGGCGCAGCACGACGTCCGTTTCGCCGACCCGCTCGACGATGGCGTCGCCCACTTTCATACCTTGTTTCACCAATTCACCATTGATGACGGCGACGCGGCGTCCGCCTGCTTCGCGCGACACCAGGATGGATTGCAGCACCGGCGCGGCCGGGCCGGCCGGCTCGGCGTCACTGCCGGGCAGCGCCATCACGGCGGGTGGACGGGTGGGATCGGTCAGGCCGTGCGGCACGGCTTGCGCCACGGCGGGGGCGGCCACGGCCGCAGCCAGGGCGGCCAGCAGGCTGGTCATCACAACGGTTTTCACAGCGCTATCCATTTCGTGTCCAGGCTCAGCGTGTACAGCGTCAGCGTCAGGCGCGCGGCCGGGTAGTCTTCGGCGTCCAGCCTGGCCTTGCCCCAGAACAGCTGCGACGGCATGCGTTCCAGCGACGCCATATAGGCCACCATGTCCAGGTAGCTGCCTTGCAGGACCACCTGCACGCCATGGCGGTACAGCAGCTCTTCCTGCCGCGCCGGCGGACGCGGCGGCTGGCCCAGGGCGCCAGGCGCGGCGGGAGCGGCGCCGCCGGTCGCGTCGCCCGCCTCCGGTTCGCTGAAGCGCCCGTCGCCCATGCCCTGCGCGGGCAAGGTCTTCAGCGACACCAGCTTCAGCTTGTTCCCCTTCAGCATATGCTCCAGCAGCTGGGCCATCTTTTCCGGCGCCACCAGCCCCTTCTGCATGGTGCGCAGCGCGCTGCGCATATTGTCGTTTTCCGCCCGCACCTTGAGCAGGCGCAGGCGGGCGCCCTCGTCCGGGTCGATGCTGGCGATGGCCTTGCGCTGCGCCAGCTCCTGGTCGATCAGCGCAATCTGCTGCTTCTGCATGGCCACCTCGGCCTTCAGCGTGCGCTCGCGCGCCATGGCAGGATCGATCAGCAGCAAGTAGACCACGAACACCACCGACGCCACCGCAGCGACGCCCACCATGGCGCGCTCGCGCAGGCTGAGCGCTTCCAGCCGGGCTTCCAGCTTTTTCCATTCCTGCTTCAACGGCTTCATCGGGTCTCCTTGCGCGCGGCCGCATCGGCTGCCGGCGTCGCTTGCAGGCTGAATTCCACATAGGGCGCGGCAGCGGCCGGCTTGCCGCCTTCCGCCGCTTGAGGCTGGCCCATTTCCAGGCGGCCGAAGCTGGTGCCCTTCAGCACCGGCTCACGCGACAAACCCTGCAGATAGCCCGGCAGCAGGCTGGCCTGCAGCGCGCGGCCCTGCAGGCCGATCTCGCGGCCGGCGCCGCTGATCTGCACGCCGGTCAGCCACAAGCCGCTGACGCTGCTGCGCGCGAAGGCCTGGAAATAGGCCGAATAGCCGCGCACATTGCCGATATCGCCCTTGCCCAGCACATCGGATACATCGCGCAAGGCACGGTTCTCCTGCTCGGCCTGGGCCAGCTGCTGCTCCAGCGCGGCGCTGCGCGTGCGCGGCGCAAACTCGATGGCCGCGGCGGCCCGGCGCGCCTCGCGCGCGGCCAGGCCGGCCTTCAGTGTGGCGGTTTCGGCTTCCAGCAGCGATGCACGCTGGCTGGCCAGCACACCGGCCAGCAGCGCCGCCAGCAGCGCCACGCCCACCGCGCCGGCCAGCACGGCGGCCGAAAAGTAGTTCTTTTGCCTGCGGAAGCGCGGGTTGAACAGATTGATCTGCTGGCTCAAGAGGCGCTTCCTTCCTCGCGCAGCGCGGCGCCCAGTGTCATGAAATAGCGCGCCTGCTGGGCTGTGTCGGCCAGCTCGGGCACTTTGCCCAGGTCCAGCAGCGCGGCCAGGTCCAGCACCTCCACCGGCAGGTACAGATTGCGCGACAGATATTCATGCAGCGCGGCGCTGCCGGTCGGCGCCAGCACCAGCTTGGACACGGCCACGTAATGGAACTGGCGCTCGAAATGGTCCAGCGAGCGCTGCAGCTCAAGCGTGATGCGGTCGTGGTGTTGCTGCTGTTGCGCGGCGTCGCCGCCCAGCAGCTGGGACAGGGTAACGTCGATGCGGCGCGCCAGGTACAGCTCGCCGCCGAACGTCACGGTCAGCACGCCGCCGTCCACGTCGAAGGACAGCAAGGCCACGCCGCGCCCTTCCGGCTCCAGCATGGCCGAGATATTCCGCTGCGCCATCTCCGGAATGTCGATGGCCGACAGGTCCACCTTGTTGTCCGCGAACAGATACTGGTGCGGCTCGATGACGGTGTTGCGCGCGGCCACCGCGAACACCTGGCGGTTGTGCGCCGGACCGCTGGGCGCGGGCGGCACGTCCAGCACGTCGATGGTGGCGTCGGCCACGGGGAAGTCGATCATGTCCTTCAGGCGCCAGCCGACGGCGGTCTTCAACTCATCGGCAGGCACGTTCGGCGCTTCCAGCATCAGCAGCTGATAGGCACCGCTGGCGAGCAGGCTGGAGCATTGGTACTGGGCCGTGTGCATTTCCCGGCTGAGCCGGGCCAGCAGCGGGCCGGACTGCTGTTTCGGGCCGGGATAGAACACGGCGGCCAGCACCGCCGGCTTGTCATCAGCGCGGCGCTGCACAACCGCTGCCAGCACGCCGTCCGCGTACAGCGCAATGGCCAGCCAGCCTTCCTTTTTTTTCGCTTTTCCCAAAAAACCCATTCGTACCGTCTCAAAGGTTGAGCGTTGCATGCACAATGCTTCGCAGTGGCTTGATTATATTTAAGTTTCATAGGTTTTACCCCCTCATTTGCCTCCGGCCGTGGCGTTCCGTTCATTTTTTTTGCCTATAGGAGACAAAATGCCCGGTTTTCAAGAGGAGCGGGCGGCTTGACACCTTCCTTGCCGGCATGATCTGATGACACTATCGACTCTCCAGACCGACACTATGACCTCTACCTTGCAGATGGAACCGCGCCATCGGCGCCGCTTTCCATGTGCAACCGGCCTGCTCGCGTTTGGGCTTAGCCTGGCCTGCGCGTCCGCGCACGCAACCACCTACTCCTTGCCCACCGCGCTGACTTCCAGCCCGTTCAACTGCACCAAGGTGTCCGCCACCAGCTATACCTGCGCCGGGAGCCTCTCCCTGTCGCAAAATACGCAACTGGATCTGCAATCCGATATCACACTGGAGATCACCGGCTCGCTGGCGACAGCCCAGAGTTTCGGCACCACCAATAATGGCCACAGCATGACGCTGATCGTACGCGGCGCGCTCGACATGCAGCAGAACGTGGACGTGACGATGAATATGGTGGTCAACGGCTTCATGAACGTGGCGGGCAACGCCAGAATTAGCGGCGACATCGCAGTGGGTGACCCTTACACTGCCGCCAACCTGACAATCGGACAAAACAGCACCGTCACGGGTAACGTGTCGGCTACCAACAACATCGATTTCGCCCAGAACGCCACGCTGAACGGCTCGGCCGTGGCCAAGCAGAACATCATTTTCGGCGTGGACCCCAAGATCAATGGCAACATCACGGCGGGCAACCGGGCCGAGTTTGGACAGAACGCCGAGATCAACGGCCAGATCAAGGCAACTGACAACATCGCTTTCCGCCAGAATCCGAAAATCACCGGCAACGTCACGAGCGGCAACAACATTGACTTCGCCCAGAACACTCACGTCACAGGCAATATCAAGGCAGCCAACAACCTGGACTTCGACCAGAATACCGTCATCACCGGCGATGTCACTGCGGGCAACAACCTGACTGGCAAAAAGAATTCGACCACCGTTACCGGCAACTGCGACGCGAAGAACATCACCGACGTCGATTGCGGCAGCACCGGCACCGCGCCGCCGCCCGGCAGCCTGCACCATATCCGGCTTAGCCATAACGGCTCGGGCATCACCTGCACCCCGTCGCCGGTCACGGTGACGGCATGCAGCGGCGCCGACAGCAACGGCGCGTGCACGCCCTACACGGGCGGCGTGAGCGGTACCGTCAACGGCACCGGCACGGCCGGCAGCGCAAGCTTCTCCATCCCTTCGGGCAGCAGCAGCGCCACGGTTTCAATATCAGACACGACACCGGAAACCGTGACGCTGGGCGCCTCCGGCTTGTCCGTGACCGTTGCCAACCCCACCACCTGCTGGAACAGCGCGGCCTTGTCCGCCAGTTGCAGCCACAGCTACAGCACAGCGGCATTTTTGTTCGACGTGCCGAACCACGTCGCCGATACGACGCAAAGCTTCACCGTCAAAGCGGTACGCTCGTCCGCCGACCAGACCAATGTGTGTACGCCAGCGTTCACCTCGGCCACCAGCGTCAATGTGGCATGCGCGTACGTCAATCCTAACAGCGGCGGCAAAGTGCCGACCCTTAACGGCTCGTCGCCAGCCGCTTGCAACGGCATCGGCCAGAGTGCCACGTTGACCTTCGATGCCAATGGTGTCGCCAGCGCCACGCTGAAGTATCCGGACGCGGGCAGCATGACACTGACCATCGGCTATCCAGCGTTCAAAATGAGCAGCAGCGATGGCTTCACCACCGTGCCGGCCCGTTTTGCGTTTGGCAGCGTCCCGGCTCTGACCAAGGCCGGCGTGGCCTTTGGCGCCGGCATCGCGGTCACGGCACTCAACGCAAACAACCTGGCCACGCCGAATTTTGGCCGCGAAAGCCCTGTTGAAGCGGTCTCAATCAACTTCAGCAAATGCCTGCCCGCCGGCGGCTCGGCCGGCGCTTCCAGCGGCACGGTGGGCGCCTTCAACAACGGCATAGCGCAAGCCAGCGGCCTGAAGTGGAGCGAAGCCGGCCAAGCTTATCTCACGGCTGCGCTGGCGGACAATAACTACCTCGGCTCGGGCCTCAACGTCAGCGGTACCAGTGCTACGGGCTCAACTACCATTCCCTGCGACGGCGCCATCCGTTTCACGCCGGCCTATTTCAGCACCGCGCTGACCCCGGCCATGGTCTACAGCTACTCCGGCCAGCCCATCGCCACCGTGCGCATCACGCCTTACAACGGCGACAACGCCGTCACCGCCAACTACACCGGCGCCTTCGGCGTGGCCAGGCCCGTGACGCTGCGCCCGTTCTACACCAACGCGGCCGGCACGGTGGCCGCGGTCCCGGCCACGCAGGGAACGCTCAGTCCCAGCGCCGTGCCGGCCGCCGACTTCAAGACGGGCGCGCCGGTGGGGGCCGACGCCCTGCCAGCCTACACTTTCAGCGCGCCGGACCCGGCCACCGGCATCAAGCCCGCGCCGCTGCAGCTGATCCTGCGCGCCGACGACACGGACGGCGTCAGCTCGGCCGGCCACGCCGAGGCGAGCACGCAGATCCGCTACGGCCGCCTGCGCGTGACCAACGCCTTCGGGCGCGCCAACGGCCCACTCAAGGTCCCTGTGCAAGCACAGTACTGGACCGGCCTGTCGTGGATCATCAACAGCGACGACAGCACCACCATATTGCCGGATTCCGCCGTGGCGCTCACAGCCAGCAGCGCCAGCGGCGTCAGCGCGCGCGGCGACACAGTGCGCCCGGACGGCAGCCGCGCAACGCAAATCACCGCCGGCAAAGGCGTGCTCACGCTGGCCAAGGCCAACAACGTGGCCGGCTACGTGGACCTGGCCTACAACCTGGGCGGCACCGGCACCGACGCTTCCTGCCTGGCCAACCACCCGGCCACCACTGGCGCGGCCGTGCCCTGGCTGCGCTCGCTCAACGGCTGCGCCAACGACTACAGCCGCGACCCGTCGGCGCGCGCCACGTTCGGCGTGTTTTCCCCTGAAAGCAAAGCCACCATCCACGTGCGGGAGCTGTTCAATTGAACCGGCGCGTGCACGGATTCACGATGGTTGAGCTGATTACGGTGATGATCGTGCTCGGCATCCTGTCCGCCGTCGCCATCCCCATGCTCACCAGCGGCGGCAACGGCATGGCCGGCGCCTCCTACCGCAACGAGCTGGCCAGCGGCCTGCGTTACGCGCAGAAGACGGCCGTCAGCCACCGCCGCCTGGTGTGCGCCACGATAGCGGCCAACGGCGCGTCGATGGCGCTGACCATCGCGCAGGCGGCCAATTCCACCGCCTGCGGCACGGCGCTGGCCAGTCCGGACGGCGCCGGCTACGCCAGCCGCGATCCGGGCATCAGCGCCAGCGGCTTCACGCTGCTGTTCTTCCAGCCGAACGGCACCATCACCACCGGCGGTTCCGCCGCCTCGCCGCTGGCGGCCGGCACCCTGAACGTGACCGGCCAGCCCGGCATCCGCCTGCAAGGAGCCACCGGCTATGTGGAATAAGATCCCGCGCCAGCGCGGCTTCACGCTGGTCGAGCTGATTATCGCCATGGTCATCATCGGCATCAGCCTCGCTGCCGTGGTCGGCGTGTTCAACTTCAATACCGTGGCCAGCGCCCGCCCCATCGTGGACAAGCAGATGCGCGCCTTCGCGGAAGGCCTGATGGAGGAAATCCAGCATCAGCCTTTCGGCGCCTCGGCCAACGGCGCGCCGTCGCAGCCCTGCGCGCGCGACACCTTCAACGACATCATGGACTACAACGGCTACCAGCAGGCCAAGCTGTGCGACATCAACGGCACCGACCTCGGCCTGGCCGGCATGACCGTGCAAGTGGCCGTCGGCGCGCCGCCGCCCGCCGTGCCACTGCCCGGCGTGGCGGGCGGCGATGCCGTGCAGATCACGATCACCGTCACCCACGGCAGCGACCAGGTGGCGCTGCGGGGCTGGCGCACCAATTTCGGAAAGAATCAGCAATGAGCAGGCAACGCGGTTTCACGCTGGTTGAACTCATCGTGGTCATGGTCGTGACGGGCGTACTGGTGGGCGGCATTTCGGTGTTCTTCCTGCCTTCGGTGAACAACTACCTGGCCGTGGGCAGGCGCGCCGGCCTGACCGACATGATGGACGGCGCCACCCGCGCCATGAGCCGCGACATCCGCGCCGCCGTTCCCAATTCCATCCGCATTGCCACCAGCCAGTGCTTCGAGCTGGTTCCGACTTCGACCGGCGGGCGCTATCGCACCGCGCCCGATACCGCCTGGGATGCCACTGCCGCCGCTGCGGACCGCAGCCTGCCGCTCGACACGACCACCACCAGCAGCGGCTTCGATGTCACCAGCCCGCTGAACCCGCTGCCTGCGGCGGGCGACCTGGTGGTGATCGACAACCAGAACGGCGAGGACGTCTACACCGGCGCCAACACCCAGGCCATTGCGGCGGTGGGCGCGCCGCCGTCGACCGGCGGCAATCCGCCGCTCGGGCTGCACCGTATTACGCTGACGGCGGCCAAGCAGTTCCCGGTGGGCTACGAGGGTGGCCGCTTCGTGGTGGTGCCGGCGGCGCAGCAGGCGATATTCTACGTCTGCGCCAACGCCAACAAAGTCAACGGCACGGGGACCGGCACGCTGTACCGTTTTTCGGGTTATGGCTTGAACGCGGCGGCCCCGTCCAGCTGCCCGGTCCCCAACGCGTCCACGCCGGTGCTGGCCACCAAGGTGGAGTCGTGCCAGTTCATCTACAACCCGAACGCGGGCGCGGCGCAGGACGCCGGCTATATGCAGATGAAACTGAAACTGACGGACAAAGATGAATCGGTCCAGATCCTGTTCGGCACGCATGCCGACAACGTGCCATGAGGCCCGCCATGACTCAGCCCGGCCGCCAGCGCGGCTTCGCCTACATTGCCGCCATCCTGATTCTGGTGGCGCTGAGTACGCTCGCCATCACGGCGGTGAAGCTCAGCACCACGCAGCAGAGCACCTCGGCGCAGGATGCCATGTCGGGCTACGCGCTGCAGGCGGCGCGGGCGGGGACGGAATGGGGGCTGTATCTGGCGCTGGTGAACGGCAACTGCGCCGGCGCCAACCAGACGCTGGACCACCGCAGCGCGCACGGCTTCGCGGTGACCGTGCGCTGCACGCAGACCGACTTCAACGAAGGCGAAAGCGCGCCCGGCGTGCCGATCAAAAAGTCCACCTTCACGGTGACCGCCACCGCCTGCAACGCCGCCAGCTGCCCGGACAGCAGCCTGGTCGGCAAGCCGGACTACGTGGAAAGAAAAAGGACCGCTGTAGCTTGCGCTACGGCGGCCCCTGCTTTGGGTCCCTGCTGAATGGATTATTTACAATTCACGACTGATATAGCCGTGGTCGTTACGGCGCCGGTCGAAGCATCATAGCCAAGCACGCAATTCGCATGGTTAGAATCCGGCGTAATACCCGAGGCCGTGAGAACGTAGTCCGCAGTCAGCCCCGCAGCAGTCATAATGCCGGTTTGGCTCAGAGTTGGGTAACCTTCTGCGCTCAACGGTGTACCGTCAGTAGCATTGCCAGCGGTACTAGGCGACCCAGCAACCAGCCACTTACCGTGGTACATGCTGGCGGCTGCCGATACTGCGGCACGCGCGCCCTGCATCTTCGCCATGCGCGCATCGCCACCCATGTCGGCAAACTTCGGAAGCGCGGTTGCGGCCAGGATGCCGAGGATGACGATGACAACGATTAATTCGATCAGCGTGAAACCACCTTGAGCACCACCGCGCAGCGAACCCACTTGTTTAATTTGCATTTAACACTCCAACTTGGTCAAAAAAGAAAACGTGACTGCCAGCCACAGCGTCTTCAGTTTGGCTGGCTTGCGTCGACTTTAATCAGGGCTACGCTGCCTTCCTGGCTCTGCGTTCCTTCCGGCTTGGCGTTTATTGTGGGCAAGCGGGTGAATTTTACTCTGAAATACCAGCGTTCATATGAGTCCCCAAGAAAACTTTTTTTACTACTGAACACATAGACAAGAGTGCGCTGTTCCCGGTCGAAGTACCAGTATCCGGGCGCCAAAGATTTTGCTGTTGAATTGTCAATCTCGCCCGCGTAGTTTTCCGGCTCCCGGTTCAGCCAGCCTATCGGATTGGCCCCCGCCAAAACCGCCAAATCCGCCGGCCCGCCGCGCATGGCCGTCTCGTAGGCCCTGCTGCGTAAGGCGCTCTGCATATTTGTCACCAATAACTGCGCGCCGGCGCGCTCCGCTTCTTCCTGATAAAACGCCAGCCGCTGCAGCAGCACGCCGACCAGGACGCTGAAGACAATGGCAACAACGGCAAATTCGAACAAGGTAAAACCACCGGCGCCGCGCCGTTGCGGGAACGCTACAGCCGGCAGGCGCGGCGCGCGATTCCCCATCAATGCAGCGCTGCCTTGCCCAGGTTCCAGATCGGCAAGAAAATGCCCAACGCCAGCACCAGCACCATCGCGCCCAGGAAGGTAATCAGGATGGGCTCGATCTGCGCGGCCAGCGTTTTCAGCTCATAGTCCACTTCCCGCTCATACATGGCCGCGATTTCATCCATCAGATCGTCCAGCGCACCCGATTCCTCGCCCACGGCGATCATCTGCAGCACCACCGGCGTGAAGATGCCCGCCGCAATGGAAGTGCGCAGAATGCTGTCGCCGCGCTCCACGCTATCCCGCATCTGCTCCACGCGTGAACTCAGATAGGCGTTGTCCACCGTCTGCGACACCACCGTCAGCGCCTGCACGATAGGCACGCCGCTGCGGCTGGACAGCGCAAAACTGCGCGCAAAACGCGCCATGGTGGCTTTGTGGATGATCTTGCCCGCTATGGGGAAGCGCAGCTTGGCGCGGTCCCACGCAAAACGGCCCTTCTCGGTGCCCACCCAGGCCCGGGCGGCGAAGAAGCCGGCCACCGCCGCCACCAGCAGCGCCGGCCAGTATTCCACCGTGAAGCGCGACGTGGCGATCAGGATGCGCGTCATCAGCGGCAGCTCGGCCCGGAAGCTCTCGAACACCTTGACGAACTGCGGGATGACGAACATGTTCACGATGATCATCGCCAGCACCATGGCGATAATGACAAAGGTCGGGTAGCGGGTGGCGCTCTTGACCCGGTTGCGCATCTCGCGGTCGAACTCCAGGTGGTCAAACAGGCGCAGGAACACTTCGTCCAGCCGGCCCGTCATTTCGCCCACGCGCACCATGGACAGGTAGAAGTTGTTGAACACCGTGGGATGCTTGCGCATGGCCGCTGACAGCTCGCGGCCGCCGTCCAGCGATTCGCGCAGATCCTTGATGACGCGCCCGAACGACTTGCTGATGGCCGATTCCTGCAAGCCGGCCAGGCCGCGCATGATGGGCACGCCGGACTTGAGCAAGGTGTAGAGCTGGCGGCTGAACAGCTGTACGTCCAGCGACGTCACCTTCTTCTCAGTCAAGCGGCTCCACAAGCTTTCGCCGTCCTTGCGCGCGGCCTGGCGCGTGAGCGTGATTTCCACCGGCGTGACGCCGGTGCCGAACAGCTGGTCAGCCACGGCATTGCTGTCCGCGCCTTCCAGCACGCCTTGCAGCAGCTCGCCGCGCGCGTTGCGGCCCTTGTAGGCGAAGAACGGCACCTTATTCCTCGTACTGGTTACTGATGCGCATGGCTTCGGCGATGGTGGTGCGGCCCTGGATCACCAGGTGCACCGCGTGCCGGCGCAGGGTTTCGCCGCGCATCTGCGCGTGCGCCACCTTCATGAAGTGGCCCGAATCCGGGCTGTGCGAGGCGTCCACCACCGCCTGCGTCATCTCCAGCAGCTCGTACACGCCGGTCCGGCCGCGATAGCCCATGCCGTTGCAATGCGAACAACCCTTGCCGTGGAAGTAGCGCGCCATGTCCACCTTGTCGTTCAATTCCAGGCGCAGCCACTCGTGCTCGGTGGGCGTGGGCGTGTATTGCGTAGTGCAGCTTTCGCAGATCACGCGCACCAGGCGCTGGGCCAGCACCGCTTGCAGCGAGCTGCCCACCATGTAGCGCGGCACGCCCATGTCCATCAGGCGCAGCGGAGTGCTGGCGGCGTCGTTGGTGTGCAGCGTGGAGAGCACCAGGTGGCCCGTCATGGCGGCGCGCAGGCCGATTTGCGCGGTTTCCTGGTCGCGCATCTCGCCCACCAGCACAATGTCCGGGTCCTGGCGCAGCGCGGAACGCAGCACGCGCGCGAAATTCAGTTCGATCTTGTCGTTCACCTGCACCTGGTTGATGCCGGGCAGGCGGTATTCGACCGGGTCTTCCACCGTGATGAGCTTTTTCTCAACGGAGTTCAGCTCGGCCAGCGCGCTGTACAAGGTGGTGGTCTTGCCGGAACCGGTGGGGCCGGTCACCAGCACCAGGCCATTGGGACGCGCCACGATGGCGCGGAATTTCTCCAGTATGCCGCGCGGCATGCCGATCGCGTCCAGGCGCAGGTTGATTCCGCCCTGGTTCAGCAAACGCATCACCACCGATTCGCCGTACTGCGTGGGCATGGTGGAGATACGCACGTCGATGCGCTGGTTTTTCACGCGCACGGCGAAGCGGCCGTCCTGCGGCAGGCGCTTTTCGGAAATGTCCAGGTCCGACATCAGCTTCAAACGCAGCGCCAGCGCGGGGGCGATCTTGATGTCGGCTTCGGTCTGCAGGTGCAGCACGCCGTCGATGCGGAAGCGGATCTGCAGGCGGCTTTCCTGCGGCTCGATATGGATGTCCGAGGCGCGCACCTGGGTGGCGTCGTCGAACACCGACTGCAGCAGCTTGACGATGGGCGCTTCTTCCAGGCCGGGATTGGCGGCCAGCGCGCCGAAGTCCACCGACACGTCGCCCAGGTCTTGCTCCAGCTCGCGCGCCAGGTCGGTGATGTCGTCGGTGCGGCGGTAGATGCGGTCGATGGCGGCCAGCACCTCGGTCTCGTTGACCACGGCCAGCTCGATGTTCTGGTGCACCAGGCGGGCGATTTCATCGTAGGCGAACAGGTCGGTGGGGTCGGCGATGCCGACCAGCAGCGAGCCCTTGCGGTCTTCCAGCACCAGCGCGCGGAAGCGGCGCGCTTGTGTTTCCGGCAGCAGGCGCACCACTTCCGGGTTGATGTTGTAGAACTTGAGGTTGATGTAGGGGATGTTCATCTGGCGCGCCAGCGCCCCCGCAATCTGCTCCTCGGTGACGTAGCTGCTTTCGATGAACACGCGGCCGAGCTTGCGGCCGCTGCGCTTCTGTTCGGCCAGCGCCAGTCCGAGCTGTTCCTCCGTCAGCAGCTTTTGCTGCACCAGGATTTCACCTAAGCGGACTTTTTCGGGCCGAGCCATACACTACTCCAGACGTTGCACATTGGTCGCGGCCATTTTATGTCAGATCAGGCCGTTTCTACGAGTAATATGTGGTGCCCGCTGGCTAAACCAGTCCGATATTTGCTACAGTGCTCATCAGTACAGCATCCAATCCTTATGGCTCTCGACCACTTCCACCTGTCCCGCCCGCCTTTCAGCCCTGCCCACGATCCCGTCTTCCATTATGAAGACGCGGCCCGGCGCGAGTTGCTGGGGGCCTTGCAATATGCGCTCCGGCTGGGCGATGGCGTTGTCAAAGTGACCGGTGAGCCGGGCAGCGGCAAGACCATGCTGTGCGCGGTGCTGGCCGCGCGGCTGGCGCAGGACTCGCCGCCGGTGCAGGCGGTGGTGCTGGAGCGGGCGGTGAACGCGGCCGGCATTGCAATGTCGCCGCAGGACGCAGTGTGCTCGATAGCGCGCCAGCTGGGCCTGGCGCCGGGCGGCTTGCGCAGCGACGAGATCATGCGGCTGCTGCATGCCCACCTGGCGGCGGAGCGCGCGGCCGGCAGGCTGGCGGTGCTGCTGGTGGAGGAGTCGCAGGCGCTGCCGGCCGACACGCTGGAGACGCTGCGGCAGCTGACCAATCTGAGCGAGGGGGCGCATGCCCTGCTGCCAGTGGTGCTGCTGGGGACTTCCGAGTTGAGCAATGTGCTGCGCCAGCCGCGTTTGCGGCAACTGCGCGAGCGCATCACGCTCAGTTTTGTGCTGCCAGCGCCGTCGCCCGAGCTGGCGCCCGAGCTGCTGGCGCACCGCCTGCGCGCGGCCGGGCATGCCGACGGCGCGCTGTTCCAGCTGGACGCGGCCAGACTGATCGCCCGCAGCGGCGGCGCCGACCTGCACGCGCTCATTGCGCTGGCAGATAAGTCGCTGGCCGTCGCCGCCAACGCCAGCGCGCCCGCCGTCGCCATGTTTCACGTGCGGGACGCCATCAAGGGCGCAGCTGGCAAGACTGCGCCGGAGGCCTTGTCCGCACGGGACACAGCGCCAGCGCCCGGCGCCAGGCTGAGTACGGTGCCAGCTCCGACGGCGCCAGGGGAGCCTGCGGCTGAAACGGCCGTTGCCGCTGCGTCCGAGCCGGAAGCCGCGCCCCAGCCGAAGGTGATGGGCAAGCCAGGAGCAGTAGCCCAGCCCGAGGCAGCGGCCCCGCCGGGGGCCGTGGCCGGGCCGGAGCGAGTGGCCGAACCGGATGCACTGGTGCTGCCCGCCCCTGTGCTCGAGCCGGGGCCGCGGCCCGTTGCCGATATTGTTGTGGCGCCTGATTTGCCCACTCCGGCACTGCCACGGCCGCGCTCCGCGGCGCGCGGCGCGATGGTGGCTGGCGGCGCGATGCTGGCTGTCTCTGGCGTGGCAATTGCAGCTTTTATGCTGGGTCCCGCCTTCGCCCCTGCCGTTACCGCTCAGGCGCCGGCCACCCTGCCCGTCACGCAGGCGAGTCCGCCAGTGCAGATGGCGTTGCGCGCCACCGAGCCTGTCAAGTCCGAAACGGCAGCGGCACCCGTGGCGGCGGCAACGGCGCGCAAGGCGCTGCAGGCGGCAAGCGCCGCGCCGTCAGCCATAGCGCAGCCGGCGCACGCGGTGGCGCCACAGCCCCGTGTAGCTGTGCCACCTGCCCAGTTTGCGGCGCCGCCGTTGCCACCTGCTGGCCTGCTGAAACAATCCCTGCGCGCCAGTGAAACCTGGCTGCGCGACGAGCCGGACAGCAACTTCTGCGTCCAGATCGAAAACTTTTCCGCCACCGAAACCCAGCGCGCCGAGCAGTTCCTGGCTGACACCCGCGCCGCCATCGGCCTCAGCGAAGTCCACACCTACCCCATGCTCATCAAAGGCGAGCGCCGTATCGCCGTGGTCTACGGCAGCTTCTCCTCCGCCAAAAAGGTCCAGGAAGTGCAAGCCACGCTGGCCGAGCGCTCCGGCACGCACCACAAGATCCGCACCATCAAGGGCATCCGGGCAGCGGTCCTGCTGGCCGGGAAGGACGGCGGCAGCACGCGCTGAGCGCCTGCCCCGGCGCCGGAATCAGCCAGCCTTCCGCTCCCGCGCCGTCGGAGTCGGAGTCGGAGTCGGAGTCGGAGTCGGAGTCGGCCATTCGACGTCATCCATAATGTTTGCAAACGGAAATTGAACCGTGCGCCCCCCTTGTTGTTTTTGTTGGATGATGGTGGTTGACGTTTCAAAATTACAATATTTCGCTTGCCTGGGGCGTTCCGCACATGAAACAACTCGCCGCTCCCTTGATACCGGTTGCCTGCGTCCTTTTCGTCACCGGCTGCGCCACGCCGCAGCTGCCGGTTTCCCCTGCCCATATTTCGGACGCGCCGCGCGTGGCCGGGGCCATTCCGGAGCCGGTGCGCCAGAGCGCCCTGCCGCCCCCGCCCAAACCGTCCGCCAAGGTGGAGACGTACAGCGTTACCGTGCACAAGGTGCCGGTGCAGTCGCTGCTGTTCGCGCTGGCGCGCGACGCGGGCATGAACGTGGACATCCACCCCGCCATCGAAGGCACGGTCACGCTGAACGCGCTGGACCAGACCTTGCCGCAGCTGCTGGGCCGCATCTCGCGGCAGGTGGACATGCGCTATGAAATCGAGGGCAGCAACCTGGTGGTGCTGCCGGACGCGCCGGAATGGCGCAACTACAAGGTGGACTACGTGAACGTGGCGCGCAGCACCAGCAGCAGCGTGAACATCGCCACGCAGATCTCCACCACCGGCGGCGGCGCGGCAGGCCAGAGCAGCAACCCGGTCGGCGCCGCCACGGGTGCGCCGGCGTCCAGCGCCGGCGGGGGCAATCTCGGCAGCGGCAACAACAATTCCACGACTTCGGTAGGCAACCGTTCGGACAACAATTTCTGGTACAGCCTGGAGAAGAACATCCGCGACATGCTGCGCGCCTCCACCCTGGGCGACACCCAGCAGGACCCGCTGGCGCAGATGCAGGCGCAGAGCCAGCAGGCGGCGGCCCAGGGCGGCCAGAATCCCGGACAGGGTGCGATTGCACCCATGGCTGCGGCACCGCAGTCCTTCGGCGACAACGCCATGCCCTTCACGCAGCGCGGCCGCACGCGCAACGATCCGTCCATCGTGGTCAATGCCGAGGGCGGGCTGATCGCGGTGCGCGCGACGGCGCGGCAGCACGAGAAAATCCAGGAATTCCTGGACCTGGTGGTCAACAGCGCCAAGCGCCAGGTGCTGATCGAGGCGACCATCATCGAAGTGAAGCTGGGCGACCAGTACCAGCAAGGCATCAACTGGTCCGGCCTGAACGGCCGGCTGAGCATGAACCAGGGCCAGGTGGGCACGGCGACCTTGCCGAGCGGCGTACTGCCGGGCAGCACCCCGGGCATGTTTGTGCTGAATTATCTGAATCCGGGCAACCTCACCGCCACCATCCAGCTGCTGGAATCGTTCGGCAAGGTGAAAGTGCTGTCCAGCCCCAAGATCAGCGTGCTGAACAACCAGACGGCGATGCTGAAGGTGGTGGACAACAACGTGTTCTTCACCATCAAGGTGACGCCGGCCGTACTCAACTCCAGCGGCACGGTAACGGCGCCGGCCACGTATGAATCCACCTTGCAGACGGTGCCGGTGGGCTTCGTGATGAGCGTGACGCCGCAAATCGCCGACAGCGATGAGGTCACGCTCAACGTGCGGCCCACCATCACGCGCATCGTGGGCTACGTGCAGGACCCCAATCCGGCGCTCCAGGCAGGCAATGTGCGCAGCCAGGTGCCGGTGATCCAGGCGCGCGAGCTGGAGTCGATCATGAAGATCAGCAACGGCCAGGTGGCGGTGATGGGCGGGCTGATGCAGGATTCGGTGGACAACACCAAGGACGGCGTGCCGCTGCTGAGCCAGCTGCCGGTGGTGGGCAATCTGTTCTCCTACCGGAACGAGAACGCCAGCAAGACGGAACTGGTGATCTTCATGCGGCCGGTGGTGGTGAAGGACGCCAGCATGAGCGGGGACTACAAGGATTACCGCTATCTGCTGCCCGGCCAGGCGTCGGCGCCGGCGCCCGCCTATATGGAGCCGCCCCTGGCGGGCAAGGCAGGTGGGTTATGAGTTTGCTGATGCAGGCACTCAAGAAGGCCGAGCGCACCAAACAGAGCGCCCTCCCGGACGAAGAGGCGGACAAGCCGTCCGAGGCCTTTGACGATCTGCTGGCGCTGACGCCGCAGGACGTGCCGCCAACGTCCACGCCAGCGCGCGCAGCCGAGTTTTCGCTGGAGCCCATCGACACGCCGTTGACGCCGGCCCCGGTGCCGCGCTCAATGCCGGAACTGGAGGCCGGGCAGATCCCCGCGCTCACCCCGGCCGAGGAAGCGCCGCACGATCCCACGCCGCCGCAGGCACGCGTGGGCGGCGCCAGGCCGCGTAACGAGCTTAGCTTGCAGGACCTGCCCGACACGGTACCACGGGACGAAGCCATCAGCGCGCTCGATCCCGCGCCGCCAATACCCGCCCTCTCGCCGGCCGCAGCGCTTGCCGCCGCCGGCAAGCCCGATGCGCGCACCGGCGAGCGCCGCCAGAGCAGCGGGCAGCGCATTTCGGACCAGTTCAACACGCAGTCCGCCGGCGCAAGCGCCAACGGTACCGCCACAACCGGCGGCGGCACGGGTGCCGGTGCCGGTGCCGGGCAGCCCGGGACCGGCGCGGCCGCCAAGGCGCGCTCGGCAGCGGCGGCGCGGGCGACGGCGGCCGAGGACAAAGTCGGCTGGGACCCGGCCCGCATCCGGCTCGCCGTGCTGGGCGGCATCCTGCTGCTGATCGTGTCCGTATTCGGCTATATATACTGGCGCGCCACCACGGCGCCCGGTCCCGGCGCGAACCTGCCCATGGTGCCGATGCCGCCGCCCGACGCGGCTGGCGCCAAGCCGGGCACGATCGTCGTGCCCCCGGGCGGCGTTGCAGGCCCGGCTGGCGGCGCAAGCGGCATGGACGCAAGCGGCGCGCAATCAGGCGCCGTGAGTGCAGGCGCAGGGACAGGCGCAGGCGACCATGGTGGCGTCCCGGCGGCCCCGCCGCAGCCGGCCCAGGGCCAGGCGCCTGCCGCCGGCCCGGCAGCCGGAGCGTCCTACTCCCGCAACGCATCCAGCGGCGGCTCCATGCTGGGCTCGTCCCGCAATGCGCCGCCGGCATCCAACACCGTCATGGCCACGCCCGAGGAAATTGAACGCGCCATGCAGATGCAGGCCGGCCAGCAAGGCGGCACGCCGCCCCCGTTCGCGGCAGCAGCCCCGGCGGCGGGCCAGGGCGCAGGCACGGGCGGCGTGGGCGGGGCCGGCGGAGCACAAGGTACAGGCACATTCGGTGTGGGCGGCGCGGGTGGCACCGGTGGCACGCAGGGCGCAGGCTGGACCAGCGCCGCTGGCGCGCCTGCCCAGAGCGCGGCGGGCGGCTCAGGTGCTGCGGGCAACGCGGCCAGTGGCGCAGCCGGGGGCGCCGGAACGCGATCGGACGCCGCCTGGTCCAGCAACGACATCAAGGTCAGCCGCCACAGCAACGCGCCGCGCCTCAACCCCGCGCTGCAATACGGCTACCACGCCCTGCAGACCGGCGACCTGCCCACCGCCGCCGACCAGTACGCAACCGCGCTGCGGCAAGACCCGAACAATCGCGACGCCCTGCTCGGCAACGCCGCCGTGGCGCTGCGCCGCAACGACCCCGCGCTGGCCTCGGCCAGCTATATGCGCCTGCTGGAGCTGGACCCGAGCGACCCGGACGCCCTGGCTGGCCTGCTCAGCCTGCGGCCCGGCGACACCGGCCAGTCCGAAATGCGGCTCAAGGACATGCTGCGCAAATCGCCCGGCGCCGGCCCGCTGCTGTTCGCCCTCGGCAACCTGTACTCGCGCCAGGGGCGCTGGACCGACGCGCAGCAAGCCTACTTCCGCGCCTACACCGCCAACCCCGACAATCCCGACTACGCCTTCAACCTGGCCGTAGGCCTGGACCGCCTGAACCAGCCCAAGCTGGCCCTGAACTATTACCAGCGCGCGCTGGCGCTGTCCCAGGCCGGTCCGGCCGGCTTCGACAGCGAGGCGGTGCGCGCGCGCATGCGCCAGCTGGCGGAGCCGAACTGACCATGCCCGACACCCCGAAAATCCCCCTCGGCAAGCTGCTGATCCAGAAAGGCGTCATCAGCGAAGACCAGCTGCGCATCGCCCTCATCGAGCAAAAGCGCAGCGGCGAGCCGCTCGGCAAAATGATGATCGCGCTCGGCTTCGTCACCGAGGCCACCATGCGCGAGGCGCTCAGCGAAAACCTGCACACGCCCAGCGCAGACCTGAACAGCCTGGTGGTGGACGCCATCGCCCTCAAGCTGATTCCCAAGGAAGTTGCCAAGCGCTACCGCGTGTTCCCCATCGTCTACCAGCGCGACACCGACAACCTGGTGCTGGCCATGTCCGACACCAGCAACATCGTGGCGCTGGACCAGATCAACGCCATGCTGGTGCAGGGCATCACCATCTCGCCGATGCTGGCCAACGAGTCCGACATCCAGCGCGCCATCGACCAGTACTACGGCTTCGAGCTCTCCATCGACGGCATCCTGCACGAAATCGAGACCGGCGAAGTGAACTATGCCAGCATGGGTACCCTGAGCGACGAATACAGCCAGCCCATGGTGCGCCTGATCGACGCGCTGCTGGCGGACGCGGTGCAAAACGGCGCCTCGGACATCCACTTCGAGCCCGAGCAGAGCTTCCTGCGCATCCGCTACCGCATCGACGGCATCCTGCGCCAGATCCGCAGCCTGCACAAATCCTACTGGCCGGCCATGGCGGTGCGGCTCAAGGTGATCAGCAATATGAACATCGCCGAAACGCGCGCGCCGCAAGACGGCCGCATCTCGATCAAGTTTTCCGGCCGCCAGATCGACTTCCGCGCTTCGGCCCAGCCCACCACGCACGGCGAAAACCTGGTGCTGCGCGTGCTGGACCGCCAGAAAGGCATCGTGCCGCTGGACGGCCTGGGCCTGGACGAGCACGAACTGACCCTGCTCAAGCTGATGATCGCCCGCCCGGACGGCGTGATCCTTGTGACCGGCCCCACCGGCAGCGGCAAGACCACCACGCTGTACTCCATCCTGAACCACATCAACACCGAGAGCGTCAACATCATGACGCTGGAAGACCCGGTGGAGTACCCGATGAACATGATCCGCCAGACGTCGGTGAACGAGTCGGCCAAGATGGGCTTTGCCGACGGCATCCGCTCCATGATGCGGCAAGACCCGGACGTGATCCTGGTGGGCGAAGTGCGCGACAAGGAAACCGCCGAAATGGCCTTTGCCGCCGCCATGACGGGCCACCAGGTCTACTCCACGCTGCACACCAATTCCGCCATCGGCTCGGTCTCGCGCCTGCTCGACATCGGCATCGCGCCGGACGTGATGGCCGGGAACATCATCGGCGTGATCGCGCAGCGGCTGGTGCGCCGCCTGTGCCCGCACTGCCGCGAGCCGTTCACGGCGGACGCGGTCGAGCGCCGCCTGCTGGGCCTGGCCGAGGACGCGCGCGGCGATCATCCGGCAACACTGTACCGCGCGGTCGGCTGCGAGCGCTGCGCGCACCAGGGCTACAAGGGCCGGCTGGCCATCATGGAACTGCTGAAGATGAACGCCGAGCTGGATGAGCTGATCGGCCGCCGCGCCTCGGCGCGCGAGCTGCGCAGCGCGGCGCAGGCGGCCGGCTTCAAGACGCTGGTGGACGACGGCATGCGCCGCGTGCTGGAAGGCGTGACCACGCTGGAGGAAGTCTCGCGCGTGGTCGATCTGACCGACAGGCTGAGCTGATGCCGCACTATCTGTACACCGCCATGGACAACGCCGGCCAGGTCCTGCCGGGCAATATGGACGCGGCCAACGTGCCGGACCTGGAGCTGCGCCTGGGCCGCATGGAGCTGGACCTGATCGATTACACGGTCACGCGCGACAAGCTGCTGGTGCTGGGCCGGCGCGCCATCACGCGCGCGGACCTGATCAACTTCTGCTTCCACATGGAGCAGATGACGGGCGCCGGCGTGCCCATCCTGGACGGGCTGGACGACCTGCGCGAGAGCATGGAGCAGCACCCGCGCTTCCGCGAAGTGCTGACCGCGCTGATCGAGAGCATCGAAGGCGGCCTGCAACTGTCGGACGCGCTGGCCGCGCACCCGGAAGTGTTCGACCGCACGTTCACCAGCCTGATACACGCCGGCGAACAAAGCGGCAAGGTGGCCGAAGTATTCAAGAACCTGTCGGACAGCCTGAAATGGCAGGACGAACTGGCCGTGCGCACGCGCAAGATCCTCACCTACCCGGCCGTGGTGGCGCTGGTAGTGCTGGGCGTGACCTTCTTCCTGATGATCTACCTGGTGCCGCAGCTGACGGCCTTCATCAAAAACATGGGCAACGAGCTGCCGCTGCATACGCGCGCGCTGATCGCCGTGTCCGGCGTGTTCATCCGGTTCTGGTACGCCATCCTGCTGCTGCCGGTGCTGGCCTGGGTGGGGCTGCGCATATGGCTGGAGCGCAGCGAACGCGCGCGCTACGCCTTCGACGCGTTCAAGCTGCGCATCTGGCTGGTCGGGCCGGTGCTGCACAAGATTATCCTGGCGCGCTTTGCCACCTTCTTTGCGCTGATGTACGCGTCCGGCATCACGATACTGGAATGCCTGCGGCTGTCCGAGGGCATCGTCGGCAACCGCGTGGTGGCGGCGGGCCTGCGGCGCGCGGCGCAGCTCATATCGGAAGGCTACAGCGTCACGGCGGCCTTCCAGCACACCGGCATCTTCCCGCCGCTGGTGATCCGCATGCTGAAAGTGGGCGAAGCCACCGGCGCGCTGGACCGCGCGCTGCACAACGCCAGCTACTTCTACGACCGCGAAGTGAAGGACATGATAGAACGCGCGCAAGCGATGATAGAGCCGGCCATGACGGTGACCCTGGGCCTGTTGCTGGGCTGGATCATGCTGTCGGTGCTGGGGCCGATCTACGACACCATCAGCAGCATCCGGTTATGAGACACCTCCTCTACCTTGGCAGCGAGCGGCTGGACGCCTGGCTGTGGGAATCCGGCCGCCCGAGCGGCCCGGCCAGCTTCGTCCCCACCCGCGCAGGCGTCGATGCCTTCCTCGACTATCTGGAGCACCATCATCCCGGCACGCCCGCCCTGCTGCTGGCCGATATCGTGGAGGAGGATTTCCAGCGCCTGCTGCTGCCCCACGTGGGCGGCAAGGCAGGCCGCAACCTGCTGGAGCGGCGCCTGCTGCAGCAATACCGCGAAACGCCGTACCGCCAGGCCACCAGGCAGGGCCGCTCGGACGATGGACGGCGCGACGATATCGTGCTGGCGTCGGCGCTGACCAATCCGGCGCTGCTGCTGCCGTGGACCGAGGCGCTGGAGCTGCTGAAAACGCCGCTGGCTGGCGTGTACTCGGTACCGCTGCTGAGCGAGGAGCTGGCCGACAGGCTGGGCCTGGGCCGCGAACACGAGCACCTGCTGCTGGTGACGCAGGAGACGGCGGGCGTGCGGCAAAGCTATTTCCATCATGGCCGCCTGAAATTCAGCCGCCTGACCTTGCCGGTGGACCGCGAAGGCGCGGCGGTCAATGCCGGCACCGAAACGGCGCGCACGCAGCAGTTCCTGGTCAGCGTGCGCCTGATCGAGCGCGGCGAGCAGCTGCACGCCGTGATGGTGGCGCAGGACCAGGAGCTGGAGCGCTGGAGCGGCCAGTGCGAAAGCGGGCCGGAGACGGTCTACCACTTCATTCCGCTGGCGATAGCGGCCGGCCTGGCGGGCATTGCGCTGCGCGACGAGAACGCGCCGCTGGCCGATCCCATGTTCCTCGAACTGCTGGCGCGCACGCAGCCGGCCAGCCATTACCGTCTGGGCGAAGACGGCCGCTATTACCGGCTGTGGCGGATACGGCAGGCGCTGAAGGCGTCCAGCGCGGCGGTGGCCGCGTGCGGACTGCTATGGGCGGCGGTGAATGTGTGGAGCTACGCGGAAGCGCAGCGCGAAGGCGGCCGGCTGGTGCTGGAAGCGGCCGGATACGATGCCAGTTACAAGGTCAGCATGTCCGACATGCCGCCATCGCTCGCGCCGACAGCGAATATGAAGGCGGCCGTGACCGTGGAGCGCCTGCTGGCCACGCAGGCCCCCGCGCCCATCGAGATGATGTCCATGCTCAGCGCCGCGCTCGACAAAGTGCCACAGGTACAGATCGTGCGGCTGGACTGGCGCGTTGCCGCCGGCGGCCCGTCCGCGAGCGCGCTGCCGGCCGCTGGCGCGGGCGGCGCGGCCGGCGGCACGCGCGGCTCCGGCATGGCTGGCGCCGCCGCCGAGCCGGGGGCGATACCGCTCCCCTCGCGCGTGCTTGGCATCCCGTCCAAGCCGCCGCAGACCCTGCGCGTGGAAGCCGAAGTGGCCCTGCTGCCCAACAACGCGCGCGGCATCCTGGACAGCATGAACATCTTCGCCCAGGAACTGGCGCGCAATCCCAAGCTGACGGTGGCCATCGAACGCACGGCGTTGGATATCAGTCCTTCCGTCAAACTGAGCGGCCGCACCGGCCCCGCCGCCGGCGACAAGCCCGCCCAGTTCGTCCTTAACCTGAGTCTCGCGCCATGAGTTCCGCCTCCCGCAAAGCCAAGCCCGCGCGCAAGACCGTGCTGCCCTACTGGCTGCGCGAATTCGCGCTGATCCGGCTGCAGGTGATCGTCCTCGTGCTCACCGTCGCAGTCGCCATCACGGCCGTCTCCACCAGCCGCTGGTACTGGCACCAGGCGCGCGACTACCAGGCCTGGGCGCAGCAAAAGCGCAACGGCGCGCGCGATCGCCTGTTCAACGCCGAAACCGAGAAACGCGAAATCCGCCTGTACCAGCCCCAGTACGCGGCCTTGCGCGAGCGCGGGCTGATCGGCCAGGAAAACCGTCTCGACTGGGTGGACGCCATGCGCCAGATCCAGGAACAGCGCAAGCTCATGCCCATCACGTACGAGCTGGAGCCGCAGCAGCCTGTGCAGATGGACGGCGCGATGGAACTGGGCGGCTACCGCCTGCACGGCAGCCGCATGAACCTGCACATGGACCTGCTGCACGAAGGCGACCTGTTCGTGCTGCTGGAAGACCTGCACCAGCGCAGCTTCTACAGCCCCCAGGAGTGCAGCATCAAGCGCACCGCCAGCGGCCCGCCAGCTCCGCTCGCCCCCACGCTCAGCGCCGACTGCACCCTCAACTGGCTCACCCTCACGCCGGCGCCCGCGCCGCAAGTCGCCCAGCAATGGAGGCCGCAATGACGCGTCCCGCGACCCGGGTCCTGCCGGCGCTGCTGCCTGCGTTCCTGCTGACCTTCCTGCTGGCGGTTGCGGCCGGGCCGCTGACTGCCGGCCCGCTGGACGCGCAGGGCCAGCCCGTACCGGCGCGCCAGCGTAGTCTGGGCCGCCTGTTCACTACGCCCCAGGAACGCGCGCTGCTCGACGCGCGGCGCGACGGCAGCGCCATCGAAAGCCAGCCCACCGCCGGCCCGGCCCTGCCGCCCTCGCCGCCCGCGCCGATACAGCTCAACGGCGTGATCCAGCGCAGCAACGGCCAGACCACGGTCTGGCTCAACGACGCGCCGCTGTCCGAGCGCGACGGCAAAGTGCTGCCGGACCGCTCCGTGTCGCTGCGCCTGCCGTCGGGCAAACAGGTCACGCTGAAACCGGGCCAGAGCTATGACCAAGCCACGGGGAGCATCAGCAATGCGGGCCAGTAAGCCGCCCGTCCGCGCCGCGTCGCGCCAGGCCGGCGCCGTGCTGCTGATCCTGCTCGCCGTGCTTGCGCTGGCGGGATCGTCGCTGCTGATGTCCGCCTTCGGCGCCAACACCGTGGAACGCCGGCGCGTGCAGCGCACCCAACTGCTGCTGGCCCAGGCCACCGACGCGCTGACCGGCTTCGCCGCCGCCAACGGCCGCCTGCCGCGCCCCGCCATCTCCGCCACCGACGGCCGCGAGCAGCCGCTGCCCTGCGCCAGCGACGAGCAATGCACCGGCTACCTGCCCTGGGTGGCGCTCGGCATCGCCGGCGAAGACGCCTGGGGCAAGCGGCTGCGCTACAGCGTCACGCCCGTCTTCACCAGCTACGACTACCAGCCCGCCACGGCCGCCGCCACCCGCACCGTGCAGCAGCGCGGCGCGGACGGCGAACTGCACTACGTGGCCGGCGGCCCCGCCTGCAGCGCGCAAACCCGCTGCGCCGCGCTGGTGGTACTCTCGCACGGCAAGCACAACTTCGGCATCACGGCCGACGGCGCCGAACAAGCCAACGCCGGCGCGGCCAACGACGACGAAAGCCTGAACGCCAGCGCCACCACGCACTTCGTCACGCGCGTGGCCAGCAGCGACCCGAACGCGCCCGGCGGCGAGTTCGACGACCAGCTGGCCTGGCTCACCCTGCAACCGATCTACGCCCGCATGCGCAGCGCACGCACGCTGCCCAACTGATGAGGCGCGCCATGCACAAGCAACGCGGATTCAGCCTGGTCGAAATCGCCATCGTGCTGGTGATCGTCGGCCTCATGGTGGGCGGCCTGCTCACGCCGCTGAGCATGCAGATCGAGCAGCGCAAGGCGGCCGACACCCAGCGCGCGCTGGAAGAAGCGCGCGAAGCGCTGGTCGGCTTCGCGGTGCGCTACGGCTACCTGCCCTGCCCCGCCGTCTCCGCCAGCGACGGCCAGGAAGACCGCAGCGGCAACCGCTGCACCGAGGAGCGCCGCGAAGGCTACCTGCCCTGGGCCACGCTCGGCCTGCCCCGGCTGGACGCCTGGAACCACCTGTACCGCTACAGCGTGACCCCCGCCTTCGCCGACAGCGCCAACCGCTTCAAGCTGGTCACCGCGCGCGACATCACCATCTACACGCGCGACGCGCTGGGCAACCTGGCCGCCGCCACGGCGCCGGCCGACATCCCCGCCGTCATCCTCTCACACGGCAAGAACGGCTACGGCGCCACCAGCGACGCCGGCCTGCGCCAGAACAACGGCTCGCGCAGCAACGAGGACGAGCAGAACAACTTCAGCGCCGACACCAACTTCATGGCCCGCAACGCCAGCGACAACCGCGCCCTGCCCGGCGGCGAGTTCGACGACATGGTGGTGTGGGTATCGCCCAACATCCTGTTCAACCGCATGGTCGCGGCGCAGGTGCTGCCCTAAGATTCGCAACAGAGAAAGGACTGCCATGCCTAAGTCATACCAACGCCCAACCCAACGCGGCTTCACGCTGGTAGAAATCGCCATCGTGCTGGTCATCATCGGCCTGCTGCTG
This sequence comes from Pseudoduganella sp. UC29_71, assembly GCF_042693265.1. Lineage (NCBI taxonomy): Bacteria > Pseudomonadati > Pseudomonadota > Betaproteobacteria > Burkholderiales > Oxalobacteraceae > Pseudoduganella > Pseudoduganella sp. UC29_71. The sequence goes on along the minus strand of NZ_CP170549.1, from coordinate 2,055,051 downwards.
GGCGGCGTGCTCAAGGGCCAGAGCCTGATCGACAGCGCCAAGGTGAAAAACATCATCCAGCAAACCAACTCGCTCACCTCGGCCGTGAACGCCTACCAGGACAAATTCCGCGCCCTGCCCGGCGACGACCCGCTGGCCACCACCCACGTGCCCGGCGCCACCGGCAACGGCAACGGCGACGGCCAGATCAGCGAATACCAGCTGGCGCCGCAGCACCTGGCGCTGGCCGGCTTCATCACCGGCTCGTACAACGGCAGCACCGACTTCATGACCAGCGCCATGGGCGGCGCGGTCTACCTCTACAACGACGTGGTGGGCGGGCGCGGCGGCAACGGCATCCGCATCGACAACCTGCCCGACACCGTGGCCGAACAGATCGACGCCAAGCTGGACGATGGCAAGCCCAACACCGGCTCCGTGCGTGCCAACGTCGCCCCGGGCGTGACGGCCTACACCAACACCGGCGCCATCGTCACCCGCCTGGCGATCTTCTTCTGACCACCCGAACCTCAAGCGCTCTGAGCCGCATTCGGGGTCAGACCCCGAATGCGGCTCAGTTCGCTATATCGCGACACAAAAAAGTACGCGCGTTCGTTTTTATGCGATAGAATTAAACAACTATCCCAACGCAGGAGACGCGATGTTTGAGGAATTCATGGGCACCAAAGCAGTGTCCGAACGCCACCAGTTCGACGTGGCGGCGCTGGATGCTTACCTGCGCCAGCATGTGGAAGGCTATCCGGAGGGCGAGCTGGCGGTGGTGCAATTCAAGGGTGGCCAGTCCAACCCGACGTTCAAGCTGAGCAAGGGCAGCGGCGCCGCGCAGCAGCACTACGTGTTGCGTACCAAGCCGGCCCCGGCCGCCAAGCTGCTGGCCTCGGCCCACGCCATCGACCGCGAGTACCGCGTGATGGACGCGCTCAACAAGGCCGGCTTCCCCGCCGCCCGCCAGTACGCCTTGTGCACCGACGAATCGGTGATCGGGCGCGCCTTCTACGTGATGGAATTCGTGGACGGACGCGTGCTGTGGGACCAGGCCCTGCCCGGCATGACGCCGGCCGAGCGCGCCGCCATCTACGACGAGCAGAACCGCGTCATCGCGCAGCTGCACAGCATCGACTACCAGGCCATCGGCCTGGGCGACTATGGCAAGCCGGGCAACTATTTCCAGCGCCAGATCGAGCGCTGGAGCAAGCAGTACCTGGCCTCGCAGACCGAGCCCATCGAAGCGATGGACCGGCTGATCGCGTGGCTGCCCAACAACATCCCGCCCGGCGACGACACCGCCATCGTGCATGGCGACTACCGCCTGGACAATATGATCTTCCACCCCACCGAGCCGCGCATCCTGGCCGTGCTGGACTGGGAACTGTCCACGCTGGGCCACCCGTTCGCCGATTTCTCCTATCACGCCATGGGCTGGAACATCGAGCCGGGCCAGTTCCGCGGCATCGCCGGGCTGGACCTGGAGGCGCTGGGCATCCCGTCGCAGCAGGAGTACATCGCCCGCTACGCCGAGCGCACCGGCAAGACCATCCGCCTGGAAGACTTCAATTTCTACCTGGCGTTCAATATGTTCCGCCTGGCGAGCATCATGCAAGGCATCATGAAACGCTATGTGGACGGCACGGCCGCCAGCGCGCAGGCGCTGGAGTCGGGCAAGATGGCGCGCCCGATGGCGGAACTGGCCTGGGCCTATGCGTCCGGCAAACCAATCTAAGGAGACCGGCATGGATTTCGACTACTCGGACCGCTGCAAAGCGCTGCAAACCACACTGCTGGCCTTCATGGACCAGCATATCTACCCCAACGAAAAGGCCTTCCACGAGGAAGTGGACCGCAACGGCCGCGAACAGGGCAACCGCTGGATTCCCACCGAGCTGATCGAGCGGCTGAAGCCGCTGGCGCGCGAACAGGGGCTGTGGAACCTGTTCCTGCCCAAGTCCACGCGCGCGCCGGAGGGGCTGTCCAACCTGGACTATGCGCCGCTGTGCGAGATCATGGGCCGCGTGCCCTGGGCGCCGGAAGTCTTCAACTGCGCCGCGCCGGACACCGGCAATATGGAAACGCTGGAGCGCTACGCCAGCGAAGAACACAAGCAGCAATGGCTGGAGCCGCTGCTGCGCGGCGAGATCCGCTCGGCCTTCGCCATGACGGAGCCGGCCGTGGCCTCCTCGGACGCGACCAATATCGAGACCCGCATCGAGCGCGACGGCGACGAGTACGTGATCAACGGCCGCAAGTGGTGGATTTCCGGCGCCGGCGACCCGCGCTGCAAGATCTACATCACCATGGGCAAGACCGACTTCAACGCGGCGCGCCACCAGCAGCAGTCGATGATACTGGTGCCGGCCGATACCCCCGGCCTGACCGTGGTGCGGCCCCTGCCCGTGTTCGGCTACGACGACGCGCCGCACGGCCACTGCGAACTGGTGTTCGACAATGTGCGCGTGCCGGCCGCCAACATCCTGCTGGGCGAGGGACGCGGCTTCGAGATCGCCCAGGGCCGCCTCGGCCCGGGCCGCATCCACCACTGCATGCGCGCCATCGGCGTGGCCGAGCGCGCGCTGGAGCTGATGTGCCAGCGCCTGCACAGCCGCGTGGCCTTCGGCAAGCGCATTTCCGAACAGGGCGTGTGGCGCGAGCGCATCGCCGAAGCGCGCATCCAGATCGATACGGCGCGCCTGCTGACCCTGAAGGCCGCGTATATGATGGACACGGTGGGCAACAAGGGCGCGCAAGCGGAAATCGCCATGATCAAGGTGCTGGCGCCGAATGTGGCCCAGCAAGTGCTGGACTGGGCCATCCAGGCGCACGGCGCGGCCGGCGTGTCGGACGAGTTCCCGCTGGCCTACCAATGGGCCGGCAACCGCACGCTGCGCCTGGCCGACGGCCCGGACGAGGTGCACCGCAACGCCATCGCCAAGCTGGAACTGGCCAAACACCTGCCGCTCAGGGAAGACCTCAGCCTGCCGGTGACCCGCAGCTGATCCCGGCACCGCCCCGGCCGCCGTCCCGCGCTGTTGCGCCGGGGCGGCAGCTTGCCGCGGTCCTGGACAATTTGCTTGGTTGCAGCGCAGCACTCGGCTATGATCAGAGCGCTAACCACGCTCTCCGGGGGCCATGCAGTGCGACAAATTTCAGCCAAGCTGCCATCCATACGTTCGCAGATCGCCCTGCTGGTGCTGGCTTGCGCGCTGCCGTCGGTGATCGGCCTGGGCGTGCTGGTGCAGCACTTTTACCAGCGCGAGCAGTTTCAGATCCAGCGCGACACGCTGGCCACCGCGCGCACCCTGGCCGCCGCCGTGGGCCACGACATCGACGCTGCGGAAGGCGTGGCGCTAGCCCTGGCCAGTTCGCCCAGCCTGGACCTGGGCGAGCTCGACGCCTTCGCCGCGCAAGCCGCCGGCCAGCTGCGCCCCCGCTTGCCCGTGCAGCGCCTGATGCTGAGCGACACGGGCGGCCGTGTGCTGCGCCAGGCCGGCGCGGCGGCGGCAGCGCCGGAACCGGCGGACAACGCCGCCCGCCTGGCGCCCGCCGTCGCCCTGGCGCGCCCCACTCTATCCCTGATTGCGCGCAAGGACGCGCCGCACCAGCCCGAAGTGGCGGTGGACGTGCCGGTGCTGCGCAACGGTCAGGCCCGGTACGTGCTCACCGCCGTGCTCAAGCCGAGCCGCCTGGCCGACGCCGCCGCGGCCCAGCGCCTGGCGCCCGATTGGATGATTGCGCTGATCAGCGCGGACGGCATCATCGTCGACCGCACCAAGGACCCTGAGCGCTTTGTCGGCAAGCCGGTATCGGAAAAATCGCGCGCGCTGCTGCAAGGCGAAGGCGAAGGCGCGCTGCTGACCCAGTCGCGCGACGGTTACTCCGTGTTCGCCGGCCTGAGCCTGTTGCCCGGGCGCCAGTGGGCGGTGGGCGTGGGCATGCCGGAACACCAGGCCATGGCCGACGCGGCGCTGCCGTCGGTGCCGCTGATCGCGGCGGCGGTCGGCCTGCTGCTGCTGATCGGCATCGTGCTGGCCTGGCTGATGGGCGGCCAGATCGCCCGCTCCATCGCCGGCCTGATGCAGCCGGCGCGCGCGCTGGCCGGCGGCGTGCCGATGGCGCTGCCGGTCATGACGTTCCGCGAAGCGGACGAGGTGGCCCAGGCGCTGGTGCAGGTGGAAGGCGACATCCAGCGCCACCGGCTGGAGCTGGAAACCCTGGTGGCCGAGCGCACCGCCCAGCTGGCGGCGTCCAAGGCCTTGCTGGAGAACGTGTACGCCAGCGCGCCGGTGGGCCTCAGTTTCGTCGACCTGGACCTGCGCATCGTCATGATCAACGACTACCTGGCCGCCATCAACGGCCGGCCCGTCTCGGCCCACATCGGCCGCCATTTCGGCGACGTGATCCGCGACGAGCAGGTGCGGCTGGACGTGGAGCGCGACTACCGCGAGGTGATCGCCACCGGCGAGGCCATTTCCGGCATCGAGATGACCGGCACCGCGCCCGGCCGGCCGGACCAGGTGTGCCACTGGCTGTCCGGCTATTTCCCGGTGCGCGACGCGGCCGGCCGCATGATAGGCATCACCGGCCTGCTGGTGGACATCTCGCCGCAAAAGCATATCGAGGCCCAGCTGCGCCAGTCCAAGCAGCTGTTCAAGTCCGTGGTGGAGAACATGCCGGCCATGCTGTTCGTCAAGCGGGCGGCCGACTTGCGCTTTGAAATGCTGAACCGCCAGAGCGAGCTGATCCTGGGCCGGCCGCGCGCGCAATTCCTCGGCAAGAACGACTTCGACTTCTTCCCCGCCGAGCAGGCCGCCGCCTTCGCGCGCGCCGACCGCGCCGTGCTGGCCGCCGAGGACGTGGTGGAGATCGACGAGGAAGAAATCACGGCGGCCGATGGCGCGGTGCGCCTGCTCAACACGCGCAAGGTGGCGCTGCGCGACGAGCACGGCAACGTTACTCACCTGCTGGGCATGGCCATCGACATCACCGAGCGCAAGCGCGCCGACGAGGTGCTGCGCGCCACTTCGCTCAGCCTGGCGCGCAGCAACGCCTTCATCCGCACCGTCACCGACCACGTGCCGGCCATGGTCACCTACTGGGACCGCGACCTGCGCTGCCGCTTCGCCAACCGCAGCTTCATCGAATTCATGGGCCTGGGCACAGACCAGGTCATCGGCGCCCATCTGACCGAAGTCATAGGCGGCGAGCTGTACCGGCGCAACCGGCAGCGCATCGACGCCGTGCTGGCCGGCCAGCCGCAAAGCTTCTACCAGGACCGTCCGGACCGCAGCGGCGAATCCCACTTTGTGTGGGCCAACTACCTGCCCGACCTGGACGAGGACGGCAAGGCGCGCGGCTTCTTCGTGATGGTGTCCGACGTGACCGAACTGAAGCGCACCGAACTGCGCCTGCACGACCTGAACGACCAGCTGGTGCGCGCGCGCGACCGCGCCGAGGCGGCCAGCCGCGCCAAGAGCGCCTTCGTGGCCAATATGAGCCACGAGATCCGCACCCCGATGAACGCCATCATCGGCCTGGCCCGGCTGCTGGAGGAAGCGCCGCTGGCGCGCCGCGAGCGCAGCTACGTCGGCAAGATCCAGCTGGCCACGCAGTCGCTGCTGGCGGTGGTCAACGACGTGCTGGACTTCTCCAAGATCGAGGCCGGTCAGCTCAAGCTGGAGCACAGCCCCTTCAACCTCGACCATATTTTGAACAACCTCGGCGTGCTGGTCGGCCAGACCGCCTGGAACAAGGGCGTGGAACCGGTGTTCAACGTGGCGCCGGACGTGCCGCTCGAGCTGCTGGGCGACGCCATGCGGCTGCAGCAGGTGCTGCTCAACCTCACCAGCAACGCCGTCAAGTTCACCGAGCACGGCGAAGTGGTGCTGTCGGTGCGCCAGCTGGCCTGCACCGCCACCGCCACCAAGCTCGAATTCGCGGTGCGCGACACCGGCATCGGCATCAGCCCGGCGCAGCAGGCGCATTTGTTCGAGGCCTTTTCGCAGGGCGACAACAGCACCAGCCGCCAGTACGGCGGCACCGGCCTGGGCCTGGCCATCTGCCGCCGCCTGGTGGACCTGATGGACAGCAGCATCAGCGTGCACAGCGAACTGGGCAAGGGTTCCACCTTCCGCTTCACCTGCACCATGGAGCGCGCCGTGCACGGCATGCCGGCGCCGCACGCGCTGCCGCCCCCCGTCGAGGGGCTCAGCGTGCTGATCGTGGAAGACAATGCCACCGTGCTGGACATGCTCACGCGCCATTGCCAGGCGCTGGGCTGGCGCGTGTGGCGCGCCGACAGCGGCCAGGCCGGGCTGGCCCAGCTGCGCAAGCTGGCGCGCGCCAGCGGCGCGCCGCAGCTGGACTTGCTGCTGCTGGACGCCGGCCTGCCCGACCTGGACGGCATTTCGCTCTTGACCCAGGCGCACACCGACGATACCCTGCTGTTGCCGCCCACTATCATGATGGCGCCCGACCACTACACCGAGGAGTTGATCCCCATCGCCGACAGCCTGCACATCGCCACCGTCCTGGCCAAGCCCACCACGCCGTCGCGCCTGCTCTCGACCATCATCGCCGTGCGCGCCGGCACGGCCAGCCAGTCCGCCCTGCCGGCGCACACGCCGCTGTCCGGCCGCCTGGCCGGCATGCGCGTGCTGCTGGTGGAAGACAACGAGATCAACCAGGAAATGGCGCAGTACATCCTGCTGCACGCCGGCGCGCGGGTGGACATCGCCTGCAACGGCAGCGTGGCGGTGGAACTGCTGCAGCAAGACCCCACGCGCTACGACGCGGTGCTGATGGACCTGCAGATGCCGGTCATGAACGGCTACGACGCCACCGCCCGGCTGCGCGCCATGGGGCTGACCGAGCTGCCCATCATCGCCATGACCGCCAACGCGCTGGACGAGGACCGCCAGCTGGCCGTGGAGGCCGGCGTGAACGCCCACGTGCCCAAGCCGATCGACGTGGACGAGCTGCTGGCCACGCTGCTGCGCCTGGCGCCGCTGCGCCCGGGCCGCGCCGCGCCGGACGACAGCTGGCGCACGCCGCAAGCCGAGGACAGGCCGACCAGCCTGCCGGGCATCGACCTGGAGGCGGCGCTCAAGCGCCTGGCGGGCAATTACCCGGCCTTCGTGGGCCTGCTCAAGCGCTTTGAGAATTCGCAGGGCGGCACGGTGGGCGAGGTGCGCACCTTGCTGGCCGGCGGCAAGCACCACGCCGCCACCCAGCTGCTGCACCGCCTGCGCGGCGTGGCGGCCAACCTGGGCGCTGGCGACATTGCCCGCCTCAGCGCACAGGCCGAAGTGGCGCTGCACGAGGCGCGCGAAACCGACCTGGCCTTTTTGCTGACCGCGCTGGACCAGTCCATCAGCGTGGTGACCGAGGCGGCGCGCACCTTGCCGCTGCCCCTGCCCGCGGCGAACGCGGCGGCCGCCGCCGCGGCGGGCGGCGCCGACCTTCCGCAAGCATTGGAAGAGCTGCTATGCTTGCTACAGACTAGCAATATGAAAGCGCTGGCGCAGTTCCAGTCGCTGCGCCCGTCGCTGGACCAGCAACGGCACGAAGCAGTGGTGGCCCTGGCGCACGCCGTGGAAACGCTGGATTTCGCGGCCGCCGAACAATTGGTGCAAGATATGCTGAAGCGAAAGGACACTGCATGAGCTGGAGCGACCTGGCGATGAACGGACGCATCCTGATCGTCGACGACGCGATGGAGAATATCCAGATTCTGCACCACGCGCTGCGCGACGAGCACGACGTGCTGTTTGCCCTCAGCGGTGAAAAAGCGCTGCAGATCGCGCACAACCAACAGCCGGACCTGATCCTGCTGGACGCCGTCATGCCCGGCATGGACGGCTACGAGGTGTGCGGCGCGCTGCGCGCCTCGGCCGCCGTGCGCGACATTCCCGTCATCTTCGTCACCGCCCTCACCACGCCCGAGGATGAAACCCGGGCGCTGGAAGCGGGCGCGGTGGACTTCATCAGCAAGCCGTTCAACGTGGCCGTGGTGCGCGCCCGCGTGCGCACCCAGCTGACCGTGAAGCGCCAGGCCGACGCCATGCGCGAACTGACCCTGACCGACGCGCTGACCGGGGTGGCCAACCGCCGCAGCTTCAACGAGGCGATGGACAACGAATGGCGCCGCTGCGCGCGCTCCGGCGCCTCGATGGCGGTCATCATGATCGACATCGACCACTTCAAAAACTACAACGACGCCTACGGCCACCAGGCCGGCGACGTCTGCCTGCAGCAGGTGAGCGCGGCCATGCGGCGCTGCGCCGGGCGCCCGCCGGACCTGCTGGCGCGCTACGGCGGCGAGGAATTCATCATCCTGCTGCCGCAGGTGGGCGCGGACGGCGCCCAGGTGGTGGCGCAGCGTATCCTGGACGAGGTGCGGCTGCTGCAGATTCCGCACAAGGCCTCGTCGGTGAGCGAACAGGTCACCGTCAGCATGGGCGTGGCCACCGCGCTGCCGGACGAAAACGAGGACGCCAGCACGTTGATACGCGCCGCCGATTCCCTGCTCTACCGCGCCAAGGCAAGCGGGCGCAACCGCTTCTGCATGTCCGCCGCCGACTGAGCCGGCGGACACGCAGGCCTTACTGCACCGTCAGCTTGCCGGTGCCGGCGTTGCTCAGCACGGCCTGCTTCACGGCCGTGGCGGACAGCAGCTGCACCGTGTAGGGCACGCTCCATCCCACCGAGGAACTGAAGCTGCACTGCCCGGCCACGTTCAGCGCCGCGCCGTTCAGCAGCGAACCCGTATCGGTGATCGCGCCGGTCTTGCTGGCCGTGCCCGGGTTGGTCAGGATGTTGGTGCAGCTGGTGGCGCCGGCGATATCGAACGCATTGTTCTGCGAAATGATCTTGGCCAGGTAGGCCACGCCTATGCTGTAGTGGTGCGGATAGACCGCGTGCGAACGGCTGCCCTCGAAGTAGTTGTTATACACGTGCACCTTGCCGAAACGCACGCGCGGCGCCCGCTCGGACACATGCAGGAAGTGGTTGTTGTTGAAGGTGACGGTCAGGTGGCCATCGTCGCTGGTGGTGCTGTCTGAAGAACCGATCAGATTGTTCTTCGTGTGCAGCTCGAAGCGGTTGTGGGACACGGTCACGTAATCCGAACCGTTTTTCACGTCCAGCGCGCCGTCGTGGCACTGTTTCACCTTGCCGTTGCTGATCGGCAGCGTGTCGTCCGTGACGGGGGCATCGGTGAACACATTGTGGTCGATCCACACGTTTTTCGCGTTGCTGATCACCACGCCATCGAACTCCGAGTTCCAGTTGCCGGTGCTGCCGTCGTTCGGGTCCCACACCGGGTTCACGTCGCAGGGATTGACGATGGTCAGGTTGCGCACGATCACGTTCTGCACGCCGCTGATGGAAATCGAACTGTTCACCAGGCGCGTGTCGCTGCCCATGCCGATCAGCGTGCTGTTGCTGCCCACCTTGATCTGGCTGCGCGTGGACTGGTCGCTGGTGCTGGCGAACGGGCCGCCGTTGTCGGCCGCCGCCATGTCGATGGTGCCGTACAGCTTGATGATCTTGGGATTATTGCCCTGCGCCTTGAGCGCGGCCAGCAATTGCGAGGGCGAGTTTACCTTGTAGATGGCCGTGGCCGGCGCCGCCGCCCCGCCGCTGGTGCCGCCGTTGCTGCCCGCCCAGCCGCTGGCCGGCGCCGCCTCGGTGCTGGCGTCGCCGCCCGGCACCGGATCGGTCGGCGGCGGCGGATCGGTGGGCGTGGTGCCACCCACCGGGCCGACCGCGCACTTCTTGTTGATGCCGGGGTATGGGTCGGCGCCGAACGACGCCACCGTGCACGGAATATCGCCGGACAGCGACTTCACGACGAATTTGTCCTTGATGCCGAACGATACCGGACGCGCACTGCTGCCCGCCTTGCAGGTGCCTCCCTCGTCGGCGCACTTCGAATACCCGGACGGCCAGTCGGCCGCCTGCACTGCTGCGGTTGAGGACAATAACGCCACCACACTTGCAATCACAATGTGTTTCGATGCCAAGATTTGTCTCCCTTGTTGTTGTCGCCAGGGACATCAGCGCCCCCAGTCAACAGACATCATACAACCTCTTTCCGGCGGTTTAACATCAAGGAAAATGTTTCTCCAGTTGCATGCAACACTATCTTTCTGCAAGCGCGGACGCGCCTGCAATGCCGGTCTTTATCCCATTCCGACCGGCTTGGCTGTCGCGCAGCTAAAAAAATACGCTCAGCCGGTGATATCGTCCAGGTAGCCTTGGGCCAGATAGCGGGGGATCTTGTCGAACTCGCCGAGGACGCGGGCGCGGAATTCGTCGTGCTCGTGCCAGCGCTCGGCCGGCACGCCGAAATAGTTGACCGGGCAGACCGACATGCGCAAGCCCGGCCAATGGCGCTGCAAGGTCATCAGGTAGCGCCGGGTGGAACAGACTTTGCCGATGACGAGCACACTGCGGATGGCGGGGGCGTCCATGGCTTGCGCAACCCGGGCGCGGCCGAGCAGCACGTTTTCGCCGGTGTTGACGGCGGCCGTTTCCAGTATCAGGACGGACTCGGGTAGGCCCAGCTGCACCAGCCGCTCGCCGATGACTTCCGCTTCCGGGCGGGGCTGGCCGGCGGTGGCGCCGCCGGAGACCAGCAGGCGCTTGAACATGCCGCCCAGCCACAGCGCATGCGCCGCCTCGCAGAATTCGGCCACGCCGTGGCGGGTACCGAACAGGAAGCCGAGATCGGACGGCGCCGGCGGAAACGCCGGCATCACGTAGTCGGCGATGCGCTGCAAGTCTCGGGACATCATCGGCGCCGCATCAGTAGCGCCGCATCACGAACTCGGCCACGCACACCGGCTTGTCCTGCCCTTCGCGCTCGATCACCACGCCCCACTCCACCTGCGCGCCGCCTTCGATGTCGGCGATGGACTGGATGGTCATGCGCGCGCGCAGGCGGCTGCCGACCGGCACCGGGCCGGGGAAGCGCACCTTGTTGAGGCCGTAGTTCAGTCCCATCTTCATGTCCGCCATGCGCAGCGCGCTCTCCAGCATGGCAGGCACCAGCGACAAGGTCAGGAAACCGTGCGCAATGGTGCCGCCGAAGGGCGATTCGCGCTTGGCGCGCTCCACGTCCACATGTATCCACTGGTGGTCACTGGTGGCGTCGGCGAACCGGTTCACGCGCTCCTGCGTGATGTCGAACCAGTCCGACACCGCCACCTCCTGGCCCACCAGCGTCTTCATTTCCTCCAGCGTGGCGATGTCACGCATGCGCCGCTCCCGCCGGCCGGCGGCCGAACATGCCCATGCCTTCCACCGTGGCCACCAGCTCGCCGTGCTGGTTGGTGGCCTTCCACACGGACACCACCACGCCCCGGTCGGGCTTGGAGTTCGACGGCCGCACTTCCTTGGTCAGGTAGGTCACGGTCAGCGTGTCGCCCGCGTACACCGGCTTGATCCAGCGGATGCTGTCCAGGCCCGGCGAACCCATGCTGGACGAGTCGTTCAGGATGCCGTCCACCACCATGCGCATCATCATGCTGCAGGTATGCCAGCCGCTGGCGGCCAGCCTGCCGAAGATGGACCGCGCCGCCGCCTCGTGGTCGATGTGGAAGGGCTGCGGGTCGAACTGGGTGGCGAAGGCGATGATTTCCTCTTCCGTCACCAGCCGGCCGCCCAGCACAATCTCCTGGCCTTCAGTGAAATCCTCGAAATACCATTTCTTCATGCAGCCTCTCCTTGGCGATTTAAGCGGCGTGTTTGAATCCAGGCTGGGCGATGAAGCGTTCCAGGTGGTGGTCGGCGTCGCCCAGGGTCAGGTCTATCATGGTCAGGCGCTTGAAGTGGTGCGCGGCCGGCAGTTCGTCCGTCACGCCCATGCCGCCGTGCAGCTGCACCGCCTGCTGGCCGACGAATTTGCAAGCATGGCCCACGCGCACCTTGGCGGCCGACACCACGCGGCGGCGCTCCTCCACGTCGCTGGACGCTACTTTAACAGCCGCCAGCATGGCCATCGAGCGCGCCTGCTCCAGGTGGATGAACATGTCGGCCATGCGGTGCTGCAGGGCCTGGAACTTGCCGATCGGCGCGCCGAACTGCTGGCGGGTCTTCAGGTATTCCAGCGTGGCACCGAAGATGGCGTCCATGGCGCCCACCGCTTCGGCGCACAGCAAGGTGGCGCCGTAGTCGGCGGCCGCGTCCATGATGTCCCAGCCGGCGCCCACGCCGCCCAGCAAGGCGGACGCCGGCACTTCGGCGTCGCTGAACTGCACGGTGGCGGCGCGCTGGCCGTCGATGGTGCGGTAATCGGTGACCGTCACGCCCTTGGTGCCGGCCGGCACCACGAACAGCGAGATGCCGCCCTTGTCGCGCTGCTCGCCGCCGCTGCGGGCCGAGACGATGAAGGCGCCCGCCTGGCCGCCGTGGATGACAACGGTCTTCGTGCCGTTCAGCACATAGCCGTTCTCCGCGCCGCGCACGCTGCAGGCAACGTCGCTCAGGTCATGGCGCGACTGCTGCTCGCCCAGCGCGCAGGCCAGTTTCAGTTCGCCGCCCGCCACCTGCTCCAGCAAGCCCTCGTGGCCGCCGGCCAGCTTCAGGAATTGCGCGCCCAGCACAGTGGCCAGGTAGGGCTCGACCACCAGGCCGCGCCCCATTTCCTGCATCACCACCAGCATGTCCACGGCGCTGCCGTTGAAGCCGCCCTGCTCTTCCGGCACGGGCAGCGCCAGCATGCCCAGCTCGGTGAGCGTGGCCCAGGCCTGGTCCGACACGCCGGCCTGCGAATGGATGATGCGCTTGCGCGTTTCGAAGCCGTAGTCCTTGTCCACCCAGCGGCGCAGGGCATCGGCGAACTGCTGCTGTTCTTCTTTGAAAGTAAAGTCCATGCTGTCTCCCCTCACAGGCCCAGGATCATCTGGGTGATGATGTTTTTCTGTATCTCGTTCGAGCCGCCGTAGATCGACGTCTTGCGGAAATTGAAGTAGTAGGCGGCCAGCGGCGCGTTGTCGTCGTCGCCGGTGACGGCGTGTTCGGACTTGCCTTCCAGGTAGCGGGTGTCAAACGGCAGCGCGTCCGGACCCAGCGCTTCGATCATCAGCTCGGTGAGGATTTGCTGGATCTCCGAACCGCGCACCTTCAGCATGGACGCTTGCGGGCCGGGCGTCTGGTCTTCCTGGCAGATGGTGCGCAGCACCGTGGTCTCCAGCGCCATCAGCTCGATTTCCAGGTTGGCCACCTTGGCCGCGAACAGCGGATCGTCCAGCAGCGGCTTGCCGCGCTTGAGCTGCTTGAGCGCCACCTTCTTCAGGAACTGCAGTTCGCGCTTGGAGCGGCCCACGGCGGCGATGCCGGTGCGCTCGTGGCCCAGCAGGTATTTGGCGTAGGTCCAGCCCTTGTTTTCCTTGCCGATCAGGTTGGCCACCGGCACTTTCACGTTGTCGAAGAACACTTCATTCACTTCGTGGTCTTCGTCCAGCATGATGATGGGGCGCACGGTGATGCCCGGCGTCTTCATGTCGATCAGCAGGAAGGAAATGCCTTCCTGCTTGCGCACGGTGCTGTCGGTGCGCACCAGGCAGAAGATCATGTCGGCATGCTGGCCCAGCGTGGTCCAGGTCTTCTGGCCGTTGACGATGTAATGGTCGCCCACGCGCTCGGCGGTGGTTTTCAGCGAGGCCAGGTCGGAGCCGGAGCCGGGCTCCGAATAGCCCTGGCACCACCAGTCCTCGCAGCTCAGGATGCGCGGCAGGTAGTAGGCTTTTTGTTCCGCGTTGCCGAAGGCCATGATGACGGGCGCCACCATGTTGATGCCGAACGGCAGGATGGCCGGCGTGCCGGCGATGGCGCACTCTTCTTCCCAGATGTGGCGCTGGGTGGCGTTCCAGCCCGGACCGCCGTACTCGACCGGCCATGCCGGCGCGACCCAGCCTTGCTTGGCGACGATTTTGTGCCAGCGCACGTAGTCTTCGCGCGACAGGCGCAGGTGCTTGCGCACTTTCTGCTGCAGGTCGGCGGGCAGGTTGGCTGCGAGGAAGGCGCGCACCTGGTCGCGGAACGCCAGATCCTCGGACGAGTAGTTCAAATCCATGCTGTCTCCTTGTTATGAGCAATCGCAAAAAGCACGACCGTTCATTTATTGTACCGCACAAGGAGACAGCTTCAACACCTTTTAATGCACCACAGCCTCCAGTTGTACCATTTCACGGTTGAAGCCTTGCGGCGCCAGGCGCTGCTCGACCAGGGCCTTGGACACTTCCACCAGCCGTTCCTTGCGGATGGAGACGATCTCGTCGATCACGCTCAGCTCGGCCGGCATGCAGACGATCACCCAGATCGGCAGCTTGAGCAGCTTTTCCAGGTAGTCCAGCCGCGAGCCCTGCATGGCGAACATCTGGTTGCCCTGCCCGCCGATGTGTTCCACCGTGTGGCGGAAGTTCCCCACTTGCAGACTGAAGGTGTCGGCCTCGCGCGCCAGCCCGGCCGGGCTCACGCCGGACGGGAACAGGATGCCGGCCAGTTCGGCCAGGCCCTTGGGCGGGCGCGGGCCTTTGGGGCCGCCGGTGCCGCACCAGTCGTCGTCGTCCCAGCCGAAGTAGCCGCGCGCCTGGCCGCGCGTGTAGTCGGCCGCCGCCAGCAGTTCGCGCTCGTCGGCCGCGCCGCGCTTGCCGAAGAAGGGGAAGTGGTGCAGCGGCTTGCCAAACAGCGCGGCCGTCTGTGCCAGGTACAGCTCGGTATCCAGGATGTGGTTGTGCCACACGTAATCCACATAGCGCGACGGCGAAATGGCTTTGCCGTGGTTGCTGTGGGTGAGGAACAGGAAGCCCTTGTAGCGGGTGATGGCATCCGCCGTCTGCTCCAGCGACAGGCCGGGGCGGTCCTCCGGGTTCATCAGCTTGTAAGCCAGCGGCCCGAAGTCCAGGCTGTTCAGTTTTTGCAGGAAGTCCTTTTGTGTCTCGCTCAGTCGCTCCGGAATTTTGGACATGACTCTACCTCCACGTAGTGGCCGCGGTTCGGAAGGCTCCAACCACGCCGACCACCACGCGGCCGTCACCGCGGTCCCGTACGGTTTCGCCGGGACCTGTTTTGCTTGCGAATCATCTTATTTCAATACTATTTTGAGATACTCACCAATTGTCACAACGCCCCGCATATTTAACAATTGAGCGATCGTTCACCATAGCGGTATGGGGTATCAATTGTGAACTTTCTACTCCAGCGTAAATGGCAGGTCGCGGCCTTCGACGGCCTGGTTGCCGGCGTAGTCGGCGGCCAGCACGCGCAGGCGGTAATTGCCCGGCGCGAGTTCGGCCACGTTCCACATGCCGGGCGTGACCTGGCCGTGGATCATGCGGTTGGTGAGCGTGTAGGCGAAGCGCGTGGCCTTGCTGCCGTAGACGGTGATGCCGCTGTTGGGCGCGTAGGCGTATTTCACGGCGTCGCGGTTGCGCGGCAGTTCGTCATAGACCTGGGTGATGCGGGGCTGCTCGTAGCCGGCCACGGGGCTGCCGTCTTCGCGCAGCAGCTGGTAGCCCAGGGTGTACAGGCCGAGGCGGCGGCGCGCTTCGTTGCCGTCCATCTGGTCGTAGGCGTCCACCACGATGCTCAACTCGCCCGCGCTGCGCTGGACGACCAGCGGCTTGCGCTTGGCGGCCTTGATGACTTTGCCCCGGCTGTCGAACAGCGTGATGCTGTTGATGCGCGGACGCACGGTGTCGACCTGGCCTTTGAACGGCAGGCTAAGGGGGTTGAGGGCTTTGCCCTGGTCGAAGTAGTCCAGGTGGACGTGGGCCATGCCGTTGATGGTGCCCAGCGTGTCGCCTGCCGCGAAGCGTGCGCCGCGCCGCACGCGCACGCGTTCGGGCTTGCCCTTGGCGTTGCGCAGCAGCTGGAAGCGTTCGTCCAGCGCGGCGTTCTTCGGGCTGCGGCCGACGCGCATGTGGATGTAGGAGATGTTGCCAAGGGCGATGCCTTCGCTCAGGCTGCCGAAACCCCAGTTGGGCAAGGGGTCGCTGACCTTGACCGGCGCCACGGCCAGCACGGGCTGGCCGACGTCGGCCTGCACGTCCAGGCCGGCGTGGAAGTGGTCGCGGCTTTCGCCTTCGAAGTTGCCGCGCACTTCTCCCATCAGGCCGACGATCTCGTGCGGCTCGTTTTGCGGGGCGACTGGCCACAGCATCGACGCCACCGGCGCGGCCCGCCGCCGTAACGCGACCGTGCCCGTGGCCGTAGCTGGGGCCGGGGGCGTGACCAACGCCGGGGCGCCAGGGATGGCAGCTGCCGCGCTGGCGCCGTCGGCGCCGGCTTGCGCCGCGCCGATCGGCAGCGCGGCCAGGGCAACGGGCTGCCGCGGCGCTCCAGGCGCACCCGGTGCGGACGCAGTGCCGTCGCCCGCGTGGACCGGCTGCGGCGGCGCATCGCCTGGCGTGGCGGGGCTGAGGCGGTGGATGCGGAAGGTGGCGGCGTCGCTGACCACCAGGCTGCCGTTGCGCGCCAGTGCCATGCCGCGCGGCGCATACAGCTGCGCCTTGCCATCGCTGCCGTAGCCGGGCTCCACGCGCTGCGCGATGTCCGTCAGTCCGTCCAGGACGCCCTGCGGCGTGAGCTGCAGGATGCGGCCTTGCGAACCGCTGGCGATGTACAGGTGGCCGTCGTGCGTGCGCGCCAGCGCCATCGGGCGCCGCAGCAGGGCTTGCCGGTCGTTCTCCGGCGCGCGCAGCACGGTGCTCACCATGCCGTCCTTGCTCAATTTGCGGATGGCGTTGTTGCGCGTGTCGGCAATCAGCAGCGCACCGCTGTCGTCCAGCACCAGCGCGCACGGCGTGTCGAAGCCCGCCTTGAGCGCAGGGCCGTCCGCGTCGCCCGGCGCGCCGCCGCCGGCTATGGTGGTGACGGTGCCGTCGGGCGCGATGCGGCGGATGGCGTCGTTGTAGGTGTCGGCCACGTAGACCACGCCGTCGTCCCCGACCGCCACGCCCACCGGGCCGTTGAACTGCGCCTCCCTGCCCTTGCCGTCCGCCGTGCCGGCCACGCCGCTGCCGGCCAGCGTGCTCACCGTGCCGTCCGGCGCCACCTTGCGGATAGCGTTGTTGCCCGTGTCGGCCACGTACAGATTGCCCTTGCCGTCGATGGCCACGCCGGACGGCGTGTTGAACATGGCTTGCGCGCCCGGCCCGTCGGCAAAACCTTCCTTGCCGCCCGCCAGCGTGGACGTGGCGCCGCCCGGCGCGAGCTTGCGGATGCGGTTGTTGTCGCCGGCGTCGGCAATGTAGATCTGCCCGCCTCGTCCACCGCCACCCCGTACGGGTCGGCAAAGCGCGCCACGGTCAGCGGCATATTGCCCTCGGCGGCGCCGGCCACGCCGTCGCCCGCCAGGGTGGTCACGCGCGCGGCCCAGAATGCGGGCGTCAGCGCCGCCGCCTTCCCTTCCGGCGCCGTTTGCACGCCCGCCGGTTGCGGCGCGCGCGCCTGCAGGTAGAAATACACACCGGCGCCGGCCATCGCCGCCGCCACGCCTATGCCCGCCAGGGCCAAATGATTCCGCTTTGCCGCCACGTTACTGCCCATCCATGAGTGAAGAGCGAGCTTAACCGAAAAGATGACGCCAATGCTATAGTTACCTTTCGAATAACTGCGCCGGAGACCGCCATGCTGAAAGCCTCGCTGCTGCCCCTCACCCTGATCCTGGGACTGTGCAGCGCCGCCGGCGCGGCCGCCAAGGTGCAGCAGCTGCCGGGCTTCGCGGCCAACAGCAAGGAAGCCAGCATCGCGGTGGACATCAACGCCAACGGCCAGGTGGCGGCGGTGATCGAGGACGAGGACGGCAAGCAGCGCGCGGTCCTGTACGACAAGGGCCTGCTGGAGCTGGGCACCCTGGGCGGCAGCGACAGCTACACCAAGGGCATCAACGACGACGGCCTGGTGGTGGGCTCGGCGCAGGACGGCAAGGGCCACTGGCGCGCTTTCCTGGTGCGCAAAGGCGAAGCCATGCGCGACCTGGGCACGCTGGGCGGCGGCAGCAGCTACGGCACCGCGGTCAACGCGGCCGGCCAGGCGGCCGGGTTCGCGGACACGGCGGACGGCTATTTCCGCGCTTTCGTGCTGGACCTGGAAGGCCGGATGCAGGATCTGGGCACGCTGGGCGGCAATATCAGCTACGCGGCCGGCATCAACAACAGCGGCGCGGTGGTGGGAACAGCCGCGCTGCCGGACGGCTACCGGCGCGCCTTCCTGTACCGCCCGGGCCAGGGCATGACAAATCTGGGCACGCTGGGCGGGCGCTCCAGCGCGGCCACCGGCATCAATGACGCCGGCCTGGTGGTGGGCGCCTCCGAGATGCCGAACCGGCGCTGGCACGCCTTCCTGCACGACGGCAGCAGGATGGTGGACCTGGGCGCGCTGATCGGCTACGGCAACAGCTACGCCACCGGCATCAATGCGGCGGGCCACGTGGTGGGCACGATCCTGATCGGCGAGGAGCGCCGCTCCTTCGTCTACCGCGACGGCCAGATGCTGGTGCACCAGGCGGGCAAGGGCCTGTATCTGACCAACGCCATCAACGACAACGAGCTGGTGGCCGGGGCCACCTACCTGAGCAAGCGCTACGCGGCGGCCACCATGCGCTCGGACATGGTCCCGGTGGTGCCGAAGGGGCACCGGGAATTCGTGGGCATGATGTCGATGGCGATCGGCACCGCCGTGGCGCTGATGCTGCTGCGGCGGCGCTATCGCGGCATTGCGTTGCGCCGGTATTGACCGCTACTATTGACCGCTACTTTTTCCGCATGCGCTTGAGGAAGGCGGGCAGCAGGTTGAACAGCCGCACCAGCGCATGCATCTGCCAGGGGAAGACGCAGCGCGCGTCGCGCCCGGCGATGGCGGCGGCGATGCGCTGCACCGCCTCCTGCTCGGGCATGAGGTAGGGCTTGCCGCTGGCGTCGCCGTGGTTCAGTTCGCGCAGGCGCGCAGTGTCCACGTAGCCGGGCACGACGACGGTGACGGCGATGCCGAACGGCGCCAGCGCCTTGCGGTAGGCGTCGCAGATGGCGATGGCGGCGCGCTTGCTGGCGCTGTACAGGGAGCCGTTCGGGTAATCGTCCTGCAGGCCGGCGATGGAGGCCACCGCCACCAGCTGGCCCTGCTCGCGCGCCATCATGGCGTCGGCGGCGGCGCTGAAGGCGTGCTCCAGGCCGCCGACATTCACGCGCAGCACGGGCAAGGCGCTGCTGCGGTCGCGCGCGATGGCGGCGGCGTCGGTGTACTGGCCGGCGGTGACGATGAGCAGGTCCAGTCCCTCGCCGACATCGCAGGCATCGCAGGCATCGCCGGCAAACTGCGCCACGAGGCGCGCCACGGCGGCGCGGTCCGCGATATCGCAGGCGTGGACGCTGACGCGGCTGTCGCGCGCGAACGCCACCCCGTCCAGCTTTTCCGGGTGCCTGCCGCAGACGGCCACGCGCGCGCCCTGCTCCCAGTAGTGCCGCGCCAGACCCAAGCCGATGCCGCTGGTGCCGCCGATGACCATCACCCTCATGCGGGCGCCTTGTTGTGGCGCGTGGCGCGGCGCATGGGCGGACGGCGGCCCTGCGCGGCCAGTTCGTAAGCCTCGGCGGCGCGCTGGTAGCCATATTGCCATTGCGCGTCCACTTCTTCCAGGTAGCGCGCGTAGCTGGTCGGCGCCACCAGCCGCACACGGTTGCGCAGCCAGTCCACGCGCTTCTGGATGCCGTTGCCGCGCAGCGCGATGCCGACGTCGCTGGTGTCCACCCACACGTCCACCGGCTGGCCGTGCACATGCTGCATGCGGCGGTTGCCGTCGACGCCGAACACGGCGCGCAGGGCGGGAATGGCCATCAGCTGGTCGTAGGGGGGCTTCATTTCCATGGTGACGTGGCGCGCCAGGCTGCACGCCAGCTCCACGGGGAACAGGTCCACCACGCCGCCGGTGTAGTCCCGCTGGGCACAGAGTGACAGCGGAAGTAGAACATGTCCGAGATGGAGATGCGCACCGCGTCGGCCAGCGGCATGGTGGTATCGACCCGCAGCGCCGGTTCCACCGCGTCGGTCCAGCCGTTGCTGCCGATGGCGGATGGCAGGCCCTCGGCAAGCGCGGCGGTGCGGCTGCCGCAGAACAGCGTCACGCCGTACAGCCGGCGGTCCCCGCGCAGCAGGCCCACTTCGTGTTCGGAGAACAGCAGCTTGCCGCCCAGGATGGCCAGCGCGGTGCCGCCCTGCCCGGCCACGGGCGGCAGCGGCAGCACGGCGGGAATCTCGAACAGGTAGTCGTGGAACAGGTCCGGCAGGCGCGCCGCCTTGCCGGGATGCAGGCGGCGCAGCGCCACGTTGGCCAGCGCGCGCAACGGCGCGGCGCGCGGGCCGGACTGCAGGCCGCAAAAGAATTCATACATCTGCGGCGAGGCCACCCAGGCCTTGCGCGCAGCGCTGTCGGGCAGGTTGCGGATGATGGCGCCGGCCACCGCGCCGCCGCAGGTGGCCAGCAGCAGGTCCGGTTCCTGGCCTGCGTCGACGGCGGCGGCGTGCATGCCGAGGTAGTAGCCGAAGCGGAAGCCGCCGCCGGCCAGCACCATGCAGCGTTGGTAGCGTTGATCTGGTTGTGCTTGCATCATGCGTGCCATAATGCATCAATTACATAGTTTATAACAAGGACAGTTCGACCATGAAGCCGGAAGCAGTGCCCAGCATGCGCGAGCGCGTGACGCAGCTTGCGTTCAACGGCGCGCTGTTCGGGCTATGTTACCCGCTGGCGAACCATCTTGCCGCGCGCGCGGGCGTGACGCGCAGCGTGGCGCTGCCGTGGGATGCGGCGCTGCCCTTTTTGCCGTGGATGGTGCTGCCCTACATGACGTCCGGGCTGCTGTTCGTGCTGAGCTTTCTGCTGGCGGGCAGCCGCGCCGAGCTGTCTGCGCTGAGCCGCCGCGTGGCCTTTGCCACGGTGGCTGCCTGCCTGGTGTTCGCCGCCTTCCCGCTGCGCTTCTCTTTCGCGCGCCCCACCGTGGACGCCGCGCTACCCGCCTGGCTGTTCGCGCGGCTGTCCGCCATGGACCAGCCCTACAACCAGCTGCCATCGCTGCATGTGGCCTATTGCCTGATTTTCTGGCCAGCGCTGCGCGGCGCCGTCCATCGCGGCGCCGCCCTGCTCGCCGCATGGCTGCTGCTCGTCGCGGCCACCACCGTGTTCACTTACCAGCACCACCTGGCCGACGTCGCGGGCGGCGCCCTGCTTGGCCTGCTCGCCATGCGCGCAGCGGGCAGCGCCGTCGCGGCCGGGTCCAAGCCGGTAGCGTTCTGCTACGCGCTGATGTCGGGCCTGGCGCTGCTGGCGTGGTTTGCGTTGGGCGGACCGTGGTGGCTGTACCTCGGCGCCAGCCTGCTGCTGGTGGCATGGGCCTATCACCGCCGCGATGCCGCCTTCCTGCACAAGCACAACGGCCGCTACCCGCCGTGGGTGTGGCTGCTGTACGCGCCCTACCTGGGCGGCTATCTGCTGACCTGGCAGCTGGTGCGCTGGCGCGAGCGCCACCGCCCGCCCTTCGACCGGCACAGTGAACGCCTGTGGGTGGGGCGCCGCCTGAGCAACGCCGAGGCGGCGCAGCTGCCGCCCGATTGCGCCGTGATCGACCTGTCCAATGAACTGAGCGAGACGCAGGCCCTGCGCGGCCGCCCCTACCAGCACTTCCCGCTGCTGGACCTGCAGGCGCTCGACGCCCGCTCGGCCCAGCCCATCCTGGCCGCGATCGACGCCCACGCCGGCCAGGGCCGCAACATCTATCTGCACTGCGCCATGGGGTACGCGCGCAGCCGCCGCGTCGCCCAACTTTACAAGGAGTACACCCAGCAATGAGTTTCTCGATCTACCAGCTCAAGCCGAAATTCCAGCAACTGCTGCAGCCGCTGATGCGCGCGCTGGTGCGCTACCGCGTGACGCCAAACCAGATCACGCTGGCCACCATGCTGCTGTCGGTGGCCTACGGCGCCGCGCTGGCCTGGCAGCCCGACTGCACCGGCCTGTGGCTGGGCATGCCCGCCTTCCTGCTGCTGCGCATGGCGCTGAACGCCATCGACGGCATGCTGGCCAACGCCACCGGCCAGAAAACCCGCCTCGGCACGCTGCTCAACGAGATTTGCGACCAGGTGTCGGACGCGGCGCTGTACCTGCCCTTCATGCTGGCTGCCGCGCTGCACGCGCCGCTGGTGGTGCTGTGCGTGGTGGGCGCGCTGCTGGCGGAGTTCGCCGGCGTGCTGGCGCTCAGCGTGGCAGTGCCGCGCCGCTTCGACGGCCCCATGGGCAAGAGCGACCGCGCCTTCTGGTTCGGCCTGCTCGCCCTGCTGATCGCCTGCCGCGCCGCGCCGCTGCTGCTGAACGGCATCCTGATGCTGGTGATCGTGCTGTCCGTGTGGACCGTGTTCAACCGCCTGCGGCAGGCGCTGCGCGCTTCCGCGCCAGCGACACCGTAAAGATGCCTTCCAGGCCGATGCTGGTGGCGATTTTCTCGCCGCCGGCGCAGGCCACCAGCCCGTCCATTTCGGCCTGCGGCCGGGGGCGCATCTGCCACGAGGCACCGCGATGGTTGGTCAGGGTCAGCGCAATCATGTCCAGCTGCGGGTGCCACGGCTGCCCCGTGTAGATCAGGTAGCCGCCCGGCCGCAGCACGCTGAAGACACCCCTCAGCGACGCGGCCACCGGCTCGTTCTCGCTGAACAGTTCGTGCAGGCCGGAGACGATGGCGATGTCGTACTCGCCCTCATCGGCGCGGTAGCTGTCGGGGTTGAAGGCGTCGCGCAACTGGAAATCCACGCTGGCGCGCAGCTGCAATTGCGTGGCCAACGCGCGCGCCTGGTCGAGATTGTGCTGCGCATAGTCGCGCAGCGTGACCTCGATCTCCTTGTCCTGGAAGCGCTTCACGGTCTCCAGCACGTAGCGTCCGGAACCGGCGGCGATGTCGAGGATGCGCAGCGGCTTGTCGCCTTGATGCGCAGCGATAAGCTCGCCCAGCATCTGCTGCAGCTGCCGCTTGCGCAGGCGGATGCCGCGCCAGCCCACCGCGTCCAGGTAGCCCCGGTCCATGGTTTTGCCCATGATGAAGCGCCCGCCGGCCTGGTTGCGGTACACATAGTCCAGCGAGGCGCCGGAATCGAAGCCGTGCTCCAGGCCGATCTTCATGCCGTCGCTCACGCCGCCCATTGCACCCAGCATCACGCGCTGCATCCCGAACCACGCCTTGGCCAGCGCGCCGCAGCTCTGCCCCGCTTGCATGGCGGCGTAGCGGCGCGCGCTGTGGCTGTCGCGGTCCGCGTTCAGGTAGTGCGACGGCGCCAGCGGCGCGCGCGCAAAGCAGTGTTCGACGAACTGGCGGCTCTCGTGCAGCGCCACGCTGGTGTCCTGCTCGTAGAACAGCGCGTGGAAGGCGTCCGGCAGGCGCACGTAGCGCTTCAGCGGCGAGGACAGACGGTCGAAAAAGGTTTGCTGCGGGCCTTCCTTGACCACGAAGTCCTTGCCGGCGGCCAGCATCAGTATTGGCGTATCGATGGCGGCGGCGTCGTGCACGATGCGCTTGGCCGTGTCCGCGAGGCCCAGCAGCACGCAGGCGGAGATAGCCTTGGCGATCAGCGGGTCGGCGCCGTAGGCTGCGGCCTCCTGCGGCGAATGCGTCAGCATGCCGGGCCGGATATAGCTGGTGACGAACAGCTCCGGCTTGAAGCGGCGCGCGAAACGCAGCGCGGGCTTGGCCAGCGGCACGTACAGTTTGATCTCGAACGCGGCTGCCGCCATGATGACGCCGCGCACGCGCGGCGCGTAGTCGTGCAGCCAGGTGGCGGCGATGACCGCGCCCACGCTGTTGGCCACCACGAGGATGTTTTCCTCTGCAAAACCGTGCACGTTGCGGATGTGGCGGATGAAGGTGTCGAAGTCCTCCACCAGCGCCTCGAAGCTGGGCGCGTCGCCGCGTTCGCCGGGCGAGTAGCCGTGGCCGCGCGCGTCCCAGGCGAAGGCGTGGTCCTGCGTGAAGCCGAACTGCTCCACCAGCGGCTGGATGCGGCCGGAATGCTCGTGGCCCCGGTGCAGGAACACCAGCGCGCGCTGCGGGCCGTCCCGGCGCGGCGCCAACGGCTCCCAGGCACGGTAGAACAAGCGCGTGCCGTCCTTGCAGTCGAAGCCGGATTCAGTGGTGCGCCAGGCCAGTGAGCGTTCAGCTTTCATGCTAGGTTCCTTGAAGGTGGATCAAAAAATACAGCAGCGGCGCGGTGACCACCAGGCTGTCGACGCGGTCCAGGATGCCGCCGTGGCCGGGTATCAGTTGCGAAAAATCCTTCACGCCCAGCACGCGCTTGGCGGCCGAGAACATCAGGTCGCCGCAGAAGCCGCCCAGCGACAACAGCACGGCATACACGGCCAACTGGCCCGGCACCGCCAGGCGCAGATAGCTGCCCAGCGCCAGCGACAGCAGCAGCGTCGCCGCCACGCCGCCCAGCAAGCCCTGCCGGGTCTTGTTCGGGCTGATGCTGGGCGCGATGCGGTGCCGGCCAAACAGCGTGCCGGAGATGAACTGCGCCACGTCGTTCAGCGAGGTCAGTACGTACAGGTAGAACAGCCAGCCGAGGCGGTGATGCGCGTCCATCGGCAAGGCCTCGTAACGCGGCAGGAAACTCACGCTGAAGCACAGGATCAGCCACAGCAGCCAGACCAGCGCGGGCACGCTGCGTGAACGCAGGAAATATAGCAGTGTGATGAGGCTGGCAAACGCCAGCAAGGCAGTGATTGCCGCCGGTTTGATGAAGATCAAGGAAATGGTGGCGGCCAGCGCGGCGGCGGCGGGCCAGGCGAAGTGCGCGGTGCCGTCGCGCCCGGTGAACGGCGCCAGTTCGCGCAGCGCCAGTGCGCCGATGGCCAGCGCCAGCAGAGGCGCGCCATACGGATGCAGCAGCAAGCTGGCCGTGACGACAGGAAAAATCCACCACCAGGCGTTCACTTGCAGCCTGAGCTGGCTCTGCGGCCGCGCGCGCAGCTTCAGGCCGACGCCCAGCGAGGCCATGCCCAGCATCAGGTACAGCATGCCGAGCGCGGTCAGGATTTCCGTGCCCAGCAGGGAAAGCGCTAATTGCATAATCGCCTCAATTGCTTGAAATGCAATTATACGTCGAATTTTCTATTAGACAACGTCTTGCGCGACAGGCAGTGCTTCGGTCTTCCAGCGCAGCATGCCGCCGGCCAGGTTGGCGACCTGCTTGAAGCCGGCCTTGGCCAGCAGCACGCTGGCCTGGGCCGAGCGCACGCCGGAGCGGCACACCGCCACGATGGGACGCTCCCGGTCGAAGTCGTCCAGCCGGTCCTTGAGCTGGGACAGGGGCACCAGGCGGGCACCGGGCAAGTGGCCGAGCTTGTCGATGAATTCAGGGGCTTCGCGCACGTCCACGATCTGCACCTGGTCGGCATGCTCCAACAGCGCCATCGGTTCGATTTCCCACACGCCGCTGAAGCGCAGCGTGAGCGGCGCCCAAGCGGGCGTGTCGGCCGTCGATGGATCGCCTTCGGCGCCCGCCCCTTCCGGCTGGCCGCAGCGCAGGTTGGCGGGCACGGCCACCGCCATCAGCTTGGGATGCGGCAGGTTCAGGTTGTTCATGTGGCCGGCGAAATCGCCCTCGTCCACGTCGCCGCCGAGGCGCGGGTTGAAGCGGCGTTCCTCGGCCACGCTGGTGACGGTGATGCCGCGATAGTCGTGCGCCGGATAGAGCAGACAGCTGTCGGGCAGCGTGAGGATTTGCTCGCGCACGGAGGCGAACAGCTGCTGCGGGCTGCCGCCCTGGAAATCGGTGCGGCCGCAGCCGCGTATCAGCAGGCTGTCGCCGGTGAAGGCCATGCTTTCATCGTCCAGCACATAGGTCAGGCAGCCGTTGGTGTGGCCGGGCGTGGCGCGCACTGTGAGATGGCGCGTGCCGAAGGCGATGCGGTCGCCGTGGCGCAAAGGCCGGTCCGCCAGCGCCGCGCCGGCCGCTTCCGCCACCGCGATGCTGCTGCCGACGCGCTGGTGCAGCCGCCAGGCGCCGGTGACGTGATCGGCGTGGACGTGGGTGTCGAGCGAGGCCAGCAGGCGCAGGTCCAGCTCGCGCAGCAGCGCCAGGTCGCGCGGCACCTGCTCGTACACCGGATCGATCAGCACGGCCTCGCCGCTGTCACCCAGCAAATAGGTGTAGGTGGACGAGGTGGGGTCGAATAGCTGGCGGAAGATCATGATCGGAAAAGGTAGAGTCGATCATTCAATCATAGCAAAGCGACATGCCAATGCTATGCGGCCGAGCAAAAAAAAAGCCCGCTACGGGAGCGGGCTAAATCTAATCTCTTGGAGGAGAATAGAGGAGACAGGTGTAATGATGCCGCGTCGCAGCATATAAATCCACTTTATCTTTCTGATGACAGAGATAATCAAAACGTATATGACCCTAGCTTTCAGCCGCCGCCTCGCCCTGCTCTTCGGCTTCCTGCTCCCCGTGGCCGAACTGGTGCGCCGCAGCCAGCAGCTCGGCAGCATAGAAGTGCTTCCTCACCTGGTAGATGACTTCCTGATTGGAGGCTGTCTGCTCTATGCCGCCCTGCGCAGCAGACGCGAGCCGCTCAGCGGTCGCCGCTATCTGGCTGCAGCGTGGGGCGCAGCATGCGGGATGGGCTACTACAGCTTCGCAGGGCAGCTGATGACCCTGAGCCAGCCGGACCCGGCCCCCATATCCCCGGCTGGGGTGGCGATGGTTAAAGGTATCGGCCTGCTGCTGTGCATCGCCGCGTTGGCAGGCTGCTTGCGGGATGACCACAGCCCGCCCGTGTAGCACGGGTCCGGGCGCGCCCTGCTATTTCGCCGCGTCGCCTTCGATGTTCGGCAACAGCACCGTCAATATGCCCAGCAGAGGCAGGAAGGAGCACAGGTTGAACACGAAACCGATGCCCGCAACGTCGGCCAGTTTGCCCATGGCCGCAGCGCTGATGCCGCTGATGCCGAACATCAGGCCGAAGAAGATCCCCGAAATCATGCCCACATTGCCCGGCACCAGCTCCTGCGCGAACACCACGATGGCCGAGAAGGCCGACGAAATCACGAAGCCGATAATCACCGTGAGTACCGCGCACCAGAACAGGTTGGCGTATGGCAGCGCCAGCGTGAACGGCGCCGCGCCGAGGATGGAAATCCAGATTACCCGCTTGCGGCCGATGCGGTCGCCGATCGGGCCGCCGAGGAAGGTGCCCGCAGCCACTGCCGCGAGGAACAGGAACAGATAGAGCTGCGTGCTGGCCACCGGCAGGGAGAATTTCTCAATCAAGTAGAACGTGTAGTAGCTGGTCAGGCTGGACATGTAGATGTACTTGGAGAACACCAGCAGCGCGAGCACGCCCAGCGCGCCCAGCACCTGCTTGCGCGACAGCTTGGGTCCATGGCCAGCGCCCGCCTTGCGCTTGAAGGTCAGCAAATGTTCCTTGTACCAGTGCGACACGCGGTACAGCACGGCGATCGCCACGACGGCAAACAGCGAGAACCACGCGATATTGCCTTGCGCGCGGCCGACCACGATGCCGGCCGCCAGCAGCGGCCCCAGCGCGCTGCCGGTATTGCCGCCGACCTGGAACAGCGACTGCGCGAAACCGAAGCGCCCGCCGGACGCCATGCGCGCCACGCGCGACGCTTCCGGATGGAAGGCCGACGAGCCGATGCCGATCAGCGCCGACGCCACCAACAAGGCAGGGAAAGTGCTCACCACCGACAGCATCAGGATGCCAGCCAGCGTGAAGCACATGGCGGCCGGCAGCAGGAAGGGAATCGGGCGACGGTCGGTGTACAGGCCGATCCACGGCTGCAGCATGGAAGCGGTGCACTGGAAGGTCAGCGTGATCAGGCCCACTTCGGTGAAGCTGAGGCTGAACTGCTCTTTCAGCATCGGGTAGATGGACGGCAGCAGGGCCTGGACCAGGTCGTTCAGCAGGTGCACGAAGGCGACTGCGCCCAGGATACGCATCACGGCGCCCTGCGGCGTGGAATGGGAAGAGATGGCGGCGTTGGCGGAATGCGGTAAGACGGTGCTCATGATCATGCTGGCTTGATTTGCGGACTAGAAGTGTAATATGGTGATTTCGCAAGTATCTGACATTAATCGTCGCCTAACTGACAGATCATGATCACGCCAGACATCCTGACCGCCGACGCATTGCAATCCGTGCCGCGCGTGGTGGTCGCCTTGCCCAGGGAACAGGCGTTCCGCCAGCTGGTGCCGCGCCATTGCCATCAGCGCGCGCAATTCCTGTACGCCATCGAGGGCGTGATGCGCGTGACCACGGACGTCGGCGTCTGGCTGATACCGCCCCGCCGCGCCCTGCTGATCGCGCCCGGCGTGGCGCACGAGCTGACCATGCTGACCAACGTGAGCATGCGCTCGCTGTACATCGCCCCGGCCGCCCTCCCCGGCCTCGTTGCCGGCTGCAGGCTTATCGAGGTGAGCAGCCTGCTGCGCGAGCTGGTGCAGGCGCTGGTGGCGGAACCGGTGGAATACCCGATACCCGGGCGCGGCGAACATCTGGCGGCGCTGATCCTGTCCGAGCTGGGCGCTGCGGCGACGGTGCCGATCTCCATCCCCTGGCCGCGCGACCGGCGCCTGGTGCGCGTGTGCGAAGCCATCATGGACAACCCGGGCGACACCCGTTCCATCGACGAGTGGGCCTTCCACGCCGGCGCCAGCGCCCGCACGCTGATGCGCTTGTTCCCCAGAGAGACCAGTTTGCCGTTTCGACAATGGGTGCAGCAAGTGCATCTGGCCGACGCCTTCTGCCGCCTGGCGCGCGGCGACAGCGTGGGCAGCATCGCCGCCGCGCTGGGCTACGCCAGCCCCAGCGCCTTCACCGCCATGTTCCGCCGCATCCTCGGCAAAACGCCGCAAGACTACCTGGCCGAATGGCGCGTCCCGGCTTGATTCCCGGCCACGCCGCCCTGCGCGCGCAAAAAAAAGCCCGCTACGGGAGCGGACTGAATCTAATCTCCACCTGCCGCGCCGCCCTACGCGCGCAAAAAAAAGCCCGCTACAGGAGCGGGCTGAATCTAATCTCTTGGAGGAGAATAGAGGAGACAGGAGCTATGATGCCGTAAAGCATCATATATTTCTACTTTATATTAGTGATGATAGAAATAAATGATGCGTATAACTTGGCAAAAATACTTACTTTCCCACGTCGGCTGCGTATGGGAGCACGCGGGAAGCCAGTCGGGTATCGGTTTTCAGCAGGCCTACTTCGTCCGCCAGGATATGCACCGCTTCATTCAGCAGCACGTCCTTGGCGGCCTTGGCGGCCTTCTCGGCGTCCAGTTCCGCGCTCAGGCTGCGCTCGTCGCCCTGCAGGCCGTCGTCGGTGCGCAGCGCGCCCTTCACTGCCGCCACCTGGCGCGCAGCCTTGGCGTTGGCATTGGCCGGCTTGGCTGAGATCGCCTTGTTCAGCGCTTCCTTGGCGTCCGGGATCAAGACCGGGTCGTCCGGCGAGGCCACCAGGCTGAGCAGGCGGGCTTCGCGCAGCTTGGCGCGCGCCTCCTGCTGGTCGCGTTCCTTGCGGCGCACGGCCTCGTTCAGCGAAATGGTGTTGTCCTTGCGCTGCTTCTTCACCAGCGCGATGTCCTCGGCCAGGTACTGGAAGTCCTTGTCCTTGGCCACGCGCGCTTCATGCTTCTTGTCCAGCAGCGGCACGATTTCCTTCAGCTCGCCCGCCGGGATGTAGATGGCCGGCTTGATGGCCACCCACGGCAGCGCGTTGTCGTAGCTCGACTCGCCGAAGCTTTCCGGGTCCGACATGGACGGCAGGCTGATGTCCGGCGTCACGCCGCGCAGCTGCGTGGTGCCGCCGTTGATGCGGAAGAACTGCGCCACCGTCATCTTCAGTTCGCCAAAGCGCGGCTTGTCATTCTGCGAATAGCGGTCCAGGTTGACCAGGGTCTGCACGGTGCCCTTGCCGAACGACGGTTCGCCGATCACCAGGCCACGGCCGTAATCCTGGATCGCGGCGGCGAAGATTTCCGACGCCGACGCCGAGCTGCGGTTGATCAGCACGCCCACCGGGCCGTCCCACGCCAGGCCGGCGTTGGTGTCGCTTTCCACTTCAACCTTGCCTTGCGCATTGCGCTGCTGCACCACGGGACCCTTGTCGATGAACAAGCCGGTCAGTTCCACCGCCTCGGTCAGCGAGCCGCCGCCATTGTTGCGCAGGTCGATCAGCACGTTGTCGACTTTTTCCTTCTTCAGCTCGGCCAGCAGGCGCGCCACGTCGCGGGTGGCGCTCTTGTAGTCCTTGTCGCCCTTGCGGCGCGCTTCAAAGTCCAGGTAGAAGGTCGGCAGCGAAATCACGCCGACGCGGCGCTTGGCCGTGCCGTCGCGCACTTCGAGGATGGACTTCTTGGCCGACTGCTCTTCCATGCTGATCTTCTTGCGCACCAGCGACAGCTGCGCCAGCTTGCCGTCCGGACCGGCGTCGGCCGGCAGGATCTGCAGGCGCACCGTGGAATCCTTGGCGCCGCGGATCTGCTGCACCACGTCGTCGATGCGCCAGCCCACCACGTCGGTGAAGCTGCCGCTCTCGCCCTGGCCCACGCCGACGATGCGGTCGCCCACCTTCAGCTTGCCCGACAAGGCGGCCGGGCTGCCCGGCACGATTTCGCGCACCACGGTGTAGTCGTCGCGCTGCTGCAGCTGGGCGCCGATGCCTTCCAGCGACAGGCGCATGGCGATATCGAAATTCTCGGCCGCGCGCGGGCCGAGGTAGTTGGTGTGCGGCTCGATCGACATGGCGTAGGCGTTCATGAAGATCTGGAACACGTCTTCATTGTTCAGCTTGCGAGAACGGCTCATGTAGTTCTCGTAGCGCTTGTCCAGCGTCTCGCGGATGGCCTTGTCGTCCTTGCCGGCCAGTTTCAGGCGCAGCCAGTCGTTCTTGACGCGCTTGCGCCACAAGTCCTTCACTTCCGCCTCGCTCTTGGGCCACTCGGCCTTTTCGCGGTCGATCTGGTAGCTCTCGTCCTGCGTGAAATCGAATTTGGTCTTCAGCAGCTCGCGGGCATAGGTGATGCGCTCGTTGAAGCGCTGCTGGTAGAGGTTGTAGATGGCGAACGGCACCGTCAGGTTTTCCGACATGATGGCGTCGTCCATCTTGGTGCGCATGGGCGCGAACTGGTCCACGTCGGCTTGCACGAAGAACAGCTTTTCGCCGTCCAGCGACTTGAAGTAGCGGTCGAAGATCTTCTCCGACATCGCGTCGTCCAACGGGGTAGCCTTGTAGTGATAGCGCGACATGACGTGCGACGCCCACAACGCGGCCTGCGACTGCACCGCCTGCGGCCGAACGACATCCGCTGCCTTTTCGGGCGCTGCCGCGCCCACCTGTACCGAAACGGCCAGCGCAATCGCGCTCAACAGCATCTGCTTCTTCATCGGCTTACTCCGAAAACTTGATTTCATGGAAAACTGGTCCAACACCGCCTTATTCTACAGGATAGAAGACCTGCGGCGGCGGGCGGGAGGTCACAGTTTCAGCGAGGAAGCTTAAGGCATGATTAAAGGCAAGTGGGCTTTATTCATGTAACAAATCGTGACCCGCCGCAGGGGCCGCGCCATGCTTCGATTTTGTTGCGTTTGAGCAAGCAAACTGCAAGAATGGGGGCCGACCTGCAAAACCACGCCGCATCATGAGCGCCAGCACGCCCCTTACCAACGACGAACTCAAAAACTACCTGCTGCGCTACTGCACGAGGGAACTGGCGCCCCACTTCGCGGTCATGCTGCGCGGCACCTGGGGCAGCGGCAAGACCTGGTTCATCGACCGCCTGCGCGCAAGCCTGGAGGAGGTGCACGGCAAGAAGGTGATTTACGTCAGCCTGTACTCCGTCGCCAGGACGTCCGACATCACCGACCAGTTCTTCCAGCAGCTACATCCGCTGCTGGCCAGCGGCAAGGTGCAGAAACCCTGGGCACTGCTGAAAACCCTCGTCAAGGGCACGCTCAGGGTCGACCTGACCGGGGACGGCGACAAGGACAATCTCCAGCTTGGCATTCCGGATTTTCAACAATCGGCCGACCCGCGCAAGGCCATACTGGTGTTCGACGACCTGGAGCGCTGCGCCATGCCGCCCTCCGAGCTGCTTGGCTACCTGAACCAGTTCGTCGAGCATGACGAGTACCGTGTCATCGTCCTGGCGCACGAGCAGCAGATCGACGACCCGGGCTACCACCAGACCAAGGAAAAAGTCATCGGCAGGACCTTCGAAATCCAGCCCGACGCCGGCGCGGCGCTCACCAGCTTCATCGCCGAGCTCAGCGCCGACGACGCGATCGGCATCCTGCGCACGCGCAAGCAGCAGATCCTGGCCGTCATGGACGCGGCAGGCCACAAGAACCTGCGCCATCTGCGGCAAGCCGTGCTGGACTTCTCCGATATCTGGAGTTGCCTGTCCGGGCAGGACCCCGCCTTGAAAAGCCATGACGGCTTCCTGGACCGCCTGGTGCACGAGGTGTTCGCGTTCAGCATCGAGCTGCGCGCCAAGACCATCGCCGCCCGCGACATTTACCAGCTCGCCAGAACGGAATCCAAGCGTACCTCGGCGAACTATGGCATCCCCCGCGCGCTCGCAGAACCGGCCGAAGCGGACACGCGCTTCAAGCTGCACGACCTGGCCTACACGCGCAAGCTCGCCCTGCCACCGGACACCTATGCGAAATTCTTCGCCAGCGGCTATCTGTCGGACGCCGATGCGCTGGAAGGCCTGCGGGCCAGCGCGTTCTTCATGACAGAAAAAGCCCCCGCTTGGCGCCGCCTCTTACACAAGCATCTGCTGAGCGACACCGACTTCGATGACTTGAAGGCCGAAGTCTACGCCCAGCTTGCAGCGGGCCGCTTCCCCGGCAAACCCGAGCTGTTCCACAGCGCCGGCGTGCTGCTGCAGCTGTCGCAGGAAGGACTACTCGAGTACGGCGCCCCGCACTTGCTCGCCCTCGCCAAGGCAGCGGTCGACAAACTGTTCGCGCAGCGGCTGCCGGAGACGGAGCTGGCGCCGGCGGGCTACCTCAAACCCATTGGCGAGGAAATAGCCTTCGGCATGCAATACGCCGCCGTCGCCAGCGCCGAGTTTCGCGAACTGGCTGTCTACTTCAACGACGCCAAAGCGGCTGCCCGCGAAGCCGAGCTGGCCAGGCTGGCGCGCAACTGGCTCGCCGAACTGCGGACCGATGCCGTGCTGTGGGCGGAACGGATACGTAGCGGCGGCGGCGACCGGGCGCACTTCGCCTTCCAGCCGATTTTCACCCAGCTCGTCGCGGCGGACTTTGCGGCACTGCTGCTGGCGGCACAAACACCCAAGCTGCACATCATCGCCGACGCCTTGAAGTCGCGCTACGACTACATCAAGCACGACGACTGGAAACTGGAAGAGCTGCCATTCTGGACCCGCGTATCCCCCTTGCTGCACGAGCACGTCGCAGCGAAGCCGGCGGCCAGCCTGTCAGCGCACACGCTGCGCACCAGGATCCTGCCGGACATCGATCACTTTATCGCCAACATGCAAGCCATATCCGCCCTACCCGCCAGCGCTGGCCAGGCTGGCGAGCCCTGCGAGTCCCGGGATTAGTCCCGCACCGTACCACGCCAGCGCAATCAGCGGCACATAGGGCCACGAGCGCAGCGCGATCTTCCAGTCCACGGCGGACGGCCAGCAGGCCAGGAACTGGGGCGCCACGGCGAAGGCCAGCAGCAAGTCGAGCGGCTGGAACTGCCAGCCCGGATGGGTGCGCCACAGCGCCACCGCCAGCGGCACCGCCGCCACCAGGAAGGGCGCCAGCGCCACCGGCGCCGCGTTGTACCAGCGCACGCGGGTCAGGCTCACCGAGCCCAGCTGCCAGCTGCGGCCCATGCGGCGCGGCATCACGGAAAAGCCGGCCGGCCGCGCGCCCGTCAGCAGGCCGACGCAGAAATGCGCCAGCTCGTGGCAGATGGTGCCGGCCAGGGTGAATAGGAAAAACACGGGATGGAAGGACGACAGGCGCCGGATCACCAGCGCCAGCAGCAGCGACGGCGCTAGGTAAAGCAGCACGTCAAGCAGCACATCGCGGTGCTGGCAGAACCAGGCGGGGGGCGATGGCGGCGCAATCGAACATGGTTTATTCCCTGGCGCCGCGCATGGTGGCTACTCCGAGTAGAAACAGCGGCCGCAGGCCTGGCGGTAGCTCTCGTTGCCGCCGATGCTGATCTGCTCGCCTTCTTTCATGCGTTTGCCGTCCTGATCCACGCGGATGTTCATCGTGGCTTTTTTGCCGCAGGTGCAGATGTTTTTCAGTTCCTCGATGTCGTCGGCCAGCGCCAGCAGGTAGGCCGAACCGGGGAAAGGCTCGCCGCGGAAGTCGCTGCGCAGGCCGTAGGTGATGACGGGGATGCCGCGCACCTGGGCCAGCTTGTGCAGCTGCTGCACCTGCACGGTGGTGAGAAATTGCGCTTCGTCGATAAGCAGGCAGGCGATGCGCTGGTCGATCAGCTTGAGGAAATCGGTGTCGGCGTCGAACACCTCGGTTTCGCGCTGCGGCCCCAGGCGGGACGTGACCTTGCCGACGCCGTAGCGGTTGTCGATGGCGGCGGTAAACAGGCGCACGGTCTGGCCCTGCTCTTCATAGTTATGGGCGACCTGCAGCATCGCCGTCGATTTGCCGGCGTTCATGGCCGAATATCGGAAGTAAAGTTTTGCCACAACTATTGCTTGAGAAAAATGATCAGAGCCGGATTATAAGGCGTCGCGGCGGGCCATGGCAGGGATTATGCGCCCACTTCGCCGGCGTGGCACCAGGCAATCCGGCAGCAGTGCGCGGCGCCCGATTTTGGCGCATACTGTAAAAATGCAAAATTTGCATATACAAGCACAGAATGATTCCTTCCCAGCGTGTAACGTGCGGCCTAACATCCGCCCTTTTTCACGGAAGGCGCGGCCGACACGATCGGCCGGCGCCGTTTCCAAGCGAGGAGTGTTTATGAACAAACCCCACGAGGCCGCCCTGTTCGGCCTGATCGGCAATACCCCGCTGATCGAAGTCACCCGGCTGGACACCGGCCCCTGCCGCCTGTTCCTCAAGCTGGAATCGCAAAACCCCGGCGGCTCGATCAAGGACCGCATCGGCCTGTCCATCATCGAAGCGGCCGAGCGCGACGGGCGCCTGAAGCCCGGCGGCGTCATCATTGAAGCGACCGCCGGCAACACCGGCCTGGGCCTGGCGCTGGTGGGCCGCATCAAGGGCTACCGCGTGGTGCTGGTGGTGCCCGACAAGATGTCCACCGAAAAAGTGCTGCACCTGAAGGCGCTCGGCGCCGAGGTCCACATGACGCGCTCCGACGTCGGCAAAGGCCACCCCGAGTACTACCAGGATTACGCGGCGCGCCTGGCGCGCGAGCTGCCCGGCGCCTTCTACGCCGACCAGTTCAACAACCCCGCCAACCCGCTGGCGCACGAAACCACCACCGCGCCCGAGATCTGGGAACAGATGGGCCACGACGTCGACACCATCGTGGTCGGCGTCGGCTCCTCCGGCACCTTGACCGGGCTGAGCAACTTCTTCCGCAAGGTGCAGCCGGAGCTGGAATTCGTGCTGGCCGACCCCAAGGGTTCCATCCTGGCCGAATACATCGACAGCGGCAAGGTGTCCGACACCAGCGGCTCGTGGGCCGTGGAAGGCATAGGCGAGGACTTCATCCCCTCCATCGCCGACATGCGCTCGGTGCGCAAGGCCTACACCATCAGCGACCAGGAAAGCTTCGACTGCGCGCGCGCCCTGCTGGGCGCCGAAGGCGTGCTGGGCGGCTCGTCCACCGGCACCCTGCTGGCGGCCGCCCTGAAATACTGCCGCGAGCAGACCGAGCCCAAGCGCGTGGTCACCTTCGTGGCCGACACCGGCACGCGCTACCTGTCCAAGATGTACAACCACGGCTGGCTGGTGGACCAGGGCCTGGTGCAGCGCGCCAGGACCGGCGACCTGCGCGACCTGATCGGCCGCCGCTACGACGAGGGCGAAGTGGTCAGCGTGGCCCCGTCCGACACCCTGCTGGTGGCCTTCAACCGCATGCGCGCGGCCGACCTGGCCCAGCTGCCCGTGCTCGAACAGGGCAAGCTGGTGGGCATCATCGACGAGTCCGACCTGCTGCTGAAGGTGGACAACCAGGCCGAGCAGTTCAGCAGCCTGGTGGGCGCCACCATGACCGCGCGCCTGGAAACGCTGCACCCGTCCGCCAGCCTGCAGGCGCTGCGCAGCACGCTGGACCGCGGCCTGACCGCCGTGGTGGCCGACGGCAGCCAGTTCTACGGCCTGATCACCCGCTTCGACCTTCTCAACCACTTGCGCAGGACTTTATCTTGAGCTCACACACCGACCACAGCAACCGGAAAGCCCACCTGGCCACCCGCGTGATCCACGCGGGCCAGTCGCCGGACCCGTCCACCGGCGCCATCATGCCGCCGATCTACGCCACCTCCACCTTCGTGCAGGACAGCCCCGGGGTGCACAAGGGCCTGGACTACGGCCGCTCGCACAACCCCACCCGCTGGGCGTTGGAGCGCTGCGTGGCCGACCTGGAAAGCGGCGCGCAAGGCTACGCTTTCGCCTCCGGCCTGGCCGCCATCTCCACGGTGCTGGAAATCGCCGACGCCGGCTCGCACATCATTGCCGGCGACGACATGTACGGCGGCACCTACCGCCTGTTCGAGCGCGTGCGCCGCCGCAGCGCCGGCCACG
This sequence comes from Pseudoduganella sp. UC29_71, assembly GCF_042693265.1. Lineage (NCBI taxonomy): Bacteria > Pseudomonadati > Pseudomonadota > Betaproteobacteria > Burkholderiales > Oxalobacteraceae > Pseudoduganella > Pseudoduganella sp. UC29_71. Next base: position 2,018,283 of record NZ_CP170549.1, on the reverse strand, counting down.
ATTTCACCTATGTGGACCTGACCCGGCCGGAAAACCTGCTGGCCGCGCTGCGTCCGGAAACGCGCATGGTGTGGGTGGAAACGCCCACCAACCCTATGCTCAAGCTGGCCGACCTGGAGGCGATCGCCAAGATCTGCCGCGAGCGCAACATCATCGCCGTGGCCGACAACACCTTCGCCAGCCCGCTGGTGCAGCGCCCGCTCGAGCACGGCTTCGACATCGTGGTGCACTCGGCCACCAAGTACCTGAACGGCCACTCGGACATCATCGGCGGCATCGCCGTGGTGGCGGGCGACGCGCGCCAGGCCGCGTGGCGCGAGCAGCTCGGCTTCCTGCAGAACTCGGTCGGCGCCATCGCCTCCCCGTTCGACAGCTTCCTGGCCCTGCGCGGCGTCAAGACGCTGGCCATCCGCATGGAGCGCCACTGCGCCAGCGCCTTGCAGCTGGCCGAATGGCTGGAGCGCGAACCCAAGGTGAAGAAGGTGTTCTACCCGGGACTGGCATCGCACCCGCAGCACGCGCTGGCGCGGCGCCAGATGGAAGGTTTCGGCGGCATCATCTCCATCGACCTGGACACGGACCTGGCCGGTGCGCGCCGCTTCCTGGAGCGCTGCGAAGTGTTCGCGCTGGCCGAAAGCCTGGGCGGCGTGGAAAGCCTGATCGAGCACCCGGCCCTGATGACGCACGCCAGCATCCCGGCCGCCCAGCGCGCCGCGCTTGGCATCGGCGACGGGCTGATCCGCCTGTCGGTCGGCATCGAAGACCTGGCCGATTTGCGCCAGGACTTGCAGAACGCGCTGGACGCGATCTGAGACGCCCCCTTAGCGCGGCTTGGCTGGGTCCGGCACGTTGAACACGCGCCGGACAAAGCTTTCCATCGCCTGGAACACGCCTTCCACGCCGAAGCCGGCGATGAAGGACAGCGCCGAGCCGCTCAGCGTCCACGCCCCGGCCAGCGCCGGCTCGGCCGTGCTGCCGGTGCCGCTGGCGTTGACGAACAGGCCGATGCACGCGCCTATGGTGGCGCCCAGCGCCAGCTGGCCCAGCGCCAGCGAATAGTCGCGCGGCGACAGCATGCTTTCGCGCATCTTGCGCCACAAGTCCCGCACCACCGCCGCACCCGCGCCCAGGATGCCGTAGCACAGCGGCAGCACGGCACTGCCCAGCACCAAGGTCAGGATGCGCGCGGTTTCCTCGTCGCCGCCCTGGCGCGGCGTGCGGCCGGGGCGCGGCCGTGGTTCGGGTATCGGCTCCAGGAAGTAGGTTGTGGTGCGGTACAGCGCCTTCCATGGCTGCAGCCAGGCCGCCAGGTTGCGCCGCGTGATGGCGCGTTCGCGGTCCACCCGGCTGTCCTGCGTGCAAAGATGGTATTCCTCCACGCTGCGGTAGCGCTGCGCCAGCGGCGTGGCGTCCAGCTGCGGCGCACGCGCGGGGTCGCAATAGGCCACCAGCGGCAGCGGCGGCGCCGGGACCGCGCCGGGATCGCGCGCGCCCTTGAGCTGGCGCGCCAGTTCGTCGGCCGCCAGCTTGGTCTCGGCATCCGCCAGCTTCACGTTCAGCTCGCGCTGCTGGGCGCGCAGCGAGTCCAGGTGGGTCAGGATCACATTGCCCGCCGTGACGTTCCACGACAGCAAACAAGTGCACACCAGCCAGATCACCAGCCCCACCACGATGCGCCAGATACCCCGGCTGAACTTGCCCGCCGGGCCGACCAGGCCGGGAAAGGCCGTGCGCGCCAGCGACATCCGCGTTGGCGGCCGCGTGAAGCCGCCGCCGGGCGCGATCAGGTCGCCATTGCAGTAGCCCGCGCGCCGCCCCGGCCAGCCATTGTCGCCATCCCACGGCCCGCCGTCGCCCCTGCGGCCTCCTCCCCCCGCGCCGCCATCGCCGCCGGGCGCGGCCGGGTCGGCCAGCCCGCCCGGCCCCGAAGGGCCGCCCAGGCCGAACGGAAGCGCCTGGTGGCCGGGCGACGCCGGGCCGGGCGACTCATAGCCGGGTGACGTGTAGCCGGGCGCTGTGCGGCCGGGCGCCGCCCCGCCGGGTCCCGGCCCACCCGCGCCGCCCGCGCCGTCCGCTCCACGGCGCTCCGCGCGGCGGCCCCACGCCTTGCGCCGGCGCGGGTCGTCCTCGCCCACCACCAGCAGCGTGAACGCGATGGTGGCGCCGTTGGCCGGCTTGGCGGCGGCGTTGAGCTTGTCCTTGGCCTGCAGCAGAATGGCGGCCTGGTGCGCCTGGCTGGCATGCCCGTCCTCGGGCGGCCAGCCGATTTCGCAGATTTCCTTGATGAGCGCCTGCACATCCGGCTCCAGCCCCTTGTCCCAGCGGCCGGAAATGAAGTCGAGCAGCAGATACACTTCGGCGAGCTCGCGCACGAAGATAAAGTCGCGGATCTGGACCGGGCGCGCGGGTCCGTCGCGTTTTTCCAATTCAGCCATGGCGCACCTCCATACGCCACAGCATGTGCCGCTAATGCTCAGCCGCCGTGATCTGCATCAAGCATGGCAACCGAACTCTTTACTCACCCGGGTGATACTTGCGCTCCAGGTGCTTGTCCACGTCTTCCTTGTAGAACAGCACATCCTTGAACTCCCCGCGCGCATACATTTCAGCCTGGTCCATGAAATGCGGCGACGCCGGATTGCCGCTCTGCCCGCCGGCCAGGATGCTCTTGGCCCGCACCCGCTTGCCGAACTCCACCGCCGCCACGAAGCTGTTGCCCCGCTCGCCGTAGATGCGCTTGGTCTTCGGCGCCGACGTCTGCCCGTAGGCCGCCAGCGCGCCCCAGTTGCCGGACGCATAAGGCACCGGGATGCTGGGCTTGCTGTCGTCAAACGGCTGCACCACGTCCCCGGTCAGGCGCTGGAAGCGGTTGATTTCGCCCCACGGCGTCTGCCAGGTGCCGAAATCCTCGTTCAGCCTGGCCGACGCGCGCGCCAGCGCATACAGGCGCTCCTGCGGCGCCAGCTGCGTGGCGATGTAGTCCAGCACCGGCATTTCCATCTTCTTCGCCGCCGGGCCGAAGATCTTGGCCAGGTCCTGCAGCCAGAAAATGGCCAGCGAAGTCTGCACCGACGTCAGCGAATAGCGCATGTCCCAGCGGCGCAGCACGTGCACTTGCGGCGCCAGGCTGGACTTGAGCGTGTCGCCGTCCGGCAGCTCGTCCCAGGCCGCGAACAGCTGCGGCAGCAGCGGCTCGAAGGCGGTCAGCTGGCTGTCGTAGGCCGCCGCGATCAGGCTCTCCAGCGTGAAGTCCTTCTTGTGCTCCAGCACGCGCACCGCGTGGATGCCGCGCGCGTTCTCCGGCTGCGCCGCCATATAGGCCGGGTAGTCGGCCGCTTTCGGGCTGTAGGCGCCGGCCGCCGTGAACGGCGTGCTGTTGGTGTTCTGTATCCACCCGTTTTTCGGGTTGAACAGCTGTATCGTATCCTTCACCGCGTGCAAACCCTTCCAGTCAGTGGCCGGATCGCTGCCGTCCACCGGCTTGCGGTAATTAAAGCGCGGGTCGCGCTGCGGGATGAAATTGCCGTGGAAATAGGCGATATTGCCGTCCGCGTCCGCATACACGGTGTTGTTGGACGAGTTGGTGCGCAGCTCCATTACCTTGTAGAACTCGGCGTAGTTGCGCGCCTTGGTGCGCAGCCAGGACTGCTGCAAGGCCTTCAGCGGCTCGTTCATCAGGCTCACCGACACCCAGCGGCCATCCACCGAGCGCACCACCGGGCCGTGATGCGTGAAGTAGGCGGTAACGGTCTTCTCCGCCATGCCGGCGGCCGTCTTGTACGGCAGCCGGATCGGCACGGCCCGGACCGGCCGCTCCTCGCGGCCATATTTGTAGACGAACTTGCCATCCTTGCCGCTCACGCTTTCCAGGAACTCGTCGATCACGTCGCCGCCGCCGGAGGTATGCATCCAGCCCAGGCGCTCGTTGAAGCCCTGGTAGACAAAGAACTGGCCCCAGGTCACCGCGCCGTAGGCGTTCAGCCCTTCGCCGCTGCTCACCTGCACCTCGGGACGGAAATAGAACGAGGTGTGCGGATTGATCATCAGCAGCGCGTGGCCGGACTTGGTGTTGGCCGGCGCGATGGCGAAACCGTTCGAGCCGCTCGGCTCGTGGTCCAGGTCGCTTCCGGCCAGCGCCACCGCCGGCATCGCCTGCGGCGCCTTGCCGTAGAAGCGCTCCAGCTCCTTCAGGTCCACCGATTCGATGTCCCCGCCTATGCTGCCTTCGCTGAAACTGAGCGCCATCCACGGCTCGAAGCGCGTGAGCAGCGCCGGCTTCACGTCCGGGTGCGTGAGCAGGTAGTAGTTCAGGCCGTCCGCGTACGCGTTCATCAGCTTCTTCAGCCAGGCCGGGCTGGCCGCGTACTGGGCCTTCAGGCTGTCCGGCGCAATGAACAGCTTCATGCGCAGGTCGCGGTACAGCTCGGCCTCGCCCTGCACTTCGGCCAGGCGGCCCATGGAATTGATGTAATTGAGCTCCACGCGGTGGAAGTCGTCTTCCGCCTGCGCGTACAGCAGGCCGAACACGGCGTCCGCGTCGGTCTGGCCGTACACGTGCGGGATGCCCCATTTGTCGCGCGCGATGGTGACACGCTGCGCCAGCGCCTTCAGGCGTGCAGCCTCGGCTTTCAGCGCGGGCGCGGACCGCGCCGCCCCGGCGGCCGGCTCCTGCGCGGCCTGGGCAAACAGGGGCACGGCGCAAGCTGCCGCAATCAGAAAACTTACTCTCGACATACGGCACACTCCGGTGGCATAGTTTTTATCGGGCAGCTACGCTCAGGAGGCATCCACCAGCTGGGCGATGCGTTCGCGCAGCTCGGCGTTTTCGTTGCGCAGCTTGGACACGCGGTCCTTCAGCTGGGCCACTTCGGCCCGCAGCTGCTCCACTTCGCTCAGCGGCTCGGCCGGCATGCCGTCTTCGCCCAGCTTGGGTTCCTTCGGCGGGCGCGACGCGGCGCGCTGCTCGCGGATCTCCTTGGCCGCCTGCTGCAGCAGCTTCTTGCCGCCGGCCACCGCCGCCACCTGCTCGGCTTCCGGCAGCGACGCCACCGTGGCCGCCGCGTTGATCGAAATGGTGCCGGCGCGCACCGCCTCCACCAGCTCCGGCGCGGCCGTCTTCTGGATCTTTTCAATCTGGCTGATGGTGTTGCTGCTCAGGCGGGCGGCGCGGGCGATGTCCTCGCGCGAGGTGCGCACCTTGGCCGGCGTGGGGGCGGCCTCGTCGGCCGGCTCGGGCGGGGCGATGCTCGCGTCCTCGGCGGCGGCCTTGGCGGCCAGCTCGGCGGCGCGCGCATCCATGATGTCCTTCTTGCGCAGCGCCAGCACGCCGCGCTGGAAGTCGGACACGCTGCGGCGGCCCAGGTGGTTGTCTATCATCCACAGCATCACGTCTTCCATGCTGTGGAAGGACTCGTTCTGGATCACCTTGAAGGGTATGCTGTGGCGCTGGCAGATCGAATAGCGGTTGTGGCCGTCCACCAGCACGTCGTTCCACAGCACCAGCGCGTCGCGGCAGCCCTCGGCCAGGATGCTGCGTTCAAGCGCGGCGTACTCGGCCTCGGTGAGCGGGTCGATATAGCTGCGCAGCATGTCGTTGATTTGGATTTGCATTCGGTATTCCTGGAAAAAACAGGCGCGGCCGGCGCGCCTGCGCGCACCCTGCCCGATCGCCGTCCAGCATGCTACACCAATTGCGTCTCCAACCCAAGCAGGCCGCCGCGGCCGCTGCGTCTGCCCTGCGCACTCAGGCGCCGCGCACCCGCAGCACCCGCTCCTCGCCCACAAAGTTGACAGCATAGCCATTGCGGCCGGCCGCCTTCACCCCGTACAGGGCCTGGTCGGCGGCGCGCATCACCGCGTCGGCCTCCACCGGCTGGTCGACCGTCAGCGCGATGCCCACGCTGGTGGTCACGTTTAGCAGCCGGCCGCCCGCCACGAACGGCGCACGCATGGCGTCGATGATCTTGCTGCCCAGCAGATTCATTTCCGCGCCGGTGGGCAGCTGCTCGAAGATGATCACGAACTCGTCTCCCGCCAGGCGGGCCACGGTGTCGGTGCAGCGCACGGTTTCGGTCAGGCGGCGGGCGAACTCCACCAGCACGGCGTCGCCGGCGGCGTGGCCGTGCGCGTCGTTGATGGCCTTGAAATGGTCGATGTCGAGGAAGGCCATGCCCACCTGCTGCCCGGCGCGGCGCGCGCGCGCCAGCGCCAGCGGGAAGTATTCGTCGAACATGCGGCGGTTGTGGATGCCGGTCAGCGCATCGGTGGTGGCCAGGCGCTGCAAGTCCTGCTCGGCCCGCTCGCGGCGGCGCGACAGCGAGAAGAATGCCCGGCTCAGCTGGGCAAACTCGTCGCGCCCGTGCACGTCGAACACCTGGATATTGGCGCTGCCGCTCTCGATATCGACCACGTTGCGGTGCAGGCGCAGCAGCGGGCGCAGCATCACCTTGACCAGCAGCCAGCCGAACAGGCCCGCCAGCAGCGTCACCAGGGCGGCCGCGGCCAGCGCCCGCGCGCGCACGCTGGCCATGGGCGCGAAGGCGCTCTGGATGGGGAAAGACGCGACAATGGTCCAGTCCACCTCGCGCAGGCGCCGGTGCGCCAGCAAGACGGGGACGCCGTCATCCAGCAGCTCGTCGGTCCAGCCTTCGGGGCTGCGCAGCACGGCGTCCAGCAGCGAGCCTTCGCTGCTGTCGCCCCGGCTCAGCAGCATCTCCTTGTTCGGATGGTGCACAAAAGTGCCGTCGCCGGCCACGATGAACAGATAGCCGGCCGCGCCCGAACGCAGATTGTCCAGCCGCGCCGAGAACGACGGGCGCAGCAGCTCGATGGCGCCCAGCAGCACGCCCAGCGGCTGGCCGTTGGCGTCCAGCAGCGGCTGGGTCAGCACCACCACCGGCCGGCCCGACAACACGCTGCGGAACGGCGCCGAAGTGACGCCCTCGCGGGTGCGCAGCGTGTCCTGGAAATACTGGCGCGAGGCCACGTTCAGCGTACCCTTGGCGCGGCGGTCGCGCAGGCTGGCCACCAGGTCGCCCTTCAGATTGAATACGGTGACGTTGAAAAACTCGTCGCGCAGGCTGCCGTGCGCCTCCAGCAGCGTCTGCATCTGCGCCAGCGACGGTTCGCCGCCCGGCACCTGCTCGGTGAGCGACTTGAGCAGCTGGCGCTTGGCCACGATGTCGCGGTCCACATAGGCGGCGGCGCTGGCCAGCAGCGTCAGTTCCTGCTGCGCGATCGACTGCCGCATGGCCGATTCGGCGATCAGCAGCGACACGCCGCCGACGCCCAGCCCGGCGAGCAGCACCATGGCGGTGACCAGCAGCGTGATCTTGAATTTGAAACTGAGGAAAAAGTGTAAAACTGGCCGCATGGTAGCCTCCTGCCGCGCGCGTAGCGCATATTGATACGAAGTTCCGGCAGAGGTTGGGCCAGCTCAGTTGGCGAGCGCGAAGATCAGGCGCCGGCGGACGTGGCCCGATTATAGTGGATATTTCGTTTGAGAATCTCTGTCAAAGGGCGCCGTTGCGCAGCGGCAACGGTGGTACCGCCGGGCGCCCCAGTGACAAAGGCCGCGCTAGGCGGGCTCGTCAGATTGAATGCAGCGTGCTTGGTGCCCCGGGCCGGAATCGAACCGGCACGCCCTTGCGAGCGGGAGATTTTAAGTCTCATGTGTCTACCAGTTTCACCACCGGGGCCGACACAGCCCGGCATTATGCCATGACACATACATAAGCGGCAAATTTGCAAAGCGGCAATACTCGCAGCATCGCGTTTTCCGGCATCAAAAACATCTTTGTCAAGCGTTGTCTGTTGTGTTCCCCGCGCGCCGCAACACTCACTTGTAACTAGCTCGTTACGTTTTATAGGAATTGACCTACACTGTACTGAGATTATCATTTCGAAAACTTGCGATGTAGAAATTATAACTAAATGTGTTGCGCAGACGCACCAGAAATTGTTACAGAATCATGAAATTTTTCTATCGGTGATCCGTGCAGCTCGCTGATGTGTTAGACTTTTTCTACACTGCAACGGGTAGAGTCAAAATGAAAACATTTACCATCTCAGCGATTGCGTTTTATTTCTTTTATGTCCTGAACGGCTTGATGGCGCCCACCCACGCGCAACGAGCCGCAGGCGCATGTACCGACGTTATCGCCGGCATCGATTCGGGTGCCAAAGCCAGCACCAAAAACTGCAAGCGCGACGCGCTGGTAGCGCAACAAGTAGCCACTGCCGTCCCAAGCAACTGACGCAGGCTGCAGCATCCTGCCGGCTTTCCGCCGGCCCCTCTCCTGAATTATTCCCGCCCCACGCCAGTCTTGGCGTGGCTGCGCTTTTGCGCGTGGTAGATGCCGGTGTGGCCCGAGAACAGATAGCTCACCACGCAGGCGATCGCCGCGTAAGGCGCGATTTCCGGCCCGAATAGTTCGATCGCCATCACCGTGGACGCAATGGGCGTGTTGGCCGCGCCCGCGAACACGGCCACGAAGCCTAGCCCGGCCAGCAGCGCGAACGGCAGGTGCAGCAGCGGCGCCAGCGCATTGCCCAGGGTGGCGCCGATGTAGAACAGCGGCGTGACTTCGCCGCCCTTGAAACCGCTGCCCAGCGAGGCGACGGTGAACAGGAATTTGCCCACGCTGTCCCACGGCGCCAGCGGCTGCCGGAACGCGTCCGCAATCACGGGGATGCCCAGGCCGATGTAGCGGTCGGTGCCGATGGCCCACACCGCCACTGCAATCACGGCGCCGCCCAGCAGCGGCCGCAGTGGCGCGTAGGCGATGCGGCGCTTCATGAAAGCCGCAGCGCCATGGGCCGCCTTCGCGAACAGCATGCCGGCCAGGCCGAACACGATACCGGCTGCCATCACGGCCAGCAGCGGCAGCGCGCTGACGGGCACGTGCGCGCCCACCGCGTAATGCATGTGGTGCACGCCCCAGGCCATGCCGGCCAGGTCGGCCACGATGGCGGCCAGCATGCACGGGAAGATGGCGTCGTAGCGCATGCGGCCGATGGCCAGCACTTCCAGGCCGAAGATGGCGCCCGCCAGCGGCGTGCCGAACACGGACGCGAAACCGGCGCTGATGCCCGCCATGAGCAGGATGCGGCGCTCTTCATGGCGCAGCCGGAATACATGCGTGAGCTGGTCGGCCAGAGCGCCGCCCATCTGCACGGCCGTGCCTTCGCGCCCCACCGAGGCGCCGAACAGGTGCGATACGATGGTCCCGCCCAGCACCAGTGGCGCCAGGCGCAGCGGCACTACTTGCTTGGGGTCGTGGATTTCGTCGATCAGCAGGTTGTTGCCCGCTTCAACCGAGCGGCCGAAGCGCAGATAGATCCAGCCCACGGCGAAGCCGGCCAGCGGCAGCAGCCAGATGATGGCGGGATGCGCCTCGCGCCACGCGGTGGCCGCGTCCAGCGCGTACAGGAAAAACGCCGACGCGGAACCGGCCAGCGCTGCAACGAGGCTGGCGATCAGGGTCCATTTGGCGAGATAGGCGAGAGGCTGGGTCAAAGTCGGGCCATCGTAGCAAAGGAACGATGGCCCGGCAAGGAGCGTGGAACTCAGTGCTGGTGCGATCCGCCGCGTTTGACTTCCATGACGTGGCCTTCATGGCCGGCGCCGTGGCCCTGGTGCTGCTGGGCCGGGGCTGCGGGTGCGGCCGGCGAGGCCGGCGTGTTCGGCGCGCGCGGCGCGGCCGGCAGCTCGCCGGTCCATTCGCGCGCCAGCGTGCCGGGCGGATGCTTGTACCAGCCCGGGTCCTTGTAGTCGTTGCGCCCCTGCCCTTCGCGCACCTTCACCATGGTGAACATGCCGCCCATCTCGATGCCGCCGAACGGGCCGTCGCCGGTCATCATCGGCAGCGTGTTTTCCGGCAGCGGCATCTGCATGCCGCCCATGGCGCCGCCCTTGTCGCCCATGACCATATAGTCCGGCACCAGGCGGTTGATCTTCTCGGCCACGCCGCTGTGGTCCACCCCTATCAGGTTGGGCACATTGTGGCCCATGGCGTTCATGGTGTGGTGCGATTTGTGGCAATGGAAGGCCCAGTCGCCGGGATTGTCGGCCACGAACTCGATGGCCCGCATCTGGCCCACGGCGATGTCGGTTGTCACTTCCGGCCAGCGCGCGGACGGCCTCACCCAGCCGCCGTCCGTGCCGGTCACTTCGAAAGTGTGGCCGTGCAGGTGGATCGGGTGGTTCGTCATGGTCAGGTTGCCGGCCCGGATGCGTACCCGGTCGCCCTTGCGCACGACCATGGGGTCGATGCCGGGGAAGGCGCGGCTGTTGAAGGTCCACAAGTTAAAGTCCAGCATGGTGTTGGTCTTGGGCTTGTAGCTGCCTGGCTCGATGTCGTAGGAGTTGAGCAGGAAGACGAAGTCGCGGTCCACCGCGTGCAGCGCCGGATCTTTCGGGTGCGTCACCCAGAAGCCCATCATGCCCATCGCCATCTGCACCATCTCGTCGGCGTGCGGGTGGTACATAAAGGTGCCGGCATGCCTGGCCACGAATTCATAGACGAAGGTCTTGCCGGGTTCGATGCCGGGCTGGGTCAGGCCGGTGACGCCGTCCATGCCGCAGGGGAGGATCTGGCCGTGCCAATGGATGCTGGTGTGCTCGGGCAGCTTGTTGGTCACGAAGATGCGGACACGGTCGCCCTCCACCACCTCGATGGTTGGGCCGGGACTCTGGCCGTTGTAGCCCCACAGGCGCGCCGTCATGCCGGGCGCGATTTCACGCTCCACCGGTTCGGCCACCAGGTGGAATTCCTTCACGCCGTCCTTCATGCGCCACGGCAGCGACCAGCCGTTCAGCGTCACCACCGGGTTGTAGGGGCGGCCGTTGGGCGGCAGCAGCGGCGGCGCGGTGGCGGCGCTCGATTGCAGCGGCGCTTCCGGCAGCCCGGCTGCGCCGGCCTTGGTCACCATGCCCACGCCGATCAGTGCGGCGCCAGTCAGGAAAGATCTGCGGTTGGTCATTTGTTTGCTCCCTTGCCGCCCATTGCAGCTTCCAGATTGGTTTCCGCGACCCAGAAGTCCTTGAGCGCGTCGATATAGGCGCGAACGGCGGTGGCCTGTTCGCGCGAGTCGGCCAGCAGTTCGAAGGTGCTGGCCAGCATGCCGTTGTAGCGCAGCAGCGTCTCCTGCGATACCTGGCGGCGCAGCGGAATCACGCTGTCGCGGTAATGCCTGGCCAGGTCGTAGGAGGCGCGGTAGTCGTGGTAGCTCTCGCGCGCTTCGCTTTGGGCATGGGCCGCCGTTTCCGCCAGCTTGTTCACGGATTGCATGTAGATCGCTTCGGCCCGCGCCACGCGCGCCGAGCCCCAGTCGAACAGGGGAATCTCGAGCGTGATTTCGTAGCCGCGTTCGCGCGGCTGGCCGGTGGCGCTTTCGCGCACGGCGGCCAGCTCCAGCACGTTGATGAAGCGCGTGCCGCGCGTCAGGCCGAGCGAGGATGCGGTGTGCTCGGTCTCCAGCTTGGCTGCCTGGACGTCCAGGCGGTTGCGCATGGCAGCTTGCTCGGCGTCCGCCAGCTCGCGCGGCGCGGCGGGCAGGTCCGGCAAGTGCGCCGGCAGCGTGAACGCGAGGCGGGGCGAGGCGGTCGCGGCGTGGTCCCCGCTGCCGCCGGCGGCCGGCACGGCGCCCGACAGGCCGAGCAGGCGCGCCAGCTTTTCACGGCTGGCGTTGGCCTGCTTGCCCGCCTTGACAGCTTCCGCCAGCGCATCGCTGTGGAAGGCCTGTTCGCGCGCGGCATCGAGCTTGCTCCAGTTGCCGGCCTGCTGCATGCGGCGCGCCAGCTCCGCGCCCGCCTCCGCGGCGTCGCGCACCTGTTGCGCGTATTCCAGCGCGTGCGCCGCAGCCACGGCCTCGTAGTAGCTGCGGCGCGTGTCGGCCGCCACGTTGAGCGCCTGGTCGGCCACCGCCAGTTTGGCCTGTTCAAAGCGGCGCCCCTCGATGCGGGCCGCCAGCGGCGCGGTGATCAGGCTCACCAGGTTGAAGCCCAGCGTGCGCTCGATGGCGGTGTCGCCGCCGCCCTGCGTATGCTTGTATCCGAAAGCCGGATTTTGCAGGCGCCCTGCCTGCACCAGGTCCGCCTCGGCAATGCCGAGCGACCAATAAGTGGCTTGCAGGCCACGATTATTGAGCAGTGCGATTTGCACCGCGTCGTCCGCCGTCAGCGGCTGTTTCAGTTTTTGCTGCAGCAGGCCGGCCAGCGCCTGGCGGTCTTCATCGCTGCGCAGGATCTTGCCCTGCTGGCCGATGCGGTCCTGCGTCGCCTGGGCCACGGTGCTGAAGCCGCTGTCACCGGAGAACGAGGCGCAGCCGCTCAGCAGCGCGGCGGCCAAGGCCAGCGCCAGCCGCCCCGGCATGGGGGTATGGAGTGTACTCATTGCGAGGTATTCCTTGTATTACGAATAGGAGGGGCCGCGCAGGCGCGCGCTCAGCACGCGCACAGGCGCAGCGGCAAGCTGTGGAATCAGGCTGCTTGGGGAGGACGCTCGGGCAGCGCCAGGTCGACCGCAGGAAGGCGGCCGGAATAGAAAGGAATGGATTGCGACGACACTGCCGGCGCAGGCGGTACGCCGGGCAGCGCGGGCGCCAGCGCAGCGCCGACGCAGCACGCGCCGGTGCTGCCGCACTTGGCGGGACCGTGGGAACTGTGGGCGCCGTGGCCGCCGTCGGCCGCACCGGGCTCGCCTGCCTGCGCTTGCTGCGTTTGCTGCGTTTGCGTTTCCGCGTCCGGCTGTGCCACGCCGTGGTGGGCATGGCCGGCATGGCTATCAACGCGATCGGCGTGGGCCGCAGCCAGCATCGCGGCGTGATCGTGGCCTGCCTTCATGTCAGGCGCGCGGGATGGAACCGGTCCGGGTGCGCACAGCAGCATGCCTGCCGACGCGACGCCCTGGAAGGGGATCGCCACCAGCATGAGCCACAGCAGCAGGGAACGGAACACGGCTTGCATGCTGCGCATAGTATCACAGCACGGTGCCGCCGCGCGCCTTCAGAACCACGCCGCCAGCTCGACGGCCACACTGCGGCTGGCCTGCGCGCGGTATGCCACATCGGTCGCCTCGCCATGGCCGCCGCCGAACAGGTTGTTGCCGGTGACCGACAACGCCAGCGAGGGCCGCAGCTTCCAGCCGAAGCGCATGTCCACCGCCGTGTAGCCCGGCACATCCGGGGCGGACAGCGCCGCAACCCGGCGCAGCGCCAGGTCGAATTCGCGCTCGTCCGCCAGCTGCCAGCTGGACCGCAGCGACGCGGTGTAAGACGGATCGCGCCCCTTGCGCGTCAGCGACTCGCCCAGGTCGACCACGCCCGGCTTGAGCCAGGTATCAGTGTGCTGCGCCGTGACTGCGCCGCGCAAACGCCAGGAAGGCGTAAGCTGCCAGCTAGCCCAGGCCTCCACGCCACGCGAAGCGCCCATCATGCCATTGGCGAACTTGAGCTTGGGCTGTCCCGGCACCTGCTCCTGCGTGTGCAGGTCGTCGTACAGCGCGCGGTAGAGATTGACCGAATACAGCACGTCAGCGCCTGCCTGGCTGCGGAACCCCAGCTCGAAAAAGCGCGCCACTTCCGACTGGAAATCCGGCCCGCCGACCAGCAGATAGGGCGGCACGCCCGGCACCACAGGGTCCCGGTCCAGCCGCGACGGCGCGCGCACGGTGCGCGACACGGCGCCCCACAGGCGTACTGTCCGCCCCCACCTTCCACGCCAGGCGCGCGTTTGGCAGGAACTCGTTGCCGGTATAGCCGTTACGCTCGGCGCGCAGGCCCAGCGTCAGGCGCCACGCCTCGCCCAGCGTCACCTCATCCTGCGCGAACAAGCTGGTCCAGCGCATCGTCTGCCGCGCGGGCATAAAGCCGAAATACGGGCTGTTCTCCAGGCGGTCGTTGGCCTGGCGATACTGGCCGCCGGCGGTCAGCGCGTGGCGTCCGATCGGCGCCATGGTGTACTGCGCCTGCAAGTCCACGATATCCAGCTGCTCATCGAAGAACGGCGCCACGTTGCGCTCGGTGCGGTCATAATAGGCTTGCGCCTGGATGCTGCCGCCATCTCCCAGCTGCCGCGTCCAGCGCGCCAGCAGATTGCCGCCGCCCAGTTCCAGGTTCCCGAGCGGGACGCTCAATCCGGTAATGACGATGCTGCCCGGCAGGGGATGGCCCTTGCGGGCGCGGTAGATGTCGCCCTGCGCGGTGTAGCTGTCGGCGCCCTGCTTCCAGTCCGCGCGAAAGCCTGCCTGCACCTTGTGCCAGGCGTCGTCGATCTCCTTGCCGGAGGCCGTCTCCGTATTCCGGACCGAAAAGGCCTTGGCATAAATCCGGTATGCGCCGTTCGCCCCCAGGGCCGCGCCGTAGCGCGCCGTGCCGTCCGTGCGCGCATTGCCGCCGCCAAGCGCCACGCGCCCGCCCTGCGTGGCGCTGGCCTGCTTGGTGATCACGTTGATGACGCCATTGACCGCATTGGTGCCCCACAGCGTGCCGCCAGGGCCGCTCACCACCTCGATGCGCTCGATGTCCTCCAGCGGCACGTCCTGCGCGTCCCAGAACACGCCCGCGAACAGGGGCGTGTACACCGAGCGGCCATCGACCAGCACCAGCAGCTTGTTATTGTCACCGGCGAAGCCGCGCGCGGTGACGCCATAGGTGCCCGAGTTGACTTCGAAGACTTGCAGATTGGGAGCGAGGCGGAGCGCCTCAGCGAGGCTGGAAGCACCGGAGCGGCGCAGGTCGGCGGCGGAGATGACATAGACAGCGGCGGGAGCGTCCGCCAGGCGTTCTTCACGTTTCGACACCGAGGTGATGCGGACGGCGCCCAGTTCTTCCAGCGACATGCTGGTGAAGTTGTCCTGAACAGGATAGGCATGGGCTGCATGGGTTGCCAGGCTAAGCGCCGCGCCGGTCAAGCAGCGTTTCAGGGCCATAAGCATCTCCCGCAGTGACAACACTGCAGCACATAATACGCGTTTCGCGGCAAAGTGCATACGCATCAAAAAAAGAGCAATGCAATGGCCTCGTTATGCGTCTTCTTTATATAATGCGCGCCATGAAACCGCTCATCCAAGCATTTTTCGACACCGCCACCTCCACCGTCACCTACGTCGTCTACCAGGCAGACGGCGGCGAATGCGCCATTATCGATTCGGTGCTGGACTACGATCCCAAGTCCGGCCGCACCGCCACCCGCTCGGCGGACCTGGTGCTGGACTTCGTGCGCGCGCACCAGTTGAAGGCCGTGTGGCTGCTTGAAACGCACGCCCACGCCGATCACCTGTCCGGCGCGTCCTATCTGCAGCGCCAGCTGGGCGGCCGCATCGCCATCGGCGCCGGTATCCGCGCGGTGCAGCACGCGTTCTCGCATGTGTACAACAGCGGCGGCGGCCAGGACCTGGCGCGCTTCGACCACCTGTTCGAGCCGGATGAGGAATTCATGATAGGCGGCCTCACGGCGCGCGCACTGCATGTGCCGGGCCACACGCCGGCCGACATGGCCTACCAGATCGGCGACGCGGTCTTCGTCGGCGACACCATGTTCATGCCGGACGTGGGCACGGCGCGCTGCGACTTCCCCGGCGGCTGCGCCCGCACGCTGTACCGGTCGATGCGGCGCCTGCTGGCGCTGCCGCCGGAAACGCGGCTGTTCATGTGCCACGACTATCCGCCGGCCGGCCGCGAAGCGCGCTGGGAAGTAACCGTCGCCGAACAGCGCGCCGACAATATCCACGTTCGCGACGGCCTGGGCGAGGCGGAGTTCGTCGCCATGCGCACCGCGCGCGACGCCACGCTGCAGATGCCGGTGCTGATCCTGCCTGCCATCCAGGTCAACATCAGCGCCGGGCATCTGCCGGAGCCGGAAGACAATGGCGTGCGGTACCTGAAGATACCGCTGAACGCCATCTGATCTTACTTCTCCACCACCGGCGCGCGGCCCAGCGGCTGGTCCATATTCGCCAGGAACCATGACAGCGTGGACATCACCGCCACATGGCGGCGCAGATGGTCCGGGTCCACCTTGTCCAGCGTGTCGGCCGGGGTGTGGTGGTAGTGGAAGTAGGTGGAGGTGTCCACGTGCGGCTGGAACAGCGGCACGCCGTCTTTTTCCAGCAGCGACAGGTCGGCCGCGCCCACGTGGTCGTGGCGCGTGAAGGCATTGGCGCCGATCGGCAGCAGCGCCGCCTGCAACGGTGCAAAATACTTCTCGGCCTTCGGCTCCACGCTGGCAATGACGCCGAATGGACGGCCGGCGCCGCCGTCGCTTTCCATGGCGGCGAACTGCTTCAGGATGGTGTCCTTGTTGGCCGCGTGGTAGGCGGCGCCGCCGCGCGTGCCGTTTTCCTCGTTCATCCACGCGATCATGCGGATGGTGCGGCGCGGCTTCAGGTTCAGCGCCTTCAGCGTTTGCAGCACGCCCATGGCGCCCGCCACGCCGGCGCCGTCGTCATGCGCGCCGGTGGCCAGGTCCCACGAATCCAGGTGGCCGGAGACGATCACGATCTCGTCGGCCTTGTCGGTGCCCGGCAGGTCGGCGATCACGTTGAAGCTGTCGGCTTCCGGCAGGTTCTGCGGGGTCAGCGTCAGGTGCATTTTCACCGGGCCGCGTTTCGACAGGCGAGCGATCAGCATCGCGTCTTCGGCCGTCACGGCCGCTGCGGGAATCCGGTTTGCTTCGCTCAGCGCGGTGGCGCCGGTGTGGGCGATGCGGTAGTCCGCGCCGCCGACCGAGCGCACCAGGAAGGCCGCCGCGCCCATTTCCGACGCCACTTTGGGACCCAGGGTGCGGTAGCGCGAACCCTGGCCGTAAGCCTGGCCGGCCAGGCCGCGGTCGGCCATTTCCTGGTCAAACTTCACGTCGGCCAGCACGATGGCGCCCTTTACTTCGGCGCCGCGCGCCTTCAGCTCGTCGAAATCGCGCACCACGATCACCGGCGCGGTGAGGCCGGCGGCCGGCGTGGCGCCGGAGCCGCCCAGCGCGGTCAGCACCACGCGCTGGCTCAAGCCGGCCGGACGGCCCGCATAGTCCACCAGCTCCGCCTTTTCCTCGCCGCGCACCCAGTGCGGCACTTTCACCGGCTGCAGCGTCACTTTGGCGCCCAGCTTGCGCATGGCCTCGGCCACTTGCTCCACGGCCGCCGCCGCGCCGGGGGAGCCGGACAGGCGCGGGCCGATCAGGTCCGTCATGTCGGCCAGGCGCTCGAAGGCGTAGTCACTTTTCATCGCTGCGTCGCGGATCTGTCGCAGGGTGGCGGGGTCGTTGGCTGGGGCGGCGATCGCGCCGGCGCCCAGCATGCAGCTCATCAAAACGGTCAATACAGTTTTCATGCGGTTCCTATGTGAGTTCTCGTTATGGATAGAAGCGAGGACGGAAACGATAACGTATTTAATAATGTTGCGCACGAGTTTTTGGATTTACACTAAGGCTTTCTGCCCTGACGGAAGCTGCCCATGCTTAAAGGACAACTGTGCACGGTGCGCCACCTGCTCACCGCCGACCTGAACGCCTTCATCGCGCTGGCCAACGACCTGCCATCGCGCGGCGATTATTTTTCGCAGCAGTTCAAATCGCCCGAGGTTATGCGCAGGGAGTTCATGCAGAACGGCTTCGTCACCGACGACAGCGAATTGTTCGTCGTGGAGGACCGCGCCCACCACATCGTCGGCGTCATCACCCACTTCAAGAGCCGCACGCCCACCACCCGCGAGATCGGCTACCGCCTGCTGGAACCGGCGCTGGCCGGGCACGGCTACATCAGCGAAGCGGTGCAACTGCTAGTCGATTACCTGTTTAAAGTGCATGTCTGGCATCGCCTGGAATTGCTGACCGCGCCCGAGAACGCTGGCTCGGTGCGCATCGCGCAAAAATGCGGTTTTACCGCCGAAGGCGTGCTGCGCGGGGCCTTCTTCATCAACGGGCGTTATCAGGATGTCAGCGTCTACAGCCTGCTGCGCCCCGAATGGGAGCGCCGCCGGGCGGCTTTGTAAGAATGTGTATATTCGTTCCGTGTGCGGGACGGACCCGGCTATAGTGATACTCATACGACGGCAACACGACCATTCCGGTCCTGGCCGAGCAAAGGGGAACACCATGCTGAACAAAAAATTCCTGGGTGCGGTAGCGTTGCTGGCCACCGTTGCCGTCTCGTCTTCGGCCATGGCCGCGGGCGACCGTGACTTCAACACCGCCGCCGGCGCCGTGATCGGCGCGGCCATCGGCAGCCAGAACGGCGGCTCGGGCGGCGCAGTGGTCGGCGGCCTGGTCGGCGCGGCAGTCGGCAATAGCCTGAGCGGCGGCGGACGCCACCACGGCGGCGGCTACGTCTCCACCCGCGTGTACGCGCAGCCGGCGCCGGTTTATTACGCGCCTGCGCCGCAACCGGTGTACTACGCGCCAGCGCCGCGCTACTACGAGCCTGCCGTGGTTTATGTGGAACCGGCCCGTCCGTACTACTACCGCGAATCGCGCCGCGACTACTACTATGACCGTGGCTACCATCACGGCCACGGCCGCGGTCACGGCCACCGTTAATCGCATCCCTGTAAGACCCCTTAACGGCCTCCGCCCCTCCGGCGCAGGCCGTTTTTTTGCGTCCCTCCGCTAGCTTCCCGCAACGGCATGCCGCCGTCCGGGGAGCACCATGACAGCCAGCGACACCATCATCACCCTTGAACTGGGCCACTACCGCCTGCGCGAGCGCATAGGCGGTTCGGCCTATGGTGTCATCTGGCGCGCCGAGGGGCCGCGCGGCACGCGCGACGTGGCGCTCAAGCTGATCAATGAAGCGCACATGGCGCGCGCCCTGCCCGCCCAGCGCGAACGCTGGATCGCCAGCGCCGAGAACGAAATCACCTTCCTGCAGCTGCTGGAGCCGTGGGACGAGCGCCACATCGTGCGCCTGCTCGACAGCGGCTGGCACAACGGCCTGCCGGTACTGGCGCTGGAGCTGCTGGACTGCGACCTGGCCAGGCACCTGAAAGCGCTGCGCGGCCGGGGCGAGCGCCTGCCGCTGGCGCGCCTGCTGTCCTGGATGGCGCAGCTCAACCAGGCACTGGCCAAGGTGCATCAATACGGCTGGCGCTATCTGGACCTGAAACCGGCCAATGTGCTGGTCGACGCGCACCTGGGCGCGGTCAAGCTGGCCGACTTCGGCACCAACCGGCGCCTGAGCGCGCTCGGCGAGCATTCCTACGCCGGCACCGCCAATTGGCAGGCGCCGGAGCAGTTCTTCCCGGCCGGCGGGGGTGGCTATGCCACCGGCCGCCAGAGCGACTATTTTGCGCTGGGCGCGCTGTTCTACTTCATGGCCACCGGGGGCAAGCAGCTGCGCTACTGCGGCGAGTGCGGCCAGGCCTACCGCGAGCATCACACGAACGGCGCGGATGTCCTGCTGCGCCGGCACGGCGGCCTGCCCGCCATCCTGCAGGCGGACGAGGAAGCAAGCTTCGTTCAGGCGATCAGCGACGCGGCCGATGGCGGGCAAGAGCGCCGGCCGTTCACGTCCGCCCCCGCCACGCACGCCCCCGCGTACGCCCGGCCGGACGCCACCGCGAACGCCCCCGCGAACGCCACGCACGCAACGCCCGGCGCGCACACAACGCGCGCTCCGCACACTGCCCAAGCCGCCCTGCGCCTGCTGCGCCATCTGCTCGCTGCCGCCCCGCAGGCGCGCCCCATCCACGCTATCGACATCAGCCGCCAACTCGCCGCCATCGCGCAAGCCGGAGGTAGCGAAAGTAGCGAACGAAGCAATAGCGCACCGGCACGACCCGATTTGCAGCCCGGCGGCGCGCGCGCCAGCGGCGGCAACTGGCTGCCGCCGCGCCAGGTAGGGCTGGCGCCGGCCCATGCCACGCACTGGTGGCATGCCACAGCCGGCCAAGTGCAGGCCAGCTGGCACAGCGACGCGGAGGCATGATGGCCGGACAAACAACGCACGGCCGCCTGTTCGCCGCCACCGCCGCCGCGCTCGCCGCGCTGACGGCGCTGCAAGCCTGGTCCCTGCTGCGCGCACCGGCGGCCTGGTCTCCCGCCGCCATTGACGTCCGCCTCGCGCCCGGCGAGCAAACCACGCTGGGCGCGCACGAGCTGGCAGCGCCGCAGGCCGAGCGTGCGCACCTTCAGCTAAGGCGCGACGCGCACGGCGCCTGGCTGCTGCGCAACCTGAGTGCCGCCCGCCCGGTGGTGCTGCACCGCGCCGGCGACGACCAGCGCATGGGCAGCGCGGCGCTGGCCGGGGCGAGCGGATTCCAGATAGGCGGCGCCGTGTTCAGGGTGGAGCCCGGCGGCGCGGACGGCAAGGCGGTGGCTTTCCAGTACGCTGGCAGTGGCTGGCGCTACGACGGCGCCACCCTCTACCGCGACGGCAGCGCCCAGCCTGCCTGCCCGGACGCCACAGCCGCCGCCCACCTGGCCGCGCTGTGGAACCGCGCCGCGCCGCAGGCCGTCACTGTAGCGCGGCCGCTCGTCTTCGGCGGCAACCTCCATTGCGGCAACCGCCTCGGGCTGGAGGGCATACCGCCCGGCGCCGCCACGCTGGCCCGCAACGGCGACCAGCTGCTACTGAGTGGAGGGGCCCAGGACGACGGCCGCACCGCGCTGCGCATCAGCCGCGCCGGAGTGCAAGCCAGCCTGCGCCAGGAAGAACAGCCGCTGGCCGGCATTCTCGCCTTCAGCATCGGCCGCACCCGATTCCAGCTCGCGCCGCCGGCTGCCGGCTCTCCCGGCGCCGGCACCGCAGGTTCCGGCGCCAGCCCCCGGTTCGCCTCAGCGGACAACAACGTGCTGACCTTCGCGCCCTCGCGCCACGTGGCACTGTTCACAGTCCCGGACGCGCGCCTGGCGCCCCAAGTAAGCTGGCACTGGCAGCAACGGGCGCTGTGGAACCTCGGGCAAGCTCCGCTGGTAGTTGCGCTGCTCGCCGCCGCCATCGCTGCCTTGGCGGCCTCATTCGCGATCACCCGCCGGGCCGCCACACGCAGCGCAGCGCGCCCTTCGCCGGCACCGATCCGCATCGCGCCAGGGGCGGCTTGCGTCACTGCTGCGGCGGCCGGTGCTGCGCCGGCGGCCGTCTACTTTGCGCCAGCGGCGGCCGGTTTCGCGCCGGCGGCAGCCTACTTTGCGCCAGCGGCGGCGCGCGCTGCACCGGCGGTGCGAGCGGCGGCTGCGGCGGCGTTATTTGCGGCGGGCGTGGCGGCCGTGGTGGCGCAGCGGGCCGGGCATCCTGCCAGCGCCGCGTGCTCGCTGCTGCTGGGTGCCGCCGCACTGGCGTTGTGGCTATGCACGCCCAAGCGCCTGCCCGTGCCGATGGCCGCCGCGCTGGTCCTGCTGGCCACCGGCCTGCTGGCACAGCTCGAACTCGGCCTCGGCGCCAGCGTCTCGTCCTGGCTGCGCTACTACCAGAAAAGCACGGCCCTGCTTGCGGCAGGCAGCGGCGCCGCCGTGCTATGGCAGCTATGCCAGCAGTGGCAACTGCGGAGCGCCCGCGCGCGCACCGCCATCTCCCAGCGCACCACCGAATGGCTGCTCGCCGGGCTGGCCGCCTGCTCCCTGGCCGCGCTGGCCGCGCAAGTCCTGTGGGGCGACGAAACCGGGGTATTCGACTTGCAGCCCGTGGAACTGGCCAAGCTCGCGCTCACCGCCCTCACCGCCCACTGTCTCGCCCTGCGCATGGGCTGGAACGACCCCGGCTACCGCCAGCCCGGCCACGCGATACGCTGGCTGCAGCTGGCCGCGCCCGCGCTGCTGTTCCTGGCGCTGCTGGGTTTCGCCCTGGTGCAGGTGGACGACTTCTCGCCGCTGATCCTGCTGCTCGTTTGGAGCATGGCCATGGCCTTCGCCTACGCCATGGCCGCCCGCAAGCGCGCCATGGCCGCCGCACTGGCCTGCATCGCACTGACGGCGGTAGCAGCCATCGCGCTGGTACGGGACGCGGGCGCCGACGGCGTGGCGCAATGGCCGCTGGCCGGCAGCTTCTACGCCGACCGCTTCCAGGTCTGGCTCGCCCCGGCAGCCCATCCGCACACCGGCCAGCAGCTGCTGCTCGGCGCCCGCGCCATTGCGGACGGCGGCTGGTGGGGCGCGGACAGCATGCTCGGCCTGCGCTCGCTCGGCCTGTCCGCAGGCAGCGCCGTCAACATCCCCGCCGTGCAGGACGACTTCGCGCCCGCCTTCTTCCTCAACCGCCACGGCCTGCTGGGCGCCGTGCTGCTGTGGACCGCGCAAGCCGCGCTGGTGGCCGGCCTGCTGCACGTGGCCGCGCGCGCCGGCGCCGCCGCTGCACGGTCGCGCGACTTCCGCCAGGCCTGGCGCGGCCGCTTCCGCTGTTTCGCCCTGTGCGGCGGCGCCGCATTCCTGTTCGGCCACCTGCTGCTGTCCTGGGGCACCAACCTTGCCATCTTTCCCATCATGGGCCAGCCCATGAGCTTCCTGTCCGCCGGCGGCAGCCACCTGCTGTTTTTCCTGTGCCCCCTGCTAGCCTGCTGTGCGGTCAGCGCGCAATCTTTAGAGGAGAATGAACATGCCGATCTACGTCCAACATGAAGTCCTGGGCCGGATTCCCGACGTCTTCAACGCCGAGGCCATCTGGCAAGCCCCCGGCCTGGCGCTGTTTTCGCGCCGCCCTCTGCTGCGCGACCTGCTTGAACGCTGCCCGCGCGAACATCGCGGCCGCGCCGCCACCCGTTGTTTCTCGCATGTGACGCTGATGCTGCCGCAGGACGAGGTGGACGACGACTACCATCTCACGCGCGGCACCCGCGCCCGCGAACTGGCGCAGACACTGGCCGCCCTGCACCAGAAAGACTTCGGCGACCTGCTCGGCACCGACCAGGTGCGCTACGACGTGCTGGGCAAGGAGGAGCTGGCGCCGGGCGAAGTGGAGGTGCGCTTCGGCCACGCGGTCTACCTGCCGGCGCCGGACGAGAAGGCACTGTTCAACATCAGCGTATCGCGCGACAGCGCGGTGTGGAAGCCGGTGTGCCCCGTGTATTCCAACCAGCGCCTGGCGCTGATCGGCGGCAGCGAGGCCATGGCCAGCTATGTGGCCAGCGGCTGGCCTTTCGGCGACGACGGCGCCATCCTGCTGCTCAACGACGGCCCGGATGCGCAGCCGGTGGTGCAGATGCGGCCCAAGGACGCCTTCGATTGCAGCTTCGACGCCAGCCAGGGCCACTACGTCATCAAGTCCAAACGCGGCACCGTGGATGCGCAAGGCGTGCCTGCGCGGCTGCTGCTCAAGATCAGCCGCAGCAGCTCTGCGCCGCCGCTCGCGCCGCGCGGTCCGGCCGGCGCCATGAGCGCTGCGCAGGCGGTATCCGCCCCGGCGCCGGCTGCGGCCGCCGCCGCGCCCGGCCGTGCGGCAGTCTGGCAGGCACGTCCTGCACTGCCTGCGGATGCCGGCGAACTCACCGCCGTTCCCATGCCGTCGCGCCGTTCCGCAGAGCGCAGCGGCGAGACCGATGCGACCTATGCGCCTGTGGAACAACGCCAGCGCGTCAGCCTCGTGGCGCTGGCCCTGCCGCGCCTGAGCCGCTACCGCGACACCGGCGCCAGCACGCTGGAGGTGCCCTTCAGCCAGGCGCTGGGCCTGAACGCCGACCCGGCAGCCGGCACGGCCATCAGTTTCCTTGTCAACGACCGCGACGAGCTGTATGCCTGCACCGACAGCGGCCGGCAGCGCGTCGAGGCGCCGGCCAGCTTCACGCCGGTGGACGCGCGCGCCATCCGCCTGCTGCCCGCGCCGCCTGCGATGGCGGAACGCTATTGCGCCACGCTGTGCCTGGCGCACCCCATCAGCACCCCCATCGCCATGGGCGCGCGCTTCCAGTTCGGCCGCAGCACGCCGGCGTTGGCCGCCCTGCGCGTACTGGACTCGCCGCGCTTCCTGAATACCGGCAACCGTTCAGATGACGACACGGGCAGCGGCACGCGCGGCGGAAACGACAACCGCAGCGGCGGCGGCAACGGTGGCGGCGGCGGCAGCGGCGCCAGCGCCGACCGCCTCGGCCTGTCGCGCAACGCCTTCAGCTTCGAGGCGGCGCCGCAGGGCTTCCGGATCGGCCGCCTGTCCGCCTCGCAGGCGCTGTACCACCTGGATGAACGCATGGAATTCGTCGCCAAAATAGGCGAGGCCAGCGCCGACGCGCCCTACCTGCTGCCAGCGGGTCACCACCTTGTCGCGGGCCATTACGTGCTGCGCTTTGACGCGTGAGCGGCGCCATGCGGATCGATTCCTGCTACAGCGCCGCCGCCTGGCTGGCCGGCCTGGCCGTGACGCTGGTGCTGGCCTCCTGGCTCACGCCGCGCGAATGGTGGCGCCGCCCCACGCTGCGCAACCTGTGCATCGCAGGCCTGGGCACATGGGCCTTCGGCAGCCTGATACTGCATTTCGCCAGCGCACCGCTGCCGCAACTGGCGCAGGCGGGACTGCCCACGGCATTCTCCCCCGGCGGCGCGGGGGCGGGCGCTGGCGATGCCCATACCGGCACGACAGCTGGCACGCCAGCCGGCGAGCCAACCAGCCGCCCCATCGGCACGCCCAACGGCGCGGCCGCCCGCAACAGCCGCATTGCCGCCCTGCCCGCCCTGACCGCCCACACCGGCAGCCCCGGCAGCGCCGCGCCGGCCCACCAGATCCGCCCTTTCCGCGTGCACCGCGACCTGAACCTGCGCGCCGCCGCCAGCGTGGACGCGCAGCGCCTGGCGCTGGTGCCGGCCGGCGCCAGCGTCCTGCCCACCGGCGCGCGTTCCGGCGACTGGTGGGAAGTGCGCACGCTGGCCGACGGCCAAAGCAGCACGGGCTGGGTCAGCAGCCTGTGGCTGCGGCGCACGGCGGAATGAGCATGGCGTCCCTGTTCGA
This sequence comes from Pseudoduganella sp. UC29_71, assembly GCF_042693265.1. NCBI lineage: Bacteria > Pseudomonadati > Pseudomonadota > Betaproteobacteria > Burkholderiales > Oxalobacteraceae > Pseudoduganella > Pseudoduganella sp. UC29_71. The sequence goes on along the minus strand of NZ_CP170549.1, from coordinate 1,993,426 downwards.
AACGCTCAACTTCGGTTCCGCCCTCGACATTGCCGCCCGCAGCGCAGCCAGCGTCAGCGTCGTAGACAGCGGAAGCGGCGGCCAGGTGCTGGAGAACCAGGACAACCTGGTCCTCATCGACGCCGACGGCCGCGCCATCATCATGCACGCGCAGATCGAACGCACGCTGCAGCTGCCGCACTGGCCGCGCGGCCATGTGCGCCTGGCCGTGCTGGACGGCATGGGCGGTCACGGCTACGGGCGGCAGGCTGCCGAAGCCGTCGCCGCCGGCCTGCTGCGCATGCCCGCCTGCGCCACGCTGGACGAACTGACCACCCGCCTGGATGCGCTGCACGCCCGCCTGCAGCAGCAATTCAGCGTGCCCGGCGACGCCGGCCGGCCGCGACGCCCGGGCACCACGCTCACGCTGCTTGAACTGCCGCCGCAGCAGGCGCCGCTGCTGTACCACGTGGGCGACTCGCGCCTGTACGAAATCACGCCCGGCCAGGCGCGCCCCCTCACGATAGACCATGTGCCCGCCACCGCCTTCGCCATACAAGGCATGCTGGACGCACAGGAGTGGTGGCGCCAGGTGCACGGCGAACACCGTCCGCAGATTGCGCAGGCCTTCATCCTCGGCAACGCGTTCGCCGATCCGCAGCGCCTGGACGATGCCCTGTGCGCACTCGACGGCGCGCGCCTGCCCGATTTCCTGCAGCCCCTGGCCGACCGGCGCGCCCTCGCCGTGCGCAGCGATGCCATCTACCTGCTCGCCACGGACGGCTTCTGGGCCTGTCGCCGCCCGCAGGAATGGATCGCGCAATGGCCGCAACTGCTGGGCTGCGCCGCCTCCGCCGCCGACGCCGTCGCCGCCTTGTTCGGCAGCTACCGCAGCGCCCCGCCGGCCGGCCTGCTGCTTGATAACCTGACAGCGATCGCGCTGCGTTTCAGCACGGTGAACAACGCCGACAATGTTGACGAAACGGCACTACCATTGGCGCGCACGATGCCGTTTTGATCACGGCAATGTTGCATCCCGGCCCGGATGGTTTAGCCAGGCGCAAATATTGGCCGCAACCGTTGCCAGGGACTGCCAAAAGCGCGTAAGCTCTTGGTTATGCCGCCGGTCCTACAGCCATGAAAAAATGCAGTAACTCCGACCACCCGCACTGCACTTTCTGGGTCCTTCCCGGTGAAGAAGCTTGCGCGGGAGGACATCAGCAACCTGCAGCCGCGTCCACCAGTTACGAATTGCTGAGTGCGATGCGCAGCGCCCGTGCCGCCTCCCCGGCCGCGGCGTCCAGTCACGTCCCTGCAAACCTGCCCGCGACCGGCCTGGCCGCCGCCCCCGCCTACCAGGGCGCACGGCCGCGCCCGCAGTTGCACATCAGCGGCTTCGACCCGCGCGCGGCAGGCGGCCGCCAGACCCTGAAAATGGAGTTGCGCGGCATGCCCGACGATTGCGCGCCCCAGCTCGCTATTCAACTGCAGTCTGAACTGATACCGAACGGCGCTTCGCGCCAGCAATTCGTACGCGCGGCGGACGGCAGCTGGCGGCCCGCCTTTGTGGAATTCACGTCGAAGAACAAGGAGCACGGCCAGTACCAGATCAGCGCCGAGGTCATGAGCCAGCATGCCGGCATGGCCACGCGCCGCTGGGAATGCGTGTTTGTCATCCTGGTGCCGCGCCTGGACGCCACGCTCACCGAAATCCACCGCATCTTCCTCAGCACGCACAAGAACGTGCGCGTGATGGCCGATGACGCCTCCATCGCCCGCGTGAACGCGCAAGGCGGCGACAGCCTCGATATCGACGTCACCGCGCGCAACGCCGGCATCGCCCACGTCAACCTGGACGCGCCGCAGGGCAAGGTGGACATGGGCTTCTCCACCATCGCGTGGGATGAAGACCTGATCGAAATCGCCGTGCCGCGCGCGGAGCCGGTGCACCCGCACCCATCGACGGCGGCCAGCTTTGTCAACGCCGCGCCGGAAGCGGGTGCGCAGCGCCAGGTCCGCCTGTTCGCGCTGGACGAATGCGTGCTGGGACGTTTTGAGCTGGTCGATCCGGAAGCGGACGTGCTGCTGCAGCACTTCACCGACGGCGGCCCGGAAGCGAACGGCCTCACGCGCCGCCTGTCCGGCCGCCATGCCGTGATCCGCCGCGCCGCGCAAGGCGGCGGCTTCGAAATTGAAGACGTGTCGCGCTACGGCGTGCTGCTGGACGGCGTCTGGCCCGGCAAGAACAAGCCGGTGCGGCTGCGCCTGGGCATGCGCATTGAAATGAGCGCCAGCATCAAGGGCATCGTCGTGCTGCAGGTGTCGGCCATCATGCCGCATGGCGTGATCCTGCACCGCCTGGACCAGGGCGCGCACGCCGAGTGCCTGCTGCTGCTGGCGCCGAACTGCCACCCCGGCTATCCAATGCCGTCCTTCCCGGCCACGCCGCAAGCGGCCGCGCTGCCGCTGATATTGCACCACGACGGCGGCTTCTGGCACCTGGACCAGCTTACCGGCAAGGAAACGGCGCTGGCGCCGTCCGCCTCCATGGAAAAGCTGAGCCGCATGCCGCGCCTGACGCGTTTCGCCAGCGAACCTTATCCGGAAAGCTGGATCATTCGCACCGGGGCGCAAGACCTGCACAGCACCATCGCTGCGCAGGACGTGCACACCGCCTGAGCCATTACAGCGGTGTCGGCTCCTTGTCGGCCGGGCGCCTGGGCAGCGGAATGCGCTCGGTTTCGCCGGGCACCTGGGCGAAGCGCATCGCCTCCCAGTCCTCGCCCGCCTGCACCACGCGCTCCTTGCGCGAGGACACAAAATTCCAGAACATGTAGCGCCGTCCGTCCAGCGGTTCGCCGCCGACCACCACGAACTGCGCGGCCGACCTGGCCAGCACGCGCTGCGCGCTGCGCGTGTCCAGCAGCGCCATGGTGTGCAGCGCCAGCGGCACGCCGTCGATTTCCAGCTCCCCGCTGATGGGGTAGATGGCCGCTTCTTCCGGCAGGCCGGCCAAGCCGATCTCCTGGTCCGCCTTCAGCGCCACGTCCAGGTACAGCGTCTGGCTGTAGGTCTTGACCGGCGAAGTCTTGCCGAAGGCGGCGCCCATCAGCACGCGCACGCTGGCGCCGTCCACCTGGAAGGAGGGAATCTGCGCCGACGGCGTATGCTCGAAGCATGGTTCGCACTCCTCGAACGCTTTCGGCAGCGCTACCCACAGCTGCAGGCCGTGCGTGCGGTGCGGCTGGTCCACCAGGTCCTTGGGCGTGCGCTCGGAATGGACGATGCCCTTCCCGGAAGTCATCAGGTTGATGGCCCCTGGTTCGATGCGCTGCACCGTGCCCAGGCTGTCGCGGTGGTCCATCGCGCCCTCAAACAGATAGGTCACTGTGGCCAGGCCGATATGCGGGTGCGGGCGCACGTCGTGGTCCGCGCCGGGCGCCACGTCGATGGGACCGAAATGGTCGAAGAAGATGAACGGGCCAACCGCCTGCTTCACGGCCGAAGGCAGGTAGCGGCGCACGATGAAGCCGCCGCCAAGGTCCTTGTCGTGGCCTTTGAGGATAGTAGAGATGGTCATGGGCTTACCCCAGCACGGTGCTGATTTCAGTGGTCACCGCCGTCATCAGCTTGTGGACCGGGCATTTCTGCGCGGCCGACAGCAGTTCGGCGCGCTGCGTTTCGCTCAGGTCGCCAGTCAGGTGCACCGTCGCGGCCAGGCGGTACACGCCTTTGCGCTCTTCGCTGTCGTCGCGTTCCGTGGTCACTTCCACGTTCTCCAGCGCATAGCCCTTGCGCCTGGCGTACCACACCACGGTGAGGGCCTTGCAGGCGCTGATGGCCGCATCGTACAGGTCGTGCGGGGACGGGCCGGCGTCGTTGCCGCCTTCCTCCACCGTGCCGTCGACGGAAATGATGTGGTTGCGCACATGCGCGATGTGCCGCATCGGCAGCGACTGGTCACGGATTACTTTGATAGACATGGGCTCCTCGCATGCATAAGTCTTGGAAGCCACAATGTACACCGTTTGCGCATGATTCGCCTATCCCATACGCCCATCTACACAGAATGCACATCTCATGACCTAGCTCAAACAGGGGCCGCATATACCTGGCAATCGCCGCTTGCGCTCAATACAGTCAAAACGTGCGGGGACAACCATGGAGACCATCATGAGCGAAATCACAGGCGCCATCGATTTAAGCAAGATCCCGGAAGACGAATTCGATCCCGAGCTGGAGCTGCGCGTGGCGGTGGTGCGCGACGGCGTTGTGCTGGGCTCCAACGTGGTCCAGGCCGGCAACCGCCGCGAGCCGGTGCGCTTTGCCGTCCAGTTCGAGGCGCCGCTGCTGGCCGGCGCCACCCTGCCATGCCCGGTGCGCCTGCTGATTGGCCCCAACGTGGGAGACATGGAACTGCTGGGCATCGATACGCTGAGCCACGTGGTGGACCTGGCCGGCCAGCGCTCCGACACGGACGACGGCGGCGACGCCACGCCCGGCGCCAGCTACGAAGTCAGGGTGGACGTGGGCGTGCTGGCGGTGGACATCGCCATCTACCACTGCTGGCTGTACTGCTGCCGGACCTACACGCTGCGCGGCCGCGTGGTGTGCCGCCGCTGGCACTACAATCCCGCCACCGGCCAGTGGAGCTTCTGCGACGCGCCCGTGCCCGGCGCCACCGTCGAGGCCTACGACGTGGACCGCTTCTTTTTCTGGTACCACCGCGACCTGATCAAGTCCGCCGTCACTGACCTCAACGGCAATTTCGTCATCCGCTTCCGCTGGTGCTGCCTGCGCTGGCGGCCATGGCTGCTGCAGAGCTGGGCGCTGGACCACGAGCTGGCGAACCAGATCCAGGACCTGCTGACGCGCTACCGCATCCCCCTGCCGCCGGTGCCGGTGCCGCCCTCGCCCGACCCGCTCTACCTGCAGCAGCTGGCGGCGCATGCCACGCGGGCCGGCGCCATGCCGCTGGCCCGCATGCCGTCCGGCCAGGGCGTGGCGGACGACGCCATTTCCGCCGAGGCGCTGCTGGCGGTGCTGCCGCCCTCGCCGGAACTGGCGGCCCTGCACATCTGGCCCTGGTGGGACCGCAACGACTGCGCGCCGGACGTGGTGTTCCGCGTGACCCAGCCGTGCGGCGGCGCGGTGCGCGTGATCCGCACCGAGAGCAATACGCAAACGCGCTGGGATATCCCCACCAATCTGCATGTCACCCTGCTGGCCAACGACCAGGCCTGCTGCCTGCCGGTATGCTACGACCCGGACTGCCCCGAGTGCCTGCAGGTGACCTTCGTCGGCTGCGTCAGCACCAGCCAGATCGGCGACGACGACGTGCCCCCGTTCCCGGACCTGCGCGGCTACGCCTACACGGCGCTGCCGTCGCCGGAAGACCGGCCCTTCTACGGTTCGCTGCGCATACGCGGCGGCGTGGGCAGCGACGTGGACTACTTCAAGGTGCAGATCTCGCGCGACGGCGGCGTCTGGACCGACCTGCCGGTGCCGGCCTTTGAAGGCTTCCAGCGCAACTACTGGGACGGCAGCGGCCAGGCCGTGGAGCCGGCGCCCGCCTTCACGCCCATCGTGAAGAACGGCCAGACCGTCATGATCACGCGCCAGCACTACGAGGCGCTGCATCCGGCCATTCCGCGCTTCGGCGGACAGGTGATCTGGTACGACCCGGACACGCTGTTCTACTTCGATACAACGGCCAACCCGGCCATCACGCCAGACGCCCTGTACCAGCTGCGCTTCATCGGCTACTCGGCCGACGCGGCGGACAACCTGGTGCTGTCCAGCGCCCGCGTGCTGCCGGGCTGCGGCCAGCAGGAGGCGCAGAAGGTGTTCATCCGGGTGGACAACCAGGCCATGGTGCATCCGGCACCCACCGCCATCCATCCCTGCGGGCCGGGCACGGTGCACGACTGCACCAATGAGCCGGACTGCTACATCCGCAGCATCTGCGTCAACGAGGGCAAGCCGGGCGGGTACTGCATCAACGCCTGCGACATGGTGCGCCTGTCCGCCAACGACACGCTCACCGTGCATTTCAGCGTTACCGTGCCCTCCACGGTCCAGGACGGCCACCTCGGCGGCTACACGCTGTTCGCGGAATACGGCGTGGCGCAGACCTTCCAGATCGGCACCGGCGCGCACGGCACCTTCAGCGCCGACCCGACCTTCGAAGTGGGGCCGACCTATCTCGAGGCCCTGTCGCAGGGTGCGCCGCGTCCGCACTGGTACGGCGGCCATTACAAGGTGACGCTGCGCGGCAGCGATTTCGACCGCTGCTGCGCCTACATCCTGCGGCTGCGCGCCTGGAAGCGCACCGCCAACTGCGGCGCACCCAGCCTCACCCACCACAACGAGTTCGAGGTGGCGTTCACGATATTGCGGCCGGAGCTGTGTCCGGACATCTGCCCGGAACCGGGCGACGATAGAGGCTAGGTAAGGGCTGGAGGGAGCATGGAAGGCGCCTGGTACGAGCTGCTGCTGGCCGTCCTCGCCGTGTGGCGGGTGACGCACCTGCTGCACGCCGAGAATGGTCCGTGGGACGCCATGGCGCGCCTGCGGGCGTGGGCCGGCGACGGCTTCCTGGGGCGCATGCTGGACTGCTTCTACTGCGCCAGCCTGTGGGTGGCCCTGCCGCCCGCCGCGCTGCTGGCCACCGGCTGGCTGCACTTTGCACTGCTGTGGCCCGCGCTGTCCGCCGCAGCGATCACGCTGGAGCGCGTGCGCGGCGCGCTGCGGCAAGAGGAGGACTGACATGGGATGCTGCGGAAGCAGGCGCCAGCAAGTGGTGCAGAAAATCTACGGCGCGCAGGGCTACGGCGCCGCCGACGGCGTGCGGGCGAGCGCTGCGCAAGGCGTGCACGGCCCCGCGTCAGGCGCACCGGCAAGCGCGCCGCAATTCGCCGCGCCGCCCGGCGTGGCCTTCGTGTATGACGGTATGCGCGAACTGGTGGTGACCGGCGGCGTTACCGGCCGCCGCTACCGCTTCACCGCGCGCGGCGCCCGCCTCCTGGTCGACGCCCTGGACGCGCCGGCCATGCGGCAGACGCCCAAGCTGCGCTGCCTGGCGTAGCTGGCCGTAGCGCTACGTCAGCTTGCGCGCGACGCGGAACCCGACAATGTCGTTGGCCAGCACCGCCGAGTAACCGTTGCGCAGCGCCGATCGCAGATAGCGCGGCTGGTACAGCCACGACCCGCCGCGCAGCACGCGCCGCACCGGGTCGCCGCCCTGCTCCCAGGCGCTGCCGTCCCCCGGCGCGCCCTGGTAGTTGTCGTGCACCACGTCCTGCGTCCATTCCCACACATTGCCGTGCATGTCGAACAGCCCCCACGGATTCGGCTGGAAGGCGTTCACCTTGGTTGTGCCCTGCCGGAACTCGCCCTTGGCCCCGTTGTTGTAGGTGAAATTGCCATCGTAGTTGGCCATCTCCGTGCTGATATTGTCGCCGAAGCTGAACGCCGTATGCGTACCCGCCCGGCAGGCATACTCCCACTCCGCCTCGCTCGGCAGCCGGTACACCTGCCCCGTCTTTTCCGACAGCCACGCCAGATATTTCTGCACGTCGTGCCAGCTCACGCCCACCACCGGGTGCTCATCGCCCTGCTTGAACCCCGGCGCGGCCCAATCCGTATCCGACATCGACTCCCAGCGCGTGGCGCGCGCGAACTGGCGCCACTGGCCCACCGTCACCGGAAAACGCCCCAGCGCGAACGGATAATCGATGCCCACCCAATGCTGCGGCGTCTCCCTGTCCAGCCAGGATTTCTGTGAACCCGCCTTCATCGCGATGTTGCGCTCGTATTCCGACGAACCCATCTCGAAGCGCCCGGTCGGTATCAGCACCAGGTCCGGCCCGGTGCCGGTGCCGTCCAGGAAGCGGTCGCGCAGCACGCCGCTGGCATCGGCCACCGGACTGCCCGGCGTGGGCATCAGCGCCGCCAGTTCGGCCGCGTTGCGCGCCGCCTGCTCCTTGCGGTGGCGTTCCTGCTCCGCGCGGTAGGCCGCTTCCGCCTTCAGCTGCGCCGCCTTGCGCTGCTGTTCCTCCTGCGCCTGGCGCGCCTTCAGCGCATCGGCCTCGCGCCGCGCCAGCAGCTGCTCGCGCAAGCGCGCCTTGCGCTCCTTGGCCTGCTGCTCCGCCTCCAGCCGCTGCTGGCGTTCCAGCTCGCGCCGCTGCTGGTCCAGCTTCACCTTCTCGATGGCGGCGGCCTGCGCCTCGGCCTTGCGGCGCTCGGCCAGTTCGGCCTGGCGCTTCAATTCGTCCGCGCGAGCCTGCTCGGCGCGCGCTGCCTGCTCGCGGCGCTGTTCCTGCTCGCGTTGGCGTTCACGCTCCTGGCGCTCGGCCGCCTGCGCCGCCAGCTCCTCCTCGCTGGGGCCGGAAGCGCCCAGCAAGGCGTCCAGCAGCGCAGTCACCGACTCCGGGCGCTGCTCCTGCGCAAAGGCGAAGCCGCGCTGCAGCACCTGCCACTGCAGCTCATTCAACGCCGCCGGCGCGGACGGCAGAAACTGCGCGCTGCGGTTCTCGTCGAACGGCAGGCGGCCTTCCAGCAACTGGTAGATCATCACCGCCACCGCATACACGTCCAGCTTGGGACTGGGCTGCCGCTGGCTGGTGCCCGCTTCCGGCGCGCGGTAGCCGGTGGTGCCCGCGTTCGGCGTTTGCATCCCCAGGCTGCTGCCCGCGTTGCGCGCGCGCGAGGCGATGCCGAAGTCCAGCAGCTTGACTTCGCCCTTCTGCGTGAGGAACACATTGCCGGGCTTGATGTCGCGGTGCACCAGCTTGAACTTGTCCCAGGCGTAGTCCAGCGCATGCGCCACCGGACGCAGCATGGTGTGCACCTGCTCCAGCGTGGCGGGTCCGCTGTGCGCCAGCCAGGCGTCCAGGTCCTGCCCGTCCAGGCACTCCATGATGATGAAATAGCTGGACGTGGCCGGGTCCTGCGCCCACTCGTAGATGCGCACGATGTTCTCGTGCGCCAGGCGGCGCGCCTGCGTCGCCTCCTCGATCAGCAGCTTGGTGTGCGTAGCGCTCTGGGTCAGCTGCGGCGGCAGGATCTTCAGCGCCACCTGGTCGCTATGGCCCAATTCCTCCTGCGTGGCCAGGTCCGTGGCCTGCCACACCTGGCCCATGCCGCCCAGGCCGATCAGCCGTTCCAGCCGGTAGCGGCGGTTTTGCGGCCCGATTTCCTGGCCTGCCATCAGGCCCAGTTCCGTTCCCTGCCGCAGCTGGATAGGGGCGGCGGATGCGCCGGGCGCGGCGCTGCCTCCCAGCGGCGAATACTCGGCGTCCAGGATAGCGTTCTTGCGGCGGTCGAACTCTTGCAGACTTAACAGGCCATCGTCGTGCAAGGCACGCAGTTCACGTATCTTGTCTCTTGCTGTTTGCATCGTCAACTTATAAAGGTACGCCGCATTCGGCGCAGAATTTTGCGTTCGGACGGTCGGCCGGCACCGGATGGCCGTTCACGCAGCATTTGACGGCCGGCTGCGTGGGCGCGGGCGCATGGTGGTGGTGCACCGGCGCGCCCGCCTGGGCCACGCCCACGCCCAGCTGCATCTGCGAACTGAGGGCATTGGCGTGCGTGGCGTTCTGCAGCTTGAGCAGTTCCAGCTGATGCTGCTTGTCCTTCTGCTCCTGCGCGTCGCGGTGGGCGCGTTCTTCGGCCACGCGCTCCTGCACCATGCGCAGGGCGTCGGCCGGGCTCAGGCTGTTTTCGGCGGCCACCACGGCGGCCATGGCCTGGATCTGCTCGGCGTCCATGCCGGAGCGGACCTGTTCCTTCATCAGCTGCGCCAGCGCGGCGGCGTTCGGCGCGGCGGCCATGGCCACCTTGCCGGTGTCGCTCAGGTTGCCGATGGTGGAGATGCGTTCGATGTCGATGCGCGCCAGCTCGGCGGCGTGCGCCTGCTGCGCCAGCAGCGTGTCGTACTCGCCCTTCCAGCGCGCGAAGTTCTGTTCGCGCTCGTGCTCCATCTTCTTCAGCTCGCGCTGCCACTCCGCTTCCTGCTCGCGCTGTTTCAGCGCCAGGCGCTGCTCGTCCACCGCCAGCTGGTCCAGCGCGGCGCGCTGCACCAGGGCTTGCGACTGGCGCTGCTGCACGCCGTCCGCCTCGATGGTGCGCAGCAGCTTCTCGTACTGCGCCACGGCGTCGGCGGCGGCGCCCTCCCGGCGCAGCTGCTCGAGCTTCTGGCTCACCTCCGCCACCTGCACGCTGTTCGCCGCGTCCTTGACGGCTTCCCCGCGCAGCAATTCACGCTGGTGCGCCAGCTGCTGCTGGTCCTGCCATTCCTGCACGCGCTCCGCTTCGCGCTTGCGCGCCGCGTTGGCCAGCGCCACGCCGTGGAAACGCGCCTTGTGGTGCTCCGCTTCCAGTTCCGCTTCGCGCTGCTGCGCCTCCGCCTCGCTCTGGCGCAAGCGCACCAGCTGCGCACGGCGGTGCGCTTCGTCCTCGATGGTGAGCGCCTGCGCCACCTGGTTCTGGATCTGCTGCATGTGCAGCTGGTGCGAGAAGCGCTGCTGCGCCAGCTGGCGCTGTTCCTGCGCCGCCTGCTGCGCCACTTCCAGCTCGGTGCGCATCTTGATCTGCGCCAGCTGGCGCACATGCTCCCACTCCGCCACGTCGCCCGCGCGGCCGGCCTTCTTCTTGGCCAGTTCGTGTTCCAGCTCGATCAGCGTGGCGCCGGCGCCGCGCTCGAAGGCCTGGCGCCGCGTCCGGGATTCGATGATGCGGCCGTACAGGTCCACTTCGCGCGCGCGGATGGCTTGCACCCGCTCCGCTTCCTGCTGCGCCAGTTCGGCCTTGTCCACGGCGGCGTCCTGGCGCAGCTCGGCGCGGCGGAAGTCGCTGCGCAGCTTCTGCTCCTCGCGCCAGATGGCTTGCCACTCTTCTTCATCGTACAGCTCGTCGAGCTGCTTCACGTGTTCCAGCTGCGCGTGACGCTCGTCAGCCACCAGCCACAGCGAACCGACCCGCTCGCGGTTGTTGTCGAATTTGTCGTGGCGCAGGGACAGCGTGTCCACCTGCGCCACGGCCAGGCCGAATTCGGCCAGGCGCAGCTTCAGCGCCGCCTGCAGGCGTTCGTCCAGCTGCAGGCGCAAGTCGGCGTTGCCGCTCATGTCGCGCATGGAACGGCCGCCGATGAATTCGGCGGCAACCTGGCGCACCGAGTCGGCCAGCAGGTCATGCAGGTGCAGCGTGGTGACGGTGCCGGGTACGGTCATGAAGTGCTGGGCGAACGCCGGCACGTTTTCCACCTTGATGGCCACCTTGAAGCGCGCGGCCACCTTCAGGTGTTCGGCCGTGTGCAGGTCGCTGAAACTGAATTCCACCGGCAGCGGCGTGGTGCGCGTGATCAGGATTTCGGCGTGCTGGTCGCGCAGCAGGTGGTTCAGGCGAGTGAAAAAGCCTTCGATCTCGTATTCGCCCTGCGGCACTTCGGTGGCTTTGTCCGCTTGCAGGATGTAGGCGCGGGTGGTGGCGGGCACGCGCAGCGTCTTGTTGAAGATGCCGGACAGCTCACGCACGCCGAAGTAGACGGCCAGCTCGTCGTTGGCTGGTATCCAGCGGTTGTCGCGCAGCACCGGCTGATTGTGCGGTGCACCCAGGATCACGCCGCAGTTCGCGCAGTAGCCCGTGCCGGCGGCATTTTTATGCTCGCAGCGCGGGCATTTGACGCCGCCAAAACCAAACATTCGGAACATGTGGAACTCCTTGTTAACCTTCATCTTTCAGCCACCCCGTCCGGTCCTGATTTTAGCAGGGGCGCGGGGCTTGTACTTTGCGCACGATTCATATCATTCCGATCCGCTCTATGCAGGCCAGCGAGGCGCCGCGCGCGCGCAGCGCGCCAGCATAGGCGGCATCGATGTCATTTTGCCAATCCTTGGGCAGCAGCACGCGGTCACCCAGCACGGCTTGCATTAGTATCAACTCCATCTTGGCTGCGCGGCCTTCCACGGTGTCCACGCGGCCGGCGTGCCATGCGCTGGAACAGCCGGTGGCGATAATGCGGCCGCGCGGCACGAACTCGCGGCCGCGCGCCAGGCGGTCGGCCATGACGAGGGCCAGTTCGTAGGATGCGCCCTGGAAGCGCGGCTGGCCGAAGCGGACCACCGTGCGCCAGCGGCCCAGGCCACGGCCGTCGAAATGGCGGGCGCCGGCCAGCGCCTGACGCACGGCCAGTTGCGCGGTCAGGCCGAGGCCGGGGACGGCGATGGTGTCTTCTTCGTCCCCGCCGCCCTCTTCCAGCGGGTAGACGCTGACTTCCACCCAGCTCAGGCTGTCGTTGATGCCGCCGCTGTGCAGGGGGAACCAGGCGCGTGCGCTGGATACTGCCGCCGCAGGGTCGGTGTGGCCGGTGAGCGCGCCGAGGTGGGTGAGGGACAGCGTGCTGGCCGTGCCGGCTGCGGCGCCGGCGTCGGCTGCGGCGCCGCCGAGAACGGCCAGTGCTGGCGCTGCGGCGTGCTGTTGCAGGCGGGCAGCGGCGGGTTCCGGCTGGCCGGTAACGCTACCGCAGTGCCAGTTATCAGACCAGCCATAAGCGTAGACATGCGGACATGCGGGCTGCCAGGCGCCGCGCACCATGCGGTCGGCCAGCACGGCGGCAAGTTCCCAGCCGCGTTCGTCGTCCGCCGGGGCGATGTCCATGCTGAGCACCACCTGGTCGCGGCTGTCGAAGCGGGATTCGGTGTGGCGGGCCAGGCGCACCACTTCCTGCATGCGTTCGCTCAGCGCGGGCGCGCCGGCGACTGCGCATTTGACCTCGGCGCGGTTGGCGCGCGGGCGGCGGGTGGCGGTGACCGTGAGGACGCGGCCGTCGGCCAGCAGGCAGCGGCATTCGGCGTTGGCGGGCAGTTTGATCAAGGTTGCGCAGCTCATAGCGATGGCTCCCGGCGGCTGTCTGGCTCCGGCTGGGCCGCCACCGTAGCGTCCGCGCTGGCGATGCGGCGCTGCGACAGCTGATAGTCCAGGTTGGACACGATGCGGTCGGCGTTGTCCAGCAGCGCGGCCAGGATGGGTTCGGGGTCGGCGCTGCCGCAGGCGGAGCCGAACTGGAGCGGGTTGGCGGACAATTGCAGGCTGGCCAGCAAGGCCCAGGCCTGGTCCAGCTCCCGCACAGCGGCGATGCTGTGGCGCGTGCGGCGCTGCTGCTGGGCGGCGGGCAAAGGCTGGTTGGGGGCGGCCAGGGACAGCGCGGGCATGGTGTTGACGTCGAGGGCGATCAGCGCGATGCGCTGCAGCAGGCTGCGGTGCGCCAGGAACAGCGCCTGGCCCGGCGGCAGCGCCACTTGCCGCAGGCCGCTGGAGAGCACCGGCAGCTCCAGGAACAGGCGGCGCAGCGCGTGGGCGTCATCTGCGGCCTGCCCACCGTCCGCAAACCTGCGCGCGCCGCCGGAGACCGTCTCGCCCGTCGAGTCAGCACCTTGGCCCGCTGCGGCAGCTGCTGCCCCAGCGACGATAGCTTGGGCAGGCGCGACAGCATTAGACTGGGCCGGTGCGGCGGCGGCTTGTGCCGGCGCAGGAACGGCGGTTTGATCCGGTGCGGCGGCGGATTGGGCCGGCGCGGCGGCGGTGGACTGGGCCGAAGCGGCGGCGGTGGACTGGGCCGAAGCGGCGGGGGCTGGGTGTGGCTCTGGAGCTGCGGCGGGGCTGGCGGGGCGGGTTGCGGTGGCGTCGCGGAACGCCGGCTCGCTCACGGGCGGGGCTGCAACCGGTGTTTGTGCCCGGGCGCGGAGCTGGGCGGCGTAGTCGACTTCGTCGCCGAGATCCACCGGCAGGCAATCTTCCACGGTGATGCCGAACCGGGTGTAGAGCAGCTGATTCAGCCCCGCGCGGAAGCCGTTCCACTCGTCCAGCGACGTGCACGGCGGCAGGTCCAGCATGCCCTGCGCCAGCGCGTCCTGCACCGCCGCCTGGATGGCCGCCTGCAGGCACGCCAGGGTCAGCACGTCCGGCACTTCGCTAAACAAGTACAAGTCGAAACGCTGCTGCGCCACGCGCGGGTCCGCTGCATCGATGACGAAACGGGTACGCAGGCCAATCTCCGGCGCAGCGGCAAAAGGCACGATATCGGCGCCATACGGCCCGGGATGGAAACCATAGGCCACCTCCCCGCCCCGCGCACCGGCCGCCGGAGCGCGGCGCGGCTGGCCGCTCTCGCTGAACACCACTTGCACGCACTGTGCCGGCACCTGCTCGCCGCGCAAGCGCATGGCCACCACGCTGCGTCCCAGCTCGGCGCAAGGCGAGCCGGCGGCGGCATCCGGCGATGCGCCGCGGCGGCGGACGAAAGAGAGCAGACCCATGGCTTACCGCGCCGCCGGCTCGACGGCGAATCCGGCGCCGTACAACTGGAAGTGCGCCATCGGCTCGGTGTCGAAGGGCCAGGCGCGCTCGCACTCGCCGTCCGCGTCCAGCCGCCCTTGCAGCAGAATGGCGCCGCCCCCGTCCACCACGCGCAGCAGCGGCTGGTCCCGCAGCAAACGCGCCGCGAAAGGCGCCTCCGCATCCAGTTTCAGGATAATCTGCCAGCCGCCGCCCTGCTGGCTGGGCAGGAAATGCAGCTGCCAATGGCCGTCGTCGGTCACCAGCTCATTGAGCACGGCGGCGCTGGAAGCGGCGCGCAGCATGCCCGGACTGCCGTGCCACACCGGGTCGTTGGCCGCCTGCGGTGCCGAATCGCGCGCCGCGCGACGCTCCAGCGACAAGTGGCGGAAACGGCGCAGCGTCAGCGGCGACGCCTGCAAGGCCCGGCGCTCGTTCGGCGTGAGCGCGCGGCTGCCAGCCAGCGCGGCCAGCAGCACCGCATCCGGCAGCATCAGGCGGTCGCCCGGCACTGGCCGCGACAGCAACAGCCGCTCTAGCAATTTCTGGTCTGGCGTGGTCATGTCTGCATCCTTGTGTTCATCGCGTACAGCTTGTCGATCGCCTCGTTGCGCCGCTTGCGCAAAGTGGGCATCGAGATCCGGTCCAGCGCCGCCAGCTGCTGCAAGGTCGGCAGCGCGCCGGTGGCGGGGTCCAGCCAGGCATCGGGATAGCTTTCGTCTTCCGCGCCCAGCAGTTTCTGGTACACCGCCAGCCGGATCGGCAGCGATTCGCCGCCCAGCACTTGCAGCATCCGGCTCCCGCCATCCTGCGCGGCGGTAGCCAATTCCATAAAGCGGAGGGGCAAGGAAAGACTGGCTGCCAGGGCCTGGTCGGCGGCGGATAGCGCGGGATCGCGCGCTGGCTGCGCGATTGGCGGTGCGGCCACTCCATGGCCGGAGCCGTCCAAGCCGTCGCCGCCGCCGACCTGGTCATGGGCCTCTTCCTCGCCCGCGTCGGCCGGGATGGCGAACTCCCCGCACTCCCCGAACTCCTCATCCTCCTCTTCATCGGCGGGCGGCTGCAGGATCTGGTCCACCACGTCCGGCAACGGGGCCTCTTCCTCGGCCTCCGATTCGCCGATCACGCGCAGATAGTCGTCCATCCACGCTGCGGCTTCATCCTCGTCGCCGCGCCAGTCCTCGGCGCCGCCCATATTGGCAGACAAGGCTTCATAATCGCCGATTTCCGCCATCAGCGCGGCGATTTTCTCCGGGCTGTTCTTCAGGCTGGCGAAGCGCTTGGACTTCGTGTGCAGCGGCCCCGGCGAGCCGCCGAAGCGTTCCAGCGACTCGCTCCAGCGGATCACCCAGTCGGCCTTGCAGCCGCCTATGGTCTTCATCTGCCGCGCTTCGATCGGGATGCCGTCCGCCGCGCGCCCCAGGATAGCCGCCACCTGCTCCTGGTTCTGCTGCCAGTTCGCGAACAGCTGCTCGATATCGCGGTAGGCCGTGTCGAGCATGCGGTAGGTGTACATCTTGTTCGGGCTGCAATCACGCCCGGTGGCCACCTGGTAATTGTCCGAATCGACCTTGTCGCGCAGGCCGGCGTACATATCGTTGAACTTCTTGCGCAGCATGCCCTCGCTGCCCGCGTTCAGCCAGAACGCGCCGTGCCTGGCATGCTCGCTGGCGATGGCCGCCGCCAGCGCGCTCCAGTAGGCGGGCTGCGCCTGCAGTTCGAAGGCCAGGCTGGTGGCCAGCTCGGACACGCTCTCGCCGTAGCTGTTGCCGGCCGCCTCGCCGCGCGCGCTGCGCTGCGCCAGGCGCAGTTCGGCGGCCAGCGCGTCCGTGTAGATGTCCAGCTGCTCGGCTTCGTGCGCGCTGTCGAGCAGCAGATGCAAATCCATGCGCCGCGCGGCCAGCAGCGAGCAACGGCCCAGGAGCTTGCGCACCTGTTCCCAACCATGTTCCTGATAACGCGTTCCCGGCAGCCGCATGTGATCCCGTAATCCAAAAATTCGCGCCGCCGGACCATAGGGATCGTATGGTCTTCGACGGACACTTCAAAATCATGCCACAGCCGCAGCTCATCCATTCCCCTTGTTACAGGGCTATTTACCCTTCTGTTCCGGATTCCGGCCCGGCCAGCCCGCCAGCAGCGCCGCCACCATGGGCGCCGCGTGCTCGCCGCCGCTGGCGCCGGAGTGGCTGACGAAGGCCGCCATGGCGATCCGGTGCTGCTGCCCGGGCAGGCTGCCGGGTTCCAGCCAGCCGGTGAACCAGACGGTGGCCACGCCGTCGCTGACCGGGGCGGTGCCGGTCTTGCCGTACAGGCCACGGCGCAGCTGCGCCAGCGCGGGAGCGCCGAATGCGCCGGCGGCGGTGCCGCAATCCACCACCCCTTTCATGCCGGCGCGGATACGGTCCAGCCGGATGCCAAGCGGCTGTGGCTGGGGCGCCTGGGCTCCCTTGCCGTTCAGTTCCAGCAGCAGGCGCGGCGCAACGGTGGCGCCCTGCCCGATCGCGGCCGACACCATGGCCATTTGCAGCGGCGTGGCTTGCATGCGCAGGCCGACGGCCATTTGCCGCAGCTCGTGCCTGGTGTGGATGGGGTCCATGTGGGCGGGCGTGGCTTGCAGCGCGTCATAGGCTTGCCAGGAGAAGTCTTCGGGCAGCAGGCCGCCGTCCAGGCGCAGGCGCTGCTCGAAGCCGAGGCGGTGGGCGGCGGCGGTGATCGGGCGCACCGGATCGAGCGCGCCCGCCTCCAGCGCCTGCACGCCCGGCACGCCGCCGTCGGGACGGCCGAACAGGCTGCGGTCGCTCAGTTCGGCGGACCAGGCGAACCAGGTGTTCAGGCTGTAGGTCAGCGCTTGCGGCAGTCCCAGCTTGCCTTCCTGCGCGCGGCGGTCCAGTCCCTGTTCCTTGTAATTGGTGATGTGGGCGCCGCCCGCAGTGGCGGGGTAAGTTGGCGCGCCGGTCTGGAAGGCATAGCCGCGCTGGCGGGCCACGGCATTGATGGCGGGCAGCGGCATGCCGCCCAGCAGCGCGTCCAGCTGCGGGTCGGACTTGGCGGCCAGCTCGAGGCCGGCGGCGCTGACGACCTTGAAGGTGGAACCGGGGCTGCGGTGGGCGCCTCCGTCGTGCTGGAGGGCGGGCAGGCGCAGCGGGCTGCGGGCCGGATTGGCGCGGTCGAAGTCACGCACTTCAGGCCAGTTTTCGGCGCCGGCCGGGGCGTTGCCGGCGCCTGCCGCCGCGAGGATATCGCCCGTTTCAGCGTCCAGCAGCACCAGGCCGGCGTGGCGGCCCTGGGGAATCGGCTGCGCGCCGGTGCAGGCCTTGCCATCCCAACGGCCGTGGCGCATGCCGACGCAGTCGAGGATGCGCTGGCTCAGGGTTTGCAGCGCCAGGTCCAGCGCCAGCTTGCCGCTGGCCGGCGCGCCGGCCGCTGCGGCGCCGCTTCCGGCTGCGGCGGCACGCGCCAGTACGCCGGCGACGCTGGATGCGTGTTCGGGGCCGACGCCCAGCATGGTTGCCAGGCCGGCGTCCAGCGCGGGCGGCGTGCTGCTGCCGTCGGCCCACAGTAGCGTGCCGTTGCGGTCCCGGAGCTGAACCGAGGTCGCCAGCGACGCACGGCCGCCACCGCCAAGGCCGACGCCAATGCCAGGCCCTGTGCCCGGCATGGCGGCCTCCAGCGGCTGCCACGCGATGCGGCCGGCCGACACGCGCAAATGGCGGTAAGCCTGATCGCCGGACGCGGCCACGCTGGTCATGTCGAGCGGCTGGACTTCCACGCTGATGGCGTGCGCGCCCGGCAACGGCTCCAGCGTCAGCTGCACCGCGTCGCTCGCGGACGCGCAACCGCGCCCCGTGCACGCAGCCTGCAGCGTAGCGCGCGCACCATCGACAGCGCCCACACGCCCGGCAACCAGCAGTTGCAGCGGCACGGCGCTGCCGGGTGCGGTGGCGGACAAGGAAAGCGTCAGCCGCACGGTACGGACGGCGCTGGATTGCGGCCAGTAGGCGACGCGCGTCCAGGGCTGCCAGCCCTGCGGCAGTTCGGCGAACAGGCGGGCGGCGGCGGGCGGCATCTGCGCGGTGGAGGCGAGCGGGCTGTCGCCAGCGCTGGCTTCCCATGCCGGCCCGGACTTCACGCGCCATGCCAGCAGGCGCCGTTCGCTATTGTAGATGTCGATCTGCTGGCGCACGTAGGCGCCATCGGCCTGCTGGTAGAGACGCTTGAGCAGTTTATTGGCAGCCGCGTCGAGACGAACATCGCGCCATTCCGCCAGTCCGGTTGCACGTGCCGGCGCGGCGCTGGCCAGCCACTGCGGCAGGTCGCGCGGCGGGATCGCCACCATGCCGCCGGCATCCAGCCGCACCAGTCCTTCGGCCTGCATGGCGGCGAACAAGGCCTGGTCTTCCAGCTCGGCCGGCGCGCGCGCGGGGACCTTGTAGACGCCGGGCTGCAGATAGCCCGTCACCGCGTCGCCCGACGATGGAAACGCGGCCAGCATCACCTTATCGCTGGCGCCGAGCGCCGGGCTGCCGGCCAGGCGCCCCTTCCCCGCGCCCTGCAGTTGCCCCTGCAGCTCGCCCTGCAACTGATAAAGCTGCACCACCAGCTCGCCTGCCTGCGGGCAGCCTACACTGGCGCGGCGCTCGACCCGCAGGGCTGCGCCCTCGCCCCACGTCAGCCAGCCTTGCCGGAAGAAGCCGGCGGTGGCGCCACCGCTCTCTTCGATACGGCCGCCGCTGGCATCGCTCAGCCAGCGGGCGGCGGCGCCCGGTGCGCTGCGCCACGTCAGTTTCAAGGGCTCGCCAGCGAAGTCCGCGCGCGCCTCGCCGCTGATGCGCACTTCCGGCATGGCCGCCGTGGCGGCGGAGCCGCCGCCGACCAGCAGCACATTGCGCAAGGCGCCGGACAGTGCGCCGGCCTGGCCAGCTTGCTTGTCCATCCATCGCTGCACGTCGTCGAAGCGGTAGCCCAGCCGCAGCGACACCAGCCGCGCGCTGCCCGGCTCGCGCAACTGGCTGCACAGGTCCACGCGGACCGCACCCATGCCTTGCATGCCCGCCAGCGTGATCACGGCGCCGCCGGCAACCGGATTGAAACGCACGCCGGCCTGCCGCGCCACCGTCAGCGTGGCGCCGGGCAAAGCGGATTGATATACGGTTGCCGCATGCCGCGCGCTGGCGGCATCCGGCGTGGTGATGGTAGCGGCACCAAGCGCGCGCGCATGGCCTATGATGGCCGCCGCGCCGCCCAGCGCAGCGAGCACGCCGGCGCCGGCCAGCCACAGCGTCGCGCGCGGCGCCGTGGCTAGCTGCGCCCACAGCGTGCCGACTCCCAGCCCGAGCCTTGCCGCCGCCGGGCGCCTCGCGGCAGCGGCAGCCTGCGGCTCGGCCGCTGCGCCAGGCAAGCTGCGCCCGTCTCGTCCCGGCCCGCTTGCGCGGCCATCCGCGCGCCCCACGCCGCCTTTCGTTCCGGAAGAGACGCGCGTGCCCGCCCGCAGATTGCGCGCCCTGCGCCAGGCACGGCGGCGCTCTGCCAAGGACTGCAGAATGTGACTGAACTTGGACCGCATATGCCCCTCGCGCCGGTGGTATTCGTATGGCCGGGCTTAGCGGGGGGACGGGAAAACCATGGCATGAAAGCCAACATCTTCAGCAGCGTCTTGTCGCCGGAATTTGCATTTCGCGCCGCAAAATCCGCCGCTCGTCGCAATCCGTTGGAGCCTCGCGAAGGCATTGAGTACAGTGCAGTCATCGGAACACCAAACACCACTGACCACCAACCTGAAGGAAGAGCAAAATGAACGTCCTGAAAAACTTCGAAGCCCTGTTTGTCGTGACCCTGGGCCTGGCCTGTGCCGCCAACTATGTGCTGGACACTGACACTGTCACCGCCGTCGAAGCCCAGCCCATCGCCGCACGTGCCGCTGCCGCACCTGCCTACGCTGCCGCCAAGGACATGCAAGTGGTTGTTGTCAGCGCCAAACGCCTGAGCGCCGAACAGAAACTGCAACTGCTGAACGACGAGCGCAAAGCTACTGCCTCGGCCAAGATCTGATGCCGGCGCCGAACATTCGCCTGCACGCCCCGCGCTAGACCAGCGCCCCAGCGTGGCAGGCGAGTCCCCTTCTGTACGTTAGCGCACACTGTATTTGCATATAGCTGTGTCAGTTGTAATAAGTTGCATCTTCCTTTCTCCAAGCCACCAGCGCTTGATATAGTGAATTCAGCGTCACTCATATCAACGGAGAACAAAATGATCAAGCCTACCTTGTACGCAGCAGCCCTGTTGGCTGTGAGCTCTGCCGCGTTCGCGCCCATGCCGGCTTCGGCCCAGGTGGATGTGAATCTGGTCATCGGCACCGCGCCGCCTCCGCTGCGCTATGAAAGCCTGCCGCCGCCGCGTCACGGCTACGTGTGGGCGCCGGGCTACTGGAACTGGAACGGCCACCGCCACGTGTGGGTTTCCGGCCACTGGCTGGTCGAGCGTCCGGGCTACTACTATGTCCAGCCGCAATGGGTGCAGTCGAACGGCCACTGGATCCGCCACGAAGGCCGCTGGGACCGACGCGGCCGGGGCGATATGGACCACGACGGCATCCCGAACCGCTATGACCGCGACCGCGACGGCGACGGCATCCCGAACCGCTACGACAACCACGACAACCGCAACTACGGCCATGACCGTGGCCGCCGCCACGACAACGACCGCGACGGCGTGCCGAACCGCTATGACCGCGACCGCGACGGCGACGGTGTGCCCAACCGCTACGACAACCGTCCCGACAACCCACGCCGCAATTAAGCGGGCGGCCAGGTCAACATTCAGGCTGTCCTGACCGGGCTGGCGCGCCAGTACTGCGCCAGCCCCAGGTTTTTCAGCGCCGCGTTCACAAAGCGCGGCTCCAGCAGTTCTTCCGCCGGCAGCGCCTGCCGTATCAGCTTCTGGCTGCGCGCAAACGCCACCACCCGCCGGTAGTGCCGGTACACCACCTCGTCGTACAGCGGCGTCCACCGATCCTTCCATGGCAGGGACGGATCATCGTAGGAGCGCCGTATCACGCTCTCCGGCGTGCCGTTGCGCGTGCCGTCGCGGATCACGGTATCCCTGTTTTCTTCCTGCGCGGCCCAGTACTGCGCCTTGACCCAGGCCGTGGCGACCAGCTCCGCCAGTTCCGGGTTGGCTCGCGTGTAGTCGCACCGGCCCCACAGTTCCGCGCGCATCTTGCGGTCCGGCTGGCCCTTGCTGGTCCAGATGATCTTCCCTATTCCCTTATCCTCCAGCGGATAGCCGTTCAGCTGGAACAGGCCGTCCACCGCGCCCGTTGCCAGCGCCGAAGCGCCCGGCTTGATGTCCATGTTCACCAGCTTGAAGTCGCGCGGCGTCAGCTTGTTGTCCTCGATCAGGTGCAGCAGGCCCAGTTCCCACGGCCGCCCGCGATGGATGCTGATGCGCTTGCCCTTCAGGTCCAGCAGCGAGCGGGCGCTGGAGCCGGGCGGCACCAGCAGGAACAGGTCCGCACCGCGCCCGGCCGGCACTATCACCTGGGTGCGCACGCCGCCCGCGTTCAGGATCACAGAAGGCAAGTCGCCGTAGGCAGCGAACTGGATACGGCCGCTCGCGAACGCTTCGTTCATGGTGGCGCCAGTGTCGCCCGTTACCGGGAACCACTCCAGCTGCACGCCGCGCCTGGCCAGTTCGCGCGCCAGCCAGCCTTCCTGCTGTACGCGGTAAGGCGTGCCGCTCAGGCTGGCCTTGCCGTTCTCGGCGAACGCAGTCACCGCAATGCGCAGCACGCCCGGTTCCCCTTGGGCGCGCACCACGCCGGGCAGCAGCGCTGCGGCCGGGGCCAGCTTCAGTAGTGATCGTCTGTCCATGCTGTTTCCCGGTTGGCGTCAGGCCGCGCGCTGGTGCAGCGACAGCGCCGCCTCGAACGGACGCGGATCGATCCAGCTGCGCACGTCCACGCGGTTCGGCAGGAACTGCCAGCGGTAGAGGAAATCGCTGAAGTCCTGCAGGCCGGCGATGTTGGTTTCGGAAAGCTCGGTATCCAGGCGCAGGTGCGCGTCTTCGCCGTAGGCCACCGTCACCCAGTACTCGCTGCTGTTCGACTCGCGCGCCAGGAAGCGGCGCGTTTCGTCGGGATTGCCGCGCGCCCAGGCCTCGGCGCGCAACACCTGGTCCACGATGCGCACGGCCGAATCGAAATGGTGCTCAAGCAGGTTCTGGTCCACCGTCAGCGTGCGCGGCGTGCCGTTGTTGGCGCGGATCAGGGGGTCCGGATGGGCGCCGGTATCGATCACCGTGTGCAGGCCGAACAGGTTGGCGATGTGCGCGGCGCTGGCGCCTTTCAGGAAGATGGCGTCCACCTCGCCGCGCAGCAGGCCAAGCAGCTCGGCGCTTTGGCCGCCACTGCGGCGGCCGCTGAACACATTGCTGCCGGCCGCGCGCACCGCCGGCGCGTCGCTCTGCCCTGCTTCGATCACGAAATCGACCAGTTCAACGTCGCTTACCGCCAAGCCTTCCAGCTTGAGGGCGTTTTCCAGGCCGCGTATGGCCTGGGCGCGAGAGAAATCGATCTGGGCGGCCGTCCAGCGCGGCAAGCCGAAGCGGCGGCCCTTCAGGTCGCGCACGGTCTTGATGCCGCTGTCCGGGAGGGTCAGGATCAGCTGGGTTTCGTCCGACCAGGACAGGCCCAGCACGCGCGTGTCCCGGCCCGCCGCGCGCGCCCACAGCGCGGGGATATTGCCGCCGTGGCGCACCGAGTTTTGCAGCGTATGGTCGAAGTGCGACTCGCGCACCGCCTTGTCGTTCGATTCGCGCAGCGACTGCACATTGGTGCACTGCGCGCGGAAGGCCTCTTCCAGCCAGCCTTTTTGCAGCGCGATGCCCAGGCCGGTCGGAACCGGGCAGCGGGTGTACCACAGGGTATCGAGGGAATTGCTCATGTCAGCTCCTGGTGTGAATTAGTGAATGAAATCTGCGTGCAAACTGTCGCGGATGGCGACGAAACCGGCCTGGCCGCGCTGGCGCGGGTGCGGCAGCGCCACTTCCTGCACCCGCCGGATACGGCCGGGCCGCGCGTCCAGCACCACGATGCGGTCGGCCAGGTAGACCGCCTCGTCGATATCGTGGGTTACCATCAGCATGGTGATGCCCTCGTCCTGCCACAGGCGGCGCAGCTCCTGCTGCAGGCGCAAACGGGTGAGCGCGTCGAGCGCGCCCAGCGGCTCATCCAGCAGCAGCACGTCCGGCTTGCCGACCAGCGCGCGGGCGATGGCGGCGCGCTGCGACATGCCGCCGGAAAGCTGGTGCGGGAAGGCGCCCGCGAAACCGTCCAGCCCTACGCGGGCGATCTCCGCCGCCACGCGCTCGCGACGCTCGGCCGCAGGCACTTTGGTGTTGGTGAAGGCCAGCCCTATGTTCTGCTCCACCGTCAGCCAGGGGAACAGGCGGTGGTCCTGGAACACCAGCCCGCGATTCAGGTCGGTGCCCTGAATGTCCTTGCCGTCGTGCTGCAGGCGGCCTTCGTATTCGGTATCCAGTCCCGCCAGCAGGCGCAGCAAGGTGGACTTGCCGCAACCGGAAGCGCCCACGATGGCGACGAACTCGCCGGGTTCAACACGGAACGAGATGTCGTCCAGTACGGGAAGGCGCTCGCCTTTCAGCGCGAAGGACTTGCTGACGTTCTCGATCAGCAGGCCGCCGCTGCGGCGCTGGGGCCGCGCGGTGGGCAGTGCGTGCAGCAGTGCCTTGGAAATCGGTGCGTTCATAATGCTCCTTCAGGATTCAAATCGATGGATGCGGCGCGCCACGCGGTACAGGACGGCGTTCATGGCTTGCGCCACCAGCGCGATCACCACCACAGCCAGCAGCACCACGTCCATGCGGCCCGCCACTTCGCCGTTCAGCAGCAGCGAGCCGATGCCCGGGCCGGCCGCGAACAGCAGCTCGCCGCCCATGCAGGCCAGCCAGGAAAAGGCCAGCGCGTGGGTCAGGCCGGTGACGATGGCCGGCGTGGCGGCCGGCAGCAGCACGCGGCGGAAGGTTTGCCATTGCGTCAGCGTGAGCACCTGCCCCACTTCGCGCAGGCGCTGCTCCACGTTGCGTATGCCTTCGCAGGTGTTGAGCGTGGTGGGGTAAAAGGCGGCGATGGCCACCACCAGCAGCTTGGCGGCATCGCCGCTGCCTACCCACAGCCCGAGCAGCGGAATCAGGCCGAGCAGCGGCACCTGGCGGATGCTGTGGTACAGCGGGCCGATCAGGCGTTCGGCCACGCGCGACTGCGCCATCAGCGTTCCGGTGGCGATGCCTGCCGTGCCGCCGAGCGCAATGCCGGTCAGCGTGCGGCCCAGGCTCACTTTCAGGTGCAGCCACAGCTCGCCGGACGACAGCAGCTGCAACAGGCTGTCCCACAGCAGCGGCAGCGGCACGAAGATGTAGGCGGCGCTGGCGCCCTGCCCCGAGGCCCACTGCCAGGCGGCCAGCAGGGCCACGGGCAGCAAAGCGCCCTTGAGAATTGAGATTGCCCTGGTTTGCATGGTCAGCCTTTCTTCCAGCGGGTAAGGCGCTGTTCGATCAGGCGGAAGCTGCGGTCCAGCGCAAAGCCGATCACGCCGGTCAGCACCACGCCCACCATCACCACGTCCAGCCGGAACATCTGGCGGCCCATTTCCATCATCTGTCCCAGGCCGCTGTCCGCAGCCAGCAGCTCGGCGCCCACCAGCACCATCCAGGAGCGGGACAGCGCAATGCGCACGCCCGTCAGCACGTCGGGCACGATGGCCGGCAGCGCGATGCGGAGGATCACGTTCCAGCGCGAGAAGCGGTACACGGCGGCCACCTCGAAGTACCGCGCGGGCAGGTTGCGGATGGCGTCGTGCGCGGCCAATGCGACGATGAAGAAGGTGGCCTTGGCGACGATGAAGACCTTGAAGCTCTCGCCTATGCCCAGTACCAGGATGAACAGCGGGATCAGCGCCACGGTGGGCAACTGGCGCAGCACGTTGAAGGTAGGTTCTACATAGGCGCGCAGGGGCTTGGACAGGCCGAGCAGCACGCCGGCTGCCAGGCCGGCAGCGCCGCCCAGCGCGAAGCCGGCGAACAGGCGGTACAGGCTCACGCTCAAGTGGTCCGGCAGTTCGCCGCTTTCCACCAGTTCCACTGCGCTCAGCGCCACCTGCCAGGGCGACATCAGGATCTGCGGCGGCGCCCATTCCAGCGCGGTGGCGGCGGACCACAGCAGCAGAACCAGCAAGGGTGCTGTCCAGGCCGACCAGCGCGTGGCTAGCCAGCGCTCCGCCAGCCCGGCATGGCGCGGCGCGGCCGCGCGGGGCGCATTCCGTCCTTTCCGGAGCGGCGCGCGCGGACTCTCCAGCGAAGGCGCCACCTCCTCGGGCAACGGCGGCAACTGGTGCGGCATGGACCGCGACGGGCGATAAGCGGCGGCGATAGTCATAGACAGGCTCCTTCCTCAGCGGGTCCAATAGTCTTGCAACTGAAGCTGGACCAGGCCCTGCTTCACGAACTGCGGCGCGAACAAGGCGTCCACGGGCAGCGGCCGGGCGATCAGGCCGGCCTGCTTCGCATACTCGGCTTCGGCCGCGTAGTGGGCGCGAACGGCGGGCGTGAACAGCGGCGACCAACGGTCCTTCCACTGGGTGCCGTCGCCTTCCAGCTCGCGCCGCACCACGTCCTCGCTCTGGCCGCCCAGCGCTTCCGACTTGATGTAGCTCTCGCGCCCCGCATCCGCCGCAGCCTTGTGGTGTTCGCGCAGATAGGCCGACACCACCAGCTGCGCCACCTGCGGATAGCGCTGCAGGAAGGCGCCGTCGCCCCACAGTTCGGCGCGCATCTTCCAGTCCTCCGGTGCCTTCTTGCTGGCCCAGATGATCTTGCCGACCTTCTTATCCTCCAGCAGGAAGGCGTCGCTCAGGGTGAAGAAGGCGTCCGCCCCGCCGGTGGCAAGCGCCGCTGCGCCGGCCTGCGGATTCAGGTTCAGGATCTTCACGTCGCTCAGCTTCAAGCCATTGGCTTGCAACAGGCGCGCGAACGGGTATTCCCATGGCCGGCCGCGGTGCAGCGCGATGCGCTTGCCTTTCAGGTCGCGGATAGAACGCGCAGTGGAGTTGGGCGGCACCACCAGATAGGTGTTGTTCAAGCTCCCGCCGGGCAGCACCAGCCGCGTTTGCAGGCCGGACGCGTTGGCGATAATCGAAGGCAGGTCGCCATAGTGCGCAAAGTCGATGCTCTTGCTGGCAAAGCCTTCGTTCACCTGCGCAGCCACGGCATTGGTGGTGACAGGCACCCATTCCAAGCGCACGCCCAGCTTGCCCAGCTCCGTTTCCAGCCAGCGGTCCTGCGCCACCTGGGCCGAGGCGCCGGCGAACACGGTCTTGCCTGCAGGCGCCGAGCGCGCCACGGCGGCAATGCGCACGCTTTCCGGCAGCTTGGCTGCCACGGCTGCGGGAGCGCTTGCACGAGACGTTGCAGACCCCGTCGCGGACGCCGCCGCCGAAGCGACCTGGGAGGCACCGGCCGCCCAAGCCAGGCCGGCGTGCGCCGTGCCGGGCATGGCCACGGACGCGATGCAGACCATGCTGGCCATGCGAGCCGCAGCGGCCAGCGTGCCGGCCAATAATGCGCGCGCGCCGCGCTTGCGTTGGAGGGACAGTGCCGTTTTCATCGTGACTCCTTACAGATCGCTGGCGGGCAGCAGGGACAGTTCGCGCGCAGTCTCGATCAGATTGCTCATCTTCCATTGCTGCAGCAGCACGCCCGGTCCGAAATCGCGC
This sequence comes from Pseudoduganella sp. UC29_71, assembly GCF_042693265.1. Lineage (NCBI taxonomy): Bacteria > Pseudomonadati > Pseudomonadota > Betaproteobacteria > Burkholderiales > Oxalobacteraceae > Pseudoduganella > Pseudoduganella sp. UC29_71. The sequence goes on along the minus strand of NZ_CP170549.1, from coordinate 1,966,322 downwards.
GAGCCGCCGATGGCCTCGGCCTGGATCTGGATCTTGGCCCCCTCCTCCAGCAGCAGGATGAATTCGGCCAGCTTCAGCAAGCCCTGCTTGCCCCACACGGTGGCGCCGCCGTTCGCTTCCAGGATGGCGGTGGAATAACTGTTCTTGGAAATCAGGCCCAGGATGAAGTCCACTTCCGGCTGGCGGCGGTCGATGTAGATCGGAATCTCGCGTATCAGCTGGAAGCGCTGCACCGGCACGTAGCGGATCGGCAGCGTGCGGTGGGTCTGCGCCCAGGCGCCCAGCGCAGGCGAGTGCACGTGCGAGATCGACGTGACTTCCGGCCGTTCGCGGAACAGTTTCAGGTAGCGGCCGCCGCCACCGCCGGCGCCCGAGTAGACGGTGCCATCGAGGCCGACGACGGACGCCGTCAGCGGCTGGCCTTTGCGGAACGGACCTGGATCGTTCACCACCACCACCTTGTCTTCGCCCGGAATGCGCTCCACGAATCCGACGGTGCCGTTCGCCGTCAGGCTGCCGGTCTCGCGCAGCGCATTGAATGCCAGCTGCGCATCCTTGCGGACCTGCTCCACGAATTCTTGTACCTCTACGCTCAGTTGCGCTTGTGCTGCCAGTGCTTCAGTCATTGCATTACTCCCTGCGGGTTGGTCATGCCTCTACTTTCGCAAGACGCGTGCCAGCCGAAAGCGCTGCTCCAGGCGCCCGCACTGCGCGCCGCGTAGCAGCCGCTGTTGATATCGCAGCAGCGGCGCCGGCCACTGTCGCCCCGGCAGCAAGCGCACGCCGCACGGGGCGCGGCGCGGCGGGCATGCTTCCTGCAACCACTGAGGACGGCCGCCAAGCGGACCGACTCAACCCTCTACTACAAGGACCAACATGAGCACGACCAACAAACAAGCCAAGCCCGTGGAAACGGTTTGGTTCACGCGTTGCCCCGTACCGACCGCCACCGGCCTGGCATACAAACTGGGATGGCTGGACGAAGAGTTCGCGCGCGACGGCATCAAGCTGCAAACGCTGCAGGAAGTCGGCGGCGAGCTGGCGCGCCACCATTACGACCACCAGCTGGAAACGCTGGTGCGCGAGGGCGGCAACCTGCTGGCCCTGCCCGCGCGGGCACAGGGCGCGCCAACCCGGCTGATCGGGCTGACGTGGATAGACGAGTGGCAGTCCATCCTGGTCCGTCCCGGCTCCGGCATCACGAGGCCGGAGCACCTGAAGGGCAAGCGCCTGGCGCTGCCCGCCTTCCGCAACGACGACCTGCAGAACAACCGGCGCGGCCGTAGCATCGCGCGCGGCATGAGCCTGGCCGGCTACAAGGGCGCGCTGGCATCGGCCAGGTTGACGCTGGACGACGTGCAGCTGGTGGAACTGGGCCAGAACGGCCCCGCCGAGTACCGCAACCTGGGCACGAATCTGTGGGAAGGCATTTCGCCGCTGCTGCTGGGCGAGGTGGACGCCGTGTACGTGAAAGGTGCTGCGGCGGCCGACGCGGCGCGCGACGCGGGCGTGGTGGTGGGCATAGACCTGGACAAGCTGGAGCGGCGCTACAGGGTGAACAACGGCACGCCGCGTCCCATCACCGTGCACGAGGACTTCCTGCGCGACCATTTCGAGCTGGTGGTGCGCTTCCTGACGCAGACGTTGCGCGCGGCGGAATGGGCCAAGACGCATAAGGACGAGGTGCTGCAGATCCTGCAAGGCGAAACACGGGCCGGCGGCCAAGGCGTGGCGGAAGCCTACCGCGATGGCTTCCATCTGGCGCTGGCGCCGGATCTGTCGGACGAGAAGGTGGAGCTGTTCCGGCAGCAGAAGCACTTCCAGCTGGTGCACGGCTTCCTGGACCGCGATGTGGATGTCGATGCGTGGCTGGACCGCAGGCCGCTCGAAGAGGCGCAGCGGCGCGTGGCGGAGAGCTTGCGCGCGGCGGCTTGACCCGGTTCGGCGGGTTACGCTGGCTGCGCCAGCTAACCCGCCCTACAGTGCCGGATGAATCACGGGTCCGTAGGGCGGGTTAGCGCGCAGCGCGTAACCCGCCGATGCGCGCACGCTACAGCTGCGCGGTATAAGACAGCCCAAAGGTGCGGCGCGCGCCCCAGTAGACCGTGTCCCCATTCACGGTGCCGGGCACGAAGCTGGTCAGCGTATGGTTCTTGTAGATCTTGTCCCCCCACATTGTTCACATAAGCGCTAAAGGTGTGCTTCCCGCCCGGCAGCGTGTACGACAGCCGCGCATTGCCGATACCGTAGCCGCCCTGATTCAGCAATCCCCGCGCATCGGTCTGCGGATCGACGTAGTAGTACTGCTTGCTGGTATACCGCCAGTCGCCGCTGACCACCAGCTTGCCGTTGGCCACCGGCAGGCGATAATCCGCCTGCAGCAGCGCGGTGCCATGCGGCGAGCGGACGAACTCGTTGCCCGAACGGTTGCCGCCGTTATTCTGGATATTGAACTCATCGAACTCCGTGCGCAATATGCCGATATTGGCATTGATGTGCAGTTCGTCAACCGGCTGCAGCTCCAGCTCGAACTCGGCGCCGTTCACATGCGCCCTGGCCACGTTCTGCAGGTAGTTGACGCTCTGTGTCGGGTCGCCGTTGTACACGCCCGTAATGTTGACCTGCACATTCTTGTAGTTGTAGCGGAACAGGTTGGCGTTGAAATTGAGCTTGTTGTCCCACCATTCCGACTTCAGGCCCAGCTCAAGGGAATTGAGCGTTTCCGGCGCCACCGTATTCAGCGCCCGCACATCGGTTGCGCTGGTGTTGTAGCCGCCGGACTTGATGCCGTGCGCAGCCTTGAAGTAAGCGCGCGCGGTGGAACTGAGCTTGTATTCCGGCGTAAAGTCCCAGGTCAGCGCGTGCCAGGTAGTCGATGGCGTAGAGACGAAATTGTTGTTGGCGACCGACGCCGCCCCGTAGTTGGCGCCGCTGACCGTATTCCACCAATTGTCCACGCTGCCGAATTGCGGCGTGCCAGATGCGGCTTGGCGGCGGCGCAGGTCCAGGTCCTTGGTCTCGGTGGTCCAGCGCAGGCCCAGGATGGCGCGCAGCTGATCGCTGAAGGTGGCCGTGGCGCTGCCGAACACGGCGAAGCTGCGCGCCTCGTGGCTGTAGACCGTGCTGTTGTAGCCCACCGGCTGCGTGCTGCCGGCCAGCGCAGGCGCGGCGCCGTTCGGCAGGCGCGCGGATGCCGAGTCGGAGTCGATCTTCTCGTTGAAGTAGAACAGGCCCGCCACCCAGCTCACCTTGTCCTCCTGCGGCGAAGCCAGGCGCAACTCCTGCGACCACTGGCGGCTCCTGGCGGTGGCGTGACTGCGGCTGATCTCCAGCGGCGTGTTGTCGCCGTCGCCCACGCTCTCGGTGCGGTAGTTTTCAAAGCCGGTGATGGAGTTGAGCGAATATGGCCCGAGCTGGTACTCCAGCGCCAGTTGCCCACCGCCCTGCTTCACCGAGCTGTTGGCGGGCGCGTTGGCGCTCACGTCGTCCGGATTGGTGCTGGGGATGTAGCCGTTGCGGTACACGCCGTTGGCGGCGTAGCTGGCCACGGTGGTGATGGTGCCGTCGGTCTTGTAGTCGCGGTAGTGCAGGTTCAGGTTGGCGCTCAGGTCCTTGCTGATCAGCGCCTTCAGCTGGCCGCGTATGGCGCTGTCGCGCAGCGCGCCATCGTTCGCGCCGGTGAACAGGTTGTGGAAGCGGCCCTCGCCCTGGTCTTCGGTGTGGAAGGACAGGCGGCCGGCCAGCACTTCGTCCACCAGCCCGCCGCCGATAGCCCCTTCCACCAGCTTGGTATCGTAGCGGCCGTAATCGAGCTTCAGGTAGCCGCTGTTGCGAAAACTTGGCTTCTTCGAAATGACATTGATGGCGCCGCCGGTGGTGTTCTTGCCCCACAGCGTGCCTTGCGGCCCGCGCAGCACTTCCACGCGGTCCAGGTCGAACAGCGGGAAGCCGGTGGCGGACGAGTTGCTGATGTAGACGTCGTCCAGGTAGAAGCCGACCGGATTGGGGAAATCGATCTGCTGCTGGCCGGCGCCTACGCCGCGTATCCACCAGCGCGGGCGGCCGTGCTGCTGCGTGCCCGCCGAAGCGTTGGGGACGAAGTTCAGGATCTCGGATGCGGAGCGGCCTACGCCATCGTCCAGCAGCTCTTTGCCGCCAAGGACGGTGATCGAGCTGGGCACAGACTGCGCCTTCTCTTCGCGCTTCTGAGCGGTGACGGTGACGGTTTGCAGCGCGCCGAGTTCGCCCACCACGTAAGGGACGCTGCCGGCGGCGGCAACCGGCGCGGTGGCGGCGACGGTGGTGGCGGCGACGGCCGCTGCGGCTTCGGCTTGTTCTTCCGCGTGCGCGGCGCCGCCGGCAAGGGCGATGGCGAATACGGCGCTCAGCTCACGGCTGATGACGGTGCGTTTGAATCGGGTGGCTGGCGATTGCTGGGGATGCATGGAGACTTCCTTTGTAATGAGTAACGGGTAAGTTAATCATTGCAAGCGCCATGCCTGGCTGGGGCCATCAAAGCAAGCCTTGTCCTGTAAGGCTTACTTTGAAATGGAACGAACTGGTGATTTTTGAACACCCAGGCAAGGCTTGCTGCCTGGGCGACAGTGCTGCTTTTCAGCCGACAGCACGCAGCGCTTGCGGCTGCACATGGCCGCGTACCAGCGGCAGGACTTCTTCGCCCACGCGGTAGGCTTCTTCCAGGTGCGGCGTGCTGGAGAGGATGAAGGCGTCGGCGCCCAGCTGGACCAGTTCATCCAGGCGTTCGGCGACTTGCTGGTAGCTGCCGACGATGCCTTGCGTCTGTCCGCCGCGCAGCAGGTTGAAGCCTGACCAGACGTTGGGTTCGATGATCAGGTCACGGTAGCTGTTCAGCGTTGTGGGCAGGTTGGAGCGCTGGCGGGCGGCGCCGACCGAGTCCCCTTGCGGCGCCAGGAATTGCCTGAGCGTTTCGGCGTCCACCCGTTCGAAGCCTTTGCGGACTTCGTCCCAGGCTTCTTCCTCGGTGGCGCGGGCGACAATATCGACCCTCACCGCGCACTTGATTTTACGGCCCAGCAGGTCGGTCTTCTCCTTCACGCGGCTGAATTTTTCGCGCAGGGCAGCGAAAGGCTCCAGCCAGGTCAGGTAGTAGTCGGCGTGCCTGGAGGCCGATGCCAGGGCGGCGTCGGAGGACCCGGAGAAGTAAATTTCAGGGAACTCCTCTTTCGACAGCGGGTCCGGCAGGCCACCGTGTTCCAGCTGGTAGAACTTGCCCTGGTAGGAGAACGGGCCGCCTTGCCAGACGCCGCGTACGATATCGAGGAATTCGGTGGTGCGGCGATAGCGGTCGTCGTGGCTGGCCGAGTCGCCCCACCACAGCTGCGCGGGACCGCCTCCGCCGGTGATGACGTTGTACAGCGCACGCCCGCCGGTGGCGCGCTGCAGGCTGGCCGTCATGCGGGCCGCTGCGACCGGGTTGAGGAAGCCGGGCTGGAACGGGATCATGAAACGGAAGGTGTCGGTCTCGCTTGCCAGCAGCGCGGAGATGGCCCATGGTTCGTCCGTCATCGGGAAGGATGGAATCAGGCCGCCGTGGAAGCCGGAGACTTCGGCTGCGTGGGCGATCTCGGCAAGGTAGTCGATATAGGTGTAGCCGCCCGCCAGCTCAAGCTGGGCGTTGCCCGCCAGCGTGTCGCCACGGTACGGCGTGCGGCTGCGGTGCGAGCTCGGCTCGCCGTGAGTGGGAAGGCGCCAGAAGAAATCTACAGTCATGTTGTGCTCCAGGTGTGGGTGTGGTTAGGCGGCCTGACGCTCGGCGGCAGCCAGGCGTTCGCGCAAGGCGGGTAAGACGTTTTCGCCGAAGCGGTAGGCTTCTTCGAGGTGCGGCACGGCCGAGAGCAGGAAGCTGGACACGCCTGCCGCTGCGTATTCGGCCAGCCGGTCCGTCACCTGCTCGAAGCTGCCGACCAGCGTGTCGTCGGCGTCGGCGTCGGCGTCGGCGGCGTCGGCGGCGGGTGCGGCACCGGCGCCTGCTGACTGGCTGCGGTAGATGGCCGCGTCGCGCTGGGCTTCTGCCTCGGTTTCGCGCGCCAGCACGTTGATGCGCAGGCCGATGGCAACTTGGCGGCCCGCTGCGGCGGCAAGCGCCGACAGGCGCGCGGCCTGTTCGCGCAGCGCTTCCGGCGGTGCGGCGTCGAACACATGGACGTCCGCCTGGCGCGCGGAGAGCGCGAACGCCTCGTCGCTGGTGCCGGACAGGTAGACCCTGGGCACCGGGTTATTGGCCAGCGTGCCCCGGAAACCACCCTCGCCCACTTCGAAGAACTTGCCCTTGAAGTTGAACGGCGCCGTGGTCAACACGCCGCGCGCGACGGTCAGGAATTCGTCGATGCGGGGTAGCACGTCGGCGTCTTCCGCGTAGTCGGCATGGCGGCGCCGTTCTTCGGCCGCGCCGCCGGGAGCGATCTGCCAGGCCAGGCGGCCGCCCGTGAAGCGCTGGAAGCTGGCGGCGTTCTTGGCGGCGTACACCGCCGATCCCCAGGCGGCTTCGAACTCGGTCACCAGCTTGATGCGGCGCGTGCCGCGCGCCACATAGCCGGCGACAATCCACGCTTCCTCGCCCTGCAGGTCGTGGCTGATGCGTACGCCATCGAAGCCGGACAGGTCAGCGGCGCGCGCCACCTGGTGCAGGTAGTCGTAATAGTTGAAGCGCTTGCCGCGCGGGTCGGACACGCCGTCGCTGTAGGGCGAGCCTGACAGGGCGTCGCGCTCGCCGCGCCGCGTGCGGGCGGCTTCGCCGTAGCGGCCATCGCCAGCGGTGGGCAGTTGCCAGATGAATTCTATGGTCATGTTTCAGCTCCTCGTGAGTTGTGGTGTCAGCCACTTACTCAACGCAGAAACCATGCCATGCCTGAAACGCGCTATTGCTCGCCGTGCGTGCTGCGCCTTGGACAGGCTGCTGATTGCGCAGCAGCCTGTGCTTGCGAATCTACAGCACGCCTGCCTTCTTCAGGTAAGTGCGCATGATGTTGCGGCTGATGTTCAGGCGCTTGGATGCGCGCACCTGGTTGCGGTCGGTGCTCTCGAACGCGGCCAGCGCAAGCTCGTGCTGCAGCGCTTCGAATTCGATGTTCTCGCCAGATGCCAGCAGCGCGCGCCATGCGGCGTGGAAGCGAGCCGTGGCAGTGTCCAATGCGTAACCGGCGCCGGGTCCAGGCGCTGCGGCGGCGGGCCATTGGGGCGGCGCGTGCGCGGCGGCGGCGGGCCATTGGGGCGGCGCGTGCGCGGCGGCGGCGGGCCATTGGGGCGGCGCGTGCGCGGCGGCGGCAGCGGGCCACTGTGGCGGCGCGTGTGTGGCGGCGGTGGCGGTAGCGGTAGCGGTGGTTGCATGGTGCGCCCCGTACGGCGAGCGCGCCTCGTCCAGCGGATGCGCCGGGCTGTGCTGCGGCTCGCGCGCTTCGCCGAGCGGCTCGTTGCGCGCCCAGCCACGCAGGCTCAGGTCGTAGGCCGTGACGGCGCCGTCATGGCTGACCAGCAGCGCGCGGTGGATCACGTTCTCCAACTCGCGGATATTGCCGGGCCACGGGTAGTCCAGCAAGGCGCGCTCTGCGTCCGGCGTAATCGACACGTCCGTCAAATGCAGGCGGCGCGCGTAGATCTGCAGGAAATGGCGCGTGAGCGGCATGATGTCGCCGGGCCGCTCGCGCAAGGGCCGAAGCGGCAGCGAGATCACCTGCAGCCGGTAATATAAGTCCTCCCTGAAGCGCCCTGCCCGCACGGCTTCGGCCAGGTCCACATTGGTGGCGGCAATCAGACGCACGTCGATCGGTATCGCCTTGCGCGCGCCCAGCCGCACCACTTCGCGCTCCTGCAGCACGCGCAGCAGCTTGACCTGCATCGGCAGCGGCAAATCGCCTATCTCGTCCAGGAACAGCGTACCGCCGCGCGCGGTTTCGAACCAGCCGGCCTTGGCCTGGTGCGCGCCGGTGAACGCGCCGCGCTCGTAGCCGAACAGTTCGCTCTCGATGAGCGTTTCCAGGAAGGCGCCGCAGTTCACGGCCACGAAGCTGGCGTCGCGCCGGCTGCTGTTGGCGTGCACATGGCGCGCGATCAGCTCCTTGCCGGTGCCGGTTTCCCCGGTGATCAGGACCGTGGCCTCGCTCGGCGCGATGCGCTCGATCAGCTGGTGCAGCTCGCGCGAACGCGGGTCGGCGAAGACGAAGGCGGTGGCGCGCACCAGCAAGCTCATTTTCTGAGCCTCGCGGAAAGCGACGAGCGGTTCCCCGTCGCTTTCCACTCCCTTGGCAAAGTGGGCGCTGCGCGCGAATTCGGATGTGAAGTGGTTGGCTAGTAGTTCCATGAATCGACTATAGCGCGCTGCCTAAGCCTAGTGAACGAATAGTGCCACGCTTGCTTATCCGGTTTTCAGATATCCCAGCTGGTCCTCGGTGGCGATTTCCTGCTGCGCGGCGGCGTAGGCGCCATAGAGTTCGGCGTAGGCGCCGCCCTGCGCGATCAGGTTGTCGTGGGTGCCCGCCTCCGCCAGCTCGCCGTTCCAGATGACGGCAATACGGTCCGCGTCCCGTATGGTGGCCAGCCGGTGCGCGATGATGATGGCGGTGCGGCCCTGGCACAGCCGCCGCAACGCGGCCTGGATGCGGCGCTCGGTGTGCAGGTCCACGGCGGACGTGGCCTCGTCCAGCACCAGCACGGCGGGATTGGCGAGGTAGGCGCGCACCAGGCACACCAGCTGCCGCTGGCCGTGACTGAGGAAGCCGCCCAGCGGCCCCACTTCGGTGCGGTAGCCCTGCGGCAGGCGTTCCAGCACCTCGTCCGCGCCCAGTTCGCGCACGGCGGCGACCAGGGCGCCGTCGCTGGCGTCCGGCGCCGCGAGCCGCAGGTTGTCGAGCACGGTGCCGGAGAACAGCACGTTGTCCTGCAAGACCACGCCGATCACCTTGCGCAGCTCCTGCTGGCGGTAGTGGCGCACGTCCACGCCGTCCACCAGCACCGCGCCGGACTGCACTTCGTACAGGCGCGCCAGCAGCTGCACCAGCGTGCTCTTGCCGTGCCCCGTGGGGCCAACGATGGCCAACACCTGCCCGGCCGGTATGTGCAGGTCCAGCGAACGTATTACCGCACGCGCGCCGGCCGGGTCGTAGGCGAAGCCGACGTTGGCGAACTCCACTTCGCCGCGCCGCGCGGGCTGCTGCGGCAAGGCCGGATCGCTGATCTCGGGCTCGGTGTCCAGCAGCAGGAAGATGCGCTGCGCGGAGGCCGCGCCGGACGAGTAGCGCTCGAACAGGTCGTTCAGCTCCTGCAGCGGGCCGAGGAACAGGTGCACGTAGAACAGGCTTTGCGCCAGCTGGCCCACGGTCATGCTGCCGTCGGCGATGCCGAAGCCGCCCGCCACCAGCAGCAAGCCCATGCCCAGGGTGCTCAGTACCTGCGTCAACGGCAGGAACCAGCTGGAGCGGATATTGCCGCTCACCAGGGTATGGTTGAAATGGCGCAGCAGGCCGAGATAGCGGCCGGCGTTCACGTCTTCATGCACCAGCTGCTTGATAAGGCGCACGCCGGACACGGTTTCCACCAGGTGGGCCGTGAAGCGCGCGCGGGCTTCGGCCACGCGCGCCCAGTTCTGCTGCGAGATGCGCTTGAACAGCCAGGTGGCACCAGCCAGCAGCGGCACCACGGCAGCCAGCGCGGCGAACAGGCGCGGCGAGATCAGCCACAGCGCCACGCCCGCCACCAGGCAGCGCAGCAGCGCAGACAGCAGCTCGGGCGGCCCTTGGATCAGCAGCGGTTCCAGCGCGTCCACGTCACGGTCGGCGCGCGAAATGATGCGGCCGGCCTTGGTCTGGTCGAAGTAGCGCACGCTGAGCGACTGCACATGGGCGTAGACGCGTACCCGCAGCGCGTTCAGGATGTGGATGGCCGCTCCGCCTGCGAAGTACTGGGACAGGCCGGACAGCAGGAAGCGCAGTATCCAGCTGAGCGCCAGCCCGGCCGCCATCCAGGCCAGCAAACGCGTATCGAGCAGTATGCCCGCCGCGGTGCGGATGAAGCCGTGGTCGATCACTTCGCGCAGGAACCAGGGACGCAGGAAGATCACGCCTACCAGCAGCGCTTCGAGCGCGATGACGGCGCCGATGCGGCCGCGCACCTGGCGCAGCAGCGGCAGCAGGCGCCAGAACATGCTGCGGTCCAGCGCCTTGCGCGCCAGCGCCTGTTCCAGCTCGATGTCGCTCAGGGCGGCCTGCCCGCGCAGATTATTTGCCATCGCCGCCTCCCAGCAGTTCGCGGTAGCCGGCGTGCGACGCCATCAGCGCCTGGTGGGTGCCTTGCGCGGCGATCCGGCCGCCAGCCAGCATGGCCACGCGGTCGGCCAGCAGGATGGTGGACAGCTTGCTGGCCACCATCAGCACCGTCACCGGGTAATCGCCGCTGGCGTGCAGGCGGCGGATGTTGTCCAGCACGCGGCGTTCGGTGAGCGCGTCCAGCGCGCTGGTGGCGTCGTCCAGCACCAGGATGGCGGGCCGCGCCAGCAGCGCGCGCGCCAGGCAGATGCGCTGCCGCTGGCCGCCGGACAGCGTCACGCCGCGCTCGCCGAGGCGGGTTTGCAGGCCGTGCTCCATGCCCTGCACCACTTCGGAGGCCGAGGCCCAGGCCAGCGCCTGCTCCAGTTCGGCGTCGGTGGCGTCGGGCTTGGCCAGGCGCAGGTTGGCCGCCAGCGTGTCCGAGAACAGGAAGCTTTCCTGCGGCACCACGTGGACTTTGCGGCGCAGCTGGCCCAGGTCCAGGCCGCGCAGGTCGCGCCAGCCGGCCCAAGGGGAGCCGATGCGCACGGCGCCCTGGTCCGGTTCCAGCAGGCGTGGCAGCAGGCCTGCCAGCGTGCTCTTGCCGGAACCGGTGGCGCCCACCAGCGCTACCACTTCACCCGGCGCCACCTCGAAGTCGCAGCCGGACAGGATTGCCGTGCTGCCGCCGGGTGCCGCGATGTCCACGCCGGTCAGGCGCAGGCCGAGCGCGCCTTCCGGCAAAGGGGCCACAAGGCCCGCCGAGCGCGCCACGGCGCCGTCCACGATACCGGGCCGCTCGTCCAGCAGCTCCCATATGCGCCCGGCCGACGAACGCGCGTCGGCGAAGATCTGCATTACGCGCCCGACGCCTTCGATGCGGAACACCAGCGTGTTCGCCACCAGCAGCGCGGCCACGATCTCGCCCACGTTCATGCGTCCTTGCTGCACCAAGTGGGCGCCGTAAGCCAGTATCCACACATGGCCCAGCGCGACCACGGCCTGCGGCAGCGGGATGTGCGAAGCGGAGTAGGCCAATGCCTGGCGCGCCAGGCGCACGAATTCGTCCACGTGGGCGCTGAATACGGCGATGCGGCGCTGTTCCAGGCCGAAGCCCTTGATGACGCGCACGCCGTTCACACCCTCGCTCAGTTCCTGGTTCACCTTGTCGTAGGCGGCGCCGGCGGCGCGGTCCAGGTGCACCAGCTTGCCGGTCTGCGCGACGAAGATGCCGATGCCGGCCAGTGTGAGCAGCAGCGGCGGCAGGCCGAGAAAGGGGTTGTACCAGCACAGCAGGCCGATGGAGGCGATCACCACCAGCGCGGTCTCGAACACCTGGCGCCAGAAGCTGATGAGGGCGTCGCGCACCTTGTCGGCGTCGCGCGTGGTACGGGTGACCAGTTCGCCGACGCCGTGGCGCCAGTGGTAGGCCAGATCCAGCCGCTGCACTTGCTGCAGGATGCGCTGGCGCAGGATGGTGAGCAGGTCCTGGCCGATGATGAGCGACATGACGCCGCCGCTGTACTGCAGCACGGCGCGTACGCCGGCCACGGCGAGCAGTGCCAGCAGCCAGTAGCGCGCCAGAGACCAGTCCAGCGTGCCGTCGGCCTGGCGCTGGACGGCGCGGCCGCTTTCCACGTCGTGCACGGCGCGGCCCACCAGCCATTGCTGCCATGCGAGGCTGAGATTGACGATGGTGAATAGCGTGGCGGTGAGCGCGAAGCGCCACGGCATCAGGCGGTAAAGGGCGAGGCAGCGCAACAGCGGCTGCCGGACGTTGGATGGCTTGGTCACTATGCTTTTCCTGGTGCGGAGTGAAATGGAGCTTCCTTATCCGCACGATCCGTGCCAGCGGCAGAGCGGGCGATTTCTCGGCTGGGGTGCGCCGGCGTGCGCAAAAGGCAGCAGCGCTGTGCAATTTTCAGCAGTGCTTGTTGATTCGGGCGGCGTGCAGGCGGTAGCATGGCGGCATGACGATTCCTTGCCCTCCCCTGGCCGTGCTGGCCGAAGCTGCCTTCCACAACGAACGCGTGGCGGCGCGCCGCCTGGCCGCCAGCGCTGGGCTGGACGAAACGCAAGCGCTGCTGCGCATCCTGGCGCAGTCCGCGCGCAAGCCGGGTGCTGCGGACGCTGCGAGCGCAGCGCGCGCGGTGGGCGCTACGGGCGAGGCGGAAGCGGTAGGCGAGGCGGAAGCGGCGGAAACGGTGAACGCGATGAACGCGATGAACGCGGTGGGCGGCGTGGACCTCGCTGGCGTGCATTCCCTGCTGGCGGCGCGGTCAAAGCTCAAGCAGGAGGACGCGGAGCGCCGCGAGGCCAAGGCGGCGGCGCGTGCGCAGAAGCTAGCGGGCAGGCAGGCGCGCCTGGCGCCGCAGGCGGGCGTTTGGCAGGCGTGGTTCGACGGCTCGGCGCATCCGAACCCGGGCCGGCTGGGCATCGGCGCGCTATTGCTTGGGCCTGAGGGACAGCGGGTCGAGATCAGCCGGCGCGCGGGGCACGGCAACAGCGGCGAGGCGGAGTATCTGGCCCTGGAAGCGCTGCTGGAGGCGGCCGTCGCCGCGCGGCCGCCGCTGCTGGCGGTTTACGGCGACAGCCAGGTGGTGATCGGCGACGTGGCGACCGGCTCGGCGGCAAGGCCGGGCGCCGGTGCGAAGGGACTGGAAGCGCACCGAGAGCGAGTGCTCGGGCTGCTGGCGAAGCTGGGGGCAACGGGCGACGTCACCCTGCAATGGGTGCCGCGCCACCGCAACGGCGAGGCGGACCGCCTGTCGCAACAGGCGATCGCCTCATGGGCCGGCGCCGACTAGCGCAGCGCGGGCCTGGCGCTGGCCGCGCCGGACAAGCGCAGCGCGAGCGCCTTGCCGCCGGTGCCGGTCAGCGCAGCGCGAGCTTGGTGCTGGCCGGCGCGCGGGCGCCGGAGGGGCGGCCTGCTGCCGGGCCGGCCGCGCCGCCGACCTGGAACACGCTGACCACTTGCGCAAGCTGCGCCGCCTGATGCTGCATCGATTCGGCGGCGGCGGCGGATTGCTCCACCAGCGCGGCGTTCTGCTGCGTCACCTGGTCCATCTCGCCGATGGCCTTGTACACTTCGTCGATGCCGGCGCTCTGCTCTTTGCTGGCGGTAGTGATCTCGGTGATGATGGTGCTCACGCGATGCACGCTGGACACGATGTCCTCCATGGTCGAACCCGCGTCGGCCACCAGCTTGCTGCCCTGGTTCACCTTGTCCACCGAATCGCCGATCAGCTCCTTGATCTCCTTGGCGGCAGCGGCCGAGCGCTGCGCGAGGGTACGCACCTCGCTGGCCACGACGGCGAACCCGCGTCCCTGCTCGCCGGCGCGCGCCGCTTCCACGGCCGCGTTCAAGGCCAGGATATTGGTCTGGAAAGCGATACCATCGATGACGGAAATGATGTCCACGATCTTGCGCGAGGCGGCATTGATGGCCTCCATCGTGCCCACCACTTCGGCCACCACGGCGCCGCCCTTGACCGCCACGCCAGCCGCCGCGCTGGCCAGCTCGCTGGCCTGGTGCGCATTGCTGGCGTTGTTCTTCACGGTCGCGGTCAGCTCTTCCATCGACGCCGCCGTCTCCTCCAGCGAGCCGGCCTGCTGCTCGGTGCGGGACGACAGGTCCTGGTTGCCCGCCGCAATCTCGGTGGACGAGGTTTCGATCTGCGCGGTGCCGCTGCGCACCTGCAGCACGATGTTGAGCAGCGCGCTGTTCATGTCCTGCAGCGCCAGCAGCAGCTGGCCGGTTTCGTCGCTGCCGCTGACGGTAATGCGCCCGGTCAGGTCGCCCGTGGCCACGCGGCGCGCCGCCTCCAGCGCCTGCCCCAGCGGACGCGTGATGCCGGTGGTGAGCAGCCAGGAGCACACCACGCCGAAGGCCAGCACCAGCACAGTGAGCGCTATCAGCAGCGTGCGGCTGGCCTCCGCGCCGGTCTCGATCTGCACCGCAATGGCGTCGATCTTGCTGCGCTGGAGCTTGAGCAGCTCGGCCATCAGGCCCTGGTAGGCGGCGGCGCCCGGCGCGAACACGTTATTGAAATGCGCCTCGGCCTCTTCCAGCGCGCCGTCGGCCTTCAGCTTGGCCACCTTGTCGCGCGAGGACAGGTAAATCTTGCGCTGCTCGCCGATGCGGGCGAACAGCTCCTTCTCGTCGTCGCCGATCAGCGCTTCGACCTTCTTCTGCAGCTCGGCCGAGATGGCGCTGGACTTCTTCGCTTCGTCGGCGAAATAGGCCGCCAGCGAGGGGTCGCTGCTGCGGGCGATGGCCGTGGTGCGGCGAATCGCGCTGTCGATCTTGCTCGACCAGTCGCTGATCATGCGCTCTTTCGCCAGCGGCGCCTCCATCATCGCGCGCGTGGCGCTGGCCACCGCGTGCAGACGCCAGATGGAAATGCCGGTAATGGCCACCGACAGGGCCAGGATGATGGCAAAGCCCAGTGCCAGGCGCTTGCCGATGCTGATGCGGGTCAGGACGCTCACGCCGGCGCTCAGGCGGCCAGCGCCGTGTCGAGCAGGCCCATGTCGGCGCTCGTCATCAGGCGGTCGATGTCCACCAGGATCAGCATACGCTCGTCGATGGTGCCCAGGCCGACGATGTATTCGGTGTTCAGGGTGGAGGTGATCTCCGGGGCCGGCTTGACCTGTTCGGGGGTCAGTATGGTCACGTCCGACACGCTGTCGACCACCATGCCCACCACGCGGTGGCCGATGTTCAGGATGATGACGACGGTGAACTGGTTGTAGGTCGGCTCGCCCACGTTGAACTTGATGCGCATGTCCACGATCGGCACGATCAGGCCGCGCAGGTTGATCACGCCTTTGACGAATTCCGGCGCGCTGGCGATGCGGGTGGGCGCCTCGTAGCTGCGGATCTCGCTGACTTTCTGGATGTCGATGCCGTATTCTTCCTGGCCCAGGGTGAAGGCGAGGTATTCGGCGGCGGCCGCGACATTGGCGGTGGAAATGGCGTCGGTGGACATAGGTTCCTCTCAAAAAGAGCCGCAATGTTACCGTAAGTCAAGAATTCTCGCAGCAAATAAATGCATCAGAGCAATAGTCAGCAAGCAAACTGCTATGGCCTTCTTGTCAATTCAATGCCACAATCACAGGGCAACAGCAGCCCGCCCCAAGGAGAAGAATGAATACGTTGTTAAGTAGCTGGCACCCGCGCCTGGTGGCGCTGGCCACCGCTGGCGCCGCCGATGACGGCGCGCACGATACCAACCATCTGCACCGCGTGTGGCGCAACGCCACCTTGCTGATGGACGATTACCCGGAAGCGGACGCGCTGGTGGTGCTGGCGGCCTGCTATCTGCACGACCTGGTGAACCTGCCCAAGAACTCCCCGGACCGCCACCTGGCCTCGCGCCAGGCCGCCCGCCTGGCCAGCCGCCAGCTTGCCGAACTGGGCTTCCCGTCGGAGAAACTGGCCGCCACCGCGCACGCCATTGAAACCCACAGCTTCTCGGCCGGCATCCAGCCCGAAACCATCGAAGCGAAGATCGTGCAGGACGCCGACCGCCTCGACGCGCTGGGTGCGGTCGGCCTGGCGCGCATGTTCTACACGGCCGGACGCATGGGCTGCGCGCTGGCGCACGCGGACGACCCGATGGCGCTGCACCGCGAGCTGGACGACAAGGCCTATTCGCTCGACCATATCGACGTCAAGCTGGCCACCCTGCCCGGCAAGATGCAGACGGCCGCCGGGCGCCGCCTGGGCCAGAGCCGCCTGGCCGAGCTGATCGCCTTCCGCGACAGCTTCATCGCCGAATGGGCCGCCAGCCCCGCCACGCCGTAGCAAACGCTATCACTTAGTCCTGCCCTTAGTCCTGCCTATGACCAGCCAAAGCGAAACCGCCCCCCTGTCCACCACCTCCAACGGCAACCTCAAATTCGTGCTGGTGTGCGTCTTCATCGACATGCTGGGCATCGGCCTGGTGGTGCCGGTGCTGCCCATCCTGGTCGGCGAGTTTGTCCACACGCGCGACGCGCAGGCGCTGTGGTACGGCATCATGGGGGCGGTGTTCGGGCTGATGCAGTTCCTGTGCATGCCCATGCTGGGCGCGGTGTCGGACCGCGTGGGACGGCGGCCGGTGCTGCTCTATTCCATGGCCGGCATGTGCATCAACTTCCTGTCCACGGCCTGGGCGCCCAACCTGGCCTGCATGTTCATCGGCCGCGTGATCGGCGGCGCCTCCTCGGCCAGCATGTCGGTGGCCTCGGCCTACGCGTCCGACATTTCCACGCACGAGAACCGCGCCAAGAGCTTCGGCAAGATCGGCGCGGCCTTCGGCCTGGGCTTCATCGCCGGCCCCATGCTGGGCGGCCTGCTGGGCAGCATCGACCTGCACCTGCCGTTCTACGTGGCGGCGGGCCTGTCGGCGGCCAATTTCATCTACGGCTATTTCTTCGTGCCCGAATCGCTGCCCGAGGCGCGCCGCTCCAAGTTCAAGCTGACCCGCGTCAATCCGCTCGACGGCCTGTTCAAGCTGGCGCGCCGCGAGGACATCCGCGGCCTGATCATCGCCTTCGCGCTGATGACCTGCGCGCAGATGATGCTGCAGTCCACCTGGGTGCTGTACACCCACTTCCGCTTCGACTGGAGCCCCGGCCAGAACGGCGCCGCGCTGTTCTGCGTGGGCATGGCGGCGGCCGTGGTGCAGGCCGGGCTGCTGGGCGTGTTCATCAAGTGGTTCGGCGAGGTGCGGCTCACGCTGATCGGGCTGGCCTCGGGCTGCATCACCTACACGCTGTACGGCCTGGCCACGCAGGGCTGGATGATGTACCTGTTCATCTGCTGCAACCTGATGGCTTTTGCGGCCGGGCCTGCGCTGCAGGGCATCATTTCCAAGGCCACCGACGCGGGGCGCCAGGGTGAGTTGATGGGGTCTTTGCAGTCGATCAGCAGCATCGGCATCATCTTCATGCCGCTGCTGGGCAGCGCCATCCTGGGCGAAGTGAGCCACCTGCCGGCCAACGACTGGCGCATCGGCAGCAGCTTTTTCGTGTGCGCGGCCATGCAGGCGGTGGCCATCCTGGTGGCGCGGCACTACTTCCGCACGCATGACATGAAGCAGCAGAGCAGCCCTGCGGTGCAGCCATGATGCTGCGCTGGGGTTGCACGGCGGCGACGGCGGCGGCCGCGCTGATGGCTGCGGCGACAGCCCGCGCCGAGTGTTCGCGCGAGATTGCCGTGCCGGTGGCGCCCATCGGCGTGAGCATCGTCATCACGGGCGGCACGGTGTCCGGCATCTATCCGGACGTGCTGCGCGCGGCCAGCCAGAAAATCGGCTGCCAGCTGGTCTTCTCCGCGGTACCGCGCGCGCGCCAGGAAGTGCTGTTCGAGATGGGCAAGGCCGACCTGCTGCTGCCCGCCTCGCGTACGCCGGCGCGCGACCAGCTCGGCACCTTCATTCCCCTGCTCGGCCACCGCGCCACGCTCATATCCCTGGCCGGGCCGCGCCCTGCGCTCACCAGCGCGCAGGAGCTGCTGGACCGGCGCGAGCTGCGGGTAGCGGTGGTGCGCGGTTTCGACTACGGCGAGCCTTATCAGGCGCTGATCAAGGAGCTGGCCAAGCAGGGACGCCTGTTCCAGGAGGTTGATGCGGTGGCGGTGGCGCGGCTGATGCAGTCCGGGACCATCGACGTCACCATCATGGGGCCGACCACGCTGGCCGGCGCGGTGATGCGCGACGCGCGCCTGGCGGGCGTGCTGGACAAGCTGCGCGTCGAGCCGATACCGGAGCTGCCGTGGAGCGTGAGCGGCATCTACGTGTCGCGCCGCTCGCTCAAGCCGGAAGACCAGGCGGCCATGCTGGACATGATGGAGGGGGTGGCCAAGTCCAACGCCGTCATGGAGGCCTTCCAGCGCGTCCACCGCGCCGACATTCTCGCCGAAAGCGTGCGCCCGCGCTAGGCGCAGGGCTGCCCACGCCGAACGCCTGCGCCGCGCATGTCCGGGCTGGTTGTCGCCGTCATCCTGTTTGCAGCGCTGCTGCATGCGGGCTGGAACGCGCTGGTCAAGGCGGGCAAGGACGCGTTCTTCACTTCGGTGCTGGTGGTATCGGGCGCCGGCGCGATTTCGCTGGCGGCGCTGCCCTTCCTGCCGGCGCCCGCACCGGCCAGCTGGCCCATGCTCGCCGCCACCACGGCCATCCACTATTTCTATTTCGGCCTGATGGCGGCGGCCTACCGGCACGGCGATATGAGCCTGGCCTATCCGCTGATGCGCGGCAGCGCCCCGCTGCTGGTCGCCCTGGCCAGCGCGCCGCTGCTGGGCGAGCAGCTCACAGCGAAGCAATACGCAGCCGTGGCCTGCATCAGCGCCGGCATCTTCAGCATGGCCCTCGCGTACCGGAGGCCGGACGCCGCTGCGGGCGGCGCACAGCCGCGCCACGGGCGCGCGGTGGCGTACGCGCTGCTGAACGCCTGCGTCATCGCGTGCTACACGCTGGTCGATGGCGTCGGCGCGCGGCGCTCGGGGGCACCCGTGGCTTACACGATGTGGCTGTTCGTCTTCGCGGCCGCCGGCCTGCTGGCCTGGACGCTGCTGCGGCGGCGCGCCGAGTTCCGGGCCTACGCGACGGCTTACTGGCGCGCCGCGGCGCTGGGAGGCGCCGGCACGCTGGGTTCCTACGCGCTGTCGCTGTGGGCGATGACGATGGCGCCCGTGGCGGCCGTGGCGGCGCTGCGCGAAACCGCCATCCTGTTCGCCGCTGCCATCGCTGTCATCTTCCTGCGCGAGAAAATCACCCCGCAGCGCTACGCAGCCATCGCCCTCATCGCCTGCGGCGCAGCGCTGATGCGCTACGCTTGAGAGAGATCCACGTCCGCCGGCTGCTCGATGGCGAACAGTATGGCACGCGCAATCGCGTCGGGCCCGATGGCCACCTTGCGGAACTCATTCATCTCCGCCCTGCCCCGCTCGTCCGAGATACTGTCCGCCAGCTCGGACTCCGTAACGCCCGGCGATATCAGGGTCACCCGGATATCGCCGCCCACCTCCTGCCGCAAGCCCTCGGTAATGGCCGCCACCGCAAACTTGGTGGCGCAGTACACTGCCGCCGTCGGGCTCACCGCGTGCGCGCCGGCCGCCGCGATATTGATGATCTGCCCCGACCGCCGCACCTGCATCAGCGGCAGCGCCGCCGCAATGCCGTACAGGACCCCGCGCACGTTCACGTCTATCATGCGGTCCCACTCCTTCAGCTTGAGCGCGTCGAGGCGCGACAGCGGCATCACGCCCGCGTTATTGATCATCACATCCACGCGGCCATGCTGCCTGTGCGCGGCCAGCACGAAAGTCTGCACGTCGTCCGCGTCCGTCACGTCCAGTGCGTGAAAATCCGCCGAGCCGCCGGCCGCGCGGATCTGCGCCGCCAGCAGTTCCAGCCGGTCGGTGCGGCGCGCGCCCAGCACCACATGCATGCCGCGTGCCGCCAGCAGGCGCGCCGTCGCCTCGCCGATGCCGCTGCTCGCGCCGGTGATCAGCACCACTTTCTGATTGTCCTGTCGCGCCATGATGTGCCCTCCAAAGCTGTTCGTCGATAGCATGCAGTGTAGGCAAGCGGCGCTCCCGCGTGAATGCCGGAAGATACAAAGCTATTGCCTAATCCTCCAATCCTGCAGATGAACATGGCGAATGGTGGCATAATCCCTGCACGAACCTACTAGACACAAGACACCCATGCCAAGCTCGCAAGAACGCATGACGGCGCTGCTGAACCGCCTCGCGCCGTCCGAAGGCGCCACCCTGTCCGCGCTGGACGGCGTGAAATTCATGCGCGTGAACCGGCCCGTTCCGCGCACGCCGGTGCTGTACGAGCCGTGCATCGTCATCGTCTGCTCCGGGCGCAAGCGCGGCTACCTGGGCGGCGAGTCCTATGTGTACGACGCGCAGCAATTCCTGGTGATGTCCGTGCCGCTGCCCTTCGAAGGCGAGACCGAAATCGCCAGCGAGGCCGAGCCCATGCTGGCCGTGTCGCTCCGCATCGACCTGAAAATGGCGGCGGAGCTGATGCTGGCGGTGGAGCAGTCCGGCGCCGCCATCGCGGCCGAACCGAAAGGCATCATCTCGTCGCCGATGGACGCCAAGCTGTGCGATGCCGTGCTGCGCCTGCTGGAGGCACTCACGTCGCCGCTGGAGACGCAGCTGCTGGCGCCCGGCGTGATGCGCGAGATCCTGTACCGTGTGCTGACCGGCGTGCAAGGCGGCTCGCTGCGCGCCGCGCTGGCGCACCAAAGCCACTTCGGCAAGATCGGCAAGGCGCTGCGCCGCATTCATGCGGACGTGAGCAGCCAGATCGACGTGGCTACGCTGGCGGGCGAAGCCGGCATGAGCGTGGCGGCCTTCCACGCCAACTTCAAGGCCGTCACGCAAACCTCGCCCATCCAATATCTGAAAACCACCCGGCTGCACAAGGCGCGCCTGCTGATGGTGCAGGACGGCCTGAGCGCAGCCAGCGCGTCGGCGCGGGTAGGCTATGAAAGCAGCTCGCAGTTCAGCCGCGAGTTCAAACGCTTCTTCGGCCGCACGCCCACCGACGAGGCGCGCGAAATGCGCACCCTGCTCAGCCAGATGCCGGCCGAGCGCGGCGCGCCCTACATCACCGTGCAATAGACGGCGCCTCGGCCAGCCGGCGCCTCAGCCAGCCGCGCCGGACGCCGCCGGCGCTGCAGCCAGGTCGAAGGGCAGATTGCGTATCGGCTTGCCGGTCAGCCGCGCGATCGCGTTGGCGAAGGCTGGCGCCAGCGGCGGCAGGCCGGGCTCGCCGATGCCGGTGGGCGGCTCGGCGCTGGGAACGATATGCACCGCGAAGCCGGGCGTATCGGTCATGCGCGCCACGGTGAAATCGCCGAAATTGCTCTGTTCAACCACCCCGTCCTTCAGCGTGATAGCCTCGCCGGGCAGGCACATCGACAAGCCCATCACCGCCGCGCCCTGCACTTGCGCCTCGATGCTGCGCGGGTTCACGGCCAGATTGCAGTGCACGCCGGCCGTCACCTGGTGCAGCCTGGGCTGCCCGCCCTTCACCGATGCCTCCACCACGTACGCCACCACGGTGCTGAACGACTCGTGCACCGCCACGCCCCAGGCGCGGCCGGCAGGCAGGCGCCGCTTGCCGTAGCCGCTCTTGTCCACCGCCAGCTGCAGCGCGGCGCGGTGGCGCGCATGTTTATCGCCGAACAGCTTCATGCGGTAGGCTACCGGATCCTGCCGGGTAGCGCGCGCGATCTCGTCAACCAGGGTCTCCATCACGAAGGCAGTATGGTTGGAGCCCACGCTGCGCCACCACAGCACAGGCACATTCACCTTGGGATGGTGCACGGTCAGGCGCATCGGGAAGGGATAAGGATCGCGCATGCCCTCGGTGGCGGTGCCGTCGATGCCATCCTTGACCTGGAAGGCTTCGAACACCGAGCCGGTGGTGATGGACTGGCCCACCAGCGCGTGGTCCCAGGCCAGCACCTTGCCCTGCGCATCAAAGCCGATGCTGGCGCGGTGCAAATGCATGGGCCGGTAGTAGCCGCCGCGTATGTCGTCCTCGCGGCTCCACACGGTGCGCACGGGGGCGTCCACGCCGGCGGCGCGCGCGGCCTTGGCGATCTCGCAAGCCTCCACCACGAAGTCGCTGTTCGGATTGGCGCGCCGGCCGAAGCCGCCGCCCGCCATCGCAACGTGCATGGTTACCTGCTCGGGCTTGATGCCCAGCACCCGCGCCGCAGCGGCGCTGTCCACGCCGTGGAACTGCGTGCCCAGCCACAGCTGCACGCCGCCCTGTTCCAGCTTGACGGTGCAGTTCAGCGGCTCCATGGGCGCGTGCGCCAGATAGGGAAACACGAATTCGGCCTCGATCTTCATCGGCGCGCCTGTCAGCGGCGCCATGTCCGCGTCGAACTTGCGCGGCCCGGTCTGGGCCGCCAGTTCGCGGTACTGGGCCAGCTGGCGGGCGCTGTCCACCTTTTCCACGCCATCCGTGTTCCATTCCAGCTTGAGCGCGTCGCGGCCCTGCCTGGCGGCCCAGTAGCCGTCCGCCAGCACCGCCACGCCTTCGGCGCCACGGTCCAGCGGCACGCGCAGCACCGCGCGCACGCCCTTGATGGCGCGCGCCGCGCTATCGTCCAGCGACGCCACGCGCGCACCGAACACCGGTGGACGCGCCACCACGGCCGTCAACTGGCCCGGCAGGCGCGTATCGATGCCGAAGTGCTGCCTGCCGCTGCTCTTGGCGCCCGCGTCGAGCCGCCCGGTGGGCTGGCCGATGATGCGGAAGTCTTTCGCGTCTTTCAGCTTCACGCTTTGCGGCACCGGCAGCGCGGCCGCCGCCTCCGCCAGTTCGCCGTAGGCCAGCTTGCGTCCGTCCGGCGCCAGCACGGCCCCAGCGCGCGTGCTCAGGCTGGCCGCGTCCACGTTCCAGCGCTGCGCCGCCGCAGCCAGCAGCATGGCGCGGGCGCGCGCGCCCAGTTCGCGGTACTGCGTGAAGCTGTTCTTGACCGAGTTCGAGCCGCCCGTGAGGTGCATGCCGAACATGGGGTCCACGTAGGCCGGGTCGTTCGAACCGAGCTCGCTGCGCACCAGCTTCCAGTCCGCGTCCAGTTCTTCGGCCAGTATCATCGGCAGCGCGGTCTGCACGCCCTGGCCGAATTCCAGCCGGTTCACGGTGACAGTGACCACGCCGCTGGGTGCGATCTGCACAAAAGCGAGCGGTTGCTCGGTGGCCTTGAGCGCGGCGGGCGCCTGCGCGGAGGCCAGGTGCGGGAAGGCGCCCAGCGCCAGCCCGGACACGCCCAGCATTTTCAGGAAGGCGCGGCGCGGCGGCTCTGCGGCGTCGGCGCCCGCACTGCGCGCCAGCATGTTTTGCAGGGCGCGCGGCAGCTGGCTATGGTCGATTGGATGCAGCATGATGGTTCCTTCAGGCGAGAGTGCGGGCGGCGTCCGCGATGGCGGCGCGGATGCGGGCATAGGTGCCGCAGCGGCAGATATTGCCGGCCATGGCGGATTCGATTTCGGCCACGTTGGGCTGTTTGCCGCGCGGGAGCGACTTGAGGAAGGCGGTGGCGCTCATGATCTGGCCGGCCGCATTGCGCCACATCGTGCTTGACCCAGGCCGCCTGCACGGCCGCGCCGACGCGGTCGCTGCCGTCGGTGGCGGATTCGATCGTGGTGATTTTCTTGCCTTCGGCGGCGGAGATCGGCGTGATGCAGGAGCGGATGGCCTGGCCGTCCAGGTGCACGGTGCAGGCGCCGCACAGCGCCGCGCCGCAGCCGAATTTGGTGCCGGTCAGGCCCAGGGTGTCGCGCAGCGCCCAGAGGATGGGCGTGGCGGGATCGTCTTCGAGGGCGTGCTGGCGGCCGTTGACAGTAAGCGTGGTCATGGTGGGCGGAACTCCTGGTGAAATGGACCAGTGCAGTATGCCCCCGGCCACCTCGATGCCGTTTGCCGCTTCCGACCGTTATCTTGCCTGATTCAACGAGTTTTCATCGAAGCCGGCGCTCACGCGGGCTGGTTGTGAGGTTACACCGACTCCTGCAGGCGCCGGATGTCGCGCAGCGGCGGCGCGCCGAACAGGCGGGTGTACTCGCGGCTGAACTGCGATGCGCTTTCGTAGCCCACCCGCACCGCCGCGCTGCCTGCGTCGATGTCTTCGTTCAGCATCAGCTGGCGCGCGTCCTGCAAGCGCAACTGCTTGAGGTACTGCAAAGGGCTCATGCCGGTCACCGAGCGGAAGTGCAGGCGGAAAGTCGATGGACTCATATGCGCCTGGGCGGCCAGGTCGTCCATCGGGAAGTCTTCGGTGAAGTGCTGCCGCAGCCAGTTGATGACGCGCGCGACCTGCTGGCTGGCCGAGCCGGCCGCCACCAGTTGGCGCAAGGTGGCGCCGTGCTCGCCCAGCAGCAGGCGCACCATGATTTCCTGCTCGATGAGCGGCGCCACCTGTTTGATCAGCTGCGGCTCGCCGAGCAGGCGCACCAGGCGGATCAGCGCCTGTGTGAGGCCTTCGTCCAGGTCCACCACGGACAAGGCGCGCGCACTGGCCGAGGCCAGCGGCACGGACAGGTCCATGCCCGCCGCCGCTTGCGCCAGGCGGGCGCTGTCCAGCTCCAGCCACAGGCCCAGATAAGGCTCGGCGCTGCTGGCGCGCGTGACATAGGACACCACAGGCAGGTCCAGCGAGGTGACCAGCGACTGCCCCTGCCCGTAGTCGAAAATCTCGCCGCCCAGTGTCACGCGCTTGCCCCCTTGCACGGCCAGGCCCAGCCCGAGCGCATAGATGCAGGGCATAGGCTCGCTGGTGACGCTGCGCCGGTAGAATTTGAGCGAGGCGATGGCGTTGGCGTACTCGCCGTCGGTTTGGGCAATCGCGCCCACCAGGCGGGCCAGCTCCGCGCGAGCCGCGCTGCTTGGATCGTGCAATGAGTTCATGCTTGCAGCGTAGCACGCTTGCGGCGCTTTGCCATCATTCGCGGCGGCGTCTCGTCGGATCGGGCAAAAAGTGCGTCAGATCCGGCAAGCGCAAAGCACCTGGCCGCTACCGCGCGCTAAGGGCGCGCCGCGTAGGCGTCCCTGCGTTACAGCCTCTTCGACATGAAGATGCGGCTGATACCCTCCTGCTCGGAGGCGATCTCGCCAAAACGCACCCACCCGTTTTTCTCGTAAAAGCCGGGCGCCTGGAAGCTGATCGTATACAGCACGGCGGAACGGCAGCCCCGCTCGCGTGCTTCCGCCTCAAACGCGGCCAGGATAGTCGTTCCCAGGCCCGAACCGCGCAGGGATTCGGGAAGGTGGAACAGGTCCAGGAACGCCAGCCCCAGCGAGGTGCGTCCGACTATCCCGCCCAGCGTGTCGCCGCTATCGGGATCTTTCACCATCACGCACAACGGACGCCGGTCACTCACGCCCGCCATTTGCCGGTTGAAATCATCCAAGCCATTACCGAGGCTTTTCTCGAACTCAGCATCTTCCTGATCGCTGACGACTATGACATTCCGCTGCGACGCCATCAGCTCGACGCTCTGGCCGAAGCCGGCGAGCTCGTGGAATATGTCGTCCAGGTAGATCGCGATCTCGTCTTCCTCCAGCGTGGGCGGGATGACGATTTCTTCCATCGGGACGCGCTTGCCGAAGTCCAGGCGATAGACCTGCCAGGCCCCGCCTACGCGCTGCACGTCAACCTGGAAGCGGCCGTAGATGTTGAACTTCATTTTTTGCCCGGCCGGATGCCGGTGTATTGTGCGGACACGAGCTTCCACTTGCCCTCCTTCAGCTGCGCGACGTAGCTGGCGCGCATGGCGAAGGTGCGGGCCTGCGCGTCGGCGCCCATGGTGTAGTTGAGCCTTGCCAGCACCACGGCCGTGTCGCCCAGCACGCGCACCAGCGGCTCCGTGACCGTCAGCTGCGGCGCAGCGCGCTTTTGGTCCGGGGCGTAAAAGGACAGCATCTTCTCGCGGCTGTCCACCTCGCCGGCCGGCGACACTTCGACGTAGTTGTCGGCAGTGACGGCCTGCAGCGTGGCTTGGTCGAAGTCGCGCTGCGCTTCCGCGTGGCGCTGCACCAGCTCCACCAGCGCCGGGCTGCCATTGTCGGCCGCGCTGGCATTCAGCACGCACACTAAAGAAAATACGATGCCTGGCAAGAGGCGGCGTGGCTTGGCGTACTGCGCGAAGTGTTTCAGCATGATCTCGTGGCTCCAATAAGGTGAATGATGTGTCAGTTGGCCCTATCACCGGCCGCGCAGCAGCGTGAAGCGCGCCTCGCGCTCGTTGAGCGCTTGCCGCGTCCAGCCCTGGCGGGCATAAAACACGTCGGCGCGGGTGCCGGCCGTGGTGGTGAGCTGGACGCTGTCGCTGCCCTGCTCGAACAGCCAGTCCACAGCCAGCCGCAGCAGGCGCTTGGCGATGCCCTGGCCTTCGTACTGCCGCGCCATGAACAGCGCCCAGATCGAAGCGTGCTCCTTGTCCGCGTAGCAGAAGCCGGCGATGACGCCACCGCTCTCCGCCACCCAGCCGCGGCCCAGCAACGCCAGGTAATCCCGGTACATCTGCTCCGTCACGCGGGAAGGATCGGACAGCACGTTTTCGGTAACCGCCAGGCGGATCGCCGACATGGCGGGAATATCGCTCTCCGTTGCCTGCCTGAAGGTCAACGCAAGCGTTCCTGGCTTGCAGGACGCGTGCGCCATCACGAAGAACGCGTCGTCTTCTGATTCGACGGTCCAGCCTTCGCGCTCGTAGAAGCGCCGGGCCGCGCCATTCACCCGGAACACACGCAGACTGAGGCGGCGGCGCGATTGCTGGCTCATGTGGACAACGTCCGCCAGCAGGCGCGCGCCTATGCCCTGCGATTGAAAACCGGGTTGCAGCACCAGCATGCGCAGGTAAATGAGTTCGGCGCTCAGGTCAAGCTGGAAGTAGCCGGCGAACTCGCCACCCACTTCCACCACGTAGCTGGCGGCCGCCGAAAACGCCTGGTCAAAATCGGCGATCTGCCACTGCTCGTCCCAGCCCCAGATGGCCTCGATGTGCGGCCGCATCGCCGTTTGATACAAGGCCCAGATGGCGTCCCGGTCTTCGGGCTGGGCCAGTCGCGTCGCAAGCTGCATGTTGTTCCAAAGTCTAAACAGTCTTGACAGGATAGCAGCTTGCTTGCATCGAAAATGCGCGCATTCTCACACCGGGCCAAATGTTCAAGCGGTCCAGGCGATTGCCTGCAGCAGTCCTTGCAACTTGTCGGCCCGCTTCGCATTCACCATCTTCACATACGAGATTCTGCCGGCAAGATGGGCATGGAAGTCCGGATGGCCGTCGCGGTTTTGCGACGCGGCGCCGTGGCGCACGCAGTTGGTCAGCGTGGCCTTAAGCCTGTCGTATTCGTCCCGCGCGAGGTTGGGGTGGCTGTTGACGACGACGCCCGTCACTTGCTGACGCATCCCGGCCCGCATCAGGCGGGTCTTGCGCGTATTCACGCGGAAGCCTTCCTCCAGCGCGATCGCGGCGACCCGGACGTGAAAGCGGTCCGCAGCGCGCGCAAAGGCGCGGCCGCCGGAGAACGCCAGGTCGTCGGCGTAGCGGCTATATGTCCCGCCCAGCGACTGCGCCAGCGCCGACAGGCGGATGTCGAGACGGTAGGCGCACAGATTGGCCAGCGCGGGCGAGCACGGCGAGCCTTGCGGCAAGTGAGGAGACTTCAGGGCCTGGCGCTCGATCCAGGGCAGCGAAGCGCCAGCCTGCTTGTCGCGGAAAGCCCCCTGCGGCGTGCGGTTGACGCAGATGCGCGCCAGCGTGCCGGCGGTCCGGGGCGGGTAGCCCAGCTTTTCAAACAGCGCCTGGATGCGCGAGAGCTGAATGCCAGGGAAAAAATCCTTCAGGTCCATGCGGATGACGGCATGCTGCCCCGCGTGCAGCGCAGCGTGCGTCACGCACGAGTGGCCGCGCCGGAAACCATGGGCGGCCGGGTGCGGCGGCACCAGGTCCAGTATCTCGCGCAGGATTTTCTGCTGGATGCGCCGCAGCCGCGCCTTCGGTATCTCTATCAGCCGCAGGCCGCCGCTGCGCTTGGGCACCCAGCGATAATGGTAGTGCTGCAGCGGCGATAGCTCGTCGCGCGCAAGCCGCCATTGATCGGCAAACCAGTCCAGCGCGCCCACCGGTTCATTCAGCCAGCCGGCCAGCGCGGCAGCGGAGGACAACTCGGGCAGCGCCAGCGCGGCCAGCCACGCGGGCTTGGGCGGCCGCACCGGTGGCGCGATGCACCAGCGCCGCACTTCGGGCAGCGCTATCGGCTCCGGCAACGCAAAATCTTCGGCATCGGCATGGGCATTGACATCCCCCGCGCCCGCGCCGCCGCCCACATGGCCCAAGCACTCGAGCAGCAAGCCGGCCAGCTCCTGCCGGCTGTAGTAATGGAAGTCTTCACCGGTCCGTTCGATGAGCGCCGCGCAAACGGCAGGCACCCACGCCGGCTCCGCATCGAATACACGCTTACAGGCTGCGATCAGGCTTTGCAGGCTGGCGTCCGTGGCCAGCGCCATATCGGCCAGCGCCAGCGCGGTAAGTTTCTTGATATTCATGCGCAGCGAATGGGGCGGTGATCCGTCAACGAGTCTCGTGATGCGTGAGCCGCCTTGCGTGGATGCGCAACCGGGCTCATGCGGCGAAATACTGAACAATCAATTTACCACGGGGTAGCCCCGTAGAGGCTGTCCCTGCACCAGGCAAAGACAGGCCGGCTTGATGGATACCGCCCCGCCCACACAGTAGGGCAATTCTGCACACAGGTCAACATGGCGGGCTGTGCGCGCGGAACGGCGCGGGATCAGCGTAATTCAACCACCGGCAATTCAATCGCGCTGGCCGAACCCGGCGCATGGTAGATGCGCTGCGTGGCCTTGATGTAGTCCGATGGCTGCGCGTGGAAGATGTTGGGCACAAAGCGCTGCGGGTTGCGGTCGTACAGCGGGAACCAGCTGGACTGGATCTGCACCATCACGCGGTGCCCTTTCAGGAACACGTGATTCACATTCGGCAGCGCATAGCGGTAGCGCTCGACCTTGTTGGCCGGGATGGCTTCGGCGCGCTCCAGGCTGTTGCGGTAGCGGCCGCGGAAGATGTCCATCGCGATGCCCTGCTGGTAGCCGCCCAGTTCCGGCTGCGACGGCATTTCGTCCGGGTACACGTCGATCAGCTTGACGACCCAGTCGGCGTCGGTGCCGCTGGTGGCCGCGTACAGGTTCACCATCGGCTGGCCGGACAGCTGCAGCGGCGCCTGCAGCGGCTCGGTCACATAGGTCAGCACGTCCGGACGGTCGGACACGAAACGCTGGTCGCTCACCAGCCAGGGTTTCCACACGTTCTCGTCATGCATGCGCACCGGGCGCGGCACGAAGGGCACCGGCTTGGCGGGGTCGGACACGTATTCGTCGTACGCCGCGCCGGCCTTGGGCGCCTCGAAGCCGAGCTTGAAGCCGTCCTGCAGGTAGATGGCGCGCGACGCGGCCGGGCAGCCGCTGGCGCACGACTGCGGCCAGCGCTCCAGGCGCTGCCAGCGGTTGGTGCCGGTCTGGTAGCTCAGCACCGGCGGCGTGTCGGCCACCGGCGCGCCGTCCTTCAGGTACTGGTTGAAGAAGGGCTGCATCACGTTGCGGCGGAATTCCAGCGCGGTGTCGCCGGTGAACTTGATGGCGCCCAGGCTGGAGCCGTCGTAGTTCACGCCGCTGTGCCGCCATGGGCCGATGACCAGGAAATTGAGCTTGTTGGCCGTGTCCTGCGGCTCCATGGCCGCGTAGGCCGCATAGGGGCCGTAGATGTCCTCCTGGTCCCACTGCCCCACCACGTGCATGGTGGGCACGCTCAGCTTGCGCGCCCCCACCAGCTTGTCGATGGCCTGGTTCTGCCAGTAGCTGTCGTAGGCCGGATGCTCGAACACCTTCTTCGTGTACGGCAGCACGTCCAGCCCGAATTTTTTGGCGTAGTCGCCCGCCGAGCCGGCCCGCAGCACGCCTTCGTAATCATCGTAATAGCCGCTGGCCAGCGCCTCGCCGCGGCCTTTCACCGAAGTCTGGCCGCCGATGTATGGCAGGCTGGGCATGCGGAAGGCGCCGTTGTGGAACCAGTCGTCGCCGCGCCAGCCGTCCACCATGGCGCTCATCGGCACGGCCGCCTTCAGCGCCGGGTGCGGGTTCATCAGCGCCATCATCACCGTGAAGCCCTCGTAGGACGAGCCCACCATGCCGACCTTGCCGTTCGATTCAGGCACGTTCTTGGTCAGCCATTCGATGGTGTCCCAGGCGTCGGTGGCGTGGTCGATCTTGCTGCTGTTGAGCGGGCCGCTCAGCGGGCGCGTCATCACGTACTCGCCCTCCGAGCCGTATTTGCCGCGCACGTCCTGGAACACGCGGATGTAGCCCTCGTCGATAAAGGTTTCGTCGCCCTGCGGCAGGGTGGCGCGGATGCTGGGGCTCACGCTGCGCTGGGCGCGGCGCGCCGCATTGTATGGCGTGCGGGTCAGCATGATGGGCGCGTTCCTGGCGCCCTTGGGC
This sequence comes from Pseudoduganella sp. UC29_71, assembly GCF_042693265.1. Classification (NCBI taxonomy): domain Bacteria; kingdom Pseudomonadati; phylum Pseudomonadota; class Betaproteobacteria; order Burkholderiales; family Oxalobacteraceae; genus Pseudoduganella; species Pseudoduganella sp. UC29_71. The sequence continues at coordinate 1,935,999 of NZ_CP170549.1, read as the reverse complement.
ATCACGATCACCGTATACAGCTTCACGCCGTCGCGCATCGGCACCATCACCACTTTTTTCACGTAGTCCGCGTTCTCCGCCGGGGCGGTGAAGCTGGCGGGAATGTCCACCGCCATCGGCGGCGTCTGCGCCAGCGCGGACGAGATGAACAGGGTCAGCGCTGCCAAGGCCGGCAGCTCGATGGTGGTGCGGGTACGCTTGTTGCGCATGGGGGTCTCCGTTTTTGTGCTGCGGGCCATGGTAGACAGTTGCCATTCATAGCGCAACGCAACTTTTGTAACGCACTTTTTCAATTTTGCCGGGCCGCTGTTGCATCTGCTTGCAATTTGCCTGCGGCTATGCGCGTCTACGCACAGATACTAAGGCTGAGCCAGCTTAAAGTGGCGGCACACATACAACGAGGAGTGTCATCATGAAAAAACTGCTGATTGCCGCCGCCATGGCGGCCACGCTGGGCGCCGGTGTTGCCGTGCCATCGTACGCCGAGGTCGTGGTGGTGCGCACCGCGCCGCCGCCGCCTCGCCATGAAGTGGTTCCGCACGCCCGCCCCGGCTACACCTGGGTCGCAGGGCACTGGGACTGGAACGGCCGCCGCAATGTGTGGGTGCGCGGCAAATGGGAACGCAACCGCAACGGCTATGTGTACCACCCCACGGTGTGGGAGCAGCGCGACGGGCGCTGGGTGATGGAACGCGGCGGCTGGCAGCGTGGCGACCGCGACCATGACGGCGTGCCGAACCGCGTAGACCGCGACCGCGACGGCGACGGCGTGCCGAACCGCATGGACGACCGTCCCAACAATCCGAACCGCCACTAAGCGCTAGCCGGCTCCGCCAGAGCCGGTGCGCAGCTGGTTAGGGGTGCTACAGGTAGTGCAGCACGGCCGCCAGTACCACCCACAGCCCGAACTGCAGCGCCAGCGCGCCCAGCAACGGCCCGGTCTCCGGCCGCAAGCCGGCGGCGAGGGCGCGCTCCACCATCCGGTCCATGGCCGCGCACGCCACGGCCTGCACGCTCATGCCCGTGGTTGCCACGGCCGTAATGCTGTCCGAAAACGGCACCTTGCCCGCCAGGCTGCCCAGCACCATCGGCATGGGGCGGGGCAAGTCCTGCTGCAGCTGCAGGAAACGGCGCCACTGGCCCAGCAAGGCCTGCGCGACGGGCCCGCCCGGCTGGTAATTCACCTTGCGCAGAAATTTTTCCAGAAGCGTCGCCGCCAGCGCGGCCAGCGCCGGCGCCTGCGTATCCAGCAGCCGGGCCAGGATGCCCATCAATGCCTGCCGGTACGCCATCGTACCGATAAACCCCACTGCCAGCATGAAGGGCAGCAGGATGAAGACCGAAATCAGGATGCCTGCGCCCCGGCTACCGTCGCTCAGTTCGTCGCTGGCGGCCACCGCAATCGCGGCGCCCGCCGCATTGGCCAGCACCGCCGCCACCAGCGCCAGCGCCACGCGCAGCGCGCCGGCGCCGATGCCGCGCGCGGCCGCCAACAGCAGTTGCTTGACCAGGGCTTCCCTGCCGCCGGCGGCCTGCGCCGGCACCGGCGTGTCCTTCAAAGTAGGCTGATTCATCGTTCCTCTCGGCATGGGCTGCAATCTTGACAATTTACCGCGATCAACAAAAGACCGGCCTGATGCGCCGCAAACTTGTGCAGGGACGCGCAGGCCCAGGCGGCCAGCCTTGACACGGCGGCGGCAAACTGCAACCATACGGGGATGAAATATTTCCAACCACATCGCACCTGCCTGAATTGGTGGCCCCGCTGACATAGCGCGGCCACTGCACAGTGATGTGAGTATTTAGTCAACGCCGCCTTCGCAGGGTGGCGTTTTCTTGGCGCATCGTGCGGGGCGAACTTAGTAACCCCAAGGAACCCGTATGAGCCAGCCAGCAACGCCCACCACCCCGTCCGTGATCCTGACCGGCGACCGTCCCACCGGTCCGCTGCACCTGGGCCATTACGTCGGCAGCCTGCGCAACCGCGTGGCTTACCAGCACGACTACCAGCAGTTCATCATGCTGGCCGACTCCCAGGCGCTGACCGACAATATGGAAGACACCGACAAGGTGCACCGCAATGTGGTGGAAGTGGCGCTGGACTACCTGGCCGTGGGCATCGACCCGGCCAAGTCCACCATCCTGATCCAGTCGCAGATCCCCGAGCTGGCCGAGCTGACCTTCTACTACCTGAACATGGTGACCGTGGCGCGCCTGGAGCGCAATCCGACCGTGAAGCAGGAAATCATCCTGCGCGGCTTCGAGCGCGACATCCCGGCCGGCTTCCTCACCTACCCCGCCAGCCAGGCGGCCGATATTTCGGCCTTCAAGGCATCGCTGGTGCCGGTGGGCGAGGACCAGATCCCGATGATCGAACAGACCAACGAGATCGTGCGCAAGTTCAACCGCCTGGCCAACCGCGACATCCTGGTCGAGTGCAAGGCGCTGGTGCCGGAAATCGGCCGCCTGCCTGGCATCGACGGCAAGGCCAAGATGAGCAAATCGCTGGGCAACACCATCAACCTGGGCGCCAGCGCCGACGAGATCACCGCCGCCGTGAAGAAGGTCTACACTGACCCGCTGCACCTGCGCGTGCAGGACCCCGGCCACCTGGAAGGCAACGTGGCCTTCATCTACCTGGACGCGTTCGACACCGAGAAAGCGGCGCTGGAAGAGATGAAGGCGCACTATGTGCGCGGCGGCCTGGGCGACAGCATCGTCAAGAAGCGCCTGGAAGTGGTGCTGCAGGAGATGCTGGCGCCGATCCGCGCCCGCCGCGAGGAGTTCGCCAAGGACAAGGGCCAGGTCATGCAGATCCTGAAGGAAGGCACGGCCAAGGCACGCGAAGTGGCCGCCAGGACCGCCGACGAAGTCAAGGCCGCACTGGGCCTGAGCTACTTCTAGGCCACCGTGCCAGGCGCCCGGCGCGACACGGCCAAGCCCGCCCGGGCTGGCCCCCCGGACAAGCGCACCGGTCCCGGCGCGGCGAGCGGCAGCGCAGCGGGCGCCGCGTCCTGTCTCGCCATCGGCGCGTTCGCGCTGCTCTATCTGGCCGCCATCCTGCTGTGGCGCGCGCCGGCCTGGCCCGCGCTGCTGTACGCGGGCGCCAGCGTGGTCTGTTTCATCTTCTACGCCATCGACAAGGCCGCCGCCCGCGCGGGCCGCTGGCGCACGCCGGAAAGCACCCTGCTGCTGCTCGGCCTGTGCTGCGGCTGGCCCGGCGCCATCCTGGCCCAGCAATGGCTGCGCCACAAATCCAGCAAGACGTCGTTCCAGCTCGCCTTCTGGGCCACCGTCGCCGTCAACATGGCAGCGTTCGGCTGGCTGGCGCAGCGCGCCTAGGTGCCCGCAGCGCCAGCCGGCGCAGGCGAGGCGCCGCGCAAATGCCTCGCCAGGATGGCCAGCACAATCCGCTCATACTCGGCCGTGCCATAGCCGTGCAGGTCCACGTGCGCGGCGCCCGGCACCATCCATAACTGCTTCGGTTCCGGCGCGGCCGCGTAAATGCGGCGCGTTTCAGCCGCCGTGGTGTGGAGGTCCTCGCTGCCGGAGGCGATCAGCAGCGGCGCCTTGAACGCGGCGATGCGGTCGATGGGCGCCAGCTGGGCGGGACTGAGGCCCAGCCGTATCGGCAGCTGCCACAGCAGCAGAGGCGCCGCCGCGCCACCCAAGGGTCCCAGGCGCGCGCGCAAGCGGTCGGATACGGCTTCCGTGATGGTGGGATACATCGACTCCAGCACGGCGGCGTCCGGCCGCTCGCCTGAAAACATAAGCGCGGCCGCACCCAGCGACACGCCGATGACGCCGATTTTCTCGCCCGGCAGCTCGCGCCGCAGAAAGGCCATGGCGGCCGCCACGCCGGCAGCCTCGCGCCAGCCGAACGTGATGCGCTCGCCGCTGCTGGCGCCGTGCGATGGCAAATCCAGCAGCAGCACGGCGTAGCCGGCCCGCCGCAGGAAGCGCGCCCGCGCCAGCATGGCGCTGCGGTCGCCCCGCACACCGTGCAGCAGCAGGACCGCGCCCGCCCCGGGGGCGCCGGCAATGAACCAGCCAGCCACGTGCTGGACGCCCGCGCCGCCCGCCCCCTCGCCCGAGCCCGGCGCCGCCAGCGGCAGCACGACGTCCCGCGCGTGCAGCTCGGCCGGCGCGGGGCCGATCGCGTGCGTGGCGGGCCGGCTCAGCGCCTCGCCCGCGCCGGCCAGCAGCAACAGGCCCGCAGCGCCGGCGCCCAGCAGCAGATACAGCTTCGCCCGTATAGGCATGTCACCGCCTCGATATCAAAACGGCAATGATAGCAGACCGGCTTGCTTATGGCGGATCGCGCACCAGCGCCTCGCGCAGCACGGTGGCGGCGCGCTGGGCGGACGCGGCGCGCGCTTCATAGTCGGCTGCCGCCCTGGCCAGGCCGCGCGCACCGGACTCGGCCGCCAGGCGGCGCGCCAGCTCTTCCTTCTCGTTGAGCGCGCGGATGGCCGCCCACACGGCTTCCTCCACCACCCGGTCCTGGGTCTGCTCCAGCGCCAGCGCGGTGAAGCCGTGGCCCGTGTGGCATCGGTAGCGCGTGCGCGGGGCGGGCTGCTGCACAGACTGCCGCTCGGCGGACGCCTCCGCGCCCGCCTGCCCGCCCGCCGCACCGTTCAGTTCCCACAGCGCACCGCCGCACTCGGGACAGGAGAATGTCGACGGCCGGGCAATGCGCTGCAGTTCGCGCAGGTTGCCGCCTCCGTTGGCATAGCTGTTTTCCACCCGTATCCATTCAGGCACATCGGCAGGCTTGCGTTTCATGGCAGCTTCCTCGCTAGCCGGCCGAAGCGGCGCGGCAGCCAGGTGCAGCAGCATGTCGCCGATATCGTCGAGCTTCAACACATAGTCCACCGCCACCTGCTCCAGCGCGCTGGCCGGCATGTCGGGGGCGAAGGCGTCCTGCGGGTCCTGCACCACGGCCGTGCCGCCGCAGGCCTTGATGGCCCGCAGGCCGGCAGAGCCGTCGTCCAGATAGCCGGTCAGCACCACGCCGGTCGCGCCGGCGCCGTACGCGGCGGCGGCCGAACGGAACAGCGGATCGATGGCGGGCCGCGTGTAGTTTTCCATCGGCCCGTTGGCCAGGCGCACGCAAGCCAGCGGGCCGTCGCGCACCACCGTCAGGTGGCGGTCCGGCGGCGCCACCAGTATCGTCGGCTGCGCCAGGTGTTCACCGTTGCGCGCGTGGCGCACCTGCAGCGCGCACACCTTGCGCAGCAGCGCGGGCAGGATGCTCTCGCGCGCGCCGATGTGCATCACCACCAGCACGGGCGCGGGAAAATCGGCCGGCAGCGCGCCCAGCACACGCTTCAAGGCGTCCAGCCCGCCGGCCGACGTGCCGATCACGATCAATTTGCCGGTCGCCGGCGTCATAGCCCGGACGGATAGGTTTCCGGCGCCTCGTCCGCCACCCACGAAGCCGAACGCTCCAGCGGCTGCACCGCCGTGCTGCGGTCAACATGGATCAGCGCATCGAACTGGCGCGCCGGATCGGCCCGGAAGTAATGGCTGCGGCGCTCCGTGTCGGGCCGGTACACCACGCCGATGGCGCGCTCGATCAGCGGCTCGGGCAGGTGCGACAGCGCGCTGTCGCGCCCGCGCAGCGGCAGCACGAAGGCATTGCCGCCCAGCGCCGCGCCGCTGGCGTGCAGCAGCCGCTCCAGGCTGTGCGGCAGCGACGGCTGCACCGCCTTCAGCTCGGCCGGACCGTCCCATTCGCTGGCGGCCGTCACGCTGCCGGCGTGGGTGGTGAAGCCGAGCAGGAAGGATTCGCCAGCCGGATAGTTTTCGCGCACCAGCTGGCCCAGGTTGAGCTGGCCGCCCTCGCCCATCTCGGTGGCGCGCGCGTCGCCGATGTGGGAATTGTGCGCCCACACCACGATTTTCGCCGCGCCCCGCCCCTTGCGCGCGCCCAGGTGCTGGCGCAGCGCCAGCAAGGTGTCGGCCATGTGGGTGTCGCGCACGTTCCAGGCCGAGTCGCCCGGCTGGAACATGGCGCGGTAATAGGTTTCCGCGTTGCGCGCCACGCGCGCGTTCTGCTGCGCGTAGAACAGCTGGTCCGGCACCGGGGCGCCGGGCCGGGCCATGTGGCGCGCCGCCTGCAGGCTCAGCTCGCGCAGCTGGCCCACCAGCTCGTCCTCGCAGTCGCGCGTCATGCCGAAGGTGGCCGCGTAGCCGTAGCGCTGCGGATAATCGGCCATGTGGTCGATGCAGGCGTAGCGCTCGCGGGCGCGGCGCGCGGCGGCCGGGTCTTCCTTGTCCAGGTAGGCAATTACCGCGTGCATGGATTTGCGCAGGCTGTACAGGTCCAGCCCGTAGAAGCCCACGCGCCGCGCCGGGTCGCCGGCCTGCGCATTGTGCGCGCGCAGCCATTCCACCAGCGCCACCACTTCGGTATTGCGCCACATCCATTGCGGAAAGCGCTGGAAGCCGGCCAGCGCGCCGGGCGCCGAGGTATCGCCGTCCGAGTGCTGCACATAGCGGCTCACGCGCAGCGCGTCCGGCCAGTCGCACTCGACGGCGATGGCGTCGAAGCCGCGCTCGACCACCAGGCGCTTGGTGATCTCCGTGCGCAAGCGGTAAAACTCGCCGGTGCCGTGCGTGGACTCGCCCAGCAGCACGATGGTCGATGCGCCGATCTCGTCGAGCAGGCGGTCGAAATGCGGGTCGTCCGCCAACGGGCGCAATTCCGCGCGCAGCGCCAGGGCGGTGGCAGATGCAGTCATAGGGCCTCCTAGCGATATGCTAGCCCCATCCGGCGCGGCGCGCCACACCGCACGCGGCGGCGCGCCCTCCGCACGGCCCTTCCCGCGCCGGGGCTTGCTGTGCGACACTGTCGCCCTTGTGAACTGGAAAGCGTGACGATGTGGAATGGAGTGCTGTGCGGCCTGCTGGCCGGGGCCATGTGGGGCATGGTGTTCATCGTGCCGGAACTGCTGTCGGCGTTCTCGCCGGTGGAAATGGCGGTGGGCCGCTATATCGCCTACGGCGCCATCGCGTTCGGCCTGATGCTGCCGCGCCTGGGCAAGCTGTACGCGCGGCTGGAGCGCAGCGACTACGCGGCGCTGGTGCGCCACGCGCTGTCGGGCAACATCGTCTATTACATGCTGCTGGCGCTGGGCGTGAAGCTGGCCGGCGTGGCGCCCACCTCGCTCATCATCGGCGTGCTGCCGATTTCGGTCACGCTGATGGGGCGCAAGGACCACGGCGCCCTGCCGCTGCGCCAGCTGGCGCTGCCGCTGCTGGTGGCGGCGGCCGGCATCGCCTGCATCAATGTGGACGTGTTCATGCACGCGGGCTCGTCCGGCAGCACGCCCGCGCAAACCCTGCTGGGCGTGCTGTGCGCCACCGGCGCGCTGCTGTGCTGGAGCTGGTACACGCTGGACAACGCGCGCTACCTGAAACGCAATCCGCATTTCAGCAGCGCCGAATGGTCGGCGCTGTACGGCCTGTCGAGCGGGCTGATCGCGCTGCTGATCGGCGCAGCGGCGCTGGCCATCTGGCACGGCGAGGTGCTGGGCGCGGCCGGCAAGGCCAGCGGACGCGACTGGACCATGTTCTGGATCACCAATGCGCTGCTGGCACTGGGCGCCTCGGTGATCGGCAACCACCTGTGGAATATCGCCAGCCGGCGCGTGCCGGTCACCTTGTCGGGCCAGCTGATCCTGTTTGAAACGCTGTTCGCGCTGCTGTACGGCTTCATCTACAAGCAGGAATGGCCGCGCCCGCTGGAACTGGCCGCCATCGTGCTGCTGGCGGCCGGCGTGATGTGGTCGGTGCGCGTGCACGCCATGGAGGAAGACGTCCCGCCGCCGTAAGCCTTCGCCGTAAGTCTTTATTTCAGCGTGGCGGCCACCAGCGCCGCCACCGCCTGCCCGCCGGGCTGGCTGCGCAAGCCCTGCACCACGCCCGCGCGGTCGGCCGCGTTGCGGTTCTGGCTCACTTTCCACTTGCCGGACAGCGAAGCGAGCGGAATCTCGATGCCGACGATGGCCTTCATGGTGGCCTCGATGAAGTCGCGCGGCGCGTCCGACGGCTGCCACGGCTGCGGCAACGCCGCCTCCTGCATGGCGGTCAGGTCGTTGAGCAAGCGCCACAGCCAGGCGCCGTCGTCCACCACGCGCGCCGTGCCGCGCGCCTGCACCATGGCATAGTTCCAGGTCGGCACCACCTTGTGGTGCTCGGCCTTGCCGGCGTACCAGCTTGGGCTGACATACGCTTGCGCGCCCTGGAATACCACCAGGCATTCGCCGCTGGCCAGCAAGGCTTCGTGCAGCGGATTGGCGCGCGCCACGTGGGCGCGCAGCACGCCGTGCTCGCCCTCGGCCCCGCCCTCGCCGGGATACAGGATAAAAGGGATCAGGTCGGCGCTCACGGCGCCGCCGGCGCCGGCGATCAGCATACCCAGCGGGTAATCGCGTATCAGGCCGTGCAGCAGCTCGGGTCGTTCTTCCACAAAGGCGGCGGGGCTGTACATAGGGGCTCCACAATGTCGATGGCCCCAGTGTAGCGAAGCGGGCGGCGCGCGGCCAGAGCCACGGCGGCGGCGAAATCTGGAGCCAGCTAGTCCAGCAGGCCGCTTTCGCACAGCACGTCCTGCACCAGTTCCAGGCGCAGCACGGGGTTGGACTCGGCCATCAGCAGCTGCTTGCGGCTGGGCGGCAGGCGCAGCAGCTCGCACCAGCGGTTGGCCACCCAGCCGGAGTCGTCCAGCCTGTAGGGCGGCAGCAGCGGCATCTGGGTGGTCGGCAGCTGGCGCTTTTGCAGCGAACGGATCACCGCCCCCAGTGCATCGGCCACGTCCTTCTGTTCGCTGGGCACCGGGATAGCCATGTCCGGCTCCAGCATCTCCACTTCGCCCATCCACAAGCCGTGCTTGAGCTGGGAGGCCGAATTGATGCGGAAGCGCTGCGTGCCCACGCAAGTCAGTTGCAGCAGGCCGGACAGCGGCGAGGTCCAGTCCACGATGCGCGCCATGGTGCCGACATCGGTCAGTTCCTCGTGCTGTTCCGGGCGCTGCACTTCGCTGCCCGAGGCCAGCGCCACCACGCCGAACTCCTCGGAGCGGGCGATGCACTTTTTGATCAGGTCGAGATAACGGACTTCGAATACCTGCAGCGGAAGGTGTCCGTCAGGAAACAGTACTGTATTAAGCGGAAATAAGGGTATCGATGGCATCCTGCCATGATCGCACGAATAAGGTCATGCCGCCGAGCAAATCCCCGCCGCCGGGGGCGGAATGCGGAGGCTTTGTGGCGCGGGCCACACGGTGATGCATAAAATGAAAATATCCGGCATGCCTATAAGAACATGCCGGATATTTTTTACAAGAGCCTGCTGATTTATTTAATCAGGAAGTCTTCCTTGTTTTTACCTTCCAGCCATTTTGGAGCGCGGCCGCGGCCGGTCCAGCTTTGGCCGGTTGCGGTGTCGCGGTATTTCATCGGCACCGGTGCGCGTGGCTTGCTTACTTTGGCAGGTTTGGCCGTGCCAGCCAGATCAGCCAGGGTCAGACCGTGTTCGCGCATGATGGCGGCGATTTTTTCTTTGGCCGAATTCAGCTCGTCGCGGCGGGCCGTTTCCGCCAGATTTTGCAGTTCAGCGATTTTTGCCTGGTATTCCTGATAAGTGGTCATGACTCAACTCTTCCTCTTTGGTTGATAAGCGACTCCCACAAAAACGATTAGTGACAATCTGTGAGAATTCAAGACCGCAATTTACCACAAGATTACGCGGGCATTCTAGCTAAATATGAAACACGAGGCATATTTTCCACGCCGGCGAGGAACGGGCACGGGGGCCGGCTTCTTTACTATTTCTTTTTTCGCCGCAGCAGCCAGGTAGTAATTCCAGTTATAAAGAACAGTGCCGGCAGCAAACCCGCCAGCGCCACCAGCCATTTGACCGTGGCGCCGCCCAGCTGGCCGGAATGCAGGGGGAACAAGGCGGCCAGAAAACGGTCGCCGGGTTTGCCGGATAAAGGATTGATCGCTTCCAGTACTTTACCGCTGCGCATGTCGATGTAAATACGCAGCGTGCCGGTGCGCTGCCAGTCGTCGGCGCGGTGCAGGCGCGCAATGTATATACCTTTTTCGGGCTGGCGGGAAATACCGGCCATGGTCGTACCGCCGGTCAAATACGGCGCGGAAATCGCCTGCACATCGCCCCAGCTAATAGCGGTTTCGCCTTTTTGCAGCGCGGGCCTGGCGATGGCGCGGCGTTCCGCACCCACTTCGGCTACGCTGCCCACCATGGAACTCACTACTTCGGGCAGTCCGTTGTAAAAGCCTGTCAGCGCCAGCAAAAGCAAAGGCGGCAAGGCCAGCAAGCCGATGGAACGGTGCAAGTCATAATGGCTGCGGTAGGTACTTTGATTCAATTTAATGCGCAAGGCGCGCAGCCATTGGCGTTTGGCGGGCCATGCCAGATAAAGCCCCACCGACAGCAGCACGGCAATGGCGGCGCCGATATAACCCTGCGCCAGGCGGCCGGACTTACCCTGGAACATATTCAAATGCCAGGTCTGCAGCATGGGCATCAGATATTGCGCGCCCAATCCCACGGCGGCGCGGTCGCGGCTGCCCAGCAAGGCGCCGGTACACGGGTCCAGCAAGGCTTCGCCGGTTTCGATGCCGGGCGCTTTAAATGTCACGCGGAAGCTGCCGCCTTCATGGCGCGGCAGGAACACACCGCTTACCTTGGCTTTCGGCCATTGCGCCTGCACTGCGCCGGCAGCGGCGTCCGGCGACAGCGGCACGGTGCAGCTCGATGCGGCATGGAATAAATGGGGATTAAGGGCTTCGTCAATGTCGTGCTCGAACACCAGCAAGGTGCCGCTCAAGCCCATCAGGACAAATAACAGGCCCAGCGTGAGGCCGGCCCAGCGATGCAACCACACCATGGCCGGACGGAATGAAGGGCGGCGCAAGGCAACGGCTGCGATGGACATGTTCTCTATTCGATGATTCGGTAATGCCGCATCATAGCATTCATGAGAATAGTTCTCAATTACCGCCACCGCCCGCATCCTGGCGGGTGTCGCGGGGTTGTGATAAATGCCATAATCGGACAAGACTGAAGCGGAGGTGGAAATGAAGAATGTGGTTTTATTGTCGGGCCGCCAGGTGCCGGCGCTGGGCCAGGGCACCTGGAATATGGGCGAGGACCCGACTTACCGCGCGCACGAAGTGGCCGCGCTGCAACTCGGCATGGACCTGGGCATGACGCTGATCGACACCGCCGAAATGTACGCCGACGGCGGCAGCGAGGCCGTGGTGGGCGAAGCGATCGCCGGACGGCGCGACGAAGCCTTTCTGGTCAGCAAAGTGTACCCGCACAACGCCACGCGGCGCGGCGTGGTGGCGGCCTGCGAGCGCAGCCTGAAGCGGCTGAACGTGGAGCAGATCGACCTTTACCTGCTGCACTGGCGCGGCTCGGTGCCGCTGCAAGAGACGCTGGAAGGCTTCATGGCGCTGGAGAAGGCCGGCAAGATAGGCGCCTACGGCGTCAGCAATTTCGACCTGGCCGACATGCGCGAAGCGCGCGCCCTGCCCGGCGGCGGCGCCATCGCGGTCAACCAGGTGCTGTACAACCTGGCCAAGCGCGGCATCGAATGGGATTTGCTGCCGTGGTCGCAGCAGCAGCAGGTGCCGGTGATGGCCTACTCGCCGCTGGAGTCGAACGCGCTGGAGCAGCGCGCCATGCTGGACAACCGCAGCCTGCAAACGGTGGCGCGCCGCCACGGCGCCACCCCGGCGCAGATCGCGCTGGCCTGGCTGCTGCGCCAGGACGGCGTGATCGTCATCCCCAAGGCCGCCAACCCCGACCACATCCGCCAGAACCGCGCCGCTGCCGAGATCGTCCTCAGCGAAGAAGACCTCACCGAGCTCGACCAGGGCTACCCCCTGCCCCGCCGCCACAGCCCGCTAGCCATGCGCTGAGCACGGAAAGTTCCCCTCGCAACGCTGACGCAGCGCACACGGCCAACCGCGAATTGCGCCGATACTGGCCGTGCGCGCCAGCGTCCGGGAGGAGACTTTGAAGAAAAGGACGGCATGGTGGGAACCAATGGCATTGTTTGCGAGTCATATAGGTAACGCAACCGCCATTTTGCTGCTGCTGGGCACAACAGCGAGCGGCACGGGATTGTTATTGCGGCAGCTGGAATCACTCGGGCTTCCACCGTTTGCACTCTGGCTGCTTACTATACTGGATTACACGACGCTGGCCGCTGGCGCGTTCCTCTACTTGGGCATGCTGGGTATCCACACATGGCGGCTGCTAAAGGAGCTATTCAAATGAGCCGAACATTCTGGGAAATTTTCTGCCATTCTGCGAAACAAACACCACGGTTGTATTTCGCTCCGCTGGTCGGCGCAGTCAAAGGCGCTATCGAGTACACGCGGGAACAGTACAGGCTAGCCGAGGAAGCCGACGCTATTTTCTTTGGCGAACAGGAGGAGTCCGGGACCACCAGCCTTCCTAAACAAGCCAGCTGAGGTTCAGATCGCCGGGCAGCCGCCGGCCTTGTATTTGCAGTGGCGGGCGATGACGGAGCGGATGATGCTGACCAGCTGGCAGGCCGCCGGTCCGGGGCGCTCGGCGTTGGCGATGATGAGCGACAGCGACAGCTTGCGCTTCTGCCCCACCCGCAGCCGCAGCGGCTTGAGGGTGCCTGCGGCGAGCTGGGCCTGGATCTTGTGCGTGGCCATCCACGCGAAGCCCAGGCCGGCGCACACCATCTCGGTGCGCGTGGCCGGGCTGGTGACGGTCCAGCGCTGGGCCGTGTTGAGCCAGCCGAAGTCGCGCGTGGCCGAGACGCCGCCGTCGCGCACCACGATATGCAGGTGGCGCTCCAGGTCGTCCTCGTTCAGGTCGCGGTTCAGGCCGTGCAGCGGATGGCTGGGATGGGCCACGGCGAGGAATTCAATGTCCAGCAGCGCGTCCCCCAGGAAACCGCTGGGCACGTAGTTGGCGATCACCACGTCGGCGCGCTTTTCGCGCAGCACGTCGTCCGATGCGGACAGAATGGTTTCTTCCAGGTTTACCCGCGTGTGCCGCGCCAGCGGCTCGAACTCCTGCAGGATCTGGATCAGCAGCTCGCTGGGGAACAGGCTGTCCACCGCGAAGCGCAGCTCGGATTCCCAGCCCTCGTTCAGGCTGGCGGCCAGCTCCTCCAGCTGGAAAGCGTCATCCAGCAGCTCGCGCGCCTTGCGCAGCAGGGTGGCGCCGTTCTGCGTCAGCTTGGCGCGCCGGCCGTCGATCTCCAGCAGCTCGATGCCCAGCTGCTCCTGCAGCTTGGCCACCATATAGCTGACCGAGGACTGGCTGCGGTGCAGCGCCTCCGCCGCCTGCGCATAGCCGCCGCATTCGACGATGGCCTGCAGCACCTGCCACTGCTCCAGCGTGCTCCGTGGGATCTTCATTATTTGCTTTGCATGACGTAAGTGCCGTCCCAGTCTGGCGGCGGCGGCTCGGCCGCCAGGCGCTGGCAGCGCTCGACGTACATCGCGGCCGCCTTGTCGCCGCCGTTCAGCGCCAGCACTTCCTCGAACAGCTGGCGCGCCGCCTCCCATTTGCGCTGGCGGTAATTGATCAGGCCGTTGCGGAACAGGCCCATGGCGTCGATCAGGTTGGGATAGCTGTCCTCGGTATGGTAGTCCAGCACCTCGTAGATCGCCACCGGCTTGGTCTTGCCCTGCACCACCACGATGTCCACCTCGCGCGTGCGGTAGGTGCCGCGCAGCGCGCGGTAGGTGAACTCGCTGATCAGGATGTGTGCGCCATACTGCTTGCAGGCCGACTCCAGCCGCGCCGCCAGGTTCACGCCGTCGCCGATAATGGTGTAGTCCATGCGCTTCTTGGAGCCGATATTGCCCGACACCACCTGGTCCGTGTTCAGGCCGATGCCGATGTCGACCGCAAGCTTGCCGTCCCGCACGCGCAAGGCGTTCCAGGCGCGCAGCTCGGCCATCATGGCGATGGCGGTGCGCACCGCGCGGTCGGGATCGTCCTCGTGCGCCACCGGAATGCCGAAGGCGGCCATGATGGCGTCGCCGATAAACTTGTCCAGCATGCCTTCTTCGCGCTGGATGCAGTCCACCATCATCGTGAAGTACTCGTTCAGCAGCGCCACCGTGCCCTGCGCGCCGAGCTGCTCGGTGATGGTGGTGAAACTGCGCACGTCCGAGAACAGCACCGTGGCGTTGACGTTCTTCCCGCCCAACATCTCGGCGCCGTTGGCCACCATCTGGTCCGCGATGCCGGGTCCATATAGCGCGACATGGTCGCTTTTAGCCGCTTTTCGCTGGAGATATCCTCCAGCATCAGCATCCAGCCTATGCCCTTCTTCTCCACCGACAGCAGCGGCTGCACGTTGAAATTGACCGAAATCGTGTCCTCGCCAACGATCAGCGGCGCGTCCATGAAGTGCTCGGCCACATGGTTTTCCTCCACCAGGCGCAGCTTGTCCAGCACCCAGGTATTGGGGCCGGTGAAGAAGTCGGCCGCCTGGCGGCCCAGCAGCTGCGCCGCGTCGGCGCGCAGGATGCGCAGCCCGGCCGCGTTGCAGGTGACGATTTTCTCCTGCCCGTCCAGCGTGATCACGCCGTTGGACATCGATTCCAGCATGGCCTCGTTGTAGTTCTTCATCTGCTGCACGTCGGCAAACAGCTTGGCGTTTTCCAGCGCAATCGAGATTTGCGCCGTGAAGGCGCGCAGGCGCGACTCGTCCTCCGCGCTGAACGGCCCGCCGCGCTTGTTCAGCACTTGCGTCACGCCTATGGTCTTGCCGTGCTTGTTGACGATGGGCACGCACAAGATGGAGCGCGTGAAGAAGCCGGTGCGCTTGTCGAAGGCCGGGTTGAAGCGCAGGTCGGCGTAGGCGTACGGGATGTTGATGGTCTTGCCGGAGCTGAACACGGCGCCGGCAATGCCGGCCGTGTTCGGCAGGCGGATCTGCATCGATTCCAGGCCCTGGCCCACTTCCGACCACAGCTCGCCGGTTTTCTCGTCGTTCAGGAACAAGGTGGAGCGTTCCGCGTTGAGCAGGCGCGTGGCCTCGCCCATCACGCGCTGCAGCAGCGAGCCGAGCTTGATGTCGGCCGTGACCTCGGATACCACGTCGATGAATTCCATCTCCTGGCGCCGCACTTTTTTCATGCTCTCCAGGAAGCGCGCGCTTTGCAGCGCCAGCGTGCCCTGCGTGGTGAGCGCGGCCAGCAGTTCCAGGTCCTTGCGGGTGAACTGGCCGTGCTTGCGGTTCAGCGTCTGCGACACGCCGATGATCTCGCCCTTGAAGGTGCGGATCGGCACGCACAGGATGTTGCGGGTGACGAAACCGGTCTGCTCGTCGATGGCGCGGTTGAAGCGCTCGTCGGCGTAGGCATCCGCGATCATCAGCGGCTCGCCGGTGGTGAACACGTGGCCGGCAATGCCGGACGTGTTCAGGAAGCGGATTTCGCGCTGGGTTTCGCCCTGCGCCACGCGCGAGAACAGCTCGTTGGTTTCGGGGTCGTTGAGGAACAGCGTGCCGCGCTCGGCATCCAGCTCCTCGGTGGTCACTTCCACCAGCGCGGTCAGGATCTCGTCCAGCGTGTCATAGGCGGCCATGCGGCGCGATACTTCCAGCAGCAGCTCGGCCATGCGCAGGCGCGAGGACTGGGCGCCGGCCTTGGGGCTGGCGCCGGGCCTGGCGAGCCTGTGGTCCGGGTTCTTGCCTGGCTTCTCGCCTGGCTTGTCGCCAAGCTTGTCGTTCAAGCGGTCGTTCATGCTGCCGCGCCTTCCAGTGCGCTGCGCAGCGCGCGTATGGTGTCGTGCAGCTGCTGCACCTCGGCGCGCTGCGCGCTGGCCGCCAGCTGCAGCGCGCTGTCATGCTCCGCGTGCAGGCGCTCCAGCTCGGCCCGCAGCACCGTCACCGTCTCGCGCAGCTGGGCGATCTCGGCGATGGACCCGGCCAGCGCGGCCTTGACGGCATCGTCCCGCTCGCCCTGCGCCAGCTCCAGCGCGTCGCGCAGCGACATCACGGTGGCGCGGATCTGCTGCGTTTCGTTGTGGGCGGCGGCCAGCGCGTCCTGCACCTGGCGCTGGCGGTCGTGCTGCGCCTGCTCCAGTTCGGCGCGCAGCACGACGACCGTGCGCTGCAGGTCGCGCACTTCGGACAGGGCCAGATGCAGGGCGTCCGGCTCGGCGTGGGTGGTGTTTGTCATGCAGCAATCATACCACCCGCCTCCTTACATTTTCCACTCCAGCGCCGCACGGAACTGCGCCGCCCCCGGCGCCAGCGAGTTGCGGCGCAGGCTGCCGGCGGCGTCGGTGTAGGTGTAATCATCGAGCCAGTCTTCCGCCAGCGCGCTGACAATGGACAGCCTGAGCGCATGCCTGGGCGTGAACTTGTACAGCAGGTAGACATCCAGGTCGCGCTTGGCGGTGACAAAACTGGATTGCTGGGTGTTGATGCGCATGACGCCGCCGCGCTTGAAAATGAAGCTGCCGCCGGCGCTCACCTTGGCGTCCGCCGACTTGTAGTCCAGGCCCAGCGTGGCGGTCAGCGGCAGCTGCTGGTTCAGGCGGTTGTACGGCCCCGGCACCGCGTCCACCCGCGACCAATTGCGCGCCACGCTGGCCCGCAGGTCCAGCGCCTGCGCGGTCTGCATCACCGCTTTCAGCGGGAACTTCGCTTCCATCTCCAGCCCGCGCGCCGCCGCGCGGCCGTCGTTGACCGAGGTCTGCACCCAGCGGCCGCTTTCCAGCAACAAGCCCTGGCGCGTGACATCGCTGATGCGGCGCACATAGCCGTTGGCGCTCAGCAGCGCCGATTCGCCCCAGTGGTGTTCATACGACATGTCCAGTCCCAAGGCCAGTTCCGGCTTGAGCTCGGGATTGCCGCGCAAATCGGGCGTGGTCTGGGTGTTGTTGGTGGCCAGGTAGCGGCGCGGGATCAGCAGCGACGTGGCGGGCGCCTTGTAGGTGCGCGTCAGCGCCAGGCGCACCTGGTCCTTGGTGTCCGGGATTTTCCACAAGGTCTGCAGCACCGGGCTGAGTACGCTGCTGCGGTTGCCGGCCGGATCGAAGCCGGAGCCGCGGCTCTCGGTTTCCAGGCCCTCCCAGCGCAGGCCGGCGTAGATGGACAGGCGCGGCGAATAATCCCACTCGTCCTGCGCGTACAGCGCCAGGCGGCGCACGTCGGCGCTGAAATCCTCTTCCCTGTTGGCGGCCCGCGCGCCCGGCAGCGGCACTTCGCTCTGCAGGCGGCTGTCGTCGCGGCGGCTGGCGGCGCCGTCCCAGCCCATGGACAGCGCGTGGCCCGGCACCAGCGGCGTGGAATACTTACCGCTAAAGGTGGCCCCGTGTTCCTTCGACAGCGTGTCCACCTGGCGGTCCAGGCCCGGCACGCCGCGCGCGTCGCCCATCTGGCGCGTAGCGTTGCTGTTGCGGTTCCAGTTCAGGCCCAGCTTCGTGTCCAGCTTGCCGCCGCCGTCCAGCTTGTGCACCCAGTTCAGGTCGCTACGGTAAAAATCGTTTTCGATATGGATGTCGTTGGCCGTGTAGTCGAAGTCCTGCGGCGGGCCGAAGTCGGTGGCGATGTCCATGGTGGCCACCACGCGGTAGCGGTTGGGCGACAGGTAGGACTGCCAGGTCAGCGTGTCGCCATTGGCCAGCGTCCAGTTCAGGCGCGGCGTCACATTGGACATCTCCGAGCGGCCCACCTCGTTGGACAGCGAATGGCGCAGCAGGACGGGCTGGCCCAGCGGGCCGGTGCCGGTGTCGTCGATAAACTTAATCCAGTGAAAATTCAGGCGGTTGGCCGTCAGCGCCACCGAATACGAGAAATTCCCGTCGCGGTCGGACAGGTTGTAGACCAGATTGCCCTGCGAAAAATCCTCGCCCCGCCCCGCCATCAGCTTCACTTCGCGCTGCGCGGTCCGGACCGCCTTTTTCAGCACGATGTTGATGGTGCCGGCGATGGCCTGCGTGCTGAACTCCGCGCTGGCCGCGCGCATGATCTCCACCCGTTCGATGGAGTCCGGCGACAGCTGGTCGACCGAGAAGCCGGCCGGCGCGCGCTCGCCGTTCAGCAGGATCTGCGTGTAGCCGTTGCCCAGGCCGCGCAGCCGGACATCGGTGCTGCCGCGCGTGCCGGAAACGGTGATGCCGGGCAGGCGTTTAAGCACGTCCGCGACGTTGCTGTCGCCGTAGCGCAAAATCTCCTCGCTGTTCACCACAATCCGGCTGGCCGTATCGTCGCGCCGCGCGTCGTACTCACTGCCGGAGGCCTTCACTTCCACCGTTTGTATAGACGTGTCCGCACCGCCGCCTGCCAACGGCGCGGCCCAGGCGGACACGGCGGAGGCCACTGCTGCTGCGGCAACAGACAAATTCATTGCAGTTTGAAAGCGAAGCATGGCGGGCGGTAACTTTGCAAAAAAGGCTACAGTTTCTCATAAGTGCTTGTTATTGGGAAATACTTTCAATCGTGTGCGGCTTGGGACCAACAGCCAGAAATTGTCCTCCGGGACCCGCGCGCCGTTATAATGCGTATTCGTCTATATTGATAGGTGTGATAACTGTGTCCGACCGTCTTGCTGTACTGCCCCAATACCTGCTGCCCAAGGGCGCGCTGACCAATTTCGCAGGCCGCGTGGCCGGTGCGAAGGGCGGCGCCATGACTACCCGTTTGATACGCTGGTTCGTGGGCCGCTACGACGTCAACATGGCCGAGGCAGCCAACCCGGACATCGCCAGCTACGCCTCCTTCAACGAATTCTTCACCCGCGCACTGCGCCCGGGCGCGCGTCCGCTGGCCGACGCCGACTTCATCTGCCCGGTGGACGGCCGCATCAGCCAGTTCGGCGCCATCGAGGACGACCAGATCTTCCAGGCCAAGGGCCACAAATTCAGCACTACCGCGCTGGTCGGCGGCGACCGCGAGCTGGCCGCGCAATTCCAGCACGGCAGCTTCGCCAACCTGTACCTGAGCCCGCGCGACTACCACCGCATCCACATGCCCTGCGACGGCAAGCTGACCCGCATGATCTACGTGCCGGGCGAGCTGTTCTCGGTCAACCCGACCACCGCGCGCGGCATTCCCGGCCTGTTCGCGCGCAACGAGCGCGTGGTGTGCGTGTTCGACACGGCCAGCGGCCCCTTCGTCATGACCTTAGTGGGCGCCACCATCGTCGGCAGCATGGCCACCGTGTGGCATGGCGTGGTCAACCCGCCGCGCCACAGCAGCGTTCAGGAATGGACTTACGCCGACCAGGACATCGTGCTGAAAAAAGGCGACGAGCTGGGCCGCTTCCTGCTGGGTTCCACCGTCGTCATGCTGTTCCCCAAGGACAAGCTGCACTTCAACGAGGCCTGGCAGCCTGCCGGTCCGGTGCGCCTGGGCGAGACCATGGCCAACCTGAAATAGACCTGGAATAACGATGCTGACACGTACAGTACTGGCGTTGAGCCTGGCCCTGGCGGCCGCCGTTGCCGTCCTGCCCGCCTCCGCTTCTCCCGCCGTGCCGCGCGACGGCGCCGAATACCGCACGCTGCCTTCGCCGGTGGCGCCGCAGGCCCAAGGCAAGAAGGTGGAAGTGGTCGAATTTTTCATGTACCACTGCCCGGCCTGCAATATGCTGGAACCCGGCCTGGCAGCTTGGGTCAGGAAACAGGGCGACGCCATCCAGTTCCGCCGCATCCACGTGCCGCACACCGGCGCCGCCGATCCGGAAGCGCACCTGTTCCTGACGCTGGAGGCGATGAAACTGGACGACAGCATGCACGACAAGGTGCTCCACACCTGGCACGTCGAGCGCAAGCGCCTGAAGTCGGACGAGGACAACCTTGAATGGGCCGTCAGGAACGGCCTCGACAAGGCCCAGTTCACCGCCGCCTACACCTCCTTCGGCGTGCAGACCCGCCTGCGCAACCTGGAAAAGCTGGTCGGCAGCTACCGCGTGGAAGGCACGCCTACCGTGGTCATCAATGGCCGCTACCTGACTTCGCCATCCATCGTCGCCGAAAGCAATCCCAACCTGCCGCGCCAGTCGGTCGAGGCGGCCGCCTTCCAGGTGATGGATGCGCTGGTGCTGAAAGCGCAGCAGGAGCTGGGCAGGTAAATCGTCCGCGCCAACGCGCGGACACGTGAGAAAGTGTGGTTGTGTTTTTGCCACTTTCTCGACAAAAATGATTGTCACCTTGGCATCCATGCTAACGTCGAAGCCTGCATAAAAACAGGAGGCAATCGTGAGCATCGCATCCAGTCTGAAGTCCACCGGCATTGCGGAAGTGATCGTGGTCCTGAAGCCGCCCGCTTCCGCCGCCGCCGCTGCCGCAGTCAACGTCCCGCAGAAAATTGCCCGCCATTTCAGGACCTCGCCGCTATCCCAGGATAGCGCCCTGCTGGAGCAGCTGAAGGCGGCAAAATCGCTGAAGACGCCCGGCGTCAAATCCCGCGAAACCTCGGCGCTGGCGCTGGGCACCGCCGCGAAGCCCGATTCCAAGGTCCGTTTCTACCCCAACCTGGGGATTGCGCTCGGCATCGTGGACCGGGCCGGGCTGGTCGCGTTGCGCAAGGAAGAAGCGGTTGCCAAGGTGATCGAGGCGCCGCAGCTGCGCCTGATCAAGCCGGTGGCCGCCGCTGCCGCCACGCCGGTCAACGGCTACAGCTGGGGCTTGCGCGCCCTCGGTGTCGATGCGCTGCATCAACAAGGCTATAAAGGAAAAGGCATCCTGATCGGCCACCTGGACACCGGCATCGACGCCGCGCATCCCGCGCTGTCCGGCGCGGTCAAGAAGTACGCGGAGTTCGATGCGCTGGGCAACCAGGTGGCGAACGCCAAGCCGCGTGACTCGGACGAGCACGGCACCCACACCGCCGGCACGATAGCCGGGCGCCCGATCAACGGGGTCAGCTTTGGGGTTGCTCCCGAGGCAACGCTGGCCAGCGCCATGGTGATCGAGGGCGGCAATGTGCTTGCGCGCATCCTGGGCGGCATGAACTGGGCGGTCGGCGAGAAGGTACGCGTGCTGAGCATGTCGCTGGGCTTGATCGGCACCAAGGACACTTTCCTGTTCCTGACGCGTATTTTGCGGGCGCGCAATATCCTGCCGGTGTTCGCGGTCGGCAACGAGGGCGCCGGCACCAGCCGCTATCCGGGCAACTATGCGGAAGCCTTGTCGGTCGGCGCCATGCAGGAAGACGGCATGGTGGCCGATTTCAGCGGCAGCCAGCAATTCGTGCGCAAGATCGATCCGCTCGTGCCGGACGTGGTCGGCCCGGGCGTGGACGTCATTTCCTGCGTCCCGGACGGCGGCTACAAGGAAATGTCCGGCTCGTCCATGGCCACGCCGCACATCGCCGGCCTCGCCGCGCTGCTGATGCAAGCCAGGCCGGGCAAGACCATCGCGCAGATCGAGGCGGCCATCTTCAAGTCGTGCAGCCTCAAGCCGGGCATGTTGCCCAGCCGCGCCAACCGGGGCTTGCCCGACGGTATAAAGGCGCTGTCCTTGCTTTAGCGCTGCAGCGGGAGCGGCAATGCGGGGACAAAGGGTGTATGCTTCGAGTGCAGTCTGACATCGAAGCGAGGTAACACATCATGGCCACGTCCCCCACCCGGCAGAGCAAAACGGCCCCAGCGATGGTCGAGGCCGTGGTAGTGCTGCGTCCGCTGGACAACGACAGCCTGCCCAGCCCGGCGCAAAGCAAGAAACTGGCAAGCACCGTGCTGCGCGCCGCGGCGCAGGAAACCGGGACGAAGCCGGCCTCGTCCTCGGTATTCGAGAACCTGAATTCGTTCAGCGTGCGCGCCTCCGCCGAATTCATCGACGCCCTCGCCCGCTGCAAGGAAGTGGCGCAGGTGCTGCCGAACGACGCGGAAGTGCCGGAACTCATCGCGCCGGTCGCCAAGCGTTCCGTCACGCTGTAGCACGGCCTCCCGCTTCCGGCGAGCGTCAGGCAGCGCGGGCGCCGGTCCGCTCGCCCAGCGTTTCCAGCATGTCGAGGAAGACGCGGGTCTTGGCCGGCATCAGGCGGCGCCCCGGGAAGACGGCCCAGCCGGTAACGGTGGGAAAACTCCACTCGGGCAATACCCGCACCAGCTGGCCGCTTTCCAGGAAGCTTTGGGCGAACAGCTCGGTGCTGGCGGCGATACCGATGCCGGTGCACGCCATGCGCACCAGCAGTTCCGGCGAATTGGCGATCATGCGCGCAGGCAGCTCGCGCTCCCATTCGGTTTTCCCCCGCAGCAGCTTCCAGCGCGTCATGCCGTTCAGCTTGGGCGGCAGGCTGAGCAAGTCATGCTTGAACAAGTCGTCCGGATGCTCGGGCAAGCCGCGCAGCGCGGTGTAGGCGGGCGAGGCGTACAGCGCCAGCTTGCTGACGGCCACCGCGCGCGCCGCCAGGGTGGAATCGTCCGGCAGCGTGCCCATGCGGATGGCCAGGTCGAAGCCTTCCGCCACCAGGTCCACGCGGCGCGGGGACAAGTCGATTTCCGGCGAGATGGCCGGGTATTTCTCCATGAAGCGCGCCATCAGCGCCCCCATCGTGTGGTTGGCAAAGTCGCCCGGCATGGACACGCGCAGCAGCCCGCTGGGCGCCTGCTGGCGGTGCTGCGCCAGCGCGCCGGCCGCCTCCACCTCCTCCGTCACCTTGCGCGCGTGCTCCAGCAGGCTGGCGCCGAACTCGGTCAGCACCAGGCGCCGCGTGGTCCTTTGCAGCAGGCGCTCGCCCAGCTGCGCTTCGAGTAGCGACAGCCGGCGCGACACGGTGGACTTGGGCTGCCCCACCCGCTCCGCCGCCGCGCTGAAGCTGCCGTATTCCACGATGCGCGCAAACAGCAGCAAGTCGCCGGGGTCGATATCAGCCATGATTGTTCCATTGGTGGATTAATGCTTTCCATTTTACCGGCTTTTTCTTCTGTTTTGGAACGGTTAAAGTAACTCCATCGCAGCACACAAACCAGACAACGCAGCACCCAACCTAACGGAGCGACACCATGAACATCCTGCAAATCAATTCCAGCGCCCGCAGCACCGGTTCCGAATCCACCCGCCTGGCCGACTCCATCGTCGCCAAGCTGGCCGCCGCCAATCCGGGCGCATCGGTTGAGCGCCGCGACCTGGCCGCCAACCCGCACCCGGTGATCGACGAGCCTACCCTGCAGGCCCTGTTCACCCCGGCCGACCAGCGCACCCCGGAGCAAGCCGCCCGCGTGGCGCTGGACGACGCCCTGATCGCCCAGGTGCAGGCAGCGGACGTGATCGTGATCGGCGCGCCGATGTACAACTTCGGCATCACCGTGCAGCTGAAATCGTGGTTCGACGCCATCGCCCGCGCCGGCGTGACCTTCAAGTACGGCCCGACCGGCCCGATCGGCCTGCTGGGCGGCAAGAAAGTCTACGTGGCCGTGTCGCGTGGCGGCCTGCACCGCGATGCGCCCAGCGACACCCAGCTGCCGCATGTGAAGATGTTCCTGAACTTCGTCGGCCTGACCGATGTGCAAGTGGTGTACTCGGAAGGCCTGGGCATGGGTCCGGAAGCGGTGGCCAAAGCGCAAGCCGAAGCGGACGCCCAGGTGAATGCCGTACTGGCATAAGCAGCAAGCAAGCAGGCAAGCACGCAGCAGGCAGCGCTCAACAACTCAAGGAGAAATGGCAATGACACAAGTAACCCGGGAAAACGTGCAGCAATCGCGCGGCGTGGAGCGCATCATCAACGGCCAGGCCGTGATGGACGGCGCGGGTGTGAAGATCAACCGTGTCCTGACCCAGTCCCTGCAGCGCCGCCTGGACCCGTTCCTGATGCTGGATAATTTCGGCAGCGACTCGGCCAACGACTATATCGCCGGCTTCCCCGAGCACCCGCACCGCGGCTTCGAAACGGTGACGTATATGCTCACCGGCCGCATGCGCCACAAGGACAGCGCCGGCAACGAAGGCTTGCTGACCAACGGCGGCGTGCAGTGGATGACCGCCGGCCGCGGCGTGATCCACTCCGAGATGCCGGAGCAGGAAGAAGGCCGCATGGAAGGCTTCCAGCTGTGGCTGAACCTGCCCGCCAGGGACAAGATGCGCGCGCCGTGGTACCGCGACTTCAACGCCGGCGAGGTGCCGTCATTCAGCGCCGAGGGAGCGCAGGTGCGCGTGATCGCCGGCAGCAGCCACGGCGTGGCCGGCGCGGTGCAGCGCGAAGTGACCGAGCCGATCTATATCGACGTGGAACTGAAGGCGGGCGCCAGCTTCAGCCAGCAGATTCCGGACGGGCACAACGCCTTCGTGTTCACCTATCGCGGCGGCGTGCACATCGGCGGCAAGCCCGTGGCCAATGGCCGCATGGCCATCCTGGAAAACGCGGCCGGCGCCGACGGCGTAACCGTGCAGGCAGCCGAAGACAGCCGCTTCATCCTGGTCGCGGGCAAGCCGCTGAACGAGCCGATCGCGCAATACGGCCCGTTCGTGATGAACACGCAGGCCGAACTGGTGCAAGCGGTGGAAGACTTCCGCGCCGGCAAACTGGGCGAAGAAGCCCACGCGTAATGTTGTAATGATCAAACCAGCCTCTGGGGGAAGCAAGCCCCCCCAGGGCTGTCTCCATTTTCCGCTAAAATGCCGCCATGACATCCCCACTCATCGGTTGGCTCAAGCACCTGAGCCGTATCTGCGGCTTCGACACCGCCGACTCCTTCCCGCCCGGCCACCCGCACGCGCGCACGCGCTGGAACGCCGCGTACTTCGACATCGCCTCCGACGTGAAAGCGGACGAGATGGAGCGCCGCATCTGCGAAGCCATCGGCAACACGCCGCTGGTGTTCGCCCACATCTCCGCGCCCACGCCGCGCATGCAGCGCGCGCTGCTGGGCGTGATCGAAGCGCGGCTGCGGCACAACCACGGCAAGGAAGCGGCGCAGCTGGCCGCCCTGCTGATCAAGGCCTACCAGAGCCCGCACACGGCCGAAGCCATCCCCGGCCTGCGCCAGGCCATCGACAGCACCCGCGACGACGAAGCCCCCGCCCGCGTGCGCACCCTGCTCGAATTCCTCAACAACATGCAGTCCCCGTACGACGTCATCGATATCAATCCCCGTTTCCAGTCCTGATACTGCCCATGATCGAGTCCATTGCTCTGCCCGGCCACACCATCGCCCTGCGCCGCCCCTTGCAAGCCCGGCGGACACCGCAGGAACGATACGAGCCGAACATATTCAAGGAGGTGGACTCGCTCAGCCTGCTGATCGGGAACAACGGGTCAGGCAAGACCTTCATGCTGAGCCGGGTAATCGAAGCGATGCGCGGCAAAATGCTGGCCGCGACCGAGGTGCGGATCGCCACGGCGCCGCAGCAGGAAGACCCAGACTGGATACCTGTGCCGGAGTATGGCGTGGTGTATTACACGCCCGTCCCGCACCGGCGCGCGCACCGCGCCAGGAAACGCTTCATCGATGCATCGCCCAAGGCCAACTATTCTCCCACGTATGCCGAGACTTTCGAGCTGAAGGATGTCATCGACGAACTCGGCATCAGCGCAAAGCTCGAAGGCGGGGCTGCGTTTGTGCCTGAGACCATCGTGAAACTCGTTGCGGCCGCGCTGGCGACGGATGGATTGACGCTCCCGCGGCACTGGAACCCGGAGCGGCTTGCCGGCCTGTACCGCTTGGGCGAGGAAGAGCTTGAAAAGCCACACGCAGCGTCTGGTGCAAGCAGCCGCGCCGGCGCCACGGACAAGCCCGTCCTAAATATTCCGAAGATATACGGCTCACTGCTGGATGCCCTGCTTGAGGAGCACGAGGCCGAAAAGATCTTTGCTGTTTTCGCGGCCCTCTACAGCAGCCTGGACGCCGCGCGCAAGCCCCAGCTGCTCCTCGGCATGGTGCTGCACCTGGCCTTCGGCTTCGACGTGCCTCGGCGTCTGCCCGAAGAGATAAGAAACGACAACGCCGCAGGGCGGGTCTATGGTCTGGCCGACCGCCTGCAGAATTTTTTCCGTGTCCATCCCCCGGAACTGGACCTTGCCGAGGGCGTGTGCCGCCTTGGCACGGCCGACAAGAAGATGGCAAACGACATTATGGGCATGAAACTGGGCAAAGTGGTGACGCTGCATTGGCGTGACATGAGTTCCGGCGTGTGGGCGCTCCTGACTCAAATCGCGGCCATACGGGGCGCGCTCGAGAAGCTGCGGCGCAACGGCGCCCGCCGTGCGCTGGTGCTGATCGACGAGGGAGACTCGTTCCTGCACCTGGAATGGCAGCGGCAATACATCTATAACATCTGCCGCATGCTGAGCATTTTCAAGGAGAAGTTCGACTACCAGTGCCTGCAAGTGATCGTGGCTACCCACTCCCCCTTGCTGATGACCGACGTCCCGCGTCACTACGTTACCAGGCTGAGCATGGAACACGGCGCGTCAGACCCGGCAGGCGAAGCAGTGCAGGTATCGTTCGCCGCGCCCATGCAATCGGTGCTGAACAGCTCCTTCGCGGCCGGCACCATAGGCGAGCTTGCGTCCCGGACGATACGCGACGCGGTCATGCAGCTGAAACAGGGCGCGCTCCCGGCGGACGCAGGCTATGTCGGCTCCATTATTGACGACCCCATCATCCGGCGCGAATATGAATTGCTGCTGGAGGAAGCCGGCGGAGCCTCGGCATGATCCTGGCCATCCATGACAACTGGGAAAAGGCCAAAACCAGGCACGACGCGTACTTGAAAGCGATTCTGGATACTGTGCTGGTCAGCAAAACCCACACGGTCGCGTCGCCGCGCACCCTGCCCTTCCTGGAACATATCAAGGACGACCTGCTGGACGGCAGCGTGGACCGGCTGCGCAATACCATCGCGGTCCACCAGCTGGTCGAAGCAGCCTGCGCCGACGATGCCGAGCGTGCCGAGTTCCGGCAAGACCTGGAAGACATCTTCGATTACAGCGGCTTCATCTCCAAGAGCAAGGCCGGCTGGAATGCCTACGAACTGTGCAAGCTGTCCAAGTACCGGACTTGCCCGTACTGCAATCAGGCCTACGCGTTTACGGTCGTGCAGCAGCAAGACATCGTGAAAGGCAAAACAGTCAAGAGTTTCCGCCCGACGCTGGACCATTTCCTGCCCAAGAGCCGCTTCCCCCACCTGGCAATTTCACTCAACAACCTGGTGCCGAGCTGCGGCATCTGCAACTCCAGCCTGAAGGGCTCCATCGATTTTCATGCCGAAGAGCACCTGCACCCGTTCGAGGATGCCGAGTCGATTTCGTTCTCGCTGGCCGACAGCGCCGGACAACTGGTAGACCTGCGTTCCAATATCGACAAAGACAATCACCAGCTGACGCTGCAAGTGAAGTTCAGCGACAGCTGCGTCCCCAGCAACAACTCGGTCAAGACCTTTCTGGTGCGGGAGCGCTACGAGATGCACGTGGCGGAAGCGGTTGAATTCGCCGTGGCGCGCCTCTCCCTAAGCCGGCTGCGCGCGCGCGAAATCGGCGGACTCGGGCTGGGCAACTCCGAAGTCCACCTGCTGCGCTTCGATCCCGCCAACTACCGCAACGTCATCCTTGGCAAAATGCTGCGCGATCTCCACGCCCAGCTCAATCCTAACCCCTGAGCGCGGCCTTCTACCGCCCCGCACGCGAGCGCAGCAGCAAGCGGTCTGAGCCGCATTCGGGGTCTGACCCCGAATGCGGCTCAGACCGCTTTGCGCTGGCGGCGGCGGGGAAGTAGCGGTCGCGCAGCTTCATGAAGGGGGTTTCGATGGCGGCGTAGAGCAGCCAGCCGAGCGGGACGCTCACGGCCGTCATGATGGCGATGCCGGTCCAGCTGGCGGCGCTGATGCCGTGCTGGGCCAGTTCTGGCTTGAGCAGCAGGAAGATTTGCTTGTGCGTCAGGTAGATGGCGTAGGACCACAGCGCCAGCTTGCCGAAGCCGGGGATGGGCGTCTTTTCCAGCAGCGAGCCGGGGCTGAGCGCGGCGATCAGCAGCAGGGTGACGCCCAGCGCCAGCAGCGGGTAGCCGAACACGGTCATGCCGTAGCCGTAGTGGTCTTGCGAGAACAAATACAGCGCGGTGCCGCCTACCGCCATGCCGGCCGCGAGCGCCCAGTTGCCGCGCGAGGTGAGCCGGCTCCATGCGCCGGCGTGGTGGTTTTTCAGCAGCGCCAGCGCCACGCCGGCCACCAGTTCGTCGAAGCGGCACAGCGAGGAGTAGTAAATGACGTTGTAGTAGGCGAAGCCGCCTTCGCTGTCGCCCACGTGCGCTTGCCACAGGTAGCTGCGGATGGCCATGCCGCCCAGGAAGCTGGCGGCCACCGCGACCCAGGCCCACGCCAGCGAGCGGCGCATGGCGGCGATCAGCAGCGCGATGGCGGGCAGCAGCACGTAGAACTGCTCTTCCACGCACAGCGACCAGGCGTGCGAGAACGCGGTGCCGGGCGTGAGGTCGAGATTCTGCGTGAAGGTGAGGAATTGCCACAGCGGCGGCATGGTCAGCCCGGCGCGGAACCAGGGCCAGCAGGCGTACAGCGCCAGCACGGCGTAGAACGCGGGCAAGGTGCGCAGGAAGCGGCGGATGTAGAAGGTGCGCAACGAAAAGCCGGCGTCGCTGCGCATGGCGCTGAAGATCTGGTTGCCGATCAGGTAGCCGGACAGGCCGAAGAACAGGTCCACGCCGGTCCAGCCCACCTCGCCCCAGATGCCGAACGGCGCGTGTTTGCTGACGAACAGGACGTAGTGGTTCATGAACACGAGCACAATCGCTAATGCGCGCAGCGTGTCCAGACCATGAATGCGGGTTATGGATTTCATATAGTATTTTAACGGCCAATGGCTGAATCCCCGCTAGAATAACGGCCATTCATCAGTTTCGGGGAACCAGCATGACTGTAGCAAGCAATCTGCATTTCAAATCCGTCAACTATACCGGCCAGGGCAAGGGGCCGCGCGTGATTATCACCGGCGCGGTGCACGGCAACGAGACCTGCGGCACCAAGGGCATCACGCGCGTGATGGAGGAACTCGACAGCGGCAAGCTGCGCATCCTGAACGGCATGGTGACCTTTGTTCCTATCGTCAATCCGCTGGCCTACGCCAAGGGCGAGCGCTCGGGCGACCGCAACCTGAACCGCAACCTGTTCCCCAACGAGAACCCGCAGGACTTCGAGGACCGCATCGCTAACTGGCTGTGCCCGCTGCTCAGCCAGCACGAGGTGCTGCTGGACCTGCACTCGTTCAACGCGCAGAGCCAGCCTTTCGTGATGGTCGGTCCGCGCAACAACGACGGCAAGCTGCAGCCTTTCCAGCACGAGGAGAAGGAACGCGCGCTGGCGCGCCGCCTGGGCGTGAAGCGCTTTGTCGACGGCTGGATGGCGACCTACGGCGCCGGCGTGCAGCGCCGCCTGCGCGACGATTCACAGCTGGAAACCGTGCTGCGCTACGGCGTGGGCACCACCGAATACATGCGCTCGACCGGCGGCTACGCGCTGACGCTGGAGTGCGGCCAGCACGCCGATCCGCAGGCGCCGGAAGTGGCGTACCGCGCCATCATGAACACCCTGGCCTTCCTGGGCTTGATCGACGCGCCGCAGCCGGTGCCGCTGGCGCCGGAAGAGACCGAGTACCTGAGCATGGTGGAAGTGCATGACAAGCAGGATGCGGACGACAAGTTCAGCCGCGTCTGGTCCAGCTTCGACCGCGTGGCCAAGGGCGAGGAAATCGGCCGCCGCGCGGACGGCACGCCGGTGCTGGCCGCCGAGGACGCCATTGTGTTGTTCCCCGACACCAATGCGCGCGCCAACGCCGAGTGGTATTACCTGGCCAAGGCCAACCCGGCGGGCTTCTAAGCCGCGGCGCAGCTTGTTTTCTCTGGCTTCGATATGTCCGGAAGGATACAATCGCTGGCAGGAGAACAAGAATGCGCAAGTTGCTGACGCTCAGTGCATTACTAATGAGCCTGCCCTTCGGAGCGCAGGCCGAACATTATGTAGTCCGCACAATGGGGCAAGAGAGCCTGCCCCCTAAATGGATGATACGGGACGGCCGTCCCGCGGGCCTGTGTCCCGACATCTTCACCGCCATGGAGAAGGCCGAACCGCGCCTGAAGTTCAAAGGACAGGACGATTTCCGCTCGGTGCCGCAGATCGAGCAAGGCTTGCAGTCCGGCGCGGTGGGCGCGGCCTGCGCGCTGCTCGATTCGGAGCGGCGCCGCAAGGTGGCGCATATGTCCGGCAAGCTGTACCTCGTGCGCCACCGGCTGGCGGCGGCGTCCAGCGACAAGGTGAATGTCGAATCCATCGATGAACTGGTGCGGCTCAAGCCGCTGGTCACCACCTCGCGCGGCGCGGCCTACACCGACCAGCTGCGCGTGCTGGGCCTGGAAGTGGACGACAGCACCGGGGACAACCTGATCAACATGAAGAAGATCCTGGCCGGCCACGGCCGTTTCGTCTACATGAACGAGCTCACCCTGGCCTGGCTGATCCGCGAGAACAAGCTCAGCGACAAGGTGCGCCTGTTGCCGGCCGTGCTGAAGGAGGAGCCCATCTTTTTCTGGATCAGCAGGAAGACCGATCCGGAAGCGGCGCGCCTGATGAATGCGGCGCTGATGAAACTGAAGGCGAACGGCGAGCTGGGCCGGATCTACGAGCGCTGGGCCGGCGAGCGCGCCGCGCCGTAAAGCCTCCCGGCGCGCTCAGTGCACTCAGTGCGCCAGCTTCAGGCCCAGGATGCCGCAGGTGATCATGGAGATGCACACCAGGCGCAGCACGCCGGCCGGCTCGCCCAGCACCAGGATGCCGAACAGCGCCGTGCCCACGGTGCCGATGCCGGTCCACACGGCGTAGGCCGTGCCCAGCGGCAGGTCGCGCAGCGCCAACCCCAGCAGCGCCATGCTGCCGCCCATGGACAGCAAGGTCAGCACCGACGGCACCAGCTTGCTGAAGCCTTCCGTGTATTTCAGGCCCACGGCCCAGCCGATTTCCATCAGCCCGGCAACAAACAGGAACAACCACGCCATACTTCCTCCTCCTTGGCAAGGTCGTCCCCGCCGCGCGCCCCGGGATGCGAGGTCGTCCCCGCAGGCAAGAGGCGACAGTATATCATTGCAACATTTCCATCATGAAGGAGTCTCAATGTTGCCGAATTTGCTCATCGCGGCGAAAGTGGTCACCGGCCTGGTGCTGCTGATCCACGTCTACATCGTGCTGCTGGAGACCGTGCTGTTCCGCACGCGCGGCCGCCGTGTGTTCGGCCTGAGCGCCGAAAAGGCCGACATCGTGCAGCCGGCCATGTCCAACCAGGGCTGCTATAACGGCTTCCTGGTGGCGGCGCTGGCGCTGGGCTTTTTGCACCCCGACCCGGCCACGGCGCGCGCCTTCACGCTGTTCGGCCTGTGCTGCGTGGCGGTGGCGGGCGTGTGGGGCGCGGCCACCGTGTCGCGCCGCATCCTGTTCGTGCAGACAGTGCCGGCCGTGATCGCCCTGCTGCTGCTCCAGCTGGCTTGAGCGCCGCCAGCAGGTTTTTCTTTTATATCGTAGAATGCCGATATACGCATCGGACTTTATAGATGCGAGTATCGCTAAAGCCCAATATGGACATAGACATCGACGCAATCCACAAGGCGCTGGCCAATCCGGTCCGGCGCCAGATCCTGGCCTGGCTCAAGGAGCCGGAAGCCTATTTCGCCGACCAGGCCCACCCGCTGACCTTCGGGGTTTGCGCGGGCCTGATCGACCAGCGCACCGGCCTGTCGCAATCGACCGTGTCGGCCCACCTGTCGACCTTGCAAAAGGCCGGCCTGGTGACGGTGCAGCGCGTGGGACAGTGGAATTTCTTCAAGCGCAACGATGAAGTGATCCAGGGGTTTATCGACCATATGAACCAGGGCCTGTAATCGACGAGGCCCGGCAACTGAAGGAAGACCACCATGGCAAACCTGTTTGACCCTATCAAGATCGGCGACCTGACCCTGAACAACCGCATCATCATGGCGCCGCTGACGCGCGCCCGCGCCGTGGGCGGCGACCGCGTGCCGAACGCGCTGATGGCGGAATACTATGTGCAGCGCGCTTCGGCCGGCCTGATCCTGAGCGAAGCGACCGCCGTCACCCCGCAGGGCGTGGGCTACGCCGACACCCCGGGCATCTGGTCGGACGAGCAGGTGGCGGGCTGGAAGCTGGTGACCGAGGCGGTGCACGCGGCCGGCGGCAAGATCTTCCTGCAGCTGTGGCACGTGGGCCGCATTTCGGACCCGAGCTTCCTGAACGGCGACGCGCCGGTGGCGCCCAGCGCCATCGCGGCCAAGGGCTTTGTCAGCCTGCTGCGCCCGCAGCGCCCCTACCCGGTGCCGCGCGCGCTGGAGCTGGAAGAAATTCCGGGCATCGTGGCCGCTTACCGCAAGGGGGCGGAAAACGCCAAGCTGGCCGGTTTTGACGGCGTGGAAATCCACGGCGCCAACGGCTACCTGCTGGACCAGTTCCTGCAGGACGGCACCAACAAGCGCACCGACGCCTACGGCGGCCCGATCGAGAACCGCGCCCGCCTGATGCTGGAAGTGACCGATGCGGTGATTGAAGTGTGGGGCGCCGGCCGCGTGGGCATGCACCTGGCGCCGCGCCGCGACGCGCACGACATGAGCGACTCCAACCCGGCCGAAACGTTCGGCTACGTGGCGCGCGAGCTGGGCAAGCGCGGCATCGCCTTCATCTGCGCGCGCGAAGCGGTGGGCGAGGATAGCCTGGGACCGCTGCTGAAGAAGGAATTCGGCGGCATCTATATCGCCAACGAGAAGATGGACAAGGCCACGGCCAACGCCATCCTGGCGGCGGGCACGGCCGACGCGGTCGCCTGGGGCAAGGATTTCATCGCCAATCCCGACCTGCCGGCACGCCTGCAGCAGGACGCGGCGCTGAACCCGCAGCGCCCGGAAACCTTCTACCATTCGACGGCGGAAGGGTACACGGACTACCCTGCCCTGGCATAAGCCTGCGGCGGCTCCCGGCGGATTACGCGGCCAAGCCGCTAATCCGCCCTACGCGCCATTCACGCCATGCGCCATAACGCCATCGCACAGGGGTGGGTTCGTAGGGCGGGTTAGGCGCAGCCGTAACCCGCCGGCTTCGCTACCCCGCCAGCTTCGCGTCCACCGAATACCGTCCCGCGCCGCTCAGCGCGATGGTGCCGAACACGATCACCAGCAGCCAGCCGAACTGCCCCTCGGCGATGCTCCAGTCCGGGTGCACCAGCACCATGGACACGGCCAGCAAGAACACCACCGGCAGCGCCGCCAGCCGCGTGAACAACCCCAGCGCGATCAGCACCGGACACACTACCTCGGCAAACAGCGCGCACCACAAGGTGAGCGCGCGCCCCATGCCTAGCGGGTCGTCGATATGCGCCAGCTCCTGCTGATAATGCACGATCTTCGGTATCCCGTGCACATGCAGCAGCAGCGCCGCCCCCGCGATGCGGGCGAACAGCAGCCCGCCATCCGGCGTGAACGGCCCGATCAGTTTCCGCAGCAGCGCCGTCATTTGTTCTGGTACCCGCCGTAGTGCTTGACCGGGCTCCACTCAGGCGCCACCTCGGGCAGCGGCTGCGCATACTGGGCGAAGTCCTTGCCCGCATACACCACCCTGCCGTTCACCACGGTCAGCGCGCTTTCCAGGTTCTTGATCTGCTCCACCGGCATGCTGAAGTAATCCTGCGGCAAGATCACCAGGTCCGCATATTGGCCCTTGGCCAGCGTGCCCTTCACCTTTTCCTCGCCACTCATCCAGGCGCTGCCGCTGGTCATCAGCTTGAGCGCCTCGTAGCGGCTCAGGATGTCCTTCGGCTGCCACAGGCTCAGGCCGCCGGCAGTCTTGCCCGTCACCGCCCAGTACACCGACGGCCACGGGCCGTAGCTGCTCACGCGGGTGCCGTCCGTGCCCAGGCCGACCGGCAGCTTCATCTCCAGCATCTTGCGGATGGGCGGCATCTGGCGTGTCTGCGCGCCGTACTGCTTCCAGTAGTGCTCGCCCTGGAAATGCATGCGGTCCTGCACGGCGATGCCGCCGCCCAGCGCCTTCACGCGCGCCAGCTGGGCGTCGCTGATGGTTTCAGCGTGGTCGAAGAACCAGCGCAGGCCTTTCAGCGGCATCTCCTTGTTCACCTTCTCGATCACGGCCAGGTCGCGGTCGATCGACTCGCCATAGGTGGCGTGGATGCGGAACGGCCAGCGGTTCTTCACCAGCAGGCGCAGCACGGCTTCCAGTTCGCCTTCCATCTGCTCCGGCATGTCCGGGCGCGGTTCGAGGAAGTTCTCGAAGTCGGCCGCGCTCCAGACCAGGTTCTCGCCCGCGCCCTCGGTGGTGTAGCCGTTGGCGTAGAACATGTGCTGGTTGGTGTCCGGCTTGGTCAAGGTGAGCCAGCGCTGGTAGTCTTCCAGCTCCTTGCCCGGCTTCTGCGCGAACAGGTAATACGATGTGCGCACGGTCAGCTTGCCGTCCTTGGCCAGCTCGACGGACACGCCGTAATCGTCCGGGAAGTTCTGGCCGCCGCCGCCGGCGTCGATGGCGCTGGTCACGCCCAGGCGGTTCAGTTCGCGGTAGTAGTGCAGCGTGGAGTTCAGCTGCTGATCGCGCGGCAGCACATTGGTCTTGGCCAGCGTGGTGTACAGGATCAGCGCGTTCGGCTTGGCGATCAGCTTGCCGGTCGGCTTGCCTTGCGCGTCCAACTCCACCACGCCATCCTTGAATTTGGTGTCCTTGTTGTAGCCCAGGGTCTCGATGCCCTTCTGGTTCAGGAAGCCCAGGCCGTACAGGTACAGCAGGAAGACCGGCTTGTCCGGCACGGCGGCGTTGATTTCCTCCAGCGTGGGCAGGCGCTTTTCCTCGAACTGGAATTCATTCCAGCCGCCCACCACCTTGATCCAGGCACCCTCCGGCGTGCGCGCGGCCTGCTCCTTCAGCATTTCCATCGCCTTCTTCAGCGAGGTCACGCCATCCCAGCGCAGTTCGGCGTTGTAGTTCAGGCCTTCGCGGATGACGTGCAGGTGCGAGTCGTTCAGGCCGGGGATGACGGTGCGGCCGCCGGCGTCGATCACTTGCGTGTTGGCTTGTTTCAGCTTGAGGATCTGGGCATTGCTGCCGACGGCTTCGATTTTGCCGTCCTTCATCGCCACGGCCTGGGCAAAGCTGCCCTCCTTGACCATGGTGGCCACCTTGCCGTTGGTGATGATGAGGTCGGCCGCGAGGGCCGGCGTGAGGAACGCTGCGGACAAAGCCGCAGGCAGCACCAGCCTGGTGAATACCGGATTCATGTTGTAGTCCTTGATTTTATAGGGCACATCAAAAATGGCGGCCGGCCGGCACTGCTTACTGCTCACAGCTTACTGCTTGCTGCTTACTTCAAAAACTTATTCCTTGATCGCTTCGATAGCGAAGGTCAGGGTCACTTCGTCGCCCACGTGCGGAGCATATTTGCCGGCGTTGAAATCGGAGCGCAGGATCTTGGCGACAGCGTTGGCGCCGCAAGCGTCTTTCTTCAGCATCGGATGCGGCATGCACTGGAACGAGGTCACTTTCAGCGACACAGGCTTGGTGATGCCCTTGATGGTCAGGTTGCCGTCCACCGACGCCACTTTGTCGCCGGCGAAATTCACCTTGGTCGACTTGTAGGTGATGGTTGGGAACTTGGCCGTGTCCAGGAAGTCTTCACCCTGGATATGGTTGTTAAACAGCGGGAAGCCGGTGTTGACCGACTTGGTGTCGATGGTGACGTCCACCGAACCCGTTTTCGCAGCCTTGTCGATCACGATCTTGCCTTCGGTCTTGTCGAAACGGCTCACCTGGTTGGAATAGCCGAAGTGCGAGTACTCGAAGCGCGGCGCGGTGTGGGCCTGGTCCAGCACATAGGTTTCCGGTGCAGCGGTAGCAGCCATGGACACGCCAGCGGCGATCAGCAGAGCAACGATTTTTTTCATAGTAAAACTCCAGTCAGGGGTGATTATCGGGACGGGCAGTTTGCCCGTGATCTTTGTGATTGATGCCGATTATGCGCTGGGGCAAATCGATTGTAAAACGGAAAATATACCGGTTTATTATCGAAAAAATCGATCATCGTTTCGGAGACTGAAGCAATCATGTGCGCAGTGTACAGAGGACCGCTTGCAGCGCCCATCTGCCAAAGGTAGCATTTTTAACTCAGGCTTGCGCGCGCAGCACGTGGGAGAGGATGCGCTGCTCGAGCGCGGCGAAGGCGGCGGCGCCGTGGCCTGCGCTGCGCGCGGCGGCGCGGGGACGCGGAAGACCGATGGCGAGGTCGAGCGCGATGGCGCCGTCTTCGATCAGCAGCACGCGGTCGGCTAGGGCCACGGCTTCGGCCACGTCGTGCGTCACCAGCACGGCGGTGAAGCCGCGCGCCAGCCACAGGGACTCGATCAGCTGCTGCATTTCGATGCGGGTGAGCGCGTCCAGCGCGCCCAGGGGTTCGTCCAGCAGCAGCACCTGCGGCTGGTGCACCAGGGCGCGCGCCAGCGCCACGCGCTGCTTCTGGCCGCCGGACAGGGCAGCCGGCCAGTCGTCGGCGCGCTCGCCCAGGCCCACGGTGGACAGCGCGGCGGCAGCGGCATTCAGCGCATGCGGCAAGCCGAGGGCGACGTTTTCCAGCACGGTCTTCCACGGCAGCAGGCGCGCTTCCTGGAACATGATGCGCAGGTCGGCGCCGTGCTGGCCGAAGGCGATGTCGCCGCTATCGGCCTGCTCCAGCCCGGCCAGCGCGCGCAGCAAGGTGCTCTTGCCGCAGCCGCTGCGGCCGACGATGGCAACGAATTCGCCCGCTTGCAGCTGCAGGTCCACGCCGCGCAGCACTTCGCGCGCGCCATAGGACTTGCGCAGCGCCGAGATGCCGACTGCCACGCCTTCGCGCTCCGGGCCGCCGCGCGCGGCCGGCTGCTGCGGCCTGGGCTCATCGCGCGGCGCGCCCTCCCGTGTATCGGCGAACAGGTCGGATTCAAAATAAGTAGGTGCCAGCAGCATAACGCTCCTTTCAGCGGTAAGCGGGATTCCAGCGCAGGAAGTGCTTCTCCATCGCGCGCGAAGCCAGGTCGGCCAGCTTGCCGAGCAAGGCGTACAGCAGTATGCCGACCAGCACCACGTCCGTTTGCAGGAACTCGCGCGCGTTCATGGTCATATAGCCTATGCCCTCCTGCGCCGAAATGGTTTCGGCCACGATCAGCAGCACCCACACCAGGCCGAGCGAGAAACGCACGCCAACGAGGATGGACGGCAGCGCGCCAGGCAGGATCACGTCGCGGTACAGCGGCCAGCCGGACACGCCGTAGCTGCGCGCCATCTCGATCAGCGCCGGGTCGGTGGAGCGGATGCCGTGGAAGGTGTTCAGGTAGACCGGGAAGAACACGCCCACCGCCAGCAGGAACAGCTTGGCCGTTTCATCGATGCCGAACCACAGGATCACCAGCGGAATCAGCGCCAGCGCGGGGATGTTGCGCACCATCTGCAAGGTGGTGTCGAGCAGCGTTTCGGCGCGGCGGAAGCTGCCCGTCAGCAGGCCGAGCGCCAGCCCTGCCCCGGCGCCGATGGCAAAGCCGCTGCCCGCGCGCCAAAGGCTGGTGCGCAGATGCGTCCACAACTCGCCGGATACCGCCAGCGTCCAGAAAGCTTGCGCCACCGCCCACGGTTCGGGCAGCACGCGGCTGGACAGCCAGCCCACGCGCGCCGACAGCTCCCACAGCAGCAGCAGGCCAACCGGCAGCAGCCACGGCGCGAAGCCTGCCGCCAAGCCTGGAGACGCAGAGTGGCCCGTCGGGGCGGCGCGGGAAATGGAAGCGCCGGCGCCGCCCATGTCAGGCCGCCTTCTTCGGCAGGATATTGCTGGCCATGACTTCGCCGAACGGCCCGCTCAGCGACTGCTCGGTGACGGCCTTGCCCTTGCCCAGCAGCGGGAACACCAGCTCGGCGAACCGGTACGACTCCTCCAGGTGCGGATAACCCGAGAAGATAAACGTCTCGATGCCCAGGTCCGCATACTCCTGGATGCGCGCGTGCACCGTCTCCGCGTCGCCGACCAGCGCCGTCCCCGCGCCGCCGCGCACCAGCCCCACGCCCGCCCACAGGTTGGGCGACACTTCCAGCTTGTCGCGCCGGCCGCCGTGCAGCTCGGCCATGCGGCGCTGGCCCACCGAATCCATCTTGCTGAACGCCGCCTGCGCCTTGGCGATCACCTCGTCGTCCAGATGGCTGATCAGCTCCTCGGCCGCGCGCCAAGCCGCCTCGTTCGTCTCGCGCACGATCACGTGCAGGCGGATGCCGAAGCGCACCGTGCGGCCATGCTTCGCGGCCCGCGCGCGGATGTCGGCGATCTTCTCCGCCACGGCGGCCGGCGGCTCGCCCCAGGTCAGGTACACGTCCATCTGCTGCGCCGCGAGTTCGTGCGCCGGCTCGGACGAACCGCCGAAGTACAGCGGCGGATACGGCTTCTGCACCGGCGGATACAGCGTGCGCGCACCCTTCACCTGGATATGCTTGCCTTCGAAATCGTAGCCCGCCTCGCCGCCCTCGCCCGACAGCGACGCCCGCCACACGCGGATGAACTCGTCCGAAATCTCGTAGCGTTTGGCGTGGTCCGCGAACAGGCCGTCCGCCTCCAGTTCGCCCTGGTCGCCGCCGGTGACGACGTTGATCAGCAGGCGGCCGTTCGACAGCCGGTCGAAGGTGGACGCCATGCGCACCGCCAGCCCCGGCGTGGACAGTCCCGGACGCACGGCCACCAGGAACTTCAGCTTCTTCGTCGCGTTGATCAGCGACGAGGCCACCACCCACGCGTCCTCGCAGGAGCGGCCGGTGGGCAGCAGCACGCCGTCGTAGCCCAGCGTATCGGCCGCCACTGCCACCTGCTGCAGATAGTCCGCATCGACCGCGCGCGCGCCCTTGGACGTGCCCAGGTAGCGGCTGTCGCCGTGCGTGGGAATGAACCAGAAAATATTCAACGACATGACAATTCCTTTTAAAGCTTAAACGGCAGCAGCGCGTCCTTGACCGCGATCGGCTTGGGGATCAGCTTCAGGCCCGCGAACGCGTCCGCCACCTTCTGCTGCGCTGCGATCACTTCCGGCGTCACCGGCTTCACCCCGTAGGCGTAGCGCGACGCGGCCAGCTCCACCACGCCCGTTTCCAGGCCGGTCTGCGCGGCCAGGATGGCGGCGACTTCCTTCTGGTTCTTCAGGCCCCACTCGTCCACCTTGGCCAGCTCCTCGATGACGATGCGGACGATCTCCGGGTTCTTTTCCGCGTACGGACGGGCGGCCAGGTAGAACTGGTGGTTGGCCACCAGTCCCTGCCCGTCCACCAGCACGCGCGCGCCAAGCTGCTTTTCGGCGGCGGCCAGGAACGGGTCCCAGATCGCCCAGGCATCGACGCTGCCGCGCTCGAAGGCGGCGCGCGCATCGGCCGGCGGCAGGAATACCACTTCCACGTCCTTGTAGCCCAGGCCGGCCTTCTCCAGCGCCTTCACCAGCAGGAAGTGGACGTTGGAACCCTTGTTCAGCACGATCTTCCTGCCTTTGAGGTCGGCCAGGCTGCGGGCCCTGGAATCCCTGGGCACCACGATGGCTTCGCTGGACGGCGATGGCGGCTCGTTGCCGACGTAGACCAGGTTGGCGCCCGCAGCCTGCGCGAAGATGGGCGGCGCCTCGCCCACCGTGCCGAAATCGATGCTGCCCACGTTCAGGCCTTCCAGCAGCACCGGGCCGGCGGGGAACTCGGTCCATTTCACGTCCACGCCTTTTGCGGCCAGGCGCTTCTCCAGCGTGCCGCGTCCTTTCAGCAGCGTCAGCGTGCCGTACTTCTGGTAGCCGATGCGCAGCACCGGCTTCGCCTGTGCCTGCGCGATGCCCGGCAGGCTGGCCACTGCCACGCCGGCGGCGCCCGCGAACAGCAGGCCGATGGTGCGGCGGCGCGCGGCGCGCTTGTGTTGATTGCTCATGTGTCTTCCTTATGCGGCCTGGCTGGCAGGGGTGTAGGGATGGTCTTGCAGCGAACGCACCGGGGCGCCGTTGGCGATGTGGACGCCGTGCGCGGCATGCGGGCCGCGCGCAGCGGCGCCCAGGCCGATTGCGCCCGCAGCTTCGGCCGCAGCTTCAACCGCGCGATCGGCGCCATCAAGGTCCGCAGCGGTGCGCGTCCCGGCCAGCGGCGCCAGCGCGGCGAGCAGCTCGTCCACACCCACGGCAACGCGGGTGGCGATGGGCGGCGCCAGCGTCAGCCCCTGTTCATCCTGCCAGACCAGCTGCTGGCTGGTGGCGAATATGCTGGTCAGTACCTGCTTGGCGGCCAGTGCGTGCAGCACGGGGCGCAGCGCATAGTCCAGTGCCAGCATGTGCGACTGCGTGCCGCCGGTGGCGATCGGCAGCACCACCTTGCCGGCCAGCCCGTCCTGCGGCAGCAGATCCAGGAAGGCTTTCAACACGCCGGAATACGACGCCTTGTAGACCGGCGTGGCGATCACGATCGCCTGCGCGGACGCCACCGCGGCGACGGCGCGTTGAAGGGCGGCGTCTTCCGTGTCCGCGTGCAGCAAGGCCTGCGCCGGCAGGTCCCGCACATGCAGGCGCTGCAGCTGATGACCGTGCACCGCCAGCTTGTCGCCGATGTGCAGCAGCAGCCTGCTGGAACTGGAAGGAAGCGAAGGACTGCCGCCAAGAAGTAGGATGCTCATTTTTCTCCCCGAGTTTGGATGGTTTTTTCCAGACTACGGCCGTCCGCCTGAAAGCAGAACGAATTGTTTTGCGCATCGATATCTGATTTTCACCGAATGACGTTTCTGCATAAGGAAAGCCGGATTTCTTCGTGTACGGCGCCCGAATCCCGGTGCGATACTGGCCTGCATCGACATCACCGGAATCTGTATCATGGAGGAACCCTTTTTCGCAGAAGACCCTATCGCCATTGCCTCGGCGCTCGCCGCCCGGCTGGCGGAAAGTGCCGTCGAGCGCGACCGCGCCGGCGGCCACGCGGCCACGGAACGCGAATGGATACGCGAATCCGGCCTGCTCGCGCTGTCCATTCCCGCTGAATACGGCGGCCAGGGCGCAAGCTGGAGCACGGTCTATCAGGTGATCCGCATCCTGGCCCGCGCCGACAGCGCGCTGGCCCACGTATTCGGCTTTCACCACCTGCAGCTGGCAGGCATACGCCTGTACGGCAGCGCCCAGCAGCAGCGCCGCCTGCTCACCGAGACAGTCGAACAGCGCCTGTTCTGGGGCAATGCCCTGAATCCGCTGGACAAACGCACCACCGCAGCGGACGCGCGCGGCGGCTACGAGCTGAATGGGCTGAAGAGCTTTGCATCCGGCTCGGTCGGTTCGGACTGGCTCACGCTGTCGGCCTGGCACGCCCCCACGCAGAGCGCGCTGATCGCCGTGCTGCCCACGCGGCAGGAGGGCATCCGCGTGCAGGCCGACTGGGACGCTTTCGGCCAGCGCCAGACCGACAGCGGCAACGTGTCATTCAACGGCGTGCGCCTGCCACAGGAACTGGTGCTGCAGGTCCCGGGCCAGGCGCCCACGCCGCAGGCCACGCTGCGCTCGCAGGTGGCGCAGCTGATCATGGCCAACCTCTATCTGGGCATAGGCGAAGGCGCTTTCGAGGCGGCGCGCGCGTACACCAATGAGGAAGCGCGGCCGTGGTTCCAGTCCGGCGTGGCGTCGGCCAGCGAAGACCCACTGGTACAGCACCGCTACGGCCAGCTGTGGACCTTGCTGCGGCCGGCGCAAGTGCTGGCGAACCACGCGGCGCATGAACTAGACCGCGTGTTCGCGCAAGGGGCGCAGGTGAGCGCGCGCACGCGCGGCGAGCTGGCGGTGGCCGTGGCGGAAGCCAAGGTGCTGGCGCACAAGGCGGGCGTGGAGATCAGCAGCCAGCTGTTCGAGCTGACCGGCGCGCGCTCGACCTCGGCCAAATATGGCTTCGACCGCTACTGGCGCAACGTCCGCGTGCATACCCTGCACGATCCGATCGACTACAAATACCGTGACCTGGGGCGCTTTGCGCTGCAAGGCACGCTTCCTGAACCAAGCGCTTATTCGTAATGACAAACACCACGCAAGTCCCCCGCACGCCGCTGATACAGATCCGCGGCGCCAGCAAGAGGTTCGCCCTTCCCAAGGGCGGCCATTTCCACGCCGTCAAAAACGTGTCGCTGGAAGTACGCGAGGGCGAAATTTTCGGCCTGATAGGCAAGAGCGGCGCCGGCAAGTCCACCTTGCTGCGCCTGATTAACCTGCTGGAGCAGCCGGACGGCGGCAGCGTGACGGTCGACGGCCGCGAGCTGACGGCGCTTGGCAAGCGCGCACTGCGCGAGGCGAGGCAGAACATCGGCATGATCTTCCAGCAGTTCAACCTGCTGCAGAATGCCAGTGTGTTCGACAACGTGGCCTTCCCCTTGCGCATCCATGGCGGACGCACGCGCGAGCAGATCGCGGCGCGGGTGCGGGACTGCCTGGAGTTGGTGGAACTGGGCGGCAAGGCGGACAGTTATCCGGCGCAGCTGTCGGGCGGGC
The DNA here is from genome assembly GCF_042693265.1 of Pseudoduganella sp. UC29_71. Classification (NCBI taxonomy): domain Bacteria; kingdom Pseudomonadati; phylum Pseudomonadota; class Betaproteobacteria; order Burkholderiales; family Oxalobacteraceae; genus Pseudoduganella; species Pseudoduganella sp. UC29_71. The sequence continues at coordinate 1,893,463 of NZ_CP170549.1, read as the reverse complement.
AGAAGCAGCGCGTGGCCGTAGCGCGGGCGCTGGCCAGCGGGCCAGCCGTGCTGCTGTGCGACGAGCCGACGTCGGCGCTGGACGCGGAAACCACGCGCGCGCTGCTCGCCACGCTGAAGGATATCAACCAGCGGCTGGACGTGACCATTGTGATCGTCAGCCACGAGCTGTCCGTGCTGGACGCGATCTGCGACCGCGTGGCCGTGATCGAGGACGGCACCATCGCCGAGCAATTCGCGCTCACCGGCAGCGAAGCGCGCAAGACCGCCCTCGGCCGCGAACTCGCCAGCCTGCGCCCCGCCGCGCCCTCCGTCCCGCCGGCGCCCAGCCTTTCACCTGCGCCCGGCTTTTCACCTGCATCCGCCCCACACACTGCGGCCGCCACCTCGCCTTGGGCCGCCGCCCCGCCTGCGCCCGAGCCGGCCCATGCCGACCCGGCCGGCGCCGCCTCCACGGCACCAGTCTCCACGGAGGCCGCCCATGCTTGAGAAAATCATCACCCTGCTGCCCGAACTGTGGCTCGCGCTGGGCCAGACGCTGACGATGCTAGGCATCGGCCTGTCCGCTGCCGTCGTCATTGGCGGCCCGCTGGGCGTGCTGCTGTTCCTGGTGGCCGACAGCCAGTCGCTGCAGAACAAGCCCGCCTCCCTGCTGCTCGGCTGGTTCGTCAACACCGTGCGCTCCTTCCCCTTCATCATCCTGCTGGTGGCGCTGGTGCCGCTCACGCGCGTCATCGCGGGCACGTCCATCGGCCCGCTGGCAGCCGCCGTGCCGCTGTCCTTCGCCGCCATCCCCTACTTCGCCCGCATGGTCGAACAGGCACTGCGCGAAGTGCCGCGCGGCGTCATCGAAGCGGCGCACGCCATGGGCGCGTCCGAACTGCAGATCGTCCTGCGCGTGCTGCTGGTGGAGGCCCGCTCCGGCCTCGTGCTGGCGCTCACCGTGCTGTCCATCAGCTTCCTGTCCTATTCCGCCGTGGCCGGCGTGGTGGGCGGCGGCGGCATCGGCGACCTGGCCATCCGCTACGGCTACTACCGCTTCGAGACCGACATCATGATCGCCACCGTCGCCGTGCTCATCGCCATCGTGCAAACCATCCAGTTCACCGGCAACCGCATCGCCCGCCGGCTCGACAAACGCTAACCTCAAAGGAGAACCCATGACCATCTTCCACCGCGCACGCCGCCGCACCCTTGTCCTGCGCGCGCTCAGCGTCGCCGTCATCGCAGCCGCCGGCCTCGCGGCGGGCCTGGCTTCCGCACCGGCCAACGCCAAAGACCCGAAAGAGCTGGTGATCGGCACCAGCGCCGGCCCCTACGCCGACCAGATCAAGCTGGGCATCAAGCCGATCCTCGAAAAACAGGGCTACAAGGTCAAGCTGGTGGAGTTCAACGACTATGTCCAGCCCAACTTCGCGCTGGCCGAGGGTTCGCTGGACGCCAACGTGTTCCAGCACATCATCTACCTGAAGAAGTTCGCCAGCGAGCATAAGCTGGCGCTGAGCGAACTGGTGACCATCCCCACCGCGCCCATCGCCATCTACAGCAAGAAGCACAAGACGCTGAGCGACGCCAGGGAAGGCAGCACGGTCGCCCTGCCGAACGACCCGGCCAACCAGGCGCGCGCGCTGGTGCTGCTGGACCAGTTGGGCTGGATCAAGCTGCGCGCCGGCACCGATCCGATCCGCGCGTCCGAAAAGGATATCGCCTCCAACACCAAAAAGATCAAGCTGGTGCCGCTGGAAGCCGCCCAGCTGCCACGCTCCCTGCAGGACACGGACTACTCCTTCGTCAACGGCAATTACGCGCTGGCCTCGGGCCTGAAGCTGAGCGAGGCCCTGGTGACGGAGAAGATTTCGCCGAACTACATCAACCTGGTAGCGGTGCGCACGGCCGACAAGAACAAGCAGTTCGCCAAAGACCTGGAAGCCGCCTACCGCTCGCGCGAGTTCCTGGCGGTGACGAACAAGTATTTTGCGGACTACTCGAAGACCGACTACCAGCTGGCGCTCGAGGCGCAATGAGCAAGCGAATCCGCTTCAACGCGTTCCAGATGAACACGGTGGGCCACCAGTCGCCCGGCCTGTGGACGCATCCGCGCGACACCAGCCACCGCTATACGGAACCCGAACACTGGACGGAACTGGCGCGGCTGCTGGAAGCGGGCCGCTTCGACGCCGTGTTCCTGGCCGACGTGCTGGGCGTGTACGACGTCTACCAGGGCAGCGTGGACGCGGCCCTGAAGCACGCGGTGCAAGTGCCGCTGAATGATCCGCTCGCGCTGGTGCCGCTGATGGCGCAGGCCACCGAGCACCTGGGCTTCGGCGTGACCTGCGCGCTGACCTACGAGCATCCCTATACCTTTGCGCGCCGCATGTCCACGCTGGACCACCTGACACGAGGGCGCATCGGCTGGAACATCGTCACCGGCTACCTGGACAGCGCGGCGCGCAACCTGGGCCTGGAGCGCCAGCCCGGCCACGACGAGCGCTACGACCTGGCGGACGAATACCTGGCGGTGGTGCGCAAGCTGTGGGAGTACAGCTGGGAAGACGATGCGGTGGTGAACGACAGGCAGCGCGGGGTCTACATCGATCCGGCCAAGGTGCGTCCGATTGCGCACGAAGGCCGCTACTACAAGGTGCCCGGCATTCACCTGTGCGCGCCGTCGCCGCAGCGCACGCCGGTGCTGTTCCAGGCCGGCACGTCCAGGCGCGGCACGACGTTTGCGGCGCAGCACGCGGAGGTGACTTTCGTCAGCGGCCCAAGCAAGGCGGTGGTGGCGAAGTATGTGGACCACCTGCGCAGCGCGGCCGTAGCTGCCGGGCGCGCACCGGAGGACCTGCTGATCTACACGCAGGCGCTAATCGTCACCGGCGCCAGCGAGGAGGAGGCCTGGACCAAGTACGAGGAGTACCGCAGCCATATCGACATCGAAGCGGCGCTCGCGCTGCTGTCCGGCTGGACCGGCGTGGACTTCAGCCTCTATCCGCTGGATGCGACCATAGACTACATCGATTCGGAAGCGGGCCGCTCGGCGCTGGCCTCTTTCAGCCAGGCCGACCCGGGCCGCAAGTGGACGGTGCGCGAGGCGGCCGAATTCATCGGGCTGGGCGGGCGCGGCCCGGTGCTGGTGGGCGATGCGCACCAGGTGGCGAACCTGCTGGAGGGCTGGCAGGACGAGACCGGCATCGATGGCTTCAACCTGGCCTTCGCGGTGGCGCACGAGTCGATGCAGGACGTGGTGGATTACATCGTGCCCGAGCTGCAGCGGCGGGGGCGCTACCAGCGCGAGTACACGCCCGGCACGCTGCGGCAAAAGCTGCTGGGGCGGGACCGCCTCGCGGCCGCAGCGGCGCCACACCCGGACTAGCGGCAGTCGTTGCGCATCTGCGCCTGGGACACGTTGCTGTGGGCCGGCACGCTCTGCGTGAGCCACACATTGCCGCCGATGGTGGAACCGGCGCCGATGGTAATGCGGCCCAGGATGGTGGCGCCCGCGTAGATAACGACGTCGTCTTCCACGATGGGGTGGCGCGGCGTGCCCTTGATGAGCGCTCCGCTGGCATCCGCCGGGAAGCGCTTGGCGCCCAGCGTGACGTGCTGGTACAGCCGCACGCCCTGCCCAAGGATGGCGGTCTCGCCGATGACCACGCCGGTGCCGTGGTCGATGAAGAAGCTGGCGCCGATCTGCGCGGCCGGATGGATGTCCACACCGGTCTTGGAATGCGCGATGTCGCAGATCAGGCGCGCGATGAACGGCGCGCCCAGCTGGTGCAGCAAGTGCGCCAGGCGGTAGTGCAGGATGGCGATGGTGCCCGGATAGCACAGCATGATCTCGGCCACCGAGGTTGCCGCCGGGTCGCCCGCGAACGCGGCCTGCACGTCCGACACCAGCAGCGCACGGATGCCCGGCAGCCCGGCGGCGAATTCGCGCGTGATGTTGTGGGCCTGCTCGGTCAGCGCGTCCTCGCTGCTGTGCTGCGCCGGCACCTCCGTCTGCTCGGAGAACTGCAGGCCGCGCCGCACCTGCTCGGTGAGGCGGTTCAGCGTGGTGTTGAGCGTGTCGCCGACGAAGTAATCGATGCTCTCGTCGGTCAGGTTGGGCCGGCCGTAGTGCGTGGGGAACAGCACGGCCGACAGGCCGTTGACGATGGTGGTGAGCGCCTCGCGCGACGGCAACTCGCGCACCCGGCCCTGGTGGCGGATATTGTGCGTGGCTTCGCGCGAAATGCGCAGCTGCTCGATCACCGGTCCCAGATTCCAGTGCGCAGGGCGCACGCCGGTGCCGTCATAAGTGTCGATAGTCATGGGATCTCAAAAAACAGTGTTATTGGCCTAGGAGCTTAATGAGCGGCCCGCGCAAAGCGAAGGAATAAATTCGCCATTCGATATGCGAATTCCGCATATCGATATGCCCGCGCATGCGCGTCCGGCACAAGCCCCGGCGCGTGGCGTAAAATACCGCTCCAGGTAACAATAACGCATCCATGAATATTCTGCTGACACTGCTCTTGGCCGGGCTCACCATGGTCGGGCCGCTCGCCATCGACACCTATCTTCCGTCTTTCCCCGCCATCGCGCTGGCTTTCGACGCGAGCCCCATCGCCATCCAGCAGACCCTCAGCCTGTTCCTGTTCTGCTTCGCCTTCATGATGCTGTTCTACGGCACCATGTCCGACTCCTTTGGCCGCCGCCCGGTGATCCTGGTGTCGCTGGTGATCTACACGGCCGCCTCCATCGTGGCCGCGCTGGCGCCCTCCTTCGGCGTGCTGCTGGCCTGCCGCATCCTGCAAGGCCTGTCGGCCGGTGCCGGCATGGTGGTCAGCCGCGCCATCGTGCAGGACCGCTTCGAAGGCGCGGAAGCGCAGAAGATCATGTCGCACGTGATGATGGTGTTCGGCCTGGCGCCGGCGCTGGCGCCCATCCTGGGCGGCTGGCTGCAAGTGTCCTTCGGCTGGCGCTCGATTTTCTGGTTCCTGACCGGCTTCGGCATCCTGATGTATTTCGCCGTGCTGCGCCTGCTGCCGGAGAGCCTGCCCAGGGAGAACCGGCATGCCTTCCATGGCGGCGTCATCGCCGCGAATTACTGGAAAGTGCTGTGCCACCGCCAGTTCCTGCTGCTGTCGGTGAGCGTGGGCATGGCCTTCGGCGGCTTCGCGCTCTACATCGGTTCGGCCGCCTACTTCGTGATGCAGATCCTGCACCTGCCTGAAACCGCGTTCGCCTGGCTGTTCTTCCCGCTGATCAGCGGCTCCGTGGTGGGGTCGGCGCTGTCCGGCAAGCTGGCCAAACGCTACACGCAGAGCGCGCAGATCTGGGCCAGCTACGCCATCATGGGCGCGGCGGGCGCCGCCAACATGGCGTACAACCACTACTTCGCGGCGGAAGTACCGTGGGCGGTGCTGCCGCTGTTCGTGTATTCGTTCGCGCTGGCCATCGCCATGCCGCCGATGACGCTGATCGCGCTGAACCATTTCCCCAACAACAGTGGGCTGGCTTCGTCGATGCAGTCCTTCATCCAGATGATTTTGTTCGCGCTGATTTCAGGCGTGGTGGCGCCGCTGCTGTTCGACAGTGCCTACAAGCTCGCTTGCGGCGTGATGGCAGGCCTGGTGATCAGCTTCGCCGCCTGGGTGGCGGCGCACCGCTCTACGGCCACGGCGCCGGCGTAACGTCGATATACTGCGCGCCGCCCTGCTCCGGTTCCGGCTCGGCAGGCTGCGACAGGCGCGCGTCCCCCGTCAGGCCCAGCGCAAGGATCTCCTTGCGCGCCTCGACGAAATCGGAAGTGGAAAGCGGCCGGTCGCGGTCCGGCCAGTTGGCGATAGCCCAGTTCTGCACTTCCTCGAAGCGCTGCCAAACCTGGTTGATAAACTGGCGCCGCTGTTGCTCATCCATTGCTGTTCTCCAAGATAGCCTTTGGCGCCAGTATATGCCTGCCGCAGCGCGCCGGGGCGCACGGCAGACTGTCCCCCGTCTTTAGAAATAGCGCGCGATCTGCACCCAGGCCCGGGTGCGCGAGGAGGTGCCGTCCGAATCGTCGCCGTTGGCGGCGCGCGCCGGATTGCTGCCGATCTTGGTGGCGACCTGCAGCGACGCGACGGTTTTCGCCATCGGCCGCCAGCTCACGCCCACGCCGGCGCCCTGCAGGGTGTACTTGTTGGCGGCGGCGGCCGCCAGCGCGCCCGGATACGGCGAACGCACCAGCGTGACGCGGCCCGCGTCATAGAACACCGACAGGTCCAGTTTGTAGGCCGGCACGTCCCAGTGGGTTTCCACGGTGACGACGTGGCCGGCGTCGCCGCTGGCTTCTCCGGCCGGGTAGGCGCGCACGCGGCCCGCGCCGCCCAGCGACATCTTCTCGCCCGACTCCAGGTTGCCCGATGCCAGCTGGCCGCCCACGCTGGCCAGCAGCGTCACGCCAGGCACCAGCGCCTGGATGCGGCTGACCTGGTAGTTGAAGCGGGTGAACTTGCCCGCCGTGCCGGGACCGGCCGCGTCGCCGGCGGCGAAGGCCGCGTTGCGCGACAGGTCCACGTCGCCGCGCGTCGCGTCCACGCTGGCGGACAACAGGCCGCCGCCGCCCACGTCGTCCTGCATGTTCAGGCTCAGGCCCACGGTGACGTTGCGTACCAGCTTGTCGCTGATCTGCACGTCCTTGGCCGAGTTGTCGTAGCGCTTGTCGTCGTAGCCGGCGCGCAGCTGCAGGTTACGGAAGCGCGAGCGCAGCAGCGGATGCGTCACCAGCACTTGCGTGATGTTGGCGTTGCCGCTGGAATCCAGCGATTCGAATTCCTTGCCCAGCTTGTAGTGCATGCGCGAATGCGCCAGGCCGGCGCGCGTGCCCGCGCCGCCGATTGGCATGACGTAGCCCAGGCGGCCGTAGTTGAAGTCCGAGCCGGTGGTGGAGGCCAGCGCGGACAACTGCCCGCCCTGCCCGCCGATGTCGTCCACATTCAGGCCGCCGGAAATGCGGGTGCGGCCGGTGTAGCGGTTGGACGAGTTGTCCAGGCTGACGTTCCCGTTGAACATGGGGCCTTCGGACAAGCCGATATCGACCGCCGTTTCGCCGAACTGCGCGCCGGGGCTGAGTTCCGCGCGCGCGTTCACGCCCGGCAGGTCTTCCACCAGCAGCACGGCGCGCTCCAGCTCCGCTTCCTTCAGCGGCTGGCCGGGGCGCAGCGCGCCGTCCAGGTAGCGGCGCACCAGCTCCTGGCTCACGCGCACGCTGGCGTCCGGCACCAGGCGCACGGCGGACAAGCGTCCTTCCAGCACCTGGATGGTGACGATGCCCTGCGCCAGCTCCTGCGCCGGCAGCGCTGCGGACGCGATCAGGTAGCCGTGCGCGCGGTAGTACTCGGACACGGCCAACGCAGCCTGGCCCAGCTCATTGAAGCTCACCTCGCGCCCAGCGTACGGCGCCAGTACCTTGGCCAGCTCCTGTTCCGTGAAGGCGGTGTTGCCCTTGAATGCGTAGCCCTTGACGAAGACTTTCTGGTCGCCAGGCAGCGCGGCGCCGGTCTGCGGCTTCACGTCCGGCACCACCTTGGTGCCGGAGCGCAGCGGCGGGATCAGCGCAGGCAGGCGGTTCGATTCCAGCACGCCGCCGGCGTCCGGAACGGTCTGCGCGAAGACGGCGGCGGGCGCCAGCAATATGGCCAGGGCTGCGGCGCGGGCTTTTACTTCCATGTGATTCATCTTGCTCATTACTCCAGATTCCTTACGCCGCCGTTGCGGGACACGATCTTCGAATTGCCGTTCACGAAAGTGACGTCGTTTGCCGGTGCGGGCGCGCCGGCGTTATTGCCGGCATTGCCACCAGTGCCACCAGTGCCACCAGTGCCACCATTGTTGCCGCCGCCGTTGCCGGGGTTGTTGGCCTTGTTCTCTTCGCGGGCTTCCGCCAGCAGGGCTTGCGGGCTGTTTCCGCCGGACGCGGCGCCGAAGCTGCCGCTGCCGAAGCCCTGCGCCGTGGCGGCAACCGGGTTCACGCTGTTGACGATGGCCGCGACCGGGTCGAACTGGCCCGGCTGCACGCCGGCCGACGTCACCGTCAGCACGCCGTCCAGGAAGAACACGCGGTAGTCGTTCGGTGCCGCGCCGCTGGCGGTAACAGCGTACTGGCCGGCCGCCGACTGCGTGGTGGCGCTGGTATTGAAGACCAAGTTGCCCAGCACGTCGCGCGTGTCGCCGCCCACCAGGCCGCTCACGCTGGCGGTGAAGGCCGGGTTGGCGGTGCCCTGCACGCGGGACTTGTCGTCCACCACCACGCTCAGCGTGGCTTGCGAAATCGTGCCGGTGCCGGTGGCCGTGCTGCTGGCCAGCGCGTAGTTGGACGCCTTGCCGCCGGCGCCGTCGCCCAGCGAATAGCCGCTGGCGGTGACGGTCTTGCCCGTGCCGGCGCTGCGGGTATCGAACACACCGGTGGACGGGCCGTTCAGGGTCAGGCTCTCGCCCGCCACCAGGCCGGCCAGTGTGCCCCGATTGCTCAAGGTGGCGGCCGTGTTGCCGTCATAGACCTTGGTGGCGGCCTGCATGCCGGTGACCGAAACGCTGCGCGCCGTAATCGCGCCGGCGCCGGTGGCCACCGTTGGCAGCAGGTAGTTCGACAGCAGCGTGCCCGAGCCGGCGCTGAAGCTTGCGGGCGACAGCGCGGTGCTCACGGTGGTGGCGCCCGCCACGTTGGCGTCGTTGTACTGGCCGGTGCTGCCCGCTTGCAGCGTGGCGCCCTGCCCCGCCACAAAGCCCGTCAGCGTGACCGCGCCGGGATTGAGCACGGCGCTGGTAGTGCCGTCGTAGGTCTTCACCGTGGTGCCGCCTATCGTGGCTTGCAGCGCGCGCTGCGTGATGGTGCCGGTGCCGCTGGCGCTGCCGCCGGCGAAGGTGTAGTTGGCCGCGTCTGCGCCGCTCAGCGCCAGGCCGGTGATATTCACTTTCTTGCCGGTGCCGGCGTTGGCGTCGCTGAAGCTGCCCTGGCCGCTCACTTGCAGCGCGTCGCCTGCAACGCGATCGTCGCTCAGCACCACGGTGGCGCTGGTGCTGCCGTCGTATACCTTGGTCACGTTGGCGGCGCTCGCGTTCAGGGCGCGCTGCGTGATGGTGCCGGTGGCGCTGGCGGCGTTCGATGCCAGCGCATAGTTGCCGGCATCCGCGCCGGACAGCGTCAGCCCGGTCACGCTGACTGCCTTGCCGCTGCCCGCGTTCTTGTCCGCGAAGCTGGCCGCGCCGCTGACGACGGACAGGGAGTCGCCGGCGATACGGTCGTCGCCCAGCGTCACCGTGGCCGTGGTACTGCCATCGTAGACCTTGGTGCTGACCGTGGCGCTCGCGTTCAGGGTGCGCTGGGTTATGGTGCCGCTGCCGCTGGCCGTGGTGGACGTCAGCGCGTAGTTGCCCGCGTCCGCGCCGCTGACGGCAATGCCGCTCACCGAAACCGACTTGGTGCCGGCGTTCTTGTCGGCGAACGATCCGCCGCTGCTGGTGAGCGCCAGCTGGTCGCCTGCAACGCGGTTGTCGGCCAGCGAGATGGACGCGGACGTATTGCCGTCATAGACCTTGCTGCTTGCCGACGCGGTCACGCTAAGCGCACGCTGCGTGATGTTCGCAGTGGTGGCGGTCGGCGCGGTGCCCAGCACGTAGTTGCCGGCATCGGCGCCCGACAGGGTGACGCCCGTCACGCTGACGGCCTTGCCGTTGCCGGTGTTCTTGTCGGCGAACGCGCCCTGGCCGGCCAGCGCCACGGTGTCGCCGGCCAGCGCATCCGATGCAAGGCTGAGGCCTGCTGTCAGCGTACCGTCATAGACCTTGTTCTGGCCGGTGGCGGTGGCGTTCAGCGTGCGCGCCGTGATGGTGCCGGTGGTCTGCACCGCGCCGGGCGCCATCGTATAGTTGCCCGCATCGGCGCCGCTCAGCGTGATGCCGCCGACCGTGATGGTCTTGCCGGCGCCAACGTTCTTGTCCGCATAGCTGCCGCTGCCCGCCAGCGCCAGGTCGTCGCCGGTGACACGGTTGTCAGCCAGCGTCACGGCGGCCGCCAGGTTGCCGTCGTAGACCTTGGTGCTGCCGGTGGCGGTGGCCGTCAGCGCGCGCTTGGCGATGCTGCCGGTGGTGGCCAGCGAGGTGGACGCCAGCGTGTAGTTGGCCGCGTCCGCGCCGGACAGCGCAATGCCGCTGACGTTGACGGTTTTGCCCGTGCCGGCGTTCTTGTCGGTGAAAGCGGCGGTGCCGGTGATGCTCAGCACGTCGCCGGCGACCGCGTCGCCACTGAGCGAGGCCTGGCCGGTCAGCAGGCCGTCATAGACCTTGCTCACGCTGCCGCCCGCCACGTTGAGCACGCGTGCGGTGATGTCCGCGCTGGCGGTGGCGCTGCTGGAAGCGAGCGTGTAGTTGGCCGCATCCGTGCCGGAGATGGCCAAGCCGTTCACGGTGACGGTCTTGGCGCTGCCCACGTTCTTGTCGGCGAAGGCGGCGCCGGCGTTCGACAGCGTCAGCACGTCGCCCGAGACGCGGTCGTCCGACAGCGTGACGGCAGCGGCCGTCGTGCCGTTGTACACCTTGTTGCCCGCCACGGCGCTGGCGTTCAGCACGCGCTGCGTAATGTTCGCGCTGGCGGTGGCGCTGGTGTTGGCCAGCGTGTAGTTGCCGAAGTCCGTACCGGAGAACGAGATGCCGCTCACGGTGACGGTCTTGCCGGTGCCGGCGCTCTTGTCCGCAAAGGCGGCGCCGGTGCTGGCCAGGGTCAGCGAGTCGCCCGCCACGCGGTTGTCGCTCAGCGTCGCGGTGGCGGCGGCGGAGCCGTCGTACACCTTGTTGCCGGCGCTGGCGCCCACGGTCAGCTGGCGCGGCGTGATGGCGGCGCTGCTGCTGGCGGTAGCCGAGGCCAGCGTGTAGTTGAGCGCGTCTGCGCCGCTCAGCGTCATGCCGGTGATGGACACGTTTTTCGCCGCGCCCACGTTCTTGTCCGCGAAGGCGGCGGTGCCGCCGATGGTCAGTACGTCGCCGGCCACGCGATTGTCGCCGTAGTTCACGCTGGCGAGCAGACTGCCGTCGTACACCTTGTCCAGCGCGGTGGCGGTGGCGGCCAGCGTCCGTGCGGTGATGTCGGCGGTGCCGGTGGCGCTGGTCGAGGCCAGCACATAGTTGTTCATATCCGCGCCGGACAGGGACAGGCCGCCGATGGTGACGGTCTTGCCGGTGCCGGCATTCTTGTCGGCGAAGCTGGCGGCGCCGCCGGTCAGGGTCAGCACGTCGCCTGCCACGCGGTCGTCGGTCAAGGTGGCGCTGCTGGTGGTCAGGCCGTCATAGACCTTGCCCCCGCCCGTGGTGCCGGCGTGCAGCGTGCGCGCCGTGATGCTGCCGTTGTTGCTGGTGGCCGAAGTGGAGGCCAGCGTGTAGTTGGCGGCGTCCGTGCCTGACAGCGCGATGCCGCTGACGGTCACGGTCTTGCCGGTGCCGGCGTTCTTGTCGGAATAGACGGCGCTGCCGCTGGTGGTGAGCACGTCGCCGGCCACGCGGTCGTCGCTCAGTGAGATGGTGGCGGCGGCAAGGCCATCGTATACCTTGGTCACGCTGCCGGTGCTGGCGGTCAGCGTGCGCTTGGCGATGTCGGCCGTCGTCGTGGCGGTGCCGGAGGCCAGCGTGTAGTTGGCCGCGTCCGTACCGGAGACGGTAATGCCGCTCACGGTGACAGTCTTGCCGGTGCCGGCATTCTTGTCGGCGAACGCGGCGCCGCTGCTGCCCAGGGTCAGCACGTCGCCTGCGATGCGGTCATCGCCCAGCGTGGCGCTGGCGGCGGTCTGGCCGTCATACACCTTGCCGCTGGCCGTGGCGCTGGCGTTCAGCACGCGCTGCGCGATATTGGCGGTGGTGCTGGCCGTGGTGTTCGACAGCGTGTAGTTGGCCGCGTCCGTGCCGGACAGCGCAATGCCGCTGACCGAGATGGCCTTGCCGCTGCCGGCGTTCTTGTCGGCGAACGCCGCGCCGGAGCTGGTCAGCGTCAGCACGTCGTTGGTCACGCGGTCGTCGCCGAGCGTGACCGTGGCGGCGGTCTGGCCGTCATACACCTTGTCGATGCCGGTGGCGCTGGCCGTCAGCGCGCGCGGGGTAATGGCGGCGGTGGTGCTGGCCGTGGTGCCGGCCAGCGCGTAGTTGTTCGCATCGGCGCCGGAGAGCGCGAGGCCGGTGACGGTAACGGCTTTGCCGCTGCCCACGTTCTTGTTGCCGAAGGCAGCGCTGCCGCTCAGGGCCAGCACGTCGCCGCTCACGCGGTCGTCGCCAAAGGTGACGGTGGCTGCGGTGGAGCCGTCGTACACCTTGTCGATGCCGGTGGCGCTGGCAGCCAGCGTGCGCTTGGTGATGTTGGCGGTGCCGGTGGCAGTGGTGGAAGCGAGGGTGTAGTTGGCCGCATCCGTGCCGCCCAGCGTCACGCCTTCCACGGTGACGGTCTTGCCGTTGGCCGCGTTCTTGTCGGCGAAACTGGCGCTGCCGCCGGTGAGCGTGAGCGTGTCGCCTGCGACGCGGTTGTCGGCCAGCGTGGCCGTGGCCGTGGTCAGGCCGTCGTACACCTTGTTCACGCCGACGGCGCTGGCGGTCAGCGTGCGCTGCGCGATGCTGGCGGTGGTGCTTGCGGTGGTGCTGGCCAGCGTGTAGTTGGCCGCGTCGGTGCCGGAAACGGCGATGCCGCTCACCGAAATCGCCTTGCCGCTGCCGGCGTTCTTGTCGCCAAAGGCGCCGGTGCCGCTGAGGGTAAGCGCGTCGCCCGCAACGCGGTCGTCGGCCAGCGTGACGGCGGCGGCGGCCAGGCCGTCGTACACCTTGTCCACGCCGGTGGCGCTGGCGGTCAGCGTGCGCTTGGTGATGTCGCCGGTGCCGGTGGCCGTGGTGCTGGCCAGCGTGTAGTTGGCCGCGTCCGTGCCGGACAGGGAGATGCCGTTCACGGTGAGGGTCTTGCCATTGCCGGCGTTCTTGTTGGCGTAGCTGGCGCCGGTGCTGCTCAGCGTCAGCACGTCGCCGCTGACGCGGTTGTCGCCCAGCGTGGCGGTGGCGGCGGCAGAACCGTCGTAGACCTTGCTCACGCCGCTGGCGGTGGCCGTCAGCGTGCGCTGCGTGATGGCGCCGGCGCCGGTGATGGTGGCCGAGTCCAGCACGTAGTTGGCGGCATCGCCGCCGGACAGGCCCAGGCCGGTGTAGGTCACGGTCTTGCCGCTGCCTGCATTCTTGTCGTCGTAGCTGCCGCTGCCGGTCAGCGTCAGGGTGTCGCCCGCGATGCGGTCGTCGCCCAGCACGCCGGCCATGCTGGCCACGCCGGTCTGGCCGTCGTACACCTTGCTGACATTGCCGGCCGTGGCGTGCAGCGTGCGCGCGGTGATATTGCCTGTGGTGGTGGCTGTGGCATTGCCCAGCGTGTAGTTGGCCGCGTCCGCGCCCGACAGCGTGATGCCGCTGACGTTGATGGTCTTGCCGGTGCCAACGCCCTTGGAGGTAAAGGCCGCCGTGCCGTTCAGGGTCAGCGCGTCGCCGCTGACGCGGTTGTCGCCGAAGGTCACGCTGGCGCCGGTGAGCGCGTCGTACACCTTGTTGTTGCCGGTGGCGGTGGCGGTCAGCGTGCGGGCGGTGATGGTGTAATTCTTGGGCGCGACCGCAATGGTGTAGCCGAGCGAACTGGCCAGCGTGCCCAGCTGCACCGCGTACGTGCCCACGTTCTTGCCGGATGCGCCGGATGCGCCGGACAGGCTGCCGGTCAGCGCGCCGTTGGCGTCGCCGTCGATCAGGCCGGACACCGACGCGTAGCCGATATTGCCCATGGCCAGGCCGTCGTACACCTTGGTGACGCCGCTGTTGGCAGTCACCGTCAGCACCGGCGCCACCGAGTACAGGAACCAGCTGCCGCTGGCGGCGTAGGCCGGCGCAGTGCCGCTGTAGGCCTGGTTATAGTGCTTGCTGTAGCCGCTCATGCCCTCGGCGGTGTTGGTCGGGTTGTCCGAGTACACCAGGTAACGGCCGCCGGCAACGGTGCTGATGGTGCTGGCGCCCGCGCTGCTGTAGAAGGTGCCGCCGCCGGCACCCGCTGCAGCCACCAGCACCGAGGTGCCGCTGGTGTCGGTGCCGACCAGGCGGCCGGTGCTGGCGACGCGCACGTCGCTGCCGGCAGTCTTGCCGCTGTTGATCAGGCTGATCTGGCGGCCGCGCACGGTGCCGTCCACCTGGATGTCGCCGCTGGCGTCGCGGCCGGCGTGGTAGCCGGTGCCGATGGCCAGCGCGGCGGTGCCGGCACCAGTGTCGATGGTGGCGCCGCTGGCCACGGTCAGCGCGGCGCTGCCGACGTCGCGGTCGGCCGCCACCACGGCGGCATCGTTGGCATTGGCCAGCAGGCTCAGGTTGCCGCCGCCGGTGCTGATGCCGGCATTGACCGTCAGGCTGCGGCCCGCTTCCAGCGTCAGCGTGCCGCGCCCCGCGCCGGTACTGGCCAGCACGGCGCTGTTGACCAGCAGATCATTGCTGGCCCGCAGCGTGACCGAAGTGCCGTTGGCGATCTGCTGCGCCAGGCTGGACGCGTCGATGCCCACATTCAGACCGGTGGCATCGGTGTAGTTGACGCCGGTGTATACGGGGTTGGCCAGCGAATAGGCGTAGACCGCGCCGGCGCCTTCGATACTGTCGTTGGCACTGTTGGCGTAAGGCGCGCCGACCACCAGGCGGTCGCCCGCGCCGTTCAGCGCCAGCGCGTAGCCGAAGCCGGAATAGTCGGGCGTGGTGTGGAAGGAGCCGTCGCCCAGGCGCAGGCCGCGTCGCAGCACCGCTTTCAGCACGGGCGAACCGCTGCTGGTGTCGATCAGGCGCACGCTGCCCGGCCCCAGGCCCGCGTCGGCAACGCCGCCGGTGGAAGGCGAGCCGATCGCCAGGCGCGTGCCGGCCGAGTTGAACGCGAGCGAGGAGCCGAACAGCTCGTTGCTCGACAGGTTCACGTTCAGGTTGGCGCCGCTGCTGGCGGCCGTGCTGCTGTAGGTGGCGGCCAGGCTGGCCGAGGAGCCCGTGGTGCCGAACACATAAACCGCGCCCTTCAGGTCGTCCACGCCGACCGCGCCCACAGCCAGCTTGTCGCCGGCCGCGTTGAGCGCCACCGCCGAGCCGAACTGCGCATTCTGCGCCAGGCTGAAGGCACTGGCATAGCCCGAGCCAATGGTGGTGCCCAGCACGGCATTGTTGAACAGGTAGACCGCGCCGCAGCTGGTGCAGCTGTTGCCGGAGCCGCCATCGTTGACGGCGCCGACCGCCAGGCGGGTGCCGTCGCCGTTGAGCGCGACGGCGGTGCCGAACTGCTGCGCGTAGGCGCCGCCGCTAAAGCCGCCGGCGCCGGCCGTCAGCGTGGTCTGCAGCGTGGCCTTGGTGGTGCTGGCGTTCAGGTCGAACAAGCGCACCGTGCCGGCGCCGTTGTTTTCGCCGACGGCGCCCACCGCCAGCTTGGTGCCGGCCGCGTTCAGCGCCACCGAGCTGCCGAACAGCGCGCCGTCGGCCAGGGTCAGGTTGGTATCGTTGGTGCCGGTGTAGCCCGAGCCTATGGTGCTTTTCAGTGCCGCGCCGCTGAAGTTGCCGTCGGTGAAACCGAACACGCGCACCGAGCCGCGCGCGGCGCCGGTGGCGGAGGCGCCGCCATCCATGGGCGCGCCCACGGCCAGCACCGTGCTGTCGGAACTGAGCGCCACGGCCGCGCCGAAGCTGCCGCCGCTGGCCAGGCCGGACACGGAGCCGTTCTTGCCGCCTGCGTAGCCGCTGCCCAGGATGGCCTCGGCGGTCCACGTGTAGGCATAGTTGAAGTCGCCGATGACGAGGTTTTTCGGGTCCAGCAGCAAGGCGCCGCCGGTGCCGGCCTGGATGCCGTCCAGCGCCAGGTAGCGCAGGTCGCCGTGCGACGACACTTCCACTGCGCCGCCGCTGCCGTTGCTGTCCTGCGCGCCGCCGCGCGCGTCCACGCGGCCGAGCATGGTGGTCTGCTGTTCCGACCACACCACGGCGGTGCCGCCCTGTCCCGCCGCGCCGCGCGCGCTGACGTCGATGGCGCTGCTGTCGTTGATGAAGGTGCGTCCGGCCGAGGCGATGGCCGGCGTGTGGCCCCAGCGCTTGGCGAAGCGCGCGTCGGTGCCCGCGCCTTGCGCGGCGCCGCCCTGGAAGGCGCCGCCCACGCGTACCAGGCCGCCCTGCTGCTCGCCGGAGGCATCGGCCCTGGCGCTGAGCAGGCTGACCGTGCTGCCCGACAGGTCGATGCGCCCGCCGTTGCCGGCGCCGCCGCGCGCGCTGTAGCTGCCGGACGTGATCAGGCCGCCGTCCGCCTGCACGGCGATGCTGCCGCCATGCTGCGTGCCGCCGGCGTTGGCCGTGGCGCCGCTGGTTTCCGTCAGGGTGCCCCCGGCGCGGTAGCTGATGCTGCCGCCGTTGCCGTCCGTGCCCTGCGCCGACACGGCGCCGCCCGAAGCCAGCTGGCCGGCCGCCGTCACGCTGACGCTGCCGCCCTGCTTGCCGTCCGCCGCGATGGCGCCGCCCAGCGACACGCCCTTGCCGCTGATGGCGATGCTGCCGCCCTGCGCGCCCTGGCTGGACACGTCCAGCGCGCCGGCCTGCACGTCGCCGTCGGCCACCAGGCGGATGCTGCCGCCCTTGGTGCTCAAGCCGCCGGCCTGCACCAGGCCCGTGTTGTTGACGCTGGCGCGTGCCAGCGCGTCGGCCGCGCTTGCGCTCAGCAGCACCTGGCCGCCGCCGGCCTGGATCACGCCATTGTTTTCGGCCAGCGCATTCAGGGCGCCGCGGCTGGTGCGCACGGCGATCAGGCCGTCGCCGCGCAAGTCCACGCCGATCTGCTGGCCGGCAGCCAGCGCCACGCTGCCTTGCGGCGCGTTGATGCTGCCGCTGTTGGCCACGCTCGGGCCGAGCAGCGCCACGTAGCCGCCGGCCCTGGCCGCGATGCTGCCCTCGTTGCGCACAGCGCCGCCGCCCTCGCCGGCGAAGGTATAGCTGCGCGCCAGGAAGTCGCGGTCCGCCAGGTCCAGCGACGACGCCACCAGGCCGCCCACGTTCACCTGCGCGCCGGGCGCGAACAGCACGCCGTTCGGGTTGACCAGGAATACCTGGCCGTTCGCATCCAGCTTGCCGTAGATCTGCGACGGGTTGGCCGACTGCACGCGGTTCAGCGCCACGGCGCTGGCCGACGGCTGCTGGAACTTCACCGACGCCTGCGCGCCGATGTCGAAGGTGCCCCAGTTCAGGATGGCCTGCGAAGTGGCCTGGTTAATCGTCATCTGGCTGCCGCTGGTGCCGATCTGCGCCTGGCCCGCCACCACCTGGCCGCCGGTCGGCAGCGCGGTGGGCAGCGGCGGCGCCGCACTGGCGGCCCCAGCCCCCGCGGCGCCGGCCGCCGCCAGCGCAGCCAGCAGCGTGGTCTTGCGGCGGCGCGCACCGCCCTTGCCATGGCCGCGCGCCCCTTCCGCCACCGCCACCCAACAGGCGTGCACGTGGCTCCAGACGAGGCGGTAGTAGCGGTTCATGGTGGCGTGTTTGTGCATGGAAGTTCCGTAGCGTATGGTTCAGGCAAAAATGTTGTGCGGCAGTGGTGCGGCGCGGCCCGGGCGGGCCGGCGCCGCAGCCGGGCGATCAGGCGGCCGGACGGTCAGGCGGTCAGCAGGTTGAAGTCGGCGCGGAAGTTGCTCAGGCCTTTCACGCGCGGCAGCGGCACCAGGTGCAGCTGGAACACGCCGGTGCGGCTGTTCTGCAGTTCGTACGTGCCTTCGGCCACGGCCAGCAGGGCCGCGCCCTCGAACACCAGCGAGAATTGCTGCATGGCCGGGTCGGCCTGCCTGGCGGGTTGCGCCACGCGCAGCAGCTTGAGCGGCACCGCGCGCAATTCCGGGTGATTCAGCCAGAACTGCTGCCCTACCAGTGCTTTGGCTGCGGCCAGGCTCCAGGCATAGCCGGCGTCGCCCGGCGCTGCTGCCGTGGCGGCGCTGGCGGACACCGCGTCGCCGGCCACGGCTGGCGCGGCGCCGGCCATGCCCATGCCGCCGATGACGGCGGAGCCCGCGTACAGTTTCAACAAATCGCGTCGTTTCATGTTCCCTCCGGGGTATTGTTTTGTGCCGCGGCGGCGCGCCATTCCATCAGGTCGTGCATGCCGTTCTCGCTAATTTTCTGAAAGCCCAGCCGCTGGTACAACGACAGCGCCGGATTGCCGTGCTCGACGTGGATGCTCACCACGCAGGCGCCACCGGCTTCCGCCGCCTCGCGCTGCAGCGTTTGCAGCAGCTGCGTGCCGTAGCCGCGCTGGCGGAACTCGGGCAGTATCGTGATCTCCACGACGTGGATAGCACCGGGGCGGCGCCACACATACAGGCGCCCCACTGGCACGCACAGCGCGCCGGCGCCGGCCTCCGCCACGCAAAATTGCGCATCCGCATAATGCCGGCTGTAATGCTTGTGCTGAGCGTCGAACTGCATCTGCACGAAGGCCGACTTGGCAGCAGCGTCCCACGGCACGGCGGCCATTTCGGCCGCGCGCGTGCTCGCGTAGATGCGCTGCAGCAGCGGCATGTCCGCCTCGCAGATCGCGCGCAGATGCAATGCGGCTTCCATGTTCATCCGCGCGGCGGGAACACGCCTTGCAGCGCGATGCAGAAATTGAAGCCCAGCGCCGGCTGCCGGTTGTTGTGCGGCAGGCCGCTGCCGGAGGTGGCCAAGCCGCCGGCGTAGGCGTCGACCGTGGCGCCGGTGGCGGCGTAGACCTGCGTGCCGCGCGTGGCGCCCATCACCACCGACTGGCCAGGGCTGGCGTAGGCGGCATCCGTGGCGCCGCCGCCCTGGTTATGGCTGTGCGCCGGGATTTCAGTCTGCAGCAGCGTGACGGTTTCAGAACCCACGTTCTCGCCCAAAAAACGCTCGGACAGGCCGTTGCCCTGGCCAGTGCCGATGGCGTGGCAGTCCTGCAGGTTCGGCAGCGCGAAGGTCGACTTGCCATCACCGCCGTAGTAGGTGCCAACCAGCGAGAACAAGGCCGTATTCTGCGAGATCGGCAGCAATTGGCCGTCGCAGAACGCCCAACCCTTGGGCGCGAAATTAAAAGGAAAGACGCGGATTTCCGCGACAAACGGGTCAGACATGGCAGTCCTCAGGTAGGGCTCGGGAAAATCCCGAACAGGGAAATGATGTAGTTGATGACCAGCGAGGGCGCCATATTGTCGTGCGGCTGGCTGCCGCCGGTGACGCTGGTGACCGTGTTCGCATCCGAGCGCATCGGGGTCAGGCCGCCGCCAGCCAGGCCGTAGACCGGCACGCCGCCGGTATTGGCCAGCACACCGGTCTTGGCCGTGTATGCGGGGCTGGCGCGGTTGCTGGTGGCCACCGGGGGATGGCGGTGCGCAGGCATCTGGCTCGTGCTCAGGGTAACCTGTTCCACGCCGAACTTTTCGCCGATGACGTAGTTCGTGCCGCTACCCGTCCCCTGCCCCTGGTGCACTGGGACGCGGCCCTGCAGGTCAGGCAGACAGAAGGTTTGCTCGCCGTCGCCGCCATAAGTGGTGCCGATCAGCTGAAACAGCGTTTCGTTTTCCGAAATCGGCAGCGTCTGGCCGGCGCAGATCATCCAGCCCGCCGGGGCGAAACTGCCTGCAAACAGGCGGATTTCGCCTACATAAGGTTGCCCCATGACGTCGCTCCTCGTTGATTTAGTTCTGGGATGGGAAGATGCCTTGCAGCGCTATGCAGTAGCTGAGCGTCAAGGATGGTTGGCGGTTCTCGTGCGGCTGGCTGCCGCCGACGCTCGCGCCTGCGGCGGAGTTCAGCGCGGTCAGCGTATCCGGCGCGCCGAACACGTCGTGGCCCAGGCGGCCTTTGCGCCCCACCATGGCGTTGGCCGGCGTGCTGCTGTTGGCAAGCACATCACTGACCTTGGCGACGTGGGTATGCGGCGGCAGCTGCGACTCGCTCAGCGTGACGAATTCCGCCCCCAGCTGAGTGCCGAGCGAGAACGAAGCGCCTTTATGCACCGCCGCGCGGCCGCGCATGTCCGGCAAGGCGAACGTAGTCTGGCCGTTGCCGCCGTAGGTGGTGCCCAGCAGGGAAAACAGCGCCTGGTTCTGGTTAATCGGCAGCATTTGGCCGTTGCACAGCGCCCAGCCCTTCGGCGCGAATTGGAACGACATCAGCCGGATTTCGGCCAGGAACGGATCAGCCATGGATTACTCCTGCAAGATTCAATTGAAGATGGCTTCGTATTGGATGGCGCCGGCGTTGGCGCCCACGGGGACCAGGAAAATGTCGAATTCTCCCGCCGCTTCGTTGTTCAGTCGCAACATACCCTGCCCCAGATTGGGCTGGGCGGGGCCATCGAAGATCAGGGAAAAGGCTTCCGGGCGGGCGTAACCTGGCATGCCGGCGGGTTTGACCGCGGCCAGACGCAGTGCCACGCCGCCGCTATCGGCCACGACAAAGAGCGCTCCTTCATAGGAGCGAAAGAATTCCAAGGAAAGATCTTGCACGATAGACAACTAGATTGCAATTTGGTAAATAGATATTATACCCGCTGCAACCGATAGTGTCACTCGACAACTTGCTGGCCATTCACACGAGCGGCCGTATCACATACACGCAACGGCGTGCGCCGGACAGCAAATGCTCGGCGCGCTCCACCTGGCAGCCATCGCCCAGCACGCGTTGGAACACTTGCAGCTCCGAGCGGCAAAAACCCTGGCAACTGGTGGCGGCGGCGCAGATGGGGCAGTGGTTTTCAATCAGCAAGTGGCTGCCGTCGGGCTGCGCCTCGGCCTCCGCCATATAGCCTTCGGCGTCGCGCGCCTGGGCCAGCGCACGCACGCGGCCGGCCAGGGCATCGGCACGCACCGCCGCTTCGGCGCCGGGCAAGGCCTCGGCCGGCGGCGCGGCGGCGTCCAGCACCGCCCGGTAGGCAGCCTCGCTCTCCTGCTCGCGCGCGGCGATCAGCTTGTCCAGGCCCGCCTCGCCGAACAGCGCGCGCACCTGCTGGATCATCTGCAGCGTAAGGTCGGCGTGGCGGTCCGGGAAGCGCGCGTGGCCGGCCTCGGTCAGGTGCCAGCGGCGCGACGGCCGGCCCACCTTGTCGGCGACGTCCTCGAAAGCCACCAGGCCCTTTTCCTGCGCCGACTCCAGCTGCCGGCGCGCGCCCATGGAGGTCAGGTCGAGCAGCTCGGCCAGCTTCTGCGCGGTTTGCGGGCCGCGCGTCTTGAGCAGGAAAAGTACATGGTCGGCAGTGTTCATTCGGGCGATTTGGTCAGATTCATCGGGGCGGCTATCGGGGCAGCTATCGGGGCAACCATCGGGCCGGCGGCGGGCAGCCGCAGGCGCCATGCCTGCAAATGCCAGGCAGCGGCGGCGCTCAGCGCCGCGCCCAGCAGCAGCACCAGGCGGGTGTCGATCAGCGTGAGCACCGCGCCGGCAAGCGCCATCAGTATATTCGCCAGGCAGAAAGTCGTCGACAGCAGTCCCATGACGGCACCCTGCCCGTGCGCGCCGAAGCGGTCGGCTGCCCAGTTCTGCACCACCGCATTGTAGAAGGAGTTCGGCAGGCCGAACAGCACGATGCCGACCAGGCCCACCCACAGGTTGCCCAGCCCGACCAGGCCCACGGCGCAAGCGATGCCGAACGCATGCAATGCGGCGCGCTTGAGCGGCGCGGTGGCGCTGGGGCGGCCCGAGAACAAGGAGGACAGCGTCATCAGGCCGCACAGGCCGACGTTGATGGCGGCAATGCCCTGCGCGTCGTAGCGCCCGATTTCCACCAGCCACAAGGGATAGAACTCGTAAAACGCCGTCACGCCGCAGGTGACGGCCAGCTGGATCTTGAACAGCGTGCGCAGCTCGGCGTGCTTGAGCAGGTTAAGCGAATGGCGGTCGCGCGCCACCTGCCACCACGAGGTGGTAAGCGTGGACGGGGTTTCGCGCGGCAGCACCGCCATCACCACCAGCGCCACGGCCAGCAGCGCGCCGGCCGCGATCCAGAACGGCACCGTCAAGCCGTAGCCGACCGTCAGGCCGCCCAGCAGCGGGCCGGCCAGCCAGCCGAAGTGGAAGGCGCCGTTCAGCCAGCCGATGGCGCGATTGCGCAACGGGCCTTCCAGCCGCTCGGCCAGCATGGCGCGCGCCACCGCGCCATTGCCTTCCAGGAGGCCGGTGGCGAAGCGGGCCGCCAGGAACAGTGGATACGATTCCAGCAGCATGGCGCCGGCCGTCAGCGCATGGCCTGCCGCCGCGCCAAGGCCGGTAGCCAGCAGCACCGGCCGGCGGCCGTAGCGGTCCGACAGCGCGCCCAGCACGGTGGAGCCGATCAGCAGGCCAAGCGGGTTGATCATCACCGCGACGCTGAACAGCAGCTTGGGCGGCAGGCCGAGGAACTGGTTCAGGCCGGATACGGCGCCGGACGCGAACAGCGGCGGCAAGATGGGGTACGGGAGCGAGGCCCCGATGGTGGACAGCAGGGCCAGCAGGCAGGCGGCGGCAATCAGCAGCGCATTTTTCATGGTGGATCTCGGGGTTGCTAAAGTTCCGCCAATATACCGGCACGGCCCAGATAAGTAAACTAAATCGTTTATTTATCTAGGGGATAGTAGGTTGGTCTCCCTCGCCCAGCATCATGTAGACCAGCAGCCTGGCCGGCTTGGTGGCGCTGGCGTTGCGCGAGACGGCGTGTGCGATCAGCGGCGTTTCGTACCAGGAGTCGCCCTGCTTGTAGGTGACGGGCTTGCCGTCGGCCAGTTGCGAGACCACCTCGCCTTCCAGCACGTAGGCGAACACGGAGCCGGGATGGCGGTGCGGATTGGACGCCTGGCCCGGCGCATAGGTCACCGTCAGCAGTACGCCGTGCTTGCCGGGCGCATCCGGCAGCGGCAGGCGCTGCAGGATGCTGCGCGCTTCCTGGCCCGTGGCGCCATCCTGCCCCGTGTGGCCTTCGTGGGCGCCCGCGCCCGGCGGCAGGGACAATGCGGCGGCGGCAAGCGCCGCCATGGCTGATATCTTGCGTAGCATGGCGGCGCTCCTTACAGGGTGGGCATTTTGCGGAAGCCGATGGCCAGGCGGTTCCAGCTGTTGATGGTGTTGATCGCCATCGTCACGGCCACCATTTCGGCCGGCGTGAAGTGCTCGGCCAGTTCGGCGTAGGCCGCGTCCGGCGCGCGCGTGTCGGCGATGCGGGTCAGCGCTTCGGTCCAGGCGATGGCGGCGCGCTCGCGGGGCGTGAAGAATGGCGTCTCTTCCCATACCACCAGGCCGCTGATGCGGCGCTCGGTCTCGCCGGCCTTGCGCATGTCGCTGGTGTGCATGTCCACGCAAAAGGCGCAGCCGTTGATTTGCGAGGCGCGCAGCTTGATCAGTTCGACCAGCGTCGGCTCCAGGCCCAGCTTGCCGACCGCCACTTCGAGGGCGATCATGGCTTTCAGTGCGTCCGGGTTGGCGGTGTAGAAATCGATACGTGCTTTCATGTTGCTGCTCCTTCAAATGGATGGGTTAGTGCAGCCATTGTAGGAGCCAATTCGGGGCCATCAGGAGTCCAATTCCGGGCAAATTTGGCACGCCAAGAGTCCAATCCCTTGCCAAGCCCGCCGAATCCGGGCAGCCTTGCAAACCATGGAACTCCATATCGTTATCGAAGGCCGCAAGGACCTTACCGGGCAGTTATACCGCCAGTTGTCGGACGCGATCCGCAGCGGCAGGCTGGCGGCGGGCCAGCAGCTGCCCCCTACCCGCCTGCTGGCCGAGCGGCTAGGCCTGTCGCGCAAGACAGTGGCCGAGGCCTACGGCCGGCTGACGCTGGACAAGCTGGTAGTTGGCCGAGTGGGCGCGGGCAGCTTCGTGCAGGCGCCCGCTGCGCCGCGCGCGCAGCGCGTGGAGCGCAGCGGGCTGGCCAGCGCGGACATCGTGCGCAAGTGGGACAGCATGGCCACGCCGCTGCGCCACCCGCTGCCCGAAGGCCGCTCGCGCTATGAATTCATCGGCGGCTGCGCCACGCCCGGCCATTTTCCGATGGATGAATGGCGCCGCTGCCTTCTGTACGCTTTGCGCCAGGACCCGGCGCTGCGCGGCCGCTACGGCGAGGCGGAGGGCCTGCCCGTGCTGCGCGAAGCCATCGCGCGCCACATCGCCTTCGCGCGCGGCGTGGTCTGCACGCCGGCCAGCCTGGTGGTGACCAACGGCGCCCAGCAGGCGCTGGATCTGCTGGGCCGCGTGCTGCTGGAGCCGGGCTGCGTGGTGGCCGTCGAAGACCCCGGCTACCCGGCCGCGCGCGGCCTGTTCGCCAGCCAGGGGGCGCAGGTGGTGGGCGTGCCGGTGGATGGCGAAGGCATGCTGGTGGACCGCATACCGGACACCGCACGCCTGATCTACGTCACGCCCGCGCACCAGTTCCCGCTCGGGATGCCGATGAGCGTGGCGCGCCGCCGCGCCCTGCTCGCCCGTGCGCGCGACATCGGCGCCATCATCATCGAGGACGATTACGACAGCGAGTTCCGCTACGAAGGCCGGCCCACGGACTCGCTGCAATGCATGGACAGCGAAGGCATCGTGGTCTTCGTGGGCACGTTCTCGAAGGTGATGCTGCCGGAACTGCGGCTGGGCTACATGGTGCTGCCCGAGCCGCTGGTCAACGCCACGCTGACGGTCAAGCACCTCACAGACTGGCACACCAACACCATGAACCAGCACGCGCTGGCCAAGTTCATCGGCGACGGCTACCTGCAGAAGCACATCCGCCGCTGCCACGATATCTACGCCACGCGCCGCGAGCGCCTGCAAACGCTGTTCGCCGCGCTGCTGGCGCCGTGGTTTGAAGTGGTGCCGTCCGAAGCGGGCTTCCACCTGGCAGCGCTGTGCCGCAAGGAAGTCGATATCGAACTGCTGCTGCGCCTCGCGCGGCGCACCGACGTCGGCCTGTACTCGCTGGCCAACTTCTACGCCGACCAGCCGCCGCAGCAAGGGCTGTTCCTCGGCTACGGCGCCATCGACACGCTGGACATCGAACCCGCCCTCACCCGCGTGCGGGACATCCTGGTTGAAATGGGATAGGTCAGCCGAACAAGGCCACGGTGGGGTTGGCGTAGCAGACGAAATTGCCGCCGCGCGCGAAAGCGACCAGGGTCAGGCCGCAGCTCTCGGCCAGCCGCACGGCGGCGGCGGTCGGCGCCGAAATCGCCACCAGCGCGGACATGCGCGCCATCGCCGCCTTCTGCACCATCTCCACGCTGGCGCGGCTGGTGATGAGCGCAAAGCCGGTCGCCGTATCGATGCGGCGGCGCGCCATCATCCCGATCAGTTTGTCGAGCGCGTTGTGGCGCCCCACGTCTTCGAACACGGCTTGCAGACCGCCGTCCGGGCCGCACCACGCGGCGGCGTGGGCCGCGCCGGTGAGGCGCGATAAAGGCTGCGCGCCGCCCAGCGCCGCCAGCGCCGCACTGATGCCGGCTGCGGTAAGCACGCGGTCGGGCGCCAGCGCCGGCAAGGTGCGGTAGACCTGGTCCAGGCTGTCCACGCCGCACAGGCCGCAGCCGGTGCGCCCGCTCAGGCTGCGGCGCCGCTCCTTGAGCTGCGCGAACGCGCGCGCGGACACGTCCAGCTTGACCGTCACGCCGCCGCAGGCCTGCTCGATGTCGATGCCGTAGCATTCGCCCGCGTCGTCCAGGATGCCTTCGGACAGCGAGAAGCCCAGCGCGAAGTCTTCCAGGTCGGCCGGCGTGGCCATCATCACCGCGTGTGAAATGCCGTTGTACTCCAGCGCCACCGGCACTTCCTCGGCCAGGTCGTCCATCCCATCCGCCCGCTCGCCGCGCGCAAGCCGCCGCACGCTGTGGCGGGAAGAAGTCGGCAGTGCGTCGTCCGGTAGAGTATTCATCGCGCCATCATGCCACAGTCGTCAGATTGTCAGTTTGTCTGATTATCAGTACGGCTCGAACGCGATGCCTGCCTTTTGCAGTTGCGAGACCAGCAGGCGCTTCCACGGACCTTCGGGCGACCAGACCCGCGCCACCGACTGGTAAGCCTGCTCGGGCGCTTCGTGCGCCTTGATCACGCGGTACAGGAACGTCATGGTCGATGCGCGCATGTTGACCTGGCAGTGCACCAGCACTTTCTGGCCCTGCAGGCGGCTCATCGCTTCGGCAAACTGCTCGAAGTCGGCGTCGGTCGGCTGGCCGAACTGGATGGGGATGTTGATGAACTCCAGCCCTTGGCGGCGCACAATCTCCCCCTCGTCGGCCACGGCGTCGGGGACGGTCGGGGGCGCGAGGTAGATGACGGCCTTGAAGCCCTGCGCCGCCAGCCCCGCCAGCGAGCCGGCCGTCGGCTGGCCGGAGGTGACGATGGCCGGCGAGATCACCACCACGTTCGGCGCCTGGATGCTTGGCGCCTCCGCACGCGCCGGCGCCGCGACCAGCGCCGCAATCGCGATCAACAGCCCGCCCAAAAGTGTATCGATACGCATGCGACCGCCCTGCCCCGGAAAAAACCACATCATGCCACAAATGCAACAGATACATCCGAGATACAATTTCACTTGCATTTGATTCTTGTCAAGGTGCTACACTATTCAGACATTCAGGACGATGATGGAGGCAGATATGCACCAGATGTCGCGGCGCCAGTTCCTGCGGGTTACTGGCGCCACCCTGGCAACGTCGAGCATTGCAGCGCTCGGTTTTGCCCCCACCGCGGCGCTCGCCGAAGTGCGGCAATACAAGCTATTGCGCACCACCGAAACCCGTAACACCTGTCCCTACTGCTCGGTAGGCTGCGGCATCCTGATGTACGGACTGGGCGACGGCGCGAAAAACGCGGCGTCGCGCATCATCCACATCGAGGGCGACGCCGACCACCCCGTCAACCGCGGCACCCTGTGCCCAAAAGGCGCCAGCCTGATCGACTTCATCCAGAGCCCGCACCGCCTCAAGGTGCCCGAATACCGCGCGCCGGGCTCGTCGGAATGGAAGCAGCTGTCGTGGGACGATGCGCTGGACCGCATCGCCAAGCTGATGAAGGCCGACCGCGACGCCAACTTCATCGAGAAAACCGCGGACGGCAAAACGGTGAACCGGTGGCTCTCGACCGGCATGCTGGCGGCATCCGCCTCCAGCAACGAGGTCGGCTACCTGACCCACAAAACCATGCGCAGTCTCGGCATGCTGGCATTCGATAACCAGGCGCGTGTATGACATGGTCCGACGGTGGCAGGTCTTGCCCCGACGTTTGGCCGTGGAGCGATGACGAATCACTGGGTCGATATCCGCAATGCTGATGTCATCCTTGTCATGGGCGGCAACGCAGCCGAGGCCCACCCTTGCGGCTTCAAATGGGTGACCGAGGCCAAGGCGCACCGCAAGGCGCAGCTGATCGTGGTCGATCCGCGCTTTACCCGCACCGCTTCGGTAGCCGACCATTACGTGGCCACCCGCACCGGCACGGACATCGTGTTCCTGGGCGCGGTGATCAACTACCTGCTCACGACGGACAAGATCCAGCGCGAGTACGTGGTGAACTACACCGACATGCCCTTCATCGTGCGCGAGGACTTCGCGCTGAACGACGGCCTGTATTCGGGCTACGACGAGGCCACCGGCAAGTACGCCGACAAGTCCAGCTGGGACTATGAGAAGGGCGAGGATGGCTTTGCCAAAGTCGATCCCACCTTGCAGCACCCGCGCTGCGTGTACCAGCTGATGAAGACCCACTACTCGCGCTACACGCCCGAGCTGGTGGAGCGCGTGTGCGGCGTCCCCAAGGACAAGTTCCAGAAGGTGGCGGACATGCTGGCATCCACCGCCGTTCCGGGCCGCGCCGGCACCATTCTCTACGCGCTGGGCTGGACGCAGCATTCCACCGGCGCGCAGACGCTGCGCCTGGGCGCCATGATGCAGCTCCTGCTGGGGAATATCGGCATTGCGGGCGGCGGCATGAACGCGCTGCGCGGCCACTCCAACATCCAGGGCCTGACGGACCTGGGGCTGATGACCAATCTGCTGCCCGGCTACATGACGCTGCCGAACGAGCCGGAACAGGACCTGGAAGGCTACATCGACGCGCGCGCGCTGAAGCCGCTGCGGCCGAACCAGCTGAGCTACTGGAGCAATTACCGCAAATTCCACGTGAGCCTGATGAAGGCCTGGTGGGGCGCCGCGGCCACGGCCGAGAACAACTGGGCCTACGACTACCTGCCCAAGCTGGACAAGCCCTACGACCTGCTGCAGGCGTTCGACCTGATGCATCAGGGGAAAATGAACGGCTACATCTGCCAGGGCTTCAACGTGCTGGCGTCCGCGCCGGACAAGCAGAAGGTGACGGAAGCGCTGTCCAAGCTCAAGTTCCTGGTGGTGATGGACCCGCTGGCGGTGGAGACGGCCGAGTTCTGGAAGCCGCACGGCGACTTCCACAAGGTGGACCCGGCGCAGATCCAGACCGAGGTGTTCCGCCTGCCCACCACCTGCTTTGCCGAGGAGCGCGGCTCGCTGGTGAGTTCGTCGCGCGTGCTGCAATGGCACTGGCAAGGCGCCGAGCCGCCGTGGCAGACGCGCAGCGACCTGGAAATCATGTCCGGCATCTTCCTGCGCATGCGCAAGATGTACCAAGCCGACGGCGGCAAATACCCCGATCCCATCGTCAACCTGACCTGGCCGTACGCCCAGCCGTTCAGCCCCACGCCCGAAGAACTGGCGATGGAGTACAACGGCAAGGCGCTGGGCGACGTGACCGATCCCAAGGACGCCACCAAGGTGCTGGCGAAGAAGGGCGAGCAGCTGGCCGGCTTCGCGCAGCTGCGCGACGACGGTTCCACGTCCTGCGGCTGCTGGATCTTCGCCGGCTGCTGGACCCAGGCCGGCAACCAGATGGGGCGGCGCGACAATAGCGACCCGACCGGCATCGGCCAGACGCTGAACTGGGCCTGGGCATGGCCGGCCAACCGCCGCGTGCTGTACAACCGCGCCTCGGCCGACACCAAGGGCAAGCCGTTCGATCCGACCCGCAAGCTGGTGGCCTGGAACGGCAGCGCCTGGGGCGGCGCGGACGTGCCGGACTTCAAGCTGGACGAGCCGCCGGAGAACGGCATGGGGCCGTTCATCATGCTGGCAGAGGGCGTGGCGCGCTTCTTTGCGCGGGCCGGCATGGGCGAAGGCCCCTTCCCCGAGCACTACGAGCCGCTCGAGAATCCGCTCGGCTACAACCCGCTGCATCCGAAGAACCCGCGCGCCACCAGCAATCCGGCGGCACGCATGTTCAAGGGCGACCGCGAAAAGCTGGGCAAGCACGAGGACTTCCCGCACGTGGCCACCAGCTACCGGCTCACCGAGCACTTCCACTTCTGGACCAAGCACGCTCGCCTGAACGCCATCATCCAGCCGGAGCAGTTCGTGGAAATCGGCGAGGACCTGGCCAGGGAAATCGGCGTGGCCAACGGCGCGCAGGTGAAGGTGTCGTCCAAGCGCGGCGCGATTTTCGCCAAGGCGGTGGTCACCAAGCGCATCAAGGCGCTCACCATCGAGGGCAAGAAGACCCATACCGTGGGGCTGCCGCTGCACTTCGGCTTCAAGGGCCTGACCCGGCCCGGCTATCTGATCAACACGCTCACGCCGTCGGTGGGGGACGCGAACACCCAGACGCCGGAGTACAAGTCCTTCCTGGTGAAGGTCGAGAAAGCTTAGGAGAACCGGCATGGCACTGCAATCATTGGATATCAAGCGCATGTCGGCCACCACGGTGCAGCAGCCCGTGGCGCGCGCTCCCGTCACCGGGACCGTGGCCAAGCTGATCGACGTCTCGAAGTGCATAGGCTGCAAGGCTTGCCAGACCGCCTGCATGGAGTGGAACGACCTGCGCGACGACGTGGGCGACACCAACGGCGAATACGACAACCCGCGCGACCTCACGCCGCAGTCCTGGACCGTGATGCGCTTTACCGAGCACGAGGAAAAGGACGGCAACCTGGAATGGCTGATCCGCAAGGACGGCTGCATGCACTGCGAAGACCCGGGCTGCCTGAAGGCCTGCCCGGCGCCGGGCGCTATCGTGCAGTACACCAACGGCATCGTGGACTTCCACCAGGAGAACTGCATCGGCTGCGGCTACTGCGTGGCGGGCTGCCCGTTCGACGTGCCGCGCATTTCCAAGATGGACAACCGCGCCTACAAGTGCACGCTGTGCTCGGACCGGGTGGCCGTAGGCCAGGAACCGGCCTGCGTGAAGACCTGCCCCACCGGCGCCATCGTGTTCGGCACCAAGGAGGACATGAAGCTGCACGCCGAGGAACGCATCGACGACCTGAAGTCGCGCGGCTTTGCGCAGGCGGGCCTGTACAACCCGGCCGGCGTGGGCGGCACGCACGTGATGTACGTGCTGCACCATGCGGACCGGCCCGGCCTGTACCACAACCTGCCGGCCGATCCGTCCATCAGCCCCATGGTGGGACTGTGGAAGGGGCTGACCAAGCCGCTCGCGCTGGCCGGCATCGCCGTCACCGCGCTGGCCGGATGGTTCCACTACAGCCGCGTGGGTCCGAACGAAGTGAGCCGGGAAGAGGAAGCGGAGGCGCTGCACGAGGCCAACCGCATCAAGGAGAGCCCCCATGAGACGCGATAAGGACGGCAATCCGCTGATCGAACGGTATAACGCGAATGAGCGCAGCAATCACTGGATCACGGCGATCTGCTTCGTGCTGCTGGCCGTGTCCGGGCTGGCGATGTTCCACCCGGCCACCGCGTGGATGGCGGTGTTCCTGGGCGGCGGGCAGTGGACGCGCATCCTGCACCCCTTCATCGGGGTGGTGATGGCGGTGTCCTTCGGCCTGCTGGTGGCGCGCTTCTGGCACCACAACCGCTTCGAGCCGGGCGACAGGGAGTGGCTGAAGGGCGCCACGGACGTGATGACGCTGCACGAGGAGAAAGTCCCTCCGGTGGGGCGCTACAACGCGGGGCAGAAGGTACTGTTCTTCGTGCTGATCGCCTGCATGGTGGCGCTGGTGTTGTCCGGCATCGTCATCTGGCGCGAGTACTTCTCGCTCTACTTCCCCATCGGCCTGGTGCGCTTCGCAGCGCTGCTACACGCGTTCTGCGCCTTCGTTATTATTGTCTCGATCGTGATCCATGTGTATGCGGGCTTCTGGGTCAAGGGTTCCGTCGGCGCCATGGTGCGCGGCACGGTGACCTATGGCTGGGCGCGCAAGCACCACCGGCGCTGGTTCGAGGAAATGGCGCGCCGGCAGCGGGACTAGATTAGAATGGATTAAGAATGAGTTAACATAAGCAGACGAGAGGACTTACTTGGTACAACGCCTTCTGTCCCCCGGCGAGATCGAATCGCTGGACCACAACAGCATGCCGCGCCTGGTGTTGCCGCAGCCGGGCGTACTCTTCCCCGCCCGCGCCGCCCGCCTGCGCCAACTCGCGGACGGAGGCGTGCCCGGCATTCCCGCTCCCGATTCCCTGCACGGCTATCTGCACCTGATGGCTGCCGTCGCCGACGCGCAAGCGGCCGTCGCCACCGCGCGGCCCGGCTCCGGCCCCGCAATGCCGCCGCTGCCGTCCACCGACGCCATCGAAACTGCGCTGGCCCACAATATGCCGCCGCTGCCGGTATCCGGTCCGCGCCCTGCCGGATGGCGCGCCATCTACCTCGCCCTGCTGGACCAGCTGGACGCGGCAAGCGCCGGCCAGCCGCAACTGGCCGCCGTGCTGGCCAGCCTGCGCATCCTGCCCGAAGCCGAGCTGGAAGGCTGCGCGGATGCCGTGCTGGCCGAAATCGGCGAAGGCATCAACCCCTTGCACGCGCCCTTCGTCGCCGCCGCCCTGCAGGTGCTGTGGACCGCGCACGCCAGCCAGCTCGACGCCAACCGCGTCCAGCCGCCCGTTACCGGCACCCTGTGTCCCGTGTGCGGCTCGCACCCGGTGGCCAGCGTCATCCGCATCGGCGGCCAGGCGCAAGGCTACCGCTACCTGCACTGCGCCATCTGCGCCAGCGAATGGCACATGGTGCGCGTCAAGTGCAGCTGCTGCGAGAAGAATGCCCGCATTGCCTACCAGGGCCTCACGCCGTCCGGCGCCGGCGCGGACGGCAGCAGCAGCGGCAGCAGCAGCAGCAGCAGCAGCAGCAGCGACGCGCCCGCCCCCGCCAACAAGGCCCAGGACCCGTCCCGCGTGGCCCGCGCCGAAACCTGCGAGGACTGCCACAGCTACCGCAAGATCTTCAACCAGGAGCACGACTTCCTGGTCGAACCGCTGGCAGACGACCTGGCCAGCCTGGCGCTGGACCTGCTGGTGACGGAAGCCGGCTACACGCGCGG
This sequence comes from Pseudoduganella sp. UC29_71, assembly GCF_042693265.1. Classification (NCBI taxonomy): domain Bacteria; kingdom Pseudomonadati; phylum Pseudomonadota; class Betaproteobacteria; order Burkholderiales; family Oxalobacteraceae; genus Pseudoduganella; species Pseudoduganella sp. UC29_71. The sequence goes on along the minus strand of NZ_CP170549.1, from coordinate 1,861,144 downwards.
CAGCGTCAACCCCTTGCTGTGGTTCGGCTCCGAATGAGCGCCCCCGCCACCGGCAAGGCCGCCGCCCGCATGGTCCGCCTGCCTGCGGTGCACCGCGTCCTGGGCGACGCCGCCTGCCAGCCGCTGCTCGCCCGATACGGCCGCGAGCAAACGACCGCCGCCCTGCGCGCCCTGCTCGCCGAATTGCGCGCCTGCTCGCTGGGTGCATCCGATGCGGGCACCGGTGCAGGCGCTGTAGGCGCGGCAGCCGATGCCGCCGTTGCCGATGCTGCCGCCCCCGATGCCGATGCCGATGCCGCTTCCGCTGCCGATGCCGCCGCTAGTGCCACTGCCTCCGTCATCGCGCAACTGGCCGGCCGCCTGGAGCGCAGCAACCGCCCCGCCCTGCTGCCTGTTTTCAACCTTAGCGGCACCGTGCTGCATACCAATCTCGGCCGCGCCCTGCTGCCCGACAGCGCCGTGCAAGCCGTGGCCGAAGCACTGCGCTGGCCCGTCAATCTCGAATGGGACCTCGACACCGGCAAGCGCGGCGACCGCGACAACCTCGTGGAGGAACTGCTGCGCGAACTCACCGGCGCGGAAGCCGCCACGGTGGTCAACAACAACGCAGCCGCCGTGCTGCTGATGCTGAACACCTTCGCCACGGGCCGCGAAGTGATCGTCTCGCGCGGCGAGCTGGTGGAAATCGGCGGCGCCTTCCGCATTCCGGACATCATGGCCCGCGCGGGCGCGACGCTGCGCGAAGTGGGCAGCACCAACCGCACCCACCTGGCCGACTACGGCGACGCCATCGCCGCCGACACAGCCTTGCTGATGAAGGTCCACTGCAGCAATTACGCCATCACCGGCTACACCAAGGCCGTCGGCCTGCCCGAGCTGGTGCCGCTGGCGCGCAGCCACAAGGTTCCCGTGGCAGTGGACCTCGGCAGCGGCACGCTGGTGGACCTGGAACAGTACGGCCTGCCGCACGAGACCACGGTGCGTGAAACCATCGCGGCCGGCGCCGACCTGGTGACCTTCAGCGGCGACAAGCTGCTCGGCGGTCCGCAATGCGGCATCATCGCCGGCCGCGCCGACCTGGTCGCCGCCATCAAGCGCAACCCGCTCAAGCGCGCCCTGCGCGTCGGCAAACTCACGCTGGCCGCGCTGGAGCCCGTGCTGGCCTTGTACCGCGCACCCGACCTGCTGCCCGAGCGCCTGACCACCCTGCGCCTGCTTACGCGCCCCCCCGCCGCCATGCGCGCGTTGGCGCAGGTGCTCGAGCCGCAGCTCCAGCGCGCGCTGGGCGAGGCCTACACCGTGACCTCCGAACCGATGCTGAGCCAGATCGGCAGCGGCGCCCTGCCGGTGAACCAGTTGCCCAGCCACGGCCTGGCGGTGCGCCCGGTGCGCGCCAGCCGCGCGTCCGCCAAGGCTGGCGGCGATCCGCTCGGCACGCTGGAAAGGCGCCTGCGCGCGCTGCCGCGCCCCGTCGTCGGCCGCATCGCCGACGACATGCTATGGCTGGACCTGCGCTGCCTGGAAGACGAGCAGCTCGATCTTTTCGTCCATCAGTTACCGCTGCTATCGCCATGATCGTCGGCACCGCAGGCCATATCGACCATGGCAAGACCGCCCTCACGCGCGCGCTCACGGGCGTGGACACGGACCGCCTGAAGGAAGAGAAGGAACGCGGCATCTCGATCGAGCTGGGCTACGCCTACGTGCCGCTGGAAGAGGATGGTCACGGCGACATCCTCGGCATCATCGACGTGCCCGGCCACGAAAAATTCATCCGCACCATGGCCGCAGGCATCACCGGCATCGACTTCGCGCTGCTGGTCATCGCGGCCGACGACGGCATCATGCCGCAGACGCTGGAGCACCTCGCCATCCTGCGCCTGCTCGGCGTGCGGCATGGCGCGGTGGCGCTGAACAAGGCCGACCGCGTGACGCCGGAGCGCTTGCAGGAACTGCAGGCCGACATCGCCCGCCTGCTGCAAGACACCGCCCTTGCCGGCAGCCCGGTGTTCCCCACCGCCGCCACCGTGCCGGGCGACGCGGGCGTGGCGGCGCTGCGGCTCCATCTCACCGCCGCCTCCCGCGCGCTGCCGGCGCGCGACGAACAGCGCCTGTTCCGCCTGGGCGTGGACCGTGTGTTCACCCTGACCGGCCAGGGCACGGTCGTCACAGGCACGGCCCTTGCGGGCAGCGTGGCGGTAGGCGACACGCTGGTGCTGGCGCCGGGCGGGCAGCAAGTGCGCGTGCGCAGCATCCACGCGCAGAACCGCGCCGCCGGCGCAGGCCGCGCGGGCCAGCGCCTGGCGCTCAACCTGGCCGGCGCCGGGCGCGAAGACATTGCGCGCGGCAGCTGGGTGGTCGCGCCGGCGCTGGCCGCCTGTTCCACCCGTATCGACGCCGAGCTGACGCTGCTGCAGGACAGCGGCGCCGTGCTGCAAGCCTGGTCGCCGGTGCACGTCCACTTGGGCGCAGCGCACCACACCGCCAACGTGGTGCCGCTGGACAGGGAGAGCGTGCGCCCCGGCGAGAGCGCGCGCGTGCAGCTGGTGTTTGAACAGGAGCTGCACGCCGTTCCCGGCGACCGCTTCGTGGTCCGCAACGCCCAGGCCACGCACACCATAGGCGGCGGCGCCGTACTCGATCCCTTCGGCGCCGCCCGCAAGCGCCGCAGCGCCGCGCGCCTGGGCTGGCTGGCCGCGCTGGCCGCCTTCTCGGGCGTCGCGCGGGACGGCGAGCGCAACACGGGTGATGCCGCCGGCGACGCCGCCGTCGGCCGCAGCGCCGGCGCCGGCGGGGGCGACATCGCTACGCTGCTGGCCTGCAGCCCGAACGGCCTGGCCATGAGCGCGCTGGTGCGCCTGTCGCAGCTGCCGCCGGCGCGCGTCACGCTGCCGCCCGGCGTGCAGCGCATCCCGCTACACGGCGGCGACGAACTGCTGGTGACCGACTCCGCGCTGGCCGGGCTGCAGCAGCATGCCCTGGCCGCCCTGGCCGAATTCCACGCCGGTTCGCCGGACGAAACCGGTCCCGATCCGTGGCGCCTGAAGCGCATCGCCAGTCCGGACAGTGAAGACGCGCTGTGGAGCCACGCCATGGCGGCCCTGCTGGCGCAAGGCGCCGTCCTCCGCCACGGCAACGCGCTGCACCTGCCCGGCCACAGCGTGGAGCTGGGCGCCGCCGACCAGGCGCTGGCGGACCGATTGCTGCCCGAGCTGCTGGCCGGCCGCTACGATCCGCCCTGGGTGCGCAGCCTGGCCGCCACGCTGGAGGTGCCGGAAGACGAGGTGCGCCGCCTGCTGCGCAAGCTGGCGCGCGCCGGCGCCGTCAGCCAGGTGGTGCCCGACCTGTTCTACCACCCCGAGCCGCTGGCCGAGCTGGCCCGCATCGTCGCGGAACTGCAGGACGCGCAGGCGGCCACCTTCCGCGACGCGGCCGGCCTGGGACGCAAGCGCGCCGTGCAGCTGTTGGAATTTTTCGACCGCGTCGGCTATACTCGCCGCGTGCGCAACACGCATCTGGTACGCCCAAGGAAGGCATTCCCGTCCGGTGACGGGGCCGGGCTTCAAACCCGGTGAGGGGCGTCAGCCGCTCCTCTGTAAGTTCGACTCTTTCTGCCTTCCGCCATCGCCTCCAGCAGCGCCGCAGCCGGCATCGGCCTGCCCAGCAGATAGCCCTGCGCATAGGTGCAGCCCGCGCGCTGCAGCCATTCAAGCTGCTCGCGGTTCTCCACGCCCTCCGCCACCACGGTCAGGTTGAAGTCCTGCGCCAGCGAGATCACCGCGCTGACGATGGTGCTGCCCTCGCCCGGCAGCGACTGCAGGAAGCTGCGGTCGATCTTGAGCTGGTTGATGGGGAAGGACTGCAGATAGGCCAGCGACGAATAGCCGGTGCCGAAATCGTCGATCGACAGGCGCACGCCGAGCGCGCGCGCGTCGCGCATGAACTGCACGGCCGACTCCACGTCCTCCATCAGCACGCTCTCGGTCAGTTCCAGTTCCAGCAGCGCCGCCGGCAGGCCGCTGTCGCGCAACGCGCCCACCACCTCGTCCAGGAAGCCGCGCTCGCGCAGCTGGCGCGCCGACACGTTGACCGCCACGCTGACCGGCTGCCCGCCCGGCCATTGCCACGCCACCGCGTCGGCGCAGGCGCGCTCGAGCACCCAGCGTCCCAGCGCCACGATCAAGCCGCTGTCCTCGGCCACCGGGATGAACTCGGCCGGCGAAATGAAGCCATGCTCGGCGTGGTGCCAGCGCAGCAGCGCCTCGGCGCCCACCATGCGCTCGGTGGCGCAGTCGAACTGCGGCTGGTAGTGCAGCTGCAGCTCGCCGCTCTCCAGCGCACGGCGCAGGTCGCGTTCCAGCTGCGTGCGGCGCTGGGTCTGCAGCGTCATCGCGGGCACGAACTCGGCCAGCCGGTTGCGGCCAGTATGCTTGGCGTGGTACAGCGCCGTGTCGGCCCGGCTCACCAGTTCGCCCATGTTGCCGGCGTCGTCCGGGAACAGGCACAGGCCCACGCTGGCCGTGGCGAACAGCTCGCTGCCGCCGACCTGGAACGGCAGCCGCAGCGCCGCCGTCACCTTGTCGGCCAGCGCGCGCGCCGTGGCGCGGTCCGCCACCGCCGGCACCACGATGGCAAACTCGTCGCCGCCGATGCGGCCCACGGTGCCGCTGCCTTCCATCACCGCGCGCAGCACGCCGGCCACCTGGCGCAGCAGGTCGTCGCCCGCGCTGTGCCCGGCCGTATCGTTCACCACCTTGAAGTTGTCCAGGTCGATCAGCAGCAGCGCCAGGCGGCCGCCGTCCGCGCTGCGCTCCGCGATCGCTTCCTCCAGCAGGCCGTAGCTGGCGCGCCGGTTCGGCAGCGCCGTCACCTGGTCGGTATGGGCCAGGTAATCGAGTTCGCGCTCGGCCGCCACCACGCGCGCGCGCGTGCGCCGCGCCAGCAGCTGCGCCAGCAGCAGCGCCCCGAAGGAAGCCAGCACCAGCAGGCCGAGATAGTGCGCCATCGCCTCGCGGATGCCGCCGGTGCCGTGCACCAGCACCACCTTGCCCAGCGGCGCGCCGCGATACTGGACCGGCGCCGACTCCTGCGCGCTGTGCAGCCAGTCCAGGGCGCCGCGCCCGGTGACGGGAGGCAGCCCGTTCACGCTGTAATGCGCGAACAGCAGGCCGTTCTGGTCGTACACCGCCACCCAGCGGAAATACGGCGCCGAGCGCAGCGCGCGCAGCGTATCGGCGGCCGCATCGCGGTCGCGGAACATCAGCGGCGCGGCCAGATTGTCGGCCACGATGGCGGCCTGCACCCGCGTCTCGCTGTTCAGCGCCTGGTACAGCGACAGCATCTGGTACACCAGCAGCACCACGCCCGCGATCGCCAGCGCCGCCACGGCGGCCATCAGCTGGCCCGCGCCCAGCATGCTGGTCAGGGTCAGGCGGTCGGCTTTCCTGCGGCGGCGGTTTACCATACATTCCTCGCCATGCGCAGCAGGCGCGAACTGAACTTCAGGCCGAGGCGCGCGGCCTCGCGCGTGTCCACGTCGAAGCGCACATGGCGGTCCTCGTCCACCAGCGCGACGGCGCCCGCATACTTCCCGGGGCTCACGCCGTCGGCCACGAACAGCGTGCCGCTGCCGTCGGCGGGACGGGCCTGGCCCAGCTCCGCCGTGAAGACCGTGATGTCGCAACTGCGCGGGACCGTGCCGGCGCCGGCGTCGTACATGGTCCAGTTGCGGCCGTTTACCAGCTTGCCCTCGAGCTGGCGCAGGCTGTCCCACAGCGGCAGCGAGGGCCGCGCGCAGACCGCGAAAGGCCGGTCCACGGCCGCACCGGGCGGCGCCGGCGGCCAGTTGGTAAACATGGCGATGTTGTAGATATAGGCCGCCTTCAGCGCGCTGTTCTGCACTTCCTGCACGTCGGCGCGGCACTGCGGCGCCAGCGCCAACAAAGCGCACAGCAGGGCGGAGCGGCAAGCGGCGCGCATGGTCAGAACCCGTACGCCAGTTTGGCCGCCACCGTGCGGCTCTGGCGCGCCAGCGCTTCCTGCACGAACACCGGGCCGGCCGGGTCGGCATAACGCGCGTTGAATGCGTTGTACAGCGCCAGCGACAGCTCGGTGTGCGGCAGCCAGCGCGTGCTGGTGGCCAGCAGGTTGCTGACGCAATGGCCGCCTACCCTGCTGTTCTGCGTCAGGCGCGCCGAGCCGCATTGCAGTTCGGCGCCCAGGCGCGCCTTCAGCGCGGGGACCGGCAAGGCCAGGTTGAGCTTGGCCAGGCGCCGCGGGGAATTGACCAGCTGATCCTTGTTGCCGTCATCCGCATGCTGCATGGTGAAGCTGGCCCGCAGCCGCAGGCCGTGCGCGAACTGGCGCTCGTACGCCAGTTCGGCGCCGCTGGCCACCGCGCGGTCGATATTGGCGAACATCAGCAGGCCGCTGTCCGGCTGCGCTTCCTGCGAGATCAGGCCGCGCATGCGGTAATTGAACAGCGACAGGCGCGCCAGGCCGCTGGCGTCCAGGCGGCGCTCGAAGATCAGTTCGCGCGTGCTGATATGCTCGGCCGACAACGCCGGATTGGCCTGCTGCCCGCCATCGCCGGGAGAGGTGTAATACAGTTCATAGGCGTTCGGCGCGCGGTAGGCGGTGCCGTAAATGAGCTTGACGGTATCGTCCTGCGTGGCGCGGTACATCAATGCCAGGCGCGGGTTGACCTGGCCGCCGGCGTGGCTGTCCCTGTCGTAGCGCAGGCCGGCGTTGAGCAGCAGGCCGGGCATCACGCGCCATTCATCCTGCACGAACACGCCGCTGCGCCCGTCGCTGCGCTGGTCGTCCAGCAGTTGCTGGTAGGGTTCGCGGTAGTAGCTGAACTGGTCGCGCCGCGCGTTGCGCTGCAAGTCCACGCCGGCCACGATGGTGTGGCCTGCCACGCCGCTCAGCGTGAGCTGCGCGCTGGCGCCGTACCAGGCCGCATGGTCGCCGTCCACGTTCACTTGCGCCTGGCCGGATTCGCCGGGATAGAAGCCTATGCCCTGGTAGTCGGCGCGGCCCCAGTGGGCCAGCGCGGACAGGTCCACGCCGCTGGCCAGCGGCAGCGCCAGGGCCGCTTTGGCGAAGGCCTGCGTGTCGCGCGTCTGGTTGGGCATGTCGAACAGCGCGCCGAAGGAGCCGGTCGGTACGCCCTTGGTGCGCGCCACGTAGCCGGCCGACACCGTCCATGGGCCGCGCGCGGCCTTGCCGAACAAGCGGTGCGCGCGGTCGAAGTCCAGGCCACGGGCCACGCCGCCGTGCTCGGCCGCATACTCGGGGAAGTACAGGTCCTGGCCGTCGCGCCGGCTGCTGCTGGCCGCCAGCAGCCAGTCGGTGCCGTCCTGCCCGTGCCAGCCGTAGCTGGCGCGCGCGCCGCGCTCGCCGTAGCTGCCGGCCGAGACGGCCGCCTGCGGGCCGGCCATGGCGCTGCCCGATTTGGTGATCACATTGATCACGCCGAACAGCGCGTTGGAGCCGTACACCGCCGAGCCGGGGCCGGGCACGTATTCGATGCGCTGCACCAGGTCCATGTCCAGCAAGCCCTCGCTGCCGATGCTGGCCTGGTCGTACACGCTGTCGTTGGTGCGCACGCCGTCCACCAGCAGCAGGAAGCGGCTGTCGTAGTCGCCCGGGCGCAGGAAGCCGCGCGCGCCGACATAGGAATAATTGCGGTCGTTGTTGACGTACAGGCCAGGCAGCGAGGCCAGCGCGTCGGCCAGCGTGCGCCAGCCGAAGTCGCGGATGTCCTGCGCGGTGAGCACCACCACGGCGGACGGCGCGTCGGCGACCGATTGCGAAAAGCGCGAGGCGGACGTGACTTGCAATGCCACCAATTGCTCAAGCGGCAAAGCTGCCAATTCTTTACTGCCGCTGTCGAGCGACACCTGGCCGGCCCACGCGGGGAGCGTGCCGGCGGCCAGCACGAGGGCGCAGCGCCACGAGTGGCGGAACGCATGGGAAAGCGGCGGTATCATTAATTGTTTTAGTAGGTTGAAGCAGGCAAGGCAGCCGCAAGTCGATACAGATAGTACCGCTTACCGCCCCCCCAGGCCAAGCCGTTGTTGCTTTACGGCACACTCTTGTACTGGACAGACCACGGCAGGCCGGCGCCCAGGCAGAAACAGAACGCCATCAGCGCGTGCGCGCCCGCAACCGGCAGGACTGCCCGCAGCACGCCGCGCGTGTGGCCGCCCATGCTGAAGATGGCGCCGCCCAGCAGCGCCACCCCGAGCAGCGAAATGGCCAGCGAAGCAAGCAGCACCCAGGCGATGCTGCCCCGCCCGGCGCGCGCCAGGCGCAATATCACCGGCACGCCCACCAGCGCGATGCCCGCGGTGCTGAAGATCGTGACGGGGGCGAGTGCAAACAGGAACTCCTGCAGCATCGCCGTCCAGTATTTATCCGGCGGCACATGCCAGACCTGGGCCGCCTCCTGCGGCGTGACGTAGGCGTCCGCCGCGGCGCACGCCACGCAGGCAGCCACCGCGCCCAGGTAGCCGCCGAACAGGCGGACGGGCCGCATCGGCATGGCGTCCCTGTGGCGGTCGCAGGCGCAGAATGAACAGCCCAGCAGCAGCGCCAGCCACACCAGCAAGGTTAGCGGGTAGGTCAGCATGCCGAACAAGAAATCGATTCCCAAACCACGCTCCCGTGCAGACGCCATTTTTCATGGCGCCAGTGTAGCCGGTTTCGGGCGCGGAAAAATGCTGTTGTTGTTAGCCGGCCACTGTACTCCTGCGCCGGGGCGCCGACTGTACTCTACGCCGCTGCGCCGGCGCGCTATGCTGGCTCCCATGAATACGCGCCCTCCCGAACTTCTCGACACCCGTGGCCGGCCACTGAAGGACTTGCGCCTGTCGGTCATCGACCAGTGCAATTTCCGCTGCCCCTATTGCATGCCCAAGGAAAGCTACGGGCCGGAGTTCCCTTTCATGACGTCTTCCGAGCGGCTTTCATTTGACCAGCTGGCCCGCATGGCGCGCACCTTTGTGCAGCTGGGCGTGGAGAAGCTGCGCATCACCGGCGGCGAGCCGTTGCTGCGCAAGGATTTGCCGCGCCTGATAGAAACGCTGGCCGCGATGCGCACGCTGGATGGCAAACCGCTGGACATCGCCCTGACCACCAACGGCTCGCTGCTGGCGGCGCGCGCGCAGTCGCTGAAGGACGCCGGCCTGCGCCGCATCACGGTGAGCCTGGACAGCCTGGACGACGCACTGGCCGGCCGCATGAACGGCGTCGGCTTTCCAGTGGCGCGGGTGCTGGAAGGCATCGCGGCGGCGCAGCGCGTCGGGCTGGCGCCGGTGAAGGTGAACACGGTGATCGAGCGCGGCGTGAACGACAGCCAGATCCTGCCGCTGGTGCACCACTTCCGCGACAGCGGCGTGCAGCTGCGCTTTATCGAATACATGGATGTGGGCGGCGCCAGCCGCTGGAACGCGGGCCAGGTGCTGAGCGCGGACGCCATGCGCGCCATCGTGCAGCAGCACTATGCGCTGGTGCGGGACGGCGCCGCGCGCGGACACGACACGGCCGAGGTGTGGCATCACGCCGACGGCTCCGGTTCGCTGGGCTTCATCGCCAGCATGTCGCATCCCTTCTGCGGCGACTGCGTGCGCGCGCGCGTGGCGGCGGACGGCAAGCTGTATCTGTGCCTGTTCTCGCAGCAAGGCGCGGATTTGCGGCCGTGGCTGGGCGAAGGCCAGGAAGCGCAACTGGCCGAGCGCATCGGCGCGCTGTGGCGGGCGCGCACCGACCGCTATTCCGAACTGCGCGGCCCGTCGGGCGGCCGCACACATGCGCACAAGGTAGTGCGCATGTCGCTGGTGGGCGGCTGAGCGCCGCGCGCGGCCCCTACGCCAGCGGCCCTACGCCAGCTGCGCCACCAGTTTTCCCAGCATGCGCAGCGCATCTTCGATCTCCTTCGACCACGGATAGCTGTAGTTCAGGCGGATATAGTTCGGATAGCTGCCGCGCGCAGAAAACATATGCCCCGGTCCCACCGTGATCTTGCGCTCCAGCGCCAGCGCATACAGCTTCATCGCATCGACCGCCGGCGACAACTCCACCCACAGCACATAGCCGCCCTGCGGCTCGGACACGCGCGTGCCCTCCGGGAAGAAGCGCAGCACGGCGGCCGCCATCATGCGCGCGCGCTGCTCGTAGCCCTTGCGCACCTTGCGCAGGTGGCGGTCGTAGCCGTCGCGCTGCAGATAGTCGGCGATGGCCATCTGCGGCAGCGTGGGCGTGGTGAGCGTGTTGAGGAACTTGAGCTTTTCCACCTGCGCCGTGTAGCGGCCCGGCAGCGCCCAGCCGATGCGGTAATTCGCCGTCAGGCTCTTGGAGAACGACGAGCAGTGCAGCACCAGCCCCTTCCGGTCGTAGGACTTGAGCGCGGTGGGATGGCTGTCGCCGTAATACAGCTCGTTGTAGACATCGTTCTCGATGGCCGGGATATCGTGCGCCGCCAGCAGCTCCACCAGCTCGCGCTTGCGCGCGTCCGGCATCTGGAAGCCAAGCGGGTTCTGGAAGTTCGGCATCACCATCACGGCCGCCACGCGCTGCTGCGCCAGCGCCGCGCGCAGCGCTTCGATGCTGATACCCTGGCGCGGATCGGTCGGTATCTCCAGCGCGCGCATGCCCATGCGCTCGATCGCGTGCAGCATGGCGTAGAACGTGGGCGATTCGACGGCCACCGTGTCGCCCGGCCTGGCGACAGCCTGCAGGCACAGGTTGATGGCCTCGGTGGCGCCCACGGTGACGACGATTTCGGACGGATCGACCGCCAGGCCGTTCTCCAGGTGGCGGCGCGCGATCTGGCGCATCAGCTGCGGGTTCCCCGGCGGCAGGTCGTCCATCACGCTCCAGTGCTGCGCGCGGCGCGCGATGGCGTTGGCGTACTGGTTGATGCGCGGCCAGGGGAAAGGCGCGGGGTCCGGGTACGGCGAGCCTAGCGGCACGGCGCCTTCCTTGCGGATGGTGCGCAGCGTGGACAGCACCAGCCGGCTCACGTCCACTTCCGACGACAGCACCAGCGGCTGGCTGGCCGCCAGCGCCGCCGGGCGCAGCATGCCGGCTTGCCTGGCGCGCACGAAGTAGCCCGATTGCGGACGGCTTTCGATGATGCCCTTGCTCTCCAATAGCGAGTAGGCGCGCAGCACGGTGCTGATGCTCAGGCTGCGGTGCTGGCTGGCCTGGCGCACCGACGGCAGCTTTTCCCCTTCCAGCAGCACGCCGCGCGTGACCTGGCCTTCGATATCGGCAGCGAGTGTTTCGTAAAGATTCATGCTGCGCAGTATAACGCAGGGCCGTGCAGCGCAAGCGGCGCAAACGCTGCAAATGGTGTTGCGCCAGGCTGCGCCCGCGCTGTACTCTCCGGCCGCGTGCCGTTCTGTACGCCCTGCGCGCAGCGGCCTGCGGCGACACTGGAGGCTCCCAAGAAGAGGGACAATCCAAGGAGTATCGCAGCATGAGCAATCAAGACAACGCGGGCCGCGTGGCCCCCTATCCCAACCCGGCCGGCGGCTGGGGCGCGCTGAAGTACGTGGCGCTGAACCTGTACCGCGAGCGCGTCGCGGCCAGCAATCTGGGCACCCTGCTCGCGCAGAACCAGCCGGACGGTTTCGACTGCCCCGGCTGCGCCTGGCCGGACCGCAACCACGCTTCGACCTTCGAGTTCTGCGAGAACGGCGTGAAGGCCGTGGCGGCCGAAGCCACCAGCAAGCGCGTCTGGCCCGAGTTCTTCGCACAGCACACGGTGACGGAACTGCTGCGGCAGTCCGACTACGAGCTGGAGCAGCACGGCCGCCTGACCCACCCCATGGTGTACCACGCCGGCAGCGACAAATACCTGCCGATCTCGTGGCAGCATGCCTTCTCGCTGGTTTCAACCCACCTGAACGCGCTGGAAGATCCCGACCAGGCCGCGTTCTACACTTCCGGCCGAGCCAGCAACGAGGCGGCCTTCCTGTACCAGCTGTTCGCGCGCATGGTCGGCACCAACAACTTCCCGGACTGCTCGAACATGTGCCACGAGGCCACCAGCCGCGGCCTGCCGCAGACGGTAGGCATCGGCAAGGGCACGGTGACGCTGGACGACTTCGAGCTGGCCGACGCCATCCTGATCTTCGGCCAGAACCCGGCCACCAACCACCCGCGCATGATGGGCGAGCTGCACGCCTGCGCCAAGCGCGGCGCGGCCATCGTCTCGATCAACCCGCTCAAGGAGCGCGGCCTGGAGCGCTTCCAGGACCCGCAAAGCCCGGCCGAGATGCTGTTCAACTCCAGCACCCGCATCAGCTCCATGTTCGTGCAGCCGCGCCTGAGCGGCGACTTCGCGCTGATCAAGGCGGTGGCCAAGCGCGTGGTGGAGCTGGACGACGAGGCCGCAGCCGGCGGCCAGCCGCGCATCCTGGACACCGACTTCATCGCCGCCCACACCGTGGGCTTCCACGAGTTCGCGCGCGATTTGCGCGACGAAAGCTGGCATCTGCTGCTGGAGGAATCCGGCGTGGGGCGCGAGCAGGTCGAGCGCCTGACCCGCGTCTACGTCGGCAGCGAGCGCGTGATCGCCTGCTGGGGCATGGGCCTGACGCAGCACCGCAACTCGGTGGCGACGATACAGATGCTGTCCAACCTGATGATGATGCGCGGGCAGATAGGCCGTCCCGGCGCCGGCCTGTGCCCGGTGCGCGGCCACTCCAATGTGCAGGGCGACCGCACCGTGGGCATTGAGGAGCAGCCCACGCCGGCATTCCTGGACCGGCTGAAGCACGTGTTCGGCTTCGAGCCGCCGCGCCACCACGGCTACGACGTGGTGTCCACCATACAGGCCATGCTGGACGGCCGCGTCAAGGTGTTCATCGGCCTGGGCGGCAACTTCGCCATGGCCACGCCGGACACGCCGCGAACCTGGCAAGGCCTGCGCCAGTGCGAGCTGACCGTGCACGTGGCCACCAAGCTCAATCGCAGCCACCTGGTGCACGGACGCGACGCGCTGATCCTGCCCACGCTGGGACGCACCGAGATCGACCTGCAGAACGGCGTGGCGCAGGGGGTGACGGTGGAGGACTCGATGAGCATGGTGCACATCTCCTACGGCATCAACCAGCCCGCCTCGGCCGAGCTGCTGTCCGAGATCGCCATCGTGGCCGGCATGGCGCACGCCACGCTGGGCAGCGCGCAGGTGGACTGGCTGGCGCGCGCCGCCAACTACGCGCTGATCCGCGACGACATCGAAAAAGTGTTCGACGACTTTTACGACTACAACGAGCGCGTGGCCAAGCCGGGCGGCTTCCACCTGAAGGTGGCCTCGCGCGAGCGCGAATGGGCCACGCCGGGCGCGAAAGCGCACTTCCTGGTGAACGCCATCGACCGCGACACGCCGCTGCACCGCGCCCGCGCGCAGCACGGCGAGCGCCTGCTGACCATGATGACCACGCGTTCGCACGACCAGTACAACACCACCATCTACGGCCTGGACGACCGCTACCGCGGCGTGTTCGGCCTGCGCCGCGTGGTCTTCATTAACCAGGAGGACTTGCGCATGCTGGGCTTCAAGGCCGGCGACATGGTCGACATCACCAGCGTGTGGGACGACGGCGTGCAGCGCCGCGCGGACGGCTTCCGGCTGGTGGAATACGACATCCCGCGCGGCTGCGTGGGCGCCTACTACCCGGAGACCAATCCGCTGGTGCCGCTGGCCAGCGTGGCCATCGGCGCCGGCACGCCCACGTCCAAGTCCATGCCGGTGCTGCTGCACCCGGCCCAGGGAGAACGTCATGCATGAGGCAACGCTGCTGCTGTCGCGCGCCCAGTTCGCGCTGACCGCCATTTTCCACATCCTGTGGCCCATCCTGACGATCAGCCTGTCCGCCTTCATCCTGGTGATGGAAGCGCTGTGGCTCAAGCGCGGCGAAGTGATCTACTACTACCACGTGCGCTACTGGAGCAAGCTGCTGGTGCTGAACTTCGCCGTCGGCGTGGTCAGCGGCCTGCCGATGGAATTCCAGTTCGGCACCAACTGGGCGCCCTTCTCGCGCTTCACCGGCGCCTTCATCGGCAACATCCTCGGCTTCGAAGGCGCCATGGCCTTCATGCTGGAGGCGGGCTTCATCGGCGTGATGCTGTGGGGCTGGGGCCGCGTGCCACGCGGCATGCACCTGTTCGCCACCGCGATGGTGGCGCTGGGCTCGACCATCTCCTCGTTCTGGATCATGGTGGCCAACTCGTGGATGCAAAGCCCGGCCGGCATCACGGTGGTGGACGGACGGGCCGTGGTGACGGACTACGTGGCCGCCATCTTCAACCCCGGCATGGCGCACGGCGTGTCGCACATGTGGCTGGCGGCGATGGAGACCGGCTTGTGCGTGGTGGCCGGCATCTCGGCCTGGCATATGTACAAGCGGCGCAACGCGGCCTTCTTCGTGCGCTCCTTCCGGCTGGCGCTGGGCATGCTGGCGGTGGTGGCGCCGCTGCAAATCCTGGTGGGCGACGCCGCCGGCGCCGGCCTGTTCGAGCGCCAGCCGGCCAAGGGCGCGGCCATCGAGGGCCACTGGCAGACCAACGGCGCCGGCAGCGGCGCGGCCTGGTCGCTGCTGGCCTGGCCGAACAAGGACGCGCAGCGCAACGACTGGTCGGTTGAAGTGCCGAACGCCCTGAGCATGCTGGCCACCCACAGCGTGGACGGCAAGGTGACCGGCCTGCGCGACATTCCCGTGGCCGACCAGCCGCCCGCCATCCCCATGCTGTACTACGCCTTCCGTGTGATGGCGGGCATCGGCATGCTGCTGGGCGGACTGGCGCTGTGGACCGCCTGGACGCTGCGCCGCACGCGCGGCCAGCTGGCGGCCCTGCTGGCCAGGCGCAAGCTGCTGCTGGCCTGGACGCTGTGCATACCCCTGCCCTATATCGCCGTCGAATGCGGCTGGATCGTGCGCGAAGTGGGCCGCCAGCCATGGGCCGTGTACGGGCTGCTGCGCACCAGCGACGCCGCGTCGTCGGTGTCGCCCGGCGCGGTGTGGTCCAGCATGGCCATGTTCATCGGCTTCTACATCGTGCTGCTGGTGTCGTTCTTCACCTATGCCCGCAAATGGCTGCGCGCCGGGCCGGACCTGTCGGCGCACCTGCCTGCAAAATAAGGAGCTGTCATGCATCACATACTTACCAACGCCTGGTTCTGCCTCATGGGGCTGATGCTGGTGTTCTACGTTGTTACCGACGGATTCGACCTCGGCGTCGGCATCCTCAGCCTGTTCACGCCGCACGAGCAGGACCGCGACCAGATTTACGCCTCCATCGGCCACGTGTGGGACGCGAACGAAACCTGGCTGGTGGTGCTGGGCGGCGCCATGTTCGGCGCCTTCCCGCTGGCCTACGCCGCGCTGATGGAGCAGCTGTACGTGCCGGTGATGGCGCTGACCGCGTCGCTGATCTGCCGCGGCGCGGCCATCGAGTTCCGCCACGCGGCGGCGCGCAAGCGGGGCTGGGACATCGTGTTCGGGCTGGGCAGCCTGGGCGCGGCCGCCACGCAGGGCGTGGTGCTCGGCAAAGTCATCACCGGCCTGGCGCCGGGCGCGCTGGCGGCAAGCTTCACGGCCCTGTGCGCGGCGGGCGTGATCGCCGGCTACGCGCTGCTGGGCGCCACCTACCTTGTCAAGAAGGCGCACGGGGCGCTGGTAGCGGCGGCGCGTCGCCAGGCCGCGTACGCGCTGGCCGCCACCATGGCGTCGGCGCTGGCGCTCACGGCGGGCACCATGCTGTTCAGCGAGATCGGCCACGGCCGCTGGATGCAGCCCGGCGTGCTGGGCGTGCTGATACCGCTGGCCGCGCTGGCCGCGTTCAGCGGCGGCTACGTGCTGTACGCACTGCACATCCGCTCCAGCCACGGGCCGTTCCGGGGCGCCATCGCGCTGTTCCTGGCGTCCTTCACCGGGCTGGCGGTCAGCCTGTTCCCCTACCTGGTGCCGGGCAAGCTGACCATCGCCGACGCGGCCTCCGACAGCGCCACCATGGCCTTCATGCTGTGCGGGATCGCGCTGATCTTCCCGGTGATGATCGGCTACAACCTGTACCAGTACTATGTGTTCAGGGGCCGCGTAGAATTGCAGCACTAGACAACGGGACGGGCGGATGGGTATGCGGGTACGGGATTATGGCGAGCAGGACTTCGGGGCGGTGGCGGCCGTGTATGCGGACGCCAAGCTGGATGAGCTGAAGTTCGAAGCGCAGCCGTTTGCGTTGACGCCGCTGGGCGATGATCCGGTTATCCTGGCCGCTTTCAGGGAGTCCCGCGTGCTGGTGTGCGAGGACGGCGGCATCGTCGGCTTTGCCGCCAGCGTGCCGGGGCAGCTGCGCGCGCTGTTCGTGCATTCGGACGCGCGCGGGCGCGGCGTGGGAAGCGCGCTGCTGGCTGCAGTACTCGCAGACGATAGCGGGCCGCTGGTGCTGAACGTGGCCCGGTCCAATGCGCCGGCCATGGCGTTTTACCGCCGGCATGGCTTCCGCAGCATAGGCGAATCCGTGCGCGAGTATGGCGGCGTGGCTGTCGTCTACTGCCAGCTTAGCAATAGTCGGTAGTGCGGCGCTGGCGCTGGCGGCGGTCGGCATACGGTAGCACGGGACGGACTTTGCTGGCGGTGCGCCACAGTGCGGCGTGCGTCCAGCATTCGTTAACGCTGCGCCGTATCCAGATGTCGCGCCACGCGTTGCGTACAGTGCCCGTCACCATCAGGCACCAGTCGCGCGGCGTGACGATTTCGCCTGCGTACATGATCTTGTCGTTTTCGACCTTGGCGTAGTAATCGATGCCGAGGTAGCGCATCCGCAATTCCGTACCGTGCGGCAGGAACAGTTCTTTCCATTGATAGCCTCGGCTGGCGGGATTGCCGCGCCGCTCGGCGAGCCAGCTTTTTACTGCCAGCGCAATCACTTCTTCCGGCTTACGCGTGTCGCCGCTCTGCTGCAGCACGAAAGACAGGTCCAGGTAGAGGGGGCCTAGTACCCTCCAGCCGAATGCCTCGTTTTCCATATTTTTGCCTCGTTTTGTCTCGTCCAATCGCTAGTTAGACAGGCGCTAGCCCTTGAAGTTCGGTTCGAGGGAAGAAAAAACGAGACATTTCGAGGCAATGCGTGCAAAAACGAGGCGTCGAACGCCTCGTTTCTACGCGCATTGCCTCGTTTTGCCTCGTTTGAATCGCCGATTTGGGGTCCGCGCGGGGCATGGCGGCACTTCGGCCGCAAAAAAACGAGGCAAAACGAGGCAAAAATGGGAAGAACGAGGCAATGCCCCGCAGCAGCACCCGCCCGCCCCGATACCGCAACACCCTGATTCGCTCCGTCCCGGCGCGGTTTCGTCGCAAGCCGGTGGCTGCGGCGCGCGCCGACCGGCATAGTGCAGCCATCGCCACTCAGCGCTTAACACTTACCACGAGGAGCAACATCATGATCCAGCACATCCTGACCCAAACCCCAGTCTACGTCTGGGCCATCCTGGGCTTCCTGGTGTACCGCGGCGTGGCCGCCAGCCAGGCGCGCGTGGTCAGCTACCGCAGCGTATTCATCGTTCCCGCCATCATGCTGGCCCTGGGTGTGGACAGCATCGCGCGCGGCTTCGGCCTTGAAACGCCGGCCGGCGCGGCGTGGGCCGTGGGCCTGCTGGCCGGTGCGGCGCTGGCATGGCAGCTGGCCGCCCGCGCCTCGGTCGACCGCGCCGCCGGCATGGTGCGCCAGCCCGGCAGCTGGCTGCCGCTGGCGCTGATGATGGCCACCTTCTGCTGCAAATACGCCACCGGCGTCGCGCTGGCGATCCAGCCCGCGTTGCGCAGCAACCTGCACTTCGCCGTGCCGATGTGCCTGGCCGTCGGCCTGCTGAACGGCGCCTTCGCCGGCCGCCTGCTGCGCACCGTCGCCACCTGGCACAGCGTGCCAGCCGCCGTGCCGGCGGCCTGAACCGGATACCTCAGGCGGCCTGCTTGCCCAGCTGCGGCAACGACGCCATCAGGTCCGAGAAGCGCTGCCCCTGTATCATCACGTGCTCGCGCAGCAGTTCGGCGGCTTTCTCGCCGTCGCCGCCGATGATGGCTTGCACCACGCCGTCATGCTCGGCGTAGGAATTCGACAGCCGGTTGCGCACCCGCAGCTGCAAGCGGCGGTACGGCCGCAGGCGCCGGTACAGGCTGCGCGCCTGCTCGATCAGGAACTGGTTATGGCTGCCCGCGTAGATGGCTTCGTGGAAGGCCTCATTCTTGTAGTAATACGCGTCCGGCTCGTGCGCATCGAGCGCCTCCTTGCATGCCTGGTGCGCCGCCTGCAGCGCCTGCTGCTCCTCCAGCGTCATGCGGCGCGCGGCCAGCCGCCCGCAGGTCGCTTCCAGCTCCGACATCACTTCGAACATCTCCACCAGCTGCTGCGGCCCCAGTTCGGCCACGATGGCGCCGCGCCGGGGCCGGATCACCACCACGCCCATGGACGCCAGCTGGTTCAGCGCCTCGCGGATCGGCGTGCGCGACACCTCGAAGCGCGCGGCCAGCTCCGTTTCGTCCAGGTGCTGGCCCGGCATCAGAGAACCCATGGCTATCATTTCCTCGATGGCTTCGCGCAGTTCAGTCGATCGGTTCTTCATGGCAATAGAAAATCTTGTATGTAGGTCTTCATTATAGAAGCGATTTTTGACTTGACAACGTATGCAGTCAATATATTCTTGTATACACAAAAACATAGATTGCATATTTCAACCACCTTGGAGGACGTATGACTGGAATGACCCGCAGGACCGCACTAGGCACGTTGGGCAAATTGGGCACGCTGGCCACCGCCGCGAGCAGCCCCTTCTGGACCTCCAGCGCCTGGGCGCAAGCCACCACCCTGAAGATTTCCCACCAGTTCCCCGGCGGCAGCGTCACCGAAGGCGACTTTCGCGACCGCCTGACCCGCATGTTCGCCGCCGAGGTGGAAAAGCGCTCCAAGGGCGCGCTCAAATTCGCCATCTACCCCGGCTCCTCGCTGATGAAGACCAACGCCCAGTTCTCCGCCATGCGCAAGGGCGCGCTGGACCTGTCGCTGGTGCCGCTGTCCTACGCCGGCGGCGAAGTCCCGGAAGTCAACATCGGCCTGATGCCCGGCCTGGTCACCTCCTACCAGCAGGGCTACGGCTGGAAGAACGCCGAAGTGGGCAAGGAACTGTCGCGCATCCTGTACGACAAGGGCATCGTGGTGGTCAGCTGGATCTGGCAGGCCGGCGGCGTGGCCTCGCGCACCAAGCCGGTGGTGGAACCGGAAGACGCCAAGGGGATGAAGATACGCGGCGGCTCGCGCGAAATGGACTTGATCCTCAAAGCGGCCGGCGCCGCCGTGGTGTCGCTGCCGTCCAACGAAATCTACGCCGCCATGCAGACCGGCGCCATGGACGCGGCCCTGACCTCCTCCACCTCGCTGATCTCCTTCCGCCTGGAGGAAGTGTCGAAAGCGCTGACCACCGGGCGCGGCACCGCCTACTGGTTCATGTTCGAGCCGCTGATGATGTCGCGCGCCGTGTTCGACAAGCTGCCGAAGGACCAGCAAGCCACCATCCTCGCGGTGGGCGCGGACATGGAAGCGTTCGCGCTGAAAGCCGCGCAGGAGGATGACAACCAGGTCGCCGCCGTGTACCAGAAGGCCGGCGCCAAGGTGGTGGACCTGAACGCGGCCACCGTGAAACGCTGGCAGGCCATCGCCCGCACCACGGCTTGGAAGGACTACGGCGAAAAGAATGAAAACTGCGCCAAACTGCTGCAGCTTGCCGAGAAAACGCTATGAGCCACGGTTTTGAACTGAAGGCGCCGGCCGGCCCCGCAGTGCCGGACAACGCCGCCCTGGCCGGCGCCTCCGGCCTGCTGAACAAATTGAACAAGGCGCTGCTGGCCTTGTCCATGTGCGCGCTGGTGGTCACGGCGCTCATCCTCACCTACTCGGTGGTGTCGCGCTACTTCTTCGGCGCGCCGACCGACTGGCAGGACGAAGCCTCGGTGTTCATGCTGGTGGGCGCGACCTTCTTCTGCGCCGCCTACGTGCAGTCCTACCGCGGCCACATCGGCATCGAAGCGCTGGCCGAACTGCTGCCCCCGCGCGTGAACGCGGTGCGCCTGTTCTTCGTCGACCTGCTGTCCATGCTGTTCTGCGCCTTCTTCGCCTGGAAGTCCTGGACCCTGTGGCACGAAGCCTACGTGGACGGCCAGACCACCACCTCCACCTTCGCCCCGCCGCTGTGGATACCCTACGGCATGATGGCCTTCGGCATGACCTTGCTGGCGCTGCAGCTGCTGCTGCAAACGGCCGCCCGCATCAGCGACAAGCCGGCCAGATCCGCCACCCCCGCCGCCACGGAGAAAGCAGCATGAGCGAACTCACCCTGGGCGCCCTGTACGGCGCCGTCACCCTGGTGGTCATGTTCTCGGGCATGCCCATCGCCTTCGCGCTGGGCGTGGTGGCCACCGGCTTCATGTACTTCTTCATGCCCGCCTCCTCGCTCGACACCGTCACCCAGAACGTGTACGAGGAAATGGCCTCCATCACGCTGCTGTCCATCCCCCTGTTCATCATGAAGGGCGCGGCCATCGGCAAGTCCCCGGCCGGCCGCGACCTGTACGCGGCCATCCACGCCTGGCTGCACAAGGTGCCCGGCGGCCTGGGCATCGCCAACGTGTTCGCCTGCGCGCTGTTCGCCGCCATGGCCGGCTCCTCGCCCGCCACCTGCTCGGCCATCGGCTCGGCCGGCATCCCCGAAATGCGCAAGCGCGGCTACTCGCCCGGCTTCGCGGCCGGCATCATCGCCGCCGGCGGCACGCTGGGCATCCTGCTGCCGCCGTCCATCACCATGATCCTGTACGCGGTGGCCGCCGAGCAGTCGCTGGGCCGCCTGTTCCTGGCCGGCATAGGCCCGGGCGTGCTGCTGGTGCTGCTGTTCGCCGGCTACGCCGTGCACCGCGCCCGCAAGGAATACAAGATGGCGCTGGAGATCTACCAGCGAGGCGGCGAAAAATCGGCCAGCCTGCACGACGAGCACTTCACGCTGGCCGACAAGGTGGAAATGCTGCCGCGCGTGCTGCCCTTTCTGGTGCTGCTGATCGGCGTGATGGTGGCGCTGTACGGCGGCTTCGCCACGCCGTCCGAAACGGCCGGCCTGGGCGCGCTGCTGGCCATGGTGCTGATCGCCATCGTGTACCGCGTGTGGAAGCCCAGGGACCTGGCCCCCATCCTCACCTCCACCATCAAGGAATCGACCATGCTGCTGATGATCATCGGCATGTCGCTGTTCTACTCCTACGTGATGAGCTACCTGCACATCAGCCAGTCCGCCGCCAGCTGGGTGGTCGGCATGCACCTGTCCAAGTGGCTGCTGCTGGCGGTGATCCTGCTGATGGTGGTGGTGCTGGGCTTCTTCCTGCCGCCGGTGTCCATCATCCTGATGACCGCCCCCATCATCCTGCCGCCGCTGAAGGCGGCCGGCTTCGACCTGATCTGGTTCGGCATCGTCATGACGGTGGTGATGGAAATGGGCCTGATCCACCCGCCGGTGGGCCTGAACATCTTCGTCATCAAGAACATCGCGCCCGACATCCCGCTCAAGGACGTGATCTGGGGCGTGGTGCCCTTCGTGGTGCTGATGTTCGTCGCCGTGATCCTGCTGTGCATCTTCCCCGGCATCGCCACCGGCCTGCCCGACATGATGATGGGAGCCAAATAATGAACGCGCCACGCGCCTGGAACACCCTGCAGCACAACCGCGCGCAGCGCCTGCAACGGGCCGGCGCCGCCCTCGGCGCGGCGCTGGTCGGCAAGAGCCTGCCCGCCGCCCGCATCGCCGACCTGCTGCACGCCGTGCTCGAATGCGGCGACCGGGTCTGCATCGAGGGCAACAACCAGAAGCAGGCCGACTTCCTGGCCCAGGCGCTGGCCCGGCTGGACCCGGCGCGCGTGCACGGCCTGCACATGCTGCAGTCGGTGCTGACGCTGCCCGAACACCTGGACGTGTTCGAGCGCGGCGTGGCCTCGCAGCTGGACTTCTCCTTCTCCGGCCAGCAGTCCGGCCGCGTGGCCAAGCTGCTCTCGGCCGGCAAGCTCAACATCGGCGCCATCCACACCTACCTGGAGCTGTTCAGCCGCTACTTCATCGACCTGCCGCCGCGCGTGTCCATGGTGGCGGCCGAGGCGGCCGACCGGCACGGCAACCTGTACACCGGCCCGAACACCGAAGACACGCCCACCATCGTCGAGGCCACCGCCTTCAAGAACGGCATCGTCATCGTGCAGGTCAACCGCATCATGGACACGCTGCCGCGCGTCGACATCCCCGGCGACTGGGTCGACTTCGTGGTGCAGTCGCCCCGTCCCTACTACATCGAGCCGCTGTTTACGCGCGACCCGGCCCTGATCTCCGAGATCCAGGTGCTGATGGCCATGATGGCCATCAAGGGCATCTACGCCGAATACGGCGTGCAGCGCCTGAACCACGGCATCGGCTTCGACACCGCCGCCATCGAGCTGCTGCTGCCCACCTACGCCGCATCGCTCGGCCTGAAGGGCAAGATAGGCCGCCACTGGGCGCTCAACCCGCACCCCGCGCTGATCCCCGCCATCGAGGCCGGCTTCGTCCAGTCCATCCACTCCTTCGGCTCCGAACTGGGCATGGAAGCATACATCCGCGCGCGGCCCGACGTGTTCGCGGTCGGCGCCGACGGCTCCATGCGCAGCAACCGCGCGCTGTGCCAGGCCGCGGGGCATTATGCTTGCGATATGTTCATCGGTTCCACATTGCAGATCGACCTGCAGGGCAACTCGTCCACCGCCACGCTGGGCCGCATCGCCGGCTTCGGCGGCGCCTCCAACATGGGCGCCGACGCGCGCGGGCGCCGCCACGCCAGCCCCGCATGGTTGAAAGCCGGCCAGCAGGCGCGCGCCGGCCGCAACGTCATCCCGCGCGGCCAGAAACTGGTGGTGCAGATGGTGGAAACCTTCCGCGAACACATGCACCCGGCCTTCGTCGAGCGGCTGGACGCGTGGGAACTGGCCGAGCAGGCCGACATGGCCATCCCGCCGGTGATGATCTACGGCGACGACGTGACCCACATCCTCACCGAGGAAGGCATCGCCAACCTGCTGCTGTGCCGCAGCGACGAGGAACGCGAACAAGCCATCCGCGGCGTGGCCGGCTACACCCCGGTGGGCCTGGGCCGCGACCGCCGCATGGTGGAAAACCTGCGCGACCGCGGCGTGATCCAGCGCCCCGAAGACATCGGCGTCGACAAGCGGCTCGCCACGCGCGACCTGCTCGCCGCGCGCAACATGAAAGACCTGGTGCGCGCATCGGGCGGCCTGTACGACCCGCCGCAGCGCTTCCGCAACTGGTAAAGGAACGGACCTAGCATGGAAACATTAACGTATCGCTTCGAGCACGGCAGCCGCCGCCTGCCGAGCGCGCCGCAGGTGGTGGGCGTGGTCGGCTCCGGCAACCTGGAAGTGCTGATCGAATCGGCCGCGCTGGGCGGCGCCTGCGAGATCGAGATCCAGACCGCCGCCGTCGGCTTCGGCCAGATCTGGGAAGCCGTCATGCGCGACTTCCACCAGCGCTGGCCGCTGGCCGACGCGCGCATCGCCATCAACGACGTGGGCGCCACGCCCGCCGTGGTCAGCCTGCGGCTGGACCAGGCCGTCCAAACCATGCTGGGGACCACGCCATGAGCAGCGATATGCATAGCTACCAGGAAGCCAACGCCCGCGAACGCCTGCGCCAGCTGCTCGACGAAGGCAGCTTCGACGAATTCATCGGCCCCGCCGAGCGCGTGGTCAGCCCCCACCTGGGCCAGCTCAACGCCCCGGTGGCGTTCGACGACGGCGTGGCCGTGGGCCGGGCGCGCCTGGGCGGCATGCCCGTCTTCGTCGCCGCGCAGGAAGGCGGCTTCATGGGCGGCGCCGTCGGCGAAGTGCACGGCGCCAAGCTCACCGGCCTGCTGCGCCGCGCGCTGGACGAACGGCCGCACGCCGTGGTGCTGCTGATCGAATCGGGCGGCGTGCGCCTGCACGAAGCGAACGCCGGCCTGATCGCCGTGGCCGAAGTCATGCGCGCCGTGCTGGACGCGCGCGCCGCCGGCATCCCCGTCATCGCGCTGGTGGGCGGCGCCAACGGCGCCTTCGGCGGCATGGGCATCGTTGCCCGCTGCACCAACGCCGTCATCATGTCCGAAGAAGCGCGCCTGTCCATGTCCGGTCCCGAAGTGATCGAAACGGCCAACGGCGTGGAAGAATTCGACTCGCGCGACCGCGCCCTGGTCTGGCGCACCACCGGCGGCAAGCACCGCTACCTCACCGGCGACTGCCAGGCCATCGTCCCCGACGCCATCGCCGCCTTCCGCGAGGCCGCCATCGACGCCATCCGCGCCACCGCCGCCCCCGGCGCCGGCGCCGAACTGACGCTGGAGGCGCTGGAACAGGAACAAGCCATGCTCAGCGACCGCATGGCCCGCTTCGGCGCCCTGTCCGACCCCGCCGACATCTGGCGCGAACTGGGCATGCCCGACCCGGCCAACGTCGCCATGCTCGACATCGCCCCCTTCATCGCCGCAGCGGCCGGCCGCCGCGCAGGAGCCCAATAATGCACTGGCAAACACTGGCAAGCGCCCTCTTCCCGCAAGGCCACGGCATCGCCGAGCAGGACCAGTTCCTGTCCGGCACCGCCCAGGTGGACGGCGCCACCGTGGCCGTCATCGGCACCACCGAACACGCCCCGATCGGCATCGAGATCGCCCTGGCGCAAGCCAAGGCCGTCCTGGCCACCGTGCGCCAGCACCCCGGCCGGCCCATCGTCATGCTGGTCGACACCCAGGGCCAGCGCCTGCGCCACCGCGACGAAATGCTGGGCATCAACAGCTACATGGCCCACCTGGGCAAATGCGTCGACCTCGCGCGCCGGCGCGGCCACAAGATCGTCGCGCTGGTGTACGACCAGGCCCTGTCCGGCGGCTTCATCACCAGCGGCCTGATGGCCGACAGCTGCCACGCCCTGCCCGCCGCCACCATCCGCGTGATGGGCCTGCCCGCCATGGCGCGCATCACCAAGGTGCCCGAAGAAGTGCTCACCGAACTGGCGCGCAGCAACCCCGTCTTCGCCCCCGGCCCGGAAAACTACCTGCGCATGGGCGGCCTGCAATCGATCTGGGACGGCGACCTGGCCGCGCTGGGCGCACACCTCGTCCGCGCGCTGCGCGAACCGGCCGCCGGCGACGCGCGCGCCGCGCTGGGCTACGAGCGCGGCGGCCGCAAGCTCGCCCACCCCGTCATCCAAGCCATCCTCGGCGGCCATCATGTACAAGCGGCATGACCTGGTCTGGCTGACGCCCGCAGGCTGGCAAGCCGCGCTGGCCGCCGATCCAGCGCGCGACGCCGTGTTCACCTACTGGCAGCGCGAAGAATGGCCGGTGGTCGTGCGGCGCTGCGACCCCGACAGCGACCCCGCGCACGAAGTCTGCCTCGGCATCGCCCTGCCGCCCGACGCCGACGGCAGCAAGCAGCGCATCGCCCTGCGCGCCGCGCTGCAGCACATCGAGCGCACCACCGCCCCGCTCAGCCTCAAAGCCGCGCGCCCCGCGCTGCCGGCCGCATGGCGCCCCGGCTACACCGAACTGCAGCGCCTCTCGGCCGGCCTGGACCTGCGCGTCTTCGGCTCCCTGGCCTGGCAAGCGCTGACCGGCCTGCGCTGCCTCGGCCCCGGCTCCGACATCGACATCCTGTTGCGCCCCATCAGCCGGCAGCAGCTGCAAGCCGGCGTCGCGCTGCTCAGCGGCCCCGCGCACGGCCTGCCGCTGGACGGCGAAATCATGTTCCCCACCGGCGACGCCGTCTCCTGGAAAGAATGGGCCACCGCCGGCGCCGCCCGCGCCCGCGTGCTGGTCAAAGGCCCGGACGCGGTCCGCCTCGCCGACCCCGAATCCCTGCTCGCCACGCTGAGGCCAACATGAGCTCCCCCGCCCCCGCCCCCTCCACGGGGTCAGGTCCGGCATCACGCCACGGCCTCAGCAGTGCCGACATGCGCGCGGTGAGCCGGCAAGCGGCCCGGCTGGCCGTGCGCGCGCTGTACGCGGAGCTGGCCCTGTACCCCAAACCGGGCCTGGTATCGCTGGTCGACAACGGCAGCCATGAGGACATGACCGCGCTGACCTTTATGCGCAGCCTGTTCTCGCTGCGGCACTACTTCGCCGCCATCTGCCGCGCCGGCATGGAGGACGCGCCGTTCACCCGCCTGAAGCAGCTGGGCATCGCTGCCGAACGCCGCATGATGGCGGCCACCGGCGGCGTCAACACCCATCGCGGCGCCATCTTCGCCCTGGGCATGCTGTGCGCAGCCCTGGGCCGGCAGCTCGCCCGCCCGGTGACGGCATCAGCGGCGAGCCGGCGGACTGCGCCAGCCGGCTCGGCATCCCTGCGCGCCGCGCTGCTCGCAGGCTGGGGCAACGCGCTGGCAGCGCACACGCTGGCCGCGCCCGACGGCTCGCACGGCCAGCGCGCCGCACAGCTGCATGCGGCCAGCGGCGCGCGCGAGGAGGCGGCGCTGGGCTTGCCGTCGGTCTTCCTGGTCGGCCTGCCGGCGCTGGAAACGACGCTGGCACGCAGCGGGGATATGCATCTCGCCCGGGTGGACGCGCTGTTCGCGCTGATGGCGCATGTCAGCGATACCAATGTGCTGCATCGCGGCGGCAAGGCGGGAGCGGAGACGGTGCGGCACGAGGCGCGGCGCTTCCTGGCGCTGGGCGGCACCGCGCACCCGGACTGGCGCGCGCACGCCCTGGGCACGCACCGGCTGTTCGTGCACCATAAGCTTTCCCCCGGCGGCGCGGCGGACTTGCTGGCGGCGTGCTGCCTGGTGCATGCCTTCTCCGCGCAGGCGTGGGGATGACCGGGCCATGAACGCGAGGCTGCTGATACTGTGCCCCGGTCAAGGCGGCCAGCATGCGGGGATGTTCGGTCTGGCCGCTGGGGACGCGGACGGGGCGGCGCTGCTCGGCGGCTTACGCGCGCGCACGGCGCGCGCTAACCCGCCCTACGGGGATCTGGCAGCGGAGGTCTTGTTTGCCAACCGGACGGCGCAGCCGCTGATCGTCACGGCCACGCTGGCGATGTGGGAAGCGCTGCGCAAGCACGCGCCGCCGCCCGCACTGGTGGCGGGCTATAGCATCGGCGAGCTGGCCGCGTGGGGCGTGGCGGGCGCGCTGGCGCCTGAAGAATGCGTGGCACTGGCCCACGCGCGCGCCAGCCTGATGGACCGCTGCCTGGCGCAGCATCCCGGCCAGTCCCTGCTCGCCGTATCGGGCCTGGCGCCGCAGCGCGCCGCCGCGCTGGCCGCGCCACACGGATTCCATCTTGCCATCGTCACCGGCGAAGACAGCTGCATCATCGGCGGCCCGGCTAGCGGCGGGGACAGTGCAGCCACTCAACTGGCGGCTGCCGGCGCGCGCATCACGCCGCTGCCGGTCGAAATTGCCTCCCACACGCCGCTCATGGCCGGCGCCGTCGAGCCGTTCGCGCAAGCCCTGCGCGCATCCGGCCTGCGTGCGCCGGACACGCCCGTGCTGTCCGGCATCAGCGCCGCGCGCCTGGATAGCCGCGAGCAAGCCGTCGAGCACCTGTCGCGCCAGCTCAGCGAAACCATCGTCTGGGATGAATGCATGGATGCCTGCGCCGAAGCAAGCATCACCGTGGCGCTGGAACTCGGCCCCGGCGCGGCGCTGTCACGCATGCTGCAGGCGCGCCACCCGGCAATCGCCTGCCGCTCGGTGGCCGACTTCCGCAGCCTGGACGGCATCCGCGCCTGGCTACGACGCCACTGCGGTTAAATCAGCGGCGCAGATTCTGCTGCGCCCACGCCACGATATTGTTGGCATCCATGGCGCCCGGCTGGCGCGCGATCTCGCGCCCGCCCTTGAACAGCGCCAGCGTGGGGATGCTGCGGATGGCGTAGCGCGACGCCAGGTCCTGCGCCTCTTCCGTGTTCACCTTCACCACACGGAAGTCCGGCTCCAGCCGCTGCGCAGCCTGCTCGTAAAACGGCGCCATGGACCGGCACGGGCCGCACCATGGCGCCCAGAAGTCCACCAGCACCGGCAGCTCGCTGCGTTCGATATGTTTGAGGAAGCGCGCACTCGACAAGTCCACCGGCTTGCCGGTAAACAAGTCCTTCGCGCATTTGCCGCAGGTGGGCTCCTGCCCCAGCCGCGTGGCGGGCACGCGGTTGACGGCGTCGCAATGCGGGCAAACGATGTGCAGGGAATTGGTCTGGGTTGCGGGATTATCAGTTGCGGTATTCATGGCTGGCCATCCAAAATGCGTATGGCGCCAATGTAGCAGAAAAGCGGAAATCGTGAGCGCGGCTGCTCAGCTGGAATCGGCGCTGCTGGCATCGGCGCTGCTGGACTCCGCGCGGCCCTCGTTCTTCACGATGCCGCGCACATTCATCGCCGCCAGGCAAATGTTCAGCACGATCAACGCCCAGGCCTGGTCCTGCCAGCCCCACGCTATCCACAGCGCGTTGCTGGCCAAAAATACCCAGAACCCGGCCAGCCGCCGCCGCGCCGACACCGATGCAACCAGCCAGGCGGCCAACAGCGAAGCCGCCATGGCAGGCCATTCCAGCCACGCCATCCATTCCATCGATTGCCTCCCATCCGGACCAGGCTCCAGTCTAGCCGTATGCCGTTCAGACCGGAGCGCGGATGGGGGAGTCGGCGTGGCGCCAGCGTCAGCTCTCCTTGCGGCCGGGCTGCTGCTTGGCTGCAGCTTGCTGGGCGGCCTGCTGCACCTGCGCACCGGCCACGCGCTGCTCACCGCCGTGCGTTTCAGTTTCCCGGCGCTCGTGGCCGTCCGGGCGCTGGCCGTTCATCTCCTTGCTGTGGCCATTGGCAAACTGGTCGAACGTGGCAGCCATGCGGCGCATCGCATCCTGCTGGTTGCGCACGGTCTTTTCGGTCTCTTCGGTGGCCATACGGGTGACTTCCTCAGCCAGTTCCTTGGCGGTACGGCTGGTCTCGTTCACGTGTTCCTCGGCCACCTTGGCCAGGTCCACATGCGTATTGGCGGCGATGCGCGACAGGTGCTGCTGGTAGGCGCGCAGTTTGTCGGCAGTGGGCTGGGCGTGCGACAGCGTTACGTTGAGCGCGTCGGTGGCACGCTGGCTGGTCAGCAGCTCCTGCCCGGTCAGCGACGCTTCCTCGATCAGCGTCTGCGCCAGTTGAATGTTCAAGTCGCTGTACTGCTGCACAGTGCGAAACAGCGATTTCGACATGTCGTTCAGCAAGGACATTTGCGCTTCCATATGGTGCTTGGCGGCCGGGGTGACAGACTGGTTGAATGAAAACATGGGTTACCTCTGCAAGAAGTTTGGTTGTGTAAAGGAACGCGGCACCGGCAAAGCGGCTGCGCGAATCCACAAGGCTACGTGAGCGCCACGGACGGTCTATGATCTGGATCAAACGTGCGCGCTTCCACGGGCAAGCAGCGGGTTTCAAAAGCGATAGCAAATACGCATTCCTTTCTGGTAAGATTGCCCGGTCGAATCACCACAGGGTAATCTCATGCATTTTGAAGTGCCAAAAGCCGGGCTGAAGACCGTCAAGGAATTCCTGGGCGAATACTCGATGATCGTGGTCAGCATCCTGACCGCGCTGGCGCTCGAACATGCGGCGCAAAGCTGGCACCACAACCACCGCGCGCACGACGCCGAACAGCAGATCGAAGCCGAGCTGCGCGTCAACCTGGAAGAGCTGCACAGCGTCACCGAAGCCAACAGCAAGCAGCTCCAGCACCTGACCAAGCTGCGCAAGGCCCTGCGCGAAGACATCAAGGCCAAGGTCGCGGACAAGGAGGTGGCAAGCCACCTGCTGGAGGCCACCAACCGCAGCTTCGGCCTGAACCTGAAAACGCCGACCTTGCGGCGTGAAGCGTGGGAGGTGGCGGTGGCCAGCCAGGCGGCCAGCTGGATGTCGCCCGCGCTGCTGCAGCGCTACTCGGCGCTGTACGCCCAGCAGCGCGACACCATGGACTCGGTCAACACCAATACCCAGCTCACGCTGAGCGGCCCCTTCATGCTCAATACGCTGTCGGACATGGAGCTGGGCAAAGTCGATCCGGCCGCGCTGTACCACACGCTGCGCCAGATGGAGAGCACTATCGACGGGGTGCAAGGCAACCTGGTCGAACTGGAAAAGCAGATGCGCGCCGCGCTGGCGAAGGCCTGAGGCGGGCCGGCGCCGGGGGGGCTGCCTGTTATACTGCTGCCCTTTCCAGGCCCCGCCTGCATCACAAGGACCATCATGAGCACACTCCCGCCCTGCCCGCAATGCGGCTCCGAACTGACTTACAACGACGGCACGCAATGCGTCTGCCCGGAATGCGCGCATGAATGGCAGCCCGGAGGGGCCGCCGAAGCCGAAGACGGCCCGCGCGTCTACAAGGACGCCGCCGGCAACATCCTGCAGGACGGCGACACCGTCACCGTCATCAAGGACCTGAAACTCAAGGGCGGCGGCGGCACGGTCAAGATGGGCACCAAGGTCAAGAACATCCGCCTGGTGGACAGCGACCACGACATCGACTGCAAGATCGAAGGATTCGGCAACATGAGCCTGAAGACCGAATTCGTCAAGAAAGTCTGATCAAGACCATATCAAGAGAACCATATCAAGAGAACCGTATGCACGCACGCCTGCTCGCCGCCCTCGCAACCCTCTGCTGTGCCTTGCCGGGGCTGGCGGCGGCATCCTGTTCCCGCACCATCAACGTCCCCGTCGCGCCGCATGGCCAGGCGGTGGTCGTCAAGCACGGCAAGGCGGCCGGCGTCGTGCCCGAGATGCTGGACGAACTGGGCGACAAATACGGCTGCAAGTTTGTGTTCCCCGTGGTGCCGCGCGCCCGGCTCGAAATGCTGTTCCGTGCTGCCGATGCGGACCTGATCGTCCTGTCGACACGCTCGCCCGAGCGCGACCTGTCCGGCACCTTCGTCCCGGTGTTCAAGTACCGCGCCCTGCTGGTCGGCATCAAGCCGGTAGACCCGGCGGTGCAGTCGGTGGACGCCCTGCTCAGCCAGACGGACTTGCGCATCGCCGTGGTGCGCGGTTTCGACTACGGCCCCGCCTACCGCAAGCTGCTGGAGCCTGCCATGGCCGCGCGCGTGCAATACGCGAACGACCTCAATGACCTGATGCGCCGCATACAGGCCAGGATAGCCGACGTCACCATCCTCCCGTACAGCAGCGCCTACAACACCATCGTCGACGATCCGCGCCTGGCGGGCCTGGACAGCCAGCTTGTCATCACGGCGCTGGACGACGTGCCCTGGCAGGACGCCGGCTTCTACGTTTCCAAGCGCACGCTCTCCATGGCCGACCAGTCCGCGCTGATCGACATGCTGGGCAGCGAGGAAGTGGGCAAGCACATCCTGAAATCGCTGTCCAAGGTCATCCCGCCCGCCGTGTTCGGGCTCACGGCAAAGCGCCACTAGGCTGGCAAGCGGCACGGCGCCGCCGTCACCTCCTTCATCGGCGGTTTTTTCGCGCTGGAAACGGCAGCGGCGCCGGCCTAGCGCCGGCGCGAGGCCATTATCCCGAAATCCTGGAAACTGTATCCACGGCTGCGCCGTTGTGGGGCCGGGGGGCGATGCGTACACTGGATTCATCGATCACCCCACCGGAGAAGACCATGGAACAGAACATGAAAGCAGTCGTGATGCGCGCGTTTTCCAGCTCGCTGGCAGTAAGCGACACCGCCCGCCCCCAAGCCGCCGCAGGCCAGGTCCTGGTGCGCGTCAAGGCCAGCGGCGTCAATCCGCTGGACCTGAAGATCGCGTCCGGCGCCGCCGACCATGCGCAGGTCACGCTGCCCGCCATCCTCGGCATCGACCTGGCCGGCATCGTCGACAGCGTGGGCGAAGGCGTGACCGGCTTCGCGCCCGGCGACGAAGTGTGGGGCATGACCGGCGGCGTGGGCAAGCTGCAGGGATCGCTCGCCCAATACGCGGCCGTGGATGCGGATCTGCTGGCACGCAAGCCCGCCAGCATCGGCATGCGCGAAGCAGCGGCGCTGCCGCTGGTGTTCATCACGGCCTGGGAAGGGCTGGTGGACCGCGCCCGCATCCGGGCCGGCCAGAAGGTGCTGGTGCACGGCGGCGCCGGCGGCGTCGGCCATATCGCGGTGCAGATCGCGCGCGCCTTCGGCGCCCAGGCCTACGCCACCGGCAGCGCCTCGCAGCGCGCCGTCATCGAAGGCTACGGCGCAGTGTTCATCGACTACGAGAGCAGCAGCGTGGACGACTACGTGCAGCAGCACACCGGCGGCGCCGGCTTCGACATCGTGTTCGACACCGTCGGCGGCGCCACGCTCGACGCCTCCTTCCGCGCCGCCGGCCGCTACCACGGCCACGTGGTCAGCGCGCTGGGCTGGGGCACGCATTCGCTGGCGCCGCTGTCCTTCCGCGGCGCCACCTATTCCGGCATCTTCACGCTGCTGCCGCTGCTAAGCGGCGAAGGCCGCGCCAACCACGGCGCCATCATGGCCGAAGCGGCCAGGCTGGTGGACGCGGGCAAGATCAAGGTGCTGCTGGACGACCGGCATTACGGCCTCCACGGGGTGGACCAGGCGCACGCCGCCATGCGCAACCGCACCGCGCGCGGCAAAGTCGTGGTGGAGGTAGCGTGAGCCTGCCCGCCAACAACCGGGCTCGTGCGGCGAAATGCTGCCGCAGGAAGCCTGAGCATGTCACGCGGCTGCCGCGCGGATGGCGGTCCCGCCGCCGTCAGGCCGCGTCGCCCGCCCGGTAGCGGCCCAGCACGGCGGGCACGATGCGCTTGTGCACCGGCGCCACGAACAGCATGTACACGCGGCCCAGCAGGTTGTGGATGTGCACCACGGTCGATACCGCAATCGCACTGCGCGGTACGGCCAGCTTGCGCACGGAAACGCGCACTTGCAGGTGCTTGTCCTTGTCGCCGAGGAGGACCTCGTCGTCGCTCAGGTAGACGATGGAGAAGATGCCCACGCGGTCGCCCAGCTTGTAGTCGCTGGCCGGCCGCTGCGCGCTGGCGCCGTTCAGATGGCCCAGGTTCTTCAGCCCGAACAGGCCGACCACGCGGTTGCGCAGCGCCATCAGCCGGTTCACCCAGCCGGGCGTGCGGGCCACCACGTCCAGATACAATTGCAGCGCGGTGCGGCTGGTCGGCGCGACCGGCATCTCGTAGCAGTCGTGGAAATCGGAACCGGCCAGATGCGCAGCGATTTCGCTGTCGCGCGGCACCGGCACGGCCAGGATGGGCTGGCGGCCAGCCGGCGCGGCGCTCATGCACCCGCCCGCTTGGGCTGGTGGCCCAGCTTGAGCAGCGCGGCCATCACCGCGTCGCAATGGTCGCCCTGCACTTCGATCACGCCGTCCTTGACGGTGCCGCCGGAACCGCAGGCGGTGCGCAGCTGCTTGCCCAGCGCCGCCAGCGCATCGCCGTCCACCGCCAGCCCCTTCACCACGGTGACGCACTTGCCGCCCCGCCCCTTGGTCTGGCGCGACACGCGCACCACGCCGTCGCCCACCGGCGCGGCCTTCGCGGCGGCCTTGCAGGCGCAGGACGCGAGCGGCTGGCGGCAATCGGGGCACATGCGGCCGGTCTCGGTGGAATAGACCAGGCCACCCTTGGAAATGTTTTTCATCATATCGGTATCAATCGGCCAGCGGCACGATCAGGTAATCGCCTTCATTGCCGGCGCGGTTCAGGTCGGGACTGACGCGGAACCATTCGAATTCTTCCGGCCCCAGCGCCATCGAGCGCGCCAGCATTTCAGCCTGCTCCATGCTCAGGTCCGGGTCCAGCCAGGTGGCCGCGTCGGCCGCGTTCAGGCACACCGGACGGCGGTCGTGGATGTCCACCATGCCGCCCGCGGAATCGGCGGTGATCAGCACGAAGCCCGATTCCGCCTTGTGTCCCTTGTACGGCCCGAAGTTGGCCAGCGCCAGCATGAAGATAGGCTCGCGGTCCTTGCGGTGGATGTGCCAGGGCTGGCGCTGGCCCTTCGGCCCGGTCCATTCATACCAGCCGCTGGCCGGCACCAGCGCGCGGCCCGTCTTGAGCATGCGGCCCCAGTAATTATTGGCGACCTTTTCCAGCCGCGCGTTGTAGCACACCGGCAGCTTCTGCGCCGCCCAGGCGGCGCGGTAGCCCCAGTACAAATCGTCCACCTGCGGCACCCCGTCCTGCATGTGCAGCACGGGCCGGTAAGTGCCCGGCGCAGCGTTCGGCGTGGCCCCGGCCTCGCCGCGGTAAACCGCGTCGGCCCAGCCGAAAGCGCTGAGGTAGCGCTGCATGGTGTCGTTTTGATCGAATCGTCCGCACATGGCAGGATCATACCAGCATGGCCGAATTGATGATGGTGACAATGTGCGCATTTTGCCGGCGCGGCGGCATGCATAATCGTGGGTCATGTTAACTACCAGTACCAATGATGCGGACCCTGTTATTGCTGCTGCTTTTCTCCGCGCGCCTCGCCTGCGCGCAGGAACCCGCCAAGGCCTCGTTCGAAAGCGACCACGAATTCGACAATGGCTCGCCGATCACGCTGGGCAGCCTCGCGCCGGTGCAGGTCGAGAACCTGGTCACGCTGGGCAAGGTGTGGGGCTTTTTGAAGTACCACCACCCGGCCGTCACGGCAGGCAAGCGGCACTGGGACTACGAGCTGCTGCGCGTGGCGCCCGCCGTGCTGGCTGCGCCGGACCGCGCGGCGGCGGGCGCGGTACTGCACAAATGGATACTGGACCTGGGCGAGATTGCGCCCTGCAATCCCTGCGCCAGCCTGCCTGCCGCCGGCCTGCACTTGCGGCCCGCGCTGGAGTGGCTGGAGGACGGCACGCTGCCGGGCGCGGAGCTGCGGGCGGACTTGAGGAAGGTCTATGCCAACCGCTCCGCCGGCGCGTCGCAGTTCTATGTCAGCCATGCGAAAAACATCGGCAATCCGGTGTTCGAGCACGAGCCGGATTACACGAACGTGAAGTTCCCCGACGCCGGCTTTCAGCTGCTCGCGCTGTTCCGCTTCTGGAATATCATTGAATACTGGTCGCCCTACCGCGACGTGATCGGGGAGAAATGGGACGACGCCTTGCGCCAGTCGCTGCCCAGCGTGGCGCTGGCCAAAGACCGCCGAGGCTTCGACCTGGCGATGACGGCCGTTGCCGCGCGCGTCAACGACACGCACACCAGCCTGTGGACTCCGCAGCCGGTGCGGCCTCCGGTGGGCAGGTGCGGCCTGCCGGTGAGGATGCGCTTCATCGGCAACAAGGCCGTGGTCTTCGGCTACGCCGACGAAGCGGCCGGCAAGGCGACAGGCCTGCAGGCAGGCGACATCGTCGAAGCGCTGGACCAGGTTCCCGTCGCCAAACTGACGCAAAGCTGGGCGCCCTACTACGCCGCATCCAACGAGCCTACCCGCTTGCGCGACATGGCCAGCGGCATGGGCAGCGGCGCGTGCGGCGACGTCGCGCTGCGCATCCGCAGGGCCGGACTGGAACAGGATGTCGCTGTCAGGCGCGCGCCCGTCCGCACGACGCCCAGGCTGCGCACGCATGACCGCGACGGCGACACCTTCCAGATGCTGGCGGACGATATCGCCTATATCAAGCTGTCCAGCATCAAGCGGGACGACATCCCGCGCTACCTGGAGGCGGCGGCCGCGACGAAGGGACTGGTGATCGACATCCGCAACTACCCTTCCGAGTTCGTGGTCTTCGCGCTGGGCCAGCACCTGGTCGACAAGCCGACCGACTTCGTGCGCTTCACGGCCGGCGACGCGAGCAATCCCGGCGCCTTCCACTGGGGACCGACGCTGGCGCTCCAGCCGCAGCAGCCGCACTACCGGGGCAAGGTGATGATACTGGTGGACGAAGTGTCGCAAAGCCAGGCTGAATACACCACCATGGCCTTCCGCGCCGCGCCGCGCGCCAAGGTCATCGGCAGCACCACCGCGGCGGCGGACGGCAACGTCTCGCCCGTGCCCTTGCCGGGCGGCCTCAGGACCATGATCAGCGGCATCGGTGTCTTCTACCCGGACAAGCGCCCCACCCAGCGCGTGGGCATCGTGCCCGACATCGAAGTGCTGCCCACACTGCAAGGCATCGAGGCCGGCCGCGACGAGGTGCTGGAAGCGGCCATCGCAGAAATCCGGCGCGATTAACGTCGCCGGCGCCTCAGAACGCGGCCACGTCCAGCACCGCCTGCGCGAACGCCTTCGGTGCTTCCTGCGGCAGGTTGTGGCCGATGCCGCCGGTCAGGTTGCGGTGCTCGTACTTGCCGGTGAACTTGCTGCGGTAAGCGGCCGGCGGCGGGAACGGCGCGCCGTTGGCATCCCCTTCCATCGTGATGGTCGGCACCATGATGGCCGGCGCGGCGGCCAGGCGCTTTTCGAATTCGTCGTAGCGCGCTTCGCCCGGCGCGGCGCCCTGGCGCCAGCGATAGTTGTGCAGCACGATGGCCACGTGGTCGGGATTGGCGAAGGAGGCGGCGCTGCGGTCCATGGTGGCGTCGTCGAACTTCCACTGGGGCGACGCGGTCTGCCAGATGTACTTGGCGAAATCGCGCGTGTTCTTGGCGTAGCCGGCGGCGCCGCGGTCGGTGGCCAGGTAGTACTGGTACCACCAGTCATGCTCGCCTTTCGGCGACAGCGGCACTGTGCGCGTATCGATATTGGTCACCAGGTAGCCGCTCACGGACACCAGCGCCTTGCAGCGTTCCGGCCACAGCGCCGCGATGACGCAGGCCGTACGCGCGCCCCAGTCGAAGCCGCCGATCACGGCCTTGGGAATCTTCAGCGCGTCCATCAGGGCGATGATGTCGAGCGCGACAGCAGATTGCTGCGCGTTGCGGAACGTGGTGCTGGACAGGAAGCGCGTGGTGCCGTGGCCGCGCAGATGGGGAACGATCACGCGGTAGCCGGCGGCGGCCAGGATGGGCGTCACTTCGGCGAAGGCGTGGATGTCATACGGCCAGCCGTGCAGCAGCAGCACCGGCGCGCCGTTGGCGGGACCGGCTTCCACGTAGCCGACGTTCAGCAAGCCTGCGTCAATCTGCTTGAGCTGGCCGAAGGACGGTGCCACGCCGGGCTGCGGGCCGGCAGCGGCCGCCCCTGCGGCACCAGCGGCGGCCGGCGCGGCCTGGGCGGATGCGGCGCCGGCCAGCCCGAGCTGCGCCATGGCCAGCGCGGCGGCGGCGGTGCCAAAGAAGCGGCGGCGTTGCTGATTGATTGCGTTGACCATCTTTTACTCCCCCTGTCGTTGTGTGATCCGATGGGAGAATATTAGCCCGGCCATGTATTAGCCGTGTAAGGCAATGCGGACGATTGTGTAATGCACTGTGTTGGTGTATACGCCGGATACATTGGCATACAAAACCGCCGGAAACGGCTATTCGGTGCGCCCGGTGGCGCTCACGGTGCGCCACACCACGTAGTCGTCCACCGAGTAGAGCTGGCAAGGCTGCTGGCTCCTGGTCTGGCAGGCAGCCAGGGCGCTGCCGGAGGGGTCCTCGCCCTCCTCGGCCCAGCCCCAGGCGCCGGTGGGCGAAACGGCAAAGGCGCGCGGCAGTTGCCGCTGCAGGAAAGCCTTGTACTCGGCGCGCCCCTTGCCGGCCAGGTAGGGGATGGCTTCCACGTCCTCCAGCGCGGCGTAGTCGCTGGGCGCCTGGTACTGCGCTTCGCCGGCCACGGTGAACTTCTCCCCCACCGGCATGCCGATGCGCGCCAGGAAGCGCTCGGCCACCGGCAGCCAGACTTTCTCGCCCTCGCGGCTGGCCAGCATGGTGTGCGCGTCGCGCTTGAAATCGCCGTAGGCTACCAGCTGCGCCTTGCCGCCGGCCCTGGTGTAGGCCTGGTGCATGCGGTCCACCAGTTCGGGGCCGAAGTAGGAATCGTTGGCGCCGTACATCCACAGACTGGCCACCTTGCTGCGCCGGCCGTAGTCGCCGAAGGCGCGCACCAGCGCGCCCTGCCAGTCGCACGGGCCGCCATGCACGCGCAGGCCGCCGGCGAAATTCATCACGCCGCGCACGCCGGGCACGTCCTGCGTAGCCAGCGCCATGGTCGCCAGGCCGCCGTAGGACTGCCCCGCCACCACGATGCGCCGCGGGTCCACCCAGCGCTGCCCGCGCGCGTAGCGGATGGCGTCGCGCACGTCGTTGGCCTGGGTGTAGCCGTTGGCGGCCATGTCGCAGCCGTGGTCGATATAGTGCCCGGTGGAGTGGGCAAAGCCGGTGCGCATCGGCACCATCACCGCGTAGCCGCGCCGCACGAAGGCGCTGGCCATGTGGATGAAGCGGTCGCGCTGCTGCATTTTCGGGTCGCCCGGCGCCTTGCCGTGGTTGATCACCAACAGCGGGAACGGGCCGTCGCCGTCCGGCTTGAACACCGTGGTTTCCAGCGACACGTTCTGCCCGGGGCCGGCCGGTATCATCACGACCTGCTCGTTCAGTTGCGAAACTGGCAAGGAGCGCGGCGCGGCGGCATGGGAAGGCAGGATGGCGCAGCACAGGGCCAGGGCGGCGAGGCTGCGGCGGCACAAACTGAACGCTGCGGTGTCGATGATGCAACTCCAGAAAACGGACGGGACAATGTCACAATTCTGCGGGCCAACTTTTTCGAAGGCAATACCAGATCGCTAAAACTACTGCCTTTTTTTGTGGCAATAGTTATTCCTAGCCAATTGCGCGGTGCAATTGGACGCGGTACACTGGAAATCATTGTCCAAGGGAAAGAACATGACCGTATCCGCCCTCAGCGCCGGGGCTTCCGGCCTCAACGCGAACCAGCAGGCGCTGGGTGTCGCCGCGCACAATGTTGCCAACGCCAACACCCAGGGCTACCAGCCCCAGCAGGCTCAATACCAGGAAGCCAGCCCGGCCGGCAGCGGCGTCACCTTGTCCGCGCAGGGACGTGGTCTGGCAGCGGCCGAGGGGGGCAACGCCGCCAGCGGCACCGACCTGGCCACCGAGATCACCCATTCCCTGGTCTACAAGGCCAGCTTCGACCTGAACGCCAAGGTCATCCAGGAAGCCGACAAGCGCATCGGCACACTGATCGACATCAAAGCCTGACACCCCGCCCTGGCCGCGCTATGCTGTCTGAAAGGACCGACGCCTAGCGAGGCCGCATGCCCTCTTCCTACCTGTTCAAAGACCGCAAGGATGCCGCCCGCCAACTGGCGCAGCGTTTGCAGCTGTTGCGCCTGCACCATCCGCTGATCCTGGCGATACCGCGCGGCGCGATTCCCATCGGCGCCATCCTGGCCCGGCAACTGCACGGCGAGCTGGACGTGGTGCTGGTGCGCAAGCTGTCCTCCCCGTTCGACCCCGAATATGCCATCGGCGCCATCGACGAGCGCGGCAACCGCCTCATCGCCGACGACTACCCGCAGACCGACGCCAGCCGCGCCTGGCTGGAGCGCGAAGCGGCCGAGCAGCTGGCCGTGCTGCGCGAGCGCCGCGCCGACTACAGCGGCACCCGTCCGCCGGCCGATCCCTGCGGGCGCCACGTCGTCATCGTGGACGACGGGCTGGCCACCGGCGCCACCATGGCCGCCGCGCTGGGCGCGGTGCGGGCCGAGTTGCCGCTGGAGCTGATTGCCGCCGTGCCGGTGGCCGCGCCGCAGTCGCTGCAGCGCATCGCCGGGCTGGCCGACCGCATGGTCTGCCTGCACGCCCCGGCCCGCTTTGCCGCCGTGAGCCAGCACTACAAGCGCTTTCCGCAAGTGGAGCAGGATGAGGCCGTGAAACTGCTGCGCCAGTGTTTCGCTGTGCAAACCGCCGTTTCACAAAACGATTGACAGTTGGATTGCAGCTTGTCAAACTTGGCGCCTGGATCACACCGGGGCCATGCATGCACGACGAGATCGAAGTATTCAGCGACGATGACGCCAAGGACAGGCAGTTCGTCAATGCGCTGGCGCGCGGCCTCGAACTGCTGCGCTGCTTCGGACCGGACGAAGTCTACCTGACCAATGCCGAGCTGGCCAAGCGCAGCTCCCTGCCCAAGCCCACCGTTTCGCGTCTGACGCATACGCTCACCACGCTGGGCTATCTGAACTATTCCGAATCGCTGGGCAAATACCAGCTGGGCGCCGGCGTGCTGGCGCTCGGCTACCGCATGCTGTCCACCATGGACTTGCGCAAGCTGGCGCGGCCGCTGATGGAGGAACTGGCCGAGTATGCGCAGGCGTCGGTGTCGCTGGGCGCGCGCGACCGGCTCAGCATGGTGTACGTGGAGAGCTGCCGCAGCAGCGCCAACGTCACCTTGCGGCTGGACGTGGGCGCGCGCATTCCGATGGCCACCACCGCCATGGGCAAGGCGCTGCTGTGCGTGCTGCCTGAGGCGGAGCGCAACTACCTGCTGGACCGCGTGCGCCAGCGCGACGAGGCCAGCTGGCCGCAGATCAAGGCCGGCGTGGAGCAAGGCTTCAAGGATTACCAGGACCGGGGCTTTTGCATGTCGGCCGGCGAGTGGCAGGGCGATGTGCACGCGGTGGGCGTGCCGGTGCGCGGACTGGACGGCGAGCAGGTGATGGCCTTCAACTGCGGCGGCCCGGCTTTCCTGCTGTCGCATGCGCGGCTGGAGGAAGACCTGGGACCGAAGCTGGTGCAGCTGGTGCGCCGCATCGACACGATACTCGGCCGCGGCTGAACTGACCAAGAGGATGCAATGATACGTGACGAAGAAACCTTGAACCTGCTGCTGGACGGTGTGCGCCGCTTCGTGCGCGAAGTACTGGTGCCGCACGAGCAGGAAGTGGCGGAGACGGACGAGATTCCGCCAGCCGTGGTGGCGCAGATGCGCGAGCTGGGTTTGTTCGGTCTGTCCATTCCGGAGGCCTATGGCGGCCTGCAGCTGACCATGGAAGAGGAAGTGCGCGTGGCTTTCGAGATCGCCTATACCTCGCCCGCCTTCCGCTCGCTGATCGGCACCAACAACGGCATCGGCTCGCAGGGCATCGTCATCGACGGCACCGAGGAGCAGAAGCGGCATTACCTGCCCAAGCTGGCGGCGGGCGAGATCATCGGCTCGTTCGCGCTGACCGAACCGGGCTCCGGCTCGGACGCGGCCTCGCTGCGCACCACGGCCGTGCGCGACGGCGACCATTACATCCTGAACGGCACCAAGCGTTACATCACCAACGCGCCGGAGGCCAGCATCTACACGGTGATGGCGCGCACCGACCCGGCGCGCAAGGGCGCGGGCGCCATCTCGGCCTTTATCGTGGAGCGCGGCACGCCCGGCCTCGCGCTGGGCAAGATCGACAAGAAAATGGGCCAGCGCGGCGCGCACACCTGCGACGTGATCTTCGAGAACTGCCGCGTGCCGGCGGCGAACCTCATCGGCGGCAAGGAGGGCGTGGGCTTCAAGACGGCCATGAAGGTATTGGACAAGGGCCGCCTGCATATCGCGGCCGTGTGCGTGGGCGCGGCCGAGCGCATGCTGGAGGACGCGCTGCGCTACGCCATGGAACGCGAGCAGTTCGGCCACGCCATCGCGGACTTCCAGCTGATCCAGGCCATGCTGGCCGACAGCAAGGCCGAGATCTACGCTGCCAAATGCATGGTGCTGGACGCGGCGCGCAAGCGCGACAACAAGCAGGACATTTCCACCGAGGCGTCGTGCTGCAAGCTGTTCGCGTCCGAGATGTGCGGGCGCGTGGCGGACCGCTCGGTGCAAATCCACGGCGGCGCGGGCTACGTTTCAGAATACGCGGCGGAGCGCTTCTACCGCGACGTGCGGCTGTTCAGGATTTACGAGGGCACCTCGCAAATCCAGCAGATCGTCATTGCGCGCAATATGATCAAGGCGGCGCAAGGGTGATGGATATCGACGCCCTCCTCGCCAGCCTGCCGGCGCGCATCAGCGACATTCCGCGCCGCTGGGCCGCGCTCGCACCCGACGCGCCGGCGTTAAGCGAGGCCATGCCAGGGCTGCCCTCAGCGCCCGGGGCGCGCCGGGTCTGGACCTATGGCGAGCTGGTGGCGGCGGTGGATGCGGCGGCGGAGCGCCTGCGCGCGCTGGGCGTGCGGCCGGGGGACCGGCTGATGGTGGTGGCGGAGAATTCAGTGGCGCAGGTGGTGCTGATCTTCGCGGCGGCCAGCATGGATGCGTGGATCGTCAACGCGAACAGCCGCCTGTCGGCGCGCGAGATCGACCAGTTCCGCGAGCATGCGGGCGCGCGGCGCGTGATCTATTGCAGCGGCGTGTCGCCCGAAGCGGCGGCGCACGGCGAGCGGCATGGCGCGCAGCGCGAGCACTGGCTGTTCGGCGAATGGATGATAGGCCCGCTGAATGATTCGCCCGCCGCCGCGCCCGAGCCGGTGGCGTCCGGCGCGGACTTCAGCGCACGGCAGCCGGCAGCCCTCATCTACACGACCGGCACCACAGGCCAGTCCAAGGGCGTG
Source organism: Pseudoduganella sp. UC29_71 (assembly GCF_042693265.1). Classification (NCBI taxonomy): domain Bacteria; kingdom Pseudomonadati; phylum Pseudomonadota; class Betaproteobacteria; order Burkholderiales; family Oxalobacteraceae; genus Pseudoduganella; species Pseudoduganella sp. UC29_71. The sequence continues at coordinate 1,818,659 of NZ_CP170549.1, read as the reverse complement.
ATGCTGTCGCACCGCAACCTGCTGTTCATCGCGGCCGTATCGAGCACCCTGCGCGGCCTCACGCCGGCCGACCGCGCCTACGGCGTGCTGCCGATTTCGCACGTCTACGGCCTGGCCTCCGTCATGCTCGGCACGCTGTACGCGGGCGCCTGCCTGCACCTGCAGCCGCGCTTCGCAGTCGACGCCCTGCTGCATGCGCTGCGCGACGAGCACCTGACCATCCTGCAGGGCGTGCCCGCCATGTATGCCCGCCTGCTCGAAGCAGTCGGCCAGCAAGGCGGCGCGACGCTGCGCACCAGCTTGCGTTTCGCCTACGCCGGCGGTTCGCCGCTTGACCCGGTGCTCAAGCGCCAGGTCGAAGCGCTGCTCGGCCAGCCGCTGCACAACGGCTACGGCATGACCGAAAGCTCCCCCACCATCAGCCAGACCCGCCTCGACGCCCCGCGCGGGGACACCTCGGTCGGCTACGCCATCCCAGGCGTGGAGACCCGCCTCGTCGCAGCATCCGGCCCCTCGCAGGGCGGGACCGGCGAACTGTGGGTGCGCGGCCCGAACGTCATGCTCGGCTACTACAAGGAACCGGCGCTCACCGCCGCCGCCATCGATGCGGACGGCTGGCTGAACACGGGCGACGTGGCCCGCCAGGACCCGGACGGCGCGCTGTTCATCGTCGGCCGCACCAAGGAACTGATCATCCGCTCCGGCTTCAATGTCTACCCGCTCGAAGTGGAAACGGTGCTGAACGCCCACCCCGCCGTGGCGCAGTCCGCCGTGGTCGGCCGCCCTGCGGCAGACGGCAACGAAGAAGTCATCGCCTACGTCGAACTTGATCCGCGCCACGCCGCCAGCGGCGCCGCGCAGGAGCTGATCGCCGAACTGCACGCCCACCTGGCGGCCTCGCTCTCGCCTTACAAATGCCCCACGGAGATCATCCCCATGCAAGCCTTGCCGGCCGCAGCCACCGGCAAGATCCTCAAAAGCCAGCTACGCCAACTGGCACAAGGAAGAGCACAACAAATGGCGCACACCACGGAGACCAAAAAATGAAAAGCCTGTACAAGAAGATCGCTCTCGCGGCCCTGCTGTCGGCCGCCTGCGCCGGTGCGGCGCGCGCCGAAGAATTCCTGGTCGGCGCCGAACTGCCGCTGACCGGCTCGCTGGCCCGCGTCGGCGCCGGCATGCAGGAAGGCGTAATGGTGGCGGCCGAAGTGTTCAACAAGACCAACGGCAAGCACAAGGTCAAGATCGTCACCGTGGACGACGAATCGGCCCCCGCCAAAGCCATCGCGGCGGTGGAAAAGCTTGCCAGCCAGGGCGTAGTCGCCATCACCGGCGGCTACGGCTCCAACAACATCGCGCCCGCCTCCGACGCGGCCAACAAGCTCAACCTGGTCTACATCACCTCGGGCGGCGTGGACGACAGCCTGGTCTCCAGCGGCCGCAAGAATTTTTTCCGCATCAATAACACCGCCGGCTACGAAAAAGCCGTGCTGGGCCTGATCAACGACGTCGGCGCCAAATCCGTCTCCATCATCTACTCCACCAAGGAAGCCACCTCCGACCTGGCCAAGTCCATCGAAAAGGAACTCACGGCCAGAGGCATCAAGACGGCCTCGCATTCCTTCGACCCGGCCATCACCGACTTCAAGCCCATCATCAACAAGATCAAGCTGCAGGACAAGTCCGAACTGGTGCTCATGTCCGGCTACGAAAATGACTACGTTGGCATCCTGCGCGCCGCGCGCGTGCTCAAGCCGAACGTGAAAGCCATGGTGGGCGTGTGGTCGCTGGCCACGCCCAAGATGGCGGCCGAATTCCCCGACCTGATGCCCAATGTGTTCGGTACCGCGCTGCTGCCCTTCCCCGCCACCTTTGAAACGGCCGACGGCAAGGCCTTCGCCGAGACCTACAAGCAGCTGTACAAGAAGGAACCGGACTATCTCGGCCAGTTCGGCTATGTGCAATCGATGCTGCTGTTCGAAGCCATCGCACGCGCGGCCGACAAGGGCAGCGTGAAGAAAGGCGGCATCGCCGAGGAGATGCGCAAGACCGACCGCGAAACGCTGATCGGCCGCGTGCAGTTCGCCGCAAACGGCGACAATCCCAACTTCGTGCACCGCATGGGCCAGCACCAGGACAAGAAGATCGTGATCGTCTGGCCCAAGGCCAACGCCACCGGCAAGATCGCCTACCCGGCCGTGCCTTGGTAAGCGCGGCAAGGCCGGCCCATGACTGAACTGATACTCCAGGCCCTGTATTCGGGCCTGCTGCAAGGCGGCTCGTACGCGCTGATCGCGCTCGGCCTGGCGCTGGTGTTCGGCACCATGAAAATCATCAACCTCGCGCACGGCGAGCTGGTGCTGCTGGCCGCCTACCTGGCCTACACGGTGGAAGCCAAGGCCGGCCTCGGGCCGGTGTTCGCCATTCCGCTGGCGCTGGTGCTGGTCAGCTTCGCCTCGGTGTGCGTGTACTGGATCGTCAACCGCATCAAGAAGGACCGCGAAATCAACTCGCTGATCCTCACCTACGGCATCGGCGTCATCCTCACCAACGCCATCCTGCTGATCTGGAAGGCCGACATCCGCACCACCAGTTCCAGCTGGCTGCAGGAAGCCTTCGTGGTCGGCCCGCTGTACAGCATGCGCAGCGAATTGATCTTTTTCAGCGTCAGCCTGGCGCTGATGGCGGGCCTGTGGTGGTGGCTCACGCGCAGCTGGTACGGCCGCGCGCTGCGCGCCGTCTCCAGCAACCGCGATGCCGCCAAGCTGATGGGCATCAATCCCGGCAAGGTGGAGCTGGTGTCCTTCATCATTGCCGGCATCCTGGCCGCGTTCGCCGGCGTGGCGCTGTTCAGCTACGGCGTCATCCAGCCCTCCTACGGCAGCGCGCTCACCGTCAAGGCCTTCATCATCACCGTGCTGGCCGGCATAGGCTCGATTCCGGGCGTGCTGCTGGGGGCCGTGCTGCTGGGCGTGTGCGAGGCGCTCACGGTCACGCTGGCCAGCTCCGCGCTGCAGGAACTGGCCGGCATGTCGCTGTTCCTGCTGGTGCTCTTTGTCATGCCCAACGGCCTGTTCGGTGCGGCAAGGAGGCGCGGATGAGGATCAACAGCGGCGTACTGTCCGCGCTCATCCTGGCCTACCTGGTGGTGCCGCTCACGCTGTCCGGCAACCACTACGTGATGAGCACCATCGTGGCCGCGCTGGTGATCGGCGGCGTGGCGCTGTCCTGGGCGCTGCTGGGCAACCTGGGCGGCATGATCAGCTTCGGCCACTCGGCCTTCTTCGGCGTGGGCGCCTATGTGTCCGCGCTGGCCAGCATGCGCCTCGGCGTGCCGGTGCTGCCGGCCATGCTGCTGGGCGGCGCCGGCGCGGCGGCCGCCTCCATCGCCATGCTGCCGGTGCTGCGCCTGCGCGGCCCCTACTTCGCGCTCGCCATCCTGGCCTACGCCCACATTTTCCGCATCATCGCCACCGAATGGACCTCGGTCACGCGCGGCGCGGGCGGGCTGGCCAACATCCCCGTGCTGCCCACGCTGGCCGGCTACGACTTCAGCGGCAAGGCCGGCGCCTACCTCATCATCCTCACCATCGTGGTGGTGTTCGCCTTCATCTACGCCGCCATCCGCGCCAGCCACTACGGCCTGGCCCTGCGCGCCATGCACGACAGCGAAGACGCCACCCGCGTGGTGGGCGTCAACAGCACCCTGCTGAAGGCCGCCATGCTGGTGGTGTCCGCCTTCATGGCCGGCGTGGTGGGCGCCTTTAACGCGCACTACATCAACTTCCTGGAGCCGGACTACGCCTTCCACGGCCTGTGGGTGACACTGCCCATCGTGGCGGCCATCTTCGGCGGCTACCGCACGATAGCCGGCCCCATCGCGGGCGCGGTGTTCGTTTCGCTGGCGGACCAGCTGCTGTTCAAGGAACTGCTGCCCACCGGCCACCAGCTGGTGCTGGGCGTGCTGCTGGTGCTGATGATCGTGCTCAGCCCCAACGGCCTGATGCCGCTGCTGCGCGGATTCGGAAGGAAACGCAACGATGCTTGAACTGGACCAGCTCTCGGTGCGCTTCGGCGGCCTCACCGCCGTCAACGCCGTTTCGCTCAAGATCGCCAGCAGCGACGTGATCGGCCTGGTGGGGCCGAACGGCGCCGGCAAGACCACGCTGTTCAACGCCATTTCCGGCCTGGTGAAGCCGACCGCCGGCGGCATCCGCTTCGAAGGCCGCGACGTGATGCGCGCCCCCATGTACCAGCGCGCCCGCCTCGGCATCGGCCGCACCTTCCAGATTCCGCAGCCCATGCACGAGCTGACGGTGCGCGAAAACCTGGTGGTGGCGCAGCGCTTCGGCACCGGCAAGGTGGACAACGCGCGCATCGACGAGATCCTGGACTTCACCAGCCTGGCCGGCAAGGCCCGGCGCGACGCCGCCACCTGCCTCTCGCTGACCGAGCTGAAAGCGCTGGAAGTGGCCAAGGCGCTGGCCACCAATCCCAAGCTGCTGCTGCTGGACGAAGTGCTGGCCGGGCTGGAGACGAACGGCAAGCGGCGCTTCATGGGCATGCTCAAGGAGATGCACCAGCGCTTCGGCGTGGGCATCGTCATCATCGAACACGACATCGAAACCATCAGCAGCCTGTGCCCGCGCGTGGCGGTGCTCAATTTCGGGGAGCTGATCGCGGACGGCACGCCGGACGAGGTGTTCCGCGATCCGGCCGTCATCAAGAGCTATACCGGAAGCGCGGGCGGAGGCCACCATGCTTGAACTGAACAACGTGCGCGCCGGCTACGGCGCCATCAACGTGCTGTGGGACGTGTCGCTGGCCATGCAGCCGGGCCGGCTCACCACCATCATCGGCCCGAACGGCGCCGGCAAGACCACGCTGCTGCGCGCCATCATGGGCCTGGTGCCGCTGAAACAGGGCGAGATCAAACTGGACGGCAAGCGCCTGGACGGCACGCCCACCTGGGACATGGCCGACCGCAGCCTGGCCATGGTGCCCGAAGGCCGCATGGTGTTCCGCGACATGAGCGTGGAAGAAAACCTCATCGTAGGCGCATTCAACAAGGCGCACCGCGCGCTGGTGAAGACGCGGCTGGAGGCGGCCTACGAGATGTTCCCGCGCCTGCGCGAGCGGCGCGGCCAGCTGGCCGGATCGCTGTCGGGCGGCGAAGCGCAGATGCTGGCCATGGCGCGCGGGCTGATGTCCGATCCCAGGCTGCTGATCGTGGACGAACCCTCGCTGGGCCTGGCGCCGCTGGTGGTGAACGAGCTGTTCGAGATCCTGGCGCGGCTCAAGGCCGAGGGCCGCACCATCATCCTGGTCGAGCAGAACACCGAACGCGCCATCGGCGTGGCGGACCATGTCTATCTGCTGCAAGGCGGCAAAGTGGCCCTTTCGCAGCCTGCCGCAGAGGTCAGCCTGGCCCAATTGCACGACCTGTATTTCAACCACTAGGCCGCCACGACAGGCCAGCCGGGCGACCCGGAATGGCCGCGTGTGGTAAAAGTAGCCATGTGAAAAACAGGAGCAGGCATGAGTACGGGAGACCACGACCAGCGGCGCCACGACCGCCGCCACGGAGACAAACTGGGCACGCCACGTTACCTGGACCCGGGCGACACGGTGTTCAGCCTGTGGGGCCGCATCATCATGGCGCGCTACCGGCGCCTGGCGGCGGCGGCCACGCGCCACATCATCCAGCGTCCGCTGCACATCGGGATATCGGCCCGCATCTTCCATCCCGAGGAAGGCGCCAAGGGGCTGCGCAGCAAGAACCTGCAATACCTGGAAGAGTCCATCGCGCAGTGGGTGATGTCGCGCGACGTGCTGGTGTTCATGATCCCGACCGTGAACACAGACGGCCTGCTGCACCCCTCAAACATCCGCCTGCGCGACTACGCGCGCCACCTGGACGGCCTGGTGCTGCAAGGCGGCGCGGACGTTTCGCCGCAGAGCTACGCCGAAACGCCCACCCGCCCCGAGTGGAGCGGCGACCGCGCGCGCGACATGTATGAACTGGAGCTGCTGCATGAATTCGTTGAAGCGGGCAAGCCGGTACTGGGCATATGCCGCGGCTGCCAGCTGATCAACGTGGCCTTCGGCGGCTCTCTGTACCAGGACATCGCCTCCGACGTGCCGGACGCCGTGGCCCACGTGCACGACGACTACGACCGCCACCGCCACGAGATCGTGTTCCCGGAAGGCTCCTCGCTGGGGCGCATGCTCCGGATGCACAGCGGCCAGGCGCTGGTGAACTCCATCCACCACCAGGCCGTGAAGAACCTGGGCCGCGACATGACGGTGGAAGCGCGCTCCGCGCCGGACGGCATGGTGGAAGCCATCCGCTACACCAAGGCTCCCTTCGTCATGGGCCTGCAGTGGCACCCCGAATTCCACCGCGCCGGCGGCGTCGAACTGCTCGACTGCACGCCCATCCTCGACAACTTCCTGCGCGTGGCGCGCGAGACGCGCTTCTAGGCGCTTCCTTTAGCCCCGGAAACGGTTCACCGCCGCATCCACCACGCCCTCCACGCTGCCGCTTTCGCGGAACTGGTCGCGCAGGTATTGGGCGTCGCTGCCGGTGTGGGTCACCTGGGTCAGGTGGGCCAGGCCGGCGCTGCCGCCCAGCGCTTCCGCGTGCGGCTCCATCTTGCGCAGCGTGGTGAGGATGTCCTCGCGCAGCGACAGGCTTTCATAGGTCTTCGGGTGCACGATGGTGCCGTCCAGGCCGAAGCGGCAGGCCTGGAAGCGGTTGTAGTTGTAGACCAGGTAGTCGTCCTCCTCCGGCGCGGCTTCGTGCCGCTCCAGCAGGTAGCGGCACAGCGCCTGCAGGTACACCGCCAGCGCCGCCGCGCGCTCCACCGTTAGCGGCGTGTCGCACACGCGCAGCTCGATGGTGCCGTATTCCGGCTTGGGACGGATGTCCCAGTAGAAGTCCTTCATGCTCTTGATAACGCCGGTGTGCTCCATCTTGGCGAAGTAGCCGTGCTCGAAGTCGTTCCAGCTCAGCGTAAACGGCGCACGGCCGCTCATGGGGAAAGCGAACACCGAGTTCAGGCGCGCGGAGTTGAACAGCGTATCGCCACCCTGCACGAAGGGCGATGACGCCGACAGCGCGATGAAGTGCGGCACGTAGCGGCTCAGCGAGTGCAGCAGGAACAGCGCGTCGTCGCCGTTGGCGCAGCCGATGTGCACGTGCTGGCCGAAAATGGTGAATTGCTTGGCCAGGTAGCCGTACAGCGCCGACACTTCCTTGAAGCGCGGCTTGGCGAAGATGCGCCGCTCCGACCATTTCTGGAACGGGTGCGTGCCGCCGCCGCAAATGCCGATGTTGAGCTTCTCGCAGGCCTGCACCAGCGTGTCGCGGATCAGCTGCAACTGCGCCACCATCTCGGTGTGGTTGGTGTGCACGTCGGTGTTAATCTCGATCATGCTCTCGGTGATCTCGGGCGTCACATTGCCCGGGAAGGGCTTGCGGTTCAGCAGGTGCAGCAAGTCGGGACTGGACGCGGTCAGGTCGAAGTCCGCATGGCTGATCAGCTGGAGCTCCAGCTCCACGCCCATGGTCAGCGGCTGGGAATTATTGAACGGTTCAAGCGCCATTTATGCCTCCTCTTCTTCCGGCGTTTCATTGGCCCACATCAGCGCGTACTGCGTGAAGATGGGGCCGAGTACTTCCATTAACAGCGTCATCGCGGCCAGTGCGGCCAGCTCGTCTACCAGCACGATGCCCATGCTCTTGGTCTGCTCCAGCAGCAGGATGACGAACACCGACATCGGCGCCAGCGCCACGCCGGTGAGCGCGCCCTTGCGCCAGGTGACGCCGCCGACGTGCGCGAACACCGCCACCGCCACCGTCTTGACGACGAAGCGCGCGAGCAGCAGCACGATGGCCAGGCCGGCGCCGGTGACGACACGGTCCCAGTCCAGCGTGGTGACGGCAAACACGAACAGCAGCACCGTCAGCAGCTCGCCGATGGCGCCGAAATTGCGCTCGGTGCGGCTGAAGGCGATGCGGCGGTGGCGCGCCATCAGGCCGAAGGTCAGCGTGGCCAGCACCGGCGACAGGTTGGCCGCGTGCGTAATGGCCACCAGCAGCACCACGGCCAGCGCGAAAGCGATGGTGCCGTCGCGCGAGACGTGGCCCAGCTGGCGCAGCAGCGCGGGCACCGCCACGCCGAAGACGGCGCCCAGCACGGCCGACGCCAGCAGCTCGATGGCGCTGTGCGATACGGCCTGGCCCAGGCTGCCGGAGGTCTGGAACACCCACACGCCCACGATCACCTTGTACACGAACACGGCCAGCACGCAGTTAATGGCCACCAGGTGCAGCACCCGTTCGGTCACCTGCCCCGCGCTGTTTTGCTCGTTGATCACGCGCAGCACGCCGGCGGGAGAACTGGACATGGCCAGCGACGCCAGCAGCAGCGAAGTCAGCGGCGGCATGCCGGACAGGCTGCCGATGAAATACACGACCGCGAAGGTGGCGGCCGATTCGACCAGTCCGGTGACGGCGATCCACGGATTCAGGCGCAGCCACTTCAGGTTGATGCGGTAGCCGAATTCGAACAGGATGAGGCCGAAGGCCACGTTGGCCAGGATGGTGACGGGGCTGGAACTGTCGCTGGTGTAGAGGTCGGGGAAGGCCTGCGCTACCGCGAAGCCCACCAGGCCGTACACGCTGATGCGCGGTACACCCGACCAGCGGTGCATGATCTCGCCCGCCAGCCAGGCCAGGGCAATTGCAAAAGGCCAGGCCAGTTCGGCCGTGATAACTACTAAATCCGGCATAGATGTTTCCTCCAATGCAAGTACAGCTCGTATTTTATTGCATTACGTTAAATCGCGTCACACCCGAGGCCGGAGTAGAATCATGCACAACCCAACGCAAGAGAAGGAATCCCATGCTGGAACTCATCAGCGAACACGTTTGTTTCGGCGGCGTTCAGCGCTTTTACAAGCACGATAGCAGCGCAATCGGCCTGCCCATGCGCTTCTCCGTTTTCATCCCCGCGCACGCCGGGGCGGACCGGTTGCCGGCGCTGTTCTACCTGGCCGGCCTGACCTGCACCGAAGAGACCTTTCCCGTCAAGGCCGGCGCCCAGCGCGTGGCGGCCGAACTGGGCCTGATCCTGATCGCCCCGGACACCAGCCCGCGCGGCGCCGGCGTGCCGGGCGAAACGGACGCATGGGACTTCGGCGCCGGCGCCGGTTTCTATATCGACGCCACGGAGGCGCCGTGGAGCAAGCACTACCGCATGGAAAGCTATATCCATGAATTGCGGGACCTGGTGACGCAAGAGCTGCCGGTGGATGCCGCCCGTGTGGGCGTGTTCGGCCATTCGATGGGCGGCCACGGCGCGCTGACGCTGGCGCTGAAGCGGCCGGACGTGTTCCGTTCCGTGTCCGCCTTCGCGCCCATCGCCGCGCCCACCCGCTGCCCGTGGGGCAAGAGAGCCTTTGGCGGCTACCTGGGTTCAGACGAAGCGGCCTGGCGCGCGCATGACGCGAGCGAACTGATGGCTGCGGCCAGCACGCCTTTCCCGCAGGGCATCCTGATAGACCAGGGCCTGGGCGACAAGTTCCTGGCCGAGCAGCTGTATCCGGAAGCGTTCGAGGAAGCCTGCCGCAAGGCCGCGCAGCCGCTGCAACTGCGGCGGCATGCGGGATACGACCACGGCTATTATTTCATCGCCAGCTTCATCGAAGACCATTTGCGCTTCCATGCGCGCAATCTGGCGGGTTACGGCTCCGCCTAACCCGCCAACGCGCCCAGCCGCTACAGCTTGATCTCGGTCCCCAGCCGCGCCAGGAACTGGCCCAGCCACTGCGGGTGCGCGGGCCACGCCGGCGCGGTGACGAAGATGCCGTCGGTCACGGCCGAGTCCACCGCAATGTCCGCGTACTCCGCGCCGGCCAGCTTCACCTCCGGCGCGCATGCCGGATAAGCGGAAATCTTCTTGCCCTTGATAACGTCGGCCGCAGCCAGCAGCTGCGCGCCGTGGCACACCGCCGCGATCGGTTTGGACGCCTGGGCGAATTCACGGATGATTTCGAGCACGCGCGGGTTCAGCCGCAGGTACTCCGGCGCGCGGCCGCCAGCGATCACCAGCGCGTCGTACGCACTGACCTTCACGTCGTCGAAATTGGCGTTCAGGGCGAACTGGTGGCCAGGCTTCTCGGTGTAAGTCTGGTCGCCCTCGAAATCGTGGATGGCGGTCTTGACCTTCTCGCCGCTCTTCTTGCCGGGACACACGGCATGCACCGTGTGGCCGACCATCTGCAGTGCCTGGAACGGCACCATGGTTTCGTAATCCTCAGCGAAATCGCCCGTCAATAACAGTATCTGCTTGGCTGCCACGGTCATCTCCCAGTTGGTTGGAAAAGTACGACCTGGCCATGATAGCGTTATTTGACGGACAATGTGATTACTCGTGCAGCACTTTGCGGATAGTTTCCGCCAGGTCCTCCGCCACGAACTTGGCCACGTAGGCATCGGCGCCAACGCCCTTGACGTGGTCCTCGTTGGTCTTGCCGGACAGCGAGGAATGGATCACCACCGGGATCTTGCTGAAGCGCGCGTCCTGCTTGATCAAGCGGGTCAGGGTGAAGCCGTCCATTTCCGGCATTTCCAGGTCGGTCAGCACCAGCGACACGCGGTCCTCCACCGGGATGCCCTCGGCCTTGGCGCCGTCGGCAATGTGCAGCAGGCGCTCCCAGGCTTCCTTGCCGGACTTGGTCATCACGAAAGGCGCGCCCATGGCGGTCAAGCCCTGCTCGATGAGGCTGCGCGCCACCACCGAATCGTCGGCCGCCAGGATGATGGTTCCCGGCTTGAGCAGCAGCTTGGGGCCGATGGTTTCCGGGTCCACGTCTTTGCCATCGGTCGGCACCATCTTGCGCAAGATGGTTTCCACGTCCAGCACTTGCGCCAGGCGGGTATTGTTCACGTCGCCGTCCAGGCGCGCGATGCTGGTCACCATGCCGCCGGCCGTGCTGCCTTCGGCCGACAGCACCTGGCCCCAGTCCAGGCGCACGATCTCGTCCACCGACTCCACGGCGAAAGCCTGCGTGGTGCGGGCGAATTCGGTCACCAGCATGATGTTCAAGCCCGTCTTCGGCGTCACGCCGACGATGCCGGGCAAGTCCATCACGGAAATGATCTGGCCGCGCAGGTTGACCACGCCCAGCATATGCGGCGCGGAACCGGCCACCGCCGTCACTTCCGGCATGGCCACGATCTCGCGGATCTTGAAGACGTTGATGCCGTACAGCTCCGAATGCTCGCCATTGGCGTCGGCGCCGAGCCGGAACAGCAGCAGTTCAAATTTGTTGGAATTGGTTAAGTTACTGCGTTCGTCAATTTCTTGTTGAACTGAATTCATAGGGAATCGTCTCCATCGCAAGGGCTGCGACCAGTATAACGATATTGCCCAGCGTTACGAAACATTTCGCCCGCCGATGTTGCAATTGCGCTTGGGGCATAAAAAAGGAAACCCGCAGGTTTCCTTTTTTTCGAATTCTGGAGCGGGAGAAGAGTCTCGAACTCTCGACCTCAACCTTGGCAAGGTTGCGCTCTACCAACTGAGCTACTCCCGCAGAAGGCAGGATTATGACAGAAAGGTTTGCTATTGACCAGAGCGGCCGCCTATATAATTGCGCAAGTTTAAGAAAAGGATATGCATGGATGCGATAGAAACAGTCCTGGCGATGCTGCTGGCGGTGGTCGGCAGCGCCTACCTGGTGCGCCTGCTGCCGGTGGCCGTGCCGCTGCCGCTGATGCAGATCGCGCTGGGCTTCATCGTCGCAGCCTTTTCGCGCCATGGCATCGCCCTCGAACCGGAATTCTTCTTCCTGCTGTTTCTGCCGCCGCTGCTGTTCCTGGACGGCTGGCGCATTCCCAAGAGCGGCCTGTTGCGCGACCGTGGCGTGATCCTGCAACTGGCGCTGGGCCTGGTGGTGTTCACCGTGCTGGGCATGGGCCTGCTGATCCACTGGATGATACCGGCCATGCCGCTGCCGGTGGCGTTCGCGCTGGCCGCCATCGTCTCGCCCACCGATCCGGTCGCCGTCTCGGCCATCGCCTCGCGCACGCCCATCCCGAAGCGGCTGATGCACATCCTGGAAGGCGAATCGCTGCTGAACGACGCCAGCGGCCTGGTGTGCTTCCGCTTCGCCGTGGCCGCCGCGCTGACCGGCACCTTCTCGCTCACCAGCGCCACCCTCACCTTCCTGTGGCTGGTGGCCGGCGGCGTGGCCATGGGCGTAGGCGTCACCCTGCTCATCACCTGGGTGCAGCGCTGGCTCACGCGCCACTTCGGCGAACCGGCCGGTTCGCCCATCCTGGTCAACCTGCTGATGCCGTTCGGCGCCTACCTGCTGGCCGAACACCTGCATGCCTCCGGCATCCTGGCGGCGGTGGCGGCCGGCGTCACCATGAGCTATGTGGAGCTGGGCGGCCATGCGCTGGCGGCCACCCGCATCCAGCGTTCGGCCGTGTGGGACACGGTGCAGTTCTCGCTGAACGGCGTGATGTTCGTGCTGCTGGGCGAGCAGCTGCCCAGCATACTGACAGGCGCGCGCGCCTCGCTGGAGGAAGTGGGCCACGTCAATCCGTGGTGGCTGGTGCTGTATGCGTTCTCCATCACCGTCGGCCTGATGGTGCTGCGCTTTGCGTGGGTGTGGACGGCGCTCAAGCTCACGCTGTTCCGCAAGAGCCGCATGGGCCACGACGCGCCGCCGCCGCACTGGCGCCTGCTGCTGGCCACCTCGCTGGCCGGCGCGCGCGGCGCCATCACCCTGGCGGGCGTGATGACGCTGCCGCTGGCCATGGGCGACGGCAAGCCCTTCCCGGCGCGCGACCTGACCATTTTCCTGGCCAGCGCGGTGATCCTGCTGTCGCTGCTGGCGGCCAGCATCGGCCTGCCGCGCATCCTGAGCGGGGTGAACTTCCCAGAGGAGTCCGAGGAAAGCCAGGAAGAAGACCGCGCGCGCGAAGTGGCGGCCAACGCGGCCATTGCCGCCATCGAAAAGGCGCAGATCGAGCTGATGTCCACCAGCGTGGACGCGGACCTGTATCCGCAGGCGGCCGGCCGCGTTATTGCGCTGTACAAGCACCGGCTGGTGGAGCACAAGGAAGTGGACGAGGCGCGCCAGTTCCGCAAGCTGGACGCGGCCGAGAAGGCGCTGCGCATGTCGGCGCTGCAGGCCGAGCGCAAGGCCATCTTCAACCTGGCCCGGCACGGCCATATCTCGGACGACATTTCGCGCAAGCTGGTGCGCGAAATCGACCTGAGCGAATCGCGCTTCCGCTAAGCCATGCAGAACCGCCGCGCCATCTACTCCCTGTGCGCCGCCTGGCTGCTGTTCTGGAGCCTGATGGTGACGACCGCCGTGCAGGACGCGCTGCGCGACGGCGAGCACGCGCTGTGGAAGCCTATGCTGTGGGAGCTGTCCTCGGCGGTGGTGGCCACGGTGCTGATGGTGGCCCAGCGCACGCACACGCGGCGCTACGACCACTTGCTTCCCACGCCGCTGCGCTGGGCCGGCGTGCAGCTCTTGTGGGCGCCAGTGTACTGGCTGAGCTTCGTGCCGCTGGCGTTCGGCATCCGGCATGGCGTGTATGCGCTGGCGGGCGAGACCTACGCGCACGAGGCGTGGCCGCAGGTGTTCCTGTATGAGGACGTGAAGATCACGGTGTTCTTCGGCTTGTTCGTGCTGATCCAGTTCGGGCTGCTGTCCTACCGTGCGCTGCTGGAGGAGCGCGTGCGGGCCGCGCAGGCCGCCACGCTGCTGCGCCAGGCGCAGCTGCAGCAGCTGACGCAGCAGATGCAGCCGCACTTCCTGTTCAACGCGCTGAACACGATATCGTCGCTGATGCACACGGACGTGGAGCGCGCCGACGCCACCCTGATGCAGCTGGCCGACGTGCTGCGCGCCACCTTGGACCACTCCGGCCAGCAGCAGGCGCCGCTGGCCACCGAACTGCGCCTGCTGCGCGGCTACGCGCACCTGATGAGCGAGCGCTTCGAAGACAGGGTGAGCATCCGCTGGGACATCGACGAGACGCTGCTGGGCTGCCAGGTACCTCTGATGAGCATGCAGCCGCTGCTGGAGAACGTGTTCAAGCACACTGTCGAACAGCGCCGCCAGCCGACCGCCATCGCCATCAGCGCCCAGCGCGACGGCGCCGACTTGGTGCTGCGCATCGACGACGACAGCGGCACGCTCCGCTGCCCGGCCGGCAGCGCTGTGCTCGGCAACGCAGTGCTCGGCGGCAGCGGCAGCGGCGAGGTTGCTGATTCCGAAGATGCTGGCTGCGGCATCGGCGTGGGCAATTTGCGCGAGCGGCTGGCGGCGCTGCATGGCGACGCGGGCTCGCTGCGGCTGCTGCAGCTGGAACCTGCCGGCGTGCGCGCCGAAGTGAGGCTGCCATGCGCGTGCTGATCGTCGACGACGAACGCCCCGCGCGCGACAAGCTGCGCCGCCTGCTGTCGCAGGAGCCTGACATTGCCGCCATCGAGGAAGCCCGCGACGGCGTGGAAGCGCTGGAACGCGCCGCCGCCTTCGCGCCGGACGCCATCTTCCTCGACATCCAGATGCCCGAAGTCGGCGGCTTCGACGTGGCCGCCTCCCTGCCCGCGCCAGCGCCGCTGATCGTCTTCGTCACCGCCTACGACGAATACGCCATCCGCGCCTTCGACGCCAACGCCATCGACTACCTGCTCAAGCCCTACGACCAGCCCCGCCTGCGACGCGCCCTCCAGCGCCTGCGCGACCGCCTCGCCATCCACCGCGCCGCCCCCGCCGCATCCGCCGCCTTCGCGCCCGCACCAGCCGCCGCGCCATCGGCCGCAGCCCCGTCGGTCGCAGCCCCGTCCGTCGCAGCGCCATCGCCCGCCGCCGCGCTAGCGGCCAGTACGCCTGCAACGCCAGCCGCCCCGCCAGTCCTGCCCGTGCGCCAATTGCTGATCTCCGAGCGCGGCACCACGCGCATCGTAAAGGTGGACGACATCGCCTGGATCGAGACCGCCGACAACTACGTCATCCTGCACACCGCGGCAGGCCAGCCCCTGCTGCGCCAGACACTGGCCGGCCTGCTCGACAAACTCGGCCCCGGCTTCCAGCGCTGCCATCGCCGCGCCGCCGTGCGCCTGACCGCCATCGCCGCCATCGAAGTGGACGACAAGGGCGACGGCGAACTGCTGCTGCACACCGGCGCCCGCGCCCCGCTCAGCCGCCAATACCGCCCCGCCCTCCTCGCCCACCTCGGCGCGCGCGGCTAGCCGTCCCCGGCTCGCCCACCCGGCTCATCCTCGGCTCGCCCCCGGCTCATCCCCGGCTCGTCCTCGGCGCTTCCCCGGCTCGCCCCAAGCTGCCCCCGCTTCGCCCCATTTCGCTGGCCCGCCCGCGCGTGCCGCCATAAGCTTGTCTCCATCGCAACCCGCACCGTGGAGACCACCATGCCGAACACCCGCCTCTATTTTCTCGACTGGATACGCATCTGCGCCTTCTTCCTGCTCATCCTCTACCACACCGGCATGTACTACGTCACGTGGGGCTTCCACATCAAAAGCCCCTTCGCCAGCGACACCATCGAACCGCTGATGATGATGTCCTCGCCCTGGCGCCTGGGCCTGCTGTTCATGGTATCGGGCGTGGCCGCAGCCTTCCTGATGAAGAAACTGAGCACCGCCGCCTTCCTGCGCCAGCGCAGCGCGCGCCTGCTGCTGCCGCTGATCTTCGGCATGCTGGTGGTGGTGCCGCCGCAATCGTATTGCGAAGTCGTCGAGAAAGTGGGCTACGGCGGCAGCTACCTGGACTTCATGAAGCTCTACCTGTCCGCCTACCACGGCTTCTGCAAGGACGCCTCCTGCCTGGACCTGCCCACCTGGAACCACCTCTGGTTCGTGACCTACCTCTGGGTGTACACGCTGCTGCTGGGCGCCATCGCCGCCGCCTTCGGCCCGCAGCTCCAGCGCCTGTCGGACAAGCTGGGCGGCGCGCTCACCGGCTGGAAGCTGGTCGCCATGCCGGCCGCAGTCCTGGCGCTGGCCCGCGTCGCGCTGTACAGCCGCTACCCTTCCACCCACAACCTGGTGGTGGACTGGTACAACCACGCGCAGTACCTGCCGCTGTTCCTGCTGGGCGCACTGCTGGCGCACCAGCGTGCCGTTTGGCAGCGCATGGAAGCGCTGCGCTTTGCGGCGCTGGGCCTGGCGCTCGGCTGCTGGTCCGCACTGATGGCCTACTACGCCCTCACCGACAACATGAACCCCGATGACATCATGCCGCTGATCCAGATCCAGCGCGCGGTCTGGGGCCTGCTGCAATGGAGCGCCATGCTGGCCGTATTCGGCTTCGGCCACCGCCACCTGCAATTCGACAGCGCGAAGCGCCGCTACCTGTCGCAGGCCGTGTTCCCGGTCTACATCGTGCACCAGACCCTGCTCATCGTGTTCGCCCACGTCCTGCAGCCGGCCCGCATGCAGCCAGCCAAGGAAGGCCTGGTATTAGTGCTGCTGACGCTCACCTGCAGCTTCGCCATCTTCGAAGCCGTGCGCCGCGTGCCGCTGCTGCGTGCCTGTTTCGGCATCCATGTCGGCAGCAGCGCCGCGCAGGCTGGCCCACGCGCCGTGCAGGATACGCCGGCGCAGGCGGCCTGACTCAGTATTTCACGAACGTCAGCGTATGCTGCGCGGCACCCGGCAGGAAAGGCGTGGCCTTGCCGCTCACCCAGTCGGCGTGGCCGGCCAGGAAGAATGGCGACAGCGGATGGCCGCTTTGCCCGCCCGGCATATTGAAAATGCCCTGCTCCTCCTTGCCCGGCGAGACCACCATGCGCTCGGACTGACCGAACTTGCGTCCCGCCACGCGCGGCATGTGGCTGTCGCCCGGCAGCTGGTCGGCCGGGGCGGACAGCCAGCGCCGCAGCGCCGGCACCGCCGAGGCGATCGGATGCGCAATCTCCTGGGTGTTGCGCTCGCCCCAGGTGGCCGAGGCCAGCGGCTTGCCGTCCTTGGTCAGCGTGCCCACCGCGCGGTCGATGGCCGCCAGTTGCAGTTCTTTCCAGCTGGCGTATTGCGGCGGCAGCCAGCCGGCCGGCTGCTCGTCCAGCAGGCGCGCCACCACGGCCGGCCAGCGCGACGTGGCTGCCGCCATGTCGGCCTTCTCGGCCAGCTTGCCCATCTCCGCGCTGGCGCCGCCGTACAGCAGTTCGTACAGCGACCACATATAGGAGCGCGCAATCCGGTAGCCGACCGAGTCCACGCTGGCGTGCCCGCTCCAGCTCTTGCGCAGCAGCTCGCGCGCCGCCGCGCGCTGCGCGCCGATTGCGCCCGGCGCCGTGCCCGGTGCCGCCCCGCCTGCCGCCGCCAGCGGCACGGGCACGGCCCCTGCCGCCTCTGCGGCCCCTGCGCGCCCTGCCGCCCCTGCGGCCCCTGCGGCCCTTGCCGCCCCTGCAGCCCCTGCCGCCGGTGCCGCCGGTGCCGCCGGTGCCGCCGGTGCCATTGCGGCAGCGTCGTCCAGCACCGCCAGCGCACGGTCGCGCCAGCCGCGCATGAACAGCGCGCGGTCGTCCAGCGCCACGCTGTACACGCCCTGCTCGTTGGTCTTGGCGCCCAGTGCCGCCACGCTGTCGCGTACCTGGTGGGCGCGCGCGCCGAGGTCGAAGCCGCCGTCGCCCAGCTTGGCCGCGTCCGCGCCCATCAGCTGGCGGCTGTTGGCGGTGGACAGCTGCCCGTCCGCCGGATTGCGCACGGCGGGATAGGCGTCCGGCGCCAGCAGGCCGTCCCAGCCCGCGGTCTGTGTGTCTTCCGCCAGCGGGAAGGTGGACGCGGCACCGGGATGCGTGCGGCGCGGCAGCGGGCCGGCGATAGTCCAGCCGATGTGGCCCTTGCTGTCGCCCGCCACGAAATTCTGCGCCGGCAGTCCGGAACGGTTGGCCACGGCCAGCGCATCGTCCACGGTGGTGGCCATCTCCAGCGCCGCAGCGGCGAGGTTGACCGCGCCCCTGGCGTGCGCCACCCAGTGCACCGCGTAGCTGCGGCCAGCCACTTCGCGCACCGGGCCGAGCGAGGTTTCGCGCACGGTAAACTTGCCGTCCTCGGCGTCCTTGACCAGGATGACTTCCTCGTGCACCGCCGGCGTCTCCCAGCCGGCCGGCGTGCGCAGCTTGCCCGGCTGCGCCGGGTCGGTCGCCAGCGTCACCAGGTCCGCGTAGTCGCCGTAGCTGTTGGTGAAGCCCCAGGCCACATGCCCATTGCTGCCCGCCACCACCAGCGGCACGCCGGGCAGCGTCACGCCGGCCACGCGGCGCGTGGCGCCGTGGCCGTCCGGCACCATCAGCACGGCGCGGTACCAGATGTGCGGCAGCTGGATGCCGAGGTGCATATCGTCCGCGACGATGGCGCCGCCGCCCTGGCTGCGGCTGCCCGCCACGGCCCAGTTGTTGCTGCCCACCATGCCGTGCAATTCCGCACGCTCCAGCGCGGCCACGCGGCTGGAACCCGGCGCGCCCGCCGCCGGCGGCTTGCCCCACCAGGCGGGCGCCTGCGGCGGGAACGGCGTGTCCGGCGCCGGCACGGAGGCCGCGTCCAGCGGCGCGTCCCACTGGCTGGCTTCAGGCAGCAGCACGGCCAGCTGCTCGGGCGTGGCGTTGTCCTTCAGCCAGCCGCGCGCCAGTTCGCGCGCCTCCAGCCCGCCCTGCAGGTCGAAATACATGGCCCAGAACACCAGCAGCGAATCGGCCGCGCTCCAGGCGCGCGGGCCGACCCGGATCAGCGCGTATTCGAACGGCCGCGTGCCCAGGTTGTTCAAGCCGTCGTTCACGCCCGCCACGTAGCGCTCCAGCAGCGCGCGGTCGCCCTGCGGCATGGCTTGCAGGGCCGCTTCGGCGCGGGCGCGGAAGCGATGGAGGCGGTGCTCGCGGTCCAGCGGCAGCGCGCGCGGGCCGAACAATTCGGCCAGTTCGCCTGCCGCCACGCGACGCAGCAGATCCATCTGGAAGTAGCGGTCCTGCGCGTGGGCGAAGCCGGTTGCGTAGGCCACGTCCTTGCGGTCGGTGCCGGTAATGGTGGGCACGCCCTGGGAATCGCGGGCGATGCTGGCCGAGCCGGTCATGCCCGCCACGCTACGCCGGCCGTCCAGCTGCGCCAGGCTGCCGCGCAGGAAGAACCACAGGCCCAGTCCCAGCAGCGCCACCAACAGCAGCAGCGCCAGCACGATGCGCTTGATCCACTGTCCCAGTCCCGCTTTCCGCATACCTTCTCCCATCATTAATCTCATAGGAATATTGCCAGAAGTCCAACTGGAATGGGGTGACTAATTTGTAACGCCGGCGGCGACGTCAAGGCTGAGCCGTTGCCGCGCTGCCGCGCATCAGGGCCTGGTAGCGGAACGCTTCCCGCAGCGCCGCGCGCAAGCCTTCCTCGTCCCACGGCTTGGTGAAGAAGCGGTAGATCTCGCCGGTGTTGATGGCGCTGATCACCATCTCCAGTTCCGCATAGCCGGACAGGATGATGCGCACCGTGTCCGGATAGAGCTGCTTCACGCGCCGCAGGAATTCCGTGCCGTTCATTTCCGGCATGCGCTGATCGCTGATGATGACCTGCACCGGGTGCAGCGCCAGCAGGTCGAACGCGGCGCGCGCCGACTCCGCCGTCAGGATGGTGTAGCCGTCCACCCGCAGCATGCGCTTCAGCGAGGCCAGCACGTGGGGCTCGTCGTCCAGCAGCAGCAAGGTGCGCTGGGCGGGGTCCTGCGCGCCGGGCAGCGCCAGCCGCCGCCCGCTCTGCAGCAGCGCGGTGAAAGCCTCGCTGTCCAGCGGCCGGCTGAAATGGTAGCCCTGGATCTCGTCGCAGCCGCAGCTGCGCAGGTAAGCCAGCTGCGGCTCGGTCTCCACGCCTTCGGCAATGATGCTGAAGCCCAGGCTGTGGCCCAGCGCGATCACCGAGCGCACGATGGCCGTCACGCTGGGCTGGTCCAGCATCTCGCGCACGAAGGACTGGTCTATCTTCAAATGGCTCAGCGGCAGCAGCTTGAGCGAGGACAGGTTGGAATAGCCGGTGCCGAAATCGTCGATCGACAGCGCGATGCCCAGCCCCTTGAGCCGCGTGACCGTGGCCAGCACCTCGCCGATGTTGTGCATCATCATGCTCTCGGTCAGCTCCAGCTCCAGGTATTGCGGCGCCAGCCCGGTGTCGCGCAGCGCGGCCTCGATGTCGTCGGCCAGGCCGGGATCGCGGAACTGGCGCGCCGACACGTTGACCGCCACCCGCAGCGGCGCCAGCCCGGCCTGCTGCCAGGCGCGCGCCTGCGCGCAGGCGGTGCGTATCACCCAGCGGCCGATCTCGACGATCTGCCCGGTATCCTCGGCCACGCCGATGAAGCGGTCCGGCGACACCATGCCCAGCTTGGGATGCGGCCAGCGCAGCAGCGCCTCCATGCCGCTCAGCTCCCCCGTCTCCAGGCTCACCTTGGGCTGGTAGTACAGCCGCAGTTCCTGGCGCGGCAGCGCGTAGCGCAGCTCGGTCTCGATGGCGGCGCGCTCGGCCACCCGCGCCTGCATGGCCGCTTCGTAGAACTGCGCCTGGTTGCGCCCGGTTTCCTTGGCGCGGTACATGGCGATGTCGGCATGCTTGAGCAGCACATCGCCGTCCGCGCCGTCGGCCGGAAAGACGCTCACGCCCACGCTGCAGGTGATGGCCACCTCGGCCTCGCCCAGCATCACGGGCGCGGACACGCCTTCCAGCACGTTCTGCAGCAGCCCTTGCGGCAGCGCCGCCTCGCTGCCGCCCAACAGCAGCAGCATGAACTCGTCGCCGCCGAGGCGCGCCACCGTGTCGCTGGCCCGCACGCAGGCGCGCAAGCGCGCGGCCACGGTGCGCAGCAGCTCGTCGCCGGCCTGGTGGCCCAGGCTGTCGTTGACCAGCTTGAAATTGTCCAGGTCTATGAACACCACCCAGACCGCGTGGTTGTAGCGGCGCGCGTAGCTCAGCGCCTGCTCCAGCCGGTCGCTGAACAGGTGACGGTTGGGCAGCTGGGTCAGCGCGTCATGGTTGGCCTGGTGTTCGAGCTGCGCCTGGTAATCCATCACCTCGGTCATGTCGCTCAGCACGCAGACGTGGTGACTGGCCTCCTCGCTGCGCACCGGCGCCACGTGCAGCTGGCACCAGTACGGCGTACCGTCGCGGTGGCGGCACTGCAGCAGCCGCGTGACGTCGCTGCGTGCGTGCAGCGCCGCGTGCAGCGCTTCGCGCCCTTCCGCGTCGCCGTCGCAGCCCAGCAGCGGCTCCAGCGGCTGCCCCTGCACCGCCTCGGGCGCGTGGCCGGTAAGCTGGCCGAAGGCCTGGTTGGCGTACTCGATGACACTGCCGTCCGGCCCCTGGCCGGTGATGACGATGGCGCTGACGCTGGCCTCCAGCGCCCGCCCGCGCAGCGCCAGCGTCTGCTCCACCTGCTTGCGCTGGCTGATGTCCTCGATGGTGCCCAGCACGCCGATGATGCGGCCCTGCGCGTCATGCAGCGGCAGCTTGTTGATGAGGAACCAGTGCATGCTGCCGTCGGCGAACAGCATGTAGTCTTCCTGGTTCAGGTTGGCCAGGCCGGTGTCGATGATGGTGCGGTCGTCCGCCATGATGCGCGCGGCGTTCACCGCCCACGGGAGATCCGCGTCGCGCTTGCCGCCGATGAAGGCAGGCCCGCCCACGCCGGCCGCGCGCGCAAAGCTCTCGTTGCAGCCCCGGTACACCGAGTCCAGGTCCTTCCAGAATATCTGGTGCGGAATGTGGTTGATGACCAGCTGCTGCATCTCCTGCGAGGCGTGCAGCGCCTCTTCCATGCGCAGCTTGTCGGTCACGTCGTGCGCGAACACCAGCCGCGCCGGCCGGCCCGCCAGCGTGATCGAATGCGAAGAGATGTCCACCGTGATCAGCGTGCCGTCCTTCTTGCGGTGCACCCAGTAGCCGGCGCGCTGCGCGCCCTTTGCCGGCGTGGCGGCCAGGTCCGCCTCCAGCCGGCCCAGGTCGCGCTCCGGGCGGATGTCCCGTATCGTCATGTCCAGGAATTCGGCCTCGGTGTAGCCGTAATGGTGGACGGCGGCGGCATTCACCACCAGGAAGCGCAGCGTGACGAGATCGTACGCCCACATGGGATGCGGATGGGCTTCGAACAGGCGCTTGAAGCGCAGCCGCGAGCCATAGGAATCGAACTCGCCCAGTTCGTAGTGCAGCAGCAGATAGGTTTCCGGACTGTCCGCCGAGGCGGGCTGGTGTTCGATCAGCAGCGCCACCGGCTTGGCCTCGCCGTCCTTCTCGGCCAGCTCCATCTCGCCGCGCCAGTTGCCGCACGCGCGCGCCGTGGACAAGCCCTCGCTGCGCACGATGCTGCCGGCCCAGGGCGCATACAGCGCCGCCACCGGCATGCCCGGCCGCACCTCGTCCGACTGCGCGGCGGCGGAACGGTTCAAGGCCAGCACGCGGCCTTGCGCATCGGCCAGCACGGCCATGTGCGCGCGTGCGCCGAACAGGCGGTTGAAGCCTGCCAGCCTGTCGTCTCCATTGGGCGGCGCTTGTTCAGTAAGGACGCGGTCGGTGTGCATCGGGGCATCTGGTATTCCGGAAGTCAGCCCCATTCTAGACGAACGCCCGCGCCCATGGCACACATACCGTACAGTGCAGAGCTAACTTGCACACTGCTAGCTAGCGGTGGCAAGCCGCCGCTAGGGCTGCGGCCAGGCGCCCGTGCGCAGCGCCGCCGGTGAGGCGCCGTTGTCCTGGGCAAGCCAGCGCAGCGGCAGCGCGCCGGCGCGCCGGATGATGCGCTGCGGCGTAAAGCGCCACAGCCGCTGCGCCCCTTCGAACGCCACCAGGCCGGCCTCGGCCGCCGCGCCCTCCAGCAGCGCGGCCGCGCCGCTCATCTGCAGCAGCCCGCCGCTGGCAAAGTCCACGAACACCAGCCCGGCGCGCGGATTGAGCGCGATATTGCCCAGCGTGTTGAAGAACATATTGCCCTGGAAGTCAGGAATGGTCAGCGAGCCGTCCGCGTCCAGCCGCACGAAGCCGGGGCGGCCGCCCCGGTGCGACACATCCACCTGGCGCGTGCCGTCCGCCAGGTCCACGTAGGTGGCCACGTAAAAGGAATCGGCGCCGGCGATGAGGGCGCGCGCCGCATCGTCCAGCCGCGCCAGCTCGGCCGGCGCGGCGGGCGCCTGCTCAACAAAGACATAGTCGCGCAGCTGGATATATTGCGGGCAGTTGCCGAACGACTGCAGCACATCGATCTCGAAGCCGTCGCCGCCGCTGCGCCGCAGCGTGCCGTTCATGCGGTTGCGGCGGCGCGTGTGCAGTTCGATGCCGAGCAGGCCGATCGCGTCGCCCTGCTCCATGCCGGCATCGGCCGGGTCCTGCGGCACGCGCGGCAACGCCGCCTGCAGGCGCTGCGGATCGGGCGAATGGAGAAAGCCGGGACGGCCGGCGCGCAGCGTGGCCCATGCGTCGCCGGCAGGGTCCACCGCGCCCAGCACCACAAAAGGCAGCTGCGCGAAAAACTCGCGGTGCTGGTCCGGCATGTAGCCGCGCACCACCTTGCGGCCCAGCGCGTCCATGCGCTCGGCCATGCCCACCGTGCGCTGCAGGGCCACCTCGCCCGCGTGCCAGGGCGAGGCTGCGTCGCTTACCGAGCCGTCCATGGCAAGCTCCTTACGCGGCCAGGCCGGCCGGGGTGGACGCCATGGGCACGAAGCCCGGCAGCGCCTCCACCCGGCGCAGCCACGCGTTCACGTTCGGATAGCCCGACAGGTCCACGCCGCCTTCCGGCGCGCGGGCAATGTAGGCGTACAGCGCCACGTCGGCAATGGTGGGGGTCGCGGCGCCGGTGGCGAGCCAGCTTTGTCCGGCCAGCTGGCCGTCGATCAGTCCCAGGATGCGGTGCGCGCGCGCCACCACCTCGGCCGGGTCGGCCGCGCGGCCGAACAGCGCCACGGCGCGCGCGGCAGCCGGACCGTAGGCGATTTCCCCCGCCGCCACCGACAGCCAGCGCTGCACGGCGGCGGCCGAGCGCGCGTCTTCGGGCAGCCAGTCCGTGCGCCCCTCGCGCTTGGCCAGGTAGACCAGGATGGCGTTCGAATCGCTGACCACCGTGCCGCCGTCGTCCAGCACCGGCAGCTGGCCGAAACTGTTCAGCGCCAGGAACTCCGGCGTCTTGTGCTCGCCCTTGAAGATGTTGACCTCAACCACTTCGTGCTGCAGCCCCAGCAGGGACAGGAACAGGCGGACGCGGTGCACGTGGCCGGAGAGCAGGTGGGAATACAGTTTCATGGGGGGTCCTCGTGGTCGGTTTATTTAACTACAACACCGACAGTGTGAATTATTTCACCGACAAGGAGAACCATCACCAAAACCAATTCAGCATTCCATTTTATGGAATAGTAGGCAAGACTTCGAACAGCAGGAACAGCATGGTCTGGCTTTTGTCGAAATTGTCGTCGGCGACGATCACCAGGCTATCGTGGCCGTTCGGCAGTTTGGGGCCGAAGCTCATGGCCTCCATGTTATCGAGCTGGATGCCGAGCGTGTTCAGGTCCAGCACCAGGCGCTTGGCGGCAGGACGGTAGCTCGCGCCGGCCAGCGCCGCCACGCCGCGCATGTCGCTTGGGCCGCCCGCGGCCGTGTCCATTTCATACAGGCGGATATAGCTCTTGTAGGCGCCGGCCGCGTCCTGCACGGCGGAGCGCTCCAGCACCAGCAAGGCGTGCTGGTTGACGGCAAGGATTTCGGAGATGCCGTTGTCGGCGTTCTTGCCGGGGCCGGGCGTGCCGGGGATGGGGTCCATCTGGTAGGCGTACTGCGCCAGCATGCGGCCCTCGCGGTCCATGCGGGTGATGCGCGACACGCCGCCGGCCGTGGGCGTAGGCAGGGGGCCGTCCTGGTACAGCGGCGCTTCCATCGACACCCACATCGAGCGGCCGTCCGGCGCGAAGCTCAGGCCTTCGAAGGCCAGGTTGTCGCGCGTGCCCTTCTGTTCTACCGAGACGCGGAACATCTCGGGCAGCTGCGCTTCGCCCAGATAGCTGCCATCGCCCCGCGCGTGGCGCACGAAGGGATCGAAGCCGCGCTTGCGGTCCCCTTCGCTGGTGTACCAGATGCTGCCGTCCAGCGGGTCGATGCGCAGCGCTTCGATGTCCGGCACGTCGCCGCTCTTCCTGACGTCATACTCTTTCACGCCGGGATAGGTGGTGCCGTCGGCCTGTTTGAAGCTGTCCACGCCGGTGAGCGTGACGCTGCGGAAGGCGCTGCCGTCGTAGTCC
Source organism: Pseudoduganella sp. UC29_71 (assembly GCF_042693265.1). Classification (NCBI taxonomy): domain Bacteria; kingdom Pseudomonadati; phylum Pseudomonadota; class Betaproteobacteria; order Burkholderiales; family Oxalobacteraceae; genus Pseudoduganella; species Pseudoduganella sp. UC29_71. The sequence goes on along the minus strand of NZ_CP170549.1, from coordinate 1,793,350 downwards.
ATGCGCGCGGTGTAGAAACGCGCCGGGCTATGTGCGCTGCGGTCGTCGCTGGCCATCAGCCAGTTGCCGCTGGCGGCATCGTAGTCCACGCCGGACAGGCCGCCCACCATGGTGCCCTTGTAGGCCAGCCGGAGCGGGATGCGCTGCTCGCCGATAAAGCGCAGTGCGGCGACAGTACGTTCGGATGGCGCGGCCGCAGCCGGCAAGGTGGACAGCAAGCTTGCCGCGCACAGTGCTGCGGCCAGGAGTCGATTCATGATAACGGATTCAGGGCGGAAAACCCGTCATTATGCCGCATATGCCGCACGTGCCGCAGCTTAGGCCGTATGCAGCCTCTTATGCATATTGCGCAGCGCCAGCCACACGCCGGCCACCACCACCGGCACCATCACGCCGATCACCACTTCCGGATTGCCGACCAGTCCCAGCACCTTGGCCGCCTTGGTGGAATAACCCACCAGGCCCACCACGTAGTAGGAAATGGCCGCCACCGACAGGCCTTCAACCGCCTGCTGCAGGCGCAACTGCTGCGCCGCGCGCGCGTTCATCGACTGCAGGATCTTGCGGTTCTGCTGTTCCTGGATGATGCCCACCCGGGTGCGCAGCAAGTCGTTGGTGTTGGCCACGCGCCGCGCCAGCGCTTCCTGGCGCGCCGCCAGCGCTTCGCAGGTGTTCATGGCCGGCGTGAGGCGCCGGTCCATGAATTCGCCCACATTGGGGATGCCTTCGATGCGCACCTCGCGCAGCTCCTCGATACGCGCGTTCACCAGCCTGAAATACGCTTTCGAGGCCGAGAAGCGGTAGCTGGTTTCCAGCGACAGCTTTTCAATGCGCGCAGCCAGGCGCGTGATTTCGCCCAGCAGCGCCTGTTCGGTGGCGCCGTCCACGCTGCCGCCGTCGGCCTGCGCCGCGTCGGTCTGCACCATGGCGCCGGCCAGCTTCACCAGCTCGGCCTCGATGGCGTTCAGCGCCGGCGCGGCCTGCTGCGCCTGCGGCAGGCCAAGCAGCGCCATCATGCGGTAGGTTTCAATCTCCAGCACGCGCTGCACCAGGCGCCCGGCCTGCTGGGCGCGCATGCCCACGTCGCGGATGATGAAGCGGCTGAAGCCGTCGGACTGGATGGTGAAGTCGGTGAACAGCTCGCCGCCCTGCATCACCTGGCTGCCCGCCAGCGTGGTGCCTTCGAACACGCGCTGCAGCACCTCGGCCGAGGCCGGGCCGCGCTCCAGCACCACGTGCGCGGCCACCATCAGGCGGCCCTGCAGCGTGAGCAGCCATTCCTGCGGCAGGTGGGTAACCGGCATCTGCTCGAAAGCCTGCTCGGTGGGCACCTCGGCCGCCGGGCGGCCGGCGAAGGTATAGGTGGAAAACTCGGTGTGGCATTCCCACTTCAGGCGGAATCGGCCGAAGTCGTGGTAGAAGTATTTGGCGTCGCTGGCCGGCGCGGACACGCCGAAATGCTTGCACAGCGCGCCCAGCGTGGCGTGGTGGCTGTGGCCCAGCGGCGCGCCGGCGCCGTTGTCGGGATTGCGGTAGACGGCAAAATGGGAAATCAGTTCGGGTGCGTCCAGCTTCAGGAAGGGACGCGAATGAATCTCGGCCGCGAGCGGCACGCGCAACGAATGGTTCAGGCTTGAAAACACAATGCTCATGCTGGAATTTCCTTGGCAGCGGTACGGACGGCGCGCAACAGCAAATCGGCGCCGGGCGATAACAGATGGTCCTGCTGGCGGATGATGCCGAATGCGTCCATTTTACATGGCAAGTCGATCGGCAGGATGCTGAGGATATTCAGGTCGGCGTAGTAGCGCGCCACTTCCAGCGGCATCACGTGCAGGAAATCGGTCTGCTGCAGCAGCGGCGCCACCAGCAGCATGGCGGTGGTGTCGACCACGTTGGACGGCGGTTCCAGGCCGGCGCGGCGGAACATCATGTCGCAGCGGTGGCGCAGGATGCTGCCGGGCGGCGGCAATATCCACGGCTGGCCGGCGATGTCCGACAGCTGCAGGTTTTCCACGCCCATCAGCGGATGGCCGGGGCGGCCCACGGCGCACGCCGGTTCCTCGGTCAGCTCCTCGTAGATCAGGCCCGAGGTGCCGTCCCGCTCCAGGATGCGGCCTATCATGAAGTCCAGGTTGCCGCGCTGTAGCATGTCCAGCAGCACGTTGCTCGGTTCGAGCTTGACGCCGATGCGCAGCAGCGGCGCGTGTTCCTTCACGCGCGCGATGGCCTTGGGCAGCAGGGACATGGCCGGCGTCATGATCACGCCCACCTCCACCTGCCCCACCAGCCCGGCCTTGAGCGCCACCACGTCGTCGTGCGCCAGCGACAGGCTGGTGAGCGCCATGCGCGCGTGGCGTATCATGGTTTCGCCGTAGATGGTCGGCTCCATGCCGCGCGGCAGGCGCTCGAACAGGCGCACGTCCAGCATCTCTTCCAGATCCTTGATCTGCTTGGACGCGGCGGGCTGCGTCATGTGCAGCGCTTCGGCCGCGCGGTGGATGTTGCGGTGTTCGTCCAGCGCGATCAGCAGCAGCAGCTGGCGGGTCTTCAGACGGGCACGTAAAAACCAGTTCGGGTTGAGGGTATCCATCTGTAAATCATATCATTGCCGATATCGGTACGGCGCAATATCGGCGATATGGATATCAGCCTTGACAGCCGGGGCTGGGGTTCGCGGCCGGGCCTTCGTCGGTCTGCGGAATGAAGCGGATGGTGCCGTCCGGGTTGTAGTGCAGCTCCTCCACGGCCGCCGAGCGGCGGAACTCGCCGCCGGTGGGCAGCTTGTCGTTGTGGTAGAAGATGTAGGACTTGCCGTTGTGCTCAATGATGGCGTGGTGGATGGTTTTCACCACCGCGTTCTTCTTCATGATCACGCCGCGGTAGGTCCACGGCCCGGTGGCGCTCGGGCCGGTGGAATACGCCGTCTCCTCCGGGAACTCGCGCGACCAGGACAGGTAGTACGTGCCCTTGTGCTTGTGCAGATAGGTCGCTTCGGTGAAGTGCGGCACGGCCACGGTGTGGATAGGACCGTCCGCCTCGATCATGTTCTTCTTCAGCTTCACGTACTTCATCACCTGGTTGCCCCAGTACAGATAGGCCTGGCCGTCGTCGTCGATAAAGACGGCGGGGTCGATATCGTCCCACGAGATATCGGTTTCCCTGGTCATGTCGTTGGTGATGATGGCGCTGCCGCGCGCGTCCTTGAACGGCCCGGTCGGGCTGTCCGACACCGCCACGCCGATGGCCTTGCCCGGAATGGTCTTGTGCTCGACGGTGGAATAGAAGTAGTACTTGCCGTCGCGCTTGGTGATGTCGGCGGCCCAGGCGTCCTTCTTCGCCCACGCGAAGGTCTGCACGTTCAGCGGCGAGCCGTGCGCCTTCCAGTTCTTCATGTCGCAGCTGGAGTAGACCAGCCATTCCTTCATCAGGTAATCCTTGCCGTTTTCCTCGGCCTCGTCGCGGCCCACGTACAGATAGACGCGGCCCTTGTCGCTCAGCGCGGCCGGGTCGGCGGTGAATTTATCCTTGAACAGCGGATTGGCGGCATGCGCGTGCGCAGCCGCGGCCAGGGTGATGGCGCAGGCCAGCAGGGACTTCTTGAACATGACTTCTCCAGTTATTGTGTTTTTTTGCCGCCGATGGACATCAGCCGCTGCACCACGCAGAACACGAACAGCAAGGCGCCGATCACGATCTTGGTCCACCAGGAGCTGAGCGTGCCGTCGAAGGCGATCAGCGTCTGGATGGTGCCCAGTATCAGCACGCCCGACAGCGCGCCGGCGATGTAGCCGTAGCCGCCGCTGAGCAGCGTGCCGCCGATGACCACCGCCGCGATGGCGTCCAGCTCCGTGCCCTGCGCGTGCAGGCCGTAGCCGGACAGCATGTAGAACGAGAACAGCACCCCGGCCAGCGCGGCGCAAAAGCCGCTCAGCGCGTAGATCAGCACCTTGGTGCGGCCCACGGCCAGGCCCATCATGTGGGCCGACTGCTCGTTGCCGCCGATGGCGTACACCGCGCGGCCGAAGGCCGTGTAGTGCGCCGCGTAGATGCCCAGCGCCAGCAGCGCCAGCGCAATGATGGCGCCCGGCGACACGAAGCCGCCCAGGAACTCGATCTGCGTCTGCGACATGGCGACGAACACCGGATCTTCGATGGTGATGGAGTTAATGCTGATCAGGTAGCACAGGCCGCGCGCCAGGAACATGCCGGCCAGCGTGACGATGAAGGCCTGCAGCTTGAAGTAGTGGATCAGCGCGCCCTGCGCGGCGCCGAACAGCGCGCCCAGCACCAGCACGAAGGCGATGACGGCGGCCGGCGGCCAGTGGGCACTGTGCAGCAGCCAGGCCGAGATCATGGTGGCCAGCGCCAGCACCGAGCCGACCGACAGGTCGATGCCGCCGGACAGGATGACGAAACTCATGCCGATGGCGATCACCAGCAGGAAGGCGTTATCGATCAGCAGGTTGAACACCACCTGCAGCGACAGGAAGCCCGGGTAGGCGGCGCCGCCGGCGGCGAACATCACCACCAGCAGGAACACCGTCACCAGGGACGTGAAGTATGGGGCGGACGTGAAGCCGCGCACTTGGGACATCATGCTGCTTTCCTTTTCCAGATCTGCTTGAATTCCGGCGACTGCGACAGGCAGACCAGGAACACCACTACCGATTTGACCACCATGTTTACTTCCGGCGGCACGCCGAGCGAGTAGATGGTGTAGGTCAGCGTCTGGATGATGAGCGCGCCTATCATGCTGCCCGCCAGGCTGAATTTGCCGCCGGCCAGCGAGGTGCCGCCCAGGGTGACGGCCAGGATGGCGTCCAGTTCCAGCAGCAGGCCGGCGTTGTTGGCGTCAGCCGATTTGATGTTGGAGCTGATCATCAGCCCGGCCATGCCGGCGCAGGCCGAGCAGAACACGTAGACGAAGAAGATCAGCGCGGCGGTCTTCAGGCCGGCCAGGCGCGCGGCCACCGGATTGATGCCGACAGCCTGGATGAACAGGCCGAGCGCGGTCTTGCGCATCAGCAGCGAGACGGACAGCACCACGGCCGCCACCACGTACAGCGAGAACGGCAAACCGAACAGGTAGCCGCTGCCGAGGAAGAAGAACGGTTGGTAGTAGACCGTGACGATCTGGCCGTCCGTCAGCAGCTGTGCCAGGCCGCGCCCCGCCACCATCAGGATCAGCGTGGCGACGATGGGCTGCAGGCCGAGCGTGGAGACCAGCAGGCCGTTCCACGCGCCGCACAGGATGGCCGCGCCCATGGCGGCGCACAGCGCCCATACCATGGGGGTGTTGGCCTCGTACACCGGCTGGCCGTTGTGCATCACCATGGTGCCGCCGATGAGCATGGCGGCCACGGTGCCGGACAAGGCCACCACGGCGCCCACCGAAATATCGATGCCGCGCGTGGCGATGACCAGCGTCATGCCGAGCGCCGCCAGCATCAGCGGCGCGGCGCGGTTGACGATGTCGATCACGCTGCCGTACAGGTGGCCGTCCTTCCATTCGAGGTGGAAGAAGCCGGGGATGAAGATCAGGTCCACCAGCAGCAGCGCGAACAGCGCGGCCAGTGGCTTGACGAGTGGGTGCTGCAACAGCATGGCAATGCTTTCAGGATGGTGGCCGCCGGCAGCGTGCGGCGCTGCCGCCGCGCTGTCCGGGGCGGCGTGTGGGGCTGCGCCGGGCGTGGCGGCGGCGCGGGGTGCGTTCTGGACGGTCATGCCGCCTCCCCTGCGATGGCGTGCAGCACGGTGGTGTCATCGAGCTCGCCGCGCTGGTATTCGCCGCAGGCTTTGCGGTCGCGCATGATGATCATGCGGTCGCTCACACGCAGCACTTCCGGCAGCTCGGACGAAATGAACAGGATGGACATGCCCTTGCGGCACAGGCCCGACACATAATCCATGATCTCTTCCTTGGCGCGCACGTCGATGCCGCGCGTCGGCTCGTCCAGGATCATCAGCTTCGGTTCCGTCGCCAGCCAGCGCGCCAGCAGCACTTTCTGCTGGTTGCCGCCGGACAGCGAGCCGATAGGCGTTTCGATGCTGGCTGTCTTAATACCCAGCCACTTCACGTAGTTATTGGCCAGCTCCTGCTGGCGTTTCAGCGGAATGGCGCGCAGCATGCCGGCCTGCGCCTGCATCGCCAGGATCAGGTTCTCGCGCACCGACAACGACAGGATCGCGCCCTCGTGCTTGCGGTCCTCCGAGCAGAAGCCGATGCCCGCGCCGATCGCGTCGCGCGGATTGGCGAACGGCGCCGAGCCGGCGCGGTTCCCCGCCGTGACGCCGCCGCTGTCTGCCTTGTCCGCGCCGAACAGCAGGCGCGCCAGCTCGGTGCGGCCGGAGCCCAGCAAGCCGCACAAGCCAAGCAGCTCGCCCTTGCGGATGGCAATATCGGTCGGCAGCAGCGCCCCGCGCCGTGCCAGGCCGCGCGCCTCCAGCACCACTTCCGCCGCCTGCGCGGCCGGGCGAGCATCCCCGGCAGCGGCTTGCGCCACCTCGGCAACGCGCGCGCCCTCCTCGGCCGGTGCCCCTATCATCTTGTTCACCAGCGCGATGCGCGACAGCTCGCTGCAGGCGTACTCCCCTTCCAGCTGGCCGTTGCGCATGACGGTGATGCGGTCCGAAATCGCATACGTCTGGTCCAGGAAGTGCGTCACGAACAGGATCGCGATGCCCTGCCCGCGCAGCCGGCGCAGCACCGTAAACAGCAGCTGCACCTCCGCCTCGTCCAGGCTGGAGGTCGGCTCGTCAAGGATCAGCACCTTCGCGTTCACATTCAAGGCGCGCGAGATCGCCACCATCTGCTGCACCGCCAGCGAATAATTCGACAGCGGCGCCGATACATCGATGTCGATCTCCATCATCTTCAGCATGCGCGCCGCCTCGGCCTGCATGCCCTTCCAGTCGATCCGCCCCCACTTGCGCGGATAGCGGCCGATAAAGATATTCTCCGCCACCGACAAATTCGGGCACAGGTTCACTTCCTGGTACACCGTGCTAATGCCCAGCTCCTGCGCCTCCAGCGTGGACGCCGGCCGGATCGGCTTACCGTTCAACAGCATGGTGCCGCGCTCCGGCGTGTAGACACCCGTCAGCACCTTGATCAGCGTCGACTTGCCCGCGCCGTTCTGGCCCATCAGCGTATGCACCTCGCCGGGGAACAGGCGCAAGCCCGCGTCGCTGAGCGCCTTCACGCCCGGGAACTCCTTGTGGATGCCGGTCAGTTCCAGGACCGGCGCAACGTCCGAAACAGGCATTTAGTACTTCCGGTTCGGGAATTCCTTGGCCGCCACTTCGGCCGGGAACACGCCCTCGTTCACCACGATACGCTTCGGCACCGGCTTGCCGGCCTTCACGGCGGCAGCCGCTTCCATCAGCTGAGGACCGAGCAGCGGGCTGCATTCCACGGTCACGTTCAGCTTCCCGGCGATCATCGCCTCGAACGCGCCCTTCACGCCGTCGATGGAAATGATGATGATGTCCTTGCCCGGTTTCAGGCCCGCTTCCTCGATCGCCTGGATGGCGCCGATGGCCATGTCGTCGTTGTGCGCATACAGCACGTTGATGTTCTTGCCCTGCGCCTTGAGGAAGGCTTCCATCACTTCCTTGCCTTTGGCGCGGGTGAAGTCGCCGGTCTGGGTGCGCACCACTTTCAGCTTGGGATTGCCCTTGATGATTTCCTCGAAGCCCGCCTTGCGGTCGATGGCCGGGGCCGAGCCCACGGTGCCCTGCAGCTCCACGATGTTCAGCGTGGCGGCGGGCGACTTCTTGGCATAGTCCACCAGCCAGCGGCCGGCCTTGCGGCCCTCTTCCACGAAATCGGAACCGATCAAGGTCACGAACAGGGTCGGATCGCTGACATTAACCGAGCGGTCGGTCAGGATCACAGGAATCTTGGCGGCTTTCGCCTCGCGCAGCACCGTATCCCAGCCCGACTCCACCACCGGCGAGAACGCGATGATGTCCACACGCTGGGCGATGAAGGAACGGATCGCCTTCACCTGGTTCTCCTGGCGCTGCTGCGCGTCGGCGAATTTCAGCGTCACGCCGGCCTTCTTGGCCGCGTCCTTGACCGAAGCAGTATTCGCGGTGCGCCATTCGCTTTCAGCGCCAACCTGGGAAAAACCGATCACCAGCGGCTTCTGCGCGAAGGCCGGCGTGGCCATGCTGCCGATGGTGGTAACGCTAGCGGCTACCGCCGCACCCAGGATCGTCCTGCGAGTGAAATTCATGCTGGTCTCCAATATTAGTTATGCGCTCATAGTATGAGAAAGCGCCATAGCCATCCAATTCATTTTTTGATTGAATCGATATCGTTTTCGGTATCGATAACAAGGTGGTCAGGCCACCTTATGTTAACGCAGCAGCCGCAGGCCGTACAGGCCGCCCGCCATCGAGCCGGGATGGGCGGCAAATTTCACCGTCAGCTTGCGCGCCTGGCCGGGCTGGCCGGCGGGGATGGCGAAGTCGCGGGTGTAGATGTCGTCGGCCGCGTCGCTGCCCAGCGTAACCGTGTGCAGCACGTCGCCGTTGACCACGATGTCGAACTTGCGGCCGGCGTCGGCCTTCGAGAAAGTCAGGCGCAGGGTCCTGGCCTGGCCTTCCTTGTCGGTCAGCTCGTAGCTGAACCAGCCTTTCGCGTGGCGCCAGTGGCGGCCCTTGTTGATACCGGCATCCGCGCCCTCGCCCTTGAAGAAGTGGTCGGACTCGGGCTGCTGCTCGCCCGGTGCCACCTGGTCCACAGTGATGGCGTCCAGCGCCAGGCGCTCGGACTCGGCGCGCGCGTTCGCGGCGCGCATCACGGCCAGGTTGGCGGGCGTGGTCTGCTGCCAATACATCATGTAGCGCGAGTCGTGCAGGCGGAAGAACGGGATGAAGCGGATGCTCTCGGCGCCCGGCCCCTGCACCAGCCCCGGCGCGCGGAAGGTCAGCGGCTGGCCCGGCACCGGCTTGAACTTGTCCAGGAAGGCCTTGCTGTCGCTGACGAACAGCGGCGCCGCCTCCAGCGGACACACCGGCCCCTGGGCGATATGGCCCATGCGGCTATCGTCGGCGAAGTAATTGAGCTTTTCGTTGGCGAAGGGCTGGGTCTTGGCCGCCAGCACGATGGGGCCGTGCAGCACCGCGTAGTAGTTGGACTTGTCCGGCATCTGCTCCAGGCGGGTTTTCATCGGCAGCCGGATCTCCACCTTGTCGCCCTTCTTCCATTCGCGGGCGATGGACGCGTAGGCGCCGGGCTTCGCGTCCACCTTCTCGGCCTTGCCGTTGACGCGGATTGTCAGCGCGCCGGCCGCCACCCACTCGGGGTAGCGCACCTTCATCGTGAACCGGCCGCCGGATTCCAGCGTAATGCTGGTACGGTCCTCGTCGGGGAAGCGGGTTTCCTGGCGCAGCTGGATGCCCTTCGCCTTCCAGTTCAGCGTGGACGGGATGAACAGGTTGACGAACAGCGCGTCCCCTTCGTGCGCGTAAATGAATTCGCCGTACTTGGCGTGGCTTTCGATGCCCGAACCCACGCAGCACCACATGCCCTTGTCCACCTGCGAATACACGCGGTAGTGGTTGGGCCGCATGGGCGTGAAGTAGACGAAGCCGCCGGTGTCGGGCCGCTGCGAGGACAGGATGTGGTTGTACAGCGCGCGCTCGTAGTAGTCGCCGTAACTGCCTTTCTGGTCGCCCTGGAACAGCAGCTCGGTGAGCTTGAGCATATTGTAGGTGTTGCAGGTTTCCGGGCCTTCGGTCTCCTTCACCATGGAGCTGTAGTCCTTGTCGTCGTGGAAGTGCTCCTTGACGCTGTTGCCGCCGATGGCCACGGTGCGGTGGTCGTGCACGGTCTGCCAGAAGAACTGGGCGGCCTGCTGCCACTTCGGGTCGCCGGTCATGTCGCCGATGCGCTTGAAGCCGATCACTTTCGGAATCTGCGTGTTGGCGTGCAGGCCGGTGAGCTGGTCGCGGCCCTCTTCCAGCGGCTTGAGGATGGCCTGATGCGAGAATCTGATGGCCAGGTCGAGGTATTTTTTATCGCCGGTCATCTCCGCCACCTGGGCGAAGACTTCGTTCATGCCGCCATGCTCGCTGCGCAGCATCAGCTGCATCTGCTCGGGCGTGAGGTGGGCGCTCAATTGCAGCGCCCAGTCCGACAAGGCGATCAGCACGGTCTTCGCTTCGGCGTTGCCGGCCAGGCGCCACGCGTCGTACAGGCCGGCGTACACCTTGTGCAGGTTGTACCACGGGACCCATTTGCCGTTGACGGAAAAGTTGTCCGCCTTGAGCTTGCCCTGCGCGATGGCGTTCCACACGTCCTTGCCGCCGGGGATGCCGCCGATGTAGCCGTTGGCATTGCTCTCCTGGCAGCGCTTGAGCTCCGCCACGAAGTAGTTCAGGCGCTTCAGCACTTCGGGGTCGCCGGTGGAGGCGTACATCAGGGCCAGCGCGGACAGGTAGTGGCCGCCCAGGTGGCCATCCAGGCCGCTGGATTCCCAGTTGCCGTAGCTGGCGTCCTTCTGCGGCAGGCCCGCCTCGCGCAGGAAGGGAGCGAGCAGCTTGTCCGGTTCCAGTTCGAGGATGTATTTCAGGTCGGTGTTCTGGGCGTCCAGGAAGGGGCTGGGCGACAGGCGCACGTCGGACAGCGGGAACAGCTCGGCGGCGAAGGCGGGGGCGGCCAGTGCCAGCTGCAGCGCCAGGGCGATGGGGATGAGTTTCATGTCGTGGGGCGCGGCGTGACCCGCGCTTATTGCAAGTGGCTTTGGTAGCGGTTCAGGTCTCGCTGGTCCAATACCGGCCAGCCGTCCTTGTCCCATTTCATGTCGAGGATTTTCAGCTTTTGCTGGTATTTGTCCGCGGTTTCGTAGGCGTGAGTGACGAAGTAATCCTTGCCGTCGAAAGTGTAGGCGCTGTTGTGGCCCACGCCTTGCCAGTCCTTGTCGCCGGCGATGAGCAGCGAGCCGCCGCCTGCCGCCATGTCCTTGCCGCTCTTGTCCAGGTAAGGGCCGGTCACGTCATGCGCGCGGCCCACCACCACGTGGTAGGTGCTTTTCTCCTTCTGGCAGCACAGGCCCCAGGAGGCGAACAGGTAGTAGTAGCCGTCCTTCTTGAAGATGTACGGCGCCTCGATTTCCGCCGGGCCGCCGCTGTCGTCCGCCGTGAAGGCGGGACGCTCGCGGCGCGCAATGGTGCGCCATTCCTGCGGCTCGGCGAGCTTCGTGCGGTCGTCGTTCAGCTTCGCCAGCTTCAGCCCGCCCCAGAAGGAGCCGAAGGCCATCCAGCCCGAGCCCTTGCCGTCTTCGACCACGTTGGGATCGATGGCGTTCCAGTTGTCGCGGCCGGGAACCGACTGCAGTATCATGCCCTGGTCTTCCCACTTGTACTCCGGCGAGCGCGGGTCCAGTGTTTTATTCACGGTGACGCCGATGCCCGACGTGATCTTGCCGAAGCCTGACACCGAGTAGTACAGGTAGTACTTGCCCTTGTAGTGCTGCACGTCCGGCGCCCAGATATGACCGTCGAAACTGGGCGCGGCCTTCTTCGCCCACGCCGGCTGGCCGGGGAAGACGCGGCCTTCAGGCTTCCAGTCCTTCATATTGGTGGAGCTGTAGAAGGTGATGCCCGGCCCGGTGCTGAAGACGTAGTAGGTGTTGCCCTCCTTCGCCATCACCGGGTCGTGCACGCCGACCTGCGCCGCCTGCGCTGAAAAGCCCAGGCACGCTGCCACCGCCACTGCTGCTGCATATTTCATCGTCATTCCCATCCGTTTCTGCGCCGCGCGCCATGAGCCCGGACATCAGGCTCACGGCGTGCGGCACACAGCTTACTCTACAGCGACGACCACGACCGCCTTGGCCGGCAGCTTGACCTGCAGCTTGCCGTTGCTGGCTTTCGCCTCGAAAGGCACTGGCTTCACGGCTTGCGGCTTGGCGAAGGTGTTGTGCGCATCCATCGCGTCCGCCGTCAGCAGCTGGCCGCGCGCCACGCCGGCCTTGGCGCCCGCCACGTTCACCGACACGTCGGCAGCTTCCTTAGGATTGGTGTTCACCAGCGCCAGGTAGACCTTGCCGTCCTTGCCGCGCGCAGCCGAAGCGCTCACCTGCGGCACGCTCACGCTACCCACGCTGTACTGGCCGTTGCCGGACATGGAAACCGGCAGCGAAGTCGCGTCCTGGAACGGCACGTACATGCGGTAGGCGTGGTAGGTCGGCGTCAGCAGCATCTTGTCCTTGTCGGTCAGGATCATGGCCTGCAGCACGTTGACCATCTGCGCAATGTTGGTCATCTTCACGCGGTCGGCATAGTTGTGGAAGATGTTGAAGTTCAGCGCCGCCACCACCGCGTCGCGCAGGGAGTTCTGCTGGTACAGGAAGCCGCTGTTGGTGCCCTTCTCCACGTCGTACCAGGTGCCCCATTCATCGACATAGAAGCCCACCTTCTTGGACGGGTCGTTCTTGTCCAGGATGGCCACGTTGTTCTTGATCAGCTCATCCATGCGCATGGTGTTCTTCATGGTCGAGATCCACTCGCCTTCCGCAAAGCCGGTGGCTGCGCCCTTCACTTCCCACTTGCCGGTCGGGATGGTGTAGTAGTGGAAGCTGATCGCATCCATCTTGTGCTTCACGTTGGCCGACAGCACCTCGGTCCACTTGGTATCGTTGTCGTTGCCGCCGCTGGCGATGAATTTCGGCGACTGGCCGTGCGGCGCCTTCAGGAACTCGGCGGCCGTCTTGTACAGATTGGCGTAGTGCTCCGGCGTCATCTGGCCGCCGCAGCCCCAGGCTTCGTTACCGACCGCGAAATAGTCCACCTTGAACGGCTTGTCGCGGCCGTTCTTGCGGCGCAGTTCAGCCAGCGTGGACTTGGATGGCGACGTCATATACTCCAGCCATTCCGCCATCTCCTGGTTGCTGCCGGTGCCCAGGTTGCCGTTCACATAGGTCTCCGCGCCCAGCAGTTCGGCCAGGTCGAAGAACTCGTGCGTGCCCACCGCGTTGTTTTCCTCGACGCCGCCCCACATGGTGTTGACCTTGACCGGACGCTTGTTGCGCGGGCCGATGCCCTCGCGCCAGTGATACTCGTCGGCGAAGCAGCCGCCCGGCCAGCGCACCAGCGGCACGTGCAGTTCCTTCAGCGCGCCCAGCACGTCGTTGCGCCAGCCCTTGGTGTTCGGCTGCTTGGAATTCGGGCCTACCCACATGCCCTCGTAGATGCCGGTGCCCAGGTGCTCGGCGAACTGGCCGTACACGTTCTTGTTGATGACCGGGCCAGGCTTGGCCGCGTCGATGGTGACGCTCACTTCGCCCGCCGCGAAGGCCGCGCCGCTCGCCAGGCTCATGGCGAGGATGGTTTTCTTGATGATGTTCATTCCGTCTCCTAGTTTTGATTTTATCTAAATACAGCGACGAAGCCGCCATGCGGCTTGATCGTGATCTTGCTTGCCTTGCCCGCCGTGATGGCCGACCGGGTAAATTCGCGCTCGCCAGCGCCGTCCGTCATCAGCACGCCTGCGCGCTTGCCGATGAAAGACAGGTCCAGGTCCAGCGTCTTGTCCGATGCCTCGGAATTGATGCCCGCCACGTACCAGGCATTGCCCGCCTTGCGCGCAATGATGGCGAACTTGCCGGGGAAGCCAGCCACGAAACGGGAATCATCCCAGCTGCGCGGCAGCTCCTGCAGGAAAGCCTTCACATAAGGCGGCACGGTGGCCATGCCCTCCGGCACTTCGGCAAAGTGCTGGATACCCGACAGCAGCAGCACCGACTCGGCCAGCTCGAAGCCGTTGCGCGTGGCGCGCTTGATGTTGGGGATATCGCCGAACACCATGGGCGTAAAGTCCATCGGATCGAACAGATTGCGCGCGAACGGCAGCATGGCCATGTGCGGCGCCACCGCATCCTGGTCGCGCTGATCGAAAGTGGTGAACTCCAGGCCCTTGATGGCTTCGGCCGTCATCAGGTTCGGATAGGTGCGCGCCCAGCCGCGCGGCAAGGTGGCGCCGTGGAAGTTCACCAGCAGGCCGTAGTCGGCGGCGTCCTTCAGGATGTCGATGTAGTACGCGATCATGGACTTGCCGTCGCCGGCGAAGAAGTCCACCTTCACGCCCTTCACGCCCATGGCCTGCAGGCGCGCGAACTCGGCCCGGCGCGCCTCGCGCGTCAGCAGCTTGCCCTTGGGCGAATACTCGGTCTGGTTCCATGCGCCGGACGAGTTGTACCACACCAGCACGCCCACGTTTTTGGCGGCCGCGTAGGCGGCCAGCTCCTGCACCTTCTCGTAGCCGATCTTGCGGTCCCAGTCGGCATCGATCAGCGTATAGTCCCAGTGCATATCGGCCGCGTAGTCGATGAACTTCTTCTGCACATCGTAGACCGTATTGTCATCCTTCAGCAGCGCCCAGCTCCAGGACGCGTGTCCCGGCTGCGGCAGCGCCGGCGCGTTCGCGTCGCGCGGCGGGGCAGGCGCGGCCAGGTCCGTGCCCAGCGTCGAATTCACCAGCGTGGACAAGGTGCCGACCGCCAGCACGCGCCACGGCGTGGCGAGCGTGCCATTGGCCTCGGCCAGCAGCGCGCCGTCCGTAAACACTTCCGCCTCGGCCGGGCCGCCGATGCGGTACACGCCGTTCGGCGACTCCGCCTGCAGGCGCGAAGCATGGAAGCTGCCGTCCATATTCGCCTCGGTGAGGGCCACCCAGGTATCGCCGGTCTTGAACAGCGCCGGAAACACCCAGCCCGCCTTCATCGGCGACGGCGTCCCCACCGGGATACCCATCTGGTAATGCTCCTCGTACGACGGGTTGGTATTCTTCCACCCCGTCTGCGCCACCGACATCGGCTGCAGCCAGCCCTGCGCCGATTTGGCGAAGGCAAAGCTGGTGCTCTCGCTGACGAACTTCTTCAGCGGCAGCGAAGGATCAGAGACGACATAGCGGAAAGCCACACCGTCATTCGACACACGGAACGCCACCTCCATGGTCTGCTTCTGCGCGTTGCGCAGCGTATAGACCTGCTCATTGGCCGCATAGCTGATATTGCGGCGCTTGCCCACGGCCAGCTGATACTTGTCCGACACCGGCCGCGCTGCGGTCAGGCCGGCCAGCACCAGATCCTGCGTAAAGTCCGCGCCCTCCAGTATCAGGCCCAGCGCAGACGGCAGCAACACCGGCTTGCCATCGCGCGAAACAGCATACGTCACGCCGCCCTGCGCCACCCGCACGCTCACCGCCAGGCGGCCGTCCGGGCTGCTCAAGGCAGCATTGGCCGCCGGCGCAGCCCCGAAAACAGCCGCCAGCACCACGCCATAACTCAAATGCCAATTCTTCATAGTTCCAAATCCTCTTGGGGTCAGGTCCGGCATCACGCCACAAATCCTCTTGGGGTCAGGTCCGGCATCACGCCACGGGCTCAGCCATTCGACTGGTAACTGATGTGCTCGTGGCGCGATGCCGGACCTGACCCCAAGGTTATAACTAGACCCAGCCGGCGTCGACGATGAATTCCTGGGAGGTGCACATGGCGCTGTCGTCGGCGGCCAGGAACAGGATCATGGAGGCGATGTGGCCGGGCATGAGCTTGCCGGGCAGGCATTGCATGCGCTGGATTTCGGCTTCGGCGGCGTCGTCCACCCACAGGTCGATCTGGCGCTGGGTCATGACCCAGCCGGGGGTGACGGTGTTGACGCGGATGTTGTGCGGGCCGAGGTCGCGCGCCAGGCTGCGGGTCAGGCCGATCACGGCGGACTTGGTGGTGGCGTACACGGGGTAGCCGGCGCCTTTGGCGTGCCAGGAGATGGAGCTGACGTTGATGATGGAGCCGCCGCCTTTGCGCTTCATGCCGGCCAGTACGGATTGGGCGGTGAAGAACATGGGGCGCTGGTTGATGGCGATGCGCTCGTTCCAGTAGTCGAGGGTGACGTTTTCGGCTTCGTGGCGCTGGTCGTTGGCGGCGTTGTTGACCAGGACGTCGAAGTCGCCCAGCTTGTCGGCCAGGGCGGCGATGGTCGCTTGCAGCGCGGGGATGTCGGTGATGTCGCAGTGGCGGAATTCGGGCGCGGGGTGGCCGGCTGCGGCGATGCGCTCGACCAGCGCTTCGCTGGCGTCCTTGGCGATGTCGACGAAGCCGACCAGGGCGCCCTGGTCGGCGAAGGCCGTCACTAGCGCTTCGCCGATGCCGGTGCCGCCGCCTGTGATGAATACGCGCTTGCCGCGCAGGCTGCCGAATTTGGCATGTTCTGTCATGGTGTCTCCTGCTGTATTGTTATTTGTTGCTGTGCTGCGGCGGGTTACGGCTGCGCCTAACCCGCCCTACGCGTTGCTTCTCTACCTCTGCGGCGTGCGTCGCCGCTACCGTCAGGCCTTGCCCAGCGCGCCGTCGCGGCGGCGCCAGATGGCCAGCGGATTGTCTTCGCGCAGCTCCACCGGCAGCAGTGCTTGCGCCAGGTTCTGGTAGCACACCGGCCGCAGGAAGCGGTTGATCGCTCCGGTGCCTACCGAGGTGCTGCGGCCGTCGGCCGTTGCCGGGAACGGGCCGCCGTGCACCATGGCGGTGGATACTTCCACGCCGGTCGGGAAGCCGTTGGCCAGGATGCGGCCCACTTTGCGCTCCAGTACCGGCAGCAGCGCCTGCGCGTCGGCGTAGTCGCCTTCGTCCAGCTGCAGCGTGGCGGTCAGCTGGCCTTCGAGCTTCTCGGTGATGGCGCGCATTTCGGCGACGTCCTTGCAGGCCACCAGCAGCGAGGCCGGGCCGAACACTTCTTCATGCAGCGCGTGCTCGCCGAGGAAGGATGCGGCGCTGGTCTTGAAGAACGCCGGAGCGCCCTTGCCTTCCAGCTGTTCGCCGTTGGCCAGCGTGGTGACGCAGCCCTGGCTGGCCAGGTTGGCCACGCCGCGCTGGTAGCTGCCGGCGATGCCGGCGGTGAGCATGGTGGCCGGTGCGGTCGGCTGCAGCGCCTCGGTGGCCGCTTGCGCGAAGCGGTCCAGGTCCGGGCCGTCGATGCCCAGCACCAGGCCGGGATTGGTGCAGAACTGACCCACGCCCATCACCAGCGAGGCGGCGAAGCCCTGCGCGATGCTGTCGCCGCGCGCGGCCAGCGCCTGCGGCAGCAGGTAGACCGGATTGATGCTGCTCATTTCCGCATACACGGGTATCGGTTGCGGACGCGCTGCGGCCACTGCCATCAGCGCGGTGCCGCCCGAACGCGAGCCGGTGAAGCCGACCGCCTGGATGGCGGGATGCGCCACCAGCGTCTGGCCGATGCCGTTGCCGGTGCCGGTCAGCAGCGCGAATACGCCGGCCGGCAGGCCGCACTGTTCAACCGCCTTGACGACGGCGCGCGCCACCAGCTCCGAAGTGCCAGGATGCGCCGAGTGGGCTTTCAGCACCACCGGGCAGCCTGCGGCCAGCGCGGAGGCGGTGTCGCCGCCGGCCACGGAGAACGCGAGCGGGAAATTGCTGGCGGCGAAAACAGCCACCGGGCCGACCGGGATCAAGCGCATGCGCAGGTCCGGGCGCGGCGGCGTGCGGTCCGGCAGCGCGGTGTCGATGCGGGCGTCGCGCCAGGAGCCTTCGCGCAGCAGGTCGGCGAACAGCTTGAGCTGGTTGACGGTGCGGCCCCGCTCGCCCTCCAGACGCGCGCGCGGCAGGCCGCTTTCGGCCATGGCGCGTTCGATCAGCGTGTCGCCCAGCGCCATGATCTGCGCGCCGATGGCTTCGAGGAAGCTGGCGCGGTCCGCGTCGCTGGTGGCGCGGAAGGTGTCGAAGGCGGCGCCGGCCAGGCTGCAGGCCTGGTCGATCTGGGCCGCGTCCACCATGTGGAAGGCCGGCTCCATGGCCGCGCCTTCGGCGGGGTTCATGGCCTGGAAGGAGCCGCCGTTGCCTTTGACGGCAACGCCGCCGATAAGTGCTTCACCTGTAATGATCATAAGGCGGTCACTTTCGTGTAGCTGGTTTCAACGACTTCCAGGCGGTTGCGCAGCGCAGGGCCGAAGGCAGGCGCTTCGATCTCGAAGGTTTCGCCCGGCTGCACGCTGATGTTGTCGGCCACGCTCAGGGTGGCGGTGCCGAAGAAGTGGATGTGGACGTCGCCGGCGCGCTTGAACAGGCCGTACTTGAAGTGGTGGTACTCCAGGTTGGCGATGGTGTGCGACATATTCTCTTCGCCGCTGAAGAAGGCTTTCTCCCAGCGTACCTTGCCTTCCTTGTCCAGGATGCGCGAGGTTCCGGTGACGCTGGCAGGCAGCTCGCCCACCAGCAGCGCCGGACCCAGGCCGCAGGCGCGCAGCTTGGAGTGCGCCAGGTAGAGGTAGTTCTGGCGCTCGGTCACGTGGTCCGAGAACTCGTTGCCGATGGCGTAGCCGACGCGGTATGGCTGGCCGTCGTCGCCGATGATGTACAGGCCGGCGATTTCGGGTTCTTCGCCGCCGTCCAGCGCGAAGTCGGGCATCACCAGCGACTGGCCGGTGGCGGCCACGATGGAGCCGTCGCCCTTGTAGAACCATTCCGGCTGCACGCCGGCGGTGCCGGCGGCAGGCTTGCCGCCTTCCACGCCCATGCGGAACATCTTCATGGAGTCGCTCAGGGATTCGACGTCGCCGCCGATTTTCTTGTGCATGGAGTCGCGCGTGTCGGCGCTGCCCAGGTGGGTCAGGCCGGTACCGGTGACGTAGGCATGGGCTTCGTCCGCGTGGTCCAGCGGCGTGAGCAGGCGGCCGGCTGCGGCCACGTCGCCGTAGTTGTGGGTTTGCGGGCCGGCGTCGGCTTGCGCCAGTTCGGCCAGGCTTTTCTTCTGCGCGATGGCAGCTTGCGCCAGGGCGTAGGTGGTGGTGAAGCTTTCCAGTTCGCGGATGGTGGACTGCTCCAGCAGGCCAACGCGGCGTTCACCGTTTTCTTTCTTGAATTGTACGAGCAGCATGGGTATCTCCGGTTGTGGCGGGTTAGCGCAAAGCGCGTAACCCGCCAATCTTTTTAGTGTGAATGCTTGGGAACGGCCGAGCCGCGGCTGCCGACCAGGAAGTCGAAATCGCAGCCTTCGTCGGCTTGCAGCACGTGGTCTATGTACAGCTGCTGGTAGCCCGACTTGGCGCCCTCCACTTTCTGCTCGGCGCGCGCCGCCAGGCGCTGCTTCATTTCCTCGTCCGGGATTTCCAGGTTCAGCAGGCCGCCTGCGCAGTCCAGCGTGATGAAGTCGCCGTCGCGCACGATGCCTAGCGGGCCGCCGGCCATCGCCTCGGGCGCCACGTGCAGCACCACGGTGCCGTAGGCGGTGCCGCTCATGCGGGCGTCCGAGATGCGCACCATGTCCTTCACGCCTGCCGCCAGCAGCTTGGGCGGCAGGCCCATATTGCCCACTTCCGCCATGCCGGGGTAGCCTTTCGGGCCGCAGTTCTTCATCACAAGGATGGAGCTGGCATCGACGTCCAGGTCCGGGTCCATGATGCGTTCCTTGTAGTGCTCGAAGTTCTCGAACACCACGGCCTTGCCGCGATGCTGCATCAGCGCCGGGGTGGCGGCGGACGGCTTGAGCACCGCGCCGCGCGGCGCCAGGTTGCCGCGCAGGATGCAGATGCCGCCATCCTTGAGCAGCGGCTTGTCCAGCGGACGGATCACTTCATCGTCGTAGATCGGCGCATCGTTATTGTTTTCCCACAGCGTCTTGCCGTTGGCGGTCAGCGCGTCCTTGTGCGGCAGCATGCCGCCCTCGCCCATGCGGCGGATCACGCCCGGCAGGCCGCCGGCGTAGTAGAACTCTTCCATCAGGAAGCGGCCCGAGGGCAGCAGGTCCACCACGGTTGGCTGTCCACGGCCGATGCGGGTCCAGTCTTCCAGCTCCAGGTCCACGCCGATGCGGCCGGCGATGGCCTTCAGGTGGATCACGGCGTTGGTGGAACCGCCGATGGCGGCGTTCACGCGGATGGCGTTCTCGAACGCTTCCTTGGTCAGGATCTTGGACAGGCGCAGGTCTTCCCACACCATGTCCACGATGCGCATGCCCGACATATGGGCCAGCACGTAGCGGCGCGCGTCCACTGCGGGGATGGCGGCGTTGTGCGGCAAGGTGGTGCCCAGCGCTTCGGCCATGCAGGCCATGGTCGACGCGGTGCCCATGGTGTTGCAGGTACCGGCCGAACGCGAGTGGCCCGCTTCGGCGGCCAGGAATTTGTGCATGGAGATCTCGCCGGCTTTCACCTGCTCGTGCAACTGCCATACGGCGGTGCCGGAACCGATGCTCTTGCCGTCCAGCTTACCGTTCAGCATGGGGCCGCCCGAGACCACGATGGTGGGCACGTCCACCGACGCGGCGCCCATCAGCAGCGCCGGGGTGGTCTTGTCGCAGCCGACCAGCAGCACCACGGCGTCCATTGGATTGCCGCGGATGGATTCTTCCACGTCCATGGACGCGAGGTTACGGGTCAGCATGGCCGTTGGGCGCAGATTCGACTCGCCGTTCGAGAAGACCGGGAATTCAACCGGGAAGCCGCCGGCCTCCAGGATGCCGCGCTTGACGTGTTCGGCCAGCTTGCGGAAATGGGCATTGCAAGGGGTGAGTTCGGACCAGGTGTTGCAAATGCCGATGATGGGCTTGCCCTGGAATTCGTGGTCTGGAATGCCTTGGTTCTTCATCCAGCTGCGGTACATGAAACCGTTCTTGTCCTGCGTACCGAACCACTGCGCCGAGCGCAGTTCCACTTTTTTCTTCGTCTCCGACATGCAAAATCTCCTGTAATTTTTCGCACTGCAATAGTGGAATACTAAAGAAGGTATCGATGCCTTTCCAATGAATTAAAAATCGATATCGATACTAAAATTGATATCGCTTGTGAAAGTTGCCTTGCGCTTATAATCTGTATAACTTTTATACTCTTTCCCACCGTCCCATGAGCCTGCAATCCGTGCGCGAATTTTTTGCCTCCAGACAGCTGGACCTGCCCATTATCGAACTGGAGGTGAGCACCGCCACGGTGGCGCTGGCGGCCGAGGCGCACGGGGTGGAGCCGGGCCGGATCGCCAAGACGCTGTCGTTCCGACTGGGCGACGGCCGCGCCATCCTGCTGGTGGCCAGCGGCGACGCGCGCATCGACAACCGCAAGTTCAAGGACGCCTTCGGCAAGGGCCGCATGATGGACGCCGACGACGTGGTGCGCATGACCGGCCACCCGGTGGGCGGCGTGTGTCCCTTCGGCCTGGCCGAGCCGCTGCCGGTCTATCTGGACGCGTCGCTGCGCAAGTACGATGAAGTGCTGCCCGCCGCCGGCGCCGTGCACAGCGCGGTGCGCATCACGCCCGAACAGATTGCCGCCGTGACGGCCGGCCAGTGGGTGGACGTGTGCCAGCAGGCGTGAACGACGCCATGGTCAAGCCGCAGTCCGACGCCGAGCGGACGTGGAGCGAGATCAAGCACGAAATCGCCATGTTCGCCGATTTCGTGCGCCGGCCGCGCCGCACGCTGGGCGGCGAGAAAAAATGGCTGAGCCGCTTCCTGCTGCTGTGGGGGCTGTGCCTGGCCGTGGCGCTGCTGCAGATTCCGCTGGAACTGGGTTTCGAGCAGTTTGCGCCGTCCATCAAGTACGCCCTCACTGCCGACACCAGGTTCATGCTGATGGCGGTGTTCATCGCGCCGGTGGTGGAAGAACTGGCGTTCCGCGCCGGGCTGCGCAGCGCGCGCTACACCTTGTTCCTCGGGCCGGCGCTGTTCATCGTCTCGCGTCCCGGCACCTGGCAGCTGTCCCTGGCGCTGATGGCTGCCCTCGCCCTGATCGGCCTGATGGACTGGATCTACCGCCGCCATCTGGCCCGTCCCGGCCTGGTCATGCGGCGCGGCCGCGCCTTCCTGCGGCGCTACCGGCTCGTGGTATGGTCGTACGCCGGCGCGTTTGCCGTCATCCATGTCGGCAATTTCGAATATTCGCACAAGGCCGCCTTCCTGATGCCGCTGATGCTGCTGCCGCAACTGTTCTGCGGCCTGGTGTTCAGCTACATCCGCATCCGCCACGGCCTGCTCTACAGCATACTGCTGCACGCGGCCTACAACGCCAGCCTGTGCTCCGTGCTGCTGCTGGGATGACCTTCTTGCTATATTTTGGACATGGACTACGAAACCGTCGGCAAACTGATATTCGGCCTGAATCGGCTGCAATGTGAACTGAGCCAGTTCAGGGCAGCGGGCGCGCCCGCCGAGGGGGCCGCATGGGATGCGCTGCTGGCCGATGTCGCGGCGGCGGAAAACGTGCTGGACACGATACAGCGCCGCCCGGCCGAGCTGGACATCGACCAAGTGAAAGCCGCGCTGGAGCGCTGCGTTCGGGCCAGTGACACGCTGAAAGGCATGCAATGCTGATATTGAAAGTCATCATGGTCATATTCGTGGTCGCGGTGGGCATACCGTGCCAGCTGATCGACTACCGGCACCGCAGGAAGAACGCCTACGTGCCCGGCCATGGCTGGTCCTATTATTCACGCCTGAAGCGCGAGGGCAGCTGGGAGGGCCGCTTCATGATGAACAGCGCCTACATGGGCATCGCCCTCATCCTCGCCATGCTGGGCTTGCTGGCCGCCCATTTGTTCCGTGCCTGAAGGAGCTGACCAATGCCCTCACCATCCCGCAAACCTGAACCCGCCGCCGGCATCAAGCGCGTGGGCGCGACAGAGATCCAGCCGCTGCACCTGGCGCATTGCCATTGCGGCGCGGTGGAGCTGGAACTGTCGCTGCCGGACGGCATCGTCGACCCGCACCGGTGCGATTGCTCGATCTGCCGGCGCAAGGGTGCCATAGTCGCGCCGGTGCCCTTGTCCGGCATCCGTGTGGTCCGCGGTCAGGACGTGCTGACGCTGTACCAGTTCAACACCTGCAAGGCGCGGCACTACTTCTGCTCCGTGTGCGGCATTTACACGCACCACCAGCGCCGCTCCAATCCCGGGCAGTACGGCTACAACGTCGGCTGCCTGGATGGCGTTAATCCCTTCGACCTGGGCGACGTGCCGACCAACGACGGCGTAAACCACCCCGTCGGACCGCCAGCCATGACGGCACAGCCTTCCGGCTATTCCGGCACCCCGCTTGCGAAGAAGCTCGGCATCAAGTCCGGCCGCGCGGTTTACGTGTCCGCCGCGCCCGGCGATTACGCGGCCCTGCTGGCGCCGCTGCCAGACGATGTGGCGTTCGAGCCCGCCATGTCTGTAACGACCGACATCGTGCACCTGTTCTGCGACCGCAGCGCCGCGCTGGCCGCCCTGCTTGCCGAGGCAAAACGCACGCTGAAGCCCGATGCGGCCGTATGGGTGTCGTGGCCGAAGAAGGCCGCCAAAGTCCCGACCGACATCACCGAAGACACAATCCGCGCGCTGGCGCTGCCGCTGGGTTTCGTGGACGTCAAAGTGTGCGCCGTGAGCGAGATCTGGTCAGGTCAGACGCTGGTTGTGCGCAAGGAGCTGCGCGCGTAAGAGAATCGATGACCGGCCGGTGCCGCCCTGAAGCCGTCGGTCGCGCTGCATGATCTTTTGACCTAACAACTAATTCTTCAGCAATTGCCAGTAGTTCTCGGTCCCCTTGCCGTCGCTAATCACCGTCGCATAGATTGCCATGGCAGCCGTCACCTCATGGAAATCAGCCTGACGAGACGTGGTTTGTTCCTGTCCGAATAAAGGCGGCGCGCCAACCCCGCCACTGGACGCCTGCTTCGAGCGCGGCGGGCTTCCGTCTCCGTGCCCAAAACCGCCCATCAGCCGTACATCCCCGAACGAACGGCTGATGCCTCAAGCCGGCGCAATATAGCTGATCTGCCCGTCCTGAAAGCCTGTGGGGGTAAAGCGGTTCACGGCGATGCGCCAAAGGTATCGTAAAAGCAGTAGCCCATGAAGCCATGTGAGAAATCACGCCCAAGGCGGAGCTCACCATACTGTTTCGAGAACAGCGACACGGTGGCCCGCCGGCTGAAGATTCGATCCGGATCATTCAGTTTTCCGAAACGGGATTTGTTTCCCGCTTCACCTCGCAACCCTATGCGGTTGGCTGCAAGCCCGCCACCACGGCCATGCTGGTCCACGTCGATGATCCCGAATGCGGTCACCGAGATGCGGCCGCAGCCGCGAGCAAAGCGCTAATCACGGCGCCACTTCGACCACCCGGTCGTTATAGGCTACGGGCACCCAACGGTAGGATTGGCCGTCCTTGCGCAAATGGCCCATCCCCGGGAACGAGAAGTGGGGAGCAGCGACGACCACACCGCTCGCGGCCACTTCGTCGAAAAGCTTGCGGCGGGAGACTGAGGCTTCGGGCTGGTTCTCGTCGTACGAAATGGTGATCCCGGGATGTGCCAATTGAACCTCGGCGACGTGCGCCGAATCGCCCACGAACAGCATACGATGGCCCTTGCTCTCTACGAGGTAAGCGCTGTGTCCCGGCGTGTGGCCAGGCATCGGGCGGGCAGTGATGCCAGGCAGGACCTCACCGGTGTCCGGCAGATACTTGACGCGACCGGCATCCAGATACGGCCCCACAGTCGCCTTGGGCGCCGGTTGGTTGATCCAGTACGCCACTTCCTTGCGGTCGGCATAGACCACCGCATTCGGGAATAGGCGCTTGCCGCCAATCGACAGGCCGCCGGAATGGTCGCCGTGAATGTGCGTCAGCAGAACGGCATCGATTTGCTCGGGCTTGTAACCCGCTGCCGCCAAATTGGCCAGCAAATGGCCGCTGGTGGGGCCGAACAGCTCGCCGGCGCCGGTGTCTACCAGGATTCGGTGTTTGCCAGTGTCCAGAAGGTAGACATTGATGGACAGGTCCAGCTTGTCATGCAGGTGATTGGCACGCAGCTCGGCACGCGCCGTCTTTGCGTCGCTCAGGATCTCGGTGACGTCGCGCGCTGCCACGCCATCCGACAGGACGGTAACTTTAATATCGCCCAACATTGCGCGATGAAAGCCCGGCGCTTGGTCAGCCGCGAAAGCCTGCATTGGGGCCTGTGCGTAGATCGCAACCAAGGCCGCTGCAATCATTCGTTTCATGACAGTCTCCTCTTGAGGGTGGTGAATGATTGCCATTGTGGACGCGGCCGACCTATACTACAAATCAATTGTTTATATTCGACCCATAACCCATATGGATATAAGACCTCCCGACCTTGCTTTGCTGGTATCGCTCAACGCCCTGCTCCAGGAGAACAACGTGACACGGGCCGCCGCCCGGCTCCATATCAGCCAGCCTGCACTGTCCGCGCAACTGGCCCGCTTGCGAAACCTGTTCGGGGATCCGCTCCTTTTGCCTTCGGAAAGCGGCCGCGGCATGGTGCCTACCCCGCGTGCGCTGGCGTTACGTGATGGATTGCGGGAGTCGCTGCGTCAACTGGAAGCTGCCGTACGTGACCCCGAGTCGTTTGATCCGGCCCGGGCCGAACGCAGGTTCATGGTTGCTGCCAACGACAACGTCGTGACGATGTTTGGCATCGAGCTGGTGCGACGCATTGCAGCAAGCGGCGGAAAAGGCCTGCGTGCGGGTTTCTGCGAGCCGAACCTGGATGGTATCGTGGCCCGGATGGAACGAGGAGAGCTCGATCTGATCCTGGGTGCGGTGCAGTCGATCCCGCCACAGCTGAGGGCAGTGCCCCTCTCCAGCGAGCGGTACGTGATGGCACAAAGACGTGGCCACCCACGCGGGACACGCGCACCAACGCTGAAACAGTTCTGCGCTTTAGGACATGTGCTGGTCTCCACCAAAGGGGACTTTCACAGCTTCCTGGACCAGCGCCTGGGCGAACTCGGGCAGAAGCGCCAGGTCGTGGTGGTGGTACCGCATTACAACCTTGTACCGACCATACTGGCGAATACCGACTATGTGTGCACGCTGCCGATCAGGTTCCTGCAGAAGTTTGAAGGGCAGTTAGATATTTTCAAGCTTCCGTTCGACCTGCCCGAGTTTGCCATCGCGATGGCATGGCATCCGCGCAGCGAACACGACGCCGGACATCGCTGGCTGCGCGAGCAATTGAAGTCAGTTCAACTTTAGAGTCGGGCTGTAATGCCCCATCGGTTCCTGCTCAACTCAAGCCGCTAACGGCCACCGCACCCGCAAAAATCGACGAAAAAATGGCCAAAAATACCTGAAACGATAGGCGCATGTTGCCTGCAACACGATAAAAACCGATTACGGACTTAACATAGGGCTCATTAGTTACCCAATCCCGGCCGCGTTGCAATCAGTGCGTACAAGAGCGGCACGGAAACGATTAAAGTGAGGGCAAACAATCCCACGGCGAAGCGATTGTGCTTCACTGCCCCCTTGGGAGGATATCGTCCATACGTAATTAATCGAAGCAGTAGCCAACCGGGCCAATAGAATACTTTCTCGATCAATGCTCCAAAAAGTCGACTAACAAGGCCCTTAATAGCCGAGCCAATCGCATCAACAATCCAGTCACCCATGTAGCGTTCTCATATTAGGAAAACTGCAGAGACAATATTCCTAGCCGACAGGAGGCCGCTTAGCTGCGCTCACGCACGTAACTACCGATGGCCTTGCCGTGCAGCTCAGTCTCCATTTCGTAGGCCATCCCCAAGCGCTCTGCAACGCGACGGGACGATTCATTATCTGCACTGATAAGCGCCTGAACTTTAGGTTCGCGCCGCACCTCGAATACATAATTCAAGACCGCCTCAGCCGCCTCGCTCGCAATCCCTTTCCCCCAGAATGCCCGATAAGTATTCCATCCCATTTCTATCACAGTTGATTGTTCGCGAAAGAAAGCTCCCACACTGCCGACGAGCTGGCCAGTCTGCTTGTCCTCTATAGCCCACCAACCAGCGCCGTGGACGAGCCATAATCCGGCATGTGAAGTGAAGATTCGCCAAGCCGTCTGACGGTCAGCTGAGCCTAAGTGAACCGAGCTTTCCGGATTCATCAAATGGTCTGCAAACAAATCGAAGTCGGCGCGCCGATATTCGCGAAGCGTCAGTCGCTCTGTCTGAAGGTGCGGTACGGAAGTGGTGAAGGTGTAATTCATCAGGAGTGCATCCTTTAATTTTTGCGAAAGTACTAGGGGCTATGCACCATCTGCTGCTGGCCGTGAGACGGCAAGTTGCTATCACACGACAGATGGCCTGGCCCGCAGACTATTTCCAAGCTCCATACCGAACCACACAAGCACTGCAAAGCCGGCCAGTAAGGGAAGCGCTAGTAAAGCAAACCCGTAGGTGACCAACACTACAGGCGACCACATGATTAACAATCCAATAAAAGTTCCTAGGCTGATGGCTCTATGCAATGGGCGCGCGATAAAGATGCCTTCCAACATTCCTATTGACAGGCCGGTGATTGCGACCGCAAGCCACTGAGCCAAGCCAGGAAATTCTTCGAAGACTGTGTATGCGATAAAGGCTGCCAGCGGATTTGCCACGGCACCGCACGCACCCACTATCGCTGTCTTGGGTATCTTCATTGCAGGCGAAAGGTCAGATTTCCTGGTTTGTTGGACGGCTATCGGCCGGCTGCTGTTGTCCCAATGCGTTGAACATGCTGTCACCAGCTAGAGGTGGCGCACTTCTGCTGGCGGATGTTCCCAATTATCGTTTCTACCGTCCAGATAAGTAATGGGCGCATTCACCAGTTCTTCCGGCGTCACATCGTCCAGGCATGGCAGATTTACTGCATAGAACTCGCCCCAGCGCGGCGAGCGGCCGATGCCGAAAGAGCGGACACCGCAGTGCTTGCAAAACAATTGCTGGTCGGTCTTGGTCAGAAATTGATATTTGGTGAGCTCCGTTTCGCCCGACAGCAATCGAAACGCGGCCGGCTTCACGATAGCCGGCCAGAATCTGATCTTTGTGCAGATGGAGCAATTGCACCGGATGGTGCCTTCGCTCAGGTCGATGTCCGCTTCGAACCGGACGATGCCGCAATGACAGCTGCCACGATATGTCTTCACTTGTGTTCCAGTTGAGCCGGGATTGCACCGACTCTAGCAGGCCATTGCCGATATGGCAACCACGCTGCCGTTTATACGCGGGTCACCGGCACGCCGGCGCGTATGGTGTTGTGGACTTCGGCCACGGCATCGGTCTCGCGCAGCAGCCTGGCGATGTCGTCGGCGCAGGCGGATGAGCTGATGGAGGCGGTGTAGCGGATGTCGCTGGCCGCTAGGCCCACAGCGGCGAATTCGCCGCTTGCCTGCACGTGCGCGCCGTCGATGGGGATGCCCAGGCGCTGCGCTTCGCGGTACAGGTCGTTGCAATAGCAGGTGGCAAGCGCCAGCATGAGAAATTCGCCGCCATTCACGGCTGAACCCTGGCCGGAAGGCTTGGGCGGTATGGTCAGCGCTCGGCCGTTCCCAGCCGTGTCTACCGACACCAGATGCCCGGCGGCCGAACTGTCCACTGTCGCGGAAATGCGCATGCGCCTCCTCCTGTGAGTAATTTTGCACGCCTTCCGTATTGTGCCAGAATCGTTCCTCGTCAACATGCCAAGAACGAACACCATGCATCTGCCAACTCAATGGCCCGCAGCGCGGCTGGCGTCCCGAGTCTGCCGCTACGCTGTCTCGGCCACCGGTATGGCGGTGGCGGCGCAAGCCCTGGCGGACATGCCCCCTGCGACGCGCACCGCCTCCGAACAGACGTTGGCGTCTTTTTATCCCACGCCGGACAAGCGGGCTTTCGTAGGCCTGTCCGACCACGGCTGGCCGGCAACGGCGGCCATTGTTCTCGACAGGGACGGGAAAATCCTGCTGCTGGCCCGCCGCGGAGAGGCCAGGCCACACCCCGGCCGTCACGGTGAAGGATTGCCGGGGCGGCATCGTCAAGCTGCAGGACTTGGTGTCGAAGCCTGGCGGCAGCCGCTAGGGGCAGCTGCTAAGCACCCCGCTAAGCGCCGCCGCTTTGCGCGCGGCCTTGGCCTGGTACATGGCGTCATCCGCTGCGGCCAGCAGGCTCTCCAGCGTGGCGCCGGCCTGCGGGAACACGGCCGCGCCGATGCTGGCGGCGGCTTGCAGGGCGATGCCGTTCACCACATAAGGCTCGGCCATGAGCTTGCCGAGCTTGTCCACCACGTTCGCCGTTTCCGCCGCACCCGCGCCGCACAGCACCACGGCGAATTCGTCGCCGCCGAGACGCGCGGCCACGTCGGCCTTCCTGAGCTGCGAGGTGAGGCGCGCCGTGGCGCTGATCAGCAGCTCGTCGCCGGCCGCGTGGCCGTAGGTGTCGTTGATGGTCTTGAAGTTGTCCAGGTCCAGGTAGAGTACCGACAGCGGCGCGTGGCTGCGGCTGGCGATGGCAATCTGGCGCTCCAGGAAGTCGGTGAACATGGCGCGGTTGGCAATGCCGGTGAGGACGTCGTGCGTGGCCTGGTGCCTGGCCTGCTGCAGCATGGCGGACGCCTTCACCATCGCGTCCGCCACTTCGTCCGCCTCGCGCAGGCCGTAGCTGGCTGGCTGCACGCGCTCGCCGGCGCCCAGCGCCAGCGCGGGCGGTATCAGCCCGGCCAGAGAACGGCGTATGCGGGTGCCGATGCGCCACGCGAAGAACAGGCTGCTGCCCAGCAGGCCGGCCGTGGCCAGCAGCAGCGACCACAGCTTGCGGTTCATTTCGGCGCCGAGCTGGTCGAGCGGGATGCCGATCACCACGGTCCATTCGGAGTTGCTCGCTTGCGCCAGCACGGCCAGGATAGGGACGCCATCCAGCGACTGCGTCTCGAACGCGCCCTCGGACCGCTGGCGCAGGCGCTGCATCACCTGCGGAATCGCCTGCTTGCCCATGAAGCGCTTCATGTCCTGCGAGCGCGCCACGATCAGGCCGTTGCGGTCGATGACGCTGGTGACCCAGTGCGCCGGATAGCGCTGCTGCCGCAGCACGGCTTCAAAGCGTTCGGCGGCGATGGTTGCGGTCAGCGCGTAGCGCTGCCCTGCCGTGCCGCGCACGGGAATGCCGACCGAGACAATATGCCGGCTGGAGACCGGTCCCACGAACAGGCTGGATATAAAAGTGCTGTCGCGCGCCATGATGAAGCGCAGCGCCTGGTCCTGCGGATCGCGCGGCAGCGGCTGGCCGTACGGCAGGAAGGTATTTATGAGCTGCTGGCCGGCCGCGTCCTCCAGCACGATGTTAAAAATATTCTGCTGTGCGCCCAGCTTGCGCGCCTGCGCATCGAATGCCCGCAGATCGTTGGCGGCGAGGCCGGGTGACGTGGCCAGCGCCACCAGCGCCGACTCCACCATGGCCAGTTCCTTGTCGATCTCCAGCGCATTGGCGCGCGCCGTGGCCATGGCGCTGTGGACGAAATTGTCGCGGCTCTGCTGGTAGTCGTACCAGATCATGGCCACGGCCATGAGCGCGGCGGGAAGGATGCAGGCCAGTACCAGTAAAACCAGGCGGGAACGGATGGAGGGCGCGTGCTGGAGCGGGTTCGCGGGGACGGCGGAGAGTGTTTTCAAAGCTAATTCGCGTAACGTTTTCTTGCCATCTTACAATGAATCTCTCTGCGCAGATATTTCACCCACGATCAGGCTTGTATGCCAGAATTAGTTTTTCACCAACATGCCCTGAAAGACATGAACGTTAAAAAACTCGCTGTCCTCCTCGCCGCCAGCGCGGCACCCACCGCCTTCGCTGCAGCCTCCTTCGAGCACCAAGCCGCGTTTGCCAAGCCCCAGCAGATGGTGGACATTGGCGGGCGCAAGCTGAACCTGCATTGCAGCGGCAGCGGCCCGCTCACGGTGGTGTTCGACTCGCCATCCGGCGACGCGGCCTGGAGCTGGATCAATGTGCAGCCGCAGATCGCCATGCGCACCCGCGCCTGCGTTTTACGACCGCGCCGGGTTGGGTTTCAGCGAGCCTTCGCCGCGCGAAGGGGTGTCCGGCCATGCGGTGGAGGATCTCCATGCGCTGCTTGGCAAGGCCGGGATTGCGCCGCCGTATGTGATGGTCGGGAACTCCTACGGCGGCGCGAACGTGCAGCTGTACGCCTACCGCTATCCGGATGAGGTGAAGGGCCTGGTGCTGGTGGAGCCGCAGCACGAGGACGAGACCGAGCGGCTGGACAAGGTAGTGCAGGGCAAATTGAAGCAGGCGTACGCGCAGCAGAACGAGGAAGAAAAGGCTTGCGCGGCGCAGGCAGAGCAAGGCTTCAAGCCGGGCAGCGAGGAGCTGAAGCGGTGCATAGGCGGGATGCGGGACGGCTTCGGGCCGGAGCTGGCGCAGGCCTACCTGGGCGTGGTGTCGTCGGCCCAGCACTGGCGTGCGGCCACGTCGGAGGACTTCAACTTCGACAAGGGCAACGCGCAGCTGCGCGAGGCGCGGCGCAGCTTCGGCAATATGCCGGTGGTGGTGCTGACACGCGGGGTGAGTCCGTTTGCGGTGCCGGGCAAGCCGCAGAGCGCGCTGAACAAGGCGTTCGAGGCCGAGAACCGCAAGATGCACAAGGAAGTCGCGGCGCTGTCCAAACACGGAACCGAGCGCGTGGTGCCGGGCGCGGGGCACATCATCCAGGCCGACAAGCCGGAAGCCGTGGTCAAGGCCATAGCCGAGGTGCTGAACAAGCTGCGTTAGCGGTGATGGTGGCGGGTTACGGTGAGGGCGTTCCTAGGGCGGATTAGCGGGGCGTGCCCCGCTAATCCGCCGATACGCGGCCAGCCCGCTCAGCCCGCGCTGAAGCGGTACAGCGACTCGGTGAAGTAGGTATCGCCCGGACGGAGAATGGCGCCGGGCCACTCGGGATGGTTGGGCGAGTCCGGATGGTGCTGGGGTTCTAGGCACAAGCCGCTGCGGTAGTCGTAGCTGCGGCCCTTCCCTTTCAGGCTGCCATCCAGGAAATTACCGCTGTAGAACTGCAGCCCCGGTTCGCGCGTGAACAGTTCCAGCACGCGGCCGGACTGCGGGTCGCGCAAGGTGGCAGCCAGTCCCAGTTCGCCGCTCTGGTTGTTCAGCACCCAGTTGTGGTCATAGCCCTTGCCGTTGGCCAGCTGCGCGTCCCCTGCGCCGATGCGCGAGCCGATGGCTTGTGGGGCGCGGAAGTCGAACGGCGAGCCGGCCACCGGCGCCAGCTCGCCCAGCGGGATGGACTTGCCGTCGATCGGCGTGTAGCGGTCCGCCTGGATGGTGAGCTCGTGGCCCAGGATGTCGCCCTGCCCCGCCAGGTTGAAATAAGCGTGCTGCGTGAGGTTGACCGGGGTGGCCTGGTCGGTCACGGCGGTGTAGCGCACGCGCAGCTCGTTGGCGTTGTTGAGCTCATACACCACTTCCACCCGCAGGTTGCCGGGGTAGCCTTGTTCGCCGTCGCGGCTCAGGTACACCAGCGTGAGACCGACCGAGTCCGGCGCCACGAAGGGCGTGGCTTGCCACACTTGCTTGTGGAAGCCCTGCGCACCGCCGTGCAGGTGGTTCTCGCCGTCGTTCACGTCCAGCTGCACGGTGCGCCCGTCCAGCTCGAAGCGGCCGTGCTTGATGCGGTTGCCGTAGCGGCCGATCAGCGCGCCGAAGTACGGCACGTCGCCGCAGTACGGCGTCACGCTGTCGAAGCCGTGCGTCACGTCGGCCAGGCGGCCGTCGCGGTCGGGCACGTGCAGCTCGGTGACGATGCCGCCGTAGTTGGTGATCTTGACCTTCATGCCGCTGCGGTTGGTCAGCGTGTACAGGTTGACCGCCACGCCGCCGGTGGTGGCGCCGAACGGTGCTTCGGTAATGCGCAGTTCCATCATGCCTCCGATGCCTTGCCGAATACCGGCATGCCCTGCTCGTCCCAGCGCAGCGCCTTGACGAAGGTGTGGCGGTCCGGGTTCCACAGCGGGTCGCCGACAATCTCAGTATAGGTGCGCGCGTGGTAAACCAGCAGCACTTCATCGTCGTCGCCGTAGGTGAAGCTGTTGTGGCCGGGGCCGTAGATTTTGCCATCGTAGCAGGTGCGCAGCACCGGCTGCTCCAGCTTGGCCCACGAGGCCGGGTCCAGCAGGTCGGCGTTCTCGTCCGCCCAGAGCAGGCCCATGGCGTAGTTTTCGTCGGTGGCGCTGGCCGAGTAGCTGATGAATATCTTGCCGTTGCGCTTGAGGACGGACGGGCCTTCGTTGACCCAGAAGCCGCGGATTTCCCAGTCGAATTCCGGCTTGCTGAGCATGACCGGCGGGCCGCCCAGCTGCCACGGCGTTGCCATCGGCGCGATGTAGAGGTTGGAATTGCCTTCGATGGCCACGTCCTTTTGCGCCCACAGGTAGTACAGCTGGCCCTTGTGGGTGAAGGTGGTGGCGTCCAGGCAGAAGGTGTCGATGCCGGTGTCGATCTGGCCCATGAATTCCCACTCGCCTTCGAGCGGGTTGGCGTTCTTGTTGCGGATGGCGTACATGCGGTGCTGGAACAGCTTGTACTTGATCTCGCGGCTGGGCGCGGCGGCGAAGTAGACGTACCAGGCGCCGTCGTTGTAGTGCAGCTCGGGCGCCCATACCAGTTCGCTCCACGCGCCGCTGTCGGGCTTGAACCAGACGTCGACTTTCTCGGCGTCGGCCAGGCCGGCAATGGTGCGCGCGCGGCGCAGTTCAATGCGGTCGTACTGCGGCACCGAGGCGGTGAAGTAGTAATAGCCGTCGGTGTGCTTGTAGATATAGGGATCGGCGCGTTGCTCGATCAGGGGCTTCAAAGTCTCAGCCACGTAAGTCTCCAGTTCCAAAAATTCAGCCTGCCACATAGCCTTGCGATTTCATCTCGGCCTTCACTTCCGTGTAGTACGCGTCGCTGATGCGGTATTTGAACATCAGCATGCCCATCAGGAAGTGGAAGAAGCCGGGAATAATGGACAGCATCAGCGCGATGCCAGTGAGCGCGAACGGGGTCTGCTCCTGGTTGGGCTGGTAGTTAAAGTAAGTCAGCAGCACGCCCACCAGCACGCCGGCGATGCCCATGCCTGCCTTCTGGCACACGGAAATACCGCCGAAGGCAAAGCCGGAGACGCGCTTGCCGGTCTTCACCTGGCCGTAGTCGATGGTCTCGGCGATGGCCGACCAGAATACCGGCGCGTGCAGGTCCACCACGAAGGACAGCAGGAAGTACAGCACGAAGGCCAGCATGATGTCGCCCGGCTTTACCAGCGCGTAGATCATCACGCTGATGATGGCCACGCCGATCTGGGTGTAGCGGAACAGCTTGACCTTGCAATAGAACTTGGTGATCCAGGTCGAGGCGATCATGGACACGATGGCCGCGCCCACGCCGATGGACATGAAGGTGGACACCACGGCGGTGTTCCCGCCCAGGTAGTACTTGGCGTAGTAGATGGCCACCGAGCCGCGCAGCACGTAGCCGATGGTACCGGTAACACAGACGCCGCACAAAATCAGCCACTGGTCGTTGCGCAGCAGGAGCTTCAGTTGCACCCACAGCGACTGGCGCTCCACCACGTGCGTGACGCGCTCGGTGGTGGTGAAGAAGCAGAACAGGAACAGCGCCACGCCCATGGCGGCCATCACGGCCATGGCGGCCTGGTAGCCCACCGCAGGATTGCCGCTGCCCCAGCGCTCGGCCAGCACCGGCACCACGATGGTGACCAGGAAGCCGGCGATCTTGGCGAAGAACAGGCGGTAGCCGTTGGCCGACAGGCGCTCCTGCGGGTCGCCGGTCAGGCTGCTGGGCAGCGAGATATAGGGTATGCCCACGCCGGCCGTCATCACGGTCATCAGGATGTAGGTGGAATAGGCCCACAGCAGCTTGGCGTCGTAACCCCAGTCCGGGGTGGAGAACACGAAGAACACGCTGATGCCGTAGGGGACGGCGAGCAGCAGGAAGTATGGGCGGTAGCGGCCCCAGCGGCTGGTGTAGCGGTCGGTGATCTGGCCCATGACCAGGTCGGCGGCGGCGCCGACGAACTTCACCACCAGGAACAGCATCGCCAAATCGGCCGTGTGCAGGCCGTAGATGTCGGTGTAGAAGAAGGTAATGATCAGCATCATCGACGAGATCACCACGTTCAGGGCCATGTCGCCGGCGCCGAAGCCGATTTTTTCCAGCGTGCTGAGCTTTTGGGTACGCATAGTTGTTCCGATACTTTTAATGTACAAGAGCCGCCGGGGCGGAGGGCCTCGGCGGCTCGCGGCGGCTTACGGCGCTTTGCGCACCAAGCCGCCCTACGCCAATTTTCAACGCAGCTTACATCTTCCAGCGCAGCGACAGGCCGATGGTGCGGTCGTAGCGGCGCACGTCGCGCGGGTTGGTCGGGATGCCGTGGTAGTCGTTGTACGTGCGGTCCAGCAGGTTTTCCACGTCCAGCGTGACGCCCATGTTGTCGTTGATCTTGTACGACAGCGACGCATCGGCGGTCTTGATCGGATCCACGATCAGGTCCAGGCCCAGGGCGCGGTAGTTGTACGTATCGACGAAACGGCTGCGCCAGTTGTAGGCCACGCGGGCCGACCATGGGCCGCGCTCATACAGGCCGACGATATTGTAGGCGTTCTTCGACATACCCTGGAAAGGATTTTTCTTGCCATCCTCCATCAGGTAGCCCTTCATATAGGTGTAGTTCGCTTCCAGGCCGAAGCCGCTCAGCCAGCCGGGCAGGAAGTCGTAGAACTGGCGGTAGCCCAGCTCGATGCCTTCCAGCTGGCCGTCGTTCACGTTGCGCGGACGGTCCATGCGGTAGGTCTTGCCGTCGATCTGCTCCAGGCTCAGGCGGCGGATCACGTAGTCCTCGAACTTGTGCTTGAAGACGGTGGCGGTCACGCTGCCGGTCGGGGCGAAGTACCATTCCAGCGCCGCGTCCACGTTCTTGCCGACGATGGGCTTCAGGTCCGGGTTGCCGCCGTTGCCGTCGTACACGCCGGCCGAATTCGGCGTGGCGCCCAGCGATACGCCGGGGTTGAAGTCGCCGAAGTTCGGGCGCTGCACGGCCTTGCCGGCGTTCAGGCGGGCGATCAGGTCGCGGCGCAGCGTGGCTTTCAGGGTCAGGTTGGGCAGCACGTCGGTCGAGGACGTGTCGCGGTTCACCGCCACCGGATTGCCGTTGATGTTGCTGAAGCCGTTCACGTCCAGTTCGGTGCGCACCACGCGCACGCCGGCCGTGCCGTCGAACTGCACGCCGAAGGCGTCGAAGCCGAAGCGGGTCTTGCCGTAGAACGCGGTGGTGTCTTCACCGTTGCGGTACAGCGAGTACGGATCGGGCGCGGTCTTGCCGTCGCGGCCATACAGCTTGCGGATGGCGTCGATGTTGGCGTGCTGGTAGCCGGCGCACGCCACCAGCCACTGGTTCATGCCGTAGTCGTTGGCCAGCTGCATGGACGGGCACAGCAGGCCGGGCAGCGAGGAGACGGACGGCGGATTGGCCAGCCCGGGCAGGAAGTTGTTACTCTCGTGCATATACGACGCCTTGCGCTGCGCCAGGCGCACGCCGCCGCTGAATTCGCGGAAGAAGTGCTCGTCGCCGTTGTTGTAGATGGCGTCGGCGCGCCAGTCGTTCGACTGGCCGCCCGAGGCTTGCCAGTTGTCGATGAAGGCGCCCAGGCGGTAGTTGGCCGGGTTGGTCATGTCGTAGCCCGGATAGTCGA
This sequence comes from Pseudoduganella sp. UC29_71, assembly GCF_042693265.1. Taxonomy (NCBI): domain Bacteria; kingdom Pseudomonadati; phylum Pseudomonadota; class Betaproteobacteria; order Burkholderiales; family Oxalobacteraceae; genus Pseudoduganella; species Pseudoduganella sp. UC29_71. Next base: position 1,756,860 of record NZ_CP170549.1, on the reverse strand, counting down.
AGTAGGCGCCGCCGTTCACGTAGGTGCTGCCCACCATCTTGGTCGGGCTCGCCGTCATTTCCAGGATAGGGAATTCCTGCTTCCAGCGGCTGTTCACGCGGGAGAATTCGGTGGTCAGGCGCAGGTCCGGGGTCACGTCCCAGCGCGCGCCGATGGCGCCCTGGTGGCTTTCCGAGTCATCCTGCGGCGCCTGGTTGGAGCTGAGCGCGAACAGGCCGTTCGGATTGGTGGAGGTGACCGTGGCGACCTGCTTGGTTCCGGGGAAGAAGGTGTAGGTGGAATTCGCGTTCCAGCCCACGCCGCCGAGGAAGAACTGGCGCTCCATGTCGTGGTCGATGCGGGTGGACCAGCCTTCGGCGTACAGTTCCACCGTGTTCGACGGACGCCATTGCAAGGCCCAGTTGGCGGACAGGCGCACACGCTTGCCCAGCGCGTTCACGTGGCCCAGGTCGATCGGACCGGTGGCGGCAGGGTCACCCGGCACCAGGTGCTCCGGCGGCGCGCTCCAGGTGATTTCGTCGTGATAGTTGCCCTTCTGGTAGGACAGGCCGAGCAGCGCGCCCACATCGCCGAAATCGGTCTTCCAGCGGTTCGAGATCATGCCCGACGCTTGCGGATCGTTGGTCTTGGCCTTGTCGCGGTTTTCCACGCGGCCGGCCAGGTTGGCGGTAAAGCCCTTGAAGTCGAACGGACGCGAGGTGCGCACGTCGATCACGCCGGCAGTGCCGCCTTCGACCATGTCCGCGCTCTGGGTCTTGTAGACGTCCACGCGCTGCAGCATGGTGGTCGGGATGTCGGCCAGGAACAGGCTGCGGCCGTTGGAGGTGTAGATTTCGCGGCCGTTCAGCAGGGTCACGAGGCCGGGCAAGCCGCGCACGATGATGGAGCTGGCTTCGCCGGACTCGCGGCGGATCTGCACGCCGGAAACGCGGCCCAGTACTTCAGCCACGTTCTTGTCCGGGAACTTGCCCGCTTCTTCGGCAACGATGGAGTCAATCACCTCGTCGGCGTTGCGCTTGATGGTCTGCGCGCTTTGCGCCGCCTTGCGCACGCCGGTCACGGTCACGACCGGACCCGCGTCGGCGGCGGGCGCTTCCTGCGCCCAGACGGAGGCGCTACTCAGCAAGCCGGCTGCAAGCAGCGTGCCGACGGAAGCTTTCAAGATAAAAGTAGAAGATTTGGCCGCAATTTGGCCGGTGGTCCGTTCCATAAGGTCTCCGTCTGTTTTAGTTATATGTGCAGGAAGCACATCCCTGCCAGTTCGGAATCAATCTTATTAGGTAGACCGAATACAATCCAATCAATTTTTAACCGTTTCCGATACCGTTTTCGATATCCCGTGCCGTGCGCGAAAGCGTGACATTACCATACCCGCGCACTGTAGAAGGAGTGTCATGCGCTTGTCATTCAAGCAAGGTAGAGTCTTGCCGTTATCAACCGACGGAAGCACCGCAATGACCAAGAATAAGACACTGGCAGCAGTCATCGCCTCCCTAGCCGCAGCCAGCCTGGCCGGCTGTTCCAGCAACGGCGACGTGCCGCCGGCGCCAACGCCCGCGCCCTACGCCGAAGGCACCACGGTGACGCTGGCGCTGCTGGAAACCACCGACCTGCACGCCAATGTCATGAGCTATAACTATTACTCACTGGCGGAAGACACCACGCTGGGTGTGGAGCGCACCTCCACCCTGGTGCAGGCCGCGCGCGCCGAGTTCCCGAACAATATCCTGCTCGACAACGGCGACACCATCCAGGGCACGCTGCTGGGCGACCTGCAGGCCGTCACCTCGCCGGTGCCGTGCAGCGCCACGCTGGCCATCCACAAGGCCATGAACAGCATGAAGTTCGACGCGGGCGGCATGGGCAACCACGAATTCAACTACGGCCTGCCCTACCTGAGCCAGGTGACCAATACCGAATTCGGCATTGCTGGCGTGAGCAAGCCCGCAGGCAACTGCGGCGCGCCCACCTTCCCGCTGGTGCTGACCAACGTGACCGGCGTGGCCAGCGGCAAGCCCATCTTCTCGCCCTACACCCTGTTGGCGCGCGAATTCGCCGGTACCGGCCCGGACGGCAAGCCGGTCAGCGTGAAGCTGAATATCGGCGTAATGAGCTTTGTGCCGCCGCAGATCCTGGAATGGGACCAGAAGAACCTGGCCGGCAAGGTGGCCGTGACCGGTGCGGTGGAAGCGGCGCGCAAATACGTGCCCGAACTGCGCGCCAAGGGCGCCAACCTGGTGGTGGCGCTGTCGCACGGCGGCCTCGATGCCAGCGCCTACAGCCCGAAGATGGAAAACGCCAGCTACCACCTGACCACGCCGGGCATGGACATCGATGCGCTGATGATAGGCCACTCGCACTTGATCTTCCCCAAGGGTAAAGAGACCGGCGCCGCCGCGCTGGACCCGTCCTTCACCGCCCTGCCCGCCAGCGCCAACGTGGACGGCGTGAACGGCTTCGTGAACGGCGTGCCCACCGTGATGGCGCAGAGCTGGGGGCGCCGCCTGGGCATCATCAAGCTGCAGCTGGTCTACCAGGGCAACAAGTGGGTGGTTGCGCCGGGCAAGACCACAGTGGAATCGCGCGGCTTCAAGTACACCGACGGCACCACCAACGTGAAGGCCGATCCGGCCATCGCCGCGCAAGTGATCACGGAGCACGCCGCCACCATCGCCTACGCCAAGCAGCCGCTGGGCGTGAGCACGGACTTCCAGATGTCGGCCTACTTCGCGCTGGCCGGCGACGTGAGCGCCATCCAGCTGGTGAACCAGGCACAGATCGACTACGTGAAAAACTTCATCGCCACCAGCACCGACGCCACGCTGGCCGGCTACAAGTCGATTCCCGTGATCTCGTGCAGCGCGCCGTTCAAGGCCGGCCGCAACGGCCCATCCGACTTCACCGACGTGGCGCCGGGCGCCAGCGCGGCCGCGCCGGTGGGCCTGCAAGTGCGCAATCCGGGCGACCTTTACCTGTACAGCAATAACAACCTGCAGGCGGTGAAGATCAAGGGTTCGGACCTGAAGGCGTGGCTGGAAACGGCGGCGCGCCAGTTCGGCCAGATCGACCCGGCTAAAACGGCCGAACAGGACCTGGTGCCGAGCTACGGCACCATCTACAACTACGACGTGTTCTACGCCGAGAACAACGAGCTGACATACCAGATCGACGTGACCAAGCCGGCCGGCAGCCGCATCGTGGGCCTGAGCTACAAGGGCAAGCCGGTGGCGGACGCGGACGACTTCATCGTGGCCACCAACGACTACCGCGCGGGCGGCGGCGGCGCGGTGCCCGGCATCGACGGCAGCAAGACCATCATCAAGTCGCCGGACGCCAACCAGACCGTGGTGAGCAACTACCTGCAGGCGCTGGGCAAGAGCAGCGGCAAGGTCACGCTGGCGGCCAACGGCAGCGCGCGCAGCTGGAGCTTCGTGAAAGTGGCGACGGCCGGTCCGGTGATCCTGCGTTCGGCGCCGGGCCACCTGGCGCAGGCCAAGGCCAGCGGCCTGGCCAACGTGACGGCCGAAGGCGGGCTCGATGCCAGCGGCTTCGCCAAGTACACGATAGACCTGAGCAAGTGATGCCCGCCATGAAAAGCACACATCTGCTTGCGGGGGCATCGGTGGTGCTGGCGGGCGCGGTGCTGGCCTGGAGCTCGCACCGCGCCAGCGCTCCGGCGGCCGCGCCGTCGGCTGCACAGATAGAAGCGGCCGCCATGGCGGCTGCGCAGACCGGCAATCCCGAAGCGCGCCAGCAGCTACAACGCTGGGCGCGGCAAGGGTTGCCGGTGGCCGAGCGTGAGCTGGGCACGCTGTACCGCAAGCAGCCGGAGCGCCAGGGCGCGGCACGCCAGCTGCTGGAGCACGCGGCGCGCGCAGGCGACGCGGAAGCGGCGTTCCAGCTGGGCGAGCTGCTGCGCGGAGGCAGTCCGGTACAGGCGGGCTTGCCGGAGCAGGCATGGCCGTGTACCGCCAAGCCGCCGAGGCGCGCCACGCCAAGGCGGCGCTGATCCTGGGGCAGATGGCGGCCAACGGCGAAGGCATGCGCAAGGACGCGGCGGCGTCCGTACGCTGGCTGGCCGTCGCCAGCGAGCTGGGGAACGCGCACGCGATGTTCTTGCTGTCCAACGCCTACCGATATGGGATAGGAGTGCAGCGCGACGAGGCCAAAGGCCTGAAGCTGCTGGAAGACGCGGCTGAACACGAATACCCGCCCGCGCTTCAAGACCTTGCCATGGCCGTGCAAAACGACGACGCGCAGCGCGCCGGGCATTTGCTGAAAGAAGCAGCGGAACACCGGCGCAATAACTGGAACAAGTATTAGCGGCACGGATTAGCGCCACCGGCGGCGCGCGGCGGGTTAGGCGGCGCATGCCGCCGTAACCCGCCGAACCGCAGTCAACCGCCCCCGCCGCGCAGCTCCAGCGCATAGGCACGGGTGGTGCTCGGCAGCCGGTAGCGTGCGCGCGGGCCGCTGTGGTCCACCATCGCCAACGAATGGCTCACCAGCCCTGCCAGCGCATCGATCGCCTCATACAGCGAGAACCCGTGCGGTGCCAGCGCGGCAGCTGCCGCCTCGATCCCAAATCCATCCGGCAACGCCGCCAGCTGCTGCAAGGCGCAGCGCATAGGCTCGGCCAGCAGCGCATAACTCCAGTCCAGCGCCGCGCGCATCGACTGGTGCCGTAGCGGCGCATTACGGCGGCCACGGCGCAGCAGCCGCAGCATGTCCTCCAGCCCCGCCGCAGTCTGCTCCACGCCCAGCGCAGGCACGCAGGCCGCAGCCAGCTCGATCGCCAGTGGCAGCCCCTCCAGCCTGCGGCAGATCACCGCGATCTGCACCGCCACGCGCTGCGCCGGCAGAAAGCCGCCGTCCGCCGCGCGCACGCGCGCCACGAACAGCTGCACCGCGCTGTACTGCAGCAGGTGCGCCGCATCCACCACGTCCACGTCCGGCACTGCCAGCGGCGGCACGCGCCAGACCGTCTCGCCTGCAGCTAACAAGGGCTGGCGGCTGGTCACCAGCAGCCGCAGTTGCGGGCAGCGCTGCAACAGCTCCTCCGCCAGCCGTGCCACCGCATCCGGCACATGCTCGCAATTGTCCAGCACCAGCAGCACCGGCTGCTGGCCTATGCCGGCGGCCAGCGCGGCAAGCGCCTGGGTGTCCGCCAGCGCAGTATATGCCTCACCAGGCGACGCACTGGGTACCGCCCCGAGGGTCGCCCCGGGTGTCGGGCCAGGCGCCTCCCCGGGCACCTCGCCAGGTGCCGCGCTGGGTGCGGCGCTGGATGATGCCCCAGCCGCCGGGCCAGAACTCGCGCCCGGAGCAGCAATCCCAGAGTGGCCGTTGAGCGCCAGTCCCAGAGCGCCCGCCACGACACCGGCGACGCCCGCCGCATCGCCAGCCTCCGCCAATTCAGCCCACGCCACGCAACGCTCAGGCACGGCCGACGCAGCCGCAACCCGATGCGCCATGCCCAGCGCCAGCAGCGTCTTGCCGATACCGCCGGTGCCGGCCAAAGTCAGCAAGCGGCAGCCGTCCAGGCGCCCCAGCGCATCGTGCAGCTGCGCCTCGCGGCCTATCAGCTCCGCCATCGGCAGCGGCAAGGGCCGCGCGCGAAGCCGCATTTCCACGCTCCACGACGCGGCGGCCGCAGCGGCCGCACCGGACGCACCGGACGCACCTAACGCACCGCGCACACCATGCACACCATGCACACCATGCACACCGGACACGCCGGCCGCACCGGGCGTCGCCGCATTCAGCCGCCCCGCAAACACATAACCCCGCCCCGCCACGGTCCCGATCAGATTCCTGTCCTCGCCCAGCGCCTTGCGCAGCGCAGCAATCTGCACCCTCAAATTGCTCGCGTGAATGTCCTGCCCGGGCCAGGCCAGCTCCAGCAATTGGTTCTGGCTGACTACCGTCCCGCGCGCCGCAATCAGCGCCATCAGCACCGCCGTCGCGCGCGGCCCAAGGGCAACAGCGCTACCGCCGCCCTCTCCCGCGTACAGTTCACCCCTCGCCGGCAGCAGCGTAAAGCGACCGAAAGCGATGACCTCTGTACCATGTTCCAGCAATGTATCCATACGGCCCAGCGTAACGCGGCGGCGCACAATGCCCTACCCCCGATTGGGGTATACAGGACGTAAAATACGGTTGTCCCATGTAAAATATTGCCTTTACCAAACTTCCTGACCGTGAACGCTCCGCAACCCATCCGAGTTTTAGTCGCCGACGACCATCCCATGCTGCGCGAGGGCCTGGCTGCCGTGCTCGAACATTGCCCGGACGTGGCGCTCGTGGCCGAAGCGGGCGACGGCGCGCAGGCAGTGGAGAAGTACCGCGAACACCGGCCGGACGTCACGCTGATGGACCTGCAAATGCCGGTGATGAACGGCATCGACGCCATCACGGCCATCCGCGCGCAAGATCCGCTGGCGCGCATCATCGTGCTCACCACCTACAAGGGCGACGTGCAAGTGCTGCGCGCATTGAAGGCCGGCGCGGCAGGCTATCTACTGAAAAGCATGCTGCGCAATGAACTGCTGGACACCATCCGCAAAGTGCACGCGGGCCAGCAGCACATCCCGCCCGAAATCGCCGCCGAGATGGCCGCCTATTTCGCCGCCGACGCCCTCACCGCACGCGAAACCGACGTGCTGCGCCTGGTCGCGCTGGGCAACTCCAACCGGCGCGTAGCGGCGGAACTGGGCATCGCCGAAGAAACCGTGAAAGCGCACATGAGCGGCCTGCTGGCCAAGCTGGGCGCCAACGACCGTACGCACGCCGTCACCATCGCCATCCGGCGCGGCATCATCGACCTCTGAGGCGCTTGCCTCAGCGAAGGCCGCAGCGGCAGCAGCAGCAGCAGCAGCAGCGGCATCGGCAGCGGCAGCGGCAGCAAGCTGTATACTAGCCATCCGCTCAGCCATTCCACCCTACATGCCGCAACGCTGGAAAACCCTCGCCATCCTGGCCTGCACGCAAATCATGTCGTGGGGCGCGCTGTACTATGCCATCGCCATCCTCGCCCCCGAGATCCAGCGCGAGATGGGCTGGCGCAACGAAGCCGTGGTGGGCGCGTTTTCCTGGAGCCTGCTGGTGTCCGGCCTGGCCGCCACGCCCATCGGCGCGCTGCTGGACCGGCACGGCGGACGCGGCGTGATGGGCGCCGGCTCGCTGCTCGGCGCCATCGGCTTTGCGGTCCTCAGCCAGGTACACAGCCTGCCGGCCTACTACGCCGCCTGGACCATACTTGGCCTCGCCATGGCCATGACCATGTACGAAGCCGCCTTCGCCACCATCAACCGCCAGTTCGGCATGGACAGCCGCAAAGCCATCTCCACGCTCACCCTGTTCGGCGGCTTCGCCAGCACCGTCTCCTGGCCGCTGACGCAATACCTCGACGCGCACGCCGGCTGGCGCGACACCTGCCTGATCTACGCGGCGGCCCAGCTCCTCCTCAGCCTCCCGCTGCACCTGCTGCTCCCGGCAAGCAAGCACCTGCCGCCGCTCCACAGCGCCCCGGTGCCCGACGCCGCCTCTGCCCACGCCCCTGCCGCCGGGCCAGCCAACCATGCCGGCCCGCGCGACCATACGCTGCAGGAAGCGGTCCGCCATCCGGCCTTCTGGAAGCTCGCCTTCGCCTTCTCCGCCAACAGCTTCATCTTCTCCGCGCTGTCCGTGCACCTGATCCCGCTGCTGCAGCAATACGGCCACGGCGCCGCGCTGGCCGTCTGGATGGCCGCCCTGGTCGGTCCCATGCAAGTGGCCGGCCGCATCGGCGAAATGACCATCGGCCGCAACGCCCTGCCCCGCACCGTGGGCAAGATCACCTTCGGCGCCCTGCCCGCTGCCCTGCTCGCGCTGCTGCTGTTCGGCGCCCACGCCTGGGCCGCCGCCCTGTTCTGCATGATGTATGGCATGAGCAACGGCATCCTCACCATCGTGCGCGGCACCATCCCGCAAACCATGTTCGGCCGCCGCCACTACGGCGCTATCTCCGGCGCGCTGGCCGGCCCCGCCCTCATCTCGCGCGCCGCCGGCCCGCTCGCCGTGGCCGGGCTGGTACAGCACAGCGCCCCCGCCAGCCTGCTGCTGGTGCTGCTCGCCGTGGCCATCGCCTCGCTCGCCTTCTACCTGCTCGCCATCCGGGAGACCGACAGATGATGTTCAAAGCACGTACCGCTTTCGCAATCGTAATGCTCCTGGCCTGGCAGGCTCCGGCCTGCGCCCAATCGGGCTGCCTGGACATCTTCCGCAACCCTCAGCGCCTGTATCCCAACAACACGGCCAGCGCGTCGGCAGCGCCTCTGACGCTTGCACCCGGCACGCCACTGCAAACCGTCGCCTACCGGCCGCCGGGCGACAGCGCCGCGACGCTGGAAGACTACCTGACAAAATACTGCACGACCGGTTTCCTGGTCCTGAAGGACCAGAACATCGTGTTCGAGCGCTATCTGCATGGCAGCTCCGCTTCCGACAAACTGCTCTCGGCCTCCATGTCCAAGACGGTGCTGTCGCTGCTGATCGGCATCGCCGTCTCCGAAGGCAAGCTTGCCCTCACAGAGCGCGTGGACGCCGTCCTGCCGGACTTCAAGGACAGCGCCTTCGCCGCCGCCACCGTTGAAGACCTGCTCCGGATGTCCTCAGGCGCCGCCCTGGTCAACTCCTTCGAACCGGGTGCCGACTCCGACAACCGCGCCACCAATCCCATGGTTTCGCCGCGCCAGAACGTGCGCGAATATCTGCGCCAGAAACGCGACCGTTCATCGGCGCCGGGCACGCAATTCCAGTACAACGGCGCCCAGACCGCGCTGCTCGGGGCCATGCTGCGCCAGCGCGTCGGCACCGACCTGACCAGCTATCTCGAGCAAAAGCTGTGGATACCGATGGGCGCGGAAAGCAGCGCGCACTGGATCAAGAACCAGCACGGCGAAGAAGGCGTGCAAGGCCAGTTCGCCGCCACGCTGCGCGACTATGGCCGGCTCGGCTACCTGGTGATGAACCAGGGCCGCATCGGCGGCAAGCAGGTCGTCCCCGCCGACTGGATCGCCAGCATGACCACGCTGCGCACCGACAAGGCGCAGCCCGGCAGGCCGCCCTATTACGGCCTGCACATCTGGATACCGCAGGCAGCCGGCGGCCGCGCCTTCTTCTGGGGTGTCAACGGCCAGAACATTTTCATCGATCCGCTGGCGCGGGTGGTGATCGTCCATACCGGCAATTCCCCCAAGGCGGAATTCGACGGCAACCGCCACCTGTTCGCCCTGCGCGACGCCATCGTGCGCAGCTTGAAAGCCCCCGCCCAAGTTTGCGAAAAGTAGCGTGCGCCGCCGCACCGCCCGTCTCACTACCATGGCCACATTGCAAACCATGCGGAAGGCCAGCCATGTCAGCGACAGTGGGCGATTTCCTCTTGCAGCGCCTCGGCCAGTGGGGCGTGCGGCGCGTGTACGGCTATCCGGGCGACGGCATCAACGGCATCGTCGGCGCCTTCGGACGGCAGGACCAGATCGAGTTCATCCAGCCCCGCCATGAAGAAATGGCCGCCTTCATGGCCACCGCGCACGCCAAGTTCACCGGCGAAACCGGCGTCTGCCTGGCCACCTCGGGTCCCGGCGCCATCCACCTGCTCAACGGCCTGTACGACGCCAAGATGGACCACCAGCCCGTGGTGGCCCTCATCGGCCAGCAGGCGCGCATGGCCATGGGCGGCGACTACCAGCAGGAAGTGGACCTGCTGTCGTTGTTCAAGGACGTGGCGCACGAATACGTACACGTGGCGAACGATCCGGCGCAGGTACGCCACCTGATCGACCGCGCCATGCGCATCGCCAAGGAGCAGCGCACCGTCACCTGCATCATCTTCCCCAACGACGTGCAGGACCTGGACGCGGTGCCCAAGCCGCCGCGCGAACACGGCGCGCTGCACACCGGCATCGGCGCGCTCAGTTCCAGTATGCAGCCCAACATCGAAGCGCTGCAGCACGCAGCCGGCATCCTCAACGCCGGCGGCAAGGTCGCCATCCTGGCCGGCGCCGGCGCGCTGCACGCCACCGATGAACTGATGGCCGTGGCCGACCTGCTGGGCGCCGGCATCGCCAAAGCCCTGCTGGGCAAGGCCGCCGTGCCCGACGACCTGCCCTACGTGACCGGCTCCATCGGCCTGCTGGGCACCAAGCCCAGTCACGACATGATGAACGGCTGCGACACCCTGCTGATGGTGGGCTCGTCCTTCCCCTACGCCGAGTACCTGCCGAAGGAGGGCCAGGCGCGCGGCGTGCAGATCGACATCGACGCCCGCCGCACCAGCCTGCGCTACCCGATGGAGCTGAACCTGGTGGGCGACGCCAAGGCGACGCTGGCCGCGCTGATCCCGCTGCTGCAACGGAAGACGGACCGCAGCTGGCAGCAGCAGATCCAGGAAAACGTGCAGCGCTGGTGGCGCGTGCTGGAAGCGCGCGCCATGAACGACGCCGACCCGGTCAATCCGCAGCGCGTGTTCTGGGAACTGTCGCCGCGCTTGCCGGATGGCGCCATTCTCACCATCGACTCCGGCTCGTCGGCCAACTGGTACGCGCGCGACGTGCGGCTGCGGCGCGGCATGATGGCCAGCCTGTCCGGCGGCCTGGCCACGATGGGGCCGGCCGTGCCCTACGCCATTGCCGCCAAATTCGCCTGGCCCGAGCGGCCAGTGATCGCGCTGGCCGGCGACGGCGCCATGCAGATGAACGGCATCAACGGCCTGATCACCATCGCGCGCCTGTGGCGGCAGTGGGCCGACCCGCGCATGGTGGTCATGGTGCTGAACAACGGCGACCTCAATCTGGTGAGCTGGGAACAGCGCGGCACCGGCGGCGACCCGCGCTACGCACCTTCGCAAGGGCTACCGGACTTTCCGTACGCCGCCTACGGCGAGCTGCTCGGCCTCAAAGGCATCCGCGTCTCGCGCCCGGAAGACATCGGCCCCGCATGGGACGAGGCCTTGCGCTGCGACCGTCCCTGCGTGCTCGAAATGGTCACCGACCCGAACGTGCCGCCGCTACCGCCGGACGTCTCGCTCAAGCAGGCCCGCGCCTACTTCTCGGCGCTGCTCAAGGGCGACCCGGATTCCATCGCCATCATCAAGGCCACCATCAAGGAGACCTGGGACTCGTGGTTCCCGCCCAAGACCTAACCGTAGGGCGGCTTAGGCCGCAGGCCGTAAGCCGCCATCACTGGAACGCCACCTCCGCAAAGCTGCGCAGCTTACGGCTGTGCAGCTTGTCCACGCCCAGCTCGCGCAGCAGCTCCACCGCGCGGATGCCGATGCGCAGGTGCTGGTCCACGCGCTCGCGGTAGAACGCGTTGGCCATGCCCGGCAGCTTGATCTCGCCATGCATCGGCTTGTCGCTCACGCACAGCAGCGTCCCGTACGGCACGCGGAAGCGGAAGCCGTTGGCCGCAATGGTCGCGCTTTCCATATCCAGCGCCACCGCCCTGCTCTGGCTGAAACGCCGCTCCGGCGTGCGCTGCGGCAGCAGCTCCCAGTTGCGGTTGTCGGTGCTGGCCACGGTCCCGGTGCGCATCACGCGCTTCAGGTCATGCCCGGTCAGCTTGGTCACTTCGGCCACGGCCGCTTCAATGGCCACCTGCACCTCGGCCAGCGGCGGAATCGGCACCCACAGCGGCAAGTCCTCGTCCAGCACATGGTCTTCGCGCACGTAGCCGTGGGCCAGCACGTAGTCGCCCAGCTCCTGCGTGTTGCGCAGGCCCGCGCAGTGGCCCAGCATCAGCCAGGCGTGCGGACGCAGCACGGCAATGTGGTCAGTGATGGTCTTGGCGTTGGCCGGCCCCACGCCGATGTTGACCATGCTGATGCCGCTGCCGTCCTTGCGCACCAGGTGGTAGCCCGGCATCTGCGGCAGGCGCGGCAAGGGTGAGCCCAGTTCGTCGCCCGGCTCGGACGGCGCGCCGGCGCGGCGCAGCACCAGGTTGCCCGGCTCCACGAAAGCCACGTAGTCGTCATCCCCTTGCGCGGCGCGGCCCATGATTTCGTGGCCCAGCTTGATGAACTCGTCGATGTAGAACTGGTAGTTCGTGAACAGCACGAACTTCTGGAAGTAGGCGGGCAAGGTGCCGGTGTAGTGGCGCAGGCGCTGCAGCGAGTAGTCCACGCGCGGCGCCGTGAACAGCGACAGCGGCTGCGCTTCGCCGAACGGCGCCTCGAACGTGCCGTTGGCGATGCCGTCGTCCATGGCGGCCAGGTTGGGCAGGTCGAACACGTCGCGCATCAGCAGGCGGCGCTCGGCGCTCATGCTGCCTTCAATGTGGTCGTTCTCGGCGAAGGAGAAATGGATGGGGATGGGCTGGGCGCTCATGCCCACTTCGATCTGCACCTGCTGCTTGCTGCCGTGGTTTTTCAGCAGCAGGCGGAATTGCTCGTGGTAGTAGCGCGCGAACAGGTCGGGACGGGTGAGCGTGGTTTCGTAGGTGCCGGGACCGGCCACGAAGCCGTAGGACAGGCGCGAATCGGCGCGCGCCACGGTATCGGTGTGTACCCGCACGTAGGGGTAGCAGGCGCGTACATGCTTCTCGGGCGTTTCGCCGTCCACGAAGCGTTGTAGCGATTCACGCAGATGCCGTATGCTGCCGTCATACAGCTCCTGGACCCGGGCCAGCGCGGCCGCCGGGTCGTTGAAGCGCTCGGGCGCGATGAAGGGACGGTTCTGCATGGTCGTTCTCCTTTACTAGTCAGCTTTATTCTATTGTATCGGCGATCACGTTGCAGTGCAGCATTTTGATTATTTTGAGGAGACGGGAATGAAGGTGTGCATAGTCGGCGCGGGCGCCATCGGCGGATTTCTGGGTGTGCGGCTGGCGCGGTTGGCCGAAGCGGACCTGCGCGTGACTGCGCTGGCGCGCGACGCCACGCTGGCCGCGCTGCGCGAACATGGCTGGCGCATGCAGACTGCGGACGGCCTGCTGCAAGCGCCGGCTGCCACCGCGGATGCTGCCAGCCCGGCGGACATCGCCGCGCTGGGCGCGCAGGACCTGGTCATCATCGCCGTCAAGAGCCAGTCGCTGGGCGCGGTGGCGCCGTCCATCGCTCCCCTGCTCGGGCCGGACACGGTGGTGCTGCCCGCCATGAACGGTGTGCCGTGGTGGTTCGACGCCAGGCCACTGGAGAGCGTGGACCCGGGCGGCCGCATCGCCGCCGCCATCCCGCAGCGGCATGTGCTGGGCTGCGTGGTACATGCCAGCACCTCCACTGCCGAACCGGGGCTGGTGGTGCACAAGATGGGGCAAGGCCTGATCATCGGCGAGCCGGAGGGCGGTGTGTCGGACCGCGCGCGGCGCGTGGTGGCGCTGCTGGCACAGGCGGGCTTCAACGCCACGCTGTCCGAGCGCATCCGCTACGACATCTGGTACAAGCTGTGGGGAAATATGACCACCAACCCGGTGTCCGCCATGACCGGCGCCACCGCCGACCGCGTGCTGGACGATCCGCTGGTGGCGGCGTTCTGCATCTCGGCCATGCACGAGGCGGCGGCGATAGGCCGCTGCATCGGCTGCGCCATCGATGAAACGCCCGAGGACCGGCACAAGGTCACGCGCAAGCTGGGCGCGTTCAAGACGTCCATGCTGCAGGACGCGGAAGCGGGCCGGCCGATGGAGATCGACGCGCTGGTGTCGGCGGTGCGCGAGATCGGCCAGCGCGTCGGCGTGGCCACGCCCAATATCGACGCCCTGCTCGGCCTCACGCGGCTGTTCGCCCGCACGCACGGGCTGTATCCGGACGCCTGAGGCCCGACCCAGCTGCCGCTTAGCTGCAGCTCAGCTGCCGCTCCACTGCCGCTCAATGCGCCGCATCTCTGGCCCGCAGGCGGCGGCGCGCGGCGCGCGCGTGCGGCACCCAGGCATGCACGGACCAGCGGCGCCACATCGTCAGGCCGCGTATCCATTCGTCGGTGGCGTAGGCGATCCACAGGCCGACCAGTCCCAGCCCGAAGTAAATGCCCAGCAGCCAGCTGCCGCCGGCCAGCACGATGGCCATCGACGCGGCGCCCGCCGCCACCGGGTAGCGCGCATCCCCCGCCGCCCTCAAGGCATTGATCACCACCAAATTGAAGGTGCGGCCCAGTTCCAGCAGCACTGCGATCCACAGCAGCACGGAACCGTTCCTGATGATGACCGGGTCTTGCGTGAAGCAGCCCAGCAGCCACGGTCCGGCCAGCGCCACGCTGCCCGAGATGACGCCACTGATGACCAGGCCGCGCCCGAGCGCGCCGCGCACCAGGCCGTGCGCCTCGCGCAGCTCGCCCGCGCCTATCATGTGGCCCACCATGATCTCGACCGCGAACGCGGTCGCAAGGCTGAACATCACCACCACGCTGCCCACCTGGTGCACATAGGCCAGCGTCGCCAGCGCCTGGGCGCCCAGCGTGCCGGCCACCGCCATGCTGGCCATGAACGCCAGCCGCCATGCGATGTTCTCCGCCGCAGCCGGCACGCCGATGTGCAGCACAGCGGCCAGTTCGGCGCGGCGCAGCTTCCACCAGTCGCTGGCTACGGGGTGGATGTTCAGATGGCGGCGCCACAGCATCAGGTGCAGCACCAGGCCGAGCACGCGGCTGAGCAGCAGCGCGAAGGCGAAGCCGGGCAAGCCCATGGCGGGGACCGGTCCCCATCCGTACATCAGCGGCACGGCCAGCACCAGGTGGCTGAAATGCATGGCCACCAGCACCACCAGCGTGTCGCGCGTGCGCAGGTGGGCGCGCATCACGCTGGCCATGGCCGCATTCCACGCGTCGAACAGCATGGCGGCGGCCAGCGCCTGCAGGAAAGGCGTGGCCAGCGGCAGCACCTCGGCCGGCGCGCGCATCAGTCCCAGCAGCCAGCCCGCGCCCGCAAAGGCCAGCAGCGCGGTAAAGGCGCCCAGCCAGGTGCTCGCACCCAGCATCGCCAGCGCCACCTTGTCCGCCATGTCGCGCCGGCCACCGCCCAGGTTCTGCGTGATGACCACACCGATGCCGGAACCGACAATGCGGAACAGCAGGAACAAGGTGACCGAGATATTGTTGGCGATAGCGAAAGCGGCGCCGTAGGTATCGGACAAGCGCGCCGCCATCGCCGTGCCCACCACGCCGGCCAGCACGGCAAGGAACAGTTCTATCAGCAGAGGCCAGGCGAGGGTGAAAATGTGGGGACGGGGAGCGGCAGCGGTAGTCATCCCGCCATGATAGCGATTTTCGCCCGCTCACGCAGGCAAAATGTTATCGCTCACACGGCGTCCAGCGACACCAGCTGGGCGGGATCCGGATAGGACCGTAACGGCGAGAAGTCCGACTTCCAAAAAGCGAGTTCGAATAACTCTCCCTGCTCATCCAGATTCAGCGAAATAACGACGGACACGCCGTCCGCATCTACATATTTCGCTTCAGCCGCGCGCCGCCCGAACAGGCGCTGCACTCCGGGCCTTGACAAAAACCGCACGCCGCCCATACCGCCGTCGGCCATATCCTCAACCAGACCGGCCCGCAACCGTTCCCCGGTCTCGTTTGCCTGGCCTAGCAGCACCGCGAGCAAGGCAAGCTCGTTCGGCCGCAGCGGCCTACCTGATTGGGGTGATTCGTCCAACATTGGTCGCTCCATCCATAAATTTGTAGGCCAGGAACTCGAACCATTGTCCGTCGATACAGACACGACAGCGATTGGGACCGCCAAGCAATTCCCCCTCGCGCGCAGCCAGATCGGCCACTATTGCCGCACGCACGGAGTGGCGCTCAATTCCTACAGCATCGCAATGCCGGAACGCATGCGCCTCCTGGGTAACTGTTCTCCCAAAACACACTCGTCAGTGCCGGTTCGTCACCATAGTATGCTCCGCTTTTTCCGCGCGGGATGCTAGCGTGCGACGGATGAGCAACCATTATCGATGCGGGCCTCCTGTCTGAGAAGGGTATCTGAAGCGGTTTTGCGACCGATCAATTGCGACAGCCCTTTTACCTCTGCGGCGGCCCTGGCGCCGCAGCCAGCAGCAAGGCTGGCGCGGCGCGGGGGATGAGCCGTCGTCCCTGCGTCAATGCAGTTTCACCGATGGCGAGATACGCTTGCGCAGCCAGTCGGCCAGCGTGACGGCGGCGGCGCGGACGAAGCCGTGCAGCGCCATCAGGTGCTTCTGGTACATCAGCCCGTACAGCAGGTTGGCGAAGGCGCCGCTCACCGGCACCTTGCTGCCGAACGAGCCGCCCAGCAGCACGCCCACCGCCGCCACCGGGCCGAGCGACACCAGCGAACCGTAGTCGCGGTAGCTGAACTCGGGCAGCGGCTTGCCTTCCTTGCGGCCCAGCGCGGCGGCCAGGAACACGGCCTGCTGGTGCGCCACCTGCGCGCGGGGCGGCGCGGCGCCCTTCACCGGGCAGACGAAGCTGGCGCAGTCGCCAATGGCGAACACGTTGGGATCGTCCACCGACTGCAAGGTGGCCTTCACCATGATCTGCCGCATGCGGCTCAGCGACAAGCCCAGCGTGCCTGTAATGGCGGGGCCTTCCACGCCGGCCGCCCACAGCGTCAGGCTGGCCGGACGCACCTTCCCTTCCCCCACATGCACGCTGTCCGCGCCCACCTGCGTGACGCCGGTGCCGGTGCAGATCTCGATGCCGCGCGACTTCAGGTATGCCTCGGCGCGCGCCGACTGTTCCAGCGGCAGGTGCGGCAGCAGGCGCGGGCCGCGTTCCAGTATGGTGATGCGCACGTCGCGCGCCGGGTCGAGCGTGTGGATCTTGTACTTGGCAAGCGCGCGGGCGCTGTAGCCCAGCTCCGCCGCCAGCTCCACGCCGGTGGCGCCGCCGCCCACGATCACCACGTTCACCTGCTGTCCCGCGCCCTCGCTGGCCCGCACGCAGGCGCCGAAGAAGCGGCGGTAGAAGCCCTTCGCCTCGCGCACATTATCCAGCGTGCAGACGTGTTCGGCCGCGCCGGGCACGCCGTAGAAGTTGGTCACGGCGCCGAGCGCCAGCACCAGCGTGGTGTAGCCCAGCGTGCGCGCGGCGCGCACTTCGCCCACGTCGTCCGACAGGCATGGCGCCAGCTCCAGCATGCGCGCCGCCCGGTCCACCGAGCGCAGCTCCGCGTGCATGAAGGTGAAGCCATGTTCGGCCGCCTGGGCCGAGTATTCAATCTGGAACACCTGCGGATCGCGCTTGCCGGAGGCAACCGTATGCAGCAGGGGTTTCCAGAAGTGGGTGGGCGAACGGTCAACCAGTATCACCCGCGCACGGCCCTTGCGGCCCATGGTGTCGCCAAGCCGGGTTGCCAGTTCGAGGCCGCCTGCGCCTCCGCCTACGATAACGATGGTTTGCATGGATTTTCCCTCCTTCTGACTGTTAATATAGTCCCCTCAAAAGGAAAACAAAAATTACTTCTTTCGACTGATTGATAAGGTATAGCTTATGTATCACGCGAGTTTCCGCCAGCTCCAGGCACTGGTTCTTGTCGGCCGGCACGAAAGCGTGTCACGCGCAGCGGAGGAAATGCACGTGACGCAGCCCGCCATCTCCGCCCAGCTGCGCGCACTGGAAGAACTGGCCGGCACGGCCCTCACGCGCAAGGTAGGCCGCAACATCCAGCTCACGGCGGCGGGCGAAGTGCTGCTGCAATTTTCCGAACGCATCCTGCAGCTGTGGGAGCAGGCCGGCGACGAACTGGGCGAACTGCACGGCGTGAGCAGCGGCACGCTGCGCATCGGCGCGGTGGTGACGGCCGAGCACTTGCTGCCGTCCATGCTGGTGAAGTTCACCACCGAGCGTCCCAACGTGCGCATGAAGCTCCACGTGGGCAACCGCAGCGAGATCGTGGCCATGCTGTCGCGCAAGGAGATCGACCTGGCCATCATGGGCACGCCGCCGCGCGAGTTCCGCATCAACGCGGCGCGCTTCGCGCACCATCCGATGGCTTTCGTGGCCAGTCCCAAGCATGCGCTGATGCGCAAGAAGCGCGTGACGCTGGACGACGTGGTAGCCGCCAACCTGCTGGTGCGCGAGCGCGGCTCTGGCACGCGCACCACGGTGGAGCGCGTGTTCAAGGAAGCGGGCCACACGCTGCACTTCGGCTCCGAAGTATCGAGCAACGAGGCCATCAAGAGCATGGTGGCGGCCGGCCTGGGGGTGGGCTTCGTGTCGGTGCACGCGTGCGCGCTGGAGTTCGAGGCCGGGCTGATCGATATCCTGCCGATGAAGGAAAGCCCGGTGGAAGGCGACTGGCACGTGATGCACCTGGTGGACCAGCCGCTGCCGCGCATCGCCGCCGCCTTCCAGGACTTCATGGTCACCTCGGGCCAGGAGCTGATCGGCGCGGAACTGGAATCCTTCTACCGCAAGCACAGGAAGCCCGGCCGATAAAGTTGCCGCAAGGAATTTGGTCCGTCCACCTTGATATATTGGTCAGGCCAAAGTAGAATCAATTGTGCAAAAGTGCAACATGCAAGTTCTCCCCGCAGAGACCTCGGCACGCCATTCCCCGCCCTCGTCGAAACGGCACCGGACACGCGAGGTGTCCCCACAGCTCCCGGCGTGCCGGGACGCTGCTTCTTCCCTGCTGTCCCACAATCCGGAGTACACATGAAAAAAAGAACATGGGAGACACTGGCGCGCACGGCATTCGCCGCCGCCATCATCGGCAGCGCCGCCTGCGCGCACGCCACCACGCTGCCGCTGCAAGGCGCCGTCATCACCGCCAGCTACAACGGCACGGCGGCCGCCATGCTGGGACTGGACGACGCCTTCAGCGGCTCGGCCGGCGGCAACACCACCGCGCTCGATCCGCTCAACGCCAGCGTTGAGTTCCTCAGCGCAGACTTCGCCTTCGCCTTCGACTTCGCGGCCGACGGCACCCTGTCCATCTACAACAACAGCGGCGCGCCGCTGGACCCGGGCGCCTACAGCTTCCGCTTCGACTTCGGCAGCACGCTGGCCGCGCCCATCACCGCCTTCAAGCTGCTGGACGGCAGCGCCGTCGGCGGCCTGCCGCTGTTCTCCATCCTGGACGGCGGCACCGCGCTCGGCCTGGACCTGGGCGCCCTGTCCTGGAACGGCGACTTCACGCCCATCACCGCCAGCATCGAGGCGGCGCAGGCGGCGGCCGTGCCGGAGCCGGGCAGCATGGCCATCCTGCTGGCCGGCGCGGGTGCGCTTGCGCTGGTGCGTCGGCGCAGCAGCAGCAGCAGCAGCAGCAGGGGCAGCGGCAGCGCCGCACCGCGCACCTAAAAGACAGCAGTTCCACTATAGATTCCTGCCACAGGAGCACACATGAGACACTTCCGTTTCAAGGCCGCGCTTTGCCTTGGGATGCTGCTCGCCGTTTCGGCGCCGCCATCCCTGAACGCCGCAGCCATCGATCCCGCCCGCCAGGCCGCGCCGGCAGACGGCTGGGCCGGCCAGGCCGGCGGCACCGCCGGCGGTTCCGCCGCCATCAGCAGCTACATCTACACGGTGAACAACCGCGCGCAGCTGCTGGCCGCCCTCAACAACGGCGGCAACAACGCCAAGATCATCAAGCTGGTGGGCACGGTGGACATGAGCGAGGGCATCCCCTACGCCAACACCGGTGACCAGGCCGCGCGCGGCGTCATCCGCATGAAGCCCAACACCACGCTGATCGGCGACGGCGCCAACGCCGGCATCATCAACGGCCACATCCAGGTCACCAACATCAGCCAGGTCATCATCCGCAACCTGAAGATCGTGGCGCCCTGCGACGTCGGCCCGATCTGGGATCCGACCGACGGCGCAAACGGCAACTGGAACTCGGCCTATGACGGCATCGCCGTCTCCGGCGCGGACCACGTCTGGGTGGACCACGTCAGTTTCAGCGACGGCGCCATGACCGACAACCTGCTGCCCATCGAGAACGGCATGCCCAAGCAGTGCCACGACGGCGCGCTGGACATCACCAACGCCTCCGACTACGTGACCGTGTCCTACAACGTGTTCACGCAGCACCGCAAGAACAACCTGATCGGCTCCAGCGACAGCGCCTCGGCCGACGAGGGCAAGCTGCGCGTGACCTTCAGCAACAACGTCTTCCGCGACGTCACCAGCCGTTCGCCGCGCGTGCGCTACGGCCAGGTCCACCTGTTCAACAATTACTTCGTGGGCAGCACCACCGAGCCGCTGTACGGCTACGAGTACAGCGTGGGCGCGGGCTACAACGCGAAGATCCTGTCCAACGCCAACGTGTTCGACATCGCCGGCACCAGCAACTGCGCGCAAGTGGTGAAGAACCCCGGCGGCACGCCCACCGGCGCCTTCAAGGACACCGGCTCGCTGCAGAACGGCGCGCCGCTGGCCGGCTGCACCGTTCCCAACACCGTCGCCTGGACGCCGCCGTACGCCTTCAGCGCCCGCCCTGCCGCGCTGGTGAAAGCGAACGCCCTGGCGCAGGCCGGCGGCGGCAAACTGGCCACCACCATCTCCGGCACCGGCGACGTTTCCGTCGATCCCGGCCTGACGCTGACCTGCCCGGCCACCGGCCTGTACTTCTGCGACGACTTCCAGAACGGCAGCAGCGCCAACTGGGACCTGCTGCCCGTGGCCGGCGCCAACGGCTCCTTCTCCGTCAAGGCCGAAACCGTGGGCGGCACCAACAAGGTGATGCAGTACACCGCCGCCACCACCGGCGGCGTGCTGGCCCTGCTCAAGTCCAGCGCCATGGCGGCCGTGCCGTCCGGCGACTACTTCGTGGAAGCGCGCATCAAGCCGCTCACCAACGGCACCACCGGCAACAAGCAGCTCTACCTGATCACGCGCTACGTGAACGCCACCAACTGGTACGGCGGCGGCCTGAACGTGCAAAGCTCCACCGCCAGCACCCAGGTGGAAATCGCCAAGATGCTGAACAACTCGCTGAGCCGCCCCAAGCAGGTGAAAAAGCCGATCCAGATGGACACCCAGTTCTACACCGTGCGCTTCGAGATGACAGGCAGTACCCTGACCATCTACCTGGACGGCGAATCGCTGGGCAGCGTCACCGACACCAGCTTCAGCGCGCGCGGCCTGGTCGGCCTGTACACGGCCAACAAGTCCTTCCAGATCGACGACGTGCGCATCGGCGACCCGGCGCTGAAGCCGGCCCAGCTCACGCTGAACCCTTCCGGCACCACCTACGCCGCCGAAGCGGGCGACGCGCCGCTGCAGGTGGCCGTCACCGCCGTCAAGGCCGACGGCACGGCCGACGACTACAACGCCAGCTCCAGCAACCCGGCCGTGGTGGCCGTGGGCGTCAACGGCGGCACGCTGACCGTGACGCCGGTGGGCGCGGGCACGGCCAGCATCATCGTCACCAGCGAATCCGATCCCACGCTCAAGCGCAGCATCGCCGCCACCATCGCGCCGCAGTTCATCCAGCCGACGCAGACGTATGGCCTGGCCGGCATCGCCAGCCCCGCCGTGCAGCAGGAAGGCGTGAACGTGGACGCGGCGCTGCAGCTGACGTTCGACAGCCCGCCCGTGCTGGGCACTGGCGGCACCATCCGCGTCTTCCGCAAGGCCGACGACGCGCTGGTGGACGTGATCAGGATCAGCGGCGAAACCGAGGAAATCGGCTACGCCGGCCAGGCCGCCATCCGCAAGGTCAACAGCACGCCGGTCACCATCAGCGGCAACACGCTCGCCGTGCGCCCGCACAGCAACCGCCTGGCCTACGGCACCGAGTACTACGTGGCCATCGCCAACGGCACCGTCATCGGCACCCTGGGCGGCGCGCCCTTCCTCGGCATCGGCAAACTGGGCGGCTGGACCTTCGCCACCCGTTCCGGCCCGCCGGCCGTGTCCTCCACCCTCACCGTGGCGGCCGACGGCAGCGGCGACTTCGACACCGTGCAGTCCGCGCTGAACTTCGCCATGAAGGAACTGGCCAAGGCCGCGCCGGTCACCATCAGCATCAAGAACGGCACCTACCAGGAGCTGCTCTACCTGCGCGGCAAGGATAACGTGACGCTGAAAGGCGAAAGCCGCGACGGCGTGGTGATCCAGTACACCAACCACGACACGCTCAACACCGGTTCCGGCGGCAGCCAGGCGCCGGGCAGCGCCGCGCCGTCCGGCGGCCGCTCCGTGCTGCTGGTGGAAACGTCCGACATGCTGCGCCTGGACACGCTCACCATCCGCAACACCACGCTGCGCTCATCCTCCATTTCGGCGCAGGCCGAAGCCATCTACTTCAACAACGACGCGGGCCGCCTGGTCGCCATCGACGCCGCCTTCCTCAGCGAGCAGGACACGCTGCAGCTGAAAGGCTGGTCGTGGTTCTACCACGCGCTGGTGGCCGGTAATGTGGACTTCATCTGGGGCGGCAGCCGCGCGGCCCTGTTCGAGGAAAGCGAAATCCGCTCGGTGGGCGACACCACCAGCGCCACCAGCGGCGGCTACGTGCTGCAGGCGCGCGTGCCGAACGCCGCCGACAAGGGCTATGTGTTCCTGAACAGCCGCCTGACGCACGGCGCCGGCCCCGGCCCGCTGCACGGCGACGTGCCGAACGGCGCCACCTGGCTGGCGCGCAGCCCCGGCGGCACTGCCACCTGGGACAACATCGCCTTCATCAACTGCAGGATGGACAGCCACGTGGCGCCGGCCGGCTGGGCGGGCCTGGGCGTGAACGGCCAGCCCGCGCCGAATCCAACCGTGCCGACCGCCGCCAGCGGCTGGCGCGAGTTCGGCACCACGGACCTGGCGGGCAATCCGCTCAACCTGGCCACCCGCGTGGGCGGCTTCCAGCTCAGCGCGGGCGACGTGGCGGCAGGCTTTGCCACGCGCGCGCTGGTGTTCGGCGCCTTCAACGGCGGCGCCGGCTGGGATCCGCAGCCGTAAAAGCAGGTGCGCAAGCCGGAGGAATGAGGTATAACGCTGGGCGAAATCAAGCGCACATCGTCAACCTCACCTCCGGCTTCACCATCATGCTTCATACACGGCTCAACCGGACCTTCAACCGGGCCTTCTTCCGGACCTTCTTCTGCGCCGTTCTGCTGCAGCTGGCCACGCCCGCTGCGGCGCTCGATCCCGGCGTCCTCCTGCAGGACTACAACCACACCGTCTGGACCGTCAAGGACGGCGCCCCGACCGCCATCCAGTCGCTGGCGCAAACGCCGGACGGCTGGCTGTGGCTGTCCACCGCCACCGGCTTGTACCGCTTCGACGGCGTGCGGTTCGAACGCTTCCGCCCCCGCAACCGCGAATTGCCGCGCCAGCGCATCTACGCCATAGCGGCCGAGGCCAGCGGCGGCCTGCTGGTCGGCTTCTTCGGCGGCGGCATCGCCGCCATCGACCGGCACGGCGACCTGGCGCTGCTGGCCGACATGGATGAAAGGAGCAGCGTCGCCGCCGGCTTCGCGCGCGACAGCGACGGCAGGCTGTGGACCGTCAGCGAGACGGGCGTGCATCACCAGGAAGGCGGCAAGTGGCGCAAGGCGGGCAAGCAGGACGGCCTGCCGGAAACACCCGCCAGGGCGGTGCTGCTGGACCAGTACCGCCAGCTCTGGATTTCCACCCCGGCCGGCCTGTTCGTGCGCAGGACGGGCGGCGCGCGCTTCGAGCTGGCTGCGGCAGCCGGTGCCGTCTCGATCGCCGGGGCTGGACACGGCGGCAACCTGTCGCTATCGCCCGACGGGCGCCTGTGGCTGGCCGACGCCACCGCATTGCGTGCCGTGCCGAACGCGGCCCCGGCGGGCGGCGCCGCGCAGGCCATGCCGCGTCCCGCCTGGTTCAACCAGGCCGAATCGCGCCGCTCGGGCCAGTTCGACCGCGACGGCAACCTGTGGTCGGCCTCGTGCCCGGAGGGCCTCTGCATTATACGCGGCGCAAGCGGACGCCGCGAAGCGGATACCGTACTCGAAATCGCCAACGCCCCCGCCGAGCGCGCCGGCCGGCCATGGCAAGCCGGCCCGCCGATGGTGAACGCCCTGCTGGAAGACCGCGAGGGCAACGTATGGATCGCCACCCACTCCGGCCTGGAACGCTTCCGCGACAACAAGGTGCTGCGCACCAGCGTCCCCGGCGCCCATGGTGGGTTCAGCATGGCCCGCAGCGGCGACGGCGACGGCGGCGTGTGGATGGTCGATCCGCGCACGGCCACCGCCTGGCAGTTCGGCGGCGCTGAAGGAGCGGCCGCCGCGCCGGTGGCGCACCGCGAACAGCCCTGGCTCCATGCCACCAATGCCAGCGACGGCGCGCTGCTGCTGGCCGGCCTGCGCCATATCGAGCGCCGCCACCAGGGCACGGTCAGCCGCATCCCGTATCCGCCCGGGCCGGACGGCAAGGCGATGGACCTGCACGTGCAAGGCATGCTGGACGACGGCACCGTGCTGTGGGCGGCCTTCACGGAGCTGGGCTTCTGGGGCTACGCGGACGGCCGCTGGCTCCCGCGCAGCAAGTTCAACTTCCCGCCCCGTATCTACGTGGGCACGGCGGCCGGCAAGGGCCGGATGTGGCTTGTTTGCGCTGACGGATCGATCCAGCTTTACGACAACGGCAAGCTCACGCGCTACGACGGCCAGGCCGCAGGTTACTTTACCGGCGTCTTCGTCTTCGCAACGCCCGGCGCGCCGGCCGGCGGCGACGTGCTGGCCAGCGGCGACAAGGGTCTGCTGGTGCTGCTGAACGGGCGCTTCCGCAAGCTGGCGGCCGCGGACCCCGAAGCGCTGAGCAGCATCACCGGCGCCGCGGCGACGCCGGACGGCGACCGCTGGCTCAACGGCGCCAAGGGCCTGGTGCACGTGCGCGCGGCCGACTGGCGCGCCGCGCTGGCCAGTCCGGACCTGCCGCTGCGCTATGAACTGCTGTCCGCGCTGGACGGCTATCCCGGCCAGGCATCGATCAACTTCCGCCTGCCCACCATCCTGAACGACGGCCACGGCAAACTGTGGCTCATGACCACCGAAGGCCCGGCGACGCTGGCGCCGCAGCGCCTGCGCCGCAACACCGTGGCGCCGGTTCCCTACATGGGCCGCATCCGCGCCGGCGGCGCGGAGTACAGCGCGGCGCCCGGCCTGCGCCTGCCGCCGGGCTCGAACAGTTTCAGCATCGAGTTCGCCGCGCCCAGCCTGGCCCAGCCCGAGCGGGTGCAGGTGCAATACCAGCTGCAAGGCGTGGACGCCGGCTGGCAGGACGCGGCAGCGCGCCGCACCGCCTACTACACCAACGTCGGCCCCGGCGCCTACCGCTTCCGGGTGCGCGCCGTCAATGAGGACGGCGCAAGCAGCGGCCAGGAGGCCGGTGCAGCCTTCGAGACCGCGCCCACCTTCACGCAGACCGCCTGGTTCAAGGCCCTGTGCGGGCTGGCCGGCGCCGCCCTGCTGTACGCGCTGTACCGCCTGCGCCTGCGCACGGAGACGGCCAAGGTGGCGGAGCGGCTGCGGGTGCGCATGTCCGAGCGCGAACGCATCGCCCGCACGCTGCACGATACGGTGCTGCAAAGCGTGCAGGCGCTGATGCTGCGGCTGCACAGCGTGGCGGCCGAGCTGCCCGGCGGCAGCGGCGCGCGCACCAGGCTGCTGGCCATCCTCGACCAGGCCGAGCGCACCGTCGCCGACGGCCGCGATCAGGTGCATGAGCTGCGCAGCGGCCAGCTTGGCGACGCGCAGCAGATCGCCGAGGCCATCGAGCGCGCCACCCGGCTGCAGCGCGAGCACCATCCCGGCGTGGCCTTCAGCGTGGCCGCCGACGGCACCGCGATGGCACGCGCCCTGCAGCCGCAAGCGGCCGAGGAGCTGTGCGCCATCGCCATCGAGGCGGTCAACAATGCGTTCAGCCATGCGCAGGGCAGCCGCATCGCGGTGCGCATGGCCTGCGGCGCGGACGGCGTGGAGCTGACCGTGGCCGACGACGGCAAGGGCACGGGCGCGGCGCGCCGGCCGGGCGACAGCCTGCACTGGGGCCTGATCGGCATGCGCGAGCGCGCCGGCCGCATCGGCGCCCGCTTCGATATCGGCAGCGCGGAAGGCGCCGGGACCCGCGTCCGCGTGCAGGTGCCTGCCGCCCTCGCCTACGCCCGCGTGCAATCAAATCCGTGAGAATTTCGGTATTGCCTCAAAAGAATGTTGCCAATTTAGCAGGCTCGGACAATAATTGCCGCGTTTGTCCTATCCGAGCCCCTACATGAATTTGCGCCTCACCCCGATCGCCCTGGCGGCCGCCCTGCTCGGAACGGCCGCCGCCGCCCAGGCACAGCAGCCCGCACCCAAGGCCCCCGCCAGGCAAGCCGCCAAGGAAGCCGCTCCCGAGCCCATCGCCAAGGTCGAAATCAAAGGCAGCGCCGAGGAATACGACGCGCGCCGCGACGACACGGCCAGCAAGACCGTGATGAACCACGAGGAGATCATCAAGTACGGCGACACCAATGTGTTCGACGTACTGAAACGTGCCCCCGGCGTGACGGTGATCGGCAATGCCATCCGCATGCGCGGCCTGGGCAACGGCTACACGCAGATCATGGTAAACGGCGAGCGCCCGCCTCCGGGCTTCACCATGGACACGCTGGCGCCGGACCAGATCGAGCGCATCGAAGTGGTGCGCGCGGCCACCGCCGAGCACTCCATGCAGGCCATTGCCGGCAGCATCAACATCATCCTGAAAAAAGTGGTGTCCAAGCCGCAGCGCGACGTGCGCATCAACACGGCCTACTCGGAGCAGCAGCGCAACCTGTTCGTCAACGGCACGCTGGCCGACCGCGACGGCCGCCTGTCCTGGTACCTGAACGGCGTCGCCTCGCGCTTCCTCGGCAAGAATCCCAGCGACAGCACCGAACAGTTCAGCGCCCCGTCCGGCCAGGTGGTGCAGCTGCGCGACAAGGCCACCCGCCAGAGCAACGACTCCGCCTCGGTCGGCCTGTCGCCGCGCCTGAACTGGAAGCTGGACGACGATGGCCAGTTCAACCTCAGCTCCTACATCCAGTCGCAGCGCTTCAACTGGGGCTCCGACACCTTGACCGCCAACCGCGTCGGCAGCTTCCCCGTGCCGGACTACGTGGAGCGCAACAGCGAGGGCCGCAACCGCTCGTCCTATGGCAATTTCGACGTGAACTGGGTGGTGAAGCTCGCCGGCGGCAAGCTCGATGCCAAGGCCAATATGGGCCGCGCCAACACGGACAGCGCTTACCACTCGCTGTCCTACACGGCGGACCGCCAGACCGTGCTGCTGCGCGATACATCCTCCGAGTCGCAGTTCACGCACTCCGGCACCACCGGCAAGTACACCCGCACTATGTTCGACGGCCACGCGCTGTCCACCGGCTGGGAAGCCAGCCGCCAGGGTTCGGACGACAGCAACCACCGCGTGGAAGGCGTCGTCGGCCTGGCGCCGAACCGCATCGACGAAGCCTTCAATCCGGTGGTGACGAAGGTGGCGGTGTACGCGCAGGACGAATGGAACGTCAGCAAGGACTGGTCGGTCTACCTGGGCGCGCGCTGGGAGACCATCAACACCGACAGCGCCGGCACCGGCCTGCAAACCACCGAGTCGCGCAACCGCGTGCTCAGCCCCGTGGCGCAGACGCTGTACAAATTCCCCGACAAGAGCGGCCGCCAGCTGCGCCTGGCACTCACGCGCACCTTCAAGGCGCCCAACACCGGCCAGCTCACCGCGCGCCGCTACGAGGCCGACCTGAACACGCGCTTCACGCCCGACAGCAGCGGCAACCCGGACCTGAAGCCCGAACTGGCCACCGGCGTGGACCTGACCTATGAGCACTTCTTCGCGCCTGGCGCCGTGTTCTCGGTGGGCACCTCGCAGCGCCGCATCTCGGACTACATCCGCAGCAGGCTGGGACAGGACGCGCGCGGCTACTGGCTGGTGCAGCCGGTCAACGACGGCAACGCCACCGTGCGCTCGCTGGACGTGGAACTGAAGTTCCCGCTCAAGGCCATCATGAAGGACGCGCCGGGCTTCGACTTCCGCGCCAGCGCCAACCGCAACTGGTCCAAAGTGGACTCCGTGCCCGGCCCGGACAACCGCCTGGACCAGCAGATTCCGCTGACCATGGTGCTGGGCACCGACTACCGCGAAGACAAATACAGCGCTGGCGCCAGCCTGTCCTACCGCCAGGGCGGCGCAGTGCGCATCTCCGAGCAGCAAAGCAGCCGCCTGCAGGGCCGGCGCGAGCTGGAAGGCTACTTGCTGTACAAGATCCGCACCGGCTACCAGCTGCGGCTGGCCGTCAGCAACGCGCTGGGCGAGGACAACCTGAGCGACTCCCAGTACCTGGACAGCAACGGCGGCAGCCGCACCTGGACGCGCTCGCCCGGATCGGCGCGCTACCAGGCCAACCTGGAGATGAAATTCTGATCAGCGCGCGCCGCCCTGGCCGCCGGCGCCGCTAGCCTGCTCAGGCGGCGGCACGGCCGCCAGGCTGGTCAGCGCACACCGGGTTTGCATCTGCAACGCCCGATAAGCGTACACCCGCTCAGGCGCGGTTCCCGCGTTGCCCGCGCACAGTTCCGCAGCGCCCGGCGCCACCTCGGCCTCCGCGTACTGGTATCCATGCACGATATTCAGCCACTGGGTCAGCAGCGCGCGTTGCCCGGGCCTGGCCAGGATGGCACTGGCCGCGCCTTTTTTGGCCGCCTGCGTGGACGCATCGGACAGCACCGCGTCCACTTCGCCGCTGCCTCCCGCTTGCGCAGCCAGCAGCCGTGCCAGGCCGGGTTCTATCCACAGCGCCGTGCGCAAACCCTGCACCAGTTCGTCCGCCGCCGCATCGGCTTGCCAATCGTCCGCGCTGCGCGGCTGCTTGCCGGCCTGGTAGCGCGGTATGCGCACCATGGCATAGCTGAAGGTGGAGGTATTGCCGGCGCCATCCGCGTAGCTCTTGCTGATCACCTTCTTCTGCCAGTAGGCGGCGGGAGCGTCCAGCGCATGCAGGCACGCGCCTTCCGCAATCAGCGGGCAATCCGGCGCGGCCGCCGCGCCCGACAGATCGCCCTCGAACTGCACCCGCACCATGGCGCCACGGCCCACGGCGCCAAACACCGGAATGACGGGGACGGAGGCCACGGGAGCGGCGTTGTCGAGCCAGTCCACCTCGTACGCCGTCAGCGACAGCGGCGATAGCGGCTTCGTGTCCAGGCCGTAGCCAAAGCGCACTTCGCATGCGCCGCTGGCACCGGTCTGGTTTTTCACGCGGTCGACGGCGCAAGCGGCGACCGTGTACACGCCGTCTTCCGGGAAGTCGATCATGCCCTCCAGTGCGCCGTCCGCATTCCGGCTGACCGGCACCTCCCATCGCTGCGTGGCAGGACCTGTGACGCCCAGCACCAGCGATTCCACGCCCGCATCCGCGTCGAGAGCCCGGACCTTCAGCTGCCGCTCCCGGCTCCAGCCGGCAAAACTGCCGCAAGCAGACCATGCTCCCGCGCCGGAACGGCACTCGAGCACCGGCGGCAGCGCATCCACGCGGATCGTTCCAAGCGCCGCCCTGGCGTACTGGCGCTGATAGTTCACGTTGCGCGCATCCCGTACCAGTTCGAAGCTGGCGCCGTGCCCGCCCAGCGGCGCAGCCGGCTGCTTCATGCAGCCGCTCCCCCCGAGCTCCGCCAGCGGCGCCGTTTGCCCGTCAATATAAATCTTTTGGCATACGCCGTCGGCAACCGCGCCGGCATACCTGAGCACTGGCCGTGCCGACGTCAGCAGCACCCCTCCGGCCCGGGAGGCCGGTTCGAGCAAGATGCTGCGCCCGTCCGGCTCGGCATCGACCGCGGCCGCGAATTCGGCGGCGGCCTGGCTGCCCACGATTTTCTCGTTGTACTCCCAGCTTGGATGGTAGCTGCCGTTCAGATTGGCCTGCAGTGCCGCCGAGTCCTGGGGCGCGCGGAACCAGCGCTGCTGGCTGGCATAAAAGGGCTTGCCACCCGGCCTGCACCAGCCATGCCGGTTCACGACGTCAGCGCCGTACCTGCTCACGTTCAGCGTCCGCCAGCCATATGTTCCGGCCGTCTCCACTATCATCCCGTTCAGCCGCTTCAGCACCGCCGTGCGGACAAACTCCAGCTCTTTCCTGGAAAACAGCAGCTGCGACACGCCTGTCGCCAGTCCGATATCTTCGGCCTGCAGGTCCTGCACGTCGCCCATGTCGCTGCGGGTGCAGCTGGCGCTGTCGGACTGCGACGCAAAATCCGGATACGGGACCGAGACGATGCTCCGCACCGCATACTCGTCGTTATTCATGCGGAACACGTTGTTGCGGAACGTGTCGGCAAACCGGTGGTAGTCCTTCCGCAGCGCGTCGAAGCGGTGCTCCAACGCCACCGCCAATTTCTGCTTCTTCTCCTCGCTCGCCAGGTTTTTCAGCATCAGACCCACCATCATCGGCCCAAACAACACATCGTTGCCGCCGCCGCTCAACAGCAACAGATCGATGCTGGTTTTCCTGCGCTCGCGCGCGGCGCGCTGCGTGCCTAGAAAGGTGTGCAATTGCTCGATCTGGGGCTGCATGGTGACGTCGGTATCGAGCACAGCGTCCTTGCCGGTGTACTCTTTCACGCTGCGCTCTTTCATCACGTCCTTACGCAAACGGACGCCGGTATAGGAGCCCAGCAGGCTATCCGACAGCTTGCCTCCCGAGCACGCGAAGCTGACCACCGTCAGCGCGCCCGCCGCCAGCGCCTGCCTGTAGCGGGCATTGGCGACGCTATCAGGCTGCCGGAGCAGCTTCAAGCCCGCCCGCAGCGGGCCGGCGTAGGCCGAGCGGTGGCACCATGGGTCCATCCAGACCGCCGGCACGAAGACGGACTTCGGCGGCATGCCCACTTCGGACGTGTCCTGCACTTGCTCGTAACGCTTCGGCGCGTCCGGATTCCCTTCCCCCGATGCGAAGGAATCCCCCAGCGAGACAATCAGTACATCCTCCGGCACACTGGAGTTGAGCTGCACGGCGTCGCTGCCAGGCATCTTGATCTTGATCCTGACCGGCGTTTCCGCGTTCGACGCCAGGGTCGCCTGCACAGCGCAAAAGCTCGCCCCGCGCTGCGGCCGTGTATTGCCGATCTGGTCCGGCAGGGAGAACTCGCACGATTGCGGCGTTGCGCCGCCCGGCGCCAGGACCGTGATCAGGACGCGCCGCGCGCCGTAATTGCAGTCCGCTGCCTTGCCCGGCAATTTGGTCGTCAGGATATCCCAGCCGGGTATGTTGAACAGCGCCGCCGCGCTGGCCGACAGTCCGGCGTCGGGCAACTGGTAGTCCAGCGGAGGCGTTTGTTTGTCGAGCAGCCGGCGGTAGTCCTCCCACCCCATCTTCCCCCCGGACGCACCGGCGGGGGCGCAGCCCTCGTTGCGCGCCTCTTTGAACAGGTCCGCATCGAAGGCGCCCAGGCGCGGCGTCACCCTGACTGCGATCCGGTATCCGCCGTCCTCCACCACGTAATCGCAGCGCCCTGCCAGCGGCGCAAGCAGGCAGCAAAATACCGTGAGCAGGCCTAGTTTCCGCACAAATGGTTGGCGCATTTCATCCTCCGACGGGGTTGGATCTTGCATTGGGCAAAGCATTATGCGCCGTTGCCGGACCCAAAATATTCACCAAAAGTAACGAGCAGCCATGTTTCCGCATTGCGTTATAATGTTGCAGTTAAGATAATTATCCACTGCAATGAAAGTCCGTTCCCTGCTTGCCCTGACCATCACGGTTGCCCTGGTGCCCGTGGTGGTGTTT
This sequence comes from Pseudoduganella sp. UC29_71, assembly GCF_042693265.1. Classification (NCBI taxonomy): domain Bacteria; kingdom Pseudomonadati; phylum Pseudomonadota; class Betaproteobacteria; order Burkholderiales; family Oxalobacteraceae; genus Pseudoduganella; species Pseudoduganella sp. UC29_71. The sequence goes on along the minus strand of NZ_CP170549.1, from coordinate 1,725,186 downwards.
TTCGCTGCGCCGCTGGCGCGCCTGGTGGACGCCGAGCGCGACGCGGGCGTGCGCAGCCTGCAGGAGGCGGCGCGCGCCACTTCGGTGGCGGTGGACGCGCAGTGGAACGAGGCCGCGGGCCTGATGCGAGCGCTGAGCGCCTCCAGCAAGCTGGAGGCCGAGCAGTTGGACGCTTTCGCCGCCAAGGCCCGGTCGCTGATGGCCGGCCGCGACGCCGACCTGGTCCTGTACGACGCCAACGGCCAGCAGCGCGTCAACACGGCGCTGCCGGAAGGCGTGGCGTTGCCGGACACCCGCGCCGAGCGCGCACGCATCAGCAAGATGCTGGACGGTTCCAGGGTGATGGTCACGGACCTGCTCGACGGTTCCGTCACGCGCAAGCCCATGGTGGCGCTGGAGTACCCGTTCTCGCTGGCAGAAGACCGCGCCTACGTGATGGCCTACGCCTTCGAAGCGGCGCTGATGGCCAGGGCGCTGCCGCCGCCGGACCATGACGGCACCACCTACCAGATCTACGACAGCAAGGCCCGGCTGATCCAGTCCAACCGTCCCGGCGCCGTGGCAGGCACAGCCGCGCCGCCGGCCATTGCCGCCGCCATGCGCGCCGCGCAAAGCGGCCTGGTGTCGCTGCCGGACGGCGGCTATGCCTTGCTGGCCTCGTCCCGCCTGTCCAACTGGTGGGTGGTGGTGACGACCAGCGCCGACCGCATCGACGGCAACGCGCGCCGCATCGCGCTGCTGTCCGGCCTGGGCCTGCTGATGGCGCTGCTGCTCGCGGTGGCCACCGCCTGGGCCATCAGCGCGCGCATCGCCAAGGCCATCGCGCAGACCAGCGCCGCGGCCGGCGCCATCGGCTCGGCGCCGCCGCAGCGCCCCGCCCCATCCGGCATCGCCGAGGTGGATGAACTGGGCGAGAGCATCTACCAGGCCTCGCACCTGCTGGCCGAGGCGGCGGCCGAACGCGAGCGGCTGCTGGTGCAGGCGCAGCACGCGCGCGAAGTGGCGGACGCGCAAAACCGCGCCAAGGATGAATTCCTGGCCATGCTGGGCCACGAGCTGCGCAACCCGATGGCGCCCATCAGCGTGGCGGCCCACATGCTGGCCATGCCCGGCCTGAGCGAGCAGCAGCTGCGCCAGGCCAGCGACGTGATCGCGCGCCAGAGCAGCCATATGAACCGCCTGGTGAACGACCTGCTGGACGTGTCGCGCGTGACGCGCGGCCTGATCTCGCTGGAGCGCAAGCCGCTCAGCATCGGGCCGGTGATCGCCAGCGCCGTCGAACAGACCGGCAGCATGGCCGCCAGCCAGCACCACACGCTGACCGTGGCGCCCATGGCGGAAGAGCTGTGGGTGAACGGCGACGCGATCCGGCTGGTGCAGGTGCTGGCCAACCTGCTGGCCAACGCCATCAAGTATTCGCCGCCGCGCTCGGAAATCCGGGTGGAGGCCGCACGCGACGGCGGCGAGCTGGTGCTCACCGTGAGCGACAACGGCAGCGGCATCGAAGCGGGCCTGCTGCCGCGCATCTTCGAGCTGTTCTCGCAAGGCGTGCGCCGGCCGGACCGCGCCGACGGCGGCCTCGGACTGGGCCTGGCGCTGGTGAGGAAAATCGTGGAGCTGCACGGCGGCAGCGTGGCCGCCTACAGCGAAGGGCCGGGCATGGGCAGCCGCTTCGTGATCCGCATGCCGCTGCACACCATGCCGGCGCATGCTGCGCGGCAGTGACAATTCGCGTATCTTATTGCGCTGGAACTGGAGTAAGGTAGACGCCCCGCTGCAACCCTCTGTTGGAGGCATGCATGACAGCAAAGCGAGTCACCCGCACGGCATTCACCCGCCGCGCATTGTCCCTGTGCTTCTTCCCCTTGCTCACGGTAGTGGCGGGCAACTTCACCCTGCTCAAGCTGCCGCAGGCGCGTGAAACGCTGGAGGCCGTGCAAAGCTTTGACAGCAACGCCTTCTGGTATGACGGACCCTACTGGTACTTCCTGCTCGCGCTGGCCTACTGGGCCTTCGCTGCCTGGTATTGCGCCCGCATCATGCTGGGCAAGCGCTTCCCGCTGGACGATATCGGCCACTGCGTCAGTCCGCGCTATGCATGGGCGCTGGTGAACTGGCTGCCGCGCGTGCTGGGCCTGATGAGCTGCCTGCCCATGACGCTGTATTTCGCGCTGGGCGACCGGCCGTCCGGCCTGTACTGGCTGCCGCTCGCGGTGCTGTCCGGCGTCTTCCTGGCGTTCGTCGTGGTGCGCAAGAAGCTGTTCGGCGTGGCCGGCTGGGAGCACCGGCCCGGCTGGGCCTATCCCCGCTTCAATGAACTGGGCACGCTGGCCGTGCTGATGATAGCGGCCATGGTGACGGTATCGTGGCTGCTGCTGTTGTCCATCGTCGTGGGCAACGCCGACGCCGCGCGCGCCGTCGGTTCGCCTGCCTTGCTGCTGGCCGCGCTGGGCGGCTGGACGCTGTTCGGCAGCATCGCGCTGATGTACATCCCCAAGAGCCGGGGCTGGCCGGCGCTCACCTTGCTGCCGTTCGCCATCGCGCTCGCCGCCTCGTTCAGCAATGAGAACCACCTGGTGGCGCAGTCGGGCGCTTCGGCAGCCGGCGCCGAACACAGCGCGCCCGACAAGCTGATCGCCGACTTCCGCGCCTGGAAGGACAAGCATGACGCAAGCCGTCCCGGGCAGCCGATTTACCTGGTGGCGTCGGCCGGCGGCGCCTCGCGTGCCGCCTACTGGACCGGGGCCGTGCTGTGGCAACTGGAGAATTTCGCGCGCGCCAATGGGCGCAGCTTCGCGCCCAACATCTACGCCATGAGCGGCGTATCGGGCGGCAGCCTGGGACTGGCGGCCTTTGCGGGCGCGCTGGCCAGCCAGCCCGGCCAGCAAGCCGCCCCGCTGCCGCGCACCATGCTCGATTTCCTGGGGCAGGACTTCCTCGCCCCAGCCATCGGCTACATGCTGTATCCGGACGCGCTGGCGCGCTTTTCGCCCGTGCCGTGCACGGCCTGCGACCGCTCGCGCGGCCTGGAGGAAAGCTGGGCCGAAGACTGGCGCCGCCTGATGCCGGACGACCCGGCCGCCGACTGGTTCCAGCGCAAGCTCCCCGCGCTGAAACAGGGCCGGGACGACCTGCCGCACCTGATCCTCAATTCAGCCTCCGTCAGCGACGGCAAGCGCGTGGTACAAGCCGGACTGGACTTCCTGCCGCCCGAAGCCTACGACCTGCTCGACAAGCGGCTCGACACCAGCCGCCTCACGCTGGCCGGCGCGGTCCACAACAGCGCCCGCTTCCCCTACATCAGCCCGGGCGGGCTGGTGTACGTGCGCAGCCCAAAATCGGAGTGGGACTACCTGGTGGACGGCGGCTACTTCGAGAACTCGGGCGTGGCCACCATCAACGCCATCCTCAACCGGCTGAAGGCCGAACCCGGGCTGCTGCGGCCCGAGGACCAGGTGGTCGTGATCGTGATCGAAAACGATCCCGTTTGGGAGCACGAATGGCTGTGCAAGGGCGACCAGGAAAACATCTGCAAGCACGACGCGAGCGACGCCGCAGCGGACAAGGCGAACGCCGTGGCGCGGCAGGCGCCTGCGGGTGCAGGCAGCGACCGCGCCAGCGCCTGCCCCGCCGCCGCGAAAACGCCGCTGCTGGCCGAAGTGACGATACCGCCGCTGGCGCTGTACCAGAGCCGGAACGCGCGCGCCCACGCGGCTGAAGCGGAAGCCATCCGCATCCTGGGCGGCTGCACGGCGCGGCGCGTGGTCGAACTGCGCTACCCCAAGGTGGAAGGCGAAAAGGAACCGCCCATGAGCTGGTTCCTGAACGCAGGCAGCAGGAAGATCATGGAAAAGAAACTGGGCGGCGAGCGCCCGGACGCGTCGCAGAAGGCCTACCTGGCCTTCCGCGAGCAATGGCAGCAGATGCAGCGCTATATCGCGCCGCCGGCGCCGTGAATCAGCGCAGGTTGTAGAACGCGCCGCGGCCCGGATAAGTAGCGGTTTCGCCCAGGTCTTCCTCGATGCGCAGCAGCTGGTTGTACTTGGCCATACGGTCCGAACGGGACATGGACCCGGTCTTGATCTGCAGCGCGTTGGTGCCCACGGCGATGTCGGCGATGGTCGAGTCTTCGGTTTCGCCCGAACGGTGCGAGATCACGGCGGTGTAGCCGGCGCGCTTGGCCATTTCGATGGCGGCGAAGGTTTCGGTCAGCGTGCCGATCTGGTTGATCTTGATCAGGATGGAGTTGGCGATGCCCTTCTGGATGCCTTCCTTGAGGATCTTGGTGTTGGTGACGAACAGGTCGTCGCCCACCAGCTGCACGCGCTTGCCCAGTGCCTCGGTCAGGATGGCCCAGCCTTCCCAGTCGCCTTCGGCCATCGCATCCTCGATCGAGATGATCGGGTACTTGTCGCACCACGAGGCCAGCAGGCCGGTGAACTCGGCGGCGGTCAGGCTCAGGCCCTCGCCTTCCAGTTCGTACCTGCCGTTCTTGTGGAATTCGCTGGCCGCGCAGTCCAGGCCCAGCGCAATCTGCTCGCCCGGCTTGTAGCCCGCTTCCTCAATCGCCTGGATGATCAGCTTGATGGCTTCCTCGTGCGACGACACCGACGGCGCGAAACCGCCCTCGTCGCCCACCGCCGTGGTCAGGCCCTTCTTGTGCAGGATCTTCTTCAGTGTGTGGAACACCTCGGCCCCGTAGCGGATGGCTTCCTTGAAGGTTGGTGCGCCCACCGGGATGATCATGAATTCCTGGATGTCCAGGTTGTTGTCGGCGTGCGCGCCGCCGTTAATCACATTCATCATCGGCACCGGCATCTCCATGCCGCCCGAGCCGCCGAAGTAGCGGTACAGCGGCAGGCCGGCTTCATCTGCGGCCGCCTTGGCCACGGCCATGGACACGGCCAGCGTGGCGTTGGCGCCCAGGCGCGACTTGTTCTCGGTGCCGTCCAGTTCAATCAGCGTGCGGTCGATGAAAGCCTGCTCGTTGGCGTCCAGGCCGATGATGGCTTCCGCGATCTCGGTATTGATGTTCTCGCAGGCGCGCAGGACGCCCTTGCCGAAGTAGCGCTTCGGGTCGCCGTCGCGCAGCTCGATGGCTTCGCGCGAACCGGTCGATGCACCCGACGGCACGGCCGCGCGGCCGGTGACGCCGGACTCCAGCAGCACGTCGCATTCAACGGTGGGATTGCCGCGCGAATCGATAATCTCGCGTGCGATAACGTCAACAATTGCAGTCATTCCAGGTCTCCAGTAGTGTCGATACGTACATCTCGTTACATACATCTCGTAGGGCGGGTCAGGCGCGCAGCGCCGTAACCCGCCGCTCAATGCGCAGGTGCGCCCAGCTTCATGATCTTCAATGCGTTGGTGCCGCCCACCAGCCCCATAGGCTCGCCCCAGGTCAGCACCACGGTATCGCCGCGCGCCGCGATGCCGCGCGCCACCAGCAGTTCCTCGACCGAGCGCAGCACCATCTCGCGGTCGCGCGTCTGCTTCAGTTCCAGCGCCTGCACATTGCGGTACAGCGCCAGCTTGCGCTGCGTGGCCACGCTAGGCGTGAGCGCGATGATGGGAATATTGATGTTGTTACGGCTCATCCACAGGCAGGTCGAGCCGGATTCGGTCAGCGCCGCGATGGCCTTCACGCGCAGGTGGTGCGCCGTGAACAGCGCGCCGTAGGCGATGGACTGGTCGATGCGGCTGAAGGTGGTGTTGATCAGGTCCACGTCCGGGTTGGACGGGTTCCACTTCTCGGCGTCCAGGCAGATCGCGGCCATGGCTTCCACCGTCTCCACCGGATACTTGCCGGAAGCGGTTTCGGCCGAAGTCATCACCGCGTCGGTGCCGTCCAGCACCGCGTTGGCCACGTCCGATACTTCGGCGCGGGTGGGCACGGCGTTGACGATCATCGATTCCATCATCTGGGTCGCGGTGATGGCCAGCTTGTTGGAGGCGCGCGCCATCTTGATCATGCGCTTTTGCAGCGCCGGCACCGCCGCGTTGCCCACTTCCACGGCCAGGTCGCCACGGGCCACCATGATGCCGTCGGACGCGTCCAGGATCTCCTGCAGCGCGGGAATCGCTTCGGCGCGCTCGATCTTGGCGATCATGAACGGCTTGTGCTGATAAGGCTCGCCGGCGATGTTGGCCAGCTGGCGCGCCATCACCATGTCGGTGGCGTTCTTCGGGAAGGACACGGCAATGTAGTCCGCCTGGAAGCTCATGGCGGTCTTGATGTCCTCCATGTCCTTGGCCGTCAGGGCCGGCGCGGTCAGGCCGCCGCCCTGGCGGTTGATGCCCTTGTTGTTGGACAGTTCGCCGCCGATCTTCACGGTGGTGTAGATTTCACTGCCGCTGATGCGGTCCACCACCAGCACGATCAGGCCGTCGTTCAGCAGCAGCACGTCCTGCGGGCGCAGGTCGCGCGGCAGGTCCTTGTAGTCCAGGCCCACGCGCTCCTGGTTGCCCAGTTCGCCGTTCTCGCCCCACTTCGCGTCCAGGATGAAGCGCGCGCCGTTTTCCAGCTGGATCTTGCCTTCTTCGAATTTGCCGACGCGGATCTTCGGCCCCTGCAGGTCGGCCATGATGGCTACCTCGCGGCCGCAATGCGCAGCCGCCTCGCGCACCATGCGGGCACGGTCCACGTGGTCCTGTGCTTTGCCGTGCGAGAAGTTCAGGCGCACGACGTCCACGCCGGCCTTGAACATGCGGATCAGGGTTTCGATGTCGTTCGACGCTGGGCCGATGGTGGATACGATTTTGGTTGCGCGTGGAGTCAGGATGGACACGTTGTCTCTTTCGTTCGTTTGTTTGTCAGTTTGGTGAAGATAGCCGTGGCTTAACCGCTGTTCCTCAAGCCGGCGGCGACGCCGTTGATCGATAAATGGATGCCCTCGCGCGTGGCGGCGTCCGAGTCGCCTTCGCGGAAGCGGCGCAGCAGCTCGACCTGCAAGTGGTTCAGCGGGTCGATGTAAGGGAAGCGGTTGCGGATCGAGCGTTGCAGCAACGGGTTGGCGTCCTGCAGCTCGGCCTGGCCGGTGATCTCCTTCAATGCGGCGATGGTGCTCTCATGCTCGGCGCGGATGCGGCCGAAGATGGTTTCGCGCAGCGTCACGTCGCTCACCAGCGTGGCGTAGCGGCTGGCGATGGCGATGTCGCTCTTGGCCAGCACCATGTCCATGTTCGACAGCAGCGTGTTGAAGAACGGCCAGTCGCGGTACATCTGCTGCAGCAGCGCCAGCCCGTCCTTGTTCTGCGCCAGGAATTTCTTCACGGCCGAGCCGAAGCCGAACCAGCCCGGCAGCATCACGCGGCACTGCGCCCAGCTCAGCACCCACGGAATGGCGCGCAGGTCTTCGATCGAGGTGGACTTCTTGCGCGAGGCCGGACGGCTGCCGATGTTCAGCGCGGCGATTTCCGAGATCACGGTCGATTCCCAGAAATACGTCTCGAAGCCTTCGGTCTCGTACACCAGCGAGCGGTAGCTGCGCATCGCCTCGTCCGACAGCGCCTGCATGGCGGCCAGCTGCGCCGCGTCCGGCTCGATGCCGCGCGGCGGCAGCATGGTCGCTTCCATGGTCGCTGCCACCATCACTTCCAGGTTGCGGCGGCCCACTTCAGGGTTGGCGTACTTGGCGGTGATGACTTCACCCTGCTCGGTCAGGCGGATGCGGCCCTGCACGGCGCCCTGCGGCTGCGCCAGGATGGCTTCGTAGCTTGGGCCGCCGCCACGGCCGACCGAACCGCCGCGGCCGTGGAACAAACGCATCTTCACATTGTGGCGCTTGAACACTTCCACCAGCTCGATCTCGGCCTTGTACAGCTCCCAGCCCGAGGTGAGGAAGCCGCCGTCCTTGTTCGAGTCCGAATAGCCCAGCATGACTTCCTGCAGGCTGCCGCGCGAGCGCAGCAGGTCCATGTACAGCGGCAGGCGGAAGGCGCGGTCCATGATGTCCGGACCGGCCTGCAAGTCGCCGATGGTTTCGAACAGCGGAATGATGTTGACCGCCATCGACGATTCCTCGGTCACCGAACCGGCGCGTAGCAGGCCGTGCTCCTTCAGCAGCAGCGCCACTTCCAGCAGGTCGGACACGCTATCGGCCTTGGAGATGATGTAGTTGGTGATCGATTCGGCGCCGTAGGCGCGGTGCGCCTCGCCGACGGCGCGGAAGATGGCCAGCTCGCCGGTGGTCTCTTCGGAATACGTGGTGTACGGGGAAATCAGCAGGCGCGGCGTGTGCAGCTCTTCCAGCAGCAGCTTGCAGCGCTCGGATTCGGACAGCGCGGCGTAGTCCACGCCGGGACGCGCGCTGGCCAGGATTTCGGCCACCACGCGCTGGTGCACGTCCGAGTTCTGGCGCAGGTCGATCGGCGCCAGCGAGAAGCCGAACACCTTCACGGCGCGGCGCAGCTGGCGCAGGCGGCCCCGGGCCAGCACGGCCGAGCCATGCGTCACCAAGGATTCATGCACGGTTTCCAGGTCGGCCAGCAGTTCCTGCGCCGAGGCGTAGGGCTGGGCGCCCGCGCCGGGAGCGGCCGGCGCGAAGCCGGCAGCGGCGGCGGCCGGCCAGATGGTGGCCACGGCGGCGCGCGCGCTTGCGGCGGCGCTGGCAGCGGCGCCGGCGTCGGCGCGGCCGGCGGCAGCGGCACTGGTCAGCAGCGCGCGGTTGGCGGCCAGGCGGTTATGGATGCCGTAGATGGCGCGGCGGTACGGCTCGTCCACGCGGTGCGGCGAATGGTCGGGCGACGCGTCGGCCAGCTGGCGCAGCTGCTCGGAGCAGCCGGTCATGGTCTGCGCCAGCGACAGCTGCGAGGCCAGCTTGTGCAGCTCGCCCAGGTAGTGTTCCAGCGCCACGTCGGCCTGGCGCGCCAGCGTGGCGCGCAGCACGGTGGCGGTGACGAAGGGGTTGCCGTCGCGGTCGCCGCCGATCCAGCTGCCCACTTTCATGAACGTCGGCAGCTCCTCGCTGGCCCAGCGCGCGTCCAGCTTGGCCAGCATGTCCTGCAGGGTGCTGTACAGCTGCGGCAGGCCGCTCAGGATGGTGCGGTCAAAGAAGGACAGGCCGTTTTCCACCTCGTCCAGCACGGACAGCTTGGCCGTGCGCAGCAAGCGGGTCTGCCACAGCGTATGGATGCCGCGCGCCAGCGCCTCGTCGTTGTTTTCCTGCTCTTCGGGCGTCATCTGCACGCGGTCGCGCTCATCGAGCTCGCGCGCGATGGCCATCTGGCAGTTCAGGGTGCTCTTGCGCTGAACCTCGGTCGGGTGCGCGGTAAACACGGGGCTGATGTGCGCTTCGGCGAAGAAGTCGCCAAAGGCTTCGGTGCGGCCGGCGGCCACCACGTTCTGCACCGCCTTGGCCAGGCTGCCCAGGCGCGGCGCGGAACCGGCCAGCAAGTGCGCGCGGCTGCGGCGGCTGTGGTGCTGGTCTTCCGCGATATTGGACAGCAGCGAGAAGTAGCCGAAAGCGCGTATCAGCTGGCTGGTTTCGTCCGGCGACAGCGCGTGCAGCGCCTCTTCCAGCTGCGCCTGGGCGCCCGCGTCCTGCTCGCGCCGGAAGCGGATCGCCAGCTGGCGCACGTTTTCAATGCGGTTGAATGCCTCATCCCCATGCTGCGCGCGTATCGTCTCGCCCAGCATGCGGCCCAGTTGGCGGATGTCGCGCCCCAGTAACTCGTCCTTGAACTCCACCGACTTTGAACCGTCCATCTCCCGCCTCACCAGTATGTAGTAATTTTTCAGTTTAGAATCAGAATTACAGCAAAACTTGCACGGAGACACAATGCACCGTGCCAGATACCTGCTATATCGTAAATTTACTACATTATGTGACAGAAAAGCCAGGAACGGCAACTGAATTCTTTGCCGTTTCGTATATGGATTTGGAATGGCGCCACACTCTGGCGCACGCGTTAATCAGCGTACGGATGGCGCGCGCGCGCCGGTGCATGCTGTGGGCTGGACCAACCAGAGGAGAACAGCATGACTAACCGTATCGGCAACAAGGACGTCGCCCAGCAGCGCAACAAGGCGGAAAAAGCCCGCATCAAGCGCACGAACCGGGAAATGGAGGCCGTGAAGCAGGCCGCCGCCCGGGCCAAATACCGCAACGAAGTAAAGGGCCGGATTTCGGCCGCCCAGGCCGCACAGACGTTCCAGGCTTCGTCCTAAGCTGCGCTCCAAGCTGCGTTCCAAGCAGCGTGCCGCGCCAGCGCCGCCGGCGCTGGCGGCCCCTTCCCGCCTCGTTCATCAATAGTATTAAACCGCCTGGTCAATTTCGGAATTGCGCCGGCGCGGCCAAGATCGCAGAATCTCGGCCGTGCCATGCTCATCCTGAAGGACGGCTACCGGCGGCGCCCCCCTCTCCCGCGTCCGTGCCGCCATCCCATGCACATCCGCACGACTACGAAGAGGACAATTGATGGACACAACACGCATTGCCGCGCCGCTGCTGCTTGTGTGCGGCGGCCTTGGCCTGCCCGCGCAAGCGGCTGAACTCAGCCTGGCGCGCATCTTTTCCGACCACGCCGTCCTGCAGCGCGACCAGCCCATCGCGCTCTGGGGCACCGCGCCTGCGGGGCGCCAGGTCACGGTCTCGCTGGGCGAACGGGTGGTGCGCGGCAGCGCCGACGCCCAGGGAAAGTGGAAGATCCAGCTACCGCCGCAGTCCGCAGGCGGACCGTACGCGCTGACCGTGGGATCGGATGGACAAACAGTCAGCCGCACCGACATACTGGTTGGCGACGTCTACCTGTGCGCGGGCCAGTCGAATATGGAATTTACCGTGCGCGCATCGACCAATGCCATGGGCGCGGCCTACGGGGCGCGCAACGACCGCCTCCGCTACCTGAACATACAGAAGACCAGCGCGGCGACGCCGCAGGAAGACCTGCAGGCCCCGGTCCAGTGGACGCCCCTGGCGCCGGAAACCGTCGGCGACGCCTCGGCCGTCTGCTACTACATGGCGCGCTCACTGCAGGAGCGTTACAAGATCCCGGTCGGCTTCATCAACGCCAGCTGGGGCGGCACCATGATCCAGAGCTGGATCGGCGCCGAGTCGCTGCGCCGCCTCGGCGACTACAGCGAAGGGGTGGACGCGGTGGCGCAATACGGCGCCGATCCGGCCGCCGGAATGCGTGCCGAGGACGCCCGCAACGAGGCCTGGTGGCGCGCGCACGACCCGGCCGCGGCGGCGCAGCGCGCCTGGATTGCGCCCGGCTTCGACGACAGCGGGTGGCCTGCCGTCACGCCGGCCGGCTCCTGGAAGGACAGCGGCGTGGCCGGCTTCAAGGACTTCGACGGCGTGGCCTGGTACCGCACCGCCGTTACGCTGACGCAGGCCCAGGCGCAGGCCGCGAATGCGCTGCAGCTCGGTCCCGTCGACACCTACGACACCACCTGGGTCAACGGCGTACGCGTCGGCGGTGCAGGCCTGTCGTGGACCTGGCGGAACTACGCCGTGCCGCCGGGCGTATTTAAGCCAGGCCGCAACGTCATCGCCATGCGCGTGCTGAACGGCGGACAAGGCGGCGGCCTGTCCGGGCAGCCGGCCAGCCGCAACATCGTCACGGCCGATGGCCAGGCAATTCCCCTGCCCGCAGCCTGGAAGGTGCAGCGCGGCAGCGGATTGAAAGGCTTGTCCGTGCGCCCGGCGCCGTGGGAGGTGCCGACCAGCCTCACCACGCTGTACAACGGCATGATCGCACCGCTGGTCGGCTACAAATTCAAGCTGGCCGCGTGGTACCAGGGCGAGGCCAATGCCGGCGAGGACGCCGCGAACCCCGGCGGGCCGCGACAATACCGCGCGCTGCTGCCGCTGTTGATGCAGGACTGGCGCCAGCGCTTCGGCCAGCCCGCGCTGCCGTTCTTCGTCGTGCAGCTGCCCGCCTTCGGCAGGCCTGCGCGCGCGCCCGGCTACTCCGCCTGGGCCGAGCTGCGCGCGGCGCAGGCGCAAGCCGTGGCGCAGGATGCGCACGCGGGACTTGTCGTCACGCTCGACGTGGGCGACCGCTTCGACATTCATCCGAGCCAGAAGACGGTCGTCGGCGAGCGCCTGGCGCGCGCGGCGCGCAGCGTCGCCTACGGGGAAAACACGGCGGGTGGCAGCCCGGCGCCAGTATCGGCGCGGCGCGACGGCCGCGATATCGTCATCGCGTTCCGGGGCACGGGCGGCGGGCTGGCGACCTATTCGTCCAACCGCGCCAACGGCTTCGAAGTGTGCGCGGGCGAGGCCTGCCGCTATGCCGAGGCGCGCGTGGACGGCGACACGGTCGTGCTGTCCGGCGCGGGAGATCCCGCCGTCACGCGCGTGCGCTACGCCTGGGCCGATGCGCCCTTCGTGAACCTGTTTGGCGGCGATGACCTGCCGGCCGCGCCGTTCGAGCTGGACGTGCAATAACCGGCAGCACACGCCCGCTGGGCGCGGCGCTGCCCCCTCCGTCGTGCAACACCACACTCATTTGAATTGGACATCCCGATGCAAGAGCAAAATAACCCAGGCTGGCGCCCCTTGCTGGCACTTTTCCCCCTCTGGCTCATCGCACCGGCTGTGCACGCGGCGAGCGATGCGCTGGCGCCCACTGCCCACTGGAGCGCCTACACCGCCGGCCGCGCATCCACGCCGCCGATGGGCTGGAGCAGCTGGAACGCGTTCGGCACCGACATCGATGAAGCCAAGATACTGGGCTCGGCCCAGCGTATCGTGGACACCGGCCTGGCCGCCAAGGGCTACCGCTACATCAACATCGACGACGGATGGGCGCTGCGCCGCCGCATACCGGACGGCCACCTGGAAATACGGCCCGACCGCTTCCCTTCATCCGTGACCGGCGGCGCCAGCAGCTTCCGGCCCTTCACCGACAAGCTGCACGCGATGGGACTCAAGGCCGGCATTTATTCAGATCTCGGCCGCAACACCTGTTCCCAGGCCTATTCCGGCAGCGACGCCGACCTCCCCAAGGGAAGCGTGCTGGAACGCGAGGTGGGGCTTTACGGCCGCATCGACCAGGACATCGCGCTCTTCTTCGCCGACTGGGGCTTCGATTTCATCAAGGTCGACGGCTGCGGCCTGCGCGCCTACGGCGCGGCAAGCCCGAAAGTGCGCTCCGGCCAGTACCGCGCGCTGCAACCGGTGCTGGACCTGGAATCGGTCAGCCGCTCCGACATCCCGGCGGTGCAGGCGGAGTTTTCGGAGATTAACGCGGCGCTCCGGCGCAACAAGCCCGATGGCGACTTCCTGCTGTCGCTCTGCGTCTGGGGCGCGGCCGACGTGCGCGCGTGGGGCAAAAACTACGGCAACCTCTCCCGCACCAGCGACGACATCACGCCGTCGTGGACGCGCATGCTGAGCAATTTCGACAGCGCGGCCAGGCGCGAACTGTACGGCCATCCCGGAAGCTGGAACGACCCGGACATGCTGTACATCGGCAAAGGCGACTTCGATGCCGAGCACCTGGTGGAGGCCCGGTCGCACTTTTCGCTGTGGGCCATGCTGAACGCGCCGCTGATGATAGGCGCCGACCTCAGGACCATGCCGCAACCGCTGATGGACATCGTCGGTAATGCCGACATCATCGCAGTGAACCAGGATGCCGCCGGCAACCAGGCCACGCTCGCCTATGACGCGGACGATTTGCAGATACTGGTCAAGCCGCTGGCATCGGGCCAGAAGGCGGTGGCCATCGTCAACCGGGGCATCGCGCCGATAGAAGTCGATCTGACCGCCGAGCACCTGAAGTTCAGCAAGGACGCGCCGGTTACGTTGACCGATCTCTGGACCAAGGCCGATGCCGCCTTCACGAACGAGACCAGGCTGCGCGTGGCTCCGCGTGAAACACGGATCTTCCGCGCCTCCGGCACGCGCGCGCTGGCGCAGGGCATCTACCTGTCGGAGCAGACTGGCAGCGTGAACCCGGCCGTGGACGGCGTGGTCCGGCCGCAGGCCGATCCCACGATCTTCCGGTCGTCCGCCGGCTGGACCGGGACCAAGGGAGCAGGCGAAAGGCCTATGTACGCCGGCTGGGGTGGCGCCCGCGCCGACAGCACGCCCTACGGCCAGGTGATGCGGATCGCCGGCACGCCTTACGCTGCCGGCATCGGCATCCTGGCCAATTCCAGGCTGGAGGTGCGCAATCAAGGCTATGGTCGCCTCAACGCCCGGGTTGGCGTCGACGATTCCGCGCATAACCGCGTCCATGACGTCACCTTCATGATCTACGGCGACGGCAAGCTGCTGGCAAAGAGCAAGCCGCTGCGCTGGGGCCAGCCGGCGCAGGCACTCAACGCCGACGTCGCCGGCTTCAAGGTAGTTGAGCTGGTCGCACGCAGCGCGGCCAAGACCAATGAACAATTGCCGGTCAACTGGGGCGACGCCGCGCTGTTGTCGCCGTCGGGGCCTGGGAAGTAGGCGGCGCATCGTTATCTCAATTAACTCAAGCTAGCTGCGTGCGGACTTCAAATATTTGCAGCGGCGTCACAATCTGGCCTTATCATGTCACGCCAAGATGAACCCGCCGGAGATAACGATGCAAAAAACCACAGTCCTGGGCGCATGCCTGCTAACCCTGCTGCCCGCCTTCGCGCACGCCAGCGAGACCGTCAACGGCAGCTTCACCGCCAGCAAGGCCTGCGAGGCATACGCCTCCTTCGCCAAGGGGACCAATCCCGGCGGCGTGCAGGTCAAGCCGGGCAGCACCTACGAGGTGCGCGAGGTGAACAAGCCGGGCAACTACGAACAGCTGCGCGTGGAAGTGCCGGGCGCCACGCCGCCGCTGCGCTGGGTAGCGCGCGACTGCGGCACGGCAGCGCTGGGCGGCGCCGCGCCGGCCCCGTCCGCGCCGGTGAGCCAGGACGGCCCGCAGGACAGCGCGGGCGGCAAGCGCGAAATGTGCTCCACCGCCAACCAGCAAGACAGCTACCTGCTGGCCCTGAGCTGGCAGCCCGGCTTCTGCGAACACACGCCGCGCACCTCCGGCAAGCCCGAATGCGCGGCCATGGACAAAGGCAGCCTGGTGGTCTCCAACCTCACGCTGCACGGCCTGTGGCCGAACAAGAAATCCTGCGGCACCAGCTACGGCAACTGCGACGGCAAGCCCTTCGCGCTGAAAAAAGAGACCGTGGCGCAGATCGCACCGTGGATGCCGAACTTCTACTACGAAAACAGCTTCGGCAAATATGAGTGGAACAAGCACGGCAGCTGCCAGGCGCTCGACCCGGACGCCTACTTCACCAAGGCCGTCGCCGCGGTACAGGTCGTCAACAGCTCCGCCATCGGCGAGCAGATCCTGAAAAACATCGGCGGCTCCTTCAACGCCGACAAGTTCTTCGCCACGCTGCGCAGCCAGTACGGCGAAGCCGCCGCCAGCCGCGTGATGCTGGTATGCGCCGGCCAGAGCTACCTGCAAGAGATCCGCGTGCAGCTGCCGCTGGACTTCAGCGTGGACAAAGGCCTGGCAGGCCTGGTCGGCGCCACGCCCGGCCAAGGCCCGCAAACCTCCCGCTGCGGCCCCGAAATCCGCGTCGAAGCCAGCGGCAGAAACTAGCTTCCCCCGGGGTCAGATCCGGCATCACGCCAAATCGCACCTAAACCACCCGGGGTCAGGTCCGGCATTACGCCAATATGGCGCGATGCCGGACCTGACCCCGGGCTAAATGGCGTGATGCCGGACCTGACCCCGATTTTTAGAAGGCCATGCGCAGGCCGACGTTGACTCGGCGGCCGACGTCTTCCAGCGTCAGGAACTGGCTTTCGTTGAGCGCGTATTCGTGCATCCGGGCGTTGCTCAGGTTGATCGCGTCGGCGTACAGCGCCAGCGTGGGCGTGATGTTGTAGCGCAGGCTGGCGTCGGTCTGGCCGTAGGCGGCCCGGTTGCGCGGCATGGTGCTGCCGCCGCCGCAGTCCACCGAGAAGTGGTTGCGCCAGTTGTAGCTGACCCGCGCCGAGAATTTGCTGTTCTCGTAGAAGATGGAGCCGTTGTACGATTGCGGCGACAGGCCGGGGTAGCCGCACGAGGTGTCGCCGCCTTCGCGGGTGGCCTTGGCGTCCACGTAGGTGTAGTTGGCGGCGACGCCGAATCCTTGCAGCCACGGAATGGCGCTGTCGAAGGCGTACTGGCCGGCCAGCTCGAGACCCTTGATCTTGCCGGACTGGCCGTTGCGCACGCGCGTGTCGTGCACCACTTCGTCGTACTGCGGTATCTTCAGGTCCACCAGCTTGGTCTCAAGGAAGTTGGAGACCTTTTTCTGGAATACGGCCGCGCTGACGTAGTTGGTCTTCGAGAGATACCATTCGTACGACAGGTCCAGGTTCTTGGATTCCATCGGCTTCAGGTAGGGATTGCCGCCGCCGGTCTGCACGTCGCCGTAGCGGCCGCCGTACCAGTTGTCCACGCCCATCTGGTTCAGCGTGGGCCGGGTCTCGGTCCTCGATGCGCCCAGGCGCAGCAGCATGTCGCTGGTCAGGTCGAACTTCACGTTGGCCGACGGCAGGAAGCTGTTGTAGCTGTTGCTGACCGTGGTGGTGCTGGACGGGCCGTAGTTCAGGATGTAGGTGGTGTCGTTCGGGCTCTTGGCCGCCGACAGCAAGGTGCGGCTGATGCCGGTGGAGGCCGAATTGACGTGCACCACGCGCATGCCCGCGTTGGCGGACCAGCCCTCGCCTTCCCACTTCGAGTCCACGAAGAAGCTCGATACCTTTTCCTTCACACCCCACATATTCGGCTTGGTGTAGTCGATCGCCATGGGGCCGTTCGGATACTTGGTCTTGTCCGAGTACAGCGCCGGGTCGTTCGACTGCGCCAGCAGCGAGGGCTGGTTCAGGTAGTTCATGTAGGCGTAGGGGTCGAAGCGCAGGTAGGCGCTGGGCATCTGCACGCCGTCGCCCATGAAGTTGTCCATCGGCGTGACGGTGAACAGCGAGGCCGGCAAGGCGACGTGGTAGCCGCTGAAGGCGTTCCAGGAGTCGCTGTTCCACTGGCTGCGGCCGACGTTGCGCTGCGAGTAGGCCACGCCGGAGTCGAGGCCCTTGAAGTAGCCCAGGTCGTGGCTCCAGCCCAGGTTCAGGCGCCCTTCGTGCAGCTTGTCGGTGTTGCGGATGTCGCCGAAGGAGACGGCGTGGGCGCGCACGGCGGTGGGATCGGCGATGCCGTCGCCGAAGGTGATGCTGGGGGTGCCGTTAAAGGTGAGTACGTCGCCATTCTTCGGCACCATGCCCGCCACGATCCACATGTCCGGCGACTTGGACGAGGTGCGCGAGCTGGACACGTCGCCTTCCAGCTTCCATTCCGGCGCCAGCGCCCATTTCGAGTTCAGGCCGAAGGCGCGCGTGGTGGACAGGCGGTCGCCGCCCTTGACGATCATGTCGTTGGAATTGGCTTCGCCCAGCAGCTTGCCGCTGCCGGCGATGGCCGGGTTGTTGGCGTAGAAGGTGGCGCCGGGGCGCAGGAAGCTGGTGATCTGGTTGTTGGAGTCGTACTTCACGCCGAGCTGCTGGGGGTTGTTCCAGTCGCTGAAGGCGATCACCGCGTTTTCCTGGTCCAGGCGCGAGTACAGGGCGTCGGCGGTGAGCTTCCAGGTTGGCGACGGGTTGTACTGCACCGTGAGGTTGCCGACCAGGCGCTTGCGGGTTTCGTCTTCCTGCTGGAAGCCGTAGCTCTGCGGTATGTAGAGCTTTTTGGTGGTGACGTCGGCCATCGTCAACCCTTTGGAATTGAGGTCGCCGTTGATCATGTTGACGTCGCGGTAGTTCCAGGCGTCGGTGACGGCCTTGTTCTGCTTGGACTTGCGGTCGGTGAACGACAGGGAGCCGGTCACGCCGAAGGTGCGCTCCTCGTTGGCGAAGGAATACATGCCGCTGGCGTTGGGCGTGTGCTTGCGGGAGTTGGAGTCCCACGAGTCCGACACGTTCACCACCGAGGTGTGGCCGACCTTGCCGGACAGCGGACGCGCGGTCTGGATGTCCACCGTGGAGCCGATGCCGCCTTCCGGCAGGAAGGGCTGCGAGGTCTTGTAGACCAGGGCTTTGGAGATCAGGTCCGAGGACAGCAGGTCGAACGAGAACTCGCGGCCGCCGGTGTCGCTGGTCATGGTGCGGCCGTTCACCAGCACGTTGTTGAACTCCGGTCCCAGGCCGCGCACCGAGATGTAGCGCCCTTCGCCGTTGTTGCGCTGGATTTGCACGCCGGTGACGCGCTGCAGCGATTCGGCGATGTTCGTGTCCGGGAACTTGCCGGCGTCTTCGGCCGACACGGCGTCCACCACGCCGTCCTGCATGCGCTTGGTGGTCAGCGATGAGCTGAGCGAGGCGCGGATGCCGCTGACGATGACCTTGGGGCCTGCGTCCACGGGTTCGCCGGCCGTCTGCGCCGAGGCGCACACGGACGTGAGCAATTCGGCGATGAGCGCCGCCAGTACGGTTTTACGTAGTTTGTTACTAGGCATTTTGTCTCCGATGGTTATTTGAACTAAGGCGCTTGCGAGCGCCCTTTTTTCTCTCGTCGGTATTTATATTTTTGCCTGCTGGGAGTCATCCTACGTAGCTGGACATGCGCTAACCAATGGTTTCTTTGTTAAATAGTATTCCGAAAACGTATAAGTCCTGGTTGGAAAAGTACCGGTGCCGGTGCCCCGCCCACCATTTTCCGAGGGCGGATCAGGCAAAATAGCGCCATGAAAATTACCCTTGTCAGAGCGCCCGCATCGGCGGGCAGGCGCGCCTGGATCGGCGCTTCGGTGGCGCTGGGCGCTTCGGCCAGTCCCTGGATGCGGGCGCTGGCGGCCGCGCCGGCGGAGGACCAGCATGCGCATCCGAATCCGAATCCGAATCAGCATCAGCATCAGCATCAGCAGCCGCACCAGCATGATTCCGCCGCTGCCTCGCCGCTGGCCGCTTGGGCCGACAGCGAGCCGCAGGCGGCGCTCGGGCTGGCGCGGCGTGTGTTCGCGGCGTTCGAACGGCTCGGCGAGCCTTTCCCGCCCGCGCGCATGACTCCAATCGACGCGGCCGAATCGGGCGGCGACTTGCGCACAGCGGCAGCGGCGGCGCTGCTGCTGCTCGACACGCGCGTGCTGCTCACTGCCGCCATCTCGCCGGAAGCGCGCATGAGCGTGCGGCGCAGGCTCACGTCCGCCACGCTGGTGCAGGCCGGCTGGCGCCTGTTCCTGGCGCGGGTGGATAATCCGGCCCGGGTGCCGGGCAAGCTGGCGGCGCACAGCCCGAACGCGGTTCCCGTCCATGGCGCCTATGCGCCGGATACGCCAGGTGGGCTGAACATGGGGACGGTGGGCCGCCCCACCACACGCGGCGACGTCGCCCAGCGCTGGATGGACCTGGACGTATACGACGAGGCGCCGCTGGACGCGCAGCTGGAAGACCTGCCGTTCGACTTCAAGATCCTGCGCATCTACGCCCGCGACGCGGGCCGGCGCAGCGCCATGATCCAGCTCGACATCGGCGCCGGCACGGCCGACATCGGCGCACGGGACGGCGCAGCGCTCACTTTCAACGTGCTGCCAGCGAAGGCAGTGCGGCTGGACATCCGCGATGCGGACGGCGCGCCGGTCACCTGCTCACTGCTGATCCGCGATGCGCTGGGCCGGGTCTATCCCTCCCAGACGCGGCGCTCGGCACCGGACATGTTCTTCCAGAAGCGCATCTACCGCGCCGACGGCGAGACAGTGACGCTGCCGCCCGGCCGCTACCAGCTTGAGGCGGGGCGCGGCCCGGAGTACCTGATGCAGCGCGCCGAGTGGCTGGTGCCGGAACACGGCGCGCCGCGCTGGGACATCAGGCTGGTACGCTGGATCGATCCGGCGGCGCGGCACTGGTACAGTGGCGACCATCATATCCACGCGGCCGGCTGTTCCCACTACCAGCATCCGGAGGAAGGCATATCGCCCGAGATGCTGGTGCCGCAGGTACGCGGCGAGGCGCTCGCGATCGGCAGCGTGCTGACCTGGGGACCGGGCTTCCACACCCAGAAGCGCCACTTCTCGGGGCGCGACCATGCGGTGTCGACGCCCTCTTCCATTCTGCATTACGACCTGGAAGTGTCGGGCTTCCCGTCCGCCCACTGCGGCCACCTGGGACTGCTGCAGATGCGGAGCATGGACTATCCGGGCACCACGCGGCCCGACCAGTGGCCTTCTTCCAACGCTCCGGTGCTGCGCTGGGCGCGTAGCCAGGGCGCCCTCACCGGCTACACGCACGCGGGGCTGGGGCTGTGGGCCAATACCCCGGCGCTGCCGAACGATGCCATGCCGCCGTTTAACAGCATCGGCGCCAACGACTACATCGTCACCCTGCCCGAGGGGCTGGTGGATTTCATCGGCACCTGCAACCAGCCTGCCGCGTCGGAGCTGAACATCTGGTATCACACGCTCAATGTGGGGCTGTGGTCCACCATCGCCGGCGAGACCGACTGGCCCTGCATCTTCGACGAGAGCATCGGCATGGGCCGCAGCTACGTGAAGGTGGAGGGGCCGCTGAGCTACGCCGCCTGGTGCGCAGGCATCAAGGCCGGCCGCGCCTATGTGTCCGAAGGCCGCGCGCACCTGATGGACTTCAGCGCCAGCGCGAGTGGCGCTCAGCGCGACGTGGGCGGCGGCGACTTGCATCTGGCACGGCCTGCTACGGTGACGCTGCGCGCCGACGTGGCCGCGCGGCTGGAGCCGGAACCCAGCGCCGCCACGGAAGCCATCCGCAGCCTGGCGCCGCTGGACAAGCCGTACTGGCACATCGAACGCTGCCGCCTCGGCGCCACGCGGCAGGTGATGGTGGAGCTGGTGGTCAATGGCTTGCCGGTGGAGGCGCGCAGCATGGCGGCGGACGGCGACATCAGGACGCTGAGCTTTGAGTACGCGGTGACGCGCAGCTGCTGGATCGCGCTGCGCATCCTCGGCGCGGCGCACACCAACCCTATCCGCGTGATCGTGGACGGCAAGCCGATTCGCAGCAAGGGCAGCGCCGCGTGGTGCCGCGCGGCGGTGGACCAGTGCTGGCGCGAGAAAATGCCGCGCATCCGTCCCGCCGAGCACGCCGCCGAGGCGGAGCTGTACGAGCGCGCGCGCCGCTTCTACGAGCGCATGATCGCCGAGGCGGCAGCATGAGGGCCATGCTGGCCGCCCGCCGCCGCCTGCGCGCGCGGGCATCGCTAGGCGTGGCGCTGGCAACGCAGGCGGCGCTGACGCCGCAATGCGCTGCGGCCGCGCCGGCACCGCCTGCCCCGGCGCAGGCACGCGCGCACACGCCGCCCAAGCCATCGGGGGCAGCGGCCACCGCGAGCTATGTGTTGAAACGGTTGCCCGACATGCCCGACGGCGCGCCGGCCTTCGTCATCCTCGGCCCGGACGGCCAGCCGCTGAAACGCATCGAATGCCTGCAAAACGGCTGGGTGCGCGCCGACGAGCTGGCGGCGCAATTACTGAGTTCCACCGCCGTCATGTCCGCCATCATCGCCAGGCGCGGCCAGGTGGGCATCGAAGACCTCGGCCCCGCCATGCATAACTGCGTGCCGGCGGCCCCGCCGCAGCGCTAGCCCCCGCCGCGGTACTGCCGTGGCGTGACGCCGACTTCCGCCAGAAACTGGCGGTTGAAATTCGATAGGTTGGCGAACCCGCACTCCTGCGCGATCAGCGCGATCGGCCGGTCCGTCTTGCGCAACTGCAGGCACACAGCGCTGCAGCGTATGGCGCGGACGTAGTCGCTATAGGTCTTGCCGGTCTCGCGGCGGAAAAAGCGGCTAAACGCCGCCGGCGAAACGCAGGCGATGGCGGCAGCGTCCTCCACCCGCAACTCGCCGCCGATATCGCCATGTATCCAGTCCAGCACCTTCTGCACCGGACGGCCCGTCTCCGCGCCCCGGCTGGCGGCAATGGCGCTCAGGCTGGCGGCGTGTTCGTGCAGGCAGGCGAAGATCTCGAGCAGCAGCGGCAAGCGCTGCAAGGCCGGCAAGCCCGGCATGCGCGCCAGCAGTGCGCTGACGCGGGCATGGCATGCACCGGTAATGCGCAGGCCCAGCGCGGCCCGCTCCAGCACCCCGCGCAACTGCGCCAGCTCCGGCAAGGTGGGCTGCTCGAAGAACTCGGACGGTACTTGCAGCACGGTCACCAACAAGCCTTGCGCGCGCGCCCCAGCGACCGGCATCCACAAATGCGGCAGGTTCGGGCCAAGCAGGGCCATGTCGCCGTCCTCGAACGGCAGCGCGCTGTCGCCGACAAAGCGCACGCCGCTGCCGCGTTCTATCCAGGTCAACTCTATCTGCGGATGCCGGTGCAGCCGGCCAATTTCCCCGCCGTCGATACGCAAGTAGCGGAACGACTGCGCCGGATGGCTGACGAATTCCTGCGCGATCTTCATGGAGGCCTCGTAATCTCGTCCTGCGATTATAGCAAGCCGCGATATCGGCCATAATGTGCAGATTAACCCCAATTAAGCGCACAAAATGTGCATGAACAAGGAGATTCCATGACCACCATCAGCGTAGACCGGCACGACCTGGCCCTGCTGGCCGAACTGCAGCGCGACGGCCGCGCCACCAACGCCGCCATCGGCGAGAAGGTCCACCTGTCCACGTCCCAGGTGAGCCGCCGCATCCAGCGGCTGGAGGAGGCCCGCGTGATCGACCACTACGCCGCCATGCTGGACCCGCTGGTGGTCGGCCTCGGCGTAATGGCCTTCGTCCACGTGACGCTGGACCGCCACGGCAGCGCCTGGGGCGAAACCTTCGAACAAGCCATCAGCGACCTGCCCGAAGTGCTGGAGTGCTTCTCCGTGACCGGCGAGGCGGACTACGTGATCCGCGTGGTGTCGCACGACCTGGCCTCGTTCTCGGAGCTGATGATGAACCACCTGCTGCGCATTCCCGGCGTGACCAACGTGAAGTCGAACATGTCGCTGAAAAAGGTCAAGCAGGTAACCGAGCTGCCGCTGGACCATATCGCGCAGCCGCGCCAGTCCAAGATGCGGGTGCATTTCGCCAACTGAGCCGCGCTTGTCGGCCCGTTCTTACAGCCCAACGCGGCGCGCGCCGCTTGGGCAGCGCGGCGGCGACGCACATACTAGCCCTTTTCAGGAGGGCATCATGGAAAACAAGGATGACGCGCGCAACGCGCAAAAAAGCGAACCGGGCAACGTGGCCAGCGGCCATCCGGCCAACAATGTGATCACGCCGCAGCGCCAGGGCATCGCTTCCACTGAAGCGCGCCCCACGGTGGACCGGGGCGCATGCGACTTCACTTCCCAGCGCCACGGCGAATCGGCCCAGTCGGAGCAGGCGGCCCGCCACGGCGCACCGGAAGACGGCGGCACCTCCGGCGAACGCGGCACGCGCGGCTCGGGCATGCCGGTCGACAGCGGCGCCGGCCAGCTGGCAGACGACCGGCCGGGCCGCGACACGCCCAAGGGCGGCTGAGGCCACGCGCCACCGCCTGCCCTTCCGAACAGCCCCGTTGCCCTGCTAGAATCGGGAACGGCAATGACAGCAGAGGCACAACGTGGCGGACAAGAAGGTGGAGATGGAATCCAGGGGCGCATACCGCAGCGGCGTGGCGGCAAGGCTGGCCGGGCTGCCGGTGGAGACGCTGCGCGTGTGGGAGCGCCGCTACAGCGTGTCCGGCGCGGACCGCTCGCCGCACGGGCAGCGGCTGTACTCGCCCGAACAGGTGCGCCGCCTCGGCCTGCTCAAGCGCGTGGTGGACCTGGGCCACCCGATCGGCACCGTCGCGTCCCTGCCATTCGAGGAACTGGCCGCCATGGCGGGCGGCCTGCCGCCGCCGGCCGAGCTGGCGCGCGAAGGGGCAGGCTCGGTGCCGCTGCGGGTGGCCGTGGTGGGTGCCGCCATGGCGCGCCGGCTGGCCGCCGTGCACACCGAGCCGCCGCTGGAGATCGTCCACACCTGCAGCACGCTGGAGGCCGCGCCGGCCGCCCTGCCCGGCGTGCAGCTGGACGTGCTGCTGATTGAATCGTCCGAAATGTCTGCCGACACGGTGCCGTTGGTGGCCGCCGCGCGCGCCGCCGCGCCGGGGGCCGCGCTGGTGGTGATGTACCGCTTCTGCGACAGCGCCACCGTGCGCCGCCTGCGCGAACAGGGCTGCCTGGTGGCGCGCGTGCCGGCCGATCCTGCCGAAGTGACGGTGCTGTGCAGTTCTGCGCTGGCGGGCCACCCGCTGCAGGCCGTGCTGCCGGTCACGCCGCCGGCCGCGCCGCGCCGCCTGGACGAGCAGGCGCTGGCCATCCTGGCCACGGCGCCCAACAGCATCAACTGCGAATGCCCGCGCCACCTCGCCGACATCCTGATGATGCTGGGCAGTTTCGAGCGCTACAGCCAGCAGTGCGCCGCGCGCCACGCGGACGACGCCGCGCTGCACGAGGAGCTGAGCAACTCGGCCGGGCAGGCGCGCGTGCTGCTGGAAACCGCGCTTGAGCGCCTGGCGCGGGCGGACGGCCTGCCGCTGCCACCGTCGCTGGCTTGAGCGCCGCCGCCCTGCCTAGCTCGCGGCGCGGCGCTTGAGCAGCCGCATGAAGCCGCCCAGCAGCGGTATCTTTTCGTACAGTTCTTCGGCTGCGTCCCAGTAGTCGCGGTGCATGGCCACGCGCCCGTCCGTGCCGAACTCCAGATGCGATGCGCCGCGTATGGTGTGCATGCCGGCCGCGCGCTGCATGCGGAAGTGGAACTCCCAGGTCAGGAAAGCATGTCCACGCTGCGCCATGCGCTGCCGCACCACGAAGCGCGGCTGCGCGACCTGGGCGAACATGTGCTCGAAGATGCGGATAATGGCCGCGTGGCCGCGCACTTCGTTGAACGGGTCCTTGAAATACGCGTCCGGAGAATACACCTCGCGTACCTGGCCCACCGTCTCCGGTGCCAGCGTTTCGTAGAAGCGCACCAGGCGCTCCAGTGCGTGCAGTTGCTGTTCGTCGTTCATAGTCCGGTTACCTTGCGTACCATCCAGAAGTAGGCGCTGTAGGGCAATAGCCGCAGCAGCCGCAAGCTGTTGCTGAAGCGGCGCGGGAAGTGTATGTGGAATTGGCCTTGCTCCAGGCCCCGCACCAGCGCCTGTGCGGCCGCCTCGGGAGTCATCAGGGCGGGCATGGCGAAGTCGTTGCCTGCCGTGAGATCGGTGGCCACGAAGCCGGGATTGATCTGGTAGACGCTGACGCCGCGCGGCGCCAGGTCCAGGTACAGCGTTTCGGTGAGGTTGATGAGGGCAGCCTTGGTGGGCCCGTACACCAGCGCCTTGGGCAAGCCGCCGTAACCTGCGACGGAAGCGACGATGCCGATGCCGCCGCCGCCCTGCTCCAGCAGCGTGGGGAGCACGGCGTCCAGGCAGTTGTACACGCCGCGCAGGTTCAGGTCGAGCAGCAGGTTGGCGTGCTCCAGCTTGAAGCCGTCGGCGCGCATGGCGTGGTAGCCGCCGGCGACGACCAGCACCATATCGATGCGCCAACCGTGCCGCTCGATCTGTTCGCGTGCGGCGTGCACGGAGGTGGCGTCGGTGATGTCGAGCGGCGCTGCGAGGGCGCGCGGCTGGCCATGGCATAGCGCTTCCAGCAGTGGCGCGCGGCGCGCCGAGACAGCCACGCTGGCGCCGCGTTCGAGCAGCAGCTGCGCGGTGGCGGCGCCGATGCCGCTGGAGGCGCCAATGATCCACACGCAGCGGCCGTTCCAGTCGCGGACCGGCTTATTGAGCGCCATCGCCATCTTTCGGCTTGATGAACGACAGCGTCACCGACCCCAGGCCGATGCCGAACTTGCTGATGGCGGCGCGGTTCAACATGACGTTTTCGCTGATCATGAACATCCAGTCCTCGAAACCGACATTGATCGTCTTGCCCTCCACCGGCAGCGCGAGCACGTAGTTCCAGCGCAGCGCATTGCCGGCGACGACGCCGTGCGCCTCGCCCACCACGTCCGCCGCCGTGCCGGTGTAGCGGCCCTCGCCGGTCTTGCGCAGCGTCCAGACGCGGCGCTGGCGGGTGCCGTCGGCGTACACGAATTGCTCGTCCAGGGTGCCGGTGTCGCCCTGCCAGCTGCACAGCATGGTGACGGTGAAGCGCTTCTGTACGGTGCCGCTACGGTCCTGGAACATGCCGTAGGCAAGCACGCGGCCGTTGAAGTAGCGCTGCACATCGAGCGCGGGCGCCTGGGCGGCGTAGTGCGAGGGTTCGGCGGGTGCGGCGCAGCCGGACAGCAAGCCGGCCAGCATGGCGCTCAAGGCGGCGCCGGCATAGCAGGCGCGCAGTAGTTTGGCTTGCATGGATGTCTCCTGGTGAGGCTTTTGAGGCTGCCCGTGGCTGCACGCATGAGCAGCAGCCAGGCCAGCAGCTTGAGTGCGCATGGCAGCAAGGCGTACGCGGCGGCCAGTACTGCGGTGCCTTGCGGCGCCCCCATCGGGCCGGGGCCGGGGCCGGGGCCGGTGCCGGGACCGGCGCTGCCGGGCTGGTAGCCGAGCAAGGCGAGCAAGGGCAGTGTCGCCCCCGCCGCGAGTGCCAGCGCCAGCTGCGTGCACCAGTTCCACCAAGCGAAATACGGCGCGGGGGACGGCGCGGCGCGGCCAAGCACAGCTAGCGGAGCGCCGGCCGCAGGCGCGTGGAGCTGCGCAGCGGTACCAGGCGCAGCTAGCGGGGCGCCGGGTACGGGCGCGGCTGCCACGAGGCCGGCCGCAGGCGCGGCGGCGGGTTCGGACAGGCTTGCCAACAAGGCGGGCGGCAGTGCCAGATCCGCGCCACCGGCGAGGCCGGTCAGCACGCAGATGGCGGCGAAAGCGGCGCCGTCGCCGGGCCCGAGCGCGTAGGCCCAGATGAATACCAGGGCGCACATCAGCATGCCGCATTGCCATGCCGCGATCTCTCCCCAGCGCCGGGCAAGCGCGGACCACAGCGGCATGGAGCCGGCCGCCGCGAGCAGGTAGAGCACCAGTAGCGGACCGGCCCAGCTATCGGGCAGGCGCACGCGGTCCGCCGCGAAGAACACGAACAGCGTGGCAGGCACTGCGCCCGCCAGTGCGCTGGCTGCGTAAATGCTGAACAGCGCACGGAAGGGCGCCTCGCGCCAGGGCGCTATCAGTTCCGCCAGGCCGGCTTTGCCATGCGGCGCAGCGCAAGGCCCGGCCGGCCGGGGCCCCACAAGCTCTGCCAAGCTGGCGCCGTTGTCGGGCGCTATGGGAAGCCCGCCGGGCCGGGGGGCGCGCCGCAGCAGCAGCCAGGCTGCGCACAACAGGCCGGCGCCAAACACCAGGGACAGCGCGCCATAGCCCAGCAGGCCGCTGCAACCCGCAGCCAGCACGGCGCCAAGCAGGCCGCATC
Organism: Pseudoduganella sp. UC29_71; assembly: GCF_042693265.1. Taxonomy (NCBI): domain Bacteria; kingdom Pseudomonadati; phylum Pseudomonadota; class Betaproteobacteria; order Burkholderiales; family Oxalobacteraceae; genus Pseudoduganella; species Pseudoduganella sp. UC29_71. The sequence goes on along the minus strand of NZ_CP170549.1, from coordinate 1,697,887 downwards.
CCTCGCGCGACGACATCAGGCATACGCGATCGGATGCATCTGCGGCTAGCGCCGCGCCCCAGCTCTGGTGCGCGATGGTCGCCAGTCCGTAGCCCAGGTAGACAAGCATCAGCGCGGCGCCGAACCAGGCCAGCAAGGCAGCTGCCGCAAGCGGCGGCGGGTGGAACAGGGCCGCGCAGCCTGCGAGCAGAAGCGGCAGCGACAGCGCTGCATGCCAAGCATAGCCACGCCCATTGCGAGCCATCCACCAGCCCAGCAAGGGGTCGGCCAGCGCAGCCAGCACGCGCACTGCCAGCAGCACGGTTCCCACTTCCGCCAACGGCAGCCCGCCGCTGCGCACGTACAGCGGCGGCGCGAACAGGTAGACCGGCAGCGCCATCATCGCCAGCGGCAGCGCGAACAAGGCGTAGCTGACCAGCGCCCGCCGGTCCAGCACCCGACGCGCCTGCCCCGCAGGCTGCGGCAATGGCGAGTGCAGCGACGGCGCCTGCGCAAGCGGCTGTGGCCTTGGCGTGCGCGGCAAAGGCGCCGGCCCGGGCGGTTGAGGGTCCACCGAAGGCGGCTGCGCAATCGGCAACGGCCCGGGCGTGCGAGGCAAAGACGCCGGGCCGGGCGCTTGGGAGCGCGGCGGAGGCGGCTGAGCGCTCATGGCTGCGGGGCGGCGTTGCGCAGCAGGGCTGTGCGGAGCGCGGGCGCCGTGGTGCGGGGAGAGAGCCAGATGGCAAAGAAGGCTTGCGCAAACTCGGCGTCCTGTAGTCCGCCCAGCGGCGCACCGTTCAGGTAGAAGCGCATGCCCTGCCCCGGCGTGTAGCGCCCCGCAATGCGGTCGTGCTTGCGCACGTCCGGAAACAGCGCCAGCATGGCCGCCAGCCATATCCTGCGCTGGGCAGCGCTCCCCGCGCCTACCTTCTCCATCTGCTCCGCGCTCGCCTCGGCGATGCGGCTCCCCTGCAGATCGCGCGCGTAGCGCAGTTCCAGCACGAAGGGCGTCGCGCCAGGTTCACTGTCCCGGTATCCTCGCGGCCCGACCCACAGCCGGGCCTCGTAGACCAGCAATCCGAACCACCGGTAGCTGCCCTCGCCAGCCAGCCGCAGCGGCTGCAAGTCTTCCACGATAGCCAGCGGCGCAGGCGGCTCCAGCACGGCGGGCGCCGCAGCGCAGCACACGCCGGCGGCAGCGGCCAGCAGCAGCGCCGCCGCGCAGCCACGCGTGAAAGCGCCGGCCGGCCCCGCGCACGCCGGTCCCATGTCAGTCCTTCACCAGAGTGAACTGCACCACGTCCGTATTGCCCGCATCGAACGCACCTTCGCAATAGGCCAGGTAAAACTCCCAGGTCCGCATGAAGCGCGCGTCGAAGCCCAGCGGCGCGATCCACTCCTGCTCGCGCAGGAAAGCGGCGCGCCAGCGGCGCAGCGTTTCCGCGTAGTCGCGGCCGAAGCGCAGCTCCTGCTCCACGCGCAAGCCGTGCTGCGCCGCGTGCCGGCGGAACTCCGCCTGGGACGGCAGCATCCCGCCGGGGAAGATGTATTGCTGGATGAAGTCGGTGCCCTTGCTGTAGCGCTCAAACAGCTCGTCCGCGATGGTGATGGTTTGCACGCAGGCGCGCCCGCCCTGCTTCAGCTTGCGCGCCACGCAGGTGAAATAGTCGGCCCAGTACAGCTGCCCCACCGCCTCGAACATCTCGATGGAGGCGACGGCGTCGTACTGCCCTTCTGCGTCGCGGTAATCGCACAGCTGGAGGTCAGCCTTCGCAGACAGGCCCGCCACTGCCAGCCGCACCTTTGCATACGACAGCTGCTCGTGCGACAGCGTCAGCCCCGTCACATGCACGCCTGCACGCGCCGCCGTTTCGGCGAATCCGCCCCAGCCGCAGCCTATCTCCAGCACGCGCGCGCCCGGCGCCACCTGCAGCTGCGCCAGCATGCGCGCGTACTTGGCAGCTTGCGCCTGCTCCAGGCTCATGCCCGGCTCCAGGAACAGCGCGCTGGAATAGGTCATCGACGGGTCCAGCCAGCGCTGGTAGAAGGCATTGCCCAGGTCATAGTGCGCGTGGATGTTTTTCCTGCTGCCGCGCCGGGAATTGCGGTTCAGCAGATGGCGCAAGCGGTACAGCAGGCTGCCCCACCAACTGCCGTAGACCAGCGACTCTAGCTGCGTTCGATTGCGCGCCAGCAGTTCCACCAGGCCGGGCAGATTGTCGGTGCTCCAGCCGCCCTCGATAAAGCTTTCGGCAAGACCGATGTCGCCCGAACGCAGCACCGCGCCACACACTTTCCAGCTGGCCAGCCGCAGCGTAATCGGCGTCGCCCCTTCGCCGTACAGCGTGGTGCCGCCGTCGGGTACCTGCAGAAGCAGCGCGCCGTGGCGCAGCCGGGACAGCGCCGCCAGCAGTACGCGCGCGGCGGCCGGCATTGCGGACGCGCCAGCGGAAGGCTGGATGGAAGGAGCAGTGACGGCGCGCTTCAGCACGCAGCCGGTCATGGGCACTTGAGTGGTCATTTCGATAGTTCCTCGGTTGGGGCTGGGGGTTTGCTGAAGAAGGGAGCGCGCTTGCACCACAGGCGCAGCGCTTGCCAGTGAATCCTGGCCATCACGCCGAGCGTAAGCAGCGGATGGGCGGCGCAGGCGCGCAGCACGGCGGCATCGCTGAGCGGCTGCGCCGTACCGCTGATGCTGGTGGACAGCGCGAGCTCGCCGCCGTCCAGGTAATCGATGCAGGCCAGGTGGCGCTCGCCCTCGCCGGCGCGCGCGGCGCGCACGAAGCGGAAGCGGTAGCTGCCCCGAAGCGGCAGGAAGGGCGACACATGAAACGACTTTGCCGCTTCCAGCAAGGCACCGTTGGCGATGCCCCCGCCGTTTTCCAGCAAATACAGATGCCGCTCGCCGAAGGTATTGCGCACGTCGCACAGCACGGCGCGCAGGACGCCGTCGGCGCGGTGGCAGAACCAGAACGACACCGGATTGAACAGATAGCCCAGCACGCGCGGCATGGTCTGCAGCCAGATCTCGCCGTCCGCATCCTGCACGCCGTGCCGCGCTAGCAGCGCCGAGATCCACGCCTGCAGCGGTTGCGTGCCGTCGCCATGGTCCGCGTCGTGGAAGGCCAGCAGGTTGAAGCGGTTGCGCGAGAACCAGCGCAGCGCAGGCAAGCCCGCGTCGGGCGCATGCACGGGCACGCGCAGATAGAACACGCCGTAGCTGAACGCGTTGCGCACCGGCCGCAGGCGCTTGTGACGTACCTGGCCCTGGCACAGCTGAACGATGGATGGCGCTTTATGTCGCATTGGTCGCATTGGTCGCATTGGTCGCATTGGTCGCATTGGTCGCATTGGTCGCATGGGTTGCATGCGATGCATGGCTCAACACCGTCTTCTGCACCAGCGCGGCAGCAATCTGCAGGCCGGACTTCAGGCCATCCTCGTGGAAGCCGTAGCCGGTCCAGGCGCCGGCGAACCAGGTGTGCGCCTGCCCTTGCAGCGCAGGCAAGCGCTGTTGCGCGGCCACGGCCCGCTGGTCGAACACGGGATGCGCATAGTCGAAACTGGCCAGCACGCTGCCGCGCGCCGGTTCGTCGATCGGGTTGAGCGAGACCATCACCGGCGTGGTGAACGGCAGCGGCTGCAGCATATTGAGCAGGTAATGCACGCACACGCGGGAAGCACCGTATTCGTCCACGCCGCCCTGGTAGTTCCAGGCCGACCACGCCTTGCGCCTCTGCGGCAGGCAGCGGCTGTCCGTATGCAGCACGGCGCGGTTGGGCTGGTAGCGGATGGCGCCCAGCACTTCGCGCTCGGCCGCGACGGGACGTTCCAGCATGGCCAGCGCCTGGTCGCTATGGCAAGCCAGCACCACTTCGTCGTACAGCTCCGTGCCGCTGCCGGTGCGCAGCCCCACGGTCAGCGCGCCGCCGCCCGGCAGGCGCTGCACCTGCCGCACCGGCATATTCAGGCGGCGCTGCGGAATGCTGGCCAGCATGCGCTGCACGTACTCGCGCGAGCCGCCGCTGACAGTACGCCATTGCGGCCGGCCGCTCACCTGCAGCAGCCCGTGGTTATGGCAGAAGCGGACGAAGCTCGACAGCGGGAACTCCAGCATCTGCCCGGTGGGGCAGGACCAGATGCAGGCCGCCATGGGCAGCAGATACCAGTCGCGGAAGGCGCGCCCGTAGCCGTGCAGGTCGAGGTAGTGGCCCAGCGCCATGCCCGCCGTGGCGGCCAGGCCGGAGCCGGGGGTGCTGTCCAGCGCCAGCGCCGTGGCGGCGCGATTGAAGCGCAGGATGTCGCGCAGCATGCCGAGAAAGGCGGGACGCAGCAGATTGCGGCGCTGCGCGAACACGGTGGCCAGGCTGGCGCCGGCCCATTCCAGCTGGCGGCCGCCCAGCGGCAGCTTCACGGAAAAGGACATGTCGGTGCCGGCGGTGTCCACGCCGAGCGTGTCGAACAGGCGCGTGAGGTTCGGATAGGTGGCATTGTTATAGACCAGGAAGCCCGTGTCCACGCCATGGGTCACGCCGTCCAGCGTCACGTCCACCGTGTTGCTATGGCCGCCAAACCAGCCGCCGCCTTCGTACAGCGTGACGTCCTGCCCCAGCTGCGCCAGCCGATGCGCGCACGCCAGTCCGGCTATCCCGGCCCCTACTACCGCAATTTTCATGAAACCATCCTCGTGTTGTAGGAATGAACTGCCTAACACCACAACACTACGGACAATTACGGGTCACGTCCAGCCATCACGCGTCAGCTCGGCCACTATTCCAGTTCATTAACGGGTCACTCCGTCATGCAAAGCCATACTGATAGAATAGCAAGCTAACCCTACCTCCCGAGGCTTCCCATGGACCTGCGGCACCGTAACAATATCCGCCTCGCGGGCGGCAGCGGCAAACCCCTGATGGTGCTGCTGCACGGCTTCGGCTGCGACCAGAGCATGTGGCGCTACATGGTGCCGGCCTTCGAGGACAGCCACCAGATGCTGCTGTTCGACCTGGTGGGCAGCGGCGGCTCTGACCTATCGGCCTATGACCGCGACAAGTACGGGACCTTGCACGGCTACGCGGACGACCTGATCGAGATCATCGCCGCCCACGCCGGCGGACCGGCGGTGTTTGTCGGCCATTCGGTCAGCGCGATGATAGGCCTGCTGGCCTCCAACAAGCGGCCCGACCTGTTCGTATCGCAAGTCATGGTGGGGCCGTCGCCCTGCTACATCGACAGCGACGGCTACCGGGGCGGCTTCTCGCGCGCCGACATCGACGACCTGCTCGACACCATGGAAGGCAACTACCTCGGCTGGTCCAGCAATATGGCGCCGGCCATCATGGGCGCGCCGGACCGCCCCGAACTGGGCCAGGAACTGACCAACAGCTTCTGCCGCACCGATCCCGAGATCGCGCGGCACTTCGCGCGCGTGACCTTCCTGTCCGACCACCGCGCCGACCTGCCGCTGTCGCGCACGCCGGCACTGATCCTGCAATGCACGGACGACCTGATCGCGCCGGTGGAAGTGGGCCAGTACATGCAGCGCGCCATGCCGGGCAGCGTGCTGACCATGATAACGAACACCGGCCACTGCCCGCACATGAGCGCGCCGGGCGCCAGCGTGGACGCGATCCGCCACTTCCTGGGCCGCGCGGATTGACCATGGCCGGTCCGCCTTCGCCCGGCGATTGGGACGACGCGCCCTGCGGGCTGCTCGTCACCGCCGTCGACGGCGCCATCCTGCGCGCCAACGCCACCTTCTGCCGCTGGCTCGGCTACACCGAACCCGACCTGGCGGGCGTACTGCGCTTCTCGCAGCTGCTGCCGATGGGCGCACGCGTGTTCCACCTGACGCACTGGGCGCCGCTGCTGCAGATGCAAGGCTCGGTATCGGAAGTGCAGCTCGACCTGCTGCACCGCGACGGACGGCGTGTGCCGATGCTGCTCAACGTGCAGCGCAAGCAGCGCGCCGGAGAGGATGGCAGCGTGCAGGTCGACGAGATCGCCGCCTTCGTGGCCACCGACCGCAAGCTGTACGAGCGCGAGCTGCTGCAGGCGCGCCGCAACGCCGAGGCGGCCGCCGAGAGGCTGCGCGAAGCGGAAACCCGGCTGCGCGCGCTGAACGACGCGCTGTCGCTGGAGCACCGCCGCAAGGACGAATTCCTGGCCACGCTGGCGCACGAGCTGCGCAATCCGCTGGCGCCGATGGCCAGCGTGCTGGAAACACTGCGCCGCCAGGACAGCGACCCGGCCCACCTGGACTGGGCGCGCGCCATGCTGGAACGCCAGCTGCGCCAGATGACGCACCTGGTGGACGACTTGTTGGACAACGCCCGCATCAGCCAGGGCAAGATCGAGCTGCGGCTGGAGAAGGTGGACCTTGGCGCCCTGCTGCGCGCGGCAGCCGAAACGGCGCGCCCGGCCTTCGACTCGGCCGGGCAGACGCTGACGCTGGACGTGGCAAGCGCTGCGGAGGGCGGCGTCAATCGCGGCATCGATCGCGGGACCGGTAGCGGCACCGATCGCAGCATCGATGGCGACACCGGTAACGGCATCGCTGGCGGCCGGGATGCCGGCGGCGTCGCGCCCTGCTCGCCGCTGCTGCTGCGCGGCGACCCGGTGCGGCTGACCCAGGTCGTCTCCAACCTGCTGACCAACGCCAGCAAATACACGCCGGCGGGCGGCAGCGCGCAATTGTCGCTGCGCCGCGAAGGCCAGCAGGCGGTGATCACGGTGCGCGACGACGGCATCGGCATACCTCCCACGCAGCTGGACCATATCTTCACCATGTTCTCCCAGCTCACGCCAGCCATGGAGCGTGCGGCCGGGGGGCTGGGCATCGGCCTGTCGCTCACGCGCGGGCTGGTGGACCTGCACGGCGGCAGCATCAGCGCGCACAGCGCCGGCACCGGCCAGGGCAGCGTGTTCACCGTGCGCCTGCCGCTGCCGGAGGAAGAACTGGCGCCACAGGCAACTGCGGCGCCGGAGGCGGTCGGCCATGCCGGCGGCGTGCGGGCGCTGATCGTGGACGACAACGTGGATGCGGCCGACAGCCTGGCCATGGCGCTGGAGTTCGTCGGCTACGATACGCATGCCGCCTACACGGCCGGCAGCGCGCTGGAGGCCATCGCCGCGTTCCAGCCTCGCCTGGCCCTGCTCGACATCGGCCTGCCGGACTTCGACGGCTACGAGCTGGCGCGCCGCATCCGGCAGCTGCCCGGCGGCGCCGGGATATTACTGATTGCCGCCACCGGCTGGGGCCAGGACGCCGACCGCCAAGCCGCGCTGGACGCCGGCTTCGACCTGCACATGACCAAGCCGGTCGATTTCATGCAGCTGCACCAGGCCATCGCGCAGCAGCTCGCATAACGCCATGGCCGGCACCAGGCATCATTGGGCCTTGCGCACGGCCGCCAGATAAGGCGCCGTGCGGCTGCCCTCGGTCCGCGCCACCGACGCCGGCACGCCGGCGGCCACGATAGTGCCGCCCTCCTCGCCCGCGCCCGGCCCCACGTCGATCACCCAGTCGCTGTCCGCCAGCACCTGCATATTGTGCTCGACCACCACCACCGTGTTGCCCGCATCGACCAGCCCATGCAGCTGCACCAGAAGCTTGTCGATATCCGACGGGTGCAGGCCGGTAGTCGGCTCATCCAGCACGTACAGCGTGTTGCCGCGCCCCGTGCGCTGCAGCTCCGTGGCCAGTTTGATGCGCTGCGCCTCGCCGCCGGACAGCTCGGTGGCCGGCTGTCCCAGGCGCAGATAGCCCAGCCCCACTTCGCGCAGCGTTTCCAGCGCGCGCCGCAGCGGCGCCTCGTCGGCGAAAAACTCCCAGGCCGCGTCCACCGTCATCCCCAGCACCTCGGCGATGTTGCGCTCGCGGTAGCGCACCTCCAGCGTCTTCGCGTTGTAGCGCGCGCCGTGGCACACCGGGCAAGGCGCGTACACGCTGGGCAGGAACAGCAGTTCCACCATGACGAAGCCCTCGCCCGCGCAGTTCTCGCAGCGGCCCTTGGCCACGTTGAAGGAGAAACGCCCCGCGTCGTAATGGCGGGCGCGCGCCGGCTTGGTGGCGGCGAACAGCTTGCGCACATGGTCGAACAGGCCGGTGTAGGTGGCCAGGTTGGAGCGCGGCGTGCGGCCGATGGGTTTCTGGTCCACCTGCACCAGCCGCCTGATGCCGCCCAGTCCCGCCGCGCCGCCGGCGATGCGCCCGCCCACCGGGCCGGTGTCGGCCGCGCCGGTGAGCGGATCGTCAGGATCGTCGTCCGCCGCCGGGGCCTGGCCCAGCTGCGCGGCCACCAGCTGCACCAGCGCCTGGCTCACCAGGCTGGACTTGCCCGAGCCGGACACGCCGCTCACGCCGGCCAGCACGCCCAGCGGAAAGTCCGCATCCAGCCGGTCCAGGTTGTTGCGCACCACGCCGCGCAGGCGCAGCCAGCCTGCCGGTTCGCGCAGCGGGCGTGCGGCGCGCCGCGCCTTGCCGAACAGGTAGTGCGCGGTGCGCGACTGCGCCACCGCTTCCAGCCCCGGCGGCGGTCCGCTATAGAGCACATGGCCGCCATGCTCGCCCGCCTGCGGCCCCACGTCCACGATCCAGTCCGCGTGGCGGATCACGTCCAGCGCGTGCTCCACCACGAACAGCGAGTTGCCGGACGCCTTCAGCCGGTCCAGCGCGCGCAGCAGCGCTTCGGTGTCCGCCGGGTGCAGGCCGGCGGATGGCTCGTCCAGCACGTACACCACGCCGAACAGGCTGGAACGCACTTGCGTGGCCAGGCGCAGCCGCTGCAGCTCGCCCGGCGACAGCGTGGGCGTGCTGCGCTCCAGGCTCAGGTAGCCCAGCCCCAGGTCCAGCAGCACTTCCAGCCGCGCCGCCAGGTCCTGCGCGATGCGCCGGCTCACGATGGCCTTCTCCGGATGCAGCGCGGCGGCACGCTTGCCCTTGGTCGGTGGCCGCCCTTCCGCATACGGCTGCAACAGGTCCGCCAGCCGGCGCAGCGGCAGCCGGGCAATGGCGCCGATATCCAGGCCGGCAAACGTGACCGAGAGCGACTCGGGCCGCAAGCGCTTGCCGTGGCAGGCCGGGCATTCGGTGCTCACCATGTATTGCGCCACCCGCTTTTTCATGGAGGCGCTCTCGGTGGTGGCGAACGTCTGCAGCACGTATTTGCGCGCGCCGGTGAAGGTGCCCTGGTAGCTCGGCGTTTCCTTGCGCTTGAGCGCACGGCGCGCCTCGGCCGGTTCCAGCCCCGCGTACACCGGCACGGTGGGCTGCTCGTCGGTGAACAATATCCAGTCGCGCTCCTTGCGGCTCATCTCGCGCCAGGGCTTGTCCACGTCGTAGCCCAGCGTGACGAGGATGTCGCGCAGGTTCTGGCCGTGCCAGGCGGTCGGCCAGGCCGCCACCGCGCGCTCGCGGATGGTGAGCGTATCGTCCGGCACCATCGACGCCTCGGTGGCCTCGTACACCCGGCCCAGCCCATGGCACTGCGGGCAGGCGCCCTGCGGCGTATTGGGGGAAAACGATTCGGCGTACAGCAGTTCCTGGCCGGGCGGGTAGTCGCCGGCGCGCGAGTACAGCATGCGCAGGGAATTGGACAGCGTGCTCACGCTGCCGACGGACGACCGCGTGGTCGGCGCGCCGCGCTGCTGCTGCAGCGCCACCGCCGGCGGCAAGCCCTCGATGGACTGCACTTCCGGCACCGCCATCTGGTGGAACAGGCGCCGCGCGTACGGCGACACGGATTCAAGATAGCGCCGCTGCGCCTCGGCATACAGCGTGCCGAACGCCAGCGAGGACTTGCCGGAGCCGGAAATGCCGGTGAAGACCACCAGCGCGTTGCGCGGAATGTCCACGCTCACGTCCTTCAGATTGTGCTCGCGCGCGCCGCGCACGCGCACATAGCCCTGGTCGGCCTCGCCGGGTATCGCCATAACGCCTCCTTGTCAGCCGCCAGACTGCCCGGCGGTGCGGAGCGCGTCTGTGCGCGAGCGTACCGAGCCGCAGGACGCGGCTCAGCCCTGCGCTTCGATGCGCTTCAGGCGCTGGCCGTGGATGCCCCAGATGCAGTCGGCGCCGTCCACGGTCCCGCACAATACCCAGCCGGTGCCGATCTTGCGCACGTCGATGGGGGTCTCCAGCTCCTTGGCCAGCTTCTCGGCCCACATGCGGGCCGCGCCCTGCCCTTTGAACAGTTCATTGCCTTCGTAGATCACGGTGGCGTCGAAAACGGGAGCGGCGAAGATGGTGTTCATGGCGAGACCTGTAGTAGCAAATGCAGGCATTCTACAACGCCTTGCCGCCCCCGCAAGCGACCTTTTGCCCGTCGCCGGACTGTTCGCAGAACGGCGCCTTGCCGCCGCAGGCGACCTGTTTGCCGTCCGGGGACTTGGCGCAGAACGGCGCCTCGCCGCCGCAGGCCACCTGCTTGCCGTCCGACGAGCTCTCGCAGAACGGCGCCTTGCCGCCGCAGGCCACGGCGCCGCCGTCGGCCGATTGCTGGCAAAACGGGGCGTTGGCGCCGCAGGCCACGGCCTTGCCGCTGGCCGAGACCTGGCAGAAAGCCGGCGCGTTACTGCTGCTGTGACTGCCGCTATGGCTGCTGCCTGCACCGCCCCCGGGAGGAGGCATGACCGCAACGCAGCCGGCGCACAGCGCGGCCACCACCAGCGCCGCGGCGCTGCTTACCAGGTTAGGTTTGTTCATGCCGAGATATTACCACATAACAATGCCATATTTACAAGTCGCTCGGCATGTGCGGTGGCGTACAGATGAGTTAGTTGACTGCGCGCATCATGTGCCTGTAGTCAAAAAATAATCCACTGGGAGAAAACTATGAACACCATCAAACTCATCGGCGCCATCCTCATCGTGTGCGGCATTGCCGGCATTGCGTTCGGGAGCATCAGCTTTACCAAGGAAACCCACAAGGCCAGCCTGGGTCCGATCGCCCTGGCGGTGCAGGAAAAGGAAACCGTCAATATTCCGCTGTGGGCCAGCATTGCGGCCATCGCCGCCGGCGCCGCCGTGCTGGCGGCCGGCTCACGCAAGGGCTGAGGAACCCGCCCGCGCCAGCAGCAGCTGGCAGCGCGGCGACAGCTGCGCCAGCCGCAGCGCCTTGCCGGCCCGGGCGTAGCGCTCGGCCAGCGCCTCCAGCGCGGCTATGGCGGAATGGTCCGCCAGGCGCAGGTGGCGGCAGTCCACCACCACGGCGTGCGGATCGTCCGCCGGCACGAACAGTTCCTGGAAGTGGGTGGTGGACGCGAAGAACAGCGTGCCGTGCGGCGTGTAGGTGCGCTGGCCGGCCACGGTGTCGTCCACATCGGCGCGGATGTCGCGCGCATGCTGCCACGCAAAGCTCAGCGCGGCGATCACGATCCCGCACATCACTGCCGTCGCCAGGTCCGTGGCCACCGTAATGCCGGTCACGGCCACGATCACCAGCGCGTCGTGGCGCGGCACCTTGCCCAGCACGCGCAGCGAACCCCAGGCGAACGTCTGCTGCGCCACCACGAACATCACGCCCACCAGCGCCGCCAGCGGAATGCGCTCGATCCACGGCGACAGGAACAGGATAAACAGCAAGATCATCACGCCCGCCACGGCGCCGGACAGGCGCGTGCGCCCGCCCGAGCCGAGGTTGATCATGGTCTGGCCTATCATGGCGCAGCCGCCCATGCCGCCGAACAGGCCGGACACCACGTTGGCCGCGCCCAGCGCCACGCATTCGCGGTTGGCCTGGCCCTGGGTGCCGGTGATGTCGTCGGTGAGGTTGAAGGTGAGCAGCGTTTCCAGCAGGCCGACCATGGACATCAGCACCGCGTACGGCAGGATGATGCGCAGCGTGTCCAGCGTCAGCGGCACGGAGGGCAAGTGGAAAGCCGGCAGGCCGCCTGCCATGTGGGCCATGTCGCCCAGGGTGCGGGTGGGCAGGCCAAGCAGCGCCGTCAGCAGGCCCACGCCGGCGATGGCGGCCAGCGCCGGCGGCACGGCCCGGGTCAGCCTGGGCAGCAGCCACACCACCGCCATGGTGAGCGCCACCAGGCCCGCCATCAGCAGCAGCGGCGCGCCCTGCAGCCAGTGGCCGTCCAGCTTGAAGTGTTCCAGCTGCGCGCCGGCGATGATGATGGCCAGGCCGTTGACGAAACCCAGCATTACCGGATGCGGCACCATGCGGATCAGCGCCCCCATGCGCAGCAGGCCGAACAGCGCCATCAGCACACCGCCCAGCACCACCGTGGCCAGCAGGTATTGCGCGCCGTGCTGCGCCACCAGTGCCACGATCACCACCGCCATCGAGCCCGCCGCACCCGAAATCATGCCGGGCCGGCCGCCGCACAGCGCGGTGACGGTGCAGATGAAGAAAGCGCCGTACAAGCCCATCAGGGGATTGAGCTGGGCCACCAGGGCAAAGGCGATGCATTCGGGCACCAGCGCGAAGGACGTGGTAAGCCCGGCCAAGAGGTTGTTGCGAATAGCGTTCATGGATGCTTGCGGACGGCTGAAAATAAAACAGCCCACGCTTGGTGGGCTGCTGCAGGGTCCGGCAGTATAACAGATTGGGGCAACCTCAGGCCCGCGCACCCTGGCGGCGGCGCAGCCAGACCATGGCGCCAAGGCCGATCGCCAGCAGCGGCGCGCTGCCCGGCAGCGGCACCACGCGGGCGAAGCCTTCGATCACGTCGTTCTGGCAGGTCTCGCCCCAGTGCATGGCGAAGGCGGACAGGTTGATCAGGCTGGTGCCGGTCATGTCCAGGGTGAAGGTCAGCTTCTGGTCGGCCGTTACGGTCCAGGTGCCGGTCTTGCCGGCCTGCGCCACGGCGGTGGACGAGCCGCTGGTCTTCACCTGCGCGGCCTGGCCGTCGCGGTAGGTGCACGGCTGCGAGCAGTTCAGCACGTCTTCCGAGTTGAGGATGTTTTGCGCGTTGGCGGTGCCGCCCAGGTTGTACAGCTGGAAGGTGCCGCCGGTGTTGCTCCAGCGGTTGTTCAGGCTGAAGCCCCACTGCCACTTGGTGCCAGTGCTGGCGTTGTCGCTCAGGTAGTGGGTGTCACCGGCGACGACTTTCGGGTTCCAGGCCGAGGCCAGGAACAGGTCGCCGTAGGCGATGCCGGCCTGCCCCACGGGACCCGGATCAGTCCAGGGATCCGCGCCCGCGTGGCCGGCAAACGCCGTGGCGATGGTGATGGTCAGCACGCTGCCCACGCGCGTAATGGTGGCGCCGCTGATGTCGTACATGGCCGCGCCGATCACGTCGCCGCTGCCGTGCGCATTCGAGCCCCAATAGGCATTCGTGCCGGTGTCCGAGATGGCGCCGGCCTGCGCTGCGGGCGCGGCAAGCAGCACCAGCGCGGCGAGGAGCGAGCAGCCCATCGTACTGAACATTCTTTTCATGATATTTCCCGCATAAACTGACAATTCCTAAGAGCATTATCCGTGCCGTGCGGATACAGATCTTTAAAATCAGTAGCTTATCGCTCTGCCAATTTCCAAAGCGCATTAAAGTGTAAAAAAAACCGACAGTTCACATTCTGCTCCGCAACAGGCATATTGCTGTAGAACGGCCGGCGTGCCAACATATCGGCGCCGCATTTTTATCTTCCGGGAAAATATGTTACACCGAACCAACAAATTGGCAGCCGTGGCTGTAGCGCTGGCCGGCTTGAGCGGCGCCTTGGGCGGCTGCAAGCAGCACTCCACGGCCGCGCAAATCGCCCAGGCCAAGGTGTTGCACCAGCAGGGCAAGCTCAGCGCGGCGCGCATCGAGCTGAAGAATGCGGTCGAAGCAGATCCGGTGGATGCGGACGCCCGCTACGCGTTGGCCCTGGTGTACATCGACACCGGCGAAGCGCTGTCGGCGGAGAAGGAAATCCGCCGTGCCATCACGCTCGGCTACGCCCCCGCGCACACCCTGCCCGTGCTGGGCAAGGCGCTCGTGATGCAGGGCGAATTCAAGAAAGCGCTGGCGGAAACCGACGCGGCGGCCGCCGGCCAGGACCCGGCCCTGCTGTGCGTGCGCGCCGACGCCTACCTGGCCATGAACCAGCGCGGCGAAGCCCGGCAGCTGTTCGCCAGCGTGCTGGCGCAGAAGCCCGGCTTCCCTGCGGCGCTGATCGGCCTGGGCCGCGTGGCCTTCCTGGAAGAAGGCGCGGACGCCGCGCGCAAGTATGCCGACCAGGCGCTGGCGGCAGCGCCCGGCAGCACCGAAGCCTTGATGTTCATGGGCGACCTGCTGCGCGCCCAGCAGCAGTCCGCGCAGGCGCTGGCCATGTACGACAAGGCACTGGCCGTCAATCCCCTGCACCGCACCGCCCACGTGGAAAAAGCCTATCTGCAGATCGCCACCGGCCAGTTCGCCGGCGCCCAGGCCGACCTGAAGGCCGCTGCCGAGACCACGCCCCACAGCTTGCTGGTGACTTACACGCAGGCGCTGCTGGATTTCTCGCGCGGCAAGCACTCGGACGCCAAGGAAGGCCTGCAACTGGTGCTGAACTCGGCCCCCGAGCACATGCCCAGCGTGCTGCTGGCCGGCGCCGTCGATTACAGCCTGGACCTGCTGCCGGCCGCCGAGAAGCACTTGCGCGTGTACCTGAAAGCCCACCCCGAGAACATGTATGCCCGCAAGATGCTGGCCAGCGTGCTGCTGCGCACCGGCCAGTCGCCGGACGCGCTCGCCGTGCTCACGCCAGCCATCAAGACCACCAGGGACGACGTGCAGGTACTGGCGCTGGCTGGCGAGTCCTACATGCAGGCGCGCGACTTCAACAAGGCGGCCGAGTTCTTTGCCAGGGCCAGCGAACTCGACCCCAAGGCGGCCAACCTGCGCACCCAGCTCGGCTTGAGCAAGCTGGGCAAGGGCGACAGCGCGCAGGCGCTGGACGACCTGCACGCGGCCACGCGGCTGGACGCCAAGTCCAAACACGCCGGCATGTCGCTGGTGCGCACCGAGCTGGCGCTGCAGCACTTCGACCGGGCCTACACTGCCGTCCTGGCGCTGGAAAAGGAACAGCCGGACGTGGCCGCCGTGCAGGACCTGAAAGGCATGGTCTACCTCGGCAAGCAGGACGCCGCGCGCGCCCGCGCCAGCTTCGAGAAGGCACTGCAGCTGGACCCGGCCTACTTCCCGGCCGTGGCCAACCTGGCCCAGCTGGACGTGGCCGGCAAGCAGCCGGCCGCCGCGCGCCAGCACCTGACAGCCTTCCTCGACAAGAACAAGACCAGCCTGGAAGCCATGACGGCGCTGGCCACGCTGGCCTCTAGCACCGGCGACAAGCAGGATGCCACGCACTGGCTGGAGCAAGGCGCGGCGGCCTATCCGGACGCCGTGGCGCCGGCCGTGCGGCTGCTCACCCACTACCTGCTCATCGGCGAGAAGCAGAAGGCGCTGTCGCTGGCGCGCAAGGTGCAAGTGGCCAATCCAAGCGACCCGGACCTGCTGGACCTGCTGGGCAAGAGCCAGATCGCCAGCGGCGAAATGGTGGGCGCGCTGGAGACGTACAAGAAGCTGGCCGCCGCCGCGCCCCGCTCGGCGCAGGTGCACATGCAAGTGGCGGCGCTGCACATGCTGCTCAACAATACGGCCGCCGCGGAAGACCAGCTGAAAACCGCGCTGGCGCTGCAGCCGGACTTTCCGGCGGCGCAAGTGGCGCAGGCCGAGCTGTACGTGCGCAACGGCCAGCATGAACTGGCCGTGCTGATGGCGCGCCAGCTGCAGCGCACATATCCGAAGGCGGCGGCCGGCTTCCAGCTGGAGGGCGACGTGCTGGTGAACCAGAACCGCCCGGCGCTGGCCCTGCCCGCCTACGAGCAGGCGTGGGCCAACGCCAAAACCAATGAACTGCTGGTCAAAACCGTCAACGGCCTGCGCCTGGCGGGCCGGCACAAGGAAGCCGAGGCGCGCATGGCCCAGTGGCTGCAGCAGCATCCGAAAGACGTGCGCGCCTTGCTGTTCCGCGCAGAAATGCTGATGGCGGACAAGCAGTACCAGCCGGCCGCCCAGCAGCTGGAAGCCGTGCTCGGCATGGAGCCGAAAAATGTGCAGGCGCTCAACAACCAGGCCTGGACTTATCAGCAGCTCAAGGACGCGCGCGCCCTGCCCGTGGCCGAGCAGGCGGTGCAGCTGGCGGGCAACCAGCCGGCCGTGATGGACACGCTGGGCTGGATACTGGTCGAGCAGGGCGACGCCGGGCGCGGCCTGGCCATCCTGCAGAAGGCCAGCGCGCTGGCGCCGAAGGCGCGCGACATCCGCTACCACGTGGCCATGGGGCTGTACAAGACCGGCAACAAGGACGGCGCGCGCAAGGAATTGCAGCACCTGATGGCGGGCGATATGCAGTTCGCCCAGGCCGATGAAGTCAGGGCGATGCTGAAGCGGATGGATTAAGCATATTCCTATGTGCGCTTGCGCACCGACGTCGCGCCCGGCTTGCGCGACCATGGCGTCCTACAGGGAGAACACCATGAAAACCGGAACCATACAGCAAGCCACTTTCCGCAACTTCATGATAGAAGCGACCGCCGTCCAGATGGGTACGGAATGGCGGCCGCAGTTCCGGGTTTCCCGCGGCAACCGAAAGACCAGCTGGTGCACGCCGCGCGTGCATGCCTTCTCCAACAGCGCACTGGCGGTGGACGCCGCCATCCAGCATGCCAAACTGGAAATCCAGCGCGGCTGGGGTTCCTGCTTCGCCTGAGCCTGCTAAGGGATTGCGCTACCGACGCCGCTATAGACACAGCTATTGACGCAGCCGCTGCGCCCGCATGGCCGCCTTGTTGCGGTACATTTCGGCGTCGCCGTCGGCCAGCATGCGGGCGATGGTGTCGTGCCGGCGCGGGTCGAAATCCACCTGGCCCACGCTGAACACGATGTCGTAGCCGCGCTGCTCCTCGGCATTGCGCAGCGCCAGCGCCGCGCGCAGCCGCTCGATCGCGGCCTGGGTGTCGGCCTGGCTCGCGTCCAGCAGCAGCGTAACGAACTCGTCCCCGCCCATCCTGCCGATCAGGTCGCTATTGCGGAACACATGGCGCAGCACGTCCGAGAACGTGGCCAGGGCGCGGTCGCCCTCGGCGTGGCCGCGCGTGTCGTTGATCTGCTTGAAATGGTTGAGGTCGAAGAACAACAGCGAAGCCGCCTTGCCCAAGCGGCGGCACACGTGGATGGCCTGCTGCGCCAGCATCTCGAAACCGCGCCGGTTGGACAGCTTGGTCAGCTCGTCCATGGTGGCCATCTGCACGGCCGCCATTTCCTGCTGCACCATGGCGGCCAGATCATGCAGTAGAGCAATATCCTCCTCGCCCAGGGTGCGCGGCTGGTGGTCCAGCAGGCACAGCGTGCCGAGCTTGCAGCCGTTCGGCGCAAACAGCGGGCAGCCGGCGTAGAAACGCACATGCGGTTCGCCCAGCACCAGCGGGCTGTCGTGGAAACGCTCGTCGAGCAGCGCGTCCGGCACCTGCATGATGTCGTCGCCGAGGATGGCGTGGCTGCAAAACGACACTTCGCGCGGCACCGGTTCGCCCAGCGGGCCGGAACAGGACAGAGAGAACACCGAATCCGATGCCACCAGCGTGACCTTGGCGATGGGCACCTGGAACAGGCGCTTGGCCAGCCGGGTCAGGCGGTCGAAGCGTTCGTCGGGACCGGCGTCGAGCAGCGGCATGGCGTTGAGCGTGGCGACGCGCGTTGCTTCGTTGGCAGGCATGGCGGACGCAAGCATGTTCCCTCCCCGGTTTTTCTTATACATCCTAGCGAAAATGCAATCCGGCCACAACCGTTTCCGCGAACGCGGCCTTGGTCTGCGGCTGGCGCGCGTCCAGCAAGGCCGCAAGCAGGCCTTGCATGTGGCGCAGCAATTCGGGATGGCGGGCGTCGCGCGGGTGCAGGCTGAGGCGGACCAGCGGCTGGCCGGCCTGGCGGCGCCGCATCAGGTCCAGTGCCAGCCGCGAACAGTAGCGCCCGGCGCCGTTGCGCGCGGTGTACACCAGCGACAGGGCCGGCACGGCGGGACCGTCCAGGCAGTGGAAGGCGCCCAGCGTGGTGGTGTAGCGCAGCGGCGTCTCGCGCAGCGCGGCCCAGGCGCCCTCGCCCAGCAGCCAGGCCGGCGGCACGAAGCCCTGCAGCGGCCAGCCGCGCTGGGCGAACCAGTCCTGTCCCAGCCGCAGGCGCCGCCGGGCCTGCTCCACCCGCAGCGCGGCGAACTCGCCCTCGCCCTGCGTGAACAGGCGGCGCCAGAACAGTTCGCGCGGCGTGCGCGGCGGCGGTCCCGTGTCCAGGTGGCGATAGCCGTGCAGCGCCAGCTCGTGGCCGCGCGCCAGTACGCGCTCCAGCCCGGCCTCGTATTCCGGCGGCGAGGCCGGGTCACCATGGAAGCGCGGCACCACCAGCCAGGTCAACGGAATGTCGGCCACCGCCTGCACCGCCTGCCACAGGCGCAGGCAGTCCGCCCAGGTGGCAGGCGCCACGTCGTGGATGGACACGCACAGCGCGCGCGCCTCACTGGCTGGCACGGGCGTCCTCCGGCGCCAGCAGCGCGCGGTAGCGGGCCAGCAACTGCGGCAGGATGCGGTCCCAGTCATAGCGCGGGCAGGCCGTGCGCCGCGCCTGTTCGCCCATCTGCGCCACGCCTTGCCGATACAGCGCGTCCACGCCCTCGCACAGTGCGGCGGCGCTGCCCGGCTCGACCACCACGCCGGCGCCCTCGTCCAGCAGTTCGGCCACCGCGCCGCCGCTGGTGACCACGGCCGGCACGCCGCAGGCCATGGCCTCCAGCACCACCAGCCCGAAGGTTTCCCGGTCGCCGGGATGCACCAGCGCATCGCAGCTGGCCAGCAGGCGCGCCAGCGCGCGCGGGTTGGGCTGGAACGGCAGCTCCGTCACCGCGCCGCAGCGGCGCCGGCTGCGCCCGCCCACCATCAGCAGGTGGTACGGCGGGCCGAGGCGCTTGACGGCGCTGGTAAGCACGTCGAGCCGCTTGCCTGCGCTGAAGCGGCCGGCGTACACCAGCAGCCGCGCCGACGGCGGCAAGCCCAGCTCGGCGCGCAGGCCGGGATCGCGCCGCTCCGGCGTGTAGATGCTGGTGTCGATGCCGAGCGGCTGCTGCGCGGCATGCAGGCCCAGTTCGCCCAGGCGGCGCACCATGGCCGCGCTGGGCGCCAGCAACAGGTCGCACTCGCGGTACAGGCGCTGCACGTAGCGGCCCGCCATGCGGCCGGCAACGGGGCCGAAGCGGCGCCGCACCAGCTGCGGCAAGTCGGAATGGAAGAAGGCCAGCACCGGCACCTGCAGGCGCTGGCGCGCGCGCAACGCGGCCCAGGCGCAGGGGCCGGCGTCGCCGGCTTCGATCAGGTCGGGCTGCAGCGAGGCCAGCACGCGGGCGGCGCTGTCGGCAGAGCGCGGCAAGCGGTAGCCACCCAGGCCGGGCAAGGCCAGCCCCGGCAGCGCGGCCGTGTACGGCGGACCCGCGCTGGCCAGCACGCCGGCGTGCGGCGGCAAATTGGGACTGGCGATGGTGTGGCGTACGCCGCTGTGCCCATGCAGCCAGCGCGCCTTGGCGTCCAGATAGGTGCTGACGCCACCGCCGGCGCCTGCGTACAGCATCGTCACATCAACCACGTGCATAGTGCCCTCCCGCTGCCCTGCCGGGTTCGACCCGGCCACAGCGCATTCGTTCGCGCCGCTGCGTCCACAAAACTATGTGAACAGGCTAACAGAAGCGAGGCGCGCGCGGTGCCATGCTGGCTTGGCACCGCTGTCCCTTGTTCCCATTTTTTCGAAAGGAAAGCAAATGTTCCGTCTTCAATCTTTGAGTCCGACCATCACGGACATGATCCGCTTCGACCACTCGCACGTGCTGGTCACCTTCCACCAATACACCGCCGGCAAGCCGGCCAGGGTAAAGAAGGCGCTGGCGGAAACGGTGTGTTCGGCGCTGGAAATTCATGCCCGGCTGGAAGAGGAAATTTTCTACCCGGTGTTGCGCGAGCTGGGCATCGGCGAACCCGTGCTGCACAAGAGCGTGCCCGAGCACAATACGATGCGCCAGATCATTGGCGACATCCGCCGCGCCGGCGCCGACAGCACCGCGCTGGACCGCCTGCTGCCGCAGCTGATGCGCGAAGTGATGCATCACGTGGCCGACGAGGAAACGGTGCTGCTGCCGGAAGCGGAGCGCCGCATCGGCCAGCAGCGCCTGAACGAGCTGGGCGCGCAAATGACCAGCCGCCGCATGCAGCTGCTGGCGCCGCAGGCGGGCAAGGTGGCGCTCAACACGGTGCTGGGCTTCTCGCGCAGCACGTCGGCCATCGTGGCGGCGCTGGGAGTGGCGGCGGTGGCTTATCTGGCGGTGGCGCGGTCGAAGCCGAAGACCTTGGCCAGGGCATAGTGTGGCCTTGCCTTGCCTGGCCTTGCCTGGTCCTGCCCAGGTGGACAGGGGACTGTCCAGGGCGCTGTCAGCGCGCCGGCTTTTTCTTCTCCTCGGGCAGGTTTTCGTCGATGTCGCTGGAGGCGGATTTCACGCGCTTGTAAGTGAGCGGTCCGGCATTTTCGGGCAAGGCCGGGCCGGTGTAGCGCAAGGCCAGTTCGGCCAGGGCGCTGCTGGTGTCGCTGCCGAAGCCGGACAGCGCGGTAAAGCGCAGGTGGCGGGCCGTGACGGCCTGGCCGAAGTCGATGCTCTGCTCGTCGAAGGTGGAGACCAGCGCGCCGCGCTTCAGTTCGCGCCAGTTGGCGCCGTCGTCGCTGACGTGGATGACGTAGTCGCGCACGTCGCCTTCATGGTCGCGGTGGTTCTGGCGCGGCATCAGCACCAGGCCGGAGAAGCTCACCGGCTGCGGGAAGGCCAGCGCCAGCTCGCGCGCGGCGCCGTTCTTGCCGCCGGCGCTCCAGAAGGTGTTGGGATCGCCGTCGATGGCGCTGGCGGCGTCGCGCCCGCCGGCTGCCGTTGACGCCGTGGCGCCCAGCTTCTTCATCACCTGCGTATCGAACAGCACGGTGCGCAGCTGCGCCGCCGCCAGCTCGGCTTGCGGATTGAAGCCGCTGCCGGCCATGTAGTCGAGCACCGACTTGCGCAGCTGGCGCGCCACCACGCGGCGGTCCAGGTCGCGCTCCAGGTCCACGCTGGCCACCATCAGCTTGCCCGCGCCGACCCGGGCTTCGAACAGCAGGCCTAGCTTGAAGTTGCGGTTCCAGTCGTCCACCGGCTGCACGATGGGCTGCAGCGCCTGCGGCAGCCGGTCCAGGTTGACGGCGCGGGTGTTGGCCACCAGCTCGTTCCACTGCCAGTCATTGAAGGCCCCGGTGGGGAACTGCGACAATGCGGGGTGGCGCTGGTCCACCCACACGCCCAGCATGCGGCCCCACGCGGGGCTCATCAGGCGGTTCCAGAACACCGGCACCGTGTCCAGCGGCGGCGAATTCCAGTCCAGGTCCGCCGCCAGCGGCAGGTAGAGCACTTTGCCGCCCGCGTTCAGGCTGGCCTCGGCCGCCGGCCAGCTGTGCGTGACCAGCACGCCGTCCGGCGCGGCCGTGGCTTGCTGCTGCGGGTAGACCCAGATACTCCAGTCGTTCTCCACGTCCATGCCGTGCAGGCCGACCACCAGTTTGTAGGCCTGCGGCGCCGGCAGCGCGGACAGCGCGGCCTGCACCGTGCCCAGCTTGATGTTCTTGCCGATGGCGACGGCTTGCTGCGGGAAGTCGCCGCCGGCCGCCACCTGGCCCGAGGCGTCCACCAGCTTCCAATAGGGGCGCGCGTTGGCCAGCGGACGTTCGCCGAAGTGCGCGATCTCCACGTCCGCCGTCAGCGTTTCGCTGGACGTGTAGACGCGCTTGGGCACGCGCGCCAGCGGCACGGTCTGGCCGTTGAAGCGGCGGAATTCCTTGGCCGTGACGTAGCCTTTCGGCTCCCAGAAGGTGTCCAGCAGGCCAACCAGCGCCGTGCCTTGGCCGAGGTAGTCGTGCAGGTCCAGCAGCTGGTAGCCCATCATGCCGGGCGTGCGCAGGTTGGCTTCGATGTCTTCTTTGTAGCTGTTCAGCTGGAACTTGCCGGAGGCGTAGGCGAAGTCCTTGTTGCGGTGGGCCATGCCGTGTCTGGCCAGCGAGTCGCGGAAGATTTCGTAGTTGCCCGGCTGGAGATAGCCTTTGAATTTGTCGATCACGCTGAAGTCGGGATAGGCCACCCACTGCCCGGTCTCGTGCGACAGCACCGGCACGTGGATGTCCGCCAGCGATTCGCCGTAGTCCTTGCCGAACCAGGCCTTGTTGCCGCGCAGCGGCTTGGGGCCAATGCGCTGCATGGCCAGGAAGTCCGTGCCCTCGCCCAGGCCCGGCACTTCCTTCTCGGTGTGGCCGGTGCCGTTGGAATACAGGCGGCGCGGGTCGGCCGCGCGGTAGTGCGCTATCCACTTGTCGAAGGCGGCCTTCCAGTTGCCCTTGGGTTCATTGCTTGGGCTGAGCAGCAGGAAGGACGGGTGGTTGCCGTAGGCGCGGATGATGCGCTCGGTCTCTTCGTACAGCATCTTCTCCATGGCCGTACCGGGAGAGACTTCGTTCCACATGCCGGGCTCCGGCTGCAAATACATACCCACTTCGTCCGCCGCCTGGAAGGCCGCTTCCGGCGGGCAGAAGGAGTGGAAGCGGATATGGTTGATGCCCCAGTCCTTATTGATCTGGAAGATCTTGCGCCAGTAGGCCACGTCGGTGGGCGGATAGCCGGTGAGCGGGAAGTCGCCGCCGTGGTGGGTGCCGCGCAGCAGCAAGGTGCGGCCGTTCAGCACGAAGTCCTTGCCGCGCGCGGCAATCCGGGCGAAGCCGAAGCTGACTTCCCGGCTATCGCTGGCGGCGGCGCCCTTCAGTTGCAGCCTGATCTTGTGCAGCGCCGGATGGAATTCGTCCCAGGTCTGCGCATTAGCAGGGAACTGCACCTTGATTTCTGCGGTGCCGCCGCCCTCGCCCCAGCTCACCTTGTGCGCCACGCCATTGGCCGTCAGCACGCCGCTGCCCGCGCGGCCGGCCGCGTTGCCGATGCGGACTTTCAGCAGCACAGACTTGTCCTGCACATCCGGATAGGCTTGGGCGTCGTCCAGCCACACGGGCGTGGTGGCGCGCAGCTCCACCTTGCCGATGATGCCGTTCCAGCTCATGCCCAGCGAATCGGACACGCTGTGCGCATCCGGCCGGTACGGCATCAGCATGCGGTTGTCCACGCGGACGGACACGCGGTGCTTGCCGGGCGCCAGCTGGCCCAGGTCGTACTCGTGCTCGGCCACCAGGCTCAGATTGGCGCCGGCCTTTTTATCGTCCACCCAGGCCGTGGAACCCCAGCGCGGCCGTTCCAGGAACAGCACCACGCGCTTGCCCTTCCAGGCCGCCGGCACCTCCACGTCGCGCTGATACCAGGCCGCGCCGAGATAGTGGCGCGGCGGCTGGGACAGAAACGGCACTTTCACCTTGCCCGGTTCCGTATGCGGCTTGTAGTCCTCGCGCTGGTCCCAGTTCTTGTCGTACAGGGACAGCACCCACGGCGTCTTGGCGGTGATCGGGTCGCCCTGCCCCTGCGCCTGCAGGATGCCGGGGATGGCGATCTTGCCGGTCAGGTCACGGCTGTACCAGCCCCGGGCCATGCCCTCGTCGTTGCGGTCCATGGCGAAGCGCCACTGGCCGGACAGGTCGCGCACTTCGGCGGCATGCAGGGGAACGGCCAGCCAGCAGGCGGCGATCAGGAAAACAGGGGAAGTTCGGGCCACGAGTAACCTTGAAGACGGACGGAGGATGGCCGATTATGAATCAATCCCCTGCCGCCATTTGCGCATCCTCGTGAGTGTTTTTGCCGATTTTTGGAATTTGTTCTCAAAAGCTGTCACAGGCGCGCGGCGGGCGCCGTCTTATGAGTATGAAGGCGGCACACTGGGTGCCGTCCCACACTGAAAGAGAGACCATCATGAGCGCACGTATCCCGTTCTTCACCCTGGCCCATGCACCGATGAAGGCCATGGTAGCCCTGTCCACCGCCGTCAAGCAAAGCTCGCTCGGCCCGCGCCTGGTGGAGCTGATCAACCTGCGCGTCTCGCAGATCAATGGCTGCGGCGTGTGCGTGGACATGCACTGGCGCGACCTGGTAAAACAAGGCGCCGACTACCGCCACCTGAACGCCATCGCCGGCTGGCGCGAAGCCCCGGCCTCCTTCTTCAGCGCCCGCGAGCGCGCCGCGCTGGGCTGGGCCGAAGCCGTGAACGCCCTGCCGCACAAGGACGACACCGACGCCGCCTACGGCGAACTGCGCGAGCACTTCAGCGAAGCCGAAGTGGCTGAAATGGCCTACGCCATCTCCGTCATCAAGGGTTGGAACATGATCAACCTGAGCCTGCGCAACCAGATCCCGGAAGTGCCGCCTCCAGGCATGTAATCCGCGCAGGAGATTTCCGGACCGCAATTCCTGGAAGCAACTCCGCGGCACAACTCTGGCACAAGCGCTACCATGGGCGTTTTTTGCCAGAGAGGGTGCCGCATGTACAAACTGCTGACCGCCGCCAGCTTGATCCTGGCCTGCACGGGCGCCGCCGCCGCGCCCGTGGAACCCATCGCCGCCCTCGACGTGCCGCGCTACATGGGCACCTGGTACGAGATCGCCAAATACCCCAATTCCTTCCAGCGCCGCTGCCTCGGCAACACCACCGCCACCTATACCCTCCAGCCGGACAAGACCGTCAAGGTGAGCAACCGCTGCGAAGTGGAGAAAGGCGAAGCCATCGTGGCCACCGCCGAGGCACGCCAGGTGGGCGCTGCCACGTCGCCCAAGCTGGAGGTGCGCTTCGCGCCGGCCTGGCTGTCCTTCCTGCCCTTCGTGTGGGCCGACTACTGGGTGATCGACCTGGACGAGCAATACCAGCTGGCCGCCGTGAGCGAGCCGAAACGGGAGTATTTGTGGATTTTGTCGCGCACCCCGCAGGTGGAGCCGCCAGCGTATGCGGCGCTGCTGGCGCGCCTGGAAAAGCAGGGATACAGCCTGCAGAAGCTGGAAAACACGCCGCAGGCCGGGAAGAAGTGATTACGCCGAGGTGGCCGCGTCGCCCACCTTGCGCGCGCGTGGCGGGCGGGCTGGCGGCGGGCCGTCCAGCAGCGGGCTGTAGCCGGGGAAGCTCATGCGCAGGATGCGCAGCACGGTGGTGCCGAACTGGCGCGTGAGCGAACCGGTGTTGTACGGCAGCCGGTACTGGGCGCACAGCGCGCGCACGCGCGGCGCCACGTCGGCGTAACGGTTGCTCGGCATGTCCGGGAACAGGTGGTGCTCGATCTGGTGGCTCAAGTTGCCGCTCATGATGTGGAACAGCTTGCCGCCCTTGATGTTGCAGGAGCCGAGCAGCTGGCGCACATACCAGTGCGCGCGGCTTTCGTTCTCCACTTCGGCCTTGGTGAATACGTGCACGTCCATCGGGAAGTGGCCGCAGAAGATGATCAGGTAGGTCCACAGGTTGCGCACGATGTTGGCCACCGCGTTGGCGCCGGCCACGTAGAAGAAGAACGGGCCGGCCAGCAGCGGGAACAGCAGGTAGTCCTTGCGCGCCTGGCGCAGGATCTTGGCGCGCGTGCGCAGCCACATCGGGCGCAGGCTGGACCACTTCATGCGGCCCTGGATCACGCGGCCCAGCTCCAGTTCCTGGATCGCGATGCCCCACTCGAAGAACACGGCCAGCAGCAGCGCCCACAGCGGGTTGCCCAGGTTGAAGGGCTTCCAGCGCTGGCCGGAGAACAGGCGCAGCAGGCCGTAGCCGGCCACGTCGGCGTCCTTGCCCAGCACATTGGTCCAGGTGTGGTGCTTGACGTTGTGCGCGTGCTTCCACTGGTCGGACGGGCATACGTGGTCCCACTCCCAGCGGCCGGACTGGATTTCGGGATCGCGCAGCCAGTCCCACTGGGCGTGCAGCACGTTGTGGCCGATCTCCATGTTTTCCAGGATCTTGGCGGCGCCCAGCGTGAGCACGCCCAGCACCATCACGGGCCAGAAGAAGGCCCAGCCGGCCAGCGCGTGGCCCCATTGCGGCAGCAGCGCCAGGCTGGCGTAGATGGCCAGGCGGCCGCCGATTTCCAGGTAGCGGTGCACTTTCAGCAGGCGGCGGATGTAGCGCGCGTCGCGCTCGCCGCGGCTGGCCATGACTTCGTTGCGGATCGCCTCGACCTCGTTGCCAAAGGCGGCGATGTCGGCGGGGGTAAGGTGGGATGGAATAGGCATGGAATTCTCGTAATGGGTTTTACAGCGCCAGTTCGACGTCGCCGACGGCGCTGCAGACGCACACTTGCACGGTGTCGCCCGGCTCGGCGATCAGGGCGCCGTTGCGCAGGTCGCGCACGCAGCCGCTCACCAGCTTGGTGTCGCAGCCGTGGCAGATGCCCATGCGGCAGCCATGCTTGGGATTGAGGCCGGCGTTTTCGGCGATCAGCAGCAGGCTGGTGACGCCGTCCGACTGCGCCTCGGTGGCGCTGCCGGCGAAGTTGACCCGCCCGGCCCTGGCTTCGGCCGTGGCGTCGGCCAGCGGCGCGTGGAAGCGCTCCACATGCAGCAGGTGCGACAGGCCAGCGGCCCGCCAGTGCGCCTCGACGGCTGCCAGCAGGCTGGCCGGGCCGCAGGCCCACACTTCGCGCTCGCGCCAGTCCGGGCAGGCCGCTTCCAGCTGTCCGGCGCTGAAATGGGCGCCCCCGTCCCGGGTGTAGTAGCGCTGCAGCTGGTAGTGGCGCTGCGTGGCGGCCAGCTGTTCCAGCTCGGCGCCGAAGATCACGTCTTTCGCGCGCGGCGCGTAGTGCATGTGCACCGCATCCGGCACCACTTCGTATTCCTGCACGTAGTTGCGCAGCATGCTCATGACGGGCGTGATGCCGCTGCCGCCGGTGATGAACAGCGGATGCACCGGCATCGATTCAGGCAGCACGAAGTCGCCCTGCGGCTCGCCCAGCGGCAGGTACTCGCCCACGCGCACCTGGCGCACCAGGCGCTGCGACACGCGGCCGTCCGCGACCGCCTTCACGGTGACGGTGATGCAGCCGTCCTCGCGGTCCGGCGCGGACGAGATGGAATAAGTGCGGGTGTGGCGCTGGCCGCCGATCGGCACGCCCAGGCGCACGAACTGGCCGGGACGGTGGCTGCGCCAGCCCGCGCCGGGGCGCAGCGTCAGGGTGCGGCTGTCCGCGGTTTCCTCGCGCACGGCCACCACGCGCGCCATCAGGGCGTGCGAGGTCCAGAGCGGGTTCACCAGCTCCAGGTAGTGCGAGTGGCGCAGCGGGTAGGCGAACATGTCCGCCAGGCTGGCCAGGGAAGATCGTAAAGTCATCAGGATAGCAAACGCATGACAAATAATAAGGATGGACATGATTGTGTACACTTGTACACATCAAGTCAAGCCCCGGCTGCGTAAATAACAGGCATCCATGTCATGCTGCTGTCACAAATCCGTGCCATGCCCGTGTAAAATGGGGTACACCTGTACACATTGAGTCTATGAGCGATCACGAATCGGAAGAAGGCGCGGCCCGGCCGGAGCGAAAAACCGGCACCCGCAAGGCCCTGCTGCAGGCGGCGCTGACGCTGGTGGGCGAAGGCCGCAGCTTCACCAGCCTGGGGCTGCGCGAGATCGCGCGCCAGGCCGGCGTGGTGCCGAACGCCTTTTACCGCCACTTCCGCAATACCGACGAACTGGGGCTGGAGCTGGTGGACGAGATGGGCATCACCTTGCGCCGCCTGCTGCGCGAAGCGCGCCAGATCGACGTCTCGCGCGGCTCCATCCTGCGCCGCTCGGTGCGGGTGTACCTCGATTATGTGAAGGCGAACCGGCTGCAGTTCCAGTTCATCGCCACCGAACGCTCGGGCGGCAGCCGCATCCTGCGCCTGGCCATCCGCACCGACGTGACCCACTTCACCAATGAAATGGCGCAGGACATCCGCGCCCTGGGCCGCTACAAGGACCTGCCGACGCCGCGCCTGCAGATGGTGTGCGGCCTGATCGTGATGACCATGCTGGCCGCCGCCACCGACATCCTGGACCTGCCGCCCGGCCAGCCGCTGCTGGAAGGCGAGATGGAGGAAAACTTCGTGCAGCAGCTGCACGTGATCCTGCTGGGCGCGTCCAAGTGGCAGGAGAAGGACGAGCACCACTCGGCGCTGCTGTCGCGGCGCAAGTAACTCCCTGCGCGGAGGCCCGAATGGCACAAAAAGTGGGCTTATTGTCCTTTCCGTGCGCGGGGCCGCTCCTATAATGCGGCCATATTTCTAGCATTGCATCCTGGGAGCGACACTCGCATGGCGAACAATTTGCGCGGGCCGCGCACCATCCTGAATCGCGCCGCGCGGCGCGACATCGAGCGCTACGCCGTCACTGGCTGGCCGGCGTTTAAGGCGGGGCGTCCATGGCAGCCAAGATAGCACTGGTAGTTTTCCCCGGCTTCCACCTGCTCGATTTGTCCGTCCTGTCGGTGTTCGGCATCGCCAATCACTTCGTGCCGGACAGTTATGCGGTCGATATCGTCTCCATGAAGGGCGGGCTGGTGCACAGCATGTCCGCCGTGGGCGTGGAAACCAGGGCATTCGACGAGACGCGCTACGACACGGTGATCGTCGGCAGCTCGCCGGCCGTCCCCGCGCCCTGCCCCGGCCTGGTGGAACGCCTGCAGGCTTGCGCCCGCAGCGCGCGCCGCATCGCCAGTATCTGCACCGGCGCCTTCGTGCTGGCCGAAGCCGGCGTGTTCGATGGCCGCTCGGTTACCACCCACTGGGGCTTTGCCGACGCGCTGGCGCGCCGTTTCCCCGCCATCAACGTGGTGCCGGACAAGATCTTCATCCGCGACGGCAGGACCTGGAGCTCGGCCGGCATGACCGCCTGCATCGACCTGGTGCTGGGCATGGTGGAGGCGGACCTGGGCCACGACGTGACCAAGAAAATCGCCCAGACCATGGTGCTCTACCACCGCCGCTCGGGCGGGCAAAGCCAGTTCTCGCTGCTGGCCGAAATCGATCCCAAGCAGGAGCGCATCCGCCGCGTGCTGTCCTTCATCAAGGAGAACCTGCGCGAACCGCTGAGCATCCAGCAGCTGGCCGACCTGGTGAACTGGAGCCCGCGCCATTTCAGCCGCGCCTTCCAGGCCGAAACCGGGCTGTCGCCGGCCAAGGCGATTGAGAAGCTGCGCGTGGAAGCGGCCCAGGCGCTCATCGAAAGCGGCCACACCTCCGCCTCGCGCGTCGCCGCGCAAACCGGTTTCGGCGACGACGAAAGAATGCGCCGCGCCTTCCTGCGCGTGCTGGGCGAAGCGCCGCAGGCCTTCATGCGCAGCGCGCGCACCGGCAAACTCTCCCTGGGCATGTAAGCGCCCGCACGGCTGCACGGCCTCGCCATGGCCGTTTCTGCGGCTTTCCCGTCCCTTCGGCGCCGCCTCCCCTTCGTATAATCTCTTGGCCATACCGCCGTCGCCGCTCGCGGAGCGCGCGACGTTTTTTTTGCCCAAGGAGCATGCATGACCGATCGTCGATTATTCCTCAAAGCCGTGGCGGCCGGAGGCGGCCTGTTGCTGCAGGTCGCCATCCCCGGCGCCCGCGCCCGCGACAGCGCCGCAGCCGCTGCCTGGGAGGCCAGTGCAGTGCTGCGCATCGCCGGCGACGGCAAGGTCACGATGACCATGCCTTACGTCGAGATGGGCCAGGGCACCTACACCTCGATCCCGATGCTCATCGCCGAGGAACTGGAGCTGGACCTGAAGGACGTGATACTGGAGCACGCGCCCGCCGACGACAAGCGCTACGTCAATCCCGCGCTGGGCTTCCAGGTGACCGGCGGCTCGACCACCATCCGCGCGGCCTGGCTGCCGATGCGCCAGGCCGGCGCCGCCGCCCGCATGCTGCTGGTGCAGGCCGCCGCCGCGCAATGGCAGGTCGATCCTTCCGCGTGCCGCGCGCAGCAGGGAACGGTCATCCACGCCGCCAGCGGCCGCAGGCTGCGCTACGGCGAACTGGCCGCCGCAGCGGCCGCCCTGCCGCTGCCCGCGCCGGAAGCCATCGTGCTCAAGCAGCCCGGTGAGTTCCGCCTGATCGGCAAGGCCGCACGCCGCCTCGACACGCCGGGCAAGCTGAATGGCTCGGCGCAGTACGGCATGGACGTCCGGCTGCCCGGCCTGAAAGTGGCCGCGCTGGCCATCAGCCCTGCGCACGGCGGCCGCCTGGCCGGCCTGGACGAGGCGGCCGCGCTCAAGGTGCCCGGCGTGCGCCAGGTGGTGCGCCTGGACGACTGCGCCGCCGTGGTGGCGGACAACTATGGCGCGGCGCAGAAAGGCCTGGCGCTGCTGGCCCTGCGCTGGGACGACGGCCCGAACGCGAAGCTGTCCACCGTCGATATCGTGGCGGACATGGCCAGGGCGGCAAAGCAGGCGTCGGCGAAGGTGCGCAGCGAGGGCGCGCCGGAGCAGGCGCTGGCCGGAGCCAGCCGCGTGCTGGAAGCTACTTACGAGCTGCCCTTCCTGGCCCACGCGGCCATGGAACCGATGAACTGCACGGTGCACGTGCAGGCGGACCGCTGCGAAGTGTGGACCGGCACCCAGGTGCTCACGCGCGCCCGCGCGGCAGCCGCCAGGGTGGCCGGGCTGCCGGAGGACAAGGTCATCGTGCACAACTTCCTGCTGGGCGGCGGCTTCGGCCGCAGGCTGGAGACCGACGGCGTGGAACGCGCGGTGCGCATCGCGCGCGAAGTGAAGCATCCGGTCAAGGTGATCTGGAGCCGCGAGGAAGACATCCAGCACGATATGTACCGCCCCTATTTCTACGACACCGTGCGCGCCGGCGTGGACGAACAAGGCATGCCGGTGGCCTGGTTCCACCACCTGACCGGCTCGTCGGTGCTGGGCCGCTTCCTGCCGCCGGCATTCAACAACGGCTTCGATCCGGAGACGGTGGACGGCGCCGAGGCCCCGCCCTACTCGTTCCAGGCCATCCGCGTGGACTACACGCGCCACGAGCCGCCGCACATTCCCACCGCCTTCTGGCGCGGCGTGGGTCCGACCCACAACGTGTTCGTGGTGGAGAGCTTCATCGACGAGCTGGCGGCCGCCGCCAAGGCCGACCCGCTGGCCTACCGCCTGGCCATGCTCGGGCAGAACCCGCGCGCGGAGGCGGTGCTCAAGCTGGCCGCGCAGAAGGCCGGCTGGCAGGGCCCGCGCCCCGCCGGCGCAGGGAAAGCCATGGCCGGCCGGGGCCTGTCGGTGCAGTTCGCGTTCGGCACCTACATGGCCATGGTGGTGGACGCGCGCGTGGAGGACGGGGAGGTGCGCGTGAGCCGCGTGGTGTGCGCGCTCGATTGCGGCGTGGTGGTCAATCCCGACACCGTGCGCGCCCAGGTCGAGAGCGCCGTGGTATTCGGCATCTCCGGCGCGCTGTGGGGCGACATCACGTTCAGCAACGGCCGCGTGGAGCAAAGCAATTTCCACGACTACCGCGTGCTGCGCATGCACGAGACGCCCGTCATCGAAACCCACATCGTGGCCAGCAACGAAGCGCCCGGCGGCATGGGCGAACCGGGCACCTCGGCGCTGATGCCGGCCCTGGCCAACGCCATTTTCGCCGCTACCGGCAAACGCATCCGCAAGCTGCCGATCGCCACGGCCTTGCAGGCAACCTGACAGGAGTACACATGATTTCCCTGAACATCAATGGCAAAGCCACCAGCATCCAGGCCGAGGCGGACACCCCGCTGCTGTGGGTGCTGCGCGACGAACTGCACCTGTCCGGCACCAAGTTCGGCTGCGGCATGGCGCTGTGCGGCGCCTGCACCGTGCACCTGGACGGCCAGCCGGCGCGCGCCTGCGTCACGCCCGCATCGGCTGCGGTGGGCAAGAAGATCACCACCATCGAAGCGGTAGGCGCCACGCCGGTGGGCAAGCGCGTGCAGCAGGCCTGGGCCGAGATCGACGTGCCGCAATGCGGCTACTGCCAGTCCGGCCAGATCATGGCGGCCACCGCGCTGCTGCGCGCCATCCCCAAGCCCACCGACAAGGATATCGACCAGGCCATGTCGGGCAACATCTGCCGCTGCGGCACTTATCCGCGCATCCGCGCCGCCATCCACAAGGCGGCGGGGCAGGCATGACGGCGCGCCTGCTGCCCAGGCTGTGCGGCGTGCTGGCCGCGCTGCGCTGGCGCGCTGGAACTATGGGCCGCCGCCGGCATGCCCTGCCCCGACTAAACCGCACCACCACACCAGAGGAAACCCATGAGCGCACCGATCCACGCCATCCAAGCCCCGAACCAGTACGTCGAGGTCAACAACCGCAAGCTGGCCTACCGCTCCATGGGCGCGGGCCGCGCCATCATCCTGTGCTGCCGCTTCCGGGGCAATATGGACTCCTGGGACCCGGAGTTCCTGGACACGCTGGCAGGCCAGGGTTTCCGCGTCATTACTTTCGATTACAGCGGCCTGGGCCTGTCGGGAGGCACGCCGACCTACAACCCGCTGCAGATGTCGTCCGACCCGCTGGACCTGGCCGCCGCGCTGGGCCTGGAGCAGGCGGTCATCGCCGGCTGGTCGCTGGGCGGCATCGTGGCGCAGGTGGTGCTGGCGCGCCAGCCGGCCTGGCTGACCCACGCCGTGCTGATCGCCACCACCCCGCCCGGCCCGCTGGCGAAGCCGGCGGAACAGCTGTTCTACGACCTGGCGCGCATGGAGGAAAACACGCTGGAGGACGAGACCGCGCTGTTCTTCGAGCCCGCGTCCCCGCGCAGCCGCGAGGCCGCCAGCCGTTCGGCCGCGCGCATCGCCGCGCGCCATGCCGAGCGCAGCGTGCCGGTGCCGGCCGCGTGGGCGGCGTCCAACATTGGCGACAAACCCAACCCGCAGCCCTTCCCCGCACCGCAGGTGCTGGAAGCGCTCAAGCGCACCAGCATTCCGCTGCTGCACATCGGCGGCGACCACGACATCATCTTCCCGGTGGAGAACTGGTACGCGCTGAACGGGCAACTGCCGACGCTGGAACTGCTCACCTACCCCAGCGCCGGCCACGGGCCGCAGCACCAGCACCCGAGGGCGGCCGCAGACTACATCGGCAGCTTCGTGCGCAACACGGGCGCCGCCTGACCGCAGCCGGCGTAGAATCGCCTCGTCACCAGACACCAATCTAGTTTCGGGAGCGCAACATGAGAAAGTGGATCTTGCTGGCCGCCTTCGCGGCGACCTCCGCCCTGGCCCACCACGGCTGGAGCGAATACGACGCGCAGCGGCCGTTGACGCTGAGCGGCACTATCGAGGAGGCGGGCTACGCCAACCCGCACGGTTTCATCCGGCTCAAGACCGGCACCCAAAGCTGGACCGTGGTGCTGGCGCCGCCGTCGCGCATGGAAAGCCGGGGCCTGGCCAGGGATGCGCTGGCGCCCGGCAAGCCAGCCACCGTGATGGGCTACCCGCACCGAAGCAAGGGCGACGAACTGCGCGCCGAACGCATCACCCTCGCCGGCGAGACGACGGAGCTGCGCTGATGCCCCTGGTGGCGGGCGCCGCCGACTGGCTGGCGACCACGCCGCTGTCGCAAGCCATGCGCGGCAGCCCGTGGCTGTATCCCGTGGTGGAAACGGTGCACATCGCCGGCTTTGCCGTGCTGGTGGGCGCCGTGGCCCTGTTCGACCTGCGCGTGCTGGGCTGCGCCAAGACGCTGCCGCTGCGCGCGCTGGGCCGGCACCTGCTGCGCTGGGCGCTGGCCAGCCTGCTGTTGGTCATCCCCGCCGGCGTGCTGCTGTTTGCCTCCCAGCCACGGGAGTTTCTCAGCAACCCGGTGTTCCTGCTCAAGCTGGCACTGCTGGCGACGGCCGGGCTGAACGCAGCGGCCTTCCACGCCGGGGCCTACCGCGGCGTGGCCGCCTGGGACGCCGGACACGCCGCCCCGCCGCTGGCGCGGGCACAGGCGGCGCTATCGCTGCTGCTTTGGCTGGCCATCATCACCTGCGGGCGCATGCTGGCCTACGTTTAAGGCGGTACTGGCGCGCTTACGGCACCGGAATCAGCGCCGGCTTGGCCTTGTCTTTCACCAGGAAGGCGACGAACTTGGCGGGCTTGGTCTTGCTGGCGTTGCGGCCGACCGTGTGCAGGTCGGCAGGGCCTTCGTAGAAGGTGTCGCCGGCCTTCAGGGTGACTTCCTTGCCGCCCTTGACGCCCATGATGATGGAGCCTTCCAGCACGTAGACGATGGCGTGCGCGTCGTGGCGGTGCACGGGGTCTTCGCCGCCCGGAGCATATTCCACCGAAATCATCAGCATTTCCTTGCCGGGCGATTCGGGGATGTCCTTGTTCATCAGGGGCTTGACGGTGACGCCGCCGGGTGCCGCCTGGGCCAGGGTCATGGACAGGCCCAAGGCGAGGCCGAGGCCGATTTTCTTGATGTTCATCTTGTTTCTCCAGTGAGGTGTATGGATGGGCTACAGAATGATTCTAGGAGCGCGCCGCCGCCTCCGCTAGGCCTGTAGCGGCCTCCTCACTGGTGAGCGATACGCACCAATCCGCGCACGCGGCGCGCCTCAGGCGGCGCGGGCACGCTCGCGGTAGGCGCTGGGCGATTCGGACAGGTTGCGCTGGAAGCACTGGCGCATGCGCGCCTCGTCGCCAAAGCCGCATTCGCGCGCGATCTGGTCGATATTGCGGCCGGACTCCTCCAGCATGCGCCGCGCCGCCTCCAGGCGGAACATCTCCACCGCCTTGGCCGGCGTGCGGCCGGTGGTGTCCTTGTAGACGCGCGAGAAATTGCGGGGACTCATCAGCACGCGGCGCGCCAGCGCTTCCACCGTCAGATTTTCCTCGCCCAGGTTATTCGTGATCCACAGGTGCAGCTCCTCGAACTTGTCGCCGTCGCGCAGCTGCGACTGGAGCAAGGCGCTGAACTGCGCGTGCCCGCCCGGGCGCTTGACGAACACCACCAGTTCGCGCGCCACGGCCAGCGCCAGGTCGCGTCCGCAGTCGGCTTCCACCAGCGCCAGCGCCAGGTCGATGCCGGCGGTGACGCCGGCCGACGTCCACACCCTGTCCTGGTGCGTGAAGATGGCGTCGCGGTCGATCTCCACCTTGGGATGCAGTTCCTTGAGGCGGTCGCACAGGCGCCAGTGGGTGGCGGCGCGCTTGCCGTCGAGCAAGCCTGCCTGCGCCAGGACAAAAGCGCCGCTGCACACGGAGGTGGTGCGGCGCGTGCCGGGCGCCGCCGCGCGCAGCCAGTCCACCAGCGGCTGCGCGTGCTGCACCACTTGCTCGATATTGGGCGCGCCCGGCACGATGATGGTGTCCACGCCGGCCAGGTCGAAATCGGCCAGCGCTTCGGTGTGCATGGGCACGCCTTCCAGCGTCTGCACCGGCCCGCCCTCCACGCTTACCGTGTGGCGCGCATAGCCGGCCTGCCCGCGCTGACGCATATGCCGGTCCGCGCACCAGAACACGGTTTGCGGACCGGCCATGTCGAGCATGCACATGCCGGGAAAAGCTACAAACAGTACCAAGGGCCGGCGTGGCGCGCTTGGCAGGAAATCGCCGTTGTTTGGCATTTACTCACTACTCCTGCAGGGTTAGTCTACTTCCTGTCAACATTGTCTCAGAATAATCCGCTGCATCTCATGAATTCATTCACCACAGCAGAATCCGATCCGCTGGCGTCCAGCTTCGCCACCACCTACGCGGGCGTGGTGGCGTTCATCGCTGTCGCCACCGAGGGCAGCTTCGCCCGCGCGGCGGACCGCCTGGGCATTGGCCGTTCCGCCGTGAGCCGCAGCATCCTCAAGCTGGAAACCCAGCTCGATACCCGCCTGTTCCTGCGCACCACGCGCAGCACCACGCTCACCAGCGAGGGTGAACTATTCTACGAGTATTGCAGCCCCGGCGTGGAACGCATCGTGCAGGCAGTGGAGGAAATGCGCGACCTGCGCTCGGGCGCGCCGCGCGGCCAGCTGCGCCTGTGCGCCACGCCCGGCTTCGGGCGCAAGGTGGTGGCGCCGCTGCTGGGCGGCTTCCGCGCGCTCTACCCCGACATCACGGTGGATCTGGTTTTGGACAGCAATCCCGCCGACTTCATCGCCAGGCGCGTGGACGTGGCTTTCCGCAACGGCCGCATGGACGACAGCCAGGTGGTGGCCAAGCAGCTGATTCCCATGCAGCTGCTGGTGTGCGCCTCGCCGGCCTACGCGCAGGCGCACGGCCTGCCGGCCAGTGTGGACGAAATCGCCCTGCACCGATGCATCACATACCGGCTCGCGTCCGGCCGCGTGCAGGAGTGGGAACTGAGGGTGGGCGGCGTGGCGCGCACTTTGCAGCCCAGGGCCGCCTCCACCTTCAACGACAGCGACCTTGTCCTGCAGGCGGTGCTGAACGGCGAAGGCCTGGCGCAGCTGGCCGGCTACCAGGTGTGCGAGCTGCTGCGCAGCGGGCAGCTGGTGGCGGTGCTGCCGCAGTACGCGCCGGACGACCGGGGGCACTATCTGTGCTACCTGAACCGGCGCCACCTGCCCACCCGCACGCGCGTGTTCATCGACTACATCACGCTGCAGATCCGCGCGCTGGACCTGTACTGCGTCGGCAACCTCTCCCAGTCCTGAAGCACGCCATTGGTGCCTGCCGCTCACCAGTGTGTGGCCGCCCGCGCACCTACCGGCGCGTCCGCGGGCACCCTACACTGAACCTTGCACGCGATGTCCGCGACCGGGTCCCTCAGCCGCCCTGAGCGCAAAAACAGGAGCTTTATTATGAAAATCGTCGTTATTGGCGGCACCGGCCTGATCGGCAGCAAAACCATCAAGATCCTGCAAGAGCGCGGCCACGACGCCATTGCCGCCTCGCCCAACTCCGGCGTCAACACCGTTACCGGCGAAGGCCTGGCCGCCGTGCTGGCCGGCGCCGACGTGGTGATCGACGTGGCCAACTCGCCCTCCTTCGCGGACGACGACGTGCTGGCCTTCTTCACCGCCTCCGGCCGCAACCTGCTCAAAGCCGAAGCCGAAGCGGGCGTGAAGCACCATGTCGCCCTGTCGGTGGTGGGCACCCAGCTGCTGGCCGAAAGCGGCTACTTCCGCGGCAAGATCGCCCAGGAAAATCTGATCAGGGAAGGCAAGGTGCCGTACACCATCGTGCATTCGACCCAGTTCTTCGAATTCCTCGGCGGCATAGCGCAGTCCGGGGCGGACGGCAATGCGGTGCGCCTGTCGCCCGCGCTGGTGCAGCCGATTTCGTCGGACGACGTGGCGCTGGCCATGGCCGATTACGCCACCGGCGCGCCGCTCAACGGCACGGTGGAAATCGCCGGCCCGGAAGCCTTCCCCTTGTCCGAGCTGGTGCAGCAATACCTGGTCTCCATCGGCGATCCGCGCAAGGTGCAGGCCGATGCCGGCGCGCGCTACTTCGGCGCGCTGCTGGACGAACGCACCCTGGTCCCGGCCGGCAAGGCGCGCCTGGGCAGGTCCACCATCCAGAACTGGCTGCGGAACAAATGAAGAAGCCGCTCGCTGCCCCGCCGCTGTCGCTGCTCGACAAATACGTAGGGCAGGATATCCAGCCCTTGTACACGACGACGGTGCGGGTGACGGGGGGCGAGGCCGAACATGGGCGCGCCTCCGGCGTGGCCCGTTCGGACGACGGCAATCTCGACCTGGCCTTGCGCCTGCCGCCCGAACTGGGCGGACCGGGCGGCGGCACCAATCCCGAACAGCTGTTCGCGGCCGGCTTTGCGGCGTGCTTTCATGGGGTGATCAGCTTGCTGTCCGCGAAGGCGGGCCTGAGTGCCGGGGGCGGCTCGGTGGAGGTATCGGTTTCCTTCGCACGCGACCCGATGGACGGCATGTATCTGCTCACGTCCGCCCTCAAGGTACGCCTGCCCGGCATGCAGCAGGCCACAGCCGAAGAGCTGGTGCGCAACGCGGAGCGGGTCTGCCCTTACGCCAAGATGGCGCGCGAAGGCTTGCTCAGCGTGGTCACGCTGGTCGATTGAAACAACGCGCGCGGCGCCGGCTGCGGCTGCGGCTGCAGGCCGGCCAGCAGGCCCTGTTCCATGGCGCTCAGCACCACTTGCGTGCGGGTCGAGACGTCGAACTTGTGCATCAGCTGCTTCATATGCGTCTTGACCGTGCCCACGCCGATGCCCAGCTCGCGCGCGATCAGCTTGTCCGGCAAGCCGTGTGACAGCACGGACAGCACGTCGGCTTCGCGCCGCGTCAGCGGCGGCCGGCCCAGCGCGTTGGCCACGCTGCGGCCGGCCGCGGCGCCCAGGTAGCGGCAGCCAGAGGCCAGCAGGCGCACGCATTCCACCAGTTCGCCCGCGTCGGCCTCCTGCAGCAGGTAGCCGTGCACGCCGCTGTCCACCGCATGCCGGATCTCGCCCGCCTTGCCGTTCTGCGTTACCACCAACAGCCGCACGGCGCGCTCGTGCTGGGCGCAGCCGCCCTCGCGCGCGGCGCGCAGGGCGGCGGCGTAATCGGCGATCACCACGCAAGGCTCGTCGGCGCAGGGCCAGCCGCCCGGCGCGCTGACGTCCATGCCGGGCTGGCCGGCCAGCATGGCGCCCAGCCCGGCGCAGACGATGGGACAGCTGTGCATCAGGTAGACCCGGATGCGCTTGGCCAGGGGGCGGCCGGAGAACGTCGGTAAAGGGGCATTCATGAGGGGCTCCTTGCGGCTGGCGGCAGGACGTTTACTCGAGGTTGGCTTTGTCCAGGCCGAAGGCCTTGTCGAAGGAACCCGGCACGCACTTGAAGGCCACGTTGACGCGGTTCCAGGCGTTGATTGCCATGATTTCGAAGGTCAGGTCGGACAGCTCCTTCTCGGACAGCTGGGTGCGCACGCGGTCGTAGATTTCGTCCGGCACGCCGTTCTCGGGCAGGCGGGTCAGCACCTCGGTCCAGGCCAGTGCGGCGCGCTCGCGCGGCGCGAACAGCGTCGATTCGCGCCAGGCGGCCAGGTGGTGCAGGCGCAGCGCGCGCTCGCCGTGGATGGTGGCCTGCTTGATGTGCATGTCCACGCAAAAGCCGCAACCGTTCATCTGCGAAGCGCGGATGGATACCAGGTCGAGGATGGATTCTTCGATCGCGCCATGCTTGATGACGGTGTTGAGCTCAACGAGCTTCTTGAACAGCTCGGGGGATTGTTCCTGGTAGTTGATACGCTGCGTCATGGTGTTCTCCTGGTTGGTGAGTCTGATGTCCGCTGGCGAAAGCTCGCGGTACAGGGCCATTCTAGGAGGCCGCCAGCGGTGCCGGTAGGCACACGCAGGGCTGCACGCTGGTGAGCGCCAGGCACCAATCGCCGCGCGCGGCGCGCCAGTGGTGCGTGCCGGTCAACAGCATGCGCTCCGGCGCGGATCTAGCGGCGGCGGCGGCGCGCGCATACACTGGACCTCCTAGCCAAAGGAGACAACAACCAATGAAACCGCTTGCCCCGCCGCCCTTATCGCTGCTCGACAAATACGTCGGGCAGGACATCCAGCCGCTCTACGTCGCCACCGTGACGGTGACCGGCGGCGAAGCGCGGCACGGGCGGGCGTCAGGCGTGGCGCGCTCGGACGACGGCAACCTGGACCTGCGGCTGCGCATGCCGCCGGAACTGGGCGGCCCGGGCGGCGGCACCAATCCGGAGCAGCTGTTCGCGGCCGGTTTCGCGGCCTGCTTCCACGGCGTGCTTTGCCTGCTGGCTGCCAAGGCCGGAATGAGCGCGGACGGCTGCTCGGTCGCCGTGGCGGTGTCCTTCGCGCGCGATCCGGTGGACGGCATGTATCTGCTCACGGCCGAGGTGAAGATCCGCCTGCCCGGCATGCGGCACGCCACGGCCGAGGAGCTGGTGCGCAACGCCGAACGCGTCTGCCCTTACGCCAAGATCGCGCGCGAGGGCATGCTGAACGTGATCACGCTGGTGGACTAAGCGGCCAGCAGGCCGCGCTCGAAGGCCGCCAGCACCACCTGGGTGCGGCAGGCCGCGTCCAGCTTGTGCATCAGCTGCTTCATATGGGTCTTGACCGTGCCCAGGCCGATGCCCAGCTCGCGCGCGATGGTCTTGTCCGGGCAGCCGCGCGCCAGCACGTGCAGCACCTCCTCCTCGCGCGGTGTGAGCTGCTGGCGGCCCAGCGAATTGAGCACGCCCTGCTTCGCCGCTGCGCACAGGTAGCGGTTGCCCTGCGCCGCCGCGCGCACGCCGGCCAGCACGTCGTCGGCCGCGCACTCCTGCACCAGGTAGCCCAGCACGCCCGCTTCCATGGCGCGCAGCACCTGGCATTCCTTGCGCAGCGACGTGAACACCATCAGGCGCGTACGGCGCTCGCGCAGGCGCGCCGCCTGCATCACGGACGCGTAATCGGCAATCACCACGCAGTCCTCATCGGCGGCGGGCCACTGCGCGGACGCGCTCACCTGCAGGCCGGGCTGGCCGGACAGGATGGCGCGCAGGCCGGCGCGCACGATAGTGCAGTCGTGCAGCAGATAGATGCCGGTGCTGCTGGCCGCGCCGCTCATACCCCCCCCGCCACGTAGGCCGGGCGGACCGGGGCCTGCGCCCGCCGCGCGGGGCTGCGGGCCGGGGCCGGGCTGCTGTCCATCTCGATCACGCCTTCCTCCTGCTCCGCGTCGCGCAGGCGGAACACGTCCACGCTGCGGGTGAGGCGCTGCGCCTGCTCGCCGAGCGACACGACGGCAGCCAGCGACTCCTCCACCAGCGATGCGTTCTGCTGCGTGGCGCCGTCCAGTTCGGACAGCGTTTGATTCACCTGCTGCAAGCCGATGCTCTGCTCGCGGTTGCCGGCGCTGATATCGGCCACCAACCCTGCCACGCGGCGCACGCCGCCCGTCACGCCGGCTATCGTGGCGCCGGCCCCGCGCACCGCGCGGCTGCCTTCGCCCACCTGCTCGATAGATGCCGCGATCAAGTCCTTGATCTCGCGCGCCGACTGCGCGCTGCGCTGCGCCAGGCTGCGCACCTCGCCCGCCACCACGGCAAAGCCGCGCCCCTGCTCGCCGGCCCGCGCCGCCTCCACCGCCGCGTTCAGTGCCAGCAGATTGGTCTGGAAGGCGATGCCGTCCATCAGGCCCACGATGTCGCCGATGCGGCGCGACGAGGCGTCGATGCCGTCCATGGTGGCCAGCATGGCGCCCACCGCCTGCTCGGCGTGCTGCGCGTCGGCGGCGGTGCGTTCCATCAGGCTGTGCGCCTGCGCCGCCTTGTCGGCGTTGTGGCCGACGGTGACGGTGAGCTGCTCCACCGTGGCGGCGGTTTCCTCCAGCGAGGCGGCCTGGCGCTCGGTGCGGATGGCCAGGTCTTCATTGCCGGCGCTGATCTGCGACGAGGCGGCTGCGACGGTGTCCGCGCCGCCGCGCACCTGGCCCACCATCTGCTGCAGGCGCATATTCATGCCGTTCAGCGCGCGCAGCAGCTCGCCGGTTTCATCGCGCCAGCCGGTCACGGCCACCGAACGCAGGTCGCCGGCCGCCACGCGGCGGGCGATCTCCACCGCCTGGTGCAGCGGACGGGAAATCAGGCGCGCCACCCAGCCCGCCAGCAGCATGCCGAGGATGACGGTGGCGGCGATCAGGCCGCTGATCATGGTGCGCGACCGGGCGTAGGCGCTGGCGGCCGACGCGGCCGCCGCGTCGCTGCCCGCCTCGCCCGCGGCCACCAGCCGCGCCACCAGGTCGGACGCTTCGAAGTTGTACTTGCGCGACTCGCCGCGCACCAGCGCCAGGGCGCCGCCGTGGTTGCCGGCCCGGCCCTGCGCCACCACCTGGCGCACCGCGCTGCGGTAGGAATCCAGCGCGGAGCGGAACTTCAGGAAGTCGGCCTGCTCGGTGCCAGATTTGGGCGCCTGCCCATAGGCTTCGACGGCCGCCAGCAGGCGCGCCATCTCCTCGTTCATTTGCGTTTCGTAGTAGTCGAATTCCACCGCCTGGGTGGACAGCGCGTGCTGC
This sequence comes from Pseudoduganella sp. UC29_71, assembly GCF_042693265.1. Lineage (NCBI taxonomy): Bacteria > Pseudomonadati > Pseudomonadota > Betaproteobacteria > Burkholderiales > Oxalobacteraceae > Pseudoduganella > Pseudoduganella sp. UC29_71. The sequence continues at coordinate 1,656,003 of NZ_CP170549.1, read as the reverse complement.
AGCTCGTAGGTGCGGAAGCGCAGCAGGTCTGATTTGATGAGCAGCACGTTACGCACCGCCGGCGCCCAGCGCTGGGTGATGTCGCTGTTTACGCTGTTCAGGTGGCGCAGCTGCAGGAAGCAGAACACGCCCAGCGCGACGGTGAGCGCCAGCACGGCGGCAATGGCGGCGATCAGTTTCTGTGCAATCTTCAGATGATAGAACCAGTTCATGTCAGTCTCCGGTTTGTGATGTATGCGGGTTCAGGCGGCGCGCAGCTGCATGCTGCCTTGCAGGAAATTCAGTGCGGCCCTGGCGGGCAAGGGCTTGCTGTAGTGGTAGCCCTGGATCTCGTCGCACTGCCAGCCTTGCAGCAGCGCGCGCTGGGCTTCGGTCTCCACGCCTTCGGCGATCACCGTCATGCCCAGGCTGTGGCCCAGGCCGATGGTGGCCTGCACGATGGCGCTCTGCTGCTTGACCGTGCCCATGTTGCGCACGAAGGACTGGTCTATCTTCAGCTTGTCGATGGGGAAGCGGCTCAGGTAGGCCAGGCTGGAGTAGCCGGTGCCGAAATCGTCGATGGACAGGCGCAGGCCCAGTGCGCGCAGCCGCTGCAGCAGCACGATGGCGCTCTCGGCGTCCTCCATCATCACGCCTTCGGTGATCTCCAGTTCGATACAGGACGGGTCGATGTGGGTGCTGGCCAACAATGCTTCGATATGGGGCAGGAAGCCCGGCGCGGCGAACTGGCGCGGCGAGATGTTTACCGCCACCACCAGCTTGCGGCCGCTGTCGGCCTGCCACACGCTGAGCTGGCGGCACACTTCCTCCAGCACCCATTCGCCGATGGAGACGATCAGCCCGGACTCCTCCGCCATGGGGATGAAGTGGCCGGGAGAGACCAGTTCGCCGCCGCGGCGCCAGCGTATCAGCGCCTCGAAGCCGATCAAGCCGCCGTGCGACAGCGATTGCTGCGGCTGGTAATGCAGTTCCAGCTCCTTGCGCTGCACCGCGTGGCGCAGCTGCGCTTCCTGGTCCAGCCGCAGCCCGGCCTGCGCGTTCAGGCTCTCCGAATAGCGCACCAGCGTGTCGCCGCCGGCCTGGCGCGCCGCCTGCAGCGCGGCGTCCGCATTGCGCAGCAGGACGTCCGGCTCGGCGCCGTCCTGCGGGTAGCACACCGCCCCCCAGGCTCAGCGTGGTGAACACCTCGTGGCTTTCGCACTCGTACGGCTGGCCCACCTTGTCGCGCAGCGCCGAGATGGCGGCGTCGAACTCGGGGCTGTCGCGCCGGCCCTGGTACAGGATGGCGAAGTTGGCGCCGTCCAGCCGGTACACCTCTCCGCCGTGCGCTTCGGCGGCATGCCGGATGCGACGCGCCAGGCCGATGATCATGCGGTCGCCGAAGCTGTGGCCGTAGCCGCCGACGATGCGCGAGAAGCGGTCGATGGTGCCCAGCACCACCACGTGCGGCCGCGTGGGCAGGCTGCGCAGGCGCGCCTCGAAGGAACGACGGTGCGCCAGGCCGGTGAGCGGATCGTGGCCGGCCTGGTGCACCAGCTGCTGCTCGACGCGGAAGCGTGCCCGCACGTGGTACAGCAGGAAGGCGCCGGTGAGCAGCGCGACGACGTCGAACAGGTGCACCAGGCGCGTCATGCCGGCCCCGGAGGACCGTTCGATCAGCACCGACAGCGAAACGCTGGCGGCGATCAGGCATATCAGCAGCGCGTACGCGGCCCAGCGCGCATGGCTGGCGCTCCAGCGCAGCTTGGGCGGGGACGGAATCTGCACCTTGGTGGCGGCGGGGGACGGCAGGCTGCGGGCGGCGATGCTCATTATGGCTCCCTAGATGGCGGAAGGATCGACAGGATCGACAGGATCGGAAGTTGCGGAAATTGCGGAACCCTCGCAAGCGCGGACGACGGCGTTGATCAGCTCCTCGCCCTGGAACGGCTTGCTCAGGAAAGCGGCTGCCCCGCCCTGCTGCGCGCGCTGGCGCACTGCAGGCTCGGGGAAGGCGGTGAGCATAATCAGCGGCACTGCGCAGCCATTGCGGCGCAGGTGCTCCAGCAGCTGCAAGCCGCTCATGCCGGGCATTTGCAGGTCGCTGATGATGCAATGGACGGTGTGCTGCGCGCCTGCGGCAAGCAGGCTTTCGGCGCAGTCGAAATCGGTGGTGGCGTAGCCGTAGGAGCGCAGCAGGCTGCTCACGGCGCTGCGCACGTCGTCATGGTCGTCGACGATGGCGAAGCGAAACTGCACAGGACTGGTGGAACTGGTGGAACTGATCACGGCGTACTCCCTGAAACATCATGGGAGTACGATACAGGGCGCGCCCTGGTAGCGGAATCATACAAGGGTATAGGGTGGCTATACCCGGAGCTCGGTTCAGCGCGGGCGCGCCGTGTCGATGCCGAGCGCCTCGGCCATGCGCACCAGGTCGGCGAAAGTGCCCGCCTGCATCTTGCGCATGGCGTTGCCGCGATGGATTTTGACCGTCACTTCGCTCGTGCCCAGCTGGCCGGCGATCTGCTTGTTCATCAAGCCGCTGGCGGCCAGGCCCATGATTTCCCGTTCGCGCGGCGTGAGCGACCGGTAGCAGGCTTGCAGGGCGTGCTGCGCCTGCCCCGCTTCGCGCCGCGCGCGGTCCACCTCCAGGGCCGCGTTGACGGCGTCGATCAGGTCCTGGTCGCGGAAGGGCTTGGCCAGGAAGTCCAGCGCGCCGGCCTTCATGGCGCGCACCGACATCGGAATGTCGCCATGGCCGGACATGAAGACGATGGGCAGCGCCACGCCGTCCCGATTGAGTTCGGCCTGGAACTCCAGGCCGCTGATGCCCTGCAGGCGCACGTCCAGCAGCAGGCAGCTGGGCGCTTCCTCGCGCGGGTGGGCCAGGAATTGCGGCACCGAGCCGAAATCGATCACGCGCAGGCCCACCGAGCGCAGCAGGCTGGAAATGGCGGCGCGCAGCGGCGCGTCGTCGTCGACGATATAGACGTTCATGCCGGGTCGGCCTCCATGGCGGGCAGCGAGAAGTGCAGCACGGCGCCCTGCGGCGCGGGACCGGCCCAGATGCGGCCGCCGTGCGTTTCAATGATGGAGCGGCAAATCGGCAAGCCCATGCCCATGCCGTCCTCCTTGGTGCTGAAGAAGGCGTCGAACAGCTTGGGCAGGTGCTCGGGCGGAATGCCGGGGCCGGTGTCGGACACGCTGCACAACACGCCGCCCTGCTCGCACAGGCCGGTGCACAGCAGCACTGCCTGGCCGGGCGCATTCTGCGCGCCGGCCTGCATGGCCTGCATGGCGTTCATCAGCAGGTTGATGAGCACCTGCTGCAGCTGCACGCGGTCGCCGCGCACCGGCGGCAGGCCGGGTGCCAGCTCCAGTTTCAACGACACCTGGTGGCTGGCCAGCTCGCGCCGCACCAGGCCGGCCGCTTCCTGCGCCACGTCGTTCAGCGCCAGCGGCAAATGGCGCGGATCACTGCGGCGCGCCAGCGCGCGGATGCGGCGTATCACTTCGCTGGCGCGGCCGGCCGCCTCCAGCAGGCTGGCGATGGCGCTGCGCGCCTCGCCCAGGTCCGGCTGCGGACGGTTCAGCCAGCGCAGGCTGGCCTCGCCGTTGGTGGCGATGGCCGCCAGCGGCTGGTTCACTTCATGGGCGATGGAGGCGGCCAGCTCGCCCAGCATGGTCACGCGGGTGACGTGGGCCAGCTGCGCCTGCGAGCGGTGCAGCGCTTCCTCGCGCGCGATCAGGGCGTTGGTGGCTGCCTGCCAGCGCAGCGCCAGGAAGGCCGTGATGCCGATGGCGGCCAGGCTGACCACCATACGGCCGGCCGCCGGTCCGGAAAAGAACGCCGCATGCGACAGCGCGTACGCCAGCAGCGTGAGCCCCAGGCACACGGCGCTGGTGAGCATCACGCCGCGGCGGCGCCAGACGCTGGCCGACAGCAGCACCACCACCACGTACATGACGGCGATCGCCACGTCCAGCGGCGTGAATGCATCGACTGCGAAGATGGTCAGCGTCAGGCCGACCAGCAATAACGACAGCAAGGGGCTGCCCTGAACCCTGACCATGCCCGGCCTTCCTCATACGGATTGGTATGGCCATATTATAGTTCGATAGCAACAGGAATAACCTCAGACCAAAGTATTAGATCGGCAAGGCCGTCGGCCGGCGCGGCGCGCCCGAAAAGATAGCCCTGCAGGCCGTTGCAGCCCATACGGCGCAGCGCCTCCCATTGCGCGTCCGTCTCCACGCCCTCGGCCACCACGCTCAGGCCCATGCTGTGCGCCAGCGTGACGATGCTGCGCACGATGATGGCCGCGTGCGGGGTGCGCAGCATGTCGCGCACGAAGGAGCGGTCTATTTTCAACTGCTCGATCGGCAGGCGCTGCAGATAGCTGAGCGAGGAATAGCCGGTGCCGAAATCGTCCAGCGAGAAGCCCACGCCGCTGGCCTTGAGCTGCTCCATCTTGGCGATGATGTCGTCCACGTCGGCCAGCAGCATGCTTTCGGTGAGTTCCAGCTTGAGCAGGCGCGGGTCGGCGCCGCTGGCGGCCACGATCTGCAGCACATGCGCGGCGAAATCGGGCTGGCGGAACTGGCGAGCGCTGACGTTGACCGCGATGGTGAACTCGCACGTGCGGGGGGATGCCGCCCACTGCACCAGCTGGCTGCAGGCGGTGGCGAGCACCCAGTCGCCGATATCGATGATCAAGCCGCTCTTTTCCGCCTGCGGGATGAATTCGGCCGGCGGCACCTGGCCCCGGCGCGGGTGCTGCCAGCGCAGCAGCGCCTCGGCGCCGGTGGGCCGGCCGTCCGCGTCCACCACCGGCTGGTAGTGCAGCGCCAGTTCGCCGCGCGCCAGGGCGAAGCGCAGGTCCGACTCCAGCATGGCGCTCGCGTCCAGCGCGGCCTGCATCACCGGATCGAAGAAGCGGAAGGTGGCGCGGCCGGCCGCCTTGGCCTCGTACATGGCCATGTCGGCCTGGCGCAGCAGGTCGCCGATGGTGTGGCTGCCGGCGCCGAACAGCACCACGCCGATGCTGGGCGTGCTGCGCAGCTCGTGGCCGTCCAGCGGATAGCACAGGCTGAGCGCGGAGACCACCTTCTGTGCCACCACTTCGGCGTGCGCGGCCGCCTCCGTGGCGCTGGCGCCCAGGTGTTCCAGCAGGATCACGAACTCGTCGCCGCCCAGGCGGGCCACGGTGTCGCTGTCGCGCGTGACCTGCTGCAGGCGGAAGGCCACCATTTCCAGCAGGCGGTCGCCCATGTCGTGGCCCAAGGTGTCGTTGAGGGACTTGAAATTGTCCAGGTCCACGAACAGCACCGCGCCATGGCAGCCGCCGCGCTCGCACTTGGCGATGGCGTGGCCGAGCCGGTCCAGCAGCAGGCGGCGGTTGGGCAGCTTGGTCAGGCCGTCGTAGAAGGCCAGGCTGGCGATTTCGGCTTCGGCCAGTTTGCGCGCGCCGATGTCCATGCACGTGCCGACCATGCGCAGCGCCGTGCCGTCGGCGGCGCGCTCGCTCACCTTGCCGCGGCTTTGCAGCCACACCCAGTGGCCGGCGCGGTGGCGCATGCGGTACTCGGCCTCGTAGGCGCGGCTGGCGTCGGCCAGGTGCGCGGACAGGTGATCGGCCAGCGCGGCTTCCAGCGCTTCCCGGTCTTCCGGATGCACCATCTGCCGCCAGGTGCCCGGCTCGTGCGGCAGCTGGCCCGGCAGGTAGCCCAGCATGGCGGCGGCGCGGCCGTCGCCGGTGCGCACGTCGCGCACCAGGTCCCATTCCCACAGGCCCAGGTTGGCGCCGTTCAGGGCCAGCTCCACCCGCTCGGCGGCGGCGGCGCGCTCCACTTCGCCCGCCAGCGCCAGCCGCTCCAGCGCCATGCGGCGGCGCTGCGCCAGCGCCAGGCCGCCCACGCCGGCGGCGCCGGTCAGCAGCCAGGCCATGCCGCTGATCCAGGCCAAGCCGTGCCAGCCGGCCTCGATCTGCGCCTGCTCGCGCGCCAGGCTCACCACCAGCGTCTTGTCCAGCCCGAGTTCGTGCAGCTGCACGGTGCGCTGGACCACCAGGCGGCGCTCGCCGGCCAGCACCGTCAGGGGCAGGCCGCTGTGTCGATGATAACGAAAAAAGAGGTCGGCGCCGGCGTCGGCGCGCATGGCGGCAGGGTTGGCCGGCACGTACAGGATGCGGTGGCCGCTGTCGTCCGTGATGGCGCTGCTCATGTCGGGCGCGTACAGCGCCGAGCGCATCACGGCGTCGAAGTATTCCGGGTTGAGGATGGCGCTCACTGCGCCGTTGTTGCGCCCCGCCTCGTCCACCGTCGCCAGCGACAACTTGATGTTGAACACTCCCGGCGTGTTTTCAAAGGGCTGCGACAGGTACAGCGTGTCCGGCGAGCGCATTTGCGCCACCTGGCTGGTGTAGCGCTTGTCGTCCAGGCGGGCGTCGCGCAGGTCGTCGTCGGAGAGCTGGATGCGGCCGTCGCGGTTCACCACCACCAGCGCGCGCACGCCCGGCATGGCGCGCTTGAGCGACTGCAGCAGCAGCTGGCGGCACTCGCGCCCGCAGGCGCCGGCCGAACCCGGTGTGCCGAAGGCGCTGCGCGCACTGTCAAGCGCATTGCGCACGCCTTCCAGCTGGTGGCGCAGGTTCTCGTCGATGATCATGGTCTGGATGCGCATGCGCTCGATGTCCGAGCCCACCAGCAGGCGCCGCTCGGTCCAGATGAAGTATGCCGCCATCAAACCGCTCATCAGCAGCACCAGCGCCAGCACCAGCCACTCGGCAGTGGCGCGGCGCGGACGACGCAAGCGGGCTAACAGTTCGACTGGCATGGCTTCCTCCGGTATGGTGACGGCCGCAGCTGCGGCGATAAGCCACTATAGGCAACTGCGGCGCGCCTGAAAATCACACCTGGGTATGCGGCACCATACTTAAGTGTGATGGCGCCGTCCCCAGGCATGGCTTACAGTGCCGGATAGTCTGTGTAGCCGCGCGCGCCGCCGCCGTAGAAGGTGGCTGGATCGGGTGTGTTGTAGGGGCCATTGCAGGCGATGCGCTCCACCAGGTCGGGATTGGCGATGAACTGGCGGCCGAAGGCCACCATATCTGCGCTGCCCCGGGCCAGCAAGTCCTCCGCCTGCTCCGGCGACAAGCCCGCGTTGGCGATCACCACGCCGCCGTAGTTGGCGCGGATCAGCTCCAGGAGCCGCGCCATGTCGCTGGCGCCGCCCCAGGCATTGGTGTCGGCGCCGTGCACGTAGCCGATGCCGTAGCCGTCCAGCATGCGCAGCACGTAGGCGTAGGTGTCGTCGGCACGCTCGTCGAGCGCGTTGTTGTACAGCGCATAGGGCGAGATGCGCACGCCGACGCGCTGCGCCGGCAACTCTTCCAGCACCGCTTCGAGCACCAGGCGCAGGAAGCGCGCGCGGTTTTCCACGCTGCCGCCGAATTCGTCGCTGCGGCGGTTCACATGGGGCGACAGGAACTGCTGCGGCAAATAGCCGTTGGCCGCGTGGATTTCCACGCCGTCCAGTCCGGCCCGCACGGCGTTGGCGGCGCCGGTGCGGAACTCGGCCACTGCCGCGTGGATCTCGGCCACCGTCATGGCGCGCGACGGCGACGCGGCCAGCCGCGTGTAGTAGCCGTTGCGCAGCGCGCCGTACACCTGCAGCATGGCCAGGTCGTCGTTGAAGCCGGACGGCGACAGCGGCTGGCGGCCGTCGAGCAAGGCATAGCTGCCCACGCGGCCGCCGTGCCAGAGCTGCATGAAGATCTTGCCGCCCCGGCTGTGGACGGCGGCGGCCACCCGCTCCCAGCCCGCCACCTGGGCCTCGCTGTGGATGCCGGGCGCCAGTTCAAAGGCGGCCGAATCGGGCGACACATTGGTGGCTTCGCTGACGATCAGCCCGGCCGTGGCGCGTTGCATGTAGTATTCCGCATTGAGCGCCGTGGGCACGCCGCCCTCGCCGGCGCGGGAACGGGTGACGGGGGCCATGGCGGCGCGGCTGCTGAAGGTCAGGCCGCCCAGGGTCAGCGGCTGCAGGATGTTTTTCATATTCGGCTCCGTGTAAGTGAATGACGCCACTGTAGCGGCGCGGCGGCGCGCCGATAAGTAGGCGGGCGCCGGCAACACCGTTGCGCTGCACGCAAAGATGAGGAACCATAGATGGACCGTTTCGCGGAATTGAAGGCGTTTTGCCTGGTGGTGGCCAGCGGCGGGTTTTCCCCGGCCGCGCGCCAGCTGGGGATGGCCGCGTCGTCGCTGACACGGCTGGTGGACGCGCTGGAAAAGCGCCTCGGCACGCCCCTGCTGAACCGCTCCACGCGCAAGGTGACGCTGACCGACAGCGGCCGGCAGTACTACGCCAGCGCGCAGTCCATCCTGGCGCAGCTGGACCAGGCGGACGACGCGGCCGCCGCCCGCCACGGCCAGGCCTGCGGCCTGCTGCGGGTGACGGCGCCGGTAACGTTCAGCACCATGTTCATCGCGCCGCTGCTGGGCGACCTGGCGCGCCGCCATCCGCAGCTGGAACTGGACCTGCACCTGAGCGACGCGGTGAGCAATATGGTGGACGAGAACATCGACGTGGCGATCCGCATCGGCGCCGCGCAGCAGCAACCCAACCTGATCGCGCGCCGCCTGAGCGGCCACCGGCGCGTGATCTGCGCCAGCCCGGCCTACCTGGCGCAGCACGGCACGCCGCGCGCGCCGCAGGACCTGCTGGACCACAACTGCCTGCTGTTCTCCTACGGCGCGACGCGGCGCGGCTGGCGCCTGCAGTGCGAGGACGGCGAGCACGATGCCGACTTGCCGGTGCGCGGCACGCTCAGCATCAACAACTCGGAAATGCTGCGCCGCGCGGCGCTGGACGGGGTGGGCGTGGCCATGCTGCCGGAGTGGCTGGTGCGCGCCGACGTGGCGGCCGGCACCTTGCTGCCGCTGCTGGACGGCTACCAGGCCAATCCCCAGGAAATGGAAATCGGCCTGTACGCCATGTACGCCGCCAACCGGCGCGGCTCGCCGGCCATCAAGGCCTTCGTCGACCTGCTGGCCGAGCACCTGGCGCGGCAGCAGGCTTAGCGCAGCAGCCCTGGCGCAGCGCGCGGCGCAGAGAGGTGGGAGCCTTGCCTCTCCCTTAGTCCAGATAGACGCGCTATCGTGCGCTGCCCAGAATGGAGCCTCCACACAATCCAGAGGACATGCCATGACCACCACCCGCACCATCAATACCGTCACCGCGCGCGACGGCACGCTGATCCACTTCAAGGACTGGGGCCACGGCCCGGCCGTGGTGTTCAGCCACGGCTGGCCGCTGCAGGGCGACGCATGGGAGGACCAGATGATGTTCCTGGCCGAACACGGCTACCGCGTCATCGCGCACGACCGCCGCGGCCACGGCCTGTCGAGCAAACCCTGGCACGGCAACGACATGGACACCTACGCCGACGACCTGGCCACGCTGATCGAGGCGCTGGACCTGAACGGCGCCACGCTGGTGGGCCATTCCACCGGCGGCGGCGAAGTGGCGCGCTATATCGGCCGCCACGGCACCGGCCGCGTGGCGCGCGCCGTGCTGGTGGGCGCGGTCACGCCGCAGATGCTGGTCGGCCCGTCCAATCCGAACGGCGTGCCGATGGAAGTGTTCGACGGCATCCGCAGCGCCGTGCAGGCCGACCGCTCGCAGTTCTTCAAGGACCTGACCACCGCCTTCTACGGCTTTAACCGCGACGGCGCGAAGGACTCGCAAGGCCTGCGCGACACCTTCTGGCTGCAGGGCATGCAATGCAGCATCCGCAGCGCCTACGCCTGCATCAAGCAGTTCTCGGAAAGCGACTTCACGGAAGACCTGAAGAAGATGAACGTGCCGACGCTGGTAATCCACGGCGATGACGACCAGATCGTGCCGATCGCCGCCACCGCGCGCCGCGCCGTGGAGATCCTGCCCCAAGGTACGCTGAGCGTGTACGAAGGCGCGCCGCACGGCCTGCCTGCCACCCACAAGGACAAGCTGAACGCCGAACTGCTGGCTTTCCTGCGCTCCTGATCCGGTACGACATGGCCGCGACCAACAACAAGCTCACGCTCCCGCTGCTGGCCGCAGCCATGCTGCAGTTCGCGCCGCTGGCGCTGCCCGCGCACGCGGCGGCGCCGCAGGTGCACAGCCAGGCACCCGGCTATTACCGCATGATGCTGGGCGAATTCGAGATCACCGTGCTATCCGACGGCACGCACGCCTTCCCCATCGATACTGTGATGAACAACATCACCCCGGCGCAGATCGGCCGGGACCTGGACGATGCTGGGCTGGCGCAGCCGCTGCAGGGTTCCATCAACGCTTTCCTCGTCAACACCGGCAAGCGCCTGATCCTGATCGACGCGGGAGCCGGTGCGCTGTACGGCGACTGCTGCGGCAGGCTGCTGCAGCATCTGCGTGCGGCGGGCTATCAGCCGGAACAAGTGGACATGGTGCTGCTCACCCACCTGCACAAGGACCACGCGGGCGGCGTCATGCGCCAAGGCGCGGCGGCGTTCCCGAACGCGGTGCTGCGCGTGGCGCAAGGCGAAGCTGATTACTGGCTGAGCAAATCCGAACAGGATGCGGCGCCGGAGTTCCTGCGCTCATTCTTCGACAGCGCGCGCGCTGCCGTCGCGCCGTATCAGGCAGCGGGCCGCTTCCAGCCCTATGCAGCATACGGCCAGCTGGAGCCGGGCATCCGTTCCCTGCCCGCGCCGGGCCATACGCCCGGCCACGCGGCCTACCTGGTGGAGAGCCAGGGCCGCAAGCTGCTGGTATGGGGAGATATCGTGCATGTGGCGCCGCTGCAGTTTCCGCATCCGGACGCCACCGTCAAATACGACAGCGACGCTGCCGGCGCGCAGCGCCAGCGCCGCGAGCTGCTGGACATGGCGGCCAGCCAGCGCATGGTGGTGGGCGCCGCGCACATCGCCTTCCCGGGCCTGGGCAGGATAGGAAAGACAGGCGGGCCTGTGGGCACCGGCGGCAGCTACCGCTGGCTGCCGGTCAACTACGAAGGCACGCCCGGCGCCGACTGAGCATGCCCAGCACGCCAGGGCGGCGGGGCAGCGATACGGCGTGGCGGCGTGGCGGCGGGTAGCGCGCGGCGTCAGGACGCCAGGTCGGCCGGCACCTTGCCGCCGTTGGCGGCCAGCTTCGCCATCACCTGCTTGTGCAGCCAGATATTCATGCTGGCCGAATCGTTGGTGTCGCCGCTGTAGTGCAGTTCCTTGGCCAGCTCCTTGCGCGCTTCCAGGCTGCTATCGAGCTGCAGCAGCTTGAGCAGGTCGACAATCGACGTGCGCCAGTTCAACGGCTGGCCCGCGCTTTGCGCCTTCTGATCCAGGATGGCCACCACATCCACCTCGGGCATGGCGCTGGCCGGCGCTGACGCAGGCGCGGCCGGTGCGGCGCCCGGGGCTGCAGGGGCGCCCGGGGTTGCAGGGGCGGCCGGCGTGCTGGCCTGCGTCACCGCAGGATGCGAACCGGGGAAAATCTTGTGGAATATATTGCTCAGGATACCCATGATAAAACCTTTTCAAAGTGGTGCTGTGTGAAGGGAGCACCTACTTTGAGACCGGTCCGGTTTCCGTGTCTGTTCGTTAGCTAACGCAGCGCAGCACTTGTCAGCGTCACCTTGCCCGCCGCCAGCCCTTCGCTGGAGGCGCTCACCGTGATCGTACCCGCCTGCCCCGGCTTGGTGCGCACGATGGCCAGCACCAGCCCGTTATATGCGGTGCGCTCGGGCGACTGGAAGGACACGTGGCTGGTGGCGTCGCCATTGTCGGTGGCCGCCAGCTCGCCTGGGCCGCTGACAGTGAAGCGCACCGCGTTGCTGCTGCGCGGCACCGGCCTGCCCTCCTTGTCCGTGATGGCCACGGTGATGAAGGAAAGGTCCTTGCCGTCGGCCTGCAGCGCGCTGCGGTCCGCCGTCAATGCCAGTTTTGCGGCCTTGCCGGCCGTCTGCACAGTATCCTCGGCCCACGGCTTGCCCTGCTTGTAGACCACCGCCTTCAAGGTGCCGGGCTGATACACCACGTCGTCCCAGCGCAGCCGGTAATCTCGCGCGCCGCGCTGCTTGCGGCCCAGCGATTTCCCGTTCAGGAACAGCTCCGCCTCGTCGCCCGAGGTGTACAGGTGCACAGGCGTCACCTGCCCCACCCGCTCCGGCCAATTCCAGTGCGGCAGCAGGTGCGCCATCGGCAGGTCCGGGCGCCAGCGCGCCTGGTACAAGTAGTAGCGGTCTTTCTTGAAGCCGGCCAGGTCGACGATGCCGAAGTAGGAGCTACGCGACGGCACCGCCACCTTCTTCAGTTCCGCCAGCTCCTTCTCGGCGCGGGCGCGGGCGGCCGGGTCGGTGAAATTGAGTGCGTTGGTGCTGTCGGCGTTGTACGGCGTCGGCTCGCCCAGGTAATCGAAGCCGGTCCAGACGAATTCGCCCGCCACGAAGGGATTGTCGTCCAGGCCCTTGAATTCCAGTTCCGGCGCGGACGCCCAGCGCGGCGCCGACAAATCGTAGCTACTGACCTGGAAGTTGGCCGCGCCCTGCGACTTGTCGTCGCTGACCGGGAAGAAGTACTCGCCGCGCGAGCTCACGGTGGACGCGGTTTCGCTGCCGATCACCGGGATCTGCGGCGCGCTCTTGTGGAAGGTCGGGTACTCCCACGGCTTGTAGTTGAAGCCCACCACGTCCACGGCGGTCTGGAAACCGTTATAGCCCGAGACCACGTGGTTGAAGCCGGCGGTGGTCAGCCGCGTGCGGTCCTCGCTGCGTACGATGTCGGCCAGGTGCGCCGCCATCTTCCAGCCTTCCGGCTCGCCCTGCTCGCGTATCTCGTTCCCGATGCTCCACATGATGATGCTGGGATGGTTGCGGTCGCGCTGCACCATGGCGCGCAAGTCCTTCTCGTGCCATTCGTCGTACAGCAGGCCGTAGTCGTTCTTCTTCTTGCCGAGGCGCCAGGCGTCGAACGCTTCTTCCACGATGAGGAAACCCATGCGGTCTGCCAGCTCCAGCATCTCCGGCGCGGGCGGGTTGTGCGTGGTGCGGATGGCGTTTACGCCCATGTCGCGCAGGATTTCCAGCTGGCGTTCCAGCGCCCGCACATTGAGCGCGGCACCCAGCGCGCCCAGGTCGTGGTGCATGCACACGCCCTGGATCACCACGTGCTCGCCATTCAGCAGCAGGCCGCGCGCCGCGTCGAAGGCCACGGTGCGGATGCCGAACGGCGTTTCCACCTCGTCCACCACCTTGCCTTCGCCGGACACGGTGGTCACCGCCACATAGCGTTGCGGCGTCTTCGGACTCCAGAACCTGGGCTGGCTGACTTGCAGCGACTGCGCCAGCAGGATCTGGCGCCCCGCGCCCACCTTGGTGAGCGCGGAAGGGCTGCTCTGCGCCAGCGCGGGGCCGGTGCGGCGCCCTGCCGCGTCCAGCGCATAGATGGCGGTGGACACTTGCGCCGCCGTGGCGTTGCCGCTGTTTTCCAGCGTCACCTTCACGTCCACCGTGGCGGCATCGGCCTTGACGATGGGCGTGGTGACAAAGGTGCCGTTGTGCGCCACATGCAGCGGCGCCGCCTTCACCAGCCACACATTGCGGTAGATGCCGCCGCCCGGATACCAGCGCGAAGACTCGGGCGGATTATCGATGCGCACCGCCAGCACGTTCTCCGCGCCCGGCTTGAGGTGCTTGCTCAGGTCCACGCGGAAGGAACTGTAGCCATATGGCCAGCCACCGACCTGCCGGCCGTTGAGCCATACCGTGGCGTGCGACATGGCGCCGTCGATGTCGAGATAGATTTGCTTGCCGGCGTCGCCGGCCGGCACGGTGAACTTCTTGCGGTACCATGCCACGCCCCACCACGGCAGCTTGCCGGTCTCGCCTTCGTACTCCTGCTTGAACGGCCCCTCGATGCCGAAGTCGTGCGGCAGGTCCAGCTTGCGCCAGGCAGCGTCGTCCAGCGCCTCCGCCGCCCCGGCGCCCGCCGCGCCGGCCGGCTCGCCTTTCATGAAGCGCCAGTCGGCATTGAAGGAAGTACGTTCGGCGGCATGGGCGGAGCAGCTCATGCCCACGCTGGCGGCAAGCAGCAGATGGGGAATCAGGCGCATGGCAGGCGGATAAGTTGATGGTCGGGCGCCTAGTATCAACTTGAAAAGCTTTACTGATCAATACCAAAAATCGTATAGCAAAAGCGAAAAAAGGACTAGCTCCCCGCCCCACATTACGGCGCTTCCACTGCCTTCAGGCTGAACACTTCGGCGCTGGACAGGATGTCGTTGGCGTCCAGGCCGCCCAGCAGCATCAGGCGCTCGCCCGGAAGCAAGGTGGCGGAGTGGCTGAAGCGCTTGCGCAGCGCCACCTTGGCCGGGGTCCAGCGGTCGGCGGCATAGTCGTACAGTTCGGCCGTCGGCAAGGCACCGCTGGTGACCACGCCGCCTTCGGCCAGCACGCGGCCGCTGGGCAGCAAGGTGGCCGTGTGCAGGTGGCGCGCGCCTGCCATGGGCGCGGCGGGCATCCACTTCTGCTGCGCGGCGTCGTACAGTTCGGAGCTGGCCAGCGAGCGGTTCGAGCCGAAGCCGCCGGTAACCAGCACTTTCCCGTTCGGCAGCAGGTTCGCCGTGTGCGACCAGCGCTGTTCGCGCAGCACGCCGCCGTGCGACCAGCTGTCGGTGGCGGGATCGTAGACCTCGCTGTCGGACAGGCCGCCCAATTCGCCCGCCCCTGCGCTGAGCAACACCTTGCCGTTCGCCAGCAGCGTGGCCGCGTGCAGCTGGCGCGCGGTGCGCATCGGTGCAGCCTTGGTCCAGGTTTGCGATTGCGGATCGTAGATGACGGCGGTAGCCAGCGCCATCGTGTCCTCGTACTCGTCGTCGTCCGGATAGCCGTGGCCGCCGGCGATGAACACGCGGCCGTCGCGCAGCAAGGTGGCGGTATGCGCGGCGCGCAGCGCTTCGCTCATGGGGCCGAGCGCGAACCAGGTGTTGGCGGCGGGGTCGTACACTTCGGCGTTGTTGCGGAAGGTGGTGCGGTCCACGCCGCCGGTGACCAGCACGGTGCCGTTGGCCAGCAGCGTGGCGGTGTGCTGCGAGCGCGCCACCGTCATGGTTTCGGACTCGGTCCATTTGTCGGTCTTGGGGTCGTAGATTTCCGTGTGCGTGGTGGCGGCGCCGTCGCGGCCGATGCCGCCGGCCACCAGAACGGTGCCGTCGCGCAGCACGGTGGCCGTGTGGCCCTGGCGCGCGATCAGCATGGGAGCGGCTTCGCCGTCGCGCGCGGCGGCGGAGCGCTGGGGCGCGGCCGCGGCCGTCCCTGCGGCGGCGGGCGCGGCGCCCAGCAGGGTTAGGTGCAGCGCGGCGGCGCACAGCAGTGCGGCGCGGCGCGGGTAGTCTTGAGGATGGATGTCATGGGGGCTGGTCGGCAAAGTGATGCGTTGAGCATTGCGCTGCGGGGTGGCGCCCGGCAAGCGGCGTAGCGCCGCGGCTTGCGCCGCAGTCGCCGCACCGCCCTGGCGGGCGCCGGGGTACTACTGCTTGCGCTGGCGGCGCACGGCGCCCAGCAGGGCCAGGCCGCTCATGAACAGCAGCAGCGCCTGCGGTTCCGGCACGGCGCTCACGGCTGCGCCGCCCAGATCCGCCGCCACCGCGTTGCCGAAGGCGTCGCCCAGTACCACGTCGCCCAGCGACAGCGCGCTGCTGCCGGAGGCCACGGCGGTGAAGTACAGCGTGGCCAGCGTGAACGAGTCCTGCTGGAAGGCCAGGTCGGACAGCAGCGAGATTTCGGCCAGGTTGAACACGCCGCTGACGCTGTTGCCCAGGCTGGCGTCCAGCGCTTCGAACACCGACAGGTCGCCCAGCGCCGCGCCCAGCGTGTAGCCGGTGAGGCTCAACACGCCGGAGTTGAACAGCACATTGAAGTCGAACGCGCCCAGATCGGCGCCTGCGGCCAGGTCCGAGACGCGCACATCCACGGCCACGCTGCCGCCTACGGCGACACTGGCGGCGGTCGGGGTGAAGCTGAGGGTGGTGGCCATGGCAGGGGCGCCGATGGCGCTGGCGGCCAGCAGGCTTGCGGTCAGCGCCTTGCGCGCGTGCTTGCGAATGAGTTTGAACATGGTGTCTCCGATTGAATTAGTTGGCGATGGCGCAGTTGACGCTGGTGCAGATGCTGGACAGCTTGCGGGCGTCCAGCGCGGTGATCTTGCCGTCGTTGTCGAGGTCCGCGCCCGGCAACTCGGATGCGTCGCGGTTCAGCTTTTGCGTCAGCAGGGCCACGTCGCGGCTGTCAACCACGCCGTCGCCATTCAGGTCGCCGTTGGTGGTCTGTGCCACGGCGAATTCGCCGCCGCGGTTTACGACGGCCCAGGCGGTACGGGTGGCAGGATCGACGCCGTAGGTGCCCAGCGCGTAGCCGGCCTTCCACGGGCCGACCACGAACTTGGCGCTGCCGCCGATGTTGCGGGCGGCAGCCTGTTCCCATACGTTGCCGTTGAACGGACGGGCCACCAGCGCCAGCGGGCCGCGTGCGTTGGCGTCATAGGTCAGCGACAGGGTATAGACGTCCGCCTCTTCGCTGCCGATGGCATTCTCCATGCCCCACAGGGTCAGCGCGTCGCTTTTCAGCCTGGCGGCGCCGCCGGCATCGATCTCGCTGCGGGCGGCCCAGCCGGTGTTCACGTCCTGGATCGCGACGCGGCCGTCGTACAGCGTGGTGGAGACGGCGTTGGCGCCGTCCAGGATGGCCATCTTCGTGCCGCCCCACTTGGCGCCGGCAGGCGCGGCGTCGATGATGTTGCTGAAGCTGGCGCCGGGCTGCACGATGAACTCCTTGCCGTTCAGGCTGTAGCCGTAGCTCTCGCGCTTGAAGAAGGTCAGCGCCGGGGTGCGGGTCAGGTCGCAGTCGCGGCCTGCGCCCAGCGAACCGCCGCAGCCATTGTCGGACGCGTAGTGGTCCACCGTCAGGCGCGGGCCGTCCACGGTGAAGATGTAGTAGCCGATGCTGAACAGCTCCTGCGCAATCGGCATTTCCTGGCGGTTGGCGGCGTTGTAGACCTGGTCTTTCGACGGCACCGACGGCACGTAGAACTTGTAGCTGTCCGAGGAGTGGATGATGTTCTGCACGGTGGCGGTGCCGTCCGGGCTCTTGACGATGGAGCGGTGATGCATGTGGTCGTGGCCGCCCAGGAAGTAGCGCACCTTGTTGCGCGCCATGGCGCCGATCAGCACATTGCGCTGCGCGGCGTTGGACGACGGGTCCGCGCCCAGCAGCACGTCGGTGTGGTTCTGGCCGACCAGCTCCTTGTGCGCGAACACGAAGCCGTGGCTGTCGGCTGGCTTGCTGTCGAGCTGCTGGCCGATCCAGCCCAGCTGGTCCAGCGCGGCCGAGTTGACGGCCGGCGTGCTGCCGGTGGTGCGCGTGTACTGGTCCACGGCGATGAAGCGGGTATTGCCGTAGTCGAAGGAGTAGGTCAGGCCGGTCAGGCCCACCGGCGTAGCCGGGCTGGCGTGGTTGACGGCGCCGGCCACGTTGGCGCCCTGGCCGCGCGTTTGCGGGAAGTTGGCGATGAAGCGCGCGGCGGCGGTGGCGGACGGCTCGTGGTTGCCACGCACAGGGTAGAAGCCGATCTGGTTGTTGTACAGGGTTTGCGCAGCCACGTTCCAGGTATCCAGGCCGCCGGTGCTGCCGTTGTCGGTCAGGTCGCCCACCTGCACCACGAACTTCACTTGCTGTTCGACGAACTTGGGCAGGATCTGGTTGATGATGCCCAGCGCGACAGTGTTCGGGTTGTTGCCAGCGTCGTTGCTGGTCCATTGGGTGTCGGCCATGACGCCGAATTTGAATGGCTCGGCGTGCGCCGTGGCGGCGGCGCTCATGCCGAGGGCGGCCAGCAGCAGGTGGTGCTTCAATTTGAATGGGGTGTGCATAGTCGGCTTCCGTGGGGGAGTTGTGTCGCTGCGCGGGCCGCAGCTCAGCCGAGGATGGTAGATTGCAAGTGTGTCAACGCGATGTCATGTCTGACACGGAAAATAGGCCGAACGGCTTACGCCCAAGGTGCCGCGTTGCCGCTCAGGGCTGCACCAGCATGGCGTGGCGCAGCGGGACGGCCACGCCGACATCCTTGCCTTCGGCGTCCAGCGCGCGGGCGGAAACGACCTGGATGTGCGCGGCCGGCGCGACGCTGACGGCGCGGAAGGTGATCGAAGCGAGCAGCCCGCCGCTGGCGGACGCGCCGGCGGAGCGCGCCGGGCTGGCGGGGCTGGCCGGGTTGGCGATGCTGGCCGAGCCGGGCTGCATCGCAGCGGCCTGCCGCGACGCGTCCAGCGTGATCGTCCCAGCCCGGTCTACCTGGCTGGCGAGGGCCGACTGCAGGCCCCAGTAGTCACCGCCCTCCACCCGCATCACCTCGAATGCTTGCCCGTCGAAGCTGACGGTAAGCGGCACGGAATCGACAGGCCGCGCGGCGCGCAGGAACAGCTGCACGGTGAAGTTGCTTCCCACGCGGGACCGCGGGCGGATCTTCCAGTCCAGCAGCGTCCCCGCACCTTGCGCCGCGCGCACCGCCTGAGCCACTTGATCCGCTTGATCCGCTTGGCCCGCGCCGAACGACTCGGCCAGCCCGGGGCCTGGCGGCAGCTGCATGCGTGCGCGTTGCTGCCGCACGTCCGCGTCGTCCTTGCTCACTTCTATCGTCATGGACCCGGTGCCGATGACGACAATCGGCGTATCGTCGGTATCCGCTGCGGGCACCACCTGCACGCGGCCGTTCTGCGGCGGCAGCATCTCAAGACTGTTGGCGCGCAGTGCGAAGTACAACGCCGATTCCGGCTCGGCATCCTTCAGAAAGATCGACATGCGCCGGTCGGTACGCACGCCACCTGCGTAGTCGAATGCCAGACCGCAGGAGCGCGCCAGCTCGTCGAAGGCCTGCCGCAGGCTCACGTTGTACAAGTCGAGCGTCAACGGCATTGCCGCCGCGCCATGGCATGCGGCGGGCGTAGCGGCCAGTGCCGCCACGAGGGCCAAGGCCACGCCGGGACGCCGCGTCATGCCGCCTGCCCGATCAAGGCCAGCGAGGCGGCGCGCGACAAGGCCTGGACGCGGTTCTGCACATTCAGCTTGCGGTAGATGTTGTAGACGTGCTTCTTCACCGTGTGCGCGCTGATCCCCAGCGCCTGGCCGATTTCCGCGTTGATCTTCCCTTCCTGCAGCCGGCGCAAGATCTCAATCTCGCGCTCGGTGAGCGGGTCGGCCAACGCCGGCGCTTGGGCCTGCACGCCAGCAGCCTGCGGCCGCTGCGCCGCCTGCCGCTGCCACGCCAGATGCATGCAAGGCAGCAGCAGCTCCACAAAATACTTGTGCCGCGCCCTGCCCTCGTCCGGCATGCCGATCAGGACAAACATGGTTGCCCCGCCTTGCAGGTCGCCCGAGCCGTGCAACAGCAAGCTCCCCGGCACCAGCGCCGCGATCTGGTGCCGCACATCGCCCAGCGCAGCGGCTCCAGCAACGCCAGCGCCTATGCCGGCGCCGCTCAGTGCACAAGGCAGGCCGTAGTGCCTGCGGCAGACAGCCGACAGCCGTTCCGCCAGCGCGCACAAGGCCTCGGCCAGCACCGCATGCGCCATATCGCCATGCAGGCAACGCGCGTCATGCAAGTCGCCGCGCGGATCGAACTGCAGACACACCATCGCCTGATGTGGCAACAGCGTTTGCAGCAACCCTTGCGACCATGAAGACAGCCCGGCCAACGTACGCACCGTGGCCGCCCGCTCGATCACGCGAACCAGGTATTCCAGCTCGTGCGCTGACGGCGTGACGATATCGTCCATGCGGGGGCCGGAGAACGTATTCAGCGCGTCAGCGAAAGGCGGTAGCCGTCGCCACGCACGGTCTCTATCATCGCGTGATGGCCGCTGGCCTGCAAGGCCTGCCGCAAGCGCCGCACGCGCGTGTCCACCGCGCGCTCGTTGACGGAACTGTCGTTGCCCCACACTTGCGTCAGCAAGGCCGCGCGCGTATGGATGCGTTCCGGATAGCGCATGAAATGACGCAGCAGCGAAAACTCGGCAGGTCCCAGCGCCAGGTCCTGCTCGCCCGCAGAGACGCTTTGCGAGTCCGGGTCCAGCTGCAAGCCGTTGAGCTCCATGCCCGGCTTGCGCGGCAACTGCACCTGCACGCGGGCGCGCAGCTCGCGCGGACTGAACGGCTTGGCGATGTAGTCGTCCGCCCCGCACTCCAGGCCGAAGACCACGTCCTGCGGCTGGCTGCGGGCGGTCAGCATGATGACCGGCAGCGAGCGGGTCGGCGCATGTGCACGCAGGCGGCGCAGCAGGTCGATGCCCGACTGCCCCGGCAGCCCCCAGTCCAGCACCAGCAGATCCGGCGTACCTTGAGCCAGCATCAGCAGGGCCGCCTCCGCGCTGCCCGCGCAGCGCACTTCATACCCACTCAGCGAGGCCGCGATCAGCTCCTGAATCGCCGCTTCGTCCTCGACCACCATCACCTTGAAGCCCATGATCCCCGGTCCCTGTTTTATGTTTTTAACGGCGGGCCTTATTGGATCACAGGATTATTACAAAGGCATGACAATATATTATGTTTGGTGTCAGGCTCCCATCATGCCTTGGCCGCACACGCGTACCGTTTCGCCGCTGATGCCGCTGGCGCCGGGCGTGCTCAGGAAGGCCACCAGTTCGGCCGCGTCCCTCGGCTGGCCGGCCTGCATCAGCGCGTTCAGGCGGCTGCCCACTTCGCGCGTGAAGAACGGCAGCTTGGCCGTCATGGCGGTTTCGATGAAGCCCGGCGCGATGGCGTTCACGCAGATGCCGCGCGGCGCCAGCAATGGCGCCTGCGCCGCCGCGTAGCCGATCAGCGCCGCCTTGGTGGCCGCGTAGTTGGTCTGGCCGAAGTTGCCGGCCACGCCGCTGATGGAGGACAGGTAGACGATGCGGCCTTGGTCGCGCAGCAGCCCCGCCGCGAGCAGCGTGCTGTCGATGGCGGCGATGGCTGCGAAATTGATGTTCACCACCAGGTCCCAGTCCTGCGGCCGCATATTGGACAAGGTGCGGTCGCGCGTCACGCCGGCGTTGTGTACCAGGATATCCAGGCCGCCGCCTTGGCTGCGCAGGAAGTCCGCCAGCTGCTCCGGCGCGCCGGATGCGGTGATATCCAGCGTGAGCGGCACGGCGCCGAACTGCGCGCAGGTCGCGCGCAGCTCGTCGGCGGCTCCCGCGACGTCCAGGCAGATAACGCGCGCGCCCTCTTGCGACAGGCGTTCCACGATGGCCTTGCCAATGCCGCGCGCGCCCCCTGTGACCAGCGCCATCTTCCCAGCCAGTACCTGCGCCGCAGCCCCGGACTGCGGCGCGGCCACGCGCGCCGTGACGCGCACCGCCTGCCCCGATACATAAGTAGCCTGTTTGCCGCAGAAGAAGCGCACCACGCCCGCCAGCCGGTCCACGGCATCGGCGGCGACATAGGCAGTGTTCACGCAGACGCCCTTGCGCCCCAGTTCCTTGCCCAGCGAGCGTGCGAAGCCCTCGATGCCGCGCGCCACCGCAGCCTGGACCGGATCGCCGCCCGCTTCCACCAGCGGCGCGCAAAGCAGCACGCGGCCGTTGCGGGCGATGCGGCGCACAATGGGATGAAACGCGTCGTACAACGCGCGATAGTCGCCCGGCGCACGGCAGCCCGTGGCGTCCATCACTACGATGCCGATCTGCTGACGCGCGTCCCCGGGCATGTCCGCCAGCACCGTGGCGCCCGCGTCCGCCAGCGCAGCGCGCAGCGCCGGCGCCGCGTACCCTCCGGCCGGTGCGCACAGCAGCGCGCCTTGGCCCTCGAAAGGCCGCGCCTCGTACCCGCCCGCCGCGCGCGCCAGCACCACCGGCTCGGGCAAGCCCAGCGCGCGCGCGAATCGGCGCGGCCAAGCGGTTGCCGTGCAATTTCATCAGTATGTCGCCCATGCCGCTTTATCCTTGCTGTATATCGATAGGCGGCCATGATAACCGAGCGGGTAGCGGCTCCGGCTCGGCAAGTTACTCTAATCGCGTACGCTGTAGACGTAGTCCCCCGGCGGCAGCATGAACCGAGGCGCGGGTTTGCCTGCCTGCAGCCTGATAACATCCGCCGGCACTGAGTCAGCTGGCTCTCCCTTCACGTGCGCATAGGCCAGCTTGGTCCCCGTCACCGGCAACAACTCGCGAGGCGCAGCAGACGGCTTGAAACCGGCCAGCGACTGCATCCAGTCCGGCCTCCCGCTAGTGCCATCCATGCCGTAGCGCGGGTGCACCACCTGCATATCCATCGCATAGCGCGGGCCGCCGAACACCTCATAACCGCCGGCTGGAGAGCGCAGCACGAACGGCGTTGCCCGGGCCGCGCGCGCAAGCGCTTTGTCGTACATCGCATGTTCCGCCTCCTGCTTGACGTGCGCCATCATGGCAACCTGGTCGATCGTCAGCGGGTCGAGTCCCGTCATGTGTTTAAGCTGCGCCGCCATCATGGCTGTACCTACGCCATTGCCGACGCGCGGCATTTCGCTCGCGTGGCCATAGCCCACGAAAATGAACGCCTTTGCGGCAGGGTCTTTCGCAAAGATGCGGTCAACCAGGTTGCGTGCCTGGCCGACCTCGCGCCGTTCGGACCTTTGGTCGAATGATTCGCCTTCAACTTCATCGAACGGTTCGTACTGCACCATTTTCCACCCGTCCCTGGCGGCGTCGCGCAGGAAGTTCCCGTACACCGGTTCGCGCGAATAATAGCCGTCCGAAAGCGCCAGGTAACCCTTCTCGAACGGCGTGTTCTCGAAGGTTTCCGCTGCCAGCCAGCTGTAACCTATCTTGCGCAATTCGCGCGCCAGCCGCATGGCAAAGGCGCGGTGCATGGGGACGTGGTGGGCTTCGTTCAGGATGACGATGCGGTGCCTGCGCGCTTCGCGCACGATGGCGTCCAGCGCGTCGTCGACGCTGGCTGCCGCCAGGCGGTCGGTATCGTCGGCATATCGGTTGGCGGCACGGCGAAAGAGCGCCGCCTGTTCATCAAACGCCTCCATGGCGCCCTCGGGGTCGCCGGTGAACGAACGCTGGGTGCCCAAAGTCTGCAGGCTGCTGTTAAGCGCCTTCTTTGCCTGCTCGACCTCGCTCAGCGCAAGTGCATGCGTGGCCAGCACGGCACGCGGCCCTTGCACTGCCTGCTCGGCCTTGTGTAGATTCACTTCCGGATCTACCCCGGCGGTGGCCACTGTGCTCAATGCGGCCAGCGCCGCCCATGCCGTTGACCTCAGCATCATCCGCCCCTCTTATGATTAACTCAATATTTCCAAAGAGTATCACATCAATGGGGGACCTGGCCATGCTATGGCCGGCTGTGCGGCCAGCGGGCGTAGAGCTCCAGCGCCTTGGCGGGTCCGGTACCGAACCAGGCGTAGCCGTTGCGGCGTTCCAGGCTGACGGCGTTGACGTCGTCGTGGATGCTGCGGTCGCGGTCGCCGAAAATGGGCTTCATGGTGGCGATGTCGTAGTAGCGCGACCAGATCGGGCCGGCGCCGGGCTTGGCCACCAGCATGCGGCCGGCGATTGGCTCTTTGCCGGTCCATTCCACGTCGCGCAGTGCGGCGCGCTGCAGCCAGGCGGCGGTGCCGCGTACGGCGGCCACGGCGTCGGGCGATGGGTCGGGAAGGCGCATCAGCAGGATGATGAGGGCTGCGCTTTCGCCGCTGGTGAGCGATGGCGGTTCGAAGTTGCGCGCGCCGACGGGAGACAGCGTGATCGGGTCGTGCTGCTGGCACCAGGCGGTGCGCACGCCGCCGATGACGATCTGGGAAGCCAGTATCAGCTGCACGGCCCTGGCGGCGGCGGCGCGCGCTTCGCCGGCCATGGCGGCGGGGACGAAGGCGTAGTCGCCCTTTGCTGCCGCTGCCTCGTCCAGCAGCTCGACCACGCTGCCCATGGCGTTGTCGTTGAAGGTGATGGCGTCGTGGTAGCCGCCTTGCAGTGGGTAGATCTGCGGGTAGCCGCCGTTCGGGTATTGGGCGTTGAGCAGGTAGCGCAGGCCCTTCAGGAAGGACTGGCGGTAGGCGTCGCCGCCGGCACCCGGAGCCTGGGCCTGCACGCGGGCGAGGAAGCGCAGTTCGGTGGTGGTGGCGTCGTTGTCGATGGTGCCAACGTAGTTCCAGGCATCTTTGCGCGGCGGCGAACCGGGTACCACGTCGTCCACCACGTAGTGTTGGCCGCGCTGGCGCGGGGGCGCTGCGCGGTTGGTGTTCTTGCCCCAGCCGCCGGCGGGGGTCTGGTAGCTGAGGATGTTGGCGGCCACCAGGCGCGCTTCGGCGCTGCCGTACCACGCGGCTTGGCGGTTGAGCGGCATGCCGCCGTCGTGGCTGGTGTTGTGCGGGGGCGCCGGCGGCGTAGCACTGCCGGTGGGCACTGCGGCGGTGGGAGCTGCGGCTGTCGGAGCGGCAGCGCCGCGCTCGGCGGCCAGTACGGCTTTGTCGGCGGCCATCAGCGCGCGGGAACGGGCGAGGTAGTCGCGCCAGGCAGCCTGCTCCGCCGCCGGCAGCGCTGAGCTGGAGATGCGGGCTTCGGTCAGCGTGTCGTACGGCTGCATGTAGCCGATGATGGCGGCATGCGCCGTGGGCAGCATGCCGCCTGACGCCAGCAGCGCGGCCGCGGCAAAGGCGGTGGCAAGCGCGCGCGGCAGGCGGGCCAGGCGTGACGGCGGCGTGGTCATGTTCTTCATTACGGAATCCTTATGATGCGGAGCGCCATATAGGGCCGGCCGGGCAATGCGATGCTGCGGCCGTTCTTGTCGGCGAAAGTGTAGTTGTCGCGTTTGACGATCTCGAACGTGCCGTCCACCGGCGTGACGGTCATGTTCCAGGTGTCGATGACTTCGGCGCGGAACTTCATGCCGTCCTGCAGTCCGGTCTTGAACAGCACGAAAGGCCAGTCCTTGGGCGTGCCGAGGCCGAAGTAGCCGAGGTAGTACTGGGCGTGCTTGCCCGCGAACGGATGGTTCTGCCATTTGTCGATCGGCTCCAGCCCTTCCGGCGGGCTCTCGCTCAGGATCTTGCGGAAGAAGGCCAGGCGCGGCGGGCTGCTGCCCTTGAAGGTGCCGCCTTTCGCCAGCCAAACCATGCCGTTCGGATCTTCATAGCTTTCGCTGTGGCCGACGTAGGTGCCTGCAATCGCGCCTTCCCAGAAGCGCAGCACCATCTCCTCCGGCTTGAGCTGGCCCCAGCGGCGCGAGAAATTGCCTTCGTATTTCACCTCGTCGTACACCACCGGTTTGTTATAGACGTCGCGGAACAGCACCGCGCGCTCGAAGTCTTCCGCGATGGCGCCGCTTTGCACGCTCACGTGCGTCACCCAGGGCTGGGTGTGGTTATAGAACACGAAGGCGTTGTGGATGGAACGCAGGTGGTTGTACGGGTCCTCGCGCTGCACGGTCTGGAAGTAGTTGTCCCAGTCCGCCATCGTTTTCTCCTTGAGGAAGTCGAACTCGTTGGCCATGGACCACCACACGTTGCGGTAGGCGCTCAGGCGCGCCACCACGTAGCGCAGGTAGCGTTGGTTCACGTCGGCAGGCAGGCGGTCGAAGCCCCAGTAGCCCTTGTCGTAGGGATGGAACAGGATCAGGTCCGCTTCGATGCCGATGTCGCCCAGCTGGCCAACGCGCCGCTCCAGGTGGCGGAAGAACTCGGGATTGAAACGCGTGAGGTCCCACGCTTTGGGCGGGTGGCCCGCGAAAGGGAAGCGCGGCGGTTCGTTCTTGTCGTCGTGGTTGGGGAAGATGGCCATGCGCAGCTTGTTGAACGGTGCGGCGGCCAGCGTTTTCAGGGTCTGCTGCTCGAGCGCTTCGGTCTGGTGCGCCCAGGCGTAGCTGGTGGTGCCCACTTGCCAGAACGGCGTGCCGTCTTCGTAGGCGAAGTGGCGGGTGTTATGCACGCGCACCGGGCCGTGATTGCCGGCCGACGGCGCCGTGGCTGTGACCTTGCCTTTGCGGCCGTTCAGCTGCGCGCGGTTGCTGTGCGTTTCATATTCCCAGTCGCCGCTTTCGGGCGGCATGAAGCGGATCTTGTACTGGCCGTCGCCGTCGTAAAAGCCAGCCACCTTCACCGTTTGCGCGCCCTGGCGGAACGTGGCCGACAGGTCCACTTCCATGAAGGGATTGCCGCTGGAAGGGCCGGGCAAGGCGATTTCCGCCCTGCCCCAGCGTTCCACGGTGGTCTGCGCAAGGGCCGCCGGCGCCGGCAGCGTGGCCAGCGCAATACTGGCGGCCAGCGCGCAGGCCAGCAGATACAGCTTTCTCATCAATTCGTCTCCTTAAGGTACCCGTACGATGCGCAAGGCCATATAAGGCCGAGCCGGCAAGGCGATGCTGCGGCCGGCCTTGTCGGCGAAGGTGTAGTTGTCGCGCTTGACGATGTCGAACACGCCGGCCACCGGCGTTACCGTCATGTTCCAGGTGTCGATCACTTCGGCCCTGAATTTCATGCCATCGGCCAGGCCGGTCTTGAACAGCACGAAGGGCCAGCTGGCCGGCGCCTGCTCGCCGAAGTAGCCCAGGTAGTACTGGGCGTGTTTGCCAGCGAACGGGTGGCCCTGCCATTTGTCTATCGGTTCCAGGCCTTCGGGCGGGCTTTCGCCGAGGATCTTGCGGAAGAAGGCCAGGCGCGGCGGGCTCTGGCCGCGCAGCACGCCGCCCTTGGCCCACCAGACGATGTCCTGCGGGTCTTCATAGGTTTCGCTGTGGCCCACATAGGTGCCGGCGATGGCGCCCTGCCAGAAGCGCAGCACCATTTCCTCCGGCGTGAGCTGGCCCCAGCGCTGCTGGAAGTTTCCTTCGTATTTCACTTCGTCGTAGACGATGGGTTTGTTGTAGACGTCGCGCAGCAGCACGGCGCGTTCGTAGTCTTCGGTGATGGCGCCGCTTTGTACGCTCACGTGCGTTACCCAGGGCTTGGTGTGGTTGTAGAAGACAAAGGCGTTGTGGATGGAGCGCAGGTGCTGGTAGGGATCTTCGCGCTGCACGGTCTGGAAGTAGCTGTCCCACTCTTCCATGGTCTTGGATTTGACGAAGTCGAACTCGTTGGCCATCGACCACCACACGTTGCGGTAGGCGCTCAGGCGCGCCACGACGTAGCGCAGGTAGCGCTGGTTGACGTCCGGCGGCATGCTGTCGAAGCCCCAGGCGCCTTTGTCGTAGGGGTGGAACAGGATGATGTCGGCTTCGATACCGAGGTCGCGCAGCTGGGCTACGCGCTGTTCCAGGTGGCGGAAGAAGGCGGGGTTGAAGCGGGTGTAGTCCCAGGTCTTGGGCGGCTGGCCCTCGAAGGGGTAATACACCGGCTCGTTCTTGCTGTGTTCATAGCGCTTGGGGAAGACGCCCATGCGGAGCTTGTTGAACGGCGCGGTGGACAGGGTCTTCAGGGTCTGGTCTTCGAGCTGGTCGCCCTGGTGGGTCCAGGCGTAGCTGGTGGTGCCGACTTGCCAGAACGGGCTGCCATCGGCATAGGCAAAGTGGCGGGTGTTGTGGACGCGCACCGGGCCGTGATTCGTGGCCGAGGGTGCGGTGGCGGTCAGCTTGCCTTTGCGGCCGCGCAGTTCGGGGCGGTTGCTGTAGGTTTCGTATTCCCACACGCCCACGGTGTCCGGCATGAAGCGGATCTTGTATTGGCCGTCGCCGTCGTAGAAGCCGGGAACCTTGAGCTGGCGGGCGCCCTGGCGGAAGGTGGCGGAGAATTCGACGTCCAGGAATGGATTGCCCGTGCTGGGGCCGGGCAGCGTGATTTCGGTGCTGGCCCAGCGTTCAACGATGGCAGGCGTGGGGGTGCCTGGCGGCACGGCGCCGGCGACAGCGGCGGCGGCAGTGGCGGCAGAGGTGGCAGCGGCGGTGGCGCTGGCCGGGCCGAGCGCGAAGTAGAGTGCGAGGCCGAGCGCAAGGCTGGCGGCGATGTTGAGCGCGGCGACGGCTTTGGAGACGGTATGCGTGTTCATGGCAGCTTCCTGAAGCCTTCGGCGCGCACGGTCCAGCCCTGGGATGGGAAGCCGGGTGCGTTGCAGGCGGTTGGTGTGCAGCCGGGGGCGCCTTCCCAGCCGCCGGCCATCATGGCGACAGCGGCAAGCAAGGCGCCGTTTCCGGGCAGGTAGACGGGCAGGCCTTTGTTGGGGTTGTGGCCGGCCTGCGTGTAGCCGTTGTTCGGGCCGTCCGATTTGAGCAGCACGTCCACGGCCTGCGTGGTGGCGCCGAGGCGGGCGGCGGTCATGGCGATCATGGGGTAGTCCCAGCCCCAGATCTTGGCGGCCCAGTCCCAGTTGGCGAGGACGGCGTCCAGCGTGCGGCGCATGGTGGCGCGGTCCACGCCGTCGCCGGGGAGCTGGCCGAGCGCCATCAGGAAAGATGGGTGGTCGTGGCGGCTGTCGACGTTGTCCCAGGTGTCGGGGTGGGATTCGACAGCGACGTATTTGCCGTCTTTTGTCGGCAGCGCGGACAGGTGGGTGCGTTTGTGTTCCCAGTCCGGGTCGCGCGGCAGGCCGGCGCGCTCGCGCCATTGCTGGGCGGCTTCCAAGGCCCAGGCCCAGTAGCTCAGCTCATAGGCGGGGTTCATGCTGGTGGATTGGTCGTAGATCTCCTGCGCGATCCAGAGCGGTGGGCCGAGCACATAGCGCTGCCCTGCTTCGTCCCAGTGCAGCATGGAGGCCATGGCTTGCGCGGTTTCGGAGACCAGTTCGCCGTAGCGGGCCACGGTGGCGGGCGTGGGGTTGGCGCGGTATAGCAGTTCGGCGAGGTGGATGGCGTGGGGCTGGTTCCAGGCGATCAGCGGGTTGCCGCCAGGGCTTTCGCGGCCTTCTGGGCCGGTCATTTTCATCCAGCGTGCGCCTTTGAGGCCGCGCTCGGCGGCGACGGCGCGGGCGGACGGCAAGGTACGCTGGTACCAGCCGAGCGTGCGGGCCGTGTATTCCGGGCGGCCCCACAGGGCGAAGTGGGCGGTGTGCCACCAGACCATTTCGGTGTGGTGCTTGCCGAACCAGGTGGAGGTGGTGAGGCCGCTTTCCTGGGCGGGCAGGTCGTCGCCCAGCTGGATGGCGGCCAGGTATTGGGACAGGACGACGCGGCGTTCCAGCTCGCGTGCGCGCGGGTCGGTGCTGCCGGTGAAGTCGACGGCGGCGCCGGATTGCCAGTAGGCGCGCCAGTGGTCGGCGGCGCGGTCGAAGGCGCGGGCGGCCGACGGCGCGGCGCTGGCCGAGGAGACCGAAGCGCCAGCTGGGACTGCGGCGACGGTCGCGGCCCCGGCGGCTGGGGTGATGGACGCGGCGGCCGTGGCGGGCGCGGCGGCGGAAGGAGTTGGGCTGCGTGGGGTGAAGGTCAGCGTCAGGTCGAGGATGCGGCCGGAGGCGGGGGTGATGTCGAAGGCGTGGGGGCCGCTGCGCTTGATGGTGATGGGCGCGCTGGCTGCCAGCGTCATGCCGTAGCGGGATGCGTCGCGGCTGTGCTCCAGCGCCAGGGTGCGCGCGGTTTGCGCCAGCACGGTGGTCTGGTGCGCGTCCGGCCTGGACCAGTCAAGCGGCGGATTGTGGCGGGCAGCGGCCTGGTCGTAGCCCAGCGGCAGCGCGATGCGCACGGCCACGCGCTGCGGGCCTTGCGCGAACAGCGGCGTATCGATGTGCAGCGCCAGGGTGTCGCTGTCCGGGCTGACGCTGCTGCGCACAGCGGCCGGCTGGCCGAGCAGCTTGACGCGGCTGTCGAGCTGTCCGCGCCACAGGTCCAGGCGCTGATCCACCGCGCTCACGTCGGCAGCCGTCAGCGGCCGTGCGCCCTCGCCTGCCAGCACGAAGCCGATCTGCGGCAGCGGCTGGATGTGCGGATTCTCGCGCAGCCATTGCCCTGCCGGCGATCCGGCATTGGTGGGATAGCCCTGCGTGCGGCCGTGCGCGGTGTAGCTGCGGTTGGCGTCGGACAGCTTGTAGTTGTTCGGATTGGCGTTCTCGTGCCATGACCAGCGCGCCTGCGTTTCCAGCGGCGTGCCGCCGACGCGGTAATGCTCGGGCAGCGTTTGCAGGCCCGTGACGTCGGCCGTGAAGCAGAAGCGCCCGTTGCCCACGCTGAGCGGGGACATGATGTCGATCGCGGTGAGATGCGGCGAATGGCGCGCGGCCAATGCCTGGCGGTCGATGGGAGGCGAAGCGCCGGCAAGCGCCGGGCCGGCAAGAACTGCAAGAAGTACGGCGGCGCTGCGGAACGTCATGGCGATGCAATCTCCGGTGGGCAATAGCAAACGCGGCCCCGAAGGGCCGCGATTTTCATACCACTACATTAGAACTTGTACTCAACCGACATGCGGTACACACGGCCCATCATGTCGGCCATGCTGGTCACGTAGCCGCCGCTGTAGATGCTGTTGGACGTGAGTGGCGGCCATTCGTTGGTCAGGTTGTTCACACCCAGGCTGATGGTGGCGTTCTTGAAGCCCTTGTAGCGCACGTTCAGGTTGTACTGGCTGTACGAATCCACCGTGGTCAGCGTGGAACCGGTACGCGGCGTCAGGTCGTTCAAGCCGGTCTGGAAGCGCTGCGACAGCGTGCCGCTCCAGTCGCCGGTGGTGTAGGTCAGTGCCGCGGTGTACTTCCAGCGCGGGTTAATCTGCGGCATGCCGGCCAGGCCGGAGTTCGGGCCTGCGCCGCCGAAGCGGCCATCATTGGTGATGATGCCGATGTTCGTCAGCCATGGGCCGTCCTTCTCGCTCTGGAACTCATACTTGTGATACCAGGTGGCGTCGATCTTTGCATCGAAGGTGCCGACGCTGGTGGTCGGGAAGCGGTAGCTGCCCGATACGTCCGCGCCACGGATGCGGGTCTGGCCGCGGTTGGCCTGGCTGGCCACGATATGGTCGATCACGCCGTTCGAGCCGCGAATGATGTATTCGGCGTACTTGGTCGGGTTCTGCTGCACTTCGGCGATGGTCAGCGCGCCCAGCACGTCCTTCAGCTTCAGGCCCCAGTAGTCCACCGTGATGGCCAAGTCCTTGATCGGCTCGTAGGCGCCGCCGAAGGAGAAGCCGCGGGATTTCTCAGGCTTGAGGAAGGAATTGTTCGGCGTCTTGGTCCAGTAGTTGGTGGTCACGTTGCAGACCTGGTCCGCCGTGTAGCCTGCCTTCGGCGTGCCGGTCCCGGCCACGGTAGGCTGCGAGCTTGGGCACAGGACCGGATCGTCCATCACCTGGGTGCGCACTTCCGGCGTCGGGTTCTGGATGTCCATGATGGACGGCGCGCGGAACCCGGTGGACAGGGAGCTGCGCAGCACCAGGGACTTCAGCGGCTGCCAGCGCGCGGCCAGTTTCGGATTGACCGTGGTCTGCTTCAGATCGTCGTAGTGGTCGGCGCGCACGGCGCCGTTCAGCAGGAAGGTCGAGGTCAGCGGCGCATCCACCTCCATCACCAGCGAGGAAATGTCGCGGCGCAGTTTCTTCGCCACGCCTTGCGGGGTTTCGCCCACCAGGTCGGACTGCACCACGTTGCCGGAAGCATCGATGTTGTAGGAACCGTCGGCCTTCTTCAACACATAGTCCAGCGGTGCGTTAAAGGTACGCGCCGAGTCGCGGCGCAATTCGCCGGACACCGCCAGCGTCAGGTCGCCGCCGCCGAGCGCCATCAGCGCCTTCGAGAAGGTCGCGTCCACGCTCTGGTTGTAGGCCTTGTTGAGGCGGTAGGTGTAGTCGTTCGCCTGGATGCTGCGCAGGTATTCCAGGCCGGCCGCGTCCTGCAGGCCGAACGGGTTCAGGATGCCCTTGTCGAAGCCTTCCTGCGCCTTGGTGTACAGAATGTAGCCTTCGCCGACGCGCGTGTCGCGCTTGGACATGCCGTGGTTCAGGCCCACGCGGTAGTCCCAGCCCAGCACTTCGCCTTCGGCCGACAGCACGATGCGGTCGTTGGTCTGCTGGTCGTTGCGGTAGGCAGGTCCCAGTTCTGCAGGCCCCCACTGGAAGTAGACGGTGCGGTTGTTCAAGTTCAGGTTGCTGACCGTGCCAGGCGTTTTGCTCTGGTCGATGAACATGGTCGGCGTGTTGGCGCCGGTGTTGCTGCCCACTACCTGCACACCCGGCGTGATGCCTTTGCCAGGGTAGAAGCGGCTGGTCGACGGCAGCGAGTAGGTGGTGAACGGCTGGGTGGCGCCCGGCACTTGCATGCCGCGGTATTTCTGCACCGTGAAGTCGCTGTGCAGCAGGTCCAGGTCGATCTTGTGGCCGGCCACGTTCCAGCTGGCGCGCGCGGCCACGTTGGTGATTTCGCTGCCGTCGGTGACGGCGGTCCAGAACAGCGGATTGCGGGCGCAGCCCGGCGCATAGGTCGGCGGATTATTCAGGCTGGCGTTGCCCAGCGTGACCATGGAGTACGGCGTGCCGCCGCAACCGGTGGCGAAGGCCGGGTTGTAGTTCGAGTTGGCCGCACGGGTGAAGCCGAAGTTGGCGAACGGGTTGGGGTTGCGCGCGTCCGGCGTGATGCCCAGGCCCAGCGTGCGCAGGATTTCTGGATCGTGCTGCTGCGGGCGGTCCGACTGGAACAGCGCCGACTTGCGCTGGTGGTCCACCGCGACA
This sequence comes from Pseudoduganella sp. UC29_71, assembly GCF_042693265.1. Taxonomy (NCBI): domain Bacteria; kingdom Pseudomonadati; phylum Pseudomonadota; class Betaproteobacteria; order Burkholderiales; family Oxalobacteraceae; genus Pseudoduganella; species Pseudoduganella sp. UC29_71. The sequence goes on along the minus strand of NZ_CP170549.1, from coordinate 1,623,411 downwards.
TAGACGTTGTAGCCGTCGCGCGCCAGGTTGCCGGTACCCATGATGGCGCCGACGCTCTTGGTGTCGCCAGCCGTGCCCATGTCCGGACGGGCGTATTCAGCCTTCAGGGTCATGCCCTCGTAGCCGCGCTTGGTCCAGTAGTTCTGCACGCCGCCGATGGCGTCCGCGCCGTAGATCGAGGCGGCGCCGCCGCTCAAGGTTTCCACGCGGTCCAGCGCCATGCGCGGGATCACGTTCACGGATACATATTGATCTTGCAGCGGCTCGTTGGCCAGGCGGCGGCCGTTCAGCAGCGTCAGCGTGCGCATCGGCCCCAGGCCGCGCAAGTTGGTGACGGGGCCGGCGGCGCCCGAGTTGGTGCCCAGCGACAGCGACTGCGGCTGCTCCAGCACCAGGTCTTTCAGTTCGGTGTGGCCCCGCGCGGCCAGTTCGGTGGCTTTGATGGTGGTCAGCGGCGTGGCGCCTTCGTCGGCGGCGCGGCGGATCAGCGAGCCGGTCACGACGACGGCCTGCACTTGCTGGTCGCCGGCCTGCGCGCTTTGCGCATAGGCCGGAGCGGCCATCTGCAACACTGCCAGGCTGACGGCGGCCGCCAGCGCTGCGCGTTCCAGATTGGGTTTACCGGTTTGTTTCATGGGGCATCTCCTCCTCAAGGTGTCTAGTCGAATTGGCTCGATCAATCTTTTATTTGGTATAGCCAGATACTAAATTGGTTAGACCACCTTAACAAGAAAAACCGTACATATCAGGCCAGACAGGCTACGGCGTTGCTATTTACCCACATTGCCGGCAACGCCGCAGCAGGCCCGCGCGGTCCCGGTCAGACCATTTTCACCCGCATCGGCATGGGCAGCGGCGCGCCGCGGTCCGGCATGGGCGCGCGGTCCGGCGGCGTCAGGCCGGTCACCAGGTCGGCGATGCGCACCGAGGCCCCGCTCTCGAAGCAGCGGTTGGCGGCCACGCCCACCAGGCAGGAATACGCGCCGGCGCGCTCGTCGGACACGCGCTTGTATTTATCGGCCGGCGCGTCGCCGAAGATCTCCTTGAGCATGACGTCGTCGCCGCCGCCATGGCCGCCGGTGCCGGTCCACGGTTCGATGTCGCGCGGGTTGCCGCGCAGCGGGATCACGCGGATCTGCACGTTGTTGCTCTTGCTCTGCACCTCGTTGGCGCCCGCCACGCCGGCCGATTCGACAATGCGGTGCTCCAGCCGGCCCTTGGTGCCGTTGAAGGCGATGTGGTAGCCCTCCCAGGCGTCGTAGGCCGACAGCGCGTAGTTCAGCTGCACGCCGTTGTCGTACTTGACCATCACGTTCATGGTGTCCTCGATATTGATCTCGGGGCGCCACACGCACTGGTCGCGGTAGTAGCCGTCGTGCTTCTCGTTGTCCAGATAGAGTTCCTTCAGGCCCTGGTCGGCCGCCAGGTCGAAGTAGAAGGTGCACTTCTCTTTCTCGGTGCAGGTCAGGCAGCGCTGGTGCGCGCCCTGCAGGCCCATGCGCTTGGCCGTGGCGGGCGTGTAGAACTGGCGCGAGCCGAAGGCGTGCACCATTTCCGGCTGCGCGCCCAGCCACCAGTTCACCAGGTCGAAATGGTGGGTGGCCTTGTGTATCATCAGGCCGCCCGAATTGGCCTTGTTGCTGTGCCAGCGGCGGAAGTAGTCCGCGCCGTGCCTGGTGTTCAGCAGCCAGGTGAAGTCCACCGACATCACGTCGCCGATCTCGCCGCTCATCAGGATGTCCTTGACTTGGGTGCGGGGCGGCGCATAGCGGTAGTTGAAGGTGACGCGGATATGGCGCCCGCTGCGCTTTACGGCATCGAGGATGCGCTGCGCCTTTTCGGCCGTGGTGGTCATCGGCTTTTCGGTGATGACGTCGCAGCCGGCGTCCAGCGCGCGCACGATGTAGTCGTCGTGGCTGGCGTCGGTGGTGGTGACGATGACGAATTGCGGCCTGGTCTCGCGCACCATGCGCTCGAAGTCGTCCGGCGCGTAGGCCTTGGGCGTGCCGGTGCCGGTGGCGGTGATCTTCCTGACAGCCAGCGCAGCGCGGCCGGCGTTGCGGTCGCATACCGCCACGATCTCGTTGCGGTCGCGGTAGGTGCCGGTGATGGCGCCGGTGAACATGCGGGCACGCGAGCCTACGCCCACCACGGCGTAGCGCTTGCGCGGCTCGGCGGCGAAGACGCTGTTCGCGCCCGCCGCCAGCACCAAGCCTGCAGCCCCCGCAGCCGCCTTCAAAACAGTACGCCGATCCATCGGTCCGTGGCCTTTTTCATCCATGCTGTGTCCCCTCGCTTTATAAGTTTCAGGCATTAGTGCCGAAAACATGGTAGCCCCGGGCAGACATTGCGGCAAGACCAATTACAAAATTGGCTGGACCAATCAACTATTTGAGCGAAAAAGGAAAACGGCCTCAGGCCGGCCAGGAGCGCAGCACCTGGTCCACCACTTCGTGCAGCTGCTGGCGGGTGGCGCCGTCCACGGCCTGCACCGCCATGCCGTTGGACACGGTCATCACATAGCGCGCCAGCTGCACCGGGCAGGCGTCGGCCGGCAGGTCGCCTTCGCGCCTGGCGCGTTCGAAGCGTTCGCACAGCAGGTCCTTCTGCTCGGCGCGGCGTTCGGCCAGCGAGGTCCTGATCGGCATCGCTTCCTCGCCGCAGGCCAGCGCGCCGTTGATGACCAGGCAGCCGTGCGGCTTGCCATCCTCGGTCTGTGCATCCGCCGTGTCGCGCAGCAGGCGGGACACCACGGCGCGCGCGTTCGGCTCCATCAGCGCGGCAATGAACTGCGGCTCATGGCCCGCGCGGTAGCGCTCGGCCGCCATGCGGAACAGGTTCTCCTTGTTGCCGAACACGGCGTACAGGCTGGGGCGGTTCATGCCCATGGCGTCGGTCAGGTCCTGCAGCGAACTGCCCTCGTAGCCCTTTTCCCAGAACACTTGCATGGCCTGCTCCAGCGCCGCGTCCTCGTCGAAGGAGCGCGGGCGGCCGGTCTTGCGGGGTGGCGTGGAACTATCTTTCATACCGATCGGTTAAAAATTCATTGACAAATGTTGCACTGCAGTAGATTATGAACCGATCAGTAAAAAACTCAAGCACTTTTACTGCACTGGCCTAAAGGATACCCATGCAAAACCAATCAAACGCCCTGCCCGCGCGCGACGATGCGCTCGACGGCGCCCTCGCGCCCACCCATTCTCCTTCCCCTTCGCCCAGCGCGCCGCCGACCCGCGCGGCCTGGCTGGCCGTGCTGTCCGTGGCGGTCGGCTCGTTCGCGCTGGTGACCACCGAATTCCTGCCGGTCGGCCTGCTGCCCGCCATCGCCGCCGAGCTGGGCGTGACCGAAGGCATTGCCGGCATGATGGTCACCATCCCGGGCCTGGTGGCCGCCTTCGCCGCCATCCTCGTCACCGTCGGCGTTGGCAAGGCGGACCGCCGCCATGTCATCCTGGGCCTGACCGCCCTGCTCGCCATTTCCAACCTCATCGTTGCGCTGTCGCACTCGCTGCCGCTGGTGCTGCTGGGCCGTGCGCTGCTCGGCATCGGCGTGGGCGGCTTCTGGGCCATCGGCGGGGCGCTGGGCGGGCGACTGGTGCCCGAAGCGTCCGCCACGCGCGCCACGGCCGTCATCTTCGCCGGCATTTCGCTGGGCACGGTGGCCGGCGTGCCGGCCGGCGCGGTGATCGGCGAAGCGCTTGGCTGGCGCCTGGCCTTCGCCGCCGCCGGCGCCGTGTCCGTGCTGGTATTCCTTGCGCAGCTGTTCCTGCTGCCCAAGCTGCCCACCGACAAAGCCACTACCTTCGCCCACCTGCCTGCGCTGCTGCGCGTGAAAAAAGGCCGCCTCGGCATGCTGGCCACGCTGCTGGTGTTCATCGGCCAGTTCGCCGCCTACACCTATGTCACGCCCTTCCTGACCCAGATCGGCGGCCTGAGCGCGAAGGCCACCAGCGCCCTGCTGCTCGTGTTCGGCGCCGCCGGCTTCGTCGGCAACCTGATCGGCGGCTGGGCCGTGGCGCGCAGCGTGCGCAACTCGCTGATCGCCACCGGCCTCGTGATGGGCGTCTCGGCCGCGCTGCTGCCCGTGCTGGGCACCAACATCTGGGGCGCCACCGCGCTCATCATCACCTGGGGCCTGGCCTTCGGCATGATGCCGATCTCGGTGCAGACCTGGATGTTCAGGGCCGCGCCGCACGCCATGGAAAGCGGCGGCGCCGTGTTCGTCGCCACCGCGCAAGTGTCGCTGGCCAGCGGCGCGCTGGTGGGCGGCGTGGCGGTCGACCACCTGGGGGTGGCCAGCGCCATGTTCGTAGGCGGCGCCTTCGCCATCGCCATGGCCGCCGCCATCGCCGCCTGGGCCGGCCGCGACGACGGCCCGCCGGTCAAGCTGCACGCGGTGCACTGACCAGCGCGCAGGCGGCAAGGCCGGCTGCTGCCGCCCGGCTGCCGCCCATGTGCCGCCCAGGTGCCGGCGGCGCGGGAATGGACTATCATGGCAGCTCCGCCCAACCTGCGACGACTACGATGCGTTTCCAGTTCCCTGCCGCGCTGACGCTTGCCCTTGCATTGGCCACTGCCGCCCACGCGGCACCGCCGGCCGTGTCCGCATGGGGCGTGCCGGCCGTCAGCGAAGACATGCTGGCCGCCGACTACTGGATACGCCGCGCCCCGTCCCCGACCGCCACCTTGCGCAGCAGCGCGCAGCTGGCGGCGCAGCGCCGCGCCGCCTATGCGCCCGGCGGCGGCTTCATCGACCTGGCGGCGCTGCCGGCCACCCTCACGCGGGAGCAGATTGCCGAGTGGCTGCGGCAGGCGGAGCAGTCGCCCATCAAGCTGGTGGTGGACATCAAGGGACGGCAGGTGACGCCGGCCCAGCTGCAGGCGCTGCGCAGCAGCACCGCCGCCGATGCCGTCGCGGCCACGCCGACACGGTATGGACTGAGCGTACGCCGCACGCCCATGCGGACGCTGCCCACCGACCTCCAGTTCTTTGCCGGCGTCGACCAGCGCGACTATGAAAGCCTGACCGCCGGCGTGCTGTTTCCGGGCGAGCCCGTGGTGATAGCGCACCGCAGCGCTGACGGAGAATGGCTGCTGGTCATGACGACGCAAGGCCCGGCCTGGGTGAAGGCCACGAATATCGCCGAGGGCCAGCCGCGCGCCGTTTTCTCCTATGCCGCGCAGGCGCCGGGCCGCGTGGTGACGGGCGACCAGGTCCGCACCGTCTCCACGCCGGACGCGCCGGACGTATCGGAACTCGACCTGGACATGGGCGTGGCCTTGCCCGGCGCGGACTACTCGCCCGGCGAGCCGGTGAACGGCGCCAGCAGCGTCGCCTCGTGGGTGGTGAAATTGCCGGTGCGCCTGCCGGACGGCAGCCTGGCGTTTCGCAGCGCGCTGGTGCGCCGCACTGCCGACACCGCCCCCGGCTACCTGCCGCTCACGCGCGCCAACATCCTGCGCCAGGCATTCAAATTCCTGGGCGAGCGCTATGGTTGGGGCCACCAGTTCAACGCGCGCGACTGCAGCGGCCTGACCAGCGAGGTCTATCGCAGCATGGGCCTGCTGCTGCAGCACAATTCCGGACTGCAGGGCAGCAGCACGGCGCTGCATCACCGGACGTTCACCGCGCAGGACACGCACGCCGAGCGCGTGCGCGCGCTGCGCCAGGCCGAGGTGGGCGACCTGGTCGTGGTCCCGGGCCATGTGCTCATGATCATCGGCCACGTCAACGGCGAGCCCTACGTCATCCAGGACGTGCCCTATGCGGTGTTCAAGGACCCCGCCACCGGCCAGCTGCGCCGGACCAAGCTGAACCAGGTATCGGTCACGCCCCTGCTGCCGCTATTCGCCGACGACAAAACCTTGTACGTGGACGCGATGACCAGCCTGGTCCAGGTTACCCGGCAATAAACGCGCAACGCCTCCGGTCAAACCGACCGGCCCCCAGGCGCTCGCGCCACCTCCCCCCTCGCCGATAGCAATTCCTTTGCACATCTGGCATTTTCTCCATATAATGTTGCGAATCGTTCTCATTTGCATTCTCATTCTCAATCATATCCAATGACAACCTCCCTCCGCCATTCCCGGCCGGCGCGCATGGCGCTGGCAGTTTCCCTGGCGCTATGCGCCATGCAAGGCCACGCTGAAGAGCAGCTGCACGTTGCCGCCGCGGATGCGGTGCTGCCGCAAGTCGTCGTGCAAGGCAGCAGCCTGTCCGGCGCCACCGAAGGTTCAAGCTCCTACACCAAGGGGGCCATGTCCACCGCCACCGGCCTGGACCTGTCCGTGCGGGACACGCCGCAGTCGATCTCCATCGTCACCCGCCAGCGCATCGAGGACCAGGCCATGATGTCGGTGGCCGACGCGCTGGGCGGCACCATCGGCATTTCGGTCAAGCCAGTGGACCGGGGCCGCAACCAGCTGTCGGCGCGCGGCTTCGACATCACCAATTTCCAGTTCGACGGCATCCCCATGGCCACCGGGAACATCGGCATCGAAACCGGCAACACGGCGCTCTACGACCGCATTGAAGTGGTGCGCGGGGCCACCGGCCTGCTGGGCGGCGCGGGCGATCCGTCGGCGGCCGTGAACCTGGTGCGCAAGCATGCGGACAGCAAAACCTTCACCGGTTCCGTCAGCGCCCAGCTGGGCTCGTGGAAGCAGCGCACCGGCACCGTGGACCTGAGTGCGCCGCTGAACCAGGACGGCTCGGTGCGCGGCCGCTTCGTGGCCAGCGTCGGCAAGCAGGACGCCTTCATCGACCTGGAACACACGGACAACAAGCTGTTCTACGGCGTGGTGGACGCGGACCTCGGCAAGAACACGCGCCTGAGCGTGGGCCTGAGCGACCAGCGCGACCAACGCAACGGCGTGCTGTGGGCCGGCCTGCCCTACTGGTACGCGGACGGCAGCCGCACCGACTGGGGCACCGGCAAAACCACGGCCACCCGCTGGAACCAGTGGGACACGCACGAGCAGACCGCCTTCATCAACCTGCAGCACACGCTGGCCAACCGCTGGACGCTGCGCGCCGACGTGAGCCACCACCGCCAGAACGAGGACTCCAAGCTGCTGTGGATGTGGGGCGACCCGGACCGCGCCACGGGCCTGGGCCTGCAAGCCCTGCCCTACCACTACATCTCCGATCCCAAGCAGACGCAAGCCGGCGTCAGCGCCGGCGGCCCGTTCCAGCTGTTCGGCCGCCATCACGAGCTGAACGTGGGCCTGGTCCACAGCCGCCTGACGGACGGCTGGAGCAACCGCGACCTGGTGGGCGACATGGCGCCGCTACCGGACTTTAACCACTGGGACGGCTCCTATCCGGAACCGGCCATGGGCGCGCGCTACCGGGGTTCGCGCGGCACCACCGAGCAGTCCGCCGTGTATGCCGCGTCCCGCCTGCAGTTGACCGATGCCCTGAAGGCCATCGTCGGCGGCCGCGTGAGCAACTGGCAGCGCAAGGAGGAAGCGGCGGCGTGGACTGCATCGGCCTACCAGATCGACCACAAGCGCGTGTTCACGCCGTACGCGGGCCTGGTGTACGACCTGAGCCCGCAAACGTCCGCCTACGCCAGCTACACCGACCAGTTCAAGCCGCAGACCAGCCGCGACCGCAACGGCAACTACCTCGACCCGCTGGAAGGCAAGAGCTACGAGGCCGGCCTGAAAGGCGAATTCATGGACGGCAAGCTGAATGCCTCGGCGGCCGTGTTCCGCACCGAGCAAAGCAATTTCGCCGTGGCCGATGTCGGCTACTTCGTGCCCGGCACCACCAATCCCGCCTTCCGCACCGCGCAGGGCGTCACGGTGAAGGGCTATGAAATGGAAGTGAACGGCGACCTGGCGCGCAACCTGAACCTGAGCGTGGGCTGGACCCGCTTCTCCGCGCGGGATGCCGACGGCGTGGACGTGGCGGTGGACCATGCGCGCAAGCAGTTCAAGCTGTTCACCAAGTACACCATGGTGGACGCATGGCGCGGCGTGAGCTTCGGCGCCGGCGTGAACTGGGAAGGCGGCCGTCCGGCCAGCGCGGTCAATCCCGCCACCGGCGCCACGGAGAAGGTCGGCCAGGGCGCCTATGCGCTGGTGGACGCGATGGCGCGCTACGCCTTCAGCGACCAGCTTTCGCTGCAGCTGAACCTGTCCAACCTCACCAACAAGAAGTATCGCTCGGGCAGCTACTGGTGGGGCGCGCCGTACACCTACGGCCAGCCGCGCAAGGTGCTGCTGACGATGGATTACCGCTTCTGACATGGGACAGGCCGCCATGAAACACGCCGCCAGCCACATCGTGTCGCGCGTTGCCGCCAGCCTGCTGGGAGGGTATGCCTTTGTGTGGGGCTGCGTGGTGCTGGGCATCGCGCTGCTGCTGGCGGCCGGCGTGCCTTACGGCGAGGCCCGCACGGTGGCGTATCTGCTAGCCTTCCTGGTCTTCCTGGTTTGCTTCTGCTGGGCTTATGCGGCGGCCAGCCTGCTGCGCGTGTGGTGCGTGCTGCTGGGCGGCGGCGCGGCCATGACGGGCGCCGCATGGCTGCTCACGCGCGCCTGAGCCTCGCCCACAGACTCGCGCCCACTGCCCCGCGCCCACTGACGCCCACCCTTACCGGAGTTCCCCATGTTCCCATCCTTCCGCCTGTCCATGGCCTGGCTGCACACCTGGTTCGGCCTGGTGCTCGGCTTTATCTTGATGGCCGTGTTCTTCTTCGGCACGCTGTCCGTGTTCGACCGTGAAATCGACCGCTGGGCCATCCCGCAAACCCGCTTCGCGCCGCAGCCCATGCCGTCCTACGACCAGCTGCTGGCGCCGGTGTTCCGCCAGATCGCGCCCGAGGACGAGGAAATCGAAGCGGCGCGCGGCCGCATCGGGGCCGCTCCCGTGGTCGGCCCGGCGCGCAGCTGGAGCGCCTACACCACGCACCGCGATCCGGTGCTGCAGCTGTTTGCCGAGTTCGGCGTGTCCAACAACCCGGCCGATCCGGACGAGCATGTGCACGGCCACGTCACCATCGACCCGCGCAGCGGCCGCGTGCTGCCGCACGACCAGCTCAAGATCGGCAGCGGCTTTTTCTACCCGCTGCACTACAGCCTGCACATTGAATGGAAAGGGCTGGGCTACTGGATCGTGGGCCTGGCGGCGCTGGCCATGCTGGCCGCGCTGGTGAGCGGCGTGGTCATGCACCGCAAGGTCTTCCGCGAGCTGTTCACCTTCCGGCCCGACAAGCAAACGCAGCGCAGCGTACTGGACCTGCACAACCTGACCGGCGTGGCGGCCCTGCCCTTCCACTTCATCTTCGCGCTGACCGGCCTGGTGATCTTCGCCGGCATCTACCTGCCGGTGGACCAGACCCTGCTCAAGCCGCAGGCCATGGAGCACGCCATGGCCGAGGCCAGGGCCAAGGGGCTGCCGTTCAAGCCGGCCGGCGTGGCCGCGCCGCTGGCGTCCGTGGATGCGATGGTGGTGGAAGCGAAGCGCCGCTGGGCCGCGCGCGGCATGCCGGGCACCGTGGGGTTCCTGGTGGTGAACCATATCGGCGACGCCAACAGCTATGTGAGCATCTACCGCGCGGGCAGCGACCGCGTGGCGCTGGTCGGCCAGGCCGTGCACTTCAACGCCAGCGGCGACGTGATCAGCGCAGACCCGGTGCCCGCGGCGGCGTCCGGCATCAACGAATTTCTCACCGGCCTGCACCTGCAGCATTTCGAGCACTGGCTGCTGCGCTGGTTCTATGTGCTGGGCGGCTTGTCGGGCTGCGCCTGCATCGCCACCGGCTTCATTTTCTACGTGGAGAAGCGCAAGCGGCAGCACGCCAGACAAGGCGCGGCCGGCGCGCGCTGGGTGGACGCGCTGGCCACGGCGGCCGTCACCGGCATGCTGATCGCGGCACTGTCCATGCTGGTGGCCAACCGCCTGCTGCCGGATGATATGCCGCACCGGGGCGACTGGGAAAGGAACGTGTTCTGGGGCGCCTGGCTGCTGTCGCTGCTGCACGCGGCATGGCGCAGCGCGCCGGTGCGGGCGGCGCGCCTCTCGCCCGCGTGGCGCGAGCAATGCTGGACGGTGGCGGCGCTGGCGGTCGCCGCCGTGGTGCTGAACGCGGTCACCACCGGCGACCACCTGCTCAAGACCGTGGGCGAAGGCTACTGGCCAGTGGCAGGCCTGGACCTGGCCCTGCTGTCCAGCGCCGCCCTCGCCATGCTGGCCGCGCGCAAGCTGCGCCGCCGAGAACAGCATGACAGCCTGCCTGCGCCCCGCAGCCGCGAGGGCGGCGCATCATCCGCCAGCCTGTCGGCCAGCCACCGCGCCAGCCCGGCCGAGCAGGACGGTGTCACTTCACGAGGCTCCCATGCATAACGTTTTGATATTGACCGCCGCCATCGCGGCCGCCGTGGCCGGCGCCGGCTGGCTGGCGCTATCGATGGAGCCTCACTGGCAACAAGTGTGTGGCGGCCTGCCCGCCTCGGCCGTCACGGTCCGCCAGCTGCGCGCGCTGGGCGCCCTCGCCTGGCTCGCCTCCCTGCTGCTCTGCCTGTGGGCAGACCACGCCTCGATGGCGGCGCTGGTCTGGGTGATGTCCCTTGCCGGATCAGCCCTGACGGTGGCCTTCACGCTAAGCTGGCGCCCCCGCTGGCTGGCGCCGCTCGTGGCCTGGGCGCGGCATTGAGCAACTTAGTCCTGGAACGGGTCAAGCAGCCTGACTTGGGCTGCTAAAACAGAGCGAAATCCCCTATCCCGTGTCACCCACGTCATATCGCGCACGATGGCAATCGCCGCGATCTGCTTGTCCATGGCGTGAGGGTCGTTTCTTTTCTCCGGTCAGGAGCGCTCCCCACACTTGCGCGCAGTCGGCGTCGAATTCAATTATCCGGCCGGTGAAACTGCCCAGCAGCCCGTCGAGCCAATGCTCGTAACTCCCGGCCTGTAATAATTCTTTTCTCCTGCGCGCCTGCGCAATGCCGGCCCGAATCTCGCCTATCGCCTGGACCGGCAGGAAAAGCTCCGCATCCCCCACGGTCTGGAAAAAGCGCGCCACGCCGGGGTGGCACCGCCCGCCCTTGCGGTATTCGGCAATGACGCTGGTATCGATCAGATAAGCCATGCGCCGGTCACCGGACCTCGAACACATCGTCATCGTCAAAATACGGCATGGCGGCAAGCACCTCTTTTAACAGCCGCTTGGGCGGCTGCTCCAGCAGTGCCGCGCGCAAGATGTCGCGATGCTCGGCCTCGGCGCTGCGGTGATGGTCCGCAGCGCGGCGGCGCAAGGCGTCCACCACGCTCTGCTCGAGATTCCGTACCAATAACTGGGCCATGGCCGCCTCTGAATGCTATCAATGCTATCGAAAGTATAAAACATTTCGCCCTAATCCGCCCGGAACCGAGGGGTTTCCGCCCAATATTAGTGTCTAGGGTCTAAAATACGCACTTGGGCGAAAAAGGGGTCAGCGCCGACACCGTAGCGCCCAGGGCAAGAACGACTATTCCTGTGCCTGAAAACTTATCAAGTGAATACCGGCACCGACCGCATACGAGGGAAACCATGGCAACACCAAAATCAAAAATCATCTACACACTGACCGACGAAGCGCCGCTGCTGGCGACCTATTCCCTGCTGCCCATTATCAAAAAGTTCACAGCGCCTGCCGGCGTTGACGTGGTCCCCAGCGATATTTCGGTGGCGGCGCGCGTGCTGGCCGAGTTCCCCGAGTACCTGACCGACGAACAGAAAGTACCAAACACCCTGGCCGAACTGGGCGCCCTGACCCAGCTGCCGGACACCAATATCATCAAGCTGCCCAACATCAGCGCCTCCGTGGCCCAGCTGCAAGCCTGCGTGCGCGAGCTGCAAAGCCGCGGCTACAAGCTGCCGGACTACCCGGAAGACGCGAAAACCGACGAAGAAAAAGCCCTGAAGGCCCGCTTCGGCAAGTGCATCGGCAGCTCGGTCAACCCGGTGCTGCGCGAAGGTAACTCCGACCGCCGCGCACCGAAGGCCGTCAAGGAATTCGCGCGCAAGAACCCGCATTCCATGGGCGAGTGGAGCCAGGCTTCGCGCACCCACGTGTCGCATATGCACCATGGCGACTTCTACCACGGCGAAAAGTCCATGACCCTGGACAAGCCGCGCGACGTGAAGATGGAACTGATCACCGCCTCCGGCAAGACCATCGTGCTGAAACCGAAGGTCTCGCTGCAAGCCGGCGAAATCATCGACAGCATGTTCATGAGCAAAAAAGCGCTGCTCGAATTCTACGAGCGCGAGCTGGAAGACGCGCGCAAGACCGGCGTGATGTTCTCGCTGCACGTGAAAGCGACCATGATGAAGGTGTCGCACCCCATCGTGTTCGGCCACTGCGTGCGCATCTTCTACAAGGAAGCGTTCGCCAAGCACGCCAAGCTGTTCGACGAGATCGGCGTGAACGTGAACAACGGCATGGGCAACCTGTACGAGAAGATCGAAAAGCTGCCGGCGTCGCAGAAGGAAGAAATCCTGAAGGACCTGCACGCCTGCCACGCCAACCGTCCGGAACTGGCCATGGTCGACTCGGCCAAGGGCATCACCAACTTCCACTCGCCGAACGACATCATCGTGGACGCATCGATGCCGGCCATGATACGCATCGGCGGCAAAATGTGGGGCGCCGACGGCCGTCCGAAGGACGTCAAGGCTGTGATGCCGGAATCGACCTTCGCCCGCATCTACCAGGAGATGATCGGCTTCTGCAAATGGCATGGCAACTTCGATCCGAAGACCATGGGCACCGTGCCTAACGTGGGCCTGATGGCGCAGCAAGCCGAGGAATACGGCTCGCACGACAAGACCTTCGAAGTGCCGGAAGGCGGCATCGCCAACATTACCGACCTGGCCACCGGCGAAGTGCTGCTGACCCAGACCGTGGAAGAAGGCGACATCTGGCGCATGTGCCAGGTGAAGGACGCGCCGATCCGCGACTGGGTCAAGCTGGCCGTCACCCGCGCCCGCAACTCCGGCATGCCTGCCGTGTTCTGGCTGGACACCTACCGTCCGCACGAGAACGAAGTGATCAAGAAGGTGCAGACCTACCTGAAAGACCACGATACCACCGGCCTGGACATCCAGATCATGTCGCAGACGCGCGCCATGCGCTACACGCTGGAACGCGCCTTCCGCGGCCTGGACACCATCTCGGTGACCGGCAACATCCTGCGCGACTACCTGACCGACCTGTTCCCCATCTTGGAACTGGGCACCTCGGCCAAGATGCTGTCCATCGTCCCGCTGATGGCCGGCGGCGGCATGTACGAAACCGGCGCCGGCGGTTCGGCGCCGAAGCACGTGAAGCAGCTGGTGGAAGAAAACCACCTGCGCTGGGATTCGCTGGGTGAGTTCCTGGCGCTGGCGGTGTCGCTGGAAGACATGGGCATCAAGACCGGCAACGCGAAAGCCAAGCTGCTGGCCAAGACCCTGGACGAAGCCACCGGCAAGCTGCTGGACAATAACAAGTCGCCATCGAGCCGCACCGGCGAGCTGGACAACCGTGGCAGCCACTTCTACCTGTCGCTGTACTGGGCGCAGGCCCTGGCCGCGCAGAACGAAGACGCGGAACTGAAAGCGCACTTCGCGCCGCTGGCCAAGGCCCTGGGCGAGAACGAAGCGAAGATCGTCGCGGAACTGGCCGAAGTGCAAGGCAAGGCCATGGACATCGGCGGCTACTACTTCCCCGAGCCGGCCAAGACCTCGGCCGTGATGCGTCCTAGCGCGACCTTCAACGCTGCGCTGGACACCATCTGATAAGGTTACTTCGGTAAAGCAAAGCCCCCGGCGCCTGTGGCCCGGGGGCTTTTTTGTTTGGGAGAACAGCGATGCCGATCAAGATGATCGATGGCTACGAAGTCGAGTACACCGGCGAACTGCTGGAAGGGACCGCGCAATGGGGCGCCTTCGTGTCCATCTACGCGCCCTCCAGCAACCCGATGCACATGGCGCACATTTACCCGAAGCGGCGCGTGTCGGCGGACCTGAAGCTGATGGACCAGCACAGCGCCGAGGCGGAGGCCGAGCGCGCCGCCGCCCAGATCCTGAAAGAGCTGCGTTCCTAGCGCGGCGCTTACTCCACGTATGCCGGCGCGGCGATGCGCTTGCCGAGCATAAAGGCGTCCGCCACGATGCGCAGCGGCGCGAAATCGGCATCCGACTGGCCGGCCGAGACCAGCGCGTGGAAGTGCGCGTACAGGCCGGGATACTCGCGCTCCGCTTCCTTCATCACGGCCTTGCCGTCGATCTCCAGCGTGGTGCCGCCCATGTGCAGCGCCAGCTTGCCGCCGTCCTGCGCTTCGGCGTAGATGCTCCACGTCTGCAGGTTCTCCTGCAGGAAATCGAACGCCGCGCTCACCGGCACGCCGCCTTCGGTGGCCATGTCCAGCTGCACCTCGATGGGCGCGTCGCAGTTCACCGGAATGTGCAGGTCCGCCTTCTTCACCACCACCAGGTCGCCCACCACGGCCGTCAGGATGGACAAGGCATTGATGCCCGGATCGAACACGCCCATGCCGCCCGGCGCAAATATCCAGGCCTGGCCCGGATGCCACTGGCGCACGTTTTCCTTCCACACGATCTGCACGCTCTTGAGCGGATGCTGGGCGATCCAGTCGCGGGTGGCGCCCACGGCCGGCGCAAAGCGCGAATGCCAGCTCGCCAGCAGCGTCTTGCCCTGCTGCGCGGCGAAGTCGCGCAAGGCTTCGGCCTCGCCCAGCGTGGCGCCGGGCGGCTTTTCCAGGAACACGTGGCGGCCGCTGGCCAGCGCCTCCTTGGCGATGCGGTGGCGCACCTGCGGCGGCGTGCAGATGGCCAGCGCTTCGATTTCGGGATGGGCGGCCAGCATGCCGGCCATGTCGTTGTAGGCGGTAATGCCGTCCGGCCGCGCGTGCGGCGAGCAGCCGGCCACCAGCTCGAAGCCCGGATTGGCGCGGATGGCGGGGATGTGCTGGTCAACCGCGATTTTGCCGAGGCCGACCAGGCCGATCTTGATAGGGGAAGTAGTTGCCATGACGTAGATGCAAGTTGTGGAGTATTCCGGCAGCGTACCCGCCTTCCGCAGCCTCCACCTATATCTTTTTTTACGCGAGCTATGAGTTTTTTGCAGAGTTTCGGCATAGCCGGCGGCGGCCGGCCAGCAGCAGGCAGGGGGAAGTGTCTCGTTTTTCGCTTTTTACTAAAAGCTGCTAACCACTACTACCTCGTGCTACTCGTCGGGAAGGCGCGCTAGGTCCGGACGAGGTCGCCGCCGTAAGCGCCGTAAAGGGCAACACCATCCCGCAGATCCGTGAAGAAAAAAAAACCCGCTTACACGGATAAGCGGGCAAAGAGGGAACGGGCGTGCGGAAAGAGGAAAAAACCGCGCACCCGGCTCCGGAGAACTGTCGTTCCGCTAGCGCAGCATGTTGCCGTCGCCGTCGTAGCGGATTTCCTGCATCAGGACCGAACGCTTGTGGCTGCCGCCGCCGGGCAGCGCATTGTCGTGGTAGAACAGCAGCGTCTTGCCGCCCTGCTCCAGGATGGCGTGGTGGTTGGTGGAGATCTTCAGGTAGTCGATCAGCACGCCCTTGTAGCTGAAGGGTCCCAGCGGCGAAGCGCCGGTTGCGTAGACGATCTGGCCCGGCCAGCCGGTGGAGAAGGAAAAGTAGTACACGCCCTGGTGGCGATGCAGGAACGGCGCCTCGCCATACGGCTTGCTGTCGGCCGGGAAGCCGCTCACCGCCACGTCGCGGATCGGCCCCACGGTGCCGCGCAGGTCCGGCGCCAGCTCCACCACCTTGGGCACCCGCGTGCCGAAGTACATATAGATGCGGCCGTCGCCGTCCACGAACACGGCCGGGTCGATCGGCTCGGCGCCCGCGTTGGCGTCGCGCGCCTTGTCCACCAGCGGCTTGCCCAGCGCGTCCACGAACGGGCCTTCCGGCGAGTCGCTCACGGCCAGGCCGATCTGGGTCTGGTTCACGGGCGCGAAGAAGTAGTATTTGCCCTTGTATTCCAGCGCTTCCGGCGCCCAGGCGTTGGCGCCCGCCGCCGCCCATTTGAACACCGTGGCCGGCAGGAACGGCCCCTTGTCTTCCCAGTGCGCCAGGTCGCTGGACACCAGCAGCCGCCAGGAGGTGGAATCCCACTTGTCGCCGGAGTTGTTCTGGTCGTCCGTGGCGTAGACGTAGTATTTGCCCTTGAAGTAATGGGGCGAGGGGTCGGCGCTGAAGTTCTTCGTCAGCAGCGTTTGCGCCGACAGCGGCGCGCAGAGCGGCGCGGACAGCACAGCGCAGGCCAGCGCCAGCGCGGATCGTTTCGTCGTCATTTGAACTGCACTCCTTCCACGTGGGGGCCAATGTCGAGCAGGTTGGCCTCAGGGCCTGTCAGCTTGCGTCCGCCCACGGTGACGTTGTCGATGACGATGTTGCGCACCTTGCGGCTCGCGTCGTGGCCGTAGATGACGGAGGCGCTGGGCGAACCCAGGCCGCTGTAGCTGATGTTGCGCAGCGTGATGTTCTCGATGCCGCGCCCGGGACTGGTGTTGTACTTGGGCGTGTAGGCGATGTGCAGGTTGAACAGCTTGCCCTCCTCGATGCGCTCGACGCGGATATCCTCGAACGTCACGTCGCGCACCAGGTTGTCGTCGCCGGCCATGATGCCGATGGCGCCTTCGTATTCCGGGTCGTCCTCGTCATGCTCCAGGATGTCGATATTGCTGAAGCGGATGCGCTCCAGCACTTCGGCCTCCGGGTGCGCCGGCGTGGGCGTGTTGCCGTGGATGCCGATCATGACGGCGTGCGCCACGTCGGCCCACAACGTAGTGTCCCTCACGCTGATGTCGCGCGTGTTGCCCCAGATGTCCCAGCGGTGGTTGTACAGCGTGATGCAGTCGTCCGAGGTGCGGATAAAGCTGTCCGAGATCTTCACGCGCTCGCAGGCGAAGTGGCCCAGGCCGTCGGACCACTGGCCGCCGCCTATGGTGCGGATGCTGCGCTCTTCCAGATCCTGCGAGGTAATGCAGCGCATGGTGCCTTCGGGCTGGTTGACGAAGATGGGGCCATCGATCAGCACGTTGCGCGAGTTGCGGATCTGGAGCTGGCTGGCGCCCATGAACAGGCCGTCGCTGTAGACCTTGACGTTTTCCACGCCGTCGATGATGAGCGGCCGTTTCAGCACGGCGGCGCCGTCGATGTAGACCGTGGTGTTCGAGCGCAGCTTGAATTCGCCGTCGTGCAGGCCGGGCGCGAAGTAGACCACGGGCTGGGTGAAGTCGGGCGTTTCGCCTTTGCCGGTGCTCATGCCGGTGGCCCCTTCCGCCGGACGCGGCATGTCCTTGCGGATGGCGTGGGTGAACAGGTGCAGGTTGTGGTGGCGGTCGCCGTCGAATTCCACGCTCAGGTTTTCCGCGCGGTTCAGCGTGAAGTAGGCCACGCCGCCTTTCACCACCGGCTTGATGCCGCGCGCCGTAGGCCGCACGGCCACTTGCGAGAAGGCGCCGTTATTCTTCTGCACCGCCACTTCGACCGCGCCGTCAAAATTGAAGTAGACCATGGACGCGTCCTTGACCGGCTTGTCCAGGTCCACCTTCACGTTGTACTCGTACAGGTCCTGCCACACGCCGCCGGGCGTGCGCACGCGCACGGTGTAGTCGTCGTTGTGGTGGGTGTAGCGGAACGCTTCGGGGAAGCGGTGCACTTGCAGGGCGTTCTGCGGGGCGGCCGTGGCCGTTGCCGTCGATGCCGCGACTGCAAGCCCGGCGGCCAGCAGGCGGATGAATTTACTGATCACTATGTCTCCTTGTTATAGTCGCCGCTCAGGGCGTGATGCGGAAGTAATCGATGTCCGCCCAGGCGTTCTTTGCCGCCGCCGTGGCGGGCACGGTGCTGAACAGGCCCAGCTGCGCGCCCACCCAGCGGCCCACGCCGGCCTTGAACGGCTGCCCGGCGGGGATGAAAGTCTTGTTATCCAGGCTGTAGGAAAACTGCGCCATCGCGTCCGCGTCCACGCGCACGCGCAGGTAGGCCGTGGCGGCGGGCACGGTAGCCATCACCTCGCTGCGCTCCGCGCACTTGTCCGGTGGCGGTGCTTCGCACACGGCGCGCACCAGCTGTGCCGCCTTGCCTTCCCGGCGCAGGCCCACCCACGCGTAGCGGATGCCCAGCACCACCAGGCCCGCGCGCTGCCCGTCCGCACCGCCGGCGGCGTCCCGCGTCCCGCCCAGCGTGATGCTGGCGTCCGCGCCGAACACCGGCGCCGGGAATTTCTGTGTCAGCACGGACGGCGTTTCGCGCAGGTTGGCGCCGCCGGCCATCGGCTGCGCTGGCAACCGCAAATAGCCGGGGCGCGCCGTCAGCGAAGCCCAAGAAGACAGATAGTTCGCGTTCCACTGCCATTGCAGGCCCAGCGCCTTGCCGGAAAATTCATCCGTGGTGGCCGGAACCTGCACGCCTCGGTCGCGGCCCGCCGGCTTGGCGTGGCGCAGCACCGGCTCGCCCACGCCGTCGCCGTCCTTGTCCTCGCCGATCACCGGCCAGCCGTCCTTCCACCGCATGGGCTGCAGATGCACCACGCGTCCGTACGCGCCCTTGTCCTGGAAGTGATAGAACCAGTCGCGCCCGTCGATGCCGTCCACCCACGCGCCCTGGTGCGGCCCGTTCACGGCCGACATGCCCTGCGCCATCACGATGCGGTCCTCGTACGGACCTTCGATGCTGCGCGAGCGGAACACGGCTTGCCAGCCGTTCTCCACGCCGCCCGCCGGCGCGAACACATAGTAGTAGCCGTGCGCCTTGTGCAGCTTGGGGCCTTCGATGGTGAAGTAGCCCGGCAGCTTGTCGCCGTTGATGATGTCCCTGCCCTTCTCGTCGAGCAGCCTGCTGCCGTCCGGCGCCATGCTGCGCAGGGTGAGGATGTTGTTGATGCCGGAACGGCTCTTGGCCCAGCCGTGCAGCAGCCAGGCCTTGCCGTCGTCGTCCCACAGCGGCGCCGGATCGATGATGCCCTTGCCGGCCAGGATCAGCCGGGGCGCGCTCCAGGGGCCGGCGAACTTCTCGGCCGTCATCACGTAGATGCCCACGTCAGGGTCCGGATAAAAGATCCAGAACTTGCCGTCGTGGTGGCGCAAGGCCGGCGCCCACACGCCCTTGCCCGGCTGCGGCACGGCGAAGAACTGCGCCGGCGACAGCTGCGGCAGCGCGTGGCCCACCAGCTCCCAGTTCACCATGTCGCTCGATTGCAGCAGCGGCAGGCCGGGCGCGTTGCTGAAGCTGGAAGACGTCATATAGAACATGTCGCCGACGCGGATCGCGTCCGGGTCGGAGTAGTCGGCGTGCAGGACCGGGTTGCGGTAATGGCCGTCGCCCAGGTCCGCCGTCCAGGGCTGGGCGGGAGCGGCCCACACCGCCTGCGGCGCCGCTGCGGCCATGGCCAGCAGGAATAGCTGTCTGATCATCCGTGTCTCTCGTTTTGTTTGTTCTGCTTGGCATTTTCAGCCGACATGGGTATTATAGTTGTTATCGATAACAGACCGCAAGCGTTTTAGCGCGCGAGCATGGAGACCGCAATGTACGAAAAAACCTACCACGCCACCCATCCCGACATGATGGCGCAAGTCAGCAACGATCAGCTGCGTGAGCGCTATTTGATCAGCAAGCTGTTCGTGGCGGACAGTGTGCAGCTCAATTACTGCCATCATGAGCGTTTCGTGATTGGCGGCGCGGCGCCGGTGAGCGGCCCCGTTTCCCTGCCCCGCCACGCCGAGCCGGCGTCGGCGGCGGGCCAGCCCTACCTGGTGCGGCGCGAGATGGGCGTCATCAACGTCTCGGGCGGCACCGGCCGCGTCACCGTGGACGGCACGGCCTACGAACTGGCGCCGCGCGACGGCCTGTATCTCCCCATGGGCACGCAGGACGTCACCTTCGAATCGCTGGACGCGGGCCAGCCGGCGCGCTTCTACCTCGCCTCCACGCCGGCCCATGTCCGCTATGAGGTGAAAAAGATCTCCAACGCGGAAGCCGTGCCGCTCGAACGCGGCAGCGCCGAAACCTCGAACGCCCGCACCATCTACCAGTACGTCATTCCCGGCGTATGCCAGTCCGCGCAACTGCTGCTTGGCCTCACCATCCTGAAAACGGGCAGCGTGTGGAACACCATGCCGCCGCACCTGCACGACCGCCGCTCGGAAGTGTATTTCTACTTCGACCTGAAGGACAGCGAGCGCGTATTCCACTTCATGGGCGAACCGGATTCGGCGCGCCACATCATTGTGGCCAACGAGGAAGCGGTGGTGTCGCCGCCGTGGTCCATCCACATGGGGTCGGGCACGGCCAACTACGCCTTCATCTGGGCCATGGGCGGGGAAAACCTCGACTACACGGACATGAATGTGCTCGACATCTGCCAGCTGAAGTAAGGGGCCGCCATGTCCGAACTGTTCAATCTCGCGGGGCGCACCGCCCTCGTCACCGGCGCCAACACGGGCCTGGGCCAGGCCATCGCGGTGGCGCTGGCGCAGGCCGGGGCCGACATCGTGGCCGTGGGCCGCAGCGACGCCGCCGACACTGCCGCGCGGGTGGCGGCCGTCGGCCGCCGCTTCGACTTCATCGCGGCCGACCTGTCCGGCGCCGAACCGGCGCAGCGCATCGTCGCCGAAGCGCTGGCCCGGCAGGGCCGGCTGGACATCCTCATCAACAACGCCGGCATCATCCGCCGCGCGGATAGCCTGGACGTCAGCGAAGAGGATTGGGATGCGGTCATCAACACCAATCTCAAGGCGCTGTTCTTCCTGTCCCAGGCCGCTGCGGCGCACATGGCGCAGCAGGGCGGCGGCAAGATCATCAACGTGGCCTCGCTGCTGTCCTTCCAGGGCGGCATCCGCGTGCCGGCCTACACCGCCAGCAAGAGCGCGGTGGCCGGGCTGACCAGGGCGCTGGCCAACGAGTGGGCCGTCAAGGGCATCAACGTGAACGCGCTGGCGCCGGGCTACTTCGACACCAACAACACGGCGGCCCTGAAGGCGGACCCGGAGCGCAGCGCGTCCATCCTGGCGCGCATCCCGGCCGGGCGCTGGGGCCAGCCCACCGACCTGGGCGGCGCCGCCGTGTTCCTGGCCAGCCGCGCCAGCGACTATGTGCACGGCATCGTGCTGCCGGTGGACGGCGGATGGCTGGCGCGATGAAGGGGCGCATCGTCTGCTACGGCGAAGTGCTGGTGCGGCTGTCCGCGCCGGCCGGCCAGCTGCTGCTGCAATCGCTGCCGCATTCGGCCGGCCTGGAGGCGTGCATCGGCGGCGCCGAGGCCAATGTGGCGGTATCGCTGGCGCAGTTCGGCCACGACGCGGCCATGGTCAGCGCGCTGCCGGACAACGCGCTCGGCCACGCGGCGCGCAAAGTGCTGCGCGGGCATGGCGTGGACACCGGCGCCATCGCCTTCCGTCCCGGCCGCATGGGCTTGTACTTCCTCACGCCGGGCGCCGTCACGCGGCCGCCCGAGATCATCTACGACCGCGCCGGCTCGGTGTTCGCCGAAGCGCAGGACGGCTTGCATGACTGGACTGCGCTGCTGGACGGCGCCGACTGGCTGCACGTTTCCGGCGTCACGCCCGCCATCGGTCCCCGCGCGGCCGAAGCGGTACTGACCGCCGTGCGCGCCGCCAGCGCGCTGGGCGTGCGCGTCGCCTACGACGGCAACTACCGCGCATCGATGTGGGCCGCCCAGGGCCAGGACGGCGCCGCCGTGCTGCGCGAGCTGATGAGCCATGCCGACCTGGCCTTCGCCGACCAGCGCGATATCGCGCTCGTACTGGGCCGGCCGGAACTGGCCCAGGCGCCGGGTGCGCCCGCCGACGCGGCGGGCACGCGCGCCGACGCCGCCGCAGCGGCTTTCGCCGCCTTCCCCAAGCTGGGCGCCCTGGCCGCCACGGTGCGCGCGCAGCACAGCGCCGGCCGCCACACGCTGGCCGCCACCCTGCACACCCGCGCCGCCACATTTGCCGCGCCGGCCGTGGAGCTGGACGGCATCGTCGACCGCATCGGCACCGGCGACGCCTTCGCGGCCGGCATCCTGCACGGCCTGCACAGCGGCTGGACGCACGCCGAGACGCTGCAATTCGGCCTGGCCGCCGCCGCGCTGAAACACGGCATCGCGGGCGACTTCAACCTGGCCACCACCGCGCAGGTGCGGGCCGCCATGACGGGAGCGCTCGATGTACGTCGCTAAACCCGCAGTGCGCACCCGCCCGGCGCCTGCAACCGCGTGCGGCGTCGCCGTTGCCGCCGTTGCCGCTGTCTCCGCTGTCTCCGCTGTTTCCGCTGTTTCCGCTGTTTCCGCTGTTTCCGCTGCTACCGCTGTCGCCGCTGTCGCCGCTGTTGCCGCCACAGCCGTCGCGGCCGGGAGCGCCGCATGAGCCGCGCCTGGAGACTCCAATGGGAACACGGCAGCGCCGAAGTGCAGCCGCTGGGCGGCATGCTCGGTCCTGTCACGCTGCGCCTGGAAGGCGGCCGCGAATTCGACATCATGCACGTCGCCCCCTGGCACGGCATGACCGCCGCCGACGCCCTGCCCGGCATCCTGCAGCGCCTGCGCGGCGAATGGCCCTGCGTCCCCTTCGGCCGCGCCGACCAGCCGCTCGACCTGCCGCCCGCCTGGCGCACGCACCCCGCCGGCGACCAATGGGACCATGGCTACGCCGCCAACCACGCCTGGCACTGCGTCGACGCCACGCCACAGCGCCTGCACCTGGCCATCGACTACCCCGCAGATTCGCCCGTTACGCGCGTTGAACGCATCATCGCTGCCGATCCGCACGCGCCGGCGCTGGACATCACGCTCATCGTCCACGTGCGCAGGGAAGCGCGCCTGCCGGCCGGACTGCACCCCACCTTCCGCCTGCCGCCCGCCGCCGGCCGCGTGCTGGTGCAACTGGCCGCGCACGAGGGCGTGCACAGCTACCCCGCCAACGCCCCCGGCGCCATCTCCCGCCTGCGCCCCGACACCCGGTCGGCCAGCCTGGCCTGCATGGCCGGCACGGACGGCCCGCTGGACCTGAGCCGCCTGCCCCTGCCCGGCCCCAGCGAGGAGCTGCTGCAAGTGCGCGGGCTGCAGTCCCCCGCCCCGGCAGGCGACCCGGTGGGCGCCGCTCCCGCGCCGTTCACGCTGCACTACCTCGACTACGCCGCCAGCGTCGGCATGTGGTGGGACACCGCCCAGCTGCCCGACCTGATGCTATGGATCAGCAACGGCGGCCGCATCCACTTCCCCTGGATGAGCCGCCATCTCGCCATCGGCGCCGAACCGGTCAACAGCCTGTTCGACCTGGGCCGCGTGGCGCAAGCGCCCGCCGGCCACCCGCTGGCCGACCGCCTCGGCATCGCCCTGTCCCCGCAGCGGCCGTGGCAAACGCAATACCGCATCGCAGCCTGGCACCAGGCCGCCCAAGTTCAATCCTGACGAGTACACCATGCATCCAAACTTCCGCGCCAGGGACATGCTGCTGTCCCACATCGCCCACACCATGCAGTTCTACCACCCGCGCAGCATCGACCCCAGCGGCGGCTTCTACCATTTCTACATGGACGACGGCACCATCTACGACCGCAGCACGCGCCACCTGGTGAGCAGCACACGCTTCGTATTCAACTACGCCATGGCCTACCGCCGCTTCGGCGACGCGTCCTACGGCGACGCGCTGCGCCACGGCGTGGCCTTCCTGCGCAACGCCCACCGCGACCCGCACACCGGCGGCTACGCCTGGCAGCTGGAATGGAAAGACGGCGCCAAACGCGTGCTCGACGGCGACAACCACTGCTACGGCCTGGCCTTCGTCATGCTGGCCTACTCGCACGCACTGGCCGCCGGCATGGAAGAAGCGCGCGCCTGGATGGATGAAACCTTCGCGCTGATGGAGCGCCGCTTCTGGCAAGCGGACTACGGCCTGTACGCCGACCAGGCCAGCGCCGACTGGTCCGTGCTGGACGGCTACCGCGGCCAGAACGCCAATATGCACGCCTGCGAAGCCATGCTGGCCGCCTACGAAGCCTCGGGCGAGCAGCGCTACCTGCACCGCGCCGAGCAGCTTGCGCACAACACCACGGTGCGCCAGGCCGCGCTGGCCGGCGGCATGATCTGGGAGCACTACCGCGCCGACTGGTCGGTAGACTGGGACTACAACCGCGACGACAAGACCAATATCTTCCGTCCCTGGGGCTACCAGCCCGGCCACTTCACCGAATGGGCCAAGCTGCTGCTGAACCTGGAGCGCCACGCCGCCGCGCTGGCCGGCCCGGCGGACTGGCTGGCGCCGCGCGCCGCGCAGCTGTTCAACCTGGCGCTGGACAAGGCCTGGGACCGGCAGCACGGCGGCATCCACTACGGTTTCGGCCCGCAGGACGAAATCTGCGACGGCGACAAATACTTCTGGGTGCAGGCCGAAAGCCTGGCCGCCGCCGCCGTGCTGGCCGTGCGCACCGGCGAGCAGCGCTACTGGGACTGGTACGACAGGATCTGGGCCTACAGCTGGGAGCACATGGTGGACCACCGCCACGGCGCCTGGTACCGCATCCTCGCGCCGGACAACCGCAAGCTCACCGCCGAGAAAAGCCCGGCCGGCAAAGTCGACTACCATACGATGGGTGCCTGCTATGAAGTACTGAACGTGATCGGAAACGCGCAATGAGCAACGACTTCCCAGCCTTCGTCGCCGCCGGCGAAGCGCTGACCGACCTGATACGCACCGGCCCGGACGGTTGGCGCAGCCTGGTGGGCGGCTCCACCTGGAACGTGGCGCGCGTGGTGGCCAGCCTGGGCCTGCCCAGCGCCTTCGCCGGCGCCGTCAGCCGCGACGTGTTCGGCGCCCAGCTGGCCGCCGCCAACGCCGCCGCCGGCCTGGACGGCCGCTTCCTGCAGCAGCTGGACAAGGCGCCGCTGCTGGCCGTGGTGCACGAACTCGATCCGCCCGCGTATTTCTTCATCGGCGACGACAGCGCCGACCTGCATTTCGACGCCGCTGCGCTGCCGCCGGGCTGGCAGGCCGGCGCGCGCTGGGTGCACTTCGGCGGCATCAGCCTGGCGCGCCAGCCACTGGCGGACAAGCTGCTGGCCCTGGCCGAAGAACTGAAGCTGCACGGCGTCTCCATCAGCTACGACCCCAACTTCCGCGCCCTGATGGACCAACGCTACGACCCCATACTGCGCCGCATGGCCGCGCTGGCGGACGTCATCAAGGTATCGGACGAAGACCTGCGCGGCCTGTTCCGCACCAGCGACACGGACCAGGCTTTCGCCGCGCTGCGCGCCATGAACCCGGACGCCATCTACCTCTACACGCGCGGCGAGCATGGCGCCCGCATCTACCAGGGCGCCAGCAGCTGGAGCGCGCCCGCGCCGAAGGTCAGCGTGGTGGACACGGTGGGCGCGGGCGACGCCAGCATCGGCGCCCTGCTCTACAGCTTCATCGCACGGCCGGCCGACACGCTGGAAGGTCACCTCGGCTTCGCCGTGGCAGCCGGCGCGGCGGCCTGCACGGCGCCCGGCGCCACGCCGCCCACCTTGCAGCAGGTGATGCAGCTCATGCGTCCCATCCCTCCGACGTCTCCAGTGTACCCAACTCCAGGGAAAAACGCCGTATGAAATCCATCCTGCTTTTCCTCGCCGCCCTGCTGCTGCAGCTGAACGCCGCCGCCCAGGTCAACGAGCAGCCGGGCCTGGCCAGCGTGGCCTCGCCGGACAAGAACCTGAACTTCGTTTTCTACCAGAAGGCCGACGCCGCCGGCAAGCGCGCCCTGTACTACCGCGTCACCTACAAGCACAAGACCATCGTCCTCGACTCGCTGCTGGACCTGCAGCTGGACAACCACCTGTCCGAGAGCGCCATGGCGCTCAAGGTGGACAAGCAGGCAAAATGGTTCGACAACCTCGCCATCACCGGCATCCGGCACGGCGCGCACGACAGCAGCTGGACGCCTGAAACCGGCGAGCGCGCCACCATCCGCGACCACTACAACCAGATGACGGTGAACATGGTCAAGGACGACAACCCCATCTACTCGCTGTCGCTGGAAGTGCGCGCCTACAACGAAGGCGTGGCCTTCCGCTTCGTCTTCCCCGAAAACGAGAAGGGCACCTACTACCGGGTAGTGCAGGAGAACACCGAGTTCACCTTCCCGGTCGAGACCAAGGCCTGGTTCCACGGCTGGGCACAAGCGCCTTACCAGCTGCTGCCGCTGTCCGGCTGGCCGGACGAATCGGAACGCCCGCTCACGCTCGAACTGCTGGGCCGCATCCACGTGGCGCTGCTGGAAGCGAACATGGTGGACTACTCGCGCACCAAGTTCAAGCTGCACAAGACCAAGCCGAACACCATCGTCACCTCCATGCACGACCCGGCCGACCTGATCTCGCCGTTCTCCACGCCGTGGCGCGGCATCATGGTGGCCGAATCGGCCGGCGCGCTGGCAGACAACAGCCACTTCATCCTGAACCTGAATCCGCCCTCCGCCATTCCCAAGGCCGACTGGATCAAGCCCGGCAAGATCATGCGCGTGATGACGCAGACCACCGCCAGCGCCAAGGCCAATATCGACTTCGCCGCGCGGCGCAAGCTGCAGTACATCCTGTTCGACTGGAAGTGGTACGGCCCCGCCTTCTCCTTCGATTCGGACGCCACCAAGGTAGCGATACCGGACTTCGACCTGCCCGAGATCATCCGCTACGCAGGCTCCAAAGGCATCGGCGTGTGGCTGTACGTGAACCAGCAGGCCCTGCTCGCGCAAGGCGACACGCTGTTCAAGACTTACAAGCAATGGGGCGTGAAAGGCGTGAAGTTCGGCTTCGTGCAGGTCGGCTCGCACCGCTGGACCACCTGGCTGGAAAAGGCCGTGCACCAGGCCGCCGAGGCTGGCCTGATGGTCAACATCCACGACGACTGGCGCCCCACCGGCGAGCAGCGCACCTGGCCCAACCTGATGACCTCCGAAGGCATACGCGGCAACGAGGAAATGCCGGATGCCACGCACAACACCGTGCTGCCGTTCACGCGCTTCCTGGCCGGCGCGGCCGACTACACCATCTGCTACTACGACCCGCGCATCAAGACCACGCACGCGCACCAGCTGGCGCTCGCCGCCATCTATTACAGCCCGCTGCAAACGCTGTACTGGTACGACAAGCCCGAGATGTCGGCCAATGAACCGGAGCTGGAGTTCTGGGACCGCATCCCCACCACCTGGGACGACAGCAAGCTGCTGCAAGGCGCACCGGGCCAGTTCGTCAGCACCGCGCGCCGCAAGGGGCAGGACTGGTTCGTCGGCACCATCACCAACAATGGCGCGCGCAAGGCCAGCGTGAAGCTGGACTTCCTCGAACCGGGCCGCAACTACACCGCCACCATCTACGCGGACGACGCGGCCGCGCCCACCAAGACCAAAGTCGGCGTCAGCAAGCGCCGCGTCAATGCAGACTCGGTCATCGAAGCCGAGCTGCTGCCATCCGGCGGACAGGCCATCTGGCTGACGCCGGAATCGTAAGGAGACAATCGAATGAACACCCGCCAGGCGCACTACCGCTTCCTCAGTACCTTTGTGTACGTGTATTTCTTCGCCCAGGCGATGAGCATCTCGCTGCTGGCCCTGTGGCTGCGCACCACCTTGCAGCTGAGCGGCACCGAGACCGGCATCGTCTTCGCCGCCAACTTCATCGCCGCCATGTGCTCGCAGCCCATCTACGGCTTCGTGTCGGACCGCATCGGCACCCGCAAGCACATCCTGTGGGTGGTGAGCGCGCTGTGCGCCCTGAGCGGCTTGTTCTTCCTGTTCGTGTACGGCCCGCTGCTGCAGTCCAACGTGGTGCTGGGCGCGGTCGTGGGCGGCATCTACCTCGGCGTCACCTTCATCGCCGGCAGCTACGCGATCGAATCCTATGTGGACCGCATCGGCCGCCGCCACGGCTTCGAGTACAGCCGCGTGAGGCTGTGGGGGTCGCTGGGCTTCGCCAGCGCCGCCATGTTCTCGGGCCGCATCTACAACGTCAACCCCAGCATCAACTTCTTCCTGGCTTCCACCGCCGGCGTGGCCATGATGGCCATGCTGCTGCTGTGGCGCACCCGCGACGACGGCGGCGACACGACCGCCGCCAGCAGCGTGCGCCTGGCCGACGCGCTCGGCCTGCTGCGCGACCCGAAGTTCTGGCGCTTCATGGTGTTCGTGCTGGGCGTGACCAATATCTACCTGGTGTTCGACCAGCAGTTCCCGAGCTACTTCACGTCGCAGTTCCCGGACCCGAAAACCGGCGCGGCCATGTTCGGCTACCTGAACTCGGCGCAGATCTTCATCGAGGCGGGCGGCCTGTTCCTGTCGCCGCTGCTGGTCAAGCGCATCGGCGCCAAGAACGGCCTGCTGCTGGCCGGCTCCATCATGCTGGTGCGGATCGCCGGCTCCGGCCTGGCGGTCGGCCCGGTATCCATCTCCGCGCTGAAGATGCTGCATTCTGTGGAGCTGCCCATCCTGGTGGTGTCCATCTTCCGCTACATCGCCTGCCACTTCGACAACCGCCTGGCCTCCACGCTCTACATGGTGGGCGTGAGCTTCGGCCACTCGCTCGGCCTGGCCATCCTGTCGCCGCTGGTCGGCAAGAGCTACGACCTGATAGGTTTCCCGGCCACCTATCTCACGCTGGCGGCGCTGGGCCTGGGCTTCCTGTCCGCGTCCGCCTGGGCCTTGCAGCCCACGCCGCCCGAAATCGGGCGCGGCGCCGGCAAGGCCGCCGCCCCGGCCCGTCCCACACAACCGGCGTCCAACGCCAACTGATTAACTGATATAGCTGCTGATATAGCCGATATCGCTGATACCGCAGCAAGGAGCAAAGCATGTCCCCAACCCCAACCCCACGCCTCAACCCGGCCGTCATGGAGCCGCTTAGCGCCGCCCTGCCGCGCCACTGGGAGGCCCAGCCGGACCAGGCCGCGCTGCAGCAGGCCATCGCACAGGTGCTGGCCGCCATCGACCGCAACCTGGAACACTTCGGCACGCAATTCCCCGCGCCGTCCAGCGTCAACTCGGTCTACCCCGCCATCGGCAATATCGAATGGACCAACGGCTTCTGGACCGGCATGCTGTGGCTGGCCTATGAAGTGAGCGGCGCGGCGCGCTACCGCGAGGCGGCAGAAGCCCACGTGCGCAGCTTCCACGAGCGCCAGGCGCAGCGCATCAACACCAACCACCACGACCTGGGCTTCCTGTACAGCCTGTCCTGCATCGCCGCGCACAAGCTCACCGGCAGCGAACTGGCGGCCGAAGCGGCCATGGGCGCGGCGCGCCTGCTGCTGGAGCGCTACATGGAGCGCGCCGGCATCATCCAGGCCTGGGGCGACCTGAACGACCCTGAACAGGCCGGCCGCATGATCATCGACTGCAACCTGAACCTGCCGCTGCTGTACTGGGCTGCGCAGCACAGCGGCGAGCGCGCCTTCGCCGACGCGGCCAACCGCCACATCGAAGCGGCCGCGCGCCACATCGTGCGCGCCGACGGCTCCACGTTCCACACCTTCTTCTTCGACCCGGCCACCGGCCAGCCGCGGCACGGCAAGACCCACCAGGGCTACGCCGACGATTCGTGCTGGTCGCGCGGCCAGGCCTGGGGCATTTCCGGCTTCCCGCTGGTGTACCGCCACAACGGCGACGCGCGCCTGCTGGAGCTGTCCAAGGTGGTGGCCAACTACTTCCTGAACCGCCTGCCCGAAGACGGCATCGCCTACTGGGACCTGATCTTCACCTCCGGCCCGGAGCAGCGCGACAGCTCGGCCGCGGCCATCGCCGCCTGCGGCCTGCTCGAGCTGTCGCGCCAGCTGCCGGCCGCCGACCCGCTGCGCGGCGCCTACCGCCACGCCGCCGCCGGCATGGTGCAGGAGCTGTCCGGCCGCTACCTGATCGCCGGCGGCGCGCCCGGCAGCGGCCTGCTCAGGCACGCCGTGTACCACAAGCCGCAAGGCATGGGTGTGGACGAATGCTGCATCTGGGGCGACTATTTCTATTTCGAAGCGCTGGTGCGGCTGACGCACAGCGGCGGCGACTGGCAACCATACTGGTAAGGACCACGACATGACACTGCAACACCAAATTCTCGCCATCGACGAAGGCCGCCAGCGGCTGCACCTGATCGACACGCGCGACCCCGCCGCCGGCTGGAGCCGCAACCTGGCGGACTTCCCGCTGGCGCGCGACCTGCAGCGCATCGGCCCGGACCGCGCGCTGGTCGGCTTCGAGCGCGGCTTTTTCGAGCTGGCCATCTCCACCGGCGAAGTGCTGCGCGTGTGCGACCGCTGGCTCGGCGTCACCGCCGCCTGCCGCCTGGACAACGGCGACACCCTGGTGACCGGCATGGACCTGGACTTCGGCAGGAACGGCATCAACGTGCTGACGCTGGACCGCGACCTGGTGCAAACTGCCTCCGCACGCCGCGAAGGCGACTACGTGCGCCTGATGCGCCCCGCCGGCGCCAGCTACCTGCTGTGCACCAACGACCATATCCTGGAGACGGACCACAGCCTGAACGAAGTACGCAAGCTGGCTGCGCCCGGCTTCGAGCACGCATGGAAGGCCCAGCGCATGGCCGACGGCGGCACGCTGGTGTCGGCCGGCTACGGCGCCTTCATGGCGCGCTTCGACGCGCAAGGCCGGCTGGCCTCCACCTTCGGCGGCGCTGCGCAGCTGCCTGCGGCGGTGCGGGACGACGTAGCGCCCTTCTTCTACGCCACCTTCCAGGTGCTGGACAACGGCCACGTGGTGGTCGCCAACTGGCAGGGACACGGCCCCGACAACGGCGCCAAGGGCCGCCAGCTGCTGGAGTTCGACGCGGCCGGCACGCTGCTGGGCAGCTGGTCCGACGCGGACAAGCTGTCCTCGCTGCAGGGCATACTGGTGCTGTGACGGGCAAGGAGAGCACATGATCAAGCATCCCCTGGCACGCGCGCTGGCCGCGCTCGGCCTGGCGCTGGCGGCCGGCACGGGTAGCGCCGCCGCCATCGAGTTCGACAACCCGCTGGTGCTGCAGCGCGCCGATCCCCACGTGCAGCTGCAGGCGGACGGCAATTACTATTTCACCGCCACCGCGCCGGAATACGACCGCATCGAACTGCGCCGCGCACGCGACCTGAATGCGCTGCGCGCGGCGGAAACCAGGGTGGTGTGGCGCAAGCACGAGGCCGGCCCGATGAGCCACCATATCTGGGCGCCGGAACTGCACCGCATCGGCGGCAAGTGGTACATCTACTTCTCCGCCGGCCGCGCCGACGCGCAGTGGGACATCCGCCCCTACGTGCTGGAGAACGCCTCGGACGACCCTTTGAAAGGCGATTGGAAAGAGCTGGGCCGCATCGACACCGGCTGGGACAGTTTCTCGCTGGACGCCACCACCTTCGAGCACAAGGGCAAGCGCTACTTCGTGTGGGTGCAGTGCTGCCGCACGCCGAACGAGCCGATGAACACCAGCATCTACATGGCGGAAATGAACTCCCCATCCACCATCACCGGCAAGACCGTGCTGCTGACGCGGCCCGAATATGCGTGGGAGAAGGTCAAGCACGCGGTGAACGAAGCGCCGGCGGTGCTGGTCCGCAACGGCAAGGTTTTCCTCACCTATTCGGCCAGCGCCACCGACGCCAGCTACGCGCTCGGCATGCTGACGGCGGACGCGGATGCAGACCTGCTGGACCCGGCCTCCTGGAAGAAGTCGGCCGAGCCGGTGTTCAAGTCCAGCGCGGCCAACAGCCAGTACGGCCCGGGCCACAATAGCTTCACCACCACGCCGGACGGCAAGACCGACATCCTGGTCTACCACGCGCGCAACTACCGCGACATCCAGGGCGACTCGCTGTACGACCCGAACC
This sequence comes from Pseudoduganella sp. UC29_71, assembly GCF_042693265.1. Classification (NCBI taxonomy): domain Bacteria; kingdom Pseudomonadati; phylum Pseudomonadota; class Betaproteobacteria; order Burkholderiales; family Oxalobacteraceae; genus Pseudoduganella; species Pseudoduganella sp. UC29_71. The sequence goes on along the minus strand of NZ_CP170549.1, from coordinate 1,591,539 downwards.
GCCACACGCGCGCGCAGGTGATCAAATGGAAAGCCGACGGTAGCCCGGACTTCGGCGAGCCGGTGCCGGACCGGCGGCGCTACGCCACGCGCACGCCGTAGACCGACGGTCCCCGGGTTCCCGGCTGCGGCGCCAGCCTGACCCGGATGCTGGCCTTGCCGCTGGTGAGCGCCTGCGGAATGGCATAGCGGGCCTCGAAAAAGTCGCCCTCCTTCTCACGGTTCAACCTTTGGGTGGCCAGCAGCTTGCCGTCCACGCTGATGTCCAGCATGCCGCGCTCGGCCTCTCCCCAATACGTGACATACAAGGCCAGCGGCCGCGCGCTGCTGCGCAGGTCCGCCTCGATAAAGCCGCCGCCGGACTTGATCAGCCGTCCCTTGCGGCCCCGATAAGGGGTGGTTTCGGTGCGCGCATCGGCGTAGCGGTGGGCCGCTTCCGAGGCCTCGTCGCCGGGCAGCAGCTGATCCAGCGTGCCGGCCGCCAGCGCGGCGCGCTCCGCCGCCAGGCGCGCACGGCGGCGCGCCTCGGCCGGCCAGGCAGCCGGCGTGAAAAACGGGAAATAGACCGCCGTGCGCCGGTCCCACAGGCTGTAGTAGGGGCGCAGCGTGAGCGCGGCGCCCGCCGTCCGGCTCAGCACGAAGCCGCCGTCGCCGCGCGCCCGCAGCAGTTCGGGGCCGGCGCCGGCAGCGGCCACCACCGGCGGCGCCTGGTCCGGCAGCAGCGGCTCGCCGCCGCTGCCCAAGTCTGCGGCGAGCAGCAGCGGACCGTGGAAGAAGGCGCGCACCTGCGGATTGTCCGGCGCCGCTTCCTGCCGCACGGCCATCGGCAAGCTAAGTTCGACGCGGTCGCCGGGCTGGAAAGCGCGCGTCACGCTGGCATAGCCGGCCTCCAGCGCCAGCGGCACGTGCTGTCCGTTCAGCTTCAACGCGGGACGGCCGCACCAGCCGGGGATGCGCAGCTTCAGCGTCACCGGCGGCGTGGCCGATGCCGCCTCGATCACGATCGACTCGCCGTGCGGGAAGCGCGTCGTCAGCGCAAAGCGCCCGGCGCCCGGCCAGTCCGCCACGGATGGGATGTACTCGTTCACGTACAGCGTCTTGCCGTCGCTGCTTTCCCAATAGATGGAGTCGCCGTGCTTGGCGTGCGCCTCCATGCCCGAGCCCATGCAGCACCAGAACTGGTTCTGCGGCTCCGACCAGACCCGCTTCGCCCCCGCCATCATCGGCGCCATGTAGGCGAACATGCCGCTGCCCGGATGCTGCGCGGCGAGCGTGTGGTTGATGTGGGCGCGCTCGTAAAAGTCGAACCACGACGCCTGCGGCTCCCACTGGAACAGGTGGCGCGTCATCTTGAGCATATTGTAGGTGGAGCAGTGCTCGCAGGTCTGGTCCGTGATGTAGTGCGACAGCCGGCCTTTCGGATAGAACCACTCGCGGTCGCCGTTGCCGCCGTTGACGTAGCTGCGGCCGGCCGTGACGGCGCGCCAGAAGAAGCGCGTCGCGGCGGCGTTGTCCTCGCCGCCGCCCACTTCGTACAGCCGGGCCGCCGCCACATACTTGGGGATTTCGGTATTGGAATGCAGCTTGTCCAGCTCATCGCGCTCCGCCGCCACCGGGCGGAAAGTCTTGTCATGCCGCAGGCGGCGCGCCAGCGCGAGCCAGCGCCGCTCGCCGCTCCTGGCGTACAGTTCGGCGATGGCTTCCTGCAGGCCGCCGTACTCGCAGTCCAGCACCAACTGGGTCTGCGCCTCGTCCAGGCGTGCGAACACGCGCTCGAGATAGCCCGCCATGCCCAGCGCCACCTGCAGCGCCTGCCCGTTGCCCAGCAGCGCGTGCGCCTCCAGCAATCCCGCCAGCTGCTTGTGGATGTTGTACAGGGGCGCCCAGCCGCCATTGAGGTTGCCGAAGCGCGGATCGATTTTCCCGGCCATCACGTCGTCGAACAGGGACTTGCCGTCGGCCAGCACGCGCTCGTCCAGCCGCCGGCCCAGCGCCGCCACGTAGCCGTCGGCGGACTGCGCCTGGCAGCTGGCCAGCTCGGCGACGATGTAGTCCGCGCGGCGCTTGCACTCGGCATCCCCGGTCTGCGCGTGCATCAGCGACAGCGCGCTCAGGTAGTGGCCCAGCGTGTGGCCGGCGATGGTGTCGCTCTCCCAGCCGCCATACACCTCGGCCCTGGGCGCCAGGCCCGCATTCTCGCGAAAGCGCGCCAGCAGCCGGTCCGGCTCCAGCGACAGCAGGAACTTCAGGTTGGCGTTCACGGCACTCAGCCAGGGGGAAGGAGTAAGCCGCACCTGCGCCAGCGGCAGCGCGCGCACCCGGACCGCCGGCGCGCCCTCGCCTGCCCCGGCAGCGTCCCCCGCCGCCGCCCCGGCCACCGCAGGCCACAGACACAGCGCGCCGGAGCGCTTCAGCACCCGGCGGCGCCCTTCTGAAAATGGTTGTTTCAACGATGGTTGATTCGTGCTCATGCTTGCTCCCTGATCAGTGTATCTGCGCCGCAGCCATGGCGGGCATGTCGTAGATCCGCATGGCGCGGCCCTGGACCTTGACTGCGCGGCCCGCGACGCGCACCAGGCGCTCGCCGATGCGCAGTGCGAGCACGCCCGGCCAGCCTTCGGCAGGCAGCTGCAGGCGCGCGGCATGGCTGGCCGTGTAGTGCCAGTGTCCGCCGCTTTGCCACAGTGCGGCCGAAGCACCGGCGCTGGCCGCTGCAATCGCAGCGCCGTGTGCCGCCACTTCGCGGCCATGGCCCAGGAACAGGAAGTCCAGCGCACCGCCCCTCATGGCCGCGATGCCGTAGCGGCCCACCAGGCGCAGGCCGTCGTGCATGAACGCCACGCCGTCGCCGTCATTGGACATGATCGTCTGTTGCCGCCCGCCCGCCGCCGTGACGCGCAGGGCCACCGAATGCCCGCCGCCAGACGCCAGTTCCTCCACCCCCAGCACGCTGCCGGGCGCGCCGTCGCGCACTGCCTCCAGCACGGCGGTGAACGGGCGCGACCACGCCTCCCCCGTCTGGCGTATCACCAGCGTCGGCAGCGGCGCGCGTTCCACCTCCGCCGGCAGCAGGCCGGGCGTCCACGCGGTTGACGGCGGCGCCAGCACCGAGAAGAACTCGCGCTGCCGGCCGCCCTGCAGCCAGGCCGTCATGGCCACGCTGCGGTCCGGCAATTGCAGCTCGAAGCGGGCGCGCAGCGGCCGTTCCGACTTCAGCGATGCGCGCCCGCTCCAGTAGTCATATCCGAACAGGTCGCCGTCGGCGAAGGCCAGCCGCTGCGACGGCGCCGTGGGCAGCGTTTGCCCGTCCGCGCCGATAAAGCGCATGGACTGGCCCAGGTTGTGGTAGATGTAGTCGTGATACTTGTCCTTGCCGTCGCGGCGGCGCGAACGGAATATGTCCACGAAATAGCCGTGCTTGTCGTCCAGCCTTACCGTGCCAAGCACACGGCGCTGGTCGGCGCCGGTGGCCGGCTCCACGAAGGACACGTCCGAGAACGTGGCCAGCGGGAAGGCGGACGCGGCCCCGCTTCCCGGCTGCGGGTAGACGGCGTCCAGCGCAAACGGATGGTCGGTCTTCATGGATGGATAGGTCGATGCGCCGTCCACCACCACGGTGTTATGCGCCGGGAACTGCGCGTAGTACTGCAAATGGTCGTTCTGCAGATAGCCCGAGCCACGGCCGCTTTCCGGCGCCAGGCTCAGGCCCTGCGCGAACAGCTCCATGGCGATGCCGTTGGCATGCGCGTGGTTGCCCGCCGACGCCGCCTGCGAGATCACCAGCGCCTTGTCGCGCGCGTCGGCGCCCAGGTAGCCGTTGCGCTGCACCAGCCAGCTGGCGTTGGGCGCGTGGAAGGTGGGCGTCTGGTAAGCGCGCGCGTCTCCGGCGCGCAGGGCAGCCAGCAGCGCGCCCCAGGCCTGCGCCTCCTCGCTGCGGCCTTGGCGCTGCGCGCGGGCTTGCAGCTTCTCCACCGCGCCGGTGCGCACGGGCTCGTAGCGCGTGTCGCCGAAGCCCACCATGCGGCCGTTGGGCAGCAGGTACTGCGGCAAGGCCCTGGCCGCGTGCTCCAGCACCGGCATCTTCGGCAGCAGGTCGATGCCGAACACCCGTTCCAGCATCTCCAGGCACTCCAGGTAGTCGTTCACCACGTTGAGCGAATAACCGGGGGACTCGTTCCACATGCCGGTCTTGCCGTCGTAGCCGTAGTCCAGCAGCCGCTGCAAGGACCACTGCCGCATGCCGCTGCCATCGACCACGGCGCGCACATAGTGGCCCGAACCATTCCCGTCCGCATACTGCGCGTCAGGCTCCAGCACGGCGGCGATCTGCAGTACGAAGCGCGCCTTGATCAGGTTCCAGTTGTTCCAGGGGACGCCGTTGGCAAGAATCAAGTCCGCCCATTTTTTCAGCGCTGCGTCGTACATGCCCACCTTGGCCGGCGCCCTGCCCTGCGCATAAGCGCGCAGCAGGTCGTAGCACTCCGCCAGCGGCCCCACGATATCCTCGTGTATCACCTCGTACGACTGCAGCCCGGCGATCGTGCCGTCGTGCGCGCGGTTCAGGTCCACTGGCGGCTCGCGGTAGTACATGCCGCTCACATAGGTATCGAAGATATCGTAGGCGAAGCGGGCGTAGGCTTCGTCGCCGGTCTGCCAGTACACATGGGCCGCGTCGCGCGCCAGCTGCGCGATGCGCATATTGATGGACTCGACGATGCGGCCGGTCTTGGCCTGCGGCACCCATTCCCACGGCTGTCCCGCCGCCTTGCTCTGCAGGTACAGCAGATCGTTTTCGCCCATATAGGGCTTCACGTCTTCCAGCTTGGGCGTGGCGTAGGCCGTGGCCGTGTCGCGCCCGCCGGTGAAACGCACCGTGGGCACCGGCGCCTGGCCTTCCGCGTGGTGGTACAGGCTATCCTTGATGAACACCTGCGTATGCCTGCCCTGCCAGTACATCTGCAGCCGCGACACAATCCAGGCCGGGTCGCTGCGGTGCCGCTCGACATAGGGCAGCACGCGCGCCTTCAGCGCAGCGACGGCCGTCCCGTTCCCGCGCCCGGTCCCGCTCTCGGTCCCGGCCTCGGCCTCGGCCTGCAGCAGGCGCGGCTGCCGCGCCGCCGGCTGCGCGGCAGCCGTCGCCGCGAGGTCCTGCGCGTGTAGCGCCGCTGCCGCCCCCCAGCACGCGGCGGCAACCGCCGCCGCCGCAATCCGGCTCCGCTTTCTCAGCACGATCATCGCGTCTCCCGCCTCAGAAGCGCATGTTCGCGCTAACGAAGAAGGTGCGCGGCGCATTGGTCTGCACCGTCACCAGCGCATTCGGATACTGGGCGATGAACTGGTCCTGCGTCATGCCGGCCGGCAGCGAGCCAAGCTGGCCGATCTGGGTGGCGTTGCGGTTGTTGAGCAGGTTGTTCACATTGAAGTCCAGCCGGATCTTGTCGGTGACGTTGTAGTACAAGCCCATGTCCGCCAGCTTGTTGGCCGGCAGGTAGCTGGTGGCGGCGGTCGAGGTCGGGCGTTTGCCGATGAAACGGAAGCGCAGGTAGCCGCCGAAATCGTCGAAGTCCGCGTTCAGCGTGCCGTTGTACGTCACGTGGTTGGACCGTTCCTGCGGGCCGGAGGTGTACACCGCCACGTCCGGACGCGGGTCCACGCCGGCCGGGCAAGCCTGCAGCGTGCCGCCGCAGCCGCTGGCCCACGAGGCCGCGCTCAGTGCCTTGCTCTTGTTCAGCGTCAGCACGTTGCGCAGGCCCAGCCAGCTCAGCAGGCGCAGCTTGTTGTCCAGCTCAATGCCGTAAGAATTGAAGTGGCTGTAGATCGGGGGACGCACATACTGCGTCACGCCGTCGGCCAGGCGGCCGTAGCTGGTCACGCCCACTTTGTCCAGGTCCACATAGTACGGCGTCGCCTCGATGCTGAAGCCCCTGGTGGCATAGCGGTAGCCGATTTCGGCCTGCTTCACGATGGGCCGGATGTCCGGGTTCAGCGCCGCCACCTTCCACTGCTCGTCGTAGGCGTTCCAGAAGCCGTCGCCGTTCTTCTGCCCGTAGGTGTAGCGCGCGTGGATGCCGCTGCGCGGGCCGAGGATGTAGTTCACCGCACCGGTGTACTGCACATAGTGGATGCGCTTGTCGAAATTGATGGCCGACGTGGACGACGACACGGCGTACAGGTTGTCGTAGATGGTCAGCGGATTGCCGTCGAAGCCGCCGAAGCTGCGGCTGGCCGCGCCCGGATTGGTGACATAGCGGTTGTTGGTGCCGCTGAAGCTGTAGCTGGTGAAGCGCGCGCCGAAGTCCAGCAGCAGCTTGTCCTTTTCATAGGTCAGGCCCAGCAGCGGCGACACCTCGCGGGTGTGCACGTTCTCCATCACCGTGCCCACGCTGCTGCCGGCCGTGCTGCCGATGGAGCCGAAGCCGTTCGGGTTGGTGAGCTGGTAAGTCACCGGGCTGGCGGCCTGCGTGGTGAAGCTGACGTCGTAGGTGGTGGGGTTGTTCTGCAATCCCATCAGGCCCTGGCCGCCGTTCAGCGAGTCGCGCGTGAAGTGTATCCAGGCCAGGTAGGCGCCGCCGGTGACGGTCAGCTTGCCGTTGTCCCCGAAGTCCAGCGTCTTGTTGGCGGTGAACAGGTTCAGCATGTCGTCGCTGCGGATCTTGTTGTTCAAGGCGCTCACGGTCACCATCAGGTTGTTCGAACCGATGGGCGAATTGGCCTGGATCGAGCTATTGGGCAGCAAGTTCGGCGTGGTGCTCTGGATGCAGGTGCCGGAACAGGCTGCGCCCGTGGCCGCGCTGGCGGCCGTGCGCTGGTTCACGCGCACCACCACCTGGCCGGTCAGGCGGTCCTTGATGGTGAAATAGCCCGGCGTGGTGCTCAAGCCGGCCAGCGCGGTGCCGATGCCGGTGTAGTTGGCGCCGTTCGTGGCCGACTGGTAGCCGATGCCTTCGGCTTCCGAGTGGTGGATCTGGTTGCTCTGGTAGCGCATGTTGTTGGCGATTTTCCAGCCGTTGCCGAAATCATGGTCCAGCTTCAGGCCGAGGGCGTGCGTCTTGCTGTGCGCGTACTCCTGCGGGTCCCACCAGTCGGTGCGGCCATCCACGCCGGACCGGATGGCATGGGCCAGGTCGCCGCTCGGCAGGAAATTGGCGCTGCGGCCGAACGGCGTGTCGAACTGCACGGGGTCCCAGCCGTGCGCCATGGGACGCACGATGTCGAGGAAGCCCACGTGGTCGTCCAGCAGCTTGGCCGACACCGTCACCGTGCCGCTGCCCCAGCCGCTGTTGTAACGCTTGCTGATATTGCCCTTCAGCTGGCCGCCGCGGTTCGGCGGATCGGGAATGTCGCGGTAGCCGTAGCTGCGGCGGTAGTCGCCGCCGATCGACCAGCCCAGAGTCCGGTCCTCGTTCCGGCTGCCGAAGTAGAAGTCGTATTTCTGGTACAGATTGCCCGGATGGTCGGTGTTCTCCACGCCCAGACGCACGCCGATCAAGCCGCCCGGATCGGTGAGGCCGTTCTTGGACAGGTAGTTGAACAGGCCCGCCGGCGCGTTAGGGCCGGTAACGGCGGCCGAGCCGCCGCGCACGGCCTGCACGCTCTTGGTGGTGGCGTCCACGCGCAGGAACATATCGGGCGAGAAGTTGGAAAACAGCCCGCCGATGACCGGCAGGCCGTCCTCCATCAGCGCGTTCCAGTAATAGCCCACCGTGCCGGCGCTGGTGCCGTTGGAGATGCCGCGCGTCGATACCGTGTTGCGCGATTCGCCGGCGTCCGAGGTAACAACCACGCCGGGAATTTCCGTCAGCAAGTCGGCCGGGCTGACCGGCGCCACGGCGCGCATGCGCTCCTCGTCCACGGTCGATACCGAGATCGCGGCCTTCTCGGCCGAGGTGTCGCGCAGCACGCCGGTGACAACCACCACGGCGGCCTTGGCGGCGTCTTCCGCATCGGCCCTGGAGGCTTTCTTCACGGTGCCGGACGTGTTCGCCGGCGCTTCCTGCGCATATGCGGCGCAACCGAATGCCAGCAAGCCCACCCCGGCCGCGATGGCGGTCTTCTTCAAATGTTTCATGTTCCGTCTCCTTTATAGGTCAAGTTATCGATAACAATTTCGATCAAAAAAAATGGGTCAGTCATCCCCAAAATAAAATACGGCAGTGCTGCGCGGGCTCACGCGCCAGGCGCTTGCACCAGCCGGCACGGCGGCGCCGCTTGCCAGCTCCTTCACGGGCCGGGCGCGCGCAGGCAACGGCAGTTCGAAGGTCTGGTCGCTGCTGCTGTTCATGGCGATCAGGTAGGGGCCGTAGCGCAGCTGGTAATAGTCCGCCCTGCCCGCGTAGGCATTGTCTTCGCCCGGCATATAGACCGAACCGGACGGCAGCCTGGCCACCGGCTGGCGTTCGCCTGCGGTCCACACGCTGCCGTCGTCCGGAGAACGGATCGAAAAGCGCGTACCGTTGATGTGCGGGTTATCCGGACGGGTGAAATACAGGCCGCTGGGCTGGTACTCCTGCCGGTCCAGCGCCACCGTGGCAACGCGGTCCGTGACCGGCGTCACGTAATGCACGCGCGCCAGGCCGGAAATGCCGTAATTGGCGCGCCAGTACAGCGAGGCGTACAGCACTTCCTTGCCATGCTTCAGCGCCAGCACGCCGTTTTCCTCGTCCGCGAACACGAAGTCCGGCTGCCCTTCGCTCATCGGCAGGCGGTGCGGCTGGCGCGGCAAGGCCTGCATCGCCTCGTATTCTGCAATCACATCCACCATGCCCAGCGTCGCGCGCAGCGTGTTCGTCTCCAGCATATGCGCTACGCTGGGAAAGAACTGGCGCTCGTCCAGCATCTGCTGCGCATAGCCCACCAGGTAAGGGTCGCCGGTGGTTACGGCCACTTGCAGCGGCGAGGCGTCCCATGAAGGCTTCTGCGCGTACATCACATCGCTCGGGGCATAGACATCACGCCAGCCGATCGCCGCTTCCAGGCGCATGGCGCGCTGTCCCGCCACGTCCCAGTGCGGATAGCGGAACCAGCTGCGCGCGCGGGCGATAGCCACCAGTTGGGCGCGGATGCGGGCGTCGCCAGGCTGGCCCGGCGCGGGGCGCGTCGCCTCGTAGATTTTCGCGGCCCAGTCCAGCACCTCACCGTAGCCGCCCACATAGCCCAGCTCCTTGGTCAGCCCTTTGCCGGTGGTCTCGAAATAATTGCGCGGCACCGAGAACTTGGCGTCCGCCTCGGCCACCGCATAGGTGAACTCGCCCTTCTCGTTCAGGCTGCCGGCCCAGGGCTCCAGGCCCATGGACTGGTAAAACAGCGGCAGCAGGCTGGCGCGCGGCTGCGCCTTGGCGCTGCCGATGGCGGCCAGCCCTTCGTTGTTGTACCAGATGCCGAACAAATCCTTGATCATGGACTGGTTGGTGTACAGGCGGCGGTTGCGCTTGTTCCAAGCCAGGCTGTCTGCGAACATGGTTTCCAGCGCATGGCGGCGCGTAACGGTGCCCCCGGCGGCGGCGCGCACTTCGCCATCCAGCTCGGCTTGCAGCTGCGCGGCCGTCGCTTGCAGCGCTTCGCCCACCAGGCCGAAGCCGAACCAGCCTTCGTTCGGGGTGGCCTTGTCGTAGTAGGCGATGCGCGGGTTCTGCTGGTAACTCGCCCACAAGGCATCCAATCCGGCTACGATGGCGTCCAGGCTCCTGCGCTGGCGATAACCCTCGCTCCACGGCGTGTTGTAGGTCTTGGCCAGAAAGGCGATTTCGAGCTGGCTGGGGGGCTGCTTACGGCTCCACAGCTGCCGCACCTGCGCGTCCACGCGCTGGCGCACCGTGGCCAGCACGGCTTCCCCCGCGCCGCCCTCGGGCGGTAGCGCCGCGGTGCGCGCAGCGGGTGCGCGGCCTTCAACGGCGTCTTCGGGCACCATGGCTTCGCGGTGCACGATCAGCGCATAGAAGGGGCGCGAAGGCTCGCTCATCGGCTTCTGGAAGCGGGCGAAATCGCTGCCGTAGCGCCAGATCGGCCCGGTCGCGCGCAGCCGGCAGGATATCTCGTCCTTGCCCTTAGTCAGCGCCAGCGGCAATGGATGGGTAAGGTAGTGGAAGCGGCCCGGCGCCGCCGGGTACTTGCCGCCCTGGTCGAGGATGTCGACGTCGCTGAGCTGGCGGTAGCCCAGCTGCTTGCCGTCGCAGTACAGCGTGGCTTGGTTGGCGTTCACGTCTTCGCCCCACATGCGTACGCTCAGGTAGTTCTGGCCCGTGCCTTCCACGCGCAGCTTGAACCAGGCCTCGCCGCCGCGCCAGTCGTCCCTGGCCAGCGGCAGGAAGACGCGCGCGCTCTGCCCCATCGCCCCGGCCTTCACGCTGCTCTTTACCGCCCGCAGGCCGTGCGCCTGTTCCGAGCCCGCATCGCCGAAACGCAGCAGGTCGATGGGTGGTGAAGCAGCAGCGGCAGCAGCAGCGGCAGCGGTTGCGCCAGGCCCCGCGAGCACGCCGGCAATGGCGCCCATGAACCATGCGGCGCGGCGAATCGGTATCGGCATCCTGTCTCCGTATGATCGTGTTATCGATAACAACAGAGTCTAGAAGGGTGGCATGAGGATGTCAAGAAAAAAAAGATTAGTCGCCGACGGCAGCGGCGGATTCGCGCGTGACCAGCGTAAACGGCAGCAGCTTGTGCTGCACCAGCGCCGGTTCGCCCGCGCGGCGGCGGCGGATCTGCTCCACCAGCAGGTCCACGGCGGCGCGCGCCATGTCGCCGATGGGCTGGTGGATGGTGGTCAGTTCCGGCCACACCGTGGTGGCCACCGGCGTATCGTCGAAACCGCAGATGGTGAGCTGCTCGGGCACCAGCAGGTGCATGCCGTGCGCCACGGCCATGGCGCCGGCGGCCATATCGTCGTTGCTGGCGAAGATGGCGGTCGGGCGCGTGGGCTGGGCCAGCAGCTGGCGCGCCGCGTCCAGGCCGGAACGGTAGGTAAAACAGGCCGGGCGCCACGCGCTCCGGGCGTACCGGCAGGCCCGCTTCGGCCATCGCGTCCTGGTAGGCCTTGTAGCGCAGCTGGGCCGGCGTGTGCTTCGGGTCGCCCTGGATGAAGGCGATGTCCTTGTGCCCCAGCGACAGCAGGTGCCGCATCATGGCGTAAGCGCCCTCATAGTCGTCGATGCGCACGGCCGACACGCCGGCCACCGGGCGGCCGGTTGCAATGGCCACGGTCGGCATGCCGATCTCGTCGAGCTGCTTGAGGGCGGAACGGGAGTCGCACAGCGGCGGCGGCACCAGGATGCCGTCCGCCCCGCTGGCGATCAGCTTGGCGATGGCGCTGCGCTGGCTGCGCAGGTCTTCGCAGCGCTCCAGGATCAGCTGGCCGCCGCTCTGGCTGCACTGGTCCATGGCGCCGACCAGGAAGGCGCTCATATAGGCCGAGCTGGGATTGCTGTACAACAGCCCCACGCCCAGCGTGCCGATGCGCGCGGCGCGGGCGGCCGTGTTGACCTGGTAGTTCAGCGACTCGATGGCCGCCGTCACCTTTTCCCGCGTGATATCCGAGACGTGGGTGTTGCCGTTCATGACGCGGGACACCGTCATGGCGGACACGCCGGCAACGCGGGCCACATCGTAGATGGTGGCGCCGCTGTTGCCGCGTTCAACTCGCTTGGCTGGTTTCGCTGGTTTCGCTGGTTTCGCTACAGGTGCCATTGTCCCTTGTTGCCGATCTTGGTAGGAAAGCTACCATTATAGCCGTCCGCCGTCATTTGTAGCTGCCCGGCGTGACCGTGAAACTGTAGCTGGCCGGCTCCAGTTTGATGCGGTACTTCTGGTGCGCGCGGCCGTCCAGGCTCCAGCCCGTGTCGCCGCCCACGCCGATCTGCGCCAGGTCCACCAGCAGCGAGCCGTCGCCGTGCGGCGCGATCTCGGAGCTCTTCCACGCGCCGCGCGGGCGCAGGTACAAGTCCTCGTACGGGAAGGCCAGCGCATTGATGGACAGCGGCTGCGCGCCCTCCACTTTCAGGCCCTTGCCCTGCCCGTCCAGCAGCGCCAGCCAGCGCACGCCGGTCTTGTTGCCGCTTTCCTGCGGACGGATGTAGCCATGGTACTGGTCCGCCAGCTTGCCTTCGTACAGGCCCAGGGGATAGCCGGTGTAGCGGTCCGCGTAGGACTCCTGCGGGCCGCGGCCATACCACTTCACCTGCGCCAGCCGCGCCGGCTGGTCAAAGCGCAGGCCCAGGCGCAGCGGGTCCGGCAGGTCGTCGCGCAGCGGCGTGAAGGCCGCCTTCACGCGCAGGGCGCCGCCGGCCGACAGCGCGTACTCGGTTTCCCAGTGCGCCGCGCCGGCGCCGAAGCTGTACAGCACCTTCACGCTGGCGGCGCCCACCGTCACGGCGCGCACGTTGCGCTGCTCGGTGAACTTCTTCCACACCGCGTGGGTCTTCTCGACGCCGGTGCCTTCGTCGTTGTCGTTCAGGCCGCGCCAGAAATTCGGCGTGCCGCCGCTGAGCAGCGGCTGGCCCGCCGCGCTGTAGTTCACCTTGCCGGTCAGCGCGTCGATCTTCAGTTCGGCGCCGCCCGCCGAGATGGTGATGGTGTCGCCGCTGCGCACCGGCTTGGCCGAAGCACCGGCAGCACCGGCAGCGGCAGCCCTGGCGGCGGGCGCCAGCACGAACTGCGACCAGCCGGCCACGCTGTGCGCCGCCACGCCGGGCGTGGAGGCGCCCTTGTAGCGCGCCTGTACCGTCAGCACCGACTCGACGCCGGCCGCGCGCTTCAGCATGGGCAGCTTGATCGGCAAGGTCTGCCTGCCGCCGGCCGCCACGCGCACGCCGTCCAGCGCGCCCTGCGCCACCGGCACGCCGTCGTTGGCGATGGTCCAGACGAATTCCAGCTCCGACAGGTCCTTGAAGTCGTAGCGGTTCACCACCGTGATCTTGCCGGACTGGGGATCGCCCTCGAACACCACCGGCGAATAGACCTTCTGCAGTTCGTAGTATTCCGGGTCCGGCGTGCGGTCCGAGCGCACCACGCCGTCGCCCACCACGCTGTTGTCGCCGTGGCCGGGATTGACGTCGAAGCCGGAAGCCCAGTAGCTGCGGCCCTTCTCGTCTTTCGCGTAGACGCTCTGGTCCACCCAGTCCCACACGAAGCCGCCCTGCAGCTTCTTGTGCGCGCGGATCACCTGCCAGTAGTCCTCCAGGTTGCCCAGCGAGTTGCCCATGGCGTGCGCGTACTCGCACTGTATCATCGGCTGCTTGTAGCGCGGGTCCTGCGCATAGTCGGCCATCTTCTCGATGTCGTCGTACATGGGCGCGTAGATGTCGACATAATCGTTGGGCGCGTGCTCCTCTCCCAGCGTGCCGTGGCCCAGGTAGCTCACCAGGCGGGTCGGATCGTTCCGGCGTATCCACTGCGCGGCGTTCTCGAAATTGGGGCCGGTGCCGGCCTCGTTCCCCAGCGACCAGAAGATGACGGACGGATGGTTGCGGTCGCGCTGCACCATGCGCGACACGCGGTCCAGGTGGGCCGCCTTCCAGTGCGGCTTATAGCCCAGCTGGATGGTTTCGCGCTTGCCGGGGCCGGCCTTGTCGCCCGCCTCCATGTAGCCGTGGGTTTCAATGTTGGCTTCGTCGAACACGTACATGCCGTATTCGTCGGCCAGGTCATACCAGCGCGGATCGTTCGGATAGTGCGAGGTGCGCACGGCGTTCACGTTGGCCTGCTTCATCAGCTCCATGTCCTTGCGCATGGACTCCATCGACATGACGCGGTAAGTGACCGGATCATGCTCGTGGCGGTTCACGCCCTTGATCATCACGCGCTTGCCGTTCACCTGCACTTCGCCGTCCTTGATCTCCACGGTGCGGAAGCCAATCTTGCGCGAAGCAGCCGAGACCAGCGCGCCGTCCGCGCCACGGTACTCCACCACCATGCGGTACAGGTTCGGCGTCTCCGCCGACCAAGCTTTCACGTTGCGGATCACGCCCTTGACCGGCGCCGCGCGGCCGTCGGCAATGGCGCCCTTCCCGGTCAGCACGGCGCGCTCGCCATCGTACACGGTGACGGCGATTTCGCCTTTGGCCGGCAGGCCGGCCATGTCGGCCTGCAACGAGAATTCGCCGTCGGCGTAGCGCTGCTTGTCGAGCAAGGCCGTCACGGTGAAGTCGCGCAGGCGCGACTTCGGCTCGGCGTAGACGTAGACGCTGCGCTCGATGCCGGACACGCGCCAGAAGTCCTGGTCTTCCAGGTAGGAGCCGTCGGCCCAGCGGTACACCTCGATGGCGATGGTGTTCCTGCCCGGCTTGACGTAGCGGCTCAGCTCAAACTCGGCCGGCAGCTTGGAGTCCTCCGAATAGCCCACCTTCTGGCCGTTCACCCACACATAGTAGGCCGCGCCGGCCGCGCCGATGTGCAGGAACACGTCGCGCCCGTTCCAGTCGGCCGGCACCTCGAAGTCGCGCCGGTAGGAACCCACCTCGTTCATGCCGTGCGGGATGAACGGCTCGTTCATCGGGAACGGATACTGGATGTTGGTAAACACCGGCAGGCCGTAGCCCTGCGCCTGCATCATGCCCGGCACCTGGATGGACTTCCAGGCGCTGACGTCGAAGCCCGGCTCGTAGAAGCGCACCGGGCGCACGTCCGGGTTGGGCGAATAGGCAAAGGCCCAGGCGCCGTCCAGCGAGCGGTAGTACTTCGATGCCGCCATGTCCCCCCGTATCGCCTGCTCGCGCGTTTCGAAGTTGAAGAAGGTGGTCTTCATCGGCTCGCGGTTCACCGCGAAGACTTCGGGCTGTTCCCATTCGGCCGCCGCTTGGGCCGGGCCTGGAGCCGGAGCCTGCGCCGCAGCCAGCGGCGCCAGGGAGGAAGACAGCATCATGACGGCGAGGGAGATCGGGCTTAGTTTCTTGGACATGGATTCTTATTCAAATAGTTCAAGTAAAGAATGGATGGAGGGCCGCAGCCGTCCATCCATTCGCGCGCTCAGCAAGTCAGGATATCACTGACCGAACTTGTAACGCAGGGCCAGGCTGTAGGTGCGGCCATTGCCGTAGTGCTGCAGCTCGATGCCGGTTTTGTGGTCCGGCTCGCCGATGTAGCGGTGCAGCGCCTTGTTGGTGATGTTGTTGGCGTTGAACGACAGCGTCAGGTTGTCGGCGATCTCGTAGTTGATCGAACCGTCCAGGATGCCGTAGGCGTCGATCGAGCGGCTGTCGATCGGGTTGACCGCCACGTCGTTAAACAGCGACATCGAACGCCACGTGTAGACCAGGCGGCCCGACAGCTTCTTGTCCTCGTACATGCCGGAGATGCTGTAGTTGTGCTTGGACTGGAACGGCTGCGGCATGCTCACCACGTTCGGCGCGGCGGCGGTGCCGAAGTTGATCGGATTGGAAGTCTTCACGTAGGTGTACGAGCCGGCCACGCCGAAGTTCTTCAGGATGCCTTCCGCACCGTCGAAGAAGAACTGGCCTGCCACTTCCACGCCGCGGGCGTAGCCCTTCTCGGCGTTGACGCGCTTGCTCACCGAGTACTGGCCGCCGGTGCAGCCGTTGGCGGGACCGGTGTAGGGACCGGCCACCGCAGGGTCCAGCGTCTGGCACGAGATCAGCGAATTGAAGAAGCCATCGATCTCCTTGTCGAACACGGCGAGCGACGCGTAGTTGGTCTTGCTGAAGTAGTGTTCCAGCGAGATGTCGTAGCTGTCCGCCACCAGCGGACGCAGGTCCGGATTGCCGACGCTGGCGGTGCCGTTGGAGGTGTTCACGCCGCTGATGGACGGATTCAGGTCGCCCAGGCCGGCGCGGGTCATGCCGCGGCCGTAGGCAAAGCGCACCAGCTGCTCCTTGGTGATGTCGTAGGAAGCGTTGAACGACGGCAGCGCGTTGGTGTAGTTGCTCTTGCCGACCACGTCCACCAGGGAGCCGTTCAGGCCGGGAGCGCGCGCCACGGCGGTGCCGGAGGTGCGCACCACGCGCACGCCGACGTTACCCTTGAGGCGGTCGTCCATGGCCGAGAATTCGCCCACCAGGTAGCCGGCCAGCGTGTTCTCTTCGATGAAGCGGCGGTCGCCGGCGATTTCAGGATAGGCGCCGTCCGGCGCGATGCCCGCTTTCGGGAAGGCGGTCTGCACGCCGTTGCCCAGCAGCGCATCCGGCGAATACACCGCGAAGCCGCCGGCGTAGCCGGCCGCGCCGTCCATGAAGTTGGTGGGCGCCTGCTGGATCACGCCGGGCATGGACGAAGCGTAGATCGCGTTCGAGCGGTTGGCCGTCAGCGGCAGGCCGTCGGTGGTCAGCGGCTTGCCGGCGAAGCGGTAGTTCTTGTACAGGCTCTCCATGTGGGCGTAGCGGGTGCCGAACTTGAGCTTGTTGAACGGACCGGCGTCCAGGCTGTACGCGCCGCTCAGGGCGGTGGCGTGGCCGCTGTCGTCCCAGCGCTGGTTGGTGCCGTTGTCATAGGAACGGAACACGAAGTTGGCCGGGTCGCCCAGGTCCGGACCGGTGAAGGTGAGCTGGTGCGGCGCGCCGTCGGCGAGGCGGTTGGTGGACCACAGCTTGCCGGGCGCCGAGTCCATCATCACGGAGCGGTTGTCCTGGGTCTTGTCGGATTTGATGTAGGAGAAGTCGGCCTTCAGCGACAGGTCCGCAGTCGGGCTCCACTCCACGCCGGCCGCGCCGACCCAGGTGGTGTAAGGCGTGTGCTCGTCGCCGCCCAGGCTGGTGACGGCCGAATTCAGGAAGCTGCCGCCCAGCACGCGCTTGTTGACCAGCACATCGTCGCTGCCGCCGTTGATGTTGCGGTTGGCCAGCGACTCGGTGTAGTTGAACGGCGTGGTCTGCAGGTTCTGCACGTTGCCGCCGTCCACCGAATTCAGGCCGCGGTAGTTCTGGTGGTACAGGTAGTACAGGTAGTTGGCTTCGCCGTAGAAGCGCAGGGTGTTGCTGACGCGGTAGTCCGCCGCCAGGTTAAGGCCCTTGCGCTCGCGCATGATGGTTTCCTGGAACACGTTGCTGGTCAGGCCCGTGCCGGACATGACATTGCTGGCCTGCTCGGCGGTCAGTCCGGCCAGGTTGGGCTGGTTGGCGCCGGTGGTGCCGACATTGTCCAGGAAGCTGATGTCGTTGCGGCCCACATAGGCGGACATCGGCAGGAAGGGGCTGTTGGCGGTGTTGGCCGCGGCGCGGGTGGCGTATTCGGCACTGTCGGCGCGCACCGCGCGTTTCAGGCTGCCGCCACGGTTGGCCGGGTTGTTGTCGGAACGGCCGGTGCTCTTCTGGTACACCGCCGCGCCCATCACGCCGATGCGGCTACCGCCGCCCAGGTCGAAGCGGTTGGCGCCCATGACGAAGATTTCGGGATCGGTCTTCTTGGCCAGGTCGTTGTTGCGCAGGTTGATCGAGGCGGCGAAGGTCGGTCCCTTGAAATCGCTCGGGTTGCGGTTGCGGATGTTCACCAGGCCGCCGATGCCGCCTTCGATGTGTTCGGCCGACGGGTTCTTGTACACGTCCACGCCGGCGATCATGCCCGGAATCGCGCTTTCGATATTGAACTCGCGTCCGCCGGCGGTGTTGAACGCGCGGCCGTTGATCTGCGACGCGGTCTGGTTGCTCAGGCCGCGGATGGTCAGGCCGGAACCGGCGCCCACCGGCGAGGCGCCCTCGCCGCCGTAGCGGTAGCCCTGCACGCCGGGGATGCGGGTCAGCGTTTCAGCCACGTTCAGGTCGGGCAGCTTGCCGATGTCTTCGGCGGTGATGGAATCCACCACTTCCATCGTGTCGCGCTTGATGGCCACCGAGGAACGGGCGCTGGCGCGGATGCCGGTCACCACCACGGTGCTATCCTGGGCCAGCGCGCACGGCGCCACGAACAGTCCCTGTGCCACCGCCAGCGCCAATGCGGAAATCGGCAGCGAGTGTTGCAATGCATTCGTCCCTTGCTTCTTCATTTCTGTCTCCAATTATTCTAATTTCACGCTTTACAGCGCGTGTTTTGACTTGGTCAGTCCCTCGTTCCTGCTCTATTTATGCTTGCTACCGCGCACTCAAGTTATCGATAACAGGAACGATGGTAGCACAGAAAATTTCCAGCAGCTATCCCAAATCGATATGCATTTTTAACGAAAAGCTATACGTGATTCCACAATCGGCTACCTAGAATGATCCGGCGCATGAACGCGCGCCACAAATTGTTATCGATAACAAATCCTTAGGAGACAATAGATGACGAAACTGGAATCCGCAGCAACGCAGCACGGCCACGCCGACCTCTCGCGCCGCACCTTCCTCTACAGCCTGGGTGCCCTGGCGCTGGCCGGCTGCGGCGGCTCGGCCTTCGATACGCAGCCGCAATCCGCCTCGCCCCGCCTGCTGGCCGGCGGCGGCGGTTTCGTCCATCCCGGCCTGCTGCACACCCAGGCCGACTTCGACCGCATGGTGCTGAAATACAACACCCAGCCCTGGAAAGGCAGCTGGGACAAGCTGATCGCCAATTCCCACGCCCAGCTCGGCTACGTGCCGCAGCCGCAAGCGATTGTCTACCGCGGCTACGACGGCGTGCATCCCGAGAACTACGTCAGGCTGTTCAACGACGTTGCCGCCGCCTACGCCTGCGCGCTGCGCTGGAAAATCTCGGGGGACAGCGCCTACGCCGACAAGGCGGTGCAGATCATGAACGCCTGGTCCTCCACGCTCACCGGCATCAGCGGCACCACGGATGCCCAGCTCGCCGCCGGCATCTACGGCTACGAGTTCGCCAACGCCGGCGAAATCATGCGCACTTACAGCGGCTGGGCGGCAACCGACTTCGCCGCCTTCCAGAACATGATGCGCAACATCTTCTATCCGATCAACCACGACTTCCTGGTGCGCCACAACAACACCGAAGTCACGCACTACTGGGCCAACTGGGACCTGTGCAACATGGCCTCCATCATGGCCACCGGCGTGCTGTGCGACGACCAGGCCCTGTTCGACGAAGCCGTCGCCTACTTCAAGAACGGCGCCGGCAACGGCGCCATCGGCCAGGCGGTGTACTACATGCACCCCGGCTACCTGGGCCAGTGGCAGGAAACGGGACGCGACCAGGGCCACAACACGCTCGGCATCGCGCTGATGGGCGCCATCTGCGAAATGGCCTGGAACCAGGGCGTGGACCTGTACGGCTACGACAACAACCGCTTCCTGGCTGGCGCCGAGTACGTCGCCAAGGGCAACCTGATCGAGTCCGGCACCAGCTACTACAGCGTGCCCTACGTCACCTACGACAACGTGGACAATGTGAACCAGACCGCGTTCTCCGCCACCGGCATCGGCAATCCGCGGCCCTGCTGGGCGCTGGTCTACAACCACTACGTGAACCGCAAGGGCCTGGCCGCGCCCTACTCCAGACAGTTCGCGCTGCTGGTGCAGCCGGAAGGCGGCGGCGGCAACTACAGCCCCAATAGCGGCGGCTACGACCAGCTGGGCTACGGCACCCTGACCTGCGGCCTGGACGCCATCGCCAGCGGCGCCGCGCCCAGCGGCCTCACCGCCTACGTCAGCGGCGGCGCGGTGGTGCTGTCCTGGTGGGGCAGCGCCTACGCCACCGGCTACACCGTCCGCCGCGCCACCGTGGCCGGCGGCCCCTATACCACGGTGGCCAGCAACATCACCGACCTGCTCAGCTACACCGACAGCGGCCTGGCCGCCGGCAACTATTACTACGTCGTCACCGCCAGCACGCCGGCCGGCACCACCGCGCCGTCGAACGAGGCGCGCGCCATCACCGGCACGCCGCTGCACACCTACCTGCCCTTCGACGCCGGCAGCGGCGCCAGCGCCGCCGACGCCAGCGGCAACGGGCATCCGGGCACGCTGGCCGGGGGCGCCAGCTGGGTGGCGGGCAAGAAGGCCAACGCGGTGGCCCTCGACGGCAGCAGCGGCTACGTCAGCCTGCCGGCCAGCCTGATGGCGGACGTGGGCGACTTCACCATCGCCGCCTGGGTCTACTGGAACGCGGCGCGCAACTGGGAGCGCATCTTCGACTTCGGTTCCGGCGTGGGCGGGTACATGATGCTGACGGCGCGCGCCAACAGCGGCAAGCTGCGCTTCGCCATGACGGTCAACGGCGGCAACGGCGAGCGCACCATCGAAGGGGCTGCCGCGCTGCCTACGGCGCAATGGGTGCACGTGGCCGTCACGCTGTCGGGCAGGAACGCCACGCTGTACGTGAACGGCGCCGTCTCGGGCAGCAACGCCGACATGTTCCTGGCCCCGTTCCGCCTGGGCGCCACCACCCGGAACTGGATCGGCCGCTCGCAATATCCGGACCCGTACTTCAACGGAAAAATCGACGATTTCCGTATCTACCGGGGCGCGCTCAGCGCCTCGGCGGTGGCTGCGCTGATGACCGCGTGAGCGCGCCGAGTTATCGATAACCGCTACTGAACCGTTGCAGGCCGACAAAAAAGGCATACGTCAGGCCTGCAACAATTGGATAGAATTGGCCTCAATCCGCATGAGACCGGCCGCCTGACGTAGAAACTGCGTCTTTTTTATCGGCGACATTTGTTATCGATAACTTTCAGGTAGCCACCGGCAGACGCCGGCAGCTCGGTCGCGGATTCGTTTCACCCACAACAACTTATAACGAGACAGGGAAGCAAACAATGAACAGAGTTCAATCCCGGGGCGCGCCCACGCCCGCCCGCATCGCCGCCATGCTGTTTTCGCTGGGCCTGATCGGCACGCTGCTGCCGCAGGGCGCCTACGGCGCCGACACCATCGAAACCCTGGCCACCGCCTACCAGCCCACCATCAACGAAACCATCGACGCCAGCGGCTTCAAGCACCCCGGCGTGGGCCTGACGAAGGACATGCTGGAGAACGTGCGCGCGCAGGTGCTGGCGCAGAAGGAACCGTGGAACACGCACTTCAACGCCATGCTGCTGTCATCCGCCGCGTCGAAAACCGTCGTCTCCAGCAACCAGGGCAGCGACCCCACCAAGCCCGGCAGCCTGGCTTTCAGCAGCCAGGGCTTCAACTCGAAATTCATTGCGGACGGCCTGAAGGCCTACACCCAGGCCCTGCTCTACTACATCACCGGCGACGAAACCTACCGCGCCAACGCCATGCGCATCCTGCGCATCTGGGCGCAGATGGACCCGGCGCAATACGTCTACTTCGTGGACTCCCACATCCACACCGGCATACCGCTCAGCCGCATGGTGGCCGCCGCCGAAATCATGCGCTACACCAGCTGCCAGACGCCGGCGCTGGAATGGACCGCGCAGGACACGGCCAGCTTCTCCACCAACCTGATCAACCCGGTCATCGAGACCTTCCAGCATACCAACTACCGCTTCATGAACCAGCACCTGTATCCGCTGCTGGGCGCCATGTCGGGCTACATCTTCACCGGCAACCGGCCGCGCTACAACGAGGGCGTGGAGTGGTTCACCGTGAACCGCACCGCCGAGGACCAGGGCCAGAACGGCGCCATCAAGGCGCTGTTCCGCCTGGTGGAGAAGAACGACCTGACCGGCGAAGCCGTGACCCCGGTGGTGCAGCACGTGGAAATGGGCCGCGACCAGGCCCACGGCGGCGGCGACATCACCAACGCCGGCATCCTGGCGCGCCTGCTCAACGCGCAGGACACCAAGGTCGATCCGGCCACCGGCACCGCCTCCACCGCGGCGGACGCGGTCGGCCCGTACGAATTCCTGAACGACCGCATCCTGGACGCGGCCGACTTCTTCGGCCGCTACATGACCGGCTACGACACGCCCTGGGTGCCCACCGCCTCGCACACCGACGCCAACGGCGTGCCCACCGTGGTGTACCGCGAAATCGCGGGCGGCTACCGGGGCCGCATGTTCTCCAGCCTGTGGGAACCCTACTACTATTACAAGTACGTCAAAGGCGTGGACGTCGCCCAGCGCGCGCCCTACCTCAGCCACATGTTCGCGCTGCGCACCAGCTACAACTGGGACGGCGTGGACGGCGGCGGCGACTACTGGCTGTTCATTCCCACTGCGGCGGCCGACGCCGAAGGCAGCCAGCTGCTGATCAAGCCCATCACCGACCCTTACCGCGAAGTGGAAGACCGCTTCACGGTGCTGGAAGGCGACGTGACGCCGATGCAGGACGAAACCGCATCCTACCTGCAGGTCAACACCACGGCCGAGGGCGCGAAACTGGCCGTGGTGGGCTACGGCCACGGCTCGAAAAACATCGCCTTCAAGATCCGCACCAACGGCGTGGCCTCGCTGGAGACCTTCGACGAAACCGTGGCGCTGCCGGACACCAAGGGCCAGTGGCGCTACATCAACTACACGCTGGACGCCTACCACGGCCTGAGCGACGTGCAGTACCTGACCATCAAGGGCACCGGCACCCGCGTGGACATCGACCACATCAACGTCCAGGGCGGCACCTTCACCGCTCCCGTGTTCACCGATGGCGACGCGGACCTGAGCCTGGTCACCTACGCCAGTTCCAGCGCCGCCATCAACCACAGCTTCGCCGCCACCGACGCCGGCGCGGGCGACGTGCTGACCTACCAGGCCGACAACCTGCCAGCCGGCGCCACCTTCGACACGGCCACCGGCGCGTTCTCGTGGCTGCCGGCGCAGGCGGGTACCTATTCCTTCATCATCACCACCTCGGACGGCACCACCGTCACCAGCAAGGTGGTGAAGATCACCGTGACCGCCGACCGCGAGTCGGCCATCGCCGCCGTGAACGCGGCCTTCAAGGCGGGCACGCTGTACGTGGCCTCCACGCTGGACGCCTACAACGCCGCCTACGCCGACACGGCGGCCGCCGCCGGCAGCGCCACCGACGCGCTGTTCCAGCAAAAGCTGGCGGCGCTGAACAGCGCCGTGCAGGGCCTGCAGGAACTGAGCCCGCTGCTGCCGGATGGCAGCATGAACTACCGCAGCATGTTCACGGCCTCCACCTTCGGCACCGCCGTGCCGCTGTTGATGGACAACACGCCGACCAGCTGGTCCACCGCGCCGGGCACCTACGCGCCGAACCTGGCCCACATCATGGACTTCGGCCCGGACTTCAAGGCCTCGGCCTCCACCTTCCAGATGCAGGTGCGCGCCAGCTTCCCCGAGCGCATCGGCGGCGTAGCCATGTTCGGTTCCGACGACAGCGAGAACTGGACCCGCCTCACGCCCGGCCTGACCGTGATCTCGGACGACATGCAAACCCTGCCGGTGCAGGACGACCTGAAGAACCGGCGCTTCCGCTTCTTCAAGCTGCAGATGGTGCAGCCGACCTACTCCATCCTGGAAGTGGGCGAGTTCCGCATCTTCGGCCAGCGCTACGAAACGGTGAACAAGATCAGTGCCGTGTCCATCAGCTCCGCGCAAAGCCTGAAAAAGCGCATCGTGCCGGGCAACACGGTGAAGCTGGCCTTCCAGTCGCGGGAGGCGATCAACAGCGTCAACGTGCTGGTGCAGGGCCAGCCCGCCACGGTCACCACGGCGGACAACCTGAACTGGACCGCCACCTGGGTGGCCGCCGCCAACGCGCCGTCCGGCCCCGTGAAGTTCGTCATCAACTACAAGACGGCGGCCGGCGTGGACGCCGAACCCACGCTGTTTACCACGGACGACAGTTCGCTGTTCATCTCGGACCAGACCGGCCTGATCGACCCGGTCAGCACCACCAGCCTGAGCGACTCCAGCGGCAGGAACCAGGCCGACGTGCTGGCGCAGGCCAATCTGCTGCTGGACAACAACCTGGGCACCTTCACGGACTTCCGCGTCAACGGTTCGGGCAACGGCGGCTGGCTCAAGTTCGACTTCAAGGGCGGCGGCCAGGCCACGCTGAACCGCGTGGAAGTGATCGGCCGCCAGGACCAGTATGCGAGCCGCATCAACGGCACCGTGGTGCAGGGCTCGAACGACAACAGCACCTGGGACACCCTCACCCCCGCCACCAGCGGCTCGTCCGACTGGCAGACGCTGAAGGTCAGCAGCCTGCAGCCCTACCGCTACATCCGCGTGGTGAACGGCAACGCCTGGTACGGCAATATGGCCGAGGTGCGCCTGTACGGCGCGGTGGAATCGGTGAACATGATCTCCACCGCGTCCATCTCCTCGGCGCAGGCGCTGCGCACGCGCATTGTGCCGGGCAACACCGTCAAGGTGGCGTTCACGGCCAAGGAAGCCATCAACAACGTCAGCGCCGCGATCCAGGGCGTGCCGGCCACAGTGGCCACCACCGATAACGTGAACTACACCGCTACCGCCGTGCTGCCGCAAGGCACGCCGGCCGGCCCCGTGGGCTTCGCCATCAACTACAAGACCAGCACCGGCAAGGACGGCTACCCGAACACGGCCACCACCGACGGCACCCTGCTGACCCTGGTGGACGAGGCGGACACGATCAAGAACGTGACCGGCATCGCCACGCTGATCGATTCCACCGTCAACCGGCCCGCCGCCACCACGCTGTCCATCACCAACTCGCTGTTCGACAGCAACCTGGGCACCAGCTCGGACTACCGCACCGGCAGCAACAACTCCGGCGTCGGCAGCTATATCACGTTCGACTTCAAGGCCGGCAACCAGGCCACGCTGACCGGCGTGGAACTGGCGGCGCGGCAGGACCAGGCGGCCCGCGCCAAAGGCACCGTGGTCCAGGGCTCGAACGACAACGCCAGCTGGACCACGCTGACCACGCCGGCGGTCACCACGCAGGACTGGCAGACCCTGCCCGTGAGCGGCGGCGCGCCGTTCCGCTACATCCGCGTCTACAACGGCGGCACCTGGTTCGGCAACCTGGCCGAAGTGCGCTTCCACGGCACCGTGCAGGGCGCGGACGCCACGGCGCCCACCACGGTCGCCAACGCCCCCGCCGAGCCGGTGAGCCAGGACACCACCGTCACTTTCAGCGCCACCGACACCGGTTCCGGCGTGGCCGCCACCTATTACAAGGTGAACGGCGGCGCGCAGCAGACCGGCGCCTCGGTGCTGCTGGCGGCCGGCGCCAGCTACACCCTTACCTACTGGAGCGTGGACAAGGCCGGCAACACGGAAGCGGCGCGCACGCTGACGCTGAAAATCGGCCCGCCGGACGTGAGCGCCAGCGTGCAGATGACGCAGCAGGGCGCCACCCTGAACCGCGCCACCGGCAAATACGTGGGCAGCGTCACGCTCACCAACACCGGCGGCGCGGCGCTCAGCGGCCCACTGCAGCTCAAGCTGAACGGCCTGACCGCCGGCCTCACGCTGGACAACGCCAGCGGCATGGACGGCGGCGCGCCCTACGTCACCCTGGCCGGGCCGCTGAACGCCGGCGCCACCGTCAGTGTGCCGCTGACCTTCACCAATCCGGCCCGCAGCGTGGTGGCGTACACGCCCGCGCTCTACAAAGGCAATTTCTAAGGAACCCCATCATGACCCCAATCCACTACGGCGCCCGCGCGTTCTCAGCCCGCTCTGCCCGCCCTGCCCTTTCCGCCCTTGCCGCCCTGTTGCGCAAGGCCATCCGGCAACTGACCGTGCCGCTGGCCGTGGCGCTGGCCATCGCGCTGACGCTGGCGGCCGGCAGCGGCGCGGCCCGCGCCAGCACGGTCCACGTCGCCATCGACACCGCCGGCTTCGGCGCGGCCAGCGGCTACCTGGACATGCAGCTCAGCGCCAGCGCCGGCGTGCCGCTGGCCACGGCGGCGGTGACCAATATGACGGGCTTCGGCGCGCTGGACCTGAACTACGGCTGGACAGCGGTGGCCGGCGGCTTCCAGTTCCGCAACGACACCTCCAACTACCTGTCCCACACCGCCGTCTTCGGCGGCGTGCTGTCCTTCGACCTGACCTTCGACGGCGCCTACGACCCGCTCACCAGCTACGTGTCGCACTTCGTGGTCTCGGCCTTCGACGACAGCTTTGCCCCGCTCGGCGCCTACAACCCGGTCAGCCTGGCCCTGGCCGACTTCAGCTGGACGCCGGCGCGGACAGCCTCCGGCGCCGGCAGCATCGGCATGGCCGTGTCCGATCCGGGCGTGGCGGTGGTGCCCGAGCCGGCCAGCCTGCTGCTGCTCGGCGCCGGCCTGGCCGCCATGGCGCTGTCCCTGCGGCGCCGCGCCTGAGGTCGTCCGCCCCGCCCCCCCCCCGCCCCGGTACTCAGCCCCGGCGGGCCGCCGGGGCGCCGGGGCACCACCTGTTGTTTTTATCTTGAACTTGCTGACAATCATGATTGACCGTCAATTGACGGATGACTAAGATCGGTTGCCATACGCCTCAGCCACGGGCGGTTCGATCAATCATTCAGCCATGGGACGGTCATATGTTCTTAGCCAAAAATAGCGAGCCAAGCGCAGTATTCGCAGTGAGCCTGATGGCAGCGGCCATCAGCGGCGGCATCGCCGCCAACGCGGCCGCAGCCGCGCAGCCGGACAATGTGCGCGTCATCGTTGCCTTCAAAAAGGGCGCGCAGGCGAACGGCAAGGCAGCCATTGCCGCCGCCAAAGGCAGCATCAAGGAAGACCTGGCCGCCATCGACGCCGCCGCCGCCGAAGTGCCGGCCAAGGCGCTGAACGGCCTGCGCAACAATCCGCATATCGAGTTCGTGGAAGAGGACGGCCGGCGCAAGCTGCTGGCCACCAGCACGCCGTCCACCGGCGCGCCCTACCTGGCCGGCCAATTGGTGCCCTACGGCATCCCCATGGTGCAGGCCGACCAGCTGCCCGACACCTACGCCGGCAACCGCACCGTCTGCATTATCGATTCGGGCATCGACCGCGCGCATGAAGACCTGTCCGGCAACAACCTGAGCGGCCAGACCAACCCCGGCACCGGCCCCTGGTACACCGACGAAAATCACCACGGCACCCATGTGGCGGGCACCATCGCCGCCATCAACAACGCCGGCACCGGCGTGGTGGGCGTGAACGCCAACCGCCAGCTCAAGCTGCACATCATCAAGGTGTTCGGCCCCGAGGAGTGGGCCTACACCTCCACCCTGATCGCAGCCGCCAACAAGTGCGGCGACGCCGGCGCCAACATCATCAGCATGTCGCTCGGCGGCGACGTGCCCAGCCGCGCCGAGGAACGCGTGTTCGACGCGCTGGCCAAGAAGGGCGTGCTGTCGATCGCCGCCGCCGGCAACGACGGCAACGACGTCCAGTCCTACCCGGCCGGCTACCCCAGCGTGATGTC
This sequence comes from Pseudoduganella sp. UC29_71, assembly GCF_042693265.1. Lineage (NCBI taxonomy): Bacteria > Pseudomonadati > Pseudomonadota > Betaproteobacteria > Burkholderiales > Oxalobacteraceae > Pseudoduganella > Pseudoduganella sp. UC29_71. The sequence continues at coordinate 1,564,413 of NZ_CP170549.1, read as the reverse complement.
GGTGGCGGCGCTGGACCAGAACAAGAAAATTGCCGACTTCTCGCAATTCACGCCGAAAGTGGAAATCGCCGCGCCGGGCGTGCAAGTGCTGTCCACCGTGCCCATGGGCCAGGGCCGCGACTCCTACCTGAAAGTGGGCGCCACCACCTATGCGCCGGGCGGCATGGACGGCACGCCGGCGGGCACCGTCACCGCGCCGTTGGCCTCGTTCGGCCTGGGCGACCAGGTGAATCCGGCCATGGCGGGCAAGGTCTGCCTGATCGCGCGCGGCAGCATCACCTTCGGCGTGAAAGTGGCCAACTGCCAGGCCAGCGGCGGCGTGGGCGCGGTGGTCTACAACAACGCGCCGGAGGAGTTCAGCGGCACGCTGGGCGGGGTAGCCACCACCATCCCGTCGGTCACGGCGTCGGGCGTGGAAGGCGCCGCCCTGCTGGGGCAGCTGGGCCAGAGCGCGACGATAGACGTCAAGGCCACCAACTACGCGCTGTTCAACGGCACCTCGATGGCCACGCCGCACGTATCCGCCGTGGCGGCGCTGGTGTGGAGCTACTTCCCAAGCTGCACGGCGAACCAGATCCGCACCACGCTGGACAAGTCGGCGCAGGACCTGGGCGCGGCGGGACGCGACGTGTACTACGGCTATGGCCTGGTGCAGGCCAAGGCGGCGTATGACCGCATCCGCACCATGGGCTGCGCCAACTAAGCAATCCGGCAAGGCACCGCAGCCCGTGCTGCGGTGCTTGCTGCGGTGCGTGCGGCGGTGCGTCCTCGGCGCGCCTGCTGCTACGCCAGGCGCGCCAGCAGCCAGAGCAGCGCGCTGAGGGTGGCGAAGGAGCCGACGGTGGCCAGCACCAGGGCGGCGGCGCTGCGCTCGGCAAAGCCGTAAGGCAGCGCCAGGATGGGGTAGATGCTCATCATCGGCATGGCGGCCATCAGGATGGCGGCGTTGCGCAGGTCCGGCGCCAGCGGCGCCATGCCCAGCAGCGGCAGGCAGGCCAGCGCCAGCGCTACCGCCAGCGGATGCATCACCAGCTTGCCCAGCGCGATGGGCGCCACCTTCAGCGCCACGCCGCGCATCGGCAAGCCCACCAGCGTGCCGCCGATGACGAACACCGCCAGCGCCCCGCTGGTCTGCGCGAACATGGTGATGCTGCGCCCCAGCGGCGCCGGCAGCGGCAGCTCCAGCAGCGACACCGCCAGCCCCGCCAGCAGCGCCACCACCAGCGGATTGCGCGCCAGCTGCCACAAGGTGGCCTTCAGCGCCGGCAGCCAGCTGCCCTTGCCGCCCTCCCCGGCCTGCTGCACGCTGGTCTCCAGCAAGATCAGCAACAGCGGCAGCATCACCACGTTCTCCACCACCACGTTCAGCGCCAGCGACGTGGTGGCCGCCGACGGCAGCGCCAGCAGCAGGATGGGGTAGCCGATAAAGCTGCTGTTCGAGCTGCACATGCCCATGGCGTGCAGCAGCGCCTGCTGGTGGCTCAGCCCCGCCAGCTTGCGGCCCACGGCATAGGCGCCGCCCAGCATCGCCAGCGCGCCGGCCGTGTAGGCCAGCAGGTAGCCGGGCACGATGATGTCGGCGATATGGCGCTGGGCGATGGCGTTGAACACCAGCGCCGGCAAGGCCAGCTTGATGACGAACTTGCCGAACGTGAGCAGGTCCGCCCTGGCGAACAGGCCGGCGCGCGTGGTGGCGTAACCGAAGAAAATGATGATGTAGATCGGGCTGACGATGGCAAGGATGGCAAGCATGCAGGGCGGTGGTATCAGTGGGCAGCCCGCCATTATCCCACGCGGCCGCCAGCCGCGCCTGGCGCAGGGCTGGAACATCGCCGCCGCATGGGGTATGCTGTGCCCCCGCCTGAACCGATGCCAACGATAGCAACGATGTCTAAAGAGAAAAAGCTGCCGCCGCTGGCGGCGTCGCGCCCCACGTCGCCGGACGACGTGGCGGCCCGCAAGCTGGAGCGCGAGCACAAGGACGCGCTGGTGCGCGGCGTTACGTCCATCGACGCCATGCGCCAGGCCATCAAGCGCGCCGCGCGCACCCTGCCGGCGATCACCGAAGTGCCGCGCCTGGGCGCGCTGGACGCGAAAGCCTTCCGCGCCCGCGCCGCGCAGGGCCTGCCCTTCCTGATCACAGGCCTGGTCGGCAAATGGCCGCTGTCCGCCCTCACCCCGGCCACGCTGCGCGAGCGCTTCAGCCACCTGCCGGTGCGCGCGCGGGTGGGCGACTACATCAACACCGCCTTCGCGCCGGACCGCGCCATGCAGGACATGTCCATGCTGGAGTACCTGGAACTGGTGGACGCGGGCACGCATGCCCTGCCGCCCTACCTGGGCAACCTGGAGCTGCGCGAGTTGAACAGCCTGTGCCACTGGCCCGGCTACCTGGGCAAAATGGGACCGCCGCGCTTCTGGATCGGCCCCGCCGGCACGGTGACGCCGCTGCATTGCGACTACGACGACAACATCTTCGCGCAGATCTGGGGCAGCAAGCGCATCTTCCTGTCGCCGCCCCACCACGATGAATTCCTCTACCCGAGCGAGGCCAACGCCATCCTGTTCGGCTCCCCGTTCGATCCGGAGGCGCCGGACTACGGGAAGTTCCCGCTGGCGCGCCAGGCCAGCATGGTGGAAGTGATCGTCACCCCGGGCGACATGCTGTACGTGCCGGCCGGCTGGTATCACCAGGTGCGCGCGCTGACTTTCTCGCTCTCGTCCAACCGCTGGGCCAGGGGACTGCCGTTCGCGCTGAACGGCGACCCGGCCTTGCTGCGCGGGCCGAGCTCCCCGGCCGTCTCCAGCGCGGCGTAGGCGGCCGAGCAGATGTGCGAGTGGATGCGCTTGAGGTCGCGCAGGATGTCGATGTGCAGCGAGCTGGTTTCGATGCTCTCCACGCGCCCTTCCTTCAGGCGCGCGATATGGTTCTCGGAGGCGGCGAACTCCAGCTCGCGGATGCGCGATTTCTCGCTCAGCAGCCGGCGCGCCGATTTCAGGTCGCCGGACAGGAAGATGGTCATGGCCAGCCGCAGGTTGTCGCGCACCACGCGGTGAAACTCCTGCAGCTCGCGCGCGCCTTCGGCCGAGAACTGCAGCTGGCGCTTGATCTTCTTGCTGGCCAGCTCCATCAGGTTCTTGTCGATGATGTCGCCGATGTGCTCCAGGTTGATGGCCAGGCTGAGCACCTCCAGCGCGCGCCGCGCCTCGGCTTCCTCCAGCGCGCCGTGCGTCACGTTGATCACGTACAGCTTCACCGCTTCGTGCAGGCGGTCCACCGCGTTGTCCTTCTGGCTCACTTCGCTCACCAGCTTGCGGTCGTTGGTCAGGATGGCCGTCATGGTCTGCTCCAGCATGGTGTCCACGATGTCGCCCATGCGCAGCGTTTCGCGCGCGGCGCAGGCCAGCGCCACCGACGGCGTGTCGTTCACGCCTTCACCCAGGTACAGCGGCACCGACAGGTCGGTGGCCGTTTTCACGTCGGGCAGGAAGCGCTCCAGCAGGCGCGCGAACGCCCCCAGCGGCAGGATGAACAGCAGCGCCATCACGATATTGAACAGCGCATGGAAGTCGGCCGCCAGGCGCACCGGGTTCGGGTCCACGGCCTGGATCAGCCGGACCACGGGATCGAGCAGCGGCAGGAATAGCGCGCAGCCAACGACGCGGTTGACCAGGTTCCCCACCGGCAGGCGGCGGTGCGCCGGGTTGGTGCTGGCGGCGCCCTCGAGCAGCGGATTGAGCGCGCTGCCCAGGTTGGCGCCCAGCACCAGCGCCAGCGCCGCCACCGGCGTGACGAACTGGGACGCGGCCAGCGACATGGTCAGCAGGATGATGGCCACGCTGGAGTGCGCGGCCCAGGCCAGCGCCGCGCCGATCAGCAGCGCCAGAGGCGGCTCGCCAGTGACGGCGGAAAACAGTTCGCGCACGCCGGGCGCATGCTCGGCCGGCGCCAGGCTGTCGAGCAGCAGGTGCAGCGACAGCAGCATCAGCCCCAGGCCGATGGCCACGCGGCCCAGGTCCTTGACGATGGTGCGGGTGCCGCGCTTGAACGCGGCCACGCCCAAAATGAGCAGCACCGGGGCGAAGGCGGAGGAGTCGAAGGACAGCAGCTGGACGATGAGCGTGGTGCCGACATTGGCGCCCAGCATGACGGCCAGCGCCGGGACCAGGCCCACCAGGCCGGAGGCGGCAAAAGAGCCCAGCATCAAGGCGGTGGCGGTGCTGCTTTGCAGTATGGCCGTCACGCCCACGCCGGCGGCGAAGGCGCGGTAGCGGCTCTGCAGTATCATGCCCAGGAAGCGGCGGATCTTGCTCCCGAATGCGCGCACGATGCCGCTATGCACCATGTGCAAGCCCCACAGCAGCAGCGCAACGCCGCCCAGCAAGTCCAGCAACACCTTCACGCCCATCGTCGCCCTCCAGCCTCTGGTCCAGTCGCGTCCAGCCGCCCCACGGCAAAGCACGCCGGTCTCTGAATACTACACCGATAGCCAGCGAAGAAGTTGCGAATCCCCAACAGTGGCGGCCTGTGTCAAAGCAGGGTCAGAGCAGCGTCACCTCGTTCGGCAGCTCGTCCACGTCGCCGCCGCCGCGCGGCAGGTGGCGCCGCAGCTCGGCCGACACCGCGGCAATGCCGCGCAGCGCGCCCGCGCCGTAGTCGCCGGCAGCGAAATCGCGCTCCATGTCCGCCGCGATGCGCTGCCAGGTCTGCTGGCCGGCGGCGGCGTGGATGCCCCGGTCGGCCACGATCTCGATGGCATGGTCGGCGTGCAGCACGTAGATCAGCACGCCGCTGTTTTCTTCGGTGTCCCACACGCGCAGGTCGGAGAACACTGCCAGCGCGCGCTCGCGCGGCGCCATCCCGGCCAGCAGCTGCGCCGGTTCCAGCGCGGGTTCGATGACGAAACGGATCTCGCCCCGGTGCCCCAGTTCGGATTCGGCGATCGCGGCCGTGATGGCCTGCAGCGAGGCCGGCGGAAAATGCCGCCGCACCGCTGCGCGCGTGGTGAACAGATGCCGCAGGAAGCGCCCCATGTCCATGGCTACCACCGCCCCGACGCGCCGCCGCCGCCAAAGCCGCCGCCACCGCCGCCCCAGCCTCCACCTCCGCCGCCAAAGCCGCCCCCGCCCCCGCCACCACCACCGCCGCCGAAGCCGCCGCCCAGGCCGCCCAAGCCCCCCAGGCCGCCCCCGCCTATCCAGCCGCCGCGCCCGCGCCCCGCGCCCATGCCGCCGCTCAGCAGCGTGAACAGGAAAGCGATGCCGCCGGCCAGCGCCGCCGCCAGCACACCGGCCATCAGGAAGGCGCCAACGCCGATCACGCCGCCGGTGACGGCCGCGCCAAGAAACCGTCCCAGCACTGCGCGCAGCACGCCGCCCAGCACCACGGCGCCCACCAGCGCCACCGGCAGCATCTGGCCCAGCCCGCCCAACTGCGGCGCCCGCCCGGCCTGCCCGGCCCGGCTGCCTTGCCCCGCCTGCGCGGCCGGCGCCGGCAATGGCTCGCCATCGATTACCTTCATCATGCTATCCAGCCCGGCAGCGATGCCGCCGTAAAAGTCCCCCGCTGCGAAAGCGCGGCGTGATCGCCTCCTCGATGATGCGCCTGCTGGTCGCGTCGTTCAGCGCCCCCTCCAGCCCGTAGCCGACTTCGATGCGCAGCGCCCGGTCGTCCTTGGCCACGATCAGGATCGCGCCGTCATCCACCTTCTTGCGCCCGATCTTCCACTGTTCGGCCACCCGTATCGCATACTGCTCTATCGGCTCCGGCTGGGTGCTCGGCACGATGAGCACCGCAATCTGGCTCCCTTTGCGTTGCTCAAAAGCACGCAATGTTGCCTCCAGCCGGGCAATTTGCGCCGCGTCGAGTGTCGAAGTGAGATCGGTCACGGGCCGGTTCAGCGCCGGCACGGCGGCCGGCTGCTGCGCCCACGCGCCCTGCGCGCACGCCAGCAGCAAGCCGATCAGCCAAAGGCGGAGCGCGCCCATATCATTTACCCGGCAGCGGCTTGGGCGCGTCGAAATTGACAGCCGGCGGCGTGGAAATGGCGCGCTCGTTTTCCACCGTGAAGTTGGGCTTCACGCTATGGCCGAACATCTTCGCCACCAGGTTGGTCGGGAAGGAACGCACGGTCACGTTATAGTCCTGCACGGCCTTGATATAGCGGTTGCGCGCCACCGCGATGCGGTTCTCCGTGCCCTCCAGCTGCGCCTGCAAGTCGCGAAAGCCCGCGTCCGCCTTCAGCTGCGGATAGTTTTCGCTCACGGCAATGAGCTTGGACAGCGCGCCGGTCAATTGCCCCTGCGCCTGCTGGAAGCGCGCAAACGCAGCCGGATCGTTCAGCAGCTCCGGCGTCACCTGGATGGCGCCCGCCCGCGAGCGCGCCTCGGCCACCTGCGTGAGCACCTCCTTCTCGTGCGCCGCATACCCCTTCACCGTGTTCACCAGATTGGGCACCAGGTCGGCCCGCCGCTGGTACTGGTTCACCACCTCCGACCAGCTGGCCTTCACCTGCTCGTCGCCGGACTGCAAGGTGTTGTAGCCGCAGCCGTTCAACAGCAGCGTCGCCGCCAGCATCAACACTATCCCCAAGCTGCGCATATGCCCTCCGTGGCTTTCATGGTTGAGCCCAGTTTATACGCATGTCCCGCGCGGCGGCGCATGACAGGCCGGCCGACGCATTTACAACGGCTTTGCTCGACTTGTTGAGCGATTGCGTTTGCGCCCGCCCCGCATGAACTTTTTGCAAACTATTTGCAGTACCTTTGCCAGCGCAGGCGCAAAAATACATCCACAAAGGGAGACAAAACCATGCTTCGAAAAGCTACAGCCTCGTCCGCAACCTACCTGATGCTCGCACTGCTGGCCATGGCCGGCAGCGCACAGGCCGTCATCACCTCGCCCGGCAAGCAGATAGAAAACCTCAACCGCGGCGCCGTCGCCATCAAGTCGCCGGCAGGGGTGTTCATCAGCTGGCGCCAGCTGGCCGGCGACGCGGCGGGCACCACCTTCAATGTGTACCGCAACGGCAGCAAGCTCAACGCCACCCCGCTCGACGCCCTCAACTACACCGACGCGGCCGGCACCACGGCCGGCAGCTACGCGGTGCGCGCCGTGGTCGGCGGCGTGGAGCAGCCGGCTTTCGAAGCAGGCGCCACCTGGGCCAACGCCTACAAGTCCATCCCGGTGCAGGTCCCGGCCGGCGGCACGACGCCGGCCGGCGAAGCCTACACCTACGAGATCAACGACGGTTCAACCGCCGACCTGGACGGCGACGGCACCTACGAAATCATCATCAAGTGGCAGCCCACCAACGCCAAGGACAATTCGCAGTCCGGCTACACCGGCAACACCTACCTGGACGCCTACAAGCTGGACGGCACGCGCATGTGGCGCATCGACCTGGGCAAGAACATCCGCGCCGGCGCCCACTACACCACCTTCCTCGCCTATGACTTCGACGGCGACGGCCAGGCCGAGGTCATGGCCAAGACCGCCGACGGCACCGTGGACGGCCAGGGCGTGGTGATCGGCTCGGCCACGGCGGACCACCGCAACACGGCCGGCTACATCCTCACCGGCCCCGAGTTCCTCACCGTGTTCAACGGCCTGAGCGGCGCCGCCATGAAGACCGTGAACTACCTGCCCGCGCGCGGCACCGTCTCCTCGTGGGGCGACAACTACGGCAACCGCGTGGACCGCTTCCTGGGCGGCGTGGCCAACCTGGACGGCAACCGCCCCAGCGCCATCTTCTCGCGCGGCTACTACACGCGCGCCGTGATCGCCGCCTGGGACTGGCGCGACGGCGCCCTCACCAGCCGCTGGGTGTTCGACACCGACGTCGCCGGCGCCGCGGCGCGCGGCCAGGGCGCGCACTGGTTCGCCACCGGCGACGTGGACGGCGACGGCAAGGACGACATCGTCTACGGCGCGGCCACCATAGACAGCTACGGCCAGCTGAAATACGCCACCGGCCTGGGCCACGGCGATGCCCTGCACTTCGGCAAACTCGATCCGAACCGTCCCGGCCTGCAGTACTACATGGTGCACGAAACGCCAGCCGTCTACGGCGCCACCGGCTCCGGCATGCACGACGCAGCCACAGGCGCGCTGATCTGGGGCGCCAGCGGTTCCAATGCGGACGTCGGGCGCGGCGTATGCTTCGACATCGACCCAAATTACGAAGGCGAGGAATGCTGGGCCAGCCGGGGCGGCTTCCGCACCGCCACCGGCGCCCTGATCAACAGCACCGCGCCCACCGCCTATATGAACTTCGCCGCCTGGTGGGACGGCGACCTGCTGCGCGAACCGATGGGCAGCACCTCGATCGACAAGTTCGACCCCGTGACCCGCACCGGCAGCAAGATCGTGGACGCCGCGCTCAACGGCGCCGCCTCCAACAACGGCACCAAGGCCACGCCGGTTCTGACGGCCGACCTGTTCGGCGACTGGCGCGAGGAGGTCATCTGGCGCAACGCCGCCAATACGGAGCTGCAGATCTACAGCACCACGATACCGACCGCCACCCGCATCAACACGCTGATGCACAACCCGCAGTACCGCAGCCAGGTGGCGGCCCAGAACGCCGGCTACAACCAGCCGCCGCACCCGAGCTTCTACCTGGGCGCCGGCGCCACGTCGTTCCCGCAGGACCCGGTGCACATCCCGTATGACGGCACCGGCACGGTGCAGGGCGAAACCGCCATCGTGGGCGGCGGCACGGCCGCCAGGACCGACCGCGCAGGCTACCGCGGCACCGGCTTCCTCACCTTCCCCGCCACCGGCGGCAGCGCGGAATTCGGCCGCATCAACGGCGGCGCCGGCGGCGTCAAGACCATCACCATCCGCTACGCCAACGGCAACCCCACGCCGCGCACCGGCGTGCTGAAAGTGAACGGCGTATCGCAAGCCATCACCTTCAAGATCACCGGCAGCTGGACCACCTGGACCACCATGACCGCCACCGTCAACCTCGCCGCCGGCAGCAACAACACGCTGCGCTTCGAGTCCACCGGCCAGAGCCTGGCCAATATCGACGAACTGCTCGTCCCCTGACCTGGAGAAGAAATGAAAAAGCTTTACACCTTATTCGCCCTGGCGCTCACGCTGTTCTCGCAGTCTGCGCTGGCCGCCCACATCGGCTGGTACCAGCTCGACGCCACCTGGCGCGACGGCCAGTTCAACGGCCAGTTCTACTACGACAGCAGTTCGCCCTACGGCATTACGCAAATCGCCGGCACGCTGGTGGACCTGGCCCAGACCACCACCATCAACAAGGTGTGGAACCTGGAGAACGCGCAGCCTGAATCCTGGGTCTTCCTGGCCAACACCAACCCGTCGGTGCTGGGCGAGCAGGACGCCGGCTTCTACCTGACCCTGGTGGACCTGGGCGACACGCTGTCGCTCGACACCACCGGCGCCAACGGCCTGTTCGACTGGAGCAACGACGCCTTCTATACCCCGGCGCAGCTGGACGACTCGCCGCTGCAGTCCTTCGCCATCAACGCCATTCCGGTTCCGGGCACGGCGCTGCTGGTGGCGGCGGGCCTGCTGGCGATGCGCCCGGCGCGCCGGCGCAAGCAGCCATAAGGAAGATACCGCGAGGAAGGGACCGTGGCGGCGCCCGCGCCGGATCTGGCGCCGCCAAAAATGTTATTATTTGATAACTATCTCGTCCACCTTCCAGGGAAATGAACCATGCGCTTCTACTTTCTCCATAACGACAAAATGCTCACCACACCGGCCTCGCAAGGAGGCTGCGGTGTGACCGACCAGGAGATCCGCGAGATCACCGTGTGGCAGAACAATATGGACTACAAGTTCGAACTGCACCTGGAAAACCACGGCCCCTACGTCTACATCTTCCCCGACGGACGCAGGGCCGGCCAGAAGAACATGCCGCGCTACAGCTTCGGCGGCGGCCGCGTGAGCACCTTCGACAGCGACGACTCGCTCACCGCCGGCATCCGCGCCGACGTGCGCGCGGTGGTCGACAACAACCTGGCGCTGTTCGCCCGCATCCACGAACGCTTCTACGGCCAGGGCGGCGTCCCCAAGCAAATGGCGGATCGGGACGACGGCCCCAAGCACGCCTACTTCGTGTGCAACAACCCTGAATGCAGCGGCAAGAACCGGCCCGTGACGGTCGAATTTTCCAGCGCGGCGGAATTGCGGCGGGAGATCAAGGTATCGCACTCCCACAATATCAACAGCGCCGAATACCCCGTCATCCGCTGCCCCAAGAAGACGTGCGGCTGGAGCATGGAGCTGGTGGAAAAACTGGACGCGCCCGATATCGGGACGCCCAGCAAGGACACGATCCGGTTCGGCGCCTAGCATGCTGAAGACGCTGCTCGCGCTGGCCTGCCTCGGCATGGGACGGCGACAGCCCCCACCAAGGCCATGGACGCCTTCCTCGCAGAGTGACGGTGACGCTGGGCTAGTTGAAGCGCCCCGCCGCCCCGCCCAGGCTATAGCGGCCCGCGCCCAGCAGGGCCACGGCCAGCGCGCCGGCCAGGTACATCGCTTGCAGCTCCAGCGCCCAGCCGCCGGTGTCGTTGCGCGTGAAGATCTGGCCCATGTGCACCAGCAGCACCGCCACCACCATATTGATCGCCACCACCAGCGCGGCCGGGCGCGTAAAGACCCCCACCAATATCATCAGCGGCGCCAGCACCTCGCCCACATACACCAGGTAGCCCAGTGCAGGCGGCAGGCCGGCCTTGGCCAGCATGCCGGTAATGAAGCCGACGCCGCCCGCGATCTTCGCAGCGCCGTGGAACAACAACAGAATCGCCAGCGTCGCGCGCAAAAGCAGCTTGCCTGCGTCGTCCATGCCGGTACGGCTTGCGGTTTGCATGATGTTCTCCTTGTCGAAGCTTGAGGTGCTAATCAGGCCATTCTGAAAATGCCCTCCAGCAGAACCAGCGCGACACGCTTCGGCCCCGCGCCAATCAGCATTGCTCTGGTCTGGCGAAGTCTATCACCGAAGGCGCATGCTGGCGCGGCAGGCTGTTGACTGAGCTATATGCGATTAACGCTCTCCCCGGAGGATATAGACTGGCTTCTCTGTTTCTCCCTTCTCCGCCATGGCGAGATGGCGTTGCAGTTCCGTGCGCTCTTTATCGTCCTTTGCGGATAACGCCAGGTTGCGCAGGATGGCGACATGTGCCGTCTGCAGCGCCTGCGCCGCAGGCACGGCGATGTCCGGTTTCACGCCGACGTGTTCCCAGTTGGTCTTGGTGACGAAGTTGGTCGTGCGCGAGGTCGGGATCGCGACAGCAATGTCGTTCCCTACGCTGTACCAGCCAACGGGATTGGAACCTCCGCCGGTGGTCTCCCCGATCAGCGTTCCGCGCTTCTGCACCTGCATGCCATACGCGAAATCCTCCCCGCCCGAAAACGTGCGCGCCGAGGTCAGCACGTACACGGGCTTGTCGTAACGCTGTGCGACCGTCGGCACCGTCCAGTACTGCTGCGTCGTATTCTCCGGGCGATTATAGATGTCAATCAGGTGCCGCTCGTCGCCGAGCGGGAAGAAATGGCTCATCAGATAGGCCACGCTGGCCGGGCTCCCGCCACCGTTGCGGCGCAGGTCAATGATCAACGCATCCGTCCCCGCCATGAGCAGCATCGCCGCCGTATATGCCTGAGCGACGAACTCGGGTCCTCCGAAGGCGCGCAGCTCTATGTAGCCGACGTTGCCGGGCAGGCGTTCGATTTTCTGGATCTCATAACCCCGCCGTGCGCTCCGCTCGCGCCATTCTTCCATCTTGGCGCGGCTGGGCAAGTCGGAGGTACCGCTGAATTCACGAAAACCTTCGAAAACCCCGGCGCCGAAATGTTTGTCGCCGCTGAATTCGCGCAAGTCCTTCGCCAATGCCTCACTGAGCGCTTGCGCGCTGGCGGCGGACGCATAGCCTCCTTTCGCCTGTTTGCTTGCAATCGCAAGGCCCACACGTTCGGCCACGGCGGGCTCAATGTAATTCGCGTTCATTTTCGCTTTCAACGTCTGCACAATCGCAGCGCGATCGGACTCGGTCAACGGGGCGACGTCGGCCGCGAAGGCGGGAATCGACAACAACATGCTCAACATCAAGCCGGCAACAAACTTCTTTTTACACGACATACATTCCCTCCTGGTTGGACTACGAATCTGATCTTGCTTCGAGCTGTTGCAGTGCTGCCGCCAGGGCAGGCATATAGGTGCGGCTGGCGCGCAAGACACTGCCGTCGCGCATGCGCAGCAGCGCATCGCGGTTGGTGAGTGAGCGCAGTTCGGCGATCATGTCCAGCCGCACGATGGACGAGCGGTGCACGCGGTGGAATTGGGACGGATCGAGCTGCGTCGCCAGGTTGTGCAGGCGTTCGCGCACCAGCCACGTCTTGCCGTTGGCATGCAGGGTGGCATAATCACCGTCCGCCTCGATCCGTTCAACTTCGGCCACCGGCACCAGCACGGTGCGCGAACCGACCCGCACGCTGAACGTACGCGCCAGCGGCGCCGACGCCACGGCGGCACGCCCACGGCCGCGGTACGGGAATGCCTGCTGCGCGCGGTCGAGAGCTTCGTCGAAGCGTTCGTCATCCACAGGCTTGAGCAGGTAATCGAGTGCGGCCAGTTCGAAGGCTTGCACGGCGAAGCTGTCGTAGGCCGTGAGCAGGATCGCCATCGGCCGCTGCGCCGGTGGCAGCGCGGCCAGCACCTCCAGGCCGCTCTGCCCCGGCATCTCCACATCGACAAACACCAGGTCGGGCTTCAGCGTTACGATCCCTTGGTAAGCGCTGGCGCCGTCCCCGAATTCGCCCACCAGCGCGAACCCAGCGTGGCGCGCAAGCCTGACTTTGACCGCCAGCCGCGCCAGCGGCTCGTCGTCGGCAATCACCACCCGGATCGTCATGCCGCCTCCATGCCGCGCCGTGGCAGCGCAATGCGTACGTGGAAGCGCCCGTCCGCGCCCCATTCCGCGTCCACCTGCTGATTCGTGCCGTACAAGCGGCGCAGGCGTTCCCGGACGTTGGACAGGCCGATGCCGCTCCCCTCTTGCGGCCGCCGCTGGCCGTCGTTCCGCACGTCGATCAAGAGACGCTCGCCATCGCGCTCGACCAGAATGTCGAGCAGGCCGGGACTGGCCAGCGGTGCGATGCCGTGACGGATCGCGTTCTCCACCAGTGGTTGCAGGATCAGGTAAGGCACGACGCTGTCCAGCAGGTCGGGGCCGACCTTCATCGTCAGGCGCAGGCGTTCGCCGAGGCGCGCCTTTTCGATGGCGAGGTAGGCGTCGAGCAGGGCCAGTTCATCGGCCAGCGCATGCTCGTGGCCGCCGTCATGCGCCAGGGTGGCACGCAGAAAGTCGGACAGCGACGCCAGCATGCGGTTGGCCTCCCGGTTGGCCTGGGCCGACACCAGCGCCGACACCGCATTCAGGGAGTTGAACAGGAAGTGTGGATTAACCTGCAGGCGCAGCGCGTGCAACTCGGCATCGCGCGCGGCGCCTTGCGCCTGGGCCAGATGCAATCGCAGCTGCTGCAGCGACAGGTAATAGGCCGCCACCGCGTGGACCGCACAAAAGGCGATCAGCGCCAGCCAGCAGCTATCCAGTCCCCGCGCCAGCCTGCCCCATTGATAGCCGGTTTCCATGCCGAGCGCGATCCCGAACCGCTGCCCCAGCAGGGCGTTCGTAATGGCCATGGCATAGGTGATCACCAGCAGTATCAATCCCATGCGCAGCCAGGACCAATCGCGACGCCACATGGCCCGCTGAAGCAGCGTCAATGGAATAAGCCACAACAGGCAGGCGACCAGGAACAGCGTACGAAAGGCTACGATATAGTGATCACTGACGGCGGGCAGGCCCAGAATGACCATGCAGGCTGACACCGGCAGTGCGGCCAGCACAGGAACGAGCAAAGGGGTTTCGACTTTCACGCGGGGTTTCCAGAAGTGCAATTCTGCAATTCTAGCGTTTCAATCACCCAACGAATAGAAAGCAATGCACGCATGGAAGGTCCAGAGGTACGAAAGCCCCCACCTTAGACAATGGCCTGGCGGCGGTCGAGTCAATTGCGGCGACCCGTGCATATCTTGCGGCCCAGTCGGTCGGAGATTGGGGTAAGGACATGCGAGCCAATGCGGCTTTGGGTTTAGGATCAGCGTGATTTGGTAACCACGAACGTCTGAACTAGCGGAACTCGGTCGCCAGCACGCAGGACAGTATCCTTCCTGAATTGAAAATTCACGAATTGTCAGGTAATCCCCCCTGAAAAGAAACGCGTTTAGAAGTAGAATTTTCTATTAAGCAATTGGAAGGTTCTACATGAAGAAGTCCCGTTTTACCGACAGCCAGATCATGGCCATCATCAAGCAAGCCGAGAGCGGCACGCCGGTGCCGGAGTTATGCCGCGAGCACGGCATGAGCGCAGCCACGTTCTACAAGTGGCGAGCCAAGTATGGCGGCATGGACGCCTCGCTGATGGCGCGCATGAAGGAGTTGGAAGAAGAAAACCGGCACCTGAAGAAGATGTACGTCGAGGAAAAACTCAAAGCTGAAGTCGTCGCCGAGGCCATCTTAAAAAAGTGGTAAGCCCGTCACGCCGTCGCGAGATGGCGCAACGGGCAGTCGCTGAGCGCGGCATGAGCGTGCGTGTGGCTTGCCTGGCCTTCGGTATCAGCCAGACATGCTACCGTTACCGGCCCAAATTATCGGCAGAAAACGAGGAGATAGCGGACTGGCTGGTCAGGTTGACGCACAACCAGCGCAACTGGGGCTTCGGCTTGTGTTGCCCCGGCAAAAAATGCGCAAATTCTCACCCATCAATCCAACGTCCGGTAGCTGCTCCGGCTGTGCCGACAGGTTGTCTGCCCCTGCACTCTGATGCGGGTTGCTAGTGCGGTCCCCGCTTATTCTTCCGGCGCCGTCCAGACCAGGTTCCACAGGTGGCCGTCAATGTCCTCGAAGCCCTGGTCATACATGAAACCATGGTCCTCCGGCGGATGCGGTGTGCGGCCGCCGGCGGCAATGGCTTTGGCGATGATGGTATCGACTTCCTCCCGGCTTTCGCAGCTCAGGCAGATGACGATTTCATTGGCTTCCTTCGCCTGCGCGACGGGCTTGCCGATCAGGGACTGGAAGAACGGCTCGGTCGTCAGCATGGCCTGGATGGTGTCGCCGGCGATGTTCATGAACGCTGCGTTCTCGCCGCTGAAGCGGTCGCTGAAAGTAAAGCCGAGCGCGGAGAAGAAGGCTTTGGACTTGTTCAGGTCCTTCACGGGCAAGTTGAGGATGATCTGGTTTTTCATGGCATTTTCCTTGGTTAGGGTGAAGTCGGCAGTCGATGCTACATCCCTACGACGGACGGCGGCACGCAAAATAGACACGCTGCCGAAAATTCTCTCAGCAGGCAATGAAATTGCAGCAAACCTGCGTTTTTGTTTGACTTTAAGGAAAGTCTCTCGCTATCATGAAAACGTTTTCAAGAAATGTGAAAACGTTTTCAAAACCGATCATAAAGAAGTTAACGAGCAGCAACGGAGACACGCAATGCCACCAACTCGCCCCACTACCTCGCCGCTGCTATGGGTGCCCACAGGTTACTTCACCATGGCGCTGGCCTACGTGATGCTGACCAGCGTCAGTTCCATCATGTTCAAGAACCTGGGCATGGACAATGGCCAGGCGGCCGGCTATTCGAGCCTGCTGATCTTCGCCTACACGATCAAGCCCCTGTTCGCCCCCTTCGTCGATATGTACCGCACCAAGAAGTTCTTCGTGCTGTCCACCCAGCTGCTGCTGGCGCTCGGCTTTGGCGCCATCGCGCTGGCCATGGCGCTGCCCGGCGCGCTGGTGCTGCTGATGGTGATGTTCGTGCTGATGTCGTTCATCGGCGCCACCCAGGACATCGCCAGCGACGGCGTCTACGTCACCTCGCTCGATGCGCGCAGCCAGTCGCTGTACTGCGGCATCCAGAGCCTGTCCTGGAACGTCGGCCCCATCGTCGCCTCGGGCGGCCTGGTCTACCTGTCCGGCCGCCTGCACGCGGACGTGTTCGGCCATGACCCCAAGACCTTCGGCCCCGAGTGGATGGATGCCTGGCGCATCATCTTCATCATCGTGGCCGTGCTCACGCTGCTGATGATGGCCTGGCACGTGCGCGTGATGCCGGATGGCGCCCGCGCGCCGGACACGCCCTCCTCCGCAGCCGAAGCGCGCCGCATCCTGGTGGACGCCTTCCGCACGCTGTTCGCCAAGCGCGGCGTGTGGCTGATGATCGCCTTCGCCTTCCTGTTCCGCCTGAGCGTGGGCTTCCTGGAAAAGATCGGCCCCTTCTTCATGGTGGACCCGGTGGCCAAGGGCGGCCTGGGGCTGACCAACGAGCAGCTGGGCATCATCTACGGCACCTACGGCCTGGCGGCCGTGCTGCTGGGCTCTTTGCTGGGCGGCTGGTTCGTGGCACGGCGCGGCCTGAAAGCCACGCTGTTTACGCTGTGCTGCGCCATCAACATCCCCAACGCCACCTTCCTGGTGATGAGCGTCTACCAGCCTGACAGCGTGCTCGCCATCAGCGCCGGCGTGGTGATCGAGAAGTTCTTCTTCGGCTTCGGCGCGGTGGGCTTCATGATCTACCTGATGCAGCAGCTGGCACCGGGCAAGTATGCCACCACCCATTACGCCTTCGGCACCGGCCTGATGGGCCTGTGCGGCATGGTCACCGGCGTGTTGAGCGGCTATCTGCAGGAGATGATGGGCTACGTGACCTACTTTGTGTTCGTGATGGTTGCCACCATCCCCTCCTTCATCGTCTGCTGGAAGGCGCCGTTCTACCACGACGACGGCACGCCGGAACCGGCCAGCGCGGCGCAGACCGCAGCAACCTGACCGGTTCCCGCCCGGCATGCATGGCGCCACCCAGGAGTGGTGGCGTCGTCATGGCGGCCAAAATAGCAGCAGGATTGGGCAAGAAAATCCGCGTTGAGGGAGGCGAGGAGTTTGGCGACGCGCTGGTGGCGAGGCCACTCAAACATGCAAGATGCCATGGCGCAGCATGGCCGCCAGGTTGGCCAGGCTCAGGCGGCCAGCCCTGACAGGAGTGGCTCGGCGGCCAGCTGGCTGACGTAGGCGCCGTGGTCCGGCATGGCCTGAATGGCGCGGGAGATGGTGTCGCGCACGCGGTCGAAATGGGTGCGCAGCGCCTGCAGGTCCATCAGGTCGATGAGCGGATCGTAGGTCTTGGGCGTGATGCCCAGCCCGGCCATGATAGAGATGTGGGACGACACCTGGAAGCCTTCCGGATCATAGATGGCCACGCGGCCCGTTTCGCGGAACAGCTCGATCTGGTGCAGCAGCGTGTCCGGCACCGGCATGGCGGCGCAGTAGCGCCAGAACGCCGAGTCGTCCCGCTGCGTGATCTTGTAGTGCATGACGATGAAGTCGCGCACCGACTCGTAGCGCTGCGACACCAGCCGGTTGAACTCGTCCGCCAGCGCGGGCTGGAAGTCGCGGTCCGGGAAGTGCTGCAGCAGCCAGCCCACCGAGTTTTCGATGATGTTGATGCTGGTCGATTCGAGCGGCTCCAGGAAGCCGCTGGACAGGCCGATGGCCACGCAGTTCTTAATCCAGGATTTGCGGCGGCGGCCCGTGGTAAAGCGCAGCTGGCGCGGCTCGTCGAGCGCGCGGCCGTCCAGGCCGGCGAGCAGCACGCGCGATGCTTCCTCGTCCGACGTGAACCCATTGCAGTACACGTAGCCGTTGCCGGTGCGGTGCTGCAGCGGAATGCGCCAGGTCCAGCCGGCGCTTTGCGCAGTCGAGCGCGTGTACGGCGTGAGCGGCTCCACCCTTGCGCACGGCACGGCCTGCGCGCTGTTACAGGGCAGCATGGCGCTCCAGTCGTCATAGCCGGCCTGGTAGACGCCTTCGATCAGCAGTCCCCGAAAGCCCGAGCAATCGATGAACAGGTCGCCCTCGACCCGGCTGCCATCGCGCAGCCTGACGGCGGTGATGACGCCGGTCTCCGGATGCTGCTCCGCCGCCGTGATCATGCCTTCGATGCGCGCCACACCGCGCTGCATCGCGTAGTCGCGCAAATAGGCCGCGTACAGCCCGGCGTCGAAGTGATAGGCGTAGCTGAAGGCGTTGGTAACGGCGGGCTGGTCGCCGTAAGGCTCCACGAAGCGGTTGGCCCGCCCCATGGCCGTTGCCGCCGACCAGTCCTCGTAGGTTGGCATGTCCTTGAACTCGCGCGCTAGCCGCAGCCAGTACATATACGGCGAGCGGTTTTCGATGGAGGGGCCGAAATCGCCGAAGCCGTGGAAGAAGCGGTTGCCCACGTGGCCCCAGTCCTTGAACTCGATGCCGAGCTTGAAGGTGGCCTTGGTCTTCCTGGCGAAATCGGCCGGGTCCAGGCCGAGCGCGCGGTTGTAGTAAGCGATGGTGGGCAGCGTCGCCTCGCCCACGCCCACCGTGCCGATTTCCGGCGACTCCACCAGCACGATCTCGCAGGCCTTGCCCAGCCTGAGCGCCAGCGGCGCAGCCGTCATCCAACCGGCGGTGCCGCCGCCGACGATGACAATTTTGCGGATGGCCCGGCCGCGTCCCTGGTCCATATTATTTCCCCTTCACGGTAATGGCTTTGCCTTCGTAGCTGATCACATGCTGCGCGTCGTCCAGCGCCTGCGACGTGGACATGCCGGGCTTGATGAAGCGCACGCGGAACTCGCGCCTGGCCACCATGCCCTTGTACTGCCCGGCCCGCGCGCCTATGGTGACGGTGCCGGTCTTGTCGTTGTAGCTGAGCGGGATGCGGCTGAATTCACCGCGCGCATAGGCGTTGGTCACGCCGTCGTCCTCGTACAGGCTGAAACTGCCGTCGGCGCCGGTGTAGACGTTGAGCGTGAGCGGCGCGTCCGGGCGCTCGTCCACGTACTGCGTCACTGGCCCCATCGGCAGGATGGCGCCGGCCTTCACCAGCACCGGAATACGGCCGTAGGGCGCCTTCACGGTGACGGATGCGCCTCCCTTGTGCACCTCGCCGGTGTCGAAGTCGTACCAGGACGTGCCTTTCGGCATATACACGCTGCGCTCGCGCGCGCCGTACACGTGCACCGGCGCCACCATCAGGCTGTGGCCGAACAGGTACTGGTCCTTGATGTCCTTCACCTTGTCGTCGGCCGGGAAGTCCATCACCAGGCCGCGCATGATGGTGCCGGAGTTGTGGTGCGTGTCCGACGCGGTGGCGTATATGTAGGGCATCAGGCGGTAGCGCAGCTTGTCGTACCAGACCATGGAGTCGCGCATCTCCGAACCTTCCGGGGAGATGATGTGGATCTCGCGCTTGACCACTTCGCCGTGCGAACGGAACAGCGGGCTGAAGGCGCCGAACTGGAACCAGCGCAGATTCAGCTCCTGCCATTCCTTCAGGTCTTCCGGCTTGATCTGCGCCGCGCCGGTGCTGCGGTTTTCCTGCGCCGAGCCGATGTCGCCGCTCTGGAAGCGCTCTTCCTGGGCGTAGCCGCCGATGTCGTGCGTCCAGTTCGGAATGCCGGACATGGAGAAGTTCACGCCCGCCGAAATCTGGTCGTACAGGTTGTTCCAGCGCGCCACCGTGTCGCCGCTCCACACCGCAACCGAGTTGCGCTGAATGCCGGCGAAGCCGGAACGCGACAGGATGAACTGGCGCGTGTCCGGCTGGTCGCGCCGCAGGCCGTCTATCATGGCCTGGCTGTGCACCAGGCTGTAAGGGTTGAAGGTGACTTCGCCGGCACCGTACACGGTTGGCCCGATCAGCTGCTTGAAGTCCTCCGGGCGCGAGTTGGACTGCACATCCGCCTCGCTGTTGTCCATCCACCAGGCGTCGAAGCCCAGGTCCACCAGCTTGGTCTTGAGCTGGCGGTAGTAGATGTCGCGCGCCTCCTGGGTGTACGGGTCGTAGTGGCTGTTCCTGTAGCCGGGGCCGACCCAGTCCAGCGCGCCGTTCTCGACGTTTTTGGTCCACATATGGCCCTTGGCTGCGAACTCCTTGTAGTTGTCGGTGTTGGCGTAGAACTTGCCCCACACCGACAGCATGATGCGGGCGTTGTTCTTGTGGACCTCGTCCACCATGGCCTTGGGATCGGGGAAGCGCGTCTTGTCGAAGTCATGCGTACCCCAGCCGTCCTGCGGCCAGTAGAACCAGTCCTGCACGATGGCGTCCAGCGGCCAGCCGCGCTTGCGGTGCTCGCGCACCACGTCCAGCAGCTGCTCCTGGGTCTCGTAGCGCTGGCGCGACTGCCAGTAGCCGTAAGCCCATTTCGGCATCATCGGCGCCTGGCCCGTCAGGTGGCGGTAGCCGGCGATGACCTTGTCGATGCTGTCGGCACTGATGACGTGGTAGTTGATGGCCTCGGCCACCTCGGACGACATGGTCAGCGAATGGCGCTCGGCGTCGGGCAGCGGATCGTTGTGGGTGATGGCCACCATGCCGCCGGAGGGCTTCCACTCCAGGTGCAGCTTCACCGGCTTGTCCCTGGCGAAGTTGACTTCGAAGTTCTGGTACCACGGGTTCCAGCCCTGGCGCCACACGTCCAGCACCTGCTTGCCGTCCAGCGTCAGCGTGGCGTAGTCGGACGAGTACAGCTGCATCTTGTGCACGCCCGGCTTGTCGGTGCTGAGGGTGGCGTCCCAAACCACCTTCACGTCCTTCAGCTCCTTCAGGTCGCCCAATTCCTTGGGCCAGTTCTCGGCCACGTCCTTCAGGTATTGGTAGGCGATGTCCTTCTCGTGGCGGGTGAGCATCAGCTTGCCGCCCACGTAGTAGCGGGCCGTGAGGCCGCCGGCCTTGCCTTCGTCATCCACCAGCTTCAGGTCGCGTCCCATGGGGCCATAGGGCTTCGGGTCGCCGAAGCGCGAGATGGCGTTGTTGTCCCATAACAGGCCGTAGTTCTTGTCCGATACCAGGAAGGGCACCGCCACGTCCATATTGTGCTGGGCCAGCAGCACGTCCTCGCCGTTCAGGTTCATCTGGCCGTTCTGATGCTGGCCCAGGCCGTAGTAGGCGTCCCGCGTGCCGTGGTTGAAGCCCTCGGTGATGGCGACAAAGGGCTTGCCGCCCGCCGTGACGGGCGCGATCTCCTCCGCCGCCTGCCTGAGGAAGACCTTGCCCCTGGCGTCGGCGAATTGCACGTAGCCGTTCGCCAGCGACACGGTGGCCGAGATCCGCCCGGCCTTCAGCGTGACTGCCTTGCCCTTTTCGGCCACGGTGAACTTGCAGGCGCACGGCGCGGCTACCGTCATCAGCGACGGCGTCAGGTGCTTGCCCGGCTGGTCCACCTTGACGACGTGGATGATGTTGTCCTGCATGACTTCCAGCCGCACTTCCCTGGCCGGCCCCTGGTCCGGGCGCACCACCAGGCCGGTGGCGGTATTTTCAAAACTGGCGCCGTGGGCCGTGCCCCACGCTGCCAGCACCAGCCACGCGGCGGTGCTCAATTTCGGTGTGATCTGCATTGTTTTCCTGCTTTCAGTGGGTGCGCATACGAATTTTCAGGACCGTGGGTGTGGCGGGCAGGTTGATGCCCCAGTCGGTCTGGTCGCCGTTCCAGTTGCGTTCCATGACCCATTTTCCGGCGGCGTCGAAGCGCCCTTCCTCCACGCGCGCATACATGGAAGGCTTGCCAGCGTTGGCGCCGCTGCCCTCGAAGGCGAGGCGCACGCGCTGGCCGACGACGATGAATTCGTTGTCGCCTGTCTGCGCCAGCGCCGCGCCGCCGTTGGGCGATTCGGTGCCGGCCGGGTAATCCTGCTGGTCCGCCTTGCCGTCACCTTTGACGTCCACCACGTTCCCGAACTGCCACTGGCGGAAGGATGCGGTCACTTTCCAGTCCTTCAGCGCCACGCTCTGCGGCGTGCGCTCGTCGCTTTCGGCGATGCCGTGGGTGCGCCCTTCCAGCGACCACCTGGCCCACAGCTGCGCCATGGGGCGGAAGGCCGCGAAGACGCGGCCGAAAGGCTCGACCATGGTCTTGTCGCTGGCCTTGGAACCGAGCGGGTAGTTGCTGTACTCCGCGTAGTCGATGCCGAACGGCGCCACGCCGATGGCGCCACGTCCCAGGATCTGGTAGATGTAGCGCGCGTAGCCCGGCGCGTTGCCCATTTCGGGCACGAACAGCGCGTTGTCGGGGCGCTGGAACAGCGCCAGCGTGGCGCCCAGCTTGGCCGATTCCGGCATATACAGGTCCGGCCCGGCAACGTCGATGTGCGGCGCGGCGGCCTTGTAGATGTCGATCACGTCGTAGGTCGGGCCGCCGCTGGCGAAATTGCCCTTCCACGGCGCCATGGGCTCAAGCGGATCGCGCAGCGCATTGTTGACGAACATCGGCAGGTCGTACACCGCCCTCCCCGCCTTGGCGATCTGCTCGATGTAGCTGGCGACGGCCCAGGCGTGGAAGTACTCGTCCGCGTAGGGGCCGTACACTTCGGACCAGCTGCCGCTGGGCGCGCCGGCAACGGACGGCGGCGCCTTCTTGCGTGCCAGCACGGCGGTCGGCACCGGCTGGCGGAACGCCGCCTCGCCGGCGGGACCGAAGTCGCGCACGGTGCCGTAGGTGCCCACCTCGTTCTCCACTTGCACCATGATCACGGTGCGATGGGCCTCGTCTATCTTCTTCAGGTGCGCCATCAGCGCGGTGAAGGCGCGCGTGTCGGCCTTCAGCGTCTGCTCGCCCAGCGGCGAGAGGCAGTAGCTATTCTTGCCGTCCTTGCCTATCATGCGCGGGAAGCGCTCGTTGTTGAAGCGCACCCATTCCGGCGCGTACTGCGGGCCGGTGTTCTTCCAGGTGCCGAACCACAGCAGCACCAGGCGCACCTTGTGCTGGCGCGCCTGCGCCAGCAGCGTATCGACGTAGCTGAAATCGAACTTGCCCTCGGCCGGTTCGAACTGCTCCCACGCCACGGGGATCTCCAGCGTGTTGGCGTGCGCGTCCTTCACGGCGGCCCAGACCTTGTCCAGCGCCCCCGGGTAATTGCTCGAATTGTGCGCCTGTGCGCCCAGCATGGTGTAAGGCTGGCCATCAACGATGAGCGCGTGGCGCCCGTCTTTCTGGACCAGGTGGGGAATCGGAACGGCGGTACCGGCCAGCGCCGGGGGCAAGGCCAGCGCGCACAGCACGGCAAGGAGGTTGGCGGTTTTCTTCATGGGCTCTTGAAAAATTGGCGAAGCAAGCGAAACAAGCAAAGCAAGCGCACGGGCCTCCCGCAACCTGCGGCGATTGCGGGAGGCCCTGCTGCGGACTGCCTACCCTCAGAACGAGTAGCGCGCCTGCAGCGTGAAGCGGCGGCCGGTGAAGAAGGCCGAGCGGTCCTTCAGGCCGATACCCTGCTGCATATACTGCTTGTACAGCGCGTTGGTCAGGTTTTGCGCTTCAAAGGCCACGCTGAAGTTGTCGCTCACCTTGTAATGCACGCCCATGTCAAGCTGGCCGTACGCGCCGCCCCAGGTCGGCAGGGCGTAGTTCACCGAGTAGCCCTGGCCGAAGTTCGGGCTGTCCGGATTGCGGTCGATACCGTCGTTGCTGGCGGTGCCGTAGGCGTTGGCCGCCTGCAGGTACTTGCCGCGCCAGGTATAAGCCAAGCGGGTGGACAGCGGTCCCTGGTCGTACAGCAGCGCCAGGTTGTAGGCGTTCTTCGACATGCCCACCATCGGCAGGCCGCCCAGCACATGGCCGTCCGTGTCGCAACCGGCCAGGTCGCGCGCCAGGTTGGCGTCCATGGTGTCCTTCGGCGTGCACCAGCTGCGGGTGACCGGCGAGCCCAGGTTCATGCGGCTGTCGATGTAGGTGTAGTTGCCCGACACGCCGAAGCCGGCCAGCAAGCCTGGCAGCTTGTCGAAGTACTGCTGGTAGCCGATCTCCACGCCGCGCGCACGGCCCGTGGCGCCATTGACCTGCGACGTGATCAGGAAGTCATGCGGCTGGCCGGCGGTATCGTTCAGGCGGTAAGTCGAGGTCTGGCCGATGATGATGTCCTTCAGCCGCTTGTTGAACATCGACACCGTGAACGAGCTGCTGCGGCCGAAGTAGTATTCGCCGGTCAGGTCGAAGTTGTTCGACAACACCGGGCGCAGCATCGGATTGCCCCGGGCCGTACCCTGGTACGCAATCGAGTCGAGAATCGACTGGTTGGTTACCGGGTCCTGGTGCGTGTTGACCTTCTGCTCCAGCGTGGTGTAGGCCTGCATCTGGTAGAAGTCCGGCCGGGTCATCCCTTTCGAGAAGGCGGCGCGGAATTGCAGCTCGTTGCCGGCCTTCATGCGCAGGTTCAGGCTAGGCAGGACGTTGGTGTAGCCATTGTCGAAGGTCTGCCTGTCCGACTGCTTAGGAATCGACGGTACGTCCGGCCGCTGCGTGGTCGGCGGATTGAACAGCGTGTAGCCTTCTGCCGTCGACGTGGTGCGCACCACGCGCACGCCCACGTTGCCGTCCACCGGATACGGCAGCGCGTTCTCGAAAGCGAACCGAAGCTGGGCAAACGCCGCCTTGGTCTCTTCGTGCTGCACGTTCAGGCCCTTGTCGTCGCCATACGGCGCGGGGGTCCAGTTCACCGAGCAAGGCGCTTTGCAGACCAGCTGGGTATAGCCGTGCAGCTTTTCAAAGCCCTGCGGCGGCGCGCCCTGCGACCAGGACAGGTCCGGCGCCACGAACTGCGGCGGCGTCGGCATTTTGCCGTTGAAGAAGTTGCTGAAGGTCTGCGGGGAGGTGCCGCCGGCAAAGCGCGGGTCGCTCAGGTAGGCAAGCTTGCTCAGGGGCTGCCACGAATCGCCCACTGCCCATGGCTGCGAAATCTGCGCCCATTCGGTATCGTGCGTGGAGCGCGTTTGCGCGTCGCGGTCGGTGAAGCGCACGCCGAAACGCAGGTCCTGCAGCACCGGGCTGTCGAAAATGAACTTGGCGTCGAGGCGGGCTGCGGTCTGGGTCGCCTTGGCCTGGTCGCGGTGCTCCTGGGCGAAACCCCAATAGTAGTTGGCAGGGTTGGCCAAATACGCGCGGTCCGAATCGTCGAAGGTGAAACGCGACGGCGACGTGCTCAGGTCCAGCGTCTCCTTGGGCATGTAGCCGCCCAGGCCGACGGTGTTGTCAAAGCCGGTCGTGGTGGCCTTGATGTGCTGCAGGTCGGAGCGGAACACCCATTGGTCGCTGGCACGCCAGGTCAGGTTCCAGGCAACGTCGCGGGTATCGGCTTCGCGGCCGACGGCGCGCGTATTGGTGCCGAAGCCCACGCCGGGTTCGCTCGGCGCGCGCAGCACGCCTGTCAGCAGCGCGCCCTTGTCGTCGAAGGTGGCGCCCGGATCGAGCGTGATGGTGGATGGGTTGGCCGACTGGAACAGCGACGCTTCGGTCGTGTCCATCTGGTACTTCGACTTGAAGTAGGTCAGCGAGGAAGCCCAGGCATCCTTCTTCCACTGCAGCGCGCCGTACAGGCCCTGGCGGTCGCGATCGAAGTCGCCCCGGTTCCAAGAGCCGCCGGCCGGAATCCAGCGCAGCTTGCCGCTGTTGTCGCCCACCACGGCGTTGGTGCGGGGGATGTAGGGCGACACGGACAGGCCATCGCTGCGCGTCTTGATGCGCGAGCGGGCCACGTCGATCAGCGCGCCGATCTGGCCGATGCCGGTGTCCCACCGGTCCGAGATCAGGCCGGAGAACGACGGCGCCACCTCGCCGCGCAGCTGCGAGCGGGTCGCTTCCACCGAAATGGCGCCCTTGCGTCCCTTGAAGTCGAACGGCATCGCCGTGCGCAGGTTCACCAGGCCGCCGACGGCGCCCTCGATCTGCTCTGCGGAAGGGCTTTTGTAGACATCCACGCCCGCCATCAGCTCCGGCGGCACGTCTTCAAAACTCAGCGAGCGGCCGCCGTTGGCGGAGAAGGAATCGCGGCCATTCAGTTCGGAGCGCACATAGCTCATGCCGCGGATCGACACGCCGGTGCCTTCGGCCGCGAAGCGCATGATGCCGTCGCCCACGCCTTGCTGCGGGTCGGAGCGGTTCATGGTGCGGTCGATCGTCACGCCCGGCATGCGCTGCAGCACCTCGGTCACCGACTTGTCCGGCAGCTTGCCCATGTCGTCGGCCACGATCGAGTCAACGATTTCGTCCGCGTCCTGTTTGCGTTTCTGGGCCGACTCCAGCGCAGCGCGCTGCCCCACCACGACTACCGTGCTGCCGTTGCCGTTGCCCTTGCCGGTGTTCTCGCCAGCCGGTGCCGATTGCGCCCAGGCGGCGCCGCTTGCCATGAGTGCAATCTGGGCCACGCCCATTGCGATCGCTGTTTTTCTAAAGTTTTTCAATTTGCTTGTCCCTATTTATTTTAGCGTCTGATCGCCGTAGCAGCGGTCGTGTAACCGTGATGGCGATGATTCATTGTGCGGCCCGGCAGGCGCAGCCGCAATTGTGAAATTCACCAATACAACAAACAAAAAGCCGCATTTGCCGCGCGGCCTGCAGCCTGTTCAGGTGATCTTCAGTGCGCTGGCATAGGCCAGCGCGGGCGGGTTGGCGGGCAGCGTCACCTGCAAGCCCTGCGCGGTCTGGCGGAAGGCCAGCGCCTGGCCGCTGCCCACCAGTTCCACGCGCGCCACCGGGCGCTTCAGGTGCGCGCTGCCGCTGGCCATGGACGCGATGGACAGCTGGCCGCTGTCCGGCCAGCCCATGGCGAAGGCGTACACCGCCTCGCCCTTGGCGGTGAAGCGGATGTCGGCCGCCGAGTAGGGCTTGTTCTTGCCCTCGTTGAAGCCCGCGCCCGACATCGGCGCGCCAGCCTCCTGCGCCACCGGCCCTTCTCCGTACACGGCCCACGGCCGGGTGTCGTAGATGCCTTCGCTGTTCACGGCCATCCAGCGGCCGATTTCCTCGACAATGGCGCGCTCCTGCTCGTCGATGGTGCCGTTGCCGCGCACCGGTACGCTCAGCAGCAGGTTGCCGTTCTTGCTCACCACGTCGATCAGCGTGTGCACCACCGTGCGCGCGCTCTTGTAGGCCTTGTTGTCATAGACACGGCGGTCGTAATGCCAGCTGCCGATGCAGGTGCAGGTCTGCCATGGCAGCGGCTCAATCTTGTTGCTCTGGCCACGTTCGATGTCCAGCACCATGCTGCGGCGCTGCTGCTCGTTGAGGATCTTGCCGTTCACGACAGCCTCCAGCTTGCCCTTGCGGGCGATGCTGCGGTTGTACATGTGCGCGGCCAGGCGCAGGCCGACGTCGCTGAACGGCCACAAGGGCAGCACGGTGTCGTCGTAATACACCATGTCCGGATCGTAGGAATCGATCAGGTCGCGCGTGCGGGCGAAGAATTTGTCGCAGTAAGCCTGGTCGGGTATCGAGGCGCCGCCGCCCCAGTGCCACTGTTCGTGGTGCACGCCGCCGTCGCCATCGGCCTTGCTCAGCGGGTGGTTCTGCGCGTATAGCGCCTGCGGGTCCAGCCCTTCCCACCAGGCGCCCTTGCCGTCGGCCCGGGCCAGCTTGCCGTCATAGGGTATGCCGGCGTAGGGGCCGCTCCTGTCGGCGCGCTGCGCGGTCTCGTACCAGGTCCACGCGTGGGCCGCGTGCACGCTCACGCCGAAGCGCAGGCCGTGGGCTCGCGCAGCCTTGCTCCAGCCGCCGATCAGGTCCTTGCGCGGCCCCATCTTCATGGCGTTCCACTGCGGCTGGTGGCGGCTGTTGTACAAGTCGAAGTTGTCGTGGTGGTTGGCCAGCGCCATGAAGTACCGGGCGCCGGCCTGCTTGTAGAGCGCCATCAGGGCGTCCGGGTCCCATTGTTCGGCCTTCCACCGGCGGATCACGTCCTTGAAGCCGACCTTGGACGGATGGCCGTACTTCTGGACGTGGTAGCGGTAGACGTCGCTGCCCTCCTCGTACATCAAGCGGCCGTACCAGTCGCCGAACTCCGGCTCGCACTGCGGTCCCCAGTGCGCCCAGATGCCGAATTTGGCGTTGCGGAACCAGTCGGGGGTCTGGTACTTCACCAGCGAATTCCAGTCCGGCGAAAAGGGGCCGGCGGCGATGGCGCCCGGCGCCGCCTGGGTCAGCTCGTCGGCCGCGCGCGCAACATGGGACAGGGCCACGGCCGGAACGGCGGCGCCCAGGTGCTTCAACAGCTCTCTGCGTTTCATTGCGTCTCCTTGAATTATTGTGTGCAGCTTTAGCGCATTAGCGCATTAGCGATTAACGTCCCAGCACGCTGCGCAGGTAGGCGTCATGCGTGGGCATGGCCGCCACCACGGCGGCAATGCTGTCGCGCCGTTGCCGCAGCGCCTGGCGCACCGCATCGGGCGCCAGTTCGCGCAGCGCGGGATCGGCGCGCTCCGGCCAGTGGTCCATGCCAGCGTGAATCGCCAGCCAGCTGGTGGCGTCGAAGCCCTCGTCGCTGTACTGGTGCAGCGCGCCGGCCTGGCGCCACGCGTGGATCTTGAAGGCCAGGGTTTCGGGCAGCTCCATCGACGCCATCGCCCGCCACAGCTTGCTGTCGCGGCGGCCCGTCAGGCAGTAGTGCAGGATGACGAAGTCGCGCACGCGCTCGAACTGGCGCACCATGGCGGCGTTGTAGTCCGCCACCGCCGGCGCCGCAGGGGCCGCGCCGGGCAGCAGCAGTTCGATCAGCCGTCCCAGGCCGCTCTGCACCAGGAAGATGCTGGTCGATTCCAGCGGTTCCAGGAAGCCGGACGACAAGCCCAGCGCCACCACGTTGTGCACCCAGAAGCGCTCGCGGTGGCCGGTGGTGAAGCGCAGCAGGCGCGGCTCGCCCAGCGCAGGCGCGTCCATCTGCTGCAGCAGCTGCGCGCGGGCGCGCTCCTCGTCGATATAGCGGCTGGCGAACACATGGCCATGGCCGGTGCGGTTGCTCAGCGGGATGCGCCAGGCCCATCCCGCCTCCAGTGCGGTGGCGCGCGTGTACGGCGCCAGGTCTGGGCCGCTGCGCTCGGATGGGCAGGCCCAGGCCCGGTCGACCGGCAGCCAGTGGCTGAAATCGACAAACGGCTCGTCCAGCGCGCCGCCCAGCAGCAGCGACGCGAAGCCGGAGCAGTCGATGAACAGGTCGCCGGCCACCGTGCGTCCGTCCCCCAGCAGCAGCTGGCCCACGCCGCCGTCGGCGCGGCGCGCCACCTCGACTATGCGGCCCTCGGTGCGGCGCACGCCGCGCTTGAGCGCCAGCGCGCGCAGGAAGCCGGCGTACAGCACGGCGTCGAAATGGTAGGCGTAATTGAAGAACTGCTCGCGCTCGGGCGGCACCTGGAAGCGGCCC
Source organism: Pseudoduganella sp. UC29_71 (assembly GCF_042693265.1). NCBI lineage: Bacteria > Pseudomonadati > Pseudomonadota > Betaproteobacteria > Burkholderiales > Oxalobacteraceae > Pseudoduganella > Pseudoduganella sp. UC29_71. Next base: position 1,535,154 of record NZ_CP170549.1, on the reverse strand, counting down.
TGGCTGGCCATCACGCTGGGCAGGCACTGCTCGCCCAGCGCCCCCAGGCTGCCGCTGCCGAGCCGGCGGTGCTGGCCCCACAGCGCCTGCGGGCCGGCCAGCGCCCCCAGGTCGCCGAAGGTATGGAAGTAGCGCTCGCCCTGCGTGCGCCAGTCGCAGAATTCGATGCCCAGCTTGTAGGTGCCGTTGGTGGCGCGCAGGAACTCGGCCTCGTCGACGCCTAGTATCTTGTGGAAGGCACGGATGGAGGGAAAGGTCGCCTCGCCCACGCCGATAATGCCGATTTCTTCCGACTCCACCAGCTCCACCGTGCTGGCCGGCAGCGCCGTGGCCAGCGCCGTGGCGGCCATCCAGCCGGCCGCCCCTCCGCCTACGACAACGATGCGCTTGTACGCGCTGTGCTGTGCCGCTTCCATATATCCCCCACTATCGGTCAGTATGGCAAAGCATTGTGCTGGCAGGGCCGGGGCGCGGCAATTGTGAAATTCGTTAAACAGGCGAACGAAATCCGCCAGCCGCCCGTGCCGCAATTGCAACGCGCGGGCCGGACGCGGAGAATGGCGGCACACCACGAGGAAGGGAGCAGCATGACGGTACCGGGACAAGCATGGCGATGGATCTTTACGGCGGCGCTGCTGGCGCCCGGCGCAGCGCATTCGCAGCCGCAGCCGCGCGGCATTACGCCGCTGGATGCGGACTGGCAGTTCCGCAAGGCGGATACGCCCGGCTGGCAAGCAGTCACGCTGCCCCACAGCGCGGACACCGGTGATGCCGGCGCGTCTGGCGCGGTCGGCGCGGCCGATACCAGAGGCGCCGGCGCGCAGCCCTACCGGGGCCTGCTCCATTACCGGCGCGTGCTGGACCTGCCCGCCAAACCGCAGGCGGGCCGCCGCCACTACCTGGAGTTCGACGGCGCCATGCTGGTAACGGAAGTGCGCGTCAACGGCCGCGACGCCGGGCGCCACGCGGGCGGATTCGCGCGCTTCCGCTTCGACGTCACGCCGCTGCTCAAGCCGGGCCGCAACGATATCGAAGTCAGCGTGGACAACGCGCCCGACGCCAACGTGGCGCCACTGGGCGGCGACTACACGATGTGCGGCGGCCTGTACCGGCCGGCGCGCCTGGTCAGCACCGCAGACGTGCACTTCGACATGCTGGACTACGGTGGCCCCGGCGTCTACTTCAGGGCCGGCGGCGTGACGCCGGAACGCGCCGCGCTGGCCTGGACCGCACGCGTGGCCAACGACCGCGCCGCCCCCGTGCGCGCCACCGTCACCACCCGGCTGCGCGACGCCGGGCGGCGCGTGGTGGCCACCGCGCGCAGGACCGTCACCCTGCCGCCGCGCAGCGTGACCGCCGTCGCCCTGGACAGCGTGCTGGCCGCGCCCCGCCTGTGGCAAGGCGTGCGCGATCCCTACCTGTACACCAGCGAGGCCGAGGTGAGCGTCGCGAATGGCAAGGGCGCCGGTCCGGCCGCCGGCGCGGCCAGCACGCCATCGCGCACGCTCGACCGGTTGTCGTTCCAGGCCGGCATCCGCGACATCCGCCTGGACCCCGACCGCGGCCTGCTGCTGAACGGCGCGCCCTACTCCGTGCACGGCGTAAACGTGCACCAGACCTCCCTGCCCGGCAAAGGCCCGGCCGTGTCGGACGCCGACATCGACGCCGACTACCGCATCCTGGCGGACCTGGGCGTGACCGGCCTGCGCTACGCCCACTACCAGCACCCGCAGCGCGCCTACGAGCTGGCGGACCGTTACGGCTGGCTGGTGTGGACCGAAGTGCCGCTCACCGCCTCGGTCAGCGGCAGCGCAGCGTTCCAGGCCAACAGCGTGCAGCAGCTGCGCGAGCTGATACGCCAGAACAGCAACCACCCATCGGTGCTGGCCTGGGGCCTGGGCAACGAGATCTACCAGGTGGACGCGGCCAGCGCGCGCGTACTGGCGCTGCTGCAGCGCATGGCGCACAAGGAGGATGGCAGCCGCCCTACCGCCTACGCCAACTGCTGCGCGCCGATCGACGGCCCGCAGGCGTCGCACACGGACGCGGTGGGTTCGAACGTCTACTACGGCTGGTATGACGGCGAATTCGCCGACCTCGGCCCCTTCCTGGACCGCAACCGCGCGCGCCGTCCCGGCACGGCGCTCTCCGTCAGCGAATACGGCGCGGGCGGCAGCGCGCTGCAGCAGGAAGACCCGCCGCGCCGCCCCAAGCCGGACGCGCGCTGGCATCCGGAGCAGTACCAGGCGCTGTACCACGAAGCCGCCTGGCCCCAGTTGGCGGCGCGGCCATGGCTGTGGGCCAATTTCATCTGGGTGGGGTTCGACTTCCCGTCCGCCGGCCGCAACGAAGGCGACAGCCCGGGCTTCAACGACAAGGGCCTGGTGAGCTTCGACCGGCGCGTGAAAAAGGATGCGTACTACTGGTACCAGGCCAACTGGAGCAGCCGGCCCATGGCGCACATCGCCTCGCGCCGCCTGACGCAGCGGCAGGCGGCCGAGGTGGAAGTGAAGGTGTACAGCAACCAGGCCAGCGCCAGCCTGCGCGTGAACGGCGTGGAGCTGGGCCAGCAGCCCGTGACGGGCCGCATGGCCCGGTGGCAGGTACGGCTGGCCGAAGGCGCCAACCGTATCGAGGTGGCGGCGGGCAGCGCCGCCGACAGCGTGGAGTGGCACTACTCGCCGCAGCGCTAGCGCGCAGGGCGTGCTGGAAGCAGGCCGGAAGGACACCCTGCGGCGCCGTCCCGGCCTCCCGGCGCGCGCCGCAAGCAAGCCGGCCGGCATCTGCGGCGCGGCCCGGGATCAGGGCTTGGCCAGCGGCTCCAGCGTGACCAGCACCACGTCGTTGGCGCGCATCGGCACGGCGACGTCGAGGGCGCCATTGTTGCCGACGGTGACCGTGCGGTCCGACTCCGGGGCGTCCTTCGTCAGCGCATGCAGCTGCTCCACCTGCGCCGGCGTCAGTTCCTTGGGCGCGCCCATCTCGATATAGGCGGTGTAGGCGTCGTTGGCCTTGAAGCCGGTGCGGCGCACCTGCAAGCGATACTTGCCGGCCCTGGCGTGGCGGAACTGCACCGCCAGCGGCGCCGATTCGGCCGCCGGCACCACGCGGCTGTAGAACGAGCGGTTGCTGACCTTCTGCTCCGGCTGCTGGAAGTCCCACACCACCGCCCGCAGCGCGGCGCCGTCCGTGGCCGCCATCACCTGCGCGTCCTTCACGGGAATCTCCTTGCCGCTCAGCGCGTGCAGATACTTGTAGCTGAAGTAGGCACTCTTGCGGATGCCTTGCGGGTTCATCAGGCCGAAGCCGCCTTCAAACGGCTTGGTGGGCGGCCCGGGTTCCTCGAACAGGTCGGTGTAGGTCCAATAGCTCATGCCCTGCGCCAGCCCTTTGCTGCCCTGCAGCTTGCTCAGGATGTAGGGCGCGCTGATATAGGAATCATGCACCAGGTCGCGCGGCGTGTAGCTGGTGCTCCACTCGGTGAAGTACAGCGGCAGCTTGGGGAACTTCGACGCGGCGATCTGTTCGCGCACGCGGCGCACGTCGCCGACGATGGCGTCCGGCGACGGCGACAGCTTGGTGTCGTCCACGCCCTTTTCGTCCAGGAAGCCGCTGTCCACGCCGTAGGTGTGCGTGGTGACAAAGTCCACCGGCGCGCCGCTCTTGTCCATGTAGTCGAGGAATTCGGGCACCCACGCCGCGCCCGCAGTGGACGGGCCGCCCACACGCAGGGCCGGGTCGATGGCCTTGATGGTCTTGGCCGTCAGGTCGTACAGCTCGAAATAGGCCTTCTGGTCGGCGCGCTCCCAGAAGCCGTCCAGGTTCGGCTCGTTCCACACTTCGAAGTACCAGCTGCGCACCTCCTCCTTGCCGTAGCGCTGTTCGATGTGGTTGACGAAGGCCGTGATCAGGTCCTTCCAGCCGGCGTGCTCGGGGTGAGAGGTGTTGCCTTCCCAGTAGAAGATCTTGTTCTTCGAGGTGGCCAGCGCCTCGGGCGTGAAGCCCAGTTCCACGAAGGGCTTGATGTTGCGGGCCAGGAGCTTGTCGTACAGCTCGTCGAGCCGGGTCCAGTCGTACACCAGCTGGCCGTTCTCCTTGCGCACGGTCTTGAGCACGTCGTGGAAGACGGCGTGGAAACGGATGTAGCGGAAGCCCGTTTCATCGGTGAGCGTCTTCAGCTGCGCCATGCTGTCGTCGCGGATCAGTGTGCCCGGATAGTCGGAGCCGATGGACAAATCGAAGAAGCGGTCCAGCGGCGCGCTGGCCTTGGCCGCATCCAGCACGACCTGGCGCGGCGGCGCGGCGGCGGCCGTGATGGAAAAGGCCGCGCCGATCAGGGCGAGGCAGGTGCGTGGTGCATGTTTCATTCGTTCGGACTCCCCTGTTTTCACTAGTGAAGCGGATGCTATCACCATCGTTTTGGCTCAGGCATGGCGCCGGTGGCGCTTACGGCAAATCGTTCGCCGGGTCGGTGATTTTCATAATTGCCGGTGCATGGGGAGTCTGTGAAGATGCAATGCTGGATCACTTGCCCAACAAAGATAAAGGAAGACAACCATGCGATCATGGATCATGGCCCTGCTGTCGCTGGCCACCGCCGGCGCCCTCGCCCAAACCAGCGTCGTGGCGCTCTGGCCAGACGGCTTGCCCAAGCTTGCGGCGCCGGCCAAGCCGCAAGCCAGGCCGCAAGCCGGCCCGGAGCGCCTGGAGGGTGAACGCATCGGCAACGTCACCGAACCCACGCTCACGGTGTACCCCGCCTCCTACGACCGCCCCGCCGGCACGGCCGTCATCATCTGCCCCGGCGGCGGTTACGAATTCCTGTCCTTTACGCGCGAGGGCCACCAGTACGCGCAGTGGCTGTCCAACCTGGGCGTGACAGCCTTCGTGCTGAAGAGCCGCCTGTCCGGCTACGGCCACCCTGCGCCCTTGCAGGACGTGCTGCGCGCGGTGCGCCTGGTGCGCTCGCAGGCGGCGAAGTACGGCGTGGCGCCGGACCGCATCGGCGTCATGGGCAGCTCGGCCGGCGGCCACCTGGCCGCCAGCGCCTCCACCCTGTACGACAACCCCGCCGGGCGCGCCGGCGACGCGCTCGACGCGGTCAGCGCGCGCCCCGATTTCGCCATGCTGATGTACCCCGTCATTTCGATGGAGGCACCGGTCACGCACCAGGGCTCGCGCAACGCCCTGCTGGGCGCCACGCCGCCGCAGCAGCTGGTGGAGCTGATGTCGGTCCAGAAGCAGGTCACCTCCTCCACGCCGCCCACCTTGCTGATCCACTCGCAGGACGACGACGTGGTGCCGGCCGAGAACAGCATCCAGTACTTCCAGGCGCTGACGCGCGCCCACGTGCCGGCCGAGCTGTACATCTTCGAACATGGCGGCCACGGCATGGCCATGCGCGCCGGCCAGGGCAACGCCTCGGACTGGCCGCGCCGCGCCGAGGAATGGCTGCGCGCACGCAAGCTGATCGTTCAATAACGCAAACAATAATTCAAACGCAGGAGAAAAGATGAAACCGCATCACAAGCGCACCGCCCTGGCCGTGTCGATTTCCATGATGATGGCCGCAGGCCACGCAGCGGCGGCGGCAGCGACAGCAGCGGCAACGGCGGCGCCCCTGGCCACCCTGGACCGCAACGGCGCCTGGGTCTCGGTGCAAGCCTACGGCCCCAACGTGGTCCACGTCACCATCGCGGCCGAGAAGGCGGAAGCGCTCAAGGCGCCCGGCTACGGCATCCTGCCCGGCAATGCCGACAACGCCGCCTTCCGCCACACCGGCGGCCAGGACGGCGACACCTTCGCCTCAGCGGCCCTGACCCTGCGCGTGGCGCCGGCGCCGGCGCCGCAAGTGCCCACCACGGCGCAGAAGTACTTCGCGCCGCAGCTGGCGCCGGTGGCCCTGCAAGTGAAGAACGCCAGGGGCGAGACGGTGCTGGACATGACAGGCTGGGACCTGGCGCCGCAAACCGTCAACACCGAAAAGACCTACCAGGCCAGCGCCACCTTCAGCGCGCCGGCCGGCGAGCATTACTACGGCATGGGCCAGAACCAGGAATCGACCGGCCCGCTCGACCTGCGCGGCCGCGTGCTCGACTGCAAGCACTGGTACGACGCGCCGGCCGGCGAAACCGTGTGCGTGCCCTTCATGGTGTCCTCCAAGGGCTACGGCATCGTGTGGGACAATCCTTCCGCCACCCGCTTCATCGCCGGCGTGAACGGCCGCACGTCCTTCCAGTCCAATGTGGGCGAGCGCGTGAGCTTCTTCGTCATCACCGGCAGCACGCCGGAGGAAATCTACTCGGGCTACGCGCGCGTGACCGGCAAGACACCGATCCCGCCGAAAGCGGCCTTCGGCCTGATCCAGTCCAAGGCGCGCTATGACAGCCAGCAGGAAGTGCTGCGCGTGGCGAACACCTACCGCCAGAAGAAATACCCGCTCGACATCATGGTGGTGGACTGGTTCTACTGGACGCGCATGGGCCAGCTGGACATCGACCCGGCCCAGTTCCCGGACCCGGTAGCCATGAACAAGGAGCTGCACGGCCTGGGCATGCAGTCGATCATTTCGGTCTGGCCGCGCTTCGAAACGGCTGGCCGCTACTTCAACGAGCTTGACGCGAAAGGCTATCTGCTCAAGGACAAGGACGGCAAGACCGTGGACGGCCTGCCGTTCCGCTCCGACCGCACCGGCGGCCTGATCGACTCCACCAACCCGGCCGCGCGCCAGTGGTTCTGGGAGCGCGTGCGCGACAACGTCCTGTCCAAGGGCTTCGACTATCCGTGGCTGGACGAGACCGAACCGGACCTGGTGCCGGACGGCTTCTTCTACGCCATCGGTTCCGGCGACCGCTACCGCAACCTGTTCCCGCTGCTGCACGTGCAGGGCGTGGCCGACGGCATGCGCGCCTGGAAGCCCAACAAGCGGGCGCTGATCCTGTCGCGCGCCGCCTACCTCGGCTCGCAGCGCAGCGGCGCCCTGTTCTGGTCCTCCGACATCAGCCCTTCATGGGAAGCGCTGGCGCGCCAGATCCCCACCGGCCTGAATATGACGGCCTCCGGCATCGCCTACTGGGGCAACGACATCGGCGGCTGGCAATGGCTGCCGCAATCCACCCAGGCCACCGGCAAGCCGCTGGTGGACCCGGCCGGCGCCGCCGCCACCATCGGCCAGAACCACGACTATCCGGAACTGCTCACGCGCTGGTTCCAGTACGGCACCTTCCTGCCCACCCTGCGCCTGCACGGCGACCGCAAGCACGCCGAGATCTGGGAATTCGGCCAGCAGGCCGAAGCCATCATGGCCCGGTACGACCGCCTGCGCTACCAGCTGATCCCCTACATCTACAGCCAGGCCAAGGCCACCTGGGACAGCGGCGCGCCCTTCATGCGGCCGCTGTGGATGGACTTCCCGCACGACGCCAACGTGGCCGACATCGGCACCCAGTACATGTTCGGCCCGGCCTTCCTGGTGGCGCCCGTCACCCGGCAGGGCCAGACCGAGAAGGATGTCTACCTGCCGGCCGGCAGCGACTGGTACAACTTCTGGACCAACGAAAAGCTGGCCGGCGGCCGCTGGGTGAAAGTGGCGGCGCCGATCGACCAGATGCCGGTGTTCGTGAAGGCCGGTTCCATCGTGCCGTTCGGTGCGGAGATCCAGTCCACGGCCAGCAAGCAGGCCATCGCCGAGCTGCGCGTCTATCCGGGCAAGGACGGCGCTTTCGCGCTGTATGACGACGACGGCGTGTCCTACGACTATGAAAAAGGCAAGGGCACCCAGGTCCGCCTGCAGTGGAACGACAGCGCCGGCCGCCTGAGCGTGAGCGGCGACGCCGAGCTGGCGCGCAAGGCGCCGGAACTGGTCAAGGTGGTGGGCAAATAATGGCGGACCAGCCCCAGCAAGCCGGCCGGCGCGCGTTGTTCAAGCTGGCCGTGGCCGGCGCGGGCGCGGCCGCCGTGCCGTTCGCGGCCGGCGCAGCCACCACGGCTGCCCCGGCGGCCGCGCCGCCCCCCGCCTACGGCATCGAAGGCCAGCGCAAGGCCGATCTCGGCAACGGCACCTTCCTCAACCCCATCCTCTCCGGCGACCATCCCGATCCCACCATCCTGAAGGACGGCGACGACTACTACATGACGTTTTCGTCCTTCTTCTCCTATCCGGGCGTGGTGATCTGGCACTCGCGCGACCTGGTCAACTGGGCGCCCGTGTGCGCCGCGCTCAGCCAGCCGCTCGGCTCGGTGTGGGCCATGGATCTGGTCAAGCACCGGGGCCGCTACTACATCTACATTCCGGCCAATCCGGACAAGCAAAGCTCCATCTTCGTCATCCACGCCGACCATATCCGGGGACCGTGGAGCGCGCCGGTGGACCTGAAGATCCCCGGCTGCATCGATCCCGGCCACGCCGTGGGCGAGGACGGCAAGCGCTACCTGTTTGTGAACGGCGTGCGCCGCATCGCCCTCACGGACGACGGCCTGGCCACCGCCGGCCAGCTCGAACACGTCTACGACCCGTGGCGCTACCCGGAAAACTGGGTGGTGGAGATGTATGCGCCGGAAGGCCCCAAGCTGTTCCGGCGCGGCGACTGGTTTTACCTGGTGTCCGCCGTGGGCGGCACTTCCGGCCCGCCCACCAGCCACATGGTGACGGTGGCGCGCTCGCGCTCCATCCACGGCCCTTGGGAGAACTGCCCGCACAACCCCATCGTGCGCACGCAGAGCGCGGACGAGCCGTGGTGGTCGCGCGGCCACGCCAGCGTGGTCGAAGGGCCGGGCGGCGACTGGTGGATGGTCTACCACGGCTACGAGAACGGCTTTCGCACGCTGGGCCGGCAAACCCTGCTCGAACCCGTCGAGTGGACCAGCGACGGCTGGTTCCGCGCCAAGGGCGGCACCCTGGCGCGGCCGCTGCCCAAGCCCAAAGGCGGACGCCCGGGGCCGGCCGGGCAGGCGCTGTCCGACGACTTCTCGTCCAACAAGTTCGGCGTGCAATGGAGCTTCTTCGATCCGGCGCCCGACGAAATGCAGCGCGCACGCTACGACGGCGGCGGGCTGGTCATCAAGGGCAAGGGCAGCTCGGCGGGCGACTGTTCGCCGCTCACCTGCATCGTGGGCGACCGCGACTACGAAGCCTCGGTGGTGCTGGACCTGTCCGGCGGGGTGCAGGCCGGCTTGCTGCTGCACTACAACCGGCGCGGCTTCTGCGGCATCGGCTTCAGCGAGGAGCAGATGTTCACCTACCACTACGGCGACGAGCAAAGCTGGATGCGCGAGCAGACCGCAGGCGGCACCGTGCACCTGAAAGCGGTCAACCGCGCCAACGTCGTCACCTTCCACTACTCGCGCGACGGCCGGCGGTGGACCCGGCACCCGTGGCAGATGGAGGTGTCCGGCTTCCACCACAACGTGTTCGGCGGCTTCCTGAGCCTGAACGTGGGCGTGTACTGCGCCGGCAAGGGCGAGGCCAGGCTGCGCCAGTTCCGCTATCGCGGCCTGCCGCCCGCCTGATCCCGCAGCCCCGCTGCAGCCTTCCCCTTGCAGCCCTACTCCTGCAGCGACAAGCGGTAGACCGTGGTCTGCCGGTACACCTTCCCCGGCTGCAGCACCACCTGCGGCCAGGCTGCGCTGGCCAGGTTGGGCCGGGCGCTGGCGTCCAGGCCGAAGCCGCCCGGTCCCAGGCTCAGGCCCAGGTCCAGGCTGCCCGCAGGGCGCGGCCCGCCCTGCTCCGGCGCGGCCGCGCCGCGCTTGCCGACGCAAAACTGCAGCGCCGCCTCCGTGGTGTACATCTGCAGGCAGCGCCCGGAGCCGGGATCGACCACCTGCGCCACCTCGCGCAATGCGCCCTGCCCGCCGGTGTAGTGGTTGCGCACGAAAAAGCAGTGGCCGAAGCCGCCGGCCTTGTCGATCTGGCTGTCCGGCCAGTTCAGGCGCGGGCCGATGGGGGCCGGCTGGCGGAAGTCGAACGGCGTGCCGCCCACCGTGGCCACGCCCACCGGCTGGCCGGCGGCGTCGATTTCCACGTAATAGTCCGCGTCGATGCGCAGCATGTGGTCGCCCACGTCGCCGGCGCCGCCGTTCAGGTTGAAGCAGTGCTGCGGATTGGTTTCCAGCGCGGCCGGCGCGCAAGCTTCGGCGCGGTAGTCGATGGTCAGGCTGCCGTCGTCGCCGAGGCGGTAGTCGAGCCGGTAATCGATGCGTTCACCCGCTGCGGCCTGCTGCGCCGTACGCAGCATCACCACGCCGCCGCCGGCCTGACTGCCGCGCCACATGGCAGGGACGGCGACGCCGGCGCGGCCGGCCAGCAGCACGTCGGCCATGCGGCCGTAGCGGTCGGGCGTGCGCCACGAGCGCAGGGAGCCGCCGCGTTCACTGATCGTCACCGCCATGTCGCCAGCGTTTTTGAGCGTAAACAAGCGGTAATCGTCCGGCTCCGCCAGGGTGCCGGGAATGGAATTGGTCATCATTGAATTGCGGAGCTTCCTGATCAAGAACGGCACCACGCCATTCTGCAATCCCCCGCAGGGCGCATCAATTACGAAAATCACCAAGCGGCGGAACGATTCTGGCCAAGCGCCCCGCAAAGGCGTTTACGGCGCTGCTTATTGGGCAATAATGCGAGCGCAGCGGGTAAAAACGGCCGCAGCCAGCGCAGCCGCGAAGCCGGCCGCCCGCCAAGAGACAACCCTTCACTGTGAGCATTGCATGAGCACTTTTTCAACCGTCGACCTGATCGTCTTCCTCTTTTATTTTGTCCTGGTGGCCGGCTACGGCATCTGGGTCTACCGCCGCAAGCAAGCCGGCTCCGGCTCGGCCTCGCATGACTACTTCCTGGCCGAAGGTTCCCTCAGCTGGTGGGCCATCGGCGCTTCGCTGATCGCCTCCAACATCTCCGCCGAGCAGTTCATCGGCATGAGCGGCTCCGGCTACAAGATCGGCATGGCCATCGCCGTGTATGAACTGATGGCCGCCGCCACGCTGGTGATCGTGGCCGTGTTCTTCATGCCGGTCTACCTGAAAAACCGCATCTACACCATGCCGCAATTCCTGGAGCAGCGCTACGGCAAGGCCGTGGCCACCACCATGGCGCTGTTCTGGCTCGGCCTGTACGTGGTGGTCAACCTGACCTCCATCCTCTACCTGGGCGCGCTGGCCATCAGCAGCCTGTCCGGCATCGCCCTGCTGCCCTGCATGCTGTTCCTGGCCGTGTTCGCCGCCATCATCACCCTGGGCGGCATGAAGGTGATCGGCTACACCGACGTGATCCAGGTGACCTGCCTGGTGGTGGGCGGCCTGGTGACGACCTGGCTGGCGCTGGACATGGTGGCCGGACTGGCCGGCAAGCACGGCGCGGTGGCGGGCTTCTCGGAACTGTTCGTGCGCGCCGGCGGCCACTTCGACATGGTGCTCAAGCGCGACAACCCGAACTATATGGACTTGCCCGGCCTGTCGGTGCTGATCGGCGGCATGTGGATCGTCAACCTGAACTACTGGGGCTGCAACCAGTACATCACGCAGCGCGCGCTGGGCGCCGACCTGCCGACCGCGCGCAAGGGCCTGCTGTTCGCGGCCTTCCTGAAGCTGCTGATGCCGGTGATCGTGGTGCTGCCCGGCATCGCCGCCTACGTGCTGGACAAATCCGGCGTGCTGGGCAACGCCATGCAGCAGGGCGGCGAAATCAATCCGGACCGCGCCTACCCTATCCTGCTGAACCTGCTGCCTTCGGGCCTGAAGGGCATCGCCTTCGCCGCGCTGACCGCCGCGGTGGTCGCTTCGCTGGCCGGCAAGGCCAACAGCATCGCCACCATTTTCACGCTGGACCTGTACAAGAAGAACGTCAACAAGCAAGCCAGCGAACAGCGCATGGTGTGGATCGGCCGCGTGAGCGTGGTGGTGGCCATGGCGCTGGCCGTGTTCATCGCGCCGATGCTGGGCATCGACAAGAAAGGCGGCTTCCAGTACATCCAGGAATACACCGGCTTCGTCTCGCCCGGCATCCTGGCCATGTTCCTGATGGGCTTCTTCTGGAAGAAAACCACCGCCGGCGCGGCCATGTTCGCCACCGTGGGCGGCCTGGCCGGCTCCATCGTGCTCAAGTTCCTGCCGGGGATGATGGACCTGTCCTTCCTGATCCCGATCGGCTTCGCCAAGGCGACCGAGGCGGGCGTGGCCGAAATTCCCTTCCTGGACCGCATGTTCATCGTGTTCTTCTTCGTCGTGGCCGGCATGGTGCTGATCAGCAAAATGGCCGAAGCCAAACGCGAGGGCACCGTCAAGCACCTGCACGTGGATACCGCGCTATTCCGCGTGGACGGCGCCTTCGCGCTGGGCTCGGCGGTCATCGGCGTGGCCCTGGCCACCATCTACGGCGCCTGGTGGTAAGGCGCCCGATGGCAAGCGCGGCGCAACACTGCGGCCGGCTGGCATCATGAACAAGCTCCGCAGGGCGCTGCTGGCCGGCGCCCTCCTCGCGGCGGCCGGCGCCCCTGCGCTGGCCGCCGCGCCGCTGGTCATCGGCTTCGCGCAGGCCGGCGGCGACAGCGCCTGGCGCAACGCCAACAGCGCCTCCATCAAGGCAGCCGCCGCCCTCGACGGCATTACCCTCAAATTCACCGACGCCGGCCCCGGCCCCGACAGCCAGGCCCGGCAGATCGCTGCCCTCCGTTCCTTCATCGCGCAGAAAGTCGACCTGATCGCGTTTGCGCCGTCGGCCGACGCGGGCTGGACGGCGGTGCTGCGCGAAGCGAAAGCGGCCGGCATCCCGGTGATCGTCACCGGCCATGCGCTGGCGCCGGCCGAGATCGACCTGTACGCGGCCTTCCTGGGCTCGGATTACGCCGAGCAGGGCCGGCGCGCCGGCCGCTGGCTGGCGGCCCGTGCCGCCGCACCCGGCGCCGCGCCGCATATCGCAGCGCTGCATGGCCCCGCGTCCGGTATCGCCGCGCCGCGCAGCGCCGAACTGCATAGCGCGACCGAACTCCGCATCGCCGAACTGCAGGGCGCGCCGGATGCGCCGGCCACGCTCGCGCGCAGCAAGGGCTTCGCGCAGGCGATTGCCGCCCATCCCCGGCTCAGGCTGATGCAGACGCAAAGCGGCGCCTCGTCGCGCGCCGGCGGCAGGCAAGCCATGGCCGCCTGGCTGAAGGCCGGCCAGCGCATCGACGCGCTGTACGCGCACAGCGACGAGCTGGCCCTGGGCGCCATCGACGCCATCGAGGAAGCCGGCCTGAAGCCGGGGCGGGATGTGGTGGTGATATCCATCGGCGGCTCGCGCGGCGCGTTCGAGGCCATGGCGGCCGGCAAACTCAGCGCAACTGTGGAAAGCAGCCCGCTGCTGGGGCCGCAATTGATGGAGCTGGCGCGCGACGTGGCCGCCGGCCGCCGCGTGCCTAAATGGGTTGCAACGGCCGAGGCCCTGTTCCCTGCCGGCGCCGCAGCCGACGAACTGGCGCGGCGCCGCTACTGACCCGGGTCCGGGCCTCATCCGGGCCGCACCCGGGCGCTACCTTGGGCGTATCCGGGCCGGATGAGTCCTGCCTGCCCCGGACCACCGCGCCTCAGGCCGCCGCTTCGGCCCCGGCCCCTGTCTCGCCCAGCGCGCGGTCGCGGTAGGCGCGCGGGGTGCAGCCCAGTTCGCGCTTGAACACCAGGTGCATGTATTGCGTGGACGTGAAGCCGCAGCCCAGCGCCACGTCGGCGATGCTGCGCTCGCCGCACTCCAGCCCGGCCTTGGCCGCGTCGAGCTTGAAGCGCAAGATCACGTCGTGCACGCTGCAGCCCAGTTCCTGGCGGAAGTAAGCTTCCAGCGACGAGCGCGACACGCCCACGTATTCGGCCACCTGGTGGGTCTTGATGCCCTGGCAGGCGTACTGGCGGATGAAATGGCGCGCCCGCATCACGTGCGGATGCTTGACCGGCTGGTGCTGGCTGGAGGCGAACACATTGATGCCGGCCGGCGGCACCTGGATGCGGGTGCCGCCCAGGCGCACGCCGTGCAGCATCTGGTCCAGCAGGTGGGCCGCCGTGCGCCCCATTTCCTGCGCGCCCTGGATGACCGAGCTGAGCGGGATACGGGTCAGCATGCGCACCAGCGGGTCGTTGTCGATGCCGATCAGCGCCACCTGCTCCGGCACTTCGATGCCGGCGATGGTGCAGGCCTGCAGCAGCTGGCGCGCGCGCGCGTCGGTCACGCCGATGATGCCGATCGGCTTGGGCAGGCTGCGCAGCCAGGCGATCTGGCCCTGCACCGCCTCGTCCCACGACGAGGCGCTGGTTTCGCAGCCACGGAAAATCTCGCCTTCCATCTGGTCTTCCTGCATCAGGCTCAGGAAGGCGTTCTCGCGCTCCTGCGCCCAGCGGTTCTCCCTGGCCTTGGGCAGGCTGAACATGGCGAAGCGGTGCAGGCCTACGTCGATCAGGTGGTCGCGCGCCAGCTTGATGAGCTTGAAGTTGTCGGTCGCCACGTAAGGCACGCCGCGCGGGTAGTCGGCCTCGTCGGCATAGGAGCCGCCCACCGCCACCACCGGCACGCTGCAGCGCGACAGCGCCGCCGCCACGGCCGGATCGTCGAAATCGGCAATGATGCCGTCGCCCTGCCAGCGCTCGATGCCGGCCAGGCGCAGGCGGAAATCCTCCTCCAGGAACAGGTCCCAGGCCGCGCGCGTGCTGCCCAGGTAGGCCGCGATACCAGCCGTGATTTCGCGGTCGAAGCTCTTGTTGGCGTTGAACAGCAGGGCAATCCGATGGGTCTTCGTCTTCTTGTAAGGCATCATGATCTTGTCTCCGGTCTGTATTTTTTTGTCAGCAGGATCTGCGCCGCTGCTGCTATATGGCCTTGCGCGCGCGCCGCCGGGTCCAGCCCAGGGCCGCCGCGCCCAGCCCCAGCAGCGCCAGGCTGCCCGGCTCGGGCACCGCCGCGCCGCGGCTGAAGGACAGGTCGTCCATCACGAACCAGCCCTTGTCGCGCGTGATGCTCAGGCGCGCCACATTGCTGAACGCGGCCGGGATGAAGGCATAGCTGGAACCGATGGCGACATTGCCGGTGCTGCCGATCAGCTGGTTGGCGCTGTCGAAGGCGCTGATGTTGACCCAGCTGGCCTTGGAACCATTGGTATCGGGCGTGGCGAACCAGGCGCCGCCGAAGCTGAACGGATCGGCGCTGGAAATGCCCAGGTTGTTCACGCCGAAGCCGTTGGCCAGGAAGTTGGCGCCCGAGTGCGCGCCATTGCCGTAGCCGGCCACGGCGGTGTCGCCCAGGTACCAGCTGCTGCTCCAGCTCAGGCCGGCGTATGGGTTGTTGGCGGCGATGCTGGCCAGCTTGCCGCCGGCGTTCAGGTTGTCGAAATTGACGACGGTGGCCTGGGCCGCCGACGCGGCCAGCAAGGCGGCACCGGCGATGAAACCGGACAGAAATTTATTCATGGGATGTGCTTTCGTATTCACTTGCAAACGTCGCCGGAGAAAGTGGGAACCGATTCGCCGCTCACCACAATGCCGAGCGATACCGTGCTGCCCGGCCAGATGTTGGTGTTCCAGCTCTCGGTGGCGGTGGCGGTGTAGGTCGGCGAGGCGCCGGTGACGGCGGCGTTCCACCAGCTGTTCACCGTCGAGTTGTCGCCATACGTCCAGCTCACGCTCCAGCCGTTGATGACGGTCGAACGGTTGTTGGTGATGCGCACATCGGCAATGTGGCCGCCCGCCCAGGACGCGGTGATCACGTACTCGCACTTGTTGGGCGGCTGCGGCGGCGCCGTGCCCGGGATGGCCGGCGTCACGGCCACGTCGCCGTCCGCCGCCACCGCGCCGTACACCACGCCGCGCCCCATGGAACTCATGTAGACGGTGCCGAAGGTGTTCAGGTCGCCGGTCAGGCGCGGGTCGGGACCGACGCCGCCGTACTGGTGCGCATCGTCGTTCAAGCGTACCCAGGTGGCGCCCTGGTCGGTCGAACGCAGCATGCCGCGCGCCGCGCCCACCGTGCCCCACATATAGAGCGTGGGGTAGCTCACGCCAGGCGCGGCCTTGCCCAGGCCGACCGCAGAGCAGCCGCTGACGGTGCCGATCTTGGTGAAGCTGGCGCCGCTGTCGGTGGTGTGGGCCAGCCCGCTGGGCAGGCAGACCCAGACGTCGCCCTCTATCCCCGGCGTGGGCGCGACGAATTTCCAGCCGCCCAGGCCCGGGCTGCCCTGCGGCGCGAAGGACGCGCCGCCGTCATTGCTGACCAGCATGCGGCCGTTGCCGTTGTCGTAGACGTAGAACTTGAGCGGATTGACGGTGTCGGCCACCGGGCGCGCATCGGCCAGGTTCAAGCCGTTCACCACGCTCCAGCTGGCGCCGAAGTTGACGGAGCGGTAGGTGGCCGAGGATTTCTCGGGCGCGTGCAGCAGCACCTGCCCGTCCGCCGACATGGCCAGGTTGCCGGCCGTGCCGCTGGCCGTTGCGGCCTTGGTCCAGCTGGCGCCGCTGTTGGTGGAGTAATACAGTTGCGCGCCCACGCGCGCCATCACGCGGCCGTCCACGCTGGCGGCCAGGCCCGTGGTGGTACCCATGGCGGGCGCGTGGCGCACGCCGTACTGCGCAGGCCCATTCTGGATGAAGCCGTCATAGTCGCCGATGGCGGTCGCCAGCTGCCCGTTGGGCAGGCTGATCGCCGCGAACACGCCGGTCTCTTCCAGTCCCGCCGCCTCGAAGTTCCAGGTGGTGGATGGCGCGTCGATATTGGTGGTGCGGAACACGCCATTGCCGGACACCACCCAGGCCGACCGGGTGTCGAAGGGATCGAACTTCACGTCGGCAGCCCAGTGGATCGAGCCGGTGTGTATCCAGTCCATGCCCTTGGCATCGATCGCCAGCGGGCGCGCCATCACGTTGGACCAGCTGCGGCCCGCGTCGCGCGAAGTGTAGACCTGGTCGCCAAAACCGGCGCCCTGCGGATACCAGACGTTGGTGGTGGCCAGCACCAGGTGCAGCGGGTCGGCCGGGTCCATGCTGATGCCGCCGAACGGCCCGTTCATGCCGGCCGGCGTGATATTGGTCCAGTTGCCGCCGGCCGCGTCGTATTCCCACACCTGGCCCTGGTTCATGGCTTCCAGCTCGGTGGGATGGGGACCGGCGCCGTTGGCGTAGGTGATGTACAGTTTGCCTTCCGGCGAGAGCACGGCGCGCTGCGGCATCAGGCCGCCCGGGCCGCCTTCGACCGGCTCGAAGCTGGCGCCGCCGTCATAGCTGAAATACAGGTTGGGGCCGGCCGCGTCCATGCGCGACACGCCGATGAACAGGCGCTGGGCGCTTCCGCCGTCCACGCTGGCGGGGTCCGGCAGCACAAAACTCACGCCGTTGTCGTTCGGCGTTGCCGTCACCGGGAAGCCGGCCAGGCGGTTCCATGTCGCGCCGGCATCGGTGCTCTTGAACAGGCCGTCGCGCCGGGTGCCCGCGTACAGCACCTTGCTGTCGCCCGGGTCCACTTGCAGGCGCTCGCCGTTGCCGCGTCCCATGCCATTGCCGTGCACCTTGAATTGCGCGGTGGTGTCGATAATATCGAAAGTGCGGCCATAATCGGTGGAACGCAGAATGGCGCTTTTACCGGCATTCAAATATGCGGTGCCGGCCATTAAATATACATTGGCGGCATTTTTCGGATCGACCGCAATCGACTCCACGCCCATGAAACCCGCGCTTTCCTCCGGCAGCCAGTCCTGCAATGGTATCCAGCGCTCGCGCGGGGCATCCCAGCGATAAGCGCCGCCCACGTCGGTGCGCATATAGATGACGCCGCGCTCGGATTTGCTTGGAATAACCCCCGTCACATAGCCGCCGCCGCCCATGGCCACCGTGTCCCATTTATAGGTTTCGGCGTGGGCGGCAGGCGCCAGCAATATGGTTGCGGCGAGCAGCGCGCAAAGCGGTTTTAAAACCATGGCCCCCTCTTTCTGTTTTCTATATATACCGGACGATGACCAGTCCGCAGCCGGGCGCCTTATGGCGGCGCCTCGGCGGACAACGTGGGATGGCTGCGCTCCGGACCGGACGGTCCGGCGCAGGAGGCTGGTAGCGGAAGCTAAGCCACGAGCCCAGCTTATGGTTCAGAGAGGAAGATCGATAACGCGCGCAGGGGAATTTCTACCACTATGCAGAATTTGCGATTACTCTGCAGGGAGTGCAAGCGCGGCTAGTCCGGTGTGTCGGAAGTGGGACAGGATGCCTCGGGCAGGCGCTCGGCAGGGTTGCCCTGCTGGGTGGCGAGGGAGCGGAAGGCCTTCGGCGTGCAGCCGTATTCTTCCTTGAACAGCTTGTTGAAATAGGACACGTTCGCATAGCCGACCGAATAAGCGATCTCCGCCACCGCCGCGCTGCTGTTTTCCGCCAGCAGCCTGGCCGCTTCCGTCAGCCGCAGTTTATTCAGGTAGCTGGTAAACGTCATGCCGAGTTCTGTTTTCAGCACCTCATTGACTTTATTCCGGTTGGCGCCGGTCGAGGAAACCACGCATTCCAGGTCCAATTCGGTATTCGTATAATTGGTGGCGATAAAGCGCAGCACCGTGGCCTTTTCTTTATCCTTGTACGGCTCCAGGGTTAATTGCCGGTATGCGACCAGCGGCAAATCCTTCTTCATTTTAAAATCCAGGCTGGCGGTCAGCGCGCGCGAATGGGCGCGGAAAAACCAGACGCCGAATACGCTCCAGCCGCCCAGCAAGCACAGCGCCAGGCCCCAGATATAGCGATAATCGCGGCCATGCAGCACCACTTCGCTGATTTCAACGCGCGACTCCAGATTGCGCCGGCTATTGGCACTGCTGCCGAACACGATCTTCAGTGCCTTGTCCAGCTTGTAGCCCTGGTCGGACAGGTCCAGCTTCATGTTATGCAGCCACCACTCGGGGACGACGAGCCGCGTCAGGTCGAGCGCAACCGGCACGCCGCGCGCGTTGCAAGAAAAGAAACTCCCCGACGGGCGGTAGGTGAGCGGCTTGCCCAGCGTGGAAACTTTCTCGTCGAACGTGGCCAGGATCAGCGCCATCGAGCCGGCCGGCGCGCACTTGGCATTGAAGGTGACGCTGCTGTATTTCGACCAGTCCACCACGACGGGATGCCCCTTGCCGTCGTCCAGCGTCAGTTCGGCCGAGGCGAAGGGATAGCGCGCCACTTCCGTGAGCGTGTAGTCGAAACGCAGGAGCTCGCGCTTGGGGTCGAGAATGTGGATGGTGGAGGTGCCGCCGTCGGCCACGTCCGTATAGCCGGCGTAGTGCCAGTGGACGCCATCCCGGGATGCCGGCAACAGCGACAACGAGGGGTAGCTCAGGTAGATGCAGACTACCGCCAGCAGCGCGTCGGCAAACAACAGCAAGGCGACGGCCTGCAGCACTTTCTTATAGAACTCTTGCATTATGGTCAGGTCGGTTGAACTTATCTCAGCGCGCACCTCTGTCGGGTACGCTGACGCCATCATAACAGTTCAACCGCCCCCTATTGGTTTCCTTAGGGCAAGGGGGGCGCCGGCTCAGGAACTGGCTTGCCGCAGCAGGCCGGCATGCGCCGCGCGGTTCAGCCTGGGGTGCACCACCGGCACGGTCAGCATGGTGCTGGCGCAGGCCATCAGCAGCAGCGCGGTAAAGGTTTCGTTGGTGATGATCTGCTTGTCGAGCAGGATGTTGGCGAAAATGATCTCGATCAGCCCCTTGGTCTGCAGCAGCCAGCCGATGATGGACGCCTCGCCCTGCTTCCACTTGAGCACCTTGCCGGCCAGGCGCGCGCCGGCCAGCTTGCCGCCCACCGACGCCAGCAGCATCAGCCCGGCCGCGAAGAACACCGGATAACTGCCGATGTCCCACTGCGTGCGCAAGCCCGTGCTGAGGAAGAACACCGGCATCAGCACCAGCAGGATGTGCTTGAACAGCATGTCCAGCTTGCGCTGCTCGAACCAGTCCGCGTCCATCACCACGCCGGCCAGGAAGGCGCCCACCATATAGTGCAGGCCGGCCCAGTCGGCGCCGAAGCTGCACAGCGCCAGCCAGATCAGGGACACATACCAGCGGTCCATCTCGGGCAGCCTGAGCATCAGGCGCCGGAACGCCAGCGTGAGCACCGCGAACGCGAGCAGGAAGCCGGCCTGGCGCCCTACCCGCTCCCAGTCCAGCAGGATCACGGCCAACACGCCCCAGATGGCCACGTCGTCCAGGCTGGCGTAGCGCAGGATGCGCTGGCCCATGGGCTGGCGCAGCATCTCCAGCTTTTCCATCAGCAGCACCAGCACCGGCAGCGCGGTCACCGCGCAAGCCATGCCGATGCCGAGCAGGAATTGCCAGTCCTTGCCCCTGGCGCCTATCCAGCCCGGATAGCCCAGCAACAGCAAGGCCGCGCCGCAGCCGCACAGCAGCGGCACGCCCAGCGCGAGACCGGCCGTGGCGGCGCTTTCGCGGCGGTACTGCCACACTTTTTTCAGGTCCAGCTCGATGCCGGCGATCATCACGAACAGCATCACCGCCCACCAGGCGATACCGTTGAGCGACTGCATCACCGGCGGCGTGAAGATGAATTTGTGATACTCGGGAAACGCCGCGCCCAGCACGCCGGGGCCAAGCAACACCCCGCCGATGATCTGCACGATGACCAGCGGCGCGAAATAGTCGGTCTTGCCCAAGCGCCACAGCAGGTAAGGCGCCGTGAAGATCAGCAGCATGGCGAGCAGGAAAATTTCCGTCGTATTCACAATCGCTCTCCTAGCGGCCTGCGCCGCGCAGCGGTTTGCCGTTCACGTCGTAGCTGGCCGCCTCCAGGTGCACCACGGTACTGGCGGCCTTGCTGCCCGCCGCCTCGGCGGCCTGGGCGGCGTCGGCGGCCAGGATCACCTTGTAGTCGCCCTTGGCCACTTTCCAGGTCTTGCTGGCCGAGTCATAGTCCGCCAGCAGGCGCGGGTCCACCGTGACCGTGGCCTTGACGGCTGCGCCCGGTTTCACGTCCACTTTCTGGAAGCCGGCCAGGCGGCGCGGCGCTTCCCAGCGCGCGCCGAGCGGCGCCACGTAGACCTGGGCCACTTCCTTGCCCGCCACCTTGCCCACGTTCTTCACCGTGAACGAGGCCTGCAGCACGCCGTCCTTGACGGCGGCGCTCAGGCCGGACAGCGAAAACTCGGTGTACGACAGGCCATGGCCGAACGGGAACAGCGGCGTCAGGCCCTTCAGGTCGAACCACTTGTAGCCGACCGCCGCGCCCTCGTGGTAATCGACGTCGAAGCGCCTGTCGGCCACCTCGGGGAAGCCGTCCAGCGCCGGACGGGGCAGCTGCGCCTCCGAGGCCGGGAAGGTAGCCGGCAAATGCCCGGACGGATTGACCTCGCCGAACAGCACGCCGGCGATCGCTTCGCCGCCCTCGCTGCCCGGATACCACGCCTCCAGCACCGCCGGCACCTTGGCCAGCCAGGGCATGGTCACGGGGCCGCCGGTCTCCAGCACCACCACGGTTTTGGCGTTGGCCGCCGCCACCGCCGCGATCAGCACATCCTGCTTGTCCGGCAGGGCCAGGTTGGGCATGTCGAAGCCTTCGCCGGTCCACTGCGTGGCGAACACCACCACCACGTCGCTCTCGCGCGCAAGCCTGGCGGCGGCGGCCGGATCGCTGCCGTCGTTATACGCCACCATCGCCTTCGGCAGGCGCTGCTGGATGGCCTTGAGCGGCGACGACGGGTAGTACATGACCGGGCCGGGCCAGGTCTTGGGCAGCAGGCCGGGCACCGCGTTGCCGCCAGCCGGATACACCAGCGAGGAGCCGCCGCCGGCCAGCACGCCCTTGTCCGCATAGCCGCCGATCACGGCCACGCGCTTGACGGCCTTGTTCAGCGGCAGCACGCCGGCGCTGTTCTTGAGCAGCACCATGCCCTCCTGCGCATCTTTCTTCGACACGGCAGCGTGCGCCTTGAAGTCGATGGTGTGCGCGGCCGGCGCCACCGGATGGTCCACCACGCCGTGCTCGAACATGGCGTGCAGGATGCGGCGCGCCATGTCGTCCAGGCGCGCCTGCGGCACCCAGCCGTTCAGCACCGCTTCCTTGAGCGGCGGGCCGAAGTAGTCGGACAGGTCGAACGGCATGCCGGACTGCTGGTCCAAGCCGGCGTTGGCGGCCGGCGCCGTGCTGTGCACCGCGCCCCAGTCCGACATCACCCAGCCCTTGAAGCCCCAGTCCTGCTTCAGCACTTCGGTCAGCAGATAGCTGCTCTCGCAGCCGTACACGCCGTTGACGCGGTTGTAGGAGCACATCACCGAGCCGGGATTGCCATCCTCGTTCGCGATCTGCAGCGCCAGCAGGTCCGACATGCGCGCCGAGCGGTCGTCTATCTTCACGTTCAGCGTGGTGCGGCCGCTCTCCTGGTCGTTCAGGGCGAAGTGCTTGAGCGTGGAGACGATGCGGTTGGACTGGATGCCCTTGATCTGCGCGCCCACCATCTTGCCCGCCAGCAGAGGGTCCTCGCCGCCGTACTCGAAGTTGCGGCCGTTGCGCGGCTCGCGCATCAGGTTCACGCCGCCGGCCAGCATCACGTTGAAGCCGTAGGCGCGCGCTTCGGCGCCTATCATGGCGCCGCCATCGTAGGCGGTCTGCAAGTCCCAGGTGGCGGCCGTGTTCAGGCCGGACGGCAGCGCCGTGCCGGGGCGCGCGTCGGGACCGGCCTGGCTGGCCACGCCCACGCCGGCGTCGGTCTCCCACAGGTGCGGAATGCCCAGGCGCGGCACGCCGTAGATGAAGCCGGCCGATTGCTTGTGCGCTTCGGCCGGACGCTTGGTCTTCTTGGCGTCCATGTCGGCGCCCAGGTAGCCGTAGACCAGCTTCAGTTTCTCGTCCAGGGTCATGGCGCCGACCGCCAGGCCGGCGCGTTCGGCCGCGCCCAGCTGCGCGTTCATCCAGGGCTGGGAAGCCGGCGCGGCCGGGGCGCTCGCTTCCGTGGCCAGCGCGCTGCCGCAGCAGATGGCCACCGCGGCCGACAGGACACTGATCTGTTTTTTGAATCTCATGGTTGATTCCATTGCTGTTGATTATCGAGTAAAAATCGGGTGAAAATCGGGTGAAAATCGGGTGAAAAAAGGTGGGGCGGCCGGAGCCGCCCCCAAGCTGCCGTCAGGCAGCGGACACAACGGACTACGCGGTGTACTCGGGCCGCATCGGTGCGGCGCGCCAGCAAAACACGGGACAGCCAGGCGCGCACCGGCCTGTCGTACCAGCGCGACAGGGCCAGTGCCAGCAGCGTCACGCCGCAGAACAGAGCGGCGGCGGCGGCCCACAGCGCGGCCCTGGACGGATGCGTCTGCCAGTTCCAGTGCGCAAAGATGTAAATGAACGGGTAATGCACGATATAGACCGGATAGGACAATTCCCCGGCCAGGCGCACCAGCAGGCCCGCCGGCCGGCCCGCCTGGCCGGGCGCGTCCTCGCCCACCGCCGCAGCACCGGCCGCCAGCACCAGCGGGAACAGCACGATCACGCACGCCGCCTCGTACAGCCAGGTGTAGCGGCCCATCGCCGGGGCGCAAAACGCGGCCAGCAGCACCAGCGACAGCACGGCAAACGGATACGGCAGCACTATGCGCAGGCGCAGCCGGTAGACCAGCAGCCCCAACAGGAACGGGCAGGCCAGCCGCACCGGCGCCACCCAGAAGTGGCCCCAGCCCCAGCCATAGCCCAGGTTGCCCAGGTGGTATGCCGTCCCCAGCAGGGCCAGCGCGCTGGCGGCGCACAGGACGAGGTGCAGCTTGCGTCCCAGCCGCGGCGCGAACAGCGCGAACAGCAGGTTGGCGATGTACTCCTGGAACAGCGTCCACGACGGGCCGTTCACCGAATGGGTCTCGCCGAAATAATTGGGCAGCGTCGGCGTGGGCAGGAGCAGCAGGCTCAGGCCGAACGTCAGCCACAGCATGCCGGGCGAGAGCGCGGCGCCGATGCCCTGGGCGCCGCCGGCGTAGGGATCGAGCAGATAGCCGAGCATGCCCGCCACCATGGCCGCCACCACCATGGGGTGCAGCCGGATCAGCCGGCGCAGGAAAAATTCCGTGCGCGTGAGCTGCGGGCCGTGCCGGCCGTCCGCCGGCGCCAGGCGCGCGTCGTAGGCATGGCCCAGGATAAAGCCGGACAAGGCAAAGAAGAAGTCCACTGCGAGAAAGGTGTGCCGCATGGGGTTGGCCTCCAGCGAGGGCACCAGCATTTCCCAGATATGGAACATGAGCACGCTGAACGCGGCGGTTCCGCGCAAGCCGTCCAACACATGAAAATGCCGCTGCGTCATGGTCTGCCCCGCCCTTACCTGGCCGCGTTGACGATGGTGCCGATCACGTCCGGGTAGGCCTGGGTGCCGTCCGCCCGGTTGAACAGGCCGGACTGGTGGTTGGCCGGGTAGCCGTTGTCCCAGTACATCGGCACCACGCCGCGCGTATAGGCGGCGCGCGTGATGTACTGGTCCCAGTATTTGCGGTAGGTGCCGGGCGCGTCGTAATCGCTGCGCAGGCTGGCGGCGTACTCGCCCAGCACGACAGGCACGCCCTTGTCGATGAAGCCGGCCTTCATTTTCTGGAACTGGCCGTCGGTGTAGGACTCGTTGGCCCAGCCCGACGGGTTGGCGGCCTGGCCCCACTTCCAGGCCGTGCTGCTGGTGTCGAGCGTGAAGTCGAAGGGATCGTAATAATGCACTTCCATCATCAGGCGATCGGCGACCCAGTCGCTGGGCATGGCGGCGTTGCAGCTGATGGCATTGTCGATGTTGGTGTTGTAGGCCTGCACCACCAGGTGCCGGCTGGCGTTGTTGCCGCCGGTGCCGCGCACGGCCGTGATGAAAGCCTGGTTGAAGCCCTTCTGCACCGAGCAGTACTCGGCCGTCGGCGGATTGTAGTTCCCGTCCACCATCACCTCGTTGGTGCCGGCAAACAGCAAGGTATCGTCGTGGTTCTTGAAGTTGTTGGCGATCTGGGTCCAGAACTTGGCCAGCCTGGCGTTGGCCGCGCTCTGCTGCGCATAGGTGGGCTGCATCCAGCCGCCGTCCCAGTGGATATTGATCATGGCGACCAGGCCGGCATTGTGCGCGTAGTTCACCACCTCGGCGACGCGGTCCATCCACTGCGGGCTGATGTTGTCGCTGGCGTCCGCGTACTGCTTCCACGATACCGGGATGCGCATGCTCTTGAAGCCGGCGGCCTTGACGCCGTCGAACAGCGCCTGGCTGGCTCTCGCGTTGCCCCAGCCCGTTTCATTGAAATTGGTGCTGCCCCAAACGTAGGCGCCGCCGGTTGCTTCCAGCGAGTTGCCCAGGTTCCAGCCGGGCGACATCTGGGCCGACAGCTGCATGCTGGTGAGGTTGCGCATCACGCCCACGCGCACCGCCCTGGCGGCGCCCGAATTGTAGCTGCCGCTGCCTGCGCTGAACTTCACCCAGTACCAGTAGGCCGTGCCAGGCGCCGCGCTGCTGTCGGTGTAGCTGGTGGCGGACTTGTTCAGCACCGCCACGCGGCTGCGGCCGCTGGCGTCGGTATCGGTGTCGCGGTAGATCTGCACGCCGCTCACGGCGCCGCTGGCGGTCCAGTTCAGCTGGACGCCGCCGGCCGTGCCGGACGCCGTCAGGCACACCGTGACGCCGCCGCCGCTGCCGCAACTCTGGGCCTGCGCCCACGGCGCCGCACAGGCACCGGCAGCCAGCAACACCTTGACCAATACTGTTTTCATCTTCTCCGCCTTTCGTTTGGGTTCGGGCTCCGGCGTCTCCTCCGGGCTCGGGCAGCGATATCGACCCTATTGTGGAAGCAGCGCGGGTGCGCCGCAATTGCAAAATCCGCTAAGGGCAAACATGAAATTGCGCAGGGCGCGGCGCGTGGGTGGACAAATCATTAGCCGCGCCGGTCATTTTCATAATTGCGCGGAGGCGTTGCGCATGGCCACAATCGGCGTCAGCCAGATCGTCCATCCATCCGAAGGAAACAGAATGCCTAAACGAACCGTGCGAACCGCGCGAACCGCGCGAACCCCGCTCTCGTACGCCATCTCCTGCGTGCTCGCCGCCGCGCTGCATGCGCCGGCGGCCGCGCAAACAACGCCGGCTGCGCCGCCGGAATTCCCCACCGTGCTGTATGGCGCGGCCTACTATCACGAATACATGCCCTACGAGCGGCTGGACAAGGACATCGCCATGATGAAAGCCGCCGGCTTCAACGTGGTGCGCCTGGGCGAATCGACGTGGAGCTTGTGGGAACCAGAGGACGGCCGCTTCGAGTACGCCTGGATGGACCGCGTGATCGATGCCATGGGCAAGGCCGGCATCAAGGTCATCATGGGCACGCCGACCTATTCGATCCCGGCCTGGATGGCCAGGCAGAACCCGGAGATCCTGGCGCAGAAGTTCAACGGCGTGAAAAACAGCTACGGCATGCGCCAGAACATGAATACCGACTCGGCGGCCTACCGCTTCTACGCCGAACGCCTGATCCGCAAGATCGCCGCGCGCTACAAGGACCATCCCAACGTCATCGGCTGGCAAGTGGACAACGAGACCGGCACCTATGGCGCCGCCAACGACGATGTGTTCGTGCGCTTCCAGCACTATCTCGAAAAGAAGTTCGGCACGCCGGAAAACCTGAGCGAGGCCTGGTTCCTGAACTACTGGGGCCAGAACCTGCACAGCTGGGTGGACCTGCCGCGCCCGGACGGCGCGCAGAGCACCGGCTACAAGCTGGAGTGGTCGCGCTGGGGCCAGATGCGGGTGACCGATTTCCTGACCTGGCAGGCCAGGCTGATACGCGAGTGCGCTTCGCCGCGCCAGTTCGTCACGCACGATTTCGCCGGCTCGCTGCACGCCGACGTGAACGAAGTGGCGGTCGCGCGGGCACTCGACATGCCGGCGGTGAACATCTACCACTGGGGCCAGCGCGAGTACTACAACGGCGCCGCCCAGACCCTGGACGCCGACTTCACCCGCTCGCTCAAGCGCGGCAACTTCCTGGTCACCGAGACCAATGCGCAGAGCACCGACTGGAGCTCGTCGTTCCAATATCCGCCATATGACGGCCAGTTCCGCCAGGACGTCTACACCCACCTGGCCAACGGCGCCAACATGGTCGAATACTGGCACTGGGCGTCGGTGCACGCGAACCAAGAAACGTACTGGAAAGGCGTGCTGTCGCACGACCTGGAACCGAACCGCGCTTATGCCGAAATGAGCCGCACTGGCCGCGAGCTGCAGAAGATAGGCCCGCGCCTGGTGAACCTGAAGCTGCACAGCGACGTGGCCATCCTGTGGAGCCGCGATTCGCTCAATGCCATCAACGACATGCCGTTCGCCAAAGAGTCGCAATGGGGCGGCGCCGGCACCAGGGCGGACTACGGCTCGCAGGTGCGCCAGATCCACCGCCAGCTGTACGACATGAACGTGAGCACCGACTTCGTGTTCGACGACACCCAGGATTTCTCGGCCTACAAGCTGCTGGTGGTGCCTTCGCTGTACGTGGCCGACGACGCGCTGCTCAAGCGCATTTCGGACTACGCGCGCAAGGGCGGCCACGTGGTGATGGCCTTCAAGAGCGGCTTTGCGAACGAAAACGCCGCCGTGCGCTGGACCATGGCGCCCGGCCCGCTGCGCGAGGCGCTCGGCTTCCACTACCAGGAATTTTCCAACCTGGCGCAGCCGCTGGCCCTGAAGGGCGATCCCTTCCAGGCCGGCGCGGACAACAAGGTGCAGCACTGGGCCGAGTTCCTGGAGCTGGACACGGCCAAGGCGCTGGCCTGGTATGACCACGCCTTCTTCGGCCGCTGGCCCGCCATCACGTCCAACCGGTTCGGCGCGGGCAAGGTGGTGTATGAAGGCACCTATCTGTCGGACAAGCTGCAGAAGGCGGTGCTGCAGTCCTCGCTGCAGGAGCTGGGGCTAACGGGACCGGAGCAGCAGTTGCCGGCCAGCGTGAAGACGCGTAGCGGCACCAACGGCTTCAAGCGCGCGGTGCACTACTACTTCAACTACTCCGGTTCGGAAGTGAGCTTCAGCTACCCGCGCAAGCCCGGCACCCATCTGCTGGCGGGCCGGCGCGTCGCCGCCGGGGAAAAGCTGACGCTGGGGCCGTGGGACGTGGCCATCATCGAGGAAGACGGCAAGTAGGCTGGCAGGTAAATAGGCAGCGGCAGGCCGCCTCAGCGGGGCGGCAGGCGGAAGATGCGCTGGGCGAAGTGGTACAGGTTTTCCGCCCAGCTGTCGCGGTCGTGGCCATATTCATCCACGTTCCACACGTGCGCGATGCCTTGCTGCGCGAGGTGGCGGTGCACACCCTGCGACACCGATATCAGCCCGTCCTTGCTGCCGCACGACAGGTATAGCAGCGCCAGCCGGGAGCGCGCCTGGCCGGGGTCCGGCAGCAGTTCGGCGCCGCTGCGGGTGTTGGGCGCCGGCGAGAAGCCCGCCACCCAGGCGAAGGTGTCCAGATGGCCCAGGCCAAAGTTCAGCGCCTGGCCGCCGCCCATGGACAGGCCCGCGATCGCACGCTGGCGGGCGCCGGCGGCGGTGGGATAGCGGCTCTCGACCGCCGGGATCAGCGTCGCCAGCAGTTCGTTTTCGAACCGGGCGAAGCCTTCCGCGTGCGCGGAAGTGAACATGCGGTCGGCCGGCGGCGGCCGGTCGTCGGGCAGCGCGCGGCCGTTCGGCATCACGACGATCATGGGCACTGCCTTGCCGGCAGCGATCAGCTGGTCCAGGATGGCCTGGGCGCGCACATAGCCGCGCCACTCGTCCTGGTTGCCGCCGATGCCGTGCAGCAGATACAGCACCGGATAGCGGCCGTCCTGCGAATAGCCGGGCGGCAGATAGACGCTGGCCTTGCGGCGCGTACCGGTGACGGGGGAATCGTAGCTCAATTCTTCCACCCTGCCCTGCGGCGCGTTGGGTTGCGTGTCCGCGAAGCCGGCCGGCGGCGGCGCGAAGACGCGCACATCGTCCGGCGCCAGCACCACCGGCCGCGCAAAATTGGCGCGCGCCTCCCGCGCGCCGTCGTCCTGCGCCGCAGCGCTGCCGCAGCCAAGCAGCGTCAGGCTGAGCACCATGGTGCCAAGCGCCATCTTGCTGAGCGCCATCGTGCCGGGCGCCATCGTGCTGCGCGCCATGGTGCCGGGCGACGGCGCGCTGAGCGACCTGGCGCGCATCATGGCTTGGCCGCCTGGCGGCCGGTTCCGTCTGCGGATACGGTCGGCAGCACGGGCGACAGCACCACCACCGCACCGCCCGACCCCGCCAGCGCCAGCCTGATGCTGCTTTTCGCCGTCGCCTGCATTTCGCTAGTCTTCAATTGGTTCACATCCTTCCCGTCTTGCAGGATCTCGGCACGGTAAGTCACCCCGCCCTGCACAAAGGACAGCGGCACATCCAGCGTGCGCGCGCTCTCGTTGGTCATGGCGCCAATGTACCACCTGTCGCCCTTCCTGCGGGCGGTAACGATGTACTGGCCGATGTCGCCCTGGACCACGCGGGTCTCGTCCCAGGTGGTGGGCACCTTGCCGATGAAGGCCGCGCCGTCCGCCCAGCTGCCGTCGGCGTTCCTGTAGGCGTCCGGACTATCGGCCACCATGGCCAGCGGCGAATCGTACACCACATACATGGCCACCGCCTGGCCGCGCGTCGTCTGCACGAAGGGCCGGGTGGAACGGATCTGCGCCGGGAACTGCTGCGGCGGCAGCGAACGGAAGCCGCCGGGCGTGTAATCGATCGGCCCCAGTATCATGCGCGTAAACGGCAGCGTCACATTGTGGGTCGCGGTGATGCGCTTGCTCCACTTGTTGTACTCGGCGCCCAGCACGCCTTCCTGCGTCATATAGTTCGGATAGGTGCGCAGCAGGCCGTCCGGCGGGTAAGCGCCATGCAGGTTCACCATCAGGCGCTGCGCGGCGGCCTTGCCCAACAGCTTGTGATAGAAGCCGACCATGTCCTGATCGTTGCGGTCCATGAAGTCAACCTTGATGCCCTTGATACCCCAGGAACTGTACAAGGCCAGCGCATCGTCCATTTGCCGGTCGAGCTGCTTCCACTGCAGCCAGACCCACACGCCGATCCCCTTTTCGCGCGCGTACGCGACGATGCCGGGCATGTCCATCTGCGCAACCGGCCGCAGCACGTTGGCCTGCGTCGGCGTTTCCGCACTGCCCTCGTACCAGCCCTCGTCGATGAGGATGTAGTCCAGGCCCAGCGAGGCGGCGAAATCGATATAGGCGCGGTAGGTGGCCGTGTTTACGCCGGCGCCGGGAATGCCGGCCGCCCAGCCGTTCCACCAGTCCCACGCAGCCTTGCCGGGCTTGATCCAGCTGGTGTCGGCGATGGCGGACGCACTGCCGAGCGTCGGGATCAGGCTGGACGCCGTCAATCCACCCGGCGTATCGGCCAGCATCACCACGCGCCAAGGCGTGGCCAGCGGCGCTTGCGCCAGCGAGGCGCGCACGGCGGGCCGGGACCAGGACGCATCCTGACCGTCGTGGGGCAGCGGCGACAGGGACACCTGCACGCCCAAGCCGCCTTCGCCACGGCCGCTGTAGTAGGCGCCGGCGTAACCGCGCTTGTCCGCCTCGGCGATGGCCAGGGTGGTCTGCTTCACGCCGGTCTTGCACACCAGGGGCGCGTCAAACAGGTGGGCGGGCCGGATGGCCGACGCGGGCACGGCGTCGAACTCGCCCTCGTGTGAGTTCTCGTAGCGCCCGGGATTGAAGCCCCAGCACTTGTAGTCGGCCGGGAAATGGAAACCGGTGGCCTCGCCGGTAATCTCGACATCCTTGTCCTGTGCCTGCTGCGGCAGCACGTAGCGGATCGCAATGCCGTCGTCGTAGGCCCGCGCGATGACATTGACCTTGACAGGCGAGCGCTTGCCGGCCAGCTGCAATTCAACCTGGCTGTAGCGGTCGGCCACGCTGGCGGCCTTGCCGGCAACCGGCCGGTAGACGTCGTTGACGCTCTTGCGCTCCACGCCGCTCACTTGCAGCGTGCCGCCGTCCAGCGGACCGAGGCTGGTGGCCAGGCCGAGCGGGGACGGCGAGATCACGGTCACGCCATCGCGGCTGACGGAATAGGCGA
This sequence comes from Pseudoduganella sp. UC29_71, assembly GCF_042693265.1. Lineage (NCBI taxonomy): Bacteria > Pseudomonadati > Pseudomonadota > Betaproteobacteria > Burkholderiales > Oxalobacteraceae > Pseudoduganella > Pseudoduganella sp. UC29_71. Next base: position 1,504,103 of record NZ_CP170549.1, on the reverse strand, counting down.
GCTTGCCGTCGCGGGCAATCAGCTCCACCCGCGTGCGCTGGTCGGGAGAGACGGCCACGTAGGACGGCTGCGCGTGGGACGGCGCGGATACGGCAAGGGCAAGTGCCGCGGCGGCGGCACGGAGGGGTGTGTAATGCATGGCTTCTCCTGGCAATGGCTATTTGAGCAGTTGTTCGATATCGGGTCGGCGCCGGTGAAGCGCGCGCATGATGTTCCTCTTGGGCTTACTCCGACATTAATTTCTTCAGGCCCGGCGCCAGCTCGCGCGCCCAGATTTCATAGCCCTTCTCGCCCGGATGCAGCAAGTCGGGCATGACCTCGCGCGGCAGCGTGCCGTCCGCGTTCAGCATGGCGGCGTTCAGGTCCGCAAAGAACACTTGCCGTCCGTCCGCGTAGCCGGCGATGATCTGGTTGACGCGCTCATTGAGGCGGCGCAGCGATCCCGTCGGCTGTTCCTCGCGCGGAAAAATCGCCAGCAGCAGCACCTTGGTGCCAGGCAGGCGGCGCCGCAGTTCGCCAATGATGGCCTGGACGCCGGCGGCCGTGGCCTCGGGTTCGTCCTGCCGGTCGCCCGCGTTGTTGGTGCCGATCATGAGCACCGCAACCTTGGGCGCGATGCCGTCGATCTCGCCGTGCTGCAAGCGCCACAGCACGTTTTCCGTATGGTCGCCGCCAAAGCCCAGCGCGACGGCGTTGTAGCGCTCGTAGTAGCGCTTCCATACCGGCAGGCCCGCTTTTTCCCAGCCCTCGGTGATGGAATCGCCAATGAAGACGAGTTCGGGATTCCAGCCCGCTTCCTTGAGCTTGACCAGCTCCGCGAGCTTTTGCTCATGGCGCGCTTCCCACTTGCCCAATGCCCAGGCGTGCGTCAGCGGCGCGGGGGTGGCGGCCACCGTGCGGTAATCGGGGCATGCCGCGTTCGGCTTGCCATGGCGGACCAGCTGGATGTTAGCCACCGCCACTTCGCCCGCGCCGCTGCCTTCCAGCGCGAACGGCATGGTCACCTTGCTGAAGTCGTCCCGCGCGCGGGCGAAGCACGACAGCGGGAACGACAGGCGCTGCCAGCCCTTGCCCTGCAGCGCGCGGCCCGGCAGCACATAGGCCACCTTGCGCTCGCACTCCGGCCCGCAGCGCATCTTGAAGTAGATGCCGCCGTCGGACAGCTCGCTGACGTGGAGGTCGAATTCCAGCGTGCCGCCGTCGAGAAACGGGCGCAGATCGAGCGGCGCGCCGCCGTCCAGGCGCAGGCTGGCAAACCAGGCGTCCTTCCAGCGCAGGGTGAGCGCCCCCGGCCGGCCCGCGGCCGGTCCCGCACTGGCGCCCACCATGCCCTTGGGCGCGTGCGAGCCGGCGGGCTTGGGCAGGGTCAGCGCGTCGCCCTGCAAGACCTGTTCGGGACCTTCAAATCCGGCCACCGTCACGTGCCACGACGGCAGCGGCCTGCCCGCGTACAGGGAAATGGCGCGTTCCCCCGCAGCCTGGCAGGAAAGCGCCCAGGCCGACAGGAACACGGCGGAGATCAATCGTCTGCCTTGGTTCATCTGCGAGCTTGTTGTGTGGTGGATGGCCGATTGTGCGGGCCGCCCACAGGCAGTGCAATTATGAAAACGGCCAACCGCTGAAACGAAATTCCACACCACCGCGAAGTTATCGATAACATGCCATCCATATGTATCATATATATCTAAAACATCAGGCATTCTTTCGGTATATCATGTGGCATGCATGGGTCCTCCAATTAACACTTCCCGAAAAATCAATGTCCGCCCCAGTCCACTCGCTGTGCCGCCGCTTGGCCCTGTTCGCCGCACTCGGCGCCGCCCTCCCTGTCCGCGCCGAACTGCCGCCGATGCCGCCAATGCCACCGATACCCGCGCCCCTGGCGCCGGACAGCGTGCCCATGGCGGACTCCGGTTCCGCTCCCGAGGTGGCGCTGGACTTGCCGATTACGCCCGGGCCGTTCCTGCCGACCTGGGAATCCATCGAGAAAAATTATCCCGGCACGCCCGACTGGCTGCGCGACGCCAAGTTCGGCATCTGGGTGCACTTCGGGCCGCAAGCCGCCGGCGCCAGCGGCGACTGGTATGCGCGCAGGCTGTACGACGGCAAGACGCCGGCCTACAGCAACCACCTGGCGCGCTACGGCCACCCCGCCGAATCCGGCTACAAGGAGGTGCTGCGCGACTGGAACCCCGTCAAGCTCGACCCGGCAAAGCTCACCGCCATCTACAAGGACGCCGGCGCGCGCTTCCTTATCGTGCAAGGCGTCCACCACGACAATTTCGACTTGTGGGACTCGCGCTACCAGCCCTGGAATTCGACGCGCATCGGCCCCCGGCGCGACCTGGTCGGCGAGTGGGCCAAGGCGGCCAAGGCCGCCGGCATGCGCTACGGCGTGGCGTTCCACCACGAGTATTCCTGGTGGTGGTGGCAGACCGCGTTCGGCAGCGATAAGCAGGGTGCGCTGGCCGGCGTTCCCTACGACGGCCGGCTGACGGCGGCCGACGGCAAGGGCAAATGGTGGGAAGGCCTCGATCCGCGCCTGCTCTACAACGTGGACCTGCGCGAATACCAGGGTGTGGCCAAGGCGGCGGAGTCGCCCTGGAATCCGCCGCCGGCGGGGCTGTTCGGCCGCCACGCCGCTTACGGCAACTGGTACGCCACCCGCTGGGCGCTGCGCATCATGGACGTGGTGGAGCGCTACGATCCGGACTTCATCTATACCGACGGCACCGGCCCCCAGCCGTTCAGCGGCAGCCATACCGGCACCGGCACGAAGAACGACGCCACGCAGCGCGTGGTGGCGGACTTCTACAACCGTGCGCTGAAGACGCGCGGCCGGGTGGACACGTTCAGCATCATCAAGTTCCGCCCCAAGACCAACGGCACGGTCAATACCGAAGAAGGCACCATCCCGGCCGACATCAAGACCGACCAGGCCTGGATCGCCGAGGTGCCGGTGGGCGACTGGTACTACGCGCCGGGCTTCACCTACGACGCGGGCAGCGCCATCCGCTACATCCTGGAACAGGTCTCGCGCGACGGCAACGCCGCCATCTGCATTTCGCCGCTGCCCGACGGTGCACTGGACGAAGGCAGCACGCGCATGCTCAAGGAAATCGGCGCCTGGATGGCGCTGAACGGGCGCGGCATCTATGGCAGCAAGGCCTGGGTCCGGCTCGGCGAAGGCGAGCATGGCGCGCTGCGCACCCTGCCCGGCCATGCGCTCGGAAAGCGCCAGGCCGAGTTCAAGTTCGGCCCGCATGATTTCCGCTTCACGGTCGGCAAGGACGGCTCCCTGTACGCCTTCACGCTCGCCGTGCCGGAGCCGGGCAGCGAACTCAGGATCGTGTCCCTCGGCGCCGCAGCCAAGCTGCTCGGCAAGCCGGTAAGTTCCGTCACGCTGCTCGGCCACCAGGGGGCGCCGCTGAAGTGGCGGCAGCAGGACGATGCCCTGGTCATCTCCGTTCCGGCCGCCATGCCGTTCGCCAGCGCCGTCGCGTTCAATATCCAGTAGCCGGCGCGCCGGCCCCACTGTCCACTTTTTCATCCACGGACCAAGGAAAAAAATGGGAAAACTTCCCCCGCTATCAGCAGTTGCGCAGTTCGCCGTTCTCGCCGTTCTCGCCGGCAGGGCTGACGCCAGGCCGCCCTCCGGCCTCGACGCCAACAGCCACCAGGTGCAGCTCGCGGCGCCAGCCGCGTCCTTCTCGTATGCCCCGATAGAGCACGGCGTGCAGGTGCGCGTCGGCGGAGTGACCAAGAACGTGATTTTCTACGGCCCTGCAACGGTGCGCGTCAACACCACGCTGGCCGGCAATTTCTGGCGTCATCCGAGCATCGTCGTCACCGGCAAGCCCGCCGCCGTCGCCTTCAAGACGCGCGACGGCGACGGCACGCTGACGCTGGAAAGCAAGCTGCTGCACATCGTCATCGACAAGGCCACCGGCGCCATCACTTTCAAGGACGCCAAGGGCAAGGTCTATACGCAGGAGAACAGGGCCGCCCCGCAGACGCTGAAACGGATCGAAGTGGCCGGCGCGCCGAGCTACGAGGCGCAGAACACCTTCACGCTCAAGCCCGACGAAGCGATCTACGGCTTCGGCTTCGTGGGCGAAGGCGAGATCAACCGCCGCAACAAGGAACTGCTGCTGGTGCAGACCAACATCGGCATCATCATCCCGGTCATGATGTCGTCCGAACGCTACGGCATCCTGTGGGACACCTATTCCAAGATGCGCTTCAAGGACGGCCCCGAGGGCGCTTCGCTGTGGGCCGAAAGCGCGCCGGGCGGGGTGGATTACTACTTCATGGCCGGGGCCACGCAGGACGGCGTGGTCGCCGCCTACCGCAGCCTCACGGGCGCGGCGCCGATGTATCCCAAGCAGGCCTTCGGCCTTTTCATGAGCAAGGAGCGCTACGAAACGCAGGCCCGCCTGCTGGAGGTGGCGCAGACTTTCCGCAAGGAGCAGTTCCCGCTCGACTACATCGTGCAGGACTGGCAGTACTGGGGCAGCGACAAGGACGGCAGCTGGAGCGGCATGACCTGGAACCGCGAGCGCTTTCCCGACCCGAAAGGCCTGACGAAAAGCCTGCACGGCATGAACCTCAAGCTGATGGTGTCCATCTGGCCCTCGATCGGCAACGACACGGCGCTGGCCAGGGAACTCGACCAGCACGGCCTGCGCTTCGAACCGCTGCACTGGATTTCCAAGCAGGCCCGCATCTATGACGCCTTCAGCCCCGAGGGCCGCAAGATCTACTTCAAGCATGTCAAGCAGGGCCTGCTCGACGCCGGGGTGGACGCGCTGTGGATGGACGGCACCGAGGTGGAAGTGGGCACGGCAGCGCACAGCGCCGCCGACAACGAGCGCGACATCAAGGGGCTGGGCGCCAACGCGCTGGGCGACTTCACGCGCTACCTCAACCCCTATTCGCTGATGACCACCCTGGGCACCTACGAGGGCCAGCGCGCCACCAGCGCGCAGCGCGTCTTCACGCTGACACGCTCGGCCTGGGCCGGCGCGCAGCGCACGGCCGCCGCCTCCTGGTCCGGCGACACGCGGGCCAGCTGGAAAACCCTGCAGGAGCAGATCAACGGCGGCGTGAACGTCACCGTCACCGGCACCCCCTACTGGACCCAGGACACGGCCGGCTTCTTCGTCGACGACTTCCCCGGCGGGGAAAAGAACGCCTCCTACCGCGAACTGTACGCGCGCTGGCTGCAATATGCCGCCTTCAACCCTATCATGCGCATCCACGGCACCAGCGTCGAGCGCGAGCCCTACATCTTCAAGCAGTCGGACCCGGAGATGTACAAGGCCCTGCGCGACGCCGTCGACCTGCGCTACCGGCTGCTGCCCTATATCTACAGCCTGAGCTGGAAAGTGACGCATGACGGCTACACGCTGATGCGTCCACTGGCGATGGATTTCCCGGACGACCGCGCCGTCCACAACATCAACGACGCCTTCCAGTTCGGCCCGTCCTTCCTGGTCCATCCGGTGACGCGCCAGATGTACCGCATGCCGCCGCCACCGGCCGCCACCATCCCCGCCACCGCGCTGCGCACGCCGGACGGCAAGCCGGGACTGGCCGGGCAGTATTTCGAGGGCCGCAGTTTCGAATCGCCGAAAGGCCGGACGGTGGACGCCACCATCGACTTCCAGTGGCCAGGCCCGCCGCTGGCGGACATTCCGGCGGGACTGGCCAGCCTGGAGAACTTCTCCGCGCGCTGGACCGGCTTTATCGTGGCGCCGGAGGACGGCGAGTACGAACTGGGTGTCGAAGGCGACGACGGCTTCCGCCTGCTCATCGACGGCAAGCTTGCGGTGGAGGATTGGAAGAACGGCGGCAGGCGCTATGCCGGCACCCGCGTCAGCTTGAAGCAGGGCCAGCGCGTGCCGGTGACGCTGGAGTATTTCCAGGGCCTGTCGGACCGCAACCTGCGGCTGGCGTGGCGCACTCCGTCGCAAATCGCCAACGCGGCAACGGATGCAGGCACGCCGCCGGACACCACGATGCGGACCTATCTGCCGGCGGGCTCCGACTGGTACGACTTCTGGACCCACGAACGCTACGCCGGCGGCACGACGGTGAGCAAGGACGTGCCGCTCGATGTCTTCCCGCTGTACGTGCGCGCCGGCGCCATCGTGCCCATGGGGCCGGTGCTCCAGTACGCGACCGAGCAGCCGGATGCGCCTTACGAGATCCGCATCTACCCCGGCGCCGACGGCAAATTCACCGTCTACGAGGACGACAACGAAACCTACGGCTATGAGAAGGGACGCTACGCCACCTATGAACTGAGCTGGAACGACGCCGCCCGGTCCCTCAGCGTGAGCGCGCGCAAGGGCAGCTACCCGGGACTGGTCGAGACGCGCAAGCTGAACCTCGTCCTTGCCGGCCCGGCGAACGGCAGCGCAATCGGGCCGGCCGGCGGCGCCAGGTCCATCACCTACACGGGCCGGCCGGTTGAGGTGAAGTTCTAGGCACGGCCTAGTCCTCCTAATCCATGTGGAACACTGGGCGCATCATCGCCCAGTGCTCGCCTTCGGCCCGGCTCGCCAGCGGCACCTGGCACGGGGCGCAGAAGGTCCACCAGCGCCGGGTCTCGGGGTCGGCCGCCACGGCGCGCATGTCGGCCTCGAAATCGCTGCCGTGGTACTCCCAGTAGCCGAACAGCAGGTTCTCCGGCTCGCGCAGGAATATCGTGTAGTTGCGCACGTTGGCCTCGGCCAGCGTGGCCAGCACCTGCGGCCACACGGCGGCATGCAAGGCCTTGTATTCGTCGATCCTGGCGGGATCTATCCCGATCACCATGCCCATGCGTTCCTTGCTTTCCATGCTTTCCATGCTTTCCATGCTTTCCTTGCTTTCCATGCTTTCTCCCTGTTACAGCCGATAAAAAGGCGCCGCCGCCTCACGCGGCGGCGCGCCGTGGTGTATGCTATCTATTCAGTACATATTCAGTACATACCATCCAACGCTCCAAACAATGGCCAAGCTTCCCATCACCACACGGCGCAGTATCAACCTGCTGCTGGACTACGCCGCCAAGCACATGAAAGTCGGCGACCCGCTGCCCACCGAGATGCGGATGACCGAGATCGTCGAAAGCAGCCGCACCGCCGTGCGCAGCGCGCTGGCCTACCTGGCCGCGCACGGGCTGATCGCCGGCATGAAACAGCGCCACCTGCTGCGCAAGCCGAGGCCGAACGACTATTTCGACGTGTCCGAACTGCACAGCGCCACCGAGCAGCTGCAGCAGGTGCTGATGGAGCGCATCTACGAGCGCGACCTGCCGCCGGGGGCCGAATTCACCGAGGTCGAGCTGTCGCGCGCGGCCGGGGTGAGCACCATCGCCGTGCGCGAATTCCTGATCGGCTTCGCGCGCAATGGCCTGATCGAAAAGAATCCGCGCGGCAGCTGGCGCCTGTGCGCCTTCGACACCAAGTATGCCGAAGAGCTGGGCGAAGTACGCGAAATGTTCGAGCTGAAGGCGATCGAGCGCATTGCCGCGCTGCCGCCGGACGACCCGGCCTTCGCGCGCCTGCACGACCTGCTGGCGCGCCACGAGGCGCTGGGCAAGGAGCCCGCCGAGCGCCACGCGGAATTTCCCGCGCTGGACCGGGAGTTCCATACGTTCCTGATCGGACTGCTGGACAACCGCTTCGCCAACAGCCTGAACGACGTGGTGTCGATGGTGTACCACTACCACTACCAGTGGGACAAGCGCGACGAGATTCCGCGCAACCAGTACGCGGTGCAGGAGCACCTGGCCATCCTGCGCCCGCTGGCCAAGGGCGACATCGCGGCCGCGCTGGCGGCCATGCGCACCCACCTGCGCTCGTCGCGCTCCACCATGCTCAGCGCCCTGCACCAGCGGGAAGGCATGGTCAGGCGTTCAGCGTGATGAAGCCGCCGTCGATCGGATAGTCGCTGCCGGTGATGAAGGAAGCCTCGTCGCTGCACAGGTACAGCGCCAGCGCCGCCACTTCCTCCGGCCGCGCCATCCTGCCGATCGGCTGCGTCTTCGACAGGCGCTCGAACATCTCCGCTTCCTTGCCGGGGTAGTTACGGGCCAGGAAACCGTCGACGAAGGGCGTGTGCACGCGCCCGGGCGAGATCGAGTTGCAGCGTATGCCGTCCTGCAGATAGTCCTTGGCCACCGACAGCGTCATGGCCATCACCGCGCCCTTGGCGGCGGAATAGGCAAAGCGCTCGGGCACCGCCACCCAGGCCGCCACCGAGGCCATGTTGAGGATCACGCCGCCGCCGTTGGCCTGCAAGCGAGGAATGGCGGCGTGCAGGCAGTTGTAGGCGCCCTTCACGTTGACGCCGATGACGCGGTCGAAATCCTCCTCGCCGGTGTTGCCGGCCTTGCCGACGTGCGCCACGCCGGCGTTGTTGATCAGGATGCCGAGCGGGCCGATGGCCTCGAAGCAGGCGTGCACGTCGGCCTGGCGCGTCACGTCGCAGGCATGCGCGGCGGCCTGGCCGCCCTCTTCCCGGATGTCGCGCGCCACCTGCGCGCACGTGGCCTCGCCGATGTCCAGGATGTGGACCAATGCGCCCCGGCGCGCGAACAGCATGGCGGTCGCCTTGCCGATGCCGCTGCCGCCGCCGGTGACGACGGCTGTCTTGCCCTTCAGTTCAAACATGTGCAATGCTCCCTGGCGAAGTGGCGGCCGCCGCCGGCTGCGCCTCCCGCAGCACTGCCCGCGCAAACCAGGCGACCACGAGGAAACACAGCAAAGGCGCGGCGTAGCCGTATTGAAGATTGTGCGTCGCGTCGCTGATGAAGCCGAACAGCAGCGGCAGCACGGCGCCGCCGACGATGGCCATGATGATCAGGCTGCTGCCCATCGCCGTATCGGCGCCCGCGTTGCCGATGCCGAGCGAAAAAATGGTGGGGAACATGATGGACATGAAAAACGCGATGCCGATCACGGCCGCCAGGCTGGCCATGCCGCTGCTGAACATGGCCACGGCGCACAGCGCCGCGCTGGCCAGCGCATACGCCAGCAGCAGGCGCGCCGGCGCGATGTATTTCATCAAACAGGTGCCGGCAAAGCGGCCGGCCACGAAGGCGCTGCCGCAACCCCAGCCCAGGTAGTCCGCCGCCGCGACCTGGGACACGCCGGCCGCCTTGCCGGCGTACAGGATAAAGAAGCTGAACACGCACACCTGCGCGCCCACATAGAAGAACTGGGCGATCACGGCGCGCCGGATCGGCGCCCGCCGCAGCGCGCGCATGATCGCGCCCTTCGCGGGCGCGGCGTGAGGCAGGTGCGCGGCGCCGACGGCGGGCAGCTTGAGGAAGAAGAAGACCGCCGCGATGGCCATGATGACCAGCGCGATGGCGAGGTAAGGCCCCTTGACGCTGGCCGCTTCGGCCGCCAGCACCGCCTGGCGCGCGCTGTCGGACATGGCCTGCAGCTGCGCGTCGCTGGCGCCGTCCACCAGGATCAGGCGCGCGCCGGCGATGGGCGCCAGCGTGACGGCCAGGCCGTTGAACGACTGCGCCAGGTTCAGGCGCTGGGTGGCGCGCTCCGGACGGCCCAGCAGCGTGATATAGGGATTGGCCGCCGTTTCCAGCACGGTCAGGCCGCAGGCGATGACGAACAGCGCACCCAGGAAGTACACATAGCGCTGCGTGTCGGCGGCGGGAATGAACAGCAGCGCGCCGGCGGCGAACAGCGCCAGGCCGCACAGCATGGCGTTCTGGTAGCCGGCCTTGCGGATCAGCAGGCCGGCCGGCAGCGCCATCACGAAATAGGCGATGAACACGGCCGAATCGACCAGCGCCGACTGCAGCACGGTCAGGCTGAACGATTTCCTCAGGTGCGGGATCAGGATAGGATCGAGATTATGGACGAAGCCCCACATGAAAAACAGCGAGGTGATCATCACGAAGGCAAACTTGTAGGTCTGCCGGGGGTTCTGTTCTGTCATTGCCAGGTGTCTCCATATGCGGCGCCGCTTTTTTGGTCTTGCGCCTGTGCTCTTCAGCCGTCGATCAGCTCCGGGTTCCACGCGTGCACGGTCTGGTCCTGCTGGCCTAGGCCCTCGATGCCCAACGCCATCCGGTCGCCCGGCCGCAGGTAGACGGGATCGGGCTTCTGGCCCAGGCCCACGCCGGGCGGCGTGCCGGTGCTGATGATGTCGCCCGGATTGAGCGTCATGAAGCGGCTGATGTAGCTGACCAGGTGGGCCACCGAGAACACCATGGTGCGCGTGTTGCCGGTCTGGTAGCGCTTGCCGTTCACGTCCAGCCACATGGCCAGGTTCTGCGGATCGGGCACTTCATCGGCGGTGACCAGCCAGGGGCCGACCGGACCGAAAGTGTCGCAGCCCTTGCCCTTGTCCCACTGGCCGCCGCGCTCAAGCTGGTACTCGCGCTCGGACAGGTCGTTGACCACGCAATAGCCGGCCACATGGTCAAGCGCGTTCCCGATCTCCACGTAGCGCGCGCGGGTGCCGATCACCACGCCCAGTTCCACCTCCCAGTCGCTCTTGACGGAGCCGCGCGGCAGCACCACCGGGTCGTTGCAGCCGATGATGGCGCTGGTGGCCTTGGTAAACAGCACCGGCTCGGACGGCACCTCCATGCCCGATTCGGCCGCGTGGTCCGAATAATTCAGGCCCACGCAAATCAATTTTCCGATGTCGGCCACGATGGGGGCGAAGCGCACCGGCCCGGCCACCAGCGGCAGCGTGTCCGGATCGATGGAAGCCAGCCGGTCCAGGCTGGCCCTGCCCAGGCAGGCCGAGGTCAGGTCCGGCAGCACGCCGGACAGGTCGCGCACCATGCCTTGGGCGTCGCACAGGCCGGGTTTTTCGTTGCCCTTGGGGCCAAAGCGTAGCAATTTCATTTCATTCCTTCACACGTCACGTCAAAAAAATCGGCAGCAGCGGAACGGCGGGCGTCACGTCCCCAGCGGGATCGGCGCGCGGCGGTCGATCAGCCCGCGCTGCGCCAGCGTGTCCCATAGCGCCGCGGGCAGCGGCTGCGCGAACCATGCCGCGTTCTGGCGCAGCTGCGCCACGCTTTGCGCGCCGGGGATGCAGGACACCACCGCCGGGTGGGCCATGGGGAACTGCAACGCGGCCGCCTGCAGCGACGCGCCGGCATGGGCGCACACCGCCGCCATGGCATCGACACGCGAGACGATGTGCGCCGGCGCGTCCTCGTAGTTGAATTTCCTGTTGCCCGCCAGGATGCCGGAGTTGAACGGCCCGCCGATCACGATGCCGATGCCGCGCTGCGCGCAGCGTTCCAGCAGCGGCTCCAGCGCGCCCTGTTCCAGCAAGGTGTAGCGGCCGGCCAGCAGCGCGCAATCGAGGTCGCAGGCGTCCATGGCGTCGGCCACCGCCTGCCATTCGTTGACGCCCAGGCCGATGGCGCCCACGCTGCCCTCGCCGCGCAGCTGCTCCAGCGCGCGCAAGCCGCCGCCGCGCGTCAGCTGCTCCCAGTAGTGCGCGTGCAGCCCGCCATGGGTGGCGCGGCCGATGTCGTGCACGTACAGGATGTCGACGCGGTCCATGCCCAGGCGCTGCAGGCTGTCCTCGTGCGAGCGCTTGACGCCGTCGTAGCTGTAGTCGTAGTGCGGCCGGAACGGCAGCGGCTCGGCCCAGCCGGATTCGCCGGGCCGCACGTGCGGGTCCGGCAGCATCAGCCGCCCCACCTTGGTGCTGAGCACATAGCTGGCGCGCGGCCGCGCGCGCAGCGCCGCGCCCAGGCGCCGCTCGGACAGCGTATAGCCGTAGTACGGCGCGGTGTCGAAGTAGCGCACGCCCAGGTCCCAGGCCGCATCGACGATGGCGCGCGCCTCGGCGTCGCCGACGGCTTGGTACAGGCCGCCCAGCTGCGCGCAGCCCAGTCCCATGCTGCTCAGCGAAATGTCGCGGCGCGGCAGCTTGCGCAGGTCGCCGGCCTGCATGCTAGGCCGCCTTCAGCGGAAAGCATCCGGGGCCGGACGCCTCGAACTGCTTGTAGGTCAGGATGAACTCCTGGTGTCCCAGCGCCTCCGAGCAGCTTTGCTCGCCGTTGGCCACGCGCGCCACCAGCTCCACGATCTCGGCGCCCACCTGCTCCAGCGTCGCTTTGCCGGCCAGGATGCGTCCGGCGTTGACGTCCATGTCTTCGGACAGGCGCTGGTAGGTGGCCGGGTTGGCGCACACCTTGATCACCGGCGCGATCGCCGAGCCGACCACCGAGCCGCGCCCGGTGGTAAACAGCGTGAGGTGGGCGCCGCAGGCGATCAGCTCCACGATCTCGGCGTTGTCGGAAATATTCGGGAAGCCGAAGCGCACTTCCCCGTCCGGCACGACGTCCAGCAGATACAGGCCGCCGGCTTCGGGCTGGTCGCCCGGCTTGAGGATGCCGCTGATCGGCGAGGCACCGCTCTTGGCGTAGGCGCCGAGCGACTTTTCCTCCTGCGTTGTCAGGCCGCCGTCGGCGTTGCCGGGCGCGAAGCTGCCGTGCCCCAGCACGGTGTAGTAGCGTGCCGCCTTGTTCACGCAGGCAACGATGGCCTCGCCCAGTTCCGGCGTCGCGGCGCGCCGCTTCATGTGGAACTCGCAGCCCACCAGCTCCCCGGTCTCTTCAAAGATGCAGGCAGCGCCGGCCGCCACCAGCCGGTCGAACGCCACGCCGACGGCGGGATTGGCCGTGATGCCGCTGGTGCTGTCGGAGCCGCCGCAGATGGTGGCCACCACCAGTTCATCGATCCGCATCGGCACGCGCTGCTGCTGCGCCAGCGATTCGCGCGCCCAGCGCACCCATTCGATGCCGTCGGCCACGCTGGTGCGGGTGCCGCTGTTCTGCTGGATGGTGATGGTGTGCACCGGCCGGCCGCTGGCCGCCGCTTCCTCCTCCAGCCCGCGCCGGTTGAAGCTCTCGCAGCCCAGCGACACGATCAGCGCGGCGCCCACGTTGGGATGCGTGACCAGGCGCTTCATCATGCGGTCGGCGTAGTCGTTGGGGTAGCAGCCGGGGAAGCCGATCAGGTGCACTTCCTGTCCGGGAAAGGCGTTCACGATCAGGCGCGCCACGTGGTGCGCGCATTCGACGGTGTAGGCAACGGCGACCACGTTGCGGATGCCCTTGCGGCCGTCGGCGCGCGGATATCCCGACAGGGCCGGCATGGAGGCGGTGCTCATTGATGGGTGCTCCCGATGAAGGAATGGGCGTCGGACGCCAGGGTGTAAGTGGGGATGTAATCGCTGGCCAGGTTGTGCGTGTGCAGCATGGCGCCCGGCGCCACGTCGGCCGTGGCGGTGCCGATGATGGCGCCGTAACGCAGCACCTTGTCACCCGCCTTGAGCGCGCCGCGCGCGACCTTGTAGCCGAGCGGGATGTCTTCAGGCAGGATGACGGCGGCGCCGTCGATCTCCAGGGCCTCGCCCGCCTGCAGCGGCGTACGGGCAATCAGGCAATTGTCTTCGGGCGACATCAGTAGCAGGCGTGGCGCTGCGGGCGCCTGGGCGTTAAGCATGGGGCTTCCTTCCTGGTCTATGCGAGGGCTTCTGTTTTTAATATATACCAAACCTATGACGCGGTGGGATAAAAATGCAAATCAATCAAAAACATAATCGGAGTAGCAAAATTTACACTCGTTTGTATGCGATATATGCGATACACTGGGTACCATGCTTACCATCCCATCGGAAAATCCCATGATGAAAACCGTTGTCTGCCAGTCCCCCGGCGAGCTGCAGCTGGTGGACCGCCCGCTGCCGCAGGCCGCCGCCGGCGAGGTGCTGCTGCGCGTGCGCCGCATCGGGCTGTGCGGCACCGACATGCATATCTTCCGGGGCACCCAGCCCTTCCTCCAGTATCCCCGCGTGATGGGGCACGAGCTGTCGGGCGAAGTGGCCAGCGCGCCCGAGGGCAGCAGCCTGGCGCCAGGCGACCAGGTGTACGTGATGCCCTACCTGTCCTGCGGCGCCTGCGTCGCCTGCCGCCAGGGCAAGACCAATTGCTGCACCAATATCCAGGTGCTGGGCGTGCACCGCGACGGCGGCATGGCCGAATACCTGGCGCTGCCCGAGCGCTTCGTGTTCAAGACCGACGGCATTTCCCTCGACGACGCCGCCATGCTGGAATTCCTGGCCATCGGCGCCCACGCGGTGCGGCGCGGCGGCGTGCGCCCCGGCCTGAAAGTGCTGGTGGTGGGCGCAGGCCCGATCGGCATCGCCGCCGCCCTGTTCTCCAGGCTGAAGGGCGGCAGCGTGACGGTGCTGGACGCGCGCCTGGACCGCCTGGCGTTCTGCCGCAGCGCGCTCGGCATCGCGCAGACCGTGCAGGTGGCTGCGGACGACAAGAGCCGCCTGGCGGAGCTGAGCGATGGAGAGTTCTTCGACGTGGTGTTCGACGCCACCGGCAACGTAAAGGCGATGGAGCGCGGCCTGGAATTCGTGGCGCACGGCGGCACCTATGTGCTGGTGTCGATCGTGCCGGACCGCATTTCCTTTGCCGACCCCGAATTCCACAAGCGCGAAACCAGCCTGCTGGGCAGCCGCAACGCCACCGCCGAAGACTTCAGCGCAGTGCTGGCCGCGATGAAGGCCGGCCTGGTGCCCACCGGCCTGATGAACACCCACCGCACCACCCTGGCCGGCTTCGTGGACGTGCTGCCGCAGTGGATGGACCCGGCCGCCGGCGTCATCAAAGCCATCGTGGAGGTATGAGGTGGCTGCCCTCCCGTCTTCCCCGATACTGCAATTCGGCACCAGCCGCTTCCTGCAGGCGCATGTGGACCTGTTCGTCCACCAGGCGCTGGAGCAGGAGCAGGCGCTGGGCCGCGTCACCGTGGTGCAAACCACCGGCAGCGCCGCTAGTGCGCAGCGCCTGGCCGCCTTCAACGCGCCGGGAGGCTACCCGGTACGCATACGCGGGCGCGAGGACGGCGCGGTGGTGGACCGGGAACACCGCGTCACCGCCATCGAAGCCGGGTTGCACGCGGACCGGGACTGGGCCACCATTTGCGAGCTGGGCGCCACCTCGGTGCAGGTGATCATCTCGAACACCGGCGACCGGGGCTACGAGCTGTGCGCCGTGGACGGCCCCTCGCTGCTGGACGGCGCGGCCGCGCCGCGCAGCTTCCCCGCCAAGCTGCTGGTGCTGCTGCACCGGCGCTACCTGCGCGGCGCGGCACCCCTGACGCTGTACCCGTGCGAACTGGTGGCCAACAACGGCGCCGTGCTGCGCGACGTGGTGCGCAAGCTGGCGCTCGCATGGAAGCTGGACAACAGCTTCATCGTGTACCTGAGCATGACCTGCGTGTGGATCAATTCGCTGGTCGACCGCATCGTCTCCGAGGCGATCGATCCGGCCGGCGCGGTCGCCGAGCCTTACGCCATCTGGGTGATCGAAGCAAAAAGGAGGATGGTGCTGCCATGCGTCCATCCGCACATCGTCGTCACCGACCGGCTGGAACCCTACGAGCGGCGCAAGCTGTTCCTGCTGAACGCGGGCCACACTTTCCTGGCCGAGCACTGGCTGGCGTACCGGCGGCCGAAGGACGAGACGGTGCTGCAGGCCATGTCCGATCCCGCCCTGCGCGCGGAACTGGAAGCGCTTTGGGAGGAGGAAGTGCTGCCCGTGTTCGACCAGCTGGGCGAGGCCGGCACCGCCAGGACCTACCTGGCGCAGGTGCGCGACCGCTTCTGCAATCCTTTCCTGGCGCACCGGCTGGCCGACATCGCGCAGAACCACGAGGAAAAGAAGCGCCGCCGCCTGCTGCCCGTGGTGGCGCTGGCCAATGAACTGGGCTTGACGCTGCCGCAGCCGCGCCTGCGCGCAGCGCTCCAGCTGGCGGCGGCGCGCCATCATTCCGGCGCAGGCATGCCATGACGCGCATCGACGCCCACCAGCATTTCTGGCAGCTTGCCGCGCGCGCCGGCGCCTGGCCGCCTGCGGAGCTGGCCCCCATCTACCGCGACTTCTACCCGGACGACCTGGCCGCCCTGCTGGCGCAAAAACGGCGTGGCCGCCACCGTGCTGGTGCAATCCCTGCCCAGCGAGGCGGACACCCGCTTCATGCTGGAGCTGGTGGACCGCCACAGCTTCATTGCCGCCGTGGTGGGCTGGACCGACCTGAAGGCCAGCGGCGCGCCCGAGCGCATCGCCGCCCTTGCCACCCATCCAAAGCTGCGCGGCCTGCGGCCCATGCTGCAGGACCTGGACGACGACGGCTGGATCGACGATCCCGCCCTGGCGCCGGCGGTGGAAGCCATGCAGCGCCACGGGCTGCGCCTGGACGCGCTGGTGCTGCCGCGCCACCTGCAGCCGCTGCTGGCCTTCGCGCGCCGCTACCCCGGCCTGCCCATCGTGATCGACCACCTGGCCAAGCCGGCCATGGGCGGCGCTCCCGATGCGCAGTGGCTGAACGACATGGACCGCCTGGCGGCCGAGCCGCAGGTGCACTGCAAGCTGTCCGGCATGGTCACCGATGCCGGCCCGGGCTGGACGGTGGCGCAGCTGGCGCCGTACGCGCGCCATGTGCTGCAGGTGTTCGGGCCGGAGCGCGTGATGTGGGGCAGCGACTGGCCGGTACTGCGGCTGGCGGCCGACTACACGGCATGGATGGAGGCTAGCGAGGCCCTGCTGGCGCACCTGCCCCCGGCGCAGCGGGACGCGGTATTCGGCCTGAACGCGCGGCGTTTTTACGGCATCGCGCAGGCGGGAACGCCATGAGCGGCGTGCAGGCACAGTCCGAGCGCACGGCCGAACCCCGCATGTACCGCGTGGTGGCGGAGCGGATACAGGAACTGATCCGGGAACAGCGGATGGAGCCCGGCGCGCGCCTGCCTTCCGAGCGGGAGCTGGCCGCCGCGCTGCAGGTGAGCCGGGCCTCGCTGCGCGAAGGGCTCATTGCGCTGGAACTGGGCGGCGTGGTGGAGGTGCGCAGCGGTTCAGGCGTGTACGTCAGCGCGCGCCCGGCGTCCCAGGCGGATGTGCCGGAAGGCGGGCCGGGACCGTTCGAGGTGCTCTCCGCCCGCAACCTGATAGAGACCGAGGCGGCGGCGATGGCGGCAAGGAACGCATCCCCGGCGGCGCTGCAGGCGATCTTGGCGGCCGTGCTGGAAATGGAGCGCAGCCACGAAGACCGGTCCAGCAATGAACAGGCGGACCGCAATTTTCATCTGGCGATTGCGCACGCCACCGGCAACGCGGCGCTGGTTGGCGTGGTGGACTACCTTTGGCGCCAGCGCAACAGCCTGTGGCACCGGCTGAAGGAACTGTACCGCACCGAGGAGCTGCGCCTGTCGACCTTGCGGGACCACCGCGCGATTCTCGAAGCCATCGCCACGCGCGACGGCCCCGCCGCCCGCAGGGCCATGCGCTTGCACCTGGAGCGCGTGACCCGCACGTTCGCCGGCGGCGCCTGAGCGCCCTGCCCGTCCCTCCGCTTGCCCCACTCACCAAGGAATAAAAGAATGAGCAGCAACCCCATCCCGCTTGCACGCATTGGCGCTGCGCTGCGTTTCAGCCCGCCGCTGCGCCGGCCACTGCTGCTTCGCGCGCTACTCCTGCTGACAGGCCTGGCGCTGGCCTTGCTCGGCGGCGCGGCGCGCGCGGCCCCGGAACCGCGCGAAATCGTCGAGATGAACCGCGCCTGGCAGTTCACGCTGGGCGACCCGAAAGGCGCGATGGACGCCGCTTTCGACGACAGCCAGTGGGACCATGCGCACCTGCCGCACTCTTTCAGCATCCCGTATTTCCTCGGCACCCGCTTTTACGTGGGCTACGGCTGGTACCGCAAAACGATAGACGTGCCGGCAACCTGGCGCGGCAAGCGCCTGAACCTGGAGTTCGACGGCGTGTTCCAGGACGCGGAGATCTATGTCAACGGACAAGCCGCGGGCCGCCACCGGGGCGGCTATACCGGCTTCAGCATCGATATCACGCCGCACGTGCGGACCGGCGCCAATACCCTCGCGGTACGGGTCAACAACCTGTGGGACGCCAGGCTGTCGCCACGCGCCGGCGAGCACGTCTTCTCGGGCGGCATCTACCGCGACGTGCGGCTGGTGGTCACCGAGCCGGTGCGCGTGAGCTGGTACGGCACTTTCGTGCGAACGCCGCAGGTGTCGAAGCAGCGCGCCACGCTGGCCATGGAGACCGAAATCGCCAACGCCTCCGCGCAGGCGCGCCCGGTGCTGCTGGTGTCCAAGGTCTACAGCCCGTCCGGCCGGCTGGTCGCCAGCGCCAGCAGCCGGCGCACCGTGCCGGCCGGCGGCAGCGCCACCATCCGCCAGGCGCCGCCGCCCGTCGCCGGGCCGGCGTTGTGGCGCCCGGCCAGCCCGGCGATGTACAGCCTGCGCAGTGAGGTCTATGTCGACGGCAAGCTGGCCGACACCTACACCACGCCGTTCGGCATCCGCTCCATCGAGTGGACTGCGGACCGAGGTTTCTCCCTGAACGGCGAACATCTTTACCTGGTGGGCGCCAATGTGCACCAGGACCAGGCCGGCTGGGGCGACGCCGTGACGCGCACGGGCGCACGGCGCGACGTGAAGCTGATCAAGGACGCTGGCTTCAACTTCATTCGCGGCTCGCACTATCCGCACTCTCCGGCCTTCAGCCAGGCCACCGACGAACTGGGCGTGCTGTTCTGGTCCGAGGCGCCGTTCTGGGGCACAGGCAGCTTCAGCACGGACCTCGGCTGGACCGCGAGCGCCTACCCGCCCAAGCCCGAGGACCGCGCGGAATTCGAGGACAGCGTGCTGGCGCAAAGCGCGGAGATGATACGCATCCACCGCAACCACCCGAGCATCATCGTCTGGAGCAATGGCAACGAGACCTTCTTCAGCGCGCCGGAAGCCATGGGCGCGCTGCGCGAGTTCACCAAGCGCCAGGTGGCCCTGATGCGCAAGCTCGATCCATCCCGGCCAGTGGCCATTGGCGGCGCGCAGCGCGGCGATATCGACAAGCTGGGCGACATCGCCGGCTACAACGGCGACGGCGCCGCGCTGTACCTCAACCCCGGCGTGGCCAGCATGGTCTCCGAGTACGGCTCCACGATAGCCGACCGCCCCGGCGCCTACGAGCCCGGATGGGGCAACCTGAGCGACCCACCCGACCAGCGCGGCAGCAGCGCCGCCTATCCGTGGCGCTACAAGTGGCGCAGCGGCGAAGCGATCTGGGCGGGCTTCGACCACGGTTCCATCGCCTCGATAGAATTCGGTTCTATGGGCATGATCGACTACTTCCGCATCCCGAAGCGCCAGTACTACTGGTACCGCAACCAGTACGCAGGCGTTCCGCCGCCCGTCTGGCCTGTGCCGGGCGTGCCCGCGCGCCTGGACCTGAGCGCCGACAAGACCACCATCCAGGGCACCCAGGGACATGACGACGTGCACCTGCTGGTGACCGTGAAGGACAAGGACGGGCGCGCGCTGAGCGAATCGCCGGACGTGCGGCTGGACATCGAAAGCGGTCCGGGCGCGTTCCCGACCGGCCGCAGCATCACCTTCTCCAGGCAGTCGCTGGTGGCGATCCGCGACGGCCAGGCCGCCATCAGCTTCCGCTCCTACTATGCGGGCAAGACGCGCATCCGCGCCACTTCCCCCGGCATGGCAGGCGCCGTGATCGAGATCGATACCATCGGTCCCGATCCCTACATTGAAGGCAGCAGTCCGCTGGCCAAGCCCATGGCGGTAGCCGCGTATCTGCCGGCCGCGCAGCGCGGCAAGGAAGCGGCCGCCGTCAACGTCAGCCTTAACCGCCCCACGTCAGCCAGCGCCGCCATTGTGGGCAGCTCGGCGCGGCTGGCGAACGATGGCCTGGACAGCACCGCGTGGGAATCCACGGCCGAGCAAGCCACGTGGTCGGTCGACCTGGAAAACATTTACGATGTGCACAGCATCGGCATCGACGGGCCGGCGCCCGGCTCCGCCTTCGTGGTCGAGTCGTCGCTGGACCGGCTGGTCTGGTCGCCGGTGGTCCAGTCCGGCGCGGGGACAGGACCGGCGTCCGGCAAGTACGTACTGACCGGCTTCGCCGCTCCGGTCAAGGCGCGCTTCATGCGCATCCGCTTCGAGCGCTTGCCGCCGGGCGCGGCCGCCGTGGTGAAAGAATTCGAAGTGTACGCCGTGCCGGCCAACTGACACGCGCGCCCTCCCCATCCAACCACTGACAGGAATCTGTAATGAACCCCATACGCACTGCGCTGGCCGCGCTGGTCGCGACTTTGGCAGGCGCGCTGGCAAGCACGCCTGCCGCCGCCGGCGCCCCGGATGCGCTGACCCTGCACTACGACAAGCCGGCGGCCGTGTGGACCGACGCCCTCCCCATCGGCAACGGCAGGCTGGGCGCCATGGTGTTCGGCCGCCCCGAGCAGGAACTGCTGCAGCTGAACGAAGCCACGCTGTGGAGCGGCGGGCCGGTGGGCAGCAACATCAACCCGGGCGCTTTCGAAGCGCTCGGCCAGGTGCGCCGCGCGCTCAGCGGCGCCGACTACGACTCCGCCTACGCGCTGGCGCGCAAGATGCAGGGCCGCTACACGGAAAGCTATCTGCCGCTGGGCGACCTGCTGATCCGGCAGGACCTGCAAGGTGCCGCCACTGCCGGCTACCGGCGCGAGCTGAACATCCGCGACGGCATCGCCACCACCAGCTTCACCGCCAACGGCGTGCAGTACCGGCGCGAAGTGTTCGCCTCCGCCCCGGACCAGGTGATCGTGGTGCGCCTCTCCGCGGACCAGCCGCGCGCGCTCAACCTGGCGCTGGAAACCCGCAGCCAGCTGCGCGCCGACGCCGTGGCGGCAGACGCCATGCTGTCGTTGCGCGGCAAGGCGCCGGCCCATGTCGTTCCCAGCTATGTCAAGTCCGACACCGACCCCGTGGTGCAGGACGATCCGGCCGGCTGCAAGGGCATGCGCTACGAGCTGCTCGTCAAGCCGATGGCGACCGACGGCACGCTGACGGCACAGGACGGCCGCCTGCAAGTGGACGGCGCGACGGAAGTGGTGCTGCTGCTGTCGGCGGCAACCAGCTTCGCAGGCTTCGACCGCTGCCCGGACAGTGCCGGCCAGGACCAGCACGCGCTGGCCGCCGGCCACCTGGAACGCGCGGCGCAGCGCGGCTACGCGGCCCTGCGCGCTGCGCACGTCGCAGACTTCCGCCACTATTTCGACCGCGTGTCGCTGGAACTCGGCCAGGGCCAGCCAGAGCGCAACGCCGTTCCCACCGACCGCCGCCTGGCCGACTACACGGCCGGCCAGTCCGATCCCGGCCTGGAAGCGCTGTACGCGCAGTTCGGCCGCTACCTGCTGATCTCCTCCTCGCGCACCAAGGACGCCCCGGCCAACCTGCAAGGCATCTGGAACCAGCATGTGCGTCCGCCGTGGAGCAGCAACTACACCACCAACATCAACGTGCAGATGAACTACTGGCCGGTTGAAAGCGCCAATCTGGGCGAGCTGTTCTCGCCCATGAACGACTTGATCCGCAACCTGTCCGTCACCGGCAAGGAAACGGCCGCGTCGTTCTACCACGCCCCCGGCTGGGTGGTGCACCACAACTCGGACATCTGGGCCGCCAGCAACCCGGTGGGCGATTTCGGCAAGGGCGATCCCAAATGGGCCAACTGGTCGATGGGCAGCGCGTGGCTGACGCGCCACCTGTGGGAACACTACCAGTTCACCGGCGACCGCGCCTTCCTGAAGGAGTCCTATCCGGTGATGAGGGACGCGGCCCGCTTCCTGCTCGCCTGGCTGCAGCCCGACGCGCAAGGCCGCCTGGTCACGGCGCCGTCCACCTCCCCGGAAAACGCCTTCCGCTACGGCGACGGCAAGACCGGCATCGTCAGCGTCGCCTCCACCATGGATATGGCGATCGCCCGCGACCTGTTCGCCAACCTGGAGGCGGCCGGCCAGGTGCTGGACACCGACCAAGCGTTCCGCGCGGAAGTGAAGGCCGCCGCGCAAAAGCTGTTCCCCTTCCAGATAGGCGCGAAGGGCCAGCTGCTCGAGTGGTACCAGGACTTCGACGAGGTGGAACCGCATCACCGCCATGTGTCCCACCTGTATGCGCTGCACCCGGCGCGCATCATTTCGCCGCTGGCCACGCCGGAGCTGGCCAAGGCCGCCCGCCGCACGCTGGAACTGCGCGGCGACGAGGGCACGGGCTGGAGCCTGGCGTGGAAGGTGAACTTCTGGGCGCGCCTGCTGGACGGCGACCGCGCCTATAAACTGTTCCGAGACCTGCTGCGCCTGACCAGGGAAGGCGACTCGCACGGCGGCGCCTACGCCAACCTGTTCGACGCCCATCCGCCGTTCCAGATCGACGGCAACTTCGCCGGCACGGCCGGCGTGATCGAGATGCTGCTGCAAAGCCAGAACAATGAGCTGCACCTGCTGCCCGCGCTGCCCGCCGCGTGGCGCGACGGCAAAGCGGCAGGCCTGGTCGGGCGCGGCAACTACGTGGTGGGCCTGACCTGGAAAGACGGCAGCCTGCTGGACGCGCGTATCGAGGCCCGCCAGGGCGGCCTGTGCGTGCTCCGCACGGCGGCGCCGGTGACGGTGGACGGCGTCCAGGCCCGCAGCCGGCGCAGCGCCATCGGCTACACCCTGGCCTTCAGCGCGGCCAAGGGGAAAACTTACCTCGTGCGGCGCGCCGCGCAGCGCTGAGCGCCGCGCGGCTGCAGGGCCTGGCCTATTTTCCGGCTTTCACGGCGCGGGCCAGGAAGGTGCGCATCAGGCCGCCGATGGCGGCGCTGTCCTCTTCCAGCGCGAAGTGCCCGGTGTCCAGCAGATGCAGCTCGGCTTTCGGCAAGTCCCGCAGGTAGGGATGGGCGCCGGCGGGCGGGAAGATCTTGTCGTTTTTGCCCCAGACGATCAGCATCGGCGGCTGGTGCTTGCGGAAGTAGGCCTGCCATTCCGGGTAGTGGCCCGGATTGCTGCCGTAGCTGTAGAACATCTCCAGCTGGATGTCCTTGTTGCCGGGACGGTCCATATAGGCCTGGTCGACGGTCCACGCGTCGGGGCTGATGCGCTGCACGTCGCGCACGCCTTCGGTGTATTGCCACTTGGTGGCGGGCAGTTCGAACAGCGGACGAAGCTTGGCGCCGTTGGCCTCGGATTTGTCGGCCCAGAAGGCCTTGGCCGGCACCCAGAATTCGTTGTCGATGCCTTCGTTGTAGGCGTTGCCGTTCTGGACCACGATGGCGGTCACGCGCTCGGGGTGGGCCGCCGCCATGCGGAAGCCGATCGGCGCGCCGTAGTCCTGCACGTACAGCGCGTAGCGCGACACGCCGACCGCTTGCGTGAACTTGTCCACCACGCTGGCCAGGTTGTCGAAGCTGTAGGTGAACTTGTCCATGGGCGGCATGTCGCTCTGGCCGTAGCCGGGGTAGTCCGGCGCGATCACGTGGTAGCGGTCCGCCAGCAGCGGGATCAGGTTGCGGAACATTTGCGACGACGTGGGGAAACCGTGCAGCAGCAACAGCGTCGGCGCATCCTTCGGTCCCGCCTCGCGGTAGAAGATGTTCACGCCGTCGACCTTGACGGTGCGGTAGCTGACGGCAGCGGTACTGGCGACGTTGGCGGCCGCCCTGGTGGCTGCCGGTGCTGGTGCTGCAGGTGCTGCATAAGCGCCATGCACCAGCGCGGCCAGGCTGAGCGCCGCAGCGGCGCGGCGGAGGATGCGATTGGTTTCCACGGTATCCCCCGGTCTCAGAAAGTGAAGACGGTGTAGCCGTCGGCCGAGATCTGCGCGATGCTGGGCAGTCCCGAAGTGCCGGGCACGCTGTTGTCGGTGATCAGGTCGAAGCCGGCTTTCTCCGCTTCCTCGCGGGCGCCGAACACGTCGGCACAGCCGCAGGAGATGCCCACCACTTTGTCTTCCACCGCTTGGTACAGCGCGTGGATGGGATGGCTGTCCGCCGCCAGCACGCCGGGCCAGCGGGTGCCGGTGCCCTGGAAGTAGATGCCCACCTCGGTGCCCTTCTGCTTGAAGTCGTAGGCGGCGGCCAGGCCGTTGAACATGCGGCCCAGGGCCTCTTCGCCGGCTTTGGGATCGGACAGGATGATGATGGCTGCTTTCATGGTGGTTCCCCTTGGTTGGTCGTTCAGCCCGCCGCGTCGTGCAGCGGATGAATCCATTCTAGGCATGAGCAACTGCGAGAGAAACCGTGCTGGAATCAATTGATTATTTCGCTGCGAGTAACAGCCAGCGGCACGTTCAGGTGCGGATGCGCGCGCAGGTGCTCCGCCAGCAGGTCGATGAAATTGCGCACCTTGGACGAACCGAACTTGCTTTCCCGGTGCAGCACATGCACCGGCCAGGGCGCCTCCTCGTACTCGGCCAGGATGATTTTCAGCCGCCCGTCGCGCAGCTGGTCAGCGATCTGGTAGGACAGCAAACGGCAGATGCCCAGCCCGACCACCGCCGCATCGATAGCCGAATCGTTGCTGGTGACCATCAGGCGCGGCTTCATGCGCACCATGGTGGGGTCGTCCACGGCGCCGAACTTCCACTCCACGCGCGGCGAAATGCCGCTGGCCGCGATGATGGTGTGGCGCAGCAGGTCGGCCGGGTGCTGGGGCACGCCATTCTTCGCCAGGTATTCCGGCGAGGCGCACAGCACCCGCCGCACCTGCCCCACCCTCAGCGCCTTCAGGCTGGAATCGGGCAGGTGGCCGATGCGCACCGCCACGTCGATGCCCTCGTCCACCAGGTTGACCACGCGGTCCAGGAAATAGGCCGACACCTCCACTTCCGGATATTTCTCCAGGAAGCGCACGATGCACGGCATGATGAAGGACTTGCCGAACAGCACGGAGGCCGTCACCGACAGATTGCCCTTGGGGGCCGAATTCACGCCGGCCGCCGCCTCGTTGGCCTCGGCAATGCTGGCCAGGATGTTGCGGCTGTCGTCCATATAGCGCCGCCCCGCCTCCGTCATGCGCACATTGCGCGTGGTGCGCAGCAGCAGCTTGACGCCGAGCTGCTCCTCCAGCGCCGACACGGCGCGGGTAATTGCCGCCGGCGACAGGTCCAGCCGCCGCGCCGCCGCAGCGAAACTTTCCTCTTCCCCCACAGCGACGAAGACATTCATCAGGTGGACTTGATCCATTCCTTACTCCAAGCGAAATAGTGATTTGCGTGCGACGCCCATTCTTGTTTAACGGATTATTTCGCACAATAGCATCATCGGCAATCACTGAATTGCTCCGGAAGTCAGCTTCTTACCAAAGGGAGAGCGAAATGAAGGACCACAACAGCTTCCACGCCGGCGAACGCGCGGTGCAGCAAAACGCCGGCGAGACCGCCATCGCGGACCGCAACATCGCGGTGCTGACGGACACCGTCATCGCCGGCGCCCGCCCCTTCATCGCCAAGCAGTTCATGGTGGCGCTGGGCAGCGTGGACCCGGCAGGCCGCGTGTGGGCCTCGCTGGTGTTCGGCAAACCCGGCTTCCTGCACACCGACAGCGGCAGCAGCATCGCGATCGACCTGCCGGACAAGGAGCGCGACCATTCCGATCCGGTATGGGCCAATATCGCCGAACAGCCGGACCTGGGCATGCTGTTCATCGAGCTGGGCTCGCGGCGCCGCTACCGCGTGAACGGGACCGTGCAGCGCCTGGACGGGCGCGGCGCCGAAGTGGCCATCCGCGAGGCCTATCCGAACTGCCCCAAGTACATCCAGCGCCGCCACCTGCGCCAGCTGGGTGAACCTGCGCTGCCGGTGCAGACGGCGCACGGCACGGTATTGCGCGGCACGGTGGAAGGCATCGTCAGGCAGGCCGACACGGTGTTCGTGGCCAGCCGCCACGCCGGCAGCGGCGCGGACGCCTCGCACCGGGGCGGCGCGCCGGGCTTCGTGAAGGTGGTGGACGACACCACCTTGCGCATCCCCGACTACCACGGCAACAGCCTGTTCAACACGCTGGGCAATTTCACGGCCGACCCGCACGCCGGCCTGTGCATCCCGGACTTTGCGCACGGCCAGCTGCTGCAGCTGACCGGCACCGCGTCGGTGCAGTGGGACCAGGATGACCCGGACAACGAGACCGGCGGCACGCGGCGCTACTGGGAGTTCAAGGTGGAGCAATGGATACTGCGCGACACGCCGCAGCAGCTGGAATGGGAGTACCTGGATGCCTCCCCGTTCAACCCGGCGCCGTCAGCCTGAGGCCGCGACCATGAACCATATCATCGCCAGCGTGGCCGCGCACAGCGCCGCCGTCAAGGAATTCCAGATCCGCCGCAAGGACGGCGCGCCGCTGCCGGACTGGCAGCCCGGCGCGCACATCGTGCTGCGCTTCACGGCGGCCGACGGCAGCACCTTCGAGAACCACTATTCGCTGGTCGGTGCGCCGGGCGCAGCGCACGTCTACCGCATCGCCGTGCAGCGCGAGGAACACGGCAAAGGCGGCTCGCGCTGCCTGCACGACGAGTTCGGCCCCGGCAGCGAAGTCGAGATGAGCGGACCGTTCAACAGCTTCCCGCTGCAAGCGCCCGCACCGCTGCCGGCGGCCAAGGACGCAGCGGCGGCAAGCCGGGCGGCGGCTGAGGCAAAAGCCGCCGCGCCGCGCGTGCTGCTGATCGCGGGCGGGATCGGCATCACGCCGCTGGTGTCCATGGCGCACGCACTGGCGGCGCAGCAGCGGCCGTTCGAACTGCACTATCTGGCCCGCAGCGCGGACCGGCTGGTACTGCTGGACGAGTTGCGCGCCTTGCCGCATGCCACCATCTGGCTGCACGTGTCGCAGGAAGGCAGGCGCGCCGACCTGGAGGCGCTGCTGGGCACCCACCGCGCCGGCGACAGCTTCTACGCCTGCGGCCCGGCGGCGCTGCTGCAAAGCCTGGCCGACACCGGCGCGCGGCTGGGCTGGCCCGCCGCCGCCATGCACGTCGAGAGCTTCGGCCCGCGCGCGCAGCAGGACGACGCCCCGCTCACGGTGGAACTGTCGCTGTCGCAGATGACGATAGAAGTAGCGCCCGGCACGCCGATCCTGGAGGCGCTGATCGCGGCCGACGTCTTCGTATCCTACGAATGCAAGCGCGGAGAATGCGGCAGCTGCTACACGCCGGTGCTGGAAGGCCAGCCGCTGCACCGCGACGTGTGCCTGACACCGGCCATGCGCAGCGCAGGCATGTGCACCTGCGTGTCGTGGGCGGCCGCGCCCGGGCGCCTGGTGCTGGAGCTGTAGGCGCGGCCGGGCGATGCGGCTTGGTTGCCGGGCGCTTAGCGCACGCCCTGGTACATCAGGCCGCTGTCATTGAGGCCGAACTTGAACTTCTTGTTCATCTCGATGATCTCCGCGCCGGCCAGCAGCGCCGGGCCGTAGCCGTGGGCCGCTTTCACGCTGGTTGGACGGTAGGAATAGAACGCCGGGTCGAACGCCATGCCGGTGCCGACGCAGATGCCTTCGATCTGGCCGTTGGCGGTGACCTTGCTGGCCACCGCGTTCCAGGCCAGGTTGGCCATCGGCCCGTACATCTGCGCGTCCACGTAGCCGCGGTTGACGGCGCGGGCGATGGCGTAGGCGTAGATGGCGGTGGCGGACGTCTCCTGGTAGGTGTCCGGGCGGTCGATCAGCTGGTGCCAGAAGCCGTCACGGGTCTGGTAGGAGGCCAGGCCCTTGATGTGGGCGCGCAGTTGCTCCTGCACGGCGCCGTACTGCTTGTGGTTCTTCGGCAGCACTTCCAGGATCTCCACCATCGACATCACGGCCCAGCCGTTGGCGCGCGCCCAGTGCATCTCTGGATGGTCGCGCAGGCCTTCCACGTAGCCGTGCATATAGATGCCCAGCTTGGGATTGAACATGCGCTTGGAGAACTGCAGCACCTGTTTGGCCGCGTCGTCGAAGTGCTTGCGGTCGCCGCTCACGGCGCCCAGGTAGGCCATGGTCGGCACGCCCATGAACATGTCGTCCAGCCACAGCGTATCCTGCAGCGGACGCATTTTCACGCCGCCCTTGCCGTCCGGGCCACCGCGCGCCAGCGTGCCGTCCTTCAGGCGGTATTCCTTCTTGGTGACGAAGTCGCCGCAGATGCCTATCATCTGGCCGTAATCGACCGGCGAGCCGCCCAGCTTGGCCTTCATGAAGCTGTGGCACAGCGCGCCCGCGTCATCCAGCGCGTGCGGGTTCAGGAAGCTCTTGATCGGCGCGTGCGAATTCTTGGGATCGGCCTGCACCACCGGATAGTAGGTTTTGGTGAGCTGGGACAGCAGCTGGTGGCGCTTGACCGTGTAGGCGGTGTAGCGCTTGTCGCCGGTGGCGGCGCCCGCGGCCAGCATGCCCAGGTAGGTAACGCCCCATTCATAGCTGGTCAGGCGGAAGTCGCCCGGCTTGAGCACCGCGTCCGGATCGGCGCGGGTCAGGTCGGTCACGGGCGCGCCGCTGCTCTTGCTGATCAGTTCAGCCGGCGTGGTGCGGTCCAGGTAGTCGAACACGCGGTCCAGCACCGCCTTCACCTCGCCCGCCTCCATGGCGCGGTACGGGGTGGGATAGGTCACCGTCAGCGCGTGCAGCATGGCGTCGGCGGCGGCCGGCCCCTTTTCCTGCGGCGGCGGCGCTTCCTGGGCGGATACGGTCAGCGCCAGCGGGAACAGGCCGGCGACCAGCGCGCCGGTTACACAGCGGCGCAGCTTCGGGGCATTCATTGATACGTCTCCTTGGTCGAATCTTGTCGAATAATTGTTGCCAAACATGGCCATAAGGATATTCGACAAAGATTGATTGGAATGATCAATATTGTGACTAAAGATCCGTTGGCCGATCAAGCGCGATCCCGCCCTACTTCGCAGCCTTGCCGCGATAGTAATCCGCCAGCACGCCAAAAGCCTGCTTGCGCACCCCGGTTTCGGACAGCAGGCCCTTGCGGTTCCAGCCGTTCTGGAATACCGGGTGCTCGCGGCGCGGCGACTGGAAGTCCTTCAGTATCCACGGCGACATGCCGGCCAGCGTTGGCATGGCGTCGGCCATGGCCAGCGTCTTGCGGTAGTACTCGGTCTGGTACTCCTCGGTGAACTTCTTGTTGCCGTCGTTGCGGTAGCCGGCCAGCGCGTCGGCGCCGAACTCGGACAGGATCAGCGGCCGGTCCGGCGGCACCTGCCATTTCAGCCCGGGCAGCGCGTCCAGCGTGTCGCTGCCGTACCAGCCGGCGTAGGTGTTCACCGCCAGCACGTCCAGCTTGCCGGCCAGCGGATCGTCGATGGCGGTCACGTCTTCGCCGTTGACCTTGCGGCGCTCCACCAGCAGGGCCGCGCTGACCAGGCGGGTGGGATCGAGGGCGCGCACATTGTCGGCCATGGCGCTGTGGAAGCGCGTGCGCGGCGCGGACACCGGCGTTTCGTTCCCCACGCTCCACATCACCACCGAAGCGCGGCTGCGGTCGCGGTAGATGGCTTCGGCCTGCATGGCCAGCGCCTTGCGCAGCACGGCCGGGTTGTCCCAGTCCACGCTCCAGTAGACCGGAATCTCGCTCCACACCAGCAGGCCCATCTCGTCGGCCAGGCGCAGCGTCACTTCCGAGTGCGGATAGTGGGACAGGCGCACATAGTTGGCGTTCAGGCCGTGCTTGATCTCGTGCAGCAGCGCGCGCGCAGCCGGCTCGGTCATGTTGCGCGCCGGGTTGGGGCCGAACTCCTCCTCGTGCAGCGAAATCCCGCGCAGGAAGATGGGTTTGCCGTTCAACAGGATCTGCCTGCCCTTGACGGCGATGGTGCGGAAGCCGATGCGGTCGCGCACGGCGTCGCCGGCGGCCGCGTAGCGCACGTCGTACAGCCTGGGGCTATCCGGCGACCAGCGCTGCAGGCCGGCCGGCGCGGCGATGTCGAACACGGCGCGGCCGCCGGCGTCGGTCACGGCGCTGGCCGTGGCCAGTCCGGCTATCGTCACGTTCACGTTCTGGCGCGCCGCCTGCGGCCCTTGCAGGCGCAGCTCGCCGGCGATGCGCCCGTCCGGCTTCAGGCTCAGGGTGGCGTCGTCGATGAAGGTGGCCGGCGTGTAGACCAGCCGCACCGGGCGCGTGATGCCGCCGTACAGGTCCCAGTCGGTGATGACGGTCGGGATGGTCTGGGCGTCGTGGCTGGAGTCCACGCCCACCGACAGGCGGTTGCCGCCTTCGCGCAGCGCGTCCGTCACTTCCAGCACGAAGGGCGTGAAGCCGCCCTCATGGCGGCCGATCTCCTTGCCGTTCAGGTAGACATAGGCGCGGTAGTTCACCGCCTCGAAGCGCAGGAAGGCGCGCCCGCCGTTAAGCGGCTTGGACTGGAACTTGCGCTGGAACCAGACCAGGCCGTCGTAATAGCGCAGCTCGGGCCTGGCCGCGTTCCAGGCGCCGGGCACCGCCATGGCCGGCCCCCGGTCCAGGTCGAACTCGAAGAAGTCGGTGCCGCCCTGCGCTTCCAGGGCCGCGACGTCCAGGTCGCGGTAGCGCTGCATGCGCGACTTGGCAACCCAGCCGTTGATGTCGTTCAGGCCCGTGCGGTACAGGTCTTTCGAGTACGTCCATTGCCCGGACAGGTCCTGCGTATCGCGCGACGGCGAAGCGGTCAGCAGGAAGGCCGGGCGCAGGTCCTCGGCGGAGGCGGCGATGCCGGCCGCGCCCCAGCAGGCGGCGGCGATCAGGAAGGTGAGGAATTTTTTCACGTTGTCAGAACTCGTACTTTACGCGCAGGCCGAAGTAGCGCTCGGAATTGCGCGGCAGTGCCTGCGTCAGCACGTGCGCGCCGCTGTAGAAGTTGAAATTATCGCCGATGAAGGCGGCGTAGCTCTTGTCGAACAGGTTGTTCACGTACAGCGTCACCTTCACCGCCTGCGACGGCGAGTTGAGCGCGATGCTGCCGTTGACGATGCCGTACGCCTTCTGCACCAGCAGCGGATTGTTGCCCAGGTCGAAATTCACCGCCGACTGGTGCTGGTAATTGAGGTTGGCGATACCGCTGTAGCCGCCCTCGCCCAGCGGGAAATTGTAGGTGGCGCCCAGGTTCAGCTTCAGGCGCGGCGAGTTGGCCAGCCGCTTGCCCGCCAGGTCCTGCACGGACGCGGTGCCGATGCGCACGCAGCCCTCGGCCACGGTCTGGCCCGGATAGCAGTTGGCGCGCGGGTACTTCTTGATCACCGCGTCCACGTAAGCCACCGAACCTTCCAGCAGCAGCGTGTTGACCGGCTTGGCCGCCACTTCCAGCTCCACGCCGCGCGTGCGCAGCTCGCCGACGTTGGTGAGCGCGTTCTGGGTCAGGTTGGTCACCGGATCGAGGCGGCTGGACTGGGCCTGGAAGTCCTCGTAGTCGGCGTGGAAGGCGGTGGCGTTCACTTGCAGGCGGTTTTGCAGGAAGCGGCTCTTCAGGCCCAGCTCATACGATTTGGACGTCTCCGGCGCAACCGGCAGGCGCACGCGCGACGCGTCGAAGCCGGAGGAAATGTCGTAGCCCGCGCCCTTGTAGCCGGTGGCGAAGGAGCCGAACACCATCACCGCCTTGTCCAGGTCATGCTGCAGCGCCAGCTTGCCCGTCACGGCGTTGTCGCTGCTCTTGCCGGTATACGTGAGCGGCGTGGCCGGCACGCGGTTGACGTAGTAGACATCGATGGTTTCGCGGTTGAAGCGCAAGCCGGCGTTCACGCGGGTGGCGGGCGCGAGCTGGTAATCCATCTGGGTGAAGGCGGCGATAGTCTTGTTGCCGGCGCGGGAATCGAAGCTGGACACGGACAGCTGCGGCCCGCGCGTGAAGGCGCGCGCATTGGTGGCGTCCGCGTAGTACAGGCCGCCGAGGTAGTTGAACACGCCCTCGCCGTTGGAGGCCAGGCGCAGCTCCTGGGTGAACATGTGCGAGCTGTACGGGCCGCCCTGCGTGACGCCGCCGTGGCGCGCGCCGTTGGAGAGCGCGCCCACCAGGTCCACGGTGCTGCCGTCGTAGTCGGTCAGCAGGTCGTAGTTCCAGTTCTGGTAGGTGCTCACGGAAGTGAGCGTGTGGCGGTCCAGCTTCCAGTTCAGGGTGCCGCTCAGGCTACTGTTTTCGCTGTCGGCGTAGCCGGGGTCGTCCATGCGCACGTTGCGGTTTTCCGCGCCGGGCGTAATGCCGGACAGGGCCGGCTCCAGCGGCGCCACGTTCTGCTGCCTGGCGCCGGCGGGCACCACGCGCAAGGTGGTGACGGGGCCTTCCGTATGGCGCTTGCTGTAGTCGGCAATCAGCTTGCCCTGCAGGGCGGCGGACGGCTTGAAATCGAGGCGCAGGCGCACACCCTTGCTGGTGTCGCCGTTCAGGTCCGCGCCCGTGGCCAGGTTCTTGATTTCGCCGTCGCGCTGGCCGGCGTAGGCGTTCAGGCGGAAGCCCGCCTTGTCGCTCAGCGGGCCGGACAGGCCGGTTTCGACGCGGCGTTCGCGGTCGCTGGTGAGCGTGAACTGCACGTGCCCTTCGCGCTCCTCGGCCGATTCCTTGGTGACGATGTTGATGACGCCGGCCGACGAGTTCTTGCCGAACAGCGTGCCCTGCGGCCCGCGCAGCACTTCCACGCGGGCGATGTCGCTCAGGTTGGAGAACGCTTGCAGCTGCTGCAGCACGGGCACGTCGTCCACGATCACCGAGACCGCCGATTCAATGCCGATGCTGTAGGCGAAGGTGCCGATGCCGCGCAGGGAGATGTTGTTGTTATTCGGATTCTGGTTGATGGTGAGCGCCGGCGACACGCGGGTCAGGTCGCTGAAGTCCACCAGCTGCTGGTTCTCGATGGCGCGCGCATCGATGGTGCTGACGGCCACCGGCACGTTCTGCATGGACTGCGGGCGCTTTTGCGCGGTCACTACCACGCTCTGCAAGCCTTCCTCGGGCTTGGCGGCGCTCTCCTGGGCCAGCGCCGGCGCCCCCCATGGCCATCAGCGCGGCCGCGTGGGCGATGGCTGTCATGGCAGGACGGTAGCGGTGAAGGGGAAAAATCATGGGTGGTCTCCGTTGTTGGCTGATCCGCGAGGCGGCATTCATTGTTTTAGAACACTAATATATTAGTTCAGAAACATGAGTGTCGCCGTGCTGGAACAATCAACTTGTTGACTGCTTGCGGGCCACACGGCTGGGGGCGGACCGCCGGTCCTCCCCCGCTCCACCCGAAAAACGGATCAGCCGAAGGTAAACGCGTAGGCTTCGGCGCCCTTGTCCAGGAAGCGGATTTCAAAGCGGCGCTGGCGCACCTTGCCGGTCTGGCGCACCAGCTGGTACAGGCGCGTGGCGGTGATGACGCCGTTGCCTTCCGCGTCGATATCGGCGCCGTGGTCCGCGCCCGGCGGCTGGCCGTCTAGCGTGACCTTGATGCGCACGCTGGCGCCGGCCTTGCCCGGTCCCAGCACCAGGTGCAGGTCGCGCGCGCTGAAGCGGTGCGCCACGGCGGCATCGGGCTGCACCGCCATCGCGCTCTCGGCGCCGACGGTCCACTGCCCGGAAAGGCCCCACTCATTCAGCTGCAGCGCGCCCACCGAGTACTGCTGCGGACGGTCCTCGCGCACCCGCTCCGGCGAACGGAAATTGGCGGCCTGGCGGTAGCCGATGTAGGCTTCGCCGGAACCGAGGCGCTCCAGGTCCGGCTGCATCTGCTCGGCCGGCGTGGGCGGATTCACCAGGCCGCTGTCCACCGGCTTGCCGCTGGCCTCGGCCAGCAGCGACTGGATGGCGCGTTCCATCTTGTCGTAATTGCCTTCGCCGAATTGCTTGTAGCGGATCTTGCCGTTGGCGTCCACCAGGTAGTAGGCCGGCCAGTAGCGGTTGCCCCAGGCTTGCCAGATGCTCTGGTTGCTGTCCACGGCGATGGGGAAGTCGATCTGGAAGCGGCCGACGGCGGCATTCACATTGGTCAGGTCCTGCTCGAACTTGAACTCGGGGGTGTGCACGCCCACCACGGCCAGGCCCTGGTCCTTGTACTTGCCGGCCCAGGCGCGCACGTAGGGCACGGTGCGGATGCAGTTGATGCAGGAATAGGTCCAGAAGTCCACCAGCACCACTTTGCCGCGCAGCTGCCTTACCGTCAGCGGCGCCGAATTGAGCCAGGTGACGGCGCCGTCGAAGCCGGGTGCCGTGCCCTCCACGGGCAAGGGGCTGCGGTATGGTGCGGCGGGCGCCGCCGGTGCTGCTGCGGCGGCGCCCGCCACCAGGATGCTTGCCAGGGTCAGGGAAATACGTGTCATCTGCGTGCCTCGTCCAGGGAAGTTGTTGATGTATGGATTACACCGTTTCCCTGTGTCGGGCAGATGTCGGGAAGCGTTCCCAGTGTATCCCGGCTCGGGCCGGACACACTGGGATACATTTCGCCCCGGGGCCGCCTCAGTGACGCCGGCGGCGGCGGCGCGCCAGCATCAGGCCCATGGCGGCCGCGCCGAACAGCGCCAGCGACGGCGGCTCGGGAACCACCATGTCGTCCATGGCCCACTGGGTGCCGCTGCTGTTGTAGATCACCAGCGTGTCGATGCCGGACCAGTCCAGCTGCACCCACAAGGGCGTGACGGTGTCGATCACGAAGGGCTGCGCCGTGGAATGCAGCAGCTCGCCGTTCAGGTAGCCCTCGAACGCGAGTTCCTGCTCCAGCCAGGCGGAAGTGAAGTAGGCGCCCACGAAGTCGAAGGCGCCCGCCCCCGCCTTCGAGATCGCCACCGTGCCGCCGTCGCGGTTGTAGGCGGCATTGGCCTGCGACACCGTGCCCGCCTCGTAGCCGCTGCCCGGGAAGGCATCCGAACGGATGGCGCCCATATTGTCCCAGACCAGCCCTTGGTAGCCGCTGGCGATGGCTTCTGTGAAGTCGCCGGACAGCTCGTCGAAGTTGATCACGCCGGCGTGCGACGCGGCGCAGCAGGCGCCCAGCAACACGGACAGCAGCATTTTTTTCAGCATCGTCGTCATTTCTCGTCCTTCTTCAGTGTGCGAGACTGGAAATTTCGGCGTCGCTCAAGGCCGTGCCGTAGATGCGCAAATCGTCCATCGAGCCTTTGTAGGGCGTGTCCCACCAGTTCACGCCGAGCGCAAACACGCCGCTGGTGGTGGTGAACACATTGGGGAAATTCACGCCGCTGTAGCGCTTCACGCCGTTGACGTAGACGCCGACGGCGCCGTTGTTGACGGCGAGCGCCACGTGCGACCACTGCCCCGCCGGGATGGTCATGCCCAGGCCCGCGTCGTACCAGGCCGTGCCGGACCAGAGCATGCTTGCGCCGCCCACGCCGTCATGCCCTTTCGGCAGGAAGCTGATCCACGCATCGCCGTTGCGGGCGCCGAAGAAGGTGGTGGTGAAAGCCGTCAGCTGCGCCGGCTTGAGCCACATGGCCACCGTGTAGTTGTTGGTCGAGATCAGGCCGTTCGGCAAGCGCACGCCGGTGGCGCCGTTAAACACGGCGGCGCTGCCCTTCATGCCCGCCTCGTAGGCCAGGCTGCCGCCGGGCACGTCGATCTTGCCGCCGATGACGCTGCCCGCGCCGAAGGCGCCGGTGGCATCGGCCAGGCTGCCGTCGAACGTGTAATGGGCCAGCATGCCGCCGATCTTGCGGACGGTGACGGTGAAGCTCTTGACCATGCGCGCCGTGCCCTTGGTGATGGTGGCCGTCAGCGTGAGGGTAACGTCGCCGGCCGGGCTGGTGACCACGCCGGTATTGCTCAACACCGAGGGATTGGACGATGACCAGCTGATGACCGCGTCGCGCGCGCCCACCGTCGGCAGCGCCAGGTTGCCGGTGACGGCACTGGTGTTGCCCAGACTGAGTTCGTTGTAGATGGCCGTCACCACCTGCGCGTCGGTGCGCGGCACCAGGCGGCTGCCCATGATGGAGACGCCTTCGCGCGAAGTGGCGGAGAACGTCATCACGTAGTTCTTCGAGGTTTCGTCCCACTGGCTGAGGAACACGCCCTTGAACGGCGAGAAACCGGGCAGGCTGACCTCGATGCGGTTGGTCTCCACCAGCTTCCAGGTGCCGGAAGCGGCGCCGCTGATGGTGCCGTTGGTGTTGAGGGTAATCAGCCGGGACTTCTTGATGTTGGCCGAAATGTCCTTGGCGTGGTTGACGAACATATAGTCGCCGAGGACGAACTCGCGCCGCACGGCCACCAGGGTTTCATTGGTGTTGCGGTACGGCGCCACCACCGGCCAGCCGTCGGCGTTCATGAACATCTGGTGCACGCGCACCTCGTGCTGTTCGCCGCGCTCCGGGAAGCGGCTGTGGAAAATCAGGAAGTGCTTGCCGGTGGCCGCGTCGTAATAGGCCGAGTTGTGGCCGGCCGACACGTAGCCGGTGCCGATGCCCGTGCCGGCCTCGCCCAGCCTGCGCTCGAACAGGAAGTTGCCCATGATTTTCACGCCGTAGGGCGCGATCGATGCGTCGTCGAACAGCGGCTTGGCGGGGTCCGCCTTCACGTTGGCCATGCTCACGCCCTGCGCGTCCACATAGGGGCCGTCCGGCGAGGTGGCGCGCGCCACCCGCATGTTGTAGCCGCCGGAGGCGTCCAGCCCGCCGAAGGAGGTGAACAGGTAGTAGTACTGCGTGGCGGGGCTGTACATCACGTACGCGCCTTCGATGCGGGCGTGGTTGCCGCCGACAAGGCGCTTGCCGTAGCCCTGCCCCGGCAGCGGCATGCCGTTGGCAGGATTCATCTGCATGATGAAGATGCCGCCGGAGTAGGAGCCGTAGACCATCCACAGCCGGCCGCCGTTATCGAAGAACACATTCGGGTCGACGGTGTTGGGATGCTTGAGCGCGTCGTACACGGTGCCGTCGTAGCTGGCCTGGCCCCACATGCCGGACTTCAGGATCACGCCCTTGTTCACGTACGGGCCTTCGATATTGTCCGCCACGGCGATGCCCAGGGCCGAGCGCGGCGAGTCGCCCTTGCAAGCGTTGTAGTACATGTAGTACTTGCCGTCTGCGAGGCGGATCACGTCCGGCGCCCACAGCGTGGAAGTCTGCGCCCAGCTGAATGTTTCGGCCAGCTCGGTGTACACATTGCTGGCGCCGTTCAGGAACAGCTTGTTGGTGGCGCTGACGGAATCCGTGATCTGCTGCCAGCGCATCAGGTCCGTCGACTTGGCCGAGGCCAGGTGGGAACCGAATACATAGTAGGTGCCGCCCGACTTGATCACCGAGGGGTCGTGCACGGAGACGTTCTGGAACGTCACGGGTGTGTAGGCTGCCTGCGCATTGGCATGCGTTGCGTTGGCGGACAGCAGGGTAGAAGCCAACAGGGCGCACGCGCCCCATAGCGGGATGGTCTTGCTCATCAAGGTCTCCGGTCTGTTATCGTTTTTTTGAGCCGTGTTCGGCCGAAAGCACGATATCGCACGCGAAATTCGACGTCCAATGACGTTTTCCGCCACCTCGATATCCAAACGGATATCAGCCGCGCTGCATACGCCGGCCCGTTCGCTCCGCGCACGAAAGGCAAATGAAAGACTCGCTGAGGCATAGTGGCAGCCATCCGGCGCTGGAGCGCCATATAAGCTGCCGCCGGCAGCACTTACAGTAGGAGACAGCCATGTTGACCGTGTTGGCATATTCAATGGTCGTAGTATTCATGTTCCTCATCATGACCAAGCGCCTGCCGGCGCTGGTGGCGCTGATCGTGGTGCCCATCGCGTTCGGCCTGATCGGCGGCTTCGGCGCGCAGCTCGGCCCGATGATGCTGGCAGGCATCAAGCAACTGGCGCCCACCGGCGTCATGCTGATGTTCGCCATCCTGTACTTCGGCGTGATGATAGACGCCGGCCTGTTCGACCCGGTGATCCGGCGCATCCTGAAGCTGGTGGACGGCGACCCGATGAAGATCGTGGTCGGCACCGCCGTGCTGGCGATGATTGTGTCGCTGGACGGCGACGGCGCCACGACCTATATGATCACCGTGTCGGCCATGCTGCCGCTGTACAAGCGGCTCGGCATCAGCCGCCTGGTGCTGGCGTGCGTGATCATGCTGGCCGGCGGCGTGTTCAACATCCTGCCCTGGGGCGGCCCGACCGCGCGCGCCGCCAGCGCGCTGGGCGTGGACGTGAGCGAGATTTTCGTGCCGATGATACCGGCCATGGTGGCCGGCGTATGCTGGGTGCTGTTCGTGGCCTGCGTGCTGGGCCGGAAGGAGCGCAAGCGCCTCGGCTTCATCGCGCTGCGCACCGAACCATCGGTGCCTGCCGCGCCGGGCGTGAATTTCCCCGGCCTGCAGCCGGTGCTTGCCGGCGCAGCCAACGTTGTCAACGTTGTGAACTCAGCAGCAGCAGCGCCGCAACCCGCGCTGGCGATGGGCGTGCGCGCCACGGCGGACGCCGACCAGGCCGGTCTGGCGGGCCATCCCTTCCCCAAGCATGGCGCAGCAGCAAGCGCGCCGGCGCTGGACCTGCCCCTGGCCGATCCGGGCACGGCGCGGCCCAAGCTGCTGTGGGTGAACTTCCTGCTTACCGCCGTCCTGATGGCGCTGCTGATCCTGGGCGCGCTGCCGCTGCCGGTGCTGTTCATGGTGGCCTTCGCCATCGCCATCATGATCAATTACCCCAAGCTGGAAGACCAGAAGGAGCGCCTCACCGCGCACGCGGCCAATGTGCTGC
This sequence comes from Pseudoduganella sp. UC29_71, assembly GCF_042693265.1. Taxonomy (NCBI): domain Bacteria; kingdom Pseudomonadati; phylum Pseudomonadota; class Betaproteobacteria; order Burkholderiales; family Oxalobacteraceae; genus Pseudoduganella; species Pseudoduganella sp. UC29_71. Next base: position 1,465,579 of record NZ_CP170549.1, on the reverse strand, counting down.
CGGTGGTGTCGCTGATTTTCGCGGCCGGCATCTTCGTCGGCATCCTGCAGGGCACCAAGATGGTGGACGCCATCGCCGTCAGCGTGATCGCGGCGATTCCGCAGTGGATGGGGCCCTACCTGGCCGTGGTGACCGGCATCCTCAGCATACCGTTCACCTTCTTCATCTCCAACGACGCCTTCTATTTCGGCGTGGTGCCCATCCTGGCCAAGGCGGCGGCGGTGTACGGCATCAGCGCCGCCGAGATCGGCCGCGCGGCCATCATCGGCCAGCCGGTGCACCTGCTCAGCCCCCTGGTGGCGTCCACCTATCTGCTGGTGGGCATGTCGGAAGTCGAGTTCGGCGATCACCAGCGCTATACGCTGCTGTGGTCCATTTCGGCGGCGCTGGTGCTGCTGGCCGCTGCCATCGTGTTCGGCGTGATCCCGCTGGCGGGCGGCATCGCCTGAGGCCTTAGCCTCCCCTCCTCTATCGCCGCCGCATCGGCGCGCGACAATGACAAACAGCCCGCACTTGGCGGGCTGTTTCTATTTGGACTGCTTGCTTGGACTACGTGGACGGCCTTGCGGCCGTCCGCTTGCGTCAGGCCGGGACCTTGACGGAATCGGCCACGCTGCGGAATTCTTCGATCTTGTCGAAGTTCATGTAGCGATAGATGTCATCCGCGTTCTCGGCGATCACGCCGATGTGCGACATGTATTCCGCCTTGGTCGGGATGCGGCCCAGCGCCGAGCATACCGCGGCCAGTTCGGCCGAACCCAGGTACACATTGGTGTCGATGCCCAGGCGGTTCGGGAAGTTGCGGGTCGAGGTCGACATCACGGTGGCGCCCTTGCGGATCTGCGCCTGGTTGCCCATGCACAGCGAGCAGCCCGGCATTTCCATGCGCGCGCCGGTGCGGCCCAAGGTGCCGTAGTGGCCTTCCGAGGTCAGCACCTGTGCGTCCATCTTGGTCGGCGGCGCGATCCACAGGCGCACTGGAATGTCGGACTTGCCTTCCAGGACCTTCGACGCGGCGCGGAAGTGGCCGATGTTGGTCATGCAGGAACCGACGAACACGTCGTCGATCTTGTCGCCGGCCACTTCGGCCAGGGTCTTCACGTCGTCCGGGTCGTTCGGGCAGGCCACGATAGGCTCGTGGATGTCGGCCAAGTCGATTTCGATGACGGCGGCGTATTCCGCGTCCGCGTCCGGCGCCAGCAGCTGCGGGTTAGCCAGCCAGGCTTCCATGGCCTTGATGCGGCGTTCCAGCGTGCGCTTGTCCAGGTAGCCGTTGGCGATCATCCACTTCATCAGCGTGATGTTCGAGTTCATGTACTCGATGATAGGCTCTTTATCCAGGTGCACGGTGCAGCCGGCGGCGGAGCGCTCGGCCGACGCGTCGGACAGCTCGAACGCCTGTTCAACCTTCAGCTTCGGCAGGCCTTCGATTTCCAGGATGCGGCCGGAGAAGATGTTCTTCTTGCCCTTCTTGTCCACGGTCAGCAGGCCTTGCTGGATGGCGTACAGCGGAATGGCGTTGACCAGGTCGCGCAGGGTTACGCCAGGCTGCATTTCGCCCTTGAAGCGCACCAGCACGGATTCAGGCATGTCCAGCGGCATCACGCCGGTGGCGGCGGCGAAGGCCACCAGGCCGGAACCGGCAGGGAAGGAGATGCCGATCGGGAAGCGGGTGTGCGAGTCGCCGCCGGTGCCGACGGTGTCCGGCAGCAGCAGGCGGTTCAGCCATGAGTGGATCACGCCGTCGCCCGGACGCAGGGCCACGCCGCCACGGTTCTCGATGAAGGCCGGCAGTTCGCGGTGGGTCTTGACGTCCACCACTTTCGGGTAGGCGGCGGTGTGGCAGAAGGACTGCATCACCAGGTCGGCCGAGAAGCCCAGGCAAGCCAGGTCTTTCAGCTCGTCGCGGGTCATCGGGCCGGTGGTGTCCTGGGAGCCGACGGTGGTCATCTTCGGTTCGCAGTAGGTGCCCGGACGGATGCCCTGGCCTTCCGGCATGCCGCAGGCGCGGCCAACCATCTTCTGCGCCAGCGAGTAGCCGCGGCCGGTGTCGGCCGGGTTCTGCGGCAGGCGGAACAGGGTCGACGGGGCCAGGCCCAGCGCTTCGCGCGCCTTGGACGTCAGGCCGCGGCCGATGATCAGCGGAATGCGGCCGCCGGCGCGCACTTCGTCGAACAGCACGTCGGACTTGACGGTGAACTCGGCGATCACTTCGCCGTTCTTCAGCGCCTTGCCGTCATAGGGACGCAGCTCGATCACGTCGCCCATTTCCATCTGCGATACGTCCAGCTCGATCGGCAGCGCGCCGGCGTCTTCCATGGTGTTGTAGAAGATCGGGGCGATCTTGGCGCCCAGGCACACGCCGCCGAAACGCTTGTTCGGGATGAATGGAATGTCTTCGCCGGTGAACCACAGCACCGAGTTGGTGGCGGACTTGCGGGACGAGCCGGTGCCCACCACGTCGCCCACGTAGGCGACCAGGTTGCCCTTGGCTTTCAGCGCTTCGATCTGCTTCAGCGGGCCGATCTTGCCCGGCTCTTCCGGGTTGATGCCCGGACGCGGGTTCTTCAGCATGGCCAGCGCGTGCAGCGGGATGTCGGGACGGGTGGTGGCGTCCGGTGCCGGCGACAGGTCGTCGGTGTTGGTTTCGCCGGAGACTTTGAACACGGTCAGGGTCAGGCTTGGCGGCACTTCAGGACGCGAGGTGAACCACTCGGCGTCGGCCCACGACTGGATCACTTCCTTGGCGCGCGCGCTGCCCTTGTCGGCCAGCTCTTTCACGTCGTGGAAGTAGTCGAACATCAGCAAGGTCTTCTTCAGGCCTTCAGCCGCCACCTGGCCCACCACGGCGTCGTCCAGCAGGTCGATCATCGGCTTGATGTTGAAGCCGCCCAGCATGGTGCCCAGCAGGCGGGTCGCCAGTTCGCGCGACACCAGCGGGCTGGTTTCCGTGCCCTTGGCAACGGCTGCCAGGAAGGCGCATTTCACTTTGGCGGCATCGTCCACGCCAGCCGGCACGCGGTAGGTGATCAGGTCGACCAGGAAGGCTTCTTCGCCGGCCGGCGGATTTTTCAGCAGCTCGACCAGCTCGGTGGTCTGGGCAGCGGACAGCGGCAGCGCGGGAATGCCGAGGGAAGCACGTTCAGCGACGTGGTCGCGGTAAGCAGCTAGCATGGGAAACTCTCTCAGTTAAGGTTCATGGCAGGGGGCGCGGGAGGCGCGGCCGCCCTTCAAGTACGCTATTGTACCTCAACAACTCTTCTATAAGACATAAGACAGAATAAAGTTCTCGGATGCAGCGGCCACGCCGGCTTTGTCCAGTACAGCGCGTTGGCGATCGCGCAGTTTTGCCACAGTTTGCGAACTAAATGGCCTGTTATTGCACCAAAGCAATGCCAAACCGAAAATTAGCAGTACTATCTTCACTGAATATCTATATTAAAAAAAACTTTACCAATAAGAAGATATGCAACTAAATGAACCCACAGTCCGTATCCGCAAGGGACCGCCGCGGCTGCAGGATGCGACCGGCCCGATCCCATCCACGGTCCCCACGCACGAGATGGCGGACGTCGACGAGATCGGCGACGCGCTGACCTTGCTGGCCGAGACCGGCGACCCGATCTCGATGTACGCCGCCGGCAGCCGCCAGCCGGTGCTGGGACGGATACTGTCGGTCGATCCCGAGCTGCCGCACTTCGTGATGGAGCTGAACCCAGGGCAAACCCTGGCGCCCGGCAGCGTCACCTTTGTCGCGTGGCTGCACAGCGCCAAGCTGCAATTCCGCCTGAGCGATCCGGCCTGGCGTTCCCAGTCCGGCGCGCCGGCGCTGATCCCGATGACCTTCCCCGAGACGTGCGAAGTGCTGAACCGGCGCGCCACGGAGCGCGTGGAAACGCCGCTGGGGGGCAACTTCATGGCCTCGTTCGTGGTGAACGGCGCGCCCTACGAGCTGCCGCTGTACGACTTCTCGCTGGGCGGCGTGGGCCTGCGCTGCGCGAAGAAGGACGCCAGGGGCCTGATCAAGGGCCGCAAGCTGGTGGACGTGCGGCTGGAGCTGGGGACGGAATCGGTCATCGTCGCCGACCTGGAAGTGCGGCTGACGCGTTCCTACCGCTCATTCCTGCTGGGCGAACAGCTGCACGTGGGCTGCAAGTTCGTGAACCTGTCGCGGGAGACCGAGCGCGAAATCGCCAGCCTGCTCGACAAGCTGAACGCGCCGCAGCGGCGGCGCTGATTCACTGGCCGCAGGCGCGCGCCGCCGGTACTGATGGTGTAGACTGCTGCGATTTTCCGCTTCTACCCATCACGAAAGCACAGCATGAAAAAACTGCTCTCCACCAGCGTCCTGGCGCTGTCCCTGACGCTGACGCTGGCCGCCTGCGACCGCGCCAAAGCCCCGCCTGCGGCCGCAGCGCCTGCCGTGGCCTTCCAGAAGATCGACACCGTCACCGGCAGCGGCAAGGAAGCCGTGGCCGGCAGCACGGCCGTGGTCAACTACACCGGCTGGCTGTACGTGCCGGACGCGCCGCAGCAGCATGGCGAGAAGTTCGATTCCTCGGCCGGCCGCGCGCCGTTCGAGTTCCATCTGGGCGCCGGGCAGGTCATCAAAGGCTGGGACGAAGGCGTGCAAGGCATGAAGGTGGGCGGCAAGCGCACGCTGATCGTGCCCGCCGCCATGGGCTACGGCGACGGCGGCGCCGGACCGATTCCGCCCAACGCCACCCTGATCTTCGACGTGGAACTGCTGGACGTGCGATAAGCCCAAGCGCGGGCCAGGCTGGCAGCCTGGCCTGTCAACCCGGTGTCAGCGGGCCAGCAGGTCCACGCCCAGCGGCTCCAGCCGCAGCGTGCCCGAATACTGCTTGCCCGACAGCACACCCGTCATCGCGCCATCGATGGCCACCTCCTTGGCCCCGCCGGTGGTGTTCACGTACAGCACCCTGCCCACCACGGCGCGCGCGTAAACGCCGTCCGGCGTCTTCGGTCCCGGCGTCAGGCCCAGGCTGGCGTACAGCTGGCGGTACAGCGACCCCATGAGCTGGGGCTGCGCCGGCGTGGCGACATAGATCGCGCGGCCCTTGCCATAGCGGTTGACGGTGACCGAAGGCGGCGTGCCCTCGACATTCGAGAAGCGCGCCAGCACCTGCGCGCTCGACGGTTCCAGCACCTCGTAGTGGCCGATGGTGCTCTTGATTTCCTCATCGCCGAGCTTGGTGAGCAGGCTGCCGCCGTTGTAGAACTCGTTGGTGCGCAGGCCGAACACGTCGGTCAGGCGGCCCGGCAAGGGCGTGGCGTGCCACTGGTTGTGCTCGTCGACCTTGTCGGACCAGGCCGTCATGATGGCCGTGCCGCCGCCGGCCACGAAGGCGCGGATCGCGTCGGCGCTGGCCTTGTCCAGCAGGTACATGCCCGGCACCACCAGCAGGCTGTAGCGGCTCAGGGCTTCATGCGCGACATCGATGACGGCCACGTCGATGTTGTCCTTGAGCAGCGGCTCGAAGGCATTGTGCGCCTGCGTCAGGTACGGTGTGTTCAGGTAGGGGCGAACGGAGTTGGTCTGCTCGGCCCCGCCCGGGTTGGTGGCTTGCATATTGTCGAAGGAGTAGGCCAACGCCACCTTCGGCTGCGTCATGCGCGGGAAGCCGAGCTGTTGCAGCTTGTCGAATTCGGCGGCTATGGTGGCAAACTCGGCCAGTTTCCAGGACGGGCGGTCATCATGGTCGAGCAGGCCGAACAGGGCCTGCTCCTCGCCGCCCAGGTGGCTGTTGTAGGTCCAGGCCAGCACCGCCTGCGCTCCCAGCAGCAGACCGAAGTGCGCCCACATGCGCGAACGGCCCTTGGTGCCGTAATAGCCGGGACCGCCGGCGGTGAACTCGTTGAACCAGATCGGCGCGGCCATGCCGGCCTTCATCCTCAGCGCATCGAAGCCGGAGGCGACCGGGCTGTACGGGTAGAAACCCATGGCGCCGTAACTGGCGTAGCCGCGGTAGGTGGACTGGTAGTCGAAGCCCTTGCGCCTGGAGCTGTCCCACAGATTGGATATGGCCGGCTTGTCCGGGGTGTTTTTCCGGCGGATCGCATCCAGGTCCCTGAGGGTGCCCACGGTGACGTCGGACCAGTAGCGGCGCAGGTCGAGCTGGCGCTCGAACGGGCCGGGACCGTCCGCATACGGCAGGCGCACTTCGTCCCACTGCCCGATCCTGCGCGACCAGCGCTGCGTGGCCCAGGCCTGGTTCAGCGCCGCGATCGTGCCGTACTTCTTTTGCAGCCAGCCGATGAAGCGCTTGCGGTCCGCTTCCGAGTACGACATAAAGCCGTCGCCGATCTCGTTGTTGAAGCCGATCGCATGCAGCGCAGGATGCTTGGCGTAGCGTTTGCTCAGCCTGTCGGCCAGGCGGGCCAGCAGGCGCTGGTAGTCCGGGTCGCTGGGATTGTCCATGTAGCGCTCGGCCGGATCGAGGCGCGTGCCTTGCGCGGTGACCAGGCCAACGCCGGGATAGCGGCGGTGCAGCCACAGCGGCGCGGGCTGGCCGGGAATGTCGACGATGACCTTGATGCCGGCGGCATGCATTTGATCCATGATCCAGTCGAAAGTGGCGAATGCGAAGTGGCCGTCGGCCGGTTCGAAATAGTCCCACGACAGGTCGCCCATGCGCACCACCTTGAAGCCGGACTGCTTCATCAGCGCGATGTCGGTCTTGATCTGCTCGCGCGTGCGGTCGACCGGCTGGTAGCAGGTGCCGACGAACAACTGGCCCGGGCCGGGCCAGCCGGCGGGAATCCCGGCGCCCTGCGCCACCGCGTTGCCCGCGCACAGCGCCGCCAGGGCCAGCGCGCATGCGGCGCGGGCGAGGCCGGCCGCCGACACCTGAAGTCTTGCTGTCCGTCCGTTCACCGTCGTTCCTCCCTCAGGCGTTTTGAATATATCGGATACAGCCGCCATTCTGCCGTGATGGGATGTCAACCGCTTTTATGAAATTCATCAATGCGGAAAAAATATCCGGTGAGCACGCATCCTGACAGCAGGCGCCAGATCAGTTAGAGTTCTCCTGATGCGCCAGCCAGCGAGCGTGGCCCAGAGCGACGCGCTTGTTTCACACTGCGGGATGATCGACTCATGCAATCAGCCTTTCAAAGTGAAGAATTCATCCGAGTGAATTTCCCCAGGCTGGCCACCGCGCTGGAATACATGCCGGCCGGGGTGACCATCGTCGATAGCGACCTGACCATCCGGTTCTGGAATCCCGCCTTTTGCCAGCTGCAGGGCTTGCCGGAGCATTTCATGCACCCCGGCGTCACCATGGCCGACGTCTTCCGCTTTCTGGCGGCGCGCGGGGACTATGGCGACGGCGACATCCATGAGCTGGTGGCGGCCCGGGTGGCGCTGTGCCTGACGTTCCAGCCCCACAACTTCACCCGCATCAGCGCCGACGGCGTGGTGCTGAACATCGTCGGCCGACCCATCTACGGCGCGGACGGCGCCGCCAGCGGCTTCGTCTCCATTTATCACGACGTGACCTCGGAGCGGCACTACGAGCAGCAGCTTGAGGCCAAGAACGAGGAACTGCTGCAGGCCAAGCAGCTGGCCGAGGCGGCGAGCATGGCCAAAGGCCAGTTCCTGTCCAATATGAGCCACGAAATCCGCACGCCGCTCAACTGCGTCATCGGCATGGCCTACCTGGCGCTGAAGACCGAGCTGGACCCGCGCCAGCGCGACTATCTGGAGAAAATCCGCTACGCCGGCGAACACGTGCTGGGCATCATCGACGACATCCTCGACATTTCGAAGATCGAAGCGGGCAAGATGGAACTGCAGCACATCGACTTCTCGCTCGACCAGGTAGTGCAGACGCTGACGGCGGTGGTGGCGCCGAAGGCGGCCTCGCGCGGCCTGGAGCTGGTATTCGACCTCGATCCCGCCCTGCCGCCCGTGCTGACTGGCGATCCGCTGCGGCTGAAGCAAGTACTCATCAACTACGCCAACAACGCCATCAAGTTCAGCGAGCAAGGCAGGATCGCGTTCCGCGTGCGCATGGTGGGCGGCGATGCGGGCAGTTGCCTGCTGCGCTTCGACGTGAGCGACCAGGGCATCGGCCTGTCCGAAGCGGAGATGGCCAAGCTGTTTGTCTCCTTCCAGCAAGCCGACACATCGACCACCCGGGAATACGGCGGCACCGGCCTGGGCCTGGCAATCTGCAAGGAACTGGCCCAGCTGATGGGCGGCGACGTGGGTGTCGCCAGCCAGCCCGGCGCCGGCAGCACGTTCTGGTTCACTGCCCGGCTTGGCATCTCGTCGCGCACCTTGCCCACGCTGATCAGCCAGATCGGCGACGCCGCCGGCGAGCTGCTGGCCGGCACGCGCTCGCCCGCCGTGATGGCGGCGCTGCAGACGGCCCGCATTTTGCTGGTCGAGGACAATATCTTCAATCAGCAGATCGCGCAGGAGATGCTGGAAGAAGTGGGCGCCGCCGTTTGCGTGGCCGGAAATGGCGCCGCCGCGCTGGAACTGCTGCGCGAGACCAGTGTCGACTGCATACTGATGGACTTGCAGATGCCGGTCATGGACGGACTGGAAGCAACCCGCCGCATCCGCGCCGCGCCGCAACTGAGCCATATCCCGGTGCTGGCCATGACGGCCACCGCCACCACCGAGGCGAGGGTGCGCTGCATCGAGGCCGGCATGAACGATTTCATCTCAAAGCCGGTGCAGCCGGCGCTGCTGCACCAGACCATCGCCAGGTGGCTGCCCCAGCGCGTGGCGCAGGCAGAGCCCCGCCCGCCCCCGCCGGCGCCCGCAGCCGCGCACGGCGGCGACACGGATGTGATCGACCTGTCGGTGCTGTCCATGCTGCTGGGCTACGACGAGGCCAAGGTAGGCAAGTTCGCGCTGGCGTTCCTGAGCAGTTCGCGGGACGGCATCGGCGACATGGAGGCCGCGCTGGCACGCGGCGACATGGAGACCGTGCGCCAGCTGGGCCACCGCATCAAGGGCGCCGCGCGCACTGTCGGCGCGTTCCGCATGGGCGACTTGTGCCAGCAGCTCGAGCAGCTTGTGCCGGGCGAGGCAAGCAGCGAGCAGGCCAGCGCCACCGCCATCGTCGGGCAGCTACAGGCACTGCTGCCTCAATTGGCGCAACATATTCAAGAAACCCAGCGACGCAGTTCGTGATCGATGCGCTTGGCCGCCACTCTCATGACACCGGCTTGGTCGATTGCTCAATTGGGACCGCAAAGTGTTCGGTGTGACCGAATCCGTGGGTGTAGTCTAGCAAGGAAATCGATCTGGGCCGCAGTGCGATGAACAACATGCCGGGCCAGGGCAAGACCTCTGTGCTGGAGATAATGGTGGCAAATTCCGGATACTTCTTCAGCAGCAATTGACTGGCCAAAGCCAGTTCATCGGGATCGACGAGCATGCACGCCTTCGCATTGATCGAGAGGCCCCGGATTTCCGCCCAAGACCGGTAGGGTGCATTTACGACGTACGCCACATGGGAATCGTGCCGAATGTCATGTGCCTTCTGGCTGTCCAGGGAGATCGCGCAATACGTCTCCACGCCAGCGTTGGCATAACTCATCGTCGAAGCGTGCGGTGTACCGTCCGGGCGGATTGAAGCGAGCACAAGTTCCTTGCCCGTACCTAGTATTTCTGTCGCCTGCAGCATCTGTCGTCCGAGTACGTCGTCCATAATTATCGCTCCGATCGGGACAAGGTCCGCTGTGGCCCAAGCGCCGTATTGAAGCCAGCCAGGCGCGTTACCTGTTGCATGGCGTGGCCGTCACGGGATAAGGCGAGCGGGAAAGCTGCGGTTGGCTTGACGCGGCAGCGGCAGGCTGAGGGGTTTGGTTCTTGTAGCGTTCCGCGCGCGGCGGGATGGGGTGTCTCCGCCCCCTATCCTAGGCTCTATCGCCTCGCGCAATATCGCAATTTACTATCACTTCTTTGGACACCGCGTATTGGCCTATCGCTCCGCCGGTCGGCACCGTCCTGAATTTTACAGGCGTCACCCTTCATCCCTGCTCGTGCCGGAAGCACTCCATTGCCGCAAAGGCTACCGCCGTTTTTGCGTGCGCAGCCACCATCCGGTCAAACAGCTCGTGGGCCATCAAACTGTAGACCTCCACTTTGACGCACTGGCTCAACTCATAAGCCACTTCTTGTTCCTCAGCAAGTGCCATCGCGAAATCACGATATGCTGTTCGCCCTTCGGGGCGATAGATGAACATAACAACCTCCTGTGTTGGGGTTCGCGCATTTTGACGCCATCGTTCATCCTGTTGAATCTGGCGGCGCTATTGATTCTACTCGCGCGGATCCCAAACGCCGGGAGTCGCTCGCGCTTGCGTCCGCTAGAGATAGATAAGCCCGATAACGCAGGATGCCGGCTAACGCGTTTGCTGACTTGCGACGAGAGCACCCTTATTACGACGCCTTCGGTGGGCATAACTTCCTCAGTTTTCAAAAACGGCGCCGCAGCAGTTGCCACATGCCAGCAGCCGTCTGCTGCCAGCATGCGCCACTAACATCGCAGTTTATAGGCGGATGCGGCCGCCATTCGCGGCATTCTGCGCTTCGGCTTGCTCGTCAACTACGATGTCCTCTTGCAGGACTGCATCATCACGCCGAGCCCGCGTTATGCGCCATGGTCAGCTGCGTGCGCCAGCGCCGGGGGTGCGGCCGGGCCGCCTTGCAGGCATTGAAGTCGATATCGAGTTCGCCCTTCATCTGGCGCGCCACATTTCGCTACTACGCTTGGAGGGCCTTACGCGCCCAGTTCAGCGGTCAGTTGCGGGACGATGTCGAACAAGTCGCCCACGATGCTGTAGTCGGCCACGGAGAAGATCGGCGCTTCGGGATCCTTGTTGATGGCCACGATGGTCTTCGAATCCTTCATGCCGGCCAGGTGCTGGATCGCGCCGGAGATGCCGACGGCGATGTACAGCGACGGCGCCACGATCTTGCCGGTCTGACCAACCTGCCAGTCGTTCGGCACGTAGCCCGCGTCCACGGCGGCGCGCGATGCGCCCATGGCTGCGCCCAGCTTGTCGGCCAACGGTTCCAGCATCTTGAACGCTTCGCCCGAGCCCATGCCGCGGCCGCCGGAGACGATGATCCTGGCGGCGGTCAGTTCTGGACGGTCGGACTTGGCCAGCTCGCGACCGACGCAGGCCGACTTGCCGTTGTCGCCGACAGCGGCGATGGTTTCGGTGGCGGCCGAACCGCCGGTCGAGGCAGCGGAGTCGAAACCGGTGGTGCGCACGGTGATGACCTTGACCTTGTCGGCCGACTGCACGGTGGCAATCGCGTTGCCGGCGTAGATCGGACGCTCGAAGGTGTCGGGCGCATCGACCCTGGTGATTTCCGAGATCTGGGCCACGTCCAGCTTGGCGGCCACGCGCGGCAGGATGTTCTTGCCGTAGGCAGTGGCCGGGGCCAGGATGTGCGAGTAGGCTGCCCCGCCCGCGCCGGCGATGGCGAGCACTTGCTCGGCCACGTTCTCGGCCAGGCCGTCGGCGAAGTGGGCGGCGTCGGCCAGCAGCACTTTCGAGACGCCGGCGATCTGCGCCGCTTGCGCAGCGGCGGCGGCGGCGTTCGAACCTGCTACCAGCACGTGTACCTCGCCGCCGCACTGGGCGGCGGCAGTCACGGTATGGTGGGTGCTGCCCTTCAGGCTGGCGTTGTCGTGTTCAGCGATAACTAGTGCGACCATGGTTGTTCCTTTGTGTGCATGTCGGCGGCTCGCGGCGGGTTACGCGCCAAGCGCTAACCCGCCCTACGGCTGCTGGCATTCTATTAATTAGATGACTTTGGCTTCGGTGCGCAGTTTAGCGACCAGGGTGGCAACGTCCGGCACCTTGATGCCGGCGGAGCGCTTGGCTGGCTCGGCGACTTTCAGGGTCTTCAGGCGCGGGGTCACGTCGACACCCAGCTCTTCCGCCTTGACGGTGTCCAGCGGCTTCTTCTTGGCCTTCATGATGTTCGGCAGCGTCACATAGCGCGGCTCGTTCAGGCGCAGGTCGGTCGTGATGATGGCCGGCAGCGTCAGCGCCAGCGTTTCCAGGCCGCCGTCCACTTCGCGCGTCACGGTCGCTTTGCCGTGTTCCAGCACCACTTTCGAGGCGAAGGTCGCTTGCGGCCAGCCCAGCAGGGCGGCCAGCATCTGGCCGGTCTGGTTGGAGTCGTCATCAATCGCCTGCTTGCCCAGGATGACCAGCTGCGGCTGCTCCTTGTCGACCAGCGCTTTCAGCAGCTTGGCCACGGCCAGCGGTTCCAGCTCGGTGGCGGTTTCCACCAGGATGCCGCGGTCGGCGCCGATGGCCATGCCGGTGCGCAGGGTTTCCTGGCACAGCGCCACGCCGCAGGACACGGCCACCACTTCGGTGACTTTGCCCGCTTCCTTCAGGCGGGTCGCCTCTTCCAGAGCGATCTCATCGAACGGGTTCATCGACATTTTGACGTTGGCGATATCCACGCCCGTGCCGTCGGATTTGACGCGCACCTTGACGTTGTAGTCCACCACGCGCTTGACGGGCACCAGTATCTTCATCATTTTTCCTTTTTACCTTGCATCAGTTGCACGATGCTGGAGAAATCCAGTTCGCCCGCGCCGGCACCGCTGTGCAGCGCATACAGGTTGCGCGCAAGCTCGCCCAGCGGTACCGGCGACTTCGCGGCCATGGCCGATTCCGCCGCCAGCCCGAGGTCTTTCAACATCAGGTTCACGCCGAAGCCGCCGGTGTAGCCGCGCGACGCCGGCGCGTTTTCCATCACGCCCGGTATCGGGTTGTAGACCTCCAGCACCCAGTTGCGGCCCGAGCTCTTGCTCATAATGTCCGACAACACGCGTGGGTCCAGCCCATTGGCCATGCCCAGCGCCAGTGCCTCGGCGGTGCCCGCCATCAGGATGCCCAGCAACATGTTGTTGCAGATCTTCGCGATTTGCCCCGCGCCGTGCGCGCCTGCGTGGAAGATGTTTTTACCCATCGCCAGCAGCACCGGTGTTGCGCGCTCCAGCACCTCGGCCGGGCCGCCCACCATGAAGGTCAGCGTGCCCGCGATGGCGCCGCCGGTGCCGCCGGACACGGGCGCGTCGAGCATGGCCATCCCGGCCCGGGCCGCAGCGCCAGCCACCGCGATGGCCGATTGCGAGGCGATGGTGCTGCACTCGATAATCAGCGCACCGGGGCGCATGCAGCCGATGAGGCCCTCCGCGCCCAGGTAAAGTCCTTCCACATGGCGGCTGGCCGGCAGCATGGACACGACAATATCGGCCTCGCCGACAGCCGCGTGCGCCGACGGCGCCACCTTGGCGCCGGCGTCGGCCAGCGTTTTGAGCGCGCTGGCCGACAGGTCGAACACGCTCAACTTGTGGCCGGCTTTCAGCAGATTCAGGGCCATAGGCCCGCCCATGTTGCCCAGTCCGATAAATGCGATATGGCTCATATGTTCTCCGTCATTAATTGTCCAGGCCCGCCAGCGGATGCTCGCGCGGGCGCCACGGGTTGTCGAGGAAGTGCGCGGTGCTGTCGGCGGGCCGCCAGCGCGGACGCTGGTCCTTGTCGATCAGCAGCGCGCGCACGCCTTCCATGAAATCGCCCTGCGCGCAGCAGTGCAGCGCGGCGCCGTACTCCATGCGGAACACGTCCGCCAGCGACAGGCGCGGCGCCCGTTCCAGCAAGCGCCAGGTCAGCGCCAGCGAACCGGGGGCGGCACGCTGCACGGCGGCCAGGGCCTTCGCCAGCCACGGATCGTCGGTCTGCACAGCCGCGAAAGCTGCCAAAACGGCCTCCAGGCTCTCTTGCCCGCACAGCTTGTCTATCAAGTCGCGGTGCTGCCGCAACGGGCCGGGCGCGCACGCGGCGGCGCTCCCCTCCTCGGCGGCGCGGAGCACAGCGCCCAGCAACACATGGTTGGCGGCGCAGTCAGCGCTCCAGGGCTGGCGCAGCAGCGCGGCCAGCACTTGCGGCTGGTCGGCATGGGCCAGCACGCGGTCGGCAAGCCCGGCGTAGCGCGCGTCGGCGGCGTTGATGCTGGCGCCGGTCAGCGCGAGGAAGCGGCCGATCCCGCCCGGCATGCGGCTCAGGAACCACGAGCCGCCCACATCGGGAAACAGGCCGATGCCGGTCTCGGGCATCGCCAGCCGCGTCTTTTCCGTGGCAACGCGGTGGCTGGCCCCGGCCATGAGGCCGATCCCTCCGCCCATGACGATGCCATGGCCCCAGCACAGTATCGGCTTCGGATAGGTGTGGATGCGGTAATCCAGCGTGTACTCGCGCGCGAAGAACTCGTTGGCGTAGCCGTTGCCGAGCACATCGCCGGCCTGGCGCGACGCGCGATGGCCCATCATCGTGCTGTACAGGTTGTGCAGGTCGCCGCCGGCGCAGAATGCCTTCTCGCCGGCGCCCTGCAACAGCACCATGGCAATGTGCTCGTCATAGGCCCAGGCCGCCAGCTGCGCCGCCAGCAGGTCCACCATCGGCAAGGACAAGGCGTTCAGCGTTTTTTCCGCGCTTAGCGTCAGCACGCCGATCAGGCTGCCATTGTCGGCCACCAGCGTCTCGGCCAGCACCGGCATGTTCAGTCGCTCTCCCATCAGCGGTTCCTCCATTGCGCCGTGCGCTTGCCGAGAAAGGCGTTCACGCCTTCCTTCTGGTCTTCGGTATCGAACAGATCGACGAACAGTTCGCGTTCGACTGGCAGCCACTCGGCCGGCGCACCGGCGCGCGCGCCCTGGATCAGCCGCTTGCAGGCCGCCACGCTGGACGGGCTTTGTTTGGCGGCTTGCGCCGCCAGCGCCAGCGCCGCACGCTTAGCCTCGCCCTTGCCGACCACCTCCTCGACCAGGCCGATGCGCAAGGCGGTCTGCGCGTCAACGCGTTCGCCGCACAAGATCATGCGCTTGGCCCAGCCCTCGCCGACCAGCCATGCCAGGGTCTGGGTCCCTCCCCCGCACGGCAGCAGGCCAACGGCCGCTTCCGGCAGCGCCAGCTGCACCTGCTCTTCGGCGATGCGGATATCGCAGGCCAGCGCACATTCCAGGCCGCCGCCCATGGCATAGCCATTGACGGCGGCAATCGATACGCCCCGGAACTGCGACAGCGTCTCGAATGCCTCGCCAAAATGGCGCGCCATGTCGCGCGCCACCGCCTTGTCGCCATCGGCGAACAGTTTCAGGTCCGCCCCGGCGGAAAAGAACTTCTCTCCCTGGCCCGTGACCACCAGGCTGTAGATCTCGGGATTGGCGTTCAGGTCGCCAACCAGTCGCGTCAGCGCGGCCAGGCTGGCGCCAGTCCAGGTGTTGGCGGGCGGATTGGCCAGCGTCAGGACCGCGGTATGGCCAACAATTTCCAGCTCAAGGTTTGTGTAGTCGCTCATCGGATTTCCTCGGTTGTTTGTTCCAGTAAATGGCGCGAGACAATCACGCGCATGATTTCGTTGGTCCCTTCCAGGATCTGGTGCACGCGCACGTCGCGCAGGTAGCGCTCCAGCGGGTACTCCCGGATGTACCCGTTGCCGCCATGGATCTGCAAGGCCTGGTTGCACACCTTGAAACCGATGTCGGTGGCGATGCGCTTGGCCATGGCGCAATAGACCGATGCGTTGGCGGCGCCCGCATCGAGCTTGGTGGCGGCCAGGCGCACCATCTGCCGCGCCGCCACCAGTTCGGTCTGCATGTCGGCCAGCTCGAACTGCAGGTGCTGGAAGGACGCGAGGCGGTTGCCGAACTGGCGCCGCTCGCCCATGTATTCGCGCGCCGCGTTCAGCGCCGCCTGCGCCGCGCCCACGGAACAGGTGGCGATGTTGATGCGGCCGCCATCCAGCCCGCGCATGGCAATGCGGAAGCCCTCGCCCTCGGCGGCCAGCAGGTGATCGGCAGGAATGCGCACGTCGTCAAAGCTGATGGCGCGCGTGGGCTGGCTGTTCCAGCCCAGCTTCACCTCCTTGCGCCCGAAGCTCAGGCCCGGGGTATCGGCCGGCACGGCAAAGGCGCTGATGCCATTCGGCCCGGCGCCGCCGGTGCGCGCCATCACAACCAGCAGATCGGTGGCGCCCGCGCCGGAAATGAAGGCCTTGGCGCCGTTCAGGTGGTAGAAGCCGCTTTTCAGTTCCGCGCGCATGCTGAGCGAACCGGCGTCGGAGCCGGCGCCCGGTTCGGTCAGGCAATAGGAACCCAGCTTGCGCCCGCTTGCCAGCAGCGGCGCCCAGCGTTCACGCACTGCGGGACTGGCCCAGGTCGCGAGCATCCAGTTGACCATGTTGTGGATCGTCATGTAGGCCGTGGTCGACGGGCATGCGGCGGCCAGCTCCTCGAAGACGATGGCCGCGTCCAGCCGGGACAGCCCCATGCCGCCGTCTTCCTGCGGCGTATACATGCCGCAAAAGCCCAGTTCACCGGCCTTGCGGATGACCTCCACGGGAAAGATGCATTCGGCATCCCAGTGCGCCGCCAGCGGCGCCATCTCCCCGGCGGCAAATTCGCGCGCCGCCTGGCGAAATGCGTTCTGCTCTTCGGACAGTTCGAAGTCCATGTGGCCTCCCCGGGTCGCTTATTTCAGCGAAATAGTGGTGTTGACCGCACCGGCCACGCTGTCGTCGTCGAACCAGCGCGCGGTGATGGTTTTGGTCTGCGTGTAGAACAGGATCACCTGTTTGCCGTAGGGACCGAGGTCGCCCAGCTTGGATGCGCCGGAACCGGTGAACGAGAACAGCGGCACCGGCACCGGAATCGGGACGTTGATGCCGATCTGGCCGGCATCGACTTCTTCCTGGAACTTGCGCGCGGCGGCGCCCGACTGCGTGAAGATGGCCGTGCCGTTGCCGTTCGGGTTGTTGTTGACGAAGGCGATCGCGTCATCCAGCGTGGCGGCCTGGACCAGGCACAGCACAGGGCCGAAGATTTCCTGGTCATAGATCGCCATGCCGGGCTTGACGCCCGAGAAAATGGTGGGGCCGACGAAGTTGCCGCCCGCGTAGCCCGGCACATTGGGCTGGCGGCCGTCCAGCTCCAGCGTGGCGCCGTTTTCGATGCCGCTGGCGATGAAGCTTTCGACACGGCTCTTGGCCGCGCACGAGATCAGCGGCCCGATGTCGGTGCCCGGCTCCGCCCCGCCGTTGATTTTCAGCGCGCGCGCCTTTTCCACCAGTTCGGGAATCCAGTTGTTCGCCTCGCCCACCAGCACCGTCACCGGCAAGGCCATGCAGCGCTGGCCGGCTGCGCCGAAGGCTGCGCCCAGCAAGTTATTCAGCGCTTGCTGCTTGTTCGCATCCGGCAGCACGATGGCGTGGTTTTTCGCGCCCATCATGCACTGCACGCGCTTGCCGGTTTGCGAGGCGCGGTGGTAAACATGGGTGCCGACCTTGGTGGAGCCGACGAAGGACACCGCCTTGATGTCCGGATGGTCGCAGATGGCGTTGACGGCGTCTTCGCCGCCATGCACCACGTTCAGCACGCCGGGCGGGATGCCGGCCTGCAGCGCCAGCTCCACCAGGCGCATGGTCACCATGGGGTCCTGCTCGGACGGCTTGAGCACGAAGGTGTTGCCGCAGGCGATGGCCATGGGGAACATCCACAGCGGGATCATGGCGGGGAAGTTGAACGGCGTGATGCCGGCGCACACGCCGATGGGCTGCTGCAGCGTGAAGGTATCCACACCGCTGGCCACGTTGTTGGCGATCTCGCCCATCTGCAGGCTGCCGATGTTGGCGGCGTGCTCCACCACCTCCAGTCCGCGGAAGATGTCCCCTTCAGCATCGGCCAGGGTCTTGCCCTGCTCGGCCGTCAGCAGCGCGGCCAGCTCCTGCATATTCTCGCGGATCAACTGCTGGTACTTGAGGAAGATGCGGGCGCGGGCGCCGATCGGGGTCTTGCGCCAGGTCTTGAACGCGTTCTTGGCCGCGCCCACCGCAGCCGCGATCTCGGCCGCCGTTGCCAGCGGCACGCGCGCCAGCACCTGCTGCGTGGCGGGGTTGACCACGTCCTGCCATTGGGTGCTCGACGATTCGACAAACTCGCCGTTGATCAGCAGTTTGACGGTGGGGCTCGATTGCTTGGTATTCATAGGGTTCCTCGTACAGTTGATGGGCGGTGCATTGAGAATACGGTCGCACCGCAGGCCCGGCAATGCCCGGAAATTTCAATATCGCTGCAAAAAATTGTCAGTTCGTGATAATGCGTGACGGCGCGCGAGGCTCAGTGCTGGCTGCGCGCCAGTTCCTCGCGCCGGCGATTGCGCAGCGCGAACCGCTGCACCTTGCCGCTCGGCGTCTTGGGCAGTCCGGCGACGAAGTGCACCGTACGGGGATAGGCGTGCGCGGCGAATTTGGTCTTGACCAGGTGCTGGATGCCGGTGGCCAGCGCGGGCGTCGCGCTGATCCCGTCGCGTAATACGACAAAGGCCTCGATGACTTCGCCGCGCACGGCGTCGGGCACCGCAATGACGGCGCATTCGGACACGCTGCCGTGTGTGACTATGATGGACTCCACGTCGAAGGGACCGATGCGGTATCCCGCCATGATGATCACGTCATCGTCACGGGCCGAGAAATAGCAGTAGCCGTCTTCGTCGACGCGCCCGGCGTCCCCGGTCAGGTACCAGCGGCCGTCGGCGGAGAATTTTTCGGCGCTTTTCTCCGCATCGCCGTGATAGCCGCCGAACCAGGCCAGCGGGCTCCCGGACAGGTCGATCGCCATCCTTCCGACCTCGCCAACCGCGACCGGTTGATCCGCGTCCTGCGCCAGCACCGCCGCCTTCCAGCCCGGCATCGCATGCCCCATCGAGCCCGGCCGAATTTGCTTCCTGAGCGTTGCGCGATGGTGGTTGTTGATCAGCATGCCGGTCTCGGTCTGGCCGAAATGGTCGCCCACGGGCATGCCGAGGGCGCCGACCGCCCATTCGTTGACCTCCGGCGTGAGCGGCTCGCCCGCACTGGAGAGGCAGCGCAGCCGCAAGCCTGCCGGCACCGGAATGTCCGACACGCGCAACGAGCGGTACACCGTCGGGGCGGCGGCAAAATTGGTGACGCCGCACTTGAGCATGGTGGCGTAGGTGGTTTCGGGAGAGAACCCGGCCCCCAGCAGGACGCTGCGCACGCCTGTGGCCAGCGATCCCAGCACGCCGAAATACAGGCCGTAGGCCCAGCCCGGATCGGCCGCGCACCAGTACACGTCGTCCGTCCGCAAGCCGATGCCGAACTCCATGTAGGCGTGGAAGCTGGCCAGCGCTTTCAGGGGCACCACCACGCCCTTGGGCCGGCCGGTGGTGCCCGAGGTATAGATGTGGATCAGCGGTGCGTTCGCGCCGAGCGCGGCCGCCTCGGCCAACGGATGGCGCTCGGCCATCAGGTCCTCGAACCGCAGCCCGCCCGCCTCCACCGCGCCCGGCCCGGCGCCGGCCACCACCATCAGCCATGGCGCCTCGGCCGGCATGTCTTCATTCCCGTGCAATTTCGATTGCTGCGACTGGTCGCAGATGACCGCCCTGGCGCCGCTGGCGTTGAGGCGCATGGCAATGGCCGCAGGCGCGAACGCGGTGAACAAGGGCACGTGCACGGCGCCGAGACGCCAGATGCCGACCAGGGCGACCAGCAGCGCGCGGCCTTTGCCCATCAGCGTGGCCACGCGATCGCCCTGCCGTATGCCCCGCGCGCGCAGCGCGGCCGCGAAGCGCTCGGATTCCGCGCGCAGCTCGGCATAGGTGATGGTGGCGACGGACAGGTCGGCGCCGACGATCTGGTATGCCACGCTCGACGGGTCATGGCG
Organism: Pseudoduganella sp. UC29_71; assembly: GCF_042693265.1. NCBI lineage: Bacteria > Pseudomonadati > Pseudomonadota > Betaproteobacteria > Burkholderiales > Oxalobacteraceae > Pseudoduganella > Pseudoduganella sp. UC29_71. The sequence continues at coordinate 1,445,816 of NZ_CP170549.1, read as the reverse complement.
ATCGCACAGCAGGTGGGCGGCGCTGGCACGGTCCGCGCCATACATTGCGATCAACTGACTGACACGCGTTTGCGGATGGGTGTTTTGGGAAATGTACATGGTTGTCTCCAGTTGAAAATTCGATGACCTCATCCAGCCGCGCCCGCCTGCACGCCGGCCGGCGCAAGCGGCGCCGCCACGTCCCGCGCCTGCATCGCGGCGCTGCGCGAATGATTGATCAGCATGACGGCGATCGTGCCGATGGCGCCGGCGATGCCAATGGCGAAGAAGTTCTGCTCCAGCGGCAGCTTCAGCGACACCAGCCAGCCAATCAGCAAGGGCGAAACCACTCCGCCGATCCGGCCGATACCCGATGCGAACCCCACGCCGGTGGAACGGATTGCGAGCGGATAGAACTCGCCGGCGTAGGCATAGGCAAGCAGCTGCGTGCCCAGCGTGGAGGCGCCCACGATGAACACCATGATGAACAGCAGTTCGGTCGAGCTCGTGTATCCCATCAAGGCCAGGGCCACGGCCCCCAGCGCGTAGAACGACACCAGCACGTACTTGATGTTGAACCTGTCCCCGAGATAGCCGCCAGAGATCGCCCCGGCCATGGCGCCGATATTGAAGGTCAGTACAAAATTGAGCGCCGAGCCCAGGCTGTATCCCGCCAGGGCCATCAGCTTCGTCAGCCATGAACTGAGCGCGTACACCATGAACAGGCCCATGAAGAAGGCGATCCAGATCATGGCCGTGCTGAAGCCCCGGTCGTTTTGAAAAAGAGCGCGCACCGGGCTGCTTCCGCTTGCCTCGCCAAGCGGTGGCAGAAAGCGCTCGTTAGCCGGCACGGTAAAGCCGGGCGCGAGCTTGCCTATCACCTTCCGCAATTCGGCCAGCCGGTTGCGCTTGATCAGGAACGGCAGCGATTCGGGCATCGTCAGCAGGATGAACGGAATCAGCAGCACGGGCGCCAGGGCCGTGTAGAAGATCGACTGCCAGCCGTAGGCGGCGATGACTTGCTTGGCGATCAGCGCAGCCAGGATGCCGCCGATCGAATAGCCGGCAAAGACCAGCGTGACCAGGCGCGCGCGCAGCCTGACGGGCGCGAATTCGGCCATCTGCGCCGTCATGATGGGCAGCACGCCGCCTATCCCCAAACCGGCAAGGAAGCGCGTCGCGCTGAACGAGTACGGATCGCTCGTCAGTCCGGCGGCCGCGGTAAACACGCTGAACAAGCCAACGCAGATCGAGATCAGCATGGGGCGGCCGATGCGGTCGGCCAGGGTGCCGAAGGTGATGGCGCCCAGCATCATGCCCACCAGCGCGGAACTGGCCATGAATCCCGCGCTGTTGGCGTCCACGCCCATGTCCTTCATGATGGACGGCAGCGCGGCGCCGACTATCGCGAGGTCATAGCCGTCCAGGACCAGGATCAGCGCGCCCCAGAAAAGTACCCCCCCGTGAAACCGGCTAAACCTTGATTCATCGGCCAATCTGCGCAGCTCGGAATAGTGCATTGTCGTCTCCATTGTTGTGATGTTGTGTGAACCGCGACGGGTACATTGCCCGTGTATCGGTCGAAGTATAGGGAGACGGCGTCTTGCCGGCGATGCCCGAAATCGCCATTCATCGTGAGCGATTTGGCCATACGGTTTGCCCATGGGATGCGCTATGATCGGGGCGCGCAGGCAACACTTTGCAATGCCGCGTATCGCGTTGTATATGGATGGCTCACATGCAAAAAGGCAGTGTTTCGATTTACTTCGTCAAGTCCGCGCTGGCGCCGGTACTGGCGCGCGGCATCGACGTGGCGCCCTTGCTGGCGGAGGCCGGCATTTCGCCAGCCGTCCTGCAGGCACCGCTGGGCCGCGTGACACCGCAAAGCTTCAGCGCCTTGTGGCTGAGCGTGGCGAAAGTGCTGGACGATGAACTGTTTGGCCAGGATGCGCGGCGCATGAAGGTCGGCAGCTTTGCCATGCTTAGCCATATCCTGACCGACTGCGCGACCTTGCACGATGCCTTGTCGCGCATGGTGAAGTTCTTCAACCTGATACTCGACAATTTTCACTGCGGCCTGGACATCAAGGGACGCCAGGCGCTGTTGACCATCCAGGAGACGCCGGACGCGCCGCAGCCACGGGTGTTTGGCCACGAGACCCTGCTGATGCTGCAGCACGGTCTGGCGTGCTGGCTGATCGGACGGCGCATCCCGGTGCTGGCGGCCACCTTCGCCTATCCCGAGCCGACGCGCAGCGCGGAATACCAGTTCATGTATTCCAGCCAGTTGCGCTTCAATGAAGCCGTGACGTCGCTGTGCTTCGATCGCTCCCACCTCAACCTGCCGGTGATCCAGAACGAGCGCACGGTCAAGGAGTTCGTGCGCAATGCGCCGGCCAACATCGTGCTCAAGTACAAGAACGTCAACAGCCTGGCGGCGCAGATCCGCAGGCAGCTGCGGTCTGCACCCAACTTTGAATGGCCGGAATTCGAGGCAGTCGCCAAGTCCCTCGGCAAAACCCCTTCCACCTTGCGCCGCCGCCTGGAGCAGGAAGGACAATCATTCCAGACCATCAAGGATCAACTGCGCAGGGACGTGGCGATCGACTACCTGTGCCATACCACCAGGAGCATCGCGGACATTGCAGCGGAACTAGGCTTTGGCGAAGCCAGCGCCTTTCATCGCGCGTTCAAGCGATGGGCGGGCGCATCGCCCGGTGAATACCGCTTGCTGGCGCACAAGGGCTGACGCGTCAGAAGCGCGGGCTTATGGACATCATTTCGGATTTATTCAGCCGCCAGTAGTTATTTTCCAGGCTGCCTATTGCATGTCATCGCGCCTGCGGCAGGTGGCGAAGGTGGGATTCTCGTGCAGCAGTTCTTCAAGGCTAGTTCCGTTAAGCGGTGGGCAAAGGAAGTGGCCTTGCGCCTGGTCACAGCGCGCTTTCTCCAAAAACCCGCGCTGAAGATCCGATTCCACCCCAGCTCCGACGATTTCCACGCCCATGTTGTGGCCGATATCGATCAAAGTCTTGGCAAGTCGGCCGCTACGCGCCCTGTCACAGATCTCATTTACAGATGAGCGTGTCATTTTGAGTTGGCTGATCGGAAGGCTTTGCAGGTAGGTGAGGTTGCTTGCGCCTGCGCCAAAGTCGTCTATCGACAGCCTGATGCCCAGCGACCGGCAGGCAGTGGCGACGCCACTGCTCAAATGCGGGTTCCGCATCAGGTGTTCTTCGCGCAATTCCACCTCAAAATTGCTAGGCGAAACGCCGTGACGCCGCAGCGCAGTGCGGATGTTGGTGAGGAAATCGTCCTGGATGAATTCGCGATAGGAGGCGTTGAACGACAACGGCAAATCATGCCGGCCCAGCCGGGAAAGCCGCGCCAACATGGCGCATGCATGGTCGACCACCCACAACCCCATCGGCACGATCAGCCCACTTTCCTCGGCATCGGCCAGGAATGCCGTGGGCATCAGTACCCCCAACTCAGGATGGCGCCAGCGCAGCAGTGCTTCAACGCCGACCACCCTTCCCGTGCGCAGCGACCAGCGGGGCTGGTACACCAGAAATACTTCGTTATTGGCGACCGCGTTGCGCATATCGGTCTCCAGTTTCTGCTTGGCCTCCGTGCTGGATCGCATCTCGGCAGAGAAGAACCGGACGTCCAGCATGCCGTCCCCCTTCGCTTCGTACATGGCCGCATCCGCGGCGCGCACCAAATCGATGGCGCTGGTTCCGTCGTGCGGGTAAATGCTCACCCCCATGGCAGCTCCTACGGTGACGTCCTTGCTGTCGAATAATAGGGGCCGAAGCAGGCCACTGCGCAAACGCTCTATCATGCGCAACGTGAAGCGTAGCGATGGCTGCTCCGTCAGGACCAGGACGAATTCGTCGCCGCTCAGGCGCGCCACCGTGTCGCAGTCGCGCACTGCAGCTTGCAAGCGCCGGCCCACCAGTCTTAGCACTTCGTCGCCGGCCTCGTGTCCCAGCGTGTCATTGATCTGCTTAAACTTGTTCAGGTCCACTAACACCACTGCCACCAGCGTCTTATTGCGGTGCGCCGCGTGCAACGCCTGCTCCAGCCGGTCCCACAGCAGGTTGCGGTTGGCCAAACCGGTCAGCGGGTCGTGGTTGACTTCGTGTTCGAGCAGCGAAGTGCGCTGTTTCAACGCCGTTACATCGTTGATGACGCCAATGAAGTGGGTAACCTGTTCGCGCTCGTTGCGCACCGGCGTGACCGTCAGGTCATTCCAGAACAGCTCGCCGTTTTTGCGCAGGTTGCGAAACACCACATTGATCTCCCGTTCAGCGGCGATGGCGGCGCGCAGCTGGGCGCGCTCCGCCTCGTCCAACCCGGGCGCCGCCATGAACCGCGAGTCGTTGCCGATCGCCTCGGCGGCGCTGTAGCCAGTGATTTTCTCGAAAGCGGGGTTGACATACTCAATGGGATTGTTGCCACCGGCGCAGCGCGTGATGACCACGCCATTGCTGGTGGCGTGCAATGCGCGCTCGCGCAGGCGCAGCGTTTCCTCGTCTCGGCGGCGGGCGGTAACGTCCATGCCCAGGCAGAAAATGTAGTACTGGTTTTTCAGCTGAAAACGGTTGATGGCGAACAGATGAGGTGTGGTGTGCCCGTCCTTGGCCAGTAAGTCGCACTCAAGCAACAGTTCCGCGTCCTGTCCCAATGCTTCGTCTATCCGTCGCTGCACTGTGGCCCGCTGCTGTCCGGGAAACATGTCCGTGGCGCGCGCGGCTGAGAGTTCTTCGCCGGTGAGCTGGGTGGTCTGTTCGATCTGCTTATTCCACAGCACCATCCGGCCACTACTGTTAACGACGCAGAAGTTGTTACTCCCCAAGCTCAACAGTGACTCCAGCTCCAGCGAACCGATCAGCTGGCGTTCGCTTAAAGGCGCTGGAACGGGAACCAGCAGCACGACATAGTCACGCTGGCCTTGGGCATTGTTCTGGGGCAGCAGGCGGATCTCAAAGCACGAACGCGTTCCGTCCGCATGGCGCAGCTCAAGTTGGGTATCCTGCGGCTCTGCGGACAAGGACCGCAGCAGTGCGGCGGAGTGTTCTGCGGGCGCCAGCAACACGTCGACCCGCTCGCCCAACGCATCGATGGCGCGGTGGCCCAGCAGCTGCTCGCACTCGGCAGTCCAGCTTTTGATTGCACCGTTCCCGCCAATCAAAAAGGCAGCAAGGTGATATGGTAGTTTGGCGCGCATAGGATGCTCCAGCTTGAATGTATACTGGTAGACTCCCGAAACGCGGCGTGGTTCGCCGATTTCAGCTCCGAAAAGCGAAGCGCTCTGCACTGTGGACGCGTACCCGCCCGATGAGGGCTACGCGCCGGCAGTAGCGTGGCGCCGATTCAACGATAGTTCACGCCAAGCGGCCATTCGTGTGGGCTGCGCCGTCTGAACGTAAGCGTCCAGCCGTCCCACCTGTTCAGCGGGTTTAGGACTGCGTAGAGTTCGGACATGGCAGCAGCGTATCGAGCTGGCTGTTAGGGTACGTTGGGAGACGTTCCAGTACGCTGGACAGCCAGCGCAACGGATCGAGTCCGTTCAGCTTGGCGGTGGCGAACAAGCTCTGGATGGCGGCGGCGCGGCGGCCGGCCCGCTCCGAACCGGTGAACAGCCAGTTCTTCTTGCCGATGGCAATGGGACGGATGGCGTTCTCGACCGGATTGTTGTCGATCGGCAGACTGCCGGACTCGGCGTAGCGCGCCAGCGCCGGCCAGCGCTTGAGCGCGTGGTCGATGGCCTTGGCCGTGCTGCTGCCGGCGGCGACGTTGCGTTGGGTCGCCAGCAACCAGGCGTGCAGCTCGCCCAGCGCCGGCACGGCCTGGCGCTGGCGCAACGCCAGCCGCTGCGGCCGATCGAGTCCGGCGCCTTGCTGCTCAATCGCGTACAGCGCCGCGATGCGGCGCAGCGCCTCCTCGGCGACGGGGCTGCCGCTGGCGGCGTGCACGTCAAAGAACTTGCGCCGGATATGCGCCAGGCAGGCCAGCTCAGTCGGACCGTCGGTGAACAGCGCCTTGTAGCCGACACAGTCGTCCACCATCAGGTGGCCGCGCCAGCCATGCAGGAAGGCGCGCGCGTGCGCGCCGGCCCGGCTGGTCTGGTAGTCGAACACGACGATGGGCGGACCGGCGTCGTGCACGCCGGAGCGGTAGGCCCACAGGTAGGCGTGCCGGGTCTTGCCGCTGCCGGGGTCGAGTTGGCGCACTGGCGTCTCGTCGGCATGCAGGCAGGCCTGTTGCCGCAGCAGTTCGGCGAGCCGGTCGGCCAGCGGCTGCAAGGCCACGCCGACGCGGCCGATCCACTCGGCCAGGGTCGAGCGCGCCAACGGCACGCCCTGGCGGGCCGCGATCTGCTCGATCCGGTACAGGGGCAAATGGTCGAGGTATTTGCAGGCCGCGATCCACGCCAGCAGGCCGACGGCGGCCATGCCGCCGTCGATGATGGCGGCCGGGATCGGCGCTGCCGTCACGGTCTCGCAGGGACGGCAGGCATATTGGGGACGGATGTGGCGATGCACGAAAAAGCTCGCCGGTTCCACGTCCAGTTGCTCGCTGACGTCCTCGCCGATCTTGACCAGGTCGGCCCCGCACCGGCCGCACTGGCACGATGCCGGCTCATGGCGGTGCTCGATGCGCGGCAGCTCGGGCGGCAACGGCTGCCGGCCGGCGCGCTGGCGCTGCCGCTTGGCCGGCGCCTGCCCCTCGAGCTCTTCCTCGATGGCGGCCAGGTCCATGTCGACCGTTTCCTCGAACAGCAGGCGCTGCTCGCCGACAAGCGCCTCGCTGGCCTTGCCGAAGCGGATGCGCCGGTAGTAGGCCAGCTCGTGCGTCAGCGTGGTGATCTTGAAGTCCTTCTCCGCCAACCTGGCCTGCTGCTGGGCGAACAGCGCCTGCACCTGCGCCAGCAACGCTGGGTCGATGTCGGTGCGGGCAAGGTCGTCGAGCGGGTTCATGCTGCGCGAGTTTACAGGCGGCGGCCTATGTTTACAAGCGCCACTGGGCCGGCGCCGGTGCCGACAGGCGCTGCCAGTCCACGCCCGCGACCAGCCAGCGCCATTGCTCGGCGCTCATCTGCCAGCACGCGTCGTCCGCCTGCGGCCAGACGAACTGGCCACGGTGCAGGCGGCGCAGGCACATCCAGACACCGGTGCCGTCCCAGCACACCAGCTTGAGGCGCGTGCGGCGGCGATTGGCGAACACGTAGGCCGTGCCGTCGCACGGCGGGCGCCCCAGCGCCTGCTGCACATGCAGGGACAGGCCGTCGATGCCGGTGCGCATGTCCACCGCCGCCGTCGCCAGCCAGATCGCATCGGCCGACAGTTCCATCACAGCGCTCGCAGCAATTCGGCCAGCCAGCTGGACGGCACATCGTTCGGCAAGCTCAACGGTAAGCGTCTTCCCAGCGCCGTCTGGACTGCCTGACCAGCGTAATCCATGATCGAATTTTGGCACAGCGTTGTGCCCACAATTTTCGATTATGGACACAAATTTTCAACCGATCATTTCCAAGAATCCACGCGGCCACTACCGCCAGCACCCGCTCGAGTTCAAGCGCGCATTGGTGGCGCTGTCGCTGGAGCCGGGCGCTTCGGTCGCGCGCATCGCGCGCGAGCACGGCGTCAACGCTAACCAGGTGTTCAGCTGGCGCCGTCTCTATGAGCAAGGGCGCCTCGGCGTGCCTGCGTTAATGCGGGATGATGGCTTGTTGCCGGTGGTGCTGGCGCCAACGGCGCCTGCTCCGAATAACGACACCTCCGACGCCAGCGGCATTATCGTGTTGGAGTTGGGCCAGGTCCGCGTGCGGATCGAAGGCCAGCCCAATGCCGCTGCGCTGGCGCAAGTGTTGGATCGGGTTCTACGATGATCGGCCTGCCCGCTGGCACCAAGGTCTGGCTCGCCGCCGGCACCACCGACATGCGCTCCGGCTTCAATGGGCTGGCTGCCAAAGTGCAGACGGCGCTGGAGGAAGATCCGTTCAGCGGGCACGTTTTCGTGTTTCGTGGCCGGCGCGGCGATCTCATCAAATTACTGTGGTGGACCGGTGACGGGCTGTGCCTGCTGGCCAAGCGGCTGGAGCGTGGCCGCTTCATCTGGCCGCAGGCCAGCAACGGCTCGGTGGCGTTGACGCAGGCGCAGCTGTCGATGCTGCTCGAGGGCATAGACTGGCGGCGCCCCGAGCGAACTTGGAAACCAACCTCGGCCTTGTAAACGTGATACGCCTCGCGTAAACTCGGCGCATGCTCAGCCCAGCCGACCTGCCCAACGAAATCGCCGCCTTGAAGGCGCTGCTGCTCGCTCAAAACGAGGTGGTGGAAGGTCTGCGCGAACAACTGAACACGCGCGCCGTCGAGATCGAACACCTCAAGCTGCAGATCGCGAAGTTGCGGCGCATGCAGTTCGGCCGCAAGTCGGAAAAGCTGGACCACCAGATCGAGCAGCTGGAATTGCAACTGGAAGACCTGCAGGCCGACGAGGCCGAGGCGGCGCGCGAGATGCCGGCGGCCGACCAGGCGCCGCGCAAAAAATCGGTGCGTCGGCCTCTGCCCGATCACCTGCCGCGTGACGAGAAGGTCTATGCGCCAGCGGCCGACGCCTGCCCGGCCTGCGGTGGCGGCCTGCGGCCGCTGGGCGAAGACGTGGCCGAGCAACTGGATTTCGTGCCGGCCAGCTTCCGCGTGATCCGCCATGTGCGTCCCAAGCTTGCTTGTTCCTGCTGCGATGCGATCGTCCAGGCACCGGCACCGAGCCGGCCGATTGAGCGCGGCATTGCCGGTCCCGGCCTGCTGGCCCACATCCTGGTGGCGAAATTTGCCGATCACCTGCCGCTGTATCGCCAGTCGGTCATTTATGCCCGTGAGGGCGTCGACCTTGACCGCGCCCTGTTGGCGAGCTGGGTCGGTTCGGCCAGCGCACTGCTGCGTCCGTTAGTTGACGCCGTTCGGCGCCACGTGCTGGCAGCGTCGAAGCTGCATGCCGACGACACCCCGATCCCTGTGCTGGCGCCCGGCAACGGAAAAACCAAGACGGCGCGCTTGTGGACCTACGTGCGTGACGACCGGCCTTCGGGCGACACCGCACCGCCAGCAGTCTGGTTTGTGTACACGCCCGACCGCAAGGGCATTCATCCGCAGACCCACCTGGCCAAGTTCGAAGGCGTGCTGCAAGCCGATGCGTATGCTGGCTTCAATGCCTTGTTTGAAAATGGAACGATCCGCGAAGCCGCCTGCTGGGCGCACGCGCGACGCAAGTTCCATGACCTGCACGCGGCGCGACCGACGGCGCTGACCACCGAGGCATTGCGCCGGATCGCCGAGCTCTATGTGATCGAGGCAGATATCCGAGGCAAACCTCCCGACGAACGAAGGCAGGTTCGGCAAGCCCGCTCGCGCCCGCTACTCGATGACCTGGAACACTGGCTGCGCACCACGCTCGATACGCTGTCGCGCAAGTCCGACACTGCGGCGGCGATCCTGTACGCGCTCAAACTCTGGCCGGCGCTGCTGCGCTATTGCGATGACGGCGCCATCGAGATCGACAACTCGGCGGCCGAGCGCGCCTTGCGTGGCGTAGCGATAGGCCGCCGCAACTACCTGTTTGCCGGCGCCGACAGCGGCGGCGAGCGCGCCGCCGCGATCTACTCGTTGATCGGGACGGCCAAGCTGAACGGTGTCGACCCCGAAGCTTGGTTGCGCCATGTGCTGACGCATATCGCCGATCATCCCGTCAACCGGGTTGATGAATTCTTGCCGTGGAACTGCGGCCTGCCAGCAGCCCTCTGAGATTACGCCGCTTCCCAGCGGTGTGATGCCATCATCGATCAAATTGCCAAGGCACTCAAGACGGCGCTGAGCGGACGCTTACGACCATATTGCCGATGCCGCAGCTACGGCAGCAGCAACTCCGATGCCAAAACCAACTTTGCGGGGGCGCAAACTGCCGGATCTATCAAAGTGCTAAGCTGCACTTGTTCGTACTTGACCTGACACGCGATGTCCGACTAGCGACTGGCAGCAGCCGCCCCATTGCAGACGTTTAAACTATCTTCGCTTAGCCACGTTATTGACTAGGCAACGGCAGTCTTGACCCCCGCAGGCATTATTGCAGTGAAGGAGTAGCTTGCAATTTGTCCGGATTCCGCACTACGTAAATACGTGAAATTGTACCGGCGTCGATGCAGAACGATTGCACTGATTCAACGATCCCATTGATGTATCGAATTAGCCCAGGTTCGCCATTTACGCGCGCCATTCTATAGACGACCCGGTCACGGAACGCATTCTCGACTGCCCAATAAAGTCCCGCCACACGTCCTGTCCCGATGAGAACCTTGTCCAGGGATGGTACTTTTCCTCCACCGTCGGCCCTGTATTCGACATCTGCGGATAGCAGAGTCTTCATTGCATTGCGATCAGCCTTGGCTGCCGCTTGCATAAATTTTTCGAGGACAACGCGGTGCATATTCTTCGAGACCGTGAAACGCGGACCATCCTGACGTATCCGTTCTTGCGCCCGGTGGACGAGTTGTCTGCAGGCGGCTTCGCTTTTGCCCAGCATGATTGCAACATCACCATAATCTTGATCGAATACTTTTCGCATTAGGAACGCGGCGCGCTCCTCCGGCGTCAGTCGTTCCAGCACCCAGAGCAGTGCGATAGACACGTCACTTGCCAATTCGGCAGCGGCCTCAGGCGTGTGTTCGACCATCTCGACCACAGGTTCCGGAAGCCACCAGCCGATGTAGGCTTCGCGCTCGTTTTTTCGGCTTCGCAAGCGATCGATCGAGAGCCGCGTTGTGATGGTCACTAGCCAAGCCTCAACCGATCTGACTTCATCATGCGCGCTCGTGGAAAAGCGAAGCCACGCATCCTGGACGACGTCCTCCGCGTCAGCGCGCATGCCGAGCATACGATAGGCAATCAAGAAAAGGCGTGGACGTAAGGCTTCGAACACAAGCAGGTCGGCGGACTCCATGGCTACCTTGGGCATCAATAAATCTTCCTAGACGATCCGGCACCGACTGTTGTGACAGATTTCATCCGGTGTGTCACAGCAGCGCGAGGCCTCGCGTCTTGTGGGAAGCGGCGAGCAGGTGTTGCCAGCCGCATGACCAATAACCGCACGAAAGGAAGTAGAACGATGAACCGCGCAAACTGGTTTCAAGTTTCGCAAGAAGGCGCCAAGGCGCTGGGAGCACTCCACCATTATGCAACGACGGGAACGGCTTTGGCGCCGGAACTCATTCACCTTGTTTTCCTCAGAGCTTCTCAATTGAATGGTTGCGCGCACTGTATCGATGTTCACACCCGCGATCTCATCAAACACGGGATGTCGGTGGATAAGATTGTACTTGTGCCGGTATGGGAAGAGGCCGCATATCTGTTTTCGGACCAGGAACGGGCGGCCCTCGCGTGGACAGAAGAGGTGACACGCGTGAGCGAAACCCATGCTTCAGACGAGGCATACTCGGCAGCATTGGCCGCGTTCGGAGAAAAAGACTTGGTCGAACTGACGATCGTGATCGCCGCCATGAATGCGATCAATCGCATGGGAATCAGCTTCCGCTTGAAGCCGCGTGCGAGGGTTTAGCAACGACCCGGCGGGGAACATCGTTGTTCTCCGCCCCGCCGATCTCGAATGACATCAACGTCCGCTTCTGGCCGGTAGCGGCCTGTCAGAACTCTAACTCATCTGCCAGTTGGTGACAGATCAAGTCTAAGCTAGTACAGCTAAGCCCACAGGCGGTCGGCAAGATCCGAACCGCGTAGCGATAAATAGCGCATGAACATTGTGAAGCTCTCGTGGCCCTTGATCTTCATGCACTCCTCGCTTCGGAACATCCAGCCACCGTCCTGCGCGCGCATCGTGACCCAGCGGCATGTCGCCTCGTGCCGCAGGTCATGCTCCGTCAAATCCTCGCACCCGGCATATTTGAAAGCGGACGCAAACGCCGCACTCAGCTTTGCCGTCACCTTCTTCAGTTCCGCCCGATCGCCATTCCACCAAGGGAAAATAAATGCGCTCCCCGGACTTGCGGCCGCCAGGCGCCGCTCGAGCATGCTGTAGATCGCCGGCAGAATCGGCACATCCCGGGCCGTCCCCGTTTTGCTGCCAGAAACGTGGATAGTACGCAGCGCCAGGCGAACGTCAGCTGGACGCAACGAATAGGCCTCTCGCAGGCGTAGGCCGGTATTGACGATCAGATCGTAGAGGTCCAGCAAAGCATCACCTTCGGGCAGGGACAGGGACCGCTGGCGGTCATCGCGTTTTTCTCCACGCAGGGCGGCGCGAATGGCCTGGTCCTCGCCGTCCAACAACCGCCTATCCCTTGACTCGTCCACCTTGGCGCGCTTTTTTTCATCGCCATCCAAGGCTGCGCGCTCGTGGTCGTTGTACGCTGAATAATTCTTCGGCAAGAGACGTAATGGGTTGGCCAGCGGCTGCACCCCATCTGCAGCCTCGCGCTTGAGATACCAGTCGAGCAGGCGCGCCACGGCGCCGACGCGCTTTCGGATCGTGCCCGGCGCCAGGTTCTTGACCAACTTCATCGACTTCACCCAGTCTTCAGCCCACTTGTAGCGGGTCACATCGTCGACGCGCACTACGCCAAGCTCGTGTATGCCCTTGAGCATATCCAAGATCGAAGCATCCAGGGCGCTGACCGGCACGGCGGCCTGGTAGTCGGCGATCAGACGGCCAAGCGACATCGACGTACCCCGGTCACGCTTTGCTGCCAGTTCGGCCGGCACGACACCGCGCGCCAGCAGTGCTTCAAGCTGCTGGCCGTAATTCTCGCATCGGCTTCGACCTCGAATGTCGCTGTAAAGATTTTAGGCAAAAGCGAATGCTTCACGCGAAGTTCGAATTTGGCTCCGCGCGGCCGGACCACGATTGACATGCTGCCCCCGTCAGAAATTGAACGGGGATTGTAACTGGCATGGACGGCCAAAGCGAGCCGTTTGGAGGTGGCACTGTTACCAGAACGGGGTAGCAACGAGGCGAATCGAGGCGTTTTGAGGCAACGACAACGACTCCTCCGCTACTGAGCGGACGGCTAAGTCGTTGATTTATCTGAGGAATTTTGGAGGCGAGGATCGGAGTCGAACCGACCTAGACGGCTTTGCAGGCCGCTGCATAACCGCTTTGCTACCTCGCCGAGGGAGACTTGTCTGAAATGGCAGCCGGTTAATCTCTGCCATTCGAATTCTGGAGCGGGAGAAGAGTCTCGAACTCTCGACCTCAACCTTGGCAAGGTTGCGCTCTACCAACTGAGCTACTCCCGCATTGGAGTGTGTACTGCCGCAAAACCGTGGAGCGGGAGAAGAGTCTCGAACTCTCGACCTCAACCTTGGCAAGGTTGCGCTCTACCAACTGAGCTACTCCCGCATTGGAGTTTTGATACTATCTGCAAAACCTGGAGCGGGAGAAGAGTCTCGAACTCTCGACCTCAACCTTGGCAAGGTTGCGCTCTACCAACTGAGCTACTCCCGCATGGAGTCTTACATTTTGCTGTCCTGACGCGCCAATCTCGTGCCACACAAGACTGGAGCGGGAGAAGAGTCTCGAACTCTCGACCTCAACCTTGGCAAGGTTGCGCTCTACCAACTGAGCTACTCCCGCGTTAGGAACCGCATTATCGCAGAAACATTCTCGCACTGCAAACTGGAGCGGGAGAAGAGTCTCGAACTCTCGACCTCAACCTTGGCAAGGTTGCGCTCTACCAACTGAGCTACTCCCGCTTCGCTTTTTGCTGCGCGTTGTTATCAACAACAGGCCAGCATTATAGAGCATGGGAGCGGACTGTCAAGAGTGAAAAGTTGCAAAGCTAAACGATTTATTCCGATTTACTTCACTTCCAGCATCCCGCTCTTTTCCTTGATCAGCGGCCAGGCCTTCTGCAGGTAGTAGAACATGGACCACACGGTGAGCACGGCGGCCACCCACAGCAGCTTTTCGCCCCAGAAATGGGTGTCGACGGCGCCGAACAGGATGTCGTGGAACAGCAGCAGCGGAATGGCGGACATCTGGGCGGCGGTCTTGATCTTGCCGATGGAGTTCACGGCCACCGACTTGGACGCGCCGATCTGCGCCATCCACTCGCGCAGCGCGGAGATGGTGATCTCGCGGCCGATGATGATGAAGGCGATGATGGCGTTGCAGCGGTCCAGCTGCACCAGCACCAGCAAGGCGCCGGCCACCATCAGCTTGTCGGCCACCGGGTCGAGGAAGGCGCCGAAGGCCGAGGTCTGGTTCCAGCGGCGGGCCAGGAAGCCGTCGAACCAGTCGGTGACGGCGGCGACGATGAAGACCAGGGTGGCGCCCAGATTGCGGTCGCTGACCGGCAGCCAGGCCGGCGGCAGGTAGTACACGCCTACCACCAGAGGGATCAGCGCAACGCGCAACCAGGTCAGCAAAATCGGGATATTGAAGGGCATGAGGGGCGTCAGTTAATTTTTATCAATGCGCCGCTAGTCTAACCTGCCGCCGGGCTTAGCACCAGCGAACGCATGCCCTTAGTGCAGTTGTTTGTAGATTTCTTCGGCCAAGGCGCTGGAAATGCCGTCTACCGACATCAAATCCTCCACGCTGGCGTTGACCACGCCGCGCAGGCCGCCGAAGCGCGCCAGCAGCTTCTGGCGCCGCTTCACGCCGATGCCCTCGATCTCCTCCAGGCGCGAAGTCTGGCGCGTCTTGGCGCGCTTGGCGCGCATGCCGGTGATGGCGAAGCGGTGCGCCTCGTCGCGGATCTGCGCCACCAGCATCAACGCGGCGGACTCCTTGCCCAGCTCCTGCGGGGCGCGGCCGTCCACGAACACCAGGGTCTCCAGGCCGACGCGGCGGCCCTCCCCTTTCGCCACGCCGACGATCAGGCCGATGTCCAGACCCAGTTCGGAGAACACCTGGCGCGCCATCTCGACCTGCCCCTTGCCGCCGTCGATCAGCACCACGTCCGGCATCACGCCGTCGCCGTTGGCCACTTTCTCGTAGCGGCGCATCAGCACCTGGCGCATGGCGGCGTAATCGTCGCCGGGGGTGATGTCGTTGATGTTGTAGCGGCGGTATTCGCCGTTCTGCATCTGGTGGTGGTGGAACACCACGCAGGAGGCCTGCGTGGCTTCGCCCTGCGTGTGCGAGATGTCGAAGCATTCCACGCGCAGCGCGTCCAGGTCTTCCGACTCCAGGGTCAGGGCCTCGGCCAGCGCGCGCGTGCGCGACTGCTGCGAGCCCTGCTCCGACAGCAGGCGCGCCAGCGAGATCTCGGCGCCCTTCTGCGCCAGTTCCAGCCACTGCCTGCGCTGGCCCTGCGGCTGGAAGATCAGGTTGATGCGGTGGCCGCACTGCTCCTGCAGCGCGACCATCAGCTCCGGCTGGTCGTATTCGATGTTGAGGATCAGCGTGCCGGGGATGAATTTCTCGGTGTAGTGCTGCACCAGGAAGGCGCTCAGCACTTCCACTTCCGGCGCCGCCTCGGCGATGGCCGCCGCGTCGCCGAAGTGGCTTGGGAAGTAGGCGCGGTCGCCCAGGTGGCGGCCGCCGCGCACCATGGCCAGGTTCACGCAGGCGCGCCCGCCCTGCACGATCACGGCGATGATGTCCACGTCGGCGTCGCCGGTGGTTTCCATGCTTTGCTGGTGCAGCACCTTGCTCAGCGACTGGATCTGGTTGCGCACGCCGGCCGCCTGCTCGAACTTCAGCTCGGCCGCGTAGCCGTGCATCTTCTTCTCCAGGTCTTCCATCACTTCGCTGGTGCGCCCGCGCAGGAAGCGCGCGGCGTTGTCCACGTCCACCTTGTAGTCTTCGGGCGTGATCAGGTCCACGCAGGGCGCGCTGCAGCGGCCGATCTGGTTCAGCAGGCACGGGCGCGTGCGGTTCGAGTACACGCTATCCTCGCAGGTGCGCAGGTGGAACACCTTCTGCAAGATCTGCATGGATTCCTTCACCGCCCAGGCGCTGGGGAAAGGACCGAAGTACTGGTTCTTCTTGTCCACCGAGCCGCGGTAGTACACCATGCGCGGCACGGCGTCGCCGGTGATCTTCAGATAGGGATAGCTCTTATCGTCGCGGAACAGGATGTTGAAGCGCGGCTGCAGGGCCTTGATCAGGTTGTTCTCAAGAATGAGCGCTTCCGCTTCGCTGTGCGTGACGGTGGTCTCCAGGCGCGCGATGCGCTCGACCATCATGGCGATGCGCGGGCTGGCCAGGTTTTTCTGGAAATAGCTCGACACGCGCTTTTTCAGGTCGCGCGCCTTGCCCACGTAAAGCACGTTGTCGTTGGCGTCGAAGTAGCGGTATACGCCCGGCAGGCCGGGCAGCTTGGCGACGGTGGCCAGCACCTGTTCGCGCGGATCGATGGTCTCGGTTTTCGGTGCGTCTGTCATTGCTCTACTTCGTTTCCGGTGCCTGTTCGACGATCACGAAGGCCACGGCGTAGTCGGCCTCGTCGCTTACCGTCACGTGGGACGACAGGCGGTGCTGCTGCATGAATTCGGCCAGCGTGCCCGTGCACACCATCACCGGCTTGCCGTTCGCTTCGTTGAGCAGCTGGGCATTGTGCAGGGTCATGGGTGTGGCCACGCCGGTGCCGATGGCTTTGCCGAAGGCTTCCTTGGCGGCGAAGCGCGTGGCGACAAAGCGGTGCGCGCGCACCGGGCTGACTGCCTTGCGCGCGCGGTAGATCTCCAGTTCTTCCGGCCCCAGCACCTTGTCGGCAAAGCGTTCGCTGCGCGCGAGCGCGTCGGCCACGCGGCCGATCTGGCAGATGTCGGTGCCGATGCCGAAGATCATTTTGCCAGCGCGGCCACGCGGGTGGCCGTCATGATGGCCTTCATTTCGCGCACGGCGTTCTCCCAGCCGACGAAGACGGCGTGGGCGACGACGGCGTGACCGATGTTCAGTTCCGCGATGTCCGGAATGGCGGCGATCGGCTGCACATTGGTGTAGTGCAGGCCGTGGCCGGCGTTCACTTTCAGGCCGCGCTGCACGCCGAAACGGGTGCCGGCCTTGATGCGTTCCAGCTCGGCGGCCTGCTCGGCGCCTTCGGTGTCGGCATAGCGGCCGGTGTGCAGTTCGATAACGGGCGCGCCGGATTCGGCGGCGGCGGCGATCTGCTGCTCGTCGGCGTCGATGAACAGCGATACGCGGATGCCTTCGGCCTGCAGCTGCCTGACGGCGGCCTGCACGTCGCTGAAGTGGCCCACCACATCGAGGCCGCCCTCGGTGGTCACTTCGGTGCGCTTCTCGGGCACCAGGCACACGTCGGCCGGCTTGATCATGCAGGCGAAGTCCAGCATCTCCTTGGTCACGGCCGCTTCCAGGTTCATGCGCGTGAGCAGCTGCGGCGCCAGCGCGATCACGTCGGCGTCCTTGATGTGGCGGCGGTCTTCGCGCAGGTGCAGGGTGATGCAGTCGGCGCCGGCCTGCTCGGCCAGCAGCGCGGCGCGGATCGGGTCCGGATAGGCGGTGCCGCGCGCGTTGCGCAGGGTGGCGACGTGGTCGATGTTGATGCCCAGGTCGATGACCGGGCCGGACGGGAACAGGAAGCTCATGGTGGTTTCTATAGCTGCATCAAGTCTATCAGTATCTGGCGCGTGTTCAGCGGCGCGCCCCCCAGGTGGTGCGCCAGCAGGAAGCGCATCAGTTGTTTGCTTTGCGCCTGCGTCACGGCGTCTTGGTAATCTTCGCGCTCCATGTCCAGCAGCGTCTTGCCCGACACGCGCGGCGCGGTGTCGCCGGCCTGCTCGGGGCGCGGACCGCGCTCGGGGTCCACCACGTAGAGCACGCCGGGCAGCACGCGCGCGCGGGTGGCGGTGCAGCGCGTCAAATCGGCGGCCACGCCCGTCTCCTTAAGTAAGGCCCGTTCGAATTTCCGCAAGCAGATGGGCGCAGGTTCATTATGCGCCAGCTGGTTCAGGGTGGCGACGTAGTGGTCGAACAAGGCCGGATGGGCGTCGTCGCGCGCGAGCAGCTTGACCAGCAGCTCGTTGAGGTAGAAGCCGCACAGCAGCGCGGTTTTCTCGAGCGGCAGCATGCCGCCCACCCATTCGGCGTCGGTCAGGGTGCGCAGTTCGTTCTTGCCGACGAAGCCGGCGGACAGGGGCTGGAAGGTTTGCAGCACGCCGCGCAGCTGCGAGTGCGGGCGCTTGGCGCCTTTCGCGATCAGGGCCACGCGGCCGTAGTCGCGCGTCAGCATGTCGACGATGAGGCTGGTTTCCTTGTAGGGGTAGCTGTGCAGCACAAAGGCCGGCTGCCCGGCCACGCGCGTGCCGGTGGTGCGCTCGCGCGACGGGGCGCGCGGACGTTTTGCCGGCTCGCTTGCCGGCTCGCTTGCCGGCTCGTTTACCGGCTCGGCGGTGACGGCGTCGGACATTGCAGTCGATGGCCCCGTGCGCTTACTCGTAGCCGTAAGCGCGCAGGCCCGCTTCGTTGTCGGCCCAGCCGGATTTGACCTTGACCCAGATTTCCAGGTACACCGGGCCGCCGAACAGTTTTTCCATGTCCAGGCGCGCTTGCGAGGACACTTCCTTCAGGCGCGCGCCCTTGTTGCCGATGATCATGGACTTGTGGGTGTCGCGCTCGACCAGGATGGCGGCGAAGATGCGGCGCAGATTGCCCTCCTGCTCGAACTTCTCGATCAGCACGGTGCTGGTGTACGGCAGCTCGTCGCCGACGAAACGGAACAGCTTTTCACGCACGATTTCCGAGGCCAGGAACTTCTCGCTGCGGTCGGTGATGTCGTCCGGGCCGAAGATCGGGTCGTTCTCCGGCAGTAGGCGCTTGATCTCGTCCTGCAGGCCGTCCAGCTGGAAGCGCAGCTTGGCCGACACCGGCACCACGGCCGCGAAGTCGTGCTTGGCGGCCACCTGCTGCGCGAACGGCAGCAGCACGGCCTTGTCCTTGGCGCGGTCGGACTTGTTGATCACCAGGATCACCGGCACCGATTTCGGCAGCAGGTCCAGCACTTGCTGGTCGGCCGGGCCGAAGGTGTTCGCCTCGATCACGTACAGGATCACGTCCGACGAATCGAGCGTGTTGGTGACGGTCTTGTTGAGCGTCTTGTTCAGTGCGTTCGAATGGCGCGTCTGGAAGCCCGGCGTGTCGATGTAGATGAACTGCGCATCGTCCAGCGTCTGGATGCCGGTGATGCGGTGGCGCGTGGTCTGCGCCTTGCGCGAGGTGATGCTGACCTTGGCGCCGATAAGCATGTTCATCAAGGTGGACTTGCCCACGTTGGGACGGCCCACGATGGCGATGTAGCCGCAACGGAAGCCGGCGGGAGTGGTGGTGCTGGGGGTGTTCATGGTGTTACCTTGTTCAGTGTTTGGCGAGCTTGCCGTCGCCAGCGGCCTTGCCCTTGGGGCCGTCCTGCTCGTGATTCGGTTCCTGCCCGGCGTCGCCCTGGATGGTGGCGATGCCTGCCAGTTTCAGCTGTGCGGCGCGCTGGCGCGGCTTGCGGCTGGCGGCCGGCGTTTTATGCAGCGCCTGCTCGGCCACTTCCAGCGCCAGCTTGGCGGCCGCCTGTTCGCCGGCGCGGCGGCTGCCGCCACGGCCGTAGACCTGGATGCCCAGCTTGGGCACCAGGCACTCGATTTCAAATTCCTGGCTGTGCGCGGCGCCGTGGGTGGCTACCACATTGTACAGCGGCAGCGAGATCTTCTTGGCTTGCAAGAATTCCTGCAGCAGGGTCTTGGCGTCCTTGCCCAGGGTTTGCGGGTCGACCGAGTCCAGGATGGGGATGTAGAAGGCGCGGATCACCCTGGCGGCCGCGTCGAAGCTGGTGTCCAGGAAAATGGCGCCCAGCAGCGCTTCCAGCGTGTCGGCCAGGATGGACGGACGGCGGAAGCCGCCCGATTTCAGTTCGCCCTCGCCCAGGCGCAGGAAGTTCGACAGTTCCAGCTTTTGCGCGATCTCGTACAGCGACTGCTGCTTGACCAGGTTGGCGCGCAGGCGCGACAGGTCACCTTCGTCGATGCCGCTGTAGCGTTCGTACAGGATGGAGGCGACCACGCAGTTCAGGATGGAGTCGCCCAGGAATTCCAGGCGTTCGTTATGCAAACTGCTATGGCTACGGTGCGTCAAGGCTTGCTGCAACAGGCCAGCATCCTGGAACGTATAGCCTAAGCGGGTTTGCAACAACTGTAAATTCATGTGCTCTCTTATTTATCTTCAGGCTTGGCCGCAGCGGCGCCCGATTTCGACGTGCTGCCGGCGTATTCCAGCAGCAAGCTGGCCGGCCCGACCAGAGGGATTTTCTTGTCGTAGGCAAAGCTCACTTCCAGGCCGCCGTCTTCGCGCGTGATCACCAGGTCGCGCGCCGTGATGGAGCTGATGTAGCCCACTTCGGCGCTCTTGCTGAACGAAGCCTGGATGTCCTGCGGCGTGCCGCCCGCGCTCTTGGCTTTCACGATGGCGGCCGAAATGGCGCGGTACTCCGAATACGTGGGCACGATCTGCATGGCCAGCAGGCCGATGGCGGCCAGCACGGCGATGGTGAACATCAGGCCGATCAGGGAAATTCCGCGTTGCTTCTGCAATCCTTGCATGTCCATCCCTCGTGTTTTCCGATTCTTTTATTGGATACTGCCGATGCGCTTGACCGGGTTGCTCAGGTTCATCCAGACGAAGAAGGCCTTGCCGACGATGTTCTTGTCCGGCACGAAGCCCCAGTAGCGGCTGTCCAGGCTGTTGTCGCGGTTGTCGCCCATCATGAAATAGTTGCCCGCAGGAACTACGCAGGTAAAGCCTTCCGAACGGTAGCTGCACGCTTCGCTGTTCGGGAAGTCCATCACCTGCGACACGTTCACCGAGGGCGCGCCCTCGGTGGCGATGATGCGGTGCTCGACGCCGTTCAGGTTTTCCTTGGCCTGCTTGGAGTACTGCAGGCTGTCCTCGTTCAGGTAATCGTCCAGCGGCGCGTACTCGATGGCCTTGCCGTTCACCGTCAACTTCTTGTTTTCATAGGTGATTTTATCACCCGGCACGCCGATCACCCGTTTGATGTAGTCCTGGCTCATGTCGCGCGGATACTTGAACACCATCACGTCGCCGCGCTGGGGATTGTTCAGCTCGATGATTTTCTTGTTGATGATGGGCAGGCGCACGCCATAGGTGAACTTGTTCACCAGGATCAGGTCGCCCACCAGCAGCGTCGGCACCATGGACGAGGACGGGATCTTGAACGGCTCGTACAGGAAGGAGCGCAGGAAGAACACCAGGGCGATCACCGGGAAGAAGCTGCCCGAGTATTCGATCCAGGTGGGCTGGCGCAGCTGGGCCGCTTCGATCTCGGCGCGGTTGGACGCGTTGTCGATCTTGATGCCGTCGGCGGTCAGCTTGGCCGCGCGGGCGTCGTACTCGGCCAGCGCGCGGTCGGCGGCGGCGCGGCGCTGCTTGGCCAGGTAGAACACGTCCAGAAACCAGATTACGCCCGTCACCACCATCAGGATGAACAGGATCAAGGCGAAGTTGCTCAGCACAGCTTGCAGGTTCATTTATCGTCCACTTGTAAGATTGCCAGGAATGCTTCTTGTGGAATTTCCACCGAGCCCACCTGTTTCATGCGTTTTTTACCGGCTTTCTGCTTCTCCAGCAGTTTCTTTTGCGGCTGACGTCGCCGCCGTAGCACTTGGCCAGCACGTTCTTGCGCAGCGCCTTCACGTTTTCACGCGAAATGACGTTCACGCCGATGGCGGCCTGAATGGCCACGTCGAACATCTGGCGCGGGATCAGCTCGCGCATCTTGGCTGCCACCTGGCGGCCGCGGTAGGCACTGTTGGACCGGTGGACGATGATGGCCAGCGCGTCGACCTTCTCGCCGTTGATCAGCATGTCCACTTTCACCACGTCGGACGGGCGGTATTCCTTGAACTCGTAGTCCATCGAGGCATAGCCGCGCGAGGTCGATTTCAGCTTGTCGAAGAAGTCCAGCACGATCTCGCCCATCGGCATCTCGTACACCAGCTTGACCTGGCGGCCGTGGTAGCTCATGTCCATCTGCACGCCGCGCTTGCCGATGCACAGCGTGATCACGGAACCGACGTACTCTTGCGGCATGTACAGGTTGACCGTGACGATGGGCTCGCGGATTTCGTTGATCTTGGTGGTTTCCGGCATGCGCGACGGGTTGTCCACCTTGACCACGCTGTTATCGCGCATCACCACTTCGTACACCACGGTCGGCGCGGTGGTGATCAGGTCCTGGTCGAACTCGCGCTCCAGGCGCTCCTGCACGATTTCCATGTGCAGCAGGCCCAGGAAGCCGCAGCGGAAGCCGAAGCCCAGCGCCTGCGACACTTCCGGCTCGTACATCAGCGCGGCGTCGTTCAGCTTGAGCTTTTCCAGCGCGTCGCGCAGCGCGTCGTACTGGTTCGCTTCCACCGGGAACAGGCCGGCGAACACCTGCGGCTGCACTTCCTTGAAGCCGGGCAGCGGCGCCGGCGCCGGCTTGTTGGCCAGGGTGATGGTGTCGCCCACCTTGGCCGCCTTCAGTTCCTTGATGCCGGCGATGATGAAGCCCACCTGCCCTGCCGACAGCTGCGGCAGCGACAGCGAACGCGGCGCGAACACGCCCACGTCTTCCACCAGCTGCACGGACTCGGTGGCCATCAGCTTGATCTTGTCCTTCGGTTTCAGGGTGCCGTTCACCACGCGCACCAGCATCACCACGCCCACGTAGGCGTCGTACCACGAGTCCACGATCAGCGCCTGCAGCGGCGCGTCCGGGTCGCCCTTCGGCGGCGGTACCTTGGCGATGATGGCTTCCAGCACGTCGTCCACGCCCAGGCCGGTCTTGGCCGAGCAGTGCACGGCGTCGCCGGCTTCGATGCCGATCACGTCCTCGATCTCGGCGATGGCGCTCGGTGGATCGGCGTTCGGCAGGTCGATCTTGTTCAGCACGGGCACCACTTCCACGCCCAGGTCGAGCGCGGTGTAGCAGTTGGCCACGGTCTGGGCTTCCACGCCCTGGGACGCGTCGACCACCAGCAGCGCGCCTTCGCAGGCCGACAGGGAGCGGCTCACTTCATAGGAGAAGTCCACGTGGCCGGGGGTGTCGATCAGGTTCAGGTTGTAGACCTGGCCGTCGCGGGCCTTGTACTGCAGGGCGGCGGTTTGCGCCTTGATGGTGATGCCGCGCTCGCGCTCCAGATCCATCGAATCGAGCACTTGCGCCTCCATCTCGCGCTCGGACAGGCCGCCGCACAATTGAATGATGCGGTCGGCCAGGGTCGATTTACCGTGGTCGATGTGGGCGATGATGGAGAAATTGCGTATGTTGTTCATTAAACAAATCTAAAAACGTGTAGGGACGTGGCGAGAAGCGCTCCAAGCGGGACGGAATGCCCTGGCGAGCGTTTTTGTTACTATCACTGCAAGGAAACAAGAGCTTTCCGAACCCGGCATTTTACCGGATTTCAGAGGGGAAAGCCCGGTTTTATGCCAAAGCCGTTTTCACGGCGTTTTCGTCGAGGAAGTAGTGGCACAGTTCCGGCTGGTCCAGATCGGCGTACAGGACCGGCACCAGCTCGTCGAAACGGGCCACCAGGGCCTCGTCGGCATCGACGTCGATGACCTCGACGGTGAACGGGCGTTCGGGCGTTTGCAGGGCGTTCAGGGCGTCCAGCATGTCCTGGCACAGGTGGCAGTAGGAGCGGGAGTACAGGGTGAAGTGCATGGGTCTCGGGCGGCGCCGGCGGGCTACGCCTGCGGCTAACCCGCCCTACGGGACCACCGCGCGGTGGCCGTAGGGCGGGTTAGCGCAGCGTAACCCGCCGCACGCGGCTTATTTCGCGGTGGGGCGCAGCGAGATGAACTGCGCCACGTCGCCGCGGCGCACCAGCACCACGTGCGCGCGCTTGGGATCGAGCTTGGCCACCACGGCGTTGAATTGCTTGGCGTCCTTGATCTCCACATTGTTAATCTGCAGCAGCACGTCGCCTTCGCGCAGGCCGGCATTGGCGGCCGCGCCTTCGGTGGCTTCCACCATCACGCCGCCCTCCACGCTCAGCTCCTTCTTCTGGGCGGCAGTCAGGTCTGCCACCTTGAAGCCCAGCGCGTTGGCCGGTTCCTCGGCCTTTTTCTTCTTCTCGGCCGGGCTGGACTTGGCGGCGGTCTTGTCCGCTTCCAGTTCCACCACGGTGACCGGGATGTCCACCTGCTGGCCCTTGCGCCACACGGTGACGACGGCCTTGCTGCCCAGCGCCGTGCCGCCCACCATGCGCGGCAGGTCGGACGAGCGGTTGATCGGGGTGCCGTTGAACTTCAGGATGATGTCGCCGGCCTTGATGCCGCCCTTGTCGGCCGGGCCGCCCGGCTCCACCATCGTCACTTCGGCGCCCTGCGCCTCCTTCAGGCCCAGCGATTCGGCCACTTCCTTGCTCAACTGGCCGATCTGCACGCCGATGCGGCCGCGCGTGACCTTGCCGGTTTTCTTCAGCTGGTCCGCCACGCGCATGGCTTCGTCGATCGGCACGGCGAAGGAAATGCCGTTGTAGCCGCCGGACAGGGTGGCGATCTGGGAATTGATGCCGATCACCTCGCCGCGCATATTGATCAGCGGGCCGCCGGAGTTGCCCGGGTTGACCGCCACGTCGCTCTGGATCAGCGCCAGGTATTCGCCGGTGTCGCGCGATTTGGCCGAGATGATGCCGGCGGTGACGGTGTTTTCCAGGTTGAACGGCGAGCCGATGGCCACCACCCACTCGCCCACGCGGATCTTGCTGGAGTCGCCTATGGTCAGGTAGGGCAGCTTGCTGCCTTCGATTTTCAGCACGGCCACGTCGGTGCGGGCGTCCGCGCCCAGCACCTTGGCCTTGAATTCGCGCCGGTCGGTGAGCGTGACGTAGACTTCGTCGGCGCCGTCCACCACGTGGGCGTTGGTCAGCACGTAGCCGTCGGCCGAGGTGATGAAGCCGGAGCCGACGCCGCGCTGCACTTCCTCTTCCTGCTGCGGGGCGCCGCGCCGGCCGCGCGGGGTCTGGCCGGGCTGGCGCGGGGTCGGAATGGCGCCGCCAAAGAAGCGGCGCAGGAATTCCTGCATTTCCTCTTCGCCGGGCTGGCCGCCGCGGTTCTGGTTCAGCTTCAGGCGCTCGGTGGTGCGGATGTTGACCACGGCCGGGCCAACCTTCTCCACCATGTCGGCAAAGTCGGGCAAGCCGGCCACCGTCGGGGCCGCGGCCTGCGCCAGCGGCGCCAGGCCCGCCATGGCGGGAGCGAACAGGATACCCGCGCTCAGCATCAGCGCGGTCAGCGTTTTGTTACCTGCAGAGAAGGTATTTTTCATGGATGTGGGTGCGTCTTGTAGGGTTCGGCGAATATTCAGTAAATAGTAAGCGAAAACGGCCGTTGCCGCTCGCACAAGATATTGCGAGTGGCAAGGTTTTTCAAGAGGGGGCTGGCAGGATGGCTGACTGGCTGGCCGGCGGGCGGGCTCAGCCGGCAGTGTCGGGGACCGGGGCGCCCGCCGCTGCCGCCGGCTGCGCCGATGCCGGGCTGGCGGTCGAGGAAGCCGGGCTCGCCGGCACGCTGGCCGGGCTGGCCGGAACGGCCGTCCCATGCGCCGCGGCGTGCACTGCCTGGGAAGCACCGGGCACGCCGGCGAAGCCTGCCGGGGCGGCGGCTGGCGCGGCGGCTACGGCAGCGGCCTGAGCCGGGGCCGCCCGGCCCGATCCGGGCGCCACTTCCACGTCCAGCCGCGCCGCCAGGCGGGCGCTGAAGCCTTCGCCCAGCTCGGCGCCGCTGGCGTCGCTGCGCAGCACGTCGCCGATCAGGTGATAGGCGCGCCAGGCCGCCTGCCCCTCCGGCTCGGTGAGCGCGGCCACCGCCAGCCCGGCCTCGTGGTCGGACAGCTCGCCGTCCACCATGGCGGAAATATGTTCGTGCAGTCGTTTCAGCGTATCCATCGGCGTTCCCATTTCAAGCAGCGTCCTACCAGCGTTTGTCCAGCGGCATGTCCAGCAAAGGCTTGAGCTTTTCGGCGATCACGTCGCGCGCGCGGAAGATGCGGCTGCGCACGGTGCCGATCGGACAGGCCATGATGTCGGCGATTTCCTCGTAGCTCAGCCCCTCGATCTCGCGCAGCACGATGGCCGTGCGCAAGTCCAGCGGCAGCGCGTCCATGGCGGCGTTCACGGTGCGCGCAATCTGCTGGCTGGCCAGCACCGACTCGGGCGTGTTGATGTCGCGCAGCTGCTCGCCGCTATCGAACGCCTCGGCCTGCTCGGCATCGTTCTCGGTGGAGGTCGGCGTGCGGCGGCTCTGGCTGGCCAGGAAGTTCTTGGCGGTATTGATGCCGATGCGGTACAGCCAGGTATAAAAGGCCGAATCGCCCCGGAAATGCCGGATGGCGCGGTATGCCTTGATGAACGTTTCCTGGACCACATCTTCCGCCTCCGCCGGATCATGCACGATGCGCGATACCAGCCTCATCAGCCTACGCTGATACTTCACCACCAGCAAGTCGAATGCCTGCCGCTCGCCCGCCTGGACTCGCTCGACCAGCAACTGATCGCACTCGCGCTCTGTCATCGCACCTGTTCCCCGGTGTCCTGCGGCGCGTATCCCCATACTGCTTTGGAGCAAGCACGCCGCAATAAGTTCAAAGTTTTTTTGCCGCGCAGGCGCGGCACGCCAAGGCAAGCGGCCTGAAGCGGCCCGGTGCCACGCTGTCGGGCAGCACCGCCAGCACCGTGACCGCGCCGCCCTCGTGGCGCAGCCGCAGCAACAGCAGCCACGGCCAGCAGGTCGAGCCCGCCATCAGCTCCACCGTGGCCGGCGCGGCCTCGGCCGCCTGCACCGCCGCGCCCGCCGTGCGCAGCGCTGCATGCAGGTATACCGCCAGCCGCATTTGCCCAATACCGGAAATATCAAGCCGATGCGTTTTGGCGCGCCGCAGTGCGCAGCGCAAGGCCGTCGCACTTGCCGCAGCACAAGAAATAGCCAGGATGGGGGGCAGCCAGACCGCCACGGCCAGCGCGCACGCGGCAAAGCCGGCCAGCAGCACGCGCAGGCAAAAGGAAGGACGCACGACAGCACTCACGGCAATCGACATGACGCGTTAAACCTGGGGTGCTATGGGAGGGTGACTGCAGATGCGCCGGCCGTGGGGGCCGGGCGACAGGTGCCGGCGTGCGCCGGCACCGTCTCAGCGCTCACTCCGGTTCGACCGGAGTGAGGCTAAAAAGTTCAAACTTTTCCGAACACGAGGCTGCCGTTGGTGCCGCCGAATCCGAACGAGTTCTTCACCGCGTACTGGATCTTCATGTCGCGCGCCACGTTGGCGCAGAAGTCCAGGTCGCACGCTGGGTCCTGGTTGAAGATGTTGATGGTAGGCGGCACCACCTGGTGGTGGATGGCCAATACCGTAAACACCGCTTCCAGGCCGCCGGCGCCGCCCAGCAGGTGGCCGGTCATCGACTTGGTCGAGGACACCACCATCTGCTTGGCATGGTCGCCGAAGGTGCGCTTGATGCCGACCACTTCGGCCTGGTCGCCCAGCGGGGTCGACGTGCCGTGGGCATTGACGTACTGCACCTGATCCGGGTTGAGGCCGGAGTTCTTCAGGGCGGCAATCACTGCCTTGCTGCCGCCGCTGCCATCTTCCAGCGGCGACGTCATGTGGTAAGCATCGGCGGTCATGCCAAAGCCATGCACTTCTGCATAGATCTTGGCGCCGCGCGCTTTGGCGTGTTCGTACTCTTCCAGCACCATGACGCCGGCGCCCTCGCCCAGCACGAAACCGTCGCGGTCGCGGTCCCACGGCCGCGAAGCGGTCGCAGGGTCGTCATTGCGGGTGGACAGGGCGCGGGCCGAGGCGAAGCCGCCCATGCCCAGCGGCGACACGGTCGATTCCGCGCCACCGGCCACCATCACATCCGCATCGCCGTACTCGATCAGACGAGCGGCGGCGCCGATGCTGTGCAGGCCGGTGGTGCAGGCCGTGACGATCGCCAGGTTGGGACCGCGCATGCCATACTTGATCGACAGGTTGCCCGAGATCATGTTGATGATGGAAGCAGGCACGAAGAAAGGCGAGATACGGCGCGGACCGCGCTTGTCGTAGTCTTCCTTCTGCTCTTCGATCATCGGCAAGCCGCCGATGCCGGAACCGATGATGACGCCGATGCGATCGGCGTTCTCTTCGGTGACGACGATGCCGGAATCCTGCACCGCCTGAATGCCGGCCGCCATGCCAAAGTGGATAAACGTATCCATGTGGCGCGCTTCCTTACCGGGGATGTAATCCTCGATATTGAAGCCCTTTACCTCACCGGCGAAGTGGGTAGTGAATGGCTGCGCATCAAACTTGGTGATGTTAGCAATCCCGGACTTGCCTTCAGTGACTGCGCTCCACGCTTCGGCAATGCTATTGCCGACGGGGGACACGCAGCCGAGGCCGGTGACCACTACACGACGGTTTTTAGAACTCAAGCGATTCTCCTGGAGTCGATCGGGGCAGGCTTAGGCCTTGACGTGCGCAGTAGCGTAGTCGATCGCTTGCTGCACGGTGGTGATCTTTTCAGCTTGTTCGTCAGGAATTTCCATTTCGAACTCGTCTTCCAGAGCCATCACCAGTTCAACGGTGTCCAGGGAGTCAGCACCCAGGTCGTCCACGAAGGACGATTCGGTTTTGATGTCTGCTTCTGCGACGCCCAGTTGCTCAGCGACGATTTTCTTAACGCGTTGTTCGATATCCGACATGTTATGGCTCCAATGTGTTTGTTACGGAAAGCGCGCATTTTATCAGGTTTGCGCGCTGAAAAACTAATTTCGGCACCTGCTGCTATCTGTGCCGAAATCACTGCTAAAAGACAGTGAAAACGCGGCCAACTACCGCATTTTCGCCATCAATTCATATACATCCCGCCGTTCACGTGCAGGGTGGTGCCGGTGATGTAGGCGGCCTGCGGCGAAGCGAGGAAAGCGGTGGCTGCCGCGATGTCTTCCGGCTTGCCCAGGCGGGCCAGCGGGATCTGCGTCAGCAAGGCGGCGTGCTGCTCATCGCCCAGCGCCTTGGTCATATCGGTGTCGATAAAACCGGGGGCGATGCAGTTGACGGTGATGTTGCGGCTGCCGATCTCACGCGCCAGGGCGCGGCTCATGCCTTCCACGCCGGCCTTGGCCGCCGCATAATTCATTTGACCCGGGTTGCCGGACGATGCCACGACCGAGGTGATGTTAATAATACGCCCACTTTTGGCTTTCATCATCCCGCGCAGCACGGCGCGCGACAAACGGCCCACGGAACTGAGGTTGGTGGCGATGACGCTGTCCCATTCCTCGTCCTTCATGCGCATGGCCAGGTTGTCCTGGGTGATGCCGGCGTTGTTGACCAGGATGGCGACCGCGCCCCAGGTCTTGCTGATTTCGTCGATCACTTCGCCGCAGCGGGCGGCGTCGGTCACGTTCAGCACCAGGCCCTTGCCCGCTTCCGGGCCGATGTCGGCCAGGTAGGCCGAAATGGCGTCGGCGCCGGCTTCGGTGGTAGCGGTGCCGATCACGCGGGCGCCCTGCTTGGCCAGCTCGATGGCGATGGCTTTGCCGATGCCGCGCGAGGCGCCGGTCACCAGCGCAACTTGATTTGCCAGATTCATGTGATTCCTTGTTATTTGAAGGTAGCCAGGATGCGTTCCAGCGAAGCCTGGTCGGTGATGGCGTCGCCCACCAGCACCGGATCGATGCGCTTGGCCAGGCCCATCAGCACTTTGCCAGGGCCGCACTCGACCACCTGGGTGATGCCGTCGGCGGCCAATTTCTGCATGGTTTCCACCCAGCGCACCGGGCTCGCGGCCTGGCGCACCAGCGCGTCCTTGATGCTGGCCGGGTCGTTCAGCACGGCCACGTCCACGTTGTTGATCAGCGCGATCTGCGGCGCCGAGAACGTCAGGCCGGCCATGTAGTCGCGCAGGCAGTCCGAGGCGGGTTTCAGCAGCGAGGAGTGGAACGGCGCCGAGACCGGCAGCTTCATGGCGCGCTTGGCGCCCTTGGCCTTGGCGATCTCGCAGGCGCGCTCGACGGCGGCCGTGTGGCCGGCGATGACCACTTGCGCCGGCGCGTTGAAGTTGACCGGCTCCACCACTTGCGCGGCGTCGGCAGCGGCCGCTTCGGCGCAAGCGGCGCGCACGTCGTCGTCCGACAGGCCCAGCACCACGGCCATGGTGCCCTGCCCTACCGGCACGGCTTCCTGCATGGCTTGCGCGCGGAAGCGCACCAGCGGCACGGCATCCTTGAAGGAGATCACGCCTGCGGCCACCAGTGCGGAGTACTCGCCCAGGCTATGGCCGGCCACCACCGACGGCAGCGGGCCGCCGGCGGCGATCCACGCGCGGTACACGGCCACGGCGGCGGTCAGCATCACCGGCTGGGTGTTGGTGGTCAGGTCCAGCTCTTCCTTCGGGCCTTCGGCCATCAGCTTGCTCAGGTCGAACTGCAGCGCGTCCGATGCCTCGGCGATGGTTTGCGCCACCACCGGATTGCCGGCGAAGCCGTCCATCATGGCGATGGCTTGCGAGCCCTGGCCCGGGAATACAAATGCAAATTTGCTCATATTTGTCTCTTGATTATTAACCAGATGCCTATTCTGGGGGCAGACCCGGCGGGTCCGGCCCCGGATTTAGAACACTAATTCTAAAACGGGCTGTATTTTACATCCTCGCCAGGACCGCGCCCCAGGTAAATCCGCCGCCCACACCTTCCATCATGACGTTGTCGCCCTTCTTGATGCGGCCGTCGCGCACCGCCTGGTCCAGCGCCAGCGGGATCGAGGCCGCGGACGTGTTGCCGTGCTGGTCCACCGTGACGATCATTTTTTCCAGCGGCAGGCCCAGCTTCTTGGCGGTGCCGTTCATGATGCGGATGTTGGCCTGATGCGGCACCAGCCAGTCGATCTGCCCGGCCGTCATGCCGGCATGTTCCAGCGCTTCGTTGGCAACCTTCTCCAGCACGCTCACGGCCAGCTTGAACACCGCCGGGCCGTCCATGTACAGGTAGGAGCTGCCGGCCACCGCGCCGCCGGCCAGGCTGCCGGGCACGCTCAGGATGTCCGAATGGCGGCCGTCCGCATGCAGCTTGGTGGCCAGGATGCCGGGCTCGTCCGAACCGGTCATGACGATGGCGCCGGCGCCGTCGCCGAACAGCACGCAGGTGGTGCGGTCTTCGAAATTGAGGATGCGCGAGAACACTTCGGCGCCGATCACCAGCACGTTCTTGTGCACGCCGGCCTTGATGAAGGCGTCGGCGGTGGAGACGGCGTAGACGAAGCCGCTGCACACGGCCTGCACGTCGACGGCGGCGCCGTTGTTGGTCTGGCCCAGCTTGCGCTGCACGATGCAGGCCGTGCTGGGGAAGCTGCCGAAGAAGTCAGGGGTGGAGCTGGCCACGATGATCAGGTCGATATCGTCGATCTGCATGCCGGCCATCTCCAGCGCCTTGCGGGCCGCATGCACGGCCAGGTCGGACGATGCCTGCTCAGGCTCGGCGTAGTGGCGCGCGGAGATGCCGCTGCGGCTGGAAATCCATTCGTCGGACGTCTCTATCCCCTTGGCCGCCAGCTGGGCGGTCAAGTCCTCGTTGGTCACGCGTTTTTCAGGCAGGTAGCTGCCGGTGCCAATAATTTTGCTGTACAAAGTCATGCGTTTCCATCCACTTTCAGGTGACGGAGCTGGGCTGCTCCTGTGTAGTCTCCGTGCCGCGCGGCATCAGTTCGGCAATCATGGTCGACAAATGTGCCTGCACGTCATTTTTTGCAGCATCATACGCTCGCCGGATCGCCCATTCAAATGAATATGCGTCGGCGCTGCCGTGGCTCTTGAACACCAGGCCACGCAAACCCAGCAGGCTGGCGCCATTGTAGCGGGATGGGTTGAGGCGGCTCTTGATGGCCTTCAGGGCGCTGCTGGCAATCAGCGCGCCCAGCATGGTGAAGATGTTGCGCTTGAATTCGGAGGTCAGCACGTCCTTGAAGAAGCGCGCCACGCCTTCGACCGACTTCAGCGTGACGTTGCCGACGAAGCCGTCGCACACCACCACGTCGGTGGTGCCTTTGAAAATGTCGTTGCCTTCCACGTTGCCGTAGAAGTTGAGCGCGCCACGCTCGTGGTCGGCCTGCAGCAGCTTGCTGGTGAGCTTGACCACTTCATTGCCCTTGATGTCCTCGGTGCCCACGTTGAGCAGCCCGATGGTGGGCTTGGCGATGCCTTCCATGGCATTGACCAGCACGGAACCCATGATGGCAAACTGGTGCAAATGGTGCGGTTCGCAATCGACATTCGCGCCCAGGTCCAGCATATAGGTGGGGCCGCCCTTCTGGTTGGGCATGATGGAGCAGATGGCGGGGCGGTCGACGCCGGCCATGGTCTTGAGCACATAGCGCGACACGGCCATCAGGGCGCCGGTGTTGCCGGCCGAGACGGCGGCCTGGGCCTTGCCGTCCTTGACTTGTTCCACCGCCACGCGCATCGAGGAATCCTTCTTGCGGCGCAGCGCCACTTCGAGCGGATCGTCCATCATCACTTGTTCGGAAGCGTGCTGGATAGCGATACGCGGGTGCGCCTCGGCGTGGTGCTTCTTGAGCTCCGCGCGGATGGCGTCTTCCAGGCCTACCAGGATCAGCTCGGCTTCCGCCTCACGCTTCAAAAAGGAAATGGCGGCAGGAATGGTGACAGACAGGCCGTGGTCTCCGCCCATGCAGTCGATAGAAATTTTGATTGTCATTGTGGGACAAGTGCGCGCCTGAAACGCTTCAGGGCTGCAGAGATGCGGGTTTGACAGGCAGGCTAACTAGCCGCCAAGGAAAAGAAAAAAGCGGCGCCACGTCAGTAAAAACCACGTCGCACCGCTCTTATTCTTGGTAAAAACGTCGATTACTCGTCGTTTTTGGTCTTCAGCACTTTACGGCCACGGTAGAAACCGTTAGGGCTGATGTGGTGACGCAGGTGCGTTTCGCCGGTGGTTGGCTCGATGCCCAGTTGTGGGGCAACCAGGAAATCGTGCGAACGGTGCATACCGCGCTTGGATGGGGACTTCTTGTTCTGCTGAACTGCCATGATGACTCCTAATACATAAGTTCTAAAATTCTAACACATTCGACAGGCAAATACATGCGAATCGAGTATCCCAACGGCAAAATTTGCCGCCATCGATCACTGACCGATGTTCTGATGCCACTACCTACAACAATGCCAATACTCGCAATACTCGACTGCCTGCACGCGCTTTGACACGTTCTTTACTACTACATATTTGGTAAAACTGAGCTGTACTTATTTTTTGAGGTCTTTCAGACCTTCAAAGGGCGACTTCTTCTCGGACTGCAGCGAGTCGAGCAGCGCCGTACTCGGACATACGTCGTGTTTCGGCGTGTGCGGCAGGGCCAGCAACGCTTCATCTTCCACCAGGTACATCAGATCCATGTCGCGGGTGCCCACGATCACGTCCACCGTTTCATCGTCGACGATCTCTTCGATCTCGTCGGCCTGCTCGTCATCCTTGCCCAGCATGAGCAGCGTCGAGGACGCCATGTGGTGGGCATAGGGCTGCATGCAGCGCTGGCAAACCAGCTGCACGGTGCCATCCACAGACAGCCGCATCTGCGGGAAGCCGTGCCTGCTGACGCCGCCTTCCACCTTCCAGGTGATCGTGCCGGACGGGTCCGCGCATTCCTTGGCCAGGCGGGTCATGTCGGCGACCGGCGTCACGCCGTCGCGGCTTGCCTTAGTCCGACTGAAATCAAACGCGTCGATCACAAAAGCACTCATAACCTGTATTCCCCGGAAAACCTGCGATAATAGCAGGGTTTTCGCCGGCGCGTCAAAGTCCATGCACTTTTTTGTGCCGGCGTTGGTGCGCGGCAAGTGCCAAATGCACGGCGCACAGAGCATATAACAATTTCCAAGGCAGGGCCAGTAAACTACATGCTTACCGAACAGAATTCTTCCCAACCCCGCCTCATCCTTGCCTCCAGCTCCGCCTACCGCAAGGAACTGTTGTCCCGCTTGCAACTGCCGTTCGGCGTGGCGGTGCCGGACATCGACGAAAGCCCCCTGCCCGGCGAGACGCCCAGCGCCACCGCGCTGCGCCTGGCGCGCGAGAAGGCTGCCGCCGTGGCCGCCACGCATCCGGCCTGCCTGGTGATCGGCTCCGACCAGGTGGCCACGCTGGACGACGAGCAGATCGGCAAGCCCGGCAACCATGCCGCCGCGCTGGCGCAGCTGCAGAAAATGCGCGGCCGGGAAGTGGTCTTCCACACCGCGCTGTGCCTGTGGGATGGACGCAACGGCCAGGCTTATATAGAAGACATCCAGACCGTCGTAAAGTTCCGCGACCTGCCCGACCACGAGCTGGACGCCTACCTGCGCATCGAGCAGCCCTATGACTGCGCCGGCAGCGCCAAGAACGAGGCGCTGGGCATCGCCATCCTGGAGCGCATCGACAGCAGCGACCCGACCGCGCTGACCGGCCTGCCGCTGATCGCCCTGACCGGCATGCTGCGCGCGGCCGGCGTGTCCTTTTTTAACACCAAGTGATTCCCATGCCAGGCACCCTTTTCCTGATTCCCAACACCCTCGGCGAGACCGAGGCGCTGTCCCATGTCATCCCCGAGCACGTGCAGGCGACCACCGCCGCCCTCGGCTACTTCGTCGCGGAGAACGCCAAGACCGCGCGCGCCTTCCTGAAACTGGTGGGTGCGCAGCATCCGCTGTCGCGCCCGCTGCAAGAGATCAGGATCAGCGAGCTGAACGTGAACACGCCGCAGCAGGCGCTGCTGGGCCTGCTTGAACCGCTGCTGGCCGGGCAGGACGCGGGCCTGGTGTCCGAAGCGGGCGTGCCCGCCGTGGCCGATCCGGGCGCGGACCTGGTGCGCCTGGCGCATCAGCACGGCATCCCGGTACGGCCGCTGGTCGGGCCGTCGTCGATATTGCTGTCGGTAATGGCGAGCGGCCTGAACGGCCAGAGCTTCGCCTTCAACGGCTACCTGACTACAGACGCCGCGCTGCGCGCCAAGCGCATCAAGGAGCTGGAGAGCCGCTCGCGCAGCGAGAAGCAGACGCAGCTGTTCATCGAGACGCCCTACCGCAACGCCGCCATGCTCGAAGCGCTGGTGGCCGGCTGCAATGGCGGCACCCTGATCTGCGTGGCCACCGACATTAGCCTGCCGTCCGAAACCATCCGCACCATGACGGGCGCGCAGTGGAAGAGCCTGCTTACCGCAGGCAAGGCGCCGGACTTCCAAAAAGCCCACCGTCTTCCTCATCCTGGGCCAGTAAGGGCGCCATGGACCCCGCCATGGACCTCGCCGTTTCCATTCGAAGCTATGGCGACGTCCGCTCGACGGACAAGCATGAGTACGCGCAACTGGTGCTGCCGCTGCGGGGCGCGGTCATGCTGGACATCGAGGGCAAGGAAGCGCGCCTTGATCCGCTGCGCGCGGCGTTCGTCGAACCCGGCTCCTGGCATTCGCAGCTCGGCACGCCCGATAACCGTTCGCTGATCGTCGATATCGCCGCGCCGGCGCTGCCCGATCCGCTGCGCGGCCAGCTTGGCGAACGCCCTTTCCAGCCGCTCAACGCCGCCACCGGCAAGCTGGTTGAATTCATGGGCCTGATGCTGGACCAGCAAGCCGCGCCGCCCACGGCCGCCCTGCGCGCCTGGCTGGGCCTGCTGGTCGACTCGCTGACGCTGGCATCGCCACAGCCGCGCTCGCGCCTGGCCGTGATGATGGCCGCCGTCGCCACCGATCCCGGCCAGCCGTGGAGCACCGAACGCATGGCGGCCAAGGCCGGCCTCAGCGTGAGCCGCCTGCATGCGCTGTTCCGCGAGGAGCACGAGAGCACGCCCCACGGCTGGCTGCTGCGCACCCGCATTGAGAACGCCTGCACCCTGCTGGCGCGCAGCGGGCTGCCGATTGCCGACATCGCCTGCCGCGCCGGCTTCGCCGACCAGAGCGCCCTCACCCGCGCCATGCGCAACAGTCTCGGCCAGACGCCTGCCGCCTACCGCCGCTGGGCGCAGGAGAATATGCCTAAAACCTGAGAGTCCGCGACAAGAGATTTCCGCGCGCGCGGGGCATCATCGCCCCAACCGTGAAGGAAACCTGATGGACTCGAACCGACTGTTGGCGGGCGTGGCGTGCGGCGTGGCCGCCGGGGCGCTGTGGGGGCTGGTGTTTCTCGCGCCGGAACTGGCGCGCGGGCACACGCCGCTGCAACTGTCCGCCGGGCGCTACCTGGCTTACGGCGCCGCCGCCTGCGCGCTGATCGCCCCCTCGTGGCGGCGCCTGCGCGGCGCGCTCGGCTGGCGCGACTGGCGCGCGCTGCTCTGGCTCAGCATGCTGGGCAACATCCTCTACTACCTGCTGCTGGCCAGCGCCGTGCAGCTGGGCGGCGTCGTCATGACCTCGCTGGTGATCGGACTGCTGCCGGTGGCCGTCACCGTGATCGGCAGCCGCGAGCGCGGCGCCGTGCCGCTGGCGCGCCTCGCCCCGTCGCTGCTGCTCAGCGCCGCCGGCACCGCCTGCATCGCCTGGCAGGCGCTCGCCACCACCGCGCCGCCCCCGGCCGGGGGCTCAGGCGCCGCTTCGGCTGCCATCGGCCTGCTGTGCGCATTCGGCGCGCTCGTCTCCTGGATCGCCTACGCGGTCGCCAACAAGCGCAAGCTGGCCGCGCTGAGCCACATCAGCCCGCACGACTGGAGCCTGCTGACCGGCATCGCCACCGGCGCGCTGGCGCTGCTGCTGGCCGTGCCCGCCTTCCTGCTGCCGCATGCCAGCGCCAGCGGCGCCGCAGGGCCGAGCTGGCTGCGCTTCATCGCCCTCGTCACGGCCGTCGGCCTGCTGTGCTCCATCGTCGGCAACGCCCTGTGGAACCGCGCCAGCCGCCTGCTGCCGCTCACGCTGAGCGGCCAGCTGATCCTGTTCGAAACCCTGTTTGCCCTGCTCTACAGCTTCCTGTGGGAAGCACGCTGGCCCACCGGCCTGGAATGCGCCGCCGTCGCCCTGCTCTGCGCCAGCGTGCTCAGCTGCACCTCCGCCCACCAGCGCCGGGCATGATATATTCAGCAAGCTTGATTACTACTCAACCCTGCAAGGAGCCCGCATGGCCGACGCGCACCGGCTGCACCACGTCGACGCCCTGCGCGGCCTGGCCCTGCTGGGCATCCTGAGCGTCAACATCTGGGCCTTTGCCGATTCCCACTTCGCCTCGCCCAGCCCCAACCCGGCCTACACGTCCGCGCTGGACAACGCGGTGCGCTTCACGGCAGCGCTGCTGTTCGAAGGCAAGTTCTACCTGCTGTTCTCCTTCCTGTTCGGCTACAGCTTCACGCTGCAAATGGACGCCGCCGCGCGCGCCCGCGCCGATTTCCTGCCGCGCATGTTGCGCCGCCAGGCCGGCCTGATCGCGCTCGGCCTGCTGCACGGCGCGCTGCTGTTCTATGGCGACATCATGTCGCTATACGGCATGCTCGGCCTGGTGCTGCTGGCCTGCCGCCACTGGCCGCCGCAACGCGCCGCGAAGGTGGCGATATGGCTGCTCAGCACCGTCGGCCTGGCCTGGATGCTGCTCGGCCTGCTGCTGGCCGGCGCCACCGGCGAGCCGCCCGATCCCGGCGCCCTCGTCAAGCTGCAAGCCTTCCGCGGCAGCGCAGCCGCCACGCAGGCCTACCACCTGGGCCACCTGGCCGAGACACTGGGCATTATCCTGACGGTGCAGGCGCCCAGTGCCATGGCCCAGTTCTTCCTCGGCTATGCAGCCGGCCGCGTGCGCCTGTTCGAACAGCCCGGGCTCTATCGCGCAGCTGCACACCGCCTGCTGCGCCTCGGCGCGCCCATGGGCGTCGCGGGCGCCGCCTGCTACGCCACCGCGTCCACCTACGCCCCCGGCGGCTGGCTGGAAGTGGTGGCCTTCGGCTTCGGCCAGATGACGGCCCCGCTGCTATGCTTCTCCTACATCGCGGCCGCCCTGCTGCTATTCGGCCGGCCGGCAGGCAAGCGGGTGGAAAACGCGCTGGCCGCCACGGGCAGGATGGCGCTCAGCAACTACTTGCTGCAATCGCTGCTGCTCGGCCTGCTGTTCACCGGCTACGGCCTGCGCCTGATCGACCGGCTGCCGCCGCTGGCCATCATGGCCTGCGTGGCGCCCATCTACGCGCTGCAAATGCTGCTCAGCCGCTGGTGGCTGGCGCGCTACCGCTACGGACCCGGCGAGTGGCTGCTGCGCGCCGCCACGCTTGCCGCCCTCCCACTGCTGCGGCAACGTGACGAAAGATGAGTATTTACACCACGGCGGCTGGTATGCTTCAGCTCCTGCTTGCTCTTCACTACACCGCTCATGATCATACGACCGACAACTGAATCAGACTGGAAAACCCTGAAAGCCATCCGCCTGGCCGCGCTGCTGGATGCGCCGACTGCCTTCGGCGTCACCCACGCCAGCGCCGCCGCTTACACGGACGCGCAGTGGCAGGAGCGCGCCTCGGCCCGCAACGGCACCGAATTCCTGCTGGCCTTCGACGGCGAACAGGCCACCGGCATGGCGGCCCGCGCAGTAAGCGACAAACAGGAATGCAATCTGATCGGCATGTGGGTCAAGCCTGAATTCCGGGGCACGCCGGTGGCTGCCGCGCTGGTGCAAACCCTGCTGGAGCGCGCCGTGGCGCAGGGCCACCGCCGCGTGGTGCTGGACGTGGCCCCCGAGAACGCGCGCGCGGCCGCCTTCTACCGCAAGCTGGGCTTTTCCTTCCTGCCCGAATGGGAGCCGCTGGCGAGCTATCCGGAGATCAAGGTACAGAAGATGGAATGGCTGCCCCCCGGCGCCTGATGGAGCCGCTCGTCCTGTACGCCTGTATTCCACGCCAGATCGCCCGGGCAATTGCGGCCGGCCTGCGGCATCAGCTCTCGCGCAGGGGCAGGCGGCGCGGCTAGGGCGCCAGCATGCGGGCCGCCTCGGCGGGCGGGACGTAGCGCTCCAGCATGCGCTGCACGCTGCCGTCGGCCTGCAGTTCTTTCATCAGCTCGCCCCAGCGCCTGGCGTCGTCGGCACTAAAGTGCTTTTTGCTGATCAGCAGATTGGCCGCCTCGCGCGACAGTGCCGGCGCCCAGTCTTCGATCCGCACCTTGTCCTCGCGCAGGTATTGCGAGTACACCAGCTGCGTGCCCAGCACGGCCTGGAAACGGCCCGCCTTGAACATGGCGTACAGCTGCTCGGTGCTGTCGATTTCATCCACGCGGGCGATGTTGCGCAGTTGCGCCACGAAGCCGTCGAAGGGCTTGCCGGGGAAGTGGCCGCGCGCCACGCCCAGGCGCAGGTTGGGCGCGGCGATGAAGTCGGCCGGCGAGCGGATGCCGGGGCTGACTTCCTTGCGCAGGATGATCATGTTCTTCATCCATAGGTAGGGCACGGCCCAGGCAAACACCTTGCGCTCGGCGGTGGCGATGGCGGACAAGGTCATGTCCACGCTGCCGCCCTGCATCTCCTGCCAGATGCGGCCGCGCATCATCACCCGGTATTCAAAACGGCAGCCGCTGCGCTCGGCCAGCAATTCGGCGATGTCCTTGTCCAGCCCCGCGCCGTCATGATAGAAGCGGCCGAATTCGTACAGGCCGAATACGATGGGCCGTGAAGGACAGGCAGGGCCGGCCTTGGCCTGCCCGCCGGCGGCGCTGCACAGGCCTGCGCACGCCCAGGCTAGCAAGCTGCCAGCGGCAAGGCGGCGCGCAAAGAGGCTGCGATGGCAAAGGGTTGGCATGGCGCGGCCCCGCCGTCAATGTACGCCGGCCGTGTAATCGTTCACCCACTCGAAGGCCGCCACCTGGATGGCGTACAGCTCCGCCGGCGACAAATTCATCTCCTGCAGCATGCGGCCCAGCACGGCAGGCTCGCCGGCCTCCTCCAGCCGCTCGATGTGCTCGACCAGCGTGAGCATGCGGCCGTATTCGCCGTGCCGCGCCAGCAAGGCGCCGCGCACTTCGTCCAGCACGTTGACGCTGTCGAGGATCTCGTCCATCTTCACCGAGAACAAGGTGTCCATCAGCGACATCACGCCTACCGTGAAGCCGATGTCGGCGCTGGTGCGCTGGCCGGGGCGCATGCGTTCCACCATCAGCTCCAGCGTCTTGCCGCGCGTGGTGGCCATCTGCAGCAGCGGCGAATCGAACTCGGGCTTCTGCCCGGTGCGCACGTACAGCAGGATCTGCAGCCAGCGCTGCAGCTGGCGGCGGCCCAGCACGATCAGCGCGTGCCCGACAGAGTTGATGCGGAAGCGCGCACCCACCGACGGCGTGTTCACCAGGCGCAGCAGGTTCAGCGTGATCAGCGGGTCGTGCTTGACGCTGCGCTCGAGCTCGCGCTGCTCGGCGTCCGAGCCGAGCAGGTTCAGCAGGTTGAGGATGGACAGCTGCGACGGCGTGATCTTCTTGCCGCTCAGGATCACTGGCCGCGCGAAATAATAGCCCTGGAAATATTCGAAGCCGAGGTCCATGCATTGCTGGAACTCCTCCACCGTCTCGACCTTCTCGGCCAGCAGCTTCTGGTTGGTGTGGCGCATGGAGCCGGCCAGCGCGCTCAGGCGCTCGGGCCGCATGTGGTGGATGTCGACCTTGATCACGTCCATCATCGGCTGCAGCTTGCTCACGTCGTCGGACTCGCTCACCACGTCGTCCAGCGCGAAGCGAAAGCCCGCTTCCTTGAGCTCGAGCACGCGCGCCAGCACGTCCGGCGTGGCTTGCACGGTCTCCAGGATTTCGAGGATGACTTTGTCGTTCGGCAGGAAGCGGATGAAGTCGCTCATCAGGCCCACCTTATCGACATTGACGAAGGCCATCCGGTCGCCGACCACCTGTCCCATGCCCAGTTCGGACGCGTGGGCGATCACGGTGGCGGTGGCGGCAGCGTCGTCGGTGACGTCGGCCTTGTCGGTGTCCGCGTTGCGGAACAGCAGCTCGTAGGCGACCAGGCGCTGGCTGCGGTTGAGGATGGGCTGGCGCGCCAGGTAGAAATGGTTGGCGAGCGCAGGCGCAATCTGTAGCGGCGAAGCGATGGTCATGGGCTGCCCCAATCTGCGGTGTTATCGTAAGACTATACCTTTTGATACAGTCTTGCCAATATTTTATTACCGCAAATTATGGGCGGCGCGGCTTGGTGTTGCGTGGCGTGGTCGTGCGCGGGCCGTCGGTGCCCAGTTTGGCGGCCGGCTTGGCGCCTGCCGGACGGCTGTAGCTGGCGCCGGGCGAACCGGGACGGCCCGTCCCTGCCCCGGCGCCGGGCGAGCCGGGACGCGAGGAGGTGCGCAGGCTGCCGCGCGGCGCGGGTGCGTTGTTGCCGCGCAGGCTGCCGCCCGGACCGATGGCGCGCGGCGAGATCGGCGCGCGCAGGCCGCCGCGAGGATTGTTCTCGGCCTGCTGCAGCGAGGCCGCGCG
The DNA here is from genome assembly GCF_042693265.1 of Pseudoduganella sp. UC29_71. Classification (NCBI taxonomy): domain Bacteria; kingdom Pseudomonadati; phylum Pseudomonadota; class Betaproteobacteria; order Burkholderiales; family Oxalobacteraceae; genus Pseudoduganella; species Pseudoduganella sp. UC29_71. The sequence goes on along the minus strand of NZ_CP170549.1, from coordinate 1,404,406 downwards.
CGGCGCGGTGGCCGCATTGCCGGACTCCAGCACGAAGCTGGCGCCGGCGTCTTCGCCCAGCACTTCCACCAGGTAGGGCATCACTTCCTTGAGCGTGGCTTCCAGCGTGAAAGGCGGATTGACGATGAACATGCCGCTGCTGTGCAGGCCGCCGAAGCCGTCCGGCCCCGGCGTGCGGATGGTCAGCGTCACGTTCAGCCACTCGGTGCCCTTGATGTGCTTCATGCGCTCGGCGAAGTTGCGCGCCTCGATGCGCTGCAGGATCGGGTACCAGATCGCATAGGTGCCGGCCGGGAAACGCTTGGTGGCGTCGTTCAGCATGTCGACCACCTTGCGGTAATCCTGCTTGTCCTCGTACGGCGGGTCGCACAGCACCACCGCGCGGCGCGATGGCGGCGGCAGCAGGCCTTTCAGTTCATGGAAGCCGTCGCCGCGCGTCACCAGCACGCGCTTGCCGCGCACGGAGGAGCGGATGCCTTGCGCGGCCTTGTGTTCGTCGAGTTTGCGGAAGTTATCGGTCAGGATTTTCGAGTCGGCCGGGTGCAGCTCGAACAGGCGCAGGCGGTCCTGCTCGCGCGCCACCTGGTCGGCGCAGTACGGCGAGCCGGGGTAGTAGCGCATCTTGCCGCTCGGGTTCATGGCCTTGATCAGGTCCACGTATTCCGCCAGCGCCGGCGGCATGTCGGTGCGCTCCCACAGCGGACCGATACCGGTTTCGTACTCGGCGTTCTTGGACGCGAAATTGCCGTCCAGCGCATACACGCCCGCGCCGGCATGGGTGTCGATGTAGCTGTAGGCGGTGTCCTTCTGGTTCATATACTGAAGCAGCTGGACCAGCACGAAATGCTTGAGCACATCGGCGTGGTTGCCGGCGTGGAAGGCGTGGCGGTAACTGAACATGGTGTGGGGATTTCCTTAAAGATGATGCTGCAAGGGTGCATTATACCTAAGGAGGCCCCTGCGCCGTCCTACGCCACCATCTGCGGCGGCGCGAAGAACTGCCCGTCCTGGGGCGCCGGGCCGGGCCGGAGGCCTTGCAGGATGGCCTGCACCACCGCGCCGGCATAGCCGGCCCCACCCTCGCGCTGGTGCCTGGCGGCCGTGTAGCCCCTGGCCGCGGCGGCGTATTCGGCTTCCTGCAACTCCACGAAGGCCGGCATCTGGCGCCGCGCGTAGCCGTGGGCCAGGTTGAACATGCCGTGGTTCTGCGCATGGAAGCCGGCCTGCGCGACGAACTGGAAGCGATAGCCCATGGCGCCCAGTTCGGCCTGGAACTTGGCGATGGTGGTGTCGTCCAGGTGCTTCTTCCAGTTGAACGAGGGCGAGCAGTTATAGGCCAGCATCTTGCCCGGGAACCTGGCGTGGACAGCTTCGGCGAAGCGCTTGGCGAACATCAGGTCCGGCTTGCCGGTCTCGCACCAGAGCAGGTCGGCATAGGGGGCGTAGGCCAGCGCGCGGGCAACGGCCTGCTCCAGGCCGGGCCGCACGCGATAGTAGCCTTCCACCGTGCGCTCGCCGGTGCAGAAGGGCTTGTCGTTGGCGTCGATGTCCGAGCTGAGCAAGCCGGCCGCTTCGGCGTCGGTGCGCGCAATCAGCAGCGTCGGCGTGCCCATCACGTCGGCGGCCAGCCGGGCGGCGGTCAGCTTCTCGACCGCCTCGCGGGTGGGCACCAGTACCTTGCCGCCCATGTGGCCGCACTGTTTCACCGCTGCCAGCTGGTCGTCGAAGTGCACCCCGGCGGCGCCCGCTTCTATCATGGACTGCATCAGCTCGTAGGCCTTGAGCGCGCCGCCGCAATCGGCTTCGGCGTCGGCCACGATGGGAACGAAGTAGTCGATGCTGTCGCTGCCTTCGGACCATTGGATCTGGTCGGCGCGCTGCAAGGCGTGGCTAACGCGGCGCACCATGGCAGATACCGGATTGGCCGGCTCGGGCGGCTGATCGGGATAGGCTTCGCCGGACAGGTGGATCGCCTTCAGGCCGGCTTTCACCTGTTGAATTGCCTGGTTGCCCGTCAAGGCGCCAAGGGCGCTGACGTAAGGTGCGCCGTGCAGCAGCCGCCACAGTTTTTCGGCGCCGCGCTGCGCTACGGTGTGCTCGATTTTCAGCGAGCCGCGCAGGCGCACCACGTCGTCGGCCCGGTAGCTGCGCGTGATGCCTTGCCACCGCGGATTGCTGTCCCATTCTGCTTGCAGGGCCGCCCCCTGCTGTTCCCGAGTTGCCATGATGCTCTCCTATTGGTGTAATCCTTTACCCACCATCATAGGACCAATTGTTCAGCGCAGCACGGGTCTTATATAAGACACACATGCGCGCATTGTTCTCATGGATTCAAACACTTACGTCGGCGATTTCATGCTTCGGAATGAAATTCCTTCCCGTGAAAGCAAGGAAATGACGCACAGCCGCATGCCATCCCACATCGTGGAACCATTTTCTCGCCACATGAAAAGTGTCGCAGAGCCATCTAACTTTCCAAATTGGAATGGAAGTTATCGTAAGAAAATACAATGTGACAATTGGAGAGAGTCTGCTAATCTGAAGCTACTCTAAAAACCACAGCAGCCTGGCGCCGCGTGGAACCGGATGATGTCGACGCTGAAAGCGGTATCCGGTTTTTCCGGCGTGGGGCTAGGCCCGTTCGGCCGCTTGTCCGGACAAGCAACCTGAACGAATCGGCCGCACCGTTGCCTCGACGCGTGCGGCTTTTTTTATGGCTGGCCGAACAGCGCCTCCGGCGCGGCGCCGTCGAACAGATCCTCGACCCAAGTTTGCAGATCCGGCAGGCCGGATTCCGCGATACGCCGCTCCCAAGCAGGCGGCATCCCGCCGGCGCGCCTGGACAGCAAGCGCAGCAACAGCACCCGTAGCGCCTCTTCCCTGCCCTCTTCGCGGCCCTCTTCCCGGCCATGCATCGCCTCGTCGAGGATGCACTCCTCCCACGAATCGAATTCCTTGTCTTTCATGATGGGCACCTCCCTGGCAGCCAACGCCTTCGGTTGTAGCTTATGCCGCAAACACCGCGTAATCCAGCTCGACAGGCTTTCACGCAATGGTTGGTTATGCTCTTCGTTAATCCAGGCGCCGATAGCCCTGAGTAGCTCGATTGCCGCCTGTTTTGAACGGCAGCGCCGCAAGCCGAACAAGGCGGCGACCAGACTGCGCCCGGATGGCGCCTGCGCTGGCATGCGATGGTGGTCGACCAGCAGGTAGCGCTGCTCCGCCTGCAGCCACCCGAGACCTTCGGGCGCCGGCAATACCAGATCCGACAGTACCTGGCTGGCGGTCCAGGCACGGCGCCCGCCGTAAAGCACAATGGGCAGCACCGGAGGCAGCCGCCCGCTGCGGCCCAGCTTATGCCGCCTGATCAGGTCCTGATACAGCAAGCCAACATAAACCTGCATGCGCAGCGCCATCCAGCGGTGCAGGGAGTTTGGGCGCGATCAAATGCGCCCGGGACGCGGGAAGTTCAGGCGAGCTGTTTTTGGGAGACGAGGATGCCGTCCGCGTCGGCGTAGATCCAGTCGCCGGGATGGACAGCGACGCCGCTGATCTGGATGCGCACGTCGCGCGCGCCTTCGCCCTGCTTGGCGCTCTTTTGCGGATGCGCCCCCAAGGCGCGCACGCCGACGGCGCAGGCGTTGATTTCGTCGACGTCGCGGATGCAGCCGTGCACCACGATGCCCGCCCAGCCATTGTTCTGCGCCAGCAGGCCTAGCTGCCCGCCCACCAGTGCGCGCCGCAGGCTGCCGCCACCGTCCACCACCAGCACGTTGCCGTTGCCCTGCGTCTCCAGGGTGCTGCGCACCAGCGCGTTGTCCTCAAAGACTTTCAGGGTGGTGGCGCGGCCGCTGAATTTCCTGTGCAGGCCGTAGTGCTGGTACACGGGCGGCAGCACGGACAGCGTACCGTCCTCCAGCAGTTCGGCATTGTCGTCGCACAGGTCGGTGGTGGCAAAGTTCATGGAATCTCCGGCTCGCTTATCGGTAATCGGTAATCGGTTGAGCAGATTCTAAGCCTTTTGCAGGCGCAGCGCCCGCGTATTGCTGCCCACACCCACGGCCGTGGCGATGGCCAGCGCCTGGAAGGCGCCGATAAACACGAATACCCAGGACGGATGGTGCGCGTCCATCAGCGCGCCGAACACCAGCGGCCCCACCGACAGGCCGCTGTCGAGCCCCGAATAGACCACGCCGAACACGCGCCCGGTGGCGTTGGGCGGCGCGGCGGCGCGGATCAAGAGGTCGCGCGACGGGCCGGCAATGCCGGACGCGAAACCGATGGCCCCCATCAGCACCACCGCCATCCAGGCCGGCACCAGGGCCAGCGCCACCACGATCGCCAGCGCGGCGGCACCGCCGAAGGCGATGGTGATGGTGCGGTCATGGTTGGTGTTGCGTGCGCCGAGGAAGCCGCCCAGCGCCATGCCAGCCGCCGAGGCGGCCATGTAGGCGGTGTAGGCCGACGTGGCCCAGCCCAGCGACATGCCGTACAAGTCCACCAGCGCAGTGGACGCGAAGCTCTGGATGCCCGCCAGCGCCAGCGCGGAGATGAAGAAGAAGGCAAAGCACATCCACACCGATCTCAGGCCCAGGAAGGCCAGCGAGCCGCCTGCTGGCTGCCCCGGCGCCGCGCGCACGATGGGATCGGGCCGCAGCGCGTGGCGGTTCAGGAACAGGACGGCAAGCACGATGAAGGGCAGCACGGCAGCGCACAGCAGCGCGGTGCGCCAGCCGGACAAGGTGGTGACGAAGGTCATGAAGATGGGCGACAGCGCCCAGCCGATATTGCCGCTGATGCCGTGCACCGAGAAGCCGTGCGCCAGGCGCGCCTTCGACACGCGCTGGTTCAGGAGCGTGTAATCGGCCGGATGGAATACGCTGTTGCCCACGCCTGCCAGCATGGCGCCCGCCAGCAGCATGGAATAGTTGGGCGCGGCGGCCAGCGCCAGCGCGGATACGCCCAGCAGCGCAATGCCGGAGCACAACACGGCGCGCGCGCCGAAGCGGTCCACCACGAAGCCGGCCAGCGCCTGGCCAACGCCGGAGACGACAAAGAACACCGTCATCAGCAACCCCAGTTCGGCATACGACAGGTTGAATTCCGGTTTGAGCCAGGGGAACAGCGCGGCCAGGATCAGATGGTAAAAGTGCGAGGTGCCGTGCGCGAAGCCGACCAGGCCGATCACGCGCGCATCCTGCCGCAAGCTTGCGGTGCTCATGGGTACTCCAGGGTTGTGAGTGCGAAATCCAGTGTATCAATCCGGCACCGGCTGATTTAAGATAGGCTGACATCTTTTGTCGCGATTCTGCCAAGGCACGCCATGTCCGTCCCTGTCGTCACCCACACCAACCATTATCATCCCCGCAACGAGCCAAACGCCGGGCGTCCCGTGACGCTGCGGGCGCGCGACCTGGAAGCGGCCGAATTCATGGCGCCGCACAGCCACGCCTGGGGCCAGGTAACCTACGCGCTGGAAGGCGTGGTGCGGGTGACCGCCAACAACAGCAGCTGGATCGTGCCGCCGCTGCGGGCGATCTGGATCGCGCCGCACGTGGAACATGCGGTGACGGTGCTGGAGAAGGCGCGCCTGCGGCCGCTGTGCGTGCTGGCCGACCGCGCGCCGTTCGCGGGCTCGGAGTGCAAGGTGCTGGAGGTATCCAGCTTGCTGCGCGAGCTGATCGTGGCGCTGGAGCAGCTGGACCCGGGCACGGAGCCGGCGCGCGAGGCACTGCTGGCGGAGCTGATCCTGGACGAACTGGCACGCTCGGCCACGCGCCCTATCCGCGTGCCGCTGCCGGAGGACAAGCGCCTCAAGGTGCTGTGCGCGGCGCTGATGGACGATCCCGCCTCGCCGCAGACGCTGGAGCACTGGGCGCAGCAGGTGGGCGCATCCGGACGCACGCTGGCGCGCCTGTTCGAGCGCGAGCTCGGACTGACCTTCGGTCAGTGGCGCCAGCAGGTGCGGCTGGCGCATGCGGCGCCGCTGATCGCGCGCGGCCTGCCGCTGGCGCAGGTGGCGGAGCAGCTGGGCTACACCAGCCAGTCGGCCTTTTCAGCCATGTTCAAGAAAACATTCGGCACCACGCCGTCCGCATTCTTTACCGAAAACCCTTAATTCAACGGTTAATTCAACGATTAACTCAACTCATCGAGCAGGCCGCGGGCCAGGCGCAGGTCGCGCGTGGCATGGCCTTCGCTGTAGCGGCTGTAGACCGCTTCCAGCGGCGCGCATGCCTCCGCCCGCCTTCCCTGCGACCAACGCAGCCGCGCAAGGCTGGTGGCCGCGCGCAGCGCCCAGCCGCCCGCGCCCTGCTCCGCCGCTATCGCCATGCTGCGTTCGAACAGGTGCTCGGCCTGCGCTTCCGATCCCGATTCGCACAGTGTCTCTCCCCAGCCGCGCATGACTTCGGGACGGCACCACGCGGCGCTGCCGCTCTCCGCCCGCGCTATCGCCCGTTCCGACAGCAGGCGCGGATGCAGCGTGGCCAGCACGTCCACCTGCAGGTGGCCGCAGTGCGGGTCCTGCTGCAGCGCGAACAGCTCGGACTCCTGCGGCGGATGATGGCCGTGCAGCAGGCGCTGCGCCATGGCGTGCGCCCGGCCCCAGAAATGCCACTGCGGCAGTGCGCTGCGGTGCGCGTGTTCCAGCATCATGGCCGCGTAGCGCTGTCCCTCGGCCTCGTCGCCGCACCAGGTAAACACGGTGCATGCCACCAGTATGGCAAAGCACAGCGAAATGCCGTGGCCGGCCTGCAGTCCTTCGCCCACGCAGCTGCGCGCCGCCTGCATGGCCTGCTCCGGATAGCCTTGCAGCCACAGCACGCGGGCGTGGATGGCCATGCTGGAAATGTGCTGGTCGAACTGGAAGCCGCGTCCGTGCGCCAGGCGCAGGCCATCGAGCGGATGGCGGATCACGAACTCGATATGGCGGCGGGCCGTGTCCTGCTGGCCGAGATAGTGCATGGCGCGGGCCAGCATGCGGGCGTGCGCCAGCGTGTGGATGTCACCGCCGGCGCCGGCGGCCGCCACACCGAAGCGCTGCGCGTAGCCCAGCGCCAGCTGGTAGTCGCCGTTGAAGATAGCGTCGGTATAGCAGCCCCACAGGGCGCCCATGCAGCTGGCATGGTCGCCGGCCTGCTGCGCCAGGTCGAGCGCGCGCGCGAAGGCGCTGCAACGTTCGGCGCTGTCGGCCTGGTCGCCGGCATGCAGCAGCGCATGGCCCAGCCCGAGGGCCAGCGGCATTTCCAGCTGCGGCGACAGCACCTCACGGCCTGCGCATTCGGCCGCGCGCGCCAGCCGCAAGGCCTGCTGCAGGTGGCCGCGATATTCTCCCATCAGCGACAGCTGATACCACAGCGGCGCCGACACGGCGCACAGCTCCAGGCCCAGCGCCAGGTCCGCGCCAAAGCTCCAGTCCAGCGCCGCCCGCACGTGGTCGATGCCACGGCCATACGCTGCCAGCCAGTCGGACGGCGACAGACGCTGAAGATCGCCCTGCGCCGGGCGCAGGAAGTCGCAGCAGCGGCGGACATAACGCCGCGCCACCCATTCCAGCTCGCCGCTGGCGCGCAGCTTCTCCAGCGCATAGGCGCGCGTCGTGCCGAGCAGGCGGTACAGCATCACGTCGCCGCTGGTATCCGCCGAAATCAGGGACTTGGCGGCCAGGTTTGCAATGCAGTCCAGCACATCGGCCGCGCGGATGTCGTCGCACTGCACCAGTTCGGCCGCGCACACCAGCGTGAACGGTGCGCGGAAGATGGCGAAGCGGCGCAGGACAGCCTGCTCCACGGGGCTGAGCATGTCGTAGCTCCAGTCCAGTGTGGCGCGCAGCGTCTGGTGGCGCGGCAAGGCGGTGCGTCGGCCGCGTGTGAGCACGGTGAAGCAATCCTCCAACCGCTCGGCCAGGCCGTGCACGCCGAAGAACTCGGCCCGGCCCGCCGCCAGCTCGATCGCCAGCGGGATGCCGTCCAGGCGGCGGCAGATGTCGGCCACGGCGGCGGCATTGTCTTCGCCCAGGCGGAAGCTGTCCATGCCCGCCGTGGCGCGTTCGACGAAAAGCTGCACTGCCGGCGTGGCGGCCAGTTCGGCCAGCGCCGGCGCGGCGAAGTGCATGACGGGGCAACCGGCCGCCGGCAGCGGCGGCAAGGCCAGCGGCGGCAGGCGGTGCACCCATTCGGCTTCCGCCCGCAGCGGCTCGCGGCTGGTAGCCAGCACGTGCATGCGCGGCGTCTGGCGCAGCAGGCGCTCGGCCAGGGCGGCCACGCTGTCGATCACGTGTTCGCAATTGTCGAATACCAGCAGCGCATGCATATCGTGCAAGTGCGCGGCCAGCGCCGCCACCGGGTCGCTGGACATCGCCGGCATGCCTAATGCCAGCGCCAGCGCGCTGGCGACCTGGGCGCCGTCGGTCAATGGGGCCAGGTCGACCAGGAACACGCCGTGCGTGAAGGCCTGCGCCAGTTGCGCGCTGGCGGCCACGGCCACCGTGGTCTTACCCATGCCGCCCGGCCCCACCACGCTCACCAGGCGCCGCCGCGGCACTTGCGCCGCCAGTAGCTGCAGGGTGTCGCCGCGGCCGACGATGCGGGTAGGCGGCATCGCAGGCATGGGTGGCATGGGCGGCGTAGCCGGGATGGCGCCGGCGGCCGAAACGTTTTCCGGCGCCGATGCCGATGCCGATGCCGATGCCGATGGCGAGGACGCATCGCGGTGCGTAATGCGGCGCACCGGCGCCACGAAACTGTAGCCCCGTCCCACCACGTTTTCCACGTACAGGCTGCCGCCGGCGTCGTGCAGCACCTTGCGCAGCGCGCCGATATGCACGCGCAGATTGCCCTCTTCGACGCAGGTGCTGGGCCACACCCGTGCGATCAGCTCGTCCTTGCTCAGCACTTCACCGGGCCGCTCCACCAGCGCCACCAGCAAGTCGAAGGCGCGTCCGCTCAGCCGAACCGGCTGCCCGCCGTTAAACAGCGCGCGTTCGGACGGCACCAGGCGGTAGGCGCCAAACAAGATAGCGGTATCGGTGGATGTCATTGTGTCGTCGGTATGGCCGGCGCCTATCCCTTAAGGATATTTAACGCCAATTTACAAGAATTTATTAACCGCTGCACGGAATAGTTTTTACAATATTTAAGCGCTACAGACCACCCAAAGGCATGCCCTAGTGAACAACCCGACCACCTCCGAGGCTCCGCTTCCTTCTCCAATGGCCCCCCATGCCTGGGCCAGCCTGGACCTGGCCGCGCGCCGCGCCGACAGCGCCGCCGCCGACTTTCGCCATAGCAGCGTAGCCGAGCGCTGCCGGCTGCTCGAACTGATCTCATTTCACCTTGAAGCCGCGCGCGGCGCCATTGCCGCCAGCGCCAGGGACGAACTGGGCGACGGGGCCGCATCCGTTGCCATGGAGCACGACGCGGCGCTGCAACAGCTGCGTGCCTTCAACGCGGTGCTGCGCCGCAGCCACTGGCTAGGTGCCGCCATCGAAACCGCGCCGCCGGACCAGCGCGTGCAGAATATCGCGCTGGGGCCGGTGGCCGTGCTGGGCACCGGCCATGCCTGCGCCGCGCCGGTGTATGCGGCAGCAGCGGCCGACGTGATCGCCGCGCTGGCTGCCGGCTGCCCGGTGGTGGTGCGCGGCAGCGCAGCCCATCCGCGCACCAGTGCGCTGCTGGGCGAAGCCATTGCAGCGGCGGTGCGCGCGACCGGCTTGCCGGGAGGCGTATACAGCCTGGTGGCGGATGACACGGGCAGCGCAAGCGCGCTGGTCACGCATCCGGACATCAAGGCCGCTACCTACGCGGGCGGGCGCGACGAAGGCCTGGAACTGATGCGGCGCAGCCTGGACCGGGCCGACCCCATCCCGGTGCTGCTCGATATCGCCAGCAGCAATCCCGTGTTCATCCTGCCGCATGCGCTGAACGCGCGCGCCGAGCACCTGGGCCAGCAACTGCTGAAGCAATTCAATCCCGGCACCGCGCACAGCATGTTCAAACCCGGCATTGTAGTGGCGATAGAGGGCGACGGCTATATAGACTTAAGGGAGACCATCATCGACGGCGTGCTGGCCATGCCGCCGGTGGCGCTGGCCAGCGCGGGCGCCCGGCAAGGACATGCGGACACCGTGGAGCGCCTGCTGCGCGAACACCGCGTGGAAGTGCTGGCCGAAGGCGCGGCGGAGGCAGGCGGCGGGCGCCGCGGCGCGCGCGCGGTGTTCGTGGAGGCCGAAGCGTCCAGCCTGCTGACCACGCCGGCGCTGGCCGACGAACACCCCGGCCCGTCGGGCCTGCTGCTGCGCTGCGCCTGCCCGGAGGAACTGCTGGCGGTGGCCGCCCTGCTGGGCCGGCAGCTGGTGGCGGGCCTGCAGATGGCCGACGGCGATACCGCGCTGGCCGCGCGCCTGATGCCGCAGCTCGAGCGCATGGCGCGCCACGTCAACGTGAACAGCTTCACCTCCATGCCGATTTATAACGGGGCCACCGCCGCCCAGGCGATTGCGCGTTTTCTGCGTCCCGTGTTTTACCTCGACGTGCCATCGAGCCTGCTGCCCGCCGCGCTGCAGGACGCCAACCCGCTGCAGCTGTGGCGGCAGGTAGATGGCGAAATGCGGCATTGACCTTCGCGAGCATGCCATGCACCAGGAAGAAAAAGTAGGCGTCGCCAAAATCCGCATCCGCCAGGAACGCGCCCATACGATGGCCGTCCTCGGCTCTTTCGTGTCGGCCGACAAGCTGCTGCGCAGCTGGGCCGCCGGTCCGCTGGACTATTTCGAGTGCGATTTCGAGATCGAGTACCTGGACGGCTACCGCGTCAGCGGGCGTTATCCGATGTGGCAGAAGTGCACCACGCGCCAGTCGCTGGGCGCGTATGTGCGGCGCACGATAGAGGAGATGGAAGCGCAGCGGCTGCGCTTCGCGATGGCAGACAGCGGACTGCCCCGGCGTGAGCCGAGGCGTTTTCTGGACCGCTATGAGGTGGAGGATTTCGGGGGCGAGGCGCGCTAGCATGGCGGATTACGCGGGGCGCTGCCCCGCTAATCCGCCCTACGCGACGGTCGCTTCCTTGCCGTCGGCGCTGAACACCAGGGCGCCGTTGCGTTCGTCGACGTGGATGGTGTCCTTCGGTCCGAAGCGGCCTTCCAGGATCAGGCGCGACAGGGGGTTCTCGATCTGCTGCTGGATCGCGCGCTTGAGCGGGCGCGCGCCATACACCGGATCGTAGCCCGCCTCGGCGATCTTCTGCAGCGCGCCGTCGGTCACCTGCAGCGCCATCTCCATGCGCGCCAGGCGCTGTTCCAGGATGTGCAGCTGGATCTTGGCAATGGCGCCGATGTTCTTCTCGTCCAGGCCGTGGAACACCACGATCTCGTCGATGCGATTGACAAACTCGGGACGGAAGTGCGAACGCACCTCGGCCATCACCGACAGCTTCACCAGCGCCGGATCGGAATCCTCCATCGACTGGATCTTCTGCGAACCCAGGTTGGACGTCATGATGACGACGGTGTTCTTGAAGTCCACGGTGCGGCCCTGGCCGTCGGTCATGCGGCCGTCGTCCAGCACCTGCAGCAGCACGTTGAACACGTCCGGGTGCGCCTTCTCGATCTCGTCGAGCAGGATCACGCTGTACGGCTTGCGGCGCACCGCTTCGGTCAGGTAGCCGCCCTCGTCGTAGCCCACGTAGCCGGGCGGCGCGCCGATCAGGCGGGCCACCGAGTGCTTCTCCATGAATTCGCTCATGTCCAGGCGGATCAGCGATTCCTCCGTGTCGAACAGGAAGGATGCCAGCGCCTTGGTCAGCTCGGTCTTGCCGACGCCGGTCGGTCCCAGGAACATGAAGGAGCCGTACGGACGGTTCGGATCGGCCAGGCCGGCGCGCGAGCGGCGGATGGCGTCCGCCACCGCGTTGATGGCCTCGTCCTGCCCCACCACGCGCTCGTGCAGCTTCTCTTCGATGTGCAGCAGCTTGTCGCGCTCGCCCTGCATCATGCGCGACACCGGGATGCCGGTCGCGCGCGACACCACTTCGGCGATTTCCTCCGCCCCCACCTGGGTGCGCAGCAGCTTGGGCTTGTCCTTGCCGTCGGCCGCGCCGCTGGCGCTTTCGGCCTGCTTCAGCTGCGACTCCAGCTCCGGCAGCTTGCCGTACTGGAGTTCGGACACACGCTGCCAGTTCGAGGCGCGCGTGGCTTCCTCCATCTGCTGGCGGATGCGCTCGATCTCTTCCTTGATATGCGTGGTGCCTTGCACATTGGCCTTCTCGGCCTTCAGGATTTCCTCGAAGTCGTTGTACTCGCGCTGCAGCTTGGCGATTTCCTCGTCGATCAGGTCCAGGCGGCGGCGCGAAGCCTCGTCCTTTTCCTTCTTCACGGCTTCCTTCTCGATCTTCAGCTGGATCAGGCGGCGTTCCAGCTTGTCCATCACCTCCGGCTTGGAATCGATCTCGATCTTGATCTTGGACGCGGCTTCGTCGATCAGGTCGATCGCCTTGTCGGGCAGGAAGCGGTCCGTGATGTAGCGGTGCGACAGCTCGGCCGCCGCGATGATGGCCGCGTCGGTGATGTCCACCTTGTGGTGCAGTTCATACTTGTCCTGCAGGCCGCGCAGGATGGCGATGGTCGCTTCCACGGTCGGCTCGTCGACCAGGATCTTCTGGAAGCGGCGCTCCAGCGCGGCGTCCTTCTCGATGTATTTGCGGTATTCGTCCAGCGTGGTCGCACCCAGGCAGTGCAGCTCGCCGCGCGCCAGCGCCGGCTTGAGCATATTGCCCGCGTCCATGGCGCCTTCGGCCTTGCCTGCGCCCACCATGGTGTGCAGCTCGTCGATGAAGACGATGGTCTGGCCCTCGTCCATGGCCAGTTCCTTCAGCACGGACTTCAGGCGTTCCTCGAATTCGCCGCGGTACTTGGCGCCGGCCAGCAGCGCGGCCATGTCCAGCGACAGCACGCGCTTGCCGCGCAGCGAGTCCGGCACTTCGTTGTTGACGATGCGCTGCGCCAGGCCTTCGACAATGGCGGTCTTGCCCACGCCCGGTTCGCCGATCAGCACGGGATTATTCTTGGTACGGCGCTGCAGCACCTGGATGGCGCGGCGGATCTCGTCGTCGCGGCCGATCACCGGGTCCAGCTTGCCGGCGCGGGCGCGCTCGGTCAGGTCCAGCGTGTATTTTTTCAGCGCCTCGCGCTGGCCTTCGGCCTCGGCCGAGTCGACCTTGCCGCCGCCGCGCACGGTGTCGATGGCCGCTTCCAGCGCCTTGCGGGTCAGGCCGTTTTCGCGCGACAGCTTGCCGGCGTCGGATTTGTCGTCCGCCAGCGCCAGCAAGATCATCTCGCTGGAGACGAACTGGTCGCCGCGCTTTTGCGCTTCCTTGTCGGACAGGTTCAGCACGCCGATCAGCTCGCGGCTGACCTGCACGTCGCCGCTGGTGCCGGACACCTTGGGCAGGCGCTCCAGCGACGCTTTCAGGGCGTTGGTCAGGCCGTTGACGTTGACGCCGGCGCGCTGCAGCAGCGAGCGCGCGCTGCCGTCGTCCTGGTTGATCAGGGCAACCAGCAGGTGCACCGGTTCGATGTAGGGGTTGTCGTTACCCACGGCCAGGCTTTGCGCGTCGGCCAGGGCTTCCTGCAGTTTGGTAGTGAGTTTGTCTTGCCGCATTTGAAATGCTCCTGTATTGGTCTAAGCAACAAGTTGGGTTGCGCGACCAGTTTTCAAGGAGTACGTTTTGATCTCAGGCAAACTTGATCAAGAAAGTGTCCACTTTTTCAATGCGGCGTCATCGCTGACGCGGGCGTCGACCCAGCGGGCGCCGTCCGGGGTCTGTTCCTTCTTCCAGAACGGCGCTTCGGTCTTCAAATAGTCGATGATGAACTCGCAGGCGGCAAACGCTTCGCCGCGATGGGCCGACGTCACTGCCACCAGCACGATCTGCTCGGTGGGCTTCAGCGGGCCGATGCGATGGATCACCAGCGCGCCGTAAATCGGCCAGCGCGCCTTCGCCTGTTCAATAATGGCCTCGATCGACTGTTCCGTCATGCCCGGATAGTGTTCGAGTTCCATTTCCGCCACGTCGGCGCCATCGTTCAGGTCGCGCACGGTGCCGACGAAGGTCACTATACCGCCGACTTTGGCATTCCCGGCGCGCAGTTGCGCCACTTCAGCGGCGAGGTCGAAATCCTCGGCCTGCACCCGCACCTGCTTTCCCACCGCCGTCATTTGCCCTCCGCGCCGATGCGGCGGAACAGCTGCTCGATGCGGCTGGCCGTGCGTGCATCCGCCAGCGCGGGCATGGCGCACAGCTGCAGGAACTGGGCTGCCTGCGTCATCGGCTTCTGGCCGGACTTCAGCGACGACTGCAGCACTTCGACCTGCATTTTCAGGCGCTCGCGCGCGAACTCGGCGCCGCTATCCACGCCGGCCACGATTTCCAGGCGCAGCACTTCCTGCAGCAGCTGGGCGCGCGCAGCCTCCAGCCGGGCGGCATAGGCGCTGCGCTTGCCCGGCTCGGACGCGGCCAGCGCGGCGGTGAAGCGGGTGTGCAGCGTGCGTTCGTATTCGGCGGCCAGCGCGGGCAAGGCTTTCCAGCGCGCCTCCCATTCGGCGGCGTCGACGGCGCCGTCGGCAGCGGAGGCAGGGGCAGCAGCGCCGTTCGGCGCCGCGGCGCCTGCCAGCGCGGCCTCCAGCGCCTGCACCAGGCGCAGCTTGTCGCGCAGCGCGTTGGCCTGCGCGGCGCCGGCGCGTTTGCGGATGGCGTCGCCCTGCGCCTGCACGGCGGCCACGGCGGCCTTGTAGCGTGCCTCGATCTTCTGCTCGCTGGCGCGCGGCACGGTGCCGGACGCGTGCCAGGCGCTGGCGGCATCGCGCAAGGCCTTGGCGATGGCCGCTTGCTGGGCCTTGTCGTCGCCGCTGAACGTGGCCTGCTCCAGCTGTGCGCAGATGGCTTCACGGGCGTGCAGGTGGGCGCGGCGTTCGTGGTCGGCCGCGTGGGCCGACTCCTTGCGGGCCGCGAAGATGGCGTCGCAAGCGGCGCGGAAACGCTGCCACAGCGCCTGTTCCTGCTTGCGCTCCAGCGGCAGCGCCTTGGCGTGTTCCTGCCAGCGCTCTTGCAGGATGCGCAGCGTGTCCAGCGTGTGGCGCTCGCTCGGGTTGAGCTTGGCGGTTTCCTCGATCAGCTGCTCGCGGCAGGCCACCTCGATGCTGCGCTGGTTTTCCAGCGGCGTCAGCAGCGCGTCCATGGCTTTGCCGAAAGCGCCGTCCAGCTTTTTCTTTTCCTTGCGGTCGATCGCGCCGAGACGGCTCCAGGCCTGGCGCAGGCGCTGCGAGGCGGCGGCCAGGGCTTTGTAGTCGGGCGTTTCGGATGCGGCGGATTTGGCTGTCAGCGCGTCCACCTCGGCGATCAGCGCCTGCGCCTTGGCGGCATTGGCGTGGCGCTCGTCGGCCAGGTGCTTGAAGTGGGCGGCGGCCGGCGCGTAGGCGGCGGTGCAGGCGGCGTCGAAACGCTCCCACAGGCCTTTGGGCGCGGGGCCGGAGACGGTGTCGAGCGCTTTCCAGCGGTCGCGCATGCTGCCCACCTTCTTGGCCAGCTCGGCCATGGCGAGCTGCTGGCCCTGCAGGTCTTCCACCGCCTTCACCAGTTCCTCGCGCGACACGTTGCCGCCCCAGCGCGCCCAGTCGCCCAGGCGCTTCAGGTCAGCGCGCACGTGGGCCAGGCGGTCCGCCTGGGCGGGCGTGAGGCGGCCGGTCTTGATGTCTTTCAGCGTCTTGTCGTGGTCGTTGGCCACGTGCAGCTGGCCTTCGGCCAACGCCGCTTCCATGGCGTCCAGCGTGGCCATGAAGCGCTTGTTGGCTTCGCGCGCCGCTTCCTGCGCGGCAGGCGACAGGTCGCGCTGCTTGCCGGCGCGCTCGGCGTTATGCCGCGCGGCGCCATCAACGGTGCGATCGGTGCGACCGTTGCGACCAGTGCCGTCGGTGCCATCGGTACCATTGGCGCTGCCGGCAGGCTTGCCGGAGGCGTCCCGCGCCTCCCCGCCGCCTTCGCCCGGCTGCGCGGCGGCGCCCGGAGGAGCGACGCCGATTGCGTCACCGCCAGCCAGACCGTCGGCAGTCGTGACAACGCCGGTGCCTGCACCGGTAACAGCGTCGCCGGCACGCGTGGCGTCCGCCGTGGCCGCGCCATGGACGGTGCCGGATTCCGCTGCGCTGCTGCCCTCGGCCGCCCCGGCCTGGGCGCCCCCCGCTTGCGAGCCGGTCTGCGCGGCGCGGCGTGCCTCCAGCGCGGCGAGCTTGCCGCGCGCTTCGGCCATGGCGATTTCAAAATCGCCCAGCAGATTGCGCGGCAAGGCGCCCTTCTCCGGCGCGGCGACATGCCGGGCGTGCTCCTCGGCCAGCGCGTCCAGCTGGGCGACGTCCGGCTCGCCCGCCGCCAGGCGGCGCACGGCGGCCAGCGCGTCGAGCGCGGCGCGCTGCAGGTTCACCTGGTCTTCCAGGCGCCGGGCCAGCGCGTTGCGCACGCCATTGAATTCCTCGGCCAGCACCGGCGTGGCGGCAATCACCTTCCACAGGCGGTCCAGCTCGGCTACTTGATTGGGAGTGAGTTTCTCGTCGGCCAGCAGCTTGCGCGCGTTGGCGATGGTGGCCTCGGCCTGGCGCTGCTCGGCCTGCTGGTGGCGGATCGCGTCCAGGCGCGACTGCATCAGCTTGGCCACGCGGCGGTCCGTGTTGCGCATGGCCTGCTGCACCTTCTGCAGCGCCGGCTGCGACACCACGTGCGCAGCCGCAGCCAGGCGCACGTCGGCGAATTCGCTTTGCAAGATCAGTTCGACAGCGGCGGCCTCGTCCTCGGCCAGCGCCTTGGCCCGCTCGGCCTGCGCGGCGCGGCGCGACGCAGTCTGCTCAGCCTGGGCGGACGCGGCCACGGCGGCGGAAGCCTGTGCAGCATCGGGCTGCTGGCCGTTCGGCGCATCGCCGGGTCGCTTGAAGAGGAATTCGAACATGATGGGCTATCGCTGTCTCAAAACCACCATGATAGCAAAGGAAGGCCATGCTTTGCCTCGGCCATGCAAAAGCTAGTCGGCCATGGCGCGGCTGGGCGGACGGTGACGGCGCGGATGGGCCAGTTCGGACACCGGTATGTTGGTGTCCAGCTCCTCGTCCGGCAGCACCACGGGCAGCACGGCCAGGTTCGGCAGCGGCAATTCATCGCGCCCGGACCGCGGCTTGGCGGGCGGCGGCGGCACCAGGTGCAGCTTGCCTCCCTTGCAGCGGCGTGCCTCGGCCACGTTAGCGTCGTGCAGCAGGAACTGGTTGGCGATGGCAAACCAGGCTTCGCCGCCGATGGCGGTGCGGGCCACGGCAAACAATTCTTTTTCTTCCTTGTCCAGCCGCTTCAGCAGCGATTCGCAGAACGCGTCGATGCCGGCGCAAATGTCGTGCACGCGCTGCTCGGATTCGTCTTTCGAATCGGCAACTTGTTGCTGCAACGAACGGATCACGCCCAGCGCCGTATCGTTCAGGCGGTTCAGCTCATCCAGCAGCTGGTTGGCCTGCTCGGTCGCCTCGCGGATGGCCGGGATCAGATACATTTCGATTTTGCGCCAGTGGCAGGCCTGATACAGGCGGTTCAGCGACTCGCAAGCAAACTCCAGCTGCGCCAGCGTCAGGCTGTTCTGGTTCAGCAGCGTGGATTGGACGTATTTCTGGAAGGAAAGCAAACTGACGCGGATGTTGGCTTGCTCGACGGATAGAGCTACCAAAGTGTATGTGGCCGTTAACATTCTTACTCCAAGCGAAGATCACAAAAAGCGACGAGGCGGAAGTAAAAGTGTAAATAAAAGCGACGATCAAGACTTTGACATGGAACAAACTGTCCCAGCTTTGATCGATGAAACTACGGTTGCAGCTTGAGATTTAAATTGGCCATCCCCGGCTCCGGCGACGCACTGACCGTGCCGCCGAAGCGCCGGACCAGCTGCTGGACACCGCCATTTTCAGACAATGCTTCACCGACTATCGCCGCAGTGCCTCGGCTGCGGAAGTAATCGATCAGCTTCTGAAACAGAATAGCGCCTAGGCCCATTCCCTTCAAGTCCGAACGCACCAAAATGGCAAATTCGGCGTGCTGATTGTCGGGGTCGGCAACCGCACGTACTACCCCTAGTGTTTCGGGCTTACCCCCACTACCGATGCGTGTTGCAATGAAGGCCATCGCGCGGTCGTAATCGATCTGCGTGAGCCGCGCCAGCTGCGCCGGCTGCAGTTCGCGCATGGCGGAAAAGAAGCGCAACCGCACATCGTCCGCGTCCAGCCTGGCAAAAAATTCGACATGCTGTGGAGCATCTTCCGGGCGGATCGGGCGCAGGGTCAGCGGCGCGCCTTGCCACTGCACCTCCTGTTCCAGTTCCTGCGGATAGGCGCGGATGGCCAGCCGGTAGCCGGGGCGCGGCGGCCCCAGCGTGATGCGCGCATCCAGCGCCAGCACGCCGTGCGCGTCCGCCAGCAGC
The DNA here is from genome assembly GCF_042693265.1 of Pseudoduganella sp. UC29_71. Classification (NCBI taxonomy): domain Bacteria; kingdom Pseudomonadati; phylum Pseudomonadota; class Betaproteobacteria; order Burkholderiales; family Oxalobacteraceae; genus Pseudoduganella; species Pseudoduganella sp. UC29_71. The sequence goes on along the minus strand of NZ_CP170549.1, from coordinate 1,385,910 downwards.
GGGTCGATACGCAGGCTGGCCAGCTCGCAGGTGTCGGCCACCAGGTCCGCCACCTGGATCAGTGCGTGGCAGATGGCCTCGCTGTCGGCCGCCGGGCGCAGACGGGTACGCTCCAGCAAGTCGCGCGCCAGTACCATGTTGAGCGGCGGCAAGCCGATGGCGCGGTGCTCGGCACCGAGGTCCACGCCGCCGTCCAGGCCGCCCGCCGCGCCGCCGGGTCCGAAACTGATCACCGGGCCGAACATGGGATCGTCGTGCACGGCGATCGCCAGCTCGTGGCCGGGCGCGCAGACGCCGCGCCCGCCCTCGCCCCTGCCCGGCTCGGCCATGCGGATGCCGTAGGCGGCCAGCATGGCGCGCGTTTCCGCCGCCTCCAGCGCGTGGCGGCCTTCCTTCATGGCGGCGGCGATGACGGCGCGGGCGGCGGCGCGCTCGGGTTTGCTGCCCGGCGGCAACTGACCGGGCACTTCCATCAGCAATTCCTGGTTGCGGCGGTACTGCACCATCTGCATGAAGCCGCGCACGGCCTGTTCCGGCGTGCCGTAGGTCGGCAATCCCGCCTCGGCGAAGACCCGGCGTGCGCCGGCCACCGCCGCGCCGCCCAGCCAGCAGGCCAGCACGTTCTTGCCCGAGGCGCGCGCCAGCGGCGCCAGCAGTTCGGCCAGGCGGGTGGCGTCCACGCCGGTGGCCGGCGCGTGGATCAGCAGCAGCGCGTCCACTTGCGGATCGCGCAGCAGGGCTTCGAACGCGGCCGCGTACTGTTCCGGCGCGGCGGCGCCGGCCAGGTTGAGCGGATTGGCCCACGCGGCAGCCCGGCCCGCCACGCCTTCGCCCGCCACGCCTTGGCCCGCCTGGCCCGCCCGGCCTGCCGCTGCGCCCGGCCCGCTGCCCGGCGCCGGCAAGCCGGGCAAGGCCGCCGTGAGCAGCGCGACGGTGGCCGGCGACAGCGGCGCCAGCTTGCCGTCCGCGTAGGCCAGCGCGTCGGTCGCGATGATGCCCAGCGCGCCGCCGTTGGCCACGATGGCCAGCCGCTCGCCGCGCAGCGCGCGCGCATGGGTCAGGGTTTCGGCGGCGTCGAACAGGTCTTCGGTCGAGTGCACGCGCAGCATGCCGGCGCGGCGGAAGGCGGCGTCGTAGGCCAGGTCGCTGCCGTCGCGGCCCGCCTTGAGCACGATCACGGGCTTGGCGCGCGCCGCCAGCCGCGCGGCCGACATGAATTTGCGCGCGCACGCCAGATTCTCCATGTAGACCAGGATGGCGGCGGTGTCGGCATCGTCGGCCAGGTAGTCGAGCAGGTCGCCCAGGTCGATGTCGGCGCGCTCGCCCAGCGAGGCGAACTTGGAAAAGCCGATGCCGTGCAGCCGCGCCCAGTCCAGCACCGCCGCCATCAGCGCGTCCGATTGGGACACGAAAGCGATCCGGCCGGCCTTGGCGCCGCCTTCGGCCAGGCTCGCGTTCAAGCCGCTGTGCGGCGCCAGCAGGCCCACGCCGCCCGGCCCCAGGATGCGCAGCAGGTGCGGCCGGGCCGCATCCAGCATGGCCTGGCGCACGCTCTTGCCGCCGCTGGCGCGCGCCTCGTCCAGGCCCTTGGTCAGCACCACGACGGCGCGCGTGCCGCGTGCGCCCAGTTCCGCGATCAGCCCCGGCACCGTGGCCGGCGGCGTGCAAATGATGGCCAGGTCCGGCGCCTGCGGCAAGGACGATACCTTGCCGTAGCAGCGCACGCCCAGCAGCTCGTCGTACTTGGGATTGACCGGCCACAGCGCGCCCGCATAACCACCTTCGGCCATATTGGCCAGCACGATGGTGCCCAGGCTGCCCGGCCGCAGCGACGCGCCGATCACCGCCACCGAGCCGGGGTCGAACAGGCTGTTGAAGTTCCTGATGCTCATGGTCCGCCCTTTCGGCGCCCGCTACCAGCGCGATGTATGGTCTTCGGTCACGCCCACCAGCTGCGTGACCATGCGTTTGGGCTGGTCCGCGCTGCTGCGCACCCAGCCGCTGAAAGTGCCTATCGGCTGCAGGTAGCGGCTGGCCGCCACCACCAGGTTCTTGTTCTGGCGGCGCGCCCCCTCCGGCGTGAAGAACAGCTCCAGCAGGTCGTCCTCGGTGAAGATGTGCCAGCGCGAGAGCGGGTCGGCCTGGTCGTAGATGAAATGGGCCGGTCCCAGCGCATGCACCTGGCCGTCCAGCCACAGCGCGTTCTCGTGGCCGCCGAAATAGCCGGCCTGCAGGTTGAATCCCAGTTCCAGATTATGCCCCGAGGCCCAGCGCCACGCGGTATTCCGCGCCAGCAGGCCGTTGGAATAGTCGAAACTGGCCACGCCGCCGGCCAGATCGTATTCCCCGCGCCACAGTTTCACCTGTCCCGTCAGCGGCATGCCGGACGATTTCTGCGTGGCGTGCACCGAACCGTCCTTGACCGGGCCGCTGGCCAGCAGCAGCGGCGCGTTGCCTGGCCCGAATTCGGCATCGATCGCCAGGTAGGGACAATCCAGCTCCAGCTTGTAGCGGCCTTCGGCCAGCGCTTCGATATTGATGTAGGTGTTCTTCACCTTGAAGGTGCTGCGGCCGCCGGCGTGCGCCGCCAGCCGGGCCGACGTGACGGGCAGGCCGTCCTGCGAGAAGTTGGCCAGCATGTCGCCGTCGTCGCGGTCGAAGGCGTAGGCGAAGCAGGTGCTGATCCAGCCCAGGTCCACGATGGCCACGGCGCAGAACACCTGCTCGGTGGCCAGCGCCACGTAGTGCCAGCGCTTGTGGTGGAAGCGCCGCCACAGGAAGCTGCGCGCGTGCGCCCCGGCCAGCGCGCTCCAGTCGAAGCCTGCGGCTTGCCCGGCGAAGCGTCCGAATAGTGGATGGCCGTCTGCGCCGACCAGGCTGGCGGGGGCGGCGGGCAGCATCACGCAGCCTCCATGTCCGGCGGATTCAACGCAGCCTGCAGCATGGCGCCAAACTCCGGCGGCTCGCTGGCGCCGGCCCGCACTTGCGGGCAGCCATGCCAGTTGGCGCAGCGCTGGATGGCGGCGGCCACGTCGCGTACAAAGCGTTCGCTCACGCGCAAGCCCGGCTCCAGCGCCAGCGCCTTCAACTCGAATATGCCGCCGCGCCGGTGCGCCTTGGCGTCCACCCGCCCCACCAGCGCGCCGCGGCGCAGGATGGGCAGCGTGAAGTAGCCGTAGCGGCGCTTCTCGGCCGGGGTGTAGCACTCGAGCCGGTAGTCGAAATCGAACAGCTCGAGCGCGCGGCGGCGGTCCCACACCACCGGGTCGAACGGCGACAGGATGGCCGTCGCGGTCGCCGAGAGCGTCCCGGCGGCGGCGCTGGCGGCCAGCGCCGCGTGGTCCGGGTGGACGTAGACCGGCTCGTCCCAGCCCTGCACGCGCGCGCGCAGCAGCGCGCCTTCGGCCACCAGGGTTTCGGGGTCGAAGCGCGGCGGACGGGTGCGGAAATAGTCGGCTATCCAGGACGCCTTGGCCAGGCCCAGCGCCTTCACGGTTTTCAGCACGAACGTGCGGCGCGTTTCGTCCATGGATGGCATGCGGCTGTCGTCCCAGCCGGGCAGCGCCCGCTCCAGCACGCGCTCGGCCAGGTCGTACACGCGCTGGAAGTTGTGGCGCCGCGCGATCATCAGCTGGCCGGCCGTGAACAGCACTTCCAGCGAGCGCTTCTCCGGCTTCCATTCCCACCAGCCGCCAGCCTTGCCGTCGGTGCGTTCAAAGTCGGACGAGCGCACCGGCCCGTGCTCGCGGATGTGGGCCAGCAGCGCGTCCACTTCGGCGCGGCGCTCGGCCATCCAGGTGACGGAGTACTTCCAGCCCATGGAGCCGGGATCGATCATGCGGTGGCGGTACAGGCCGTAGTCCTCCACCGGCACGAAGCAGGCCTCGTGCGCCCAGTACTCGAACAGCGCGCCCTCGGCCAGCAGCTCTTCCAGCCACGCTTGCGGGTAGTCGCCGAGGCGGCTCCACAACACCAGGAAGGGGCTGCGCGCCACCACGTGGATGGTGTCGATCTGCAGCACGCCCATTTGCCGGATCGCCTCCAGCAGGTCGGCTTTCTGCGCTTTCCTGCGGCGCGGCTGCAACAGCCCCTGGGCCGCCAGGTGCAGCGCGCGCGCGGCCGCCAGGCTGAATGTCAATTCGGTCAAAAACGTGGTCCTTCCATAGTTAAACCCAGCCCGCTATTCTAAAGAAGAAAGCGCGCTTTGTTACACGTGCTGTCTACGAATGATTGAAGTTTTATCACTTTTCCCGGCGCGCCGGATTTTTTTGATTTGGGCGCGGCCCCAAGCGCCTGTTTTGCGTGCAGAATACCCATGACGGAGACTGCGTTATCCTAATAGGCCCCAAGGCGACCAATTGACAAGATCAGACAACCCAGTCCGGCGCCTGCTGCACAAACTGTACCGGGTGATACTGTTGCCCGCTTTCGCCCTCGGCTTGCTGATATCCATGTGGGGGGCCGTGGCTTACCAGGTCAACCAGGAATACCATAGCGCCCGCCACGAGGCCGTGCTGCACAGCCAGACCCTGGCCCGCACGCTGGCCGAACACACCAGCCACCTGCTGCGCCAGACCGAGCACGCCACCCAGCTGTTCAAGCTCAAATACGAAGAAACCGACGGCGCGCTGCGCCTGCCGGAGTTTACCCGCCGCGGCGGCCTGCTCGATTCGCTGATGCCGTCCCGCCTGGAGCTGCCGATTGCGCTGTACCTGCCGGACGGCACGCTGCTGGAAAGCCGCAACGGCTTCTTCAACCAGTCCATCGCCAGCGACTCCGTGTTCAGGATGCTGACGCTGGCGCAGGACGACGCGGCGCTGGCGTCCAACCCCATGGTGGAGCCGGTGACCAAAAAATGGCAGATCCAGATCGCGCGCCGCCTGAACGACAGCCAGGGCCGGTTCGCCGGCGTGGTGATGCTGATGGTGGACCCGGCCTATTTCGTCGAGGACTACGACCGCCTGCACGTGGAGGAAAACGGGCTGGTGATGCTGGTGAGCCGCGACTCCGGGCTGGCCATCGGCCGCATCGAGGAACATCTTTACATTAGCGACAAGATCGACTTCACCACCACCACCACCGACGCCTACGGCAGCGCCGACGAACTGATACTGCGGGAGCCGCTGGACGGCGTGGAGCGCATCTACAGCTACCGCGACCTGCCGCGCTACTCGCTGACGGCGGTGGTGGGCAATACCGTCACCTCGGCGATGGCGCGCTTCGAGCGGCAACGCAGCCTGTATTTCGCGCTGGCCAGCGTGGCCACCTTGCTGGTGGTCGGCTTTGCCGCGCTGCTGATGCAGCAAAGCGAGCGCCTGCGCCGCAGCATGCATGCGGCCAACGAGGCGCAGCAGAAGCTGCGCGCGGCGGCCGACGCCAGCCTGGATGCGGTGTTCCTGCTCAAGGCCTGCCGCTCGCATGCGCGCGGCGACATCATGGACTTCACGCTGGTGGACATGAACGAGCGCGGCGCGCGCATGCTGGAACTGCCGCGCGACACGCTGCTGGGCCAGCGCATCGGCGAACTGGTGCCGAACTGGCGCAAGGAAGGCTTTATCGACAAGTACCGCATGGTGCTGGAAACCGGCCAGCCGCTGGAAGAGGAATTCGAAACGCGCAACCTGCCCGGCGAGCCGCGCTGGCTGCGGCACCAGATCGTGGCCATCGACGACGGCGTCACCGTCACCACGCGCAACATCACTTCGCGCAAGCGCGACGAGCTGAAAATGCGGCAGAACCAGGCGGAGCTGGCGGCCGTCAACGACGCCTCGCCGCTGGGCCTGATCCGCGCCGACGCCAACGGCCATTGCACCTACGTCAACCGCACCTTCGAGGCCATCACCGGCCTGACGCGCGAGCAGGCGCTGGGCGACGCCTGGATGGCCGGCGTGCATCCGACCGACCGCGACGTGCTCAGGGCGGCCCTCAAGCACCTGCGCGAGACGCTGCAGCCCTTCCAGGACACGCTGCGCTGCGTGCACCCGGACGGCACCGTGGTGTGGACCTCGATGAAGGTGGCTCCCATCATCATCGACGGCCGCATCGACGGCTTTGTCGGCACGCTGGACGACATCACGCTGATGCGCAAGTCGGTCATGGCGCTGCGCGAGAGCGAGGCGCGCCTGCGCACCATCGCCGACACGCTGCCGGCCATGATCGCCTACGTGGACGAGGAAGAGGTGTACCGCTTCAACAACCTGGCCTACGAGCGGGAATTCAGCCAGAGCGGCATCGAAGTGATGGGCAAGACCATACGCGACACCGTGGGCGAGGCGCGCTACCAGTACCTGCAGCCCTACATCCAGCGCGCGCTGGCCGGCGAAACCCTGTCCTTCGAGGAGGACGACGAAAGCCATGGCCTGGTGCGCAGCTTCGAGGTGATCTACATTCCGCAGTTCGACGAGGACGGCTACAGCGTGGTGGGCTTCCATGTGATGCGGCAGGACATCACGGCGCAAAAGCGCGAAAAACAGCGCCTGCTCAAACTGTCGCAGGTGGACGCCCTGACCGGCCTGACCAACCGCGCCGGCTTCCTGCAGGAGCTGAACAACGCCATGGCCGCCAGCCGCGACAACGGCACCCTGATGGCCGTCATGTACATGGACATCGACCGCTTCAAGCCGGTCAACGACACCTATGGCCACAGCGTGGGCGACTCGCTGCTGAAGGTGTTCTCGGCGCGCCTGACGCACGCCATGCGCGCCAGCGACATCATCGCCCGCCTGGGCGGGGACGAATTCACCATCATCGTCGAACGCCTGCCGCGCGCCGAGGACGCGGAGAACCTGGCGGCCAAGATCGTCACCACCATGCAGGCGCCGTTCGAGCTGGACGCGGCCACCGTATCGGTCTCCACCAGCATCGGCCTGACCTTCTACCGGGGCGAGGACGTCACCCCGGCCGAGCTGTTGAACCGGGCCGACATGCTGCTGTACCAGGCCAAACAGGCCGGCCGCAACACCTACCGCGCCGGCGCCCCGCTACCCGAGCCGCAGCCCGCCTCGAACGCCGCTTGATCGTGTGCTTGGATATTCGTCAACGCCTGCCGGGCCAACTTAGGCTATATTGAGCGCTTTTCCCGCTTCGCCCTGGCAATCCATGCGTCTGCTGCACACCTCCGACTGGCACCTGGGCCAGTCACTCCACAATTTCGAGCGCAACTACGAGCACCAGTGCTTTCTTGACTGGCTGCTGGACACCATCGTGGCCGAGCAGGCCGACGCCCTGCTGATCGCCGGCGACGTGTTCGACAACGCCAATCCCTCGTCCGCCTCGCAGCGCCAGCTGTACCGCTTCCTGCAGCAGGCCAGGGCGCGCGCGCCGCGGCTGGACCTGATCGTCATCGCCGGCAACCACGACTCGCCGGGCCGCCTGGAGGCCCCCGGCCCGCTGCTCGAAGCGCATGGCACGCAGGTGATCGGCAACGTGCCGCGCGGCGCCGACGGCCGGATCGACGTGGAACGCCTGGTGCTGCCGCTGACCGGCAAGAGCGGCGCCGTGGAAGCGTGGTGCCTGGCCATCCCCTTCCTGCGCCCCGGCGACGTGCCGCGCCCCGAGGCCGCGCCCGCCCCGGACAGTGGCCAACCGGCCGCGCCGCCCGCAGCAGACGGCGCGGCCGCCTCGCCCGCCGCCGCCGATCCTTACCTGGCCGGCATCGCCCTGCTCTACCAGCAAGCCTTCGCCGTGGCGCAGGCGCGCCGCCAGCCCGGCCAGGCCATCGTCGCCATGGGCCACTGCCACATGGTGGACGGCCAGATGTCGAACGACTCCGAGCGCCGCATCGTCATCGGCGGCACCGAAATGCTGCCCGCCGGGATATTCGCCCCGTCCATCGCCTACGCCGCGCTGGGCCACTTGCACCTGGCGCAATCGGTCGGCAAGCAGGAGCGCATCCGCTACTGCGGCAGCCCGATTCCGCTGTCGTTCGCCGAAGTCGGCTACCGCCACCAGATCCTGCGCATCGACATCGAAAACGGCGCGGACGCCGAGGTCAGTTCCATTCCCGTGCCGCGCGCGGTGGAGCTGATGCGCGTGCCCGCAAAGCCAGCCCCGCTGGAGCAGGTGCTGGAAGAACTGGCCGCCCTGCCCGCCGACAGCGAGCTGGCGCCGGACGCCCATCCCTTCCTCGAAGTGCGCGTGCTGCTGGACGCCCCGCAGCCCGGCATGCGCGCCCGCGTGGAAGCGGCGCTGGAAGGCAAGCCGGTGCGCCTGGCGAAAATCGAAACTTCCACGCCCAGCCGCGCCCCATCGCTGGATGACGCGCAGCTGACGCTGGACCAGCTGGGCAAGCTGCAGCCGGACGACATCTTCAAGCGCCTGTACCGGCAGCGCTTCGGCAACGAAGCCCCGGCCGAGCAACTGAGCGCCTTCGCCGAGCTGATGCTGCCCGGCGCCTGAACAAAGAACACCTATGCGTATCCTGAGAATCGGCGGTAAAAACCTGGCCTCGCTGGCCGGAGAATTCAGTGTGGACTTCGAACAGGAGCCGCTGGCCTCCACCGGCCTGTTCGCCATCAGCGGCCCCACCGGCGCCGGCAAAAGCACCCTGCTCGATGCACTGTGCCTGGCGCTGTACGACGCCACCCCGCGCCTGCTCAAGGCGCTCGGCCGCAGCATGCTGCCCGACGTGGGCACCGAAACCGTCACCACGCAGGACACCCGCAACCTGCTGCGCCGGGGCGCGGCCGAAGGCTATGCGGAGGTCGATTTCGTCGGCAGCGACAACCAGCGCTACCGCGCGCGCTGGAGCGTGCGCCGCTCGCGCAACAAGGCCGAAGGCGCGCTGCAGCCAACCGCCATGGGCTTGCAGCAGCTTCCCGCGCTGCTGCCCGTGGGCGGCACCAAGACTGAGGTGAAGGCCGAAATCGAAAAGCGCATCGGCCTGTCGTTCGAGCAGTTCACACGCGCCGTGCTGCTGGCGCAAAACGAGTTCGCCACCTTCCTCAAAGCGGACGACAACGAGCGCGGCGAGCTGCTCGAGACGCTGACCGGCAGTACGGTCTACAGCGAGATCTCGATGCGCGCTTTCGAGCGCGCCAAGCTGGAACTGGCGGCTTTGCAGCGCCTGACCGGACGCCTGGCGGACCAGAAGCCGCTCAGCGGGGAGGAGCGCGCCGCGCTGGAGGCACTCAGCACGGAAGCCGACGCCGTGGTGGCGGGACTGGATGCGCAAAAGGCCGTGCTGGAACAGGAACTGCGCTGGCATCAGCAGGCGCAAAGGCTGGAGCAAAGCGAGCTGCAGGCGCAGCATGCCTTGCAGGAGCGCGTGGCCGAGTCGGAAGCGGCCGCGCCGCGCCGCGCCGTGCTGGCGCAACTGGACGCCGTGCAGGCCGCGCGTCCGCTGGCGGCGGACGTGACGCGCATTGAAGACGAAATACAGGCTGCGCAAGCCGCGCTGGCGGCGCGCAAGCTGGAATCGGAACAGGCGCTGCAAGCGCAGGCGCAGTCTGCCGCCGCGCTGCAGCAGTCCGAGGCGGCCGTGGCCGATGCGGAGGCGGCGCAGCGCAATGCGGGGCCGCAGCTGGACCAGGCCAAGGCGCTGGACGCGCGCATCGAAGCCATGCTGCCCGCGCACAGGCAGGCCAGCGCCGCGCTGGAAACGGCCAGCCAGGCCGACAAGGCGGCCCGCAGCGCGCTGCAGAACAAGCAGGTCGAGCACCGCCAGTTGAGCGCGGCGCAGGATCATGGCGCCGCGTGGCTGGCGCACCACCAGCAATGGCAGGCGCTGGCCGAGTCGTGGCAGAAGTGGGACGTGCTGTTCGTGCAGGCCGGACAAGCCGCCTCGCAAGCCGAGAAGCACAGCTACGCGCTGGCGGCGGTGCAGCGGCAGGCCGCCCACCACCGCGACGAGGAAGCCCGCGCCACGGCCAGCCTGGCCGGCGCCAGCGAGCGCCTGCAGGCATTGGAAGCGCAGCGCCAGCAAGCCATCGCCGCGCTGGCGTCGTTCGACGCGGACGCCATGCATGCGCGCCGCCGCACGCTCGAACAGCGGCGCGACTTGCTTGTCACCGGCGAGAAGGCGTGGTCGGAGCTGGACGCGCGCCGGCAGCGCAAGGCCCAGCTGGACGGCGAGGCGGCGCAGCAGCAGCGCAGCAAGGAGGCGGCCGAGAAGAACCTGGCGGACGCGCAGCAGCACTACGCCGTGCTGATGGCCACCTTCGGCCAGGCCGAGCGCTCGCTCAAGCTGGCCGAGGCGGCGTGCGCGGAAAGCGTCGAGAAGCTGCGCGCCACACTGCAGGACCACACACCCTGCCCGGTGTGCGGCGCCGAGGAGCATCCCTACCGGCACGACAACGGCGCGCTCGCCGCCATGCACGCCAGCCTGCAGGCCGAGGTGACGCATTGCCGCGAGCAGCTGCAGAAGAACATCGAGCAGCAGACCTTCCAGCGCACCACGGCGCAAAACAGCGTCGAGCGGCTGGCGGTGCTGGCCACCGAACAGCACGCGCTCGCCGACGCCCTGGCCCGCGCCACCGCCGCCTGGGACGCCCACCCGCTCGCGCCGGAAGCCGCCGCCGCGCATGCCACGCATGCCACGGATGCAATGCATGCCACTTGGTTCGCCGCCGAACTGGCGTCCGCGCGCGAAGCCCTGCAGCTGATCGACCAGCAGGAGCTGGCCCTGCGCCGCGCCGGCGCCGCGCGCGACCAGGCGCAGCAAGCCTGCGACACCGCATCGGCCGAGCACGCGCGCCTGCACGCCACGGCGGCCGCCGCGCAAGCCGCGCTGGCGCAATCGAATGCCGAATACCAGGCGCTGGAAGACAAGCGCATCGAAGTCGCGCTCCAGCTGAGCGGATTGCTGGACGAACTGGACTCCGCCTTCAGCAGCATCGACCTGCCCAACGAAGGCTGGAAAGACGAGTGGAAAGCCGGTCCCGCACGCTTCCACGAAGCGCGCCGCGCCGAAGCCAAACAGTGGCAAACCCACCGCACCCAGCTTGACGAGCGCGCCCATGCCTTCGCCGCGCTGGACGCAGAACTGCACGCGCTGGCCGCCGCCCAGGCCAAGACCGGCCACGACGCCGACACCGCCCGCGCCGCCTTCGGCACCGCCGACGCCGCCCTGCACGCCATGCAGGAGCAGCGCATGGCGCTCTGGGGCGGCAAGGAAGTGCGTGACGTGGAAGCCCAGCTGCAAGCCGCCATCGCCGCCGCCCGCGCGCGCCACGCGGCCCAGCAGCAAGCCAGCCAGCATGCCGCCCAGCAGCGCGTGCGCGCCGAGGAGGCCATCGCGCAATCGGCCAGCCGCCTCGACGCGCTGCACGCCGCCGCCGAAACCGCCGCCACGCGCCTGTCGGACTGGCTGGACGCCTTCAACCGCGACCAGGCCGCGCAAGCCGGCGCCGGAAGCGCTGGCGGCGACCTGTTTGCCGGCGCCGCCGTGCCGGACCTGGAGGCCGAGCCGCTGCCGCCGGCCGTCACGCTGGCGGAGCTGCTGGCCCTGCTGGCCTGCCCCGCCGACGCCATCCGCATAGAACGCGAAGCGCTGCAGGCGCTCGACCACGCCGCCGCCACCGCCGCCACCGTGCTCAAGGAGCGCCAGCTCCAGCGCCGGCGGCACGCGGACAGCGCCCCGGCCAACAGCGCCCACACCATGGACACGCTGGCGCAAGCCCTGGACGCCCTGTCCGCCGAGCGCAAGCAAGCGCACGACGCGGCCGCCGCGCACCGCCTCGGCATCGCGCAGGACAATGACAAGCGCCAGCGCGCGCACGCCATGCTGGCGGAAATCGAACAACAGGAAGCCATTGAACAGCGCTGGGCGCGCCTGAATGAACTGATCGGCTCGGCTGACGGCAAAAAATTCCGCAACTACGCCCAGCAATTCACACTGGACGTACTGCTGGGCTACGCCAACGCCCACTTGAGCCACCTGGCGCGCCGCTACCAGCTGGAACGCATCAACCACCACAACGGCCCGTCGCTGGGCCTGCTGGTGCGCGACCAGGACATGGGCGGCGAAATGCGCTCGGTGCACTCGCTGTCCGGCGGCGAGTCCTTCCTCGTTTCGCTGGCGCTCGCGCTGGGACTGGCGTCGCTGTCATCCAACCGCGTGCGGGTGGAATCGCTGTTCATCGACGAAGGCTTCGGCAGCCTGGACGCTGAAACGCTGCGCGTCGCGATGGACGCGCTGGACGGCCTGCAAGCGATGGGCCGCAAAGTCGGCGTCATCTCCCACGTACAGGAAATGACGGAAAGAATCTCCACCCGCATCCTGGTGCAACCGTCGGCGGGCGGCAAGAGCGTGGTATCAGTACTAGCTTCCTAGCGCACCGGCAACTCGCGCCGCTCCACTTTCACCACCAGATCCCAGCCCAGCTCGCGCCGGATCTGCTGCGGGTCGGGCGGCGGGCGGCGTTCCACCAGCTTGGTCTGCAGCCACAGGCGGACTGCTTCCTTGGTCGGTTGTTTCTTCTGATCCACGGCTAGCCTCTTTAAGCAACGTTCGGATACTTGTTCAACGCGGCCCGGAATTTTCAGTTGACCGTGCGGCCCCGAATACAACACTTTGTTACGCTTTTTGCTAACATGGAATGACGATGAGCATCAGCGCCCTCTCCCCGCCCCCCGCTACGGCCGCGCCCCCCAGCGCGCAGGCCAGGGTGCAGCTCACGCCCGAGCAGCTGGCGCAGATCGAAAAACTCAAGCAGCGCGACACCGAAGTGCGCCAGCACGAGCTGGCCCATCTGTCCGCTTCCGGCGGCCTGGCCACCTCCGGACCCAGCTACACCTACCAGCGCGGCCCGAACGGCGTGAGCTATGCGGTGGGCGGCGAAGTCAATATCGACACCTCACCCGGCGCCACGCCGCAGGAAACCATCGCCCGCGCCCGTACCATCCAGGCCGCCGCACTGGCGCCGGCCGAGCCGTCCGGCCAGGACCGCGCCGTGGCCGCGCGCGCCCAGCAGCTGGAGCAGCAGGCGCGCAGCGAGCTGGAGCAGGCATATTCGCCCGCCGCAGCCGCCAGGCCGACCGTCGACGTCTACGCTTGATGCTAAAATCTTCCCTTTTTGCCGCGAGCCATACCATGCTGAAAGCCCCACGCACGCTGACGTTCAAATGCGTAAAATGCAACAAATCGGTCCAGGTTTTCCTGCAGAAAGTCTCGGCCTGCTCCCATATCCAGCCCTACCAGGGCATCTGCCAGTGCGGCGAAGTGAAGCGCCACGCCACCGGCCAGAAAGACGCCGTGCAGTCCTACCTGGCGTCGCCGGACGGCAGCTGGTCGCACCACCATTAATAAATTGATACGAAGCCGGCACTAAAGATTTCGGAGTTCCTGCCGATAAAATAGGAAACCCGTTAATAGGTGCCGCAATGTCCACACTTTCCCCTCTGAGCTCACGCCAGTACCAACCCGCCAGCCTGCCTGTTGCCAATCAGCAAACAGATAGCAAGAACGCGCGCGTCGGCAAGTCCTCTCTGATGGAGAAAGCGCAGAACGATCTCGTTTCGCTGTCCAAGAACGGGGTGGACCTGCAGCAGCGCGTCGAGTCGCTGGGCCATTCCACCGTGGACCTGGCGCAAAACCTGCTCGGCAGCTTCGCGCAGCAGCTGTTCGGCGATTCGGCCAAGGGCGCCACCGTGTCGTTCGACTCGGTCAGCCTGGAGTCGTCGTCCACCTTCGCCGCCGGCGTGCAGCAAAGCCAGGGCGCGAACGGCACCACCAATGCGGCAGCGTTCAGCCTGACGGAAAGCTCGCATTTCCTGGGTAAAGGCACGATTACCACGGCAGACGGCCGCAGTTTCGATTTCGAAGTGGAAGTGCAGTACGACTATGCGCTGGAAGCGGCCGCCAGCCAGACCACCGGCGGCGCCAATGCCGCCAATGCCGGCGCCGGCAAGCCGCCGCGCTCGGCAGCGGACCCGCTGCCGGCCGTTGAATTCCCGGACATTAAATTCCCTGGCAGCCTGCAGGACCTGTTCCGCCTGTTCGACAAGCCGCTCAAGACCGACGTGGTGCAGGACGACCAGTCCGGCCAGCAGCAAAAACTGGGCACGCTGTCGCTGCGCCTGCTCAACCTGGTCAACAGCACCGACCAGCTGGACAACTACGGCCAGCACAACGGCAATGGCAATGGCAAGTCCAAGGCCGTGGCCCATGCATACGGCACGCAGGAAACCCCGGTACCGACCCTGGCCAAAATGCCGGGCAGCGTGCCGGAGGCGGCAGCCGCGCTGGCGGCGGCCAATCCGCCGGCCCCGGCGCCTGCCCCCGCGCCGGCTCCGGCCCCCGCCGAACCGGCTCCGGCCGCGCCCGCCCCAGCCGATCCGCAGCCGGCCGCCTGAAACGCCGCGCCTGGGCACGGGCGACACGGGCCATACGGGCTGGCCGGGCCGCCCGGCGCGCCCCGCGTATAATAGAGTCCCTATACAGAACCGCCGCCCGCACGCGGCGGTTCTGCCGTTTACCTACAGATTGAAGATTCCATGACCACAGCCACTCCCGAAGCACAATACATCCACTGGACCGAAAACGGCGAGGACCGCTCGGCCCGCTGGCGCTCGGAGAGCGGCATGGCGCCGCCCAAGCGCATCGTGCAGGCAGACGACACCACCAACGCCGACACCGCCTACCGCCTGGCGTGCGAAGGCACGGCCCTGCTGTGGCGCGGCGACTTCCAGAACGCGCGCCAGCTGCTGCAGGCGCTGGCCCGCCGTGCCGACCACAAGGGCAGCAAGGGCAAGAAAGCCAAGGCGCCCAAGGTGCCGGCTACGACCACCGAAGCCTTCCACCTGCACCGCCAGGCGCAGTCGCAGCGCGGCCGCACGCTGGCCATGCTGCTGATCCCCTTCGAAGCCGACTACAGCATCCCGCTGCGCCGCGCGCCGGACGTGAAACTGGCTTGCAACGAAGCCTACGGCCGCGGCGAGGAAGCGTTCGCCATGTCGCTGCGCGAACTGCTGGGCGTGATCGGCGCGCACGAGTGGCGCCGCAACGGCGTGGAGATTCCCGCGCTGGGCGAGCGCATCCATCCGCATTACGGCGTGTTCTCGCCGGTGCGCGGCGAATACGTGGCGCTGGTGAACGAAGCGCCGCTGCCGAAGAACGCCAGGCTGGCGTTCGACATCGGCGTCGGCACCGGCGTGCTGTCGGCCGTGCTGGCGCGGCGCGGCGTGGAGCGCGTGGTGGCCACCGACCAGGACCCGCGCGCGCTGCGCTGCGCGCGCGACAACCTGCAGCAGCTGGGCCTGGCCGAGCAAGTGGAACTGGTGAACGCCAACCTGTTCCCGGAAGGCCGCGCGCCGCTGGTGGTGTGCAACCCGCCGTGGCTGCCCGCCCGCCCCAGCTCGCCGATCGAGCACGCCGTGTACGACCCGGACAGCGCCATGCTGCGCGGTTTCCTCGGCGGCCTCAAAGAGCACCTGGCGCCGGGCGGTGAAGGCTGGCTGATCCTGTCCGATCTGGCCGAGCACCTGGGCCTGCGTCCGCGCGAGCAGCTGATGGAGTGGATCGCCGCGGCCGGCCTGACAGTGCTGGACCGCCACGACGTGCGCCCCACCCACCCGCGCGCCGCCGACGCAACGGACCCGCTGCACGCGGCGCGCGCGGCCGAGGTAACCTCGCTGTGGCGTTTGGCCGCCGCATAGGGCCGTGTAAAATCTGCCCTTGCGGAATGAAACAGGCTTGTATATAATTCGGGCCTCAGACGCGGGGTGGAGCAGTCTGGCAGCTCGTCGGGCTCATAACCCGAAGGTCACAGGTTCAAATCCTGTCCCCGCAACCAGATTCAAAAAGCCGCTGATTTCGCAAGAAATCAGCGGCTTTTTCTCATTGCAGGCCGAATACGGGAGAAGCATGATGGACATCGACTGGGCGCATTTCACGCCGTGGGCCAGCCTGGCGGGCGGCGCGCTGATCGGCTTGGCGGCGGCACTGCTGGTGCTGTTCAATGGCCGCATCGCCGGCATCAGCGGCATACTGGGCGGACTGCTGCCCTGGCCCAAGGGCGATACCACGTGGCGGCTGGCCTTCCTGGCCGGCCTGGTGGGCGCGCCGCTGGTCTACGCGCTGCTGCATCCGTTGCCCGAGGTGCAGAGCGACGCCGGCACCGCCGCGCTGGTCGCGGCCGGCCTGCTGGTGGGCGTGGGCACGCGCTACGGCTCCGGCTGCACCAGCGGACACGGCGTGTGCGGCATCTCGCGCCTGTCGCCGCGCTCGCTGGCGGCCACTGCCGCGTTCATGGCGGCCGGCTTCGTCACCGTGTACGTCGTGCGCCACCTGGCCGCGCACCTGGCCGCATAAGGAACTGACATGCAGATCTTGATGGCATTGATCACCGGCCTGCTGTTCGGCCTCGGCCTCATCCTGTCGGGCATGACCAACCCGGCCAAGGTGACCGGCTTCCTGGACCTGGCCGGACACTGGGACCCGTCGCTGGCTTTCGTCATGGGCGGCGCCATCGGCGTGGCGCTGGTGGCGTTCCGCGTTGCCGGCAAACGCACCAGCTCGTTGCTGGGCGCACCGATGCGCCTGCCCGCCGCCGGCCTGATCGACCGCCGGCTGGTGCTGGGCAGCCTGGCCTTCGGCGTGGGCTGGGGCCTGGCCGGCTATTGCCCCGGCCCCGCGCTGGCGTCGCTGGCCAGCGGCGGCAGCAAGCCCTTGATCTTCGCGGCGGCCATGCTGGCCGGCATGGCGATCTTCGAGGTGCTGGAGCGCGCCCGCGCGCGCCGCCGCGCAGGAGCCTGACATGGGCCGCTTTCCCGAATCCGCCACCGTCTGGGACGAACGCTACAGCGGCCAGGACTTCCTGTTCGGCACCGCCCCGAACGCCTGGCTGGCGCGCCAGGCCGCCCTGCTGAAGCCCGGCCAGCGCGCGCTGGCCATCGCCGACGGCGAGGGCCGCAACGGGGTCTGGCTCGCGCGCCAGGGCTTGCAGGTGGATGCGTTCGACCTGTCGGCCGTGGGCATGGCCAAGGCCGCGGCGCTGGCGCAGCAGCACGGCGTGCAGCTCAACGTGCGCGTATGCGACTGCGACGCCTGGGACTGGCAGCCTGAGGCCTATGACTGCGTGGTGGCCATCTTCATCCAGTTCGCCGATCCGGTGCTGCGCGCCCGGCTGTTCGAGCGCATGGTGGCGACACTGAAGCCGGGCGGCCTGCTGATCCTGCAGGGCTACACGCTCAAGCAGCTGGACTACAAGACCGGCGGCCCGGGCGAACCCGCGCATCTGTACACGCCCGAACTGATCCGCGAGGCGTTTGCCGGGCTGGACATCCTCGACCTGCAAGACTACGAGGACGAGCTGCACGAGGGCAGCCGCCACATCGGCCGCTCCGCGCTGCTGGGGCTGGTCGCCCGCAAACCCTGATGTTTCCTATCTCGCGCCGCTGAGCTGAGTCCCACGCTAACATGCAAGTTGGAAATAAGCGCCATCCGCTTATTCCATAGCGAAGGAGATCGCGATGACGCTGGCGACGGACCAAAAGCTCGATACGCGCGGCTTGTCGGCAACATCCAGGGCACTGCTCGCCATCCGCGAAGCGGTACTGGACCGCTGGGAACGCGACGTGCGCGAGCACGTGGAAGGGGCGCGCGAGGTTGCCGGCCCCGTGCTGATCAACACACTGCCGGCCTTCTTCGACAACCTGGCCGAAGCCATCACGCCCAGCTATCCCAGGGCCAACGCCACCAGCAACACCAATGCGGCAGCCGTCCACGGCGGCGAGCGCGCCCGCATGACCACCTTCAAGCCGGACCAGATTGTCCACGAATACCAGCTGTTCAAGCGTGCCGTGCTGGGCGTGGCGCAGGAAAACGGCATCGAGCTGAACGCCGACGAGCGCGCCTCGGTGGAACATTCCGTGGACTGCGCAGCGCGCGAATCGATCCGCGAATTCACCGCCATGCACGAGGACATGCGCCAGCGCCTGGCGGCGGGCTTGTCGCACGACATGCGCTCGCCGCTGGCCGTCATCGCCAACGCGGCCCACCTGATCGGCATGTCGTCCGACCTGGCGGGGGCGCAGGCGATGTCGGCCAAGATCGCCGCCAACGCCAAGCGGCTGGAGCAGATGATGGAAGAACTGCTCGATGCCCTCACCTTCGAACGCACCGAAAAGCTGCCGCTGTCGCTGTCCCGCTTCGACATGCGCGAGCTGGCGCTGTCGGTGCAGCAGGAATTCAACAGCCTGCGCGCCGGCGCGGTGGAAGTGAGCGGCAGCAGCGTGATGGGCTACTGGTGCCACAACTCCATGTGCCGGGCGCTGGAAAACCTGGTGGTGAACGCCTTCAAATACGGCGACGGCAAGCCCATCCGGATCAACGTGGACGACACGCGCGGCCGACTCATGCTGTCGGTCCACAACACCGGCGCGCCCATCCCGCCGGAGCAGCACGGCCGCATCTTCGGCTACCTGCGGCGCGAAAGCGGCGCCGGCAAGGCCGGCTGGGGCATCGGCCTACCCTTCGTGCGCGCGGTGGCGGAAAGCCATGGCGGCAGCGCCGCCGTGGACAGCTCGGCCGCCGGCGGCACCACATTTATGATCGACGTGCTGGTGGACTGCCGGAATTGCTAAAGAATCAGCGGCTTTTTCTTGCGGCAATGATAAACTTTGCCGCTTGAAAATCTTTCATGAGGAGCCGCGCGTGAGCGACAACGAAAACCAACCCGCCAACCTGTCGCGCCGCCGCATCTTCCAGGCCGCCGCCGCCACCGGCCTTGCCACCACGGTGCCCGGCATCGCCAGCGCCACGCCGGCCAACAAGCCCGCCGCCGGCTCGCTGGACGCCAAGCTCAAGGCGCACGTGAAGAACGTGGTGGTGATCTACCTGGAAAACCGCAGCTTCAACAACCTGTTCGCCGACTTCCCCGGCCTGGCCTCGCCCATGCCCACCACACTGTCCGCCGAGCAGGCGCAGAAAGACTACAACGGCTCCGTGCTGCCGGCGCTGCCCAAGATCTGGGGCGGCATGGTGCCGCAGTCGCAGACCATAGGCGGCAAGACCTACGAGATCAAGGAAGACCAGATCAAGGACCTGCCGAACGCGCCCTTCAAGCTGACCAATACGGACGGCAAGCCGCTGCCCGAGTCGGTGATCACGCGCGACCTGTGGCACTTGTTCTACCAGAACCAGATGCAGATCAACGGCGGCAAGAACGACGGCTTCGTCGCCTGGGGCAACACCGGGGGCATGGTCATGGGCTACTACGGCGAAGCGTCGAAGAACATGGGCTTGCACCAGCTGGCGCGCCAGTACACGCTGTGCGACAACTTCTTCATGGCGGCCTTCGGCGGTTCCTATATGAACCACCAGTTCCTGATCAGCGGCCGCCCCGCCGAGTTCAAGGACGCGGCCAACAGCGCCGCCAAGAAAAAGATCGTGGTGCTGGCCGACGGCCCCACCGGCTCGCGCCTGGCCGTTGCGGAGGACAGCCCGGCCTCGGCGCTGGACGGCAAGCCGAAGTATGTAAATGACGGCTCCATCACGCCGGACGGCTACATCGTCAACACCATGGCGCCGCCCTACCAGCCGAGCTGGATCAAGCCGGTGCCCGGCGGCGACCAGAACCTGGCCAATCCGGACGAAGCCTACTA
Organism: Pseudoduganella sp. UC29_71; assembly: GCF_042693265.1. NCBI lineage: Bacteria > Pseudomonadati > Pseudomonadota > Betaproteobacteria > Burkholderiales > Oxalobacteraceae > Pseudoduganella > Pseudoduganella sp. UC29_71. The sequence continues at coordinate 1,366,368 of NZ_CP170549.1, read as the reverse complement.
CCAGCCGCCGCAAAGCTACGACACCATCGGCGACCTGCTGTCGCGCAAGGGCGTGAGCTGGGCCTGGTACGGCGGCGCCTGGCAGGCGGCGCTGGACAGCAATGGCGGCGGCCCCAAGCCCAACTTCCAGTACCACCACCAGCCGTTCAACTACTTCACCCAGTTCGCGCCCGGCACCGCCGCGCGCGCCGAGCACCTGCGCGACGGCGGCCTGGGCGACAGCCCCATGTCCAACAAATTCCTGGCCGACGCGGTGGCCGGCAAGCTGCCGGCGGTGACGTTCTACAAGCCGCAGGGCAACCTGAACCTGCACGCGGGCTACTCGGACATCGAGTCCGGCGACCAGCACGTGACCAACGTCATCGCCCACCTGCAGAAATCGCCGCAGTGGAAGGACATGGTGGTGGTGATCACCTTCGACGAGAACGGCGGCTGGTGGGACCACGTGGCGCCGCCGAAAGGCGACCGCTGGGGTCCCGGCTCGCGCATTCCCGCCATCGTGGTGTCGCCGTACGCCAAGAAGGGCGCGGTCGACCACACCTTCTACGACACCACCTCCATCATGCGCTTCCTGACCCGATTGCACGGCCTGCCGCTGCTGGAAGGCCTGAAGGTGCGCAACGAGGCGTTCGCGGCGCGCGGCGCCACGCCGCCGGGCGACCTGACCGGCGCGCTGAGTTTCCGCTAACTTTCTTTAACTTTCTCCCACACCAACATACCCGCCACGGCGGCATGGCTTTGTGATACACTGCGTGCCGCTTTAAATATTTGAGCCCGACTGCTGCAGCCGGGCTTTTGTTTTTGAGATGAGAGACAAAAAAGACAACGCGACCTTCGACCTGCCTGGCTTCGCGCCGGCCGCGCCGATGGAGCCGGAGCCCAAGCGCCCGCCTCCACCGCGCGTGCGTCGTGCCGCCTTGAAACAGGAACAGCTCGAACTGCTGGAGGCGACCGATACCACCGGCCTGCCGGTCTGGCAGCGCGAAGAAGGCCTGGACGTGACCGGGCTGCCAGTCTGGCGTCCGAATTAAGTCTCTGCAAGTCCGCTGTGAGCGGACACCGCCTGCGCACGGCCGGCACCGGCTCCCAGTAGCCTGCTAGACTGTGCGCACTTCCCCACTTTTTTACCGGGTCCGCCACCATGAGTTCTGATTCCTTCCACAGCCTGCCGCTGACGCCCGCCTTCCTGGCCAATCTCGACATCCTCGGCTATAAAACCATGACCGCCATCCAGGCCCAGAGCCTGCCGTCGGTGCTGGAAGGACGCGACCTGATCGCCCAGGCCAAGACCGGCAGCGGCAAGACCGCCGCCTTCGGCATCGGCATGCTGAGCAAGCTGAACCCGGCCTGGTTCGCCACCCAGGGCCTGGTGCTGTGCCCGACGCGCGAACTGGCCGACCAGGTTGCCAACGAACTGCGCCGCCTGGCGCGCGGCGTGGGCAACGTGAAGATCCTGGTGCTGACCGGCGGCTCGCCGATGCGCCCGCAGATCGCCTCGCTGGAGCACGGCGCCCACATCGTGGTCGGCACGCCCGGCCGCATCCGCGACCACCTGAGCCGCCAGACGCTGGAACTGGGCATGGTCAACACCCTGGTGCTGGACGAAGCGGACCGCATGACCGACATGGGCTTCTACGACGAGATCGCCGGCATCGTCTCGGCCTGCCCGAAGCGCCGCCAGACGCTGCTGTTCTCGGCCACCTACCCGGACGACATCCGCGTGGCCACCGAAGCCTTCCTGGCCGATCCGGTGGAAGTGACGGTGCAGGCGCAGCACGACAACAGCAAGATCGAGCAGCGCTTCTACGAAGTGGGCTTTGACGACCGCGACAAGGCCGTGGGCAAGCTGCTCAAGCATTACCAGCCGGCCTCGGCCATCGCTTTCTGCAACACCAAGGTGCACTGCCGCGAGCTGGTGGAATCGCTGCGCGCCGAAGGCTTCACGGCGCTGGCGCTGTACGGCGAACTGGAGCAGCGCGAGCGCGACGAGATCCTGGTGCTGTTCTCGAACCGCAGCGCCACCGTGCTGGTGGCCACCGACGTGGCCGCGCGCGGCCTGGACATCGCCAACCTGGAAGCGGTGATCAACGTGGACGTGTCCAAGGACACCGAAGTGCACATCCACCGCATCGGCCGCACCGGCCGCGGCGAGGAGCGCGGCTTGGCGCTGTCGCTGTGCGCGCCGAACGAGAAGAAGTGGGTCAAGCTGATCGAGGAATACCAGGGCGCGGCGGTGGAATGGCACTCGCTGAAGGAACTGCCGGACGATGAATATGCACAGGGCGACCCGGCGCCGTTCATGACTCTGTGCATCCTGGCCGGCAAGAAGGACAAGCTGCGTCCGGGCGACGTGCTGGGCGCGCTGACCGGCGACGCCGGCCTGGCCAAGGAGCAGGTCGGCAAGATCAACGTGTTCGAGTTCCAGACCTACGTGGCGATCGACCGCCGCGTGGCCTACGAGGCGTTCGACCGCCTGGCCAAGGGCAGCCGCGAAGGCGCCGACTTCGGCAGCTTCAAGGGCCGCAACTTCAAGATGCGCTTTATCGAAGTCTGACTGCCGCTTCCGTCTTCTGATAGAGTGGAGAGCGGGTCCACACGCACTGTATCGGGGAGACAAGCATGAGAATTGGATTAGCCGGCATCATGGTGGCGGACCAGGCCAAAGCGCTGGCGTTCTACACCGGCATCCTCGGGTTCACGGTCAAGAACGACATCCCGATGGGCAACTTCCGCTGGCTGACCGTCACCTCCCCCGAAGGCGCGGAGGGCGTGGAACTGGTGCTCGAGCCGATCGGCTTCCCGCCCGCGCACGCCTACCAGAGCGCGCTCTACGAAGCCGGCATCCCGGCCACCGCCTTCCTTACCGACAATATCGAGGCCGAATACACGCGCCTCAAAGCGCTGGGCGTGGTCTTCCGCGGCGAGCCCACCAATATGGGGCCGATCACCGGCGTGCTGTTCGAGGACACGTGCGGCAACCTGATCAACCTGGTGCAGCCGTCGTAACGATTTTCCGGCGCCTGCGCCGCACCGTGCGTTGTGTCACAGTCCGATCTTAAATCGCCGCTAGAATGGACTTACGGCTCAACGAGGAGCAGCACCATGGTCAAGTTTGCGCAGGCAGGCGAAAGGTTTAATGCCGTAACACATCTGGCCGGCGTGCTGCTGGCTGCCGGCGGGTCGGTGTATCTGCTGGGCCAGGTGCACTCCGGGCCGTGGCAAAGCGTGCTCAGCATCGGCGTGTATTGTTTCAGCCTGGTGCTGCTGTACGCGTGCTCGACCATCTATCACGCCAGCATGGGGCGCGCCAAAGCTGTGTGGCAGAAGTTCGACCACTGCGCGATCTACGTCCTGATCGCGGGAACCTACACCCCTTTCTGCAGCCTCGCGCTGGACAGCCGGCTCGGCTGGGCTTTGCTGGCCGCCGTGTGGCTGCTGGCGTTCATCGGCATCGTGCAGGAGCTGCGGCAAAGCGACCAGCGCTGGCTGTCTGTGGTGATTTATCTGACAATGGGCTGGTCTGCCGTCCTGATGGTGCTGCCGCTGCGCGAGTCGCTGGGCAATGACGGCTTTGCAGTGGTGCTGGCAGGCGGCCTGTTCTACACGGTCGGCATCATCTTCTACATCATCGACACCCGCATGCGCCACGCGCACGGCATCTGGCACATCTTCGTGCTGCTCGGCAGCGCCCTGCACTACCTCGCCATCGCGCAATTCGTCCTGCCCGAGACGAAGTAATCGCCGCTACCGGCCGTGCACCGCCCATCGCGGCAGCAGGGTTTTCAACTGGGACATTTTGTCCCGATGTATGGAAATTGCTTTGAGTTAGTATGCCCCGGAAGCCTCACGACAGATAATCTCAAGTAATAGCCTGGAAATACTCAAAATGATGGAATGGATCCCTGCAGTCTTGGTTACGTTCAAGGTTCTCGTGCTCGGCACGGGCATGTACTTCGCCATCAAGTGGCATTACGATCAGGGGAAGAAGGAGACGGACAGGGCGAAGGAGAAGCGCGCGGTGCTGCGGGCGGGCGGCAAGCTGGCCGCCGTCTTCGCGCTGTCGCTCACGGGCCTGGGATTCGCCACCTTCATCCTTGGCAGGAAGTTCGGCCTGGACTTGCCCCTCCCGTGACCGGTCCTTACCGAATATGCTCGGCGCCCGGCGGGGGCACGACCCAGCCGTGCATGCGCTCTTCGTAAATGGATATGGTGGGCGCCGGGAAATCCGGGGACGCGAACGCGCCCACCGGGATGCCCAGGTGGTCTGGCAGGGCAATCAGTTCGTAGTAGACCGTGGAGCCGCATTGCGGACAGAAGTGGAACCTGGCTCCCGGGCCTTCGTCCCCGGGGCGGGCATACTCGGTCGACGCGCCGCTGATGGCCACCTGCTCGCGCAGGAAGCGGGCTTGCTGCCCGAACGCGCTGCCGGTGCGGCGCTGGCAGGCCAGGCAGTGGCAGAGCGAGACGCGAACCGGGTCGCCGGTGGTGCGGGCCGTCAATTGGCCGCAGCTGCAAGATGCGAGTCGGGTGGTCAACATTCCTCCTGAAGGGTGTTACGACGCGCCGAACAAGTCGTGGGCGTCGAGGATGGTGTAGATGATGGCGGGGTTTTTCTTGAGGCAGCGGCGCACGGCGGCCGGGACGGCTTCGCGCGTTTTGCGGCACAGGCCGGGGCGCATGGTCAGTTCGATCTGCAAGCCCATCACGGTGCGCACTTCGTTCTCGCCGGGGGCGATCTTCAAGGCCACGCCGAGGTTTTCGTGCAGGCGCAGGCCGATGCGCTGCAGCTCGTCGTAGCTCTGCGCCGCTTCGATGCGCTCGATCAGGCGCTTCTCTTCTTCCCTGGTCAGCCGCAGGATGGCCAGCTCGGCCATGCCCACCGACGGGTCGTCCAGCAGCAGCTCGCGCTTGCAGTCGCAGGCGCCGGGCGGACATTCTTTGCGGATGGGGAAGTCGATGTGCAGCATGGGTTCCATTGCGGCTAAGCGGGCGCTCCGGATGGCGCCCGCTTAAATTCTACCGCGATTTTTCCCTGCGCCGCCCTATTTCGCCAGCACTTTGCGGATGGTCGCGGCCAGCTCTTCGGCCATGAACTTGGCCACGTAGGCGTCCGCGCCCACGCTCTTGACGTGCTCTTCGTTGGTGGTGCCCGACAGCGATGAGTGAATCACCACCGGCAGCGCGGCGTAGCGGCCGGTCTGCTTGATGTTGCGGGTCAGCGTAAAGCCGTCCATCTCGGGCATTTCCAGGTCGGTCAGCACCAGCGCGATCTTGTCGTAGACGGTCTTGCCTTCGGCTTCGGCGGCGGCGGCGATCTGGCCCAGCTTGTCCCACGCTTCCTTGCCGGACTTGGTCATGATGAAGGGCGCGCCCATCGCGTCCAGGCCTTTTTCGATCAGCGAGCGCGCCACCACGGAGTCGTCGGCGGCCAGGATCATGGTGCCGGGACGCAGGTTCAGGCTCGGCCCGATGGTCTCGGGGTCGACGTCGGGACGGTCGGTGGGGTTCATATTGCGCAGGATGGTTTCCACGTCCAGCACCTGCGCCAGGCGCGAGCCGCTTTCGCCGTCCAGGCGGGCGATGCTGGTGACCATGCCGCCCACCGCGGTCGATTCGGCCGACAGCACCTGGCCCCAGTCCAGGCGCACGATGTCTTCCACCGACTCCACCGCGAAGGCCTGCGTGGTGCGGGCAAATTCGGTGACCAGCATGATATTCAGGCCGGTCTTGGGCTTGCAGCCGCAGATGGCGGGCAAGTCCAGCACCTGGATGATCTGGCCGCGCAAGTTGACCACGCCCAGCATGTGCGGCTGCGAGCCGGCCACCGCCGTGATGGGCGGCATGGCGACGATCTCGCGGATCTTGAACACATTGATGCCGAACAGCTCATTGCGCTCGCCGGCGGCGTCGCCGCCCAGGCGGAACAACAGCAGCTCGAACTTGTTGGTGCCGGTCAGGTTGCTGCGCTCGTCGACTTCCTGTTGTACGGAATGCATTTGGTGCCCTCGCCTTCATCGTTGATGTTACGACTCTACCCGCCCTGGTCCCGGCCTGTAACTTGTCCTTTAGGCCAATAGGGCGCAGAAGCGCTCCATGTCCACGTTGCCGCCACTGATGATAACCCCGATGCGCTTGCCCTTGAGCTGTTCCCGCATGGCGCGCGCCGCGGCAAATCCGAGACAGCCGGTGGGCTCGACCACGACTTTCATGCGCGCGGCGAAGAAGCGCATTTCGGCCACCAGTTGCGCGTCGCTGACGGTCAGCACGTCGTCCACGTCGCGGCGGATGATGTCAAAAGTGTAGTTGCCCAGGTGCTGGGTCTGGGCGCCGTCGGCGATGGTCTTGGGGGTGTCGATGTGGACGATGGCGCCGCTGCGGAACGATTGCTGGCCGTCGTTGCCCGCTTCCGGCTCCACGCCGTAGATGGTGCAGTCCGGGGACAGCGCGCGCGCCGCCAGCGCGGAGCCGGACAGCAGGCCGCCGCCGCCCAGGCAGACGAACAGCGCGTCGAGCGGTCCCACCTCGTCGAACAGTTCCTTGGCCGCCGTGCCCTGGCCGGCGATCACGTCCGGATGGTCGTAGGGCGGGATCAGGGTCAGGCCGCCCTCCTCGGCCAGCTTGCGGCCGATGGCTTCCCGGTCTTCGGTATAGCGGTCGTACAGCACCACCTTGCCGCCGTAGCCCTTGGTGGCGGCGACCTTGGCTGCCGGCGCGTCCTGCGGCATGACGATGGTGGCGGGAATGCCGAGCAGGCGTGCGGACAAGGCAATGGCCTGCGCGTGATTGCCGGACGAGAAAGCCACCACGCCGGCCTTGCGCTGCGCCGCGTCGAAGCGCGACAGCGCATTGAAGGCGCCGCGGAACTTGAAGGCGCCCATGCGCTGCAGGTTCTCGGCCTTGAAGTACACCTGGGCGCCCAGTTCCTCGTCCGCGGTGCGCGAGCGCAGCACGGGGGTGCGGTGGGCGTGGCCTTCGATGCGCTGCGCGGCGGCGGCGACGTCGTCGTAAGTCGGCAAAACTAACATGGGGGTCCTTTCTGTATTGATGATTACCACGGCCAGGCGACGCTGGTGCCCACGCCGCGCGCCAGCGCGCGCTCGTAGATCAGGCGCGCCACGGTGAGGTCCTGCAGGGCGATGCCGGTCATGTCGAAAATGGTGATGTCTTCCGGCTTGCGGTGCGCCTGCAACTGGCCCGACAGCAGCTCGCCCAGCTGGCGGCACGGCAGCTCGGGCGCCCACTGCATCTCGCCGATCTGGCGCGCCTGGACATGGTCGTCCACGAACAGGCGCGCTTGCTGCAGCAGGCCTTCGGGCAGCTCGCGCTTGCCCAGCGAGTCGGCGCCGACACAGTTGAAGTGAGTGCCGGGGCGCACCGCGTCCAGGTTGAACAACGGACCGCGCCCGGTGGTGGCGGTGATGACGATGTCGGCCAGCGCCACCGCGGCGTTGCGGTCGGCCGCCGGGCCGATGGTGCAGCGCTCGGAGAACTGGCGCTCGAAGGCCAGGTCCGCCTCGCCGCTGGAGCTGACGTAGTCCACCTGGTGCAGCGACGGGATCAGCTCGAGCGCATAGCGCAGCTGCACGCGCGCCTGCACGCCGGTGCCGAACACGCACACGCGGTTGCTGTCGGCGCGCGCCAGCTGCAGCAGGCCCAGGCCGCCGGCCGCGCCGGTGCGCATGGTGGTGACGCCGTTGCCGTCAATGATGCACAGCGGCCGTCCGGTGGCCGGGTCCACCAGCATGATGGTGGCCTGGTGCGGCTCGCCGCCCTTGTCGCGGTTGGCGGGCCAGAAGCCGGCCGACTTGAAGCCGAGCAGGTTCTGCTCGACCACGTTGCCGGACTTGATGCCCCACACGCCCTCGGGCAGGCGCTCGCGCACCAGCGGGAATACGCGGCCCTCGCCCTGCTGGTGCAGCACGAAGGACTCGCGCGTGGCCTCCAGCACGTCGCGGAAGTTCATCAGGGCCTCGCCCTGGATGCTATCGATCAGCAGCAGTCTCGCGTTATTTGGCATAGCTGTACACAGTCGCTCTTGAAATGCCCAGGTGCTGGGCGATGATTTCCATGGCGCGCCGCACGTCCAGGCAGCCCGCCTCCCGTAGTTCAACGATCAGTGCGCGCCGCTCGTCGGCCTTGAGCGCGCGCGGCGTGCTGGAAAGACGTGCCGCATATTCGTCGATGCGGCGCCGGATGCCGTCGGCGCCCACTGGGTCCAGCGATTCCTGCGGCGCGCCGGCGCCGGCATCCACGCGGCTGAACTGCGCGAACATGGATTGCAGGCCGTGGAACATGGTGAGGTCCACGTTGATGCACAGCGCGGCGATGTACTGTCCGCTGGAGTCCCTGATGCCGATGGAGGTGCTCTTGGCCTGGCGCCCGTCGGCAAAACTGTTGGCGTAGTTTGCCACGATGGCAGGATAGGCGGCGTCCGCGATACGGGCCAGCCCCAGCTCGGTGGCCGGGTCGCCGACATCGCGGCTGGACAGGTTGTTGTGGAGGGCGGCGATGGCGTGCGACGGGTCGAGCAGGTCGTGCACTACCACTTCGCAGAACGGGGCCAGGGTCTGGCCCAGGCCTGCGGCGACCGTTTTGAGCTGGTCCAGCAGCAGCTGTTGTTCCGCCGTACGGGTGATCTTCTGTTTTCGCATTAAGACAGAATATCCAGAGTTGGACATTCTGTCAAATCCTTCCGTCGAGCCCTTACCGGACGGCGGGCGACACGCTGGCCGGGAACTGCGGCGCGCGGCGGTGGTGCGTGGCCTGCTCATAGGCGTAGGCCATGCCGATCAGCTTCGCTTCCGTGTAGCTGCCGCCGACGAAGGACAAGCCCACCGGCAGGCCGCGCACATAGCCGGCCGGCACCGTCACGTGCGGATAGCCCGCCACCGCGGCGGGCGACGAGAAGCTGGCGTTGTAATGGTCGCCGTTGATGAAGTCCGTCAGCCATGCCGGGCCGTCGGTGGGCGCCACCAGCGCGTCCAGCCTGTGCTCGCGCATCACCTGGTCGATGCCTTCGGCGCGCGCATAGCGGTGGTTGTTGGCCAGCGCGTCCAGGTAGGCTTGCTCGTCCAGGCCGCCCTTGGCGGCGGCGCGTTCCAGGTACTCCTGGCCGAAGTACGGCATTTCCTTGTCGGCGTGCCGGCGGTTGAACTCCACCAGTTCGGCCATGTTGCGCACCGGCGCGGTAGGCGCGTAGTCCTTCAGATAGGCCGCCAGGTCGGACTTGAATTCGTACAGCAGCACTTCGGTCTCGGTGCTGTCGTACTTGTTCACGTTGGGCACTTCCACGTCGATCAATTGCGCGCCCTGCGCCTGCAGCACTTGCAGGGACTTGGCGATTTCAGCGTCCACGTCGGGATTCTTGCCGAAGAAGTTGCGCGCCACGCCGAGGCGCTTGCCTTTCAGGCTGTCGCGGTCCAGCGCGGCGGCGTAGCCGGCGGCCTTGCCGCCGCTGCCGGCGGTGGCGGCGTCGGCCGGGTCCTCGCCGGCCATGGCGGCCAGCATCAGCGCGGCGTCGGCCACCGAGCGCGCCATGGGGCCGGCCGTGTCCTGCGAATGGGCGATGGGGATGATGCCGCTGCGGCTGACCAGGCCCAGCGTGGGCTTGATGCCGACCAGGCCGCAGATCGACGCGGGCGAGACGATGGAGCCGTCGGTCTCCGTGCCCACTGCCAGCGTGGCCAGGCCGGCCGCGATGGCGGCGCCGGAGCCGGAACTGGAGCCGCTGCAGTTGCGGTCGAGCGAGTAGGGATTGCGGGTCAGGCCGCCGCGCGCGCTCCAGCCGCTGACCGAATGCGTGGAGCGCATATCGGCCCACTCGCTCAGATTGGTCTTGCCGATGATGACGGCGCCGGCGGCGCGCAGCTGGGCCGCCACATGGGCGTCGCGCGCGGCGCGCACGCCGGCCAGCGCCAGCGAACCGGCAGTGGTACTCATGCGGTCCGCAGTGGCGATATTGTCTTTCAGTAGCACCGGGATGCCGTGCAGCGGGCCGCGCACGCGGCGCAGCAGGCGCTCACGGTCCATCTCGCGCGCGATCTTCAGCGCTTCCGGGTTGATCTCGATGATGGCGTTGATGCGCGGGCCGGCCTTGTCGATGTTGCGGATGCGGGCCAGGTATTGCGAGGTGAGCGAATGCGAGGTGAGCTTGTTGGCGGCCATCAGCTCCTGTTGCTGCAGCACGCCGCCGTCGAGGATGCCGCCCGGCGCGGCCTTGGCCGACGCCTCGCCCGCCACGCCTGCCGCGCCCGCGGCCAGCCCCATCCGAACAAATCCCCTGCGATCCATGCCAGCTCCGTGAGTGGTTTATACCAAAAGTATCAATGCACGCAATCCACTAGCATACCAGCCGAAATGTTTCCGAGCCACTAATTTAATTATCCTTCCGAAATGCCTAGGAATGTTTCCAGAAAGACCAAAATATCCGGCCGGAACCGTGCGGCGGTGCGCGTCCCAGCTGAGGCACAATTTGTCGGCCATACCCCTACAACCATTTATTACATCCTCTGACAATCATGCTGCCAAATATCTCTAGCACGGTGCAAACCGGCGTAACCGCAGCCGATATCGGCGCGCGTATATCTTCGAATGGACGCTATGTAGCGTACTCCTCCAACCAGCAAATTCAGCCTGCCGACAGCGTTCCGCTGGATGGCGACATCTATCTGAAAGACCTATTGACCGGCACAGTGACCCAGGTTTCGACAGCGTCGAACGGCAGCCAGCTGGCCTCCGTGAAGACAGGCGTGTCGCTGAGTGCAGACGGAAGCCTGGTGGCGTTCCAGAGCACGGACTCGGACCAGCATGCCGGCATCATGGTGAAGAACCTGGTCACAGGAGGCCTGAGCAGCGTGTCGACCAATGGCGCGGGGGTGGAAGCGAACGGCCAGAGCTACAACGCACAGATGGCCGCAAATGGCCAGTACGTAGCCTTCCTGAGCAAGGCGACCAACCTGGTGGCTGCCGACACCAACAATGCCGACGATGTGTTCGTCAAGAACCTGCTGACCGGCGCCGTCGTCAACGCGTCGACCTCGGCCGCAGGCGCGCAAGCCAATGCGCCCAGTGCCGACGTGGCACTGTCGGCCGACGGCCACTGGGCCGCCTTCACCACCTACGCCAGCAACCTGGTCGCCGGCGACGACAACTACGCCGACATTTACGTGAAGAATCTCCTCACAGGCGCCATCACGCGCGCGTCCACCAACTCGGCAGGGGGTTGCCGCCAACGACAACAGCGATAACGCGGCGCTGGCGGCGGACGGCCGTTACGTGGTGTTTAGCAGCAGCGCGAGCAATCTGGTCGACGGCGACACCAACGGCCACCGCGACGTGTTCCGCAAAGACTTGCAAACCGGGGCAACCCTGCGCGTCTCCCTGAGCGCCGACGGCCAGCAGGGCTTGGGCGATTCAAGCAACGCCAGCATCAGCGCGGACGGCCGTTATGTGCTGTTCCAGAGCACGTCCGACTTCACCGCCGGCGACGGCGACGGCAGGGCCGATATCTTCGTCAAAGACCTGTACACCGGCGCGCTGACGCGACTCTCCAGCGGCGGCGGTGCCAACCACTACAATTACACCAGCGGCGGCGCCTTGTCGGGCAATGGCCAGTCAGCCACCTATATCAGCTACGAGCAGCTGACCGGTGGCCCGAGCGATGCGCGCACCGTGCATCAAGTCAGCCTGGGCAGCGGCTTCGGCAGCGTGGCGGATGGCACGCTAACAGGCACCGCCGGCAGCGACACACTGCTGGGCAACCAGGGACGCGACACCTTGAACGGGCTGGCCGGCAACGACGTGATCGACGGCGGCGGCGGCATAGATACAGCCAACTACAGCGGCGCGCGCGCCAACTTCGCTGTGAACATTGCCGCCTCGGGCGTAACGGTGACCGACAGCACCGGCGCCGAAGGCGTGGACCAGTTGGCCAATGTCGAACGCCTGCATTTCGCCAACGGCGACCTGGCGCTGGACATCCACGGCAACGCGGGCGAAGTGTACCGCCTGTACCAGGCCGCGTTCAACCGCGCGCCAGACTTGGGCGGCGTGGGCTTCTGGCTCAAGTTCATGGACGGCGGCATGTCGCTCGCAACCGTAGCGGACTTCTTCCTGGATTCGCCCGAAGGTGTGGCGCTGTACGGTAGCGCACCCAGCAACACCGAACTGCTCACGCGCTTCTACGCCAACACCCTGCACCGCGCGCCCGACGCCGAGGGCATGGCATTCTGGACCGACCTGCTGGAACGCGGCATGACCCCGGCCCAGGTGCTGACGGGCTTCAGCGAAAGCCCGGAGAACGTGGCCAACGTGGCAGCGGCCATAGAACACGGCATCACCTACACGCCATACGGCTAAAAAAAAGCCAGGCTCGCATGAGCCTGGCTTTCTTCGAAGCGGTGCAGTCTTAGTTGCGGACGACGCGCTTGTATTCGTTGGTGCGGGTGTCGATCTCGATCACGTCGTCCTGCGACACGAACAGTGGCACCATCACGGTGTGGCGCTTCGATTCGATCGCGTTTTCGATCTTGGCTTCTTTCAGGACGTTGCCCGAAGTGTTGCCTTTCACTGCAGGCTCGGAGTAAGCAACCAGGCGAGCGATGGTGGTCGGCAGTTCTACCGAGATGGCTTTGCCGTCGTAGAACACGGCTTCGCATTCCATGCCGTCTTTCAGGTAGTTCAGTGCGTCGCCCAGGTTCTCTTCTTCGATTTCGTACTGGTTGTACTCTTCGTCCATGAAGACGTACAGCGGGTCGGCGAAGTAGGAGTAGGTCACTGGCTTCTTGTCCAGAACGACGACGTCGAACTTGTCGTCACCGCGGAACACGTTTTCCAGGGGTGCGTTCGTCAGAAGATTCTTCATCTTCCATTTGTAGGTGAAGCCCGTGCGGCTCGAACCGTTGACATCAGAACGCAGAACGATGAAAGGCTTGGCGTCAACCATGATGATGTTGCCAACACGAATTTCTTTTGCGGGTTTCATAGCGAGTGTACGTATAAAGTGGGTTGCGTGAAAATCATCTGTCGCCTGCTGGCTTCTAACGCCGTAAGCTCTAGCTTGATCGAGTAATAATACCGAGTAAAAATACCTGATAGAGTAACCGGGCAGTATACCTGATTTTTGTTGCGCCGCCTACTTGAGCGAAGCGGCGAAACGCAGCAGGTTTGTTGCCAGGTCGCCATGGGCGAACATCTGCTGCTGCCACTCGGCGGCGCGGCTGGCGGCGGCCGGCATCACTGCCTGCAGCGACGGCCACAGGGCGCGCCAGTCGGCGGCCGCGTCGGGACCACTGTCCGCGCCGGGCGGCAGCGCGCCGTTCCAGCGCAGCGAGAAGGCGTCCAGCGCGCGCCCGCCCTCTTCCATCGGCGCCGAATACCGCTGCAGGAAAGCGCCCAGTTTCTTGTGGTGCAGATTCTCGTCCTGCGGGTAGATGTGCCACACGAACGGCTTGCCGGCCCATTGCGCGCGCACCACGGAATCTTCCCCGCGCACGAAATTGAGGTCGCAAGCCCACAGCAGCTTGTCGTAATCCTGCTGCGGCACGAAAGGCAGCACGCGCACGGTCAGCGCGCCGCTGCTGCGCGCCGCGCCGGCTGCCGGCTCCGCGCCGAGGAAGGCCCGCACCGCGTCGGCGGCCACGCCCGCCGGCACCAGGCACAGCACCGGTTCGCTGCCCTGCGCCCAGGCGCCGAACAACTCGGCCACCGGCGCGTGCGGGTAGCAGAACAGCGACACTTTCAGCGCCGCCATATCGGCCGGCGCCACGCCGAAGCGCGCCAGGAATGCCGCCATCGCGGCGGGATCGGACTGGAACGCCAGGCGCTGTGATTCCAGCGCCGACTCGCGCAGCAGGCCGCCGGTCTTGGCGGTGAAGCCGGGGAAGAAGAAATGTTTCGTCAACGGCAAGCGCGGATGCGAGGACGGCAAGGTGTGGCAGCCCTCCACCCACTCCTCGGCCGTCAGGCCTTCCAGGTTCAGCCATACCGGGCGCGGCTCGCATTGCGCCATGGCGGCAATGTAACCGGGCGGAATGTCGCAGCCGAAAAACTCGATGACGATGTCGGCGATATCGGCCGGCGCGAACTCGCCGTCCTGGCCGGCCCAATGGCGCACCGCCACGCCGGCCACCTGCTGCCGCGCCGCGTCGGGGTCGACGTCGGGGCAGATGCGCTGGAACGTTTGCAGGTCGTCCACCCACAGCGTGACGGCAATGCCGTGCTCGTGCTGCAGCTGGCGCGCGAGGCGCCAGCAGATGCCGATGTCGCCGTAGTTGTCGACAACTTTGCAGAACAGCGCCAGCGTGGTGGTTGCGTTAGTTTCGGTAGCCATGTCGGTAGAAAAAAAGCCGCTCAAGGCGGCTTTTTTGTTTGGCGTCCCCACGGGGATTCGAACCCCGGTACTCACCGTGAAAGGGTGATGTCCTAGGCCTCTAGACGATGGGGACATGATCGGTACAGTGCTCTTTTTGACTTGGCGTCCCCACGGGGATTCGAACCCCGGTACTCACCGTGAAAGGGTGATGTCCTAGGCCTCTAGACGATGGGGACGTCGTAAAAGCGTGCGCGAATTGTAGCATGGTAAGAGCTGCGAAATCAAGGCAAGCCCGTCACACCAGCCGCTACGCCATCTCAGCCGAAATGCGTCATGCGCGTCAGGAAGGTGTGGTCGCCCTCCACCATCATCAGCCACACCAGCACCAGCAGCGCCGTGGGCGGAATGACGATGGTGTAGATCAGCGCCAGCCGCTCCCATTTCAGGTGCATGAAATAGGCCACGATCAGGCCCGCCTTGGCCGCCATCAGCAGCAGGATCAGGGTCCAGCGCAGGTAGCCTTGCACATGGAAAAAGTCGACCGCATACGAGAAGGCGCTGAGGACGAACAGCAGGCCCCAGATCTTGAAGTAAATGCCGATCGGATGCTGGTTGTGTACGGTCGCGGTGGCCATGGCCCCTCCTACCACAGGTAGAACAACGCAAAGATGAAGACCCACACCAGGTCCACGAAGTGCCAGTACAGCCCGGCGATTTCCACGATATCGTACTTGCCGCCCAGCTCGGCCGCGCTGCGGCGCTCGTAGTGCCCGCGCTGCACGCGGCGCGCCACGATGATGAGGTAGATCACGCCGGCCGACACGTGCAGGCCGTGGAAGCCGGTGATCATGAAGAAGCAGGCGCCGAACTGCGCCGCGCCCATGGGATCGGCCCAGGGCCGCACGCCTTCATGGATGAGCTTGCTCCACTCGAAGGCTTGCATGCAAACGAACATGGCGCCGAACACGGCGGTGACGAACATCAGCCGCGCGCTGGTGGCCCGCTCGCCGCGGTAGGCAAAATTGACCGCCATGGCCATGGTGCCGCTGCTGGTGATGAGCACAAAGGTCATGATGGCAATCAGGATCAGCGGCAAATTGGTGCCCGCGATGGTGAGCGCGAACACTTCACTGGGATTGGGCCAGGCTGCCGTGGCCGACAGGCGCACCGTCATGTAGCCGGTGAGAAAGCTGCCGAAGATGAAGGTATCGCTGAGCAGGAAAATCCACATCATCAGCTTGCCCCACGGTACGTGGTAGGCAACCTTGTCGCCGGAGAAGTCGCTGACCAGGCCCGACATGCCGCCGCTGGACGTATCCATGATTCACCTCGCTTGCGGCGGCCGGATGCCGACGCTTTCGCACACCACTTGCACAAAGTCCGGCGTGACCAGGAACATCAGCGCGAACAGGGCCAGCCAGAGCAGCAACAGGAAATGCCAGTAGCGTGCGCACAGCGCGGCGCTGGCGG
Organism: Pseudoduganella sp. UC29_71; assembly: GCF_042693265.1. Lineage (NCBI taxonomy): Bacteria > Pseudomonadati > Pseudomonadota > Betaproteobacteria > Burkholderiales > Oxalobacteraceae > Pseudoduganella > Pseudoduganella sp. UC29_71. Next base: position 1,350,587 of record NZ_CP170549.1, on the reverse strand, counting down.
CGAAGCTGGCGCGAGCGGCCGCGCCCCGGCCGGCAGCCGCGCCCGCCAGTGCCGCCGCCACCAGGCCGCCTGCCACGTGCAGGCCGTGCAAGCCGGTCAGCAGGTAGAAGAAGCTGCTGGCGGGGTTGCCGTTGACGGTAAAGTTCATCGCCGTCATGGCTTGCCACGCCCACAGCTGCACGGCAAGAAAGGCCAGCGACAGGCCGCAGGCGACCATGCCGGCGCGCGCGGCCGAGCCCGCAGCACTGGGCTGCGCGCCGCGCCGGCGCGCCACTTCCCACGCCAGGCTGGCCAGCGCCAGCACCGCCGTGCTGAGCCATAGCTGCCAGGGCACATAGCGCAGCGGCTGCCAGTCCGCCATCGCCATGCGCATCACATAGGCCACGCTGAACAGCATGAACAGCGAACACACCACTCCCATGAAGACCCACAGGCCGACCCGGCGCGCCTCCGGCGCGGCCGCCATCAAGCCAGGCACGCCGGCCCCGGCGCTCATGCCGCACCGCCGCTGGTGACCGGCCGCGCGTGGCCGGGCACGCCGCCGGGCGCCCCGGCAGGCGCGCCGGGCGGATCGTCGTCCGGCCCGACATTCTGCGGAATGTAGTCGCTGTCGCCGGTCTGCTGGCCGTAATCGTAGGCACCGCGATAGACCACCGGCAGTTGCGGCCCCCAGTTGCCATGCACCGGGGGCGTTTGCGGCGTGAACCACTCCAGGCTGGCCGCGCGCCACGGATTGCCGCCCGCCACCCTGCCCTTGAAGGTGCTGTACGCCATGTTGAAGATGAACAGCAACTGCGCCACCCCGACCACCAGCGCGGCGACGGTGATGAACTCGTTCATCACCTGCGCCGACGCGGGAATGAAATTGTAGTTGTCATACGCGTAGTAACGGCGCGGCATGCCCAGCACGCCGAGATAATGCATGGGGAAAAAGATCGCATACGCGCCGAGGAAGGTGATCCAGAAATGCAGCTTGCCCAGCGTCTCGTTGAACATGCGCCCGCTGATCTTGGGATACCAGTGGTAAATCCCGCCGAACACCGCCAGCACAGGCGACACGCCCATCACCATGTGGAAGTGCGCCACCACGAAATAGGTGTTCGACAAGGGGATGTCGACGCTCACGTTGCCCAGGAACAGCCCGGTCACGCCGCCCAGCACGAAGGTGCTGATGAAGCCCAGCGCGAACAGCATGGGCACGGTCATGTGTATGTCGCCGCGCCACAGGGTCAGCGTCCAGTTGTAGACCTTGATCGCGGTCGGCACCGCGATGACCAGCGTGGTGGTGGCGAAGAAGAAGCCGAACAGCGGATGCATGCCGCTCACATACATATGGTGCGCCCACACGACGAAGCTCAGCGCGCCGATGATGACGATGGCCCACACCATCATGCGGTAGCCGAAGATGCACTTGCGCGCATGCACGCTGACCAGGTCGGAAATAATGCCGAACGCCGGCAAGGCCACGATGTAGACCTCGGGGTGGCCGAAGAACCAGAACAGGTGCTGGAACAGCAGCGGATTGCCGCCCTGGTGGTTCAGGTGCTGCCCCATGGAGACGATGGCGGGCATGAAGAAGCTGCTGCCCAGTGTCTTATCGAACAGCATCATCACGCCGCTGACGAACAGCGCCGGGAACGCCAGCAGCGCCAGGATGGTGGCGACAAAAATGCCCCATACGGTGAGCGGCATGCGCATCAGGGTCATGCCGCGGGTGCGCGCCTGCAGCACCGTGGTGACGTAGTTCAAGCCGCCCATGGTGGCCGCCGCGATGAACACCAGCAGCGAGATCAGCATCACGATGATGCCCCACTCCACGCCCGGCGTGCCCTGCAGGATGGCCTGCGGCGGATACAGCGTCCAGCCCGCGCCGGTGGGACCGCCCGGCACGAAGAAACTGCCGATCAGGATCAGCACGGACAGCAGGTAGAACCAGTAGCTGAGCATGTTCAGGAAGGGGAACACCATGTCGCGCGCCCCCACCATGAGCGGAATCAGGTAATTGCCGAAACCGCCCAGGAATAGCGCCGTCAGCAGATACACCACCATGATCATGCCGTGCATGGTGATGAACTGGTAGTAGCGCGACGCGTCGATGAAGGCAAACTTGCCCGGATAGCCGAGCTGCAGGCGCATCAGGTCCGACAGCACCAGTCCGATTAACCCCACCACGATGGCCGTCAGCGCATACTGCACCGCAATCACCTTGTGGTCCTGGCTCCACACGTATTTCGTGACCCAGCTTTGGGGACCGTGCTCGTGCCCGTGCTCATCCCCGCCGTGTCCGCTGTCGTATGCCATCGCAACCTCCCGCGTCACTTCACAGTCTTGATGTAGTCCACCATTGCCGCCAGCTCCGCCTCCGTGAACGGCTGCTGCGGCATGATAGGTGGGAAGCCGCGCACGATGCTTGCCTTCGGGTCCGCAATGGACTGCTTCAGGTAAGCCTCGTCCGCCACAGCGGTCTTGCCGCTGTCCAGTGTTTCCGTCTTGCCGTACAACCCTTTCCAGCTCGGACCCACGCCGGGGCTGCCGTCCACGCTGTGGCAGGCCGTGCAGCCGCGCGCCTGCGCCAGCAGCTTGCCCTGGGCGGCGGTGTCGCCGGCCCCGGCCGCCGCTGCGGCCGCCGTGCCGCTCTCGCCCGCCCCCGGCGTACCCGCCTCCGTTCCCTCCGCGCCTGCCGCGCCGGCGCCGGCAGCAGCGGCCGCAACCCCGGTGCCGCCGGCCGCGCCGGCCCGCATCTTCGCGGCAAAGGTCGGCTGCGCCGCCAGCCATTTCGCGTACGCCGCCTCCTCGTCCACCACCACGTAACCGCGCATGTTCGCGTGCCCGATGCCGCACAGCTGCGCGCACATCACCTCGAAGCGCCCGGTGCGGGTGGGCGTGAACCAGAACGAGGTCACCATGCCGGGCACCATATTCATGCGGGTGCGGAAGTGCGGCACATAAAAGTCATGCAGCACGTCCTGCGAGCGTAGCAGCACCTTGACCGGCTTGTTGAGGGGAATATGGATTTCCTGCGTATCGACCAGCACGTCGTCCTGGCCGTTCGGGTCCTTGGCGTTCACGCCGAAGGGATTTTCAGGGCTGATGTGGGTGACGTCGGTCTGCCCCATGCGGCCATCCTTGCCGGGCAGCCGGTAGTGCCATTGCCACTGCTGGCCCATGACTTCGAACTGCATCGCGTCCGACGGCGGCGAGATCAGCTTGGCGTACACGTCCAGCCCCGGCGCCAGCATGATGACGATGCCCACCGACGTCACGCCGATCAGCCACCACTCCAGTTTCTTGCTGCCGTGTTCGGCGGACGCGCGCACGCCGTCGCGGTGACGGAACTTGATCACCGCGTAGGCCACGAACAAATTGATAATCACGAAAATCGCCGCCGTAATGACCAGTGTCAGCATCAGGGCGTCGTCCATCTGCTGCCAGTTCGACGCCAGCGGTGTGAGCCACCATGGGCTCCAAAAGTGGAACACGAGCGTGCCCACCACGATCAGGATCAAAGCCAGTGCCAACGCCATAAGCCGCCCCGTTTCTGTCAGATGCTTCGCTCTAACGCATGTGCAACTACATGCCCTACACCATGCTCAACGAACCACGCAACAACGGTACTGATTAAGGCTTTTCCATCCTGCGATAGATATAGGCAGCCGACATGCCGAACACGGCGTGGCCTACTGCGGTCGGCCAGCCGCGCATTTCAGCGAACCACGAGAACGCGCCGGCCATGCCGTAGAAATTCAGCACGTACAGCACCAGCCCGAAGGCCGCGCCCGCCAGCAGCACCATGCCGGTGCTGGAATCGAGCTGGAACGGTGCGATGATGGCTGCCAGCATGATGCCGAACACCACGCCGAGGATATAGTGCACGGCCAGCGCCGCCACCAGGATGCCGAGCGCATAGCCGGTGGTCTGCAGCGCATCCCAGCCGAGCACCATGGCGGCGACCATGTGCGTCACCTGCCACGGGTCGCGCACGCCGGCCATCGCCGCCCACGCCACTTCCAGAACCATGAGGATACCGCCGGCGCCAAAGCCGGCTACCGCTGCTGCCGCCCAGTCAGGCTGGCGCGCCACCCAGCGGTGCGAGTGCATATGGAGTTCCATGTCCGTCTCCCTGATTTGATAGGCAGCTACGATGGCCACCCTCGTCCAGTGTAGAACAGTTTCGCCAACATGCAATCTCGTTAAGTTTGCAGGCAAATACAAAAAAAGCCGCCCACGGCAGCTTGCTTGTCGAATAAGGTGTGATGTTTGCCAGAACTGGCGTCCCCACGGGGATTCGAACCCCGGTACTCACCGTGAAAGGGTGATGTCCTAGGCCTCTAGACGATGGGGACCTGAGAACTTCCGATGTATTTCTGCGCTGTTGGTGGAGGTAAGCGGGATCGAACCGCTGACCTCTTGCATGCCATGCAAGCGCTCTCCCAGCTGAGCTATACCCCCCGGGCGCAGAAACAATGCACTACTTTACTACAACTACCTGGCGTCCCCACGGGGATTCGAACCCCGGTACTCACCGTGAAAGGGTGATGTCCTAGGCCTCTAGACGATGGGGACCTTGGAACTTCCGCTACTACCATACTGCTTGCTACACTCTACTCTCTTCCGCACTCATGGTGGAGGTAAGCGGGATCGAACCGCTGACCTCTTGCATGCCATGCAAGCGCTCTCCCAGCTGAGCTATACCCCCTCTGGTGCAGAAAAAAATAAAGCCGCACTTGGCGACCTTGTTACCACTTCTGCGATAATCCGGCGGGCCGAATTATAAGCTTTCAGTACAACAAACGTCAACTACTTATTTACTACTGAACTACCTTGCTGCCTTGGCGTCCCCACGGGGATTCGAACCCCGGTACTCACCGTGAAAGGGTGATGTCCTAGGCCTCTAGACGATGGGGACCCTGAACTACCGTACTGCATTCTTCGCTGAACTGGTGGAGGTAAGCGGGATCGAACCGCTGACCTCTTGCATGCCATGCAAGCGCTCTCCCAGCTGAGCTATACCCCCCGTTTCGCGAAGAAACAGGAGTATAGCAGGCCTCCCGAAGAATGCAATACTCGATTGCAACTTTGCGAAAATATCTGCGGTTTTACAGATATTTCGCCACGCGGGCCGCCACCGTTTCGCGGCCGAAGATCTGCAGCACGGCATCGATGGCCGGCGTCTGCAGCTGGCCGGTGATGATCAGGCGCAGCGGCATGGCGATCTGCGGCATTTTCAGGCCGTTGGCGGCCAGCACTTCCTTCAGCATGGCCGCGATGGCTTCCTTGGTCCACTCCACAGTCGCGATGCGCTCGGCAAACAGCGCCAGCGCCGGCTTGACCATGTCGGTCAGGTGCTGCGCCAGCAGGGCCGCGTCCGGTTGCGGCTGGCGGAAGAACAGCATGGCCGCATCCGCCAGTTCGTTGGTGGTGTTGGCGCGCTCCTTCATCAGGCCCAGCACGGTGGCCAGTTCCGGCGCGCCCTCGAACACGGCGCCCGCCTCCAGCATGCGCGGCTTGACCAGCCCGGCCAGGCGCGCGTTGTCGGCCTGCTTGATCCAGTGGTTGTTCAGCCAGGCCAGCTTTTCGTTGTTGAACTGGGCGGCCGACGCGGTCAGGTGCTCCAGGTTGAACCAGGCGCAGAACTGCTCCATCGAGAACACCTCGTCGTCGCCGTGGCTCCAGCCCAGGCGCGCCAGGTAGTTCAGCATCGCTTCCGGCAGGAAGCCCTGGGCCGGGTATTCCATCACGCTGACGGCGCCGTGGCGCTTGGACAGCTTCTGGCCGTCCGAGCCCAGTATCATCGGCAGGTGGCCGTATTCCGGCAGCGGCGCGCCGATGGCGCGCAGGATGTTGATCTGGCGCGGCGTGTTGTTCACATGGTCGTCGCCGCGCAGCACGTGGGTGATCTTCATGTCCCAGTCATCCACCGCCACGCAGAAGTTATAGGTCGGCGTGCCGTCCGGGCGCGCGATCACCAGGTCGTCCAGCTCGCGGTTGGAGATGGTGATGGTGCCTTTGACCACGTCGTTCCAGGTCACGTCGCCGTCCAGCGGGTTCTTGAAGCGCACCACCGGCTTGCGGTCGGCCGGCACCGGCGGCAGGGTCTTGCCCTCTTCCGGACGCCAGGTGCCGTCGTAGCGCGGCTTCTCGCCGGCGGCGCGCATGCGTTCGCGCATCGCCTCCACTTCTTCCGGCGACGAGTAGCACAGGTAGGCCGTGCCTTCCTTCAGCATCTGCGCCACCACTTCGCGGTAGCGGTCCATGCGCTGCATCTGGTAGAACGGGCCTTCGTCGTGGTCCAGGCCCAGCCATTGCATGCCGTCGATGATGGCCTGCACCGCTTCCGGCGTCGAACGCTCCAGGTCGGTGTCCTCAATGCGCAGCACGAAGGTGCCGCCGAAGTGGCGCGCGAAGGCCCAGGAATACAGCGCGGTGCGGGCGCCGCCCAGGTGCAGGAAGCCGGTCGGGCTGGGAGCGAAACGGGTGCGGACGGAAGTTGCTGGTGTGGTGGTCATTTCTGGACTAAAGCGATAGGATTAAACGGGTATTTTAACCCGTCTATGGCTATATACTCGAACCACACCAATACTAAGGAGCCAGCCTTGCACCCACGCACCCGCCTGTACGCCGCCATCGGACTGCTGTCCGCCCTGCCCGCGCTGACCGCCGCCACCGCATTTGCCGCCGATGACGGCCTCGACCAGCGCATCGCCCGCGTGGAGCAGGGCCTGCTGCCCGCCATCACGCTGGAAGGCGCGCCGCCGGCCCGGCGCAAGCTGGCCGACGAAATGGCGCGCCTGGGCGTGCCGGGCGTGAGCATTGCCGTGATCCACGGCGGCGAAGTCGAATGGGCCAAGGGCTACGGCACCGTTACGCCGGGCGGCGCGGCGGTCACGGTTTCCACGCTGTTCCAGGCCGCCTCCATCAGCAAGCCGGTGGCCGCCATGGGCGCGCTGAAGATGGTGGAGGAAGGCAAACTGGAACTGGACCGCGATGTGAACAGCTACACCGGCCTGTGGAAGCTGCCCAAGGATGCGGACAACAACCCCGTCACGCTGCGCCAGCTGCTGTCGCACACGGCCGGCACCACGGTGCACGGCTTCCCCGGCTACGCGGCCGGCGCGCCGGTGCCGACGCTGGTGCAGCTGCTGAACGGCGCCAAGCCTGCCAACACCGGCGGCGTGCACGTCAGTTCGCGCCCCGGCAGCCGCTGGCGCTACTCGGGCGGCGGCTACGAGGTGGCACAGTACGTGATGATGGAGCGCAGCAAGACGCCATTCGCCGAGCTGATGCAGGACAAGGTGCTCAAGCCATTGGCCATGACCGACAGCACCTTCGCCCAGCCGCTGCCGCCGTCCCTGCTGCCGCGCGCCGCGCTGCCGCACGACCGCAGCGGCAAACCGATCCCGGGCGGCCCGCACACTTATCCCGAGCAGGCGGCGGCGGGCCTGTGGACCACGCCGTCCGACCTGGCCAAGTTCGCCATAGAAACGCGGCGCGCCGCAGCGGGCCAGTCCAACGCGGTGCTGTCGCAGGCGATGACGCACCTGATGCTGACGCCGGTGCTGCAAAACTACGGCCTCGGCCTGGGCATCGACGGCGACGGCCAGACACAAAGCTTCGGCCACGGCGGCTCCAACGCGGGCTACCGCGCGCGCATGGCAGCCTACACGGAGCGCGGCGACGGCATCGTGGTGATGACCAACGGCGACGGCGGCGACGAACTGGCGGGGGAACTGGTGCGCGCGGTGGCGGCCGAATACGGCTGGCCCACCATGGGCGCCAAGGTACGCCGCAACGTGCCGCTCACGGCGGAGGCGCTGGCCACCGTGCCGGGCCGCTACGTGATTGCGGGCGCTGGCGATTTCACCATCCGCCGCGCAGGCAATGGGCTGGTAGTGGATCTGCAAGAAGGCGCCAGCGAAACCTTGCTGGCAGCGCCGAGCGGCAGCTATTTCGTGCAGTCCAGCGAAGCCGAACTGCAATTCACCGGCAGGGACGGCGGCCGCCTTGTCAGCGGCTCGTTCGACATGCCGTTTACCCGCGCGAAAGAGTAGGCACGGAAAAAAGCGCGTGACGCCACACCGTATCATCGTAGGGCGGGTTAGGCGCGCAGCGCCGTAACCCGCCGGCACCGCCGCTTACTTGACCGTAACCTCGATGGTCTTGCTGGCCCCCGGCCCATAAGACTGGTGCGCCCCGTTGGCAAACTGCATGGTCAGCTTATATTTACCCGGCGGCAGCTTCACCTCGGTTTCGGTCTGGCCCTTGCCGAAATGCAGATGGGTGTCGTCGAACGGCACCGACTCCCCCTCCTTGATGCTCGCGCCGTTAATAATCAGATGGTGGTGCCCGGTGTTGGCCGCCATCTCGCCCGCCGGCTTGACCTCCATGCCGCTGACCGCGAACTTCACCTTGAACGGGCTGCTGACCACCGCGCCGTCCGCCGGTTCGGCGAAAGAAACGGTCTGCGCCGACGCGCCAAGGACGATGCCGCCCAGTGCCAGCGCCGCCCCGGCGCGCTTCAGGATGTTCTGCATGATTCCTCCAGTCGTTGATTATTTCTTGCCGAGGATCGGCCCTGCATACTTCATCACCAGCCCTTTCGGCCCCACTGCCCAGCCCACGGCGGGCGAAGCGAAGCCCACGGTATTGATCGGCGTGCGGTCCAGCACAGTCCAGTTCTTGCCGCCGTCGGTGCTGTAGCCGGACCCCGCCAGCCCTGCCGCCACAAAGGCATCCGGCGCGCCGCGCACCGGCATCACCACCGACATATAACCGGTCGGCAGGATGGGCGCGGTGGTCCAGGTGGCGCCGCCGTCCTCGCTGCGGGCGCCGTTCACGGTCGCCATCGAGGTTTCCTTGTAGTCGCCGCCCGCCGCCAGGCCCACGCGGCCATCGCGGAAGCCCACCGAGAAAATGCCGCGCGCCGGCGCGCCGGCCGGGATAGGCACGGCCGCGGCGCGCCAGCTGCGGCCACGGTCGGACGAATGGAACACGCGCGCGTTTTCCGCGCCGCCGGTGGCGAACCAGGCGTCGCCGCTGCCGGCCACCGTCAGGCAAGTGCCGCTCGCCGCGAACGCGCCCTCGCTGGGCAGCGATGCCAGCCCTTTCGGGTCGGACACCGGCTGCCAGGTGGCGCCGCCGTCTTCCGTCAGCAGCACCTGGAAGGCGCCTTGCACCGGGTCGCCGAACATGATGCCGTGCCTTGCGTCCCAGAACGCGATCGCGTCCCAGAAACCCTCAGCGTCCGGATTGGACGCCTGCAGCTTCCAGCTCGCGCCGCCGTCGGTGGTGCGGTAGATGCGCGACGCCGCGCCAGGGCCGGCGCTCATGACCACGGCAGTGTTGGCGTCCACCGCGTGGATGTCGCGGAAATCCAGCGCGCCCGCATCGGGCACCGCCAGCTGGGTCCAGGTGAAGCCGTCCACCGTGCGCAGCACCGTGCCCTTGGCGCCGCTGGCCCAGGCCACCGTGTCGTTCACCACCGACAGGCCGCGCAGTTCAGCAGTCGTGCCGCTGGCCTGCAACTGCCAGCCGGACACCTGCACCAGCGCCTGCCCCACGGCCGACAGCGGCGGCGGAGGCAACCCCGGCGCCTGCTGCGCCAGGGCCGCGCCGGCCGAAGCGGCCAGCAGCAGGGCCGCAGCCGCGCGCTTAGTCATTCTTGACCACGATGCTGGGGAACTTGCTGGTCATGTCCTTCGCCTTTTCCGCCACTTTGACCGCGATCTTGCGGGCGATTTCCTTGTAGATGACGGCAACCGGACCGTCCGGCTCGGCCGCCACGGTAGGCTTGCCCGAATCGGTCTGCTCGCGGATGGCCATGGTCAGCGGCAGCGAGCCGAGGTACTCGGCGCCGAAGTCGGCGCACATCTTGGCGCCGCCGCCGTGGCCGAAGATATGCTCCTCGTGGCCGCAGTTCGAGCAGATGTGCGTGCTCATGTTCTCCACCACGCCCAGGATGGGGATGCCCACCTTCTCGAACATTTTCAAGCCCTTGCGCGCGTCCAGCAGCGCGATGTCCTGCGGCGTGGTGACGATGACCGCGCCAGTGACCGGCACCTTCTGCGACAAGGTCAGCTGGATGTCGCCCGTGCCCGGCGGCATGTCCACCACCAGGTAGTCCAGGTCGCGCCAGTTGGTCTGCTCCAGCAGCTGCTGCAGCGCCTGCGTGACCATCGGGCCGCGCCACACCATGGGCTCGTCCGGATCGATCATGAAGCCGATCGACGACACCTGCACGCCGTGGTTTTCCAGCGGCTCCATGGTTTTGCCGTCCTTGCTCTCCGGACGGCCGTTAATGCCCAGCATCATCGGCTGCGACGGGCCATAAATGTCCGCGTCCAGCACGCCCACCGACGCGCCCTCGGCCGCCAGCGCCAGCGCCAGGTTCACCGCCGTGGTCGATTTGCCAACACCGCCCTTGCCCGAGGCCACCGCGATGATGTTCTTCACGTTGGGCATCAGCTTCAGGCCGCGCTGCACCGTGTGCGAAATGATCTTGCTGTATACATTAGCGGACACCTTGCCCACGCCCGGCAGCGCCGCCACGGCGCCGGTCACGCTGGCGCGGATGGCTTCCACCTGGCTCTTGGCCGGGTAGCCCAGCTCGATGTCGAAGGAAACGTCGGCGCCCTCCACTTTCAAGTTGCGCACTTCCTTCGAGGTGCAGTAATCCTTGCCCGTGTTCGGGTCTGTAACTTTAGACAATGCTGCTTTGACGTCTTCTACCGTGATGCTCATCTGAATCTCCGTAAGTGATCCCGCAGTCTAGCGCAAAATAGACAGAAAAACAGCGTGCCGCCGCCGTCGCGGTGCGCATGAGCGGCCAGCGCTGGTAAAATGCTCTTTTTCCCACCAACAAAGTGCATCAATCATGACCCGCAAGCTGTTCGTCACTACTGCCCTGCCCTACGCTAACGCTGCCTTCCACATCGGCCATATGATGGAGTACATCCAGGCCGACATCTGGGTCCGTTTCCAGCGAATGCAGCGCGAAGGCGGCGGTTTGCGCGAGGTGCACTTTGTCGGCGCCGACGACACCCACGGCACGCCCATCATGATCGCCGCCGAGAAGGAAGGCATCACGCCGCAGGAATTCGTGGCCAAGATCGCCGCCGGCCGCGCCCAGTACCTGGATGGCTTCCATATCGCTTTTGACAACTGGTACTCGACCGATTCGCCGGAAAACGTGGAGCTGTCCCAGGGCATCTACCGCAAGCTGCGCGACACCGGCCTGATCGCCACCAAGATCGTGGACCGCTTCTTCGACCCGGTGAAGGGCATGTTCCTGGCCGACCGCAACATCAAGGGCGAATGCCCGAAATGCGGCGCCAAGGACCAGTACGGCGACAACTGCGAAGTGTGCGGCGCGGCCTACCAGCCGACCGAGCTGGTGAACCCGTTCTCCGTGTTCACCAACGCCACGCCCATTTTGAAGCCGTCGGAGCAGTACTTCTTCAAGCTGTCCGACCCGCGCTGCTTCGAATTCCTGCGCGACTGGCTCAACACGCCCGGCCGCCTGCAGCCGGAAATGGTGAACAAAGTCAGCGAATGGCTGGGCGAAGCCGGCGAGAAGCTGGCCGACTGGGATATTTCGCGCGACGCGCCCTACTTCGGCATCCCGATCCCGGACGCGCCGGGCAAGTTCTTCTACGTGTGGCTGGACGCGCCAGTGGGCTACCTGGCCAGCCTGAAGAACTACTGCGAGAAGAAGGGCATCGATTTCAACGCCCTGCTGAACGACCCGGGCACCGAGCAGATCCACTTCATCGGCAAGGACATCGTGTCCTTCCACCTGCTGTTCTGGCCTGCGATGCTGAAGTTCGCCGACCATCCGGTGATCGACAAGCTGAAAGTGAATGTGCACGGCCACCTGACCGTGAACAACGAGAAGATGTCCAAGTCGCGCGGCACCGGCATTTCGCCGCTGCGCTACCTGAACCTGGGCATGAACCCCGAGTGGCTGCGCTACTACATCGCCTTCAAGCTCAACTCCAAGGTGGAAGACCTGGACTTCACCGGCGACGACTTCGTGGCCCGCGTGAACTCGGACCTGATCGGCAAATACGTCAACATTGCCAGCCGCTGCGCCGGTTTCATCAACAAGAAGTTCGACGGCAAGCTGGCCACCAGCCTGTCCGACAACGCCATGGGCTGGATCAAGCGCGCGCTGACCGCCGCTGACGGCGCCGAGCGCCAGGCCAGCATCGCGGCCAACTTCGAGCACCGCGAATTCGGCAAGGCGCTGCGCGAGATCATGGAAATCGCCGACGTCACCAACCAGTACGTGGACGAGAACAAGCCATGGGCGCTGGCCAAGGACGAGTCCAAGGCCGACGAGCTGCACGAAGTATGCACCACGGCGCTGATCCTGTTCCGCCAGCTGACCATCCTGCTGTCGCCGGTCTTGCCGGGCGTGGCCGCCAACGTGAGCCGCTTCCTCAACGACGACAAGCTGGTCTGGGCCGATACCGAGCTGGCCTCGGGCGCCGCCTTCCAGCCTATGCTGGGCCGCACCATCGGCGCCTACAACCACCTGATGACGCGCGTGGACGCCAAGATGATCGAAGACCTGTTCGACGCGCAGAACCAGATCGCCGCTGCCGGCGCCGCCCCTGCCGTCGCCGCCAAGCCGGCCAAGGCGCCGAAAGCGCCGCCGCTGGAGCCGCTGGTGGCCAAGGACGGTGTGGAAGCGCTGGCGCCGGAAATCTCGATCGACGATTTCATGAAGGTCGACCTGCGCATCGCCAAGATCGTCAACTGTGAACACGTGGACGGTTCCGACAAGCTGCTGCGCCTGACGCTGGACGCCGGCGAGAGCCGCTACCGCAACGTCTTCTCCGGCATCAAGTCGATGTACCAGCCGGAAGACCTGATCGGCAAGCTCACCGTGCTGGTGGCCAACCTGGCGCCGCGCAAGATGAAGTTCGGCATTTCGGAAGGCATGGTGATGGCCGCGTCGGCGCAGGACGAAAACGCCAATCCGGGCATCTACATCCTGAACCCATGGCCGGGCGCCGAACCGGGCATGCGGATTCGCTAACCATCGAACCCGCCTATGAACATCGTAGTACGTGAAGCAACGGATGACGATGCCAAACTGATTGCCGAGCTCACGCGCGCCGCGTGGGCCGGCAAGGTCAACGTCACCTCCAGTGGCCACCGCGAAACCGCCGTTCTCGTCTCGCAGCATTTGCGCGACGGCGGCGGTTTTATTTTGCTGGTGGACGACGTGCCGGTGGGCTCGGTGCGCTGGCTGCCGCTGGAGACCGAATCCCACATCTGGGAAATCCTGCGCATGGGCGTGCTGCCCGCCTGGCGCGGCAACAACATCTCCCAGCATCTGCTGGAAGCGGTGATCCACCACGGCCTGGAAACCGGCATCGAAGAACTGCGCATGGCCGTGCGGGCCGACCAGCCCAAGCTGATCGACTTCTACATGGCCTACGAATTCGAGCTGGCGGAGGAACTGGAGTACACCCACGCCAATCCGCTGGAGCCGGCGCCCTTCGTGATGCGGCGCCAGCTGAAGTACTGACCTCGCTTTACTTGTAGACGCCACAGCCGAGTATCACGTCGTCCACCCGCTCCACATAGGTGCGCTTGGCGTCGATGCTGCCGGTGGCGGGGTTGGGCCACTTGTAGTCAACCCAGCCCTTGCCCTCCTGGCCCACGCCCTGCGCCAGGATGTCTTTGATCAGGAACTTGCCGTCGGCATCCTTCATCTCCTTCACATTCTTCCCCACCAGCTTCACGTTCGCGCCGTTGGCCTGCTCCACGCCGTCGCCATTGGCGAGGAAAGCGAAGATATACAAGTCTTTCTGGATGAAGGCGCCTTGCGGGTTGTTGAATTCGGCGAAGGCCTTCTCCTTGCCGTGCTTCCTGAGGAAGTCGCCGGCCTTCTTCACCATTGCCACCGCCTCGTCGGCCGTGCCCTTGTCCGCGGCCGACGCGCCCGCGCTGAACATCAGCGCGGCGCAGCCCAATACCAGGTACTTCAACAGTTTCTTCATTGTTCAACTCCTTGCGTCAGTTGAGTTTCAAAAAGCGCTTCAATTTCCTGCAGCCAGCCCAGCACTGGCGCCACGCCAACCACGCCGCCGGCGCGGGCGACCGCAGTGGCCGTCGCACACCATGGATACGGCAGCGAGGCCGCCCATTGCATGACCGGCTCCAGCGCCGCCGGCGGCAGGATCTGCATCATCTCCACCGTGATGGCGAGATGCTCGGCCAGCCCCGTGCCGGCCTCGAAGCGCCAGTCATAACGCCCGCAGCCCACGCGCACGTTGCCGCCGGCCTTGTCCGTCATCGCCACCAGCCACGCGCAGCTGAATCCGGACAGCGCCTGCCGTGGCGGCGGCGCCAGGCAAAACGTGTAGACGTTCTCGTAGCTTTGCCCGAAGCGGCGCACCAGCACGTCCGCAATCGCCTCGCGTCCCCAGGATAAAGGCGGGAACGCGATGCCGCTGGTGTTGACCTGCATCGCCAGCGTGGCGTCTTCGCTGAAGGCGCCGGACATGAGATGCGGACGGTTGCCGTCTTTCGCCATCAGGTAGCGGTGGATGACATCGGCGGGTTGGCGCATGGCGGCCCCTAGAAGGCGTGGCGCAGGCCGAGGTTGAAGGCGCGGTCGCCGCTGCCGCCCTCAATGGCGCTGCCCACTGTGTAGCCCGCGCCGTTCCTGTTGCGGATGGCTGCGTACACCGCATACACGTCGGTGCGCTTGGACAGGTAATGGCGGTAGCCTGCCGCCAGCTGCCGCGCGTCCTGGTTGACGCCGGTCTTGTCGTCCTTGCGTATCCAGGAAGCCAGCCAGGTGCCCGCGCCCTGCGGCACCGACACGCCCAGCAGCAGCACGTTGCTGTCGGTGCTCGGCGTGGGCGCGACGGCGTAGCCGAAGGGGTTGGCCAGGTTGCGCGGCAAGGCGCTGTTCAAGCCCTTGTCCACGCCGTACGCGGCATGCGCCTTCAGCACGCCGAAATCGTACAGCGCCGTCAGCACGGTATTCTTCGCGTTGCTGGTGTTCTTCAGCGTAGCCGTATCGTTGTTGCGGTTGTGATGCGCCAGGCGCAGCACCAGCGGCCCGGCCGCGTAGGCCAGCGCGCCACCGAACTGCCTGCCGGCGCTGCTGTCGCCCGCCACTTCGCCCGCGCCGTACACCACTTCCGCACTGAAGCCGCCCAGCACCGGAGAGGCGTACTTGACGGCGTTGTCCATGCGGCTGGCGCCGTTGCCGGTGGCCGCCATCAGGTTCTTGGTGTCGCCGGCCGTGCCGGAGCCGAAGGGATCGGCTGCCGCCACGGTCAGGTACTGCGGCGTGTACTGGCGGCCCAGCGTCAGCGTGCCGGCGCTCTTGCTTTGCAGGCCCACATACGCCTGGCGGCCGAACAGCAGGCCGCCCTGCCCCATGGCGCCGGTGTCGGCCTGGAAGCCGTTCTCCAGCAAGAAGATGGCCGACACGCCGCCGCCCAGGTCTTCGCTGCCCTTGAAGCCGAGGCGCGAGCCGGCTTCCACGCCGGAGGTCAGCTTGGTGCTGCTGGCCGTGCCGCCACTCTCGCGCACCAGCGCCACGTCCACAATGCCGTATACCGTTACGTTGCTCTGGGCGACAGCCGCCCCTGCCGATGCGCCCAGCATGAGCGCAAGCATAGTCTTCTTCATTTTTATCCCGGTTGTTATATAGGCTCGGAAGTCGGCGGCGGAACAGGGAGCCCTGCCTGCCCCGCCGTGCACTGCAATATGCCGATCAGGCGCCGAAGCCGCCGCCTCCCGGCGTTTCGATGGCGAACACGTCGCCGGCCTTCATCTCGGCCGTGTGCGTGGCGCCGAATTCCTCCACCGTGCCGTCGCCGCGCTCCACCCAATTGCGGCCCAGCGCGCCGGGCGCGCCGCCCTGCAGCCCGAAGGGCGCGATGCGGCGGTGGCCAGCCAGGATGTTGGCCGTCATCGCTTCCAGGAAGCGGATGCGGCGCAGCGCACCGTCGCCGCCCTGGTGCGCGCCCTGGCCGCCGCTGCCGCGCCGGATGGCGTGGGTTTCCACCAGCACCGGGAAGCGCCACTCCAGCACTTCCGGATCGGTCATGCGCGAGTTGGTCATATGGGTCTGCACGGCGGCCGTGCCGTCGAAGCCCGGGCCGGCGCCGGAGCCGCCGGCGATGGTCTCGTAATACTGGTGCTCATCGTTCCCGAAAGTGAAGTTGTTCATGGTGCCCTGCGAGGCCGACATCACGCCCAGCGCGCCGTACAGCGCGTCGGTCACGTACTGCGACACTTCCACGTTGCCCGCCACCACCGCGGCCGGATAGCGCGGGTTGAGCATGGAGCCTTCCGGGATGATGAGATTGAGCGGCTTGAGCACGCCCTCGTTCATCGGAATGTCGCTGTCGATCAGCGTGCGGAACACATACAGCACGGCCGCCTTGCACACCGACAGCGGCGCGTTGAAGTTGGTCGGGCGCTGCTCGCTGGTGCCGGTGAAGTCCACCGTCGCGCTGCGGCTTTCGTGGTCTATGGTCAGCTTCACCTTGAGGATGGCGCCGTCATCCATCTCGTAGGCGAAGCTGGCGTCGCGCAGGCCGCCGATGGCTTTGCGCACCGCCGCCTCGGCGTTGTCCTGCACGTGCTGCATGTACGCCAGCACCACGTCCTGCCCATAGGTGGCCACGGCTTTCATCAGTTCGTTGGCGCCGGTTTCGCAGGCGCCCAGCTGCGCGATCAGGTCCGAGATGTTCTGGTCGATATTGCGGCTCGGCCAGGGGCCGGCGGCGAACAGGCCGCGCACCAGCGGCTCCAGGAACACGCCCTTGTCCACGATCTTGATGTTGTCCAGCAGGACGCCTTCTTCCTCGATGGTGGTGCTGTTGGGCGGCATGGAGCCGGGCGTGATGCCGCCCACGTCGCCGTGGTGGCCGCGCGCGGCAACGTAGAACAGCGGCTCCGGCCCGTCGCCGTGCACCGGACACACCACGGTGATGTCCGGCAGGTGGGTGCCGCCGTTGTAGGGCACATTGAGCACGTAGGCGTCGCCGGGCGCCATGGTGGCGGCGTGCTCGCGGATCACGCACAGCACGCTGTCGCTCATCGAACCGAGGTGCACGGGAATGTGCGGCGCGTTGGCGATCAGGTTGCCGTGCCGGTCGAAGATGGCGCAGGAGAAGTCCAGGCGCTCCTTCATGTTCACCGAGTAGGCGGTGTTCTCCAGCGTGGTGCCCATCTGCTTGGCGATGGCCATGAACAGGTTGTTGAAGATCTCCAGGTGGATGGGATGCACGGCGGTGGTCATCTTGTGCGTGCTGCCGGCGGCGGCCACGCGCTCCAGCAGCAGCGTGTGGTCCGGCAGCACGCGCGCGCTCCAGCCAGCGTCCACCACGGTGGTGGCGATCTGCTCGCGGATCAAGGCCGGGCCGGCAATGCGGCTGCCCACCGGCAGCCCGGCGCGCACGTGCAGCGCGATCGGCACGGTCTGGCCGTCAACGTAGCTGTCCACGTGGCTGCCGGCGTGGGCGCCGGGGTGCGGCGCAGCCGCCACGGTGCTGCTCCCGGCAGCGGGCACCTCGATGACAAAGCTTGCGCCGCCGCCCGCGCCGATGGCCTCCGCCGACACCGACTCGATCACCAGCGCCTGGCCTTCCATCACGAAGCCGAAGCGGCTGCGGTACTGCGCCGCGAACGCCGCCGACATCTCTTCCACGGAACCGAGCGGTATCACGAAGGCCGAATCGCTGTCCTCGTATTTCAGCCGCGCGCACAGCTCAACGCGGATGTCTTCCTGCGCCACCTGCTGCTCCAGCAGCTCGGTGGCCGCTTCCTTGGCCAGCGCCACCAGGCGCGGCTGCAGTGCATCCAGCGCCGCTCCGGTCAGCAGCTGCTCGACCGCGCCTTCGCGCATGGCACGGATGTCCGCCAGGCCCATGCCGAAGGCCGACAGCACGCCCGCAAACGGATGGATTACGATCTTGGTCATGCCCAGCACGTCGGCCACGCGGCAGGCGTGCTGCCCGCCGGCGCCGCCGAAGCAGCACATGGCGTAGCGGCTCACGTCGTAGCCGCGCTCGACGGAAATGGACTTGATGGCCTGCGCCATATTGTCCACCGCCACCGCCAGGAAACCGTCCGCCACGGCGGCTGGCGACAAGCGGGTGCCGGTTTCGCGCTCAATCTGCGCGGCCAGCTCGCCGAAGGCGCGCGCCACCACGTCCCGGTCCAGCGGCAGGTCACCGTTGGGGCCAAACACGTGCGGGAAGTGCTCCGGCTGGATACGGCCCAGCATCACGTTGCAGTCGGTGACGGTCAGCGGACCGCCCTTGCGGTAGCTGGCCGGGCCCGGATTGGCGCCCGCCGATTCCGGCCCCACCTTGAAGCGGCCGTTCTCGAAGCTGCAGATGGAGCCGCCGCCGGCCGCCACCGTATGGATGTGCATCATCGGCGCGCGCACCCGCACGCCGGCCACCACGGTTTCGAACACGCGCTCGTAGGCGCCGTCGTAATGCGCCACGTCGGTCGAGGTGCCGCCCATGTCGAAGCCGATCACCTGTTTCAGGCCGATCGCCTCGCAGCTCTTGACCGCGCCGACGATGCCGCCGGCCGGCCCGGACAGGATGGCGTCCTTGCCCTGGAAGCGGCCGGCGTCCGTCAGGCCGCCGTTCGACTGCATGAACATGATGCGCACGTCGCCCGTGTCGGCGGAAACCCGCGACACGTAATCGCGCAGCACCGGCGACAGGTAGGCGTCCACCACCGTGGTGTCGCCCCGGCCCACGATCTTCATCAGCGGGCTGACCTGGTGGCTCACCGAAATCTGCGTGAAGCCCGCCTCCTCGGCCAGCACGCGCAGGCGCTGCTCGTGCTGCGGGTAGCGGTAGGCGTGCATCAGCACGATGGCAATCGCATCGATGCCCTGCCCGCGCAGGCCGGCGAACTGCCGGCGCAGCAGCGCCTCGTCCGGGGCCTGCAACACCTCGCCGTGCGCGCCGATGCGCTCGTCGATCTCGATCACCTGCTCGTAGATCAGGTCCGGCAGCTCGATGCGCATGGCGAAGATGTCGGGGCGGTCCTGGTAGCCGATGCGCAGCTGGTCGGCGAAGCCGCGCGTGATGGCCAGCGCTGTGCGCGCGCCCTTGCGCTCCAGCAGCGCGTTGGTGGCCACGGTGGTGCCCATCTTGATCACTTCGATCTGCTCGGCCGGCAGCGGGTCGCCGGTTTTCAGGCCCAGCAGGTCGCGCATGCCCTGGGTGACGGCGTCGTCGTAGCGCTCAGGGTATTCGGACAGCAGCTTGTGGGTCACCAGCTTGCCGTCCGGGCGGCGCGCCACGATGTCGGTGAAGGTGCCGCCGCGGTCTACCCAGAACTGCCAGCGAAGTTGTTGAGCGGGGATGTCGTTTTTCATGGTATTGCCTCTATTTCTATCTGTTACAACCAAAATCAGGATTCGAGTTTCTTGCCGGCGGTTTCAGGCAGGGTCAAAGCGGCCAGGATCATCACGCCGTAGGCGGTGCCGGCAAACACGCCGATGGCCTCGCCCAGCGCCATCGAATGGCTGCTCAGGCCTATCATCAGCGGGAACAGCGAACCGATTGCGCGGCCCATGTTGTAGCTGAAGCCCTGGCCGGAGCCGCGTATCGCGGTCGGGAACAGTTCGGTGAGAAAGGCGCCCATGCCGCTGAACACGCCGGACACGCAGAAGCCCAGCGGGAAGCCGAGGAACAGCATCACGTTGTCCGTCACCGGCAGGCGGGTGTAGGCCAGCGCAATGCACATCGAGCCGGTGGCGAACAGGATGAAGTTCTTCTTGCGGCCCAGGTAGTCGGTCAGGAAGGCGCTGACGATGTAGCCCACGTAGGAGCCGACGATGACCATCGCCAGGTAGCCGCCGGTGCCCAGCACCGTCAGGTGGCGCTCGGTTTTCAGGAATGTCGGCAGCCAGGTGGTGATGGCGTAGTAGCCGCCCTGGGCACCGGTGGTCAGCAGCACGGCGCGCAGCGTGATGCTGAGCATACCCGGCGCGAAAATCTGGGCAAAGGAGATGCGCTCCTCGGTGCTGGCCTTCTTCTGCACGGCCATGAACACTTCCGGTTCGTCGACAAAGCGGCGGATGAAGATGACGAACAGCGCCGGCAGTATCCCCAGCAGGAACAGCGAACGCCACGCCCATTCAGGCGGCAGCAGCGAGAACATCAGCGCGTACAGCAGCGCGGACACGCCCCAGCCCAGTGCCCATCCGGCCTGCACCATGCCGACCGCCTTGCCCCTGTCCTTGGCGCGGATTACCTCGCCGATCAGGATGGCGCCGGCGGTCCATTCGCCGCCCATGCCGAAGCCCATCAGCCCGCGCGCCCACAGCAATTGCTCGAAGTTCTGCGCGAAGCCGCACAGCACGGTGAAGAAGGCAAACCACAGGATGGTCAGCTGCAGCGTCTTGACGCGGCCGATGCGGTCCGACAGAATGCCGGCGATCCAGCCGCCGGCGGCGGACGTGAGCAGCGTGACGGTGCCGATCAGGCCGGCATCGCCCTTGGACAGGTCCCAGGTGGCGATCAGCGTCGGAATGACGAAGCTGAGGAACTGCGTGTCCATCGCATCGAGCGCGTAGCCGATCTTGCAGCTCCAGAAAGTGCGGCGCTCCTTGCCGGTCAACGCATGGAACCAGGAAAAATATCCCTCCCGCCCTTCAGTGCTGAGTGCTCTTGTGTTCATGGTCTCTCCCCTTTTTGGACGCAGCAGTCCCCATCGGACGCGTTGTGTGGGTCCGTTGACGATGCTGCATGGTTTATAAAACTAGAAAGCCGCTAGCGAGGCATTGCGGATGTCGGTCACCAGCATGTAGCCCGGCTGGTGCGTAATGACCAGCGGCAGCTGCGCCTGGCGGATGGCTTCCTGCGGCGTGACGCCGCAAGCCCAGAAAACCGGCAGCTCGCCGGGCATGATCTCGACCGGGTCGCCATAGTCCGGGCGATAGATGTCGCTGATGCCGATCAGCGCGGGATCGCCCAGGTGCACCGGCGCGCCGTGCACGGCCGGGTAGCGGCTGGTGATCTGGATGGCGCGGATGGCGTCGGCCGCCTTCATCGGCCGCATCGACACCACCATATTGCCGCCGAACGGGCCGGCCGCCTGGTTGGGGATGCTGGTGCGGAACATGGCCACGTTGCGGCGCTGCTCGATGTGGCGCAGCCGGATGCCGGCGTCCATCAGCATCTGCTCGAAGGAGAAGGAGCAGCCGATGGCGAACACCACCAGGTCGTCGCGCCACACTTCATGCAGCGCGTGCGCCTGCTGCGCCAGCTCGCCGTTGCGGTAAATGTTGTAGCCGGGAACGTCGCTGCGCAAGTCCATGTCCTGCCCCAGGCGGCTCAGATCCCACTGGCCCGGCTCGCCCACGGCCAGCAGCGGGCAGGCGCGTTGGTTGCGCTGGCAGAACAGCAGGAAGGCGTCGGCGTGGGCTTGCGGCAGAATCACCAGGTTGGCCTGGGCGAAGTCGCCGCAATAGCCTGCCGTGGGCAGCCGGAATTCGCCGCTGCGTACCTTGTGCCGTAGTTCGAGTGGGGTCATGGGTGTCTCGCTGAAGAATAATAGTTGAACTGCATGAATCTAGAATAATCGTGAACATCCTGACTTGCTATCTAGTTATTTTTGTTGTTGCTGTTTAGTTTTTCTTACCGGCGTGCGCTATCACGGTGCATGGGGTTAAGGTATTCTTGACTGATGAACACGCGCTTCCTCGAAACCTTCGTCACGCTTGCGCAGCTGCGCAGCTTCCGCGCCACGGCCCACGCGCTGCACGCGACGCCGGCGGCCATCTCCCTGCGCATCAAGACCCTGGAAGAGGAATTGCAGACCGAACTGATTGACCGCAGCAGCAAGGATTTCCGCCTGACGGCGAACGCGGAATACCTGCTGGGACACGCCAAAGCGGTGGTGGACGCGGTGCGCCGACTGCAGGCGGCGGCGCACAAAGACAGTGCAATCCGGGGCCGGCTGCGGCTGGGCGTGATCGAATCGGTGGTGCACAGCTGGCTGGCGCAATATATCCGCGAGCTGAATGTGTTGTATCCGGAACTCGAAGTCGACCTGGCGGTCGATATGAGCAATGTGCTGGAACGGCGTTTGCGCGCGCGGGAACTGGATCTGGTTATCCAGGTGGAAGGCGTGGAAAGCAGCGATATTGTTTCCGAGGCGCTGGCGGTCTATCCGCTGCACTGGATTGCGCGCCGGGGATTAATCGATACCAGGAAAGAAGGATTGAATCAGCGCCTGCTGCAATTGCCGATATTAACTTTTGGACGCGGCACGGCGCCGCAGCGCATGCTGGAGGAAATTGTCAGCAAAATGGCGAACCTGGCCATGATACCGCTGGAACAAACCCGTATTACCTGTTCGCCATCCGTCGCGGCCATTGTGCAGCTGATTAAAGACGGTTATGGCGTTGCCGCCATTCCCAGCCTGTTTGTCGTCAGCTCGCTGGAAAGCGGCGAGTTTATCGAATTACCGGTGCAGCCGGAACCGCCATCGATTATCGTATCGATGTGTTTTCATTCAAATGCGGAAATGCTGGTGCACGCGGCGGCCAATGCGGCGCGCCAGGCTTGCGCCAGTTATTGCTCGCAAGTCGATCCACGCTATATCAAATCGCTGGGCTGATCAGGCCGATCGAAGCCACCTTGGGTTTCATCGGCTCGATCGGCTTGTCCTGGCACGCAGCCAGGATGACAGCGGCGGCCAGCATCAAGGTCAGGTTACGCATCACGTTCTCCCTCCCGTTTCGATTCCTTCAGCATAGCAGCTAGCCGCGCGGATGGGCGCACGCGCGCCCTTCCGCCTTGCAACCATGCCAACTCTTGGCGCGAACGCGCCAACATCAGGTTCGCCGCGAGGACACCACGATGCCGGCCACGATAAGCAGGAAGGCCGCGCCATGGTACAGATGCGGCGCCTCGCCCAGGAAAGCGGACGACATCAGCGCCGCGAACAGCGGCGTGAGGTTGCTGAAGAACGCCGCCACGCTGGGACCTGCGCGCTGCACCCCGGCGCCCCAGCAGCGGAACGCAATCACTGCCGGCCCGATTGCCACGTAGGCCAAGGCCGCCGCCAGTGTCCAGCTCCACTGAATATGCGCGTCGCTGATGGCCCACTCGCCTGCCGCAAATGCACCGGACCAGATAACCCCGAAAACCCACTTGCGCCAATAAGAAACTGGCCCATTGCCCGCGTATCGCCGCCGGTTCAATTGGCCGCGTCAGCAGCCAGCTGTAAATCGACCAGGCGATCGTGGCCAATATCATGAACATATCGCCCGCGACCAGGCGCAATTCCAGCAGATGCCGGATTTCGCCGCGCGCCAATACCAGCAATACGCCCGCAATCGATAATGCCGCGCCTATCATCTGCCGGCGCGACACTTTGGCGCCGAAAAACATCCAGCCCGTCAGCATCATCCACACCGGCATGCCCGCCGCCACCAGCGTGACATTAATCGGCGTGGAACTCTGCAAGGCCAGGTATTGCAGGGCGTTATACATGCCGATGCCCAGCAGGCCCAATAAGGCAAACCGGCGCCAATTCTGCCATAAACCGCTTCCCCGGCTAAATACTGGCCCGGCCAACGGCAGCAGGATTAAAAAGGCGATGCACCAGCGCAGGAAATTCAGCGTAATGGGCGGCACCATATCGTGCACCAGCCGTCCGACGATGGCATTACCGGCCCATAATAATGGCGCCAGCGTGAGGAGGAATACCGTGTAGGGAGTCATAGGCCGACGATTCTACCCGCAACGCCGGCTTCCCGCCGGCGGCCCCGGGCGGAAAGAGAAGTTCCCGCCTGGGGCTGGGGCGCGGTAAAATAGCTGTTGCTTCTTTTACGAACTCTCACAATATGAAACTCTCCAAACAGCACAGCATGTACGAGTCGGACCACACCCAGTTCATCAAGCAGCTGAAAGAAAAGAACCCGGGCATGGAACAGCGCCAGCGCGAAGGCCGCGCCCTGCTGTGGGACAAGGAATCGACTCCGCTGACCGAGCAGGAACGCGTGCGCGCTTCGACCGTGAAGCAGCAGGCTTACGTCTACCAGAACAAACTGTAAGACCGGCCTGAACGGCACGTATGTCGCCGACGGACGGGGTGGCGAGCGCAGCACCTGCTGACAGCAGCGCCGAGGCAGTAGCGGACGGCGCCGCGCTGGCACGCCTGTATGGCGAGCCCATGCTGAAGATGCCGAACGACCTCTACATTCCGCCGGATGCGCTGGAAATCTTTCTGGAGGCGTTCGAAGGCCCGCTGGACTTGCTGCTGTACCTGATCCGCAAGCAGAATTTCAATATTCTCGACATCCCGATGGCGCAGCTGACGCTGCAATATCTGAAGTATGTGGACCAGATCCGGTTGTCCAACCTGGAGCTGGCGGCGGAATACCTGCTGATGGCGGCCATGCTGATCGAGATCAAGTCGCGCATGCTGCTGCCGCAGCGGCAGTCGGAAATCGAGATCGAAGCGGGCGACCCGCGCGCCGAGCTGGTGCGGCGCCTGCTGGAGTATGAACAGATCAAGCTGGCGGCCTACGACCTGAACGCCGTGCCGCAGGTGGACCGCGATTTCGTGCGGACGCAGATCTTCATCGAGCAAAGCCTGGTGCCGGTGTGGCCGGACGTGAACGTGTCCGACCTGCAGGAAGCCTGGCTGGGCCTGATGAAGCGCGCCAGGCTGGTGCAGCACCACAAGATCAGCCGCGAGGAGCTGTCGGTGCGCGAGCACATGACCTCCATCCTGCGCCGCTTGCAGTCGCAGCGCTTCGTCGAGTTCGCCGACCTGTTCGACGTGGCCGGCGGCCCGCCGGTGCTGGTGGTCAATTTTGTCGCCCTGCTGGAGCTGGCGAAAGAGACGCTGATAGAAATTACCCAGGCCGAACCGTTCGCGCCTATCTATGTGCGGCTGGCGTATTCACCGGCCTGAACAACAAGAGAAAAACACCATGAAAATCATTTCCTCCATAGAAGAACTGCGCGACCACCTGAGCGGCCAGTTGCGTACGGCCTTCGTGCCGACCATGGGCAATCTGCACGAAGGCCATTTGTCCCTGATGCGCCTGGCGCGCAAGCACGGCGACCCGGTGGTGGCGTCCATCTTCGTCAACCGCCTGCAGTTCGGCCCGAACGAGGATTTTGAAAAATACCCGCGCACCTTCCAGGCCGACGTGGAGAAACTGGAAAAGGAAGGCGTGTACGTGCTGTTCGCGCCGACCGAGAAGGATATGTACCCCGAGCCGCAGGAATACCGCGTGCAGCCGCCGGACGGCCTGGGCAACACGCTGGAAGGCGAATTCCGCCCCGGCTTCTTCACCGGCGTGAGCACGGTGGTGATGAAGCTGTTCTCCTGCGTGCGTCCGCGCGTGGCCGTGTTCGGCAAGAAGGATTACCAGCAGCTGATGATCATCCGTAACATGAGCCGCCAGTTCGCGCTACCCACCGAAATCATCGCCGCCGAGACCTACCGCGCCGACGACGGCCTGGCGCTGTCTTCGCGCAATATGTATCTGTCGCCGGAAGAGCGCGCCGAAGCGCCGGCGCTGTACCAGAGCCTGAACTTCGTAGCCAACGAGATGCGCGCCGGCCACCTGGACATCTTCCAGCTGGAGCACAAGGCCATGGAAGAGCTGGCCAAGCGCGGCTGGCAGCCGGACTACATTTCCATCCGCAAGCGCAGCGACCTGCAGCCGCCCGCCGCCGGCGACCTGGCGCAGGGCACGCCGCTGGTGGTGCTGGCCGCCGCCAAGCTGGGCACCACGCGCCTGATCGACAACCTCGAAATCTGACCGGCATCCATCATCCGTACAACGGTGGCGGTCCGCAGCGGCCGCCGCCGTGCTAAGCTGCATTTCCCGAGCTGCAGCTCCCTTCGCGAGGCGCCCTCATGCGGTTTGCTCCCCCTCCCCTTGCTTTGATCCTGCTCCTTCCCCTTGGCGCCAGCGCGCAGCTCGGCACCGTGCAAGTGTACGGCCAGGCCGACGTGTTTCTTGGCCGCGTCGCCACCAGCGGCGTGGCGGCGCGCGGCAACGCCGTCAACAGCGGCGGCATGACCACCTCGTACTGGGGCATAGGCGGCGTGGAGAGCCTGGGCGGCGGCCAGTCCGCCACCTTCGCCATCGAAGGCTTCATGCGGCTCGATACAGGCGAACAGGGCCGCACGCCGGGCGAAGGCCTGCTCACGCGCGCCGCCTACGTTGGGCTGAACGGCAGCTGGGGCGCCACCAAGATCGGACGCGTGCCCAATCCGCTGTTCCAGGCGTCGGCCGCGCTGAATCCCTACGGTTTCTCGACGCGGCTCTCGCCGCTGATGACGCAGATGTGGATCGTTCCCTACGGCAGCACGTCGGCCGGCGATTCGGGCTGGAGCAACGCGGTGCACTACACCTCGCCGGTGGTGAACGGCTTCAACGTGGTTGGCCAGTACGGGCTGGGCGAGCATGCGGCCAACAGCCCCGGCAACAACAAGGTGGCGGTGCTGAAGTACACCGGCCCGGCGCTGAGCGCGGCCGTGGCGGCGCAGCAGATCGGCTACGGCATCGGCATCACCAATGCCGCGCCCAGCCAGCGCACTTACTTTGCCGGCGCGGCGTATGACTTCAAGGTGGTGAAAGCCTATGCCAGCGTGGCGCGCAACAGCCAGGTCGGCAATGGGCGCAACACGCGCACCAGGCATCTGGGCTTGACCGTGCCGCAGGGCGCGGGGCGCTGGATGCTGGCGTGGGCGCGCGCCAATGAGCGCGTGCTGGGGAAGGCACCGTTCCACCGCGATACGGCGGCGGCCGGCTACGATTACAACCTGTCGCTGCGCACCGATGTGTACGCGTCCTATCTGTACGACAAGCTGAGCACGGCGGCCGATGGCAATACCTTCGCGCTGGGCATCCGGCACAGGTTCTAGGCGGCTCGCGGCGGCTTACGCAACCAGCCGTAGGGCGGGTTAGCCGCAGGCGTAACCCGCCGGATCAGCCGGCGATGCTCTGGGTCCAGGCCAGCGCCGACAGGTGGGCCTTGTTGACTTCGGCCGGCGTCAGGCTGAGCGCGCCGGCCAGCGAGGACACCAGGTTGCTGTTCAGCTCGCACGCCTCGGCCAGCGCCAGGTACTGGCCGTACTTGCCCGAGCGCGACAGCAGCGCCGCCACCACATCGTCCGACAGCTGGATGCTGGACAGCACCTCTTCCATCGGTATGCCCAGCAAGCGGTCCAGCAGCGAGAACATGCCGGCCACGAAGATGTTCTCCGCGTCCGCCTTGCCCAGCGCCTTGGTGCCGAGCAGCTCGGCCAGGCGGCCGCGCACCACGGCCGTTTCCAGCAGCACCGGCGAATAGCCGCTGGTGCTGGCGGTGGCCAGCAGCAGCGTCAGCCAGCGGTACAGCGGCGCGTAGCCCAGCAGGGTGATGGCCTGGCGCAGCGAGGCGATCTCGCGCCCGGCGCCGAAGCCGGCGGAATTGATGTAGCGCAGCAGCTTGTAGGACAGCGCGGCGTCGCGCTTGAGCACGTCTTCCAGCTGCTTGATGTCGGCGTTCGCGTTCACCATCTGCATCAGCTGCATGATGATGGTCTGCGCCGGGTTCATGCCCTTGGTGTCGCTGCCGGGGCGCGGCGTCAGGTGCAGCTTGCCGACGAAGGCATCCAGGCCGAGCGCGGCGCAGGCGTCGAAGTCGGCCCAGGTGGTGACGGGACGGCCCACCATGCGCAGGTTGGACGCCTTCAGCGCCGCGTAGGCGCGCGCCTGCGCGGCCACGTCGGCGCCGGTGAACTTCACTTCCACGAAGGACGCGATGGTGCCGAGGCGGCTGCCCACGCGCGCCAGGTCGGCGTCGCGCAGCAGGATGCCGACGCCGCCGGCGCGCAGCGCCTGCACGGCCGACAGCGTGTCCGCATTGGCCAGCGCGACCGCCTTGAGCGACAGCACGGTGTGCTCGGGCGGCAGGTTGTGCAGCGCGTCGGTCGACAGCATGCCGGGCACCGCTTCGAGGAACAGGGTTTTGTCGCGCAGCAGCCAGCCGTCTTCCTCGCTGTACACCTCGGCGGCCACGAAAGCCACCAGGTCTTCCAGCGCGGCTTGGGTGGGCAAGGCCACCTGGCCCGCCCCGCCCTGCCACGTCAGTTCGTATCCGACCACGCGCTGCCTGGGGTCGAGCAGCGGTTCACGAACAAGGTAGTTGGTTTGATGCATGTGGTGGTCGCTAAAAGTCAAAAAGCCGGCGCGTGCGCCGGCCCGTGCCCCTCGGGCCGCCCTGGCGGTCAGGCGCCGAGTTTTTCGAAGATCTTGTTCAGCTTTTCATCCAGCGTCGCGGCCGTGAACGGCTTGACCACGTAGCCATTGGCGCCGGCCTGGGCGGCGGCGATGATGTTTTCCTTCTTCGCTTCCGCGGTCACCATCAGCACCGGCAGCTTGGCCAGCGCGGGATCGGCGCGGATGTTTTGCAGCATGGTCAGGCCGTCCATGTTCGGCATATTCCAGTCGGACACCACGAAGTCGAACTGCTCCGCGCGCAGCTTGGCCAGTGCCATGACACCGTCTTCTGCCTCGTCCACATTGGCGTAACCCAGTTCCTTCAACAGATTCCGGACGATGCGGCGCATCGTCGAAAAATCGTCTACTACTAAAAATTTCATCTTTGGATCAGCCATGAATTACTCCGTTGATTCTCTTACGCGGTTGTTAATAGTGTCTATAAGCACGAGCTATTTGTAGCATAGCATTTTCGTTGCCCTAAGGCGAACAAAGTAGCAGTAATACGTCACCTGGCACTTTAAACGCGCAGTGCGCGCATGCCGTGTGTTGCAAGGTAGCCAAGCACCATGCCCGGCAGTGCCTGCAGCGCTCCCACCTCGTGCGTGGCGCCTACCGCGATCGCTTCGCGCGGCATGCCGAATACGACGCAGCTCGCTTCATCCTGGGCGAAATTATACGCCCCGGCGTTCTTCATCTCCAGCATGCCGGCCGCGCCGTCCTTGCCCATGCCGGTCAGGATCACGCCGACCGCGTTCTTGCCAGCGAACTGGGCCGCCGAACGGAACAGCACGTCCACCGACGGGCGGTGCCGGTTCACCGGCTCGCCCTGGTCGATCTTGGTCATGTAGTTGGCGCCCGAGCGCGCCAGCGTCAGGTGTGAGTGGCCGGGGGCGATGTAGGCGTGGCCCGGCAGCACGCGCTCGTTGCCGGCCGCTTCCACCACCGAGATCTTGCACAGCGAGTCGAGGCGCTTGGCGAAGGAACGCGTGAAGCCTTCCGGCATGTGCTGCGTGATCAGGATGCCGGGGCAGTCGGACGGCATCTGCATCAGGAATTCGCGGATCGCTTCGGTGCCGCCGGTGGAGGCGCCGATGATGATCAGTTTTTCCGACGACATCAGCGGGTTGCGCAGCTGCGGCAGCGCGGCCTGGCCGGGGGCGCCGGCCTGCGGCAGGGTGCGTGCGCGCACGCGGGCCTTGGAGGCGGCGCGGATCTTGTCGGCGATCAGGTCGGTGTATTCGCGCATGCCGCTCTGGATCGAGATCTTGGGCTTGGTGACGAAATCGACCGCGCCCAGCTCCAGCGCGCGCATGGTGATCTCGGAGCCGCGCTCGGTCAGCGAGGACACCATCACCACCGGCATGGGCCGCAGGCGCATCAGCTTTTCCAGGAAGTCGAGGCCGTCCATTTTCGGCATTTCCACGTCCAGCGTCAGCACGTCCGGGTTGGTCTGCTTGATCAGCTCGCGCGCCACCAGCGGATCGGGCGCCACGCCCACCACTTCCATGTCGGGCTGGTTGTTGATGATTTCGGTCATCACGCTGCGGATCAGCGCGGAGTCATCTACGATCACTACTTTGATCTTCATGATGGGGTCGTTTTTTTATTGGTTAAAACAGCTCAATCTCGCCAGCCACAGGCTGCTTCTTGAGGCGGCTGGCATACTCGATCTCGCGTTTCGCCAGCGTGTCGTTGTGCGACTGCATCAGCTTCTTGACCAGCACCTTGCCGGTGCGCGGGAAGAAGTACACCTTGCGCGGGTAGATGTCGTTCAGGTCTTCGGCCACGATGCGGATTTTTTCATTGCGCAGGAAGGTCTGCACGAAGGCGGCGTTGCGTTCGCCGACGTTGATGGCGGTGAAGCCCTTGAGCACCGCGCCGCCGCCGAACACCTTGGCTTCCAGGTTGTCGCGCCGCGCGCCCGCCTTCAGCAGGTCGTTGATCAGGATCTCCATGGCGTAGGTGCCGTAGCGCGCCGAAGCCGATACCGGGCTGCCGTCGCCGCCGCCGTCCGGCAGCATGAAGTGGTTCATGCCGCCCAGGCCCGTCACGCGGTCGCGGATGCAGGCCGACACGCAGGACCCCAGCACGGTCACGATCAGCATGTCCTTGGCGGTGAAATAGTATTCACCCGGCAGTATCTTCGCGGCGTCGCAGTCGAAGGTCCTGTCGTAATAGACGTTGGTGGCAAATTGTTCTAAATCCATGGCGCGCCCTTAGTGTTCTATCTTCTGTCCAGCTCATATACGGTCTTGCCGCGCAGCTTCAGCGAATCGGACACATACAGGAAGTTCTCCGAGTGGCCGGCAAACAGCAGCGCGTCCGGTTTCATCAGCGGGACGAAGCGGGACAGTATTTTACGCTGAGTAGCCTTGTCGAAGTAAATCATCACGTTGCGGCAGAAGATCACGTCGAACGGGCCGGTCACCGGCCACTGGTCGGCCAGCAGGTTGAGCTGCTTGAAGGTGATCATGTTGCGCAGCTCGGGGCGCACGCGCGCCATGCCCTCCTTGTCGCCCTTCCCTTTCAGGAAAAAGCGGCGCTGGCGCTCGGGCGACATCTTGTCCAGCCGGTCCATGGTGTAGACGCCGTTGGCGCCCGCCGCCAGCACATTGGTGTCGATGTCGGTGGCGATGATGGTGGCCGGCGGCGTCAGCGTGTTGAACGCCTCGCACAGGGTCATGGCGATGGAGTACGGCTCCTCGCCGGTGGAGGCGGCCGAGCACCAGATGGTCAGGTCGCGCTTGTTCTTCACGTGCTCGGCCAGCAACGGGAAGTGGTGCGCCTCGCGGAAGAAGGAAGTGAGGTTGGTGGTCAGAGCATTGGTGAAGGACTCCCACTCATCGCCCAGCCGCCCTGCCTCCAGTTCGTCCAGGTACGTCATGAACGACGAGATGCCGGTAGCGCGCAGGCGCCGCGCCAGCCGGCTGTACACCATCTCCTGCTTGCTGTCGGCCAGCGAAATGCCGGCCCGCTTGTAGATCAGGCCACGGACCCGCTCGAAGTCCCTGGCGTTGAAATCAAACTCTTTGACGGTGTCTTTAGAATGCGGCATTTGTCTATCCTTAAATCGTACTGCCTGGAACAATGCCTGCTACGGCGTCCTGCTTAAAATTCTTCCCAATCGTCGCCCGGGGCCGCCGAAGCGAGTTTTTTGGGCGCGGCCTTGGGCGCCGCTTTCGGCGCCGCCACCACGGCGGTGCGCGGGGCCGGCTTGGCCACAGGTGCCGGCTTGGCCGCTGCGCGCGGCGCCGGTGCCGCCATGCGGCTGTGCATGGCGTCGCTCGAGAGCTTGAAGATGCTCACCGCGTGCGCCAGGTTCTGCGCCTGCTCCTGCATGCTTTCGGCCGCCGCCGCCGCCTCTTCCACCAGGGCCGCGTTCTGCTGCGTCATTTCGTCCATCTGCGTGATGGCCTGGTTCACTTCCTCGATGCCGTTGCTCTGTTCCTGCGTGGCGGCCGTGATCTCGCCCATGATATCAGCCACCTGCTTGATCGAGGTCACGATCAGTTCCATGGTCTGGCCGGCTTCGTCCACCAGGCGGCTGCCCGCGTCCACCTTGTCCACCGAATCGCCGATCAGTTCCTTGATCTCCTTGGCCGCGCCGGCCGAACGCTGCGCCAGGTTGCGCACCTCGGACGCCACCACTGCGAAGCCGCGGCCCTGCTCGCCCGCGCGCGCCGCTTCCACCGCCGCGTTCAGCGCCAGGATGTTGGTCTGGAAGGCGATGCCGTCGATCACGCCGATAATATCCACGATCTTGCTGGACGATGCCTTGATCGAACCCATGGTCTCGACCACTTGCGACACCACCGAACCGCCCTTCACCGCCACCGAGGAGGCCGACACGGCCAGCTGGTTGGCCTGGCGCGCGTTGTCCGCGTTCTGCTTCACGGTGGAGGTCAGTTCCTCCATCGAGCTGGCCGTTTCCTCCAGCGAGCTGGCCTGCGACTCGGTGCGCGAGGACAGGTCGGCGTTGCCGGAGGCGATTTCCTGCGAGGCCACGGTAATGGTCTCGGTGCTGGCGCGCACGTCGGCGACGGTGCGCACCAGGCTTTCGTTCATGTCTTTCAGCGCCTGCAGCAGGTCGCTGGTTTCATCCTTGCCTTCCACGGTGACTTGCGAGGTCAGCTCGCCGGCCGCCACCTTCTGCGCCACCGCCACCGCGCCTTGCAGCGGGCCGGTGATGGAGGACGTGATCAGGATGGCGCCCAGCACGCCGATGGCCACCGCCACGCCGCCCATCACGAACAGCATCACCATCAGCTGGGTGTCGGCCGAGACCGAGCCTTCCAGCACATTGTTGGCGGCCTTCTGCTGCATGTCCACCAGGCCGTTCAGGGCCGCCAGCGTTTGCTGGTTGAGCGGGTCGATGCGGCTGGCGATCACCTTGGCCGCGCCTTCGCTGTTAAACGCCAGCACCTGGCCGATGGCTTCCTTGAAGGCCACGTCCACGTCCTTGTCCAGCGCGGCGATATCGCTCAGCGCCTTCTTTTCCGCGTCGTTCAGGCCCAGGCTTTGCAGCTTCTCGCGCGCCGCGTCGTAGCGCTTGCGCTGCTCCTTGACCTTGTTTTCTTCCTTCTGCATCAGGCTCACGTCCGACTGCAAGCCGATATTGCGCATGGCGATGCCGGTTTCCAGCATCGCGCTTTTCATGGTGGCCGCCTGCAGCGTCTTGGCCGTGGTCAGTTCCAGGCCGGTGCGCAGCTGGCCCTTGTTGCGGTAGTTCAGTACGTTCGTCAGCAACACCATCGCGACCAGGATCAGCAAAATGCTGCCAAAGCCCAAACGCAGGCGGGTACCAATTTTAAAGTCGCGTAAATTCATCTTCATCTCCCTGTTTTTTATTGCGCGGCGGGCGCAGCCTCTCCGGGCCATCGCCGCCGCCGCTGCCGCGCGGTCTTACGCAGCCAGCTTGTCGATCAGGCCCATCTCCGGGCTGGACATGAGCTTGTCGATGTCGACCAGGATCAGCATGCGCTCGTCGATGGTGCCCAGGCCTATCATGTACTCGGTGCTGAAGGCGGTGCCCATTTCCGGCGCCGGCTTGACCTGCTCGGGCATCAGCGTGGTCACGTCCGACACCGAATCGACCACCATGCCGACCACGCGGCCGTTGATGTTCAGGATGATGACGACGGTGAACTGGTCGTACACCGGATCGCCCAGATTGAACTTGATGCGCATGTCCACCACCGGGATGATGATGCCGCGCAGGTTGATCACGCCCTTGATGAACTCCGGCGCGTTGGCGATGCGGGTCACCGCTTCGTAGCCGCGGATCTCCTGCACTTTCAGGATGTCGATGCCGTATTCCTCTTTGCCGAGGGTGAAGGCGAGGAATTCGCGGCCGGCGATATCGTGGTTGCCGGCGTTCTGGATTGCGTCTGACATGATGGATTCCTTCTAGCTAGGGTACTGACTTAGTGTAGAGCCCAGTGTATGGGTTAATTCAGGAAAAAATGGATTCGTCCGCCAGTTGGCGCGACGAGCGTATCAACGCCGCCACATCCAGGATCAGCGAAACGCCGCCGTCGCCCAGGATGGTGGCGCCGGAGATGCCGGCCACCTTGCGGTAGTTCGACTCCAGGTTCTTCACCACCACCTGCTGCTGCCCGACCAGGTCGTCGATGAACAGCGCCGCCTTGCGCCCTTCCGTTTCCAGGATCACCACCAGCCCCTCGGACGGGTCGGTGAAGCGCGGCGTGATGTCGAACATCTGGTACAGCGGGATCAAGGGCAGGTATTCGCCGCGTACCTTGATCACCTTGCCCTTGCCGGAGATTTCCTTCACGTCCTCCGGCACCGGCTGCATCGATTCGATGACGAAGCCCAGCGGCAGGATGTAGATCTCCTCGCCCACCTTGATCGACATGCCGTCCAAAATGGCCAGCGTGAGCGGCAGCGAAATCGAGATGGTGGTGCCGAAGCCCTTGGCAGAGCGGATGTCCACCGTGCCGCCCATGGCGGCGATATTGCGCTTGACCACGTCCATGCCCACGCCGCGGCCGGACACGTCGGTGACCTGGTCGGCGGTCGAGAAACCGGGCGCGAAGATCAGCTGCCACACTTCGGCGTCGCTCATGGTGTCGGTCACCGGCAGGCCGGAAGACTTGGCCTTGGCCAGGATCTTCTCGCGGTTCAAGCCGCCGCCGTCGTCCGACACTTCGATGATGATGTTGCCGCCCTGGTGGCTGGCCGACAGGAACAGCCGGC
Organism: Pseudoduganella sp. UC29_71; assembly: GCF_042693265.1. Taxonomy (NCBI): domain Bacteria; kingdom Pseudomonadati; phylum Pseudomonadota; class Betaproteobacteria; order Burkholderiales; family Oxalobacteraceae; genus Pseudoduganella; species Pseudoduganella sp. UC29_71. Next base: position 1,316,119 of record NZ_CP170549.1, on the reverse strand, counting down.
CGGCGTCGGTCTTGCCGGCCGCGCGCCGCACCTCCGGCATTTCGATGCCGTGGTCAATCGAGTTGCGCACCAGGTGCGTCAGCGGGTCGACAATGCGCTCGATCAGGCCCTTGTCCAGTTCCGTGGCGGCGCCGTTGGTAATGAAGTCCACCCTCTTGCCCAGCTTGGCGGCCAGGTCGCGCACCATGCGCGGGAAGCGCGAGAACACGAAGTCCATCGGCATCATGCGGATCGACATCACCGCTTCCTGCAGGTCGCGCGTGTTGCGGGTCAGCTGGCTCACGCTGTTGAGCAGGCGCTCGTGCACCATGGGGTCCAGCGTGTCCACGCGCTGCTCGATCATGGCCTGCGTGATCACCAGCTCGCCCACCAGGTTGATCAGCTGGTCGACCTTTTCGATCGATACGCGGATCGACGACGATTCCGCGCCGCCGGCGGCCGGGGCAGGCTTGTCGGCCTCCTTCTTCACCACGGCGGCCTTTTTCTCCTCTTCCACCGGGGCCGGTTCGTCCTTGATGCCGGCCTTGGCGCGGATGGCCTCCACCGGCTCGAAGAAGCCGTAGCCGCGCGCGTCGTCGGCGCCGGCAGCCGCATCGGCGCGGATCTGTTCGAGCGGCTGGAAGAAGCCGTAGCCCGGCGCGCCCGCCGATGCGGCCACGGCGGCAGGCTTGGCGGCCGGTTCGGGATCGAAGAAGCCGTAGCCCTGGTCGTCCTCCACGCGCTTGCGCTCGGCGCTTTCCAGCGCCTGCTGCTCGGGCGTGAGCGCGGGCAGCTCGGACACCGTCATGTCGTCCGGGTTCAGGATGAAGGAGCAGATCGAGATGATGTCGTCCAGGCTCTCGTGCGTGGTCACCACCAGCGCGGTGCGCCCGCCGTCGAGCGGCGTGGTGCTGACGGCGCCCAGCAGGCCCACTTCGGCCGCCAGCGCGCCGATTTCACGCTGCTCCATCTGCGGCAGGTCCAGGCGGTAGCGGCGCCCGCCGCTGTGGTCCACCGTTTCCTCGGGCGGCGCGCTGACGAAGGACGGCGCCACGTGCGTCATCTCGGCCACCACGTCCTGCGACAGCGACTGCAGCATCATGCGCACATTGGCCACCGCGTCCTGGTCCACGGCCGAACCGAGGCGGTGCCCGTCCAGCTGCATCTTGAGGATGTCCTTGGCGGCCAGGAAGGCGTCCACGTGCTCGGAAGTGAGCGCCATCTCGCCCTTGCGGATGCGGTCCAGCAGCGTTTCCAGGATATGGGTCACTTCCGTCATGTCGTTCAGGCCGAACGTGCCGGCGCCGCCCTTGACGGAATGGGCGGTGCGGAAGATCGCGTTCAGATCCTCTTCGGTGGGCGCGGCGAGATCGACCGCCAGCAGCAGCCGTTCCATTTCAGCCAGCAGCTCCTCGGCCTCGTCGAAGAAGACCTGGTAGAACTGGCTAATGTCGATGGTCATGGCGAGACTCCATCAAGTACTAAACACATGGCAGCCCCTTAGCCAATGACCTTTTTTACTACCTCGATGAGACGCTGCGGATCGAAAGGCTTGACCAGCCAGCCATTGGCGCCGGCAGCACGGCCCTTGGCCTTCATTTCGTCGGACGATTCGGTGGTCAGCATCAGGATCGGGGTCTTCTGATAGGTCGGCAGCTCGCGCAGCAGCTTGATCAGCTGCAGGCCGTCCATGCGCGGCATGTTCTGGTCGGTCAGCACCAGGTCCACGGTCTGCTGCTTGGCTTTCTCGAGGCCGTCCTGTCCGTCGACCGCTTCCACCACCTGGTAGCCGGCCGCCTTCAGGCTGAAGGCCACCATCTGGCGCAAAGAGCTGGAATCGTCAACTGCAAGTATTGTTTTAGCCATTGTGTTTTCTCGCTATGTTCAAAGTGTTACATTCGAATTGCATTCGGGACGGCAGACCGGGCTCAGAACAGCTCGATGTCGCCGCTTTCCAGGTGTTTTTGGCTTACCGCCTTGCGCAGCACGCTGCGCAGCTCCAGGCTCTGGATTGCCAGCGCCATGCTGACCTTCCCGAGCAGGTCCACGATTTCTTCATTGTCGCTGTCGGGCACCATCTCGGCGCCGTGCGCGCCCAGGGTGCCGAGGAATTCGCGCAAGCCGGTCACCCGCTTCAGCGTGCGGTCGATCAGCTGGCTGGTCATGTCCTGGAACTGCATGCTGGTGACGGCCGCATTGACGTAGGCGCCCACCTGCTCGGACAGCGCGGCCAGTTCGGCCTTTTGCTCCGGCGACGGCGAGCCGCCCTCGAGCAGCAGGTTGATGGCGGCCTGCTGCGCCGTCACGGTTTCATGGATGGCCATGAAATTGCGCGACAGCTTCTCGATGGCCTCTTCCAGCAGCAGATTGGTCTGGATCAGGTCCGTCTCGACTTCCGTCAGATGGCGCCGCCCGTGGTCCGACACGCCCGACAGCAGGCGCTTCACATGGGAGCCCAGGATTTTTTTTCTCGTCATATCAGTCTCGTTCTCGATACCCGCCGTGGTACGGCGTCGCTACTTCTTGTTCGGTGCTGCCGGCGCCGGCTGGGGCGCCGCCGCCCCCGCTGCGGCATTGGTGGCGTCGGTGTCGGTGCCCACGTCGAGCTTGGCGCCGTCGCGCGATACCGCGTCCTCGGTTTTCTTGTTCATCACCACGATGCTGATGCGGCGGTTGATGGGGTTGAACGGGTCGAGCCGGTCCAGGTGCACGGCCGAGGCCAGGCCGACCACGCGCAGGATCTTGGTGTCGGCCATGCCGCCTGCGATCAGCGCGCGGCGCGAGGCGTTGGCGCGGTCGGCCGACAGTTCCCAGTTGCTGTAGCCGGCGTCGGTGAAGTACGGCGTGGAATCGGTGTGGCCCGACAGGCCGATCTTGTTTGGCACGTCGTTCAGCACCACGCCGATCTCCTGCAGGATCTCCTTGGTGTACGGCTGCAGCTGGGCACTGGCCAGCGCGAACATGGGCCGGTTCTGCTCGTCCACGATCTGGATGCGCAAGCCTTCGCTGGTGAAGTCCAGCAGCAACTGCTTCTTGTACTTGCTCAGCAGCGGATTGCTCTCGATCTTGGCTTCGATTTTTTCCTTCAGCTTCTGCAGGCGCTCGGTTTCCTGGCGCTCCAGCTCGGCCTTGGCGGCGGTCAGGTTGAAGGTCTTCTTGCTGACGGTGGGATCGTCGGCCAGCTTGACCTGGCCTTCCTTGCGCGTCAGGTCCTTGCCGCCGCCGGGAATCACGGACGAGCTGTCGCCGCTGCCCGAGCCGCCCTGCATGGCCACCTTGAGCGGCGTCTTGAAGTACTCGGAAATGCCGTTCAAGTCGCCCTTGGTGGTCGAGCCGAGCAGCCACATCAGCAGGAAGAACGCCATCATCGCCGTCACGAAGTCGGCGTACGCGATTTTCCACGCGCCGCCGTGGTGGCCATGGCCGCCTTTCTTGATGCGCTTGACTACTATCGGCCGCAAGCCCTCGTCAGCCATGGCGTTTCCTTAATGTTTCCATATTTCAATAATGATACGTGAGACCGGGCTTATTTGGTTTTGGATTTTTTGATGTGTTCCTCTAATTCGGAGAACGTCGGACGCTCGGTCGAGTACAGCACCTTGCGGCCGAACTCGATGGCCAGCGCCGGCGCGTAGCCGTTCAGGCTGGCCAGCAGCGTCACTTTCACACATTGGAACATCTTGGTTTCTTCTTCCAGCTTCTGCTCGTGCAGGCTGGCCAGCGGGCCGACGAAACCGTAAGCGAGCAAGATACCGAGGAAGGTGCCGACCAGCGCCTTCGCGATCAGCAAGCCCAGCTCGGACGGCGGAATGCCGACCGACTCCATGGTGTGCACCACGCCCATCACGCAAGCGACGATGCCGAACGCCGGCATGCCGTCGCCCAGCTTGGCGATGGCGCCGGCCGGCACCATGCCCTCGTGGTGGTGGGTGTCGATCTCGTTGTCCATCAGGTTCTCGATCTGGAAGGCGTCCATGTTCCCGGACACCATCAAGCGCAGATAATCGGTCATGAATTCCACGACGTGGTGGTCGGCCAGCACCGCCGGATATTTGCTGAACAGCGGGCTCTCGCCGGGCGAATCGATATCGCCCTCGATCGACATCAGGCCTTCCTTGCGCACCTTGGACAGCACGTCGAACATCAGCGACATCAGTTCCATGTACAGGTCTTTGGTGTGGCGCGAACCGCGGAACAGGCCGGGGATGGCGGCCAGCGTGGCCTTGATGGCCTTGCCGTTATTGCCCACAAAAAAAGCACCAACCGCGGCGCCGCCGATCTGCAGCAATTCAACGGGCTGGAACAGCGAGGCTATGTGCCCGCCGGCGGCGGCGAAACCGCCGAACACGCAGCCGAGTACGACTAAATATCCAAGTATGACTAACAAGAGTGGCGGCTCCGAAATAGATAGAGAAACGCTAAATTAACAGGTGGAACTACAATAGCGTGAGACAGGGGGGAGGGGCAAGCAAAAGACGCGTTAAAAGCGCCAGACATAGAGCGCTGGGCCGTGCTCTGTGGTAACTATGGTCTTGACGGGTGGACAAGCGTGGATCTCGAATTCATAGCTCATCAACAAGCTGCCGGGCCGCATCTCGACCTCGGCCTTGGCCCACAGTCCGCTCATGGCGGCCGGCGACAGATAGGCAAACACCATGTCATAGTCGCCGAAGTGGAGCTGCTCGTAATCGCCGCACACGAAGCGGGCGCGGCTGCCGGACATGGCGGCCCGCAGGCGCGAATACAGCCAGGGCAGCGGCGCCAGCTCGATGCCGGTGACCTGCGCGTCCGGCCGGGCGCGCGCCAGGTGCAGCGCCATGCCGCCCATGCCGCTGCCGATATCGATCAGGCGCAGGCCGGGCGTGGCCGGCAGTTCGGCCGCCACGGCCGCCCACACGGCCGGACCGGACGGGTACAGCGGCACCTGGGTGCGGTAGGTGGACCAGAACAGGCCCATCAGCACAACGAACACTATTAAATAGAAAGCCGGCGGCAGCGCCAGCGCGCTCGCGCCCAGCAGCGCCAGCGGGAACAGCAGCTGGATCGGGCGCCACCACTGCGCCAGGCCGTAATGCACCGTCAGCAAGGCGGCAATCACGCCCTGCACCACCGCCACGTCCGGCAGGCCGGGCTTCAGGCCCACGGTGGCCAGCAGGTAGATGACGGCCAGCGTCATGGGATAGGCGCCGGCCTGGATGAAGGCGGCGCGCAGGATGGGAACGCGCGCCAGCCGGCGCAGGCGTGCAAGCATGCTCACGCCCTGCCCCGGCTGGCGAGGAGAATGATGGGGGTACGGCTCACGCGGCAAGCGCGTCTTCTTTGGCTTTTTTGGTCTTGCCGGCGCGCGAAGGCATGTGGCACAGGCCGCAGACGTAGTCGCCATGCAGGTCCATGGTGTTGACGACGAATTTGCCCTGGCATTTGCCGCACGGGGCCAGCTTCAGCATGTCGCTGTTGAAGAAGCGCACCAGGGTCCAGGCGCGCGTCAGCGACAGCACGGCTTCCTGGCCGGGTTCCGGCGGCATTTGTTCGAGGTAGAGCTGGTAAGCCTTCATCACGGCCTGGATGCCGCTGGCGCCCGCATGCAGCACCAGGAAGCTGTGGATGTTGATGAACAGCGAGGAATGGATGTTGGGCTGCCAGGTCAGGAACCAGTCGGTGGAAAACGGCAGCATGCCCTTGGGCGGCGACACGCCGCGCAGTTCCTTGTACAGCTTGAGCAGGCGTTCGCGCGACAGCGACACTTCGTTTTCCAGCAGCTGCAGCCGGGCGCCCAGGTTGATCAGCTCGATGGCCAGCTGGATTTCCTGTGCTTCGCTAACGACGCTCTTCTTGCTCATGGTGTGCTCCCGAATTAAGCGATTTCTTCGGCTGGCTGGCCGGCCATCAGGATGGCGGCGTGCGACTGGGCCAGCGAACGGTCTTTATTGTAGTTGGTCAGCATGCCCAGGATGGCGCCGTCGTCGAAGCGGAAGCGGGCCAGCATCATGTTGCCGCCTGCCAGTTTCAGGATCTGGGCATTGCTCATGCCTTCGATCAGTTCGGCGATGTCGGCCGAGATGCCCAGGCGGAAGATTGCGGTCACTTTGTCGGCACGGATCATCTGCTGAGCCAGCATCAAATAGCTCAGGTTTGCGTCGCGGATCTCAGCCATCATGTCGTTCGCAGTCATTTCCATCTCCTCGTCAGAACTCGTTAGTAACGCAATTGCGTTTCCGTTGAGATACATTCTGCTGGAGCGGACTCAGGGGGAGAAGCGGACGACGGCTGTATTTTGGGTCGGGAAATGGCGAACGCACCCTGTCAGCGTTTGTCTGACAAACGCAGGGCGATCATAGTGCAACACCAGGACTGGTGCGGGTTTGCGGCGATGTTACTTTCAAGATATAACCTTGTTTTTAGGCAAAAAACAGAGGGGTAATCTGACTCTTTTTTGCTACATCTAAACCGGTAACGGCACGGTTTCCAGGAACTTTAGGGTCCAAACCAAAATTTTTTGAAAAATTTTGAAGTTTTTCCCGGCCTGCCGAACACGCTTTGCGGCGTATCTAAACCGGGTAACGGCAGCGATTTGGGGAACTTTAGGGTTTTTTTGAATTTTTTTTTGAAAATTCTCAAAAAAGTTCGCAGCCGCCTGCGGTTTGCTACACTTCGCCATCCCCACACTAGTTGAAGCCTAAAGCAATGACTGCACAGACCAACCGCAACGACTGCCTGGCCCGCGACGCGCAAGATCCGCTCGCCGCCCTGCGCGACCAGTTCGATCTGCCCACCGGCGTGATCTACCTGGACGGCAACTCCCTGGGCGCCCGCCCGAAGGCGGCGCTGGCCCGCGCCCAGGATGTCATCGCCCGCGAATGGGGCAAGGACTTGATCAAGAGCTGGAACACGGCAGGCTGGTTCGACCTGCCCAAGCGCCTGGGCAATCGCCTGGCGCCGCTGATCGGCGCGGGCGGGGGCGAAGTCGTGGTCACCGACACCACCTCGCTGAACCTGTTCAAGGCGCTGGCCGCCGCCGTGCACCTGCAGGCGCAGTCGCCGTCGCGCGCCACGCGCCGCGTCATCGTTACCGAGCGCAGCAACTTCCCGACCGACATCTATATGGCGCAGGGCCTGTCGAGCTGGCTCGAGCGCGGCTACACCGTCAAGCTGGTGGACAGCGTGGACGAGCTCCCGGCCGCTGTCGATGGCGACACCGCCGTGCTGATGCTCACCCATGTGAACTACCGCACCGGCTACCAGCACGACATGGCCGCCGTCACCGCCCTCGCCCACGCGCGCGGCGCCGTGGTGATGTGGGACCTGGCCCACTCGGCCGGCGCGGTGCCGGTGGACCTGAACGGCGCCGGCGCCGACTTCGCCGTGGGCTGCACTTATAAGTACCTGAACGGCGGTCCGGGCGCGCCCGCCTTCATCTGGGTGCCCGAAAAGCACCAGGCCGCGTTCACGCAGCCGCTGTCGGGCTGGTGGGGCCACGCGGCGCCGTTCGCCATGGCGCCGGACTTCGAGCCGACCGCCGGCATCGGCCGCGCGCTGTGCGGCACCCAGCCCATCGTCTCGCTGGCCATGGTGGAATGCGGGCTGGACGTGTTCGAGCAGACCAGCATGGCCGCGATCCGCGCCAAGTCGCTGGCGCTGACCGATCTGTTCATCGAACTGGTGGAGGCGCGCTGCGGCGGCCATCCGCTGGGCCTGGTCACGCCGCGCGAACATGCGCGGCGCGGCAGCCAGGTCAGCTTCACGCATCCGCACGGCTACGCCGTCATGAGCGCCCTGATCGCGCGCGGCGTGATCGGCGACTACCGCGAGCCGGAAATCATGCGCTTCGGCTTCACGCCGCTGTACACCAGCTATGCCGACGTGTGGGATGCGGTCGAAATCCTGAAACAGATCCTGGACAATGAAGACTACGACGTGGCCGCCGAACGCGGCGCCGTGACCTGAGAAAGCACGCAATGAGCGACAACAAAGAAATCCCCAGCGGCTGCCCGATGCACGCCGCCGCAGCCGCCACGGCAGCCCCCGCCGCCGGCGACGCACAGTGGCACGGCGCCCAGATGGACTTCAGCAAATCCATGAGCTACGGCGACTACCTGGGCCTGGACCGCATCCTGACCGCGCAGCACCCGCTCTCGCCCGAGCACAATGAAATGCTGTTCATCGTCCAGCACCAGACCAGCGAACTGTGGATGAAGCTGATGCTGCACGAAATGCACGCCGTGTGCGCCAACTTGCAGGCCGGCGAGCTGTCGCCCGCGTTCAAGATGCTGGCCCGCGTGGCCCGCATCATGGACCAGCTGGTGCACGCCTGGGACGTGCTGGCCACCATGACGCCGCCCGAATACACGGCCATCCGCCCCTATCTGGGCGCCTCGTCCGGCTTCCAGTCCTTCCAGTACCGCGAAATCGAGTTCATCCTCGGCAACAAGAACGCCGCCCTGCTGGCCGTGCACACCACCTCGCCCGAGAACCACGCCATCCTGGACCAGGCCCTGCGTTCGCCCTCGGTGTACGACCACGCCATCCAGCTGCTGGCGCGCAACGGCCTGCACATCTCCCCCGAGCGCCTGGCGCGCGACCCCAGCCTGCCCACCGAGGCGGACGAATCGGTCAAGGAAGCCTGGCTGGCCGTCTACCGCGACCCGGCCAAATACTGGGCGCTGTACGAGCTGGCCGAAAAGCTGGTGGACCTGGAAACCGCGTTCCGCTTCTGGCGCTTCCGCCACGTCACCACGGTCGAGCGCATCATCGGCTTCAAGACCGGCACCGGCGGCACCGCCGGCGTGAGCTACCTGCGCAAGATGCTGGACGTGGTGCTGTTCCCCGAACTGTTCTCCCTGCGCACCGCGCTGTGATGCGCTGCAAAATCCGTTAAGATTGGCAGTCTGACAAACCGCCAATCGGAGCACACATGGAATTCGCAGTCCTCACCCTGGCCGGCCTCTGGAACTCGGGGCCGCAGCACTGGCAGACGCATTGGGAAGCCAGGCACGGCTGGCAGCGCGTGCCGCACCGCGACTACGAGACGCCGGACCGGGATGAATGGGTAGCGGAACTGGATGCGGCCATCGCCCTGTGCGAGCGGCCGCCGGTGCTGGCGGCGCACAGCCTGTCCTGCTCGCTGGTCACGCGCTGGGCCGCTTCCGGCTCGCGGCACAAGATTGCCGGCGCCTTCCTGGTGGCGCCCAGCGACACCGACGCGCCGTCCTATCCCACCTGCACCACCGGCTTCCAGCCCATGCAGCTGGCGCGCCTGCCCTTCCCCAGCGTCGTGGTCTCCAGCAGCGACGACATCTATGTGAGCGACGCCCGCGCGCGCCAGTTCGCCGAAGCCTGGGGCAGCCGTTTCGTCTCCATCGGCCCGGCCGGCCACATCAACGGCGACGCCGGCTACGGCCCGTGGCCGGAGGGCGAGGCCTTGCTGCTGGAGCTGTGCGCGCAGACGCAACGGTAGAGTAATATCCTTCGAGCATTGGAATATTGCAATCTTTGCATTATTTCGGCTGCGGCCTATAGTGAAGAAGCCGGGTTCCCTCTCCCACTTCGAAGAAAGGTCGCGCCATGAAGAAGACACCAATAAGAATCGGTTTGGCAATTTGCGCCCTGCTGGCGGCTGCGGCCGCCAGCGCAGCGCCAGTCACCTACACGGGCACGCTGAGCGGCGCTGCCGAAAACCCGCCGGTGCCCTCGCCCGCCACCGGTTCCACCGTCGTCGTATTCGACATAGCCGCGCATACGCTGACCGTGAACATGACGTTCAGCGGCCTGCTGGGCACCACCACCGCGTCCCACATCCATTGCTGCACCTTGCTGCCGAACAGCGGCAATGCCGGCGTGGCGACGGAAACGCCCACTTTCAATGGTTTCCCCCTGGGCGTGAGCAGCGGTTCGTATTCGATGAGCTACGACACCTCGCTGGCGTCCAGCTGGAGCCCGACCTTCCTGTCCAATAACGGCGGCACCACGGCCGGCGCGGAAGCGGCCTTCGGCGCGGGGCTGGCCAGCGGCGAGGCTTATCTCAACATCCACACCAATCTGTATTCCGCCGGCGAAATCCGTGGCTTCCTGGCGCCGGTGCCGGAACCGGGAACCTGGGCCATGCTGCTGCTCGGCATACCGGCGGTGCTCGGGCTGCGCCGGCGGGTTACGCCTGGCGGCTAACCCGCCCTACGGCACAAAAAAGCCGGCGCCCTTGCGGGTCGCCGGCTTTACGCTGGACGCTGCGGGCTTACTTGGCCGCGCCGCTCAGCAGCATTTCATTCAGGCGCTTGACGAAGGTGGCCGGGTCGGCCAGCGAGCCGCCTTCAGCCAGCAGGGCCTGGTCGAACAGGATGTGCGCCCAGTCCGCGAACTGGCTGCTGTCCGCGTTTTCGTATTTCAGGCGCGTCACCAGCGGGTGGTTCGGGTTGATCTCGAGGATGGGCTTCGATTCAGGCGCAGCCTGGCCAGCCGCCTTCAGCATGCGCAGCAGGTTGCCCGACAGCTCGTGCTCGTCCGCCACCAGGCAAGCCGGCGAATCGGTCAGGCGGAAGGTGACGCGCACTTCCTTGGCCTTGTCGGCCAGCGCGGCCTTCATCTTCTCGGTCAGTTCCTTGTACGAGGTTTCGGTTTCCTCGTGCTCCTTCTTCTCGGCTTCGTCTTCCAGCGCCCCCAGGTCCAGGCCGCCCTTGGCCACCGACACCAGTTCCTTGCCTTCGTACTCGGTCAGGAAGGACAGCATCCACTCGTCCACGCGGTCCGTCATCAGGATCACTTCCACGCCCTTCTTGCGGAAGATTTCCAGGTGCGGGCTGTTTTTCGCGGCCTTGTAGTTGTCGGCCGTGACGTAGTAGATCTTGTCCTGGCCTTCCTTCATGCGCGCCACGTAGTCGGCCAGCGACACGGTCTGCTCTTCGCTGTCGGCGTTGGTGGTGGCAAAGCGCAGCAGCTTGGCCAGGCGGTCCTTGTTGGCGGCGTCCTCGCCCACGCCTTCTTTCAGCACCTGGCCGAATTCTTTCCAGAAGGTGGCGTACTTGTCCTTCTTCTCCTGCTCGTCGGCGTTGGCCAGTTCTTCCAGCATGCCGATCACGCGCTTGGTGGAGCCGTCGCGGATCACTTTCACGTCGCGCGATTCCTGCAGGATTTCACGCGACACGTTCAGCGGCAGGTCGGCCGAGTCGATCACGCCCTTGACGAAGCGCAGGTAGGTCGGCATCAGCTGCTCGGCGTCGTCCATGATGAACACGCGCTTGACGTACAGCTTGATGCCGCCGCGCTTGTTGCGGTCCCACAGGTCGAACGGCGCCTTGGCCGGGATGTACAGCAGCTGCGTATATTCGCTGCGGCCTTCCACGCGGTTGTGCGTGTAGGTCAGCGGCGCGGCAAAGTCGTGCGATACATGTTTGTAGAACTCGTCGTACTGTTCCTGCGTGATGTCGGCCTTGTTGCGTGCCCACAGCGCGCTGGCCTGGTTCACGGTTTCCAGTTCGTCCTTGACGACGGTTTCCTTCTTCTCGTCGTCCCACTCCTCCTTGGCCATCACGATAGGCAGGGAAATGTGGTCGGAGTATTTGCGGATGATGGACTTGATCTTCCACGACGACAGCAGCTCGTCCTCGCCTTCGCGCAGGTGCAGGATGATGTCGGTGCCGCGCGAGGGCTTGTCGATCTGCTCGACCGAGTAGTCGCCCTCGCCGGAGGATTCCCAACGCACGCCGTGCGCCGCGTCCAGGCCGGCGCGGCGGGTTTCGACGGTGATCTTGTCGGCCACGATGAAGCCGGAGTAGAAGCCCACGCCGAACTGGCCGATCAGGGCCGCGTCGGCCTGCTGGTCGCCGGACAGTTTGCCGAAGAATTCCTTGGTGCCGGATTTGGCGATGGTGCCGAGGTGGGAAATGGCTTCGTCACGGCTCATGCCGATGCCGTTGTCCGAAATGGTGATGGTGCGGGCCGCTTTGTCGAAGCTGACCTTGATTTTCAGTTCGTGATCGTTGCCGTACAGGGCGTCGTTGTTGATCGCCTCGAAGCGCAGCTTGTCGGACGCGTCGGAGGCGTTCGAGATCAGTTCGCGCAGGAAGATTTCCTTGTTCGAGTACAAGGAGTGAATCATCAGCTGCAGCAGCTGTTTGACTTCAGCTTGAAAACCCAGTGTTTGCTTGTCGGTGTCAGCCATTTTTACCTCAATAGTCTTCGTTTAATAGGGGTGTTGCTCTAGCTCCCCGGCAATTGGGGATGGCCGAGCGTATTTCAAGGAGCAATATTTTACGCCTGCAGCTCGCGCTCCAGGAAGCGCCACACGGCCGGGTCCTGCATGGCGGCCAGGTTCAGGCGCATGCGGGTGGACGGCAACTGGCTGGGCGAAAACAGGCTGCCGGGCGCCAGCAGCAGGTTTTCGGCCATGGCGTGCGCGGTCAGCACGTTGGTGTCGCGGCCGGCGTCGGCCCAGATGAACATGCCGGCCGGCGCCAGCACGTCCACCGTCAGGCCGACGCGCTCCATCTGGCGCAGGGTGCGCCCGCGCAGCGCGTCCAGCCGCGCACGGATGCGGTCCACGTGCTTGCGGTACAGGCCCTCGGACAGGATCTTGTACACCACCCGCTCGCCGATCTCGCCGGTGGTGAGGGTGGACAGCATCTTGCGGTCCGCCAGGCGCTGCGCCCATTCGGGCTTGGTGGCAATGAAGCCCACGCGCAGGTTGGCGGCCATGGTCTTGGAGAAGCCGCCCAGGTAGATCACGCGGTTCAGCTGGTCCAGCGCGGACAGGCGCGTGGCCGGCTGCACCGCGCTGCCGGGGTGCAGGTCGCAATAGATGTCGTCCTCCACCACGGTGAAGCCGTGTTCCTCGGCCAGGCGCAGCACCTGGAAGGCCTTGGCGGCGGACAGCGAGGTGGAACTGGGGTTGTGCAGCACGGAGTTGATGACGTACAGGCGCGGCTTGTGCAGCGCGGCCAGCTGCGCCAGCTGGGCGATGTCCGGGCCGTCGGCCAGGCGCGGGATGCCGACCACCTTGGCGCCCAGCGCGGCGAAGGAGCCGAACATCAGGAACCAGGCCGGGTCGTCGACGAAGATGGTGTCGCCGGGCAGCGTGAACTCGCGCGCCACCAGGTCCAGCGCCTGCGTCACGCCCGCCGTGGTGACGATCTGCTCCGGCGCGGCGGAGATTTCCAGTTCGCCCAGCTTGTGCTGCAGCTGCTGGCGCAGCGGCAAGAAGCCCTGCGGCACGCCGTAGTTCACCAGCTGCGTGGGATTCTGGCGGCTGATGGCGCGCAGCGCATTGGCGATGCTGGCGCCATCCAGCCACTCGGACGGCAGCACGCCGGCGCCCGGCATCTGCTGGTGCGGCACCTGGCGGAACATATTGCGCACCAGCCAGACCACGTCCAGCTGGCCGCCGTCGCCGTCGGCCGGGGAGGACAGGGTGGCCAGCGCGCCGCCGGCCGGCGCGGAGCGTTCGCCCGCGTTCATGGGCGAGCGTTCGCGCACGAAGAAGCCGGCGCCGCGGCGCGACTCCAGGTAGCCGCGCGCCACCAGCTTGTCATAGCCCGCCACCACCGTGAACGGCGACACGCCGTGCGCCGTGGCGAACTGGCGGATGGACGGCATGCGCGCGCCGCTGCGCAGCAGCTTGTCGTCGATGCGGGCGGCCACCGAGCGCACGATCTGGTCGATCAGCGACTCGCCGGATTCGCGCGACAGCAGCGCCAGCAGCGGGATCGGCTTGACGCGCGCCGCCCGCGCCGCTGGCTGTGCAGGTGCATCTTGTAGATTTGTATTGGTCATATCACCATCACAGTATGTGAAATTATGTGAAAAAGTGTACCGGCACTGTACTGGTGCTCTCACGTAGGATACACCCATCCCTTACTGAAAGCGAACCATGTACCTGCCTACCCTCGCCGAACTCGACGCCGCTGCCGCCACCGTCTACGGCGCCATGCCCGCCACGCCGCAGTTTTCCTGGCCTTTGCTGAACGAGGCGCTGGGCGCGCGAGCCTGGGTCAAGCACGAGAACCATACGCCGACCGGGGCGTTCAAGGTGCGCGGCGGGCTGGTGTACATGAAGGCGCTGGCGGAACGCGAGCCGGACCTGGCCGGCATCATCTCGGCCACGCGCGGCAATCACGGGCAGTCGTTGGCGTTCGCCGCGCGGCGCCACGGGCTGCACGCCACCATCGTGGTCCCGCGCGGGAACAGCGTGGAGAAGAACGCGGCCATGCGGGCCTTGGGCGCGCAGCTGATCGAGCACGGGGACGACTTCCAGGCCGCGCGCGAACATGCGCAGATGCTGGCGGCGCGCGACGGGTTGCACATGGTACCGTCCTTCCATCCGGACCTGGTGACGGGCGTGGCGTCGGGCTGGCTGGAGCTGCTGCGCGCGCAGCCGGAGCTGGAGACGGTGTTCGTGCCGATCGGCCAGGGCTCCGGCATCTGCGCCGCCATCGCGGCGCGCCAGGCGCTGGGGCTGAAGACGCGCATCATCGGCGTGGTGTCCAGGCACGCGCCGGCCTACCAGCTGTCGTTCCGGGCGCGCGCCAGCGTGGAAGCGGACGTGAGCACCGTCATCGCCGACGGCATGGCTTGCCGCGTGCCGGATGCGCAGTCGCTGGAGATGGTCTTTGAATTCGTGGACGACGTGGTCAGCGTGACCGACGACGACGTGGCGCACGCCATGCGCCTGTACTACCGCACCACGCACAACCTGGCCGAAGGCGCGGGCGCCGCGGCGCTGGCGGCGGCCATGAAGCTGAAGGACGACGAGCGCGTGCGCGGCCGCCAAGTCGGCCTGCCGCTGACCGGCGCCAACGTGGACGCCGACCTGTTCCGCCGCGTGCTGCTGGGGGATTGAGATGAACGCACCAGTGAAAACCTGGGGTCAGGCCACCGTGGGGGCGCCCGGCCTCCGTTCCGCCGAAACCCGGGGCATGCTGCTCGGCCTGGCCGGCGTGGCCATCTTCAGCCTGACCTTGCCGTTCACCCGCATGGCGGTCGCGGCGTTCGACGCCTCCTTCGTCGCGCTGGGCCGCGCGCTGGTGGCGGCGCTGCTGGCCGGCCTGTGGCTGCTGTGGCAGCGCGCCCCGCTGCCGTCGCGCGCGGCCCTGCCGCAGCTGGCCATGGTGTCGATCGGCTGCGTGATCGGCTTTCCCTGGCTGACCTCGATCGCCATGCGCACCCTGCCCGCGTCGCACGGCGCCGTGCTGGTGGGTGTGCTGCCGCTGGCCACCGCCATGTTTTCCGCCCTGCGCGGCTACGAAAAGCCGTCGCTCGGCTTCTGGCTGATGGCGCTGCTCGGCTCCTCGCTGGTGGCCGGCTTCGCCCTGTACCAAAGCAGCGGCAGCCTGCACGCGGCCGACCTGGCCGTGTTCGCCGCCGTGCTGCTGGCCGCGATGGGCTATGCCGAAGGCGGCCAGCTGTCCAAGACCCTGGGCGGCCAGCAGGTGATCAGCTGGGCGCTGCTGCTGTCCGTGCCGCTGGTCCTGCCGGTGGTGCTGTGGCAGTCCTGGGGCCGGTGGGACGCCATGCTGGGCGCCGGCGCCCTGCCCTGGGCCGGTTTCGCCTATGTGTCCGTGTTCTCGATGTTCATCGGCTTCTTCTTCTGGTACCGCGGCATGGCGCTGGGCGGCGTGGCGCGCGTGGGCCAGGTGCAGCTGGTGCAGCCCTTCCTGTCCATCGTCGGCGCAGCGCTGGTTCTGGGCGAAAGTATCGAATTGAGCAATATTCTGTTCGCTTTGGCCGTTATTTCCGTAGTTGCTATGGGCCGCAAGATGCAGATCCGCAGCTAGAAAGACGTACAATAACGGTCTCGCGGCCAAATAATCACTACCCGCCACCACTTTTGCAACTTTTCTGGAATACCACTATGTCCGTCTACGAAAAACTCAAATCGCTCGATATCACCCTGGCCCCGCCGGCAGCTCCTGTCGCGGCCTATGTCATGTACGTGCAAACCGGCAACCTGGTATTCATCTCCGGCCACATCGCCAAAAAAGCGGACGGCAACCCATGGGTAGGCCAGCTGGGCAAGAACATCACCACGGAAGAAGGCCAGCAAGCGGCCCGCGCCATCGCCATCGACCTGATGGGCACGCTGCAAGCGGCCTGCGGCGGCGACCTGAACCGCGTCAAGCGCATCGTCAAGCTGATGAGCCTGGTGAACTCCACGCCCGACTACACCGAACAGCACCTGGTCACCAACGGCGCCTCCGAGCTGCTGGGCGAAGTGTTCGGCGACGCCGGCAAGCACGCTCGCTCCGCCTTCGGCGTGGCGCAGATCCCGCGCGGCTCGTGCGTTGAAATCGAACTGATCGCCGAGATCGCCTAAGCCGCCGACTTCCCCTGAGAGCAATCGTATGAAAATCGAAAACCCGAATCCATTCCAGTGGCAGTTCTCCGAACGCGCCAGCCAGATGCAAAGCTCCTTCATCCGCGAGATCCTGAAGGTGACCCAGCAGCCCGAGATCATCTCCTTCGCCGGCGGCCTGCCATCGCCTGCCACCTTCCCGGTGGAGCGCATGCAGGCGGCGTTCGACAAGGTGCTGCGTGAAAACGGCAAAGTGGCCCTGCAGTACGGCCCGACCGACGGCTACCTGCCGCTGCGCCAGTGGATCGCCGATTCGCTGTCCAGGAACGGCGCCAAGATTGTGCCGGAACAGGTGCTGATGACCTCCGGTTCGCAGCAGGCGCTGGACCTGCTGGGCAAAGTGCTGGTCGACGAAGGCAGCAAAGTGCTGGTGGAAACCCCGTCCTACCTGGGCGCGCTGCAAGCGTTCTCGGTGTACCGTCCGAACTTCGTGTCCGTGGACACCGACGAGCACGGCCTGGTGCCGTCCTCGCTGAACGGCGTGGCCGCCGGCGCGCGCCTGCTGTACGCGCTGCCTAACTTCCAGAACCCGACCGGCCGCAGCCTGTCCGTCGAGCGCCGCGTGGAACTGGTGGAAACCTGCGCCCGCCTCGGCGTGCCGCTGGTGGAAGACGATCCGTACGGCGCCCTGAGCTACAAGGGCGAACCGGCGCCGAAGATGGTGGCCATGAACCCGGACGGCGTGATCTACATGGGCTCCTTCTCCAAGGTGCTGACCCCGGGCATCCGCCTGGGCTACGTGGTCGCTCCGCTGGCGCTGATCCGCCGCCTGGAACTGGCCAAGCAGGCAGCCGACCTGCACACCTCGCAGCTGACCCAGATGGTGGTGCACGAAGTGATCAAGGACGGTTTCCTCGACCAGCACATCCCGACCATCCGCACGCTGTACGGCGACCAGTGCCAGTGCATGCTGGACGCCATGGCCGAACACTTCCCGGCCAGCGCCACCTGGACCAAGCCGGAAGGCGGCATGTTCATCTGGGTGAACCTGCCGAAGCACATCAACGCGATGGAACTGCTGGACGAAGCCATCAAGCAGAAAGTCGCCTTCGTGCCGGGCGCGCCGTTCTACGCCAACGAGCCTGAGACCAACACGCTGCGCCTGTCCTTCGTGACCGTGCCGCCGGAACGCATCCGCGTCGGCGTGGCCATCCTGGGCAAGCTGATCGCCGACCGCCTGTAAGCTGCCGCCGCAGCAACCGCAATACCGCAATACCGCGTGGGCGCATTCGCCGCCCACGCTTCCCTCCCTGCCGCCCCGACGCCTGTTGCCCGACAACAACATGGACCGCCTTGCACGCCGCCGAAAATACTAAAAGTTACATAGTTTCATAGCAGCAATAACAACATTACCGGAAAATCCGGACGTTCGTCCTTTATTTCCCGGAAGCGACTCATGTTTTTTTACAATTTGAATTGGCAAAGCGGTATGATTTAGACAGATAGTTACCCTCGACCCAGGCGACCAGTAATGACCATAGGCGGTTCAAGCTATTCCCCGCGACGCGACGCAGCGATCCTGATAGTCGACGACGCACCGGCCAATCTCAGCGTACTGCGCAAGATGATGGTCGAACAGGGCTACCAGACGTTTGTTGCCACCTCGGGCGAGCGCGCGGTGCAGATCGCCAAGCGCGTGCATCCCGATCTGATCCTGCTGGACGTGGTCATGCCCGGCATCGACGGGCTGGAAACCTGCCGCCAGCTGAAAGCCAACCCGCTCACCGCCCGCATTCCCATTATCTTCATGAGCGCCAAGAACGAGGCCGAAGACGTGGTGGCCGGCTTCGACACGGGCGGCGTGGACTACATCGGCAAGCCGCTGCGCATGGCCGAAGTGTGCGCCCGCGTGCGCACCCAGCTGCAGATCCGCATGAACAGCGAAACGCAGCAGGAGCAGGCCGAACGGCTGCGCACCATCGTCAACTCCATGGCCGAGGGCCTGCTCATCATCGAGCCGGACGGCCGCATCCAGTTCACCAATCCCGCCTGCGACCAGTACCTGGGCTATGCGCCGGGCGAGCTGGCCGGCAAGACCATCTTCGACCTGCTGAACCCGCTGGTGGCGCAGGAATACCTGGATTACTTCGGCCGCTACGCCGCCAACCCGGAAACCGCGCACAGCCACGGCACGCGCGAAGTGATCATCCGGCACAAGTTCGGCACCTCGGTGTGCATGGACCTGACCTTGACGCCGATGTTCATGCGCCAGCCGCTGTTCATCGGCCTGCTGCACGACATCACCCACCACAAGATGTCCGAGGATGCGCTGCAGCGCGCAGCCATGGTGGACCCGCTGACCAAGATCGCCAACCGGCGCCACTTCGACACCTTCCTGGAAAAGGAATGGCAGCGCGCCATGCGCAGCGGCGCGCCGCTGTCGCTGGTGGTGCTGGACGTGGACCACTTCAAGCTCTACAACGACAGCCTGGGCCACGCGGCCGGCGACGTCTGCCTGCAGCAGGTGGCGCAAGCCATCAACGCGCACGCGCTGCGCGCCACCGACCTGGCCGCGCGCTACGGCGGCGAGGAATTCGTGCTGCTGTTCGCCGAAACCGACGCCGACTCCGCGCTGGCGCTGGCCGAATCGATCCGCTGCCACGTGGAAGCGCTGCAGCTGCCGCATCCGCGCTCCATCACCTCGCCGTGGATCACGCTCAGCGTGGGCGTGGCCACCATCCATCCGCACCAGATGGAAAACACCGAAGCCCTGTTCGTCGCCGCCGACCGCGCCATGTACGCCGCCAAGGAAGGCGGCCGCAACCAGGTCCAGTCCAGCAAGACCGCCAGCCCGACCGCAGCGAGCAGCGAAGCGGCCGTCGCCGCCCGCTAGCTGCGGGCCTGCTCCGCGCACGCGAGGGGCATCGCAGCGGCGGGGTCTGCGGCCATGACGCGGCGCATGGCGAACGCGAACAGCAGGCCGCCCGCGTACATCAGCACCCCGTACACGGCGCCGGGGATGGCCATGGCGTCCTGCTTCAGCATGGTGCTAGCGATGACCAGCGCCAGCGTGGCGTTCTGCACCGCCGTCTCGATGCCCAGCGTGACTGACTGGCGGCGCGACAGGCGCGCCAGCCAGGCTGCGCCGAAGCCGCAGCCCAGCATCAGCAGGTTCAGGCACACGGCGAACGGGGCCAGCGTGGCGAAGTTGTCGCGCAGGAGCACCCAGTTCTTGGCCACGGCCGCCAGCACGATGATCACGAACAGCACGGTCGCCACCCTGGCCGCCTTCGGCTCAAAACTGATCGCCCAGCCGGCGCGCTTGTAGCGCACCAACATGCCGGCCGACACCGGCAAGCCCAGCATGAGGAAGATCTGCCCCGTCATCTGCCCCACCGGCGCCGGCACGGCCGGGCCGCTGCCGGTGAAATGGTTCAGCGCGAACGTCACCACCAGCGGCAGCGTGAAGATGGTGAGCACGCTGGCCACGGCCGTGAAGCTGAGCGCCAGCGCCACGTCGCCGCGCGCGATGTAGGTCAGCAGGTTGGAGGTGCTGCCGGTCGGGCAGGCGGCGAGGATCATGAAGCCGATGGCGAACGCGCCGGTCAGCCCGGCCAGCTTGATCATGCCGAAGCACACCAGCGGCAGCAGCACGAAGTGGCACAGCACGCCCACCAGCAGCGCGCGCGGCTGCTTGACGATGCGCGAGAAATCGCCCGGCATCAGGCCCAGCCCGAGCGAAAACATGATGAAGGCCAGCGACGCCGGCAGCAGTACGGTGGATACGAAATCGCCTTGCATGGGTAGTCTCCTGCGGCCGCTTTGCGCGGCTCGCTGTCGTTATTATTGGTGTGGCCAGCGTATCAGGTGCGGTAGCCCGCGTCGAGCCTGTCAAGCTTGCGGATCAGCGCCGGCCACACGAAGGCGCCGCCCAGGCCGCTGGTCTGCACGCGCATCGATTCGGCCACGCCCTGCACGATCTGCGGATGCACCTGCACCAGTTCGCCTCCCGCCTGCGCGGCCAGCTGTATCTGGCAGGCGGACTCGAAGATGTACATGCTGAGGAAGGCGTCCGCGACGGTGCCGCCGCAGGTAAGCAGGCCGTGGTTGCGCAGCATGAGGAAATTGGCGCGGCCCAGGTCGTCCTGCAGGCGCGGCTTTTCCTCGTCGCGGAAGGCCACGCCTTCGTAGTCGTGATAGGCCAGCGAGGCCAGCACAAAGGTCGATTGCTGCGAGATCGGCAGCACGCCGCACTTCTGCGCGCTCACCGCCACGCCGGCCCGGGTATGGGTGTGGATCACGCAGTGCGCGTCCTCGCGCGCAGCGTGTACCGCGCTGTGGATGACGAAGCCGGCCGGGTTCACCGGGAATGGCGATTCGATCAGCTTGTTGCAATCCTTGTCCACCTTGACCAGCGACGAGGCGGTGATCTCGTCGAACATCAGGCCATAGGGGTTGATCAGGAAATGGTGCTCGGGGCCGGGAATGCGGGCGCTGATGTGGGTGAACACCAGGTCGCTCCAGCCATGCATGGCGACCAGCCGGTAGCACGCTGCGAGGTCGACGCGCAGCTGCCATTCTTCGGGACTGACGAGGTGTTGTACGGATGGGATGTTCATGGGCTGTCTCCTGGGTTGTTTGAGCTAGTATCGCGATGCGCTGGACCGGAGACTGTCAATTTCTTTACAATCGTCCCATGCCTGCCGCCATCCTGAATGCCAATCCCTGGTTCGCCGCCCTCCCCGCCGACGTGCGCGAGGCCATGCTGCGCCACGCCGAGCCGGTGCGGCTGCGGCGCAGCGAGATGCTGTTCCGCCAGGGCGATCCGCCCGGCGGCCTGTACGCCGTGCTGCGCGGCTCGCTGAAGGTGTCCACCCTGCGCGAGGACGGGCGCGAAGCCATCCTCGGCGTGATCGAGCCGGGCACCTGGTTCGGCGAGATTTCGCTGATCGACAGCCTGCCGCGCACGCACGACGCCACTTCGATTGGCG
Source organism: Pseudoduganella sp. UC29_71 (assembly GCF_042693265.1). Classification (NCBI taxonomy): domain Bacteria; kingdom Pseudomonadati; phylum Pseudomonadota; class Betaproteobacteria; order Burkholderiales; family Oxalobacteraceae; genus Pseudoduganella; species Pseudoduganella sp. UC29_71. The sequence continues at coordinate 1,294,873 of NZ_CP170549.1, read as the reverse complement.
CGTCCGAGCTGCTGGTCTTGCCGCACGAGGCTTTCCAGGCACTGATGGAGCGGCCCGTGTTCGCGCGCGCCATCGCCTCGCTGCTGGCGGCGCGGCTGCGCATGATGTACAGCATGATGGAAGACGTGACCTTGCGCAGCACCCGCGCGCGCGTGGTGCGCCGTTTGCTGTTGCTGGCGCGCGGTGACGCGGCCATGGCCAGCGCGGTGCGGCCGCGCGTGCCGGTGTCGCAGGAGGCGCTGGCAATGATGCTGGGCATTTCGCGCCAGACCTTGTCCAAAGAGCTGAAACTGCTGGAGGAACAGGGAGCGATCCACATCGGCTACCGCAGCATCGAACTGCTGTCCGAGGAACGCCTGCGCAGCGCCGGCTAAGCGGGCTCGACTTTGTTAACAGATTCTGTGGATAAGCATGTTAAGAAGCTTGGCCACTACCCACTAAGCTTTTGTTTTAAAAGGAAAAACTTATACTGCTTAAAATTCGCGCAACGTTGAGTTATGCACAGCCATGGCGGAAATTTAATGACCCGGGTTCCTATCATTTGTTAACAGAAACTGTGGACAAGCTTGTTAACAAGCCTACCCCGTCGCGCTTAAGCTACTGTTTTAAAAAGGAAAAGTTATCCTGCCCAATTTTCACGCAGCGGGACTTATGCACAGGCGACCACGCGCGCGCTACAGCGCCTCGGGGTAGCCGGTGATGTCGGCAATTTCCGCGTACATGGGCTGCAGCCGCTTGTACATTTTCAGGTAGACGCGCTTGTAGAGTTGCTCATAGGTCTTGCGGTTGGCCTCCACCGGCTGGAACACGCGGCCGGGGCGGGTCATGGCCTGGATGGCGGCGGCAAAGTCCGGGTGCAGGCCGAGGCCGGCCGCCGCGCAGATGGCGGCGCCGAGCCCGGAGGTTTCGTACAGGTGTGCGCGCGCGGCGGGCAGGCCGAAGATGTCGGCGGACAGCTGCATGGCCGCGTCGCTTTGCGAGCCGCCGCCGGCGATGCGCAGCTCCGTCACCGGCACGCCGCTGCGCTTTTCAATGCGCTCCATGCCTTCACGCAGGGCGTAGGCCAGTCCTTCAAGTATCGCCCGGTACATATGGGCGCGCGTGTGCACGTCGCCGAAGCCGATCATGGCGCCCTTCGCTTCCGGCCCCGGCACCTTGATGCCGGGACTCCAGTAGGGCTGCAGCATCAGGCCCATGGAGCCGGGCGGCACGGCGTTCACCAGCTTGTCGAACTGCGCCTCGGGCGGCGTGCCCTTTTCCGTGGCCGTGGCTTGCTCCAGGTGGCCGAACTGCTCCTTGAACCAGTTCACCATCCAGTAGCCGCGGAAGATCTGCACTTCGGTGCTGTACGCGCCCGGCACGGCCGAAGGATACGGCGGAATGAAGGGCGTCACTTCAATGTACCTGGTGTTGGTGGTGTTGATGGTGGCGGTGGTGCCGAAACTGAGGCAGCCGATATGCGGCGCAAGGCAGCCGGCGCCGATCACTTCGCAGGCCTTGTCGGCGGCGGCGGCCACCAGCGGCGTGCCTGCCGGGATGCCAGTGGCCTGCGCTGCTTCGGCGGTGATGGCGCCTATTACCGTGCCCGGCTTCACCAGCTCCGGCAGCATCTCGCGCCGCACCGTCAGCGCCTGCCATTTCCAGTCGCGCGCGCCGGCCCACTTGTGGCCCTTGTAGTCGAATGGCAGGTAGGCGACCTGCGAGCCGATGGAGTCCACGAAGCTGCCGCACAGGCGGAAGTTCAGGTAGCCGGACAGCAGCAACACCTTGCTGGTCTTCGCCCAGATGTCCGGCTGGTGCGCGGCGATCCAGTTCACTTCCGCTTCGCGGCGGAAGTAGTTGATGGTGCCTTCCACGCGGGCCAGCTTGAAGGCGGCTTTCCACAAGGGGCCGATGGGCGGTACGGTGTCGGTGCGGCGCTGGTCCAGCCAGGTGATGGCGGGCCGCAGCGGCTTGCCGTCCTGGTCCACGTTGATGACCGTGCCGCGCTGCGTGGTGACGGCCACGCCTTTCACGTCGGCGCGGTCGATGCCGGAGTCTTCCCACAGGCGCTGGCAGGCGATGCAGACCGCGTTCCAGTAGCCGTCCGCCTTGTGTTCGGCCCAGCCGGGGTGGTCGGAGTAGTAAGGCTGGAGGTGGACTTGGGCCTTGGCGGCGAGGTTGCCCTGCAGGTCGAACAGCAAGGCGCGTACGCTTTGCGTGCCGTTGTCGATGGAAAGGATGTAGGGTCCGGACATGGTTATGCGGGCAAGCTGTAGTGAGTTTTCCATAATGCCAGATAGGCGGCCTGCTCGGCATCCCAGCGTTCATCGCTCCAGCCCAATTCGTGCTGGCAGATGGCGCGCACGCGCGGCAGGATGCCGGCGCCGCCGCCTTGCAGTTGCAGGCCGATGCGCAGGCGGCGCAGCAACAGGTCATCCAGGCGCTGCACGGATTCGTGGCGCGCGGCCCAGCGCAGCTGCGCCCAGATGCTGGCGGTGCCGGGGATGAGTTCCAGTTCGCCCGCCTGCGCGCAGTCCAGCAGCGCCTGCGCGTGTGCGCCGTAGCGGCCTTGCAGGCGCTTGGCCTGGCCGGCCGGCAGGTGGTGGCAGTGCTTCAGCGCGGGAGGCGGCGCGAAGATGGGCTGTGCCGAGAAGTCCGCCTGCCAGCCTGGGAGCATGGCGGCGGCCTGGCGCAGCGCGTCGAGCGCGATCACGCGGAAGGTGGTGAGCTTGCCGCCGGTGACGGTCAGCAGGCCGTCTTCCATCCAGAGCGCGTGTTCGCGGGTCTCCTTCGACGGGTCGGCCTGCCCGCTGTCGATAACCGGGCGCACGCCGGCGTAGGTGGCGATGATGTCGGATTCGTGCAAGTCCAGCTGCGGGAACTGGCTGCGCAAGGCGGCCATCAGGTAGCCGGTTTCGCTGCGGGTGATGGCGGCCTCGAAGTTCATGTCTTCGCGGTGGTCCACGTCGGTGGTGCCGGCCAGCGTGACGCCCTCCCATGGGAAGGCGAAGACGGGACGGCCGTCGCCGGGGTGCATCAGGCTGACGGCCTGTGCCAGCGGCAGGCGCCATGCGGGAAAGACGAGGTGGCTGCCGCGCAGGGGGCGCAGGCGCCTGGCCGCGCCATCAGGGGCTGCGGTTTGGGCGCGCAGCGCGTCGGCCCAGGCACCGGTGGCGCTGATGACGACGCGGGCGCGCACCTCGTGTTGCGCGCCGCCATCCTCGTCGCGCAGCCGCGCGCCGCACACGCGGCCTTGCGCGCCCGCATTGCCGCCCTGCGTTGCACCGCCGCCGCTGCGCAGCAGGCTTTGCACCGACAGGTAATTGACCGCGACGCCGCCCAGCACCTGTGCTTCCTGCAGCACGCGCAGGACGAGGCGCGCATCGTCGGTTTTGGCGTCGGTGTAGCACATGCCGCCCAGCAGGCCCTCGCTGCCGATATTGGGCGCCATGGCGAGGAATTCGTCGCGCGGATAGTAGTGGCGCGCGCGCTGGCCGGCCATGTGGTCGTAGATGGCCAGGCCAGCCAGGAAGGTGCGGCGGCCCGGCTTGCGGCCGGCGTAGTGGCCGAACGCAAAGCTCTGCGGTTCCACCAGCCCGGCCGCTTCGCCCAGCAGGCTTTCGCGTTCGTGCACGGACTCGCGGGTGAGCGCGAATTTGCCTTCCTTCAGGTAACGCAGGCCGCCGTGCACCAGCTTGGACGAACGGCTGGACGTGCCCCAGGCGAAGTCGCGCTGCTCCACCAGCAGCGCCTTCAAGCCGCGCCGCGAAGCCTCCAGCAAAATGCCCGCGCCAGTGATGCCGCCGCCGATGATCAGCAGATCCCAGTCGCGCGCGAGCAGCGCAGCCATTCCCGCGCGCCCGCCGGGCTGCCAGTGCGCGGCGGCGCCCTGCGCTGCCATGCCGCGCGGGCCGGTGGCGGTCACGCCGGCTCCTGCGCCGCAGGCAGCAGCTTGCCAGGGTTCATGATGCCCTGCGGGTCGAAGTGGCGGAAGATGGCCTGCATGGCCGCGATGCCCGTCGCGCCCTTCTCCGCCGCCAGATATGGCGCATGGTCGCTGCCCACGCCGTGCTGGTGGCTGATGGTGCCGCCGTTGTCCACGATGGCCCGGCTGACCGCCTGCTTGAGCGAGCGCCAGCGCGCCAGGTCTTCCTCGTAGTCGCCCGCCAGCCGGTACACAAAGGTGCTGTACACGCTGGCGCCCTGCGCATACAGGTGCGACAGGTGCGTATAGGCGTGCACCTGCTCGCCGTGCCTGCCGAGCGCCTCGGCGGCGGCGGTTTCCACGGCGCGCATGGTGGGCTCCACCAGCGGCCAGTCCACCGCCGTCTCCACCGTATCGATCACGTAGCCGTGCTTCCATGCCGCATTGCGCAGGTAGACGTTGCGGAAACGGTTCTGCTTCCACTTGTCGCCCATCCTGCGGCCCACATGCACGCCGCCGTGGCGGCGCGCCATGCGCAACGCGGCCCCGATGGCCGCACGGGCCTGCGGCTTGGCGCCGCTGGCGCCTATCATCAGCATGCACTTGCCCTCCTTGCAGCCGCGCAGCGACAGCCAGCCTTCCAGCAATCCGATCAGCTTCCTGTGGCCGGCCAGCGCCAGCATGGTGGTGGTCTCGAGCGCGTTAGACAGGCGCAGCATGGACAAGCCCAGTTTCGCCTGCGCCAGCGCGCGCACCGCCGCCTCGGCGTGCGCCCAGTCCGGAAAGAACACCGCGTGGAACGCTTCGTGTTCGGGCAGCGGCGTCACGCGCACCACCGCTTCGGTGAGGATGCCGATGCGGCCCTCGGAACCCAGCACGATTTCGCGCAGGTCCGTGCCGGCGGCCGACGCCGGGAAAGTGGGAATCTCCAGCCGCCCCACCGGCGTCTCCACCGACCCGCCGGCGAACATCTGCTCGATGCGGCCGTAGCGCAGCGATTGCTGGCCGGAGGAACGCGTGACGACCCAGCCGCCCAGCGTGGAATATTCGAACGACTGCGGAAAGTGGCCCAGCGTGTAGCCCTGCGCGCGCAGCTGCGCTTCCAGGTCCGGGCCGTACACGCCGGCGCCGAAGGTAGCCAGCTGCGAGACGCGGTCCAGGTGCGCCATGCGGCACAAACGCGTCAGGCTCACCGCCAGCGTGGGCTGCTCGCCCTCGCCCGCAGTCAGATGCCCGGCCACGCTGGTGCCGCCGCCGTGCGGCACCACGGCCACGTTGTAGCGCTGCGCGTACTGCAGCAGCTCGCGCACCTGGTCCACGCTCTCCGGATAGGCCACGCCGTCCGGCGCCGTGCCGATGCGGCCGTAGCGCAGCTTGAGCCAGTCCGGCAGGCTCTGGCCCAGCGCATTGCGCAGGCGCACCGGCGCACTGGTTTCGATCAGCTTGTGGTAGGGCAGGCGCGACGGCGCGAGCGAGGCGCAGGCCTCCTCGAAACTGGCGTCCTGCCTGCCCTTGCCGGCGCCGATGCGCTGCGCCAGGAAAGCCAGCGCGTCCGCCTCCAGCGCAAAGTCGATCGCATCGTCGCCCCAGCCGTTCCAACGTCTCATCTTTTCCATTCTCCGCTTGCTATACTGGCGCACCTGGCCAAATGATGCCTGGAGAATAAGACCCAAACCCGATCCCGGTATTGCGCTTTCATGACAAACGCCTTGTTCGATTATGCCAACGATGGCCGCGTGGCCGGTTCCTATCTCCAGCCCCTGCTGGAGGCGGCGGCCGCGCGCGGCGTGACGCCGCAGGCGCTGGAACAGGCAGCCGGTCTGGCGCCGGGCGCGCTCGCGCCGCTGCCGGAATCCCTGCAGGCCGGCGACTACGTCCGCCTGCTGGAGCTGGCCGCCGCGCTGGCGGACGATCCGCACTTCGGCCTGCATGTAGGCGAGCGCGTGAAGCTGGGCACCTACAGCGTGTATGGCCTGATCTTGCTCAGCTGCCGCGACTTCGGCCACGCCTTCGAGCAGACCATACGCTACGAACAGCTGGCGCACGACCTGGGCCGCTCCAGCCTGCAGGTGGCGGATGGGCTCGCGCGCTACACCTGGCACAGCCGCTTTCCCAACGCCACGCGCCACCTGGCGGACAGCGTGTTTGCGGGCATCCGGGTGTTCGGCAACTGGCTGGCCGGCGCGCCGCTGCCGCCGGCGAAACTCGAACTGATGCATGACGGCGGCGGCGCCGGTCTGGGCGGCGAGTATCTGCGCGTATTCGGCGACCTGCCGCAGTTCGGCGCGCCGGCCAATAGGGCCAGCTTCGACGCGCAGCTGCTGGCGTGGCCGGTGCCGAATGCGGACGTGGGCATGTATCCGGTGCTGCAGCAGCACGCGGAAAACCTGCTGAAGCAGCGCGCGCAGGCCGATGCGGGCATCGCGGCGCAGGTGCGGGCGGCCATTGTGCGCGGCCTGTCGCAGGGGCAGGTGCGGCTGGCGTCGGTTGCGGAGGAACTGGAACTGTCGCCGCGCACCTTGCAGCGCAAGCTGAGCGATGCGGGCGTCAATTTTCAGCAGGTTCTGGACCAGACCCGCTTTGCGCTGGCCAGGGATTATTTGCGCCAGCCGGGGTTGAGCCTGGTGGATATCGCGTTTCTGCTGGGGTATCAGGAGCAGAGTGCCTTCAATCACGCTTTCCGCGAGTGGGCTGGGGTGAATCCGGGGGCTTGGCGGGTTACGCTGCGCTAACCCGCCCTACCGGTGCGGGGGTGCGGGGATGCGGGACCACTCAGGTTTCTTCGCCGCGCACGCGCACGAAGGGGCCGAGGCAGGCGTCCATGCTGGCCTCCAGGCACATCAGGAACATATTGCCGGATTCGTGGAACAGGATGAAGCTGGCCACCGTGTGCCCTACTTCGGACACCTGCCCGGTGCAGTCCTTCTTGCCGTTGTCTTTGACGATCTTGTCCGACGTCTTGTAGAAGCCGTTCTTGTCCGGCTTGTCGTCGATGACGAACTCGGTCTCGGCCACTTCGGACGCGCTGGTAATGAGCGCCGTGCCGTCCTGCCGCATGCGGTAGATTTCCTGGCAGGAGCCGTCCGGCAACACGAACCGCCAGGTGCCGACGATGGGATGGTCGGCCCGCACTGGGGCGGCGCTGCTGGCCGCCGCGCCGAAGACGGCGCAGGCCAGCATCATCAGGTGTACAGCCCGGCTCAGGACACACATGGCGAACCTCCGCATTCGGCGTTGGATGCCGCCAGTATATCCCGGCCCGGCCAAGCGCGTTTTACTTCTCAGCCACCGCCTTCATGCTGGCCAGGCCCTTCTCGAAGTCCGGCCCCACCATCTTGTCCATGCTCACGAACACGCCCATCAGCTTGGTGATGAAGGCGCTCGGGCCGGACATGGTCCAGACCACGGTGGTGCTGTCGCCCTTCGGCTCCAGCGTGAACACGGTGGTGTTGTGCGACTCGAACGGCTTCAGGAAGTCCAGCTTGATGTCGATCTTGCTTGGCGCGGTGGCGCTGGTGATTTCCATGCGGCCTGCGCCCACCTGGTCGTTGCCCTCCCAGCCGTACACCGCGCCCACGCCCGTGGCCGGGCCGCTGAAAGTGCGCACCATGTTCGGATCCAGGTGTTCCCATGGCGACCAGGTGCTCCAGTTGTGGAAGTCGTTGATCAAGGGGTAGATCTTCTCCGGCGCGGCCTTGATGGTGGTGCTGCGCGTAACGGTGAAGTTGTTGGGCTGGGCCAGTGCCAGGCCGACGATGATGACGATAATGGCGGTAATGCCGATCGCGATTTTTTTAAGCATGGGGTCTCCTGCTGTCATGGTTTTTATTGAGCCGGCTGTTGCCGAAGCCGCAAGACTAGCATGATTTTTTAGCTACGTTGCCAAAAAACATGTACGCGCGCGCTCAAGCGCCGCGTGCGCGCAACAGCAGCGGCAAGGCGCTCGGCGTCATGGTGAACGTGAAGCACTCCTCCACCGGCGGCGCGCCGGGCCGCAGCGCGAAATCGAAGTGATGCAGCATCATGGACATGGCCATCTTGATCTCGGCCATGGCCAGGTAGCGCCCCGGACAAAAGCGCGGCCCCCCGCCGAAAGGAAACAGCTTGCGGGCGGGATCGGATGCCGGCTCGCCGCCGTCGGCTCCGGCCAGCCAGCGTTCGGGCAGGAAGGCTTCGGGCTGCGCGAAGCCGCCTTCCCGCTCGGCCGCACTGCGCAGCAGCAGGAAGATCACCGTGCCGGGCGGCATCAGCACGCCGTCCACCAGCGTTGGCACGTTGGCCTCCGCAGCCATGAACGGCGCCACCGGCTTCAGGCGCATCGCTTCGCGCGTGGCCGCATCCAGGTAATCCATTTGTTCCAGCAACTGCGGATCGCGCGCCACGGCATCCTGCCCCAGCAGGCGGTCCGCCTCCTCCGTCGCGCGCGCCATGGCGGCTGGCGACCGGGGCAGCAGGTTGAGCAACCAGGCGACGGTGTTCGAGGTGGTGTCCTCGCCCGCGAACACCATGGTGATGGCATTGCCCACCACCACGCTGTCGCTGAAGCCCGAGCCGTCCTCGTCGCGCGCGGCCACCAGGGCTTCCAGCATGTTCGATGGCTTGCTGCGCAGCGAGGGATCGGCCTCCATGCGCGCGCGCGTCTGCGCGATGAAGCCTTCAATGGCGCGGTGGATGCGCGCCGCGGCCGCGTCGGCGTCGCGGTCCACCGGCAGCTTGAACACCTTCCAGTATTCGACCGGGGTGGTCAGGCGGCGCGCCACGCGCTTGAAGATGAATTCGATATCGCGCTGCAGCGGGTTGTCCTCGTGCTCCAGCGTGTTGATGTCCTGGCCCATGGCCAGGCCGATGGTCACGTCCAGCGTCCAGGCTTTCAGGTCGCGCAGCAGGTCCACATCACGCCCCGCCTGCAGCGCGCTTTTCCAGCGCAGGCACAGGCGCCCGGTCATCATGGCGAGCGTGGGAAAGAAGCGGTGCACCACTTCCGGCGTGAGCGCACGCATGGCCAGCTTGCGCTGGCGGCGCCACTCCTCGCCTTCGGCCGTAAACAGGCCGCGCGTGCCGGCCTCCTCCAGCATGCGCGCGGTGCGCGTGGAACGGCGGAAGGTGTCGGGGCGGTCGCGCAGGATGGCGGCAATGGCGTCGCGGTCCGACACCACCACAAAGCTGCGCTTCATCATGGTGAAGCGGTAGATGGGACCGAACTGGCGCGCCCAGTCCTCCAGGTTGCTATGGAAGCGGCCAGGCTGGACCTGGCGCAGATTGCCCAGCAATGGCACGCCCTTCGGACCCGGCAGGTCCGCAATGCTGCGCTTGTCGGCCATGTCTCGTCCTTGGGATGGCGGGTAATCTGTTATATTTTACGCCACATTTATGAAAGAGGAATATCCATGTTGTCACATGTGTTTATCGGCGTGACCGAGTTCGAGCGTGCCTATGCCTTCTACGCGGCGCTGATGGAGGAACTGGGGCTGGTGCGGAAATTCAGGGATGACAGCCGGCCGTGGGCGGGCTGGATGGCGGCCGATGCGCCGCGTCCGCTGTTCCTGGTGGGGAAGCCCTACGAGGGCGAGGCCAGCAGCGGCAATGGCCAGATGGTGGCGCTGCTGGCGCCGTCGCGCGCGGCGGTGGACCGCGCCCATGCCAGGGCGCTGGCGCACGGCGGCAGCTGTGCCGGCGCGCCCGGCTTGCGGCCGGAATACCACCCGCACTACTACGGCGCCTACCTGCGCGACCCGGACGGCAACAAACTGTGCATCTGCTGCCACCGTGAGGAGTCAGGTCAGGCCAGCGCTTCCTTCGCCGCTTCTTCCGGCGTCAGGCCGTCGTAGAACTGGTCGGTGAACCATTCGATCTGTTCTTCGATGTGTTCCTGCGCCTGTTCCACCGTGGCGCCGCCCTTGACGAGAAAGCCTTCCACTTCGATGCACCAGTGGATCAACTCCAGGGTTTCTTCGTCCAGCTCTTCTTTCTTCTTTGCCATGCTTGCTACACCTTCACTGTGTCATTAAACGTCCAGCCTACAGTGTAGCAGCATGGCCCGGCCTTACTTGGGTTCCGGGTACAGCACCATCTGCACGTAGTTGTCCATGTTGAAGTAGCGCCTGGCCGCCGCCTGCAGGTCGGCCGGCTTGATGGCCGCCACGCGCTGCTCATACTTCAGGAAGGCATTGGCCGGGTCAGTCCCGTTCAGCGCCGCGCCCTGCAGGCGGCTCAGCCAGTAGCCGTTCTCGCGCAGCGCCTTGCGGTGGCTGGTGTTCCAGTTCTGCTTGACCTTGTCCAGGTCCGCCGGGTCCGGCCCCTCGTCCTGCATCTTGCGGATCAGCTCCATGGTCGCCGCGATCACCTTGTCCACGTTCTCCGGCGCGCAAGGCAGCGAAGTCTGGATCTGGTAGGCGCCGTACGGCAGCTTGCTCAAGCCGCCGCCGAACTGGCCGCCGTAGATCACGGCCATCTTCTCGCGCAGCGTCTCGATCAGCTTGATGTTGAGCACTTCCAGCATGGCCTGCATCTGCATCTGCACCGCTTCCGAGTACTTGGCCTCGCCGGTGAACACCAACGCCACGCTGCTCTTCGGCTCGGAACCCTTGAACACTTCCTTCTTCACCACGCCCTTCACAGGACGAATGCCCTGGTCCTTGTACTGGACCGGGATGGCCGGCGTGGGCAGGCTGGCCAGGTAGGTGGCGATCAGCGGCTTGATCCTGGCGAGCTCGAAGCTGCCTACCAGGTAGAAAGTAAAACCCTTGGCGCTGGCGAAACGCTCCTTGTAGATCTCCATCACGCGGTCCAGCTGGATCTGGTCGAAGTCTTCCACGCGCGGCGCGCGCGGCGCCAGCGGGTGGTTGTTGTACAGCGTGGCCGTGAGCGTGTCGCCGAACACCGCTTCGGGCATCAGCAAGGCATTACGCGCCATTTCGCGCTGCCGGCCGATGAAGGACGCATACAGCGCCTCGTCCTTGCGCGGCTGGGTGAATTCCAGGTGCGCCAGCTGCAGCATGGTTTCCACGTCGTTGCTGCCGGAGCCGCCGCGCAAGCCTTCGGACAGGCTGGTGATGGACGCGCCGGAAGCCGCCGTCTTCCCCGCCAATACTTTTTGCATGTCGGTCGGCGAGTAGTTCAGCAAGCCCATCTGGCTCACGATGGCGCTGGCGTAGCGGGCATTGAACAAGTCCTTGGCGTCGTACAGCGACTGGCCGCCAAAGCGGTGGGCGCTCATCAGCACCTGGTCGTTCTTGAAGTCGGTCGGCTTCAGCACCACTTTCACGCCGTTGCTCAGCGTGAGCTCGGTCAGGCCCAGCGCCTTGTTGAACGTCTCCTTGACGATGCTGCCGGGCTTGGGCGGCTTGTCCATCAGGCTGGTGGCGTACACCTTCTCCGCCTGCGCCTTCACCGTCACCATCTCGGCCGCGTTCACGGCCGCCAGCAGGTCCTCGCCCTTCGGCGCCGGCTGCTCGGCCTTGTCGTTACCCATGTAGACCACCAGCTTGTGCTGGTCGGCCGGCAGCAGCTTGCGCGCGGCGGCGTTCACCTCGTCCAGCGTGACGCCGGGCACCAGCTCGTTGGTGTAGGCATACTCGTTGGCGATGCCGGGCATGGTTTCATTGACCAGGAAGTTGCGCGTGAACTCGGCCGCGAAGGTGGCCGATTCCGACTTGTCGCGCTCGTTGTACGCGCGCTCCACCTGGCGCAGCATGCCCTTCTTCACGCGTTCCAGTTCGGAAGCGGTAAAGCCGAACTGGCGCGCGCGTTCGCTCTCCTGCACCAGCGCGCTGATGGCCGGCTGCGGGCCGCCCTTGCCCAGCACGGCCAGCGCGCTGAAGGACTTGTAGCCGTGCGCCACCTTGCCTATCGTGCCGCCGCCCTGGATGAAGGGAGGCTCGGCCTGCTGCGTCAGTTCCTGCATGCGCTGGCCCAGCATGGACATCACCATGCCCTCCACCATCTTCTGGCGGTAGCCGGCGAAATCCGTCTCCTCCTTGTACGGCTCGATGGCGTAGCGGATGTAGAGCATATTGGCCGGCGACTCCTTGTCGAGGAATACCAGCGACTCGGAGTAGGCGCGCGACGGAATCGGCGCATAGGTGCGCGGGCGTGGCTGCTCGGGGTTTTTCAGGCCGCCGAAATGGCTCTGCACCAGCTTTTCCGCTTCGGCCGGATCGATGTCGCCCACCACGATCACCGCCATCAGGTCCGGGCGATACCAGTCCTTGTAGAAGCGCTTGATGGCCTCCGGCTTGAAGGTCTTCAGCGTCTCTTCCTGGCCGATAGGCATGCGGTCGGCATAGCGCGAGCCGTTGAACAGGCGCGGCATCAGCACCTTGTTCATACGGTCGCCGAAGCCTTTGCCGATGCGCATTTCCTCCAGCACGATGCCGCGTTCGCTGTCGATGTCCGCGTCGTTCAGCGACAGGCCGCCGGCCCAGTCCTGCAGCACCTTGAAGCCGGTCTCGATGTTCTCCTTCTTGGCGGTGGGAATCGGCAGCATGTAGACGGTTTCGTCGAAGCTGGTGTAGGCATTCAGGTCGGCGCCGAACTTCACGCCGATCGACTGCAGGTAGGACACCAGCTCATGGCGCTTGAAATGCGTGGAGCCGTTGAAGGCCATGTGCTCGGTGAAGTGCGCCAGGCCGCGCTGGTCCTCGTCCTCCAGGATGGAGCCGGCCTTGACCACCAGGCGCAGCTCCAGCTTCTGTTCCGGCTTGGCGTTCTTCTTGATGTAGTAAGTGAGGCCATTGGCCAGCTTGCCCGTCTTCACGTCCGGCGCCACCGGCAGCGGCGCGCTCAGGTTGATGTCGGCATGCGCCAGCAGCGAACAGCTGAGCAGGACGGCGGCGGACAGCACACGCAGTTTTGCGATACTCATGGGATTTCTCGTTCCTTTACTTGGTTTCCGGGTACAGGACCGCCTGCACGTAATTGTCGAATGAGATGTAGCGCCGGGCCACCGCCTGCAGGCTTTCCGGGGTGAGCGCGGCAATGCGCTGCTCGTCGCGCAGCAGCACGGCCGGATCGCTGCCGTTGGCGTAGGCGCCCAGCAAGCCGTTCAGCCAGTAGCCGTTCTCCTGCAAGCCCCTGCGGTAGGCAGCGTTCCAATTGGCCTTCACCTTGGCCAGGTCGGCCGGCGCCGGCCCCTCGTCCTGCATTTTTTTCAGCAGTTCCATGGTCGCCGCCAGCACCTTGGGCACGCTGGCCGACGCGCACGGCAGGTTGGCGCTGAACGCCACCTGGCCATACGGCAGCTTGCTCATCTTGCCGGTGAAGCTGCCGGCGTAGATCAGGCCCTTTTCCTCGCGCAGCACGTCCAGCAGCCTGATGTTGAGCACTTCAGCCAGCGCGCGCACCCGCATCGCCTCGTCGTCCGAATACGGCGCCTCGCTGGTAAAGCGCAGGCTGATGCGGCTTCTCTGCTCGCCGCCGCGGCGCATATCGGCCTTGATCACGCCGGCCGCCGGGCGCACGCCGCGGTCGCGGAAGGCGGTGGGCACGTCGGATACCGGCAGGCTGCCCAGGTAGGCCGCCAGCAGCGGCTTGACCTTGTCCACCTCGAAGCTGCCCACCATCACGAAGGTGAAGTCCTTGGCGCTGGAAAAGCGCTCCTGGTAGATTTGCGCCACGCGCTCCAGCTTGAGCTTGTCGTAGTCCGCCGGCAGCATCAGGCGCGCCAGCAGCGGATGGTCGCCATACATGGCGCCGGTGACCCTGTCGCCGAATACCGCCTCCGAATTGTCGGCGCGGCCGCGCGCCAGCTCGCGCTGCTTGGCGATGTAGGTGGCAAACAGGTTTTCATCCTTGCGCGGGCGGGTGAAGCGCAAGTGCACCAGCTGCAGCATGGTTTCCACTTCCCCCGTGGCCGCGCTGGCATTCACGTTCTCATACAGCTCATTGATGGCCACGCCGGCCTGCACGGTCTTGCCCGCCAGGACCTTGCCCAGTTCCAGCGGCGCGTAGTCCATGACGCCCATCTGCGCAATGATGCTGCTGGCCAGGCGCGCGCTGTGCAAGTCGGCCGCATCGTACAGCGACTGGCCGCCCGGGCGGAAGCCGCCCAGCAGCACCTGCTGGTTCTTGAAGGCGGTCGGCTTGAGCACCACCCGCACGCCGTTCTCCAGCGTCAGTTCGGTGGTGCCCAGCGCCTGGTTCACGGCTTCGCCGACGATGGCGCCCGGCCTGGGCGGCGCCGCCATCAGGCTGGTGCCGTACGCCTTCTCCTCCAGCGCCTGCACCGGCGCCGCCTCGGCCGCGTCGGCCGCCGCCAGCAGCGCCTCGCGCGAAGGAGCGCGCTGCTCGCCGCGGTCGCCGCCGCTGTAGGCCACCAGCTTGGGCTGGCCCGACGGCAGCGCCTTGCGCGCCGCCTGGTTCACTTCATCCAGCGTAATGGCCGGCAGCAGCGCACTCAGGAACTCGAACTCGTACGCCGGGCCGGGAATCGGTTCGCCCAGCAGGAAATGGCGGAGCAGCGGCGCCACCACGCTGACCGAGTTGATGGTATCGCGCTCCTTGTAGCGGACCTCCGCCGCGTTCAGCATATTTTTCCTGGCGCGATCCAGCTCCGCCGCAGTGAAGCCGTGCCGGCGCGCGCGCTCGTTCTCCTGCACCAGCGCGGTCACCGCCGGCTGCGCGCCGCCCTTGCCCAGCACGGCCGTCGACTGGAACACCCGGTAGCCGTGCGCCAGCGCGGTCCTGCCGCTGCTGGCCTGGATGAACGGAGGCTGGGCGCCTTGCGCCAGTTCGGCCAGCCGCAGCGACAGCATCGCCGTGTACAGCCGCTCGATGGCGTGCGCGCGGTAGTCGGCCATGGTGGCTTCCGGCTGGCGGCGCTCGGCGGGATAGCTGATCGTCACCGTATTGGACGGGCTTTCCCTGAAGCGCTGCACCAGTGCTTCGTTGGCGGCGTAGGGCGGGATTTCCACATATTTGCGGAGGCGCGGCGCCGCCGGGCCGGCCAGCTTGGCGAAGTGCTGGTAGAGCAGCTTTTCCGCCTCGGCCGGCTCAACGTCGCCCACCACGATCACGGCCATCAGGTCGGGGCGATACCAGTCCCGGTAAAAGCGCCGCACCGCGTCCGGCGTGAAGCTGTGCAGCGACTCCACGGTACCGCCGGGCACCCGGTCGCCGTAGCGGGCGCTGTTGAAGCGCCTGGCGAACAGCTCCCGCGCGCTGTTCGACCCGCCGCGCAGGCGCAGCTCCTCCAGCACGATGGCGCGCTCGCTTTCGATATCGGCGTCGTTAAACGCCACGCCGTGCGCCCAGTCCTCGAGCACCAGGAACCCCTTGTCCAGGTCCTGCAGCGAGTCGACCGGCAGCGGGAGCATGTAGACCGTTTCGTCAAAGCTGGTGTAGGCGTTCAGGTCGGCGCCGAATTTCACGCCGGCGGACTGCAGGTAGGACACCAGTTCGTGCCGCTTGAAATGCGTGGAACCGTTGAAGGCCATGTGCTCGGTGAGGTGCGCCAGGCCGCGCTGGTCATCGTCCTCCAGGATGGAGCCGGCTTTCACCACCAGCCGCAGTTCCACCCGCTTGGCCGGCCTGGCGTTCTTCTTGATGTAATAGGTCAGGCCATTGGCCAGCCGGCCGGCCTTGATGTCCTGCGCCATGGGCAAGGGCGCGGCCAGATCGATCGCGGCCCGCGCCGGCGAACCACCCAGCAGGAAGGCGCCAAGGAGAGCCGCAGCGGCGCTGGCGATGCGCAATTTCAAAATAGTCACACTTAGCAAGATGATATTGAGTAAGTTGCCACAATACACGAAGTTGGGCGATTTCCGCTACAATCGCCCAGCCTCATTTTAGAGGCTTTAACCAATACGTCTTCGGGGCGGGGTGAAATTCCCCACCGGCGGTAAAACCGGCAACGGTCAAGCCCGCGAGCGCTTGCTCACGCAAGGTCAGCAGATCTGGTGCAATTCCAGGGCCGACGGTCATAGTCCGGATGAAAGAAGATGTGCGCTGCAACGCGGCTGTCCTATCGAGCGATCGAGACGGGCAGCCGCGCGTCGTCGCTTGCCCTGATGCGTTTTTCGCCCACTTTATGCGAGGAGCGTTTCACATGCTAGTCAATCAAGAAAACCACCCATACCGCCTGTCCAGTCCCGACCTCGAAGGCCGCATCCAGTCCGCGCTGGCGGCCATGCGCGCCGGCGTGCCCGTCATCCTGCTCGACGATTTCGACCGCGAAAACGAAGCGGACCTGATCGTGGCCGCCGACAAGCTCACCGTCGAGACCATGGCGCTGATGATACGCGAGTGCAGCGGCATCGTCTGCCTGTGCCTGACGGCCGACAAGGTGCGCGAACTGGAGCTGCCGCCGATGGCGCCGGACAACGGCAGCCGCTACGGCACGCCGTTCACGGTCTCGATCGAAGCGCGCCACGGCGTGACCACCGGCGTCTCGGCGGCCGACCGCGTCACCACCGTCCGCGCCGCCACGGCAGCCCGCGCCAAGCCGGAAGACGTGGTCCGTCCCGGCCACGTCTTCCCGCTGCGCGCCACGCCGGGCGGCGTGCTGGCGCGCCAAGGCCACACCGAAGGCTCGGTCGACCTGGCCATCATGGCCGGCCTGAACCCGGCGGCCGTGCTGTGCGAGCTGATGAACCCCGACGGCACCATGATGCGCGGCGACGCCATCGAACGCTTCGCCGAACTGCACGGCATGCCCATCCTCACCATCGCCGACATGATCGCCTGGCGCCGCAACAGCGAAGCAGCCTGAGCCGCATTCGGGGTCAGACCCCGAATGCGGCTCACTTCGCTAGAGGCAGGCTCTAGCGGGAAAGGTGGACGTGGCGGTGCACCAGCGTGCCCGCCGCCGCGAACGCCAGTGCCGCGACGCCGAAGGCGACCGGCAGGCGCGCGCTCCACGCTGGCAAGGCGTGGATGACCGTGCCCATCAGCGCCACGCCGACCAGCGCGCCGATCTGGCGGTTGGCGTTGAGCGCGGCGGCGGCGCTGTTGGAGTAGGCCTTGCCGGCCACTTGCATCACGGTGGCGGTCATGGCGGGAATGGCTATGCCGACCGCGACATTCATCAGCACGATTACCGTGAGCATCAGCGCCAGCGGCATGTCGGGCTGCCAGCATGCCAGCGCCAGCAGCACCGCCGCCATCATGGCGCCGACCGCCAGGCCGGCCCGCAGCGGCAGGCGCAGGCCGGCCCGCGCCGAGATGCGGCCGGATGAGAAATTTCCTATCGTGAAGGCGGCCATCATCGGCAGCAGCGTGTAGCCAGTGTGCAGCGCGTCGGCGCCGCGCGCCTGGATGTACAGGCTGAGCAGGAACAGCTGGCCGAACACGGCCAGGTTGATCAGGAATCCGGTGGCGTTGGCGGCCGCGAAGCTGCCGTTGCCAAGCAAGGCGCGCGGCAGGATGGGGTGGGCAATGCGCCGCTCGCGCCGCACCAGCACCGCCGCGAACGCGACGGTGGCGGCCATGCCGGCCAGCAGCGGCGCCGAGGTCCAGCCCAGCACCGGGCCTTCGATCAGCACGAAACTGAGCGCGGCCAGCGCCAGCACGCCCAAGCCGTGGCTGAGCAGGGACAGCGGCCGCGGCTGTGGCTGCACCGCCGGGATCAGCCGGTACGCCAGCGCCATGCCGAGCAGGCCCAGCGGGACGTTGACCCAGAATACGCTACGCCAGCCGAACTCATGCACCAGGATGCCGCCCACCAGCGGGCCGATGGCCGACGAGGCGCCCACCATGGCCGACCAAGTGCCGACCATGCGCGCGCGCACCTTGTCGTCTTCGAAGGTGTGCGTGAGCAGGCTGAGGGAGTTGGGCAGGAACAAGGCGGCGCCGGCGCCCTGCAGCAGGCGCGCCGCCGTCAGCGCCGTGCCGCCGGGCGCGATGGCGCACAGGATGGAGCCGAACAGGAACACGCCCAGGCCGGCGATGTAGGCGCTGCGCGCGCCCATGCGGTCGCCCAGCGCGCCGCCGGCCAGCAGCAGCGCCGCGAAGGTGAGCGTGTAGCCGTCCACCACCCACACCAGGCCGGACACCGGCACCGACAGGTCGCGCGCAATGTCGGACAGCGCCGTGTTGACGGCGGTGAGGTCCACCATCGCCATCACGAAGCCAATGGCCAGGGTGAGCAAGGTCAGCGTGCCGCCGGTGGCCGCGGCCGGCGCAGGGGCCGCCAAGGGTGCGGCCGGCGTCGCGGCCGGTGTGGCGGCCCGGCTCGCGACAGCAGCGCAGTTCGAATTGTTTGTCATATCCAGCTCCCAATACATGTTCCCCGCATCGTAGGCCGCTTGCGAAATGCAGTAAACACGCATAACATCAGCACTCTGCTGCAAAAATGCATCACAGGAGCCGCCATGGACTGGGACAACGCCCGCATCTTCCTCGCCATCCACCGCGCCGGCACGCTGCGCGGCGCGGCGGCGCAGCTCGACATCGACCAGGCCACGGTGGGCCGCCGCCTGGCCGCCATGGAAAAATCGCTGAACGCGAAGCTGTTCCTGCGCACGCCCGGCGGCTATGTCTCCACGCCGGCCGGCGACCTGGCCGCCAGCGCCGCCGAGCAGATGGAAACGGCCGCCGACCGCCTGCAGCGCGAAATGCAGGGCATCGACAACCGCCTGTCCGGCACCATCCGCGTGGCGACCTCCGACACCATGGCCGCCCATTTCGTCATCGACGCCATGCAGCGCCTGCACGTGCGCCACCCGGACATCCGCATCGTGCTGAGCGCCGCCACCCACCTTTCCAGCCTGACCCGGCGCGAGGCCGACCTGGCCATCCGCACCGTGCGGCCGGACAGCCCGGACCTGATCTCGCGCCACCTCACCCGCCGCACGCTGGGCCTGTACGCGTCCAGGGCCTACCTGGAAAAGCACGGCATGCCCACGCCCGGCAACGCCCTGGCCGGACACGACATCGTGATCTACCAGCACAGCGTGGCGCCGCGCCATGCGGAAAAGCTGTGCGGCGAACCGGTGGCCAACGCGCGCGTGGCAATGGAAGTCAATACCGGCCTGATATTGCACGAGGCCGTGCTGGCCGGCCTGGGCATAGGCGAGCTGGCCACGCACATTGCCGCCACCACGCCCGAACTGGTGCGCATCTGGCCCGAACGCGAGCAAAGCTACGAGGTCTACCTGGTGATGCACAGCGACCTGAATCGCAGCGCGCGCGTGCGGGCGGCGGCGGACGCCATCATCGAATCGTTCCCTTCCAAATAGCGCGGAATGCTAAGATGCCAATATGAGTACACAGGCATCATTTTCCGCTCCGCTGCGCGACATGCAGCGCTGGGCCATGGACTGGATCGTCAGCTGGTGGCAGCTGCTGCACTTCAGCGTGCTGGTCGCCACGCTCGCCCTGACGCCGTCCAGCTACAACCCGCGCCACCGCCCCGCCCTGGCGCGCCAGCTGGTGCTGGGCAGCGCGCCGCACTTGCCATGGTTTACGCTGGTGTCGGCGCTGATCAGCATCGTCATCATCCGCGTCGTGGTGGTCACCTCGCAAAGCTACGGCCTGTCGCGCTACGCGCTGGAGATGGTGGTGCGCGTGCTGGTGCTGGAGCTGATCCCGCTGATCACGGCGCTGTTCGTGGCCCTGCGCAGCACCCTGCCGGCCGGGGTGGAGTTCGCGCAGATGCGCGCCGCGTCCAAGGGCAAGAATACGGCCACCAGCTTGATCGGCCTGCGCGACGAATTTTTCCCGCGCGCCGTGGCGGGCATGTTCTCGGTCTGGCTGCTGGGCGCGGTGAGCTGCGTGCTCACGCTGATCCTGGCCTATCTCACCATCTACGGCTTCACACCGTACGCGCTGCAAGGCTACACCCGCGTGGTGGGGCAGATCTTCACGCCGCCGGTGGCGCTGATACTGGTCCTGAAAATATTCTTCTTCAGCCTGGCCGTGGGCCTGATCCCGCTGGCATCGTCCTTCCACACCGGCTCGTGGCGGCTGCGCCATGTGCACGGCCTGTCGGACATGGTGCGCATGTTCTCCGTGCTGCTGCTGATCGAAGCCGCCTCCCTGGTGGGCAACTACTACTGAACCCGGAACCATCATGAATGAACCGACACCGGCTCCCGAAGCCTCCCCCGTCCGCAACGCCGAACTGAAGGCCGCGCTGCTGCTGGCGCTGATGTTCGTGCTGGTGGTGGGCACCGCCATCTACCTGCTGTATGCGCGCGGCGCGTTCGAGGCCACGCAAAGGCTGGTGCTCACGGCCGACGACTCGGAAGGCGTGAGCGTGGGCATGGACGTGACCTTTGCCGGTTTCCCCATCGGCCGCGTGCAGCGCATCGAGCTGGGCCAGGACGCCAAGGCGCGCGTACTGATCGACATACCGACCAAGGACGCGCACTGGCTGCGCACCAGCAGCATCTTCACGCTGGAGCGCGGCCTGGTGGGCGGAGCCAAGCTGCGCGCCTTCAGCGGCATCCCCAACGACCCGCCGCTGCCGGACGGCGCGGTGCGCGACATGCTGGTGGGCGACGTGGCGGCCGAAATCCCGCGCCTGCTGAACGCGGCCAAAGAGCTGCTGCAGAACGTGACCAACCTGACGGCCGCCGATTCGGCGCTGGGCGCCAGCCTGGAGAACGTGCGCGGCATGACCGAGCGGCTGAACGGCCCGGGCGGCGCCATGGGCTTCATCGCGGGCGAGGACAAGAAGGCGCAGGAGCTGCTGCGCAACGCCAATTCGCTGATCGTCAAGGCGGACAAGCTGGTGGGCAATGCCGACGCCCGCGTGTTTGGCAAGGATGGCGTGATGACGGACACGCAGGCCGCAGTGGTGCAGATGAACGGCCTGCTGATGGATGCGCGCGCCAGCCTGAAGAAGCTGGACGGCGTGCTGGCCGAGGCGCAGGCCGTGGGCGCGAACGCGCGCGTTGCCACGCAGGACCTGGGCGCGCTGCGCGGCGACGTGGACGCCAACCTGCGCAAGATCGAGCAGTTGATCAATGAGATCAACCGCAAATGGCCGTTCAAGCGCGACACGGAGATCAAGCTGCCATGAAGAAGACGACTTTCCCGCACCACGCCGCTGGACCGGCGACGTTCCGGCGCGTCGTCCCGCTGGGTTCAGCACTGGCCGTGGCGCTGGCGCTGTCGGCCTGCGGCAGCAGCCCGCCGGTGCCGGACTGGAAGATGAACGCGCACAGTTCGCTGGAGCGCGCCGAATCGGCCTACCTGAGCGGCAAGGACAGTGTGGAGGAAAGCGAATTCGCGCGGGTGCGCAGCCAGATCGGCAGCACCGGCAACATCGAGCTGGCCATCCGTGTGGAACTGGCGCGCTGCGCAATGCGAGTGGCCTCGCTGGTGTTCGAGGAATGCCCGGGATTCCAGAAGTACGCGCATGACGCGTCCGGTGCGGATATTGAATACGCGGCTTACCTGGCCGGCACCCTGCCGCCGTCGCAGGCGGCACGCCTGCCGGAGCAGCACCGTGCCGTGGCGGGCGCTGCGAGCGACGTAGCCGCCGGCGCGGCGGTCGTGGCCATCAAGGACCCACTATCGCGGCTGGTGGCCGCTGGCGCAGTGTTTCGCGCCAACCGCGCCACGCCCCAGGTGATCGCTGCGGCAGTCGATACCGCGTCCGAACAGGGCTGGCGGCGTCCGCTGCTGGCGTGGCTCAACGTGCAGGCCCTGCGCGCCGAGAAGGCCGGCGACGCAGCCGAAGCCGCCCGCCTGCGCCGCCGCATCGCGCTGGCATCGGAATAGTCCACGACGGCGCACGGCGGGTTACGGCGTGACCGCCTAACCCGCCCTACGTGATGCCCAATCGGCTCACGCGCCGGAACCGGCCGGCTCCGTAGGGCGGCTTAGCGCCGCAGGCGCGTAAGCCGCCGCGCGCCGCCCGCGCCTACTCCGCAGCAGCGGCCGCAGCTTCCCGCAGCTTATCCTTCTTGCTCTTGCGCTTACCCTTGATCCCGCCATTGATGGTATCCGTGGCCGGGTGCACGGCAGGCGCCGTCCCGATCGGCTCGAATCCCGCCACCTGCTCACGCGCCACGCGTATCCCCAGCCGCTTCTCGATCAGCCGGAAATGGGCCTCTGACTCCGCGCTGACAAAGCTCACAGCGACGCCGCTCGCCCCCGCCCGACCCGTGCGGCCGATGCGGTGCGTGTACTCGGCCGGCGCGCGCGGCAAATCGAAATTCACCACCACCGGCAACTGCGCAATATCGATCCCGCGCGCAGCGACATCGGTCGCCACCAGCACCTGCAGGCGCGAATTCTTGAAGTCCGCCAGTACCTCCGTGCGCGCGCCCTGGCTGAAATCCCCATGGAACGCTTCCGCGCGGATGCCGTTGCGGCGCAGCTTCTCCGCCACATGCTCGGACGCATACTTGGTGGCCACGAACACCAGCACCCTGCTCCACTTGTTCTCCTTGATCAGGTGCTTCAGCAGTACCTGGCGCCGCACCGCGTCCACCATGATGGCGCGCTGCGTAATGTCCGGCTCATGCTCCGGCGCCGACGCCGCCTCCACCCGCACCGGATTGCGCAGCAAATGGTGCGCCAGCGTCTGCACCGCGCTCGGGAAGGTCGCGGAGAAGAACAGGTTCTGGCGGCGCGCCGGCAGCAGCGCGAGGATGCGCCCAATCTCCTCGGTGAAGCCCATGTCCAGCAGCCGGTCCGCCTCGTCCAGCACCAGCGTGGCGGTCGACGAGATGTCCAGCGCGTTATGGTCGATCAGGTCCAGCAAGCGGCCCGGCGTGGCCACCACGATGTCCGCGCCGCCGCGCAGTGCCATCATCTGCGGGTTGATCGACACGCCGCCGAATACGATGGATACCTTCACCGGCACCGGCAGATGCTGCACCAGCTGGCGGATCGCCTCGCCCACCTGCGTCGCCAGTTCGCGCGTCGGCACCAGCACCAGGCCATGCAGGCCTGGCCCGCCCTGCGCACCGCCGCGCGCGCCCCGTTTCGCCAGCAGCGCGTTCAGCATCGGCAGCGCAAAAGCGGCGGTCTTGCCCGAACCGGTCTGCGCGGCGCCCAGCACATCGTCGCCGCGCAAGGCGGCGGGAATGGCGGCGGACTGGATGGCAGTCGGTTTGGTGTAGCCGATTTCGGTGACGGCGTTGATCAGCGAAGGCGCAAGGCCTAGCGAGGAAAAGGACATGGATGCCTTGTTATGTATAGCGTGGAGAACCCGACAGTATACGCCACCCGCGCTGGCCGCATGCGAATTGCATGTTGCCCACAGCTTGTATTCATGGGAATATTACCAAGTTAAAAACATTCGAATGCATCGCCAATGATCAACTGGGACGCCCACATTTGCCTGCCGCAGCACCCGCAGGCCGACTTCACGCCCGTGGCGCAACTGCGCGCCGCTGGGGTCAACTACGTGTCGCTGAACGTGGGCGCCGACATGAACCCGGTCTCGCAGGTGATGTCGGTGATCGCCGGCTACCGCGCCACCATCGCGGCAGAATCGGAGCGCTACGTGCTCGTGTCCAGTGTCGACGACATCATCCAGGCCGCCGCCGACGGCAAGATGGCCATCACCTTCGACCTGGAAGGTTCGATGCCGCTGATGGACCAGCCGGACATGGTGGCCCTGTACGCCCAGCTGGGCGTGCGCCAGATCCACTTCGCGTACAACCGCAACAACAGCGTGGCCGGCGGCTGCCACGACACCTCGTACGGCCTCACGCCGCTGGGGTACCGCATGGTGCAGGCGGTGAACGACGCGGGCGTGCTGATGGACTGCGCCCACACCGGCGTGCGCAGCACGCTCGACATCATGGCCGCCTCGTCGCAGCCGGTGATCTTCAGCCACGCCAACGCCTACGCGCTGGTGCAGCACGGCCGCAACGTGACGGACGAGCAGATCCTCGCCTGCGCCGGCACCGGCGGCGTGGTGTGCGTGTCCGGCCTGTCCTGGTTCCTTGGCAGCGAGAACCCCGGCGCGGCCGACGTGGCGCGCCACATAGCCTACATCGCCGAACTGGCCGGCGTGGCGCATGTGGGCATCGGCACCGACATCTGCTTCCAGCAAAAGGGCCTGGACGACACGCCGCCCGGCGAATTCGACCCCGGCCACTGGTGGCCCGCTTCGGCAGGCTACCGCGCCGACGCTCCGCCCACTTTCACGCCGCCCAGCGTGTGGCGCAGCATCGCGCCGGAGCTGCGCAAGCTGGGCATGTCGGTCAGCGAGATCGAAATGGTCATGGGGCGCAATATGATGCGCGTGGCGCAGCAGGTGTGGTCCAGCCCCGTCCAGGCAGAAGCCGCGTAACGGCGGATTACGCTTCGCTAATCCGCCCTACGGTTGGTACGAATGCCCGAATACGTAGGGCGGGTTAGCGCCACAGGCGCGTAACCCGCCAAGCTCCGTCACTGCCCGCTCAGCGCGCGCATCTCGGCGTACAGGTTGGACTTGCCTTCGAAGCCAATGCCCGGCAGATCCGGCATCGTGATGTAGCCCTTTTCCACGCTGACGCCGTCCGGGAAGCCGCCGAAGGGCTGGAACAGGTCCGGATAGGACTCGTTGCCGCCCAGCCCCAGCCCCGCAGCAATGTTCAGCGACATCTGGTGCCCGCCGTGCGGAATGCAGCGCGTGCGCGACCAGCCGTGTTCGTGCAGCATGTCCAGCGTGCGCAGGTACTCCACCAACCCGTAACTCAGGGCGCAGTCGAATTGCAGCCAGTCGCGGTCCGGGCGCATGCCGCCGTAGCGGATCAGGTTGCGCGCGTCCTGCATCGAGAACAGGTTCTCGCCCGTGGCCATGGGCTTGTCGTAGTAGCTGCGCAGCGTGGCTTGCAGCTCGAAGTCCAGCGGGTCGCCCGCTTCCTCGTACCAGAACAGGTCGTACTGCTTGAGCGCCTTGGCGTAGGCAATGGCGGTGTCGAGGTCGAAGCGGCCGTTGGCGTCCACCGCCAGCTTCTGGCCATCGCCCAGCACGCTCAGGATGGAGTCGATGCGGCGCAGATCTTCGTCCAGCGAGGCGCCGCCGATCTTCTTCTTCACCACCGTGTAGCCGCGGTCGATGTAGCTGCGCATTTCATCCTTCAGCGCCTCGTGGCTCTGGCCGGGGTAGTAGTAGCCGCCGGCCGCGTAGACGAACACCTTCTTGTCCGGCGTGCCGTTGCCGTAGCGTTCGGCCAGCAGCTGGTACAGCGGCTTGTTGGCGATCTTGGCCACCGCGTCCCAGATGGCCATGTCGATGGTGCCTATGGCCACCGAGCGCTCGCCGTGGCCGCCCGGCTTTTCGTTGGTGTACATGCAGTTCCAGATCTTGTGCGGATCGAGGTTGCTGCAGTCGTCGCTCACCAGCGTGGCGGGATCGGCTTCCAGGATGCGCGGGATGAAGCGCTCGCGCATCAGCATACCCTGGCCGTAGCGGCCGTTCGAGTTGAAGCCGTAGCCGACCACCGGTTTGCCGTCGCGGATCACGTCGGTGACCACGGCCACCAGGCTCAGGGTCATCTTGCTGAAGTCGATATAGGCGTTGCGGATCGGGGAGCTGATGGGCAGGGTCTTTTCGAGGATGGTGACGATTTTCATGCTAAGTCTCCTGGTTGGGAATGACACCAGCATAGCCTTAAACAACAGCGCTATAATTCATCGATATTTACATGATTATTTACTTCAAGTGAAGAATGACACGTCCGAGCTGGGTTTCTTCGTGCTGCTGGCCAAGCTGGGCAGCCTGTCGGCCACTGCGCGCGAGCTGGACATCACGCCGCCGGCCGCCACCAAGCGCCTGATGCAGATGGAGCAGCGCCTGGGCGTGCGGCTGGTGAACCGCACCACGCGCCGCATCAGCCTGACCAGCGAGGGCGAGACTTACCTGGCGCAGGCGACGCAGATCCTGGCCGATATCCGCGCCATGGAGGAATCCGTGTCCAGCAGCCGTGCGGCGCCGAAAGGCCTGCTGCGCGTTAACGCCACGCTGGGCTTTGGCCGCACCGCCATCGCGCCGCTGGTGTCCGCGTTCGCGCAGCGGTATCCGGAGGTGGACGTGCAGTTGCAGCTGACCGACCGCGCCATCAACCTGGTGGAGGAAGCCTACGACCTGGGCATCCGCTTCGGCGAGCTGCCGGATACGCGCCTGAGCGCGCGCAAGATCATGTCCAACCGGCGCTTCCTGTGCGCCTCGCCGGCCTACCTGAAACGCGCCGGCACGCCCGCCGCGCCGAAGGACCTGGCGCAACACCGCTGCATCCTGCACCGGCAGAACGACGATGCCTACGCCACCTGGCGCCTGAGCAAGGGCCGCAAATCGGAGTCCGTGAAGGTGCGCGGCAGCCTGTCCAGCAATGACGGCGACGTGGTGCTGGGCTGGGCGCTGGACGGCCACGGCATCCTGCTGCGCTCCGAGTGGGACCTCGCGAAGTATCTGGACAGCGGCCGCCTGCAAGTGGTGCTGCCCGACTACACGCTGCCCTCGGCGGACCTGTACGCCTACTATCCCAGCCGCCAGCACCAGCCGGCCAAGCTGCGCGCCTTCATCGACTTCCTGGCCGCGCAGTTCGCCAGCTGATTACATGCCGACGTCGCCGTAAGGCCCGGCGATGACGACCACATAGCCGTCCAGGTCGCGCAGCCAGATTTCGCGGTGGGAGGCATTGGTGTTTTCGCGCGGGCCGTCCAGCACGGTGGCGGAGATGGAGGCGGCGCGCTCCACTGCTTCGTCGAAGTCTTCGGTATGGAACCACAGCAGCACGCCGTTGCCGTAAGGCCGCGCTTCGGGGTTGCCCATATGGGCGTGGCCGTGCGCCTCCCAGCGGTGCAGCTGCAAAATCATGTGTTCGCCGAACATCAGCTGTTCGTAATCCTTGCCGCCGTGGCCGCTGCGTGCGCCCAGCACCACCTGGTACCAGCGGCTGCTGGCTTCAACATCGCTCACTGCAATAAGGGGTTGCGCTTGCATGGCTTGCCTCCTTTCAGGGATGGGTAGATGATACTCGCATCATGGTGACCGCTACATTCCGATTCTACGAAGAACTCAACGATTTCCTGCCGCCGTCCCGGCGCCGGCGCGCGTTCGATGCGCCCTGTGCGCGCGCCGCCACGGCCAAGCACATGATCGAAGCGCTGGGCGTGCCACACACCGAGGTGGAACTGGTGCTGGTGAACGGCGAGTCCTGCGGCTTCGAGCGCCTGCTGGCCGACGGCGACCGGGTGGCGGTGTATCCCAAGTTTGAAACCTTCGACATCAGTTCACTGCTGCGGGTGCGCGAGCGTCCCCTGCGCGAGACCCGCTTTATCGCCGACGCCCACCTGGGCGGCCTGGCGCGCCTGCTGCGCATGGCCGGCTTCGACACGCTGTACGACAACGCCATCGACGACCGCGAAATCGAAGTCATCTCCGCCGAGCAGCAGCGCATCGTGCTCACGCGCGACCGCGACCTGCTGAAGCGGCGCGGCGTCACGCACGGCTGCTACGTGCGTGCGCTCAAGCCCGAACAGCAGCTAGGCGAAATCGTCGCCCGCCTGGACCTGGCGGGGAGCATGCGCCCGTTCACGCTCTGCCTGCAATGCAACGCCCCGCTGCGCGTGATCGCCAAGCAGGACGTGCAGGACAAGCTGCCGCCCGCCGTGCGCGCCCGCCACACGCTGTTTGTCACCTGCGACGTGTGCGGCGGGGTGTTCTGGCAAGGCTCGCACTGGCAGCGCATGCGCGCCGTGCTAGCCGGCGTAGGCGCGCTGTAGCTCGGCGATATCGATCTTCTTCATCGTCATCAGGGCTTGCATGGCGCGCTGCGTCTTGGCCGAGCTGTGGTCTTTCATCATTTCTATCACCACGCTGGGCAGGATCTGCCAGGACAGGCCGAACTTGTCCTTCAGCCAGCCGCACTGCTGCGCGGCCGGGTCGCCGCCCTCGCCCAGGTGCAGCCAGAAGCGGTCCACTTCCTGCTGGCTTTCGCACATCACCTGGAAGGACACCGCCTGGTTGAACGCAATCGGCGGCGTGCCGTTGAGCGCACTGAATGGCGTGCCGTTCAGTTCAAACGACACCATCAATACGGAGCCGGGCTCGTGGCCGTGGAGTTCCCTCCCCGTCTCGAAGTAGCGCACGATCTGCGTAACCTTGGAATTATCGAAAATGCCGACGTAGAAATTGGCGGCTTCCTCCGCCTGGGTGTTGAACCACAGGCAGGGAACGATTTGCTGGATGCTGGCCATAACATGCCTCCTCGCTTGACAAGGTTGCCTATATTACACCGCTGGATGAAGGATGGCGCACGGGCAGGCACTGGACGACGCACCAGGCAGCTTCAGGCAGCAGGAACAGCCAGATCAACGGCTCGCCGGTGGCGGCCAGCGCCCACGCCATCCAGCTGGAGAACAGCAAGCGCCCTGCCGCGTCGTAGCGTCCGAAACGGGGCTGCGGGTCGCGGATGCGCAGCACCGACCATACCAGCACGATGCTGCCCATCAGGCAGGCGATCAGCACGTGGAATGGCCCGAATGCCGGCAAGGCCGCGCCGCCCAGTTGCTGGTTGACTGCCGACAGGTGGGCCAGCACCAGCGCGAAGGTCCAGGGCGTGGCGAAGGGCGCGGTCACGGCCAGGTCGTAGATGGCGCTGGCGCGGACGATGCGGCGGAAAGTGGCGGGATTGGGCATGACAAGCTCCTTTTGAAATGGAGCTTGATGCTAAAGCCTGGAGTATACTCCAGGGTCAAGGAGAAAATATGCAGATAGGGGAAATCGCCAGCGCCACCGGCATCAGCCGCGACACGCTGCGCTTCTACGAGAAGCGCGGCCTGCTCAATGCCCGCCGCAGCGCCAACGGCTACCGCGACTATCCACCCGAGGCGGTGGACTGGCTGCGTTACATCCGCACCGCGCAGCAGCTGGGCTTCAGCCTGAAGGAGATCGAGGCCGACCTGCCGCTGCTGGCGGCGCCGGAGGCGTCGGCCGACCAGCTGCGCGCGGCGCTGCGGGCGAAGATGGCGGAGATCGACCAGCGCATCGCCGGCCTCGCGGCGCTACGCGGCGAACTGGCGCGCCGCCTGGGCGACCCGATGGCGGACTGCCCGCTGCAGGGCTGATTCAGCGGCACAGCGGCACAGCGGCTCAGCGGCTCGGCTGCTCGGCTGCTCGGCTGCTTAACGGCACAGCGGCACGCCCCGACGGTGCGGCTCGACCGAAACGCGCTGCCCATCGACTTCGATGTCCAGCAGCGGCTTGGCCACCGCCCTTGCCTCACCCGCCTTCAAGCGCGCGAGCAAGGGTGCGCAACCGGCCAGGCTGTAAGGCAGGCTGGCCACCTGCTGCCACTTGCCGTCCTTTTCACCCACCACCGCCGAGCCGACACCCGGCTCCGCGCCGATCAGCACCACTTCCGGCTTGCCGTCGCCGCTCAGGTCCAGCATGAACGCGTCGCAATGCACGCCGGCCTCGCGCAGGCAACGCAGCGCCGGGCCGCCATCCTCGCCCCGGTCGGTCCAACTGCGCAGCGGGAAGCCTGCCGGCAAACGGCTGCCTTGCGGCCACACGGCCAGGTTGGCGCCGATGTCCACCGCCACAGGCGCAGAAGGCGGACGCCAGCTGCGGTGCTCCTTGGCCAGCGCGGCAACGGCGCCAGCGCGCTTGAGGGCCGCGTCCGGACCGGCGGCCATTTTCAGGCGCTCCAAGGCGGCGCGGCCGTAGCGGGCGCCTTCGAACTTCAGGTATTCGTAGTCGAACTTGTCGGCCTTCACGGCGCCGCGCTCCAGCCGCGCCAGCTGGCTGTTGACGGAGATGCGCGCCGGGTCGGCGATGGGCGTAAACAGCGCAAGCAGCACCGCCAGCACCAGCCAGGCCGCGCCCACATTGGTCATGGACAGAGTGCGCAGCCACGCGCCGCGCTGCAAGGCTGCGTAGGCGTAGCCCAGCGCATAGCACGCGGCCACCACCATGCAGGCGGCGGCGATCAATCGGTCCGAGCTCCAGCCGTAATCGCCCACGCGCAGGCTGAGCGCGTAGACGGCGATGACGACCAGCGGCAGCAGCATCAGCGCCCCGATGCGCGCGCTCCAGCGCACCACGCGCGCCACCGTGCCCGCCACTTCGCCATTCTGGTAGGCCGCGTTGATTAGCACCACCAGCGCGGCGGCGGCGCCCAGCAGCACGCTGGTAGCGTGGCCGGTCTTCCACAATGCATCCAGGCCGGTGAACGGCAGGCTGCCGAGGAAGCCCGCCAGCAACAGCACCGTCACCGGCAGCAGCCAGGACATGAGCACCAGCAGCAGCGTGCGGATGCCGCGCACAATCGCGGGCCGCACGTCCGTGATGTGCATGGCGCAGGCAAAGGCGAAAAACAGCACCGGCATGTTAAACCAGGCTTCCAGCAGCATCCGCTTCAGAAAGCCGAGCTTCACTAGCTGGAACAGTCCCGCGCCCAGGTTCAGCATGGCCCACAGCGCGCCGACGAACAGCGCCGAGAACGCGGCCTGGATGAACAGCTTCCACGCCGTTTCGAAGTACGTGGCGTAGCTGGCCAGGCGGCGGCCTTCCTGCACGCCCGCCATCACCAGCGAGTGGGCGATGAAGAAGAAGGCCGCGCTGAACACGGCCACCAGCGCGGACGGATAGCGCGCCTCCCTGGCCGACGCGGACGATGCGGCGGCCGCCGCGGCCGCGATGCGCGTCCCCTCCATACGCCACACGTCATGCAGCGCCAGCGCCGCAATGACGGCGGCAGCGGCCACCATCCACAGCGCCAGATTGCGCCCGCCTATGTGACCCAGGCTGGATATCAGGAGCACGGGCAGCAGCACGCCCGCCATCAGCAGCGGCACAAACAGGAAAGGCTCGGTGGCTGGCCACGCGTTGGCGCTGTTGGCGCGGTACAGCAGGTACAGCAGACCGCCCTGCAGCAGGCCCACGGCCAGGCGCAGGTAGCCGTTGCTGCGGGTGGTGGTGGCTTCGAGTATGGTCTGGGCGGAATCTGCCTGCACGGCGGGCTTTCATAGCTGGGATGCCCGCATTATTGCATGTGCTATCAATTTTGCAATATCGCCCATCTCCGCTGCGGCGCACAACCCGGCCGCGCTGGCGCTATAATGGCTGGTTCCGATTTCCGCTCTTTGGTCCGCCTGTGAATCCACATCTCGATAAGCTGCAACCGTACCCGTTCGAAAAGCTGCGCCAGTTGTTCGCCAAGGTGACGCCGAACGCCGACTATTCCGCCATCAGCCTGGGCATGGGCGAGCCGAAGCATCCTACGCCGCCTTTCATCCAGCAGGCGCTGGTCGACAACATCAACGGCCTGGCCACCTACCCGACCACCATTGGCTCGGAAGCGCTGCGCGGCGCCATTTGCGGCTGGCTGGAACGCCGCTACGGCATCCCGGCGCTGAACCCGGCCACCCAGGTGCTGCCGGTGAACGGCTCGCGCGAGGCGCTGTTCGCGCTGGCGCAGACCGTGATCGACCCGGCCGCCAAGGCGCTGGTGGTGTCGCCCAACCCGTTCTACCAGATCTACGAAGGCGCCGCCTACCTGGCCGGCGCCGAGCCGTATTTCGTCAACTCCGACCCGGCCCGCAATTTCGGCTGCGACTACGACAGCATCCCCGCCTCCGTGTGGGAGCGCGTGCAGCTGCTGTTCCTGTGCTCCCCGGGCAATCCGACCGGCGCGGTACTGTCGCTGACGGACTGGGAAAACCTGTTCGCGCTGTCCGAGCGCTACAACTTCGTGATCGCCGCCGACGAGTGCTACTCCGAGATTTACCATGGCGACGAAGCCCCGCTGGGCGCGCTGCAGGCGGCGCACATGCTGGGCCTGTCCACCGTGGAGCGGCCGTACGCGCGCCTGGTGGTGTTCTCCAGCCTGTCCAAGCGCTCCAACGTGCCTGGCATGCGCTCCGGCTTCGTGGCCGGCGACGCCGACGTGCTGAAAAAATTCCTGTTGTACCGCACCTATCACGGCGGGGCCATGAGCCCTTCCGTTCAGGCTGCGTCGGTGGCGGCCTGGAACGACGAAACCCACGTCGAAGCCAACCGCGCCCAGTACCGCGCCAAGTTCGCCGCCATCACCCCGCTGCTGCTGCAGGTGATGGACGTGGCGCTGCCGGACGCCGGCTTCTATCTGTGGGCCGACGTCAGCCGCACCGGCCTGTCGGACACCGAATTCGCCCAGCGCCTGTACGCCGAATATAATGTCACCGTACTGCCCGGCAGCTACCTGGCGCGCGACGCGCACGGCGTGAACCCGGGCCGCAACCGCATCCGCATGGCGCTGGTGGCCGAGGCCTCCGAGGGCCTGGAAGCGGCGCAGCGCATCGTCCAATTCTGCAAAAACCTGTCTAAATAAAAGAGAAGCATCATGACCCAACAACTGCAAAACATCATCGAACAAGCCTGGGACAACCGCGCCGAGATCAACCCTGCCAACGGCAGCGCCGAACTGCGCGACGCGGTCTCGCACGTGCTGGCCGGCCTGGACAACGGCTCCCTGCGCGTGGCGCAGAAGGACACCGGCACCTGGGTGGTGAACCAGTGGATCAAGAAGGCCGTGCTGCTGTCGTTCCGCCTGGAGAACAACGTGGTGCTGCCATCCGACGGCACCATGCAGTTCTACGACAAGGTGCCGACCAAGTTCGCCAACTACACCGAAGCCGACTTCCAGGCGGGCGGTTTCCGCGTGGTGCCGCCGGCCGTTGCGCGCCGCGGCTCCTTCATCGCCAAGAACGTGGTGCTGATGCCTTCCTACGTCAACATCGGCGCCTACGTCGATGAAGGCGCCATGGTCGACACCTGGGCCACCGTGGGTTCCTGCGCGCAGATCGGCAAGAACGTGCACCTGTCGGGCGGCGTGGGCATCGGCGGCGTGCTGGAGCCGATGCAGGCCAATCCGACCATCATCGAAGACAACTGCTTCATCGGCGCGCGTTCGGAGATCGTGGAAGGCGTGATCGTGGAAGAGAACTCGGTGATCTCGATGGGCGTGTACATCGGCCAGTCGACCAAGATCTACGACCGCGCCACCGGCGAAGTGACCTACGGCCGCATCCCATCGGGTTCGGTGGTGGTGTCGGGCTCGCTGCCGTCGGACGACGGCAAGTACAGCCTGTACTGCGCGGTGATCGTCAAGCGCGTGGACGCGCAGACCCGCTCCAAGACCGGCATCAACGAACTGCTGCGCGGTATCTGATGCAGCGGCGGGTTACGCTACGCTAACCCGCCCTACGCGGCCGTCCGCATTAAATAATCGTAACCCGCCGCAGGGAGAGCACCATGGCAATGGACCGCCTGTTCCAGCTGATGAAGGAAAAGAACGCGTCGGACATGTTCTTCGCGGTCAATTCGCCTGTCCACATCAAGATCAACGGCAACCTGATCCCGATCAACCAGCAAAAGCTGGAGCCGGAGAACATTCACGCGCTGCTGGCCGAAGTCTGCTCGCCCGAGCAGATGGCGGAACTGGAGCGCGAGAATGAGCTGAACATGGGCGTCTCGGTGCCCAACCTGGGGCGCTTCCGCCTGTCGGCCTTCCGCCAGCGCGGCAGCATCTCGGCTGTGTTCCGCTTCGTGCCGGCCAACATTCCCGTGCTGGCCGAGCTGGCGCTGCCGCCCATCCTGGCGGAGTTGATCATGGAAAAGCGCGGCCTGCTGCTGCTGGTGGGCGCCACCGGCTCCGGCAAGTCCACCACCATCGCCTCCATGCTGGATCATCGCAACGAACTGCGCTCGGGCCACATCCTCACACTCGAAGACCCCATCGAGTATCTGTTCAAGAACAAGAAATCCATCGTCAACCAGCGCGAGATCGGCAGCGACGCCAAGGACTTCTACACCGCGCTGCGCAACTCCATGCGCCAGGCGCCGGACTGCATCCTGATCGGCGAAATCCGCGACCGCGAAACCATGGCCGCCGCGCTGGCCTACGCGCAGTCCGGCCACCTGGTGCTGGCCACGCTGCACGCCAACAACAGCTACAACGCGCTGAACCGCATCATCAGCTTCTACCCGATCGAAAACCGCGCCGCGCTGCTGCAGGACTTGTCGTCCACGGTGAAAGCCATCGTGTCGCAGCGCCTGATCCGCTCCATCAACGGCGGCACGCGCACGGCGGCGGTGGAAGTGATGCTCAACACCCGCCACATCTCGGACCTGATTGAACAAGGCGACATCAGCCAGATCAAGGAAGCGCTGGAAAACAGCCTGTCGGCCGGCTCGCAGTCGTTCGAGATGGCGCTGTTCAAGCTGGTGCAGGAAGGCCTGATCAGCCAGGAAGAAGCGCTCGCCAACGCCGACTCGGCCACCAACCTGCTCTGGCTGCTGAACAACGGCCCGGACAGCAAGCACGAAGAGCCGGAGCAGAAGGCGCCGGTTGCCGAAACCTCCTTCACCGAGTTCACCCTCAACACCTGACGCGCCTCAACACGCGCCTGCCCCAGCCACGTAAACTCCTGCCCCCGATATCTAACGCGGAACATCTCGTTAGCGCTAACTCCGTCCGCACATATGAACAACTCAGCAGCACACCGCCTCTCTACCCGTCTTGGCTTTCTGGTTGCCGGCATCACCATGGCCGCCTGGGCACCGCTGGTGCCGTACGCCAAGGACCGCCTGAATCTCGAAGCGTCGCAGCTCGGCATGCTGCTGCTATGCCTCGGCATCGGCTCGCTGCTGGCCATGCCCGTTACCGGTGCGCTGACCACGCGCTTCGGCTGCCGGCCAGTGGTGCTGCTGTCCGGCGCGCTGGTGTGCGCCGTGCTGCCCTTCCTCGCCGTGGCGCCCTCGCCGCTGCTGCTGGGCGTGACCCTGTTCCTGTTCGGCGCCACCATCGGCACGCTGGACGTGGCCATCAATGTGCAAGCCGTGCGGGTGGAAAAGGAAAGCGGCGGCGCGCTCATGTCCGGCTTCCACGGCATGTTCAGCGTGGGCGGCATCGCCGGCGCGGGCGGCATGGCAGCGCTGCTGTGGGCCGGCATGGACACGCTGATGGCCGCCGTGCTGGTAGCCGCCATCGCAGCAGCCGTGCTGGCCTTGGCAGCGCCCAAGCTGCTGCCGGCCGCCCCCGCCGCGCAAGGCGAGGCCGGGGAAGACAAACGCCTGTTCGTGGTGCCGCGCGGCGCCGTGGCCGTGATCGGCCTGCTGTGCTTCGCCTGCTTCATGGCCGAAGGCGCGGTGCTGGACTGGAGTGCCCTGCTGCTCACCAGCGCCACCGGCATCAGCGCCGACCAGGGCGGCCTCGGTTACGCCGCCTTCGCCGTCGCCATGACGCTGGGCCGCTTCAGCGGCGACAAGATCGTGGCCCGCTTCGGCCGCCAGCGCGTGCTGCTGGCCGGCGGCCTGTGCGCCGCCGCCGGCTTCTTCACCGCCGTCGCCGCGCCCTCGCCCGCCGTGGCGCTGCTCGGCTTCGTGCTGATCGGCCTGGGCGCCTCCAACATCGTGCCCATCCTGTTTACGGCGGCGGGCAACCAGCACGACATGCCGGCCGGGCTGGCGGTGGGCGCCATCACCACGCTAGGCTACGCCGGCATCCTGGCCGGCCCCGCGCTGATCGGCTTCATCGCCCACGCCTCCAGCCTGCAGATGGCCTTCGCCGGCTTGGGCTGCGCCATGCTGCTGGTGGCCGCCAGCTCGCGCTCGCGCATCGCCACCTGAGCCGGCATGGACGCCAGTCACGCTATAATGCTGCACTTCGGCCGCCACCCGGCGCGGCCACGCTTCCGAACCTGCACATTCCATGATTACTCTTTACGGCATCCCCAACTGCGACACGGTGAAGAAAGCCCGCGTCTGGCTGGCTGACCAGCAGCACGAATTCACCTTCCACGATTTCAAGAAGCAGGGCCTGGACGCGCAGACCGTCAGCGGCTGGCTGCAGACGCTGGGCTGGGAAGTCCTGGTCAACAAGAAGGGCACCACCTGGCGCGGCCTGCCGGACGAGCGCAAGGCCGCCGTCACCGACGCCGCCAGCGCCACCGCGCTGATGCTGGAATTCCCGTCCGTGATCAAGCGCCCCGTGCTGCAAGGCGCCGGCAGCGCATGCCACGTCGGCTTCTCGCCGGACGCCTACCGCCAGATCTTTTCCAAATGACGGCCTCCCGTACCCTCGCCCTGACCGAGAAGCTGCTCGGCCGCGCCTCCGTCACGCCTGAAGACAAGGGTTGCCAGGACCAGCTGATCGCGCTGCTGGAGCCGCTCGGCTTCGTCTGCGAGACCATCGTCTCCGGCGACGTGACCAATCTCTGGGCGCGGCGCGGCACTGCCAGCCCGGTGCTGGTGTTCGCCGGCCACACCGACGTGGTGCCCACCGGCCCGGTCGAGCAGTGGTCGTCCGAGCCCTTCTATCCCACCCACCGCGACGGCAAGCTGTATGGCCGCGGCGCGGCCGACATGAAGACCTCCATCGCCGCCTTCGTGGTGGCCTGCGAGGAGTTCGTGGCCGCCAACGCGGACCACAAGGGTTCGATCGCCTTCCTCATCACCAGCGACGAGGAAGGCCCGGCCACCGACGGCACCGTGGTGGTGGTGGAGAAGCTGAAGGCGCGCGGCGAGAGCATCGACTACTGCATCGTCGGCGAACCGACCTCGGACAAGACGCTGGGCGACATGATCAAGAACGGCCGCCGCGGCTCGCTGTCCGGCCACCTGGTCATCAAGGGCATCCAGGGCCACATCGCCTACCCTCAGCTGGCGCGCAACCCCATCCACCAGGCCGCGCAGGCGCTGGCGGACCTGGTGGCCGAAGTCTGGGACGAGGGTAACGAGTACTACCTGCCCACGTCCTGGCAGATGTCCAACATCAAGGCAGGCACCGGCGCCAACAATGTGATTCCCGGCGCCATGGAGATCGACTTCAACTTCCGCTTCTCCACCGCCAGCACGCACGAAGGCCTGCGCGCGCGCGTGCACGCCATCCTGGACAAGCACGGCCTGGAGTACGAGCTGAAATGGACGCTGAGCGGCCTGCCCTTCCTCACCCCGCGCGGCGCACTGAGCACCGCGATGGCCGACGCGATCCGCGCCGAAACCGGCATCGAGACCGAGCTGTCCACCACCGGCGGCACCTCGGACGGCCGCTTTATCGCGCAGATCTGCCCCCAGGTGATAGAATTCGGCCCTCCCAACGCCAGCATCCACAAGATCGACGAGCATATCGAGCTGCGTTTCATCGATCCGCTGAAGAACATCTACCGCCGTACCCTTGAGAACCTGCTGGGCTAAGCTGGCACACCCGCCCGGCACGTACTTTTTGCGAGAATAATAATGACCACCTCCATCTTCACCACCCCGCGCGACCTGCTGCGCTACGCCGTCACCCGCTTCAACACCGCCAAGCTGTTCTTCGGCCATGGCAGCGTGGAAGCGCTGGACGAAGCGGCCTACCTGATCCTGCACACGCTCAAGCTGCCGCTGGACAAGCTGGACCCGTTCCTGGACGCGCGCCTGCTGCCGCAGGAGATCGACGCCGTGCTGGCCGT
Source organism: Pseudoduganella sp. UC29_71 (assembly GCF_042693265.1). Classification (NCBI taxonomy): domain Bacteria; kingdom Pseudomonadati; phylum Pseudomonadota; class Betaproteobacteria; order Burkholderiales; family Oxalobacteraceae; genus Pseudoduganella; species Pseudoduganella sp. UC29_71. The sequence continues at coordinate 1,257,642 of NZ_CP170549.1, read as the reverse complement.
GATCGAGCGCCGCGCCACCGACCGCGTGCCGGCCGCCTACATCACCCGGGAAGCGTGGCTGGGTCCTTACAGCTTCTACGTGGACGAGCGCGCGCTGGTGCCGCGCTCCTTCATCGCCGAACTGATCCCGGATTACTTCTCGCCGTGGATGGTCGATCCCGAAGCCACCACCAACGTGCTGGAACTGTGCACGGGTTCCGGCTGCCTGGCCATCATGCTGGCCGAAGCCTTCCCGAACGCGCACGTGGACGCGGTGGACATTTCGAAGGACGCGCTGGACGTGGCCCGCATCAACGTGGACACCTACAAGCTGCAGGACCGCCTGACGCTGATCGAGTCCGACCTGTACGCCAACGTGCCCGACAAAAAGTACGACCTGATCATCACCAACCCGCCGTACGTGAACAGCGGTTCGATGGCCAAGCTGCCGCCGGAATACCTGGCCGAGCCGCAGATCGCCCTGGAAGGCGGCGCGGACGGCATGGACCTGGTGCGCAAGATCGTGGCCGGCGCCGCCGAGCGCCTGACCGACGAGGGCCTGCTGATCGTTGAAATCGGCAATGAGCGCGAATTCGCGGAGAAGGCCTTCGGCCACCTCGGCCTGACCTGGCTCACCACCAGCGCCGGCGACGACATGGTCTTCCTGCTGACCGCCGACCAGCTCAAACTGTAAAGAACGAACCATGATCCGCTTTATTCAAGTAAGCCTGATGCGCGGCGTGAAGCCGCTGCTGGAACAGGTCGATGTCACCCTCAACCCCGGCGACAAGATCGGCCTGATCGGCGCCAACGGCGCCGGCAAGTCCAGCCTGTTCGCCATGATGCGCGGCGAGCTGCACCCGGACCAGGGCGAGATCGACTTCCCGGCCAAATGGCGCGTCGCTTACGTTGCGCAGGAAACCCCGCCGCTGGAGCGCTGCGCGCTCGACTACGCCATCGACGGCGACGTGAACCTGCGCAAGCTGGAAGCGGAACTGGCGCGCCTGGAATCGGAACCGGCCACCAGCGAGAACGGCATCGCCATCGGCGAGATCTACAGCGCGCTGGCCGACGCCGACGCCTACACCGTGCAGTCGCGCGGCGAGCAGCTGCTGCTGGGCCTGGGCTTCACGCTGGACCAGATGCAGCTGCCGGTGGCCAGCTTCTCCGGCGGCTGGCGCATGCGCCTGAACCTGGCGCAGGCGCTGATGTGCCCTTCCGACCTGCTGCTGCTCGATGAACCGACCAACCACCTGGACCTGGACGCCATCATCTGGCTGGAAGACTGGCTCAAGCGCTACGCCGGCACCCTCATCATCATCTCCCACGACCGCGACTTCCTCGATGAAGTGGTAAACGTGGTGGTGCACATCGACGAGCGCAAGCTGAAGCGCTACTCGGGCAACTACTCGTCCTTCGAGCGCCAGCGCGCAGCGCAGATGATCCTGGCCGCCGGCGCGCTGGAAAAGCAGCAGCGCAAGCGCGCCCACCTGGAATCGTTCGTGAACCGCTTCAAGGCGCAGGCCTCGAAGGCACGCCAGGCGCAGAGCCGCATGAAGGCGCTGGCCAAGATGGAAGAGCTGGCGCCGCTGCGCGCCGCCGCCGAATTCTCCTTCGAATTCCGCGAGCCGCTGAGCGCACCGAACCCGCTGCTGGTGATGGAAGACGTGGATGCGGGCTACAAGATCGAGAACGAGAAGACCGGCGACATCACCACCAAGAGCATCGTCCACGGCATCAATTTCTCGCTGCAGATCGGCCAGCGCATCGGCCTGCTGGGCGTGAACGGCGCGGGCAAGTCCACGCTGATCAAGACCATCGCGGGCGAGCTGGCACCGCTGACCGGCGACGCCACCATGGGCAAGGGCCTGAACATCGGTTACTTCGCCCAGCACCAGGTGGAGATGCTGCGCCACGACGAATCGCCGCTGTGGCACCTGGCCAAGATCGCGCCGACGGTGCGCGAGCAGGAGCTGCGCAACTTCCTGGGCGGCTTCAACTTCCCGGGCACCATGGTCACCAGCTCGATCGCGCCGTTCTCCGGCGGCGAAAAGGCGCGCCTGGCGCTGGCGCTGATCGTGTGGCAGCGCCCCAACCTGCTGCTGCTCGATGAACCGACCAACCACCTGGACCTGGAAACGCGCGAAGCGCTGACCGAGGCGCTGGCGCAGTTCGAAGGCACGCTGGTGGTGGTATCGCACGATCGCCACCTGCTGCGCGCCACCACCGACCAGTTCATCATCGTCGCGGACGGCAAGCTGCAGCCCTTCGACGGCGACCTGGACGACTACAAGGACTGGCTGTTCCAGACCAAGCTGGGCAAGGGCACCGACGTGCTGCCGGCGGCGGGCAAGGCCAACAAGACCGACTTCCCGGTGGCTTCGCCGGTGGCGCCTCCCGTGTCCACCGTCAACAGCAAGGACCAGAAGCGCCTGGACGCCGAACAGCGCCAGAAGCTGTCCGCGCTGCGCAAGCCGATCGAGAACAAGATCAAGCGCCTGGAAGAGCAGATCGCCAAGCGCAATGCGCAAAAGGCGGAAGTGGACGCGGCGCTGGGCGACAGCGCCATCTACGACGCGGCCAACAAGGCCAAGCTGAAAACCCTGCTGACCGACCAGGCCTTCTACACCAAGGACCTGGGCCAGCTGGAGGGCGAGTGGCTGGAGTTGCAGGAACAGCTGGAGGCGCTGGCGGCGTAGTGTTGGCGGGTTACGCGCTACCGCGCTAACCCGCCCTACCGTTTGCCCTCGTAGGGCGGGTTAGCGCACAGCGCGTAACCCGCCGAAGCCGGCGCGCCGTATCGACATCAGCTTGTCGATATCCACCACGATCAGGCGCCGTCCGGCCTGCGTGGTCCCCACCCCCAGCAGATAATCCACATCGGCCGCCAGCCCCGGCATGGGCTGGATGCTGCCCTGGGCCAGCGTGACGATATCGGTCACGCCATCGGTCACCATCCCCATCACGCAATCCGTCAGCTTGAGGATGATCACATCCGTGCGCGGGTCGTGCACAGGCGGGCGCGGGCCGAAGGCGATGCGCATGTCCACGATAGGCATGATCACCCCGCGCGACACCGCCACGCCGCTGATCACCTCACCGTCGGCCGAAAAGCGCTCCAGCGCGGTCAGCGGGCGCAGCTCCTGCACGTTGCGGTAGTCCAGCGCATATTCCAATCCGCCCAAGCGAAAGCTCAGGTACTGGCGCAGCCCGGCGTCGGCAGCGCCCTGCAAGGTAGAGGATTGCATGATGATCCTTTCACGGTGGGATGACGCGTGCACCATCCTACCCGGCGCGGCTAGCGCAAGTGTTGATTGCAGTCAAGTTTGCTGACACAACACCATCCCCCGCAGCGCGTGGCAAACGCAAGCCAACCCGCTACAATGGGACGCGCTCCTCCCACCCGATTTGAAAGCACCCCTATGTACCTGTGGCTCAAGCGTTTGATCGGCGGCGCCGGCCCGCGCACCGCGTCTTCCTCCGCGCCCCCCGCGCCCAGCCAGCCGCCTGCCACCGCGCCCGTGGCCCCGGCCACGCCTGCGCCAACGCCGATGCCAGCCGCCCACTCAGCACCGGCCGCGCCATCCGCGCCCACATTCGAGCAGAAAGACCTGCTCAACACCCGCTACAACCGCTGGCTGTTCAGCGCGGACCACGAAGACACGCTGGAAACAAGCGAGGCCGAGAAGCGCATCCTACAAGCGCTGTCCGGCATCGCCAGCTCGCCCACCTCGGGCGCGGACCTGATGCGCCGCATGCCCGGCCTGATCCCGCAGTTGCTGCAAAGCCTGCGCAGCGAACACTTCGCCGGCGCCGACATCGCCCGCAAAATCTCCAGCGACGTGGTGCTGGTGGCCGCCGTCATCCGCCTGGCCAACGGCGCCATGCTGCCAGGCGCACCCGCCATTACCAGCGTGGAGCACGCCGTCATCGTGATCGGCCAGGAGGGCCTGCGCCAGCTCATCACCACGGTGGCCTTCAAGCCCATCATCGACCTCAATTCCGGCCATTACACCAAACTGCTGGCGCCGCGCATCTGGGACCAGTCCGAGCGTTGCGCCGCCGCCAACCGTGCGCTGGCCGCACCGCTGGGCGTGGAACCGTTCGACGCCTTCCTGGCCGGCCTGGTGCAGAACGCCGGCCTGCTGGTATCGCTGCGCATGATGGACCAGGCGGCCGGCGACGCCAAAGACCTCGGCAGCCCCATGTTCTGCGCCCAGCTGCTGCGCAGCGCGCGCCAGGTGTCCGCCGCCATCGCGCAGGACTGGAACTTCCCGCCCTCCATCACGCAAGCGATCCGCGAACTGGACGCCCTGCAGAAAAGGCGCCGCCCTGTCACCCATGGGACACCTGCTGTCGCTGGGCGACTACCAGAGCAAGACAGCCATCCTCGAAGAACAAGAGACACTCCAATGACACAGCAAGATCCATCCCTGCCGCTGGCCGGCATCCGCGTCCTCGACCTCACCCGCCTGCTGCCCGGCCCCGCCGCCACCATGCAGCTGGCCGACCTGGGCGCCGACATCATCAAGATAGAAGACCCCGGCCCAGGCGACTACGCGCGCGCCATGGGTCCTGTGCGCAAGGAAGTCTCGCAGTTCTTCGTGGCCGTCAACCGGGGCAAGCGCTTCGTGCGCCTGGACCTGAAGGACGCCGCCCAGCGCGAGCAGCTGCTCGCCATGGTGGAGCAGGCGGACGTGCTGGTGGAAAGCTTCCGGCCCGGCGTGATGGACAAGCTGGGCCTGGGCTGGGACGTGCTGCGCGCGCGCAATCCCAAGCTGGTGATGTGCGCCATTTCCGGCTACGGCCAGGACGGCCCCTACGCCATGCTGGCCGGGCACGACATCAACTACATCGGCTACGCCGGCATGCTGGACCAGAACGCCGGCCCGGACGGGCGCCCCGCCCTGCCCAACCTGCAGGTGGGCGACCTGCTGGGCGGCGCCCAGACAGCACTGCAAGGCATCCTGGCGGCGCTGGTTGCGGTGAAGATGGGCGGCATCGGGCGCTTCGTGGACGTGTCGATGACGGACGCGGTCTTCGCCAACAACATCATGCCGCTGGTGGCGGTCAACAACGGCGGCGACGCCGCGCCGGGACGCGACCTGCTGACCGGCGGCGTGCCCTGCTACAACGTGTACCGCACCAGCGACGGCCGCTACATGGCGGTGGGCGCGCTGGAGCTGAAGTTCTGGCAGGGCTGCTGTGACGTGCTGCAGCGCCCGGACCTGAAGACGCGCCACTGGCAGCTGGGCCAGCAGGTGGGCGGCGCGGACGCGCTGGCGGTGCAGGCGGAGCTGGATGCCATCTTCGCGCAGCGCACGCTGGCGCAATGGACCGAAGCGTTCGCGGGCAGCGACTGCTGCGTGTCGCCCATCCTGCGCACCAGCGAGGCGCTGGCGCATCCGCTGTTCCAGGCACGCGGCATGGCGGCGCGCGCCCTGCATGAGAGCGAGGGCGAGTACTGGTCGGCGGCCGGGCCGCTCAAGTTCAAGGCATGAACGTCAATCCCGACGAGGTGGAGTTCAGCGCCATCCGGGCGCAAGGGCCGGGCGGACAGAATGTGAACAAGGTGTCGAACGCGGTGCATGCGCGCTTTGACATTGGTGCGTCCTCGCTGCCGGAGGCTATCAAGCAGCGGCTGTTTGCGCTGCGCGACACACGCATTACCAAGGAAGGCGTGGTGGTGCTCAAGGCGCAGCAGGCGCGCAGCCTGGAGGCGAACAAGGAAGAGGCGCTGCGGCGCCTGCAGGAGCTGGTCGACAGCGTGGCAGTGCTGGCCAAGCCGCGACGCCCGACACGGCCCACGCGCAGCTCGCAGCGCAAGCGGCTGGATGGCAAGACCAGGGACGCCGCCGTGAAGAAGCTGCGCGGGAAGGTGGATATGTGAGGGCCGCAGGCGGCGCTGCGGCGGGTTACGGCTGCACCTGACCCGCCCCACGGGCTGCCACGTTGCGGTGACCGTAGGGCGGCTTAGCGCGCAGCGCGTAAGCCGCCAAGCTACGCCGGCGGCAAGGACGGTGAATTTGCGGCCCAGTCCACCGAGCCGCTGCTGCCGGCGAAAATGGCTGCCACGCCGGAGGTGCTGCCGCGCAGCCGGGCCTTGATCTCCTTGGCAGGCCGGTCGTACGGCGCCCCCAGGTCCGGATTGAACTTCATCTCGCGCGCAATGGTGTCGCCGGTCACCAGCCGCACCGTGCAGCGCCCGTGGCCGATCACGGTTTCCTTCTGCTTGCGCACCAGCGCCGCCTGCTCCAGCGCCACGGCCTCCTGCGCCCTGGCCTCCTTCACGCTGAGCGAGAGCTTGCCCACCTGGCGCAGCGCCGGTCCCACCGACACGGCCATCTTCTGGAACAGCGCCAGCTGCTCGGGCGTGAGCATCACTTCCTGCTTGCGCACGCTGGTGGCCAGCGTCAGGTAGTTGCGCAGCTCGGGCTCGCTGGTCATTGCATCCAGCTCCGCCTTGAACTTCTGTGCCTGCGCGCCGAAGCGCCCGGCGCGCTCGGTGTGCTCGGCGATGCCCAAGTCATACTTGGCCGTATCGGGCACCAGCGGAAACAGCAGCATCTCGGTCTGCCGGCGCGGCCCCGCGCTGCCCACTTCGATGCGCCGGGCCGCGATGGCGCAGCCCTCGGCGGTCTTGATCAGCACCTCGTCCGCGATGATTTCGCAGTTGCTGGCTTCGCCGATCACCACCCGCGTGCCCGAGATGACACAGCTCTCGGCCCGCCCCAGCACCACCTCGCCCAGCTTGGTCTGGATCACCGCGCCCGAAGCCACGCCCTTCACCGCCACGTTGCCGCCCGCGTTGACTGCGCTGCCGCCCACCAGGTTGCGCTGCAGCGCGATGTTGCCGCCGCGCGAAACGATGTTGCCGAACACGTCGCCGTGGATCGTGATGTTGCCACCCTCGACCAGGCGCTGCTCCTGCACCTCGCCGAATTCCTCGTACTCGCCGGTCAGCTGCAGGTTGCCGGTGGTGCGCACGCTGACGCCCTCGCGGCTGATGATCTTGGGGCCGATGGACATCTTCTTGCTGCCGTCGATGCTGATAAAGCCTTCCACCGCCGACACCAGGTACTCCACGCCGCCCGACTGCTCCAGCATGGTGCCCTCGCCGGCCACGCTGCTCAGTTCCACGTCGCGCGGCGCGGCCGGTTCCAGCGGAATGCCGGACAGCTCGTAGCCGCGCAAGCCCGGTGAGCTCGGCACCTTCTTGAGCAGCTTCACGCCCGGCTGCACCTGCGGAAAACGGTTCTGGAAGGTGTGCAGGTCGAAGCGGCCGTTGGCCGTCTCGCGCGGCGCGTTGCTGCGGTGGATGCTCTGCGATACCTCGACAATGGCCGCGTCGCGCCCCGGCGTGGCGGCCAGCTTGCGCGCCGCGATCAGCCGCACCACGCGGCCGGCGGCGATGGTGGCCTTGACGGCCGGCGCGTCGATGCCGAAGCGGATGCCCTTGACCCACATGTCGGCCACGAATTCATCGAAGTTCAGGCGCGCCGGCTCGGGCGGCAGGTCGGGAACGTTGATGAATACCGGCTCGAAGTAGTACTCCGCCTCGCCGTTGACGATGCGCACCGATTTATACAGCTCGCGCCGGTGCGCAGGGAACGGCTCCACGCTGCCGGCAAAGCGCACCAGTGGCTGGTCCTTGAGGTTCTGCGGCAGCTCGGCGCCCACGCCGTACAGCATGCGGATGAACACCGCATAGTCCAGCCCCGCGAAATAGGCGCCCGCCAGGAAGAAGTGGTTCGCGCCGGCCACGCAGGCCGCCTGCGACGCGCCGCCCTTGAAGTAGACGCCGTCCGCGCGCTTGACGATGGACGACGGCAGCTCGCCTTCCGCTGCTACTTCTGCGGCCTGGACGTCGTTCTGCACCACGCCTCCTTATTCCGGCTCGACGCTATAGGTCCAGTCCAGCGACCCGAGGGAGTCGGAGAACAGGCTCTCGTAGCCCACGTGCGGCCCGCGCAGGAGGGCCTTGCCGTCCTTGGGCGCCATCTGGCTGGCGGCCGGCGCGCCCTCTTTCAAGGGCATGCTGCGCACCAGCGTTTCACCCGCCACCATCTGGATCTTACACCCGGCCAGGCCGTTCGACGCCAGCTTCTGCTTGCGCAGCTCCTCGATCTGGGCGCGCCGCACCATCTGCTGCGACTCGGCCGCTTTCATCTTCTGCAGCAAGTGGCCCACGGTCTTGAGCTGCGGCTCGACGGCGGCCGCCATCTTCTTCAGCTGCGGCGCCTGCTCGGGCGTCAAGGTCAGTTCGCCCTTGCGCATCTGCGCGGTCAGCGTCATGTAGCCGCGCACTTGCGGGATGGAGGTGATCTGCTCGGCCTCGTCGCGGAACTGCTGGCGCAGCTGCTCCAGCGCGTCGATCTTGGCCGCCAGGTCGGCGATTTCACCGTTGATCGGCCCCATGTCGGGCACCTGCACCAGCACCAGCATTTCGCTTTGCTTGCGCGGCCCGGCGCTTTCAATGTCGATGCGGCGCGCCGCCACGGCGCAGCCTTCGGCCATGCCTATCTTCACTTCGTCCGCCAGGATCTCGCAGTTGGAGGCTTCCTCGATGATGACCCTGGTGCCGACGATGACGCAGCTCTCGGCGCGTCCGGCTATCCTGATCTCGCCGTCGCGCGTACGCAGGGTGGAGCCGGAGGCCACTCCCTTGACCTTGATATCGCCCTTGACGTTGTAGGCGCTGCCGCCCACCAGGTTGGCGCCGAGGACGATGGTGCCGCCGGTGGAATTGATGTTGCCGAACACGTTGCCGCGTATGGTGATGTCGCTGCCGTCCACGGCGCGCAGTTCCTGCACGTCGCCGAATTCCTCGAAGGCGCCGGCCAGCGCCAGGTTGCCCGTGGTGCGCCCGCTCACGCCTTCGCGGCTGACGATCTTGTCGCGCACGGCGATCTTGCCGCTCTTGGCGTCCACGTCCAGGAAGCCATCCTGCGCGGCCACCAGGAACTCGCCGTCCGGCGTGTTCTCGATGACGGTGCCGTCGCCCACCCAGCGGCGGAAGTCCAGGTCGCTGGGCGGCTGCGGCAGCAGCGCCGTGCCGGCCATCTCCAGGCCCGGCGCGCCCGGTTCGCCGGGCACTTTCTTCAGCAGGCGCATGCCCTGCCGGATCTGCGGGAAGCGGTTCTGGAAGCTGTTCAGGTCCACGCGGCCGTCGGCTTTTTCGCGCGGCGCGTCGCTGCGGTGCAGGTCCTGCGACACTTCCACCACGTGCGCATCGATGCTCTTGCCCGGCTCCAGCCGGCGCGCCACGGTGCTGCGGTCGCCGCGCGAGGCGGCAATGCCGGCCTTGACGCTCTTGACGTCGATGCCGAAGCGGATGCCCTTGGTCCACATGTCGGCCACGAACTCGTCGAAGTCCAGCTTGACGGGGCGCTCGGGGATCAGGGTGCCGTCCGGCAGTTCCACGGCATCCAGGAACAGCGGCTCGAACACGTATTCGGCGATTTCCTTGTCCATTTTCACAGCACGGTACAGCGCGCGGCGCTGCAAGTCGAACGTGCTGATGGCGTCTGCGATGCGTATCAGCGCCTCGCCGGGGCGGCCGGGCGGCAGCGGCGGTCCGACGTTGAACAGGGCCTTGGTGAAGACGGCATAATCGAGCCCGGCGAGAAAGGCGCCGGCCGAGAATATCTGGTTAATCGCCGCCACGAACACCGGCCCCTGCAAGGATGCGTCCAGATACACCCCGTCCGGGCGCTGGATCAGGCCATGGGGCAATGCTGTCGCCGCAGCGTCTGCTACTTTGTCCACCACAAATCTCCTCCAGACCTACGCCAAATGCCGGCCCAGTGGTTCAGACTGGCGGCCGGCATTCTCTCAAGTAACCAATGTTACACGCAAGTCAAGAAAGGCAGGGAATTTTCGATACGTTGATGCGTCTATGCTACGCCGTATGATGCACCGCGAAGCAGAAGGTGCAGCCAGACTGACTCAGATCAACGGCGGGGAGGCAAAGCGTAGACTTCGGCGCCCGCTTCGTTGATCTGACGGCGCAGGTCACGGCGCTCGTCGGCCGTCATGCGGACCCGGCGCGACGCTTCGGCATTGTTGGTGCTATCCTGAAGCATGCGGCGGCGCTCTTCGGCACGCGCTTCCATGTCGCGCTGTGCGCGTTCGCGGTCTTCATTACGGTTGCGGTCGCTGCGCTCTTCCTTGCGCTGCGGCGGATTATCGGGACCGGAGGCAAGCGCCGGCACAGCGGCGCCCAGCAGCGTACAGACGGCCAGCGCTCCCACGGAAGCGCGGACCAGCTTGGACGCTTGGCGCGCCGCGTTCAGTTTGTCGGGATGCTTGTTCATGGTATTCCTCTGTAGCTTTACTGCCATGCGCCCAGTGTATGGACATTTCCCCACGGGGGTAAGACCAATTGGGTAAAGTTTGTAACAGTTTGTAATGGGTTGGCACGGACGTTTGCCTGCGGCGAATATGACGTTACCATAGCAACATAATTAAGACAATTCTGACAGCATGACAACTATGACTTCGACTGATTCCAGCAACAGCCCCAGCTCCGCCCACAGCGGCGGCCATCAAGCCAAGATCATGGTGGTGGATGACGACGTCCGCCTGCGCGACCTGCTGCGCCGCTACCTCACGGAACAGGGCTTCAATGTGTTCACGGCGGAGAACGCCACGGCCATGAACAAGCTGTGGCTGCGCGAGCGCTACGACCTGCTGGTGCTGGACCTGATGCTGCCCGGCGAGGACGGCCTGTCGATCTGCCGCCGCCTGCGCGGCGCCGGCGACCAGACCCCCATCATCATGCTGACCGCCAAGGGCGAGGACGTGGACCGCATCGTCGGCCTGGAGATGGGTGCGGACGACTACCTGCCCAAGCCCTTCAACCCGCGTGAACTGGTGGCCCGCATCGGCGCCGTGCTGCGCCGCAAGCAGCCCGACGAGATTCCGGGCGCGCCGTCGGAAACCCCGCAGACCTTCGAATTCGGCCAGTTCGTGCTGGACCTGGGCACGCGCACGCTGAAGAAGAACGGCGAAACCGTGCCGCTGACCACCGGCGAATTCTCGGTGCTGAAAGTGTTCGCGCGCCACGCGCGCCAGCCGCTGTCGCGCGAGAAGCTGATGGAACTGGCGCGCGGGCGCGAATACGAAGTGTTCGACCGCAGCCTGGACGTGCAGATCTCCCGCCTGCGCAAGCTGATCGAGCCGGACCCATCGAGCCCGCTGTACATCCAGACCGTGTGGGGCCTGGGCTATGTGTTCATTCCGGAGGGCCAGCCGCGCTAGCTTGCCGGTAGCGTCGCATGAAACTGTCCCGCTATTTCCAACTGTCGTCGCTGAAGAGCGGGCTGTTCTGGCGCACCTTTCTGCTGATGGGCGTGCTCACCACGCTCAGCATGTCGGCCTGGGTGGGCCTGGTGAGCGTGCTGCAGCGCGAGCCGCAGGTGCAGCAGATCTCGGCCCAGGTGATCTCCGTGGTCACCATCACCCACGCCGCCCTCACCCACTCGGCGCCCGAGCTGCGGCGCGAGCTGCTGTTCGAGCTGGTGTCGAACGAGGGCATCCGCGTGTTCACGCTGGAGGACGACGACGAAGTCGAGCCGCCGCCCGCCAATTCCCTGATGCCCGACATCGAAGCGCTGGTGAAAGCCAAGCTGGGCGCCGACACGCGCTTTTCGCGCAGCGTGAACGGCATGCCGGGCTTCTGGGTCAGCTTCAATATCGGCGAGGACCGCTACTGGCTGATGCTGGAGCGCGAGCGCATCCGCGGCATGACCGGCATCCAGTGGCTGGGCTGGGCCAGCGTGGTGTCGGTGGTGTCGCTGCTGGGTGCGGCGCTGATTTCCAGCCTGATCAACCGTCCGCTGGCGCGCCTGACCGCCGCCACGCGCGAGCTGGCCGAAGGCCGCCGCCCGGACAAGCTGCCGGAAAAAGGCCCGGCCGAAATCATCCAGGCCAACCGCAGCTTCAACCAGATGGTGGAAGACCTGCAGCAGATCGAGTCCGACCGCGCCGTGATCCTGGCCGGCATCTCGCACGACCTGCGCACGCCGCTGGCGCGCATGCAACTGGAAGTGGAGATGGCCAACCTGTCGAACGAGGCGCGCGAAGGCATCCAGTCCGACATCGGCCAGATGGACGCCATCATCGGCCAGTTCCTCGATTTCGCCAAGCCGACCGAGGCCTCCACCTTCACCACGGTGGACATGACGGCGCTGCTGGAAGAAACCGCGCACGAGGCGGCCCGCCTGCAGGATGTACGCATTACCACCGATATCGCCGACAGCGCCACGGTGCTGGGCAACCCGACCGACCTGAAACGGGTGCTGAACAACCTGATCGAAAACGCGCGCCGCTACGGCAAGACGCCGGACACCGACTACACCGAGATCGACATCAAGTGCAGCGTGAAGGGCATGCACACCTTCAAGCGCGTGACGATAGAGGTGCAGGACCACGGCGCGGGCGTGCCGGACGACCAGATCCAGGCACTGCTGAAACCCTTCACGCGCCTGGACAGCGCGCGCGGCCAGGCCAACGGCGCCGGCCTGGGGCTGGCCATCGTGGACCGCGTGCTGCTGCGCCACGGCGCGGAACTGCAGGTGCGCAACCGCGATGGCGGCGGCCTGCTGTTCCAGATCACCATGAAGGTGATGGCCTAGGCCCAGGCTCGGGCTAGGCGCCCGGCCCATCAAGCATACCCCTTGCCGCCTGCCGGCATGTGGCTATAATTCTGCATGCCCGAAAATACCCTCTCCCGCCCAGCCGCCGCCGTCGCGCCCCTGTCCAACCTGTGGGGCCGCGTGATCGGCCTGGCCAACCTGGGCCTGGCGGTGATCGACTCGAAACACCGCATCGTGCTGTGGAACCAGTGGATGGCCAGCCATTCCGGCCTGTCCGCCAGCCGGGTGCAGGGCAGCGACCTGTTCGAGCTGTTCGAGGATCTGCGCGGCCAGCGCATCGAGCAGGCCGTGCACAGCGCGCTGCAGAACGGCACCGCCGCCAGCCTGCCGCATGGCCTGCACCGCGCGCCCTTCCCGCTCTACCCGTCCGGCACCTGGGGCGGCGAGCGCATGGAGCAGGCGGTGTCGGTGACGCCGTTCACGGAGGGCAAGGAGAAATACTGCCTGATCGAAGTGAGCAACGTGAGCAGCACCATGGGCCGCGAGCGCCAGTTGCGGGTGCAGGCTGAGGCGCTGCGCGCGCAATCCTACGTGGACGGCCTGACCGGCATCGCCAACCGCCGCCACTTCAACGTGGCGCTCAGCCGCGAGCTGAAACGCGCCAGCCGCAACGACACGCCGCTGTCGCTGCTGCTGATGGATATCGATTCCTTCAAGGCCTATAACGACCACTTCGGCCACCAGCAGGGCGACGCCTGCCTGACGCTGGTGGCGGAAGCCTTCGCCGCTACGCTGCAGCGCCCAGCCGACCTGGCGGCGCGCTACGGCGGCGAGGAATTCGCAGCCGTGCTGCCGGACACCGACCTGGCGCAGGCGCAGATCGTGGCCGAAGCCATCCGCGCGCGCGTGGCCGCGCTCGACGTGCCGCACGCGCCGGCCGCCATGCATCCCAACGTCACGCTCAGCATCGGCGTGGCCACCTTCAGCAAGACGGAACTAAGCGACGCCGCCGCCATGCTGGGCGCGGCCGACCGCGCGCTGTACGTGGCCAAGAAGGCCGGCCGCAACTGCGTCATCGTCGGCACGCCGCCCGATCAGGCCCCGTCGTCCGCGACGTGAGCTTCGCCGGTGGCATAGAACTGGCCGCCCGCGACGTAATGCAGGCTGCGCCAGCACGGATCGGCCGACTCGAATTTCCAGTGCCCGTTCTCGAAGGCGCGCGTGTCCGCCCACGCGCCCACCACTTCGCCGATGTACAGGTCGTACGTGGCCTGGTTGTGCGGCTCGGGGATCACCTTGCACGCCAGCCAGGCCGAGCAGCCCGCCACGAAGGGCAAATCGTGGCCCGGGATGCTGAACAGGTTCGCGCTGGCGCGCGCCAGCTTGTCCGGCGTGTCCGCCATGCTGCTGGTCCCCACCTGGTGGGTCAGGCGCAGCTGCGCCACGGTGGGCACCTGGATCACGAACATGCCGCTCCCGTCCACCAGCGCGCGCGTGCCGGTGGCCTTGTCCAGCACCACCGTCAGCTTGGGCGGCGAGAAGTCCAGCGCGCAGGCCCAGGCGGCGGCCATCACGTTGTCCACGCCGCCGTGGCGGGCCGACACCAGCACCGTGGGACCGTGGTTGATCAAGCGGTAGGCCTTCTGCAGCTCCACCGGTGCGATATGGCTATCCAATTGCTTCCTTTCCGTCCTAGCCTGGCGGGTAGTGCGCGGACCACACCACGCTGAAGATCTTCCATTTGCCGTCGCGCTTGACCATGTTCCAGCTCTCGACGCCGTAGTTGCTCACCTTGTTCTCGCGCAGGAATTCGTAGTCGAACACCACCCAGGCCACATGGCCGTCCTGCGTGATCTTCACATTGTAGAACTTCTCCTGCAGCGGCACCTTGGTGTTGGCGATGAGGCGCGCGAAACTGCGGTAGCCGGCACCGTCCATGCCGTCGTCGTTCACGTCCGTCGTCTCGCGGCTCTTCCTGACGTATTCATCGGAAGCCGGCGACGTGAACAGGATATGCGGGTTGAGCACCAGCGCCGACAGCCGTTTCGCGTCTTTCGCGATGATGGCGGCCTGGAATTCCTCGGTGACCCGGGTGATGGCCTTGATGTCTTCGGGGCTGCCGGCGGGCGCAGGCGGCTGAGCGTAAATGGCGGCGCTGGCCAGCAGCGCGGCGGCGCCAAGCGCTGCCCGGCGGAAGAAGGAATGGGTCATGGCGTATTGAGTAATTTACAAGAACGCCATCATATCTCAGGAAGGCCGTGCGCGCTGCGCCATCAAGTTGCGGTACTGGCGCGCGCGGAACAGGTTGCCGATCTGCTGCACCACCAGCGCGCGCAGCGGCGACACCTGGGGATGGGGCGCCTTGCCGTGACTGAGTTTGCGCAGCTGGAATTTGACGGCCGCCATATTCGCCAGCGAGGCCAGCGTCTTGTTCTTCCACGCGATGGGCGGCAAGGCTGGCGCATCATCCTTGCCGGCGCGCCAGTCGCGCGGCAGGTGGGGCACGATGGCCAGCGCCGTGCCAATGCCGACCATGCCTACCCGAACCACCCCAGGCGCCCGCACGCCGGTTGCTCAGCGGCGAAAGGAACTGGCTGAGCAAATAGCCGTGGGCCGCGTGGACCTCCACGCCGGTGAAGCCGGCCTGCTCGCCCAGCCGCGCGGTGACCGCGAAGCGCCAGATCACGTCGGCAATCACCTCCTCCGTCATCGCGAAGGGCGTGTTGAAATGCCTACGCGCCGGAGGCGGAATGGATACTGGCGCTGGAGCAGGCACGCGCGGACGCTTGACCTTCAAGCCGGCTTCAAGCTTACAGAGCTTGAAGTTAAATCTTGAGAGAGGTCATTGATGGACAAGCGATACACGCAGGTTGCCGGCGCCGCTGCCGCACAGCGGCACGAAATGCGCATCCCGCGTGCCGCCGCAGCCGCTGCGAAATGCGGCATGGGCTCAGTTCCGGTTCATGGTGGAAGCGCGCAGGATCAGTTGCGGTTCGATCGCGGTGCAGTGGTCGGCCGCCTTGCCGTCGATGATGGCAAGCAGTTTCTCCATCGCCGCCACGCCCATGCGCTCGCTCTGCAGGTCCACCGAGGTGAGCGCAGGCGAACTGTAGCTGCCGAACTGGATATTGTCGAAGCCGGCCACCGAGATCTCGGCAGGCAGGCGGAAGCCCAGTGTCTGCGCTGCCTTCATGAAGCCCAGCGCCATCAGGTCGTTGTAGCAGATCAGTGCATCGGGATGTTCGCCGCTCAGCATGATGGACGAGCACATGCGCTCGCCTTCGGCGGACGATGGCGCAGTGCTGTCGAATACGGTCAGCTCCATGCCGTGCGCGGCCAGGCATTCCTTGACGCCGGCCCTGCGCTCCTCGTCGCGGCGCGACCGGGAAAAGCCCAGGTAGGCAATGCGGCGGTGGCCTTGCGTGAGCAGGTGGCGCGTGAGCATGTAGGCGCCGCGGTGGTCGTCGCTGGTCACGGCGGGCACGGCCAGCTCGCTCAGGCGGCCGAAGCACACCAGCGGCCGGTCCATGTCCGCCAGCCAGCGCAAATCCGATTCGGCCAGGCGCGAGAAGACGAGCATGCCGTCCACCCGGCGGCTCAGCGCTTCCAGCATGGGACGCTCACGTTCCGGGCTTTCCTCGGTGTCGATCAGCAGCACCGTGTAGCCATGCGCCTGCGCCACGCGGTTGGCCCCTTTCACAATGCTGGTGAAATGCGGGTTGGTGATGTCCAGCACGGACAGGCCGACGGTCTTGGTGCGCCCGGTGATCATGGACTGCGCCAGCGGATTGGAGCGGTATCCCAGTTCCGCGATCACGCGCTTGATGGTGTCTTCCACCGGCGGGGAAAAGCGCTGCGCGCCGTTGACGAACTTGGACACAGTGGCAGTCGATACGCCTGCGGCAGCAGCGACGTCGCGTATGGTCGGAACACTTTTCTTCATGTGGCAGTCAGCGCTGTATGCTTGCACGAAAGGAAGACGATCTTATCACGGCGCCAAGCCATATCTGCTAGTCTTGCAGCCATGACGATGCAAAGAATGAAGCTGGCCGCTGCCGCCGCCATCGCCGCGCTGGGCGCCTGGGGCGTGATGCAGCACGGCGCCAACCGGACACCGGCGCCAGCCGGCGCGCCGGCCCATGCTGCTGCGCAACCGGTCCCCGGCAACGGTAACAACAGCGGTAACAACAACAGCAACAACAGCTGGTTCAGCGCGCTCGGCAGCGCGCCGCTCGCCGGGACCGTGCCGGCCGATCCCGTGCCGCTGGCGCAGCAGGTCGATACGCTGGCGGCCAGCGGCACGCCGGAAGACAAGTACCGGGCCTACAACCTCATTGACGACTGCATGACCTTCCAGAGGCTGGGCACGCTGCCCTTCCTGCATTTCCCGGACGCGCGTGACATGACCGGCGCGGAGAAAGCTGCGGAAGCGAAGGTCTGCACCAGCCTGACCGAGCTGCATCGGCGCGCGCGCATCGAGTATCTGGCGGCGGCCGCCAGGGCCGGGGTGATGGGCGCGGACACCGCCTTCATGGTGGCTGGCCCGTTCGGCGACCGCGACGCCCTGAACACGCGGCCGGACGATCCGCTGGTGATCGAATGGAAGCAGCAGGCGCTGGAGCAATTGACCAGGCAAGCCATGAATGGGGACCTGGGCAGCCTGAACACGCTGTGGACCGGCCACCTGAGCGGCTGGCTCGCCATCCCCAAAGATCCGGTGCTGGCCTACACCTACCACAGCGCCTTGCAGCGCATCGACCAGCAGCAAAACCCCCACGTGGCAGACGGCCCGTACAGCGGCAATATGTTCGCCTTCCTGAAGGACAATCTCACGCCGGAGCAGATCGCCGCCGCCAACGCGCAGGCGGAACGCATCGCGCAGAATTTCCGCCAGCGGCTGGAAACGCAAAAGGCCCGGCAGTAAGCAAGTTCGCTCGCTGCCGGGCCTTTGGGCACGCCACCGGATGACGCAACCGGATTACAGGTCCGTGATTTCCTTATGCTTGGGCACCAGGGTCTTCATCACGCCCCACGCGGCCAGGTAAGCCAGTGCGCAGAAGGTGAACATGATCATGTAGCCGGTCTGGATCTGGCCCAGCGCGCCGTAGTAGTCGAACAGCCAGCCGCCGACCTTGGACACGGCCACGCCGCCCAGGCCGCCGGCCATGCCGCCGATGCCCACCACGGACGCCACCGACTTTTGCGGGAACATGTCGGACACGGTGGTGAAGATGTTGGCCGACCACGCCTGGTGCGCCGAGGCGCCCACGCCGATCAGCAGCACCGGCACCCAGAAGCTGATGTAGCCCAGCGGCTGCGCCAGCAGCACCACCAGCGGGAACAGCGCGATCACCAGCATGGCCTTCATGCGGCCGTCGTAGGCGTGCATGCCCTTGTTCATGAAGTAGGCCGGGAACCAGCCGCCGCCGATGCTGCCCACCATGGTCATGCTGTAGAGCACGGCCAGCGGCACGACGATGTCTTCCTTGCCCATGCCGTACTGCACCGACAGGTACTTCGGCAGCCAGAACAGGAAGAACCACCACACGCCGTCGGTCATGAATTTGCCGAAGGCGAAGGCCCAGGTCTGGCGGTAGCCCAGCAGCTTGAACCAGGACGTCTTCTCGCCGGCCGGCGCCGCCGGCGCGGTGGCCACGGCGTCGCTGCGGATGTAGGCCAGTTCGCTGGCCGACAGGCGTTTCTGGCGGTCCGGCGTGTCGTACATCAGCTGCCAGGCCAGCATCCACAGGAAGCCGACCGCGCCGATGACGATGAAGGCCGCTTGCCAGCCCCAGTTAATGGCGATCCATGGCACCGTCAGCGGCGCCAGCACGGCGCCGATGTTGGCGCCCGAGTTGAAGATGCCGGTGGCGAAGGAGCGTTCCTTGCGCGGGAAGTATTCCGCCGTGGCCTTGATGGCGGCCGGGAAGTTGCCCGCCTCGCCCACCGCCAGCACCGCGCGCGACAGCATGAAGCCGGCGATCGACACGGGAATGGCGGCCATGCCGAAGGCGCCCAGCACCTTGGCGATGCCCTCGCCCATCGGCACCGAGTAGGCGTGCATGATGGCGCCTATCGACCAGATGACAATGGCCAGCACGTAAGCTTGCTTGGTGCCGATGCGGTCCACCACGCGGCCGGCGAACAGCATCGAGATGGCGTAGACGAACTGGAACACGGCGGTAATGTTGGCGTAGTCGCTATTGGACCAGCCGAATTCCTTGGACAGGTCCGGCGCCAGCAGACTGAGCACCTGGCGGTCCAGATAGTTGACGGTGGTGGCGAAAAACAGCAGCGCGCAGATGGTCCACCGGTATTTGCCAATAACTTGCTGGCTGACAGGCTCACTCAGGTTCATGGGGAATTCACTTATTCTGGTTGGTCGTTCCGGCCCCTATCTCCACGGGACCTCTAAGTTGTATGTCATCGTACAACCTTGAGGGGCGGCAGGCAAGCAAAAAATAGTACAAAAATATATTTATGTAGCGTGTCGATCTGGCGTTTCTCCGTCCGTCGTGTGAGTATGAGCGCCGCAGTTGCGTTCAGCCTTGATCACTTATCTAAACACTTAGCAAGGAGATAGCCATGACCCAAGTTGCCCCGATCCCACAAGGTTTCCAAACAGTAACGCCGCACCTGGTGTGCGAAGGCGCCGCTGACGCAATCGAGTTCTACAAAAAAGCGTTCAACGCGGTGGAAATGGCGCGCATGCCCGGCCCGGGCGGCAAGATCATGCACGCCCAGGTCAAGATCGGCAACGCCATCGTGATGCTGGTGGACGACTTCCCCGACTGGGGCAGCGTCGGCCCGAAAGCGCTGAAGGGTTCCCCCGTCGTGCTGCATATGTATGTGGAAGACGTGGACCAGGTCTACAACCAGGCCGTGGCCGCCGGCGCCGAAGCGAAGATGCCGCCGGCCGACATGTTCTGGGGCGACCGCTACGGCATGGTGGTGGACCCGTTCGGCCACGTCTGGTCCATTGCCACGCACAAGCGCGACATGACGCCGGAACAAATGCAGGAGGAAATGAAGCAATCCATGTCCGAAAACTGCCCCGGCAAGGAAGCCTGAAAGGAAGCGCCATGAGATTCATGCTGATAGTGAAGGCCAGCCCGGAATCCGAGGCCGGCAAGATGCCCAGCGAGGAGTTGCTGACGGCGATGGGCAAGTTCAACGAGGAACTGGTGAACGCCGGCGTGCTGCTGGCCGGCGAAGGCCTGCACCCGAGTTCGCGCGGCGTGCGCGTGCGTTTCTCGGGCAAGAACCGCACCGTGATCGACGGCCCGTTCTCCGAAACCAAGGAGCTGATTGCCGGCTTCTGGCTGGTTCAGGTAAAGTCGCTGGAAGAGGCGATTGAATGGGTGAAGCGCTGCCCCAATCCGATGGAGAGCGAGTCCGACATCGAGATCCGCCAGGTGTTCGAGATGGACGATTTCGGCGCCGAGTTCACGCCGGAATTGCGCGAGCAGGAACAGCGCATCATGGCGAAGGCGGCGGAGCTGCAGAAACAGCACTGAGCAATCAATAAAGGAGAGCAGGATGCAATTCATGATCTTACGCAGGGGCGACAAGGTATCGGAAACGGCGGGCTTCCCGTCGCCTGAACTGGTGCGCGCCATGCCGTCGGCGAAGTGGTTGCATCCCAGCGCCAGCGGCTTGCGCATGACGCGCAGCGGCGGCCAGTGGCGCGTGAGCGATGAAGGCCCGTTCGACCCGCGCGAGCTGGTGGCCGGCTACGCCTTCATCGAAGCCGACAGCCGCGAACAGGCGGCGCTGTGGGCCAGCCAGTGGCCCGTGGCGGACGCCGAGGGCCATGCCGAGCTGGAAGTGCGCCAGGCCGGCTGCCCGGGCGGCTGCGTGGGCTTCGACATGCAAACGCCGCCGCAAGGCGCGCCGGCGGATTTGCAGCCGGCGCAACTCAAGCCGGGCATGCAGCCCTACGCCGTGCTGCTGCGCTCGGACGCCGGCAGCGAGGCGGACCTGGAGCCGCCCGCCGCCATCATCGACACCATGAACCGCGCCAACCTGGCCGGCATCCGTGCCGGCATTGCGTTGGCGGGCGAAGGGCTGCGCGCCTCGTCCAAGGGAGCGCGCGTGAAGTTCAGCGGTGGCAAGCCGTCCATCATCGACGGGCCGTACACCGAAGTGAAGGAACTGATCGCCGGCTACTGGCTGGTGCAGGCCGAGTCCATCGAAGGCGTGATGGACTGGGTGAAGAACTATCCTTACCCGCAGCCGCCGGAAATGGACGTGGTGGTGGAACTGCGCAGCGTGCACGTGTCGTAAGCCGGGCATGAACCAGCAAGGCATCCACCGCGCCATTGAAGCGGTCTGGCGCATCGAATCGGCCAAGATCATCGCCGTGCTGGCGCGCATGCTGCGCGACGTCGGCCAAGCCGAGGAAATCGCGCAGGACGCACTGGTGAGCGCGCTGGAGCGCTGGCCCGACAGCGGCACGCCCGACAACCCGGCCGCCTGGCTGATGACGGTGGCCAAGAACCGCGCCCTCGACCATCTGCGCCACCGCAAGCTGGAGCAGGACAAGGAAGCCGAACTCACTTACGAAATCGAAGGCCTGCTGCAGGACGCCGCGCCGGACCTGGAGCGCGCGCTGGACGACAATATCGGCGACGACCTGCTGCGCCTGGTGTTCGTCGCCTGCCACCCGGTGCTGTCCACCGAAGCGCGCGTGGCACTGACCCTGCGCCTGCTGGGCGGCCTTACCACCGACGAAATCGCGCGCGCCTTCTTCGTGCCGGAAGCCACGGTGGCGCAGCGCATCGTGCGCGCCAAGCGCACGCTGGCCGAGGCCAAGGTGCCGTTCGACGTGCCGCGCGGGCACGAGCTGGTGGAGCGGCTGGCGTCCGTGCTGCAGGTGGTCTACCTGATCTACAACGAGGGCTATTCCGCCAGCGCGGGCGCGGACTGGATGCGCCCCGCCCTGTGCGAAGAGGCGCTGCGGCTGGGCCGCGTGCTGGCCGAGCTGGCGCCGCAGGAACCCGAGGTGCACGGGCTGGTGGCGCTGATGGAAATCCAGTCCTCGCGCGCCCGCGCCCGCACCGACGCGCGCGGCGCCCCGGTGCTGCTGCTGGAACAGGACCGCTCGCGCTGGGACCAGCTCTTGATACGGCGCGGCCTGGCGGCGCTGGCGCGCGCCGAGCAGATCGGGCGCGGCTTGGGGCCGTACGCGCTGCAAGCGGCCATCGCCGCCTGCCATGCCCGTGCGCGCCGCGCCGAAGACACCGACTGGCACCGCATCGCCGCGCTGTACGACGGCCTGGCGCAGCTGGCGCCCTCGCCGGTGGTGGAACTGAATCGCGCGGTGGCCCTGTCGATGGCCTTCGACCCCGAAACCGGCCTAGAAGTGGCCGACGCGCTGCTGGACGAACCGGCGCTGAAGAACTACCACCTGCTGCCCAGCGTGCGCGGCGACTTCCTGTTCAAGCTGGGGCGCAAGCGCGAAGCCCGCGCCGAATTCGAGCGCGCCGCCGCGCTGACGCAAAACGAGCGCGAGCGCGACCTCCTGCTGACCCGCGCCGCCGCCTGCGGCGAGCTGCCCGCGCCTTAGCTGTCCTCGGTCTGCTCGGGCGGATACGTGATGCGCAAGCCTTCGACGCGGGCGAACGGCGTGAGCTTGTGCGGACGCCGCTGGCGGACGTCGATGATCTCATCGACAGGCACTCCGCGCACCAGCAAGGCATCGGCCACCAGCGAACGGTGGCAGCGCCACGGCACCGCCTCGGCGCACATCAGCGCGCAGGCCTTGCTGCGCCCCAGTTCGATGACGGTATCGACGTTGTCCGCGAATTCCTCGGTCTGCATGTAATCGGCATAGCCGCGGAAGGACATGTTGCGCCAGCCGGCATTCGGCGAATCCTTGCGCGCGCGGCGCAGGCCGCCGAGGCCGGGCAGGTAGCGGTACTCGATGCCGGCTGCGGCCAGCGAGGCCGGCAGCTGGTCCTGGCCGAACTGCGGGTTATGGCGCGACTTGGGCACCGTGCGGATATCGAGCAGGCAGGCAATGCCGTTCTGGCGCAGCAGCCCGATGAAGTCCTCAATGGTGCGGTTCGAATGGCCGATGGTGCAGATCAATTCCTGTGTCATGCGCAGCTCCCGCGATAGCTCCGCCCACATTCTGGCACGCGTGTTGCGTGCGCAGCGCACCATCCGGCAATGCGAAGCCGGACGGCCGGGTCAAGGACTTATCCGACCAGGACAGCGTCGTTCCTGACGGTTGTCTTGGTGTAATTGACGGGCGGGTATTCGCAATGATTTTGAAAGTACCACCACAAGAGCTGGCCCTCGGCCTTTAAAAGCGACTCGCCGAAATGGGTGTGCGACGCAAGCGCTATCCTGATGGGTCCATATTCCTGCACCAGATGCTCGAACTTCATCTTGTTCGCCCTGGAAGTGGCATGCAGCGCCGCCGATGGGAGATAGCGCTGCCTGAAGGTGCCTTTAGTCTGGCCGATATACACTACATCGCTTTCCCCCCTAAGACGGGGAATAGGCTTTTCCGTGCGAAATACATAGACAATATTCTTTTCTATGCTCGCTTCCTCATGTCCATAGACGCGCCGGAACGTCACTTCGTCGACTGAAGTAATGCGTTCCGGGAGCACGCGAAACAGGTCCAGTGCATCGCCAAATTTTTCTGCTGTTAAAAGCACTGAATACCGTCCTCCATACTCCACTCCAGTTTCCCAGGGAACCGCACAGCCAAGTTTGCCGTATTTCCACATAGAAATGCAAGTCCGGAGAGGCCGCCATCGGTCACACTCGATTCGCTTCGTGCTGGCAAACCGGGGCGTGTAATCCAGCGTTACGCGGCACTGTTTTGTGGCGGGCGGCAGGTTGCGGTTCAGCGCCAGCGAGGTTCCCGTGTAGGAGCGCACCAGCCACGGCTGCTGCGGGGCGACGAAGTCGTAGATCAGGACCTTGTCCTTGCCGTGTTGTGTCTCAGCGGAGTGCATGAGCGCAGCCATTCTTTCAGGCGGACCGTCAGCGAATCCGCCGAAAAAGTAGGGATGGTTTCCCTCATCATCCTCGTCAAAGGCCACCCAGGCATTGTCAGCCTGTCATCCTCCTGTTCGACAAAAAAGGATCACTGTTGCGGCCTGAGGGAAAACCCTTTTGACTGCGCACAAGAAAATGCGGTGAAACGTGCCGCGTCCGGCGCCAGCACTGGGAAACGCAAGCTTAGGGTGTGCGGCTGCGTGGATAACGCGGCAGGCCGTCGCCGAGGTGCAGCCAGCCTAACTGGCCCTCCACCTGGGTATGGTCGAGCGGCGGCAGCACTTCGGGGTCGTCAAGGCTGCAGGTGGTGACGTCGATGAAGCCGGGGCCGCTGGCGGATTCGTAGGTCAGGTGGGCGCCGCAGCGGGCGCAGAAGCAGCGCGTGACACCCGGGCTGGATGCGAAGCACTGCGGCGCGCCCAGCGTGTAGCGGAAACCCGCCAGCGGGATGGTGAACCAGGCCACGCATGGCGCGCCGGCGATGCTGCGGCAACTTTCACAGTGGCACAGCGTGCTGCCAGCCACGGGGCCGCGCGCTTCGTAGCGCACCGCGCCGCAATAGCAGCCGCCGGTCCAGGCAGTTTGGGTATCCATGTCGTCCTCCCGATGGCGTTTACTGCATTGTAGGCGCCAACGCGTTTTCCGTCGCTGAGCGATAATGGCGGGCTCAAGCCAGCCACATCTGGCCAGCCATATCTATCAGGAGCACGCCTTGCTTAACTTCGACTTTTACAATCCCACTCAAATCCTGTTCGGCCAGGGCCAGATCGCGGCCATTACGCCGCTGGTGCCGGCCGGCGCGCGCGTGATGATGCTGTACGGCGGCGGCAGCATCAAGCGCAACGGCGTCTACGAGGAAGTGAAGGCGGCACTGAGCGGCCATACGGTCATCGAATTCTCCGGCATCGAGCCCAACCCGCACTACGAAACGCTGATGAAGGCGGTGGACATCGTGAAGGCCGAGAAGATCGACTTCCTGCTGGCCGTGGGCGGCGGCTCGGTGATTGACGGCACCAAGTTCGTGGCCGCGGCGGCGCTGTTCGGCGACGAAGACCCGTGGCTGATCCTGAAAAAAGGCGGCACCAACATCAGCGCCGCCCTGCCCTTCGGCAGCGTGCTGACCTTGCCCGCCACCGGCTCGGAGATGAACGCGGCTAGCGTCGTCACGCGCGCGGCCACGCAGGAAAAGCGCGCCTTCCACAGCCGCCATGTGTTCCCGCAGTTTTCCGTGCTGGACCCGGGCAAGACCTTCACGCTGCCGCTGCGCCAGGTGGGCAACGGCGTGGTCGACGCCTTCGTGCACGTGATGGAGCAATACATGACCTACCCTGTGAACGCGCCGGTGCAGGACCGCTGGGCCGAAGGCCTGCTGCTCACGCTGATCGAGGAAGGCCCGAGAACGCTGGCCGAGCCGGACAACCTGGATGCGCGCGCCAACGTGATGTGGAGCGCCACCATGGCGCTGAACGGCGTGATCGGCGTGGGCGTGCCGCAGGACTGGGCCACCCACCTGATCGGCCACGAGCTGACCGCCCTGTACCACCTGGACCACGCGCAGACGCTGGCCGTCGTCCTGCCGGGCATCCTCACGGTGCGCCAGCAAGCCAAGCGCGCCAAGCTGCTGCAGTATGCGGCGCGCGTATGGGGCATCAGCGAGGGCGATGAGGACAGCCGCATCGCCGCCGCCATCGCGCGCACGCGCGGCTTCTTCGAGCAGATGGGCGTGAAGACGCGCCTGTCCGGCTACGGGCTGGACGCCGCCGCGATCGACGCCGTGGTGGCCGCGCTGGAGGCGCACAAGATGGTGAAGCTGGGCGAACATCGTGACGTGGACGCCGCAGCCGCCCGCGCGGCGCTGGAGCTCAGCTTGTAAATCATGTTACACTTGTAATTCGCTAGGGGTCCTGGGAACGCGTTTTCCGGGTGAGAGATACCCTTCGTACCTGATCTGGATAATGCCAGCGAAGGAAAGCGCAAAGTTGTTTCCCCTCCTTTGTTCCCTTCCGTTGGCTCCCTTTGTTGATGAGAGCCCAAAATGTCCGCACGAAATTTAGCAGTTAGCACGATCGCCCTGGCGGTCTCCCAAGCCTTTGCCGTTTCCGCCTTCGCCGAGGATGCGCCCGCCGCGCCGGCCGAAGCCACCATGGCCGACGTGGTCGTCATCACCGGCAAGACCGGCGCCCAGGGTGCTTCCGTGGCCGGCTTCACCGATATGCCGCTGCTGAACACGCCGGCCTCCGTGACGGTGCTGAACCGCGAGAAGATGCAGGAGCTGAACATCCGCTCCACCACCGACGCCGCCAAGTTCGACGCCAGCATCAGCGACGCCTACAACGCGGTCGGCTATGCAGAGCAGTTCTCGATCCGCGGCTTCAATCTTGATAACGGCAGCAGCTACCGCAAGGACGGCCTGATCATCCCGGGCGACACCCAGATCCCGCTGGAGAACAAGGAATCCATCGAAGTGCTGAAAGGCCTGGCTGGCCTGCAGGCCGGCATGGCCACGCCGGGCGGCATCATCAACTATGTGACCAAGCGCCCTACCGCTACGCCGCTGCGCTCGGTCACCATAGAAGCGAGCGAACGCGGCACGCTGCTGGGCGCCGTGGACGTGGGCGGCCGCTTCGAAGACCGCCGGTTTGGCTACCGCGTAAACGTGGCCAGCGAGCGCCTGCGCTCCTACGTCAAGGGCGCCGACGGCCACCGCAACTTCGTCTCGGGCGCCTTCGACTGGCAGATTTCGCCGCAGGCGCTGCTGCAGCTGGACGCGGACTACCAGAAAAAGTCGCAGGTGTCCGTGCCCGGCTTCCAGCTGATTGACAACCAGACGCTGCCCAACATCCCGGCCGATACCATGCTGAACAACCAGCCGTGGAGCTACCCGGTGCAGACCGAGAGCAGCAACATCGGCGCGCGCTTCACCTACCAGTTCAACCAGAACTGGAACGCCACCGTGAGCGCCAACAGCCACTCCTTCAAGCGCGACGACTACACCGCCTTCCCTTACGGCTGCGGCGCGCAGAATCTGTATCCCGGCTTCTGCTCCAACGGCGACTACGACGTGTACGACTACGTGAGCCTGGGCGAGCGCAAGAAGCCGCAATCCGTGCAGGCCATGGTGCAGGGTAAATTCGCCACCGGCGGCGTCAAGCACGCCGTCACGGCCGGCTATTCCTTCTTCAGGAACAGCGAGAAGTGGGGCGACGATGTCTATGAATACGCGGGCACCAGCAATATCTACCACCCGGTGGTGGTGCAGCCGACCGGCTTGACCAGCGGCCCGGTGACCGAGCGCCGCAGCGACCGCGAACGCGCCGTGTTCTTCCAGGACGTAGCGAGCCTGACCGACCAGCTCACGCTGCATGCCGGCGCGCGCCATACCCAGGTTGAGCGCAACCAGCTGGCCGCCGTGGCGCCCACCGACGAAAGCTTCTGGCTGCCGAACGTGTCGCTGGTGTTTGCGCCGCGCGCCAACGTGTCGGCTTACGCCAGCTGGGCCGAGGGCCTGGAGCGCGGCGGCATCGCGCCCAAGCTGACGAACAACCAGAAGCAGGCGCTGTCGCCGTCGCTGTCCAAGCAGATCGAACTGGGCGTGAAGGCGGACCTGTACAAGGACCTGAGCCTGGCCATGGCCGTGTTCCAGATCCGCAAAGGCCTGGAGTACACCGACGCCGGCAACACCTACGTGCGCAACGGCCGCGCCGAGCATCGCGGCCTGGAGCTGTCGGCGCAAGGCCACCTCACGCCGGACCTGATGCTGGCCTTCTCCGCCATGGCGCTGAACACCGAGCAAAGCGGTACCGGCCAGGCCAGCCTGGATGGCAAGCGCGTGACCAACGTGCCGAAGTTCAAATCGTCGCTGTATGCGGAATACGCGGTGCCGCAAGTGGCCGGGCTGAAGGTCAACGCCAACTGGCAGCACGCGGGCAAGAAGGCCTTCGACCCGGAGAACACTTTCTTCGTGCCGAGCTACAGCACCCTGAACCTGGGAGCCTCCTACGCCACCAAGATCGGAGCCACCGCCGCCACCTTCCGCGCGCAGGTCTACAACGCCACCGACAAGTTCTACTGGCGCGACGCCACGCCGGACTTGGGCGGCTACCTGTTCCCGGGCGCGGAGCGCACCGTCAAGCTGTCCGCGCAGTTTGACTTTTAACTAGAAGATGTACTGCACCCGCATGGTGAAGCTTTTCGCCGTGCGGGCTGAATTCCTGCCGATCAGCCAGGCCGCCTCGTACTTGAGCTGCTGGCCTGCGCCCACGTCGCGCGAGCCGAATACCGCCGGTCCAAGCCGGTGCGAGCGCTGCTTTTCCGGCAGCCAGTCGTTCCATTTCCCCACTTCGCCGAAGCCCTGCATGCCGGGCTGCAGCCAGCTTTTCCAGCGCTGCTTCACCTGCCACTGATAGACCAGCTGGGTCTGTTCCGGTTCGCCGGTGCGGTAGTCGCGCTGCAGGAACACGTTGAAGTTGAACTGCGTGCGCCAGACCTCCGTCTGCAGCACGGGGCCGATCTCCGTGCTGTAGCTGTGCGCGCCGTTGGCACCGCGCGCGTCGCTGCGGCCGATGGTGGTGTGCAGCGCCAGGTCGAAAGGATACTGGCCTTGCGTGAGCATGTAGTCGTTCTGCCACTCCAGCTCGGCCAGCTTGTCGAAGCGGCCGTGCACGCGTACCCAGACGGCCGAGACTTCGGTGTACCAGCGCGAGGTGACGCCGTAGCCGAAGCCCAGTTCGGGCGAGGACACGCTGGCGGAACGCTTGTAGTCGGCGTTCCAGTACTTGAAGTCGATGGATTTCTGGCCTTCCACGTCATAGGTGGAGACCAGGTAGTAGCCGGTTTCGGCGTTGGCCGGTGGCGGCAGCGCGGCGGCCAGGACGAAGGAGAGGACGGCGGGTGCTCTGTTCATCCCGCTAATGTAGCAGGGCTGCCCAGCACTTGCTCGACTTTCATCAAGCGTTGTTCAGGTGAACCACTCACCAGTGTGTACGGAATGCCACGCGCAGCCAGTTCATCGAGCAGCAGCGCACTGACCGGGCCGCTGGCGTCCTCGGGTTCGCGCATCAGGCCATCGGGCACCCAGGGCAGGTCCGGGGCGCACAGCAGGGTGATGTCGTAGCGGTGCGCGGCGGCCAGCGCGGCCAGTTCGGCGTCCACGCCGCCGAAGTAGTGGCGGCTGTAGACGGCCGTCATCAGCGGCGTGGTGTCGCAGAACAGGAAGCGGCGCGCCTGCGGCAAGGCCGCTTCCTCGCGCGCCACCTGGGTGCGGGCGATGTGGATCTGGTCGGACGACACCGGCAGGCGCGCCTCGGTGTCGACGAACTCGCGCAGGTACTCCGGCACCCAGATGGTGCGGTAGTGCTGCGCCAGGCGCGCCGCCAGCGTGGTCTTGCCGGAGGACGCGGAGCCGACGATGGCTACGCGCAGCGCGGGCGTCACGCGGCCTCCATCATTTCAGCACCATCATTTCAGCACCATCGCTTCGGCCGCGGCGCCGCCCTCGCCCATGGACTTCTTCCACGCCAGCAGGCCGACGGCGGCCATGGCCACGAACATGGCGTACAGGAGCGCGGTCAGCATCAGCCCTTTGTGAATGTAGAGCGCCACGTAGATCACGTCGACGATGATCCAGACGTGCCAGTTCTCCAGCTTCTTGCGCGACAGCAGGAACTGGCCCACCAGGCTGCCGGCGGTGAGGAAGGCGTCGGTCTTCGGCACGTCGGTGTCGGTGTAGCGGTGCAGGAACCAGGCCAGGACGGCGAAGCCCACGGCCCAGCCGGCGGCGGCCAGCCGCAGGCCGCGCTGCGTGGTGCGGGTGACCGGGAGCTGGTCGTGGGTGGCGTCGCCGTGCAGCCACTGGTACCAGCCCCAGAACGACACGCTGATGAACACCAGCTGCAGCGCCATGTCGCCGTACAGGCGCGCGCCATAGAACACCACGCCATAGGTGGCCGAGGACAGGATGGCGAACAGCCACGCCCAGTGGTTCTGGCGGATGTTGAGCAGCACCGTGAGCACGGAGAGCACGAAGGAAATCAGCTCAATGGGCGTGGTACTCAGCCCGAACAGGGCAAATGATTCATTCATGGCGGGCGATCGAAGGAGAACCGCCGATTATGACGCAAAAAGGGGCCGGGCTCAATATTGAAGCCGGCCCCTCATTAATTAACCCTGACCCCTTTTATTTTTTAGGGTACTTGATGGTCATTTCTTTCAGCAGGTTGTCGGCGTGGTCGACTTCCTTCATGACCCACAGCATGTAGCGGATGTCGAGGTGGATGGCGCGCGTGATGGCGGTGTCGAAGTACCAGTCCTTGGTGATCGATTCGTAGGTCGAGTCGAAGTTCAGGCCGATTAGCTCGCCGTGCTTGTTCATCACGGCCGAGCCGGAGTTGCCACCGGTGGTGTCGGCGCTGCTCAGGAAGTTTACCGGCACGGTGCCCAGCACGGGGTCCTTGAACTGGCCGTAGCGCTTGGCCTTCACCGCTTCGATCAGGTTGTCCGGGGCGATGAACGGGTCTTTGCCGGTGTGCTTCTCGACGATGCCTTCCACGGTGGTGAACGGGCCTTTGGTCAGGCCGTCCTTCGGCGAGTAGGCCGACACGGTGCCGTAGGTGACGCGCAAGGTGGAGTTGGCGTCCGGGTAGACCGGCTTGCCCTGGGATTTTTTCCAGGCGATGACGGCGGCCATGTATTGCGGCACCACGCGTTCCAGGTTGCCGTCCACTTCGGAGCGGCGCTCTTCCAGCGACAGGCCTACCGCGTGCAGCTTGACGGCCAGCTTGAGGAAGGCGTCGTCGGAGGCGGCGATGGCGGCGGCGTCCTTGTCCATCAGCGCCAGGCGCTCGGCGGTCACGCCCAGCTTCGACTGCGCGTACAGCGCCGGCACGTCGGCCACTTGCGGCAGCAGCGCGTCCAGCCCTTGCGGGTGGGACTTGGCGGCCAGCTTGGCGTAGCGCGCCAGGCCGTCGGCGAAACGGGCCTGGTCCACCTTCAGCGTGAAGGACTGCTCCAGGCGGCTCAGGCGGGCCTTGATCGGGCTCACGTCGCGCTGCTGGTAGCCGGCCTTGCGCTCGGCGTCCGGCTTCTGCTTCTCCAGCGCCAGGCGGTACAGGGTGCGCGCGCTTTTCAGCAGGTCGCTATTGGTGGCCACGCCCCAGGCGAATTCTTCGTCGGACAGGGCCATGTCGGCGGCGATCGCCGCGTCCAGTTCGGCCAGCATGGCGGACGACACGCCGGGCTGCTTGGCGTACCAGGCGCGGAATTCGGCGTCCTGCGCGTCCTTGACGGCGGCCAGGTCCTTGCGCGCGAAGCCGTCCATCAGGCCCAGCGTCTTCTTCATGCGGTTGTTGATGCTCTTGACCACGCTGGCGTAGCGCACCACGCCGGCTTCGTCGCCCTTGGTGGCGGCGGCGATGGTGTCCAGGTCGGCCTGGTATTCGGCCGCCTGCAGCGGATAGGCCGAGTCGCGCGCGTTGCGGATTTCAACCGGCAGCTTGTAGCGGCTGGTGCGGCCCGGGTAGCCGGCCAGCAGGATGGGGTCGCCGTTCTTCAGGCCTTCGGCCGAGACCACCAGGAAGTCCTTCGACTTGTACGGCACGTTGTCCGGCGACGGGTCGGCCGGGCGGCCGTCCTTGCCGACGTAGGCGCGCAGGAAGGAGTAGTCGCCGGTGTGGCGCGGCCATTCGTAGTTGTCGATGTCGCCGCCGTAGTTGCCGATCTTGTCGGACGGCGCGTACACCAGGCGCACGTCGCGGATCTGCATCTGGCGGATGCGGTAGTACTCGGCGCCGCGGTGGAAGCTGGGCACCGAGCAGCGGTACATCTTGTCGGTTTCGCATTCGGCGATCAGGGCCTTGATGCGCTTTTGCGCTTCTTCATGGCGCGCCTTGCCGCCCAGCTTGTCCAGGCCTTGCAGCACGCGGCTGCTGACGTTTTCCACCTTGTCGGTGATGTAGACCTGCAGGTTGGGGCCGCCCGGCAGCTCGGCGTCGCGCGTCCTGGCCAGGAAGCCGTTGGCGATGTAGTTGTGCTCCGGCGTGGAGTTGCGCTGGATGGCGCCGTAGGCGCAGTGGTGGTTGGTGACCACCAGGCCGTCTGGCGACACGAAGGAGGCGGAGCAGCCGTCGGTGGAGACGATGGCGCTCATCGGGTGCTTGGACAGGTCGGCCAGTTTTTCTGCCGGGATGGCGATGCCGATGCGTTTCAGCTCGGCCTTGAGCTGCGGCAGCTGGTGCGGCTGCCACTGGCCTTCGTCGGCGTGTGCAGGGCTGAAGGCGGCCAGCAAGGCGGCCGGCAATGCTGAAAAAGCTAGCGTTTTGAACAAGATAATCCCCTAAGATGAAAAGCTGCGGCAGTATAGACCTTGCGCCCGGCCCTGAAAATGGTTTTTAGCTAAATGGTGTTTTAGCTACGGCGGCCCGGCAGGCGCATGCTGATGCGGCAGCCCTGGCCGACGCCGTACACCACTTCCAGCTTGCCGCCATAGGAGCGCAGGCGTTCGCCTATGGCCAGCATGACCAGTGCCTGGCGCTGGCGCCGGCCGGAACCGGCCGCCGCGCCGCCGTCGCCGGCGCCGTCGTCCGTCACCATCAGCAGCACGCCGCCGCTGCCGCCCTGGCGCCGCAGGCTGACCGCCACCGAACTGGCGCCGGCGTCGCCCTGTATCGACTGCAGCGCGGCCTGCAACTGGCGGAACAGCACCAGGGCGGCGCCATCGTCCAGGCAGTCGAAGACCTGCTCGTCCGGCACGTCCAGCGTGCAGGCCAGGCCGCTGCGCTTGCGGAAGTCGGCCAGCAGCCAGTCCATGGCCGCTTGCAGGCCCAGGTCCAGCACGGCCGGCCGCAGCTGGTTCAGCATGGCGCGCACGCTGCGCAGCGTGACGTCGACATTGTCCAGCGCGGCGCGGGCGCGCATGTGCAGCGGCCCCTGGCGCGGCTGCGTGCGCTGGTTCAGCAGCGCCACCTCCATGCGCAGCGCCAGCAGGTTCTGGCCCACCTGGTCGTGCATGGTGCGCGCCAGCTCCATGCGCGCGGTCTCCAGCGCATTGGCCTCATGCTCGGCCAGCAGGCGCAATTGCGCCACCGGGACCGCCTCATCCCTGGCCTGCGGCGCCATCACCACGCAACACAGGCCGGTGGCCGCGTCCAGCCGGGCGTCGAGGCGCACCGCGCAGGCGCCGGGTATGGCGGCAAACAGCTGCGAGTCCATGCCGGCGGCGCCGCCACCGCTCAGCAGCGCGGCAGCCAGCGCGCGCCAGCGCGGCTGCTCCTCGGGCGCCAGGTAGCGTTCGAAGGGCTGCCCCTGCAGCGCCAGCGGGCTTTGCGCCAGCAACGCGGCGCCGGCCTGGTTGGCGCACACCACGCGGCCGGCCCGGTCCAGCGCATAGCTGCACGCGGGCGACAGTTCGAACAGCTGCTGGTACAAGGCCTGCCCGGCCTGCGCCTGCTCGCTGCTTTGCTGCAGCGCCGTCAGCGCCTGCTGCTGCAGTTCGAGTTCGAGCTTGCTGAGCTGCAGCGCCTGCCACTGGCGCAGCGCGTCGCTGTCCGGACGGCCGCCCTGCCCCCGGCTCATCGCAGCGCTCCGTCGCCACCTTCCGGATGGCTCAATGCGCGCAGCCGCGATTCCAGTTCCTTGGCGCTGGTGATATTGATGAAGGTGAGCACCAGGCCGTCGATCACATTGTCCACCGTGCGGTAAGGCATGATGCGCACCGTGAACCAGCGCCCGCTGCGGGTGGGGATCTGCTTCTCGCTGAACACCAGGGTGCGCAGCACTTCATTGGCGTCCTCCTCCAGTTCCGGATAGATCAGGTCGCTGGAAATATCGCTCAGCGGGCGCTGCACGTCGCCGGCGATCAGCTTGTAGATCTGCGTGGCCTGCGTGGTGAAGCGGCGGATGTGCAGCACATTGTCCAGGAAGATGGTGGCAATGTCGGTACTGTTGAGCAGGTTCTTCATGTCGCTGTTGACCAGCGACAGGTCGTCCACCTTCGATTGCAGCTCGGCGTTGACGGTGTACAGCTCCTCGTTGAGCGACTGCATCTCCTCTTTCGACGTGGTCAGCTCTTCGTTGGTGGACTGCAGCTCCTCGTTGGTGGACTGCAGTTCCTCGTTGGCCGAGCGCAGCTCCTCGCGCGAAGTCTGCATTTCGTCGCGCACAGCCTGGATCTCCAGGCGCGCCTGGGCCAGCTGCTGCTCCAGTTCCGTCACGCGCGGACTGGCCGAGCGCGAGCGCCGCCCGGCCGGACGCGGCGCGCTGGCGAACGTCACCAGCACCATGCCGTGCAGCGCCTCGCCGTCGCCCAGCGCCTCGGCGCTTAGGTCCACCGACAGTTCCTGGCCGCCGCTGTTGATCACCAGGCCGCCCAGGATCTGCGGGCCTTCGTTGGCCAGCGCGCGCTGCAGCAAGTCGGCCAGCTCGTAGCGCAGGCAGTCGCGCGCCATGGCGTGGATGTTCCAGTTGGCCTTGCCGGCCGCCGGCTCCAGGTAGGTGCCGGTGCGGCCGTGGATATAGAGAATATCGCCGTCGTGGTTGAGCAGCACGGCCGCCGGCGTGTGCTTTTTCAGCAGCAGCTGCTCGACCTGCGTTTGAAGATTGCCGTTCATGGATGCGGACCTGGCTTCATTGGGGATGGGGGCGACCGCCGCCACCTTGGTTGGGAAATAGTGTACCAGCCTGTGCGTGCTGGCATCGAGACGCTGGTAAATCCGGCTCACGCCCTGCAGCGGCGCGAACAGCTCCGTGAACTGGCCCGGCGTGTCGGCGCTGCCCAGCAGCAGCAAGCCTTCCGGCTTGAGCGCGTAATGGAACAGCGGTATCAGGCGCTGCTGCAGCTTGGGGCTGAAATAGATCAGCAGGTTGCGGCAGCTCAGGATGTCGAGCTTGGTGAACGGCGGGTCCGAAATGATGTTCTGCTGCGCGAAGATGATCATGTTGCGCAACTCCTTGCGCACCCGGTAGCCCTGCTCGTCGGCCACGAAGAAGCGCTGCAGCCGCTCGGGCGACACGTCGGCTTCGATGTTGCGCCCGAACTGGCCGTTGCGGGCGCGGTCGATGGCGTCCGGATCGAGGTCGGTGGCAAAGATCTGCAGCGTGTACTTGGCTTTCGGGCTGACATGCTCGACCGCCTCGCTGAACGCCATGGCCAGCGAATACGCTTCCTCGCCGGTCGAGCAGGCCGGCACCCAGGCCTTGAAGGCGGCGCCGTCCGGGTGCGCCTGCTGCAGCTGCGGCAGCGCCGTCGTCCTGAGCTGCTCCCATACCTTCTGGTCGCGGAAGAAGCTGGTCACGCCGATCAGCATTTCCTTGAACAGCAGCTGCACCTCAGCCGGGTTCTGATGCAGCAGGCTGACATAGGATTCCAGCGAGGCGCGCTGGTGCAGCGCCATGCGGCGCTCGATGCGGCGCATGACGGTGTTCATCTTGTAGTCGGCGAAGTCGTTGCCGGTGCGCGCCAGCAGGAATTGCAGCAGTTCGTTCAGGGCGTTGCGGCGCTGCGTGCCGGGCACCACGCGCAGCGTCTGCTGGTGCGCCAGGCGGCCGGCGATCAGGGCGGGCATCTCGCCCGGGCGCGCCACGATGTCAACCGCGCCGGTATCGATGGCGCTTTGCGGCATGGCGGCAAAGCGCGCCGAAGCCGGCTGCTGGGCCAGCGTCAGGCCGCCGTGCTCCTGGATGGCGCGCAGGCCCGCGCTGCCGTCGCTGCCCATGCCCGACAGCACCACGCCGGTGGCCAGCGTGCCGCAGTCGGCCGCCAGCTCACCCATGAAGCGGTCGATCGACAGGCTCACGCCGGGCACGCGCTGGCGGCGCGTCAGGCGCAGCGCGCCGCGCGCGCGTAGCCGAGGTCGCGGTTCGGGGGAATCACGTACACGCTGCCCGCTTCAACCTGGGTGCCGTCGGCCGCTTCCTGCACCGGCATGGCCGTCACCCGCTGCAGCAGCTCGGGCAGCATGCCGGTGTGCTGCGGATCGAGGTGCTGCACCACCACGAAGGCGAAGCGGCTGTCCGGCGGCACGGCCGCCAGCAGCTCGCAGATGGGCTCCAGGCCGCCGGCGGACGCGCCGATCGCCACCACGGGAATGGCAGGCTTGGGTGCCGGGGCCGGCACGGCGGGGTCAGGGTTGCTCATCGGTGCGGACGATCCAGGGCGCTGAAGTGAATTGCCGATTATACAAAGCGGCCCCCCCGAAAGCCAGCGCCCGCCGGTGCACGCGTCCGATTGGCGACAGTTAGCGCTCCGCGTGCCAGCCGCCGCCCAGCGACTGGATCAGCGCCACGGCCGTGGTCTGGCGGTCGGCCTGGGCCTGCAGCAGGGCGCGGCGCGCGTTGAGCGCCGTGACTTGGGCCTGCACCACGTCGGTGTAGCCGACCTGGCCGGCGCGGTAGCGGTTCAGCATCTGCTGCTCGACCTGGTCGGCAGCGGCGGCGGCGGCGCGGCGGTGCGCCTGCTGCTGCTCCAGGGCGCGGCTGGCGGCCAGCTGGTCTTCCACGTCGGCGAAGGCGGCCAGCACGGTCTGGCGGTAGCGCGCGATGGCCGCATCGCGCGACGCTTCGGCGCCGGCCACGCGGGCGCGGGTGGCACCGGCGTCGAACAGGGTCTGCGCGGCCGACAGGCCGAGCGACCACAAGCTGTTCGAGGCGTTGAACAGGCCGGACGCGGCGCTGGCGCCGAAGCCGTAGGACGCACTCAGGTTCAGGTTGGGGGAAGTAGGCGGCGCGGGCGATGCCGATCTGCTCGTTGGCGGCAGCCACGCGGCGCTCGGCGGCGGCGATGTCCGGGCGGCGCTGCAGCAAGGCCGACGGTACGACAGCCGGAATAGCCGGCACCACCGCTCCGCCCCATGCCGCCGGCTCGGCGCCGTCCGGCGACGCATAGACCAGCGGCGGCGCCATCACGATGCGCCCGGAGCCGTCCGGCTGGCGGGCCGGGGAGGCGCCTGGCAGCGGCGCGGCTGCGGCGGCCTGGGCCGGCAGCGACGGCAGCGCGAGGCTGGACGCTTGCGGCAGCGGGGCCAGGGTGAACTCGGCGGGCGCCTTGCCCAGCAGGACGGCGATCGCGTGTTCGAGCTGGGCGCGCTGGCGGGTGATGCTGATCAAGTCTATGCGGGCGTTGGCCAGCTGGGTCTCGGCCTGCAGCACGTCGGACTTGGCGGCGATGGATGCGTTGAAGCGGTTTTGCGTGATCTGCAGCACGCGCTCGTAGCCCTGCACGGTGGCGTCCAGCAGCGCCTTCTGCGCGTCGGCCTGGCGCAGCGCGAAGTAGTTGGCGGCCAGCTCGCCCTGCGCGGACAGGCGCGCCGCAGCCAGGTCGGCCGCGCTGGCGGCGGCGCTGGCGCTGGCGGCGGTACTGGCGGCGCCCAGGCGGCCCCAGATGTCCGGTTCCCAGCTGCCGCCCAGGTTCACGCGGTAGGCGCTGGAGGTGCGCGTGGCGCCGCCCCCGCCGCTGCGGTTGGCGCTGCCGGTCAGGTCCACCGCCGGGAACAGCTGCGCGCGCTGCTCGGCCACCAGTGCGCGCGCCTGGGCGTACGACGCGGCGGCGGCGGCCACGTTCTGGTTCGACACCTCGATGGAGGCGGCCAGCTCGTTCAATACGGGGTCGCCGAACAAGGTCCACCACGGGCCGCGTTCCAGCATGTCCGCCGGCGCGGCGGGCGCCCAGCCGTCGGCCTCCTTGAAGGCGGCGGCCTGCGGCGTGGCGGGCACCTGGTACTTGGGTCCGACCGCGCAGCCGGACAGCGCGCACGCGGCCAGCACGCAGGCGGCCAGCCCGGTCAGGCGCGGCGGCCGCGCAGCGGCGGGACCGGCGGGGTGAATGGCGGTGGCGCGGCGGGCGCTGGATGGGGACGGGTTCATGGCGTACTCGGTTCGGCAGTTGCCTGCCTGCTCAATTGGATTTCGGATTCGCTGCGGCTGCGCAGCTTGTCCATCAGGACGTAGACCACCGGCGTGGTCAACAAGGTCAGCAACTGGCTGGCGATCAGGCCGCCGATGATGGCGATGCCCAACGGCTGGCGCAGTTCGGAGCCTTCGCCGAAGCCGATCGCCAGCGGCAAGGCGCCCAGCGCGGCGGCCAGCGTGGTCATCAGGATGGGGCGGAAGCGCAGCAGGCAGGCTTCGCGCACCGCCTCCACCGCCGTCAGCCCGCGCGCGCGCTCGGCTTCCAGCGCGAAGTCGATGATCAGGATGGCGTTCTTCTTGACGATGCCGATCAGCAGGAACACGCCGATCAGCGCAATGATGGAAAACTCCATCTTGAACATCAGCAGCGCCAGCACGGCCCCCACGCCGGCCGACGGCAAGGTGGACAGCACGGTCACCGGGTGCACCAGGCTCTCATACAGGATGCCCAGCACGATGTAGATGACGACGATGGCCGCCAGGATCAGCAAGGGCTGCTGCTTGTTGCTGTCGTCGGCCGCCTTGGCCGTGCCCTGGAAGCTGCCGCGCACATTGTTCGGCATGCCGATGTCGGCTTCGGCCTGCTTGACGGCGGCCTGGCCGTCGCTCAGGCTGAAACCGTCGACCAGGTTGAAGGACACCGTGGTGGCCAGCTCGCCGTCCTGATGGTTCACCGACGTGGGCGTGGCGCTTTCGGCGAAGGTGGCCAGCGCCGTCAGCGGCGCCATGGCCGCCACCGAGGTGCTCAGCGCCGAGCCGGTCGACGCGTCGCGCGCGGCGGCCACATTGTTCGAGCCGCCGCCGGTGCCCTTGGCCGACACGTACACGTCCTTCAGCGCTTCCGGGCTCTTCGCGTATTCCGGCGCCACTTCCATCACCACCTTGTACTGGTTCAGCTCATCGTAGATGGTGGCCACCTGGCGCTGGCCGAAGGCGTTGTACAGCGCGTTGTCCACGTCGCGCACGCCGATGCCCATGCGGCTGATGGTGTCCTTGTCGATGGTGACGAAGGTCTCCACGCCGTTTTCCGCCTGGTCGGTGTCCACGTCGATCAACTCGGGCTGCTGCTTCATCGAATCGGCAAGCTTGCCGGCCCAGGCCTTGAGGTCGGCCCGATTGTCGCTCTTGAGCGTGTACTGGTAGGTGGAATTGGCCGAGCGCCCGCCCATGCGCAAGTCCTGCACCGTGTTCAGGAACAGCGACACGCCGGTGACCTGGGCCAGCTGCGGGCGCAGGCGCGCGATGACGGCCTGGCCGGACTCGCTGCGCTCGGAGGCCGGCTTGAGGTTGATGAACATGAAGCCGCCGCCGGCGCGCGAGCCGCCGGTAAAGCCCACCACGGTGGCCACGGCCGGGTCGCGCTTGATGATGTTGACCAGCTGGCGCAGCTTGCCCTGCATGGCCTGGAAGGAGATGCTCTGGTCGGCGCGCATGCCGCCGTTGATCTGGCCCGTGTCCTGCTGCGGGAAGAAGCCCTTGGGCGCGGCCGCGAACAGGTAGACGTTCAGGCCGACCACGAACACCAGGATGGCCATCACCAGCCACAGGCTGTGCAGCGCCCAGTCCAGCGAATGCTCGTACACCCGCAGCACGGCCTGGAAGCCGCGCTCGAACAGGCGCGCCACCCTGCCCTCGGGCTTGCCGTCGTGGCCGGGCTTGAGCAGCCAGGCGCACATCATCGGCGTGGTGGTGAGCGAGATCACCAGCGAGATCATGACCGCCGCCGACAGGGTGACGGCGAACTCGCGGAACAGCCGTCCCACCTGGCCGCCCATGAACAGCAGCGGAATGAACACGGCCACCAGCGACAGCGAAATGGACAGCACGGTGAAGCCCACCTCGCGCGCGCCCAGCAGCGCGGCCTTGAAGCGGTCCATGCCGGCTTCGATATGACGCGCGGTGTTTTCCAGCACCACGATGGCGTCGTCCACCACGAAGCCGGTGGCCACGGTGAGCGCCATCAGGCTCAGGTTGTTCAGGCTGAAGCCCAGCAGGTACATCACGCCGAAGGTGCCCAGCAGGGACACGATGGTGGCCACCGCCGGGATGATGGTGGCGCGCGCGCTGCGCAGGAAGGCGCTCACCACCAGCACCACCAGCACGATGGAGATGATCAGCGTGAGCTCGATTTCGTGCAGCGAGGAGCGGATGGAGTTGGTGCTGTCGGACGCCACTTCCAGCTTCACGTCCGGCGGCAGCTGCGCCTGCAGCTGCGGGATCAGGTCGCGCACGCCGTCCACGGTTTCGATGACGTTGGCGCCCGGCTGGCGCGTGACCAGCACGATGACGGCCGGTTCGCCGTTGAACAGGCCGAGCGTGTTCTTGTTCTCCGCGCCGTCTTCCACGGTGGCGATGTCGCGCAGGCGGATGGCGGCGCCGTCGCGCCAGGCCACCACCAGGTCGCGGTAGTCCGCCGCGTTGAGGCGGGCCGCCGGGTTGCCGACCGCGGAGCCGGAACCGGGCACCACGCCACTGGCGCGCGCGGGCGCCGAGTAGATCTGCAGGCGGCGCTCGTCGCCTTCCAGCGCCCCCTGGGGCGGTTGGCGTTGGAGGCCTGGATGGCGGCGCGCACGTCCTCCATCGACACGCCATAGCGGTTCACGGCGTACGGCAGCAGTTCCACGCGAACCGCCGGCAGCGAGCCGCCGCCGATCTCCACATCCCCCACGCCCTTCACCTGCGCCAGCTTCTGCTGCACGATGTTGGACACGGCCTCGTAGATCTGGCCGGGCTTGCGGGTGGGCGATGTGAGCGCCAGGATGATCACGGGCGCGTCCGAGGGGTTGGCCTTGCGGTAGGTGGGATTGCTGCGCAAGGTGGCCGGCAGGTCGGCGCGGGTAGCGTTGATGGCGGCCTGCACTTCGCGCGCGGCCGCGTCGATCTTGCGGTTCAGGTCGAACTGCAGGCTGATGCGGGTGGAACCGCTGCCGGAGGACGAGGTCATCTCGTTGACGCCGGCGATCACGCCCAGGCGCCGCTCCAGCGGCGTGGCTACGCTGGAGGCCATGGTGTCCGGGCTGGCGCCGGGCAGGCTGGCGCTGACCGAGATCGACGGATAGTCGACCTGCGGCAGCGGCGACACCGGCAGCACGAAGAAGGCGCCGATGCCGGCCAACGCCATGCCGATGGTCAGCAGCACGGTGGCGATGGGGCGCCGGACGAAGGGTTCGGACAGGTTCACGGCTGCGCTCCCGGCGGCACGGCGCGCGGCGGCGGGGCCGATGCGGATGCGGATGCCGGCGCGTCCTGTCTGCCGTCGTCACTGCGGCCGCTGCGGCCGCGCCAGCGCCGCCCCAGGCGGTCGAAGCCGAGGTAAATCACCGGCGTGGTGTACAAGGTCAGCACCTGGCTCACGATCAGGCCGCCGAAGATGGACAGGCCCAGCGGCCGGCGCAGCTCGGCGCCCTCGCCGAAGCCCAGCATCAGCGGCACGGCGGCAAACAGCGCGGCCAGGGTCGTCATCAGGATGGGCCGGAAGCGCAGCAGCGCGGCCTGATGGATCGCTTCCTGCGGCGGCTTGCCCGGGTTGACACCGTCGCCCCGCTCCGCCTCGATGGCGAAGTCGATCATCATGATGGCGTTCTTCTTGACAATGCCGATCAGCAGAATGATGCCGATGATGCCGATCACGCCCAGGTCCTGGCCGCTGACCATCAGCGCCAGCAAGGCGCCCACGCCGGCCGACGGCAGGGTGGACAAAATCGTCAGCGGGTGGATGTAGCTCTCGTACAGCACGCCGAGCACGATGTAGACGCAGATCACGGCCGCCAGGATCAGCCACAGCTGGTTCGACAGCGAGGCCTGGTAGGCGCCGGCCGCGCCCAGGAAGGTCATCGACACCGACGGCGGCAGCTTGATCTCTCCGGCCGCTTCGCGGATCGCTTCCACCGAATGGCCCAGCGACACGCCGGGCGCCGTGTCGAAGCCCAAGGTGGTAGCGGGATACTGCGCCACGTGGGTGATCTGCAGCGGCGCCGGGCGCTCGGTGATGCTGGCCACCGCCGACAGCGGCGTGGGCTTGCCGGAGCCGGTTTTCAGGTGCAGGTTGCCCAGCGAGTCGGTGGTGGTCAGGGTGTCCGGCTGCGCTTCCAGGATCACGCGATACTGGTTGGTCTCGGTGAAGATGGTGGAGACGATGCGCTGGCCGAAGGCGCTGTAGAGCGCGTCGTCGATGGCTGCGGCGGTGATGGACAGGCGCGAGGCGCTGTCGCGGTCTATGCTCACCTGCGCGGCCACGCCGGTGGCGCCGGCGTCCGACACCACGTTGCGCAGCTGCTCCTTCTTCTGCATCTGCGCGGCCAGCTTGCCGGCCCATTCGGTGACGGTGGCCGTGTCCGCGCCTTCCAGCGACACGCGGTACTGCGTGGGGCCGGATTCGGCGTCGATGGTGAGATCCTGCGTGGGCTGCAGGTAGATGGTGACGCCGGCCACGGCGGCCACGCGGCGGCGCAGGCGCTCCATGATCTCGTCCTGGTGGCCGCGCTTGTCCTTCAGGTTGATCAGCATGCGGCCGGTGTGCAGCATGGTGTTGTTGGCCGCGTCCACGCCCACCAGGGAACTCAGGGTGGCGACGTCCGGATCCTCCAGGATGGCGCGCGCGGCGGCCTGCTGCAGCTCGGCCATGCGGCTGTACGACACCGCCTGCGCGGTTTCGATGCGGGCCTGCAGCTGGCCGGTGTCCTGGGTGGGGAACAAGCCCTTGGGGATGAACACGTACAGCAGCACCGTCAGCCCCAAGGTGGCCAGCGCCACCAGCAAGGTCAGGCCCTGGCGCCGCAGCACCCATTGCAGCGAGGTGTCGTAGTGGCCGATCACCTTGTCGAAGAAGCGCTGCACGCGGCCGCCGAAGGAGTTGGGCGCGTCGTCCTTGTGGCTGGTGAGCCAGCGCGCCGACATCATGGGCACCAGGGTAAGCGAGACCACGGCCGAGATCAGGATGGTGATGGCCAGCGTGACGGCGAATTCGCGGAACAGGCGGCCCACCACGTCGCCCATGAACAGCAGCGGGATCAGCACGGCGATCAGCGACACGGTCAGCGAGATGATGGTGAAGCCGATTTGCGTGGCGCCCTTGATGGCGGCGGCCATCG
Organism: Pseudoduganella sp. UC29_71; assembly: GCF_042693265.1. NCBI lineage: Bacteria > Pseudomonadati > Pseudomonadota > Betaproteobacteria > Burkholderiales > Oxalobacteraceae > Pseudoduganella > Pseudoduganella sp. UC29_71. Next base: position 1,215,062 of record NZ_CP170549.1, on the reverse strand, counting down.
GCGTCTCGCCCTCCTCGATGTAGCGGGCAATGTTCTCGATCATGACGATGGCGTCGTCCACCACGAAGCCGGTGGCGATGGTGAGCGACATCAGGCTCAGGTTGTTCAGGCTGTAGCCCAGCAAATACATGACGCCGAAGGTGCCCACCAGCGAGATCGGCACGGCCAGGCTGGCGATGACGGTGGCGCGCACGCTGTGCAGGAAGAAGAAGATCACCAGCACCACCAGCAGCACGGCCAGCACCAGCTCGAATTCGACGTGCTTGACGGAGGCGCGGATGCCGGTGGTGCGGTCGCTCAGCACGTCCACCTTGAGCGCGCCGGGCAGGCCGGCCTGCAGCTCGGGCAGGCGCGCCTTGATGGCGTCCACGGTGGCGATGACGTTGGCGCCGGGCTGGCGCTGCACGTTCAGGATGATGGCCGGCACCAGGCCGGCGCTGCTGCCGGACCAGGCGCCCAGCTTGACGTTCTCCGCGCTGTCGACCACGCGCGCCACGTCGGTCAGGCGCACCGGGGCGCCGTTGCGGTAGGCCACGATGAGGTTTTTGTAGTCCTGCGCGGTGACCAGCTGGTCGTTGGCGTTGATGGTGAACGAGCGCGTGGGGCCGTCGAAGCTGCCTTTGGCGCTGTTGGCGTTGGAGGCAGTGATGGCGGTGCGCAGCGTGTCCAGGCCGAGGCCGTAGGACGACAGCGCCTGCGTGTCGGCCTGGATGCGCACGGCCGGGCGCTGGCCGCCGCTCAGCGTGACCAGGCCGACGCCGGACACCTGGCTGATCTTCAGCGCCAGGCGGGTGTTGACGATGTTCTGCACTTCCGTCAGCGGCATGGTGTCGGAGGTGATGGCCAGGGTCAGCACCGGGGCGTCGGCCGGGTTGACCTTGGCGTACACGGGAGGCGCCGGCAGGTCGGTGGGCAGCAGCGAGCCGCCGGCGTTGATGGCGGCCTGCACTTCCTGCTCGGCCACGTCCAGCGTCTGGCCCAGGCCGAACTGCAGGGTGATGATGGACACGCCGGCAGCGCTGGTGGAGCTCATGCGCTGCAGGCCGGACATCTGGCCGAACTGGCGCTCCAGCGGCGCGGTGACGGTCTGGCCCATCACTTCGGGGCTGGCGCCGGGGTACAGCGTCTGCACCTGGATGGTGGGGAAATCGACTTGCGGCAGCGCCGACAGCGGCAGGAACTTGAAGCCGACCAGGCCGGCCAGCACGATGGCCAGCATCAGCAGCGAGGTCGCCACCGGGCGCTGGATGAAGGGACGCGACGGACTCATGGCGCACCGCCCGCGTGATGGATGCATGCGGCCATCAGCGCGCTCCCGGCGCCGGCGCGGACGATGCCGGCGCGGACGATGCCGGCACGCCGGCTGCCGGCGGCGCCGACGCGCGGGCGCCTGCCGACCAGTCGCGGTGGCGGCGTTCGCCCGGCGTAGCGCCGGCAGCCGCGCCATCGGCGGGAGAACCGGCGGCGGGCGAACCGCTGGCGGATGGAGCGGCGTCGCCCTCGCTGCGGCGGTGGCGGCGTTCGCCTGTCCCGGTGCCCTGCGCTGCGTCGCCGGAGCCGCCTGCCGCTGCGCCCGAGGCGCCGCCTTCGCCGCGGCGGTGGCGGCGTTCGCCGCTTCCGGCGTCCGTGCCGCGCGCGCCCTCGCCTCCGGCTCCCTGCCCCCCACCCTGCGCGCCTGCCGGCCCGGTGGCCGCGCCAGCGCCAGCTGCGCCCGCAGCGCCCGCTGCGCCTGCATCAGCGGCAGCACCGGCGCCGCCGCCCGCAGCCTGCCCGCCCTGGCCGACGCCCTGCCCGTCCCGCTTGCCGCGCCGGCGTCCTTCGCCGCCGCCCGCGCCCGGCTTATCGCCCGGCAGCACCACCCTGGCGCCGTCCTTCAGGCGGTCCGCGCCCTCGGTGATGACTTGCTCGCCCGCCTTCAGGCCGGTGCGGATCTCAACCTTGTCCACCGTGGCCTGGCCGCGCGTGACGGGGCGCGTGCTGACGGTCTTGTCGCCGTTCAGCACATAGACGAAATCGCCCTTGCTGCCGTGCCGCAGCGCGGTCACCGGCACCATGACGGCGTCCTTGATGGTGCGCAGTTCCAGCCGCACGTTGACGAACTGGCTGGGGAACAGCGTGTTCTTGGCGTTGGCGAAGCGCGCCTTGGCTTTGATGGTGCCGGTCTGCGTGTCGACCTGGTTGTCCAGCGCCGAGAAGCGGCCGCTGTCGAGCGTGACGGCGCGCGTGCGGTCCAGCGCAATGGCCGGCAGCGCCGCGCCCGCGCTCACGCCCTCCATCACCAGCGGCCCCTGGTCCTGCGGCACGGAGAATTCCACGTCGATCGGCGAGAGCTGGGTGATGACGGCGATGCCGGCCGCGTCGCCCGAGCTGACCAGGTTGCCGATGTCGACCACCCGCAGGCCGACCCGCCCGCTGATCGGCGCCACCACCCTGGTATAGCCCAGGTTCAGGCGCGCCGTGCCCTCGTTGGCGCGGTCGGTCATGACGGTGCCTTCCAGCTGCTTGACCTGCGCGGCCTGTGTGTCCACGTCCTGGCGCGCGATCGAGTCCTGCGACAGCAAGGTGCGGTAGCGCTCCAGCGTCAGCCTGGCGTTCTCCAGCTGCGCCTCGTCGCGCTGGCGCTGGCCCGTGGCCTGCATCAGCGCCAGCTCGAACTGGCGCGGGTCGATCTGGGCCAGCACCTGGCCGGCCTTGACCATCTGGCCTTCCTTGAACAGCACTTTCTGCAGGATGCCGGACACCTGCGGACGCACCGTGGTGGTGGCCGCCGCCGTGACCGTGCCCAGCGCATCCAGCACCACCGGGATGTCGGCTTGGTCGGCCGTGGCCACGCCCACCGTGGTGGCGCCGCCGCCGCGCCGCCCGCCGCCCCCGCCGCCTGGACCGCCGCCGCCCGGCCCGCCGGGGCCTGCGCCAGACCCGCCCGCTTGCGCGCCCTGCCCTGCGGCGGGATGGGTCAGGTGCCAGGCCAGGCCGCCCAGGCCGGCCATGGCGGCCACGGCCAGCACGCCGCCGATGAGCTGCGCGCGGCGGCTGCGCTTGGGGGTGGCGGGTTTGGCGGCTTTGTTATCGGTCGAGGGTGATGCGGGCGAAGTCATCGCGGTGTCCTTGTTCTTGGCGGCGCGCCCAGTACGCGCCGGTAGCATGAAACGACTCTAGCACATTGGTATTTTGCCTACGTGTCGGTTTGAAACAATTCGCGCCCGCGCCGCCGCGGTGCAGCATGGGGCCGGCCGGCCCAAAACCGGGGTAGTTTCCAACATGCAAGCCAGAGCGCCTGCAACGGCGGGCCGGCGCGCCGCCGCCGGCTGCGGCGGGAGCCGGTTACATGCGATCACCGCCCGATACAAAGCTGCTACAAAATAGTGGTGACCGGGGGCGGCCGGGCTCCGTAAAATGGGGCATGAGCGAACATATCCTGATTATCGAGGACGATCCGCGCCTGAGCGAGATGCTGTCCGAATACCTGACCACGGCCAAGTTCGAGGTCACCGCCCACACGCGCGCCAAGCCGGCGCTGGCCTGGCTGGCGGCCAACCAGGCCGACGCCGTGATCCTGGACCTGATGCTGCCGGACATGGACGGGCTGGAGGTGTGCCGCCAGCTGCGCGCGCACTCCAACATCCCGGTGGTGATGCTGACCGCGCGCGGCGACGCGATCGACCGCATCATCGGCCTGGAGCTGGGCGCGGACGACTACCTGCCCAAGCCCTTCGAGCCACGCGAGCTGCTGGCGCGCCTGCGCGCGGTGCTGCGCCGGGGCGGCGAGGCGCAGCGCGCGGCCAACGAGGTGCTGCGCTTCGGGCGCCTGGAGATCGAGCCGGGCGCGTACGGCGCGCGGCTGGACGGCAAGGCCTGCGAGCTGACCGCCTGCCAGTTCGACGTGCTGCTGATGCTGGCCCGGAACGCCGGCCGGGTGCTGTCGCGCGAGGCGCTGATGGACGCCACCAGCGGCGGCCAGGCCGAGGCTTTCGACCGGTCGATCGACGTGCACATGTCGCGCATCCGCGCCGCCGTGGAGGACGATCCCAAGCATCCGCGCCGCATTATCACGGTGCGCGGGGCGGGCTATCTGTTCGCCAAGGACCAGGACTGATGCCGCGCCTGTATTTCCGCTTCTACGCCGCGCTGCTGGCCAGCCTGGCGCTGCTGACGCTGGCGGTGGTGCTGCTGTGGCAGTGGGCCGGGGCGCCGGTGGAGCTGTCGGACCGCACGCTGGGCACGCTGCTGCGCAACGCGCTGCCGCCGGCCGAGGCGCCGCCCGAGCAGCAGCAGGCCGCGCTGGAGCGCATGACGCGCGGCCTGCGCGCCGACATCACGCTGTTCAGCAAGGACTGGCAGCGGCTGGCCTACGTGGGCGAGCCGCTGGAACGCCCGGACCGGCGCCAGCTGCGCGCGCAGCGCATGGCGCAGCTGGAGCGGATGCAACGCATGGACGGCGGCCAGGAGGGGCAAGGCGGCCGTTGGCAGCGCGGCGAGCGCGGCGCGGAACACGGCGATGCAGGCGGTGCGGGCGACGCAAGCGATGCGGGCGCGCGGCGCGGCGGCGCCGCACAGGACGGCGGCATGGGCGGCGCGGCGGCGGACACGCAAGATGCGCTGGACGCGAAGGACGACGAGCGCACGGCGCCACGCGCCGGGCCGCTGGACCGCGCGCGGCGCTGGGCGCGCGGCGACGAGGACCTGGACCGCCCGCTGCGCCAGCGCCGCTTCCAGATGCGGCTGGACGACGGCCGCCACATCGTGTCGAACACGCCGCTGCGCCAGATGCCCTCGCGCATGCGGCTGCACACCATCCTGATCGGGCTGGCCACCTTCATCGCCATCGCCGCCTATCCGGTGGTGCGGCGCGTGACGCGGCGCCTGGAGCAGCTGCAGCTGGGCGTGGAGTCGCTGGGCGCGGGCAACCTGTCGGCGCGGGTGGAGGTCAAGGGCAGCGACGAGGTGGCCGCGCTGGCAGCCAGTTTCAACCGCTCGGCCGACCAGATCGAGGCGCTGGTGGGCGCGCACAAGACCATGCTGGCCAACGCGTCGCACGAACTGCGCACGCCGCTGGCGCGCATCCGGCTGGCGCTGGAGCTGACCAAGGACAACGTGGACCCGAAGCGCCGCGCGGGCCTGGAGCAGGACATCGCGGAACTGGACCAGCTGATCGACGAGATTCTGCTGGCCAGCCGCCTGGACGCGGTGGGCGAGCGCACGGAGAACGAAGAGCTGGACCTGCTGCCGCTGGCGGCCGAGGAATGCGCGCGCTACGACGAGGCGGACCTGGACGGCGAATCGCTGCCGGTGCGCGGCGACGCGCGCCTGCTGCGCCGCATGCTGCGCAACCTGCTGGAGAACGCGCGCCGCCACGGCCTGCCGCCCACCACGGTGAAGCTGCGCCGCAGCGGCGCGGGCGAGACGGCCTGCGCGGAGATCGTGGTGCAGGACGCGGGGCCGGGCATACCGAAGGCGGAATTCGACAAGGTGTTCGAGCCCTTTTACCGCAGCAGCAATGCGCGCGACAGCGTGGGCACCGGGCTGGGCCTGGCGCTGGTGCGCCAGATCGCGCGCCGCCACCGCGGCGACGCGCGCTGCGCCGAGCTGCGCACGGGGCACAGCGCCTTTATCGTGACGCTGCCGCTGGCGCGGGACTAGGCGGGCGCCGCCTGCGCCGGCAACGCGTTGCGGCCTTGCCTGCGCGCGCGCCAGCCAAGCAGCCCGAGCCCGGCCAGCAGCATGCCGCAGCTAGCCGGTTCCGGCACCGGCGACAGCAGCGCCGCGTAGCAGCCTATGCCGTCGCGGCAGGCACGGCCCACGATCTGGCCGCTGTCGTTGATGTCTTCCACCTCGGTGATGCGCCAGTTGCCGCCGCCGGAAAGCAGGGTGTCCAGGTCGTACTGCACGCCATCCTGATACAGATAGGCATGCTTGCCCTGCTCGCTGCCGTCGGCCCAGTTTTCGCCCACCACGTCGCCGTGGTTGTTGATCGCCTTGGCCGCGTTGCTCATGCCCAGGCTGCCCAGCGCCCGCAGCACGCCGTCCTGGTAAATAAAGGAATGGAAGCTGAGGGCCTGGTTGCCGAAACCGTGGTCCGACAAGCCGACCACCGTGCCTGCGTCGTTCACGTCGGTGGCCGCGCTATTGCCTTCGAGATCGCTTGGCAGCGCGCCCAGGTCCACGGCCTGGCCGTTGGCGTAGAGCATCGCGTGCCGGGGGCCGCCGTCTATCCTCCCGGTGCCGGCCACCTGGCCCGCCTCGTTAATGGCCGATACATGGTTCAGCGGCAGGATGGTCGTCGTGCCGTGGCTGTCCATGTAGGCGCCGCTGGCGCCGTTGGTTTGCTGATTCGCCACGACGGTGCCGGCGCTGTTGACGCCGGCCGGCGAGACATAGCTGAACCAGCCTGACACATCGTACTGGGGAGAAAACGGGGCCGGCAAGGTGGTCGCCGCGCCCTGGAAATACAGCAGGCCGGCATTGATCGTGATCCGGCCGTCGTCGATCAGGGCGATTTCCGTGCTGCCGACCACGTGCCCCATTTCGCTGATGCCGGTGGGGGTGCGCATCGGCGCCGGCAGCATGGTCCGCCCCCCCGCGCTCCAGGTGAAGGCGCTGCGCCCTTCGCGGTCCGGCTCGCGCAAGGAACCGAGCGCCACGCCGGCATTGTTGATTGCGGACACGGCGCTGGCGTTGGGCCTGCTGTCCAGCACCGTGACGCTGTAACGCGGCGCGGCCGCGAGGGCGCTGCCGGCGGCGCAGAGCAGCATGGCCGGGAGCAGGCAATGAGATTTGGGCATGGGGTGTCTCCGGATTGGGACGAGGGACATCCATGCTAACGCTGGCAAGGCCGCGCACCGCAGCGGCGCGGCTTTATTTTATTGTGTGGATATCGGTGTACCGTGCGCGCGCCATACGGCGTATGCTGGGGAGGGGGTGGCACGGGTTGACGCTGAGGTGGCGGGTTACGCACCTGCGGTGCTAACCCGCCCTACCTGCCCTACCCGCCCTATCCGCCCTACCCAGCCCTCGCTGCCTACCGGGCAACCTGGCAACCTGTGGGGGCGCGCGTTAGCGCCAGCCGCGCTGCTGCGCGGCTTTTTCGGCTTGCGCGTCGAGCGCGGGGCCGGCGATGCGCGCGTCGATGGCTTCCAGCACGGCGGCGGGCATGGCGCTGCCGGCCTGGCGGTAGTCGCCGCCGGCGCCCTTCTCCGCTTCGGCCAGCACGGCCAGCTTCCATTGTTCGCCGCTGCGGCAGGCCAGGCCGGCGGCGCTGCCGGCGGTGAAGCTGCGGCACAGCGCGCCGTCGGTGGCGGCAAACGTTACGCCGATCCGCACGGCGCCGTCGCCGGCGCCCGCACCGGCCTGCCCGCTGCCCGCCAGCTGATTGGACAAGGCTTCCGCCAGCCGCCCCTGCGCGACGGGCACACCATCAGCGCCCTGCACGGCCACGAGCACGCCCACCGGGCCGGCAGCGCCCGCACCCACGCCTGCGCCTGCGCCCGCGCTGGCGACGCGCTCGGCGGGGCTGGCGTCATGGCCGCCGCCCAGCACCACGCTGCCCACCAGCACGCCCACCGCCAGCGAGGCTGCCATGGCGCCCCATTCTGGCCAGGCCCAGCGGCGCCTGAACGCGTGCTGCGCCTCCTGTGCCTCTTGCGCCTGCAGCGTCTGCTGCATCCTCCTTGCCTGCGCTTCCGCCACCTGCGCGGACCGCGCTTCTTCGCGCGCGGCGCGTGCCGCGCCCAGGTCGCGCACCTGCTCGGGCATGGCGGCGGCCAGCAGCGCGGGCGGCACCGGCTCCTCGGCGATGGGCGCGAACGCGGCGAACACGTCCGAGCGTAGCGCCTGGTGCTGCGCCACGCGCGCGGCCAGCACCGGGTCGGCGCGCACCGCGCGTTCCAGCTCGCTGCGCGCCGGCTCGGCCAGCTCGCCGTCAGCGTAGGCCATCAGGGTTTCGTCGGTGATGCTCATGGTGCAGTCCTCGCAGTATCGGATAACAGGTCTTGCAGCGCCGCGCGGGCGCGCGCCAGGCGGCTGGTCAGGGTGCCCATCGGGATGTCGAGCACCTCGGCGGCCTCTTTGTACGGCATGCCGTCCACCAGCACCAGCGCCACCACGAGGCGGTGTTCGTCGGACAGCAGGCTGACGGCTTTCTGGATCGCCATGCGCTGCTGCTGCGCCTCGGCGGCGGCGTCGCCCACGTGTTCGCCGGCTTCCTCGGGAGCGAACACGCGGTCGCGCCGCATGCGCGCGCGCGCCTCGTCTATCCACGCGTTCTTCATGATCCTGAACAGCCAGCTGTCGAGCCGCGTGCCCGGCTCCCACTGCGCGCTGCGCTGCAGCGCGCGTTCAACGGCGATCTGGACGAGATCGTCCGCATCCTCCCGGTGATAGGTGATGGTGCGGGCAAAACGCCTCAGGCGCGGCAGCAAGGCGGCGATGTCGGTATTAATCGTTGTCATCGTTGGCATGAATAACCGGTAAACGACGCGGCGAGGGATTTTAATCCCTGTCCCGTTCGTTTAACCAAAAGAAAGTGCGATTTCTTATACTATCATTTGACTATCATGCCTATCCGAACCTTGATTGCCGCGCTGGCGTGCGCGTTGTGCACGAGCGCCGCCCATGCCCAGTTGCGCTTGCCGCAATTGCCACTTCCGCAAGTCCCCCAGCTGCAGCAGTTGCAGGACCCGCTGCGCGACAGCCGTCGCCTGCTGGACCGCGCCGACGCCGGCGACCTGCGCGCGCTGCGCCTGGAGCGCATTGCCGGCCTGCTCAGGCAGCACCGCGCCGAATTGGAGGCGGACCCGCGCGGGGAACCCATGGTGCGCGGGCAGATCCTGGCCTGGTCGCCCAGCGCGCAAGGACTGGCGGCGGCGCAGGCGGCCGGGCTGGCCGTGGATGGCGAACAGGTCATCGATGGCGGCGAGCGCATGGCGGTGCTGCGCGTGCCCGCCGGCACCGCCACGGCAGCGGCGCTCGCGCAACTGCGCATGCTCGATCCGGATGGCGCCTACGACTTCAATCACGTATACATGGGCAGCGGCGCGGCAGGCGGGAACCCGGCTGGCGCGGGGACCGCTGCTGGTGCGGTGGCGGCTGCGGGAGCCGCTCGGGCGGCGGCTGCGGCTGCGGGTACGGCTGCGGCTGCGGGCGCGGGCGCGGGCATGGACGCGGCGGCGCGCGGCGGCGCAGGGGCGCGTGTCGGCCTGGTGGACGGCGGCGTCGAGCGCGGGCATGAGGTGTTCCAGGACTCATCCATTGTGCGCTGGGGTTGCGACGGCGCGGCTCATCCCAGCCAGCACGGCACGGCGGTGGCGGCGCTGATGGTGGGGCAGTCCAGCCGCTTCAAGGGCGTGGCCCCGCAAGCGGCCTTGTATGCGGCCGACATCTATTGTGACAGCGCCACCGGCGGCTCGGCCGCGCGCGTGGCCGCCGCGCTGGGCTGGATGGCGCGCGAGCAGGTGGCGGTGGTCAATCTGAGCCTGGTCGGCCCGCCGAACCAGATCCTGGAGCGCGTGGTGGCCGGCATGGTCAGGCGCGGCTACCTGCTGGTGGCGGCGGTGGGCAACGACGGCCCGGCGGCGCCGCCGCTGTATCCGGCCAGCTATCCCGGCGTGGTGGGCGTGAGCGGCGTGGACAAGCGCGGGCGGCCGCTGCCGGAAGCGGCGCGCGGGCCGCAGGTGATGTTTGCGGCGCCGGGCAGCCAGATGGTCAGCGCCGCCGTCGGCACGCCGCCGTACCGCGTGGTGCGCGGCACGTCCTTCGCGGCGCCCATCGTGGCGGCGCTGCTGGCCGGCGCCCTGCCCCGGCCCGCGCCGGATGCGGCCCGCGAGGCGCTGGCGGCGCTGGCCAGGCAGGCCGTGGGCGCGGCGCCCGGCACGCAGAGCAACGAGACCGGTCACGGGGTGCTGGGCGCGGCGTTCCGCACCGATCCGTCGGCGTTTCAATAAATTTTAAAAATATTTTCAGGACGATGGATTAAACGACTGAGCAGGGACGTTTTCCTATCAACGGCGGCAGACAGTCTGCGGCCAACGACCAGGAGAACATCATGAAGAACCAGACCATCGCTAAACAACTGATCATCGCTCTGTCCATCGGCGTGGCTTGCTCGGCGCAGGCGCAATTGCTGGGCCGTGGCGGTCCGGTAGGCGGCATGATAGGCGGCGCGGGCAGCTTCGGCGGGCAGCTGAGCGGCATGGGCAGCATGCACGCTGCCGGCAACCGCGCGTCCACGCTCGATGCGGCGCGCTCGGCCACCAGTGCTGTTGACGGCCGCAGCGCTGTCGATGGCCGCAGCGCCGTTGATGGCCGCAGCGCGGCCGGCGCGCCGTCGGCAGCGGGCGCGGACGGCGCGGCCGCAGGCCAGAAACCGGGCTTCTTCAGCAGTTTGTTCGGCTCGAAATCCGCTGCGGCGGATGGCCAGGCGGCGGGCGGCGCAAGCGGCAACGGCTCCCTTGCCAGCAACCTGGCGCCGGCCGCGGCCCCCGCCACAGCCCCCGCCGCAAGCACCGCTGCGCAGCCAGCACAGCAAGTACAGCCAGCACAGCCTGCACAAGGCGGGCATGCCGCTGCCAATGGCAACGGGAGCGGGAACTTTGGCATCTCGGTGGCAGCCGATGGCAGCGGCAGCCGTCAACTGGCGGGCACTGCGGCTCAAGCGGGACGCGGCACGGCGGCGCCTTTGCGCGACGGTGTGAAAACCCAGGCGGACAGCACCCGCGCCTACGCGCAGTCCAGCGCGGCGAACGCTTCCGGTGCCGCAAAGGGCAGCAAGCAGGCTGCCGCAAGCGGCGCCAGGAGCGCGGCAGGCAGCGTTGGCGCACAGCCACCGGTGAACATCCAGGGCTCGGCCGGTGGTAGCGGCTCGGCGAGCGGCAGCGGCTCGGCCGGCGGCGGCAGTTCGTCGCACGGCAGCGGCGCGTCGAACGGCAGCGCGTCGAACAGCGAAACGTAAGACAGCGAAACGCAAGGCAGCGAAACGTAAGACAGGCGGCACTTGGCTCCTGGGCAGAGGTCCGGCCTACGGCAGCTGACCGATGCGAGACTGCGGAGCCGGCGGGCCGCTTCAGGCGAAGCGGTCCTCAGAACGGTTGACGCTGTCCGACCAGGGGCCAACTTAGAAACACACCACCCACATGCCGACGGTATCGCCGTCGGCATCGATCCGGGTGCCGCCGAACTGGAAGCCCAGCTTGCGAACGACGCCGATGGACGCCGTGTTATCGGGAAGGACTTCGGCGCACACCTCGCGCACGCCGCTGGCGAAGGCGAGATCCAGCATGGCCCGCACGGCGCGAACCGCCGCGCCCTGTCGGCGATGCGCAGGGGCGATACCGTAAGCGATTTCAACGCGCCCATCTGCAGGCTCGCCCTTGAAGCCGCAACCGCCGATAATCACACCGTCCTCGCGCACGATGAGAAACGTGGCGCACCAAAACTCGGAGCCGCCCTGCGCGATGCGGTCCAGCGCGCGCTGTGCCACGAACGCAGGCGGCAAGGCGCCCGGCTGCGCGCGCCCTGCCATGCCGGCGGGAATGCGGGTAGCCGCCAGATCGGCCAGCTCGCCCAGCGTCAGTGGCCGCAGCGACAACTGCAACGCCGCCGACGCACTCTCCGGCGCGGCCGCCGCTATCGCAGACGGCACGGCATCCGTCACGGCGACTCGCACAGGCAGTGCGTGACCGCCGTAAACGGCTTGCGCTTGTCCGCCACTTCCGACAGCCAGCTCAGCTCATGCGCCGCCTCGGCCGCCGCGCCCAATGGCATGCCGGTCGGCGCCAGCGACGCCTTGATGTAGGGCGACAGCGCCTGCGCCGCAGCATGCGCCGCCGAGCCGCCGAAGAACTCCACGATGCGGTCGAACTTCGACACCTCGCGCTCGATGTACGCCACGCGGTAATCGCTGCCCAGCTTGGCGCGGTCCGCCGCCGCCTTCAGCGCGTCGCCATACGTGCCCACGCGATCCACCAGCCCGCGCTCCTTGGCCTGCACGCCGGTCCACACGCGGCCCTGCGCCACCTCGTTGATCTTCTCCGGCGTCGTCTTGCGCGCCGCAGCCGCCTTGGTGGTGAACTCGCTGTAAATGTGATTGATGCTGCCCTGGATCACCTGGCTGAAGCGCGGGTCCAGCGGACGCAAAGGGTTGGCCGCATCGGCCAGCCACGTGGTCGTCACGCCCGCCGTATGGATGCCAAGCTTGTCGATCACCTTGTCGGCGCGCGGCAGCAGCGCGAACACGCCGATGGAACCGGTAATCGTGTTCGGTTCGGCGATCACCTCGTCCGACGACATCGAAATCCAGTACCCGCCGGACGCGGCCACGTCGCCCATGGACACCACCACCGGCTTGCCGGCCGCGCGCGTCAGCTCCAGCTCGCGGCGGATCAGCTCCGAGCCGAACGCGCTGCCGCCCGGCGAATTCACGCGCAGCACGATAGCCTTGATGCTGCTGTCCTCGCGCGCCATGCGGATCAGATTGGACGTGGACTGGCCGCCGATGGAGCCGGCCGGCGCCATGCCGTCGCTGATCTCGCCCACCGCCATCACCACGCCCACCGCGTCGCCCAGCGCCTTCGGATGCACGCGCGCCAGATAATCCTCATAGCCCACCTGGCGGAATGTCTTGCCCTGCGCATCCTTCTCGCCGCGCTCCATCATCAGCGTGCGGATTTCATCGCGCGTCTTCAGGCCGTCCACCAGCTTGGCGTCCAAGGTCACCTTGCCCAGGTCGCCCTTGGCCGCCTCCACCAGCGCCGGCAGGTCGTTGATGTTCTTCATGATGTGGCCCTGCGGCAGCTTGCGCGCCTTCTCCACCTCGTCGGTGTAGCTGGCCCACAGCGCATTGTTCAGGTAAGCCTCGGCCTCGGTGGCCGCCTCGGATGGGCCGTTGGCGATGTAGGGCTCGGCAAAGCTCTTGTACGTGCCCACCTTCAGCAGGTTGACCGTCACGCCGATCTTGTCGAGCGCGTCGCGGTAGTAATTGCGGTGGCGGCCGAAGCCCTCCAGCAGTACCGCGCCCATCGGATGGACGTAGACTTCATTGGCGTGCGCCGCCACCAGGTACTGGCGCTGGCTGTAGCTCGAGCCCCAGGCCACCACCTTCTTGCCGCTGGCCTTGAAGCGCTCCACGGCGCCGGCCACCTCGCGCAGGCTGGCCTGGCCGCCGCCTTCCAGCTCGTCCAGCAGCAGCACGGCGCCGGCGATCTGCGGGTCCTTGGCGGCCGCGTCGAGCACATTGCGCACGTCGCGCAGCTGCACGGTGCGGCGCACCTCGCCGCCCAGCAGGTTGGCCTTGACGGCCTCGCGCACGCCGGCGCTGCCCTGCTCCACCAGTTCGCCCTTCAGGTCCAGCACCAGCATGGTCTTGGCGCCCAGCGGCTTGGCGCCGCCGCTGAAAATGGCGATGGCCAGGATGATGAGCACGATCAGGAACAGCACATTCAGTACGGCGCGGCGGCCAAAGTCCAGCGCGCGCCAGGCATAGGCAAAACCGCTGCCGATGCGGGAAACAATAGATCGTGACATGGATGCTCCTTGAATAATTTAAATCTGACAACACTGTAAGCGAAATCGGCCAGTTTTGCCCATGAAAAATACTTAGGGAACGCTTACGGCCTGGCCTTCGCCGGGCACGCGCGCCGGCGCCGAAATCAGGAACAGGCCGGCCATGACCAGCAGACCATTCATGATAAGCAGTTCCAGCCCCAGCTGGTAGCTGCCGAATAGCAAGGCCTGATGGCGGTCAATGAGCCAGCACAGCAGCGGCCCGGCCAGCACCGCCAGCGGCACCCAGCGGTCCTGCACGGTGCGCCGCGTCAGGATGCCGAAGGCGAACAGGCCCAGCAGCGGGCCGTAGGTGTAGCCGGCCAGCTTCAGGATCACGCCTATCATGCTGGCGCTGTCGATCCACTTGAACACCATCACCAGCGCCAGGAACAGCGCGCAGAAGGCCAGGTGCACGCGGTGGCGGGTGCGGGTGCGGGCGCGCTCGTCCTGCCCGGCGCGCCGCTGCAGGCCCAGGATGTCGATGCAGAACGACGAGGTCAGCGCCGTGATGGCGCCGTCGGCGCTGGGGAACAGCGCCGACACCAGCGCAATGAAGAAGATCAGCTGGATGGCGGCCGGCATGTGGCCCATCACCACCGCCGGGAACAGCTTGTCGCCGGCCGCCGCCACGCCGGCAACGGGCGCGTACAGGTGCAGCAAGCCGCCGAGGAACAGGAACAGCGTCAGCACGCCGATCAGGATCAGCGTCAGCGCCACCATGTTTTTTTGCGAATTGCCCACCGTACTCACCGAGATATTTTTCTGCATCATCTCCTGGTCCATGCCCGTCATCGCGATCGTGATCGCCATGCCGGCCAGCACCTGCTTCCAGAAATAGGTGGGGCTGTCCACGTCCAAGGTCAAGACCCGCGCCAGGCCGCTGTCCTGCATGCGCGCCAGGCTGTCGAGCAGGCCCAGGTCCAGCTGCTGCAGCAGCCAGCCGGTGCAGACGACCAGGCCCAGCAGCATACCGGTGGTCTGCAAGGTGTCGGTCCAGACGATGGTCTTGACGCCGCCCTCGTAGGTGTAGAGCAGTATCATCAGCAGGATCACGCAGTTGGTGGCCCAGAACGGCACGCCCAGGCTGTCCAGGATGGTGGCCTGCAGGATGTTGACCACCAGGTACAGGCGCGCCGTGGCGCCCAAGGTGCGCGACAGGATGAAGAACGCGGCTCCGCTCTGGTAGGCGCGCCGGCCCAGGCGCACGTCGAGGTAGTGGTAGATCGAGGTCAGCCCGAGCCGGTAGTACAGCGGCAGCAGCACATAGGCCACCGTGACGTAGCCGAAGGCATAGCCCAGCACGATCTGCAGGTAGCCGAAGCCGTCGCGTCCGACCGCGCCCGGCACGCTGATGAAGGTCACGCCGCTCAGCGTGGTGCCCACCATGCCGAAGGCCACCAGCATCCAGTTGCTGTTCTTGTTGCCGATGAAGAAACTGTCGTTATTGGCGTTGCGCGAGGTCAGCCAGGCCACGCCCAGCAGCAGGGCAAAGTACGCGAGGACGACGCTAAACAGGGCAACGGGCGACATAGGGGATTCCGATTCAGAAATATTTCGCCAGCAATATACACCCGATCCGGCGCGCGCTCGTCTAAAATCCCTTTGCCCTTCCATCACCCAGAGTTATCGCATGTACTCAGCAGAAACGATCGCCTACGCGCGCGACCAGGAAACCCTGGTGCGCCCGCTCGAATACCGCGTGCACCAGCAGCAGGACAGCCGCAGCGACGGCCGCGAGGACGCCATGCGCGACTATGCGCGGGTGCTGTACGCGGCCTCCTTCCGCCGCCTGCAGGGCAAGATGCAGCTGCTCGGCGTGGACGCCAACCAGTCCAACCGCAACCGCCTCACGCACAGCCTGGAAGTGGCGCAGATCGCCCGCTCGATCGCCGCCGACATGGGGCTGGAGCGCTGCGTGGTGTCGGAAACTTGCGCGCTGGCGCACGATATCGGCAACCCGCCGTTCGGCCACTACGGCGAGAAGATCCTGAACGCGCTGTGCACCGAGCACGGCGGCTTCGAAGGCAATGCGCAAGCGTTCCGCATCCTGCGCACGCTGGAAAAGCGCCACTACGGCTACGCCGGCCTGAACCTGACGGTGCGCACCCTGTTCGGCATCACGAAATACTTCCACACGCGCAGCGAGAACGCGCGCAAATTCCTGTACGACGAGGACCACGCCTTCCTGACCGCCGAGCTGGCGCGGCACGGCATCGCCGCGCGCAAGAGCATCGACGCGCAGATCATGGACTTGTCCGACGAAATCGCCTACGCCGCGCACGACGTGGAGGACGCGCTCAGCTTCGGCATCATCACCGTGGGCGAGATCGCGCACGAATTCAAGATCAGCGCCGACTATGCCGGTGCCTACCCACTGTTCTCGGCCATTGCCGAGCGCGCCCACAACGAGGCGCTCAAGTGCGAGCAGCAAGCCTCGTCCGAGGAATACTCCATCGTGCTGCGCAAGGAACTGACGTCGGAAATCGTGCACACCCTGTGCCGCGACTTGGCCGTGGTGGACGGCCAGCTGGGCTACCGCAGCGCCGAACTGCTGGCCAAGGGCCTGAAAAGCCTGCTGTGGAAAGCGATCCTGCGCAAGAAGGACGTGCAGCTGTACGAAAAACGCGGCGAGAAGATCATCCGCGGCCTGTTCGAGGTGCTGACCGACAAGCAGTACAACAAGGACAACATCCTGCTGCCGCCGGAGCTGCGCTGCCTGAAGGACAGCCGCGAGCGCCTGGTGATCGACTATATCGCCGGCATGATGGACTCGTACGCGGCGCAGGAATACGAACGCTATTTCGGCCCCGGCAGCCTGGACGCCATCTACCGGCGCGCCTGACGCGGGACCCGGACCGCCGGCCCAGCTGTGCGGCCTGGTGTGCGGCCCGGTGTGCGGCCCGGTGTGCGGCCCGGTGTACGGCTTGGTGTGCCGCTTGGTACGCCGCTTGGGATGCCGCTTAGTGCGCCGCCACGCG
The DNA here is from genome assembly GCF_042693265.1 of Pseudoduganella sp. UC29_71. Taxonomy (NCBI): domain Bacteria; kingdom Pseudomonadati; phylum Pseudomonadota; class Betaproteobacteria; order Burkholderiales; family Oxalobacteraceae; genus Pseudoduganella; species Pseudoduganella sp. UC29_71. The sequence goes on along the minus strand of NZ_CP170549.1, from coordinate 1,198,548 downwards.
CACCGTGCGCGGGGCCGCCGCGTCCACGGCGCGCGGGTTCAGGCGGTCCAGGCGGCCGCTCAGCGCCGTCAGGCCCAGCGCGCCCAGCACCACCAGCGCGCCGATCCAGCCCGTGTGCACCAGGCCCAGGTGCTCGACAATCAGCCCGCCGCCCCAGGCGCCGCCGGCGATGCCGAGGTTGAAGGCCGCGATGTTCAGGCCCGAGGCCACGTCCACCGCGCGCGGCGTGTAGTGCTCCGCCTGCTGCACCACGTACACCTGCAAGCCCGCCACGTTGCCAAAGGCCACCGCGCCCCACAGCAACACGGTCGCCACCACCAGCCACGGATGCGGCGCCGTGAAGGTCAGCGCCAGCAGCACCGCCGCCAGGCCGGCAAAGATGATCTTCAGCGCGCCGACCGGGCCGCGCCGGTCGGCCAGCTTGCCGCCCCAGATATGCCCACCGCAACCGACACGCCGTACACCAGCATCACCAGACCCACCGCGTTCTCGCTGAAGCCCGCCACGCCCTGCAGGATGGGCGCCAGATAGGTGAAGGCGATAAACGAGCCGCCATAGCCCACCGCCGTCATCGCATACACCAGCAGCAGGCGCGGCTGGCCCAGCACCTTGACCTGCTGCAGCAGCGAGGCCGGCGCACTGTGCTGGATCGCCTTCGGCACGAACAGCAGGCTGCCGACAAAGGCCACGACGCCCAGCGCCGACACGGCCAGGAAAGTGGCGCGCCAGCCGAAATGCTGGCCGATGAAGGTGCCCAGCGGCACGCCCGTCACCAGCGCCACCGTCAGGCCGGTAAACATGATGGCGATGGCCGAGGCCGCCTTCTCGCGCGCCACCAGCGAGGTGGCGATGGTCGAGCCGATCGAGAAGAACACGCCGTGCGCCAGGCCGGTCAGCACGCGAGCCACCACCAGCGACGCATAGCCGGGCGCCAGCCACGCCATCAGGTTCCCGGCCGTAAACAGCACCATCAGCGACAGCAGCAAGGTCTTGCGCGGCAGCTTGCCGGTCAGCGCCGTCAGCACCGGCGCGCCCACGGCCACGCCCAGCGCGTACAGGCTCACCAGCAGCCCGGCCGACGGCAGGTTCACGCCCAGATCGGCGGCGATGGTCGGCAGCAGGCCGACAATGACAAACTCGGTGGTCCCGATGGCAAACGCGCTGATGGTCAGCGCCAGCAAGGCAATAGGCATGACATAACTCCTGTAAAGTAGATGTCACGCAGTATCACTGCATTCATTCTTTCGAAAAAGATGCCGCCGGGCAGAAGATATTTGAACCTGAATCAACAATGAACCTGGACTCCGACGCCCTGGCGCAGCTGCTGCGCTATGAAATGCCCTACGGTAAATACAAGGGCCGGCTGCTGGCCGACCTGCCCGGCCACTACCTGGGCTGGTTCGCGCGCGAAGGCTTTCCCGCCGGCCAGCTGGGCGCCCTGCTGGCCCTGATGTACGAACTCGACCACAACAACCTGCGCGGCCTGCTGGACCCCTTGCGTCCGGCCCGGCCGCGCCCGCACCCGAGCACACCCCGATGAGCCGCAGCCGCCATATCCAACTCCTGTCCCGCTACAACAGCTGGATGAACCAGAAACTGTACGCGGCGGCCGCCGCGCTGCCGGCCGACGAGCTGGCGCGCGACCGGGGTGCGTTCTTCGGCTCGCTGCTGGGCACCTTGAACCACCTGGTCGTGGCCGACACCGTGTGGCTCAAGCGCTTCGCCGCCGACGGCGCGCTCTCGCCGGCCGCGTCGCCGGCCGCGTGCGCCGCGCTGGCGCCGGTGCGCGCGCTGCCCATGCCGGCCAGCCTGGACGCGCCGCAGTTCACGGCGCTCGCGCCCATGGCCGCGCACCGCGCCTGGCTGGACGGCGTGATCGCCGCCTGGACCGGCGCCCTCGGCGACGCCGACCTGGACGCCGTGCTGCGCTACGCGCGCATGAACGGCGACAGCCACGCCAAACCGCTGTTCGACGTGCTGCTGCACTTCTTCAACCACCAGACCCACCACCGCGGCCAGGCCAGCACGCTGCTGTCGCAAGCCGGCGCGGACGCCGGCGTGACCGACCTGCTGATGCTGATCCCGGACCTCGACGCCTAACGCCTGCGCCCAGGCCAGCTGCGCGGAGGCCACCCGCGGCGCCGGCCACCTGCGGCGCGGGCCGCCTACGGCGCGGCCGGCGCCGCAGGGGCAACTGGGGCAGCGCCTGCGACAGCGGCAGCCACAGCCGCAGTGTCCGCCGCTGCCGCCGGCGCCACGCGGTTCAGCACCTCGTAGGCCGCGCGCACCCGCTGCGCGTTCGGGAAGCCCCGGTTCGCCAGCATCACGATGCCCGCCTTGCGCGCCGGGTTGAACAGCACATAGGCGCCGAAGCCGCCGGTGGAACCGGTCTTGTGCAGCCACGCGTCCGCCTGCGGCGCCAGCGGCGGGCTGATCGCCTCGGCCGGGTTGGGCTCGAACACCATCTTCTGGTCCGTGCTGGCCAGCAGCTGATCCAGCCCGGCCGCGCCCGGATACTGCTCCCAGATCAGATCCTGCGTCATCGGGCCGGTGCGGTAGTAGCCGGTGTGCGTGTCGGCCACCGCGCGCGCCAGCCTGCCCTCCAGCGGCAGCAGGCCCAGGTTGGCGTCCACGAAGCGGATCAGGTCGCGCGTATTGCTCTTCACGCCGTACGCCTCCTCCGCCAGCACGCCCGGATTCACGCGCACCGGCGCACCGTTGCTGTTATAGCCTTGCGCATACTGCGCCATCTGCGCCGCCGGCACGCGGATATAGCTGTGCGCCATGCCCAGCGCCGGGAACAGCGTCTGCTCCACCGCGTCCGCGTACGGCACGCCCAGCGCGCCAACGGTGGCGATGGACAGCAGCCCGATGCCCAGGTTGGAATACGTGCGGTGCGTGCCCGGCGCGTGGCGCGGCTGCCAGCGCTGGTAATAGTCCATCAGTTGCGGATAGCTCTGGATCTGGTCCGGCACCTGCAACGGAAAGTCGCCCACCGTGTGCGTGCCCAGCTGGACCAGGCTGACCCGGTCGAAGACGCTGCCGCGCAGCGCCGGCACATGCCGGCTGACCGGGTCGGTCAAGGCCAGCTTGCCCAAGGCCTGCGCGTAGGCGGCCAGCGTGACCGTGAACGTCTTGCTCACCGAGCCCAGCTCGAACAGCGTGGCCTCGCTGACCGGCTGCCCGTTCTCCGTGGCCGTCACGCCGTAGTTGTAGAAGTAATGCTTCCCGTTCACGCTCAGCGCCACCGCCATGCCGGGCACCGCATGCGTTTCCAGCAGCGGCTTGAACGCCTGGTCCACCTCGATGGCGTTGACCAGGCCGGGAAAGTCGGCGATGAGGCCGTCCCGCGCCAGCAGGCCGCTGGGCGTGTCCTGCGGGTCGCTGCTGTCCTTCTGGATCAGGCGCGCGAACACGTATTGGCGCTCCCCCTTCGACGCCCAGCCCACATACCAGCCGTAGCCCGAACCGCTGCCGGTCTTGCCGTTCACGCGCCAGCCTTCCACCGGCTGGCCGTAGCGCGTCAGGCGCGCCGTCATCGCATAGGCGTGCTCGCTCACGCCCAGCTGGCGGTTCACCACCTTGCCCAGGAAGGACAGCTGGCCCAGCGGCGAAATGCGCAGCGACGAGCCCAGCCACGACGCGGTCAGGCCGTCGTGCTGCGCGTCGCCCACCACGTCGGCGTTGCCGTACTCGAAGCGCCTGGTGTAGGCGGCAAAGCGCGCCTTGCCCAGCGCCACCGTCACGCGCTGCGAATACCACACCACCGAATCGCTCATCCACTTGGCCGGATCGGTGTCGCTGCGCCAGCTGGGGCGCCAGTCCACGTCGCCCTGGCGGAACGGCAGCTGCGGCGCGTGCTCGTCCTTCAGGAAGCCCGCGTCGTAGCCCATCAGCGCGATGGGAATCTTGAAGGTGGACGCCGGCGTCACCTGGCGCTGGCAATCGCCGCGCTGCAGCAGCACCTTGCCGCTGGCCGCGTCCGCGATCGCCGTGCAGATTTCGGCCGCCTGGGCCGGGGACATGGCCAGCGCGCCCAGCGCCGCCACCACGATATTGCGCAATTCCATACTGCTCCTCTCAACGCCGCGTCATGCGACAAACATGCGCATCATGCGACATTGGTCACATGCGTGTCAAATATTTTATTTTGAGTGACATTGGTCGCAAAACCCGGCACAATGGCGCCATGGCCATTCCCTCTATCTCCGAACTGTCCGTGCTCAAGGCGCTGTGGAAACAGCAGCCGCTGAGCGCGCGCGAAATCCACGACCAGGTCGAGCCCGAGCTGGGCTGGTCCTATTCCTCCACCCGCAAGACGCTGGAACGCATGCTCGACAAGGGCGCGCTGCGCCAGCACACGCGGCACGGCGTGCAGGTCTACGACGCGGCGCTGGAAAAGGTCGGCACGCTGGCCGCCTTCGCGCACGACTTCGGCAAGCGGGTGATGGAAATGGACACCCCGCTGCCGGTCAACATGTTCACCGGCAGCAAGCTGGTCGATGAGGCCGAGCTGGCGCAGCTCGAACAATTGCTGCAGGACTGGCCGGACGACCAGGACGCGCCATGAGCGGCGGCGCGCCCTGGTCGGCGCTGTTGCCGGCGCTGCTGCCGGCGCAGTGGCTGGAACAGCTGCCGCTGCGCTTCCTGCTGGCCAGTGCCGGCTGCCTGGCGGCCGGGCTGGGCGTGTGGGCGCTGACGGCGCTGTGCCGCCGCCTGCCCGGCGTCGCCCTGCACCGCTCGACCTGGCTGCTGGCCCAGGCCACCGTGCTGGCCGCCTTCCTCGTGATCCTGCTGCCGCACAGCGAGCGGCTGCGCCTCGTCCCGCCGATCGACCTGCCCGACACCGCCCAGCTACGCCCCGCCGGCCACACCGGCGCCGCCCAGCCGGCCGGCGGCGACGACGCCGACGCCGCCGCCGGCCCGCGCGCCCCGGCCGCCGCCTGGCTGGCGCGCGCCGCGCAAGCCTGGCTGCTGGCCTACCTGCTCGGCCTCGGCTACACCGTGTGCCAGCTGCGGCGCGCGCGCCGCATGCTCGACAGCCTGGCCGCCGCCGGCAGCGCCGCCGGCGCCGCCAGCGCCATCAGCCCGGGCAGTCCGGCTAGCCCGGCCGGCCCCGACGCGCGCGCGCCCGCCGTCATCGAAGTGGACGCCCCGATCTCCCCCATGCTGTTCGGTCTGTTCAAGCCGCGCCTGCTGCTGCCGCGCCACCTGCGCAGCTTCGACCCCGCGCAGCAGCAGCTGATCATCGAACACGAACTGACGCACTGGCGGCGCCGCGACCTGCACTGGATGAGCCTGGGCCTGCTGCTGCAAACCCTGCTCTGGTTCAACCCCTTCATGCGCGTGCTGCGCGCCAGCCTGTCCTGGGCGCAGGAACTGGGCTGCGACCGCGACGTGCTGCGCGGCCGCCCGCCGGCCCAGCGCAAGGCCTACGCCGCCGCGCTGGTGGCGCAGCTGCGCCTGCAGCACGGCACGCCCAACACCGCGCTCGCCTTCGGCGGCGTGTGCGCCAGCACGCTGGCCTCGCGCATCGCCCTGATCCGAGAACCGTCCCGCGCGCAAGGCCGCCGCGCGCGCGCCGCCCGCATCCTCGCGCTGGCCGGCCTGGCGGCCATCTTCGCCGCCAGCCTGGCCTTCCAGCCTGCGCTGGCCTGGCGCATCGCCCCGGCCGCCTCGCAGGCGCCGTTCGCCTGCACCGTGCTGGCCGACGCCGCCACCGGCCGCGAGCTGGCCCGCGAAGGCCATTGCGAGGAACGCGTCACGCCCGCGTCCACCTTCAACATCGCGGTCGCCCTGATGGGCTACGACAGCGGCATGCTGCACGACGAACACAGCCCCATGCTGCCCTTCAAGGCGGGCTACCCCGCCTACATCCCCTCCTGGCGGGCGGACACCGACCCCAGCAGCTGGCTGCAAAACTCGGTGCTCTGGTACGCCCAGCAAGTAACCTCCGCGCTGGGCGCGGCGCGCTTCCAGGACTATGTGCGGCGCTTCGGCTACGGCAACGAAGACCTGGGCGGCGATGCCGGCAAGGACAACGGCCTGACGCAATCCTGGGTCGGCTCCAGCCTGCGCATCTCGCCGCTGGAACAAGCTGCCTTCCTGCGCAAGGTGGTCAGGCGCGAACTGCCGCTGTCCGCGCAGGCGTACGCCATGACGGCGCGCATCATGCCGCGCCGCACGCTGGCCAACGGTTGGGAAGTATTCGGCAAGACCGGCACCGCCTCGGCCGTGCTGCCGGACGGCGGCGACGACGACACGCGCCAGTACGGCTGGTATGTGGGCTGGGCCAGCAAGGGCCAGCGCACGGTGGTGTTCGCCCGCCTGGTGCTGGACGCCAAGCAGGACGATGCCATGGGCGGCCCGCGCGCCCGCGCCGCGCTGCTGCGCGACTTGCCGGCGCGGCTGGACGCGCTCTAGCCGGCGGCCGGCCGCGGCGGCCGCGCCGCCAGCGTCATGCCGGCAGCTTGGGCGCCACCAGCGCCGTGAACTCGCCGCTGTCGACCAGCTTCCTCAGATCCTGGAAACCGCCCACCAGCGTGCCGTTGATGAACACCATCGGCAAGGTCGGCCAGCCGCTCCACATTTTCAGCGCCGTGCGGCGGCGCCACTGGCTCAGGTAGCTGCCGTACTCCAGGTAGGCATACGGCGCGCCCTGCGCGTCCAGCAGCGCGCGCGCCTTGCGGGGAAAGGGATTCATCGCCATGCCGACCACCACCACCTTGTTGGCGGCGATGGCAGCCTGCACTTCCTGCACGATGTCGGCATGGTGGCCGGCGACCCTGGCGCGGATGGCGGGATGGATGCGGGATTCTTCAAGTACGGGACGGCTCATGGCGCTTCCATTGTCGTTGTGGATGCCGCGATATTACAGCAGCGCCAGCGTCTCCGGATCGGGCTCGCCGCCGAAAAAGCGCCGCAGGCAGGCATCGAACAGCGTCTCGGCCGGCGCGGCCTGCGCAAACAAGGTCACGCAGGAGCGGAACTTGACGTCGTCCGGCGAGCCGAAGATATCGTGCGCCGACACGCCCTTGCCCGCCGCCAGCACCAGCGCGCAGCACTCGCGCAGCCGCCCGCCGAGCAGCGGATGGTCCAGGTAGGCGCGCGTTTCCGCCAGCCCGGACAGCGCATAGCGGTGCGCCATGTCGCTGCGCCCCAGCCCGGCCAGCTGGGGAAAGATGAACCACATCCAGTGGCTGCGTTTGTGCCCGGCGTGCAACTCGGCCAGCACCGTCCCGTAGACCGGCTCCTGCGCCGCCACAAAGCGTTCCAGGTCCCACATGGCGCCTCCTTGCATAGCGATGCGGGAAGTATAGCGCCGCTCAGTGCGCGGCCGCCGCACTGCTAGCGCCGGCCGCCGGCGCGCCGATCGGGCGCCGCGCCAGCCAGGCCAGCGGCACCAGCGCCGCCAGCGAAATGGCCACGCCGGCCCACGGCGTGGCGTCCATCAGGCTGCGCGCCACCATCAGCCCGCCCAGCGACGAACCAAGCGAGATGCCGAAGTTGAAGGCCGAGATGTTCAGGCCGGAGGCGAAATCCACCGCCTTCGGCGTGTAGTGCTCGGCCGTGGCCAGCATGCCGGCCTGCAAGCCCGGCGACAGGCCGAAGGAGAACATGCCCCACAGGAACAGCAGCGGCACCAGCGCCCACGGCGTGTGCAGCGACACGGCCAGGCCGGCGTGCGTCAGCGCCAGCAGCACCAGCAGCATGCGCAGCGAACGCTGCCAGCCCATGTGGCTGCTCAGATAGCCGCCCGCCAGGTTGCCGGCGAAGGTGGCCGCGCCGAACACGACCAGCAGCGCGCTGGCCGTGGTGGCCGAAAAGCCCGCGATGTCGGTCAGGATGGGGGTCACGTAGGTGAACGCGGCGAAGATGCTGCCGAAACCCAGCGTGGTAACCGCCATCATGGTGAGGATGTGGCGGTCGGCCAGCGCCGCCAGCTGCGTGGACGCCTTGCCGCCTGCCGCCTGCGCCATGCCGGCCGGCAGCCAGCGCAGCATCGCCAGCAAGCCCGCCAGCGCCATGGCCGCCACCGCGAAGAACGGCAGGCGCCAGCCCATCAGGTTGCCCAGGAAGCTGCCCAGCGGCACGCCCAGCACCATGGCCAGGGTCAGCCCGCCGAACATCACCGAGATAGCCCGGCCCGCCTGCCCCTTGGGCGCCAGCGACGCCGCCACGGTGGCGCCGATGCCGAAGAAGGCGCCGTGCGCCACGGCCGTGATGACGCGCCCGGCCAGCAGCACGCCGTAGCTGGTGGACAAGGCCGCCAGCAAATTCCCCAGCAAGAACACCCCCATCAGCCCCGCCAGCACCGGCTTGCGCGGCAGGCGCGACAAGCCCAGCACCGCCAGCGGCGTGCCGAGCGCCAGCGCCAGCGCGTACAGGCTGACCAGCGCGCCGGCCGCGTCGAGCGAGACGCGCAAGTCCGCCGCAATGGCCGGCAACACGCCCACCACGATGAACTCCGTCACGCCGATGGCAAAGGCGCCCACCGACAGCGACAGCACGCCTGGGTGCATTTTGTTTTCCATGGCATTACTCCATTAGTGAAATGATTCCCTCCATTGTAGAACTCGCGTCACTGATGATATAGACTCTCAAATGCGCAAACACTTGTGAAATGGATTCAATCATGGCCCGGCAGGACATCAACCGCGCAGCGGAAATGGCGGTCTTTGTGGACGTGGTGGACGCAGGCGGCTTTTCCGCCGCCGCGCAGCGCCTGAAGATGACGCCGTCGGCAGTGAGCAAGCTCATCTCGCGGCTGGAAGCGCGCCTCGGCACGCGGCTGCTGCACCGCTCCACCCGCCAGCTGCAGACCACGCCCGAGGGCTCGGCCTTCTACAGCCAGTGCGTGCGCATCCTGGAAGACATGGACAGCGCCGAGCGCGAAGCGTCCACCACCGGCGTGCCGCGCGGGCGGCTGCGCATCAACTGCTTCGTGCCCTTCGCCATGCTGTACCTGCTGCCCATCCTGCCCGAATTCCTGGAGCGCTACCCGGACATCACGGTGGACGTGGCCGGCACCGACATGGTGGTGGACCTGCTGGAAGACCGCACCGACATCGCCATCCGCGCCGGCAAGCTGAAGGCGTCGAACCTGGTGGCGCGCAAGCTGGGCGAAGGCCGCATGGTGGTGCTGGGCTCGCCCGCCTACCTGGCCAAGCGCGGCACGCCGCAAACGCCGGACGACCTGGCGCAGCACAACCTGCTCGGTTTCAATTTCCGGCGCCAGGTGCCGCTCTGGCCCTTCCTCGACGGCAAGGGCGGCATCATGCAGCTGCGCCCCGAAGGCAACGCCCTGCTGGGCGATGGCGAAAGCATGCGCCACCTGGCGCTGTCCGGCGTCGGCCTGGTGCGGCTATCGCGCATGCACACCAAGCACGACATCGCCGCCGGCCGCCTGGTGCCGGTGCTGGAAGACTACAACCCGGCCGACCTCGAAGCCGTGCACGCAGTCTTCCTCGGCCCCGGCAAGCAGCTCCCGCCGCGCGTGCGCGTCATGCTCGACTTCCTGATCGAAAAAATCCGCCTCGACTAAGCGCACCGAATAACCGTAGGGCGGATTAGGCGGCCCGCCGCCGTAATCCGCCACGCCTGCGCGCCGCCACCACCCCCAGCCCCGCCAGCAGCATCCCCCACGTGGCCGGCTCCGGCACCGGCACCAGCAGCGCCGCAAAGCACTGCCCCGCCCCGTTGCACGCCCGTCCCGCGATCTGGCCGCTATCGTTAATGTCCGTCACATCCGTGATGCGCCAGCCGCCGCCGCCGGCCAGCAAATCCTGCAAGTCATACTGCACGCCATCCTGGTACAGATAGGAATGCCGGTAGTCCAGCCCCGTGCCGCCGTGGACGAAGGTGCCAATCACGCCATCGTGGTTGTTGACCGCCGTGGCAGTTTCGTTCGCCAGGCTGCCAAAGGCCTCCATCACGCCATCGCGCCAGATGAAAGTGCGCCCGCCCGAGGCCCCCACCGCGAGGCCGCTGTCGTTCAGGTCGCTGGCGACGCTGCTGCCGTCCGCGGCCAGCGAGCCCAGCTCCACCAGATTGCCGTCGTCGTACAGCACCGCGCGGACCGACGCGCCATTGCCGAAGTAGCTATTGCCCAGCACCTGGCCGGCCTCGTTGATCGCCTCGCCCTGCGACAGCGGCAGCATGGTGGCGGTGTCGCCCTGGGCCAGGAAAACGCCGCTGCCGGCATTGGTTTCCTGCATGGCCAGCACCGTACCGGCGCTGTTCACGCCCAGCGGCGACGTGAAGGTGTACCAGCGGCCGGTGGAATAATCCGGCGTGATCGGATCGGGCACGCCGTGCATCACGCCGTGGTGGTAGACCAGGCCCCAGCTCATCATCTGCTGGTAGCCGCCCTCCTCGTAGACCGGGCTGACGCCCGCGATATGGCCGGCGTTGCTGATCGCGCGCGGCGACTCCATCTGCCCCGGCAGCGTGGTGAACTGGCCCGCGTTCCACGCGTAGGCGACATAGCCGCCCAGCGCTTCATCGTAGCGCCTGCCCACCACCGTGCCGGCGTTGTTCAGGGCCGCCACCGTGGCATTGCCCGGCACAGGATCGATCAGGGTCACGCCGTAGCGCGGCGCGGCGGCCAGCGACGGCCCCGCGCACAGCGTGCACAAGGCGGCGGACAACAGGGTGTTTCGTATGCGCATGGCGGCTCTCCCGGCAATGGACGAGCACACATGCTACGCCCGCGCATGCGTGCGCACGGCAGGGTTGTCTCATCTTCGACTGAGATTTCGCAAAGTGACAATTGGTGAGCCGTGCGCCCCGCCGCGCAGCGTATGCTGGGGCGCCCCGGACTGCGGCCGGGCCGGGGCGGCGCGCCCGGCTAGCGCGCCCCGAAGGCCAGCCGCTTGCCCTCGCGCAGCATGCGCTCGAAATCGTCGGCCGGCACCGGCTGGCTGAAGAGATAGCCCTGCAGCTGGTCGCAGCCCAGGTCGCGCAGGAAGCTCATCTGCTCCGCCGTCTCCACGCCCTCGGCCACGATCTCCTGCCGCAGCTGCTGCGCCATGGTGACGATGGCGCGCGCGATGGCGCAATCGTTTTCCTCGTACGGCAGGCCGACCACGAAGGAGCGGTCGATCTTCAGCGTGCTGATGGGAAATTTCTTCAGATAGGCCAAGCTGGAATAGCCGGTGCCGAAATCGTCCAGCGCCAGCGCCAGCCCCATGGCCACCAGTTCGTTCATGATGGCCACCACATTGTCGGCGCCGCGCACCAGCAGGCTCTCGGTAATCTCCAGCATGATCTGCTCGGGGTGCACCTGATAGCGCCGCAGCACGTCGGCCATGCGGGCCGGCAGCTGGCTGTCGAACTGGCGCGCCGACAGGTTGACGGCGATCGGCGGCATGATCAGGTTGGCGTCCTTCCACGCGCGCACCTGGCGGCACGCTTCCTCCAGCACCCAGTTGCCCAGCTCCAGTATCAGTCCGGTTTCCTCGGCCACCGGGATGAACACGCCGGGCGACACCAGCCCGCGCACCGGATGGCGCCAGCGCAGCAGCGCCTCGGCGCCCACGATGCGGCCGCTGCGCAAGCTCACCTTGGGCTGGTAGTACAGCTGCAGCTCGTCGTGCAGCAGCGCCTGCCGCAGCTCGCTCTCAATGCGCAAATGCTCCTTGGCGCGCTGGTTCATTTCCTCGCTGTAGAACAGGAAGGCCGACTCGGCCTGGACCGCCTTCGAGGTGGCCACGTCGGCATGGCGTATCAGCGCGCTGGTCTCCAGCCCGTCCTCGGGGTAGACCGCGATGCCGATACTGGCGCTCACCTGCAGGCTGTGCGCGGCCAGCTGGATGGGCGCGGCCAGCGCGCCGGCCAGCTTCTGCGCCACGATGGCGGCGTGCTCGCGCTTTTCAATGTGCAGCAGCGCCACGCCGAAACGGTTGCCGTCCAGCCGCGCCAGGATGTCGGCGTCGCGCAGCACGGTGCGGAACAGCTTGCCGATCGCGTTCAGCAATTCGTTGCCCACGTCATGGCCCAGCGTGTCGCTGATGGCGCCCAGGCGGCCGATCTCGATCACCAGCAAGGCGCCGTGCTCGTTGCTGCGGCGCGCCTCGGTCAGCGCCTGCGTCATCAGCTGGGTCAGCAGGCACTGGTTGGGCAGGCCGGTCAGGGTGTCGTAGTTGGCCATGCGCTGCATGCGCGCCTCGGCGTCCTTGTGCACGCTGATGTCGGAGAACAGCGAGAAGGTGTGGCTGATCTTGCCCTCGGCGTCGCGCACCGCGCTGATGGTCACCGACTGCGGGAACAGCTCGCCGTTCTTGCGCCGGCCGACGATCTCGCCGCGCCACGGGCCGTTGCCGGCCATGGCCGCGCGCACCTTGGCGCGGAACTCGGCGTCGTGCACGCCGGAGCGCAGCAGGTCCGGCGTCTTGCCCAGCGATTCGCCCGGCGTGTAGCCGGTGATGCGCGTAAACGCGCTGTTGATGGAAACGATGCGCTCCTTGGCGTCGGTGATCAGCACCCCCTGCTCGCTGTCCTCGATGATGCGGGCGTGCAGGCTGATTTTGTCGAAGTCCGACAGCGGCTCGCTCACGTGCACCATGCGCACCCGCATGCCCTGCGGCTCGCCCATCTCGTCCTGCAGCAGCGACAAGGCCAGCTGCACCCAGATCACTTCGCCGGACTTGCGGCGCCGCCGCACTTCGCACACGCCGCCGTCCTGCTCGTACAGCAGTTCGGCCAGCGCGCCATCGTCGTCTTCGGTGTACAGGAACAGAATGTTCTGGCCCACGGCCTCCTGCTCGGTGTAGCCGAACAGGCGCTCGGCGCCGGCGGTCCACGCGGTGATGTAGCCGGCCAGGTCCAGTTCCAGGGCAGCTTCCCCGCCATCCGAGGGGACCGAGGCGGGGGCCGAGGCGCCGGCGCCGGCTGCATGCGCCGGGCCGGCGGCTTGGGCGGCGCGCGCGCCGGCCACCTCGGCCAGCGCCGCATCCAGTGCGGCGAGCGTTGCCGCCAGGGCCGCGCCCTGTTGCGTCCGGGCCGCCTGGCTCAGGGCCAGGCAACGCGCGATCGCATCGTCAAGCATGGCTGCTGCCTGCCCTGTCGGTGGCCACGCTGAGCATCCACAAATGCGCCTCGGCCACCACGCGATTGAATTCAGCCGGCTCCAGCTGCGCCGCTTCCAGGCGGCCGGCCACGGCGGCGAAGTCGCCCCGTTCAGCCGCCTCCACCAGCGCCAGCAGCTCGCCCAGTTCGCCCTGCTTCTCCAGCAGCGCCTGCTGCACCGCCTCGCTGATGGTCAGCGGCGCCAGCACCTCGTCCAGCGGCATGCCGAACAGCACGCCGAGCAGCGAAAACATGCCGACCATGAAAGCCTGCTCCTGCTGCGCCTTGCCCAGGCCCGTACCGCGCGCCAGCAGTTCCAGCGCGTGCGCCCTCACCGCCACCTTGGCCAGCAGCATGGGCGAACGCAAGTCGCCTTCGCGCGCCGAGAACAGCATCAGGTTCAGCCAGCGGCGCAGCTGCTGCCGCCCCAGGATCAGGATGGCTTGCGCGAAGCTGCTGACGCGCCGGCTGCTGCCCATGCCCAGCGAATTGACCAGCTTGAGCAAGTGGTAGGACAGCGTGGGGTCGCGCCGCAGCAGCGCCTCGATTTCATGGGTGTCGCCGTCGTTGCTCACCAGTTGCACCAGCTGCAGCGCCAGCGCGCGCGAGGCGGCTTGCGCGCCCACTGCCTTGGGCGGCGGCGCCAGCGGCCAGCGGCCTTCCACCAGCACCGCGCCCGCCGGCAGCGCGGCCTTGTCGAACACCGTGTCGGCGCGCTGCACATTGCCCGGCAACGCCAGCCAGCCGGCCTCCAGCCACGCTTGCGCGTGCTCCAGCCCGGCGCGGATGAAACAAGGGAACAGGCCCGCCAGCGCCTTCATCTGCTCGTCCGGCAGCGCGGCGGCGGCGCCGTCCAGCACCAGCCCGGCAGGCTTGCCGTTGCGGTCGGCCAGCAATTGCAGAAAAACAGGAGGTGCGTCAGTCAATACGGTCATGGCGTGGGTCCGGTAGAGCGCGAGGCTGGGCCTTTAATGATTTCATTATGTTACTCCGAAAGTATTGGCTCTGGTCAACAAAGCTGCCGATGGCGCACCATGGCGCGACCGGCTTAACTGGACAAAAAACGACACAAATGGTCGAACACGCCCGGCTGGCGCATGCGCTTGATCCACCAGCTCAGCGCCGCGCCCTCCTCCCCGGTGCGCCAGGCGAGATAGAACGTCTCATCCGGCTTGGGTTCCTCCACCGCCTTCTCCACCAGGCGCCCCTCGGCTATGGCCTTGCGCGCGCACGGCTCGGGCAGGAAGCCGAAGCCCAGCCCGGCCACCTGGTACTGGAACTTGGCGTACATGGTGGGCACGGTCAGCGTGTCCTGCCCCAGCAGCAGGCCGACCGTGCGCGGCGCCATCTGGCGCGCCGAATCCGACATGACAATGGCGCGGTGGTGCTGCAGCTCGTTGCGGCCCAGCGTACCGGTGGCCGACGCCAGCGGGTGGCTGGGCGCCACGGCAAACACGAACTTGATGCTGCCGATGGGGTGCGAGACATAGCCGCCGCCGGCCGGGCCGTCGCCGGGCGCGCCCACCAGCACGTCCACGCGCCGGTCCAGCAGCGCTTCCCAGGTGCCCGACAGCGCCTCCTGCACAATGCGCAGGCGGGTCTGCTGCGCCACCTCGTAGAAGGCGCGCACGTCCTGGTCGAAGGCCACGGCCGAAAACATCGAATCGATGCCCAGCGCCAGTTCCGTCTCCCAGCCGGACGCCACGCGGCGCACCCGGTGCTCCAGGTCCTGCGCCGCTTTCAGCAGGTAGCGTCCCTCCTTGAGCAGCTCGCGGCCGGCGCGTGTCAGCTCCACGCGCGGGCCGTTGCGCTCGAACACTTGCACGCCGAGATCGTCCTCCAGCTTGCCCACGGTATAAGAAATGGTGGACGGCACGCGGTGCAGCTCCTTGCCGGCGGCGGAGAAGGAACCGCGCCGGTCGATGGCGTCCACGATTTGCAAGGCTTCCAGGCTTAGTCTAAGCATTCGATTTTTTCGATGATAGGTCCATAAATTTTCCGTTTTTTGAAACGGAAGCACAGGCCTATACTTTGACCTATCGGTGCAGCGAATTCAAGGCGCAAGTTTACAACCCTTCGAATTTATTGCACATAACCTGATAAAAGAAACGGAGTTCACCATGTTGCAAGTACGTAAAAGCGAAGAACGCGGTCTGGCTAACCATGGTTGGCTGAATTCGCGCCACACTTTCTCCTTCGGCAGCTACTACGATCCCAAGCACACCGGCTTCGGCCCGCTGCTGGTCATCAACGAAGACAAAGTGACTCCGGCGCAAGGCTTCGGCACCCACGGCCACCGCGACATGGAAATCATTTCCTACGTGCTGGAAGGCGAACTGGCGCACAAGGACAGCATGGGCAACGGTTCGGTGCTGAAATACGGCGACGTGCAGCGCATGAGCGCAGGCACCGGCGTGCGGCACAGTGAGTTCAACCATTCGGAAACGAACGGCGTGCACTTCCTGCAGATCTGGATCCAGCCTAACGTGACGGGCATTCCTCCCAGCTACGAGGAAAAGCACTTCGCGCCGGAAAGCAAGCAGGGCCAGCTGCGCCTGGTCGCCTCCAGCGACGGCCGCGAAGGCTCGGTGCTGATCCACCAGGACGCGGCCATCTACGCCACCATCCTGAACGGCGCGGATGCGGTGGAGCACACGCTGGCCAAGGGCCGCACCGCCTACGTCCACGTGATCCGCGGCAGCGTGTCGGTCAACGGCGTGGAGCTGAAAGGCGGCGATGCGCTGAAGGTGAACGACGAGCCTGCGGTAGCGCTGGCCCGTGCCGAGGCGGCCGAGGTGCTGGTATTCGATTTGCCCTATTGAAATAGGTATAACAGGGCCTAACATAGCTACAGCGTAATTTTTGCTATGATGGCAGGGCACGCACGATCCGCAATGCGGTTCGGCGTGCCTTTTTTACTTTTAGCACCCGATTAGCACCCGAAACATCTGATACACATCTGATAGAAGAGCACAGCCATGCAGTCCGCCGCCGAAGCACCAGTGAAAGAAGAACTCGATTACGTGACCTCCTGCGCGCTGCCGACGCCGTGGGCGCAGTTCACGCTGCACGCGTTTGTCGAGCACGCCACGGGCAAGGAGCACCTGGCCATGGTGCTGGGCGACATCGGCGACGGTGCGCCGGTGCTGGCGCGCGTGCATTCGGAATGCCTGACCGGCGACGTGCTGTTCTCGCAGCGCTGCGATTGCGGCGCCCAGCTCGAAGGCGCGCTGAAGAAAGTGGCTGCCGAGGGCCGCGGCGTGGTGCTATACCTGCGCCAGGAAGGCCGCGGCATCGGCCTGATCAACAAGATGCGCGCCTACCGCCTGCAGGAAGCCGGCGCCGACACGGTGCAGGCCAACGAACAGCTCGGCTTCAAGGCCGACCAGCGCAACTACGCGCTGGTGGAACCCATGCTCAAGCAGTTCGGCGTGCAAAGCTTGCGCCTGATGACCAATAACCCGCGCAAGATCGCCGCCATGGAAGCGCTGGGCATTCCGGTGGCCGAACGCGTGCCGCTACTGGTCAACCGCAACAAATTCAATCAGAATTACCTGAACACGAAGGCCGCCAAGCTGGGCCACATGATGACCCCGCCGCCAGCGGCAGCCGAGGACGGCGAACTGTAAGCATCTGACTTCGCCGTCCCAAGTCTAAGGAATGCATGAAACTTACCCGTCTTGCCACCGTATTGACCATGACTTGGGGCTGCGCCCAGGCGCTGGCCGCCCCGCAGGCCCAGACCGCGCCGCAAACGCCCAGCATAGCGCCCCGTCCTATTCCCGGCTCCCCCGCGCAGGGTCCGCAGCAGCCCGGTCCAGGCGCGGCTGCCCCCGCTGCCGCTGAAGCAGGCCAGCCGCTGCCGCCACCCTCCAGCGCGGCGCAAAAACTCTATTCCAGCGCCAAGGCCGACTTGCTGCAGGTGCGCTCGCTGCTGAAAAGCGGCCGCACCCAGTCTTCGGTCGGTTCCGGCTTCCTGGTCGGCAACAGCAACCTGGTCGTCACCAACTACCACGTCGTGTCGCAGTTCGCGCTCGATCCCGACAACTACATCGGCGAATGGGTCGACACCGGCGGCCAGCGCGGCAACGTGGAACTGCTGGCGGTGGACGTGCTGCACGACCTGGCCGTAGTGCGCGTGAACCGCAACGGCACCGGCGTGTTCAAGGTGCCCGAGCAGCTGGCGCACCTGAGCCAGGGCCAGTACCTGTACTCGCTGGGCAACCCGCTCGACCTGGGCTTCGCGATCTCGGAAGGCTCATACAACGGCGTCATCACGCGCAGCTTCTACGACCAGCTGATGTTCACCGGCCCCATCAACTCCGGCATGAGCGGCGGCCCCAGTGTGACCGTGGACGGCGACATCGCCGGCGTGAACGTGTCCAAGCGCCTGGACGGCGAGCTGGTCAGCTTTCTGGTGCCGGCGCGCTTCGCGCAGGATTTGCTGAAGAAGGTCCAGCAGGACAAGGCGCCGCCGCGCAACTTCACCTCCGTGGTGGTGGAGCAGCTGCTGCAGCACCAGAAAGCCATGGTGGACCAGCTGCTGGCCACGCCCATGACCATGAAAGCCATGGGACCCTACATGGTGCCGGTGCGCGAGTCGGAGCAGATGCGCTGCTGGGGCCGTTCCAACGTCAAGGCCAACAAGCCGTACACGGTGGACATCACCAACTGCTCGATGGAATCGGCCATTTTCGTATCCGGCAACCTGCAGACCGGCGCCATCGGCATCCGCCACCAGTTCATGCGCAGCACCGGGCTGGACGCGGTGCGCTTCGCCCAGCTGTCGAGCGCGTCCTTCCAGAACGAGGCCTTCGGCGGCAACAAGGAAACCCACCTGACCGGCCCGCAATGCACGGAGATGTTCGTCAAGAACAAGACCTTGCCGCTGCGCGCCGTGCTGTGCGTGCGCGCCTACCGCAAGTTCGCCGGCCTGTACGATTTCGCCCTGCTCACGGCCAGCACCGACGAAGGCCTGATGAACCTGCAGAGCCGCATGGACGCGCGCGGCGTGTCCTACGACAACGGCATGCGCGCCACCCAGGCGTTCCTTGAAGCGCTGGCGCGCGGGGCGGTGAAATGACGCCCCCTTATTTCATTGAAGTGCTGGCAGCCAATGGCGACGTGGTGCAGCGTCAGCGGATCGAGCATTTGCCCATCCATATCGGGCGCGGCTACGGCAACGATTTCATCCTGGACGACGCCCACACGGCCGAACGCCACGCCGTGGTGGAAGCGGACGACAACGGCCACCTGGTGATGCACGACCTGGGCACGCAGAACGGCCTGGTCCACCTCGGCAAGCGCCAGCTCAGCGTGCCGCTCAGCGGCACCACGGTGGTGCGCCTGGGCCACACCCGGCTGCGGATACGCGACGCGGAATTCCCCGTGCCGGCGGAAATCGCGGACACCACCATGCATGCCTGGGAAGGCGGCGCGCCGGCGCTGGCCGGCGTGGCGCTGATCGCGCTGTTCGTCGGCGCCGAGGCGGCGCTGGTGGATTCGGACGCGGAATCGTTCCAGACCATCCGCTATCTACTGCTGATCGCTTCGGGCATCGGCGGCGGGCTGGTGTGGAGCGGGCTGTGGGCGCTGGCCAACCGCCTGTTCGGCGGGCATGCGCGCATGGGACGGCATCTGTTCATCCTCGGCTCCGGCCTGGTGGCGGCGGGCGCGTGGCGGGTGGTGAGCAATGTGCTGGCTTACGCGTGGTCGCTGGAGTTCCTTACGCGCTACGGCAATCTTGTCACACTGGCCATAATCTGCGGCGTGATCTTTTTCCACATGCGCACCATTAAGCCGCGTAATCCTAAACCGCTGCTGAAGGGCTGCCTGGTGCTGATGGCGCTGGGGTCGGGTCTGATACTGGCAAGCAACCTGCAAAGTTCGGGCAGGCTGGCGGACGAGCCGTATATGTCGGTGCTGCTGCCGCCGGCGGTGCGCCAGAGTCCGGACCATCCGATCAAGGACTTTATGGCGGAAGCGGCCAAGCTCAAAGCCCAGGCCGACGCTGCCCGCTCGCGCGGCGGCAAAGCCGACCTGGACGACGACGACCAGGATTGAATATCGGGGCGGCCTATTCCCAGGCCGGCCCTTTTAATTCCACCGTATTGCCTTCGGGGTCGTTGATATAAATCGACGGCCCTTCTCCTTCCGCGCCGTAGCGCGATTCGGCCGGACCGGCTGTTACGCCGGCGGCTTTTAGCTCAGCCAGAATGGCGGCCTCATTAAAATCCGCCACCCGGAAACAGAAATGATCGACATTGCGGCCTTCTTTTCCCGGCGCGGCGCCGCCCATTTTACCGAGCTTGCCGTCCACCGGAATCAAATCCACCAGCGAACTCCCGGCGCGCAACTGGATTAATCCGATTTCTTCCTGTTTCTTCTCAATCGTGCAACCCAGCACGCCGGTATAAAACTGGACCATTTTATCCAGGTCCACCACGCGCAGCACAATATGGTCGATTTCCCTCAGCTTCATTTAGTCTCCCTTTAAATGCGCCCTCGAATAAACTTCCCAAGGAACACTTCGCACTCCCTGGGCGATAAAACCTTCAACGGGTCGCCGGGATATACATACAGGAATGGCGTACCGCCCTGGCGGTCAGTCAGTTTCGCGGACACCAGGAATTGCGTTCCCACCGGATAAACATCGGTATCGCTCATTGCGCGCGCACAATGCACCAGCAAAGCATTGGAATAAGCCTGGCCCGGCACCGGGCAAATCTTCACCTGCCCGTCGCGCCAGCAGGATTCCACTGCCACATCCCGGTAAGCATAAATATCACGCGCCATCGCACTTCCTCATAAATTATCCACCCGTATTATGCCTTCATTCGCCCGCCGCAGCGAAACCCCGCCTCCATCATGCCCATTTGCGGCACATTCAAGCCAATAAGTAGCATGAGATGGCCGTACCTCTGCCCAAACTCAAGGCACAAGCAACGCTTCACTTGGGACGAGTCCAAGCGGCTTGCCGATATCCTGTAAGAACAGGAAGCTCGTGCGCGAGGTAAAGCAGGGACAGTTAGATACGAATCAGCAACGCGACTGCGTCGGCATTAATTCCTTCCTCGCGGCCGAGGTAGCCCATCTTTTCGTTGGTCTTGGCTTTGATATTTACCTGGCCGACCGACACGCCCAAATCTTCGGCGATATTCGCCACCATGGCAGGAATATGCGGCGCCATTTTAGGACGCTGGGCGATAATGGTGGCGTCGATATTGCCGATGTCGTAGCCGGTGGCTTTGACGCGCTTGGCGGCTTCGCGCAGCAGGACTCGGGAATCGGCGCCTTTGAAGTCCGGGTCGGTGTCGGGAAAATGCTTGCCGATATCGCCCAGCGCGGCGGCGCCTAATATGGCGTCGGTAATGGCGTGCAATAAAGCGTCGGCATCGGAGTGGCCGAGCAGGCCGAGGTGGTGGGGAATATCGACGCCGCCCAGTATCAGTTTGCGGCCTTCCACCAGGCGGTGGCAGTCATAACCCTGGCCGATGCGGAATGGGAGTGCGACGGTCATGTTTCTTCCTTTTCTGGGTGTGACAAATACATTTCGGCGATGCGTATATCGCTGGGCAAAGTTACTTTCAGATTCCTCGGATGGCCTTCGACCAGTTGCGGCGACAGGCCCAGCAGCTCGACGGCGCTGGCGTCATCCGTGATCGCGTTGGGGTCGGCGGCGCTCGACAAGGCGCGCAGCAGGAGCTCATAGCTGAACATTTGCGGAGTCTGGGCCAGCCACATGCCGTCGCGCGGGATGGTGGCGGTGGCACCGGATTGGGTGGTTTTCACGGTGTCCACCACCTGCAGGGCCAGCAGGCCGCCGGCCGGATTCGTGCCCGCCTCCGTGATCAGTTTGGCAATCAGGGCGGGCGTCAGGCCTGGGCGCGCGGCGTCGTGCACCAGCACCAGGTCGGCGTCGCCGATCAGTTCGCGGGCGGCGCGCAGGCCGTTCAGGATGCTGTCCATGCGGGTCGGGCCGCCGCAGCGCAGCACGGTGACGCGTGAGCCGGCGCCGCCCAGCCCACCGGCACTGCCCGCCGCAGCCGCTTCCGGCAGCACCTCGGCCACGTAGCCGTCGGCCTCGCTGACCACGACGAAGGTGTGCGCGATCAGCGGGCTGGCCAGGAAGGCGTCCACCGTGTGGCGCAGCATGGGCTTGCCGTTGATCGCGAGGTACTGCTTGGGACTCGCCGCAGCCATGCGCGCGCCGACGCCGGCGGCCGGGATCAAGGCGAAATGGCGCACGCCGGCCGCGCCGCTTGGCGCTGCCGGCGCTACCGTCGGCTGCACTGGCCGTTCGGAGTTATTGCTGGTTTGTTCAGTCATACTATTCTCTTTAGCGGCGGCCCCGGCTCTTGTTCAGCACGGCCTGGATCTCGCCATTGCACGCCTTGCTCAGGCGCTGGTACTCGGCGGGGGCGTCGATCAGCGCCTGCACCGCTTCCACTTTGGCCATCTCGGCCTTGATGTACGGCAGCCAGC
This sequence comes from Pseudoduganella sp. UC29_71, assembly GCF_042693265.1. Lineage (NCBI taxonomy): Bacteria > Pseudomonadati > Pseudomonadota > Betaproteobacteria > Burkholderiales > Oxalobacteraceae > Pseudoduganella > Pseudoduganella sp. UC29_71. Next base: position 1,176,996 of record NZ_CP170549.1, on the reverse strand, counting down.
CGGTGTCGATTTCCCGCGCCAGCGCCACCCGCGCGGTGCCCCCCGGCGCGTACAACGGCTTGCCGCCGTAGCGGTTGGCCAGCGCGGCGCGCACGGTCTGTTCCACCCTGGGCAGATGGTCCATATACGCTTTCATGTGCCGGAACTCGTGCTCCAGGATTTCCCGGTAGCCGCAGGTCCCCGGCGGGAACTCGCTGCCGACGTAGATCAGCACCGGCGCGTAGCTCAGCTTCACGGTCACCTGCGGCGATACACACTCGTAGCCTGTCACCGGATCGACCAGCATCGCGCCGTCGGTGGCGATGGCCACGCGCGACTCGGTCTTGGTCAGGCCCAGCACATAGGTGTTGGCCCGCGCCGCGCCCTTCATCGTGGTCAGCGTGCGGTAGGACAGGTGGTTGTCCACGCTGTAGCCGTTCTGCTGCGCCGTCAGTATGGACACCGATTTGTTGATGCTGTCCTCGCAGCGCGCCTGGAACGGCGTCCGGCTCGCGCCCGCCGCCGAGGCCGCGCCGGCTGCGAGCAGCAGCAGCAGCCACAGTGCAAGCCACCGCGAAGGCCATTGTTGCATGCCTCTCATCGCGCTCAGCCCGGCTGCCACACTCCTGCCAATATCTTCTCCACCCAGAACGCGCCGATGATGGTTTTCACGTCGGTGATCTCGCCGGTGCGCACCCATTCCAGCATCTGCCCGGCAGTGGCGGTAAAGGTTTCCACGAACTCGCCATCGTCCAGCTTGGGCGGGCCGGCGGTCAGGCCGCGCGCCAGGAATATATCCAGGTGCTCGTCCGAATAGGCAATCGCGTTGTGGATGGTGCAGACGAAGTGCCAGTCGCTGGCGGTGTAGCCGGTTTCTTCTTCCAGCTCGCGCTTGGCGCCGTCCAGCGCGCTCTCGCCCTGGTCCTTCTTGCCGGCCGGGAGTTCGATGAACACCCGGTCCAGCGGATAGCGGAACTGGCGCTCGAGCAGCACGCGGCCGTCGTCGAGCAGCGGGATGATGACGACCGCGCCGGGATGTTTGATGTATTCGCGGCCGGTGTGCTTGCCGTCGGGCAGCGCAACGCGGTCGTTGTGGACTTTGAGGAAGCGGCCGTCATAGGCCACGCCGCCGTCGATTTTGGTTTCTTTCAGGTGCGCATCCATGCGCCCTCCTCTTGCTGAGACAGAAACCGCAGTGTATCAGTGACGGGGCTTGTACAGGTAGCGCAGGACGAAACCGGGGAATGCGAGCACGATGAAGAGGCAGGCAGAGATGGCGTAGAACTCCCACGTTTGCGGGAACACGGTGCCGATGCGGCCTTCCAGCAGGACGGCCACGCCGCCCACCAGGAAGTACAGCACCGCCAGCTCCATCAGGCGCACCAGGAAGTTCTTGTGCACCGTGGCGCCGGCGCGCCGGGTGGCCGAAGGCGCGCCGGAAGTGAGCGCGGCCTTGACCGGGATGACTGCGAAGACCTTGTCGTTAAAGAACGGCAAGTTGGCGCCCGCAACCGCGAGCATGATGACCAGCCAGCTGGAGGCGCCAATATCCATTACAGTGCCAGGGTCTGGGTCATGGCCTTCATGCAGGCGTTCAGCAGCGGACCTGGAATCATGCCCATCGCCACGATCGCCAGCGCGTTCAGGCCCAGCACCACGCTGGTGTCCGCGTTCACGGCCAGCGGAGCGGTGTCGGTCGGCTCATCGAACCACATGACCTTGACCACGCGCAGGTAGTAGAACGCGCCGATCAGCGAGAACATCACGGCCAGCACGGTCAGCCACAGCGCGCCGGTGTGCAGCACGGACTGCAGCACCGAGAACTTGGCGGCAAAGCCCACCAGCGGCGGCACGCCGGCCAGCGAGAACATCAGGATGGACATGATCAGCGCGTACCATGGGGAACGCTTGCTCAGGCCCTTGAAGTCGTTCAGCTCGTCGGCTTCGAAGCCCACGCGCGACAGCACCATGATCAGGCCGAAGCTGCCCAGCGTGGTCAGCACGTAGACGATGGAGTAGTACATCGCCGAGCTGTAGGCAGCGGCGGCAGCGCTCTTGTCCACGCCCACCACGCCGGCCATCAGGCCCAGCAGCACGAAGCCCATTTGCGCGATGGTCGAGTACGCCAGCATGCGCTTCAGGTTGGTCTGCGCGATCGCGGTCAGGTTGCCGATACCCAGCGACAGCACGGCCAGGATCATCAGCATCTGCTGCCAGTCGTTGGCCATCGGCAGCAGGCCTTCCACCAGCAGGCGCACGCAGATGGCGAAGGTCGCCAGCTTGGGCGCGGCGCCCAGCAGCAGGGTCACCGGCGTCGGCGAACCCTGGTACACGTCCGGCACCCACATGTGGAACGGCACGGCGCCCAGTTTGAAGGCCAGACCGGCTACCACGAACACCAGGCCGAACACCAGGATGGCAGGCTTGACGGAACCGTCGGCGGCCTTGCGGGCCACTTCGGTCAGTTCCAGCGAACCGGTGGCGCCGTACAGCATGGAGATGCCATACAGCAGGAAGCCCGACGCCAGCGCGCCCAGGATGAAGTACTTCATCGCCGCCTCGGTCGACTGCGCGTGATCGCGGCGCAGGGCCACCAGCGCGTACAGCGACAGCGACATCAGTTCCAGGCCCAGGTAGATCGACAGGAAGTTGTTACCCGAGATCATGACCATCTGGCCCAGCAGCGCGAACAGCGCCAGCACGTAGAATTCGCCGCCCAGTTCGCCGCCCAGCATGCCGCGCTGGTGCGCGTACTGGCGCGAGTAGATCAGGGTCAAGGCCACGGCCACGTAGGACGCGATCTTGAGCAGGTTGGCCATCGGGTCCGAGATGAACATGTCGTTAAACGCGTACACCGTGGCGCCGGCGTTGAAGTCGGCAAAGGAGAACACCGCGCAGCCCGCCAGGGTCAGCAGCGACAGCACGTAGGTGACGACGCGCTTGCTCTCGCCGAGGAACATGTCGATCAGCAGGATGGCCGAGGCGGCCACCAGCAGGAAGATCTCCGCGTACAACGGCGTCAGCGTGGTCACATGGGTGGCCACCGCGGTGGCCTGAGTGATTGGATTCATGTAGAACTTTCCCGTTATTTCTTATGGCAGCTTGGTCTGGGCGACGTGCTTGAGCAGGTCGGCAACCGAGGTTTGCATCGTGTCGGTGAACGGCGCTGGGTACAGACCCATCACCAGCACGGCGATCGCCAGGACGCCCAGCATCAGGAACTCGCGGCCGTTGATGTCGGTCAGTTCAGCCACGTGGTGATTCGTCACTTTGCCGAAGATCACGCGCTTGGCCATCCACAGCGAGTACGCCGCGCCCCAGATCAGGGCCGATGCGGCCACGATGCCGGTGACGAAGTTGAACTGCACCGCGCCCAGGATCACCATGAACTCGCCGACGAAACCGGAGGTCGCCGGCAGGCCGCAGTTGGCCATCGAGAACAGGATGAAGAAGGCTGCGAATTTCGGCATCTTGTTGACCACGCCGCCGTAGTCGGCGATGTTGCGCGAGTGGGCGCGGTCATACAGCACGCCGATGCACAGGAACATGGCGCCGGAGATGAAGCCGTGCGAGATCATCTGCACGATGCCGCCCTGCACCGACATGTCGTTGAACATGAAGAAGCCCAGGGTGACGAAGCCCATGTGCGCGATCGACGAGTAGGCGACCAGCTTTTTCATGTCCTTCTGCACCAGTGCCACCAGGCCGATGTAGACCACGGCGATCAGCGACAGGCCGATCACGAACCAGGCCAGTTCACGCGAAGCGTCCGGCACGATAGGCAGCGAGAAACGCAGGAAGCCGTAGGCGCCCAGCTTCAGCATGATGGCGGCCAGCACGGCGGAACCGCCGGTCGGCGCTTCCACGTGGACGTCCGGCAGCCAGGTGTGGACCGGGAACATCGGCACCTTCACGGCGAAGGCCATGAAGAAGGCGAAGAAGATCAGGACCTGCTCTTTCATCGACAGCTTGGCCTGGTGCCAGTCGAGGATGTTGAAGCTGCCGGTCTTGTTGTACAGGTAGATGATGGCCACCAGCGTCAGCAGCGAGCCGAAGAAGGTGTACAGGAAGAACTTGAACGACGCGTAAATGCGGTTCGCGCCGCCCCACACGCCGATGATGATGTACATCGGGATCAGCGTGGCTTCGAAGAAGAAGTAGAACAGCAGGCCGTCGGTGGACGTGAACACGCCGATCATCAGGCCGGACAGGATCAGGAAGGCGCCCATGTACTGGGCCACGCGTTCCTGGATCACTTCCCAGGCCGAGATCACCACGATGATGGTGATGAAGGCGGTCAGCGGCACGAACCACAGCGACAGGCCGTCGATGCCCAGCGCGTAGAAGATGTTGAAGCGGTCGATCCACGGCGATTTCTCGACGAACTGCATGCCGTGAGCGGCGTTGTCGAAGTGCGAAATCAGCGGCAGCGTCGGCAGCAGCGAGACGATGGAACCGATCAGGGCCAGCACGCGCACCAGGCCGGCGCGCGAGTCGCGGCCGATGGCCAGCACGATCAGGCCTGCCAGTATCGGCAGCCAGATCGAGAGGCTCAGGTAGGGAGTAAGATTATTCATTGTTGACTGCATCTTTTTTCTCTTTGCGTGTCAGCTGTTAAGCGTGCCAAAACGGCAGGAAGTAGACCAGGAAACCGACAATGCCCAGGATCATCACGAACGCATAGTGGTAGATGTAGCCGGTCTGCGCCAGACGGGTCAGCGAGGAGAACCACGCCACCACTTTGGCACTGCCGTTTACCACCAGGCCGTCGATCAGGGTACGGTCGCCCACTTGCCACAAGCCGTTGCCCAGCACGCGCGCGCCGCCGGCGAACACTGCCTGGTTGAACTTGTCCATGTAGTACTTGTTGTCCAGCAGGGTGTGCAGCGCCTTGAACTTGGCGTAGAACCATGCCGGTACACGCGGGTTCACCATGTAGCAGTAGTACGCGGTGGCGACACCGGCGATCGCCAGCCACAGCGGCAGCGAAGTCAGCGAGTGCAGCGCCATGGCCATCGGGCCGTGGAACTCTTCGCCCAGGATCTTCATCGCCTCGTGGTTTTCACCGATGGTGATGACGCCCTTGAAGAAGTCGCCGTGCAGCATAGGGGCGATGGTGAAGTAGCCGATCAGCACCGACGGGATGGCCAGCATCACCAGCGGGAACCAGACCACGAACGGCGACTCGTGCGGTTTCTCGCCCGGAGCCAGGCCGTGGTGGCCGTGATCGTCTTCTTCCTCTTCGTGGTGCGCGTCCGAGTCATGCGCCGGAGCGGCATGCTTGTCGTGCGCGTGGGCGTCGTGCGCGTCGTGCGCATGCGCCTTGCCGAAACGCTCTTCGCCGTGGAACACCAGGAAGTACATGCGGAACGAGTAGAACGCGGTCACGAACACGCCGGCCAGCACGGCGAAGTTGGCGAAGCCCGCACCCCAGATATGGGTTTCATGCACGGCTTCGATGATCGAATCCTTCGAGTAGAAGCCCGAGAACAGCGGCGTGCCGATCAGCGCCAGGGAACCCAGCAGCGAGGTGATCCAGGTGATCGGCATGTATTTGCGCAGGCCGCCCATGTTGCGGATGTCCTGGTCGTGGTGCATGCCGATGATGACCGAACCGGCGCCCAGGAACAGCAGTGCCTTGAAGAACGCGTGCGTCATCAGGTGGAACACGGCCACCGAGTAGGCCGACGCGCCCAGCGCCACGGTCATGTAGCCCAGCTGCGACAGCGTGGAGTACGCCACCACGCGCTTGATGTCGTTCTGGATGATGCCCAGGAAGCCCATGAACAGCGCGGTAATCGAACCGATCACCAGCACGAAGGACAGCGCGGTGTCGGACAGCTCGAACAGCGGCGACATGCGGGTCACCATGAAGATGCCGGCCGTCACCATGGTGGCGGCGTGGATCAGCGCGGAGATCGGGGTCGGGCCTTCCATCGAGTCCGGCAGCCACACGTGCAGCGGGAACTGGGCCGATTTGCCCATGGCGCCGATGAACAGGCAGATACAGGCCACGGTCAGCAGCATCCAGCCGGTGCCCGGCAGGTGCAGCTGTGCCAGCGCTTCCTTCTTGGCGAACACTTCCTGGTAGTCCATGGAGCCGGCGTAGGCCAGCAGCAGGCCGATGCCCAGGATGAAGCCGAAGTCGCCCACGCGGTTGACCAGGAAGGCCTTCATGTTGGCGAAGATCGCGGTCGGACGGGTGTACCAGAAACCGATCAGCAGGTAGGAAACCAGGCCCACTGCTTCCCAGCCGAAGAACAGCTGCAGGAAGTTGTTGGACATGACCAGCATCAGCATCGAGAACGTGAACAGCGAGATGTAGGAGAAGAAGCGGTTGTAGCCTTCATCGTCCTTCATATAGCCGATGGTGTAGATGTGCACCATCAGCGACACGAAGGTCACCACGTTCATCATCATCGCCGTCAGGGCGTCGATCTGGAAACCGACCGCCAGCTTCACGCCGGCCACGGTCATCCAGCGGTACACATCGCCGTTATAGGATGCGCCGTCCAGCACTGCGAGCAGGGTCTGGAAGGAGATAATGAAAGCAATCAGCACGCCCAGGATGGTCGCGGTGGTTGCCACTTTACGGCCAACTACGTTGCCGAAGAATTTCGTGCCAAGCAGGCCCGCAATTGCTGAGCCTGCCAGCGGAGCCAGCGGTACAGCCAAAAGGAGGTTAGGGTTAAGCCCCGTCATGATGAACCTTAATGTTTATTATTCGAGGTTGTTAACTCAGCCTTTGAGGCTGTCCAGGTCTTCCACGTTGATGGTGTCCAGGTTACGGAACATCACCACCAGGATCGCCAGGCCGATTGCCGATTCGGCAGCCGCCACGGTCAGAATGAAGAAGACGAAGATCTGACCGGCCGCGTCGCCCAGGTAGTGCGAGAAGGCGATGAAGTTCATGTTCACTGCCAGCAGCATCAGTTCGATGGCCATCAGCAGGACGATGATGTTCTTGCGGTTCAGGAAAATACCGACGATCGAGATCGCGAACAGGATCGCGCCCAGGACCAGGTAGTGAGCCAGAGATAAAGTCATTGCGCCTCCTTCGTTGCTTCAGTCGTTGCCGCGTCGCGGGCGGTCGCCTTCATCTTGACGATGCGCAGGCGGTCGTTGCGCTTGACGCGTACGGCGTCAGCAGGATCGAAGTACTTGATGTCCTTGCGCTTGCGCAGGGTCAGCGCCACGGCGGCGATGATGGCCACCAGCAGCACGGCTGCGGCGATCTCGAAGGCGTAGATGTACTCGGTGTAGATCAGCATGCCCAGCGCCTTGGTCGAGCCGATGGTGCCGGCCGCTTCCGGCGCGGCTGCGCCGTTGATGCCGAACGAGCGCCAGATCACCGAGGCCATTTCCAGCACGATGATGCCGCCGATCACGGCGGCCACCGGCAGGTAGCCCCAGAAGCCTTCGCGCATCTTGGCCACGTGGATGTCGAGCATCATCACCACGAACAAGAACAGCACCATCACGGCGCCGACGTACACCAGCACCAGCACGATGGAGAGGAATTCAGCTTTCAGCAGCATCCAGATGCCCGCGGCCTGGAAGAAGGCCAGCACCAGGAACAGCGCGGCCTGAACCGGGTTCGGGGCCGTGATTACGCGGATCGACGCCAGCACCAGGATGGCGGAGAACACGTAGAATAAAACGGTTGTAAAGTCCATTTGTAGTCCAGATCAGTATCGGTGGCGATCAGCGGTACGCTGCATCCGCTTCGCGGTTGGCGGCGATGTCCGCTTCGTAGCGGTCGCCCACTGCCAGCAGCATCTCTTTGGTGTAGTACAGATCGCCGCGCTTCTCGCCGTGGTATTCCAGCACGTGGGTTTCCACGATGGAGTCCACCGGGCAGGATTCCTCGCAGAAGCCGCAGAAGATGCACTTGGTCAGGTCGATGTCGTAGCGCGTGGTGCGGCGCGAGCCGTCGTCGCGCTGTTCCGATTCGATCGTGATGGCCATCGCCGGGCACACCGCTTCGCACAGTTTGCAGGCGATGCAGCGCTCTTCCCCGTTCGGGTAGCGGCGCAGCGCGTGCAGGCCGCGGAAGCGCGGCGACATCGGCGTCTTCTCTTCCGGGTACTGCACCGTGATCTTGCGCGCGAACATGTACTTGCCCGTCAGGGCCATGCCTTTGATCAGTTCCGACAGCATCAGGCTGCCGAAGAAGTCTTTAACTTTTTCCATGTTGCTTCCTTACTTCCAAATATTCCAGGACGTCTGCATCACGCCGGCAACCAGCACCAGCCAGACCAGGGTCAGAGGGATGAACACTTTCCAGCCCAGGCGCATGATCTGGTCATAGCGGTAGCGTGGGAAAGTACCGCGCACCCAGATGAAGATCGACACGATGGCGAAGGTCTTCACGAACAGCCAGAAGAAGCCGCCGAAACCGCCGCCGAATTCCAGGAACTTGAACGGTGCAGCCCAGCCGCCCAGGAACATGATCGATGCCAGCACGCCGACCAGGATCATGTTGGCGTATTCGGCCAGCATGAACATGGCGTACGACATGCCCGAGTATTCCACCATGTGGCCGGCCACGATTTCCGACTCGCCTTCCACCACGTCGAACGGGTGGCGGTTGGTCTCGGCCAGGCCGGAGGTCAGGTAGATCACGAACAGCGGCAGCAGCGGCAGCCAGTTCCAGGACAGGAAGTTCAGGCCGGCGTCGACCATCTGGCCCCTGCCCTGCATGCCCACGATGTCGATGAAGTTCAGCGAACCGGACACCATCAGGATCACCACCAGCACGAAGCCCATCGGGATTTCGTAGGAGATCATCTGCGCCGAGGCGCGCATCGCGCCCAGGAAGGAGAACTTCGAGTTCGATGCCCAGCCGGCGATGATCACGCCGTACACTTCCATCGAGGTCACGGCCATCAGCAGCAGCAGGCCGGCGTTCACGTTGGCCAGCACGGCTTCCGGACCGAAGGGCACCACCGACCAGGCGGCCAGCGCCGGCATGATGGTCATCACGGGACCGATCACGAACAAGCCCTTGGCGGCCTTGGTCGGGATCACGATTTCCTTGAGCAGCAGTTTCAGCGCGTCGGCGATCGGCTGCAGCAGGCCGGCCGGGCCGACACGGTTAGGACCGATACGGATCTGGATCCAGCCGATCAGCTTGCGCTCCCACAGGGTGGCGTAGGCGACCAGGCCCATCAGCGGCAGCAGCACGCACAGCAGCTTGATCATGGTCCAGACGAAGAACCACACTTGCGGGCCGAGCAGGGCCGAGCCGTTGGTGGTGATGGTGTTGACGAATTCCAGCGCCATTACTTGGCCTCCCCTGCTTTGGCTACGGTGATGGCGCCGAACATGGCGCCCAGCTTGGCGGTCGACTCGTGTGCGGCAGGCACGCGGATCACATTGGCCGCCAGGCCTGCGTCGATCACGGCTTCCAGCACGGCCGAACCGCTGCCCTGGGTCACACTGACCTTGTCGCCGGACTTGATGCCCAGCGCGGCGGCGGTCGCCACCGGGATGCGCGCCACGGGGGCGGCGCCGTCGATGGTGGCCAGCAGCGGGCCGGAGCGGCGTGCGATGGCGTCGGCGAAGTGGATAGGCACGTCGGCCAGGCGCTCGAGCGCGCCGGCGATACCGAAGGTGGCCGAGGCCACGGCCTTCTTCGACACGTTGTTCAGCTTGGCCGACAGGTCGGTCACGCCCTTGCCGAACAGCTCGTCGCGGATCGCTTCCGAGGTGTCGTAGTCGAAACCGGACAGGCCCAGCACATTGCCCAGCACGCGCAGCACTTTCCAGGCCGGACGCGCTTCAGCCAGCGGCTTGACGGTGCCGTTGAAGCTCTGTGCGCGGCCTTCGGCGTTGACGAAGGTGCCCGAGGTTTCGCTGAACGGCGCGATCGGCAGCAGCACGTCGGCGTAGTCCATGCCGTGCTTGAAGGCGGACATGACCACCACCATTTCGGCTTGCTTCAGCGCGGCGGCGGCCGCTTGCGGGTTGGCCGCGTCCAGCTCCGGTTCCGCGTTCAGCAGCACGTAGGCTTTCTTCGGCGCGGAGAAGGCCGGCGCGGCGTTCTTCGCGGTGGCCTTGGCCAGGTAGCCGCCCACGGTGTTGGCGGCGTCCACCAGGTAGCCCAGCTTGGCGCCGGTCTGCTCGGCGATCCACTGCGCGGCGGCGTGCAGCGCGGACGCTTGCGGATGCGCGGCGGCGGCGTTGCCCAGGAAGACAGCCTTGCGCTCGCCCGACAGCAGCGAAGCGGCGATGCCCTTGGCGGCGTCGGAAGCGTTGATGCCTTCGAAGCCGGCCGGCGCAGCCACTTCCTTGGCGGCGGCAACAGCGGCCACCACTTCGGACAGCGCGGCCAGCCAGTCGGACGGCGCGGCGGTGATGTGGTTGGCCACGGTGATCAGGCTGTCGTCGGCGGTCGCGTTCAGCACCGACAGCTTGGCGCCCGACTTGACGGCGGCGCGGATGCGGGTCGCCAGCAGCGGATGGTCCTTGCGCAGGAAGGAGCCGACGACGAACACGCGCTGCAGGCCGGTCACGTCGGCAATCGGCATGCCCAGCCATGGCGTCACTTCGCCGTCCAGCGCGAAATCGCTCTGGCGCAGGCGGAAGTCCACGTGCTCGGAACCGAGCGCGCGGGTCAGCTTTTGCAGCAGGTGCAGTTCTTCGGTGGTCGAGTGCGGGGTCGCGTAGGAAGCGATCGCGTCGGCGCCGTGTTCATGCTTGATGTTCTTCAGGCCGTGCGCCACGTATTCCAGCGCGGTCTGCCAGTCCACTTCCTTCCACTCGCCGCCCTGCTTCAGCATCGGCTGGGTCAGGCGCTCGGCGCTGTCCAGCGCCTCGTAGGAGAAGCGGTCCTTGTCGGAGATCCAGCATTCGTTGACCGCGTCGTTTTCCAGCGGCAGCACGCGCATGACCTTGCCGCCCTTGACCTGGACGATCAGGTTGGCGCCCAGCGAGTCGTGCGGGGACACCGATTTGCGGCGCGACAGTTCCCAGGTACGGGCGCTGTAGCGGAACGGCTTGGACGTCAGCGCGCCCACCGGGCACAGGTCGATCATATTGCCCGACATTTCGGAGCTGACCGCTTCGCCGACGAAGGTGGTGATCTCGGAGTGCTCGCCGCGGCCGACCATGCCCAGCTCCATCACGCCGGCCACTTCCTGGCCGAAACGCACGCAGCGGGTGCACTGGATGCAGCGCGCCATTTCCTGCATGGACACCAGCGGGCCGGCCTGCTTCGGCACGACCACGCGCTTTTCCTCCGCGTAGCGCGACTCGCCCTTGCCGTAGCCCACGGCCAAGTCCTGCAGCTGGCATTCGCCGCCCTGATCGCAGATCGGGCAGTCCAGCGGGTGGTTAATCAGCAGGAATTCCATCACGGACTTTTGCGCCTGCACCGCTTTTTCGCTGTGCGAGCGCACGATCATGCCGGCGGACACGGGCGTGGCGCAAGCGGGCAAAGGCTTGGGCGCCTTTTCCACTTCGACCAGGCACATGCGGCAGTTCGCTGCGATCGACAATTTCTTGTGATAGCAGAAGTGCGGGATGTAGGTTCCCAATTTGTTGGCAGCGTCCATCACCATGCTACCAGCAGGGACTTCGACTTTCTTGCCGTCTATTTCGATTTCAACCATGGTGATCGTTACGCAGCTTAGAGGTAAGCGGGCACCAAGCAATGCTTGTGCTCGACGTGATATTCAAATTCTTCGCGGAATTGCTTGACGAAGGCGCGTACCGGCATCGCGGCGGCATCGCCCAGGGCGCAAATGGTGCGGCCCTGGATGTTGTCGGCGACCGAGTTCAGCAGATCCAGATCTTCCGGACGGCCCTGGCCGTGCTCGATGCGGTGGACCACGCGGTACATCCAGCCCGTGCCTTCGCGGCAGGGGGTGCACTGGCCGCACGATTCTTCGAAGTAGAAGTAGGCCAGCCGTTCCAGCGCCTTGACCATGCAGCGCGTCTCGTCCATGACGATGATGGCGCCCGAACCGAGCATGGAGCCGGCCTTGGCGATCGAGTCATAGTCCAGGTCGGTCTGCATCATCAGGTCGCCGCGCACTACGGGCGCCGACGAACCGCCGGGAATGACGGCCTTGATCTTCTTGCCGCCGCGCATGCCGCCGGCCAGCTCCAGGAAGGTCGAGAACGGCGTGCCCAGCGGGACTTCGTAGTTGCCCGGACGCTCGACGTCGCCCGAGATCGAGAAGATCTTGGTGCCGCCGTTGTTCGGCTTGCCCAGCGCCAGGTAGTTCTCCGCACCCATGTTCAGGATGAAGGGAACGGCAGCGAAGGTTTCCGTGTTGTTGATGGTGGTCGGCTTGCCGTACAGGCCGAACGACGCCGGGAACGGCGGCTTGAAGCGCGGCTGGCCTTTCTTGCCTTCCAGCGATTCGAGCAGCGCGGTTTCCTCGCCGCAGATGTAGGCGCCGTAGCCGTGGTGCGCGTGCAGCTGGAAGCTGAACTCGCTACCCATGATCTTGTCGCCCAGGAAGCCGGCGGCGCGCGCCTCTTCCAGCGCTTCTTCAAAGCGCAGGTACTCGGCGAAGATTTCGCCGTGGATGTAGTTGTAGCCCACCGTGATGCCCATGGCGTAGGCGCCGATGGCCATGCCCTCGATCAGTGCATGCGGGTTGTAGCGCATGATGTCGCGGTCCTTGAACGTGCCCGGTTCGCCTTCGTCTGTATTGCAGACGAGGTACTTCTGGCCCGGGAACTGGCGCGGCATGAAGCTCCACTTCAGGCCGGTCGGGAAACCGGCGCCGCCGCGGCCGCGCAGGCCCGAGGTCTTCAGGTCGGCGATGATGGCTTCCGGCGCGATCTTCTCTTCCAGGATGCGGCGCAGGGCCGAGTAGCCGCCACGCTTGACGTAGTCGGCCAGGTGCCAGTTGTCGCCGTTCAGATCCTTCAGGATCAGCGGCTTGATGTGACGGTCGTGCAGACTGGTCATTTGTTAGCTTCCTTCAGTTCAACCACGAGCGCATCGATCTTGTCGTTCGACATGAAGGAGCACATGCGGTGGTTGTTTACCAGCAGCACCGGGGCGTCGCCGCAGGCGCCCATACATTCGCCTTCCATCAGCGTGAATTCGCCGTCGGCGGTGGTGTCGCGGTAATCGATGCCCAGCTTCTGCTTCAGGTGGTGCGCAGCGCGCTCGCCGCCCGACAGGGCGCACGGCAGGTTGGTGCACACGGTGATCTTGTGCTTGCCGACCGGCTTGGTGTTGTACATATTGTAGAAAGTGGCCACTTCCTGCACGGCGATGGCCGGCATGCGGATGTAGTCGGCCAGTTCCTGCATCACTTCGGTGGAGACCCAGCCCAGTTCAACCTGGGCGTGGGCCAGCGCGGCCATCACGGCGGACTGGCGCTGGTCGTCCGGATACTTGGCCAGCTCGCGGTCGATTTTTTTATAGCACTGCTCTGATAACAACATTCTCTTCGCCTCTCGGACTTAGCGGTCAATACTGCCGAACACGATGTCCTGTGTACCAATGATGGTCACGGCATCGGCAATCATGTGGCCACGCGCCATTTCGTCCAGCGACTGCAGGTGGGCGTAGTCTGGCGCGCGCAGCTTCATGCGGTATGGTTTATTGGCGCCGTCCGATAGCAGGTAGATGCCGAACTCGCCTTTCGGATGCTCCACCGCAGCGTATGCTTCGCCCGGCGGCACATGGAAGCCTTCGGTAAACAGCTTGAAGTGGTGGATCAGCGATTCCATATTGGTCTTCATGTCCACGCGCGACGGCGGCGCCACCTTGCGGTTGCTGGACATGACCGGACCCGGATTGTTGCGCAGCCATTCCACGCACTGCTTGATGATGCGGTTGGACTGGCGCATCTCTTCCACGCGCACCAGGTAGCGGTCGTAGCAGTCGCCGTTGGTGCCCACCGGGATGTCGAAGTCCATCAGGTCGTACACTTCGTACGGCTGCTGCTTGCGCAGGTCCCACTCGATGCCCGAGCCGCGCAGCATGGCGCCGGTGAAGCCCATGGCCAGCGCGTCTTCCGGCGTGACCACGCCGATGCCCACGGTACGCTGTTTCCAGATACGGTTGTCGGTCAGCAGCGTTTCGTATTCGTCGACATAGGTCGGGAAGCGGCGCGTGAAGTCTTCGATGAAGTCGAGCAGCGAACCCTGGCGGTTGTCGTTCAGTTCCTTGATGGTCTTGGCCGACTTGATCGGCGAAGCCTTGTGCTGCGGCATGGCGTCCGGCAGGTCGCGGTACACGCCGCCCGGACGGTAGTAGGCCGCGTGCATGCGCGCGCCCGATACCGCTTCGTAGCAGTCGAACAGGTCTTCGCGGTCGCGGAAGGCGTACAGGAAGGGACCCATGGCGCCCACGTCCAGCGCGTGCGCGCCCAGCCACATCAGGTGGTTCAGCAGGCGCGTCATCTCGTCGAACATGACGCGGATGTATTGCGCGCGCAGCGGCACTTCCACGCCCAGCAGCTTCTCGATCGCCATCACGTAAGCGTGCTCGTTGCACATCATCGACACGTAGTCGAGGCGGTCCATATAAGGCACGGACTGCAGGTAGGTCTTCTGCTCGGCCAGCTTCTCGGTGCCGCGGTGCAGCAGGCCGATATGCGGGTCGGCGCGCTGGATCACTTCGCCGTCCAGCTCCAGCACCAGGCGCAACACGCCGTGCGCTGCCGGGTGCTGCGGACCAAAGTTCAGGGTGTAATTCTTAATCTCAGCCATTATTTCATCCCGTAGTTTTCTTCGCGGATCACGCGCGGCACGTTTTCGCGCGGCTCGATCGTCACAGGCTGGTAGATCACGCGCTTCTGTGCTTCGTCGTAGCGCATTTCCACATAGCCGGAGACCGGGAAATCCTTGCGGAACGGATGGCCCACGAAGCCGTAGTCGGTCAGGATGCGGCGCAGGTCGTTGTGGCCTTCGAACAGGATGCCCAGCAGGTCGAACGCTTCGCGCTCGTACCAGTTCACGGCACGCCAGATCGGCATCACGGACGCCACCACCGGCATGTCGTCGTCGGGCGCGAACACGCGCACGCGCACGCGCCAGTTGTGCTTGACCGACAGCAGGTGCGACACGACCGCGAAACGCAGGCCGTCCCACGTGCCTTCGCCATAGGTCGAATAGTCGACGCCGCACAGGTCGATCAGCTGCTCGAAATGCAGCGTCGCGTCGTCGCGCAGGGTCTGCATGACGGCGTAGTAATCGGCCGCTTTCACGGTCACGGTGATTTCACCCAGCGCTACTACCGTAGTAACGCGATCGCCCAAAGCCGTAGCCAGGGCGTTTTGCAAGACTTCCAATTGTGTACTCATAGTTCTGAAGCGCCCCGTTTAGCGTGCGATCGTGTTGGTACGCTTGATCTTGTTCTGCAACTGCAGGATGCCGTACAGCAGCGCTTCGGCCGTAGGCGGACAGCCCGGCACGTACACGTCCACCGGTACGATGCGGTCGCAACCGCGCACCACGGAGTAGGAATAGTGATAGTAGCCGCCGCCGTTGGCGCAGGAGCCCATCGAGATGACCCAGCGCGGCTCGGACATCTGGTCGTAGACCTTGCGCAGTGCCGGCGCCATCTTGTTGCACAGCGTGCCGGCCACGATCATCACGTCGGACTGGCGCGGCGACGGACGGAACACGATGCCGAAGCGGTCCAGGTCATAACGGGCAGCGCCCACGTGCATCATTTCAACCGCGCAGCAGGCCAGGCCGAACGTCATCGGGAACATCGACCCGGTGCGCGCCCAGTTGATCAGCTTGTCGGCTGTGGTGGTGATGAAACCTTCGTTTAATACGCCTTCAATAGCCATGGCTTATTCCCAATCAAGGGCACCTTTCTTCCAGATATACCAAAAACCGACCACGAATTCGGCGATGAACACCATCATCGTAATGAAACCCTGCCAGCCCAGTTCGCGCATCGAGACGCCCCATGGGAAGAAGAATGCCGTTTCCAGATCGAACAAAATAAAGAGAATTGCGACGAGGTAGTATCGTACGTCGAATTTCATGCGCGCGTCTTCGAAGGCTTCGAAACCGCACTCGTAGGGGGACAATTTGGCCGCGTCAGGCTTGTGTGGGCCGAGCAGACGGCCGAGCACCTGGGGAACTACGCCGACACCGACGCCGACGAGCAGGAATAAGAGAACGGGGAAGTAATTTTCGAGGTTCATTGATGAGCTTAATGTTGAACGATCGGTTAGGAAGGCACCGCGCTACCCTGCGGTACATTTAACGCTCGACCCCAATCAACATTGAGACCAGGATCAAACGACACATCCTCGTAAAAAAACCAGCTTAGGCCCGGGCGGAGGGTTTTACTCCCCTGCCCAGACGCACCTGCTGGCTTTCTTTATTTCTTTGGTGCCGACGACGAGACTCGAACTCGTACAGCTTTCGCCACTACCCCCTCAAGATAGCGTGTCTACCAATTTCACCACGTCGGCGTTAAGCCCGTTATTCTACAGTGATTTCACTGCTTTGTTAATGCGTATTGCGGCAAAACAAGAAGAAAACGGTAAAGCTTGACTGAATCCCTAGAGTATCCGGGGCATCCTCGCCCCGGGAATATCAGGTATTACTTTTGCGGCGCTGGCGCAGGCGCAGCCGGTGCCGAAGCGGCCGGTGCGGCCGGAGCCGAGGCAGCAGGTGCGGCCGGCGCAGGCACGCCTGCGGCCGCGGCCGCTTCAGCGGCGCTCGGCGCAGCCGGTGCCGCGGCAGGAATCGCCGCGGCGCCCTTGGTCGGCGCCGGCGCGGTGATCTTGTCCATCACGCCGCCGCCGGTGCTGATGCTGCGGTTGCTGGCCATGGACGACAGCGCCAGGGTGGCGGCGAAGAAGATCGCGGCGGCCACGGCAGTCGACTTGGACATGAAGTTGGACGAGCCGCTGGCGCCGAACAGGCTGCCCGAGGCGCCGGAGCCAAAAGCCGCGCCCATGTCGGCGCCCTTGCCGTGCTGCAGCAGCACCAGGCCGATGATGGCCAGCGCCGACAGAACCTGTACGACGATGATGAGGTTGTGCAAAGTGTTCATGCTATTCCATTTCCAGTTGAAGGTATTTCAGTTAAATCCGTACTGCCACTACCCGGCCGCGTGCACGATGGCGAGGAAATCCGCCGCCTTCAGTGCCGCACCGCCGATCAGGCCGCCGTCGATATCGGGCTGGGCCAGCAATTCTTTCGCGTTGTCCGGCTTCATGCTGCCGCCGTACAGGATCTGCATGCCGGCCGCCACCGCTGCGTCGCGCGTGGCGACCTGCTGGCGCAGCTGCGCGTGCACTTCCTGCGCCATGGCCGGCGTGGCCGTCTTGCCGGTGCCGATGGCCCAGACCGGCTCGTACGCCAGCACGATCTTGCCCACGGCGGCCGTTTCCAGCACATCCAGCACCGCCTGCAGCTGCGCGCACACCACCACGGCGGTGCGCCCTGCTTCGCGCTCGGTCAGCGTTTCGCCCACGCACACCACCGGCGTCAGGCCGGCGGTCAGCGCGGCCAGCGCCTTCTGCGCGACCAGCTCATTGCTCTCGTGATGGTAGGCGCGGCGCTCCGAATGGCCCACGATGACATAGCGGCAAGCGAAGTCGGCCAGCATGGACGCCGCCACCTCGCCGGTGTAGGCGCCTGCGGCATAGGCCGAGACATCCTGCGCGCCCCATGCGACCGGCGAACCCGTCAGCGCAGCCTGGCATTGTGCCAGGTAAGGCGCGGGCGCGCACACGGCGCAATCCGCCTGCCTGGCTGCGGGTTCAGCCGCAACGCCAGCCGTAATGCCGGACAACAGCGCAGCGTTGCGGTCGCGGCTGCCGTTCATTTTCCAATTTCCGATGACGAGTTTGCGTCGCATAGTAGCCTAAAATTCAATAACCCGCTATTTTAACGCGAGCCGCAAACCGGGGTCAAACCAGCGCCGCCACAGCGTTGTTAATCCGGCTATATTTCCAGCATGATTTTGCCGACGTGGGTGCTGCTTTCCATCAGCGCGTGCGCGGCGGCGGCCTGCTCCAGCGGAAATACCTGGTGGATCACGGGCTTGATGGCGCCCGATTCGAGCAGCGGCCAGACGCGCGCGCGCAGCTGGGCCGCAATGCGCGCCTTGAAGGCCACGGAACGCGGGCGCAAGGTGGAACCGGTGACGGTGAGGCGGCGGCGCAGCACCTGGCCCAGGTCCAGCGTGGCCTTGGCGCCGCCCAGCAGCGCGATGACCGCGATGCGGCCGTCGTCGGCCAGGCAGTTGATCTCGCGCGGCAGGTAGTCGCCCCCCACCATGTCCAGGATCACGTCCACGCCCTTGCCGCCGGTCAGTTCCTTGACCACGGCGGCGAAGTCCTCGGTTTTATAGTTGATGCCGCGCTCGGCGCCCAATTGCTCGCAGATGCGCGCCTTGTCGTCGCTGCCGGCGGTGGCGAACACGCGGTGGCCCATGGCGGCCGCCAGCTGGATGGCCGTCACGCCGATGCCGGAAGTGCCGCCCTGCACCAGCAGGGACTCGCCCTGCATCAGGTGGGCGCGGTCGAACACATTGCTCCACACGGTGAAGAAGGTTTCCGGCAGCGAGGCCGCCTCCAGCATGGACCAGCCCTTGGGCACCGGCAGGCACTGCTCCACCGGCGCGGCGCAGTATTCGGCGTAGCCGCCGCCCTGCGCCAGCGCGCACACCAGGTCGCCCTTGCTGAAGCGGCTGCCGGCCAGGTCGCCGTCGACGATTTCGCCGGCCACTTCCAGGCCCGGCAAATCGGACGCGCCCGGCGGCGGCGCGTAGCTGCCCAGGCGCTGGAACACGTCCGGCCGGTTGATGCCGGCCGCGTGCACCTTGATCAGCACTTCGCCAGCCTTGAATCCGGGAACGGGACGCTCGCACAGGCGCAGCACGTCGGCCGGGCCGGGCTGGGTAATTTCTATCGCACGCATGGCTGCCCTCTCATAGTGAAAGGGCGATTGTACCTTGGCGGGTTACGCTGCGCTAACCCGCCCTACGTGACCAAGTGCGTAGGGCGGGTTAGTGCGCAGCACGTAACCCGCCACCTCAGCCGCCGCCCGTACGCGACTGCTTCGGCAGCGGCGTACCCACCTTCCACGCGGCCGACAGCGCCTGCCCCTCCTCGATCTGCTCCGGCGTCATCTTCTTGACCACGGCGGCGCGCTGCTCGGCAGCGTTGGCCGAACCGTTGGCGGCGGCCAGGTTCCACAGCATATAGGCCAGCACGTTATCCTGCGGCATGCCGCCGATGTGATAGCGGTACATCAGCCCCAGCGTCTGCTGCGCGTCCGCGTGGCCCTGCTCGGCCGCCTTGCGGAACCAGATCACGGCCTGCTTATGGTCCTGGATCACCGCGTTGCCGGTGTAATACATGGCCCCCACCACATACTGCGCGTCGGCCTTGCCCTTCATGGCCGCCTTGCGGTGCCAGTTCAGCGCCTGCTTGTAGTCCTGCGGCACGCCGCGGCCCATGTAGTACATCAGCCCCAGCAGATGCTCGGCATCGGTATTGCCGGCGCGCGCCAGCGGCTCGATTTCCTTGTATGCCAGGCTGTAGTTCCGGTTGTTGTAGGCCGTGGCCCCTTCGGCGAAGCCGGCCCGCGCGGCGTGCTGCACGCCCAGCGCGAAACCGATCGCGATCATTATTTGTAATAGTTTTTTCATGTTGCTCAAGAAATGGGTACTTGTGTCTCTTATTACCGCGCTCCCGCGCGGCACCATTTATGCTTTGGCCGTGCGGCCTACTTCCAGCTGACCTTGCCCAGGCCGTCGACACTGACGTTGCGGTTGGCCGGCTTGCCATAGACTGTGACCGACCCCAACCCACTGAGGTTCAGTGTCGCGTTGTCGCGCGCGGTCACGGTGGCGTTGCCCAAGCCGCTCAACTCCAGGCTGACGCTGTCGGCCTGGAACTGCTGCGCGTTCAGGCCTCCCAGCCCGCCCAGCGTGGCCTTCAGCATCTTGCTGCGCCCGCCTATGGTGACGTAGCCGGCGCCCTGCAAGTCCAGCTCCACGCTGTCGTTCTCGCTGGCCCACACGTGCATGCTGCCCACGCCGCCCAGGTTGACCCGCATGGTGCGGTAGTCACAGACCACCTTCATGCTGCCGGCCCCCTCCAGCGTCAGCTCGATGTCGTCGCCGCTGAAGCCGGTCACCTCGGTGGTGCCGACGCCGTCCGACACCACCTGACGCAGGTTGGGCAGCACCAGTTCGGCGCGCAGCGTGCTGCGGTTGAGCTTGAACCCATGCACCTCCGAATCCAGGTGCAGCGTGTCGCCCGACTGGGCGGTGGTGATCTTGCCGATATAGCGCTTGTCGGCGATGACGGTGAGCGAGGGCGTATCGCCTCGTCGCAACTTGAGGTCGATCACGCCATCCAGCTTGACCCGCACCACGCGCGCGTCGATGGCGCGGGTCTCGGTAACGGTCTCGTCGGCGGCGCGGGCGGCCGGCAGCGCGAAGCCGAAGGCGGCCAGCAGCAGGCCGAAGCGGAACATCATGGATGCGGAAATGGTCATGTCTGGAATCCTCGAGCGGGCGTATCGCCCTACATTATCGGTATTCCAACACTATACCCAAGCCCTCCCCGTCCCGGCCGGATTTGCGACGAACTGCAAAAAACGCGGACCAGATTACATATTCGAGGCGGATTTGCTTACTGCGGGGCGGCTTGGGCGGGGGTGCCGCAGGCGTGGCAAAAGCGGCTGAAGGCGTTCTTGCGGGTGCTGCAGCTGCCGCAGTGGTCGTACAGCCCGATGCCGCAGTGCGGGCAGAAGTCGATCGCCGGGTCTTTCAGGTCCACCTTGCGCTCGCAGCCGGGACACACGCTCTTGGCCAGCCGCGCCAGCGCCACGTCGTATTGCAGGGTTTCCCGGCGCTGCCGGTCGGGCATGGCTTCGGCGGCCTTCTGCCGCTCCAGGTAGCGCTGCAGCGAGACGATGGCCTGGCGGCCGATCAGCACCGTCAGCGCGATGCCGACGAGGTAGCGCACGTAGCCGCCGTAGCTCGGCAGATACGGCACCAGCTCGACGAAAAAGGCGAAGCCGGCGAAGAAGACGAAACCCCACACGAAGGGCCAGTACTTGCCCTTGCGCCGGGTCTTGAACAGCCAGCCCGCCGCCAGCAGCAGCGGCAGCGTGAGCAGCAAACGGTAGCCGAACACGCGCAGCTCGCGCGCCCGCAGCGCGTCGCCGTAGGGCACGCGCGCGGCCTCTTCCAGCGCGTTCCATTGTTCCTGCGCCTGGTCCCTGGCCTGGCTGGCGTCCAGGTCAGCCTGCTCCTGCGCCTCCACCAGCGCCAGCGCCTGCCGCTCGGCGGCGGCCAGCGCGTCCAGCTCGCGGGTACGCTTGATCACTTCGGGGTCCTGCTCGGAGCGCGCCGTGACGCTGCGCGTGGCCAGCCAGTTGTCGAAGGTCTCGCGCGCCGAGTGGCTGTTGGCCACCGCCACCTGGTGCTTCTGGCGCGCCTGCTGCAGCGCGGCGTTGGCGTCGGCCTGGCGGCGCTGCTGCTGCGCCAGCGCGGCCTTGAGCTGCCCGGCGCGCGGCTGCTGCATGAACTGCTCGACGGTGAGCGTGTCCTCCACGCCGCCCAGGTTGCCGACAATCTTGCCGCCCAGGCCGATCAGGAACCAGGCGAACGCCAGCGCCACCAGCCACAGGCCGCGCTGGAACCATTTCTCGGACAACCGCAGCGATTTGCTCATGTCAGCCTTTCTGTCAGTCTTTCTGTCAGCTTTCTGGCAGCCTGTCAAAGCGGGACGAAGGCGCCACCCGGCAGCACGATGGTGGCGCAGAAGCCGCCGCCGGGCGCGTTGGCCAGCAGCAGCTCGCCGCCGTGCGCCTGCACGATACCACGCGCAATGCCCAGGCCCAGCCCCATGCCGCTGTTGTTCTGGTTGCGGCCATGCTCCAGGCGCACATAGGGCTCGAACAGGCCGGGCAGCGCCTCGTCCGGCACGCCGGGGCCATGGTCGCGCACTTCGATCTCGATATTGCCGGCGTGCTCGCGCACCGCCAGCTCCACTTGCCGCCCGTAGTGCAGCGCATTGTTCAGCAGGTTGCCGATGGCGCGCTTGAGCGCCAGCGGCTTGGCCGCCACGCTCAGGCCCGACGCGGTGAACGACACCGCGTGCCCCGCCAGCTGCGCATCGCGCACCATGCGCCCCAGCAGCGCGTCCAGCCGCACCTCGGTGGGGTTCTCGTGGATGTCGCTGTCCTTCACGGTTTGCAGCGCGCCCTTCACCATCATGTCCAGCTCATCGAGGTCGTCGTGGAACTCGCTTTGCATGTCCTCGTCGTCCAGCAGCTCGGTGCGCAGCTTGAGGCGCATGATGGGCGTGCGCAGGTCGTGCGAGATGGAGACGAACAGCCGCTCGCGGTCCTCGATGTAGCGCTGGATGCGCTGGCGCATGGCCTCGAAGGCGCGCGCCGTGTTGACAAATTCGCGGCTGCCGGTCTCCGGCAAGGCCGGCGCGTTCTCCCCCTTGCCGAACGCCGTGGCGGCCTCCGACAGCGCCGCCAGCGGCCGCGTGATCCAGCGCACCACCATGATGGACAGCAGCAGCACCGCCGCCAGCGACAGCGCCTGCAGCAGCAGCCGGTCGCGCGTCAGCGGGTTGCCGGTTTCGAGGAAATAGGGGTTGGGCATCAGCGTGGCCAGGTAGAGCCAGTGGCCCGGGTCCATCTCGACCTGGATCAGCAGCACCGGCGCCGGCTTGGTGAGCATGATGTGCTGCACCCAGGTGTCCGGCAGGTCGGCGATGGTGGCGCCGTTGTCGCCCACCGGCAGCTTCTCCGGCCAGGCAAAAGCCAGCCGCACGTCGGCCATGTTCGGCAGGTCTTCCTTCAGCGTGGCGCGCACCTGCCTGAGCGCGGCGTCGGCCAGCTCCTGGCCGGCGATGGCGCGCACCTGCACCGGCGCCCGGTTGATGTTGACCAGGAAGCGCGTGCCGCCCATTTCGCGGAATTGCTGGATGATGAGGGGCCGGTAATCGGCGGCAGGCTGAGAAAGAAGCGCACCGCGCTGGCGGCGCTGTGCGCCAGATGCTGCGCGGCGGTGGTGGTCTCGCTGAGCGCTTCGGCACGGCGCTGCGCGGCCCAGATGATGTTGCCCACCAGCTGGGTGAGCAGCACGCCGATCACCATGACAAGCGTCAGCCGCCCGAGCAGAGATTGCGGCAGGAGGCGCGGCAAGATGCGCGGCAGCCAGCGCGCGGAAACACCCGCGCCGCCCGCACCGGCCTTACGCATTGGACGCGGTGACGTCGGCCGAGAACACATAGCCGGCGCCGCGCACGGTCTTGATCAGCAGCGGATTGCGTCCGCCGTCGTTCAGGCGCAGGCGCAGGCGGCTGATCTGCACGTCCAGGAAGCGGTCCAGCGGCCCGGAATCGCGCCCGCGCGTGCCTTCGCACAGCGCGCTGCGGTCCAGGATGTCGCCCGCGTGCTCGACGAAGTATTTCAGCAGCTGGAAGTCCAGCCCCGTCAGCGGCACGATCTCGCCCGCCGCGTCGGTGACGGTGCGCGCCACCGTGTCCAGCGTGAAGCCGACGAAGCGGTAATAGCGCGGCGCCGACTCGTTGCCCATGCCGGTGCGTCGGTGGATGGCCTTGATGCGCGCCAGCAGCTCGCGCGGGCTGTAGGGCTTGGACACGTAATCGTCCGCGCCCAGCTCCAGCCCCACCACGCGGTCGGTTTCGTCCGAACTGGCGGTGAGCATGATGATGGGCACGTTGGAACGGCTGCGCACCGCCTTGCACAGCGCGAAGCCGTCCGTGTCGGGCAGCATCACGTCCAGGATCACCAGCGACAGCTCGTCGGCATAGCGGTTGAACTCGGCCAGGAAGGTCTGGCCGTCGTGCGCCAGGCCGACGTCGTACTGGTTCTTCTCCAGGTAGGTCTTCAGCAGGGTACGGGTTTTTTGGTCGTCGTCAACGATCAGGATCTTGCGCATGATGATTATCTTGTCTTGGTAAACGTGCGGGCGATGGTGCCCAGCCGGCGCTGGGTGTCGGCCACACTCACATTATCGTCCAGGAAGTAGCGGTGCACCTCCGCCACGATGGCGTCGCGCACGATCTCCTCGGTGGCCATGCGGTGCACCAGGCTGGGCACCAGCGCGTCCGGGCCGCTGTTGAACAGCTTCCACGAGGCGCGCGCGCAGCTGTCCATCTTCGACAGCACGGGATTGCGCAGCACCGGGATGGAACCCTTGATCTGGTTGTAGTCGTTCTGCAGCGCGGGCGACATGATCAGCGCGGCCAGCTTCTCCTGCGCCGGGCGGTGCGATTCGCGCGTGGCCAGCATGCCCAGCGTGTCGATGTTGTACAGGTGGTAGCTGGCCGTGCCCGGCACGGCGGCGCAGCCGAAGCCCTCCTCCACCGTCAGCCCGCGCGACACCAGCTCACCCTTGGCCCAGTCACCCATCACCATGAAGGCGGCGCGCCCTTCGGCCAGCTCGCGCACGCCCTCGTCCCAGCTGCGCTCCTGGATAGGAGTGCCCATCCACTTCTTCATGCTGCGCAGCCGCTGCAGGGCCGTGGCCAGGCGCGGGTCCATATAGGCGGCGGCGCTGCGGCGCTGGAACAGGTCGCGGTGGAACTCGGCGCCTTCGGACAGCACCAGCGCCTCGAACAGCGTCGTCACCTGCCACGGCTCGCTGCTTTGCGCCAGCGGCACGATGCCCGCCTGGTGCAGCTTCGCGGCCGCGTGTTCGAACTGCGGCCAGTTCTCGGGCACGGCCAGGTTCACGCGCGCCAGCAGCTTGCGGTTGTAGAACATGGTGTTCATGCGGTGGATGCCGACCGGCGCCGCGTACACGTGGCCGTCGGACTTGATGGCTTCGGCCACGGTGGGCAACAGCTGCTTGTCCCATTTGCCGGCGGCGGCCACCGCATCCAGGTCCAGCAACAGGTCCAGCCTGGCCCAGTCGCGGATCACGATGCCGTTCACCTGCGCCACTTCCGGCGCGTCCTTGGCCAGCATGCGGCTGCGCAGCACGATGCCGGCGCCGGCGCCCGAGCCACTGGGGATCATGCTGTCGCGCCAGCCTATATCGGCCTCCGATGCGAGGCGCGCGGCGATCAGGTCCACGGCCTTGCGTTCGCTGGCCGACTTCCACCAATGCAGCACTTGCAGGGATTCGGCGCGCGCGCCGGCGGACGCGGCAAAGCCTGCCACGCTCAATAGCAGGCATGCAGCAAAACACAGCTTGTAGCGAGTGGTCTCCGTCATTTTTTCCAGCCATTCTGTGATGGCATTTTGTGTGCACAGACTATAACCCAAAGCATTCTTGAAACGATGGTAAGGATGCACAGCATTTTGCAAGAAAGCGTATGGATTTATTGCGAAATGTTGCAGCCGCTGCGGCGCAGCATGCTGGGGCTTTGTAAAGTTTTGTTAGCGCGCCGCCTGCCCTCGCACAGATGTTTTTCATATAAATCAACTACTTAAGTAGCGCATTGGTGCTGCGGCGGCGCCTGCTGGAATCACATGTCGGCCGATGCTACTGTCGGTCCCGGTAGCAAAAACACATAACAAACTTATACCGGAGACCGACCTTATGATGAACCGATTCATCCGCCGTTCCCTGCCCGCCGCCATTGCGCTGGCCCTGTCCTGCGGCGCCGCGTATGCCGGCGACCACGAAACCGAAGGCTTCCACGGCTATGTGCGCGCCGGCGGCGGCACCAGCAACCACGGCGGCACGCAGACCTGCTACGGCCTGGGCGGCATCACCATGTCCTACCGCCTCGGCAACGAGTGCGACAGCTTCACGGAACTGGGCTACACGCAGCAGCTGGCCAAGTCCGCCAACGGCGCCACCTTCGTCGGCACCTTCTGGGCGGACGCCTACAAGAACAGCTCCGACTTCGGCGACGCCAAGCTCGGCGTGTCCAAGGCCTACATCGAAGCGAAGAACCTGCCCTTCATGGACGGCGGCATCATCTGGGTCGGCAAGCGCCACTACTACCGTCCCGACATCCACATGCTGGACATGCAGTACATCAATATGAACGGCACCGGCGGCGGCATCGACGGCTACCCGCTGGGCGCCGGCAAGATCAGCTACGCGGTCTTCAAGGACAACGACTTCAACACCACCGACCCGGCCACCGGCAAGGTGATCGACTCGCCGTCCGCGCTGCGCCAGAACATCGTCTACGAAGGCCTGCCGGTCAACCCCAACGGCACGCTGGACTTCGCGGCGTCCATCATCTCGGCCCAGGGCCAGGACAAGACCACGCACGACGGCTGGCAACTGTCGGTCTTCCACCGCCAGGCCAAGGTCTTCGGCGGCGGCAACACCTTCGGCGTGCAGTACGGCGTCGGCCCGGGCACCGGCATCAACGGCCCGTGCTGCGC
The DNA here is from genome assembly GCF_042693265.1 of Pseudoduganella sp. UC29_71. NCBI lineage: Bacteria > Pseudomonadati > Pseudomonadota > Betaproteobacteria > Burkholderiales > Oxalobacteraceae > Pseudoduganella > Pseudoduganella sp. UC29_71. The sequence goes on along the minus strand of NZ_CP170549.1, from coordinate 1,150,716 downwards.
CCGCATCGGCCCGTCGGGCAGCACGCTGCTGGGTTCGGACTACACCCGTTTGCGCGTGTTCGACGACGTATGGATACAGCCGACGCGCGACTTCAGCATGGAATTCGTGGCCCTGTACCAGCGCGACAAGAACGACAAGGACGGCGCCACCACCTGGACCACCGTCGGCACCCGCCCGGTGTACGCCTTTGCCGAGAACTTCAAGCTGCAGGCCGAACTGGGCGTGACCCAGCTCAAGTCCGACAAGACGCCCGGCACCCAGCGCCTGACCAAGCTGACCATCGCGCCGACCATCAGCCTGGCGCGCGACTACTGGGCGCGTCCGGAACTGCGCTTCTTCGTCAGCTACGGCAAGTGGAACGACGCGGCCAGCAAGGCGGTCAACGCCTTCAACAATTCCGGCGCGGTGTACGGCAGCGACACCAGCGGCGTGTCCTACGGCATCCACATGGAAGCCTGGTGGTAAGCGCTTTTTTCTATAATCAAGGAGACACACAATGAACATGAAACCACTGGCGCTGCGCGCCCTCGTCCTCAGCGTGGCAGCCGCTGCCCTCGCATCGGCCGCCCAGGCCGCGCCGCAAGTCGAAGTGCTGCACTACTGGACCTCCGGCGGCGAAGCGAAATCGGCCGCCGAACTGAAAAAGATCATGGAATCGAAAGGCGTGGCGTGGAAGGACTTCGCCGTGGCCGGCGGCGGCGGCGAGAACGCCATGACCGCGCTGAAGGCGCGCGTGATGGCCGGCAGCGCGCCGACCGCCGCGCAAATCAAAGGCCCGTCCATCCAGGAATGGGGCCAGGAAGGCACGCTGGCCAATATCGACGCGGCCGCCACCGAAGGCAAGTGGGAATCGCTGCTGCCGCCGGTCGTCACCGGCGTGATGAAGTACAAGGGCCACTTCGTGGCGGTGCCGGTCAATGTGCACCGCGTGAACTGGCTGTACGTGAATCCGGCCGTGCTGGCCAAGGCCGGCGCCAAGGCGCCCACCAACTTCGCCGAGTTCTTCGACGCGGCCGACAAGATCAAGAAAGCCGGCCTGGTCGCCGTTGCCCACGGTGGCCAGCCGTGGCAGGACGCCACCGTCTTCGAGTCCGTGGTGCTGGGCGTGGGCGGCGCAGACTTCTACAAGAAGGCCCTGGTGCAGCTGGACCAGGCCAGCCTGACCGGCCCCACCATGATCAAGGCCTTCGAAACGCTGGCGCGCATCAAGACCTACATCGACAAGGATGCGGCTGGCCGCGACTGGAACCTGGCCACGGCCATGGTCATCAACGGCAAGGCCGGTATGCAGTTCATGGGCGACTGGGCCAAGGGCGAGTTCACCGCCGCCGGCAAGGTTCCGGGCAAGGACTTCCTGTGCCTGGCCGCGCCGGGCACAGACCAGGCCTTCACCTTCAACATCGACTCGCTGGCCATGTTCAAGGTGAAAAGCGCGGACGACCAGAAAGCCCAGCTGACCCTGGCCAATGCCGTCATGAGCCCCGAGTTCCAGGAAGTGTTCAACCTGAACAAGGGTTCCATCCCGGTCCGCGCCGGCGTCTCGCGCGCCAGGTTCGACAGCTGCGCCACCAAGTCGATGGACGACCTGGCCGCCACCAGCAAGAGCAACACGCTGGTGCCGTCGCTGGCGCACGGCATGGCCGTCGACAGCGCCAAGGCCGGCGCCATCCAGGACGTCATCGCCAAGTTCATGAACTCGAACATGACGCCGCAAGCCGCCGCGCAAGCGCTGGCCAAGGCAGCCAAGACCATGTAACACGCCGCACCGAGGCACCGCGACCGGTGGCACCCCACCCGGTGCCACCCCATCGATGGCCCCCTATCGATGGCACCGTAGGGCGGGTTAGCGCAAAGCGCGTAACCCGCCAGCGCGCCGCCAAGCGCCGCCCCACGGTACACGGTCCTGCCTCACGCTCTGGAGAACCCGCACTATGTCCGCCACACCGCTCTATTCCGTTCCGCCCGCACCGGCGCCCAAGGCCGCTGCCAAGCCCGCCGCCGCCAACGACAGCTCGGCCAAACCTCCCGCCAGCAGCCGCTTCGGCGCCCTGGCCGACGCCTGGCTGCCTCGCCTGGTGCTGTCACCCACCATCATCGCCTCGCTGGTCTTCGTGTACGGCTTCATCGGCCTGACCGCCTGGCTGTCGCTGACCGAGTCGCGCATGATGCCCAATTTCGACTACGCCGGTTTCGGCCAGTACGAACGCCTGTTCGGGATCGAGCGCTGGTGGGTTTCGGCCAGCAACCTCGGCATCTTCGGCGGACTGTTCATCCTGTTCTGCCTCGCCATCGGCCTGACCATGGCCATCCTGCTGGACCAGCGCATCCGCCACGAAGGCGCGCTGCGCGCCATCTACCTGTATCCGATGGCGCTGTCCTTCATCGTCACCGGCGCGGCCTGGAAGTGGATATTGAACCCCGGCCTGGGCCTGGAAAAAATGCTGCACGACTGGGGCTACACCAGCTTCACCTTCGACTGGCTGGTCAACTCCGACATGGCCATCTACACCGTCGTCATCGCCGGCGTGTGGCAATCGTCCGGCTTCGTCATGGCGCTGTTCCTGGCCGGCCTGCGCAGCGTGGACGACAGCATCATCAAGGCCGCGCAGGTCGACGGCGCCAGCCTGCCCACCATCTACCGCCGCATCGTCATCCCCTCGCTGCGCCCGGTGTTCTTCAGCGTGCTGCTGGTGCTGGCCCACATCGCCATCAAGAGCTTCGACCTGGTGATGGCATTGACCGCCGGCGGCCCCGGCACCTCGTCCGACGTGCCGGCCATCTTCATGTACCAGTTCTCGTTCACGCGCGGCCAGCTGGGCCTGGGCGCCGCCTCGGCCATGATGATGCTGGCCACCGTGCTGGCCGTGCTGGTGCCGCTGATGTATCTCGAAACGAAAGGAGCGCGCCATGGCCGCTGACCTGAACCACGACGGCAGCCGCATCACGGCCGGCCGCGTGATGCTCTACACCCTGCTGGTACTGGTGGCGCTGTACTACCTCGCGCCGCTGTACGTGATGCTGACCACCTCCGTGAAAACGCTGGACCAGATCCGCGAGGGCAACCTGCTCGACTTCCCGCTCGCGCCCACCACGGCCGCCTGGTCCAAAGCCTGGTCGCAAGCCTGCACCGGCGTGCGCTGCGAAGGCCTGGCGCCCTACTTCTGGAACTCTGTGCAGATGGCGATACCGGCCGTGCTGATCTCCAGCCTGATCGGATCGCTGAACGGCTACGTGCTGGCCCACTGGCGCTTCCCCGGCCACAACCTGGTGTTCACCGCGCTGATGGTGGGCTGCTTCATCCCCTTCCAGGTGGTGATCCTGCCGATGGCGCGCCTGCTGGGCATGGCCGAACTGGCCAACACCACCAGCGGCCTGATCGTCGTGCACATCATCTACGGCATCGCCTTCACCACGCTGTTCTTCCGCAACTACTACGTGACCGTGCCGGATGAACTGGTGAACGCCGCGCGCATCGACGGCGCCGGCTTCTTCATGATCTACCGCCGCATCATCTTCCCGCTGTCGCTGCCCATCTTCATGGTGTGCTTCATCTGGCAGTTCACGCAGATCTGGAACGACTTCCTGTTCGGCGTGGTGTTCGGCGGCTCGGATGCGCAGCCGGTGACGGTGGCGCTGAACAACCTGGTCAATACCTCCACCGGCGTGACCGAATACAACGTGAACATGGCGGCGGCCATCATCGCCGCGCTGCCGACACTGCTGATCTACCTGGTCGCAGGCAAATACTTCGTGCGCGGCCTCACCGCCGGCGCCGTCAAAGGTTAAGGAGACTCTCATGGCAAGCTTATCAATCCGCAATGTGCGCAAGGTGTATCCGAACGGCGCCGAAATCCTCAAGGGCATCGACCTCGATATCGAAGACGGCCAGTTCCTGATCCTGGTGGGCGGTTCCGGCTGCGGCAAGTCCACCTTGCTGAACATGATCGCCGGCCTGGAAAACATCTCGCAGGGCGAGATCCGCATCGGCGAGCGCGTGGTCAACAACGTGCCGCCCAAGGAGCGCGACATCGCCATGGTGTTCCAGTCCTATGCGCTGTATCCCACCATGACGGTGCGCGAGAACATCTCTTTCGGCCTGGGCATCCGCAGGGTGCCGAAGGCCGAGCAGGAGACCATCGTCAACCGCGTCGCCGAGACGCTGCAGATGACGCACCTGCTGGACCGCAAGCCCGCCATGCTGTCCGGCGGCCAGCGCCAGCGCGTGGCCATGGGCCGCGCCATCGCGCGCGATCCCTCGCTGTTCCTGTTCGACGAGCCGCTGTCCAACCTGGACGCCAAGCTGCGCGTGGAAATGCGCGCCGAGATCAAGCTGCTGCACCAGCGCCTCGGCGCCACCATCGTCTACGTCACGCACGACCAGATCGAAGCGATGACGCTGGGCGACCGCATCGCCGTCATGCGCGACGGCGTGGTGCAGCAGTTCGGCAGCCCGCAGGAGATCTATGACCAGCCGGACAACCTCTACGTGGCCGGCTTCATCGGCTCGCCGTCGATGAACTTCCTGCGCGGTAAGCTGGTGGCCCACGCCGCAGGCGCCGCCTTCGCGCTGGAACACGAAGGCGCCACCACGCTGCTGCCGCTGCCGGCCAACCACGCCGCCGCCAGCCACTTCGGCGCCTGGCTGGGCCGCGAACTGATACTGGGCATCCGCCCCGAGCACGTGACCGACGCACTGAGCGCGCGCCGCGCCGAAACGCCGGAAGGCTACCACCCGATGGAAGTGCCCTGCGCCATCGAGATGACCGAACCCACCGGCCCGGACACGCTCGCCTTCGCCTGGTTCAACGGCGTGCGCGCCACGTGCCGCACGCACCCGCGCGCCGGCGCCGAGCCGGGCGCGCGCATCCCGCTCGCGTTCGACCTGTCGAAAGCCATCCTGTTCGATCCGGCCACGGAGATGCGCCTGGGCGCCTGATCCCGCACCGCTTTACCGCTGCTCCCTCTTTTGACCGGCACTCGCCGGTCTTTTTTTACCTGCCGTATTTATCATCCTGCAAATGAGTGCACACTCACCCTGCGCACGATTGAATCCACTGTTGACCCCGGTCCCTTGCATCGCAATACTGACCAGCCCGATTACTCCAAGACACCGCGACATGGCAACCGTTACCGAAGTCCGCAGCACCACCCTCTCCGGCTTGAACCACATCGACGCACTGCTGAACAACCTGCCAAACTGGAACTACCAGACCTCCGGCGGCAACAACCTGTACTACTCCTTCTCCACCACCGCCGGACTGGAAAGCGGCAACAGCGCCATCGTCAGCGCGCCGCAGGCATTCACTGCGGCGCAGCAGGTCGCCGCGCGCGGCGCGCTGTCGTACATCTCGCAGCTGACCGGCATCCGGTTCACCGAGACCAGCGACGGCAGCGCCGCCCAGATCCACCTGGCCAACGCCAACATCAGCGGTTCCAATACCACCGGCCTGGACAGCTCGCGCTACAGCTACTCCTACGACGGCAGCAACACCGTCACCAAGTTCGCTGCTGCCACCTGGGTCTATCTGGACAGCGCGGAATGGGCGGGCATGAACGCCAACCTGGCGGCAGGCACGCAGGGCTACGAGACGCTGCTGCACGAACTGGGCCACGCGATGGGGCTGAAGCACTCGTTTGAAGGCGCGATCACGCTGCCTGCCGCCACCGACAACACGGCCTACACGCTGATGTCCTACACCCACAGCGGCGGCGCGCATTCCACCTTCGGCGAGTACGACATCGCAGCGCTGAAATGGCTGTACGGCGGCGACGGCCTGGGCGGCGCGCTGGGCGTGAACTCCACCGGCGGCGGGCGCTACTTCACGGGCACCAGCCTGGCCGACACGCTGAACGGCACGGCCGCCAACGACATGCTGGAAGGCGGCACCGGCGACGACACGCTGAACGGCGGCGCCGGCACGGACACGGCGTTCTACAACGGCCTGCATACGGCTTACACCGTGTCGCAGCTCAGCGCCGGCAGCTGGCGCGTGAGCGGCGCGCAGGGCACGGACACGCTCAGCAACATCGAGCAACTGCGCTTCAGCGACGGCACCTTTGCCATCGGCAGTGCCGGCGCCACCACGCCGCCGGCGGACACCACCGCGCCGGCGCAGCCGACGCTGGTATTCACCAAGGACGGCTGGGCTGCCGCCAGCGGCAACCACCCTACCTTCAGCGGCGTGGCCGAAGCGGGCGCCAAGGTGGAGATCTTCAACGGCAGCACCAGCATGGGCGTGGGCACGGCAGCGGCCAACGGCAGCTGGTCCATCACGCCGGTGGCGGTGGCCAACGGCAGCTACCACGTGACGGCCAAGGCCACCGACGCGGCCGGCAACGTGTCGGCCGCATCGGCCGCGCAGGACTTCACGGTGCTCAGCGCGCGCAACGTGACCGGCACGGCGGGCAACGACACGCTCAACGCGCTGACCGCCAACAACTACATCGACGGCGGCGCCGGCACCGACACCGTGGTCTACGCCGGCGTGCGCGCCAACTACACCGTCGGCAAGACGGCCTATGGCTACAAGGTCACCGACGTGGCCGGCACCGGCGGCGGCAGCGACCTGCTGGTGCGCAGCGAATTCATCAAGTTCGCCGACGCCACCATGGCGCTGGATAACAGCGGCATCGTGGCCACGTCCGCCAGCGCCTCGGTGGCCTCTTTCGACCTGGCGCCCGATCACGAGATCCAGCTGATCGGCCGCCACCACCACGCGGCCGAGCACGCGCACTTCGGCTGAAACCTGGCTGGCCTCAGGCGCCGAACGGCAAGGGGGCGTTGGGCGCCACCAGCTGTTCGGCGCGCAGCGCGTGCCAGAACTCGGCCGGAATCTTCTCGGCCATGGCCGCCGCGTCTTCCGCGATGCGTTCGGGACGGCTGGCGCCCGGGATCACCGCCGCCACGGCCGGATTGGCCAGCGAGAACTGCAGCGCCGCCGCCTTGATGCTGACGCCGAAGCGCTGCGCCAGCGCCTTCAGGCGCGCCACCCGGGCCAGGATGTCAGGCGAGGCTTGCTGGTACTCGAAGGTCTGGCCGCCGGCCAGCACGCCCGAGCTGTACGGGCCGCCCACCACGATCTCGGCGCCATGCTCCAGCGACATCGGCATCACGCGCTGCAGGGCGCTGGCGTGGTCCAGCAGGGTGTAGCGGCCGGCCAGCAGGAAGCCGTCCGGCTTCGGTTCGTCCAGCGCCAAGGTCAGCTCGATCGGCTCCACCTTGTTCACGCCCAGGCCCCAGCCCTTGATGACGCCCTCGTCCTTCAGCTTTGCCAGTGCGCGGAAGGCGCCGGTGCGCGCGCTTTCGAACTGCGCCAGCCATTCGTCGCCGAAGAAGTCCTGCGCCACGTCGTGCACCCAGACGATGTCGATGCGGTCGGTCTTCAGCCGCTTCAGGCTGCCTTCGATGGAACGCAGCGTGGCGTCGGCCGAATAGTCGTTGACGATCTTGTTGCGGTTGCCGTGCTCGAACAGGCCGCCCTTCTCGCCCAGGCTGCGCTGGGACGGGTCTTCCAGTTCATCCAGGACCACGCGGCCCACCTTGGTGCTCAGCACATACGCGCTGCGCGGGCGCTGGCTCAGCGCCGCACCCAGGCGCTGCTCCGCCAGGCCGGCGCCGTACAGCGGCGCCGCGTCGAAGAAGCGCACGCCATGGTCCCAGGCCGCATCCACGGTGGCCAGCGCTTCGGCTTCGGGAATGTTGCGGAACATATTGCCCAGGGGCGCGGTGCCGAAACCGAGTTGGCCCGGCAGTTTATCTTTGAGACTCATTGCGTTTCCTTTCGAGAAGTAAGTGACGAAATCTTAGCTTGCCGAGTTAATGCAGTCCAAGACATAATATGCACAACTTGAGTCTCACGAGGTCTGACATGCTGGATATCCGCCAATTGAACTACTTCGTCGCCGTGGCGGAGGAAGAGCACGTGGGACGCGCGGCCGAGCGACTGCATATATCGCAGTCTCCGCTCAGCAGGCAGATCGCCCAGCTGGAGGAGCGGCTGGGATTGATGCTATTTGAACGCAGCCAGCAGCGCATCCGACTTACGGCAGATGGCAAGACCTTTCTGGCCGAAACGCGCGGCTTCCTCACGCACGGGCAGCGCCTGGAATCGCTGGGGCGCAGGCTGGGCAGGGGCGACGAAGGCGGGCTGTGCATCGGCTATGTCGAGAACGCCATGCATTCGGGCGTGCTGCCGGCCGCGCTGCGCACGGTGCGCAGCACGCGGCCGGCGGTGCACGTGGCACTGTACAACCAGCAGTCGTCGGACCAGCTGGAAGGGCTGCGCCAGCGCAGCCTGGACGTGGCGCTCGTGTGCATGCCGCCGGCAGCGGACGATCCGGAACTGGATCGCGTGCAGGTACTCAGCGATCCCATGCTGCTGGCCCTGCCCGCCGGGCATGCGCTGGCGCAGTCCGAGGCGCTGCAGCGGCCGCTGGCGGTTGCCGACCTGCGCGAACAGGAATGGATCGCCATCCAGCACAAGGACGGCGCGCTGGAACACGACCAGCTCACCGTCACCTGCGCCAAGGCAGGCTTCACGCCGGACGTGCGCATGAGCGCGCCGGAGCCGATGACGGCGCTGGGCCTGGTGGCGGCCGGCCTGGGCATCGCCATGCTCCAGCAGAGCCTGCGCCACCAGGCGCCGCCTGGCGTGGTGCTGCGCGAAGTGCCATGGTTCGAATACCGCACGCCGCTATGGGTGGCCTGGCACCGCGTCACCTTGCGGCCGCTGGTGGACATCTTCCGGCAGATACTGGTTTCCTAAGCCGGCAGGAATGAATCGTCGCGCAATTGCGCCATGCTCCACGGACACTGCGCAGGCAATACGGCCAGGTCCAGGCCCGTTTCGCGCACAACGCAGTCGACCGCATCGTCCCAGTTTTCCTCGATCCACTCAGGATCGTCCAGCAGATGGCGCAGGCTGGGCGTGCGCCGCAGCGTGCGCTCGATCGCGCGACGCTGCACGCGTATGGTGTTGCGCCAGCTGGCGCCGCGCCGCTCGGGCTGATACTGCCACTTCAGCAAATGCTGCATCAGCACCACGAAGCGGCTGGAAATGCCGCGCCGCTCGCTCAGGCTCAGATCTATCATCTCTTCCGCGATTCGTTCGGCATCAATCAGCTGCAACTGCCCCGAACGCAGCAGCTGCGCCTGCTCAAGCGCCCAGGCGGCGATATCGTCGTCGTGTGCAGTGGTATCCATGGCTCCTCCTTTAATGATGTGACCGCAGCGGAGGAAAAAAGTTCCCTGCGGGTAGGGCTGGATACCGGTAAGATGCGCGTGTCCCTACAACAACATTCCACTTGCCATGAACAAGTCCCTACGCATACGCCTCGCCGGGCTGCTGTGCCTGTCCGCGCTGGCTCCGCTTGCCGCACACGCCGCTGTCCAGGCTGGCGAAAAACTGTACCAGGCCCATTGCGCTGCCTGCCACGGCGTGAAACTGGAAGGCGCGGCCGGCCCCAGCCTGGTCGACCAGGTTTGGCTGCACGGCGCGCCGACCAAGGCCAACCTCATCACCGTTGTCAGCAAGGGCGTGGCCGACAAGGGCATGCCGGCGTGGTCGCCCACGCTGAGCGCGGCGCAGATCGCGCAGCTGGCGGACTACGTGGCGCAGTCGGCCCGCGCCGGCGGCAAGCCGGCGGCAGGCGCGGCAAGCCCCGCCACGGCCGCCGCTCCCGCCGTGGCCACTACGGCAACCGTCGCCGCCGCAACCGTGGCTGCCGCCGCGCCGGCAGCGAAGACCGCCCCTGCCGACAAGACCGCCGCCATCCTGGGCGGCCTGAAACTGCCCAAGGGCTTCCGCATCGCCGTCTACGCCGACAAGGTGGAAACGGCGCGCTCGATGGCCGTGTCGGGCAGCGGCGTGGTCTACGTCGGATCGCGCAAGGCCGGCAAGGTGTACGCGCTGGTCGATGCGGACAAGGACGGCGTGGCAGAGAAGGTGGTCACCGTCGCCGAAGGCCTGCAAAACCCGATCGGCGTTACCTTGCTGGACGGCGCGCTGTACGTGGCTGAAATCTCGCGCATCATCCGCTTCGACAATATCGACGCCACCTACGCCGCCAAGCCCGCCTACAAAGTGGTGAAGGACGACTTGCCCAAGGAAACCTGGCACGGCGAGAAATTCATCAAGGCCGGCCCGGACGGCAAGATTTACGTCCCGATCGGCGCCCCGTGCAACACCTGCAACAAGGAAGACCAGCCCTACTCCAAGCTCTGGCGCATGAACGCGGACGGCAGCAACTTCGAGGAATACGCGCGCGGCATCCGCAACACGGTGGGCTTCGCGTGGCATCCGCAGACCAGGGAGCTGTGGTTCACCGATAACGGCCCGGACATGATGGGCGACAATACGCCGTCGTGCGAGCTGAACGTGGCGCCCAAGGCGGGCCTGCACTTTGGCTTCCCCTACTGCCACGGCGGCGTGCTGCCCGATCCCGAATTCGGCAAGCTGCAAGCGTGCGAACAGTTCGTGGCCCCGGTCGCCAAGCTGGGGCCGCACGTGGCGCCGCTGGGCCTGGCCTTCTACACCGGCACCCAGTTCCCGCAGCAATACCGCAACAACCTGTTCATCGCCGAACACGGCTCGTGGAACCGCGACAACAAGATCGGCTACAAGGTCAGCCTGGTGACGCTGTACAACAGCAAAGTGGTGAGCACCACCACCTTCATCGACGGCTTCCTGCGCGACGGCGACGACGTGGTGGGCCGCCCGGTCGACATCGCCGTGCTGGCCGACGGTTCCATGCTGGTCTCCGATGACCACGGCGGCCGCGTGTACCGCGTCACCTACACCGGCAAGTAATCACTGCACGGTGCGCAGATACGCCAGCAGGTTGGCGATCTGCTGCTCGTCCCCGATTCCCCAGAAACGCATCTGGTTATCGGGGACGACTTTTTTGGGCGAGCGCAGGAACGCCGCCAGATTCTGCTCGTTCCACACGATGCCGGACTGCTTCATCGCAGGCGAATACTTGAAATCCGCCGTGGCCCCCGCCTTGCGTCCCACGACGCCATTGAGCTGGGGTCCGAACGCCCCGCGCGCCGACGGCCCCACCTGGTGGCACCACGCGCAGCGCGCGAACGCCCGCTGGCCGGCGGCCGCATCGCCCGGCTTCACCGCCCCCTCAGCCGCCGCCAGCGCGGGCAGCATCAGCAATAAAAATACGCGCAGCATCGCCACTCTTCCGTTTTCCTTGATGACCGCAGTCTAGCACTCCGTCCAAAGTCTCGGACCGGAGGCTCCCGCGCCGTCCAAACATCGGGACGAGAAGCTTGCCGCGCAGCATCCTTAAACGATAGCTCAGCTTACAAATCAAGCACTTAGCGCACATTTCCGCTCCAGGATCGGCAGGCATACGGCTTGCTAAAGAGGCTGGACTCCGCCTACCGCGCGGGGACCTGACTACAAACGGAGACCGGTATGCAAAAGAAGCGCCCCCTCACCCTCTACATCCTGATTGCGATGCTGCTTGGCATCGCCGTCGGCTATGCCTGTAACACGGTGTTTCCCGATAAGAAACTCACCGCCGACATTTCCGCCCACATCTCGCTGGTGACCGACATCTTCCTGCGCCTGATCAAGATGATCATCGCGCTGCTGGTGTTCTCCACCCTCACCGTCGGCATCGCCAACCTGAGCGACGGCAAGGCCGCCGGCCGCATCGGCGCCAAGGCCTTCGCCTGGTTCATCGTCGCTTCGCTGTGCTCGCTCGCGCTGGGCATGGTGCTGTCGAACCTGATGCAGCTGGGCACCAACCTCGGCCTGCCGCTGCCCGACGTGCACGCCAGCACCGGCCTGAAGACGTCGGCCTTCACGCTGAAGGACTTCATCAGCCACGTCGTGCCCAAGTCGCCGATCGAAGCCATGGCCAACAACGAGATCCTGCAAGTGCTGGTGTTCTCCATCTTCTTCGGCTCCGCGCTGGGCGCGCTGGGCGACTCCGGCAAGCGCCTGCTGGCCGTGGTCGATGAACTGGCGCAAGTGATGCTGCGCATTACCGGCGCCATCATGAACCTGGCGCCGCTGGCCGTGTTCGCCGCCATGGCGTCCGTGGTCACCACCAACGGCCTGGGCATCCTGGCCACCTTCGCCAAATTCATGGGCGGCTTCTACCTCGGCCTGTTCTGCCTGTGGGCGCTGCTGATCGGCGCCGGCTTCGTGGTGCTCGGCCCGCGCGTGTTCCGCCTGGTGGGCCTGATCCGCGAACCCTTCCTGCTGGCCTTCTCCACTGCCAGCTCGGAAGCGGCCTACCCGAAACTGCTGGTGGCGCTGGACAAGTTCGGCGTGCAGCGCCGCATCTCCAGCTTCGTGCTGCCCATGGGCTATTCCTTCAACCTGGACGGTTCGATGATGTATTGCACCTTCGCCGTGCTGTTCATCGCCCAGGCCTACGGCATCGACCTGTCCGTCGGCACCCAGATCACCATGCTGCTGTTGCTGATGCTGACCTCCAAGGGCATGGCCGGCGTGCCGCGCGCCTCGCTGGTGGTGATCGCCGCCACGCTGACCCAGTTCAACATCCCCGAAGCCGGCTTGCTGCTGCTGATGGGCGTGGACCAGTTCCTCGACATGGGCCGTTCGGCCACCAACGCAGTCGGCAATGCCGTCGCCACCGCCGTGGTGGCGAAGTGGGAAGGCGCGCTGGGCGAAGAAGAAAAAACGGACGAGCACGCCTACGTGCGCGCCGCATAACCATAATCATACTCAAGGAGACCTGATGAAACACACCGTGACCACCTCCCTGCTGGCCCTGGCCTGCTGCACCGCCCACGCCCAATCCGGCGTCAAGATCTATGGCGTGGCCGACGCCGGCCTGGTCATCGAACGCGGCACCGACGCCGCCACCACCAAGGTCGGCAGCGGCATTGCCTCCGGCTCGCGCCTCGGCTTCAAGGGCACGGAAGACCTCGGCAACGGCCTGACCGCCGGCTTCGTGCTCGAAAGCGGCGTCTATCTCGACACCGGCGCGTCCGGCCAGGGCGGGCTGACCTTCGGCCGCCAATCCTATGTGTCGCTGAACAGCAGCACGCTGGGCAGCATCAGCGCCGGCCGCCAGTACTCCCCTTACTACAAGGTGCTGCGCGACGTGGCCGACCCGTTCGGCGACGGCCTGGCTGGCCAGGCCGCCAACCTGATGGTGCCTAACGCCCGCATGGACAATGCCGTGGTGTACGCCACGCCCACCTGGGCCGGCTGGTCCGCCAACCTGGCCTACAGCGCCGGCGAAGTGGCCGCCGACAGCACCCGCAAGCGCGCACTGGGCGGCGCCGTCAGCTACAGCGGCGGCCCGCTGCTGGTGTCGCTGGCGCACCACCGCCGCGAGGACGCCCTGTCCGCCACGCACGCGCGCAACAGCATGCTGGCGGCACGCTACACGCTCGGCGCCTACCAGCTGCACGCGGCCTACGCCGCCAACCGCGGCATGGGCACGGTGGGCGGCAGCATCCTGGGCACGGCGGGCACCGGCACGCTGACGGGCGGCGGCGCGGCCATTGCCGGCGGTCCGGTCGGCGCGCCCGGCGCGGCCAGCCGCGACCTGCTGCTCGGCCTGTGCGCCACGTTCGGCCCGCACAGCTTCGCCGGCTCGGTGGTGCAGCACGCGGACCGCAGCCCGGCCGACAAGGACGCGCGCCAGTACGGCGTGGCCTATCTGTACGCGCTGTCCAAGCGCACCGACCTGTACACGGCCTACGCCCGCATCCGCAACACCAACGGCGCCACCTTCACCGTGGGCAACGCCAGCGACGACGGCAAAGGCCACAGCGCCATCAATATCGGCCTGCGCCACCTGCTCTGAGGCTAGGGCCTAGCCTGCGCGCGCGGGGTCCGCGCGCGCAGGTTTGCTATAGTTGCCCCTGATGCCAGTCCAGTCCGACACTACCGTTGCCCAGCAGGCGCATGCGCGCCGGCCCCACCGCGTCCGTACCGTGTGGGGGCTGGTGCTGCTGATCGGCCTGGCCCTGCCCTATTTGGCGTACTGGTGGGTGAACCTGGTGACCACGGAGCGCCTGCGCGCGGCGGGCGCGCAACGGCTCGAAGTCTACGCCACCAGCCTGGAAAACCTGCTCGACAAATACGACCTGGTGCCGCGCATGCTGGAGCTGGAAAAGGACGTGGTCGGCCTGCTGGAAAAGCCCGGCGACGAGGACTTGCGCAACAGCGTCAACGAATACCTGGAAGGCCTGAACCGCAAGGCCGGCTCCAGCAATATCTACATCGTCAATCTGCAAGGCCGCACGCAGGCGGCCAGCAACTGGCGCAGCAAGGACAGCTTCGTCGGCGACGACGTCAACTTCCGCCCCTACATCCGCAACGCGCTGCGCGGCCACCCCGGCGGCTTCTACGGCGTTGGCACCACCAGCCTGGAACCGGGCTACTTCTACGCGCACGGCATCTACAAGGACGGCCGCATGGTGGGCGTGGCCGCCATCAAGGTCAGCATCGAAAGCCAGCAGCTGAGCTGGGCGCAGGGCGCGGACAAGGTGGCGCTGGTGGACCCCAACGGCGTGGTCTTCCTCACGTCCGCCTCGGCCTGGAAATTCAAGACGCTGCGTCCGCTGCCGGCCAGTGTGCGCGCCGAGCTGGAGCAGACGCGCCAGTACCACGAGCAGCCGCTGCCCGCGCTGACGCTGGCGCACGACGAACCGCTGTCGAACGGCACCCGCCTGCTGGCCATCCGCGACAGCAACAGCGGCCTGGCGGCCGCGCCGCCGCGCATGCTGGCGCAAACGCGCTCGCTGGCGCCGCGCGACTGGACCTTCATCTACCTGTCCGACCTGAGCGCGGCGCGCGGCAACGCCCGCGTGGCCTTCCTGTTCGCGCTGCTGGCCTACGGCTTCCTGGTGCTGCTGTTCCTGTACTGGCGCCAGCGCGTGCAGTCCAAGGAGGACATGCAGCACGCCTACGACGACCTGGAGCGCATGGTGGACGAGCGCACCGCCAGCCTGGCGCGCATGACGCAGGACCTGAGCAAGGAAGTGGACGTGCGCCGCCAGGCCGAGCAGCAGCTGCACATCACGCAGAACGAGCTGTTCCAGGCCGGCAAGATGGCCGTGCTGGGGCAGATGTCGGCCAGCATCACGCACGAGCTGAACCAGCCGCTGACGGCGCTGCGCACCATGTCCGACAACGCCGTGCTGCTGTTCGAGCGCGGCCGCATGGACGAGGTGCGCAACAACCTGAAAACCATTTCGCAGGTAGTGGCCCGCATGGGCACCATTACCGGCAAGCTGAAAAGCTTCGCCCGCAAGTCCAACGCGGAGCTGGCGGCGGTGTCCATCCATACCTCGATTTCCAACGCGCTGGTGCTGGTGGAGCGCCGCCTGCAGCTGGACAAGGTGAGCTTCCAGCTGCATATCGACGAGGCCGACATCTACGCGCTGTGCGACAGCAACCGCCTGGAACAAGTGCTGCTCAACCTGATGACCAATGCGCTCGACTCCATGGACGGCTGCCCGGTGCGCCAGCTGCGGCTGGACGTCGACAGCACGCCCGAGCGCGTGGTCATCCGCGTGGCGGACAGCGGTCCCGGCCTGAGCGACGAGGCGCGGGCGCGCTTGTTCGAACCGTTCTACACCTCCAAGCCGCAAGGCGAAGGGCTGGGCCTGGGGCTGGCCATTTCAGAACAAATCATCCGGGACTTCGGCGGCAGCCTGCGTGCGGAAAAGCAAACGGAACAGGCCGGTGCCGGCGCCTGCTTCGTCATTGAACTCAAAGCGGCACAGGAGACATGATGGACCCGATTGCAAACGACATCCAGGTGATCCTGGTGGAAGACGACCCGACCGTGCGCGCGGGCAGCGAGCAGGCGCTGGACCTGGCCGGCTTTGTCGTGCACAGCCACGAGAGCGCCGAGCCGGTGGCCAAGCTGCTGCAGCCGCACTGCGCGGCGGTGCTGGTGAGCGATGTGCGCCTGCCCGGCATGAGCGGGCTGGAACTGCTGGCGGCGGCGCGCGCCATCGACGCCGAGCTGCCCGTCATTCTGGTGACCGGCCACGGCGACATCGCGATGGCGGTGCAAGCCATGCACGACGGAGCCTACGATTTCATTGAAAAACCCTATTCGTCCGAGCAGCTGGCTGAGGTGGTGCGGCGCGCGGCGGACAAGCGCCGCCTGCAGCTCGAAGTGCGCGCGCTGCGCCAGCGCCTGGCCCACAGTGTCGGCATCGAAGCCTGCCTGCTGGGCAATGCGCCCGCCATGCAGGCCTTGCGGCAAGTGATACTGGACGTCGCCGGCCAGCCGGCGGACGTGCTGATCTACGGCGAAACCGGCACCGGCAAGGAACTGGTGGCGCGCTGCCTGCACCAGTTCAGCGAGCGCAACAAGCACCAGTACGTGCCGGTCAATTGCGGCGCCATCCCGGAGACCATCTTCGAGAGCGAGCTGTTCGGCCACGAGCCGGGCGCCTTCACCGGCGCCACCAAGCGCCAGATCGGCAAGATCGAGCACGCGTCGCAAGGCACGCTGTTCCTGGACGAGATCGAAAGCCTGCCGCTGGCCATGCAGGTGAAGCTGCTGCGCGTGCTGCAGGAACGCTACATCCAGCGCCTCGGCTCGAACACGCCGGTGCCGCTGGACGTGCGCGTGATCGCGGCCTCCAAGGAGGACTTGAAGGACTACTCGGACCAGGGCAAGTTCCGCAGCGACCTGTACTACCGCTTGAACCTGATCGTGCTGCACATTCCGCCGCTGCGCGAGCGCCGCGAAGACATCCCGCTGCTGTTCGAGCATTTCATGCTGGACGCGGCGGCGCGCTACAAGCGCCCCTGCCCGGTGGTCCCCGCCGCGCAAATGCAGCAGCTGATGGCGCAGGACTGGCCCGGCAATGTGCGCGAGCTGCGCAACGCGGCGGACCGCTTCGTGCTGGGCCTGTCCGCCTGCGCCGAGGCCGCGCCGCCGGCGCCGCTGGCCGACCAGGTGAGCGCCTTCGAGCGCATGCTGATCGAACAGGCGCTGCGCGCGGCCGGCGGCAATGTGGCCGACGCGTGCAGCGCGCTCAGCCTGCCCAAGCAGACCATGTACCACAAGATGCAAAAATACGGCCTGGCAGCCGAGGACTACCGCTGACCTGAACCGGTAGCGCGCTGCAAGCCGTCCGAAGTTAGATCCATATCAAGATGTCGGATTTTCTGGCAGTTATATTTTTCTTAACGGAAATGGCCAGGATCGGCATATGTTCAGCTTCGAACGCTCCGGCTTGAGCCGGAAACTCACCTTGATCAGTGCCTTGTCGACCGGCGGCGCGCTGTTGCTGGCGTTCGCCGTGTTTGCCACTACGCACGTCATGAGCCAGCTTGAACAGGAGCGGCGCCAGCTGTTCACGCTGGCCGGCAGCCTGGCCGCCAGCAGCGAGATCGCGCTGCTCTACGTTGATCCGGCACAAGCCGACCAGGTGCTGGCCCAGGCCGGTTTCGACGGCCGCGACGATATCCGGCAAGTGGCGCTGTTCGACCGCGACGGCAAGCTGCTGTCGCGCATCGTGCCGCGCCAGGACGACCGTCCGCCGCCGCAGGACTTGACGTCGCGCGCGCTGGCCGAACTGGGCAAGACGGGCGCATCCGAGCTGAGCGGCCCGCCCTGGGCGCCCGGGCTGCGCCAGTTCCGCGGCGTGCATTTCCAGCAGGACCAGGTGGGCGCCGTGATGGTGGAAGCGGGCCTGCCGCGCATGTGGCTGGACGTGCTGCAAAACCTGCTGGCGGGCGCGGCGGCGGCGCTGCTGTCCTTCTTCACGGCCCTGTTCCTGGCGCGCCGCTTCCGCGACAACATCGCCGAGCCCATCGCCAGCCTGATCGCGGCGGCGCGCCAGACCGCGGACGGCCAGCCCGGCGCGCCGGTATTGCACACGCGCAGCGACGAGCTGGGCGCGCTGATCGACAGCTTCAACGACATGCTGGTGCAGATCGCCAGCCGCGACGCCAAGCTGGCCCAGTACCGCGACCAGCTTGAGCGCCAGGTGGGCGTACGCACCGAGCAGCTGGAGAAGGCCAAGAATGCGGCCGAAGCGGCCAGCCAGGCGAAAAGCAACTTCCTGGCCACCATGAGCCACGAGATCCGCACGCCGATGAACGGCGTGCTGGGCATGACCGAGCTGTTGCTGGCCTCGCCGCTCACGCCGCAGCAGCGCCACTACACCAGCATGGTCAAGCGCTCGGGCGAACATTTGCTGTTCATCATCAACGACATCCTGGATTTTTCCAAGATCGAGGCCGGCAAGCTGACGGTGGAATACATCCACTTCAACTTCCGCGAGCTGCTGGACGATATCGACAATGTGTTTTCGCCGCAGGCGCAGGCCAAGCGCATCCTGCTGGAGTTCGCCATTGCCAACGATATTCCGGTGGCCATCTGCGGCGACCCGAACCGGCTGCGCCAGGTGTTGTTCAACCTGCTGGGCAACGCCATCAAATTCACCGAGACCGGCAAGATCACGGTCAAAGTGCACGTGACCAGCGAGGACACCCAATCGGTGGGCCTGCGCTTCGAAGTGCACGACACCGGCATCGGCGTGTCGCGCGAGGCGCGCGCGCGCATCTTCGATTCCTTCTCGCAGGCGGACGGCTCCACCACGCGCAAGCACGGCGGCACGGGCCTGGGCCTGGCGATCTCCAAGCAACTGGTGGAGCTGATGGGCGGCACTATCGGCGTGGACCATGCTTTAACGCAAGGATCGATCTTCTGGTTCGCCGTACAGTTCGACAAGCGCCGCGTGGAGGCTGAGGACGCGTCGTTCGACCAGAACATCACCTTGGGGATGCGTGCCTTGATAGTCGACCAACACAGCGACAGCCGCGTGCTGCTGGAAAGGCAGCTGGCGCGCTGGCAGATCCACAGCGACAGCGCCGCCAACCCGGAGGCGGCGCTGCGCATGCTGCACGAGGCGGTGGCGCGCGGCCATCCCTACGACGTGGCGCTGCTGGACATGGAGCAGCGCATGGGCAGCGGCCTGATGCTGGCGGCCGAGATCAAGGCCGATCCGGCCATTTCCGCCGTGCGCGTGCTGCTGCTGAGCGACGAGCGCAACGCGGCCGACACGCGCCAGCGGCGCGAGGCCGGCGTCGCCTTCCAGCTGATCAAGCCGCCGCGCGCCTGCGACCTGTACGACTGCATTGCCACGCCCGCGCGCGGCGGCGACGGCAAGCGCACGCCGCGCCCCGCCCCGTCCGCTCCCGAAGCCGCGCCAGCGGCCGCTTGCGAGCCCCCCGCCGCGCCTTTCGCAGCGTCTTTCGCAGCGCCTCTCGCCGCGGCACCCGAGCGCGTACCCGCGCAAGCCGACGCTGGGCTGGCGGCGCCGCCGCGCATCGCGTCCGGCGGCGAGCGGCCGCGCGCGCGGCAGCGCAACAAGGTGCTGCTGGCCGAGGACAACCCGGTCAACGTGGAGGTGGCGTCGGCCATGCTGCAAGGCCTGGGACTGGACGTGAGCCTGGCCTCCAACGGCGCCGAGGCGCTGGACGCCGTGCGCGAGCACCAGTTCGACCTGGTGCTGATGGATTGCCAGATGCCGGTGATGGACGGCATGGCCGCCACCGCCGAAATCCGCCGCCACGAACAGCAGCGCGGCGCCTCCCAGCATCTGCCCGTGGTGGCCATCACCGCCAACGCCATGCCCGGCGACCGCGAAAACTGCCTGGCCGCCGGCATGGACGACTACCTGAGCAAGCCCTTCACGCAGCAAGGCCTGGGCGACACGCTGGCCCACTGGATCGCCCTGCCCCTGGCCGCCACGCTGGCCCGCGACGCCGCCAGTCCCGATGACGAGACCGACCTCTACATCCAGGTGCTGGCGGACACGCCTGCACCGGCTGCAGCCGCGCCCGCAGGACGCACGCCCGGCCAGCTCCGGCGCGCCATGCCCGGCGAGGACACCGGAGCCGCGCAGGACGCCGCCGGCATACCGCCGGCGGCCATCAACTTGCAGGCGCTGGAGAACATCCGCGCGCTGCGCCCGGGCCAGGGCGGCGCACTGCTCAAGCGCGTGCTGCAAGCCTTCCTGGCCGACACGCCGCGCCACCTGGCGGCCATCCGCGCCGCGCTGGACACGGCCGGCGGCGGCACGGAAACGCTGCGCCGCACCGCCCACAGCCTGAAATCGAGCAGCGCCAACGTCGGGGCCGATGCCCTGGCCGCGCTGTGCAAGGAACTGGAACACCTGGCCGGCGCCGGCCTTTCGGATGGCGCACTCCCCCTGCTCGCCAGCATCGAGCGGGAATTCGACGCAGTGCGGCAATCGCTCGGCGCCATCCTCGAGAAGGAACCATGACATGGCAGCGCACCCCTCCCCCAAACGCGGCACCGTGCTGGTGGCCGACGACGATCCCGTGATGCGTCTGCTGATGCTGGAAATGCTGGCCCAGGTGGGCCTGGACGCGGTGGAAGCCGGGGACGGCCCGGCCGCCATCGCCAGCTTCCAGCGCCAGCCGCCGGACCTGGTGCTGCTGGACGTGGACATGCCCAATATGGACGGCTTTGCCGTGTGCCGCGCCATCCGTGCGCTCGGGGAGCCCGGCGCGCAAGGCAGCGACGGCGCGGCCGCTGCCTCGCCGTCCGCCGCCACGGTGCCCATCATCATGGTCACCGGCGGCGACGACCTGGAAGCCGTGACCCAGGCCTATGAAGTGGGCGCCACCGACTTCGTCTCCAAGCCCATCAACTGGCCCATCCTGGGCCACCGCGTCCTCTACGTGCTGCGCGCCAGCGACGCCATCGCCCGCCTGCGCGTGGCCGACGCCCACAACCGCGCCGTGCTGGCCGCCATTCCCGACACCTTCTTCCGCCTGAACCGCGACGGCGTCTACCTCGACTACGAACAGGGCCACGAAGCAGGCAGCGCCTTCCCATCCGACCACTGCGTGGGGCGCCACGTGAGCGACGTGCTGCCGCAGCACATCGCCGGCCAGCTGCTGGAACAGACCCGCGCCGTGCTGGCGTCCCAGCAGATCCGCTCCTTCGACTACGAACTGCTGCTCGGCCAGCAGCAGCGCCATTTCGAGGCGCGCCTGGTGAGCACCGGCGCCGGCGACGTGCTGGGCCTGGTGCGCGACATCAGCGAACGCAAGCGCACCGAGGAGCAGATCCGCCGCCTGGCCTATTGCGACAGCCTGACCGGCATCCCCAACCGGCAAGCCTTCCTGGAATTGCTGGAGCGCGAACTGGCCCATTCGCGCCAGGCCGGCAAGAAATTCGCCGTGCTGTTCATGGACCTCGACTCCTTCAAGCGCATCAACGATACGCTGGGCCACAATGTGGGCGACCTGCTGCTGCAAACGGTGTCCGAACGGCTGCGCGACACCATCCGCCCGAGCGACGTGGTCAGCCACAACCATCTGGCGCGCCTGGGCGGCGACGAATTCACCATACTGATCCCCGACCTGGACCGGGTGGAAGACGCGCTGGCCGTGGCGCAGCGCGTGAAGGACGCCATGCGGCGCCCCTTCCAGCTGGACGGCAATGAAATCTTCGTCACCGCCAGCATCGGCATTTCGCTGTACCCGGAGGACGGCGAGGACAGCGAATCGCTGCTCAAATACGCCGACACGGCCATGTACCACGCCAAGAACTGCGGCAAGAATAACGCCAAACTTTACAGTTCCTCGCTGACCATGCAGATCATGAGCCACGTGAAGCTGGAAGTGGGCCTGCGCAAGGCGCTGCAGAACAATGAGCTGTACCTGCTGTACCAGCCGCAGATCGACGTGCCCAGCTCGCAGATCGTCGGCGTGGAGGCGCTGGTGCGCTGGCGCCATCCCGAACACGGCATCATCCCGCCCAACGACTTCATCCCGCTGGCCGAGGAAACCGGCCTCATTGTGCCGATCGGCGAGTGGGTGCTGCGCACCGCCTGCACCCAGGCCAAGGCCTGGCAGCAGACCTGCCGCCGCGCCATCCGCATGGCGGTGAACCTGTCCGCGCGCCAGTTCAAGGACGAGAACCTGACGCAGATCGTGCTCTCCGCGCTGGGCGACACCGGCCTGGAGCCGCGCCTGCTGGAGCTGGAGCTGACCGAGGGCACGCTGATGGACGACGCGCGCGCCACCATGGCCATGCTGGAGCAGTTGCGCGGCATCGGCGTGCTGCTGTCGATCGACGACTTCGGCACCGGCTACTCGTCCATGAGCTACCTGAAACGCTTCGACGTGCGCGCTCTGAAGATCGACAAGAGTTTCATCACCGGCCTGCCGCAGGACCCGGAAAACGCCGCCATCACGCGCGCCATCATCGCCATGGCGCACGGCCTGAAGATGATCGTGGTGGCCGAAGGCGTGGAGACCGACGAGCAGCTCACGCTGCTGGAGCAATACGGCTGCGACATGGCGCAAGGCTATTTCCTGGGCCGTCCGTCACCGCAGGAATCCATTACCCAGATGCTGACCGTGCAGCGCGCCCCCGCGTCGCCGGCCTGATGCGTCGCTTTCTTTTACACAGCGGAGCGGCCTGAAAGCAGAGGCTGCCATAAGTGCTTGTTTCTGATGCAGTCGCGCGCGGCTGGCACTGAATATGCTGCCTTTCCAGGCATACTCAGGAGATCATCATGGCAATCTGGCCAAGCGCAATGCAGGTAGTGCTGGGGCTGCCTGTTATCGAGAACGTCAGCGGCAAGCTGATCGTTACCCCTGAAATCATCAACGCGGGCGGCGCCCCCATCCGGCGTTTGATGTGCCACGACATCACCCTGGGCTGCGCGCGCCGGCTGGGACCGCCGCATGGCTACCCGGTGGTGCTGGGCGACGTCGAGCGCAGCGGCGTAGCGCGCGTCACGGCGGTGTTTCCCGGCATTGGTTTGCTGCCGGGCGCGCAATACCTGCTGACGGTGCGCGGCAGCTATATCGTCGACGAGATCAGTTTTCCGCTGGCGTTGACGCGCTATGTGCAAGTACCGGCGCCGTCGTCCAGCGCCGAACAGCGCCTGCTGCGCGCGCGCGTGGCCAGCGCGGTGTGCACGGACTTCTGGAACTATGAGCTGGTCAATGAAGAAGAGGCCGGCAGCGGACTGGATATCGCCAGCTTCACCCTGAGCCTGGCGGCGCCCATCACGGTGACCGGCATTCCGCTGGGCTGGACCATGGAGACGGATTCGGTGAGTTTCGTGCGCTGGTCGGTGTTGCCGCAGGACCAGGGGACCTCCGGCCGCATCGGGCCGGGCCGTTCGCTGAGCGGTTTCCAGCTGATGAGTCCGCACACCCGCTCGGAGGCGACGCTCAGCACGCTGGGCGCCTGGGACCACGTGACCGGCCGCGCGGGGCCGGCGGTACAGGACTACGCCGTGGTGCCCTACCGCTACGGCATGTGACGGACACGCCGCGCGGCGCACGCTGCGCGGCGGCGCCCGGCCGTGCGGGTGCAAAGGGCCGCTACAGCACCCCGTCGCCGCGCAAGGCGGCGATGTCGGCGTCGCTGTAGCCCAGCGCGCGCAGCACTTCGTCGTTGTGCTGGCCCAGCGCGGGGCCGAGCCAGTTGGTGTGGCCGGGCGTGGCGGACAGCTTGGGCGAGATGGCGGGCAGCTTGACCGGCGTGCCGTCGGCGAAGTGGTGCTGCTCGAACATGCCGCGCGCCAGGAACTGCGGATCGCTCATCATGTCGCGCACTGAATAGATCTTCCCGGCCGGCACGTCGGCCGCCTTCAGCACGGCCAGCGCTTCGTCGATGGTGAGCGTGTCGCACCAGGCCTGGATGGCGCCGTCGATGTACTCGGTGCGCTGCACGCGGCCGTCGTTGCGCTCCAGCTGCGGGTCGGCCGCCATGTCGATGCGGCCCATGGCCAGCACCAGGCGCTTGAAGATGGCGTCGCCATTGCCGGCGATGACGATGTTCTCGCCATCCTTGGTGGTGTAGGTGTTGGACGGCACGATGCCCGGCAGCGAGCCGCCGGTGCGCTCGCGCACCACGCCCGCGTGGTCGAACTCCGGCACCAGCGATTCCATCAGGTTGAACACGGACTCGTACAGGGCCACGTCCACCATCTGCCCCTGGCCCGCGTCGCGGCCGCCGGTGGAGTCGCGGTGGCGCAGCGCCATCATGGCGCCGATCACGCCGTGCAGCGCGGCCACCGAGTCGCCGATGGACACGCCGACGCGCACCGGCGGCCGGTCCGCATGGCCGGACACGTAGCGCAGCCCGCCCATCGATTCGCCGATGGCGCCGAAGCCGGGCAAGTCCTTCATCGGCCCGGTCTGGCCGAAGCCGGACAGGCGCACCATGATGATGGACGGCTTGATGGCTTTGAGCTGCTCGTAGCCCAGCTCCCACTTCTCCAGCACGCCGGGGCGGTAATTCTCGACGATGATGTCCGCTTCCAGCGCCAGCTGCTTCGCAATGGCGCGGCCGCGCGCATCCTTCATGTTGAGGGTGATGCTTTTCTTGTTGCGCGACTGGACCGACCACCACAGCGAGGTGCCGTCCTTCAGCACGCGCCATTTGCGGATCGGATCGCCGTCGCCGGGCGCTTCCACCTTGATCACTTCGGCGCCGAACTCGCCCAGCATGCGGGCGCAGAACGGCCCCGCGATCAGGGTGCCGAGTTCGAGGACTTTGATGCCGTTTAATGCGCCTGGGGTCATGTCGTTCGCCTGTCCAGCATGGCGCGCGCGATGGTGCCCGCGTCCACGTATTCGAGCTCGCCGCCGACCGGCACGCCGCGCGCCAGTCGGCTCACCTTCAGTCCGCGCGCCTTCAGCATCTCGCTGATGTAGTGCGCGGTGGCTTCGCCTTCGTTGGTGAAATTGGTGGCCAGCACCACCTCGCCGACCACGCCGTCATTGGCGCGCTCGACCAGCTTTTCCAGGTGGATGTCCTTGGGGCCGATGCCGTCCAGCGGCGACAGCCTGCCCATCAGCACGAAGTACAGGCCCTTGTAGGTCAGGGTCTGCTCGATCATCATCTGGTCGGCGGGGGTCTCGACCACGCACAGCATGCGCCGGTCGCGCTGCTCGTCGCTGCAGGTGCCGCAGATCTCGTCTTCGGTGAAGGTATTGCACAGCGCGCAGTGGTGCACCGCCTCCACCGCCTGGAACAGCGCGCGCGACAGCATGGACGCGCCTTCGCGGTCGTGCTGCAGCAGGTGGTAGGCCATGCGCTGCGCCGATTTCGGGCCGACGCCCGGCAGGCGCCGCAAGGCCTCCGTGAGGAATTCCAGCGATGTCGCCATAAATCAGCCTTGCTTGAAGGCGCTCAGGATGTCGGCCGTCATGGTCGGCACGAATTCGGTGATGGCGTAGCTGGCGGCGCCGGCTTCGTTGAAGGGATCGAGTTCGATCACCGCTTCGATGTCGGCGCGGCTGTCCGCCGTGGCGATGATGATGCCGCCGGTGCGCGGCACCATGCGGCCCGACATGAGGAACATGCCGTTGTCATACTGCTCGCGCAGGTACTCGCGGTGCGCGGCCAGGAGCGCATCGATCTCCTCGGCCGGTTTCAAATACGTGAGCGTAATGATGAACATGGCTTAGAAAGGCATCTTGAAGCCGGCCGGCAGGTTCATGCCGGCGGTCAAGCCAGCCATTTTCTCGGCGGAGGTGGCTTCGGCCTTGCGCACGGCATCGTTGAAGGCGGCGGCCACCAGGTCTTCCAGCATGTCCTTGTCGTCGGCCAGCAGCGACGGATCGATGGACACGCGCTTGACGTCGTTCTTGCAGGTCATCACGACTTTCACCAGGCCGGCGCCGGACTGGCCTTCGACTTCGATCGACCCCAGGGCTTCCTGGGCTTTTTTCATGTTGTCCTGCATTGCTTGCGCCTGCTTCATCAGGCCAGCCAGTTGGTTTTTCATCATGGTGATGTTCTCCGTATCAGATTCAGAAGTATAAATTAATGCGCGGGCGGCGCCGGCGGCGGCACGATGGAACCGGGCACCACGAAGGCGCCGAACTCGCGGATCATGCTTTGGATAAACGGGTCGTTGGCCACGGTTTCCTCGGCGGCGCGCTGCACCGCTTCACGGTGCGCCTGCGCTTCGGCGCTGGCGGTATACCACGTCGGGCCGAGTTCGGTTTCCACGCGCACCGGGCGGCCGAAGCGTTCCGTCAGCGCGGCGGCCAGTTTCTCTACATTGGGCGGGGTACGCCAGGTTTCAATTGGCACGCGGATGTTGAATACCGCGCTGTGGGTGCCGTCCGGCACGCAGGTGATCAGTTCGGCCTGCGTGGCCAGTTGCTGGGCCACGCCGCGCAACGGCAGGCGGGCCGACAGCGCGGGCCAGTTGCCGTCCCAGTCCAGTTCGGGGATCGGCGTGATGACGTAGGCATGCGGCGCCTTGGCCGGAGCCGGCGCGGGACGCGGCGCGAACGTTGGCTGCTGGGCCTGCTGGGCCTGCTGGCCATGCTGGCCATGCTGGGCTTGCTGTCCATGCTGAGGCTGGTGGCCTTGCTGGGCCTGGTGTGCATAGTCGTGCGGTGCGGCGTCGGCTTGGCCGGCGGCCGGCATGGCGCTGTCGTCGGAAAATTCAGTGACCCAGGGCGGCAGGTCGTCCTCAGCGGCCGCCTGCCGCGGAGCGGGCACGGCCTGGGCAGGCTGCGGCGCCGGACGCGGTGCGGCGTATTGCTGTGGCGCAGGCTGGACGGCAGCTTGCCGCGCCTGCTGAACCGGCGCTTCCATGACGGCCGCGCCCATCGATGGACGGCCGTCATCCCACGGCGCCGCAGCCTGCGCGCGCGGCGCCGAAGCGGCAGGCGCGTCATCCCACGGTGCAGACGACTGCGCGCGTGACGCTGCAGTGGCGGGGACATCGTCCCAGGGTGCCGACGGCTGCGCGCGCGGGGCTACGCCGGATGGGGCATCGTACGGTGCAGCCGTCTGCGCGCGCGGCGCCGAAGCGGCAGGCGCGTCATCCCACGGCGCGGACGCTGGCGCACGCGGCGATGGGGCAGCCTGCGGCGCGGATTCCGCCGGCGCATCTTCCCACGGCGCAGGCGCACGCGCCGGGGCCGAAGGGGCGGCGTTTTGCACAGGTGCGGGAGCGGCGGGCGCAGGTTCCGGGGCAGCGGCTGGCGCGCCCGGCGTCAACGTTGGGCGGCTGCTGACCGGTTTTTGGCCGGAGGCTGCGCGGGCAGCTTCCAGCGCGGCCTGGATCGCAGCACGGGCTGGACTAAGCGGCGCTGCGGATGACGGCGCCGCGGCCGGTGCCGGTGCCGGGACAGGTACGGCGGCGGCTGGTGCGGGAGTATGCGCCTGCGCTGGTGCGGGAGTGTGCGCCTGCACTGGTGCGGGCGACGGAGCCGGCGTTGGCATCGCCGTCGGCGCAGGCGCCGCAGGACGGACAGCCGGCGCGGCAGCTTCGGCGCGCGCCATCGCGGCGGCGCCAGCCACCACGGAAGGCGGCGGCACGGACAAATGGCTGGCCGCCGACACCGAAGCGGCGCGCGCAGGCGCCCCACCCTGCTGAGCGTTAGCGGCGGCGCCCACATTCAATCCCGCCGCAGCGGCAGCCGCGCGGGCAGCGCCCGGGCCGCGCGCTACGGCCGGCGCGGCTGACGGTACACCCTCGGCGCCACCGACGCCGGGGCGAAAGGCAAGCATGCGCAGCAGGGTCATGGAGAACCCCGCGTATTCATCCGGCGCCAGGCCCAGCTCATTGCGCCCGTGAACGGCAATCTGGTAATACAACTGCACCTCTTCCGCGTCGAACGCCGCAGCCAGGCGCACGATGTCCGCGTACTCCGGCAGATCGGACGGCACAGCCGACGGCACCGTCTGCGCCAGCGCGATCCGGTGCAGCAAGGTGCCCAGGTCCTGCAAGGCGCCGTTGTACGACAGGCTGCGTGTGGCCATTTCATCGGCCACGGCCAGCAGGTCCGCACCGTCCTGCGCCGCCAGCGCATCGAGCAGGCGGATCAGATAAGACTGGTCCAGCGCGCCCAGCATGCCCTGCACTGCCTCCAGCGTCACTTCGCCGGCGGCGTAAGCGATAGCCTGGTCGGTCAGCGACAGCGCGTCGCGCATGGAACCGTGCGCGCCCTGCGCCAGCAGGCGCAGCGCCGGCTGCTCAAACGTGATGCCCTCCTGGCCGAGGATGTTGTCCAGGTGGCTGATGATGTGGCCCGGCGGCATCTGCTTCAGGTTGAACTGCAGGCAGCGCGACAGCACGGTCACGGGAATCTTTTGCGGATCGGTGGTCGCCAGGATGAACTTCACGTGCTCCGGCGGCTCCTCCAGCGTCTTCAGCATCGAGTTGAAGGCGTGGTTGGTCAGCATGTGCACCTCGTCGATCATATAGACCTTGAAGCGCGCATTCGACGGCGCGTACACCGCCTGCTCCAGCAACTGCGCCATTTCATCGACGCCGCGGTTCGACGCCGCATCCATCTCTATATAGTCGACGAAGCGGCCGCCGTCGATGGCGGTGCAGGCTTCGCACACGCCGCACGGGGTGGCCGTGATGCCGCCGCTGCCGTCCGGGCCGACGCAATTGAGCGATTTGGCCAGGATGCGCGACAGCGTGGTCTTGCCGACGCCCCGCGTGCCGGTGAATAAATAAGCATGGTGCAGGCGGCCACTGTGCAGCGCGTGCGTGAGCGCGCGCACGACGTGCTCTTGGCCGACGAGCGTTTCAAAGTTCCGGGGACGGTATTTGCGGGCGAGGACTTGATAGGACATGGCAGGGATTTTACCGTAGATAGCAGGTGCTGCGGTCAACATTAGACGTTGCACATGACTTCGCTTACACTCTTGCTTTCCTTTTAACAATTGAAAAATGAAAAAACTCGCTATTGCCCTGCTGTGCGCCCTGCCCCTGCTCGCTTGCGCCGAAGAGCGCGAATGGGCGCCGTACAAAAAAATCATCGAAACGGTGAAGCTGGATAAATTCTACAGCCTGCCCGCCGCCGAGCGCGACAAGCTGAAAGTGTATGCCCGCTTCACGCCGGTGAACAAGGCCATCGCGCCAGGCAGCCTGAAGCTCACCGTGGTGCACGCGGACGGCAAATCGCCGCTGGTGCTGGACGAACAGGGGCGCACGGTAATCGTGCCGACCGAGAAATGGATCGCCGAAGACGCGAAAATCTGGACCAACCAGCCCAAGGGCGAAAAAGCCGGCATCGGCTTCGACCTGGTAGCCGTGGTGCCGGAAACGGCGCAATGGAACTACGCCAGCGTGATGGGCAGCGTACCGCAGGCCAACGCCGCCATCGACAAGGTAGCCGGTGCGCTAAGCCTGTTTGCGCCGACCATGAAAGTGGTGATCTTCAAATTCCGCAAGCCGGCGCAATTGACCGTGCAAGCCAAGGGCGGCGAAAAGCGCTACGCCACCGACGCCAAGCACCAGATCAAGCTCAAGCTGGACAAGGCGCTGCTGGCGGAAAACCCGCTGGTGACGGTCAGCGAGCCGCCGTACGAGGCGGAAGTGGACGGCGAATAAAACCGCCGGGCGAAAAAAAAGCTGCGTCAGCAGCTTTTTACTTCTCAGATCTAAAGAGGCGAGCCTGATCTGCGGCACTTGCGGTGAATAGCTGTGGCTGCTTCGTTCCCGACCTGACCAGGTTGGCCATGCCGCAATGCGCAGGGGCCCGCCGACAGCAATTATACCCGCTCTATCGAATTCTGCCTAATCCCCTCCCCAAAAGCGGGCTGAGCCGCATTCGGGGTCAGACCCCGAATGCGGCTCAGTCCGGCAAGCTTACAGTCCCGGCTTATAGCCCGAGCTCTTGCCAGATCTGGTCGACGCGGGTTTTCACTTCGGGGGTCATCACGATGGTGGTGCCCCATTCGCGCGTGGTTTCGCCCGGCCATTTGTTGGTGGCGTCGATGCCCATCTTGCTGCCCAGGCCGCTTACCGGGGAGGCGAAGTCTAGGTAGTCGATCGGCGTGTGGTCCACCAGCGTGGTGTCGCGGGTCGGGTCGACGCGGGTGGTGATGGCCCAGATGACTTCGTTCCAGTCGCGGATGTTGACGTCTTCGTCCACCACCACGATGAACTTGGTATACATGAACTGGCGCAGGAAGCTCCATACGCCCATCATCACGCGCTTGGCGTGGCCGGCGTATTGCTTGCGGATCTGCACCACTGCCATGCGGTAGCTGCAGCCTTCGGCCGGCAGGTGGAAGTCGGTAATCTCGCTGAACTGCTTTTGCAGCAGCGGCACGAACACTTCGTTCAGCGCCAGGCCCAGCATGGCCGGCTCGTCCGGCGGCTTGCCTGTGTAGGTGGAGTGATAGATAGGGTCGCGCCGCATGGTGATGCGGTCGATGGTGAACACGGGGAAGCTATCCTGCTCATTATAGTAGCCGGTGTGGTCGCCATACGGCCCTTCCAGCGCGTGCTCGTAGCCGCTCGGGTGGTTCTGGTCCGGGTAGATATGCCCTTCCAGCACGATCTCGGCCGAGGCCGGCACGCGCAGCTCGCTGCCGATGGCTTTGACCAGCTCGGTGCGGCTGCCGCGCAGCAGGCCGGCGAACTGGTATTCGGACAGCGTGTCCGGCACCGGCGTCACCGCGCCCAGGATGGTGGCCGGGTCGGCGCCCAGCGCCACGGCGATCGGGTAAGGCTTGCCCTTGCTCTGGATGGCGTGCTCGCGGAAGTCCAGCGCGCCGCCGCGGTGCGCCAGCCAGCGCATGATGACCTTGTTCGGCCCCAGCACCTGCTGGCGGTAGATGCCCAGGTTCTGGCGCTTCTTGTTGGGTCCCTTGGTGATGACCAGGCCCCAGGTGATCAGCGGCGCCACGTCGCCCGGCCAGCAATGCTGGATCGGCAGGCGTGACAGGTCCACGTCATTGCCCTCCCACACGATTTCCTGGCACGGCGCGCCCTTCATCTCTTTCGGCGACATGTCCCACACGGCTTTGACCAGCGAACCCATGTCCATCAAATCCTTGAAGCCCTTGGGCGGTTCCGGCTCTTTCAGGCGCGCCAGCACGTGGCCGATCTTGCGCAGTTCGCTGGTGTCCTGGGCACCCATGCCGAGCGCCACGCGGCGTTGGGTGCCGAACAGATTGCCCAGCACGGGCATGCTGTGGCCGGTCGGATTCTGGAACAGCAGAGCCGGTCCGCCAGCCCGCAAAACGCGGTCGCAGACCTCGGTCATCTCCAAATGGGGGGAAACTGCTGCCAAAACAGGCTTAAGCTCGCCCATTTTTTGCAGTTGGGCAATAAAATCGCGCAAATCGGAATATTTCATACTTTTTTACTTTTTTTTCGCTTCGGACGGGCTGGACGAGGTTTTTCGGTCAAGTGGTTGATTTTATTGGTTTTTGCTGCTTTGCAAGGCAAAAAGCTAGATTCATAAGTTATAAAGATCGCTCGCGTTAGTATTGACGTGATATAAAACGGCTTCTACAATTTGCCTACTTGAAGAGGACATGGTCACTTAGCCAACTTTATCACCGCTAAAACCAGTTGCTCATTCATTCACGGAGTCGGGGCTCCACATGACATTTTAAGGAGTGTTTTCAAAAGGCGTCTGCCTTACCCCCGAAAAAAGTTGTATTGCGACTGTTTACATATAGGCCTCCAGCATACGCTCCAGGCAGTAACAGCTCAGGCAAGCAATGATGGCGTTCGGTGCGCGCCCACGGCGGCTACGAACGAATGATATTTCTGATGCACGGCATTGGCACATCGATACGACCGCGTATGCATATTTGCGCGCGGCAGGGATGCGCTCGTTACGGACATTTCAGGGGAGTTCTGAATGACTAATCGTTTTACCTCGGTAGCCGATGCTACCCGTCAGCTGGCGCGTGCCGCTGCTGACCTGGCCCGTTCGCGCGTCACCGCGCGCAGCGTGCTGACCACCGCCCAACACACTTTGACCGTTTTCGGCGTGAGCGCCCTGGTCATGATCGCCGTCCTGTTTGTCCGCCCGGACGTCGCCCAGGCGCTGAGCAAAAGCCTGCTGCCGCAACCGGAAGCCGTCGCCACCGTTACCGCGCCGGCCCTGCATGAACTGATGGAAGCCCCTGCCGGCGGCGCCACCGCCACCGCTGCGGCCGACGCCGCACCGCTGACGGCCGAGGAAAAAGCCATCATGGGCACCCGCAAGCAGCAGGAATGGGTGACCTCCTGGCTGTCCAAGCGCTACCGCGTGGCGGGCGACGCCACCAATATGCTGGTCTCCACCGCCTACCTGACGGCGCGCGAAATCAAGCTGGACCCGCTGCTGATCCTGGCCGTGATGGCGATTGAGTCGGGCCTGAACCCGTTCGCCGAGAGCCCGATGGGCGCCCAGGGCCTGATGCAGGTGATGTCCAAGATCCACCATGAGAAGTTCCAGGACATGGGCGGCGTGCAGGCGGCGCTGAACCCGGTAGCCAACATCCGTGTCGGCTCGCTGATCCTGAAAGACTACGTGACCCGCGGCGGTTCCGTGGAAGCCGGCCTGAAGACCTACGTGGGCGCCGCCGCCTTCGAGACCGACGACGGCTACGGTTCGCGCGTGCTGGCCGAATACAGGCGCCTGAAGCAGGTTTCCGCGGGCAAGAAGGTCCCCACCACCACGCCGGTGATGGCAGCCGCTCCATCGCCTGCCAAGCAGGTTGAAACGGCCGTGGCGGCCAACACCGCCCCCGTGACCGCTGCAGCCAAGCTGCCGGATGCCCAGCTGGCCGGCCTGTAGTTTCCCTTCCGCCCATTAAAAAAGCCGCTTGCGCGGCTTTTTTTACGTCTATTGCAGGTCTGTGGCAGATTAACGCTTCTTGTCGTTCTCGACTTCTTCCGGACGGATCTTGCCGGCCAGCTTGTCCAGCACGCCGTTCACATACTTGTGGCCGTCGATGCCGCCGAAGGACTTGGTCAGCTCCACCGCTTCGTTGATGACGACGCGGTAAGGGATTTCCAGGTTGTTCTTCAGCTCGTAGGCGCCGATCAGCAGCACGGCGTGCTCGACCGGAGACAGTTCGGCCACGCCGCGGTCCACCAGCGGCGCGAAGCTCGCGCGCAGCTCTTCCGATTCCTTGATGGCGCCGTACAGCAGGTTGGTGAAGTGCTCGGCGTCGGCCTTGTCGAAGCCGTGCGCGGCGCGGATGTGGTTGACGACGGTTTTCGCGTCTTCATTGTTCAGCAGCCACTGGTACAGGCCCTGCAGCGCGAACTCGCGCGCGCGGTGGCGCGGCGTGCGGTTCTTGCTCGGGTTGGCGTGCGTAGAGTTGTCGGTCATGATTTCCTGCCTGTTCTTATTAAGTACTGATTATTCTTCTTCGTCGTAGCCGCCGTCTTGCTGGAGTTCTTCCAGCGCGATCGACAGATTGGCCATTTCCACGGCCACGCGGGCGGCGTCCGCACCTTTGACGGCCATGCGCACTTCGGCTTGTTCGTCGTTTTCGGTGGTCAGCACGGCGTTGGCGATCGGGATGCCGAAGTCCAGGCCGATGCGGGTGATGCCCGCGCCCGATTCGTTCGACACCAGCTCGAAGTGGTAGGTTTCGCCGCGGATGATGGCGCCCAGCGCGATCAGCGCGTCGAACTGCTGCGATTCGGCCAGCTTTTGCAGCACGAAGGGAATCTCCAGCGCGCCCGGCACGGTCACGTGCAGCACGTCCTCATCGGCAACGCCCAGGTGCTTCAGCTCGGCCAGGCAGGCCGACAGCAGCCCGTGGCAGACGTCTTCGTTGAAACGCGCTTGAACGATACCGACGCGCAAGCCGTCGCCGGACAGATTGGTTTCGTAGCTTCCTACGGTCATGGCATGCCTCTTTTCTGTATGTATATAAATGTGGGGTGAACGGGATTACGCGGCCGGCTTGGCAACGTAGCCCGTGACTTCGAGGTCGAAACCTGCCATGGAAGGCATTTTACGCGGGCTGGCCAGCAGCTTCATCTGGCGCACGCCAACCGCGCGCAGGATCTGCGCGCCGATACCGTAGTCGCGCAGGCCCATGCTGGCGGCGCGGCCTTGCGGCTTGGCGTCCTTGCCCAGCGCGTCGAACTGGCTGAACAGCTGTTCGGCCGTCTCTTCGCAGTTCAGCAGCACGATCACGCCCTGCTCGGCCGCTTTCACCGCCTGCATCGAGGACGAGATGTTCCACGAGTGGGTGGTCGCTTCCGACTCCAGCAAGTCCAGGATGGACACCGGCTGGTGCACGCGCACCAGCGACTCCCTGCCGGCGGCCATGTCGCCATGCACCAGCGCCAGGTGGGCCGAGCCGGTCGGCGTGTCGCGGAAGGCGATCATGCGGAAGTCGCCGTGGACGGTCTTCAGCGGACGCTCGGCCACGCGCTGCACGATGCATTCGTTCTGGCTGCGGTAGTGGATCAGGTCGGCGATGGTGCCGATCTTCAGGCCGTGTTCCTTGGCGAACTCCAGCAGGTCCGGCAGGCGCGCCATGGTGCCGTCGTCCTTGACGATTTCGCAGATCACGGACGCCGGGGTCAGGCCGGCCATCGCGGTCAGGTCGCAGCCGGCTTCGGTATGGCCGGCGCGCATCAGCACGCCGCCCTTCTGGGCCTTGAGCGGGAAAATGTGGCCAGGCTGCACGATATCCATCGGCACGGCGTTCTTGGCCACGGCCACCTGGATGGTCTTGGCGCGGTCGGCTGCCGAGATGCCGGTGGTCACGCCTTCGGCCGCTTCGATCGACACCGTGAAGTTGGTGCCGAAGGAGGTGCCGTTGCGGGCCGTCATCATGGACAGGTCCAGCTGCTTGCAGCGCTCTTCGGTCAGGGTCAGGCAGACCAGGCCGCGCGCATATTTGATCATGAAATTGATCGCTTCCGGCGTGACGAAGTCCGCCGCGAGCACCAGGTCGCCCTCGTTTTCCCGGTCTTCTTCGTCGACCAGGATCACCATGCGGCCAGCGCGCAACTCGGCGACGATTTCTTCGGTGCTGGAAATAGACATTTCAAATCCTTCGGTTCAGGTTTCTTTAACCCTCTATTTTAAAGGATTTGGAGAAACTAATCTGGAACTCCGCCTCGATTCCCTTTGTCAGCCTTGAATTGATACCGGTGGTAGCGCAACACAGGACCCCGCTTTTCAGGTAAGGTATTGCGTCCACCACTCACCAAATAGCGACCGTGACCGCACACAACACCGACCTCGCGCCCCGCCTGATCTGGCAGCTGGGCGCCGAACTGGGCGAAGGCCCGCTGTGGCTGCCCGAACAGCAGCGCCTGTATTTCGTCAATCTGAAGGGCTGCACGCTGCACGCGCTGGACGCCGACGGCAGCCAGCACAGCTGGAAGCTGCCCACCTTCATCTGCTGGATCGTGCCGCGCCAGGACGGCGACGGCTTCATGGCGGGCTTGCGCGACGGCGTGGTGCGCCTGTGGCTGGAGCCGGCGCTGCGCTTCGAGTACGTGGAGCGTCCCACCGAAGGCAAGGCCGGCGTGCGCCTGAACGACGCCAAGGCCGATCCGCAAGGCCGCCTGTGGTTCGGCAGCATGAACGCGGCCGACGTGCACAGGCCGGACGGCCAGCTGTTCCGCCTCGCCGTGAACGGCGAGCTGACGGTGGCGCAGGACGGCGTCCACATCTGCAACGGTCCGGCCTTCAGCCTGGACGGCAGCGTGATGTACCACAGCGACAGCCTGCTGAACCGCACCTACGCCTACGACGTGGCGGCCGACGGCAGCCTGGGTCCGGCCCGCCTGTGGCGCCAGTTCGGCGACGGCGAAGGTTCGCCGGACGGCATGACGGTCGATACCGAAGGCTGCGTGTGGATTGCGCAATGGGGCGGCAGCCGCGTGTGCCGCTACAGCGCGGACGGCGAACTGCTGGCCACCATCGCCATGCCGGTGTCGCAGCCTGCCTCCGTCGTGTTCGGCGGGCCTGACCTGAAGACGCTGTATATCACCACCGCCTGGGAAGGCATGAGCGACGCGCAACGCGCCGCCGAACCGCTGGCCGGTTCGCTGTTTGCCGTCCAGCTGGACGTGGGCGGCGTGCCGCCGGCGCGCTACGGCAAATAATCACTGTGATTCGGCGGGTTAGGCGCGCAGCGCCGTAACCCGCCAAGCTCGCCCACCGCATAAGCTTACTCCCCGCCCCCGCATAAACTAACGCAATCTTATTCGTTCCACAACGCGAAGCGCGTGGCTAGACTCGGTTATTCCAGGTACTCATAACCTGTCATAACAGGTCAGCCGCCATGCCGAGCAACAGCTTCCACCCGATCACCCTATCGCCCGTTCCGCTCCACACCCAGATCCGCGAACGCCTGCGCGAGCGCATCCTTGACGGCAGCTACCCTGCCCACGCGCAGCTGCCCGCCGAGAGCGAGTTGGGCAGCATCTTCGGCGTCAGCCGCATCACCGTGCGCCAGGCGCTGGGCGACCTGCAGAAGGAAGGCATGATCTTCAAGGTGCCCGGCAAAGGCACCTTCGTCTCCAAGCCCAAGGCCTTCCAGGAACTGACGCAGCTGGAGGGCTTCGCCGAAGCCATGTCGCGCATGGGCTATGAAATCTACAACCAGGTCATCAGCCACAAGACGCTGCCCGCGCCCGCCAAGGCCGCCCAAAAACTCGGCCTGCCCAAGGACCAGCCGGTGTGCGAGATCAAGCGCATCCGGCACCTGAACCGCGAGCCGCTGTCGCTGGAAGTGACCTATCTGCCGGAGGACATCGGCGAGCGCCTGCGCCGGGAAGACCTGGCCGGGCGCGACATTTTCCTGATCCTGGAGAACGACTACGGCATCGCCCTCGGCCGCGCCGACCTGCAGATCGAAGCCACGCTGGCCGACGCCGCGCTGGCGCACGCGCTGCGCGTGGCCGAAGGCAGCGCCGTGCTGCGCATGGAGCGCCTGACGCACACGGCGGCCGGCGCTCCCCTGGACTTCGAGTACCTGTACTTCCGCGGCGACGCATTCCAGTACCGCATGCAAATCGCCCGCCGCACCTAAACACTATCAGGGAGCACACATGGAAACCCATATTCAAACAGTCGACGTACTGGTGATCGGTGGCGGCACTGCCGGACCGATGGCCGCTGTCAAGGCCAAGGAAGCCAATCCCGCGCTGCGCGTGCTGCTGCTGGAGAAGGCCAACGTCAAGCGCAGCGGCGCCATTTCGATGGGCATGGACGGCTTGAACAACGCCGTGGTGCCCGGCTTCGCCACGCCCGAGCAGTACGTGAAGGAGATCACCACGGCCAACGACGGCATCGTCAACCAGGCCACCGTGATGGCCTACGCGCAGAACAGCTATCCGATGATCGAGGAGCTGGACCGCTGGGGCGTGAAGTTCGAGAAGGACGAAAACGGCGACTACGCCATGCGCAAGGTGCACCACATGGGCACTTACGTGCTGCCGATGCCCGAGGGCCACGACATCAAGAAGGTGCTGTACCGGCGCCTGAAGCGCACCCGCGTGGAGATCACCAACCGCCTGGTGGCGACGCGCCTGCTGACGGCGGACGACGGCAGCATCGCCGGCGCCATGGCCTTCGACTGCCGCAGCGGCGACTTCCACGTGATCCGCGCCAAGACCGTGGTGCTGTCCACCGGCGCGGCCGGCCGCCTCGGCCTGCCTGCCTCCGGCTACCTGTTCGGCACCTACGAGAACCCGACCAACGCCGGCGACGGCTACAGCATGGCCTACCACGCGGGCGCTGAGCTGAGCGGCATCGAGTGCTTCCAGATCAACCCCTTGATCAAGGATTACAACGGCCCGGCCTGCGCCTACGTGACCGGCCCGTTCGGCGGCTACACCACCAACGCCAAGGGCGAGCGCTTCATCGAGTGCGACTACTGGAGCGGCCAGATGATGCAGGAGTTCTACAACGAGCTGCAAGGCGGGAACGGGCCGGTGTTCCTGAAGCTGGACCACCTGGCCGAGGAAACCATCAGCACCATCGAGGAGATCCTGCACACCAACGAGCGCCCGAGCCGGGGCCGCTTCCATGAAGGGCGCGGCACCGACTACCGCCAGCAGATGGTCGAGATGCATATCTCCGAAATCGGCTTGTGCAGCGGGCATTCCGCCTCCGGTGTGTGGGTCAACGAACATGCCGAGACCACGGTGGCGGGCCTGTACGCGGCCGGCGACCTGGCCTGCGTGCCGCACAACTACATGCTGGGCGCCTTCGTGTACGGCAAGCTGGCCGGCGAGAGCGCGGCGCGCTACTGCGCCGAACACGAACTGGCCGGTGTGGATGAGGCGCAGGTGGCGGCGGAACGCGAGCGCGTGTGGGCGCCGCTGCACCGCAAGGACGGCCTGCCGCCGTCGCAGGTGGAGTACAAGCTGCGCCGCATGGTGAACGACTACCTGCAGCCGCCCAAGGTGACGCGCAAGATGGAGCTGGGCCTGCAGCGCTTCGAGGCCATCCGTGCGGACCTGGACCGCATCACCGCCGCCGGCCCGCATGAGCTGATGCGCGCCATGGAAGTGCATTTCATCCGCGATTGCGCAGAGCTGGCGGCGCGCGCTTCGCTGTACCGCACCGAGAGCCGCTGGGGCCTGTACCACAACCGCGTGGACTACCCGGAGCGCAACGACCAGGACTGGTACGTGCACGTGCAGGTGAAGAAAGTGAACGGCGAGATGACGTGCTTCAAGCGCCCCATCGCGCCCTATATCGTGCCGCTGGACGAGCAGGAGAGGTCCGCCTACCAGCGCCTGCGCGTGCGCAGCGGCACGCACGCCGACGCGGCCGGCGTCGCCGATACCGCGCCCGCCGCCGAACCGATTGCCGCCTGAGGAGCCTTATGACCATCGCCTTTACCCCATCCAGCGTCCCCGTGCGCGTAGACGACGAGCTATGCATCGCCCACAAGGGCTGCACCGTGTGCGTGGACGTGTGCCCGCTCGACGTGCTGGCCATCGACATCGTGAAAGGCAAAGCCTACATGAAGTTCGACGAGTGCTGGTACTGCATGCCATGCGAAAAAGACTGCCCCACCGGCGCCGTCACTGTCGATATCCCTTACCTGCTACGTTAGGAGAACACCATGCATCAAAAACTGATCGCGCTGCTGTTGACGGCGCTCGTTGGCGGCGCGGCCAATGCCGAAACCATCCGCGTAGCCATCGGCACGCAAGACACCACCATCAACTGCGCTACCGGCGGCCTGCTGATCCGCGAACTGAAGCTGCTGGAAAAGTTCCTGCCGCGCGACGGCAAGTACAAGGACGCGCAGTACGACATCCAGTGGAAGAACTTTACCTCGGGCGCGCCGCTGACCAATGAAATGGTGGCGGGCAAACTGGATCTGGGCTCGATGGCCGACTTCCCCGGCTCCTTCAACGGCGCGGCCTTCCAGAAGGCGGGCAAGCAGAGCCAGTTCATCACCGTGCTGTCCGGCAGCACGCAGGGCAGCGGCAATGGCATCGTGGTGCCGAAGGCATCCGGCGTGCAGTCGCTGGCTGAACTGAAGGGCAAGACCATCTCGGTGCCGTTCGCGTCCACCGCGCACGGCATGCTGCTGCGCGCCGTGAAGGCTCAGGGCTGGGACCCGGAGCGCGACGTGACCATCGTGACGCAGGCGCCGGAAGTGGCCGGCTCGGCGCTGCAGGCCAACAAGATCGAAGCGCACGCGGACTTCGTGCCCTTCGCCGAACTGTTCCCGCACCGCGGCTATGCGCGCAAGATCTACGACGGATCGCAGGCCGGCGCGCCGACGCTGCACGGCAGCCTGGTGGACACGGAGTTTGCGAAGAAGTACCCGGAGATCGTGGTGGCTTACCTGCGCGCCGCCATCGAAGCGGAGCGGCTGATCGCGGCCGAGCCGGAGAAGTACAGCGAGCTGATTGCGAAGGTGACCGGCATCGAGGCCGAGGTGAACTACCTGTTCCACGGCCCGCTCGGCTTGCAGACGCGGGACTTCACCTGGAAGCCGGAGTACCGCCAGGCGGTGCAGACGTCCATCGACACGCTGCGCCTGATGAAGCGCACCGACGCGGACCTGAACGTGAACAGCTTTATCAACGACCAGTATCTGCGCACCGCCTTCAAGCAGGCCGGCATCGACTATGAGGCGCGCCTGAAGAACTACGCCCGCCAGCCGCTCGCCGCGAAGGACGCCGCCAGCGGCAAGGCCATCACGGACTTCAAGCGCGTGGCCCAGCTGTGGGTGCAGGGCGAGCCGCTGGTGCGCAGCTACGCCTCCACCGAGACGGCGTTCAGCGAGCTGGCAAAGCTGGAGAAGGCCGGCAAGAAGGTGCGCGTGATGTATGCCCATGACCGCAACAGCGGCCTGAAACTGCTGGCCGAGGACGCGTGGTACGTCAGCGCAAAGAAGGAAATCAGCAGTTTCCTGCTGAAGGACGCGGCTGAAGCGTGGGCAAAACAGAATGGCGGCAAGGTATTGGACTACAACGCCGCCAAGAGCGCGATCTGAGGACCACCATGACTGTCGCTACCGCATGGGCGCCGCCCGCACCGCTCCAGCTGGCGCTGCGCCTGGCTTCGCTGCTGGCCTGCCTGCTGGCCTGGCAATGGGCCTCCACGCGCCACCTCAACCTTGGGCTGGTGACGTTCCAGAACGTACCGGCGCCGGCGGAGGTGCTGCGCGCGGGATGGGACCTGCTGCAGTCGCCGCTGCTGCTGAAGCACCTGGGCGCCAGCCTGGCGCGCGTGTTCAGCGGCTTCGCGGCGGCCGCGCTGGCCGGTATCGCGCTCGGCTTGCTGATCGGCCGCTCGCGCTGGGCCGAGGACGTGCTGCTGCCGCCGCTCGAGATGCTGCGCCCCATCCCCGCCGTGGCCTGGATACCGCTCGCCATCCTGATGTTCCCGTCGTCCGAGCTGTCGATGATCTTCATCACCTTCACCGGCGCGCTGTTTCCCATCCTGCTCAACACCATACACGGCGTGGAGCATGTGGACGCGCGGCTGGTGGCTTCGGCGCGCAGCCTGGGCAGCGGCAAGCTGTCCGTGTTCGCGGAAGTGATTTTGCCGGGCGCCGCGCCCAGCATCGTCACCGGCCTGGCGATCGGCATGGGCACGGCGTGGTTTTGCCTTGTCACTGCCGAGATGATTTCGGGCCAGTTCGGCATCGGCTATTACACCTGGGCCTCGTACACCATCCAGAATTACGCCGACATCGTGGTCGGCATGCTGGTCATCGGCTTGTTCGGCATGGGCAGCAGCGCGCTGATCAAGCGCGCCGGCCATGCGTGCATGCCCTGGCAGCGACAGGAAAGGGAAAAATCATGAGCAACGACTACGGCCGCATCCGCATGGAGCAGCTGCACATCCAGTTCGGCCACGGCGCGCAAGCCTTCGAGACCGTGCAGGACATCACGCTGGACGTGGCGCCCGGCGAATTTGTCTGCCTCCTTGGCCCTTCCGGCTGCGGCAAATCCACGCTGCTGGGCGCCCTGGCCGGCCATCTGCGGCCCAGCCGGGGCAGCATCAGCGTGGACGGCGAGGCCGTCGATGGCCCGCACCCCGAGCGCGGCCTGGTGTTCCAGCAGCACACGCTGTTCCCGTGGAAGAAGGTACTGCAGAACGTGGCCTTCGGCCTGAAGATGAAAGGCGTGCCGCGCGCCGAACGCCATGCGCGCGCGCAGGAGCTGATCGACCTGGTGGGACTGTCCGGCTTCGAGCATCACTACCCTTCGCAGCTGTCCGGCGGCATGCGCCAGCGCGTGGAGATCGCGCGCGTGCTGATCAACCATCCGCGCGTGATGCTGATGGACGAGCCCTTCGGCGCGCTGGACGCGCAAACGCGGCTGATGATGCAGGAGCTGCTGCTCGACGTGTGGGCGCGCATCAGGACCACCATCGTCTTCATCACGCACGATATCGACGAGGCGCTGTTCCTGGCCGACCGCATCCTGGTGATGAGCCCGCGCCCGGGGCGCATCATCGAAGAGCTGCGGCTGGACTTCGCGCGCCCGCGCGGCGCCGAGCTGGTGACTTCGCCGGAATTCACGCGCCTCAAGCGCCACTGTCTGGCGCTGCTGCACCCGTCGGTGCATGCGCTGCCGCTGGAACGCCTCAGCCCCCTGGGCGGCCTGGCCGCCGCCCCCAATCACAGCTTTCTGAGAAGAACCGCATGACGACATTACTGAACGACGATCCCGCCCTGCTGCAGCGCCTGCAGGCGGAAGACAGCGGCATCCGCCGCATTGCCGTGCTCGACCTGGCCGACATCGCCGGCGAAGAACATACGCCGCTGTTCATCGCCGCGCTGCGCGACCCCGCCGCCGACGTGCGCGTGGAGGCGGCACGGGCGCTGGAGACCTGGGAAAGCCCGGAAGGCGTGGCCGCGCTGGCCATCGCGCTGGCCGACGGCGACGAGGAAGTGCGCGCCGCCGCGGCACAAACGCTGGCCGAGCTGAAGGAGCCATCCTCCGCCGCCGCGCTGCTGCCGCACGCCGCGCATGCGCTGCCCTCGGTGCGCGCCGCCGTGCTGCGCGGCCTGCGCGCACTGCGCGTGCCCGCCAGCCTGCAGCCTGCCTTGGCCGCGCTGGAAGACAGCGACGCCACGGTGCGGCGCGAAGCGGTCTCCGTGCTGGGCTACCTCAAGCATGCCGGCGCCGTCGGCGCACTGACAGCCGCCGCCACCGGCGACGCTTCCGCCGACGTGCGCCGCGCCGCCATTGGCGCGCTGGGCTATGCAGGCGTCGACGCGCTTGGCGGCGTGCTGGCGGCCTTGCTGGACGGCCTGGCAGATCCCGCGTGGCAGGTGCGCGAGGAAGCGGCTGGCACCTTGGGCAAGCTGCGCCTGCCGGCTGCCGCCGCACCGCTGACGGCCGCGCTGGAAGACCCGTACTGGCAAGTGCGCCTGCGCGCGGCGCGCAGCCTGGGACGCCTGCGCCATGCCGGCGCGGTGCCCGCCTTGTCCGCCGCGCTGGCGCACGCCATCGGCAATCTGCGCAAGGAAGCCGCGCTGGCGCTGGGCGAAATCGGCGACGCTGCCGCCCTGCCCGCGCTGGCTGCCATCGAACACGATCCCGACCCGGAGGTGCGCAAGGCGGCCCGCCTGGCCATCGCGCAGATCCGGCAAGGCGCGCACCCGTGAGCATCCAGGCCATCAGCAACCACGCCGCGCAAGGCACGCTGGAGATCGTGCTGGCCGGCGGCGCCCGCCGCACGCTCACGCACGCCGCCCTGCGCGCCAGTTGCCGCTGCGCCGACTGCACCGCGCTGCGCCGCGCCGGCACGCCCCTGCAAGCCGACCACGCCATCCGCCTGCTTGCCATCGAACCGGTGGGCGCCTACGGGGTGCAGCTGTTTTTCAGCGACCGCCATGACCGGGGCATCTACCCCTGGATTTACCTGGAGCAACTATCGGCGGCGCCCGCGCCTCTCCCATAAGCGAGCGGCGCGGATTCGGCGTTCGGCATAGGATAGTCACTCCCGTACAACATCACTGAGGAGTGACCATGAAGACTCACGGATCGGCCGTCTGGTCGGGCGGTATCAAGGACGGCAAAGGCGCCATCAGCACCCAGAGCGGCGCGATGAAAGACTACCCCTACGGCTTCGCCAGCCGCTTCGAGGGCAAGCCGGGCACCAACCCGGAGGAACTGATCGGCGCGGCGCACGCGGGCTGCTTCACGATGGCGCTGTCGCTGATCCTGGGCGAAGCCGGGCTGACCGCCGAGAAAATGGAAACCAAGGCTGAAGTGACGCTCGACAAGGTGGCCGACGGCTTCTCCATCACCGCCGTGCACCTGACCCTGCAGGCCAGGATCCCGGGCGCCGACAAGGCCACCTTCGACGAACTGACTGCCAAGGCCAAGGCGGGCTGCCCGGTGTCGAAACTGCTGAACGCCAACATTACCCTGGACGCGACATTGCTGTAAGGCGCGCGCCTCAATGATGGCCGTGCGACGCGCCGCCCTTGCCATCCGGTAGCGCTACGCGGATGTTCTGCATCATGCCCTGGTCTTCGTGGTCCAGGATATGACAATGCAGCACGAAATCGCCGATGTAGCGCTCGTAGCGCGTCCGCACCACGATGGTGTACTCCCCCTTCCTGGACGTGGCCGGGTCGTTCGATGCGTACAGGTTCTTGACCCACAAGGTGTCCTTCCAGACGCCCTTCATGCCGGCATACTGCGGGTCGCCATCGGGGTCCTTGCCGTTGTCGCCGCTGATGTCGACACCGTCCGGCGTCTTGATGCTGACAATCTGGAAGGGGTTCACATGGATGTGGAAGGGATGCGAAACGAAAGCCGACTTCAGCGTCCATTCGTCCACCGCGCCCAACTGCAGCACGCGGTCGATGCGGGCGCCGTCGAAAGGCCGGCCGTCCACCTGGAAAGTGGCCGCGCCGGGTTTGCTGGTGTCGATATTAAACGTCAACAACTGCGTGCCGGTGACTTCCGTTTCCTCTATCGTGCGGTGCGGAACAAAGCTGCTCAGCTTGAACCCATCCTTGAGTTCGCCAGCCACCTTGGCGCCCACCTGGCCGGGAAGATTGGCTTGCGCCGCCGCCACCAGCTTGCTTTGCACATAGGCGCTGGCGCTGCCACCGACCGCCGCGCCCGGCTCGACTTCAACCAGGCCCAGCAAGCGCGCCGAGGGCGCTGCGCGGTCTATGGTGCTCGCCACCTGCACGTCGTTGATGACGCAGTAGTCGCCCGCCTGCGGGAATACGACCAGGGCGTCCCAGCGATAGGCTGGCTGGAAGGTCACCGCCTTCCTCGGCATGGCCCTGGCCAGCGTCA
The DNA here is from genome assembly GCF_042693265.1 of Pseudoduganella sp. UC29_71. Classification (NCBI taxonomy): domain Bacteria; kingdom Pseudomonadati; phylum Pseudomonadota; class Betaproteobacteria; order Burkholderiales; family Oxalobacteraceae; genus Pseudoduganella; species Pseudoduganella sp. UC29_71. The sequence continues at coordinate 1,106,239 of NZ_CP170549.1, read as the reverse complement.
GGCCGTCCGCCGCGATCAGCGACAGGTCCAGCTCCGGCCCGGTGCAATAGCGCTGCACATAGTCCTCGGTGTCGCTGGCTTTCAGGCCCGCAGCGGCGGGCGCGTTGTCGGCGCGCCGGCGCAGCTTGAAAGAGATGGTGTCGCGCACCCCGCCATGTATCATGCGCCAGCGCTCGACCACGCCCGCCTTCGCCTTGGCGAGCTTGCCCAGCACCACGCCGTTAATGCTGGTGTAGCGGCCGGACTGCGCCCAGCCGCCCGGCCCGAACTGGTCGTAGCCGTCGATCTGGCCGACATCGCCGGGATCGCACTTGTAGCGCTTGTCGTTCGGATTGGTGGCGGGATCGTTGCCATAGGTCTTGATCTGTCCCTTCATGTCGCCGGCGTCGGGGCCAAACCGGCACGCGTACTGGATCTGCTGGAACAGCAGCACCCGCTCGGGAAATTGCGTGGCGCCGTGGGGCTTGAGCAGCGTATCGATATCGCCGTTTTCGGTCAGCGTGGGCGGCCGCGTGCCGCGGATGACCAGGGCGCCGGCCATGCCGCTGCCCACTTGCAGTGCGGTCGAGCCGTGCCGGTGCGAGTGATACCAGAAGGTGCCGGCCGGATGGGTGGGCGGAATATTGTATTCGTACTGGAAGCCGACCCCGGGATTGATCGAGATCAGCACATTGTCGCTATTGCCGGCCGGGTTGATCCACAGTCCGTGCGTATGCAGATTGGTGCCGTTGAAGCAGTGCGGGACGTTGGCGCTGCCGCCCTGCGCGATGCAACTGGGGTCGTCCGGCAAATTGTTGTTCAGCGTGACCCGGACGGTTTGCCCCGGATAGGCCTCGATCTGCGGCGCGACAAACACGGTCTGCCCCTCCTTGCCCCAGCCGGCGTCGGCGGCCAGCGATCTGGCGGGGCGGCCATCGCCCTGCACATAGCTGCGCAGGCGGACCTTGTCGAACTTGATTTCTCCCGGCTTTTCGATGGCGGGATTGCGTATCCAGCCGTTGACATACTGGATCGATAAATTCAGCTCCACTTCGCGCGCTATGCCCGGCGCCAGTTCGGTCGCCAGCGGCTGGCGCAGCAGGTTCAGCTTGCGCGGCGCTGCCGCCCCGGCCTGCAAGCCAGCCGTTGCCGTCACGGCCGGGACAGCGCCCAGCACGGGCGGGTTGCGGATGATCTCCTCCGGCGCGCCGCCGGCGCTGGCATGGCCGCCCAACGCCAGACTTAGGCCCAGGGACAGGCCGATATTGCGGGCGATGCAGTTCGTCATGCTGTCTTCTCCGGTGAGTGACTGAAACATGTGGGGCGGCGCCGGCCTCGGCCGTTGCCTGCAGAACACAGTCTTCGCCCCAATTGTCAACTCGTCAAGAAAAAAGGTGCTCGTGAGAATTGGTGGTCTTGTCGTGGCAACACTACGGAATGGAAAGGGACAGCTGCAGGGGAAGGGACAAGCGTGCGCGGGCAGGACGCCCGCGCGAAAGGGAGCCGTTACGCTTTTTGATGGCTCAGCATGCGTTCGACGTAGCGGGCAATCAGGTCGATTTCCAGATTGACCTTGCCGCCCACCGTCAGGTGCTTGAGCGTGGTGACCGAGATGGTGTGCGGAATCAGGTTGATGGAGAACTGGCACACCTGCGCGTCGCCGCTGCCGATGTCGTGCACGCGGTTGACGGTCAGCGATACGCCGTTGACCACCACCGAACCCTTGAAGGCCAGGAATTTGGCCAGCTCGCGCGGCGCTTCGATCACCAGCTCCCATGATTCGCCCACCGGCTCGAACTTGCGCACCACGCCCAGGCCGTCCACATGGCCGGATACCAGATGCCCGCCCAGGCGCTCGGACAGCGTCAGCGCTTTTTCCAGGTTGACTTCCGAGGTGCCGTCCAGGCCCACGGTGCAGTTCAGGCTTTCGCGCGACACGTCCACCTTGAAGGTGGTGTCGGTCTTTTCGATGACGGTCATGCAGGCGCCGTTCAGGGCGATGGAGTCGCCCAGTGCGACATCGGCCAGCGGCAGGCCGCCGGCATCGATTTCCAGGCGCACGCCTGCGTCATGGCCGCCTTCCAGAGGCTGGACCGAAGTGATTTTGCCGACTGCGGCAACAATTCCAGTAAACATGGTGCTATCTCATTATGAAGTGAATCTGGCAAGGATACGCAAATCTGCGCCGGTCTGCTGGACCTCGTGGAATTTCAGGCTCTTGCGGCCACTCAGCTCGGTCAGCGCGGGCAAGGCGAACATGCCCTGGGCGTCGCCCAGCAGCATGGGCGCCAGGTAGACCAGCAGTTCGTCCACGCAGCCTTCGCGGATCAGCGAGCCATTCAGCTTGCCGCCCGCTTCCACGTGCAGCTCGTTGATCTGGCGGCGGCCCAGTTCGCGCATCAGCTCGGGCAAGTCCACCTTGCCGTGCGGGTTGGGCAGCGTAATGATCTCGGCGCCCACGGCGCGCAGCGCGGCTTCCTTTTCGGGGTTGCTGACGGCGGCCACCACCCAGGTGCCGCCGCCTTCCAGCACACGCGCGGACGGGCTGATGCCCAGGCGGCTGTCCACCACGATGCGGCGCGGCTGGCGCGGCGTGTCCACCGCGCGCACGTTAAGCTGCGGATCGTCTGCCTTGACGGTGCCGATGCCAGTGAGGATGGCGCAGGCGCGCGCGCGCCAGGCGTGGCCGTCGGCGCGCGCCTCGGGGCCGGTGATCCACTGGCTTTGGCCGTTGTGCAGCGCCATCATCCCATCCAGGCTGGCGGCGGTTTTCATGCGCACCCACGGCAAGCCGCGCGTCATGCGCGAGAAGAAGCCGATGTTCAGTTCATAGGCCTGGTGCGCCAGCAGCCCGCTGGAGACTTCGATGCCGGCCGCCGCCAGCTTGGCCAGGCCTTGTCCGGCCACCAGCGGGTTGGGGTCTTCCATCGCGGCCACCACACGGCCCAGGCCCGCGCGCACCAGCGCGTCCGAGCACGGCGGCGTGCGGCCGTGGTGGTTGCACGGCTCCAGCGTGACGTAGGCGGTGGCGCCGCGCACGTCGTTGCCGCGCGCCTGCGCGTCCTTCATGGCCTGGATTTCGGCGTGGTCCTGCCCGGCGGGCTGGGTGACGCCCGCGCCGATCACGCGGCCCTCGCGCACGATGACGCAGCCGATGCGCGGATTGGGCGAGGTGGTGTACAGCCCCTTGGCGGCCCATTCCAGGGCCAGTTGCATGCCTTCGGTGTCGTTGTTGATGTCCACTGGTTCGCTTGTTCAGTCTGCGCTGGTGCAGGTGTCCGGCTGCGCGACGGGATCGCACACCCTTACCCGGCCCAGCATGTTGATCTTGATGAGGCGTTTGTGCTCGCCGGCTTCCAGCGTCAGCGTGCCCCAGCGCGCCGCCTGGCTGTTGCCAGCCTGGCAGGAGCGTCCAGCGCCATTATAGGCAAGATATTGCGCGCCCGTGCCGGAGGTGAAGCGCGAGCCGAGCCGGAGGCCGTCCGCGAGCGCCTGCTGCATGGCGATGCGCTCCTCACCGGGATCGGGGCGGCGGTTGGCGTTGCGGTCGGCGAAGATGGTCCAGCCCTGCTCCCAGCTTGTACCGGCCGGGTCGGCGGGCACCATCAGCATGACGCTGCCGCGCGCGATGGCCAGGGAGCGGGTCAGGTCGATGGCGCCCAGCAGGTCATTCAGGGCGGCGCGCATTTGCTGCTTTTGCAAGACGGTTTGCAAGCTGGGAACGGCGGCGCCGGCGAGGATGATCGCCACCGCCAGGGCCACCAGCAGTTCGATCAGCGTATGCGCGGCGGCGGCGCAAAGGCGGGGGCCGCGCGGCGCGCGCGGTGCAGCGACCGGCACGGCGCGGCGGCGGCTCAGCGCCAGCAGCGCGCGCCCGGGCCTGTTGCCAGGCGCAGGCCGGTGCTGGTCAGGATCAGTTTTCCGCATTCATCGTCCTTGTAGTGCGCGTCGACCCGGGCCGTGCCGGGCGTGGCGACCAGTTGCACACACTCCTCGATGCTCTCATCCTCGCAGGCCTTCGCCTCGATCTCGTAGGCGCTGCCGGCGGCGCTTTCGCCGGACCACCATTTGAACCGGAGCTCGGCAGGATCGCTGGAGGCGGACGAGAAGGCGATGTATCGGTTGTTGGCGCTGAAGTAGCGCTCCTGCTGCTGCATCAGCTGCAGCAGCGCGGCCTGCCCTTCCACCCGCTTGCTGCGGATGACGAACTGGCTGTACGAGGGATAGCAGAACGCAGCCAGCACCAGGCCGATCACCAGCACGATCAAGACCTCCAGCATGGTCCAGCCCTGGCTGCGCCGCATGGTCATGGCCGCGCCTCCCGCGCCCGCGCCGCCTGGTGCAGCTCGCGCCAGTTCGCCACTTCGCGCCAGCCAATACGTCCAGCCACCACCACCGCCCGGGTGCGCACGGCCGCCAGCGGCCCCGCCGCGCCGGACCCGAGGCTGACTGCAGTGATGCGCTTGCCGACCGTGGTCCGGCCGCTGGCCTGGCGCACCGCCGGCCCGCCCGCGCCACCGGCGCCGCCCGAGTTCCCCGCTCCTCCCGCTCCTCCCGCTCCCCCGGCTCCGCCCACCTCGCCTGCAGTGACCACTACCGCCGGAGGGCCGGGCAAATAGTCGGCCGCCAAGGTTCCCGTGGCCTCGCCGGATGCGGGCAGGCCGGCACTGTCCGGCACCAGTCCAGTGAACGCATCCATCGCATAGCTGCGGCTGGAAACCGGCGCGCACGGCCCGGCGCCCGTGATTACCGTGTTAAAAAACACCTGCCCGAGCGCCAGCGTGGCGCCGCTTGTGCTGCGCTCCCCGCCGGCCGTGCCAGCAAAATCCACGTACCAGCCCTGCCTGCCTGCGGCGCCATAGCTGAAGCTGCGCCCGCGCAACGCAAGCGTGGCGCTGCCGGCAGCGACCTCCAGCGTGCGCTCAGCCAGATCCGGCCTGCCGAGCGGCGCACCCGGGCCGGCTTCCGGCCTGTCGTCCAGCACCGCATAGAACGATTGCTGCGCGTAGCCGGCTGGCTCACGGTCTTCCGCGCCCAGCAGCCGCCCGGTGCCGAACAGGACGAGGTAGCCACCGTCCGGCGCGATGACGGCACGAGGCTGGCCGGTGATGGCTTGCCGCGTGCGCCGCGCGTCGCGCGCCACGAACAGGGGTCCTTCGGCCGCGCCCCGCCACGGCGCGCCGCCCGTGAAATTGAAGCGCCACAGATTGCCCTGCAAGTCGCCCGCGTAGGCGAAGCGCAAGGCGCCGCTGCCATCCACCGCAAGCGCTGGCGCGCCCAGCGCGTTGGCGCGGCCCGGCTCGCCGGGAGGCGTCGTCCAGCGGTAGTAGTTGCGGTTCAGGCGCCACGCTTCGCCGGCCGGTTTGTCCAGCGCCAGCAGGAACAAGGCGCTCGTATTGCCCGCGTCGGCGTGACCGTCGCTGGCGTGGTTATTGAAGCCGCTGGCGACCAAGGCGAAGTAGCGGTACTCGTCCGCACCGCTGCGCAGGCGTGCCTTCACGATCTGCGGCAAGGAGGTGACGTTGCCCATCGCCGCATCGTCCCGGTCCGTGAATTCCCACAGCGCGCCGCCGCCGAGCGGGAAGGCGGACGGGTTGGTGACGTCCAGCGCGAACACGCCCTGCGCGCCAACGCCCATGGCCGACACCAGCACGGTCTTCCAGGTGCCGGCCAGCTGGGCGTCCGCCACGGCCGCCGGGCCATCGACGTAGGCGCCATGCACATAGGATCGCTCGGGCAGCCGGTTGAGCGCGGGGAACAAAGCGTCCGGCACATAGGCGAACAGCTCGGCGCCGTTCTCCGCGTCGAAAGCATGCAGCATGCCGTCGTTCGCCCCGAGGTAGACGGCCGGGCGGCGCGACTGGTTGCTGCCGCGGTAGGCGCGGTAGCTGCTGCCGCCGTCGCCGCCTGCCGCCGACGGCGGGCCGGCGTAGACCGGGACGCTGTTCACGGCATCGCCGAGCAGGCTGCTGCGGCGGCGGAACAAGCGGTCCTCCTGGCCGCGGTCACCGCGCAGCCAGGCCAGGCGCTGCTCGCCTTTGCGGTCGGACACGGGACGCGCGGGCGGCGGCGCGCGGTTCAGGGCGGTGCGCTGAGCAACGGACAGCTCGTCCCACGCGAACGGAATCGTTACCCTGACGCCCTGCTCCAGCTTGGACGTGTAAACGCGGCGCGACGCGGCGGCGTCCGGCAAGGCGTCCAGCAAGACGGCGGCCTCCCATTGCGGAGCCGATACCTGCGGCGCGCCGGTGTCGTCCACGCTCAGCGCGGACCGCGTGAACTGCCCGCTCCAGCTGCCAGGCCGGGCGCTGCCTTGGAACACTGCCGTACCCGACGGCGTGGCCGCCAGCACCGCTGCGGCGCGCAAGGATTCCGGACGCGGCGCACAGCCGGCGCCCAGCGGCTCGGTCGCCAGCTCCACCAGAGGCGGCTCGGCGCCCCCCGCACTGGCGGCACTCGCGGCATTGGCGGCAATGGCGGCAATGCAGGCTGCCGCAGCGATCAGCAGCGCGGCACAGCGCCTGCCCCGCCACCTTCGGGCACACGCCGCCTTCACGGTGCACCTCCCCCATCGGCCTGGCGGTAGCTCCCCTGCAGCACAACCTCGGTGGATTCGCGCGCGCCGAAACCGATGGCGGTCACACGGTAGAAGTAGTGCGTGCTGCCCGCATCCGCGCCCGGCGGATGATATGGAACGCGCTCGATGATGTAGCGCGGCCGCTTGAACGGCAGAAATCCCTGGCCGGTTTCCATTGCAGCGCCAGTGAAACGGCCGAACGGAACCGACGGCGAAGCCGCGCCATCGTCGCCGATATCGACCATCTCCCATGCCGGCGCATCGGCGCCCGCGTATGCGCACAGGCCGAGCGCGGGATTGTCGGCGCCCACACCGCAGCCGGGGATAAATCCCAGGCCATTGCCTGCCGCGAGCAGCCCGGTACGCGCCGGCGCACTGGCGGCGCTGCCATTGATCTCCTTTTCAGCGTCGGCCAGCGCATCCTCGGCCGCCTGCAAGGCCACGTAGCGGTCGCGCTCCGCGCGCGCAGCCTTCTCTCCCAGCATGGCCATGCGCGCGGCGGACGCGCCCAACAGCAGCACCGCGATCAGCATCAGCAACGTCACCAGCAAGGCAATGCCCTGCTCCCCAAGCACGGTACTGCCCACCTGCCTGAAGACGGCCATCACGCACCTCCCGCATTGCGCAGCGCGATCGATGTTTCGAACACGCGCCGCACGCGCCTGCGCTGGCCCTCAGGCAACAGGCGCTCGCTGATGCGCACGCCCTGGTCGTTGCCGGCTGCGCTGGCCGCGTAAGCCGCGCCAAGCAAATCGTATTGGGCCGGTTCCCCATCCGGGCGCGAGTGGGCTTCGCCATGCAGCAGCAGGCCCACCTCCACGGTGACGACGCGCTTCCACCACGTTTTGCGGTTCAGGTCTTGCGCCCGCATGGCAGCGGTCGCGCCCTCCAGCACCAAGTCCCCATCCAGCGTGTTGACCGCGCCGGCATTCAGGTAGCGGTTGGGGATGCCGTCGGCAGGCGTGTCCGTGTCGATGCCGTACAGGACCTGGAAGGAATCGACGCCGCGTACAACGGCGTCCGCGCCCCAGCCGTGAGCGCTCTTGTACTTGCAGCGCAGTTCGGGCTCTCCGTCGCCGCCCACGGCAACATAGAAGATGCTCCAGCCGCGCTGCGCCTCGCTGCCGGCGGCGGCGACGCCGAAGCCGGCGCAGTTCAGCACGGAGCCGTCCGCATCCGGCGCGCCGGAGCCCGCATAGCGCAGGGCGAGCACGTCGCTGCCGTTAACCGCACCGGCGAGCGGCTCGTCTATGCCGTTGGCGGTGCGGCTGACGCTGGCCGCGTCCAGGCCGCCGATATTGGCGCTGGTTTCGGGCACCGTGGCTGGCGGCACGCCGGAGGCGTCCCAATTCACGAACGCGGCCTGCCGCACCGCCTGGGTGATGATAGCCAGGGCATAGCGGCCGCTGTCATTCAAGCGCGCGCTTTCGGCGTGGTGAACATAATTGGCGCTGGCGTTCACCACCAGCGCGCTCGCCGCCAGCGTCACCAGCATGCCCACCAGCAGCGCAACAAACATTTCGACCAGTCCCAGTCCTCGCACAGTGTGCCGGCAGCGGAGCGCAGGCCTGCGGCGGCGGGCGCAGCGGCTCATGGCGCAATTCCCGCCATCGCCAGCGCCACGCCGGGCGCATGGCCGCCTTCGGTGTCCCTGGCGGGCGTGCCGTCGGGATTCTTGCCGCGCCAGCCTATCTTGATGACGACCGGCGCGCCAGGCCCACCCACACACGACCAGCGTAGCCGGCCGCCGGCCCACATGCCCGCGTCGCGGCAGACGCGAACCCGGCCGCCCGGCAATTGCGCAGCCACTTGCCGTTTCAAGTCGTAGATATCGGCGTCCGCCATGGCCGCGCTGTCGCAGGCGGACGCCCAGCATGGACGGGCCGGCGCAGCCGGCACCGGTTCGGCGTGGGCATCGTAGTCCAGTGCAAGGTAAGCCGTGCCGATTTGAGCGGGATTGGCGCGCATGCGGTCGGCCAGGGCGGAGGCCATTTGCGCGGCGTTGCTCAGCAATTGCGACTCGTAGCGCACCCGCATGGCCACAAGTTGCATGGCGCTGGCACCCAGCACGCCGATGGCCAGCACCACCACGGCCACCTGCACTTCGATCAGTGCGAAACCATGCACCCGCCGTTGCGACGCCATTCGCCACCTCCGCTCAAGCCGACTGGGGGACAACCTGTCTGCAAGTTAGCAGCGCGCGCAAAGATCGGCTTGATGCAGATCAAAGCAGAGTTACCTCTGCCTGGGTTTTCGCCAGACGATTGCCGGGTGTCATTGCAGAAGGGAATGAAATATGGCTGACCGAAATGGCCCAAGCTTGCGCTAGATCGAAGAGCCTGCCGCTCTCCGGACTAGACTGATGCAATGCCAGCCCCCTTCCCGCCACCGCCAAACGACAACTACGACGCTCCCTGGAAGAGCGCGCTGGCGCTGTATTTTTCAGATTTCATGGCCTTCTATTTTCCGGATGTGCATGAGGCGATCGACTGGAACCAGGCGCCGGAATTTCTGGATACCGAACTTCAGCAACTGGCGCGGGATGGCGCGCTCGGCAAGCGGCTGGCGGACCAGCTGGTTCGCGTGTACACGCTGGACGGACAGGAACGCTGGGTGCTGTTGCACATCGAGGTGCAGGCCAGCCGCGACCACGAGCTGGCCGAACGCATCTTTGTCTATCAATACCGGATCTATGACCACTACCGTCGCGAAGTTGCCAGCCTGGTGGTGCTGGCTGACCCGGAGCGGGTGTGGCGGCCCGCGTCGTTCAGCTATGAGGTCTTCGGGTGCGGATTGCTGCTCACATTTCGTACCGCCAAGCTGCAAGACCACGCGGACCACATTGATGCGCTGCTGGCGGACGACAACCCCTTTGCCCTGCTCACAGCGGCGCATCTGCTCACGCAGCAGACCCACCACCAGCCAATGCTGCGCCTGGCTGCCAAGTGGAAGCTGACACGATTGCTGCTGGAGCGAGACTGGGAGCGGCAACGTATCGTAAACTTATTCCATGTCATAGACTGGATCATGCGCCTGCCGAAGGAACTGGAAGACCAGTTCTGGCAGGACACCGTTGAACACCAGGGGAGGCCAACCATGGAAAACTATATTCCGCGCGGAGCCAGAATCGAAATGCAGCGCGAGCTTGCTCAGGCCAAGGAAAAGGCCATGCACGATGGGCGCTTGGAAGGGATGCAACTCGGACGGAAGGAAGGAATACAGCAAGGCATGCGCCAGGGCATGCAGCAAGGCATGCAGCAAGGCATGCAGCAAGGCATGCAGCAAGGCATGCAACAGGGCATACAGCAAGGCATGCAACAGGGCATACAACAGGGCATACAGCAAGGCATGCAACAAGGTATGCAACAAGGCCAGGCTAGCCTGCTCACGCTACAGCTGACTCAGCGCTTCGGCCCGCTACCAGGCGACGTCGCGGTGGCGCTCGCCGGCGCCGGGCCGGCGCAGTTGCAGGAGTGGGCCAAAGCCGTCATCGACGCGGGCAGCCTGGACGAGATTTTCCCTCGCCACTGAGCCGGCATCAGGTCTTGGGCGCTTGCCCGACTTCTTCGATGGCGTCCTGGAACTCGGCCAGGTCCTCGAAATTCTTGTAGACGGACGCGAAGCGGATGTAGGCCACCTTGTCCAGCCGCTTCAGTTCCTGCATCACCAGCTCGCCGATGTAGTGCGAGTCAACCTCGCGCTTGCCGCTGGTGAGCAGCTTTTCTTCGATCGCCTGCACCGCCAGGTCCACCGATGCCGCCGCGACCGGGCGCTTGCGCAAGGCCAGCGTCAGCGAGCCGCGCAATTTGGCCGCAGCGTATTCCGTGCGGCTGCCGTTCTTCTTGACCACGAACGGCATCACCAGCTCGATCCGCTCATAGGTCGTAAAGCGCTTGTCGCACTTGCCGCAGCGGCGCCGGCGGCGGATTGCGTCCCCCTCCTCCGACACGCGGGTGTCGAGGACGTGGATTTCTTCATGCTGACAGAACGGACATTTCATCTGGCGCTGCGCTTTCGAATGTTAAAAGAGCGCCGGACCGACACGGCCACGGCGCCCCTGATGTTACCAAGACAAGGTTTACGCGTAAACCGGATGCGCGTCAGCCAGCACCTTCACCGCCGCTTTCACGCGCTCGATGGTGGCCGCGTCATGCGGGTTGTCCAGCACGTCAGCGATCAGGTTGCCCACTTGCTCGGCTTCTGCTTCCTTGAAACCGCGGGTGGTCATGGCTGGCGAGCCCAGGCGAATGCCCGACGTCACGAACGGCTTTTGCGGGTCGTTCGGGATGCCGTTCTTGTTGCAAGTGATGTGCGCCTGGCCCAGGATGGCTTCGGCTTCCTTGCCGGTCAGGTTCTTGGCGCGCAGGTCCACCAGGAACACGTGCGACTCGGTGCCGCCCGACACGATGCGCAGGCCGCGCTTGATCAGCGTCTTGGCCAGCACGTCGGCGTTCTTCACCACTTGCTGCTGGTATTCCTTGAACGCCGGCTGCAGCGCTTCCTGGAAGGCCACGGCCTTGCCGGCGATGACGTGCATCAGCGGGCCGCCCTGGATGCCAGGGAAGATAGCCGAGTTGATGATCTTCTCGTGCTCGGCCTTCATCAGGATGATGCCGCCGCGCGGGCCGCGCAGCGACTTGTGCGTGGTCGAGGTGACGAAGTCGGCGTGCGGCACTGGGTTCGGATACAGGCCGGCGGCGATCAGGCCGGCGTAGTGGGCCATGTCCACCATGAAGTAGGCGCCGACGGCCTTGGCCACGGCGGCAAAGCGCTCGAAGTCGATCTTCTTGGAGAACGCGGACGCGCCGGCGATGATCAGCTTGGGCTTGTGTTCCTTGGCCAGCGCTTCCATCGCGTCGTAGTCGATGTCCTCTTCGGCGGTCAGGCCGTAGGACACCACGTTGAACCACTTGCCCGACATGTTCAGCGCCATGCCGTGGGTCAGGTGGCCGCCTTCTGCCAGCGACATGCCCATGATGGTGTCGCCCGGTTTCAGCACGGCGAAGAACACGCCCTGGTTGGCTTGCGAGCCCGAGTTCGGCTGCACGTTGGCCGCTTCCGCGCCGAACAGCTTCTTCACGCGGTCGATGGCCAGTTGCTCCACCACGTCCACGTATTCGCAGCCGCCGTAGTAGCGCTTGCCCGGATAGCCTTCGGCGTACTTGTTGGTCAGCTGGGAACCTTGCGCTTCCATCACGGCCGGCGAGGTGTAGTTTTCCGAAGCGATCAGCTCGATGTGGTCGTGCTGGCGGGTGTTTTCCTTCTGGATCGCGGCGAACAGGTCTGGATCGACGGAGGACAGGGTGTGATCTTTTGCAAACATGAAAAAACTCCAAGTGAGAGAGTAAATCTGGCAGGTGGATCGAATGAGGAACGCCAATAAGCGAGGAGCAGCCTCTTCGTGCTTTCCATCGGTGGCTGCCCAGGCGAACGGCTGTTGATTTGAAATCTCACGTTCCCCGGTGGATGCCCACCTTTCGCCGATAGATCGCGCAAGCGCAGACCCGGCTTTTCGCCAGTCACGTGAGACGTAATGGAAGCCAGATTGTACTATCAACTCAGGCAATTACGCTACACTTGCGACAACTTCCACCATGCCATCACCTTGCAAGGAACCATTATGATCGTCTTCATCACCGGCGCCAGCGCCGGCTTCGGCGCCGCCATGGCCCGCGCCTTCACCGCCAACGGCCACCAGGCCATCATCGCCGCGCGCCGCATCGAGCGCCTGGAAGCGCTGGCCGCCGAACTGGGCGACAAGGTATTGCCGCTGCAACTGGACGTCACCGACAAGGCCGCCATCCGCGCCACGCTGGACGCCCTGCCCGCCGAATGGCGCCAGATCGACGTGCTGGTCAACAACGCCGGCCTGGCGCTGGGCGTGAAGCCGGCCCACGAAGCCTCGCTGGACGACTGGGAAACCATGATCGACACCAACTGCAAGGGCCTGGTCACGATGACGCACGCCATCCTGCCCGCCATGGTGGCGCGCGGGCAGCGGCACCATCATCAACATCGGCTCCACCGCCGGCGCCTACCCGTATCCGGGCGGCAACGTGTACGGCGCCACCAAGGCCTTCGTCGAACAGTTCACGCTGAACCTGCGCGCCGACCTGGTGGGCACCGGCGTGCGCGCCACCAACCTGGCGCCCGGCCTGTGCGGCGGCACCGAATTCTCCAACGTGCGCCTGAAGGGCGACGACGCGGCCGCCGCCAAGGTCTACGAAGGCACGGTGCCGCTGTCGCCGCAGGACATCGCCAACACCGCCTTCTGGATCGCCACCCTGCCGCCGCACATGAACGTGAACCAGATCGAACTGATGCCGACTTGTCAGGGTTTCTCCCCATTCACGATCAAACGGGGCTAAAATTAGCGTTTTCGCCGGAAAAAACGTAAGCGAGTGTTACAAGAGGGCCAAACTCGCTTGCGAAATCGCGTAGAATGTTGCCCAATCTCATTAGTAGTCAGAACAACATGCCTTCAGAGTTTACCTGGAATGTCCGTGTCTATTACGAAGACACCGATGCCGGTGGCATTGTCTATTACGCAAATTATCTCAAATTCTTCGAACGCGCGCGGACCGAATGGCTGCGCGCGATCGGCGTCGACCAGCACGCCCTGCTGCAGCAGCACGACGCCATGTTCGTCGTCAAGAACGTCGCTGCCGAGTATCATGCGCCAGCCAAACTGGACGATGTACTAAAATTAACCTTAAGTATCGAAAAACTGGGCCGCGCTTCCCTGCAGTTCGTGCAGCAGGCGTGGAACGGCGAGCAACTGCTGAACACGGCGCGCGTGAAAGTTGGTTGCGTCGATTCCGCGCTGCGTCCGCGCGCGGTTCCCGATGTGGTAGCGGCCCGCATGCGCGGCGCCGTGTCATCCCCAAACTCAGACTGAAACAATGAACGTCACCCAAGACCTCTCCTTCATCGCCCTCATCACCAATGCCCACCTGATCGTTCAACTGATCATGGCGCTGCTGCTCGGTATTTCCCTCACCAGCTGGACTTATATTTTCCGCAAGATGTTCGCCGTGCGCGCCGCGCGCCGCCAGACCATCGACTTTGAAAAAACCTTCTGGGCCGGCGGCAACCTGCACGCGCTGCACCAGAGCGCCTGCAGCAACCGCGAACAGAGCGGCGCTCTGGCGCGCATCTTCGAGGCCGGCATGGGCGAATTCATCAAGGGCAAGGCCGCGCACGCGGGCAGCCGCGAAATGGACGCCGGCGCCATCCTGGACGGCGCCCGCCGCGCCATGCGCGCCGCCTTCCAGCGCGAAATGGATGCGCTCGAATCGCACCTGGCCTTCCTCGCCTCGGTCGGCTCGGTGTCGCCGTACATCGGCCTGCTGGGCACGGTGTGGGGCATCATGAACGCCTTCCGCGGCCTGGCCAATGTGCAGCAAGCCACGCTGGCCGCCGTCGCGCCCGGCATTGCCGAAGCGCTGATCGCCACCGCCATCGGCCTGTTCGCCGCCATCCCGGCGGTGGTCGCGTACAACCGCTTCTCGCACGATATCGACCGCCTGGCTATCCGTTTCGAGAGCTTTGTGGAAGAATTCTCCAACATCCTGCAGCGCCAATCGCGCTAATCGGGGAGGACAACCATGGCATCTTCCTTCTCCAGCGGCATGCGCGGCAGCCGAGGCGGCCGCAAGCTGAAATCCGAGATCAACGTCGTGCCCTACATCGACGTCATGCTGGTGCTGCTCATTATTTTCATGGTGATGCCGTCGTCGAACAACCCGTCGCAGGTGGACCTGCCGCAGGCCGAGCGCTCCACCCGCCCGCCGGACGACTACATCCAGATCGTCATCAAGCCCAACGGCGCGCTGTCGATCGGCGTGCAGGGCAAGAACGCGGACGCCCCTGAAACCGAGCCGAACCGCGACGCGCTGGTGCGCAAGCTGCGCAAGCTGCATGAGGCGCATCCCGAGTATCCGGTGATGATCGCCGGCGACAAGGAGAGCAAGTACGACGACGTGATCCAGCTGATCTCCGAATCGAAGAAGATGGGTATCGGCCGGGTTGGCCTGGCCACGAAGTAAAGCATGACGATGAAACACGCAACCGCAGGCGGCCCGTACCGGGTGCCGAAACGCGACGACCGCTGGAGCTCGATCGGCCTGGCTGCGGCCATGCACGCGGGCCTGCTGTTCTTCCTGTGGGTGGGCGTGGCGTGGCAGAACAACGAGCCGGTGGCGGTGGAAGCGGAAGTGTGGGACATGACGACCCAGACCGCCGCCCCGCCTGCGCCGACGCCGCCGGAAGTAAAGCCGGAACCGGAGCCGGAGCCTGAACCCGCGCCCCCGCCGCCGAAGGCGGTGACGCCGCCGCCGGCGGAAGCGCCGCCGCCGGCCATCGATCCGGACATCGCGCTGCAAAAGCGCAAGGCCAAGGAAAAGGCCGAGAAGGAACGCGTCGAGGAAGAGAAGCAGAAGAAGCTCGAAGAGCAGCAGAAACTCGACGAGAAGAAAAAGCTCGAAGAGAAGAAGAAGCTCGAAGAAAAGAAACAAGCAGAAGAAGACAAGGCCAAGGAAGACAAGGCCAAGGAAGAGAAGAAGGCCGCTGAAAAAGCAGCCAAGGCCAAGGCGGAAGCAGAACAGAAGAAGCTGGATAAACAGCGCGCGGCGGACATGGCGCGCATCATGGGCACCGCTGGCGCAGGCACCACCGGCACGGCCGCGAAAGCGACCGCACCGCGCCTGGACAGCGGCTACGTGGCTGCCATTACCGCCAAGATCAAGAGCAACATCGCGTACGGCGGCAGCGACGTCGCCGGCAATCCGCGCGCCGAGTTCAAGATCGAGCAACTGCCAACTGGGGAAATTATTTCGGTCCGGAAGATCAAGAGTAGCGGTATTCCCGCCTACGACCTGGCGGTGGAAGCAGCCATCGCCAAGTCGTCGCCTTTGCCGAAGAAGAAAGACGGCTCGGTGGAACGCGAGATTACCGCGGGATTCAACATGAAAGATTTGCCTTGAGAACCAATATGAAAAAACTGACTAGCGTGACCAATGCACTCGTCGCCGCCAGCCTGCTGGCCAGCCTGAACGCCTACGCGCAACTGAAGGTGGAAATTTCGGGCGTCGGCAGCAACCAGATCCCGATCGCCGTGGCCGCCTTCGCCGACGAAAACCTGGCACCCAGCCAGGCCTCGGCCATCATCAAGGCCGACCTCGAACGCAGCGGCATGTTCAAGATCATCGACGCCGGCACGGTCAGCAACGTCAACGACGTCGACTACAACCAGTGGAAATCGCGCGGCGCCAACGCCATCGTGGTCGGCACCGTGAGCAAGCTGGCCAACGGCGCCTTCGACGTGCGCTACAAGCTGTTCGACACCATCAAGGCCGCCAAGCTGTCCCAGCTGGACCAGTCTGCGCACCCGAACGAAACCCGCCTGGCGGCCCACAAGATCGCCGACGACGTGTTTGAAAAGCTGACCGGCGTACGCGGCGCCTTCGCCACGCGCGTGGCCTACGTGACCCAGCAGGGCCGCCAGTACCGCCTGGTGGTGGCCGACTCGGACGGCGAGAACGAACAGCCGGCGCTGATTTCGAACGAACCCATCATCTCCCCATCCTGGTCGCCGGACGGCAACAAGGTGGCTTACGTGTCGTTTGAACAGAAAAAGCCGGTGGTCTACGTGCAGAACCTGGTCACGCGCGCGCGCACCGTCATCGCCAACGAAAAAGGCAGCAATTCGGCGCCCTCCTGGTCGCCGGACGGCAGCAAGGTGGCCGTGGCCCTGTCCAAGACCGGCAATACCCAGATCTACATTGCAAACGCCGACGGTAGCGGTATCCGGCGCATCTCCAACAGCTCCGGCATCGATACCGAGCCGCAGTTCTCGGCCGACGGACAGTACATCTACTTCACCAGCGACCGCAGCGGCGGCCCGCAGATCTACCGCATGAGCGTCAACGGCGGCGACGCCAAGCGCGTCACCTTCAGCGGCAGCTACAACATCAGCCCGCGTATTTCCTCCGACGGAAACACGCTGGCTTACATCTCCCGGCGCGACGGCGGCAACTTCCAGCTCTTCGTACTGGATCTCGCCTCCGGCCAGGAACAACGCCTGTCCGACACCACCAGCGACGAGTCGCCCAGTTTCGCTCCGAACGGCAAGTACTTGCTGTACGCGACCGTTTCGGGCGGCCGCAAATCGCTGGCCGTGGTGTCGGTCGACGGCCGCGTAAAGCAGCGCTTGACGATTCAAGCGGGTAATATCAAGGAGCCCACCTGGGGTCCTTTCATGAAGTAATAGCAGTCCTTTCATCAACGACCAGGAGAACTAAAAATGCGTAACGTTAAAAGCGTAGCCTTCGTCCTCAGCACCGCAGCCCTGCTGTCGGCTTGCTCGACCCCAGTAAAAGTGGCAGAACCAGCACCAGTGGTAGAGAAGCCGGTAGCAGCTGCTCCTACCCCTGAGCCAACCCGCCCAGTGGCCCCAGTACAAACCGCTTCGATCGATCCACTGGACGATCCTAAAGGCGTGCTGGCCCAGCGTTCCGTATACTTCGACTTCGACAGCTACGTGGTGCGCGAAGACGGCAAGCCAGTGGTGCAGAACCACTCCGGCTACCTGACCAAGAACCCTAAGCGTTCGATCCTGATCCAAGGTAACACCGACGAACGCGGCGGCGCAGAATACAACCTGGCCCTGGGCCAGAAGCGCGCTGAAGCCGTTCGCAAGGCCATGACCGCCCTGGGCGTGCCAGAGAGCCAGATCGAAGCCGTATCGCTGGGCAAGGAAAAGCCAAAAGCTGAAGGCCACAACGAAGAAGCATGGGCGCAAAACCGCCGTGCCGACATCGTCTACAAGTAATTCCGTAGCCGTAGTATGGCAACACACGGGGCGGCGCGCAGTTTATACTGCGCCCTGCCCCGTTCTCTTTTGAAAGCGCACTGCACATGATGACACTGACCAAAACCGGCCTGCGTTCCGCTGCCGCCGCCCTGCTGGCCGCCTCCGCCTTCCTGCCGCTGCACGCCAGCGCCGCCCTGTTCGACGACGACGAAGCCCGCAAAGCCATCCTCGACCTGCGCGCCAAAGTGGAAGCCATGCGCAGCGAGCTGAACGGCCGCATCGACAGCAAGGCCGACAAGTCCATCGCGCTGGACATGAACAACCAGCACGAGCAGACCATGAGCGAAATCGCCAAGCTGCGCGGCTCGCTGGAAGTGCTGGCCAACGAACTGGCCAACACGCAAAAACGCCAGAAAGATTTCTACGTCGACCTCGACGCCCGCCTGCGCAAGCTGGAGCCGCGCCAGGTCACCATCGACGGCAAGACCGCCGCCGTGGACCCGGCCGAACAAAAAGCCTACGACGCGGCCATGCTGCTGTTCAAGTCCGGCGACTTCAAGACCGCCGCCGTGGCCTTCGCCGAGTTCGTGCGCCAGTACCCGGAATCGGGCTACGCCGCCAACGCCCAGTACTACCTGGGCACCACCCACTACGCGCAGAAGGACTGCAAGGCCGCCATCGTGGCAGAGCAAGTGGTGGTGAAAGCCTACCCGGACAGCCCGCGCGCGCCGGAAGCGATGCTGCTGATCGCCGGCTGCCAGGCCGAGCTGAAAGCAGCGGCCAACGCCAAGAAGACGCTTACCGAGCTGGTCAGCAAATACCCGGACAGCGAAGCGGCTGCCACCGCGCGCGAGCGCCTGAAGGGCAAGTAAGCAGCGGCCAAGCCGTTTGATGCTCAAGAGCATTTGACAGGACAGCGGGACGCCCCTATAATCTTGCTTCTTTCGGGGGTCGTTAGCTCAGCTGGTAGAGCAGCGGACTTTTAATCCGTTGGTCGCAGGTTCGAATCCCGCACGGCCTACCACTCGAAAGAAGCCAAGGTTTCATACCTTTGGGTCGTTAGCTCAGCTGGTAGAGCAGCGGACTTTTAATCCGTTGGTCGCAGGTTCGAATCCCGCACGGCCTACCAAGATTCATCAAAAAAGCCCACGAATTTGCGTTCGTGGGCTTTTTTGTTTCTGGCTTAATTTGGCCGCTTTACGCCTTCGCCGGCTGCCCAAGTTGCTGCATTCTTTTTCCGCCGACTCGCAGCGAAGGTTAGCAACAGTGCCGAAATCAGGAAGTAGAACGCGCCGAATCCGGCATAGCCAATGACGGTGGCGATAGACGGCACTGCGGGCGTTTGTGCCTGGAAAACGAACACTGCGCCTGCCAGCGCGGACTGCGCGCCGCTGAGTACCATCGCCCATTGCGCACCGTACAGTTTCCAGCGCCGCAGCGCCGTGCCAAGCTGCAGCAGCCCGGACAAGATGGCCCAAACGCCAAACACACCGAGGACGTGATTCATGTCGGGCAGCGCTATCCAAACCGCCGCCGCCACCGCCAGGCTGACGCCCACATTTGCCAGTTGAGTTCGATTCCGCAGGAGGCCTCCGCTGCGCGCGCCGTCGGCCAGATTAGCCAGCGCATCCCAGGCGGGGTACACAACCAGCAGGCAGGCGGCAACCGTGGCCGAATGCGCCGCCAGAGTAAGGGCTGCGACGACCCACGCAATTGAAACGGCGGCCCGGGCGAAATAGTATGTCTTCAGCCAGCTTTCGTTGCCGGCCTGATCCTGCATTGCATGCGGGTTTTCCATGAGGTCTTCCTTTGAGATTATGCCCATCCTACTAGTTGGTAGGCATTGGGGTTAAAAAAAGAGCGCCAAATCGGCTCTCAGCTGCTCGCCGAGATGCGCTCCACCTGCGTATCCATGATGGCGCCAAAAATGCCGGCATCACCGTAAGCCCGTGCAGACAGCATCGCCCCATGCACCGTAGCCATGAATGTCTCCGCTTCGACGCGCGGTGCATGGCTCAATGACACGGCGCCCTGCTGCAGGCCCCGTTCCAACACCGATGCCAGCCACCCCGACAGGAAACGGAAATGGGCGCGAACTTCCAGCGCCACTTCCTCCGGCAAGACAGGCAGTTCGCTGGCCAGCAAAGCACATACACAGAAGGGCGCGCTCGCATCGCTGATGCAAGTCCTCCAGTACTGAACATAGGCGCGCAATTGGCCGAGCGCGCCCGGAATGCTGCTTTCCAGGCTCTTCACACCAGCTTCCGTCTCCTCGCGATAGCGGCTCAGCAGCGTTGTCACCAAGTCGACTTTGCTCGGAAAATGGTGGTGGATGCTCGCCTTGCGTATGCCCACGACGTCCGCGATGTCAGCGTAGCTGAAACCGTTATAGCCGCGGGCGACAATCAGCGCTCGCGTACACGCCAAAATATCATCCGAGGTCGTGGAAATTTTGTTCATGAGCGACAGCCTACCTTCTAGTAGGTTGGCTGTCAAGCGTGGCGGAGCACGTCACCTCACGGTATCAGCAGCAGCTTGCCCGTCGTGGCACGGCTTGCCACGTCGGCGTGGGCGCTGGCCGCGTCCGCCAGCGGGTACTCGCCGCCGATGGCGATCTGCAGTTTGCCTTCCGCAATCCAATCGAAAAGCTGGGCCGAGCGCGCGCGCAGCAGTTCGGGCGTATGGATATGGTCGAAAAAGACCGCATAGCCCAGCTTGATACTCCTGGGCAGGCTCATGATGTCGAGCGGTCCCGGTCCGCCCAGCACGGGGCCGTACCAGCAGAAGGTTCCCGAGCGGCGCAGCACGTCCAGCGAACCCTGGAATGTGCTGGGGCCGGAGCCGTCGAACACCGCATGCACGCCCTCGCCGCCGGTCAGGCGCAGCACCTCGTCGGCGAACTTGCCTTCCGCGTCGACGATCACATGGTCGGCGCCGGCCGCTTTGGCAGCCGCCACCTTCGCGGCCGAAGACACCCGCCCTATCACCGTTCCACCCCGCAGCCTGACAATCTGCGTCAGCAGCAGCCCCACCCCGCCGGCGGCTGCGTGAATGAAGGCGACGTCACCCGGCTGGGTCGGATAGAAATCCGTGCCGAAGTGGCTGGCGGTCAAGCCCTGCATCATCACGGACGCGGCAGTCTTGTCGTCGATGCCGTCCGGTATGTGCACCAGCGACGCTGCAGGAATCGCGATCTTTTCCGCATAGCTGCCGGGTGCATACACCCAGGCTACCCGCTGGCCCGGAGCAAAACCCTGCACCCCATCGCCCACCGCCAGCACGCGGCCGGCGCCTTCCACTCCCAGTATCTTGGGGTTGGGCATCTCGTTCCAGGCCATGCCCTGGCGCACGCCGATATCCATGAAATTCACGCCGGCGACGGCGATCTGCACCAGCACTTGCCCGGGACCGGCCACCGGATCGGGCCGCTCCACGAGGGCCAGCACGCTCAGGTCCCCGGTTTGCTTCATCACGACGGCCTTCATTGCACGCCCTCCTGCTTGGGCGTGATTTCAAGTATGGTGCGGCGCAATTCCATGCGGGCGATGCGCCACGCGCCATCCTCCAGCACCCAGGTTTCGTGATAGTGGCCGTAGCCGTGATGGCGGGCCGGGCGCGGATCGGCGGCGGCGTCGGCGGCGGGGAAAATCACGCAGTCCTCCATCGACCAGATGGCGCCGATCTCGGTGCCGGATACTTGCGTGAACTCCTCGTTGTGGACCTGGTGGATGGACTGCGCGCCTTCCAGATAGCCTCGGCATGCGGCCACGAAGGCTTCCCGGCTGTCGAACGACACGATCAACTGGTCGGCCGTGTCATAGATGAGTATGTCGGGCGCGGCGACGAACAGGGAGGAAAAGGCCTCCCACTGCTTGGTGTCGACATAGCGGCAATAACGGGCCTTGCTCGCTCGGACTTGCTCGAACGGGGACGACTGGTACATGGACCCGCATGGACGCGAGCGCGCCGTGGGGCGTGAACTCGCCCGGCGAGCGGGGGGTGAATTTCGTGCTGGTGGTGCGCGGCTCCGCAGTGCTCAGCACGCCAGGCACTCCGCACCCGGTTGCGCTGCGCAGCGGCGATGTCTTCATGATGCTGGGCGACGCTCCCTACCGCTTGTTCGACCATGAGGATTCCGCCCTGATCGACTGCGTGGAGGTGGAAAAGCTGCGGGTTGGCAACCATATCCAACTAGGCGGCGGCCCGCTCACGACCTTTATCAGCGGCTCATTCGAACTCGACGCGCTGGAGGCACGGCCTTTGCTGCGGGCGCTGCCGTCACTGCTGTGCCTGAAGCTGGACCAGCACCGCAGCCTGGCCTTCCAATCCGTACTCGAAATGCTGGCGCTCGAAACCGAATCGCCGGGCCTCGGCTCGGAAGCGGTGATCAGCCGCCTGTTCGAACTGCTCTTCGTGCACGCGATCCGCGCCTACTCCGCGCAGGCAGGCGGGCCTACCCCGGGCTGGCTGAGCGCCATTGCAGACCGCCATCTGGCGCGGGCGCTGGAGGCCATGCACCGCGCCCCGGCACGGGACTGGACGGTGGAATTGCTGGCGCAGACGGCCGGCATGTCGCGCTCCGGCTTTGCGGCGCGCTTCAAGACCGTGGTCGGACAGTCTCCGCTCGACTATCTCACCCAATGGCGCATCTACTGCGCGACGCGGCTGCTGCTGAAGGGGAACATTGCGCTGTCCGAAGTGGCCCGGCAGGTGGGATACGAGTCGGTGGCCGCCTTCAACCGTGTTTTCCGGCGCGAGACCTCGATGACCCCCGGCGCCTTCCGCAAGGCTGGCGCTGCCGCCGCCGCTTAGGCCGAGGCGGTAAGCGGGGATCTGTCTATTCCGTGTTTTTAGGCGCGCAGTTGGCATCGTCCGACGCCGGAACCTCGCGCGGCGGCGCCTCCATACCGGGGTAATCCTGGCGCAGCGACATCGGCACTTGCAGGCACACGCTCTGCGTGGGCAGGACCTCCGTCCAGTCATGGATCAGGTCGCGGTAGGCCTCGCCCACCGGGCGCAGCTTGCGGTCGAGGTCCGCCAGCCCCAGCGCATTCACGCGGCCGTTGTTTTCGCGCAGGCCGGTGTCCCAGTCCACCTGGTCCGTCAGCGAGTACCAGGTGAAGCCGACCAGCGGCACGCCGTTGTTGCGCACCCGAAGCACGTTCGCCCACTCCTTGCGCAGCCAGCGCACCGCTTCGTCCCCGGCCCGCCCCTGGCAGAAATTGGTTTCGGTGTGCATCACGGGCAGGCGGTAGCGGTTGTAGTACTGGTGTGTGATGACGGCGTAGCCGAACACTTCGCCGGACGGCCCCGTCGTGCCGTCCGCCGCCACGTGGTGCTCATTGGACTGGTAGTAATCGTTCCCCATGATGCAGTGATGCTTGAGGTTGTTGTTCAGGAAGAAGTGGTACTCGTCGCGCGTCATGCCATTGTCGAGCAGGTACTCGTACATGGTGGAATCCACGCGGCGGCCGTAATTCAGGTCCAGCGACAGGAAGCGGCGCGAGTTCATGGTCTCTGCCGGCCCGATCGCGGCCGGCGTCTCCGCATGAAAATACTCCGACGATTCGCTCTGGATGAACAGCGCATCCGGACGCACGGCCAGGATGGCGCGCATGGCCAGCAAATTGGCCTTTACCAGGTGCTTGAGGGCGGTGACGAAGGCCTGGTCGCTGCGCATCTGCTCGTTCCACCAGCCGTAGAGGCCGGAAAACAGCGCGCAGATCGACATCTCGTTCACCGGGGTGTACAGCTGCAGCCATGGATAACGCTGCGCAAACGCGCCGGCGTAGTCGGCGAACAGCGCGGGGAAGTCCGGGTTCTGGAAATTGCCGAGAAAGTCGGGCACGCCGAAATGGCACAGGTCCACAATCGCGACGATGCCGCGGCGGCGCAAATCCAGGAACGTCTCGTCGGCAAAGGACCAGTCGTAGCGCCGCGCCCCCACCAGCGACGTGTGCAAGGGCGGGCCATAGCGCAGGAAGCGGATGCCCAGTTCCTGCACCAGGTCGAAGTCGCGCCGCCATTGCCGGTAATGCCCGCATTTTTCCATTTCATCCATGCGGACTGTGCCGCCAGCAATGGTGGGAATGCTGTTTTCTATGCCGGTTGCGAAGATAAAGCCAGGAGGGTTGGCGACCATGTTCGGCTCCTTTCGGCGCATGTCTGCCTCAAAAACAGCACTATATGAACGGGCGGCCGGCTTCACCGTGCACTGGATAACATAGTCCCGGCTTGCCTTGCATGCCGTGGCTTGGCCCGGCTGCGGTTTTGTGCGATGATCACACCGGCCTGACCAATTTTAAGTATTCTGATATTGGCCATACCAATTCCCTCATCCACAAGGAAGCCCGCCTATGCATTCAGCAGCAGTACTCCTGGCCTTGTCGGCCCTCGCGGCACCGCTCGCCGCGGCGCAAAATGCAGTGCCCTGCACCAGGGAGCTGGGCAATCCCTTCCTGCGCCACTGCCAGGACTGGGCCAGGGGCGTCGAGCAGCAGCGCAAGGCCGACCTGGGCAACGGCAGCTATCTGAATCCCATCATGGCCGGCGACCATCCCGATCCCAGCGTGCTCAAGGACGGCGACGACTACTACATGACTTTCTCGTCCTTCGAGGCCTACCCCGGCCTGACGATCTGGCATTCGCGCGACCTGGTCAACTGGGAGCCGATCGGCAGCGCGCTGAAGAAGTACATCGGCAGCGTGTGGGCGCCCGAGCTGACCAAGCACAACGGCCGCTACTACCTGTACATTCCCGCCAAGCTGCCCGGCAATAACAACATCTACGTGATCCATGCGGACAATATTCGCGGGCCGTGGTCCGAGCCAGTGGCGCTGGGCAATGCGCGCATCGATCCCGGCCACATCGTCGGCGAGGACGGCAAGCGCTATCTGTTCCTGTCGCACGGCGACCGCGTCCAGCTGTCCGACGACGGCCTGAAGATCGCCGGGCCGGTGCAGCACGTCTACGACGGCTGGAAATACCCGGCGCAATGGGACGTGGAAGGCTATGCGCAGGAAGGCCCGAAGATGACCCGCCACGGCGACTATTACTACATGACGCTGGCCCTGGGCGGCACGGCAGGCCCGCCCACCGGCCACATGGTGGTGTCGGCGCGCTCGAAGTCGATCCACGGCCCGTGGGAGAACTCGCCGTACAACCCCATCATCCGCACCGAGTCGGCGGCGGAAAAATGGTGGTCCAAGGGCCACGCCACGCTGGTGGAAGGGCCTGGCAAGTCGGGCTGGTACATGATGTACCACGGCTACGAGAACGGCTTCCACGCCCTCGGCCGCCAGGCCCTGCTGGCGCCTATCGTCTGGACCGACGATGGCTGGTTCAAGGCGGCCGACCATGACGCCGGCAAGCCCATCCCCAAGCCGGCTGGCGGCAGCGCGGTCCCGCACGGCATGGCCCTGTCCGACGATTTCTCGACCAATAAGTTCGGCCTGCAGTGGAGTTTCTTCCGTGGCGGGGTGAGCGAAAACGAACGCGTGCGCTACCGCGACGGCCTGCTGGAACTGGAAGCGAAAGGCAGTTCGCCCGCCAACAGCTCGCCGCTGACCTTCCTGGCCGGCGACCAGGCTTACCAGTTCGAGGTGGACATCGATTTCGACGACGGCGCGCAAGCGGGCGCCCTGCTGTTCTACAACGACAAGCTGTATGCCGGCGTCGGCGTGAACAAGAGCGGCTTCATCCTGCACCGCTACGGCATGGACCAGGCGCGTGGCGACAAGCCGGCCGGCATGGCCAACAAGCTGCGCATGCGCGTCACCAACGACCGCCACATCCTCACCATCCACACCAGCATCGACCAGGGCAAAACCTGGCACAAGTACGGCGTGCAGATGGAAGTGTCCGGCTACAACCACAACGTTGCCTACGGTTTCATGAGCCTGCGCCCTGCCATCTATGCGGCCGGCAAGGGCAAGGTCCGTTTCAGCAACCTCGTCTACCGCGCCCTGCCTTGAACTGGAGAAGCATGAAGCTGCCCGCCATCCGCGTCCTCGCCCTTGCACTTGCCGTCTCTGCCGGCCTCGGCCTGCAAGCCCCTGCTGCCGCAGCAGCCACCATGGACCGCGCCGCGATCGACGTGCGCGGCTGGGCCGCCGGCACCAGGGGCGGCGCTGGGGGCGCCATCGTCCGCGTCACCAACCTCAATGCCGGCGGCGAAGGCTCGCTGGCCGCCGCGCTGGCCGCCGACGGCGCGCGCATCATCGTGTTCGAAGTGGGCGGCGTGATCGACCTGCAAGGCGCCAGCCTGCGCATCAACCAGCCGCACGTGACGGTGGCCGGGCAGACCGCGCCGCATCCCGGCATCACCTTGATCCGGGGCGGCCTGTCGGTGTCCACCAGCGACGTGATCATCCAGCATATCGCTGTGCGCCCCGGCGAGAACGGCAAGCCGAAAAAAAGCGGCTGGGAAGCGGACGGCCTGTCCACCAGCGGCGCCAGCGACATCATCGTCGACCATTGCAGCTTCAGCTGGGCCACCGACGAGAACCTGTCCGCTTCCGGGCCGCGCTTCAACGGCACATCGCCGGACGACTGGCCCAACGGCACCTCGCGCCGCGTCACCTACAGCCACAACATCATCGCCGAAGGCTTGCAGAACTCCACCCACGGCAAGGGCGAACACTCGAAAGGCACGCTCATCCACGACAACGCCGAGCAGATTCTCCTGTACGGCAACCTGTACTCGTCCAACGTGGAACGCAATCCGCTGGTGAAAGGCGGGGCCAAGGTGGCCGTGGTCAACAACCTGATCCACAATCCCGGCAAGCGCGCGGTGCACTACAACCTGATTGCCCACGAATGGGGCGAGCGCGCGCCGCGCACCGGCGCCGTGACGATCGTCGGCAACGTGCTGCGCGCCGGGCCGGACACCAGGCGCAACACGCCGCTGTTCAGCCTGGGCGGATCGGGCGACGTCAGCCTGTACATGCAGGACAACATCGCCGTCGACGCCAACGGCGAGCCGCTGCCGATGACAGGCCGCTACACCGCCGACACGGCCCAGATGCTGAAGGCCGGCCAGCCCTACCTGCCGTCCGGCCTGGCACCGCTGCCGGCGCAAGGGTTGGAAAGCGTGATCTACGCCAGCGCAGGCATGCGCCCGTGGCAGCGCGACGCGATCGACTTCAAGATCCTGTCCGACGTGGCCGAAGGCCGCGGCAACATCGTCGACAGCGAAGCCCAATCGTCCGGCTACCCTGCCTACGCCGCCACGCGCAAAGCCTTCGTGCCCGGCGACTGGAACCTGGCCGACATGTCGCCCAAGGCGGGCTGGCAATCGCTGGCCGTCAAGCGCCCTTAGCCCGGCCAAAAACAGCAGCACCGCCGACGCGATCCGCAACGCCGGCCCGCAACGGAGCGGCTCGCGTCAGGCCGCTGTCCGCGCCAGCGCCACTGCATCGGCGCCGGCGGCAAAGCGCAGCCCTGGCGACCCGTCGTTCGCCGCCCGCCAGACTGCCTGCGCCACGTCCGCTTCGGTGGTAACGGCGGCCGGCTGGGTGAACGCGGCGAACACGGTCTGCGCGTACGGCGCATAGGGCTCGGGGATCAGCCCCTCCAGGCGCGCGCCCGTGTTCGCCGTGAACGCAGTGCTGGGGCCGTAGCCCGGCTGCACCAGCTTCACCAGCACGCCGAACTCCTCCAGTTCGAACGCCAGCGATGCGGTAAAGCCTTCCACCGCCGTCTTGCTGGCGGTGTAGGCCGCCACCAGCGGCATCGGCGCCAGCACGGCGCTGGACGTGACATTGACCACCACGCCCGAACGGCGGGCGCGGAACTGCGGCAACACCGCCTGCGTCATCGCCATGGTGCCGAAGGTGTTGGTATCGAACACCTCGCGCACGGTTGCCATGGGCGTGGCTTCGAACGCGCCGAACAGGCCTATGCCTGCGTTATTGACCAGGACATCGATCGGGCCGCTGGCCTCCATCGCAGCCGCGATGCTGTCGGGCCGGGTGACATCCAGCGACAGCACACGCATGCGCTCGGAGCGCGGCAGCAAATCGGTGCGCGGCACGCGCATGGTGGCGATCACGTTCCAGCCTTGCGCGTGAAAGTGGCGGGCCGTTTCCAGGCCGTAGCCAGAGGAGCAGCCGGTAATCAGTACGGTTTTCATGGTGTTTTCCAGTGTGGGTTGGGACAGACGCAACAATAGCGAAGCTGCGCCGGACGAACTACAATGAAGAGTCCAAATTTCATTTGCCATCGTCCAGCAATGAGTGATCCCCTTTCCCAGCTCATCTCTCTTTTCCAGCCGCGCGCCGTGCTCTCGAAGGGCATCAGCGGCGCCGGCGCGTGGGCGGTGCGCTATGCCGAGTTCGGCCAGCCGAGCTTCTGCGCCGTGCTGGAAGGCAGCTGCCTGCTCGCTGTCGACGGCGAAGATGCCGTCACGCTGGAGGCGGGCGATTTCGTGCTCTTGCCGCAGACGCCGGGCTTCACCATGTCCGGCTTCGAGCCCGCGCTGCCCAGGCAGGTTACGCCTGACGCCACAGGCACGGCGCAGGGCGAAGTGCGCCACGGCAGGCAGGATGGCCCGCCCGGCGTGCGGCTGCTCGGCGGCGCCTTCGCCTTCGACTCGCCGGATGCGGCCATGCTGGTGTCGCTGCTGCCGTCCATGGTGCATGTGCGCGGCGTGGAGCGGCTCGCCATGCTGGTCGGCCTGCTGCGCGAGGAGTCTCTTGCGGACAGGGCGGGCCGGGAACTGGTGCTCACGCGTGTCGTAGAAGTGCTGCTGATCGAGGCGGTGCGGCTGGCGTCCGGCCATGACGCGCCGCCGGGGCTGCTGCGCGGACTGGCGGACGAACGCCTGGCAGTTGCCATGCGGCGCATGCACGCCGAGCCCGCACGCACATGGACGATGGCGCAGCTGGCCAGGACGGCGGCACTATCCCGCTCCGCCTTCTTCGAGCGATTTTCACAGGCGGTAGGCCTGCCGCCGATGGAATACCTACTGGCCTGGCGCATGGCGCTGGCCAAGGATCTGCTGCGCCGGCAAGACTTGGGACTGGCGCTTGTCGCGGAACGCGTCGGGTACAGCTCGGCCAGCGCGTTCAGCACGGCGTTCAGCCGCCACGTGGGCATGGCGCCCAGCCGCTACGCACGAATGTATCGCCTTGTGTCTGCACGGCGCGCGGACACAAATCCTCCCCCTGCCGCCGCCAGCAAGACAAACAGGCGATACATGGAGAGCGTCTAATCGTCCTGTCCCCTCACGCGAAAGGAAGCATGATGTCTACCCTGATCAAACAGCTGGCCCTGGCCTTCGCCGCCGCCCTGCTCTGCAGCGCAGCCGGCGCGCAGACCGCCTCGGAAGCCGGCCGCCCGGCCGCCGTCATTCCGCTGGAATCCGAGCCCGCGCCCAAGCTCATCGCCTACGCGCCGCTGCCGGACGCGCTGGCGCGCGGCGTAGTCATCATCCAGCACCGCACGGAGAACCTGCGCGTCATGCCGGTGTTCGGCAAGGAAGCCGTGGCCGTGTCGCCGCACCTGGGCCACATCCACGTCACGGTAGACGACTGGAAAGGCACCTGGGCGCACACCAGCACCGATCCGCTGATCCTGGTCGGCCTCACGCCCGGGCCGCACAAGGTGCTGCTGGAGATCGCGGACCCCAGCCACAAGATCCTCGGCAGCCAGACCGTGACCTTCACCGTGCCACCCAAAAAAGGCGCCGGCGAGCACGCGCACTGACCGCCGGCCTGGCATGCGTCACGCCAGGCCTTCGCGCCCCAGCGCCAGTTGCACCGAGGGGCGGGCACGCACGCGCCCATACCACGCGGCCAGCCGGGGCAAGCCGTCAAAGTGGATATCGGCCTTGTAGTAGGACGTGAGCCAGGCCGCCTGGCCCCAGCCCGTCAATGCGAACAGGTAGGCATCGGCGACGGTGAACTGTTCGCCCATCAGGAAGTCGCGGCCGGCCAGTTGCGCCTCGATCCACGCGTAGCGCTGCTCCAGCCTGGGCTTGGCGGTCTCCACGTATTTGCCCGCCAGCGTCGCGTACAGCAGCGGTATATAGCCCTTGTGAATTTCGGACGACAGGAAGTTCAGCCATTCCTGGAGGCGGTAGCGCTCAGTGGTCCCGTGCGGCGGCGCCAGCCCCGCCTCGGGCTTCACATCGGCCAGGTACTGCAGGATGACAGCGCCTTCACGGAAGACCTGCCCATCGTCCAGCTCCAGCGCGGGAACATAGCCGAGCGGATTGACGTCGCGGTAATCGCCGCCTGCTTCCGTGCGGTGCTGGCGGTGGTCGACCTTCACCAGCGTGACGTCCAGCCCCAGTTCATTGGCAACGATGTGCGGAGCCAGCGAGCAGCTGGCGGGAATGTAATACAGTTTCACGGCGGATCTCCCGGTTCTTTGGTCGGCAGATTATGGAAGATCCGGTATAAAAAAGTAAGAAGGCACCAATTTGTGGTGTAGGTACAAAAAGTATACCGCCGTGCTACCATGGCGCATGAAGAAAAATGTCAGTGGCTGTTCCGTGGAAGAAGCAATGCACCTGCTGGGCGGCCGCTGGCGGCTGCTGCTCGCGTCGTATCTGATCGATGGCCCCAAGCGCTTCAATGAGCTGCGGCGCGACGTGCCGGGCATCTCGCAGCGCATGCTGACGCTGGACCTGCGCGCGCTGGAAGACGCCGGCCTGGTGAGGCGCACGGTCTACCCCACGGTGCCGCCGAAAGTGGAATACGCGCTGACGGAAGACGGCGAGCGCATGACGCCCGTGATCGCGGCGGTGAAGGAATTCGGCCTGTGGCTGAAGGCGCGCTGACGACATCCGCTGACTACATCACCACCAGCCCCATTTCCCTGAGCACGCTGGCCGCCTGCGCGTGCGAGATGACGGCGCCACGGAACATCCTGGCGTCGTTCAGCTTCATGCCGCCGATCTCCGCGCTGCGCAAGTCGGCGTTGTCGAACCTGGCCAGTTTCAACATGGCGTCGCGCAGGCTGCCGCCTTCAAAGACGGCGTCCCTGAAATCGCAGCCGGACAAGTCGGCGTCCGAGAAGTCGAGATTCTTCAGCTCCGCCTTGCGGAAGGAGAAGCCGCGCAGGTCGGCGCCCACCAGCAGGCAGTCCTCGAACGCTGCGCCCAGGTGGGACACTTCTTCGAACGATGCGCCGGTGAGCTTGCAGCCCCGGTAGCTGGCCGAGGCCAGCTTGGCGCGGCGCCACTTGGTGTTGTTCAGGTCGCAGCCCTGGAATTGCGCGTCCACCAGCTCGGCCGCCTCGAAGTCCGCCCCGCCGGCGCGGCAGCGCAGCCACTTGGAGTGGGACAGCTTGCAGGCGTACAGCACGGTTTCGCTGAACACGCAGCGCTCGAAGGTGCACGACTGCAGGTCCAGGCGCGACAGGTCGGCCTGCGTGAAGTCGCAGTTGATGAAATGGCGGGTGGCTTGCGCCAGGTGCTGTTCCAGCTCTTCGCGGCTGGGGCTGGCGTCGGAAATGGCGGTGGCGGCTTGGTGCGGATGCATGGCGGATTCGGGACTGGCTGGCCGGTGGAGGCGCCGAGTATGCGCGCCTCCGCGCAAATTGACCAGTCTAGCCAGATCGCCGGAATTCTGAGCAAATAAGCGTAGAATCGTAGACTCCGTATGCTCCGTAGGTACCAACAGGAGGGCAAACCATGAGCGATCAGTTGAGTCCGGAGAAAATCCTTCAAACCGGCATGGCGTTTTGGGCTTCAAAATCGCTGTTGAGCGCGATTGAATTGGGCGTGTTCACTGAACTGGCCGACGGCCCGCTGGCCTTCGATCCGCTTGCAGCCCGGCTGGGCCTGCACGCGCGCTCGGCGCGCGACTTTCTCGATACCCTGGTGGCGCTGGGCTTCCTGCGGCGGCAGGCCGGCGTCTACGCCAACACGCCGGAAACCGCCCTCTTCCTCGACAAGGGCAAGCCGTCCTACGTGGGCGGCATCCTGGAGATGGCCAACAACCGGCTCTACCCGTTCTGGGGCCATCTCACCACCGCGCTGCGCACCGGCCTGCCGCAAAACGAGGTCAAGTCGGGCCAGGCGGGCTTGTTCGAGACGCTGTACGCCGACCCGGAGCGCCTGAAAGGCTTCCTGGCGGCCATGACCGGCATCAGCCACGGCGCCAATATGGCGATCGCGCAGCGCTTCCCCTGGAAGGATTACAGCAGCTTTGTCGATGTCGGCACCGCGCAGGGCGACCTGGCGGTGCAGATCGCGCTGGCCAATCCGCACCTGGCGGGCCGGGGCTACGACCTGCCGGAAGTGCGCCCCATCTTCGAGGACTATGCGGCGGCGGCCGGCGTGGCCGGCAGGCTGGTGTTCGAGCCCGGCAATTTCTTCGAGCAGGATATCCCGGCGGCGGACGTGGTGCTGATGGGGCACATCCTGCACGACTGGGACCTGCCCACCAAGAAAATGCTGCTCCAGAAGGCCTACAACGCCCTGCCCAAGGGCGGCGCGCTGATCGTGTACGAAGCCATCATCGACGACGACCGTTCGCAGAACGCCTTCGGCCTGATGATGAGCCTGAACATGCTGATCGAAACGCCCGGCGGCTTCGACTACACCGGCGCGGACTGCGCCGCCTGGATGAGGGAAGCGGGCTTCAGCGGCACCCGCGTCGAGCACCTGGTGGGGCCGGACTCGATGGTGGTCGCCATCAAGTAGGCCCGCCGCGTCAACGCTTCTTCATGATGGAGCCCAGCACGCCGCGTATGATCTCGCGGCCGACCTGGGAGCCGATGCTGCGCGCGGCCGATTTCACCATGGCCTGCACCGCCGTGTCGCGCTTGCCGGCGCCCTTGCCGCCGCCGAACAGGCCGCCCAGCACGTCGCCGAATACCGAGCCTTCTTCCGCCGGCGCCTCTGCCTGGCGAGGCTCCGGAGCCTCGCGCCGGGCCGGCTCGGCGCCCCGTCCCGTCGCTGGGGCTTCCGCCTGGCGCGCACCGCTGGCCAGGCGGCTGTTCAGTTTCTCGTAGGCCGATTCGCGGTCCACAGCTTTTTCATACACGCCCGCCACCACCGAGCTGTCCATGGCGGCCTTGCGCTCGGCCGCGTCGATGGGACCGAGCTGGCTGGCCGGTGGCAGGATGAAGGCGCGCTGCACCACTTGCGGCGTGCCCTTCTCGTCCAGGAAGGACACCAACGCCTCGCCCACGCCCAGCTCCGTGATCACCTGCGCCACGTCCAGCGCGGGATTGGGACGGAAGGTTTCGGCGGCCGCTTTTACCGCCTTCTGGTCGCGCGGCGTATAGGCGCGCAACGCGTGCTGCACGCGGTTGCCGAGCTGGCCCAGCACGGTGTCCGGAATGTCGAGCGGGTTCTGCGTGATGAAGAACACACCCACGCCCTTGGAGCGTATCAGCCGCACCACCTGCTCGATCTTCTGCAGCAGCGGCTTGGGCGCCTCGGCGAACAGCAAGTGCGCCTCGTCGAAGAAGAACACCAGCTTGGGCTTGTCCAGGTCGCCCACCTCGGGCAGGTTTTCAAACAGCTCGGACAGCATCCACAGCAGGAACACCGCGTACAGGCGCGGCGCGTTCATCAGCTTGTCCGCGCACAGGATGTTGACCACGCCCTTGCCGCGCGCATCGGTCTGCAGCAGGTCGTCGATGTTGAGCATGGGCTCGCCGAAGAACTGGTCGCCGCCCTGCTCCTCGATGGCGATCAGGCCGCGCTGGATGGCGCCGATGCTGGCCGCGCTGATGTTGCCGTAGCTGGTCTTGTACTCGGCCGCGTTGTCGCCCACATGCTGCAGCATGGCGCGCAAGTCCTTGGTGTCGAGCAGCAGCAGGCCGTTGTCGTCGGCGATGCGGAACACCAGCTGCAGCACGCCCTCCTGCGTATCGTTCAGGTTCAGCATGCGCGCCAGCAGCAGCGGCCCGAGGTCGGACACGGTGGCGCGCACCGGGTGGCCCTGCTGGCCGAACACGTCCCAGAACGTTACCGGGCAGCCTGCCCATTGCGGCGGCTCCACCTTCAGGGCTTCGAGCCGCTTGCCCATCTTTTCGCTCAGCGTGCCGGCCTTGGCGATGCCGGACAAATCGCCCTTGACGTCGGCCATGAACACCGGCACGCCGATGTCGGACAGGGACTGCGCGATCTTTTGCAGCGTAACCGTCTTGCCGGTGCCGGTGGCCCCGGTGATGCAGCCGTGGCGGTTCACCAGGCTGGATAGCATCTCCAGCACCAGTTGGTCATTCTTCGCAAGCAAAAGGGATGTCGGCATGATAAGTCTCTCGGCGAATGAGGATGAAACTATCATACCTCAGTGACAATTGAATAGTATTGGTGTTTTATGAAGACGCTACTATCGGCCCACGATCAACCCTTCTACGAGCAGCCCCAATGAACGACAACGTCTACGCACCACCGAAAGCTGAACTCAGTCCCGCCGCCGACAGCCTGGCCGGCGTGCCGTTTTACGTCGTCTCGCCGCGCAAATTCCTGATCCTGTTCTTCGCCACGCTCAGCATGTACCAGGTGTACTGGATGTACAAGAACTGGGCGCTGTACCGCCAGGCCACCGGCGAGAAGCTGTGGCCGGTGCCGCGCGCCATCTTCAGCGTGTTCTTCATGCACTCGCTGTTCCGCAACGTGAAGACGCACAAACAGGAGGATGCGCCGGGCGAATGGAACAACAACGCCAGCGCATGGACCATCGTCGGGCTGCTGGTGGTGAGCAATGTGCTGAGCCGCACCTCCAGCCGCGCCATCGGTTCGCCCTACACCGACTGGCTGTCGCTGCTGGTGCTGATCCCGCTGGCGTTCTGCTTCCTGCCGGTGCAGAGCCAGATCAATGCGCGCTGCGGCGATCCCACAGGCAGCAGCAACGACAAGCTGACCGGCGCCAACATCGCATGGTGCGTGGCAGGCGTCGTCATCTGGGTACTGGCGTTGATCGGCCTGTTCGCCACCGATACGATGACCGCTTCGTCCGGCGGCCTGTGATCTCGTTGATCGGTTATATCAACTAGCAGCAGACGCGGTTGCGCCCCCCGCGCTTGGCGCGGTACAAGGCCTCGTCCGCTTCCTGGATCAGGGCGTCGATGGACACGCCGTCGGACGGGCGACAGGCCGCCACGCCCAGGCTGAGCGTGACCACCGGGCCGGCCGCCGAGGCAGGGTGCGGAATCGCCAGCGCCTCGCAGGCGCCGCGCAACTCCTCGGCGATCGCCAGCGCTGCTTCGCGCCCGGTGCCGGCGATCAGGAACACGAATTCCTCGCCGCCGTAGCGCGCCGCCAGGTCGCCCGCGCGCCGCGCGTGGTTGAGGAACACGGCCGCCACGGCGGCCAGGCAGCGGTCGCCCTCCTGGTGGCCGAGCGCGTCGTTGTACGGCTTGAAGCTGTCTATGTCGGCAATCACCAGCGCCAGCTGGGCGCCGCTGCGGCTGGCCCGGTTCCATTCCTCGCGCAGCACCTCGTCGAAGCGGCGGCGGTTGGCCAGCCCGGTCAGCGCGTCCACGAAGGACAGCCGCGACAGGTGCTCGTTGGCCTGCTTCAGCGCTTCGGTCTTCTGCGCCACCAGGCGCTCCATCTCCACGTGGCGTATACGCAAATGGCGCACGCGCAGGCGGAACATGGCGTAGATGCCGGCCGCCGCACCGGTCAGCAGCAGGCCCACGAACCAGAAGGTCTCGTAAAAGTACCGGCTGCACCGTCACCACCAGCGGCGGTCCGGCCTCGCTCCAGCGCTTGCCGTCTATGGTGGCGGCCACGCGGAAGCGGTAGCTGCCATGGGCCAGCGCCGGGAAAGACACTTCGCGGTTCGGCCCGGCGTCGATCCAGCCCGGCGCCAGCCCCTCCATCTGGTAGCGGAAGCGCGCCCGCTCGGCATTGAGCAGCGTCCGGGCGCTGTACTGGATGGACAGCGTGACCGGCCCGGGAGGCAGCGCCAGCGCCGCCTGCACGGGCGCGCTGCGCATGCTGCCGTTCACCACCACGCGCTCCAGCCGCACGGCCGGCGGCTGGTTGGTATCGGGCAGGTGGCGCGGGTCCACCATCACCAGGCCCTTGGCCGACGGCAGCAGCAGATTACCCGCAGCATCCATCGCCGCGGTGGGCTGCAAGCCGCCGGCAAAGGTGGTGCTGCGCATGGACTCGCCGGGACCGAAGCCGTTGGACGCCACCCTGGCCACGCGTCCTTCCGCGAACGCATCCAGTTCGCTGCGCGCCACGCGGTAGAAGCCCCGGTTGCCGGTCACCCACAGGTAGCCGGCGCGGTCTTCCTGGATGCTCAGGCAGGTGCCGTCCCACAGCCCGTCCGCCGGGCGGATGG
Organism: Pseudoduganella sp. UC29_71; assembly: GCF_042693265.1. NCBI lineage: Bacteria > Pseudomonadati > Pseudomonadota > Betaproteobacteria > Burkholderiales > Oxalobacteraceae > Pseudoduganella > Pseudoduganella sp. UC29_71. The sequence goes on along the minus strand of NZ_CP170549.1, from coordinate 1,070,607 downwards.
CGCTCAGGCGCCGGCCCTGCAAGCGGTTCAGGCCATCGCCGTTGCTGCCTATCCAGAGCGTGCCGCCGGCATCCTCGTACAGCGACATGATCCAGTTCGACAGCAAGCCGTCCGCCGCCGTCATGGCCTTGAAGGCGCCGTCGCGGTAGCGCGCCAGCCCTTCGCCCGTGGTGCCGAACCACAGCGTGCCGCTCCTGTCCTGCAGGATGGACGACACGCCGCCGGAGGGCGCCCCCGGCGCGCGCACCGGCGTAAAGCCTTTGCCGTCGAGCCGCGCAATGCCGGACTGGGTGCCGGCCCAGACCACGCCCTGCCGGTCCTGGTACAGCACCCGCACCTCCGAACTGGGCAAACCCTCGGCCGTGCCGTACACGCTCACCCTGCCCTGCTGCAGGCGCGCCGCGCCGCCGGTATAGGTGCCTATCCACAGTGCGCCGTCGCGGTCCTCCATCAGGCTGGAAATCTCCTCGCTGGGCAGGCCATCCTTTTTCCCCAGCACGGTGATGCCGCCGGCGTCGATGCGGTTCAGGCCACCGCCCGCAGTGGCCACCCAGGTGACGCCGTTGCGCGCGTGCAGCACGGAACGCACATTGTCGTGCGACAGCCCTTCCGGCACGCCCAACACGCCGAAAGCGCGGTCGCGCAGCCGTACCAGCCCGCTCACCCAGGTGCCGACCCAGACGCTGCCTTCATGGTCGGTCTGGATGGACCAGATATGGTCGCCGGCCAGCCCGCCGCCGGTGCCGATGGCACTGAAATGCTCGCCCACCATGCGCACCACGCCATTGCCCCAGGTGCCTATCCACAGCGTGCCGTGGCTGTCGCGCGTCAGGCCGGTAAGCTGGTCGGTCGGCAGGCCGTCGGCCACCGTGTAGACCTTGATCTTGCCGCCGTTGACGCGCGCCAGTCCGCCGCCAGCCGTGGCCGCCCACACGCCGCCGGCCGGGTCGGCCAATACCGAGCGCACCTGCAGATGGGGAAACCGTTGTCCGGCGTCAGCGCATGAAAGCGGCCATCCTTGAACGACACCAGGCCGCCGCCGGAACTGGCGATCCACAGCACGCCGTCACGGTCGAAGGCCAGCGCGCGCAGGCGGTCGGTGGGCAGGCCGTCGGCCTCCCGGTAATGCTTGACGGCGCCCTTGTCCCAGCGCAGCAAGCCGCTGCTGGTGGCGGCCCACACCGCGCCGTCCGGCGCCTGCGCGAACGCCCACACGCGCTGGTCGCCCAGCGGACCGGCGGAGAACACCTGGCGGAATTTGCCGTCGCGGTAGATGGCCGCGCCCTTGTTGTGGCCTATCCAGAGATTCTGCTGCGCGTCCTGCATCAGCCCCAGAACCGGCTGGGACGCGATCTCGGCGAACTCGGAAGCGTCGAACGTGGTGAAGCGGGCGCCGTCGAAGCGGGCCAGGCCGCCCAGCGTGCCCACCCACAGATAGCCGTCGCTGGTATGCAGCAGCGCCGCCACCGCATTCTGCGGCAAGCCCTGCTCGATCTGCCAGCCATCCAGCCGATACTGGCTCAGCGCTTTTTCCTGGGCGGCCGGCAGCAAGACCGTCGCCGCCGCCTGCGCGCGCGCAGGAAATTGTAGCCATGCCAGCACGGCGAACAGGACCAGTAGGAAACGCAAACCAACTCCTTTGTCTATTGGGCAACATCATACCGTACCGTGGCTGCATAGACAAAACGATGGCTGCTGCCTGGACAAACGAGCGTTGTCAGTAGCCCACTTCCTTCAGGTATTCCGCACGCGCCGCCAGCGCGGTGTCGGCAAAGTCGGCGAACACGCCGTCCACGCCGAGCGCGTAGAACTGCTTGAACTCGGCCTTGGGGTCGCCCTTGTAGTCGGACGCCAGGCGGCGCTGCTCGTTGCGGAAGGTGTAGGGATGCACGAACAGCCCGGCCTTGTGCGCGTCCGCCACCAGCGTGCTGGCCGGCTGCGACGTGGTGTCGGCCTCGTTCACCTTGCCGTCGCCGTTCACGTCCGCCACCTTGCCGTCCGCACCCACGGTGCCCTTCACGCTGACGATGTAGCGCTTCCAGGGGCCGATGCCGTCCGCATAGGTCTTGATCTCGGCCAGGCCGGCCGGCGTCACCATGGCGCTGAACAGGCGCTGGTCGCCCGCCTGCGCCCAGTCGTAGGGGCGGTCGTACGGCGCGGCGAAGGTGAGCGCGCCGGTTTTCAGGTCCACGTCGTCGGCGTCGATGAGCTGCACCATCTTCAGCGTGGAGCCCTTGCCGCGCATGTATTTCAGGCTGCCCGGCTCGAAGCTTTGCAGGAACACCGGCGCACTGCGCTCGGTCCAGCCGGCGGCGGCCAGCAGCGCCAGCAGCTTGTCTTCCAGCGGCAGTCCCTGCTGGCGGTGGAAGGTGGGGTTCTTGGTTTCCGCGTAGAGCGCGATATTGCGGCCGCTTTTCTTGATCATGTCGATCACTTCCTGGATGGTCGCGATCTTGTACTTGCCGTTGAATTCCTGCGGCCGTTCGGCGTCGGTCGAAATGCCGCCCAGCGTTTTGATCTCGGCCAGCGTGAAGTCGCTGGCGAACCAGCCTTCCTGCAGCTCGCCATCCACGCTCAGCTTGCGCTTGCGCGCGGCGAACTCGGGATGCTGCGCCACGTCGGTGCTGAAGGCCAGGTTGGGATCGTGGCGTGCGATCAGCACGCCATCCTTGGTGGAGATGACGTCCGGCTCGATGGCGTCGGCGCCCTGGTCGATGGCCCGGGCGTAGGCCTCCACGGTTTCCTCGGGCAGCGTGCCGCCCGCGCCGCGGTGCGCCAGCACCAGCGCCGGTTTGCCGTCCAGCGTGGGCAGGGTTACGCCATCGCTCCCGCCGCACGCGCTCAGCGCGCCAGCGGCGCAAACCATCATCAAGCCCTGTACATGCTTCATTATCCGCCCCTTGAAAATTTAACAATGGGCGGATTCTAGGGACGTAAAATGACAGGCGCATGAATCATGCGCAATCGTGCGCTGTGTTGCGCAGCGCCGGACCGGCCGCTCAGCGCACCGTGGCGGACACCACCTTGGCCTGGCTCAAGGTGCCGTCAGCCATGCGCTGGGCAGGCACTTTCATCAGCACTTCGCCGCCGGCATCGCCGTCCGGCTTCATGTCCAGCGTAATCTTCAGCGACAAGTCCTTCGCCACGAACGTGCGGGGCGAGGCGGCAACCAGCTTGCGCGGGCCTTGCTCGTCGATCTCAGCATACAGCGCCGGGCCGGAGCCGTACTGGCGCATATGCAGCGTCTGGCCGTTGGACAGCGAGTAGCTGCCACGGAAGGCGCTGCTCTGGTCGCGGTCCATATGCAGCGGCATTTCCGGCAATTCGATCTTGAGCGCGCGGCCTGGAACAGGTACCGATTCCTCGCCCTGTGGGGTTTGCGCAAACGCAGCCAGCGAAGCTACGCCAAGCATCGCTGCCAGAATGATTTTTTTCATGATAAGGCCCATCCATAGTATTTATACGATCGGAAAAAACTGCCAGGGCCAGCCAACATTCGTGTGGCCGGTTGCTAATACTTTAAACAACAGCAGCCGGCGCCACATGCGGTTTGGGATGAACGGCGTTTTCGCGGGGTTGAACTGCACGAATCCATGCCTGGTTTGCGGCAGCGTCCGGCCCCCGCGCGAACAATCACGAAGATGATCCGGCCGGGCTGCACAGCCTCGCCCGCTGCCGCTATCATCTGCGGGATATCCACTGCTGGGGACACGATGAACCGCTTCGCCCGCCGTACGCTGGCCGCAGCCATACTGGCGCAGGCCGCCGCCTCGGCCATGGCCGCCGCCGGCGCCGCGCCTTCCGCCACCGCAGGGCTGCGGCCCAACCTCGAGGGCCGCGTGCAGCAGGCCTTGCGCTACCGGCCGGACGGGCAGGACTTCGTCATCGACAACGGCGCGGAGTTCTTCAACCGGTCGCTCTACGGTGGCAACACAGCCTTCCGCGCGGACGGCGGCGACAAGCCGGAATTCCTGCTCTACCTGCCCGGCCGGGGCGGCAACCTGCGGCTGGCCGTGCGCACCGCGGCCGGCGCAGTGTGGCTGCATGACGCCGCCGCCATCACCACGCGCTACCGGCCCGGCGAGCTGCGCTACGAGATCCGCGATCCGGTGTTCGGGACCAACGCGGTCATCAGCGTGGCGGCGCTGGCGTACGCGCGCACCGAGGGACTGATCGTGCGCGCCGAGGCGCAGGGCCTGGCGCCGGGAGCGGAGCTGGTGTGGGCATACGGCGGCGTGAACGGCGCGCGCGGCGTGCGCGACGGGGACATCGGCACTGAAAAGGTAGCCATCAGCGAATACTTCCAGTTCAAGCCGGAGTACGCCAGCGGCAACCAGATAGCGCTCACCTCCGACGGCTACACCGTGAACAGCCGCGTCGCCGCGATCGCCGGCGTGGCGCCGGAGGGCAGCACGCTGCGCATTGCGGACGGCGCGCAGTGGAACGCACTGGCCGCGCTGCTGGCATCCGCAGCCCCTCCTGCGCCCGACGCTGCGCCCATCATCGTCGGCCGCGTGGCGCTGGAGAACGGCGTACCGCTGCTGCTGTCGCTGCAGCGCTTGCCGGGCGGCGCGCCGGCCCAGGATCTCGACCAGTACAAAGCCGTCACCGCCGGCAAGCCCGCTGCGCGTCCCAAGAAGCTGGTTCCGCTCGACCCGCTGTATGCCCGCTCCCGGCTGCCGGCACTGTTCGCCGAAACGCAGCAGCACTTCGCGGCCCTGCGCAGCAAAGTGAGCATCGACACGCCCGATCCCTATCTGAACGCAGCGGTGGGCGCGCTCGGCGTGGCCGCCGACGCGTTGTGGGACGAAGCAGACCAGGCCATCATGCATGGCGCCATCGCCTGGCGCACCAAGCTGCTGGGCTGGCGCGGCCCGTACGCGCTGGACGCCCTCGGCTGGCACGCCCGCGCCCGCAGCAACTTCGACGCCTGGACGCCGCGCCAGAATACCCAGCCGATACCGGACGCGCTGCCGCCTGCCGACACCGCCACCAACCTGGCCCGCAACGAAGCCGGCCTGCACTCGAACGGCGACCTGTCCAACTCGCACTACGACATGAACATGGTCTTCATGGACGCGCTGTTCCGGCACCTGCTGTGGACCGGCGACCTGGAATACGCCCGCAGCGCATGGCCGGTCATCGAGCGCCACCTGGCCTGGGAGCGGCGCCTGTTCCGGCGCGAGTTCGGCCCGCGCAAGCTGCCGCTGTACGAAGCCTACGCCAACATCTGGGCCAGCGACGACCTGTATTACAACGGCGGCGGCGCCGCCCACGCGTCCGCGTACAACGTCTACGCCAACCGCAGCGCGGCGCGCATCGCCCGCCTGCTCGGCAAGGATGCAGCGCCGTATGAGCGCGAAGCGGACCTGATCGCGCAGGCGATGCGCGCTTACCTGTGGATGCCGGAGCAAGGCGCATTCGCGGAGTACAAGGACCTGCTGGGCGCGCAACTGGTACACCCAAGCTACGCATTGTGGAGCTTCTATCACACCATCGATTCCGGCGTGCCCACCCCGCAGGAAGCCTGGCGCATGGCCGCCTCGCTCAAGCGGCACCTGAAGCCGATCCCCGTCAGCGGCCCCGGCGTGCCGACCGACGCCGCCTACCAGGTGCTGCCGACCACAAACTGGATGCCTTACTCCTGGTCCATCAACAACGTGGTGATGGGCGAAAACATGCACACGGCGCTGGCGCTGTGGCAGGCAGGCCGGACGGAAGACGCCTTCGTGCTGGCAAAAAGCGCCCTGCTGGCCAGCATGTATATGGGTATCTCGCCCGGCAACGTGGGCAGCATGAACTACCTGGACGCCTACCGCCGCGAATCGCAGCGCGACTTCGCCGATGGCGCGGGCGTAACGTCGCGCGCCATAGTGGAAGGCTTGTTCGGCATTGCGCCGGATGCGCTGGCAGGCACGCTGACGGTGCGGCCGGGCTTTCCGTCGGCATGGCAGCGCGCGCGCCTGGCGCATCCCGACGTGGGTGTGGATTTCGCGCGCAGCGGCAAGCGCGAACGCTGGACCATTTCGCAGCCCGCAGCGCGCTTCGGCAAACTCGTGCTGCGCATTCCTGCCGCCTACCAGCGCGTGCAAGGCGTCACCATCAACGGTGCGACGGCGAAGTGGCGAGCCGATCCCGCCGCAGCCGGCCAGCGCGCACTGCTGATCGACACTCCCATGGCGCGCGAGGCGGCGGTGGTGATTGAATGGGCCGGCGCGCCTGCGGCCGCGCCGCCGGCAAGCGGCGTTCCCCGCAGCGAGCATGCAGTGAGCGCAGCCGCGCTACCGTCCGCAACGGATTGGCGCGCCGACAAAAACAATGCCGTCCTGGAGGCGGTCAGCCTGGAGCCCTACTTCAACGACAAGGTAACGGAGATCTTCAAGCCGGGCAAATACCAGTCGCCGCGCTCGCCGCATGTCTCGCTTGCGCTGCCCGCTCAAGGTATAGGCGCGTGGGCCGGGCACGTCAACGCCACGGCGGAAATCGACGACAGCGGCGTGCGCGCAACGGCGGCGGCCAACGGCGGCAAGCTGCGCATGCCCAACGGCGTCAGCTTCGTCACGCCCGGCGCGGCCGACGCCCGCAACATCATCTTCACCTCCCAATGGGACAACTATCCCAAGTCAGCCGAGGTCCCGCTCACAGGCAAGGCGCGCCAGGCCTGGCTGCTGATGGCCGGCTCCACCAACTTCATGCAAAGCCGCATCGACAACGGCGAGGTGCTGGTGCGTTACGCGGACGGCAGCAGCGCGCGCCTCGCGCTGCACAATCCCGTCAACTGGTGGCCCATCGAGCAGGACTACTTTATCGACGACTACCAGTTCAACCGCCCACAGCCCGTCCCTCCGCGCGTGGACCTGAAGACCGGCGCGGTGCGCTTGCAGAGCAGCGGCGGCGTGGTGCCGGGTGGCGCAGCCACTGCGCTGGCCATCGCACTCGATCCGCGCAAGCCCTTGCGCAGCCTGACCGTTCGCACGCTCAGCAACGACAGCGTGATCGGCCTGATGAGCGTGACGCTGGAACGGCCGTAAGCGCCCGCCCTTCAGGGGGCGCCGTTAGCGGAAGCGCTTGGGATTGCGCTTGCGGTTGACGGCGTTCTGCTCCTGCAGGATCGAATCCACGCGCTCGGACGCGTGGCGCGACAGCTCCTGCGCCAGTTCGATATCGGGGAAGAACTCCGGCAGCCGGTAGCCCAGCCAGGCGTAGGCGGAATACAAACGGCAGGTGTCTTCCACTTCCTGCAGCGACAGGTAGGACAGCGCATAATCGTCCGCCTTCAGGCGGGTGGCCTTGCCGCGCGAGAGCGACATGGCCCAATGCTCCCACGCGCGCTGCAGGGACATCACCTTGCTCGACACCGGCACCAGCGACAGCGTGAACTTGTCGGCCACCGACAGCGGCAGGCTGTCCAGCCACTCCGCGCGGCTGGACTGGTCTTCCGTAATGCGCGGATAGAAGAAGCCGTCCGGCACGTCGATGTTGTGCACGAAGCGCTTGAGCAGCTTGGCCAGCGACGTTTCGCTGGTCACCGACGCAATGCGGTGCAAGTGCTCCAGCGTGGGCGCCACCGAGAAGCCGCTGGTGTTCAGCGGCGCCAGCTTCTCCTTCAGCAGCGCGCGCATCACCTGGTGCGTTTCATCGTCGAAGCCCGCCACCAGGCCTTCCTCGTGGATGCCGTAACGCCCTGCCCGGCCCGCGATCTGGCGCGCCAGCGCGGCCGAGATCTCTTCTTCCTCGTAGCCGTTGTACTTCACGCTGGTGGTCATGACGATGCGCGAAATCGGCATGTTCAAGCCCATCGCAATCGCATCCGTGCCCACCACCACGTCCGCCCGCCCCTCGCGGAAGCGCTGCGCCTGCGCGCGCCGCACCTCGGGCGACAGGTTGCCGTACACGGTGGCCACCGACAGCCCGGCCTCGGTCACCATGTCGCGCCACATCAGCACCTCGCGGCGCGAGAAGGCGATCACCGCATCGCCCTTGCGCAGATTGCGCACCTTGCGCACCGAGGTGTGCTCCATCGACAGCGGCGCCTTGCGCTTCAATACATGCACCTCCAGCGGACACTCCAGCCGCTCGGCCAGCGCCTCGATGGCGCGGCGCGCTTCCGGCGCCCCCACCAGGTACACCGTGCGCGCCGGCGCGCCGCACACGGCGGCGGTCCAGGCCGCGCCCCGGTCGCGGTCGGCCAGCATCTGGATCTCGTCGATCACCGCCACGTCCACCGGCGTGCGGGTATCCAGCATCTCCACCGTGCTGGCCACGTGCGTGGCGCCTTCGGCCAGGCGGCGCTCCTCGCCCGTCACCAGGCTCACCGCCAGCGGCTTGCCGTGCTGCTTGAACGCCTGCAGGCGCTCGTAGTTCTCCAGCGCCAGCAGGCGCAGCGGCGCCAGGTAGATGCCGCTGGGCGCCTTGGCCAGCGCTTCGATGGCGCGGTGCGTCTTGCCGGAGTTGGTCGGTCCCAGCAGCGCGATGAAGCGGCGCGGCAGGCGGCTGGCCACCTCGAAGGAATCCGGATACTCCGCCAGGTTGATGCTTTGCTTGGTGCGCTCGGCGTAGCGCTCCTCGGTCTGGCGCTCGATGGCGTGGTCCAGGCGCTGGCGGATGCGGTCGAACACTTCGCCCGCCGGCGAGGATGTCTGCATGTCGGCCAGCGTATGCAGGAAACTCATTGCGTCGAGGTCGTAGTCCTCGGCGGCGGCGGCCATCTCGTGCACGAAGCCGGTCACGTGTTCGTGCAGCTCGTGGATGGCCTTGTCGGCACTGCGCTCGCGCAGCAGCGCGCTGCGCGCCTCGTTGTCCATCTTGCGCCACTTGGACGGCTTGGCCAGCACGCCCTGCGCCGGCACCAGCTGGTAAGGCACGGTCAAGCCCTCGGCCTTCACTTCGCCGGCCATGCGCAGGAAGACGCGGCCCTCCATCTTCACCAGGCTGACGCCCTTGGCGGGCAAGCCCAGTTGCTGGCACAGGAGATCGTCGTCGCCCGGGTCGTGTTCTTCGGTGGTGCTGGTCATAAAGTATCGCTAGGTTGAGTTGGGGGCGAGTATAGCAAGGCTGTACAATCGCGCCATGCCGCAGACTATCACCACCGCCGTCCACCACGAATTGATCATCAAGAAAAGCCGCTTCATCGCCTGCGTGCAGCCGATGGCGGACCGCGCCTCGGCGCAGAAGGTGGTAGCCGAATTATGGGCGCAGCATCCGGGCGCGGCGCACGTTTGCTGGGCGCTGCTGGCCGGCGGCCAGTCCGCCGCCGTCGATGACGGCGAACCGAGCGGCACCGCCGGCCGCCCCATGCTGGACGTGCTGCGCCACCAGGACCTGGAAGGCGTGCAAGCCACCGTGGTGCGCTATTTCGGCGGCGTGAAGCTGGGCGCCGGCGGCCTGGTGCGCGCCTACACCGACAGCGTGGCGCAGGCGCTGCTGGGCGCCGAGAAGGTGGCCATCGTCAAGCTGCGCGCGCTGCGCTGCGCCGTGCCCTACGCGCTGGAAGGGCTGATGCGGCGCGAGATCGAACTGGCCGGAGCGCGCCTGGACCAGGTGCAGCACGCCGACCTGGTGCAATTCGACTTCAGCCTGCAGGACAGCGCCGCCGTGGCGCTGATGGCGCGCCTGGCCGAAACCGGCGGCGGCCGCATCGTCTGGCTGGACGTGCCGGACGAAATCGGCGAATAAGAAACGGGGCTTGCCGAAACGCGCAAGCCGCCCTATAATGCTGCCTCTTTCGGGTCGTTAGCTCAGCTGGTAGAGCAGCGGACTTTTAATCCGTTGGTCGCAGGTTCGAATCCCGCACGGCCTACCACGAATTCGCAGTACGGAAAAAGGGTTGCATGCTTCGGCACGCAGCCCTTTTTTGCGTCCCGCTGCCGCCAACTGTCACTGCCCGCCGACTGATACAGCATGGGTCTGTACCCGCCGCCCTGTGTCTTGTCCCCGCTGCGCCGCGCTCCTAGACTGGTGCCATTCCAACGCTGCGGACGCATCCATGACTGAACTTATTCCCCTGATGAGCTACTGCCTCGTCATGTCCGCCACGCCAGGCCCCAACAACGTCATGCTGGCCGCCACCGGCGCCAATTTCGGCGGCCGTGGCGCGCTGCCGGTCATCCTGGGCATCCAGGCCGGCCTGTTCGTGCAGACCATGCTCATGTGCCTCGGGCTGGGAAGCGTGTTTGCGATCTACCCGCTGGCGCACCAGGTGCTGCGCATTTCGGGCGCGCTGTACCTGGTGTTCCTGGCATGGAAGCTGGGCGGAGCGTCGGCCAGCGGCGCGCAGGCGCCCAAACCGGTGTCGTTTGCCCAGGCCGCAGTGTTCCAGGCGCTCAATCCCAAGAGCTGGATCAAGGCCATCACCATGGCCTCGGTTTTCATGCCCGCCTCGCATGACACGGTCTCCAGCGCTCTGCTGGTGTCCGTGATCGGCGCCGTGGTGGGCGCGCCCTGTAACACCATGTGGGCCTTGTTCGGCATGTCGATCCGCCGGCTGCTGCAGGACCCGCGCAAGCAGCGCATCTTCAATCTGACCATGGCCGCCACGCTGCTGGTCCTGGCCGTGACGTTTTTGCGCTAGACTGCCACCATGTTCGCCATCGACCGCTCCTCTCCCATCGCCCTGTCCGCGCAGATCGAGGCCCGGCTGCGCCATATGGTCGGAAGCCGCGCCCTGCCCGGCGGCGCCAGGCTGCCGTCGATACGCCAGCTGGCCACCCAGCTGGAAGTGAGCACCAACACCGTGGTGGTGGCCTATGACAGGCTGGTGGCGGCAGGCGTGATCGATTCCCACGGCACGGCCGGATTCTTCGTGTGCGCGCCGCACGACGCCGGCAAGCCGCTGCCCGACGAGGTGGCGCTGGAAGCGGGCGAGGAGCAGGAGCCGGTGTGGCTGGCGCAGCAATCCAACGACCAGCGCGCCGGCGTGCTGTTGGCCAGCAGCGGCGCCTTGCCGCCCACCTGGCTGCAGGACGCGGTGCCGGCCGCCGCCGTGCAACGTGGCCTGGCGCGCAGCGCCGCCGGCATGGCCTCGCGCTGTCCGCCGCAGGGCCTGCCGGAGCTGCGCGAGCACATCGCGCTGCTGTTGCGCGGCATCGGCATCGCAGCCGACGCGGGCCACATCCTCACCACCTACGGCGGCACCCATGCGATCGACCTGATCTGCCGCAGCTTCCTGCAGGCCGGCGACACCGTGCTGGTGGAAGACCCCGGCTATTTCCTGATGTTCGGCAGGCTGCGCCAGGACGGCATCCGCCTGGTGCCCGTGCGGCGCGGTCCCGACGGCCTGGACCTGGACGCGCTGGAAGCGGCCTGCCGCGAACATCGCCCGCGCCTGCTGTTCATGCAGACGGCGCTGCACAACCCCACCGGCTGGAGCAGCAGCGCGGCCAATCTGCACAAGGTGCTGATGCTGGCGCAGCAGCACGGCTTCCTGATCGCCGAAGACGATGTGCACGGCCATTTCCAGCACGGCCACAGCACGCGCCTGGCGTCGCTGGCGGGACTCGACGGCGTGATCTACTACTCCAGCTTCTGCAAGGCGCTCAGCCCCGCGCTGCGGCTGGGCTATCTGGCAGCCGCGCCCGCCCTGCTCAAGGTGCTGATGCGCACCAAGATCCATTCCATCCTGACCATGCCGGCGCTGAACGAATACGTGCTGCTGGAAGTGCTCAAGGCCGGCAACCTGCGCAAGCACCTGGAGCGCCTGCAGCGCAAGATCATGGCGGCGCGCAACGCCAGCACGCGCCAGCTGAGCGCGGCGGGCGTGCTGTTCGAGCAGCCCGGCGACGCCGGCATCTTCCTGTGGGGTACGCTGCCGGACGGCGTGGACGTGGACCTGCTGGTGCAGGACGCCTACCAGAACAAGCTGCTGCTGATGCGCGGCGCCGCCTTCTCGGCCAACGACACGCCCGACCAGCACATCCGCTTCAACGTCGCCTTCAGCCAGCACCCGCGCCTGAGCGGCTACCTGCAGGAGCGCTTGCAGGCCATGGCCGGCGCGCGCTCCAGCCTTGCGCGCGCGCGCGGAACGGCCGCTGCGGACCCGGGGCGCTAGCCGCCGGCCTCCAGGGTAATCCGGACATGCAGCTCGTCCGCGACCGACGGCACATATTTGCCCACGCCAAAGTCCGACCGCCTCAGCATCGCCTCGGCATCGAAGCCAGCCCGGCTCTTCTTCGTTACCGGATCGGTGCTGATCTTGTTGATTCTCCCCTTCAGCACGACGGGCCTGGTCACGCCGTGCACGACCAGCCTCCCCGCGATGCTGAAGGTGCCCATCGGCCCTTTTTCGATCCCCGTGCTGGTAAATGTGATGGCGGGATAATTGGCGGCGTCCAGGAAATCCTCCGATTTCAAGTGCTCGTCCAACGCATCGACACCGGTTCGCAGACCGTCCAGCGGCATGCTCACCGTGACGGACGATTTGGCCAGGTCCTTTTCATCGAGCACCAGCGTACCTTCCATCTTCTCAAGGCGCGCGACCGGATTGGAATAGCCAAAGTGGTTCCACTGGAACACCACGGCGCAATGGCGCGCGACGATAGGCAGCGCTTCCGCACCGAATGCAGGCAGGCCGAGGGGCAGCAACAGCGGCAGTAACAGATATTTCATTGAGCAGGCTCCGTGTCTGGATACGATTAATCGCGCACGCACAGCGCGCGGGCGCCGTGCGGCATGAACTTGAAGGTCTGGTTCTGGCTGCCGTTCACCAGCTGCACGCCCCAGGCCAGCAGCGGCGAGGATTCGCTGCTGTTCTTCTTCAGGTCGCTGGCGCTCCAGAACCAGCTTCCGCTCAGCTTGAACGTGGGCGGCGCTGCGCAACTGGCACCGGCGCAGGGAACCGACCTGCCTTCGCGCTGCGCGGCGCTGTACAAGCCGGACAGCTCGTCCGGGCGCGGCAAGCGCCAGCCAGGCCCCACGCCGGCGCAGAATGCTTTCGCATCCTCCCAGTTCACGTCCTGTCCGTTGTCAGTTGTAGTCCAGCTCGGCTGCGGCTGCGCCTTGCAGCAATTCGCTGTCAGCGAGGCGGCCAGCCCCACGCAGCAGATCCAGAGGGGAATGTGAACAGCAGTCATACAGGCTCCGTTTCATCAAAGGTGAGCCCGCACAATGCGCCCGGAGCAGCCAAAAGTCCTGAAAACGGCCTGAATTCGGTCTGAAATCGGCCTGAAAATTTCTGAAAGCGCCGCCACGGCGCTCGGCTATAATCGCGCCATGCTAAAAATACAAGAAAATCAGGACCCCATCGAGACCGTCCCCGGCGGCAAGCTGCGCGTAGGCGCGTGGTGCGTCGATACCGCGCTCAGCGAAATGACGCGGGAAGGCGCCACCGTCCGGCTCGAACCGCGCACCTTGCGCCTGCTCATGTGCCTGACAGCGCGGCCCGGCAGCACCGTCAGCGCGGACGAACTGCTGGCCTCGGTCTGGCCCGGCGTGGTGGTCACGCCGGATTCCGTGTACCAGGCGATCGCGTCGCTGCGCCGCCTGCTCGGCGACGATCCGAAGCAGCCCTGCTACATCATCACGGTGCCGCGCCAGGGATATCGCATGGTGGCCGAGGTGGCGCCGTGGAGCATGCCGGCGCCGCAAGCCGCCCTGCCGTCCCCGCCTGCGAAGCGCAGCCGCCGCGCCTGGCTGCTGGCAGGTGCAGGCGCACTCGCCGGCGCGGCGTTCTGGCTCACAGGCACGCGTACCGGCGTGGCGTTGCCCGCCGCGCCAACGCTGCGTTCGGTTGCCGTGCTGCCCTTTGCGGATTTAACCGATGGCATGGGGCATGAAACCTTCGCCGACGGCATGACGGAAGAGCTGATTGACCGGTTCAGCAGATTGCCGGGACTGAAAGTACCGGGGCCGACCTCGTCGTTTTACTACAAGGGCAAGCAAAAAGCGCCGGCGGAGATCGCGAGGGAACTGGGCGTCAGCTATATATTGGACGGCAGCGTGCGCAAATCCGGCGGCACGCTGCGCGTGGCGGCGCGGCTCATCAAGGCCGACAGCGGCTTCATTGTCTGGTCGGGCAGCTACGACAAGCCGGTGGCCGATTTGCTGATGGTGCAGGACGATATCGCCGACGCGGTGGTCAAGGCGCTGGCGGCAGCCATGGAAAAAGGCGCGGCGCCGAATCGGGCGCCGCGCCCTGAAAACCGTGCGGGACAGTCCTAGACAGTCTTCGACAGTATTAGCGCGAAATCGCGTTGCTGCTCATGGTGTTGAGGCTCGCGTCGTAGGTATAGCCTGCGGCCGTGATGCCGGTGATGGTGAACTTGAACGTACCGCTCTTCTTGCTGGAGGCCGAATTGATGGTGGCGGCGCCGCTGGCATTGGTTACGCCCGACGCGGCGCCGCTGACGATGCCGCTCCAGGTGCCGGACACGGTGGCGTTCGGAATCAGCTTGCCGCTGCTGTCCTTGACCGTCACCGTCGCCTGCGCATAGCCCTGCTGGCGGTTGGGCGCCACCAGCGCCATCGTGATGCCGCTGGCGTAGACCTTGGGCTGCGCCGTGGTGGCCGTAATGACCACCGTGCTGCTGCCGCTGAAGCCGGCGCTGTTGGTCACCTTCAGCGAGGCGGTGTAGCTGCCGCCGGCGTTGTACACATGGCTGGCGGTCACGCCGCTGGCCAGCGGCGTGCCGTCGCCGAAATTCCACTCGTAGCTGACGATGGCGCTGCCGGAGCCGTTCGAATTGGCGCCCGAGAAGGACACGTTCAGCGGCGCCGGGCCGGAGGTGGCGCTGGTGCCGATGACGGCCACCGGCGCGCCGGCCGCCGGCACCGGCGCGGACACTGCCACCACATAGCGGCCGATGCTGCCGTAAGAGCTGTAGCCGGTGCCCAGCGGATCGCCCATGCCCGTGCCTTCCACGCTCAGGTAGTAGGTGCCGGCGGCGGGCAGGTTGACGGACACGGTGGCGTTCAGCGCATCGGCCGGATTGGCCTCGGCCACCAGGTTGCCGGCCGCGTCGCGCAGCTGCAGCAGGATGTCCAGGTTGGGGCCGCGCTCGAAGGGCTTGGCGTTGATGGTGACGATGCCGGCGCCGGCGTCGAAGCGGAACATGTCCACGTCGTCCGGCGTCTCTATCACGCCCAGGATGTCGTAGGTGTTCATGCCGCTGACGGCCGTTGGCGTGAGGGTGGCGGCGGTGGCGATGGTATTGCCGAAATCGTCAGCCGCGAACAGCAGACCGTTGCTTTGCATGACCAGGAAGTCGTCCTCGGTGTTGTTGGCGCCCAGGTACTCGCCCTTGCTGAACTGGGTCAGTTCCTTGTTGTAGCCCACGCCCATGATGGGCGCCCAGCCGGTGGCGCCGCTGCCGTGGCCGGCGTAGTAGCCCACCGTGCTGGTGCCGTCGTGCGACAGGCCCAACGTGTGGCCCACCTCGTGCGAGGTCGCTTCGGCGATGGCTTTCTCGCCGTTGCCCAGCTTGTCCTGGAAGATGAAGGCGGGCTTGTTGGCTTCGCTGGTGGCGTCGAACACGCCCACGTAGGCGAAACCGCCGCAGCCGCAGTCGCCCTTGGCCGTGCCGGCCGTGAAGTTACGCGTAATGACCGCACGCACGCCATAGGTGTCGTCCAGCGAAGAGGTGCGCGTCATCTGGTCGGCCGGAGGCTCCTCGGTGGTCACGTCCACGTCGAAAGCGGCGTAGTCTTCCGCCACGCGGCGCCAGATATTCTGGATCATCGCCAGCTCGGTGCTATTGAAGGTGCCTGGCAGGCCGTCCAGGTCGAAGGCTGGGCTAACGATGGTGCTCAGGCCGTAGCTGGTGTTCCAGGCGGTGCCGGTGGTGGTGTGGCCGGTGAAATCGAGGTAGATCTTGCGCTTGGAGCTTTTGCGCGAATGCAGCAGGAAGGTCTGGTCGGCGGGGTAGACGGCGCCGCTTTGCACCAGGTCCGACGGCGAGGCGGTCAGGCCCTGCTCCACGAAGTACAGGCGGCCGCTGCGGTCGATCCAGGCCGAGCGGTCCTTGCGCAACTGGGCGCGCAGCGCGTCGGCGCTCTTGCCGTAGTGCGCCGCCACGGCGGGCAGATTGGCGCCCAGGCGGGTGATGGCCAGCTCGCCGTTGCTGTGGTCGGGCAAATTGAGCTGAGGATGCGGCGGCTTGGCCTTCTGCGCGGCGTCCGAACGCTTGGCAGCCGTTTGCGCCCAGGCGCTGTCCGGCAGCGCCATCGTCCCCAGCGCCATGGCGGCCAGCGCGGCCGCGGTGGCGAACTTTTTGATGATGGCGGTTGGCATGTGGACTCCTTGGCGGTTAGTGCTGATGATTAAGGCTTACAAGCTCTAACATACCAAGAAAAACTATCCGTGCGGCAACAAAACGCAAAAAAAGCCGGATTTTTGACTGTGAGTGTGCACTCAGGCGAAATTCGTCAACATTAAAGAAAATAGCCAGTCAGTTTCCCGAGCGACAACACTTTCTCCCTCGCCCGCGTGGCATTTGGATAGTTTTCAGCCATCATCCGGCAGCTAGAATCGCAAGCCTTACCATTCACTCGATTCCCATGGCCGTCCCCGCTCCTTTCAAAAAAAAGCCTGGCGCTCCATCCCCAAAGCTTAGCGGCTACCTCAGCGAGGATCTGCACAAGACGGTACTCAAGCTGCTCTTGGCGCTAGGTTTTTTTAACCTGTTCAGCTATTTCTTCCATATCGATTATTTTCCCGGTATCGATCTGCAGGGCGTCACCGGCCATATCCTCCCCATGGCGTTCATTCTCGTCCTGCTGACGACGGGCCTGTCTTTACCGCTGATGTCGCCCTATCTGTTTTCCGCCCCATTCATTACGGTGCGGCCCGGCAAGCTCCGCAACGGAAAGGCAATTGCCGAGATAATGGAGTGGATGGCATATGGCTTTTTAAGCCTGGCTTTGCTCGCCGGCTACGCCTACCTGTACACCTACCTGGACTGGCCGCTGCAATGGGCACTCTGCAACTGGGCGGGCACGGCGCTCGCCGCTTTCGGTTTGCGTATGCGCGCCGCGAGAACGCGGCGTCTCGAACGCTATGTCGAGCGCCACGTTCAGGCGGCGCAGGACAGTGCCAGGAATCGGCTGCTGGCGAGGAAGAAGTTCGACCAGATCTTCAATAAAAAAGCGTTAGGGGGAGTGCTTGTCGGGACCCTGTCTATTCTGCCGCTGATGGTGCTGTTCACCATCCTGTCCAAGGCTTCCTCGATCAAGGATGACGATTGGCTTGCCTTCATCGAAGCGGGCGTTTGGTACGCACTTCTTCTTTCCGGTGTATGCGGCGTTATTCTGTACTGCGCATTGTCACGTAAGCACAGGAGAAAATGGTTTCTGGCGATCCCGGTTGTGCTGCTACTCCCTATCGTTTTAAGCACCATTATGAAGGCGCCTGCCATGCTGCAGATGTCTGTCGCGCATATTACGAAAAGCGGCAACTTCCGCGCGAACAAGGTCGTGCTGTCCCCAAAGTCTTGCGACAGCGTCGCGCCCATCCTGGGGATCGAATGCGCGGACAAGAATCCCAAGCCGATCCAGCTTTGCAATGTGCACATCATGTCGCGCGTGGGGCCGGAAACGTATCTGCGCGTGGGCGCGGCCGATGCGGGAAGCGACGGCAAGCACGCGGTGCTGCGGGTATTCGTGCCGACCGCCGACATCGCCGCCATGGAGGTGAATTTCAATGTCAAGGAACTGCGCCTGAGCGAGATCGACGCGGCAATCGGGAAAAGCAGCTATGCGTGCCCGCAAAAAGCCGACGTCACCTATGGCGACTCGGCCTTCAAGACGGATGGCTACACGCTCAGCGAGAAAGGCAGGACCCAGCTGAACCGCCTGGTCCAGACCATCAAGGACAGCCCGTCCGCCGTCGCCGCGGCCATCATCACCGGCCATGCGGACTCCACCGGCAGCGCCAGCTACAACGACTGGCTGGCAGGCCGGCGCGCCACCGAAGTGCGCCTGTTCCTGGAAAGCGAACTGCGCAACCTGCCGGCCAAAGTGAAGCTGGCCAGCGAATCGAAAGGCAGTTCGCAGCCGCTGGTGAGCAACTGCGGCAAGGCCAAAGACCGCCGTGCCTGCGAAGCGCCCAACCGGCGCGTGGAAGTGCGGCTGATCGAAGCGGACAAGGCCGGCAGCGACAAGGCTGCCACCGTGTCCGCTTCGAGTAGCGAGGCTGGCGCGCCCGGCAAATAAGCAGCCGGCGCGGGCTGGCGCCCGTCAGCGCGACGCGCGGCGCCGATCAGCGCTGTGCGCCGCTCTTGCGCAACGCCAGCAGCAGGATCAGGCCGCCGGCCAGCAGCAGGACGTAGGCGGCCGGCTCGGGCACGGCACTCAGGTAGAGCACCACCTGGGTGTCCTCGTCAAAGGACAGGCCCTGCCAATTCACATAGGCCGCGTTGCCGCTGATGGACACGCTGGCCGGCGAAAAGCCCGCCATATTGGTCTGCCGGCCTAGCGCGGCGAAGGGCTGCCAGCGGTGGTCCAGGT
Source organism: Pseudoduganella sp. UC29_71 (assembly GCF_042693265.1). NCBI lineage: Bacteria > Pseudomonadati > Pseudomonadota > Betaproteobacteria > Burkholderiales > Oxalobacteraceae > Pseudoduganella > Pseudoduganella sp. UC29_71. The sequence continues at coordinate 1,052,172 of NZ_CP170549.1, read as the reverse complement.
CGGTAAGCACAAAGCCGTTGAAGGCGCCGCGCAGCCACATGGCGTCGGTATTGAAATTGCTGGCGATGACCTGGGTGTCGGTGATGGTGAGGTCGAACACGCCCGCCACGTTGCGGAACACGGCGCCGTCGCCATCGACCAGCTGGGCCGCGAAGCTGCGCGTGGGCGTATCCAGGTCGGGATAGAAATACTGCAACGATACGCGGTCGCCCTGCGTCCCGGCAGAGGCGCCGGCGCAGGCCAGCAGGGAAAAAATCCATGTCCACAGCGCGCGCTTCAACGACATCCACATGGCCGGCCCTCCCCCGAAAGAATGAGCGCCATGGTAGGCGAACTGGAGCACGGCAGGCGCCACCTTGCCTTATGGCCATGGCTCTGCTACCGTTGCGGCACTGCACAATAATCAAAACTTCCATGCTGTACAAGACTGTCCTGTCGAGCGAACAGATCGCATCGGTCCTCAAAGCCCTCCCCGACCCGGCCTTCCTGCTGACCCGCAGCGGCCGCTACGCAGCCATTTTCGGTGGCGCGGACGTGCGCTACTACAATGAAATCGGCTTTCTCGCGGGTAAAACCATGAGCGGCCTGCTGGTGCCGGCCAAGGCCGAGTGGTTCCTGGGTGAGATCCACAAGGCACTGGCCACGCGCAGCCTGCACGTGGTGGAGTACGGCCTGGACAGCGAAGACCTGCTCGGCATGAACGGCAAGGCGCCGCTGAAAGCCAGCTGGTTCGAAGGCCGCGTGCAGGCGCTGGACTTCCAGGTGGACGGCGAGGACGCCGTGCTGTGGGTGGCCAGCAATATCACGGCGCGCCACCAGCTGGAAGCGCAGCTGCGCCTGCACAGCGAAAGCGACGAGCTATCCGGCCTGTACAACCGGCGCAAGCTGATGGCCTCACTGGCCGAACATTATCAGGTGTTCCGGCGCTACGGCACGCCGACCACGCTACTGATTTTCGATATCGACCACTTTAAGAACATCAACGACCAGTTCGGCCACCTGTTCGGCGACAAGGCCATCCGCGCCGCCGCCGACGTCTGCCGCGACGAGTTGCGCAGCACCGACTTCCCGGCCCGCCTGGGCGGCGACGAGTTCGTGGTGCTGATGCCGCACACCACCCGCGAGCAGGCCGCGCCCATCGCCGAGCGGCTGCGCCTGCGCGTGGCCGAAGCCCTGCTGCGGCTGGGCGCCATCGGCGGCGGCGGCACCATCAGCGGCGGCCTGAGCGAGTTCCTGGCGGGCGACGCCCACGCCGAAGACGCGCTCAAGCGTGCGGACGACGCACTGTACCGCGCCAAGCGCGGCGGCCGCAACCGGATAGTAAGCGTATAGTGGCTGCATACCGATAAGACTGCACCACAGGAGCACACCATGAAATGGGAAGGCAATCGCGAAAGCGACAACGTAGAGGACCGGCGCGGCGATGGCGGCGGCGGGGGTGGCGGCTTCGGCCTGGGCGGCCGTTCGATCGGCATCGGCACCGTGGTGCTGGCCCTGATCGGCTCCTATGTGTTCGGCGTGAACCCGCTGACCATGCTCAACCTGCTCAGTGGCGGCGGCGGGCCGGTGCCCACGCAGCAGCAAAGCCAGGAACCCACGGCGCCGCCGTCCGACCGGCAAGGCAAGTTCGTCTCCGTGGTGCTGGCCGATACCGAGGACGTGTGGACGGAACTGTTCCGCGCCAAGGGCGGCAGCTACGTCAAGCCCCGGCTGGTGCTGTTTTCCGGCAGTACGCCCACCGCCTGCGGCACCGGCCAGTCCGCAGTCGGCCCCTTCTACTGCCCGGGCGACCAGAAAGTGTACATCGACCTGAGCTTCTACCGGCTGATGCAGGAGCGCTTCAAGGTTAACGGCGAGTTTGCGCAAGCCTATGTGATTGCGCACGAAGTGGGCCACCACGTGCAGCACCTGAGCGGCATTTCGGACAAGGTGGACCAGCAGCGCCGCCGCGCGTCCGAACGCCAGGGCAATGCCCTGTCGGTGCGGCTGGAACTGCAGGCGGACTGCTTCGCCGGTGTGTGGGCCTTCCACGCCAACCGCGCGCGCAGCATCCTGGAACAGGGGATGTGGAAACGGCGCTGGCCGCCGCCACCGCCATCGGTGACGACGCCCTGCAGCGCCAGTCGCAAGGGCACGTGGTGCCCGACTCCTTCACGCACGGCAGCTCGGATCAGCGCGTGCGCTGGTTCAAACGCGGCATCGAAAGCGGCGACACCGCGCGGTGCAACACCTTCGACGCCCAGCAGCAGCTGTAGCCTGCACGCTTAGCGGAAAGCCACGCGCAGCAGCTGTTCCTGCGCGGGCTGGCCGGCCACGCTATTGCCCGGCACCACCATCAGCAGTTCCCCGCCCACGTCGCCGGAGTTGTTGATGTCGATGCGCACTTTGAGCTTTTGGTCCAGCGCCACAAAGGTGTCTTTCGACACCGCCACAATCTGGTGCTGGCCCCAGTCGCCCACTTCGGCGTACATGCGGTTGCCCACCCGTTTCAGCGTCAGGATCTGCCCGTTCGACAGGTCATAACCGCCCTTGAAGGCGGCAAACTCCATCTCGCCCATATAGCGCTTGACCGGCGCGTCGATTCTCAGCGTGGGCGCAGGTATGGTCACGGTGTCGCCCTGCTGTTCGGTTTGAGCGCTTGCCGGCAGCCACGCCGCGCTCATTGAAAGTGCTCCCAGTAATGCAGCCACAATTGATTTTTTCATGATAGATACCATCCCTGTATGCTGGACTAAGAAACTGGCTTGCCTGCCTGTCTGCAGCAGGTCGAAGTCATTGTAGGCAGGGGCACTGGGAATAGCGTCATCCAACTGGATGAGGAGGCAACAAGGTGGCGGTGGAACCGTGGATCAGGGCGATCAATTCGCCTTGCCGCCGCGTCGACGTTTTGCTGTACACATGGTGCAGATGGGTCTTTACCGTGTTGACCGACACGCCGGTGGACGCCGCGATATCCTCCAGCGAAGCGCCCGCTGCCAGCGCACGGCTGACCGCCGCTTCGGCCGGCGTCAGCTCGAACAGCTGCTGCAGCACCTCGGCCGAGGCGGTCACGGTCTCCGGATCGCGCGCCATGACGATGGCGCAAGGGCGGCCGCTGCCCAGCATGAACGGCGCCACCGACAGCGTCAGCGGCAAATGGCCGCTGCGCGGCAGGCAAAGCGACTGCGGCGCCTGCGCCGGCCCGCTCAAGGCGCCCGGCTCCAGGCAGCGCACGGCGCGCCCCACCATGTGCGCCAGCGTTTGCGCGCCGCGCGACGCGGTCTGCGCCAGGCGCGCGCCGCGCAGCTGCAGCGGCGACTCGGCGCAGAACAGGGCGCCGGCTGCGCCGTTCGCATACAGCACGGTCAGGCCGCTGTCGAGCAGCACCACGGCCGTGGCCAGCGCGTCGAGCGCGGCCACGCTGCAGCGTTCGGCCATGTCGTTGTGGGCCAGCCGGCTGCGCAGTTGCAGCGCGCGTTCAAGATGGGGCAGCAGGGTCGGCAGCCAGCCCTGGCCGTCGCCAGCGGCCACGCCGGTGCTGCCGGCATGCTGCAGCAGCGCTGCGGCGCTGTTGGCGCCAAACGCGGCGGCAATGTCTTCGCACAGGCCCGCCCAATGGTCTTCATGCAGGGCCGCGTCGTACAGGCGGCCGATCAATTCGTATTGCAAAGCCAGTTCCGCTGCGTGCATAGCGTACCTCCCCCACCACTGCAGCTATCAGCTTAGGACGCAGCACCGGGAATTGCCACGTGATTAGCCACAAACGGTATTTTTATCGATGATGTCCGGCCTGCATCGCCTTGGGCAAAACGTATATGTCATGTCTTGGTGCATACTATGGTTTTGAACCCTACAGCCCGCTTTTCTGTCATGCCCATCGCCGCCCCTACCGATTCCGCGCTTGTCTTTTCCCGCCTGCGTCCGCGCCTGTTCGCCATCGCCTACCGCATGCTGGGCGTGCGCGCCGACGCCGAGGACGTGGTGCAGGACGCCTGGCTGCGCTGGGACGGCAGCGAACAGGCGGCGCTGCAATCGCCGGAAGCCTGGCTGGTCACTATCGTCACGCGGCTCTCGATAGACCGCCTGCGCGTGGCCAAGGCCGAGCGCGAATCCTATGCCGGCTGGTGGCTGCCGGAACCGCTGCTGGAAGTGGACGAGCACACGCCCGAGTCGCAGGCCGAAATGGCCGGGGAACTGGGCGTGGCCTTCATGTGGGTGCTCGAGCGCCTGTCGCCGGACGAGCGCGCGGCGTTCCTGCTGCGCCAGGTGTTCGACTACGACTACAGCGAAGTGGCCGGCCTGCTGGGCAAAAGCGAAGCGGCCTGCCGCCAGATGGTGCACCGCGCGCAGGAACGGGTGCAGCAGGACAGGAAGCGCTTCGGCGTCGACCAGGACGCGCACCGCAGCCTGCTGGGCAAGTTCCTGGACGCCGCGCGCAGTGGCCAGGCCGCCGCCATCCAGGCGCTGCTGGCGGCCAACGTGGAACTGGTGAGCGACGGCGGCGGCAAGGTGCCGTCCTTCCCGCGCATCATCCACGGCATCGGCGCGGTCACGCGCCTGTTCTGCCGCACGCTGGACAAATACCCGGGCCAGGTGGAGTACCGCAGCGCCACGCTGAACGGCGAGCCGGGCTTCCTGCGCTACATCGGCGGCCAGCTGGAATCGGCGCTGGCCTTCGGTATCCAGGATGGCCAGATCACCGGCATCTACGTGGTGCGCAATCCGGACAAGCTGACCGGCATTCCGCAGCACATCTGACGCAGCAGCAGCAGCAGCAGCAGCAGCGCCCACGCGCCGGGCCTCTGCTCAGGCGGAAGCGGCACGGTTGCGGCCTTCCGCCTTGGCGCGATACAGCGCCAGGTCGGCCGCATGCATCAGCGCGGCCGCACCAGCCGCCATGCCGGCGGCCATGGCGCTGCCTTGCGCTGGCACCACCGCCGCGACGCCCACGCTGGCCGTCACGCGGCCGAACGGCGACAGCGCGTGCGGCAGCGCCAGCGCCTCCACCGCGTGCCGCAGGCTGTCGGCCATGTGCAGCGCCTCCTGCGCCGTGGCCGCCGGCGCGATAAAGGCGAATTCCTCGCCCCCGTAGCGCGCCACCAGGTCGCCGGCGCGGTGCATGCCGCCCGCCAGCGCCAGCGCCACGCGCCGCAGGCAGTCATCGCCTGCGGCGTGGCCGTATTGGTCGTTATAGGCCTTGAAGCAGTCCACATCGAACATGGCCACGGCCAGCATTTCGCCGCGCCGCGCCGCCCGCCGCCATTCGCGCTCCAGCGCGCCGTCGAAGCTGCGCCGGTTGGCGATGCCGGTCAGCGCGTCGGTGGCCGACAGCGCCGCCAGCTTCTGGTTCGATTCCTGCAGCGCGCGGGTGCGCTCGGCCACCATGGCCTCCAGGCGCGAAGTGCGCAAGGTCAGGCCGCGCACGCGCCAGCGGTACAAGGCCGCCAGCAGCGCCAGCGCCGCCGCTGCCACCGCCGTGCGGAACCACCATGTCTGCCACGGCGGCGGCGTGATGGTAATGGGCAGCAGCACTTCGCCCTTGCTCTCCAGGCCTTTGTTATTAGTGCCCATCAGGCGCAGGCGGTAGCTGCCCGGATACAGATTGGTGTAGGTGGCCACCGGCCGGCTGGCGTCGGCCTGCACCCAGTCCTGGTCGAAGCCTTCCAGCTTGTAGCGGTAGCCGTTGCGCGCCGGCTCGGCGTAATGCAGGGCCGCGAACTCGATGCTCAGCACGTCCGCGTTCCACGGCAGCGTGAGCGACTGCGGCGCCGTCACGCTGCCGCGCAGCACCACGCCGGGCGGCAAGGCGTTGGGCTTGAGCGGACGGTTGAACAGGCTGATATTGGTTATGGCCAGCTGCGGCGGGCGCGACACGCTGCTGTGGATGGCCGGGTTGACGCTGGTGATGCCGCTGGTGCTGCCGAAATACAGGCGGCCGTCGCTGCCGCGCGCGGAGGCGTCCAGGTAGAAGCCCTCGGTCAGGCCGTCCTCCACCGAGTAATTGGTCACGCTTTCGCTAAGCGGTTCCAGCTTCGACAACCCGGCCACCGTGCTCACCCACAGCATGCCGGAGCGGTCGGACTGGATCGCCTCCACCATCTGCGTGCCCAGACTGCCCTTGGCGGTGTAGCGCTTGATCCGCAGCTTGCCATCGACGAAGCGGATGCGGTTCAGGCCGCGCGCGGTGCCGATCCAGATGGTGCCGGTGGCGTCTTCGTGCATGCAGGTGATGCGGTCGCTGTTCAAGGTGTCGGCGCGCGCCGGCTCGCTGCGCACGCGGGTGAACTTGCCGGTCTCCGGGTCGCGCACGTCCAGGCCGCCCCGGAAGAATTCGCCGGTCCAGACCCGGCCCGCGCTGTCCTCCATCACGGTGGTCACGCCGTCCACGCTGCGGCTTTCCGGGTCGCGCGGGTCGTGCGCATGCAGCGTGTGTTCGCCGCTGGCCGGGTCGTAGCGCACCAGGCCTGCGCTGGTGCCCAGCCACAGCACGCCGCCGCGCCCGGGCGCGATGCGGTTGATGAAGTCGATGCCGCCGCTGCCGAAGTGGATCACCTTGAACGGCCCGTCCACCTTGTCCAGCCGGTTCAGGCCGCGCGAAGTGCCGGCCCACAGCGGCCCGCCGGGATGCTGGTACAGGCTGTAGATCACGTTGTTGCTCAGGGTCCCCGGCCCGGCCGCACGGGCCGCGCCGGCAGCATAGTGCCGCAGCAGCTTGCGCGCGGCCGGGTCGAACAGCACCAGGCCGTCGTCCACGCCCAGCCACAGCTTGCCGTCCGGCGCCGCGCCCAGGCTGCGCACGAAATTGCTGGCCTTGAACACATCCGGCGCTACGTCGCGCGGGACGATGCGCTCGAAGCCGTGGTAGCCCAGGTTGGCGCGGCTCACGCCGTCCGTGAAAGTGCCTACCCACAGCGTTCCGGTGCGGTCGTGCATGGTGAGGTTGACCGCGTTGGTGGACAGGCTGTGGCCATCCTCGGCGCGGCGCTGGTAGACCTGGAACGTTTCCGTCTCGCGGTCCCAGCGCCACACGCCGGCGGTGCGGGTGCTGATCCACAAGTCGCCGCCCAGGTCCTCGTCCAGGTGCGTGATGCGGCCGGTCTGCTGCGGCAGACGGCGCCGCGCGTGCCAGGGCGTGCCGGCCTTCCACACCACCAAGCCGTCGTCCGTGCCTATCCACAGCTTGCCGGCGCTGTCCACATGCAGCGAGCGCACGTCGTTGCCCTTCACATTGGGCGCGGCCTCGTCGTCGACCCGGTAGTGCACAAAGCTGCTGCTGCCGGGAGCCAGGTAGTCCAGGCCGCCCGGCCAGGTGCCGGCCCAGATGCCGCCCTGCGCGTCCATGGCCAGCGCGCTGATGTCGTTGTGGGCCAAGCTGTCCGGCCGCGCCGGATCGTGCTGGTAGAGCTGGAAGCGGCCCGTTTTCGGGTCGAAGTGCTGCAGGCCGCCCCAGGTGGCCAGCCACATGCCGCCGGCGCCGTCAGCGATGATGCGGCGCACGATGCGGAAGTTCTTCGGCCCCGATGCCGGCGCATAGCGCACAAAGCCGTCGCTGGCCGGGTCGTAGCGCACCAGGCCCTCGTCGGTGCCAGCCCAGATGCGGCCCTGCTCGTCGTTGTACAGCGCCGCGATGCGGCCGCCGGGCAAGCTGCGCGGGTCCAGCGGGTCGTTCTGGTAGCGCACCGCCTGGCGCCCGTCGTAGCGGAACAAGCCGCCCTCGATGGTGCCTATCCAGACGAAACCCTGCCGGTCCTGCAGCATGGAGATGATGGACTGCGCGTCCGAGCCCAGCGTGTCGATGCGCTTGAAGGCCAGCGCCTGCGGGGCGGCGGCAGCGGGCGGCGCGCCGGCGCCCGCGAGCAGCGCGGCGAGGAGGAAATGGGCGAGTCTCATGTTACGGGCCAGTATAAGCACATCGCTTTCGGTGAAGCAACACCGGGGCCGTGAATTGTCGTTATAATTTCCTCAAGAATAGCGACCCGGCCCCGATGAACGCTCCTATCCAGCCCCCTGCCCCGCTGCCGCGTCCGAAGGCCCGCGCCGGAGCGCAGCTTCAACGCCTGCTTCAGCGCGTGCTTCGGCGCCTGCTGCGCCCGCGCAGCGCCGCCTTCCGCTGGGGTGCGCTGGCGCTTGGCATGGCGGCCGCGTGCGTGCTGGTGCAGCGCCAGATCGTGTTCCAGCAGCACGGCAGCGGGCTGGCCGCCGCCACCACCGAACTGGCCGCCAAGGTGCAAGGTGAAAGCAGCGAGAACAAGGTGATAGGCGGCGCCATCCTGATGGGCCTGGTCGAATCCAGCATCAAGCAGCTGCTGGAGGGGAAGCTGGCCTTCGACTCGAACGAAATCCACGCCGACTTTGCCGCCATCATCGACCAGTACGGCGCCGACAATGCCTTCCTGCTGTCCGGCGACGGCACCACGCTGGCATACCTGAACAAGGAAGGCAAGGCGTCGGGCCTGGGCCGCAACCTGGCGTTCCGGCCTTATGTGCGGCGCGCGCTGGCCGGGCAGGCTACGGTGTATCCGGCCATCGGCGGCACCTCGAACGAGCGCGGCCTGTATTTCGCCGCTCCCGTTCACGGCGGCAACAGCCGCGACACCCCCATCACCGGCGCCTACGCCATCAAGATGCCGGTGGCCGACATCGACCGCCTGTTCGAACGCACCGACGATCCGGTGCTGCTGCTGTCGCCGGACGGCGTGGTCTTCGCCAGCAACCGCGCGGACTGGCTGCTCAAGCTGGCCGGCCAGGTAAGCGTGGAGCGGCGCGAGGAACTGGTGCGCGGCAAGCAGTTCGGCAGCCTGTTCGACGACGATGGCCCGGAGCACCTGCCCTTCAGCGTGGATGGCCACGCGACCTGGCTGAACGGCTCCTTCCACGCGCTGGCCTCGGCGCCGCTGGACTGGCCGGACGACAGCGGCGGCCAATGGCGCGTGGTGCGCCTGCAGGACCGTTCCGCATGGCTGCCGCTATGGCGCGACCTGGCCGCGGCGGCCGGCGCGCTGCTGGCCGTGTGGCTGCTGGCCCTGGTCGTCACCGGCCGCCAGCGCCAGCAGGAAGCCGAGCGCCGCCTGCGCTTCGAGAACGAGAAACGCATGCGCGAGATCACCAACAACCTGCCGGTGGCCGTGTACCAGTTCCGGCGTGGGGGCCGACGGGCGGCCGGCGTTCAATTTCATGAGTCCCGCCATCACCGCCATCACCGGCTTGCAGCCGAACGACGTGCTGGGCGACGGCAGCTTGCTGTTTGCGCTGCTGGATCCGGACGGCCGGGACGGACCGGGCGGGCTGCTGGCGCAAGTGGCGGACGCGGCGCTGCACCAGCGGCCGCTGCACCGCAGGCTGGCCTTCGGCGGCAGCGCCGGTGCGGACTCGCGCTGGGTCGAGCTGCACTGCACCTGCGCGCACCAGCCGGACGGCGAGGATGTGTGGAACGGCTACCTGGCCGACATCACCGCCGAGCACGACGCCGCACAGGCGCTGGGCGCGGCCAAGCAGGCGGCGGAAGACGCCACGCGCAGCAAGTCCATGTTCCTGGCCAATATGAGCCACGAAATCCGCACGCCGATGAACGCCATCATCGGCATGAGCCACCTGGCGCTGAAGACGGGCCTGACGCCGCGCCAGCACGACTACGTGCAGAAGATCCAGCGCGCCGGCCAGCACCTGCTGGGCATCATCAACGACATCCTGGACTTCTCGAAGATCGAGGCCGACAAGCTGCAGGTAGAGCACACCGCCTTCGACCTGAACCAGGTGCTGGAAAACGTGGCCACGGTGATCGCGGAGAAGGTCAACGCCAAGGGACTGGAGCTGGTGTTCGACGTGGCCAGCGACGTGCCGGACAGCCTGGTGGGCGACCCGCTGCGGCTGGGCCAGATCCTGATCAACTACGCCAACAACGCCGTCAAGTTCACCGAGCGCGGCGAGGTTGACATCACCGTGCGCGTGCAGGCCAGCGGCGACGGCAAGGTGCTGCTGCGCTTTGCCGTGCGCGACACCGGCATCGGCCTCACGCCGCAGCAGAAGGCGCAGCTGTTCCAGAGCTTCCAGCAGGCCGATTCCTCCACTACCCGCAAGTACGGCGGCACCGGCCTGGGGCTGGCCATCTCGAAAAAGCTGGCGGAGCTGATGGGCGGCACGGTGGGCGTGGAAAGCGAGCACGGAAAAGGCTCGACGTTCTGGTTCACCGCCAGCCTGGCGATCGGCGCGGCTTCGCGCCGTTCGCTGCTGCCGCATCCCGACCTGCGTGGCCGCCGCATCCTGGTCGTGGACGACAACGACAACGCGCGCGCCGTGCAGACGGGCATGCTGGCCTCGATGCGTTTCGAAGCCAGTGCCGTCGCCTCCGGCGCGGAAGCGCTGCAGCGCGTGCGCGTCACGGCAGGCACGCCGCAAGCGTTCGACGTGGTGCTACTGGACTGGCAGATGCCCGGCATGAACGGCGCAGAAACGGCCGCCGCGTTGCAGGCGCTGGCGGCAGAGCTGCGGATGGAGCGTCCGCCGCGCCTGGCCATGGTGACTGCCTTCGGGCGCGAGGAAGTGCTGGCGCAGGCACGCGCCGCCGGCATCGAGGACGTGCTGGTCAAACCGGTGAACCCGTCGGTGCTGCTCAATACCCTGATCCGCCTGCTGGGCGGCGATTACGAACACGATCCGGAATACGCTCAGCGCGCCGAGGGCCTGCCGCCGTATGAATCCATGGCCGGCGCGCTGGCCGCCATCGCCGGTGCGCGCGTGCTGCTGGCTGAAGACAATGCGCTGAACCAGCAAGTAGCCACCGAACTGCTGGCCGACGCCGGCCTGCAGGTGGACGTGGCTGCAAACGGGCTGGAAGTGCTGGACCTGGCGCAGCGGGAGCGCTACGACATCGTGCTGATGGACATGCAGATGCCGGAGATGGACGGCCTGGAAGCCACGCGCAGGCTGCGCGCCATGCCGGAGCTGGACGCTTTGCCGGTCGTCGCCATGACGGCCAACGCCATGCATAGCGACCGCGAACTATGCCTGGAAGCCGGCATGGTCGATTTCATCAGCAAGCCGATCGAGCCGGACGAACTGTGGCGCGCCCTGCTGCGCTGGATACCCGCGCGCCGCGCCGCCAGCCCGGTGCCGCCCGCCCCCGGCCCCGCCATCCTCGGTCCCGCCCCCCCAGGTCCCGCCACCTCCGCTGCCGCCACCTCCGCTGCCGCCACCTCAGCTGCCGGCGATTCGCCCGCCAGCGTCCTAGGTTCCGGAACGCCGGACGGCCTTGCTGGCCCGGCGCCCGGCGCTGCATCCGGCCGCGCCGCGCCTGATGACGACTGCGGCCTGCCTGCCGCCATCCCCGGCCTGGACGTGCACTCCGGCCTGCGCCGCGTGCTGGGCAAGCGCCCCCGTTACCTGTCCATGCTGCGCGGCTTCGTGTCCAACCAGTCCGGCATGGACGCCAGGATTGCCGCCGCCGTCGCGGCCGGCGACAACGGCGGCGCCGAGCGCATGGCGCACACACTCAAGGGCCTGGCCGGCAACATCGGCGCCGACGCCCTGCAGCAAGCCGCGGCGGCGCTGGAACATGCCATCGCCGCCGGTGGCGCCACGGGCGAGCTGCAAGCTGCGTTGGCCCAGCAACTGAACGCGCAGCTGGACGCCATCACGGCCGCCCTGCCCGCCGAAACCGAAACCGCCTCCGCCCCAATCGCTGTCGACGCCGCCCTGCGCGACAACGTCCACGCCCAGCTGGTGCGCCTGCTGTCCGACGACGACGCCGAAGCCGAGAAAGTACTGATGGAGCACCATGCGCTGCTGGCCAGCGCCTATCCCAACCACATCCGCCGCCTTCAGCAAGCGATCGGCCAGTTCGACTTTGACACGGCGCTGGCCGTCCTGGAAGAAGTGCAACCATGAGCTACCCTCCCGGCTTGACCCGCAAACCCGTCATCCTGATCGTCGATGACACGCCCGACAACCTGTCCCTGATGAGCGGCCTGCTGTCCGGCGACTACACCGTCAAGGTCGCGCCCAGCGGCGCGCGCGCGCTCAAGATCGCCCACGCGGACACGCCGCCCGACCTGATCCTGCTCGACATCATGATGCCCGAGATGGACGGCTACGAAGTGTGCCGCCAGCTGAAAGCGGACCCGCGCACCGCCGCCATCCCCGTCATTTTCCTGACCGCCAAGTCCGAAGTGAAGGACGAGCAGCACGGCTTCCAATTAGGCGCAGTGGACTACATCACCAAGCCGGTCAGCCCACCCATCGTGCTGGCACGGGTGCGCACGCACCTGACGCTGAAAGCATCCTCCGACTTCCTGCGCGACAAAAACGACTACCTGGAAAAGGAAGTGGCGCGCCGCACCGACGAAGTGCGCGCCGTGCAGGACGTGACCATCCTCACCATGGCCTCGCTGGCCGAAACGCGCGACAACGACACCGGCAACCACATCCTGCGCACGCAGTGGTACGTGAAGCTGCTGGCAGACCATCTGCAGCACCACCCGCGCTTCGCCGCCGAGCTTACGCCCGCCTACATCGACGTGCTGTTCAAGTCCGCCCCGCTGCACGACATCGGCAAGGTCGGCATCCCGGACCGCATCCTGCTCAAGCCGGGCCGCTTCGAGCCGGACGAATGGGAAATCATGAAGACCCACTGCGCGCTGGGCCGCGACGCCATCGTTCACGCCGAACGGCGCCTGGGGGTGGACGTGCCCTTCCTCAGCTGCGCCAAGGAGATCGCCTATTCGCACCAGGAGAAATGGGATGGCAGCGGCTATCCCGATGGCCTGGCCGGCGACGTCATTCCGCTATCGGCGCGCCTGATGGCCGTGGCCGACGTCTACGACGCCCTGATTTCGCGCCGCGTCTACAAAGAAGCCATGCCGCACGAGAAGGCCGTTGCGCTGATGCGCGAAGGACGCGGCACGCACTTCGACCCCGACATCCTGGACGCCTTCGTGGCCCTGGAAGCCGAATGCAAAGCCATCGCCGAACGCTACCTCGACAGCGATGAAGACCTGGAACGGCACACGCAATAAAGTGGCCGAAGGCTGCGGCGGCGCCCGAAACCGCTCCCCCATGCCCGTGTCACTTCCGCGCGCAGCCATACCACTTTAACTCCAATCAAAACTGGTACGCACAAAATAACAAAGTGTCTCATTTAAGACATTTTGCCGATGTGCTATGGAGAAGCACAGCTTTTCCATCCCGCCAGCCCCCCTCGCTTTTCAATTCGTATCAACAATTGGTCTTAGATTGGCAGTAATTTTTAAAACCACTTGACTACCACTTTTCATGCTCGCATTCTGGTCCCTGGCTATGTAAGAAAGCCGGGGACAAATCCAGAAATAAAACCTAGACCAAGGAGCATGTATGGGCAAGGCATTAAGGGCGAACAGCCTCGTGATCGGCCTGATAGGCAGCGTGTTGGCCGCGTGTGGCGGCGACTCGAACCAGGCAGCACAACCGCAGGCCATGCGCCTGCTCGCGATGGCGGCAGCGGACACCGGCTGTCCCGCGTGGGACTCGGCCGCCATCTACACGGTGGGCATGTGCGTCACCTACAACGGCGCCACCTATAAGGCCAAGTGGTGGACCCAGAACAATGTGCCGGGCACCGAGCAATGGGGGCCATGGGAGCTGCAGGCAAGTACGCCGACGCCAACCCCGACACCGACACCAACCCCAACGCCCACGCCGACACCCACACCTACTCCAACCCCAACTCCTACGCCAACGCCAACGCCGAACGGCCGCGAAATCGGCTCTTACTTCGCGCAGTGGGGCGTGTACGGCCGTGGCTACGAAGTGGCGGACATCCACACCACCAAGACTCCGGTCAACGGCGTACAGACCAGCATCGCCGACCAGCTCACCTTCATCAACTACGCCTTCGGCAACGTCTACCAAAAGAACGGCGGCTACGAGTGCGACATGGTGACGCGCGCCGAAACCGGCAACGAAAACCCCACCTCGCCCGCAGCCGGCACCGGCGGCGATTCCTACGCCGACTACCAGCGCCAGCCCGCGCGCACCGTCAACGGCCAGTCCGTGCCGTGGGACGCGCCGCTGTCCGGCAACTTCCTGCAACTGAAGCTGCTCAAGGCACAGCACCCGAACCTGAAGGTCTTCATCTCGCTGGGTGGCTGGAGCTGGTCGAAGTTCTTCTCGGCCGCCGCCAAGACCGACGCGCTGCGCAAGCAACTGGCCAAGTCCTGCGTGAAGATGTTCATCGCCGGCGACCTGCCGGTGCAGGACGGGCGCGGCGGCCCCGGCTCCGCCAAAGGGGTGTTCGACGGCATCGACATCGACTGGGAATACCCGGGCGGCGGCGGCCAGCCCTACAACACCTTCGACGCGGTGAACGACAAGCATAACTTCACCCTGCTGATGGCCGAGTTCCGCGCCCAGCTCGACGCGCAAGGCGCCATCGACGGCAAGCGCTACCCGCTCACCGCCGCAGTCGGTGCCGGCGCGGACAAGATCGCCCAGACCGAGCCGGGCCAGTACGGCCAGTACATGGACTGGATCAACCTGATGACCTACGACTTCCACGGCGCCTGGGAAAGCACCACCAACTTCCACTCCCCGCTGTACCACGATCCCGCCGATCCATCGACCGGCAACGTCGCCAAGTACAACGCGCACGACGCCATCACGGCGCTGGTGGCGGCCGGCATGCCGAAGAATAAGATCCTGCTCGGCGTGCCCTTCTACGGCCGTGGATGGAAAGGCGTCACGGCCGGCCCGAACGGCAATGGCCTGTACCAGTCCGCCACCGGCGGCGCGCCCGGCGCCTACGAAACCGGCATCGAGGACTACAAGGTCCTGATCGGAAAAGCCGGCCAGCGCTGGACGCATCCCGTCACCAAGCAGCTCTACCTGTACACCACCACCGGCGAATGGTGGAGCTACGACGATCCCGCCGTCATCGGCACCAAGATGAAATACGTGCGCGACGAAGGCTTGCGCGGCGCCTTCTCCTGGGAGCTGGACGGCGACGCCAGCGGCGCCCTGACCAGCGAAGTGTGGAAAGGACGGTAAGCCCATGAAAGCGCGCGCAATGGCCCAAACTCAGGCTCAGGCCCAGACGGGCAGCATCAGCGATGAATGGAAATGCTGGATCGCCGAGAACCTCATCCTCGGTAGCCACCCGGACACGCTGGCCGGCATCCTGGTCAAGTCCGGCGTCATTGCGCGCGATGCGCACGCGGAAATCCGGGCCGCGCTGCGCAGCCCCTACCTGCAAGGCGTACAACGCCTGCACAACCGCCTCGCCAAGCGCGACTGGGTGCTCGGCATCCAGTCGCAGCTGAACCTGCTGGCGCCGGCGGAGGAAGCGGCGCAGATCCCGCGCCGCGAGCGGCTCTCCACTGAGGACTTCCTGCACCAGCACTACCGCGTCAACCGGCCCGTCATCATTACCGGCATGCTGGAGGACAGCGTGGCGCGCGCCACGTGGACGCTGGAGTCGCTGGGCCAGCGCTTCGCCGAGCGCATGGTGGAAGTGCAGTTCGGCCGCAACGCGGACCCGGACTACGAAATGAACAGCATCGCGCACAAGCGCCGCATGCCTTTCGGCGACTACGCGGCGCTGGTGCGCAGCAGCGGCGTGACCAACGACTTCTATATGACGGCCAATAACGACACGCAGAACCGCCAGGCGCTGCACGAGTTGTGGGCCGAGGTCCCCGCCCTGCCCGACTACCTGACGGGCGAGCGCGCGGGCTTTTTCTGGCTCGGTCCGGAGGGTACCGTCACGCCCTTCCACCACGACCTGACCAACAACTTCATGCTGCAGATCTCGGGCCGCAAGCGCGTGCGCCTGATCGCGCCCTGCGATACGCCCCGCATGTACAACCAGCGGCACTGCTTCACGCCGGTGGACGGCCGCGCCATCAATTTGCAGCGCTTCCCCGCCATGGCCGGCGTACCGGTGCTGGACTGCGTGCTGGCGCCGGGCGAGATCCTGTTCCTGCCGGTGGGCTGGTGGCACTTCGTGGAGGCGCTGGACGTCTCGATCACGGTATCGGCCACCAACTTCCGCTGGGATAACGACTTCTACAGCAACTACCCACCACATCACGATTTCTGAATCGGAGACACAATGAAGACCAATCTGCTGATGCTCATGCTGCTGAGCGGCGCCCTTGCGGCCTGCGGCGGCGCGGGCGATACCGCCACCACCACGCCCGCGGCCAGGAAGCTGTCCGGCGCCGTCGCCGCGCCGTGCGACGAATGGGCCGCCGCCAGCGTCTACACCGCCGGCGCCTGCGTTACCTATCAGGGCAAGACCTACACCGCCAAGTGGTGGACCCAGAATAACGTGCCCGGCACCGAGCAGTGGGGACCGTGGGAACTGCAGGCGACGACGCCGACTCCCACGCCTACCCCGACGCCGACACCGACACCGACGCCGACGCCAACGCCGGTCGCCTGCCGCCCCGACGGCCTGGCCTCGCCCGTGACCAACGTGCCCTACTGCGGCGTGTACGACGCCAACGGCCGCGAGAAGCTGGCCAATGGCCTGAACCGCCGCATTGTCGGCTATTTCACCAGCTGGCGCACCGGCGCGGGCGGCACGCCGTCCTACCTGGTCAACAACATCCCATGGGACAAGATCACCCACGTCAACTACGCCTTCGCAGCGGTGGACAGCGCCAACAAGGTGCAGATCGGCAGCGGCCCCGCCAACCCGGACACCGGCATGACCTGGCCCGGCATTCCTGCCGCCGCCATGGACCCGGCCCTGCCCTACAAAGGCCACTTCAACCTGCTCGCGCAGTACAAGAAAAAATACCCCGGCGTGAAGATCATGCTGTCCGTGGGCGGCTGGGCCGGCAGCGGCGGCTTCTACACCGCCACCACCAACGCCGACGGCTCCCTGAACAGCGCAGGCATCAACACCCTGGCCGATTCCATGGTCGCCTTGCTGCGCCAGTACACCTTCTTCGACGGCATAGACATCGACTACGAGCATCCCACCACCAACAACGAAGCCGGCAACCCGCTCGACTTCGGCGTGTCCAAGCCGCGCCTGGCCGGCCTGATGAAGAGCTACAACGTACTGCTCAAGACCGTGCGTGAAAAGCTCGACACCGCCGCCGTGGCGGACCAGAAGTACTACATGCTGACCATCGCCGGTTCCGCCTCCGCGTGGATATTGCGCGGCGAAGAGAACCTGTCCGGCCTGAAGTACCTGGACTACGCCAGCCTCATGTCCTACGACCTGCACGGCGGCTGGAACCAGTACGTCGGCCCCAACGCCGCCCTGTTCGACGACGGCAACGACGCCGAACTCAAGGCCGGCAACGCCTACCAGTACGGCGGCATCGGCTACCTGAACGTGGACTGGGCTTACCGCTACTACCGTGGCGCCTTGCAAGCGGGGCGCATCAATATCGGCGTGCCTTACTACACGCGCGGCTGGAAGGACGTTACCGGCGGCACCAACGGCCTGTGGGGCACTACGCCGCTGGTCAACAGCACCGTCACTTGCGCCGGCGTGAAAACCTGCGGCACCGGCGCCGTCGGCATCGACAACGTCTGGCACGACCTGGACGCCAACGGCCAGCCTGTCCCCGGCGGCGGCAACCCGCTGTGGCACGCGCTCAACCTGCAGAACGCCATCGTGCCGGACTACCTGGACGCCTACGGCATCACCGAGAAAACGCTGACCGGCACCTATGCGCCGAACTACAGCGCCACCATGTCCGCGCCGTGGCTGTGGAACGCAACACGCAAGGTCTTCCTGTCCACCGAGACCGCGCAATCGATGGCCGCCAAGACGCAGTACGTCATCGACAACAATATCGGCGGCATCATGATCTGGGAACTGGCCGGCGACTACGCGTGGGACGCCAGCAAGCGCGGCGGACTGGGCGAGTACTTCATGGGCTATACGCTCACCACCAACATCTATAACGCCTTCAAGGCCGCGGGGCCGTATGGCGCAGCGCGCGCCGAATCGGCGGTCCCGGCCGGGAGCGCCAGGGTGAGCATCGAGCTGGGCGGCTGGAAGCTGGGCGACAGCAACTACCCAATCAACCCGGTGATGACGGTGACGAACAACTCCACCGCCACCATACCGGGCGGCTCGGTGGTGGAGTTCGACTATCCGGTGTCGGCGCCGGCCAGCATGAGCGACCAGTCGGGCTACGGGCTCACGGTGATCAAGGCCGGCTACACGGGGCCGAACAATATCGGCGGCTTCAAGGCAAACTTCAACCGCGCCAAGTTCACCATCCCGGCGTGGCAGTCGCTGGCGCCGGGGGCGTCGGTGTCGCTGACCTTGAACTACACGCTGCCGATCGCCGGGCCATCTGCCTACACCATCACCGTCAACGGCGTGCGCTACGCGCTGGCTGACGAATATCCGGACTTGCCGGTGGTGCTCAAGTAAGCCTGCGGCGGCGCACGGCGGGTTACGGCCTTTGGCCTAACCCGCCGACCACGGCTGCGCGCGGGTGTTAACTTTTTTTGCGTAAGTGACAATGCGCGCATTTTTGCGCCCCCTGTTTGCCCTATCCTTACCGCAATTCTGTTAAGCCGTTTATCCCGCATGCCAAACTCCGACGACCAGGCCGCCGCTGGCCTGCCTTCACGCTATCGCGTCATTGCGCGCGGCCCGCTGCCGGGGCAGGACGCCGCGCTGGTGGCGGCGCGGCTGGCCGCGCTGTTCCAGCGCAGCGTGCAACAGATGCACGCCTTGCTGGCGGCGCCGTTCGCCATCGTGAAGAAGGGTATCGACCTGGCGAGTGCGCAGCAGTTCACCAAGGCGCTGGCTCACTGCGGCTGCGCCTGCCATATCGAGGCGGAGGCGCCGGACTTCAGCGCGCTGCAGCTCAAGCGTTTCGCCAGCCCCGGCATCGGCATCGTGCTCGACGCGCCGACCGCCTGGCGCGACAGCAGCGACGGCCATGCATACCAGCTGTTCGACCTGGCCGGCGGCAGCCAGCTCACGGCCATCGGCGTGGCCAACACCAGCCTGACCGTGCATGACTGGAACGAACTGCGGCTGAGCAAGGTGGCCGAGGAAATGCCGTGGCTCAAGCAGGTCAAGCGGCCCTACCGGTTGGAAGGCGAAAACTGGGGCATGCGCGTGCAGGGCGTGGCCACCGAGTACCAGGGCGCGTTCCCGGGGCTGGCCGCGCATGCCGGGGCCGATGCGGCAGAGGACGGCCTGAGCCACCATCTGGTGCTCAGCCTGTGGACGCGGCAGGCGCTGGCCTGCCTGACCATCCACGCGCCCGCGGCCGCCTTCCGGCAGAACGAGGCGCTTTACCGCTGGCTGCTGCAAACCCAGCTCAGCGTACAGGAACACCCGCCCGGCCCCGTGCGCGATGAAGCCATGGCGCGCTGGCTCAAGTACAACAAGGTGGCGGTCTGACAGCTGCGTGGAATTTGCCTTAAAATGGCCCGGCGACAATTTATTCACGAGAATAAGGCCGGTGTATGGCAATTAACGTAACGATCAACCTGGCGGTGGCGCTCGCGCTGCTCGCCTTCATGTACCGCCAACAAAGCAGGCACGCCAGCTTCACCGTGCGCGTGTTCACCGGCCTCGGCCTGGGCGTGCTGCTGGGCGCCGGCCTGCAAGCCATCTACGGCACCGCCAGCCCCGAACTGAAGACCACCAGCGACTACCTGGACATTATCGGCACCGGCTACGTGAAGCTGCTGCAGATGATCATCATGCCGCTGATCATGGTGTCCATCATCGCGGCCATCCTCAAGCTCAAGAACGCTTCCTCGCTGGGCAAGATCAGCGCGCTCACCATCGGCACGCTGATCGCCACCACCATCGTGGCGGCCGGCCTCGGCATCGTGATGGCCAAGCTGTTCAACCTGAGCGCCGTGGGCCTGACCGCCAACGCGGCCGAGGCGGCGCGCGGCGCCTACCTGCAGGGCAAGCTGGGCGACGCGCAGGCGATTTCGCTGCCAAGCATGCTCATCAGCTTCATCCCCGCCAATCCCTTCCTCGACCTGACCGGAGCGCGCAAGACCTCCACCATCGCGGTGGTGATCTTCTCCATCTTCATCGGCATCTCGGCCATCGGCATCCACGACAAGAAGCCGGAGCTGTTCGCCTCCTTCGACCACTTCATCAAGGTGGCGCACGCCATCGTGATGCGCATGGTGACGCTGGTGCTGCGCCTGACCCCGTACGGCGTGTTCGCGCTGATGGCCGGCCTGGTGGCCACCTCCAGCTATGCCGACATCCTCAACCTGATCAGCTTCGTGCTGGCCTCGTACAGCGCGCTGATCCTGATGTTCTGCGTGCACCTGGCGCTGGTGTCGGCGGCCGGTCTCAATCCGCTGCGCTACGTGCAGAAGATTTTCCCCGTGCTGGCCTTCGCCTTCACCTCGCGCACCAGCGCCGGCTCCATCCCGATGAGCGTGCAGACGCAGACGCGCCGCCTCGGCACGCCGGAAGGCATCGCCAATTTCGCCGCCTCCTTTGGCGCCACCATAGGCCAGAACGGCTGCGCCGGCATCTACCCGGCCATGCTGGCGGTGATGATCGCGCCCACCGTAGGCATCGACCCGTTCACGGCCAGCTTCATCGTGCCGCTGCTGGCCATCATCGCCATTGGCTCGGTGGGCGTGGCCGGCGTGGGCGGCGGCGCCACCTTTGCCGCGCTGATCGTGCTGTCGTCGATGAACCTGCCGGTGGCGCTGGCCGGCCTGCTAATCTCGATCGAACCGCTGATCGACATGGGCCGCACGGCGCTCAACGTGAGCGGCTCCATCATGGCCGGCACCGTCACCAGCCGCGTGCTGGGCGAAACCGATATGGCCGTGTTCAACGGCGACGCGGAACTGGGCGACGAGCCGGAGCCGGAGGCAAGCCGCGCCGCCTGAGCGCCGCGCCCGGCACGCTTGCGCCACACTTTTGTAAATTCGACTAGCATGGGCCGCACTTCCTCTCGAACGGAGCGGCCGGCATGGAACAAAAGTGGCCCCAGCAGTTGTGGCTTGTGCGGCATGGCCAAAGCGCGGGCAATGTGGCGCGCGAAGCGGCCGAGGCGGCCTCGCAGTTTCTGATCGATATCGCGCACCGCGACGTCGACGTGCCCCTGTCCGAACTGGGTGAACGCCAGGCGCGCGCCCTGGCGGCCTGGTTTGGCGCCCTGCCTGCCGGGCAGCAGCCCGACGTGGTGCTGCACTCCCCTTACGTGCGCGCCGCCGGCACGGCCGCCGCCGTCATCGAACAGCTGGGCCGCCAGCGGCTCACGGTGATCGCCGACGAGCGCCTGCGCGAGAAGGAGTTCGGCATCCTGGACCGGCTCACGCCGCTGGGCATTGCCGACAAGTTCCCCGAACTGGCCGAACAGCGCAAGCACGTGGGCAAATTCTATTTCCGCCCGCCCGGCGGCGAAAGCTGGTGCGACGTCATCCTGCGCCTGCGCAGCGTGCTCGACACCATCACCCGCGAATACCGGGGCGACCGCGTGCTCATCGTGGGCCACCAGGTGATCGTCAATTGCTTCCGCTATCTGCTGGAGCGCATGGACGAGGCTGAAATCCTGGCGGTGGACCGCGAGGCGGACGTGCCCAACTGCGGCGTCACGTCCTATCTGTTCGATCCTGCGGCGGGCAAGCACGGCAAGCTGGTGCTGCAACAGGCCAACTTCGTGGCGCCGCTGGAAGACACCGGCACGCCCGTCACCGCCAAGCCGGACGTGCCGGCCGCGCCCAAGTCCTGAGCGACGCACTGCAGGAATCCGCCATGCCCAGCAACAAGACCCACGCCATCGACATCAGCCTGCGTACCCTGCGCGAGTGGCCGCTGCCGCTGCCCAATTTCGACAGCGACAAGGAATTGCGCGGCCACGTGCTGGTGGTGGCCGGCTCGCGCGAGATGCCGGGCGCCGCGCTGCTGGCGGCCACGGCGGCGCTGCGCGCGGGCGCCGGCAAGCTGACGCTGGCCACGGCGGCCAGCACGGCGCCGCACGTGGCGGCGGCGCTGCCGGAAGCGCGCGTGATCGCGCTGGCGGAAACGCCAGGCGGCGGCTTTTCCATCGAAGCGGCACGCAAGCTGGGCGAGCTGGCCGCCAAGGTGGACGCGCTGCTGGTGGGGCCGGGCATGCAGGACGAGGCGGCCAGCGCGGAGCTGGTGCGTGCCCTGCTGCCGCGTTTCGCCGGCTGCAAGATCATCCTGGACGCGGGCGCCATGGAACTGCTGCGCCCGCCCGACGAGCCGCACCTGCTGGCCGAGCCGGTGGACAGCGAACACTTCCGTTTCGAGGAAGCGGTGCTGCTGACGCCGCACGCGGGCGAACTGGCCCATCTGTGCGGGCAGACCAAGGCGGCCGTGACGGCCGAGCCGCACGGCGCGGCGCTGCGCTGCGCGGCGCGCTGGAACGCGGTGGTGGCGCTGAAGGGGCCGCTGACCGTGATCGCCGCACCGGGCGGCGAGCTGTGGGAGCACCAGGGCGGCAATATCGGCCTGGCCATCTCCGGTTCGGGCGACGCGCTGGCCGGCATCATTGCCGGGTTGGCGGCGCGCGGCTGCGCGCTGGAACAGGCCGCCGCATGGGGCGTGGCGCTGCACGCCGCCGCCGGCGACCAGCTCGCGCTGCGCTACGGCACGCTGGGCTACCTGGCGCGCGAAATCTCGGCCGAAGTGCCGGCCCTGCTGCGCACGCTCGCGCCCGCATGAAATAAGCGGAACCCTCTGGCCGCAAACGAATCCAACGATAAGGACTTACTCTGGCGTATTCCCCTTAGCCTTTATATTTTGAAAGGAAAACACCATGAAAACATTGAGCACCACGCTGCTGTTGAGCGCCATCCTCGCCACCGCCACGCTGGCGGGCTGCAAGAACCGCGCCGCCGACACCGGCACCACCGACAACGCAACAACCCCATCCACCACGCCGAGCACCACGCCGCCGGCCGCGTCGCCCACTCCTGGCACGGGCCCTGACACCACCACGCCGGCCACGCCGACCACGCCAAGCGACCAGAACGCCACGCCGCCGGCAAGCGGCACCAGCGGCAGCGGCACGTCCGGCACCAGCGGCACCTCGGGCACCACCGGCAGCGGTACCGGCACCAGCACAGGCACAGGCACCAGCAAGGACAACCCGCCGCCGCCGAAATACTGAGGCCAACAATAAAAAAGCAGGCTGCCCTTGCGGGACAGCCTGCCTGGTCACGACACTGCTACGGGCGGCTTAGAACTTGTAGTTGTACGCCACGCCCAGCAGTTGCAGGTTGGTCTGGTAGGTGCCGCGCGTGGTTTCACCGTTGCCGGTGCAGCCTGCCGTCAGCGGCGAACAGTTGTTGCGGTAGTTGGCGTTGGCATCCTTGAAGTCCAGGTAGCTGTACGCCAGGTCGATCGACGCGCGCGGGGACAGCTTGTAGTTGGCGCCGAAGGAGAGCTGGTTGCGGTCGCTGTCCGGCAGCGCTGGATGGCGCAGCTCGTCGCTGTTGACCGGGGTCTGGTCATGCGCAATACCGCCGCGCAGGGTCAGCTTGTCGTCGAACTTGTAGCTCGTGCCCAGCGACACGCGCACGGTGTTCTTCCACTGCTGGCGGATCACTTCGTCGCCCTCGTCCGTGCCTGGGAACTGGATGTGCAGGTCGCCCATGCGCGAATGGCGGGTCCAGGTCACGTCGCCCATGGCGGCCCAGCGCTCGTTAATCTGGTGGAAGGCGTTCAGCGACAGCTTTTCCGGCGTGCGCAGCGCCACCAGGGCGGCCGAGTTCACCTTGCGCGAGCTGGCTGCCAGCACCTTGTTCACCACCGGATCGGCGGTCACGTTGGAGAAGTCCCACACGGTCGAGCCTTTCAGCTTGTGCGAGATAGACGAGCGGTAGGCAATGCCGAAGCGGGTGTCCTTGTCCAGCTGGAACATATAACCCAGGTTGAAGCCGAAGCCCCAGTCCTTGCCGTCGTTCTCGCCACGGCCGTCCTGCACTTTCGCCAGCGCGGCCGGATTGCCGCCCAGGGCCATGATCTGCTTGACCAGCGCGGCGCTGTTCGGCGTGCCCGCCAGCGCGGCCACGGTGCCCGGCACGTCCACGGCCTGGCCCAGCTCAGCCTTCATGAACTCGGCGGTCAGGCCGAAGCCGAAGGAGTGCTGCTCGTTCAGCTTGAACGACGCGGACGGGTTCAGCGCAATCGCTTCCAGCTTGATGTTGGTCAGCGCGTAGCGTCCGTTCCAGTTGTCGCCGTAGTTCAGCTTGGTGCCGTACGGGACGAACAGGCCCATGCCGGCGGTCCACTGGCTGTTGATCTGCCTGGTGTAGTACAGCGACGGGGCAACCACCACGTCCGGCGCGTAGTCTTCGGTGGGCGTGCCGCCGGTTGGCGTGCCGGTGAAGCGCTTGGAGCCGGTGTCGTTGTAGGTCGAGTGCGGCACCACGGCGGTGGCGCCGGCGCTGAAGTTCTGGCCCTGCAGGCGGCTCATGCCGGCCGGGTTGGCGAACAATACGCTGGCGTCTGCGGCTTCGGCGCCGTTGGCGTCGGCAGTCGCTTGCGCGGACACGCTCTGGGAACCGAAATGGTAACCCGAAGCCAGGGCGGAGGTGGACATGGCGGCCAGCGCGGCGGCCACAATCAGGGGCAGGTGTTTAGGTTTCAATGTGAGTCTCAAGGTAGTTGCTATTGTCATATCCCCGGCAGCGGCCAGCCGGCGCCAGGCGGGGGGCCAGCATACTACATTCATGAAGCAATTGCCTTGAGTTAACCCTCTAAGAAAAGAAAAGGGACCCCGCAGGGTCCCCCAAGGAATGAAGCCTGGCGCGCTTAGGCGGCCGGCTTCAGGCTGGCGGTGCCGCGGCCCGCCACCTTCAGCACCACCCACTTCAGCATGCGGTACACCAGGCGCACGAAGACCAGCGCCAGCAGCGCCTCCACGAAGGTCATCAGGAAAGCCAGGGCCGAGCCCCAGCGCGCGTCGCGGCGGTGGAACTTGGCCACCATGCGGTCGCGCGCGATTTCGATGCTGTCGTAGAAGGTCGGCACCACCAGCAGCGTCAGGAAGGTGGAGGTGATGGTGCCGCCGATGATGGCGATCGCCATCGGACGGTAGAACTCGCCGCCCTCGCCCATGCCGATGGCCACCGGCATCATGCCGGCGATCAGCGCAAAGGTCGTCATCAGGATGGGGCGCAGGCGCATGCGGCCCGCATACATCAGCGCATCCTCGCGGCCATAGCCTTCCTCTTCACGCTTGCGCGCCGCATCCAGCAGCAGGATGGCGTTCTTGGCCACCAGGCCCATCAGCATGATGACGCCGATAAAGCTCATCAGGTTCAAGGTGCCGCCGGTCACCAGCAGGCCCACCACCACGCCGATCAGCGACAGCGGCAGGGACAGCATCACCGCGCCGGGCGCCGTGAAGGAGCCGAACTGCATCACCAGCACCAGGTACATCAGGCCGATGCCGGCCACCAGCGAAATGCCCATCTGGGTGAACACTTCCTGCTGGTCCTTGCCCGAACCGCCCACGGCCAGGCCGAAACCGGGCGGGTAGTCCAGCGACTTGGCCAGCTTCATGGCGTCCGAAATCACTTCGCCGTGGGCGCGGCCTTCCACGTTGGCCGACACCGAAATGGTGCGCTTGCCGTCCTTGTGGCGGATGGTGGACGGACCCTTGCCCATGGTGATGCGGGCGATCTGGTCCAGCGGCACCATCATATTCGTGTTGGACACGCCGATCGGCAGGCGCTCGATGTTGTCCAGGCTGACGCGGTCATCCGGGTGCAGGCGCACCGCCACGTCGCGCGTTTCGCCGGTCGGATCGACCCAGTCGCCCACTTCGATGCCGGCAAAGGCCACGCGCAGCGCCTGCGCCGCGTCGCCGGCGGAAATGCCCATCGAGTTGGCCAGCGAACGGTTCAGTTCAATCTGCAGCTCATCCTTCGGGTCCTGCTCGGACAGGCCCACGTCCACCGCGCCCGGCACCTGGCGCAGCTTGTCCATGAAGGTGTTGGTGATATCCATCAGCTTGCGCGAATCCGGGCCGACGAAGTCGATCTGCACCGGCTTGCGGGCGTTGTTGGACAGGTCGTCCAGCACCACGAACTCGCCGCCCACCAGGCCGGCCAGCTTCTGGCGCAGCTCCACGCCGATCTCGGTGGCGTCGCGCTTGCGCTTGGAGCGCTTGCCGATGTCGACCCAGATGCGGCCGCCCGACAGGTTCACATAGGTGCTGGTGGCCTTCACTTCAGGAATGGTGTGGGCGATTTGCGCCGCCTTGTCCATCTTCATCTTGGTGTAGTCCAGGCTGGACGAGGACGGCGTGCGCACCTCGATGGCCAGCGAACCGAAGTCCGACTTCGGCAGGAAGCTGGTGCCGCCCCACTTGGCCTGCAGGAACAGCGCGCCGACGAAGGTGGCGAAGGCGATCACGGCCATCCAGCGACGGTGGTGCAGCGCCCAGGCGATCACTTTGCCGTAGCGGTCGGCCTGGTGGTCGAACCAGTGGTTGAACTTGTCCAGCACCTTGCCGATGCCCTTTTTCTGGGCCGTATGGTGGTCGGGCGGGTCGCCCCAGTAGGCCGACAGCATCGGGTCCAGCGTGAAGGAGATGAACAGCGACACGGCCACCGAGCAGGTCACGGTCAGCGCGAATGGACGGAACCACTCGCCCGGCATGCCCGGCATGAAGGCCACCGGGATGAACACGGCCATGATGGAGAACGTGGTCGCCGCCACGGCCAGGCCGATTTCGGCGGTGCCGTTCAGCGCGGCCTTGCGGCGGTCCGAGCCCATCTGCATGTGGCGCACGATGTTTTCGCGCACCACGATGGCGTCGTCGATCAGCACGCCGATCGCCAGCGACAGGCCGAGCAGGGTCATGAAGTTCAAGGTGAAGCCGCACAGCCACACGGCGATGAAGGCCGCCACCACGGAAGTGGGCAGCGACAGCGCCGTAATCAAGGTCGAGCGCCACGAGTTCAGGAAAGCGTACACCACGAAGATGGTCAGCACGGCGCCGAACACCAGCGCCTCGATCACGTTGTTCAGGGAATCCTGCGCGTCCTCGCCGCCGTCCTGGGTGATTTCCAGCGAAGCGCTATCGCCCAGTTCCTTGTTGATTTCCTCGACCAGCTTGCGGGTTTCCTTGGCCACGGCCACGGTGGACGCTTCGCGCGAGCGGATGATGGACAGGCCCACGTTGGCCTTGCCCGAACGCAGGCTGACGTTGTTGATTTCGGCAAAGCCGTCCTCGATCACGGCCAGCTGGCCCAGGCGGATCAGTTCGTCGCCGCGGCGCTTGACCACCACTTCCTGGAACTCTTCCGGACGCTCGATGCGGCCGACCAGGCGGATCGCCTTCTCGTCCAGGTTGCCGCGCACCTTGCCCACCGGCGCATTGGTGTTCTGCATGCGCAGCGCGTTGGCCACCTCGGCCACCGACACATTGTATTCACGCAGCTTTTCCGCGCGCAGCAGCACCGACAGCTCGCGGCGCAGCGCGCCGTTCACATTGACCACGGCCACGCCGTCCAGCGCGCGGAAGCGGTCGGCCAGCTTGTCTTCCGCCAGGCGCGAAATGGCCGCGTGCGACATCGACTTGGACGACAGCGACACCTGCATGATGGGCTGGGCCGAGGTATCGACCCGCTGTATCATCGGCTCGCGCATCTCGGTCGGCAGCTTGTAGCGCACCGCCGCGATGGAGTTGCGCACCTCGTCGGATGCCTCGATCAGGTTCTTGTCGAAGTTAAAGCGCAGTTCGATGGTGGCGCTGCCCTCGCGCGAGGTGCTGTAGGACTCGGTCACGCCGGAAATGCTTTGCAGCGACTTTTCCAGGCGGTTGATGATTTCGCGCTCCACGGTTTCCGGCGACGCGCCAGGGTACGGGATGTTGACGATCAGCACCGGGACGTCCACGTCCGGGTTCTGGTTGACGCGCAGCTTGGACAGGGCCAGCAAGCCCATGGCCATCATCGCCACGATCAGCACGATCATGGCGACGGGGCGCTTGATACTGAAATCGGATAAGAACATGGCTTAGTTTCCTTTGTTCGCTGCCGCAGCGGCCGAACCGGCCGAAGCCACCGCCTTGGGCTGCTGCATCTCGACCTTCTGGCCGTCGCGGAAGGCCGACGACGGCGCGCGCAGCACCATGTCGCCTGAGGCCAGGCCGTTTTCCACCTGCCAGTTGCCGCTGCGCGCGTCGCGCGCGCCGATGGCCAGGCGGGCTTTCACCAGGGCCTTGTCCTTGATCTTCCAGGCGAAGGTGTCGTCGCCCTGCTTGACCAGCGCCGATTCGGGGATCATCAGGGCGGCGGTGGTGGCCGCTTCGATGCGGCCTTCGGCGAACAGGCCGGCCACGCCTGGACGGGCCTTGTCGGTGAATTCCACCAGCACTTCGACCTGGCGGGTCACCGAGTTGGCGGCCGGATCGACGCGCTTGATCTTGCCGGTGAAGCTCTGGCCCGGGTAACCGTTGATGGCGAACACCACGTTCTGGCCGGTTTTCACCACGCCCACCTTGTCGGCCGAGACGCGGCCTTCAAAGCGCATCGACGCCGGATCAACCACCTTGATCAACTCCTTGCCCACCTGCGCGGTATCGCCGGCCGACACCTTGCGCTCGGAGACGATGCCGTCGAACGGCGCGCGCACCAGCGTGCGCGAGAGCTGCTGGTTGGCCGCCACGAGGCGCGCCTTGGCGGCCGACAGGTCGCTCTGGGCGTTGTTGCGGCGCACTTCGGCGTCTTCCAGCACCTGCGAGGACACCATGCCGGACGATTTCAGCGTTTTCTGGCGCGCCAGCACGCGCTCGGCCTGCTCCAGCGACTGGGTCGAGGCGCGCACGGCCTCGCTGGCCGAATTCATGGCGTCGCGCAGCGAGGTATCGTCCAGGCGCACCAGCAGGTCGCCCTTCTTCACCGGCTCGCCGTTTTCCTTCAGCACCTGCATCACCACGGCGCCCACTTCGGCGCGCATGTCGGCCTTGCGTTCCGGCTCGATGGAGCCGGTGACCACCGGGCCGGAAGCCAGCGCATTGGTTTCCACGGTGACCAGATCCTCTGGAGCGATCTGCAGCGTAGCCAGTTTCTTGTCGTCCTTCGCAGCGGCTTTGGCCGACGCGCTGGCCTGGCCGGCCTCGGGCGCTTTATCAGACTTGCCGCAGGCGACTAGCGCTGAAGCGACGGCAAAAGCTATGAGGGTTTCACGCAACATATAAATCTCCAGAGGATAGGACTACTTTGCTGTTATTAGATGCAGTTTCTGCAAGCCGCAGAGTATCCGGGGGCGGAGGTGCAGTGTCAATTCGCAGGGGGCCAGACTGCGGGTTTTTGTGGCTGGAATGCTGAAATGGCGGATAGACCGCAAAATCAGCGGACGATCATCGGCCGAAAAAAGCGTGCACCAAATGACCGATGGCAATGCCGGTGCACAGGCCGCCGATGATTTCGACCACCGTGTGGCCCATGCGTTCGCGCAGCCAGGTGTGGGCGCCGCTCTTGCCGTCGTCGCCCTTGGCCAGGCGGTTGATGGCCGCCGCCTGGCGCCCGACGTGCTGGCGCAGGCTGTTGGCGTCGATGACGACGATGAAGCACAGCGTCACCGCCACGCCGAAGGCCGGATGGCCGATGCCCTCGCGCAGCGCGATCAGGGTGGCCATGCTGGACACCACGGCGCTGTGGTTGCTGGGGAAGCCGCCGTTGCCGACCAGATTGAACGCCCAGCGGCGCGCTTTGGCGCTATTGATCAAAAATTTGATCGGACCGACGGCGGTCCAGGTAATGACAGGAGTGAGCAAATAGGCGAGATCCATCGAGAATTCCTTTGTGGCAATCCGTCCATTATCGCAGAATGGATGTGGACGGCGATAGCAAGTCATATAAAATCGACACCCTAAAAGAACACAACAGGGAACTACATGAAACACTTCAGAATATCCATCCTCGTCACCGTCATCCTGATGGGTATCGCCGGCTGGTGGGGCTATAGCCGGGGCGGCAGCGCCGGACTGCTGACCGCGCTGTGGATTACCGCCGTGCTGGGCGTGATGGAAGTCTCGCTGTCCTTCGACAACGCGGTGGTCAACGCCGCCGTGCTGAAAGACTGGAACGCCTTCTGGCAGAAACTGTTCCTGACGGTGGGCATCATCGTGGCCGTGTTCGGCATGCGCCTGCTGTTCCCGCTGCTCATCGTCTCCTTCGCCACCGGCCTGGGCCTGGTGGACGTGTGGAATATGGCGCTCACCACGCCGGACGAATACTCGCGCTACCTGACCGGCGTGCACGCCGAGGTGGCAGCCTTCGGCGGCGCCTTCCTGCTGCTGGTCTTCCTCAATTTCCTGTTCGACGAGGAAAAAGAGCTGCACTGGCTGGGCTGGGTGGAGGAAAAACTGGGCGCGCTGGGCACCGGCGGCCTGGCCATCCTGCTGACCCTGCTCGGCGTGCTGGCCTGCGTGGCGCTGGTGCCGGAAGCGAAAAAGTTCAGCGTGCTGTCGTCCGGCGTGATCGGCGTGGCAGTGTACGTGGCGGTGGACTGGATCAGCGGCCTGCTCGAGAGCGAGGAACACGACCCGCACACCGGCGTGGCGCTGGCCAAGGGCGGCATCGGCGGCTTCATGTACCTGGAAGTGCTGGACGCCTCGTTCAGCTTCGACGGCGTGATCGGCGCCTTCGCCATCACCTCGGACGTGGTCATCATCATGCTGGGCCTGGCCATCGGCGCCATGTTCGTGCGCTCGCTGACGGTGTTCCTGGTGCACAAGGGCACGCTGGACGAATTCGTGTTCCTGGAACACGGCGCGCACTACGCGATCGGCATCCTGGCGCTGATCATGCTGGCCAGCGTGAAATACCACATTCCCGAATGGTTCACGGGGCTGTCCGGGGTGGCGTTCATCCTGGTGTCGCTGTGGTCATCGGTGCGCCACCGCCGCCAGATGGGCGGGGAGTGATAAGATCGCAAGGTTGCCACCCTAACCAGCAAAACACATGATCAAATCACCCCGCATCAAATACATCCTGCTGGCGCTCGTGCTGGGCGCCGGCCTGCTGTTCGCCGGCTACACCTGGATCACGCTCAACGTGTCCTACTCGGAAGGCGAACGGGCCGGCTACCTGCAAAAGTTCTCCAAGCGCGGCTGGATCTGCAAGACCTGGGAAGGCGAGCTGCTGCTGACCTCGATGCCCGGCGCGATCCCGGAGAAATTCCAGTTCAGCGTGCGCGATCCCGAGCTGGCCAGGCAGATGTCCGCCGCCACCGGCAAGCGCGTGCTGATCACCTACGCGCAGCACAAGGGCGTGCCGACCGATTGCTTCGGCGAAACCGAGTATTACGCCGAACGCCTGCAGGTTCCCGCGCAATAAAAAATGGCGGATTACGGTGCTGCGCCCCTAATCCGCCCTACGACATCAATCCCATCACGTACTGTACGTACTGTAGGGCGGGTTAGGCGCACAGCGCCGTAACCCGCCGCCTCACCGGCCGCGCCACACCGCGCCGGCCGTCTCCTTCAAGCGCCCGATCACGTCGCGCGCCATGGTTTCGGACTGCTCGTGCTCGGCACGTGCGCGCGCCGCCGCCAGCGTCGCGGCAAAGGCATTTTCTTCCGCCAGCGCCGTCTGCGCCACTTCCACAGCCAGCTTCTCCTCAATCGCGTTCAGCGCATTCTGCGCCGCGTGCTGGCGGCGGGTTTCCAGTTCCAGCAGCTTCTGCTTGGCCAAGGTCATGGCCTGGGTAGTATCCACCACCTTGCGCTGCAAGGCCGCGTGCGCCTGCGCCGCCGCCACCAGCGCCTTCTGCTCGTCCGCCTTGTCCTGCGCAGCCTTGGCCGCCGCCTGCACCGCCAGCTCATGCTCGCGGGCCAATTCGGCCTGCTGCTGCTCCGCCTCCGCCTGCGCGCGCAGCGCGGCGGCAGCGGCCTTCTCCGATTCCAGACGGCTCTCGATGGACTTGGCGGCGCGCTCTTCGGCCGCATTGGCCAGGCGCTGCTGGGTCAGTTTCTGGTCGATCACGGCCAGCGAATGGCGCTCGGTTTCCACGAATTCCTGCTCGGCCTTGAGCAGTTCGGCAGCCTTGGCCGCCTTCTCCTCTTCCACCTGGGCGCGCTGCACATGCACTTCGCTCAGCTCCACGGCCAGGCGGGCCTGCGCCGTCACGGCTTGCGCGGCGATGGCCTTCTGTTCGGCTTCCACGGTGGTCTGCTCAGCCATCAGCTGCATGGCGGCCGCTTCCTTGCCCGCTGCGGCGGCCAGGCTTTCATCGGCGGCCTGCTGCTGGCGCAGCGCTTCGGCCTGCTGCTGCTCGGCGGCGGCGCGGGCTTGCGCGGCGGCGAATGCGCCCTCCTCGGCTTCCAGGCGCTCCTTCAGCGCGGCGATGGCTTGCTGCTCGGCAGCGGCGCGGGCTTGCTCGGCGGCCAGCAAGTCGGCCGCGCGGGCGGCTTTTTCCTCGGCCAGCGCGGTGGCGGCGTTCTGCGCTTCCACCTGCGCAGCCAGCGTGGCCACTTCGGCCTGCTCGGCGGCATTCTGCGCCGCGGCCAGCTCGACGGCGGCGCGCGACAGCGAAGCGCGCTCGTCGGCCAGCTGGGCGGCGCGCTGCTGCTCCAGGCTGTCGGCGCGGGCCGCTTCGGCGGCGGCCTGCTCGGCGGCTTGGCGCAGGCGGGCCTGCTCCAGCGCCTGCGCTTCGGCTTCCACCTTGGCCAGGGTTTCAATTTCCGCCTGCTGCTCGGCTTCGAAGCGCGCCAGCGCCACGGCGCGCAGCTGGCGGTCCACTTCGATGCGCGCCTCGGTGGCGCTGATGATGCGCGCGTCCGCGTCGCGGCGGGCCTGCGCGCTGGCGGCGGCCACCGCTTCCAGGCGCTCGCGCTGGATAGCCGCGTCGCGGATTTCCTTTTCGGTCTGCAGGCGCAGGTGCAGCGACTGGGCGGCGCTGCGCTCGGATTCGGCCTTGGCCAGGGCAATGGCTTCGCGCTCCTGCTCCAGGTGGGCCAGCGCGCGGGCTTCTTCCAGCGCGCGCGCTTCGGCGGCGGCGCGGTTGAAGGCCGCTTCCAGCGCGATCTGGTCGGCCCGTTCGCGCTGCACGGTCAGTTCCAGCGCTTCCGCTTCGGCCGTGGCCAGCGCGTCGGCGGTCTGGCGCGCACCGTAGGCATGGCGCTCGCGTTCGCGGGCCAGCGTGGCCAGGCGGGCGTCGGCCGAGGCGATGCCCACCATTTCCTCGCGCGCGGCCTGCACGGCGGCCAGGCGCTCGGCAGCCTGCTTGCGGGCCTGTTCGGTTTGCGCGGTCAGTTCGTCGGCGGCGCGGGCGGCTTGTTCGGCCAGTTCGGATTCGGTGGCGATCTGCTCGGTGGCGCGGCGGCGGCTTTCCTCTTCGGCACGGGCGCGCTGCTCGGCGGCCAGGCGGATCTGGGTGTCGGCTTCCGCGCGGGCGCGCAGCTCGGCCGTTTCCATTTTCACCGCTTCCAGGCGCGCCACGCTGGCCTGGGCGGCGGCGCGCAGGCTTTCCAGGCGCTCGCGGTTGGCGGCAATGGCTTCCTCGGCCGCTTGCGCGCTTTGCTGGGCTGCCGCGGCGGCGGCGGCATCGATGGCGGCGCGGTCGTCGGCCAAGGCGCGGGCGCGCGCCTCGGCGTGGGCGCGGCTCTCGGCGGCGCAAGCCGCCTTGGCTTCGGCTTCCACGCGGGCGATGGCTTCCTTGATGGCGTTCATGTCCATGGCGCCGCGCGGGGCCGGTTCAGCGGACTCTTGCAGGGGCGGAACGGGAACATCGATGGCCGGAATGACTGGTTCGAAGGACTGTGCCGGTTGTGCTTGCATGAGATTTCTCGCTTAATCGTGCGCCCCGGCACCCGCCGGGACTTCTGAATAAGCATTATCAAACAGCAAGCGCGCCGGCCTAGCCCCAAGCAGAGCGGGAAAACCCCGCCATTTCGTCACATGGCGGGGCCGGCCGGACTCAGTCGAACGGCGTAGTTAACTCTTTGTCATTGGTATCGACCACGAACACTGCGAGCAGCTTGGCCGGCTTGGTCTTGCTGGCGTTGGCGCTGACGCCGTGGCGGTCGCCCGGCAGCTCAGAGAAGTTCTGGCCGGCCGTGTACACCGTTTCCGGGCCGTCGTTGACCTGGCTGCGGATGGCGCCTTCCAGCACGGTGGCGTAAATGAAGGCGGAGCGGGCGTGAGTGTGGCCGGGCGAATAGCCGCCGGGACCGTATTCGACCAGCACGCCCTTGATGCTCTTGCCGGGCACATTCGGCAGTTCGTGCTGGTAGACCTGCGTCACTTTGGCATTTTTCGCCTTGGGCGCCTCCGCATTGGCGCTGCCGAACGGCAGGGCGGCGGCAAGCAGGACGCTGAGGATGCTGAGGGTGGCTTTCATGGAATTCTCCTTACAGATCAAGTGCGTTTATCAAGCCGATGCCTGTGCACGGCGCAGCCATGCGTCCAGGTTGATGCTGCCCAGGCGGGCCTCGCCCATCGGCACCAGCGACAGTTCCTCCACGCGGCCGCCAAAGTAGCGGGCTTCGGTGTCGCGCACGACGGTGCGTTCGTCGCCCACGGCTTTCAGGTAGCGGGCAATGAATTCGTTCAGCGGCGCGCGCTCCGGGCCGGCGATCTCGACAATGCCGTTGATGGGCGCGGCCTGCGCCACGGCGGCTACGCTGGCAGCCACGTCGTCGGCCGCAATGGGCTGGAACTGGCCCGGCGCCAGCCTGATCACGTCGCCGTCCACGCCGGCGGCAGCGATACCGCCGAGGAATTCCATGAACTGGGTGGCGCGGACGATGGTGTAGGGAATGCCGGAGGCCACGATGGCCTGCTCCTGCGCCACCTTGGCCAGGAAGTAGCCGTTGTCCGGCATGCGGTCGGTGCCGGCGATGGACAGCGCAAGATGATGCTGCACACCCGCCTCGGCTTCCGCCGCGAGGATGTTGCGGCTGGTGGTCTGGAAGAAGTCCAGCACTTCGCTGGGCGCCCACGACGGGGCGTTGGCCAGGTCGATCACGACTTGCGCGCCGGCCATGGCCTCGCGCAGGCCTTCGCCGGTGTAGCTGTTGATGCCGCTGGACGGCGAGGCCGCAAGCACTTCGTGGCCTGCCTGGTGCAGGATGGCGACGGTTTTCGAGCCGATCAGCCCGGTACCTCCGATGACGACGATTTTCATGATGTGCCTTTCATTAGATTGAGATGCGATCTAAGGGTGTTCCCTTGCATATTAGACGCAGCGGGGAAACACTTTGTGACAGGCAATCGGAAAACTTTTTACACCGGCAGCGGCGCCTCGTCCATCAGGGCGATCTGCTCGCGCAGCTCCAGCACGCGGTCCTGCCAGTAGCGCTGGGTGTTAAACCAGGGGAAGGCAGCCGGGAAGGCGGGATCGTCCCAGCGGCGCGCGATCCAGGCCGAATAGTGGATCAGGCGCAGCGTGCGCAGCGCTTCCACCAGGTGCATTTCGCGGCTGTCGAAGTCGCAGAAATCCTCGTAGCCGGCCAGGATGTCGCCCATCTGGCGCACCTGCTCGTGGCGTTCGCCGGACAGCATCATCCACAAGTCCTGGATGGCCGGCCCCATGCGGCTGTCGTCGAAATCCACGAAGTGCGGGCCGGCGTCGGTCCACAGCACGTTGCCGCCGTGGCAGTCGCCGTGCAGGCGCAGCAGCGATACGTCCCCTGCCCTGTCATAGCAGCGCTGTACGCCCTCCAGCGCCTGGTCGATCACGCTGCGGTAGGCAGCCAGCAGTTCGGCCGGAATGAAGTTGTTGGCCAGCAGGTAGTCGCGCGGCTCGGTGCCGAAGGTGGCGGGGTCCAGCGCAGGGCGTTCCTGGTAGACGCCCAACTTGCCGGCCTCGTGGATGCGGGCGATGAAGCGGCCCGTCCATTCCAGCACGGCCGGGTCGCCCAGCTCGGGTGCGCGGCCGCCATGGCGCGGGAACACGGAAAAGCGGAAGCCCTGGTATTCATGCAGGGTCTTGCCGTTGACGGTCAGCGCCGGCACCACGGGAATCTCCCGCTCGGCCAGTTCAGCCACGAAGGCGTGTTCTTCCAGGATGGCGGCGTCGCTCCAGCGGCCGGGGCGGTAAAACTTGGCCACCAGCGGCTTGCCGTCTTCGATGCCGACCTGGTAGACGCGGTTTTCATAGCTGTTCAGCGCCAGCAGGCGGCCGTCGCCGTACAGGCCGATGCTGTCCAGCGCGTCGAGCACGCAATCTGGCCCGAGGGCGGCGTAGGCGTGCGGAACGCCGGATGGGTCTGGAGTGTCGGTTGTCATGGCGCCATTGTAAGCGCCGCCGCATTCTTCCGCCCGGAACATTGCGCCGCAGCGTATACTGGCGCCATTCAAATAGAAGGAATGCATATGCAACTCGATCAGCCCCTGAGCGAAAAAGAATTCGACGAACTGGACAACTTCCTGCTGTCCGAGCGCAGCCCGGAGGACTCCATGACCATGGATCACCTGCACGGCTACCTGACCGCCATCGCCATCGGCCCGGAGCCGATCATGCCGGCCGAGTGGCTGTCGCGCGTGTGGGGTCCGGACGGCAAGGACGCGCCCAAGTTCAAGAATGCCAAGGAAGAGGAGCGCATCGTCAACCTCATCATGCGCTTCATGAACGAAGTGCTGGTGACGTTCGAAGTGGCGCCCAAAGAATTCGAGCCGCTGTTCGTGGAGCACGAGGTCAACGGCCAGACCCTGATCGACGCCGAAGCGTGGTGCTGGGGCTTCTGGGAAGGCATGGAACTGCGCCCGGGCTCGTGGGATGCGATCTGGGACTCGGAAGTGGGCGACCTGATGCGTCCGATCTACCTGCTGGGCGCGGACGAGATCGAAGAAGACGAGCTGCCGCTGGTGGAAGACCCGGTCAAGGCGCACAAGCTGGGCCAGGAGCTGGAAGCGAACCTGCCGGCCATCCACAAGTTCTGGGTGCCGCGCCGCAAAGCGCCGGTCAGCACCGTGGTGCGCGAAGAGCCGAAAGTGGGCCGCAATGACGACTGCCCCTGCGGCAGCGGCAAGAAGTACAAGAAGTGCCACGGCGCGGAAGGCGCAGCCGAGTAACATCTTCTTTGCGGCGAATTGACATTTTTCGCCGCCCCCGCATGACCCGAGTGACAATTTTTGTCGCCTTGCAGCCCGCAAGCGAACAAGAATTGTCACTTTTTGCTTGGCACGAGACTTGCTCTTTGGAAACAAGATTCCAAAAACAAGGAGCATGTCATGCAACGAACACTATGCCGGGCCTGGACAGCGGCCTGTCTGATGAGCCTGGCCGCAAGCAGCTGGGCCGCCACCGCCACGCTGGAGCATACGGCCCGGGGCGAAGTGGCGCTGGGCAGCAAAGTGTGGTTCCTGGGTAAGGTCGACGGCGTTGGCACGTATATGAACTTCACGGTGAACGGCGTCGCCGGCGGCAATGCCGTGTTCGGCACGCTGAATTCGCAGAACGGCGAGTACAAGGCGCCTGCTGCCATGCCGGCCAACCGCGTCATCACCATCACCGGCACCACCGCCACCGCAACCAAGCTGAGCGCGACCACCACGCTGACGCTGAAGCTCGCGTCCACGACCACGCCAACCCCGAATCCGACGCCGACGCCGACGCCAGCTCCAACGCCGACGCCAACACCGGCGCCCCCGCCGCTCGGCGCCCAGCCGCCGGTTGACCCCGCCACCGTGGCGGCGGCGCGCCTGCTCGAACAAGCCACCTTCGGCCCCACCGCCGCCGACATCGCCAAAGTAAAAACCCTGGGCCAGGCCGCCTGGCTGGCGCAGCAGTTCGAGCTGCCCGCCAGCGCCCTGCCCGCCACCGAGGACATGAACGTCCTGCGCGCCAACTGGTTCAACAACATGGCCGGCGGCCAGGACCAGCTGCGCCAGCGCATGATCTTCGCGCTGTCCCAGCTGTTCGTCGTCTCCGCCGACAAAAACCCCTACGCCAACGAGATGCAGCCATGGCTGGCCACCCTGTCGGCCAACGCCTTCGGCAACTTCAACACCCTGCTGCGCGACATGACGCTGAACCCGTCCATGGGCAAATACCTGGACCTGGCCAACAGCAAGGCGCCCGCGCCGAATGAAAACTACGCCCGCGAAGTGATGCAGCTGTTCACCATCGGCCCGGTCATGCTGAACCAGGACGGCAGCGTGCAGACCGACCGCAACGGCGCCCCCATTCCCAGCTACGACCAGGCCCGCATCGCCGACATCTCGCGCGCCCTGAGCGGCTGGACCTACCAGGGCACCAGCACCACCGGCGCCAACTGGGAAAAGTTCACCGGCCCGCTGCAGCCGCGCGACCGCCTGCACGACAAGGGCAGCAAGACGCTGCTGCAAGGCACGGTGCTGCCTGCAGGCCAGACCACGGTGCAGGACTTCGACGCCGTAATGGAGAACCTGTTCGACCACCCCAACCTGCCGCCCTTCATCGCCACCCGCTTGATCCGCGCCTTCACCACCAGCAATCCCAGCCCCGCCTACATCGAGCGCGTGGCCGACGTGTTTGCCAGCGGCCCGGCCGGGCGCGGCGACCTGAAAGCCACGCTGACGGCCGTGCTGACCGACGCCGAAGCGCGCCAGGACATTCCCGGCGCCACCCAGGGCAAGCTGAAGGATCCGATGCTGCACTCGCTAAGCCTGTTCCGTGCGCTGGACGCCACCGTCGTCAATCCCACCAACGCCTTCTGGGAATACTTGCAGCTGGGCCAGAAGCTGCTCAACGCGCCCAGCGTGTTCAATTTCTATTCGCCCATGACCGGCCTGCCCGGCTCGCCCGGCAAATTCGGCCCCGAGTTCCAGGTCTACGCCCCGGCGCTGGCCGTGGCGCGCGCCAACTTCCTGTACCGCTTCCTGTCCGGCGAGTACAAGGGCATGGTGGCCGTCAATATCGCGCCCTACGTCAACGTGGCGGGTGACGTCACCGCACTGATGAACCTGGTGGACGCCAGGCTGCTGCAGGGCCGCATGTCGCCAGCCGCGCGCAGCGCCATCGCCGGCCCCGTCAGCGCCACCACCGACAAGACGCAGCGCGCCCTGACCGCGCTCTACCTGACCGCCATCAGCGCCGAATTCGCGGTGCAGCAATGAAACCGGAGACCTCCATGAACAAGAACCACCTGTCCCGCCGCGGCTTCCTCGGCCTGGGCGCGCAAGCCGGCATGCTGGGCGCACTGTCCTCGCTGGGCCTGCTGGCGGCCCGCCCCGCGCAAGCCGCCGTGAGCGATTACAAGGCACTGGTCTGCCTGTATATGTTCGGCGGCAACGACGGCAACAATATGATCGTGCCGCTGGACAGCGTCCGCTACGGCAAGTACGCCGCCATCCGCGGCAGCCAGGGCCTGGCGCTGTCGGTGGCCAGCAAGACGCTGGTGGCCGAGCGCAGCGCGCGGTTGCAGGCGGTGGACAATCCAGTTGACCAGCCCTTCGGCTTCCACTACGGCATGCCCGAGCTGGACGCGCTATACGGCCAGGGCCAGGTGGCCGCCGTGCTCAACGTGGGCAGCCTGCGCCAGCCGCTCAGCAAGGCGCAGTACCAGTCCGGGCTGGGCGTGCCGCCCCAGCTGTTCTCGCATCCGGACCAGCAGCTGCAAAACCAGGCCGGCACGCCGTCGCTGGCCGGCACCGGCTGGGGCGGCCGCCTGGTGGACCTGCTGGGCACCGGCGGCGACCTGGACGCGGTGGCGCTGGGCGGCGGCGGCCTGTTCATCGAAGGCGCCAAGACGCATGGCAACCTGATCCCGGCCAACGGCCAGCTCAACCTGGCCGGCATGAACTTCTGGCCGCAAGCGGAAGCCGACAAGCGCCGCGCGGCGCTGCTTCAGCTGCTGTCGGCCAACCACGCCAACCTGATGGCCGGCACGGCCAACCGCACGCTGCTGAACGGCATGGAATTGGTGTCCGACCTGAAGGCGGCCACCGGCGGCGGCGCGCTGGCCACCACCTTCCCCGGCTACAGCCTGGCGCAGCAGCTCAAGACCGTGGCGCAACTGATACGCCTGCGTTCCACCCAGGGTCCCGGGCGGCAGGTGTACTTCGTGTCGCAGGGCGGCTTCGACACGCATGGCGGCCAGGCCTACCAGCAGTTCGACATGCTGCGCCAGGTGTCGCAGTCGCTGGCCGCTTTCCAGCTGGCGCTGGCCGAAATCGGCGCGCAGCAGCAGGTGACCACCTTCACGCTGTCCGACTTCGGCCGCAGCCTGCAGCCCAACAGCGGCGGCACCGACCACGGCTGGGGCAACCACCACCTGATCGTCGGCGGCGCCGTGAAGGGCGGCCTGTACGGCCAGTTCCCCGATTTCACGCTGGGCGGCAGGGACGACGCCACCGGGCGCGGCGTGTGGATACCGCAAATCTCCAACCAGCAATACGGCGCCACCCTGGGCCGCTGGTTCGGCGCCGACGACGCCATGCTGGAGACCCACGTCTTCAAGAACGAACTGGCCAACTTCGCGGTCAGGGACCTGGGCTTCATGGGCTAAGCGCACGCTGCATTGAAAATTTTTGACTGTCGCTGCTGCAATTACTTGCTAAACTTTCAGCTGTAATTGCAGCAATCTTATCGGAGCGACTATCAAAAAAGGATCAATATGCCCTGCGCCCACGTCACGCCTGCGAAAGGCCACGCCAAAGAAATCAAATGTAAGAACCCGGAAAGCAAGGGCGGCTTTTGCGACCAGCACCAGCCCAAGCCGGTCATCGTTGCCGTCACTCCGGTGACGCTGACCTGGTTTCCCAAGCCGGAAGCCGGCACCGCCGTCAACGCCACGTTCCAGGCAGCGTGCGACGGCATGGCCGACCACATTGAAAACACCTGCCAGAACGGCATCCAGTCCGGCGGCATGCCGTTTAAAGGCAAAGGGACCAAGGGGCCGCATTCGCTGCTGCACAACACCAAGCCGCGCGCCAACGACGCCGTCTTTTACAAGTGGACCGGCAGCAGCATGGAAGTGTTCGGCGTCGGTTCGCACGGCGTCACCAACACGGACTACGTGCTGACCTGGTACGACGGCAGCCGCGCCACGGTCGACCTGAAAGCCAAGACCATCGTCTGACGGCCCTGCGCACGTCGTGCCCGCCCATTTTTTCAGCAACCCGCTACAATGAATCGAGGCTGACTTTCACCGGGCTAGCAATGGGGCATGACGCGTATGAGCAGCGCAGGCAGCAATGGCTGGCGCGCATCGATGGCTTTTACAGCCAGGTGCAACTGTGGCTGGCGCGTTACGCGGCCAGGGGGCTGGTGAAATATGATTTCCATGCGCTGGTGCTGACCGAGGAACTGCTGGGCACTTACAGCACGCGCTCGCTGGGCATCAGCCTGGGGCGCCAGCACGTGCTGCTGCGCCCGGTCGGCGTGATGCTCGACACGGCGGGCGGTCGCGTGGACCTGGAGGGACATCGCGGCAAGGTGCGGTTTGTGCTGCCCGACCTTGCCGCCGGCTGGAAGATCGCCACCAAGGAGGGCGAATATCCAGCCTTTGAAGACTTCAACGAAAACAACTTCCTCGAAGCGCTGCTGGAAGTGTCCAGCGACTAATCCAGCTTACAACTTGATGAAATGCTCGCGGTAATACTTCAGCTCCTCGATGGACTCGACGATGTCGGCCAGCGCGGTGTGCTTCTGGTGCTTCTTGAAGCCGCCGACGATTTCCGGCTTCCAGCGCTTGCACAGTTCCTTCAGCGTGGACACGTCGATATTCCGGTAGTGGAAGAACGCTTCCAGCTTGGGCATGTACTTCACCATGAAGCGGCGGTCCTGGCCGATGGTGTTGCCGCACATCGGCGCCTTGCCGGCGGGGACCCACTTTTTCAGGAAGGCGATCAGCTCGGCTTCGGCGAACTCTTCCGTAATGGTGGACGCTTTCACGCGCTCGGTCAGGCCGGAACGGCCGTGGGTGCCCTTGTTCCAGTTGTCCATCTTGTCCAGCGTTTCATCGGATTGATGAATGGCAAACACCGGGCCTTCCGCCAGGAAGTTCAGGTGCATGTCGGTGACGATGATGGCCACTTCGATGATGCGGTCAGTCTCGGGTTCCAGACCCGTCATTTCCATGTCCACCCACACCAGGTTGGTCTCGTTGGGACGCTCTTGCGGGGTAGTCGTTGGGATTTCGGT
This sequence comes from Pseudoduganella sp. UC29_71, assembly GCF_042693265.1. Taxonomy (NCBI): domain Bacteria; kingdom Pseudomonadati; phylum Pseudomonadota; class Betaproteobacteria; order Burkholderiales; family Oxalobacteraceae; genus Pseudoduganella; species Pseudoduganella sp. UC29_71. Next base: position 1,010,189 of record NZ_CP170549.1, on the reverse strand, counting down.
CGCTTGTGACATAATTCTCTCTTGGCCTAAACAATCCGCCATTTTCTCACAGGCATAGAATGTATTCACACGCGTTTTCGATTTTGTTCGTCACTTTCCTCGTGCTGACCCTGGCCGTCCGCTTCTGGCTGGCCTCGCGCCATATCCGCCACGTGCTTGCGCACCGCAACGCCGTGCCGGCCGAGTTCGCCGAAAAAATCCCGCTGGCGGCGCACCAGAAGGCCGCCGACTACACCATCGCGCGCACCAAGTTCGGCATGCTGGGCATGGTGGTCAACGCTGCCGTGCTGGTGGCCTTCACCTTGCTGGGCGGGCTGCAGTGGCTGTCGGTGGAGGTGTACAAGCTGGCCGGCCCCGGCATGGGCTACCAGATCGGCCTGCTGGTGGCCTATGCCGCCATTTCCGGCCTGGTCGACCTGCCCTTCGACTACTACAAGCAGTTCGGCCTGGAACAGCGCTTCGGCTTCAACAAGATGAGCCGTGGCCTGTTCTTCGCCGACCTGGCCAAGGGCGTGGCGCTGGCCGCCGTGATCGGCCTGCCGCTGGTGTGGGTGGTGCTGACGCTGATGGACAAGAGCGGCGGCCTGTGGTGGCTGTACGCCTGGTTCGTGTGGAGCGGCTTCCAGCTGCTGATGATGGTGCTGTTCCCGACCGTGATTGCGCCGCTGTTCAACAAGTTCACGCCGCTGGCGGACGAATCGCTGAAGTCGCGCATCGAAGGCTTGATGCAGCGCGTCGGCTTCGCCTCCAAGGGCCTGTTCGTGATGGATGGCTCCAAGCGCAGTGCGCACGGCAATGCCTACTTCTCCGGCTTCGGCGCCAACAAGCGCATCGTATTCTTCGACACCCTGCTGTCGCGCCTGGCGCCGCAGGAGATCGAAGCGGTGCTGGCGCACGAGCTGGGCCATTTCAAGCTCAAGCACATCGTCAAACGCATCGGCATGATGTTCGCCGTGTCGCTGGCCTTTTTGGCGCTGCTGGGCTGGCTGAAGAACCAGCTGTGGTTCTACACCGGCCTGGGCGTGGACCCGCTGCTGCTGCCGGGTGCCAGCAACAACGCCATGGCGCTGCTGCTGTTCGCGCTGGCGCTGCCGGTGTTCACCTTCCTGCTCGGCCCGCTCACCTCGCTCAGCTCGCGCAAGCACGAGTTCGAGGCCGACGCCTTCGCCGCCAGGCATACCGACGCGCGCGACCTGGTGTCGGCGCTGGTGAAGATGTACGAGGACAATGCCTCCACCCTGACGCCGGACCCGCTGCATTCGGCGTTCTACGATTCCCACCCGCCAGCCAGCGTGCGCATCCGCCAGCTGAACCTGGCAGTTCACTGAGGAGCCGACCATGACCATCCTGGACGCACAACACCTGCTGGCGCTGCATTGCGCGCCCGCCAAGGACGCACTGGACGGCGAGGAGGCGCGCCGCCTGGCCGCCCTGCTGCCGCTATGGCGCCTGGAAAAGGGCAAGCTGGTGCGCGAGTTCCGCTTCGCCGACTATTATCAAACCCTGGCGTTCGTCAACGCGCTGGCCTATATCACCCACGCCGAAGACCACCACCCGGAACTGACTGTGACCTATAACCGCTGCACCGCCCGCTACGACACCCACTCCGTGAACCAGGGCCAGGGCGGCCTGTCGCTGAACGACTTCATCTGCGCCGCCAAGGCCGACGCACTGGCGGAGCGCGCATGAGCAAGCCTGCACAGCTGACCGGCACCATCATTGCCGCCCACGGCCGCCACTACCTGGCGGACGTGAACGGCGAACGCGTGCAGTGCGTGACGCGCGGCAAGAAGACCAATGTGGCCGTGGGCGACATCGTCAAGCTGACCGCCACCTCGGCCGACCAGGCCGTCATCGACGAGATCACCGAGCGCAAGACGCTGCTGTACCGCTCCGACCAGTACAAATCCAAGCTGCTGGCGGCCAACGTGAGCCAGCTGTTCATCGTCGTGGCCACCGAGCCCGGCTACACGGACGACCTGGTCTCGCGCGCCACCGTGGCGGCCGAAGCGGCCGGCATCGACGTGCACCTGATCCTGAACAAGGTGGACGTGACCGAATCGCTGGAGCGCACCCGCGAGCGCCTGACCATGTATTCCAGGCTGGGCTACCCGGTGCACGAGGTATCGGCGAAAGGCAATCCCGGGCACGCCGTGGCCACGCTGCAGCCGCTGCTCAAAGGCCAGTCGTCCATCCTGATCGGCCAGTCCGGCATGGGCAAGTCGTCGCTGATCAACCTGCTGGTGCCGGGCGCCGACATCGCCGTGCGCGAAATCTCGGCCGCGCTCGATACCGGCAAGCACACCACCACCTTCACCCGGCTGTACAGCATGCCCGACCTGGGTCCGGACACGTCCATCATCGACTCGCCCGGCTTCCAGGAATTCGGCCTGTACCACCTGAGCGAAGGCATGCTGGAGCGCGCCTTCCGCGACTTCAAGCCCTACCTCGGCGGTTGCAAATTCTACAACTGCCGCCACCTGAACGAGCCGCAGTGCCCGGTGCTGGACGCGGTCAGGTCCGGCGAGATCGCCAGGCTGCGCCACGAGCTGTACGGCCAGCTGCTGCACGAGTCGGCGCAAACTTTGTATTAAAAAAACAATTGACTTGGCATCTATTCAAAAAGTCGATTGCACCTTTCAATGCCCTGGAGCATTATTGACAAGGTGGTGACAAACAAGGGCCAGGCCATGGACATGTTCGCGCTCGACGAAGACGTTGCGCAATGGGAGGTTTCCCTGCTTCCCCTGCGCGGCGTTGCGCGCCTGCCGGTGCTGGTCCCGCTGGCCTGGCATGTGCGCCAGCGCGACAGCGAACGGGCCGACGCCCTGGCCGCCGAAGCCCTGGCCCTGCTGCCCCAGACCAATCTCGACACCCTCGCCCAGGCCACCGTTGCCGGCCGCATGCAGCTGGTGCAGGCCGAAGTGCTGTGGCTGCGCGGCGCGCTGGACGCGGCCGAGGCGCGCGCCAAGGAAGCGTTCGCCCAGCTGTGCGCGCTGGGCGACCACGCCGGCTGCGCCGACGCGCACTGGCTGCAAGCCTGGATCGACGTGGACCGCGGCGACCATGCGCAGCGCGACAGCGAACTGGCGCTGGCCCTGGCGGCCGCGCGCCTGGCCGGGGACGCGCAGCGCCAGCACATCATTGAAGCGGGCAGCGCGCGCTGGGCCATCCTGCGCGACCCGAACAGCGCCGCCGGCTGGACGCCGCGCTTCGCGCCGGAGCCGCCGGCGGCGCTGGCGGTAGCGGGCTGCGCCGCCTGGCGGCACGACTACCTGGGCGTGGCGGCCAGCCTGTCGAGCGACTTCGGCACCGCCGCCGGCCACTACATCCGCTGCTACGAAAACGCGCTGGCCAGCGGCCAGCTGCGCGCCGCCATCACCGCCGCCACCAATATCGGCGAAGACTTCACCAACCTGAACGACCACCACGCCGCGCTGGAATGGATGCAGTGCGCGCTGGACCTGGCGCGCCCCACCGGCTGGCCGCGCAGCGTGGGCGCCAGCCTGATGCACACGGCCGACACCATGCGCCGCCTGGGCCGGCTGGACGCGGCCGAGGAACTGCTGCACGAAGCGCTGGACATGCTGGCGCCGCTGTCCGGTGCGCGCAGCTACGCCATCGCGCTGCAGTATCTGGGCGACCTGTCGCTGGACCGGGGCGACTACGCCGCCGCGCTGGACGCCTTCCAGCGCCTGGAAGCGCGCGCCGACGCCCTGCAGCAGGCCGACGTCCAGACCGTGGCGCGGCGCGGCCAGGCCCACGCGCTGTCCGGCCTGAACCGGCCGCAGGAAGCGCTGCAGGCCGCGCACGAGGCGGTGCGGCTGGCCGGCGAGCAGCGCAACACGCACCACCAGGTGACCGCGCTGCGCGTGCTGTCGCTGATCTACAGCCGCCACGCGCTGCCCAGCCCGAACGGCATGACGGAACTGAACGCCACGCTGCACTATCTGCACCGCGCGCTGGCGGTGGCCTCCACCATCGAGGGCTACACCGTGCCGGGCGAGCTGCTGGACGCGCTGGCGCGCGAATACGCCCGTGCCGGCAGCTACCAGCAGGCCTACCAGATGGCGGTGTCGGCCAGCGCCGCGCGCGAGAAGACGCACAGCCAGGAAGCCACCAACCGCGCCGTCGCCATGCAGGTGCACCACCAGACCGAACACGCGCGCGCCGAGGGCCTGCACCACCGCCAGCTGGCCGAATCCGAAGCGCGCCGCGCCGCCGTGCTGCAGCAGACCAGCGCCATGCTGGAGCGCCTGTCCGCCATCGGCCAGGAAATCACCACCCACCTGGACGCGGGGGCCGTGTTCCAGGCACTGGACCGCCACGTGGAAGCGCTGCTGCACGCGCACACCTTCGCCATCTACCTGTACGACCACGGCGCCCGGTCGCTCACGCGCGCCTTCGGCGTGGAAGGCGGCCACGCGCTGCCCACCAATGTGATTCCGCTGTCGCATCCGCACTCCTACTCGGTGCGCTGCCTGAACGAGCGGCGCGAAGTGTACGTCGCGGACCTGAACAGCACCGACCACACTTACGTCATCCCCGGCACCTGCCTCAACCGCAGCGCGCTGTACGTGCCGCTGCTGGTGGGCGAGCGCGTGCTGGGCGTGATGACGGCGCAGTCGCTGGAAGTGAACGCCTACGGCGAGCGCGAGCGCCTGATCTTCCGCACCCTGTGCGCCTACGGCGCCATCGCGCTCGACAACGCCGAAGCCTACCGCCAGCTGCAGGACGCGCAGACGCAGTTGGTGTCGCAGGAAAAGCTGGCTGCGCTGGGATCGCTGATGGCGGGCGTGGCGCACGAGCTGAACACGCCGATCGGCAACAGCCTGCTGATTGCCAGCACCTTGCAGCAGAAGACCGCCGAAATCGAGCAGCAGATGAACGGCGCCGGCCTTCGCCGCTCCGAGCTGGCCGCCTACGTGGCCGACGCGCAGAAGGCGTCCGAACTGGTGATGCGCGGCCTGACCAGCGCAGCCGACCTGGTGAACAGCTTCAAGCAGGTGGCGGTGGACCGCACCACCGAGCAGCGCCGCGTGTTCAACCTGCAGCAGGTGGTGCACGAAGTGGTGGCCACCATGATGAACCGCATCCGCAACGCCAACCACAGCATCGAATACGAGGTGCCCGACGCGCTGGCCATGGACAGCTATCCCGGCCCCTTCGGCCAGGTGCTGGCCAACTTCATCAACAACGCGCTGCTGCACGCGTTCGAAGGCCGCACGCATGGCTGCATGCGACTCAGCGCCAGCATGACGGCCGAGGGCCGCGCGCTGGTGGTGTTCAGCGACGACGGCGGCGGCATCCCGGCCGAACACCAGTCGCGCATCTTCGACCCCTTCTTCACCACCAAGCTGGGCCAGGGCGGCAGCGGGCTGGGGCTGTCGATCAGCTACAACATCGTCACCTCGCTGCTGGGCGGCCAGATCAGCGTGGCCAGCGGCCCGGGCGGCACCGTCTTCACGCTCGACCTGCCCCTCACTGCGCCCATGCAGGACGATACCGGCCCGGTGGCGATTTACCATTAAAAATTTGTCCACATAACAATTTGCCATTAAACAGGCCGGCATGAAGCCGCGCTCATCCGGTGCCGGCCCGTTACCGAGGACGCCCATGAAACTTCCCCCTTTCGGCACACTGGCCATGCTGGCCGCAGCGGCAATCCCGCTGCTTTCCGGCTGCGCCAGCACCGGCGAACCACGCACGCCCATCGTCTCCAACTACGACACCGACGCCTACATCCCCACCGGCACCAACCTGAAGCGCAAATACAAGGACAGCGCGGACCGCATGCAATCGATGTCCGCCGAAGACGCCCAGCGCCAGCTCCAGTTCGTGCCGGTGGCGCCGTCGGCCGCCACCAACCGCTGAGCCGGGCAAACAAACCACAGCGGCGCCACGGTGCGCAGCTTGCCTGTTGCATAATCTTGCACACGGGCGTAGCATGAATCGATCGGTGCCGTGCTGCGCCTTCCGGCGCCAGCGGCAGCGGTACACCACCTGAGCGAACTCGGCTCCCCGCCCTCTTCGCAAAGGCGACAGGTACGCAAGGTGCCTGTAGCAGCGCCGTAGCCAGGCGCTGAAAGTTTTTCCTTACCCCCACGCGCTTTACCGATGTTTGCTGTTTTCCAGGGCAAGGCGCCGTCGCGCGGGTATGGGCTCGTCACTTTTAAAAATAACGGAGACCAAGCTTGAAAAACACCTTGATTGCGGCCAGCATCCTGCTGGCCTCGGCAGCCCAGGCTGCCACCATCGACGCCGCCACCCTGACCGGTGCCAGCACGCCCCTGCAAACCGCGCAATACGGCATTCGCAACTACTCGGCGCCGGTGCTGGTGGGCGGCTTGCACGACCCGGCCAGCTACATGGCGGCGCCCCGGCTGCCGGTATGGCAGTTCGCCAGCGGCGACCCGACCGGCGGCGTGCTTACCTTCGAGCGCCAGACCGCGCCCGCCACCGGCTGGCATACCTGGTCGCGCAAGGGCAAAGTACTGGTGACCGGCGGCAGCGCCGCCACCGCCAACCGCGTCTACACCGTCTACAACGGCCAGCAGCTGGTGGCCGCCATCAACGAAGCGGGCAACGAGCCCAAGATCATCCGCGTGATCGGCCACATCGACCTGCGCTGGAGCCAGAACAACACCGTGTTCCGCGAGTACACCAGCTACTCGGACCAGAAGTACGGCGGCTCGATCAGCATTCCTTCCAACACCACGCTGGTGGGCATCAACGACGCCCAGGGCCGGCCGGCGCGCATCACCGGCACCGCGCTGCTGATCGGCGGCGAACTGGCGCTCACCCCGGGCGGTAGCGAGGAAACGGACTTCAAGAAATGGATCGCCGACGGCAAGGATGGCGACGACTATCCAACCTGGACCCGCAACGTCATCGTGCGCAACCTGGCCATCGACACGCCGTGGGACGTGAACCCCGAGGACTCGGCCAACGCCTACGCCGACGGCCTGACCGTCTCGCGCGCGCAGAACATCTACCTCGACCACCTCACCATGAGCGACGGCGACACGCCCGAGTCGCTGGCCACCGGCACCTACACGACGCGCCACGACGGCGCGCTCGACGTGGTGCGCGGCAGCGACTACGTCACCATATCCAACAGCGTGTTCAACAAGCACCACAAGACCACGCTGGTGGGCAATGGCGACTCCGGCCGCGCCTGGAGCGACGAAGGCCGCCTGCACGTGACCTTCTCCGGCAACTGGTGGGATGGCGCCACCACGCGCCTGCCGCTGAACCGCTACGGCCAGGTGCACCTGTTTAACAACCTGGTCAGCGGCAGCGTGTCCACCACCAACGCCGACATCAAGTTCGCCAGCGGCACCGACGCGCGCTACCGCTCCAACATGCTGCTGGAGAATAACTACTACAACATCACCGGCCTCAAGCTCGCCGAGTTCTGCGGCAAGGCCATCAAGGGCAAGGACTTCATCGGCTTCCGCTCGTCCGGCCACATCTTCACCAGCGACAAGGCCGGCACCAATGCGGTGGACGGCCAGTGCGGCTATGCGCTGCCCAGCGCGGCCAACACGTGGACGCCGCCCTACCTGTACGCGCTGCAGACAGCCACTTCGACGCTGACCGCCGTACCGGCCGCCGCCGGCGCCGGCAAGCTGCCGTAAGGAGACGTCCATGCTGAGACCATACGCATACGCGGATACCGCGCCCCCGGTGCCGCCCGCGGCGGGAACGCGGGCGCGGGCGCCGGGGCTGGCCCTGGCCCTGGCGTTGCTGCTGAGTTTGGCCCCCGGCGCGGCGCACGCGACGCTGGTGGCCAACACCGGCACGCCATCCAACGCGGTCGGCGCCGGCTGGGCCTTCAACAGCGGCCACGCCTACGCCGGCCAGTTCTCGCTGCAGGACGCGATGACCATCGACAGCATCCAGGGCTACTTCAGCACCGATGCCGGCACGGTGGGCATCAGCCTGTTCAGCAGCGTGGCCGACGGCGACGGCGGCTTCATCCCCGGCGCAGCGCTGCGCACGGCCAGCATCGCCACGGCGGCCGGCGCGCTGGCCTGGAGCGGCGCCTCGGCGCTGGACTGGGCCGTCGGCCCCGGCGCTTACTGGGTGGTGTTTACGTCCAGCTACGGCGCCGCCAGCCAGGCCAGCATGCCCGGCCGGGCGCCGCAGCCGCTGGGCGGCTACGCGCTGCAGCAAGGCGGCCAGTGGTACGACGCCGCCGACCTCGCCCTCGGCCTGGGCCTGCGCGTGGACGCCAGCGCGGCGGCACCGGCGGCCAGCGTGCCCGAGCCGGGCAGCATGGCGTTGCTGAGCCTGGGCCTGGCCGCCGCCGGCGCGCTGCGCCGCCGCAAGCGGGGCTGATCCCCTCACCGCGCGCAGGCCTGCCGGCTGCGCGCGGTGTTTCCCTCAGGCACATGCCTGTGGCATGCAGGCAGCCACATCGCTATAGCCTGAATTTAGCCGTATAATGTTTTGCTAAGCTGGCGCTTCCGGCACCCCCGCCCCTGCCAGCCCAACAAATCGTTGTCACTATGTCTACCCAAAAACCGATTCGGCACTACCTGCAGTTTTCCGACTTGTCGTTGGATGAATACGAATACGTGATCGAACGCGCCCACGTCATCAAGCGCAAATTCAAGAACTACGAGATCTACCACCCGCTGGTCGACCGTACGCTGGTGATGGTGTTCGACAAGAACTCCACCCGCACCCGCCTGTCCTTCGAGGCCGGCATGCACCAGCTGGGCGGCGCCGCCATCTACCTGAACACGCGCGACTCCCAGCTGGGCCGCGGCGAGCCGGTGGAAGACGCCGGCCAGGTCATGTCGCGCATGTGCGACGTGATCATGGTGCGCACCTTCGGCCAGGACATCATCGAGCGTTTCGCCGCCTTCTCGCGCGTGCCGGTGATTAACGGCCTGACCAACGAGCACCACCCCTGCCAGGTGTTCGCCGACATCTTCACCTACTACGAGCACCGCGGCTCCATCGCCGGCAAGACCGTGGCCTGGGTGGGCGACGCCAACAACATGCTGTATTCCTGGCTGCAGGCGGCCGAAGTGTTCGGCTTCCACGTCAACGTGTCCACGCCCAAGGGCTACGACATGGACATGTCGCTGGTCTCCACCGACCGCTACACCTTCTTCGCCAACCCGTCCGACGCCTGCGAAGGCGCGGACCTCGTCAACACCGACGTGTGGACCAGCATGGGCTACGAGGACGAGAACGCGGCCCGCCTGAAAGCCTTCGACGGCTGGATCGTCGACTCGGCCAAGATGGCGCGCGCCAAGCCGGACGCGCTGTTCATGCACTGCCTGCCCGCGCACCGCGGCGAGGAAGTGTCGGCCGACGTGATCGACGGCCCGCAATCGGTGGTCTGGGACGAAGCCGAGAACCGCCTGCACATCCAGAAGGCGCTGATCGAGTACCTGCTGCTCGGCCGCCTCGACGGAAAATAACGAATCTAATTTTGACCAAGAATGGAACGACCATGAGCGACATCAAAAAAGTAGTCCTCGCCTACTCGGGCGGCCTGGACACCTCCGTGATCCTGAAGTGGCTGCAGGATAACTATCAATGCGAGATCGTCACCTTCACGGCCGACCTGGGCCAGGGCGAGGAACTGGAACCGGCGCGCGCCAAGGCGCTCAAGTTCGGCATCAAGCCTGAGAACATCTACATCAACGACGTGCGCGAAGAATTCGTGCGCGACTTCGTGTTCCCGATGTTCCGCGCCAATACCGTGTACGAAGGCGAATACCTGCTGGGCACCTCGATCGCGCGTCCGCTGATCGCCAAGCGCCTGATCGAAATCGCCAACGAGACCGGCGCCGACGCCATCTCGCACGGCGCCACCGGCAAGGGCAACGACCAGGTGCGCTTCGAACTGGGCGCCTACGCGCTCAAGCCGGGCGTGAAAATCATCGCTCCATGGCGCGAGTGGGACCTGCTGTCGCGTGAAAAACTGCTGAAGTACGCGGAAGACGCCGGCATCGACATCGACATGAAGCACAAGAACGGCGGCGCGCCGTACTCGATGGACGCCAACCTGCTGCACATCTCCTTCGAAGGCCGCCACCTGGAAAACCCGAGCGCCGAAGCCGAAGAATCGATGTGGCGCTGGAGCGTGAGCCCGGAAGCGGCTCCCGACCAGGCCGAGTACCTGGACATCGAATACGAAAAGGGCGACATCGTGGCCCTGAACGGCGTGCGCATGTCGCCGGCCACCGTGCTGACGGAACTGAACCGCCTGGGCGGCAAGCATGGCATCGGCCGCCTGGACCTGGTGGAAAACCGCTACGTCGGCATGAAGTCGCGCGGCTGCTACGAAACCCCGGGCGGCACCATCATGCTCAAGGCGCACCGCGCCATCGAATCGATCACGCTGGACCGCGAAGTGGCGCACCTGAAGGACGACCTGATGCCGCGCTACGCGTCCATGATCTACAACGGCTACTGGTGGGCGCCTGAGCGCGTGGCGATCCAGACTCTGATCGACCACACCCAGGCCACCGTGAACGGCTGGGTGCGCGTCAAGCTGTACAAGGGCAATGTGATCGTCGTGTCGCGCGATTCGAAGACCGATTCGCTGTTCGACATGAACATCGCCACCTTCGACGAAGACGGCGGCGCCTACAACCAGGCCGACGCTGGCGGCTTCATCAAGCTGAACGCGCTGCGCATGCGCATCGCCGCCAACGCACGCCTGAAGCGCGGCCAGTAATACCGCCGCGCCACAGTGTACGGGCCGCCTCGCGCGGCCCGTTTTGTTTTTCCGGGCGACGGTGCTACATTGCCATATCACCGCCGGGAGAATCCATGAAAGACATGCGTATCAAAACCAAGCTCACCGCCGGCTTCGGCGCCATCGTCGCCATCCTGCTCATCCTCCTCAGCCTTTCCTACCACCAGTTCACGCGCCTCTCCGAGGCCAACGCGTGGGACCGCCACACGCTGGAGGTGCTGCTGGAGGCCGACCAGATCGCCAACGCGGTGCTGCAGATCCAGAACTCCACGCGCGGCTTCATGCTGACCGGGAACGAAAGCCTGGTGCAAGTCATCCCGCAGGAAGAAGAAGCCATGCGCCGCCACGTGGCGCGCGCGCTGGCCCTGACCCAGGACAATCCGCAGCAGCAGGCCCGCATCAAGCAGCTCGCCCCCATGGCGGAAGACTGGGTGCAGAACATCATCCATCCCCTGCTGGACAAGCGCCGCGAACTGAACAAGCAGGTGGGCGTGTCGCAGCAGGTGGCCACCGCGGCCGATGTGCTGAACGGCGCCAAGATCATCGCCGACGTGCGCAAGCTGCTGGCGGACGTGAGCGCCGAGGAAAACCGCTTGCTGGCGCTGCGCTCGGCCGAGGCGCGCGACATGCAGCAGGCGCAGGCCTGGCTGCTGGGCGGCGGCGGCGCGCTGGCCACGGCGCTGGCGCTCGTCATTGGCTGGCTGCTGCTGCGCGCCCTGCTCTCGCCACTGGGCCTGCTGATGCAGGCGGTGGCGCGCATCGCCGCCGGCGAGCAGTCGGCGCGCGCCACCGTGGTGTCGAACGACGAACTGGGCGAAGTGGCCACGGAATTCAACCGCATGGCGCAGACCATACAGGACAGCCAGGCCAAGGAACTGGCCGGCACCAACCTGCTCAAGGCCAAGGTCGATTCGCTGCTGGAGGTGGTGTCCAAGGCTGCCTCGGGCGACCTGACCGGCCAGGTGATGGTAGGCGGCAGCGACGCCATCGGCCAGCTGGGCCAAGGCCTGTCGAAGATGTTCGATAACCTGCGGGCACTGCTCAACAATATCCAGAAAGCCGGCATCCAGGTCACCACCTCGGCCACCGAGATCGCCGCCTCGGCCAAGCAGCAGGAAGCCACCGGCGTGGAGCAGGCGCAGACCAGCGTGGAGGTGCTCAGCACCACCAAGGAAATCTCGTCCAACACCTCGCAGCTGCTGCAGACCATGCAAGGCGCCACCGCCGTGGCCGACTACACCACCAGCGCCACCGCCGAAGCGCAGGACAACCTGAAGCGCATGGACGAGACCATGCAGCACATGGTGTCGGCCACCGACTCCATCAGCGCCAAGCTGGCCGCGCTGTCGGAAAAGGCGTCCAACATCAACAGCGTGCTCACCACCATCACCAAGGTGGCCGACCAGACCAACATCCTGTCGCTGAACGCGGCCATCGAGGCCGAGAAGGCCGGCGAGGCCGGACGCGGCTTCTCGGTGGTGGCCACCGAGATCCGCCGCCTGGCCGACCAGACTTCCGTGTCCACCTGGGACATCGAACAGATGCTCAAGGAAATGCAGTCGGCCGTGTCGGCCAGCGTGATGGGCATGGACAAATTCTCCGAAGAGGTGCGCCGCAGCGTGAACGAAGTGCGCCAGGTGACGGACCAGCTGTCCGGCGTGATGGACCAGGTGCAGAAGCTGGCGCCGCAGTTCGACGCCGTGCTGCAGGGGATGCAGTCGCAGGCCGTGGGCGCGCAGCAGATCACCGCCACCATGATGCAGCTGAACGACGCCACCCAGCAAACGGTGGAGTCGCTGAAAGCCACCAGCGAGGCGGTGCAGCAGCTGCAGTACGCAGCCAGTGGCCTGCAAAGCAGCGTCGCCACCTTCTCGGTCAACAGCTAGGGCCTGCCGCTGCACTTTCCCGCCATGCCGGCCACGCCCATGGCAGAATGGCACATTGCGACCGGAATATGGAGATCATATGCTCAAAGACCTGAGTATCAAGAAGAAACTCTACTTTGGCTTTGGCGGCATACTCGCCATCATCACGCTGCTGCTGCTGGTGGCCTACAACAACTTCACCCGCCTGTCCGAAGCAAACGGCTGGGACAGGCACACGATGGACGTGCTGCTCTCGATTGACCGCGTCAGCAACGACATCCTGGAAGTGCAGGCGGAAACGCGCGGCTACTACCTGACCGGCGACGCGGCGCGCGCCGCGCGCATCAAGGGCGAACTGGAGGACGTGGCGGCATCGCTGCGAAAGGCGCAGGAGCTCACGCGCGACAATCCATCCCAGCAAGCGCGCCTGAGCAAGGTGCGGACCCATATCGACACATGGGCCAAGACCGTCATCGAGCCGCAGGTGGCGCGCCGCCAGCAGCTGGGCGACACGCCCGGCGCGGCCGACGCCATCGGACGCGCGCCCGACTCCCAGCTCAAGCAAGGCAGTCCGCTGATCACGTCCATCCACGACGAACTGGAAGCCGCTTCGGCCGACGAGAGCCGCATGCTGGCGGCGCGTTCGCAAGCCTCCAGCGATTTGCAGCGCTCCATGCTGGTGGTGCTGGTGGCGGGCGGCGCGGGATGCATCGTACTCGGCCTGCTGATCGCCTACTTCCTGTCGCAGGCGCTGATGGCGCCGTTGACCAATCTGACGCAGGCCGTGGGCCGCATCGCCGCCGGCGAGCAGTCGGCGCGCGCCGCCGTCATCTCGCGCGACGAACTGGGCCAGGTCACCACGGAATTCAACCGCATGGCGCAAGCGATGCAGGACAGCCAGGCCAAGGAACTGGCCGGCACCAACCTGCTCAAGGCCAAGGTCGATTCGCTGCTGGAGGTGGTGTCCAAGGCTGCCTCGGGCGACCTGACCGGCCAGGTGATGGTAGGCGGCAGCGACGCCATCGGCCAGCTGGGCCAAGGCCTGTCGAAGATGTTCGATAACCTGCGGGCACTGCTCAACAATATCCAGAAAGCCGGCATCCAGGTCACCACCTCGGCCACCGAGATCGCCGCCTCGGCCAAGCAGCAGGAAGCCACCGGCGTGGAGCAGGCGCAGACCAGCGTGGAGGTGCTCAGCACCACCAAGGAAATCTCGTCCAACACCTCGCAGCTGCTGCAGACCATGCAAGGCGCCACCGCCGTGGCCGACTACACCACCAGCGCCACCGCCGAAGCGCAGGACAACCTGAAGCGCATGGACGAGACCATGCAGCACATGGTGTCGGCCACCGACTCCATCAGCGCCAAGCTGGCCGCGCTGTCGGAAAAGGCGTCCAACATCAACAGCGTGCTCACCACCATCACCAAGGTAGCCGACCAGACCAACATCCTGTCGCTGAACGCGGCCATCGAGGCCGAGAAGGCCGGCGAGGCCGGACGCGGCTTCTCGGTGGTGGCCACCGAGATCCGCCGCCTGGCCGACCAGACTTCGGTGTCCACCTGGGACATCGAACAGATGCTCAAGGAAATGCAGTCGGCCGTCTCGGCCAGCGTGATGGGCATGGACAAATTCTCCGAAGAGGTGCGCCGCAGCGTGAACGAAGTGCGCCAGGTGACGGACCAGCTGTCCGGCGTGATGGACCAGGTGCAGAAGCTGGCGCCGCAGTTCGACGCCGTGCTGCAGGGGATGCAGTCGCAGGCCGTGGGCGCGCAGCAGATCACCGCCACCATGATGCAGCTGAACGACGCCACCCAGCAAACGGTGGAGTCGCTGAAAGCCACCAGCGAGGCGGTGCACCAGCTGCAGTATGCGGCCGGCGACCTGCAGGCCAGCGTGTCCAACTTCGCCGTGTCGGTGTAAGGCGCGGCCATGAAGCTGCTGGTATTCCACATCGGCCAGGACCGCTACGGCCTGCGCCTGGGCGCGGTGCAGCGCGTGCTGCCGCTGCTGGACCTGAAGCGCCTGCCGCTGGCGCCGCCCGCCGTGGCGGGGCTGATGAACCTGCACGGCCGCAGCGTGCCGGTGATCGACCTGGCGCGCCTGGGCGGCGGTGCCGCCAGCGCGGAGCACGTGGACACGCGCATCGTGCTGGTGGACTACACCACGCCGGAAGGCGATGTGCATACGCTCGGCCTGCTGGCCGAACGCGTGCTGGGCGTGCAGGACGTGGCCGAGCGTGCGCTGGCTGACAGCGGCGTGCAGGCGGCGCCCTTCCTGGGCGACGTGGCGGGCGACAGCGCCGGCATCGTGCAGCTGGTGGAGCCTGAGCGCCTGCTGCCGCCCGATTTGCGCGCAGCGCTGTTCCAGGCCTCCGCAGGGGCCTCCGCGCCATGAGAGCCCAGGCCATGCTGCGCCGGGTGACCGGCCTGACTGTCTCCAGGGCGGCGGCGGACCGCGCCATCCGCGAGCGCATGGACATCACGGGGGAGGTCAATCGCGAACACTACCTGGCCAACCTGACGCCGGCCGAACTGACGGAGCTGGTGGAGCTGGTGGTGGTGCCGGAATCGTGGCTGTTCCGCGATGCGCAGGCTTTCAGCGTGGCGGTGGAGTTCGTTCAGGCCAGGCTGGCCCTCGGCGCTGGCAGCGCAGGCAGGGCCGCCCGCGCCGTGCGTCCGGTGCGCATCCTGTCGGTGCCATGCGCGGGCGGCGAGGAACCCTACTCCATGGCCATGGCGCTGTGCGACGCCGGCGTGCCGCGCAGCGCCTTCTCCATCGACGCCTATGACCTGAGCCCCGGCTGCGTGGCGCGCGCGCGCGCCGGCGTGTACGGCCGCAACGCCTTCCGCGCGCAAGACCTGGCATTCCGCGAGCGCTACTTCACCAGCATCGGCAACGACGAATACCTGATCGACGCGGCGCTGCGCGAGCAGGTGCGCTTCAACCAGGGCAACCTGCTGGAACTCGACGCGCACGGCCGCCGCTACGACATCATCTTTTGCCGCAACCTGCTGATCTACTTCGACAAGCCCACCACCAAGGCCGCCATCGAACGCCTGTCCGCGCTGCTGGCCGACGACGGCATCCTGTTGGCGGGCTACGCGGAAGTGCCATCGTTCACGCAGCACGGCTTCACGCCGCTGCCGCACCGGCAAGCCTTCGCCCTGAAAAAAGACGCGGCGCCCGAGCCCGCGCCGCCGGCGCCACCGTTGGCCGCCATGCCCCGCGCCTCGGCCGGCCGGCGCGCGGCCGGCCACGCCGCTGCGCAAGCCCCGGCACAAGCGGCGCCGAGGGCCGCCGCCCGTACGCCGGCCAGGGCCGCCCCTTCGCCCGCCGCGCCCACCACGCCCACCACGACGGCGGCACCGGGAGCAGCGGCTGCTCCCGGTGCATCCGCTGCTCCCGCTGCACGTGCCCCTGCTCCCGCCGCGCTGCTGTCGCAGGCACGCGATCTGGCCGACCGCGGCAAGAACAAGGAAGCCATCGCCGCCTGCCAGGCCGTGCTGGCGGCCGCCCCGGAAAGCGCCGAAGCCTATTTCATCCTCGGCATGCTGAGCGAGCACGCCGGCCAGGCCGCGCAAGCCGAAACGCACTGGCGCCGCTGCATCTACCTGCAGCCCGACCACTATGAAGCGCTGTGCCACCTGGCACTGCTGGCCGAGCAGACCGGCGACAGCGGCGGCGCCGCCACGCTCAAGGCCCGCGCCGCGCGCATCTTCCAGCGCCGGCAAAAATCTAGCCCCCTGAGAGCTGAACCATGATGACCATCGCCGAACAATCCATCCAGGACATCCACGATTGCTGGAACCGCATCGGCGTGTCCGGCGACCATAGCTGCGACAAGCTGCAGCAGTTCGTCCACTGCCGCAACTGCGACGTCTATGCCGCCGCCGCCCAGCGCAACCTGCAGCGCCCGGTGGACGCGGCCTACAAGCAGGAATGGGCCGCCCACTTCCGCCAGCCCGAGGACGACCGCGCGCAGCTCGACAGTTCCTGCATGGTGTTCCGCATCGGCAGCGAATGGCTGTCGCTGCCCACGTCCGTGTTCCTGTCGGTGGCGCCGCAAGCCGCGCCGCACCGCCTGCCGCACCGCAACGCGCGCGGCCTGGCGGGCGTGGTCAACGTGGCCGGCAAGCTCCATCCCTGCATCTCGCTGGCGGCCTTGCTGGACGTGGATGAATCGGAGGGCGTGACGCGCACCGGCCGCCATACCTTTGCGCGCCTGCTGCTGGTTCAGTGGGAAGGCCAGTCCTACGCGCTGCCGGTGGCCGACCTGCATGGTATATTGCGCTACGCGTCCACCGCCGTGCAGGCACCCGCCGCCACCATCAACAAGGGCTTGTCGCGCTACCTGACCGGCGTGATCAGCCACGACGGCATGCAGATCGGCTGCCTCGATGCCGGCCTGCTCGGCTACCAACTCGCAAGGACGCTACGATGAGCCAGGACAATAACGGCGACCTGAGCCAATTTTCCATGCAGGAGCTGTTCCGCATGGAAGCGGACACGCAAACGGTGATCCTGACCGACGGCCTGCTGGCCATGGAGCGCCACGGCGGCGACGCCGGCGCGGTGGAGCCGATGATGCGCGCGGCCCACTCGATCAAGGGTGCGGCGGCCATCGTCGGGCTGGACGTCGTGGTGCAGCTGGCGCACGGCATGGAAGACGCCTTCATCGCCGCCCAGCACGGCAAGCTCAAACTCACGCCCAACCGCGTGGACGTGCTGCTGGCTGGCGTGGACCTGATCCTGCAGGTGTCGCGCCTGGACGACAATGGCGTGACGCCCTGGCTGGCCGCCAACGGCGCGCAGATCAGGAAGACCATGGACAGCATTGCGGGCATCGCCTACCTGCCCGAGCCGGTGGCCAGCTACGCTGCCCCGGCCGCCGCCGCGCCCCTCCCGGCCCCCACGGCCGCCGAGACAGCCGCCCCGACAGCCGCTGCGACGCCGCCCGACATTGCCGCGCTGCTGGCCGGGATGGCGGAAGGCGAAGCCCTGGCAAGCGCCCTGTCCGGCGCCGATGCGGCCGTCCCGGTTGCGCCCGATGCGTTCATCACGGCAGCCGCTCCTGCGGAGCCGGAAGACACTGCCGCCGCCCCCGGCGCGCGCATCATGGCCCCCATGAAGTCCGTGCAGAACTTCGACCGCCTGCTGTCGCTGGCCAGCGAATCGCGCATCAATGCGCACCAGATGCACCCCATGCTGCAGGCCATGCAGCGCTTCAAGCGCAACCAGGCCAGCCTGTTCACGGTGATCGAACAGCTGCACGAAGCCGTCTCCGGCAGCGCCGACGCGGGCCTCAAGGAGAAATCGCTGCTCGCCCTGCAAAAGACCCAGCCGCTCAAGCAATTCGTGCTGGAACAGATTGTCGACTTCGAAAACTGGGAACGCCGCCTGCTCACCGTGTCGCAGAACATGGTGGACGAGGTGCTGGCCCTGCGCATGCGCCCCTTCCGCGACGGCGTGCAGCACTTCCCGCGCATGGTGCGCGACCTGGCGCGCAGCCTGGGCAAGGACGTCCAGCTGCGCATCGACGGCGAAGACACGCTGGTCGACCGCGACATCCTGGCCAGGATCGAAAGCCCGCTCAACCACATTCTGCGCAACGCCATCGACCACGGCATGGAGCCGCCCGCCGAGCGCGTGGCGCTGGGTAAGCCGGCCAGCGGCTCCATCGTGCTCGAGGCGCGCCACCGTGCCGGCATGCTCAGCATCGAAATCAGCGACGACGGGCGCGGCGTGGACCTGGAAAAGATCCGCAGCACCGTGGCCGCGCGCAAGATGGCCAGCGCCAGCATGGCCGCCGCCATGTCGCAGGCCGAGCTGCTCGAATTCCTGTTCCTGCCCGCCTTCAGCCTGAAGGAAAGCACCACCGAGATCTCCGGGCGCGGCGTGGGCCTGGACATCGTGCACGACGTGATCCGCCAGCAGAACGGCACCGTGCGCCTGGAGTCCGAGCAGGGCCGGGGCTTCCGCAGCTACATCACGCTGCCGCTGACGCAATCGATCGTGCGCGCGCTGGTGGTGGACATCAAGGGCGAAGCCTATGCCATCCCCATCGTCAAGGTGGAGCGCGTGATCAAGGTGCCGCAGGCCGACATCCACACGCTGGAGAACAAGCAGTTCTTCGACCACGGCGGCGAGCACCTGGGACTGGTGTCGGCGGCACAGGTGCTGGAACTGGGCGACAGCAGCGCCACCGAAGCCGAGCTGCCGGTGGTGCTGATCGGCGCCGGCGCGCGCCGCTACGCCATGGTGGTGGACGCCATACGCGGCGAGCAAAGCCTGGCGGTGCAGGCCATCGACCCGATCTTCGGCAAGATGCGCGACATCTCGGCCGCCGCCCTGCTCGACGACGGCGAGCCGGTGCTGATCCTGGACGTGCCGGACCTGCTGCTGTCGATCGACAAGCTGCTGCACGAAGGCGGCCTGCACCAGCTGGCGCGCGGCAACCGCGGCGAAAAGCGCCGCATGAAGCGCATACTGGTGGTGGACGATTCGCTCACGGTGCGCGAAATGGAGCGCAAGCTGCTGGTCGGACGCGGCTTCGAGGTCGATATCGCCATCGACGGCATCGACGGCTGGAACGTGGTGCGCAGCGGCGACTATGACCTGGTCATCACCGACGTGGACATGCCGCGCATGGACGGCATCGAACTGGTCAACCTGATCAAGAAGGACCTGCACTTGCACAAACTGCCCGTCATGATCGTGTCCTACAAGGACCGCCCGGAAGACCGGGCGCGCGGCATGTCCGCCGGGGCCGACTATTATCTGACCAAGGGCAGCTTCCACGACGAGACCCTGCTCGACGCCGTGGCCGACCTGATAGGGGACGCGCACAAATGAAAATCGCCATCGCCAACGATGTCGCCATGGCCGCCGAAGCACTGCGCCGCGTGGTGGCCAGCACCGCCGAGCACCAGGTGCTGTGGATCGCCCGCACCGGCGTGGAGGCGGTGCGCATGTGCGCCGAGAACCGGCCCGACCTGGTGCTGATGGACCTGAACATGCCCGAGCTGGACGGCGTGGAGGCGACCCGCCAGATCATGGAGCAAAGCCCGTGCGCCATCCTGGTGGTGACCGGGCGGCCGCAGGACAACGTCAACCAGGTGTTCCGCGCGCTGGGCGCGGGCGCGCTGGACGTGACGGCCACGCCCATGCTGCAGGGGAAAGCCGACGGCGCCGCCGAGCTGCTGGCCAAGATCAAGACCATGGACAAGCTGATACGCCACAGCGGCGGCAGCCAGGCCATGCAGCCGCGCAGCAGCAGCGCCCCGCCCGAGCGCAAGGAAGCGCCGGCCACCCGGCTGGTGGCCATCGGCGCCTCCACCGGCGGGCCGCTGGCCGTGTCCAAGATCCTGGCCGGCTGGCTGCCGCCGCCCGGCTGCGCCATCGTGGTGGTGCAGCACATCGACGAGAACTTCGCCGAACACTTCGCCAAATGGCTGGGCGAACAGCTGCAAATGCCGGTGCGCGCCATCGAGCACGGCGACGAGCTGGCCCCCGGCACGGTGCTAATTGCCAAGAGCAACGACCATTTGGTACTGGATAAAGACTACCGGCTAGGTTACGATGCCACACCGAAGGACTATGCCTACCGGCCTTCGGTCGACGTGTTTTTCCGCTGCGTGGCGCAGCACTGGCGCGGCGAGGCGGTGGGCGTGCTGCTGACCGGCATGGGTCGCGACGGCGCCGAGGGCTTGCTGGCCATGCGCCGCGCCGGCCATACCACCATCGCGCAGGACCAGGCCAGCAGCGCGGTGTACGGGATGCCGCGCGCGGCGGCCGAGTTGGATGCAGCGCAATTGGTGCTGCCGTTAGACAAGATTGGCCCCATGCTGCGCAGCGTCACCGGCAGCCGGGGCTAGCAACCAAGAGAGCATCAATGTCCGAAAGCTTTTCCGTTCCAGCCGAACTGGAACCGGCCCGCACCGCCTTCAAGGTGCGCGTCCTGCTGGTGGACGACCAGCTGATCATCGTGGAAGCGGTACGCCGCATGTTGAGCGACCAGCCCGACATCGAGTTCCACCACGTGACCGACGCCGCGCTGGCGCAGCAGACCGCCGCGCTGCTGCAGCCCACCGTGATCCTGCAGGACCTGGTGATGCCCTCGGTGGACGGCTTCGCGCTGATCCAGGCCTACCGCGCCGACGAACTGACGCGCAATGTGCCGGTGATCGTGCTGTCGGCCAAGGAAGACCCCAAGCTCAAGGCACACAGCTTCGCCATGGGCGCCAACGACTACATCGTCAAGCTGCCGGACAAGCTGGAACTGCTGGCGCGCGTGCGCTACCACTCGGCTGGCCACATCAGCCGCCTGCAGCGCGACCAGGCCTTCCGCTTCCTGCGCGAGAGCCAGAAGCACCTGGCCGACGCCAACATCGAGCTGCAAAAACTGGCCGCGCTGGACGGCCTGACCGGCATTGCCAACCGGCGCCGCTTCGACGAGACCATGAAGGTGGAATGGCAGCGCGGCCAGCGCGAGCGCCAGCCGCTGTCGCTGCTGATGTGCGACGTGGACTGCTTCAAGATCTACAACGACACCTTCGGCCACCTGTCCGGCGACTTGTGCCTGAAGAAGACGGCGGCCGTGCTGACCGAGCACCTGAAGCGCCCGGCCGACCTGGCGGCGCGCTACGGGGGCGAGGAATTCGCCATCCTGCTGCCGGACACCCGGCTCGAAGGCGCGCTCGCGCTGGCCGAATCCTGTGTCGAGCACCTGGCCCGGCTGGGCATCGACAACCCGGACGCCAAGCCGCACGGCGTGGTGACGATGTCGGTCGGCGTGGCCTGCGTGCTGCCGTCGCCGCATTCTTCCATCGAGGAGCTGATCGGCAGCGCGGACCGCGCGCTGTACGCGGCCAAGAGCGGCGGACGCAACCGCGCGGTCGCAGCGCCGTCCACGGTGCAAGCGTAATCGGCGGCCGGCGGCCGGGCGGCTTGGGCGCCGCGGCGCCAACCCGCGCTACACGAACACCGGCTCGGGCTCGAGCAGCACGCCGTAGCGGGCTTGCACGTCGTCCTGGATGGCTTGCGCCAGGCGCTGCACGTCGGCGCCGCTGGCGCCGCCGCGGTTCACCAGCACCAGCGCCTGTTTTTCATACACGCCCGCCGCGCCCAGGCTGCGGCCCTTCCAGCCGCACTGGTCGATCAGCCAGCCGGCGGCCAGCTTTTCGCTGCCGTCGGCCTGCCGGTGGTGCACCAGGGCCGGGAACTGCGCCAGCAATCGCGCGCACTGTTCGCCGCTCACCACCGGATTCTTGAAGAAGCTGCCCGCGTTGCCGATGTCGGCCGGGTCGGGCAGCTTGCGGCGCCGCACGGCGATCACCGTGTCGGCCACCTGCTGCGCGCTGGGCGTACCGATGCCCTGTTCGGCCACCGCCTGCGCCAGCTCGGCATAGCGCAAATTCGGCTGCCAGGCGCGCGGCAGCGCGAACGTCACATCCACGATGATCAAGCCGCGCCCGGCTTCCTGCTTGAACACGCTGTCGCGGTAGCCGAAGCGGCAGTCGGCCGCGTCCATCGTGCGCAGCGCGCCGCTGGCCGGGTCGTAGGCCGTCAGGCTGTGGAAATAGTCCTTGGTCTCGGCGCCGTATGCCCCGATGTTCTGGATCGGCGCCGCCCCCACCGTGCCGGGGATCAGCGACAGGTTTTCCAGTCCGTCCATGCCGTGCGACAGGGTCCACTGCACAAACTGGTGCCAGTTCTCGCCGGCCGCCGCGCGCACATGGTGGTGCGTGGCGGTGCCGGCCAGCACTTCCCTGCCGTGGATGGCGATGTGCAGCACCAGGCCCGGGAAGTCGCCCGTCAGCAGCAGGTTGCTGCCGCCGCCGAGCACCAGGCGCGGCAGCGCGGCCAGCGCCGGATCGGCCAGCGCCGCCTGCAGCTGGCCGGCCGAGGCCACCCGCAAATAGGTGGCGGCCTGGGCGTCGATGCCGAAAGTGTTAAGCGCGCGCAGGGAGTAGTTGTGGCAGAGGGGCAGGTTCGGGTGCATGGCTGGGTCGATTTTTTGGTCGATTATAGTGTGAAAGTGGGAAAATCGCGTCAAAAACGACCGAGCGTTTGGTCCGTTGTCCGTTAAAATGGCACATCTTTTTACGCGGCGCCGCGCCATGCGGCGCCACCGCACTAATTAAAGGAAAGCAACATGCCGTCGTTTGATGTAGTCTCCGAAGCCGATATGATCGAAGTGCGCAATGCCGTCGACCAGGCAAAGAAAGAAATCACCACCCGTTTCGACTTCAAGGGCAGCAGCGCGAATGTCGAACAAAAGGAAGCCGAACTGACCGCCTACGCGGATTCGGATTTCCAGCTGACCCAGGTCAAGGACGTGCTGATCAACAAGCTGGGCAAGCGCAACGTGGACGTGCGCTTCCTGGACGAGGGCAAGATCGAAAAGATCGGCGGCGACAAGGTCAAGCAGGTCATCAAGATCAAGAACGGCCTGGAAACCGAGGCGGCCAAGAAGATCACCCGCATCATCAAGGACAGCAAGATGAAGGTGCAGGCCAGCATCCAGGGCGAATCGGTGCGCGTGACCGGCGCCAAGCGCGACGACCTGCAGGCGGCCATGGCCATGCTGCGCAAGGAAGTCAAGGACACCCCGCTGGAATTCAACAACTTCCGCGACTAAGCCCCGCTTCGGCACCCGCAAGCATCCCTATCCCGACCCGGTGCGCCCAGGCGCGCCCTGCCGCCGGCCGCTTTGGCACGGCGGCGCCACGTAGTTAAGGACTGTAATGAAACGAGTAGACGACTTCCGCCTGCGCTTTGGCGACAAGGAATATGTACCCATCATGATAGGCGGCATGGGCGTGGATATTTCCACGTCCGAGCTGGCGCTGGAGGCGGCCCGCCTGGGCGGCATCGGCCATATTTCGGACGCCATGGTGGAAGACGTATCGGACCGCAAGTTCGACACCACCTTCGTCAAGGACAAGACCAAGCTCTACAAGTACAACATCTTTAACATGGACAAGGCCGTGGTGCAGTTCGACCTCGAGCGCCTGGCCGACGCGCAGCGCCGCCACATCGGCGCCACCATGGCGGCGAAGAATGGCCCCGGCCTGATCTTCGTGAACTGCATGGAAAAGCTGACCATGAACGGCCCGAAAGAGACGCTGCGCACGCGCCTGAACGCGGCGCTGGACGCCGGCATCGACGGCATCACGCTGTCGGCCGGCCTGCACTTCGGCTCCTTCGCGCTGATGGCCGACAATCCGCGCTTCCGCGAAGCCAAGCTGGGCATCATCGTGTCCTCCGTGCGCGCGCTGCAGATCTTCCTGCGCAAGAACGCCAAGCTGAACCGTGCGCCGGACTACGTCATCGTCGAAGGCCCGCTGGCCGGCGGCCACCTCGGCTTCGGCATGGAAGACTGGAAGGACTACGACCTGCACACCATCGTGGCCGAGATCCTGGCTTACCTGAAGGCGGAAAACCTGGACATCCCCGTCATCGCGGCGGGCGGCGTGTTCACCGGCAGCGATGCCGTGTCCTTCCTGGAAGCGGGCGCGGCCGGCGTGCAGGTGGCTACCCGCTTCACGGTGACCAAGGAATGCGGCCTGCCGGACGACGTCAAGCAGGAGTACTTCAAGGCCGAGGAAGAGGACATCATCGTCAACGGCGTGTCGCCGACCGGCTACCCGATGCGCATGCTGAAGAACACGCCGGCCATCGGCGCCGGCATCCGCCCGGGCTGCGAATCCTACGGCTACCTGCTGGACGCCACCGGCAACTGCGCCTACATCAACTCCTACAATCGCGAAGTGGTCGCCAACGGCGGCAGCGACAAGGGCATTTCGGTGATGGACAAGACCTGCCTGTGCACCCACATGCGCAACTTCAACTGCTGGACCTGCGGCCACTACACCTACCGCCTGAAGGACACCACGCACAAGAAGGCGGACGGCAGCTACCAGCTGCTCACCGCCGAGCATGTGTTCAAGGACTACCAGTTCAGCGTGGACAACCAGGTCGCGCTGCCGGAAAAAGAAGGCTGAACAGGGGCCGCATGCAGCGGCGGGTTACGCTGCGCTAACCCGCCCTACAGTACCGACCTCTGGTAGGGCGGGTTAGCGTAGCGTAACCCGCCGAACTCAGCCCTCGTGCGTAATGCGCGTGATCAGCGCGCCCAGCACCTCGTCCGCGCGTTCATTGTCCACCTGGCAGGTGCCGGCGTTCTCGTGCCCGCCGCCCCCGTATTCCAGCATCAGCGCGCCAATATTGGTCTTCGAGGTCCGGTTCAGGATCGACTTCCCGGTGGCAAACACCGTGTTCTGGTTCTTCAGCCCCCACAGCACGTGGATCGAGATATTCGTCTCCGGGAACATGGCGTAGATGATGAAGCGGTTGCCGGCGTAGATGGTTTCCTCGCCGCGCAAGTCCAGCACCACCAGGTTCTGATGGATGGTGGAACAGCGCTTGATCTGGTCCTTGCACTTCTCGCTGTGCTCGAAGTACAGCTCCTTGCGCTCCTTCACGTCCGGCAGTTCCATGATCTGTTCGATCGTATGGTTCTTGCAGTAGTCGATCAGGTCCATCATCAGGTTGTAGTTCGAAATGCGGAACTCGCGGAAGCGGCCCAGGCCGGTGCGCGCGTCCATCAGGAAATTCAGCAAATCCCAGCCTTGCGGATTGAGCACTTCCTCGCGGTTGAACTGGGCCGAGTCGCCCTTGTCCACCGCCGCCATCATGCCGTCCCACGAGGCCGGGAAAGCCTTCAGGCCGCCGTAGTAGTCGTACACGACGCGCGCGGCAGACGGCGCCTCCGGGTGGATGATGTGGTTACCGCGCTCGCCGCTGTTGCGGATGGTTTCCGACAGGTGGTGGTCGAATGCCAGGTGCGCGCCCGCCACGTAGGGCAGATTGGTCGTGATGTCCTTGTCACTGATCGCTATCTTCCCGTCCTGCATGTCCTTGGGGTGGACAAACAGGATATCGTCGATCATGTCCAGGTGTTTCAGGAGCACAGCGCATACCAGGCCGTCAAAGTCGCTGCGGGTTACGAGGCGAAATTTTTTTGCTTCAGCTGACATGGGATACCTTTTCGTTGAGTGACATGATGAATAATACAACTCAACTCCCAGGCTTGCCCAGTATTATGCGGAGGCCCTCGCGGCAGCGGTTTCGGTCCTGGCGGCGCGCAGCGCCTTGTGCGCGGCCAGCAACGCGGCCAACGCCGCGCACGCTATCCACATGGACCACAGCGTATGGGTGAGGAAATGGGCGCCGCGCATCTGTTGCATCCAGCCCACGACGGCGCCGAAACCCAGCGCAGCCAGCGCCACGTCGGCCGCCTTGCGCGGGTCGTGCGGCAGCCAGAACACCGCCAGCCCCACCAGCCACAGCGCGCTGGACGCATGGCCGCCGGGCAGGCAGTGGCCCGCCTCGACCCAGCGCGGCATGTGCTCCAGCAGCCGGTAGTACGGTTGGTAGCCGCCGTAGCGCTCCAGCTCCCACGGGCAATGCGAGCGGCTGGCGCGTTTCAGCATGGAAGTGACGAGTGGGATCAGGACCACGCACAGCGACAGCAGCCGCACACGCAGCCGCCACCAGGCCGGCAGCCCGCCGCCCGCCTGCCGGCGCCGCGCCAGCCCGTCCCAGGCGCAGGCCGCCAGCGGCACCGCGCCCAGCAGCGTCAGCGCGGTTTTCAGGATGCCGTGGCCGAAGCGCTCGGTCAGCCAGGCGTGCTCCCAGGGGAACTCGTGGACATGGAAGTCGAACATCAGGTCGGCGAGGAACAGGTCCACGCTGCCCATGCCCAGCAGCAGGATCACGGCCGCCGCGCCCGCCAGCAGCCATGCCGCCCGCCGCAGCGCAGGCCAGCTAACCAGTCCGCTATCCATGGGTGCAGGCATTGAACATGTCCAGTGCAGGGTTATAGACGGCCGTGCTCACGTCCAGCATGCCCAGCACCGAATGAAACACATTGTCGTGCGAAAAGGGCTGGCTGGAACGCGCGGCCAGGCAGCGGCGGTCGATCTTGAAGCGCTCGGCATAATGGTCCGAGAACCACAGCATGAACGGCACACGGCGCTGCTCGGGCGGCGAAATGATGTAGGGCGCGCCGTGCAGGTACATATTCTTCTCGCCCAGCGATTCGCCGTGGTCGGAGAAGTACATCATGCCGGTGTCCACGTTGTCGTCGACGCTGCTCTGCTGCAGCAGCTTGATCACGCGGTCGAGGAAGTAGTCGGTGTACAGGATGGTGTTGTCGTAGGCCGCCACGATCTGCTCCTGGGTGCATTTCTCCAGCTCGTTGGTGGCGCACACCGGACCGAACTTGGCGAAGGCGGCCGGGTAGCGCTTCCAGTACGCCGGGCCGTGGCTGCCCTTCTGGTGCAGCACGATGACCAGGTCGTTCTTTGCCGCGCGGATCAGCTCGGGCAGGCGCTCCAGCAGCTTCTCGTCATAGCACTCCTCGCTGTTGCACAGCGGGTCACCCGCCACCGGCTCGGACCAGTCCTCGTATTCGACGCGGGCGCAAGTGCCCTTGCAGCCGGAATTATTGTCGCGCCACAGCACGTCGAAGCCGGCGTGCTTGAGCACGTCCAGCAAGCCTTCCTGGCCTTGCGCACGGGTGTCGGAATAGTTCTCGCGGCCCAGCGCCGAGAAGACGCAGGGCACGGACACGGCGGTGGCCGTGCCGCATGAGGATACATTGCTGAAATTGATCAGCCCCGGCTGCTGCGACAGCAGCGGATTGGTGTTGCGCCCATACTGGTTGAGGGAAAAATTCATGGCGCGCGCGGTCTCGCCCACCACCAGCACGGTGACGGTGCGGTGCCGCTCGCCGGCCCAGGTCACGCCCTTGGCGGCGTCGCGTCCCAGCGGCGCCACCACCAGCGGCTTGGCCCATTTCTGCTTGAGGAAACTGTTGGTGGCCTGGATGTAGTTGGTGGGCGTGAGCAGGAAGCGCAGCTCGCGGTGCTCGCGCACGGCCGGCGCGTAGCTCTTGAAGAACAGCAGCAGGATGCCGGCCGCCAGCAGCAGCGAACCGGCCACGATGCTGGCATTGGTCAGCAAGTGGCGGCCGCGCGGCGCGAAGGTCAGCCTGGTGCGCGCCACCAGCACG
The DNA here is from genome assembly GCF_042693265.1 of Pseudoduganella sp. UC29_71. NCBI lineage: Bacteria > Pseudomonadati > Pseudomonadota > Betaproteobacteria > Burkholderiales > Oxalobacteraceae > Pseudoduganella > Pseudoduganella sp. UC29_71. Next base: position 982,518 of record NZ_CP170549.1, on the reverse strand, counting down.
GCGGGCAGCACACCCAGCAAGCCTATGGTCAGCAGCATCTTCAGGCTCAGCAGTTCACCGGCCTCGCGCACGTCCGTTTCCACCACGTTCTGTATCATGGCCTTGTCGATCTGCGTGCCGTACTGGTTCATGAAATAGGTGGCCGCCGAGGTGGCCAGCAGCAGCACGATCACGACCGGCTTGATGACGAAACGGAAATTGACCAGGCTCAGGCAAGCGTTGAAGGTCAGCACCAGTAGCAGGAAGGTGGCGGCCAGCAGCGGCAAGTTGCCCAGGCTGAAGCCCCCGGTAGCAAACAGGAAGCGTTGCCAGAAGCTGTAGTTGTAGGCGGCCACCAGAAAAACGGACGCAGCCAGGGTGAACAGGGGCGCGCTCAGGCGCGGAGCAAATTTGACGGTCACAAGGTTTTCCAGGCTGCAATGGCTTTCATACGATGCCACTATAGCCAGCAGCCGGTCAAGGCCGCGTCAACCGCGCGTTAGGAAAGCGTTAACGCACCCTAATCGGCCCCAACTTCAGCGAAGCGGATTATAAAAATGCTGCCGCCGCCGGGTCGGTCTTCGAGTGCCAGGCTAGCACCCAGATAGCCGCAGATGCGGCGCACCAGCGCCAGGCCCAGGCCGGTGCCGGCCGAGCCGCTGCCCCCGCCCGCTGGTATTCCGCCCTGCCCTTGCAGCGCCGCGCGCACGGCGGCCGGCAGGCCCGGGCCGGTGTCCTCCACGCTGACGCAGCGCGGCCCCATGCGCACGGTGACCGTGCCGCTGTCGGTGTACTGGCAGGCGTTGCGCACCAGGTTGCCGATGGCGCTGATGCACAGCTCGCGCGGGGCGCGTACGGCGAAGCTGGCGCCGTCGGCGCCGGCGTCGAACAGCAGCTGCACGGGCCGCGCCGCCACCAGGTGCTGGTAGCGCTCCGTTTCGCCGCGCGCCACCTGGCCGATGTCGACCTGCGCCTGCTCGTCCAGCTGCGGCGCGCGCGCCAGCAGCAGCAATACCGTCACGCACTCGGCCGCCTCCTGCGCGGCGCGGTAGATGCGCGCCGCCTGCGCATAGCCGGCGCTGCCCTCGCCGTGCGCCATGATCACTTCGGCCGCGCCCATGATGACGGTCAGCGGGCTGCGCAATTCGTGGCTGACGTCGCCGGTGAAGAAACGTTCGCGCTCAAGCACGTCGCGCAGCTGCGCGGTATGGGCGGCGAAGGCGCGCGCCAGCACGCCCAGCTCGTCCTCGCGCTCCTGCAGCGGCAGGTTGGGACTATCGGCCCGCACCGCCTCGGCCATGTCCATGATGGGCGCGACCAGCCTGCGCGCCACGTAGCCGCCCAGGAAGTAGGAAAACAGAAGGAAGCCGAGAAAACCGATCGCGAATACCGAATACACCACCAGTTCGACTTTTTCGTAGTCGCTTTCATGGTCCACCGCCACGTAGTCGCCCATCGCATCGTGCCCGGCCAGGATGTGCAGGCCGACGCCGTCCACGGTCTTCTCCTGCACGCCGGGCGGCAGGCCGCGCAGCGATAGCGGGATATCGGCATCGCGATGGAAGCTGAGCCCGGCCGGCATCTCCACCGGCAAGTTGCCGGCCTGGCGCGGCGCGGCCCACGCCGCCACTTCGCGCAGCCGGTTGTCGACCAGGTGCTTCTCGATGCCTTCCACCGCAAAGGCGGCGATCAGCGCGAAGAACAGTACAAAGCCGAAGGAATACAAGGTGTATGCGACGACGATATGCCGCCGCAGGGAATTAGACACCGTCATCGTGGCTCACCAGTTTATAACCGATGCCGGGCACGGTGCGCAGCATGGAGAAGGAAAAGGGCTTGTCCAGTGCCTGCCGCAGCGCATGCAAATGGGTACGCAGGGCGTCGCTGTCGGGGCGGTCCTCGCCCCATACTTCCTGCTCCAACGTTTCGCGCGGCACCAGGCGCGGCGCCTCGCGCATCAGGCAGCGCAGCAGCACATAGCCAGTCTTGGTCAGGACCAGCGGCCGGCCGGCGCGCGTGGCGGTATAGGTGCTGGTGTCGAAGCTCAGCTCGCCCACCCGCAGCACCGACGACGCCCCATGGCCGCCCTTGGCGCGCCGCACCAGCGCCTTCAGGCGCACTTCCAGCTCCACCAGCGAGAACGGTTTGACCAGGTAATCGTCGGCGCCGGCGTCGAAGCCGGCCACCTTGTCGGCCAGCGTGTCGCGCGCGGTCAGCATCAGCACCGGCGTGGCATCGTTCAGTTCGCTGCGCAGCTTCTGGCACAACTCCACGCCGTTCAGGCCGGGCAGCATCACGTCCAGCACCACCGCGTCGTACTGGTGCTGGCTGGCCAGGCCCAGGCCGGCGTAGCCGTTGACGGCCGAATCGAGCACATAGCCCTTCGGTTCAAAAAATTCGTAGAGATTGGCGACAATGTCGGGATTGTCTTCGATGATGAGCAGGCGCATGCAGCTATTCTAACTTCCACGTTGGATGTAATTGAACTACAACACAGTTTTAGACTGTCGTTGACGGTTCCAGTATACGGGCGTACATTTTTACAGCCGCACAGTAGTAAAAGTACACATTAAAAACAACGGAGACTTTATGACACTACGCCGCACCACAAGCGCCGCCCTGGCCGCGCTTGCGTTTTCCGCCCTGGCCGCCGCCGTCCCGGCCCCGGCCTGCGCCGCCATCAACGCCAGCCAGCTCGGCGCCGCCTATGATGCCGGGAAAACCAGCATCAACTTCCGCCTCTATTCCAGCCGCGCCACGCGCATCGAGCTCTACCTGTACAGCACCGCCACCGGGACCCAGGAGAAGGCGCGCCTGGTGCTGACCAAGGGCAGCGGCGATATCTGGAGCGCCAACGTCACTGCCACCGCGCTGGCCGGCTACGGCATCACCGGCACCGTCTACTACGGCTACCGGGCCTGGGGACCGAACTGGCCTTACAACGCGGCCTGGACCAAGGGCTCGGCCACCGGCTTCATCAGCGACGTGGACGCCGCCGGCAACCGTTTCAACCCGAACAAGTTGCTGAGCGACCCGTACGCGCGCGAGCTGAGCCACGATCCGACCACGCCCAGCATGACCAACGGCACCATCTACGCCAGCGGCGCACTGTACCGCAACGTGGACAGCGGCGCCTCGGCGCCGAAAGGCATGGTGCTGGCCGGCGACACGCAGTCCATCGGCACCAAGCCCACCCGCGCGCTAAAGGACGACATCGTCTACGAAGCCCATGTACGGGGCCTGACCATGAACGATACCGGCATCGCGTCGGCCTACCGCGGCACCTATAAAGGCGCGGGCCTGAAAGCGGCCTACCTGGCCAGCCTGGGCATCACCGCCATCGAGTTCCTGCCGGTGCAGGAAACCCAGAACGACACCAACGACGTCGACGCCGCCAGCACCACCGGCGACAACTACTGGGGCTACATGACGCTGAACTATTTCGCGCCCGACCGCCGCTATGCCGCCGACAAGACGCCTGGCGGCCCCACGCGCGAGTTCAAGGAGATGGTGAAAGCCTTCCACGACCAAGGCATCAAGGTGCTGATCGACGTGGTCTACAACCACACCGGCGAAGGCGGCGCATGGAACGCGGGCGACACCGGCACCTACAACGTGCAAAGCATGCGCGGCCTGGACAATCCCACCTACTACTCGCTCACCAGCGATATGCAATCATCGTGGGACAACACCGGCGTAGGCGGCAACTACAACACCCGCAACACCATTGCGCAAAACCTGATCGTCGATTCCCTGGCTTACTGGCGCGACACGCTGGGCGTGGACGGCTACCGCTTCGACCTCGCTTCCGTGCTGGGCAACACCTGCGAGCACGGCTGCTACAACTTCCTGAAGACCGACAGCGGCAACGCACTGAACCGCATCGTGACCGAATTGCCGCCGCGTCCAGCTGCAGGCGGCAGCGGCGTCGACCTGATCGCCGAACCCTGGGCCATCGGCGGCAACTCCTACCAGGTCGGTGGCTTCCCGGCCGGCTGGTCCGAATGGAACGGCCTGTACCGCGACGTGCTCCGCCAAAGCCAGAACAAGCTCGGCTCGGTAGACGTCACCACCGGCACCATGGCCACCCGCTTCGCCGGCTCCAGCGACCTGTATGGCGATGACGGCCGCAAACCGTGGAATTCCGTCAACTTCATCACCGCGCACGACGGCTTTACGCTGAAGGACCTGTACAGCTGCAACAGCAAGAACAACACCCAGGCCTGGCCCTACGGCGCGAGCGATGGCGGCGAGGACAATAACAACAGCTGGGACCAGGGCGGCATCGCGTCCGATCAGCGCAAGGCGGCGCGCAACGGCTTGGCACTGATGATGCTGTCCGGCGGGGTGCCGATGATGGTGGGCGGTGACGAGGCGCTGCGCAGCATCAACTGCAACAACAACCCCTACAACCTCGATTCGAGCGCCAACTGGCAGGGCTGGAGCTGGACCACGGACCAGAGCAACTTCCAGAACTTCAGCAAGGGCATGATCGCCTTCCGCAAAGCCCATCCGGCGCTGCGCCCGGCAAATTTCTATTCGAGCGCGGACAACAACGGCAACGTGATGGAACAGCTGCGCTGGTTCAAGCCCAACGGCCAGGTGGCGGACGCCAGCTACTTCAACGACACCGCCAACCACGCCATAGCCTGGCGCATCGACGGCAGCGAGTTCGGCGACAGCGCGTCGGCCATCTACGTGGCGTACAACGCATGGAGCGCGCAGGTCAACTTCGTGCTGCCGTGGCCGGGCACGGGCAAGACCTGGTACCGGGTGACGGATACCTGCGGCTGGGCCGAAGGCGCCACGCAGGTGCGTGCGCCCGGCAGCGAAGACGTGATCGGCGGTGAAAACACGTCCTACGGCCTATGTGGGCGCGGCGCACTGGTGCTGATCGCCAAGTAAGCCCGCAAGGTTTAGCGGAAAAAAGCAAAAACCCCCGCCAGCTTTCGCCAACGGGGGTTTTCTATATAACTAGCCTGACGATAACCTACTTTCACACTGGTTGCAGCACTATCATCGGCGCAAAATCGTTTCACGGTCCTGTTCGGGATGGGAAGGGGTGGGACCGATTTGCTATGGTCATCAGGCTTTGACTTGTCAGCTTTGCGGCGCTTGGGCGCCGCAACAGCAAAATTTGGAAGAATTCAGATTTATTAGTAGCGATTGCGTATCAACTACGCACAACATGCGCACTTCTCGCCTACAACTTATCAATGTTATAGGGACAAGCCTTACGGGCAATTAGTACTGGTTAGCTTAATGCATTACTGCACTTCCACACCCAGCCTATCAACGTCCTGGTCTCGAACGACCCTTCAAGGAGCTTAAAGCTCCGGGAAATCTCATCTCAAGGCAAGTTTCCCGCTTAGATGCTTTCAGCGGTTATCTCTTCCGAACTTAGCTACCCGGCAATGCCACTGGCGTGACAACCGGTACACCAGAGGTTCGTCCACTCCGGTCCTCTCGTACTAGGAGCAGCCCCCTTCAAATTTCCAACGCCCACGGCAGATAGGGACCAAACTGTCTCACGACGTTTTAAACCCAGCTCACGTACCACTTTAAATGGCGAACAGCCATACCCTTGGGACCGGCTACAGCCCCAGGATGTGATGAGCCGACATCGAGGTGCCAAACTCCCCCGTCGATATGAACTCTTGGGAGGAATCAGCCTGTTATCCCCAGAGTACCTTTTATCCGTTGAGCGATGGCCCTTCCATACAGAACCACCGGATCACTATGTCCTACTTTCGTACCTGCTCGACTTGTCGGTCTCGCAGTTAAGCACGCTTATGCCATTGCACTATTAGCACGATGTCCGACCGTACCTAGCGTACCTTCGAACTCCTCCGTTACACTTTAGGAGGAGACCGCCCCAGTCAAACTGCCTACCATGCACTGTCCCCGATCCGGATCACGGACCAAGGTTAGAACCTCAAACAAACCAGGGTGGTATTTCAAGGTTGGCTCCACGAGAACTGGCGTCCCCGCTTCAAAGCCTCCCACCTATCCTACACAGATTGGTTCAAAGTCCAATGCAAAGCTACAGTAAAGGTTCATGGGGTCTTTCCGTCTAGCCGCGGGTAGATTGCATCATCACAAACACTTCAACTTCGCTGAGTCTCGGGAGGAGACAGTGTGGCCATCGTTACGCCATTCGTGCAGGTCGGAACTTACCCGACAAGGAATTTCGCTACCTTAGGACCGTTATAGTTACGGCCGCCGTTTACTGGGACTTCAATCAAGAGCTTGCACCCCATCATTTAATCTTCCAGCACCGGGCAGGCGTCACACCCTATACGTCCACTTTCGTGTTTGCAGAGTGCTGTGTTTTTATTAAACAGTCGCAGCCACCAGTTTATTGCAACCCTTTCGCCCTACTGAAGTAAATCAGCCAAGCTACCGGGGCGTACCTTTTCCCGAAGTTACGGTACCAATTTGCCGAGTTCCTTCTCCCGAGTTCTCTCAAGCGCCTTAGAATACTCATCTCGCCCACCTGTGTCGGTTTGCGGTACGGTCTCGTATGACTGAAGCTTAGAGGCTTTTCTTGGAACCACTTCCGATTGCTACGCGGACAAGTCCGCTCGTCCCGCTCCCTTGAATTACGTGCCCGGATTTGCCTAAGCACCTTCTATGAAGCAGAAACTGACTATTCCAACAGTCAGACAACCTTCCGCGATCCGTCCCCCCATCGCATCATACGACGGTGCAGGAATATTAACCTGCTTCCCATCAGCTACGCATCTCTGCCTCGCCTTAGGGGCCGACTCACCCTGCTCCGATGAACGTTGAACAGGAAACCTTGGGCTTACGGCGTGGGGGCTTTTCACCCCCATTATCGCTACTCATGTCAGCATTCGCACTTCTGATACCTCCAGCATCCTTTACAAGACACCTTCGCAGGCTTACAGAACGCTCTCCTACCATATCCTTGCGGATATCCGCAGCTTCGGTGACTGGCTTAGCCCCGTTACATCTTCCGCGCAGGACGACTCGATCAGTGAGCTATTACGCTTTCTTTAAATGATGGCTGCTTCTAAGCCAACATCCTGACTGTTTTAGCCTTCCCACTTCGTTTTCCACTTAGCCAATCTTTGGGACCTTAGCTGGCGGTCTGGGTTGTTTCCCTCTTGACGCCGGACGTTAGCACCCGACGTCTGTCTCCCAAGCTCGCACTCATCGGTATTCGGAGTTTGCAATGGTTTGGTAAGTCGCGATGACCCCCTAGCCATAACAGTGCTCTACCCCCGATGGTGATACTTGAGGCACTACCTAAATAGTTTTCGGAGAGAACCAGCTATTTCCAAGTTTGTTTAGCCTTTCACCCCTACCCACAGCTCATCCCCTAATTTTTCAACATTAGTGGGTTCGGTCCTCCAGTGCGTGTTACCGCACCTTCAACCTGGCCATGGGTAGATCACTTGGTTTCGGGTCTACACCCAGCGACTGGCGCCCTGTTCGGACTCGATTTCTCTACGGCTCCCCAATCTGGTTAACCTTGCCACTGAATGTAAGTCGCTGACCCATTATACAAAAGGTACGCAGTCACGGAACAAGTCCGCTCCTACTGTTTGTATGCACACGGTTTCAGGATCTATTTCACTCCCCTCCCGGGGTTCTTTTCGCCTTTCCCTCACGGTACTGGTTCACTATCGGTCGATTACGAGTATTTAGCCTTGGAGGATGGTCCCCCCATCTTCAGACAGGATTTCTCGTGTCCCCGCCCTACTTGTCGCATACTTAGTTCCACACGTCGCATTTCGTGTACGGGGCTATCACCCGCTATGGCCGCCATTTCCAGGGCGTTCCACTATGCGTCATGCTAAATCATGCAGGCTCATCCCATTTCGCTCGCCACTACTTTGGGAATCTCGGTTGATTTATTTTCCTGCAGCTACTTAGATGTTTCAGTTCGCCGCGTTCGCTTTGCATGCCTATGTATTCAGCATGCAATGACCTATAAGGCCGGGTTTCCCCATTCGGAAATCCTCGGATCAAAGCTCGTTTGTCAGCTCCCCGAGGCTTATCGCAGACTTCTACGTCCTTCATCGCCTGTAATCGCCAAGGCATCCACCATGTGCACTTATTCACTTGTCCCTATAACATTGATTCCTTGCGACTAACAAAGAACCGCTATAAAGCAAGAAGTACTACGTTGTTGCGTTTGTTGATACATACAATCACTACCCTCGTTCAATCTTGCGATCAAACGAAAATAATAAATCTTTACTTCTTCCAAATTGTTAAAGAACGAAACAATCGATAAGTGTGAGCGCTTGGCGTGGTGCCTACTCTAGAAAGGAGGTGATCCAGCCGCACCTTCCGATACGGCTACCTTGTTACGACTTCACCCCAGTCACGAATCCTACCGTGGTAAGCGCCCTCCTTGCGGTTAAGCTACCTACTTCTGGTAAAACCCGCTCCCATGGTGTGACGGGCGGTGTGTACAAGACCCGGGAACGTATTCACCGCGACATGCTGATCCGCGATTACTAGCGATTCCAACTTCATGCAGTCGAGTTGCAGACTACAATCCGGACTACGATACACTTTCTGGGATTAGCTCCCCCTCGCGGGTTGGCGGCCCTCTGTATGTACCATTGTATGACGTGTGAAGCCCTACCCATAAGGGCCATGAGGACTTGACGTCATCCCCACCTTCCTCCGGTTTGTCACCGGCAGTCTCATTAGAGTGCCCTTTCGTAGCAACTAATGACAAGGGTTGCGCTCGTTGCGGGACTTAACCCAACATCTCACGACACGAGCTGACGACAGCCATGCAGCACCTGTGTGAAGGTTCCCTTTCGGGCACTCCCCGATCTCTCGGGGATTCCTTCCATGTCAAGGGTAGGTAAGGTTTTTCGCGTTGCATCGAATTAATCCACATCATCCACCGCTTGTGCGGGTCCCCGTCAATTCCTTTGAGTTTTAATCTTGCGACCGTACTCCCCAGGCGGTCTACTTCACGCGTTAGCTGCGTTACCAAGTCAATTAAGACCCGACAACTAGTAGACATCGTTTAGGGCGTGGACTACCAGGGTATCTAATCCTGTTTGCTCCCCACGCTTTCGTGCATGAGCGTCAATCTTGACCCAGGGGGCTGCCTTCGCCATCGGTGTTCCTCCACATCTCTACGCATTTCACTGCTACACGTGGAATTCTACCCCCCTCTGCCAGATTCTAGCCTTGCAGTCTCCATCGCCATTCCCAGGTTGAGCCCGGGGATTTCACGACAGACTTACAAAACCGCCTGCGCACGCTTTACGCCCAGTAATTCCGATTAACGCTTGCACCCTACGTATTACCGCGGCTGCTGGCACGTAGTTAGCCGGTGCTTATTCTTCAGGTACCGTCATTAGCTCCGGATATTAGCCGAAACCGTTTCTTCCCTGACAAAAGAGCTTTACAACCCGAAGGCCTTCTTCACTCACGCGGCATTGCTGGATCAGGCTTGCGCCCATTGTCCAAAATTCCCCACTGCTGCCTCCCGTAGGAGTCTGGACCGTGTCTCAGTTCCAGTGTGGCTGGTCGTCCTCTCAGACCAGCTACTGATCGATGCCTTGGTAGGCCTTTACCCTACCAACTAGCTAATCAGATATCGGCCGCTCCAGGAGCACAAGGCCTTGCGGTCCCCTGCTTTCATCCTTGGATCGTATGCGGTATTAGCGTAACTTTCGCTACGTTATCCCCCACTCTTGGGTACGTTCCGATATATTACTCACCCGTTCGCCACTCGTCAGCGGAGCAAGCTCCCTGCTACCGTTCGACTTGCATGTGTAAAGCATGCCGCCAGCGTTCAATCTGAGCCAGGATCAAACTCTTCAGTTCAATCTCTGTTTAAAGTCATTGCTGACTTGGTCGCTCTTCAAAATAACTGACGATTCCATCTTTCGATGGTCACGTTTGTTTTTCGTTGAGCGTTTAATAATTTGAGTTTCACAGCTTGCGCTGCGGGCCTCATCATCAAACGCCCACACTTATCGATTGTAAATTTTTAAAGAATTCTGCGTTGTTGCTGAAGCGTTTTGTTCAGCAGCAGAGAAGGAAGATTATGGGGCCTTTCGTTTAATCCGTCAAGCCCTGATTTTTCTCTTCCATCCTGCGCTGCGGTGTTCAGCAGCGCGGGGACAGGATTATAGCCGCCATAGTGCGGCACCGCAAGGACTAATTTCCCGTCAGTACTTTGTACTGGTAGCCCACGTCGGAGCGGATCTGCGCGTCCGTGAAGGGCAGCTTGAACAGCGTCTTGCGCGCATACAGCGGCAACTGGTCCGCATAGTGCGTGGACTTCGGGTCCACCGACTGGCCGTACACCAGCAAGCCCTTGGCCACCGGCCCCGCCTGGTCAAAACCCACCACCTGGATGTAGCTGGTACCCCAGCTGACGTTGGTGTAGCCGGCCGGCCCGAGATCGCCCACCATATTGATGGAATTGTAGGAACCGTCGATGTCGCCAATGGCACCATGCAGCGGATAGCGCTTGCCGTTGCGCACTTCGTTCTGGTAATCCCCAAGACGGCCATACAGCGGCACGCGCTGCGCGTCCAGTTTGGCGACCGCGGCGCGCAAGGCGTCCAGCATGGCCGGCTTGGCGGCCGGCGCCAGCCCGCGCGGCGTATTGACCGGGTCCGCCGCATCGAACGGCACTTTCCACTTGTCAGGGATGGCGGCAGCTATATTCCAGAACTCGCGGAACAGCACGGCGCCCCGGCTATCCAGGTCCGCCTTGCGGTCCCAAATCAGCAGCACGGCGCAAGCCAGCAGCAGTTGCCGGTCATTCGACGCCAGGCAGGCCGGCAGCAATTCGGGCAGGATCAGCTCGGCCGCATGCACACGGTTGGCAAACATCAGGCGCTGCAGGTCGTCGGTATCCAGGAAACGCTCCTCCGACAGCGCGGACTCCAGCTGCTTGAAGCCGATGCGGGTACGTAGCGTCTGCTCCACCCCGGTGGAGCCGTACATCGGCGAGTAGCCGTACGGCGCAGGGCCGGTCAGGAATTCGCGCGCATTGCTGAGCCAGTAAGCGTCGTTCGAGTTGGCCACGTAGTCTTGCCGCTCCTGCGCCGGCATATTGGCGCCGCCGAAAATGCCGGCCGGCGTGTCCGGGTCCTGGCCCCATGCGCACTCGCTGCGCGAACCGTCGAAGCCCACTAGTTCAGGCAGTATCAGGCAGTCCGACAGGAATTTGTCGGTGCCCATGTTCGGCACGGCGCTGCCGTCCATGTACAAAGTATTGCCATCGCGGTCAGCCGCGATGGTGTTCACCCACGGCAGGCCGGCAATCGCGGTCAGGCTGCCTTTCAGCGCCGCCACATTGGCGGACTTGCCCATGGCCAGCCATTGCTGCACCAGCCGCGTATTACCGCGGTTGGCGTCGCCGAGCACAAAGGCGCTCGACGCGGTCCAGTCCACGCCCGCGTCCGGCATGACGATCACCGCGCCCTGCTTGCTGAAGTAAAAGGTCTTCTGTTTCGACGCCAGCGTGCCGTCCGCTTGCAGGCTGTCGACCGACACGGTCCGCGACGTCATTTTCACGGGTGCGCCGTCATAGAAGTACGTGGTGCCGGTCGGATCGGCCGGGTCCAGGTCGAGCTTGAAGGTGGTGAAGTGCACCGCCTTGGTGACCGTGTGGGTCCAGGCCAGATCCTTGTTGAAGCCGATGACTACGGCAGGCATGCCGCCCAGGCTGGCGCCCATGGCGTCGTACTTGCCGGGGACGGTCAGGTGGACCTGGTAGAAACGGTCGGCGCTGGTCCACGGATAATGGGGATTACCGAGCAGGATGCCGCGCCCGTTTGCGCTGGCCGCCTTGCCCACGGCCAGGCCATTGCTGCCCAAGCCAGCAGGCATGCCCATCGGAATCTTGCGCACGGCGGGCGCGAGGCTCTTCGCCATAGCCACGGCGGCGGACGGCTCGCGCGCGGCGCCAACGATGGCGGCGGCGAATACTTCGCCGGTGGCGTGCAGCGCCTTTTCCGCGATCAGCAAATACATGTCATCCAAACTCATGGGCTTGACCCAGGCCGCGCCCTTGCAGGCGGCTGGCAGGCCGGCGCCGTGGTCGCGCAGGTAGCGGTTGTACCCGGCCACATAGCCGGCCAGCACATCGCGCACTTCCTGCGTGCTGGCCGCGTACCCGGCGCGCAACTGATCGGGATCGAGATAGCCCTTGAAGAAGAAGTCGCTGTCCTCGTTGCGCAGGTCCACGTATTCCAGCGCGGCGCCGTATTCGCCGTTCTTCGGTTTGGTCGCCTTCTCGTCCGGGCCGAAATAGCGCGAACGCTCGCCGCGCACGGTCAGCAGCGTGTCGGCCAGCATACAAATATTGTCTTCAGCGTAGGCATGCGCCAGACCGTAGCCCAGGCTGCGGAAGTCGGCCGCCTTGACGTGCACCACACCGTAACTGGTGCGCGTCACCTCGCTGCGGAACGACTCCGCCGCCTCGCCCGTCGTCATCACGGCCGCTACCAGCAGCCCAAAGAGAGCCTGTGTTCGCATGTAAATTCCTTTGTTTATTGATAATTATCAAAATCTTATCAGATAACAAAAGATCAAAAGTTGTTTTTTTGTGCAGAACGCAAAAAAGCCCACCAAGATCACTTGGTGGGCTTTTTCTTTATAACTAGCCTGACGATAACCTACTTTCACACTGGTTGCAGCACTATCATCGGCGCAAAATCGTTTCACGGTCCTGTTCGGGATGGGAAGGGGTGGGACCGATTTGCTATGGTCATCAGGCTTTGACTTGTACGCTGCGTGCTATGGCACGCAGCTGCAATCTGGAAGAAGTAAATTGGGTAGTAATTCAAACACAGGCAAATGCGATATAACCGTCAAGGTTATAGGGACAAGCCTTACGGGCAATTAGTACTGGTTAGCTTAATGCATTACTGCACTTCCACACCCAGCCTATCAACGTCCTGGTCTCGAACGACCCTTCAAGGAGCTTAAAGCTCCGGGAAATCTCATCTCAAGGCAAGTTTCCCGCTTAGATGCTTTCAGCGGTTATCTCTTCCGAACTTAGCTACCCGGCAATGCCACTGGCGTGACAACCGGTACACCAGAGGTTCGTCCACTCCGGTCCTCTCGTACTAGGAGCAGCCCCCTTCAAATTTCCAACGCCCACGGCAGATAGGGACCAAACTGTCTCACGACGTTTTAAACCCAGCTCACGTACCACTTTAAATGGCGAACAGCCATACCCTTGGGACCGGCTACAGCCCCAGGATGTGATGAGCCGACATCGAGGTGCCAAACTCCCCCGTCGATATGAACTCTTGGGAGGAATCAGCCTGTTATCCCCAGAGTACCTTTTATCCGTTGAGCGATGGCCCTTCCATACAGAACCACCGGATCACTATGTCCTACTTTCGTACCTGCTCGACTTGTCGGTCTCGCAGTTAAGCACGCTTATGCCATTGCACTATTAGCACGATGTCCGACCGTACCTAGCGTACCTTCGAACTCCTCCGTTACACTTTAGGAGGAGACCGCCCCAGTCAAACTGCCTACCATGCACTGTCCCCGATCCGGATCACGGACCAAGGTTAGAACCTCAAACAAACCAGGGTGGTATTTCAAGGTTGGCTCCACGAGAACTGGCGTCCCCGCTTCAAAGCCTCCCACCTATCCTACACAGATTGGTTCAAAGTCCAATGCAAAGCTACAGTAAAGGTTCATGGGGTCTTTCCGTCTAGCCGCGGGTAGATTGCATCATCACAAACACTTCAACTTCGCTGAGTCTCGGGAGGAGACAGTGTGGCCATCGTTACGCCATTCGTGCAGGTCGGAACTTACCCGACAAGGAATTTCGCTACCTTAGGACCGTTATAGTTACGGCCGCCGTTTACTGGGACTTCAATCAAGAGCTTGCACCCCATCATTTAATCTTCCAGCACCGGGCAGGCGTCACACCCTATACGTCCACTTTCGTGTTTGCAGAGTGCTGTGTTTTTATTAAACAGTCGCAGCCACCAGTTTATTGCAACCCTTTCGCCCTACTGAAGTAAATCAGCCAAGCTACCGGGGCGTACCTTTTCCCGAAGTTACGGTACCAATTTGCCGAGTTCCTTCTCCCGAGTTCTCTCAAGCGCCTTAGAATACTCATCTCGCCCACCTGTGTCGGTTTGCGGTACGGTCTCGTATGACTGAAGCTTAGAGGCTTTTCTTGGAACCACTTCCGATTGCTACGCGAACAAGTCCGCTCGTCCCGCTCCCTTGAATTGCGCACCCGGATTTGCCTAAGTGCCTTCTATGAAGCAGAAACTGACTATTCCAACAGTCAGACAACCTTCCGCGATCCGTCCCCCCATCGCATCATACGACGGTGCAGGAATATTAACCTGCTTCCCATCAGCTACGCATCTCTGCCTCGCCTTAGGGGCCGACTCACCCTGCTCCGATGAACGTTGAACAGGAAACCTTGGGCTTACGGCGTGGGGGCTTTTCACCCCCATTATCGCTACTCATGTCAGCATTCGCACTTCTGATACCTCCAGCATCCTTTACAAGACACCTTCGCAGGCTTACAGAACGCTCTCCTACCATATGCTTACGCATATCCGCAGCTTCGGTGACTGGCTTAGCCCCGTTACATCTTCCGCGCAGGACGACTCGATCAGTGAGCTATTACGCTTTCTTTAAATGATGGCTGCTTCTAAGCCAACATCCTGACTGTTTTAGCCTTCCCACTTCGTTTTCCACTTAGCCAATCTTTGGGACCTTAGCTGGCGGTCTGGGTTGTTTCCCTCTTGACGCCGGACGTTAGCACCCGACGTCTGTCTCCCAAGCTCGCACTCATCGGTATTCGGAGTTTGCAATGGTTTGGTAAGTCGCGATGACCCCCTAGCCATAACAGTGCTCTACCCCCGATGGTGATACTTGAGGCACTACCTAAATAGTTTTCGGAGAGAACCAGCTATTTCCAAGTTTGTTTAGCCTTTCACCCCTACCCACAGCTCATCCCCTAATTTTTCAACATTAGTGGGTTCGGTCCTCCAGTGCGTGTTACCGCACCTTCAACCTGGCCATGGGTAGATCACTTGGTTTCGGGTCTACACCCAGCGACTGGCGCCCTGTTCGGACTCGATTTCTCTACGGCTCCCCAATCTGGTTAACCTTGCCACTGAATGTAAGTCGCTGACCCATTATACAAAAGGTACGCAGTCACGGAACAAGTCCGCTCCTACTGTTTGTATGCACACGGTTTCAGGATCTATTTCACTCCCCTCCCGGGGTTCTTTTCGCCTTTCCCTCACGGTACTGGTTCACTATCGGTCGATTACGAGTATTTAGCCTTGGAGGATGGTCCCCCCATCTTCAGACAGGATTTCTCGTGTCCCGCCCTACTTGTCGCATACTTAGTTCCACACGTCGCATTTCGTGTACGGGGCTATCACCCGCTATGGCCGCCATTTCCAGGGCGTTCCACTATGCGTCATGCTAAATCATGCAGGCTCATCCCATTTCGCTCGCCACTACTTTGGGAATCTCGGTTGATTTATTTTCCTGCAGCTACTTAGATGTTTCAGTTCGCCGCGTTCGCTTTGCATGCCTATGTATTCAGCATGCAATGACCTATAAGGCCGGGTTTCCCCATTCGGAAATCCTCGGATCAAAGCTTGTTTGTCAGCTCCCCGAGGCTTATCGCAGACTTCTACGTCCTTCATCGCCTGTAATCGCCAAGGCATCCACCATGTGCACTTATTCACTTGTCCCTATAACCTTGACGGCTATCGGTATCAAGCATTTACTACTGTGTTTGATGATTTATCTACTACCCTGAATATCTTGCGATATTCAATAAATCTTTACTTCTTCCAAATTGTTAAAGAACGGAACAATCGATAAGTGTGAGCGCTTGGCGTGGTGCCTACTCTAGAAAGGAGGTGATCCAGCCGCACCTTCCGATACGGCTACCTTGTTACGACTTCACCCCAGTCACGAATCCTACCGTGGTAAGCGCCCTCCTTGCGGTTAAGCTACCTACTTCTGGTAAAACCCGCTCCCATGGTGTGACGGGCGGTGTGTACAAGACCCGGGAACGTATTCACCGCGACATGCTGATCCGCGATTACTAGCGATTCCAACTTCATGCAGTCGAGTTGCAGACTACAATCCGGACTACGATACACTTTCTGGGATTAGCTCCCCCTCGCGGGTTGGCGGCCCTCTGTATGTACCATTGTATGACGTGTGAAGCCCTACCCATAAGGGCCATGAGGACTTGACGTCATCCCCACCTTCCTCCGGTTTGTCACCGGCAGTCTCATTAGAGTGCCCTTTCGTAGCAACTAATGACAAGGGTTGCGCTCGTTGCGGGACTTAACCCAACATCTCACGACACGAGCTGACGACAGCCATGCAGCACCTGTGTGAAGGTTCCCTTTCGGGCACTCCCCGATCTCTCGGGGATTCCTTCCATGTCAAGGGTAGGTAAGGTTTTTCGCGTTGCATCGAATTAATCCACATCATCCACCGCTTGTGCGGGTCCCCGTCAATTCCTTTGAGTTTTAATCTTGCGACCGTACTCCCCAGGCGGTCTACTTCACGCGTTAGCTGCGTTACCAAGTCAATTAAGACCCGACAACTAGTAGACATCGTTTAGGGCGTGGACTACCAGGGTATCTAATCCTGTTTGCTCCCCACGCTTTCGTGCATGAGCGTCAATCTTGACCCAGGGGGCTGCCTTCGCCATCGGTGTTCCTCCACATCTCTACGCATTTCACTGCTACACGTGGAATTCTACCCCCCTCTGCCAGATTCTAGCCTTGCAGTCTCCATCGCCATTCCCAGGTTGAGCCCGGGGATTTCACGACAGACTTACAAAACCGCCTGCGCACGCTTTACGCCCAGTAATTCCGATTAACGCTTGCACCCTACGTATTACCGCGGCTGCTGGCACGTAGTTAGCCGGTGCTTATTCTTCAGGTACCGTCATTAGCTCCGGATATTAGCCGAAACCGTTTCTTCCCTGACAAAAGAGCTTTACAACCCGAAGGCCTTCTTCACTCACGCGGCATTGCTGGATCAGGCTTGCGCCCATTGTCCAAAATTCCCCACTGCTGCCTCCCGTAGGAGTCTGGACCGTGTCTCAGTTCCAGTGTGGCTGGTCGTCCTCTCAGACCAGCTACTGATCGATGCCTTGGTAGGCCTTTACCCTACCAACTAGCTAATCAGATATCGGCCGCTCCAGGAGCACAAGGCCTTGCGGTCCCCTGCTTTCATCCTTGGATCGTATGCGGTATTAGCGTAACTTTCGCTACGTTATCCCCCACTCTTGGGTACGTTCCGATATATTACTCACCCGTTCGCCACTCGTCAGCGGAGCAAGCTCCCTGTTACCGTTCGACTTGCATGTGTAAAGCATGCCGCCAGCGTTCAATCTGAGCCAGGATCAAACTCTTCAGTTCAATCTCTGTTTAAAGTCATTGCTGACTTGGTCGCTCTTCAAAATAACTGACGATTCCATCTTTCGATGGTCACGTTTGTTTTTCGTTGAGCGTTTAATAATTTGAGTTTCACAGCTTGCGCTGCGGGCCTCATCATCAAACGCCCACACTTATCGATTGTAAATTTTTAAAGAATTCTGCGTTGTTGCTGAAGCGTTTTGTTCAGCAGCAGAGAGGCGAGATTATGAGGTCTTTCGCTACGTCCGTCAACCCCTGCTTTTCCACCTCTCCTGCGCTGCAAGCTGTGCTCAGCAGCGCGGGGACAGAACTATAGCAAAGGCCCGCGCATTCCGCAAGGGCCTGCCGTCCGGCTGTGCCCTATCCCATTCCAGGACCCGATTTATGCAGACTGTCGCAATGCCGTGGCGCATAGCGTCCACTTTGCGTACAGTTGCATCATCCGAGAAATTGAAGGCATTACATGTTTCCCCAACCCAAAGTCCAAGACACGCTGAAGACCATCCTCGCCTGGCTGCACAAAGGCTTCGACGCTACCGCCACTTGGGTCACGCAATTATCTTGGTGGAAATTCTTTCTGTTCGCCGCACTGGCCCTGATTGCCGGCTCCATCCTGCAGGACGAGCTGTTCTCGTCACGGCCGGACGAGGAATACGTGACCAAGGAGCGCAAGCGCTCCCGCCCCGGCAGCGATACCAATATCCTGATCGACGACAGCGGCATCCACTTCAACCCGCGCGGCAGCAAGATACGCAAAGAAGCGCCTCCCGCCGGCGCCGAAGATGGCAGCGACACTTCGGCACCAGCCTTGCCCGAACCACCTGAGCACGGCGAGCCGGCCGCCCCGCCGGCAGCGCCGGCGGCACCGGCCGCTCCCGCAGCACCGGCGGCACCGGCCGGCAAAGCCGAGAACGCCGGCCGCGCTGGCCGCGCCGCCCGCGCACCGGCCGCGCCCGCCGCCCCCGCCCTGCCCGGCGAAGAGGTCCACATCGAATTGCCGCCGCAGATCGGCGAAGAACTGTCCAATGCCATCGAGGAGGCGGTGGACGACGCGGCCGAACAGAAAGTGTCGCGCTACCACAAGCAAGCCTCGACCTGGTTCAAGAGCTTTGTATCCTTGCTGGTGCTGGCCCTGTTCGCCACCAAGGCGCTGATGGGCGGCAAAAAGCGCGCCGAAGCGCAAACCCAGTCCGCCAACGCCGCCGCCGAGCGCGAATCCATGCAGCGCCAGCTGAGCGAAGCGAAAATGCAGATGATGCAGGCGCAAGTGGAACCGCACTTCCTGTTCAACACGCTGGCCTCGGTCGAGCACCTGATCGAAACCGACCCGCCGCGCGCGTCGGCCATGCAGCGCAGCCTGATCAAGTACCTGCGCGCCGTGCTGCCGCAAATGCGCGACAGTAACCTGATCACCAACCTGGGCCGCGAGGCCGACATGGTGGCTGCCTATCTTGCGCTGCTGAAAATGCGCATGGAAGAGCGCCTGACCATCGATTTCGACGTGCCGGACGGCCTGCGCACCGCCGCCTTCCCGCCGATGATGCTGCAGTCGATGGTGGAAAACGCCATCAAGCACGGCCTGGAAGGCAAGCCCGAGGGCGGCACCCTGCGCGTGCGCGCCGAAGTGGCGCACAACAAGCTGCGCGTGATCGTGGCCGACGACGGCCTGGGCTTCGGCGCCAAGCCCAGCGACGGCACCGGCTTGGGCCTGAGCAATATCCGCGAACGCCTGAAGCTGCTGCACGGCAGCCAGGGTTCGCTGAACATCCAGCCCAACCAGCCAAGCGGCGTGATTGCCACCATCGAGGTGCCGTACGCGCTCGCCGCCAAGTAATCGATTGCGCCCGCCGCCGATTCATTGAATAATTAGCACTTACTTTTGACACTGTTACCGAATATGCCAACTGCAATTCTTGCCGACGACGAAAGACTGATGCGCGACCAGCTGCGCATGCGCCTTGGCCAGGTGTGGCCTGAACTGGACATCATCGGCGAAGCGAAGAATGGCGAAGAAGCGATCGAGCTGGTGGACCAGCTCAAGCCCGACTTCGCCTTCCTGGACATCCGCATGCCGGGCAAGAGCGGCATGGAAGCGGCCGCCGCCATCGGCAACAAGAGCAATGTGGTCTTCGTCACCGCCTACGACGTGCACGCGGTGGAAGCATTCGAGCGCGGCGCTGTCGACTACGTGCTCAAGCCTGCCGAGCCGGAGCGGCTGCAGATCACGGTGGAGCGCCTGAAGCACCGTATGAGTGCGCCGGCCGGCGCCGGCGGCGCCGACGTGAACGCCAGCGTGACGGCCATGCTGTCCCAGCTGGCCGAAAAGATCGCCGCGCCGAAGAAAACCTATCTGCAATGGATACAGGCCAGCATCGGCCAGGACCTGCGCATGATACCGGTCGAGGAAATCCTGTTCTTCCGCTCGGACGAAAAGTACACCTGCGTGCAAACCGCTAAGTACGAGGCGCTGATCCGCAAGCCCGTGCGCGACCTGGCCGAGGAACTCGATCCCGACCTGTTCTGGCAGATCCACCGCGCCACGCTGGTCAACGTCAACGCCATCGAAGGCGTCACGCGCGACATACGCGGCCGCCACCTGGTGCTGATCAAGGACCGCTCCGACAAACTTGAAGTGTCGCGCAGCTTCCTGCACCTGTTCAAGCAGATGTAATGACGTAATCCACCTCGCGTGCGCCAGATCAAGGTCCGGCGCAAGCTGCTATCCTATTGTGTAACCTTAGGCCGACTTCCGGCCAAGGGCATGGACAATGGAAAAATCCCGAAAAACGGTGCGGCGCCGCCCCACCCCTGCTGCAATGCACTCGCGCCGCGACTGCCAGGCGCCGGGACGGCGCGCGACGGACCGCGCCATTTCCTACGAACAGTTGCGCGACCTGTCTGCCGCGCTGCAAACCATACGCGAAGACGAGCGCGCCCACATCGCGCGCGAACTGCACGACGACCTCGGGCAGCTGCTGGCCACGCTGCGCGTGGACCTGAGCCTGCTGCAACAGCAGCAGCAACCCAGCGCCTCGCCGCTGGCCTTGCGCCAGATGCGCTCGATGGACAAACTGCTGCAGCGTGCCATCACCTCGCTGCGGCGCATCGCCAGCGACCTGCGTCCGCACGCGCTCGATGAAGGCGGGCTGTACTACGCGCTGCAGACGCTGCGCCAGGAATTCATCCAGCGCCACGGCATCGGCTGCCAGCTGGACGCCGAGGAACATGAGCTGATCCTGGACGACCGCTACAGCACCGCCGCCTTCCGCATCGTACAAGAGTCGCTGACGAATATTTCACGTCACGCCCAGGCCAGCCAGGTGCGCATCGCGGTGCGCCGGCGCGACAGCCGGCTGCACTTGTCGATCGAAGACAACGGGCGCGGCATCTCGCCGGACGACCTGAACAAGGCGCACTCCTTCGGCCTGCTCGGCATGCGCGAGCGCGTGTGGGCGCTGGACGGCGAGATCGATATCCGCGGCCGCGACGCCAGCGGCGACGGCGGCACCCGCATTACAGTGGACTTGCCGCTGCCGCAGGCATAAAACAGGCGCCCCGCAGGGCGCCTCTCCTTCAGGCAAAAAAGCAGGAACAGCTTAGAACGCGTGGCGCAGGCCGATGTTGAAGGCCTTGTCGCCGGTGCCGGCTTCGTTGTTGTTGCCAACGGTGTAGCCAGCGCCGTTCTTGTTCTTGATCTTGGCGTACGCAACGTAGGTGCTGGTGCGCTTCGACAGAGGGTAGATGTAGCCCACGGCGATCTGGTTCGCGTCCTGGTTGTTGATGGTCTTGTCGTCCTTGCTGGTGTACGACGCCAGGATGTTGCCTGGGCCGGCCGGCACGGACACGCCAACCAGGATATCGCGCGCATCGGTCGAGGGCTTCGGCGCGGTCTTGAAGCCGAACGCGTTGGCGACCGGGATCGGCGAGCTGTTCAGGCCCTTGTCGGTGGCGTAGGCGAAGTAGGCTTTGACCACGGTGAAGTCATAGTTCACGGCCAGCAGGGTGTTCTTGGCTTCTTCCTGGTTCTTGGCCGGGGTGGCGCCCACGGCGGCGATGTCCTGGTTGCGGTTGTCTGTACACCAGGCGCGCGTTCAGCGGACCCTGGGCGTAGTTCAGGCCGAAACCGATCTGGCGGCCGGCAGTGCTATCGCCAGCCTGTTCGCCCAGCGCGTACAGCAGCTCGGCCGAGAAGCCCGACACCACAGGCGACGCGTACACCATGGCGTTGCTGACGCGGGTGTTGGCGCCGGCGGTGGCGAACAGGTTCTTGATCGAACCGGCGTAACCGGCGCCGAACGGGTCGGCCACCTGGCTCATGGCGTTGTACAGCATGGTGTACTGGCGGCCCAGGGTGAAGGAACCCAGTTCCTTGCTCTTCAGGCCGACGTAGGCCTGGCGGTTGAACAGCGCGCTGCTGGTGTTGTCCAAGGTGCCGTCATCGGCCTTGAAGCCGGTTTCCAGGGCGAACACAGCCGACAGGCCGTTGCCCAGGTCTTCCACGCCGCGGAAGCCGATGCGCGACTGGCCGCCGATGCCGCTGGTGACCTTGGTGACGCTGCCGGCAGCGCCGCCGCTCTCTTTAACCAGGCCCGCATCCACCAGACCGTAGATGGTCACGTTGGACTGTGCTTGTGCGGATGCCGAGAAGGCGCCGATAACCAGTGCTGCCAGAGTAAGTTTTTTCACTTGATGATCCATATCGTTTGTTGAGGAAGCGTCGCTTGAAACTTGACGGGACGAATCTTGCCTAACAAATGCTTCAACAATATGACATCAACAATTGTTGTTCCTTCACAACAAAAAAATGGGGTCAGGGTTAATTACACGAACCGTATATGGATCGCATAATTAACCCTGACCCCATTTTCGGGGCAACAAAATTTATTTCAGGCGGCAGGTGGCGAGCCAGTAGTGTGCCAGGCGCTCGATACGCACTTCCTTGGCGGCGCCGGACAGGCGCTTGCGCAGCCAGCTGTCGGACGGGTAGCTTTGCGCCACGTCGTAGCGCTCGCCCTTGGTGTCGGTGAGGATGTGGAAGGTGTTGCCGTCCAGGTCGGTGCGCGCGATCGGCGGGCTGAAGCCGTCCACGTGGTTGGCGTCCAGCAGGACCAGCAACACGTCCTTGCCCAGTTTGGCGCGCAGCTGGGCCAGGTATTTGTCCTGGCCCGAGCGCGGCACTTGCGACCAGAAGCCGGCCGCGAAGCAGGCCGTGTACTGGCCCGGGGCGATGTCGGCCGGCAGGTTGAAGGCGTCCGCTTCGGTGAATTGGACGAAATCTTCGTCCAGGCCGCGCTCGCGCGCTGCCGCCAGCATCTGCGGGCTGTTGTCGATGGCGTGCACGGATTCGGCCACGTCGGCGATGATCTCGGTCCAGTAGCCGCTGCCGCAGGCCAGTTCCAGCACCTTGTGGCCATTCAGCAGTTCGGCCAGCGCCTCGTGCAGTTCTTCCAGGTCGTCTTCCACTTCCGGGCGCTCGTATTGCAGGTCGTAGGTGGCGGCGACGGCCGCGTAATATTCTTGTTGGGTCTTCATAGTTACAACTCGTAATTGTCTTTTTCACCGTTCATGGCCTGTTCGATCAACTTGCGGTTGAGCGTCGGGGCCAGCAGTTCGATGAAGGTGTAGATATAGCTGCGCAGGTAGGCGCCCTGCTTGACCGCCACGCGCGACACGTTCATGCCGAACAGGTGGCCGGCCGGGATGGCGCGCAGGCTGCGGTCGCGCTCGGGATCGAAGGCCATGCCGGCGATCACGCCTATGCCCATGCCCAGTTCGACATAGGTCTTGATCACGTCCGCGTCGATGGCTTCCAGCAGCACGTCCGGCTTCAGGCCGCGCAGCGAGAACGCGTGGTCGATCTTGCTGCGGCCGGCGAAGGCGCCATCATAGGTGATGAGCGGGAAAGCGGCAATCTCCTCCAGCGTCAGCGTCTTCGATTTGAGCAGCGGATGGTCGGGCGGCACCACCACCACGTGTTCCCATTGGTAGCATGGCAAGGTGATCAGATTGTCAACCCCGGCAATGGATTCGGTGGCGATGGCCAGGTCGGCCTGGTCGCGCTGCACCATCTCGGCGATCTGGCGCGGATTGCCTTGCAATAAAGACAAACGCACCTTGGGGAACTTCAGCATGAAGGCCTGCACCACCTTGGGCAGGGTGTAGCGCGCCTGGGTGTGGGTGGTGGCGATGGTGAAGCTGCCGCTGTCCTGCGCCGCGTACTCTTTGCCGATGCGCTTGAGGCTGTCGATCTCCTGCATGATCAGCTCCACCGAAGACAGCACCAGCCGTCCCGGCTCGGTCAGCCCGCGGATGCGCTTGCCGTGCCGCGTGAAAATGTCCACGCCCAGCTCTTCCTCCAGCTCGATGATGGCCTTGGACACCCCGGGCTGGGACGTAAACAGGGCCTTGGCGGCGTCTGTCAGGTTGTAGTTCTGGCGTACTGCTTCTCGGACAAAGCGCAGTTGATGAAGATTCATTGTTCTCTCGTTGGGGCTGCTCTAGCTCTATTTTACGCTCATGCTTATACCCAATACGTATATAAGCAAATAAAGACTAAGTCGTTTGGAATAAAGATGAAGTTTATTACCATTGACGCCAGTTTGGGATACTTTGAAAGAGCCAGCCCCGCCGGCAAGCGATTTTTTTAGGAATGACATGTATCAATACGATCAATACGACCACCTCATCGTCCGCGAACGCATCGCGCAATACCGCGACCAGGTGCGCCGCCGCCTGGCCGATGAGCTGACGGAAGCCGAATTCCTGCCCCTGCGCCTGCAGAATGGCCTGTATTACCAGCGCCATGCCTACATGCTGCGCATCGCTGTGCCGTACGGCCTGCTGGCGAGCAAGCAGATGCGCATGTTCGCCCACATCGCGCGCAAGTACGACCGCGGCTACGGCCACTTCACCACGCGCCAGAACATCCAGTTCAACTGGATCGAGCTGGAACAGACCCCGGACATCCTGACCGACCTGGCCTCGGTGGAAATGCACGCCATTCAGACCTCGGGCAACTGCATCCGCAACACCACCACCGACGAATTCGCCGGCGTGGCGGCTGACGAGATCATCGATCCGCGCCCCTACTGCGAAATCCTGCGCCAGTGGTCGACCTTCCACCCCGAGTTCATCGCGCTGCCGCGTAAATTCAAGGTCGCCGTCAACGGCGCCGTGGAAGACCGCGCCGCCATCGCCGTGCACGACATCGGCCTGACCGTGGTGTACAACGAGCACAAGGAAATCGGCTTCAAGGTGATGGTCGGCGGCGGCATGGGCCGCACCCCCATCCTGGGCACGGTGATCCGCGAGTTCCTGCCGCGCGAACACCTGCTGACCTATATCGAAGCGGTGATGCGCGTGTACAACCAGTACGGCCGCCGCGACAACAAGTACAAGGCCCGCATCAAGATCCTGCTGAAAGCCATCGGCGCGGAGGAGTTCACGCGCCAGGTGGAAGCGGAATGGGCGGACCTGAAGGGCAACGCCGAAACGCTGACCCAGGAAGAAATCGACCGCGTGGTGGCCTACTTCGAGCCGCATCCGTACAAGCAACTGGACGCGATCGACCCGCTGGCCGCGCACGCCGACAACAAGGCCTTCGCCAACTGGCTCAAGCGCAACGTCAAGGCGCACAAGCAGCCCGGCTACGCGGCCGTGGTGCTGTCGCTGAAGAAGACCGGCGTGCCGCCGGGCGACGCCACCGCCGAGCAGATGGACTTCATGGCCGACCTGGCGGACCGCTACAGCTTCGGCGAACTGCGCGTGACGCACGAGCAGAACATCGTGCTGGCCGACGTGGAACAGAGCCAGTTGTTCGCGCTGTGGCAGGAAGTGAAGGCCAAGGGCCTGGCCACGCCTAACATCGGCCTGCTGACCGACATGATCTGCTGCCCTGGCGGCGACTTCTGCTCGCTGGCCAACGCCAAGTCGCTGCCGATCGCCGCCGCCATCGCGGAGCGCTTCGACAACCTGGACTTCCAGCACGACATCGGCGACATCGAATTGAACATCTCGGGCTGCATCAACGCCTGCGGCCACCACCACGTCGGCAATATCGGCGTGCTGGGCGTGGACAAGGACGGCAGCGAGTGGTACCAGGTGTCGATCGGCGGCGCGCAGGGCAACGACTCGGCCATCGGCAAGATCATCGGCCCGTCGTTCTCTGCGCTGCAGATGCCGGAAGTGATCGGCCGCCTGCTGGAAGTGTATGTGCGCGAGCGCCACGAAGAAGAGCGTTTCGTCGACACCGTGCAGCGCCTGGGCGTTGCACCGTTCAAGGAATATGTATACGCCACGCCGATTGCCGAAGCGGGCCGCCTGGTTGGAGAAGATGAATATGCGTGAAGATAAACTGATCATCAAGGGCCGCGACATCACCGGCAACGACTGGACCGTGCTGCGCGCCGCCGAAGGCGAAGACGCGGCCGCCCTGCCAGTCCCGGCCGGCAAGGTCATCGTGCCGCTGGCCACCTGGCTGGCGCAGGGCGAAGCACTGGCCGCGCGCCGCGCCGCCGGCGAGATCGGCGTGTGGTTCGGCCCGGACGAGCGTCCCGAGACGCTGAAAGGCGACCTCGATGGCTTCGCGGTGGTGGCGGTGGACTTCCCCAAATTCACCGATGGCCGCGGCTACTCGCTGGCCTACAACCTGCGCACGCGCCTGGCCTACACCGGCGAACTGCGCGCCATCGGCGACGTGCTGCGCGACCAGCTGTTCTCCATGCAGCGCGTGGGCTTCAACGCCTACGACGTGCGCAGCGACCGCAGCATCGAAGACGCGCTGAAAGGCTTGTCGGACTTCACCGAAACCTACCAGGCTTCCGTGGACCAGAAAGCGCCGCTGTTCCGCCGCCATGCCCGTCCCGCGCCCGCCGAAGGCGGCGACGCAGGCTACGGCATCTGACGCGCGGAGCCAGCCATGAGCGAGCTGAATACCCTGATCCAGTCCACCCAGCAAACGCTGGAGCGCATCGTGCGTGATTTCACGCCTGCGGTGTTTGCGTCCAGCCTGGCCGCCGAAGACATGGTGCTGACCGATCTGATCCTGAAGTCCAAACTGCCGATCACCATCTTCTCGCTGGAGACCGGCCGCTTGCATGCTGAAACGCTGGCCATGCTGGACAAGGTGAAGGAAACCTACGGCTACGAGATCGCGCTGTACCGCCCGCAGCCCGAGGCGGTCGAAGCCTACGTGGCGCAGAACGGCCTGAACGCCTTCTACGACAGCGTGGAGATGCGCAAGGAATGCTGCCGCATCCGCAAGGTCGAACCCTTGGGCCGCGCCCTGGCCGGCAACAAGGCCTGGATCACCGGCCAGCGCCGCGCGCAGTCGGCCACCCGCACCTCGCTGATGATCGAAGAGGACGATCCTGGCCACTTCATGACCAAGTTCAATCCGCTGGCCGACTGGTCCGAGGAAGACGTGTGGACCTATTTGCGCGACAATATGGTGCCGTACAACGCCTTGCACGACCAGGGCTACCCGTCGATCGGCTGCGAACCCTGCACCCGCGCCATCGAGCCGGGCGAGGACGTGCGCGCCGGGCGCTGGTGGTGGGAGAATCCCGAATCGAAGGAATGCGGCCTGCACGTGGTAGACGGCAAGCTGATACGCATCAAATCCGTGGCCGCGTAATCAACCGGCCACCAATCAAGAATAGGCAAAGCCATGAATACTGTAGTTGACCGTTACGCCTCCACCATAGGCCTGAGCGAAGTGAACGCCCGCCACCTGGACGCGCTGGAATCGGAAGCCATCCACATCCTGCGCGAAGTGGCCGCCGAATGCAGCAACCCCGCCCTGCTGTTCTCGGGCGGCAAGGACTCCGTGGTGCTGCTGCGCCTGGCCGAGAAGGCTTTCCGGCCCGGGAAATTCCCCTTCCCGCTGGTGCACATCGACACCGGCCACAACTTCCAGGAAGTGATCGACTTCCGCGACCAGCGCGTGGCCGAACTGGGCGAGCGCCTGATCGTGGGTTCGGTGGAGGACTCGATCAAGAAAGGCACCGTGCGCCTGCGTAATCCGCAAACCGATTCGCGCAACGCCGCGCAGGCGGTGACGCTGCTGGAAACCATCGCCGAACACGGCTTCGACGCCTGCATCGGCGGCGCCCGCCGCGACGAAGAGAAGGCCCGCGCGAAGGAGCGCATCTTCTCCTTCCGCGACGAATTCGGCCAGTGGGACCCGAAAGCGCAGCGCCCGGAACTGTGGGACCTGTATAACACCCGCGTCCACCCGGGCGAGAACATGCGCGTGTTCCCGATCTCGAACTGGACCGAACTGGATGTGTGGCAGTACATCGCCCGCGAAAAACTGGCGCTGCCGCCGATCTACTTCGCGCACGAGCGCCAGGTGATCCCGCGCAACGGACTGCTGGTGCCGCTGACCGACCTGACCCCGGCGCGCGAAGGCGAAACCGTGGAAACGCAAGTGGTGCGCTTCCGCACCGTGGGCGACATCTCCTGCACCTGCCCCGTGTCTTCGGACGCGGAAACGGTGGAAGCGATCATCGCCGAAACGGCCGTCACCCAGATCACTGAACGCGGCGCTACCCGGATGGACGACCAGACCTCCGAAGCCTCCATGGAAAAACGCAAGAAAGCAGGTTACTTCTGATGAACGCTCGCATTGAAAACACTGAAAACCAGGCCGGCCTGCTGCGCTTCATCACCGCAGGTTCGGTGGATGACGGCAAGAGCACGCTGATCGGCCGCCTGCTGTTCGACAGCAAGGGCATCTTCGCCGACCAGCTGGCCGCCGTGTCGCGCGCCAAGAACAAGCGCACCGTGGGCGACACCATCGACCTGTCTCTGCTGACGGACGGCCTGGAAGCGGAGCGCGAGCAAGGCATCACCATCGACGTGGCTTACCGCTACTTCGCCACGCCGAAGCGCAAGTTCATCATCGCCGACACCCCGGGCCACGAGCAGTACACCCGCAACATGGTGACCGGCGCTTCCACCGCCGACGCCGTCATCATCCTGATCGACGTGTCGAAAGTGAAGCTGCGCGAAGACGGCGGCGTGGACCTGCTGATCCAGACCAAGCGCCACTCCACCATCGCCCACCTGCTGCAGATCGAGCACGTGGTGGTGGCTGTAAACAAGATGGACCTGGTGAACTACGACCAGGCGATCTACGACCGCATCGTCAAGGCTTACCAGGAATTCGCGCAGACGCTGGGCCTGAAGGACATCACGCCGATTCCGCTGTCGGCCCTGAGCGGCGACAACGTGGTGGACGCGGGCGAGAACATGCCCTGGTACCAAGGCCCGACCCTGATCGAGCTGCTCGAATCGCTGTCCGTGTACGACGAGTCGCACCGCGCGCCGTTCCGCTTCCCGGTCCAGCTTGTGGCGCGCCACAACGGCCACGAAGCGAATGACTTCCGCGGCTACATGGGCCGCATCGAAGCCGGCAATGTGAAGGTGGGCGACAAGCTGGTGGTGCAGCCCTCGGGCCAGGCCGCCACCGTCAAGGACATCCTGACGCTGGAAGGCTCGCACCAGTCGGCATCGGCCGGCCAGTCGGTCACGCTGCTGCTCAACGAATACCTGGACATCTCGCGCGGCGACCTGCTGGCCAGCAGCGAGCAGCCGGCCACCCTGCTGAAAAACCTGAACGCGGACGTGTGCTGGCTGTCGGAAGACGCACTGGACCTGCGCCGCAAGTACTGGATCAAGCACGGCACCAAGCAGACCGCCGCCAAGATCACCAGCATCGAATCGCTGCTGGACATCAACACCCAGGAACGCCGCAGCGCCGACGCGCTCAAGCTGAACGACGTGGCGCGCATTGCGCTGACCGTGCAGCAGCCGCTGGCCGCCGACGACTACACCGACAGCCGCGCGACGGGCGCCTTCATCCTGATCGATGAAGTGACCCACCAGACCGTGGCGGCCGGCATGATCCGCCTGGGCTGATCCATGTCTGTGCTGGCGCCCAAGTTCGGCAAGGTCTATCTGATCGGCGCAGGCCCCGGCGCGCAGGATCTCATCACCCTGCGCGGCGCGCGCCTGCTGGCGCAGGCCGACGTGGTGCTGCACGACGCGCTGGTGACCGAGGAGATGCTGGAACTGTGCCCGCAGGCCGAGAAGATCTCGGTCGGCAAGCGCTCGGGCCAACGCTCCACGGCGCAGCACGCCATCAACGCGCAGCTGGTGGACAACGCCGGCCGCCACAAGCTGGTGGTGAGGCTGAAGGGCGGCGACCCGATGCTGTTCGGCCGCGCGGACGAGGAACTGCGCGCGCTGGAGGAAGCCGGCATCGAGGTGGAAGTGGTGCCGGGGATTACTACCGCTGTGGCGGCGGCGGCGGCCACCAAGCAACCGCTCACCAAGCGCGGCGTGGCGCGCAGCGTGGCCTTCTTCACGTCCAGCACCGCGCCGGAACACCCGGCCGACGTGGACATGCCGGACAGCGACACCCTGGTGCAGTACATGGGCGGCCGCGAAGCCATCATCACCGCGCAGCGGCTGCTGGACCAGGGCCGGCTGGGAGAGACGCCGGTGGTGGTGATCGAGAACGTGAGCCGCGCCGACCAGCGCATCCTGCGCCTGACGCTGGATACGCTGGCGCATGGGCTGGAGCCGTCACACGGGCCAGTACTGGTGATGCTGGGGCATGCCATGGCGCGCCGGCCGAATCAGGCCGCCGACTAAGCGCGGCGGCTTACGGCGCAGGCGCCTAACCCGCCCTACGCATCCACGCATTTCCGTATCCACGTGTTCCCGCATTCCGGTATCCACGCATGGCCGCATCACTCGCCCCTCCGTAGGGCGGGTTAGGCGCCCCGCGCCGTAACCCGCCGCAGCGCGCCGATTGCCATTTCAACAACCCCCGCCGTAGAATAGCTGCTTCGACTCACCGGAGCACTCCATGCGCAATTTCGCCCCTCTCCTGCTGGCTTTCAGCATCGGCACCGCTTTCGCCCAATCTCCCGACGCACCGCTGACCGCCCTGCCCTACACGCCGGGCCTGGACGTGAGCGCGATGGACAAGAGCGCCGATCCCTGCGAGGACTTCTACCAGTACAGCTGCGGCGGCTGGATGAAGAACAATCCCATCCCCGCCGACCAGAGCGCGTGGAGCGTGTACGGCAAGGCCGCGCAGGACAACCAGCGCTTCCTGTGGGGCATCCTGGCCACGCTGGCCGCCCAGGATACCGGCCGCAACGCGGCCCAGCAGAAGATCGGCGACTACTTCGCCGCCTGCATGGACGAGAACACCGTCAACCAGCGCGGCGCCGCGCCGCTGCAGGAATACCTGTCGCTCATCGGCGGCATGACTGCCAAGCAGGACCTGCCGCGCGTGCTGGCTCGCCTGCACACCGAGGTCGCCAACAGCATGCTGTTCGGCTTCTCCTCCAACCAGGACCTGGGCGACTCGTCGCAGGTGATCGCCTTCGCCACCACGGCCGACGCCGGCCTGCCGGACCGCGACTACTACCTGAAGAACGACGCCAAGTCGAAAACCATGCGCGCCAAATACACCGAGCACATCGCGCGCTCGCTGGAACTGGCTGGCGATACGCCACAGGCGGCCAGGCGCGCCGCCGCCGCCATCCTGCGCTTCGAGACAGCGCTGGCCAAGGCCTCGCTGTCGCGCGTGGACCAGCGCGATCCATACAAGCTGTTCCACAAGACCGACCTGAAAGGCCTGCAGGCCATGACGCCCGCCTTCAGCTGGAAGGACTACCTGCAGGCGCTGGGTATGGGCGGCGCCAACAGCTTCAACGCCACCGAACCGGCCTACCTGCGTGCGCTCAACAAGGGCCTGCAGCAACTGAGCCTGGACGACATCAAGACCTATCTGCGCTGGCACACCACGCGCGCCATGGCGCCCTTCCTGTCGCAGGACTTCGTGGCCGAGAACTTCGCCTTCTACCACAAGACGCTGCTCGGCACGCCGGAGCAGAAGCCGCGCTGGAAGCGCTGCGTGCAGCTGGTGGACCAGCAGTTGGGCGAGGCGCTGGGCCAGGAGTTCGTCAGCCGCGCCTTCAGCCCCGAGCTGAAGGAGAAGACGCTGCACATGACGCGCCAGATCGAGGCCGCCATGGAGCAGGATATCAACGCGCTAGCGTGGATGAGCGAGCCGACCAAGGCCAGGGCGCGCGAGAAGCTGCACGCGGTGGCCAACAAGATCGGCTACCCGGACACCTGGCGCGACTACAGCGCCTATGAAGTCAAGCGCGGCGACTTCGCCGGCAACGTGGTGCGCGGCAGCGCCTTCGAAGTGCGGCGCCAGCTCGACAAGATCGGCAAGCCGCTCGACCGTTCCGAATGGGGCATGACGCCGCCCACCGTGAACGCGTACTACAACCCGCAGATGAACGACATCAACTTCCCGGCCGGCGTGCTGCAGCCGCCGCTGTTCGACGCGAAAATGGACGATGCGCCCAACTACGGCAACACCGGCGGCACCATCGGCCATGAACTGATCCACGGCTTCGACGACGAAGGCCGCCAGTTCGACGCCAAGGGCAACCTGAAGGACTGGTGGGCCAAGCAGGACGCCAAGGCCTTCAACCAGCGCGCGCAGTGCATCGTGGACCAGTACGCGCAGTACACCATCGTCGACGACATCAAGATCAACAGCAAGCTGACGCTGGGCGAGGACGCGGCCGACCTGGGCGGCCTGGTACTGGCCTGGATGGCGTGGAAGACGGAGATCGCCAACAAGGTGCTGGAAAACCGCGACGGCCTGACGCCAGAGCAGCGCTTCTTCGTCGGCACCGCGCAATGGACGTGCGAGAACGAGCGCCCCGAGCGGCTGCGCGTGAACGCGCTCACCAATCCGCACTCGCCGGGCAAGTACCGCATCAACGGGCTGGTGGTGAATATGCCGGAATTCGCCAAGGCGTTCTCCTGCAAGCCTGGCCAGGCCATGGTCAAGCCGAAGGACAAGCTGTGCCGGGTCTGGTGAGCGTTGGGACGGCGCCTGTTAAAATGTCGCCTTCGATTTTCAAGGAGGTGATATGCAGCAGCCGAATGAAGTGTTTGAACGCGCCCGCGAAGCCCGCCTCGCCGGCCGTTACCAGGACGCGCTGAAGGACCACCTCTGGCTGCATGAACACGCGCTGGAGGTGTCGCCCGAGTGGCGCGGCGTGCGCCTGTCCTTCGCCCTGCGCGACTGGATCTACCTGGCCGACGCCTTCCCGCCCGCGCGCGCCGCGCTGCAGAGCATCCGCGACCGCGAATCGTCGCGCATGCTGCTGGGCGCGGCCACCGTGGAGCGTTTCCGCGAAGTGGCCGCCATCAACGAGGCCCTGCGCGAAGTGGGCGCCACCCACCAGCTGTTCCTGAAACTGGACGAGATCGATTCCGCGCTCGCCGAGCAGTGCGCCGAACTGGCCATGACGGCGCTGGTGAAGTGCGAAGACTTCCAGCTGGCGCGCCGCTTCCTGCCCTCGCCTTCCGGCCGCATCGAAGCGCTGGCCGCGCGCCTGAACGATGGCGCGGACGCGCTGGCCAGCCAGCCGGCATCGGCCGCGCCGACGCTGCTGGCTTACGTGCTGAACTACGCGAAGGAAGTGCGCCTGGTGCTGGCCGTGCTGAACGGCCTGGAGGAAAAGGGCGAAGCGGACAATATGCAGAAACTGGCGCTGGACGAGATCCGTTCGGACGGCCTGCGCGCCATCATTCAGCGCGAACTGGAGCAGCCCGGCTCCACGCTGGCCGCCATGGCGGCGCAGTCGGAAGCCGACGGCGAAGAGTAAGGAAGAGTAAGGCTTCAGTTCCCCGGCAGGGTGCCAACGCAGTAGTCGGCGATGGCGTTCAGCACCGCCGGGTTTTCCCCCGCCGCTTCGGCCACGCTGAAGCGGATGGCGGGATAGGCCGCACGCAGCTCGTCCAGCATCAAAGGCAGGTCGCGCAGCACGTGGCCGCCCTGGCCGAGAAACACCGGCACCACCACCACCTCGTCCACGCCGGCGGCGGCCAGTTCGGCCACCCGCTCCGGCAGGCGCGGCGACATCAATTCCAGGAAAGCCAGCGATACGTCCGTGTCGGGCACGCGCGCCTGCACCAGGCCGCGCAGGCGCTCGAAGGGCGCCGCCCAGCTGGCGGCGCGCGCGCCGTGCGCGAACAGGATCAGTGCTTTGTTAGTAGCCATCAGTGCCTCTCCACCCACCACAGCGCAGCCATGGCCAGCATCAGATAAATCACGCTGGGCGCGGCGGCCGTCAGGAACGGCGGCCAGGTGCTCAGCATGCCCACGTGCGAGAACAGGGTGTTCACCAGCAGGAAGCTGACGCCGATCATGATGCCGACGAACACCTTCAGGCTCACGCCGCCGCTGCGCGCGTGCAGATAGGCGAACGGCAGCGCCAGCGCCATCAGCACGAACACGGCCAGCGGATCGATCAGCTTCTTCCAGAACGCCACCTTGAACATCTTGGACTCCTGCTTGTTCTCCTGCAGGTGACGAGTGTACACCGCCAGTTCGTTGGCCGACATGCGCTCCGGATCGCGGCGCGATACCGACAGGATTTTAGGCGTAATCTCGGACACCAGGTCGCGCGAGGCCAGCTTCACCACTTCGACCTGACTGGTCTCCTGCGCAAAGTGATTCTGCGCGGTGGCGGTGGCCCCAGCCACCAGCAGGGCCGGATTGCTGAAGCGGCTTTCGGTCACATCCTCCAGGCGCCACACGCTCTTGCCCTGGAAGGTGGCGCGCTTGGCCTGGATCAGCGCACGCAGGCGGAAGCTGTTGTCGAATTCGTAGAGCTGCACGTCCAGCAGCTGGCCGTCCGGGCGCACTTCACGCACGTTGAAGAAGCGCGAACCCTGCACTTCGCCGGTCAGCCCTTCGCTCTTGATGATGTCCTTGGTCCACAGGCCGGAGCGGAATTCGGCCGACACCGTGGCGCCCTGCGCTGTCAGGCGCACCTTGTCCGCCAGCGGCGAGGTGCGCGGCACGATCAGTTCGCCGAAAATGAAAGCCACCGCCACGAACACCACGCCGATCTTGAACAGCATGCCGATCGCCATGCGGGTGGACAGGCTGGCCGCACGCATGATGGTGAATTCGGACGACGAGGCCAGCTGCGCCATGGTGTAGATGGTGCCGATCAGCGTGGCCACCGGCAGCACGCGGTAAATCCGCTCCGGCACCATGATGGCCACGTACAGCACGGCGTGCTGCAGGCTGTAGCCGTTCTTGCCCACCGACGGCAGTTCGCCGGTCAGGTCCATGAAGGCCATCAGGCCCAGCAGCGCCAGCAGCACAAAGGCCACCGCCTGCGCAATCGAGGTGGCGAAATAGCGTTGCAGGATACTCATTGCTTGACTTCCTTGGCCGCGCCCTTGCCGCGCTTGAGCGCCGCCCAGAGCACGCGCGGGTGATAGCGGTGGTTCACGTTCAGGCGCCAGACAAACATCAGCACCACGATAATGGCCAGCGCCAGGTGCAGCGGCCACCAGCTCAGTCCAAAGCTCATTTTGCCCTGGCGTACGCTGCCCTCGAGCACCTTGACCAGGTTGTTATAGCTGAAGAAGATCAGCAAGGCCACGATCAGGTTGGACGAGCTGCCCGCGCGCGGGTTGACGAAACCGAGCGGAATGGCCAGCAGCGGCAGCAGCAAACAGGTGATCGGCAGCGCGATGCGCCACAGGATTTCGCCCTGGATCACGGGGCCGCTGCCCTTGAACAGTACCGCGCTCGGCATGGCGTCTACGCCCAGCGCGCCGTCCAGCTCCTGCGTCTTGGTGGCCACGCGCATGCTGTAGCGCTCGAATTCCATGGTCTGCACATCGGCGCTGCCGGGCGTGCCCTGGTAGCGCCGGCCGTTCTTCAGCACCAGGTAGCGGTCGCCCTCGGGCGAGGTGGTGATCACGCCTTCCTTGGCCACCACGGTGGCGGTGCCTTTCTCGTCCACCGTGTTGACGAACACGTTGTGCACCACGGCGCTCTGGCCGGACACGCCTTCGACGAAGAAGATGCGGTTGGCCGACGCCGATTCGCGGAACTGGCCCGGCGACACCTGCTGCAAGTCCTCGCGCTTCTGGAAACGTTCGGCGTACTCGCCGCTTTTCTGCTTGGCCCACGGGGTGGCGTAGAAACTGAGCACGCCGGTCAGCAGCACGATGGGCAGGATGAACAGCAGCACCGGGCGTATCCAGCGCGCCAGGCTCAGGCCCGATGCGAACCACACCACCATCTCGGAATCGCGGTAGCTGCGCGTGACCACCATCAGCACCGAAATAAAGCTGGTGAGGATCAGGACAGTTGGCAGATAATTCAGGGCCGCGAACGCTATCAGCGCGATCACATCGCTCGATGCGACCTTGCCGCCCGCGGCTTTGCCGAGGATGGTGATCAGGGTCCAGGTGACGATAAGGGAGAACAGCACCGTGAAGGTTGCCCCGGCAGCACTGGCCAACTCGCGTTGAAGGGCACGTTGAAAAATCATTCGAAGTTTATAATTCGGTCGTCAAGTTAAGTAAGAACCAAGCCTACACGGAGAAATCTAATGGACTTTAGCATAAAAGCATTCGACGCAAAAAACACCATTGCGTCCGCCAAGACCGGCTGCATGGCCGTCGCGGTATTCGAAAACAAGAAGCTTTCGCAAGCGGCCAAGGCCCTCGACAGTGCGGGTGAAATCACGGCAGCGCTGAAGTCCGGCGACATCACCGGCAAGCCAGGTACGGCCCTGCTGCTGCGCGGCCTGAAAGGCGCCGCCGCCGAGCGCGTGCTGCTGATCGGCCTGGGCGCCGACGACGCCGTGAGCGAGAAAAGCTTCGCCTCCGGCGTTCAGGCTGCAGTCAAGGCGTTCTCCACCCTGGGCGCGGCGGACGCCATTATCGCACTACCGCTGGAAGAAGTGAAAGAGCGAGACGCAGCGTGGGCCATCCGCTGCGTGGTGCAGGCCGGCCGCGAAAGCATCTACCGCACCGACAGCCAGAAGAGCAAGAAGGACCCGGCCCCCGCCGGCGTGAAGAAAGTGGCCCTGGCCGTGGCCAACAGCGCCGCCAACAAGCTGGCGCTGTCGCAGGCCATCGCCATCGCCAACGGCATGGAGCTGACCAAGGACCTGGGCAACCTGTCGGCCAACGTCTGCACCCCGACCTACTTGGCCAACACCGCCAAGAAGCTGGCCAAGGACTTCAACTTCGACGTCGAGATCCTGGACCGCAAGCAGCTCGAGGCGCTGAAGATGGGCAGCTTCCTGTCGGTGACCAACGGCAGCGAGCAGCCGCCCAAGTTCATCGTGCTCAAGCACAAAGGCGGCAAGGCCAAGGACGCGCCGGTGGTGCTGGTCGGTAAAGGCATCACCTTCGACACCGGCGGCATTTCTATCAAGGCCGGCCCCGGCATGGACGAGATGAAGTACGACATGTGCGGCGCCGCTTCGGTGCTGGGCACCTTCCGCGCCATCGGCGAGATGGGCCTGAAGTCCAACGTGGTGGGCATTATCGCCGCCTGCGAGAACATGCCTTCCGGCCGCGCCACCAAGCCAGGCGACATCGTCAGCTCCATGAACGGCCTGACCATCGAGATCCTGAACACCGACGCCGAAGGCCGCCTGGTGCTGTGCGACGCACTGACCTACGCCGAGCGCTTCAACCCGGCCGCGGTGATCGACATCGCCACGCTGACCGGCGCCTGCATCGTGGCCCTGGGCCACCATAACAGCGGCCTGTTCACGCGCGACGACGACGCCCACAACAAGCTGGCCGACGAGTTGCTGGCCGCCGGCAAGGCCGCCGGCGACACCGCATGGCGCCTGCCGATCGGCGAGCAGTACAACGAGCAGCTGAAGTCCAACTTCGCCGACCTGGCCAACATCGGCACGCCGGGCGGCGCGTCGTGCACGGCGGCGGCCTTCCTGGAAAACTTCACCCGCAAGTACAACTGGGCTCACCTGGACATCGCCGGCACCGCCTGGAAGTCCGGCGGCGCAAAAGGCGCCACCGGCCGTCCGGTGCCGCTGCTGGCGAACTTCCTCATCAACCGCGTGTAACAAACTAAAAACGGGCCGCAAGGCCTAATGCCGTTCAGTTAAGGGCTTTTCTTTAGTACCCTGGCGGCATATTTCCTTGGTCTGCCCTTGACGGCCCGGTCGAATTTCCGACCGGGCCGTTCCTCATTGAGGAGGGTAACCAACCTTTCCCGCAAATGCTTCATCGATGCCGGCAGCTTGCCGTAAGAGCGCGTGACGCCGGCCCAGTGCAATTCGAACTGGATGAGGTGGAATGCCCTGATGAAGCTCACCTCCGATGGCTCGCACTTGGCGACTAGTGCCGCCTTGGCGATTTCCAGTCGAATCAGATTGTATGCAGTCAGCGTGCCCCATATTTCCTGATACACGCCTTCGACCGTCTTTGATCGCAAGGTGAACGCCGTGCCCAGCATGGTCTGTTTGAGCTCGCGGTAACTGGTTTCGATGCCCCAGCGTCGTTCATAGCAGGCCGCCATGTCGGCAGCGCGATAGCGCCGACGGTCGCGTAGCGAAGTAAGCAGGATCCTTTTGCGCGCCTGTTGGTCAACCACTGTGATGGCGCGCGCTTCCCAGAACTCCGGCAATGCCGGACACTTGACGCGCGCTTGTGGTGATACCCGCATGCGCACGATGGCGTCGTGCTCCTCGCCCTCGATCACCTCCCACTTGGTGTTGGATTTGGCGGGGATGAGGAAATGGCGGTTCTCGGCCCCGGTCGTCACAGCGCACAGAATTTCGGCCGCCAGAAAGCCCTTGTCAAATATGGTGAGCGAATCAGCCGGAATATGGGGTACCAGCTCTTTAGCATAGACCATCTCGTTGCTTGCGTAAGGCCCAAACGCGGCGTTGCGAATCAAGTGGGTGGGGAGCGCGGTCAGCGTTACGCCGCGTACTTGCGGATAGCCGGCCACAGTGTCGCCGGCGTAATTTTGCGCACCGAAATGGACCCTGTTATCCGCTGTGTCGTGGGTGCGCAAGGTCGTGCCGTCCATAGCGAACAACTGGAGCCCCTTGAATACATAGGCCCGGCGATCTTGCTCGCACCAGGCTTGCGCCGAGCGCTCGAACAACCATTGCAGTGGCTCGGCCCCGAGGCGCTGACGCGCCTGGGCCGCCGCACTTTTACTCACAAAAGGCGCTTGCGCGTCCGGCAATGCCAAGCCCAAGTCGTCAAGTACCTCGCCTATGGATTTGTGCCGGTACAGCGCCAGAGCGATGATCAACCACACCACTTGCTCGGCTGGCAACCGACGCTGGCGGATGCTCACCGCGTGTGTGCAGACAACCGCTTCTTCGATCCAATCATAGGGTAAATGCTGCCCAAGCCGCCGCCAATCGGGGCACTCTAAACCATCGGCGAGGAAATGAACGGCGTCATCTAGCATTGCGACGCAGGTTAACAGCGATTTGCAATGTTTACAACCACAAAATAAAAATGCCGCTCAGTCTTAACTGAACGGCATTACCGCAAGGCCCGTTTTTTTATCAGTACACCGCGCGTCCCGCGTCCGGCGCCGCATGCCCCGCATCCGGGTCGTAGCGCTTCAACTCCACCGTCAGCACGTCCGGGTAGTCGAATCCCTGCCCCGTGTTGCGGTCCACCATGATGCCGATGCCCGCCGTCAGGGCGACGTTGCCCCACAGCGTGCTGTTCTGTTTTGATTTGATGTTCTCGTAGGCCCAGGCGGCGTTGTCCAGCCGACAGTCCACGCGCAGCTGTCCCACGCTCTTGCGGATGGCCACGCGCGCCGGCGTGGTCACGAACCACTTGCCCGCGTCGTTTTGCAGGATGCAGCCGGCGCCGGCCACTTCACGGTGGTCGAGTACGGTCTGCACCAGCACACGCTGGCTGGGGGATTCTGTCAGGGTACCGCACCCGGCCAGCGCGGCCAGGAGGGCAATTGCAGCAGGAACGGCTGTCCGGGACATAACAGTCCTTTAGGCAAGGCGGCAGGCCTCCGAGGCAGTACCTGGCGGTACTGCCCATTCAGTGGCTCTGGCGGCGGCGTATTAGCGCTCGACAGCCTTGCCGGTGTCCATCGTACGCTCAGCGGCTTGCGGCTTGGACGGCTGCTTCAGGCTTTGGATCACCTGGAGTATGTCTTCCATGCCGGACTCGCCGTTCAGCCGCGAAAACGCGTCCAGTACCTCATTGAGCACCTGGTTGCGAACCACAGCCTCGTCCTGGCTCAAGGCCGGCGCGCGCTGCAAACCCGACGAACGTGCGGCGGCGGCTTTCTCGGCGGCAGCTGCTTCCTTCTGCGCTGCCGTCTTTCGCCCTGCCGGCGTTTTGCCGTGCTCCAGCGCCGCCTGCCAGATCACCCAGCGGCGTTGCGTTTCGAACACCAGATACTCTTCTGGTTTGTCTTCGCGGCGGCGCACGATGTGCCCATCGCGCTGCGCCCATGCTTCAAATGCAGATCGCATTTCAGTCCTTTACAAATGCTTCGCGCATATCTCACTGTTTAAACAACAACTATTTCCCAATAGTACCATTTCTTGATGCGTTCCAACACAATTCTATCTTTTTTTGCATCAAAACTGTTGCTTCATGGAAAATTCAGTGTCATCCCGAGTTCTTTAAGTATATTTCTGTTTTCGGCTGCCGTTTATGGAATCTTAGTACTAATTTGATAACAATGAAGCACTATCGGCAATTATTTTTTAAATTGTTACATTTTGCAAACAGCTTGCCGATCAATAGTTCCATTCCAAAGGGCTTTTTTTGCCAGCGCGTATGATGCCGCCTTCGTAAATTTCCGCCAACACAATAGAAAAGCCCGCCAGTAGCGGCGATTTCCTGCTCGGCGCATTCGGTTAGAATGCCGGTGAACCGATTTAAGAGAGAAGATACAACACATGAAACTCGCTACCTGGAATGTCAACTCGCTCAACGTCCGCCTGCCGCACGTGCTCAAATGGCTGGAGGAGAATCCGGTCGATGTGCTGTGCATCCAAGAGACCAAGCTGACCGACGACAAGTTCCCCACTGCGGCCATCGAGGCGGCCGGCTACCACGTGGTGTTCAGCGGCCAGAAGACTTACAACGGCGTGGCCATCCTGTCCAAGCTGCCGATGACGGACGTGGTGCGCAACAACCCGCACTACGAGGACGTGCAGCAGCGCATCCTGGCCGCCACCATCGCTGGCGTGCGCGTGGTGTGCGCCTATGTGCCGAACGGCCAGGCGGTGGGCACCGACAAGTACGAGTACAAGCTGGGCTGGCTGGCCTCGTTCCGCCACTGGCTGGAGCTGGAGGCGGCGCAGCATCCCAACCTGGCGGTGCTGGGCGACTACAACATCGCCCCCGACGACCGCGACGTGCACGACCCGGTGCTGTGGGCCGGCCAGGTACTGTGCTCCGAGCCGGAGCGCAGCGCGCTGCAGGCGCTGTTCGCGCTGGGACTGGCCGATTCCTTCCGCCTGTTCGAGCAGGCCGAAAAGACCTTCAGCTGGTGGGATTACCGCATGCTGGGCTTCCAGAAGAACAAGGGCGTGCGCATCGACCATATCCTGCTGTCGCCGCCGCTGGCCGCGCGCTGCACCGCCTGCGTGGTGGACCGCGCGCCGCGCAAGTGGGAACAGCCGTCCGACCACGCGCCGGTGATCGCCACGTTGAACGATTAAGGCCGGATCAAGCCCGCCGCTCCAGCATGTGCTGCGCGTTAGTGTGCGGCACGGGCTGCGAGAACAGGTAGCCCTGCGCGTACTGGCAGCCCTGGCGCTGCAGCAGGGCGAACTGCCCTTCCGTCTCCACTCCTTCGGCCACCACCGGCATCTGCAGGCTGTCCGACAGCGCAATGATGGCCGCCACGATGGCGCGGTCTTCCGAACTTTGCTCCAGGTCCTTGATGAAGGCGCGGTCGATCTTGATCTTCTTCACCGGGAAGCGCTTCAGGTAGGCCAGGCTGGAGTAGCCGGTGCCGAAATCGTCGATCGACAGGCGGATGCCCATGGCGTTGATCTGGCCCAGGATTTCCATGGTGTGCTCGCCGTGCTGCATCAGCGCCGTTTCCGTGATCTCGAATTCGATCATGGACGGGTCGATGCCGGTTTCGTCCAGGATGCGGCGGATCGATTCCACCAGCCCGCGGTGCATGAACTGGCGCGGCGACAGGTTCACCGCCAGCGGCACCGGCTGCAGGCCCATCTTCAGCCATTCCATGCTCTGCTCGCAGGCGCGCCGCATCACCCATTCGCCGATCGGCACGATCATGCCGTTCTCTTCGATCAGCGGAATGAAACTGTCCGGCATCACCAGGCCCTGGCCGGGACGGCGCCAGCGCAGCAGCACTTCCATGGTGTGCACGCGGCGCGTGGCGATGTCCATGATGGGCTGGAAGTGCGGTTCGAACTGGCCCAGCGCCAGCGCGCTGCGCAGGCTGTTCTCCAACTCGAAA
Source organism: Pseudoduganella sp. UC29_71 (assembly GCF_042693265.1). Lineage (NCBI taxonomy): Bacteria > Pseudomonadati > Pseudomonadota > Betaproteobacteria > Burkholderiales > Oxalobacteraceae > Pseudoduganella > Pseudoduganella sp. UC29_71. The sequence goes on along the minus strand of NZ_CP170549.1, from coordinate 940,788 downwards.
TGCTGCGCCGCCGACACGTTCATCTTCTGCGTGAAGAACTGGTAGTTGTTCCGGCCGGAGGCCTTGGCGTGGTACATGGCGCCGTCGGCGTGGCGCATCAGCGTCTCGACGTCCTCGCCGTCGTCCGGGTAGACGCAAATGCCGATGGAGGGCGTGATGTGCAGCATGCGCCCTTCCAGCGGGAACGGCACGGCCAGCGCCTCGATGATTTTCTCGGCCACGCGGCTGGCCTCCTCGATGGAGCGGATGCCCGGCACCAGCACCACGAACTCGTCGCCGCCCAGGCGGGCCACGGTGTCGCTGGCGCGCACGGCGCGGCACAGGCGGCTGGCCACCTCCTTCAGCAGCTGGTCGCCGGTCATATGGCCGAGCGAATCGTTGATGGTCTTGAAGCGGTCCAGGTCCAGGAACATCACGGCCAGGCGCCGGTTCGAGCGCTGCGCGGCCAGCATGGCGCGGTCCAGGCGGTCGGCCAGCAGCGCGCGGTTGGGCAGGCCGGTCAGGCTGTCGTGGTAGGCCATGTGGTGCACGCGCGCCTCGGCCTGGCGGCGTTCGACGATCTCGCCTTGCAGCTGGGCGTTGGCGCCGGCCAGTTCGGCGGTGCGCTCGAGCACCCGCACTTCCAGTTCGTCACGCGCCTGGCGCACCGCTTCGGCGTCGGCGCGGCGCGCGGTGATGTCCTCCACCAGCCAGACCGAGCGCCCGTGCGGCTGCGCCATGTCGAACGGGCGGCCGGACAGGCGCGCCCAGAAGCGGCTACCGTCCTTGCGCACCAGCTGGTATTCGGAGGTGTTGACGTGGCCGGCCTGGAAGTCGCGCGCGGTTTCCTTGCGCGCCGCATCCCAGGCCTGCAGGTCGGGATAGAAGGCTTGCACGCTCAGGTTGTTCATCTCGCCCGGCGCGTAGCCGAACAGCTCTTCCATCTTGGCGTTGCAGCGCAGGTTGAAGCCGCCTTCGCACACCGAGATGCCCAGCACGGCGCTGTCGAGTATGGCCTGGTTTTCCAGCAGCGCGTTGCGCAGCGATTCCTCGGCCAGCTTCTGCTCGGTGCGGTCCTCCGCGATCCAGATGGTGCCCTGGCTGGGGTCCTCCGGATTCACCACGTAGGCGATCAGCTGTGCCCAGAAAGTGGTGTTGTCCTTGCGCCGCATTTCCACTTCGGTCTGGAAGGGCTTGCCCACCATCAGGAAGGGCGTGGCGGCCGCGCCCAGGCGCTCGTAGGCGTCCCGCGATGGATACAGCGACATGCCGGGCAAGCCCAGGCCCTCGTCGCCCTCGTAGCGGAACATCTCGGCGAAGCCGCGGTTGTAGCGCGTGATGACGCGGTTCTTGGTGAACAGGATGCTGATCGACGCGTTGGTCATGATGGCTTCGACTTCCATCTGCGTCTGGCGCGACTGCGTGATGTCTTCCAGTATCCAGATGGTGCCGCCGTCGCTGCTCTCGTGGCTGATCGCCTGGGCGCGCACGCGGCACCACAGCAGGCTGCCGTCCTTGCGCTTGAACTGGAACTCCCGCTTCTCGAACGGCAGGCCGCTGCCCAGCAGCGGTCCGGCCTCCCGGCCGAACGCGGCGTACGCTTCCGGCGACTCGAACACTTCCACCGACGGCCGGCCATACATCTCCTCGCGCGTGTAGCCGAACATTTCGGCCATGCGCGGATTGCAGCTCAGCAGCGTCTGCGACTTGGTGAACAGGATGCCGACCGAGGCATTGTCCAGGATGGCCTTCTGCTCCATCAGCAGCTGGCGCATGCTCTCCTCGGCCGCGCGCTGCTCGCTGATGTCTTCCACGATCCACACCGTGCCTTCGGCCATGTCGGACGGGTCCAGCGAACGGCCGTAGATGCGGCCCCAGAACAGCGTGCCGTCCTTGCGGCGCAGCTGCACTTCGGACTTGTAGGACTGGCCCTGCGCGAGCAAGGGGCGCGATTGCTCGGCCACGCGCAGCCGGACTTCGTCCGTGGCGTACAGCACGTTGCCGCTGGCGCCTTCCATTTCGTCGCGCGCGTAGCCGAACATTTCCGCCGCGCGGATATTGCATTCGATGATGAAGCCGGCCTTGCCGAAGATGATGCCGACCGCCGCGTTTTCCAGGATGGCCTGCTGTTCGAGCAGCGTCTTGCGCAGCGCGCGCTGGTCGCGCTGGAAGCCGCTGGTGTCGTGAAACACCACCATGGCGCCGCAGGCTCCCCCCTCTCCGGGCAGCGGCTTGAGCGTGGCTTGCACCGGGATGTACTGGCCGTCGGCATGGGCCAGGCAGCTGTCCCATTGACGCGGCGCAGCCGCCGCAGCGCCGCCGGCCAGCGCTTCGCCCAGCCGCGCCATGCTGTCGTTGCGCACATGGCGCGCGAACACGTCGGCCGCCAGCCGTCCCTTGGCCGCAAAGCCGAGCAAGACGTCCAGCTCGGGACTGGAGGCGAGCACGCGGCCGTCGCTGCCGCACGCGCACGCGGGCAGGCCGATCAGCTGCAAAGCCTCGGCTACGGAATCCGGAGGGGGCGGAACACGACTCATGTACACCTGGGCACCTTAGTTGGGACGATGCCTGTCTCCTTGCGGCAGCGTAGTTGGCAGATCATAAACCACAATATGCGGGTCCGCCACTTCGCACGCCGACTGCGCCCTCTAAAAGCGGCTATGCCCGCGAGAAGCGGGCATAGTTACAACAATGCAAGGGTTATGGCGCTCTAGAACGCGTCGCCGGGCACCCTGACCCAGCCTTCCATCAGCACGCGCGCACTGCGGCTCATGATGGCTTTGGTGACGCTCCATTCGCCGCCGTTGCTGGTCGCTTCGGCGCCGACGCGCAGCGTGCCGGACGGATGGCCGAAGCGCACCGCATTGCGCGCGCCGCCGCCCGCCGCCAGGTTCACCAGCGTGCCCGGCACCGCCGCCGCCGTGCCGATGGCCACCGCGGCGGTGCCCATCATGGCGTGGTGCAGCTTGCCCATGGAAAGCGCGCGCACCAGCAGGTCGGTGTCGCCGGCGCCTACCTGCTTGCCGCTGGACGAGGTGTACGCCGCAGGCGGCGCCACGAAGGCCACCTTGGGCGTGTGCTGCCGCTGCGCCGCTTCATCGATGTGCTTGATGAGGCCCATGCGCAGCGCGCCGTACGCGCGGATGGTTTCGAAGCGCGCCAGCGCCTGCGGGTCGCCGTTGATGGCGTCCTGCAGCTCGGTGCCGGTATAGCCGATGTCCGTTGCGTTGACGAAGATGGTCGGGATGCCGGCGTTGATCATGGTGGCCCTGAAGGTGCCGACGCCCGGCACTTCCAGCTCGTCCACCAGGTTCCCGGTCGGGAACATGGACTTGCTTGCCCCCGCGCCGGCGCCCTCCTCGTCCGCCGCAGGGTCCATGAATTCGAGCTGCACTTCGGCGGCAGGGAAGGTCACGCCGTCCAGTTCGAAGTCGCCGGTTTCCTGCACTTCGCCATGGGTCATCGGGACGTGGGCGATGATGGTCTTGCCGATATTGGCCTGCCAGATGCGCACCACGGCCACGCCGTCGCGCGGCACGCGGGCCGCGTCCACCAGGCCTCCGCTGATGGCGAAGGCGCCCACGGCGGCGGACAGGTTGCCGCAGTTGCCGCTCCAGTCGACAAAGGCCTTGTCGATGGAAACCTGGCCGAACAGGTAGTCCACGTCATGGTCCGCTTTCGCGGACTTGGACAGGATTACCGTCTTGCTGGTGCTCGAGGTGGCGCCGCCCATGCCGTCGATCTGCTTGCCGTACGGGTCGGGGCTGCCGATCACGCGCAGCAGCAAGGCGTCGCGCGCCTTGCCGGGAACGCGCGCCGCTTCCGGCAAGTCCTGCAGCCGGAAGAACACGCCCTTGCTGGTGCCGCCGCGCATGTAGGTGGCGGCGATTTTGATTTGGGGTGCGTGCGCCATGGTCATGCCGCCTTCACGGATTCAAGGAAGTCCTGCGCGAAGCGCTGCAGCACGCCGCCCGCTTCGTAGATCGACACTTCCTCGGCGGTGTCCAGGCGGCAGATCACGGGAACGCTGAGCTGTTCACCGTTCTTGCGCGTGATGACCAGCGTGAGCGTGGCGCGCGGGGTGCGCTCGCCTTTCACGTCGTAGGTCTCGGTGCCGTCGATGTTCAGGGTCAGGCGGTTCACGCCCGGCATGAACTCCAGCGGCAGCACGCCCATGCCCACCAGGTTGGTGCGGTGGATGCGCTCGAAGCCTTCGGCGACGATGGCTTCCACGCCTGCCAGGCGCACGCCCTTCGCCGCCCAGTCGCGCGAGGAACCCTGGCCGTAGTCGGCGCCGGCGATGATGATCAGCGGCTGCTTGCGCTCCATATAGGTCTCGATGGCTTCCCACATGCGCGTGACCTTGCCATCCGGCTCAACGCGCGCCAGCGAACCGGCTTTCACCTTGCCGTCTTCCCGCACCATTTCGTTCTTCAGCGTCGGATTGGCGAAGGTGGCGCGCTGCGCGGTCAGGTGGTCGCCACGATGGGTGGCGTAAGAGTTGAAGTCCTCTTCCGGCAGGCCCATCTTGTGCAGGTACTCGCCGGCCGCGCTGTCCATCATGATGGCGTTGGACGGCGACAGGTGGTCCGTGGTGATGTTGTCGCCCAGGACCGCCAGCGGACGCATGCCCGACAGGGTGCGCGCGCCGGCCAGCGCACCTTCCCAGTACGGCGGACGGCGGATGTAGGTGGTCTGCGGGCGCCAGTCGTACAGTGGGCTCACTTTCACGCCGTCGTCGGCCTGCTTGGCGAACATCGGGATGTAGACCTTGTGGAAGTGCTCGGGCTTGACGCTGGCGGCCACCAGCGCGTCGATATCCTCGTCGCTCGGCCAGATATCGGCCAGGCGGATCTCCTTGCCGTCTGCGCTCACGCCCAGCACGTCTTTTTCAATGTCGAAGCGGATGGTGCCGGCAATGGCGTAGGCCACCACCAGCGGCGGCGAAGCCAGGAAAGCCTGCTTGGCGTACGGGTGGATGCGGCCATCGAAGTTGCGGTTGCCCGACAGGACGGCGGTGGCGTACAGGTCGCGGTCGATGACCTCCTTCTGGATCGCCGGGTCCAGCGCGCCGGACATGCCGTTGCAGGTGGTGCAGGCGTAAGCGACCACGCCAAAGCCCAGCTGCTCCAGCTCAGGCATCAGGTGCGCTTCTTCCAGGTATAAGGTGACAGCCTTGGAGCCGGGCGCCAGCGAGCTTTTCACCCATGGCTTGCGGGTCAGGCCCAGCTTGTTGGCGTTACGCGCCAGCAGGCCGGCGGCGATCATGTTGCGCGGGTTGTTGGTGTTGGTACAGCTGGTGATGGCGGCGATGATGACGGCGCCGTCGGGCATCAGGCCCGGCTCGTTTTCCACCACGCCGGAGATGCCGCGCGCGGCCAGCTCGGAAGTGGGCACGCGCTTGTGCGGATTGGACGGGCCGGCGATGTTGCGCACCACGGTGGACAGGTCGAAGCGGATCACGCGCTCGTATTCGGCATGCTTCAGCGTGTCGGCCCACAGGCCGGTTTCCTTGGCGTAGACTTCGACCAGGTCCACCAGCGCGGCGTCGCGGCCGGTCAGCTTCAGGTACTTGATGGTCTGCTCGTCGATGTAGAACATCGCGGCGGTGGAACCGAATTCCGGCGCCATGTTGGAGATGGTGGCGCGGTCGCCCAAGGTCAGGTGCGATGCGCCCTCGCCGAAGAACTCCAGGTAGGACGACACCACTTTTTCCTTGCGCAGGAATTCGGTCAGCGCCAGCACCGTGTCGGTGGCGGTGATGCCAGGCTGCGGCTTGCCGGTCAGCTCCACGCCGATGATGTCCGGCAGGCGCATCCACGAGGCGCGGCCCAGCATCACGCTTTCCGCTTCCAGGCCGCCCACGCCGATGGCGATCACGCCCAGCGCGTCCACCATGGGGGTGTGGGAGTCGGTGCCGACCAGCGTGTCCGGGAAGGCCACGCCGTCCTGCACCTGCACCACCGGCGACATGCGCTCCAGGTTGATCTGGTGCAGGATGCCGTTACCCGGCGGGATCACGTCAACGTTCTTGAACGCCTTCTTGGTCCAGTTGATGAAGTCGAAGCGGTCCTCGTTGCGGCGCTCTTCGATGGCGCGGTTTTTTTCGAAGGCGTCCGGGTCGAAACCGCCGCACTCCACCGCCAGCGAGTGGTCCACCACCAGCTGGGTCGGCACCACGGGATTGACCAGCGCCGGGTCGCCGCCCTGCAGGGCAATGGCGTCGCGCAGGCCGGCCAGGTCCACCAGCGCGGTCTGGCCCAGGATGTCGTGGCACACCACGCGCGCCGGGAACCATGGGAAGTCCAGGTCGCGCTTGCGCTCTATCAGCTGGGACAGCGAAGCGTTCAGCGCGGCCGGGTCGCAGCGGCGCACCAGGTTTTCGGCCAGCACGCGCGAGGTGTAGGGCAGCTTGTCGTATGCGCCGGGAAGGATCGCATCGACGGCGGCGCGCGCGTCGAAGAAATCGAGCTTGGTGCCCGGGAGGGCTTTACGGAATGCGGTGTTCATTATTTACGGTCCTTGATCGGCACGAATTTCAGGTCATCCGGGCCGACGTAGTTCGCACTCGGGCGGATGATCTTGTTGTCAATGCGCTGTTCGATGATGTGCGCAGCCCAGCCGGAAGTGCGCGAGATGACGAACAGCGGCGTGAACATGGCGGTCGGCACGCCCATCATGTGGTACGACACGGCAGAGAACCAGTCCAGGTTGGGGAACATCTTCTTGATTTCCCACATGACCGATTCCAGGCGCTCGGCGATGTCGAACATCTTGGTCGAACCGGCTTCCTCGGACAGCTTGCGCGCCACTTCCTTGATGACCACGTTGCGCGGGTCGGAGATGGTGTAGACAGGGTGGCCGAAACCGATCACCACTTCCTTGTTCTCCACGCGCTTGCGGATGTCCGCTTCGGCTTCGTCGGCGTTTTCGTAGCGCTTCTGGATCTCGAAGGCGAATTCGTTGGCGCCGCCGTGTTTCGGGCCGCGCAGCGCGCCGATGGCGCCGGTGATGGCCGAGTGGATGTCGGAGCCGGTGCCGGCGATGACGCGGCTGGTGAAGGTCGATGCGTTGAACTCGTGCTCCGCGTACAGGATCAGCGATACGTGCATGGCTTTCACCCACGATTCGGAAGGCTTCTCGCCGTGCAGCAGGTGCAGGAAATGGCCGCCGATGGAGTCGTCGTCGGTTTCCACTTCGATGCGCTTGCCATTGTGGCTGAAGTGGTACCAGTACAGCAGCATGGAGCCGAAGGAGGCCATCAGGCGGTCGGCGATGTCGCGCGCGCCGGGCACGTTGTGGTCGTCCTTCTCCGGCAGCACGCAGCCCAGCACGGAGCAGCCGGTGCGCATCACGTCCATCGGGTGGGCCGACGCGGGCAGCGCTTCCAGCGCGGACTTGACCGCCTGCGGCAGGCCGCGCAGCGATCTCAGCTTGGCCTTGTAGCCGCGCAGTTCGGATTCGGTCGGCAGCTTGCCGTGCACCAGCAGGTAGGCGATTTCTTCGAATTCGCTGGTGGTGGCCACGTCCAGGATGTCATAGCCGCGGTAGTGCAGGTCATTGCCGGTTTTGCCGACCGAGCACAGGGCGGTATTGCCGGCGGTGACGCCGGACAGGGCGACGGATTTCTTAGGCTTGAAGGTTGGGGCTTGTTCGGTCATTTGGGGTCTCCTCGGATATCAGCTTATTTTTTCTGGGCGGCGAACAGCGCGTCCAGCTTCTGTTCGAAATCGTGATAGTTGATGCGCTCGTACAGTTCCATGCGGGTCTGCATGGTGTCGAGCACGTTCTGCTGGGTGCCGTCGCGGCGGATCGCGCCGTAGACGTTTTCGGCGGCCTTGTTCATGGCGCGGAAGGCGGACAGCGGGTACAGCACCAGGCCCACGTCGGCGCCGCGCAGCTCGTCGACGGTGAACAACGGGGTCGAACCGAATTCGGTGATGTTGGCCAGGATGGGCACGCCCACCGCCTTGGCGAACTGCTTGTACATGTCCAGCGAGATCATCGCTTCAGGGAAGATCATGTCCGCGCCGGCTTCCACGCAGGCCACGGCACGCTCGATGGCGGCGTCCAGGCCTTCCACGGCCAGCGCGTCGGTGCGCGCCATGATGACGAAGTTCTCATCGGTGCGCGCGTCCACGGCGGCCTTGATGCGGTCCACCATCTCCTGCTTGCTCACGATTTCCTTGCCCGGACGGTGGCCGCAGCGCTTGGCGCCTACCTGGTCTTCAATGTGCATGGCGGCGGCGCCGAACTTGATCATGGACTTGACGGTGCGCGCCACGTTGAAGGCGGAGGCGCCAAAGCCGGTATCGACGTCCACCAGCAGCGGCAGGTCGCACACGTCGGTGATGCGGCGCACGTCGGTCAGCACGTCGTCCAGGTTCGAGATGCCCAGGTCCGGCAAGCCCAGCGAACCGGCAGCGACGCCGCCGCCGGACAGGTAAATCGCCTTGAAGCCGGCGCGCTTGGCCAGCAGGGCGTGGTTGGCGTTGATGGCGCCGACGACCTGCAGCGGGGATTCTTCCTGGACGGCTTTGCGGAACGCGGCGCCTGCGGAGTATTGGCTCATGTGATGCCCTTTCAAGTTAGGTTGCAGCCAGTATTGCAAGGGCCGTGCCAGCTGTGAAACACAGGAAAATCAAGCACTTGCCACTCTGGCGTTGCCTGGAGAATGTTTCATACTGCAACATAATGAAACACTGAAACGCTGATGAACTATAATTGAAACATGCGCCATTCGACACCCCTGCCCTTCGACACCGCCGACAAGCCCGTGATCTGGACGGTGGCAGTGTCGCGCCTGTCGGAACTGTTCCGCGACATCACGCTGGAATACGACGAGCTGGCCACCATCGAACCGATCAACCTCGGCTTTGACGAAGCCGCGCGCCACATCCGCGAACGCATGGCCACCGAGCGCTGCGACGCGGTGATCGCGGCCGGCTCGAACGCGGCGTATCTGAAGGGGCGGCTGTCGGTGCCGGTGGTGATCGCCAAGGCCAGCGGTTTCGATGTGATGCAGGCGCTGGCGCGCGCGCGGCGCGTGTCCGAGCGCATCGGCGTCATCACCTACCAGGACAAGATGACTGAGCTGGCCGAGTTCACCGCCACCTTCGGCTTCGACGTGGCGCAGCGCACCTATGCCACCGAAGAGGATGCGCGCGCCCAGATCAACGACCTGAAAGCCTCCGGCGTGCGCGCCATCGTGGGGGCCGGCCTGATCACCGACCTGGCCGAGGAAGCCGGGCTGACGGCGGTATTCGTCTACTCCGCAGCCTCCATCCGGCGCGCCTTCGACGACGCGCTGGAAATGGCGCGCCTGACGCAGCTCGAATCGAACCGCGCCCGCGCCCGCGTGGGCGTGGTAGCCGACACGCTGCGCGCGCGCCATGGCCTGAACGACTTGCGCGGCGATTCGGCGGCCATGGAGAAGACGCGGCAGGCCGTGGTGCTGTACGCGAAATCGCCCGCCACGGTGCTGATCCAGGGCGAAACCGGCTGCGGCAAGGAACTGGTGGCGCAAGCCATCCACCGCGAAGCGCCGCGCGCGCTGGGGACCAACCGGCCCTTCGTGGCCGTCAATTGCGGCGCCATCGCCGAGTCGCTGCTCGAATCCGAGCTGTTCGGGCACGAGGAAGGCGCGTTCACCGGCGCGCGGCGCGGCGGACATGCAGGGCTGTTCGAAGCGGCCAACCGGGGCACGCTGTTCCTCGATGAAATCGGCGAGATGCCGCTGGCGCTGCAAACGCGCCTGCTGCGGGTGCTGGAAGAACGCGAAGTGGTGCGGGTGGGCGGCACGCGGCCGATCGCCATCAATGTGCGCATCATCAGCGCCACGCACTGCGACCTCGAACAGCGCGTGCGCGAGGGCCGCTTCCGCGCCGACCTGTTTTACCGGCTGGCCGTGCTGCGCCTGGCGCTGCCCCCGCTGCGCGAACGCGGCGAAGACATCGTGCCGCTGGCCGAATGGTCGCTGAAGAATGCGTTGGCGGCGCTGGGCGCGCGGCCGCATGCCAATCTGCACGCCGAGATCACCGCCTGCGCCCCGCTCCTGCTGCGCTACGGCTGGCCGGGCAACGTGCGCGAACTGCGCAATCTGACCGAGCGGCTGGCGCTGTTCCTGGCCGCCGAGCCCCTGCAGGCGCTCACGCCAGGTTTCGTGCTCAGCGTCGCCCCCGAGCTGCAGGCCAGTGCCAGCACAGGGCCGCGAGGCGCCACCGGCGCCCCGCCAGCCGTCGCCGGCGCCCCCCTCCTGCCGTCCACCGCGCCGGGTGGCGCGGACAGCCAGGAAAGCGCCACCGCCGTGCTGGCCCGCTTCGGCGGCCGCCGCGACGCCGCCGCCGACTACCTCGGCATCAGCCGCACCACCCTCTGGCGCCGCCTGCGCGCCGAACAATCCGCCTCCTGAACATAGCAGCCTGAGCCGCATTCGGGGTCAGACCCCGAATGCGGCTCAGGCTGCTGGTGAAGGGCGCGCCACGCTGGCGGGAGCGGCGCTAGAATCACCTCATCAATGGAGGCGTCTATGCGTGAGCAGGTGGAAGCGGAGTCGCTGAAGGAGCAGATGGGTCGCATCATCGAGGAGGCGCGCATGCTGCTGCCGGGTATCCAGGCGCTGTTCGGATTTCAGACCATAGCCGTGTTCAACGAGCCGTTCAAGAAGCTGCCCATGCTGGTGCAGGATTGCCACGTGGCGGCGTTGGCCCTGGTGGTGGTGGCGATTGCGCTGGTGATGCTGCCGGCCGCGTATCACCGGCAGGCCGAGCCTTTTCATATTTCACGGCGCGCCACATCGCTGTCGTCGCGCTGCATCTGCTACGCGCTGGCGCCGCTGGCGGCCGCCATTTCGCTGGACGTGTTCGTGGTGCTGCAGATGGTGACCGGCGATACCACTGTGGCCGCCATCGGCGGCGGCAGCGCCTTCGTGCTGCTGATCAGCGTTTGGTTTGCGTACCCGCAGCTGATGCGGCGCAAATTGAGCCGCATCAGTTGAGTCGCATCAGCTGAGCCGCCGGATTACTTGCTCTTGTCCGGGAAGGCGGGGTGCACCGGCCGCACCGGCGGGTTCTTCGCCAGTTCTGCCTTGATCACGTCGATCGCTTTCTCCAGCTGCGGGTCGCGGCCGGCGATCACCAGCGCCGGGGTTTGCTCGACCTCGATGTCCGGCGCCACGCCTTCGTTCTCCACGCCCCAGCCGCCGTCGCGCGTCCAGAACGCCAGGTTGGGCGCCATGATGAAGCCGCCGTCCATCAGCACCGGGAAGCCGAGGATGCCGACCAGCCCGCCCCAGGTGCGCTTGCCGATCAGGGGTCCCATCTGGTTCTTGCGGAACATCCACGGCAACAGGTCGCCGCCGGAGCCGGCCGTCTCGTCGATCAGCATGGCGCGCGGCCCCTGGATGGAGGCGGACGGCGTTTTCATGTCGGCGCCGTAGCGCATGGTCCACCAGGCGATTTCCTTCTTCTGCAGGATCTCGATGTAGTAGTCCGCCACGCTGCCGCCGCCGTTGAAGCGTTCGTCGATGATGACGGCGTCCTTGTCGGCCTGTGGGAAGAAGTAGCGCTTGAAGTAGGTGTGGCCCAGGCTCGCGGTGTTGGGCACGTAGACGTAGGCCACGCGGCCGTTGGTGGCGGCGTGCACCTTGCGGATGTTCCCTTCCACCCAGTCGCGGTTGCGCAGCGCGTCCTCGCTGGCCACCGGCACCACGGTGATAGTGCGCGACTTGCTGCCGTCCGGGTTGGGGCCAACGGTGATGTCGATGGCCTTGTTGGCGGTATTCTCGAAAGCGCTGTACAGATTGGTGGGCGGCAGCAGCGGACGGCTTTCCACCGCCAGCAGGTATTCGCCCGCCTTCACGTTCAGCCCCGGCTCGGTGAGCGGCGCGCGCAGCGTGGGGTTCCAGTTCAGGCCTCCGTACACTTTCTTGAAGCGGTAGCGGCCGTTGGCGATCTCGTAGTCCGCGCCCAGCAGGCCGCCCGGCACGGCGCGGCTTTCGATGAAGTTGTCGCCGCCGCCGCCGCGATGGTGGCCCACCGCCAGTTCGCTGCACATCCACTGGATCAGGCGGTTCAGGTCCGCGCGGCTGGACAGTTCGGGCAGGAAGGCGGCGTATTTGGCGCGCATCTTGTTCCAGTCCACGCCGTGCATGCCAGGATCGTAGAAGAAGTCGCGGTTGATGCGCCAGGCTTCGTTGAAGATCTGCTCCCATTCGGCGCGCGGCACCGCCTTCACCTCGATGTTGTCGACCTTGATGCGGCCTTCGCCGGCGGGCAGCATCTTGCCGGTGGCCGAGCCCATCACCCAGTTGTCCTTCAGCTTGTAGAGCAGTTTCTTGCCGTCGGCCGAGATGTCGTAGCCGTCCACTTCGGCCACCAGGGTTTCGGCCTTGCGGTCTTTCAGGTCGAAGCGCTGCACGGCCTTTTTGCCGTCCGCTTCGCGCGTGAAGAAGATCTGGCCGGCGGCGCCGGCTTCCAGGTCGCTAATCTGCGCGGCGGGCACCGGCAGGTCGATGATGCGCGTTTCGATGCCGTCGAAGTCGATGCTGATGGGCGGCACCACGGTCAGCGCCACCTTGGGGTCGTCGCGGCCGGTTTTCGGATCGACCTTGGGCGTCTCGGCCGTTTCGGTTTCGGACTTGGCCTTGGCGATTTCCTTCTTCTCGGGTTCTTTTTCCTTGGGCGCGGCCGTGCCCTTCTCTTCGTCGCTCTCCTTGATCAGCGGCGAAGGCAGGTCGCGCCGCAGCACCGCCATCCAGATGGTGCGCGTGACGAGGTTGTCCTCGTTCTGCTGCGAGAACCAGTTGTTGCTTGGACCGGCGTTGGTGGAGGCGAAGAAGTACAGGTATTTGCCGCTCTTGTCGAACACGGGGTTGGCCACGTCCGACAGGCCGTCTGTCACGGCATACGATTTGTTCTGTTCCAGCGAGTAGATGTAGGCCGAGCGCGTGTAGCTCATGGAGTTGAGCGTGTAGGCGATCCAGCGCGAGTCCGGCGCCCAGGCCGCGCGCAGCGTCTTGTTCACGCCGTACAGCGGTTCGGATGCGATCTTCTTCGTGGCGCCGGTGGCGACGTCCAGCACGTACATGGTCCAGGCGTTGTCGGTGTAGGCGATCTTCTTGCAGTCCGGCGACCAGACCAGGTTGTCGTAGTAGCCGGCGCCGGTGAGCTTGAACTTCTTCACGGCGCCCTTGCCGTCTTGCTGGCGGATGTGCAGTTCGTATTCGCCCGATTCGTCGGACACGTAAGCCACCGAGCGGCCGTCCGGCGACCAGGCCGGGTTGCGCTCATGCGCGGAGGCGCTCTGCGTCAGGTTGCGCACGTCGCCCTTGTCGGCGGGGATGGTGACGATCTCGCCCCGGAATTCGTAGGCCACGCGCGCGCCGGATGGCGAGATGGAGGCGTTGCGGATGTACCTGGCGCCGCGCACCCAGCGCTCGCGCGACAGGCCCAGGTCGGCGCTGACGCCGATGGTGAGCTTGCGGCCTTGCGCGTTCGCTTGCGCATTGGCCTGCACGCCGCCCAGGTCCAGCGTGTGCAGGTAGCCCGCCTGTTCGTACACCAGCGTGTTGCCGGCGGCGGAGATGTTCAGCACCGGGAAGTCGCGGTGGTCGGTGATCTGGCGCACGGCCTTGGTTTTCAGGTCGTAGGCGTGCAGGTTGAATTCGCCGCTGCGGTCGGAGCGGAAGTAGACCGTGTCGCCAATCCAGATGGGGTCGACGTCGTTCGAGTAGGTGGCTGGCTGCGGGATTTTTTCCACCGATTTGTCGCCGAAGCTGTACAGCCACAGGATGGAGTTGGTGCCGCCGCGATAGCGCTTCCATTGCATGAACGCGGGCGAGAACGGGTTGTAGGCCACGCGCTTGCCGTCCGGCGAGTAGGCGGCGCGCGCGGCGTTCGGGATTTCCAGTTCGGTTTCCACGCCGCCGTTCACCGGCACCGTGTACAGCTTGCGGTAGCGGTTGTTGAAGGCTGCGCGCGGAGAGGTGAACAGCACCGATTTGCCGTCCGGGGAGAAGCCCTGCGCGATGTCCTGGCCGGGATGGTAGGTCAGGCGCTTGGGTACCCCGCCTTCCACCGGCAGCACGTATACGTCCCAGTTGCCGTCCAGCTGCGCGGTGTAGGCCAGCAGCTTGCCGTCCGGGGAGAACACCGGGTTGGACTTCTCGCCCACGTCCGACGTGAGGCGGCGCGGCGCGCTGCCGTCCAGGTTGGCGAGCCAAAGGTCGCCGGCGTACATGAAGGCGATGTGGCGCGCCGAGACGGCGGGCTCGCTCAGCATGCGGGTGTCGCTGGTGCTCGGCAGGGCTGCGGCGCTTGGGGCCAGCAGCATGGCACTGGCAGCGGCCAGCGGGGCAATAAGGGATTTCAGACGGTGTACTCTCACGTGCGGCTCGCTCAGTGGTGGTGAATGTGGCAATACCTGGTTGGCAAATATACACCAGTGCGTCGCGCCGTTCATCCTCAATTTTTGCCGTTCATCCCAAGGCCGTGGCCGGGCGGACAACGCGCCGATAGCATCGGTCTTCATCGCAACCAAGCATCGCAACCAACCAGAGGATACGCACCATGTTCAAACGCCTGCTCTCCCGCGCCCTGTTCGCCGGCGCCCTGCTGTCCGCCACCGGCACGTCCTTCGCCGCCAGCCATCCGGCCTTCACCGTGAAGGTGACCGGCAGCGGCGCGCCGGTGATCCTGATCCCCGGCCTGGCCTCGCCGGGCGAGGTGTGGGCCGGCACGGTGCAGCGTTTCTGCGCCACGCGGCAGTGTCACGTGCTGACGCTGGCCGGCTTTGCCGGCACGCCCCCCATCGACGCACCGCTGCTGCCGACGGCGGAGCAGCAGCTGTCCGACTACATCGCGGACAACAAGATGGCGCAGCCGGTGCTGATCGGCCACAGCATGGGCGCCTACCTGGCGCTCAAGCTGGCGGCGGACCATCCGGCGCAGGTGGGCCGCGTGGTGGTGGTGGATATGCTGCCCGCGCTGGCGGCGACCCAGATGCCAAACATGACGCGAGAGCAGCTGGAGGCGGCCGCCGCCCAGGTACGCGACCGCACGCTGCAAGCGGACGACGCCAGCTTCGCGGCGCAGCAGCGCCGCACCGCAGGCACCATGGTGACCGCCACCGCGAACGTCGAACGCATTGTGGGCTGGGGCCAGAAATCGGACCGCAAGACCATGGCAACGTCCATGTACCAGATGCTGTCGCACGATCTGCGTCCCGACCTGGCCCGCGTTACCGCACCGACGCTGGTGCTGGCCGGCTGGGCCGCCCATAAGGGCGTGCTGCCCCGCAGCGCGATCGAAGGCATGTATCAAAGCCAGTACCGGCTGCTGCCCAACGTGCAGTTCGAGCTGACCGATACCGCGCGCCACTTCATCATGTACGACGATCCCGATTGGATGTATGCTCGCATCGACCAATTTTTGAATCCAATGTAATGGACTACTCGGCCCGCCCCTGGCTCTCGCGCATCAACTGGTACTGGACACTGCAGCTAAGCGGCTGGCTCTGCATCCTGCTGTTCGTGCTGGCCACCTACAGCTGGGCGCTGCACATGAAGGGCGTGCTGCTGACCACAGTGTGGGCGGCAGCCAGCGGGTTGTTGCTGTCGCACGCCTGGCACTGGCTTTTCAAGCGCCAGGGCTGGCATGCGCCGCGCATCCGCTGGCAGATGTTTGCGGTGCCGGCGCTGGTGCTGTCGCCGCTGCAGGCGGCCAGCGTCACGCTCGGCATCAAGCTGATTCAGCACGCGTCGCCGGCCAGCTACGGCTTCCTGCCGATGGCGCTGATCTTCTGGGCGCTGGTATTCGTCAGTTGGACCGGCTTTTACCTGATGGTGAAAGCAATCGGCCGCGCGGCGCGTGCCGAGGCGGAGACGCTGCGCCTGCAAGTCAGTTCCATGGACGCCGAGCTGCGCGCCCTGCAGGCGCAGGTGAATCCGCACTTCTTCTTCAATAGCCTGAACAGCGTGCGCGGCCTGATGTATGAGGACCGCGATGCGGCGGCGCAGATGATAGACCAGCTGGCCAGCCTGATGCGCTATGCCCTGCAGTCGGGGCAGTCCGACACGGTGTCGCTGGCCTCGGAGCTGGAGGCGGTGCAGGCTTACCTGGCGATCGAGCAGATCCGCTTTGAGGAGCGCCTGCGCGCCAGCCTGCATATCGAGGCCGGTACGGAAACCGTGCAGGTGCCGCCGATGTCGCTGCAGACGCTGGTGGAGAACGCGGTCAAGTACGGCGTGGAAGGCAGCACCACCGGCAGCGACATCACCATCAGCGCGCGGCGCGAAGCAGGCTGCGTGCGCATCGAGATCGCCAACACCGGCGCGCTGCGCCAGTTCAGCAACTCCACGCAGGTGGGCTTGAGCAATGCGCGCAAGCGGCTCGCGCTGGCGGTGGGCAACGGCGCCAGCCTGGAACTGGCGGAACACGGCGGCTGGGTGCGCGCCACGCTGACCTTGCCGGAGGCTGCCTGATGCGCGTGCTGCTGGTCGATGACGAGCGCCTGGCGCGCGCGGAACTGCGGCGCCTGCTGGCGGCGCATCCGAACGCGGAGATCGTCGGCGAAGCGGTGAGTGCGGCCGACGCGCTGACGCAGATCGCGGCCCTGCAGCCGGACCTGCTGTTGCTCGACGTGCAGATGCCCGGCGGCAGCGGCTTCGACCTGCTTGCTTCGCTCGACAGCGTGCCGGACGTGATCTTCACCACGGCTTTCGACCGCTACGCGCTGCAGGCCTTTGAAGTGAATGCCCTCGACTACTTGCAGAAACCGATTCAGCCCGCGCGCATGGCGGCGGCGCTGGCGCGCGCGGTGCAGCGCAGGCAAGCCGCCGCAGCGCTGGCCGGCGGGACGCGGGCCGGCGCAGTCGCCTGCGCCAGGGCCGGGGCGGCACCGGGAGTCCCGGATGGCGGTATGAACGGCGCCATGGACGGCGCTGATGCCCCGCGCCCGCCGCAGAAGCTGTTTATCAAGGACGGCGAGCGCTGCTGGTTCGTCGCGCTGCACGATATCCGCCTGTTCGAGTCCGAGGGCAATTACACGCGCGTGTACTTCGACGGCCAGCAGCCACTGATGCTGCGCACGCTGACGCAGCTGGAAGAGAAGCTCGATCCGCAGCGCTTCTTCCGCGCCAGCCGCCGCCACATCGTCAACCTGGACCACGTGCGCGGCGTGGCGCCGAACGAGGCCGGTGGTCTTGACCTGACGCTGCGCGACGGACCGGCAGTGGAAGTCTCGCGCCGGCGCGCCGCCCAGTTCAAAACACTTTCAAGCTTATGACACCTCTAGTCCTGATCCCCGGCTACATGCTGGACGAAACGCTGTGGGACGACGTGCTGCCCCTGCTCGGCGCGGACACGCCCATCGTCCATGCCAGCTTGCGCGAGGGTGCCACGGTGGAGGAGATGGCGCGCCACATCCTGGCTGCCTGTCCTCCGGTGTTTACGCTGGCCGGATTTTCGATGGGCGGCTACATCGCCCGCGAAATGGCGCGCCTGGCGCCGCAGCGCGTGCAGTCGCTGATATTGATCGCCACCTCCGCGCGGCCGGATTCGCAAAGCACGCGCGAACAGCGCGCCAAGGCTGCGCTGAATACGCCGCCGGGACCATTCCGGGGCTTGAGCAAGGGCGCCATCGTCACGTCGCTGCATCCGGACCGGGTGCGCGACGAGGTCTTGATTGCGCGTGTGCGCGCCATGGGGGAGCGGCTGGGGCGGGAGGTGTTCCTGCGCCAGTCTTTGCTGGAGCGCGGCGATGTGGAGCGGCTGGGGGCTATCGCTTGCCCTACGCTGGTGGTGGCGGCTGCGCAGGATCAGTTGCGCTCGGCCGATCAGGCGGAGCAACTGCGCGATGGGATTCCGGGGGCGGTGCTGGAGATTGTGCAGGACTCGGGGCATTTGATACCGCTGGAACAGCCGGCGGCGCTGGCGGCGCTGATGCGGCGGGTAACGCTGCGCTAACCCGCCCTACCCGCCCTATCTGTCACCCACGGCTGCAGCCCGCAGCCGGGGCGCTGGCTTGGAGGCGAAAAAAAACCGCCCGAGGGCTAATGCCGTTCAGTTAAGACTGAGCGGCATTTTTATTTTGTGGTTGTAAACATTGCAAATCGCTGTTAACCTGCGTCGCAATGCTAGATGACGCCGTTCATTTCCTCGCCGATGGTTTAGAGTGCCCCGATTGGCGGCGGCTTGGGCAGCACTTACCCTATGATTGGATCGAAGAAGCGGTTGTCTGCACACACGCGGTGAGCATCCGCCAGCGTCGGTTGCCAGCCGAGCAAGTGGTGTGGTTGATCATCGCTCTGGCGCTGTACCGGCACAAATCCATAGGCGAGGTACTTGACGACTTGGGCTTGGCATTGCCGGACGCGCAAGCGCCTTTTGTGAGTAAAAGTGCGGCGGCCCAGGCGCGTCAGCGCCTCGGGGCCGAGCCACTGCAATGGTTGTTCGAGCGCTCGGCGCAAGCCTGGTGCGAGCAAGATCGCCGGGCCTATGTATTCAAGGGGCTCCAGTTGTTCGCTATGGACGGCACGACCTTGCGCACCCACGACACAGCGGATAACAGGGTCCATTTCGGTGCGCAAAATTACGCCGGCGACACTGTGGCCGGCTATCCGCAAGTACGCGGCGTAACGCTGACCGCGCTCCCCACCCACTTGATTCGCAACGCCGCGTTTGGGCCTTACGCAAGCAACGAGATGGCCTATGCTAAAGAGCTGGTACCCCATATTCCGGCTGATTCGCTCACCATATTTGACAAGGGCTTTCTGGCGGCCGAAATTCTGTGCGCTGTGACGACCGGGGCCGAGAACCGCCATTTTCTCATCCCCGCCAAATCCAACACCAAGTGGGAGGTGATCGAGGGCGATGAGCACGACGCCATCGTGCGCATGCGGGTATCACCACAAGCGCGCGTCAAGTGTCCGGCATTGCCGGAGTTCTGGGAAGCGCGCGCCATCACAGTGGTTGACCAACAGGCGCGCAAAAGGATCCTGCTTACTTCGCTACGCGACCGTCGGCGCTATCGCGCTGCCGACATGGCGGCCTGCTATGAACGACGCTGGGGCATCGAAACCAGTTACCGCGAGCTCAAACAGACCATGCTGGGCACGGCGTTCACCTTGCGATCAAAGACGGTCGAAGGCGTGTATCAGGAAATATGGGGCACGCTGACTGCATACAATCTGATTCGACTGGAAATCGCCAAGGCGGCACTAGTCGCCAAGTGCGAGCCATCGGAGGTGAGCTTCATCAGGGCATTCCACCTCATCCAGTTCGAATTGCACTGGGCCGGCGTCACGCGCTCTTACGGCAAGCTGCCGGCATCGATGAAGCATTTGCGGGAAAGGTTGGTTACCCTCCTCAATGAGGAACGGCCCGGTCGGAAATTCGACCGGGCCGTCAAGGGCAGACCAAGGAAATATGCCGCCAGGGTACTAAAGAAAAGCCCTTAACTGAACGGCATTAGCCCGAGGGCGGTTTTTTTCGGCCTTGCGGCTTAGTCGACTTCCACCGTTTCGGGCGGCGGGCTGGGCGCGGCGTCCGATTCGGGGAACTCCAGCTTGACCTGGTCTTTCTCGTCCAGGTCCACCGTCACGCGGCCGCCGGACACGAGGCGGCCGAACAGCAGCTCGTCGGCCAGCGCCTTGCGGATCATGTCCTGGATCAGGCGCGACATCGGGCGCGCGCCCATCAGCGGGTCGAAGCCCTTCTTGCCCAGGAACTTGCGCAGCGCCTCGGTGAACACAGCTTCCACCTTCTTCTCGTGCAGCTGCTCTTCCAGCTGCATCAGGAACTTGTCCACCACGCGCAGGATGATTTCCTCGTCCAGCGCGCGGAAGCTGATGGTCGCGTCGATGCGGTTGCGGAACTCCGGCGTGAACATGCGCTTGATGTCGGCCATCTCGTCGCCCGCCTGCTTGGTGGTGGTGAAGCCGATCGACGTCTTCTGCAGGCTCTCGGCGCCCGCGTTCGTGGTCATGATGATGATCACGTTGCGGAAGTCGGCCTTGCGTCCGTTGTTGTCGGTCAGCGTGCCATGGTCCATCACCTGCAGCAGGATGTTGAAGATGTCCGGATGCGCTTTCTCGATCTCGTCCAGCAGCAGCACGGCGTGCGGCTTCTTGGTGATCGCCTCGGTCAGCAGGCCGCCCTGGTCGAAGCCGACGTAGCCAGGCGGCGCGCCGATCAGGCGCGACACGGCATGGCGCTCCATGTACTCGGACATGTCGAAGCGGATCAGTTCAATGCCGAGGATGAAGGCGAGCTGCTTGGCCACCTCGGTCTTGCCCACGCCGGTCGGACCGGAGAACAGGAAGGAGCCGATCGGCTTGTCGGTCTTGCCCAGGCCGGCGCGCGCCATCTTGATGGCGGACGACAGCGCGTCGATGGCAGGGTCCTGGCCGAACACCACGTTGCGCAGGTCGCGGTCGATGGTTTGCAGCTTGCTGCGGTCGTCCTGGTTGACGGTTTGCGGCGGGATGCGCGCGATCTTGGAAATGATTTCCTCGATCTCGGTTTTCCCGATCGTTTTCTTCTGCTTGGACTTCGGCAGGATGCGCTGCGCTGCGCCGGCTTCGTCGATCACGTCGATGGCCTTGTCGGGCAGATGGCGGTCGTTGATGAAGCGGGCCGCCAGTTCGGCTGCGGTGGACAGCGCGGACGCGGAATACTTCACGCCGTGGTGTTCCTCGAAGCGCGACTTCAGGCCGCGCAGGATCTGCACGGTTTGCTCGACGGTAGGCTCGTTCACATCCACTTTCTGGAAGCGGCGGGAGAGCGCGTGGTCCTTCTCGAACACGCCGCGGAACTCCGTGTACGTGGTCGCGCCGACGCATTTCAGCTGGCCGTTGGCCAACGCCGGCTTGAGCAGGTTGGACGCGTCCAGCGTGCCGCCCGAGGCCGAACCGGCGCCGATGATGGTGTGGATCTCGTCGATGAACAGGATGCCGTTCGGGTTGTCCTTGAGCTGCTTGAGCACAGCCTTCAGGCGCTGCTCGAAGTCGCCGCGGTACTTGGTGCCGGCCAGCAGCGCGCCCATGTCCAGCGAGTAGACCACGGCGTTCTGCAGGATTTCCGGCACGTCGCTTTGCGTGATGCGGTAGGCCAGGCCTTCGGCGATGGCGGTCTTGCCCACGCCGGCTTCGCCCACCAGCAGCGGGTTGTTCTTGCGGCGGCGGCACAGGATCTGGATCACGCGGTCCACTTCCTCTTCGCGGCCGATCAGCGGATCGATCTTGCCGTCGGCGGCAGCCTTGTTCAGGTTCTGCGTGAACTGGTCGAGCGGGCTTTCCTTCTGCTGGCCCTCGGCGCCGGGGGCGCCCTCTTCCACGCCCTCGGACGCCTTGGCGGCATCCGATTGCTGGTCCTTGCGCACCCCGTGCGAAATGAAGTTGACCACGTCCAGGCGGGTCACGCCCTGCTGGTGCAGGTAGTAGACCGCGTGCGAATCCTTCTCGCCGAAGATGGCCACCAGCACATTGGCGCCGGTAACTTCCTTCTTGCCGTTGGAAGCGGACTGCACGTGCATGATGGCGCGCTGAATCACCCTCTGGAAGCCCAGCGTCGGCTGGGTATCCACTTCGCCCGTGCCCGGCACGGTCGGCGTGTTATCGCCGATGAAGTTGGTCAGGGTTTTCCGCAGGTCCTCGATGTTGACTGCGCAAGCACGCAACACTTCGGCCGCCGATGGGTTGTCCAGCAACGCCAGCAGCAGATGCTCTACCGTGATGAATTCATGCCGTGCCTGCCGTGCTTCGACAAACGCCATGTGCAAACTTACTTCCAGTTCCTGCGCAATCATACTTCCTCCATCACACACTGCAGGGGGTGGCCTGCCTTGCGTGCATGCGTTAATACAAACTCCACTTTGGTACTCGCGATATCCTTCGAGAAGACGCCGCACACGCCCTTGCCGTAGCGGTGCACGCTCAGCATGATCTGGGTGGCCGTTTCACGGTCCTTGTTGAAGTACTCCTGAATGATGGCCACCACGAATTCCATCGGTGTGTAGTCGTCATTCAGCAACGCCACCTGGTACAGGGGAGGCGGTTTTAGCGTCTGCCGTTCCAGCAGCTGTTCGGTGTCATGCTTGGTTGCCATACGCTTATATTCTAATGCTTTCGGTGTTGTTGCAACGTGCTTTATGGACGTAAATCCATTTGTATTCCATCTTACGCGTTTTCCCGACTTGGCGCAGATGGCGCCCGTCGCGTCAAAATCAAGAGTGGCTTTTCTGACAGGCTGTGCAGCTGTTGCAAGAAAAATACTAATAGGGCTGCGAAAGCGCTTGACATTAAAAATTGTTCCGCCAACAATGCGATATCGACTCGTGCAGAAATGTACATGTTGATAAGAAGTGAGGCGTCGAGGAGGGGGCAGGAAGCTTCTTGCTTTTATGGCTCGTGTGATTCGTTTTTATTGAAAGTTTTTTTTATGGCAACTGGTACCGTTAAGTGGTTCAATGACTCCAAAGGCTTTGGCTTCATCACTCCTGATGATGGCGGCGAGGATTTGTTCGCACACTTCTCCGCGATCAACATGAATGGCTTCAAGACCCTGAAAGAAGGTCAAAAAGTTCAGTTCGAAGTCACCCAAGGCCCTAAAGGCAAGCAAGCTTCCAACATCCAGTCGATGTAAGCAATAGCTGTTCTGGAAGTGAGAAACCCCGCAATCGTGGGGTTTTTTTTCGTCTCCAAACAACAACGCCAACCGGAGCGGTTGGCGTTGTCGCTTGCGTCGGAGGCGCCGCCCTTATTTGGCGCGGCGGCGGCGCACCAGGCCGGCCACACCCAGCCCGGCGAGCAGCAAGGCCACACTGCCCGGTTCCGGCACCGCGTTCACGCTGACATTGTCGATAAACAGCGACGAGTCGGCGGCGCCCGACAGGTTGATGCCGTTAAAGCTCAGCGTGTGGCTGCCGCCGGTCAGGCCGGAAATATTATAAGTGTAGGAAGTCCAGCTTGAGTCCACCGGCTGCAGCGTCGGCGCCAGCGCCTTGCCATCTATCAGGACATTCACGCTTTCGTGGTTGCCGGTGCGCTGGGACAGCTGGAAGCTGACCTGGAAGCTGCCGGCTGCGGAACTGAATACTTGCGACAGGACCGGGTCGGCCCAGCCAAAGGGGCTGTAATTCTGCAGGAAAGCCACGGTGCCCTGGGAGGCCACGCCGTCCCAGGAATGGTCAATGATGCCGCTGCCGTTGGTGAAGGTCCAGCCCGGGGCGGACACCACGGTGGAGCTGAAGCCGTTGCCGTACAAGGCGCTGCCGCTGCCGACGTTGGAATTGCTGAAGCTGCCGTTCTGTATCAGGTTGGCGTGGGCGCAGGTGGCGAAGGCGCTGGCGCACGCCAGCAACAACATGGAACGGAACATAGGAGCCTTGTATGATGGGAATGGAATTTCCCCATTATACATTTAAATTACAAAATAGAAACAAAGTTGCATTAAAATCACTTGCCTGCTTGCACCTCGCGGTTGAAGGCCAGCATGGCGTCGCCGATGCGCTTGCTCTCCTTGTCGGTGAACACGCATTCGCCGCAGGCGCCGCAGAAGTCGCCGGTCACGGCAGGGATGACGGTGGATTTGCCTTCGTAGGTGTACGGCATGTCCCTGGTCTGGTGCACCAGTGAACCTTCGCCGCAGAATGGACACTGCATAACTGCTCCTGTGTTGTCGTCTAGCATCAGCATACACCAAGCAAAAAGGCCCCGCACTCGCGCGTAGTGCGGGGCCTGGCAGCCTTGTACGGCGGACCTCGCCGCCGGCTTGCAAGTTACATGTTGTCGATCATGACGTCGCCGAAGCCGGAGCACGACACCTGGGTCGCGCCTTCCATCAGGCGCGCGAAGTCGTAGGTGACTTTCTTCGAGGCGATGGCGTTTTCCATGGACGAGATGATCAGGTCGGCCGCTTCGGTCCAGCCCATGTGGCGCAGCATCATTTCGGCGGACAGGATCAGCGAACCCGGGTTCACGTAGTCCTTGCCGGCATACTTAGGCGCGGTGCCGTGGGTGGCTTCGAACATGGCCACCGAGTCCGACATATTGGCGCCCGGCGCGATGCCGATGCCGCCCACTTGCGCGGCCAGCGCGTCCGAGATGTAGTCGCCGTTCAGGTTCAGGGTGGCGATCACGCTGTACTCGGCCGGGCGCAGCAGGATCTGCTGCAGGAAGGCGTCGGCGATCGAATCCTTGATGGTGATTTCGCGGCCGGTTTTCGGGTTCTTGAACTTGCACCATGGGCCGCCGTCGATCAGCTGGGCGCCGAATTCCTTCTGTGCCAGGGCGTAGGCCCAGTCGCGGAAGCCGCCTTCGGTGTACTTCATGATGTTGCCCTTGTGGACGATGGTCACGGAAGGCTTGTCATTGTCGATGGCGTACTGGATGGCCTTGCGCACCAGGCGCTCGGTGCCTTCGCGCGAGACCGGCTTGATGCCGATGCCGGAGCTGTCCGGGAAGCGGATCTTCTTCACGCCCATTTCCTTGACCAGGAAGTCGATCAGCTTCTTCACGCCTTCGCTGCCTTCCTGGTACTCGATGCCGGCGTAGATGTCTTCGGAGTTTTCACGGAAGATGACCATGTCGGTCTTCTCCGGCTCGCGCACCGGCGAGGGCACGCCGGCGAAGTAGCGCACCGGGCGCAGGCAGACGTACAGGTCCAGCTCCTGGCGCAGCGCCACGTTCAGCGAACGGATGCCGCCGCCGACCGGCGTGGTCAGCGGGCCTTTGATGGAAACCACGTAGTCCTTCAGCACTTGCAGGGTTTCTTCCGGCAGCCACACGTCCGGGCCGTACACGCTGGTCGACTTCTCGCCGGCGTAGATTTCCATCCAGCTGATCTTGCGCTGGCCGCCGTAGGCCTTGGCCACCGCCGCATCCACCACCTTGATCATCACAGGGCTGATGTCCACGCCGGTGCCGTCGCCTTCGATGAAGGGGATGATGGGTTGGTTGGGTACGGTCAGGGAAAAATCGGCATTGACGGTGATTTTCTGGCCGTCAGCCGGAACTTTGATATGTTGAAACATCGTGATCTCCGAGGTGGATGGGGTAGGTCTTCTATAAGACATAAGACGTGTGTTTCACATTATGCACCAGTATTTTAACCAGCGCCACGGTACAATTCTGCCATGCCGCTAATCTTATTCAACAAACCATTCCAGGTATTGTGCCAGTTTTCCCCGCAGCCCGAGCGCGAAACGCTGGCCGACTACGTCAAGGTGCCCAACGTCTACCCCGCCGGCCGGCTGGACGCGGACAGCGAGGGCCTGCTGCTGCTGACCGACGACGGCAAGCTGCAGCACGAGATCGCCCATCCCGAACGCAAGGAGGCCAAGGTCTACCTGGTGCAAGTGGAAGGCGTGCCGGACGCGGACGCGCTGGCGCGCCTGCAGGCCCCGCTCGACCTGGGCGACTTCACCACCAAGCCCTGCAAGGCGGTGCGCATTGCCGAGCCGGCCTGGCTGTGGCCGCGCAATCCGCCCATCCGCAGCCGCGCCGATGCGCCCACCGCCTGGCTGGCCATCACGCTACAGGAAGGCAAAAACCGCCAGGTGCGGCGCATGACGGCCGCCATCGGCCACCCTACCCTGCGCCTGGTGCGCAGCGCCATCGGCGGCATTTCGCTGGCCAGCCATCCGCTGATGCCGGGCGAGTGGATGGAGGTGTCGCCCAAGGATTTGCGGCCGCGCTGAGAGGGGCTGGCAGCGTGCGTATTGATGCATAGCAGCAAAAATAGTTCCGGAATTTGATGAAAATCATGTCAACTGCCGATAGTTCTCAGCGTTAATGAAGCAGATTCATCCGAATCTCCTCGTTGTCAAAAACCGCTAAAGGAAATCGACATGTCCAAACTTATCGCTGCTCTGGTTGCTTCCCTGTTCGCTGCATCCGCTTTTGCTGCCGCTCCTGCAGCCTCCGCTTCGGCGTCGGCGTCGGCCATGGCGTCCGCTCCGGCAGCGTCGGCATCCGCCTCGATGGCCGCTTCGGCACCGAAAGAGAAGAAACACCACAAGAAAGCATCGGCTTCCGCTGCAGCATCGGCTGCCTCGGCCGCCTCCGCCGCCTCCAAGTAACAGCATCCCTGCAGGCAAACGCAAAAACCCGCGATGGCTTGCGCCACGCGGGTTTTCTTACATCGTGCTTCACGACGCGGCGGCGCAAGCGCCGCCAGCGGAATTAGGCTGCCAGTGCTTTCAGAGCAGCGGCCAGACGGCTCTTATGGCGAGCTGCCTTGTTTTTGTGGATGATTTTCTTGTCGGCGATGCTGTCGATGGTCGACACGGATGCCTGGAAGATTGCGGTAGCAGCAGCTTTGTCGCCGCCCTGGATCGCTTTACGCACTGCCTTGATTGCGGTGCGCAGGGTCGAACGCTGAGCCGAGTTGTGAGCGTTTTGCTTGACTGCTTGACGAGCGCGTTTGCGCGCTTGTGCGGTATTTGCCATGGTGGTTCCTAATCGTTGTCAAAGTTCGTTTGCAAACAATAGCGTTTGCCAAACAGGTGTTTGTTCAGTCTGTCTGCCTAACCATGTAAGCCAAGGGACGCTGGCAAAACATTAGTGTCTGCGATACTGAAATCTGTACAGCCTTAAATTATAGCGGGCTTTTGGCGGCAGGGCAATTCCCAAAATGGCAAATTGCTCTTTTCACAGCACTTTCACGGGGGCTTAAGCCTGTGCGATGGATGCGCCCGCTATAATCGCGGCCCATGAACCTGCTCAAAACCCTCGCCGCCATCTCCAGCATGACGATGCTGTCCCGCGTCACCGGCCTGCTGCGCGAAAGCCTGTTCGCGCGGGCCTTTGGCGCCGGCGCCTACACCGACGCCTTCATTGTCGCCTTCCGCATCCCCAACCTGCTGCGCCGGCTATTTGCCGAGGGGGCGTTCTCGCAAGCCTTCGTGCCCATCCTGGCCGAATACAAGAACCAGCACGGCCAGCAAGCCAGCAAGGATCTGGCCGACCACGTGGCCACTACGCTGGTGTGGGCCACGGTGCTGGTGAGCGTGGCCGGTATTATAGGCGCTCCGCTGTTTGTCTACCTGATCGCCACCGGCCTGCGCAGCACGCCGGACGCGTTCGAGGCTTCGGTGTGGATGACGCGCCTGATGTTCCCGTATATCGCCTTCATGTCTTTCGTGGCGCTGGCCGGCGGCATATTGAATACCTGGCGCCAGTTCAAGATTCCCGCCTTCACGCCGGTGCTGCTGAACCTGAGCTTCATCGCCGCCTCGCTACTGCTGGCCCAGCACCTGGAGCAGCCCATCTACGCCATGGCCATCGCCGTGTTCGTGGGCGGCATCCTGCAGGTGGCCATCCAGGTGCCGGCGCTGATCGGCATCGGCATGCTGCCGCGCCTGTACCTGAACCCCATGGTGGGCTTGCGCGACGGCGGCGTGCGGCGCGTGCTGAAGAAAATGGGGCCGGCCGTGTTTGCCGTGTCGGCCGCGCAGATCAGCCTGATGATCAACACCAGCATCGCGTCGCGCCTGGCCGAAGGCAGCATTTCCTGGCTGTCCTACGCCGACCGGCTGATGGAATTCCCGACCGCCATGCTGGGCGTGGCGCTGGGCACCATCCTGCTGCCCAGCTTGGCCAAGGCCAATGCTGACGCGGACCACGAGGAATATTCGGACCTGCTGGACTGGGGCCTGCGCCTGACTTTCCTGCTGGCGCTGCCTGCGGCGGTGGGCATGGCCACGCTGGCGGTGCCGCTGATCAGCACCCTCTTCCACTACGGCAAATTCACAGCCGAGGCCGCCGTCATGTCGGCCCAGCCGCTGATGGCTTATAGCGCTGGCCTGATCGGCATCATCCTGGTGAAGACACTCGCGCCGGCGTTTTACGCCAAGCAAGATATCCGCACGCCGGTGAAGATCGCGGTCGGCGTGCTGGTGGCCACGCAGCTGATGAACTTGTTGTTTGTACCCTACATTGCCGTGTCCGGTCTCGCGCTTTCAATCGGACTCGGAGCCTGCATCAACGCCGCCTTCCTGTACCGCGGCCTGCGCAAGCGCGGCGTGTACCAGCCGAAAGCTGGCTGGGGGAAATTCTATTTGAAACTCTTGGTAGCGGTCAGTTTGATGGGCGCAGCCGCATGGTTCAGTGCAGCAAAAGTTGATTGGCTGGCGATGCACCAGCATCCTTTCCTGCGGGCAGGCGCATTATTTCTATTAATAACTATTTGCGCCGTTATTTATTTCCTAGCATTATTTATTATGGGCTTCCGCTTCCGCGACTTTAAACGCCGCGCCAAATAAAAACTTGCCTCTAAAATACAAAAACCCGCTTGCGCGGGTTTTTTTTAAACTTGGTCCCGCGTCACGCGTCGGTATCTTTTTTGCGGCGTGCCAGGAACGCCAGGATGCCCAGGCCACCCAGCAGCATGCCGTAGGTAGCTGGTTCCGGTACAGCCGTCACCGTCACTTCGCCGCTGTACTTGGCGCCCACCGAACCGGTGCCGAACAGGTTCAGCACGAATGGGGCCGCGCCGCTGTGTTCAACGCCGAAGAAGCGCAGTTTGCCATCGTTAAACACGCTGCCGGTGGTACCGTTCAGGTTCGACTGGGTGCCGTCGAAGGTCAGGTTTTGGCCGCTGATCGTCACGACGATCTCGTACAGGCCTGGTGCCAGGCCGCCAAAAGTGATCACGTCGGAGCCGCCCGACAGCACATCATCGGTCGGCGATTTGACGGATTGGAAGAAGTTATTCGCCAGTGGGTTGTCATCCAGAATAACTAGCTGATCAGCCGCGGAGGCGCCGAAAGATGCTGCGGCCATCAGGCTCGCAACAATAAGTTTCAATTTCATAGGTTATCCTTAAAAAGTTGATGTTATTGGTCGAACAGCCAACCAACGTTGATCGGGACTGCGAAAACAGCATAGCATAAACCTCACGGAAGTCTTGTTCTTTTGATTATATTTAATTTCCGACAATAAAGTAATTTATGCAAGTCTATTATTTATGTTGCATAGCAATATTTCAGTAAATAAAAAGCCCGGCATGCAACAGGGCATCCGGGCGGAGTTTTATTTACCTTTGCGGTTCGGGCGGCGGGTCGGGATCGGGCTTGACATCGTCCGCTCTGGCCTCGTCGCCTGACGGTTCGGGCCGCGCCGGGGGCTCTGGCGGCGTCTCGGCCGGTTCCGCCGGTTCGGCGGGAGGGTCGGCAGGCTGCGCCGGCATGGCAGGGAGATCGCCGGACTTGGGCTGCTGCGGCTGCCCGGGCTGCGGCTGCTCGCCGGGCTGGGGCTTGCTGACCGGCTGCCCCGGCAGCGGCTGTGCGTCGCCCGCACTGACGAATTTCCAGTCGGAGATGCGCTGCTTGCCTTCAAACCCCTGGAAGCGGGCCGGGAAGTTGCCTATCTTGACCGGCTTGGCGGTGGACAGGCTGTACACCGCCACCACGCCCGTGGTGCCCGCCACATACGTCATGCCCCACTCCGCTCTGCCCGTCATGGGATCGACGAAGATCTTGCGCAGGTGGCGCCGCACGCCAGGAAAGCGCGGGTCCAGCAGCAGCTCCTTCAGCGAAGGAGGCTGCGTGGGCTGGCCGGGCGGCGTGGCCTTGGCGTAGCTTTGCAGCGCGTCGCTGAACTGGGCGCCGATGTTGAGCAGTTCGCGCTCGGCGGCGCTGCGCTGCATTATCGAACCGAGCTTGACCGAGGTGGCGCCCACCAGGCCGATGATGGCCACCAGGATGATCAGGCTGATATAGGTGAAGCCGGCGGCGCGGCGGCGCCCCGGCAGCCTACCAGTCCGCGTAGGGCTTGCCATGGCGGTCATTGCCGGGCGCTCCACTCTTCAGGTCGGCCACGCCGCCCTTGCTGCCATCTTCCGGCGGCACCAGTATCCAGGTGGTGCTGCTTTCGGTGATGGGGTCGATAGGCGCGGCGCGCAGGTATTTTTTCTCCACCAGCTGCTCCAGCGTGTCGGGATAGCGGCCGGTGTCGCCGTAGTACTGGTCGATGGTGGCGCGGGTGTTGCGCAGGTTGTCGGCCAGGATGGTTTCCTTGGCGCTGTCCACGCTGGGGAAATAGCGCGGCACGGCCAGTGTCAGCAGCAGCGCAATGATGCCCAGCACCACCAGCAGCTCGATCAGCGTGAAGCCCTTGTTGAATTTCTTCATGCTTACCATTTTTTGTAGGGAACGCCGTTCAGGCCGGTCTTTTCGGACAGGGAAAAGACATCGTACACGTCCTCGCCTTCGCGCGGCTGGTCGGCGTCGCTGGCGTAGCTGCGCTTGCCCAGGTTTGCGCGTCGGCCGCGTCCGGCTCCGCGCTGAAGGGGTCGCGCGGGATGCGGCGCAGGAAATAGATCTTGCTGCGCTTGGGGCTTTTCTGGTCCGGCACGCCTTCCACCAGCAGTTCCAGGTTCTTCGGGTAGCCGGTGCTGACGGTGCTCTTGGCGACGCGGCCGTCGTCATAGGCTTGCTTGTAGGCGTCGATGGCCTGGCGGATCTCGTTCAGCGAGCGGCGCAGCTCCTGTTCGTTGCGGCGCTGGATGGTCACCTGGGCCACCGGCACCACGAGCGTGCCCAGCAGGCCCAGGATGGCCAGCGTCACCAGCAGTTCGATCAGCGTGAAGCCACGGCGCCGTGCGTTCATTTGGCGGGCGGCTGCGGCGGGGCCGGTATCGGTGGCGCCGGCTCGGGCTGAGCCACGCTGGTGGCCGGGCCGGGCTGCGAGGTGGACAGCGGCACGCCGGCCGGCGCGCTGGCCGGCAGGGACGCCGGCCCGGACGACGCGCCCGGCGCCGCATCGGCTGGGGCAGGCTGGCCGGGCGCCGGGACGGTCAGCGGCTGGGCGCCCTGCCCTTGCGGCTGAGCCTGGCCTGGCGCAGGCAGCTGCGGCGCCGCCGGGCGCACCGGCGCGGCCGGGACGCTGGGCGCGCCCAGCGGCAAGGCCACCGGGGTGCGCACGGCGGGATCGGGGCGGCGGCGGAAGTTGCCCTCGGTGCCGGCCGAGAACTCGGCGGCGGCCGCTTCGGGACGCTGCACGTTGCGGATCAGGTGCGGGGTGATCGACAGCACGA
Source organism: Pseudoduganella sp. UC29_71 (assembly GCF_042693265.1). Taxonomy (NCBI): domain Bacteria; kingdom Pseudomonadati; phylum Pseudomonadota; class Betaproteobacteria; order Burkholderiales; family Oxalobacteraceae; genus Pseudoduganella; species Pseudoduganella sp. UC29_71. The sequence goes on along the minus strand of NZ_CP170549.1, from coordinate 909,775 downwards.
TCTCGGTTTTTTGCTTGTCGTCCGTGGTGCTGCCGAACAGCCGGCCCAGGATGGGCACGTCGCCGAACAGCGGCACCTTGCTGCCGTTGCTGCGGTCTTCGTTGTTGATCAGGCCCGCCAGCACCTGGTTCTCGCCATCCTTCAGCTGCAGCATGGTGGTGGCCTGGCGGGTGCCGATCTGGTATGCCTTGGTGCCGGACTTGGTCTCCACCTGGCTCACCAGGTTGCTGACCTCGAGCGCGACGCGGATCGCCACTTCGTTGTTCAGGTAGATAGTGGGCTCGGCGTTCAGGGTCAGGCCCACGTCCACGTAGCTGACCGATTCGCTGGCGAAGCCGCCGGTGCCGGGCGAGATGGTGGTGGTGATCACGGGCACCTTGTCGCCGATCAGGATCTTGGCCTTTTCCTTGTTGCGCACGCGGATGCGCGGATTGGCCAGCAGGTTGCTGTCGCCGTCGGTCTTGTTGACCTTGGCCGTCACGTTGAGCGCGGACACGCCGATGCTGCGCTGGTTCAGATGGTTCAGGTCATTCACCGTCAGCACCGTGCCGCCGGATGAAATCAGCGGGCCGAAGGTGACGTTGGTGGGCCAGGCCACGCCCAGCTCCATCAGGCGCGTGCGCTTCACCTCCAGGATTTCCACCTCCAGCATCACTTCCGGTTCGGCCACGTCCTGCAGCGCCACCAGGCGCTCGGCCAGGCGGATCGCCTCGGCGTTGTCGCGCACGATCAGCAGGTTCAGTTTTTCATCCACCACCACGTCGCGCGTCTTGAGGATGGTCTTGAGCGTATTGGCCACCGATTTGGCTTCGGCATTGGCCAGGAAGAAGGTCTTGACCACCATCTCCTGGTATTCCTTCAGCTTGGCCGCCACGTTGGGATAGATCAGGATGGTGTTGCCGTCCAGGACCTGCTGCTCCAGCTGGTTGGTCATCAGCAGGTAGTACACCGCCGCTTCCACCGTGCTGTTCTTCAGGAAGATGGAGGCTTTCTGATCGGTCTTCACGTCCTTGTCGAAAACGAAGTTCAGGCCCGAGCGGCGCGCGATGATCTCGAACACCTGCTTCAGCGGCGCGTCGCGGAACTCGATGCTGATGGGCTGCTTGAAGGCTTTCGACAAGCCCGTTTCGGCCGTGGGCTGGGCGCTCTTGTCGTTCACGTCGCGCAGCATCAGCCGCGCTTCCTCGTAGGACGGCCTTTCAGCCAGCACGGCGCTCAGTTTCTGTTTGGCGCCGTCGTAGTCTTTTTTCGCGGCCAGTTCGGCGGCCGAGGCCACCATCTTTTCCAGGCGCTCGGCCGATTCCACCGCGCGCAGGCCGGCGCGGGCGCGCTCGTTCATCGGGTCCAGCGCGATCACGCGCTGGTAGCCCTGCAGCGCAGCGGGACGGCGGCCATCGGCCAGGTCGCGGTCGGCCTGTTCCAGGTAGCGCACGGCGGTGCGGTCACGCGTGAGCAGGTAGGCGGAGCGGAACTGCGCATTGTTCGGTTCCTTGGCGATGGCTTCCTGGAACTTGGCCAGGCCCGCTTCCGGGTTGTTCTGTTCGACCAGCGTGCGGCCTTCGCGGTAGGCCATCTCGCCGGCGCAGCCGGCCAGGGCCAGCGCCACCAGCGCGGCCATGGCCGTGGTTTTGAACATGCGGTGTGGGATGCAGGCCATTAGTCGGGAACTCCAATATTGAGCTGCTGGGATTGATTCAGCGGCAGATAGGTAAGCTTCAGCATGGGCGGCGCGATGGCGTCGACGCGGTAGACGCCATCGATCACCATGTGCGCGCGCACCACGTAAGTCTTGTCGGCGCGCGCCAGGAAGACTTCCCAGGCGCCCTCGCTGGCGGCCTTGCCGATGTAGGTGAACGGCAGTGGCGGCGCTTGCGGCGGCGGTGGCGGCGGCGGGGCCTGCGGCGGTGGCGGCGGCGGTGTCCAGTTCTGGCTGCCGAATACGGCGCCGCCGCCGCCGAAGCTGCCCTCGCCCATTTCGCCGATCAATTCGGCGCGCGGCTGCAGGCGCAGGATCTGTACCTCGGGCGCGGCGGGTTTGGCGCCGTTCGCGGCCACGGAACGTGCGGCGGGCGCGGCCAGCACGACATCGGCCATGCCGGCAGGCGCTGCGCTGGCGGCGCTGGTGCCGGAGGAGGCGCCGGTGGCGGCGGGCGCCGGTCCGCGGCGGTCCACCGCTTCGGCAACCTCGCTGCCGGCCGGCGTCTTGTCGCCGAAGATCACGAGGCCGGCGGCAACGATCAGCGCGGCGGCCATCAGCATGTGGCGCGGCGTCATGGCTGTGCGTCCTTCAGGTACAGCGTGAAGCGCACGCGCGCCTCGACCTGCGCGTCGCCGATGTTCTCGCGGCGGAAGCCGATATCGTCCAGCGCGGCGAACGGCAGCTCGCGCAAGGCAGCCAGCGCGAACTGCCAGATGGCCTGGTAGCTGCCCTTCACCGGCAGCGTGATCTGGTAGCTGGTGGCGCGGCTGGCCTTGTCATAGCCGAATTTGTACTCGCCCTGGTTCAGGCTCAGGCCAGCCTTCGCGGCCAGTCCGAACAGCACCTTCACATGCTGCTCGGCGTAGCGCTTCTCGCCCAGCGTCTCCTGGAACAGCGCCAGGTTTTCATTGGCCGACGGCGGCGGCGCGGCCACCACCAGCGCGCTCGGCAGGGGCAGCGGGCGGGCCAGCTCCTGGCGCTGTTCGGCGCGCTGCGGGATCAGCCAGGCCCACGCGGCGGCGCCGGCCACGCACAGCACGGCTGCCGCGCAGGCGCCCGGCCCGGCGCGCGCCACGGCCAGGCGCGCGCGCAGCAGCAAGGCCGGCACGGACAGCTGCATCTGCTGCGCCTTCATCGCGTGCCCCACTGCGCTTCAACCTGGAAGCGGATCGGCCGGTTCGGATCGGCGTCGTTGATTTCGTGCCGCGACAAGGCGGCGCCGACGAAGAATTCCTGCTGCTTGAGCTGCTCGATATAGTCGATCATGTCGTCCGCGTTCTTCGCCTCGGCGCTGATCTTCAGCATCTGCTTGTTGGGGTCCGGCTCCAGCGCCAGCAAGGCGATATTGGGCGGCGTGGCCGCGCCCACGGCTTCCTGCATGTCGCGCCACGGCAGGTTCAGTTGCAGCACGGTGGCGTTGATGGCCTTGGCCTGCGCATCCGGGATCTGCACCTTGGCCGCCTGCAGCGCGGCCGCGCCCTGCGCGCCCATGCGCTGCTGCGCCAGTTGCTGCTGTTGCTGCACCAGCATGCGTTGCTGCTGGCGTTCCAGTTCGCGCAGCTGGGCCGCGCGGGTGCGCTGCTGCTGCACCATCTGGTAGCCGTACAGGCCCGCCCCGGCGCACAGCGCCAGGCCCAGCACGCAGCCTGCCAGTGCGGCCGGATGCAGGCGGTACATGGCACGGCGCCAGCCGGGCGCCGCGAAGTCGATGCGCATCGTCCTCATGCCGCCAGCCCTCCACGCGCCAGCACGCTGGCCAGCGACCACTTCTCCTCGCCCGGCATGGCGGCGCCCAGCACGCTGCAGGAAACCTGGTCCGCATTGGCGGCAGGCTTGGCCAGCTGCGCCGGCACCTGGCCGCACAGCTGCACCAGCTGCGGCGCCTCCAGCCCTGCCAGCAGCGCTTCGCGCTTCAGCGTTTGCGACAGCCAGTACTGGTCTGCGCCGCGCGGCACCGGCAAGGCGCGCACCGCGTGCAGGCGCCCGCTGTCGATAACGGCCAGCGTCAGCAGGTTGTCGTGCACCTGGCCGAACCAGGCGCCCGCTTTCAGCGCGCCATGCCAGCGGTTCCACGCGGTGACGAAGTGCGGCTGCACTTCCACCACGGCCATGGCGTGGTCGGTGGCCACCTGCTCCAGCGTGGCCAGCAGGGGCTGCGGCATGGCGGCGGCGAAGAACGGGCGCTGCGTGTCCCAGTCGGCGACGATTTTCCATCCGGAGGCCGGTTCGCCGTACAGGCCGTGGAAGCGCAGCGCGGCGGCCGCTTCCAGGTCGGCCAGGCGCGCCGCCTGCGCGGGCGGCGTGACCTGCCACATGCGCGCCAGGTCGTCGGCCAGCACGAAGCCGGCCGGCCAGCCCTGCACGTCCTGCCCGGCCAGCAGCTCGCGCAGCGCCAGGCCGATAGCGTGGTGGGCGTGCAGCGCGCTGACGCCTTCCGGCGAGAACGGCTGCTCCGCCAGCAGTTCGGCCTTCGGTCCGAACCAGCGGCTGACGCGCAGCAGGCTGACGGCAAAGCCCGATACGCCGATGCGCAGCGCCTGGCCCGGCAAACGGTTGAATGGCTTAGGCATGCAAGGTCACCCGCTTGATTTCGGACAGCGTGGTGCCGCCGCGCTTGACCAGCTCCAGCGCCGCCAGCCGCAGGCTGCGCGTGCCGTTCTTGTAGGCGGCGGCCTTGATCTGGCGGATCGGTTTTTTGTCCACGATCAGTTCCCGTATTTCGTCGTTCAGCGTGAGGATCTCGGCGATCGAGCGGCGCCCCTTGTAGCCGGTGCCGCGGCAGTCGCCGCAGCCCTTGCCTTCCATGAAGCGGTAGTCGAACACGTCGGCGCGCGACAGGTTGACGCTGGCCAGTTCCTGCTCCGACGGCGTGTATTCGGCCGCGCAGTGCGGACAGTTGATGCGCACCAGGCGTTGCGCCCAGATGCCGTTCAGCGCCGACACGAAGGCATACGGATCGATGCCCATGTGGGTGAAGCGGCCGAACACGTCGAACACATTGTTGGCGTGCACGGTGGTGAGCACCAGGTGGCCCGTGAGCGCGGACTGCACGGCGATTTCGGCGGTCTCGCGGTCGCGGATCTCGCCCACCATGATCTTGTCCGGGTCGTGGCGCAGGATGGAGCGCAAGCCCTTGGCGAAGGTCAGGCCCTTCTTCTCGTTGACCGGAATCTGCAAGATGCCGGGCAGCTGGTATTCCACCGGGTCTTCGATGGTGATGATTTTTTCGCGGCCGTTGTGGATCTCGGTCAGCGCGGCATACAGCGTGGTGGTCTTGCCCGAGCCGGTCGGGCCGGTCACCAGCAGCATGCCGTAGGCTTCCTGCGCCAGCACGCGCAAGGTGGCCAGCGAGGGCGCGTCGAAGCCCAGCGCCTCCAGCGTGAGCGAGCCGTAGGCTTCGATCATGGCGCGCTTGTCGAGGATACGGATAACCGCGTCCTCGCCATGGATGCTGGGCATGATGGACACGCGCAAGTCGATCTCGCGCCCGCCGGACTCCACGCGGAAGCTGCCGTCCTGCGGGATGCGGCGTTCGGAGATGTCCAGTTCGGCCAGCACCTTCAGGCGCGAGATGATCTGCTCGGCCACTTCGATGCCGTTTACCGCCGTGGCGTGATCAAGCACGCCGTCCACGCGGTATTTGACGGCCAGGCCGCCGGCCGTGCTTTCCAGGTGGATGTCGGAGGCGCCGGCCTTGAGCGCGTCGTATAGCGTGGAATTCACCAGGCGCACGGCGGGGCTGGCCGCTTCGGACACGGAGGCGAAGGACAGCACGGCGGCGGTCTTGCCGTCGCGCCGGCCTTCGCTGGCGCCGGGCAGCAGGCTGTCCACCGCGCGCGCCGATTCTTCCTGCTTGGACAGATAGGCCTGGATATCGGACTGCAGCGCCAGGCGCGTGTGCAGCGGCGCATGCGGCGTGGCGCGCGCCTGCGCGCCCAGCCAGGTTTGCAGGTCGAGGTCGAACGGGTCGGCGATCACGCCCACCAGCACGCCGTCGTGCGCGCGCAGCAGCACGCAGCGGCGCGCCATGGCTTGCGACAGCGGCAGCAGGTCGAAAGCCGGCGTGAAGCCCAGCATGTCCACCGTTTCCAGCACCGCCAGGCCGAAGGGCTGGGCCAGCGCCTGCACCGCCAGGCGCGGCTCGATGCCGGTCAGCGCTTGCAGCTCTTCCACCAGGCTGCGCTTGCTCTGCCCGGCGCACGCGCGGGCGCGCACCAGCGTGGCGTGGTCGATCGCCGGGGTTGGCGTCATGACATGTCTCCAGCGAGGTCGAAAATTGGCATGTAGAGTAGCACGACGATGGCGCCCACCACGAGGCCGATGCAGGCCATCAGCAGCGGTTCGAAGGTACGCGTGAAGCGGTCGATCCAGCGGCTGATTTCGCCGTCGTAGAAGGCGGCCGACTGGGTCAGCATCGGCCCCATGTCGCCGGTGCGCTCGCCCACGCGCAGCATGCGCAGCGAGATCGGCGTGGTCAGGCCGTTCGCTTCGAAGGCGGACGACAGCGGCAGGCCGGATTCGACGTGCGCGCGCGCCGCCTGCAAGCCCTGGCGCACCGAGGGCGACACCATGCCCTGCACCGTGTCGATGGCGTGCAGGATGGTGATGCCGCCTTCGCTGAGCATGCCCAGCGTGAGGTAGAGGCGCGACAGTTCGTAAATGCGTACGCGCTCGCCGATGCCCGGCAGGCGCGACATCAGGCGCAGCAAGCCGCCGTTGGCCATCAGGCGGCGCAGGCCGAACACCAGCGTGCCCAGCACCAGCGCCACGCCGCCCAGCAAGGCGGTGGTGTGCGCGGCGGCGAACTGGCCCCAGCTGAGCATGAGCTGCGACATCCACGGCAGGTTGCGCCCGGCGCCCTGGTAGACCTCGGCGAAGCGCGGCACCACGTAGGCGATCAGGAACAGGCTGACGCCGCCGCCCACCAGCAGCAAGATGGAGGGATAGATGGCGGCGCTGACGATCTTGGCGCGCACCGTGTCGATGCGCTGCTGGTAGTCGATGAAGCGGGCCAGCGCGCGCGGCAGGTCGCTAGTGCCTTCGGCGGCCTTGACGATGCCGACGTACAGCGGCGGGAACAGTTCCGGCTGGTCGGCCAGCACGGCCGAGAAGCGCTGGCCTTCGCGCAGGCCGCCCAGCAGGCGTTCGAGCACGCTGCGCGTGGCGGGGCTGGCTTCCTTTTCCAGCAGCGCTTCCAGCGCTTCGACCACGCCCAGGCCGGCGGTGAGCAGCGCCAGCAGTTCCTGGCTGAACAGCACCAGCGACAGCGACCTGCCCTTGCCGCGCCCAAGCGGCAGGCCGAGGCCGCCGCGCACCGGTGCGATGGCGCTGACGAACAAGCCGCGCGCCTCCACCTGGCGGCGCGCATCCGCTTCATCGCGGCCATCGACCACCTGGCGGCCGATCACCATTTCCGGCGACAGGGTACGTACTTCGAACTGCATGGGAGGAGCCGGTGTGCTGAGGGTTGCGGGTTGCCGAGCGGGACGTTATTGGGACGTGATGTCGGCGTCTTCGCCGGTGCCGCCGGGCTGGCCATCCTTGCCCAGGGACAGGATTTCGTATTCGCCCTTGGTGCCGGGCGAACGGTACTGGTAAGGCTTGCCCCATGGATCGGGCGGCACGCCTTTTTTCAGGTAGGGGCCGTTCCACTTGGCACCGGCCGACGCCGGGGCCACCAGCAGCGCGCCCAGGCCTTCCTCGGCGCTCGGGTAGCGGCCCACGTCCAGGCGGTAGGTGTCCAGCGACTTTTCAAACGCTTCGATCTGGGCCTTGGCAATCGTCACTTCCGACTTGCCCAGCTGCGAGAAATATTTGGGGCCGACGTAGGCCGCCAGCAGGCCGATGATGACGATCACCACCAGCAGTTCCAGCAAGGTGAAACCGGGGGCGCGGCGTGGCGCTTTGTTGCCTTGTAGCTGTGCTGCGTGCATCCGAACGACTCCTTTTTTGCTGCGGAAGGCTGAAACCGCCTAGCCTACCACGCGGTTTAAGCATTCGACAACGTTTTCCGCAATAAAAACAGCCGCGCGGGACGAGCCCGCGCGGCTGCGATTTACTGCTCTTGCTGAGCGACAATTAGTCCATCAGATTAGTCGATCAGTTTCGAGCGGGTGCGTTCCGTTTCCGCCACAGGAATGGTGGCCGAGCCGGTGTTGATGTTGACAATGGTGGTCGCCTGCACCACGCCGCTCAGGTCCTGGAACTGGATGCCGCCCAGGTAGGAGGTATCGTTGGCCAGGCCGGACCAGGTGGCGACGACGCTGGCGGCGGTGTTGGCCACCACTTTGCCAGGCAGCACCACGGTGAACTTGCCGCCCACGTCGGCCGTGGTCACCACGGTCGACTGCAGTTTGTGCGACATGGTCGCGCCGCCGCCGTAGGCCACCACGCACACCTTGTAGTTGCCCGCATCGGGACCGGCCACTTGCACCGATTCATTGCTGCCGTCGTTGCCCGAATACACCCAGGCGCCCGACGGGGTCAGCAGGCCCATGTCGTTGTCGTCACCGGCGGTGCTGACGTCCGCATTGCGCAGTGCGAAGCGGGCCGCCACCGTGTTGGCAGGGATGGCCACGTTGTACACCTTCACGTTCGGCAGGTCGTTGCCGGCGGCGCAAGCCAGCTTCAGGTTGGCCGAGCTCAGCGGTGCCGGGGTCAGGGTTGCGGCCTCGCCCAGGGTCGGCGCTTTCAGGCCGCCCTTCAGGGCCGTCATGCGGCCGTTGAAGGTGGCTTTCACCGGGAAGATGCGGGTACCGGAAGTCTTGTCGCCGGTCAGCTGCGCGGTGGCGGCAATGGATTTGCCGGTGCGGGCCTGGATCGGGCTGCGCACCACGTGGGTGCCGTCGGTCCAGCTCAGGCTGCCGAAGTTCCAGACGCCGTTGGCGGCGCCGGCGGCCGTCAGCTTGACGGTGAAGGCAGCGGTTTCGCCCGGCGCCAGGGTCAGGCTGGACGGGGTGACCACGGTGCTGAAACCCGGCACGGAAGCGGTGGCGTTGTAGGTGGCGCTGGCGCCGCCCACGTTGGTCACGCTGCGGCGCACGGTGACGCTGGTCTGCACGCCGCCCACAGTGATCGAAGGCAGGTTCAGGTTGTAGCTCTCGTCCAGCGTGCCGTAAGTGGTGCAATCGCTTTGCGGCTGCACCGCAGCCTTATTGACCTTGCACTGGTAAGCCACGAAGTCCGGCTTTTTCAGGTCGTACACCAGGCCAGGATCGGCAGCCTTGTTCGGGTCCACGTGCCCGGCGCCTTGCGCCCATGGCAGCAGGCCGTTCTGGGCACCGGCCAGGTTGTCGTTCAGGGTGGTGTAGGCGGTGGTCATCAGCGCCGACTTGATGGCGGCCGGGGTCCAGTCAGGATGCAGCTGGCGCAGCAGCAGGCCGAGGCCGGCCACGTGCGGGCTGGACATCGAGGTGCCCTGGTAGGACGCGTAGGCAGGCGGCGGCACCAGCGTGCCGGCGGCCACCTGGGCGTGCTCGGCCGGGGTCAGCGCGGCGGTGACGCTGGCGATCACGTCCACGCCCGGCGCGGTCAAGTCCGGCTTCAGCATATTGCTGTCGCCGGCGTTCGGGCCGCGCGAGGAGAAGCCGGCCATGATGGGCGCCGGCACCGACTTGATGGCGAAGGCGCTGAGGGCAGCGCTGGCGGCCTGCGTCTGGGCGTAGGTCTTGATCGCCGCGCCGTCGGCTGCCGACACGTGCACGCTCGGCACCGAGTGCGCTTCGGACACCAGGCCGCCGCCGTTGTCGGCCATGATCATGCCGGCACCGCCGGCTTGCAGCACGGCCAGGCTCTTGTCGACACGGGCGTTTTCGCCGCGCGTGCAGATGACCACCTTGCCGGCCACCTTGGCCGGGTCCAGCACGACCTGGTTGAAGCCGGCGGCAGCGCCGGCATCGCTGAAGCACAGGCTGGCGGTACCGCCGCCCAGGCCGGCGTCTTCCCCGCGGATCAGCGGCGACGACGGCAGCGGGGTCACGTTCAAGGAGGCGCCGCTGTACTTGGTGCCGCTGCCCAGCGTGACTTCCGCTTGCGTGCTGCGGTCGTGGGTGGACGCGGCCACCGTGGTCAGCCATGGGCTGACGTGCGCCACCGCTTGCGCAGGACCGCTGTTGCCGGCCGAAGCGGCCACGAACACGCCGGCCAGCGAGGCGCGGTAGAAGGCTTGCTCGACCGGGTCGTTGACCGAGGTCTGGGAACCGCTGATCGAGTAGTTGATGACGTTCACGCCGTCCTTGACCGCCTCGTCGATGGCCAGCACCGAGTCCGAGTTGTAGCAGGTGTTGCTGGCGTTGGTGCCGTCTTCGGCAGCCGGATCGTCGAAAGTCCAGCACACCTTGTAGGCGGCGATGCGGGCGCGCGGCGCCATGCCGGTGCTTGGTCCCATGGGCACGCCGTTCACGGTGGCGAAGGCGCCGTCGTTGCCGGCAGCGGTGGACGCCGTATGGCTGCCGTGGCCGCCGTGACCGGTGGACACGCCGTTGCTGCCGATGTTGGAGTCACGCGGCGAATAGAACTCGCTCCAGTTCTTTTTCGAGCCGTTGGGCGAGGCCAGGAAGCCGGCGTTGAAATATTTGGCGCCGATCAGCTTATTGTTGCAATGCAGGCCGGCGTCGAAGCCTTCGCCGCTCTGGCAACCGCCCTTGAAAGTAGCGGGCGGGCTCAGGTAGGCCAGCGTGCCGGAACCGTCGAAGGTCGGGTTGCCGTTGGCGTCCACGCGGTCGGCGAAGGCCGGGTTTTCCGGCCAGATGCCGCTGTCGACTACGCCGATCACCATGTTCTCGCCTTTCACCAGCTGGCCGCCGGTGAATTTCGACCACAGGCCGCCGGTCGTGCTCAGGCCCAGGAAGCGCGCGGTGGAGATGGTGTCGACGCGGCGCACGGCGTCGGCCTGGACGTCGGCCACGGCCGGATTGTTCTTCAGCGCCAGCACTTCGGCGTCGGTCAGCTGCACGGCGAAGCCGTTCAGCACCACGTCATAGTTGGCGATCACGGTCGGATTGCCGACGCTGGCCAGTACTTCAGTTTTGCGTTCGCCCAGGTAGCGGATGTATTCCTGCGCGCTGGGGGCGCGCGAATCGAACACTTGGCCGGGGGCCGGCTGGGTGGCAGCGAGGCCGTCAACGCCACCGGCGTAGGTGGCGGCGGGTTGGTCTTGCAGCTGCACGATGTAGGTGCGGCGCTCTTCTTGCGCGCTGGCGGTGATGGTCAGGCTGGACAGCAGTGCCAGCACGGCCAGCGAAATTGGACGCAGGTTCAGGTTCATGGTTTTTCCCGGAATGGATTAAAAATGGAACAGCACGAGCTCAAGCCGAACGGCGGCGGCGCAGCGCGCCAAGGCCGAACAGGCCGAGGCCGAACAGGGCCATGCTGGTGGGTTCCGGGACGGTGACGATGTTGTCGAGGGCAATATTGCCTATGCCGGCAGTGCGGCTGCAGCTGCCGGTGGCATCGCAGCCGTAGCCATAGATGCGCACGAAGTTGAATTCATAGCCGGACAAGGGCGACAGGTCGTAAGTGGCGAAGTTGAACGCGCCGCCGGTCGGGCCTGGCAGGAAGATGGTTTGCGAAACGCCCACGGCCTGGCCCAGGGCGTTGAAGCCCTGGATCAGCAGCGCGCCAGCAGTACTCGGGAAGGTGGTGCCGTCGGCGCCCACATAGCTGGCCTGCAGGCTGCCGAGGTGGAAATTGTTGCCGTTGTTCAGGCCGAAGTACAGATAGCCGTCGTTCAGGGCAGTCAGGTAATTGGTCTTGTTGTTGACCGGGCAACCGCCCGCTACGCACAGGTCGTTGGTGGAACCGTCGACAATCACGCCGGCCAGGTCGGTGCCTAACGTGGCGCCGTAGGCGTAGGTCTCGATCCAGTACTCGCCCGTGGTCCGGGTTTGGCCGGCCAGGAGGACCGGGTCGTCAAACCCGCTCTCAAAATTGATTACTCCCGCTTGTGCAAAACTGCTTGCTGCTAGCGCCGCAGCGCATGCCGCTTTTTTGAACAGTTTGCGCGTACCGCTTGTCGTAAATTTAGCCACGAAATCCCCTGGATATAAATGGTCTCTTAATTTTTAGAAAGTTATCTTGTCTTGTGGATAGATAACTTGCCCGTCTCAACCACTCCCCTAGTTGAGTTCGCCTAATGAAGCATTAAACGTGCCTAGGAAATATTTTCAAAAGAATCAGGAAGTTGACCTGACAACATTATTGCAAGGAAGTCAAAGTGTAAGATTTTTCGACAAGAAAGGTTCCGCGAGTGAAGTAAATTCACGCAAGCGGGAAATGACGAGGACTCAGTCTGCGCGGCCGGACGGCCCGCTGGGGAGGGCGCGGCAATAGCCACCGGCGCAGCCGACGGCGGGCTGCGGTATGACCTGGCAAGTGGAGACCATGCCGTCCTTTTCAGCGGCCTCGTTGGCCGCCTTTCGCAAAGCCGTATAGCGTTCCGCGAGCGGCGCGGCGGCTGGCATTTGGGCGTTGGACATGGCTATCCAGGCGGACGGGCCGCCGCACAGGCGGGCGCCCAGCGGCACGGCGCGGCAGTCGGCTGCGGCGTTGCAGGTGGACGCGGCTTCCATGGCGCGCAGGCGTTGCAGCAGTTCGGGCGCGCCGGCCGTGGCGGCAGACGCCTGGACTGCGGCGCTGCCGTTGCTGCCGTTGCTGCTATTGCTGCTATTGCTGCCGCCGGCCTGCGCAGCGCAGCCAAGCAAGGCGCCGGCGGCGGCAAGGGCGAGTAGCAGGGTCAGTCGCATGGACGTGGGCAGCGCAAGCCGGTCGGGTTGGGATGCGCCATCATGTGCTTGTGCGGGCGCCGCGTCAAGCGTGCGCTGCGCCGCCGTCCAGCAGCCGCAGCGCGATACCGCGCGCCACGGCCTGGGTGCGGTTGCTCACGCCCAGCGTCCTGTAGATGCGTTGCAGATGGTTTTTCACGGTCAGGCCGCTGATGCCGAGGATCTGCCCTACTTCGGTGTTGCTCTTGCCTTCCCTGACCCAGTGCAGGATTTCCATTTCGCGCCGGCTGACGGCGCGCTCGGCCGGCGCGGCGGCGGGCGCGGCGTCCAGCCGCAGCAAGGCGAAGTGCAGGTGCGGCAGCAGCAGTTCGAGGAAATACGCCTGGCGCGGACCGGGCCGCTGCGGCATGCCGAACAGCGCGAAACAGGTGCTGCCGCCCGGCAGCGCGCCGCTGCCATGCAGCAACACGTTGTCCAGGCCCAGGCGCAGCAGCTCGGGCGCGAATTCGTTCTCCGGCTCGGCGCCGCTGGCCGCACCGGCAGCGCGCTGCGGCGCAGCCGCCAGCGCCACAGGACGCGCCGGCGCGGCATCCCCGGCGATCCGGGCACGGGCTTGAGCGCAGGCGGCGGCATGGCGCGCCAGGCGCGGCGCCAAGCCTTGGGCGGGTTCGCACAGCTGTGTCAGCACGGCACGGTCGAGTATGGTGCCATGCAGGCACTCGATGCGCAGCAAAGCGCCACGCTGGCCGCCCGCCGGACCGAACTGCATGCAGACCATGACGCGGTGCGGCAGCAGCGCTTGCAGCTGGCCTTGCGACCACAGGAAATAGCTGCGCAGCTCCCGCACGGACAACGACGCTTCGATGGCGCCCAGCAGGTATTCCTGCTCCAGCTTGCTCAGGATGACGGCTTGCTCCATGGCGCGCCCGGCGCTCAGGCGGTGGCGGCCGCACGGGCCGTGAAGCGGTAGCCGCTGCCGCGCACGGTTTCGATGTGATCGTGGTGGCCGCTGGGCTGCAAGGCGTTGCGCAGGCGGCCGACGTGGGCATCCACGGTGCGCTCGTCCAGGCAGGCGTCCGCGCCCCATACGAGATCCAGCAACTGCGCGCGGCTGTAGACGCGTTCCGGATGCCGCATGAGGAAATGCAGCAGGCGGAACTCCACCCGCCCGAGGCTGAGCTGACGGCCGCCGGCCACCACGCGCTGGGCGGCGGCGTCCAGGCGCAACGCGGCCAGCTGCAGCGTGCCGCCCGCGCTGGCCGGCCCTTCGGCATGGGTTCCGGGCGGCGTTCCGGCATGGGGTCCAGCCTGCGTTCCGGCCTGCATGGCCTGCATGGCGGCGTGCGTCTGGCGGCGCAGCACGGCGTGCATGCGGGCCAGCGTTTCGCGCGGGCTGAAGGGCTTGGTGATGTAGTCGTCCGCGCCGCTCTCGAGCGCCAGGATCTTGTCGGCCTCGGCGCTGCGCGCGGTGAGCATGAGGATGGGCAGGCCAGCACTGCGCTGCGTGGCGCGCAGGCGGCGCAGCAGCGCCAGCCCGGACTGGCCGGGCAAGTCCCATTCCAGCAGCAGCAGGCCCGGCGCCACCGATTCCAGCATCAGCAGTGCGCTCTCGGCATCGAGTGCGCACAGCGGCTGGTGGCCAGCCTGGCGCAAGTTCAGCGCCAGCAGTTGCTGGACCTGCGGATCGCTGTCGATGATCAGGATGGGCGGGGGCATAAGCTTCACTATGCACCAGCCGCGATTGTGCGCGCTAATACAATTTAATTGCGCGATTGATAGCTTTTTCGACTAAATTCCAGCCCACCCCATGAAAAAACGCGCCGCCCTTGGCGGGACGGCGCGTTGCAGGCTGGCGGGTCGGCGCACACCGCCGGTGCGCGGATACAACAGCGTGGCGGCGCGTTAAGCGGCCAGCGCCGGCGTTGGCACAGCAGCAGCAGCAGCAGCAGCAGCAGCGGCAGTAGGCGCGGTAGCGGCGCGGCGGCGGCGCAGCACCAGCGCCATCAGCGCCAGGCCGGTGCCGCTCAGCAGCCAGTCGGACGGCTCGGGCACCGTGGTGACGGCATCCGGGTCGCCTGGACCCTGGCCGATGGAACCGTTGCCGCCCGGCGTGGTCGGCGGCGTCCAGAGGTACTGGGCAATGGCGCCGGTGACCGGGTCGTAGTTGCCTACCCATTCGCCGAGGGCGTTGTAGGCCGTGATGCTGAAGTTGGAGATATAGCCCGACACCGGATCGGCCGCGCCGGCAAAGCTCAGGTCGAAGGACAGCACGGCATCGAACGGCAGCGCGAAGGCCAGCTCGTTGAAGGCCAGGTTGCTGAACAGGTAGCCGCCGCCTTGCGGCGTGACGTTGTCGTTCAGGTCGACCACGGCGCTGCCAAAGCCCACCAGGTTGGACATCAGCGCGGTGGCTTCCACGCCGTTGCCGGGAGAACTGAACTGGAAGTCCAGGTAGCCGTTGGCGGCGCCGAAGGTCTTGGTGTCGATGGTGACAATGACGCCAGCCGAAGCCAGGCCGCTAACGGCTGCCAGCACCAGGGTCAGCGCGGCGCGGCGCAGGGTTTTGTTGAAGAAGTTGCTCATGGTTGGATGTCCTTAGAAGGTGCCGGTGTAGAACTTGGGCGTGTAGGTCACGACCGCTTTATTCGGATTGCTGAAGGTCAGCGCGACCGTCATGGTGGCGCCCGGCGCGAGCGTGCCGCCCAGCGTGATGTAGGGCGCGCCGCCAAAGGTGCCGCTGGCGTTGTCCAGCACCAGGCCGTTACCCAGGCCGTTTAGCTGCAGCTGGAACGGACCGTTCAGCGGCGTGCTGCCGTTGTTGGTAACCGTGATCACGCCGGAGGATTTCTGCGTGAAGCGGTTGTACACCGTGCCCTGCTGTACGAACTTGACGCTGCCGCTCATGTCGATGAACTTCGGCTGCAGGTTCAGGCTGACCACTACCGGGTCATGGTCCGACGCGCGGTATGGCAGCGCGTTGTACAGGTCCTGCGGCTTGCCGTCCTTGTTGTAGTCGATCACGGTCGGCTCGTCGGCGTTCAGGTGCCATTCGGCGGCGCCGGCCACTTGCGGGCTCAGCGAGCCGCTGGCCAGCGCGTGGTCCAGGTAGCCGCTGTTGCTGCCGAAGACGTAGGAGTACGGCGTGCCGTTCGGGCGCACATAGCGTTCCAGCTGGTTGACGAAGCCGGCACCGGTCATGACGAATACCGGGTCTTCCATGCCGTAGGAATTCATGTCGCCGATCAGCAGCACGTCCGGGTCGCCGGCGGCGGCCACCACCTGCGGCACGAAGGTGTTCACCAGGCGCGCGGCCTGCTGCTTGCGGGTGTTGTTCCAGCAGCCCTGGCTGTCGCCCTGGTCGGCGTCCAGGCCGCTGCCGGACGGGCAGCTGCCTTTCGATTTCAGGTGGTTCACCACCAGC
Source organism: Pseudoduganella sp. UC29_71 (assembly GCF_042693265.1). Taxonomy (NCBI): domain Bacteria; kingdom Pseudomonadati; phylum Pseudomonadota; class Betaproteobacteria; order Burkholderiales; family Oxalobacteraceae; genus Pseudoduganella; species Pseudoduganella sp. UC29_71. Next base: position 893,934 of record NZ_CP170549.1, on the reverse strand, counting down.
GAGAACTTCTCGCCGTTGGCGGCCTGGAAGGTTTGCGCCATCGGCGGACGGTTGTTGATGGCATCGCCGTCCGACAGCGCGCTGCCCACCAGCGTCAGTTTGGACGGCTTGTAGATCACGGCGACGCGGATGGCGTCGGTGCCGGTGGCGGCCGGGGCCGGCACCACGGCGTAGGTGTTCGAGCCGACCGCCGCGTTCAGCGCATTGGTCAGGTAGGTGACCGCGTATTCGCCGTTGTTCTGGATTTCCATCAGGCCGTAGACGTCGGCGTCGATGGCTTTCAGTTCGGCCACGATCTTGTCGCGCTGGCGCACGAACTCTTCCATGTTGTCGGCGCCGCGGCAGTTGCCGGCCGTGGTGGTGCTGCCGATCTTGCAGCCCTGCCCGGTCTGGCCTTCCACGTTGCGGCCGTTGGTGAAGGTGGTGAAGAAGTTCAGCACGTTGGCGCTGGCCACTTTCACGTTGCCGGCGGCCAGCGCGGGCGCGTCTTCACGGGGATTGCTGCGCGAGAACACCGGCGCGGCGGTCGGCTGCAGCTTGAAGGTGGTGACGTTGCCGCCGGCGGCGCCGAAGTCGATCACGCCCACCAGGTCGCTGACCGTGTCGCCCACGCGCACGGTGCCGTCCTGGCCGATGTAGGGGATGGTGGCCGGGGTGACGAACAGGCCGTCATCCAGCACGATCATTCCGGCCGCGTTGGCGGCCGCCAGCGCGTACGCTTCCGGCGTGCGCGCGGGGTAGCGGTTGGTCGGCACTTCCAGGCGGCCGTTGGCCAGGGTCAGTTCGCCGCGGTCGCCCAGGAACTCGGCCTGGTTGACGGTCAGCGGACGGGTGAAGCGCACCAGCATGCCTTCGTACTGCGCCAGGTTGGCGCCCAGCTCGATGTTGGCGGGCGTGATGGCCGGGCCGTCGCCCATCGGCACCACGGCAGTCACGTCCTTGAATTCGGTGTAGGAACGCTTGGCGCCGGTCGGCGTGTATTCGAACACCAGGCCGGTGACGCGGGCGACCTGGCCCACTTGCACGGTGGGCGCGGTGACGGTGTAGACGAAGATGCCGTCCGAGCTGGTGGGGTCGTTGTCGCCCGCGGCGTCCTGCATGAAGAAGCCGTTCGACACTTTCAAGGTAACCACGCCTTCGGCGGTCTGCACGGTGTTGGCCACCGGGCTGGGCGCGTCGCCCGGGCTGGCGCCCTGGATTTGCGGAATGGTCATGGTGACGTTGGCCAGGCCGCTCACCTTGACCGTGACCGGGCAGGTGGCGAACTGGTTGGCGTCGTTGGCGAACTGGATGGTGACCGGGTAGCTGCCTACCGCCAGGCTGGCGGCCGCGCTTAGGTTGACGCTGGCTGTGCCGCCGACGGCGCCGGCGGCGGTGAAGCCGTCCAGGCTGATACCGGGCTGCGCACCGGCAGTGATGGTGGCGGCGGTGACGATGCTGTCGTCATCGCTGGCGGTCAGCGGCACGCTGCCGCTGTAGCCTTGCGCGACGGACAGCGTGGACGGGCAGGCCGGGACGATGGGCTTGACGATGGGCGCGCCGCAGACCTGGATCACGGCGGTGTTGCGCGGATTCGGTTCGGCGACGGTGAAATCGGCGCCGTTGTTGTCGGTGTCGGTGCAGCCGTTGTTGTTGCGCAGCGCAGCGGCCAGATTGCCCAGCGTGCCGGTCGGCGTGCCGCCTTCGGAGAAGTTGGCGGTGCTGCCGTAGCCGACGAAGTCCACCAGCGCCGCGCCGCTCGGGTTGGCGACCGCGAAGGCGGTGGTGGTGGTGCTCAGCGCGACCTTGCCGGCGCCGGCCGCCATGGGGATGGTGCCCACTTTGTCGGCCGTGACGGTGGTGGCGGTGCCGCCGGTTCCTGCCGCCTCCTGCACCATGTAGAACTGGCCGGGCTGCAAGGTAACGTTGGTCAGCGGCGTGACCTGCCAGCTGCTGCCGGTGGCGGACGCATATTGCACGCTCCAGCCGTTCAGCGACACCGGTGCGGTGCCGCGGTTGTACAGTTCGATGAAGTCGTGCTTCAGCACGGCGCCGGTGGCGCCGCTGCCGTTGCCGCCCGCGCCGTAGACCTGGCTGATGACGACGGCCGAATCGGCCAGGGCGGGTGCGGACAGGCTGGCCAGCAAGGCGGCCAGGATGGTGAGGCGGCCTGGCACGGCGGGGGCGGATGGTTTCATGTGCGGTCCTGATGTGGGGGCGTTAACAAAATGACTTTATAGTTGCTATCTGCATATTAATATAATCACATGACAGATTGATGACTAGTCATTAGTCCGAACGGACTAAAGTTGTAACGATCCAACAAATGTCTCAGGACGCCCTTAGGGACGCTTGTAGGGGGCGGCCAGCGGCTCGCCGATGAACAGGCCTTGCGCCGGCCAGGACACGCTTTTCCAGTACGCTTCCAGGGCGGTGTCGCCATTCAGGTAGTGGCGCAGCAGCACGGCGGGATGGGGGAATTTCTGCCAGTAGTTGCACGGCTCGCTGACCGTGCCGTAGCTGGCGGTGGCGCCCGCCTCCAGCCAGCGCAGGCTGCTCATCTGCATGGTGCCGTACAAGTCGCCGCCGAAGGAGGTCAGGTGGTCGGCCAGCGCGCCGGGCAGGAAGGCCAGCGTGTCGAGCTTGTCCACTTTGGCCATGCCGGTCTGGTAGACCATGATGTCGCGCGCGCCCTCCAGCACGTCGGCGCGCTGGTTATGGATGGTGAGCCGGCGCTGCGCCAGCACGCCGGCGCGCGGGAAGAACGGCGCGCGGCTGTTGCGCTGCACCTCGCTGGTGGCCAGGTAGTAGGCGCCGGCCGCCGGCACGCGGAAGCCGCTGGCCACGCCCCGCCCTATCAGCGCCTTGGCCTCCTCGACCGAGTCTGCCGGCAGCAGCATGGCCAGGCGCATGCCGAGCGCGCTGAACGGCTGCGCCATGGCAGGCCCGGTGGCGTTGAAGTAAGCGCTGGGCTTGCTCGGCTGGCAGGTCTTGGCGCACAGGCCGCTATCCAGGCCCAGCGTGTAGGCGGCCGTGATGCCGTTGCACTCCACCGCGTAGGGCGCGGTCCACACCATCAGCACGGCCTGGATGTCCGGTCCCAGTTTGGCGTCGATGTCGTCCTTGAGCTGGCGGAATTGCGCGGCGCTGAGCTTGCGCGGCTTGTCGGCGATGCGCACGTGCACCATGTTTTGCTGCGGGATGCCGCGCTGCTGCCGGTAGTACTCGGCCACCTGCACGCTGTTCGGATCGGCATCGTTGACGACCACGGCCAGCTGGGCCGGCGTAATGGCGGCCTGGGCGAACGGGGCGGACAGCGCGGCTAGGAGGCACGGTGCGGCGCAGAGAGTCGATAGGCGGATAGGGGTCTCCTGACGAAAAAAACGGAAGCCGCAGCTTCCGTTCCGATTATAGCGCCGACAGGCGCTACAGCCGCGGCTAGTATCAAGCCTGGTTGTTCTTGCGGCGGCGGGCCAGGAAGCCCAGTACGCCCAAGCCGCCCAGCATCATGCCGTAGGTGGCTGGCTCCGGTACCGGCGCCAGGGTCAGGTGGCCGGCGTAGCTGGCGTCGTCGGCGGACAGCACGGTGCCGCTGACTTGCAGGTAGTAGTTGTCCGCAGCCAGCGGGCCCATCGATTTGATGGTCCAGACATCGGCAGCGCCGTTGCCATGGCTGACACCGCCCACTACCAGGCCCAGCGAGTTGTACAGGCTCAGGTCGGTAATATCGATGTCTTTGGCGGGGCCGGCGCCCGGCGACACGTGGATCACGCCGCCCACGAAGTTGCTCAGGCTGGCGGTGGTGAACGTGAAGCGGTCGGTGAACAGGTCGCCCACGCTGTAGGCGGTCAGGTCCCGGCCAAAGTGCGCCGTGTTGCCGGTAAGCGAAAGAGCGGTGGTCTGGCTGATGTCGGCGGCGTGCGCCAGGCTGCCGCCTGCGGTAACGCCCACCAGGGCCAGCGTGGCCAGGATGGATTTGGTTTTGGTCATATGTAACCCCGTTAAAAAAGTTGGATGGCTCAACAAGCTGTCGTGTGCGCACAGGACTGCACAGTCATCCTAGCATGCTGAAATCGAAACATTGACAAGGAATCACCAAAAAATTTCCGTTCAAAAACAATGTCTTATGTAAATTTTTGCCCCGGATCGGCTGGCAGGCCCGGCCGTTAGGGGCTTCCCGGGCGACGCGGGAAACGGCGTAGGAATCTGCCTACAAAAATGCAAGGCAAATTTGAAGTGCGCCGTGGCTGTCATCTCGAGGATCGGTTTTTACGCAGGGAAATAAACGCAACGGCCGCTGCGATGGCGTTGGCGGCAGCGCTGACCGCGATCGGCACGGTGTAGCTGTGGCTGGCATCGAACATGAAGCCGGCTGCGCTGGGACCGACCAGCGTGCCGGCCGCCACGCTGGTGTAGAGCGCGCCGATGATGGCCCCCACATGGCGGCTGCCGAAGTAATCGATGGCGATAGCGGGCAGGATGGCCACCCAGCCGCCGTAACAAGTCCCGAACAGCAAGGCGAACACCAGCAGCGGCCAGAAGCTGCCGGCCAGCGCCCAGATCGGCATGGCCGCCGCCATGCCGGCGAACATGGCGACCAGGAAGGCTTCCCGCCCCACCCTGTCAGCAACACCGCTCAGCAAGGCACGCCCGGCCGCGCTGCCCAGGCCAATGGCGCCAAGCAGCAAGGCGGCCGCTGCCGGCGCAAGCCCATGGCCGAGCGCACTGGGCAGCAGATGCACAAAAGGCACAAACACGCCCAGCGCGCACAGCAGGCAGGCAAGGTACAGCCCTTTGAAATGCACCGTGCGCATGGCCTCGCGCAGCGCCATCCCGGGCGGCTCGGCCGCGCCGCTGTCCGCTGCCGCGCCGTCCGGCGCCAGGCCGTGGTCGCGCGGATCGTTCCGGATCAGCAGCGACATGCCGGCGCCGACGAACACGGCGATCCCGGCCAAAACCAGATACGCCAGCCGCCAGCCGAAGGCGGCGATCAGCCAGGCGGCAAGCGGCGGCATCACCAGCGTGCCGATGCCGATGCCGCTCACCGCCAACCCCGATGCCAGGGCGCGCCGCTTGAGGAACCAGCGCTGCACCGCTCCGATCACCGGCACATAGGCGCAGCCGACGCCCAGCCCCACCCCGAGCCCGTAGGCCAGGTAGACCTCGGCCACCGTGCGCGCCTGGCTGGCCAGGGCCAGCCCCAAGCCGACTAGCAGCATGCCGGATACGGCCAGGCGGCGGGCGCCCCACCGGTCGGCAAGCGGGCCGGACACCGCGCCGAGGGCGAAATACAGGAATCCCGCCAACGAAAATACCAGCGACACCGAGCCGCGCGAGGCATCCAGATCGCGCTGCAACGGCGCCACGAAAGCGCTGAAGGTGTAGGCGCTGCCAAAGCCCACGAAGGTCACTGCGAAGGCGGCAGCGACCACCACCCATCCATGGAAGAACCGGCGCGACGGCCTCATTGCGCAGTTCCATGCGGCAGCGCCGGGTGGCGGCGATGCCAGTCGGTGGCGGCCTGGTAGGCGACGCCGGCGCGCAGCAGCGCGGCCTCCTGGAATGCGCCGGCCACCAGCTGCATGCCGATCGGCATGCCGGCTGCCGTGCAGCCGGCCGGCAGCGTCAGCGCCGGGTGGCCGCTCATGTCGAACGGGCAGGTGTAGCGTTGAAGCGCTGCAATCAGCCCCGCTTGCTCGCCCAGCGTGGCGACGGCGGCGACCGTGAGCGGCGCAAAGGGCTGGACCGGCGTCAGCAGCAGGTCCACCGACTGAAACAGGGCGTCCACCCGGCCGCGGAAGACCGCGCGCCGCAGCAGGATCTGTTGGTAGCCGGTGCCCGTGACGGCTTGCCCGGCCTCGATCACGGCAGCCAGGATGGGGCCATAGGCCGCCCGCTGCGCGGCATAGGCGCTTTGGTGAGCGACAGCCGCCTCCACGGCGCAGTTGGCCACCCAGTCGGCCACGACCTGGGTTACATCGGGAAACTGGACGGGGACGATATGCGCGCCCAAAGCCGCAAACACCGCGGTGGCGGCTTCCAGCGCCGCCTGGGTGCCGGGATCGACGCCGCCGCTGTTCCAGCGCGCGTCCACGCCCAGGCGCAGGCCTGCGACACCCATGGGAAGCGCGTCCAGGTAGTCGGGCACCGGCGCCCAGGCTGCGGTTGGGTCGAGCGGATCGGGTCCGGCGATGGCCGCCAGCATGGCCGCGACGTCCCTTGCGCTGCGCGCCATGGGGCCGATATGGTCGAGCGAAGCAGCCAGCTCGAACACGCCGTGCCGGCTGACGCGGCCCCAGGTCGGCTTCAGCCCGGTGACGCCGTTGGCGGCCGACGGCCAGCGTATGGAACCGCCGGTGTCCGACGCGATGGCGCCATAGCACAGGCCGGCTGCGGTGGCGACGGCCGAGCCGCTGGAGGAAATGCCTGCCCAGTAATCGCCGTTCCAAGGATTGCGCGGCGGTGCAACGGTCGGGTGGTAGTCAGAGTACGCCCCCTCGGTCAGCTGCGTTTTACCGATGAGGACGGCACCGGCCGCTTTCAGGCGCTGCACCACGGTGGCGTCCTGCATAGGAACAAAGTGCCGATGGACGGCGGTGCCGGCCGCGGTTGGCGCGCCGGCCACCCAGCACAAGTCCTTGACCGCGATGGGGACCCCGTGCAGCGGTCCGCGACCATGCCCTGCCAGCGATTTCCCGGTCGGCCGCCTCCGCCTGTGCCATGGCCTGCGCTTCCAGCACGCAGGCGTAGCTGCGCAAGCCCGGGTCCAGCAGGGCGATGCGCCGCAACTGCGCCGCGAGCACCGCGCGCGAAGAGACGGCGCCGCGCCGGATCAGGGCGGACACCTCCGTCAGGTCGAGCAAGGCCAGGCTGTCGGGATCGGTCATGTTGCGGCTCCTTTACGGGTATACGGGCGTGCATGCGTTAGATAATATGAGGTGCACCTGGTACGACTGTGCAGCCGACACTGATTATGTGCCAACAACGCGGCCGGGACAAACGACAATACCTCCGCCATCCGAGTGAGAATTTCTAATGAATGTACAGCACTGCCCGCCGCTTAACGCACTGCGCGCCTTCGAGGCCGCCGCACGCCATGGCTCCGTCAAGCTGGCGGCCGAGGAATTGTGCGTGACGCCGGGCGCGGTGAGCCAGCTGCTCAAGACCCTGGAAGCCTACCTGGGCGTGCAGCTGTTCGAGCGGGCCAGCCGGGGCATCTGCCTGACCGAGGCCGGGCGCAGCTACCATCCCGCCATCCGCAATGCTTTCCGGCAGATCGGGGAAGCCACGCGGCGCGTCGCCGTGCAGGCCGATGACGGCATGCTGACCGTGAGCGCGACGCCGTTCTTCGCCTCGGCCTGGCTGATACCGCGCATGCAATCGTTCCGCGACGCGCACCCCGATATCGACCTGCAGATCGTCGCCAGCAGCGCGCCGGCGGACTTCCAGCGCGGCGGCGTCGATGTCGCGGTGCGGCACGGCATGGGTCGCTATCCCGGCCTGCGCAGCGACCGCGTCGTTACCGTGGCCATGATTGCCGTCGCCGCGCCGCAGCTGGTGGAACAGCGGGGCTGGCCGGGCGGCGCGGCCGACCTGGCCGCGTGGCCGCTGGTGCACGACGCGCAGCGCAAGGGCTGGGCGCTATGGTTCCAGACCCAGGGCGTGGCCGGGCCGGCCGCGCCGCGCGGCCCTGCGTTCGACGACTCCGGCCTGCTGCTCAGGGCGGTGCTTTCCGGTCAAGGCGTGGGATGGTTGCCGGCGGCGATGGTCGCCGCCGAGCTGGACGCCGGGCAGCTGATCTGCCTGGCGCAGGCGACGCAGATGGAGGCGTTCGCCTATTACCTGGTCTGTCCGGAAGAGAATGCGGACCGGCCCAGGATTGCCGCGTTCCGCCAGTGGATACTGGACGCGGCGGCCTAGCATGCAAAAAGGGGCCGCAGCCTAATGCCGTTCAGTTAAGACTGAGCGGCATTTTTATTTTGTGGTTGTAAACATTGCAAATCGCTGTTAACCTGCATCGCAATGCTAGATGACGCCGTTCATTTCCTCGCCGATGGTTTAGAGTGCCCCGATTGGCGGCGGCTTGGGCAGCACTTACCCTATGATTGGATCGAAGAAGCGGTTGTCTGCACACACGCGGTGAGCATCCGCCAGCGTCGGTTGCCAGCCGAGCAAGTGGTGTGGTTGATCATCGCTCTGGCGCTGTACCGGCACAAATCCATAGGCGAGGTACTTGACGACTTGGGCTTGGCATTGCCGGACGCGCAAGCGCCTTTTGTGAGTAAAAGTGCGGCGGCCCAGGCGCGTCAGCGCCTCGGGGCCGAGCCACTGCAATGGTTGTTCGAGCGCTCGGCGCAAGCCTGGTGCGAGCAAGATCGCCGGGCCTATGTATTCAAGGGGCTCCAGTTGTTCGCTATGGACGGCACGACCTTGCGCACCCACGACACAGCGGATAACAGGGTCCATTTCGGTGCGCAAAATTACGTCGGCGACACTGTGGCCGGCTATCCGCAAGTACGCGGCGTAACGCTGACCGCGCTCCCCACCCACTTGATTCGCAACGCCGCGTTTGGGCCTTACGCAAGCAACGAGATGGTCTATGCTAAAGAGCTGGTACCCCATATTCCGGCTGATTCGCTCACCATATTTGACAAGGGCTTTCTGGCGGCCGAAATTCTGTGCGCTGTGACGACCGGGGCCGAGAACCGCCATTTCCTCATCCCCGCCAAATCCAACACCAAGTGGGAGGTGATCGAGGGCGATGAGCACGACGCCATCGTGCGCATGCGGGTATCACCACAAGCGCGCGTCAAGTGTCCGGCATTGCCGGAGTTCTGGGAAGCGCGCGCCATCACAGTGGTTGACCAACAGGCGCGCAAAAGGATCCTGCTTACTTCGCTACGCGACCGTCGGCGCTATCGCGCTGCCGACATGGCGGCCTGCTATGAACGACGCTGGGGCATCGAAACCAGTTACCGCGAGCTCAAACAGACCATGCTGGGCACGGCGTTCACCTTGCGATCAAAGACGGTCGAAGGCGTGTATCAGGAAATATGGGGCACGCTGACTGCATACAATCTGATTCGACTGGAAATCGCCAAGGCGGCACTAGTCGCCAAGTGCGAGCCATCGGAGGTGAGCTTCATCAGGGCATTCCACCTCATCCAGTTCGAATTGTACTGGGCCGGCGTCACGCGCTCTTACGGCAAGCTGCCGGCATCGATGAAGCATTTGCGGGAAAGGTTGGTTACCCTCCTCAATGAGGAACGGCCCGGTCGGAAATTCGACCGGGCCGTCAAGGGCAGACCAAGGAAATATGCCGCCAGGGTACTAAAGAAAAGCCCTTAACTGAACGGCATTAGGCCGCAGCCCCTTTTCTTGCGAGCGCCGCTTAGGTGCGCTGGTAGACGTCTTCGAAACGGACGATATCGTCCTCGCCCAGGTAGCTGCCGGACTGCACTTCGATCAGGTGCAGCGGCAGTTTGCCGGGGTTCTCCAGGCGGTGGTTCATGCCGATAGGAATGTACGTCGATTCGTTTTCCGTCAGCAGGGTCACCTTCTCGCCGCAGGTCACGCGCGCGGTGCCGCTGACCACGATCCAGTGTTCGGCGCGGTGGTGGTGCATCTGCAGCGACAGCTTACCGCCCGGATTGACGGTGATGCGCTTGACCTGGAAGCGCTCGCCGATGTCGATGCCTTCGTAGCAGCCCCATGGACGGTAGACCTTGGTGTGGTGCAGGTGCTCGGTGCGGTCCTTGGTCTTCAGGTGGTCGACGATCTGCTTGACGCGCTGCACCTGGTCCTTGTGGGCCACCAGCACGGCGTCGTTGGTTTCCACCACCACCAGGTCCTTGACGCCCACCACGGCCACGATGCGGCTCTCGGCGCGCACCAGGGTGCCCTGCACGTCGTCCAGGTAGACGTCGCCGCGGGTGACGTTGCCGGCGGCATCCTTGGGCAGCACGTCGTGCAGCGCGGACCAGGAACCGACGTCGTTCCAGCCGATGTCGGCCGGCACCACCACGGCGTGCTGGGTCTTCTCCATCACGGCATAGTCGATCGAGTCCGACGGGCAGGCGGTGAACGCGGCTTCATCCAGGCGGCAGAAGTCCAGGTCGCGGTAGTCCTTCTGCACGGCCGCTTCGGCGGCGGCGGCGATGGCCGGCTGGAACTTGGCCAGTTCGGCGATGTAGGCGTCGGCGCGGAACAGGAACATGCCGCTGTTCCAGAAGTAATTGCCGGCGGCGACAAAGCCTTCGGCCGTTGCGCGGTCCGGCTTTTCGACGAAGCGGTCCACCTTGAAGCAGTGCTCGGCGCCGGCGCCGGCGCCGCTCTGGATGTAGCCGTAGCCGGTTTCCGGCGCGGTCGGCACGATGCCGAAGGTGGCCAGCGCACCGTCCTTGACCATCACCAGCGCACGCTCCACCGCCTGGTGGAAGGCGGCCACGTCGGCGATGACGTGGTCGGCCGGCAGCACCAGCATGACAGCCTCGGCGTCGATCGCCTTCAGGTAATGGGCGGCGGCGGCCACGGCCGGGGCAGTGTTGCGGCCCACGGGCTCCAGCAGGATGCCCAGCGGCTTGATGCCGATTTCGCGCATCTGTTCGGCCACCAGGAAGCGGTGCTCGTTGCCGCACACGATCAGCGGCTGCATCAGTTCCACGGTGGCGGTGGCGGCGCGGCCGGCCACGCGCAGCGCGGTTTCCTGCAGCATGGTTTTATCGGCCACCAGCGGCAGCAGCTGTTTGGGCAGCACGGCGCGCGACAGCGGCCATAAGCGGGTGCCGGCACCGCCGGACAGAATGACGGGATAGATTTTCATGCAGAGTTGATCCAATTATTTATAGAGTAATTCTTCTTGCCTGCGGCGGCGACGGCGGTCGCGGGCATTGGCCCATTCGCCTGTTTCATATTCCGAAACATGCTTCATTTCGCCAGCTCGGTCGACACTATAATCCTTGAAGACGATTAATTCTTCCAAGGTAACATCCGGTAACACGCGAGTATATTCGAACAACACGCTTCGCACCACCTCCGCGCCACTGCAGACGTGGCTGCCGTGGCCTATCCACGTCGGTCCGACGATATGGGCGCCCGCCTCCACCCGGGCGCCGGAGCCGATATACACCGGTCCCTCGATCTTGGTGCCGCCGCTCCAGTCGATGCTGGTGTTCAGGCCGACCCACAAGCCCTCGTCGACCTGGATGCCGGGCACCTTCATGTTTTCCACCTCGCCCAGCAGCACGCTTTGCAGCACTTCCCAGTAATCCTTGACGCTGCCGATGTCGATCCAGTTGAATTTGCGCTGCTGCGCATAGAAGGGCAAGCCTTTTTCCGCCAGCAGCGGGAACAGCTCGGAGCCGATGTCGAACGGCCGGTCGGCGGGGATCAGGTCGATCACTTCGGGCTCGAAGATGTAGATGCCGGTGCTGGCGAAGTTGGACAGCGCCTCTTCCTGCCTGGGCTTTTCCTGGAAGGCGCGGATGCGGCCGTCGGCGTCGGTGACCACCACGCCGTAGCTGGGCACCTTGTCCCACGGCACTTCGCGCGTGATGACAGAAGCCAGCGCGCCCTTGCGGCGGTGTTCGAACAGCGCCGACTTGATGTCCAGGTCGATGATGGCGTCGCCGCACAGCACGATGGTGGTGTCGTCGAAGAAGCCGCCGAACTCCTGGATTTTCTTGATGCCGCCGGCCGAACCCAGCGGTTCGGGCACAACTTCGCCCTCGTTGTTGGTGTAGCCCTCAAAGGAATAGCCGATCTGCACGCCGAACTGGTGCCCTTCGCCGAAGTATTCCTCGATCTTTTCGTGCAGATAACTGACGTTGACCATGATTTCCGTGATGCCGTAGCGCGCCAGGTGTTCCACCAGGTAGGCCATCACGGGCTTGCCGAGGATGGGGATCATGGGTTTCGGTACATCGTAAGTCAATGGGCGCACGCGCGTCCCCTTGCCTGCTGCCAATATCATCGCTTTCATGCATATGCTCCTTGATGAAAAAGGGCCGCAAGCGGCCCTTTATGTACTTTACAGGCGCCAGACGCAGAGTCCGGCATCCTTCAGGGCCGCCGTATCGAACGCCGCCTTGACGTCGATGAAGCAACCGCCCTTGATCAGTTTTTTCTGGATGTCCTCGACCGGGCGCGCCAGCAGTTCGGCGTGCGACACGGCCGCCACCACCGCGTCGGCGCGCGGCAGGTCGTCCCAGCCGTACAGGCGCACGCCGTACTCGTGCATGGCCTCGTCGGCGTCGGCGTACGGGTCGTGCACGAAGACTTCGATGCCGAAGTCGCGCAGCTCGTTGATGACGTCGCCCACTTTGGAATTGCGCAGGTCGGCGCAGTTTTCCTTGAAGGTCAGGCCCAGCACGTTGACGCGCGCGCCCTTGATGTAGCTGCCGGCGGCGATCATGTTCTTGACGGTCTGCTCGGCGATGTATTTGCCCATGCCGTCGTTGATGCGGCGGCCGGCCAGGATCACTTGCGGGTTGTAGCCCAGCTGCTCGGCCTTGTGGGTCAGGTAGTAGGGGTCGACGCCGATGCAGTGGCCGCCCACCAGGCCGGGGCTGAACTTGAGGAAGTTCCACTTGGTGCCGGCGGCCTGCAGCACTTCCGAGGTGTCGATGCCGATCTTGTCGAAGATGATGGCCAGCTCGTTCATCAGCGCGATGTTCAGGTCGCGCTGGGTGTTCTCGATCACCTTGCACGCTTCGGCGGCCTTGATACTGGTGCAGCGGTGCACGCCGGGCACCACGATGCGCTCGTACAGCTGGGCCACTTTTTCCAGCGTGTCCGGGGTGTCGCCGGCCACCACCTTGAGGATGGTGGTCAGGGTGTGGTGCTTGTCGCCCGGGTTGATGCGCTCGGGCGAATAGCCGACGTTGAAGCCCTCTTTCCATTTCTTGCCGGACGCCTGCTCCAGCACGGGAATGCAGACTTCCTCGGTGGCGCCAGGGTACACGGTGGACTCGTAGACGATGATGGCGCCGTCCTTCATGTGCTTGCCCACGCTCTTGCTGGCGCCCACCAGCGGCGTGAAGTCGGGGTTGTGGGCGTTGTCGACAGGGGTCGGCACGGCCACCACGATGATGTCGGCCTCGGCCAGCATGGCCGGGTCGGACGTGTACTCGGCGTGCTTGGAGGCCGCCATTTGCTCGTCGCTCAGCTCGCGCGACGGGTCGGTGCCGTGGCGGCAGGCGTCGACCTTGGCTTGCGAAATATCAAAACCGATGGTGCGGCCGTGCTTGCCGAACTCGATCACCAGGGGCAGGCCCACGTAGCCCAAACCAATTACTGCAACTGTCGTCATATTCTTCATCCTGAGTTTTGCGATGTTGGGAGATGCTGGTCAGCGGCGTGCCGCTTCCTTGAGGAACAGCCACACGAAGGCCATGTCCTCGATAAAGTAGCGCCGGAACATGCGGCGCGGTTCCTGCAGAAAACGGTAGAACCATTCCAGCCCGGACTTTTGCATCCACAGCGGGGCGCGCTTGACGCGGCCGACCGCCACGTCGAAGGTGCCGCCCACGCCCATGGCGAACGGGATTTTCATGTGTTCCTGGTACTGGCCCAGGAAGTGCTCTTTCTTCGGAGAGCTGATAGCGACAAATAACAAATCGGCCTGGGCGGCGCGGATCTGTTCGACCACGCCGGCTTCTTCTTCCGGTTTCCAGTAGCCGTTGCGGTAGCCGCACACGGTCAGGCCGGGATACTTGATTTCATACTGGCGTTTCACTTCGGACACCACCTCTTCGCGCGCGCCCAGCAGGAACACGCGCCAGCCGGTCCGGGACGAGCGCTGCATCAGCGCTTCGAACAGGTCGACGCCGGCCACGCGCTCCTTGAGCGGCTTGCCCAGCAGGCGCGAGGCCCACACCACCGGCATGCCGTCCACGTTGACCAGCGCGCAGTCGTTGATGATGCGGCGCAGCTCGGCGTCGTGCGCGGCCTTGACCAGCTTGTCCACGTTGACCACCACGTGCTGGTGCGGCTTGCCGCTCTGGATAAAGCCGTCGATTGTTTGCAGGGTCTCTTCCATCGTCAGATTATCGACCTGGCAGCCCATCATCGTGATGCGTTTCGTCATGCGGTGCGCTCCTTTTTCAATTCCGCGTCCAGCACGGCTACGATGCGCTCGGCGGCCTTGCCGTCCCACAGGTGCGGACGGCGGCCCTGCTTGCCTTCGCCGCGCAGGATGTGCGCGGCGGCGGCCGTGATCGCCTGCGGCGAGGTGCCGGCCAGCACATTGGTGCCCTCTTCCACCGTGACCGGGCGCTCGGTGTTGTCGCGCAGCGTGACGCAGGGCACGCCCAGCGCCGTGGTTTCCTCCTGCAGGCCACCGCTGTCGGTCAGCACCAGCGCGGCGTCCTTCCACAAATCCAGGAAGGCCATATAGCCTTGCGGGCCGACCAGCGTAACGTCCGGCCCCAGGCTGATGCCGAATTTTTCCAGGTTGGCGCGGGTGCGCGGGTGGACCGGGAACACCAGCGGCAACTCGCGCGCGATGTCGCGCAGCGCGCCGGCCAGCTGGCCCAGCATGACGGCGTCGTCCACATTGCTGGGGCGGTGCAGGGTGACCACGCCATAGCGCTTGCCGCCGGACAGGCCGAGGCCGGCCTTGATCGCCGCGCTGTCCAACCCGGCGCCGCCGCTGGCGGCCAGCTTGTTGGCCTGGAACAGCACGTTGTCCACCATCACATGGCCCACGTAGTGCACGGCCGAATCGGGCTTGCCCTCGCGGCGCAGGTGCTCGACCGCGCTCGGCTCGGTGACGAAGAACCAGTCGCTGATGCTGTCGGTGACCAGGCGGTTGATCTCTTCCGGCATGCTCATGTCGCCGCTGCGCAGGCCGGCTTCTACGTGGGCCACCGGTATCGTCAGCTTCTTGGCGACGATGGAGCAGGCCAGCGTGGAATTGACGTCGCCCACCACCAGCACGGCGTCCGGGCGCTGTGCAACGCACAATTCCTCGAAAGCGAGCATGATCTTGGCGGTCTGCTGGGCGTGGCTGCCGCCGCCGGCGGCCATGAACAGGTCGGGCTGGGGGATGCCGAGTTCTTCAAAGAAGACGTCGTTCATTTCGCGGTCATAGTGCTGGCCGGTATGAATGATCTTGAACGACAGCCCGCCGTGCGCCTGCAGCGCGCGCACGATGGGGGCGATTTTCATGAAGTTCGGGCGCGCACCGGCGACCAGATAAATCATAGCCATAACATTCCTAAGCATTAAAAAGATCAAAGAGACAACATGTTAATCGCAGTGCAGCAAAGCCTGTCGCACGGCTGAGTCAGGCCGCGCGCGCCAGGCCCTTGCCCACTTCCGGGGCGCCAAGCGGCACGCCCAGCTCGGTATATATCGCGCGCAGCTGCGCCAGGACGGCGTCGAACGAATAGTCGCGGCCGACGCGCGCAAAGGCTTGCTCGCGCAGGCGGCTGCGCAGCGCCGGGTCCTGCAAGGCGGCGATAATGGCGCCGGCCAGCGCCGTGCCCGGGCCGGGCGGCACCAGCAGCGCTTCCACGCCGTCGTCGATGAAATCGGGGATGCCGCCGACCGGCGTGGCGATCACCGGCACACCGCAGGCCATCGCTTCCAGCAGCGCCACGCCGAGCGCTTCGAAATACGTGGGCAGCACGAACAGGTCGGCCTGCTCCAGGTGCTGCTGCTTGGCGGCGCCGTCGACCCAGCCAGGCAAGCGCACCGCGTGCGCGACGCCCAGCTCCTCGGCCAGCTTGCGCACACCTTCGATCTCGCCGTCGCCGGCAAACACGAAGCGGGTGCCGGGCAGCACGGACAGCACGGCGGGGATAGCGCGCACCAGGTCGAAGATGCCCTTCTTTTCGTGCAGGCGCCCCAGGAACAGTACGGTGGCGGCACTGCCGGCCGGCACGCTGCGCGGCGGCTTGAGCAGGGGCGGCACCCGCACCGGGTTGCCGACCACCGCCACGCGCGCGGCAGGTTCGATGCGGAGTACGTCGGCGCGCCAGCGCGGCGCCACCACCACCACGCGCGCGGCGCGGCGCAGCACCAGGCGCACCCAGGAACGCGCCGGCGCGCCGCAATGGTTGGCGTAGAAATCGGGGAACTCGCCGCTATGGAGATGGAACACATACGGCACGCGGAAGGCGAAGGCCAGCGCTGCCACCAGCGACTTGCGCCAGAAGCTGCCGCGCGAGGCGCTGTGCACATGGACCACGTCCACGCGGCGCGCGGCCAGCAGCCAGACGATGCGCCACAGCGCGGAGACCATGGTGCGCAGCTGAATCAGCTTGCCCTTGCCTTCGTAGGTCGAAATGTAGCGCACGCCCCACTGCTCGAACAGGCGCACGTCCATATAGGAGCGGATCACGGCGGTGATGCCACCGTGGGCCTGCAGGCCGGTGCCGACCATCAAAATGCGGCGCGGGCCGGAGGCTGCGATACTGGCTGAACTCATGACTGATCAATGACTAAAATGAAAGTAAGCAAGATAATCATAGCAGTTATGCACAGCGATTCTATTGTGCGCCGTGCGCACGATACGAGATATATTTAGAGCAAGTTTGACAAAGTGCCATGCTAGAATCGGAGCATGAAAATCAGCATCGTCATCCCCGCTTACAACGCCGCTGCCTGCATCGAAACGGCGCTGCGTTCCGTCCAAAAACAGAGCTACCGCGACTGGGAAGTGCTGGTGGTGGATGACTGTTCGCGCGACGCGACGCGCGAGCTGGTGCGGCGCTGGGCGCTGGCCGACGACCGCATCCGCCTGATCGAACAGCCGCACAACGGCGGCCCGGCGGTCGCGCGCAATGCCGGTTTCGATGCCGCGCGCGGCGAGTGGATCGCGCTGCTGGACGCGGACGACGCCTGGACCGACGACAGGCTGGCCAGCTTCCTGCCCTATCTGGAGTCGGGCCAGTATGACCTGCTGGCCGACCGGCTGGCGCTGTACAACGCGGCGCAGGACCGGGTGGTGGCGGCCAGTTGGCCGTGGGTGCGCCAGCCGCAGCGCATCGGCATGCGCGAATTGCTGCTGTGGGACTTGCCCGGGCAGCGCGCGCCGCTGGGCTGGGCCAAGCCGCTGTTCCGGCGCGCCTGGCTGAACCAGCACGCCTTGCGTTACCAGCCCGCGCTGCGTTTCGGCGAAGACTGGCGTTTGCTGGCCGACGCCGTGATGGCCGGCGCGCGCGCCCGGCTGCTGCCCTTCGCCGGCTACCGCTACACCATGCGGCTGGCGGAAAAGAACTTCAGCCAGACCAAGGTGGACACGGTGTCGCCGCTGCGGCTGCACCGCGACATCGTGCAGCAGTACGGTGCGCGCTGGCCGCGGGCCACGCGCTTCGCCGCCCGCCTGCGCGGCTGGCTGATCGGCGGCCTGGACGCCAAGGCGCGCCTCAAGCCGGCCGTACGCGGCAAGCACTGGCTGGAACTGGCCACACTGCTATGCAGCCCGCGCTGCTGGGGCATTCTGCTGGTGCATCAGTACGAAAAACTGGTCTGGTACCGCTAAGCAAAAGCTTGCGTTACATCAAAACGATGCCGGGCGCGGCCGCTAAGCTGGCACGATGCCTGGCCCGCCTTCCGACACCGATGACTTTGACACGCCCTGGAAACGGGTGCTGGCGCATTATTTCGACGAGTTCCTCGCCTTCTATTTTCCTGACATCCACGCCGCAATAGACTGGCGGCGTCCGTACAGTCTGCTCGACAAGGAGCTGGCGCAAGCGACGCGGACCGCGGCCATAGGCCGCCGCGTCGCTGACACGCTGGTGCGCGTACACACCGCATGCGGCGAGCAATGGGTACTGATCCACGTAGAAGTGCAATCCAGTCACGACAGCGATCTCGCCGAGCGCATGTTTGTGTACAACTACCGCATCTACGACCAGCACCGCCAGCCCGTAGCCAGCCTTGCGGTACTTGGCGACGAGGCTGCCGGGCCGGCCGTGACGAGCTTTGGCTACGGCCTGTTCGGTTGCGAAATGCGCCTGAACTTCCGCACCACGGCGTTGCACGACCATGCCGCCGATATCGATGCGCTGCTGGTGCAAGACAATCCCTTTGCCATCGTGACAGCGGCGCATGTGCTCACCCAGCAGACACGTTCGCAGCCAGCGCTGCGTTACGCGGCCAAATGGCGCCTGATGCACTTGCTGTACGCGCGTCACTGGGACAGGCGACGTATCATGGAACTATTCCACGTGATCGATTGGATGATGCGTTTACCGGCGGAGCTTGAGGGTGAACTCCTGCTCGGCGTAAGCGCGCTGCAAAGGAGGACAGTGATGACATACGTTCCACGCGGCATACGTGCCATCTACCGCGAGGCCCGCCGCGCTGCGCAAAAACGCGGCCTGGAGGCGGGACAAAAACTCGGGCTGGAGCAAGGACGAGAGTGGGGACTTGAGCAAGGACTTGAGCAGGGACTTGAGCAGGGACTTGAGCAGGGACTTGAGCAAGGGCTGGAGCGAGGACTCGAGCAGGGTATGCAACGCGGGCAAGCTTCGCTGCTGGCGAGCTTGCTAGCCAGACGCTTCGGGCAGCTTCCCGAGCATATCCAGCAGCGCGTCGCTGCAGCTGATACCAGCCAGATCGAGCGCTGGGCGATGGCGGCGCTGGATGGCGCCAGCCTGGACGAGCTGTTTCCCCAACACTAAGCGGCGACCTTACGCGGCCCAGGTCGCCGGCACTGGGGCCGGCTGCACGGCGTGGGGTGACACCTCGCCGCCGTGCTTGGCGCGTTCGGCCGCTTCGGCGCGGCGCAACTTCAGCGAGTAGGCGAAGGCCATGCCGAAGAACATGAACGGGATCGCCACGGTGTTCGGGTCGCCGTAGATGGGCGCGGTCAGCGAGCCGGTGAAGGCGAGGAAGTGGCCGACAAAGGCCAGGCGCCACAGCATGCGCTCGCGCGGATGCTGCACGGTCCAGGCGCGCTGCAGGGCGAACAGCGTCATCACGCCACCAAACAGGAACACCGCGCCGCCGCCTAGCCAGCCGGTCTCGGCGAACAGGTTGGGCCAGTAAGTGTCCAGCAGGTACAGGTCCTGGCGGTACCACCAGTAGCGCGTGCTGTAGCCCAGCATCTCGTAGACCGAGCGGTCGTACATGCGCGCGGCATCGCCGCCGAACTTGCCGAAGCCGGTGCCGAACGGGAAATAGGTGTTTGCCAGGTGGAAGCCGTCCAGGTACAGCACGGTGCGCGGATTGCCCAGCGCCTGGTAGGACGGCAACAAGCCCCACTGCAAGCCCAGTTCGGCGCGGTGCACCGGCCCCAGCAACAACAACAGGACCCCCAGCAGCAGCGCCACGGCGGCCACGGCCAGCAGCACCGCGCTGATCCGCGGTTTCATCTTGGCGGCGAACAGCAGGATGGCGCAAGCGGCCAGCGCGTCAAAGATTTCCTGGCGCTCGCCGGCCAGCGCCAGCACCAGCAGGAAGCCGGCCAGCAGCGCATAGTTGCCGGCCGTGCTGCCCTGCCCGCTCAAGCGACGCACGAACACGCAGCACAGGAACAGCGAGCCGACCGAAGCCAGCACGCTAGGGTGCACGAAGGGGCCGGTGGCCAGGTGCAGCCCCGGCACCAGCGGATTGCCGTTCAGGCCGCCACCGGCGTTGCGCGCGATCAGGTGGTGCACCGACGGCGCGGCGAATTCGAGCGCCAGCGCGGCCAGGCACAGCACCAGCACGGCCTTGACCAGCAGCCAGAAACGCTGCTCGCTGCGCTCGCCCAACGTCACGCTAAAGCCCAGCAGCAGCATGATGGGCAGTTTCAGATCATAGCCGATCTGGTAGAAGAAGGGATGCCAGTGAATGCGTCCGGCGACCATGGAACTGGCCGCGCCCAGCGCAAAGAACAGGCCGAACACCACCACCAGCAACTTGCCCAGCCAGGAGTTGCCGGCAAAGATGAACAGCCCGCGCAAGGCATAGATGGCCAAGGGGATCAGCATGATGGACATGACGCCGCGCGTGCGCACCGGCGAGACCGTGTCGGCCAGCGCGGTCAGCAAGGTCAGTCCCAGCATCAGCCAGAACACGCCCTCGCCGCCGAAGCGGAAACTGGAGAAGGAATTGGTGAACAGCAGCAGCCCGAACACCAGGACCGGCGCAATCAAGATCAGCGCAAACACGCCGGCGCCCAGACCGACCAGGCCGCCGAACAGCACCACGCTGAGCAGGCAGACCAGGACCAGGGGCAGCGCGGACAGGCTGGAGCGCAGCTTGCCAGGCAAGCGCGGCGCGGTGGGGAACTTCATGATGGTTACCGTGGAAATCTGTAGTCCAGGTAACTTATCATATCGTCAAAAAACCGCCCACGCGATTGCGCAAGCGGTGCACGGATTTTACGCAAGCGGCCGGCTTATTTCGGCGCGCACGGGGTCTGTGCGTACATCAGATCGTAGGTGCTGGCCGGGCCGCCCAGGTTAATGAAATCGGCGTACAGGTGGCGCGACGGCACCATCATGGTGCCCGGCAGGTACAAGCCGACCTTGGCGTAGTTGCCGAGCCAGGTTTCGTAGCTGTTGTAGGTATTTTTCGCGCTGAACACTTCCGTGCCGTTCATCCACACCTGGATCTGGCCCACGCCGGGCTTGTACGACCAGTCGGCGCGCACCACGAAGCAGTACCACTTGTTCAGCTCCACCGTGCCGAGGCGGATCGACTCGGCCACCGAGTTGGCGCGGGTGGCCGGGTCGGTGCCGCCGCTGGTGCTGCGGTGGTTATAGTTAAAGTCCAGCGCCAGGGTACGGTCGGTGACCGTCAAGGACGCCGGCGGCGACACCACCGCCGTATTCTGGCTGGTATGCAGCTGCGCCACCAGGGTCGGCGAATTATGGAAGATCCAGTCGCCCGGGAAATACACGCTGAAGGTATACCAGCGCAAGCCTTCCTTCACGTACTCGTTGCGCGGCGAGATCTCGGTGCGCGAGCCGCCCAGCACCAGCGGATCGGTCTTCGCCACCTTCATGTGGAACACCTTCCTGCCGCTGCCGGCCGGATCGTCTGCCAGCGTGACGTTGCTGGGCGAGCCGCTGTTAATCGTGTAGAAGTCCGGGAAATAGCGGATGGTGGCCGTGGCGTTGGCCGCCAGCAGCCAGGAAATGTACTGGTAAGTCTTGGGGTTGGTGGCCATGGTGGTGACCGGGCCGCCGCGCGCCGGATCGATCTGGGCGTAGGCGCCGGCCATGGTGCCGCACAGGGCCGCCAGCGCGATGAATTTTTTCGTCAATTGCATGCTCAACCTCTCTCGGGTTTATTTCACCAGCGCCGTCGTCGCGCTGGTCGTTTTGCAGGGCGTTTCCGCCAACAGTTTTTCCAGGGTGGTGTCCGGGCCGCCCAGGCGGATGAAGTCCGTGTACAGCACGCGCTCGGCCACGCCCAGCAAGCCGGGGAAGGACAAGCCGACGCGCGGTACATTGCCGGCGCTGCCGGGATAGGAATTGATGTCGCGCTGGGCGTCGAACACCTTGTCGCGGTTCTGGTAGATCGTCAGCGCGCCGCTGCCCAGCGTGGGCGACCACTCGGAGCGCACGGCAAAGCAATACCATTTGCCGGTCTGCAGCGTGCCCAGCTTGACCGCCTTGATCGCCGAATTGGCCGGCGTGGCCACGTCGGTGGTGCCGCTCAGCGGACGGTGGTTGAAGCCCAGGTTCAGCTCGATCGAGGTGCCGCGCACGACGATGGACAGCGGGGCCGGCAAGCCGGCCACGGGCACCACCTGGTCCACCTGCGCCACCACGGCCGGATTCGGATGGGCCACCCAGGTGGTGGGGAAGTACACGCTCAAGCCGTACCAGCGCGGCCCGGTCTTGCCGGCCTCGCCCAGCGGCAGGAAGTCGGTGCGCAGCAGGCCGCCGACCTTGGCGTCCGTGCTGCGCACGCGGCTGCGCAACACCGTGCGGCCGCTGCCGGACGGATCGGTCGCGTACGTCAGGTTGCCGCTCCAGGCGGAATACAGCGCGTAGCGCTTGGAAAAGTCGGCTTGCGGCACCGCGCCACCCACGCTGGGATCGATCTGGCTCCAGGCGCTGGCGCTGGCCATGGCACTTAAAATAATAAAACCAAGTTTCGGTAATTGCATAACGGCGTCCTCCGTGTTTCGTTATTTAATTACGATAGCATAAAACCGGCAATTAAAGCGTTGCCGCAGGCCAACACAAAAATATTAATCCAGCTTATTAACGCCGCATGCAATTTTTGAATGAAAACTCGCCAATTGATAAAGCCATCACGACTATTTATTTTCGTTAATATCAATTTGGGAATAGCGGATTCATTTATATTAACTTGAAACAGCCGGACTCTGGCGCAGCAGACGCAGCGCGCGCGCCGGCAGCAGCGCCAGCTCGGCAGCGGAGAGCGGCCGCAGCAGCAGCAACGCCCCCCAGCTCACGCCAGTGGCCGCGCACAGCGCCAGCGCCAGCCGGAAGGCGTCCGCGCCGCCGGGCAGGCCGGCCAGCACCACCGCCGCCAGCAAGCCCGCCACCGCATATTTCGCCAGCCCGCTCCAGTGCAGGCGGTAGTGCCAGGCGGGCGTCCGCAGCTGGCGCAGCACCAGCGCCGAATACACGGTTTCGGCGACAATGAGCACGGCAAAGAGCAGGCTCCAGCGCTGCTGGGGCGCGGCCAGCAACAGCGCCAGCGGCGTCACCAGCAGCATGACGTTGGCGCGCGTGGTGGCCGACGAACGGCCCAGGGTATGGGCCATCAGGTCGGTCAGGCGGCGGTGGGCCAGGATCACCAGCACGGCCAGCCAGCCCGTCAGCAGCCAGTGCGCGTCCGGATAGCGGCCGTTGCTGAGGAAGGCGGCCAGGTCGGCGCCGCGCACCGCGCACAGCACCAGCAGCGGCAGCAGGCACAGCAGGTTGACCTTGTAGATCAGGCCGGCGCGCAAGCCCAGCTTGTCCTTGTCCTGCTCGGCCGCATAGCGCACCACCAGCAGGGTGCGCACGATGCCGAGCAAGAATTCGCTGGGCAGGTATTTGCGCACCTGCTCGGCCAGATTGCGGGCAAAACCCAGCGGCGCCGCGGCGTCCGGTCCCAGCGTGCGGGTGGCCAGCAGGATGACGGCCTGCCAGCTCCACGTCAGGTTGGCGATATTGCTCAGCCAGGCATTGCGGCCCACGCGCAGCATGTCGCGCCAGCACGGCATGGTCCAGGCCGGCTGCGGCGCGGCCCTGCCGGCCTGCGGCTGCGCCTGCGCGCGCACCTGCAGCAAATGGCGCTGCAAGCACCAGGCCGCCACCAGCAGGCTGCAGCTGCTGGCGATCAGCTCGCCCACCGCCAGCGCGTGCGCATTGCGCCACTCCTCGTGCGAGAACGCCAGCACCGCATAGCCGGCCAGCGCCACGTTGCGCAGCAGCTGGCTGGCCTGGCCGGCTTTCTGCAACAGCAGGCTGGACAGCAATTGGTCGCGGAACACGCGGCTCACGCCCTCGATCAGCATGACGCCGGCGTACAGGCGCAGCACGCCGTCCGCGTCGCGCAGGCCCAGCCACTGGGTCAGCAGCGGCGCTGTAAAAAACAGTATCAAGGCGCCGCCCGCCAGCAGCAGCGCCTGCAGTCCCGCGCTTTGCCATACAAACCGGTATAACACCCGGCCACTGGCGTGCATGCGGATTTGCGGAATATAGATTCCGGTCACCCATTCCATGCCAAAGCCGGATAATACAATGCCCATCTCGATAATCGAATACGCGGCAACGTAATTAATATATTGGTTTTCGGGGAGCTGGCGCGCGATCCAGATAAGAATAAAAAAAGCGGCCAACGCATTTAAAAAACGGCCGCCTACGTAATAGCCTATGCTTTTATTAAAAGCACGGCCAGAATAATTTTCTGACATGATCTTCTTCGGTGACTTCCTATGACTTCCTGGCCGGATTGCCGACCAGCTTGGCCGCATCGGCCGGTGCCAGGCTGCGCACCAGGTCGGCGATGAAGCTGTCCTGCAGCGCGTAGCCGGCGGCGCGGTCCGCGCCAATGCTGGAGACGCGGAACAGCAGCCCGTCCGGGATTTGCCCGTTCAGGCTGAAGCGCAGCTGGGTCAGGCGCTGCGCCAGCGCGCCATCGACGGTTTCGTCGCCCACCCGCACCCAGTAGCTGATCGGTTCCTGGCGCGCGCCCAGCGCCGCATACAGCCGGTTCACGGTGACGTCGGCGCCGCCGATGCGCTGCTGCTGCTGGGCTATCTTGTCGACGTGGAAGCCCTGTGCCGAATAGCATTTCTCCGGGCGGTGCACGCGCAGGCGCCCGGTCTGGTCGCCGCCGTAGGCGATCGACAGCATGACGCGCTGGCCGCGCGCGTTGACGTAGGTGCGCGCCAGGGTTTCGTCGTACAGCTTGCCGATCACCTCCTCCACCTCGGGCGGCGGCTGCACCGGCACCACGCTGCGGTCGATGCGCCAGCCGGCGAACTCGGCCGGGATCAGGGTTTCCAGGCCCAGCTTTTCCATCTCGGGCGCGTCGTGCTTTTTCGGCTTCAGCAAGGCGGCGGCGGCGCTGGTGCCGCCCATCAGCGCGGCCAATATGGCCCCGGCGGCGGTTCTGCGGTTCATTTTGCTCTCCTGCGCACGGCGCTGCGCAACAGCGTATCGACGCCGATGATCAGCAATAGCGCGCTAATAAACAGGACCATGCCGGCAAATCCATGCAGGAAACCCTGCCCGGCGGCATCGCCGAAATGGTAGGTAATCAAGGTCAGCGTCATGACACGGATAATATTCGCAGTAAATGAGATCGGCACAATCAATAGCGCCAGCCCCACATTGCGCAGGAAAGAGCCGTGCCGGACAATATTCAGATACAGCAGCCCCAGCGCTTCCAGCGTGAACAGCGTGTGCAGCCCGGCGCAGGCGTCAGCAACCAAAAGTTGATATTGGCCCACCTGCAGTACCACCCCGCTGCGCGCGATCGGGTAGCCGGCCGCGAACAGGATGTGCTCGGCGCACCAGGACACCGCCATCTTCATCGGCATGGTCACGGTGTCAACAAACGGCCCCGGCAGCGGCAGCATGAACAGCATGAAGAACAGCGGGAACCACTGCACGCGCAGCGCGGCCGCCCCTTGCAGCAACAACAGCACCGCCACCACCGTGCACGGGAAGGAAAACATTTCAATGACCTGGATGTCGAGCACCCGTCCCAGCAGGTAACTCAGCAGGCCGACCACCAGCACCGGCCAGCCCCAGGCCGAGCCCGGGTTGTCGTGCTTGCCGCTGGCGGCCAGCATGGCCGGCCAGTTGCGGTACAGCAGCCACAGCGACACGCCCAGGATGATGGGGCCGTGCGCCTGCTCTTCCCTGCCCCACACCTCGCGCAGCGCGTCGTAGAAGGTGGGCAGGTACAGCGCCAGCAGGCCGGCCAGCGCCAGCAGCCAGGCTGCGGGCAAACGGCCTGGGCCGGCGGCCGATTCGCGCGCCGGCGGCATGGGTGTGCTGGCGGACAGCATTTAGTGCTCCACCATCACGGAGCCGACCACGGCAATGCCGGCATGCTGCAACTGGTCGACCGCGGCGCTGATGGCCGCCAGCGAGGTGCGGTTCTTGCGCGCCACCAGCAGCACGCCGCCCACGCGCGAGGCCAGCGCCAGCGTGTCCGAGCCCAGCACGCACGCCGGCGCGTCGTACAGCACCACGTCGTAGCGCGATTCGACATTGAGGTTCAGGCCGGCGAACGCGGCGCGCGCCAGCAGTTCCTGCGGGTTGGGCGGCAAGGTACCGGCCACCAGCACGGACAGGTCGACCAGCTCGGCGATTTTCTCCACCACGCCCAGCTCGGCGCGCCCGGCCAGCACGTCCGACAGGCCGGCGCGCTGCTTCAGGCCGAAGATGTCCTGCTGGCGCGGCGTGCGCAGGTTGGCGTCCACCAGCAGCGTCTGTTCGCCCAGCTGCGAGAACACCACCGCCAGGTTGGCGGCGAACAGGCTGGCGCCGTCGCCCGGCTCCACGCCGGCCACGGCCAGCGCCTTGCGGCCGCGCCCGAACCAGCGCAGCATCAGCTGGCTGCGCACCGCGCGCAGCACTTCCACTTGCGGCGAGAACGGATGGTAGGCCGCCACCAGTTGCGGCGACATGCCGCCGTCGCCCGGGGCCAGGTAGGGATAGTCGAACTGGCGCGCCAGCACTTGCTGGATGTCGGCCTCGGAAATGAGGCCCAGGCGCTGGGCCGCTTCGCCGAAGCGGATGCCCAGTTCCTGCTGCATGCGCAGCACGCGCTCGGCGTTCTCAGGGCTCAGCTTGCCGGAGGCCAGCAACAGGCCGCCGATGCTGGAATCGACGGCGGGCGGCAGCGCCGCGGGAGGCAGCCCCTTGGGGCTTGCGGCGGGGTTCATGGCAGGGTGGTTCATAATCAATCCCATATCAGGTCAGGCGCACACGGCGTGGCATCAATGCCATGCCCAGCTTGGAGCGGGCACGGGCCGGACCCCAGTGAATTTCGCCCAGCACAGGGATCTGCACCAGGTCGGCCAGGTCGGCGCGCGAGCGCACCCGGCGGTCCAGCATTTCGGCCAGCATGCCAAAGCCTATGCCCAGCAAGCTGCCCATGAACAGCGCCAGCACGGTGTTGAGCACCAGGCGCGGCGAGGACGGCTCGACCGGCGCCACGGCCGGATTCAGCAGCGCGATGTCGGACTGGTCGGACTGGCCTTCCATGCGCGTCTGCGACAGGCGCAGCGATGCCGCGTCCATGGCGCGCTGGGCCGCTTCGACGTCGCGCTGCAGCACGTTCAGTTCGTCGCGCGAACGGTTGATCTCAAGGATCTTGGTTTTCTGCTGCGCCAGCGCTTCGCGCAGCTGCGACTCGCGCGCACCGAGGATTTGCGCATTGTTGCCGACGCTGTTGGAAGTCGACGCCACCGCCGAATTGAGGCTGGCGCGCAGCTGGTCCGCTTCCGCCTTGGCGCTCTGGTACTGCGGGTGGTTGCGGCCCAGGCGCTGGCCCACTTCGGCCAGCTTGGTGTCGGCCATGCTCAGCTGGGCGCGCAGGTTCTGCACCAGCGGGCTGGCCGCCACGTCCGGCGAATCAAGCGCGCGCCCGCTGGCCACGCTGCGGCGCGAACTGGCTTCCATCTGCTGGGCCTGCGCCACCACCAGCTGGGCCGACAGGTCGTTCAGGCGGTTCGATTCCACGTCCAGCCGGTTGTCCAGGCTGACGATGCCGTTTTCCTGCTGGTATTTCGAGAGCCGGCTTTGGGCCGCTTCCAGCTGGTCGCGCAGGCCCTTGATCTGCTCGGTGAAGTAGCTGGTGGCCTTCTTCATCGGATCGGCCTTCAGCTGCACGCTGAGCTTCTGGTATTCGTCGGCGAAGGTATTGGCCACGGCCGCCACGAAGGCCGGGTCGGAGCCCTTGAAGTTGATTTCAATGACGCTGCTCTCGCGCGAAGGCACCACGTCCAGCTTCTTGAGCAGCAGGTCGGCCAGCCAGTCGCGCACCGTGCCCTTGCCGCCGGTGTCCTCGCGGAACTGCTGCTGCACCAGGGGATTGGTGGCCAGCTTGAGCTGGTCCACCACGCGCAGCGCCACGTTCTTGCTCGAGATCAGGTCGATCTGGGTCGCCACGTAGCTCGGCATGAGCTGGCCCGGCATGGTCATGCCGGTCACCGGGTCGACGCCCTTGGTGTTCAGCAGCACGGTGGACGAGCCCTTGTAGGTGGCCGGCAGCAGCACGCTGACCAGCACGGTGATCGCCACGGTGGCGATCAGGGTGCCGAGCACGATCTTCTTGCGTGCCTGCAGTATCAATAAAAATTGGGCGAAATTCATGGTCTTTCCTTAGAACAGGCTTTCCTTGACGTACACGATGTCGTCAACCTGGATCACGTCGTCGTGCTTCACGTTCAGGATCTGCAGCTGGCCGTTGGCGTCCTTGCGCTTGATGCGCATGCCGCGTTCGGTGCCGCGCGGGGTCAGGCCGCCGCCGGCCGACAGGCCCTGCAGCACCGTCATGCCGCGCTCCAGGCGCACCGGGCCGGGATGCTGCACTTCGCCGTAGATGTAGAAGCGCGGCGCGCGCTCGACAAAGATGATGTCGTTCGGCTGCAGCTGGTAGTCGCGGCCGAAGTCGGCTGCCTGCACCATCTGCACCACGTCGATCACTTCACGCGTGGTCTTGCCGTCGCGGGTACGGATCAGGGTCACGCTGTCGCCGCCTTCCGGGCCGATGCCGCCGGCCTGGGCCAGCATGTCCATCAGGCTGCGCTTGCCGTCCACCGGGTAGCGGCCCGGACGGTTCACCTGGCCCAGCACGGACACTTGCTGGCTCTGGATCTGCGTGACCAGGATGTTGACCTGGGCCCGTTTCACATAGCCGCCGCTTTCCAGCATGCTGCCGATTTTCTTTTCAGCGGCCGGCACCGTCAGGCCGCCCAGCGCCACCTGGCCGATCAGCGGGAAGGTGATGCTGCCGCTGTCGCTGACGCGGGTTTCCAGCGCCAGGTCGGGACTGCCGTAGACCGAAATCTTCAGCACGTCGCCCGAACCGAGCACGATATCGGCCGCCACGACGGGGCGCACGGCCAGCGCCATGACCATGGACAGGGCCATGGCCAGCCACAGGATGAGTTTTTTCATGATGAGCTCACTTATTGTCGGGTGAATGCGGGACGTTATTTCAGGCCGGCCACGCCGCGCGCGGCGGCCTCGTCAGCCGCGGTTTGCGATGCGGCGGCCTGGGCCGGCGGCACCACCGGCGCGGCCGCCGTGGCCGCAGGCGCGCCGGCGGCCGGCGTGGCGGCGGGCGCGGCGGCAGTGGCCGCCGCCGGGCTGGCCGGTGCGCCCGGCGCGCCGGGGGCGCCGTCGGCCGGCTTGTTGAAGTACTCGATCTTGGCGGTCGAGCGCAGGCGCTTGATCTCGGCCTCGGCCGCTTCCTTGTTCTTCTTGTTGAACAGGAACTGCTCGATCTGGGCGGTGGCCGCGTCCAGGCTGAGCGGGCTGTCCTTGATCTCGGCAATCTGGATCAGCATGCTGCGCTCGCCTTCGCGGATGATGAACAGCTGGCCCTTGGGCATGGACGCCAGGCGCGCGCCCAGTTCCGGCGGCAGGTCGGTGCTGGTGCGGGTCAGGCCGGCGCGCACGTACTTGATCTGATGCTGGTCCAGCCAAGCGGCGGCCTCGTCCAGCGACTTCACGCTGTCGAGCTGGGCCTTGAGCGGCTCGCTGACATCCTTGGTGGCCAGCACCAGCTGGCGCATGTCGAACTGCTTGCGGTTGGCGAAGAATTCGGGGTGCTGCTGGTAGTACTGCTCCACGTCGGTCTTGGCCGGACGGGCCTGGTTGCCGATGCGCTTCTGCATATAGGCCTGCGCCACGATCATGGCCTTGGCCCGTTCTATCGCCTGCATCACTTGCGGGTCGCGCTCCAGCTTGTCCTTGGCCGCCTCGTTTTGCAGCAGCTGGCGGTCGATCAGGCCTTCCAGCAATTGCTTGCGGGCCGTTTCCTGCTGCGCCGCCTGCACGCCGGAGCGCTGCATCTCTTCATTGAGCTGCAACACGGTGATTTCCTCGCCATTGACGCTGGCCAGCGCCTGGCCGGTCTTCTTGGCCTTTTCGCCGCACGCGCTCAGCGTGAGCGCCGCCAGCAGCATGACGGCGGCAAGCGAACGACTGGATGGGGATGCATTTTTCATGATCGTTCCTTTGTGAAAACTTTTCTAAGCAATATTGTCATTAGACAAACATCTTAGCGAAACAACGCCAACCGTGACGCACGAATGGCCGAGCGCTGCAGTTAGTGGGCGTTTTCGCGGGCGGCGACCACTTTCAGGGTGCGGACCACGATCCACAGGTCCATCCACAGCGACCAGTTGCGCAGGTAGTCGAGGTCGTAGCGGATGCGCGCTTCCATCTTGTCCAGCGTTTCCGTTTCGCCGCGCAGGCCGTTGACCTGTGCCCAGCCGGTGATGCCCGGCTTGACCTTGTGGCGCAGCATGTAGCCCTTGATGAGCTTGCGGTATTGCTCGTTGTGCGCCACCGCGTGCGGGCGCGGGCCGACAATGCTCATGCGCCCTGCAGCACGTTGATAAACTGCGGCAGCTCATCCAGCGAGGAGCGGCGCAGGAAGGCGCCTATCCTGGTCACGCGCTGGTCGTTCTTCTTGGCCTGCACCACCTGCGCGCCATCCTCGGCCACCGTCATCGAACGGAATTTGTAGACGATGATTTCCTCGCCGTACAAGCCGTAGCGGCGCTGGCGGAAGATCACCGGGCCGGGCGAACTGATGCGCACGGCGGCGGCGATCACCGCCATCACCGGCACCAGCGCCAGCGTGATCAGCGCGGCCAGCACGATGTCGCTGGTGCGCTTGACCAGGCTGTTGAAGCCGGTGAACGGGCTCTCGCAAATGGCGATCACCGGCATGCCGCCCACGTTGTCGAAGCGGGCTTGCATCAAGTCGAACACGTAGATATCTGGCAGGAAATAAACCGAAGCCGTGGTGTCCTGCAATTCATCGAGCAGGCGGCGGATGCGCGGCTGCGCCGAGATCGGCTGGCTGATGAAGATCATCTTGATCTGGTGCTGGCGCACATAGGCGGCAATGTCGTCCATCGTGCCCAGCACCGGATGGCGCATATTGCGCGGCTGGCGCTCGTCGGTGCGGTCGTCGAAGAAGCCGCACACCTTCATGTACAGGTTGGGGAAACGGTCGATGGTGTTGGCGAATTTCACGCCCACGTCGTTGGCGCCGATGATGAGCACCGAACGCACTTCGCTGTCCTTGTTGGGGTCCGAACCGAGCTTGCGCGCGGCCAGGTGGCTCAGCAGCAGCACGAAGGGGGTGGCGGTGAACCACACCAGCACCACGTTCTCGTCGTAGTGGTAGGACAGGCCGCTGACCGAGCCGAGGAAGACCAGGATCAGCGCGGTGACCACCCAGCCCACCACGATGTCGCGCGCGTAGGCCATCATGCGGCCGCTGCGCCACGTGCGGTAAGGGTCGACGTACTGATAGACCGAGGACGAAATGAAGAAAGCCAAAATCATCAGCACCAGCGAATAGCCGGTGAACGGTTCTGCGAACAGCATGGAAAACAGGTACAGCGTACCCATGATGATGAGCGGATCCAGCACGCGCTGGAAGAAAGAAATCAGGGGTATGTCGTTAACCGTCATGGCCATTCTCAAAACTGTATGCTGGCACTGACGGCGGCGCCGTGAGTGCGGTAGTTGGTGGAGGCGTTTCCGCTGCGAACTTCATGAAACACATTGGCGGACAGCCGTACCGACTGCAGCGGCGCATAATTCACGCCCAGGGACGCGTTGCGGCTTTTGTCGTGCAGATTGGGCGGCGCGATCCGGCCCTCCAGAGTACTAAAATCCCGCTTTTCACGACGCACCGCAGCGTTCACGTTGACCTTGGCGCTCACATCCCAGGTGGTGCTGAAGCTGGCCCCCTTGTTCAAGCTGTTGTTGACGAAGTTGCTCTCCACCGGCGCAAACTCGCGCCAGGCCGACGCTTCCATGCGCAGCTTGCGCAGCATGGACCAGTTCATCCTGGCCCGGCCGTTCAGGCCGCTGCTGTCGCGCTCCGGGAAGAAGCTGTGCTTGCGCTCGGCCCAGCCGGCCAGCATGGTGAATTGCGAGGTGGCCGAAAACAGCCAGTAGACATTGGCCTTCAGTTCGTTCTGCGTGTAGCCGTCGTCGATCGGCGTGCCGCCCAGGATGCGGTGGTCGGGGTACTTGCCCTTGAGCTGGCTGGCCTGCAGGCCGAAGCGGCTGCCGCTGGCCGGCAGGTAGTCAAAGCCGAGGTCGACCTGGTCTTCGGTGCGGTTGTTGAACTGCTGCTGCGGCAAGTCGTAGGTGAACTTCTGGCTGCTGGCGGCCGCGCGCACGCGGTAGCTGGGATGGAAGCGCCAGGCGCCGTCCACGTATTCGCGCTTTTGCACGCGCAGGTTGCGCGCGTTGGTGTGGAAGTCGCTGAAGGACGTCAGGGTCTGCGCATACAGGCCGCCGATATGGCCTTCCAGGTGGTTGCCGATATGCCACTCGAGGTCGGCCAGGTAATCCTTGCCGCTGTAGTCGAGTTCGCTGTAATGGTCGAACTTCACGCGCGACTGCTTGAACTGCCCGGTCAGTTTCTGGCGGCTGATCGGCATGTCGATCAGCACGCCGTACTGGGTCTGCGTGAGCGTGTCACCGCGCGGGCCGACGAAGCCGGGCGTGCTGTCGTCCAGCCGGAACAGGTTGGCGTCGTACGAGCGCGTCACGGCCAGATAGGGATGGATGGTGTCGCTGATACCGGCGCCGGCCATCACCGGCGCGGCAGCGCCTATGGCGCCGAGCAGCAGCGCCAGTGGTTGGGGTTTGAATAGAAGTCGCATGGGAATTTACCAGTAGTGCCAATTGCCTGTGACCACGATCCACACGCCCAGCACGCCATTGGTGACGCCGTGCGCCACGATGGCGGTCCAGAGATTGCCGCTGCGCATATACAGCAGGCCGTAAGCCAAGCCGGCAACCATGCCGGCCAGCCACAAGTTGTGCTCAAAGCCGAACAGCACCACCATGATGACGAGCGCCTTGAGCGACACGGCAGCGGTGCGGACGTTGAGGAAATCGGGGGAGTGGAGCCAGCGCAGCAGGAAGGAGCGCCAGAACAGTTCTTCCATCACGGGCACGACCAGGGCGGCGCCGGCAATGCGCAGCGCGACCAGGCCCCAGAGGATGGCGCCGTCGGCGCCGCGCGGGTCGAAGCCGTCGGCGCTGCCGATCTGCATCCAGCCGGCATCGAGGCTGATCCACAGGACGAACACGGCCACGCCGATGGCGGCGCTGGCGGCCAGCAGCGGGGCGCGCAGGCCGCGCCATTCCAGCTCGCCATACTGGCGCCAGTACAGCACCAGGGCGGCGCACACGGCCAGGATCTTGATGCCGTACAGCCAGCGCGTGTCTTGCGCGCTGTAGCCCATGCGGGCCAGCATGTCGGCGACGAAAATAAAGAAGAGGTAGACGGCAAACGGAACGATCCGTGCCAGCGCGGGGGCCGAACCTGCCGGTCCGGCTGTTGAGATGTAAGGTTTCACAGTCGTGCGCCTCGGCAAAATTGAAAATCTGCATTGCTGCCGCAGCCCAATCGGGCCGCGTAGGCAACTTTGCAGATCTTACAATTTTCCGCTCAGCAGCAGCGCACGGCTGCGTAGCGTCTGCTAACCCTTAGCGCGGGACTCGATCGCTTCCCATTTTTCCAGCGCTTCCAACAGTTCGCCCTCGATTTGCTCAATACGTGCGTTGACGCGCTTCGCCTCGGCCGCATTTTTCTTGTAGAAATCGGGATCGGACAGCTGCACATTGAGCGCGGTCTGCTCGTCTTCCAGCGCGGCAATCAGTTTCGGCAGCTCGTCCAGCTCGCGTTGTTCCTTGTAGGACAGCTTTTTCTTCGGCGCAGCCGGCGCGGCAGCTGCGGCGGCCGGCGCAGGCTCGGCCTTGGGCGCGGCTTTGGCGGCGGCGGCCTTGGCGGTGGCCGTGGTGTCGCGCACGCGCTCCCAGTCGGTGTAGCCGCCGACAAACTCGCGCCAGTGGCCCTCGCCTTCCGCCACGATCACCTGCGTCACCACGTTGTCGAGGAACATGCGGTCGTGGCTGACCAGGAACACGGTGCCCGGATAATCTTCCAGCAGTTCTTCCAGCAGCTCCAGCGTGTCGATGTCCAGGTCGTTGGTAGGTTCATCGAGTACCAGCACATTGGCCGGCTTGGCGAACAGGCGCGCCAGCAGCAGGCGGTTGCGCTCGCCGCCCGACAGGGTCTTGACCGGCGAACGCGCGCGCTCCGGCGCGAACAGGAAGTCGCTCAGGTAGCTCATGGCGTGCTTGCGCTGGCCGTTCACTTCCACCCAGTCGCTGCCCGGGGCGATGGTTTCCAGCAGGCTGGCCTCCTCGTTGAGCTGGGTGCGCATCTGGTCGAAGTACGCCACCTGCAGCTTGGTGCCCTGCTTGACGGTGCCGCTGTCCGGCTTGTCCTCGCCCAGGATCAGCTTGAGCAAGGTGGTCTTGCCGGCGCCGTTGGCGCCGATCAGGCCAACCTTGTCGCCGCGCAAAATGGTGGCGCTGAAATCGCGGACGATGGGACGGTTGTAGGACTTCGACACGTTCTCCAGCTCCGCCACGATCTTGCCCGAGCGGTCGCCGGCCGACACCTGCAGCGTGACCTGGCCCTGCTGCTCGCGGCGCACGGCGCGCTGCTCGCGCAGGCGCTCCAGGCGGCGCACGCGGCCCTCGTCGCGGGTGCGGCGCGCCTTCACGCCCTTGCGTATCCACACTTCTTCCTGCGCCAGGAATTTGTCGAACTTGGCGTTCTCGATTTCCTCGATCTCCAGCTGCTCGGCCTTGCGCACCTGGTAGGTGGTGAAGTTGCCCGGATAGGACAGCAGGCGGCCGCGGTCCAGTTCGATGATGCGGGTGGCCACGTTGTCCAGGAAGGAGCGGTCGTGGGTGATGAACAGCACCGAGCCGCGGAAGTCCTTCAGCAAGCCTTCCAGCCACATGATGGAGGTGAAGTCCAGGTGGTTGGTCGGTTCGTCGAGCAGCAGCACGTCCGGCGCCGACACCAGCGCGCGCGCCAGCGCCACGCGCTTCTGCATGCCGCCGGACAGGGTCTTCATCAGCGCGTCCGCGCCCAGGTTCAGGCGGTCCAGCGTGGCTTCCACCTTGTTCTTCAGGTTCCACGCATCGGCCGCGTCCAGCTTGACCTGGATGTCGTGCATGCGCTCCATCAGCGCCTCGTCGTCGCCCTGGCCGAACTGGCCGGTCAGCGCATCGTATTCCTTCAGCAGATCCTGCAGGTCGCCCATGCCGGAGGCCACCGCTTCGTACACGCTCATCTCCGGCTCGAACACCGGCTCCTGCTCCACGTACGCGATCTTCAGGCCCTGCTGCATCACCAGCAGGCCGTCATCCAGCTTGAAGCGGCCCGAAATGATTTTCAGCAGGGACGATTTGCCCGTGCCGTTGCGGCCGATCAGGCCGACGCGTTCGCCCGTTTCCAGCGAAAATTCCGCATGGTCAAGGAGCGCAAAGTGGCCAAACGCCAGTTGCGCGGAAGAAAGAGAGATGACTGCCATAGTGAGTAAGCCTGCGCGCGGCGTGCTGAAAAAGCCGCTGAAAAGATGAATGAAGCCAGCATTGTACCGACATCGCGGGGGCGGGACTATTTTTTGCCCGACCATCGGCTATAATTGCGCTCGCCTAGCGTCCTCCCCGTAGCACAATGGATAGTGCACATGCCTCCTAAGCGTGGGATACTGGTTCGATTCCAGTCGGGGGGACCACGCCGCAACAACTTCATTGCCCGGCGAGCCAATTAGAGTGTTCCTGTAAAAAATGGCATCGCGCCCGTGCTACGCTGAATGGATTCCCATTGACCGTATGCCGCCATGAGCGAAGCCTTGCACGCTGTTACTGCCCCGCCCTCGGGCGAATCCGATCCCATCGATATCCAGGCCGCGTTCGACGCGCAGCTGGCCACCGCCTTGGCCTGGCGCACATCCACGGCCGAGCAGCGGCTGCGCCGCATCCGCCGCCTGCGCGATGCGATGATGGCGCAGCGCGAGGCCTTCTATGCAGCCTTCGCCCAGGATTACCGCAAATCCCCCCGCCGAAGTGGAGGCGTCCGAATTCCTGCCGGTGATGGAAGAGATCCGCCACGCGCTGGGCCGCCTGAAGCGCTGGATGAAGCCGCGCAGCGTATGGCCGACCACCACCATGCTGGGCACGCGCGCCTCGGTGCAGGCGCAGCCGCGCGGCCGCGTGCTGATCATCGCACCGTGGAATTATCCGCTCAGCCTGTGCTTCGGCCCGCTGGTGTCGGCCCTGGCGGCGGGCAACGCCGCCATCATCAAGCCGTCCGAAATGACGCCGGCCGTGTCGGCGCTGATGGGACGCATCATTACCGCCGTGTTCCCGGCCAATGAGGTGGCGCTGTTCGAGGGCAGCCAGCCGACCTCGCGCGTGCTGCTGGACTTGCCGTTCGACCATATCTTTTTCACCGGCTCGCCCGCCGTCGGCAAACTGGTGATGGCGGCCGCCGCCAAGCACCTGGCCAGCGTGACGCTGGAGCTGGGCGGCAAGTCGCCCACCATCGTGGACGCCAGCGCCAACCTCAAGCTGGCGGCCGAAACGCTGATGTGGGGGAAGTTCCTGAACAATGGCCAGACCTGCGTGGCACCCGACCACGTGTACGTGCACGCGTCCGTGAAAGCGGCCTTCGTGGACGCCTGCCGCTCCGTACTGCAGCAGCGCTACGGCGCGGGCGCCCAGGCGCAGAAGGCCAGTCCCGACCTGGCGCGCGTAGTCAACCGGCGCCATGCGCAGCGCCTGGCCGGCCTGCTGGCGGACGCGCAGCGGCGCGGCGCGCGCGTGCTGGCGGGCGGCGACGTGGACGAAGCGATCTGCTATATCGCGCCCACGCTGCTGGACCAGATTCCGGCCGGCGCGGCGATTTTGTCGGAGGAGATTTTTGGTCCGCTGCTGCCTATCATCGGCTACACGGAACTGGACGAGGTGATCGCCGCCATCAACGCGGCGCCCAAGCCCTTGGCGCTTTACGTGTGGAGCACGGACCGGCGCGCGGTCAGCAAGATGCTGGCGCAAACCAGTTCCGGCGGCGCCTGCGTCAACCATTGCGTGGCGCAATTCGCGCATGGCAATCTGCCGTTCGGCGGAGTCAACAATTCAGGCCTGGGCAGCGCGCACGGCGAGCACGGGTTCAAGACCTTCTCGCACGAACGCGCGGTGCTGCGGGCGTCACCGCTCATGCTCATCAAGCTGTTCTTCCCGCCCTACACGCAGCGGCGCACGGACCTGATACGCAGGATTGTCGACGCGCTGCGCCTGCCGATGCTTTAAGCCGGCACGGCCTGGAAAGCGCGCTCGAGCACCAGCGCCAGCGCGGCGGCCAACTGCGGTTCGTTGCCGTTGGCCAGCGCCAGCTTGCCGCTGAAATAGCGCATGCCGCCGCTGGTGCGTTCCGCCACCAGCGATGCGTCGCCGTCGCGCGGAATGCGCAGGCTCACCGTCAGCAGGCTGGCTTCGGCGCCGCGCGCGCGGACTTGCAGCGTCAGGCCGGCATGCGTGTCGAACAGCTTGCGGCTGGCCTCGCACACCAGGCTGCCGCTGAACGCGCCGCCAATCGCGGTGCGGCAGCTACGTAGGGCCGCGTCGGCACGCCGCGCGAGGTCCTCACGGGCAGCGCCAACCTCGGCCATGCCTGCCATGCGCTCCATTTCGGCGAGCATCAGCTCGTCCTCCATCCGCTCCAGCATGAGCAGGATTTCGTCTTTGTTTATGTTACCCATAAGAAATATATATTTCCAAATGACAATGACATGTGCAGTATATCACCAAGAGTCACAGCCATCGCGGGAATATTTACTGCTCAGTGCGCTTTGCGGCACGCATAGGCCATCACGCCCAGTCCCGCCACCAGCAAGGCCAGCGTGCCGGGCTCGGGGATGGCGCGCACGGAATACACTTCCATCGCCGTGTAGGTGAACTGGCCGGTGCCGGCCAGGCTGCCGCCGAACGGTTCGGCGCCGGGCTCGAAGCTGTAATAGGAGGTGAGGTAGGAGCTGCCGCCGGTAGTCAGGTCGTTGGTCACGAGCAAATCGGCGCCACTGCCGAACGCGGGGCCGCATTGCGGGCAGTTATAGGTCTGGTGCGAGCCGTAATCGGGAACGCCCTGGTCCGGCGGAGCCGGCACCTGACGGTACACATGGCCGGCAGTGATGTTAAAAATGAAGGCCGTGCGTTCCGACTCGGGCAGCGTGATGTGTTCGCCTTCCACCGAACTCCAGCTCTGCGGGTTGTAGCCGCCAATGAGCCAGCTGTTACCGCCGCTGTCGCGCGCCATCAGCAGGGTGAATGTCGCGCCCTTGCCGTCCGCTGCAGCGTGGAATTGGGCGGCGGTATCGCCATCCTTGCGCACGAACAGTTGGTCCAGCTGGGAATTCGGCTGTCCCAGCCAGCCCAGCAGTTGAGTCTTCACCTCCGACGTCATGATGGGCGTGGCATGCGCCGGCACCGCCCCCAGACACCAGAGCAGTCCCGCCATAGCGGCGGTCCTCACAGCGTTCAACATTCCAGCCTCCGTCCATCATTGCAAAAGATTTAACATTATCATAACGGTGCGCGCCTGTCGCCACGATTGGCATATCATGCCGGACCCATCAATATGGAGAACCGACGCATGCGTTTTGCCGCCGTTGCGCTACTGATCAGCGCCGCCCTGCCCGCTTCAGCCCAAGTCGTCGCGGGCCTCGGCGGCGAGATCGACACCATGGAAGCCACCCCGTTGCCGCTGCCGCCCAAGGGCGGCGTGCAGGACGAAATCCAGCGCAATGCGGAAGCCGGCATGCGCCGCTTCGACCGCTTCTATACCCTGAATGCCGGCCATGCGGCCAACGTGACGCTGGCGCCGGACCCGGCCAACGGGCGCCGCAATGTGTTCCACGTGGTGCTGCGCAATACCGACCCCGACAGCGCTGGAGCCAAGCGCACCGAGGTATCGCCCACCTACGAGTATATGCGCCAGGGTGTGCGCTGGTACGCGGCCAGTGTGTATTTCCCAACGGATTGGGTGACGGAAGAGGAAAGCGGGCGGCCGGTCGTGGTGTTCCAGTTGAACAGCGCCAAGGGCGTGTTCGCCGGGCCGCCGCCGCTGGCGATCGAGGCGAGCGACGGCGTGCTGCGCCTGCACGCCACCTTCAACCACCGCAACGCGACCGATGCGGTGCTGCCCACCAGGGCCAATGCGGCCGTCAAGAGCGTGGTGCTGGACAAGCTGCGGCTGGGCCAGTGGTACTGCTTCGTGGTGCGGGCGGACTGGCAGCACAGGCTGGGCAACGGGTCGCTGCAGCTGTGGATGAACGGCGAGCAGGCGTATGCCACGACCAACCTCAGCAGCCACTATGCCAACAACCTGGGCAATTTCCCCAAGACCGGTATCTACCAGCCGGGCACCATGTACGTGCCGTCGCGGCATCTGTACGCGGACTTCATCCATGTCGGCGCGGCGGACAGCACCATGGAGGAGCTGTACGCGCGCACGCCGTGCGGCGGAAGCTAAGCGGAAGCTAAGCGGATGCTAAGCGGATGCTAAGCGGCAGGCACCACGGCGGTCACTTCGATCTCCACCCGCGCCTGCTCTTCCAGCAGGCCGGCCACCTGCACCGCCGTCATGGCCGGATAGTGCTGGCCGATGATTTCGCGGTAGGCTGCACCGATCTCCTTGTAGGCGCCCATGTACTCGCGCTTGTCCAGCACGTACCACGTCATGCGCACGATGTGCTCGGGCCGCGCGCCGCCCTCGGCCAGCACGGCCACGATGTTGAGCAGGCACTGGCGCACCTGGCCGGCAAAGTCCGCGGTGTGGAACTTGCCCTCGGCGTCCCAGCCTATCATGCCGCTGACGGCAATCGTGGTGCCGTTGGCGGCCACGCCGTTGGAGTAGCCGCGCGGCCGTACCCAGCCTGGAGGTTGGAGGAATTTCATGGCTGGCCTTTCTGTGATTTCAGCAGTTCGCGCGCAATGATCAGTTGCTGCACTTCGGTGGCGCCTTCGTAAATGCGCAGCGCGCGGATTTCGCGGTACAGGCGCTCGACCGGATGCTCGCTGACCACGCCCAGGCCACCGAACATCTGCACCGCCGCGTCGATCACCTGCTGCGCCGTTTCGGTGGCGGTCATCTTGGCCATGGCCGCTTCCCTGGTCACGTTGCGGCCCTGGTCGCGCTGCCAGGCGGCGCGGTAGGTCAGCAGCGCGGCGGCGTCCACGCCGGTGGCCATCTGCGCCAGCTTGGCCTGCGTCAGCTGGAAGTCGGCCAGCGTCTGCCCGAACATCTTGCGCTGCGTGGCGTGCGCCAGCGCCTCGTCCAGCGCGCGGCGCGCAAAGCCGAGCGAGGCTGCCGCCACGGAGGTGCGGAACACGTCCAGCGTCGCCATCGCCACCTTGAAGCCCTGACCTGCTTCGCCCAGGCGCTGCGCGGCCGGAATGCGGCAGTCGCTGAACCTGAGCCGCGCCAGCGGATGCGGCGCGATCACATTGATGCGCTCTGCAATCTCGAAACCGGGCGTGTTCGCGTCGACAATGAAGGCGCTGATGCCGCGCGCTCCGGGCTGCTCGCCGGTGCGCGCGAACACCACGTAGAAGTCGGCGATGCCGCCGTTGGAGATCCACGTCTTTTCGCCGTTCAGGATATAGCTGTCGCCATCGGCCACGGCGGCGCACTGCATGGCCGCCACGTCGGAACCGGCCTGCGGCTCGGACAGCGCGAACGCCGCAATCGCCTCGCCCTTCGCCACGCGCGGCAGATAGGCTTCCTTGTTGGCCGCGCTGCCGAACAGGCTGATGGCGCCGGAACCCAGGCCCTGCATGGCAAAGGCGAAATCGGCCAGCCCGGAATGGCGCGCCAGCGTTTCGCGGATCAGGCAGATGGCGCGCGTATCGATGGCGTCCAGCGCGCCGCCGTGCTGCACGCCGCCCACGGCGTGGCGCAGCCAGCCGCCCTGCCCCAGCAGGCGCACCAGCTGGCGGCAGGCTGCATCCACGTCGCTGCCATGGCCGTCGTGGATATGCTCGGCGGCCCAGGTGTCCAGCGCCTGCTCCAGCGCGGCGTGCTGCGGCGCGAAGAAGGGCCAGTCCAGATAAGTCTTGTCCGCCATCAGTCCCCCTCGAACACCGGTTTTTGCTTGGCCACGAAAGCGTGGTAGGCGCGGTGGAAGTCGTTGGTGGCCATGCAGATGGCCTGCGCCTGCGCTTCCGCTTCAATGGCTTCGTCCACGCCCATGTTCCACTCCTGCTGCAGCATCTTCTTGGTCATGCCGTGCGCGAAGGTGGGGCCGTCGGCCAGCCCTTGCGCGAAGGCCTGCGCGGCGGCCAGCAAGGCGTCCGGCGCATGCAGGCTGTTGAAGAAGCCCCAGCGCTCGCCTTCCGCGCCCGACATGGAGCGGCCCGTGTACAGCAGCTCCGCAGCGCGGCCCTGGCCGATCACGCGCGGCAGCAAGGCGCAGGCGCCCATGTCGCAGCCGGCCAGGCCGACGCGGGTAAACAGGAAGGCGGTCTTGCAGCGCTCCGTGCCCAGGCGGATGTCGGAAGCCAGCGCCATCATCGAGCCGGCGCCGGCGCAGATGCCGTCGATGGCCGCGATCACCGGCTGCGGGCAGGCGCGCATGGCTTTCACCAGGTCGCCCGTCATGCGGGTGAAGGACAGCAAGCCGGGCATGTCCAGCTTGGTCAGCGGGCCGATGATGTCATGCACGTCGCCGCCGGAGCAGAAGTTCTCGCCGGCGCCGTTGATGACGATGGCTTGCACGTCGTCCGCATAGGCCAGCGCGCGGAACAGGTCGCGCAGCTCGGCGTAGGATTCGAAGGTGAGCGGGTTCTTGCGCTCTGGGCGGTTCAGCGTCAGCGTGGCCACGCCGTCGCGCACGGCGAACAGGAAGTGGCGCGCTTGGTAGCCGGCCAGCGCGGCGCGGTTGCCGGGCAGGTCTTGCGGCTCGCCGGGGAGGTATTTCATGGTGTGTCCTTTTTATTCGGAGGCGTTCAGATGGCGCTTCATTTCGGATAGCAGCTCGATCAGCTGGCCCTTGTCCTCGGACGACATGGGCTGCAGCAGCTCGGCCACCCAGCTTTCGTGCACTTCCGCCATCCTGGCGAAGGCGCTGCGCCCTTCCTGCGTGAGCTTGACGCTGTAGGCGCGGCCGTCTTTCGGATCGGGCACGCGCATCACCAGCTTTTCCTGCTCCAGCTGGTCGGTGATGCCGGTGATGTTGCCGCCGGTGACCATCATGCGCTTGGACAGTTCGCCCATGCGCAGGCCGTCCGGATGGCGCTCCAGTTGCGCCATCAGGTCGAAGCGCGGCAGGGTGATGCCGAAGGTGGCGCGCAGGCGGCTGCGGATTTCGTTTTCTATCTTCACCGTGCAGGACAGCATGCGCAGCCACAGCTTGAGCGACTGGTGGTGATCCTGGGTGAGGCGGCTGGCCAGGTCCAGCTCCTGCTTGTTGTCCGATAAAGGCATCACATGACTTCCCCGCCGGCGACGGCGATAGCTTGTCCATTCATGGCGGCCGAATCGGGCTGGCACAGCCAGGCCACGGCATTGGCCACCTCTTCGCATTGCACCAGGCGCTTCTGCGGATTGCCCGCCGCCAGTTCGGCGCGCGCTTCCTCTTCGCTGCGGCCGGTCTTGGCCATGATGTTGGCAATGGCGTCTTTCACGATATCCGTTTCCGTGTAGCCGGGGCACACCGCGTTCACCGTCACGCCCTTGGCCGCCACCTCCAGCGCCAGCGCGCGCGTCAGGCCCACCACGCCGTGCTTGGCGGCCACGTAGCCGGACACGTAGCGGTAGCCGGTCAGGCCGGCGGTCGAGGCCACGTTCACGACGCGTCCCCAGCCCGCCTCCAGCATGCCTGGCAAGGCAGCCTGGCAGCAGTGGAACACGCCGGACAGGTTCACCGCCAGCATCTGCTGCCAGTGCTCGGTATCCGTCTTGAGGAAGGGCGCCGGGCGCGCCTGGCCCGCGTTGTTGACCAGGATGTCGATGCGGCCAAAGCGCTGCACGGCGGAGGCGAAGCCGGCGTGCACGGAATCCTCGTCGGCCACGTCCAGCGTCTCCATCGCCACCTCACCCAGCGGACGCAGCTCCTGCATCGCTTCGGACAGGGTGGCGAAGTCGCGCCCGGCCAGCGTCACGCGGGCGCCGCGCAGCAGCAAGGCGCGGGCGCAGGCCAGGCCGATGCCGCGTGAGCCGCCGGTCACCAGCGCGTGTTTTCCAGTCAGTGAGTTCATGGCTTAGCCCTCCAGCAGTTTGGCGGCAACTTGCTGCGGGCTGAGGCCGGTATTGGCCGCCGCCATCTGCCGCTCGCGTTCCAGGTTGCGTTCCAGCTGCTGCTTGCCGGGCAGGTATTGCTTGGGCCAGCGCACCATCTGGAAGCCCAGCTTCGCTGCCTCATTCAGCGTCCATGCCGGGTTGGCCAGGTGCGGCCTGCCCACCGCGCACAGGTCGGCACGGCCGGCGGCAATGATGCCGTTGGCGTGGTCGGCCTCGAAGATGGAGCCAACCGCCATCGCGGCGATACCCGCTTCGTTGCGTACGCGGTCGGCGAACGGGGTCTGGAACATGCGTCCGTAGACGGGCTTTTCCAGCTTGCTCACCTGGCCGGATGAGCAGTCGATCACGTCGGCGCCGGCCTGCTTGAACAGGCGCGCGATCACCACCGCGTCGTCCGGCGTAATGCCCCCCTCCACCCAGTCATGCGCGGAGATGCGCACGCTCATG
This sequence comes from Pseudoduganella sp. UC29_71, assembly GCF_042693265.1. NCBI lineage: Bacteria > Pseudomonadati > Pseudomonadota > Betaproteobacteria > Burkholderiales > Oxalobacteraceae > Pseudoduganella > Pseudoduganella sp. UC29_71. The sequence goes on along the minus strand of NZ_CP170549.1, from coordinate 850,707 downwards.
GGCTTGCGCGCGGGCCACGCGGCGCGCATGGCGGCGAACACGCGCAGCGGGAAGCGGCAGCGGTTTTCCACGCTGCCGCCGTACTCGTCGCCGCGCTGGTTGGTCAGCGGCGAAATGAAGGAGGACAGCAGGTAGCCGTGCGCGCAGTGCAGTTCCAGCCAGTCGAAGCCGGCCTGCTCGGCGGCTACCGTGGCGCGTACGAAGTCCGCTTCAATGCGCTGCATGTCCGCCAGCGTGGCGCTGCGCGCGGTTTGCGACACGCCGGCCAGGTACTGCTGGGCGGAGGCGGACACCAGTGGCCAGTTGTCCCTGTCTTCGGGCAGCGGCAGGTCGATGCCGTCCCACATGGCGCGCGTGGAGCCTTTGGCGCCGGCGTGGCCGAGCTGCAGGCCGATTTTTGCATCGCTGTTGGCGTGCACGTAGTCGGTGATGCGTTTCCAGGCTTGCGTATGCTCCGGGGTGTACATGCCGGGGCAGTACGGCGTAATCCGCGCGTCGGCGGAGACGCAGGTCATTTCGGCCATCACCATCGCGGCGCCGCCCATGGCACGCGCGCCGAGGTGGACCAGGTGATAGTCGCCCACGGTGCCGTCCACGGCGCTGTATTGCGCCATCGGCGAGACCACGATGCGGTTTTTCAGCACCAGTTCGCGCACCTTGAAGGGCGTGAACATGGGCGGGATGGCGGATGCGGACTCGGACGCGGCGGCGGCCGGCGCCGGAAGCCCCGCCTGCGCGAACGCGCGAGCGGCGAGCCAGCGCTCATAGCCGGCCACGTAGTCCGGGTCGCGCAGGCGCAGGTTTTCGTGCGACAGGCGCTGGCTGCGCGTGAGCATCGAGTAGGCGAACTGCGGCGCATCCATGGCGGTGTAGCGCTCGACGTTCTCGAACCATTCCATGGAGTTGCGCGCCGCGCTCTGGATCTTGATTACTTCCAGCGCGCGCACGTCCTGGTACGTGGCCAGCGCCGCGCGCACGTCGTCACCGTGCTGTCCGAAGCAGCGCGCCAACTCGATCGCGTCCTCCAGCGCCAGCTTGGTGCCCGAACCGATGGAGTAATGCGCGGAGTGGGCGGCATCGCCCATCAACACCACCGGCACGCTGCGGCCGTCCACTTCGTTCCAGTGCACCCACTGCGCGCACACGATGCGCGGGAACTTGATCCACATATTCGAGCCGTGCAGGTGCGGCGAATTGGACATCAGCGCGTGCCCGTCCAGCTGGTCGGCGAACAGCTGTTCGCACCAGGCGATGCTCTGCTCCTGCGTCATTTCTTCCAGCCCGGCCGCGCGCCACACGGTTTCCGGCGCTTCGACGATGAAGGTGGACGTGTCGCCGTCGTACTGGTAGATATGGGCCTGGAACCAGCCGTGCGGCGTCTCCTTGAAGGCGAAAGTGAACGCGTCGAACTTCTTCCTGGTGCCCAGCCACACAAAGCGGCAGTGACGCGTTTCGATCTGCGGCTGGTAGCTGGCGGCGTAGCGGGTGCGCACGCGGCTGTTCAAGCCGTCGGAGGCGATCACCAGGTCGGCCTGGTAGCGCGCGGCGATCTGCTGGTCGTCCGTCACCTCGGTCTCGAACACCAGTTCCACGCCCAGCTCCTCGCAGCGCTGCTGCAGGATGTTGAGCAGGCGCTTGCGGCCGATGCCGCAGAAGCCGTGCCCGCCGGACGTGACCTTCTCGCCCTTGAAGAAGATGTCGATATCGTCCCAGTGGTTGAAGGACTGCAGGATGGAGCGCGCGGTGGCCTCGTCCGAGTTCATCAGGTTGCCCAGCGTCTGGTCGGAGAATACCACGCCCCAGCCGAAGGTGTCGTAGGGCCGGTTGCGCTCGATGACGGTGATGCGGTGCGACGGATTCTGCTTCTTCATCAGCAGGCCGAAATACAGGCCGGCCGGGCCGCCGCCTATGCAAACAATATTCATGGTTCTATTCCTGGTTGGCGCGCAGCTTGAAGCGCTGCAGCTTGCCCGTTTCCGTGCGCGGCAGCGCCGCCAGGAACTGGATGGCGCGCGGGTATTTGTATGGCGCGATCTGGCCCTTCACGAACTCCTGCAGTTCGGCCGCCAGCTGCGGCGAGGCCTCGTGGCCGGGCTTGAGCACCACGTGCGCTTCCACGATCTGGCCGCGCTCCTCGTCCGGCTTGCCCACCACGCCGCATTCGGCTACCGCCGGATGGCGCAGCAGCGCGTCCTCCACCTCGGGGCCGGCGATGTTATAGCCGGCCGAGATGATCATGTCGTCGGTGCGGGAGCGGTAGAAGAAGTAGCCGTCCGCGTCCATTTCGTAGGCGTCGCCGGTGAGGTTCCAGCCCTTGTGCACGTAGTCGCGCTGGCGCTCGTCGGCCAGGTAGCGGCAGCCGGTCGGGCCTTTCACCGCCAGCCGGCCGATCACGCCCGGCCCCACCGGATTGCCGTCGCGGTCCAGGATGCAGGCCTGGTAGCCCGGCACCGGCTTGCCGGTGGCGCCGGGGCGGATGTCGCCGTCGGCCGCCGAAATGAAGATGTGCAGCATCTCGGTGGCGCCGATGCCGTCTATCATCCGCAGCCCGGTGGCCTGCTGCCAGGCTTCGCGTGTGGCTTGCGGCAGCGCCTCGCCGGCCGACACGGATTTTTTCAGGCTGGAGATGTCGTACTTTGCGGCCAGCGGCACCATCTGGCGGTAGAACGTGGGCGCGGTGAAGCACACGGTGGCGCGGTATTCCTGGATCGCCTGCAGCAGCGTTTCGGGCGTGAGTTTTTCCAGCAGCACGGTGGCCGCGCCCACGCGCAGCGGGAACAGCAGCAGCCCGCCCAGCCCGAAGGTGAAGGCCAGCGGCGGCGTGCCGATGAAGGTGTCGTCGCGCTCCGAGCGCAGCACGGAGCGCGGGAAGCAGTCGCAGATGGCCAGCACGTCGCGGTGGAAGTGCATGGTGCCCTTGGGGACGCCGGTGGTGCCGGAGGTAAAGCTGATCAGGCAGACGTCGTCCGCCGCCGTGTCGCAGGCGGCGAAGCTGGCCGGCTGCTGCGCCATCAGCGCTTCCAGCGAGCCGGCGGCGTCAGTGGCCGCAGCGCCGCCAAACCGCACGACGCTGGCGGGCAAGCCTTGGGCCGCCGCCAGTTCGGCGTGCAGGCTGTCCGCGCACAGCACCGCGTTCACTTCGGCCTTGGCCATGATGGCGCCCAGTTCGCGCGCGCGCAGCAGCGGCATGGTGGGCACCGCCACCAGGCCGGCCTTCAGCACCGCCAGCACGGCGGCCGCCATCAGCGGGTTGTTCGCGCCGCGCAGCAGCACGCGGTTGCCGGTTTTCAGGCCCATGGGGCCGCGCAGCACGTGGGCGATGCGGTCCACCTGCTCCAGCAAGTGGGCGTAGCTCCAGGCGCCGCCGGCAAAACGGATGGCGGTGCGGCTGCCCTGCCCGTCCGCGACGGCGCGGTCCAGCAACTCGGCCACGCAGTTCAGCCGCTCGGGATAGTGGAGTTCGGGAAGGTCGAAGCGCAGCTCGGGCCACAGCTCCGGTGCGGGTAGATGGTTGCGCGCGAAGGGGTCTTCGTGTGCGCTGGCGCTCTGCCCCGGTAGGGGTGCGGCATGTGGTCTGTTCATGGTCGCCCTGGATAGGTGGTCGGTTCAAGTCAGCCTGCTAGGCTTTTACTTTAAACCTAAACTATCTTGGGTACAAGCGGATTCGCTTGCCGCGCAAGCTGCCGGGTCAGTTGCCGCGTCAGTTCCCGCCGCCGATGGACTTGCGCACCAGGGCCGACTGGTGGATGACGGCGCGGATCACGTCCGACAGCACGGCCTGCACCGCGTCGCTGGAAAGGAAACCGGGCGCGAAACTTTTCAGCGCGGCCGCCGCGCCGTTCAGCCCCAGCGTGACGCAGCCTGCATGCAGGCGGTCGATGCGCGCTTGCGCCTCCTGCTGCTCGCCGCGCGCAAACAGCGCATCGAGCTCGCCGCTGGCCACGGTCAGCTGGTTCTGGAAGCCGGTGAGGTAGACCAGCAAACGGTCGGCGTTGATGCCGAGCCGCAGCTGGGTGGCGGATGGCGCTTCGGCCACGTGCTCATAGCCGCTGGCGGCCTGGTCGAGAAAGGCGGTGAGGTGGATGCGCACCTGGTCGGCCTGGAAGGGCTTGACGATGTAGCCGGCCGCGCCGGCCTTGGTAGCCTGCTGCACGGTTTCCTTGTCGGTGGCCGAGGACACCAGCACGAACGGCATCGCCGTCAGCGCGTGGTCGCCTTTGACGCGCTGCAGCAATTCCATGCCGGACAGGCGCGGCATGCGCAGATCGCAAAAGACGATAGCGGGCCGCAGCCCGTCTTCCAGCTGCTGCCAGGCATCCGCCCCATCCTCCGCTTCGACGATATCGAATTTTCCGCAGCTATCGATCAGGTGCATCAGCACCATGCGCGAGACCACGTCATCGTCTACTACCAAAACTTTCATGTAACTCTCCAGTGCCCCGCCGCATCCGTTGCCGGAGCGGATTTTCAGTCAGTGATGGCCGTTCTGTGGCACTTCCGTCAATATACCCGATTAGGCTGCGGCTGTCAGTCCGGCTGAACCTGCCAGGTCCGCCAGCAGCGCGCGCAGCTGCGGCATGCGCCCGGACACATCTTCCCACGCGGCGCGGTCGGCGCACTGTTCCAGCTCGCCGCACAGATCGCGCAATTCCGGTTCGTCGAGATAGGCGGCGCTGCCCTTCATGCCGTGGAACAGGCGCGCCGCGCCGTCCGCGTCGCCGGCGCCGATGGCCTCGTCCAGGTCCACCAGCCGCGCCGGCAGATCGGCCAGGAAGGCGGCGCGCAGGCGCGCTTTCAGCGGATCGTCGTCATGCCCGCGCGGCGCGGCCTGCATGCCCACCACGGACGGCGCCACCGGCGCGGCCGGCACGCCGAACATGGCGTCCAGTTCATCGATGCTGGGCGCGCGCGGCGCCATGCGCGGCAGCACGATGCCGCGCTGCAGCTGGCGCTCGATGGCGCGGCTGAGCTGGTAGTGCAGCGCCGCCTCGTCGATCGGCTTGGTCAGGAAATCGTCCATGCCGGAGGCCAGGTAGCGGCTGCGGTCTTCCTCGCTGGCGTTGGCGGTGAGCGCGATGATCATCAGTTCCTGGTCGCGCACCGGCGCGCCGTCCGGGCCACCCTCGCGTATCAGGCGCGTGGCGGTGGGGCCGTCCATTTCCGGCATGCGGCCGTCCATCAAAATAAGGTCGTAGCGCGTGCGCGCGCAGGCGGCGACCGCCAGCAGGCCGTTGGCGGCGATATCGACCTTGTGGCCCAGTTCCTCGAGCATCATGCGGATGATGATCTGGTTGGTGGGGAAGTCCTCCGCGCACAGCACCTTGAGCTGGTGGCTGTGCGGCTCGCGCGGCACGTGCACCACCAACGGCGGCGCCACGCCGTCGGCCAGCGGCAGCTCGAAGGTGAACACGCTGCCCACGCCCGGCGTGCTGGCCACGCGGATCTCGCCGCCCATCAGCTCCACCAGCTGGCGGCAGATCGCCAGTCCCAGGCCGGTGCCGCCGTAGCGGCGCGTGGTGGTGGTGTCGGCCTGCTCGAACTTCTGGAACAGGCGCGGCATGGCGTCGGCCGGGATGCCGATGCCGGTGTCCTCCACCGTGAAGCGGATCAGGTTGGCGCCGGCGGCGGCAGCGGCCTTGGCCGGGTCGGCCTGCACCTGCAGCCGCTCAACGCGCAGCCGCACTTCGCCGCGCTGCGTGAACTTGAAGGCGTTGCCGACCAGGTTGACCAGCACCTGGCGCAAGCGGGTCGGGTCGCCCAGCACATACACCGGCAAGTCTTCATCCAGTTCCACGGCAAAGCCCACGCTGTAGGCGGCGGCCTGTTCGTCGAACAGGGCGGCCACGTTCTGCACCATGCCGCCCAGCGCGAAGTCGATGTTCTCGATGGTGAGCTTGCCCGCCTCGATCTTGGAGAAGTCCAGCAAGTCGTTGATGATGCCCAGCAGCGCCTGCGCGTTCACCTGCGCCCGTTCGATCTGCTCGCGCGTCGCGTCCTGCAGCGTGGCGTCGCGCAGCGCGAAGCCCTGCATGCCGATCACGCCGGCCAGCGGCGTGCGCATCTCGTGGCTCATATTGGCCAGGAACTCGGACTTCTGGCGGGTGGCGTCTTCCGCCTTCTGCTTGGCGTAGCGCAGGCGTTCCTCGTTGTCCTGCAAGGCGCGGTTGGCCAGCGCCAGCTCCTCGGTGTGCAGGCGCACCTTGGCCTGCTGCTGCATCAGCTCCGCCTGCGTCTCGCGCAGCTCCTGCAGCGTCTCCTCCAGGCGCTGGTAGGCCAGCGCGTTATCGAGCGACACGGCGGCGTGCGCGGCCAGCGTTTGCAGCATGTCCAGGTGCACCTGGCGGTAGGCGCCCTTTTCCTTGCTCTGCACCGACAGCACGCCCACCACGCGGTCGTTGACGATCAGCGGCGTGTACAGCATGGACTGCGCGTATTCGGGCTCGGTGCCGTCGGCCAGCAGCACCGGCTTGAGCTTTTCCAAGCCGGCCGGCCCCATGTAGCGGCCGTACTCGGCGAAGAAGTCGTTGATGAAGATATCGCGGCGGTGGTACAAGCACCACACGGCCAGCTGGTCCGGGTCGTTCACGTCGCGGCTGTAAGGCAGGCTGCGCACGCCGCGCTCCATGGAGAACGGGAATTCCAGGATGCCATCGTCCTCGCGGTAGAAACCGACGCCGAACATATGCGTATCCATCAGGTGGCGCACGTGGCGGTACAGGGTGCGCATGGCTTTCTCGATGTCCAGCGTGGCGCTCATCTCGCGCCCGATCTCGCTTAGCACCGAGATGTTGCGGTGCGCCTGCTCCACCGCCTCCTTCTGCAGTTCCACTTCCTGCTTCTGGCGCTCGGCGTCCATGCGGCGCTGCTCGGCCTCGGCGCGCTGCGCCTCCGCCTCCACGCGGCGCCGTTCCAGTTCCGTCTTCTGCTGCTGCAGCAGCTGGTTCTTCAGCTCCACCTCGGCCGTGCGCAGGCCCACCTGCTGCTCCAGGCGCGTCTTCTGGCCGCGCAGCTGGCGCATGCGCACGCGGTACACCGCGTAGGCGCTGCCCAGCAGCAGCAGCGCGGCGCCGCCGCGGAACCACCAGGTCTTCCAGGGCGGCGGCAGGATGGTGATTTCCAGCGTGGCCGCGTTGTCGTTCCAGATGCCGTCCTTGTTGGCGGCCTTCACCCGGAACAGGTAGCGGCCCGGATCGAGGTTGGTGTAGGTGGCGAAGCGCTTGGCGGCATCGGTCACCACCCAGTCGTGGTCGAAGCCGAGCAGCTGGTAGGCGTAGCGGTTGCGCTGCGGCGCGGCGTAGTGCAGCGCGGCGAACTCCAGCGAAAACACCGAGTCCTCTTCGCGCAAGGTGAGCGCGGCGGTGTGCTCGATGGCGCTTTTCAGCACGCTGGCGTCGCCGTCCTGTCCCGCCTTGACCGACTTGTTAAAAATCTGGAAATCGGTGATGGCCACGGTGGGCGCCACGCTGTTCTCGCGGATCTCGGCCGGCGCGAACGCCGTCACGCCGTTAAAGCCGCCGAAGTACATGGTGCCGTCCGGCGCGCGCAGCGCCGCGCCGTCGAAGTAAGCGCCTTCAATGGTGCCGTCGGCGCCGGCGTAGTTGCGCATCTGGCCGCTCTGCACCGTCAGGCGCGTGATGCCGGTATTGGTGCTCAGCCACAGGTTGCCCTGCTCGTCGTCGAGGATGCCGGCCACCGCGTCGTCGGCCATGCCGTCCTTGCGCTGGTAGCGCTTGAAGCGCACATTGCCGTCCGCCGCCATCTCCATGCGGTTCAGGCCACCCGCCGTGCCGACCCAGATCACGCCGCGCTTGTCCTCGTACAGGTAATGCACCTCGTCGTGGCTGAGCGAGGCGGGGTCCTTCGGGTCGTGGTGGAAGTGGCGGAAGCGGCCGGTCTGGCGGTCCAGCAGGTCGAGGCCGTTGAAGGTGCCTATCCACAGTGCGCCGCGCCGGTCTTCCAGGATGGGCCGCACCACGTTGTCGGCCAGGCTGTTGCTGTCGGCCGGGTCGTGGCGGTAGGTCTGGCTGGCGCCGGTCTTCGGGTCGTAGCGGTGCAAGCCGCCGCGCGTGGCCACCCACAGCTGGCCGCTGCGGTCGCCGACGATGTTGCGCACATTGTCGCCGTCCGGGTCGCTGGACCAGGCGCGCACGCGCTGGTAGCGGCGCGTGGCGGTGTCGAAGCGGCGCAGGCCGTTGCGCCCGCCTACCCACAGCGCGCTGCCGTTCTTGTCCTTCCATAGCGAGATCACCTGCGGATCGCGCACGTCGGCGAAATCGGGCGCCGGGTCGCGGAACACCTGGCCTTCGGCGCTGATCGGATCGTACAGCGTGAGGCCGTCGTTATTGCCCAGCCAGAGCTTGCCGCCGCCGGCGTCGACGATGGCGCGCACCTTGTTGTCGCTCAGCGAACGGGGCCGCTCGGCGTCGTGCACCAGGCGCGCGAAGCCGCCGCTGCCCAGGTCCACCCGGCTCACGCCGCTGTACCAGGTGCCCACCCACATGGTGCCCAGCCGGTCGCGGAACAGCGCCGACACGTAGTTGTCGGCCAGGCTGTGCGGGTCCGCCACCTGGTGCCGGTACTGCACGAAACGGCCCTCGGCGGGACGCCAGCGGAACAGGCCCTCGGTCTGGCTGCCGGCCCACAGCGTCCCTTCCACGTCCTGGTAGATGACGGTGACCACGCCCGGCTTCAGGCCTTCCTTCTCGCCCAGGCGGCGGCGCTGCGGCGCCGCGGCGCCGGCCGCCAGCTTCCACTGCTCGATGCCGGCCATGGTGCCTATCCACAGCGTATGGTCCTTGTCGGCGAACAGCGACAACACCGCTTCGAAGCGCGTGTCCGGCGCCGCTTCCACCTTGAAGTGGCGGAAGGCTTGCGCACCTGGTTCCAGCAGGTCCAGGCCGGCCGCCGTGCCCACCCACAGGCGGCCCTCGGCGTCGCGCGCCAGCGCGTTCACCTGGTCGCTGCCCAGGCTGCCCGGCAGCGCCGCGTCGTGGTGCCAGTAGGTGTAGCGGCCGCTGGCCGGATCGAAATGCTGCAGGCCGTCGGAGGTGCCTACCCACAGACCGCCCTTGCCGTCGTCGACGATGGCGCGCACGTGGCGGTTGCCGTTGCCGCGCTTGGCCGGCTCGTTGGGCGGAAAGTGCGTGAAGCTCTGCGTCAGCGGCTCGTAGCGGTCCAGGCCGCCGTCCGTGCCTATCCACATGCGGCCGGTGCGGTCCACGTGCAGCACGCGCACCCAGTTGTCGGCCAGGCTGCGCGGGTCGGACACCGAGTTGCGGTAGGTGAGGATGCGCGCGCCGTCATAGCGGCTCAAGCCGGCCTGGCTGCCGAACCACATGAAGCCCTGCTGGTCCTGCGCCACCGCCAGTACCGATTCCTGCGCCAGCCCGTCTTCCACGTCCAGCTGCTCGAAGCGCAAGGTGCGGGGCGGCGCGGCCGCCTCGGCCAGCACGGCGGCGCAGAGCAGTGCAGCACAGAGCACTCGGCGGAAAAGACGGCGGAAGGACAACACGGACCAGCCCTAGCTATTGAAGAAGGCCAGCACATCGGCCTTGCGCGCATGCGTGTCGCGCTGGCCTAGCCGGATTAACTCGCAAGTATACGTGGACTCGAACAGCAGGTAGGAAGCGAGCGAGGAGCCGCGCGTTTCGGTGGCCCCTATGCCCGACAGCATGGTGCGGATCGGCGCCGGCAGGCTGCCGATGTGGCGGCTGGCGATATCGTCCAGCCGCTCGGACGGCGCAATCACCAGCAGCTCCACCGGCTTGAGCGGCGTCTGCGCCAGGTATTCCTGGGGCAGCAGCGACAGCGTCTTGTTGATGCGCTCCAGGCGCTCGATGTCCACCGCCAGGCTGTCGAGGAAAATCGAGGACAGCGCGTGGCCGGCGATCTGCGCCAGGCTGGGGTAGCGCGCCGTCTCCGTGCGCTGCTCGACCGGTTCGTGCAGCCGCCCCGCCCCGATCACCAGCACCTTGTCCGCGCCCAGGTGGATGGCCGGCGAAATCGGCGCCAGCTGGCGCATGGAGCCGTCGCCGCAGTATTCGTGCTGGCCGCCCAGGTACAGCGGCGTGGCCGGGAAAATGAAGGGGATGGCCGACGACGCCAGCAGGTGCTCGACGCCGATCTGGTCTTGCATGGCGATGCGCTGGGTGCGCACCCACGGCGCGATATCGGCGGCGGTCTGGAAAAAGGTCACGTGCTGGCCGCCGGTGTAGGACGAGGCAGTGACGGCCAGCGCGTGCAACAAGCCTTCCTGCAGCACCATGTCCAGGCGCGGCAGGTCCAGCATGCGGTGCAGCAGGCTCACCAGCGGGGTGTTGTCGAGCAGGGAGCGCGGCGGCGCGGCGCGCCATTTGCGCAGCAGCCAGCCGAAGGACAGCAGCGACAGCCAGCGCGCGCCGGAGCGGATCACGCCCAGCGAATCGGCGCGGTACACCTGCTCGACGGCGAAGTTCTGCCACACGTCGAGCAGCTTCTGCACGCCCTCGCTGAAATTGTCGGCGCGGCAGGCCAGCGCGGTGGCGTTGATGGCGCCTGCCGAGGTGCCGCAGATGATGTTGAACGGATTGCGGGAAGGCGGCCAGCCCTCCTCCCACAGGATCTCGTTAATCGCCTGTAGCACGCCTACCTGGTAGGCGGCGCGGGCGCCGCCTCCCGAGAGGATCAGGCCGGTTTTCTTTTTCATTCCCATTTGTCAAGATTAGCAGGGTCAGTCGCCGCGCACAACGCCCTCGCGGCGCGGATCGGCGCCGCCGAACCACACTTCCTTGCCATTGCGCGTGACGCGCATGATGCCCTGCAGGCCGGAATTCTGCTCATACTGGCGCACTTCATGGCCGCGCGCCTTGAGCGCCTCCACCACCTCCGGCGCCACGCGCGCCGCTTCCAGCTCGGTGGGGCCGTTGCGGCTGCCGACGTTGGGCAGGCTGATGGCCTGCTGCACGTCCAGCTTCCAGTCCAGGGTGCCGACCAGCACCTTGGCCACGTAGTTGATGATGGCCGAGCCGCCCGGCGAGCCGGTCGACAGCACCAGCTTGCCGGTCGCCTTGTCGAACACCAGCGTGGGCGACATGGCGCTGCGCGGGCGCTTGCCCGGCTGGACGCGGTTGGCGATGGGGCCGTTCTCGTCCACCGAGTCGAAGGAGAAGTCGGTCAGCTGGTTGTTCAGGATGAAGCCGTCCACCATCTGGCGCGAGCCGAAGGCGTCTTCCACCGAGGTGGTCATGGAGATCGCGTTGCCGTAGGCGTCGGCCACCGACAGGTGCGAAGTGGCCGGGCTTTCGATGGCGTTGTCCGCGCCCCAGGCCACTTTCACGGTGTCCGGCACGCCGAACGCGGCGCGGCCCATGGAGCGCTCGCTGATCAGCGCGGCGCGCTGCTGCAGGTAGTGCTTGTCCAGCAGCGCCGCCACGCCCTTGCCGGGCAGCGGCACGAAGTCGGTGTCGGCCACGTAGCGCGCGCGGTCGGCGTAGGCCAGGCGGCCCGCTTCGCTGAACAGGTGGATGGCCTCCACGCCCAGCTGGCCGTTCACCGGCGCATAGCGCTCGATGCCCTTGGTCTCCAGCACGCCCAGCATCTGCGCGATGGCGATGCCGCCGGACGATGGCGGCGGCATGCCGCACACGGTCCAGGCCTTGTAGTCCGAGCACACCGGATCGCGCTGCCGCGGCCGGTAGCTGGCGATGTCGGCCGCCGTCAGCAGTCCGGGATTGGTCGGGTGCGACGCCACCTTGGCGGCGATGTCGCCAGCGATGCGGCCCTTGTAGAACGCGTCCGCGCCGCCCTTGGCGATTTCGCGCAGGGTGCGCGCCAGCTCGGGGTTCTTCAGCACGTGCCCCACCGGCCAGGGCTTCTTGTCCTTGTCGTAGAAATAGGCGGCGGCCACCGGGTCGCGGGCAATGTATTTGTCCCAGGTCAGCAGGCCGTTCAAGCGCGGGCTGACGGCAAAGCCGCTGTCGGCCAGCTTGATGGCGGGACCGAACAGCGTGGCCCATGGCAGCTTGCCGTGCTCCTTGTGGGCCAGCTCCAGCATGCGCAGCACGCCGGGCGCGCCGGTGGAGCGGCCGCCCACTACGCCCGCCTCGCGCGACAGCGGCTTGCCGTTCGCGTCCTGGAACAGTTTTTCGGTGGCGGCGGACGGCGCGGTTTCGCGGCCATCGTAGGCTTGCACGCGCTTGCCGTCGAAGTGCATCACGAAGGCGCCGCCGCCGATGCCCGACGATTGCGGCTCCACCAGCGTCAGCACCAGCTGGGTGGCGATGGCGGCGTCGATCGCGCTGCCGCCCTGCTTGAGCATCTCGTAGCCGGCGTTGGAAGCGTGCGGATTGGCCGACGCGACCATGAACTTCTCGGCAATGACGCCGGCTTTTTCGGTGTAGCCGGTGGCGATTTCGGGCGCGCGGTCCTGCGCGTGGGCGGAAGACGCCAGCAGGGCAGCCAGCGCCAGCGAGTGCAACTTGATCATGTAGGCTCCAAAAATGAATCGGGCGCGCAACCAAGGCTGCGCGCCCGATGACACTCGCATCCTACATCAAAAGTTACTTGGGCTGCATGCGGATCGCGCCGTCCAGGCGGATGGTTTCGCCGTTCAGCATGACGTTCTCGATGATGGACTTGGCCAGCATGGCGTATTCGGACGGCTTGCCGAGGCGCGGCGGGAACGGCACCATCTTGCCCAGCGCGTCCTGCACTTCGGCCGGCATGCCCAGCAGCATCGGGGTTTCAAAGATGCCGGGAGCGATGGTCATCACGCGGATGCCGCTGCGCGACAGGTCGCGCGCCATCGGCAGCGTCAGCCCGACCACGGCGGCTTTCGAGGCGCCGTAGGCGGCCTGGCCGATCTGGCCGTCATAGGCCGCCACGGAGGCGGTGTTGATGATGATGCCGCGCTCGCCGTGCTCGGCCGCTTCGGTTTTGCCCATGGCGTCCGCAGCCAGGCGGCACATATTGAAGGTGCCCACCAGGTTGATGTTCACGGTGCGCTGGAATACGTCCAGCGGGTGCGGGCCGTCCTTGCCCACGGTTTTCACGGCGGGCGCCACGCCGGCGCAGTTGACCAGGCCGCGCAGCGTGCCCAGCGCAGTGGCCGCTTCCACCACGGCCTTGCCGTCCGCTTCGGACGTGACGTCGCACTTGACGAATACGCCCTTCAGCTCAGCAGCCAGCGCCTGGCCGGCTTCAACCTGCACGTCCGCCAGCACAACCTTGCCGCCCGCCTCCACGATCATGCGCGCGGTCGATGCGCCCAGGCCCGATGCGCCGCCGGTGATGATGAATACATTGTCCTTGATTTGCATGTCTTCCCCTAGTCTGAATTCCGCAGGATGTTAGCTTACGCGCACTTTACGCTTACGTAAACGTCAGGTCGAATTGTAGCTCAACACTGGACCCATTGGCCATCCGTTCGGCAGGGGCGGCCGGACGGGTCCAGCAGCACCGGGCCGGTGCCCTGGTAGCGGGTGCCGCTGGCGTCGCGGCAGCCGGCGGCGTCGCAGGTGCCCAGCGGACGGGTGGCAGGCGGCGGGACCGGGACTGGCGTGTAGGCAGTGGCGGGCGGGCGCGACAGCTGCGGCAGAGGCTGGGCTTGCCGGGAAGGCGGCATGGTCAGGATCGTCTGCGGCACGGAGCGGCGCTGGGTGAAGTTGCGGGATGGCGCCGGGCGGCAGGGTTCGACCAGCAGCTTCTTGCCGTCCGGGGCGAGGGAGCAGACCGGCAGCTTGCGGAAAGCCTCGGCGGCCGCTTCGCCGCCGGAGGCATCCGGCACCACGCGCGGCAGCGAGGCTGGCGGCGTTTGCGCCCAGGCCTGGCACAGGGGCTGGCAGGCGAGCAGCCCGGCTAACAGCAGAGTTTTCATGGCATCCTCCCGCAACGCGGCGATGCGAGCATGATAGCGCTGCCCGGCCGGGCCTGTCGCACGCGGCCCAGAGGCGCACCGGGCGCAGCGGGCGACCATGCGAACCATGCGAACCACGTGAACACGTAGGGCGGGTTAGCGGGGCACAGCCCCGCGTAAGCCGCCATGCGTCGCGACGGCTCCGGCGGGTTACGCGGAGCTAACCCGCCCTACGGCGAGGTGGTGACCGGTTCGGCGGGCGCCGTCAGGACCGGGGGCGGCGGCACGACGGCCGGTGCATGCACCGGCGCCTGCTGCGTCACGGCCAGCCAGCCGGCCGCCGGCAGCAGCGGCACCAGCAGCAGCGCGACAATGTTGATGATCTTGATCAGCGGATTCACCGCCGGACCGGCCGTATCCTTGTATGGATCGCCCACGGTGTCCCCGGTGACGGCGGCCTTGTGGGCATCCGAACCCTTGCCGCCGAAATTGCCGTCCTCGATGTATTTCTTGGCGTTGTCCCAGGCGCCGCCGCCGGTGGTCATGGAAATGGCCACGAACAGGCCGGTGACGATGGTCCCCATCAGCAGCCCGCCCAGCGCCGCCGGTCCCAGCAGCATGCCGACCAGGATGGGCACCAGCACCGGCAGCAGCGACGGCAGTATCATTTCCTTGATGGCCGAGGCGGTCAGCATGTCCACCGCCTTGTCGTATTCCGGCTTGCCGGTGCCGTCCATGATGCCCTTGATGTCGCGGAACTGGCGCCGCACTTCCACCACCACGGCTCCCGCCGCGCGCCCCACCGCTTCCATGGCCATGGCGCCGAACAGGTAAGGTATCAGGCCGCCGATCACCAGCCCCACGATCACCATGGGATTGGACAGGTCGAACGTGATGCTCTTGCCCACCGATTCCAGCGCGTGCGTGTAGTCGGCAAACAGCACCAGCGCGGCCAGGCCGGCCGAGCCGATGGCGTAACCCTTGGTGACCGCCTTGGTGGTGTTGCCCACCGCGTCCAGCGGATCGGTAATGGCGCGCACGGAGTCGGGCATGCCGGACATCTCGGCGATGCCGCCGGCGTTGTCGGTGATGGGGCCGTAGGCGTCCAGCGCCACGATGATGCCGGCCATGGACAGCATGGCGGTGGCCGCGATCGCGATGCCGTACAGGCCGGACAGCTGGTAGGACACCAGGATGGCCGCGCACACCGCCAGCACAGGATAGGCGGTGGACTTCATCGACACGCCCAGGCCGGCGATGATGTTGGTGCCGTGACCGGTAGTCGACGCTTCGGCGATGTGGCGCACCGGGTGGAAGTCGGTCCCGGTGTAGTACTCGGTGATGTAGACCATCAGCCCAGTCAGCACGATGCCGACCACGGTCGAGCCCATCATCCGATAGCGCATGGCGTCGTCCGGCCACACTTGCCAGGTGACGGCGGCAAAGCCCACCAGCGACAGGCCGGCGGCCCACCACAGCCCGGTGTACAGCGCCGACATGATCTTCTTGCCCGGCTTGGCCTTGACCATGGAGCAGCCGACGATGGAAGCGAGGATGGACACCGCGCCCAGCAGCAGCGGATAGACGATGGCCTGGGTCGGCGCATTGACGATCATCAGCGCGCCCAGCAGCATGGTGGCGATCAGG
Source organism: Pseudoduganella sp. UC29_71 (assembly GCF_042693265.1). NCBI lineage: Bacteria > Pseudomonadati > Pseudomonadota > Betaproteobacteria > Burkholderiales > Oxalobacteraceae > Pseudoduganella > Pseudoduganella sp. UC29_71. The sequence goes on along the minus strand of NZ_CP170549.1, from coordinate 835,229 downwards.
GTCACCACGTAGGTTTCAAACAGGTCGGCCGCCATGCCGGCGCAGTCGCCGACGTTGTCGCCCACGTTGTCGGCGATCACGGCGGGGTTGCGCGGGTCATCCTCCGGGATGCCGGCTTCCACCTTGCCCACCAGGTCGGCGCCCACGTCGGCGCCCTTGGTGAAGATGCCGCCGCCCAGACGCGCAAAGATCGAAATCAGCGACGCGCCGAAGGCCAGGCCGATCAGCGGCTTGATCACGTCGTGCGGCGTCAGCTGGGGATTGGGGTAGCCATTGGAAGCGATGCTGGTCAGCATGGCGTAGAACAGCACCACGCCCAGCAGGCCCAGGCCCACCACCAGCATGCCGGTGATGGCGCCGCCCTTGAAGGCCACGTCGAGCGCTTCGTTCATGCCCTTGGTGGCCGCTTGCGCCGTGCGCACATTGGCGCGCACCGACACGTTCATGCCGATGAAGCCGCAGGCCCCGGACAGCACGGCGCCGATCAGGAAGCCGAGCGCGGTTTTCATGTCGAGCAGGAGGCCAATGGCGATCAGCAGCACCACGCCCACCATGGCGATCGTCTTGTACTGCCTGCCGAGGTATGCGGCAGCGCCTTCCTGGATCGCAGTTGCGATTTCCTGCATGCGCGGGTTGCCGGCGTCCTGCTTCAAGATCCAGCTTCGCGCCCATAAACCATACATCACGGCGATCACGCCGCATGCCACTGCGAACCAAAGGCTTGCTGTCATATTGTCCCCTTCGTTTGTTATCAAGCTCGACCACTACGACTTCGAAAGCCGGTCTTTTGGACCCGCTGCCAACTGCGTACTGCACTGCGCTGATGCACCCGCCGCAGGACGGCGGGCCGAAAACAGAAGTTGAGGTCGAGTCTACAACAAACGTGGAAAATTAAGCAATTCACCTTTGAATTGATTTTTACCTAATGTGGGGATTTTGTGAACAAGCTCAGAATTCCTCCCACTCGTCATTCGCCACCGGAGCGGGTTTGCGGGGCTTGGCCGGGAGCTGGGCCGCGACGGCAGGTTTCGCCGGGCGCGCCGGCTGGGGGCGCGCGGCCGCCGCAGTGGCCGGCTTGCGCTGGACGGCATGAACGGCACGCTGGGCACTCGGCGCACGCACGACGGGCGCCTGGTGCGCCATGCCGTCCAGCTTGAACACGCTCACCGCCTGCGCCAGTTCGCTGGCCTGGTCCTGCATGGACTGCGCGGCGGCGGCGGCCTGCTCCACCAGCGCGGCGTTCTGCTGGGTGGCGTTGTCCATTTCCGTGATGGCGCCGTTGACCTGGTCGATGCCCGCGCTCTGCTCCTGGCTGGCGTGCGTAATATCGCCCATGATGGCCGTAACGCGCTCGATGCTGGCGACAACCTCCTGCATCGTCGCGCCGGCCTGCGCCACCTGCCGGGTCCCCGCGCCCACCTTGTCGACCGAATCGCCGATCAGCGTCTTGATATCGCGCGCCGCGGCAGCCGAGCGCTGCGCCAGGTTGCGCACTTCCGACGCCACCACCGCAAAGCCCCTGCCCTGCTCGCCCGCGCGCGCCGCTTCCACCGCCGCATTCAGCGCCAGGATATTGGTCTGGAAGGCGATCCCGTCAATCACGCCGATAATGTCCACGATCTTGCGCGAAGACTCGTCGATCGACTGCATGGTGCCCACCACGTCCGAGACCGCCTCGCCACCCTTGCGCGCCACATCGGACGCCGCCAGGGCCATCTGGTTGGCCTCGCGCGCATTGTCTGCGTTCTGGCGCACGGTGGACGTGAGCTCCTCCATCGACGACGCGGTCTCCTCCAGCGAACTGGCCTGCTGTTCGGTGCGCGACGACAGGTCCAGGTTGCCGCTGGCGATTTCGCCGGACGCTGCCGTAATGGCATCCGTGCCGCTGCGCACCTGGCTCACGATGCGCACCAGGCCCTGGTGCATGTCCTGCAAGGCCTGCAGCAGCTGGCCGGTTTCATCCTTGGCGTACGCGCCGCTGCCGCCGCCGTGCGCGCCGGTCAGGTCGCCGTCCGCGACGCGGCGCGCCATGTCCACCGCGTTGCGCATCGGCCGCGTGATGCCGGTCGCCAGCCACCACGCAAAGGCCACGCTGAAGGCCGCCGTCAGCACCGCCAGCAGGATCTGGAGATTGCGGCTTTGCGCGGCAATCTCGTCGATCTGGCGCGCAGCGTTGTCGATTTCCTTGTTCTGGTGTTCCAGCAGCTTCTGCAGCATGGCCTCGTAGCCCTTGGCCGCAGGCTGGTAATCCTTTTCCATCAGCTTGGCGGCTTCCTCCATATTGCCTGCCGCCTTGGCCTTGTTGATGCCGTCGCGCGAATCGACGTAGGCCTTGCGCACCCCGCCCAGCTCGGTCATCAGGCGCTTGTCCTCGTCGGTGGACAAGGCCTCGATCTTCTTGATCAGTTCCTGCGCTTTCTTGGTGGAATTGGCGATATCTTCGGCGAAGAACGGCGCCAGCGACGTGTCGCTGCTCTTGGCGATGGCGGTGGTGCGGCGGATGCCCGCGTACACGATGCGGTACCACTCGGAGATCAGGCGCTCCTTCGCCAGCGGCACCTCCATCATGGCGCGGGTGGCGTCGGCGCTGCCCTGCAAACGATAGATGCCGAAGCCGGTGTTGAAGATCATGCCCGCCAACAGCACCGCGAAACCGAGCGCCAGGCGGCGGCCTATGCTCCAGTCTTTTATATTCATTGTCGTCCCCAAAAGGTGTACGGAATCCCCACGGCCTAGTGTAGTGGCGCGGCAGAAATTCGGGTGTTGTACTTTGGTGCTAGTGGGGCGGAAACGACGAGGCGGACCGATGGGTCCGCCTGCGGAGGGTGCTACAAAAACAGCGCTTAGTTCGACAGGGCAGCGAACGCGCGGTCGCGGATTTCTTCCACGCCGCCGATGCCTTCGATCTTGCGGTACTTCGGCGCTACCGGGTCGCCCGACTGCGCCCAGTTGTTGTAATAGCCCAGCAGTACTTCGGTCTGGTTGTGGTACACATCCAGGCGCTTTTTCACGGTCTCGGCCTTGTCGTCGTCGCGCTGCACCAGGTCTTCGCCGGTGACATCGTCCTTGCCTTCGACCTTAGGCGGGTTGAATTTCACGTGGTACACGCGGCCCGACGCCGGGTGCGAGCGGCGGCCGCTCATGCGCTCGATGATGGCCTCGTCCGGCACGGCGATTTCCAGCACGTAGTCCACCTTGACGCCGGCTTCCTTCATGGCTTCCGCCTGCGCGATGGTGCGCGGGAAGCCGTCGAACAGGTAGCCGTTCTCGCAGTCGCATTCCTTCAGGCGGTCTTTCACCAGGCCGATGATGATGTCGTCCGATACCAGCTGGCCAGCGTCCATGACCTTCTTGGCGGCCAGGCCCATTTCCGTGCCGGCCTTGATGGCCGCGCGCAGCATGTCGCCGGTGGAGATCTGAGGAATGTTATATTTTTCCTTGATGAAGTTCGCTTGGGTGCCCTTGCCGGCACCGGGTGCTCCTAACAGAATGAGACGCATGAAAAAGTCCTAAAACGATTATAAGAATCTGGTGGTATGTGTGGAAATGCTGCCGCTCTGCTACCTTCGTACGAAACTTACCACAAAACCGGCGCTTGACGCCAGTTTGTGGACGATTAGGCATGGTTTAGTGGGAGCTTGCTGACCAGTTAGTGGCAAATTAGTGGCTAATTGGCGAAATGCCGGCGCACGCGTTCCAGGTCTTCCGGGGTGTCAACGCCGGCGGCCGGCGCGGAGTCGGTCACATGAACGGCAATCGGGTAGCCGTGCCACAGCACGCGCAGCTGCTCCAGCGCTTCGATCGATTCCAGCGGCGACACGGCCAGCTGCGGGTATGCCTGCAGGAAATCATTGCGGTAGGCGTACAGGCCGATATGGCGCAGCGGCACGTAGCCGGCCGGCAGCGCGGACTTGTCCAGTGCGAAGGCGTCGCGGTGCCACGGAATGGTGGCGCGCGAGAAGTACAGCGCGCGGCCGGCCTTGTCCAGCACCACTTTCACCACGTTGGGATTGAAGGCGTCCGCCGCGTCGTGCAGCGGGTGGGCGCAGGTGGACATGGGCACGTCGGCGCCGATGCGCGCGGCGGCGGCGGCCAGCAGCGCCGGATCGATCAGCGGCTCGTCGCCCTGCAGGTTGACCACCACCGCGTCCGCCGCCAGGTTCAGCGCGCGCGCCACCTCGGCGATGCGGTCGGTGCCGGAAGGATGGTCGGCGCGCGTCATGAAGGCCTGCACGCCGTGCTGCTCGCAGGCGGCGCGGATATCCTCATGGTCGGTGGCGACGATGATGCGGGACGCGCCCGCCTCTGCCGCGCGCTCGGCCGCGCGCACCACCATGGGCTTGCCGCCCAGGTCGGCCAGCGGCTTGTTCGGCAGGCGGGTCGATGCCAGGCGCGCCGGGATGATGGCGATAAAGCTCACGGATAAGGCCCCTTATTCCACCGCATCCTGCAGCGTACGGGCCTCATCGGCCCACATGATGGGAATGCCATCGCGAATCGGGAAAGCCAGGCGGTCGCCGCGGCAAATCATTTCCTGGGCTTTTTTATCGTACTCCAGCGGACCCTTGCAAACGGGGCAGACCAGGATATCAAGCAGACGAGCATCCACGACATTTCTCCACAATGTATTCGGCCAGCGCGGCATCGATGCGCGCTGTCACCGGAACCACCCACAAGCGCGGGTCGTCCCTCAGTTCTTCAATTTGGGCACATTTTACTGCATCCTTCTCGGTCATCAGGATGCAATCCGCGTCCAGGCCGTCGAAGGGGCGGTCGAGGAAATCGTGATGGTCGGGCAAAGGCAGCTCGATGATGTCCAGGCCGGCGCCGCGCAGCATGTTGAAAAAGCGCGACGGGTTGCCGATGCCGGCCGCCGCCGCGATGCGCAGCTTGCCGTGCGAGCGGGCCGCCAGCTCAGCCAGGGGCACGCGCTCGCTGCGGTCCGCCAGGCGCTCGGCCACGTCGCCGGCCAGCGTCATCTGCACCGGCACCGAAGCCTGGCCGGTGGCGGCAGCGCGGCCCAGCTCGCGCTGGGCCATGCTGGCCAGCGGCGCCACGCTGTGGGCCAGCTCAGTGCTCAGGTGGGGCGTATTGACCACGGTGACATCGCGCCGGCGCGACGGCCGCTCGCGCAGCGGGCCGGCCGGCAGCAGCCAGCCATTGCCCACGCCGCGGCCGTCGAACAGCACGATTTCCACGTCGCGCTGCAGCTTGTAGTGCTGCAGGCCATCGTCCGCAATCAGGACATCCACCGCAGCATTGGCCGCCAGCAGCGCCCTGCCCGCTGCCGCGCGGTCGCGGCCCACCATCACCGGGCAGCCGGTGCGCATGGCGATCAGCAGCGGCTCGTCGCCCACCTGCTGCGGCGTGGACGACGGCGTGACCAGGCGCGGCGCGCTGTCCTTGCTGCCGAAGCCGCGCGAAATCACGCCCGGCGTGAAGCCCGCCTGCTGCAGCGCTTGCACCAGCCAGATCGTCAGCGGCGTCTTGCCGGTACCGCCGATAAAGATATTCCCCACCACCACCACCGGTACCGGCAAGCGCTCCGACTTCAGCACGCCCGCCCGGAACAGCCCGCTGCGCAAGCCCGACAGCCCGCCAAACACCAGCGAGAGCGGCCACAGCGCGCAAGCAAGCGGCCCCCTGCGCAGCCAACTGCGCGTCAACGTCGATTCAAGCGAAGAAGTTCTAGTCATCTAGTCGTAAGGACAAAATCGGTAGCTCCCGCATCAAGCAGTCTGAGCCGCATTCGGGGTCTGACCCCGAATGCGGCTCAGACTGCTTGAGACACAGCTTCTTATTTGGCGGTGCCGGTCTGGGCGGCGAAGGTGAGTTTGTCGTAGCCGGCCAGGCGCGCGGCTTCCATGACGTTGATGACCATCTGGTGCATGGCGAACTGGTCGGCGTTGATGATGATGACCGGCGACTTGGCATCCGCACCGCCGGCCTTCGCCGCGCTCTTCAGCGACTCGGCCAGCCCGGCCACGTTCTGGAACGACACCGGCACGTTGTTCACCGTGTAGTTGCCCTTGGCGTCCACCGTCACGTTGATTTCGTTGGGCCGCTCGTGCGCTTTCTCGGCCTCGGCGGTCGGCAAGGTGATCTGCAGTTCGGTGAACTTGCTGTAGGTGGTGGTCACCATCAGGAAGATCAGGATCACCAGCAGCACGTCGATGAAGGGGATCAGGTTGATCTCCGGGTCTTCGCGGTGCTGGCCGCGGCGGAAGTTCATGCCCATGGTCAGGTCTTCCGCGAGCAGTGCACCACGTCGACGAATTTGACGGCTTGCTGCTCCATCTCGATGATGAAGCTGTCCACCAGCGCGCGGAAGTGGCGGTAGAACACCAGCGTGGGCATGGCGATGGCCAGGCCGAAACCGGTGTTGTACAACGCCACCGAGATGCCGTGCGCCAGCTGCGCCGGGTTGGTGCCGGTGGCGTTCTGGGCGCCGAAGATTTCGATCATGCCGACCACCGTACCGAACAGGCCCATCAGCGGAGCCAGGGTGGCGATGGTGCCCAGCGTGGTCAGGAAGCGGTCCAGCATGTGGGCCACGCCGCTACCGGCTTCTTCAATGGTTTCCTTCATCACGTCGCGCGGCGAGTCGATATTGCGCAGCGCGGCCGACAGCACCACACCCAGCGGCGAACTGTGCTCCAGCTTCTGGATCACGTCCGGCGTGATATTGCCGCTGCGGTAGACCCCCACCACTTCGTCAAGCAGCTGGCGCGGAATGATCTTGGCGCGGCGCAGGAACAGCAGACGTTCAATGATGAGGGCGGTGGCGACGATGGAGGCGATCAGCAGAGGCCAGATAGGCCAGCCTGCGGCTTGAATGATGGCGAGCAAAACGAACTCCTGTGTTGGGGGCTTGCGCAGGCAGGAATGCCTAGACGCGCAATGTATCTTGTTGGGGCATTATCGGCAAGTAGTTCGCCGCAAGCGGGCTTATCCCTATTCTGCACACTTTCTGTGGACAAGATTGTTAGCAAGGCAGCTTGCAAGCCATCAAGTGCTTGATTCGCAAGGGTAATTTTTCCATGCGTAAAAAAAGCGCAGTCCGGCAGGCGTGCGGGCGGAAACGGCTGTCCACACTTCTCCCCATATTCTGTTGATAAGATTGTTAGCAAGGACATTGATGATAGGAAAAGTCCTTGATTCATAAGCACTTTCTTGCCATGCGTAAAAATTTCGCATACTGACGAAACAGCGGGGTTTTGTATGGTTTCTGCCATTAAAAGCCATGTTTCCGCAGGCGTTTGGGGACAAGCTCTTCATTCTGCACAAAAACTGTGGACAAAATTGTTAGCAAGGCCAATGATTGCAGACTAAGTACATGATTTAAAACATAAAACATGCTTCGATGAAAAAACAGGCAGCAAATTCCGGACCAGCTACCGGTGGTCACTTGCCGCTGGGCACGTGTACAACTGTGCACTTCTGCACACAATATGTGGATAAGATTGTGCGCAAGGCTGCCAACTGCTTGCTATGTCATTGATTCGTAACAATTAAGTTTCGCTGCTTATTTTTTAAACAGCGCCCTTGCCGGTTCTCAGCATTCAGGTCCGGCGTCTGGTCGCACTGGTATGCAGGGGAGTTCTGCACATCTTCTGTGGATAAAATTGTGAGCAAGCCCCGCTGGGGGCACCCAAGTGCTTGATTCTTCAAGAAAAGATTTCTATGCGTAAATTTTTAGCACAGTTGTTCTTGTCCACACAAAAGCGAATTTGGTACCAAAAAGTTCCACACATTTTTTGTGGATAACTTTGTGCGTAACCTCCACCCCCATCCGCAAAGTGCTTGATCCATAAGGATTTTCCTGAAATGCACGTAAATGAAGCATCGTTGTTTACCTTTTAAAATCAAGCGTTTACAAAAAATACTTGCCTTGAAATGTGATGTATGACATAAGCATGACCTCCGCGTGAATTTGTGGACAGTTTCCCTTTCCTGAACGATGAATACCAGCCTTCCACCCGATAGCAGTAACCAGCAAGCAGCCGTTATCTCCGTCAGTGCGCTCAACCAGGCGGTCAGCCGGCTGCTGGAGCGCAGTTTCCCCCTGACGTGGATATCTGGCGAAATTTCCAATTTCACGCGCGCCAGTTCCGGCCATTGGTATTTCACCTTGAAGGACGATGCGGCCCAGGTGCGGGCAGTGATGTTCCGTGGCCGGGCGCAATATGCGGGTTTTGTGCCGCGCGAGGGCGACAAGGTGGAGGTGCGGGCGCTGGTCACGCTGTACGGGCCGCGCGGCGACTACCAGATCAATGTGGAGGCGATCCGCCGCGCGGGCGTGGGGGCGCTGTTCGAGGCCTTCCTGCGCATGAAGGAGCGGCTGGGCGCGGCCGGCTTGTTCGACCAGGACCGCAAGCGCGCCCTGCCGATGTTCGCGCGCACCATCGGCGTGGTGACCAGCCCCACCGGCGCAGCCCTGCGCGACGTGCTGACGGCGCTGAAGCGGCGCGCGCCGCATGTGCGGGTGGTGCTCTACCCTACCCTGGTCCAGGGCCAGCAGGCGCCAGAGCAGATCGCGGCGGCCATCAATACCGCGTCGGCACGGGCCGAGTGCGAGATCCTGATCGTGTGCCGGGGCGGCGGCAGCATCGAGGATCTCTGGGCGTTTAATGACGAGGCGGTGGCGTATGCCGTGGCGAACTGCAATGTGCCGGTGATTTCCGGCGTGGGACACGAGACGGATTTCACCATTGCGGACTTTGCGGCGGACCTGCGCGCAGCCACGCCGACCGCCGCCGCCGAACTGGCCGCTACGCCGCGCGCGGACTGGCTGGCGTCGCTGCGCGCGGACGCGAACGATCTGCGGCGCGCCATGCAGCGCGCGCTGGGCGACGCGGCGCAGACGCTGGACGGCTATACGCGCCGCCTGCTCAGCCCGTCGGCGCAGATCGCGCAGCAGCGCGCCAAGCTGCAGGCGCACGCCACCGCGCTGACGCACGCGAACCGCGCGCCGCTGGCTTATGCGCGCGTGGGATTTGATAAGTTGCAGTCGCGCTGGTCGGCGCTGCGGCCGGACGTGCGCGCGTTCAGGGGGCAGCTGGAGGGCTTGCAGCGGCGCGCGGCGCTGAGCATCGCCAATCAGCAGGGGCAGAAGCGCGAGGCGCTCAATGCGCTGGCGGCGCAGCTGGAGATGCTGAATCCGCAGCGCACGCTGGAGCGGGGCTATGCCATCGTGACCGGCAAGGACGGCGCGATCCTGCGCGCGCCGTCGCAACTGCAGCCGCGCGACAGCGTGACGGTGCGCCTGGCCGAGGGCAGCGCACAGGTGGAGATTGCGGATGTGAAGCCGGCCGCTGGCTGATCCGGCGGGTTACGGCTGCGCCTAACCCGCCCTACGGCCCGGCGGCCCGGCGGCACGATGCACGCGGACGTAGGGCGGGTTAGCGCAGCGTAACCCGCCAGCGCTACGCCAGCTCAGCCAGGATGACGGACATGCCAATCAGCGCCGGATAGTCGGCGGTGATGACGTAGGTCGGTATCTGCGCGTTGTAGCCGCTCAGCCGCCCTTTCTGCTCGAAGCGGGAACGGAATCCCGAGCGCGCGAAGAACCCGCCCAGGCGCGGCACGATGCCGCCGCCGATGTAGATGCCGCCGCGCGCGCCCAGCGTGATGGCGACGTTGCCCGCGATGGTGCCGAGCATCTCGCAGAAGGTCTCCAGCGTCTCCACGCACACCAGGCATTCGCCGCGCAGGCCGCGCTCGATGATGGCGGGCGTGTCGATCGCTTGCGGCGCCGCGCCAGCCCGCTCCGCCAGCACTTCGTATATCAGCCGGATGCCCGGCCCGGACACCACGCGCTCGGCCGACACGTGCCCATAGCGCTCGCTGGCCTTGCGCAGGATGTGGATCTCGCGCTCGCTGACGGCGGCGAAGGTGCTGTGCCCTCCTTCGCTGTCCAGCGCTATCCATTGCTTGCCCGCCGGGACCAGGCCGGACACGCCCAGCCCCGTGCCCGCGCCCACCAGGCCGATCACGCCGCGCTCGCGCGCTTCGCCGCCGCCCACCTGCACGCGGTGCTGCGCCGACAGGAAGGGCACGGCACGCGCGAGCGCCGCGAAGTCGTTCACGACGTGCAGCGAGGTCAGGCTGAATTGGGAGCAGATCGCTTCGATGGAAAACGACCAGTGGTGGTTGGTCATGCGCACCGCGTCGCCGTCGATGGGGTTGGCGATGGCAATGCCGGCCTGGCGCGCCTGGTAGCCGCCCGCAGCCACCGTGGCCGGCTGCGACAGGTATTGGACAATGGCCGCGCCCAAGGTGGGATAGGCCGCGCATTCGGCTACCCAGATGGCGTCGATGCGCCCGGCCGCCGTCTGCAGGCCGAAGCGCGCATTGGTGCCGCCGATGTCGGCCAGCAGCCACGGGCGCTCGTAGCGCGCGCCGCCGCCGTCATCTTCGTCGAAGAAGGCCAGGGAATGCTGGGGGATGTTCTCGATTTTCATGGTTGCCACCTGTGTAACCACGGCACAACCTGAGGCCGGCCCCGTTCAACTCGGGTCCGGCCCCGGCCCTGCGGGGTTGGTTAGAACTTCATCGACACGCGCGCGCCTACCGTGCGCGGCGCATTATAGAACGCGCCGTAGATCTGCTGGGTAGGCTGGCATGGCATGCCGGTGTCGGTGCACAGCTCCACCACGTCCAGCTTCACTTCGCGGTCGGTGGCGTTCTGCACGAACACTTCAGCCGTGTAGGCCTTGTTCAGCGGCTGGAAGCGCAGGCTCAGGTCCAGCGTGGAATAGGCTTTCTGCTTCTTCACGCCTGGGTGGCCGGGCACGTCGTTGCTGAAGGCGCCGGCGCCGACGAAGGTTTCGCCTTCGTAGTGGGCCGAGATGCGCGGCGTGAGCAGGCCTTTGCCGGTGGCGAAGTCATGCTCGTACTGCAGCGTGGTGGCGAACTTCGGCGCGTGCTTCATCACGCTGCCGCCCACGTCCACGTTGGGCGCGGTCGAGCCGCAGGCCAGGCCCTTGGCGCGCGCGGCGTCCACGTCGCAGGAGATGAAGCTGTCGTAGGTGGCGTCGAGCCAGGTGGCGTTGCCGGTGAAGCGGTCCACCTTGCTCGGACGCCAGGTCCATTCGGCTTCCACGCCGTTCACCGTGGCGCCGGCCGCGTTGAAGTTGGCCAGCACGCTGTTCACCACTTGCGATTCCAGCTTGTCCTTGTACTTCATGTGGAAGGCGGCCAGGTTCAGTGTCAGCGCGCGGTCCAGCAGGTCGGACTTCATGCCCAGCTCATAGCTGGTCAGCTTCTCCGGCTTGGTGGTGGCGCCGCCGTCGCCGATGGCTGGCGAGTGGAAGCCGGTGGTGACGGAACCGTACAGCAGGATCTCGGGACGCAGCTTGTATTCCACGCGGCCCAGCCAGGTGGCCTGGCCGTATTTCAAGTCTGCCGTGTTGTCGCCGAAGGTGTTGCCGCAGGTGGCCGCGCTCACCACGCCGCCAGGACCGATGTTGTGGGTGTTGATGGTGCCGGTGCCCGGCGTGACCAGTTGCTTGATCTGGTCCGGCGTCAGCACGGTGGTGCCCAGCGGGACGTTGGCCGGCCAGTTCGGGCAGGCCCAGTTCTGGCCGCCGATGTCGAACTTGTGGTCCTTGGTGTAGCGCGCGCCGACCGTGGCTTTCAGTTCGTCGCTCACCTGCAGGCTGCCCTGCGCGAACACGGCTTTCGATTTCAGCTGGCGGTCGCCCTGGATGAAGGACATGGCCGACGCGTACTGGCCCACGGTGGGACGTACGAAGATCACGTTGCCGGCGGCGATGTCCTGCTGCACGGTGGCTTGCGAGATCTGGCTGCGGTCGATGTCGAAGCGGACCTTGTTCTTCTCGCCGAACAGGAACAGGCCGCCCACCCACTGGAACGGCGCGTCGTTGTCCGAGCGCGCCTGCAGTTCGTGCGAGTAGCTGTCGAACTTGGCCCACTCGGTGCGGTTCTCGGATTTGAAGCCGGGGAACAGACCCGCGTCGGCGTCGTTCACGTTGGCGCGCTTGTAGCGGCTCCAGCTGCCCAGGTAGGTCAGGTCCAGCGCATCGCTCGGATGGTAATTGAGCTTGCCCTTGAAGGTGGTGATGGACTGGTCGAGCGAGCCGGGACTGTCGATCAGCGCGGAGCGCAGTTCGGTGCCGGCTGCCGGCTCGGCCGCCAGGTAGACGTTGCCGGCGCCCTGGTCCTTGTAGTAGTCGGCGATGACGGTAGCCTTCAGCTCGGGCGTGAAGCGCCACAGCAGCGAGGCGCGCGCGCCCATCTTGTCTTCGGCGCCGTATTTCTTCGCGCCGGGCAGCACGTTGGAGCCCTTGCGGAAGTCCACGGTGCCGTCATGGCTGTCCTTGATGGCGGCGATGCGCAGCGCGATGTCGTCGGCCAGCGGGATGTTGATCATGCCTTGCGTTTGCAGGCGGTGGTAGTCGCCGATGGTCATGCCGGCCGAGCCGAACACCTTCTCGGTGCTGGGCGCGCCCGACACCAGGTTGACCGCGCCGGCGGTGGAGTTACGGCCGTTCAGCGTGCCTTGCGGGCCGCGCGCCACCTCGACGTGGGACAGGTCGTACATCAGCGCGGTGGCGCCCTGCGGACGCGGCGAGTAGATGCCGTCGATGTAGAAGGCCACGGCAGGGTCGCCCAGTTCGGTGTGGTTGGCGGAACCGACGCCGCGCATGTAGACGTGCACGCCGCCCGAGTCGCCGTGCTGTTCCACCACCAGGCTGGGCACCATGGTGGTGAGCGAGGCCAGGTCTTTCACCTGGTTGTTGGCCAGCGTGTCCTGGTTGTAGGCGGTGATCGCCAGCGGGGTTTCCTGCACAAAGGTGTTGCGGCGGGTGGCGGTAACGATGATCTTTTCCATCTCGCCGTTGCGCGCTGGCGCGGCGGCTTCCACGGGAGCGGCAGCGGCGGCCGGCATGGCGGGGTTGCCCGCAGCGGCGGCGCCTTCTTGCGCGAAGGCGTTGGCGGTCAGAAGGGCGAGTGGCGCGAGTTTCCACATCGCTTTGGTGTGCGAATTTTTCATTGTCATTCCTCTATAGTCCGTTAATTAATTGGTGTTGCATAGCTCTACCGGCTACTACCGCACTCCAGCTGACTTCAGCTCGAATTCATGTCATTGCTCCTTGATGAAGTTGCGGTACCAGTGGGCGCTGTCTTTCAGGGTGCGCTGCTGGGTGTCGTAGTCCACGTGCACCAGGCCGAAACGGCGCAGGTAGCCGGAATTCCATTCGAAGTTGTCGAGCAGGCTCCAGTAGAAGTAGCCCTGCACGTTCACGCCCGCGTCCATGGCGTCGTGCAGCGCGGCCAGGTGCATCTTCAGGTAGTCGATGCGCGGCTGGTCCTGCACGCGGCCGCCCTCCTCGCGGTCCGGCACGGCCATGCCGTTCTCGGTGATGTAGACCGGCGGCAGCTGGTATTGGCCGTGCAGCTTCACCAGCAGCTCGGTCAGGCCTTGCGGGTAGACCTCCCAGCCCATGTCGGTCACGCCCAGATCGCACGGCGGCTTGCGCGGCGGATTCTCGGTGCTGACATAGGCGCGGAAGTAGTAATTCACGCCCAGGAAGTCGATCGGCTGCCGGATATCCTTGAAATCGTTTTCATGAATGGACAGCAAAGAGCAGTCGATATTGTCCAGCGCCAGCTGCGGGTAGCTGCCCTTGAAAATCGGGTCCATGAACCATTCCACCGAGCGCGCCCACTCCACTTCGGCGGCCTTGATGTCGGCGGCCGAGTCGGTGGCCGGGTCGGCGGTCCACTGGTTCAGCACGATGCCCAGCTTGGCCGACACGTTCTGCGCGCGCATCGCTTGCATGGCCAGGCCGTGCGACAGCAGCAGCTGGTGCGAGGCGCTGACGGCGGCGGCCGGGTTGGCGATGCCGGGGGCGAACTGGCCGGTGCCGTAGCCCAGGTTGGCGGTGCACCAGGGCTCGTTATGGGTGGCGATGGTGGCCACGCGGTTGCCGAAGCGGCGCGCCACTTCGGCGGCGTAGGCGGCGAAGTGTTTGGCGGTGTCTCGGTTCAGCCAGCCGCCTTTTTCTTCAAGGGCTTGCGGCAAATCCCAGTGGTACAGCGTGACGTGGGCGGCGATGTTTTTCTCTGCCAGCTTGTCCAGCAGGCGCGAGTAGAAATCGAAGCCGGCTTCGTTCCAGGCGCCGCTGCCGTCGGGCTGCACGCGCGGCCAGGCGATGGAGAAGCGGTAGGCGTCCACATTCAGGGAGGCGATGATGTCCACGTCTTCCCCGTAGCGGTGGTAGTGGTCGCAGGCCACGTCGCCGCTGCTGGCGTCGGTGATCTTGCCGGGCGTATGGGTAAAGGTGTCCCAGATGGACGGGCCGCGGCCGTCGGCGGTGGCGCCGCCTTCGATCTGGTAGGCGCTGGTGGCCACGCCCCAGGTGAAGGCCGGGGGGAAGGCAGGCACGGTTGCCGGAACTGCGTCAGGTTTGGTCATGGGTTGCGATCGCTTGAAAACGTTTTCAAAGAATGTGTGCATTTAACACCGGCTGAAAATCGAAGTCAATCATAATATTTTGAACAACTGTGCGTTTTTTTGCCTGTGAAACGGCCCCGCCCCAGCGGGAAGCGGTAAAAAACTGTGCTATGCTGGCCCTGAAAAGGATTTCAAAAAACAACGACAGGACCGACCTTGAGCGACGACGATCACACCACCCCCTCGACTTTGCTGGACGTCGCGCGCGAAGCCGGGGTGTCGCCCAGCACCGTGTCGCGCATCCTGAACGGCACCGCCAAGGTGTCGGACGACAAGCGCCAGGCCGTCATGGCCGCCATTGCCCGCACCAAGTTCGCGCCCAACCTGATGGCGCAGGGCCTCAAGCGCGGCCGCTCGCAAACCATCGGCATCGTGGTGCAGGATATTTCCTCGCCCTACTTCGACGAAACCCTGCGCGGCGTGGACGACGGCCTGAAAGACACCGGCTACGCCTCGGTGATCGTGTCCGGCCACTGGAACGCGGAAGAGGAAGCGGACCGCATCCGCCTGCTGCTGGCGCGCAAGGTGGACGGCATCATCCTGCTGTCTGGCCGCATGTCGGACGAGACCGTGCTGCAGTTCTCCGGCCAGCGCCCCATCGTCTCCACCGGCCGCTCGCTGAACACGCCGACGGCGCTGGGTTTCAAGCAGGACAACGAGCACGGCGCGTGGATGGCGGTGCGCCACCTGATCGAGCTGGGCCACCGGCGCATCGCCTTCGTGTCCGGCCCGGCCGACAATATCGACGCCGAGGAACGCGCCGCCGGCTACCGCCGCGCGCTCAGCGAGGCCGGCATCGAGATCGATCCCAAGCTGATGGTCGAGGGTAATTTCCACGAAAACAGCGGCCTGCTGGCCGTCAACCACCTGTTCGACACCGGCCAGCAGTTCACGGCCGTGTTTGCCGCCAACGACCAGAGCGCCTACGGCGTGCGCCTGTGCCTGTACCGCAAGGGCATCCGCGTGCCGGACGACGTGTCGCTGGTCGGTTTCGACGATTTGCCCGGCTCTTCCTATACCACGCCACCGCTAACGACCATACGCCAGCCGCTATACGACATGGGGCTGGTGGCCACCAACGCGCTGCTGCGGCTGATCCACGGCGAGCCGGTCAAGGCGCAGGTGCCGCCGCTGGAGCTGGTGGTGCGGGAAACCACGCGCCGGCGCTGACCCGGGCCGCCGCGCTTGCCCCCACACGGTCCGGGGACAATTCTGCGGCTTGGCGTACTAAGGATTACAATGATGGTCGTTTCAGCAAAAATGACTTTTCAGACTTAACTAAAAGGATAGACACATGGAACATACCCTGCCACCTCTGCCGTATGCAATGGACGCCCTGGCTCCGCACATCTCGCAAGAAACGCTGGAATACCACTACGGTAAGCACCACCAAGCGTATGTGACCAACCTGAACAACCTGATCAAGGGCACCGAATTCGAAGCCCTGTCGCTGGAAGAGATCATCAAGAAGTCCTCCGGTGGCATCTTCAACAACTCGGCCCAGGTATGGAACCACACCTTCTACTGGAACGGCCTGAAGCCAAACGGCGGCGGCGAGCCGACCGGCGCGCTGGCAGACGCGATCAACGCGAAATGGGGTTCGTTCGCCAAGTTCAAGGAAGAGTTCACCAAGTCGTGCGTAGGCAACTTCGGTTCGAGCTGGACCTGGCTGGTGAAAAAGCCGGACGGCACCGTGGACATCGTCAACACCTCCAACGCCGCCACCCCGCTGACCACCGAAAACAAAGCGCTGCTGACCTGCGACCTGTGGGAACACGCTTACTACATCGACACCCGCAACCTGCGTCCGAAGTATGTTGAAAACTTCTTCAACGTGGTGAACTGGGACTTCGCGGCCGCCAACTTCGCTTAAGCCCAGCGCAAGCGGTCGCACCTCAAAAAACCTGTGCCCCGGCGCAGGTTTTTTACTTTCAGGCCCATGAAAATTCCGGCTTGCTTATCCTGGCGTGCGCGGCCGGCAGCGCCGGCAAGGCGGCGACTTCGCCCTCCCGCGCAAGTTGTAAGCCCCATGTAAGCAATCTGTAAGCAAGCTGGAACATTCTTGCATTTCAGTCACTAGTGACTTACCAGACAGGAGGTAGCCCGCCCGTTCCGCTTTTGCAATCGCATCAGGACTTATCGCTTTGTTCCATGTACAAAACTACAACAGGAGACACACGATGAAGAAGATCGACACCGCAGCCAAGCAGTCCCTCAGCACCCGCCGCAAGTTCCTGGGCAGCGCCGCCGCCGGCACCGCAGGCGCCGCGCTCGCGCTGCCCATGATCGCCACCGCCCAGGCGCCCACCCAGCTGCGCTTCCAGAGCACCTGGCCGAGCAAGGACATCTTCCACGAATACGCGGGCGACTTCGCCAAGAAGGTCAACGACATGACCGGCGGCGAACTGAAAATCGAAGTGCTGCCGGCCGGCTCGGTGGTGCCCGCCTTCGGCCTGCTGGACGCGGTGTCGAAAGGCACGCTGGACGGCGGCCACGGCGTGATGGGCTACAACTACGGCAAGCAGAGCGCCATCGCCCTGTGGACTTCCGGCCCGGTGTTCGGCATGGATGCGAACATGGTGCTGGCCTGGCATAAATACGGCGGCGGCAAGGAGCTGCTGGTCAAGCTGTACTCGTCCATCGGCGCCAACGTGGTGTCCTTCCTCACCGGCCCCATGCCGACCCAGCCGCTGGGCTGGTTCAAGAAGCCCATCACCAAGAAGGAAGACCTGAAAGGCCTGAAGTTCCGCACCAACGGCCTGGCCATCGACCTGTTCACCGCCATGGGCGCGGCGGTCAACGCGCTGCCGGGCGGCGAGATCGTGCCCGCCATGGACCGCGGGCTGCTGGACGGCGCGGAGTTCAACAACGCCACCTCGGACCGCCTGCTGGGCTTCCCGGACGTTTCCAAGGTCTGCATGCTGCAAAGCTTCCACCAAAGCTCGGAGCAGTTCGAGATCACCTTCAACAAGACCAAGTACGACGCCCTGCCGGCGAAGATGAAGGCCATCATCGACAACGCCGTCGAGGCGGCGTCGGCCGACATGTCGTGGAAGGCCATCGACCGCTACTCCAAGGATTACGGCGAGCTGCAGTCGAAAGACGGCGTGAAGTTCTACAAGACGCCGGACACGCTGCTGCAGGAACAGCTGAAGGTATGGGACGAGGTGGTGGCGAAGAAGGGCGCCGACAATCCGTTGTTCCGCGAAGTGGAGAAGTCGCAGCGCGCCTTCGCGGCGCGCGCCATGAAGTGGGACATGGACACCAACAACCCGCGCCGCATGGCGTACAACCACTACTTCGGCAAGAAGGCCTGACGCCGGGACCGGCTGCATCCGGCGCGCACCCGCGCGCCGGCCCACACCTTGTTCCGGAGTTCCCGCATGCAGAACGTATTGTTTTTCATCGACCGCGTGAGCAGCTGGATCGGCCAGGCGTTTTCCTGGCTGATCGTCGCCCTCACCTTCCTCATCTCATGGGAAGTGTTCGCGCGCTACGCGCTGAACCGTCCGAACCCCTGGGCCTTCGACCTGATGATCATGATGTATGGCGCGGCCTTCATGATGGCGGGCGCCTACACCCTGGCCAAGAACGGCCACGTGCGCGGGGACGTGCTGTACAGCTTCTTCCCGCCGCGCCTGCAGGCCGGGCTGGACCTGCTGCTGTATATCGTGTTCTTCATCCCCGGCGTGGTGGCGCTGGTCTGGGCCGGCTATACCTACGCGGCCGAATCGCTGGCCATCAATGAGCATTCCACGCTGACCGCCAACGGTCCGCCGCTGTATCCCTTCAAGATGGTGATCCCGGTGTCGGGCGTGCTGTTGCTGCTGCAAGGCCTGGTGGAAATCGTGCGCTGCGTGCTGTGCCTGCGCGACGGCGCCTGGCCCTCGCGCGAACCGGACGTCGAGGAAGTGGACGTCGACAAGCTCAAGGAAATGGTGCACAGCGAAGACCTGGGAGAGCAGCGATGAGGAAAGAAATCTGGTTCGGCTTGTCCATGCTGCTCGCCATCGTCGTCGCGCTGTTCGCGCTGCTGCCGGCGCCGGCCGACATGACCAATGGCCACGTCGGCCTGCTGATGCTGGCCCTGGTGGTGGTGGCCATCATGCTGGGCTTCCCCACCGCGTTCACGCTGATGGGCATGGGGGTGCTGTTCGCCTGGTACGCCTTCCACAGCCGCGATCCCAGCCAGGCCATCCAGCTGACGCTGGACCTGATGGTGCAGCGCGCCTACTCGGTGATGGCGAACGACGTGCTCATTTCGATTCCGCTGTTCGTCTTCATGGGCTACCTGGTGGAGCGCGCCAACCTGATCGAGAAGCTGTTCAAAAGCCTGCACATAGCCATGGCGCGGGTGCCGGGATCGCTGGCGGTGGCCACCATCGTCACCTGCGCCATCTTTGCCACGGCCACCGGCATCGTCGGCGCGGTGGTCACGCTGATGGGATTGCTGGCCCTGCCGGCCATGCTGAAGGCGGGCTACAGCACGCGGTTGTCGGCGGGGTCGATTACGGCCGGCGGCTGCCTCGGCATTTTGATTCCGCCGTCGGTGCTGCTGATCGTCTACGGCGCCACGGCGGGGGTGTCGGTGGTCAAGCTGTACGCGGGCGCGCTGTTCCCGGGCATTATGCTGGCCGTGCTGTACGTCGGCTACGTGATGCTGGTGGCCAAGCTCAAACCCAGCGCCGCGCCGCCGCTGTCGGCCGAGGAGCGCCGCGTGGAGCTGCCGCCGTTCGCGCGGGCCCTCTCGGCGGGCGGGCGCGGCACGGCGCTGGCGGGACTGGCCGGGGCGCTGTCGCAATCCGGCCCGGCGCCGGCCGGCGTGAGCAAGCGCACCTTGCTGCAGCAGATGTTCATCGCCCTGCTGCCCGCGCTGGCCTTCGCCGCCTTCATGGGGGTGGGCTACCGCGTCGTGACGGCGCCCGATGCCGCGCCCAGCGAGCTGGTGGAACTGGGCAGCACGCAAGACTTGAACGCGTCCGCCAGCGATGCCGGCGGCCTGGCAGAGCCGCCGCCCGAAGGCGGGCTGGAAGAACCGCCGGCCAGCAACGACCTGGCCGAACCGCCCGGCGCGGAGACGCCGCAGCCGCTCGGCAGCGCGGCCAATACGCCGGCCGGGGCGGACCGGGCCGGGCAGCCTCCCGCGGCGGCAACCGGCACGACCACGGCGCCTGGCGGAACGCCCGTCCCCGCCGACGCCACGGGCAAGAGTGCGGCGGCCAGCGGAGCTGCCGCGGGCCAGCCTGCCAAGCCCGCGCCCACGGGCTTCTGGATCGCGCTGGGTGTCGGGGCGCTGGCGCTGCTGCTGTTCTACGCCTACTTCTCCTTTGCCCGCCTGGAGATCCTGAAAATGCTGATGGGCTCCCTGTTCCCGCTGGCCTTCATGATCCTGGCGGTACTGGGCAGCATCGTCTTCGGCTTCGCCACGCCCACCGAGGCGGCGGCCATGGGCGCGTTCGGCGGCATGCTGCTGGCCATCGCCTACCGGCGCTTCAACATCGGCATGCTGCGCGAATCGGCCCACCTGACGGCCAAGACCAGCGCCATGGTGTGCTGGCTGTTCGTCGGTTCCAGCATCTTCTCGGCGGCCTTCGCGCTGCTGGGCGGGCAGGAACTGATCAACAACTGGGTGCTGGGCATGGAGCTGACGCCGGTGCAGTTCATGCTGCTGGCCCAGGTGATCATTTTCCTGCTCGGCTGGCCGCTGGAGTGGACCGAGATCATCGTGATCTTCATGCCCATCTTCATACCGCTGCTGGCCCACTTCAACATCGACCCGCTGTTCTTCGGCCTGCTGGTGGCGATGAACCTGCAGACGGCCTTCCTGTCGCCGCCGGTGGCGATGTCGGCCTTCTACCTGAAAGGCGTGGCGCCGCCGCACGTCACGCTGAACCAGATCTTCCTCGGCATGATGCCATTCATGGGGCTGCAGATCCTGGGCGTGATCCTGCTGTACATGTTCCCCGCCATCGGCCTGTGGCTGCCGGGCGTGCTGTACAACTAAGCGCCGGGGGCGCCGGCCCTACCTGGCCGGCCCCCCCCCGCCTAGTGATGTTCTTCTTTTGGAATTAGAATCGTACGCGGCGTGCCAAAAATTCTGCGCCGGTAATAAATCACATGGCGCGCAGCGACCATGATCGGCAGATAGCGGTGCTCGGTCAGATGCTTGAGACTTTCCAGCGTAGCCCTGTTGCTCGCGTTATCGTCCCCCTCACGGGCGTTGATCGATTCAATAACGCTGTCGGGAGTCATCGGCGCGCCCTCGGCGCCGCTCAACACGATGGACTTCGCATAGCGGCTTTCAAAGTCCAGCTTGAAGCGCTCCGGCGCCTCTATCCGGGGCAGCCCCGACGCCCCGGACTTGAACTCGGCAGGCGTCACGGCGCCCCAGCTGGTGAACAGTATGCAGCCGTTAGCCATCGGCGAAATCATCGCAGAGGCGTTGTCCGCCATGCCCTTATCGTCCGGCTTGTAGACATACTTGCACTGCTTGAAGGTCTCCACCAGCTCCGGTTCATCCAGATTCAATTTAAAGAACACGGGCAGCGGCAGGTTGTCCCATCGACTCTCTTCGGCTAAAAGGTGGTCGCGTTTCGCCCCCCACGCGCGCTGGACTAGCAGTTCAGCGTATTGCGGAGCGAGCCTGCGCTGCTCTTCCGTCAGAAGCTTCTGGTACTCAGGGTCGTCAACGGCGAATGTAAACCGGTCCGGTCCTGCGCGCGCTGCAAAATACTGCTTCTGCGCCGCCGCCAATTGTTCTCCTATGGCGCGCTTATCGCGGTCCTTCAACAGCGTTTGGGTTGGTTTTCCCAGTCCCGGCCGCACGCCCAGGCGCGCCTGGTCGTCCTTGATCTCGCTCAGCGGGCGGGGGTTGTCCAGGCGGTGCCTGGCGTAACAGGCCGCCCGCAACTCCTCGCAGGCGCGCAATTTTTCGCTGACAGCGCTGTTGAACGCGTCGTCGTTGCCATTCGCGGCGATATCGAGCTTCTTCAGCCATTCCGTCTCGGCAAACACCGTCTTGTAAATTTCATCCCTGAACACGTTCCTTACCAGCGCTTCAAACTCCTTGAAGATTCCTGTCAGCTTGCCTACCACCCACACCGCCCAGCGCTGTTCGTGTCCAGGGGAGCCTGCGTGGTAGTCGCGCAGATATCTCGTCTGCAGCGCGCCACCGAGATCGGCGGCACGCTCGAAGCCTTTGCCGGGACGCAGCATGCCGAACATCAGCACCCGGCTAGGGCGTGCCAGAACGGCCTCCACGTCGATATTTTCAAAGGCAACGGTAATCGGAATCGGGATAAAGGTCGATTCCGCCACCGCCGCATCGCGCTGATCAAGGTCGTTGACAAAAATCGCGCCATGCGCAGCTTCGCAGATGGCCTGTGTCGGCACAGTGATGGCCTCGGCCCGGGTCGGTATGTGCTTCTTGTTGTACAGCCATTCATGCACCGTCACAAACACCGAAATCCCGGCGTCCCTGAACCTCCGTATCGTCTCCGCCGTGACAAATGCGCTGCCGCTGCTGGGCAGGCGGGACTGGATGTGCAGGATGGGCAGAATATCCGGATTGTCGTGCATCTCGCCGGCGAAGAACTTGAGCATGCAGACGATGGCGGCTTCGATCTGCACCGCCAAATTGGTTTCCTTGAATTGGCGTTGTTCCTCCGTCAGCGCGGCGTAGTAATCCAGCGTCACCAGCCTGCCTTCGCGGAGCTGGGCTCTTTGCTCGTCGCCCATCGGCATCATCGAATTCGCCAGGCGCACCGCCTCCACGCCGAGTGCGCTCAGGCCATCTACCATTGACTTCATGAAGTCCGCATCGCCGCCGCGGTACTCTTCGTGCACTGCCGATGAGAAATAGACTTTCAGACGCTTTGGCGGCGCATCGGCCGGCTCCAGCGGTGCCGTAGCCGATGAGGCACGCTCAGGCGCGCTGCCCGGTGGCGGACCTTTTGGCACGTGCCGCGTCAGCGGACAAGCCAATATCGGCTTGACCGTGCTCTCGCCGAACAGCACGCCCATCCGGTCGAAAGCGCGCTCGAATTCGTCATCGTCGTCGGCCGGCCAGTCGCACAGCACTTCGAAGGTAGGCACGGTGACGTAATAGCCGTCGGGGATAAGATCTTCGCCGATCAGGGGGACGGTGGCGCCGGAGGAGGAACTGTCGCGGTGCAGCAGCACCTTGAGCACCCTCGAAAACCGCAGCTCGCCAAGCAGCTTGGCGGAGAATGCCTCATCCAGGGCTCGCCCTATGGCCGGCTCGATAAAGCCAGCCGGCAGGTCGGCGTAGAACTCGACATCTTTCAGCGTCGGGACATCCTTAACGATGATCTTGGCGTACATGTCCTGTCAGTCCGCGCTCAGTTTGACCCGGCTGCCATTGCGCACGTATACAAGCCACTCGTCGTCATCGGACATGCTGCCGGCCTCGCGCGGCTGCGAGACCCAGCCCGGCGGCTGGGCCTGGACGAAATCCACCCCCCAGCTTCAGGAAGCACAGCGCCATCTGCGCGATATGCTTTTTCTTTGCCAGCCCATGCTGGACGCTATACGAGACAGTGTCGGCGCAAAACTGCGCCAGCGCCTGGTCATCCAGCCGGGCCGACATGCGGGGTGCCTCGGCGCGCAGCGTTTGCTGCAACTCGACGGCAAACTGCTTCAACCCCGCCTTTTCCAGCGCAGCCATCTGCGTGTTCCTGATCTCCATGCCGGCACCGCCCCAAATGGTTCAAATTGGGCAACCATTCTAACCGAACCCCGGAACCCGGGCCGGCCCCATCAGCCTTGCTGCAGCGTCTTGATAATGCGGTGTTCCGATTTCAGCCGGGATCGGACTCGCACCCGGTCAGCACGCCGGATATCGTCACCAGCAGCAGCCGGTGCGGCAGCGGCGCCACGCGCCCCTGCGCACCAGGCATGCGACGAATCGACGGCAGCGCCGACGGACGGTCATGCGCGCGCCACATGATTACGCTATCATCGACTTGCGAACGGACACCCAGCAAGGAGACCAGCATGACCTACCACGCATCCCGCCACCGCTACGAGGAAATGCAGTACCGCCGCTGCGGGCGCAGCGGCCTGAAACTGCCGGCCATGTCGCTCGGCCTGTGGCACAACTTCGGCGACACCAGCACCCTCGCCTCGCAGCGCGACATGCTGCGCACCGCCTTCGACCTGGGCATCAACCACTTCGACCTGGCCAACAACTACGGCCCGCCGTACGGCAGCGCCGAAACCAATTTCGGCCACATCTTCAAGGAAGACTTCCGCCCCTACCGCGACGAACTGATCATCTCCACCAAGGCCGGCTGGGACATGTGGCCCGGTCCCTACGGCCAGGGCGGCGGCTCGCGCAAATACGTGCTGGCCAGCCTGGACCAGAGCCTGCGGCGCATGGGCTTGGAGTACGTGGACATCTTCTATTCGCACCGCTACGACCCGGACACGCCGCTGGAAGAAACCATGGCCGCGCTGGCCCACGCGGTCCACCAGGGCAAGGCGCTGTACGTGGGCGTATCGTCCTACTCGGCCGAAAAGACCGCCGTCGCGGCGCGCCTGCTGGCCGACTGGAAAGTGCCCTGTTTGATCCACCAGCCATCCTACAATATGCTCAACCGCTGGATCGAAACCGAAGGCCTGCTCGACACGCTGGGCAGGGAAGGCATAGGCTGCATCACCTTCACGGCGCTGGCGCAAGGCATCCTGTCGGACAAATACCTGAACGGCATCCCGCAGGAGGCGCGCGTGAACCGCCCCGGCGGCGGCTCGCTGCAGCAAGCCCACCTGAGCAGCGAGAACCTGGAACGGGTGCGCGGCCTGAACGAGATCGCCAGGCAGCGCGGCCAGACGCTGGCGCAGATGGCGCTGGCCTGGGTGCTGCGCGACCCGCGCGTGACCTCCACGCTGATCGGCGCCAGCAATAGCGCGCAGATCCGCGAAAACGTGGCGGCGCTGAAGAACCTGGCCTTCACGCAGGACGAATTGTGCGCCATCGACCTGCAGGCGCAGGAAGGCCAGGTCAACCTGTGGGCCGGCTCGTCCAGCCACAAGACGTAGCCGCCAGGACCTCAGCCGGCCTGCTCCGCGCACACCGCCTCGATCATGCTGCACAGCTGCGGATACTGGTGCTGTTCCAGCATCGCCTCCACCGCCAGCACGGTGTCGCCATGGTCGGCGCGGAAGGCCTCAAGCAGCTGCAGCGCGCGCGCCGGATACAGCAGGTGCAGCGCCTCGCGCATGGCCATCAGCACCTCGTAAGGCAGCAGCGCCAGGCGCGCCTCGGTCAGCGGCGCGCGCTGCACCGACGGCAGCCGCTGGCGGCGCCGGAAGCGCACCCCCAGCTGCTGCTCCAGCACCTGGAACAGCTTATCCTGCTCGATAGGCTTGCACATGAATTCGTCGGCCCCGGCATCCAGCGCCTCGCGCCGCTCCTCCTCGAAGGCGTGCGCCGTCATCATCACCACGCGCGGCTGCGCCAGCGCCGGCTCGGCGCGCAGCTGCCGTATCACCGTGATCCCGTCCAGGCCCGGCATGCGCCAGTCCATGAACACCAGCGCCGGCTGCGCGCGCCGCAGCGCCGCCAGCCCGGCGGCGCCATCGGCGGCCAGCTCCACCTGGAAACCCAGCGGAGACAGCAGGCTGTCGATCAGATGGCGGCTGTCCTCGTTGTCGTCCACCACCAGGATGCGGCGCCCGCGCTGCGACGCCTCCAGCGCCTCCACCACGCTCAGCGCCTCGCCCGGCACGCAGTCCGCCCCCTGCACCTCCAGCGTGAAGCGGAACTCCGCACCCCGCCCCAGTTCCGACTCCACCTCCAGCGAACCGCCCATCATGCGCACGAATTCGCGCGAGATGGTCAGCCCCAGGCCGGTGCCTTCCTGCGCGCCGGTGTTGTCGGTCTGGACGAAAGGCTCGAAGATGCGCTGCTGGTCGGCCTTGGCGATGCCCTTGCCGGTGTCGCGCACCGAGAACGACAGCCGGTGCCGCCCGCCCTCCAGCGGCTCGGCGCGCGCGATCAGCATTACGCTGCCCTGCTGCGCAAACTTCACCGCGTTCGAGACCAGGTTGAGCAGCACCTGGCGCAGCCGCGCCCCGTCCATCTGCACCGCCGCCGGCAGGCCATGGCAGTCCAGCGTCATGTGCAGGCCGGCCTGGCGGGCGCGCGCGCCCAGCATGTCCATCACTTCGCGCAGCACGCCCTCCACCGCCACCACCGTGGACTGCAAGGTGATGCGGCCGGCCTCGATCTTCGACAGCTCCAGCAAGTCGTTAATCAGCGTGAGCAAATGCTGGCCCGAGCGGTTGATCACGCCCAGGTTGCGCTTCTCCTCGTCCGTCATGGACTGCGAATCAGCCAGCAGGCGCGAGAAGCCGATCACCGAATGCAGCGGCGTGCGCAGCTCGTGGCTCATGGTGGCCAGGAACACGCTCTTGGCGCGGTTGGCCGCCTTGGCCTCGGTCACCGCCACCGACAGCGCCTCGGTGCGCTCGGCCACCAGCTCCTCCAGGTGGTTGCGGTGGCGCCGCAGTTCTTCCTCGGCCTGCTTGATGTCCGTGATGTCGTAGTTCACGCCCACCAGGCGCCGCAGCGCGCCGCCGGCGTCGCGGAAGGCCTTGCCGGCCGACTTGATGTGACGCAGCTGGCCGTCCGGCCAGCGGATGCGGAACTCGGTGTTGTATTGGCGCTCGCCGCGCTGCACCTCGGCCACCAGGCGGTTCACGCGCTCCAGGTCTTCCGGCAGCAGGGTCGCTTCCCAGCTGGCCAGCGTGCTGTCGAAACCGCCCTGCGGCACGCCGTACTGGCGGTGCATTTCGCGGTCCCAAAGCAGCTGGTTGGTCTCCACGTCCCAGTCCCAGATGCCGATATGGGCCGCGTCGGTGGCGATGGCCAGGCGCTCCTCGCTGGCCTGCATGGCGCTGTAGCGCTGGTCCAGCAGCGCCACCATCTCCAGGATGGATTCGTTCAGCGTCTTCAGCTCGCCCAGGAACAGCGACTGGTGCGGCCCCTCGCCGGTGCCGCCGGCCTTCACGCTGGCCGCGTACTGGCCCACCGACTTGAGCGGTTTGAGCATCAGATACCACAGCAGCAGATACACGCCCAGCACCAGCGTCACGTCCAGCGCCACGATGGCGAAAGCGAGCGCGATGCGGCGCTCGCGCAAGGTCTGCAGCACATACTGCGGCGTGACATACATCTTCACGACGCCGATCTCCCGGCCCGCCACGAGGATCTGCCGCTCCGCCGTGCGCAAGGCCGGAATGTCCGGCGGCTGCGCCACCTGCTCCAGCACGCCTTGCGCATTGCGCAGGAAGACGAACTGCATCCTGTTGCTGAGGGTGACGGTGCAGCCATACAGGTCGCGGTTATTCAGGCTGGCCTGCACGATGGCGACGATCTGGCGGTCATCGAAGTTCCAGGCCGGCAGCGCGATGGCCGCGGTTAGCTGGTCGGCGCTGGCATCGAGCTCGCGGTGCAGGCTGCGCCAGCGCTCGTCGCGCTCCTGGTTATACGACAGCACCGCAAAGGCCACCAGCACCACCGTCACCAGCGCCGCCAGTGCCAGACTCACGATCAGCGCAATCGACACCCGGCGCGACGCGATGCGCCGCAGCAGCGCGCGCGGCACGCAGACGTCCGCCAGCAGCGCAGCGAAACGCCGCGCCGCCTGCCTGCAGCGATCCGCCAAGTTAGCCACCATGCCCATCATCCCGCCCCGGACTTTTCCCTATGCCAGCGATGCTAGCGCCACGGGGCAGGATTGTATCTTGTACTTTGGTACAGTATGAATCAATTTACACCCCCGGCTGCAGCAAGTCCGCGATGCCGATGCGCTGGGCGAACTCGATGCGCACCCGTTCCGCCACCTCCGTCACCGCCGCCGCGCCATCGTCGATAAAGTCCACCACCGAGCGGAACGGGCGCGCGCCGTGCGGCAGGCCGACGATGCGCGCAATCTCCGCCCCCACCGCCGCCGGATCGGACTCCGGCGGCGACAGCTGCGCCAGCCGCGCCGCCACTTGGTCCAGCAGGCCGTCGTAGCGTGCATAAGCGGCGATGGTCGCCGCGTCGGCCGCGCGGCCCGCCTTCGGGAAATGCTCGGTGCCCGCCGTGAACGCGCCCGGCACCACGATGGACGTCTCGATATTGAAGCGCGCCAGCTCGAAAGCCATGCTTACCGCCATCGAATCCATGGCCGCCTTGGCCGCCGCGTACGGCCCCAGGAAGGGCGGGAAGCCGCCGCGCGCCGTCGTGCTGCTCACCCACAGCAGCAGGCCGGACTGCTGCGCGCGCATCACCGGCAGCACCGCCCTGTTCACGCGCTGGGTGCCGAGGAAATTGGTATCGAAGACCGCCGCGATCTCCTCCGGCGAAAACGCCTCGGCCGGCCCGATCACCAGGTGGCCCGCGTTATGCACCACCACATCCAGCCTGCCGCGCTCCGCCACGATGGTGGCCACGGCCGCATCGGCCGAGCGCTGCGACAGCACGTCCAGCTCCACGGCGCGCACATCCGCGCCACTGGCGAAAGCCCAGTCCCGCAGCTCCCGCACCCTGGACGCATTGCGCCCCTGCACATCGCGCATGCTCGCATACACCGTATGCCCCGCCAGCGCCAGCGCCTTCACGGTCAAGTGGCCAATGCCGGTCCCGGCACCAGTCACCAGCACAATAGATTTCTTCATCTCAATTCTCCTACGTACCCCGAAAATGGGGTCAGGGTTAATTAGTGGTCAGGCCAATTCAGCCCAATCCGTGGACACGTGCTCAGACCAGTCCGCCATTGGCGCGCAGGGTCTGGCCATTGATCCATCCGCCGTCCGGGCCGGCCAGGAAGGCGACCGCGGCGGCGATGTCGTCCGGCGTGCCCAGGCGTTCCAGCGGCGCCATCCTGGACATGCGCTGGATGGCTTCTTCCGATTTACCGTTCAGGAACAGCTCGGTGGCGGTCGGGCCGGGCGCGACGGCGTTCACGCTGATGTTCTTGCCGCGCAGCTCCTTGGCCATGATGTTGGTCATCACTTCCACCGCAGCCTTGGTGGCGCCGTACGCCGCGTAGCCAGGCAGCCCGAGGCCGACGATGCTGGTCGAAAAGTTCACGATGCGCCCGCCCTGTTCCAGCCGCGTCGCCGCCTCGCGCAGCGTGTTGAACGTGCCTTTCACGTTGACGGCGAACAGGCGGTCGAAGGTCTGGTCGTCGGTATCGGCCAGCGTGGGCAGCGACGGCGGCATGATGCCGGCATTGTTCACCAGCACATCCACCCGGCCGAAGCGCGCGGCCGCGCTGTCGAACAGGGCTTTCACGGCGGCAGGATCGGACACGTCCGCCTTCACGGCCAGCGCCGCACCGCCCTGCGCTTCGATGGCGCCGACTACCTCCTGCGCCTCGGCGGCGTTG
This sequence comes from Pseudoduganella sp. UC29_71, assembly GCF_042693265.1. Lineage (NCBI taxonomy): Bacteria > Pseudomonadati > Pseudomonadota > Betaproteobacteria > Burkholderiales > Oxalobacteraceae > Pseudoduganella > Pseudoduganella sp. UC29_71. The sequence goes on along the minus strand of NZ_CP170549.1, from coordinate 806,348 downwards.
CCTGCGTAGTTGACGACGACGGCGTAACCGTCCCGCGCCAGCCGCTGGGCGATGGCGGCGCCGATGCCGCGCGAGGCGCCGGTGACGATGGCTACTTGTTTTTGCTTGGTGTTCATGGTGTGCATGGTGTGGCTCCTTGGGTTGACTTGATTAGTGCTGCAGTGAAGCCAGTATCACTTAACCACCCATATCAATAAATGCACTAAAATCAGTATCACAATTCAATATTCACCAATAATCATGGACAGACTCGACGCCATGCGCCTGTTTACGCGCATCGTGGAACTGGAAAGCTTCAGCCGGGCGGCGGACGACCTGCAGCTGCCCGCCGCCACCGCCACCCACACCATCAAGCAGCTGGAGGCGCGCCTCGGCGTGCGCCTGCTGCAGCGGACCACGCGCCACGTGAGCGCCACGCTGGACGGCCAGGCCTATTACCAGCGCTGCGTACGCATCCTCGCGGACGTGGAGGAGACCGAGGCCGGCTTCGGCAACAGCGGCGTGCTGCCGCGCGGGAAATTGCGGGTGGATTTGCAAGGGACGCTGGCGCGCCACTTCGTGCTGCCCCGGCTATCGGAATTCTTCGCCCGCTATCCGGACATCGAACTGGAAATCGGCATGGGCGACCGCCTGGTGGACCTGGTGCGCGAAGGCGTGGACTGCGTGCTGCGCGGCGGCGAGCTGCGCGACTCCAGCATGGTGGCGCGCCGCGTCGCCAGCCTGCAGCAGGTCACTTGCGCCAGCGCTGCCTACCTGGACCGGCATGGCACGCCGCGCACGCTGGACGAGCTGGCCCGGCACCGCGCGGTGAACTTCTACTCCATCGCCAGCGGCAAGCAGTTTCCGTTTGATTTCGTGGTGGACGGCGCGGCGCGCAGCGTGTCGCTGCCCGGCTCCGTCTCGGTCAGCAACGCGGAAGCGTACGTGCAGTGCTGCACCAATGACCTCGGCCTGATCCAGCTGCCGCGCTACCACGTGGCTACGCAGCTGCGGGACGGCAGCTTCCGCGAAGTGCTGGGAGCGTGGCGGCCGCCGGCGATGCCGGTGTCCGTGATGTATCCGCACCAGCGCCAGCTGTCGCCGCGCGTGCGCGTGTTCGTGGACTGGCTGGCGGACATGATGTCCGCCGCCAGCTGAGCCTAAGCCCAGGTTCTAGCGCCTTTCGCCGGCGCTGCTGTCCTCATCCCCCTCCAGGTCCGCCAGCGGAACCGTTTCAATGTGGTCCACATTGATGTCCGCGCCGTCCTTCTCCACCGACTCGCGCCCCACCTCGGCGCGCTCGCCGGTGCCGCGCGAATCGGTATCGCTGTCCAGGTCCGCGTCGCCCAGTTCCGGGCCGGCCGTGCCGCCGGCCACGTCGCTGCCGGAATCCGAACTGTCGCTCGGCCCCAGCGCGCCGGTGCCGTGGCCGCGCCCCAGCGTGCGGTCGGGTGCCTGCGGGAAATTGTCAGGATCAAGTGTACTGGTGCCCGTCATGATTGCCTCCATAGGCCTGATTGCGAATGCTTTCACTCTAACAAAGCAGCGGCCGGAGCGGCGCGCACCATGCCTAGTGGAAAACACTTACTTCACAAATGTACTATTCATTGATATACTGATTTCACTCAATCAGGAGAACCATCATGAAGACCCTTATCGCCGCTCTCGCCCTCATCGCCGCCGCAGGCACCGTTTCCGCCCAAACCGCCGCACCGGCGCCGGACGCCAAGCAATCCCAGGGCAGCACCGGCCGCACCCGCGCCGAAGTGATCGCCGAAGTCATCGAAGCCCGCAAGAACGGCACCCTGGTCGAAACCGAAGCCGACATGGACGTGGCCCAGACCAGGAAGCACATCGCCAAGTAATCCAGCCCGCCCACGCCGATGACCTTCACGCGCCGCCTTACCCTGCTCAGCCTTGCACTGGCGCTTGCCGCCTGCGCCGACATGAGCAAGGTCGCACCGACCCAGGCCCGCAAGCTGGACCCGGTGCACCTGAACGCAGGCGCCGCCATTCAGGCGGCGGCCGCGGAAGGCGCAGCGGCGCAAGCAGCCTGGCCGAAGCAAGCCTGGTGGCGCGCGCTGAACGATCCGCAGCTGGACCGGCTGCTGGCGCGCGCGCTGGAAGGCAATCCCAGCCTCAAGGCCAGCCAGGCGCGCGTGCGCCAGGCGCAGGCGCTGGCCGGCGTGGCCGAAGCGGCCACCAGGCCGCGCGTGGACGGCAGCGCCGTGATCGACCGCGAACTGTATTCCGCGCACAGCACCGTGCCCGCGCCGCTGGCCGGCAACTACGCCACCAAGAACACGGTGAACATCACCGCGTCCTACGACCTGGACCTATGGGGCCGCAACCGCGACGCACTGGCCGCCGCGCTGCACGACGCGCAAATGGCCGCCGCCGAATCGCAGATGGTGAAGCTGGCCCTGGAAACGGCCATCGTGCACAGCTACATCCAGCTGGCCAACGCCTTCGCCATGCAGGACGCGGTGGCCGCCAGCCTGCAGCAGCGCCAGCAGATCCTGGAACTGACGCGGCGCCGCCGCAACGCCGGCCTGGCCAGCGACATCGACGTGGCCACGATAGAGACAACGCTGCCGGCCGGGCGGCGCGAGCGGGAACAGGCGGCCGAATCCGTCGCCCTGCTGCGCAACCAGCTGGCAGCCCTGATCGGCCAGGGACCGGGCGATGGCGACACCATCGCCCGGCCAGTGCTGACATTGAACCAGGCCGCCGTGCTGCCGAGCGCCCTGCCGGCCGAACTGGTGGCGCGCCGCCCCGACCTGGCGGCCCAGCGCTGGCGCGTGGAAGCGGCGGCCAGGCGCATCGGCGTGGCGCGCGCCGACTTCTACCCCAACATCAACCTGGTGGCCTTCGCCGGCTTCCAGGCGCTGGGCTTCAGCCGCCTGCTGGACGTGCACTCCGCCACGCGCGGCGTGGCCCCGGCCGTGAGCCTGCCGATCTTCGAAGGCGGCCGCCTGCGCGCCCAGCTGGGCAGCCAGAACGCGCTGTACGACATCGCCGTGGAGCAGTACAACGCCACGCTGGTGCAGGCGCTGGCCGAAGTGGCCAACGCCGTCACGCAGGCGCGCTCGGTGGACGAGCAGCAGAAACTTGCCGAGAAGGCGCTGGCCTCGGCCAGCAAGGCGCACGCGCTGGCCGACCGCGCCTTCCGTGCCGGCATGACCGACTCGCTCAGCGTTTTACAGGCGCGCCTGATCCTGCTGGCCGAGCAGCAGCAGATGATACAAGTGCAAAGCAGGCGTCTCGATAGCTATGCCGCGCTGATGGCGGCGCTGGGTGGAGGACTGAAACAAGATTTCCCTTGATACAACGATAGTACAATCACTACTTTCGTACAGGGAGAGGAGAGCGCAATGAGCAGTTTTGATGCGACAAACAAGCGCCTGAAGAACATCCACGCACGCATGCCGGAGTTCCCGGAGGAGACCATGCGGCTGATGCGGCTGACGTACCACGTACAGAAGCGCATGAAAGACCTGACCAACGCGGCCTTGCGCAAGTATGACCTGGTGGACGCCAGCTACATGGTGCTGGCGGTGCTGTACGGTTCGGACGACGAAACGTCGACCGCCTCCACGCTGGGCGAAGCCTGCATGGAAAAGCCGGCCAACCTGACGCGGGTGTGCAACGACCTGGAGGCGCAGGGCCTGATCACGCGCGGCAACCGCCCCGGCGACCGCCGCTGCGTGATGATTTCGCTGACCGACAGCGGCCGCGCCCTGATCGAGCAGGTGATGCCAGAGGTCTGGGCTCGCACTACCCGCGCCTACGACGGCTACAGCGCCGACGAGCGCAAGATACTGGAGCAGCTGTTCAAGCGACAGCTGGCAAACTTAGAGAACGTCAGTTGATCCTGACCTGAAAACATGACCCCGGACCCAGCCTCGTACAAACTGCAACACACGCCAGCGCGGCTGGCAGGGCTGGTCCGGGACTGGGCAGGCAGCGAGGGCGAACGCTGGATCTTCGTCGTCAAGACGCTGCTGGCGGCCTTCACCGCGCTGTGGCTGGCCTTCCGCCTCGGCCTCGATTCGCCCAACACGGCGATGACCACCACCTTCATCCTGGCCCTGCCCAGCAGCGGCATGGTGCTGGAAAAGGCCTTCTACCGCCTGCTGGGCACCCTGGTGGGCTGCGCCAGCGCGCTGCTGCTGGTGGCGGTGTTCCCGCAGCAGGCGCCGCTGATGTTCATCGGCCTGGCGCTGTGGATCGCGGCCTGCACCTGCGGCGCGGCCATGTACCGCAACCAGCAATCCTACAGCTTCGTATTGGCCGGCTACACCGCCGCCATGATCGCCATTCCGGCGCTGGACCATCCGGCGGCGGTGTTCTCGCTGGCCGTCACGCGCGTGGTGGAGGTGAGCCTGGGCGTGATCTGCGCCACCGTCGTGCATGACGCGCTGTTCCCGCGCCACCAGAGCGCACAGGTGATGCGCACGGTGCAGGCGCGCTACCTGCGCTTCCTGGACTTCTGCCGCGACGTGCTGGAGCACAAGGCGCCGCCAGCCGAAACCGAGCTGGCGCATTTGCGCTTCGCGGCCGACATCGCTGCGCTCGAGTCGGGCCGCGCCGCCGCGTTCTTCGAAGCCGCGCACGCGCGCGCCCACACCCGCCAGCTGCATGCCTTCAACAGCGCCTTCATGGCGGCGCTAACCACCTTCTACACGCTGCACCGCCTCACGCACCGCCTGCGCCAGGACGCCGCCTCGCCCGTGCCGGCGCTGATCGAGCCGCTGCTGGCCCAGCTGGCGGCCGCCTTGGCGCATGGCGAAGCGCTGCAAGGCCCGGCGCTGGATGAAATGCAGACCGCCCTGGCCGACGCCATCGCAGCCGCCCGCAGCGCTATTGCCCTCGCACCGGCACCGGCATCGGACGCGGGCAGCGGCAAGCCCGCCTCGCCGCACCGGATCGACTTCGAAACGGCCAGCGAGCTGCTGGAGCGCTTTGCGCGCCAGTTCGGCGAATTCGCGGCCATCTACCACGGCCTGGCGCAGCGCAAGCGCATGCAGGCCAGCGAGCCGCAAGCCTACACGCCAAAGACGCCGCCCGCCATCGTGCTGGCCAGCGGCTTCCGCGCCGCCACCGCGCTGCTCACCGTGGCCGGCGTGTGGTACTGGATGGCGTGGCCGTACGCCGTCAATGCGGTCCTGATGACCGCCATCTTCTGCGCGCTGGCCTCGTCCTCGCCGCGCCCCACGGCCATGATCAAGCAGGTGATGCAGGGCTTCCTGATCGCCTGGCCGCTGTCCTTCTTCACCGAATTCTTCCTCGTGATGCCCGGCGGCGGCTACCCCATGCTGGTGCTGGCGGCCGCGCCGCTGTTCGCAGCGGGCGCCTATGTGACCACCGATCCCAAGCGCGCGGGCATCGGTATCGGCATCACCTTGTTCAGCGCGCAGGTGATCGCGCCGCTGAACCTGGCGCACTACGACGTGGCCGCCTTCCTCAACACCACGCTGGCCATGCCGCTCGGCGTGGCGCTGGCATGGGCCATCTTCGCCGTGGTGCTGCCCGAGCACACCATGGGCCACAAGGACCACGTGGCCGCCGCGCTGTGGCGCGAAGCGCTGGCCACCTGCACTACGCCGCTGCGGCCCGCGCTGCCAAGGGCGTGGCTGCCGCAGGCATGGCGCCACGCCACGCCGCGTCTGGCCGCCGTGCGCCACCGCTTCGACAACCGTGTGCGCGACCTGCTGAGCCAACTGAACGCCGCCGCCGGCCCCGCGCCGAGCGAAGCCGCGCGCGCCGTGGTACGCCAGGGCCTGACCTTGCTGGAGCTGGGCCACTCGGTGCTCGAGCTGCGCGCGCTGATAGGCGATGCCGGGCGCAGCGAAGCCCGCAGTGCGCTGCAAGATTGCGTCGCCGCGCTGGCGGCCTACTTCAAGGCGCCCACCCAGGAGCGCTGCGCCACCGCAGTCGGCGCCGTGCTGCGTGCCGGGGCCGCCGTGCGCGCGGCCTTGCCGGAGGCCGAACTGGCCACCGCCCAACGCCCCGGTACCGCCGCGCCAGACCGCGCCGTCCGCCTGCGCAGCGCGCTGACGGACCTGCATTCCATTTACACCAGCCTGCTGGACCAGCTGCCGCAAACCAGCGCCAGCACCGGCAACAGCACCAGCCCCGGAGTCCGCCATGCCTCGTGAACTCGCCGTCTTCGGCATCCTGATCCCCACCCTGCTGCCCATCTTCCTGGCCAGCCTGCTGCTGCAAGGCGCGCTGGACTGGGCGCTGGGCCATGCGGGCCTGTACCGCCGCATGTGGCACCCGGCGCTGGTGCGCCTGTGCCTGCTGGTTTGCATCTTCAGCGCGCTGACGCTGGCCTTCTATTCCTAACTCTCCAAGTGACCATGACCGCCAAGATCTTCCGCTTCTTCATCACCGCCCTGCTGCTGTGCGGCGCCCTGTGGCTGGGCAAATCCGCCTGGGACCGCTACATGGAATCGGCCTGGACCCGCGATGGCCGCATCAAGGCCGACGTGGTCAACATCAGCGCCGACGTGGCCGGCACCGTCACCGACGTGCTGGTGAAGGACAACCAGCTGGTACAGCAAGGCGACGTGCTGTTCGTGATCGACAAGGCGCGCTACAGCGCCGCGCTGGCGCAGGCGAACGCGCTGCTGGCCGGCCAGCAGGTCGAGCGCGGCCGCCGCACCAAGGAAGCCCAGCGCCGCGCCGCACTGGACGACGCCGTCATTTCCACCGAGAACCGCGAAACCGCCAGCTTTGCCGCCGACAGCGCCGGCGCCCAGCTGCGCGCCGTGCAGGCCGCGCGCGAAGTGGCGCAGCTGAACCTGGAACGCACCGTGGTGCGCGCTCCCGTGTCCGGCTATGTGACCAACCTGAACGTGCACGCGGGCGACTTCGCCGCCGTCGGCGCGGCCAAGCTGGCCATCATCAACAGCGCCTCCTACTACGCGGTCGGGTACTTCGAGGAAACCAAGCTGCCATTGCTGAAGACCGGCGCGCCGGTGGAGCTGGGCCTGATGGGCGGCGGGGCCGTGCTGCATGGCCATATCGACAGCATCGCGCGCGGCATCACCGACCGCGACGCCGGCACCGGCCGCGAACTGCTGGCGGATGTGAATCCCACCTTCAACTGGGTACGGCTGGCGCAGCGGGTGCCGGTGCGCATCACGCTGGACGACGTGCCCAAAAACTTGACGCTGGTGGCGGGGACCACGTGCACGGTGAGCATACTCGGCGGGTTACGCGCCGCGGCGCTAACCCGCCCTACGCCGCCCCACGCCCCCGGCACGGCAGACCACGGACCACACCGTAGGGCGGGTTAGCGGGGCCAGCCCCGCGTAACCCGCCATGCCCGGGACGTAAAAAAACCCGCCGTAGCGGGTTGTTCTCATGGCGAGGTGTGCGTGAGCGCGTAGCCCACATGCTCCCACCAGTGATCGCGCGTGCGCACCGTCTTCATGCATTGCATGTCGGTTTCACCCTTGAACATGCGGTCCTCGCACTTCTTGCTGGCATACGCGTTGCGCTGATTCTCCGCATTGGCCAGCGCAATCATCAGCCATACCGAAAAGGCGACCACCACCAGCAGCAAGCTCCACGCAACATGGTTGACGTGCGTGCGCCAGAACAGCTTGTTCTCGTCCGGCGCCGACTCGCGGTACATCGCCATCACTTCTTTTTCGGTATCGCTCATGTCTTCCCGTCTTATTTCTTCGCGGCCTTGGCCACCAGGTAATCCATCACTTGCAGCGTTGCCTGCTGCGAAGCCTGCTCCGGCATGCCCGGACGGCCGGCCTGCGAAGGCGACGTGACGAAACGGCCATCGATCACGATGGTCGGCGCGCTGTCCACCTTGTAGGCGCTGATCACTTGCGCTGCACGCTTCATTTTAGTCTGCACGGCGAAGGAATTAAAGTATTCCAGGTATTTCGCCTTGTCGATGCCGTTCTTCACCAGGAAATCCGTCATCGCGTCATCCTTGTTCAGGCGGTTGCGGTCGACGTGGATGGCGCGGAAGATCTTGTTGTGCATTTCGTCCAGCTTGCCCATCGCTTCCAGCGTCAGGTAGGCGTGCGCCTGCGCGTCGTTCGGGCCGCCGGCCGGGAAGTGCACGCGGCGGAAGGCGATCTTGTCGCCCTGCTTGGCCACCCAGTCATGCAAAGAAGGCTCGAAGGCGTTGCAGTGGGGGCAGGAATACATGAAGAATTCAATGACTTCCACTTTCTTGCCGGTGTCGGTACGCACAGGCGAAGCCAGCGTGGTGTAGTCCACGCCTTCCTTCGGTTCAGCAGCGGAAGCGCCGGCTGCGGTGAACGACAGGGCGGCGGCGGCAATGATCAGGCGCAGAAATCGCATAGTGGTCCTTCTAGAGTAAGAGTGGCAAACGCCGCGAGATTACCATTTTTTTGCCCCTGCCATCAGGCCGGATAGCAAAAATCCCCGGCTGGCGGGGACTTTAAGCTGCAATTAAGGCCGGTCAAGCCCGGTCAAGCCCGCTTCAGAACTCGTAGCGTGCCGACAGCTTCAGCTGGCGGCCGTCCGAGGTGTAGATGCCGCCGCGGCACTGGAACGCCATGCCGTAGTAGTTCTTGTCGGTCAGGTTCAGGCCGGACAGCGCCACTTCCCAGGCGCCGAACTTGCGCGCGTAACGGGCGTCCAGCGTGGTGTAGGACGGGATGCGCGCGATGCAGCTGTTGTCAAAGTCGGAACCGAAGCGCTGGCTGTCCACCCACTGCGCGCCGATGTCGGCGGTCTGGCCATCGGCCGGGGTCCAGGTCAGGCGCGCGCTCAGCACGTTCTTCGGCACCAGCACCATTTCGCGGCCGGACATGGCGCCTTCGGTGAAGGTGGCTTTCACGCGCTGGTAGTGGCCGCTCAAGGTCCAGTCGCGCGCCAGCTCGGCGCTCGCGTCCAGCTCGAAGCCCTGGCGCTTGGTCGGCGCCAGGTTGGTGTTGGCGCCGAAGCCGAACGCGCCGGCGGTCGGATCGTAGAAGATCTCATTGCGCAGCTCGTGGCGGAACACGCGCGCCGACAGCTTGCCGCTGCCGTCGGTGTAGGTGGTGCCCAGCTCCAGGTCGTGCGAGGTCTGCGGCTGCAGCACGGTGTTCGGCACCGGCGTGTAACCGTTCTCGTCGGCGTTGGCGACGCGGTAGCTGTGGCCGATCTTGGCGTGCAGCGTGGCTTTCGGCGACAGCGCATAGCTGCCCTGCATGTCCCAGGCGTTCAGGCCCTGGGTCACGTCGTAATTGGCGGTGGCCCATGGCGCAGCGTCGGCGTTCTGCTTCTCGAACAGCTCGCGGCGCACGCCGGCGGCCAGGCGGAAGGCGTCCCACTTCACTTCGTCGCGCAGGTACAGCGCCTTCGATTTCTGCGTGGCCTTGACCGGCATGGCGCCCTTCTGGTCGCGGGTCCAGTCGATGAAGTCTATGCCGGCCACCGCCTCGTTCAGCACGCCGCCGAACTGGCCCAGCTTGCGCACGCGCGGCGAGAACTGGGTCTGCTTGCTTTCATAGTCCAGCGCGGCGGAGCCGGTGCCGAAGAAGTAGGTCGCCTCCAGCTCCTTGCGGCGGTGCGACAGCTCGGCGGCCAGGTCGTAGCCCGCCACCTTGGCTTCGATGAAGGCGGTGAAGCGGTCGCTGTCGAGCGAGCCGAAGTCATCCGGCGTGGACGCCTGGCGCGGGTTGGTGTCGAACTGCGCCTGGCTCAGCGAGCCGGCAAAGCGCGAATCCTGGCGCGTGCTGGACAGGCGCACGCCGGCGCGGCCATCCGGGAACGCCACTTGCGCGCCGGCGTTCACGCTGCGCGACTTGAATTTGTTGTTGTCGCGGTAGTTGTCGGTGTCCAGCGCGCCGCCGGACAGGTCGAAAGCCCAGCTGTCCGTGCTGTGCGTCATGGCCGCGCGGCCTTCGCGCAAGCCCAGCTGACCCGCTTCGCCGAACACCGAGCCGTGCGTGCCGGCCGTGCGCGCGCCGGGGCGCTTGGTGACGATCTGGATCACGCCGCCGGTGGCGCCGTCGCCGAACAGCACGCTGCTGCCGCCGCGCGTGATCTCGATGCGCTCGACCGAATCGACCGGGATGGTGGACAGGATGGCCGAGCTCAGCTCGTTTTCGGACAAGCGCACGCCGTCCAGCATCACCACCATGTTCTGGCTGCTGTTGGTGCCGAAGCCGCGCAGGTCCAGCGCGAAGTCCGGGCTGCCGTCCAGGCTCTGGTGGCCCAGCACGCCGCCGATCTTGCGGATGGCCTGGTTCACGTCGCTCACGCCGGAGCGGCGGATCTCGGCCGCGCTGATGACGGTGGCGCCGATGGGCAGCAGCGACGGGTCGCTGTCGAAGCGGGCGCCGGTGACGACCACCGGAGCCAGCGCTTGCGCGGCGGTTTGAGCGAAGGCCGGAGCGGCGAAGCAAAGAGCGACGGCAAGCGCCAGCGGTGCCGGCGTGCAGCGGGAATTCGAGTTGTTCATGTGTTCTTTACGCGTAGTGAGCATCCGCCTGCGTCCCCGCAGGGCGGATTCAACGGAAGGCTGTTCGCGCTTCCACCTGTCTGGCCGGTATCCGGGCTGGCAAGACGGGACGGGATCACCTTCCGGCGCAGGCAAGCCTGCACAGTGGTTGTCGATCCAGCCTGCCGCGCAATCGACAGCGCGGCGCTTGCGTACCGTTGCGGGGGCAGCACACCTTGGCCGCCGCGCTGCCGATGAGCGCTGGCTGCCTTGTGTTTCCCGTTTAACTGCATCCATGGGCATGGACGCGGGCACCAAAACGCCGCCATTATACTCCTGCCATCGCCCCGGCAATTTCGTTGGCAAAATATCATGTGCTTGGTTATAGTGGCGGGCATGAACGCACACCACTACCGCAAACTGGCCGCCGCCGCCGCGCTGGCCACGGCCGCCACGCTGGCAGCACTGGCGCTGGCGCAAGTCCAGGTCATCGCCATCCCCGAACCCTACACGGACACCGGCATCCCCTTTGCACCCGCGCAGGCGGCGGCAGTGGCCACGCCCAGCGCGCCGGCCGCCTGGGGCGGCCCGCGCACCGGCAGCGAGCCCACCCTGTCGGACCGCGTGGTGGACTACAAGATCGACGCCACGCTGGACCCGGTCAAGCACACCGTGGACGGCAAGCAGCAGCTCACCTGGCGCAACCGCAGCGCGCACCCGGTGCGCACGGTCTATCTGCACCTCTACCTGAACGCCTTCGAGCACGCCGGCACCACCTTCTTCACCGAGCACCGCGCCATGGGCGGCGGCATGTTCAGCGCCGATCCCAAGGACGGCGAGTGGGGCCACATCGACCTGCGCAGCGTGACGCAAGGCGGCGCCAAGGTGGAACAGTCCTTCGTCCAGCCCGACGGCGGCCCGGCCAGCGACCGCACCGTGGTGCGCTTGGACCTGCCGCAGCCGGTGGAAGCCGGCGCCAGCACCACGCTGGCCATCGACTTCCACAGCCAGCTGCCACGGCTGCTGGCGCGCAGCGGCTACTTCGGCAGCTTCCACCTGGTGGCGCAATGGTTCCCCAAGATCGGCGTGCTGGAACTGGCGGGCGAACGCGGCGCCACCAAGCCGCGCTGGAACGTGCACGAATACCACGCCGAGTCCGAGTTCTACGCCGACTTCGGCAGCTACGACGTGAAGCTCACCGCGCCCAAGGAGTACACGGTGGGCGCCACCGGCGAGCAGCAAGGCGCGCCGGTCGAGAAAGACGGCATGCTCACCCACCACTACGTGCAGGGCGACGTGCACGATTTCGCCTGGACCGCCGACAAACGCTACGCCGCCCCGCTCACCGCCAGCTGGAGCGGCGCGGGCAGCCCGCCCGTCAGCATCAAGGTGCTGTACACGCCGGAGTTCGCGGCCAGCGCCGCGCCGTCGCTGAAGGCGGCGCAGGACGCGCTCACCTATTACTCCAAAACCCTCGGCCCCTACCCCTACAAGACCCTGACCGTGGTGCTGCCGCCGCATAACGCCACCGCGGCGGCCGGCATGGAATACCCCACCTTCTACACCGCCGACAGCTACACCAAGGTAGAAAAAGGCTCGCTGGAAGAATTCGAGCTGGACCTGGTGAACATCCACGAATTCGGCCACGGCTACTTCTACGGCATCCTCGCCTCCAACGAATTCGAGGAACCGATGCTCGACGAAGGCCTGAACGAATACTGGAACATGCGCATGGCGCGCGAACGCGGGCAACAGATCCATCCCGCGCTGGCATGGATGCGCGCCATCGGCATCTCGCCGGCGTTCGACGGCTTCCACTTCGAAATGGGCGGCGCGGTGCGCGAAAATCCCGCCGACCCGGCCGGCCAGAACGCATACTCGCGCCTGCAAGGCATAGGCCCGGCCTACAACCGCAGCGCCATCCTGTTCCACGATCTGGAAGCGCAGCTGGGCAAGCAAGCCACCGAACAGGCCTTCAAGGAATACTACAAGCGCTGGCGCTTCCGCCACCCCAGCACCGCCGACCTGCGCGAAACGCTGGCCGAAGCGAGCGGCCAGCGCGCGCTGGTGGAACGCGTGTTCGCGCAGCAGGTCTACCGCACCGGCAAGGTGGACGACCGCGTGCAATCGGTCAGCAGCGAAGAAGTGCTGCCGCAGCCGGGCAGCAGCATCGTCAACGGCAAGCGCGTGGCGCTGACGCAGGAGCAGGTGGACAAGCAGATCGACGAAGCGCGCGAGAAATGGGACAAGGCCCATCCCGACGCCAAGCCCGGCACCGGCCCCTACCCCTTCCGCACCGAAGTGGTGGTACGCCGGCGCGGCGAAGCCGTGCCGCAAACGCTGCTGGTGCGCTTCGCCGACGGCAGCAGCGACACCGTCAAATGGGACCCGCAGAACGGCGAGCGCTGGCAGCGCTTCGTCTGGCAAAAGCCGGCCAAGGCCGTATCGGCCGAGCTGGACCCGGAACGCAAGCACCTGCTGGACACGAATAAACTCGACGACAGCCGCACGCTGAAGGCCGACAGCACCGCCTCGCGCCGCTGGACCTTCGACCTGGCCGCGCTCGCGCAAGCCCTCCTGACCCTGATCGCAACGATATGAAACTGACCGACACCTGCCTGTCCGCCGCGCGCGCCGCGCTGCAATGGCGCCTGCTGGCGCTGTGGACCATCGCCCTGCTGCTGCCCACGCTGGCGCTTACGCTGCCGTTCTGGAGCCAGCTCAGCGCCGCCTTCGACCACTCCGTGCACGCTGCCCAACTGGCGCAGCGGCTGGACCTGTCCAACATCGCCGACCTGATGGGCGAAACGCACCGCAATCAGCTCGCCATCCAGCTGGGCGCGGGCGTCGCGCTCGTGACCACGCTGCTGCTCTCGCCGCTGCTCACCGGCGCCGTCGCCACCGCCGCGCGCTTCAACGGCACGCCCGTGTTCCGCGAACTGTTCGCCGGCGCGGTGGCCGAGTATCCGCGCATGTTCCGCATGCTGCTATGGGCCGCCGTGCCACTGCTCGCCGCGCTGGGCGCCGGCAGCGGCCTGCAGCACCTCGCCAATCTGGACGCCGACAGCGCCATCACGCCCGCCGACGGCCAATACCTGCGCGGCGCGGCCGACGCCCTTGCCGCCCTGCTGCTCGCACTGGCCCTGGCCACGCTGGACGCCGGCCGCGCCGTGCTGGCGGCGGACCGCCGGCGCCGCTCCGCCGTCGTCGCCTGGTGGCACGGCCTGCGGCTGTTGGCGCGCCGCCCGGGCGATGTGGCCGGCAGCTACATCGCCATTACCCTGGCTGGCCTGGCTGTGGCCGCCGCACTGGGCCTGGCGCGCGTGCACCTGCCCCACGCCGGCCTGGCCGGCTTCCTGTTCGCGCTGCTGCTGACGCAGATTATCGCCGTGCTGCTGGCCTGGATGCGCAGCGCGCGGCTGTTCGCCCTCATCGCTATCATTAACAAATCCTGAACAATCCATCCACAAAAACACCATTGATGAACAAGGTGGGCAAGCCTATAGTAAGTGCATCGAAAACTAGGAGCAATCCATGTCCAGCACTGCACTCCCCACCTATTTCCTGTCCCACGGCGGCGGCCCCTGGCCGTGGATGCTCGACCAGTACGGCGGCCGCTACGACGCGCTGAAAGCCTCGCTGGAAGACATCCCGCGCCAGCTGGGCGTGCGGCCCAAGGCCGTGCTGGTGGTGACGGCGCACTGGGAAGCGCGCGAGCCGCTGATCTCGTCCAGCGCCAAGCCGCCGATGATCTACGACTACGGCGGCTTCCCCGCCTACACCTACGAGATCCAGTACAGCGCCCCCGGCTCGCCCGAAGTGGCCGCGCGCGTGCAGCAACTGCTGGCCGGCGCCGGCATCGCCGCCCACCTCGACCCGCAGCGCGGCTTCGACCACGGCACCTTCTCCGCCATGCAGCCGATCTACCCGGCGGCGGACGTGCCCATCGTCCAGCTATCGCTGAAGCAAGGCCTGGACCCGGCCGAGCACATCGCCATCGGCCGCGCGCTGGCGCCGCTGCGTGAAGAAGGGATACTGATCATCGGCAGCGGCCTCAGCTACCACAACCTGCGCCAGTTCGGCGCGGCGGGCGCGGCCGCCTCGCACCAGTTCGACGCCTGGCTGCGCGCCTCGATGGCGCTGCCCCCGGCCGAGCGCGAAGCGCGCCTGCTGGCCTGGGCGGACGCCCCGGCCGCGCGCGCCGCCCACCCGCGCGAAGAGCACCTGCTGCCGCTGATGGTCGCCCACGGCGCCGCCGCCGGCGACGCCGCCGCCAACGTCTACCACGAAGACGCCTTCATGGGCAGCCTCGCCGTCTCCAGCTTCCGCTTCGGCTAAAAAAAATGGGGTCAGGGTTAATTATTTTGGAAATATTTCCAAAATAATTAACCCTGACCCCATTTGTGGGTGCAACATTTTTCGTGGCTCAGGTGCCGCGCTTGCCTTTCATGCGCTCGGCTTCCTTGGCGGCGGCTTTGGCGGCGGCGAGTTCGGCTTTGATGCGCTGTTCTTCGGCGAAGGCGGCCAGCGCGGCTGCGCGGGTGGCGGGCGTTTCCAGGGAGATGCGGCCCAGGGCGCCGGTGCGGTAGTCTTGCAGGAAGATGTGGGACGCTTTTTCGTAGTCGTAGTCGCCGCCCTTCTGGCGGTAGCCGCGCTTGGCGGCGATGCCTTCGACCACGGCGATGCCGTCCATCTCCTCGAGGTTTTTGTAGCCGTAGCGCGCCGCCAGCAGCTCGGGATAGCGGCGCAGCATTTCGTTGGCCAGGAATTCGGCCACTTCTTCTTCAATCAGCGCGTTGGAACCGATCGCGTGGCTGGCGGCCAGCATCAGGCCGTCGCTTGGCATGGCGATCTTGGGCCACAGCATGCCGGGCGTGTCGACCAGCACCGTGTTTTTGTCCAGATACAGCTTTTGCTGTACCTTCGTCACCGCCGGCTCGTCGCCCACCTTGGCCACGCGCTTTTTCAGCAGCGCGTTCATCAGCGTCGATTTGCCGACGTTGGGGATGCCCATGATCATGATGCGCAGCGGCTTGGTCGGCACGCCGCGGTGCGGCGCCAGCGATTTGGCGATGTCGGGGATGCGCGCGACGTCGCCCGGCTTCTTGGTCGTCATGGCGTAAGCGGTCACGCCTTCCTGGCGGTCGTAGTATTCCACCCACGCGGCCGTGGCGGCGGGGTCGGCCAGGTCCACCTTGTTCAGGATCTTCAGGCAGGGGCGCTGGCGGAACAGGCGCAGTTCTTCCACCATGGGGTTGCAGCTGGCTTCGGGCAGGCGCGCGTCCACCACCTCGATCACCAGGTCGGTGTTCTCCATCTGCTCGGCCGCCTTTTTCTTGGCGGCGTTCATGTGCCCCGGATACCATTGAATTGCCATGCTGTTGCCTTCTGCGCCAAACGTGTAATCCGCTATTTTACCTGCTCGCGTGCGCGGGGCGCCGGTTTGGTTCCCGTTTACGTCAAGGTCGGCTATGATGAGGCACAAATTTTTTCCATTTTATAAATATTTATATATACATGGAGTTGTGAAACATGACTAAAGCTTCCCCGTCCACGCCCGGTGAAATCACAGCACGCGGCGTGATCCTCGGTATCCTGATTACGCTGGTGTTCACGGCGGCGCAGGTGTACCTGGGCCTGAAAGTGGGCCTGACGTTCGCCACGTCCATCCCGGCGGCGGTGATTTCGATGGCGCTGCTGAGCGCTTTCAAGAACGCCACCATCCAGGAAAACAACATCGTGCAGACCATCGCGTCGGCCGCCGGCACGCTGGCGTCGGTGATCTTCGTGCTGCCCGGCTTGCTGATGATAGGCTGGTGGGCCAATGTGCCGTTCTGGCCGACCTTCGGCGCCTGCGCCATCGGCGGCGTGCTGGGCGTGATGTACACGGTGCCGCTGCGCCGCGCGCTGGTGTCGACCTCGGACCTGCCCTATCCGGAAGGCGTGGCTGCCGCGGAAGTGCTGAAAGTGGGCACTTCCTCGCGCGCCGGCGCCGCCGAGGGCAAGGCCGGCCTGATGGCCGTGATCCTGGGCAGCGTGGCCTCGGCGCTGTATGCGGCCGGCGCGGCCGTGAAGGTGATGGCGGGCGAGATGGCCGTGTATTTCCGCACCGGCAACGGCGCCACCGGCCTGGGCGCGTCCAGTTCGCTGGCGCTGATCGGCGCGGGCCACCTGATGGGCATTACCGTCGGCATCGCGATGCTGGCCGGCCTGGCGATCGCCTGGGGCGTGCTGGTGCCCATCCTGACCGCCGCCCAGCCCATGGCTGACGCGTCGGCGGCCGACTGGGCGCTGAAAGTGTGGAAGACGGATGTGCGCATGATAGGCGCGGGCGCCATCGGCGCGGCCGCTATCGTGACCCTGGCGGGCCTGGCCAAGCCGGTCATCGGCGGCCTGAAATCGGCCATGGAGGCGTCGCGCCAGTCCAAGCTGAACGGCGGCGTGCTGCCGCGCACCGAGCAGGACATGCCGATCTTTATCGTCGGCCTGGTGACCCTGATCGCCATGGTGCCTGCCGGCTGGCTGCTGGCCACCTTCCTGCAGGGCGGCGTGCTGCATAGCGTGGCGCCGGCGCTGATCGCCGTGGGCGTGGGCTATATCCTGATCGCCGGCATCTTCGCCGCCGCCGTGTGCGGCTACATGGCGGGCCTGATCGGTTCGTCCAATTCGCCGGTGTCCGGCATCGCCATCCTGACCGTGCTGGGCGCCGCCCTGTCGGTGGGCGCGGTGGGCAAGCACATGATGGGGCCTGAAGTGGCGCATGCGCTGATCGCCTACGCGCTGTTCGTCACCACCGTGGTGCTGGCCGTGGCCGTGATCGGCAACGACAACCTGCAGGACCTGAAGACCGGCCAGCTGGTCGACGCGACGCCCTGGAAGCAGCAGGTTGCGCTGCTGATCGGCGTGTTCGCCGGTTCCTGCGTGGTGCCGCCGGTGCTGGAACTGCTGAACCGCGCCAACGGCTTTGCCGGCGCGCCCAACCTGCAGGCGATTTCCTCGCAGCCGCTGGCCGCGCCGCAGGCGACGCTGATTTCCACGCTGGCCAAGGGCGTCATCGGCGGCAACCTGCCGTGGCACCTGATCGGCTGGGGTGCCGCGCTGGGCCTGGGCCTGGTGGTGGTGAACTTCGTGCTGAAGAAGGCTTCCAACGACAAGTACAGCCTGCCGCCGCTGGGCGTGGGCCTGGCGATCTATCTGCCGAGCGCCGTCACCGCGCCGGTGGTGGTGGGCGCCGTGGCCGGCTACCTGTTCGAGCGCGCCGTGCACCACCAGACCTGGGGTGAAGTGGCCAAACGCCTGGGCGTGCTGATCATGTCCGGCTTCATTGTCGGCGAGAGCTTGTTCAACGTGGCGCTGGCCGGCTTGATCGTGCTGTCGGGCGAAGGCGAGCCGCTGGCGATCGCCAATTCGCTGGGCGAGCATACGACCATGCTGATTTCGCTGGTGGTGGGCGCGGCGCTGGTGGTGGGCTTGTACCGCTGGTCCAGCAGCAACGCGGAGCGCGTTTCGGTCTAAGCACTCCGTCCTGCCCCGGAAAACCGGCCGCCCTGTCTGTGACACGGCGGCCGGTTTGCTTGTGGCCTCCTGT
Source organism: Pseudoduganella sp. UC29_71 (assembly GCF_042693265.1). NCBI lineage: Bacteria > Pseudomonadati > Pseudomonadota > Betaproteobacteria > Burkholderiales > Oxalobacteraceae > Pseudoduganella > Pseudoduganella sp. UC29_71. The sequence continues at coordinate 788,352 of NZ_CP170549.1, read as the reverse complement.
GGTGTTAATGTAGCTAGCACTGGGCGCCCCGGCATAAAAAGATCACATGAGATTCGAGACCCTGCGAAGGTTGCGCAAACTGTTCGCTGTGCTGGTGACGGCAGTGGCGGTGGCATTCCTGATCGTGACCGGCTTTGTGCTGCATACGCTGCACGAGAGCCGCGAGCGCTATTTCGCCAACGCGGAGGAGACCTCGCGCAACCTGGCCATCACGCTGGAGCACTTCCTGCGCGGCCACTTCTACGAGGTGGACCTGGCCATGCGGCGCGCGGCGCTGGAGTTTCGCACCCAGCACGCGCAGGGCCGCTTCGACGACGCTGGCTTCAGCGCCTATCTGCGCTCGCTGCGGGAGCGCATCCCTTACGCACGCTCGGTGCGCGGCGCGGACCGCGAGGGCCGCGTCATCTACGGCGAGGATATCGATCCGTCGAAGATCCAGGACCTGACTGTGCGCGAGTTCTACCAGCGGGTGAAAAACGGGCGCGAGCTGGTGTTCGGCGTACCGGTGAAGTCGCGCATCACGGGCGACTGGGTGCTGCCGCTGCTGTACCCGCTCACGTACGAGGACGGCCGCTTCGGCGGCACGGCCTATGTGAACATGACCACGGAAACCATCACGGACGTGCTCAAGTCCCTCAACGTGGGCGCGCACGGCGTGATCACGCTGGTCGACAGCGAACGCCGCCTGCTGCACCGCTATCCTGAAACGCCGGAAGCGCCGATCGGCACCCAGGCCACGCTGTCCGCGCCGACCATGGCGGTGCTGTCCAGCCAGCGCCAGCACGCCACCTACACCACCACCAGCGCGCGCGACGGCCTGCAGCGCGTGATCAGCATTGAGCGCATCGGCAAATACCCGGTGTTCGTGCTGGTGGGCCTGTCCAGCGACGATTTCCTGGCGCCGTGGCGGCGCGAGGCCTTCAACGACGCCATGTTCCTGATATTGCTGTTCATCCTGGCGGCCGGTTCCCTGCTGGGTGCGAACTACGCCTTGCGCCAGCTGGCGCGCACGGTCGACAAGCTGGCCGAGGCCAAGGACCAGGCGCTGGACGCGGGCCGCGCCAAGTCGGCCTTCGTGGCCAATATGAGCCATGAAATCCGCACGCCGATGAACGCGGTGCTGGGCATGCTGCAGCTGCTGCAGCAAACGCCGCTGGACGGCCGCCAGCGCGACTACGCGGCCAAGGCCGAATCGGCGGCGCGCTCGCTGCTTGGCCTGCTCAACGACATCCTCGATTACTCCAAGGTGGAAGCGGGCAAGCTGGCGCTGGACCTGCATCCCTTCAGCCTGGACCGCCTGCTGCGCGACCTGTCCGTGATCCTGTCGGCCTACGTGGGCGGCAAGCCGGTGGAGGTGCTGTTCGAAGTGGACCCGGCGCTGCCGAAATGGCTGGTGGGCGACTCGCTGCGCTTGCAGCAGATCCTGCTGAACCTGGCCGGCAACGCCATCAAGTTCACCGAACAGGGCGAGGTGGCGCTGTCGGTGCGGCGCGTGGACTCGCCCATGGGCGCGCGCGTCCTGTTTGCCATCCGCGATACCGGGATCGGCATCACGTCGGAGCAACGCGCGCATATCTTCGAAGGCTTTTCGCAAGGCGAGGCCTCCACTGCGCGGCGCTTCGGCGGCACCGGACTGGGACTGGCTATATCACAGCGCCTGGCGCGCCTGATGGGCGGCACGCTGGAAGTCGACAGCACGCCGGGCCAGGGCAGCACGTTCCGTTTCGAGCTGGCGTTGCCGCAAGCGGAGCCGCCGCCGCAGGCCTCGCAGGGGGACGAGACGGCGCAGCTGCGCGGCTTGCAGTGCCTGGTAGTGGACGACAACCCCAGCGCGCGCCAGGTGCTGGCGGAGATGGCGGCCTCCTTCGGCTGGCAGGTGGATACGGCGGAAAACGGCGTCGATGCGCTGCAGCAGGTGATGCGGCGCAGCGCCGGCCAGCCGTACGACGTGCTGCTGGTGGACTGGCGCATGCCGCTGCTGGACGGCTGGGAAACCAGTATCCAGATCCGCGAGCTGATGCCGTCCGCCGCCATGCCGCTGATTATCATGGTGACGGCGCACGACCGCGAACTGCTGGCGCAGCGCCAGGCGCAGCAGGGCTGCGACAGCGCGCCGGTATTGGATGGCGTACTGGTGAAGCCGGTCACGGCGTCGATGCTGTTCGACGCGGTGGCCGATGCGCGCGCCGGCCAGCACGCCGCCCAGCGCCCTGCCCTGCCGCACCAGCCGGCCGCGGCGCGCTGCCTGCTGGCCGGCATGCACATTTTGCTCGTGGAAGACAATCCGACCAACCAGCAGGTGGCGCGCGAGCTGCTGTGCCACGAGGGCGCAGTGGTGGAAGTGGCGCCGTGCGGGCAGGACGCGATCAGCGCGGTGCGGCGCGTGGGTCCGCTGCCGGATGCGATCCTGATGGATATCCAGATGCCGGACATGGACGGCTATGCGGCCGCGCGCGCCATCCTGGACCTGCTGGGCGGCCGCGCTCCGCCCATCATCGCGATGACGGCCAACGCCATGCAGTCGGACCGGGAGCTGGCGCTGGCGGCGGGCATGGTGGACCATGTGGGCAAGCCATTTGACTTGCAGCAGCTGATCGACGCGATCCTGCAGCATGCCGCGCCGCGCGCGGAGGCGAGCCAGCCGATCACCGCCGGCGCAGCGCCACAGCAGCTTGCGGCGCCACGCTCGCCGGCCGCCGCGCACGGCGCAGCCGCGGCGACGCCAGGCGCCGCAGCACCGTCCAGCGCCGCGGCGCCGGCCGCACGGCCGCTGCCGCTGCTGGACCGCGCCGGCGCGCTGAAACGCATGGGCGGGCTGGAGCCGGTTTACCAGATCGCGATCAGCAGCTTCGGCGGCGAGGCGGCCGAGCTGTCCGGCCAGTTGCGCGCCGCAGCCGAGGCGCGGGATTTCGCGGCCGCGCGCGCCGCGCTGCACGTTCTGAAGGGACTCGCCGGCACCATAGGCGCCGACCAGCTCAGCCAACTGGCGGCGCTGGCCGAGCAAACCATCCGCCAGGAGCGCGGCGCCGATGCCTGCAGCAACGGCATCGGCGCCGTGCTGGCGGCGCTGCCGCCGGTGGTGGACGAGGCGGCGCTGCTGGCGGCGGGTTACGCGGCAAGCCGCTAACCCGCCCTACGCGTCGCTACGCCTGGCGCGCGTAGCTGACTGTCAGCAGTTCCCATTGGTGGCCGTCCGGCTCGTTCCAGTAGACCATGCGGCCGCCGTATTCGGTGTTGATGCGGCCGTCGTTCGGACCGCGCACGCTGCCGCGGAACGGGATGCCATGGGCTTTCAACCGCGCCAGGATGGCGTCGAACTCGTCCTCGCCGACGCGGAAGCAGTAGTGGTGCACGGGGAAGGCTTCATCCGTGGTCTGGAAATCCAGCGTCAGGCCGTCGTTGATGAACACGGGAGAGAACGGCCCCAGCGCGGTCTTGGACCACGGCACGTCCAGCAGTTCCGCCAGCAGCTGCGCGGCCGCTACCTGGTCGCGCGTCGGTACGATGAAATGGTCCAGCTGTATCGCCATGTTGCCCTCCCATGGAAAAGTCAGAGTTCGGCCAGCACCTTCACATGCGCCACCACGCTGCGGCCCAGCGCCGACAGGTTGTAGCCGCCTTCCAGGCAGCTGACGATGCGGCCCTTGGCGTATTGATTGGCCACCGCCATCACCTGCTGCGTCATCCACGCGTAGTCCGCCTCCACCAGGCCCATGCCGCCGATGTCGTCCTCGCGGTGCGCGTCGAAGCCGGCCGAGATGAAGATCATCTCCGGCTTGAAGGCGTGCAGCGCGGGCAGCCATTTGTCGGCCACCAGCTGGCGCACCACGTCACCCTTGGAGTGCGCAGGGACCGGAACGTTCACGCGGTTCGGCGTTTCCGGCGCCACCTCGCTGTAGGGATAAAACGGATGCTGGAAGAAGCTCACCATCAGCGCGCGCGGCTCATCCTGCAGCGCTTCCTCGGTGCCGTTGCCGTGGTGGACGTCGAAGTCGACGATGGCCACCCGCTGCAGGCCGTGCACGTCCAGCGCGTGCTTGGCCGCGATGGCCACGTTGTTGAACAGGCAGAAGCCCATCGGCTCGCTCGGCCGCGCATGGTGGCCGGGCGGGCGGACGGCGCAGAAGGCGTTGGCGATCTCGCCGGCGATCACCGCGTCGGTGGCGGCCACGGCCGCGCCGGCCGCGCGCAGGGCCGCTTTCCAGCTGTGCGCGTTGAGCGAGGTGTCGCCGTCGATGGGGTAATAGTCGCCCGCGTCCGGCACGTTGTCGCGCACGATGCCGATGGCGTTGCGGCTGTGGTTGCGCTCGATGTCGGACAAGTCGGCCAGCGGCGCCTCGCGGTGCTCCAGCAGGTCGTCGATATGCGAATTGATGAGCTGGTCGGCAATCGCTTGCAGCCGCGCGGGCGATTCTGGATGCCATTCGCCCATTTCGTGGCGCTGGCAGTCGGGATGGCTATAAATTGCTGTACTCATGTCTCATTTCTTTGCCGTAGAATCAAGCTGTAATCTATCACGGGATAATAACAGGGAACCATGTATACCAAACTGCATGCGGTAGCGCGCCAGGTAAGCCAGGTCATCGTCGGCAAGGACCCGCAAGTGCGCCTGGCGCTCACGTGCATGCTGGCCGGCGGCCATTTGCTGGTGGAGGACGTGCCCGGCGTGGGCAAGACCACGCTGGCCCACGCGCTGGCCATTTCCCTGGGCCTGAACTTCAACCGCATCCAGTTCACCAGCGACCTGCTGCCGGCCGACGTGTCCGGCATTTCCATCTACGAGCGCGAGAAGAACGGCTTCGTGTTCCATCCCGGGCCCATTTTCACGCAGGTGCTGCTGGCCGACGAAATCAACCGCGCCACGCCCAAGACCCAGTCCGGCCTGCTGGAGGCGATGGAGGAGCGCCAGGTGTCGGCGGACGGCGTGACGCGCACGCTGCCGGAACCGTTCTTCGTCATCGCCACGCAGAACCCGCTGCACCAGGTGGGCACGTTCCCGCTGCCTGAATCGCAGCTGGACCGCTTCCTGATGTGCCTTTCATTGGGCTACCCGGACGCGGCCGCCGAGCGCGCCCTGCTGCTGGGCGACGACCGGCGCGCCATGCTGAAATCGCTGGCGCCGGCCATGACCTCGGCCGAACTGCTCGACGCGCAGCGCAGCCTGCGCCAGATCCACGTCTCGCCCGCGCTGGCCACGTATGTGCAGGCGCTGGCGCAGGCGTCGCGCCAGAACGGGGCCTTCGCCGAAGGCCTGAGCCCGCGCGCGGCGCTGGCGCTGCTGCAGGCGGCGCGCGCCTGGGCTGCGCTGGAGGGGCGCGACCACGTGCTGCCGGAGGATGTGCAGGCGGTGCTGGTGCCGGTCTGCGCGCACCGGCTGCGGCCGCTGAAGGCGGCGCACGGCGTGGCGCTGGCCAGCCGCGACCTGGTGCTGCAGCTGCAGGCGTCGGTGCCGGTCTAGGCGCGGCCGCCGATGCCGCCGATGCCGCCGATGCCGCCGATGCCGCCGATGCCGCCCATGCCGCCTTTGCCGCCCACGCCGCCCGAACCGCGCCGTCCGTTCCAGGCCGCCATGCCGGCCCCGCTGCGCCGCTGGCTGAACAGCTGGCTGTTCCAGTTGCGCGAGCGAGAGCCGGGCGAGGTGCTGCTGGTGATGCGGCGCGTGTTCATCCTGCCCACCCGGCCCGGCATGGCCTTCACCGGGCTGCTGCTGATCATGCTGATCGGCTCCATCAACTACACGCTGGGCCTGGGCTTTGCGCTGACCTTTTTCACCGGCGCCTGCGCCGTGGCCGACATGGTGATGACGGCCCGTAACCTGGCCATGTTGCGCCTGGCGCCGGGCCGCGCGCAGCCGGTGTTTTCCGGCCAGGAGGCGCAGTTCGAGTTGCAGGTGCACAACGGCACGCCGCGCGACCGCTACGGCGTCTGGCTGGGCTTCCAGCACGACGGCGAGCCGCGCCACGCGGTAGACGTGCCGTCCGGCGGCAGCGCGGCGCTGGCGCTGGCCGCGCCCACCGAGGGCCGCGGCTGGCTGGCGGCGCCGCGCGTGCGGCTGGTGACGCGCTTTCCGCTCGGCCTGTTCCGCGCCTGGGCTTACTGGCAGCCGGACTTGCGCGTGCTGGTCTACCCCGCGCCGGAAGCGAACGCGCCGCCGCTGCCCATGAGCGGCGCGGCCAGCGAGGACGGCCACGGCCAGGTCGGGCTGGACAATTTCGCCGGCATCCGCAGCTACCAGCCCGGCGACCCGATGCGCCACCTGGCCTGGCGCCAGATCGCGCGCCACGACCCGGAACTGGGCGGACAGCTCAGCACCAAGCATTTCGAGGGCGGCGCCGTGGCCGAGATGGTGCTCGATTTCGCGCTGCTGCCCATCGCCATGGACCTGGAGCAGCGCCTGTCGCGCATGACGCGCTGGGTGCTGGAGGCGGAACAGCGCGGCGTGCCCTACGGCTTCCGCATCGGCCACCACGACCTGCCGCCGGCGCTCGGCGACGCCCACCGCGCCGCCTGCCTGCGCGCGCTCGCCCTGTACGGGCAGGAAGCCTACGCATGAGCGCGGCGCTGCCCCGCGCCGGGAGCGCCGCGTGAGCGCGCGCGGCATGGCGCCGGCCGGACCGCTGGCGCGCTGGGCGCAACGGCTCACGCGCGACAAGGCCGATACGCTGTTGCTGCTAGCCGCCGCGCTGCTGGTGCTGGCGCCGCACTTCGTCCACCTGCCGGCATGGACCAGCGCCGTCATCTGCTGCGTGCTGCTGTGGCGCGGCGCCATCACCCTGCAGGGCCGGCGCATGCCGCCGCTCTGGCTGCTGCTGCCGGTGTCCTTGCTGGCCATGGGCGGCGTCTACCTGTCCTTCCGCACCCTGCTCGGCCGCGACGCCGGCGTGGCCATGCTGGCCCTGCTGCTGGCCTTCAAGCTGCTGGAAATGCACGCCCGGCGCGACCTGTTCGTGGTCATCTTCCTCAGCTTCTTCCTGCTGCTGACCAATTTCTTCTACTCCCAGTCCATCTTCACCGGCCTGGCCATGGTGGCCACCATCATCCTGCTGCTGGCCACGCTGATGACCTTCCAGTACACCGGCGCGGTGCCGCCGCTGCGGCGGCGCCTGCTGGTGGCTGCGAAAATCTTCCTGGCCGCCGCCCCGCTGGCCATCCTGTTGTTCTTCGCTTTCCCGCGCATCCAGGGCCCCCTGTGGGGCTTGCCCGGCGACGCGCGCAGCGCCCGCAGCGGCATTTCAGACACCATGTCTCCCGGCAGCATGACCAGCCTGGCGCTGTCGGACGAAGTGGCCTACCGGGTGCGTTTCTTCGGCGCGCTGCCCGCGCAGAACCAGCTCTACTGGCGCGGCATCGTGTTGAGCAACTACGACGGCGCCACCTGGACCCGCACCGAGCGCCGCCGCTTCAGTCCCGGCGAGGCCAACACCCGCGCCTCCGTCACCGGCGCGCCGCTGCGCCACGAAGTGACGATGGAGCCGACCGGCAAGCGCTGGCTGTTCGCGCTGGAACTGACCAACCCCAACCAGCCCATGCCCGGCCTGAGCACCAGCCTGAGCGACGAGTTCGAATTCATCAGCCGCGAACCGGTGCAGCAGCGCCTGCGCTATGAGGCCAGCGCCTACCTGAACTACCGCCTGCAACCCAGCCTGGACGACGGCCAGCAGGCGCGCGCGCTGCGCCTGCCGGAGGGCTACAACCCGCGCACCGTGGCGCTGGCCGCCACCCTGCGCCGGCCGGACGGCCCGGCCGCGTCGGCCCAGGCCGTGCTGCGCATGTTCCGCGCCCAGCAGTTCAGCTACACGCTGGAGCCGCCGCTGCTGGGCCGCAACGCGGTGGACGATTTCCTGTTCGGCAGCAAAGCCGGCTTCTGCGAGCACTACGCCGGCGCCTTCGTGGTGCTGATGCGCGCCATGGGCGTGCCGGCGCGCGTGGTCACCGGCTACCAGGGCGGCGAACTGAACCCGGTGGACGGCTACCTGACCGTGCGCCAGTCCGACGCCCACGCCTGGGCCGAAATCTGGATCGAGGACCAGGGCTGGCTGCGGGTCGATCCCACCGCCGCCGTGGCGCCGAACGGGTCAATCTCGGCCTGGGCCGGGCGCTGCCGCAGCAGGCGCCGTTCGGCCTGGAAGGCCTCGGCGAGCTGATGAATTTCCGGAATGACAGCAATTCGTGGCTGGCACAGCTCAGATTCCGCGTGCACGCCTTGAATAATGCGTGGAATCAATGGGTCCTGGATTACAATCCAGATAGGCAGAGCAGTTTCCTTGCGGAACTATCCGACGCGTCCGGCAACTGGCGCACCGGCGCCGCGCTGATGGCGGCGGCCCTGTTGCTGTTGCTGGGACGCAAGCTGCGAGCCAGGGTGGCGCAGGAACCGGTGGACGCGGTCTACGCCGACTTCTGTGCGCTGATGGCGAAGCGCGGCATGCCGCGTGCGCCGCACGAGGGACCACACAGCTATGCCCGCCGATTGCAGGCGATGCAGGTACAGGATGAGAAGAAAGCCGCCATGCTGGCCTTTCTGGAATTGTATGGGGCGCTGAAGTATGCCGCGCCCGATGAAAAGATAACGGCGCCCGCCAAAAGGCTGGCCATTTTGCTGAAACGAATACGATGAAACTGTCTTTGCGCAACAACACCATCTCGTCCGCCCTGCTGGCCCTGGCGCTGGCCGGCACCGCTCTGGCGCCCGCCGCTGCCTCCGCCGCCCAGCCCACCCAGGGCAGTAAGGCCAAAGCCAAGGCGGCCGCCGCCAAGAAAGCCAAGGCCAAGGCTGCGGCGGCCAAGAAAACCGATTATGAGGGCGAGTTCGTCAACTTCGGCCAGTGGAAGGAAGTGGGCCTGTTCCTGGACGAGATGGCCGCCAAGCACGGCTTCGACCGCAAAGAACTGGAAGCGACCATGATGCAGGTGCGCTACGTGGACTCGGCCGTGCAGCTGATGAAGCCGGCGCCGCCCGGCAAGCCGAAAAACTGGCAGGCGTACAGCAAGCTGTTCATCGAACCGGTGCGCATCAACGGCGGCGTGAAGTTCTGGAACGACAACCGCGAAGCGCTGGCGCGCGCCGAGTCGCTGTACGGCGTGCCGGCCGAAATCATCGTCGGCATCATCGGCGTGGAGACGGTGTATGGCGCCAACACGGGCCGCTTCCGCGTGATGGACGCCCTGACCACGCTGGCCTTCGCCTACCCCTTGGCGCCCGCGCGCGAGGCGCGCATGGCCTTCTTCAAGGGCGAGCTGGAAAGCACGCTGCTGTACGCGCGCCAGACCGGCATCGACCCGTTCTCGCTGCTCGGCTCCTATGCCGGCGCGGTGGGCCTGCCGCAGTTCATGCCGAGCAATATCGTCAAGTACGCGGTCGACTTCGACGGCGATGGCCGCATCGACCTGCGCAACTCGCCCACCGACGCCATCGGCAGCGTGGCCGCCTTCCTGGTGGCGCACGGCTGGCGCCGCGACGACCCGGGTCCGCTGGTGTACGCGGCCACCGTGTCGCCCACCCGGCAGTGGGAACGCTACGTCAACCAGGGGCTGGAAGCAAAATTCCAGCAACAGGACTTGATGTCGGCCGGTGTCGTCACCACATCTTCCTTGCCCGATGGAATGTTGTTTGGCCTGGTGGACTTGCAGAACGGCTCCGAGCCGACTGAATTTTGGCTGGGTACCAACAATTTCTTCTCGATAACCCAATACAACCGCAGCTACTTCTACGCGATGTCGGTGCTGGAACTGGGCCGCGCCGTCAAATTATCGCGGCGCGAGTTGTAAGGAGGCGTAAAGCCACTTGAAAACTTGCCTCGTAGCAGCTATTGTATAATTGATAGTTGGAAACACGACAGGAATCATATCGTGCGGCAATGCGAGGTGGTTTTGCCCTATACTCAACTTTGTCCAAAAGACAAAGAAAGTGTCGGCATCCGCGTAGGCATGGTAGCACAGGCGGCCAGCGTCAATTCTCACACATTGTTGCGGACCGACAACAACGACGACGGGCGGCAGGTATTTTTTATTGCTCCTAAGTATTACATTGCGTGATGTTGTACAATTGTGTATATATTATGAAACTTGTTATTTCGGAATTCCGTCCGTGTGGTGAATTCGTTCCCGAGTAAGGATGAACATGGCTAATCTCCGAGTGTTTCACTTTGCAGGACAAACTTTACAGAAGGAACAGACGAATCATGACTAACCAAGTGGGTATTGATATGAACAGCGATTCGGAAGGCGATGATCTGCTGCAATACAATCCGAACCGACTGCTCGACACGCTGATCGAAAATCTGCGCCTGAAAAACGATGCCGCCCTGTCGCGCGCATTGGAAGTGGCGCCGCCGGTGATCAGTAAAATCCGTCACCACCGCCTGCCGGTGGGCGCTTCGCTGCTGATCCGCATGCACGAAGTGAGCGATCTGAGCATTCGCGACCTGCGCTACTTGATGGGCGACCGCCGCAACAAGTTCCGCATCAGCGACAAGCAGTTCAAGCCTAAAGAAGGCGAAACCCCGAACCAAGGCTGATTCGGCCGCGGTTTGCACTCCCTCCCCTCGCACGGGAGGAGGGAAGCAGTTTTCCCAAAATCCTCAGGCCGGGAACACCCCGGTGGACAGGTAACGGTCGCCCCGGTCGCAGACGATGAACACGATGGTTGCGTTCTCCACGGTCTGCGAAATCCGCAAGGCGATCTCGCAGGCGCCCGCCGCCGAAATCCCGCAGAATATGCCCTCTTCCGCCGCCAGCCGGCGCGCCATGCGTTCCGCCGCAGCCTGCGTCACGTATTCCACCTGGTCCACGCGCGCCTTGTCGTAAATCTTGGGCAGGTAGGCTTCCGGCCATTTGCGGATGCCGGCGATCTGCGAACCTTCTTCCGGCTGGGCGCCGATGATGCGCACCGCCTCGCTTTGCTCCTTCAGGTACTGCGACACGCCCATGATGGTGCCGGTGGTGCCCATGGCGCTGACGAAATGGGTGACGCGGCCGCCCGTGTCGCGCCAGATTTCCGGTCCGGTGCCCTCGTAGTGCGCGCGCGGATTGTCGCCGTTGGCGAACTGGTCCAGGATGATGCCCTTGCCGTCGCGCTGCATCTGTTCGGCCATGTCGCGCGCGTATTCCATGCCGCCGGTCTTCGGCGTCAGCATGATCTGGGCGCCGTAGGCGGCCATGGCCTGGCGCCGCTCCTCGCTCTGGTTTTCCGGCATCAGCAGCAGCATCTTGTAGCCGCGGATGGCGGCCGCCATCGCCAGCGCGATGCCGGTGTTGCCGGAAGTCGCTTCGATCAGCGTATCGCCCGGCTTGATGTCGCCGCGCTCTTCGGCGCGGCGCAGCATGGACATGGCGGCGCGGTCCTTGACGGAACCGGCTGGATTATTGCCTTCGAGCTTGCCGAGGATGATGTTGCCGCGCGCGTCGGCGTCGGCGCCGGGGATGCGTTTCAGCTGCACCAGGGGCGTGTTGCCGATCGTATCGGCAATAGTCATGTAAGCCATCGTGTTCTGTTTTCGTTCAGCAAAAAAGATCATTTTAATCCGGGACGCAAAAGCGCGCCCGGCGGGGGGCGAAAGCGCCGAGCTTCGGGCTCAGAGCCTCGGGCTCAAAGCTTCAGGCTCATCAGCGTATAGGCCAGCTGCTCGCCGTCGATGCGGAACATGTCGGCGATCTCGCCGGTCTGGCGGAAGCCGCAGTCGCGGTACAGCGCGCGCGCCGGCTCGTTAATGCTCAGCACTTCCAGGTCCACCCATTCCAGGCCCTGCTTGCGCGCCCAGTCCATGGCCGAGGCCACCAGCACGCGGCCCAGGCCCTGGCGCCGCGCCAGGCGGTGCACGCCCATGCCCAGCATGGCGCGGTGCGCGCTGGCGTTCTCGGGACGGGCGCGCAGGTCGATATGGCCGAGGATGCCGTCCTGCCCGGTGGCGACCCAGGCGCGGCGCCAGCCCGGCTGGCCTACGGCGATCCCCATGCCCTTGACGAAGGCGGCGGCCTTCTCTTCCGGGAACACCGAGCGGCTGCGCGGCAGGGGCTGGAACAGCGGTTGGCTGCCGGCGCCGTTGTCCCGCAGGTGATCGTTCAGGTAGACGAAAAACTGGTCGGTCTCGCGCGGATCGAGCGCGCGGATGGCGGGAACAACAGGCATGGGTGAGTTGTCAGAAAGAATAAAGAAGATTGTACCAGTACGGCTCTCCAATAAGATGTTGGCATGAAAGCGACCGCATGCGATAGACTCTCTGTGACAGATTTCCACACCCTATTTCACAGAATCCACCATGGCCAACGAAGACACCCCATTTGAAGCCGAAGCCAACGCGAATGCCGCGCTGGCCGGCTTGCCCAGCTCGCTCGAATCGCGCCGCCACCAGATGTTCCCGACCTTGTCCGACGCGGAAATCAAGCGCATGCAGCGCTTCGGCACGGTGCGCCATTTCCGCGACGGCGAGCGCTTGTTCGAAGCGGGCCGCAGCACCTTCGGCATGCTGGTCATCCTGAAGGGGCGCGTAGCCATCAGCCGCTACGACGGCCTGGGCAACACCTCGCTGATCGTCGAGCATGGCGCCGGCCAGTTCTGCGCCGAGGTGGGGCAGCTGTCGGACCGTCCCTCGCTGGTCAACGGCGACGCGGTGGGCGACGTGGAAGTGCTGGTGATTCCGTCCGAATCGCTGCGCGCGCTGGTGGTGGCAGAAGCCGAGCTGGGCGAACGCATCGTGCGCGCGCTGATCCTGCGCCGCGTGGGCCTGATCGAAGCGCCGTCGGGCGGCCCCGTGCTGGTGGGCGCGCCCAGCCATCCGCGCCTGCACAATCTGCAGACCTGGCTGCAAAGCAATGGCCATCCCTACACGGTGCTGGACCCGAAATTCGACGCCCAGGCGCGCGCGCTGTGCGAGCACTACCAGCCGCAGCCGGAAGACATGCCGCTGGTGGTGTGCCCGGACGGCAGCGTGAAGAAGAACCCGACCAACGTCGAACTGGGCCGCTGCCTGGGCACGCTGCCTGAGCTGAGCAGCGACAAGGTGTGGGACGTGATCGTGGTGGGCGCCGGCCCGGCCGGGCTGGCGACGGCGGTGTATGCCGCGTCCGAAGGCCTGTCGGTGCTGGCGCTGGAAACGCGCGCCTTCGGCGGCCAGGCGGCGGCCAGCGCGCGCATTGAAAACTACCTTGGCTTCCCGACCGGCATTTCCGGCGGCGCGCTGGCCGGGCGCGCCTACGTGCAGTCGCAAAAGTTCGGCGTCGAGATCGCCATTCCCGCGCCGGCCGGACGCCTGATCTGCGACACCTACCCGCTGCAGGTGGAAATGTGCGGCAGCCTGACGCGCCTGCAGGCCAAGACCGTGGTGCTGTCCTGCGGTGCGCGCTATCGCCGTCCGTCGCTGGCCAACCTGAAGTCGTTCGAAGGGCGCGGCGTGTACTACTGGGCTTCGCCGATCGAGGCCAAGCTGTGCAAGACGGAAGAGATCGTGCTGGTGGGCGGCGGCAACTCGGCCGGCCAGGCGGCCGTGTTCCTGTCCGGGCACGCGTCCAAGGTGCACATGCTGGTGCGCGGCCCCAGCCTGGCGGCCACCATGTCGAGCTACCTGATCGAGCGCATTCAGGCCACGCCCAACATCGTGCTGCACACGCACAGCGAGATCGTGGCGCTGGAAGGCAACGACGAGGACGGCCTGCAGCAGGTGCGCGTCCGCAACAGCAAGGCCGACACTGAAACCGACTACGATGTGTGCCGCGTGTTCCTGTTCATCGGGGCCGACCCGAACACCGGCTGGCTCAGCGACTGCGGCGTGGACGTGGACGGCAAGGGCTTCATCCGCACCGGCTTCGACGTGACCAAGGCGCAATGCCGCGCCAACTTCGCCAAGGGCGTGTACCCGGCGGAGCTGCCGGCGCGCGCCGCGCTGGAGACCAGCGTGCCGGGCGTGTTCGCCATCGGCGACGTGCGCGCCAACTCCACCAAGCGCGTCGCGGCGGCGGTGGGCGAAGGCGCGGCGGTGGTGGCGCAGATCCACGCCTTCCTGGCCAACCTGCCGGCCGAACGCTGATACGCGCCGCAGGCGGCGGGTTACGCGCTCGCGCGCTAACCCGCCCTACGTCCACCGTGCGAACCGCGCGTCCCTCCGCAATCCGTGGCGGGCGGCGTCCAGCGTGCGAACCGCGCATGCCTGATCCGCAATCCGTAGGGCGGGTTAGTGCCGCAGGCACGTAACCCGCCGCAGCGGCTCAGCGCAGCGGCACAGGGTACGTGGCGGGGCTGGCGTTGCCGTCCTTGTCGATGGCCTGCACGCCGAAGTAATAGTTGTCCTTCGACAGCGGCAAGCGCGCCTCGGTAACATTGCCGACGAACTTGCTGCCCTGCCAGACGGCCGCATCGGTCGCCCGCCACACGACGCGGTAGCCCGCCAGGTCCGGCTCGCTGTTCGCCTTCCACACCAGCGCCGTATCGTTCTCCAGCTGCGCAGTACGCACCTGCACTTGCTGCGGCGCGGCCGGCGCCAGCGCCAGCGTGGCCAGCGCGGCGGCGTTCACGCGCGCCACCTTGGCGATGTAGTTGTAGTCGTTGTACTCCGGCATGTCGCCGATCAGCACGCCGTTTTCCGTGCGCACGTTCTGGTGCTGGTGGTTGAAGTCCTCCGCCGGCTCGGTGAAGCGCAACGCCGCGTAGCCGCGCTCCAGGAAAGGCATGTGGTCGCCGCCGCGCAGGTAGCGGTCGCGGCGCTGAATGACGTTGACCTTGAAGTCTTTCACGTAGCGCTCGCCCTGCTCCTTCACATGCCGCGCCAGCTGGCGCGAAATCGAATCGTTCTCGCCGCCGGTCTGGATCAGCGTGCGGTTGGCCTCGCTCGCCTCCTTCTCCACCGGCAAGCCTTCCGCGAACAGGCGCACCTGCTTGTCGTCCACCTTGCCGTGCTCGTCGCGCGAGCTGCCGATGATGTCGTTGGTGAACATGCCGGCGATGTTGAGCTTCTTCTGTTTCGCCTGCTCAGCCCAGTGCGCCGCGCCCAGCAGGCCCTGCTCTTCGGCGGCCACCGTCATAAACACCAGCGTGGCGTCGAATTTGTACCGGGACATCACGCACGCCATCTCCATCACGGCCGCCGTGCCAGATGCGTCGTCGTTCGCGCCGGGCGCGAAGCCGGTCGCATCCATCACGTCCGTGTTGCGCGAGTCGTAGTGGCCGCTGACGACGTAGATGCGCTCTTTCGACGCGTCCTGCGTGCCGGGCAAGGTGGCCACCACGTTGACGATCTCGGTCGGGCGGCTGATGCGGCGCGACACGGGCGCGATGTGGCCGTCGAACTGCACCTGCAGGCGGCCGCCGTTCTGCGCATTGCAACGCTCGAATTCGCTCTTGATCCAGCGCCGCGCGGCGCCTATGCCCACCGTGTCGGACTCGGTGTCGGACATGGTGTGCCGGGTCTGGAAGGAGACCAGCTTGCGGATGGTCGCTTCGATGCGCTGCGGCGAAATGTTGCGCACGATCTTGTCGATCTCCGGCTGGTGGCGGGCGGTATCTGGCGCGGCGGCGGGCGCGGCGCTGGCGCTGCCGGCGGCGATCGCAGCGCTCGCTGCCAGCAATGCGAGGGTGGAGTAGGCCATGAATGCGAGTCCTGTGTTGGTAACAGGCTGCGATCTTCTCATGAAGCCCGCACACGGCGGAACGGGATTTTTGTATCGGCAAGTTGCAGCAAGCCCCGCCATGGCGCGGCGGGGCTTGCCCGGGTGCTGCCGCTAATTATTCGCCGGCTATTTGCCGGCTATTTGCCTCCTATTTGCCCGCTATTTGCCGGCGGGCGCGGCGGCCATCTTGTCGGCCTTGCCTGCCTTGTCCGCTTTGTCTGCCTTGTCCGCCTTGGCCGGCTTGGCGGCGGCGCCCTCGCGCGACTTGCCGTTCACCTGCAGCCCGGCTTCGGACAGCTTGATGGCGTTTTTCTCGCCCACGCCTTTCACGCGCTTCTCGAAATCGGCCCAGTCCTTGAACTCGCCGCCCTTGGCGCGCTCGTCCAGGATGGCCTTGGACTTGGCCGGGCCGATGCCCTTCACCGCGTCAAGCGCGGCCGCGTCGGCCTTGTTCACGTCTACCTGTGCGAATGCGAAGCCCATCGTTGCCACCAGCGCGGCGATTGCCATCAATAGTTTCTTCATCATATCTGTCTCCATCAGGTTGGATAGCGTAGCGGGGTTCCGCACGCCAGCCATTAACGCCCTCCCCCATCCGGGGTTGACGCCGCCACTTTGCGGCAGATCAAACCCCTTTGCTGTGCAGGACGCCGGCCGCATCCTGCGCCAGCCAGGCATTGCCGCTGGCGTCCAGGAAGGCCTGCGCCTGCGCGCCCTTGAGCATGGCGATGGTGGCGCACGCGCCGGCCGCCACCGTCAGCGGCGCCAGCACGCTCACCGAGCGCCAGACCGACACCGGGTAACCTGTGGCGGGGTCGAGGATGTGGCAATAGCGCCGGCCGTCCAGCTCGAAGTAGCGCTCGTAGTCGCCCGACGTGGCCAGCGCGCCGCTGGCCACGTCGATGGAAGCCATGGTGCGGTCTTTGCGGCGCGGGTCCTGGATGCCGATGCGCCACGGGCTGCCGTCGGGCTGCGGACCCAGTACGCGCATGTCGCCGCCCAGGTTCACATAGCCGGAGCGCACGCCTTGCGCCAGCAGCGCGGCGGCGGCGCGGTCGGCCGCGTATTCCTTGCCGAAGCCGCCGAAGTCCAGTTCCATGCCGGCCAGCGGCAGGCGCACGCTGTGCGCCGCGCGCTGCACGCGGCGCCAACCCGTCAGGGCCAGCAGCGGCGCCAGCTCGTCCGGCGCGGGCACGCGCGGCACGCCGAAGTTCCAGGCCTTGCGCAGCACGCCGGTGGTGATGTCGAACAGGCCGCCGCTCAGCTCGAACAGCTGGTCGGCGTATTGCAGCAGCGCCACGGTTTCCTGGTCCAGCGGCACGGCGTGGCGCCCTGCCGCGCCATTGATGGCGCTGACCACGCTGTCGGCGCGGTAGCGCGAGTACTTGGTTTCGATGCGCCGCACTTCGGCGATGGCCGGCTCGGCCAGCGCGCGCGCTTCGGCTTCGCTGGCGGCGGCCAGCAGCACCTGGCACGGGCTGGCCATGGCGTGGAATTCAACGGTGAACAGGGCGGACTCCCTACGGTTGCTGTGTCCGCCCATTATCGTTGAAACCGGCAACGGCGACAGCCTCAAGGCATGCCTGCCGCGAACCAGGCGGCCAGCAGGTCGCGCTCGGCCTGCGTCATATCGGTGATGTTCCCGTAGGGCATGCTCTTCTGGATCACGGCCACGCGCTGGATATCGCCGGCGCGAGCGCGCACCTCCGCCTCGCTGTCGAAGCGGATGCCGAGCGGCGCAGTACCGTAGCCAGGCTGGGTCGGCTGCGCAGAGTGGCACGGCATGCAGCGCTGCGCGATGATGGGCGCGATCTGCTGCGCATAGGTGACGGGCGGCGGCGGGGGCGGCGCGGCAGGCTTGACTGCCGAGTACACGCCGCCGATAGTCGGCACGCCTGTAACGGTCCAGCTGCCGGCCGCCACGCCGGTGGCAAGGTTGAAGCTGCCGCTAAAGTCGAAACTGTGGCCGCCGCCGGCCAGCGTGATCAGGTAGCGCCCGCCTGGCGCGATGCCGGTCACCCCGCTCATGTCCACGTTAAAGGCGTTCGAATGGAGCAGGCCAACCAAAGCGCCGCTCTCGGTGACGGTGAAGGTCAGTGTGCCGGTGTCGTCGCCGCGTATGCTGCCGGTGTAGCTGCCGATAAAATCGGTGGCCGGATTGGACGGCGCGGTGGTGCCCCCCGGCGTGTATTCGAGGCCATTCTTAATGTCCGGCAGCACCAGCGCCTTGTTTTCCGCCGATTCCGAAAAGCCGAACAACACCTCGGCGCGTGTCAGGCGGCGGCCGTCCGGCCGCGTGCCCTCCAGGAAGGAAACATGGAACGCCAGCCCTTCGGCATCCGGGGCGCGGCGCAGCACGTTCGCGTACAGCAGCGTGACGAAGCCGACCGAATCCAGGCTGCCGTAAGTGGCGGCGAACTCCGCGCTGTCGATGAAGTTCTGCGAGATCTGCGTGAAGGACAGGCCCAGCACTTCCTGCGCGTACATCTGGAAGCCCAGGCCGGCCAAGTCCGGCTTGCGGTTGAAAGCGGCCTGGTACAGGCGGTAGGTGCGGCCGGCCACGCCGTCCAGGTCCAGCGCCCAGGCGGTATCGGCGAAGCGCAGGCGGCTGTTCGGCGGCACCACCTGCGCTGCACCGCTGACGATGTCGGTGACGGCATAGCCGCCCTCGGCGGCGCCAATCGTGTATTGGCTGCGGTTGCCGGCAAAGGTGATGAATTCGGGCGCGGCGCCCTGGCGCACCGATGGGGCTGGGCCGCTTTGGGACAGCAGGCTGGGCGCGGCGGTGGCGGCGGGAGCGGGGTTGTCGCCCGCGCCGCAGCCGGCCAGCGCCAACAAGAACAAGATACTGCCGATGCGCAATGTATTCATGGCGGCCACCTGTGCGGGAAACTGCTTACATCTTAGGTCCGCGTCCCCGCATTGGCAACCACAAGTAGATCAGGCTCAGCCGAACAGTTCCTCGCGCGTGACGGTGGCCGTGCCCAGCTTGCCCACCACGATGCCGCCGGCGCGGTTGGCCGTCTGCACCGCTTCGTTCCAGCCCGCCCCCGCGCCCAGCATGGCCGCCATGGTGGCAATCACGGTGTCGCCGGCGCCGGACACGTCGAACACTTCGCGCGCGTCGGCCGGGATGTGGAACACTTCCTGTTCGGTGTACAAGGTCATGCCTTCTTCCGAACGGGTCAGCAGCAGCGCGTCCAGCCTCAGCTCGGCGCGCAGCTGCTGCGCCTTGGCGGTGAGCTGCTCTTCGCTGCTCCAGCCGCCGGCGATGTGGCGGAATTCGGACTTGTTGGGCGTGAGCACGGTGGCGCCGGCGTAGCGCGTGAAGTCGTCCCCTTTCGGGTCCACCATCACCACCTTGCCGGCCGCGCGGCCGGCCGCCACCATGTCGGCCACGTTGACCAGGCTGCCCTTGGCGTAGTCGGACAGGATGATCACGTCGTAGTCGGCCAGCAAGGCCTTGTACTGCATCAGCTTGTTGCGCAGCACGGTGTCGCTGGGCGGCTCTTCGAAGTCGATGCGCAGCATCTGCTGCTGGCGGCCGATGACGCGCAGCTTGATGATGGTGGAGATGGCTTCGTCGCGCTTCAGGTAGCTGTGGATGCCGCCGCCGTGCAGCAGCTGCTCCACCTGGTCGCCGGCCTCGTCGGCGCCGACCACGCCCAGCAGGCCGGCATGCGCGCCCAGCGCGGCCGCGTTGCGCGCCACGTTGGCCGCGCCGCCCAGGCGCGCCTCGCGCTTGTCCACGCGCACGATGGGCACCGGCGCTTCCGGCGAAATGCGGCTCACGTCGCCGAACCAGTAGCGGTCCAGCATCACGTCGCCGACGACGAGGATGCGCACTTGGTCGAGCGCGGGGGCTTGGTAGGTAGTCACGGCAGTGCTCATGGCAGGTCTCTCAGGGTCGCGGCGCGCTCGGCGGGTTACGCTGCGCTAACCCGCCCTACGTCCATCCACGGACCGTGGCGGCTGTAGGGCGGATTAGCCGAAGGCGTAATCCGCCGGCGCATCAATTCATTACGTTCAGTTCTTCCGTGCGGCGCGGCGGGTAGGATTCCCACTTGCTGCAGCCCGGGCAGTGCCAGTAATACTGGCGTGCCTTGAAACCGCAGTGGCCGCACTGGTAGCGCGCCAGCTTCTGGGTATAGCCGTGCACCAGGCCTTTGACCATCGACAGTTCCGACAGCAGCTCCGCCGGCGCGTCCATCATGCGCGCTTCCAGCAGCTTGTCCAGGCCCAGCAGGGTCGGCGTGCGGCGCAGTTCGTCGCTCACCAGCTGCTTGGCCGCGCCCACGCCGTCCAGCTCGATGACGGCCTTGAACACCACCTCCAGCAGGTCGATCGACGAGGCCTGCTCCAGGTAGGACTTGAGCACGGACACACCTTCCTGCGGCCGGCCGACCTTCTTGTAGCCGTCCATCAGGCGCTGCGCCACCAGCGCCACGTGCGGTACGCTTTGCTGCTCGACGCGGCGCCAGGTGTTCAGCGCGGCCTCGACGTCGCCCTGCATCAGCTGTGCGTCGCCCACCAGGATGGTGGCGCGCACGCTGGTGCGGTCGGCCTGCAGCGCCTGTTCCAGCAGCTGCAGCGCTTCGTCGGGGTGGATGTGGACCAGCGCGTCCTGCGCCATCTCGCAGTAGAACTGCGAAATCTCCTTCTGGCGCGCGCCGGCGCCCGATTCCTGCAGGCCGATGGCGGCCTCGATGGCGCGCGGCCATTCCTTCTCGCGCTGGAAGATCTCCAGCAGCGAGCGGCGCGCCTGCACGCCGTACGAGGTATCGACCAGGCGCTTGAAGGTTTCCTCGGCGCGGTCCAGCAGGCCGGCCTTCAGGTAGTCCATGCCCAGTTCATACTCGGCGTGCGCTTTCTGCTCGGCCGGCAGGTCCGGGCGCGACAGCAGGTTCTGGTGCACGCGGATGGCGCGCTCGGTCTCGCCGCGGCGGCGGAACAGGTTGCCCAGCGCGAAGTGCATATCGGACGTTTCCGGGTCCAGGCGCACGATCTCGATGAAGGCGTCGATGGCCTTGTCCGGCTGGTCGTTCAAGAGGAAGTTCAGGCCCTTGAAATAGCCGCGCGGCAGGCTGCGCGACTCGGACACCAGCTGGCGGATGTCCACCCGCGCGGCGACCCAGCCCAGGCCGAAGAAAATGGGCATGCCCAACAACCACCAGAGTTCGAATTCCATACTTTTCTTAGGATTATTGTTGCGTGTTGATGCTGTCCGGCTGCGGCTGCGCATTCACCTGCAGGGCCGAGGTTTGCAGCGTCTGGATCGTGGATTTTTGTTTGGTCGCTTCGCGCCGGTGGCGGAACACGGTGGGGGTGAGTGCGAGCACGCCGAGGAAGGCGCCGGCGGCAAAGAAGCCGAGCAGCATCAGCACCAGGGGGCCGCGTAATTCGTAATTCAGGAACAGGACCAGATTCACTTCCTGGGTGTTTTTCAAGGCGAAGCCGAAAAACAGCACGAACAGGATAAAACCAAAAACAGTGGAAACAATTTTCATTCGTCAGCTTCCCGTTTCAAAAAAAAACGGCATCCAGGGACGCCGCTCTTTTACATCAGCCGGAACAGGCTTGCACCCGCCCCGGCTACCGTCATGTAGACGCTTCAGTCCTCGATGATGGGCTGGCCCACCATCGCGTCGACACGCTCGCGCAACTGCTTGCCCGGCTTGAAGTGCGGCACCCGTTTTTCGGGCACCATCACCTTGTCGCCGGACTTCGGATTGCGGCCGATACGGGGCGGCCTGCTATTCAAAGCAAAGCTGCCGAAGCCGCGGATCTCGATGCGCTGGCCGCTCGCAAGCGCGCCGGTCATCGCATCGAGTATCGTCTTGACGGCGTACTCCGCATCCTTGGCCACCAGCTGAGAATAACGCTCAGCCAGGCGGTTGATCAACTCGGACTTGGTCATCTACGTAGACTGACGCTCAGTTCTTGTTGTCGAACTTGGCTTTCAGCAGTGCGCCCAGGCTGGTGGTGCCCGAAGCGGCGCTGCTGTCGACCGATGCCATCTTCTGCATGGCTTCTGCAGTTTCAGCATTGTCTTTAGCTTTGATCGACAGCTGGATCGAACGTGCTTTGCGGTCGATGTTGATGACCAGCGCTTCCACGGAATCGCCCACCTTCAGGTGCGTACCGGCATCTTCCACGCGATCGCGGGAGATTTCGGAAGCGCGCAGGTAGCCTTCAACTTCTTCGGACAGCTGGATCACGGCGCCCTTAGGCTCAACCGACTTGACGGTACCGGTAACCAGTGCGCCCTTGTCGTTGATGGCTGCGAAGTTGTTGAACGGGTCGCCTTCCAGTTGCTTGACGCCCAGGGACACGCGCTCGCGCTCAACGTCGATGGCCAGAACCACGGCTTCCAGTTCGTCACCCTTCTTGAACTTGCGCACGGCTTCTTCGCCGGACTCGGTCCACGACAGGTCGGACAGGTGCACCAGGCCGTCGATGTTGCCGGCCAGGCCGATGAACACGCCGAAGTCGGTGATCGACTTGATGGCGCCACGGACTTTATCGCCCTTCTTGTGGGTTACGCCGAAGTCATCCCATGGGTTGGCTTTGCACTGCTTCATGCCCAGCGAAATACGACGACGCTCTTCGTCGATTTCCAGAACCATCACTTCTACTTCGTCGCCCAGCTGGACAACCTTGTTAGGAGCAACGTTCTTGTTGGTCCAGTCCATTTCGGAAACGTGTACCAGGCCTTCGATGCCCTGTTCCACTTCAACGAACGCGCCGTAGTCGGTCAGGTTCGTTACTTTACCGAACAGGCGGGTGCCTTGTGGGTAACGACGGGACAGACCGGTCCATGGGTCGTCGCCCAGTTGCTTCACGCCCAGCGAAACGCGGTTCTTTTCCTGATCGTACTTCAGGACTTTCGCGGTGATTTCCTGGCCAACGGTCAGCACTTCCGATGGGTGACGCACACGACGCCATGCCAGGTCGGTGATGTGCAGCAGGCCGTCGATGCCGCCCAGGTCCACGAACGCGCCGTAGTCGGTGATGTTTTTCACCACGCCGGTTACCACGGTGCCTTCTTTCAGCGTTTCCATCAGTTTCTGACGCTCTTCGCCCATCGAAGCTTCGATGACGGCGCGGCGGGACAGAACGACGTTGTTACGCTTGCGGTCCAGCTTGATAACCTTGAATTCGAGGGTCTTGCCTTCGAACGGGGTGGTGTCTTTGACAGGACGGGTGTCCACCAGCGAACCTGGCAGGAACGCGCGGATGCCGTTGGTCAGAACGGTCAGGCCGCCCTTGACTTTGCCATTGACGGTACCGACGACGATTTCGCCGGATTCCATTGCTTTTTCCAGAGCCAGCCACGAAGCCAGACGCTTGGCTTTGTCGCGCGACAGGATGGTATCGCCGAAACCGTTTTCCAGCGATTCGATGGCCACGGAAACGAAGTCGCCTACTTTGACTTCCAGTTCGCCTTGGTCATTTTTGAATTCTTCAACAGGGATGAAAGCTTCCGATTTCAGGCCGGCGTTTACGATCACGAAGTTGTGATCCAGACGAACGACTTCAGCGGAGATCACTTCGCCGGAACGCATGTCCTGACGGGACAGGGATTCCTCGAAGAGGGCTGCGAAACTTTCCATATTAGACATAGTACTTCCAGGTTAGCCAGTAAGACCCGCACCATGCGGCTTCAACTGGGTTAGGGTTAATAAACTGCCATGGCACTCAGAGCTTGCCCGGCAACCAACTATTTCCCGACGGCCGCATACCACTGCAACACCTGCGAAACCGCCTCATCGACGGTCATCTGCGAGGTATCGAGGACATGCGCCCCCTCTGCGGGGACCAGCGGCGCGATGGCCCGGTTCGTATCCCGGTCATCCCTTGCCTTCAAATCCATCAGGAGGTCTTCCATATTAGCAGAAAATCCCTTAGCTATCAATTGCTTATATCGGCGTTCCGCACGCGCCTGCACGCTGGCCGTCAAAAACACCTTCAACGGGGCGCTAGGGAAGATCACCGTGCCCATGTCGCGCCCGTCGGCCACCAGGCCCGGCGTCTTGCGAAAGCCCAGCTGCAGGCCATACAGCGCCTGGCGCACGGCCGGGAAGGCCGCGATTTTCGATGCCGTATTGCCCACCTCTTCCTGCCGGATCGCGTCGGTGACGTTTTCATGCGACAAAAACACCGCCTCACCGGTAAAACTGATGTGCAGGTGCTCGGCCAGCTTGGCCAGCGCGTGTTCGTCGGTCAGGCTGGTGTCGCGGCGGATAGCCTGCAGCGCGGTCAAACGGTAGAGCGCGCCCGAGTCCAGCAGGTGGAAGCCGAGGTGGTCGGCAACCTTGTGTGCGACGGTGCCCTTGCCGGATGCGGTGGGGCCGTCAATGGTAATGACAGGAATGTGGGATGTCGGCATAAATGTCTTATTTGTCCGCTATCGCCGCAAACGCGGCGAAATAGTCAGGGAAAGTCTTGGCCACGCACTTGGGATCGTTGATCCGCACATTATTGCCTTTGCGCAACGCGCCGTCCAGCGAGGCCAGCGAGAAGCACATCGCCATGCGGTGGTCGTCATAGGTGTCGATGGCGGCGCTGCCGATGACGGCCGGCGGCGTCACCTTCAGGTAGTCGGCGCCCTCCTCCACGTCGGCGCCCAGCTTGCGCAGCTCGGTGGCCATGGCGGCAATGCGGTCGGTTTCCTTCACGCGCCAGCTGGCGATGTTGCGCAAGGTGGTGGTGCCCTCGGCGTACAGCGCGGCCACGGCGATGGTCATGGCGGCGTCCGGGATGTGGTTGAAGTCCATGTCCACGGCCTTCAGCGGGCCGTTGCCCTTGGCTTCGATCCAGTTGTCGCCCATGGTGATCTGCACGCCCATCCGTTCCAGCGCCTCGGCAAAGCGCACGTCGCCCTGGATCGAGTCGCGGCCCACGCCTTCCACGCGCACCGGACCGCCGCCGATGGCGCCGGCGGCCAGGAAGTAGGACGCCGACGAGGCGTCGCCTTCCACGTGGATCAGGCCCGGGCTGCGGTAGCGCTGGCCGGCCTGCACGGTGAACGCGGCCCAGCCGTCCTGCTCCACCGTGACGCCGAAGCGGCGCATCAAGTTCAGCGTGATCTGGATGTAGGGCTTGGAAATCAGTTCGCCGACGACATCGATGGTGACGGCGTGGCCTTGCGCCATCAGCGGCGCCACCATCAGCAGCGCGGTGAGGAACTGGCTGGACACGTCGCCGCGCACCGACAGGCGCTGCGCCGTCAGCTTGCCCTTGCGGATGTGCAGCGGCGGATAGCCGGGGTTGCCGGTGTATTCAATCTGCGCGCCGATGGCGTTCAGCGCGTCCACCAGGTCGCCGATCGGGCGCTCGTGCATGCGCGGCACGCCGTGCAGCGTGTAGTCGCCGCCGATCACGGCCAGCGCGGCCGTCAGCGGGCGGATGGCGGTGCCGGCGTTGCCCATGAAGAGGTCGGCCGACGGCGCCAGCTGCACGCCGGTGTCGCCGCCCTGGCCGCCCGCGCCCTGCACGGTGTGCATGGGGTAGCCGTCCATGGTGGGCTGTTCGCTCCATTGCACGCCCAGCGAACGCAGCGCGTTGAGCATCACGTGCGTGTCGTCCGAGGCCAGCAGGCCGCCGATGCGGGTTTCGCCCTCGGCCAGCGCGGCCAGCAGCAGGATGCGGTTGGAGATCGATTTCGAGCCCGGCAGCCGCACCACGCCTTCAACGTGGGCGACCGGCGTCAGGTCGAGGTGCTCGGGGTATTGGGATTGATGCTGCGTCATGCCTGTCCTTTTGCTTATTCAGCTTTGTCTTGTGCGGGCGGCGCTTCGGCCGCCTCTATCGTCGCGATCCAGCGCTCGCGCGCGTGGCGGGCGTTGCCGTACACCGCCTCCAGGGCGGCGCCGTCGCCGGCGGCAAGCTGCGCGCGCAGCGTGGTCAATTGTGCCAGATAGGCGTCCAGTTCCGTCAGCAGCGCGGCGCGGTTGGCCAGGCTGATGTCGCGCCACATTTCGGGCGACGAGCCGGCAATGCGCGTGAAATCGCGGAAGCCGCTGGCGGCGTACTGGAACAGCAGATCGGCGTGCGGCTTGTGGGCGATGTCGTCCACCAGTGCGTAAGCCAGCAAATGGGGCAAATGGCTGACGGCGGCGAACACCTTGTCGTGTTCTTCCGGCGAGAGGCGATGGATCACAGCGCCGCAGGCACGCCAGGCGGCGGCCACCAGCTCCACGTCCGCTTCGGCGTTTTCGGCCAGCGGCGTGAGCACTACTTTCTTGCCCTGATACAGATTCGGAATGGCCGCGTCCGGGCCATTGGTTTCGCGGCCGGCGATGGGGTGGCCGGGCACGAAGCGGCCCAGCTTGTCGCCCAGCACGGCGCGCGCGGCGGCGGCCACGTCGCCCTTGGTGCTGCCGGCGTCGGTGACCACGGTGCGCGGGCCGAGGTGCGGCAGCAGGGCCGCCAGGATGGCGGCGGTCTGCGCCACCGGCGCGGCCAGCAGCACCAGGTCAGCGTCCTGCATGGCGGCGGCGAGGCCGGCCTCCGAGCCATCGCCGATCGCGTCGATGATGCCCAGCTCCAGCGCGCGCTGCAGCGACGCCGGCGAACGGTCCATGCCGACGATGCTGCGCGCGGCGCCGGCCTGTTTCAGCGCCCGCGCAAACGAGCCGCCGATCAGGCCGACGCCGAAGATGACGATCTTGTTTGCTACATTATTCACGGTCCGATGCCAGCGCTTTCTGCAAAGCCGAGATCAGGATGGCGTTTTCCTGCGGCAGGCCGATGGAGATGCGCAGCCACTCGGGCAGGCCGTAGTTGCCCACCGGGCGCACGATCACGCCCTGCTTGAGCAGCGCCAGGTTGACGCGCGCGCCTGCGGCCAGGTCCTTGCCCACTTTGACCAGCACGAAGTTGCCGTAGGACGGCACATACTCCAGGCCCATCTGCTCGAACGCTTCCACGAACTGCTGGTAGCCGGCGGCGTTGTTGCGCGCGCCCTGCTCCAGGAAGTCCTTGTCGTTGAGCGCGGCGATGGCGGCCGCCTGCGCCAGCGAGTTCACGTTGAACGGCTGGCGGATGCGGTTCATCAGGTCCGTCAGCGCCGGCTGGGCGATGGAGAAGCCCACGCGCAGCCCGGCCAGGCCGTACGCCTTGGAGAAGGTGCGCGACACCAGCAGGTTCGGGTACTGCTTGACCCACGCGGCCGATTCGTACTGGTTTTCCGGCGACAGGTATTCGTTGTAGGCCTCGTCCAGCACCACCACCACGTTGGCCGGCACCTTCTTCAGGAAGGCTTCGATCTCGGCCGCGCCGATGAAAGTGCCGGTCGGGTTGTTCGGGTTGGCAATGAAGACCAGGCGCACATCGTCGCCTGCCGCCTCGATGGCGGCGGCCATGGCGTCCAGGTCGTGGCCGTAGTCCTTGGCCGGCACCACGATGGCGCGCGCGCCCACGCCTTGCGTGGCCAGCGCGTACACGGCGAACGAGTACTGCGCATAGACGATGGACTGGCCCTTTTCCACGAAGGCGTGGGCGGCGATTTCCAGGATGTCGTTGCTGCCGTTGCCGAGGGTGATCCAGTCGGCCGGCACGTCGTAGCGCTCGGACAGCGCGGCCTTCAGTTCGAAGCCGTTGGCGTCCGGGTAGCGGCCCAGCTCGGCGGCGGCGGCAGCCATGGCGGCCTTGGCCGACTCCGGCACGCCGTAGGGGTTTTCATTGGACGCCAGCTTGACGATGGCCGCCTCGTCGAGGCCGAACTCGCGCGCCACTTCAGAGATGGGTTTGCCAGCCTGGTATGGGGCGATGGCGCGGACGTATTCAGGACCGAAGTTCTTGGACATGGTAATTCTCGTGTTAAGTCAGACTGACCGGGTAGGAACCCAGCACCTTGAAGAATGCGGCCTGGTCTTTCAGTTCCGCCAGCGCCTGCGCCACGGCCGGGTCGTTCACATGGCCGTCCACGTCCACATAGAAGTAGTACTCCCAGGTGCCGATGCGGGCCGGGCGGGATTCGAAGCGCGTCATCGACACGCCGTGCTTGGCCAATGGCGCCAGCAGCTGGTACACCGCGCCCGCCTTGTTCGGCACGGCCAGCACCAGCGAAGTGTGGTCCTTGCCGGAGGGCAGCGTCTGCAGGTGGCCGATGACGGCGAAGCGCGTGCGGTTGTGCGGGTCGTCCTGGATGTGGCCCTTGACCACGCCCAGCTTGTACTGCGTGCCCGCC
This sequence comes from Pseudoduganella sp. UC29_71, assembly GCF_042693265.1. Taxonomy (NCBI): domain Bacteria; kingdom Pseudomonadati; phylum Pseudomonadota; class Betaproteobacteria; order Burkholderiales; family Oxalobacteraceae; genus Pseudoduganella; species Pseudoduganella sp. UC29_71. Next base: position 760,562 of record NZ_CP170549.1, on the reverse strand, counting down.
ATTTCGCTGGCAATCGCCGCCACGGTGGCGTCGTCGCCGGCCATGCGCGCCGCTTCGGCGTTGGACGCGACCGCGCGGCGCTCGATGTTGGGGTAGTTCTGGTTCAGCCACACCTGGCATTGCGCCAGCGCCTGCGAATGGGCGCAGATCACCTGCACGCCGTCCATATTGCCGGTCTTGGTCATCAGGCTGTGGTGCACGGCGATGGCGACTTCGCCGCTGATCAGCGTGGTGGTGCCCAGCATCAGGTCCAGCGTGCGGTTGATCGCGCCCTCGGACGAGTTCTCCACCGGCACCACGCCGAAATCGGCGGTGCCCGCCTCGGTGGCGCGGAACACTTCGTCGATGGAGGCGCACGGCAAGCCTTCGACGGCGCTGCCGAACTGCTGGTACACGGCCTGTTCGCTGAAGGTGCCGACCGGGCCGAGATAGGCCACCGTGACGCGCTTTTCCAGCGCGCGGCAGGCGGACATGATTTCGCGGAAGATGGTCTGCACGTCGGTGGCGACCATGGGGCCGGGATTGCGGTCGGCCACGCCGCGCAGCACCTGCGCTTCGCGTTCGGGGCGGAACACCGGCGCATTGGTCTCGGCCTTGACGTGGCCGACTTCCTGCGCCACTTTGGCGCGCTGGTTCAATAAGGCGAGGATCTGCGCGTCGATCGCGTCGATCTGCTCGCGCAGGGGTTTGAGTTTATCGTTCATGAAGGTTGCCTTAGCGGCCGGCACTCAACGGCCGGCGAATTCGTTCAAGTAATCGACGAGGGCTTGCACGCCCTCGATAGGCATGGCGTTGTAAATGGATGCACGCATGCCGCCGACGGACTTGTGGCCCTTCAGCTGCAACAGGCCGCGCGCTTTGGCGCCGGCCAGGAATGCTTCGTTCTTGCTTTCGTCGCGCAGGTAGAACGGTACGTTCATGCGCGAGCGGTATGGCGGCAGGACGCGATTCTGGTAGAAGTCGTCCGCATCGAGCGCGGCGTACAGCAGCGCTGCTTTTTCTTTGTTGCGGCGTTCCATCTCGGCCACGCCGCCCTGGCGCTTGAGCCACTGGAACACCAGGCCGGCGATGTAGATGCCGTAGGTGGGCGGCGTGTTGTACATCGATTCGTTGTCGGCCACGTTCTTGAAGTCGAACGCGGACGGGCAGAACGGCAGGGCTTTGCCCAGCAGGTCTTCGCGCACGATGACCACGGTGACGCCGGCCGGGCCGATGTTCTTCTGCGCGCCGCCGAAAATCACGCCGTACTTCGACACGTCCACGGGACGCGACAGGATGTGCGAGGACATGTCGGCCACCAGGGTGGTGCCGCCCTGCGCGGTGGGCACGAAGTCGATCTCGACGCCGTCGATGGTCTCGTTGGTGCACAGGTGCAGATAGGCCGCGCCTGGCGTGAGCTTCCATTCGGATTGCGGCGGCACGAAGGTGTAGCCGTTGTCCTTGGCGCTGGCGGCCACGTTCACCCTGGCGTAGCGCGCCGCTTCCTTGATGGACTTGCCGGACCAGGAGCCGGTCTGCACGAAGTCGATCGTGCTGTCGGCGCCGCCCACCAGGTTCATGGGGATGACGGCGTTCTGCGACAAGCCGCCGCCCTGCATGAACAGGATTTTGTAGTTGTCCGGCACGGCCAGCAGCTCGCGCAGGTCGCGCTCGGCGGCGCGGTAGATCGAAATGAACTCCGGGCCGCGGTGGCTCATTTCCATGACGGACATCCCACTGCCGTTCCAGTCAAGCATTTCAGCCGCTGCCTGGGCCAGCACTTCTTTCGGCAGCACGGCGGGACCGGCCGAGAAATTGTAGATGTTCGTCACAACTTGTTCCTTTTAAATGAAAAACGGGGCCGTGTCATTGTCGCATTATTCTGCGAACACGACACCGGCCCCGCCAGCAAATCAATTGCGCCGCCGGCATGGCGGGTGACGGCGTACCGCCTAACCCGCCCTACGGCTGCTGCAACTTACTCCGGTGCCGCCTCCGGCTCGTCCGGGGCCGCAGCGGCGGCCGCGCCGCCGGATGGCTCCAGCTCCACCTCGTCGATGTCGGTTTCCACGATGCGCTGCAGGCCGGACAGCTTGGTGCCGTCTTCCACCGCGATCAGGGTCACGCCTTGCGTGGCGCGGCCCATCTCGCGGATCTCGGCCACGCGGGTGCGGATCAGCACGCCGCCCGTGGTGATCAGCATGATCTCGTCGGTCGGCTCCACCAGCGTGGCCGCCACCACCTTGCCGTTACGCTCGGAGGTCTGGATGGCGATCATGCCCTTGGTGCCGCGGCCGTGACGGGTGTACTCGGTGATCGGGGTACGCTTGCCGAAGCCGTTCTCGGTGGCCGTGAGCACGGACTGCTGCTCGTTCTCGGCCACCAGCAGCGCGATCACGTTCTGGCCCTCTTCCAGGTTCATGCCGCGCACGCCGCGCGCGGTACGGCCCATCGGACGCACGTCGTTCTCGTCGAAGCGCACCGCCTTGCCGGCGTCGGAGAACAGCATCACGTCGTGCTGGCCGTCGGTCAGCGCGGCGCCGATCAGGAAGTCGCCCTCGTCCAGGTCCACGGCGATGATGCCGGCCTTGCGCGGGTTGCTGAAGTCCTTCAGCGGGGTCTTCTTCACGGTGCCCAGGCTGGTGGACATGAACACGTAGTGGTCTTCCGGGAAGGTGCGGTTTTCGCCCGACAGCGGCAGCACCACGGTGATCTTCTCGTCGTCCTGCAGCGGGAACATGTTCACGATAGGCTTGCCGCGCGAGTTGCGCGAGCCTTGCGGCACTTCCCACACCTTCAGCCAGTACATGCGGCCGCGGTTGGAGAAGCACAGGATGTAGTCGTGCGTGTTGGCGATGAACAGCTGGTCGATCCAGTCCTCGTCTTTGGTGGCCATGGCCTGCTTGCCGCGTCCGCCGCGCTTCTGCGCGCGGTATTCGGAAATCGGCTGCGACTTCATGTAGCCCAGGTGCGACAGCGTCACCACCATGTCCTGCGGCGTGATCAGGTCCTCGGTGCCCAGGTCGGTGGCGTTGTGCTCGATGGTGGAGCGGCGCTCGTCCTTGCTGCCGTATTCCAGCTGCGCGGCGGTCATTTCGTCGGTGATGATGGTGGTCACGCGGGCCGGCTTGGACAGGATGTCCAGCAGGTCGGCGATCAGGGCCATCACGTCCTTGTACTCATTGACGATCTTGTCCTGTTCCAGGCCGGTCAGGCGCTGCAGGCGCATCTGCAGAATCTCTTGCGCCTGGTCGTCGGACAGCTTGTACATGCCGTCCGGCTGCAGGCCGTAGTGCTTCGGCAGGTGCTCGGGGCGGAAGGCGTCGATGCCGGCCTGGCCTTCGTCGCCGGTACGGGCCAGCATTTCGCGCACGATGGACGAATCCCAGCCGCGCTCCATCAGGGCGGTCTTGGCCACCGGCGGCGTCGGCGCGGCCTTGATGATGGCGATGAAATCGTCGATGTTGGCCAGCGCCACGGCCAGGCCTTCCAGCACGTGGCCGCGTTCGCGCGCCTTGCGCAGTTCGAACACGGTGCGGCGCGTGACCACTTCGCGGCGGTGCGACAGGAAGCACTGCAGCATCTCTTTCAGGTTCAGCAGCTTGGGCTGGCCATCGACCAGCGCCACCATGTTCATGCCGAAGGTGTCTTGCAGCTGGGTTTGCTTGTACAGGTTGTTCAGCACCACTTCCGGCACTTCGCCGCGCTTCAGCTCGATCACCACGCGCATGCCCGACTTGTCGGACTCGTCGCGGATGTCGGAAATGCCTTCCAGTTTCTTGTCGCGCACGTTTTCGGCGATGCGCTCCAGCAGCGATTTCTTGTTGACCTGGTAGGGCAGCTCGTCAACGATGATGGCGGTGCGGCCGCCGTCCTTGCCGTACTCCTCGTAGTGGGTCTTGGCGCGCATGACCACGCGGCCGCGGCCGGTGCGGTAGCCGTCGCGCACGCCGGACACGCCGTAGATAATGCCGGCGGTCGGGAAGTCCGGCGCCGGGATCAGTTCGATCAGCTCGTCGATCGAGCAATCCGGGTTGCGCAGCACGTGCAGCGCGCCGTTGATCACCTCGGTCAGGTTGTGCGGCGGGATGTTGGTGGCCATGCCCACCGCGATGCCGGACGAACCGTTGATCAGCAGGTTGGGGATGCGGGTCGGCAGGACGGTCGGCTCTTTTTCCTTGCCGTCGTAGTTCGGTGCGAAATCAACCGTGTCCTTGTCGATGTCGGCCAGCATTTCGCCGGCGATCTTGTCCAGGCGGCACTCGGTGTAACGCATGGCCGCGGCGTTGTCGCCGTCGACCGAACCGAAGTTGCCCTGGCCGTCGACCAGCATGTAGCGCAGCGAGAAGTCCTGCGCCATGCGCACCAGCGTGTCGTAGATCGAGGCGTCGCCGTGCGGGTGGTATTTACCCATGACTTCGCCGACCACGCGCGCGCATTTGACGTAAGGGCGGTTCCAGACATTGTTCAGTTCGTGCATCCCGAACAGGACGCGGCGGTGTACCGGCTTCAGGCCGTCGCGCGCATCCGGCAAGGCACGACCCACGATCACGCTCATGGCGTAATCGAGGTAGCTCTTGCGCATCTCTTCTTCGAGGGAAATTGGGATTGTTTCTTTTGCGAATTGATCCATGGGTGGGTTCGTCTGTTCTTTACTGAGGTTGACTTATCTGTTACGCACGCTAACCGTGATTACCCGCTGTCCGCAGACAAGCGTACGATTTTAGCATGCGCGCCATGGCTGCTGCGCAATTCCGGCGCCAGCCCCTGTCATCGCCCTGTCATCGGGCTGAAATAATGAAACGTTATTATTTCGGCCGACGTTGCGCAAAAACAACATTTTGGTCAATTGCGACCCGGATTCAGTTTGCGATGTTGGTATTCCATTTCCATGCCTATGGCAAAATGGACGAGAAGTTAATTGCTTGTTTCGCAATCGGGAACCGGCGCGACATAGGGGCATATGGTAGGATGCGCCCCACGTACCACCGTCGCGCAGTCTTTACTGCGGATATCACCCCGAAAGGAAGAAAAAATATGAATAAATATGTTGCATCGATTTTTGCTGCGTCGGCAGTGATCGCTGGTTCCGCCACGGCCCAGCAGCCTACCTCCCCACCTTTCGCCCCGGTGACCCAGGACATCAAAGCTCCTACGCCGAAGAGCGCCTACGTGCAGGATGCACGCGGCGTGATCGCCCGCGATCCGTTCGGCCTGTGCTGGCGCACCGGCTACTGGACCCCGGCTGACGCCGTGCCAGGTTGCGATCTGCCGATCTGCGTTGAGCCAGAGAAGCTGGAAAACGGCAAGTGCGTAGCACCGCCGCCGCCACCAGCGCCGGCACCGGCTCCAGCACCGGCCCCAGCGCCTGCGCCGGCACCGGCTCCAGCACCAACCTCGGAAAAAGTCAGCTTCGCCGCCGACGCCTTCTTCGACTTCGACAAAGCCGTGCTGAAGCCTGAAGGCAAAGCCAAGCTGGACGACCTGAGCTCGAAACTGGGCGCCATCAACCTGGAAGTCATCATCGCCGTGGGTCACACCGACTCCGTGGGTACCGATGAATACAACCAGAAGCTGTCGGTCCGCCGTTCGGAAGCTGTCAAAGCCTACCTGGTCTCCAAAGGCGTGGAAGCGAACCGCGTGTACACCGAAGGCAAGGGCGAGAAGCAGCCAGTCGACGACAACAAGACCGCCGCCGGCCGCGCTAAAAACCGCCGCGTGGAAATCGAAGTTGTGGGCACCCGCGGCAAGTAATTCTTAGCCAGCCAGCCTGCTCCAAGCCGCCCGGCGCACCCGGGCGGTTTTTTTTGGCCCACTTTTTGCCCCACTTTGTTACGCGCACGCTTTGGCGCGCGGCAAAATCCCGCTATCATGCGGATATGAATGCCGACCCTTTAGAAATCCAAAAATTTAGCGAACTGGCCCACCGCTGGTGGGACCCCACGTCCGAATTCCGTCCCCTGCACGAAATCAACCCGCTGCGCCTGGAGTGGATCAACGCGCGCGCCCCGCTGGCGGGCAAGAACGTGATCGACATCGGCTGCGGCGGCGGCATCCTGGCCGAATCGATGGCGCGCAAAGGCGCCAAGGTGACCGGCATCGACCTGTCCGAAAAGGCGCTCAAGGTGGCCGACCTGCACAGCCTGGAGTCCGGCGTGCAGGTGCGGTACAAGCTGATCGCCGCCGAGGACATGGCCGCGCAGGAAGCCGGCCAGTACGACGTGGTGACCTGCATGGAAATGCTGGAGCACGTGCCCGATCCGGGCGCCATCGTGCGCGCCGCCGCCACCCTGGTGAAGCCGGGCGGCCACGTGTTCTTCTCCACGCTGAACCGCAACCCCAAGTCCTACCTGTTTGCCGTGATCGGCGCCGAGTACGTGCTGCGCATGCTGCCGCGCGGCACGCACGACTACGCCAAGTTCATCACGCCGGCCGAACTGTCGCAATACGTGCGCAGCGCCGGCCTGCAGGTGGACGGCCTGAAAGGCCTGGGCTACAACCCCCTCAGCAAGATCTATTCGCTGAACGAGGACACCAGCGTCAACTACATGGTGGCCACCAGCCGCCCCGCCTGACAACCCAACTTCCCGCCACGGCGGCTGCGGCCGCCCACCTTACCGCCCTCCCCTTCATGAGCCATCCTGCCCCCACGTCCGCCCCGCGCGCCATCCTGTTCGACCTGGACGGCACCCTGGCCGATACCGCGCCCGACCTGGCCGCCGCCGTCAACCTGCTGCGCAGCGCGCGCGGCCTGGACGCCACGCCATACGAACTGCTGCGCCCGACCGCCTCGGCCGGCGCGCGCGGCATGATAGGCGCGTCCTTCGGCCTGACGCCGCAGGACGCCGGCTTTGACGAGCTGAAGAACGGCTTCTTCGACAACTACGAAGCCGCCATCGCCGTGCACAGCACGCTGTTCGACGGCGTGCCCGAACTGCTGGCCGGGCTGGCAGCGGCCGGCCTGGCCTGGGGCATCGTCACCAACAAACCGTCCCGCTTCACCGACCCGCTGCTGCCGCAGATCGGCCTGGCGCACGCCGGCTGCGTCGTGTCCGGCGACACCACGCCGCACGCCAAGCCGCACCCGGCGCCGCTGCTGGAAGCGGCGCGCCGCCTCGGCCTGCCGCCCGAAGCGTGCTGGTATGTGGGCGACGACCTGCGCGACATCCAGGCCGGCCAGGCCGCCGGCATGGCCACCGTGGCCTGCGCCTGGGGCTATTGCGGCGCCACCGAGCCGGCCGGCTGGAATGCCGACCATTTGTTGCCGACTCCCCAATCTTTGTTGCAGCTGGTGCAAACGGTGTTGGCCGCACGCGCCGCAAACGCGCTGGCAGCCTGAGAGATTGTCACGCGGCCATTGCCGCACGGAAATTCTGCGCGTAAGATAAACGGGTAACCAACACATGAAAGCCGGAGTACGCACATGACTAGCGATGAACTAATCGCCGACGCCGCTGCGCGCAGCCACACGCCGCAGAGCTGGGATGTGACGGTGTCCGAATCCAAGTTTTACTGGTATGACCTGCTGACCGACTTTCCGCCCATTCCGGACTTCCGCGACCCGCTGGGCCGCTACCTGCGCCGCATGCAGTTCGCGGTGGAGGCGACCATGGAAAAGCGGCTGATGTACATGCTGGTGAGCCGCCCCAAGCTGCGCTTCGACACGTCGAAATCGACCAGCTGGGGCTTTTTCGGCCTGAAGCTGAGCATCCCCATCCTGGTGGGCGCCGACCAGAAGCGCGACGCCATCACCATCGAGCTCAACACGCCGGAGGACGCCACCCTAAAGAAGCCGACGGTGCAGGTGTTCGAGCGTTTCATCACGCTCAACTGGGGCTCGCTGATCGAGACCTACTCCATCCACGACCTGCTGCAAAACTTCAACACCAAGCATGACTACCCGTCCAAAGTGCAGTACGTTGGCCAGACGCGCGACCCGGCCGGGCGCCTGATCAAGGGCCGCATCAGCGGCGTGAACCGCGCCTGCGACAACAGCGGCCCGGACAACGACAACTTCCTGCTGATCCAGCGCATGGACTTCAGCACCGGCGCGCCCATCGTCGCCGACGAAGGGTCCGACGAGCTGCACGACCTGCTGCTCAAGGACCAGATGGACCTGCTCGAGTGCATCCTGATCAAGTACTTCGAGAAGGACGACGAGAAGATGCGCAGCCCGCGCGAAGTGCAGGCCCGCCAGGCGCGCGTGGCCAATCTGTACCAGGCGCACATGCTGCAGCGCCTGCAGGTCGACCTCGGCCTGGAAGCGCCGGACGCGTTCCAGAACCTGTATTCCGACCGCGCCAAGGAAGCCAGCCGGCACCTGTTCGAAGTCACGTTCAAGGGCAGCGAGCCGGTATTCCGGCTGCCAGGCAAAGTCTGACCCGGTGCGACGCGCTCCCTGCGCGCCGCGCGCCGCTTCAGCAGCACAGGCGCAAATCGTAGTGCCAGATCATCCAGATCAGAAACACCACCTGCACCGCCTCACCCAGCTTCGTCTCGCAGCGATCGCGAAGCCGAATGCACGGGGACCGGGAATCGGGTACAATGACAAGTCTGTGGGGACGACCTGGCTTCGACGTGGGTTGCAAAGCAGAACAGGGCATACCGAGGCCTGGTTACCTCGTAAATACACCCAGAAATCAATAACTGCAAACGATAACTCGTACGCACTGGCAGCTTAATTGCTGTTAGCTCCTCAACGCTTCTTCCCTGGGGCGGGCCGTTAAAAGCTGAGGAGTCATTTACAGGGAATCGCGCTATAACGGGTCACTTGAAGTAGCGCTAAATCTAAGGTGAATCGCTGGTATGTAACGTGCACATCCGTGCCGTACCGGTTAAATTAAATGATAGTGCTAAGTATGTAGAACTGTCTGTAGAGTGCTTGCGGACGCGGGTTCGATTCCCGCCGTCTCCACCACAAATTCGATAAGCCGTTGATTCGTCAACGGCTTTTCTTTTTTGCCTGTCCGGTTTGGCTCAGAACCCCAAGTCAGCACCCCAAATCGGACCAGAAATGGCAATCAAACTACCGTCCCACCTCCACCGTAGCCGGTCAGGCGTTTTGCATTTCCGTATTGCAATCCCGCCTGACCTCCGCCATCATTTCGCCTCTCGCGAAATTTACCGTAGCCTTCGAACCCCGAACGTCCGTGATGCGGGCTATGCCGCTCAAGCCTTGGCTGTGGCCTTTAAGCGCGGTTTTGCCAGGCTGCGGCAAGAAACCATGCCTAACAAAAATAATGACGCCCTAGCCGACATCGACTTCGGCCTGACCCTGGAAATCAACTTCGATGAATTTTTGCGCCCACAGAGTGCCAAGTTGCAGACTGATGCGAATGATTCGCCGGAAGCCATTCGGGCCGCCGTAGAGGCTCTGGCGGCCGCTGGCACTGGTCGGCAGGCAATTCCATCCAGAGCGTCGATACCGGCTTCCCCGTTGTTCTCTGAGACGGTTGCCGATTATTCCCGAATGAAGCGAGCACAGGGCAAGTGGACGGAAAAGACGCAGGACGATTATGAGGCGGTCTACAGATTATTCATGCGCATCGTTGGCGACAAGCCCATTGCAGAAATTGACGACACGGTAATCGTCCACTATCTGGAGACGCTGCAAAAGCTACCTGCGAACATGAACAAGTCGCCCATGTATGTCGGCAAGACCATAGAGGAGATAGTGGCGCTTGCGGCCCCGCCGATGGCTGCGCGATCCGTGAACAAAAACGTCGAGCGGGTCAGCAGTATTTTCAAATGGGCACTCAGTAAGACTAAATATGGAATCACACGTAACCCCGCTGCTGGCATGAGTGTTAGCGAAAGCTCTGCTCCAAAGCGGCAGCCATTCTCAGTCGCGGAGTTGGTGACGTTGTTCAGTGGCAGCGAATTCAAGGCTCAGCGATTTGAAAACCACTATGCCTACTGGTTGATGCCGTTGGGACTGCTGACTGGTGCCCGATTGGGCGAACTATGCCAGCTTTACCTAAAGGATTTTGTTGAGCACAACGGCGTCCAGTGCATTGAAATCTCGGACGAAGAGGAAGGGCAGCGGGTGAAGAATCAAAACGCTAAACGCCTCGTTCCAATTCATGAAAAGCTGATTGAGCTTGGTTTGCTGCGTTATGTAGCTGCTCTCCGTGGCGCCGGACAGGAACGCCTATTTCCTGAACTGAGCCATCGGAGGGATGGGTTCGCGCATGCTGCGTCCAATTGGTTTCAGCGCTACAAGAAGCGCTGCGGCATTGAGGGAAAGCACACTAAGGTATTTCACAGCTTCCGGCATACCTTCATATCAGCGCTGCTTGACGACGATGTGCCAGAACACGCGGTTGCGCAGATCGTTGGGCATGAGGCTCAACTTATCACGGGGAAGGTCTATTGGAACGCAAGAGACGCGGCAAAACGCAAGCCGACTGTAGAGAAGTATCAACCTCCGGCGGAATTTTGGGCACGGGTCCCGCGATTCGAAACGGTTGCGTTTGGAGACCCTGCTTAATCACGCGCGGCCAAGTGGCGCATCTGTTGATTACGGCCAAGCATTATAGTGCGGGAAGTCCATAACATTCTGATCCGAAGAAAATTATGATTGGTCAAACAGCAGTAATGCCACAGCGCCAGGAATATTCGAAGGTGTTAACCGAGAGAATTCTAAACGCACAGCGGCTTTCTTCTTGGTTGCTCGAAAATCAGCCTCAGGAAACAAAGGCAACTAACCGCAATCGAATTTCTGGGGCATTCTTTAACATTGCTCTGGATCATCACGTGGCAGTTGTCTTCTTGATGGCAAATTATATGGTCAGCCCCGCGTTTGCTTTGGCTCGATCAATATGGGAAGCATACTTACGCGGCTTGTGGGCGAAGGAACTCGCCACTGATAGTGATTTGGGGAAATTCATCGTAGGTCAGGGCGATCCGAAGATGGTGAGCATCATCAAGGCCATAAAAAGTCATCCCGACCTCGACTTGGAAAATACAATTGCAAAGCTGCATGACGAGGCATGGGAGCCTCTGAATTCTTATGGACACGGCGGTTCGCTTCAAGTTCAGCGATGGATAACCGGCGAATCTGTCGAAGCGGCGCATACAGACGATGAAGTGGCAGACCTGCTAAGGTTCATCAATCACGTGGCCTTTAGAGCTTGCGTAGCTTTAGTTGAACTCGCGGAAGCGGATCACTTGGCAGAAGTATTCCTTCGCAAGGGAAATGAGCTTGCTACTACTGATTGGTTCTAGGATGTGGTCTCTGTGTAGAAACTGAAACTAACAATCATATTCATATGGCAGCAATATAAGTTTCTTTCCAACTGAATTGGCAATTATCGCTCCAAATTCATTAAGCTCGTCCGCTTCAATTGCAGAACAAATAGTCAATACCTTTGTCACCTGATCTGCATATTCACACCGGCATTCTACTTGCAGCCAGGAACCTCCGCCGCCTTTTGCAGGTAAAACCCGACCGACCTGGAATTGCTTGATATCCGCAATAGGCACAACGTATAGTTCGTTGGTGAAGAATATTAAAGTGGATCGGTCTGGTGAGCATCCAATCCAGCCATGGAGCTTTTCAAAATCGCTCTCCGCAAGTCGAATGAATTCCAATTCGCGTTGCGGCGTTCTTGCTATGTGAGAATTCCTGCTCGCAAAATGGTGTTCTGCTATGCGGGCGATAGGAGAGAAAGTCTCAATCCTGACTCTTTCCTCTGGGCTGACGGACTGCCTGAAGCCAGTGTCTATGCTTATGTGACAGCCAGTTTTTAGTCGCGGTTCAAGTGCATGTGCCGGATTAGTAGCGGGCCACTTTTGTAATTCTGGAGGCCAAGCGTGAAGTTCAACAGAACCTGACGTGAAATCCCATCTGTGTCCAACGCAATTCGATACGGATGTTGCCATTCCCAGCCCTAGAATTGGCTGAAGCTGTTTCACGACTAATTGCAAATTCTGTCGAGCGTCTTTGCTGCTGTAAGAAATCCCCGAAAACAGGGCTGCGGGCATTTTGGGTGAAAACTCAGGAAAATCCTGCACTGAGATAGGCCAGATTAAGTTGTCTACAAAAGCTTCCCTTGAGACAATCTCGATAACGTTCCAGCTATAAGCCGGGTGTTTTTTTGCTCCAAAGTTCGCTTCAAGCTGAGAACGAGGTAGCTGCCACGGGAAGCCCAGACGATTTAAATATTCATGTAACGGATTTGATCTTGGTGAATTTTCGATGACGTTAGTATGAGTCGTCGTTACTTTGTTATTCTTTTTAAATGGCCACATTTTTCAAATTCATCACTTAGCAATAGACTTTCATTATTTGTCGAAGCGTCCACGGGAACTCTGTCCCATCTTTCAATGAGTGCCAACCAATCCTGATACTACAGCATAATGTTGGCCTGTCTCATGCGACACTGACTGCTGGCGCTGGTTTACCAGATCACGACGCCCATTCCTGAATGCGGCTTACCGTCTTTGCTGTCCACTTCCCGCCACGGATAGTTGGCACTCCCATCTGATTCAAGTGGGCTGCAATCGCATTCAGGCTCATGCCTTCGCGCAGGTTTTCTAGGTGGCCCATCATCTTCTTGGAGAATTCGGTAGAGGCCTGTTCCCGAGCCTCGCGGCCTTTGGCCTGTGCGTCGCTCAGATTCGTCCTGTTGCCCAGCACGACGCCGGAGGCCTTTTTTATCGCTAGTGCCGCCTTGGTGCGCTCAGAGATAAGTCGGCGCTCTTTCTCTGCAAGCGAGGCATACAGGTGCAGGACGAACGGATCAACGTCAGCGCCAAGCTCTGCTACGATGAATGGCACGCGGCGAGCCATTAGGCCAGAGATAAACGCCACGTCGCGGCTCAAGCGATCCAGCTTAGCCACGATGACTGGGCAACCCAGTCGGCGGGCAGCGTCGAGCGCACCGGCCAAGCCCTGGCGATCCTCAACGGCCAGCTTACCGCTGGCGACATCGACGAAACCGTCCACGACCTCAAAACCCTCTGTGGCACAGAACCGCTCAAGCGCCGCCAGTTGGCCGTCCAAACCAAGGCCGCTCTTGCCTTGCTCGGAAGTGCTGACACGCCGGTAGGTGATTGCCTTTTTCATATTGATCCCTGTTTGTGTCATAGGTAAATGACCGTTTACATATGACATAGTCTAGTGGCTATTCTTATATTTTGCAACAGTTGCGAAACTATGTTATGATCCGCGCATGACTACACACACCGTCTCCACTAAGCCTGTCAAGGTCGGTCGCCCCCTCAAAGGTGACGCCCCTATGTCTAGTGCCGAACGGATGCGTCGCACCCGCGAGCGTCGCCAAGCTTCTGGGGGCAAAGAGTTTCAGATGCAAGTTCAGGGCTTGCATCTGCAAGCCGTCGAACTGACAGCGGCTCGCACGCATGTCTCCACTGGTGCAGCATTGCGCATGATCTTGGAGCCTGCGCTAGATCGATACACCGGCCTGATGCTTCGCTGCGTGCGAATGATTGAGAACGGTGCTACCGATGACGAGGTCGCTCAATTCATGAGCACCTATTGGATGCCGGAACTGCCACCTATGCCGGAGATAAACGGGCAGTAATGAACTGAGCTGCTGCGCTTTATCGGCTCCAAACGTTCGGGCGCAGCAGGAAAGCAAGAAGATAGAAGGACTGGCAGATCTTCAACGGCGGGAGTTGGCTCGAAAGAGTCGCCGCAGGCCGTGCCAGTGAGTAGAGTTGACCGGCGCCGGACCCTGATCCAGTCAATTCTGCAACATAAGCTGTGGCTATGATCAGGGGCGAATGGAACCTATACCCAAGGCACCTTGGGGCAGGTGAGGCGACCAACCAACCCGGCGATACGTCGCCGGGTTTGGGGAGTATTGCACCTCACCTACCCCAAGGCATACATTCCAAACAGAATCAAACCCCTTCGGGGTTTTCTTCTTACCTTGAAAGACCCGCCCTCATGTCGAAGACCCACGCAACTCCGGAAGACATTGCCGAAGCCCTGGCATTGCGCGAGGCCGGTTTCACCGCCCTCGCGATCAGCCAGCGCCTCGGCATTAGCATCCGGACGCTACAGCGCCACTTCGCGGCCGCAGGGACGCGCAAGGGGGCAGCTAAGGCAGAAGTTTTGCAGCGGGCCAAAGACGACCTGATGGCACGTATCACCTGCGACCAAGCAATCAAGGAAGAGGCGGCCCGCCTCGTCGCCGACGATCTGGCCCATTCTCTCCACCTGCGGGAAGTCATCCTGGCCGCATCCGAACAGATGAAGGCAACCAATCTGGAAGAAGCGGCTCTCGTGATGCGTGCGGCGGCGGCATACTCGACCACGATCAAGAACACGTCGGACATCATCCGTCATAGCCTTCGCTTGAAAGACTTGGCGGACGACATGGATGAACTGCCGGAACTGGTAGTGACGGAACTCAGTGGGCAAGAAATTGCCATGCTTGGTCGCCAACTCGATGGTGATGTGCCAGTTGTCGATCGCGGCACGGAACTCCCTGAAGAAGAGAATGAAATTGTTAGCGAACAGCCCTCATGACGCATTTTTGGCAGTTTTTTGGCATATCGCGAAGTCCTAGAAAAAAAGCTCTATGGCGGAGGGAGAGCGTTCATTAACAAGAGGTGGAATTTGAAAATCAGTCTTGGCTTCCCAGCTGAAATTTAGCGGGACTTCGAAGTTGCTCCTCTCAATACAAGATACAATGAAGAAAGCTTAAGGATCTATCAACCTAGTGGAGCACTGCATGTTTAATTTGGAGAAAACACCATACCTGCTAAGTTCGGCAGCGCAGGCGCAAGTGAAAAAACGCTTGGACTCAATTGAGGAGCGAGTTTCCCTGCTAAGAAGCCAGGGGACGCTTTCAGAGAAGACTATTCGGGATTATTACGGAGATAAGCGGTTTGAGCAGGTAGCGGAATCTAACGCGATCGAAGGAAGCCCGCTGACGGCAGGCGAGACTGAGCTTGCTGTGATGAAGGGGATTACTATTTCTGGGCATGATCCGGCCTACACGAAGGATGCTGTAGCCCTCGACAAAGCATTAACTCGAATCTCTGAGTTAGCAAGAAATGCGTCGCAACCCACGGATATCTCGCAATTGCATGAGGTGCATGGTTTGTTGCTTGGTGAGCGTCTTGGCGCTGGAATTTTTCGGAGAGAAAGAGTCAAAATTTCCGGTGCCAATCATACGCCTCCAAAGACCTGGGAAGAGGTCATGAAGCAGATGGAAGACTGGCAAGCGTGGTCAAAAGAAAATCATGAACTTCCTGCTCCAATACGTGCGGTAGTTTTGCATGCATGGCTGACCCACGTTCACCCTTATATTGATGGAAATGGTCGGTTGTCGCGAGCTATTGGAAATCTCGAACTAATTCGAGCAGGCTACCCGCCTATAATCATCAAAAAGAAAGAGCGCGAGCGTTACATACAGGCGTTGGCTGAGTCAGATGAGGGAGGTGATATACGGGCGTTTCTTGAGTTGGTTTTTGATCGTATCGAAGGCTCATTGATCGGACTTGAGCTATCAGCTAAGAAGCGGCAAGCATATAATCCGGCGCTTGAACGTATCCATAAACAACAAGAAAAGCAACTGAAAATTTGGGAAACCAGTGTAAAACTACTAGCGTCTATTGTTGAACACGAAGTATCCAAACAGTTGGAGGCGGTGAATGGGACTTGTATCGTAAAACTGTTTGACGCGCCCTTGGACTTTGATGATTACTTAGAAGTTTGCAGCGGCCACTCAGTGCCTCAGAGCTGGGCTTTTACAATTCGGTTAGATGTGCCCGGTGCAAATCGTATTGAAAAACTTGCATACATCGGCCATCGGAGTGCGCGACTGCACCAATACCTTAACCATAGCGGAGGACCTTCGTTATATTGGTCGCGTAAAAACCCTGATGGCCTGCCTAAGTGGATCAGCGATGCGGAGAAGTCTCCTTTTGCCATCGAGTTGACTTCTAAAGTTGGCAATGGGGATGAATGGTTTGCTCGAAAGTCGGATGACAGTGTTGAAAAGTTAAGCACCACGCAACTCGCAGGGCGGATTGCACATGAGCTAATTCAACAGATGGGAACTGACGAATAACACTTTTCCTACGTGTTAGAATTGCTCCATGTTCGCACCCCAAGTGGGGTGCGCCGCCGAGCTAAATCCGCATTGGCAGCGCTGAAGAATCAACAGCTTACGTGTGCCGATGGTGGAGATTGCAGATTCCCGCCGTCTCCACCACCGAACAAAAAAACTGGGCCCCAAACGCAAGTTTGGGGCCCAATTTTTTTGTTCGTCGCGCAGACAGCCGGAAACGGATCCGCGTCCGTCCCCGACGGGCGCGGGGCTTTTGCGGGAATTCGGCGAGCGCTGCTCGCCGCCGCAAAAGCGGGTTGCGCTTGCAAGCGCAACCCTCTCCGATTCGTCCATTCCGAAAATGTAAGCGTCCGCTCAGCGCCGTCTTGAGTGCCTTGGCAATTTGATCGATGATGGCATCACACCGCTGGGAAGCGGCGTAATCTCAGAGGGCTGCTGGCAGGCCGCAGTTCCACGGCAAGAATTCATCAACCCGGTTGACGGGATGATCGGCGATATGCGTCAGCACATGGCGCAACCAAGCTTCGGGGTCGACACCGTTCAGCTTGGCCGTCCCGATCAACGAGTAGATCGCGGCGGCGCGCTCGCCGCCGCTGTCGGCGCCGGCAAACAGGTAGTTGCGGCGGCCTATCGCTACGCCACGCAAGGCGCGCTCGGCCGCCGAGTTGTCGATCTCGATGGCGCCGTCATCGCAATAGCGCAGCAGCGCCGGCCAGAGTTTGAGCGCGTACAGGATCGCCGCCGCAGTGTCGGACTTGCGCGACAGCGTATCGAGCGTGGTGCGCAGCCAGTGTTCCAGGTCATCGAGTAGCGGGCGCGAGCGGGCTTGCCGAACCTGCCTTCGTTCGTCGGTAAGCGTCCGCTCAGCGCCGTCTTGAGTGCCTTGGCAATTTGATCGATGATGGCATCACACCGCTGGGAAGCGGCGTAATCTCAGAGGGCTGCTGGCAGGCCGCAGTTCCACGGCAAGAATTCATCAACCCGGTTGACGGGATGATCGGCGATATGCGTCAGCACATGGCGCAACCAAGCTTCGGGGTCGACACCGTTCAGCTTGGCCGTCCCGATCAACGAGTAGATCGCGGCGGCGCGCTCGCCGCCGCTGTCGGCGCCGGCAAACAGGTAGTTGCGGCGGCCTATCGCTACGCCACGCAAGGCGCGCTCGGCCGCCGAGTTGTCGATCTCGATGGCGCCGTCATCGCAATAGCGCAGCAGCGCCGGCCAGAGTTTGAGCGCGTACAGGATCGCCGCCGCAGTGTCGGACTTGCGCGACAGCGTATCGAGCGTGGTGCGCAGCCAGTGTTCCAGGTCATCGAGTAGCGGGCGCGAGCGGGCTTGCCGAACCTGCCTTCGTTCGTCGGGAGGTTTGCCTCGGATATCTGCCTCGATCACATAGAGCTCGGCGATCCGGCGCAATGCCTCGGTGGTCAGCGCCGTCGGTCGCGCCGCGTGCAGGTCATGGAACTTGCGTCGCGCGTGCGCCCAGCAGGCGGCTTCGCGGATCGTTCCATTTTCAAACAAGGCATTGAAGCCAGCATACGCATCGGCTTGCAGCACGCCTTCGAACTTGGCCAGGTGGGTCTGCGGATGAATGCCCTTGCGGTCGGGCGTGTACGCAAACCAGACTGCTGGCGGTGCGGTGTCGCCCGAAGGCCGGTCGTCACGCACGTAGGTCCACAAGCGCGCCGTCTTGGTTTTTCCGTTGCCGGGCGCCAGCACAGGGATCGGGGTGTCGTCGGCATGCAGCTTCGACGCTGCCAGCACGTGGCGCCGAACGGCGTCAACTAACGGACGCAGCAGTGCGCTGGCCGAACCGACCCAGCTCGCCAACAGGGCGCGGTCAAGGTCGACGCCCTCACGGGCATAAATGACCGACTGGCGATACAGCGGCAGGTGATCGGCAAATTTCGCCACCAGGATGTGGGCCAGCAGGCCGGGACCGGCAATGCCGCGCTCAATCGGCCGGCTCGGTGCCGGTGCCTGGACGATCGCATCGCAGCAGGAACAAGCAAGCTTGGGACGCACATGGCGGATCACGCGGAAGCTGGCCGGCACGAAATCCAGTTGCTCGGCCACGTCTTCGCCCAGCGGCCGCAGGCCGCCACCGCAGGCCGGGCAGGCGTCGGCCGCTGGCGCATAGACCTTCTCGTCACGCGGCAGGTGATCGGGCAGAGGCCGACGCACCGATTTTTTGCGCGGCGCCTGGTCGGCCGCCGGCATCTCGCGCGCCGCCTCGGCCTCGTCGGCCTGCAGGTCTTCCAGTTGCAATTCCAGCTGCTCGATCTGGTGGTCCAGCTTTTCCGACTTGCGGCCGAACTGCATGCGCCGCAACTTCGCGATCTGCAGCTTGAGGTGTTCGATCTCGACGGCGCGCGTGTTCAGTTGTTCGCGCAGACCTTCCACCACCTCGTTTTGAGCGAGCAGCAGCGCCTTCAAGGCGGCGATTTCGTTGGGCAGGTCGGCTGGGCTGAGCATGCGCCGAGTTTACGCGAGGCGTATCACGTTTACAAGGCCGAGGTTGGTTTCCAAGTTCGCTCGGGGCGCCGCCAGTCTATGCCCTCGAGCAGCATCGACAGCTGCGCCTGCGTCAACGCCACCGAGCCGTTGCTGGCCTGCGGCCAGATGAAGCGGCCACGCTCCAGCCGCTTGGCCAGCAGGCACAGCCCGTCACCGGTCCACCACAGTAATTTGATGAGATCGCCGCGCCGGCCACGAAACACGAAAACGTGCCCGCTGAACGGATCTTCCTCCAGCGCCGTCTGCACTTTGGCAGCCAGCCCATTGAAGCCGGAGCGCATGTCGGTGGTGCCGGCGGCGAGCCAGACCTTGGTGCCAGCGGGCAGGCCGATCATCGTAGAACCCGATCCAACACTTGCGCCAGCGCAGCGGCATTGGGCTGACCTTCGATCCGCACGCGGACCTGGCCCAACTCCAACACGATAATGCCGCTGGCGTCGGAGGTGTCGTTATTCGGAGCAGGCGCCGTTGGCGCCAGCACCACCGGCAACAAGCCATCATCCCGCATTAACGCAGGCACGCCGAGGCGCCCTTGCTCATAGAGACGGCGCCAGCTGAACACCTGGTTAGCGTTGACGCCGTGCTCGCGCGCGATGCGCGCGACCGAAGCGCCCGGCTCCAGCGACAGCGCCACCAATGCGCGCTTGAACTCGAGCGGGTGCTGGCGGTAGTGGCCGCGTGGATTCTTGGAAATGATCGGTTGAAAATTTGTGTCCATAATCGAAAATTGTGGGCACAACGCTGTGCCAAAATTCGATCATGGATTACGCTGGTCAGGCAGTCCAGACGGCGCTGGGAAGACGCTTACCCGAAAATCGCCTTTGGCGATTTTCCGGGTGCGTCATCTATCCGGCGCAGGGAGGATTATATGCAGAGTAGCTCGCTTGCGCCTGCTTGGCCGCTTTCCTTTGTCGTCCGCCAGGCCGCCGCAAGGCAGCGGACAGGGCCTCCGCTGGACGCTGGAAGCGCCGTGTGTGCACCAGCCGAACGCAGTGTATGCTCTCGCCATGGACTCCCTGATCGCCGCCTCCGCGCGCGCCCTCGCCGCCGGGGACGTACTCGGCGCGCTCAAACGTGTCGCCCTGCGCGACGATCCGCCCGCACTGGCCTTGCGCGGCATCGCCATGGCGCAGCTGGGCGAACACACGCGCGCACGCGAGCTGCTGAAGCTGGCGGCGCGCGGCTTCGGTACGCACGAAGAGCTGTCGCGCGCCCGCTGCGTCGTGGCGGAAGCCGAAGTGGCCATGGCCGTGCGCGACTTCGGTGCCCCGCCGCGCGCGCTGGCGGCGGCCATCGCCACGCTTGAAGCACATGCCGACCACGCCAATGCGTTGCAGGCCCGGCTGGTGGCCGCGCGCAAGCTCTTGCTGCTTGGACGGCTGGACGAGGCGGGCGCCGCGCTGGCGCAGCTGGACGCGACAGGCCTGCCGCCGGCGCTTGCCGCAGTGGCCGGCCTGGCCAAGGCGGAACTGGCGCTGCGCTCGCTCAACATGGAACCGGCCCGCACGGCGCTCGCAAGCGCGCGCGAGGCCGCCGAACGCGCCCGCGTACCGGCCTTGATGGCGGAAGTGGCGGAAGCCCAAGCCGCATTGGAACGCCCCGCCGCGCGCCGCCTCTCCGCCGGCTGCGAACAGTTGCTGCGCCTGGACGAGGTGGCCGCCCTGCTCGCTTCGGACACGCTGGTGGTGGACGCCTGCCGGCGCGGCATCGCCGCTGGCGCCAGCGGGCTCGCCGGCTGGCAATCCCTGGCCCGCCGCCCCATCCTGTTCTCGCTGGCCCGCGCGCTGGCCGAAGCCTGGCCCGGCGACGCCGACCGCGAATCGCTGATCGCCACGGCTTTCAACCTGCAAGCGCCGGACGAGACCCACCGCGCCCGCCTGCGCGTGGAAATCGGCCGCCTGCGCGCGCTCGTCAAGGACGTTGCGCGCATCGATGCCACGCCGCGCGGCTTCGTCCTCAAACCACATGGCGAGCGCACCGTGGCCGTGCTGGCGCCGCCCATCGATGGCGAACAAGCTTCTCTGCTGGCCCTGCTTTCCGACGGCGCCGCCTGGTCCACCTCCGCGCTGGCGCTGGCCCTGGGCGCCAGCCAGCGCACCGTGCAGCGCGCGCTGGCCGAGCTGGAAATGGCCGGGCGCGTGCGTTCCATCGGCAAGGCCCGCACTTGCCGCTGGCTGGCGCCGCCGCTGGCCGGATACACGACAATCTTGTTACTCCCTGCCGCGCTGGCAATGGCATAAAGTTCTCCTGCGGCGCCGGTTCCTGGCGCGACAACAGGAGACGTTAATGACGAACAAGAACCACCCTGCCCCGCGAGCGGCCGAGATCGTCCGCGAGTACGGTCCTTTCGACGGCGCCAAGAGCATAGCCGGCGTCACCCATGACGGCCAGCGCGTCTGGGCCGCCACCGGTGACAAGCTGATCGCCTTCGATCCCGCCAGCGGCGAGACCACGCGCTCGCTGGAGCGCGCCTGCGATGCCGGCACCGCTTTCGACGGCACCTATCTGTACCAGATTGCCGAGGAGCGCATCGACAAGATCGATCCCGCCACGGGCGATGTGCTGTCCACCATTCCCGCGCCCGGGCACGGCTTCGATTCCGGCCTGACCTGGGCCGAAGGCAGCCTGTGGGTCGGCCAGTACCGCGACCGCAAAATCCACCAGATCGATCCGGCCACCGGCGCCGTGATCCGCAGCATCAGTTCGGACCGTTTCGTCACCGGCGTGACCTGGGTGGACGGGGAGCTGTGGCACGGCACCTGGGAAGGTGACGAAAGCGAAATCCGGCGCATCAATCCGCAGAGCGGCGCCGTGCTGGAGCGGCTGGAGCTGCCGGCCGGCGTGAATGTCAGCGGCCTCGAGTCCGACGGTGCGGACCTTTTCTATGCAGGTGGGGGCGGCAGCGGCAAAGTGCGCGCCGTGCGCCGTCCCAAAAACTAAGGAGCAGATCATGAAAGATACCGTAACCCATCCCGTTGTAAGCCATGCGCAGTGGATCAGCGCGCGCAAGGCCTTGCTGGCGCGCGAGAAGGAGCTGATGCGCCAGCACGATGACCTGGCCCGCGAGCGCCGCGCGCTGCCGTGGGTGCGCGTGGAGAAGAACTACGTGTTCGACACGCCGCAAGGCAGGCGCACGCTGGCCGACCTGTTCGAGGGCCGGCGCCAGCTGATGGTGCAGCACTTCATGTTCACGCCGGGCAAGGAGCAAGGCTGCCGCAGCTGCTCCTACATGGCGGACCATACGGACGGCGCGCTGCCGCACCTGGCTCAGCGCGACCTGAGCTTCGTGGCCATTTCGCGCGCCCCGATCGCGGACATCGAACGCTTCCGCCAGCGCATGGGCTGGCAGTTCAAGTGGGTGTCGTCGGGCGAGAGCGATTTCAATTATGACTTCAACGTGAGCTTCACGCCGGAGCAGAGCGCGCAGGGAGCAGTGGACTACAACTTCACCATGCAGCCCTTCCCGCTGCCGGACGCGCCCGGCATCAGCGTGTTCTACAAGGACGACGCGGGGCAGATCTTCCGCACCTATTCCAAGTACGGGCGCGGGGTCGAGGTGATGATGCACACGTATGCGCTACTCGACCTGACGCCGCTGGGACGGCAGGAGGACGGCCTGGCGGACACCATGTCCTGGGTGCGCCACCATGACCTGTACGAGACGGCGCCGGCCGCCGCGCCCGCAGCCGCCGCGTGCTGCCACGCGACAGCCTGAAACACTGAGGCGGGGGCGGCGTGGAAACCTTATGGCCATGGCTGGCGGTGGCGGGGGCAGGCGCACTGCATGGGCTGAATCCCGCCACCGGCTGGTTCTTCGCGGCCGCGCAAGGCCTGCGCGCGCGGGACCGCAGGCAGGCCTTGCGCGCGCTGCTGCCGATTGCGGCAGGCCATGCTGCATCGGTGGCGCTGGTGGCCGCTGCGGCGGTGCTGGGCATGAGCATGGACCGGACCACGCTCTGGACGCTGGCGGGCGCGGTCCTGGCGCTGGCGCTGGCACTGGCACTGGCAGCATTGGCCAGGTTCGCCATATTGGCTGCATCGGCTACATTGGTCACGCCAATCGCCCCGCAAGCCACACGAGCTCTACGAGCCCCACGGGGGCAAGCTGCGCTGGCGCTGTGGTCCTGCGCCATGTCCACCGTGCACGGCGCCGGCTTGATGCTGGTGCCGGCGCTCATCCCGATCTGCCTCAGCGCCGGTCCTGCCAGGCAGATCACCGCGTCCGGCTCGCTCGTGCTGGGGCTGGCCGCCGTGGGCATCCACACCGTGGCGATGCTCGCCGCCACGGCAATTATCGCTTCTATAACATGCAGCAAGTTTGCGCAATCATTACTGTGCGGGGCGCGCCGGGTTTATGGTATCGTTCAGCTCCCATCACATTTATGGTTGCGCAAACATGCTTATCTCCAAGATCCGAGGATTACGCTGGTGGATGATAGGCCTGATCATGCTCGGCGCAGTCATCAACTACCTGACGCGCAGCACGCTGGCCGTGTCGGCGCCGACGTTGCTCACTGACCTGCACATCACCACGCAGGAGTACTCGTACATCACGGCCGCCTTCCAGGGCGCCATCATGCTGCAGCCGCTGTGCGGCTATGTGCTGGACGTGATCGGCCTGAAATTCGGCTTCGCGCTGTTCGCGGCGGCGTGGTCGGTCATCTGCATGGCGCACGGCATGGCCACCAGCTGGCAGGCACTGGCGTGGCTGCGCGGCTTGCTGGGACTGGCCGAAGGCTCGGCCAATCCGGCCGGCATGAAGGCCGTGTCCGAATGGTTCCCGGCCAAGGAGCGCGGACTGGCGGGCGGCATCTTCAACATCGGCGCCTCGTTCGGCTCCATGCTGGCGCCGCCGCTGGTGGTGTGGGCCATTTTGCACTACAACTGGCAGTCCGCCTTCGTCATCACCGGCGCGCTGGGACTGGTGTGGGTGGCGGCCTGGCTGCTGCTGTATGACGCGCCCGCGCGCCACCGCCGCCTGTCCGAAGCCGAGGCGCGGCACATCGCCGCCGGGCAGGAACAGCACCTGCAGGGCGACGGCACGCGGCCGTCCATCAGCAGCATCCTCAAGATGCGCAATTTCTGGGGCATTGCCCTGCCCCGCTTCCTGGCCGATCCCACCTGGGGCACGCTGTCGTTCTGGGTGCCGCTGTACCTGACCACGGTGCGCCATTTCGACCTGATGCAGATCGCCATGTTCGCCTGGCTGCCCTTCCTGGCGGCGGACCTGGGCTGCCTGTTCGGCCCAGTGGTGGTGCTGGCGCTGCAAAAGCGCGGCGTGCGGCTGATTAACGCGCGCCGCAGCGCGTTCACGCTGGGCGCCTGCATGATGATGGGCGTGGCTTTCGTCGGCTTCGTGGACAGCCCATACGCGGCGATTGCCTTGCTCAGCCTGGCGGGCTTTGCGCACCAGACCCTGTCCGTCACCGTCATCACCATGTCGTCCGACCTGTTCCGCCGCAATGAAGTGGCCACCGTCGCCGGCATGTGCGGCACCTTCGGCAACCTGGGCCTGCTGCTGTTTTCGCTGCTGATCGGCGGGCTGATTTCCAGCGTCGGCTACACGCCGTTCTTCGTCAGCCTGGCCGTGCTGGACCTGCTGGCCGCAGCGCTGCTGTGGTGCCTGGTGCGCGAGCAGCCCCCTACTCTCATCACGAAACAACCATGATCCAGAATCCCATCCTCCCCGGCTTCAATCCCGATCCGTCCATCGTGCGCGTGGGCGACGACTACTACATTGCCACGTCCACCTTTGAATGGTATCCGGGCGTGCAGATCCACCATTCGCGCGACCTCGTGAACTGGCGCCTGCTCACGCGCCCGCTCACGCGCGCGAGCCAGCTCAACATGCTGGGGACGCCGGATTCCTGCGGCGTATGGGCGCCCTGCCTGACTTACGCGGACGGCTTGTTCTGGCTGATCTACACGGACGTGAAACGCTACGGCCGCACCTCCACCGGCGCCGCCGGCGGCAGCGCATCGCTGCGCGACTTCCACAACTACCTGGTCACCAGCCCGTCCATCGAAGGCCCGTGGTCCGACCCGGTCTATCTCAACAGCAGCGGCTTCGACCCTTCGCTGTTCCATGACGACGACGGCCGCAAGTACTTGCTGAACCAGCTGTGGGACCACCGTCCGGGCAGCAACCGTTTCGCCGGCATCGTGCTGCAGGAATATTCGGTGCAGGAAGGACGGCTGGTTGGCCAGCGCGAGAACATCTTCAAGGGCACGCCGCATGCGCTGACCGAAGGGCCGCACATCTACAAGCGCAACGGCTACTACTACCTGCTCACGGCCGAAGGCGGCACCGGCTGGAACCACGGCGTGACCATGGCGCGCTCGCGCAATCTGCACGGGCCGTACGAGCTGCATCCCGACCAGACCATCCTCAGCGCGCGCCACCGCCCGGACGCGGCGCTGCAGCGCGCCGGCCACGGCGACCTGGTGGAAACGCAGGATGGCCAGACTTACATCGTCTACCTGTGCGGCCGGCCGCTGCGCAACCGCGGCACCTGCACGCTGGGCCGCGAGACCGCGATCCAGCCCATGGTCTGGGGCGAGGATGGCTGGCTGCGCACCGTGGACGGGTTGGGAACGCCCGAGCTGCAGGCCGCCGCGCCCGGCCTGCCGGAACACCGCTTCCCCATCGCCGCTGCGCGTGAGGACTTCGACGCGGCCGAGCTGCCCGCCGCCTTCCAGTGGCTGCGCACGCCGTGGCCGGAAGAGCTGTTCAGCCTGACCGACCGACCCGGCCATCTGCGCCTGTACGGACGCGAGACCATGGGCAGCCAGTTCCGCCAGGCGCTGGTGGCGCGCCGCCAGCAGTCGCACTGCTACAGCGCCGCCACCGTGGTGGAGTTCGAGCCGCAGCACTACCAGCAGCAGGCCGGCCTGGTCTGCTACTACGGCGGCGCCAAGTTCCACTACCTGTACATCACGCATGACGAGACCGTGGGCAAGCACTTGCGCGTGATGAGCAGCCTGCCCAATCATCTGCAGACGGACAGCTTCACCGCGCCGGTGGCGCTGCCGCCCGGCGTGCCGGTAGAGCTGCGCGTGGAGGTGGACGAGGAGCGCCTGTATTTCGGCTACCGGCTGGGCGGGGACGGCGGCGGCTGGCAATGGCTGCCGCAGCAGTTCGACGCCAGCATCCTGTCCGACGAAGCCAGCGCGCCAGGCCAGCCCAACTTCACCGGCGCCTTCGTCGGCATGGCTTGCCAGGACATGGCCGGCAGCGGCCTGCACGCCGACTTCGACTACTTCGACTACCGCGAGCGGCCGTACAGCGCCAACCCGATGAAGTAAATGTGCGGCAGACCTGGCCGCTTGCGGTCACAATAGGCGCTCCACATGACTGCGGAGGCGCCATGCGCATAGCCACGTTTAATGTCAACGGCATCACCAGCCGCCTGCCGGCCCTGTTGCAATGGCTGGCTGAAACCCAGCCCGACGTCGCCTGCCTGCAGGAGCTGAAGGCGCCGCAGGAGAAGTTCCCGGAGGCGGCGCTGAACGACGCCGGCTACCAGTGCATCTGGCACGGCCAGAAGAGCTGGAACGGCGTGGCGATCCTGGCGCGCGGCAAGGCGCCGCTGGAAGTCGGGCGCGGCCTGGCGGGCGATCCGGAGGATGCGCAAAGCCGCTACATCGAAGCGGTGGTGGATGGCGTGGTGATAGCCTGTCTCTACCTGCCCAACGGCAATCCCGCGCCCGGCCCCAAGTTCGACTACAAGCTGAAATGGTTCGACCGCCTCATCGGCCGCGCCGCCGAGCTGCTCGACACCGGCGCGCCGGTGGTGCTGGCGGGCGACTTCAACGTCATGCCCACCGAACTGGACGTGTACAAGCCCGAGCGCTGGGTGGACGATGCGCTGTTCCGCCCGGAAACACGCGCCGCTTTCCACAGGCTGCTGGAGCAAGGCTGGTGCGACGCCTTGCGCACCATGCATCCGGGCGAACGCATCTACACCTTCTGGGACTATTTCCGCAACGCCTATGGCCGCGATGCCGGCCTGCGCATCGACCACCTGCTGCTCAGCCCAGCCCTGGCCAGCGTGCTGAAGGCGGCCAATGTGGACCGCGACGTGCGCGGCCGGGAAAAGCCGAGCGACCATGCACCCACGTGGATCGAGCTTGATTTATAGCTGAAGCTATTTAACTGGACATCGCCGGAGCGAATCCTATACTCCTCATACCCACGCGTAACCTGAATGAGGAGACCATCATGGACGCATACGAACCGCGCCGCCGCAAATTCGAGCAGCAGACCCACTCGGGCACCAGCAGCGCCGGCAGCATGGGCGCAGGCGGCACCGGCGGCAGCAGCCAGTCCGGCATCCGCGACGCAGCCGCCCCCGGCAACAGCCAGTCCGCCGGCCGCACCGACGACCTGCTCTCCGGCTGCTGCACCGAAGACCAGCGCGCCGAAGGCTTCCAGCGCGACTGCAACGCCGAAGCCCTGCGCCAAGGCCTGGAAACACCCGCCCCCGCCCGCAGCGGCGGCAACCGCCAGTAAAGCTACCGCCTAGCATCTGGTTGATATCGCGGCAGCGGCATGCATGGTTTTGTGCTTTCGGGCAAAATGGTTGGATTGCCACCGATAGGACCTGACCATGATTTACGAAATTGCCGAAATCCAGATCAAACCAGACAGCAACGCCGCCTTCGAAGCGGCCGTCAAGGAGGCGGTGCCGCTGTTCAAGCGCGCCAAGGGCTGCGAGGCGATGCGCCTGGAGCGCATCATCGAACGCCCGGACACTTACCACCTGGTCATCAACTGGACCACGCTGGAAAACCATACCGTCGACTTCCGCGGCAGCGAGGACTTCCAGGCCTGGCGCGCGCTGGTTGGCGGCTTCTTCGCCCAGCCGCCCAAGGTTGAGCACACCGAGACCGTGATCACCGGCTTCTGAGCCCGGTCACCGAAGGCGGCGACGCAGCGCGCCGCTTTCGCTCACAATAGGCCATCACGCATCCAGGAGCATGCCGTCATGGCCAATACCATCCACCGCAACTTCATGTCGCAGGAAGACGCCGAAGCCGCGCGCAGCGCGCTGCTGGCTGCGGGCTTCCCCGCCACCGCCCTCAACCTGGCGCCGCACCGCGCACTGGCGCAAAGCACCACGGTCAGGGCCGTCGACAACATCTTCAACTCGCTCACGCCGGACAACGCCGACAGTACCGACGAGCCGCGTCCGCGCCCCGTCGCCCTGCTCAGCGTGGACGTGCTGGACGACGAGCAGCGCGAGCAGGCCGACGCCATCCTGCGCCGCCACAACGCCATTGACGCCTGAGCGCCGCGCTATGGCCGACATGGCTGACATGGCTGACATGGCGCCCAATTTGGCCGAAAACGACGCTTTGCAGCACTTTCGGCCAGAATGGGCGCGGCCGATAATGGACCCATTGAAATCAACCCGATGGAGTCCCCATGCCAGCCGCCAACCCGAGCACGCAGCCCGCCGCCGATAACGCCGTCCTTCCCGCCAGCCGCTCATCCATCCGCAACCTGCCAGTCAACCTGTTCGCCGCAGTGATGGGCCTGTCCGGCCTCACGCTGGCCTGGCGCGTGGCCGCCAACAGCTTCGGCGCCGACATCGCCATCGCCAACGGTATCGGCGTGCTGGCCATCCTGGCCTTCCTGCTGATCGCCTCCGGCTACCTCGTCAAAGCGGTGCGCTACCCGGACGCGGTGCGCAAGGAATTCACGCATCCGGTGGCAGGCAACTTCTTCGGTTCCATCACCATCTCGCTGCTGTTGCTATCCACCGTGGTGGACGGCTACAGCACCGCGCTGCAGCAAGCGCTGTGGACGCTGGGCGTGCTGACCACCGTGGCGCTCGGCGCCATCGTGGCCGGCCGCCTGCTGCGCGGGAACGGCGCGCCCGGCAGCGCCGTTCCCGCCTGGCTCATCCCCGGCGTGGCCACGCTGGACATCGCCGTCACCGGCGCCACCATGCCCATGGCCTGGGCGCATGAAGTCAACCTGCTGGCCGTGGCCATCGGCAGCGTGCTGGCGGTGGTGTTCTTCGTCATGATCTTCTCGCGCCTCGTTCACAGCGAACCGCTGCCGCCCGGCATGACGCCCTCGCTGATGGTGCTGGTCGCCCCGTTCGAGGTCGGCTTCCTGGCCTACGTCAACCTGGTGCACCGGGTGGACATGTTCGCCTCCATGCTGTTCTACTTCGGCCTGTTCATCTTCGTGGTCGTGGCGCCGCGCGTGTTCCGGCCGTCGGTGCCGTTTGCCGCCTCGTGGTGGGCCATCGGCTTCCCGCTGGCCGCGCTGGCCATCGCCGCCCTGAGGTACGCCACGGCTACCGACAGCGGCGTGCTGGCGGTGCTGGCCGCCGTGCTGCTGTCCTTCCTCACCGCCGCCATTGCCGTGCTGCTGGTGCGCACGCTGCACGCACTGATTTCCGGTAAGCTGCTCAGTGCCTAAGCCACAGGAGTTCACGATGCGCATTGCCATGCTGGTCTTCCCTGGAGTGCAGATGCTGGACGCGGTCGGCCCCATCGAAGTATTCAACGAAGCCGCCCGCCACACCGGCAAGCCGGACGCCTACCAATTCGAGCTGGTGGCGCCGCAAGCCGGTCCGCAGCGCGCCTCGAACGGCATGGTCTTCCACGCGGACGTGGCGTTGGACGCAGCCGCTCCCGGCATCGATACGCTGCTGGTGGCCGGCAGCCCGGACATGCACACCATGGAGGTGCCCCCTGCTCTGCTGGACTGGCTGCGCGTCCAGGCCACGCAAGTGCGGCGGCTGGGCTCCGTGTGCAGCGGCGCCTTCCTGCTGGCGCGCGCCGGCCTGCTGGACGGCAAGCACGTCACCACGCACTGGAACAGCTCTGCCAGGCTGGCGCGCGACTTTCCCAAGGTGCATGTGGAGGCGGACCAGATCTACGTGCGCGACGGATCGCTCTACACCTCCGCCGGCGTGAGCGCGGGCATGGACCTGGCGCTGGCAATGGTGGAGGAGGATTTCGGCCGCGAAGTGGCGCTGAGGACGGCGCGCGAACTGGTGATGTTCCTGAAGCGCCCCGGCGGCCAGTCCCAGTTCAGTGCCCACCTGGCGGCGCAGTCGTCCGAACGCAGCGCGATACGCGAGGTGCAGGAATGGGTGCTGGCCAGCCTGGCCGAGCCGCTGACGGTGGACGACATGGCCGCGCGCGCCGGCATGAGCACGCGCAATTTCTCGCGCCAGTTCAAGCAGGACACCGGCATGACGCCGGCCGATTTTGTGGAAGGCGCGCGCATCGACGCCGCGCGGCGCCTGCTGGAAGACACCATGAACCCGCTCAAGCGCGTGGCCGCCTGGAGCGGCTTTGGCAATCCCAACGGCTTGCGGCGCGCCTTCCAGCGCCGCCTCGGCGTTACGCCCGGCGATTACCGGACGCGCTTCCAGAAGGCTGCCAGCTAGGCAGGATGGTGAAACACCTGGCGCAGGTAAGCCAGGAAAGTCTCGTCCTTGCACATGGTCTTGCCCGGCGAATCGGACAGCTTAGCTACCGACTGGCCGTTGCAGCGCACCAGCTTCATGACGATGTTCAGCGGCGTCAGGCCCACGTCGTTGGTGAGGTTGGTGCCGATGCCGAAGCCGGTCATGATGCGGCCGGCGAAATGGCGGTACAGGCTGAAGGCGGTCGGCAGGTCCAGCCCATCCGAGAACACCAGGCGCTTGGTGTTGGCGTCGATGCGCAGCGCGGCGTAGTGCGCCAGCGCCTTCTCGCCCCACAGCACCGGGTCGCCCGAATCGTGGCGCAGGCCGTCGAACAGCTTGGCGAAGTACAGGTCGAAGTCCTCCAGGAAGGCATCCATGCCCACCACGTCGGTCAGCGCCACGCCCAGGTCGCCCCGGTATTCCTGCACCCAGTCCTCCAGTGCAGCCTTCTGGAAGTCGCGCAGGCGCACGCCGAAGGCCTGGAAGGACTGCATGTACTCGTGCGCCATGGTCCCGATGGGCACCATGCCGAGGCGCTTGGCCAGGTAGACGTTCGACGTGCCCTTGAAGTACTGCGGCACCTCGGCCGCCAGGCGCAGCACCACCTCGTCGTGCCACGCGGCCGAGAAGCGGCGGCGCAGGCCGAAATCGGAAAACTCGAATGGATGGCGCAGGCCGGGCTGCAGGCCGAAGGCCTTCAGCGACGCGATCTTGTCCAGCAGGCGCTCGCGGCCCTCGGCCAGCGCGGCCTCCTGGTCGAAGCGGCGGAAGTACAGCTCGTTGACGATGTAGAGCACGAAAATCTCGAAGCCCATCACGTGCACCTGCGGGCCGGCCGCGCGGATCGCCAGGCTGTCGCCCTGCACTTCCACCTGGATGAACTTGCGCTGGAAGCGGAACACGGCCAGGAAGTCGACGAAGTCCGATTTCATGTAGCGCAGCGAGCGCAGGTAATCCAGCTCGTCGTCGGCGAAGGACATATTGCACAGGTGGTCCAGCTGCGCGTTCACTTCATCGGCCAGTTCGGCCAGCGGGAACACAGTGCTGTTCCGGCACAGGAATTCGTATTCGGCGTGGGCGCCGGGATGGCCATGCAACAAAGCCTGCCACATGCTGAATTTATACAGGTCGGTTTCCAGCAGACTGCGGACCACGGGGATCATCAACATATTCTCCTAGCGGCCGGCATTGAGCAGCAGCTCTTGCAGCACGTCGCCCGACTGCGCCAGGCGCACGCCGCGTTCTTCCATCTCTTCGAGGAAGTCCTGGTACTGGTCGCAGAAGCCGGCCACGGGGCTCATGCAGTCGGTGACGAGCACCAGGCGGCGCAGGCCGTCCTCGCCGAAGCGGGCCGCGAACTGCGCGGCGATATGCTCGGTGGTCGCCTTCACGCAGTGGCTGCCCGCTTCGCCGGCGATGTAGACCAGGTCCGCCTCGGCCAGGTGGTCGATCAGGGTGCGGTTCAGCTGCGTGTCCGGGTCCGCGTCGTCCGGCACCTCGGCCATCACGGCGGAATAGTGCTCGGTCCACGGATTGGAACCCTTGGTGATCTTGGTGACGGTGCCCAGCGACGCGTCTTCCCAGCGGTTGTATGCCGAGCGCACATCCTCGTGCACGTTGTGGCCCCAGGAGCCGATCTCGCAATGCACGGGCCAGATCATCAGGCGGTAGCGGTCGGCCTGCTCCAGCGCATCCAGGTAAGCCAGCGCGCGCGGCAAGGCGGCGCTGTCGCGCGGCAGGAAGGCCTTGCCGCGCACATCGGCGGCGGTGATCTGCGTAAAGGGAGCGGGCGCGGCGCCGTCGGCAGTAAGCCAGAAAGTGGGATGCGCAATGTCGTAGCGGTGGTGGGAATCGAGCGTAACGCTAATTGCCGTCAAGCCATGGCGGCCGCGGTTGATCAGGCCGGCCAGGCGCAGCATATCCTGGTGGGCGCCGGGCACAGGCAGCGCCGGCGCATGCAAGCTCTTGGTGGCCGGATTCTCCGGCAGATAAGCCGCAGGCAGATCGCAAAAATCGTTTTGCGGGTCAATGACAAGCAGATGCAGATTGCGTTTCATGGGCAGGCTCCGGGGCGCGATTACCCCATGATACCTGCTGTCAAGAATTCCTACTAAACCCTAACGGATTCCTACAAACGGCCTGAGCCGCATTCGGGGTCTGACCCCGAATGCGGCTCAGGCTGCTTGAGGTGCCTGGCGGCTTAGGCGGCGACGAGGTCGTCGATGGATTTGCGGCTCTTGGCGATGGTGTCGGCGACGGCTTGCTCGCCCAGCGCGGCGCCTTCGGCTTGCACGAAGGTGACGTCGGTCAGGCCCAGGAAGCCCAGCACGGCGCGCAGGTAGGTGGTCAGGTGGTCGTAGGCGGCGGCCGGGCCTTCGCTGTAGATGCCGCCGGTGGCGGTGAAGACGTACACTTTCTTGCCTTTCAGCTGGCCTTCGGGGCCGTTGGCGCCGTACACGAAGGTGACGCCGGCACGGGCGATGTGGTCGATCCAGGCTTTCAGCGTGGAGCTGACGGAGAAGTTGTACATCGGCGCGCCGATCACGATCACGTCCGCTGCCTGCACTTCGGCTACCAGCGTGTCGGAGGTTTTCACGGTGTAGGCCTGGTCGGCGTTGCGCGCTTCGGCCGGGGTGAAGAAGGCGCCCATCATCTGCTCGGTCAGGTGCGGCACGGGATTGGCCGCCAGGTCGCGCTCGACGATGGTGTCGGCCGGGTTGGCGGCCTTCCATTTGGCGATGAATTCAGCCGACAGCTGGCGCGACAGGGAACCGGAATTACGCACGCTGCTGTTGATGTAAAGTACGTTTGCCATGATGCTGCTCCTTCATTGTGTGGGACCCGGTTGGGATTGCATGCATGATAGAACGGGTTTAATATCGATGAAATACAGTAAATTTCAATCGAAATTATCGATTTTTTAGATCATGCGAGATCCCGGCCTTCCCTCCCTCGACCAGCTGCGCGTGTTTATCGCCGTCATCGACCATGGCGGCTTTGCGCACGCGGCGCGCGCGCTGCACCGCACGCAGTCGGTCATCAGCTATACCATCGCCAACCTGGAGGAGCAGTTGAACATCGCGCTGCTGGACCGCAGCAAGCGCAAGCCGACGCTGACCGAGGCGGGCCGCGCGCTGCTGGCCGATGCGCGCGCGGTGTCGATGAAGGTGGACAGCATGCGTTCGCGCGCCAAGGCGCTGTCGGCGGGGCTGGAGGCGGAGGTGTCGCTGGTGGTGGACGTGATGTTCCCCACCTGTTTGCTGGTGCGCATCCTGAACGACTTCCAGCAGCAGTACCCCACGGTGGCGATGCGCTTGCGCACCGAGGCGCTGGGCGCTGTGACGCAGCTGGTGCTGGAGCGGGTGTGCCATATCGGCATCAGCGGCGGCGTGATCGCCACGCCGGACGCGATCGAGCGCCGCGGAGCGGGCGAAGTGACAATGATGCCAGTGTGCTCGCCGGACCATCCATTGGCCAAGTTCGACGGCAAGATCCCGGTGTCGGCGCTGCGCGACCATATGCAGCTGGTGCTCACGGACCGCAGCTCGCTCACCGCCGGCAAGGACTTCGGCGTGCTGGGCCTGCGCAACTGGCGCCTGGGGGACCTGGCGTCCAAGCACGCGCTGCTGCGCGGGGGCCTGGGCTGGGGCAGCATGCCGCATGCGCTGATCTATGACGACCTGGCCAGCGGCCGCCTGGTGCAGCTCGATATCGCGGACGGCAAGGCCTTCCAGTATCCGCTGTTCGTCATCCACCGCGGCGACGAGGAGCCCGGCCCGGCGGGCCGCTGGCTGATGCAGCAGTTCCTGGACCTGGACCACAAGCTGCCGCACGGAGCTTATTGAGCCCGGGCGCCCTTTAGCGCAGCGCGGCGGCGGGCGACGAGAGCTGGCGGAGGCGCGCGCGGTTGGATTTGATCCAGCCGGCGATGTCGCCAGCCGGCATGGGTCGCGCAATCATGTAGCCTTGCGCCAGTTCGCAGCCCAGCTCGCGCAGCAGCGCCCAGTCGCTGAGCTTTTCCACGCCTTCGGCCACGGTGGTGACGCCCAGGCGCTGGCCCATCTCGATGGCGCTTTCGAGGATTACGCGCCGGTTTGGCCGCTGCGAGGCGCCGTCCACGAACATGCGGTCTATCTTCAGTTCCGTGAACGGGCAGCGCGACAGCTGCTGGATCGAGGAGTAGCCGATGCCGTAATCGTCCATCGCCAGGCCGTAGCCTTTCAGGCGCAGGCGCGCCACATTGGCCAGCGCTTGCGCGAGGTTGTTCATCACCATGGTCTCGGTGATTTCCCAGATCACCAGTTCGGGCGAGATGCTGAAGGACTCCACCATGTCGTCCAGCTGGTCGATGAAGGTGCGCTCGGCCAGGATGTCGGCCGACAGGTTGATCGATACTTTCATCGAGGTGAGGCCGATGCGCTGCCATTCCACCAGCCGCGCCAGCGATTGTTCGACAATGGACAGCGTGAAACCTGCCATCAGCGGCGTGCCTTCCAGGCTGGAGATGAAGTGCCACGGCGCCAGCAGGCCCTGCTCGGGGTGCTGCCAGCGCGCCAGCGCTTCGAGGCCTTTGATCAGGCCGGAGTTCATCGATATCTTGGGCTGGAACACCGGTACGAACTGGGACGCGGCGAGTGCCTGTTCCAGCTGGCCCAGCGTCAGCTCGGGACGCTCCATCACCGCCGCCGGCGCCTGGCGCACGTGGCCGACGCGCCGCAGCAGCACGTTCAGCTCGTCCATCATCACGGGCTTGAGCAGGGTGCCAAGCAGCGTGAGGCCGGTGTTGTCGGCGTCCATGTTCTCGACAAGCTCCAGCAGGCGCGGGTCACGCGCGCTCATGACGATCAGGCTTTCGGTGAGCTTGCGTTCGTTCAGGTGGCGTATCAGTTCGATGCCGTCCATGCGCGGCATGTCGAGGTCGGTCAGCACAAGCTGCACGCCTTGCACGCCTTGCACGCCCGGCTTGCCGCTGCGGCAGTACTGTTCCAGCACCTCCAACGCATCGGCGCCGTTCCAGGCTTCCAGCACCAGGCCGAAGCCCAGCGAGCGCAGCATGCTGACCATGTGGGCGCGCTGCACCGCGCTGTCTTCCACCACCAGGGCGGTGTGAGTGGACCAGTCCAGCGCGTTCAGCGGCGCGCTCTTTTCCTGGATCGTTTGCATGGCGGGCTTACGGCTTGCGGTATATCGACGGCGCCACCATGGCCACGTCGCTGTTGATGTCATTCAGGCTTTCGGAGTGGCCGATGAACAGGTAACCGCCCGGCTTGAGCTGCTGCACCACGCGCCCCACCACCTGGCGCTTGGTGTCGGCGCTGAAGTAGATCAGCACATTGCGCAGGAAGATCACGTCGAAAGTGCCAACCTTGGGCAGCGTGGCGTTCAGGTTCATTTCCATGAACTGCACGCGCTCGCGCAACGGGCGCTGCACCAGCAGCGTGCCGGCGTACTTGTCCAGGCCTTTCAGGCAGAAGCGCTGCAGGTAGCTGTGCGGGATATTGCCGGTGCGTTCCATCGGGTAGTGGCCGAAGCGCGCCTTCTGCAGCACGCGGGAACTGATGTCGGACGCGGTGATTTCCCACGGCCGCTCCTCCAGCACATCGGCCAGCACCATGGCGATGCTGTAGGGTTCCTCGCCGGTGGAGCAGGCCGCGCTCCACACGCGCAGGTTCCCGCTGCGCTCGCGCGCCTCTTGCGCCACCGTGCGCAGCAGGTCGAAGTGCTTGTTTTCGCGGAAAAAGTAGGTTTCGTTGGTGGTCAGCAGATCCACCGCGCACTGCGTTTCGCCCGGCTCCTCACCGCTGGACAGCAGCTTGAAGTACTCGCCATAGGAGCTTACGCGGTGGTGCTGCAGCCGCTTGGACAGGCGGCCGCCGACCAGCGCCTTTTTGCTGGGCGCCATCGCGATGCCGGCGGCTTCAAAAATGAATCGCTGGAACTGTGCGAACTCCTGGTCGCTGATGGCGGTGGGGGTCATGGCGTCTGCTCGCTATGGCCGGGGTCAGGCTTCCACCGCCAGCGCGCGTTCGCCGGACGAGGCCAGCGCGCTGATCTCCTGGACCGACAGCACCTGGCTGGCGTCCAGCAGGATCACGAACTTGCCATTGACCTTGCCCATGCCGGCGATGAAATCGCTGCGGATGCGCGCGCCGAAGGACGGCGCCGGTTCGATGTCGGCGGCGGCAATCTCCAGCACGGCGTTGACGGCGTCCACCATCACGCCGATCACCTGCTGCTCACCGCCCTGCTCCACTTCGACGATGATGATGCAGGTGCGCTTGGTGATCTCGCTGGCCTGGCGGCCGAAGCGCGCCGCCAGGTCCATTACCGGCACCACGGCGCCGCGCAGGTTGATCACGCCGCGTATGGCTTCGGGCATCATCGGCACCGAAGTCAGGCCGGCGTACTCGATGATCTCCTTCACCGCCAGGATGCCGACCGCGTAGATTTCGCCGCCCAGCACAAAGGTCAGGTACTGCTTCGGCTCGGCGGCGCCGGCTGCACTTGGTGCCAGTGCGTTCGGCTGTGCGTTCGACTGTGCGTTCATATTGCGCTCCCCCGCTCAGAATTTGGTGAAGTGCGCTTCGTCCGGCTCGCCTTCCGGGAAGTGGGCGGTGCTGACATGGCCGCCCGACGGCGCCGCCAGCTTGCGGCCTGCGCCGCGCGCGGCCGGCTTGCGCAGCGGCTGCACCGTGGCGCGGTGCTGCACCGGCGCGGCGCCGGCCACGCGGAAGAAGGCGATGGCGGCCTGCAGTTCCTCGGCCTGGCTGCTCATCTCTTCGGCGGTGGAGGCCAGTTCCTCGGAACCGGCGGCATTCTGCTGCGTGGTGCTGGACAGCTGCCCCACGGCCGCGTTGATCTGCGCCACGCCGGATGACTGCTCTTCCGACGCCGCCGTGATTTCCTGCACCAGGTCGGAAGTCTTCTTGATGTTGGGGACCATGGAGTTCAGCAGTTCGCCGGCGCGTTCGGCCAGGCTGACGCTGCTGGCCGCGACTTCGCCGATTTCCTGCGCCGCCACTTGCGAGCGCTCGGCCAGCTTGCGCACTTCGGCCGCCACCACGGCGAAACCCTTGCCATGTTCGCCGGCGCGGGCCGCTTCGATGGCCGCGTTCAGCGCCAGCAAATTGGTCTGGTAGGCGATATCGTCGATGATGACGATCTTGTTGGCGATCTGCTTCATCGCCGCCACGGTTTCCTTCACCGCCGCGCCGCCTTCGGTCGCTTCGATGGCGGCCTTGCTGGCCATGGCGTCGGTGACCTTGGCGTTCTCGGTGTTCTGCGCGATGGAAGCGGTCATTTCCTCGACCGAGGCGCTGGTCTGCTCCACGCCTGCGGCCTGCTCGCTGGCCGCCTGCGACAGCGACTGCGCCGTGGCGCTGACTTCTTCCGATGCGCCGGCCAGCACCTGGGCGCCGTTGGTCACTTCGGCCACCACTTGCGACAGCTTGTCCACCATCTGCTTCATCGAGTACAGCAGGCTGCTGCGGTCACCGTCCTTGACGCGGATGTCCAGCGCCAGGTTGCCGTTGGCGACTTCGCCCACGATCTGCGCGGCGTAGTCAGGCTCGCCGCCCAGCTGGCGCAGCAGGCTGCGGATCAGCGCCCAGGACAGCAGCACGCCAAGCAGCAGGCCGCCGCCGATCAGGCCCGCGTTCATGCGGGTGGTCGCGTCGTACTGCTTCACCGCGTCTTCATACTCCTGCTTGGCCACTTCTTCCTGCAAGGTGCGCAGCTTGGTCAGCAGTTCCAGCGGCGGGTAGAAGTCCTTTTCGATATTGCGCATCGCTTCCGCCGATGCTTTCTGGTTTCCGGCCTTGGCCAGCGCCATGGCGGCCATGCGCTTCTCGTTGTAGGCGTTCCAGGCCGGCGTGAATTCGTCAACCATCTTCTTTTCGTCGGCAGTGAGGACGGTTCCAAGATAGTCGGCCATATTCTTCTTGAATGCCGCGTCGTTCTTTTCCAGCGCCACCAGGTCGGCTTCCACTTCGGCAGGCGTTGCGCCGAACGAAGCCTGCACGCTGCGATGGCGCATGCGCAGCATGGCGTCGCTGATCTTGGCCAACTGGCCGAGCGCGACGGTGCGGTCTTCGTACACGGTCTTGAGCTTGTCGTTGCTGAAGCTCATGCCGCGCATGCCGGCGTAGCCGACCGCCATCACGATGATGGACAGCAGCGCGACCAGGATACCGAGGCGGGTGCCTACTTTAAGTTTGTTGAACATGCTCATCTCCAATGAAAGCCTGAATTTATTATGCCGCGTGGTGCTGCAGATGCGGTTGTAGATGCGGTTGCATTTGATGCTGGCCCGGCTGCCCGGCGCCGCCGACCTGCTGCAGCAGCGCCGCCACGTCCAGGATCAGCGCCACTTCGCCGCTGCCCAGGATGGTGGAACCGCTGATGCAGCGTACGCCGCTGAACACGGGACTGAGCGGCTTGATCACGGTCTGGAATTCGCCCAGCAGGCTGTCCACCACCAGGCCGGCGCGCTGGCCGGCATGCTTGAGCACGACGATGGATTCGCGCCGCCCGGCCGCGCCCTGCACGCCGAACATGTCGCGCAGCCGCACGAAAGGCAGCACCTGGCCGCGCAGGTTGGCGTAGTCGTGCCCCGCCTCGGCCGCGAATTCGATGCATTCCTCTATCGTGTCGAGCGGGATCACATAGGTGGACTTGCCCAGCCCGACCAGGAAGCCGTCGATGATGGCCAGGGTCAGCGGCAGGCGCACGGTGACGATGGTGCCCTTGCCTTCCGCGCTGTCGATGCCGACGCTGCCGCGCAAGGCGTTGATGTTGCGCTTGACCACGTCCATGCCCACGCCGCGCCCGGACAGGTTGGTCACCTGTTCGGCGGTGGAGAAGCCCGGCTCGAAGATCAGCGCGTAGATTTCGCTGTCGGTCAATTTGCGGTCCGCCTCCACCAAGCCGCGCTCGACCGCCTTGGCGAAGATGCGCTCCTTCTTCAAGCCGCCGCCGTCGTCGGAAACTTCGATGACGATGCTGCCCGAGTCGTGGTAGGCGTTCAGCCTGACCGTGCCGCGTTCGGGCTTGCCCGCCGCGCGGCGCTGTTCGGCCGGTTCGATGCCGTGGTCGATGGCGTTGCGCACCAGGTGCATCAGCGGGTCGCCGATTTTCTCCACCACGGTCTTGTCCAGCTCCGCATCCTCGCCGTTGACCACCAGGCCGATGTCCTTGCCCAACTCGCGCGACACGTCGTGCACCACGCGCTGGAAGCGGTTGAAGGTGGCGCCGATTTTCACCATGCGCAGCTGCAGCGCGCTGTCGCGCACCTCCTCCACCAGCGTGGACAGGCGCGAGGTGCTTTCCTGCAGCTCGGCGTTGTGCACGCGGCGCGCGATCAGGTTGGCCGACGCGCCGGCGATGATCAGTTCCCCCACCAGGTTGATCAGGTGGTCCAGCTTGTCCGCGTCCACGCGCACGGTGCGCGCTTCGGCCGGCTTGGCGTCTCCGGCCTGGCCGGCGCTCTTGTTCTGCTGTTGCTTGTGCAGCGCGGCGGCCACCACTTCCGGCTCCACCGTGCCCTGGCCCACCAGGATGGCGCCCAGCGGCGCCGTGGCGGCCTGCGTGTTCGCTTGCCAGCCCGAGGCTTCCTGCTGCTGGTCCAGCGCCGCGGCCAGCTCGCGCGCGGTGACGCTGCCGCAGCGCACCAGGATCTCGCCCAGGCGGCCGGCGCGTTCCGGCAGTTCGCGGATCAGCTGCACGTATTCTTCGATGCGGCTGCGCGGCGGTACGATGCGCAGCGTGCACTCGTCCTGCACGAACTCGAACACCGCTTCGATGGTGGCCTTGTCGGCCGTGCTGTCGAAGGCGATTTCATAGCCCAGGTAGCAGGACTCGGGGTCCATCTGTTCGTTCTCCGGCATCGCGTCCGGCAAGGTGGCGATGGCGGTGATGCGGCCGATCTGGTTCAGGTAGCGCAGGAAGGACAGCGGGTCCATGCCGTTGCGCAGCACGTCCGGGCCGAAGCGCAGCGAGATGTGCCAGTGGTCGCCTTCGGCACCGCTGCCTGCCATGCGCTCCACGCCGCTTTCCTCGGCCGCCACGGCGACCGCCGTGCCGCCGGAGCCGCCGGAGCTGCCAGAGCTGCCAGCGCCGGCGCACGCGGCGCCGTGGGTCTCGCCCAGGTAGGCCGACAGCTGCTGCAGCAGCGGCGCGCCGCGCTGCTCGGTCTCGGCGTCCGGGCCGGTCTGGCCGGCTTCCACTGCGTCCGTCATGCTGCCGATATGGTCGCAGCAGGACAGCATCACGCTGACCAGGTGGCTGTCGGTGTTCACCGTGCCGGCGCGCACCTCATCGAGCACGCTTTCCAGCACGTGGGTGAAGGCGACGATGTGATCGAGGCTGAACAGGCCGGCCGAACCCTTGATGGTGTGGGCGGCGCGGAAGATGGCGTTGACCGCTTCCAGCTGGCCACCGGATGCGGCGGCACCATGGCGCTCCAGCGACAGCAGCGCGTTTTCCATGTCCTCCAGCAGCTCGCGGCTCTCCGCGATGAAGGTTTGCAGCGCGTCGTCGAGGTTCATGCTGCGCTCCCGCTGGCGGTATCCGCCGCCATCAGCAGCGGATCGCCAAACCAGGCGCCCAGGTCCAGCAGCTCGAAGACTTCGAGCACCGCCGGGCTGTGCGACACCAGGCGCACCTGGCGCTGCAGCTGCAGCGCGCTGCGCTTGGCCAGCATCAGCAGCTGCACGCCGGCGGTGTCGATGTCGGTGACGCCGGCCAGGTCCACCTCCAGCACGGGAGAATGGTTGACGGCGGCCAGCAGAGCGTCTTTCAGCTCGGCGGCGCGGTAGATGGTCAGCTCGCCTTCGATAAACAGCAGACCCTGATCGGTATCACCTGGCATGGCGGCTCCCGGTCGCTTACGGCAAGCAGAGTTTTTGCACGGCGCCCAGCAACACTTCCGGCTTGAAGGGCTTGACCACCCAGGCGCGCGCGCCGGCGGCCTGGCCTTCGCGCTTCTTGGCTTCCTGCGATTCCGTGGTCAGCATGATCACCGGGGTGAACTTGTGGCTGGCCTGCTGCTTCAGTTCGCGCACGAAGGTGATGCCGTCCATATTCGGCATGTTCACGTCGCATACGATCAGGTTGATCTTCTTGTCGCCCAGTTTGCTCAGCGCGATCTGGCCGTCGGCCGCTTCAATCACGTCATAGCCCGCGCTTTTCAGCGCAATGCCCACGACCTGCCGCAGCGAAGCCGAATCGTCTACCACCATAATGGTCTTGGCCATATTTACTCCTTAAAAGAACGTGACTTCATCGGCCGGCGCCGGCAGCGCGGCGGGCTTGGCACTGTGGGCGCCGCCGCCCGGGGCGGGCGCGGCCTGCCGGTCCAGCGCGTATTCCTCGGCCATGGCATAGGTTTTCTCCAGCTCGGCCAGCAGGCCGGCCGCGTCCAGCGGCTGCAGCTTGCGGTCCTGCTGGAAGCTGTCGCAATTCTGTTCCAGCGCGCTGCGCAGCAGGTCGATGTTCTGCTTGACGTGGCTCATGATCTGGGTAACGCGGTCCTGGAACTGCAACTGCACCAGCGCCTCGCCCACTTCGTACTGGATGCCGACGCTTTCTTCCTTGAGCAGGTTGCTGGACTGGACCAGCGCGTCCGTCACGCCTCGGAAGCCGCCCAGCACACTGGCGATGGCTTCTTCAGACAGGCGCATCGATTCCTCTTCCAGCGCGCCCGATTGCTGTGCCGCCTGCGTGGTGGCGACGATGGCGCTGCTCACCAGGGCCACCTTTTCGGCGATGCGGCGGCCGGTGTCGGCCGACTGGTTGGACAGCATGCGCACTTCCTTGGCCACCACGGCGAAGCCGCGTCCGCGCTCGCCGGCGCGCGCCGCCTCGATGGCCGCGTTCAGCGCCAGCAGATTGGTTTGCGCGGCGATGCTGGCCACGTCGGCCGCCATCTCCTTCAGCTCGCGCACGAACTGGCCCAGGCCGTTCACCTTGTCCAGCATGGCGGCCTTGCTTTCGGTGGCCG
Organism: Pseudoduganella sp. UC29_71; assembly: GCF_042693265.1. NCBI lineage: Bacteria > Pseudomonadati > Pseudomonadota > Betaproteobacteria > Burkholderiales > Oxalobacteraceae > Pseudoduganella > Pseudoduganella sp. UC29_71. The sequence goes on along the minus strand of NZ_CP170549.1, from coordinate 718,584 downwards.
AACGCAGCGAGGCCACCACGCCCTGCAGTTCGCGCTCGCTGTTGGCGAACACCGTCACCAGGCCGTCGCCGCCATCCATGGACGCGGTGGCCACGCTGGAGGCGCCCACCGCCTGGTCCAGGCGCTCGACGATGCCGCCGAAGCGGCCGGCCAGCGCGGCCACGGCTTCGTCCATCTGCGTAATGGAATTTTCGATGTGGCGCGACCAGATCGGCGCCACCGACGCGCCCAGCGCGCGCTGGCCGTCCAGGTACTGGTCCACCGACTGGTGGAAGGTGTGCTGCATGGACTTGAAATACAGGCCGCTGGCGTAGCCGCAGCCCACCAGCAGCAGCACCGTGAGGAATCCGGCCAGGCTGAAGCCGCTGAAGGCCAGCACGGCAAACGCAGCGAGCACCGCCAGCGAAAGCGGAAGGAGCAGACAGGCATGGCTGCGCACGAAATTATTCACTACGGGAGTTCTCCAGGGAATACGCCGCCCGTCCATACGGGTGGAGTCGCCAGCGAACTGTATCCACCAGGGAACTTTTTGTAACCTGTACTTTGGTACAGTGTCACATTCGCCGCAATGCACCAAAGTACAAGTTACGCGCGGCGGCGGCGGCATTACAGTGTCGATATGGCTAGGAATAAGCACATGATCGATGTTTTCCTGCTGCCCGGCGAGTACTTCGTCGGCGGGCCGGAATACCGCATCCGCACCCTGCTCGGGTCATGCGTGTCGATTACCCTTTGGCATCCGGTGCGGCGCATCGGCACCATGTCGCATTTCCTGTTGTCCGCGCGCAACTCGTCAAAGGAAACGGGCTTGAACAGCCGCTATGGAGAAGAGGCGCTGCAGCTGATGCTGGCCGAGCTGCGCGCCATGGGCGTGGACCCGACCGAGTGCCAGGCCAAGATTTTCGGGGGCAGCAAGATGTTCCCCGGGCTGGACGACAGGAAGCCGAGCAATATCGGGCGCCGGAACGGCGAAGTGGCGCTGCGCCTGCTGCGCGCGCACGGCATCCCGGTGGTGTCCGAGAGCCTGTACGGCGTGGGCCACCGCAGCATTATTTTCGATATCAGCAGCGGCAATGTGTGGAGCCGCCAGGCGCAGCCGGAGGAGGAAGCCGGCAAGCCTCTTATGGCGTCCCCGCGCTGTGCAGCCTGGACCTGAGGCGCCGTACTTCCTCGCACAAATCCACCACCAGCGCGGCCAGTTCCTCGTCCGCTTCGAAGTCGCGTTCCACGCGCAGCAGGCTGAGCGCGCGCCGCAGTTCGCCGCTGGCGAAGCGCCACGCCTGCGGCGGCGCCGGCATCGCTGCCCCGGCCGCGTCCACCACGAAGGCGGCGCCTTCGACGTTGCACAGCAGCGCGCCGCTGCTCACGTGGCGCACCACCCAGTCCGGCTCGACGGCGCAGGCGCGCGCCAGCTCTTCCAGCGTCAGCGCCGCCTCGTCCAGCACCTGGCCATAAATGAGGCTGTCGTTTTGCATCGTTATGCTCCCATGCCGGCGCGCGGATTGAAGTGCAGCTCGCGCGCCATGGTTTCGTACAGCTGGCGCGCGCGCTCGGTGTCGGCCGGCGGCAGCACCAGCTCCAGCATCAGGTACAGGTCGCCGCCCGGCGCGCCCGACTGCGCCTGCGCGCGCGACGGCGGGATGCCGCGCCCCTTCAGGCGCAGCTTGCGTCCGCCCTGCGACTTCGGCGGCACCGTCACCGTCACGCGGCCCGAGGGCGTGGGCACGTCGATTTCGGCGCCCAGCGCCGCTTCCCACGGCGCCACCGGCACCGTCTCGTAGACGTCGCGGCCTTCGATGCGGTAGCGCGGGTTGGCGCGGAAACGGATTTCCAGGTACAGGTCGCCGGCCGGCGCGCCGCCGAAGCCCGGGTGGCCCTGGCCGGACAGGCGCAGCTGCTGGCCGGCGGTGATGCCCTGCGGGATGTTCACGTCCAGCGTGCGTTCGCGCGTGACGGTGCGCCCATGCGCGTCCTGCTCCTGCAGGCGGATGCTGACGGTGCGGCTGGCGCCGTGGTAGGCGTCGGCCAGGTCGATTTCCAGCGACGCGTGGCTGTCCTCGCCGCGCTGCTGCGACGGCCGCCCGCGCCGGCCGCGCCCGCCGCCGATGTTGGCGAACAGGTCGGCGAAGAAGTCGCTGTCGAAGCCGCCGGGGCCGTTGCCCATGCCGCCGCCCATGCCGCCCATATCGCCCCAGTCCGGCGGCGGGCGGAATTCCTGCCCGGCGCGGTACTGGCCGCTATTGCCCAGCGCATCGTAGGCGGCGCGTTTTTCCGCGTCGCCCAGCACGCCGTAGGCCTCGTTCAATTCCTTGGTTTTCTTGTCCGCGTCCGCTTCCTTGCTGACGTCCGGATGGTATTTGCGCACCAGCTTGCGGTACGCTTTCTTGATCTCGTCGGCGCTGGCGGTCTTGGGCACGCCGAGCGCCTGATAGTAGTCCTTGTATTCCACGATGGATGGTCTCCAGGCTGCCCTGTCAGGCCCAGATTACAAGGAAACGCGCGCCCGAAGCGCGCGCTTGCTGCCAGCCGAAGCCTGCCAGGGCGAAAATTAGCGGATGCGACGCAGCGACGAAGGCTTGTCGTTCATCGGCCCCAGATTATCATAACGGCCCGGGCCGTACACGGCGCACTGGCCGCCGAAGTTGTCGTGCTCGCACAGCTGCCACTGGCCTTCGTAGATCACCATCGAGCTGGCGCGGTCGTTGAAGTCGACGGCGCGCAGGCTGCGGGCCTCGCCCTGGAAGGACACGCGGCGGCCTTCGAAGCGCGCGTGCTCGAACAGTTCGATCGGGTCGGGACGGCCGTAGCCGCCGCCCTGGCGGTCGTCGCGGCGGTCGCGCCACTCTTCGCGGCGTTCTTCGCGATCATCGCGGCCGTCGCGGTCACGGTCGCGGAAGCCGCCGGCGCCGTAGCCGTTGCCACGGCCGCCGCGCTCGATCTGGCGCAGCGAGGAGATGCTGTTGTTGAAGCGGCGCAAGTCGTTGTGCTCGCCGCGCTCGAATACGGCGCAGTAACCGCCGAAATCCTTGTGCTCGCACACCTCCCAGACGCCCGAATGCACGATCAGGCTGGATGTGCGGTCGTTGAAGCCGGCGTCGCGCAGGTCGCGCGCGCCATCGCGGATGGTCACTTCTTCGCCGCGGAAATTATCGCGCGAATACAGCGTGACCTCGCCGGCCTGGGCGGCGGCGAACTGGCTCAGCAGGGCGGCCGCGAAGGCCAGGGTCTTGAGGGTAGTGCGTGTCATGGTAAATGCTCCGTAATGTTCTTCTCATCCAGCGCTCGATGCTTTCTATCAACGATTTGGCTGGAGCATCAGCCTACACGACTGTGTAACAAATTCCTACTGAACCGGGTAATATCGTTGCTTTAGTCCCAAGATTTCCTCCCCATGCCGACCACCTTCACCCTGTCCAACATCCGCACCGAAGCCGCCGCCCTGTGGAAACTGGCGTGGCCGGTGCTAGTGGGCCAGCTGGCCACGGTGGGCATGGCCGTGGCCGACGTGGCCATGACCGGCCACGCCAGCGCCAGCGAACTGGCGGCCGTGTCGCTGGGCGCGTCGATCTGGTCCATCATCCTGGTCACCGTCAGCGGCACCATGATGGCGATTAACAGCGTGGTGGCGCACGAGGTGGGCGCCGGCGCCTTCGGCACCATCCCGCACTCGGTGCGCCAGGCCTTGTGGAAAGCGCTGGGCGTGGGCGTGGCCGCCGCGCTGCTGGCCAACCTGGCCACCCTGCTGTTCGACCACCTGTACCTGGCGCCCGAGATCAATGCGCGCGCCTCGCTGTTCGTGCACATCATCAGCCTCGGCCTGCCGCCGTTCGCCGCCTACCGCGCGCTGTACGGCTACAGCACCTCCATCAACCAGACCAAGCCGGTGATGGTGATCGCGCTGCTGGGACTGGCCTTCAACGTGGTGGTGAACTGGCTGCTGATCTTCGGCCGCTTCGGCCTGCCCAAGCTGGGCGGCATAGGCTGCGCGGTGGCCACGGCCGGCTGCATGTGGCTGATGCTGGGCGCCATGCTGCTGTGGGTACGCCACGCGCCGGCCTACCGCCAGACCTATCCGTTCACGCACTGGGAATGGCCGCACTGGCCGGAAATCCGCAGCATGCTGCGGCTGGGGCTGCCGATCGGCGTCACCTATTTCGCCGAGGTCAGCGCCTTCGGCGCGGTCAGCCTGCTGGTGGCGCGCTTCGGCGTGGTGGAAGTGTCGGCGCACCAGATTGCGCTGAACTTCGCCTCGCTGGTGTTCATGGTGCCGCTCAGCTTCGGCATCGGGCTGATCACGCGCGTGGGCCAAGCCATGGGCGAAGGCAACCCGGCGCGCGCCCGCTTCGCGTCCTGGGTGGGCGTGTCCATGTCGCTCCTGTTCGCGCTGCTGTCGGCCATTTTCATTGCCTTGTTCCGGCACCAGATCGCCGCCGCCTACACCTCGGACGCGGCGGTGCAGGCGCTGTGCGCCCACCTGCTGCTGTTCGCCGCGCTGTTCCAGCTGTCCGACGCCACCCAGGTGGCCACCTCGTGCGCGATACGCGGCTACAAGGTCACGCGCCAGCCCATGCTGATCCAGCTGCTGGCGTTCTGGGTGTTCGCGCTGCCGCTGGGCTATCTGCTGGGCCTGGCGCCGCAGTGGGCGCAGGGCTTGCCGCTGGCGCCGGCCGCGCCCATGGCCGCCAGCGGCTTCTGGATCGGCCTGGTGCTGGGGCTGACCATTGCCGCCGTGCTGCTGACCGGCTTCCTGAACCGGCTATCGCTGCAGCGCCTGCACACAGCGCAATAGCAGCCAGGTTCCCGCCGCGCGCCGAACGAACCACGGTTTTTCGGCGCGTTTTCCAAATCCCAGTGATGCGCCACTCTGGTATTGTCTTGCCCACGTGAACATTTCGGGATCTTCCATGCGCTTTATTCTTTCCTTCCTCGCACTCGCGGCTGCCATGCCGGCCTACGCTGAACGTTTGACGCTGGACCGCATCTACGGCGACCAGGCCCTGGCCGGCGCCGGCGTGCGCAGCCTCAAGGTGTCGCCCGACGGCGCCCGCGTCACTTTCCTGCGCGGCCGCGACGACAACCAGTACCAGCTGGACCTGTGGGAATTCAACATGAAGGACAAGACCCAGCACCGCCTGGTGGACTCGAAGACCCTGGTGCCGGAAGAAGTGCTGTCGGACGCGGAAAAAGCCAAGCGCGAGCGCGAGCGCACCGCCAGCCTGAAGGGCATCCTGAGCTACAGCTGGTCGCCGGACGGCAAGCAGCTGCTGGTGCCGATTGCCGGCAACCTGTACCTGATCGACACCGCCAAGCCGGACTCGGCGCGCCTGGTGGCTTCGGGCGCCGTGCTGGACCCGAAAATCTCGCCGCAGGGCCGCTATGTGTCCTTCGTGCGCAAGCAGAACCTGTTCGTGATCGACCTGTCCACCGGCAAGGAACGCCAGCTGACCACCGACGGCGGCGGCCTGGTCCACAACGGCGAAGCCGAGTTCATCGCCCAGGAAGAAATGGGCCAGCGCACCGGCTACTACTGGGCGCCGGACGACAGCGCCATCGCCTACAAGCGCTACGACGAGACCCAGGTGCCGGTGGCGCGCCGCTTTGAAATCTACGCCGACCGCACCGACGTGGTCGAGCAGCGCTACCCGGCCGCCGGCGACCCGAACGTGACGGTGCAGCTGAAGATCGTGTCGCCGGTGAGCGGCGACACGCGCGACGTGGACCTGGGCGCCAACCCGGACATCTACCTGGTGCGCGCCGACTGGAGCGCCAACAGCAAGTCCCTGCTGTTCCAGCGCCAGAGCCGCGACCAGAAGACGCTGGAACTGGTGTTGGTGGACGCCGCCACGCTGAAGCAGCGCGTACTGCTGACCGAGAAATCGGACACCTGGACCACCATCCACGACGACCTGCGCTTCCTGAAAAACCGCGACGCCTTCCTCTGGTCGTCCGAGCGCAGCGGCCGCAACCACCTGTACCTGTACAGCCTGGACGGTAAGCTGCTGCACGCCATCAGCAAGGGCGACTGGGGCATCGACAACGTGCTGGCGGTGGACGAAAAGGCCGGCAAGGTCTACATCGCCTCCAACCGCGACGCCGTGGTGGACAAGCAGACCTATGTGCTGGCCCTGGACGGCAGCACGGCCGACAAGCCCAAACGCATCACCCAGGGCGACGGCTGGCACGACGCCTCCTTCTCGCGCAACGGCGAAGTGTTCGTGGACACCTACTCGAATCCCAGCACGCCGCCGCAGGTCAGCATCCGCCGTCCCGATGGCAGCATGGTGGACTGGCTGGAGCACAACGAGCTGAACGACAAGCATCCCTACGCCAGGTTCAAGGCCGACCACCTGCCGACCGAGTTCGGCACCCTGCCCGCGAAAGACGGCCAGACGCTGTACTACTCGCTGATCAAGCCGTACAAGTTCGACGCCAGCAAGCGCTACCCGGTCTACCTGTCCACCTACGGCGGTCCGCACTCGCAGCACGTGTCGCGCAAGTGGGGCAACTATTTCGACCAGTACATGGCGCAGCAAGGCTTCGTCGTATTCCGCCTGGACAACCGCGGCTCCTCGCGCCGCGAGCGCGTGTTCACCGACGCCAACTACAAGCGCCTGGGCACGGTGGAAGTGGAAGACCAGCTGGCCGGCATCGAATGGCTGGGCAAGCAGAGCTTCGTGGACGCCAAGCGCATCGGCGTGTTCGGCTGGAGCTACGGCGGCTTCATGACCTTGCGCCTGCTGTCGCAAGCGTCCGACAAGATCGCCATGGGCGTATCGGTGGCGCCGGTGACCGACTGGCAGCTGTACGACACCCACTACACCGAGCAGTTCATGAGCACGCCGAAGGACAACGCCGAAGGCTACAAGCAGAGCAGCATCTACGCCCACGTGGACGGCCTGAAGTCGCCGCTGCTGCTAATGCACGGCATGGCCGACGACAACGTGCTGTTCACCAACACCACGCGCATGATCGATGCGCTGGTCAAGCGCAACGTCCACTTCGAGCTGATGACCTATCCGGGCGCCAAGCACGGCATCTCCGGCACCACCAGCCAGCGCCACGTGTACGGCAACATCGAAGCCTTCTTCAAGAAAAACCTGAAACCCGACACCATCCAATAAATGGAGCCAGGGTTAATTTTTCCAATAAATGGAGCCAGGGTTAATTTTTCGAGCAACAAATGAGCAATAAAAAAGCCCGCGCAAGCGGTAATGCCGTTCAGTTAAGGGCTTTTCTTTAGTACCCTGGCGGCATATTTCCTTGGTCTGCCCTTGACGGCCCGGTCGAATTTCCGACCGGGCCGTTCCTCATTGAGGAGGGTAACCAACCTTTCCCGCAAATGCTTCATCGATGCCGGCAGCTTGCCGTAAGAGCGCGTGACGCCGGCCCAGTGCAATTCGAACTGGATGAGGTGGAATGCCCTGATGAAGCTCACCTCCGATGGCTCGCACTTGGCGACTAGTGCCGCCTTGGCGATTTCCAGTCGAATCAGATTGTATGCAGTCAGCGTGCCCCATATTTCCTGATACACGCCTTCGACCGTCTTTGATCGCAAGGTGAACGCCGTGCCCAGCATGGTCTGTTTGAGCTCGCGGTAACTGGTTTCGATGCCCCAGCGTCGTTCATAGCAGGCCGCCATGTCGGCAGCGCGATAGCGCCGACGGTCGCGTAGCGAAGTAAGCAGGATCCTTTTGCGCGCCTGTTGGTCAACCACTGTGATGGCGCGCGCTTCCCAGAACTCCGGCAATGCCGGACACTTGACGCGCGCTTGTGGTGATACCCGCATGCGCACGATGGCGTCGTGCTCCTCGCCCTCGATCACCTCCCACTTGGTGTTGGATTTGGCGGGGATGAGGAAATGGCGGTTCTCGGCCCCGGTCGTCACAGCGCACAGAATTTCGGCCGCCAGAAAGCCCTTGTCAAATATGGTGAGCGAATCAGCCGGAATATGGGGTACCAGCTCTTTAGCATAGACCATCTCGTTGCTTGCGTAAGGCCCAAACGCGGCGTTGCGAATCAAGTGGGTGGGGAGCGCGGTCAGCGTTACGCCGCGTACTTGCGGATAGCCGGCCACAGTGTCGCCGGCGTAATTTTGCGCACCGAAATGGACCCTGTTATCCGCTGTGTCGTGGGTGCGCAAGGTCGTGCCGTCCATAGCGAACAACTGGAGCCCCTTGAATACATAGGCCCGGCGATCTTGCTCGCACCAGGCTTGCGCCGAGCGCTCGAACAACCATTGCAGTGGCTCGGCCCCGAGGCGCTGACGCGCCTGGGCCGCCGCACTTTTACTCACAAAAGGCGCTTGCGCGTCCGGCAATGCCAAGCCCAAGTCGTCAAGTACCTCGCCTATGGATTTGTGCCGGTACAGCGCCAGAGCGATGATCAACCACACCACTTGCTCGGCTGGCAACCGACGCTGGCGGATGCTCACCGCGTGTGTGCAGACAACCGCTTCTTCGATCCAATCATAGGGTAAATGCTGCCCAAGCCGCCGCCAATCGGGGCACTCTAAACCATCGGCGAGGAAATGAACGGCGTCATCTAGCATTGCGACGCAGGTTAACAGCGATTTGCAATGTTTACAACCACAAAATAAAAATGCCGCTCAGTCTTAACTGAACGGCATTACGCGCAAGCGGGCTTTTTACATGGGCAGGCGCGCTTAGCGGTTGCCGCGGTCGATGGCGTCTTTCACTGCTTCCTTGGCGTCGCCGACGCCCTTCTGCACTTTGCCTTCGGATTGCTTGGCCAGGCCCTTGGCCTGCTGTTCCGAGCTGCCTACCAGCTTGCCAGCTTCTTCCTGAACTTTACCGGCGATGTCTTTCGCTTTACCTTTGACTTGGTCCTTGTTCATGATGCTCTCCTTGGTTGGTTAGGCTCACACGCAGATGCGGTGTGCTGGAGTGCATCGTATCCCGCAGGAACGAACGCCTCTGTACGCTCGCGCACATTAGCTGGACATTGGCTTGCGCCACAGGCTGGCCAGCCAGGGCTGCTCCTCGCGCGGCAAGCCCGGCGGACGATAGTAATGGCCGAGCGCCTCGAAACCGGCAGCCGTCACGTAGCGCTCCCACGTTTCGTAGTCGTAATAGCTGCCATAGCGCGGACCGTTCCAGCCCTCGCGGTTGTCGCCGCGCGGGTTGGAACTGAACAGGACGCCGCCCGGCTTGAGCGCGCCGTGCAGGCGCAGCAGCACATCCGGCAAGGCGGCGCTGGGCACGTGGAACAGGGAGGCGTTGGCGAAGATGCCGTCGAACTCGGCGGCGGGCAGGTCGAGCTGCACGAAGTCCTGCCGCCACACTTCGCAGCCGCTCCATTCGCGCGCCATGCGCACGAACTCGGCCGAGCCGTCGAGCCCGACGGCACTGTGGCCCAGTTCGCTGAAAGTCTTCAGGTCGCGCCCCGGCCCGCAGCCCAGGTCCAGGATGCGGTAGGGAGCGCTGGACCGGATCGCGCCCAGCAGCGCCGACACGTTCTGGCTCACGTCGTGGTCGCGCGTGCCCTCGAAGAACTGCTGCGCACTGCGTTCGTAGTGCTGCAGCGTGGCCTGCGTGATTTGCGTGAGCTGAGCGAGCTTGTCGATGTCGTTGTCCGGTTCCATTCCCCTACTTTACCAGACGCGCACGCGCTCCTGCGGCGCCAGGTAAAGCTGCTGGCCGGGCTGCACGTTGAAGGCCTTGTACCACGCGTCCAGGTTGCGCACGGTGTAAGTGCGCCACTTGGCCGGGGCGTGGCCGTCCGTCATCACCTGGCGGCGCAGCGACGGTTCGCGCGCCTGGCTGCGCCAGCTTTGCGCGTAGCCCATGAAGAAGTCGCGGTCGCTGCCTTGCGGATTGGCGGCCTTGAAAGCGTCGTAGGAGGCGGCCAGGCCGGCCAGGTCGGACAGGTTCTCGCTCAGGGTCAGCTGGCCGTTGATGGCCAGGTCGGCGAACGGCTTGTAGCCGGAGTACTGCGCCACCAGCGCGTTGGACGCAGTCTTGAAGTGGGCCGCGTCGGCCGGCGTCCACCAGTCGCGCAGGCGGCCCTTCGAATCGAACTGCGAGCCGGAATCGTCGAAACTGTGGCTGATTTCGTGGCCGATGATGGCGCCGATGGCGCCGTAGTTCAGCGCGTCCGGCCCTTTCGGGTCGAAGAACGGCGGCTGGAGGATGGCGGCCGGGAAGTTCAGCGCGTTCTGCATCGGCATGTTGACGGCGTTCACCAGCTGCGGCGGCATGCACCATTCCTTGCTGTCCACCGGCTGGTGCAGCTTGGCCAGTTGCTGGGCGTAATGCAGTTTGGACGCGCGCTCGGCGTTGCCGTAGGCGTCGTCGGCCTTTACGGCCAGGTGCGCGTAGGAGGTGAACTTGTCGGTATAGCCGACGCCAACATACAGCGCGTCCAGCTTGGCGTGCGCTTCCTTGCGCGTTTCCGGCGCCATCCAGTCCAGGCGGTCGATGCGGCCGTGGAAGGCGCGCACGATGTTGGCCACCATCTGCTGCAGCTTGGCCTTGGATTCGGGCGGGAAGTATTTGGCCACGTACATTTTGCCGACCGCGTCCGGCATGCCGCCGTTGACGGCGTCCAGGGCACGCTTCCAGCGCACCGGCATCTGCGGCGCGCCGCCCAAGGTACGGCCATAGAAGTCGAACGACTGTTCGGTGAAGGCTTGCGGCAGGTGGCCGGCGTTGGTGTTGATGGTGTGGAAGGCGAGGAAGTCCTTCCACGCGTCCAGCGAGCATTCTTTCAGCAGCGCGGCGACGCCCACCACCGCGCTCGGATGCCACAGCATGAATTGCTGCTGCTTGCCCAGTCCTGCAGTGTGGAAGAACAGCTTCCAGTCCATGCCCGGCGCTTTTTTGGCAAAGTCGGCCGCGCTCCAGGTGTTGTTGGCCTTGAGCACGTCGGCCGAGTCTTCGCGGCTGGCGTGGGTCAGCGCCAGTTTGCGCTCCAGTTCGTAGACGCGCGCGGCGCGGGTTTCGGGGTCGCTATAGCCGGCCAGCTTGAACATGGCGGCGATGTGGGCTTGGTAGGCGGTGCGCAGCTTGTGCATGCGCTCGTTGTCTTCCAGGTAGTAGACGCGGTCCGGCAGGCCCAGGCCGCCTTGCAGCAGATAGGGCATGTTGCGCTTGGGATCGTTCAGGCCCTGGGCGACCCACAGGCCGAAGATGTTCTCGGTATGGAATTCGGTGGCGTTCAGCGGATCGACGTCGGCGCGCACGGTGGCGGCCAGCGCGCGGGTCAGCTCGGTCTTGTCCTTGATGGCGGCGATTTTCTTCAGCGCCGGCTGCATCGGCTCGATGCCTTTGGCGTCGATGGTGGCCTCATCCATGAAGGCGCGGTAGTAGTCGCTCACTTTCTGCGCCTCGGCGCCGGCGTGCTGATCGCCCGGCACCGCCTCGATCAGCTTGATGATGCGCTGGTTGGTTTCCTCTGCCAATTGCGCCATAGCGCTCCAGCTGCCCCGGTCGGCCGGGATCTGGGTGGCTTTCAGCCAGTCGGCGTTGGCGTAGCTGAAGAAATCATCGCCGGGCTGCACGGCGGCCGCGCTGGCAGCGGGCACCTCGGCCTGGGCGGCGTATGAAGGAGCAATTGCCTGCAGGGCGGCGGCCAGTGCGAAACTGAGTGCGGTCTTGATGGGTACGTGCATGTCGTGTTCCTGTTGTTGTGTTTTGGCTGGCGTGGTACGCCAAGATCCACTCTACGCAAGCGCATGGCGCGACGCGAGCGCCGTGCGACAGACTGCAATTTTCGGGGATGCGCTGCAGAATACAGGGAATGCTGTGCGTCTACGCTACGCGCGGAGCAAAAAGGCCACAACGTGACGGAGAATCGCTATATAGTTCACCTACAGCAACGCACATAAAACAAGGAGAGCCCCCTATGAAACTCGAAGCACTTTTCCAGAACCCGACTGCGTTGCCCACGGCTCCCAAAGTTGTTGAAGAATTGATCAGCAGCTTCGACAAGGCCAGCGTTTCCACCGAAGAAATCGCCAAGAAACTGTCCGCTGACCCGGTACTGAGCGCAAAACTGCTGCGCCTGGCCAACTCCGCTTATTACCACGTCTCGCGCAGCATCGGCACCGTCGAAGACGCCGTGCTGATGCTGGGCTTCGTCACCGTGCGCACGCTGGTGATCAGCTCGGGCCTGGTGAGCGGTTTCAAGACCGTGCCCGGGTTGGACCTGAAACAATTCTGGCGCTACAGCCTGTACACCGCCTGCTCGGCCAAGTGGATTGCAAAAAAGACCAAGGAAAACACCGACCTCGCCTTCACGATCGGCATGATGCACGCGATCGGCCAGCTGGTGATGCACGCCGCCATGCCGGAGCAAGCCATGCAGCTGGACAAAGTGGCCGGCCCTCTGGATTCGCGCCGCCTGGACGCCGAGCAAGCCTCGCTGGCCTACAACTTCGCCGACGTGGGCGCGGAACTGGCCAAGCGCTGGAAGTTCCCGGAAACCTTCTCCGAAACCATCATGGCCTTCCCCGACCCGATGAACCACGAACACGGCACCCGCCTGGCCGGCGTGATCCACCTGGCGGCGTGGCGCGCACGCGTGGAAGAGAACAAGCTGACGGACGAGGAAATCGAAGCCTGCTACCCGACCGAGATCGCGGAAGAACTGGGCCTGGAGCCGAATGCGCTGATCGACGACATGCCGCCGCCTAGCGAGCTGAGCGCCGGTCTGGAAGAACTGGTCAAGTAATCCGCCCTGCCCCGTGCCGGCCGGCGCCGCCTTTCCAGGCCGCGCCGGCCTTGTCTTTTTGGCCACATCAAAATATTTTCAAATTATTTTAAGAAAACCCTAAAGTTCCCGAAACGCATGACGTTAATCCAGACAAGCAGTAATCCATTTTTACTTTTCAGGATGCGCCATGACCTCCACCGAAGTGCTCGCCATGTACGAAAATGTTGCCAGCCTGACCAGTAATATGGTGATGGCGGCGCGCGCAAGCGACTGGGAGAGCCTGGGCCGCCTGGAAAACCAGACCGCCGCAACCACCGCCACCGTGGCAGCCGGCGCGACTGTCGCCACGCTGGACGGCGCCGCCCGCCAGCGCAAAATCGACCTGCTGAAGCAAATCCTGGCCAACGACCGCGCCATCCGCGACGTGACCGAGCCCTGGCTGAACCGCACTCCCGGCATGGCCCAATAAGCCATCCCGCCCCAACGAAAAAAGCGCCGCACGGCGCTTTTTTGTTGCCCGAAAAATCGAGCCAGGCTCCATTTTCAGGGCAATATTTCCCGAAAAATCGAGCCTGGCTCCATTTTGGGGAAATATTTCTTACCTGCCAATCGCTACGCGCAGGGACAGGGCGATGCCTTGGGCGGCTTGGCGGATTTCGTCCAGCGAGGGGAAGCTGGGGGCGATGCGGATGTGGCTGTCATCGGGGTCGTTGCCGTAGGGGTAGGCGGCGCCGGCCGGGGTCAGTGTGATGCCGGCTTCTTTTGCTAGCGCGATGGTGCGCTTGGCGGCGCCCGTCGGGGTGACCAGGTCGATGAAGTAGCCGCCTTTCGGACGGGTCCAGCTCACGCCTTCCACCTGGCCGAGGTATTCCTCGAACTGCGCCAGCACGGTGTCGAACTTGGGCTTGAGCAGCGCGCGGTGCTGTTCCATCAGTGCTTCGACGGTGGCTTTGTCTTTCAGGAAGCGCACGTGGCGCAGCTGGTTGACCTTGTCCGGGCCGATGCTGCGGATGCCGGCGTGCTTGGTCCACCAGGCGATGTTGGCCGGCGAGGCGGCCAGCGCGGCGACGCCGGAGCCGGCCCAGCTGACCTTGGAGCTGGAGGCGAACACGAAGGCGCGGTCCGGGTTGCCGGCCTTGGCGCACTCGTCCAGGATGTTGGCCATGCCGATTTTCTCGTCGCCCAGGTGGTGGAAGCGGTAGGCGTCGTCCCACATCAGGCGGAAGTCGGGGGCGGCGGTTTTCATGGCGGCCAGGCGGCGCACCGTGTCGTCCGAGTAGACCACGCCGCCCGGGTTGCTGTACTTGGGCACGCACCACATGCCTTTGATGCTGGCGTCTTCGGCCACCAGGCGCTCGACCAGGTCCATGTCCAGGCCGTCTTCAGTCATCGGCACGTTGATCATCTTGATGCCGCGCTGTTCGCAGATGGCGAAGTGGCGGTCGTAGCCGGGCACCGGGCACAGGAAGGTGACGGGCTGGGCGCTCATCCACGGCGCGTGGCCGGGCACGCCCAGCAGCAGGCTGTAGACGATGACGTCGTGCATCAGCGACAGGCTGGCGCTGCTGTCGACCACCACCTGGGCGGCGGGCACGTCCAGCAGTTCGCCGAACAGGGCGCGCGCTTCTGGCAGGCCGACGCCGCCGCCGTAGTTGCGGGTGTCGGTGCCGTCTTTGGCGGCGTAGCCGTCCAGCGCAGCCATCAGCGAGTTAGACAGGTCCAGCTGTTCGGGCGCGGGTTTGCCGCGCGACATGTCGAGTTTCAGGCCGAGTTGCTTGAATGCGTCGTATTGCGACTGGGTAGATGCGGTGCTCATGATGCCTTTCCTTTGATTGAAAGCGGGTGCGCAGTGCGCGGGCACCACCCAGCGCTTGTCGCCAGGCGGGCCGCTGGCGGTGCTGGGTCAGGAGAGGGGTAAGGCTTGGCGGCCAGGTCGTTCACGGCGCCGGAGGGCTTGCTGAAGTAGCGAATGAGTATATCGCGTTTTTTGCCGCGCTGCCGGGGCCGACGCCGCAATGGCGCTTATTCCTTTTCAGGTATAGCTTCTTCGGCGGTGGCCGGGGTATCCGGCTCGGCGGGTTTCTTGTCCTTGCGCCAGCCCTGCCAGACCTTCAGCGGGGCGGTGGAGAATTTGATCTTCTTGCGGCGGATCAGGTAGGCGGCCAGGCCGCCAAGCAGCGCCAGCAGCAAAATGCCGCCGGTCACCATGGCGGTGCTGTTGATGCCGCCGGGCTCGCGCTTTTTCTTGCCGTTGGCCTTGGGCGGGGCGGATGGCGGGATGACCGTGCCTGCCTTGTTGGCCGCTTCGGTCTCGCCGGCAGCCGGCGCGCCGCTGGCGGCACTGGCAGCAGCGGACGTGGCAGCTCCGGCACCGGACGGCGGCGGGAGCGCAGCCGCGCCCACAGGCAACGCGGCGCCTGCAGCCGGGCCACTCTGCCCCAGCGCAGCTTGCAGTTGCTTGACCTTGCCTTCCAGGTCCACCAGCTTGGTTTTCAGCTCGGCATTGGTCTGGTCCAGCGCCATGCATTGCTGCGCTTCGCTGTCGGACTGGCCGGGCGCGCACACGGCAGCCTTAGCGGCGCCCGGCCTGCCCTTGGCGACGCGCGGCTCGGGGGCGAGCTTGATGGGCACGGGGGCCGGTCCCGGCTTGGTCTCGCCAGCCTCGGTGGCGGCGCGCGCAGCGGACGCGGCAGGGCCTGCCGATGCCGTCCCGCCGGCTGGATCGCGCAAGGAGTCGCGGGCAGCATTGGCGGCGGCGCGCATTCTTGCAGCGCGCATTGCCGCTGCACGGTTGGCGGCCGCCTGCGCTTCCTGTGCCGCACGGTCTGCGGCGGAAAGCGGAGCGGGTAAGCCCAAGTCCACGCCGGCGTCCGCCGGCGCTGCGGCTGGCGCGCGCGCGGGCGCCGCCGGCTGGGCCGGTTCCGGCGTCAGCCACAGCGTTGCCGAGCGCACGCTGGCGCGGCTGCCCGCCCCCAGTTCAAAATACAGGTGCACCAGCTCTGCATCCACCGGCTGGAAGGTGGTCAGGTGCAAAAATTGCCGGTTGTCGCGCTTGACCACCGACATGCGCAGCGAGGACAGCGCCGGATGCATGCGCACGTTGGCGCCCTGGTAGACATTCGGCCCGGCCAGCTTGACCTGCACGCCAGCCTGGTCCTCCGGCGTCAGCATCACCAGCTCGATGTCGGCCGACAGCTGCTGCCCGATGTGCGAGCGCACCACCACATCCCCCAGTTCCGCCGCCAGAACGGTGGCCGAAAGGCAGGCCGCCAGCACGAGGCCGCCGGCATGGAGGGCAAGAAAACGGTAAGGGCTATGCTGCATGTAGTCGGGTCGCCTGGCTGCGAATTTCTAAAGTGTAACAGTCTTAACGGCTGGAATTCCCGGTTTTGAAGTCCTGCGCCGGAAATTGGACTCTGCGCTACACTAATTGCATATTCCACCACGAGAGGCATCCATGAGCACCCGTTCCGAGCGCGACAGTTTTGGCCCGATTGACGTCCCCGCAAACCAGTTATGGGGCGCGCAAACCCAGCGCTCGCTGGAACACTTCGCCATCTCCACCGAACGCATGCCGCCCGAACTGATCAACGCGCTGGCCAACGTCAAGCGCGCGGCCGCCCGCGTGAACTTCGACCTGGGCCTGCTCGATGAAGCGAAGGCCTCCGCCATCACGCAGGCGGCCGACGAAGTGTTGGCTGGCAAGCATCCGACCGAGTTCCCGCTGGCCGTATGGCAGACCGGCTCCGGCACCCAGTCCAATATGAATATGAACGAGGTGCTGGCCAACCGGGGCTCGGAGATCCTGGGCGGCGAACGCGGCGAAAAACGCCTGCTGCATCCGAACGACCATGTGAACATGGGCCAGTCGTCCAACGACATCTTCCCCACCGCCATCCACGTGGCCGCGGCCAACGCCATCGCCCACACCGTGCTGCCGGCGCTGCGCGACCTGCGCGCCACGCTGGACGCCAAGGCCAAGGCCTTCGCCGGCATCGTCAAGATCGGCCGCACCCATCTGCAGGACGCCACGCCGCTGACGCTGGGCCAGGAATTCTCGGGCTACGTGGCGCAGCTGGACTATGCCGACCTGATGATCACCGCCGCCCTGCCCCCGCTGCTGGAGCTGGCCGCCGGCGGCACCGCCGTGGGCACCGGCCTGAACGCGCATCCGGAATACGCCACCCGCATCGCCGCCGAACTGGCGGACCGCTTGCAGCTGCCCTTCCAGACCGCCGACAACAAGTTCGCCGCGCTGGCCGCGCACGACGCGCTGGTGGCCGCGCACGGCGCCCTGAAAACCCTGGCCACCGCGCTGATGAAGATTGCCAACGATGTGCGCTGGATGGCGTCCGGCCCGCGCTCGGGCCTGGGCGAAATCACCATCCCGGAAAACGAGCCGGGCAGCTCCATCATGCCGGGCAAGGTCAACCCTACCCAGTGCGAAGCCGTTACCATGCTGTGCTGCCAGGTGTTCGGCAACGACGTCGCCATCACGGTCGGCGGCGCGTCCGGGAACTTCGAGCTGAACGTCTACAAGCCGCTGATCGCGCACAACTTCCTGCAAAGCGCGCGCCTGCTGGGCGACGGCATGCGCAGCTTCGACCACCATTGCGCGCAAGGCATCGAGCCTAACCTGGGCCGCATCAGCGAGCTGATGGAACGGTCGCTGATGCTGGTCACTGCGCTGGCGCCGCATATAGGCTATGATCGCGCCGCGCAAATCGCCAAGAAGGCGCAGCATGAAGGCACGACCTTGAAGGAAGCGGCGCTGGCATTGGGTTTTGTCAGCGCGGAACAGTTCGATCAGTGGATCGTGCCGCTGGAGATGACGCAGCCCAACGCCAAGGGATAAGCTTGTGCGCTTCGGGTGAATTTTTTGATAACTGAACAACACGTCATCGCGACAAAGGATAAAATAAATGCAAAAGGTTAGTTTTGAACTGACGTCGGAATTCATCGAACTGAACCAGCTGTTGAAGAACGTGGGCCTGTGCGACAGCGGCGGCGCCGGCAAGGTGCTGGTGGCCAGCGGCCAGGTGAAAGTCGACGGCAAACAGGAATTGCGCAAGACCTGCAAGATACGTGCGGGTCAGCAAGTCAGCGTAGGCGATGTGCGCATCAGCGTGGAAGGCGACAGCGGCGCCGACGGCGCTTGAGCAAGGCAGGAACCGTTATGCAATAGTTCTTGCATCTGAGCAATCCATTGCTAAGCTGATGGTGGAGCGGGCAGAGTCCGTTCCATGCAATGATTTTGCTCAACTAGCAGGAGGGGGATCGCCATGGACGGCCCTGAACACAAGCTGCGAACCCAGGAGCGCCTGATCGGCGATTTGCGGCAAGTGATAGAAAATGCGGAAGAACTCCTGAAAAACACCGACCAGCACACCAGCGCGCTGTACCAGAGCGCGCGAGCCAAGCTCACCCAGGCGCTGCAGGCCGCCACCGAAGAGCTGGCGCGATTTGAAGACGCACAGCTGGCGCGCATGATCGCCGCCACCCACGCTGCCAACCTGCAGTTCCACGACCGCACTGGCGAAGCCAAGCTGATGCGCGCGTTCCGTTAATCTCCTTTAAACCAGCCGCTTGCTCCCGATCAGCGCATCGAGCGAAAAGCGGCCAGGACCGAACACCGTGACCACCAGCAGCATCGCGCCCCAGTAGAAGTGGTCGTTGATGGCCGCCGGGCATTCAAAGCTGAACAGCTGCGGGTAGGAAATCACCGCCATGGCGTTGACGAAGAACAGCGCCAGCGCGGCCGGGCGCGAAAACAATCCCACGAACAGCAGCAGCGGCAGCACCAGCTCGCCTCCCGCGCCGAGGTAGGCGGCCAGGTCGGGCGGCAGCAGCGGCACCTTGTATTCGTCGTGGAACAGCGCCAGCGTGGCGCTCCAGTCATTCAGCTTGGCCATGCCGGCTTTCAGGAATTGCCAGCCGACGTAGAGGCGGATCGCCAGGCTGAGCAGGGAGCCGCCCCACTCGCTCAGCGCGGCGTCGTGGCGGGTGGACAGGCGATGCAATGCAGACAGGTTCTTCATGTCGGTCTCTCGGTTCAGGTTGTGGGGCAGCCGCAGGGCTGCGTCGTCAAGTCGGTGTACTGATGGCGCGGAACACGGCGTGCTCCAGCCATTGCTGCAAATGCGTGGCGACGTCGAAGGCTTCATCGATGTCGAAAGCGGCGTCCAGTACGGCGCCGAAGCTGCCGCCGGACGCCAGCACGGCTAGCGCGGCGTGACTGGCGGGCGTGAGCGGCAGCAGCACCATTTTCCAGCGCGGACGGGCAACCAGGGCGTGGCTGGGGCGGTCCATATGGTCCGGGAACGGCGGGCCGTCCGGCTGGTGTGCCTGCCACAGCTGCACCACGTTCCAGTCCGACGCGAACAGGCTGCACGCCGGGCGCAGCGGCAGGTGCGCAGCTTCGATTTCTTCGGGCGGCACGGCGGCCACGTCGGCGGCTGTTACGGCAGGCGCATCGGGGGCGTAGTGGGCGCGGTGCAGCGCCCATTCGAGGCGGGCCATGTCGGGCAGGTACGGCAGGTCGGCCGTGTGTGGGAAATCGGAAAGGAAAGCGGCGAAGTCGGCGCCGAACTGGTTCAGGTCGCCGCTTGCGGATGGATGGGCGCGGCCGTATTCGCCGCTCAAGCCGCCAAAGAATTCCTCGCCCACCAGTTGCGCAATCACCGGGTAGGCGTTGGACAACGTCTTGTGCCAGGTGGTGCTCATGTTGCCGCGATACAGCGCGTAGCGGTGCTCGTTGGCGTCGCCCCGGAACGTGGCCAGCGCAGGGGCGGATGCGGCCACGTCGAGCAGGCCGGCGGCGAACGCTTGCTGGGTTTCGGCCAGCGCCGCCAGCCGGGCGGCCGGCGCGGCGTCCACGTTCGGCACCGCAACGCGCATCGCAGCGACGTCCAGCGGCGCGGGGGTGAACTTATCGGCGATTGCGCGCGCTTTGGCGGCCTCGCCCAGCAGCACGTCCAGCTCGGGAATGTCGGTGTCCCACTCGATCAGCGTGGGCAAGGGGCCGAAGCGGCGCAAGGCGGCTTCGTACAGCGTCCAGACGGGATCGGCAACCGTCGCGCCATGGTGGTCGATCACCGCGTCCGGTGTCGCCAGATGGCCCGCGAGGTGGAACTCGCCCACCGTGCCGGGCGCAATGGCGGCGATGGCGGCGAGCGCGTCCTCGCCGTGGTTGCACTGGTTCACGTACAGATTATTGATGTCCAGCAGCAGCCCGCAACCGGTGCGCTGCGCCAGCGCGGCCAGGAACTCCGCTTCGCTCATGGCATCGTCGCGGAACCGCACATACGTGGACACATTTTCCAGCAAAATCCTGCGCTGCAGCCTGTCCTGCACGCGCTGCACGCGCTCGCTCAGCAGGTCCAGCGCGGCGCCGTTCAGGGCCAGCGGCAGCAAGTCGTTCAGGTGCCGCCCGAACACCGCCCCCCAGCACAAATGCTCGGACACCAGCGCCGGCTGCACCGCCCGCACCAGCTCCCGCACGCGCTCAAGGTGCTGCTCCGAAAAGCCGCGCGCCGAACCCAGCGCCAGCCCCACGCCATGCAGGCTCACCGGATAGTCGCGCCGCAGCTCCTGCAGCACATGCCAGTCCCATCCGCCCAGGTCGAGATAATTCTCGGTATGGACTTCGAGCCAGCCGGCGGGTGGCCGCTGCTCCAGGAAGCGGCGGTAATGCGGCGCCCGCAGGCCAACGCCGACGCCCAGTGCCGGAGCAGCTTGGGCAGGTGGGACGTCGCGTGGCATGACCGTGGCTCTGCGGACGGTTAATGGGCTGTTAATGGGCGGTTAACGATTACTTGGCTGGCGCGGTGGTTTTGCCGCCGGCTTTTTCGCAAGTGCCCTTGGCTACATACTTCCACTCGGTAGGAGCGTTGTCGGCTTTTGCCTGGCCTGCGCACGAGTGCGAGCCGTTGGCCGAAGCGCAATCGTTCTGGCCGGCCTTCACGATGCCGAAGCACTTTTCCTTGTCGGCCGACGCTTCCATGGCCGAAGCGGACACGGTAGCGGCGCTGCAGACGGTGGCCAGGGCGGCGGCGATCAGGGCTTGACGTTTGTTCATGACTATCTCCTAGGTAAATAAGGTTATCTCTCTTGGTGCGCAGAAATCTGCGACTGAAGCATAGTCGCGCACCGAACACGCATCCTTACACATTTTTTTAAATTCACAAAAGAAAAAGCCCGGAGTCACCGAGGCAGTGAATCCGGGCTAGCTGGTGCGCTTGCAGCGCGTCAGGACATCAAGCGGCAGGCGCTGCCTTCTTGACCTTCTTGTGAGCGGCTTTCTTATGCGCAGTCTTCTTGTGCGCGGCTTTCTTGTGCACAGGAGCGGCGGTTTCGGTAGCTGCGACAGGTGCTTGAGCGAAAGCGGTGCCCATGGCGAAGGTGGCGGCGATAGCGGCGGCGATCAGTTTCTTCATTTGGTGTTTCCCTCGATGTTGTCCGTAAGAACTTCCTACGTAGGGCATTAACGCAGCTCGACGCCCTTGAGTTGACGCAATCTGAGAGGAAAATTTAAGCCGTGGTGTTGATATTGTTGCCGAGATTGGAAGGCAGGTTGGATGCCTTCGGCACAGGAGGGATCGCTTCGATCAGCGCCTGCGCGCTCGATGCCTGGACATCCTGGGCTTTTTTCTGCACGGCCAGGGCCACGTCCTGCTTGATGCCGGTGTCGGCGATGCTGGATGCTAAGCGTGCAATTCCTGAAACGTCCATGACTTTCTCCACTATGGGGTATCCCCTGTTTACGGACGTTTT
Organism: Pseudoduganella sp. UC29_71; assembly: GCF_042693265.1. Classification (NCBI taxonomy): domain Bacteria; kingdom Pseudomonadati; phylum Pseudomonadota; class Betaproteobacteria; order Burkholderiales; family Oxalobacteraceae; genus Pseudoduganella; species Pseudoduganella sp. UC29_71. The sequence goes on along the minus strand of NZ_CP170549.1, from coordinate 697,140 downwards.
TTTGCAAGCTTTAGGGCGCCGGCGAAATTATTTTCAGGCGCTGCCGCAGCCAGGCCAGGATGGCAGGCGGATGGTTCAGGTCGAGCCAGGCCAGGCCGTCGCGCAACTGGTCGGGGCGGGGCTGGTCGGAGGCGACTGCCATGATGTTAGCGTCGTCCGGGTAGAGCGGCGGGCGGCCGGCGGCGGGGCGGTAGACTTCCAGCTTGTCGTAGGGATAGGATTTGAAGCCTTCAACCAGGGTCAGGTCGGCTGGCGACAGGCGGGCCAGCTGCTCGTACAGGGTGGGCTCCGGGGCGCCGCGCAATTCCCGGATGATGGCGAAGCGGTATGGCGAAGCCACCATCACTTCGGCTGCGCCGGCCATGCGCAGGCGGGCGGAATCCTTGCGCGGCGGCTCCAACTCGAGGTCGTGGTGGCTGTGCTTGATGATGTTGACGCGAAGGCCTTGCGCCGACAGTTGCGCCACCAGGAATTCCAGCAGCGTGGTCTTGCCGCTGCCGGAGGTGCCGACGATGCCGATGACGTTGCTGGGGAGCGCGGGGAGGTCTTGGTGCATCAGGGAGTCTTTCAGTACGGCACGCGGTAGCGGTAGCCCTTGAAGGTGAAGATGGCGCCTTTCGGCAGCAGCTTCTCCAGCACCAGGCCGGGGGCCACTTCTTCACCTTCGCGGCGCAGGATTTTGTCGATCAGCACGAGGCGGTCGGCGGGGTTCTTGGAGTACATATAGCCGCCCATGGCGATCGGCGGGATGCTGCGCTGGATGGGTTCGGGCAGTTCGCGCAGCAGCTGGACGGGCTCTTCCGGGGCCTCGGCGACCGGGGCCGGGGTGGGCTTGGCAGGCTTGGCAGGCTTGGCAGACGATGTGGCGGGTTTGGAAGGTTCGGCAGAGGCGTGTACTGACGGCGCAGCTTGTGCGGCTCGCGATGGCGCTGGCGCGGCAGGTACCGGGGCGGCGGCGGGCGGTGCTAGCGGCGCGGCACCGGCGAGGGACGCGGCGGGCGACGGGCGGGCATCCAACGGCGCGCGCGCGGCGGACAGCGTGGGCGCGGCGGTCGCCGGCACAGGCGCGGGCGCATCGGTCGCCTGCATAGGCGCGGGTGCGGCGGTCGTCGGCACAGCGGCGGGTGCGGCGGTCGTCGGCACAGCGGCAGGTCCAGCGGTCATCGGCACAGCAGCGGGCGCGGCGGGCGCCGGCACAGCGACTGGCACGGCGGGCACGGAGGATCCGGCGGTCGTCGGCGCGGCGGCGGCAGGTGCGGCGGCGTTGGTCTGACCGGCTGCGGCGACTGGGGAAACGCCGGGGGCGGCGGGGGCGGCGGGGGCGGATTGATGGCGCCAGGCCAGCGCGGCGGCGCCTGCTATCGCGACGGCAGCGGCGGCCAGCGCCAGCGGTTTCCATGGCGTGCCGGCGGCGCTGCGCGGGGCGGCGGCGTCCAGCGTCGGAGCGTGGATGGTCGGCGTGGCACCCAGCTGGCGTTCCGCTTGCGCCTTCTTGAGCGCTTCAAGTATGTACGACATATTATTTCCCCGCCACGGCCACGTCGGGCTTAGCCGCCGCCAGCAGGCGCGGTTCGTTCACGCCGCCCAACTGGTTCAGCCTGATAAAAGTCTTCGGTCCGGCTACGCCGTCCGCCTTCAGGTTCTGGCTGAGCTGGAATTCGCGCAGCAGGCGCTGGGTTTGCGCGTCCATCGGACGGTTCTCCTGCGGCTTCGCTGCGCCGTTCAGTGCGGCCAGCCGCTTGGCCAGCCAGTCCACGTCCGGCCCGTGGTCGCCGGCTGTCACCTCGTCGCGCCAGCCGCGCGGCGTGCGCCACAGCGTGATGAAGCTGCCATCGAAGCGGCTGGCCAGCGCTTCCAGCCTGACGGCCTCACGCTTGCCCGCAACCTCCAGCGTAGCGCCCTGCCCGTCCATCGCGGTCAGCACTGCAAAGCGCGGCGACACCGGGTCGTCGATCAGCTTGAGTACCGCTGGGCGGTCCAGCAAACGCAAGTCGTCCAGCCCGCCTTTGCCGAACAGGCAGCGCAAGTTCTGCCTGGCGGCCGCGGGGCAGAATTCTCCTGGAGGCACCGTCTGGCCCCACAGCGATGCCATCTGCCGCAGCGCCACGTCCGACGTCGCCACGGCGGCGGCCGCCGGCTGCTGGCCAGGCCCCGCCTGCGGTACTCCGCCAACGGACGCAGGCACGACCGGCGGCGAGCCCGCGCCTGCCAGGCCTGGCGCTGCAACCGCGCCGGACTGCGCCTTGCCCGCATCCGGCTTGACGCCAGTCTGCGCACCGCCGGCACCGGCCATGACACCGTCGACAACGCCCGCTGGCGCCCTGCCCGCACCGGCTAATGCGGGCGCTTGCGCGGCACTACCGGCAGACGCCCCGTGCGACAGCGCTTGCACGGCACTCCCGGCAGGCGCCCCTTGCGACGGCGCATGTGGCATCAGTTGCCAGGCGGCGGTGGCAGTCAGCGCCGCGCCGGCCAGCACGCCTGCAGCAATGGCGGGCCACAGCCGCCGCGCGGGCACTGCGCCGGACTCGGTGGCGAACACCTCAGCGGCGGCGCGGCGCAAGATCGTGCGCGTCACTTGCTGCGCGTTTTCGACATAAGCACCCAGCATGGCCCGGTCGCACAGCAAGTTGATACGGCGCGGCACACCCTTGGTCAATTGATGGATCTGCTGCATCAGCCCGCGCGGAAACGGCGCCACGCCAACCGCGCCCGCCACCGCCAGACGGTGGCCGATATAGCTGCCAGTCTCTTCCACCGACAGCGAACCCAGGTGATAGCGCGCAATCACGCGCTGCGCCAGCTGCTCCAGTTCCGGCCGCGCCAGCATGGCGCGCAGTTCGGGCTGCCCGATCAGGATGATCTGCAGCAGCTTGCGCTCGCTGGTTTCCAGGTTGGTCAGCAGGCGCAATTGCTCCAGCACGTCGGCCGACAGGTTCTGCGCCTCATCGATGATGAGCACGTTGTTGCGGCCCTGCGCATGGCTCTCCAGCAAGTGCAGGTTGATGGCGTCCACATAGCCCTTGACGCTGACCGCGCCCGCCCCCTGCGGCGGTAACGTAACGCGGAACTCATCGCAGATCGACAGCAGCAGCTCCTCCACCGTCAGCTTGGGATTGAAGATATAACCCAGCTGGCAATTCTCCGGAATCTGCTCCATGAAGCAGCGGCACACGGTGGTCTTGCCGGCGCCGATCTCGCCCGTCAGCAGCACGAAGCCGCCGCCGCTGTTCACGCCATACAGCAAATGCGCCAGCGCTTCGCGGTGGCGTTCGCTCATGTACAGATAGCGCGGGTCGGGCGCGATGGAGAACGGCGATTGTTTCAGATTGAAAAATTGCGTGTACATGTAGTCCCTGGATGAACGCCCGGCCAAGCCCGCACAGCGGCCCCGCCGTCAGCGCAGGGCGGGCGGCAGCGGCTTGAACTTGGCGCAGTATATCTTGGCCCTGCGGTCGGCATACACGATGCGGCTGCCAGGCTTGGCCTCCCGCACAGGGTAGCGCGAACTGTCAATTTTCGCATACCGCAGCCCATCCTGGGCAACGATGGCTTCTTCCAGCTTTTCCGGCGTGCTTTCGGCCACCGCGCCCACGAATACCATGGGCCAGGTGTCGTCGCTGACGATCACTTCCACGATCTCGGTGCCCCACAGCCGCGCATCCTGCGTGCGGAACCACCAGGCGCCGCCTTCGCGCTTGTACGGCGGCCCGAAAAACTTGACCATGTAGTCGTAATAGAAACGGTTGCTGGTTTCGTCGCGGCACAGCAAGCCGCCGCCGATGACAGTGCCGAACGTGGTGGGCGGCGCGGCCCGGACAAGCGGAGCGGCTAGCAGCAGGCTCAGCGCGAAGAGTAAGGGCCGCATTACTAAATTTTGGACATCCAGGCGCGGTTGGCGCTGATCTTGGCTTTGGCGGCCGCCGGCAAGGCGTCATAGCAGCCCGGATATTGCTTCAGCGCGCTCTCGCGCACTTCCTTCTGCAAGCCATTAATCAGGAAAACATAGAGGGTTCCGCCTTCACTGGTTTTCTTGGTCCCTATGTATTTGATCATGCTGATTCTCCTTCCCGGCTTGGCAGATGCTCTGCCGGCGTCGCTCTGCAACCATTATGACAGTTCTGCAGCCGTGCAACAGCACTAAGAGTGGCAATGCCGCGACACAGACAGCCGCCATAATTGCTGATTCTAAAATTGTGCATTGCGATTATGCGTCTTTTTCACCCCAATCCCGCTGTATACACTGGGCTCATATTGATGTTTCCCAACAAGGAGCCAGACCATGAAAACCCTGAAACTGATCGCTGCCCTGACCGTCCTGACCGCTTCCTCGGCCTTCGCCGCCGACGCGCCCAAGGCCGACGCCCAAGCCGAAGCCAAACCTGTGCTGCTGGCCAGCGCCGCCGCGCCAGCCGCAGTAGCAACGGCAGCAGCGGGCGTAGCCGCGCCAGCAGCCCAAATCAAGAAGGACGGCGGCCGCTCGCGCGCCGAAGTGCAGCGCGAGGCGGCGGAGGCGGTGCGCACCTATGAAAACACGCTGTCCAGGGACCTGAGCTTTTACACCAAGTAATCCCCCGCCCGGCCGCGCAGCCCGCAAGGGCCGCCGGCCGGCTGCATTTCAGCGCCGCTATTTTGCAGTTGATCCCGCGATTTCGCGCTTTCATCCCATTCCGCCCACCGGCCGCTGCTTTTTATCATATTGTTCACACACTTCCCGCCCCTCCTGGGATGAATACTACAGTGTGAAAACTATATGAATAAGCTGATCAAACAAACGGCCTTCGTCTCCCTGCTGGTAGCGGGGGGCGCCATCTCCCAGGCCAGCCTGGCGGAAACCGCACCTTCCAACGCAGTCGCCAACGAATCGCGCCCGGTCGCGGCGTTCACGGCCATCGAACTGGCCGGTCCGTACAACGTCGTCATCAAGGACGACGGCGGCCGCGCGGTGGAGGTGCGCGGCACCCGCAAGCAGCTGGACAACCTGGAAACCGTGGTGGTGAACGGCACGCTGATCGTGCGCCCCGTCAAACGCAACGGCTTCTCCTTCCACTTCGGCAAGACCGCTGAAGCGCCCACCGTGCGCATCAGCGCAGCCGGCCTGAAAAGCCTGGTGGCCGGCGGCAGCGGCGACGTGCGCGCCGACCTGCTCAAGGGCCAGCAGTTCGCCCTGACCGCCAGCGGTTCGGGCGACGTGGAAGCCAGCGGCGCGGTCGGCAACCTGGTGGTGCGCTCCGGCGGCAGCGGCGACCTGGACATGCGCCAGCTGAAAAGCGGCAGCGTGAACCTGCAGATCGAGCGGATCGGGCGACGTGCAGGCCGGCGCCATCAGCATGGACCTGAATGCCGAACTGAGCGGCTCGGGCGACCTGGATGCGCAAGACCTGCGTACCAACACCGTCAACGCGCTGATGCACAGCTCGGGCAGCGTGACGCTGGGCGGCAGCAGCAAGGAAATCCGCGCCGAGATCACCGGCTCGGGCGACCTGGAAGCGTGCAACCTGTCCGTGGAAAACGCCAGCGCCATGCTGCGCAGCTCGGGCAATGCCTGCATCGCCGGCAACATCAAGAAATTCGACGCCGAAGTGCATGGCTCGGGCGACCTGAGCGCGCGCGGCCTGGCCAGCAACAATGTGCGCGTGATCCTGGACAGCTCGGGCAACGTGGAACTGTCCGGCACCAGCAACACGCTGAGCGCCGAAGTGAACGGCTCGGGCGACCTGAACGCCAAAGGCCTGGTGGTGGCGCGCGCCGTCACCCGCAACCGCGGCCCCGGCAACATCTACCTGAAGAAGGTGAGCGATACGCTGGACGCCGAAGTGCGCGGTTCGGGCGAGCTGAAGACCTGGGCCGAATGCAAGGACGTGAAAGTAACCATGAGCGGCCCCGGCCAGGTCCACCTGGACGGCAACACGGCCAACCTGAACGCCCGCCTGACCGGCTCGGGCAACCTGGAAGCGCGCGGCCTGGTGGCCAAGCAGGCCGACGTGGTGGTGCGCGGCCCGGGCGCAGCCTGGGTGCACGTGCAGGGCAAGCTGAACGCCGAAGGCAAGCCATCCGGCATGGAAGGCTCGCGCATGGTGATAATAGACCGCAGCGGAGTGAAATCCGGCAGCGACAATTGACGGTGGGGGCGGGCCTGCGGGTCCGCCCAGCCAGACTTTCCCGAACGCCCGGCCCCGAGCCGGGCGTTTTTGCGTTTACCACCGAAAAATTGGCCTTATGCCAGACCAGATTCAATACCAACACCGCAAAATATTTTATCCTTATAAACCATGGAGTTAAGCCTGCATTGCCAGCATGGAAAGCAAGTCCACTTCATCAAAATACAATACCAGTTAAATACCTGTTGACAAGCTGGTTAGGCAACCATATAGTGCCCCACAGCTCCTCACACAGATATGAACATGATTGAATTCCTAATCGGCGTCGACGGCGGCGGCAGCGGCACCCGCGTGCGCCTGATGCGCGCCAACGGCGCGGCGCTGGGCGAAGGCGAAAGCGGCCCGTCGGGCCTGCTGCACGGCATCAAGAACGCCTGGTCCTCGGTCGAGGATGCGGCTGCCAAGGCCTTCAAGGCCAGCGGCCTGGACTACCCGGCGCGCGAGCGCATCGCCATCGGGCTGGGCCTGGCGGGCGTGCACAACCGCCAGTGGGCGGCCAACTTCGTGGCGGCCAATCCCGGCTATGCGGCCGTGGCGCTGGAAACGGACGCCTACACCACCGTGCTGGGCGCGCACCAGGGCCAGCCCGGCGCCATCATTGCGCTGGGCACCGGCAGCGTGGGCGAGATCCTGCTGGCGGATGGCAGCCGCAAGGAAGTGGGCGGCTGGGGCTTTCCCGCCGGCGACGAAGCGGGCGGCGCCTGGATCGGCCTGCGCGCGATCAACCATATCCAGCAAGTGATCGACGGCCGCGTGGAAGGCGGCGCCTTCGCGGCCACCGTCATCAACGCCTGCGGCGGCGAACGCAACGCCATCCAGGTGTGGCTGGCCAACGCCACGCAAACCCACTACGCGCACCTGGCGCGCATCGTGCTCCAGCATGCGGACAGCGACGAAGTGGCGCGCGGCATCCTGCTTGAAGCGGGCCGCCAGGTGGCGCTGATCGCGCACGCGCTGGACGCGTCCGGCAAGCTGCCGATCGCGCTGTGCGGCGGGCTGGGCGAGCCGCTGCGCGCCTACCTGCCGTCCGAGCTGCTGCGCCGCATCGTCGCGCCGCAAGGCGATTCGGCTGCCGGCGGACTGCGGCTGATCCAGCAGCACCTTCAACAGAACCACTCCAACCCCTGAGCAAGGAGCCACCCGTGCTAGACCAGTTGAGCGATTTCAGGCCAGACCATGAAAGCGACACGCCGCTGTACATGCAGCTGGCGAACAAGCTGTCCGACGGCATCGCCAGCGGCGACTGGCGCGCCAACGAAGCGCTGCCGTCCGAACGCGTGCTTTCGGAAATGCTCGACATCTCGCGGGTGACCGCGCGCAAGGCCATCGACATGCTGTGCGACCGCGGCATGCTGACCCGCAAGCGCGGCTCCGGCACCTACATCACGCCGAAACTGGAACAGCCGCTGTCGCGCCTGACCAGCTTCTCCGAAGAGCTGCGCCAGCGCGGCTTCACGGCCGGCTCGCGCTGGCTGGCGCGCGAGATCGGCGTGGCCGCGCCGCTGGAACTGCTGTCGCTGGGCCTGTCGCCCAATATGCCGGTGGCGCGCCTGAAGCGCCTGCGCACGGCCGACGACGTAGTGATGGCCATCGAGACCACCACCATCCCGGCCACCTATATGCCCAACCCGCACAGCGTGACGGGCTCCCTGTACGGCTACCTCGAAGCCAACGGCACGGTGCCGATGCGCGCCCTGCAGCACATCCGCGCGGTCAACGCCACCACGGAACAGGCCAAGCTGGCCAATATCCAGCCCGGCGAAGCCATGCTGCACATCACGCGTGTGAGTTATCTGGAAAACGGCGCAGCGGTGGAACTGACACACTCCTACTGCCGCAGCGATTATTATGAATTTGTAGCGGAGTCGCGCAGATGAGCGATGTAACAATCCAAGGCAATATCCTGACCCCGGCCGGTTGGCTGAGCGGCGCAATCACGTTCGGCGAGCGCATCGCCGGCATCCACGGCGCGGCGGCCGACCCGCAGCAGAACGGCGACGACTACATCCTTCCCGGCTTCATCGACCTGCACGTGCACGGCGGCGCCGGCAAGGACGTGATGGAAGGCGGCGACGCGGTGCACACCATTGCCCGCATCCACGCGCAGCACGGCACCACCAGCATGCTGGCCACCACCATGACCGCGCCGCCGGAAGACATCGACATTGCGCTCACGGCCATCGGCAAGGCCGTGCGCCAGCGCGGCAAGAACGAGGCGCGGGTACTGGGAGCCCACCTCGAAGGCCCCTACATCAACTCCGGCAAGCTCGGTGCGCAGCCCAACTTCGCGCGCGCCGCCACGCTGGCCGAAGTGCAGCGCCTGGAAACCATGGCGCCGCTGCGCGTGATCACCGTGGCGCCCGAAATCGCCGGCCACCTCGGCCTGGTGCGCGAACTGGCCGACGAAGGCATGCGCGTGCAGATCGGCCACACGCTGGGATCGTACGAAGACGGCGTGGCGGCGCTGGAGCACGGCGCGGCCGGCTTCACCCACCTGTTCAACGCCATGAGCGGCCTGCACCACCGCGAGCCCGGCATGGTGGGCGCCGCGCTGGCGCACGCCGAATACGCCGAACTGATACCGGACCTGCTGCACGTGCACCCGGGCGCCATCAAGACCGCGCTGCGCGCCATTCCGCGCCTGTACTGCGTGACCGACTCCACCGCCGCCACCGGCATGCCGGACGGCGAATACATGCTGGGCCGGCACACCGTGCACAAGTGCATGGGCGGCGTGCGCCTGCCCGACGGCACGCTGGCCGGCAGCACCCTCACACTGGACCAGGCGCTGCGCAACCTGGTCGGACTCGGACTGGACCTGGCGGACGCCTCGGCCCGCGTCTCAACCCATGCTGCCGACTACCTCGGCCTGCAGGAACGCGGCCGCCTCGCGCCGGGCGCGTATGCCGATCTGGTGGTACTGGATCGCGATCTCAAACTCAAAGCCGTATATATCGAAGGAGAACGTTGTGACCTCAATGATGCTTAAAGAAGCCCTGTCCGCCGCTGAATGCGTCGCGCTGCAACTGGCGAACGACGCGGACCGCTACGCGGAGCTGGGACGCAAATTGAGGAGCACGCCCTTCTCGACCGCGCTGACCGTGGCGCGCGGCAGCTCGGACCACGCCTGCAACTACATCGCCTACCTGATCATGGCGCGCCTGGGCCGCGTGGTGGCCTCGCTGCCGATGTCGCTGGTGACGCTGCACAAATCGCCGCTGATCACGCGCGACACGCTGACCATCGCCGTCTCGCAATCGGGCCAGAGCCCGGACGTGGTGGAACCGATCCGCTACTTCCGCGACGGCGGCGCCACCACCGTGGCACTGGTGAACGACATCGACTCGCCGCTGGCGCACGCCGCCGAATGGTCCATGCCGCTGCGCGCCGGCAAAGAGCAAAGCGTGGCCGCCACCAAGAGCTTCATCACGTCGCTGGTGGCAGGTGCGCGCCTGGTGGCGCAATGGCAGAACGACCCCGAGCTGCTGGCCGGCCTGCAGGCGCTGCCCGAGTCGCTGCTGAAAGCGACCGAAGCCGACTGGACGCCCGCGCTGGACGTGCTGGCCCCGGCCAAGAACATCATGGTGGTGGGACGCGGCATCAGCTTCCCGGTGGCGCTGGAGTCCGCGCTCAAATTCAAGGAAACCTCGGCGCTGCAAGCCGAAGCGTTCAGCGGCGCCGAAATCAAGCACGGTCCGATGGCGCTGATCGACGAAGGCTACCCGCTGCTGATCTTCGCCACCCGCGGCCCGACCCAGGCCGGCCTGCTGGCCCTGGCCGACGAAATGCGCGGCCGTGGCGCGCGCGTGCTGCTGGCCGCGCCGGACGACGTCGCATCGCGCGACCTCACCCTGCCGGTTGCCGCCACGCCGGACCTGGACCCTATCGTCGCCATCCAGGCGTTCTACGTGATGGCCGCCAAATTGTCCGCCGCGCGCGGCCTGGACCCGGACCGCCCGCGCCACCTGAGCAAAGTCACCAAGACCAATTAAGAGCCGGCGGGTTACGGCTGCGCCTGACCCGCCCTACGCACCCGATGCGGTGCACCGCCATTCCCGGACCCTCGATGAAAATCAAATCACTACTGGCAGCATTGATGGTCCTGGGAAGCGCAACGTGCGCCCTCGCCGCGCCGCCGATACAGAAAATCGAATTCTGGACCTTCAGCATGAAGCCCAAATTCACGCCCTATTTCGACGGCCTGGCGCGGCGCTACGAAGCCACCCATCCCGGCGTCAAGGTTGAATGGGTGGACTTCCCCTGGGACATCATCCAGACCAAACTCGTGACCCGCATCGTGGCCGGCACCCCGCCCGCGCTGGTCAACCTGAACGTCCCCTGGGCCGACGAATTCGCCCGCGACGGCCTGCTCACGCCGGTGGACGATCTTCTGCAAGGGGCGCGCCAGCGCTACCTCGCCAGCACCCTGGAAGACCTCACCTTTGGCGGCAAGACCTACGGCTTCCCGATGTACAGCAACGTCGCCGTCATCACCTACAACACCGAGATCTTCAAAGCCGCCGGCCTGGCGCGCGCCCCGCGCAGCCTGGATGAGCAGCTCGCGTTCGCGCGCCAGATCGCGCAGCGCACCGGCAAGGCCGGCCTGTGCCCCGCCCTCGCCAAGATCGACGGCCTGATGATGCAGCAAGGCCTGCCCGTCATCAAGGACGGCCGCGCCGCCTTCAATTCTCCCGCGCACGTGGCGCTGATCGCCAAGCTGGCCGAGACCTACAAGGCAGGCGGCCTGCTGAAGGACAGCCTGTTCGCCGAGGACAACTTCCCCGCCGCCATCGACGCCTACAAGGGCGGCCGCCTCGGCATGCTACTCGCGCCGCCGACGGCCGTGAAACGCATCGAAACCGACGCCAAAGACATCTACGCCAAGACCGACGTCGCCCCTGCCCCGCTAGGCCCGACCGGCATCGCCGACGGCGGCTGGCTGGTGCATTTCGCCGTGCCGGCCGGCGTGGACAAAAAGCTGCTGCCGCAGATCGGCGAATTTGCCCGCTACCTGACCAACGACGCCAACCAGCTCGCCTTCGCCAAACAGGCCAGCGTCTACCCCGCCGCTGCCGACGCCGCGCGCGACCCGTTCTTCCTGGCCGTGCCGCCCAACGCCGGCGCCGCCGAAAAAGCCGTCAGCGCCGGCGCCGTCTCCATGCCGCACTCGCACACCCTGTACGTCTCCGGCGTCACCGACTACGACGAACTGCGCCGCGCGCTCGTCAAAGCCGTGGAAGCCGGCGTCACGGGCCGCCAGGACATCCAGCAAGCGCTCGACGCCGCCGCCGCCATCTGGAACAAAAAACTCGCCCGCCAAAACAAGCTGAGCCGCATTCGGGGTCAGACCCCGAATGCGGCTCAGCTTGTTTTGGTTGCGGGAGCGGTGCTGTGAGCGCGCGCCGCACTACGCTGACGGCGTGGCTGTTCTTGGCGCCGGCGCTGGTCTTGCTGGCGGCGTTTTCGTTCTGGCCGGTGGGCTTCGGCTCTTACCTCGCTTTCACAGACTACAGCCTGATCCGCCCGACCTCGTGGGTAGGCCTGGATAACTTCCGCTACATCTTCGATAACGAGATGTTCGTCACCGGCCTGAAAAATTCGCTGGTGTTCCTGCTGATGGTGCCTTTCGTTCAGGTCGGCGCGCTGGGCCTGGCGGTGCTGGTGAATAACCAGCTGCCCGGCATCCGCCTGTTCCGCGCCGCGTTCTATGTGCCGGTGGTGACCACCGTGTCCGTGGTCGGCATCATGTGGGGCTTCATGTTCCACGAGCAGGGTGCACTCAATTACGTGCTGATGGCGCTGCGCTTCGTGGACGCGCCCATCGGCTGGCTGTCGAACGATACGCTGGCCCTGTTCTGCATCATGTTCGTCACGCTGTGGCGCGGCCTGGGCTGGTATATGGTGATGTACCTGGCCGCGCTGCAGGCCGTGCCCGCCGATATGCAGGAAGCGGCCATCCTCGACGGCGCCAACCGCTGGCAGCGCTTCTGGAAAATCACCGTGCCCATGCTGCGCCCCACCATCATGGTGTGCACCATCCTGTCCGTGCTGGCCGCGCTCAAGGCCTACCAGGAGGTGGACGTGCTTACCCAGGGCGGCCCGATGAACTCTACCTTCACTGCGCTGTACTATTCTTACGACCAGGGACTGAAGCACCTGAAGCTGCCGCGCGCGCTGGCTGCCAGCTTCGTGGTCTCCGTGTTCTGCGTCGGCATCGCCATGCTGTGCCTGCGCTACCTGAAGCCGAGGCACAAATGACGGCGCGCACCTTGCTGCACTACGCCGCACTGTGCGCCATCGCGCTGGTGTGCGTGTTCCCATTCTGGTGGACGGTGGTGACGGCCGTCTCCACCGACGGCAACATCTTCGCCTTCCCGCCGACCTTCTGGCCCAAGTCGCCGTCGCTGGCGAACTTCGAGGAGGCGTTCCGCGTCATCCCTTTCCTGGCCTTCTTCAAGAACTCCATCCTGATCGCCGCCTTCACGGTGTTCTGGAAGCTGGTGCTGTGCTCCATGGCCGCCTATCCGCTGGCGCGCATGCACTTCAAGGGACGCCAGCTGGTGTTCGGCCTGATCCTGGCCACGCTGGTGCTGCCGTCCGAGGTGAACTTCCTGGTCAACTTCATCACGGTGACGAAACTGAGCCTGGTGGACACCTACGCCGGCGTGATCCTGCCGAACGTGGTGACGGCCGTCGCCATCCTGCTGCTCAAGCAGGCCTTCGAGGAGGTGCCGCAGGACCTGATCGACGCAGCCCGCGTGGACGGCGCGTCCGAGTGGATCATCTTCACCCGCATCATGCTGCCGCTGATCGCACCGTGGCTGGCCACGGTCGGCATCCTGACGGCGGTGGAGGCGTGGAATGAATACATCTGGCCGTCCATCGTGATGAGCAAGCCGGACGAATTTCCGCTGTCGGTGGGCGTGCTGTATTTGCGCGGCACCTTCGGCAGCAGCACCCGCGTGATCGCCGCCGGCACGGTGCTCACCATCCTGCCCACGCTGGCAGCTTTCCTTTTCACCCAACGTTATTTCATGCGCGGCATGGACGGAGCAGTCAAATGAATCACCAGGAACTTCGAAAAATTGCGGGTCAGCTGATCATGATCCGCTTTCCCGGCACGGTGCTGGACGCGGCCACGGCCGATTTCATCCGCACCAACAGCATACGCGGCGTGTGCCTGTTCCGGGGGAACATGACGGACTCCGAGCAGCTGGCAAAGCTGACCGCCGACCTGCGCGCCGTGATGGGGCCGGAGGCGCTGATCGCCATCGACCAGGAAGGCGGCGCCGTGGTGCGTTCGACCTGGGTGCCCGCGCCGCCCGCCGCCATGGGCCTGGGCGCAGCCGACGACACCGACCTGGCCTACCGCACCGGCGCCGCCGTGGCGCGCGCGGTGAAGTCGCTGGGCTTCAACTGGAACTTCGCCCCGGTGCTGGATTTGAACAACAACCCGCACAATCCGGTAATCGCCGAGCGCTCCTTCGGCGCCGAACCGCAGCGCGCCGCCGAGCTGGCGATGGCCTGGATGGCCGGCAGCCATGCCGAAGGCGTGGCCTGCTGCGTGAAGCACTTCCCCGGCCACGGCGACACCCACGTCGATTCGCACCGTGACCTGCCCACTGTGGACAAGCCCTTGTCCGAGCTGGAGGACTTCGAGTTCAAGCCGTTCAAGCTGGCCGCGCCGCAAGCGCCCGCCATGATGACGGCGCACATCGTCTACCCAGCCATCGATGCCGACAATCCGGCCACGATGTCGCCCGCCATCCTGGACGGCTTGCTTCGCAAGCAGTGGGACTACCGGGGCGTGATCATCACCGACGGCATGGACATGCACGCCATCGCCGGCCGCTACGGCGTGGGCAACGCGGCCGTGCGCGCGCTGGCCGCCGGCGCGGACATGGTGATGGCGCTCGGCACGCCCGAAACGCAGGACGAAACGCTGAACGCCATCGCCACCGCGCTGGCCGACGGCTCGCTGCCGCAGCCCGCCGTGGACGAGCGCCTGGCGCGCCTGGCGGCGCTGGCGCAAGCCTACCCGTGCAAGCCGCGCTCATACAAGGAAGATGCGGCCGACCGCGCCATCATGGCCGAAGGCTGGCGCCGCGCCCTTACCGCGCGTGGCAATCCGCAGCGCCCTGCCCCCGGCGCCAGGGTGCGCCTGGTGGCGCGCCAGGACGTGGTGAGCGACGGCGTGTCCGAAGCGGGCGTGCCGGCCGCCGTGGTGGCCGCTTCGCTGGGCAGGCTGTTCGACGTGGAGCTGGTCACGTACTGCGACGCGGACGCCTTCGACTGGTCCGCGCTGCCGCAGGACGGCCGCTACACCATGCTGGCCTCCACGTCGCGCCTGCGCTACGGCGCCAAGCCGCGCGCCACGTGGAAGCCGGACCTGCACCTGGCGCTGTGGAATCCCTATCAGGCGCTCGATATCGCTGCGCCGGCGCTGATGACTTACGGCTTCGCCGCACCCGCGCTGGAGGCGGTGAACGCATGGCTGTCCGGCGAACTGGAAGCGCAAGGCCGCTGCCCGGTGCCGGGCTTCGAATAACGCAGCCATGCCGCAAGAACAACAAAGACAGGATGACGCAATGATGGAAAAGACCACCACCCGCAGCCCCATGGCCTGGGTCCCCACGCTGTACTTCGCGCAAGGCCTGCCCTTCTTCGCCGTGGCGCTGATCGCCAGCCTGATGCTCAAGTCCATGGGCGTGCCGAACGACGACATTGCGCACTGGACCGCCTACATCGGCTTTGCCTGGGTCTTCAAGCCGCTGTGGAGTCCTTTCCTGGAACTGGCCGGCAGCAAGAAGGTCATCGTGGTCGGCTTCCAGCTGGCTGGCGGCGCGTGCCTGGGCCTGGTGGCGCTGGCGCTGCAGCTGCCGTTCTGGCTGTCCGCCTGCGTGGCCGTGCTGGCCCTGGTGGCGATCTGCTCGGCCACCCACGACATCGCCTGCGACGGCCTGTACATCGCCAGCCTGAGCGAAAAGCAGCAGGCCGAGTACGCCGGCTGGACCGGCACCTTCTTCAACGCCGGCCGCTTCATTTCACTGGGCGGCCTGGTGATCCTGGCCGGCTACCTCGAGAAGTCGCAGGGCGTGGTGCCCGCCTGGACCATCATCTTCTGCATCCTGGCCGCCACCATGGTGGCGCTCGGCCTGTACCACAGCTGGGCGCTGCCGCCGGCCTGGAACGTGGTCACGCCCGACACCACGGCGGCCGGCATCGCCCGCACGCTGAAGGACGTCATCATCGACTACGTCAACAAGCCGGGCATCTGGGTGTCCATCGTCTTCATCATCCTGTTCCGCGCGGGAGAAGCGCAGATCCAGACCATAGGCCCGCTGTTCCTGCGCGAGGCGCGCAACCTCGGCGGGCTGGGGCTGACCACCTCCGAAGTGGGCGCCGTGTACGGCACCACCGGCACCATCGCCTTCATCATCGGCTCCATCGCCGGCGGCTACTTCACCTCGTGGCTGAGCCTCAAGCGCGCCATCCTGTGGCTGATCCTGGCGGTGAACCTGCCCAACGTGGCGTTCTACTTCCTGTCCACCTACCAGCCTACCGACCTGGCCGTGATCGGCGTGGCGCTGAGCGCGGAGATGTTCGGCTACGGCTTCGGCTTCGTCGGCATCATCCTGTACATGATGCAGGTGGTCGCCCCCGGCAAATACCAGACCGCGCACTACGCCTTCTCCACCGGCGTGATGCAGCTGGGCTTCGTGCTGTTCAAATACGTGAGCGGCAATATCCAGCTGGCGCTCGGCTACCAGAAATTCTTCATCTGGGTGCTGATCTCCGCCATCCCGGTGGCGGTGCTGTCGCAGCTGATTCCGATGACCTCGCGCGCCGCCAGGCCCGACGCGGCGGCGCCCACGCAAGACCCTGTCGCCGCGAGCTAAGCCCATGTCCAGTGTCAGCCTGAAAGGCGTCGTCAAGCATTACGACGCCAAGCATCCCGTGATCCACGGCGTGGACCTCGACATCCGCGACGGCGAATTCGTGGTCTTCGTCGGCCCGTCCGGCTGCGGCAAGTCCACGCTGCTGCGCATGATCGCGGGCCTGGAAAGCATCACCGCCGGCGAGCTGCGCATCGGCGAGCGCCTGGCCAACGACGTGGCGCCGGCCGAGCGCCGCATCGCCATGGTGTTCCAGTCCTATGCGCTGTACCCGCACATGACGGTGTACGAGAACATGGCCTTCGCTCTCAAGCTGGCCGGCCACAAGGCGGCCGAGGTGCGGCAGATGGTGGAGCGCGCCGCTGCCATCCTGCAGCTGACGCCCCTGCTCAAGCGCAAGCCGAAGGAGCTGTCCGGCGGCCAGCGCCAGCGCGTGGCCATCGGCCGCGCCATCGTGCGCAAGCCGGAAGTGTTCCTGTTCGACGAGCCGCTGTCCAACCTGGACGCCAGCCTGCGCGTGCAGATGCGGGTGGAGATCAGCCGACTGCACCAGGATCTGAAGACCACCATGATCTACGTGACGCACGACCAGGTGGAAGCGATGACCTTGGGCGAGCGCATCGTGGTGTTCAACGGCGGCCGCATCGAGCAGGTAGGCACCCCGCTGGACCTGTACCACAACCCCGCCAACCTGTTCGTGGCCGGCTTCCTCGGCTCGCCGAAGATGAACTTCATCCCCGGCGAAGTCATGGCGGCCGGGCCGCACTTCGTGGCGGTGATGGCGGCCGGCGGCGCGGTCGTCGAAGTGGCGGCACAGGGCGGCGAGGCGCAGCGCGGCGACCGCGTGACCATCGGTATCCGCGCCGAGCACACGGGGCTGCGTCCGGCCGCCGTGCTGGAAGACCAGCTCCGGCCGCAGGAAGCCAACCTGCTGGACGCCGCCATCGGCCACGTGGAGAACCTGGGCGACCTGTCCATCGTCTACGCCGCGCTGCCGGGCGTGCCGGACATGGTGGCGGTCAAGCAGGCGGCGGAAAGCCTGCAGCTGGCGCCCGGCAGCGCCGCCCGGCTGCACCTGCCGGCCGAACGTTGCCTGCTATTTAATTCCGATGGTCAAGCTTACGCACGCGCCATGTAACAGCGGTTACAATTCACGCACTTTTGAAACCCGGCGCCCCTCCTGTTTTATGGGAGAATACGCGTTTGTCTTTATTTAGATTGAAGGATTATCCATGTCCAAGTTTCGTTTCGCACGTACCAGCCTGATCGTCGCCGCACTCGGCCTGAATTTCGCACCGGCCCTGGTGGCTGGCGTGCACGCCGCTGAAAAAGCCGCGCCCGCCCCGGAAGCACCGAAGCCTGACACCGTGCGTCCTGAACTCTTCAAATTGATGGACCCGGCCCAGATCAAGGAACTGATGACGGCCAAGAACTACGCCGAAGTCCAGAACCGCATCACCCAGGCCGAAGCGCTGCCGAACCTGACCCCGTACGAAATCTTCGTGCTGAACCGCATGAAGGTATCGCTGGGCTCCGTCACCAACAACAACCCGATGACCATCCAGGGCCTGGAAGCCGTGCTGGCCTCGGGCAAGCTGCCGGCCGCCGACCAGGGCGACTTCATCCAGGCGCTGGGCAACCTGTACTACAACGGCAAGGACTATCCCAAGGCCATCGCCACCTTCAACAAGTACGCCGAAGTGACCGGCGACGCGACCAAGCTGCGTCCCTACGTGCTGCGCGCCTACTACTTCAACAACGACTTCGCCACCGCGAAAGCCGAACTGCTGAAGGACCTGGAAGCCAACACCAAGGCCGGCAAGACGCCGTCGCTGGAAGAGCTGCAACTGCTGGCCAACACCGGCGCCAAGTCCAAGGACACCGCCACCTACCTGATCGCCGTCGAAAAGCTGGTGCAGTTCTACCCGACCGACGACTACTGGATCGACCTGCTGAGCCGCACCCAGGGCAAGGCCACCTACTCCACCCGCTTCGCGCTGGACGTGTACCGCCTGGAGAAGGCCGCCGTGTCGAAGATGTCGCAGGAAGACTACGCCGAGATGGCTGAACTGGCGCTGCTGGCCGGCCAGCCGATCGAAGCCAAGAAAGCCATGGATGCAGGCTACGCAGCCGGCGTGCTGGGCACCGGCGGCAACGCGGACAAGCACAAGAAGATCAAGGCGCAGGCCGACAAGCAGGCAGCCGACGACGTGAAGAACATCGCCAGCGGCGAAGCATCGGCCAAGAAGTCGAAAGACGGCACCGGCCTGGTCAACCTGGGCTACGCCTACGTGACGCTGGAGCAGTTCGACAAGGGCATCGACCTGATTCAGCAAGGTATCGCCAAGGGCGGCCTGAAGAACGCCGACGACGCCAAGCTGCGCCTGGGCTACTCCTACGCCATGGCCGGCAAGAAGGAAGAAGCGATCAAGGTGCTGGAAACCGTGCAAGGCGCCGACGGCCGTGCCGACCTGGCCCGCTACTGGATCCTGTGGGTTAACCGCCCAACGACCTCGGCAGCAGCCGCTTCCGCCGCCAAATAACTTGCTCCACCGCTAAATGGGGTCAGGGTTAATTTTTTAATTAACCCTGACCCCATTTTTTTTGCCTATGCCTCGTCTACTCAGTCTCGACGCGTTCCGCGGCTTCGTCATCCTGGCCATGATCTGGGTGAATTACATCGCCGGGATGCCGCGCATTCCGTACTGGCTGGAGCATTCCAGCGCCACGGCGGACGGCATCACCTTGCCGGACCTGGTGTTCCCTGCTTTCCTGTTCATCGTGGGCATTGCCATTCCGCTGGCGCTGAACCGGGAAGGCGGGCGCTTCAGCGCGGCCCTGGCCGGGCGCCTGCTGTGGCGCGCGGGCAGCCTGATGGCGGCCGGCGTGGTGCTGGCCAACGCTTACCGCTACGACGCCTCCGCCGCCCTGCTGCCACGCGCCGTGTACTTCCTGTTGTTCTACGTGGCCATGATACTGCTGTGGCGCCAGGGCGCGCAGCGCGGCGCCGCCTTCTGGGGCGGGCTGGCGCTGATGCTGTTCCTGATGGCGTCCTTTCGGGGGCAGCTGAACGCGGAGTTCAGCAGCGTTTATCTGCAACACACGTGGTGGGGCATCCTCGGGATGATAGGCTGGGCGTATCTGCTGTGCAGCGTGATCTATGTGGCGGTGGACGGCAAGCCGCCGCTGCTGATGGCGGCACTGGCGCTGCTGATCGTGCTGTACCTGGCGGGCACGGCGGGCGTGCTGCCGCTGCCGCAGGCACTGAATGCGTTCGTCAATGTGCCGCAGGTGCTGGGCTCCACCTCGGCCAATGTGATGGCGGGGACGCTGGTGGGGACGCTGTTCTTGCGCCGCCCGCAAAGCGCCGGGGTGAGCGCCAGCGTGGGCGGTGCCACCGGTGCCGTTCCGGCGGACGGCGCGGAGCTGCCGCCGGCGGCGCTGCACCGCCGCCGCATCGTGCTGATGGCCTGCTTCGCCGTGGCGCTGTTCGGCGCGGGCATGCTGCTGCGTCCCCTGCACGGCATCAACAAGATCCAGGCCACCGAGTCGTACGCGCTGGTGTGTTCGGGGCTGGTGCTGGCGCTGTTCCTGCTGTTCTATGTGCTGATCGACGTGCTGCACTGGCGCGCGTGGAGCGCGCTGCTGATGCCGGCCGGCGCCAACGCGCTGTTTGCCTATATCGCGCCGGACCTGTGGGAGCAGCTGGCGGCGGTGCTGCGTCTGCCGCGCTGGTGGTGGCCATACCTGGAATCGGGCGGCGCCCAGGGATTACTGAACGCCGCCGCGATGACCGTGGCCATGATGGGACTGACGGTGCTGGCCAACCGAGCCGGTCTGCGCCTGAAGTTCTAGACCTTGACGTAGATCCTGCGCCGGTCCATGGCGTAGCCCACCACCCAGCAGGCCAGCATGAAGCTCACGGCGAACAGCAGCGACGCCACTTTGGGTGGCGCCAGCGGCTGGAAGGTATGTGCGTACAGCCAGTCGTAGCCGTTACCCTTGCCCGCCTGCGTCTTCACCAGGATCACCACCGCCAGCTCGGACAGCAGGTAGATGAACAGGGTGTTCTTGCCGAACACTTCGAAGAAGTAGGTCCAGCCGCGCTGCCCGCGCATCTCGGTCGCGTAGATCAGCAGCGGCAGCACCAGCAGGTCCAGGCCTATCGTGTACAGCACGTAGGAGCTGGTCCACAGCTTCTTGTTGATCGGGAAGGCCTGGTCCCAGCACAGCGCCACGCCGATGCATGCCACGCCCGCCATCATCAGCCTCGCCAGCGTTTCGTAGCTCGCGCCCCTGGCCAGTATCAGCCTGCCCGCGAAGTAGCCGGCGATGACGTTCACCGTGGCCGGGATGGTGCCCAGCATGCCTTCCGGGTCGAATGGCAGCCCTTCGCCGTGGTACAGGTGGCGTTCGCCCAGCAGCCACAGGTCGAACTTCGCAGGCGCGTTGCCGGTGAGCGTGTAGTCGCCGCATAGCGCCAGCACCAGCCAGTAGCCGAGCAGCGCCAGCACGCTGTAGGCCAGCGCGCCCTTCTCTTTCCAGAAATGCAGGATCAGCGCGGCCAGGCCGAAGCACAAGGCGATGCGCTGCAATACGCCGGGGATGCGCGTGCCGGACAGCGGGATCAGCCCCCAGTTGCCGGCGCCGTCCACCGCCACGAAGGGGAACCAGAACAGCAGGAAGCCGAGCAGGAAAATGATGGCGCTGCGCTTGCCCACCTTGGCCAGCACGGCGCCGTTGCCCATCCGCGCGTATTTGGGCAGGGCGAAGCAGAGCGCGTTGCCGACCACGAACAGGAAGGTGGGGAAGACCCAGTCGGTGGGCGTGAAGCCGTGCCACTGCGCGTGCAGCAGCGGCGCGAACACGGTGTTCCAGTCGCCCGGCGTGTTCACCACGATCATCAGCGCGACGGTCAGGCCGCGCAGCACGTCCAGCGACAGATAGCGGCTAGCGGATGCTGGCGCTGCGGCGGCGGGCGGGCCTGAGACACGATCGCCGTCGGCAGCATGCGTTTGCGGCGGGGCCGTGGCGACAGGCGGTGCCGTGGCGACTGGTGGCACCGCGCTCACTTGCTGGCTCCCGCCGCTTTGGCGTGCGCGTCCAGCGCGCGCGCGTAGGCGCCGGGCGGCACGCCGGGCATGCCGCTGCAGGCGGCGTCCGCACCTTTCACTTCAGTGCGGCATGGCGTGTCGCGGTCCACCGACCAGAAATGCAGCCCGGCCAGTTTCAGCTTGCGCGCACCGCGCGCCATCGCGTCCATGTCGGCCATGGTGAACACGTTCTCCACCACGTCGTTCACCCCTATCATGGCGGTCAGCTCGATCTGGCTGTACGGCACCTTGTACTTCTCATGCACGTTGCGCACCGCCTGCAGCGCCGACGCGCCCATGTCGCAGCGGCCCTGGCGCACCACGCATGCGTCTTTCGCGGCGGGGCCGTAGTCCATCACCATGATGTTCAGCGCGTAGTCCTTCAGGCCGCTGCGGCGCACCGCGTCCAGCACGGTCTCGGCCATGTCGTTCAGGCTGCGGCGGCTGCCGTCCGACGCGGCATGGGTGGCGACGGTGAAGCTGAAGCGCAGCTGCGGGTGCAGCGCCTGGGCGGACGCGATGCGCCGCACCAGCGATTCCACTTGCTCGCGGGTCTGCCCCGCTTCGATGTCGAAGTCGATGCCGATCAGCTGCGGCGACTCGTAGCGCTTGATAAAGCGCTCCATGCCCTCGTCGCTGCCGCAGGTGAACACGTTGCCCTGTCCGCCGGTGGAGATGATATAGCCCACGCCGGCCGCCGCGAAAGCCGGCACGTTGGCGTCCGCCACCGCCTGCGCCGGCTGGCCGCCCCAGTTCTCGCCACCGCACTCGCCGGTGGCAAAGGCCCAGGTCAGCGCCTGCTTGCTGTGGCCGATGTACGGCAGCCGCTTGCCCTCCGGCGCGACGGTGATGACATTGCTGGCTGCGTCGTTGTGCATCGCCAGGTGCTTGTATGGGCTGTAGACGACGCGCGGCGCCGGCCCGGCCGCCTGGGCCGCCCCAAGGAAAGCGCCCGCCAGCAGCGCCGATTTGATCAGGTAATGCATTCCCGCTCCAATATGAAAAAAGGCAGGGCCTCCGAAGAAACCCTGCCCTGTATTGCGTCAGACTTCAGCCGGCATTACATCTTGCCGCGCACGCCCAGGAAGAACTGCTTGCCGTTCTTGTAGAAGGCGCGCGGCTGGTCCTTGGTGGTGGCGTAGGACTTCAGCAGCGGATCGTTCAGGTCCTTGCCTTCGAACGACAGCGTCAGGTTCTCGGTCAGATTGTAGTTCAGCGCCAGCGACACGGTGCCCACGTCGTCCTGGTAGATCGCGCTGTTGCGGTCCAGGCCATTCAGGAAGGCCGAGCGGAAGCTGTAGTTCAGGCGTGCGCTGAACTTGTCGTTCTCGTAGAACACGCTGGCGTTGTACGAGTTCTTCGAGGTGCCGATCATGCTGCAATCGCCCAGGTCGGCGCAAGCCGATTTAGGCGCCTTGCCGGTTTCCTTGCCGTCCGCGTAGGTGTAGTTCACGCTGGCGCCAAAGCCGTTCCCCAGGTCCTGCGAGTACTGCAGTTCCACGCCCTTCACGCGGGCCTTGGTGTTCAGGGCCGAGCTCATGTTGTAGTTGGTGACCGAGTGCGTGGACTGGTTGAAGAACTGCGCCACCGACGAGCCGAAGGTCACGTAGGAGCCCAGGTGCATGTCGTACACGCTCATCGCGATCAGCGACTTCGGCATGAAGTACCACTCGATGCCCGCATCCACGTTGTTCGAGTAGATCGGCTTCAGGTTGGGATTGCCGCCGGTGCCCGAGAAGGTCAGGTCGTTCAGGCTCAGCGAACCGAGCGCGCCGAAGTCCGGGCGCGCCAGGGTGCGGCTGGCAGCGCCGCGCAGCACGACGTTGTTGGCCAGGTCGGTGCGCAGATTCAGGCTGGGCAGGAAGTCGTTGTAGGTCTTCGACGTGTAGACCGGGTTCCACACCGTGTTCGGAGAACCGTTGGCCACGTTGATCTCGGTCTTCACGAAGCGCACGCCGAAGTTACCGGTGATGGCGCCCACGTTCAGGTCGGCCATCGCGTAGGCGGCATGCGCTTTCTCGGCGATGGTGAACTCGTTCTGGTAGGAGTGGCTGTCGAAGGTCACGTACTTGTCGCCCCACTCCTTCATCGAGTCAGCGGTGAAGGTCCATGGGTTCTGCAGCACGTTGTCCAGCGGGCTGGTTGGGTAGGTCGTCAGGCCGGTAGGACGGTTGGCCAGTTGCGAGCCCGCAGGCGCCACGGTGCCGGCCAGCCAGGTCAGCTGGCGGTCATGCTTGGCGGTGCGCAGGCCCATGCGGATGGTTGGCACCATGTCCCACGGGGTCTTGTAGGTGCCGTCCACCTGGCCGTAGGTTTCCTTGTCCTTGGCGGTGGTGTCCGAGGCCCAGCCGCCGAAGAAGTCGGCGCCGGTGCGCGGGTTGAAGGTGCCGGCGTTGTCCACGGTAACGGTGGCCGGTGCGTCCAGGCCGTGCATGGTCAGGCTGGTGCCCGAGTAGGCCAGCCAGGCCTCGTAGCCGTAGTCGCGCGCATAGCCGGTGCCACGCGTGGTGCCGATCTGGCCGGTGAATTTCAGGTCGTCGTTGACGCGGTATTTCCAGTCCACGTTGACGAACTTCGAGTCGCTGTACGAACCGGGACGGGCGATGATGTCCTGCACCGACGGACCCATGTTGGCGCAGCTGGCGACCGGACAGGTTTTCGGGAAAGTGATTGAGGTGATCTGGTTGCCCGTGATGGTGTACGCCGACGGCACCACACCGCCCACGCCGGACCAGTTGTTCGACAGCGGCTGGTAAGGCGCCAGCATGAAGTTGGCGTTGACGTTGTCCGCGTCCAGGCGGGTGTACAGGCCGCTCACGTCGAAGCTGAAGTCGCTGTTGACTTTCACTTCCACGTCCACCATGCCGCCCTTGCGCTCGCGCTTCTGCTGGAACAGCGAGGAGCCGGTCAGCATGGACAGGTATTTGTTTTCGACTTCAGGATTTTTCGCGATCCAGTCCGGTGCGAAGCCCTTGGTCAGCTTGTCCCACCACAGGAATTCCTGGCCCATGCGGCGCAGCGTGCGCTTCTCGTCGAATACCTGCACCAGCACGCCGAGGTTGTTTTCCTGGTTCTTCCAGTTGGCCAGCGCGCTCACCTGCAGGTCGGTCTTCTTGGCCGCGTCGCCGTAGGCGCCTTCGATGGAACCCATCAGGGTCAGCGGCTTCTTGAAGCTCAGCGGCTTGCGGGTTTCGATGTCCACGTTACCGGCGGCGCCGCCTTCGGTCAGGTTGGCCTGCGAGCTCTTGTGCACGGTCACGCGGCCGATCAGTTCGGACGGGAACATGGAGTAGCTCACCGAGCGGCCGCCGCCGGTGATGTTGGAGATATACCAGTCGCCGCTGGAGACGGTGTGGCCGTTCAGCGTGGTCAGGGTCAGGTTGGACGGCGTGCCTTTCAGGCTGACGCGGTCGTTCTCGCCAAAGCCGCCTTCGGAGCCGCCGGCGGTGGCAACGGACACGCCAGGTACGCGCTGCAGCGAGTCGGCGACGCTCTTGTCCGGCATCTTGCCCACGTCTTCGGCGGTGATCACTTCCACCAGCGAGTCGGCGTTGCGCTTCTGGTTGATCGACTGCGCCAATGCGGCACGCACACCGGTCACGGTCACGACCGCGTCGGGCGTCTTGGATGCATCCTGCGCCATCGCGGCGGTGCTGCTAATCAGGATGGCGACCGCAGTGGCGATCGGTGTCAAATTGCGCTTCATTTACTCCCCCTTGATTGTGGCCTTCGTCGAAGGCCCGTCCGTTTTTAAGTAGATCCTCTTGCAGACCGCCGCGCTCCCCGCAACGCCCTACAGATCCATCTATGCAACCACTAACAAAACCAATTCAACGCCAATATACTCTCATCCAATACCAGAACACTACCAATTTTCGTATTTTTTTCACATGTTGTTTGTACCACACAGACCACTTTGCCAATATTTCACCTTAGTTAGCGCTATCTCCCTCTGGGCGGGCGCCAGCGCAATGCAAACCGCTAGCGTGCCGGTCTTTTTTTGGTATTATCGGATCGCATAAAAGTGCATAAAAGTGCATAAAGAAGTGCATAAAAACTACAGGGGACGAGACATGACATCGCTCGCAGAGATCATGCAGCACCTGGGGCAGACCAGCAGCCAGCCCCTGTACCAGCAGTTGCAGCGCGCGCTGCGCGAAGCGATCGACAAGCGCATCTTCGGGCCGGACGAGGCCCTGCCGGCCGAGCGCCAGCTGGCCAACGACCTGGCCATTTCCCGCATCACGGTGCGTAAGGCCATCGACGGCCTGGTGGACGAAGGCCTGCTGGTGCGGCGCGCCGGCTCGGGCAATTTCATCAACACGCGGATAGAAAAGAACTTCGCCAAGCTGACCTCCTTTTCGGAAGACATGCGGGCGCGCGGACGCATGCCGCGCAGCGTGTGGCTGAAGCGTTCGGAGGGGACGGTGACGCCGGAAGAAGCGCTGCGGCTGCGGCTTAGCCCGGGCGCGCCGGTGTTCCGCTTCAACCGCATCCGCTATGCGGACGAGATACCGATGTGCCTGGAGTACGCCACCATCGTGGCGGGCGCCCTGCCCTCGCTGGAGGCGGTGGACACGTCGATGTACGAGGCGCTGGAACTGGCCGGCAACCGGCCGGTGCGGGCGTTGCAGCGCTTGAGCGCGCTGCTCCTCACCGGCGAGCAGGCCGCGCTGCTGCAGGCCAGGGAAGGCGATGCGGGACTGGCGGTGGAGCGGCTCGGCTTCCTGCGCGACGGGCGCGCGGTGGAATTCTGCCGCTCCTACTTCCGCGGCGATATGTACGACTTCGTGGCCGAATTGAGTACGCCGTGACGCCGGCGGGTTACGCGCTGCGCGCTAACCCGCCCTACGGCAGATGCATCGCGCCGCTACCGGGGCCGTAGGGCGGGTTAGCGGCGCAGCCGCGTAACCCGCCGCAGCGCCGCCGGTTACCTGGCCTTGGCCTGGTCGCCCGCCACCGCCACGCTCAGCTTATCGAGGTCCACCGCCTTGCGGAAGGCGGCGTTCACCTGCGCCGGCGTGAGCGCCTTCAGCTTGTCCTCGAAAGCCTGGCTCCACGCGTACGTGCGGTTCAGGTACAGGAAGTTGGCCCAGCCGCCGGCCAGCACATTGTCCTGCGAGCGGTTCTGGATGCGCTGCTGCAGCATGCCGGACTTGGCGCCCGCCACTTCGGCCGCCGTGAAGCCGTCCTTCAGTGCGCGCGCCACTTCCTCGCGGATCGCCGCTTCCAGTTTCTTCAGGTTCTGCGGCGCCGCGATGGCCGAGATGGACAGATTGCTGGCGCGGTCCACATCGCTCACCGACAGGCTGGAACCGCCACCGTAGGACAGGCCATCCTTCTGCCGGATGCGGTCCATCAGGCGCGACTTGAGGCCGCCGTCGCCCAGGATGTAGTTGGCCAGTTCCAGCGCCACGTAATCCGGGTCTTCCGAATTCATGTCGATGTTCACCTGCGCGGCGTAGAAGCCGTTCTCCTTGTCCGGCGTGTTGATCACCTGGTGCAGCGGCGGGCGCTCCACGTTGGCGTTCAGGATGCGCGCATACGGCGCCTTGCTGGCCCAGTTGCCGAATTCCTCGGCCAGTACGGCCTGGATGGCGGGCGAATCGAAGTCGCCGACGATGGCCACTTCGCCGTGCGAGGCGCCGTAGAATTCGCGGTGGTAGGCCTTCAGTTCATCCAGCGTCAGCGCCTTGATGGCTTCGATCTGCTCATCGATGCTCATCGCGTAGCGCACGTCGCCTTTCGGGTAGTGGTTGTAGTGCTTGGCCAGCGCATTGGCCGCCAGCACCTGCGGCTCGTTGCGCGACGCTTCCAGGCCCACCAGCCATTGCTGGCGCAGCTGCTCGAATTCGGCCGCATCGAAAGCCGGTTCCTTGAGCACGTGCGCGGCCAGGTGCAGCGCGTCGGCCAGGTGGCTGCGCGTGGTGTCGAACTGGTACACGCTGCCGGACATCTTCAGCTTTTCCATCGCGTCGGCCAGCTGCGCGCGGCTGTACTTGCTGGTGCCGCGCGTGAGCATGTGGTTGACGGCGGCGGCGACCACGGTCTTGCCGAACTGGTTCTTCTCGTCGCCCCAGTGCAGGCGCAGTTGCACCGACACGGTCTCGCCCCGGTTCTTCTTCGGCAGCAGCGCCGCCTTCAGCCCGCCGATGGTTTTCAGCTCGGTGCGTTTCAGGATGTTGGCCTGGCTGGGGTCGAACACTTCCGACACCAGCGTGTCTTCCTTGCCCTTGAAGTCCTGCATCACCTTCTCGATCGGCGGCGCGGCCGTGATCTCGGCGCGCTGCGGATTGTCCTCCGGCAGGAAGCTGCCGACGGTGCGGTTGTCGCGCTTCAGGTAATGGCCGGCGGCCTTGGCCACCTGCTGCGGCGTCACCTTGGCCAGGCTATCGCGGCCCAGGAACAGCAAGCGCCAGTCGCCCAGCGCGATCTGCTCGGACAGCGCCACGCCCACTTTCTGCGGGTCGTTCAGCGCCTTCTCGATGCTGTTGCCGATGTTGCGCCGCACGCGCTCCATTTCCTCCTCGGTGGGCGGGGTTTTCGCGAAGCCTTCCACGGCGGCGATCAGCTCCTCGCGCACCGGCTCCAGCGGCTGGCCGGCTTTCACCACGGCGCCGATCAGCTGCAGGCCGGGCGCATAGCCGGTCTGCGCAAAGCTGAACACCTGCGCCGCCTTGCCGGATTCCACCAGCGCCTTGTGCAGGCGGCCGTTCGGCGTGTCGTTCAGGATCTCGGACATGAAGCTGAGCGCATCGCTGTCGTCGTGCAGCGCGGCCGGGATCTTGTAGCCCAGCGCGACGATCTGGATGTCGCCCTTGCGGCGCACGATGAAGGAACGCTCGCCGTCCTGGGTCGGCTCCACGGTCCAGAAAGGCGGCAGCTTGCGCTTCGGTTTCGGGATGGCGCCGAAGGATTTGGAGATCCACGCCAGCGTCTGCGCCGGTTCGAATTTGCCGGCCACCAGCAGCACCGCGTTGTCCGGCTGGTAGTAGGTGCGGTAGAAGGCCTGCAGGTTCTCGATCTTGACGTTCTCGATGTCGCTGCGGTTGCCGATGGTGGAGCGGCCGTAGCTGTGCCAGTCGTAGGCCACGCTCTGCATGCGCTTGAGCAGTACCTCGAACGGGCTGTTCTCGCCGCTCTCGTACTCGTTGCGCACCACCGTCATTTCCGAGTCCAGGTCCTTCTTCGCCACGAAGGAATGGACCATGCGGTCCGCTTCCATGTCGAGCGCCCATTTCAGGTTGTCCCCGCCGGCCTGGAACACTTCGTAGTAGTTGGTGCGGTCATAGGACGTGGTGCCGTTGTACTCCATGCCGCGGTCGGCGAACTGCTGGGGAATGCTGCGGTTTTTCGGCGCGCCCTTGAACAGCATGTGCTCAAGCAGGTGGGCCATGCCGGTCTCGCCGTAGTTCTCGTGGCGCGAGCCGACCAGGTAGGTGACGTTGACGGTGACGGTGGGCTTGGAGGCGTCCGGGAACAGCAGCACTTTCAGGCCGTTCGGCAGCCGGTATTCGGTGATGCCCTCGACCGACGGGCCTTTGACGACGCCGGCCGGCAGCGCGCCGGCGGCAGCCGGTGCGGCGGAAGCGGGAAGAAAGGAATAGCTGCACAGCAGCAGCGTGACGGCGAAACCGGACTTGGATAAATTCATAAGCGATCGCAGGGCTGGCTTTGGTTGAAAGAGCCCTATCCTACGCTTATTTTTCTCCGGGCAGGGGCACCAGGCAGGCGTCCACCACCTGCAGGCCGTTGTCCTTGGCGAAATTGAGGACAAAGTGGTAAGCCATCGGTTCGAAATCGCGCAGCGCTTCGTTCACCACCACGGCCTTGACGCCATTGATATGGGTCGGGCGCACGAAGGTGGAATAACCGAGGTGGGAATCTCGGCCGCTGGTGCCTTCCGGACGGAAGCACGACATGACGCCGCACAGGCGGTCGGCCCAGTCGCTGGGACGGAATTGCCTGCCATCGGCAGTGATGCCAAGGATAAAGAACTCGTTGGCCAGTTCTTTGGGGGATTGAGCTGACTCGGCCATAGATGACTCGCGGGACCTGGATGCGTGAAAAATCCTAGGTATTATATCTTATAGAAGACCTAAGGAGGTAAGTACTTGATTTGAAACACGCATTGGCGGCCGCACCGACTGTTTGCGCCCGCCAATCCCGACATTGTAACGCGTTCCGGCTGTCGGTTTTCTTTCAGCCGAGCCAGACCGCGCCGGAAAGCAACAGCAGCAGCATCATCCACAGCAGCAGCGCGCGCCACACCAGGCCCACCGTGCTTTGCAGCGCGCGGATGCCCGGCTCTTCGCCCGGCAGCGCCTCGGCTTCCATGTCGCTGCTGTCGACCACGGCCGCGTCGGCCGGCAGCACGCGCGGCGCGTTTTCCTGCGGCGTGCCCAGGCGCACGCCCATGGCGCCGCCGCCGGCGGCCAGGATGATGCCGCGCGCCTCGTCCGTCCAGCGGTGCGCGAAGTTGCGCCAGGCGTAGATGGCGTCCTCGAAGTTGCCCACCACGGCGAAGGCCACGGCGGTCAGGCGCACCGGCACCCAGTCGATCCAGTAGAAGGCCTTGGTGGCGAACTCGCCGAAGGCTTCGTTGCGCATGTGCTCGGGCTCGTTCCATGCGCGCGCCAGGTATTCGGACACGCGGTACAGCACCGCGCCGGCCGGGCCGAGCGGCATCAGGAACCAGAAGAACACGCCAAACACATTGCGGTGCGTCGTGATGAGGGCCTTTTCCACGGCGATGCGCGAGATTTCGCCCGCCTCCATGCCCACGGTGTCGAGCTTGGTCCACTCGGCCAGCAGCGCGCGCGCGGCCGCCTCGTCGCCGGCGTTCAGGGCCAGCTGGATGGAGGTGAAATAGTGGCTGTAGTGGCGGAAGCCCAGCGTCAGGTAGACGATGAGCACATTCCATGCGAAGGCGGCCAGGAACCAGTCGTAGCGTATCAGCACCCAGTGGATCAGCATGGTGGGCGCGATCAGCGCGAACATCATCAGGAACCAGCCCATGCGGCCATGCTTGGAGTCGCCCGCGTTGAACCATGCTTCCATGCGCACCGCCAGACTCTTGATCTCGGCGTAGATGGGATTATCCGCCCGCAGGGGCTTCATCTGCTCGATCAGCAGTGCGCACAGAATGGAAAGAAAAGTCATTAAACGTCCTTAAGATGGGCATTGCCGCAATGCCCGCTACGATAGCGCAGCGGCGCGCGGGAATCAAACTTATTCCGCTCTCAAAAAGTGGAACAGGTTGCGCAGCATGCCGGCGGTGGCGCCCCAGATATAGTAGCCCTGGTAGGGCATGGCGTAGAAGCTGCGCCGCCCGCTGGCCAGCTCGGCCGACAGGCGCTGGTGGTTCAGTCCGTCCATCAGGAAGGCCAGCGGCACCTCGAAGATCTCGGCCACCTCGCCGGGGTCGGCGCGCAGCTCGAACGGCGGCTGCAGCAGGGCCACCACCGGGGTCACGCTGTAGTTGGTGCCGGTGTGATAGACCGGCAAGGTGCCGATGATTTCGGCGTGGCGGCGGTCCAGGCCGATCTCCTCGTGCGCCTCGCGCAGCGCGGTGTCGGCCGGGCCGGCGTCGTACGGCTCGGCGCGTCCGCCGGGAAAGCTGATCTGGCCCGCATGGCTGCTCAGGTGGTCGGTGCGCTGCGTGAGCAGCAGGCTCAGGCCTTCGGGACGCTGCACCAGCGGCACCAGCACGGCGGCCGGCTTGGGCGGCACCTGCGGCGTGAAGGTGGTTTCCGAATCTTCCGGCCGCCAGGCCGGGGGCGCGGCAAAGCGCGCGCGCAGCCAGTCCGGCGCCAGGCGCTCGGCCGGCACGGCCGGCTCGCCGGCGATGGCGTCGATCGGGAGTTGCTGCGGGTCGAACAAAAGCTTGGCCATACCACCTCCAAATAGCGAAAGGGCGCCAAGCGGCGCCCTTTTGAAGGGGCGCCACCCAGGCGCCCCTGCCCCAAACCCAAACGCGATTAAGCGCTTGCTTTTGCCGCTGCTGGGCGACGGTTTGGCAGTTTTTCCTTGATACGTGCCGATTTGCCCGAACGGTCGCGCAGGTAGTACAGCTTGGCGCGACGTACGTCACCGCGGCGTTTCACTTCGATCGAAGCGATCAGCGGGGAGTACAGCTGGAAGGTACGCTCAACGCCTTCGCCGGACGAGATCTTGCGAACGATGAAGTTCGAGTTCAGGCCGCGGTTACGACGGGAGATGACCACGCCTTCGTATGCCTGGGCGCGCTTGCGGGTGCCTTCGACTACGTTAACGTTGACGATCACGGTGTCGCCAGGTGCAAATTCAGGGATGTTTTTGCCCAGGCGAGCAATTTCTTCTTGCTCGAGTTGTTGAATCAGGTTCATTTGATGACTCCAATTACCATCATGCCGGCGCGTACGAAACCCGGTAGAGGATGGGGTTAAAACCAGCGGGCGACATGCCCGCCGTCTCTGCTGCTTTTGCTGCTTATGCTGCTTTTGCTACTACGGTGCCGGTTTTTCTAAACCGGCCAAAAATTTCTCGTCCTGGCGCGTCAGCAAGCCTGCTGCGCGCGCCTTGGGCAATAAATCCGGGCGCTTGCGCGCGGTCGCTTCCAGCATGCGCTGGCGGCGCCATTTTTCTATCTCGGCGTGGTTGCCGCCCATCAGCACAGCGGGCACATCCTCGCCTTCATACGTCACCGGCCGCGTGTAGTGCGGCGAATCGAGCAGGCCGTTGACAAAGCTGTCTTCAACCGCCGAGGCCTCGGTGTTGAGCACGCCCGGCAGCAGGCGCACCACCGCGTCCATCAGTGCCATGGCCGGCAATTCGCCGCCCGACAGCACGAAGTCGCCCAGGCTGATTTCCTCATCGACGCAACGGTCGATCAGGCGCTGGTCCACCGCTTCGTAGCGGCCGCACAGGATCACCAGGCCGGGCTCGGCTTTCAGCTGCATCACGCGCTCGTGCGTCAGCTGCTTGCCCTGCGGCGACATGAACACCACGCGCGGCGCCGGCAAGCCGGCATCGATCTGGCGCTGCTTCGCGGCGGCGATGGTCGCCTCCAGCGGCTTGGCCAGCATCACCATGCCGGGGCCGCCGCCATAGGGGCGGTCATCCACGGTGCGGTGATTATCGGTGGTGAAATCGCGCGGATTCCACAGCGACAAAGCCCACTTCTGCTGCTCGAACGCACGGCGGGTCACGCCCGATTGCGTCAGCGCGGCAAACATCTCAGGGAACAGCGTGACGACGTCGAATTGCATAGCGGCTCCCGGATCAGTAATCCAGGCCCCAGTCCACGGTGATCTTTTTCGCTTCCTTGTCCACCGTAATGATGAACTGGTCCACAAATGGAATCAGGCGCTCTTGCGCCGCGGACTCGGCGTCGCCGGATTCAGCGTCGACCGGAGCCGTGACGCGCAGGATGGACTGCGGACCATTGCTCATCATGTCGGCGACGACACCCAGGCTTTCGCCCTGCAAATTCTCTACTGCCAGCCCGATCAGGTCGGACCAGTAAAACTCGCCGTCATCCAGCACGGGGAACTGGCTGCGCGGGATGTACACGCCGGCACCCTTGAGCGCCTCCGCGAGATCCCGGTCCGTCAGGTCCCCCAACTGGGTTACGACATCGCCGCCGTGCAGCTTCGCACGGCGCACGCTGACTTCATGCAGGCTGGGTTTATCCAGCCACCAGGTCTTGGCATGCAACAAGGCATCCGCGTCGTCGGAAAAGGGGCGAACCCGGATTCCGCCTGCTACGCCATAAGCGCCGGACACAAAGCCCACTTGCACCAGATCGTCGGGGAGTTGCACCCCGGATGCCAATTTATCTGCCAAAACCTGAACGCCGAATTAGGCTGCTTTCTTGTTCGAAGCGACCAGGCGCGCAACGGCTGGGGACAGCTGTGCGCCCACGCCGATCCAGTGCGCCAGACGGTCTTCGGTTACTTTGAATGGCACTTCCTGGCCGGAAGCCATTGGGTTGTAGAAGCCAACGCGCTCGATGAAACGGCCATCGCGGCGATTGCGCGAGTCGGTTGCAACGATGTTGAAGAATGGGCGCTTCTTGGCGCCTCCACGAGCTAAACGAATAACGACCATAATATTTCCAAAAAGTGTGCTGAGACGGAAAAAGCCGCAAATTATAGCGCGCTTTCTCTTCCGCCAGCAAGCATTAATAACAATTGGGGTGGGTTTGGGGCAATCGAAGATTATCCCCCAGTCCGGCAAGCAGGGCAAGCTTTGTGTGCAAAAACGCTGGGCTGGCGGCCGATTATGACCGATACTGGCCATCCCGCAGTTTTTGTTATCATTTTTATGGCAACTAAGCACAAGAACAAGACTTTCGCCACCTTGCTGGCCTTCCTGCTGGGCGGCATCGGTGCCCACCGCTTCTATCTGCGTGGCGTAAACGATACATGGGGCTGGGTTCACGCGGCCAGCGTACCGGCCATCGGCCTGGTGATGGCTGCCGCCCCGGACGCCGACATGTACTTCAAGCTGCTGCCGCTGTTTGTCTCCATGCTGGCCGGCTTCCTGCAGGCGCTGGTGCTGGGCTTGATGTCCGACGAGAAGTGGGACGCCACCTTCAATGCCGGCTCCGGCCGCAGCTCGGACACGCGCTGGCCGCTGGCCGTGATCCTGGTGGCGACCATGCTGGTGGGCTGCGGCAGCCTCATCGCCGCGATATCCCGGCTGTTTGACTTGCTGTACACTGGGGGCGCTTACGGCTGACCCAGCCCCTCACCGCATTTACCAGATGACGTCCCGCCTTTCCGCCCTGCTGTGCTGCTTCCTTGTTGCCGCCGCCATCCCCCAGGCCCAGGCCACCGACCGTCTCAACTGGGGCTGGTTCAACGCCGCCCCGTACATGATTGCCGAAGGGCCGGACAAGGGCCAGGGCATCTTCGACCAGATCCGCACGCTGCTCAAGGAAGACATGCCGGGCTACGAGCACAAGGACGTGCAAGCGCCCTTCCCCCGCATCTTCCAGGAAATCAAGAACGGCAATCCGTGGTGCTTTGTGGGCGGCGTGAAAAACCCGGAGCGCGAGCAGCTCGCGTATTTTTCCGTGCCGGTGGCGGTGTTCCTGCCCTTTAAGGTGGTGGTGCGGCGCGACCGCCTGGCCGAGTTCGCCGGCGCCAACGGCTCCGGCGGCGCCGTCTCGCTGGCCGAACTGATGGCAAAGGACGGCGTGCGCACCAGCTACCTGCGCGGACGCTCGTTCTCGCCGCAGATCAACGCCTTGCTGGAACAGCAGCCCAACCGCCAGTACCACTCCGAGTTCAACGAGGCGCTGCAGATGCTGCTGGCGCGGCGGCTGGACTATCTGCTCGAACTGCCCATCATCAGCACCTACTCGGCGCGCCAGCTGGGCCGCGACGGCGAGCTGGCCGCGCTCACCATCCGCGAGCACGCCGACCCCACGGTGAACCGCGTGATGTGCCCGCGCACCGAGTGGGGCAAGCAGGTGGTGGCCAAGGTCAACGCGGTGCTGCACGCACAGCGCAACACGGCGCGCTACCGCGCCATCGTCGAGCGCTGGTCGGACGACGAATCGGTGCGCGTGATCCGCGCCATCTACCCCACCCAGATCCTCAAAGCCGAATGAAGAGCAACCTGGCCGCGCGCCTGCTGCGCATCATCTTCGGCTGTTACTTCATCGTCACGCTGGTGGTCACCTGCCTGCAGCTGGCCGCCGAATACCGCCACACGCAGCAGCGCCTGAGCGAGGAAATCGGCGCCATGGCGCACACCTTCGGCCCCGGCATCACCGGCGCGCTGTGGCGCTTCAACGGCGAAGTGCTGGCCAGTATCGTCACCGGCGTGAAGGCGCTGCCCATCGTCATCGGCGTCAAGGTGGAGGACGAGCAGGGCAAGCTGCTGCGCGCCATCGGCACCGTGGACGACGCCAGCGGCCGCCGCATGGAAGCGGGCGCGAACGGCGAACTGGTGCCGGCCGCCGCGCCGGCGCTGTTGTTCGACCATATCTTCAGCCGCCGCTTCGCCGCCGTCTACGTGGACGAGGCCGGCGAACGCCACCCGGTGGGCCGCTGGACCGTCTACTCCAGCCAGCAGGTGGTGGTGCGCCAGGTGGCGTACGGCTTTTGCCTGATCCTGGTGAACTCCGTCATCAAGACGCTGGCGCTGTGGTTCATCTTCCTGTACGTGATCAAGCGCACCCTGGGCCAGCCGCTGCGCCAGATGAGCGACTTCGTCGGCCAGCTCAATATCGACAATATCGGCGACCGCCATTTCGTGCTGAAGGACAAGGGCAAGCACGAGCTGCACCAGCTGACCGACAAGCTGAACCAGATGGCCGACACGCTGCGCAAATCGGTGGCGGAAAACGCCGCGCTGTACGCGGAACTGAAGGAAATGAACCGCACGCTGGAGTCGCAGGTGGCCGAACGCACCCGCGAGCTGCAGCGCGTGGCCAGCACCGACATGCTGACCGGCCTGCACAACCGGCGCAAGCTGGACGAGGTGCTGGGCTACGAAGTGGAACGCGTGCACCGCTACGGCGGCGGCCTGGCCGTGATCCTGCTCGACATCGACCATTTCAAGCAGACCAACGACAGCTACGGCCACCCGGCCGGCGACCGCGTGCTGGCGGCGGTGGCCTCCATCCTGCGCAGCGGTGCGCGCAGCATCGACAGCGTGGGCCGCTGGGGCGGCGAGGAATTCATGGTGATCTGCCCGCAGACCGAGCTGGAAGGCGCGCGCGCCCTGGCCGAGATGCTGCGCCTGCGTATCGCCGCCGCCGAGTTCCCGGAAGTGGGCCGCAAGACCTGCTCCTTCGGCGTGGCGGCGCTGGCGCCGGACGAGACCCTGCCCGGCCTGGTGGCGCGCACCGACGCCGCGCTGTACCGCGCCAAGCAGGGCGGCCGCAATGCCGTCGCACACGATACGAACGTATAATTGCTGTAAAGCCATTCTCAAGGTTTATACTGCGGAAACAACCCAGTCACCGGAGAATCACAATGAACGTACGCACCCTGACCCTGTCCCTGATGCTGGCCGGCATGGCCGGCACCGTGTCCGCCCAGCCTTACACCAAGGCGCAATACGCGGCCGACACCAAGCAGGCAGCCACCCGCTACGCCGAAGATAAAAAGCTGTGCGCCGAAGAGAGCAGCTCCAGCGCGCGCATGCAATGCCAGCGCGACGCGAAGACCGAATACGACAAAGCCCTGGCAGCGGCCAAGGCCGACCTGAAAAACGCCGGCGCCAAGCCGGTCGCCTGCAATGACTGCGGCCGCGTGATCGCGGTCAACGTGGAAGATAAAAAAGGCGAAGGCAGCGCCGTGGGCGTGATCGCCGGCGGCGTGGCCGGCGCCCTGCTGGGCAACCAGGTCGGCAGCGGCGGCGGCCGCAAGCTGGCCACCATCGCCGGCGCGGCTGGCGGCGCCTACGCCGGCAACAAGGTGGAAGAGCATGTCAAGTCCAGCAAAGTCTGGCACGTGAAGGTCCAGTACGACAACGGCACGCAGGGCGAATTCACCTTCGACAAAGACCCGGGCTACGCGAACGGCGACCTGGTGCGCAGCGCCAACGGCACCATCGTGCGCCGCTGATCCGCAGCCCGTCCCGGCGCACGCAATTGCGCGCCGGGACCAAGAGCTTCAGCTACAACGTGCCGGATGAACTGAAGTACTGAGCCGCCGGCCGGCTGCGGGCTGCTGCTACGCGCGGCGCGACAGCAGCAGCCCGAGGCCGGCGCTGGCCAGCAGGCCGGCGCAGCTGCGGTTGAAGATGCGCTTGCCGCGCGGCTGCGCGAACCAGCGGCGCAGGTGCGTGCCCATCCACGAATAGATGGCGATGGCCGCCATCTCCAGCGCCAGGAACAGCGCCCCCAGCACCGCGAACTGCGGCGCCATGGGCTGGGCCGGATGGACGAATTGCGGCAGGAAGGCCGTGAAGATCAGGATCGCTTTCGGATTCCCCGCCGCCACCAGGAACTCCTGGCGCGCCAGCTGCATCAGCCCGGCAGCGGGCGCCGCCGCCTCCTCATGCCCGCCCGGCACGGCGCGCCACAGCTGGAAGGCCAGGTAGAACAGGTAAGCCGCGCCCACCGTCTTAATCCCGTAAAACAGCAGTTCCGACGTATGCAGCACCGCCGCCAGCCCGGCAGACGCCAGCGCGATCATGCCGCCGAAGGCCAGCAGCCGCCCCGCTCCCGCGGTGCACGCCTGGCGGAAGCCATAGCGTGTGGCATTGCTGATGGATAGCAGGTTATTCGGCCCGGGCGCCATATTCAGCGCAAAGCAGGCAGGCACAAACAGCGCAAGCGTCGACAGTTCCATGGGACCGGCTCCAAAAGATCGAGCCCCATTCTACCCAGTTCCGCCGGCCCCGCTCAAGTTGCCCGCGCCGGCGGGGCGAATAATTCCGGCGGGACAGCACCGTCATACAGACGCTCAAGCCAGCGCTCCAACTCGGCCTGTCCCGCCCGGTCAATAGCGAGCGCCCACGCCGGCTCCAACGCCTTGCCATGGCGCAAAAAAGGCAGCCGGAGCTGCCTTTCGCAATACTGTGCGCCGCGTGGCGGGGCGGGTTTAGAACTGGTCTTCGCTCAAGGCCAACACGCCGGCGCTGCCGTCGATGATGGCAGTACGCATGCCGGTCGATTGCGTCAGGAAGTGGTCGGCGAAGAAGCGCGCGGTGGCGATCTTGGCTTTGTAGAAGCTGGCGTCGCCGTCGCCGGCGCCCAGTTTCTGCTGCGAGATCACGGCGGCGCGCGCCATCTGCCAACCGCCCAGCACAATGCCGGCCAGCTTCAGGTAAGTGACGCTGCCCGAGAACACGGCCTTGATGTCGGTCTTCATATTGCCGGCCACGTAGTCCACCACCGCTTCCAGGTCGGCCGCGCCCTGCGCCAGGTGCTTGCGGATGGCGGCGAAGTCGGCGCCTTCCAGCTTGGCCAGCTCGGCTTCCGTGGCGCGCACTTGCGCGATTAGGCCCTTGGCCACCTTGCCGCCGTCGCGCACGGTCTTGCGGCCCACCAGGTCGTTGGCCTGGATCGCAGTCGTGCCTTCGTAGATGGTGAGGATCTTGGCGTCGCGGTAGTGCTGCGCCGCGCCGGTCTCCTCGATGAAGCCCATGCCGCCATGCACCTGCACGCCGTCGCGCGCCACGTCCTGCGACAGCTCGGTGGACCAGCCCTTGATGATGGGCACCAGGTATTCATACACAGCCTGGTTCTCGGCGCGGGTGGCCGCATCCGCATGGTGGTGGGCCGCGTCGTACAGCGAAGCGCCGACGTAGGCCAGCGCGCGCGCGGCCTCGGTCTGCGAACGCATATTCATCAGCAGGCGGCGCACGTCCGGATGGTGGATGATGGACACCGGACCGGCCGAACCGGCCAGGTCGCGCGACTGCACGCGGTCCTTGGCGAAGGCCACGGCCTGCTGGTAGGCGTTCTCGGACAGGCCGATGCCCTGCATGCCGACGCCGAAGCGGGCCGCGTTCATCATGATGAACATGTATTCCAGGCCACGGTTCTCTTCGCCCACCAGCGTGCCGATGGCGCCGCCATTGTCGCCGAACTGCAGCACGGCGGTGGGGCTGGCCTTGATGCCCAGCTTGTGTTCGATCGACACGCAGTGCGCATCGTTGCGCGCGCCCAGCGTGCCGTCGGCGTTGACCAGGAACTTCGGCACGATGAACAGCGAAATGCCCTTCACGCCTTCCGGCGCGTTCGGCGTGCGCGCCAGCACCAGGTGGATGATGTTCTCGGCCATGTCGTGCTCACCGTAGGTGATGAAGATCTTGGTGCCGAAAATCTTGTAGGTGCCGTCTTCCTGCGGCACGGCGCGGGTGCGCACGGCGGCCAGGTCGGAACCGGCTTGCGGTTCGGTCAGGTTCATGGTGCCGGTCCACTTGCCGGTCACCAGCGGTTCCAGGTAGGTCGCCTTCATTTCGTCGCTGCCGGCGGTCAGCAGCGCTTCGATGGCGCCGTCCGACAGCAGCGCCACCAGCGCGAACGCCAGGTTGGCGCCGTGCAGCATCTCCACGCACGGCGTGCCGACCAGCTTGGGCAAGCCCTGGCCGCCGAAGTCGGTCGGATGCTGCAGGCCTTGCCAGCCCGCTTCCGCGAACTGCTTGAAGGCTTCCTTGAACCCATTGGAGGTGAAGACGTTGCCGTCCTTCCAGTAGCTCGGCTCCTTGTCGCCGGCGTGGTTCAGCGGCGCCACTTCGCCGGCCACGAATTTCGCGCTCTCTTCCAGCACGGCTTCGGCCGTTTCCGGGGTCGCGTCCTCGCAGCCCGGCAGCTGGCTCACGGCTTGCAGGTTGGCCAGTTCGTTCATCACGAACAGCATGTCTTTCAGGGGGGCTTGATAGCTCATCTTCTACTCTCCAAGAAAAAGGCCACGCGGCGGCGCAATGCCTCGCCAGCGTGGCCTCGGTACTCAACGCGTGGATTAACCCAGTTCTTTGACCAGTTCAGGCACGATTTCAAACAGATCGCCCACGATGCCGTAGTCGGCAACGGAGAAGATCGGCGCTTCGGGGTCCTTGTTGATGGCCACGATGGTCTTCGAATCCTTCATGCCGGCCAGGTGCTGGATCGCGCCGGAGATGCCGACGGCGATGTACAGCGACGGCGCCACGATCTTGCCGGTCTGGCCAACCTGCCAGTCGTTCGGCACGTAGCCCGCGTCCACGGCGGCGCGCGATGCGCCCATGGCGGCGCCCAGCTTGTCGGCCAGCGGTTCCAGGATCTTGAACGCTTCGCCCGAGCCCATGCCGCGGCCGCCGGACACGATGATCTTGGCGGCGGTCAGTTCTGGACGGTCGGACTTGGCCAGCTCGCGGCCGACGAAGGCCGACTTGCCGTTGTCGCCGACCGCGGCGATGGTTTCGGTGGCGGCCGAACCGCCGGTCGAGGCAGCGGAGTCGAAACCGGTGGTGCGCACGGTGATGACCTTGACCTTGTCGGCCGACTGCACGGTGGCAATCGCGTTGCCGGCGTAGATCGGACGCTCGAAGGTGTCGGGCGCATCGACCTTGGTGATTTCCGAGATCTGGGCCACGTCCAGCTTGGCGGCCACGCGCGGCAGGATGTTCTTGCCGTAGGCGGTGGCCGGGGCCAGGATGTGGGAGTAGGCGCCGGCGACAGCCAGCACCTGCTCGGCCACGTTCTCGGCCAGGCCGTCGGCGAAGTGGGCGGCGTCGGCCAGCAGCACTTTCGAGACGCCGGCGATCTGCGCCGCTTGCGCAGCGGCGGCGGCGGCGTTCGAACCGGCCACCAGCACGTGCACCTCGCCGCCGCACTGGGCGGCTGCGGTCACGGTGTGGTGGGTGCTGCCCTTCAGGCTGGCGTTGTCGTGTTCAGCGATAACTAATGCGACCATGATTATTCCTTTGTGTGCATGTCGGCGGCTCGGCGGGTTACGCGCTCGCGCTAACCCGCCCTACGGCCGCTGGCGTGCTATTAATTAGATGACTTTGGCTTCGGTGCGCAGTTTTGCGACCAGGGTTGCAACGTCCGGCACCTTGATGCCGGCGGAGCGCTTGGCTGGCTCGGCGACTTTCAGGGTCTTCAGGCGCGGGGTCACGTCGACGCCCAGGTCTTCCGGCTTGACGGTGTCCAGCGGCTTCTTCTTGGCCTTCATGATGTTGGGCAGCGTCACGTAGCGCGGCTCGTTCAGGCGCAGGTCGGTGGTGATGATGGCCGGCAGCGTCAGCGCCAAGGTTTCCAGGCCGCCGTCCACTTCGCGCGTCACGGTCGCTTTGCCGTCTTCCAGCACCACTTTCGAGGCGAAGGTCGCTTGCGGCCAGCCCAGCAGGGCGGCCAGCATCTGGCCGGTCTGGTTGGAGTCGTCGTCAATGGCCTGCTTGCCCAGGATGACCAGCTGCGGCTGTTCCTTGTCGACCAGCGCTTTCAGCAGCTTGGCCACGGCCAGCGGTTCCAGTTCGGTGGCGGTTTCCACCAGGATGCCGCGGTCGGCGCCGATGGCCATGCCGGTGCGCAGGGTTTCCTGGCACTGGGCCACGCCGCAGGACACGGCCACCACTTCGGTGACTTTGCCCGCTTCCTTCAGGCGGGTCGCCTCTTCCAGAGCGATCTCATCGAACGGGTTCATCGACATTTTGACGTTGGCGATATCCACGCCAGTGCCGTCGGATTTGACGCGCACCTTGACGTTGTAGTCGACCACGCGTTTGACGGGTACCAAGACTTTCATAGCTCTGCCTTTGGAAAAATTAATAAAGTGTGAACTGATATGTGGGCTAGATTATATGAGAAATTCCATCGCCAGACTGAATTAAAGCACGATCGTGCGTTTTTTTGGTAGTAGAAATCGTCTAATTTTCATCTTGCGCACATGATCGGGGAGAGCCTGCGGACAGGGGAAGCCAGCCCGGCTTCCCGCTGAAAGAATAACAGCTTACTTGCGTTGCATCAAAAACACAAATTCCGTACCGTATTGCGCGTGCGACAGCAGCGCATTGCCGGTCTGCTTGGCGAACGCCTGGAAGTCGCGCACGGAGCCCGGATCGGTCGCCATGATGCGCAGCACTTCACCGCTCTGCAGTTCCGCCAGGGCCTTCTTGGCCTTTAGAATCGGCAGCGGGCAGTTCAAACCCCGCGCGTCGAGTTCTTTTTGAAATTCCATGATTTCGGTATCAACTAGTGTGTCGCTCATCGAAGTCCCGCTAAATTGGTTGACCAGTTCTGCACAGTCTACTCCAATTCGGCGGTTGTGACGCGGTGCACCAAAATAGTTCCTCTCTCGTTGCAAGTTCACAACGAGCAGAGTCATTAAGTTAACGGCCCGCACTCTCGCGCGGGCCGCGTGTTTGCTGGCTTTGCGCGCTTAAACGCGCTGTTCGACCCATGCTGCAACGCCGGCCAAAGCGCCCGGCAATGCCGCAGCATCGGTGCCGCCGGCCTGCGCCATATCGGGGCGTCCGCCGCCTTTGCCGCCCACTTGTTGTGCAACAAAGTTCACCAGCTCGCCCGCCTTGACCCTGGACGTGGCGTCTGCCGTCACGCCGGCGATCAGCGACACCTTGCCGTCGGCCACGCTGGCCAGCACGATGGCAGCCGTCTTCAGCTTGTCCTTCAGCTTGTCCATGGTCTCGCGCAGGGTGGCCACGTCGGCGCCTTCCAGCGTTGCCGCCAGCACCTTGATGCCCTTGATCTCGACCGCCTGGGTAGCCAGTTCGTCGCCCTGGCCGGAAGCCAGTTTCGATTTCAGCGCGGCCAGTTCCTTCTCCAGCGCCTTCACGTGGTCCTGCACGGCCGCGATCTTCACGGTCAGCTCGTCCGGGTTGGCCTTCAGCACGGCTGCAGCCTCGCCCAGCTTGCGGGTCAGGCCCTGCACCAGCGCCAGCGCGCCTTCGCCGGTCACCGCTTCCACGCGGCGGATGCCGGCCGCAACGCCGCCTTCCGACACGATCTTGAACAGGCCGATGTCGCCGGTGCGGTGCACGTGCACGCCGCCGCACAGCTCTTTCGAGGAGCCGATGTCCATCACGCGCACTTCGTCGCCGTACTTCTCGCCGAACAGCGCCATGGCGCCATGCTTGACGGCGTCGTCGAACGACATATTGTGCGACTGGGTGGCCGCGTTCGCCAGGATCTCGGCGTTCACGATGGCTTCCACCTTGGCGATTTCCTCGGCGGTCAGTGCGGCGTTGTGGCTGAAGTCGAAGCGCGCCTTGTCAGGATCGACCAGCGAGCCCTTCTGCGACACGTGCGAACCCAGCACTTCGCGCAGCGCCTTGTGCATCAGGTGGGTGGCCGAGTGGTTGCGGATGGTGCGGCCGCGGCTCACGGTGTCCACCTGGGCCGAGACGGCGTCGCCCACTTTCAGCGTGCCCTTGGACAGCACGCCGTGCTGGCCGAACACGTCGGCCTGGATCTTCAGCGTGTCTTCCACGTCGAACTGCGCGCTGGCGCTGGCGATCACGCCCTGGTCGCCCACCTGGCCGCCCGACTCGGCGTAGAACGGCGTGGTGTCCAGCACCACGATGCCCTGCTCGCCCGCTTTCAGTTCCTGCACCGGCGCGCCGTTGGCGTACAGGGCGATCACCTTGGCGTCCTGCGCCAGCTGATCGTAGCCGACGAACTTGGTCTTCTCGCCCGAATACTCGACGTTGGCGGCCATCTTGAACTTGCCGGCCGCGCGCGCGGTCTTCTTCTGCTGCTCCATGGCGGCGTGGAAGCCGGCTTCATCCAGCGTCACTTCGCGTTCGCGGCAGATGTCGGCGGTCAGGTCCAGCGGGAAGCCGTAGGTGTCGTACAGCGTGAAGGCGGTGGCGCCGTCCAGGTTTTTCGCGTCCTTGGCCAGCTGCGCTTCCAGGATCTTCATGCCGTGTTCCAGCGTTTCGCCGAAACGCTCTTCCTCGGCCTTGAGCACCTGGGCCACGCGGGCCTTGGCTTCGGTCAGCTCCGGATAGGCGGTGCCCATCTCGGTGTTCAGGTCTTCCACCAGCTTGTAGAAGAACGGCTTGGTCTGGCCCAGCTTGTGGCCGTGGCGCAGCGCGCGGCGGATGATGCGGCGCAGCACATAGCCGTGGCCTTCGGAGCCCGGGATGATGCCGTCGACGATCAGGAAGGAGGCGGCGCGGATGTGGTCGGCGATCACGCGCAGCGACTTCGATTCCAGGTCGGTGGCGCCGGTTTCGCGCGCGGCGGCCTTGATCAGGTTCTGGAACAGGTCGATTTCGTAGTTGCTGTGCACGTGCTGCAGCACGGCGGCCAGGCGCTCCATGCCCATGCCGGTATCGACGCAGGGCTTCGGCAGCTTGTGCATCACGCCCGCTTCGTCGCGGTTGAACTGCATGAACACCAGGTTCCAGATTTCGATGAAGCGGTCGCCGTCTTCCTCGGGCGAGCCGGGAGGGCCGCCCCAGATGTCGGCGCCGTGGTCGTAGAAGATCTCGGTGCACGGGCCGCACGGGCCGACGTCGGCCATCTGCCAGAAGTTGTCCGAGGCGTAGCGCGCGCCCTTGTTGTCGCCGATGCGGATGATGCGCTCGGTCGGCACGCCGATTTCCCTGGCCCAGATGTCGTAGGCTTCGTCGTCCTCGATGTAGACGGTGACGGTCAGCTTGTCGGCCGGCAGCATGTAGACCTTGGTCAGCAGCTCCCAGGCGTACTGGATGGCGTCGCGCTTGAAATAGTCGC
This sequence comes from Pseudoduganella sp. UC29_71, assembly GCF_042693265.1. Classification (NCBI taxonomy): domain Bacteria; kingdom Pseudomonadati; phylum Pseudomonadota; class Betaproteobacteria; order Burkholderiales; family Oxalobacteraceae; genus Pseudoduganella; species Pseudoduganella sp. UC29_71. The sequence continues at coordinate 652,859 of NZ_CP170549.1, read as the reverse complement.
CGAAGCTGAAATTGCCCAGCATTTCGAAGAAGGTGTGGTGGCGCGCGGTGTAGCCGACGTTTTCCAGGTCGTTGTGCTTGCCGCCGGCGCGCACGCAGCGCTGCACGGTGGTGGCGCGCGAATACGGGCGCGTGTCCAGGCCCAGGAACACGTCCTTGAACTGGACCATGCCGGAGTTGGTCAGCAGCATGGTGGGGTCATTGCCTGGCACCAGCGGGCTGGAACGGACGATCGTATGACCCTTGGACTCGAAGAATTTAAGGAACTTCTCGCGGATTTCAGATGATTTCATGTCGTATTGGTTAAGTTGCTGGCTGGTGCAAAGGGTTGATTATACGTGATGTCGCGCCCGGAAAATCAGAGCGGGGCGCCGGATGGACGGGATAGCGTCCGCCGGTGTCCGCCGACAAGGGCCGCGGGGCGTTGCCGCCTTGCGACAGAAGCAACAAAGCAGCCGCGCGCGGCACCCGATATTCCTTATACTGAAATCCGTCCTACACGCCCTCCCCCTCTGCGAAAGGCTGTCATGCTGAATAATCTCCTGCTTCGGACCAAGTTGATTTTGCTGCTGGTGCTGGCCATCCTGGCGGTGGGGCTGGTGGGGGCGGCGGGCCTGGCGGGCCTGCGCAGCGCGCGCGCCGGCTTTGCCGAGGTGGCTGACGTGCGGCTGCCCTCGCTGGTGGGCCTGTACCAGATGAAACTGGGCAACCGCGAAGTGCGCATCGGCGCGCTGACCGTGTTCCGCCTGCTGGAGAACCCGGCCACGGTCCCCAGGATCGCCGGCCAGGCCGACGTGATGCGGGCCGGCTTCGCCGAGGTGGCGGCAGGGCGCAAGATCTACGATCCGCTGCCGCAGACGGCCGAGGAAGCCGTGCTGTACAAGGAGTTCCTGGCCGCCTGGGAACTGCGCCTGAAGGGCGGCGAGCGCGTGATCGCGGCGGCCGACCGGCTGGCGCGCGGCGGCGACGCCGCCACCATGAAGGCGGCCACGGAGGAGTTCACCCAGGCCGCCAACGACGTGGCGCCGCATGTGGCGGCCGTGCAGGCCTCGCTCGACAAGATCGTCGCGCTCAATGTGAAAGTGGCCGAACAGGCCAACGCCGAGGCCGGCGAGGCCATTGCCGCGTCGCAGCGCAACATGGCCATCATCTTCGGCGCGGCGGCGCTGCTGGTGGCGGCGCTGGGCATCCTGATCCTGCGCAATACGCTGAAGCAGCTGGGCGGCGATCCCGGCTACGCGGCCAGCATCGTCAACCGGGTGGCCGACGGCGACCTGACGGTGCAGATCGACACCAGCGCCGGCGACCACGGCAGCCTGCTGTACAGCATGAAAAACATGGTCGAGCGCCTGGCCGACGTGGTCGGCCGCGTCAACAGCAGCGCCGACGCGCTGGCCAGCGCCTCCGAACAGGTCAGCGGCACCGCGCAGTCGCTGTCGCAGGCGGCCACCGAGCAGGCCGCCAGCGTGGAGGAAACCAGCGCCTCGGTCGAGCAGATGACGGCCTCGGTGGCGCAGAACACGGAAAATGCGCGCGTCACCGACGGCATGGCCAGCCAGGCCGCCGCCGAGGCGGTGGAAGGCGGCAACGCGGTGGGCGGCACGGTGGACGCCATGCGCCAGATCGCCAAAAAGATCGTCATCATCGACGACATCGCCTACCAGACCAATCTGCTGGCGCTGAACGCGGCCATCGAGGCGGCGCGCGCGGGCGAACACGGCAAGGGTTTCGCCGTGGTGGCGGCCGAAGTGCGCAAGCTGGCCGAGCGCTCGCAGGTGGCGGCGCAGGAAATCGGCGAAGTGGCCGGCAGCAGCGTGGACCTGGCCGAGCGGGCCGGCAAGCTGCTGAACCAGATGGTGCCCAACATCCAGCGCACGTCCGGACTGGTGCAGGAGATCAGCGCGGCGTCGGAGGAACAGTCGACCGGGCTGGCGCAGATCAACTCCGCCATCAGCCAGCTCAGCCAGGCCACCCAGCAGAACGCCGCCGGCTCCGAGCAGCTGGCCGCCACGGCCGAGGAAATGAGTTCCCAGGCCGAAGACCTGCAGCGCACCATGGGCTTTTTCAACACCGGCGGCGGCAAGGCGGCGCGCAAGCCGGTGCGCACGCTGCGCCAGGCGCCGGCTGCCCGCCGCACGGGACCGCCCCTGCAGGCGGCCGGCTGGGAGCCGGACCAGGCCAGCTTCGAGCGCTTCTAGTTCATCACCAGCGCCACCAGCTCCTCGGTCACCGCGCCGCTGGCCATGTCGCGGCGCGGCACCACCATGACCACTTCGCCGCCCACGCTGCCGTCGCCATGCCAGTCGATGCGCACCTTGAGCTTGAGGTCCGTCGCGACGAAGGAACTGCGGCCGGATGCCACTACCGGGTGACGGCCCTGCCCGTCAATTTCCGCGTACATGGTGTAGCCGCCCCGCGTCAGGTACAGGGTCTGGCCGTTGGACAGCTGGTAGGCGCCGCGCAGTTCCTCGAAACGGTCGCGGTCCATCCAGTACGGCTGCACAGGCAGTTCGATTTTCAGCAGCGGCCCCGGCACCGTCACGCGCTCGGCGCCGCCCTGCGGCTGCGGCTGCGTCTGCACCCCTGCGCCCCAAGCCGTGGCGGCCAGCGCCAGCCCCGCAATAAGGCTCATATGCTTGTTCATGTTGTTCTCCCTGTTGTGGACCAAGTTGCCAACTCAGTCTAGGGCGCGGCCACGGCGTCGGCATCAACCGAACGGCTGATGCCGGGCACCATGGCGGCCGGAGAACCGTGCAGCACCGCCACCAGCTCGCCCTGGCGCCGCGTTCCCGTCTTGCGGAACAGGTGCTGCAGATGGGTTTTCACGGTGTGGGCGCTGATGGCGAACGTGGCGGCGATGGCGTCCAGGTCCTGGCCCCGCGCCAGTTCCTGCGCCACGCCCGCCTCGGCCGGCGTCAGGCTGAACAGCTGGCTCAGCACCACGGGCGACAGGCGCTGCGCGGCCGGGTCGCGCGCCATGATGATGGCGCACGGCGGCAGCCAGGCCACAGCGGGCGGCGGGCGGTATGGCGTCACCGTCAGCAGCAGCGGCGGTCCCTGGCGGCGCGCCACGCGCAGCGACCAGCGCGCGGCGCCGCCATGCAGCGGGTCGAGCGCGGCCTGCACCACGCGCGCCAGCGACTGCGCGCCGGCCGCGCCATCCTGCAGCAGCGTGCCGCCGCACAGGCGCAAGGCGCTGTCGCGGCCCAGCAGCGCCGTGGCGGCCGCGTTGGTCCGGTGGCGTCCAGCAAGGTGGCGGCGGCGCGCGGCCGCAGCACCATCAGCGTAGCGCTGTCGGCGCCGAATGCATGCGCAATGTCGGCACTGAGTCCCCGCCAACGCTGCGGCTCGGCGGCTGCCTCAAACAGCCTGCATACCAGTTCCGCTTGCCGCCGCTCGTCCACGATGCCCATGCCGGCCTCCTGCAACATGCAACCAGCTTAGTGCTTGCGGCGGGAAAGGAAATCCACCAATTGTCACAAACGGCATTGGACGTTTATATCGGCACGGTGTCAGGCGAAGCCGGGGCCGATCAGGTCGATGCGGTCGGTGCAAAAGCCGTCCACGCCCCAGGCCAGGATCTCGGCGGCGCGCTCCGGCGTATTGACGGTGTAGCAGAACAGGCCGTAGCCGGCCGCCTTCACCGCCAGCGCCAGTTCCGGCGTCAGATGCTTGTGGTTGGTGTGAATGGCCACCGCATCCAGCGCTGCGGCCTGGTCGCGCCAGTCCGGCGGCAGCGTGTCGAACAGGCAGGCACGCGGCACACTGGGCGCCGCCTCGCGCGCAGCGGCCAGCGCCGCCATGCTGAACGAGGACAGCAGCGGCACCGCCTTCTGCTCGCCGTCGCGCAGCTCCTCGCTGAAGCGCGCCCGCGTTTTCTGCGCCACCCAGCGTCCCGTTTCCGTCTCGAAGCCCGGCACCGGCTTGATCTCGATATTCATCCAGATGCCCTGCGAGCGGCAATAGTCGATGTATTCGGTGAACAGCGGCACGGTCTCGCCGGCGAACTGCGGCCCGAACCAGGCGCCGGCGTCCTTGCGCACCAGGTCCGAGGCCGGCGTGCGCGCCACATTGCCCTCGCCCGCCACGGTGCGGCCGAAGTCCGGGTCGTGCATGACCACGCCGATGCCGTCCTTGGACAGCATGACGTCGAACTCCACGGCCTTGTAGCCGTAGGCTAGGCCGCAGCGCAGCGCGGCGATGGTGTTTTCCGGCGCCAGCGTGCCGCCGCCCCGGTGGGCGAGAACTTTGGGATAGGGCCACATGGTGTGCATGCCTCGGTCGATGTTGAAAACGCGTGTCGCATCTCTTGTATTCAAAACATACCACAAGACGTTAAGCTGGCGCTCTTGCTAACTGCCACGAGGTGAAGTGATGACTGTGACCAAGGCCCTGGGCCACATCCGCGTACTGGACCTGAGCCGCGTGCTGGCCGGCCCCTGGTGCTCGCAGAACCTGGCCGACCTGGGCGCGGACGTGATCAAGATCGAACGCCCCGGCAGCGGCGACGACACGCGCGCCTGGGGGCCGCCCTACGCGCGCGACGCGGACGGGCGCGACACCACCGAAGCGGCCTACTACCTGGCCGCCAACCGCGGCAAGCGCTCGGTGACGGTGGACATCGCCAGCGCCGAGGGCCAGCAGCTGATCCGCGAGCTGGCGGCGCAATCGGACGTGGTGCTGGAAAACTACAAGGTGGGCCAGCTGAAGCGCTACGGCCTGGATTACGCATCGCTGAAGGCAGTCAAGCCGGACCTGGTGTACTGCTCGGTGACCGGTTTCGGCCAGGACGGCCCCTACGCGCACCGCGCCGGCTACGATTTCCTGATCCAGGGCATGGGCGGGCTGATGTCGGTGACCGGCGAGCGCGACGACCTGCCCGGCGGCGGCCCGCAGAAAGCCGGCGTGGCGCTGGTGGACCTGATGACCGGCATGTACGCCACCATCGCCATCCAGGCCGCGCTGATGCACCGCGACCGCACTGGCGAAGGCCAGTACATCGACATGGCGCTGCTGGACGTGCAGGTGGCCATGCTGGCCAATATGGGCAGCAACTACCTGAACAGCGGCAAGGCGCCCAAGCGCTGGGGCAATGCGCATCCGAACATCGTGCCCTACCAGACCTTCGCCTGCAGCGACGGCTACATCATCGTCGCCACCGGCAACGACGGGCAGTACCAGAAGTTCGTCGAAGCGGGCGGACGCGCCGACCTGGCCTTCCACGAGCGCTACGCCACCAATCCGCTGCGCGTGCAGAACCGCGACGAGCTGGTGCCGATATTGGCCGGGATGGTGAAAACGAAAACGCGCGCGGAATGGATCGCGCAGCTGGAAGCGGTGGGCGTGCCGTGCGGCCCGATCAACGACATCGGCGACGTCTACCAAAACCCGCAAGTGCAGGCGCGCGGCCTGGTGACGGAAGCGCCGCATCCGACGGCGGGCAAGGTGAAGCTGGTGCGCAGCCCGATGCGGCTGTCCGCCACGCCCACCGACGGCGGCAGCGCCCCGCCGCTGCTGGGCCAGCACACCGACGAAGTGCTGCACGGCCTGCTGGGCCGCAGCCCCGAAGAAATCGGCGCCCTCAAGTCCAAAGGCATCCTGTAAAGCCCTCCCCGCCGTAGGGCGGATTAGCTGGCGCCCCGCGCCAGCGTAACCCGCCGCAGCGCCGCCTCAGCGCAAATCGTGCTTCAGCTCCGCCAGCTCGTCATGCACATGCTGGACCGCGCTGCGCATCTGCGCCGTCAGCGTCGGCATGTTGCGGCAGACCCGCTGGGCGCGGTCGCCCAGCACTTCCAATTCATCGACCATCTTGCGCAACCGCGTCACATCGTACGGTTCCAGCACCTGCTGGGCCGAATCGGCGTGCCGGTCCAGCTTGTGAATACAATCGCGCAGCTCGCCGGGCAGGTTGCGCTCCGCCGAACACGCCTGCGCCGCCTCGCCGATGGCGCGCCCGACCCGGTTGATTCTTTGCCGTATCTCATACTCTTGCAGCATGGTCTCCTCCTTGCGGTGAGCAGGCACGGCGTGCCTGTCCGCTTTGGACAGCAATCTCAGCCTGAAGTTGCCTGTGCAAGGTTGAGCAGGCTCAAGGCGCCGCCCCCGGCGAAGGTGTAAGCACTTGTTACAAACTTGGCAAGCCCGGCCGTCCCCGCGTTACATTGGAACAATGACAAGATTACCCCGCAACAAGTCCGGCTTGCTGCTGACTGTGGCGCTGCATGTGGCGCTGCTGGGAGCGCTGCTCCAGCGCCATCCGGCGCCGCCGACGCCCGCCGGCGGCGGCCCCGCCATCCAGTGGCTGCTGCCGCTCGCGCCGGCGCGCACCGCCAAGGCCACGTCCGCAGCGCCGCCTGCCGCGCTAGCAGCGCTAGCCGCAAGTGCCGCAAGCGCGGCGCGCAGGCCAGCCGCCAAGCCCCAGCCGACGCAGCCGCGCCGCGCGGCCGGCCAGCCGGAAGCCGGCGCGCTGCCCGAGCCGATCGCTGCCTCTGCAGCGGCCGCGCAGGAGCAGGATGCCGTCCGCGCCGCCCCGTCCGCCGGCGACTTGTCGGCCACGCCGGCCGCGCCCGCGCCCGCTTCCCCGGCCCCGGCGGGCGCCGCAGCGCTGCTGGGCCGCACCACGTACGGCGCAGGTCAGCTGGACAGGGAATTGCGGGGAGGGAAACTGGCCAAGCTGAACCAGGAAGATGCGGCCCTGCGCGCCAACGTGGACATGGCCTTCCGCGAGGCGGTGGCGCGCAAATGGTATGAGCCGGCCACGATCACGGAGATTTCCACGCCGTCCGACCGCGTGCGCGTGTACAAGATGAAGACGCTGGCCGGCACCGTCTGCATCTCGATCCCCGACCCCAGCCTGGAAAAGAGAACCCGCTACACCATCACCAACTGCGCGCGCGAAAAGTAGCGCGGGCTGGAGGCCAACTCAGGCGGCGGCCAGGCGGACCGGTTCGACCGGCGCGATAGGCGTCAGGTTGCGCAGGCGCAGGGCAATCAGCAAGGCACCGGCCAAAGCGCTGCCGAGCACGGCGACCACGCCGATCCAGCCGGCATACCCCCAGGCCAGGCCCGCCACCCAGCCGATCACGGCCGAACCGAGGTAATAGAAGAACAGGTACAGCGCGGAAGCCAGCGCCGAGGCCGACAGCGCGCGCCGGCCCACCCAGCTGCTGGTGACCGAGTGCGACGCGAAGAAGCAGAAGGTGAACAGCGCCATGCCGCCGAAGATCAGCACCAGGTTGCCGCTCAGGGTCAGCAGCACGCCGCCCAGCATGGCCGAAAGCAGCAGCCACAGCACGCGGCGGCGGCCCAGCCTGTCGGCCAGGCGGCCGGCCCACACCGAGCTGTAGATGCCCAGCAGGTAAAGGAAGGAAATCGATCCCACCACGCTCTGGCGCAGCGCGAACGGCTCGCCCAGCAGGCGGAAGCCGATGAAGTTGTAGGCGCTGACCATGCAGCCCATCAGCAGGAAGCCCATGCCGAACAGCCACGGCATGCCGTCGTCCGTGAACTGGCGGCGCAGGCCGTTGCCCAGCTCGCTCAAGCCGCCCTCGGCCGGCCGGAAATGCTTCGAACGCGGCAGGCTGCGGTAGAACTCGGCCGCCGCCAGCAGGCCGGCCACACCCATGGCCGCCATGGCCACGCGCCAGGAGAAGAAATCGCTCATGAAGGACACCAGGATGCGCCCGGCCATGCCGCCGAACGCGTTGCCGCTGATCAGCAAGCCCATCGACAAGCCCAGCGAGCCAGGCTCCACTTCCTCGCTCAGGTAGGTCATGGCCACGGCCGGCATGCCGCCCAGCGCGAAGCCGAGCAGCGCGCGCATGACGAGGAACTGGCCGTAGTTCTGCGCCACCGCGCACAGCACCGTCATCAGCGCGGCGATGGTGAGCGCGGCGCCCATCAGCGGCTTGCGCCCGATGCGGTCGGACAGCAGGCTAGACAGCAGCAGCGACACCGCCAGCGCCGCCGTCGATACCGACAGCGCCAGGCTGCTCTGCGCCGCCGTGAGCGCGAACTCGCGGCCCAGCAGCGGCATCAGCGGCTGCACGCTGTACAGCAGCGCGAAGCAGGAAAAGCCGCTGAAAAACAGCGCGCGGTTGGTGCGTTTGAACGTGGGGGAGCCTGCTGCGATGCCCATGATGACGGCCTGGCTGGTGAATGATGGCTTCATCTTAGGATTGCGCAGTATTACTGTCCAATATATATTTAAGGCGTTAGTAATACTTTAAACAGATAACATGGAACTGCGCCACCTGCGTTACTTCATCGCCGTTGCCGAAGAATTAAGCTTTACGCGCGCGGCCGAACGGCTGCACATCGGCCAGCCGCCGCTGAGCCAGCAGATCCAGGCGCTGGAGGCCGAGGTCGGCGCGCAGTTGCTCGAGCGCAGCAAGCGCTGGGTGCGCCTGACCGAGGCCGGCAAGCTGTTCCTGGACGATGCGCGGCGCGTGCTGGCGCTGTCGGAGCAGGCCAAGCTGACGGCGCGCCGCGCCCAGCGCGGCGAGGCGGGCGAACTGCGCATCGGCTTCACTTTCTCCACGCCGTTTACACCGCTGTTTGCCACCGTCATCAACCGCTACCGCGCGCGCTACCCGGACGTGCTGCTGACCCTGCGCGAACTGGCCACCCTGCCCCAGATCGCCATGCTGGAAAACCGCGAGCTGGACCTGGGCTTCGTGCGCCCGCCCGAGGCCGCCATTCCGGACGCGGTCAGCCTGACCGTGCTGCGCCACGATCCGCTGATCGCCGTGCTGCCGGTGGGGTCGCCGCTGGCGCAAAAAGAGAAAGTGGCGATCCGCGACCTGCAGGGCCAACCCTTCATCATGTACCCAAAGACGGCCGGCACCGGCATCTATCCGCAAATTTTCAGGCTGTGCAAGGAGGCCGGCTTTACGCCGGACATTGTGATGGAGGCGGGCGAAGCGTCCACCATGATTGGACTGGTGGCGGCCGGCTGCGGCATCACCGTGCTGCCCGGCTCGTTCGACAGCATCCACATGGAAGGCGCGTGCTACCGCCCGCTGGCCGACCCGGACGCCAACACCGTGCTGTCGCTGGCGCAGCGCAAGGACGCGCACGGCGCGCTGGTCGAAGGCTTCATTGCGCTGGCGCGCGCCGCTGCCGGGGAGGCAGGGCCGCGCTAGCGCCTCCTACGGGCTCAGCCGTAGTCGGCTTCCAGCTCGGAACCGGCGTAGTTCTCCAGCTCGGCGAACAGGGTCTTCATGGCCGTGCGGCCGGGAATGTGCTGCAGCACCGTGCAGCTGTTGCGGTACACGGCGATGCGCTCCAGCAGCACCGCGTGGTGCTGCACCGGCACCTTGGCCACCAGCGCGGCCCAGCCTGCTTCAAAGTCCGGCTTGGCCTTGCGCACCGCTTTCACGAAGCGCTCGAACTCCTTCTGACCGGTGCGCGCCACGATGCGGCCGCCGCCTTCCACCGCGAAGATGATGGCCAGCGCGATCACCCCTTCGGCGTTCAGGTCGGTGTCCGAGATCGGTCCGTTGTCGTGGTGGCGGCGCAGCCAGCCCGCCAGCCGCACGATGGCCTGCACTTCCTTGCGCTGCTTGAGCAGCACCTGGTAGCGCTCGTGCCCGTTCCAGTTCTGGTTCGGGTCGGCCAGGCAGATATCGACAAACAAGTCGCGCAAGCGCCTTTGGGCATACACCGGGTCCTGGTCGTATTCGCCCACCAGCGAGTCTTCCGGCATGGCCGCCAGGTCCTTGATCAGGCGGAAACCGGCCTGGAAGGCCGCCTCGGCGCCGTTATCGACCAGGAAATCCAGCGCGGCCTCGTCGCTGTCCACCGTCAGCACCTGCTCCAGCCCCAGCGACACGCCTCCCACCGCCAGCTGCAGCGCGCGCGCGATGCCGTCGGCGGTGCGGTCGTTGGTGAACTTCTCGGCCACCATGGCGGTGATGCCGGTCAGCTCGTCGGCCAGGATGACGGCCGCGTCCGGGCGCTCGTCGCCCGGCAGCAGCTTGATGGCGCGCACCAGGCGCGGCAGGCTTTCCTTGACTAAAGCCGGCAGCATCAGGAGAAGATCCCCGTGCCGATGGAACGGCGGGTGCTGGCCGCCTTCGGCGCGCTGCGGGTGCTCGGCACTTGCTTGCGCAGGCGGTACAGCAATTCCTTGGTGCTGCGCTGCAGGAACTTCGGCTCCTCGTCCGGGTCGTCGCTGAACTCGGCGTCGGCCAGGTCGGCGCTGTGGCGGAAGTCCGGGAACAGCTCGAACAGCGCGCGGTCCCAGCCGTCTTCGCTGGCTTGCGCCAGGGCCACGGCCAGCGGCACGATGTCGTTATCGGCCGACGTCAGGCCGCTCACGTAAGGGCCTTTCGAGATGATCTCGCCGGCCACCTCCAGGATTTCCTTGGGCGCCATCGAGAACAGCACGGCAAAGGCGGTGCAGCCGTGGTCGGTCGCCGAGGCCGCCTGCAGCAGCTCCTCGCGGCGCGCTTCATCCTCGGTCGAGAACACCACGCCGTGGATGTGGGCGAACAGCTGCTCGGCCAGGCGCTCCGGGTCGTCCTCGATCAGGTCGTCCGGGAAGGTGGCGGCGAAGAAGGCCAGGCTGTCGGCCCAGGCCTTGGGCGGCACCAGCAGGGTCGCCAGCGACATCTTGCCGCCGTCGAAGCCGGCCAGGTGCAGCGCCGTCACTTGCGGCGGGATGGTGTTGAGCACTTCGGCCACGGCGTAGTCGCCGAACTGGTCGGCCGCTTCGGCGAACGCCTGTTCGGCGTGGCCCAGCGAGCCGGCCAGCACCAGCTCGGTGACCTGCTTGCTGAGCGCGGGCAGATTGGTTTCAGCAGTGTTTTCTGACATTAGTGTTCTCCTTCCTGGTCGAACATCTGGGCGAAGTCGTCGGTTGCTTCGCCTGCTTCGTCGTAGTCATCTTCATCGTCGCCATCGTCGCCGGCGGAGAGCTGCTCAAGCGAGGTATCGTCGTCGTCCCACAGGCGCGGATGCTTGTGCAGGCAGGCCGTGATGATGGCCTGGCGGCCGATGTCCGGGAAATTCTCTTCAATGGCGGCCAGCATTTTCGCCGCTTCGCCGTCCGGCGCCGACACCAGCGCGAACACGCGCGCCGGGTCGCCCTCTTCATAGTCCTGGGCTTCGGCCAGCACCGCTTTCGGGTTGTCGAACTTGATCACGTCCACCAGCGCGAAGGCCATCATGTTGACGTCCTCGATGCCGCCGCCGCCGGCGTACTCCGACATCAGCGCGTTCAGCATCATCTTGTAGTTCTTGTGGTCGGGCGGGTCGCCCAGGATGCCCTCGATCTGGCCTTCCAGCTCGCGTGACTGGTAGGCGAATTCGGGATGTACTCTTCTGCTCATGTTGTTCTCTTTTCTAAACTACGCTGCCGGCAGGGTCACGCCGTGCAGGCCGAACACGGAACGCCACAGCTGGTAAGCTTCGGCTTCCGGGTCGATGATGATGCGGTGGTTCACGCTCTGGTTGTATTCCTCGCGCTTGACCGGGTCCGACAGGATTTCGTAGGCCTTGGTAATGGCCTTGAAGCGCACTTCCGCGCCGGGGGCGGGGTTGCGGTCCGGGTGGTAGCGCATGGCCAGCGACCGGTAAACCTTCTTGATTTCCTCGTCAGAGGCGTTAGGCGCCACACCCAGCACGTTGTATAAATTTTCCATTTGGGAAACTCCGTAGGGTTGTATGCCGAGCTGTAAAGACGAATTATCCTATAGAAAAGCATTCGCCGTCCCGCCGGCCCGCTGCGGTACGGTAAAATGCCCAGAATCAGCCTTCATTTTTCTGCCTCTTTTCTGCCTCTTACATGAGCAACGACAAAAAAAATTCCGCCCCAGCTGCACCGGCTTTGCCGTCCAACTTCCTGCGCGCCATCATCGAATCCGACCTGGCCTCGGGCGCGCACGCCCGCGAAGGCCTGCCGGGCGTGATCACCCGCTTCCCGCCGGAGCCGAACGGCTACCTGCACGTGGGCCATGCCAAGTCCATCTGCCTGAACTTCGGCCTGGCGCGCGACTACAACGGCCGCTGCCACCTGCGCTTCGACGACACCAATCCGGAAAAAGAAGAACAGGAATACGTCGACACCATCAAGGACAGCGTGCAATGGCTGGGCTTTTCCTGGGACTGGCAGGGTCCGGCCGGCGTGGAGCACCACCTGCACCACGCGTCCGACTATTTCGACCAGCTGTATCTGATGGCCGAGTACCTGATCCAGCAGGGCTACGCCTACGTGGACAGCCAGAGCGCCGAAGACATGGCGGCCAACCGGGGCAATTTCAACACCCCGGGCAAGAATTCGCCGTTCCGCGACCGGCCGCGCGAGGAATCGCTGCAGCTGTTCCGCGACATGAAGGCCGGCAAGTACGCGAATGGCGAGCACATCCTGCGCGCCAAGATCAGCGAGGACGCGATGTCCTCGCCCAACATGAACATGCGCGACCCGGCCATCTACCGCATCCGCCACGAGCACCACGTGCGCACCGGCGACGCCTGGTGCATCTACCCGATGTACGACTACACGCACCCGATCTCGGATGCGCTGGAAAACATCACCCACTCGGTCTGCACGCTGGAGTTCCAGGACCACCGCCCGTTCTACGACTGGCTGCTGGAAACCCTGTCGGCCGGCGGCTTCTTCACGCTGCCGGTGCCCAAGCAGTACGAATTCTCGCGCCTGAACCTGACTTACGTGATCACCTCCAAGCGCAAGCTGCGCCAGCTGGTGGACGAAAAAGTGGTGACCGGCTGGGACGACCCGCGCATGCCCACCATCGTCGGCCTGCGCCGCCGCGGCTACACGCCGGAATCGATCCAGCTGTTCTGCGAGCGCATCGGCGTGACCAAGTCCGACGGCTGGATCGACATGAGCACGCTGGAAGGCTGCCTGCGCGAAGACCTGGACCCGAAAGCGCCGCGCGCCACCGCCGTGCTGCGCCCGCTCAAGCTGATCGTCGAGAACTACCCTGAAGGCCAGAGCGAGCAATGCAGCTCGCCGGTGCACCCGCACCACCCGGAAATGGGCTTGCGCACCTTCCCGTTCACGCGCGAGCTGTGGATCGAGGAAGAGGACTTCATGGAAGCGCCCAGCAAGGGCTACTTCCGCTACTACCCGCCGGTCGGCGACCAGCCCGGTTCGCGCGTGCGCCTGCGCCACGGCTTCGTGACCGAGTGCACCGGCTATGACAAGGACGAGAACGGCAAGGTGACCGCCGTGCGCGTGAAATACTTCGAGGACAGCAAATCCGGCACCCCCGGTTCGGACACCTACAAGGTCAAAGGCAACATCCACTGGGTCTCGGCCGCCACCGCGCTGGAAGCCGAGGTGCGCCTGTACGACCGCCTGTTCACCGACCCGCAGCCGGACGCCGGCGGCAAGGATTTCATGGCCGCGCTGAACCCGAACGCACTGGAAACCGTCACCGCCTACCTGGAGCCGGGCATGAAGGATGCCGCGGCCGACCAGCGCTTCCAGTTCGAGCGCCACGGCTATTTTGTCGCGGACCGGGTCGATTCCCAGCCGGGCAAACCAGTCTTTAACCGCATCGTCACTCTGAAAGACAGCTGGTCTGCAAAATAGATACCAACTGCATACCTATTTAAAAAAATCGCCTTCGGGCGGTTTTTTTTTTTTGGCTTTTCGCGCAACATACCGCCCCCGATGCAAGATAAGATACTTGACGGAATCAATTGCCAATCTATATATTTAATTAACTTTTCACACGGCAACTTGGGGACATGCGCGCTTTGATCGCAAGGAAAAAACTGTTCTCCCCGGCCCAGCCTTTGTGGTGGACAGGCCTGCTCCTGTCGCTAGGCGTGGGGGTTGGCCTGCACGTGTTTACCGCCAATTCGCTGGAAGCCGAGGCGAGCGAGCGCTTCCGCACCCAGGCGCGCAGCAGCCAGTTCAACATCGCCACCGGCATCAAGGCCTACACCGACGTGCTGCGCGGCACGGCCAGCTTCTTCCAGTCGGTGGACAGCATCACGCGCGAGAACTTCCACCGTTATGTGCAGGGCCTGGACCTGCGCCGCAACTTCCCCGCCATCGTCAGCATCAATTTCGCCCAGCACGTGCCGGCCGAGCAGCGCGCCGCCTTCGAACAGTATGTGCGCCGCACGGCCAAGCCCGGCGATGGCTACCCGGAACTGGTGCTCAAGCCCAGCGCCAGCCAGGCTGACGCGGCCATCCTGTCGCTGATGGAGCCGATCGCCGGCCTGGAAGCGAAGTTCGGGGTCGACATCGCGGCCCGCCCGGCGGTGGCCGAATCGCTGGCGGCGTCGCGCGACACGGGCATGCTGAGCGCGTCCGGCCTGCCGATCGGCTTCGACATCCTGCCCAACCGGCAGGCCCTGGCCATGCGCCTGCCGGTGTACCGGCCCGATATGCCCCTCAGCACGGTGATGCAACGGCGCGCCGCCTATGTGGGCTCGGTGGGCATCGGCTTCAGCGTGCACCGGCTGGTGTCCGAGGCGCTGGCGGAAATCCCGGTGCACAACGCGCGCCTGACCTTGCAGGACGTCAGCGAAGGCACGCCCGCCGACGGCGCCCTGCTGTACGACAGCGCCGACACCGACGAGGCCGCCATCGGCAATGAACGCCTGATCACCTGCGTGCTGCCGATCGACTTCAACGGCCGCCAGTGGCAGGCACGCTTCACCGCGCCCATGAGTTCGCTGTACTCACGGGTCGACGTGCTGCTGCCGTGGCTGGCGCTGCTGACCGGCTTCGCCGGCACCATGCTGATCTACGCGCTGTTCTACACGTTGTCGTCGTCGCGCCTGCGCGCCATCCGCATGGCCAAGGCCATGACGCGCGAGCTGCGCGAAAGCCAGGCCAAGCTGCAGCTGTCGCACCACAAGCTGCGCCGCCTGGCCGCGCACGCCGAGCAGATCAAGGAAGAAGAGCGCAAGCGCATCGCGCGCGAAATCCACGACGACCTGGGCCAGAACCTGCTGGCGCTGCGCATCGAGGCGGACGTGCTGACCACGCGCACCAGCCACCGCCATTCGCGCCTGCACGAGCGCGCCCGCTGCACGCTGGCGCAGATCGACAACACCATCAAGAGCGTGCGCCAGATCATCAACGACCTGCGCCCCAACGTGCTGGACCTGGGCCTGAGCGCCGCGGTCGAGTGGCAAATCGGGCAGTTCCGACAGAGAAGCGGCATCGTTTGCGAGCTGATCGAAAACGGTGCCGACATCGACCTGGGCATCGACGACAAGTGCGCGATTGCCTACTTCCGCATCCTTCAAGAATCCCTCAGCAACATCCTGCAACATGCCCACGCCAGCCTGGTGCGGGTGGAACTGCGGCGCCAGGACGGCGTGCTCAGCATGAGCATCAGCGACAACGGCGTCGGCCTGCATGACCGCTCCCGCAACAAGTTCGGCTCCTTCGGCCTGGTGGGCATCGAGGAACGCGTGAGCATCCTCGGCGGCACCTGCACCATCACCGGCGCGCCCAACGCCGGCACTACCATCCTGGTCACCGTACCGGTCAACCATGCCCCGTCCTCCTTCACCCGCCGGCTCGGAACTATCTGACAGTTCGTCTAGGACATGACCGTTGCGAATAGGAATTTCCTCACCAAAGTTTGCGTATTCTCAAATGCAACACCGTGCAGCCAGTCAACAATCGTTCCTGCAACACCCCTTCCACTTTTGAAAGGAACGAACACATGAATTCGAACGACGACTTCAAGGCGATTGCCGACCTGGACCTGGAACCGATCAAGGTCAAGCTGATGCACGAGGAATCCGGCGAGGGCTGGACGCTGGAACGCGCCAACGCCATCGAGTTTGAATACCGCCGCTTCCTGCTCCTGATGAAGAAATTTCCCCACGAGCAGACCGCCCCGCTGGTCGACGTCGACACCTTCTGGCACTACCACATCCTGGACACCATGAAGTACGCGGCAGACTGCGAAGCGGTGTTCGGCTACTTCCTGCACCACTTCCCCTACATCGGCCTGCGCGGCGAGGATGACGAGGCGGCCCACCAGCGCGTCGGCCAGCGCATGAAGGAACTGTACGAAACCACCTTCGGCGAAGAGTATGCGCGCGGCGCGGCCAACCAGGCTGCGTTCTCCGGCGTGGCGAGCGTGGGAACGACGGCCTTCTCGGGCGTCGCCGCCAAGACCGCCTTCTCCGGCGTGGCCGCCAAGACGGCATTTTCCGGCGTGGCGGCGAAAACCGCCTTTTCCGGGGTCGCGGCGCAGTCCGCGTTCTCCGCCGCCGCCAACCGCACCGCGTTCTCCGGCGTAGCCGCCGGCGCGGCCGCCGAGTTCTATACGGAACGTCCCCGCCTTGCTGCAAGTATTTGATTTACTTGCATTTTGCTAGTGATACAGAGGCCGCCATGGCCTCTGCTTCCTTGTATCGCTAATGCCGTGCACGATAGAAAAACATGACTTGCATTCAGCACTAACTTGCATATACTTGGACTCGTTGACCCACATCAACACTCGTTCCCAACTCCGAACGATCAAGCGCTCGCCGCTCCGGCCCAGACACAACGCGTGCCTCTATCCAACTTATGCCTCTCAATAAAGGGATGTCACTCATGATTTCTGCTGAAAGCTTCCAAGCCATTGCCGACCTCGATCTGGAGCCTATCAAAGTCAAGCTGATGCACGAAGAATCCGGCGAAGGCTGGTCGCTGCAAAAAGCCAACGCCGTGGAATTCGAATACCGCCGCTTCCTGTACCTGATGAAGACTTTCCCGCAGGAGCAGACCGCGCCGCTGATGGACGTGGACACCTTCTGGCACTACCACATCCTGGACACGATGAAGTACGCGGTCGACTGCCAGGCCGTGTTCGGCTACTTCCTGCACCACTTCCCCTATATCGGCCTGCGCGGCGAGGACGACGTGGAAGCGCACCACCGCGTCGGCGAGCGCATGAAGGAACTGTATGAAGCCACCTTCGGCGAAGACTACCTGCGGGCCGACACCGCCTACTCGGGCGCCAGCACCGTAGCGTATTCGGGCGCCACGGCAAAAGCGGCGCAAACGGCCTACTCCGGCGCAGCCGCCGGCAAGACCGCCTACTCCGGAGCCAGCGTGGCCTACTCGGGCGCCGCCACCCAGCAAGCCAGAACCGCCTACTCGGGTGCAGCCGTGGCGTACTCGGGCGCTGCCACCCAGCAAGCCAAGACCGCCTACTCGGGTGCAGCCGTCGCCTACTCGGGCGCTGCCACCCAGCAAGCCAAGACCGCCTATTCAGGCGCGGCGGTCGCCTACTCCGGCGCCGCCGTGCAGGCCAAAACCGCCTACTCAGGCGCCACGGCCGGCAAGACTGCCTACTCCGGCGCGCAGGTAGCGTATTCCGGCGCTGCGCAGCAGCCGGCGCAGGCCCAGCAGGCGGCCCAGTCGGCGATGTACACGGTCCGCCCGCGCATTACGCCTGAAGCGTAACACCCGGTCCGCAAACGAAAATGGCCCCCCTCCTGGCGACAGGCGGGGGCCATTGCTTTTCGCGTAAGCCGGATCAGGCAGCCATCATCTCGCGCAGTTCGCGGATGCTGAAATCGCTGATTTCATGCATGCGGATCAGGATGGTGGCGCCGATAGGCAGCGTGTTATGGCGGATCTTGCTGATCACGGGAGGAGCCACCTCGAGCGCGCGCGACAGTGCCGCGTCGTTCTTGAGCTGCAATTTTTCGATAATTGCATCCAGGACTCGGTTCGGGTTGTAAGTTGCCGAAGCAGTAATTTCTTTAAGAGACGTCATCGGATTCGTTCAGGTTCGGGTCGTCTTCTTGGAAAAAAAACGACACATTGACAAAATATTTACCGGAAAAGTACAGGAATGACACTAGCGTACATAGGTCGTTTGCTATGTTTTATAGCATCTGAACCGTATGATACACGTTTTTATTGCCCAAAGGCCAATCCAGCACGAAAAAAGTGAGAATTAGATAGATTTCTTCACCGTATGATGTGCTAGGAAATGTTAAAGGGTTATTCCGGGAAAGACATAGTCAATGTGCAACGCTGTAGCCGGCCGCCAGGAACAGCCATTCCATGGTCAGCAGGGCGCTGAGCTGGGCCAGACTACCGGGGAGAACGAGGGAGAACTGCGGGGAGGGAAAAACGAGGCAGGCGCTACCGTTATCGCATTGCCAACGCCAGCCAAGCTGGCGGCGGATTTCATCCGGCGCCGGCGGCGGCAGCCCCGCCTGGCAACGCTGCAGCATGTAAGCACGTACTTGTTCCTTGCTGGGATGCGGACTGGCTTGCATGGCGTCTCCTGGCAACCTTGTTTATTTATTATGTGCTTTTTTGCTTACACCTGCCTTTCAGTGGGCGCCTGCGGTGCGCAGCTGTTGTAGGCAGTCCACAACGCGCGCATAGCGCAAACGAACGCCCAGTTCGCTTTTCAGCCGCGTGTTGCGCATGCGGCGCGACTCCGACATGAACGACAGCAAGGCCGGCGTGACCACCGCCGCCAGCTCCGCGCGCGGCAGGCGCGGCGGACGCGGCAGGTCGAAGGCGTCCGCCACGGCGTCGAAGTACTCGGCCATTTTCATGTCGCTGTCGTCCACCGCGTGGTAGACGCGGTTCGCCCTGCCCTTGCTGAGCGCGCGCACGATGATGCGGGCCAGGTCGTCCGCGTGGATGTGGTTGGTATACACGTCGTCGCGCTCCAGCAGCGCCGGCGTGCCCAGTTCCAGGCGCTTGAGCGGCAGCCGGTCGGCCGCGTAAATGCCGGGCACGCGCAGGATGGACAGGGTGCCGCCGCTGCGCACGGCCCAGCGCCGCAGCACCTGCTCGGCGTCCACGCGGCGCAGCGCGCGCGCGTTGTGCGGCGCCACCGGCCGGCTTTCGTCGAACCACGCGCCGCCGCAATCCCCGTAAACGCCGGTGGTGCTAATGTAAACCACGCGCCCGCCCTCGGGTAAAATGGCGGCCACGCGGCGGCTGCGGCGGTCCAGCTTGCCCTCGGCCGGCGGCGGCGCCAAGTGCACCACGGTATCGGCCAGGCCTTTCAGGCGGCGCAAACTGGCCGGGTCGTCCAGGTCGGCCACCACGGGCACGGCGCCGGCCGCGCGCAATTCCGCGCGGCGCTCCGGCTGGCTGGTGACAGCGAAAATGCGGTACTGCGCGCGCAGCAAGGGCAGCAAGCGCATGCCGACGTCGCCGCAGCCGAGCACCAGCAGGCGCGGGCGGGAGATTTTTTTAGTGTGCAAGATATTGGTTTCCAAGATATTCATTTGAAGGATTGTATGACTTTCCAGATTACTGTTCAGCCCAGCGGCCACCAATTCGCCTGCGACGCGGACGAAACCGTCCTCGCGGCAGCCATGCGCGCCGGCGTCGGGCTGCCGTACGGCTGCAAGAACGGCGCCTGCAGCTCGTGCAAGGGCAAGGTCATTGCCGGCAGCGTGACGCACAAGCCGCACCAGGTGCGCGCGCTCACGCCGGAAGAAGAAGCGGCCGGCATGTCGCTGTTCTGCTGCGCCATCCCGCAGGCCGACCTGGTGATCGAAGCGCGCGAAGTGGCCGGCAGCGGCGACTACCCGGTCAAGAAAATGCCGTCGCGCGTCTCCACCATCGAAAAAGTGGCGCCGGACGTGGTGGTGATCTCGCTGCAGCTGCCGGCCAATGAAACGCTGCAATTCCGCGCCGGCCAGTACATCGAATTCCTGCTGCGCGACGGCAAGCGCCGCAGCTACAGTGTGGCCACCGCACCGGACAACGGCCCCATCACGCTGCACATCCGCCACATGCCGGGCGGCCTGTTCACCGACCAGGTCTTCAGCACCATGAAAGAGCGCGACATCCTGCGCTTCGAAGGCCCGCTGGGCACCTTCTTCGTGCGCGACGACAGCGACAAGCCCATGGTGCTGCTGGCCTCGGGCACCGGCTTCGCGCCGATCAAGGCCATCGTCGAGCACCTGGTGCAGACCGGCTCCACGCGCAAGATGGCGCTGTACTGGGGCGGCCGCCGCCCGCAAGACCTGTACATGGACGCGCTGTGCCGCGAATGGGCCGCCAGGCTGCCCAACTTCCAGTACGTGCCGGTGGTCTCGAACGCCGAAGCGGAAGACAACTGGAGCGGCCGCAGCGGCTTCGTGCACCAGGCCGTGATGGCCGACCTGCCCGACCTGTCCGGCCACCAGGTCTACGCCTGCGGCGCCCCCATCATGGTCGAATCCGCCAAGCGCGACTTCGTCGCCCAATGCGGCCTGCCGGCCGACGAATTCTACGCCGACGCCTTCACCTCCGAAGCCGACCTCGCCAACCCTTAGCAAGCTGAGCCGCATTCGGGGTCAGACCCCGAATGCGGCTCAGGCCGGCTGACGGCAAGCGGGGTGGTCTGACATCTGGCACAATGACGGGCTACGCCAGCCTGTCATCGCTCCCATGTCTTCCTCCGCAGCCAACGGTTTTTCCGTCCTCAAGCACCGCAATTTCGCTTTTTACCTGTCCGCGCGCGTGCTCGGCACGCTGGCCGTGCAGATGCAGCACGTGGCCATCGGCTGGCATGTCTACGCGCTGACCGGCAACCTGTATGACCTGGGCCTGATCGGCCTGGCGCAGTTCGCGCCCTTCCTGCTGCTGATCCTGCCGGCCGGCCACGTGGCGGACCGCTACAACCGCCGCAACATCATCGCCTTCTGCCTGGCCGCGCAGCTGCTGTGCGGCTTGCTGCTGCTGGGCTTCACGCTGACCGGGCTGGGCATCGTCTGGCCGGTGTTCCTCATCCTGACGCTGTTCGGCAGCGCGCGCGCTTTCATGATGCCGGCCACGCAGGCGGTGCTGGTGAACATGGTGCCGGCCGAGGACTTCAGCAAGGCCGTCGCGCTCAGTTCGTCCACGTTCCATATCGCCGTCATCCTCGGTCCCACGCTGGGCGGCCTGCTGTATTTCTACGGCGCCACCACGGTGTTCCTGGCCGCGTCCGCGCTGCTGGTGGTGGCGGTGGCACTGATGTGCATGACCAAGGCCGCCCCGCAGGCGGTGAACAAGGAGCCGGCCAGCTGGCACAGCGTGCTGGAAGGCTTGCGCTTTGTGCTGTCGCGCCCGGTGGTGCTGGGCGCCATGTCGCTGGACCTGTTCGCGGTGCTGTTCGGCGGCGCCACCGCCCTGCTGCCGGCGCTGGCGGCGGACGTGCTGCATGTCGGCCCGAGCGGCCTGGGCCTGCTGCGCACCGCGCCCGGCGTGGGTGCCGCGCTGTGCTCGGTGGCGCTGGCGTTTTTCCCCATCACGCGCCGCGTCGGCTTGTGGATGTTCGGCGGCGTGGCGCTGTTCGGCGCCTGCACCGTGCTGCTGGGTTCGACCACCAGCTTTGTGCTCGCACTGCTGGCCTTGCTGCTCATGGGCGCGGGCGACATGATCAGCGTCTACGTGCGCCACCTGCTGGTGCAGTATGAAACGCCGGATGCGATCCGCGGCCGCGTGAGCGCCGTCAACGCGGTGTTCATCGGCGCCTCCAACGAGCTGGGCGAGTTCGAGTCCGGCGTCACGGCCGGCTGGTTCGGCCTGACGCGCGCGGTGGTGTTCGGCGGCGCCGCCACGCTGGCCGTCACCGGCCTGTGGACGGTGCTGTTCCCGGTGCTGTCGCGCATGGACCGTTTCCCGCACGCAGAACGCGAGGCGCAAGCCCAAGCCGCTTGATATGATGTCCGGATGAAAATATTCCCGGACCTGATACACCGCCGCCCCCACCTCGCCGTCGCCATCGCGCTGGGCGCGCTGACCGGCCCCTTCCTGCCCGAGAGCTGGCGCCTGGTGACGCGCATCCTGGCCGGCTGGGACGCGGCGGTGTGGGCCTACCTGCTCACCATGGGCTGGATGATGATGCGGGCCGACCACCGCAAGGTCAAGCGCGTGGCCGCCGCCGAAGACGAGCGCGGCCCCATGATCCTGGCCGTGCTGTGCGTTGCGGCGGTGATCAGCCTGATGGCCATCGTGTCCGAACTGGCGGTGCTGCACGGCCAGCCGCTCAAGGAACACCTGCTGGAGTACGCGCTGGTGGGCCTGACGCTGATCGGCTCCTGGTTCCTGCTCGGCACCCTGTTCTGCTTCCACTACGCCCACCTGTACTACAAGACCACGCCCAACGCCCGCCCGCTGCAATTTCCCGGCGAGCACCACGAACCCGACTACTGGGACTTCCTGTACTTCTCCTTCACCATCGCGGTGGCCGCGCAGACCTCGGACGTGGCGGTGCGCAGCGCCGGGCTGCGCAAGCTGGTGCTGGGCCAGTCGGTGCTGAGCTTCTTCTTCAACCTCTTCATATTGGGGCTGTCCGTCAATATTGCAGCAGGCTTGATGAATAACTGAAAATAAATATGTTCCTTGCGGCAATGGACTAGCAAGCCGCGCCAAAAGGAGTAAGATGGTCTCGCGTCCCCTTCACACGGGTACGCTTTGATGAACAAACGGGAGCAGTATATGCAGATCAAAGTCAACACCGATAAGACCATCGAACGTCATGCGGGCCTGGATGACCATGTACAAACCGTCGTCACCGCAGCCATCAGCCGCTTTGCCGAGCACATTACCCGCGTCGAAGTCCACCTGAGCGACAACAACAGCCAGAAATCGGTCGACGGCGACAATCGTTGCCTCATGGAAGCCCGCGTCACCGGCTACCAGCCCATCGCGGTCAGCGACCATGCCGCCACCCTGCATCAAGCCATCAGCGGCGCCGCCGACAAACTGAAGCGCGCCATCGACAGCGCCCTGGGCCGCCTGTACGACAAGCGCAACGTGCCGCTGTCGCAAGCCGTGTCGGAAGCAGCCGACGAAGAAACCACCGAATAATTCCACCACAGGCCGCCGGCCAGCCAGCCCTGGATGACTAGGGCTGCGTCAGCCGGCGCAGGTAAGCCAGCCCCTGCAGCGCGCGGCTGCCGTACCACGACATCATCTCCCCATCCACCAGTTGCACCGGCTTGCCGATCTGGCGTTCCAGCGCGTCCACGTGCGCCTCCGTGAAACGGTAGGGCTCGGACGACAGCAGCACCTGGTCGATCTGCGCCAGCAGTGCCGGCGTCCAGTCGAAGCGCGGATAGCGCTCCGTGCCCAGCTGCGGCACGCGCCAGCCGATCTCGGCCAGCATGCGCGCGATGTAGGTGTCGGCGGATATGCTCATCCACGGGTCTTGCCAGATGCAGTACAGCACGGTCTGCGGCGGCGGCTTCGGCATCGATTGCAGCTGCGCGTATTCGGCCTCGAACGCCGCGCACCAGGCTTCGGCCTTGTCCTGCGCGCAGAAGATGCCGCCCATCAGCCGCGCCAGCGCCAGGTTGTCGCGCGGCGCCAGCGGATGCGTCACCACCACGTGCGGCACGAACTCAGCCAGCGCGTCGGCGGTCGGCTTCTCGTTCTCGTCGATATTGACAATAACGTGGGTGGGCGCGAGCTTGCGGATTTTCTCCAGGTTCACGTCCTTGGTACCGCCCACCTTGGCAATCGCGCGCACCGTGTCGGCCGGGTGGATGCAGAATCCGGTACGGCCCACCAGTTGCCCGGCCAGCCCGAGCTCGCACAGCAGCTCGGTAATGGACGGCACCAGCGAGACGATGCGGGCGGCGGGATCGGCGGGATGCGGCTGTCCCAGGGCGTCGGTATAAATCATCAGGCAATCTAGGCGTGGTTCGTCGCGGTATTGAAACACAAAGCGGTGCGGCAACGCTAGCGGCGGCACGGTTTGCGCTATGATTTGCCTGACAGTATCCAATATTTTTCTTCGGACTTTATCTTGAAGCAGATCAGCACTTTTGGCGCATCCACCTACCGGATCGAGGACTTGCAGCTGTTCCGCGATTCCGACGCCGCGCTGGCGGCGCGCTCGCTGGCGCACTGCCCCGTGGTGCAGTTGCAGCAGGGCGAATCGGTGGCCGACACCAGCCGCGCGCGCCTGTACATCGTGCTCAGCGGGGCGCTGTCGGTGACGGCCGACACCCGCACCGGCATGGCCGACGGCACCGTCAGCAAGGTGCTGCCGGGCGAGAGCGTGGGCGAACAGTCGGTGCTGGACGAGGAAGCCAACCTGTCGGCCATGACCGCGCTGGAGACCAGCGAGCTGGTAGTGGTGGAGGCCGAAATCGTGTGGCGCCTGATCGACGAATCGAACGGCGTGGCGCGCAACCTGCTGCGCCTGCTGTCTTTCCGCATCCGCGCCGCCAACGCGCAGCTGCGCCGGCGCCAGAAGCTGGGCGAGTTCTACCGCCAGATGTCGATGATAGATGGCCTCACCGGCCTGTACAACCGCGCCTGGCTGAACGACCTGCTGCCGGAGATGGTGGCCAGCGCGCACGGCGCCGGCAAGCCGCTGTCGCTGATCATGATCGACCTGGACCACTTCAAGCAGTTCAACGACAGCCATGGCCACCTGGCCGGCGACCAGGCGCTGCGCGCTGCCGCGCAAGTGCTGAGCGGCGCGCTGCGGCCGTCCGATTGCGCGGTGCGCTACGGCGGCGAGGAATTGATGGTGCTGCTGCCGGACACCAGCGACAAGGTGGCCGTGGTGGTGGCCGAACGGCTGTGCGAACGCATCCGCCAGGCGGTGGTGTTCCGCGACATGCGCGTGCCGCTGCCGCACCTGACCGCGTCGCTGGGCGTGGCCAGCCTGCTGCCGGGCCAGGACGACCATGGCCTGATCGCCACCGCCGACGCAGCGCTGTACCGCGCCAAGGACGGCGGCCGCAACCAGGTGGCGGTGCAGGAATCGCTGTTTTCGTAGGGCGGGTTAGCGTAGCGTAACCCGCCGGAGCCGCCGGCCACGCTGGCGGGTTACGCTGCGCTAACCCGCCCTACCCGCCACCGGCAGCCGGCGCCTCACCGGCGCGCTTGCCGGCCGCGAAATCCTGCAGCCCCTGCCGCACCAGCTCGTACGTCTTGTCGATATTGCTTGAAATATCGCCCTTCAGCACCTGCAAGCCGTCCAGGATGCCGCGCGCTTCCTTGAAGCCCTGGTCGACGCCGCCCTGGATGGTATCCATGAACTTCTGCAGCACGGCCTCGTCGTCCATGCCCTTGTTCTGCGCCTTGAAGGCATCGAAAAACGCCGTGCTGAGCGACACGATGCGGCCCGCCGTGCCTTCCGGCGAGTTGTCCTGCCCCGTGGCGTTCTCGATGGCATTCGGCCCGAAATCCGGCGCCAGCGCCTCGTTGATGCCGGTCAGCGCCGATTTGTACAGCAGCGCCAGCGGTTCGTTGCCGGAACTGATGGCCACCGACATGGACGCCTGCACGATCGCCGTGTTGAGCTGCTGCCTGGCCTGCACGCGCGGCGGCGCGGCCACCGCCCCGCTGCGCGCCGTGTCGTCCGCGCCGGGCAGCTCGGCAACTTTGCCGCCGGACTTCAACGAAGTGGGATTTACCATAATCACTCTCCTTGTTTGCGCCATTCCCCTTTATCATATCGGCCAGAAAGCGGCGAACTGTAGCCGTACCTCCGACAAATAGAACGAATCCATGAGCCAGCAAACTTTCCTTTGGCATGACTATGAAACCTTCGGCGCGCAGCCGCGCCGCGACCGCCCAGCCCAGTTTGCCGCCATCCGCACCGATGCCGACCTGAACGAGATAGGCGAGCCTATCATGCTGTACTGCCAGCCGGCGCCCGACTTCCTGCCGGACCCGGTGTCCTGCCTGATCACCGGCATCACGCCGCAGCAATGCCTGGAATGGGGCGTGCCGGAGCACAAGTTCGCCGCCACCATCGAGCAGGCCTTCTCCCAGCCCGGCACCGTGGGCGTGGGC
The DNA here is from genome assembly GCF_042693265.1 of Pseudoduganella sp. UC29_71. NCBI lineage: Bacteria > Pseudomonadati > Pseudomonadota > Betaproteobacteria > Burkholderiales > Oxalobacteraceae > Pseudoduganella > Pseudoduganella sp. UC29_71. The sequence goes on along the minus strand of NZ_CP170549.1, from coordinate 627,155 downwards.
TACAACACCATCCGTTTCGATGATGAAGTGACACGCTTCCTGTTCTGGCGCAACCTGATCGACCCGTATGCGCGCGAATGGCAGAACCAGTGCGGCCGCTGGGACTTGCTGGACGTGGTGCGCATGACCTATGCGCTGCGCCCGGAAGGCATCGAGTGGCCGACCCGCGAAGATGGCAAGCCCAGCTTCCGCCTGGAGCACCTGGCGGCCGCCAACGGCCTGCTGCACGAGTCCGCGCACGATGCGCTGTCGGACGTGCGCGCCACCATCGCGCTGGCGCGCCTGATCAAGCAGAAGCAGCCCAAGCTGTGGGACTTCTGCTTCGCGCTGCACAAGAAGGACCGCGTGGCCGACGAGATCGGCATGCATCTGCTGCCGCACTTGCGCCAGCCTTTCCTGCACGTGTCCGGCATGTTCCCTGCCGAGCGCGGCTGCATCGGCCTGGTGTGGCCGCTGGGCACGCACCCGACCAACAAAAACGAAATCATCGTCTGGGACTGCGCCTACGACCCGAGCGAGCTGTACGGACTGGACGCGGACACGGTGCGCCTGCGCATGTTTACCCGCAGCAGCGAGCTGCCGGAAGGCGTGACGCGCCTGCCGATCAAGAGCGTGCACCTGAACAAGTCGCCCATGCTGGTGTCCAACCTGAAGACCCTGTCGCCGGCCATGGCGGCGCGCTGGGGCATCGACGTGGAAGCGGCCAGGCGCAACGCGCAGACGGCGGCGGCCGGGCCGGACCTGGGCGCGCTGTGGGCGCAGGTCTACCACCGCCCGGGCGCGGCCGAGGAAACCGATGTGGACGAGGATCTGTACGGGGGCTTTGTCGGCAAGGACGACCGTCGCCTGCTGGACGCGATGCGCAAGGAATCGCCAGCCAAGCTGGCCATGATGACGCCGCCGTTCGACGACCAGCGCCTGGGCGAGCTGGTGTTCCGCTACCGCGCGCGCAACTTCCCGCAGACCCTGAGCGAGCAGGAAGCCGAGCACTGGGAAGCGCACCGCGCCGCGCGCCTGTTCGACGGCGCGGCGGGGGCGCGGACGGTGGAGCAGCTGTTCGGCGAGATCGACCATCTGTCCGAAACCGCAGACGAGCGCAGCGAGGAAATCCTCGGCGCGCTCTACGATTACGCGGAGATGGTGGCGCCGCAGCGCTATTGACGGCCCCGGCGGGTTACGGCGCGATGCGCCCCCGCGGCTATGCTTCGGCCGTAGGGCGGGTTAGCGGCGCAGCCGCGTAACCCGCCAATGCTCAGCCCGCGCGATGCGCGTTGATCGCGTCGCGGGTTTCCTGCGCCACGCGGCGCGCGGCCATGGCGAAATCCTCACCCGGCTGCTGCGCCGCATACAAAATGGCGCGCGAGGAATTGATCATCATGCCGGTGCCGTTCGCGGTGCGCCCCGCCTTCACGGTCGCGGCCACGTCGCCGCCCTGCGCGCCGACGCCCGGCACCAGCAGCGGCATGTCGCCGATGATCGCGCGCACCTGCGCCAGCTCTTCAGGGAAGGTGGCACCCACCACCAGCGCGCACTGGCCGTTGGCGTTCCACTTCTCCGCCACCAGGCGCGCCACGTGCTGGTACAGCGGCTTGCCGTCCACGTTCAGGAACTGCAGGTCCGACCCGCCCGCGTTCGACGTGCGGCACAGGATGATGACGCCCCGGTCCGCCCACTCCATGTACGGCTCCACCGAATCCGAACCCATGTAGGGGCTCACCGTCACCGCGTCCGCGCCGTAGCGGTCGTAGGCTTCGCGCGCGTACTGGCGCGCCGTGGCGCCGATGTCGCCGCGCTTGGAGTCCAGGATCAGCGGGATGTGCGGGTAGTGCGCGCGCGCGTAGGCGCAGATGTCTTCCAGCTGGCGTTCCGCGCTCAGCGCGGCGAAATAGGCGATCTGCGGCTTGAAGGAGCAGGCCAGGTCGGCCGTCGCGTCGATGATCTCTTTGCAGAAATTGAAGATGCCGTTCGGGTCTTGCCGGAACTGGGCCGGCAGCTTGTCCATGTCGGGATCGAGGCCGACGCACAGCAGGGAGTCGTTGGCCGTCCATGCGGCATTGAGCTTGTTAATGAAATTCACGGCGACCCCTCCAATTAAAATGCAAACCCGCCATTATAGCGCGGAGTAAAATTCGTCCATCATCGACACAGGAAGCAGATATGAAACTATCCCAAAAAGTAGCCATCGTCACCGGCGCCACCCAGGGCATCGGCCTCGCCTGCGCGCAGCGGCTGATCGCCGAGGGCGCCAAGGTCATGCTGGTGGACATCAAGCCGGAAGGCGTGCAGGCCGCCGAGGCGCTGGGCGACGCGGCCCGCTTCTACACCGCCGACGTGAGCCAGAAGGCCGACGTGGATGCGCTGGTGGCCGAAACCGTCGCCGTGTTCGGCCGCATCGACATCCTGATCAACAACGCCGGCGTGACCCACAAGGCCGATTTCCTCGACCTGACCGAGGACGATTTCGACCGCGTGATGCGCATCAACCTGAAATCGATGTTCCTGTGCAGCCAGGCCGTGGCACGCCAGATGGTCAAGCAGCACAGCGGCTGCATCATCAATATGTCCAGCGTGAACTCGGAGCTGGCCATTCCCGACCAGGTGCCTTACGTGGTGTCCAAGGGCGGCATCAACCAGCTGACCAAGGTGATGGCGCTGAACCTGGCCCAGCACGGCATCCGCGTGAACGGCATCGGCCCCGGCACCATCCTGACCGAACTGGCCAAGAAAGCCGTGCTGGGCAGCCCGGAGGCGCGCCACACCATCCTGTCGCGCACGCCGATGGGCCGCTGCGGCGAGCCGGAGGAAGTGGCGTCCATCGCCGCCTTCCTGGCCAGCGACGACGCCAGCTACATGACGGGCCAGACGCTGTACGTGGACGGCGGCCGTCTGGCGCTGAACTACACGGTGCCTGTCAAGGAGTGAGTTATATAGAAAACTTATGTCTGTTATCGAAAACGAAAATTAGACATATATGCGGCGGCGCAGCATAATTACACCTGTCTCCACTATTCTCCTCCAAGATAATAGTTTTAAGCCCGCTTTCACCAGCGGGCTTTTTTTTTGCTCAAAATTTTTGCTGCCCACTTGAGATATGTCATGGTGGCGTCATATGGAGCATGTAAAGTTGCTTCATCTGCTGCACATGCAACCGATATGCGTGGCAAGCAGAACGGTGCGCCCAGCGCGCACCACCCGAATTCTCTGCTCTCTTGACCCGGATATGGGTTTTTCGGCCCGCTTTAATCAGCGGGCATTTTTTTTGCCCCGTGCTATCCTTGCGCCATGCGTTCCCTACTTCAGCAAGTTGTCCTCACCTCCGCCCACGCCAACTTGCGCTACCGCGCGGCGCTGGTGCTGTACCTGATGATATTGGTGCTCGGCTCCATCCCCGGCGCGCGCAGCGACATCGGCGCGGTGGCTTCCGGCCTGGTGCTGCATTCCTGCGCCTATGCCGGCCTGACCTTTTTGTTGTTTACCGGCAGTAGCGGCAGCGCGGCGGTGCGCGCCACCAAGGCGGTGCTGACCATCATGGCCATGGGCGCGCTCGACGAACTCGTGCAGAGCTTCCTGCCCTACCGCCATGGCGCGGTATCGGACTGGGCGGTGGACACCTCCGCCGCCCTCGTCACTGCCAGCATCATGTGGCTGCTGTGGAGCCGCAACAAGGTCGCGGCCTAGCCCGGCTCGTCTTTCCGTTCCGGGCACTGCTGGCCGAATTCCAGCTCGCGCTGCCGGCTCCTCACATCCATGCCTATCTTGCGCAGGATGGCGCGGGTCTGCCGCTTGCGGCTGGCGCACGCCAGGCTGCCCGCCGCCCGCTCCACGTCCAGCCGCATTTCCAGCAGTTGCTCGGCTTTCGCCAGGCGCACCAGCCCTTGCAGCGCCTGCGCGTACACGTGGCGCTGGCGCATTTCCGACTGCAGCCCGCAGGTAGCTGCAACCAAATCCTCGATCACCCTGTCCGTCCTGCGTTTAAACATAGCCTTTTCCTATGAGTTTCTGACACGCAATTATGGCCATGCATTCGGGGCCATAATTTGATATGCATCAAGGGTGCGCGCTTCGGCCGGAACCGCTGGAATAATAGGAACTCCAAACTATTCGAGCGCACGCTCGTTTAACGGAGACCATCATGAAGACAAAAATCACTGTAGTGGCTTGCGCCCTGATCGCGCTGGCCGGCTGCGCCTCGGATCGCAGCGCATCAATGGCAAGTGACAGCGGCACCAGCATGGGCAGTAGCAGCGGCAGCAGCAGCATGGGCAGCACCGGCAGCAGCTTGGGCAGTACCACCACCAGCAGCAGTATGGGCAGCACCGGCACCACGGCCAGCGCAAGCTCGCAGGACAGCCGCAGCACCGGGAGCAGCATGGCGCAAACCGGCAGCGCAAGCGGCGTGGTCCAGACCATAGACCAGATCACGCGGCAGGACGCCACATCCATGGGCTTGTCCGCCGGCGCCGCAGCAGCGGGCGGCAGCATGGGTTCGCCCACCGACAAGGTCTACCGCGTCACGCTGCGCCTGGACGACGGCACCACACAAACCGTGGTATCGGAAAGCATGCCCAGCTACAAGACCGGGGACCGTGTGCGCTACGCCAACGGCAGCGTGACGCGCGAATAGCGGCGCTTCAGTAGATCTGCTCAACCTGGTAGCCGCGCTGGCGCAGCAGTTCGGGCACGCCCTGCTCGCCCAGCAGATGCAGCAAGCCGACGCCGACGAACGCGGTCTGGTCCGCCTTCATGATGTGCTCGATCGACGCGGCCATCTCGGGGTTGCGCTTGCCCAGCAGGGTACGGTCCATGAATGCGGCGGACACGCTGTCGCCGCTGACCATGGATTGCCAGGCCGCGTTGATGCCGGGCGCGTCTGCCTTGCTCCAGGCGTCAATCAGGCCGGCGGTCTTTTTCAGCGACACGCCGCTGGCCAACTCGGCCAGGTTTTCGCGCAGATACGTTTCCTGCTGCGCATCGTTCATGGAAGCGAACAGGCCCAGCTGGTAATCGGCGCTCTCCAGTTCGCGCAGCGGCTTGTCATGCTGCGCGGCTTCCTTCAGCAGGAACTGCTCCACGCCCTGGCTGCGTGTATAGCCGTTGCGTTCGATTTCCGCGCCGATCAGCAGGTTGGCCAGCAGCCAGGGGCGGTATTGCTCCAGGTTGTCCAGCGACATGCCGGCGCGCGCCAAGGCCTGCTGCAGCAAGGCCAGCGTGTCGCGCGACAGATGGTGGCGGATCGAATCGCCTTTCGGATAGCGGCCGTGCGCCGCCAGCGCCTGCTGGAACGGTTCGCTGGCGCGCACGTCCAGTTCCAGCACCAGCGCATTCGAATCGGCCAGCGCGCGCGTCACCTGCGGCTCCAGCGGGAAAAAACCCTGCTTGCCCGCATGCACGGTGCCGAACAGATAGCTCGTGCGGCCGTCATATTGCACCTTGAACAGCGCACCGCGGCGCGGCGCCGCCTCCTCCACCGACGCCGCAATGGCGCCCACCGGCTGGGTATGCGCGCTCAGCTCCATGTCGGCGGCAAACGCGGCCTGGCTGGCGGGCTGGCAAACAGCAAACAGCAATGCACAAACTGACAATAATTTACGTGGCATGCAAAGTCCCTTGCCGGGATCGTTGGCGATCCGGCATCCCAAATAGTGAAAGTGAAAAGATGAGGTTTCGGTAAGAAGCGGCGTGAAAGTAAGCCTTATTGCTGCTGATAGTAAGGCTTATTTTTCCGCGAGGGAATACGTATCGGCACGTAGCGGGCAAAAAAAATGCGGCGCACCAACAAAGGTGCGCCGCGCCGATAACAAGCTGATACTAAAAGCGGATTAACGTGCCAGTTCGACCAGCACAGCCGTGTACATTTGCAGGTTCAGCAGCAACTGTTTGGTGGTGATGAACTCGTGCTCGGAGTGGCCGGTGTAGGCCGTGCCCGGCATGGCGGGACCGAAGGCCACCGCTTTCGGGAACAGGCGCGAGTTGGTGCCGCCGCCGATCGATATCGGTTTGGCATTCTGGATGCCGGTGTAATGCGAGAACACGTCCAGCAGCACCGGCACCTGCGGCGCATCGGCCTGCACCCACGGCTCGCCGATCTGCATGGCGATGGACGCTTGCGGCACATGGGTGCGCTTCCACTCGTCGAATGCCTGCTGGAATTCGCCCTGCAGCTGCGCCGTGGCCTTGCCTTTCGGACGGCGCAGGTTGATGTTCAGCTCGATGCCGCCATCCTTTTGCTTGAGCACGGTAGGCGCCACCGTCATCGGCCCCATGAAGTCGTCACGGTAAGCCACCTTGCCGAAACGCTCGCCGTGGATGCCGGTGCCCACCAGGTCGTTCAGCAGGGTCACCATGCCGGCGGCGGCGGTGGCTTTCCAGGGCTGCACCTTGAGCGCGTCCGCCAGCATGCTGATGGCGTTCACGCCGTCTTCCGGCTTGGACGAGTGCGCCGACACGCCCAGCGCGGTGATTTTCAGGTCGCGGCCCTGCCACGCGTACTGGTAGCGCATGCCCTTCTGCGCGGCGGCGCGCGCGCGGATCTGCTTTTCCAGCGCCGGCGTGGCATTGCCGATCACGGCGCTGGCATCCTCGGGGATCTGGCTGCCGAAGAAGCCGCCGGCGAATTCGCGCAGCAGCGGGCCTTTCGCCGACGCCGGCGCGGGCAGCGCAGGCACGGTCACTTTCACGGCGCCCCAGCCCTTCTCGGCCGTCACCACCGGATACTCGGCGTCCAGCGTGATGTTCATCTGCGGCGGGGTGTGGTCCTTCAGGAAGGCTTCCAGCGGCGCCCAGTCCGATTCCTCGGCCATGTAGACGTACAGCTCCAGGCGCTTCTTCAGCGCCACCTTCTGGTCCTTGATGGCCCTCATCGCGTACATGGCGGTGGCGATCGGCCCCTTGTCGTCCTCCGAACCGCGCGCGATCAGGCGGCCCGGCTCGCTGGTGCTGTCCAGTTCAAAGGGCGACTTGGCCCACTTGGCCGGATTCACCGGCTGCACGTCGCCGTGCGTAATGATGCCGACGCGCTCGGCACTGTCGCCCAGGCCGATCACCACCACATAGCCGTGGTCCTGGTAGTCCAGGCCCAGGCGCGCGGCTTCTTCCTTCAGCAGCTGCTTGAAGCCGAGGTGCTGCGGGTTCTTGTCGGCCGGGATGGCCGGATCGGCCACCGTGTTGTAGCTGACCATGGCGGCCAGCGCGGCAGTCATTTGCTGTGGATAGGTTTCTACGGCGTAGCGGGCGGTGGCGGTGGCGGCATCGCTCAGTGCGGCGGCTTGCACGCTCGGATAGAGCGCGGCTTGCGCCAGCATGGTCATCAAGGCAATTTTCTTCAGCATGACGTCTGTTCAGTCCCCTGTGTTATGGTTTTGCAAGTGTAGCGGAAAGGCCATGAGCGCGTCAGGGCCTTCATTGAAACCCGGCTTGCCGTCGCCATATCCCTGCCATGACTCCATTTTCCATACTCGACCTCTCCCCCATCGCCCAGGGCAGCAATGCCTCCGCCTCGCTGCGCAACACGCTCGACCTGGCGCAGCACGGCGAACGCTGGGGCTACAACCGCTACTGGCTGGCGGAACATCACGGCATGCCGGGCATCGCCAGCGCCGCCACCTCGGTGGTGATGGCGCACGTGGCGGCCGGCACCAGCACCATCCGCGTAGGCGCCGGCGGCATCATGCTGCCGAACCATTCGCCGCTGGTGATCGCCGAGCAGTTCGGCACGCTCGAAGCGCTGCATCCGGGCCGCATCGACCTGGGCCTGGGCCGCGCCCCCGGCTCCGACCAGACCACGGCGCGCGCCCTGCGCCGCAGCCTGGCGTCGGACGCGGACGAATTCCCGCAGGACGTGCTGGAGCTGCAGGACTACATGTCCGACGCGCCGCGCCAGCACGTGCTGGCCGTACCCGGCAAGGGCGCCAAGGTGCCGCTGTGGATACTGGGGTCCAGCCTGTTCGGCGCGCAGCTGGCGGCGCACCTCGGCCTGCCCTATGCGTTCGCCTCCCACTTCGCGCCGGCGCAAATGATGCAGGCGGTGGCGCTGTACCGCGCCAATTTCAAGCCGTCCGCGCAGCTGGAGCGGCCCTACGTGATGCTCGGCTTTAACGTGTTTGCGGCAGACACGGACGAAGAGGCGCAACTGCTGGCCACGTCCATGCAACAGGCCTTCGTCAACCTGCGCACCGGCCGGCCGTCGCAGCTGCCGCCGCCGCTGGCGAACTACCGCCAGACCCTGGGCCAGCAGGAAAACGCCATGCTGGATTCGGTGCTGTCGTGCTCGGCAATCGGCTCGCCGGAGACAGTGGCCACGCAGCTGCAAGGCTTCATCAACACCGCCCAGCCGGACGAGCTGATGATCACCTCGCAGATCTTCGAGCACAGCAAGCGCCTGCGCTCGTACGAGATCACGGCCGACCTCCGCAAGCGGATTGAGCCTGCGCAAACGCGCACGCCTTAAGCATTGCTGTAGCTCTCCTGCCTGCTTAACTGGAACAGGGCAAGCTCGCCCGGCCAAGCAGCAGGAGAGTGCCATGAAGATACCCACCGCCACGGGCAGCACCGTCGCCGCCTTCGCCATCCGCATCGCCACCCTGGCCGCCGCAGCCGCCATCGCGGCGGCGGCCTTCGCCGCCGCCGCGCGCGCCCCCGAAGCGCAGCAAACCCCGCCCGGCTCGCCCACGCCGCCGGCCGAGCGCCCCACCAGCTACATGAAGGTGGACATCACCGAAGACTTCAGCGTCACGCTGGCGCGCATGCGGGCCGCGCGCGAAGGGCTGATGCAGCGCCAGCGCGAACTGCTGGCCCAGCGCTACGACCTGGCCAACCGCCCCAGCGGCGCCACCATGTTCCGCGGCAAGCCGGTGCAAAGCGGCGTGCGCGTCAAGCTGCCGCCCGGCGCCAGCTGGCAGCGCCTGGCCGAACTGAGTCCCGACGAGATCCGCGCGCGCGACCTGTTCCCGGCCGGCTTCCTGCCGCTGCCCCATCCCAACCACGCCGAAGGCGGCATGCTGTTCCCGCACTTTGAAATCGACGAGCTTAAACGCCAGGAGCAGCGCGACCTGGCCCGCTTTGACCTCGATTTCGACCTGCCCGACCATTTCCTGCCCGAGTTCCCCGCGCCCATCTTCCTGACCACGCGGCCCGACCTGGGCGACGTCTCCGGCGGCAAGCTGCTCACCATCGACAACTTCCACGGCATGTTCAACGGCCTGCTCAATCCCAAGCAGCTCGAAGGCCTGCGCCTGCTGCTCACGCCCTTCCCGCAGCAGCAGTTCAACCAGACCGAAGACCGCCGCTCCGAGCGGCCCAGCCGCGGCGTGGCCTGCCTGGACTGCCACTCCAACGGCCACAGCAACGGCGCCACCCATCTGGTGGGCGACATCCGCCCGCAGATCTTCCGCCACCGCATCGACACGCCCACCTTGCGCGGCGTGAACATCCAGCGCCTGTTCGGCTCGCAGCGCGCGCTGAAGACGGTGGAAGACTTCACCGAGTTCGAACAGCGTGCCGCCTACTTCGACGGCGACCCGGTGATCGCCACCAAGAAAGGCATCAACCCGCTCGAGCGCGGCAGCCAGGTGCACTTCATGGCCGAATTCCAGGAACTGCTGGACTTTCCGCCCGCGCCCAAGCTGGGCATCAACGGCAAACTCGACCCGAAAAAAGCCAGCGAAGCCGAGCTGCGCGGCCAGGCGCTGTTCTTCGGCAAGGCCCAGTGCTCGACCTGCCACGCCGCGCCCTATTACACCGACAACCTGATGCACAACCTGAAGGCGGAGCGCTTCTACAAGCCACGGATCGTCAACGGCATGATGGCCACGGCCGACGGTCCCATCAAGACCTTCCCGCTGCGCGGCATCAAGGAATCCCCGCCCTACTTGCACGACGGCCGCCTGCTGACCCTGGAAGACACGGTGGAATTCTTCAACCTCATCCTGGAAACCAGGCTCAGCGACAAAGAAAAAGCCGACCTCACCGCCTTCCTGCGCACGCTTTGAGGCGCAGCTCATGCAGTGCCGGATATACCTCCCATATCCGGCCCCTTCCTGCAGAGATCGGGATTCCCTACTACAATGTTTGTCCGGCTGCGCCCGCTTTTACCACACGCAGGGCGCGGCACTTGTAGTACGCATCCAGGAGTCCCCGTTGACCACCAACCAAACCCTCGCCGTGCCCGGGATTTCCCGCGGCATGGTACTGCTGCTGGCGACCGCCACCGGCCTCATCGTCGCTAATCTGTACTACGCGCAACCGCTTGTCGGCCCCATCAGCCGCGCCACCGGCCTGTCCGCAGGCGCGGCCGGCCTGATCGTCACGCTCACGCAAATCGGCTACTGCCTCGGCATGGTCTTCATCGTGCCGCTGGGCGACTTGATGGAAAACCGGCGCCTGATCGTCACCTGCCTGGGCGCCACCTCGGCCGCGCTGATGGTGGCCGCCAGCACCAGCAACGCCGGGCTGTTCCTGGCCGCCGCGCTGTGCATCGGCCTCGGCTCGGTGGCCGCGCAAGTGGTAGTGCCGTTCGCGTCCCACCTGGCGCCGCCGCACACGCGCGGCCAGACCGTGGGCAAGGTCGTGTCCGGCCTGCTGATGGGCATCATGCTGGCGCGGCCCGTGTCCAGCCTCGTGACCGACGCGCTGAACTGGCACGCGATCTTCGTGCTGTCCTCCATCGGCACCGCGCTGCTGGCGGTGCTGCTGCACTACAAGCTGCCCAAGCGCCAGCCGGTGTCCGCCATGCGCTACGGCGCGCTGCTGGCCTCGCTGTGGAAGCTGCTCAAGGCCACGCCCATCCTGCGCCGCCGCGCCGCCTACCAGGCCTGCATGTTCGGCGCCTTCAGCCTGTTCTGGACCACGGTGCCGCTGGTGCTGTCCACGCCCTACTTCAACCTGTCGCAAACCGGCATCGCCATCTTCGCGCTGGCCGGCGTGGCCGGCGCCATCGCCTCGCCCTACGCCGGCCGCCGCGCCGACCACGGCAAGAGCCGCTCCACCACCGGCATGGCGCTGGCCGCCGCGGTAATCGCCTTCGGCACGCCGCTGCTGCTGCACGGCGGGCGCGTATTCGACCTGGCATTGCTGGTGGCCGCCTCCATCGTGCTGGACGCAGGCGTCTCGGCCAGTCTGGTCACCGGCCAGCGCGCCATCTTCGCGCTCGGCGAGGAAGTGCGCAGCCGCCTGAACGGCCTGTACATGGCCATCTTCTTCTGCGGCGGCGCCATCGGTTCCTCGCTCGGCGCATGGATGTATGCGCATCACGGCTGGCACGGCGTGCTGCTGACCGGGCTCGCCTTCCCGCTCATCGCCTCGCTGGTCTACGCCACCGAGTTTATCGGCAAGGAATAGCGCTCTCCCCTAAGCAAGAGCAAGGGCAGTCCTTATAGCAGACGTGCGAACAAGGCAAAGCTGGCAAAGTGCGAACGTACTTTGCCACCCCTACTTTTCAAGGAGAGAACGATGTCCTACAACACCCTGCTCAACCCGCAAGACTGCGTACTGGCCCTGATCGACCACCAGCCGCAAATGCTGTTCGGCACCATGTCGCACGAACGCACCGCCCTCTTGCACAATGCGCAGATCCTGGCCAAGACCGCCAAGCTGTTCGGCGTGCCGACCATCCTCACCACCATCGCCTCCGAAACCTTCAGCGGCCACCTGATCCCGGAAATCCAGTCCGTGTTCCCGGACCAGAAACCGATCGACCGCACCTCGATGAACTCGTGGGAAGACGAGGGCTTCAAGGCAGCGATCAAGGCCACCGGCCGCAAGCGCGTCATCATCGCCGGCCTGTGGACCGAAGTATGCGTGACCTTCCCCACGCTGCAAATGCTGGCTGAAGGCTACGAAATCTTCGTGCCGACCGACGCCTGCGGCGACACCACGGTGGAAGCGCACGAGCGCGCCGTGCAGCGCATGATCCAGGCCGGCGCCACGCCGACCAACTCGCTGCAATGGATGTGCGAACTGCAGCGCGACTGGGCGCGCGGCGAAACCTACGACGGCTGCATGGACATCTTCAAAGCCCACTCCGCCTACGGCATCGGCGTGCGCTACGCCAAGCAAATCCTCGGCGAACACGCCAACGAAGGCGGCAAGTAAGCCCCCCGAAGTAGCAAGCTGAGCCGCATTCGGGGTCAGACCCCGAATGCGGCTCAGGCTGCCTGTGGGCAGCTGGGGCTAGTGCGCCCAGATGCGCAGCTGGCCCTGCATCCACAGGCTGCCGTTGATGTTGACGCTGCCCATGCTGCTGGTCACCGGCGCTTGCGGGTCGTTCTGCACGCTGAGCGATTCGAAGCCGAAGTTGGTGTACTTGACGTAGCCGGGCAAGGTCAGCGCTACGTAGTCGCCGCCGTCGGGCTTGCGCTCGATACTCAGGCCGACGCCGAACATGTCGATCACGCCGCGCACGTTCTTGATGACGACGTAGCGGTTTGGGCCATCCCCTCCAAATCCCAATGACAAGCGGCTGTCCGTCACCGCGCCCACCAGCGTCGGGTCGTTGATGACGATGTGCGCCGCGAACGCGATGCCGTCGCGCGCCGATACCTGCGCCAGCTCCTGGTCGTCCAGCGCCTGCAATGGCGGCGCGGCTTGCGCCAGGCCGCAGCACAGCATCAATGGGAATAAGGCGTTCTTCATCGGCGGAATTTAATGTCGAGGTATTGGATTTCCATCGAGCCGATGCGCGAGGAGCCCAGGTCCACCACCGGCTTGCCGGGACTCGTGAACGAGATGTTGTCGATCTGCAGGCCGCCCGCCGGCGCGGCGCCGCTGCCGTTGCGCGCGTCCGGCCAGCCGATGCCGATGTGCAGGCGCGGGCCGCTTTCGTCGTTCAGCGCATTCAGCACGCCCGGCTGCGCGGCCACGTCAGCCAGCTGCCACGGGCGGTTGGTGAAGTTGCCGTCGGCGTCCACCGCACCGATGCGGATGCCGCCCAGGGCCATCTGCTCGTCCGTGTCGGTGCGGCCGTTGGGCCGGAACGCGAGCTGGCCGATGTCCATGCGCAGCCCCATGCCGAAAGCGATGCCGTCGTAGCCTTGCGGCGTGGAGAATTGCAGGCCGCCGCCGCGCAAGGCCAGGTCGCTGATGGCGACGCTGCCGTTGTGCAGCGCCATGCCGTCGGCATTCACGCCCCAGTCGTAGGCCAGCTGCCATTTCTGCTCGCCCAGCGCGTTGGACGGGAACGCCAGCTGGATCACGTCGGCCAGTCCCGGCGCGCCGGAGACGATGTCGAGCTTGTAGGGATCGGCGAACTGGTTGCTGCTGTCGCTGCGCGATGCGGACAGCTTTTCCTTGTAGATGCTGGCGCCGTTGGCCGTGGTGTAGGTCACGCGCACGTCGCCGCTCATGGCGAAGCCGGACAGGTCGAAGCTCACGCCGTCCTGCCCGCGCACGGCCGACAGCGCAACGTCGGGCAGCGGCTCCATCGCGTGTGCGGGCGCGGCGCCGGCGCACAGCGCCACACACAGCGCTGCCCACAGCCCTGCCCACCGCAGCGCGCAAGCACGGGCGGCGCCGCGCGGGCCGGTACCCAGGGCGAGCATTCAGCGCCCCTTCGGCAGGTTGGGCGGCGCGATGCCGTTGGTGGACAGCGCGGTCAGCTTGTCGCGCCAGTTCAGCCACACGCCGGCTTGCGCCACGTCCGGCGCCGTGCCGCCTGCGGGGGCGGCGAACTGCACGCCGGTTTTCAGAATCGAGATCCAGAAATCGCGGCTCGGGCCGGATGCGTCGCCGGCCGTCACGCCGCCCAGCTGCGCCATCGGCAGACAGGGGGCAGCGCAGGCGCCGTCCCAGCGCTTGCCACCCAGCGCGTCGGTGCGCGAGTCCAGCAGCAGGCCGCTGCCGTCGGGCGCATTGGCGGCCACGCGCAGCGAACCGGACAGGCTGTTGAGCTTCAGGCCCACGTCGCCGCTGATGCCGTCGAAGCCCAGCCGCATGCCGATCACTTCGCGCGCGCCGCCGTCCACGCCGGGCTTGTAGACGAACTCCATGTAGGGATTGGTGATATGCACCAGGCGCTGCGCTTCGCTGCCGTCGCTGCGGCCGAACTGCAGCAGCGGCATGTCGATATCGGCGCCCAGGCCGTTGCGCGCCGTGTAGCTGTATTCGCCCAGGCGCATGCTGCGGAAATTGGCGCTGAGCGTGACGTCGGCATCGAGTGCGATGCGCGAGAAGTCATAGCCGCCCAGACTGGTGTTGCTCATGGCGATCAGGCCCTGGCCGCGCGTGCGCGACAGCTCGTCTTCCGTCAGCGGCTGCATCTGCGCGTGGCAGTGCAGCGCAACGAGAGAACACAGCAAGGTAGCGGCGCGGCGCGCCAGGAGCTTGAGAGTCATGGGAGTTCCTGCAAGGTGAGGTCAGGCGGACGGACATGCGGGTAGCGCGTCCGCCGCTGCTCGGGATGGCCGGGGATTAGTGTGCCCAGATCCAGACTTGGGTGCCGCGCAGGTCGATCTGGTTCATGGCCATCGAACCGTAGGAAGCGGCGTTGTTGCCCATCTTGATGGCGTCGACCGATACGTTCAGCAGCTTGCCGGCCGCCACTTGGACGTCGGCCGGGATGGCGATCTGCACCACGTCGCCGCCGGTGGCCGGGCTGTAGAAGGTGCCCGGGTTGGTCACGCCGGCAGCGCCTGCCGCCTGCAGGAAGGACGCTTTCGACAGGATGTCGATGCTGGCGGCGATCAGGCCGTTGACCTTGATGCCGTTGAAGCTTACCGAACCGCCGCCCAGGCCGGTGGTGGTGTCGACCGCGTCCGTGTCGGTGTAGACGAAGGAATCGATTTTCACGTTCAGGTTGGCGGCGATCGACACGCCGTCCTGGCCGGTGACGGCGCTCAGCTCAGCGTCTTGGATCGGGGTCATGGCGGAAGCCGAGAAAGCCAGGGTAGCCAGGGCAGCTGCAACAGCGGTTTGGATCAGTTTCATGTGTATCTCCAGTGTTTTGGTTGGTATGGGATGGATGCACTGCGGTGCTCTTAATATTGTGCGAATATTAATTAAATTTATGATATGGGCCGCGCTGCACAACGGTCCATCGCAACGTGTTGACCGAAAAAGCCAACCGCAGGGCCTGGAGAGCCACACAGAGTGAGCGCTGTGTTGTAGCGATGTTGCTTGCGTTAGCATGCTTTAACACCAAGCTCGACGCTGCACCCTAGAGGAACAAATCTAATTTTTTTGCTGCTCGCCGCGGAACTTTCATGCGTTAATAAATTACAAAAAAGACAAACAGCGAACCGTCAAAAATAAGCACGGTCGTTCGTAACGGAGACATGGGAATCATGAAGAAATCGCAATCGGGGCGCCAGACGCTCCAGGGACCGGTGCAGCCATGCTGATGATATTGCTCGGCGTGGTGGCCGTCCTGATCGGCGGGTCCGGCGTGATGTCGCGCCACGAACCGCAAGACCGTCCGCAAGGCCAATACGAGATGCCGCAGGCGCTGCTGGGCGGCGGCAGCTATAGCCAGCCGGTGGCGATGGAGCCGCATTCGCAGCTCAAGTACCGCCACATCGTGCGCCAGGCCTACGACTACAGCTGCGGCTCGGCCGCGCTGGTCACCATCCTGAACTACCACATCGGCCTGGACGTCAACGAGCAGCAGGCCATGGAAGGCATGCTGGAGAAGGGCGAGAAGGAAAAGATCATCGAGCGGCGCGGCTTCTCGCTGCTGGACATGAAGCGCTACGCCGCCTCGCTGGGCGTGAGCGGCGCCGGCTTCCGCGCCGAGGTGAAGGACCTGATGGCGCTCACCGAGCCGGCCATCGTACCGATCGATTACGCCGGCGCCAAGCACTTCGTGGTGCTGCGCGGCATCCGCGACGGCGTGGTCTACATCGCCGATCCGTCCGCCGGCAACATCGCCTTCTCGGTCGAGGAATTCGCCACGCTGTGGGACAAGAACACGCTGTTCATCCTGTCGCCGCCCAAGGACAAGCCGGCGCTGGCGCAGCTGGCCCTGAGCGACCAGGAGCTGGGCGTGACCGATATGGACCGCATTACCAACCGTGGCCGCCTCGGCGGCATCAACAACAGCGCCCAGCTGCTTGAACGGGCGCTCAACTCCGGCGTATCCGGCACCTGGATGCACCGACATTAACGCCCCCACTTAGCTAAGGACTTGCCCATGAAAGTGTGTACCCTGCCCGCCATGCTCGCAGCCGCATTCCTGTCGGCTGCGCTGCCTGCGCTGGCACAGACCTCCCCTGCCAGCGCCGACGCCGCGCGCGATGCGCTGGCCAAGAAGGAAGGCGAAGGCGACCAGAGCGCCCTGCTCAAGCAGACGCTGACCGCCGTCGACAAGCAATACAGCCTGATACGGCGCGGCCAGGTGCAGGTGAGCTATGACCTGAACTACAGCTACATCGGGCAGGAAAAGATCGTCACCGACATCGGCGCCGGCGGCTTCACGCTGTTCGAGATCGAGAACGTCAGCTCGCACACCATCACCAACACGCTGTCGGCCGACTACGGCCTGCTGAACAACCTGACCGGCAACATCACGCTGCCGCTGATCTCCAAGTATGCCGAAGCCAAGGGCCACAGCGGCGTGTCCAACTCCATCGGCGACATCGCGCTGGGCGCGCGCTGGCAGCCGATGGAAGCGCGCCGCGACCAGCCGAACATGACCGTCACCGGCAATGTGCGCCTGCCCAGCGGCCGCAGCCCGTTCAAGATCATCGCCGGCAGCGGCCAGGCCACCGGCAGCGGCGTTACCGCCTTTTCGGCTGGCCTGAACATCAACAAGATCGTCGACCCGGTGGCGCTGTTCGGCTCCATGAGCGTGACGGCCAGCCTGCCCGCCAAGAACCTGTATCAGCTGAACGGCACGCGCACGCTGACGCGCGTGGCGCCGGGCCACAGCGTGGGCTTCGGCATCGGTTTCGCCTATGCCCTGTCCTATGGCATCTCCACCACCATCTCCTTCCAGGAAGCGATTTCCGCCGGCTCCAAGCTGCGCTTCGCGGACGGCCTGAACGCCAAGACCAGCATGCAGACGTCGGGCATGCTGAACCTGGGGCTGGGCTACCGCGTGTCGCCCAAGACCACGGTCAACCTGTCGGTGGGCATCGGCGTCACGCCCGATTCGCCCAATCTGTCGGTGGGCATGAACCTGCCGCTGGCGTTCTGACATGCCGCGCCGCACCCCCGCCACCTTGCGCCCGCTGCCGCTTCCCATGGCCGCGGCGGCCGCGCTGGCCTGCGCCACCTTTGCCGCCGGCACGCCGGCACGCGCCGCGCTGGTCGAGAACCTCACCACCAGCGTCACCGCCATGGCGCTGGGGAACGCCGTCACGGCCGACCCGCCGGGCATCGACTCCATCCATTTCAATCCCGCCGGCCTGGCGCGCATACGCGGCGACATGGAAAGCCACAACGCCTTCGGCGCCTCGATCCGCACCGCCGCCAGCTTCCACCAGCCGGACGGCTTCGACGTGGGCGGCTGGACCCAGGACCCGCTGGCCGGCGCCAAGACCGGCCCGGTACGCCAGGCCATGTATATTCCCGGCTACGGCATGCCGGGCTGGCGCCTGCCGGGCGTGGTCATTCCCGGCATGGGCTTCGCGTTCAACAAGCCGGAATCGAAGTTCACTTTCGGCACCGGCGTCTACATGGCGCAGGCCATCAGCATAGACCGCACCAAGGACGTCAACGACCCGGCCCGCTTCGACGGCCGCCAGATCCAGCTGCAACGCCTGGTGTATGCCTCGCCGTCGGTGGGCTACAAGTATTCGGACACGCTGAGCTTCGGCGTGGCCGTGCCCATCGCGCACTCGGCCTTCGTGGTGGACACGCATATGCGCTTCCCCAACGAATTGCTGGGCATCTTCGGCAAGCTGCAGCAGGGCTGGTGCCCCGAAAGCGGCGGCAACATCCTGGACACCTTCGGCTTCGGCCTGTGCGGCGGCGGCAAGGAAGGCATGGTCAATCCATTCAAGCAGGCCGCCAATATGCGCCTGCAAATGACCGCGCCGTTCGACCCCACCATCAACGTGGGCGTGTTGTGGGAACCCTACAAATGGCTGGCGCTGGGCGCGGTCTACCAGGGCGGCGCCAAGACGCGCTACTCCGGCACCTACGAATTCAACACCGAGCCGATGCTGCGCAACTTCATCAAGGGCTTGAACTCCGGCCTGCTCGGCCCCATCGCCGGCGCGGTGCTCGGCTTCCCCAGCGAAATCCCGGTGCAGCAGAAGGGCAACCTGAGCGCCACCATCCCCTTCCCCACCCACGTCCAGCTGGGTATCAAGCTGCGTCCCATCAAATACGTGCAGCTGAACGTGGACGCCAGCTACGCCACCTGGGGCGACTGGAACGCGCTCACGTTCGAATTCGACCAGAGCGTCAAGCTGCTCGAAGTGGCGCGCCTGTACGGCATACCGGATTCGGGCAAGCTGAAGATCCCGCGCGGTTATAAGAGCGTGGTCAACTTCGGCTACGGCCTGCAGCTGTTCCCCACCGAGAAGCTGACGCTGCGCTTCGGCTACGAGCCGCGCAAGTCCTCGGTCCCGGCGGACAAGCTGGACCTGATCGCGCCGCTGCCGGACACCAAGCTGTTCGGCGTAGGCGTGGCCTACAAGATCAACAAGGACATCGACGTGGCCCTGACCGGCTCGTACATGAAGGGCCGCTTCAACGCGCCTGCCAACAGCGACTGCAATTTGAACTGCAACACCTTCCTCAATGTGATCTACAACCCTTATGCCGGGCTCGATGTGGCCGGCGACATCCATGTCCGCTACGTCGGATTCAATCTCAACAAGCGTTTTTAGGAGATCAATCATGTCTGTACTACGCCACACCGTATTCATGATGGCCCTGTGCGCGGGCGTGCCTGCGCTGGCTGCCGCCCCCATTCCTCCCGCCAAGCAGGCGCTGATCGACAAGATGCTGTCGCTGTGGCATATGGACAGCATAGGCCAGTCCATGCTGCAGGCGCCCGTCACCGACGCCGTGGCGCAGGCGCGCGCCATGCTGCAGGGCCGCGCTTCGGCCGAGCGGCGCGACGCCGCCATGACCGAGATCGTCGGCGAAGCGCAGAAGTTCATGGACGACGCCACGCCCACCGTGCGCGCCAGCGCGCAAAAGCTGATACCGTCGAAAGTGGCGCCGCTGCTGGCCGAACGCTTCACCGAGGACGAGCTGCGGCAGATGGTGGCCATCCTCGAATCGCCGGTAAAGCAGAAGTTCGAGAAGATGCTGCCCGAACTGCAGAAAAGCCTGGGCGAAGGCGTGGCGGCGGACACCGGCCCCGTCATCAACCCAAAACTGCAGGACCTGAAGCAGCGCATCGGCATGCGCCTGCGCAGCGCGGTCACGCCGTGAGCGCAGGAGGCGGCATGGCTTACTCATCTGCCCTGCATCTGGTGCGCGGCGTGAAGTCGCGCCTGGCCCACTCCGGCGTTCAAGCGGAAGCGCTGTTCCAGCAGGCCGGCCTGGACGAAGGCGACGGCCTGGCGTGCGACGCGCTGACGCTGTCCGACAAGCTGAGCCACCTGTGGTCGCTGCTGGTGGAGCATTCCGGCGATCCGCTGATCGGCCTGAAAGTGTCCACACCCCACCGCCTTGGCTGGCTGGGCGTGATGGGCCACATCATGCTGATATCGCCGACGGTGCAAAGCACCATCGAGCGCTGCCACGGCCACACCCGCGTGGGCCTGGTGCTGCCCGGTTCGCAGCGCGTGGTGCCTCAGCAGCGCTACGACTTCGTCTGGTGCGTGCTGCTGCGCAGCCTGCGCAGCGCGGCCGGCCGCGACGACGCCGCGCCGGTGCTGGTGGAATATGCCTTCCCGGAGCCGGCCAACGCCGAGCTGTATGCGCAGACCTTTGGCTGTCCAGTGTATTTCAACCGGCCGCACAATGTGATGGAATTCGCCGACACCGACCTGGTGGCGGCGCTGCCCGACTACCGGGGCGGCAACGGCGTGCTGGCCAGCCTGGCGCACGCGCAGCCGCCCACCATCACCGCGCGCGTGCAAGCCATGGTGGCGGTGATGCTGCCGAAAGGTCCGCCGCACCGCGAGGACGTGGCCGCGCACATGATGATGAGCGAGCGCACCTTGCAGCGGCGGCTGGCAGAGGAAGGCACCAGCTTCACCACGCTGGTGGACGACACCCGGCGCGAACTGGCGCGGCAGTCGCTGTCCACCGGCGAACTGTCGCTGAAGATGCTCAGCTTCCAGCTCGGTTTCTCGGAGCCGAGCGCCTTCTACCGCGCCTGCAAGCGCTGGTTCGGCATGACCCCGTCCGATATCGTCAACCACGCGCCGCCGCGCGCACCCGGCGAGAAGTCCGCCTGAAAGGAGCACAGCATGGCCTGGTTCAAACAGGATCACAACAAAGCGCTGCTCGGCCAGCTGCTGGTAAAGCAGAAGCTGATTTCGGAAGAACAGCTGACGCAGGCTATCGAACACCAGCGCGCCACCGGCCAGCGCCTGGGCGACATCTTCGCCGAATGGAACCTGGTCACGCAGCAGCATGTGCAGGAAGCGCTGCGCAAGCAGCGGCACCTGCGCATGGCGGCCGCTGTCGTCACGGCCCTGCTGGCGCCATTAGAAACGTACGCCGCCACCGCGCTGCCAGCCGTGGCGGTGACGGCGCCCGTGGTGCTACCGCGCAACGAGGGCGGCTCGGGCAGCGCCGGCATTTTGGGCGGCATGCAGCCGCTGTCGGAGGAGGAACTCGGCGCCACCTCCGCGCAGGGCCTGAACGACGAACTGGTGCAGCACGTGAAGCAGCAGATCAACAACAACGGGCTGGAAGTGATCGGCGACCTGGCCAGGGCGCTCAATCCGGTGCTGGGCTTCCTTGAATCGGACACCACCATGAAGAACGTGGTCTACGATCCCACCAAGGCCGCCGCCACCATCGCCAAAGACGGCACGCTGACCCTGAACCTGCCGACTTCCATCGGCGAGATCAGCTTCCAGAACATCCGCGTGCGCGGCTCGGAAGGCCCCAGCTTCGGCAGCATCAGCATCAAGGGGATCGACCTGACGGGCACCGTCATTTCGCTGGCGTTGCGTCACTGATGCGCGCCGCCGCCCCCACGGTCCTCCGTGCAACCCGGCTGCCCGCCCTGCTGGCCGGACTGCTTGCCGCGCTCCCGGCGTTCCCGGCGCGCGCGGCGTCCGGCGAAACCGTCACGGTGTCCGAAATGCCACAGACCGCCGCAGCCGGCAAGACCTTCCTCGCCACTACCGCGATGAACGCCCCGCCGCACAAGCTGTGCGCCATCGTGCAGGACTACGGCGCCTACGGCCGCTACATGCCCAACACGCGCAGCGCCGTGGTGGTGGCCACGCCGGCGCCCGGCCAGGCGCTGGTCGACATGACGCTGGATCTGCCGCTGGGCAAAGTAAAACGCTACCGGCTGCAGCTGGATGCGCAAGCCGGCGCCGCCAGCTGCCAGCTGTCATGGAAGCTGGTCCCGCGCGACGACCTGAAAACGGAAGACACCATAGGCGACACCAGCGGCTACTGGAAATTCACCCAGCAGCCCGCCAACGAGGCCGCCTCGGTAGTGGAATACTTCGTCTACGCCGATCCCGGCCCGGTGCCCTTCGGCCTGGGCTGGATCGTCAACATGATGAGCAAGCGCAGCCTGCCCGCCACACTGGAAGCGCTGCGCGGCGAGGCCCAGCGCCGGGAAGCCAGATAGCGCGGGCGCCCTTACACCTTCACGAACCAGCGGCGGCGCCACATGAACCAGGCAACGGCGAACATGGCAGCGTTGAACAGCAGCGCGTGCAGCAGCGAGGCGGCCTGCGGCTGCAAGGGCAGCGCCTTGATGGGCGCGTACAGCATGGCGCCCAGCGAGCGCTGCGTACCGTCCTCCTGCGCGAACTTGATGAAGCCCAGCATCTTGGCCACCAGGCCGGACAGGGCGAAGATGAACAGCGCGTTCATGCCGTAGATGATGAAGAATGTGGAGGCGTCCTGCGCGCGCAGGCGCAGCTTCTGCGAGGGCGCGGCGTCCAGCAGCCAGTAGAACACCGAGAACATCAGCAGTGCCCAGCCGCTGATAAACAGGCAGTAGGACGTGGTCCACAAGCTCTTATTGATCGGCATGAGCACCACGTCCAGCATGGCGCCCACCAGCAGCAGCGCCAGGCCGGCCACCATCATCCACGCCGTCTTCGCGGCGCGCTCCACACCGGACATCAGCCAGCGCCCGGCCAGCACGCCGATCAGCTGGCTGCACAGCGCGGGGATGGTGGTGAACAGGCCTTCCGGGTCCCACGTTTTCGACTGCACCCACATATGGCCGCTCAGGAACTGGCGGTCCAGCCAAGCGCCGAAGTCGCGACCGGGCTCCAGCACGCCGGCGCCGACCACGCCGTTCACGTCCGGCACAGGCACCAGCAGCATCACCGCGCTGTAGAAGGCCAGCAGGCCAACGATCCAAGCGATGAGCTGGCGCCAGTTGAAGTACACCACCAGCGGCGCGGCCAGCATGGTGCATAGCGCGATGCGCTGCAATACGCCGGGAATACGTACGCTGGACAAGTCGAAGCGCGGGATGTAGTTGAGCAGGAAGCCGATCAGGAAAATCAGCAGCGCGCGCTTGAACAGCTTGCGCAGCAAGGCACCCTTGTCCGCGCCCGCATCGGCCGCGCGGCCCAGCGAGAACGCCATCGAGATGCCGCCGATGAACAGGAAGAAGGGGAAGATCCAGTCGGTGAAGGTCCAGCCGTTCCAGTGCGCGTGCGCGAGCTGCGAGTACAGATTGCTCCAGTCGCCCGGATTATTCACCAGCAGCATGCTGGCAATGGTAAAGCCGCGGAATGCGTCGAGGGAAGTCAGGCGCGTGGCAGTCAATATCATCTCCATTCAAACGCGTTCTTAGTCGACGCGCAACGCGAAATCATACAGCGGACTGGAAGGCAAGATCAAACCCGGCATGACGGCGGCTTGACAAGTTCGGCCTGTCAACAGTAAAACGCAATTTCACCCACTCCATCGAAGCCCACAACATATGAATATTTGCTATGTCTGCGAAAACCCTTTTGATGGAGAAGAGATCAAGCGCCACGAAGAACATGTTATTCCGAATGCAATCGGAGGCAGGCTGACTTCGTATGAATTCCTTTGCGAAGGCTGTGGTGTCGACCTGGCCGATAGTATCGATACTCCGTTCAATGACCACCTTCAGGTTTTCTCCGTCCTGCATGGGATCTCGCGGGATCGAGGGGTATCAAAAAAGGCGGCGATCGAAGTCATCTCCCGCGTGATGCCACAGGGCGGAGGGAAAGCTCCCACTTACTCGTTGAACAGCGATTTCACCGTGATCCCGGACCGCCCTATCTACTTCGTTAACGAGGAAGAACGCAGAGTGAGCGTCTGCTGTTCGGTGCCCAAGAAGGCGAAAGTCTTTATGCGGAATCCTGAGCTGAGCAAGCTTAAAGCGCAAGGCTATGAAGTGGTCCTTGAAAGTGATATGACGCAGTTCCTGGTGCAGGGTTCGCTAAGAATCAATCACGAAAGTACGGTAGTGCTGCGTGGCGTAGCAAAGATCGCGATCGAATATGCTTTGCACTGCGGGGTAGACTTTTCAAGTCTGCGCGGATTCAAGGCAGACCTGATCGACCGCTGTGAAGAAGAAAAGCTTCGGTCAGCAGTGGTGCAATACTATCCAACAACGAACGAGGAAAAATTGTATGAGACTGGGAAGTTCCGTCACGAAGACTGGTATCCGAATCACCAGCTCTTCCTGTTTTCCGACGGCCCAGACTTGTATTGCTATGTTGAGTTGTTTGGCGCGATTCAAAAGTACGTGCATCTGTCTGCACACTTCCTTGGGCGACTGGAAGTCCAGAAGTACCTTCAACGGGTGCAGAGCTGGAACTTTGACCCCAGTGACTGGTATGGCGGGCCGAAAGATCTGCACATGTTCGCCGGTCAGTTCGGGATTCCATTTACTGGGCGGCCGCTGGAAGATGTCCAGAAGGACGTCCTGCACCGGGCGGAAACTAGGGCGTATGAAATCGATGCGGATGCTCAAATAGACAAGGTGCGAAATCTGGTACAGCTGCTGGTGCAGTTTGTCGTCTCAGATATTCCGGCTGGATTCCCAAGTGTCGATGCCTTGCTGCGCAAGGCGGCCGATGCGAAGTCGGGACTGGGGTTCACCTTGGTGGACCGCCTGAAACACGATATGAGGTACGCCTTGCAATGGGTTCATGCCGATTTCTCGCAATTCCGCATTCAGTCCGAAGGGGAGCCGGCCCCAAGACTTGCAGGCCGCGTCACGCCAGACGAGCGGCGCAAGTACGCCGCCTTTCGACTTTATGAATCACTCTGCAGCATAGGCCGGGAAAATGAGATCGCGTTCCTTTCAGAGTGAGTGACCAGCAACCAAAGCCCTCTGCGCTTACTTGGCGCGGGCCTTGCCGAAGGCGTCGCCGGCTTTCCACTCGGGCATCCTGGGCGCGTCGGCCACCATGCGGCCCAGGTTCAGCGCGAACTGCGCGTGCTGCACCATGCCGGCCATGTTCCACGATGGATCGTATTCGTCCGAGGCCTGGTGGTAGCGCTTGCTGTAGCCCTCGGCCTTGGCCTTGGCTGCGGCCTTGTCGCC
The DNA here is from genome assembly GCF_042693265.1 of Pseudoduganella sp. UC29_71. Classification (NCBI taxonomy): domain Bacteria; kingdom Pseudomonadati; phylum Pseudomonadota; class Betaproteobacteria; order Burkholderiales; family Oxalobacteraceae; genus Pseudoduganella; species Pseudoduganella sp. UC29_71. Next base: position 602,584 of record NZ_CP170549.1, on the reverse strand, counting down.
CAGGTAGTCGCGCCCGCCGGTGATGGAGAATGCCGGCACGCCCATCTTGGCGAAGCTAAAATGGTCGCTGCGGAAGTAGCCGCCGCTCAGGTCCGGCTTGGCTTCCGAAATCACCATGTGCATGGCCTTGGCCGTCGCTTCCGCCATCTTGCCCAGCTCCGTGCGTTCGCTGCCCGCCGCGCCGATGTCGCGCGTGACGGCGATGAAGTTCAGGCTGTCCAGGTTCAGGTTGGCGGCGGTCTTGGCTAATGGCCACAGCGGTGCGCTGGCGTAGGCCGAGCTGCCCAGCAGGCCCTGTTCCTCGGCCGCCACCCACAGGAACATCTGGCTGCGCCTGGCGGGATTCTGCGAGGCTTCCTTCGCCATGGCCAGCAGCGCCGCGCTGCCGGAGGCGTTGTCGATGGCGCCGTTGAAGATCGTGTCGCCTTCCGTGCCCTGCTTGCCCAGGTGGTCCCAGTGCGCGCTGTAGATCACCACCTCGTCCTTCAGCTTGGGATCGGTGCCCGGCACCATGCCCGCCACATTGAATTGCTCGATGCGGCGCACGGCGGCCTTCATGTCGCCCGCCACCTTGGCTTTCAGCGGTACCGGCTGGAAGTCCTTGCTTTCGGCGGCGGCGCGCAGCGCGTCCAGGTCCTGGCCGCCCGCCTTGAACAGGGCGCGCGCCGCGTCGTCGGTCAGCCAGCCTTGCAGGCCGGTGCCGGCGTCGCCTTGCGCCAGCTGGAAGCGTTCCACGTTGTCCCAGCTGTTCTGGATCACGCTCCAGCCGTAAGAGGCGCTTGGCGTGGTGTGGATCAGCAGCACGCCGGCGGCGCCCTGGCGCGCGGCTTCCTCGAATTTGTAAGTCCAGCGGCCGTAGTAAGTCAGCGCCTTGCCGCCGAAACGGTTGGGCTGCTCTGCGGTCGGCTGCGGATCGTTCACCATCATCACCAGTACTTTGCCCTTCAGGTCCTGGCCCTTGTAGTCGTTCCAGCCTTCTTCCGGCGCAGTCGTGCCGTAGCCGACGAAGACCAGTTCCGCGTCCAGCGTGTGCGCAGCTTGCGCGTCGCCCGGCGCCCATACCCAGTCCTTACCATAGGCAAGCGGCAGCGCGGCGCCGTCGGCTTCCAGGCGCAGCGAGCTTTCCGCCGGCAGCGATTTCACGCCGGCGATCTGCACCGCCTGGCGGTAGCTCTTGCCCGCCACCGGCTTCAGGCCTGCCGCCAGCGCCTGCGTTTCCAGGTAGGCCACCGTCAGGTCGCCGCCGCGCTGGCCGGTGCCGCGCCCTTCCAGCAGGTCGCTGGCCAGGAAGGCCAGGTGCGCGCGCAACGGCGCTTCCTGTACTTTGGGCTGCTTTTGCTGAGCGGCTTTGGGGGCGGCGGCATGGGCCGGGAAGGACAGTGCCATCGATGCGGAGATGGCGGCGGCGAGGACGGACGGGAACAGTTTCTGCATGGTGTCTTTATGGTGTCGTGAAGGCGGCCACATCGCCGCGCCGAGCATTGTATGCGAACTTTTCCGCCAGTCCATTGCGCGCTGCAGCAAGCGGCGGTTGACGCGCACCGCGCCGGTCGGGGATACTTTTCATATGACGTCAGCACGCCCTCCCTACATCGGCCGTTTCGCGCCCTCTCCCACCGGCCCCCTGCACCTCGGTTCGCTGGTGGCCGCCATGGCCAGTTATCTGGACGCCAAGGTTCACCAGGGCCAGTGGCTGGTGCGCATCGAGGACCTGGACCGCGACCGCAACGTGGCCGGCGTGGACCAGCACATCCTGGCCTCGCTGCAGCGCTGCGGCATGCAATGGGACGGCGAGGTGACGTGGCAAACCCTGCGCACGGATTTGTACGAGGCGGCGCTGGCCCAGCTGGGCGACGCGGGCGCGGTCTATCCCTGCGCCTGCTCGCGCAAGGAGATCCAGGATTCGCAGGTGCGCCTGGGGCATGCCTCGTCGGCGCTGGTGTACCCGGGCACCTGCCGCAACGGCCTGGCGCCGGGCAAGGCCGCGCGCGCCGTGCGCCTGCGCACGCCGCAAGCGCCGCACCGCGTGATCTGCTTCCACGACCGCTGGCACGGCGAGGTGTGCCAGGACCTGACGGCCGAGGTGGGCGACTTCGTGATACGCCGCGCCGACGGCTTCTGGGCCTACCAGCTGGCGGTGGTGGTGGACGACGGCGCGCAAGGCATTACGGACATCGTGCGCGGCGCGGACTTGCTCGACTCAACGCCGCGCCAGCTCTACCTGCAGGAGCTGCTGGGATTGCCGCAGCCGAGGTATCTGCACGTGCCCGTGGTCGCGAACGCGGACGGCGAGAAGCTGTCCAAGCAAACCGGCGCGCAAGCCTTCGACAACGGCGCGCCGGTGGAGCAGCTGCTGCAGTCGGCGCTGCTGCCGGCGGCGCGCTTCCTCGGCCTGGACGTGCAGGCCGGCAGCGTGGAAGGATTCTGGCGCGGCGCGGTGCCCGCCTGGGCGCGCTTGCTGGCGGCGCGCGGCGCTTAAGCTGCAGCGTGCGCGCACGCGGCACCCCGGCGGCGGCGCTTACTGCAGCGCTTTACTGCGGCGCTTTACTGCGGCGCTTCACTGCGGTGGGCCGCTGAGCGCCACGTAGTGCGCCAGGATCACATCATGCTCGCCGCTTTCGGCCAGCTTGGCAGCCGCGTAGCTGCGCGTGGTTTCGAGCATGCGGTAGCGCGCCGCGCCGGTGTCGGCCACGGTGGCCAGCATCGATTTGCTCACCAGGCTCGATAGCGCGTCCATCGCGTCCTCCATCCCCGCCCTGTCGTCGGCCCCGATGGAGAGCGCTTCCTCCAGCGAGAAGCGGCGCCGGAATACCGACAGCCGGTGCAGCATCTTGCGCTCGCGCTCGCCCAGCAAGGCGTAGCTCCAGTCCAGCGTGGCTTCCAGCGTGCGGTGCCGCACCTTGGCCGTGCGGCGCCCGCCCTTGAGCAGATAGCAGCAGTCGTCCAGACGCGCCACCAGGCCGCGTATGCCCAGCAGTTCGACACGCGCCGCAGCCAGCTCGATCGCCAGCGGGATGCCGTCCAGGCGGCGGCAGATGTCGGCAATCTGGGGCGCTTCCCGGTCGCTCAGCTCCAGGCCGGAGGCACTGGCCTGCACGCGCTCGGCGAACAGCTGCACTGACGGGTAAGCCATGGCTTGCGCCATGGTCAGCGGCGGCGCGTCCGGCGCCGGCTCCGGCGGCAGGTCCAGCGCCGGCAGCCGGTGCACCCATTCGCCTTCGGCGCGCAACGGCTCCCGGCTGGTGGCCAGCAGACGCACGCCGGGCGCGCCGTGCAGTATCTGTTCAGCCAGCAGCGACACAGCTTCCAGCACGTGCTCGCAGCTGTCGAGTATCAGCAGCAGGTGGTGGCTGTGCAGCGCGGCGACGATGGCGGCCGCGCTCATAGTCTCGGGACGTTCCATCACCAGTGCGGCGGCCACCGCCAGCGGCACCTGCCGCGCATCCGTCAGCGAGGCCAGGTCGACGAACACCGTGCCCTGGCGCCAGTGGGTCTGCATGCTCTCGGCGGCCGCCAGCGCGGCCGTGGTCTTGCCCATGCCACCGGTGCCCACGATGGTGACGAAGCGCCGTTCGGACAATTGCCGCCCCAGCGCCGCCACCGTCTGTTCGCGGCCGAAGATGCGCGTGGCGCACGGCGGCAAGCCGTCGCTTTGCGGAAGGTAGACGGTGCTGGCCGGGGCGCCGGCCGGGGCCCCGGCCAGCGGGGCGGCGCCCACGCCTTCACTGCGCACCACGGGCGTGATGAAGCAGTAGCCGCGCCCGACCACGTTCTCGATGTGGCGCTCGCCCAGCATCTTGCGCAGCGCGGCCACGTGCACGCGCAGGTTGCCCTCCTCGACCACGGTGTTGGGCCAGGCGCGCGCGATCAACTGGTCCTTGGTAACGGTTTCGCCGGCCCGTTCCAGCAGCACGTGCAGGATGTCGATAGCGCGGCTGCCCAGACGCAGCGGGCGGTCTTCTTCGTAGAGCATGCGGCGGGCCGGGAAAAACCGGAACGAATTGAAGGCCAACACCAGCTCACCAGCTTCTGTAGCGTCGTAAAACATACTGTCCTCTTATGACGCGAAACGTAATTCAAACTGGCAGTATGCCAGCAGCGCGTGTCCCTCGCATGACGCGATTCCCTCCAATTGTGTCAATTGACATGCGGCCCGAATATCTGCGCCAGCGCCTGCGCCAGTTCCATCATCGAATACGGCTTGCGCAGCACGCCGCCTGCACCACCCTGGTGCGCCAGCGCCGCGCCCACGTAGCCGCTGGCGAGCACGATGGGGACGCCGGCGCGGATGCCGCGCAGCGCGCGTATCAGTTCGGAGCCGGTCATGCCGGGCATGCGTTCGTCGGTGATCACCGCGTCATACCGTTCCGGCGCCGCCGAGAACGCGGCCAGCGCCTGGGCCGGCGATGTGAAGACGGCGTGCGCGTAGCCCAGGTCGTCCAGCATGGCGCCGGCCAGCCGCGCCAGCGCTTCCTCGTCGTCTACCACCAGCACGCGCTGGCCCTGGCCGCGCGGCGCCTCGGGTTGCGCGGACGCGCTGCCGCCGGCCGCCACCTCTCCGAAGCGCGGCAGGTAGACCGTGAAAGTGCTGCCTTTGCCCTCGGTGCTGGCCACGCTGATGGCGCCGCCCAGTTCCGTGACGATGGCGTGCACCATCGACAATCCCAGCCCGGTGCCCACGCCCACTTCCTTGGTGGTGAAGAAGGGATCGAAAATACGTCCCAGCAGTGCGGGCGGGATGCCCGCGCCGTCGTCGCTGACGGTGAGCACGATGTAGTCGGCCGCCGCGATGCTGCCGACGGTGGCCAGCGCCTGCGCGCCGAAGCTGCGCGTCTCCAGCGCCACCCGCAGCACGCCGCCGCCTTCCATCGCCTGCACGCCGTTCAGCATCAGGTTGCTCAGCACCTGATGCACCTGGGTGCAGTCGCCCAGCATGGCGGCCCGCCCGGCCTGCAAGCGGGCGCTCACTTGCACGCCCGGCGGCAGCTTGGGCGCCAGCTGGTCCAGCGCCTCGCGCGCCACCGACTCCACATGGACCTGCACGCGTTCGCCCATGCCGCTGCGGCTGAACGCCAGGATGCGGTCCACCAGCGCGCGCCCGCGCTCCCCGGCCGCCACGATCTGCGCCACGTCGCGCCGAAGGCGGCTGCCTTCGGGCGCGTCGCGCAGCGCCATTTCGCCGTAGCCCAGTATCGTGGCCAGGATGTTGTTGAAGTCGTGCGCGATGCCGCCGGCCAGCGTGCCCATGGCCTCCATGCGCTGCGCCAGCCGCAGCTGTTCCTCCAGGCGGCGCCGTTCGGTGACGTCGCTGACCGCCCCGCTCCAGCGCACCGGCGTGCCGGACGCGTCGCGCTGGCACATGCCGGTCAGGTGTATCCAGCGCAGCTCGCCGCGCGGCAGCATGCGGATCTCGAGGTCAAAGCGCGCGCTGCGGCCGGCGAAATGCTCGGTCACCGCCTGCGCCCACTTCGGCTTGTCCTCCGGATGGAAGGGGAAGCGCGCCAGGAAATCGGCGCGCCCGGCGAACACCGTGTCCGGCGGGAAGCCGTATAGCTCCATCATGCGCGGCGAGCCGTAGAACTCGTCCTTCTGGATGTCCCAGTCCCAGTGGCCCTCTCCGGCTGCGCTCATGGCCAGCGCATAGCGCTGCTCGGAGGCGCGCAGCGCCGTTTCGCTGCGCACGCGGTCGGTCACGTCGGTGGTGGCGGCGTTCCAGCGCACCAGGCGCCCCTGCTCGTCGCGCGAGCACAGGCCGGTCAGCTTCTGCCAGCGCACCTCGCCGCGCACGATGATGCGCAGTTCCAGCTGCAGGCGGATGGTGTTGCCGGCAAAGTGTTCGGCCAGCTGGTCGATGACGCGCTGCCAGTCTTCCGGGTGGTAGGGGAAGCGGGCCGTGAAATCGGCGCGGTTGGCGAACACGGTGTCGGGCGGCATGCCGCACAGCTCCAGGAAGCGCGGCGAGGCATAGTAGGTGTCGGTGGCCACCACCCAGTCGGTGTGGCCGTCGCCGGCCGCGTTCACCGCCAGCTCGTAGCGCTCCTCGGAACGGCGCAGGGCCACGATGGACGTGCAGCGCTCGATGGCGATGCTGGCCAGGTCGGAAAAGCGCGCCATCACGCTGCGCTGCAGGGCGGTGGGCAGCGAGGCGTGGCGTGAGTACACGCCGAACGTGCCCAGCACCTTGCCGCCACTGGACAGGATGGGCATGGACCAGCAGGCCAGCAAGCCGTGTTCCAGGGGCAGGCGGCGGTACTTGTCCCACAGCGGGTCGGTGGCGATGTCCGCCACGAACACCGGCTCGCGGCGCCAGGCGGCGGCGCCGCAAGAGCCTTCGCCCGGTCCGATCAGCGCCGAGCCTTCCAGCGCCACCATGAACTCGGGCGGCATGTTGGGCGCCGCGCCCGGGCGCAGCAGCGTGCCGCCCTCGTCCATCAGCAGCAGCGAGCACACCGCATCCTCCGCCACTTCGTCAAACAGGCGGCAGCACGCATCCAGGATGTCGGGCAACGGTTCGGCGCGCACGATCATCTCCAGCAGGCGCTTTTCGCCGGCCAGAAGGCGTGCGGGCATGTCATGCTCGGTTTCGGTCGGACGGTCCATGGCGTCGATGGCAGAAGTTCAACTTTGTCACAGTTATGCACTGCGGTCAAAACAACAGTATGCCGCCGCGGCGCTGAAATGTGTCAACTGACACGAGGGGAGGATAGTGACTATCCTGTTACAATCTTGTCTCGATAACAGGCTGATTTTCAACAGGATAACCCTCCATGTCAGGCGAAGCACACGTGCTGGTAGTGGACGACGATGCGGGCGTACGCCAGATGATCGCCGACTACCTGGGCGATAACGACATCCGCACCACCGCCCTTCCCGACGGCCGCGAAGTGGACCGCGTGATGGCCGAGGAAGTCATCGACCTGCTGATCCTGGACCTGAAGCTGCCCGGCGAGGACGGCATGCACATCGCGCGCCGCCTGCGCGACCGCTCCAACCTGCCCATCATCATGCTCACCGGCCGCAAGGACGAGGCGGACCGCGTGATGGGCCTGGAACTGGGCGCAGACGACTACCTGACCAAGCCCTTTTCGCCGCGCGAGCTGCTGGCCCGCATCCGCGCCCTGCTGCGCCGCGCGCGCGCTCAGCAATCCGTGGCCGACGGCCTGGCGCGGGTGCGCGCCTACCGCTTCGCCGGCTGGGTGCTGAACGTGCGCCTGCGCCGCCTGAGCACGCCGGCCGGCGCCGACGTCGGGCTCACCAACAACGAATTCAACCTGCTGGCCGCCTTCCTGGCCGCGCCGCAACGCGTGCTGTCACGCGAGCAGCTGCTGGACATGTCGCGCCTGCACAACGACGAAGTGTACGACCGCGCCATCGACGTGCAGGTGGGCCGCCTGCGCAAGAAGCTGGAACCGGACGGCGGCCCGGCCCTCATCCTCACCGAGCGCGGCGCCGGCTACCTGTTCACCGCCGAAGTAGAAACGGTGCGCTAGCCCCCCATCTTCAGCAGCGCCTTGCCGATGCGGCCCGCCTCCACGTGTTCGTGCGCCTCGGCCGCCTGCTCCGGCGCAAACGTGGCCTGCGGCGCGTGCCGCAACGCGCCGTCCGCCAGCTGGTGCGTGATATCGCGCACCAGCTCCTTATCCGATGAGCCAGTAGGGAAAGGCCAGCCCTGAACACGCCAGGCAAAAAATTTGACGGCGCCGTTAAAAAAAAGCCCTAGTCCTGGGATGACCTGTACACCCTGTCCACGCTGGCGCAGGCGCGCTCCTAGTCGCGGCCGCTGCCGCGCTGAAGCTCAGACGCGCCACCGCGGTGCGCCGCATGCAGCGGCTAGAAGAGCACCAGGGCGCCGTCGCACCGACCGCGCGCGGCGAACAGGTGCTGGCCACCGCGCGCCAGATGGGCGAGCTGGCCGAAGGCTAGGCCGGCGCGCCAGCCGGCGCCGCTGCGGGCAGGCATGCCATTACCAGCGGCAAGGTGCGGCTGACGGCGCCCGAGGGCATCGCAGCCCACCTGCTGGCGCCCGCGCTGGGCGACTTGCTGCGCACGCATCTGCAGCTGCGCGTGGATCTGCTGGCCGATGCGGCAGTGCTGAGCACCGGCCATAAGCGAAACGCAGGCGCTGATCGGCTACGACGGCAGTTGCCCCCCCTTGCGACGGCGTCTTCGGTGGCTGCGCAAGGTATACTGGCGGGATGACCGAATCCAATACGCCCCGCTTCACCCCGCAAGGCCTGATACGCACCCCGGAACAGACCGCCATCCAGCTGGCCCAGAACAAGGTGGTGCTGATCGACGCCAACGCCGGCGCGGCGAAGACCACCACACTGGCCCTGCGCATCGGCGAGGCGCTGGCGCGCAAGCTGCCGCCGGAGCAGATCCTGGCGCTAGTGTTCACGCCCGAAGCGCGCGACGTGATGCGCCAGCGCCTGCTGGACATCGGCATTCCCTACGCCACCGCCGCGCGCGTGGACGTGGCCACCTTCGAAGATTTCTCCGCGCGCATGCTGGCGCAGAGCGGCAGCGGCGGTGCCGAACGCCTGGCGCAGGCGCGCCAGCTCAAGCCCTACGTGCTGCATGCGCTGGAGCGCGTGAGCGAACGCTATACCGGCCAGGTGGAGTATCTCGACATCCGCACCCACAACATCGCGCTGTCGCAGTTCCTCGACATCCAGCTCACGCTGAAAGCCACCATGGCGCTGGACGCGGACCTGGAATACATGGAGCTGGAAGAAGCGGCCGACCTGCTGAAGGTGCCGCTCACCGACTACGTCACCACCTGCGAATACGAAACCATGCGCCTGGGCGGCGACGAGGGCGCCGAGTTTCGCGGCCCGTTCGACGCCACCTACGACCTGGCCTGCATGCTGTCGCAGTCGTCCGAGAACGCGCAGGCGCTGCCGGCCTACCGCGTGGTGGTGTGCGACGAGCTGCACGACCTGAACGAAGCTGCCTTCCGCATCCTGAACGCGCTGCTGGCGCGGCCGGACTGCTATTTCGTCGGCGCCGGCGACAAGGACCAGGTGATCTACTCCAAGCTGGGCGCCAGCCAGGAGTTCCTGGAGCACCGTTTCGCCCGCAACTACCCCGGCCTGAAACACTACCCGCTGACCTACACCTACCGCCACGGCCCGCACCTGGCCTACGCCATGAAGGAGTTCAAGAACAAGCCGGTGGAATCGAGCCTGCCGCTGCACACGGAAATCAAACAGCTGCACTACGCCGATGCCGACGCCTGCGGCGAGCAGGTGGTGGCCGCCGTCAAGGCCTGGAAGCGCGACGGCTATCCGCTGGAAGGCTGCGCCATCCTGCTGCGCGACCGGCACCAGTCCATCGCCGTGGAGAACGCGCTGCTGAAGGCAAAGATAGGCTACCGCACGCCCGCCATGGCCGGCTATTTGCAGCGCGACGAAATCCTGTTCCTGCGCGGCATGGTGGCCATCGCGCTGCGCGACCTGGAGGCGGTGAAATCGCTGGAAGTGCGCGCCGCCATCGTCGAAGCGCTGGCCGTGTTCGGCGAGGTGAACCTGGCGCCGCAGCGGCTGGAGATGGCCAAGCGCGAAGTGGCGCGCACGCCGTCGCTGCTGGGCGACTTCTACACGCTGTACATCGAGGGCGACGGCGGTAACTACGGCAGCAGCGGCAGCAGCGCCATGCGCGGCGTGATCGCCGCCGCCATCGACTACGCCGCCGCGCTCGACCCGGCCACCGGCGCGGCCGAAGCGCTGCGCGCCATCTGCGGCCAGATGAACCTGGAACAAGCCGCCAAGCGCATCTTCGTGCGGCCCTACGAGGCCAGCGTGGTGTCGAAGTCGGTGGCCGGCTTCCTGGCCTTCGCCGAACAGTCCGGCCAGACCTTGGACGAATTCTGGCAGACGCTGAACGCGGCCGAAGCCTTCGCCAGCCGCAAGCGCGAGAAGGACTACGTGACGCTGGACTGCGCCGCCAACGCCAAGGGCAAGGAATTCGAGCACGTGATCCTGCCCTTCCTGGAAGCGGGCGAATTCCCCAACCCCATGTTCGCCGCCAGCGAAGAGGAAAACCTGTTCTACGTGGCCGCCACGCGCGCCAAGGCGCGCCTCACGCTGCTGTCGCCAAGCGAGGCGGAGCAGCGCAGTCCTTACCTGGCGCGCATGCGCCTGGGCGCGGTCACTGCCGCCGCCGAACTGGCCATTGCGCGCAACAGTGAGGCTGCACAACAACAGTTACCGGACAGGTATTACCTGAGCGCCACCATCCACGAAGCGCAGCAGGTGAAAGCGCTGGGCGCCAGGTTCGACTGGTCCCGCAAGGCGTGGTACGTGGAGCCGGGCACCGATCTGGCCCCGTTCAGCCGCTGGCTGCGCAGCTGAAATTCACTGCTCATTCCTCAAGGTTATAGTTCCAATAAGATAACTCATTATTCATCCCGCCGCCGTTCATCAATACTGCCACTTGCATACCAATTCATAACAGGGAGAGCAAGGCATGAACTTGAAGAAGACACCGGTGGCGGCAGCCATTTCCATCGCGCTGGGCGCCATGGCGGCCCCGGCCTGGGGCCAGCAGGCTGAAGAACCTGCCGTACAAAAAGTCGAAGTTTCCGGTATCCGCGCCTCGCTGGCCAAGTCGCTGGGCGTGAAGAAGGACGCCACCGCCAACGTGGAAGTCATCACCGCCGAAGACGTGGGCAAGATGCCGGACAAGAACCTGGCCGACTCCCTGCAGCGCCTGGCCGGCGTGGCCGTGCGCACCGACTACGACGAGGCGGAAAAAGTGTCCATGCGCGGCACCAACCCGGACATGTCGCTGATCCTGTTCAACGGCCACACCGTCTCCGGCGGCGACTGGTACGTAGCCGACCAGGGTTCCAGCAGCCGCAGCACCAGCCTGTCGCTGATGCCGTCCTCGGTGCTGAACCAGGCCATCGTCTATAAAACTTCGCAGGCCAACATTGTCGACGGCGGCATGGCCGGCACCATCAACGTCACCACCCGCAAGCCGCTGGCGCAGAAGAACACCTTCGGCGGTGTGATCAGCGCCGGCCTGACCTACGCCCAGCTGCCGGACAAGACCTCGCCCGACCTGAACGCCACCTTCAACTGGAAGAACGAGGACAACACGCTGGGCGTGATCGTGCAGGGCTTCAAGGAAAAGCGCTACATCCGGCGCGACTCGGTGTCGCGCTTCGCCTACGGCGCCAGCAGCGGCTGGGACGTGATCAACACCAGCACGATGCTGGGCATCACCGACGCCTCGCTGGCCGGCACCGGCCTGAAGGCGTCCGACCTGAACGGCGTGCGCATGCCCGGCTCGATGAGCTCGGAATTCGTGGAAGGCGTGCGCGACCGCGCGGGCGGCATGGTGTCGCTGCAGTTCAAGCCGAACGCCGACCTGGACGTGACCGCCACCGGCTTCTATTCGGAAATGAAGGCCAATAACAACGGCCGCCTGACCTCCGGCGCCATCTACAGCATGCTGCTGGGCAAGAACGACCCGTTGGGCGGCGTGGCCGCCAGCAGCGCCAACACCAATTCCAACGGCCAGCGCGTGTACGCGCAGATCCGCAACCCGGTCATCGCCAACGAAACCTCGATGTACGGCTACCCGCTGCGCGTGCTCAAGAGCGCCGACATCGTGTTCCCGGACGGCACCACGCCCCAGTACGTGGGCAACTCGGAGGGCTTCTTCCGCGAAGGCGCCAAGGCCACCAGCGGCTTCCTGGACCTGGACGCCAAGTACCGTGTCAACCACGACCTGACCTTGAAGACCCTGCTGAGCACCACGCGCGGCGTGGGCACCACCAAGGCCGACCAGGGCCTGACCTACGCCCGCTACGGCACCGGCATTTCCTACAGCCTGAACGGCCTGAACGACGCGCCGGATTCCAAATACATCGGCGCCGGCAGCAATACCGTGGGCCTGAACCCGGACGGCAGCGGCTACAAGCTGGTCGGCCGCACCATTTCCGGCATCCGCACCGTGGACAAGGAAAGCAGCGGCTCGCTGGACGCCGAATACAAGCTGGACAAGGGCGTGCTGCAGTCGCTGGAGTCCGGCGTGCGCTATGCCGACCACAAGCGCCAGAGCGGGCGCTGGAACCCGGCCTTCAAGGGCGCCTCGGTGGCCGAACCGTCCGGCAGCGGCATCGTGCCCTACCCTGGCGACTTCGGTAGCGACCTGGGCGGCGGCAACTGGGACAACACCGGCTTCAGCTTCACGCCGGAAGCGCTGCAAGCCTATATGGCGGCCAACACCAAGACCACCACGCCGGAATGGGAACGCCGCGTGGCCACCGAGATCGACATGCGCGAGCGCCAGACCTCGGCCTACCTGATGGGCAACCTGGAAGGCGAAGGCTGGTCCGGCAACATCGGCCTGCGCTGGGTGCGCACGCGGGTGAACGCGCAGATCCCGACCCCGATTCCGGCCGGCGCGTGCGACCGCACCGAACCGGGCAAGCCGGCCACCACCTGCGCCGCCTACCCGGGCGCCATCACCACTGCCGGCGAAGCGCAGTCCTACTACGACGGCGTGCCCTTCAATCCGAAGAGCGGCATCCTGTACTACAAGACCGCCACCGACCGCAGCTTCAACAACCTGCTGCCCAGCCTGAACCTGCGCTACGAGCTGCAGAAGGACATGATCGCCCGCTTCGGCGCCAGCCGCACCATCGGCCGCCAGAACTACAACGTGCTGGGCACCGGCTTCGGCACCCCGACCTGCGACGCCAGCGGCTGCGTGGTCACCGGCCCGAACCCGGACCTGAAGCCGCTCACCTCGGACAACCTGGACCTGTCCTGGGCCTGGTACTTCAAGCCGCGCGCGCTGGTGGCGGTGAACCTGTTCCACTCGAAGATAGACGGCTACGTGAAAACCGGCGGCAACCCCACCGGCGCCACCGTGCAGCTGGTCGATCCGCGCGACCAGCAGGTGAAAACCTTCTCGATCAACTCGTCCGGCCAGCAAGGCGCCAAGATCAGCGGCATCGAGCTGTCGTACGAGCAGCCGATCTGGGGCGGCTTCGGCTTCCAGAGCAACGTCAGCCGCGCCAAAACCAAGGTGGACGACGGCCGGCCGATGGTGGGCGCGTCCGAATGGGCGGGCAACCTGGGCGCCTACTTCGAGAACGACGTGTTCAGCACGCGCCTGGTGGCCAACTACCGCGGCAAGTACGTCAACAGCACCACCGCGCCGTCGCCGACCGCCAACAGCCAGGGCCAGTCCGTGATCAACGGCGTGGCCATGCCGACCGCCCCCACCATGGCAGCCGGCGTAACCACCCTGGCGTTCTCGGCCAACTACACCTTCGCCAGGAACTGGCAAGTGTCGTTCGACGCCACCAACCTGCTGAACCAGGTGCGCGCGCAGTACCGCTACAGTGAAGAAGAGCCGCAGAAACTGGACGTGTCGGGCCGCCAGTTCTACCTGAACCTGAAATACAAGTTCTAAAAGCAGCTCGCCTGGATGGGCCGAAATGTGATGGCCGACACATTTTAAAGTTAACAATGTTGCTAATCTTTAAATTCCATCACAAGGAGGTCCGTCCATGGCAACTTCACCGCTCGACGTCGTCAAGATCTACGTCGCCTATTTCGGCCGTGCACCCGATACGGTCGGTTTGGCCTATTGGTCCGAACGCGACAGCAGCGCCATCGCTGCCGCCTTCGGCGCCTCGCCCGAATTTCAGAGCCAGCACGGCAGCCAGACCACGGCCCAGCTGGTGCAATCCATTTACCACAATGCCTTTGGCCGCGCCGCCGAAACCAGCGGCGTGAACTACTGGAGCGCCCTGGTCGACAGCGGCGCCATCACGCGCGGCGATCTGCCGGCCCGCCTGGCGCTGGCCGGCCAGGGCGGCGACGGCGACGCCATGGACTACAAGGCCGCCGCCGCGCTGGCCTTCACCAGCGAACTGGACACGGCATCGGAAATCCTCGCCTACCAGTCGCCCCTTGGCGCCGCACTCAGTCCCTATTTCGACCGCGTCAGCGACGCAGCCTCGCTGCTCGCCTTCAAGGCGCTCATGCCGGAGATGCTGGCCTTCCTGGACGGCCACGGCGGCGTGGTGCGTTCCGGCCAGCTGCAATCGGCCGGCTACCTGCAAGGCGCCACCGTGTTCCGCGACGCCAACGGCAACGGGGTGCAGGACCAGAACGAACTGGGCGTGGTCACCGACAGCCAGGGCCGCTTCGTGCTGCCCGACAGCCTGGGCGACTTCCCGTCCAACACCCCCTCCTCCCGCCTGCTGACGGTCACCGGCGGCACCGACGCCGCCACCGGCCTGGCCCACCACGGCAGCTACACCGTGGGCGTGGAGACCAAGGCGGTCAACGCGCTGTCCTCGCTGCACGCCTTGCTGGTGCAGCAGGGCCTGAGCGCCAGCCAGGCCAGCGCGCGCCTGGACCAGGCGCTGGCCTTGAACGGCGCCGACGTCAACAAGAGCAATCCGCTGTTCGCCGCATTCGAGGCGGACGCGCTGTCGCCGGCCGCCATCAAGTCCGCGCTGCACCAGCAGGCCGCCGTGGCCAGCGTGGACAGCCTGCAGCTGGCCATCGCGCAGACCCTGGTCAGCCTGGCCGGCGGCAGCGCCAAGCTGAGCGAGCCGCAAGCGCTGCGCGCCGTCGAGGGCGCGCTGGCGGACACGCTGGCCCACGCCACCGGAGCGAGCGACCTGGGCAGCGCCAGCTTCATCACCGCGCTGCTCGACAGCAGCGTGGCCAAGGCCGGCAACGCCGGCCTGAGCACGGCCGCCGCCACCCTCGGCGCGCAGGCCAAGGCCATGTTCGGCCTGCTGCTGGAAGCGGGCATCGACAATATCGAAGCGGGCGCGGCCGGCAGCGACGGCATCTACGGCGGGCTGGCCCACATCGGCCAGGCCACGTCGCTGCTGCAGGGCACGCTGGCCGGCAAGCTGGCCGCCGCCATGGCCGCCGGCCATCCGGAATCGCTGCTGTCGAGCTACCTGGGCGCCGCGCTGGCCAACAGCACGCCCGCCGTCCTCCTCGGCGATATCGATCCCGCCACCAAGGCCGACCAGGGCGCCATCGACGCGGCCAACAGCGGCGCCAACGTGCCGCACGTGAATGCGCTCGAGATCGGCAAGCTCTACCTGGCCTTCCTGCACCGGCCCGCCGAGCCGCAGGGCGAAACGTTCTGGCAGCACACTGGCAACATCGATACGCTGGTCAACGCGATCGCGCTGGCGCCCGAGTTCATCAACCAGTTCGCCGGCAAGGACAGCCACCAGATCACCACCGAGCTGTACCACAACCTGTTCGGCCGCGCGCCCGAGCCGGACGGCCTGGAATTCTGGTCCTCCCAGCTCGACAGCGGAAAGCTGACCACGGCCAGCCTGGCGCTCGGCCTGACGCGCGGCGCACAGGGCAACGACATCGTGGCATTGGCGGACAAGGCCGTGGCGGCCGCTGAATTCACGGCCGCGCTGAACACCCCGGCATTGGAAGCGGCCTACAGCCAGAGCCAGTTCAACTGGCCGCTGGTGCGCGCCTGGATAGACGGCGTGAAGGACGACGCCACGCTGGCCAGCGCCATGGCAGCGCTGCCCGAGCTGATCGCCAAGCTCGACGGCAACACCGGCCCGCTGCCGCCACACGCCACGCTGGTGGGCGTGGCCGACAGCGGCGGCCTGTACCTGTAAGGGCGCGGCGTGAGCGAGGACCTGCCGCCGGACGCGCGCATGCGCGCCAGCCGCGCCGAGTACGCGCGCCGCATGAACCGCGTGCTCGACTACATCGACCAGCATCTGGACGCGCCGCTGGACCTGGCGCAGCTGGCCGACGTGGCCAATTTTTCGCGCTTCCACTTCCACCGCATCTTCGCCGCGTGGATGGGCGAAACCCTGGGCGACTACGCGCGCCGGCGGCGCCTGGAAAAGGCGGCCTTCCGGCTGGCGCGCGGCAGCAGCGAGCCGGTGCTGGACATCGCGCTGGCGTGCGGCTTCGGCTCCGGCGAAGCGTTCGCGCGCGCGTTCAAGCAGCAGTTCGGCCATACGCCCAGCGAGTGGCGCGCCACCGCCCCGCAGCGCGCGGCCGAGCTGCGGGCGGCGCGCCACAGCAATCCTGATCAGGTCCACAGCAATCCCGGTCAGGCGCGCCCGCGCCCGCTGGGCGACCATGACGGTTCCCTGACCTTACACGGAGAAACCGAAATGGAAGTGCACATCACCGACCTGCCCGCCGCGCGCGTGGCTTACCAGCGCCTGATCGGCCCTTACGGCCCCAACATCGGCGTGTTCTGGCGCCAGACGATGGGGCCATGGATACAGTCGCACGGGCTGCAAGGCCAGCAGTGCTACGGCGTCGGCCACGACGACCCGAGCATCACGCCGCCCGACAAATGCCGCTACGACGCCTGCGTCACCGTGCCGGACGGCTTCCAGCCCGCCGCCCCCGCCAGCCTGGCCACGCTGCCGGGCGGGCGCTACGCGGTAGCCAGGTTCAAGGGCCAGCCCATGGCCATCGGCAACGCGTGGATGTGGCTCACCCGCGAATGGCTGGCTTCCAGCGGCCTGCAGGCCGACGACCGGCCCAGCTTCGAGCGCTTCGATCCCGCCAACAGCATCGACCCGGCCACGGGCGAACTGACCTGCGATATCTGCATCCCGGTGCGCGCGCTATAATCGCGGGTTTGCCGTTTGCGATAGTCACATGACCACCTTCAACACCCAGCCGGACAGCCGTCCGGCCGTCGTACTGCTGCACAGTTCCATGAGTTCCAAGGGCCAGTGGAGCGAGCTGATGGCCCAGCACGAAAGCAGCTACCGCTTTATCGCCGTGGACCTGCTCGGTTACGGGAAGTCGCCCTTCCCGGCCGGGGCCGAAGCGCATTTCTCGCTGGCGCACGAGGTAGACGCGGTGAACGCGGCCATCGCCGGCAAGCTGGCGCCGGACGAGCCATTCCACCTGATCGGGCACTCCTACGGCGGCGCCACCGCGCTGCGCATGGCGCGCCAGTTGCGCGCGCGCGTGCTGTCGCTGGCCGTGTTCGAGCCGGTGGCCTTCCACCTGCTGTCCGAGGACGACGCGGCGCGGATTGAAATTGAAAACGTGGTGGCCGACATCCACAGCGCCACCAGCGCATACGGCGCGGCGCGCACCTTCATCGACTACTGGAACCGCGCCGGCGCGTTCGACGCGCTGGCCGAAGCGCAGCAGCAGCGCTTCGCCGCGCAGATCGCCAAGGTGAAGCTGGACTTCCAGGCGCTGCTGGGCGAAGCGGCTACGCTGGCCGACATGGCCGCGCTGGACATGCCGGCGCTGGTGCTGTCCGGCGAGCGCAGTCCGCAATCGACGCGCCGCGTGGCCGAGTGCTTGGCCGCCGCGCTGCCCAACGGCGTCGCCGTGCAGACCAAAGGCGGCCACATGGCGCCCATTACGCATGCGGCGGTGGTGAATCCGCTGTTGGCGGGATTCCTTGCCGGCGCAGAGATCGCGAGCGCCTGAAGCGGCGGATTACGGCGGGCACGCCCGCCTAATCCGCCCTACGTGCCCCACCCGTTATATCCGCAATATCCGCGATATCTGTGATATCCGTAGGGCGGGTTAGCGGCGAAGCCGCGTAACCCGCCGCACCGGCGCCGCAGCCACCGCCCTACACAGGCATGCGCCCCGTCTTCAAAGCAAACGCCCATTCCGGCCGCCCATTGCGTGCCGCCAGATCGCTGGCCGCATCCCAGTCATACGGCACCGCCACCTGCTCCACCTGCCAGCCCTGCGCGGTGCGCTCCACCAACGCATAGCGCGCGTGCGGCGTAGAGTTCTCCGCCTTGTGTGGAAACGGCAGGTCCGCGTCATACGCCTGCAAACCCACACTGCCCGGATTCACGATCAGCCGCCCGTCATCCAGCTGCATGCTGCGCGGCACATGCGTATGCCCGCACAATATCAGGGACGCGCGCGCCTCCCCGCCCGCTCCAGCACCTCGCCATGCGTGGCCGGCCGCTGCCCCTGCTCCGTCACCGTCTCCATGAAATACACCAGGTCATTCCCCGGAATCCCATGCACCAGCAGCACCTCGTGCGCCAGCCGCAGCTCGGCCGGCAGCGCGCCTATCCACGCGCGCTGGTCCTCGTCCAGCTGCTGGTGCGCGTACAGATCGGACGCCCCCATGCGCGCCGGATCATGCGTCAGCACCTGCCGCTCATGATTCCCCGCGATGGTGGGCAGCCCCAGCGCCATCAGCCGCTGCGCCGTCTCGCGCGGCAGCAGCGGGCCGGACAGGATATCGCCCAGGTTCACCGTCATGTCCGCCCCGCGCCGCGCGATGTCGGTCAGCACCGCCTCCAGCGCCCACAGGTTGCCATGTATGTCCGAAATTGCCGCTATCCGCATAGTGCCCCGCTCGTTGAACAATGTTGGTCCGCGCAGGAAAGTATAGCGCCGGGCTACAATGGACGCCATGAATTACCTCGCGCACATCTTCCTCGCCCGCCAGAGCGACGCCGCCATGATAGGCGCCATGCTGGGCGATTTTGCCAAGGCCAATGTGCAGGGCGTGTACACGCCGGAGATCGAACGCGAGATCATGCTGCACCGCTATATCGACAGCTACACCGACAGCCACCCCGTGGTGAAGGAGTCCGTGCAGCTGTTCGAAGGCCCGCGCCGGCGCTATGGCGGCATCGTGCTCGACGTGTTCTACGACCACCTGCTCACGCAGCGCTGGGACCACTACAGCGACATGCCGCGCCATGAACTGATCGCCCGCTTCCACCGCGCGCTGCGCGCGCACATGGACATCCTGCCGGAAAAGCTGCAGGCGATCGCGCCGCGCATCATCGAACAGCAATGGCTGGCGGGATATGAGGAACTGGCGGGCGTGGAAATGGCCGTCACACGCATCTCGACGCGCCTGAGCCGCAACGGCCACCTGATGCGCGAAGGTCTGGAAGACTTGCGCGCGAACTACGCCGCCATCGCGGACGGCTTCGAGCGCTTCTTCCCGGACCTGATGCGCTTCACCGAGCAGCGCCGCGCCGAACTGGCCTAGGCAGCGAGCCTGGGCAGGACGTCGTGCAGGCTGGCCACCTCATAGGTGGGAACGGCTTCCGACTCATTGGCCACGCGCTCCGGATTGAACCAGCAGCTTTCGATGCCGTACCGGTTCGCGCCGAGTATGTCCGCATCCAGCCGGTCGCCGACAATGATGGCCTCCGTCTTGCTGAAGGCGCGCGCCATCTTCGACGCGTATTCGAAAAAGCGCACGTCCGGCTTGGCGTAGCCACACGCTTCCGACGTGGAGACAAAGGAGATGTGTTCGCGCAGCCCGGAGCTGGCGATACGCCGGTTCTGGATATGCTCCACACCATTGGTGATGATGCCCACCTCGCCGATGGCCGACAGCGTTTCGCACAGCTGCTTGGCGCCATCGATCAGCACCACCGTGTCCGGCAGCGAGTCCAGATACAGGCGGCTGGCCAGTTCGGGATCGCAGGCGATGCCGTTGTCCGCGAAGGTCTTGCGGAAACGCTCCACCTTCAGGAAATCCTTGGTGACAGTGCCCGCCTCGAAGCTGCGCCACAGCGCCACGTTAATCGCCTGGTAGTGCGCGAACAAGGTGTCCATGCCGTCGCGCAGGCCAAGTTCCTGCATGGTGCGGGTGAAGGAGAGCTTCTCGGAGGCTTTAAAGTCGAGCAGCGTGTCGTCTAAATCAAATAGGAACAGTCTATGCTTCATAAGTTGCATGGTAGCACGTTACCCCGACGCGCATGGTGGACGACGCCTGGCGTTATGCGCCACTCGCTTAGTGCTCGCGGAAGTACGGCGCCACGTTGGCCGCGATACGCTCCAGCTCGGCGGGCGTCAGCGGCAGGCGGGTGAACGCGGCCCAGGCTGCCGCCGGGCGCAGATTGTCGCCCACCGCCGCGTCCGTGCCGTAGAGGATGCGGTCCACGCCCACCTGGCGGATGCGCCTGACCAGCAAGGCGGCGTGCTCGGGCGAGATATTGGCGTCGGCGGATGAGGCCACGTCGAACCACAGCTGCTGCGTGCGCGGATCGCGCCGCTCGGCCGCTTCCGCCAGCACCGACATGGCCGCGTCGGCGGGCGGATCGTCGTAACCCGGTCCGCTGCCGGCCATGTGCGCGACCTGCACCGGGATGTCCGGCGCCAGCGGCAGCAGCTCATCCAGGAACAGCTTGGCCTGCCCGGCACCGTAGGGGCGCTTGTTCGAAATCGATGCACGCATATGGACCGCAATCGCCATGCGGTTCGCGTTGGCGGCGCGGAACACCTCGCGCAGGCGCGCCAGGTGCTCGGGATTGTCCACCTGTACATCGGAGTTGCCAAAGTGCAGCTTCAAGCCGTGCCGCAGCTGCGGATCGGCGGCGCAGCGCGCCAGTTCGCGCAGCGCGTAATCCTTCAGAGGATTGACGCTGCAGAAGGCGATCAGCCGCGATGGAAACTGCGCCGCCTGGGCGCCGGTCCAGTCGTTCTCCGCGCGCACCTTGGCGTATTCGTCGTCCACCCTGCGCGAGGGCCGGCCGTACATATAGGCCGCCGACAGCAGCACGCCGCGCTGGATGCGCGCAGCGTCCAGCAGGGCCACCACGTCGCTGGCGGGCAGCGGCTTGAACGCGCCGGGTGAACTGGACGCCAGCTCGGCCGCAGCGGGGCTGAAGACATGCTGGTGGTGGTCGGCCAGCGGCGCGCCTTGCGCCATGGCCAGGCGCGCAGCAAGCAGGCTAATGGACAGTACCAACAGATGTCGTTTCATGGGCGCCGATCAGCGAAGTTAGCCGCCCTTCCTCCGCAACGGCGAAGTCAACGGCGCGTGGGCAGGCTTGCCAGTATACTGCTCCGGCCCCTTCGATTCATCCACGTGTTGCTTGGCGTACTGGATGCACAGATTGCGCGCGCCAGCCGGCGTCCACGCATTCAAGTCGATCTCGTAATGCAAAGGTTCGGGCTCATCAAGCGCCCTGATGGTCAGCGCACAATGCCATCGGGCGCTGGGCTTGCCGGTTTCTGCTTTTGCTACAACACAGTCGATTTCAAACCCACGGTAAATATGCGGTCGCACAGCTTGTTCTACTCCCAGTAATCGTTACACAGCAACGTACTCCATTGCTGAAACTATAGCGATTCACATCGGAGAGCCGATGTACGTTTGCCTCAGGAAATCCTTGCTGCCGCGCTATCTCAGCAGGTAGCCGGCCTCTGCAGCGCCATCGTCGCGCAGGTGGCCGGTGGACCACAGCAGGCCGCGCGCCACCAGGTCCAGGTAGCGCGGGTCGGCCATGCCGGCTTCGTTGTGCGCCAGCGTGATGCTGAACACGCGCGCCTGTTTGGGACCGTAGCGGTGCGTCCACGCCACGTTGAACTTCAGCGCACGCTCGGCCTCGGCCTTCGCTTCCGGCTGCGTGCCGGTGAGGACAGGCGTGACGTTGAACTGGGTGAGGTTGTTGTACAGCTCTTCGTTGGCGGTGACGAAGGGCTGGAATCCTTGGGCCACCGGATGGCCCGCCGGGTCCACCACCAGGTGGATGGGCGATTGCGGGCCGTGGCCGGTGGACTGGATGCCGGTGTATTCAAACCACCTGGCGTTCGCGTCGCCCGCCTTGACAGGCTGCTTCCAGGTGCCGGAGCGGTAGGAGTGCATGGCGCAATGCAGGTTTACGCCCGGCATGCCCTGCCGGTGCGGCGCCAGCACGGCATCGAGGGCTTCCGCGCTGTCCTCGTCGGCCGCGCACTCGTTGTGGAGCACGACGTCGTAGCCGTCCGCGTAGTGCGGATTGCCGTAGATCGGCAGCGCGGGCCGGGTGGCCTTCTCGCCCGGTTTGGGGTCGTAAAACACGTGCGAGACTTCCACCGGTATGCGCGCTTTCAGCCCCGCTTCCAGGATGGCGCGCTGCGCTGCGTAGTGATGGCAGCAACCGCCGCTCACCATCAGCACCTTGATGGGCTTGACCGTCTGCGCCTCCGCCGGCAAGGCGGCGGCGAACGTCAGCGCTACAACGCAAGAGATCCGTGTCATCATCAGTACGGACTCGACGCAGGCTCGCCGGCCCCGTTCAGCCAGATATCGTCCGGCAGCGAACGGTCGCGGTGGCAGACGCGGTCGTGGTCCGGGTAGGTGATGTGGTCCACCGGCGCGCGGGTGCCGACCACCAGGCAGCGCGTGGGCATGGCGCTGCGGTTCCACAGGCAGTGGCCGACCGGATCGCCGGCGCGGAAGGTGGCCGCGTCGCCGGGGCGCAGCAGCGTCTCGTTGTCGCCTTCAATCAGCGTGACCTCGCCCTCCAGCACATACACCATTTCATCCTCGGCGCTGTGCCAGTGCTTGATGGATGAACGCGTGCCCGGCTGCAGCACTTCGACGAAGGCGCCGAATTGCGTCAGGCCGCCCGCCTCTGAAATCCACAGCGTCTGGTTGGGCGCGTCCGATCCCTCGGCCGGGTTTTCCTCTTTAACGAAACCGTGTGGCGTGAATGCTGGCATATGCCGCTCCTTTGAATGTGCCGCTCCTTTGATCATGTTGGCTTGCCGGACCAGTCCAGCCGCTCGCCTGCCGCGCAGGCGTCCACCAGCTTGGACAGCCGCCCGGCGCGCGTCTCTTCCTTCTTGGCGCTGGTCACCCAGTGCAGCAGGCGCTTCTTGTAGCTCGGCGGGGTCGCTTCGAAAAACTGCCAAGCCTGCGCGTGGGCCTTGAACTGCTTGCGTTCCGCCGCCGACAGTTCGGCCGTTTCGGCCTGCTCATGGGAATACACGACGGACTTCTTTTCCGAGCGCAGCGCGAACGCCTGTTCACCCGCCGGCGTCATGCGCCCTTCCGCGCGCAGCTTGGCCATCTTCTCGATATTGATCGCGCTCCAGATGGACGTCGGCCGCCGGGGCGTAAAGCGGATGGTATAAGTGTCGTCGTCGACGCGCCTGCGCACGCCGTCTATCCAGCCGAAGCACAGCGCCTCGTCCACCGATTCGGACCACGACATGCTCGGCTTCCCGCTACCCACCTTGTGGTATCCCACCAGCAGCTCGGGCGCGCTGGCGGCGTGCGCCTCGAGCCATGCACGGAACTGGCTTGCGTCGGAGAAGAACATGGGGGCAGTCGGCATCGGGGATACTTTCAGGTTGGGGCAAGGCGCAGCGCATGCAGGGCGCCGCGCAGCACGTCGTAAGCGGAATGCAAAAATAGCACAGCAATGGTGCCACCGACAATGATGTCCGGCCACCGCGACGCGAATGCATAGCTGGCGGCGGCTGCCAGCAGCACACCCGCGTTGGCGATCAAATCGTTGCGCGAACACAGCCAGGTGGAACTCATGTTCAGGTTGTCGCTGCGGTGGCGGTAGAGCAGGAAGAAGCAGACCAGATTGGCGGCCAGCGCCAGCGCGCCGACCAGCCCCATGGTCACGCTTTCAGGCAACACAGGATGGACGATCTTGTAGCCGGCCTCGCCCAGCACGCCGAGTCCGAAAGCCAGCATGAAAGTGCCCTTGATGAAAGCCGCTCTCGCCTGCCAGCGCACGGGACGCGCCAGCACGAACAGGCTGAAGCCGTACACCAGCGCGTCGCCCAGCATGTCGAGCGCATCGGCCAGTAGCGAGGTCGACTGGGCCAGCAAGCCGGCCGCGCCTTCGACCACAAACATTGCCGCATTCACGGCCAGCACAATCCACAGCACGCGGCCGTGCCTGGCACGCATGGCGTTCAGCTCGCAGCCCTTGTCTTCGCAGCAGTTGGCCATTGCCGGTCTCCCTCCCGAATACGCTTGCTTACAGGGTAGATCCTAAAGTAACTTTAGCCACCATGGAAACCTATACCATCCCCCTGGCCCGCACGTTCGGGCTGTTCTTCGCCACCGCAATCGCCGAATTGCTGGGCTGCTACCTGCCGCTGCTGTGGCTGACGGGCAAAGGCTCTGCCTGGCTGCTGCTGCCGGCCGCGCTGAGCCTGGCGGTGTTCGTGTGGCTGCTGACTTTGCACCCGGCAGCCAGCGGACGTGTATATGCAAGCTACGGTGCCGTCTACATCGCCACCGCGATCGGCTGGCTGTATTTCGTTGACGGCGTGAGGCCGGCATGGAACGATTACGTCGGCGTGGGCCTGGCGCTGGCGGGCGCCGGCTGCATCGCAATCGGGCACCGGGCCGCTTGACGACGTAGCGTTTTAGCGCTGGCATTAATGGAAGTATTGCATTTTTCGCCAGGCATTTGAACGTCGGGGCAACAAGCCAACCAGCCGGCCCGGTGTCCGGCCAGTCGCGGTTCCGGTATCATTCGGTATGAAAAAGATTTCCTCCCCACCGTTTATTATTGGCGTCGCAGGCGGTAGCGGCAGTGGCAAGTCCACGGTTTCCCAAAAAGTGCTGGCCGCGTTCGGCACGGATATGGTCTCTGTCGTGATGCAGGACGATTACTACTGCGACCAGACTCATCTCAGTCCTGAAGTCCGCAGCCAGCAGAATTACGACCATCCGCAGGCTTTCGAGTGGCCCTTGCTGGTGCAGCATGTGCAGGCTTTGCGCAATGGCGAAGCGATCGAGATGCCGGAGTATGACTTCACGCTGCACAATCGCTCCGACCGGACCATTCCGGTCAAGCCGGCGCCCGTCATCGTGATCGAAGGCTTGTTTGCCCTGTATGACACGGATTTGTGCGACATGATGTCGCTGAAGATCTTTGTCGATACGGCCTCGGACATCCGCTTCATCCGCCGCATGCAGCGGGATATCACCGAGCGCGGCCGCTCGGTGGAAAGCGTCATCAGCCAGTATCTGGAGACCGTGCGGCCGATGCACAAGCAGTTCATCGAGCCGACCAAGCGCAACGCCGACATCATTATTCCGCATGGCGCGAACGGGCCGGCGGTCGATATGATTACGACCAAGGTGGCAAGTGTTATCGGGCAGTTGAAGCAGCCCTGATTTTGTCGGCGCGATCGCCAGCGGCCCGGATCAGTGCCGTTCGGCGCATACACCCGTCGCGTGTGCTGTGGCGCCAGAAGAAGTCGAGACTGGCGTTCCGCTGGCCCCCTCGGGCCGGCCGCAAGGTCAGGGCCGGGTGCATGTTGGAGAAGTTGCG
This sequence comes from Pseudoduganella sp. UC29_71, assembly GCF_042693265.1. Taxonomy (NCBI): domain Bacteria; kingdom Pseudomonadati; phylum Pseudomonadota; class Betaproteobacteria; order Burkholderiales; family Oxalobacteraceae; genus Pseudoduganella; species Pseudoduganella sp. UC29_71. The sequence goes on along the minus strand of NZ_CP170549.1, from coordinate 577,560 downwards.
TGGCCCTAGCGTTGCCTCGTCTCCGAAATAATTGCCGCGCGAGGAGCAGCGCCACCCTTGGCTGGCCGGCCACGCCATCGAAGGTGTAGCCGGTGTCCGTGGCCAGCGACCAGGGGCGGATCCCTGCGGCGCCGAAACACCCGCCCCTGCACGACGAATTCCCCATTCCACGCCCTCACCGGGCCTGGGGATAGCCGCCGAAGTGTTTGATCGGTGACCAGGCGGTTGTCCTTGGCCAGCACTTCGGCCCCGGAGACCGACTTCCGGGACACCATCCAGCTGATGCCGACCCACGGGTTGAACGAGGCCGCCCGGAAGGCGTCGGTGGTCGCGGGACTGATGGTCTCAGCGTGTTCGAGGCTCCACCGCAGGCCATCGAGCGGCATCTTCTGGTTCAGCTTCTCGAGCGCATCGAGGAAAGGCGCGATGTTGCGTTCCCTAATCTACGACACAGCAGGACGGTTAGCGGTACTAGCGCGTCTATAATCGGAACGGCAATACTTTCTAAGTTTTTGACGACATCGACCAGGAGCTGAACGTGGAGAAAATTGGGCAGGATCTCGCAGCAATGCAGCGCATTCCGCTGGCGGAATCTCATATAGCCGCGATCCGCTCGGCTGGCACCGAGGTCCTCTATCCGGCCGGCGCAGTGCTGGTGCGGCCCGGCGATGCCGCTGAAAGCTTCGTTTTTGTCGAGCAAGGCGAGATCGAGGTGGTCAACGCCTTCACCGGCGAGCGGCTGATCAACGCGACTCTCGGTCCGACCCAGTTTATGGGGGAGATCTCTTTCCTTGCGGGCGGCAACTGGTCGAATACCTTCCGTGCAGTCCGGGACACCAGCGTGATCGAGGTTCCCCGCGCCGCCATGCTGACGCTGATGGCGCACGTCCCCGAAATGTCGGACATCATCATCACCGTGCTCGCGGCGCGGCGCCGGAAGCAGCTGGAATCGGGCCTCAGTTCGCTGGTGCTGATCGGGGAGGAGGCTGACCGGGGCATCCGGCGCATTGCCGAGTTCGCGACCCGCAACCGGATTCCGTACGTCACCCATCCGCTGGGCAGCGCGGAGGCGCGAGTGGTTGCCCTGAGCTGCTCTGCCAACCCTGAGCAGCCCGCTGTGATCTTCGGAAAGGACGTGGTGATTACCGATCCGACGCCGGAAAAGATTGCCCGCCTGACCGGGCTGAACCAGGATCTGGTGGACGACGAGGAGGTCGACGTGCTGATCGTCGGCGGCGGTCCTGCGGGCGTGGCGGCAGGCGTCTACGCGGGGGCTGAGGGGCTGAGCGCGCTGGTGGTGGAGGATATCGCCATCGGCGGGCAGGCCGGCACGTCGAGCAAGGTCGAGAACTACATGGGATTTCCGACTGGCATCTCCGGCGCCGACCTGGTGTGGCGGGGCCAAGTGCAGGCGATGAAGTTCGGCACCCGTTTCGCCATGCCGCTGCGTGTCGAGGCGCTGGAGAAGCTGGAGGGCGGCGCGTTCTGCGCCACGTTCCACAATGGACGGCGGGTGCGCTCCAGGGCCGTGGTGATCGCCACCGGCGTCCAGTATCGCCGGTTGCCGATCGACCGCCTTGCCGAATTCGAGGGCGCGGGGATTTACTATGCCGCTACTGAGAACGAGGCGCGCTTCTGCCGCAACGCGGAGGTGATCGTCATCGGCGGCGGCAACTCCGCCGGGCAGGCGGCGATGTATCTCAGCCGCGTCGCAGCGCGGGTCCGGGTCCTGGTACGCGGCAGTTCGCTGGTCGACTCGATGTCCAGCTACTTGTCGACCCGCCTGGAGGCCGATCCCGCGATCACCATCGTCTACGGCGCCCAGGCCGTTGCCGTGCATGGCAAGGAGAAGATGGAGGCGGTGACCATCCGGCGCAACGGCTCGGAGGAGACAGTCGACACCTGCGCCATGTTCGTGATGGCTGGTGCCGTGCCGAATACAGGCTGGCTTGCCGGCCTCGTGCGGCTGGACGACAAGGGTTTCGTGCTGACCGGCAGCGACGTGCAGGCCGCGTCGCCCTACGCAGCCTCATGCCATGGCGTGTTTGCCGTCGGCGACGTGCGCGCCGGTTCCTCCAAGCGCGTTGCCGCGTCGGTTGGCGAGGGTTCGGTCGTCATCTCTGGTGTCTGGGACCACCTCAATCGGCCAGGCGCAGGCTAGACTCCGGGTACGGGGCTGTCCACCGATGCCGAAATTGTCTCGCGAATAAGGGAGCATGATATTGGACATCGAAGAATTGTGGACATTCGTGGCAGTCGCCGATGCCGGAGGAGTCTCGGCTGCCGCACTCCGGCTTGGCGTGGCCAAGTCGATTGTCAGCCGCCGGCTCGCCCGGCTGGAAGCTGGCATGGGCGTCCAGCTGCTGTCCCGGACCACGCGGGGCGCGGCGCTGACGGAAGCGGGCACCACGTGCCGGGATTTGCCGCCGGGGTCTGCGCCGAGATCGACGTGGCAAAAGAAACGATTGCACCTGCCGGCGACCTTCGCGGCCGCTTGCGCATTGCCGCCCCGCTTACTTTCGGCCCGACTCACTTCGCTCCAGTGCTTGCGGAAATGGGACGACGCCATCCGCAGCTGCATATCCACACTTGCTCCGCAATGAGTTGATCGCAGCAAGAATCTCTTCAACAGCCTCGATGTTTGCACGCCTTCGAAGCCGGCGCCCTTCGAGCTCACTCTTGACTTCCTTCAAATGCCCATGCCCACCTGTTATCTGTGTAGCACGCGGTTATGCAAATGCAAACGAGGTACTAGAGGAGATAACTTGCGGAAAAAAGAGGGATTGATGAAAGACTGTACTGAAGCGTATTTCAGGCGGGTGGGGTCAAGCGGGTGGGGTCAAGCGGGCGGGGTCAGGTCCAGCGGGCGGGGTCAGGTCCGGCATCGCGACACGGGCTCGACTGTAGCGGGGCGCGGACTTCGGATGCATTGGGGTTGTGTTGGGGCTGCTGACTTCGAATAGCCACAAGCTTGAAATGGGGATACGAGCGCGCGCCCTCGGCGCGCGGGGCTTCCCGCGCAGCGGGAAGCAGTCGGACGATTCGGAGAGGGCTTCCCCGGCAGGGGAAGCCCTTCGAATCCCCCGCGTAAGCCGCGCAGGCGGCTTACTTCTCTCCGCCACGCTAAAAACGAAAAGGCCACCCGAGGGTGGCCTTTCCATTTTTATCCTGGCGGAGAGAGGGGGATTCGAACCCCCGATAGGCTATGAACCTATACACGCTTTCCAGGCGTGCGACTTCAACCACTCATCCACCTCTCCAGTTCTCTCGCATCGCTGCAAGAGGCGCACATTGTAGCAAAGATTCTTGAAAGTACCAATGTTTTTTGCTCCGCCTCTTTAGCCCGCTTAAGACGCTTCTTTGAGCTGCTCCAGAATGGCCGGGTTTTCCAGCGTGGAGACGTCCTGCGTAATCGTCTCGCCTTTGGCCAGCACGCGCAGCAGGCGGCGCATGATCTTGCCGGAGCGGGTCTTGGGCAGGTTGTCGCCGAAACGGATTTCTTTCGGCTTGGCGATCGGGCCGATCTCTTTGCCCACCCAGTTGCGCAGCTCGAGCGCCAGGCGCTTCGCTTCCTCGCCGGTCGGACGGGCTTGCTTCAGCACCACAAACGCGCAGATCGATTCGCCCGTGGTCTCGTCTGGCTTGCCCACCACCGCCGCTTCGGCCACCAGCGGGTTCGCTACCAGCGCGGATTCGATTTCCATCGTGCCCATGCGGTGGCCGGATACGTTCAGCACGTCGTCGATGCGGCCGGTGATGGTGAAGTACCCGGTGTCCTTGTTGCGGATGGCGCCGTCGCCTGCCAGGTAGTAGCGGCCGCCCAGCTCTTCCGGGAAGTAGCTGCTCTTGAAGCGCTCGGGGTTGTTCCAGATGGTGCGGATCATCGATGGCCATGGGCGCTTGACCACCAGGATGCCGCCCTGCCCGTTCGGCACGTCCTGGCCGGCTTCGTCCACGATGGCGGTCATGATGCCCGGCAGCGGCAGGGTGCACGATCCCGGCACCATGGGCGTGGCGCCCGGCAGCGGGGTGATCATGTGGCCGCCGGTCTCGGTCTGCCAGAAGGTGTCGACGATCGGGCATTTTTCGTTGCCGACGTTCTTGTAGTACCACACCCAGGCTTCCGGATTGATCGGTTCGCCCACGGTGCCGAGCAGGCGCAGCGAGGACAGGTCGTAGTTCTTCGGATGCACTTTCGGATCGACGTCGGCGGCCTTGATCAGCGAACGGATCGCGGTCGGCGCGGTATAGAAGATGCTGACCTTGTGCTTGGCCACGGTCTCCCAGAAGCGGCCCGCGTTCGGGTAGGTCGGGATGCCTTCGAAGATGATCTGGGTGGCGCCCACTGCAGTCGGACCATACGCAATGTAGCTGTGGCCCGTGACCCAGCCGATGTCGGCGGTGCACCAGTACACGTCGGAAGGCTTGATGTCGAAGGTCCATTTCATCGTCAGCGCGGCCCACAGCAGGTAGCCGGCGGACGAGTGCTGCACGCCTTTCGGGGTGCCGGTGGAGCCGGAGGTGTAGAGGATGAACAGCGGGTGCTCCGCTTCCACCCATTCCGGTTCGCAGTCGGCGGACTGGCCGTCCACTAGTTCGTGCAGCCAGATGTCGCGGCCCGCCACGTGCGATACGTCGCCGCCGGTGCGCTGGTAGACGATGACGTCCTTGATGGTGTCGCAGCCGCCCATGGCCAGCGCTTCGTCGACGATGGATTTGAGCGGCAGGCGCTTGCCGCCGCGCTGCTGTTCGTCGGCGGTGATCACGGCCACGGCGCCGGCGTCGATGATGCGCTCCTGCAGGGACTTGGCGGAGAAGCCGCCGAATACCACCGAGTGCGTGGCGCCGATGCGCGCGCAGGCCTGCATGGCGGCCACGCCTTCAACCGACATGCTCATGTAGATGATGACGCGGTCGCCCTTCTTGATGCCGCGCGACTTCAGGCCGTTGGCGAACTTGCACACTTTTTCGTGCAGCTGCTTGTAGGTGACGTTGGTGACGGCGCCATCGTCCGCTTCGAAGATGATGGCGGTCTTGTCGGCGTTGCCGTTTTCAAGATTGCGGTCCAGGCAGTTGTAGGACACGTTCAGTTTGCCGTCTTCGAACCACTTGTAGAACGGGGCGTCGTCTTCGTTCAGCGTGCGCGTGAACGGTACTTTCCAGTCGAGGTTTTCGCGCGCCAGGCGCGCCCAAAAACCTTCGTAGTCTTGCGATGCTTCGGTCCACAGGGCTTTGTACGCGTCCATGCCGGACACGTTGGCCTGCGCTGCGAATTCCGCCGACGGGGCGAACACGCGCGATTCCTGTGGGCCTTGTTGTTCTGTGGTCTGGGTGCTCATGCTAGGTCTCCATTAATAGTATTAGTAGTAATTGTTTGCAAACACCTTAAGCCCTGCCGCTTACGGATGCCTTACATTGCCTGCGCATAGCCAAACTGGGCGTAATGACAACTTGGCTTTTTCACCAATTCTACGGCAGATCCGCCTGTGCCGGTGCCGACAGCGTTGAGCGAGTGTAAAATGTCGGCAATTCAAACGCAGCCTACCGGAGCAAGCATTAATGATGGAACAACCGCGTAACACGCAAGCGAACAAACTGTCGCCACTGCCCGCCTTTATTTTCATGTCGCGCTGGCTGCAGCTGCCGCTGTACCTGGGTCTGATCCTGGCGCAGTGCGTCTACGTGTTCCATTTCTGGGTGGAGCTGAAGGACCTGATCGGCGCGGCGCTCGGCAACGAGGCGGCCTTGGAACACATCTTCCACGCGGTCGCCGTCGGCAACACGGTGCCGACCAAGCTCAATGAAACCACCATCATGCTGGTGGTGCTGGGGCTGATCGACGTGGTCATGATTTCCAACCTGCTGATCATGGTGATCGTGGGCGGCTACGAGACCTTCGTCTCGCGCATGCACCTGGAAGGCCATCCGGACCAGCCGGAGTGGCTGTCGCATGTGAACGCTTCGGTGCTGAAGACCAAGCTGGCCATGGCCATCGTCGGCATTTCGTCCATCCACCTGCTGAAGACCTTCATCAACGCCAAGGAGTACGACGAGAAGGTGCTGGTGGCGCAGACCGCCATCCATATCGTCTTCCTGCTCTCCACCATCGCTATCGCCTACACCGATAACCTGATGACCCGTACCCAAGCCCTCACCAAGCAGCACTAAAAGTTTTCATCCTCCAGCGAGAACACCATGACCATCATAAAGCAAGACGATCTGATCGAATCCATCGCAGCGGCGCTGCAGTACATCAGCTACTACCATCCGGCTGACTACATCCAGCACCTGGCGCGCGCTTATGAAGCCGAGCAAAGCCCGGCGGCGAAGGACGCGATTGCGCAAATCCTGACCAACTCGCGCATGTGCGCCGAAGGCAAGCGCCCGATCTGCCAGGACACCGGCATCGTCAACGTCTTCCTGAAGATCGGCATGGGCGTGCGCTTCGAGGGCTTCTCCGGCACCGTCACCGACGCCGTCAACGAAGGCGTGCGCCGCGCGTACAACTTCGCCGACAACAAGCTGCGCGCCTCCATCGTGGCCGACCCGCACTTCGAGCGCAAGAACACCAAGGACAACACGCCTGCCGTGGTGCACATGGAACTGGTCGAGGGCAATACCGTCGACGTGAGCGTGGCGGCCAAGGGCGGCGGCTCGGAGAACAAGACCAAGTTCGTCATGCTGAATCCTTCCGATTCGCTGATCGACTGGGTGCTGAAGACCGTGCCGCTGATGGGCGCCGGCTGGTGCCCGCCGGGCATGCTGGGCATCGGCATCGGCGGCTCGGCCGAGAAGGCGATGCTGATGGCCAAAGAGTCGCTGATGGAAGACATCGACATGTATGAGCTGAAGCAGCGCGGCCCACGCAACAAGACCGAAGAACTGCGCATCGAACTGTGCGACAAGATCAACGCGCTGGGCATCGGCGCGCAGGGCCTGGGCGGCCTGACCACGGTGCTGGACGTGAAGATCAATATGTACCCGACCCACGCTGCATCGAAGCCGGTCGCCATGATCCCGAACTGCGCCGCCACCCGCCACGCGCACTTCGTGCTGGACGGCTCCGGCCCATCCTACATCGAACCGCCGAAGCTGTCGGACTGGCCGGACGTGAGCTGGACCCCGGACACCGAGAAGTCCAAGCGCGTCAACCTCGACACGCTGACCAAGGAAGAAGTGGCTTCGTGGAAGCCGGGCCAGACCCTGCTGCTGAACGGGAAAATGCTGACCGGCCGCGACGCCGCGCACAAGCGCATCCAGGACATGCTGGCCAAGGGCGAGCAGCTGCCGGTGGACTTCAAGAACCGCGTCATCTACTACGTCGGCCCGGTCGATCCGGTGCGCGACGAAGTGGTAGGCCCGGCCGGCCCGACCACCGCCACCCGCATGGACAAGTTCACCGACATGATGCTGGAGCAGACCGGCCTGATCGCCATGATCGGCAAGGCCGAACGCGGCCCGGCCGCCATCGAGTCCATCAAGAAGCACAAGTCGGCTTACCTGATGGCCGTGGGCGGCTCGGCGTACCTGGTGTCGAAAGCCATCAAGTCGGCCAAAGTGCTGGGCTTCGAGGACATGGGCATGGAAGCCATCTACGAGTTCGAAGTGGAAGACATGCCGGTCACCGTGGCCGTGGACGCTGGCGGCACCTCGGTGCACACCACGGGTCCGAAGGAATGGGCCGCCAAGATCGAGGCGCTGAACGTGCCTGTCGTGGTCAAGTAAGCCCGTGATTCCGACGCTGCCTTTCCCCACGCCGGCCGATGCGCCCATCGGCGTCTTCGATTCCGGCGTTGGCGGACTGTCGGTGCTGCGCCATGTCCGCGCGCAGCTGCCGCAGGAGCACCTGATCTACTTCGCCGATTCCGGCTTTGCGCCTTATGGAGACAAGACGGAAGCGGTGGTGGTGGAGCGTTCGCTGGCGGTGGCGGCCTTCCTGGTGGCGCGCGGCGTGAAGGCGCTGGTGGTGGCCTGCAACACGGCCACCGTGGCCGCCATCAAGGCGATCCGCGCGCACCACCCGGAACTGCCGGTGGTGGGCGTGGAACCGGGCCTGAAGCCCGGCGCGGCCGCCACGCGCAACGGCAAGGTGGGCGTGCTGGCCACGCAGCGCACGCTGTCAGGCGAAAAGTTCCTGCTGCTGCGCGACCAGATCGCCGGCGCCACGCAAGCGCAGTTCCTGCTGCAGCCTTGCGTGGGCCTGGTGGACCTGATCGAACAGGGGGAGCTGGACACGGACGCCACCCGCGCCATGCTGGAACGCTATATCGCCCCGCTGGTGGCGCAGGGCGCGGACACGCTGGTGCTGGGCTGCACGCACTACCCCTTCGTGCAGGAAGCGATTGCGCGCGCGGTGGCGCAAGCCGGCGGCGCGGACGTGGCGCTGATCGACACCGGCGACGCGGTGGCGCGCCAGCTGGCGCGCCTGCTCGAGAGCGGCGGCCTGCAGCGCCCGGGCAGCGCGGGCCACCCGCCGCTGCTGCATGGCTACACCACCGGCGCCGCGGAGGCGCTGGCTTCGGCCTTCGCCACCCTGCTGAAAATGACGGCGGACGTGGAATCGCTTAAAATCTAGGCAATTCGGCGTTTTTCTAAAAAAAGCGCCGTAGGCCTTTGCAAGATGCCGGATGGCCTAGTATAATTCGGCACCTGACGCGCAAACAGTGCTTCAGGAGAAGTAAAAGCAGTAAATCAGTGGTGGCCGTAGCTCAGTTGGTAGAGTCCAGGATTGTGATTCCTGTTGTCGTGGGTTCGAGCCCCATCGGTCACCCCACAGAATTACGGTAAAAAGCCCAGTCATCGACTGGGCTTTTTTCTTTTCCGGCCCGCTAGCGGCAAGCACATCCTTCACATCCCGCAAGGCACTAAGTGCACGAAGTTTGACGGATTCGACATCGTGGCGCGGCGGCCTTGCCTAGCATGGGATGGTGCCATTTATGCCAAGGAGAGCGCCATGAAATGCGTATTGCGGATGCTGGTGGGGTTGTGGGCGGCGCTGGCCGCGCAGGCGGGGGCGGTAACGTTCGATGCGTCGGGCAGCCTGGTCTACCATAACGATGTGAGCTTTGTGCCCTTCACGCTGGCGCAGGATGCCGGCGATATCAAGATCTGGACCGACTCGTTCCGGAACGGCCTGAATTTCGATCCCATCATCGCGCTGTGGCGGGACGGCGCCCTGCTGGGGAGAACGACGATTATCCCTACTTCACCGCAGAACAAACCCGCTACGACTCGGGCTTGTTCTTTGCCCTGCTGCCGGCCGGCAGCTATGAGATCAGCATTACGCCGTTCAGTAATTTCACCAGCGGACCGCGCATGGAAGACGGCTTTGCCTTCAGCGCGCAAACGCCGCGCGCGCTGTCTGAGAACGGCCAATGGCAGCTGCACCTGACCGACGCGGCGCTGCCGCCCCTGCCCGCCGTGCCGGAACCGGCGCCGGCGGCCATGCTGCTGGCGGGCGCGGCCCTCGTGTTCGGCGCCAGTGTCCGGCAGAAAGCCGCACACAAGCACATCGGCACCGCCCTGCCTAGGGGGTAAGCGGCCTAAATGCACAATAATTGACGCATTCGATATCAACGTCGGATAACTGCCGCGCCAGCTCTGCAATACGGTACAGTGAAATCGCTCGGCATGCAGTGTCGCCGGCACAGTTGAGGGGACTATTCGCTGCACCACCGACCAGGCTGGTGCAGCGTTTTTTTATCCGGCGATGCGTGCCATCAGGGCATACAAGCGCGGCATATCGACCGGCTTGACGAAGTGGTAGTCGAAGCCGGCCGCGTAGGATTCGTTGCGGTCGCGCTCCTGGCCATAGCCTGTAACGGCAATCAGCACGGCGCCGGCCGTCTCGGGCTGCAGGCGCAGCCGGCGCGCCAGTTCGTTGCCGTCGATGTCGGGCAGGCCGATGTCGAGCAGGCAGATGTCCGGCTGGATTTCCCGCGCCCGATCCAGCGCCACGCGCGAGCTGTGCTCCACCGTCACCTGGTGGCCGGCCTCGGCCATGAGCATGCCCAGCGTTTCGGCTGCGTCCACATTGTCGTCCACCACCAGCAGGCGCAGGCTGCGCGACGGCGCTGCGGCGGCCGTGCCAGCCCCTTCCTGGCCGGACGGCGCCGCCGGCTGGGCCAGCGGCAGCCGCAGGATGAAGGTGCTGCCCTTGCCGATGCCGTCGCTGTGCGCGGCCACGCTGCCCTGGTGCGCCTCGGCCAGGCGCTGCACCAGCGCCAGGCCCAGGCCCATGCCGCCCTGCGAGCGGTCCAGCGTGCGCTCGTCCTGCGCGAACAGTTCGAAGGCGCGCGCCAGCAATTCCGGCAGCATGCCGACGCCGTTGTCGCGCACCGTCACGGTGGCGCTGTCGCCGCGCAGGCTCAGGCGCAGCTCGACAAAGCCGTCCTCCGGCGTGTACTTGGCCGCGTTGTTGAGCAGGTTGGCAATCACTTGCACCAGGCGTTTCTTGTCGCCCAGCACGTGGATGGCGTCCTCGGGCAGCTGCACAGCGAAGCGGTGGCGGCGCGCCTCCATCAGCGGGCGGGCCTGCTCGGCGGCGTAGTCCAGCACGTCGCGCAGGTCCAGCGTTTCCTTCTGCAAGGTGACCATGCCGCGCGTCACGCGCGACACGTCCAGCAAATCGTCGATCAGCCCGGTCATGTGCTTGACCTGGCGCGAGATCACTTCGCTGGTGCGCTTGACGGTGGCTTCGTCGAACTGGAAGTGGCGCAGCAGCTCGGCCGCCGTGCCGATCGGCGCCAGCGGGTTGCGCAGCTCGTGCGCCAGCATGGCCAGGAACTCGTCCTTGCGTTTGTCGGCGTCGCGCAGCGCGGCTTGGGCGCGCTTGCTGTGCTCGTGTTCGGAACGCAGCGCGGCCACGGCGCGAGCGCGCTCCACGGCTTCCCAGGTGCGCTGTACGACGTCCTGCGTGATGGCGATATCCTCGCGCGACCAGCTGCGCGGCGCGCGCTGCGACAGGTTCAGCGCGCAGGTAACGCGGCCATCCTGCAGCAGCGGCACCACCACGATGGCACCCATGCCCAGCGCCAGGTAGGCGTCCGCATACGCTTGCGTACGGCGGTCCAGGCGCACGTCGTTCACCACGAAGGCCTTGCCCTCATTCAGGATGCCGATGATCTCGGGGCTGTAGTCGTCCAGGCAGGCGCTGCCGGGCAGCGGCGGCAATTCGGCCGCACCCCACGCGCCCTGCACGAAGGCGGTGCGGCTGGCTTCGTTAATCTCGGTATAGAACACGCGCGAGGCGTGCAGGTAGTTGCCCAGCAGCTCGGTGGCGGCCGCCGTGATGTCGGTGACGGCGGACATGCCGCGCAGGCAGTCGGCCAGGTCGAGCTGGAAGGCCTGGCGGCGATTCAGCGCCACGAAGGCGCGCTCGGCCAGCACTTCGCGGGTGGACTCGGTCAGCACCAGCAGCACGCCCTCCACCTTGTTGTGCTCGTTCCAGATCGGGCTGTGGCAGTGGGTGAAGTAGGTTTCGCGCTGGCTGTGGCCGCGCTCGGGCGCGTAGCTGGCGTTCTCCACGTAATAGGTCTCGCCTGCCAGCACATGCTCGACGATGGGCGCCATCTGGTCCCACATCTCGCGCCACCACTCCTTGGCGGGACGGCCCAAATGGCCCGGGTGCTTGCTGCCCAGTACTTGCGCAAAAGCATCATTGTAAAACGTCAGCAGTTCGCTGCCCCAGTGGATGGCCATCGGAAAGCGCGAGCCCAGCACGGTGCGCAGGACCGTCTGCAAGCTGGCCGGCCACAACTCCGGCGGCCCCATGCGCGAGCCCGCCCAGTCGTAGTTGCGCAGGCGCTCGCCGCATTCGCCGCCTCCGTCCAGGAAGGCGGGACGGGGCGGAGCGGCTGGTGGGGAGGAAGCGTTGGTCATCATTCTGGTGTTTGGTATTGCAAGAAAAACATGCAACCCGCATCATACACTTAGTTGACAATCTGCATGAGAAACCTGGCGCCGCGCGGCGCCGCTTCGCGCTGCGGTATAAATACAACGCGGCGCCCGAAAAACGGCGGCCGCATGCAGATATCGCTGCCGCCGGGCTGCGGGTGGTGCTATGCTGGCTTCATAGCAAAAAGAAATTTAGCTTTCTCTCCTGGCAATACCGAACACCGATACTTAGCACCGATACCAAGCACCGAATAACGTTCCCTCATGGGAATCCGCCGCAGCACTCCGCGAGGACGCGCCGGCCTTGGATGCCGCCACTAGCTGGCGGTATTTTTTTGCCTGCGCTTATCGGATGACTTTCCCTAAGGCATTAGATTGACGCTACAATGTCAGCCTACCTGTAACACTTCCAAGCTCACCATGTCCGAAGAAAAAATCCTGTCCGCTGTCTCGACCTACAGCAAGGACACCCCTGTCGGCCATCCCGACGTCGACGGCCGCGCAGGCGTGTTCGTGCCCACCGACGACTTCGACCTGGCCAATACCACCACCATCCGCAAGGGCGCAGGTATTGTCGGCTTCGGCAACCCGGACGGCTCGCTGACGGTGTACTTCGAAGCCAACCGCTTCGACGAGAGCAGCCTGCACAAGTGGGAAAACAAGGCCCGCAAGGCCTACGACCGCATGGTGATGCGGGCGCCCACGGTGTCCAAGGCCAAGATCGATGCGCGCATGCTGGAACAGGTCGGCATCATCGACGGCATGGGCATCAGCATCAAGCAGCCGGAACGCCTGCAGCAGTGGCTGGCATTATCGAATGCGCTCGATACCGCACCCGAAGGGGTTGTGGTGCATTGGAAGAAATAAAACGGGACGAGCCATTGTCCTACAAGGGGGCGGACGCTCCGCTGATGCCGAGATGCATTATTAATGCATAAGATGGTGACATAACAAACACCAATCCGGAGTCCGCCATGTCACGCATCTGCCCTCTTACTATCGGTACCCTGCTGATGGGGCTGGCCAGCGTATCCACCTGGCTGCTGCTGTCGGCCGACGTGTTGCACGAAGCATCCTTCTTCTTCGTGCATTAAACCGCCCTGCTTAGTGCCGGCGGCCGTAGCCACGGCCGCGGTGGCCCCAGTTACCGAACACAAAATCCAGTCCTATCGTCACCGGCGGGTAGTAATACGCCGGGGCCGGCGCGTACAGCGGCGGCGCCACATAGACCGGCACCGGCTCGGTGGTGTACACCACGCGCGGCTGCTGGGCCACCGGTTCCGTCGTGTATTCCACCTGGCCGGAAGCGGTACCGCGCTGCACCGGCGTCACCGACACGGTGTGCCAGTCGTAGGGGTTGGCCGGCTGCGGGTAGTAAACGGTGGACGGCTGCGTAGCGCAGCCGGTCAGGGCCGCAAGGGCGGCCAGGGCAATAATCGTTTTCATGGGAGACTCCTGTTCCAGGCTTCTACTATAAGAACATTCCGCCTTTCCTGCCGCACTTTTACAGCCTGTTACATGCATTTGCTCAAGCGAAAAAAAACCGGCGCATGCGCCGGTCCAAGTACGCGCCGGCTCAGGCAAGCCGGCGGAGTAATCCACGCATTAATCCAGTTTCCAGGCGTAATCGACCTTGGTCCAGGTCGTGTCCGGCTTGCCGTCCTTGGTGCCCGGCTTGAATTTGCAGGCGCTCAGCGCCTTGATGGCCGCCTTGTCCAGGTTCTTGAAGCCGCTCGACTTATCCACTTTCGAGTCCAGCACGTCGCCGCTGCCCGACACCTGGAAGGACATCGACACGGTGCCCTGCTCTTCGTTCATCAGGGATGCCTTCGGATATTCGGCCTTGCAGTTCTTGGCGTCGAAACTGGCCGGCACTTCTGCTGCAAAGGCGCCGCCCGATACGAGCACTGCCGCGATAACACTCAACCAACGCTGTTTAGTAGACATCTGATTTCCCCAAGTGCTTTTTTTAAATTGACTGGATCAAGGCGGCGCCGGAATTACAACTTCCAGACGTAATCGACTTTGGTCCAGGTTTGTGCCACGGCGCCATCCTTGGTGCCCGGCTTGAATTTGCAGGCGCTGATGGCCTTGAGTGCTGCCTTGTCCAGGTTCTTGAACCCGCTGGATTTTTCCACTTTCGAGTCCAGCACTTCGCCGGCTGGCGATACCAGGAAGGCCATCGATACCGCGCCCTGCTCTTCGTTCAGCAGCGAGGCTTTCGGATATTCGGCTTTGCAGTTCTTGGCATCAAACACGGCTGGCACTTCAGCGGCGAAAGCGGAGGTGCTCAGCAGAGCGGCGGCGATGAAACTGATCGAATGCTTGGTCATGATTTTCTTGATTTCAAAAAGTTTAAAAAACTGTTCAACGGCCGCTCCAAACGCGGCCATCGTGAAGGCTGCTTAGAACTCTTCCCACTCGTCGCTGCTGGCAGCGGCGGCGGCGATCTTCTTCGGCTTGGCGGCCGGCGCAGCCACGGCCTTCTTCACCGGCGGACGCGCGGCAGGCTTGGCCACCACGACCGGCGCGGTGTACACCGGCGCGGCGGCGCGCGGCGTGCGCTCCTCGTGCTCGGACAGCTTGAAGATCGATACCACGCGGGCCAGTTCGCCAGCTTGGTCTTGCAGGCTTTGCGCTGCGGCGGCGGCTTGCTCGACCAGCGCGGCGTTCTGCTGGGTCATGCTGTCCATCTCGATGATGGACTGGTTGACCTGCTCGATGCCGGCGCTCTGCTCCTGGCTGGCGGAGGCGATTTCGCCCATGATGTCGGTGACGCGGCGCACCGAGTCCACCACTTCGTCCATCGTCACGCCGGCCTGGCCGACCAGTTTCGAACCGCGTTCGACTTTCTCCACGGAGTCGCCGATCAGGGTCTTGATTTCTTTCGCGGCGCCGGCCGAACGCTGGGCCAGGTTGCGCACTTCGGACGCCACCACGGCGAAGCCGCGGCCTTGTTCGCCGGCACGCGCTGCTTCCACCGCGGCGTTCAGCGCCAGGATGTTGGTCTGGAAGGCGATGCCGTCGATGACGCCGATGATGTCGACAATCTTGTTGGCCGATTCGTTGATCGAGCTCATGGTGTCCACCACTTGCGACACCACTTCGCCGCCCTTGCGCGCCACGTCGGATGCGTTCGCTGCCAGCTGGTTGGCCTGGCGGGCGTTGTCGGCGTTCTGCTTCACGGTGGAAGTCAGCTCTTCCATGGCCGACGCGGTTTTCTCCAGCGACGACGCTTGCATTTCGGTGCGCGACGACAGGTCGATATTGCCGGCCGCGATTTCGCGCGATGCGGTGCCGATGGTCTCGGTGCCGGTGCGGACCTGGCCCACGATGCCGACCAGGCTGTTGCGCATTTCCTTCATTTCCACCAGCAGGCTGTCCTTGTCGGTCGAGCTGGTGTTGATCGAGATGGACAGGTCGCCGTTGGCGATGCTGCCGGCGATCGACGCGGTGTAGTCAGGCTCGCCGCCCAGCTGCTTCAGCAGGCCGCGGGTAATGACGATGGCGGCGCCCACGCTGATCACCACGGCCAGCAGGCCCATGAAGATCATGAAGGTGCGCGCGCTCTTGAAGCCTTCGGCCGCATCCACCTGCACTTGCGCATTCAGCTTGTCTTCCAGCGCGCCCAGCTGGTCCAGCGCATCCATCCACTTCTTCTGCGGCGGACGGATTTCCTTGATCATCACCTTGGTGGCCGCTTCAGCCTGGTTCGACAGCCACAGCTCGGAAGCCTTGGCAATCGCCGGCATGGTGGCCGCTTCGAATTCCTTGATGGCGCCCATCAGCGCCTTTTCTTCCGGCGTCACTTCCAGCGCGAACTGGGCTTCCAGTTTCTTCTGCGCGGCGGCGTACTTGTCGGACAGTTCCTTGATGCGCTTCATTTCCGGTTCCATGTCGGCCGGGTCGCTCATCAGGGTCAGGGTACGCAGCGAGCTGACGCGCTCGTTGACGTTGTTGCGCATATCGATCACGAGGCGCGTCACGACGTTGTTAAAGCTCACAACGTGATCCAGGCGGTCCTGGATCTGGGCCATGCGCACGATGCCGACGCCGGTCACGGCGATCAGGAACAGCAGCACCAACGCAAACCCGAGGCCCAGGCGCGTCCCCACTTTCATTTTTGCTAAATTCATTTCGGCTTCTTTGTAAGTGACACTATTGATAAGAGTACCCAGGTACGCACCCGCTTTGCACGGAAAAACACCCAAAAATCCCTTGCCGCTGCGCAAGTAATGACAGTAACAAACAATGACTGCGAATGCAAAAATTGCTCTACGGATCGTTACAATGTGTGGTTTTTCAGCGCAACCGTCGCTGGAGAGGCTGGACGGCCTTGGTGACTATGTGTGAATTTTATGAAATTATAGGTGCATATTTTGCCGCAGAGCAAGCAAAAACTCGCTGCAAAATACGCAACCTAACTTTCTGCGGAGAAAGAGGGGAAAAGCAGATTTTGGTTCGGGCGCAGAGCCCGGATCAGGCCGCCAAACGCAGGCGGGCTGCGGCTTCCAGCAACAGATTGGCGTCGCCGAGGGCGAGCTTTTTAGAGTCGGACAGGGTCTGGCGGAACTGGCGCGCGCCGGGCAGGCCTTGCATCAGGCCGAGCATGTGGCGGGTGATGCTGTTCAGCTTGAGACCGCGCCCCCCCTCTTTTGCCAGTTGGGCCTGGATGTAGGGCACCATGGCGGCCAGTACTTCTTCGCGCGTCTTGGGCGCGGCGCTGTCGCCGTAGTAGCGCTGGTCGAACGACGCCATCAGGAAGGGGTTGTGGTAAGCCTCGCGGCCCAGCATCACGCCGTCCACGTGCTGCAGGTGCGCGTCGATCTCGGCCTCGGTCTTGATGCCGCCGTTGATCAGGATCTCGAACTGCGGGAACTCGCGCTTGAGGCGGTAGGCGTATTCATACTTGAGCGGCGGGATCTCGCGGTTTTCCTTGGGCGACAAGCCCTTCAGGATGGCGTTGCGGGCATGCACGATGAAGGTGCTGCAGCCGGCTTCGGCCACGGTGCCGACGAAGTCGCGCACGAAATCGTAGCTTTCGCTGTCGTCGATGCCGATGCGGTGCTTGACCGTCACGTCGATGGAGACGGCGTCGCGCATCGCCTTCACGCAGTCGGCCACCAGTTGCGGCTCGGCCATCAGGCAGGCGCCGAACGCGCCCTTCTGCACGCGTTCGGACGGGCAGCCGCAATTGAGGTTGATCTCGTCGTAGCCCCACTTCTCGCCCAGTTTGGCGCTGGTGGCCAGGTCGGCCGGATCGCTGCCGCCCAGCTGCAGGGCGACCGGATGCTCTTCCTCGTTGAAGCGCAGGTGGCGTTCCACGTCGCCGTAGACCAGGGCGCCGGTGGTCACCATTTCCGTGTACAGCCAGGTGTGCTTGGTGATTTCGCGGTGGAACACGCGGCAGTGGCGGTCGGTCCAGTCCATCATCGGCGCCACGGACAGGCGGCGGCTCGGCAGATTGCGCGCTGCGGTGGTGTCGGCGGTCGGAGCGGTGATGGTGGTCATGTCGGCAACAGTCGGGGAAACGGAAGGGGGGCCGTCATTATACAGCGGAAGCGCAGCCGGCGCCGGCCGCGCCCTGCCGGGCTAGTCCATCAGGCGATGATGTTCAGGCCGCCGTCCACGTAGACGGTGCTGCCGGTCAGGCGCCTGGCGTAGGGCGAGGCCAGGTAGGCGCAAGTGTTGCCGACGTCGAAGATATCGACCAGTTCGCCGATCGGCGCGCGCGCGACGGCGTCGCTCAGCAGCAGGTCGAAGTCTTTCAGGCCGGACGCGGCGCGCGTCTGCAGCGGGCCGGGCGAGATGGCGTGCACGCGGATGCCTTGCGGCCCGAGTTCATGCGCCAGGTAGCGGCAGGACGCTTCCAGCGCGGCTTTCACCGGCCCCATCACGTTGTAGTTGGGGACCACCTTGTCGGCGCCGTGGTAGCTCATGGCGAACATGCTGCCGCCTTCGGTCATCAAGGGCGCGGCCAGCTTGGCCATGCGCACGAAGGAGTGGCAGGACACGTCCATGGCCTGCAGGAAGCCGTCCAGCGAGCAGTCCAGCAGGCCGCCTTGCAGGTCGGCCTTGGGCGCGTAGGCGATGGAGTGCACCAGGATGTCCAGGCTGCCCCAGCGTTCGCCGATGGCGGCAAACACGGCGTCCAGCTGGCCGGGCTGGGACACGTCCAGCGGCAGCAGCAGGCCCGCGTCCAGTTCTTCGGCGATGGGGTCGACGTAGGGCTTGGCCTTGTTGTTCAGGTAGGTCAGCGCGAGCTCTGCGCCCAGTTCGCGGAATACCTTGGCGCAGCCGTAGGCGATGGAGTGCTCGTTGGCCACGCCGACCACCAGCGCGCGGCGCCCGGACAAAATGGGATAAACAGTTTCGATGCTCATGCCTATGCCTCCAGCAGGGACTGCGCGTGGCGCGCGATCATCAGTTCTTCATTGGCGGGGACAACCCAGACCGGCACCGCGCTGCCGGCGGCGCTGATGCGGAAGGCGCCGCCGGGAAGCGGCACGCCTGCGGCACCGGCTGCGTTCGCGGCTTCGTCGAGGCGCACGCCGAGCCAGGCGGCGTCGCGGCAGACGGCGCTGCGCAGCGCCACGCTGTTCTCGCCTATCCCGCCGGAGAACACGATGCCGTCCAGGCCACCCAGCGCGGCGGCGAGCGAGCCGAGTTCGCGCCCGATGCGGTACACCATCAGGTCGATGGCCAGCCGCGCGCGCGGATCGCCACTCTGCTCCAGCGTACGCATGTCCGAGGAAATGCCGGATACGCCCAGCAGGCCGGATTGCTGGTACAGCAGGCGCTGGATGTCGCTCTGGCCCATCTGCAGTTCGTCCATCAGGTACAGCACCACGCCGGGGTCGACGCTGCCGCAGCGCGTTCCCATCGGCAGGCCGTCGACCGCGGTGAAGCCCATGGTGCTGGCCATGCTGCGCCCGCCGTGCATGGCGCACATGCTGGCGCCGTTGCCCAGGTGCGCCGCTACCACGCGCCCGCCGGCCAGCGGCGCGGCATGGCGTGCCGCCGGCGGCGCCGCGCCGCCCAGCGCCGCATGCGAGGCAGCAGTAGGCGCGCCACCCAGCAACACCGGTAGCACCGGCGGCACCGGCGACATCCCGCCCTGCGTCCCCACTCCGGCTTGCGCGGCCGCGCGGCCGCGCTGCCCGCCGGCGGCGGTGCGGCCTGGGCGTCGTCCAGCGCCGGCAGCACGCTGGCGACGTATTCATACGACAGGCCGTGGAAGCCGTAGCGCCGCACGCCGCGCTCCGTGATCTCGGGCGGCAGCGCGAAGGCTTGCGCCAGCGGCGGCTGCGCGGTGTGGAAAGCGGTGTCGAAGCAGCCCACCTGCAGCACATGCGGCGCCAGCGCGAAAATGCTGCGCACCGGCGCCAGGTTGTGCGGCTGGTGCAGCGGCGCCAGCGGCACCAGCGTGTCCAGCCGCGCCAGCACGTCCTCGTCCAGCTTGACGGGCCCGCTGAACTCCATGCCGCCGTGGACGATGCGGTGGCCTATCGCCATCACGCGGTGCCCTTGCAGATGGCCCTGCGCATACTCGACCAGGTAGCGCATGGCCTCGCCGTGCGCCAGCGGCGCACCAGGCCACACATGCCCGGCGGACGGCTGCCCTGCCCCGTCCTGCGCGGTAAAGCGGGTCTGCCCCGCGTACAGGTTTTCTATCTTGCCCTTGGCCCTCAGCTGCAAGTCCGCGCCCGCATACATCGAGAACTTGATGCTGGACGAGCCGGCGTTGATGACGATGACCGCATCGTCCGCGCGCATGGCCGCCATGGCGTCAGCTCCCCAGCAGCTTCGCGCCGGCCAGCTTGCTGTGCGCAATCAGCGCCGCCACCGCGCACGACGCCAGCCGCGCCTGCACCGAGTCCGCGCGGCTGGTCAGGATCACGGGCACTCTTGCGCCCAGCACGATGCCGGCCGCATCCGCGCCCGCCATGAAGGTCAGGCTCTTGGCCAGGACATTGCCCGTTTCCAGGTCCGGCACAAGCAGCACATTGGCGCGCCCGGCCACCGGCGAGTTCAGCGCCTTGACCTGCGCCGCCGCGATGCTCACCGCATTGTCCAGCGCCAGCGGGCCGTCCAGCAGCGCGCCGGTGATCTGCCCCCGGTCCGCCATCTTGCACAGCGCCGCCGCTTCGATGGTGGACGGGATTTTCGGATTGACCGTCTCCACCGCCGACAGGATGGCCACGCGCACTTCCTCGAACGCCAGGATGTGCGCCAGGTCGATGGCGTTCTGCGCGATGTCCACCTTGTCCGCCAAGGTGGGCGCGATGTTGACGGCGGCGTCGGTGACGATCAGCGGCTCGGGAAAGCCCGGCACGTCCATCACGAAGCAGTGGCTCAGGCGGCGCGCGGTGCGCAGGCCGCCTTCGGCCTGCACCACGGCGCCCATCAGTTCGTCGGTGTGCAGGCTGCCCTTCATCAGCGCGGCCGCGCGGCCTTCGCGCACCAGCTGCACGGCGCGCTGCGCCGACGCATGGCTGTGTTCCGTGGCCACCAGTTCCAGGCTGGAGATGTCCAGGTCCGCCCCGGCCGCGGCGGCGCGGATGCGCGCTTCCGGCCCCACCAGGATGGGCGCCATCAAGCCCAGGCGCGCCGCGTCCAGCGCCGACTCCAGCGCGCTGCGGTCGCACGGGTGCGCCACCGCCACCACCGGCGCTTCCACCGCCTGCGCGGCGGCGATCAGGCGGTCGTAATGCAAATGCTGGCGGCCGGCGGCCGCGCCAGCACTCATGCCCGCTCCTGCTGCGTCAGCTGCGCCGGCGGCGTGGCCGCCACCGCTGCCGCCACGGTCAGCGCCGCGTTGGCCGGCGTATTGAACACCTGGGCCACGCGCTCCATGCGCTCGGCTGCTTCGCCGCTCAGCGCCCCGGCGGCGCTGGCGACCTGGCGCACCGTGTCCAGCGCGCGCGCCCGCTCGTCGGGCTCGGGCGGCAGCAGGGCCGGCAGCGCGGCGAAACCGGCCGCCTCGTCCCAAGACAGGATCTGCGCCTGCTGCTGCACCACTTCCTTGAAGTGCGTCAGCGTCATCAACTGTCCGGCGCGCGAGTGGGCGCGCAATTCACGCAGCGTGGCATAGGCCCGCTCGTCTGCCGCGCGCAGTTCCGGCGCGCGGAATACATACAGCAGCGCGCGCACAATCGCTTCCACCGTGCCGCCCACGGCCGCCTGCTCCACCAGCTTGGCGCGCGCGGACGCGGCCACGGTTTCACGCGCGATATCGCGCCCCAGCTGGCGCACGCGCTGGTCGTCCGCGCGCAGGCCTACCAGCGCCTGCAGCACCGGCGAGCCGTACAGGTTCATGAAGTAGCGTTCCACCGCCGTGTCGCGCACGTCGCGGTACTGGTCCAGCGCGGCCACGATCTGGCGCGAGAACGCTTCCTGCATGGCGGTGAAGATATTGTTCGGCGCCGCCGGACGGCGCTCCGCGCGCACGCGCTCGGCCAGCCTGCCGATACCGTGCAGCAGCGGGTTCTTGCTGGAGTAGACGCGGTAGCGCAGGCGGTAGGGATGCAGCTGGCGCAGCGCCTCGGCGCTCTGGTCGTTGATGGCGGCGCGCACCAGCGGGCTGACGAAGGTGCGGTACAGGCCCACGTTCACGTCCGACAGGCGCGCCACGGCGGCGAAGCGGCGCTCGTCCTCGGCATCGTTGCCGCCCAGCGCCCGCAGGTCGTCCAGGAAGCGGCGCTCGAAGCGCATCACGTAATTGCCGGTGGCCAGGGCTGCGTTCAGCGTGTCCGGGGTCTTCTCCAGGAACACCGCCTCATACAGGCCGGGCGGCAGCACGTCGATCAGGTCCATGGCGGAGGTGAATTCCTCGTGCTCCTTGTTGGCCACCGTGGCCGACACGAAGATGCCCAGGTGGCCTATGGTTTCGTGCATGGCGTAGATGATGGTCTGGCCGCTCATGGCCAGCGCCTCGTCGTCCTGGTACATATCCAGCACCCAGCCCAGCGCCTGGTGCGGCGGCGTGATGTCGTCGCCCCAGGAGCAGAACACCACGATGGGCGACTTCACGTTGCGCAGGTCGATGCGGCGCCCGGTGGAGTCGTGGATGGAACCGGAGCTGAGGCGGTTGCCGACGAACAGGTTGTCGGCGATGTACTGCATTTCGGCCGCGTTCAGCAGCACCGGGTTGCCCCACCATTTTTCAAACTCCAGGAAGCGCTGCGCCTCGCTATCGACCTGCGAGTACACCTTGTACTCCTTCTTCCACCAGGTGTTGGCCGGGTTCATGCTCTCGAAATTGCTGACCAGGTTGGCGCCGTCGAACACGCCGTTGCCGAGGTCCCCGGCCAGCGCGGTCAGCCAGGTGCCGCCCAGCAGGCCGCCCAGGTAGCGCAAGGGATTCTTGCCGTGCACGCCGTTCCAGTACGACAGCGGCGCGCCGGCCAGCACCAGCGGGCCGGGCAGGTCGGGATTGAGGGCGGCAGTCATCATGATCTGCCAGCCGGCCTGGCAGTTGCCGATCAGCGCGGGCTTGCCGTCGGCGTGCGGGTGCAGCTCGGCCACCTTGGCGATGAAGCGCGCCTCGGCGCGGCACACGTCCTCGATGGTCTGGCCGTGCACCGGCTGCGGCAGGAAGCCGACGAAATAACAGGGATGGCCGGCGCGCAGCACCACGCCGATCTCGCTGTCGTGCTTCATGCCGCCGATACCGGGGCCGTGCCCGGCGCGCGGGTCGAACACGATGAAGGGGCGGCGGCTGGCGTCCACTTCCACGCCCTCGGGCGGACGGATCTTGAGCAGGCCGTAATTGACCGGGCGCTCCAGGTCGCGCCCGTCCAGCACCACGTCGAATTCAAAGTTCAGGACGTGGGGCGCGGCCTGCGCCACGCTTTCCGCGTGGTCGTCGCCGCGCTGGCGCAGCACATCCATGAACAGCACGGAGCGCTGCCAGGCGTCGACCCAGTACTCGCCCGCCTGGCGGGCGATATCGAATGGACTGCCGGGCCATGCCGGATGGAATAGATTGGTTCTATCGTTCACGCTGAATCTCCCTTTGCTGTGTGCAGTGCACAATTTCGCTTCCGGACCGTGATTCAGTATATCAGCAATAAAAAAAAGGCAATTGATTAGTGCGCTATGGTGCGGCGCAAAAAAGCAAAAACCGCCGCCCCTTGCGGGGGCGGCGGTTTTTTTTAGCGCTCAGCGATTACGCTTCGCGGGAAGCTTTCTTACGCTCGTGCTCTTTCAGGAAGCGCTTGCGCAGACGGATCGATTTCGGGGTGATTTCCACCAGTTCGTCGTCGTCGATGAATTCCACGGCGTATTCCAGCGACATCTGGATAGGCGGCACCAGGCGCACAGCTTCGTCGGTACCCGACGAACGCACGTTGGTCAGCTGCTTGCCCTTGATCGGGTTGACCACCAGGTCGTTGTCGCGCGAGTGGATGCCGATGATCATGCCTTCGTACACCGGGTCGTTGTGGACCACGAACATGCGGCCGCGATCCTGCAGTTTCCAGATGGCGTAGGCCACGGCGGCGCCGTCGTCCTGCGAGATCAGCACGCCGTTGCGGCGGCCGCCCAGTTCACCCTTGGTGTTGTCCACAGGGCCGTAGGCGTCGAACACGTGGCTCATCAGGCCGGTGCCGCGGGTCAGGGTCATGAATTCGCCCTGGAAGCCGATCAGGCCACGCGCAGGGATGCGGTATTCCAGGCGCACACGGCCTTTGCCGTCCGATTCCATGTTCTGCAGGTCGCCACGGCGGCGGCCCAGTTCTTCCATTACGCCGCCCTGGTTGACTTCTTCCACGTCAACGCTCAGCTGTTCAAACGGCTCGTGGCGCACGCCATCGACCATCTTGAACACCACGCGTGGACGCGACACGGCCAGCTCGAAGCCTTCGCGGCGCATGTTTTCGATCAGGATGGTCAGGTGCAGTTCGCCGCGGCCCGATACTTCGAACACGGTGTCGTCGTCGGTCGGCGCGACGCGCAGTGCCACGTTGGCCTTCAGTTCCTTGTCCAGGCGGTCGCGCAGCTGGCGCGAGGTCACGAACTTGCCTTCGCGGCCAGCCAGCGGCGAGTTGTTGACCATGAAGTTCATGGTCAGGGTCGGTTCGTCGACGGTCAGCATCGGCAGCGCGTCCGGGGTGTCCGGTGCGCATACGGTCGAGCCTATGCCGATTTCTTCGATACCGTTGATCAGGATGATGTCGCCGGCGACGGCTTCGTCCACCAGCACGCGCTCCAGGCCCTTGAAGTTCAGCACCTGGTTGATGCGGCCCTTTTGCGGGGTCGAACCAGGACCGTTCAGGAATACCACGTCCTGGCCAGCTTTCACGCGGCCGCGGGACACGCGGCCGATGCCGATCTTGCCCACGTAGGACGAGTAGTCCAGCGAGGTGATCTGCATCTGCAGCGGGCCGTCCGGATTGTCGTCGCGCACCGGCACGTATTTCAGGATGGCGTCGAACAGCGGCTTCATGTCGCCGCCGCGCACGTCGTCGGTCATGCCGGCGTAGCCGTTCAGGCCCGATGCGTACACGATAGGGAAGTCCAGCTGCTCATCGGTTGCGCCCAGCTTGTCGAACAGTTCGAAGGTCTGGTTGATGGCCCAGTCGGCGCGCGCGCCCGGACGGTCGATCTTGTTCACCACGACGATAGGCTTCAGGCCCAGGGCCAGCGCCTTGCGGGTCACGAAACGGGTCTGTGGCATCGGGCCTTCCTGCGCATCGATCAGCAGCAGCACCGAGTCCACCATCGACAGCACGCGCTCCACCTCGCCGCCGAAGTCGGCGTGGCCCGGGGTGTCGACGATGTTGATGTGAGTGCCTTCGTATTCGACTGCGCAGTTCTTCGACAGAATCGTAATGCCGCGCTCTTTTTCGAGGTCGTTCGAGTCCATCACGCGGGTGTCGACCGCCTGGTTTTCACGGAAGGTGCCGGACTGCTTCAGCAGTTGGTCCACAAGGGTGGTTTTGCCGTGGTCAACGTGAGCGATGATGGCGATATTGCGAATTGCGCGTTTAGTATTAGACATAGTCGTTGTATTTACAGAAAAACTGCGGAGTGAATGCGAATGCGGTCACTGGAACCCACTATTATAGCATGTTGCGGGGCAAGGATACTGGCGGGTTACGCGACGCTGATCAGGCGCTCGGGCGCCAGGATGTCGTACTCGCCCAACTGGGCGGTGCCGAGCAGCTTCTCGCCCAGGTAGACGCGCACGCGGCCGGGCACCTGCTCCAGCCTGGGCGGCGCGACTGCGGGCTCTTTGCCCAGCGGCAGGCGCTGCCCGTTCAGGAAGCGCTTGGCCAGCTCCTCGGTCAGCTGCACCGGCGGGAAGGACGACAGCAGCGCGTCCACGGGCGCCAGCAGTTCCAGCGGCGCGGCGTGCGCGGCCACCTCTTCCAGGGTCACCACGCCGTCCATCACCAGCTCGCCGACCTGGATGCGGCGCAGCGCGTTCAGGTGCGCGCCGCAGCCCAGGGCCGCGCCGATATCTTCGCCCAGCACGCGGATGTAGGTGCCCTTGCTGCACGTGACTTCCAGCTTCAGGAACGGCGCCTCGTAGCTGATGAATTCCAGCTTGTGGATGGTGACCGGGCGCGCTGCGCGCTCCAGCGTCACGCCCGCGCGCGCGTATTCGTACAGCGGCTTGCCGTCGCGCTTGAGCGCCGAATACATCGGCGGCACTTGCTCGATGGGGCCGCGGAAGCGCGCCAGCACGGCGTCGATCTGCTCGCGCGTGACGTTCACCTCATGCGTCTCGATGACCTGGCCTTCGGTGTCGCCGGTGTCGGTGCGCTGGCCCAGGTGCACGGTGGTCAGATAGGTCTTGTCCGCTTCCAGCAAGTCCTGCGAGAACTTGGTCGCTTCGCCGAAGCACAGCGGCAGCAGGCCGGTGGCGAACGGGTCCAGCGTGCCGGTGTGGCCCGCCTTCTTCGCGTTCAGCATGCGCTTGGCCTTGATCAGCGCGTCGTTGGAGGACAGGCCGACCGGCTTGTCCAGCAACAGCACGCCATCGACGATGTCGCGCACGCGTTTTACTTTGGCTTGATTCATTCGGCTTGGTCCGAACCTTCCTCGTCGTCGAGGGCGCGGGTGGAATTGGCCTGGTCGATCAGCGCCGACAGCTCCATGCCGCGCGAGGCGGACATGTCGTGGTGGAAGTGCAGCGCCGGCAGCGTGTGGATGTGCAGGCGCTTGCCCAGCATGTTGCGCAGGTAGCCGGAGGCCGCGTTCAGGCCGGCCAGCGTGTTCTTCACGGTTTCCGGATCGTCCTTCAGCATGGTGAAGTAGATCTTGGCGTGCGCGTAGTCCGGCGTGAGCTGCACTTCGGACAGGGTGATCATGCCCACGCGCGGGTCCTTCAGTTCGAAGGCGATCAGCTCGGACAGGTCTTTCTGGATCTGGTCTGCCACGCGCAGGCCGCGCGCCGGGATGGTTTTGCTATGTTTTGCCATGATGTGTTACCTAAAAAAG
This sequence comes from Pseudoduganella sp. UC29_71, assembly GCF_042693265.1. Classification (NCBI taxonomy): domain Bacteria; kingdom Pseudomonadati; phylum Pseudomonadota; class Betaproteobacteria; order Burkholderiales; family Oxalobacteraceae; genus Pseudoduganella; species Pseudoduganella sp. UC29_71. Next base: position 551,217 of record NZ_CP170549.1, on the reverse strand, counting down.
ATGGCGGGTCAATGACCCGCCCTACGGTGTAGGGCAGAGCATTGACCCGCCAGTGCGCCGAACCGCTATTACAGCGTACGGGCGATTTCCTGCACTTCGAACACTTCCAGGGTGTCGCCAACCTGGATTTCGTTGTAGTTCTTCAGCGACAAGCCGCATTCCAGGCCGGCGCGTACTTCTTTCGCATCGTCCTTGAAGCGCTTGAGCGAATCGATCTCGCCGGTCCACAGCACGATGTTGTTGCGCAGCAGACGGACGGACGACGAACGCTTGACCACGCCATCGGTAACCAGGCAGCCGGCAATCGCGCCGACCTTGGACACCAGGATAACCTGGCGCACTTCGACCTGGCCGATGACCTGCTCGCGGCGCTCCGGCGCCAGCATGCCCGACAGCGCTGCCTTCACCTCTTCGATCGCGTCGTAGATGATGTTGTAGTAGCGGATGTCCACGCCGTTCGACTCGGCCAGCTTGCGCGCCTGTGCATCGGCACGGGCGTTGAAGCCGATGATGACCGCTTTCGAGGCCACCGCCAGGTTGACGTCCGATTCCGTGATGCCGCCCACCGCCGCGTGCACAACCTGTACGCGCACTTCGGAGGTCGACAGCTTCTGCAGCGAGGAAACCAGCGCTTCCTGCGAACCCTGCACGTCGGTCTTGACGATCAGCGGCAGGTTCTTCACTTCGCCTTCGGCCATCTGTTCGAACATGTTTTCCAGCTTGGCCGCCTGCTGCTTGGCCAGCTTCACGTCGCGGAACTTACCTTGACGGAACAGGCCGATCTCACGGGCTTTACGCTCGTCAGCCATGACCATGACTTCTTCGCCGGCGGCCGGCACTTCGGTCAGACCCTGGATTTCAACCGGGATCGATGGACCGGCTTCGGACACCGACTTGCCGTTCTCGTCCAGCATGGCGCGCACGCGGCCATAGGAGGAGCCGGCCAGCACGACGTCGCCGCGCTTCAGGGTACCGGACTGCACCAGGATGGTGGCCACGGGACCGCGGCCCTTGTCCAGGCGGGCTTCCACCACCAGGCCGCGCGCTGGCGCGTCGACCGGTGCTTTCAGTTCCAGCACTTCGGCTTGCAGCAGCACTTGCTCCAGCAGGTCGTCGATGCCCTGGCCGGTTTTCGCCGACACCGGCACGAACGGCGAATCGCCGCCGTATTCTTCCGGCACCACTTGTTCCGAGATCAGTTCCTGCGTCACGCGCTCCAGGTTGCCGCCCGGTTTGTCGATCTTGTTGATCGCCACCACCAGCGGTACGCCTGCAGCTTTCGCGTGGGCGATTGCTTCCTTCGTTTGCGGCATCACGCCGTCGTCCGCCGCCACCACCAGGATGACGATGTCGGTTGCCTTGGCGCCGCGGGCACGCATGGCCGTAAAGGCTTCGTGGCCCGGGGTATCCAGGAAGGTGATGGTGCCGCGCGGCGTGTCGACGTGGTAAGCGCCGATGTGCTGCGTAATGCCGCCGGCTTCGCCGGACGCCACTTTGGCGCGGCGGATGTAGTCCAGCAGCGAGGTCTTGCCGTGGTCGACGTGACCCATGACGGTCACGACAGGCGCGCGCGAGGTGGACTCGAAGTGAGCGTGCTCACCCTGGTCCGCCAGCAGCGCTTCCGGATCGTCCTCGGCGGCGGCGTGGGCTTTGTGGCCCATTTCTTCCACCAGGATCATCGCGGTTTCCTGGTCCAGCACCTGGTTGATGGTGCACATCTGGCCCAGCTTCATCAGCTGCTTGATGACCTCGGATGCCTTGACGGACATCTTGTGCGCCAGTTCGGCCACGGTGATGGTTTCCGGCACGTGCACATCTTTGACGATGGCTTCGGTCGGCGCCTGGAAATTGGTCTCGCGGTCATCCGCGTGCGAACCGCCACGGCGGCCGCCACGGCCACCGCTGCGCCAGCCGTCGCGGCCGCCGGTCGAACCGGTGTTGCCGCCGCGGCCCTTGCCTGCGCCGCCGCCAGGGGCGCCGCGCTTCTTGGCGTCATCCTGCCAGGTCGAGGACACATTGGCCGACTTGATGGATTTCTTGTCGCCGGCGGCAGGCTTCTTGTCGCCCGGCTTGTCGGTGGCTGGCTTCTTGTCGGCAGGCTTGTGCAGCGTGCCTTCAGCGGCCTTGGCCTTGACGGGTACCGGAGCCGGGGTCGGCTCAGGCGCCTTGATGGCGCGGCGCGGCGCGTTCATCATGGCCTTGATCTGCGCCACTTCGTCGGCCACGGCCTTGCGTGCGCGCTCGGTGGCGGCAGCGCGTTCGGCGGCTTCCTTGTTGGCTTGTTCGGCGGCCTTCTTCGCTTCTTCAGCGGCAGCGGCCTTCTTCGCTTCGGCGGCAGCGTCCACCACCGGCGCGCTGGCGGCGGCAGGCTTGTCGGCGGCGGCCTTGGCGGCAGCGGCGGCCTTCTTCGCTTCGGCGTCGGCGGCTTTCTTCGCTTCGGCTTCGGCTTCGGCGGCGGCCTTGGCTTGTTCAGCCTTTTCCGATTCCAGCTTGGCCAGGCGTTCCTGCTTCTCGCGCAGTTCCGCTTCCTGGCGGGCGATCAGCTCGGCCTGTTTGCGGGCGTCTTCCTCGCGGCGCGCCACTTCGGCGGCGTCCACCACCGGTGCGGCAGGCGCAGCAGGCGGGGCCACCACGTCGTCGCGCTGGACGAAGGTGCGTACTTTCTTGACCGCGACCTGGATGGTGCGGGATTTGCCAGTGGCGTCAGCCTGCTTGATCTCGGTGGTTTCCTTGCGGGTCAGCGTGATCTTCTTTTTTCCGTGTCCGCGCCTGCGCCATGGGTGCGGCGCAGGTGTTCCAGCAACTTATCCTTATCATCTTTCGACAATGGATCTGACGTCGAACTCTTTTCGACGCCAGCAGAACGCAGCTGCGTCAGCAGCAAATCTGCAGGCATCTTCAGTTCGGTGGCAAATTGGGCTACGTTGTTACTCGCCATTCAGTCCTCTTTTCTATGTGTCGCGGAGATGATAAAGATACTCAAATTATGCCTTTGCGGATTCGGCCGCCGACCAGGCTTTGGCTTGCAGGGCCTTGGCGCGGTCGTCGTACTTCGAGTCAACCAACTTCATCTCATCGTCGGTCACATCTTCAAATTCACTTGCAATCAGTGCACGGGCACGGTCGGCGGACAGGGCCAGGATGGCGCCAAATTCGTCGTAAGCCAGTGCGGCAAAAGCTTCTACGGTCTTGATACCAGCCAGACCCAGCTTGCCGGCGGTGATACGGTCCATGCCTTCCAGACCAACCAGCGCCTCGTCCATGCCTTCCAGACCTTCTTCCGAGGCGATCGCCTCGGTCACCAGCGCATCGCGTGCGCGGGTCCGCAATTCATTGACGGTATCTTCGTCAAACGCGTCGATTTCCAGCATTTCGGAGATCGGCACGTAAGCAATTTCTTCCAGGCTGGCAAAGCCCTCTTCCACCAGGATGTCGGCCACTTCCTGGTCGACGTCCAGTTTTTCCATGAACAGCGCGCGGATCGCGGCCGTTTCCTGGGCTGCCTTGTCGGCCGATTCCTCGGCCGTCATGATGTTGATCTTCCAGCCGGTCAGGTCGGCGGCCAGGCGCACGTTCTGGCCCGAGCGGCCGATGGCGATGGCCAGGTTTTCCTCGTCCACCACCACGTCCATGGCGTGCTTTTCTTCGTCCACCATGATGGACGACACATTGGCCGGGGCCAGCGCGCCGATGACGAACTGGGCCGGATCTTCCGACCACAACACGATGTCCACGCGCTCGCCGCCCAGCTCGCCGGTCACGGCCTGCACGCGCGAACCGCGCATGCCGACGCAGGTGCCGATCGGGTCGATGCGCTTGTCGGCCGTGTAGACGGCGATCTTGGCGCGCACGCCGGCGTCGCGGGCGGCGGATTTAATTTCCAGCATGCCCTGCTCGATTTCCGGCACTTCCAGCTCGAACAGCTTCATGATGAATTCCGGCGCGGTGCGCGACAGGATCACCTGCGGGCCGCGCATATTGCGGTCCACGCGCAGGATGAAGGCACGCACGCGGTCGCCGATACGCAGATTCTCTTTCGGGATCATCTGGTCGCGCGGCAGGCGCGCTTCGATCTTGCCCGATTCGACGATGGCATCGCCGCGCTCCATGCGCTTGATGGTGCCGGTCACGAGCGAGTCGCCGCGTTCGAGGAAGTCGGCCAGGATCTGCTCGCGCTCGGCGTCGCGCACGCGCTGCAGCACCACTTGCTTGGTGTCCTGCGCGAAGCGGCGGCCGAATTCCACGGATTCGATCGGCTCTTCGATGTGGTCGTCCACTTCGATGTCCGGGATCTGTTCCTTGGCTTCGAACAGCAGCACTTCCTGGTCGGGCAGCTGCAGGCCGGCTTCGTCGGGCACCACGTGCCAGCGGCGGAAGGATTCGAACTCACCCGAATCGCGGTCGATCGAAACGCGGATGTCGACCTCGCCTTCGTAGCGCTTCTTCGTGGCTTGCGCCAGCGCGAACTCGAGCGCACCAAAGACCACGTCCTTGTCGACGTTTTTTTCACGCGCCAGCGCGTCCACCAATAACAAAACTTCGCGACTCATGCTTTGCGTCCCTTAAAATCCACCTGCGGCACCAAGCGTGCCTTATCCATATCGGCGAGCGTAAACTCCAACAGCGCCGGACCTTCTTTACCTTCAAACTCCAACGCCAGCTGGTCGCCTTGCGGTTCCTGCAGCACGCCCTGGAAGGACTTGCGGTTGGAAGTGCCTGGCATGGCGACCTTCAGTTTGACGATGGCTTCGCAACCTGCGAAGCGGGTGAAATCTTCCAATTTGCGCAGCGGCCGATCCAGGCCGGGCGACGAAATCTCCAGCCGCTCGTAGTTGACGTTTTCGACCGTCAGCACATGGCTCAGCTGGTGGCTGACCGTGGCGCAGTCTTCAACCGTGATCGGGCCTTTTTCGGCCGCATCCGCCGCGCTGAAATCGATATAGACACGCAGCAGTCCGCGCTCGGCCCGTTCGACATCAACCAGCTCGTAGCCCAGACCGGTGACGGTCTTTTCAATTAGTTCCGGCAGTTGCAAAAAAATTTCTCCGCTAAAAACGGTTCACCAAAAAAAAAATGGGCAATTGCCCATCTTCTTGTATTCCAATCCAGATGAAAGCACACTCAGCGTTAAAACCTGCGTATCACTTTTCCTAGGCTGGTCATTATAACCGCCAATTGGCTTCGCTGCAATGCCACATACCACAGTGGACGCGCAAACAACAATCAAAACCGCCAAAAAACCCGGCCGACCGTGCGAATTCTGCCAGCCTGAGCCGCATTCGGGGTCAGGCCCCGAATGCGGCTCAGGCTGCTGGATCGATCAGCCTTTGCGGCGGCGCGGCATGCCGTGGTCGGAGGCGGCGCCGCGCGGGTGCGGGTTGCCGCGGCGCTGGCCGCCGGCGTTGGCGAAGCCGAAGGTGGTTTGCAGCGGGTCCGGCTGGCGCGGGCCTTTCGGTCCCTTGCCGCCTGCGCCCTGGCCGCCCTGGCCACGGCCGGGACCGCCCTGCGCGCCGCCGGCGCCACCGGGACGGCCCGAACCTGGACGGCCGGAGCCGCCCGCGCCGCCCGGACGGCCGAAGCCGCCGCCCTGGCCGGCGCCGAAATAGGCGCCCTGGCCACGGCCCTGGCCGCGCGGTGCTTGCGGGAACGGGTCGGCGTTCTTGTTGCTGACGTCCATGCGGTTGCCGTTCGGCTCGCCGTCGTCGTGTTCGTCGCGGTCGCGGCGCGGCTTCTGGTTGCCGCGCTGGCCGCCCTGGACCGGCGCTGGCCCCTGGCCACGGCCGCTTGGCGCGCCTTGCGGACGCTTCTGGCCGCCATGGCCGCCCTGGGCGGCTTCGCCCGGCTGCTTTTTCTCGACGCCATACGCGGCCAGCAGGTCGCGCACGGTGTTTTCTTCCATTTCTTCCCAGCGGCCGCGCTTCAGGTCGCTTGGCAGCGTCATGGCGCCGTAGCGGGTACGGATCAGGCGCGACACGGTCAGGCCAATGGCTTCGAACATGCGGCGCACCTCGCGGTTGCGGCCTTCGCTGATGACCACGCGGTACCAGCGGTTGATGCCTTCACCGCCGCCGTCGGCGATCTTGGAGAAGTTGGCCATGCCGTCTTCCAGCTCCACGCCGGCCAGCAGTTTCTGGCGCATGCCCTCTTCCAGCGTGCCCAGCGTACGCACCGCGTATTCGCGGTCGATGTTGTAGCGCGGGTGCATCAGGCGGTTAGCCAGGTCGCCGGAGGTGGTGAACAGCAGCAGGCCTTCGGTGTTAAAGTCCAGGCGGCCGATGGCCAGCCATTTGCCGGCCTTCATGGTCGGCAGGCGGTCGAATACCGATGGGCGGCCATCCGGGTCGTCGTGCGACACGATCTCGCCGGCAGGCTTGTGGTACACCAGCACGCGCGGCGGCTTCTTGCTTACCTTGCGCTGGATCAGCTTGCCGTTGATGCGCACGGCATCGGTCGGCAGGATGCGCTGGCCGATGTGGGCCGGCTCGCCGTTGACCGACACGCGGCCGGCAACGATCAGGTCTTCCATGTCGCGGCGCGAGCCCAGGCCGGCTTCGGCCAGCACCTTGTGCAGCTTGGGCGCGTCGTCTTCGGCGGTCAGGTCGCGGCGCACGGCCTTGGCCGGGGCGCGGCCCTTGCCGTCTTCGCGGTCGAAGGCGTCGGAGGTGGCGTAGGCGAACGCGGCATCGGCTTCGCTCAGCTTGGCGCCGCCCTGGCCGGCTTGCGCGCCCTGGCCACCCTGGCCGCGCTGCTTGCCCTTCTTCTTGTTCTTGTTGCGGCCTTCGTTGCGCGGGCCGCGCTCGTGGCGCTGGCCTTGACCCTGAACGGCCGGGCCTGCGCCCTCGCCTTCCGCCGCGCCTGCAGCCGGAGCGCCGGCGGCACCCGAAGCAGCGTCAGCGGCGGCAGGAGCCGGCGCTGGGCGGGTGGCTTCACGCACGGCGCGCAGTTCGCGCATCTGGCGCGGGCCGCGCGGGCGGCGATCGGATTTGTCTTGCTTGCCACCCTGGGCGGCGTCGCCGGCCGGCGCGTCGCCGGAGGCAGCTTGCGCGGCGGGCACGCCAGCGTCGGCAGCGGCGGCCGGTGCGTCGGCTTTCGGCTTCTTGGCACGCGGCGCTTTCGCTGGCGCGGCTTCGGCCGGTGCGGCAGCGGCAGCGGCAGGCGCGGCGGCGAACCCGGCGGGGGCAGCGGCGCCGCTATCGGCGCCGTCGGCGGCCTTGGCCGGCTTGGCGCGCGGCTTTTTCACGGGCGCGGCGGCGTCAGCGGCCACAGCGGCGGCAGGCGCATCGGCGGCGTCGACCTTGGTCTTGCGTTTCGGTTTCGGCGTCTCGCCGGCTGCCAGCGCCGCGTTGTTGTCGGCTTCGATCTGGGCTTTGGTGCGGCGCTTAGGCTTGGCTGCCGCGTCGGCGGCAGGGGCGCCGGCGACAGTCTCTGGGGTATCAGTGTTGTTCATTATTCATTTCTTGGTTGGGCTCAGCGTCAACCGTCGTTTCAGGCGCAAGGGCGTGAGCCGGTGCCTCATTGATGGGCGGCGCGGCGTGTTGCGCCGCTTTGTCAAAGTTCTCCTGCAGGGCTGCTTCCAGCGCTTCCATGTCGGGCGCGCCACCTCGCATATCGCTGATTTGCTGCAACGGCGGCAGCTGGGACAGCGAATTGAGTCCCAAATCATCCAAAAAGTGCTTGGTGGTGCCCAGCAGGGCGGGCCGTCCCAGCACATCGCGATAGCCGACTACATCGACCCAACCGCGGTCTTCCAGCATCTTGATCGTCTGCGAATTCACGGCCACGCCGCGAATTTCCTCGATATCGCCGCGCGTTACCGGCTGGCGGTAGGCGATGATAGCGAGCGTTTCCAGCGTCGCACGCGAGTATTTCTGCGGCTTTTCCGGATTCAGGCGGTCCAGATATACCTTCATATCCGGCCGGCTCTGGAAGCGCCAGCCCGTGGCCAGGCTCACCAGCTCGACGCCGCGCCCGTCCCACTCCAGCTTCAGTTCTTCCAGTATTTCCTTGATCGCATCGGTGCCCAGGCCGTCATTGCGCGGCCGGCCCTGATCATCCAGCTCGACAAACAGCTTTTTCAGGCTGTGAATCGACAGAGGCTCATGCGCGCATAGCAAAGCGGTTTCGAGGACCTTTTTCGCCTCAACTCTAATCATAGCTTCTTGTGTTTGCAAAATAATTGCAAGATGTGCGCCCGGCCTATGCGCGCTGGGCAGGGGCAGTACCGATGGGGATGGAGGTGTCAGGTCCAACTGCGGCAATTGTACCTGATAAAACTACGAAACGGATAATTTGTCCAGTCAACCGGAACAAGAATTACGCAGAGGCAAGTCGATCGCTCAAGATTGCCGAAACGCCAACGAATGCCGGGTACTGGGCGGTAATGACGAAAGTGGGGATGCGCGCCAGGTACTGCGCGAAGCGGCCCTTCTGCTCGTAGCGGGCGCGGAAACCGGAGCGGTCGAAGCGTGCGCCCAGGCGCGGCACGATGCCGCCGCCTATATAGATGCCGCCCTGCGCGCCCAAGGTCACGCCCAGGTTGCCGGCCACGGTGCCCAGCATGCAGCAGAAGGTTTCCACGACCTCGTCGCACAGCGCGCATTCGCCGTCCAGCGCGCGGCGCACGATTTCCGGCACGGCAATCTGCTCGGCGGACACGCCACGGTGGTGGCACAGCGCGCGGTAGATCAGTTCTATGCCCACGCCGGACATCAGGCGCTCGGCCGACACGTGCTCGAACTCGGTCCACGCGTATTGCAGGATGGCCACTTCGGTCGGGTTGGCCGGCGAGAAGCTGACATGGCCGCCCTCGCTCAGCAGCGCGGTCCAGCCGCCATCCTTGCCCGGGATCAGTCCGGACACGCCCAGGCCGGTGCCCGCGCCGATCAGGCCCAGCGGCGCGCCGGCTTGCGCCGTGCCGCCGCCCACCTGGCGCTTTTGCTCGTCCGACAGGAAAGGCAGCGAGCTGGCCAGGGCCGTAAAGTCGTTCACCACCGCCAGCACGTCGAAGCCGCACTCGGTGCGCAGCGCCTCGATGGAGAATTCCCAGTGATGATTGGTCATGCGCACGAAGTCGCCGGTCACCGGGTTGGCGATGGCGATGGCGCCGTGGCGGATGCCGCCGCCGGCCACGGCCGCCACTTCGGGCAACGCCAGATAGGCGCGCAGCGCATCGGCCAGGCTCGGATAGTCCGCGCAGGCCAGCACATTGATGTGGGCAATGCTGCCAGCAGCCACTTCCAGCGCAAAACGGGCATTGGTGCCGCCCACGTCCGCCAATAAACGCGGGCCGCCTGGGAAGCCGGAATGTTGAGGGGAAGTAGGCTGGACAGTCATGATGGCGAAAAAATAGTTGAGGCCTTAGCTTAAAGGAAATCCCGTCCAGCGCGCAAGCCTTCTTTGTAGTTTTAGTACATTTTCAAACCCACTGAGAACAAAAACTAACGTTTCGCAATAATCCCAACGTAGTATGACTACCGCCCAAAAGCAAAAAACCCCGGCCGAAGCCAGGGTTTAGCGGTCCAGTAAATCCGTAGGGCGGGTTAGCGGCGCGCCGCGTAAGCCGCCAGCTCAGCCGTGGGACGCCGTAACAGCCGAATCCGCCTCATCGCGCGGCCGGCGCAGCTCATGGGCAAACGCGGTATTCCACGCGTCCAGGCCGCCGTGCAGCGGCCGCGCATAGCTGTAACCCTTGGCGTGCATCTGCTTGGCCACGTGGGCGGCAGTGACATCGTTCGGGCAGCTGCAATAGACGATGATATGGCGGTCCTTGGGCAGCGCCGCAATCACGCCCAGCGGGTCGCCGTTGACCAGCAGCGCCCCCGGCACAGCCGGTTCCAGCATTTGCGCGGTGGCGCTGCGCGCGTCCACCATCACGGGCGCGTGGCCGTCCATCAGCAACTGCTTGAGCTCGTCCACGGTGATGCGCTCCATCTGCACCGCCTGCTGGAAGCGCTTGCGCTCCACATATTTGTACAGGATGAACAGCAGCAGCAGCGCGCCCAGCACGGTCAGCGCAGTACTGCCCATGGTGGAGAGCACATCCAGCACGTCGTCGATGCTCTGGTGGAAGTAGGCGCCGATGCTGATGCCGGTGCCGCACCAGATCAGCCCGCCCGGCACGCTGAAGCCGAGGAAGCGCGGATAGGAAGTCCCCATGGCGCCCGACATCGGCGGCGCAATGGTATTGAAACCTGGAATGAATTTGGCGACCAGCAGCGACTTCGGCCCCCAGCGGCGGAAGTTGTCCTCGGTCTGGCTGACGCAGTAGTCCGGCGACAGCGAGATGCGGCACAGCAGCTTCAGGATGCGCTTGCCGTAGCGGCGGCCGGCGCGGAACCAGAAGAAGTCGCTCACCGAGCAGGCCAGCAGCGCGGCAGCCAGCACGCCGCCCCAGTGCAGCTCGCCGTTCGCCGCCAGCGCGCCGGCGACGATGAGCAGCGGGAAGGCGGGAATGGGCAGCCCCATCTGTTCGATCAGGACAACCGCAAACACGATGAACACACCGTATTCCTGCAGCAATGAGAGTAAGTTCGCCATGGTGGTGCTATCTTATCCGAAATCGTGACGCGGGATCGCCCCAAGCAGCGTACGGGTATAGGGATGTGTGGGATTGCGGTACAACTGGTCCGAATCGGCCAGCTCCACCACCTCCCCCTTGCGCATCACCATCACCTGGTCGGCGATGTACTTCACCACCGACAAATCGTGCGAAATGAAGATGTAGGACAGGCCGAACTCGTCCTGCAAGTCCTGCAGCAGGTTCAGCACCTGTGCCTGCACCGACACGTCCAGCGCCGACACCGATTCGTCGCAGACCAGGATTTCCGGCTTCATCGTCAGGCAGCGCGCGATGGCGATGCGCTGCCGCTGGCCGCCGGAAAATTCGTGCGGGTAGCGATGGAAGGCATGTGCGGGCAGCCCCACCCTTTCCAAGAGCTGGTACGCGTTTTCCACACGCTCGCGCTCGCTGGCGCCGATGTTGTGCAGCTTCATCGGCTCCAGCAGGATCTGGCCCACCGTGAAGCGCGGGTTCAGCGAGGCGTACGGATTCTGGAAAATGATCTGGATGCGGCGCTTGTAGGCCATGTACTCCCTGGCCGGCATGGAGATCAGGTCCTTGCCCTCGAACATGGCGGTGCCGCCGGTGGCCTGGTGCAGGCGCAGCAGGGTCAGGCCGACCGTGGTCTTGCCGGAACCGGATTCGCCGACAACGCCCAGCGTCTTGCCGCGCGCCAGCTTGAACGACACGCCCTTGACCGCCTGGAACTCGCGCTTGCCGAACAGGCCTTCGCGGAAGTAGAAGCTCTTGCTGAGATTGTCCACCACCAGCACGTGCTCGTCGTCCGGCGCGCTGCCGCGCTGGCGCTGCTTAAGCTGCGTCAGCTGCATCGGGCCGGTGCCGGCGCCGGCCTGCGCTTCCATGTAATCGTTGATGACCGGCAGGCGCCATGGGCGCGCATCCAGCGACGGGCGGCAGTGCAGCAGCGCCTTGGTGTAGCTGTCCTGCGGGTTGCCGAAGATCTGCCTGGTTTCGCCGGTCTCGCGCACGTCGCCGTGGCGCATGACGATCACGTGGTCGGCGATCTCGCCCACCAGGCCCAGGTCGTGCGTGATGAACAGCACCGACATCTGGCGCTGCTTCTGCAGGCTGGCGATCAGCTCCATGATCTGCTTCTGGATGGTGACGTCCAGCGCCGTGGTGGGCTCGTCGGCGATCAGCAGCCTGGGCTCGCAGGCGATGGCCATGGCGATCATCACGCGCTGCTGCTGGCCGCCGGACATCTGGCTGGGGTAGGCGTCGATCTTGTGCGCCGGATCGGGAATGCCGACTTCGTCCAGCAGCGCCAGCGTGCGCGCCCTCGCCTCCTTCTTGTTCATGCCCATGTGCCGGCGCAGCACCTCGCCGATCTGGTAGCCCACCGTGAACACGGGGTTGAGCGAGGACATCGGCTCCTGGAAGATCATCGAGATGTCCTTGCCGCACATGCGGCGGCGCTCGTCCACGGAGAGCTTGAGCACGTCCTGGCCCTGGAACAGGATGCTGCTGGCAGCGTCGATCAGCGTGGTGTCCGGCGGCAGCAGGCCCATCACGGCCAGCGAGCTGACCGACTTGCCGCTGCCCGATTCGCCCACCAGCGCCACCGTGCTGTTGCGCGGCACGGCGAAGCTGATGCCTTTCACGGCCTCGAAGGTATTGGTCTTGTCGATGCGGAAGCGCACGCGCAGGTCGCGCACTTCGAGCAGGTTGGCGTTGTCCATTTACTTCACTTTCGGATCGAGGGCGTCGCGCAGCGCGTCGGTGAACAGGGAGAAGGCGGTAACCAGCAGCGCCATCGCGGTGGCGGCCGCCGTCAGCTGCCACCACTTGCCGAGGATGAGTTCGTTCTGCGCCTCGTTCAGCATGGAACCCCAGCTGACCACGCCCACCGGCACGCCGAAGCCGAGGAAGCTGAGGATGACTTCGGCCTTGATGAAGCCCACCACCAGGATGGACAGCTGCACCAGCGCGACGTGGCTGACGTTGGGGAAGATGTGCGAGAACATCTTGCGCCAGCTGGAGGCGCCGATGGCGTCGGCCGCCATCACGTATTCGCGCGCCTTGTGCTTGATGTATTCGGCGCGCATCAGGCGGTAGGGGCCGGTCCAGCCGGTCAGGCCGAGTATCAGGACGATGGTGGCGACGCCCTTTTGCTGCAGCACGGCCGCCACCGTCAGTATCATCAGGATGGACGGGATGGAGGTGAAGATGCTGTAGAACCAGTTGAAGAAGTCGTCCACCAGGCCGCCGTAGAAGCCGGAGACGGCGCCGAACAGGGTGCCGAGTGAGACCGCCACCAAGGCAGCGACCAGGCCGACCACGATGGAGGTTTCGCCGCCTTTGATGGTTTTCTTGATGACGTCGTGGCCCCATTTGTCGGCGCCGAAGGGCAGCGAGGGACGGCGCTCGGGCGGAGCCAGCGCGGCGGCGGGGAGTGTGGCGCGCAGGGCTTGCAGGTCGGCGGCCAGGGGGTCGAATTCGTTGGGCGGCGGCGGCTCGCGGCGGGTTACGTGCTGCGCACTAACCCGCCCTACGGCTTCGGTTGCGTCGCTGGCCAGGAAGGATGGCGGGGCGTAGTTGGTGCCGACTTCGTCTTCCCAGTCCTTGACGATGAGGCCGCTGGCGGACAGTGCCAGCAGCAGCATGAAGATGCCGACGACGGCCAGCGCGGCCATGGCCACGCGGTCGGCGCGCAAGCGGCGCCAGGCGAGTGCCCACAGTCCGGGGGCGGCGTGTGAATTTTGCATCTGCACTGTTACCTCAATTGCACGCGCGGATCGACTGCCTGGTACAGCAGGTCGGTCAGCAGGTTGAACACCATGGTGGCGGCGGCCACGTAGACGGTGATGGCTTTGATGACGGGGAAATCGCTGCGCTCGACCGCCAGGATCACTTCGCGCCCGATGCCGGGAATGCCGAAGAAGCGCTCCAGCAGGAAGGCGCCGATCAGCAGCGCCGGCAGGCTGGCCATCACGTGCGTGATGATGGGGATGGCGGCGTTGCGCAGCACGTGCACCCACATCACGCGGCGCTCGGGCAAGCCCTTGGCGCGCGCGGTGCGCACGTAGTCCTGGTTCACCTCGTCCAGCACGAAGGTGCGGTACAGGCGCAAGGTGGGCGCGATCGACACCGCCAGCCCGATCAGGATGGGCAAGGTGGCATAGCGCAGCAGGCTGTCCCAGAAACCGCTGCCCCAGCCCTGCACCGGGAACCAGCCCAGCTGGTACGCCAGGCCGTACTGGAACACGATGATGTAGACCAGGATGGAAATCGACATGCCGACGGTGCAGGCTATCATCACCGCGCGGTCCAGCACCGAGCCGCGCACGAAGGCGACGATGAGCGCCAGCGCGATGCCGATCAGCGTTTCCAGGATGGTCAGCGGCACCAGCACCGTCAGCGACGGCCCGAGCCGGGTGGTGATGATGCTGGACACCGCCTCGCCGGTGGCCCAGCTCTGGCCGAAGTCAAAGGTGACGATCTGCTTCAGGAAGATGCCGAGCTGGACGTAGTACGGCTGGTCCACGCCCAGCTGGCGGCGGATATTGGCAATGCTCTCGGCGCTGGACATCTTGCCGGCCAGGATATAGGCCGGATCGCCGCCCACCCAATTGAACAAAACAAACACCAGCAGCACCACGCCCAGCATGGTGGGCAGCATCTGCCACAATCGGCGCAGAATATAGGCAAGCATTAATCAGGTATTCCTTAGAGTTATAGGAGCACCCGCTCCCCCACCATCATCCTTACCCCGGCTGCGCATGCAAGAAAAAGTTATGCTGCGTTGCAATATTTCAATTCGATAAAACAACGTTACCGTCGATTTTTCATAGGCAAACGCAGCGCAGCATCTTACCCACCTGCAAAGAAACCGCCCGTTGTTTTTACGCATCGCAGAATGCGCTTTTCATTGACAATTCTTATCCGGCAATGTTCTGATGCGATCCCTCTCCGAAAACAATATGTGATTTTTGGAGAGAATTGTTGGCGTGCAACTAATTCATCTAGCGAGCTGAGCCGCATTCGGGGTCTGACCCCGAATGCGGCTCAGCTTGGCTACGCCTTGGATGCCGCCATACGATACTTTTCTTGGGAGTTGTTTGTAATGATGATGGAAACGGTTTTATCCCGCTCGGTGCGCCTGATCTTCTCGGGCAGCGTGGTGGCGGCGGGTCTGATGGCCCAACAGGCTTTTGCACAAGACGCTAACGTCCAGCGCGTGGAAATCACGGGCTCGAGCATCAAACGCGCGACCGCGGAAACCGCGTCGCCGATCCAGGTCCTGACCAGCGACGACATGATGAAGTCCGGCAAGGCCACCGTCGCCGAATACCTGCAGACCCTGTCCGCAGACGGCGCCGGCTCCCTGCCAACCGGCTTCGGCTCCGGCTTCGCCGCTGGCGCCACCGGCATCTCGCTGCGCGGCCTGGGCGCGACTTCCACCCTGGTGCTGCTGAACGGCCGCCGCATGGCGCCGTTCGCCCGTGCCGATGACGGCCAGAAGAGCTTCACCGACCTGTCCACCATCCCGATGCAGATCGTCGAGCGCATCGAAGTGCTGAAGGACGGCGCTTCCTCGCTGTACGGCGCCGACGCCATCGCCGGCGTGGTCAACATCATCCTGAAGAAGGACTTCGAAGGCGTCCAGATCAAGGGCGATACCGGCGCTTCGCGCTACTCCGACGCCAAGCAGGGCAAGATCTCCCTGACCGCCGGCAAGGGCAACCTGGACGACGACAAGTACAACATCGTCTTCAACGCCGAATACAGCCACACCGACGGCCTGCAGGCTTCCGACCGCGGCAGCCGCGCCTGGATCGGCCACGGCGACATCCGCCCATGGGGCTATGGCATCGGCACCCAGTACGCTGGCGGCTACATCACCAACGGCGCTGCCTCGCCTTCGCCTACCGGCGCGCTGCTGAACCCGAAAACCGGCCAGTACGTGTCGCTGCCGGGCTGCGACCAGTTCTCCACCTCGGCTCCGCAAGATCCGAACGGCGGCTGCCTGTGGCACCAGGACAAGTTCCGCTCGATGAATCCGGAAATCGAGTCGATCAACCTGTACTCGCGCGGCACCTTCCAGCTGAACGCCGACCACCAGGCGTTCTTTGAAGCGGGCTACTCGGAGCGCGATACCGCCTTCACCCTGACCCCGTCGTCGACCTCGTCGACCGTGGTGTTCCCGGGCGCGAACGGCGGCCCGAACCAGCTGATCAACTACGGCAACACCATTCTGATGGCTGCCAACCACCCGCAGAATCCGTACGGCGTGCCAGTGCGCGTGCGCTACTCGGCCTTCGACGTGGGTCCGAGCACCCGCAAGAACACCAACGAGTTCACCCGCTTCGTGGCTGGCCTGAAAGGCAACGTCAAGGGTTGGGACTATGAAACCGGCTTCACCTTCTCGCAGTCCAAGCTGAACCTGGACTGGAGCAATATGCTCAACATGAAGGCGCTGCAGTCCGCACTGGGCGACCCGAGCTCCAAGCTGTTCCCGTACTACATCGGCGCGCAAGCGGGCAAGAACCCGGCTTCGCTGTACTCGGCCCTGGTGACCAACGCCACCTCCGATTCCAGCACCAAGCTGCTGATCGCCGACTTCAAGGCCAGCCGTGAACTGTGGGCACTGCCAGGCGGCAACATGGGCCTGGCAATCGGCGGCGAACACCGCCGCGAGACGCTGAGCAACCCATCGCTGACCGGCACCGCCGACGGCTCCATCAACTCCAGCTACACCGCCGCCTTCGGCAAGACCAACGTGTCGGCGATCTACGCCGAGGTGCTGGCGCCGGTGCTGAAGACCGTGGAAGTGACCGCTGCCCTGCGTTACGACCACTACGACCAGTTCAACTCGACCACCCCGAAAGTGGGCGTGAAATGGACCCCGGCCAAGAACTTCGCCCTGCGCGGTACCTACACCGAAGGCTTCCGTGCTCCTAGCGCGGCCGAGTCCAACACCCTGAGCCAGGCCGTCGGCAGCGCTCCGGTGCGCGACCCGGTCCGTTGCCCGGGCGGCACGCCAGCGGCCGGCGCTTCCCTGACCGACTGCTCGATCACCGTCAGCTCGATCAAGGTCGGCAACCCGAACCTGCAGCCCGAGGAATCCAAGGGCTACACCCTGGGCATGGTGTGGGACCCGTTCGAAGGCAACAGCATCGCCGTCGACGCGTTCAAGATCAAGCGTTCCAACGAGATCAACCCGGTTTCCTACGCCGAAGCGGCGCAGTCGCCGACCGCCGTGCGCAACGACAACAACCTGAAGGACGCGTCGGGCAAGGTCATCCCGAACTCCGGCTCGCTGCTGGTGGTGTCGGGCGCGTACCGCAACTCGAGCTACACCGAAGTGACCGGCGTGGACCTGGACGTCAAGCAGCGCCTGCGCCTGGGCGCCTGGGGCAAGGCCGTCATCGGCCTGAACCTGACCCACATCTCGTCCTGGCTGCGTGCCGAGTCCGACACCGTGCAGTACCAGTTCGCTGGCACCCACGGCAACTGCGACACGTCAAACTGCGCCGGCACGCCGAAGAACAAGGCTACCCTGTCCGCTTCGTGGGACATCGGCGCCTGGAACTTCGCGTCCAACGTGAACTACCGCGACAGCATGAAGAACATCAAATATGAAGGCGATATCTGCGCCTCCAAGTTTGCTGACGGTACCGCAGCTCCTAACGGCTGCAAGCTGGCTTCGTTCACCACCATGGACCTGTCCACCCGCTACAACTTCAGCAAGAACCTGCAGCTGACCGCGTCGATCGCCAACGTGTTCGACAAGATCGCGCCGCTGGATCCGCTGACCTACGGCGGCATGAGCTTCAACCCGCTGGACGCTTCGGGCGCCATCGGCCGCTACTTCAAAGTGGGCGCGAACTACACCTTCAAGTAATTTAACAATTTGAAGGTGGGACCCTAAAAAGGGCGATGAGCAATCATCGCCCTTTTTGCGTTCAAGTGTCGCCAAAAACTAACGGATTACCACGTATTCGTTAAACAACGCCGAGCGCGGCGAGACAAATCCGATACGGCACGTTGCCAGCTGAAGTCGGAAGTTAGTGGATTTTATGACGCTCGTGCGCTTTCCCCCTGCTTAAAACACAACGATGTGCCGCCCGCTACGGGTTTCGCTTACATTGACAGCCGAACCCGGCAGGTGATTTCATCAGCCAATTGAGCAAATGCCTAGACGTTTGCTCAACTGGGAACGGGCAGACTTTGCAGAACATGCAGTTAACAATAAGTCAGTGCAGTCGCTTCGTTTATCACTACATTAGTTGGAGGTTTTTAGCATGATGATGGAAACAGTTATGGCACGTTCCGTGCGCCTGATATTCTCGGGCAGCGTGGTTGCAGCAGGTCTGCTGGCAACGCCGGCGATGGCACAAGATGCCAGCGCGAATGTCCAACGCGTTGAGATTACCGGCTCGAGCATCAAGCGCGCCACGGCGGAAACCGCGTCGCCGATCCAGTTGATCGGCCGCGAAGAGCTGCTGAAGTCGGGCAAGGCCACCGTGGCCGAGTACCTGCAAACGCTGACCGTGGACGGCGCCGGCTCGCTGCCAACCGGCTTCGGCAACGGCTTTGCCGCCGGTTCCACCGCCATCTCGCTGCGCGGCCTGGGCGCGACCTCCACCCTGGTGCTGCTGAACGGCCGCCGCATGGCGCCGTTCGCCCGTGCCGACGACGGCCAGAAGAGCTTCACCGACCTGTCCACCGTGCCGATGCAGATCGTCGAGCGCATCGAGATCCTGAAGGACGGCGCTTCGTCGACCTACGGCGCGGACGCGATTGCCGGCGTGGTCAACATCATCCTGCGCAAGGACTTCGAAGGCCTGCAAGTGAAGGCCGACACCGGCGCTTCGCGCTACAGCGACGCCAAGCAGAACAAGGCTTCGGTCTCGTTCGGCAAGGGCAACCTGGATAACGACCGCTACAACTTCGTCTTCAACGCCGAATACCAGCAGGCCGACAAGCTGAAAAACAGCGACCGCGCCAGCCGCGGCCACATCGGCCATGGCGACCTGCGTCCATACGGCTTCCCGATCGGCACCCAGTTCGCCAGCGGCTACATCAACGGCACCAACAACGCCACCGCCTCGCCGGTCGGCCTGCTGCGCGATCCGAAGACCACCAACTACGTCGCCCTGCCAGGCTGCGCGTCGCTGACCAGCGCCAGCCAGACCGGCGCCAACGGCGGCTGCGTATGGTACGCCGACCAGTTCCGCGACATGCAGCCTGAAATCGAGTCGCTCAACCTGTACTCGCGCGGCACCTTCCAGATCAACGAGAACACCCAGGCTTACGTGGAAGCGGGCTACTCCAAGCGCGACACCTCGTTCACGCTGGTGCCGCCGTCGGTCACCCCGACCGTGGCCTTCCCGCCGAACGCCGCCAATCCGCTGGGCTTCATCAACTACGGCAACCTGAACATCATGTCGGCCGCGCACCCGCAGAATCCGTACGGCGCGCCGATCCGCATCCGCTACACCGCGTTCGACGTCGGCCCAAGCACGCGCTCGGCCAACAACGAGTTCAACCGCTTCGTGATCGGCGTCAAGGGCTCGGCCATGGGCTGGGACTACGACACCGGCTTCACCCACTCCGAGTCCAAGCTGCACCTGGACTACAGCAATATGCTGAACATGAAAGTGGTGGCGGCGGCGCTGGGCGATCCGACCTCGAAGTACTTCCCGTACTACATCGGCGCGCAGGCGAACAAGAACCCGGCCTCGCTGTACGCGGCCATGGTGACCAACGCCACCTCCGATTCGACCACCAAGCTGAACGTGATCGACTTCAAGGCCTCGCGTGAGCTGTGGGCTCTGCCAGGCGGCAACATGGGCCTGGCAGTCGGCGCCGAGCACCGCCAGGAAAAACTGTCCAATCCTTCGCTGAAGGGTTCGGAAGACGGTTCCATCAACTCCAGCTACGTGGCCGCCTTCGGCGACACCAAGGTGTCGGCTATCTACGCCGAGGTCCTGGCGCCGGTGATCAAGAACGTCGAGCTGAGCGCCGCCGTGCGTTACGACAAGTACGACAACTTCAACTCCACCACCCCGAAAGTGGGCGCCAAGTGGACCCCGGTCAAGTCCTTCGCTCTGCGCGGCACGTACACCGAAGGCTTCCGCGCCCCAGGTCCTGCTGAAGGCTCGGCACAATCGCAATCGACCGGCACCTCGACCGTGGCCGATCCGATCCGTTGCCCAGGCGGCAAGACCCCGGCCGCCGGCGGCGCCACCTCCACCGACTGCGCCATCCCTGTGGCAGCGGTGAAAGTGGGCGATCCTAAGCTCCAGCCTGAAACCTCCAAGGGCTACACCCTGGGCGTGGTATGGGACGTGCTGGCCGACACCGGCATCACGCTGGACGGCTGGAAGATCAAGCGCTCCAACGAGATCAACCCGCTGCCGTACAACGAAGCGGCCGCCCTGCCGACCGCTATCCGCAACGACAACAACCTGGTCCAGAACGGCGTGGTGATCCCGAACTCGGGCACCCTGGTGCTGACCCAGGCCCCATACCGCAATTCGAGCTTCACCGAAATCAGCGGCGTGGACCTGGACATCAAACAGCGCCTGCGCCTGGGCGCCTACGGCAAAGCCCAGCTGGGCCTGACCTGGACCCACGTGGCTTCCTGGAAGCGTCACGAGTCGGCCACCACGGTGTACCAGTTCGCTGGCACCCACGGCAACTGCGACACCTCGAACTGCGCCGGTACGCCTAAGGACAAGATCAACCTGACCGGGACCTGGGACATCGGCGACTGGAACTTCAACGGCATCGTGAACTATCGCGCCAAGATGAAGAACATCCTGTTCGAAGGCAACACCTGCGCGTCCAACCTGGCCAACGGCCAGCCGGGCACCACCGATTGCCAGATCGCCTCGTTCACCACGCTGGACCTGTCGACCCGCTACAACTTCAGCAAGCAGCTGACCTTGTTCGCGTCGATGAACAACGTGCTCGACAAGATCGCACCGCTGGACCCGCTGACCTACGGCGGCATGAGCTACAACCCGATGGACGCGACCGGCGCCATCGGCCGCTACGTCAAAGTGGGCCTAAACTACAAGTTCTTCTGATCGCCTAGCCGTCAGTAAAACTGCCTCGAAGGGCGGTGCGCAAGCACCGCCCTTTTTCTTTTGACCGGTCTATACAGATAGTTTTGCCAAAACAGTATCGAGTTAGCAGAAATACTCCGGTTTCCGCTGAAAACCCGAACAAAAATTGACAAGACCGCGTGATTAGTGGTTTCATACCGCCCCTGTGATTTTTAGTGAGAATTACAGGAACCTGCAATAACGGCAAGTTAAGCAGCAGTAGATTCCTCCCCATCGCATCAAGAGAAAGCTTCAAAGCAATGATCAAAGAAACAGTACTGTCTCGCTCCCTGCGCGTGATGTTCGCAGGCGGCCTGGCACTGGGCATGCACGCCGCTGCCGCCCAGGAAGCAGCACCCGCAGCCGAATCCATGCAGCGCGTTGAAATCACCGGTTCCAGCATCAAGCGCATCGCCGCCGAAGCGTCGCTGCCGGTGCAGTCCTTCAACCAGAAGGACATCAAGAAGACCGGCGTCAGCACCGTCACCGACTTCATCCAGCAGCTGCCCGCCATGCAGGGCTTCTCCGTGGCCGGCGACTCGGTCGGCGGCGGCGGCGGCGGCATCACCACCGCCTCCATCCACGATATCGGCTCGGCCTACACGCTGGTGCTGCTGAACGGCCGCCGCGTGGCGCCGGCCAATTCCGGCACCACCATCGACCTGAACTCGATCCCGCTGTCGGCCATCGAGCGCGTGGAAGTGCTGACCGACGGCGCCTCGGCCCTGTACGGCGCCGATGCCATCGCCGGCGTGGTCAACTTCATCCTGAAAAAAGGCGCTTCCCCGTGGGAAGTGAACGCCAAGTACAACAGCCCGCAGAAATCCGGCGGCAAGAGCAACTCCTTCAGCATCAGCAAGGGCTTCGGCGACTACGAGGACGACGGCTACAGCGTGTTCGTCTCGGCCAGCCACGACGAGCAGAAGCAGCTGAAAGCCTCGCAGCGCGGCTTCGCGCGCACCGGCATCGTCAACTTCACCGATCCGAAAACGGGCAAGGCGCTGCAGTTCATCAACGGCTCCTCGCGCGCCCTGCCGGCCAACGCCGCCGTCAGCTACGACACCATCGACCCGGCCACCGGCAAGACCGTCGAGAAGAACATCAACCTGAACCCGTACGCGCTGGCGCACGGCGGCAAGTGCGCGGCCAGCAACCTGGACTTCTACGGCGACGGCAACTGCTTCTACGACTCGCCGTCCACCATCGAGATCAACCCGGAATCGCAGCGCGACTCGATCTTCAGCTCGGGCAGCCTGAAGCTTGGCAACACCGGCTTCAAGGGCTTCTACGACTTCGCCTACACCGAAGCGAAGATCGTCGCCAGCATCGCGCCCTACCCGGCCGACTTCTCCATCAGCAAGGGCTCTGCGCTGTACAACAAGTACATCCAGCCTTACCTGACCGCGGCGCAGGACGCCAACGCCACTTCGGTGGTGGCCAAGTACCGCCTGTATGAAATGGGCAACCGCACTTACGACTACGGCACCAAGGCCACCCACATCGTCGCCGGCGTGGACGGCCAGGCCTTCGGCTGGGACGTCAATTCGGCGGTGACCTACTCGAAAAACAAGCAGACCCAGAAATACGTGGGCGGCTTCCCCCTGGCCGACAAGTTCCAGGCAGCGCTGGACGCCGGCACCATCGACCCGTTCGGCTACGCCCAGGGCGAGATGCCGCAATCGATGCGCGACGCGCTGGTGGGCACCGGCTTCTCCGGCACCTACAACACGCAGACCGTGGAAATGAAGGGCATCGACGCGCGCGCCTCGCGCGAAGTGTTCAAGCTGGCCGGCGGCGCGGCCATGCTGGGCGTGGGTGCGGACTTCCGCAACACCGCCTTCCGCATCGACCAGGCCGACGTGGCCAAGCAGGCCCAGATCCTGTTCGACAACGCCCAGGTCGACAGCAACTACGAGCGCAACAACGCCGGCGCCTACGCCGAGCTGGTGATGCCGTTCACCCGCAAGCTGGAAGCGACCACCTCGGTGCGCTACGACCAGATCGGCGCCATCGACAACAACCTGACCGGCGCCAAGGTCGGCAGCAAGGAAAACGCCGCCACCTGGAAAGTGAGCACCAAGTACTCGGCCGCCAAGAACCTGATGCTGCGCGCAGCGGCAGGCACCGGCTTCCGCGCCGCCAGCATGACCGAGATCGCAGGCCCGCTGGAAGACTGGGGTGTGACCGGCGGTAACTACCAGTGCCCGCTGACGGCCGCCAACGGCATGGGCAGCCACCCGCTGGCGTCCTACTGCAACGGCGTGCAGCGCCAGCAGTTCGAAGCCTTCCAGGGCGGCAATCCGGAGCTGAAGCCGGAGAAGTCCAAGCAGTGGAGCGTGGGCTTCGTGTTCGAGCCGCTCGACAGCCTGTCGATGGCCATCGACCTGTGGAACGTCGAGATCCGCGACCAGGTGACCTCGGTGTCCGAAGGCCTGATCTTCGCCAACCCGGCCAAGTACGCCAGCCTGTTCACCACCAAGCACATCAGCTCGACCGGCAAGGACGTGCTGGCCATCAAGCTGCTGCCGATTAACATCGGCAAGGTGGAAAACCAGGGCGTCGACTACGACTTCACCCACAAGATGAAGCTGTTCGACGGCAAGCTGACCAGCCGTCTGGCCGGCACCTGGCTGCTCAAGTCGCGCTACACCACGCCGGGCACCGACGACCAGTGGGAAACCAGCTTGAACCGCTACGGTTCGAACGACAAGGTCAGCTTCCGCCACGTGGTGCGCGCCACCACCTCGTACGAGACCGCCAGGTTCACCCACACGCTGGCGGCCAACTACCGCAACGGCTACACTGACAAGCCGCAGTCGGAAGACGACTGCGCCGTCATCGTGGCCGGTTCGCCCGGCGAGTGCTACGGCATCACGCTGGACGTGCCGAGCTACACCACCTTCGACCTGCAGTCGGCCTACCGTCCGCTGAAGAATGTGGAGCTGACCGCCGGCATCATCAACCTGTTCGACCGCACGCCGCCGTTCACGCTGCGCAACACCGGTTCGCACCAGGTCGGCTACAACCCCTCGTATTCGAGCGCGCTGGGCCGCCAGTTCTGCATCAGCGGTTCTTACAAGTTCTAATCGCAAAAGCCGGCATCTGACGGCAAACAAGCGGTAACTTCGAGCAAAGGGCGGCGAGCGATCACCGCCCTTTTTATTTTCCTGCACAAAACACCTCACTTGCACAGCGGGATTTACAGGCCGTTGTATTAACCTGACACGCAATCTTTCATT
This sequence comes from Pseudoduganella sp. UC29_71, assembly GCF_042693265.1. NCBI lineage: Bacteria > Pseudomonadati > Pseudomonadota > Betaproteobacteria > Burkholderiales > Oxalobacteraceae > Pseudoduganella > Pseudoduganella sp. UC29_71. The sequence goes on along the minus strand of NZ_CP170549.1, from coordinate 527,344 downwards.
ATTGACATGGATAACCACCGGTGGTTACATCTGTGTGCTTGAAGATTAACATTTCTTCAGGGAATTGCCATACGAGGGGCCGACGCGCCTATCCGGCACGCTCGGCCCATGACATGTACAACGATGTTCTTTTGGGAGTTTTGGGCAATGATGAATGAGAAAACAATCGCACGCTCGGTGCGCCTGCTGTGCGCCGCCGGCCTGGGCCTGAGCCTGGGCCTGGCCACCCAGGCCGCGCTGGCGCAGGACAGCACGCAGCCCATGCAGCGGGTGGAAGTGACCGGTTCCTCCATCAAGCGGCTGGTATCGGAAACGGCCAACCCGCTGACCGTGTTCAAGGCCGAGGACTTCGTCAAGCAAGGCTTGACCACGGCCCAGGAAGTGCTGGACCGCATCCCCTCCAACAGCTCCAGCTTCAGCTCCGGCAACGTGGTCGGCGGCAACAGCTCCGGCCTGCCCACCGGCGGCCAGTCCAGCGCCGACTTGCGCGGCCTGGGCAGCGACAAGACCCTGGTGCTGCTGAACGGGCGCCGCATCGCCAACCACCCCTACGACGGCGCCAGCGTCGACCTCAACATCATTCCCGTGTCGGCGCTGGAGAAAGTCGAAGTGCTGCGCGACGGCGCCTCGGCCATCTACGGCACCGACGCCATCGGCGGCGTGATCAACTTCATCACCAAGCGCTCGGTGCAAGCGACCACCATCACGGCCGAAGCCCTGCTGCCGCGCGCGCCCGGCGCCGACGAGAAGCGCGTCAACATCTCTTCCGGCTTCGGCAACCTGGAGACCGACGGCTACAATGTGTTCGGCGTGTTCGACTGGCACAAGCTCGACATCCTGACCTCGCAGCAGCGCGAATTCTCCAAGACCGGCGTGATCCCCGAGCGCGGCCTGAACCTGACTTCCGGCACCACCTTCCCCGGCAACTACTTCGACCCCGGCTCCAACGTCACCGGCAACCCGGGCCGCGCGGCCGGCTGCGACCAGCCCCTGTCCCTGCCCATCGGCGGCGGCGGCACCTGCCGCCAGGACTACACCCGCCTGATCGACGACTTGCCGGCGCAAAAGCAGATCGCCTTTTTCGGCAAAGCCACCTTCAAGATCAATAACGACCACCAGGCCAGCATCGAATACCTGCACGCCGAGAACGACGTGCTGTCGCACACGGCGCCGCCGCCGCAGACCGGCCTGATCCTGCCGAAGACCAGCAAATACTATCCGGGCAACCCGGGCGGCGGCGTGCCCGCCATGCCGGGCCTGTCCGGCCAGCCGCTGTCGGTCAACTGGCGCCCCACCGAAGCGGGCCAGCGCGAAATCAACTCGCTGGGCGCGGCCGACCGCCTCAGCATCGGCGCCGAAGGCTTGCTGTACGGCTGGGACTACAAGACCGGCTTCACGCTGTCGGAAAGCCGCTCGGCCGAATGGTTCACCGGCGGCTACGTGCGCGACGAGTCGTTCGCGGCGGGCGTGCTGAACGGCATCCTGAACCCCTTCGGCCTGCAGGACGCGGCCGGCAAGGCCTACCTGGCCAGCACCGCGCTGCGCGGCAAGGTACAGGACGGCAAAACCCGCAACACCGGCATCGACTTCAAGGCCAGCCGCGAGCTGTGGGACATGGCCGGCGGCAAGGCCGCGCTGGCCTTCGGCGGCGAGCTGCGCCGCGAAGAGGCGGACTTCTTCGTCAACCGCGACATCGCCGGCCAGGCGGCCAGCTCCGGCCTGTCCGGCTCGCAGTCCACGGCCGGTTCGCGCACCATCAAGGCGGTGTTCGGCGAAGTCCGGCTGCCGCTGATGAAGGACCTGGAAGTGCAGTTCGCCACCCGCTTCGACGATTACAGCGACGCCGGCAACACCACCAACCCGAAACTGGCGCTGAGCTACCAGCCGACCAAGGAAGTGCTGCTGCGCGGCTCGGCCTCGACCGGCTTCCGCGCCCCGACGCTGTTCGAGAAGAACGCGCCGCGCTCGAAGAACGACACCAACAACTCGTACAACGACCCCATCCTGTGCCCGGGCGGCGTGCCCTCGTCCAACCCGATCACCAACCCGCTGCGCGACTGCGACCTGCAGCAGTTCAAGCTGCAGGGCGGCAATCCGGACCTGAGCCCGGAAGAGTCGCGCACCTTCGCGGCCGGCATCGTGATCGAGCCCATCCCGCAGGCCACCCTGGCGCTGGACTACTGGAACATCAAGCTCAAGGACAAGATCAACGCGCTGCCGGAAGAAGTCATCTACGGCAACTACGCCAAGTACAAGGACCGCTTCCTGCGCAACCCGGACGGCTCGCCGTTCGCCATCCTGGACCTGAAGGAGAACCTGGGCCGCGTCAACACCGACGGCGTGGACGTGTCGCTGACCTTGCGTTCGGGCAGCAGCGCCTACGGCAGCTTCATCTTCGCGCTGGACGGCACCTATGTCCACAAGTACGAGTACCAGGACGAGCGCGACGGCCCGTTCACCCAGAACGTGGGCCGCTACGCCGCCAACAACCCGGTGTTCCGCTGGAAGCACAACGCCTCGCTGAACTGGCGCATGGGCGTCTGGAGCGCCACCCTGGCGCAGTCCTTCAAGTCCGGCTACACCGACCAGAACCTGGACATCGACGACCAGTTCCTGAACCACGTGCCCTCGTACAGCCTGTGGAACCTGACCGCCAGCTACACCGGCATCAAGGGCGTGACGCTGACGGCCGGCGTGAAGAACCTGCTGGACAAGGACCCGCCGTTCTCCAACCAGGGCACGCTGTTCCAGAAGGGCTATGACCCGCGCTACACGGACGCGGTTGGCCGCGCCATCTACCTGCGCGGCAGCTACACCTTCTAAGCCTGCGCAGCGCCTTTGCAGCACCCGCCGCCGGCTCACGCCGGCGGTATCATTTTGTAGCGCTAAGTATCGTTTTGTAGCAAAAAAGTGACATTCCAGCCAGCAAGTTACATTATTTACTATTCGCTCCAAAGCGGCAAACACCACCTTTCCGCTGCTTTAGCCGCTTTTACAGATTCCCCGGACTTGGCCGCAACGTCGCCCATCCGCCGCCTTATGGCACCCAACGTGCTCGCTTAACGCCCCATTCCCGTCCAGCCCGCGACGGCGCGAAAAACAGGGGAATCGCTCGAAACCGCAAATTTCTCACGTTGACACCACCTTGTCGGAGTGATTACATGGCTCCTAGCCAACTTTTGCCGTTTATCAACGGCTGGCCATGGTGTTATCTAAAAGATAAAAGTTATCCAAACTCGGCCGTAGACGCCGTTTCACTAAAGTAGTACATCTTGGGAGTAGTTAAATGATGAAGGAAACAGTTTTGTCCCGTTCGGTACGCCTGATCTGTGCCGGTGGCCTGGTGCTGGGCATGCATGCCGCCCAGGCGCAATCCGCCCCGGAATCCATCCAGCGCGTTGAAATCACCGGCTCCTCGCTCAAGCGCGTGGACGCCGAAACCGCCCTGCCAGTGCAGGTGATGACGAAGGCGGAAATCTCCCGCACCGGCGCCACCAGCACGCAAGAACTGCTGACCTCGATCTCCGCCCTGTCCTCCTCCGGCTCGACCCAGAACTCCACCGGCGCCGGCAGCTCGACCTACGGCATGTCCTCGATCTCCCTGCGCGGCCTGGGCGATGAGCGCACCCTGGTGCTGGTGAACGGCCGCCGCCTGGCAGCCTTCGCCGGCGGTGGCGGCGCAGCCGTCAACGTCAACGTCATCCCGCTGGCCGCCATCGAGCGCGTCGAAGTGCTGAAAGACGGCGCATCGGGCGTGTACGGTTCGGACGCAGTGGCCGGCGTGGTCAACTTCATCCTGTCCAAGTCCTTCAAGGGCGTGGAAGTCACCGCAGGCTACGGTTCCCCAACCGAAAGCGGCGGCGGCAAGAACTCCAAGGCATCGATCACAGGCGGCATCGGCGACCTGAGCACCGACGGCTACTCCGTGGTGCTGTCGGCATCGTACGAAAAAGAAAAACTGCTGAAAGCGACCGACCGCTCCTACTCGGCCACCGGCAACAACCTGCCGTACTACGCTTCCGGCGCCACCGGCCAGGGCAACATCGAAGGCGCCATCATCCCGGGCGCCTACCCTAACGACCGCGTGACCGGCTTCGGCAACTCGCCAGGCACCGGCTACGGCAACCCGCTGGCCGACCAGGGCAAGTGCGCGTCCATCCTGATGTACCAGAACGCCACCAACACCTCGAAGAACACGCCTTACTGCGCCTTCGACAGCGCCGCCTTCGTGGGCCTGATTCCGCAGCGCGAGCTGAAGAACCTGACCGCCAACGGCTCGTTCAAGATCAACGCCGACCACGAACTGTTCGCCGACGCGCTGTACTCGGAATCGACCGTCACCCAGAGCTTCCAGGGCAGCCCGGTCCGCCGCTCCTTCCTGGAAACCGACGGCGAGTTCGCCAAGCAAGGCGTGCACCCGGCGCTGCTGCTGTACCCAAGCAACCCGGTGTACCAGTCGATCGCCGTGCCTTACCTGAACAAATACGGCTTCAGCAGCCTGGTCGGCAAGCCGCTGGCCATCACCAGCCGCGTGTTTGACTTCGGCAACCGCACCAGCGTCGACGAAGCCAAGCAGTCGCGCCTGGTACTGGGTTCGAAAGGCACCGTCTGGGGCCAGGACTACGAAGTGGCCGTTGCCACCAACGAGAGCAAGATCCACGGCACCGTGCCGGCCGGTTACTTCTCGCAAGTGGCCTACGCCAAGATCATCAACGATCCTGCCAACAACTGGAACCCATGGGCACCAGGCGCGGTGCAGACCGGCGCGCTGGCTGAGAAGCTGAAATCGGCCCAGTACTCGGGCGACACGCTGACCGGCAAATCGACCAGCAATACCTTCGATGCCAAGATCGCAGGCGAGCTGCCGCAATTCGCCGGCATCACCCCGCAGTACGCCGCAGGCTTCCAGTCGCGCAAGGACAAGTTCCACACCACCCCTAGCCCTGCGCTGGAAACCGGCGACATCGCCGGCCTGGGCGGCAGCGTGCCTCCTGTGAACAAGTCGCGCACCATCAACTCGGTGTTCGCCGAAGGCAGCCTGCCGCTGACCAAGACCCTGGACCTGGGCCTGGCGCTGCGCCGCGACGACTACAACGACGTCGGCAGCACCAACAACTACAAGGTGAACGGCCGCTGGCAGCCACTGAAGTCGGTGCTGGTGCGCGCGTCCGCAGGTTCGGGCTTCCGCGCCCCTACCCTGAGCGACCTGTGGCAGCCGCAGACCACCGGCTCGTCGGAAACCTTCAACGATCCGGCCACCGGCCAGTCCCAGCTGCAGGTTAACGCCGTGTCCGGCGGTAACCCCAACCTGAAGCCTGAAGAATCGCAGCAGCGTTCGATCGGTATCGTCCTGTCGCCAGCCGACAGCTTCACCTTCGGCGTGGACTGGTTCAAGATCAAGGTGTCCGACATCCTGGCCACCCCGTCGGCACAGGAAGTGGTGTCCGGCTTCCGCCGCGGCGACTCGGCCTACGCCAACCTGGTGAAACTGCAGGGCAACGATGTCGACCTGATCTACACCACGCTGGCCAACACCGGCAACGCCACCGTCGAAGGCTTCGACGTGTTCGCCCAGTTCCGCCAGAACACCAGCTTCGGCCGCTTCGACACCACGCTGAACGGCACCTACATGGACAAGTTCGACCAGACCAGCCCGGGCGGCACCCTGTCGCACAAAGTTGGCACCCTGGTAGACAAGAACGGCGACCCGGTACTGGGCGCGCAGGACGGCGGCGTGGTACTGCGCTGGCGCCATGCCCTGAGCGGCACCTGGACCCAGGGTCCGCTGGCCATCTCGCTGACCCAGAACTTCTCCTCCGGCTATGAAACCGGCTTCCGCCAGGGCGATGGCCAGCGCAACTTCATCGGCGCCATGACCACCTACGACACCAACGTGACGTGGAAGGGCTGGAAATCGCTGGTGCTGAGCGCAGGCGTGCGCAACCTGTTCGACAAGCAGCCTGGCATCTTCGTGCCGGTGTCGAACCAGTTCCAGGCCGGCTACGACATCAACCAATACGACCCGCGCGGCCGCTTTGTGTATGTGTCGGCAGGCTACACCTTCAAGTAATACGTAGCAGCTGAAAAAAACCCGCCGTAGCGATACGGCGGGTTTTTTTTATTTAGTCTTCGGTGCGCAGGCGGCGCTGGCGCACCGCGGCGGCCAGGCCTTCGAGCACCTGCACGCTGCTGTCCCAGTCGATGCAGCCGTCGGTGATGGACTGGCCGTAGGTCAGCTCCTTGCCCGGCACCAGGTCCTGGCGCCCCGCCACCAGGTGCGACTCCACCATCACGCCGACGATGCGCGCGTCGCCGCCGGCGATCTGGCCGGCGATGTCGGCGCACACGGGAATCTGGTTTTCCGGCTTTTTCGAGCTGTTGGCGTGCGAAGCGTCTATCATCAGGCGCGCCGCCAGGCCCTGGGCCGCGATGGCCTTGCAGGCCTCGTCCACGCTGGCCGCGTCGTAGTTCGGCGCCTTGCCGCCGCGCAGGATGATGTGGCAGTCCTCATTGCCGTTGGTGGACACGATGGCCGAGTGGCCGCCCTTGGTCACCGACAGGAAGTGGTGCGGCTGCGAGGCGGCCTTGATGGCTTCCACGGCGATCTTGACGTTGCCGTCGGTGCCGTTCTTGAAGCCCACCGGGCACGACAGGCCGGAAGCCAGCTCGCGGTGCACCTGCGACTCGGTGGTGCGGGCGCCGATCGCGCCCCAGCTGATCAGGTCGGCGATGTACTGCGGGCTGATCACGTCCAGGTATTCGGTGCCGGCCGGCAAGCCCAGCTCGTTGATGTCGCGCAGCAGCTCGCGCGCCATGCGCAGGCCGTCGTTGATGCGGAAGCTGTTGTCCATGTAGGGGTCGTTGATCATGCCCTTCCAGCCCACCGTGGTGCGCGGCTTCTCGAAGTACACGCGCATGACGATTTCCAGGTCCGCGCCCAGCTTCTCGCGCAGCGGCGCCAGGCGGCGCGCATATTCCATGGCCGCTTTCGGATCATGGATGGAGCACGGGCCGATCACCACCATCAGGCGGTCGTCCTGGCCGTGCAGGATGCGATGCAGCGCCACCCGCGCGTTCGCGGCGGTGGTGCTGGCGGCCTCGCTGACGGCGTACTCGCGGATCAGGTGCGAGGGGGGGACCAGTTCCTTCATTTCGCGGATGCGCAGGTCGTCGGTGCGTTGCATGTCTATCTCCTGGAGTCTAAGGCTGAAAAATCTTGGGCTAAAAAAAAACCGCCATCGCTGGCGGTTTGTCTGGGTCTGCTGGGATCTCGTTTTTGCTGCTACGTGAACCGGCCGCTACTCCACCGCCTTTGGGCTGGAATTGCTAAAGTAAAAGTGGCCGGTAAAGAAAAACGCAACGCTGCATGGGAGAAATCCTAAAAGGTTGCAATGACTATAGCAACAAGTCACAAGCTTTGGCAAGCGATTTGTCAAGCGGCCTGTTCAAGCGGGCGCGTGGCGCGCGCACCACATTGGGGCAGCATCCCACCTGCTCTTTGATCCAGATCAGAATCTCCTCATGCAAACGCAGCAAGACTGGACAATCCTGCTTACCTCTTTGGAGTGACATGATGAAAAAACTGATCTTGCCCGGCTTGCTCAGCTTGCTCGGCCAGGCTTACGCGCAGGAGGCTGCCCAGCAGCCCATGCAGCGGGTGGAAATTACCGGCTCCAACATCCGCCGCGCGCAGGCCGAAACAGCCTCGCCGGTGCAGACGCTGAGCCGCGCCGACATTGAAAAATCCGGCAAGACCACGGTGGCCGAACTGATGCAGACGCTGGCGGTGGACAACCAGGGCTCGGTGCCCATGACCTTCGGCGGCGGCTTCGCCTCCGGCGCGTCCGGCATTTCGCTGCGCGGCCTGGGCGCGGCCTCCACCCTGGTGCTGATCAACGGCCGCCGCGTGGCGCCCTACGGCCTGGCCGACGACGGCCAGAAGGTGTTCGCCGACCTGAACGTGATTCCGTCCGAGGCCATCGAGCGGGTCGAGATCCTGAAGGACGGCGCCTCGGCCATCTATGGCTCGGACGCCATCGCCGGCGTGGTCAACGTGATCCTGCGGCGCGATTTCGAGGGCACCACGCTGCGCGCCAGCCAGGGCATCTCGGAAGAGCGCGACGGCCACGACACGCGCCTGGCCATCACGCACGGGGTCGGCAAGCTGGATACCGACCGCTACAACTTCATGGGCAGCTTCGAATACGGCCGCAAGGGCGCCATCGCCAACAGCGCGCGCAGCGACCGCCGCTACATCGGCCGCAGCGACCTGCGCGACTACGGCTTCTCGGCCCAGGAAACCCTGGGCGGCACCGGCGCCATCGTCAGCACCAACAACGCCGGCAGCGCGGTCAACGGCAACGTGCGCAACCCGGACACGCTGGAGTACTACAACCGCGGCAACCTGGCCGGCGCCGGCTTCACGCGCCTGTTCCCCGGCGCGGCCTGCGCCAACTTCACCAGCCACCCGCAGGGCGACCCCGGCGGCGGCTGCCTGACCGACGCGCAGCAGCAATACAGCGAAATCCAGCCCGAGCAGGAAACCGCCAACGTCTTCGCGCGCCTGAGCTACCAGCTCGCGCCCGACTGGCTGGCGTACGGCGAGCTGAACTTCTACCACAGCAATTCCACCGCCAGCACCACCCCGTCCACCGTCAGCGCCTCGGTCGGCTATCCGGGCGGCCCGGTCAGCAACGCCGCCGTGCAGCTGGGCGCGGGCCATCCGGACAATCCCTACTTCGGGCGCGCCGCGCGGCTGCGCTACCTGGCGGCCGACGTCGGTCCGCGCGTGAGCCACGTGGGTTCGGACTTCACGCGCTTCGTGGCCGGCGCCAAGGGCAGCTGGCAGCAATGGGACATCGACGCGGCGTGGCTGTTCTCGCAGAACGAAGTGAGCAACACGCGCACCGGCTACCTGCAGCGCGACGTGGCCTTCGCCCTGCTCGATCCCAGCCCGGCCAACGTGGCGGCGGCACGCGCGCGCAGCGCCGCCTATGCCGCGCTGCCGCCCGGCAGCTTCTGGCGCATCGCCGAGAACGCGGGCCTGAACTCGGCCGCGCTGTACGGCGCCCTCTCGCCCACCATCGCCAACGACGCCGAAACCCGCATCAACCAGATCGACGTGAAGGCCAGCCGCGAAATCGGCCAGCTGCCCGGCGGCGCGCTGGGCGTGGCGCTGGGCGCCGAGTACCGGCGCGAGTCCACCGAGCTCGAGCCCACGCAGGGCACCGAGCTGGGCAACATTATCGGCCTGGGCTACTCGGCCTACCAGGGCAAGCGCAACGCCAGCGCGCTGTACGCAGAGCTGCTGGCGCCGGTGCACAAGACGCTGGAAGCGTCGGCCGCGCTGCGCTACGACCACTTCTCCGACGTCGGCAATTCCTATACGCCGAAGGCGGGCCTGAAGTGGACCCCGACCAGGACCTTCGCGCTGCGCGGCACCTTCGCGCGCGGCTTCCGCGCCCCCAGCGCGGCAGAGAACGGCGTGGGCGGCCTGGCCGCGTTCTCCACGGCGGACGATCCGGTGCGCTGCGCATTGGGGGTGCAGGTGGCGTGCGACCCGGCCTCCATCGCCATCATCACCTCGCCCAACCCGGCGCTGGCGCCGGAGCGCTCGAAGAGCTATAGCGCCGGCCTGGTGTGGGACCCGCTGCCGCGCACCAGCGTGTCGCTGGACTTCTGGCAGATCAAGCGCAAGAACGAGATCAACCAGGAGCAGACCGACGCCGCCATCGCGGCCGGCCACATCGCGCGCGACCCGTCCACGGCCACCCGTCCGGGCGACCCGGGCGCCATCACGGCGGTGCTGGCGCGCTACGTCAACTCCAGCAACACCAAGGTGCGCGGCGCCGACCTGGACCTGCGCACCACCTTCGGCCTGGGCGGCTGGGGCACGCTGGCGGCGGACGCCAAGTGGACCCATTTGTTCAAGTGGCTGCGCACGGAAACCGACGGTTCGCAGCGCGACTTCGCCGGCACGCACGGCAACTGCGACGTGACCAACTGCATCGGCACGCCGGACGACCGGGTCAACCTGAGCGCCACCTGGGAGCGCGCGGCCTTCCGCGTGACGGCCACCGCCAACTACCGCGGCAAGATGGACAACACGCTGTTCAAGAACGATCCGGACGGCTGCGCCACGCACTTTGCCGACGGCTCGGACGCGCCGCGCGGCTGCAAGCTGGCCTCGTTCACCACCATCGACCTAACGGCGCGCTGGAAGGTGAACCCGAAGATGGAAGTGACGGCGTCGATCCAGAACCTGTTCGACAAGATCCCGCCGCTCGATCCGCTGACCTATGGCGCGGTGTCGTATAACCCGCTCGATTACAGCGGGGCGCTGGGGCGTTATTTCAATGTGGGGATGCGCTATCAGTTCTGATGGCGCTGCGGGCGGCGCCGGCGGGTTACGCGGTTCCCGCTGACCCGCCCTACAGGCTAAAAAAAACGGGCGTCGCGCCCGTTTCTTCTTACGCCGTGCCGCCGACGGTCACGCCGTCGAGGCGCAGGGTGGGCTGGCCCACGCCCACCGGCACGCTCTGGCCTTCCTTGCCGCACACGCCCACGCCGGAATCGAGCTTCATGTCGTTGCCTATCATCGATACGCGGTTGAGCACATCCGGACCGTTGCCGATCAGCGTGGCGCCCTTGACCGGGTAAGTGATCTTGCCGTTCTCGATCATATAGGCTTCGCTGGCCGAGAACACGAACTTGCCGTTGGTGATGTCGACCTGGCCGCCGCCGAAATTAACCGCGTACAGGCCGTTCTTCACCGACGCCAGGATCTCGCCCGGGTCCTTGTCGCCGCCCAGCATATAGGTGTTGGTCATGCGCGGCATCGGCAGGTGGGCGAACGATTCGCGGCGCGCGTTGCCGGTCACCGGCATCTTCATCAGGCGCGCGTTCATGGTGTCCTGGATATAGCCTTTCAGGATGCCGTCCTCGATCAAGGTGGTGCACTGGCTAGGGTTGCCCTCGTCGTCGATGTTGAGCGAGCCGCGGCGGTCCTTCAGCGTGCCGTCGTCCACCACGGTCACGCCCTTGGCCGCCACGCGTTCGCCGATGCGGCCGGAGAAGGTGGACGAACCCTTGCGGTTGAAGTCGCCTTCCAGGCCGTGGCCGATGGCTTCGTGCAGCAGGATGCCGGGCCAGCCCGGTCCCAGCACCACGGTCATCGGGCCGGCCGGCGCGGGGCGCGCGTCCAGGTTGACGATGGCCGATTTCACGGCCTCGTCGGCATACTGTTCCAGCAGCTCGTCGCTGAAATAGCCGTAGTCGTAGCGGCCGCCGCCGCCGGACGAACCGACTTCGCGCCGTCCGTCCTGCTCGGCGATCACGGTCAGCGACACGCGCACCAGCGGGCGGATGTCGGCCGCCAGCACGCCGTCGCTGCGCACCACCAGCACCACGTCGTATTCACCGGCCAGGCCGGCCATCACCTGCACCACGCGCGGGTCCTTGGCGCGCGCCATCTTTTCCAGGCGCTCCAGCAGCTTGACCTTGGCGGTCGCGTCCAGCGAAGTGAGCGGATCGTGCGGCAGGTACAGCGAGCGGCCGCCCACCTGGGTCATGCCGCTGGCCACCTTGACCTTGCCAGCGCCGGCACGGCCGATGGTGCGGGTAGCCGCCGCCGCTTCCATCAGCGCGCGCTCGGAGATGTCGTCCGAATAGGCGAAAGCGGTCTTGTCGCCCGAGATGGCGCGCACGCCCACGCCCTGGTCGATCGAGAAGCTGCCGGTCTTGACGATGCCCTCTTCCAGGCTCCAGCCCTCGTTCTTGGTGAACTGGAAATACAGGTCGGCATAATCGACCTTGTGGTTGAACATGCTGCCCAGCGTTTTCAGCAGCTTGGCCTCATCCAGGCCGAACGGCGTCAGCAGCAAATCGCGCGCCACGGCCAGGGTGGACAGATTGGGTTCGAATGGAGTCATGTTGAATGCCTAAAGAATTATGTCGCGGATAATGCTGCCATTGTAGGGCGGATTAGCGCGCAGCGCGTAATCCGCCGTTGTAGGCAGGCCAGCGGCCATCACATGGTGCGGTGCTTCAGCGCCGGCAAGCTCTCGCGCACGCTGTCCATGAACAGCGCATCGACCTCCCCGTGCACCACGCCCTCGCCCTCGGCCAGCACGGTCTTGACCGCGCCCCACGGGTCGATCAGCATGGAATGGCCCCAGGTGCGGCGCCCGTTCTGGTGCGTGCCGCCCTGCGCCGCCGCCAGCACATAGCACTGGTTCTCGATGGCGCGCGCGCGCAGCAGGATTTCCCAGTGCGCCTGCCCGGTGGTGTAGGTGAACGCGGCCGGCACCACGATCAGCGACACCGGCCCCATGGCGCGGAACAGCTCGGGGAAGCGCAAGTCGTAGCACACCGACATGCCGACCTTGCCCACCGGCGTGTCCACCGTGCCGACGTTGCGGCCGGGCACGATGGTGCGCGCCTCGTCGTAGGATTCGCTGCCCTTGGTAAAGCCGAACAGGTGGATCTTGTCGTAGCGGCCCACGTGGCGGCCCTCGTCGTCGTACACCAGCGTGGTGTTGACCACGCGCGCCGGGTCGTCGGACGCCAGCGGCAAGGTGCCGCCCAGCAGCCAGATATTGTGGTGGCGCGCCATGTCGCTCATGAAGTCCTGGATCGGCCCCTTGCCCAGCGGCTCGGCCACGGCCACCTTGTCGCTGTCGCTCAAGCCCATGATGGCCCAGTATTCGGGCAGCAGCACCAGCTTGGCGCCGGTGTCGGCCGCCTGCGCGATCAGGCGCCGCGCCGTGGCCAGGTTCTCGCCCACGGAGGGCGAGGAAATCATCTGTATCGCTGCGACGGTGTTCATGGGCTGGGTCCTTTATCGGTGTGCTTACTGTTTGGGCTTGGCGGCTTCCCTGGCGGCTTCCTTGACGGCGTCCAGCCTGGCCGCATCGAGCTTGGTGATCACGGGCGCCTTCCACGGCCCCGTCACTTGCATCTCATAGGTCAGCGCGCGCATCATCGGCTGCGCCAGGAACAGCTGGGCCAGGTAGCTGCCCAGGCCGATCACCGGATTCACCGCCAGCGCGTACACCAGCGGCGCCGTGCCGAGATTGACTTCCGGCATCACCACCACGCGCAGATTGGTCGATTCGTTGGCGATATCAACGGTGCCGTCCATCAGTACAGTAGCGGCCACGCCGTGCATTTTCAAGTTGTCCGTCTTGACGATGCCGCGGTTGATGGCGGCCTGGGCGCTGATGCCGTCGAAGGCCAGCCCTTCCGAGAACACGTCGTGGAAGTCCAGTTTCAGCATGCGCGGCAAGGCCTGCAGGCTGAGTACGCCCAGCAGCTTGGCCGCGCCCGGGTCCTGCTTGAGGAACTGGCCCTTCTCCACGTTCATATTGATCTGGCCCGACAGGCTGGGGATGTCCAGCGCGTAGGGCAAGCCCTTCCAGGATATATCGCCGCTGAGCTTGCCCTTGCCGTTGCGCAAGGTGTCGGCGAAGCCGAAGCGGTCCAGCAGCTTGCCGGCGTTGGCGATGTCCAGTTCGAAGTTCAGGCTGGTCTGCGGCTGGCCGTCCTTGACCACCCAGCGCCCGGTGCCGTTCAGTTCGCCGTCCGCGTTGGCTAGCGACAGCCTGGACACGCGCCACTCGCGCGCCGCCGTGATCAGCGCGTTGTGCGCCTGCAGCTCCAGCCGGCCCAGCGGCTTGTTGAAGAGCTCGAAGCGGTCCACCACCACGTCCAGCGCGGGGATGGTGGGCTGGGTGGCCTTGTTCTCCAGCAAATCCTTGACGTCGTTGGCCTGCGACTCGGGAATGATGAGCGAGGACAGCCGCGCCGTCACCTTGCCCACGCCCTGCCCGGTCGGCGACTCGTTCCACGTGACATAGCCGTTCACGTGGCGCGAGTCGATATTGGCCTGCCACACATTCTTCTGGTGGCTCACGCCCACCACCACGTTCTCCAGCTTGCGTTCGCCCACCACCAGCTCGCCCGCGCGCGCGGCCAGGGTGTCGGCCACCACGTACTGCGCCACGTCGGCGCCGCCGCTGCCCGCGCCGCCGGCTGGCTCCTTGCCGGCGATGGCGTCGCCCAGCGCCAGCCACTGGTCCACATTGAGCGTCTTCACATTGGCCTGCATCATCATGCCGCTGTCCGGTTCCGGCGCCGGCACGTTCACGCCTATGCCGCCGCGCACCAGCTTCCACGCCTCCTTGCCCTGGCGCTGGCGCTGGTAGGCGGCCGACATGCCGGCGCCCAGCGCCACGCGGATCTCGTCGCGCATCAGCCCCGCCTCGTTGGCGGCCGTGCCGTTCAGCACGAAGTGCAGCGGCAGCGTGTCGGCCGCGCCCTTGGCCAGCGGCGCCGGGAAGTCCAGGCCCAGGCCGGCCAGGCTGGAGTCGACGGTGACCGAATAATGGTGGTCGCGCGCCACCACCAGGCCGGTGTAGCGCGTGCCGCCGCTGAAATGGCTGGCCACGCGCTGCATCTGCGGCGACGGCCAGGTCTTGCGCAAGCCGTCCGCCGTGGCGGTGCCGGCCAGGCGCACCTGGATGCTGCCGTCGCGCTGGCTGCCGCCGGTGATCGACACCGGGCCGCCGATGAAGCTGCCCGCCAGGTTGTTCAGGTTGACGCCTTTTTCGTTGAATTCGATCTTGCCGGTGGAGCCGGTCACCACCGGCATGTCATGCCACAGCACGATGTCGTTGTTGGCCAGCTGCAGCGCGCCCTGCACTTTCGAGTCGTGCATGTGGTTCAGCGGCAGCTGCAGCTTGAGCGCCAGTTTCGCGCTGCCGGTGGCCTGCGTTTCGTCGGTGAAGTGGCCGATCCACTCCAGCACCGGGCTGGCCGCCATATAGTTGAGGAATTCCTGCATCGGCCCGGCCGCGTTGCCGTCGATCTCCAGCACGCTGTCGTGCGAGGACAGGTCGGCGATCACGGCCTTCACGCCGCTCAGCGCCACGCCGCCGGTGGCGGCCGTGTCGCCGCGGATTTCCATGCGCGTGCCTTCGAACACGAAGCCGCCCTTGATCTTCTCGGCCTGCGGCCACAGCGGCGACTTGCCGTCCTTGGCGTAGAAGCCGGGGTCGTAGTTGAGCTTGCCGTTCGTGATGCGGCCGGCCACGCGGAACTCGCCCTTGGCACGCTCGGCGGCGGTGGGCGCCGCGCCGGCGCTCTTGAACGGGAAGTGCGCCAGGTCGCCGCGCAGGCGCAAGGTCACATCGTCGGCCATGCCGTCTTCCAGGGCGCCGCTCAGCCAGTGGCGCAGGTGTTCGGGGGTTTGCAGCGGCAGGTAGCGGCCTATTTTCTTCACGTCGAAGCCGCTCAGCTTGCCGGTGAAATCGGCCAGGCCGGCGCTCTTGCCGTCCAGCGCCAGCACATGGGTGCCGGACAGGGAACCGTTCAGGCCCTCCTGCGAGAATTCCAGGTTCTGCAGCTCCACCTTGAGCTGCTCGTTGCCCTCGAAGGACCAGTACACCTGGCCGCGCAGCTTGTCGAAGGGCATGGACGCTTCGGCGAAATAGTCCGGCATCTGCAGCACCAGCTGGTCGGCGTCCAGCGTGAAGCTGCCGCCCTTCTCGCTCGCTTCCAGCGTGCCGCTCAGGTGTTCAAAGCCGGGCAGCGCGGGCATGCCGCGCACGGCCGGGGTCTTGGCCGTTTTCGGCTGCGGCAGGCGGGCCGGGCGCGGGCGCAGGCCCAGGCCGTCCAGCTGCGCCTTCACATGGTAGGACAGCAACGCCGGATAGCTGCCGTACCAGGACGCGGCCACGTCGCGCAGCCGCCCCGTGGGCGCCACGTCTTCCAGCATGGCGCGCTGGTTGTCGCTCAGCGGCAGGCGGCCGGCCAGCGCGGCCAGCGTTTCGAGGTCCAGCACGCTGGCTTTCAGCTCCATGCGCGCGGGCGCCTTGGCGGTGGCCGCCACGTAGCGCTCGGACAGCTCGGTGGGCGGCATCTCCAGGCCGTCGCGCGTGCGCAGCGAGAAATTGTTCAGGGTGACGCTGTGGCCCAGCACGCCGAACGCCGGCTGGCCGCTTTGCAGCGTGGCCGGGATTTCCTCGCGCGCCGAAACCCGGCCGCGCACTGCCACCAGGTCCAGCGGCTCCAGCTCCTTGCCCAGCTGGGCCGTCACGTCGGCCAGGCTGACGTCGGCCGTGAAACCGGCCAGCTTGGCATGGTCCAGCTTGATCCAGGCGCGCACCGAACCCATGCCGGAGCGCAGGTCGAAGGGATAGTCGATGTGCTGCTTCCACGCGGCCAGGTCGGCCTCGCGCACGTCCGCGTACAGCTCGCCCTGCCAGGCGCGCACGTCCGACTTGCGGGCGGCGAACGCCGGGTGGGCGAAGTCGGCGCGCACGTCCAGCGGGCCGCCCAGCGCGGCCGGCGGGGTGGCCGTCATGCCGAACTGGTGGCGGCGCCACTTGTTGCGCAGCACCAGGCGCACGTCCGCCAGGCTCACCTGCGGCGTGCCGCGCAGCTTGTCGGTCCAGTCCAGCTGACCTTCGCGGATGACGATCTCGCGCTGCGCCAGCAGCCAGTCGGCGCCCTGGCCGTCGCCCTTCTTGTTCAGGTCGATATACACGCCGGCCGCGTACAGCTTGCCGTCCGCCTCGCGCCGCACGTCCAGCTTGGGGCGTATCAGTTCCAGCGATTCGAAGCGCACGTCGGCCGCCGCCACGCTCCACCACGACAAGGTGGCCGACACGCTGGGCAGCGCCAGCACTTCGCGGCCCTGCGGGTCGCGCAGCACCACGTCGCCCAGGAACAGGCTGGGGCTCAGGCCGGACCAGGAGGCGTAGATGCGGTCGATGGTGACGGGGTTGCCCACCGCGCGGCTGGCCAGGCGCTCGATGTCGCCCTTGTAGTGGTCGATATTGGGCAGCACCAGGTAGCGCAGCGCCAGCAGCAGGACGGCGAATGCAAAGTACACCAACAAGGCCAACTTGACAGTAAAGCCCAGCACATGGTGGGTGGCCAGATTGCAGACGCGATAGGCGGAACGCAGCCGCTGCCAGCGCACGGCCAAGGGCACACTGCCTGTCACGGTCTCCTCTGACGGATTTTGCATCAATAAGCTAATAATTCGGGCCCGGCTTCAAATAAATCGCTAAAATCGTTTCCAGCCCTAAAGGAGCCTGCGCGTCCATTTTACCGCATAGGCTGGTGTCCCTACGCTCTGTTTATTACGTTGCAACATTAAGTTACTTAACGCCCATGACCTCATCCGCACTGACCTCCGCCTCCCGATACTACCAGCGCTGGATCAGCGCCGATCCGGGCCGCGCGGCCAAGGTTGATGCATTGGCGCAATTATCGCTTGCCCAACTGGATTTTGCCGATTATTTAACGCGCGAAGCGGACATGGGACCGGACCAGGCGCCGCTGCCGCTGCCGCGCGCCATGCGCCGGTTGCGCAACCTGCTGGTGTGCGGCCTGATCCGGCGCGACCTGGAAGGCCGGGCCGACCTGCACGAAGTGGTGACCGCCATGACGCGCTTCGCCGACTTCGCCATCCAGCGCCACCTGGCCGCGCTGCACGCGGAAATGGTGGCGCTGCACGGCCAGCCCGTCGGCCACGACAGCGGCGAGCAGCAGGAACTGATGGTGCTGGCCATGGGCAAGCAAGGCGGCGGCGAACTGAACGTGTCATCCGACATCGACCTGATCTTCGTCTATCCGGAGGACGGCGACACCGCGGCCGGCCCGGCCCAGCGCTCGCTGTCCAACCACGAATTCTTCGTCCGCCTGGGCAAGAAGCTGATTGCCGCGCTGGCCGAGATCACCGAGGACGGCTACACTTTCCGCGTCGACATGGCGCTGCGCCCGAATGGCGGCTCCGGCCCGCTGGCGGCCAGCCTCAGCATGGTGGAGCAGTACCTGATCGTGCAGGGGCGCGAATGGGAACGCTACGCCTGGGTCAAGGCGCGCGCGGTCACCGGCAAGCCGGCCGACATTGCCGCGCTGGACGCCATCGTGCGGCCCTTCGTGTTCCGGCGTTACCTCGATTTCGGCGTCATCGACGCCATCCGCAGCATGCACGCCCAGATCCGCGCCGAAGTGAACCGCCAGGAGCGGCTGCACCCGGACCGCAGCAACAACGTCAAGCTGGGGCGCGGCGGCATCCGCGAAATCGAGTTCCTGGCCCAGGTGTTCCAGCTGATACGGGGCGGGCGCGACGCCACGCTGCGCGACCGCTCCACCCGCGCCACCTTGCGCATCCTGCCGGAAAAAGGCCTGCTGACCAACGACATCGTGCTGCAACTGCTGGCTTCCTACACCTTCCTGCGCAACCTGGAACACCGCCTGCAATACCTGGACGACGCCCAGACCCACACCCTGCCGCCCAACGAGGCCGACCAGCTGGTGGTGGCGCAGATGATGGGCTTGCCCGACGTGGCCACCCTGCTGGCGCAGATCGAGGCGCACCGCAAGTTCGTGGCCGAGCAATTCGACGCCATGTTCGCCGAAAAAGCCGCCAACGGCCAGCAAGACGCCGACATCGACCCGGCCACCAGCAATGAGTGCGCGGACCCCGACAACCTGGAGGCGATCCAGGCGCGCTTCGCCGCGCTCGGCTACGACGATCCGGCCAGCGCCGCCCAGCGCTTGGTGGCCACCTGGCAGGCGCCGCGCTTGCAGTCGCTGCCGGAGGCGAGCCGCAACCGCCTGGTGTCGCTGGTGAACGCCGCGCTGCCGCTGATCGCCCGCACCGCCGAGCAGTCCAGCATCGGCAGCCAGCTGGTGACCCTGGGCAGCCTGCTGGACTTCCTGGAAGCGATCGCGCGCCGCTCGGCCTACTTGTCGCTGCTGACCGAGTACCCGCACACGCTGGAGCGGGTGATCCGCATGATGCACGCCAGCGGCTGGGCCGCCAAATTCCTCACCAAGCACCCCATCCTGCTGGACGAACTGCTGGACGACCGCATCCGCAACGCCGTGTTCGACCCGGTGGCGCTGGCGGCCGAACTGGACGGCCAGCTGGCTGCCGCCGCCGGCGACACCGAGCGCCAGATGGACATCCTGCGCGAAGTGCACCACGCCCAGCTGTTCCACCTGCTGGCGCAGGACCTGGCCGGCGACCTGACGGTGGAAAAGCTGGCCGACCACCTGTCCGCGCTGGCCGACGTGATCGTGGCCGCCACCGTGCAGGCCGTGTGGAAGACCGTGGCCACGCGCCACCGCGAAGTGCCGCAGTTCGCCGTCATCGCGTACGGCAAGCTGGGCGGCAAGGAGCTGGGCTATATCTCCGACCTGGACGTGATCTTCCTGTTCGACGACGATGACCAGGACGCGCCGGCCCAGTACGCCAAGCTGGCGCAGCGCTTCATCACCTGGATGACCTCGCACACCTCGGCCGGCCAGCTGTTCGACGTGGACATCGCGCTGCGGCCGGACGGTGCCAGCGGCATGCTGGTGTCCAGCGTGCAGGCCTTCGAGCGCTACCAGCACAACTCGGCGTGGATCTGGGAACACCAGGCGCTCACGCGCGCCCGTTTCTGCGCCGGCGACGCCGCCATCGGCCAGCGCTTCGAACAGATCCGCTGCCAGGTATTGCGCCGCGAACGGCCCGCCGACGGCGAATTGAAACGCGAAGTGCAAGCCATGCGCAAGAAAATGGCCGACGCCCGCCCCAACCGCTCCGACCTGTTCGATTTAAAACAGGACGCGGGCGGCATGATCGATATCGAATTTATCGTCCAGTACCTGGTGCTGCAGCATGCCAGCACCTATTCCCAGCTGACGGGAAATGTGGGTAATATTGCCCTACTGAAAATGTGCGGCGAGCTGGGATTGATTAAACCCGAACTGGCCGCCAGCGTGGCCGATGCCTACCGCGCCTTCCGTAAATTGCAGCACCAGATGCGCTTGCAGGGCCAGGAGAATGCCCGCGTCGACCCGGCCCGGGTGGCCGGCCACGCGGCGCATGTAATACAGTTGTGGAAAGACATACTCGAATAAAACATGACCGGCAGTCCCATTCCAAAGGAGAGACAAATGAAAATGTTTTTAGGCGGTATCGCAATCAGCCTGGGTTTATTGGCAGCGCCGGCGTATGCGGCGGATAAAGGCAGCGCCAACGAAGCAGTCGCCATGGTAAAAAAGGCCGTGGCGCTGATTAAATCGGACGGCAAGGAAAAGGCGTTTGCCGCCTTTTCCGATCCAGCGAATAAGGATTTCCACGACCGCGACCTGTATATCTATGTATATGACCTGAATGGGGTCGCGGTGGCGCACGGCGTGAATCCCAAACTGGTGGGAAAAAACCTGCTCGATATGAAGGATAACGAAGGCAAGCCGATGATCCAGGAAATGGTCAAGGTAGCCAAGGAAAAAGGCAGCGGCTGGGTCGATTTCAAATGGCCGAATCCGGTAACCAAGGCCGTGGAGTCGAAATCGGGCTATGTGGAACGCGCAGGCGACCTGCTGGTCGGGTCCGGCGTCTACAAGTAAGTCGCCCGCCCTTGGCCCGGACGCCGCATTCTGCGGCGTTTTTTTTCGGCCGATGCGCCCATTTCTGGCGCGATCACGCCAGAACCTGGCACAACATGGCACACTGCTCACTGTGGCAATATTGCAACATTGCCGCCCCACCCATCGGCGTCCGATACAAAGCAGAAAACGGCCAAAAATGGGCCATATCCCGGGCTAGCCCCTGCTAAGTGAAACACTTATTGCGATTGCGCCCCTGCCAGCGGGCCTGTCAAGACTTGCTTTGTTTCAACTGCGTTACAAACACACATTTGACATGCAATTCCCCGCAGTGTCTGATAGGCCGATTAGCAATCCCAGAAGGATTGCTAATGCAACAGACACTCTAATAAGGAACATGACTATGTTGATTGAAAAAGCCCTGGCTCGCTCGCTGCGTGTCGTATTTTCCGGCGGTGTAGCCATCGCCGGCCTGGGAATGCTGGCCCAGCCGGCGTTCGCACAAAATGCCGCACCTGCAGCCGCGCCTATCCAGCGCGTGGAAATTACCGGCTCCGCCATTAAGCGTATTGACGCCGAAACCGCCGTGCCGGTGACCGTGGTAAAAATGGATGACCTGAAAAAGCAGGGTATTACCACCATTGAACAGGTAATGGCCAATCTGAGCTCCGTGCAAACCAACCAGGGCACCAGCCAGGTTGTAGGTTTGAGCACCGGCGGCGCATCGTTTGCCGATTTGCGCGGTATTGGCGCGAATAAAACCCTGGTGCTGCTGAATGGCCGCCGCCTGGCTAATAATGCGCTGGACAGCTCGGCACCCGACTTGAATATGATTCCATTCGCCGCGCTGGAGCGCGTCGAAGTATTGCGCGATGGCGCATCGTCGCTGTACGGTTCCGATGCGGTGGGCGGCGTGATTAACTTTATTACCCGTAAAGATTACACCGGCGTCACCGTGACCGCCGGCCTCGATTCGCCCAATAAAAAAGGCGGCGGTTCGAATAGCGCCAATATCGGCGTCGGCTACGGCAATCTGGACACCGACGGCTTCAACATCTTCGCCATGGGCGACCACCAGGTGCAGCGCCGCATCAACGGCGTGCAGCGCGACTACAACAAGCGCTACGCAGGCGGCCTGTCGCCAACCACCAGCCCGGCCAACTATTACCAGGACGGCAACAGCGGCAACCCGGTCGCCCCGAACTGCACCGGCGCGCCCAACCTGATTCCGGACGCCACCGGCAGCGGCTGCCAGATGACCACCTCCTCCTTCGTCGATTACATTCCGAAGAGCGAGCGCAACACCGGCCTGGTCAAGGGCACCATCAAGCTCAACGAAAACCATGAACTGGGCCTGGAATACCTGATCACCAAGAGCCGCATCGGCAGCGAAATCGCACCGGTGCCATACGGCGGCCTGTTCCAGAACCGCGTCCGTCCCGACGGCTCGCTGAATCCGTTCTACCCGGGCAACCCAGGCTCCATCACGCCTAACGTGCCGCTGAGCCCGACCTACACCGAAGAGAACACCCCGGCCGGCGTGCTGCCGGGCTTCGTGCACGTGAAGTGGCGCGACCTGCCGAACGGCTCGCGCGCCGGCGACGACGTCAACCAGCAGCAGCGCTTCGTCGCTTCGCTGCAGGGTTCGATCGCAGGCTGGGATTACGGCGCAGCGTTCACCTATAACAAGAACAAGGTGGCCAGCAACCTGATCGGCTACAGCGACGGCGGCATCATCACCAAGGGCGTGCTGGAAGGCGTGATCAACCCGTACGGCGAGCAAAGCGCCGCCGGCATGGCGCTGATCGAAAGCGCCGCGCTGAATGGCAACATCCAGAACGCCAAGGGCACCATGAAGGGCTTCGACGTGCGCGCCAGCCGCGAGGTGGGCGATTGGTTCGGCGCCGGCCGTCCTAGCGCACTGGCCCTGGGCGGCCAGTTCGACAAGCAGGAGTTCCACAGCGCGGCCAACACCGAGTACGCGGAAAAAGTGGTGGCCTCCACCGGTATCGACCCGAACACGCTGAACGAAGGTTCGCGCAAGGTCAGCGCCGCGTACGCCGAGCTGAACCTGGCCCTGCTGAAGGACCTGGACGTGACCGCCGCCGTGCGTTACGACAAATACAACGACTTCGGCAGCACCACCAATCCGAAGTTCGGCTTCCGCTACCAGCCGACCAAGACCGTGCTGCTGCGCGGCTCCTACTCGACCGGTTTCCGCGCGCCGTCGCTGTACGAGATCAACTCGGCCCAGACCTACACCAACTCGAACCAGTATGACGATCCGGTCAACTGCCCAGGCGGCACCCCGCTGCCAGGCAAGCCGGCCGCGGCCAACTGCCAGCAGCAGTTCCAGACCCTGACGGGCGGCAACAAGGCGCTGGCGCCGGAAGAATCGAAGAACTACGCGCTGGGCGTGGTGTTCGAGCCGGTCAACAACCTGTCGGTTGGCCTGGACTTCTGGAAGCTGAAGCTGGAACACCAGATCGGCCAGCTGAACCAGGATGACGTGTTCGGCGACCCGGCCAAGTACGCTTCGCTGTACCACCGCACCGCGGCCGGCAACCTGGCCACCGACGGTTCGCAGTGCCCGAACCCGCTGACCTGCGGCTATGTCGACCTGCGCACCCAGAACCTGGGCGGCGTGAACACCGACGGCCTGGACGTGAGCGTGAACTACCGCTGGCGCCATGCCGAGTTCGGCAACACCACCTTCACGCTGAACAGCACCTATGTGCACAAGTATGAGTACCAGAACAGCGATGGCGGCGAGTGGCACCAGAACGTCGGCGTGTTCTCCGGCACCGGTCCGATCTTCAAGTGGCAGAACAACGCCAGCATCAACTGGACCAAGGGCATCTGGGGCGCCGGCATTGCTGCGCACTCGAAGACCGGCTACATCGACCAGGATCCTGAATTCCGCGTCGCTTCCTACACCACCTGGGACAGCTATGCGACCGCGAACTTCATGAAGAACCTGTCGCTGACCCTGGGCGTGCGCAATATGTTCGACCGCGCTCCGCCGCTGTCGTACCAGACCGAGACCTTCCAGGCTGGCTACGATCCGCGCTTCACCGATCCTAAGGGCCGCACCTTCTACGCCCGCGCCACCTACAACTTCTAAACTGTAGCGGCGTAAAAAAACCCGGGCTAGCCCGGGTTTTTTTTGCGCTTTGCGGTCGGCGATTACTTGGCGTTCATCAGCGCCACGGTGGTGTCCAGCATGCGGTTGCTGAAGCCCCACTCGTTGTCGTACCACGACGATACTTTCACCAGGCGGCCCGACACCTTGGTCAGGGTCGAATCGAAGTTCGACGAGGCCGGGTTGTGGTTGAAGTCGATCGACACCAGCGGTTCGGTCTGGTAGGTCAGCACTTCCTTCAGCGCGCCTTCGGAGGCGGCCTTCATCAGCGCGTTCACTTCGTCCACGGTGGTGTCGCGCGAGGCGATGAAGGACAGGTCCACCAGCGACACATTGATGGTCGGCACGCGGATCGCGAAACCGTCCAGCTTGCCGTTCAGCTCAGGCAGCACCAGGCCGACCGCGGCGGCGGCGCCGGTCTTGGTCGGGATCATGGACATGGTGGCCGAACGGGCGCGGCGCAGGTCTTCATGCATCACGTCGGACAGCACCTGGTCGTTGGTGTAGGCGTGCACGGTGGTCATCAGGCCGTTTTCCACGCCGATGGCGTCGTTCAGCGGCTTGACCAGCGGGGCCAGGCAGTTGGTGGTGCAGGAAGCGTTCGAGATCACGGTGTCGGTGGACTTCAGCACGTGCTGGTTCACGCCGTACACGATGGTCGCGTCCACGTCCTTGCCGCCCGGTGCCGAGATGATCACTTTCTTGGCGCCGCCCTTCAGGTGGGCCGAAGCCTTTTCCTTGGTGGTGAAGAAGCCGGTGCATTCCAGCACCACGTCCACGCCCAGGTCGCCCCATGGGATTTCAGCCGGGTTGCGCTGCGCGAACACGCGGATCACGTCGCCGTTGACGATCATGTTGTCGCCGTCCACCGTCACGGTGCCGGGGAACTTGCCGTGCGCGGTGTCGTAGCGGGTCAGGTGCGCGTTCGACTTGGCGTCGCCCAGGTCGTTAATGGCAACGATCTGGATGTCTTGCTTCTTGCCGCCTTCGTAGAAAGCGCGCAGAACATTACGGCCGATGCGGCCGTAGCCATTGATTGCTACTTTGATCGTCATACTAAGCTCCTGATGAATAAGAAAAGGGTACTAGGTAATTATGCAACCAGAACAGATTTTACTTTCGCCACGACGTTTTCCACCGTGAAGCCGAAGTGCTTGAACAGCACCGGCGCCGGGGCGGATTCGCCGAAGGTGTCGATACCGACCACGGCGCCTTCCAGACCCACGTATTTGTACCAGAAATCGGTCACGCCGGCTTCGATGGCCACGCGCGGCACGCCCTTGGTCAGCACGCTGGCCTTGTAGGCGGCGTCCTGGCGGTCGAACACGTCGGTCGACGGCATCGACACCACGCGCGCGGCGATGCCTTCGGCGGCCAGCGCGCTGGCGGCGTTGACGGCCAGTTCCACTTCAGAACCGGTGGCGATCAGGATGACCTTGGCGTCAACCACGTCGTTAAGCACATAGCCGCCCTTGGCGATATTGGCCACCACCGCTTCGCTGCGCTCCAGGTAAGGCAGGTTCTGGCGCGAGAAGATCAGGGTCGAAGGACCGTTCTTGCGCTTGACCGCCTCGCCCCACGCCACCATCGATTCGACGGTGTCGGCAGGACGCCAGTTGTCCAGGCCGGGGATCAGGCGCAGCGAGGACACGTGCTCGACGGACTGGTGGGTCGGGCCGTCTTCGCCCAGGCCGATCGAGTCGTGGGTGAACACGAACAGCGAACGCTGCTTCATCAGCGCGGCCATGCGCAGCGCGTTGCGGCTGTAGTCCGAGAAGGTCAGGAAGGTGGCGCCGAACGGGATGAAGCCGCCGTGCAGGGCGACGCCGTTCATGATGGCGCTCATGCCGAACTCGCGCACGCCGTAGTTGATGTGGTTGCCAGGCTTGCCGGAACGCAGGTTGACCGACTCTTTCCAGTTGGTCAGGTTGGAGCCGGTCAGGTCGGCCGAGCCGCCCAGGAATTCCGGCAGCACGGGGGCCAGCGCCTGGATCGCGTTCTGGCTGGCCTTGCGGGTGGCGATGGTTTCCTTCTTCTCGACGCAGGCGGCGACGGCGGCAGCCAGCGTGGCCTCGAAGTTGGCCGGCAGGTCGCCGGCCATGCGGCGCGCCAGTTCTGCCGCTTCGGCAGGGAACTGCGCGCTATAGGCTGCGAATTTCGCGTTCCAGTCGGCTTCGTGCTGCGCGCCGGCCGCTTTCGCGTCCCATGCGGCGTACACTTCGGCCGGGATGTCGAACGGGGCCGGGGTCCAGCCGATGTATTCGCGCACGGCGGCGATTTCCTTGTCGCCCAGCGCGGCGCCGTGCACCTTGTCGCCGCCCTGCAGGTTCGGCGAACCCTTGCCGATGATGGTCTTGCAGCAGATCAGGGTCGGCTTGTCGGCCTGCTTGGCGGCGGCAATGGCGGCGTCCACGGCGGCCACGCTATGGCCGTCCACGTCGCGGATCACATTCCAGCCGTAGGATTCGAAGCGCTTAGGCGTGTCGTCGGTGAACCAGCCTTCGACCTTGCCGTCGATGGAGATGCCGTTGTCGTCGTACAGGGCGATCAGTTTGTTCAGGCCCAGGGTGCCGGCCAGCGAGCATACTTCGTGCGAAATGCCTTCCATCAGGCAGCCATCGCCCACGAACGCGTAGGTATAGTGGTCCACCACGTCCAGGCCCGGCTTGTTGAACTCGGCCGCCAGCAGGTACTCGGCCAGCGCCATGCCGACCGCGTTGGCGATGCCCTGGCCCAGCGGGCCGGTGGTCGTTTCCACGCCCGGCGTGATGTCCACTTCCGGGTGGCCCGGGGTCTTCGAGTGCATCTGGCGGAAGGCGCGGATGTCGTCCATGGTCACGGCGTAGCCGGCCAGGTGCAGCAGCGCGTAGTGCAGCATGGAACCGTGGCCGTTCGACAGCAGGAAGCGGTCGCGGTTCAGCCATTTCGGGTTGGCGGGGTTGTGGCGGTGATGACCGCTCCACAGCGCGACAGCGATTTCGGCCATGCCCATCGGCATGCCCGGGTGGCCGGAATTGGCCTTCTGTACAGCGTCCATTGCCAGCGCGCGGATCGCGTTGGCCATTTGAGTGGTGGGGAGCGTAGTAGTCATCGTGGTGATTGCGGAAGGTTTGAAATAAGGTAAAGCGTGCTTGCTTGAACCAAGTATTTTACCAGAGCGGGGGGCCGCCCATTAAAATTACGCATCCAAGTGCACTCATCAAGGCCCCCGCATGCCCCGTTTCTACTGCCCGCAGCCGCTCGCCGTCGGCCTCCTCATCGACCTGCCGGACGCGGTGGCGCACCACGTCCACGTGGTGCGGCTGGCGCCGGGCGAGAGCATCACCCTGTTCAACGGCGAGGGCGGCGAGTACACGGCGGTGCTGCACACGGTGGAAAAACGCCGCGCCAGCGCCGAAATCAAGGCCCATACCGCGCGTGACGCCGAACTGCCCTACGCGGTGACGGTGGCGCAGGCGCTGCCGGAAGCGTCCAAGATGGACTGGATCATAGAAAAAGCGGTGGAACTGGGCGCCGCCGCCATCCAGCCGCTGGCGGCGCGCCGCTGCGTGGTCAAGCTGTCGGGCGATCGGGCGGAAAAAAAGTTGGCGCATTGGCAAGGTGTGATCGTCTCGGCCAGCGAACAGAGCGGCCGCAACCGACTGGCCCAGCTGGCGCCGGTGGACGAGTTCAAGGACTGGATCGCGCAGCAAGACCTGCACCGCCGCGTGATCCTGACCCCGCGTGCCAGCCAGTCGCTGGCCGACTGGGCGCGCCACCAGCCGCCGCAGGCGCTAACCATCATGGTCGGCCCCGAGGGCGGCTTTTCCGAGGACGAGGAAAACCTGGCCGTGGCGCAGGGCGCGCTGCCCCTGTCGATGGGGCCGCGCATCCTGCGCACCGAAACGGCGGCCCTGGCCGCCCTGGCTGCACTGAATGCCAGCTGGGGCGGCATGTAGGGCCGTTGCTACCTCACTAAGCCGCTACCTCAGAACTTGTAGTTGGCCTTGACGGTGAAGAAGCGGCCGCGCGCGCTGTGCAGCGACGAGTTGTAGCCCGCGGTGGCGTACGACGGATCGTACGGCGCCTTGGTATTGAACACGTTGGCCACGTTAAAGCTCAGCACGGTGTTGCGCAAGCCGGTGTAGGCGTACGCCAGGTCCAGCGTGGTCATCGATTTCACCTTGCAGTCCGGGTAGAACTTCAGGTAATTCTCGTTGCGGTTGGCGCGGCCGTATTCGCAGTACGCTGGATCGTATGGACCCACCATGCCGTCTTCCTGGGTGCTGTAGGCCGCCATCATCGAAATCGACGAGATGTAGTTGGCGGTGGCCGTCAGGCTGTGCTGCTGGATGCTCCAGGTGGACGACAGCGACGCGCGCAGGCGCGGGATCTCGCCGACGCTGGTGGTGTCGTTGTAGATCGCGCCGTTGGTGCCGACCAGGTCGATCATCGGGTCGCCGTCGGCCTGGGCCTTCTTGTAGCTCAGCGTGTAGCTGGCGTTCAGGCGGCTGGCCAGCTTGCCGTAGGCGCCCAGGTTGTTGCGCAGCGCCAGCTCCAGGTCGATGCCGCTGGTGCGGGTGCCGCCGGCGTTGATGTACGGCGTCTCGATGCTGATCAGCGGACCGGAGTTCGGGATCAGGTTGCCGGTCGCCGGGTCGCGCAGCCAGGTGCCCTGGTTCTGGTCACGCTTGACGCGGCTGGCCAGCTTCGGGTCCTGGATCACGGCCACCGCCGACATCAGGTCGGTTTCCTTTTCCTTGCGGATGTTGTAGTAGTCGAACAGGATGTCGAAGTTGCTCACCGGCGAGAAGATCAGGCCGGCCGTGAAGCTCTTCGAGGTTTCCGGCACCAGGTCCTTGTTGGCGGCAGCCACGCCCGACAGGCTCTTCAGGCAGTCGGTGGCGTCCGCCCCGGGCTTGCCGCAGCGCAGCTTGTCCTCGAAGTTGTTCAGGAAGTACTGCGTGCCGCCGTCCACCATCTGCGTCAGCGACGGTGCGCGGAAGCCTTCCGAGTACGTGCCGCGCACGGCCAGGGTCGGGCTCACGGTCCACTTGACGCCGGCTTTCGGCGTGAAGCTGCCGGAGAAGCCGTCATACTTGTCGTAGCGGCCGGCCAGTTCCACGTCCACCGACTTCAGCACCGGCAGGCGCACTTCGGAGAACACCGAGCGCACGTCGCGCTTGGCTTGCGAGTACTGGTTCGCCAGGCCGATGATCTGGCCGTTGACGGTGCGCGCATCGGGCACGATGCTCATCTTTTCCTGCTTGATCTCGCCACCCAGCGCCAGGCCGATGGCGCCGCCGGCCAGCTGGCCCAGCTCGGTGCTGCCCTTGAAGTCCCACTGGGTGATGCTGGCCTTGCCGTCCAGCGGCGAGTCCACCGTCACGCCCGGGGTGCTGGCGATGGTTTTCAGCGGCACGTTGTCGGTCACCAGGCGCTGCACGATAGGCAGGTACAGGAAGCCGTTCGACACCTGGTGGCGCTTGGACTCGTTGTACAGCAGGCCGGTATCCCAGTCCCAGTTCATGTGGCTGCCCTTCAGGCCGGCCAGCAAGCGGGTCGAGGTGTTCTCGTTGGAGCTGCCGCCCTTGGCGTCGGTGAAGCGGTAGTTGACCGCCACCGGCACCGCGCCGGCCGTGCCGCGCGTCGGGTTGTCCGGGTGGTTCACGCCCAGGATGGGCTGGAAGCTGATGCCGGGGCCGTCTTTCGGGAACACCGTGGTCTTGTTGCGCGACAGGGTGCGCGACACGCCGGCGTATTCCAGTTCCGATTTGCTGTACGACGCTTCGGCGAAGGCGCGCATGTTGGCGTCGATCTTGAATTCGCCGCGCGCCAGCACGTTCGAGCTTTCCGCCTTGCCTTGCGCGTCCTCGTACTGCCAGCCGTCGTAGTTGCAGAACTTGTTACCGATCATCACGTCCGAGGCCAGCATCGGCACCAGCGCGGTGGAGCCGGTGCGGATATCGGCCGGGTTGCAGCTCAGGTCGGCCGACACGTAACGGTTGAAGGACCCGCTGCCCAGGCGCGACTCCTTGAAGAACACCGGATACTGGCTCACGCTGCTGTAGAAGTTGCTCAGGCGGCCATCCATGGCCATCGACTGGTCGGCGTGCACGGCGCGCGCCTCGGCGATCGGGGTGCGGTCGCGGCGCGAGAAATCGAAGGCGACGAAGGCGTTGAAGCGGTCCTCGTCCAGGTCGCCGAAGCCGTAGGCGCCGCTGATGCCGTTGCGGCCGAAGTTGCCGTAGCCGTCCTGGCTGTGCTGGGCGGTGATGTCGCCGCCCTTGAAGTTGCTCTTGGTGATGAAGTTGATCACGCCGGCAATCGCGTCCGAACCGTACACGGCCGAGCCGCCATCCTTCAGGATTTCGACGCGCTCAAGCGCCGACAGCGGGATGGAATTCAGGTCGTACTGGGTGGACTGGCCGGCGTTCGGGTCGGCGTAAGCGGCCGGCGACATGCGGCGGCCGTTGATCAGCACCAGCGTGGACGCCGAACCCAGGTTGCGCAGCGACGCGGTGGCCAGGCCCTTGGAGAAGCCGCCGTCGCGCGAGTCGACCTGGTTGGACGAGCCCAGCGCAGGCACCTTGGCCATCAGGTCGGCCACGCTGACCGCGCCGGACTGCTCAATTTCTTTCTTGGAAATGACCTGCACCAGCGACGGGTTCTCCGTCGAGGTGCGCTTCAGGTTGGAACCGGTCACGATGACGCGCTCGATCGGCGCGTCGGCGGCCTGCATTTGCGCCAGTGCGAACTCGCTCCAGCCCACGGTACCCAGCAGTGCTATTGACTGCACTATCAACTTTTTCTTCACGTTTTCTCCAGTCGAGGAAAGACCGGCGGCACCCTTGTGGGGCGCCATCCAGCCAGTAGTCGGCCCGGCTGCGCTTCGACAGCAGGGTCCGCTTCCGAGTATATCCATAGCAATTCGTAAAGATTGTTACTTTCCGATGGTAACCAAACAATATTGTTTAATTACAACAGCACCAAAGTGGTGCAAGCGGCCGCGCTGGACGGGTGCGCCGCCCCGTGCTACAATTGCCGGTTCCGCGCCGCGCGCGCGATTTCCCGATCAACCTGCTTGATAACTACAAGCACAGGAACCGCCATGCTCAGACTGAACGAAGTAAAGCTCCCGCTCGACCATACCGAAGAGCAACTGACCGCCGCCATCCTGGCCCGCCTGCACATCGCGCCGGCGCAGCTGACCGGCTACACCGTCTACAAGCGCAGCTACGACGCGCGCAAGAAATCCGCCATCGTGCTGATCTACTCGCTGGACGTGGAAACCGCCGACGACGACGCCGTGTTGAAAGCCAACGCGCGCGACAGCCACCTGATGCCGTCGCCGGACACGCGCTACAAATACGTGGCGCACAACGTCAACGCCAGCGGCGCCCAGCCGCGCCCGGTGGTCATCGGCATGGGGCCGTGCGGCCTGTTCGCCGCGCTGATCCTGGCGCAGATGGGCCTGAAGCCCATCATCCTGGAGCGCGGCAAGACCGTGCGCGAGCGCACCAAGGACACCTTCGGCTTCTGGCGCAAGCGCGAGCTGAACCCGGAATCGAACGTGCAGTTCGGCGAAGGCGGCGCCGGCACCTTCTCGGACGGCAAGCTGTACAGCCAGATCAAGGACCCCAAGCACTACGGCCGCAAGGTATTGACCGAGTTCGTCAAGGCCGGGGCGCCGGAAGAAATCATCTACGTCAGCAAGCCGCACATCGGCACCTTCCGCCTGGTCAAGATGGTGGAAGCGATGCGCCAGGAAATCGTGGCGCTGGGCGGCGAGATCCGCTTCGAGGCCAAGGTGACCGACATCGAGATCGACCAGGCCAACGGCGAGCGCCAGGTGCGCAGCCTGCTGCTGAGCACGGGCGAGCGCCTGGTGACCGAGCACGTGGTGCTGGCCATCGGCCACAGCGCGCGCGACACCTTCGAGATGCTGTATGAGCGCGGCGTGTTCATCGAAGCCAAGCCCTTCTCGATCGGCTTCCGCGTCGAGCACCCGCAGTCCATGATCGACTCCTGCCGCTTCGGCCCCAACGCCGGCCACCCCATCCTGGGCGCGGCCGACTACAAGCTGGTGCACCACGCCTCCAACGGCCGCGCCGTGTACAGCTTCTGCATGTGCCCGGGCGGCACCGTGGTGGCGGCCGCGTCCGAGCCTGGCCGCGTGGTCACCAACGGCATGAGCCAGTATTCGCGCGCCGAGCGCAACGCCAACAGCGCCATCGTGGTGAGCATTTCGCCGGAAGACTATCCGGGCCACCCGCTGGCCGGCATTGAATTCCAGCGCCGCCTGGAAGAGAAGGCGTTCGAGCTGGGCGGCAGCAACTACAGCGCGCCGGGCCAGCTGATGGGCGACTTCGTGGCGGGCCGCCCGTCCACCGAGTTCGGCGCCGTGGTGCCCTCGTACAAGCCGCAGGTGCACCTGACCGACCTGGCCACCATCCTGCCGGAGTTCGCCGTGACGGCGCTGCGCGAAGCCTTCCCGGCGTTCGACAAGCAGGTCAAGGGCTACTTCAAGCACGACGCGGTGCTGACCGGCCTGGAAACGCGCACCTCGTCGCCGATCCGCATCAAGCGCCGCGACGACGACCTGCAAAGCCTGAACACGCGCGGCCTGTTCCCTGCCGGCGAAGGCGCGGGCTACGCCGGCGGCATCCTGTCGGCCGGCGTGGACGGCATCAAGGTGGCCGAGGCGGTGGCGCTGTCGATGGCGGCGAAGGACAAGTAAGCCCGGCCGCTGCCCCGCTGCGCCACCAAACCTAAGCGGGCAGCGGCAGGCGCACGTGGAAACGGCAGCCCCGCTCTGCGTTGCCGTCCACGCTGACCTGCCCGCCCATCTGGTGCACGATGGTGTAAACGATGTGCATGCCCAGCCCGGAGCCGCCCTGCCCGCGCTTGGTGGTGAAGAAGGGTTCGAACACGCGCTCGCGCACGGCGGGCGGCATGCCGACGCCGTCGTCGGCGAAATCGATCAGCAGCCAGGCGCGCCCCTCGGCCTGCTCCTGGCGGGCGGCGATGGTGACGGCGCCCGGCCCGCCGTCCGGATAGCCATGCTTGGCTGAATTCATCAGCAGGTTCGACAGCACCTGCGACAGCTTGCCGGCCGGCAAGCGCGCGCGCAGCGCGGCATCGATGTCCAGCCGCACGCCGATGGCGCCCTTGCGCAGCTCCGGGCTGTGGGCCGACACCACGCCCTGCACATGCTCGCGCAAGCCCAGTTCGGTGACGTGCTCGGTGCCCTGGTCCACCGCCAGCTGCTTGAAATTGCCGATCAATTCGGCGGCGCGCGCCAGGTTCTGCTCGATCAGTTCGGCCGCGCCCTTGAGGCGCTCGGCCAGCGCCACCATGTCCGAGCGGCTCACCTTGGGTCCGCTGAGCGTTTCCACCATCTGCGCCGCGTAGGCGCTCATGCCCGAGGCGGCCGTGACCGCCACGCCGATGGGCGTGTTCACCTCGTGCGCCACGCCGGCCACCAGCGCGCCCAGCGCCGCCATCTTTTCCTGCTCCACCATGCTGGCCTGCGCCGCGCGCAGCGCCTCGGTGCGCTGCTGCACCTTGTGCTCGAGCACTTCCTCGCGGTCCTGGTGCTGCAGCTCGGCAGCGCAGCGCGCCGCGAAGATGGACAGCAGCGACAGCGCCAGCAGGCGCTTGTTCTCGTCGATGGGCTTGGTGTCGATGGCCGACAGGATGCCCAGCGTCTTGCCTTCGGTGTCTATCATCGGCATGCCGACATAGCTTTCGGCCCGCATGTCCACCAGCAGCGTGTCCTGCGGATAGTCGGCCTGGATGCCGCAGGCGTGGAAGCACATGGTCTGGTCGGTCACGTCCTGGCAGGGCGTGTGGCGCAGGCTGTACTCCATATTGGGCAGGAAGTCGGCGCCGCCCCAGACGGCCAGCGTGCGTATGCCCTCGCCGTCCGCCATCTGGATCACGCGCCCCGCGATTACATAGGTCACGTCCAGCGCCTGCGCCAGGTCGCGCACCAGCGTGCGCAGGAATTCCTCGCCGCGCAGGCGCGAGGTGGAGGCGGTGATGGAGCGCAGCGCCGCCTCGGCCAGCAGGCGGCCGTCGTGCTCGTCAAACAAGGCGGGAGGACTGGTGGTCATGGCAAGGGCTCCGGTGTGGGGTTCAGGCAGGTGGGCAGGCCAGGTACAGCCGCTGCAGCTCGGACGCACGCTGCAGCAGCAGCGCGGCCAGCGCAGGGTCGAAGCGTTTGCCGCTCTCGGCCCGCACCTGCTCCAGCGCGTGCGCCAGCGGCCAGGCCGGCCGGTAGCAGCGCGGGCTGACCATGGCGTCGACAAAATCGGCCAGCGCCGTGATGCGCCCGGCCAGGCTGATCTGCTCGCCGGCCAGGCCGCGCGGGTAGCCGCTGCCGTCCCAGCGTTCGTGGTGTTCGTGGGCGATGGCGGCGGCCAGCTGCAGCACCGGCTGGTCCGAGCGCTGCAGCATGGCGTGGCCAATCTCGCTGTGCTGCCGCATCAGCCGCCACTGCTCCTCGTCGAGCGGGCCGGGCTGGTTCAGCACCGCGTCCGGCACGCCGCTGTGGCCCGCGTCGTGCAGCGGCGCGGCCTGGCGCAGATGACGCACGGCGGCCGGCGCCAGCTGCACCGCCTCGGCCAGCATGGCCGCGATGGCGCCGACCCGCGCCACATGGTGGCCGCTGGCGGGCGCGCGCCGTTCCAGCGCCTCGCCCAGGATGGCCACGGTGGCCTGCTGGGTGGCGGCGTCTTCCTCGCGCTGCAGCAGTTTTTCGTAGGTGATGGCGACATTGGCCGAGAACAGCGCCAGCAGCTCGCGCTCGGCCTCGCCCACCGGATGGGAGAAGGCCATGTACAGCAGGCTCTCGTTGCCCTCGCCGGTGCGGTGGTAGCAGGCGTAGTGGCTGTCGCCGTGGTGGTCGCGCCGTTCGCGCATGCAGCGCGCGAAGGCGGCCGCCACCGGCGCCGGCAGCTGGGCCAGCGTTTCGTCGGCCGGCAGGCCGGCGTAGGCCGGCGTGACGGCCAGCACCCGCAGCCGCTCGCCCTGCGGCGCGGCGGCGTAGGCGTCGGTCGGTGGATTGCCCCCGGCATGGGCCGCAGCCTCATGGCGGCGGCTGGCGCAGACGCCCTCGCCGTCATTGCCCAGCAGCGCGCTGACCTGCTCCAGCACGGCTGAGCAGAAGGCGCGCAGGCTGTCCGAGTCGCCCACCTGGGTGATGGCGTCGATCGAGCGCCGCAGGCCGCTGCGCGCGCGCTCCAGGCGCATCAGGTCGCGGTAGCCGCGCAGCGCGGAATAAAACACCGTGCTCAGCTTGGCGTGCGTGAGGTCGGCTTTCTCGCGGTAGTCGTTGATATCGTAGGTTTTCAGCACATAGGCCTGCGGCGCCTGGCCCGGCTGGCCGGTGCGCAGCACGATGCGCACATTGCAGTTGCCCAGCTCCCCGCGGATGTATTCCACCAGGTCCAGCCCGGCGTGTTCGCTCTCCATCACCACATCGAGCAGGATCAGCGCGAACGGCGTGGGGCCGGCCAGCACGGCGCGCGCCTCGGCCGCCGAATAGCAATGGGTGAACTGCAGCGCGCGGCCGTCGAACTCGAAATCGCCCATCACCAGCTGCGTCACCTGGTGCACCGAGCGGTCGTCGTCGACGATCAGCACCTGCCAAGGCGCAGCTGCGGCGGACGGCGCCGGGGCATCGTCGTCAAACTGCATTTCGTCGTCCATCATGGCGGCCTCGCATGGGCTCTTGATATTGCCAATTGTACATCCGGCGTGCGGCTTGGTTTGCCTCCAGCAAAAAAAAACGCCGGCAGGGCCGGCGTTAAAATCTGGGAGCAACGCCGCCGGCAAGCTGGCGGCGGGACCTGCAGTTAGAACTTGTAGTTGTACTCAGCAGTGAACTTCAGCGAGCGCGGTGCGGTGTAGCTGATCACGCGGCCATAGGTCGAGCTGATGGTGGTGCCATTCAGGTTGTAGGTCTCGTCGATGGTCTGCTCGGTCTGCTTGTTGAACACGTTGAAGATGTCCAGCTTCAGCGCCAGGCCCTTCGCTTGCGCGGGGCGGAACACTACGTTCATATCAGTGCGCACATCCCAAGGCAGGCGGCCGAGGGTGCCGCGCGGCACCGGCTTGTCGCAGTAGAAGTACACCGAACCGTAATCCTGGATGTTGGCCGGGATGTTGGGGCTGTTGCCGAAGCAGCTGCGCGGACGGCCCGACGCTGCCAGGAAGTTGCCGCCCAGGGTCAGCTGAGGCATCACTTCATAGAAGCCGAACGCCTTGACCTGGTGTTCGCGGTCGTTAGGCAGCAGGCCGTTGGCGCCTACCATCAGCGGCCAGTTGTCCCAGGTCGAGGTGGCTGCCACGTCGGTCTGTGCATTGTCCGAGCGGGTCTGGCCTTCGGTGTTGCCACGGCTGCGCGACCAGGTATAGTTCACGCGGCCATACCAGCCGTTGCGGAACGGGTGCTCGGCAAACAGATCCAGGGCGGTATAAGTACGGGCCGCCTTGTCGAACTTCAGTTCTTCCGCAGTCAGGCTGACGACCGAGTAATTCTTGCCGGTGCCGGCAAAGTCCACCAGGAAGGTGTTGCCCTTGCCAGGGTTGAACGATGCGCAGTTGAAGCCGCCGTAGTTGTCCGTGTTGACCTTGTTACGCTCAGCCCACGCGAGGATGGCCGAGTCATCGCAGTAGTCGTCGATGGTTGCCTTCAGCTTGCGGTAGGTTACTTTCGCGCCAAAGTTCAGGCTAGGCGAGAACGCGCGCTCGAAACCCAGCGTGATTTCGTCCTGGTAGGTTGGATCGATATCGACGGCGGTCAGCGTGGCCGGGTCTTTCGCCTGGCCCAGCTCGTTGTTGGTCGAGAACACGCCGGTCATCGGGGTCAGGCCGGTTGGCTGGCCTTGCGCATCGGTGCCGGTGTACGTGAAGTACTGGCGCACGTTCAGCGAACGGCTGGCGCCGCGCACTGCCAGGTGGGTCGGGATCTGCAGCGCATAGCGGCCGGCGCTACCAAACACCTTCATCGATGCGTCGCCATTCACGTCCCAGGCTGCGCCAAAGCGTGGCTGGATGAAGTTCTTCACTTCCAGGAAGGTGACGCCGTCACCGTTCTTGTTCTTGAAGCTTTCATTGCGCAGGCCGAAGGTCAGGCGAACGTCCTTGGTAACCTGGAAGATGTCTTCCAGATATTGCGCGGACTGGTCGGAACCGGCAGAGGTGGTGTCATCGAAGATACGCTTGGAGACATAGTAACCTTGGGTGCCGAGTCCGCCGAACGAGGCTGGGGCAACGCTGTAACCACCACCCAGGCTGATCTTGGTGGTCGGATTCAGGGTGCGGAAGTAAGTCCACAAGCCGCCGCCGCCGTACACTTCGCCCGCCGCTTCGGACGTCAGCTTATTATCGTCCAGACCGCCGCGCAGGGTGTGCTTACCCAGTTTGTATTCCAAGTCGACGCGCGAGGACTTGATTTCGCTGGAGGAGTCGCTGGCCGACACCAGGCCGGACAGCACCTGGGTGGTGGTGTAGTTCAGGCCTGGATATTGGGCCGCGGCCGGCGCGCTCACCTGGTACAGGTCGCCCGTGGTCGGCGCGCCGATCACGTCGTACTTGCTGCCATTCTTGGTTTTGCTCTTGCCGAACAGCGCGGTGACGGTCAGGTCGTCGGTGAAATTGCCGGTGTAGCGCAGGATCTGCGAATTGGCGCCCACGGTCGGGGTAAAGTTCGCATCGTTCTTATAGTGCTGCGAGGCCTTCACAGCCGTGCCGTGCGTGAAGGTCGTGTAATCGTAGCTGTACAGCTGGCGATCGGTCTTGGCGGTGTCGCCCAGGAAGGTGGCTTCCAGGCGGTGGCTGTCCGAGATGTTCCAGTCGAACTTGGCCATGTAGCGGTCAGTCTTGTCCTGCTTGGCTTCCCAACCGTCGGTGAGGTTGGTGGTGGAGGTACGGGTGCCTTTGGTGGCCAGCGTGGCGTTGGTGCCTTCGCGGTCGTAGCGGCGGGTTTCGGCCGAAACGAACATGAACAACGTGTCCTTGATCAGCGGGCCGCCCACGTAAGCGCCGTAGATCTTGTCGGTGCGCGAGTTATCCTGGTTGCGGCGGAACAGCGTGCCGTCGGTCTTGCCCTGGGTTGGGCCGTTTTCCGGCGCACCGGTGACCGGGTAATAGGTGTCTTTCGCATTGGAGCGCAGCGAGTTCGGCTCGATGCTGGCGCTTGCGCCCGCTTCCCAATTGTTGGTGCCGCTCTTGGTGGTGATGTTCACCACACCGCCGACCGAACGGCCGAACTCGGCGCCGAAGCCGCCGGTCAGGATCTGCGCCTGCGCGATGGCGCCAAACGGCAGCTCGGACGCGCCCAGCTGGGTCAGCGGATTGGTGACGGGGAAGCCGTTGATGTAGTAAGCGTTCTCCGACGCTCCGCCGCCGCCGAAGGACGCGCCAGCTGCGTAGCGGGAGTCGGCGCGGGTTGTGTTGGGCGCCAGCTGAATGATGGCGTCCACGGTTTGTGGAATCGGCAGGCGGGCCAGTTCCTTGGCGGTGAAGGTAGCACCGTTGTTCGAGTTCGACACGTCGATGCGGTTGCGTATACCCGTTACTTGCACAGCCTGAACAGTCTGCACGAAGGAGGCGTCCACGCCCTGGCCGACGATCACGTCCACTTCGCGCGTGTCGACGGTCTTGCCATCACGAATCAGTTCGACCTTGTAGTGTCCTGGCGACATCGCGGTAGCGTTGTAGCGCCCACTGGCATCCGGCGAGATGGTGCGTTTGGCACCAGTGTCGGTATTTTGCATGACGACCGATGCGCCGGCTGGCGCATCGACACGGCCGAAAATATTACCAGCTGCATTCGACTGGGCCATAGCTGCAGGCACAACTGCGGCGCTCATGGCGGCCGCACCGAACGCAATAGTGAGAGCTCTTACCAATACGGTTTTTCTTAACATTGTGGTTCTTTCCCAATTAAGGCCACCCCGGCAGGCAGCCGCTTTAATTTTATTTACAGTCGCTTCCCGTAATACGACTTTGATCCAAGGCGATACATTCCGCTTGCGCAGATTAGCCAGAAATATTTCCCAGTATTTTTGGCAAGCGCCTATAAGAACACGCCGCAAATTGCAGTGTCAACCAAGTTATTGTATCGACGTATTTTCGCAACAATGTTGCTGCGAATATATTAATTGGCAATAGGAATTTCACCAAAAAAGTGCAGTGCACTTAATTGGATGCGCTTATATGGGGAGGGGGTTAATGCCTTATTGCTTGCGCACGCCATTGGCGGCATTGATACGTCTCTGGACGGCGTCCTGCTCTTCCAGATTAAATCGCTCGAAGCGTGCTTTATCCGACGCTGCCTTACCGGCTATTTTTTCGTTGCTGTCCGCCGCAAACTTTTCGGTGGCGGCTTTCCAGGCCGCATTCTCGCTGCCTATCTGATCCGCAATGCGCTGGGCATCCACGGCGATTTTCTCATATACTTTCTCGATTAACGCGCTAGCGCGCTGGTATTCCGCGTTACTCATTAATTTAAGCACGCCGGGAGAAATGGTATTCGTTGCGGGCAGGCTCTTATTCAAATCGGTGACAAAACGTCCATGGCACGCCGCCCAGGTATTGACAGCGGAATTGACGGCGGCAATCTCCGCATTGGTCGCCGATTGCGCCGGAATCAGCGGACGGGTACAGCCGTAATTGGAATAGGCCCGGTCTGCGCCGTCGAAATGTTCGGTGAAGTAGGCGATTTCAGCTTTGCGTGCATGGCGCTCGCGCACCAGCTCCAGCGACGCTGCCGCTTCGGGTACGCCGGCTGCCTGCGCCTGCTTGAGCCAATGCTCGGCTTGCACAGCATCCTCAGCAGTGCCTTCGCCGAATCCGAACATTTCTCCTAACTGGAGCTGGGCGGCGCCATTGCCCGCCTTGGCCAGCGCCGAGAACGCCTTGAAGGCGCGTCCGTAGTCTTTGCTTTCCCATGCTTTTTGAGCATCCGCGAGGTC
This sequence comes from Pseudoduganella sp. UC29_71, assembly GCF_042693265.1. Classification (NCBI taxonomy): domain Bacteria; kingdom Pseudomonadati; phylum Pseudomonadota; class Betaproteobacteria; order Burkholderiales; family Oxalobacteraceae; genus Pseudoduganella; species Pseudoduganella sp. UC29_71. Next base: position 487,843 of record NZ_CP170549.1, on the reverse strand, counting down.
ATCTGCCAAGGCCGGCGCGGAGAACGCCAGCAAGGCAATACCTAAGAGCACAGCTTTCATGTAGCCGCCCATAGTCACCAAAACAACAACAATAAATTAAAACCTATAGCAACACCAGTAGCCCGTAGTAAATTCGCAACACTGCTTGTCGGTTACAACCATCCCGCCTTGCGGAATCGGCGGTACAGGTACACGCAGGTGCCAGCCATCAGCGCCAGCGCGGCCGGGTAGCCCCAGGGCGAATCAAGCTCGGGCATATACTTGAAGTTCATGCCCCAGATGCCGGCAAACGCCGTCATCACGGCGAAGATGGCCGCGTAGGCGGCCAGCTTCTTGTTCACCTCGCCCTCGTCGATAGCCACCATGGACAGGTGCACCTGGATCGCGGTGCTGATGGTGTCGCGGATGGAGTCCAGCGTGCCGCTGATGCGCAGCAGGTGGTCATGCACGTCGCGGAAGTATTCCTGGGTGTCGGCGCACACGGCCGGCACGCGGCCGCCGTGCAGCTTGCCCACCGCGTCCAGCAGCGGCGCCACCGCGTGGCGCAGCGTCAGCGCCTTGCGCTTCAATCCGTACAGGCGCTCGATGTTGTCGCGCTGCGCGCTCTGCACGAAGATGCGCTCCTCGATTTGCTCGAGCTCGGTTTCCATGGCGTCGGCAATGGGGAAATAGCGGTCCACCACCGCGTCCATGATGGCGTACAGCACGAAGGCCGGCCCCTGCTTGAGCAGGTGCGGCTCGCGCTCGGCGCGCGCGCGCGCACGCCCAGCAAGTCATGGCTGCTGTTCTGGCGGTTCGACAGCACGTAGTTGGGACCGACGAACACGTCCACCTCGCCCACCACCAGCTCGTCGCTGTCCGGGCGCGCCTCCACGGTCTTGACCACCACGAACAGCGAATCGCCGTATTCCTCGATCTTGGGGCGCTGGTGGCCGCGGCTGGCGTCTTCCACGGCCAGCTCGTGCAAGCCGAATTCCTCCTGCATCACGGCCAGTTCGGCCGCGTCGCCGTCGCGCAGCGCGACCCAGACGAAGCAGTCGCCGCGCGCGACGTAGTCGCTGATGTCGGGCACGGCGACGTCGGCCAGCTTACGGCCGTCCTGGTAGGCAACACAGTTGATCAGCATGGTGACTCAGCTTCCGCAATAAAGCCGGAAGCTTAGCACGGCCGGGCCGGGCCTGGGCCGGCCGTGCTAACCGCGCCTCAGTCGTCCTTGGCGCCGTCTATGCCCAGCTCGGCGATCTTGCGCGTGATGGTGTTGCGGCCTATGCCCAGGCGCACCGCGGCGTCGTTCTTGCGGCCGTGGGTGTACTTGAGCGCGGTGCGTATCAGCGCCGATTCGAACTGCCGCCCCAGCACGTCCATCACTTCCTGCTGGCCGCTGGCCAGCATGCCGGCCGCCTGCAGCTCCAGCAGGCTGAGCCAGCTGTCGGCGCCGCCGGCCGCGCCATGGGCGCCGTTCGCCGCCCCGGCCAGCCCGGCCGCCGCCATGCCTTCGGCCGGCAGCGGCAGCACGGTGCCGTGGTGCTGCAAGCTGCCGTGCTCCTGCATGCCGCCCGGCGCCGCCAGCCCGGCTGCGACGGGTGCGCCGCCGTCGGCGGCCCGCCCGCCCTGCTCCTGCGTCAGCTCCAGCGGCAAATCCTTCACCTCCACCGTCTGGCCCGGCGCCATCACGGTGATCCAGTTGCACAGGTTTTCCAGCTGGCGCACATTGCCCGGCAGCTCCAGGCTGCACAGGAAGGCCAGCGCCGAGTCGCTCATGCGCTTGGCTTCCACGCCCAGCTGCTTGGCGCTTTGCACCAGGAAGTGCCGCACCAAAATGGGGATGTCCTCGCGCCGCTCCCTCAAACTGGGCAGGCGCAGGCGGATCACGTTCAGGCGGTGGTACAAGTCCTCGCGGAACAGGCCGTCGCGCACGCGCTGTTCCAGGTTCTGGTGCGTGGCGGTAATGACGCGCACATTGGCCTTCATCGGCTGGTGCCCGCCGACGCGGTAGAAGTGCCCGTCCGACAGCACGCGCAGCAAGCGCGTCTGCAAGTCGAACGGCATGTCGCCGATCTCGTCGAGGAACAGCGTGCCGTTCTCGGCCTGCTCGAAGCGGCCGCGCCGCGTGGTCTGCGCGCCGGTGAAGGCGCCGCGCTCGTGGCCGAACAGTTCCGATTCCAGCAAGTCCTTCGGAATCGCGGCCGTGTTGAGCGCGATGAAGGGCTGCGCCGCGCGCGGGCTGTGCTTGTGCAGCGCGCGCGCCACCAGCTCCTTGCCGGTGCCGGACTCGCCGGTGATGAGCACCGTCACGTTCGACTGCGACAGGCGGCCGATGGCGCGGAACACTTCCTGCATGGCCGGCGCCTGGCCCAGGATCTCGGGCGTCTCGGCCGGGCCGGATTCCACGCTGGTCTCGCGCAGGCTCTCGTCGAGCGCGCGCCGTATCAGCTCGACGGCCTTGTCGATGTCGAAGGGCTTGGCCAGGTACTCGAAGGCGCCGCCCTGGAAGGCCGCCACGGCCGAGTCCAGGTCGGAGAAGGCGGTGATGATGATGACCGGCAGGCCGGGATGGCGCGACTTGACCAGCTGCAGCAGGTCCAGCCCGGAATCGCCCGGCATGCGGATGTCGGACACCAGCACCTGCGGTGTTTCATGCTCCAGCGCGGCGATCGCGTCGCGCGCGTTGGCAAAACTCTTGGTGGCCAGGCTTTCCCTGGCCAAGGCTTTTTCCAGTACCCAGCGGATCGATTCGTCGTCGTCAACTATCCAGATTGGCTTCATGTGTGCTTTGTATCCCGCGGATGGATCGTCAATCAAGGGACTCGGACCCGGCATCGCGCCGCGCCCGCTTATGGCAGGGGCAGCAGAATCCTGAAGTCCGTATATCCAGGCCGGCTTTCGCACTCGATCACGCCCATGTGCTGCTGCACAAAGGTCTGCGCCAAGGTCAGCCCCAGGCCGCTGCCGCCTTCCCGTCCCGACACCAGCGGGTAGAAAATGCGGTCGCGGATCTGGGGTGCGATACCCGGTCCATTGTCTATGATATGCAAGTCTAATGCCAGGTTGTAGCGCACCTTGGCCAGGGTCACCTGACGCGCCACCCGCGTCTTGAGCACCAGCTCGGCGTCGCCCTGCTCGATGCGCTGCGACAGCGCCTGCGCGGCGTTGTGCGCGATGTTGAGCACGGTCTGGATCAGCTGCTCCTTGTCGCCGCGGAACTCGGGGATGGAGGCGTCGTAGTCGCGCCGGATCGCCAGCCCGGACGGGAACTCGGCCAGGATCAGGCTGCGCACGCGCTCGCATACTTCGTGGATGTTGACGTCGCCCACGATATGCGGGCGGCGGTGCGGCGCCAGCAGGCGGTCCACCAGCGTCTGCAGCCGGTCCGCTTCCTTGATGATGACCTGGGTGTACTCGCGCAGCTCGGCCAGGTGCAGCGGCGGCAGCTCCATCTCCAGCAGCTGCGCCGCGCCGCGGATGCCGCCCAGCGGATTCTTGATCTCGTGCGCCAGGTTGCGGATCAGCTCCTTGTTGACCTGGCTCTGGTCCAGGATGCGCTCCTCGCGGTCCAGCTTGAGCTGCTGCACGTTCTCGCGCAGCTCGATCAGGATGGCGCCCGGCGGCTCGTCCAGCGCCGACACGATGCTGTGCACCTGCAGCGGCTCCTTGCCGGCGCGCTCCAGCGCCAGGTCCTGGCGCAGGTCGGAAAACTTGTGCTCGCGCGCCTGCGCGATGATATTGACCAGCTCTTCCGGATTGGTGAACAGCGCGGCGAACTTCTGATGCGACAGCGCCTTCACCGAACTCTCCAGCAGGTTCTCGGCGGCGGCGTTGACGTAGGTGATGAGGCCGTCCGCGTCCAGCAGGATCACGGCCGAGGCCAGCAGCTCCAGCCCGGCCAGCGATTGCGGGCGCGCCATGGCGGCCGCCGCGCGGGCGATATTGGTGACGATGCTCATGGTGCCTCCCCTTGGGATGCTTGCGGACGCGCCCGGCGCGGGATCTCAGCGGATGTTCTGGATCTCGCGCTTGAGCGCTTCCACGTTCTTTTCGGACCGGCTGATGCTGTCCTTCAGGCTGGCCACGCGCTCCTGGTATTTGGCGTAATTGCGCTCGTCGCCACGGCGTTCCGGCTCGCCGTTGTTGAACTCCTTGCGCAGCTCGTTCAGCTTGGCCTGCTCGCCGTTCAGCTCGTCCATCAGGATCTGCCGGCGGTCGGCGTCGCGCGCCTTCTGCTCGCTGCTGTCCACGCGCGGGAAGTCGCCCGGCGTGGCGGCCGGCGCCGCAGCCGGCGCCGCCGCGCGCGGCCTGGCGTTCTCCGCGCGCCGCGCCGGCGCCGGGATCGCGCCCGGGATGTCGAGCGGCTTGCAGGAGGCGTGCTTGCGGCTGTCGGTCAGCTCCTTGTGGCCGCTGGCGTCCACGCACAGGAAAATCTGTCCCTGGGCCGATGCCGCGCTGGACACCAGGCCGGAGGCCAACAACAAAACGAGAGGTGCAAAATTCCAGGTAGTCATGCCCCGACTATACAACATCCGGCAAAAAAAACGCGAGGAGAGCAGTTGCCGTCCTCGCGTCTGGTGGCAGGCCGGCCCGTGGCCGGCGCTGCTGCTGATTACAGCGAGTAGTACATGTCGAATTCGACCGGGTGCGTGGTCATGCGCATACGGGTCACTTCGGTCATCTTCAGCTCGATGTAGGCATCGATCATCGAATCGGTGAACACGCCGCCGCGGGTCAGGAACTCGCGGTCCTTGTTCAGGTGGTCCAGTGCCTCTTCCAGCGAAGCGCAGACGGTCGGGATCAGCGCGTCTTCTTCCGGTGGCAGATGGTACAGGTCTTTCGATGCGGCTTCGCCCGGGTGGATCTTGTTCTGCACGCCGTCCAGGCCGGCCATCATCAGTGCCGCGAAGCACAGGTATGGGTTGGCCAGCGGGTCAGGGAAGCGGGTTTCGATGCGGCGGCCCTTAGGATTGGCCACGTGCGGAATACGGATCGAAGCCGAGCGGTTGCGGGCCGAGTAAGCCAGCTTCACAGGCGCTTCGTAGCCTGGCACCAGGCGCTTGTACGAGTTGGTGCCTGGGTTGGTGATCGCGTTCAGCGCCTTGGCGTGCTTGATGATGCCGCCGATGTAGTACAGCGCGAAGTCGGACAGGCCGGCATAGCCGTCGCCGGCGAACAGGTTCTTGCCGTCTTTCCAGATCGACTGGTGCACGTGCATGCCGGAACCGTTGTCGCCAACGATAGGCTTAGGCATGAAGGTGGCGGTCTTGCCATAGCTGTGGGCCACGTTCCAGACCACGTATTTCAGGTTCTGGGTCCAGTCGGCGCGCTCGACCAGGGTCGAGAACTTGGTGCCGATTTCGTTCTGGCCGGCGCCGGCCACTTCGTGGTGGTGCACTTCAACCGGGATGCCCAGCGATTCCAGGATCAGGCACATTTCCGAACGCATGTCCTGGAAGGAATCGACTGGTGGCACTGGGAAGTAGCCGCCCTTGACGGTAGGACGGTGGCCGCTGTTGCCGCCTTCGATGTCCTTGTCGGTCGACCAGGAAGCCTCGTCGGAGTCGATCTGCACCTTGGCGCCCGACATGTCGATTTTCCATTTGACGGAATCGAAGATGAAGAACTCTGGCTCGGGACCGAAGTAGGCGGTGTCGCCCAGGCCGGACGATTTCAGGTAGGCCTCAGCGCGCTTGGCGATGGAGCGTGGGTCGCGGTCGTAACCTTTGCCGTCCGACGGTTCGATCACGTCGCACTGCATGAACAGGGTGGTCTCTTCCATGAACGGGTCAATGTTCGCGGTAGCCGGATCAGGCAGCAGGATCATGTCGGATGCTTCGATGCCCTTCCAGCCGGCGATCGAGGAGCCGTCGAAGGCGTGACCGGATTCGAACTTGTCGATATCGAAGTGCGATACAGGCACAGTAACGTGCTGTTCTTTGCCGCGGGTGTCAGCAAAGCGGAAATCAACGAATTTCACTTCGTTATCTTGTACCATTTTCAATACTTCTGCGGCGGTCAGTGCCATGCGTCTCTCCTAGTGAAAAAGTGGGGCAGCCCACGCTGTTGCGTGCAGCTTGAAACTCGTCAATCCATTAAGCAGGAAGCGTGCCAGAAGATTTTCCCTCTTGCACTACTTTTGCGCATAATCAAATGCGCACCGTGTTGGTGCAGGACGCAAATTTCGCACGCTTTCGGTGCGAAAGTTGAGTAAAACGAAAAAATGCATCAGCTTGGTGCAAAAACTTCGGTGGACGAACGGGCACTATAATAAACGCAATATTGACAGCCGATTGGGAAAAATCGCCATGAGCACTATTACCGAGATCCTCGCCCGCGCCCGCAGCCGCGACGCCGCCCTGCCCTACGCCGGCGCCGTGACGCCGGCCGAGGCGCACGCCCTGCTGAATGCCGACAGCGCAGTCAAGCTGATCGACGTGCGCACCAATGCCGAGCGCGACTGGGTAGGCCGGGTGGCCATCCCGGAGGCCCAGCATGGTGCAGTCCAGTGGAGCACCTACCCGGGCGGCGTACCCAACCCGCAATTCCTCGAACAGCTTGCCGCCGTGGCCGCCAAGGACCAGGTGCTGCTGTTCCTGTGCCGCTCCGGCGTGCGCTCGCGCCACGCGGCCAAGCTGGCCACGGAAAACGGCTACAGCCAGTGCTACGACATCCTGGAAGGGTTCGAGGGCGACAAGGACGCGGAAGGCCACCGCAAGCAGGTGGGCGGCTGGTGCAAAGCCGGCCTCCCCTGGCTCGGCGCCTGAACAAAAAAAATGGGGTCAGGGTTAATTTTCCAGGAAATATTTCCTGGAAAATTAACCCTGACCCCATTTTGAAGGGGCCTTGCCGATTACAGCGAGTAGTTCAGGCGGGCGTACACGTAGCGGCCGGAGCGGCCGAACGGGGAGTAGTTCGAGTACGGGGCGTTGCCGGTCGTGTTCAGGTTGGCCGGGTAGGAGTCCGGGTACTGGTCGAACAGGTTGTCCGCGCCCACCGCCAGCGACAGCTTCTTGGTGACGGCGTAGCGCCCTTCCAGGTCCACCAGCGTCTTGGCGCTCAGCCAGAAGTCCAAGTTGGCCGTGGTGCCCGGCGCCAGGATCTTGCCGTAGCGCGTGGCGCGCGCCGTGACGCCGAAGTCGCCGTAGGACCAGGTGCTGCTGGCGATGAACTTGGTCTTGGGCGTGCCGTCGGTGAAGGTGAGCACATTGACGCGGTCGAACAGCACCGGCGCCGGCGACAGCGCGGCCAGCTGCGCCGTGACCGGCACCTTGGTGACGTCGGTCTTCGTGTAGTTGCCGGCCAGCGTGAAGTCGAGCTTGCCGTAGCCGTCGGTCTTCACCGGCATGCTGGCGACCACGTCGATGCCCTTGGTGGTGGTGTCCACGCCGTTGATGAAGAAGCGCCCGCCGCCCACGCCGATGAAGCCTTGCTTGGTCAGGAAGTCGCGCACATTGGCGGCGGTCAGGTTCTCGGACAGCACGATGCGGTCCTTGATCTTGATGTGGAAGGCGTCCGCCGTCAGGCTCACGGCGCCGAAGCGCATCACGGAGCCGAGCGAGAAGTTGACCGATTTCTCGGCGTCCAGCGGCTTGGCGCCCAGGGCGATCGCGGCCGGGTCGCTCGGCTTGAAGGTGGTGATCTCGAACGGCACGCCGTTGATGAAGTTGGTGGACGTGGACGTGAAGAACTGCTGCTGCGGCGACGGCGCGCGGAAGCCGTTCTGCACCGAGCCGCGCAGCGCGAACTCGGGCACGAAGTCGTAGCGGCCGGCCAGCTTGCCCGACACGCTGTTGCCGAAGTCGGAGAAGTGTTCGCCGCGGATGGCTACCGAGCCGAGGAACTGCTTGGTCAGGTTGGCTTCCAGGTCGACGTAGGCGCTGTAGGCCTTGCGGCTGTTGTCCGAGGCGTCGGCCGGGCGGAAGCCGGGGAACACCTGGGCGCCCGGCGCGGCCGGCGTGCCGTTGGCCAGCACCTGGCCGCCGTAGCGCCAGGAGTCCGGTTCGCCGGCAAACAGCTTATAGCCTTCGCGGCGCACTTCGGCGCCCACCGCCACGTTCAGCGGCGAGGCCAGGCCCGCTTCGATCTGGCGCACGCCGGACACGTTCAGCGTCAGCTGGTCGTACCAGAAGCCGCCGGCGTCGAACACGGTCTTGCTGCTCGGGCCAATGGAGCGGTTCAGTGTGTTCTCGATGGTGTACTGCATCTTGTTCTTGCCGTAGCCGATGGAGGCGTCCATGTCCCACGCGCCGGCGGTCCAGGTCACGCCACCGGTGGCGCTGTAGTCGTCCACGTCCGGCGCGATGATGGGCAGGAAGCCGTCCGGGTAGACCGAGATGATGTTCTGGTCCTGCAGCGCGCGGCGGAAGAAGCCGGCCGAACGCGCTTCGCGCTTCTGGTAGCTGGTCCAGCCATACAGCTTGGCGCCGCCTTCCAGCGCGTAGCCGGCATTGGCGAAGATCGTGGACTGCTTCAGTTCCGGCTCGCCGTACCAGGCGTTGAAGCGGTTGATGGTTTTCTCGCGCGGGTCGAAGCCGCCGTTGACCAGCGGGTATTGCTGGCGCACGTCGTAGCCGCTGCGCTCGGTGTGCTCCTGGTCTTTGTATTCGGCGGCGATGGTCAGGTAGCCGCTGTCGCCCAGTTCCAGGCCTTTCCAGCCGCTGACGGTGGCGGTGCCGCCGTCGTGGCGCTTGCGCGAGGTTTCCGTGCCCCAGGTGGCGCCGGCGGGCAGCGCGCCCACGGCGAAGTCGTATTCGGTGCGGCGCTCGCCGTAGGTGGCGGTGAATTCGCCGCCGGTCTTGTCGGTGCGCAGGCGCAGGTTGACCACGCCGGCAATGGCGTCCGAGCCGTACTGGGCGGAGGCGCCGTCGCGCAGCACTTCAATATTTTTCAGCATCGCCACCGGGATGGTGTTCATGTCCACCGAGGACGAGCCGCGGCCGATGGTGCCGTTCAGGTTCACCAGCGAGGAGGTGTGGCGGCGCTTGGAGTTCACCAGCACCAGGGTCTGGTCCGGGGCCAGGCCGCGCAAGGTGGCGGGACGCACGGTGTCGGTGCCGTCGGACAGGCCGGGGCGCGGGAAGTTCAGCGACGGCAGCGCCACCGACAGCGCCTGCGCGATCTCGGGCACGCCGGTGTTCTTGATGGCGTCGGCGCCGATGATGTCGACCGGCGAGGCGGTGTCGAGCGCGGTGCGGTTGGCTACGCGGGTGCCGGTGACGACGACGGTGGCGGAATTGTCGGAAGAAGCTGGCGCGGTCTGGGCGGCGGCGTGGCCGGATGCGAACAGCGAGGCGATGGCTACAGCGAGGACATGATTTCTCTGCATTGCTACTCCTGGTGTGGTTGAATTTTTCTTATGCCTCTTCAGTATCACCGCGCCAAAAATAGAAAGTCAAAGCAAATGCAAGCAGGCTGTCGCGCCGCTGTAACAATTAAGTAATATTACTTACACTTCATGGGCCGCCAGTATCCGCTGCCGCACCAGGTTGATGTGGCTGCGCAGGCCGTACAAATCGTCGGCGAAGGAGAGCGGGATGGAGATCTGGTTGACGCGCTCCTCGATGTCGTTGAGGCGCTCCAGCTGTTCGGCGTAGACGGCGTCGCGCCGCTCTTCGGGCGCGGCGGCCAGCGCCTGCTCCACCGTGCGCAGCTGGCCGTACCAGCGGAACACGCGCGAGCGGATACGCCACACGTACAGCGGCGGCACCACCTTGGACAGCGGCAGGATCAGCGCGCCCAGCGCCACCACCACCACCCACATGCGGTCGAACAGATTGGCCAGCCAGAAGCTCATGTAGCGCTGCAGGAAAGGCGGGCCGTCCTTGTAGAATTTGGCCGCCTCGTGCGCCACCGGGATCTCGCTGTACTTGGGCGACGGGAACTGGCCCTGCTGCTGGAACCAGCCGGCGCCGCTGTGGATGGTGCTGGCGGCCTGCACCAGCAGGTCCACCAGCGCCGGATGCAGGTCGTCGCGCGCCACCAGCGTGGCGGTGGGGGCGATCAGGTGGTAGTCCTTGGCCGGCAGGTCGCGGCCCAGGTCCACGATGCCGCGCGGCAGCACCACATGGGTCAGGAAGGGCAGGCGGCGCGTGTAGGCTTCGGCCTGGGTGAAGTCGAACAGCTTGATGCCGGGCGTGATGAGCAGCATCTGGATCAGCGGCGCGTCCGGCGCGGAGCTGAACACCAGGCCGTCGATGCGCTTTTCCAGCAGCTCCACGGTGGCGGGTGTGTTGGCCAGCGAGCTGACCTTCAGCTCCGACGGCTCCAGCCCGTTGGCCTCCAGCACCTGCTTGAACAGGCGCGGCGCGCCGCTGCCCTCCGGGCCGAAGTTGATGCGCAAGCCCTTCAGCTGCGTCAGGTCCTTGGCTTTGACGTCGTCGCGCAGGAATAGCCACAGCGGTTCGGTAAACAGGCTGCCCAGCGATACCAGGCCGCGCCGTTCGGCTTCGTCCTGGCTGGTGGTGCCGCTTTGCAGGAAGGCGATGTCGGCGTCGCCCGAGGCCAGGCGCTGCAGGTTTTCGTAGGAACCCATGGAGGGCTTGAGCACGACCTTGATGCCGTGCTTGCCCAGCAGTTCGGCGTATTTCTTGCCGAAGGCTTCGTAGGCGCCGTTCTCCTGGCCGGTGGACAGGGTCACCACGCGCGGCGGTGTGGGGTCGACCAGCACGTAAGCCAGCGCGCAGGCGGCGGCGATGAGCAGGATGGTGGGACCGGCGGCGACAACCAGGTCGCGCAGGGAGAAGCGCGAGAAGTTGAGGATCTTGGTCACTTTGGTCATGTGGTGGCGCATGGGTTTCATGGGGCTACACCATGCCAACAAATGGCCAAACATGCAAGGGGCGCGCGGGGTGGGCGGGGTCGGCGGGTTACGCTTCGCTAACCCGCCCTACCCGCCCTACCGGCCCCCGGGTACACCGTAGGGCGGGTCAGGCGGAACGCCGTAACCCGCCGCCGGGCCCGCCATCAGCCCCCGCAAGCGCGCATCTGCGGCGTGGCGCCGGCTGCCGCGGGCGCCAGCGTCGGCTTGGCGCTGCCGGCGGCGTCCGGGTTGTGCACCGCCGCCACCACGCCCGCCTTGGGCACCGCATTCGGCTCGATCAGCGGCATCAGGCTGGGCGCCAGCACCACCAGCAGCTGCACCGGCAGCGCGCTGGTGAAGTCGTAGTTCTTCGATTCCGGCCCGTGCACATAAGCCGTCATGCTACCGAAGAAGCGTTCGCCGATGTTGAACACAAAGGTGGCAGAACGGTTCACGAAGCGCGATTCGATCAGCCGTCCGCCTGCGCCGTACACTTCAAAGCGCTGGTCGCCGGTGCCGGTCTTGCCGCCCACCGGGATGATGGAGCCGTCGGCCTTCACGAAGGCAGCCTTGACGCGCTTGGCGGTGCCGTCCGACACCACCTCGCGGATCGCGTCCGCCGCCGCGCGCGCCACTTCTGGCGACAGCACCTGCTCGTTGCTGGTCGGCTTGCCGCGCTTGACCAGGGTTTCATACGGCGTGCCGGAAGCGAAGTGCAGCGAGGTGATGCGCTGGCTGCTCTGGCGCACGCCGCCGTTGATGATAATGCCCATCATCTCGGCCAGCGCCGACGGCCGGTCGGCCGACGCGCCCAGCGTGGTGGCGTAGGACGGCACCAGCGACTCGAACGGGTAGCCCATCTTCTTCCACTGGCGGTGGATGGCCATGAAGCTCTCCATCTCCACCAGGCCGGCAATGCGCTTGTCCTGCGCGTGCTTGCGGTGCGTCTTGAACAGCCACTGGTAGACCTCCTGGCGCTCCTTCTCGCTGGCCGCCACCGCCTGCGCCATGGTGGCGTTTTCGTTGTTGCGCAGGTAGGCCACCAGCCACAGCTCCAGCGGGTGCACATTGGCCAGGTAGCCGCGGTCGGCCAGCGACCATTTGTCCATCGCGTACTGCTCGTACATCCTGGCGGCGCGGTCGTCCTGGATCTCGTTCTGCGACGGCAGGTTGTCGTTCAGGTAGCTGCTGAACTGCTCCACCGTGGCGTTGGGGAACAGCGTGCGGTGGATATTGGCCAGCCGCACCGGCGTCGGGCGGATGCTGGACACCAGGATCTTGTCCAGCTCCGCCTTCGGCTTGCCGCGGTACTTGGCGTAGAAGCGGTACAGGAATTCCTTGCCTTCCTTGTCGGCGAAGCGCGCCAGGTACTCGGCGCGGCGCGGATCGTCGGCGTCGGCCAGCAGCGAGGCCGAGGAGCCGGGCGCCTGGAACATGTAGTACTTCACCACGTCGCGCATCAGGCGCACGAACACCAGGTTGGTGGAGCGGCGCAGCGCTTCGCGCACGGTCAGGATGCGGCTATCGTCCTCTTTCGAGAAGTTGCCGAAAGTGTGCACGCCGCCGCCGGTGAAGAAGCCTTCGCCCGGGTTGCCGGAGTACTTGCGCTCCATCGCCTCGGCCAGCATGGACGGCAGGTCGCGCTTGTCGCTCGGGTGTTCGAGGAAGTAGGCCACGCCCCACTGGCTCAGGCGGTCCTGCGGCGCCAGCGTCACCTTGCGCAGCTGGTCCGGGCTCATGTCCTTGTAGCGCTTGTGCAGCTGGTCGATGATGTCCAGGTAGGTCACCAGGGTGCGCAGCTTGGCGGTGGAACCCAGGTCCAGCTTGGCGCCTTCGTTGATGTCCAGCGGCTGGTCGAAGTTGTCGGTCTGCAGGCGCAGGTAGTTGGTGCCCTCGCCCTTCTCCAGCAGGGTGAAGCTGTACACCACGTTGGCCGGATCGCCGTTGCCCAGCATGCCCTTGCCGGTCAGGCCGGCAGCCTTGGCCATCTCCGGGTCGCGCAGGTCGCGCAGCACCTGCGTCACCTTGCGCTGCGCTTGCGCGTCCAGCGTGCTGACCACGTTCAGGTCCAGGCGGTCCAGGTTGTACATGCGGTTGTCGCCCAGCAGATTGGCCAGGTGGTTGCGCACCGAGTTGGACGCCTTGCGCTCGACGAAGGACATGTCCGGCGCCGCCGCCAGGCCGTTGCCGGCGGCCGGGTGCAGGCGCTCCTTGAGCGCCGCGTCGCGCAGCTGCGGCGTGATGATGCCGGCTTGCGCCAGCACGCGCAGGTGGCTGTTGGCCAGCGTTTCCAGGTCGGCGTCGCCGGCGCCCAGGTAGTAGCTGGGGCGGCGCTGCGCGATCAGCAGGCTGAGGGCTTCCTTGAAGGCCAGCGCGCTGCCCGGCTGGTCCATCTTGCCGCTCAGCAGGCGGTTGATTTCATTGAAGTCGCGGCCGTACCAGACCCACATGCCGTCGCCGATGCCGTTCACTTCGCCATAGCCCGGCTTGGCCGACAGCGGCACGGTGTTCAGGTAGTCCACCACGATCTGGCGCCGCACGGCGGTGGTGTCCGGGCCGTGCTGGTAGGCGCGCAGGGTGGCCGAGATCATCTGCTGCAGCTTGCTCCTTCATCGAGCCGGTGCGGCCCTCGGGCGAATGGCGGTACTTCTCGATCTGCGTGGCCAGCGTGCTGCCGCCGGCGGCGCGGTGGCCGCCCGCCACGGCGCTGACGGATTTCTCCAGCACCGCCTTGCTCAGCCGGTCCCATTCCACCGCCGGGTTACGCTTCGGATAGGTGTTGTCGAGCAGCTCGCGGTTCTCGATGAACAGCAGGCTTTGCACCAGCGCGGTCGGGGTTTCCTTGAAGCCGGGATAGATGCGCTCGGGGTAGCTGGCGGTAAACAGCGGCTCGGCGCGGCAGTCCACGATATTCAAGCCGGTGCGGGTCTTCTCGCGGTAGGTGGCGAAGATGCCCATGTCGGCCAGTTCTATCATCTTGGGCGAGAAGCGCGCCTGCGCAGCCACCTCGTAGTCGCGCGTTTTCAGCTTGCCCGAGTAGTCGGGCAGGTTGGCGTAGCCGAGCCGCTCGTCGTAGGGGCTGTCGTGCGGGTAGCGGATCGCCTTGCTGGGACCGGGTTCGACCTTGTAGCTGACCTTGCCGGCCAGCTCGGAGAAGAACTTGGCCTGCATGGCCGAGGTGCGCATTTCCTGCAGCATCCACCAGATGGCCAGCGACAGCAGCACCAGCAACAGGAGGATGAAGGCGTTGCGCGAGCGCTTGCTCTTCGGCTTGCCCGGTTCGGCCGGCTCGGGCGCGGCGGTCTGCGCGTGCAGCAGCACGGCGGTCTGCGGCGGCGGCACCACCCGCAAACGGCTGCGGCGGCTGAAGCCGAATACTGCAGCGCCTGCGCGCAATTTGCGCACTGCGCGCGCAACGATGAGGGGCCTGCGGAAACGTCGATTGCCTGGGTTGCTTGCCATGATATTGCTTAATATTGCTTAGCCGTGATGATTCGGTGATACCTGCTCTTGCTATCCATTGCACCACATCGGCACCGCACGCACAGGCCGGTACGCCGATTATTTGATCTGGGCTCAGGCTTTTTCGCAAAAAAACAACGTATACGGTTGAGCTGTCATCCCGCTGTCACGGCGCTGTCATCCCACGTCCTACAAGCGCACGTACTCAACCTGCAGGCGGTCCAGCTCCGCGCACATTTTCGCGAACGCTTCGGCAGCCTGGCCCGGCTCGCCCTTCACCCCCAATTCGATGTGCCGGCGCGTGTTGGCGTCGCCCACGCTGGGCAGGCTGAATACCTTGATGCGCGGGTATTGCGCCTCCAGCGCCACCATCAGCGGCGTGAGCGCCGATTCGGCCGCCTCGTACACCAGCGTGCCGTGCTCGGCGCGCGGCTCGCGGTTGAACAGGTCGGCGTAATGGGTGTCGAGCACCCATTCAATCATCGGCCAGGCCATCACCGGGAAGCCCGGCACGAAGTAATGGTTGCGGATGGCGAAGCCGGCCACGTTGTTGTAGGGATTGGGCACCAGCGCCGCGCCGTCCGGGAACTCTGCCATCTTGAGCCGGTGCAGATTCTCTTCCGACTCCAGGTCCACCGGCTGGCCCGCTTCGCGCCCCATTTGCAGGATGCGCTGCTGGATGTTCTGCTTGCCCTGTTCGTGCAGCACCAGCGGCAGGCCGAGCGCGTCGGCCGCAGCCTGGCGCGTGTGGTCGTCCGGCGTGGCGCCGATGCCGCCGCAGGAAAACACGATGTCGCCGCTGGCGAAGCTGCGCTTGAGCGCGGCCGTAATGCGCGCCGGATCGTCGCCCAGGTATTCGGCCCAGCCCAGCTGCAAGCCGCGCGCGGCCAGCAATTGCACCACTTTGGGGAAATGCTGGTCGACCCGTTTGCCCGAGAGGATTTCGTCGCCGATGATGATCAGTCCAATAGCCATAGCCCTGCCCTATTCAGTTTGGTCGGATTGCGGTCGCATGGCGCGCTGCTGCTGCAGCGCCTCCAGACAATAATACTCAAACCACAAACCGGTGAAGATAAATATCAGCACGTACAGCCAGATCGAGGCTGCCGCCAGGAAGGGGAAGAACACCACCGCGATGGTAGCCCCGCCCACCCACACCACGCCCGGAATGGCGCCGGCCACGCCGGACACCACGCCGATCACCATCAGCTGCCAGCGGTGCGCGCGCCGCAGCTCGGCGCGCTCTTGCTCGCTGGCGTAGTCGGCCAATGCGTCGTAGGTCATCACGCGCTGCGTCAGCCAGCCCCACAGCAGCACCTGCACCAGCAGCGCGGCCGGCGGGAACAAATACAGCGGCAACGCCAGGAACCACACCAGCACGAAGATGGCGAAGCCGCCCAGCGCGGCCGCCACGCTGCCGGCGATGCTGCCGCCGCGCTTTTTCTCCAGTTGCGGATAGTGGCGCCCGCCCACGTGGCGCACCACGAAAGGCATGGCGGCCACGCCGATAAAGATCAGCGCCGTCAGTATCATCAGCGGCAGCAGCGTGAGCATGGCGATCAGGGGCGGCACCACGGTCTTCAGCACGCCCAGGCCGATGGCATTGAGCCAGCTGGTGCTGCTGCCGAACAGGTCGTGCTCGATGAAGGCGGCATGCAG
This sequence comes from Pseudoduganella sp. UC29_71, assembly GCF_042693265.1. NCBI lineage: Bacteria > Pseudomonadati > Pseudomonadota > Betaproteobacteria > Burkholderiales > Oxalobacteraceae > Pseudoduganella > Pseudoduganella sp. UC29_71. The sequence goes on along the minus strand of NZ_CP170549.1, from coordinate 471,936 downwards.
GTAATCGACCATGGGCTGCAGGCAGAAATACAGCAGCACCGCCCACAGCGCCACCGACAGCAGGAAGGGCGCAATGCTCAGCACCAGCATCTTGCCGTGCAGCTGCGACAGCAGCGCGCGCCCGTAAGCGTTGATGACACCCCTCATTGCGTCGGCTCCTTGCCAAAGTTATGCACCATGCGCTTCAGGCCCAGCCACTGCTGCTGCCAGAAGCCGCGTCCGTACTCGCGGCCCGGCCTCACGCTGCCGTCCGGCGCAGTCTGCGGCAGCTGGTCGCGGATGCCGGTCTGGACGAATGCGGGCGTGAAGTTAGCGGTGCGGAACAGCATGTCCCAGACCGGGAACAGCACCGCGAAATTGCAGCCGCCCAGCGTGCCCTTGCCGTGCGATTCGTGGCCGACGCCGATGGCGTGGTGCATGCGGTGGTAGCGCGGCGACACCAGCAGCCGCTCGCCGATGGCGCCGAAATGCACGCGCACATTGGCGTGCTGCAGGCTCTGGATAATGCGCGACAGCGACACCAGCAGCACGTACTGCGCCGGCGGCACGCCGATGCCGATGGCCACCAGGCCCATGACGACGTCGCGCAGCAGGTCGTCCAGCACGTGGTTGCGGTCGTCGCTCCACAGGTTCATATTCATCTGGCTGTGGTGCAGGCTGTGCAAGCCCCACCACCAGTTGAACTGGTGCGAGGCGCGGTGGTACCAGTAATCGACGAAGTCCAGCACCAGCAGGTACAGCACGAAACTGCCCAGCGGGCCGATGTCCGGGAACAGGTTTTCCAGGTTGAAGGGACGCACGTCTTCCAGCCGCAGCAAGGCGTTCAGGTGATCCAGCAGCGGGTCGAGCGTGAAGAAGATCACGACGGTGAACAGGCCGAGGCGGTGCAGCACGGTGTAGATGAAGTCGTTCCAGCGCGCGCGCGGGTCGGTGAACTTGTGCACCGGGATCAGCGCTTCCAGCGGACGCAGCACCAGGAACAGCAGCACCAGCTCGGCCAGGCCGATCAGCAGCCATTCGGTGCCTTCGAAGGCTTCCTCGGTAATGTCGCCCAGGCCGCCGTAGAACAGGATGGGCTGGATCACGGTCTCGAACAGCCAGCCCTGGGCGGCGCCGAGCCAGTCGCTTAACAGTTGGATCATGCTTGGATCGTGCTTTTCAATGCTTGAATTGGGATGAATAGTCCGGATGCTCGCGCAGCGTGGCGAAGCAATAGCCTTTCTGCTTCAGGCCCGCGATCAGCGGTTCCAGGTTGGCCGGTGCCCACGGGTCCTTGCGCGACCAGATGCCCATGTGGGCCATGAAGATGTCGCCGCCGCGCAGCTCGCGCAGCGATTTCTCCAACAATACCGCATTCGGCCAGGCGCTGCTGGACAGCTCGTCGCCCGAGAAGCCGGCCTTGGCCCAGCCCACGTGCGCGTAGCCGCAAGCGCTGGCGGCGGCCAGCGAACGCGGCGAGGTCTTGCCGCCGGGGGCGCGCCAGATCGGGTCCAGGTGCTTGCCCGTCAGTTCGTGGAAGCGGTTGTCGACCCGCTTGATCTCTTCGCAGTACTGGGCCGGCGTCCAGTTCTGCACCTTGCCGGCGGCCGCGCCGAATTGCGGCTTGACCTGCAGGCGGCCGTCGGGCGCGTCTTTCAGCCAATACACATGGTCGAAGGTGTGCGAGCCGAAAGCGTGGCCTTCGGCCGCGCGCGCCTTCCAGAACGGTGCCCAGGATGGGTCCAGCGCGTAGTCGCCGCGCACCGTCTTCTCGTTGGCGAGGAAGAAGGTGGCCTTGATCTGGTGCTTGTTCAGGGTTTGCGCGATCAGCTCGGCCTGCGACTGGCTGCCGGTATCGAAGGTGAGGTAGACGGTGCCGCGGCACCCGGCCGCAGGCGCGGCCGCCCCGGCCGGCGCGGCGGCCGCGCATGCCAGGGCCGCCAGGGCAGCGAAGGCGGCAGCGCCGCCCGATAGCAGCGGGCCGCTCATGGCGTGCTCAAACGCGCGGCGAGGAATTGGCAAAGAACACGCCGTGCGGCGAGCGGCCGACCGGGATCAGCTTGACCACCTTGCGCGTGGCCAGGTCGACCACCGCCACCTTCTTGATCCAGCGCAGCGTGACCCACATGGTCTTCTTGTCGTCGGTGATCTCCATGCAGTCCGGGCCGCCCGGCACGTTGATCGTGCCGACGTTCTCCAGCGTCTTCTGGTCGATGATGTTGATGGTGTTCGACACGCGGTTCGACACATAGGTCAGGCGGCCGTCGCCCAGCGCGCGGAAGTTGTGGGTGCCGTTGCCGGCCTTGATCTTCTTGACCGTCTTCTGGGTCTTCCAGTCGATCACTTCCACGTAGTCGCTGCCCATGATGCCGACCAGCAGGTTCTTGTCGTCCGGCGTCATCGAAATCCCGGCCGGCAGCTTGCCAACCGGCATGGTCCACTTGATCTGCTGGGTTTTCAGGTCGATGCAGCTGATCTGGTCGCTGCCCTGCTGGGTGATGAAGGCCATGCTGCTGGCCGCGTCGAAGGCGATGTGGCTGGGCAGCTTGGGCAGCGGCAGGCGCTTGGACAACGTGAAGGTCTTGCCGTCGTACTTGTAGATATCGACCCGGTCCAGGCGCAGCGACGTCACCACGAACCATTTCTGGTCCGGCGAGAAGCCGATCTGGTAAGGATCGAGGATGTCCTTGATGGTGCGCTGGACCTGGCCCGTCTTCGGGTCCAGGAACACCAGCTCGTTGCCCACCGAGCTGGCCACGATCAGGGACTTGTTGTCCGGCGTGGCCATCAGGTGGTGCGGCTCTTTGCCGACGGGGAAAGTGGACAGGGTCTTGTAGCTGGACTGGTCCAGCAACTGGACGGTGGCGTCGCGCGAATTGAGCACGACAACCACGTTCGCTTGCGCCGAGCTGAGGGCGGAAACCAGGCAGACACTGGAAAGGATGATGCGGCGGAGACTGCGGAACATGACGTGAATCGCTTCTGAAGAGCAAAACACTATTCTAAGTGCAAACCGCAGCCGTGTAAGGGGAATTGGCGACAATTATGCTGGGGAATAGCGCCGATGCGCGGCACAGACTACAATAAATGGCTAACCTAACAAACAAAAGGAAGATTATGTCCACTATTACCACCCCATCCGGCCTGCAATACGACGACGTCAAGGTCGGCGAAGGCGCCGAAGCGAAAGCCGGCCAGAACGTCACCGTGCACTACACCGGCTGGCTGCGCAACGACGACGGCAGCAAGGGTTCCAAGTTCGATTCCAGCAAGGACCGCAACGACCCGTTCGAGTTCGCCCTGGGCGCCGGCATGGTGATCCGCGGCTGGGACGAAGGCGTGCAAGGCATGAAAATCGGCGGCACCCGCGTGCTGACCATCCCGGCCGACCTGGGCTACGGCGCGCGCGGCGCCGGCGGCGTGATCCCGCCGAACGCTACGCTGATCTTCGAAGTCGAGCTGCTGGGCGTTTAATACTGCGGCTCGCTGCGGCGGATTACGCTGCGCTCGGCGCGCCCCGCTAACCCGCCATCAGCGCCGCCATCAGCGCAGCCAGCCGCGCTGCATGGCTTCCTGCTCGGCCGCCGCGTCGAGCAGCGCCCCGCTGCTGCGCTGCTCCGCCACCGCCTGCACCGCCGCAGGCAATTCGGTCCGCGCCGGCTTGTCGCCGGCCGCCGGACTCTGTACCAGCACCGCCAGCTTCCATCCGGCCGCGCCCTTGCAGGCCAGCCCCGCCAATTCCTGATTTCCCTGTCCCGCGCCCTGCCCCGTGCCTGCCGCACTCCCATGAGCACTATTGGCGCTGAAGCTGCGGCAATACGCGCCGTCGGCCGCCACGAAGCTGGCCACGATGCGCACGCTGCCGCCGTACACCCCGCCCGCGCCGGACGGCGCCTGGTCCAGCGCCAGCGCCAGCCTGCCCTGCGCCACCAGCGCGCCGTCGCGCCAGGCCACGCCGGGCGGCGCCTGCGGGTCCGGCTGCCAGTCGGCCAGGCCGAACTTGCCCGCCACCACGCCCACCGCCAGCACGGCGGCCAGCGCGCCCCACTCCATCCACGACCAGCGCCAGCCCTTGCGCGCCTTGCGCGCGGCCTGCTGGCTGGCGGCGCGGGTAGCGCGCACGGCCGCCAGCTGCACCACGGTGGCGCCGCGGCGCGGCCCGGCCATGCGCCGCCGCGCCGCCTGGAAGTGCGCCAGGCGCTGCGCCAAGGCCGCGTCGCGCAGCACGGCTGCCTCCACGGCCTGCCGGGTTGCCTGGTCCAGTTCGCCGTCGGCGTAAGCCATCAGGATGTCGTCGGAAAAGCTCATCATACGGTTCCTCGCTAGTTCCGATCATACCCCCAGAGACGCGGCAGGGGTAGCAGGCGTGGCACAAAATCGACGCAAGCCAACGCCCGTATGGCTTACTTTAAAAATTCTGTCAGCAGATTCTTACCCCAAGCAATAATTATGTGCTAATCTGCGCGCTCTATTAACCAAGGAGGTAGTAATGAAAAAAGGCGAACTGATTGCAGAATTTGCTAAGCGTACCGAGATGTCGGGCGCAGCAGCCAACGATGCAGTGAACACTCTGATTGCCATCGTTACCGAGCGTCTGAAAAAGGGCGACACGGTCGGCATCACCGGCTTCGGCACCTTCTCCGTCGCCAAGCGCGCAGCTCGTAAAGGCCGCAATCCTGCAACCGGCGAAGCGATCAAGATCGCCGCGTCCAAGACCCCGAAATTCTCCGCTGGCGCCACCCTGAAAGCGGCAGTGAACCCAACCAAGAAGAAGTAATCACTTCGGTGATTGGGTTGCAGGCCGGGCCAAGCCCGGCCATTTTTTTGCCCGCACCTTTGCCCGCCCCCTTGCCTGCACCGTTTACGCGCAGCCGTCCATCAGCGCCAGCAGCACCAGTTTTTCGAACTCGGGCGCGAAGCGGCGGATGATGTTGTCCGGGTCCTTCACCAGCGCGTCGTCGGTCACGATGCCGAACTGCACCCCGCCGTTGTAGGACAAAATGGATACCCCCACCCCGATATCGCCCGACTGCGGCACCCAGAACATGATCTGGTCCAGGCGGCTGCCGGCCAGGTACAGCGGCGTTTGCGGCCCCGGCACATTGCTCATCACGGCGGTGGCCTTGCGCGCGAAGAAGTTCTGGATCTCGTTTTGCACCTGTTTCGGCGAAGCGCCCAGCACGCCCAGCACCGACATGGCCACCAGCGCCGTGTAGCTGCCCTTCAGTTCCGTCATGCGCCGCTTGACCTCCTCCAGCCGCGCCACCGGATCGGCCAGCCCCACCGGCAGCACCAGCGGCACCAGGCCGAAGGCATTGCCCAGGCGCTGCTGGCGGCTGGCCTTGCGCAGGTTGACCGGCACCATCACGCGCACTTCGCAGTCGCCCGCCACGGTGTCGCCGCAGTCCTTCAGGTAGGCGCGGATGGCGCCGGCCACGCTGGCCATCAGCACGTCGTTCACCGAGCAGCCATAGGCCTTGCTGACCGCCTTGATCTCGTCCAGCGGCAGCGGCTCGCTCCACGACACGTGCTTCTTGCCGTTCGGCTTGCCCTTCAGGCGGGTGGCGCTGTCATCGGCCATGGTCGTGAGCTTGACGGCATCCGTGGTCAGCTGGGCGGCGGTCTGGCCCACGGCCGCCACGCGGCCCGCCACTTTGTCCAGGTCAGCCCACATGCTCATCGATTTGAGCAGCACCGACGAGGACAGGTCTATGGTCTTGACGCTGGCGGCGGTGATGGGATTGAGGATCTGCTCCCAGGGATTGGCCTCCGCTTCGGCCACGGCGGCCGCCGGCGGCTGCACCGGCTGCTCGTCCGGATGCTGGCCGAACATGGACATGAACACGCCCACCAGCGCAATGCCGTCGGCGATGCAGTGGTGGATGCGCACGATCAGCGCCTGGCGCACCTTGCCGTCCTCGCCGATGCAGTTGTCCACCAGGTGCATCTGCCACAGCGGGCGCGCCGGGTCCAGCGGCTGCTGCGACAGCAGGCCCACCATGCGCTGCAGCGCGGCCTTGTTGCAGGCGCCGTCCTCGTCGTCCAGGCGGGTGTGCACCACGTGGTCGTCCAGGTCCACCTCATCCTCTTCCCACCAGGCGCCGGCCAGGTCGGTCACCACGCGGCTGCGGAAGCGGCGGTAGGCCAGGAAGCGCGTCTGCAGCGCGTCCTTCAGCCCCGCCACGCCGATCGGCTCGGCCATCATGGCCACGCCGACGATCATCATCTGGTTTCCTTCGGAATCCATGCGCAGCCAGGCGGTATCCACCGTGGACATTTTTCTGCGGCCGAGCGCCGACAAGGCATGAGACAGCATATTTGAATTTCTCCTCTATAGTTTTCGGGCCAACCGCACCGGCGCAGCATAATTTTTGTATTATGTGGCTTCCGGCACGGACGTGCGCAAAGTTACTTTAGTGATATTACTCTAGGAGAGTTTATGAGTCTGCAAGAACAATTCGACCAAGCGATGGCCGATTCGAAAAACCTTCCGGAGCGTCCGGACAATATGACCCTGCTGAAGATCTATGCGCTGTTCAAGCAGGGTTCGGCCGGCGACGTGGAAGGCTCGCGTCCGGGCTTCACCGACATGGTGGGCCGCGCCAAGTACGACGCCTGGGCTGCCCTGAAAGGCACCGCGCAGGACGAGGCCAGGCAGCAGTACATCGACCTGATCGAAGAACTGAAGGACGCATAAAAACAAAGCCCGCTCGCAGCGGGCTTTGTTTTATCAGGCAGCCTTTTTATCAGGCAGCCTTGGCGCCGCCGAAGATCTTGGCCATCTTCTCGGTGGCCTTGGCCTGGATGACGGGCGCAAAGGCGCCGAACAAAAAGCCCAGCTTGATGAACATTTCCGCCTTGTGCCTGGTCAGCGTCAGCGTGCCGTTCACGCCGCTGCGCTCGAAGCGCAGCACGTCGCCGTCCCACTCATAGGCCAGGTCGAACTCCTCGGCCAGCTTCTCAGCGACCTTCTGCGCCGCGTCGCGGGCTTTTTTCGGGCGTCAGGCTGTGTTCCTGAACGATATTGATGTCTGCCACGAATATCCTCTCCTTAATCTGGGGCGGGCGCCATTTTACAGCAGGCGGAAGGCCGCGATGGCGGTCATGGTCGGCGGCAGGGCGCCGAGGAACAGGCCCAGCGGACTGACGCAGCCGTCGCCGAAGTAGCGCTTGAGCAGCGCCATGCCGGCCGGATTGGGCGCGTTGGCGATCACCGTCAGGCCGCCGCCGGTGACGGCGCCTGTCACCAGCGCGTACTTGAAGTCCTCGCTCAGCCCCTCCACCAGCGAACCCAGGTAGGTCAGCGCCGCGTTGTCGGTGACCGCCGTCAGCGCCGTCGCGCCATAGTAGACGGCCTGGCTGCTCATGCTCATCAACACCTCTTTGCAGCCACCACTGCTGCTGCCCGCCCAGCACCACCAGCCCGGCCAGGAAGAAGGCCACCATCAAACCTTCGCGCAGCATCAGGCGGTCCTGGTGGCGCTCGTAGGCGTGCGCCACGCCGAGGAAGAACAGGAACAGGCCCATGAACACCGCCGGATGGTGCGAGAACACCACCACGCCGGCCAGGAACAGCACGTGCACCAGCACCAGCGGCAGCGGCACCGGTGCCTCCTTCACTTCGCCCGGGCCGATGCCGTCGCTCGGATCGTCCAGCCGGCCCAGCTCGCGCGCAAACAGCAGCGCGGCGGCCACGGCGTTGAAACCGACCGCCACGGCAGCCTTCCAGCCGATGTGGCTGAGCATATACGCCATGTCCCAGTTCCACTTGGCCGCCACCATCAGCACCGGCGGCGCGGCAAACGGCGTCAGCGTGCCGCCGATGGAGACGTTGACGAACAGTACGCCCAGCGTGGCGTACTGCAGGCGCGGCGAAATGCCGGCGGCGAAAATGCGGCGCGCCAGTATCAGCGCGCCCAAGGTCATGGCGGCCGGCTCGGTGATGAAGGAGCCCAGCAGCGGCACCACCGCCAGGATCACGATGTACGGCCCCATGCTGCCCGGCAGCGGCAGTGCGCGCGCCAGCAGGCCAACCGCGGCGGCCGTGCTCTGCAGGATGGGGCGCGTCGCGGCGATCACCATGATGACGAACACGAACAGCGGCTCGGTGAAGTTGCGCCCGTCCAGGTAGGCAATGGCGCTGTCCCGACCCTGCAGCGCGAACAGGCACAGCACCAGCACCAGCGCCCAGAAGCCGAACACCACCTCCACTTCGCCCAGCAGGTGCCACAGCCCGGCGTGGGCCGGGCGCGCGTGCGCCAGCCGCTCGAACAGCTTGGTTGAAAAGGTATGCACGATGGCCACGGCAAACAGGGCCGCGCCGATGATTTCAATGATGCCGGGTGCCACGCTGTCTCCTCTATGCCGATGCCAGCGGGCATTGTACGACAGCGCGGCCAGCGGGTGGCCGGGGCGGCGCAGCGCAGTGGCTTTGAGCAAACGCAAACGGTGGCGGCGCGCGCCGGGCCACACTCTGTATTCGGCGCGGCATTCGGCCGCCGCCGCTTCGACTTGGAGGCGATATGGAATCCGAAGTGATCGAAACCCTGCTGACCCCGGCCAACAAGCTGCCGGTCAGCTACGTGCCCACCCCGTCCGCGCCCTACCGCGTGCACCGCAAGGCGGCCCAGGCCACCATGCAGCCGGGCCGGCCCTGCCGCAGCACCAACGGCCTGGCCGCGGCCGCCTTTCCGGCCGGTTCGCGCGTGCTGATCTGGAAGCAGGACCCCTCGGTAACGGAGCTGGGCACGCGCAAGACCTTCCTGCCCGGCGTGATCCTGGAAGGCCCGCGCGACGCCCGCATCGCCAGCGGCGCGCCCGGCATCCTGCCGGTCAGCCCGAACGCCTTTGGCGACTTCATCATGCAGCCCAACACCGACCAGTTCGACGCGGTGCACACCTTCGCCGTGGTGCGCCAGACGCTGACCATGTACCAGCGCGCGCTGGCCAGCGGCGGCGAGGCGGCGCCGCTGCCATGGCAGTGGAACAGCGCCAGCGACACCAAGCCGCTGCAGACTTCCCGCACGGCCTGCCGGACGTGATGAATGCCTACTACAGCCGCGACGAACGCGCCCTGAAGTTCGGCGACTTTGTGCCCAACGGCGCCGACGAGCGCATGTATACCTGCCGCTCCTTCGACATCGTGGCGCACGAGACCGGCCACGCGGTGCTGGACGGCCTGAAGCCGCGCTGGCTGCTCAACAACAACCCGCCGCAGACCGGCGGCCTGCACGAATCCTTCGGCGACCTGACCGCCATCTTCCTCACCCTGTCGCAGCTGGACCAGACCGAGGCCGTTATCGCCCAGACCAAGGCCGACCTGCACGACAAGACCTTCCTGGCCGACATGGCCGAACAGTTCGGCCTGGCGCTGGGCCGCCCCAACGGCCTGCGCAACGCCGACAACGACCTCAAGCTATCCGAGGCCGGCAACGAGGTGCATGCCATTTCGCAGGTGTTTACCGGCGCCGTCTACGACATCCTGGCCGACATGTTCGCCCACGAACGCCAGCCCGGCTTGCAGGACGACGCCGCCATGCTGCACCGCGTGGGCGAATACCTGTGCGGCCTGGTGCTGCGCGCGCTGATGGCCGCGCCCGACCACGCCGCCAGCTACGCCCACGTGGTGAACCAGATGCTGCGCATCGTGGCCGAGGACGGCAAGCCGGCCGAGTACGGGAACTTCATCCGCAACCGCTTCAGCATGCGCGAGGTGGTTATCGCCCCTGCGGCGCAGGACCAGGGACAAGGCCAGGGACCGACCGGCAACGGCGGGACGGCCGCGCCAGCCGAGTTGGCGCCCGACGTGGAAGACCAGCCCGGCGTGCCGCAGGACCGCCGCGCCTGCTGCGGCACCATGAACAACGCCCAGTACTTCGAGCTGGAGGACGCGCTCGACCAGGAACGCGCCGAGCTGGCGCGCTGGTGCCAGGGCTATGCGGCGCGCAACGGCGGCTGACGCTTCCCGTCTATTTCGCAGCCGGCGAAATAGACGGGACGCATTTGCTTATGCGCATAGTATCTAAGGCCAAACCGCCTGCGAATTGTGGCGGCGCGCAAATTACCTTAAAATACAGTGCTTTGCTGTAGTCGACCAACATAGATAGGACTGTCATGACCCACGTAGTTACCGAATCTTGCATCAGCTGCCGTTACACCGACTGCGTCGATGTTTGCCCGGTAGATTGCTTCCGCGAAGGCCCGAACTTCCTGGTTATCGATCCGGACGAGTGCATCGATTGCGCAGTCTGCGTTGCCGAATGCCCAGTGAACGCCATCTTCGCCGAGGAAGACGTGCCGGCCAACCAGGTCCAGTTCATCAAGATCAACGCCGAGCTGACGCACTGGCCTTCCATCACCAAGACCAAGGCCGCCCTGCCGGAAGCGGAGCAGTTCAAAGACGTCCAGGACAAACTGCACCTGCTGGTGCGGTAATCTCAGACACGTCCTACACAAAAGCAGCGGAAACGCTGCTTTTTTTGTTTCCGGTCCAGTATTATCTTAGTACCCATGGTCAGCGCGGTGCGCGGTCGCTCTTGCCCATGGTTACGGCAAAATGCTTTACGTCATGGGCAAATATCCTATAATGGGTTCATGATTTCCCATCGTTAACAGGAATATTTATGCTTTACCAACTGCACGAAATGCAACGCACGTTCCTGACTCCCCTGATGCAATGGGCCGATGCGTCTTCCAAACTGTTCAGCAACCCAGTCTCTCCTCTGGCGCACACGCCCTTTTCGCAGAGGATCGCAGCAGGTTACGAGCTGATGTACCGTTTAGGCAAAGAATACGAAAAACCGGCGTTCGGCATTGATAGCGTTACCGTCAACGGCAAGGAAACCCGCATCGTTGAGCACGTGGTGATCAACAAGCCGTTCTGCCGCCTGATCCATTTCAAGAAAGACCTGAGCGACAAGGAAAACCGCGCGCTCAAGCATCCCACCGTGCTGCTGGTGGCGCCGCTGTCGGGCCACCACTCCACGCTGCTGCGCGACACCGTATCGGCGCTGCTGCACGAGCAGGACGTCTACATTACCGACTGGACCGACGCGCGCATGGTGCCGCTGTCGGCCGGCCCCTTCCACCTGGACGACTACATCTTCTATGTGCAGGAATTCATCCGCCACCTGGGGCCGGACCTGCACGTGATTTCCGTGTGCCAGCCGACCGTGCCGGTGCTGGCCGCCATCTCGCTGATGGCGTCCGCCAAGGACCCGAAGCTGCCGAAGACCATGACCATGATGGGCGGCCCGATCGACCCGCGCAAATCGCCCACGGCCGTGAACAACCTGGCCACCGAGAAGAAATTCTCGTGGTTTGAAAACACCGTCATCTACGCGGTGCCGCCGAACTACCCCGGCTTTGGCCGCAAAGTCTATCCGGGCTTCCTGCAGCACGCCGGCTTCATCGCCATGAACCCGGGCCGCCACGCGCAGAGCCACCGCGAGTTCTACATGCATCTGGTGACGGGCGACGACGAGCCGGCGGAAAGCCACCGCAAGTTCTACGACGAGTACAACGCCGTGCTGGACATGCCGGCCGAGTACTACCTGGACACCATCAAGACCGTGTTCCAGGACTTCTCGCTGCCGCAGGGCACGTGGAAAGTGGGCGGCCAGCTGGTGCGTCCGCAGGACATCACCAATGTGGCGCTGTTCACCGTGGAAGGCGAGCTGGACGACATCTCCGGTGCCGGCCAGACCCAGGCCGCGCACGAGCTGTGCGCCAACATCCCGGCCGACATGCAGCAGGACTTCGTGGCGCCGGGCGCCGGCCACTACGGCATCTTCTCGGGCCGTCGCTGGCGCGAGGTGGTCTGTCCCAAGATCAGCGAATTCATCCGCAAGCACGGATAAGGCAGCGCACAGATCCCCGGCCCGTCCGGGGATTTTTTATTCCGCGCCGCGCGCAGATATAATGGCATATTCATCGCCACCGACATTGCCGTGCCCGACACCGCGCTCCCCTCCCTCGCCGACCGCATTGAAGACGTCCTGCCGCAGACGCAGTGCACCAAGTGCGGCTACAACGGCTGCCGCCCCTACGCCGAAGCGATTGCCGCCGGCAACGCGGGCATCAACCAGTGCCCGCCGGGCGGCGCGGAGGGCATCGCACGCCTGTCCTCCGTCACCGGCTATCCCGTCATCCCGCTCAACCCGGTCAACGGCCTGGAGCGCCCGCGCGCCGTGGCCTACATCGACGAATCGCTGTGCATAGGCTGCACGCTGTGCATCCAGGCCTGCCCGGTGGACGCCATCGTCGGCGCGGCCAAGCTGATGCACACGGTGGTGCCCGAGCTGTGCACCGGCTGCGACCTGTGCGTGCACCCGTGCCCGGTGGACTGCATCGTCATGTACCCCGTAACGGAAGCGACCGGCTGGCAAGCGTGGTCGCAGGCCGACGCCAACGCCGCGCGCGAACGGCACGACTTCCGCACCATGCGCCTGCAGCGCGAACGCGAAGAAAACGACGCGCGCCTGGCGGCCAAGGCGGCCGAGAAAATGAAAGCGGTGGAAGCGCTCGATCCGGGCACGGCGGCCGGCGAAGCGGAGAAAGAACGCAAGCGCGCAATCATCGCCGCCGCCATGGAGCGCGCGCGCCTGAAGGCCGAAGCGGCCAAGAACGAGAAACCAGAATGAACGCAACGAATGAACGCCGCTAAGCGCCACGAAATCTTCAGCCGCCTGCGCGCGGCCAATCCCTCCCCCAAGACCGAGCTGGAATACAGTACGCCGTTCGAGCTGCTGATTGCCGTGCTGCTGTCGGCGCAAGCCACCGACATCGGCGTGAACAAGGCCACGCGGCGGCTGTACCCGGTGGCCAACACGCCGCAAGCCATGCTGGACCTGGGCCTGGACGAGCTGACCGACTACATCAAGACCATCGGCCTGTACAAGACCAAGGCCAAGAACGTGCTGGCCACCTGCCAGATCCTGATCGACAAGCACGGCGGCGAAGTGCCGCGCACGCGCGAAGAACTGGTGGAGCTGCCGGGCGTGGGCCGCAAGACCGCCAACGTGGTGCTCAACACCGCGTTCGGCGAGATCGCCATGGCGGTGGACACGCACATCTTCCGCGTGTCCAACCGCACCGGCATCGCGCCGGGCAAGAACGTCGACATCGTCGAAGAAAAGCTGATGAAGTTCGTGCCGAAGGAGTTTTTGCTGGACGCCCACCACTGGCTGATCCTGCACGGCCGCTACACCTGCCTGGCGCGCAAGCCCCAGTGCTGGAACTGCATCATCGCCGACCTGTGCGAATACAAGGCCAAGACCCCGATCCCCGACGGCGTGTAACGGCGGTGACGGCGGGTTAGCGGGGCGCGCCGAGCGCGCAGCGCGTAACCCGCCGTCTCACAGCAAGACCATATTATCGCGGTGGATCAGCTCGTGGCCTTCGAGGTAGCCCAGCACGGACTCGATCTCGGCCGACGGCTTGCGCTTGATCTTGCGCGCTTCCGCGCTGCTGTAGTTCGACAGCCCGCGCGCCACCGCGCTGCCGTCCTCGGCCACGCAGGTAATGACCGCGCCGCGCCCGAACTCGCCCTTCACGTCGATTACGCCGATCGGCAGCAGCGACTTGCCTTCCTTGCTCAGCTTCTGCACCGCGCCCGCGTCCAGCACCACCTGGCCGGCCGTGTGCAGGTGGTCGGCCATCCACTGCTTGCGCGCAGTCAGGTGGCCGGTCTGCGCGGCCAGCTCGGTGCCGATCGCCTCGCCGTTCGCCAGCCGCGTCAGCACGTTCTCCTCGCGCCCGAACGCGATCACCGTGTGCGCGCCGGACTTGGCGGCGCGCTTGGCCGCCAGGATCTTGGTCAGCATGCCGCCGCGTCCCAGCGCCGAGCCGGCGCCGCCGGCCATCGCTTCCAGCGCCGGGTCGCCCGCGCGGCCCTGCTCGATCAGGTAGGCGGCCGGGTCCTTGCGCGGGTCCGCGCTGTACAGGCCGCGCTGGTCGGTCAGGATGATCAGCGCGTCGGCCTCGATCAGGTTGGCCACCAGCGCGCCCAAGGTGTCGTTGTCGCCGAACTTGATCTCGTCGGTGACCACCGTGTCGTTCTCGTTAATGATGGGCACCACGCCCAGGCGCAGCAAGGTGGTCAGGGTGGAGCGCGCGTTCAGGTAGCGTTCGCGGTCGGCCAGGTCGGCGTGCGTCAGCAGCACCTGCGCCGTGCCCAGCTGGTGCGCGCGGAAGCTGGTTTCATAGATCTGCGCCAGGCCCATCTGGCCGACGGCGGCGCAGGCCTGCAGTTCGTGGATGTCGGTCGGGCGCGCCTCGAAGCCCAGGCGCAGCATGCCCTCGGCGATGGCGCCCGAGCTGACCAGCACCACCTCCTTGCCCAGCGCGCGCAAGGCGGCGATCTGCGCGGCCCAGCGCGCGATGGCGGCGTGGTCCAGGCCGCGGCCGTCGTTGGTGACCAGCGAGGAGCCGACTTTGATGATGATGCGGGTGGATTTCTGTATAACGGAATTCATGGGTGCGGCGGTTCTCATCTCAATGCTCAATAATCCCGGCGCGCGCTGCGCTGCCAAGTCGTGGCTTGCCTGATTTCGAAGGGCGGGTTGCCCTGCCTTGCCGCAGACAGCGCCAGCCCATGGTGGCGGGCTGGCACTGTTGTAGGGAATGCCAATCAGCGATTAGCTGATTATGCCGGTGTTGCAGAGTTATTGCGAGCTACTGAAACTTAATCAAGGACCTTATTCCAGGATCTTGAAGCGCGGATCGTCCGGATCGATCGAGGAAATGCCGCGCGCCTCTTCGGTCATCTGGGTCTCTTCGGCACGCTGTTCGCTGTGCTTGACCTGCTCCAGATGCTTGTAGATGGCGTTGACCAGTTCCTGCGTGCCTTCGTGGCTCAGGGCGGAGATCTCGAACACCGGTCCCTTGAAGCCGAACTTCTTGACGAAGTCCTTGACCCGCTTGGCGCGCTCGCCTTCCGGAATCACGTCCACCTTGTTGAGCACCAGCCAGCGCGGCTTGTCCACCAGCGCCTCGTCGTACTTCTTCAGTTCCTTGACCAGGGCTTTCGCTTCCTTGACCGGATCGACGGTTTCCTCGAACGGGGCCAGGTCCACGATGTGCAGCAGCAGGCCGGTGCGCGACAGGTGGCGCAGGAACTGGTGGCCCAGGCCGGCGCCCTCGGCGGCGCCCTCGATCAGGCCGGGAATGTCGGCGATGACGAAGGATTTTTCATGCGACACGCGTACCACGCCCAGGTTCGGGTGCAGCGTCGTGAACGGGTAATCGGCAATTTTCGGCTTGGCGTTGGACACGGCCGTGATGAAGGTGGACTTGCCGGCGTTCGGCATGCCCAGCAGGCCGACGTCGGCCAGCACTTTCAATTCCAGGCGCAGCTCGCGGCGTACGCCTTCCTTGCCTTCGGTCTTCTGGCGCGGCGCACGGTTCGTCGACGTCTTGAAGTGGATATTGCCCCAGCCGCCCTCGCCGCCCAGCGCCAGCAGTTCAGTCTGGCCGTGCTCGGTCATGTCGGCGATGATGTCGCCGTTGACTTCGTCGATGATCAGGGTGCCCACCGGCATGCGCAGGTAGATGTCATCGGCGCCCTTGCCGTAGCAGTCCGAGCCGCGGCCCGATTCGCCATCCTTGGCGCGGTGCACTTTCGAATAGCGGTAGTCCACCAGGGTATTGACGTTGCGGTCGGCGATGGCCCAGATGGAGCCGCCTTTGCCGCCGTCGCCGCCGTCAGGGCCGCCGAACGGGCGGAACTTCTCCCGGCAGAAAGAGGCGCAGCCGTTGCCGCCGCTGCCGGCGATGACTTCAATTCGTGCTTCGTCGATAAACTTCATAATGTGCCGCCATAAAACTAAAAAGGCTCTACCGTTGGCAGAGCCTTTCGATTGAAGGCTTGCGCCTTACTTTGCGTTGTAGCGCAGAATTACGCTGCTACTACGGTCACGAACTGGTGCGAGTTCGGGCCTTTGACAACGAACTTCACCTTGCCGTCCACCAGGGCGAACAGGGTGTGGTCCTTGCCGGTACCAACGCCTTCGCCGGCGCGCACTGGGGTGCCGCGTTGACGAATGATGATGCCGCCAGCGTTGATCGACTGGCCGCCGTACACTTTAACGCCGAGGCGTTTTGATTCTGAGTCACGGCCGTTGCGGGTAGTGCCGCCGCCTTTTTTGTGTGCCATTTATTAGCTCCTAAATTAGCTGTAAATTAAAGACGACGATTAGCCGTTGATCGAAACGATCTGGATTTCGGTGTAGTTCTGGCGATGGCCCTGATGCTTCTGGTAGTGCTTACGACGACGCATCTTGAAGATCTTGACCTTGTCGTGACGACCTTGGGAAACTACTTTCACCTGAACCGTTGCACCCGAGACGAGTGGCGTGCCGAACTTGATGGCTTCGCCTTCGCCTACTGCGAGTACTTGATCGATGGTGAGTTCGGAACCAATGTCAGCAGGTATCTGTTCTACTTTGAGTTTTTCGCCAGCGACAACTTTATACTGTTTGCCACCGGTTTTTATGACCGCGTACATGATTTGAAACCTCATCAAATGTTAAAAGAATCCTCCGCTGCGTACCGCAGAACAACAGTGTGGAACGGGGAGAACCTGCGATTATACACAAACTGAAAATTTGCGTCAAAGAGTATTCCAAATTCCCGGCGAGCATGGTATGTCGGCAATATTACGCGGCGCGGCGCGCGCCGGGGTTGCCAAGCCGACATCGCCTATGGCAATCGCCACCACAGCCGGGGCATGTCGTATAATCGCGGCACTTCACTCACCCTTGCAGGTTTGCCTTGTCTGCCGCTACCCAACACGCCAACTCCAACACCATCACCCAAACCATCGCCGCCGACATGGACGCGGTGAACACGGTGATCCGCCAGCGTTTGCACTCCGAGGTGCCGCTGGTTAACCAGATTGCGGAATACATCATCAGCGCCGGCGGCAAGCGCATCCGTCCCGTGCTCGTCTTGCTGGTGGCCAACGCCTATTCCTACAAGGGCGTGGCGCACCACGAGCTGGCGGCGGTGGTGGAATTCATCCACACCGCCACCCTGCTGCACGACGACGTGGTGGACGAATCGTCGCTGCGCCGCGGGCGCGCCACCGCCAACGCCCTGTTCGGCAACGCCGCCTCGGTGCTGGTGGGCGACTTCCTGTACTCGCGCGCCTTCCAGATGATGGTCTCGCTCAACAGCATGCGCGTGATGCAGATCCTGTCGGACGCCACCAACGTGATCGCCGAAGGCGAAGTGCTGCAGCTGCTGAATATGCACGACCCGGACGTGAGCGAAGAGCGCTACCTGCAAGTGATCCGCTCCAAGACCGCCAAGCTGTTCGAAGCGGCCGCCGAGCTGGGCGCGCTGATCTCCGGCGCCAATGACGAGCAGATCGCCGCCGCCGGCGAATACGGCCGCTCGCTGGGCACCGCCTTCCAGCTGATCGACGACGTGCTCGACTACGCCGGCGACGCCGCCGAAATCGGCAAGAACGTCGGCGACGACCTGCGCGAAGGCAAGCCCACGCTGCCGCTGATCTGGCTGATGAGCCACGGCACGCCCGAGCAGCGCCAGCTGGTGCGCTCCTGCATCGAAAACGGCGACGAACAGCACTTCGACACGATATTGGCCGCCATCACCGGCAGCGGCGCGCTGGACTACACCCGCCGCGCCGCCGAAGTGGCCGCCGAGCGCGCCGCCGCCGCGGTCGCCGGCCTGCCCGCCAGCGTCTACAAAGACGCCCTGCTGCAACTGGCCCGCTTCGCCGTCGACCGCACCCACTAAGAAACACCCCCCGAAAACGGGGTCAGGGTTAATTATTCAGGAAACATTTCCCGAATAATTAACCCTGACCCCATTTTTTGTTGCTTACAGGATTTCGTAGACCAGGGCGGGGGGACGGCACAGGCGCACGCCTTTGTCGGTGACGACGAAGGGGCGGTTGATCAGCGCGGGGTGGGCCATCATGGCGTCCAGCAGGGCGTCGTCGCTGAGGCTGGCGTCGGCCAGGCCGAGCTGGTCGTACAGCTCGCCCTTGTCGCGCATGGCGCCGCGCACGGTCAGGCCGGCCTGGGCGATCAGCTCTTGCAGCCGCGCGCGCGACGGCGGCGCGTTCAGGTAGTCGATGATCTCGGGTTCGACGCCGCTTTCGCGTATCAGCGCCAGCGCGCCGCGCGAGTTGCTGCAAGCGTTGTTGTGGTAGATGGTGATGGCCATGGCCGCTTCCTCCGGTTCGGTGAGGCGGCCATGCTAGGACATACGGGGCGCAAGCGCAAGCGCCCCCCCAAGCAACGCCTGGAAACGCCTGGAAACGCTTAGAAGCGCACGAAGTTGCTGTCGTCCGGCTCGGCCTCCATCACCAGCGTGCGCGCGCTGGGCGCGGCGGCGCGGCCGCGCACCGGCACCGGGGCGCGCCGCGCGGGCGGGCGCCGCTCGCCGCCTTGCACCCGGAAGAAGGACACGGCCTGCTGCAGCTGCTCGGCCTGCCCGCTCATTTCCTCTGCCGTGGCGGCCAGTTCTTCGGAGCTGGAGGCGTTCTGCTGCGTGGTCTGGCTGAGCTGGCCGATCGCGGAGTTGATCTGCGCCACGCCGCTCGATTGCTCTTCGGACGCGGCCGTGATTTCCTGCACCAGGTCGGAGGTCTTCTTGATGCTGGGTACCATCTCGTCCAGCAGCTTGCCGGCCTTCTGCGCCAGCTCCACGCTGCTGCCGGCCACTTCGCTGATTTCCTGCGCCGCCACCTGGGAGCGCTCGGCCAGCTTGCGCACTTCGGCCGCCACCACGGCGAAGCCTTTGCCGTGCTCGCCCGCGCGCGCCGCCTCGATGGCCGCGTTCAGCGCCAGCAGATTGGTCTGGTAGGCGATGTCGTCGATGATGCTGATCTTCTTGGCGATCTGCGTCATCGCTTCCACCGTGGACTTGACGGCCGAGCCGCCCTCGGCCGCCTGCGACGAGGCTTGCCCGGCCATGCTGTCGGTGACCTTGGCGTTCTCCGTGTTCTGGGCGATGGAGGCCGTCATTTCCTCCACCGAGGCGCTGGTTTCCTCCACGCCGGCGGCCTGCTCGCTGGCAGCCTGCGACAGCGACTGGGCCGTGGCGCTGATCTCCTCGGACGCGCCGGCCAGCGCCTGCGCGCCGCTGCTCACTTCGGTCAGCACCGAGGCCAGCTTGTCGACCATGGTTTTCATCGCGTACAGCAGGCTGGCCTTGTCGCCGGGGCGCAGCTCCACCTGCACCGTCAGGTCGCCGCGCGCCACGTCGTTGACGATGCGCGCCGCATACGCGGGCTCACCGCCGATCTGCGCCAGCAGCTTGTCCACCATCTGCTTCATCGAGTGCAGCAGGCTGCTCTGGTCGCCCGGCGCGAGCCGCACGTCCACCGCGAAGTTGCCTTGCGCGACTTCGTGCACGATGCCGGCCGCGTATGCCGGTTCGCCGCCCAGCTGGCGCAGGATGCCGCGCAGGATGGTCCAGCCTATGGCCACCAGCAGCACCAGCGCGGCCACGGCGGCGCCGTACATCAGGTACAGCGCGCGGCTGGACG
Source organism: Pseudoduganella sp. UC29_71 (assembly GCF_042693265.1). Lineage (NCBI taxonomy): Bacteria > Pseudomonadati > Pseudomonadota > Betaproteobacteria > Burkholderiales > Oxalobacteraceae > Pseudoduganella > Pseudoduganella sp. UC29_71. The sequence goes on along the minus strand of NZ_CP170549.1, from coordinate 452,438 downwards.
AAGCTTCGGCCGCCGCCACCGCCTCCATCGCGCGCCGCTCGTTCAGTTCGATCACCTTGCCGAGCGCGTTTTCGGCGTTGGTGTACAGCGGACGCAGCGCGATCAGGTCCTGGTGCAGCGTGACGAAGCCGGCCTTGCGCTGCTCGGCGCCGCTGGCGCGCAGCAAGTCGCCGGCCACCTGGTCGAAGCGCTGGTCGGCCGCCTTCCACAAGTCCCAGTCCTTGACGAACTGCTGCCACAGGGCCGCCTCGTCGCTGTCCTGCGGCAGGCGCTCGTAGTTTTTCCAGGCCTTGTCCACGCGGCTCCAGAATTCCTGCTTGCTGCGCAGATTGCGCTCGATTTCGGCGAACTGCTCGGGATAGGCGGCCAGCGCGTCCACTGCGCGGCTGGCCGAGCGCAGCGCGGTCTGGCCTTCGTTGACGATTTGCAGGTTGAGCACCGAGGGCAGCTTGTTGCGGCCCACGTCGTCCAGCATGTCGCCGCCGTGCTGCATGCCGCGTATGCCGATCAGCATCACGATCAGCAGCGCCAGCAGGCTGACGCCGATCAGGGTGATCAGCTTGGCCCGCACCGTCATATTGTTGAGCATATTCGTCCTCCGTGGCGCCGCCGGGCCGGCGGCAGGTTGCGGCGCAGCTGCGCCGTGTGCAAGCTCAGGCGACGGCCGGGGCGCCGCCGCCCAACTGCGCCATCGCTTCCAGTTCCGTCACCGACAGCACCTGGTCGGTGTTGAGCAGGATGACGAACTTGCCGTTGACCTTGCCCATGCCGGCGATGAATTCCGATCGGATGCGGGCGCCGAACTGCGGCGCCGGCTCGATGTCGGACGGCGGGATGTCGATCACGGCATTGACCGCGTCCACCATCACGCCCACCACCTGCTGCTCGCCGTCCGCGTCGATCTCGACGATGACGATGGCGGTGCGCTTGCCGATCTGCGTGGCGGGCCGGCCGAAGCGCGCGGCCAGGTCCATCACCGGCACCACGGCGCCGCGCAGGTTGATCACGCCGCGCACGCACTCGGGCATCAGCGGCACGGTGGTCAGGCCGTCGTATTCGATGATTTCCTTGATGGCCAGGATGCCGATGGCGAACACTTCGCCGCCCAGCATGAAGGTGAGGAACTGGGCCGATTCCTGCACCACGGCCGGCGGCGCGTTGCGGGCGGCTTGCACCATTGCTGTCATGGGGATCTCCTTGTAGTTCGGTTCAGGCGGCCAGCTGCGGCGCTTCGGCGCCGCCGCTGCTGCGGCCGACAATGGCCGGCACGTCCAGGATCAGCGCCACTTCGCCGCTGCCCAGAATGGTCGAGCCGCTGATGCAGCGCAGCTGGCTGAACATGCGGCCGAGCGGCTTGATGACGGTCTGGAATTCGCCGTGCAGCGCGTCCACCACCAGGCCGATGCGCTGCCCGGCGTGCTTGACCACGACGATGCTCTCGCGCCGCGGCGGCGGCGTGGTGACGCCGAACAGCGAACGCAGGCGGATGAAGGGCAGCACCTGGCCGCGCAGATTGGTGTAGTCGTGGCCGGGCTCGGCGGCGAATTCGATGCACTCGTCTATCATGTCCAGCGGCACCACGAAGGTGGCCGTGCCGAGGCCGACCAGGAAGCCGTCGATGATGGCCAGGGTCAGCGGCAGGCGCACCGTGACGGTGGTGCCCAGGCCGGGCGCGCTGTCCACGGTGACGGTGCCGCGCAGCGCGGTGATGTTCCTCTTCACCACGTCCATGCCCACGCCGCGCCCGGACAGGTTGGTGATGGCGGCGGCCGTGGAAAAGCCCGGCTCGAAGATCAGGCCGTAGATTTCCTGGTCGCTCAGCTTGCGGTCCGGCTCGATCAGCCCGCGCTCGATGGCCTTGGCCAGGATGCGTTCGCGGTCCAGCCCGCCGCCGTCGTCGGACACTTCGATGACGATGCTGCCCGAATCGTGGAAGGCGTTCAGGCGCACGGTGCCGCGCAGGGGCTTGCCGCGCGCGGCGCGCACCTCGGCCGGCTCGATGCCGTGGTCGATGGCGTTGCGCACCAGGTGGGTCAGCGGGTCGCCGATTTTCTCCACCACGGTTTTATCCAGCTCGGTGTCCTCGCCGCTGACGGCCAGGCCGATGTCCTTGCCGATCTCGCGCGCCACGTCGTGCACCACGCGCTGGAAGCGGTTGAAGGTGGCGCCGATCTTCACCATGCGCAGCTGCAGCGCCGAGTCGCGCACCTGCTCCACCAGGTCGCTCAGCATGGAGGTGCATTCGAGCAGCTCGCTGTTGCGCACCTGGCGCGCGATCAGGTTGGCCGAGGCGCCGACGATGATCAGCTCGCCCACCAGGTTGATCAGCAAGTCCAGCTTGTCGGCATCGACGCGGATCGAGCGGCTCTCGGTTGGCTTGGGTTCGCCGGCCTGTTTCTGCTTGGTCAGCGCCGCTTCCACCATGGCCGGTTCGGCCGTGCCCTGCCCCACCAGGATGGCGCCCAGCGGCGGCGCGGCAGCCGGCGAGTGGCCGGCGGCGGCCTGCACCTGCAGCGCCGCGTCCAGCTCGCGCTGGGTGATGCAGCCGCAGCGCATCAGGATGTCGCCCAGCAGCGCCTTCTGTTCGGGCAGTTCGCGGATCAGGCGCACATACTCCTCGACGCGGCTGCGCGGCGGCAGGATGTGCAGCGTGCAGGCGTCCTGCACGAATTCGAACACGCCTTCGATGGCGGTCTTGTCGGCTTCCGTCTCGAGCGCGATTTCAAAGCCGAGGTAGCAGGTTTCCGGGTCCATCTGCTCGGCGGCGGGGATGCCGTCGGCCAGGGTGACGATGCCGACGATGCGGCCGATCTGGCCCAGGTAGCGGATGAAGGACAGCGGGTCCATGCCGTCGCGCAGCACGTCAGGGCCGAAGCGCAGCGACAAGTGCCAGGCGTCGGCCGAGCCGCCCGGCTCGCCCATGCGTTCGACGCCGGGGTGTTCCTCGGCCACCAGTTCGCCGCCGTGGCCCTCGCCGTCGGCCGGCTGGCCCATCTGCACGCGCAACTGGGCCAGCAGCGGCTTGCCTTCGGCCAGCATGGCGGCATCCGCTTCGGTCTGGCCCGCCTCCAGCGCGGTGATCATGCCGGACAGGTGGTCGCAGCAGGACAGCAGCAGCACGATCAGCTCGTCGCTCAGCGCCAGCTTGCCGTCGCGGACTTCGTCAAGCAGGCTTTCCACCACGTGGGTGAAAGCGACGATGTGGTCCAGGCTGAACAGGCCGGCCGAGCCCTTGATGGTGTGGGCGGCGCGGAAGATGGCGTGCACGGCTTCGTCGCTGCCGCCGGCCTGGCCGGCGTTGAGCAGCGCGTTCTCCATGTCTTCCAGCAGTTCCCGGCTTTCCAGGATGAAGGTTTGTAGCGCCAGGTCCAGGTCCATCGTCTTGCCTCCACTAAGGGGGTGCTCTATGGGGGTGCTCTATGGGGGTGCTCTGAGGGGATGCTTAATGATCTTTGCGCGGCTCGATCAGCAGCGCGTCGCCGAACCAGGCGCCCAGGTCCAGCAGTTCGAACACCTCCAGCACGGCCGGGCTGTGGCCGGTGAGGCGCAGTTCGCGCTGCTCGGCGCGCGCCACCTGCTTGGCCAGCATCAGCACCTGCAGGCCCGCGCTGTCCATTTCGGTCACGCCGGCCAGGTCCACTTCCAGGCTGGTGCTGCGCTGCAGCTCGCCCAGCAGCAGGATCTTCATGTCGGCCGCGCGGTAGATATTCAGTTCGCCGTCAATGGCGACGCGGCCGGCGCTCACGGCAGCACCAGTTTCTGCACCGCGCCCAGCAGTACTTCAGGCTTGAAGGGCTTGACCACCCAGGCCTTCGCGCCGGCCGCCTGGCCCTCGCGCTTCTTGGCTTCCTGCGACTCGGTGGTCAGCATGATGACGGGGGTGAACTTATAGTTGGGCAGCTGCTTGATTTCCTTGACGAAGGTGATGCCGTCCATATTGGGCATGTTGACGTCGCACACGACGAGGTTGACCTTTTGCCCGGTCAGCTTGGACAGGGCGTCCATGCCGTCGCGCGCCTCGATCACGTCGTAGCCGGCGCTTTTCAGCGCGATGCCGACCACTTGCCGCAAGGAGGCCGAATCGTCGATGACCATAATGGTTTTTGCCATAGTGCTTTCCTAGAAAAATGTCACTTCGTCGGACGGCGCGGCGATCACCTTCTGTTCGCCCCGGTGCACTGCGTGCTCCTCCGCCATCGCATAGGTTTTCTCCAGCTCGCCCAGCAGCGCCGAGGCTTGCGGCGCCTCCAGCGTAGCCTCATGCTGATAGTGCTGGCGGTTCTCGTCAAGCAGGCTGGGCAGTAAGCCGATATTGTGGCTGACGTGACCCAGCACCTGACTGACGCGGTCCTGGAATTGCAGCTGCACCAGCGCCTCGCCCACTTCGCCCTTGATAGTGACGCTCTCCTGCTTGAGCAGTTCGGACGACTGCGCCATGGCGTCGGTGAGGTTGCGGAATTCGCGCAGCACGGCGTCGATGGTGCCTTCGGACGACTGCATGGCCTGGTCCTCCGCCGCGCTCGATTCGGTGGCAGCCTTGCAGGCGCTGACGATGGCCACGCTGATCTTGCCGACGCGGTCGCTGATGCTGCGGCCGGTTTCGGCCGAGCGGTTGGACAGGTTGCGCACCTCCTGCGCCACCACGGCGAAGCCGCGCCCGGCCGGGCCGGCGCGCGCCGCCTCGATGGCCGCGTTCAGCGCCAGCAGATTGGTCTGCGCGGCGATGCTGGCCACGCCCTCGGCCATGTCGCGCAGCTCGCGCGTGAACTGCTCCAGTTCGCGGATGCGGCTCAGCATGGCGTGCTTGGACGCCAGCGCCGACTTCATCGTGGCCACCACTTCGCCCAGCTGGCGCTCGCTGTTGGAAAATACCTGGCTCAGCGACGCGCCGTCCTGGCTGTCTGCGGCCGCGTTGGACAGGCGCAGCGTGTCGTCCAGCTTGTCGACGATGGTGGAAAAACGGGTGGCCAGTTCGGACACGGCCTCCTCCATCTGGCTGCGCGACGATTCGATGTGGCGGCACCAGACGGGCGTGACTTCTTCCGCGAATTGCTGGCGCGCGTCGAGGTAGTCCTGCACGTTGGCGCTGGCGCCGCCGGCGCTGCCGCCGCTGAGCTGGAACCAGGCGTAGGCGCCGGCGCCGAGGAAGGCCAGCGCGCCCAGCATGCCGTACCAGCCGCCGTTGGGCCAGAACAGTGCCATCAGCGCGCCGGCGATGGCGAGAACGGCCGGATAGTGACGGCCGCCGGTGTTTTCCAGGAGTGAGTTCAATGGTGTCTTCTCGGGTTGGGGAACCTCTAGCCATGCCATGCACACTGCCGGATCATTCTATCAAAAAGCTATTTGCGATATGCAATATCGATGCGCTTGTTCAAAAAAACCACGCTTGCACGAAAATAGTGCCTACTGGTGTTGAACCGGCATAGTTGCCAAATGCGTTAGTTTCTGATGTAATTTAGGCCTACACCGTCGGGGTGTAGCTTAGCCCGGTAGAGCGCTACGTTCGGGACGTAGAGGCCGGAGGTTCGAATCCTCTCACCCCGACCACCCTCTCTCAGAATGAATGGCGCAGGCCGAGATTGGCCGCTTTGCTGCCGCTGCCCTTGTCGGTCGCATTGCCGACCTTGTAGGCCGCTCCGCGGCGATTCAGGATGGAAGCGTAGGCGGCATACAAATCGGTGCGGGGCGATAGCGCGTGAAAATAGCCGAGGCCCCACTGGGTTGCGTCCTGGGCGGCGGCGGTGCGGTCGGCATGCCGTACCCGCGACAGCAGCAGCCGGTTTGCTCCCAAGGGCATGGTCACCCCCATCACCAGATCGCGGCTGTCGGCTGCGGCGGGGCCGCAGTTGCGGGCCGCCGCAGCGTGCAGGATCAGCGCGCCGGCGTCGTAGCTGGCGGCGAGCAGCGTGTTGTTGGTGTGGTCGGTCGCGCCGGCATTGTTCAGCTGATGCGCCGCCAGTTGCAGGCGCAGCGGCCCGCGCGCATAGGCCAGCGCGCCGCTCAGCGCGCGGTTGCCGGCGCTGCCGCCCGCCGTTTCGCCGGCCACATAGGCCAGGTCCGCCTGCAGTCCCCCCGCACTGGGCGTGATGTATTCGACCGCATTGTCCACCCGCGTGTTGGTTGCCATGATATTGCCAGCGCGGCCGGCCAGGTTGACCGCGCCGAAGGCGTCACCGACGTCGCGCAAGGCTTTGTAGTAGGGTGAATACTGCCGCCCCAGCGTCAGCGCGCCGAAGCCGCCGCTCAGGCCCACGTACGATTGCCGTCCAAATAGCAGGCCGCCCTGCCCTGCCGCGCCGGTGTCGGCATTGAGGCCGTTCTCCAGCACGAAGCTGGCCTTCAGTCCTCCTCCCAGGTTTTCGCTGCCCTTGAAACCGAGGCGCGAGCCGGAGGCGACACCGCTGCTCAGATTGGTGACCCTGCCTTTCGGCGCGTCGCTTTCGCGTACCAGCCCGACATCGACGATGCCGTACACAGTCACTTGGCCTTGGGCCTGCACCGGGGCGAACGCCATCGACGCCAGTGCGGTCAGCACCAGCGCGCAGTCATTTCTTTTCATGGTTTTGTCTCGTTGTTGTTATCGTTGTTGTTATGGATATTGCGGGTCAGGCCGCCGCCGCCAATCCCCCCCGCGCGCATGGTAGCGGCGGTACAGGACGAGCGTCGCGCCCAGGCTGCAGGCGGCGGCAAAGCTCATCCACAACGCTGGAGCGGCCTTGTCCCCGCTGGTTTCGATCAGCGCGGTGGCGATGGCCGGCGTGAAGCCGCCGAATACCGCCGTCGCCAGGCTGTAGGCCAGCGAGAAGCCGGCGGTGCGCACCGATACCGGCATGACCTCGGTCAGCGCCACCACCATGGCGCCGTTGTAGCTGCCATACAGGAAGGACAGCCACAACTCCACCGCGAGCATCTTCTCGAAGCTGGGATCGGCCACCAGCCAGCGCATGGCCGGATACGCGCTGGCCATGGTCAGCACGGCGAACACGATCAGCAGCGGCCGGCGGCCGACGCGGTCCGACAGCGCCCCCATCACGGGCAGCCAGATGAAGTTGGACAGGCCGACGCACAGCGTGACGATCAGGCTGTCGCTGCCGCCAAGCTTGAGCACCGCCTTGCCGAAGGTCGGCGTGTAGATGGTGATCAGGTAGAACGACACCGTGGTCAGCGCCACCAGCAGCATCCCGGCCAGCACCAGGCCCCAGTTGTCCAGCATCGAGCGCAGGATGGTGCGCAGGTCCGGCTTGTGGGTGCGGCGCTTGAATTCCTCGGTCTCCTGCAGCGTGCGGCGGATCACGAACAGCACCGGCACGATCAGGCAGCCGATGAAAAATGGAATGCGCCAGCCCCACGCGCCCATTTCGGCCGGCGTGAACCACAGGTTCAAGCCATAGCCCAGCGCCGCCGCCACGATGATGGCGACCTGCTGGCTGGCCGATTGCCAGCTGACGTAGAAGCCCTTGTTACCCGGCGTCGCCATTTCAGCCAGATAGACCGACACGCCACCCAGTTCCGCGCCGGCGGAAAAGCCCTGCAGCAAGCGCCCGGCCAGCACCAGCGCCGGCGCCAGCGCGCCGATGCTGGCATAGCCGGGAACACAGGCGATCAGGATGGTCCCCAGCGCCATCAGGCCCAGGGTGACGATCAGGCCCTGGCGGCGGCCGACCCGGTCCACGTAGGCGCCGAGCACGATCGCGCCCAGTGGCCGCATCAGGAAACCGGCGCCGAAGGTCATCAGCGTCAGCATCAGCGACGCCACCTCGTTTTCGGCCGGGAAGAAGGTCTTGGCAATCGCGGTCGCGTAAAAGCCGAACAGGAAAAAGTCGAACATTTCCATGAAATTGCCGCTGGTAACACGCAGCACCATGCCGACGCGGGACGGCGTCGCCGTTGAATGGGCAGTCATCGTAGTCTCTCTGGATGGACCAAAAGGAAGCGCTTAGCGCGCGGCGGCAGCGGGCGGCACCAGGTCAAGTCCGCTGCCCACGACGGCGTCGTGCGAGTGCGGCGAGGCCAGGAAGTCCAGCAGGCGGCGCGCCGCTTGCGGATGGCGGGCACCGACCGGGATGCCGGCGGCAAAGCGCGTCACGCTCTGCACCGGTTCCGGCAGGCGCGCCACGAAGGTGGCGCCCTGCACCGGCAGGATTTCGCTCACCTGCTGGAAGCCCAGTTCATACTTCCCTTCCGCCACCAGCACGGCGACCGGGGTCTTTTGCACCATGTGCGACTTGGGTTTCACGGCCGCTTCGATATCGAGCTTTTTCAGCAGCTCGCGTTGGATGTAGACGCCGCTGGCGCTGTCGGAATAGGCGATCGATTCAGCCTGCAGCATGGCCTGGCGCAGCGCCGCCACGGTGGAGATGTCCGGCTTGGCATGGCCGTTGCGGACCACCAGCCCGATGCGCGAATCGGCCAGTTCGGTGCGGCTGGCGCGCTCGACCTTGCCCTCGGCGATCAGCTGGTCCAGCGCATAGCCGACCATGATGACGACATCGGCCGGCTCGCCGCGCGCCAGCCGGTTCGGGATCGCTTCCGGCGACTTGCCCATCGACGGCCCCCAGGCGGTGACGAGCGTGTCGCCGCTGGCGGCTTCGTAGCGCGGCTGCAGGGCCTTGTAGGCGGCGGTGAAGCCGCCCGAATTCATGACATCGATTTGCTCGGCGCCGGCGGCGGTTGCAGCCAGGGCGAACACGAGGAAGATGGTGGTGGCGGGCTTGAAACGGCGATGCATGCTGGTCTCCTGATGGGTTAGCTGAACTTATCAGGCGATTATCTGGACTTGCATCGATAATGTAAATTGCATAATTTCTCATCATTGATACCTTCTCGGCATCAATCATTTTTTCCCGGCCAGCGCCTCCTTGAGCAGTTCGTACAGATGCTGGGCAGCGGGCGAGAACACCCGGCCAGATCGGCGTATCACGCCCAGCGTGCGCTCGACGCCCTCGCCGGCCAGCGGCACCGCGCGCAGCATCGCGCCGGCGGCGCCGGCCGGCATGGACAGCTGCGGCACCACCGCGATGCCCATGCCGGCGCGTACCAGCTCCAGCACCGTGGACACATGGCGCGCCTCGATAAAGGAGGTCGGCCGCTGCTCGGCCGGCGCCATGGCCTGGTCCAGCACCATGCGGTTGCCGCTGGATTTGGCGACCGCCATGTAGGGATGCTTGCCGATCTCCTCCCAGCTCACGCTGCGCTTGCGCGCCAGCGGATGCGTGGCGAGGCAGGCCAGCACAAAGCGTTCCCTGAGTATCGGTTCGAAGTCGATGCCCTGTTCGCCGTCGCCGAGGAAGTTGATGCCGAAATCGGCATCGCCGCGCGCCACGATGTTCAGCACTTCATGCGCGCCCTCGTCGGCCACGCGCATGCGGATGCCGGGCAGCTCGGTGTAGAAGCGCTGCAGGATGGGCGGCAGGAGGTTGTGCGCGACGGACGGCACGCAGGCCACGGTCACCTGGCCGAAATGGGTGCGCGAGATATCGCCGATCTTGTGCAGCGAGCGCTCCACGCCATCGAGTATCTCGACGGCCCTGGCGAAGAATTCGCGTCCCATCAGGGTCAACGCCACGCGCCGCGTGCTGCGCTCGAACAGCTTGACGTTGAGCGCCTCTTCCAGTTTGCTGATGCGGCGCGACAGCGCCGGCTGCGACAGGTTCAGGGCGACGGCGGCGGCGCGGAAGCCGCCCTGTTCGACCACGGCCACCATGGCCTGCAAGTCATTCAAATCAAAACGCAGTTGGTTCATCTCGTCGTATCAAAAATACCGGGCCGCAGGCGGAGCGCCGTGGCACCGTCCCGCCGCGCGCGACACGGGCTTCAGATCAGCCCGCGGCGGAAATAGGAGCGCGGCTTGGAGACCGGCAGGTCGGCCACGTCCAGCGTGGGCGCCAGGCCCAGCTGGTCCGAGGCGCGCACCTTGCCCTCGGGGCCGAGCACGCGCGCAATCACGCCATGGTTGATGCCTATGCCTTTCAGGAAGTCCTCCGCGGCAGAGGTGCCGATGTCGCGCTGCACCTCCAGCGCCTGCCGCACCACATACTCCAGCGAATGCCAGCCGGCTGTTTCGGAAGTGGCTTGGGATGGTTCGCGTCGGTCGTGCTCTGGGCGCATGGCAGGCCTCGTCTAAGCATTGGTCGGAAGAATGATGCCATGGTACTTCAATCCGCTCACTTACAGTTCCACAGTTCCACAGTTGCACAGTTCGCGCGATGGCGCGGCATTGCCGAGATAGCATCCTTGTAAAAAAATTCACATCGCCTACCCTTGATTCACAGGGAGGGAACTATCATGGCGATACCAACAAAACGCATATGGATACTGCTGTTCGGCGCGGCGCTGCATACCGGCGCCATGGCTGCGGAGCCGCGCGCCGGCGACGGCTGCCTCAGCGAGACTGCCGAAGCCGCGCTCAAGCTGCGCGAAACCGCCTTGCTGGGTGCCAGGCACGCCAGCGAGCACGCCGAGGCACGCGCCTATCGATGCCGGGTGAAGTCCGGCGGCGTGACGCAACTGGCGGCGGCAGCCGTGCCAACCGCTGCGGCGGGCGGCGCAGCCACCGACGCCGAAGCCGGCCGGTGGAGCGCGCCGTTCGTCATTCCCGTCGCAGGCATCACGGCAGTGCTGCTACACACGGGAAAGGTACTGTTCTGGTCCTACGATCCGGCGAACGTTGCCGCGCCCAACGCCGGCAATACCGGCGTGGCCATGCTGTGGGACCCGGCAACGCGGCTCGGCACCCCCATCACGCCGCCGGAGAATATCTGGTGCGGCGGCCAGACCATCCTGAGCGACGGCAGGGTCTTCGTAGCGGGCGGCAACCTGCGCTATCCAGACCCCACCGCCCCCGCCGGACAGACCGGCTACCAGGGTTCGCTCTCGGCCTACACCTTCAACCCGGCCTCGCAGGCGTGGACGCGGCAGCCGGACATGGCCAACGGCCGCTGGTACCCCACCGTCACCAAACTGGCGGACAACCGCGTGGTGATCACCAGCGGCTATGACGAGACCGGGTCTCAGGCGATCAACCAGGCCGTTGAAGTGTTCACGCCGGCTGCCGATGCGAATGGCGTCGGCAGCATGAGCGCGGTCGCCATTCACAACTCTTTCGGCACGTATCCCCTGCAGTTCGTGATGCCATCCGGACAGGTGCTGCAGGCCGGCCCGCCTTACAACAACAGCGTGCTGCTGACGCCCCAGGCAAGCGGCACGTGGCCGCTCAGCGTCGTGCCGTCCATGCAGGCGTCGCACTACGGCTACGGCAACGGCATCAGCGTGACCAACGCCGAGCAGGCACAGGCCAGGCAGGTGGTGGTCGCCGGCGGCACCAACAACGGCGTGGTCGGGACCAATAACGAATGGCTGGACGGCATGAATCCCGGCACGGGATGGAAGCCTTATCCGCAGTGGCTGCAAGCGCGGCACAACTCGAACACGGTGATCCTGCCGGACGGCACGCTGTTCACGGTGGGCGGCAGCAGCAACGCAGGCACCTATACCGACCCGCTGCTCGAGAGCGAGCTGTATAACAAATCCGCCGAGGACACGTCGGGGACATGGGTACGCATGGCGCCCAACAGCATCCCCGCCGCCTATCACTCCAGCGCCATCCTGCTGCCCGATGCGACGGTGCTGCTGTCGGAAGACGACCGTGACCCCAGCCAGGCCAGCACGCATCGCGCGCAGATCTACTCGCCGCCCTATCTGTTCCGCGGGCAGCGCCCGGCGATCGTCAGCGGGCCGTCGGCGCTGCAGGCCGGCGGCAGCTACGCCTTCTCCGTCGGCACCGGCAAGAAGATCGTCGCCGCCACGCTGCTCGCGCCCGGCGCGGTCACGCATGCAAACGATATGCACCAGCGCCTGGTACGGCTGGCCATGCGGCAAACCGGGGCCGAGATCAGGGTCACCTTGCCTGCTTCCCGGGCCTTGCTGCCGCCCGGCTACTACATGCTGTTCGTGGTGAACGACAAGGGCGTGCCCTCGGTGGCGCGCTTTGTGCGCGTGTCCTGAATGGCATCGGCCAAGGCGGCGGCTCACATCCTCAAGTCGGGCGCGGCAACGGGCGACACGCCTTGCGCCAGCGCCGCGCGCTCCTGCGCCGCCATGGCGCGCCGGTAGCCGTCGCGCGCCTGCAGGCGCTGCCAGTAAGCCAGCACGGCGGGCGTGAAGCGCGGCGCCAGGCCGAGGTGCTGCGCCAGCAGCAAGGCGTAGCCCACCGACACGTCGGCCGCAGTGAAGCGGCCCGCCGCCAGGTAGTCCTGCTGCGCGAGCAAGGGCTCCAGCGTGCGCAGGCGCGCCAGGAACCACCTGGTGTAATCCTCCACCACCTGCGGGCTTTGCCGCTCGGGCGGCTCGAAATGCGCGTAGCGCAGCAGCAGGGTTTGCGGAAAGGTCAGCGTGGCTTCGCCGAAGTGCAGATAGTTCAGGTAGGCCGCGTAGCCCGCATCGCCAGACGGGACGTCCAATGCCGCCGCGCCCGCCCGCGTGGCCAGGTATTGGCAGATGGCGGCCGATTCGGTCATGCGGACGGCGCCATCGAACAGCGCCGGCACGGTGCCCAGCGGATTGAGGTCCAGGTAGCTCTTGTCGAACACGCGCGGCGGAAACGGCAGCATCTTCAGCTCGTACGGCCAGCCCAGTTCCTCCAGCATCCACAGGGGACGGAAGGAGCGCGCGCTCATGCAATGGTATAGCGTGATCATGGTTCAGGGTCCGGTGTCAGAACAGGTTTCCTTGCGACGTGGTCAAGCCCGCGAAGCTGTCGTTCATGGGCAGCAGTATAGCGTCGGCGATGGGCTGCAGCTGCTTGCTCAGGTAGTGTTCGTAGTCGATGCTGGACTTGACCACTTCCAGCGGCTCGGCGCCGCTGGTGGTCATCAGGTAGCTGATCCAGCCGCCGTTCTGGTAGCGCAGCGGGCGCTGCAGGGACTTGTTGTAGTCGTCCGCCAGGCGCGCCGCGCGCACTTGCGGCGGCACGTTCACCTGGTAGTCGTCCAGCCGGTGGCGCAGCCGCTTGCGGTACACCAGCAGTTCGTCGAACTCGCCCGACACGGTCTTGCGCGCGTATTCGCGCACGTAGTCCTGGTAAGGCTGGTTGCGGAAGATGCGGTTGAACAGGCCTTTCTGGAACTCGTGCGCCAACGGCGTCCAGTCGCTGCGCGCCACTTCCAGGCCGCGGTAGATCACTTCTTCCTCGCCTTTGGCGTTGGCGCTCAAGCCGGCGTAGCGCTTCTTGCTGCCCATGTCGGTGCCGCGTATGGTGGGCATGAAGAACTTGCGGTAGTGGGTGTCGAATTCGATTTCCAGCTGGCTTTCCAGCCCCAGCTCGCGCTTGAGCTTTTCCTTCCACCAAGTGTTGATGCTATCCACCAGGCCCTGGCCGATGGCGATGGCTTCGGCGTCCGCGTATTCCTTCTTCAGCCAGATGAAGATGGAGTCCGTGTCGCCGTAGATGACGTCGTAGCCGGCCTGCTCCACCAGTTCGCGCGTGAGCTTCATCATCTCGTGCCCACGCAGCGTCACCGAGGACACCAGCTTGGGATTGAAGAAGCGGCAGTCGGGCGAGCCGAGCACGCCGCAGAAGGAATTCATCAGCAGCTTGAGCGCCTGCGACAGCGCCTCGTTTTTCTGCCGCTTGGCTTCGTCGCGCCCGGCCGACAAGATGTTGACGATGGCGGGCAGGCAGTGGCGCTGGCGCGAGAACACGGCGCCACGGAAGCCGGGCACGCCCTCTTTTTCATCGGCCGCCGCGCCTTCGATCAGGCCGACCGGGTCCACCAGGAAGGTGCGGATGATGGAGGGATACAGGCTTTTGTAGTCCAGCACCACCACGGAGTCGTACAGGCCGGGCTTGGAATCCATGACGAAGCCGCCCGGCGACGGGCCTACTTCGATGTCGCCGACGCTGGGCGCGACATAGCCTTCGCGGTGCATGCGCGGCAGGTAGTGGTGGCTGAAGGCGGCGATGGAGCCGCCGAAGTGGTCGGCCTGCAGCCCGGTCACGTGCGCGCGCTCGAGGATGAAGGCCATCAGCCGCGCCTTGTCGAAGATGCGCGTCACCAGCTCGCAGTCCTTCAGGTTGTACAGCGCCAGCGCGGGCTTGTCCTCGCGGAAGCGGCGCTCGATCTCGGCCATCTTGTCGTAGGCGTCGCCGATGTCCTTGCCCTCGCCCAGCATGGCTTGCGCCACGTTCTCCAGGCTGAAGGACGGGAAGGTCCAGGAGGCCGCGCGCAGCGCTTCGATGCCGTCCAGCGCCACGCGCCCGGCCAGCGAGGCAAACACGTATTCCTGCTTGGCGTGGTGCTTGCGCCAGTCGATCTGCCTGCCCTCGCGGCCCAGCAGCAGCGACACCTTGTGCTTGTCGGCGTTCTTTTGCAGCACGCGCAGGTCGAACTGCACCAGGCTCCAGCCGATGATCACGTCCGGGTCGTGCAGCTGGAACCAGGCGTTGAGCTTTTCGATCAGCTGGCGCGGGGTGGCGCAGTATTCCAGGCTGAAGTCCAGCGCCGGGCTGTCTTCCGGCGCGGCGCCCAGCATGTAGACCTGGCGCTGGCCGCAGCCTTCCAGGGCAATGGAGTACAGGTCCTCGTAGGCGCTGGTTTCGATGTCGAGCGACACCACCTTCAGCGCGGGCCGGTAGCCGGGCGCGGGCTTGAGCTTGCAGCCGGTGACGGTGTGGCCGTGCAGCTCGCCGCCTTCGACCTGCACGGCGGCGGTGATGAAGCGCTCCATCAGGTAGCGTTCGGGCGGGCGGATGTCGGCTTCGTACAGCTTGATGCCGCGTTCGCGCAGCGTGCGCTCCAGCGCGGTCAGCTGCTTGTAGTGGCTGGCGTAGATGCCGACCACGGGCTCGCGGTCGAAGGTTTTCAGCGGCAGCTCGCGCACGTCGATGCGGGCGTCGCCGCGCTGGCCGCCCCGCCCGCCGCCGGTATCGAGCGCCAGCTGGGCTTCGATGGCCGAGCGCTGGCCCGCCTCGGCAAAGGCGACCGAGGTTTGCGCGTCCAGCCTCACCTTGCGCGGCCCGTCGTCGGTGGCCAGCCAGAATTCGATCTCGGTGCCGTCGCGGGTGTCGCGCCAATGGCGGGTCAGGATGAAGCCTTGCTGGGAAGTCGGAGCCACGGTGCGGTATCTCAATGCGATGCCGGAATTATACTGTATATAAACCCAGCACGAATCTCCCGGATAACTGTTGAACTAACCCGGCTATTTCTTGTCCAAGCAATTATCGTGACAAGCACGGAGGCCATCATGCAAATCGGCGACCGAGGCAAGGCCCTGTTCAGGGAATGGGAAGGCGTGGTGCCCCACGTGTATCTCGATTCGGGCGGCGCGCCCACCATCGGCATCGGGCACTTGCTCACGCCGTCGGAGCGCAGTTCCGGCACGCTGTGGCTGCGCGGACAGGCCCTCCGCCTCCAGGACGGCATGACGGCGGACGACTGCGAAGCGTTGCTGGAGCAGGACCTCGAACCGGTGCAGCGCTGCGTCAACAGCGCCGTGACGGTGCCGCTGACGCAGAACCAGTTCGATGCGCTGGTGTCGTTCGCCTTCAACGTCGGCAACGATGCCTTCCTCAACAGTACGCTGCTCAAGCGCCTCAACGCCGGCCGGCTGGACGAGGTGCCGGCCGAACTGGCGCGCTGGAACCGCGACAACGGCCGCGTGGTACCGGGGCTGGTGAACCGGCGCAACAAGGAAATTGCGCTGTGGCTGCGGGCGTAGGCCGGAGGCGCGCGCAGTACAGCTAGGCCAGGCAGCCGGGCAGCGCCACCCAGAAGGTGCTGCCCATGCCGGGCGTGCTCACCACGCCCAGTTCGCCGCCCATCTTCTCCACCAGCTGGCGCGTCATCACCAGCCCCAGTCCTGTGCCCTCCTGGGTGCCGCCCTCCTGCCCCAGGCGGTTGAAAGGCTGGAACATGGCCGCCAGCTGGTCTTCGTTCAGTCCCGCGCCGGTATCCTGCACCGACACGCGCAGCCGCTGCTGGCCCATCTGCGCGCAGTGCACGCTGACGGTGCCATGGTCGCGGTTGTATTTGATGGCGTTGGACAGGAGATTGATCAGCACCTGCTTGAGGCGCACGCGGTCGGCCGTGACGCTGGCATTGTCGCCCACCGCCATGCGCAGTTCCACGCCGCGCACGCGGGCCAGCGGGTCGACCAGCGTGCGGCACTCTTGCAGCACCTGAGACAGCGCCACCGGCTCCGATACCAGCGCCAGCGCCCCCGACTCCACCTTGGCCAGGTCGAGGATGTCGTTGATGAGCCGCAGCAGATGGCGCGACGCTTGCAGGATATTGCCGGCGAATTGCTTCTTCTGCGCCGGCGACGACGGCAGGCTCTCGGAGGTGAGGATTTGCGAGAAGCCGAGGATGGCGTTGAGCGGCGTGCGCAGCTCGTGGCTCATATTGGACAGGAAGGCCGATTTCGCCTGGTTGGCGAGGTCGGCCTGCTGGCGTGCGGCCCGCAGTTCCTCGTTGATGCGCACCAGTTGCACCGCATGCTCGCGCAGGCGGCGTTCCAGGCTGACGTTCATGATGCGCAGCTTGCGCGTTTCCAGCGCGCGCGCGCGATCGCCGGCAGGATGGCCGATACGCGGAAGGGTTTGAGGATGTAGTCCAGCGCGCCGACCTGCATGGCCTGCACGGCCGAGCCGATGGTGCCTTCGCCGGTCATGATGATGCAGGCCAGGTCGGGGTCGATGGCGCGCGCCGCCTGCACCAGCGCGATGCCGTCCAGGCCGGGCATCATCAGGTCCGCCAGCAGCAGGTGGAAACGCGGGCCGTCGTCGGCATCCAGGCCATCGTCGACGGCGGCGATGGCATTGCCTTCGCCGCCGTCCGCGCCGTCCGCGCCGGCTGCGTCCGCCGCGCCGGCCGCCGCAGCGGCCCGCTCGGCGGCCGCCTGGTCCTCGGCGGCCTGCATCAGTTGCAGCGCCATCTCGCCGGAGCCGCAGCCCACGGTCTGGTAGCCATGCTGGCCCAGCGTATCGCACAGGGCGCGCATCTGCGCCAGCTCGTCGTCCACAATCAGGATGCGCACCTGGGCCGCCGTCATCTCAGGCCTCCTCGCCGCAGCAGGCCACCAGCGCTTCGCGCAATTCGCTCAGCTTGGGCGGCTTGCCCAGCACGCGGTCCACGTGTACCGGCAGGTCGCCCTCGGCCACGATGCGCTGGCCCCAGCCGGTCAGCAGGATCACCGGCGTGGACGGCGACATTTCCTTGATCGCCTGCGCCACCTTGCGCCCGTCCACATAGGGCATGCCCAGGTCTGTCACCACCAGCGCGTAGGGTTCGCCGCGCGCCTGGGCGGCGCGGAAGGAATCGATGCCGGCCTGGCCGCCGTCGGCCGCCGTCACCACGTGGCCGTCGCGCGACAGGATGTCGCGCATGGATTTGAGCACCAGCGGGTCGTCGTCCACCGCCAGGATGCGCACGCTGTGCCGCAGCGGCGCGGCCGGGCGCGCCGCCGCCACCGCCGTTGTCGCCGCCGGCAGCGGGAAGCTCAACCGCATGGTGCTGCCCTGGCCCGGCGCGGTGATGATGTCGATCTGCGCCCCGTGGCGCTCCACCATGCCGTACACCATGGCCAGCCCGAGGCCGGTGCCGCGCTCGCCCTTGGTGGTGAAGAACGGTTCCAGGCAGCGCCGCCGCGTGTCTTCGTCCATGCCCACGCCGCTGTCGCCCACCTCGATGCAGACGCGCTGCGCGCCGGGATCGCCCTGCAGCGCGGTGCGCAAGGTCAGCCGGCCGCCTTCCGGCATCGCGTCCACCGCGTTGAACACCAGGTTGGTGAGCGCCTCGCGGATTTCACCTTCCACGCCCATGATGGACGGCAGGCCGGGCGCCGCTTCCAGCGCCAGCCGTATCGTGATGCCGCGCTGCTGGGGCATGTCGTTCCAGCGCGCGCGCGTCAGGTCGGCCACCTGCTGGAGCAGCACGTTCACGTCCAGCGGCGCCAGGCTCGCTTGCGGCTCGCGCAGCCGGTAGAACTCGCGCATGCGCGCCACCGTGGCCGCCACGTCGTCGATGGCGCGCTTGATCACTTCCAGGCAGGAACGCGCGTGCACGCTCAGCCCGGGCTCGTTCTCCAGCAGCGACTCGGTGTACAGCACCACCGGCGAGATGGCGTTGTTGATGTCATGCGCGATGCCGCTGGCCATCTGGCCCAGCGCGCGCAGGCGCTCCTGCTGCAGCGAGGCTTGCTGCGTCTGGCGCATTTCGTCGTAGGCCGCCTGCAGCGCCGCGTACAACTCGCTCTGCTTGGACGCCAGCGCCACGTGCTCGCTGAGCTGGCGCAGGAACTCGCACTCGCCGCTGGAAAAACTGTTGGGGGCGCGCCGCGCCGCCACCAGCACGCCGAACACATGGCTCTCCACCAGCAGGGGCGCGAGCACCAGCGCGCGCAGGCCGCCGCCGGCCAGGCGCTGCGGGAAGGGAAAGTTCACCTCGGCGATGTCGGCCTCGTACACCAGCGCGCCGCGCACGCAGCGCGCCAGGCCGTTCTCGTCGATGTCGATGTGGCCGCGCTCGGTGATCGGCGCGGCCATGGCCAGCGCCGCGCCCTGCAGGCCGACGCAGCTCACCAGCAGCCTCCCGGTGGCGTGGTCGACCAGGCAGATGCAGCCGAAGTCGATCGGCAGCTGGTCCTCCAGCGAGCGCACCACCACCTGGAAGATGCTGCGCAAATCCTGGCGTTCGCCGATCGAGCGGGTGATCTGCTGCAGCAGGTTCAGACGCTGCAGCTGCGCCGTGGTGCGCGCCTCGGCCTGCTGGCGCACGCCGATTTCGGCCTGCAGGGCGCCGTTCAGGCCGGCCAGCGCGTCGCGCGACACGGTGGTCTGCTGCAGGCGTTCCGTCATGCCGTCGAAGGCGCGCGCCAGGTCGCCGATTTCATCGCGCGTGGTCACGTTCAGCTTGAATTCCAGGTCGCCCGCGCCCACCTGCGCCGTGCCCTCGCGCAGCCGCTCCAGCGGCCGCGCCACGCTACGGTAGCCGACGAAGGTGGTGCCGGCCACCGCCAGCAGCGCCACGCCGCCGATCAGGCCCACCACAAGGTTGGCGCGCTGCTGCGCCGCCAGCAGCTCCTGCCGGCTCAGCGCCGACAGGCGCAGCGCATCGGCGATCATGGTCTGCATCTTGTTGCCGATCTGGCCGGCCAGGCGCGATTCGAATTCGTCCGCCACCGCGCGCTCGGGGGTGCCCAGCGGCGGCTTGCCCGGCTGCGCGGACAGGGTGCCGAACAGGCGCTCCAGGCTGGCGTGCGTGCGCTGCAGGCCGGCCAGCAGCGCGGCCTCCTCGCGGCCCTCGAACTCGTCGGCCTGCGTCATCAGCTTGGCCAGCGAGTCGCTGCGCAACTGCCATTGCGCCTCCGAGCGCTGCTCGTGGCGCAGCACGAATTCCAGCGTCAGATAGCGCAGCGCTGTCACGGCGTTCAGCATTTCACCGGCGACTTCGTTCTTGTCCAGTTCCTGCTGCACGCGCTGCGCGGTGGCCAGCAGCACCACCACAATGGTGGCTACGATGGCTGCCGAGAACCAGCCCATCAACTGAAAACGCGTTGCCAGTTTCACGTCGCCTCCCTAATGGATAACCGTCACCGCGGCCGGGGCCACCGTCTTCAGCGGCCGGTAGTCCAGCGCCGTCAGGAAGTTGGGCACGGCGCCCGGCGCCACCAGGCTGTTGGCCACGGCCCAGCGGGTCTGGTCTTCCAGCGCCACCAGCAGCGCCTGGTCCAGGCTGACGGCAAAGCGGTAGGTCGGCCACAGCTCGCGCCACTTGTCGCTGCCGCTCTTGAGCACCGCGCCCGTCATGGCCTGCGCCGCCTGCGGCTGGTCGGCGCAATAGCGGTTGCCCTCGATCAGGGCGCGCAGCAGCTTCTTGATGGTCTCCGGGTGGCTGCGCACGTATTCCCGGCCGCCGGCGATGTTGTACGGGATTTCGTACAGGTCTTCGGCGTCGAACATCACGCCGTTCGCACCCAGTTGCTTGAGCACCGCGTCCAGGTAAGGCTCCCAGCCCGACACCGCATCCACGTCGCCGCGCAGCAGCGCCGCGCCGAACTCCTCCGGCTTCAGGTTGACCATGGTGACGTCGGCGGCAGCCAGGTGCTGCCGGTTGAGGAAGGCGTTCAGCACGAAATGGCTGGAGGTGCTGAGCGTGACGCCCACCCTCTTGCCTTTCAGGCTGGCCGGCGCGGTCACGCCCCGGTCCTTGCGGCCGACGATGCCGTGATCGCGCTCGGCGCGGAAGTAGGTGGCCACCACCGTCACAGGCGTGTGCTCCACCACCGCGAACATAATGGGAATGTCGGCCACCGTGGCCAGTTGGGCGCGGCCGTCCAGCGCGGCCTGCAGCGCCGCCTTGCCGCTGGTGTGCGGCTGGATCTGGGCGGCGATGCCATGGCGCGCAAAATAGCCCTGCTGCTGCGCCGCCAGGATAGGGCACATCGCCACGTAGGCGGTATTGGTGGCCACCACCACTTGCTCCAACGGCATGGCCGAGCCCGGTCCTGCGGCCCCGCCCTGCCACCACCACGCAGCCGCTCCCAGCGCCGCGAGCAAAAGCAGGGCCGCCGTCACACGCTGCACTGTTCGCTTAGCCATTTTGTATCTCCGTAGAAACGAAGGTCACCGGACCAGCTTACACAATCGCCGCAGCGATGTAACATTTTGGCACTTGGCCTTTAGATAAGGCCTCGGCAGGCTTGCAAGCTGATACATGCTTATACAAAAGACCCCCGCCAGTTGCGCTAGAATGCCCGCTCTCCTTTGCCCTTTCCCATAAGAAACGATGCGAACTATTGCCCTTTCCGCGCTTGGCGCGGCACTGTGCGCTGCGCTGGCGATCCCTGCTGCAGCCCAAAGCCCGACTCCCACCCCGATCACACTGGACCAGGCCATGTCCCACCCGGACTGGCTGGGCACGCCGGTGGAAACCGCCTGGTGGAGCTGGGATGGCAAGCAGGTGTACTACAAGCAGAAACGCACCGGGTCGCCGCTGCGCGACACTTTCCAGGCCGCCGCCCGCGCCGGCCTGCCGCCGCGCAAAGTGGCCGACAGCGAACTGGCCGGCCTCGATAGCGCCAGCGTGCAGTACAACCGCGACCACAGCCGCGCGCTGATGCTGCGCAACGGCGACCTGTTCGAGCGCGACTTGAAAAGCGGCGCGCTGACCCAGATCAGCAAGGGCGCCACGCCGGCGCCGGTACAGGCGCAGTACTCGGCCGACGGCCGCAGCGTGCAGTACCGCGTAGGCCACGACTGGTTCAGCTGGAGCCGCGCCGAGCGCCTGGTGTCGCCGGTGGCGCTGCCGCGCACCGCGAAGGACCCGGCCGCCGCGCCGGAGGCGGACTCTATGCGCGACATGCAGCTGCGCCTGATCGCCACGCTGAAACGCCAGAAGGACGATAAGGAGGCGCAGCGCGAGCGCGGCGACGCCGAGCGCGCGGCCGACGCCACGCGCGGCCCGCAGCCGATCTACCTGGGCGACAAGGCCGTCATCGACGCCACCTCGCTGTCGCCGGACGGCCGCTACCTGGTGATCGCCACCTCGCCCAAGGGCGACAAGGGCCGCATCGGCAAGATGCCGCGCTACGTGACCGAATCGGGCTACGAGGAGGTGGACGACGAGCGCACCCGCGTCGGCCGCGACATGCCCAAGGCGCAGACGCTGAAGCTGGTGGACCTGCAAACCCGCGCCGTGCGGGACATTGCGCTCGACGCCCTGCCCGGCATCGCCACCGACCCGCTGGCCGCCATGCGCGAAGCGCAGAAGCTGCCCGCGCAAAAGGGCAACCGCGCCGTGCGGCTGGACGACGAGAGCGACAACGGCATCTCGTGGACCGACAACGGCGCCAGGGTGGCCGTGATGCTGCGCGCGGTGGACAACAAGGACCGCTGGATCGCCGCCATCGACCTGCCGGCCGCCTCGCTCAAGCCGCTGCACCGCATCAGCGACACGGCCTGGGTGAACGGCAGCTACAACGAATTCGGCTGGCTGCCGGACAATGCCACGCTGTGGTTCCTGTCCGAGGAAAGCGGCTATTCGCACCTGTACACCCTGGGCGCGGACGGCAAGCAGCGCGCGCTCACGCAGGGCAACTGGGAAGCCACGCGCGTCACCTGGTCGTCCGACGGCGCCACCGCCTTCGTGCTGTGCAACCGCAAGACGCCGGGCGAGTACGAGGTGTGCTCGGTCAACGCGAAAGATGCGTCGGTGCGCGAAGTGACGGCGCTGGAAGGCGGCGTGGAGCAGTACACCGTGTCGCCGGACCAGCGCAAGCTGCTGGTGCACTACTCGTCGGCCTACGTGCCGGCGCAGATCGCCACGGTGGCCGTCAGCGGCGGCGACACCGCCAAGCTGACCGACACCCGCACGCCGGACTACAAGGCGCGCAACTGGGTGCAGCCGGAACTGGTGGCCGTACCGTCGACGCACGGCGCCGGCCCGATCTGGTCCAAGCTGTACCGCCCTGCCAGGCTGGAGGCGGGCAAAAAGTATCCGATCGTGATGTTCGTGCACGGCGCCGGCTACCTGCAGAACACCACCAAGCGCTTCCCGGTCTACTTCCGCGAGCAGATGTTCCACAACCTGCTGGTTGAAAAAGGCTACATCGTGCTGGATATGGACTACCGCGCCTCGAAAGGCTATGGCCGCGACTGGCGCACCGCCATCTACCGCCAGATGGGCCACCCGGAGCTGGACGACTACGTGGACGGCTTGAACTGGATGGTGGCCAACCACCAGGGCGATGCGGCCAGCGTGGGCATCTACGGCGGCAGCTACGGCGGCTTCATGACCTTCATGGCGCTGCTGCGCGAGCCGGGCAAGTTCAAGTCCGGTGCCGCGCTGCGCCCGGTCACCGACTGGACCACTTATAACCACGAGTACACCGCCAACATCCTGAACACGCCCGAGCTGGACCCGGAAGCGTATAAGGTATCGTCGCCGATCGAATACGCCGACAAGCTGCAGGGCAACCTGCTGATCGCGCACGGCATGGTGGACGACAATGTGTTCTACCAGGACTCGGTGCGCATGGCGCAGCGCTTCATCGAACTGAAGAAGGACAACTGGGAACTGGCCAGCTACCCGCTCGAGCGCCACGCCTACACGCAGCCGGAAAGCTGGTACGACCAGTACCGCCGCATCTACCAGCTGTTTGAGCGCACGCTGAAGAAGTAAGGCAGCGCCAGGGCCGGGAGCGTGGTCCCGGCTCGCGCCGATCGCAGACTAGCCGGCGCCGATGGCCCAGAGCGCAAAGCGCTGCGGAACGCGCTGCGCCGAATTGATATACATTGCTGGTTCCCCGATTTTCAAGGACTGACCATGATCACCTGTCACCTGCGCTACATCATCGATGCAGACAAGCTGCCCGAATTTGAACACTATGCCCGCCTGTGGATTCCACTGGTCGAAAAGCTGGGCGGCACGCACCACGGCTACCTGATGCCCAGCGAAGGCGCCAGCAACGTGGCGCTGGCGTCGTTCTCGTTCGAGTCGCTGGCCGCCTACGAGCAGTACCGCATCGCCGCCGCCACCGATGAGGCATGCGTGGCTGCAGTGGACTACTACAAGCAGACCAAGTGCTTCATCAGCTACGAGCGTTCGTTCTTCCGGCCGGTATTCCGCTAAAAACTCAGCGCGCCACGCTGCTGGGCAGCTCGGTGAAATCGTCGGTCTTCTCGAGGATCTGCCAGGTCGCCAGCAAGGCCGGCGGCGGCACGATCAGTTTGCGCGCCACCAGGTCCAGCCAGCCGCCGGCGCTGGTGATGCGCGCGGCGAGCTTGCCGTCGCCGCGATACACGTCGCTGCGCAGCAGCCAGCGGCTACCGTCCTCGGACATGCCCGCCAGCCCGAGCGTGACGGTGATGGATTCGAGCAGCATCACTTCCTTGAAGTAGGCGATATCGTCCTTCATCACGACCGGGCCGATGTTCTGGCGCTTGAATTCGCCCATGCCAAAGCCATGCTCGGACAGGAACAGCATGCGCACGTCGCCCGCCTTGTCCAGGAAGGCCGTGTTGCGCATATGGCTGTTGAAGTCCATGTCGCCCCAGCCTGCCATCATCTTCTTTTCAAACATACGCAGCTCCTTGTTCAGGCCAGGAAATCGGCCAGCGTCAAAGCGACGATTTTAGTCGCTTTGCGCAGATCGTCCAAAGCCAGGCGCTCATCGGCTTTCTTGGCGTTCGATTCGGGAACGGTGCGCGGGCCGGCGCCGTACAGCACGGCCGGGATGCCCTGCTCGCCGTACAGGCGCGCGTCGGCGTACAGCGGCGTGCCGACGGCGGGAATGTCTTCGCCCAGGATGGCCCTGGCGTTCTTCTGGATGTTGGCCACCAACTGCTCGGAGCCCGGCTGCGGACGCAGCGCATGCGACAGCAGCAGGCGCTTGATCTCGATGCGGATGCCGGGCTCGCCGCGCACCGCGTCCTCGATCAGCGCGCGTACCTGCGCCTCCACCGCCACCGGATCTTCTTCAGGGATCATGCGGCGGTCCATCTTCATCACTACTTTGCCGGGCACCACGTTGGTGTTGGTGCCGCCGTCGATGCGGCCAACCAGCATGGTCGGACTGTCGATGCCGGGCACCTTGGACTTGACTTTCTTCAGCTCGGCCACCTGGCTGTACAGGGCGTTCAGGATCTTGGTGGCAGCCTGCAACGCGTCGTGGCCGGTTTCCGGCATGGCGCCGTGGCCGGACTTGCCGTGCACGGTGATCTCGAACTGCAAGCAGGCGTTGTGCGCGGTGACGATGTTGTAGCTGAAGCCCGCCGCGATGACGAAATCCGGCCTGGTGAGCTTTTGCTCCAGCAGCCAGCCGGGACCCAGCAGGCCGCCGAACTCCTCGTCATACGTGAAGTGCAGTTCCAGCTTGCCCTTCAGCGGCACGCCCAGCGCTTCCAGCGCGCGCACGGCGAAGATGTAGGTGGCGAAGTCGCATTTCGAGACGGCGGCGGCGCGGCCGTAGATGTAGCCTTTGTCCACCACGCCGCCGTAGGGCGGATAGGTCCAGCCTTCGCCCGGCGGCACCACGTCGCCGTGGGCGTTCAGCGCCACCGTGGGGCCGCCGTCGGCGTAGGGCCGGCGCACGATCAGGTTGGTGATGGTTTCCATGCCGTAGTCGCGCACCAGCTGCTCGGGCACGGCGTGTTTCTCGGCCTGCCAGCCGTAGGCTTGCACCGCCTCGGCGATCATGTCCGCGTGCGGCGCGTTGTTGCCCGGCGGGGTGTCGGTGGGCACGCGCAGCACCCGCTGCAGGAAGGCGACTTCTTCATCGAAGTGGGCGTCGATCCACTGGATCAGCTGTTCTTGCTTGTTCATGGTCGTCCTTTTATTTTGCGCCGGATTCGAACCAGGCGGCCAGCTGGGCGCGTTCATCGTCGGTCATATTGGTCAGGTTCGCCAGCGGCATGGCTTTCAGCTGCACCGCCTGTTTATAGATCTTTTCCGCGTTCTGGCGGATTTCCGCCTCGTTCTCCAGCATCACACCGGCCGGCGCTGCGGCAAAGCCAGGCTGCGTGGGCGCCGCCGCATGACAGGACACGCAGCGCTGGGCCATGATGGCCTGCACCCTGGTGAACTGAGAGGCCGGCGCAGCGCTCGCAGCAGCAGCAGCAGCACCAGCAGCAGCCGAACGTGCGGTCGGAGGCGGCGGCGCTATTGCCACTGCCACCGCGATCAGGATCGCCACGCCAACGGCCGGATAGCGCCATTCCACGCGGCCCTTGTGGCGCAGGTTGAAGAAGTGGCGGATGAACACGCCCGCCGCCATGATGGCCGCCAGCACCAGCCATGCGTGCTGGTGGCGGTACGTCATCGCGTAATGGTTGCTGATCATGATGAACAGCACCGGCAAGGTGAAGTAATTGTTATGCACGCTGCGCTGCTTGGCGCGCTGGCCGTGCACCGGGTCCGGCAGGCCGCCGGCCGCCATGGCGGCCACCATCTTGCGCTGGCCCGGAATGATCAGCATCAGCACATTGGCCACCATGATGGTGCCTATCATGGCGCCCACGTGGATGTAGGCCGCACGGCCGCTGAGGAAGTGCGTCAGCACCCAGGCGGCGCCCACCAGCAGCGCGAACACCACCACGCCGAACCAGAAGTCGTGCTTGCCCAGCGGGGAACGGCACAGCAGGTCGTACACGGTCCAGCCGACCACCAGCGAAGCGATGCCCACGCCCACGGCCTGCAGGCTGCTCAGGTCCGCCACGGACTTGTCGACCATCATGGCCTGCGCGTTGAAGTAATAGGCAATGGTCAGCAGCGCGAAGCCCGACAGCCATGTGGTGTAAGCTTCCCACTTGAACCAGTGCAGTTCCTTGGGCAGTTCGGCCGGCGCCACCAGGTACTTCTGCGGGTTATAGAATCCGCCGCCGTGCACCGCCCACAGTTCGCCCGACACGCCTTTTTTAGCGAGCTCGGAACCTGGCGCGGGCGGGCGGATCGAGTTGTCCAGCCAGACGAAATAGAACGAGGCGCCTATCCAGGCGATGCCGGTAATGATGTGCAGCCAGCGCACGATCAGGTTCAGCCACTCAAGGCCATACGGGATCAGATAGGCGAAAACTTCCATGGATTCCTCAAGAATGAAGTAGCGGCAATTTACAGAAGATAAACGGTTTTCGGCCCCGCGCCATGAAATATATCGTATATTCGACATATTCGATCTGATATAAAGCCAGCCCATGTCCAGCCTGCCCAAAAATCTCGATCTGCACCTGATCCGCATCCTCTACCTGCTGCTGGTGGAGAAGAACGTGTCGCGCGTGGCGCTCAAGCTGAATCAGCCGCAGCCATCGATCTCCGCCTCCCTGCGCAAGCTGCGCGAACTGACCGGCGACCCGCTGCTGGTGCGGGGCGCGCGCGGCATGGTGCCCACGCAGCACGGCGAAAGCCTGCTCAAGCCGGCCAAGCGCATTCTCGACGAGACGGAGAACCTGTTCGTCAAGAAGACGCCCTTCGTGCCGCAGGAGGAGGCGCGCGTGTTCCATATCGCCGCGCCGGACTACCTGGACACGCAATTCCTGCCCAACGTGGTGTCGCTGCTGCGGCGCGGCTCGCCGCTCAGCCGCATTGTCATCCACGGCCTGGGACCGGGCGTGGACTACGTGCGCCTGCTGTCGGACGGCGACCTGGACCTGGTGATCGCCAACTGGGACGAGCCGCCCGAGCACCTGCACATGTCCAAGCTGTTCGAAGACCCCATCATCTGCGCCATGCACGCCGGAGCGCCCTACGCCAAGCGCACCGCCAGCGACGCCATGACGGCCGAGGACTACCTGTCCCTGCCGCACGTGGCGCCGTCGCAGCTACTGCCCGGCTACCACGGCGTGATCGACTCCTACCTGGAGCGCCAGAACATGCGCCGCAACGTGATGGTGGAATCGGCCTATTTCGGCCTGATTCCCTACATGCTGACGCAGACCGACCTGGTGCTGACCACCGGCCGCCAGTTCATCCGCTTCCACGAGAAGACGCTGCCGCTGAAGACCTACACGGTGCCGATCAAGTTTCCGCCGATGCGCTTCTACCAGCTGTGGCACGAACGCGTGCACGCCGCGCCGGAACACAAATGGCTGCGCGACCAGGTCAGCGAGGCCGCGAAAGCTCTGCTGAAATGATAAGGGTCATAGGCGGCCGCATATAGCCCGCTTATACCGGCAGATATATCATCGACGCTCCAAGGATGGATAAAACGATGACTACACTCTCCGAACTGAATAGCTGCGACGTCCCCACTTTCGCCGAGCGCCTGCACGGCATCTACGAGCACTCACCATGGATACCGCAGCGCGCCGCCGCCCTGCGCCCCTTCGCCAGCGTGACCGCGCTGAAGCAGGCCTTGCAGGCGGAGGTGAGCCGCGCCACCAACGAAGAACAACTGGGCCTGATCCGCGCCCACCCGGAACTGGCGGGCAAGGCCGCCATCGCCGGCGAGCTGACGGCCGAATCGACCAGCGAGCAGGCCAAGTCCGGCCTGAACCTGTGCAGCGCCGAGGAATTCGCCACGCTGCACAAGCTGAACGCCGACTACAACGCCAAGTTCGGCTTCCCCTTCATCCTGGCGGTGAAAGGCCCGACCGGCAACGGCCTGACGCGCCAGCAGATCATCGCCACGTTCACGCGCCGCTTCCGCAACCAGGTGAGCGACGAGCAGCAGGAGTGCCTGCGCCAGATCCACCGCATTGCCGAGATGCGCATCAACGACCTGCTGGGCGTGAAGCTGGAATTCGGCCCGGCCATCATGCAATGGTCGGAAGAGCTGGCGCAATGGAGCGACGACACCGACGGGCTGACCTGCGCCTACATGACGGAGGCGCACCGCAAATCCGCCGCCCAGCTGGCGGACTGGATGCGTGCGGCCGGCATGGAAGTGCAGATCGACGAGGTAGGCAACGTGGTGGGCCGCTACCTGTCCGGCGCCGCCGGCGCCAGGACGCTGATGACCGGCTCGCACTACGACACCGTGCGCAACGGCGGCAAGTACGACGGCCGCCTCGGCATCCTGCTGCCGATCGCCATCGTCAAGCACCTGAACGAAACCGGCGAGAAGCTGCCGTTCGACTTCGAGATCGTCGGCTTTGCCGAAGAAGAAGGTGTGCGCTTCCGCTCCACCTTCCTGGGCAGTAACGCCATCACCGGGCGCTTCGACATGAGTCTGCTGGAGCAGCTGGACGCGGACGGCGTGAGCATGCGCACCGCGCTGGCCGGCGCCGGCCACAACGTGTCCGCGATTCCGGCGATTGCGCGCGATCCTGCGAAACTGCTGGCCTTCGTGGAAGTCCATATCGAACAGGGGCCGGTGCTGCTGCAGCGCGGCCTGCCGCTGGGCGTGGTCACTGCGATTGCCGGCAGCTCGCGCTACCTGGTCGAACTGCGCGGCCTCGCCAGCCACGCCGGCACCACACCCATGACCATGCGCAAGGACGCAGCCGCGGCGGCGGCCGAAATCGTGCTGCTGGTGGAGCAGCGCTGCGGCACCGCGGACGCGCTGGTCGGCACCGTGGGGCAGCTGCAGGTGCCGAACGGTTCGGTCAACGTGATCCCTGGCGCATGCAAGCTCTCGCTCGACATCCGCGCGGCCGACGACGCAGTGCGCCAGTCCGCCGTGCAGGACGTGCTGGACGGGATCGCCGCCATTTGCGAGCGCCGCCACATCGAGTTCAAGCTGGAGAAGGTGGTGGAAGCGTCGGCCGCGCCGTGCGCGCCGTGGCTGATGGACCAGCTGGGCGCTGCCGTCGAGCGCACCGGCTTGCCGCGTTTCGACCTGCTGTCCGGCGCCGGCCACGATGCCATGGCCATGGCCGCGATCACCGACGTGGCCATGCTGTTCACCCGCTGCGGCAACGGCGGCATCAGCCACAACCCGCTCGAAACCATGACCGCCGACGACGCCGACATCGCCGCGCAAGCGCTGCTCGACTTCCTGCGCCGTTTCCAGCCGAAAGCGCAATAAGCCTGCGGCGGCAATTCGCCTACTCGGCGGCCGATTCCTCGATCTTTCGTGGGCGGCCGCCGAGTTTTCCGTTTTTTCGCGCAGCGGCGGTCTTGGCACCGGACGATGCCTTGCCGCCCACCTTCCCCATCTCGGAAGCCATCCAGCTTTTCGAACCGAGAAAGCCCTCCAGCAAAGCAGGTATGTAGAGATCCGCATCCAGTTTGGGAAAATGAACGCCAAAGCCGGAAGCGCTTATCTCAGCATCAGCAAGATCGGCCGGACGAGCGCCTTCAAGCCCCTGGACGTCGCGCGGTGAAAATGCGATCTGCAAACCAGAGGCAAGCGAAATCACCACCCGCGCGATGCGGCGGTCATAACGTACCCGCACAGCAGCGGGAAAAGCGGCCCTCTTCATCGCACCACGGCGGTTTGCCGCACGAACGTCGCTATCAGAAATTTCCATGCATGGTCCACCAGCCAGCGCACAGCCGCGCCAGATCCACAGTCAGCACAGCGAATATCTTCCCCAGTTCCTTCCTCGAGAAGCCATAGTTTTCCCTCAGTTCGGGCGGCCCGTCGGGACAGTGCAAATTGGAAACTGCCTCACGTCCCTTACCCTGAGCGTGCACATGAGCCGGGCGGTGGTCATTGGAGTAGATGACCACCCGTAGGCCGAACTTCTCGAGCAATGTAGGCATTGTATATAAAACCCAAACGGCTTGGGTTCCCAATAGATGCTCTGATATTGCATAATAGAAATTACCCATGCAATTGAATTGACTATGAACAAAACTCCGAGAGTTTGGAAGGTATCGCACGGTAAAAGCGGTGCAATGAGTGATCTGGATCATGCGTGGCTCACGCAGCGCCAGTACGTAGCCCAAGGCTGGGCGCCGGACGACAAGAAAGGCCAGGGCCAAGGCCAGAGTTTTGCGGAGATCCGCCAGGGCGACTACTTTTACCTGGTGAGAAACGGCAAAGTCATCCTCCTGGGGAAATTCTCAACCAACGTACCTGAGCCCGCCCCTGCAGAACGTCACGGCCTTGCCAAGTGGTGGATACGACAGTACGACATCATCAAGAGTATTGCTGATCAACCATTGCTATCCACTGCTGTCCCAGGCAGCCAGGCATGGAAACCGCAGGGATACTCGACAATCTGGGAGATTCCGACAAAGGACTACGCCGAGTTCGAAACTGCTCTTCTGCGGCCGGCGTTCTCCATGAATTTGGCCGAACTTGGCCTCAACGCATCCGCATCAGGACATTCCATGAGCACGATCAAGCAGTCGCCTGTCATCGCACTGAATCGCATTTTGTATGGTCCTCCGGGTACGGGAAAAACCTTCAACACGGTAGTGGAGACCTTGCGCGTTATTGAAGGAACAGATAAGCCCGAGGGCAGCCACGAAGAGCAAAAGCGACGCTTCGACAAGCTCAGAAAGGAGGGCCGCGTCGCATTCGTCACCTTCCACCAAAGCTTCAGCTACGAAGACTTTGTAGAAGGTGTCCGGGCCGACGTAAGCGGCAACAATCTCAGCTACCGGAACAAAGACGGCATCTTCAAGCAGATGGCGACGTCGGCGCTGTTTGACAAAATCGTCTGGACCAGCGCCAGCGACGTTAGCTTCCCAATCTTGTATCAGGAATTTATCAAGACGGTCAAAGCCAATTTGCCCTATCCGCTGACCTCATCCACCGGCAGAGCCCTGCGGATCACGCACGTTTCAGAGCAGGGCACGATGAATATAGCCCATCACGGCAGCGACATAAGCCATCCGATGGGCGTCAATCGCATGCAGAAGCTCTACGAGGCCTATCCTAGCCGCGAAAAGCTGAAGGCGATCACGAATCTGGAAACTGGTATCAGTGGCGTAATCAAGCAGGGCAATCGCACAGCTTACTGGGCAATGATCTCGGGCCTTCTAGACTTCAAGGAGCGACAATACGATGACCTGAAAGAAGCTCAAAGCGATAACAATGACGGGGGCGATGTCGCGTATGAAGACAAAAAGGCCCGCATCGCAAGCGCGGACGAACCCGTGTACCGCACCGGCAAGCCGTATGTACTGGTGATAGACGAAATCAACCGGGGGAATACCTCACGCATCTTTGGAGAACTCATCACGCTTATCGAGGCCAGCAAACGCATAGGTGCCAGCGACGAGATCCAGTTGCAGCTGCCCTATTCGAACGACACGTTCGGCGTGCCGGACAACCTGTATCTGATCGGCACCATGAACACAGCCGACCGTTCGCTGACCCATATCGACACCGCGCTGCGCCGCCGCTTCGATTTTATCGAAATGATGCCCCAGCCGAAGCTGCTCAAGTTCTCTGTCGCTGGAGTGGACCTGTGCCGGATGCTGGAGGCGATGAACAATCGCATCGAGCACCTGTACGACCGCGAACATACAATCGGCCACGCCTTTTTCATGCACCTGAACGAGAATTCAACCATCGCGGATTTGGCGCAGATATTCAGGAACAAGGTCTTGCCGCTGCTAGAGGAGTACTTCTTCGAAGACTGGGACAAAATAGCCAAGGTGCTGGGAAAGGCAGACATCTATGCCGTCAGGCAGACCAAGGATCTGGGCTTCGAGACAACCACGAAAGTCTATTGGCGCGACACTGAAAAGCTCGAGCAGGCCAGTACCTACATCCGGATCTACGAGCTTCACGTGATGGCGCCGCTTGCGCAAGCCGCGAATGCATGAGCTTTGCCTGAGCGAATACGGCCTGCTGACCCAACAGGATGTCGGCCGAGACGACCTGCAGGTACGCTGGCTTCAAAATCCCCAGGCCTGGGCGCTCCTGGAGGGGTATGCCTACTCCAGCGACAAGCAGCACCGCTTTGTCCAAGTCGCCTCCTATCGCGGCATCAAGGCCCTGCGCGTAGTCAATTTCGTCGGCCTGCTTACCACGCCGGACGGCACGCAGATCGAAATTCTGCCCAAAACGTCGGAACACGGCCAGGATGTGGCGCAGACCCGCGCGCTGCTGTGGAAAATGCTGAGCGTGGTTGAGGACCTGACTTTTCTCGCCAGTACCGAAGCACAGCTCATGCTGCGCAACATGCCGCTGCCGGAAGCACTGATATCGATCTTTCTTCAGCAGGCAGCTACCTTGATACGGCGCGGCCTGCGGCGCGACTATGAGCGCATCGAGGCGGAGGAACCATTCCTGCGCGGGCGCTTGCGGGTGTCCAGCCAAATGCGCCAGCCGCCGGGCCGGCAGCACCTGTTCCAGATCGAATACGACGTCCATTCCGCCAACCGCGCGGAGAACAGGCTGCTGCATGCGGCGATCATCCTGGCCGGCAAGTGGAGCAAGGCGCCCGGCAATCAGCGCCTGGCGCGCGAACTGCGTAGCGCAATGGACCAGGTCCCGGTATCGCAAGATTTCGCGCTGGATTTCACGCGCTGGCAGGATACACGGGACATGGCGCATTACCGCCCCGTGCTGCCCTGGATCAGGCTCATACTCAACCGGCAAAGCCCCTACACGCTGAAGGACCAGCATCACGGCATCTCTTTCCTGTTCCCGATGGAGACGCTGTTTGAGAAGTATGTAGCCGTCGTGCTAAGCAAGCAGGCCCAAGCCCATGGTCTGCACCTGAAGACCCAGCTGGCCAACCGCTGCTTGTCCGACTCGCCGGCTGCATTCCTGCTGAAGCCGGACCTGGCCCTCTACCAAGGCAGCCGCCTGCTGGCCATCCTGGACACAAAATGGAAGCTCATCGACCAGGACACACGATACGACAACGGTGACCCAGATCCCAAGGCGGGCATAAGCCAGGCTGACATGTATCAGCTGTTCGCGTATGGCCACAAGTATCTGTCTGGCGCGGGCAAGCTCGTCCTGATCTATCCCCACTGGCGGGGATTTTCGTCACCACTCCCCACCTTCACTCTCGGTCCCGGCCTAATGCTCGAGACCGTGCCCTTTGACCTTTGCGACGACGGCAACCCGGCCATCGGCGCACTCCTGCGGGATATCGCCGGCCAAGCCGCCGCCTAGGCGCGCATCAAGCCGCCATCCGGGTTGCCTCGACCAGGCTGCGGGTGTAGGGGTGGGTGGCGCCGCCGCTGCTGAGCAGGGCGCTGTCCAGCGTATCGACGATGCGGCCCTGCTGCATCACCGCCACGCGGTCGCACAGGTGGACTACCACGCCCAGGTCGTGCGTCACGAGGATGTAGGTCAGGCCGTCGCGGGCGCGCAGTTCGACCAGCAGGTTGAGGATCTCGGCCTGCACCGACACGTCCAGCGCGGAAGTGGGCTCGTCCAGCAGCAGGATGCGCGGCTCGAGGATCAGGGCGCGCGCGATCGCGACGCGCTGCCGCTGGCCGCCGGACATCTGGTGCGGATAGCGGTAGCGGAAGGAGTCGTTCAGGCCCACCTTCAGCAGCATCTGCCGCACGCGCTCGCCTATGTTGTCCATCTTGTGGATCTTCAACGGCTCCGAGAGCGCCGTGTCTACCGTGTGGCGCGGGTGCAGCGAGCCGTAAGGGTCCTGGAACACCATCTGCATCAAGCGGCAGCGCTCGCGGTCTATCTTGCGTCCCAGCGGCTGGCCGGCGATGCGCATGTCGCCTTCCCAGTGCGAGTACAGCCCGGCCAGGCAGCGCAGCACCGTGCTCTTGCCCGAGCCGGATTCGCCCACCAGCCCGAACACCTCCCCTTCCGCCACCGAGAAGCCCACTTCGTTCAATACCTTGTTGCGCTGCGCGCCGCTGCCAAAGCTGAGCGCCAGTTCATTTACCGTGATCATGCGGTCACACTCCTAGTGAGTAAGCCAGTTGGGATCGCGCTGCAGAACCGGCAGTACCGGGCGCCGCACGTCGATGC
Source organism: Pseudoduganella sp. UC29_71 (assembly GCF_042693265.1). Lineage (NCBI taxonomy): Bacteria > Pseudomonadati > Pseudomonadota > Betaproteobacteria > Burkholderiales > Oxalobacteraceae > Pseudoduganella > Pseudoduganella sp. UC29_71. The sequence continues at coordinate 418,154 of NZ_CP170549.1, read as the reverse complement.
TCGGCAGCGCGGCCAGCAAGCCCCGCGTATAGGGATGCTGCGCATTGTCCAGCTCCGCCGCCGCGATGGATTCGACCACGCGGCCGGCGTACATCACCAGCACGCGGTCGCAGAAGTGGCGCACCAGGTTCAGGTCGTGGCTGATGAAGATCAGGCCCAGGTCGCGCTGGCCCACCAGATCGTCCAGCACGGACAGCACCTGCGCGCGCACCGACACGTCCAGCGCCGATGTCGGCTCGTCGGCGATCACCACTTCGGGGTTCGGGATCAGCATCATGGCGATCATGATGCGCTGGCCCATGCCGCCGGAGACTTCATGCGGGTAGCGCTCGTAGACCTTGTGCGGGTCGCGGATGCGGACCTGCTCCAGCATGGCGATAACGCGCTCGCGCACCTCGGCGCGCGGCAGCCGCCGGCCGCTGTCATGCGCCAGCACGGCTTCGGCGATCTGGTCCCCCACTTTCATCACGGGGTTCAGCGAGTACTTGGGGTCCTGCATGATCATCGACATGCGCTGGCCGCGAATGGCGCGCATCTGCTTTTCGCTGGCCTGCAGCAAGTCGGTGTCGCCGAAGCGCAGCGCGCGCGCATCGATGCGGGCGCTGGCCGGGTGCAGCTTGAGCAGCGCCCGGCCCACGGTCGATTTGCCGGAACCGGATTCACCGACGATGGCCAGCTTCTCCCGCCCCAGCTTGAACGACACGCCGCGAACAGCGTCCACCAGCCCGTCGCGCGTGGCAAAGCGCACGCTCAGGTCGTCCACTTCCAGCTTGGTATCTGTTTTCATCCTTGTTCCTTTCAGCTGCGGGGATCGAACACGTCGCGCAGGCCGTCGCCCAGCAGGTTGAAGGCCAGGCTGACCACCATGATGGCGGCGCCAGGCATGGCAACCAGCCACCAGCACTCCATCATGTAGCGGCGACCGGCCGATATCATGGCGCCCCACTCGGCCGATGGCGGCTGCGCGCCCAGTCCGAGGAAGCCCAGGCCGGCCGCCGTGAGGATGATGCCGGCCATGTTCATGGTCAGCCGTACCAGCACCGAGGACAGGCATAGCGGCGCAATGTGCCGCACCAGGATGCGCAGCGGCGAGGCGCCCTGCAGTTGCACGGCCGCCACGAAGTCGGCCTTGCGCAGGGTGCGCGTTTCGGCGCGCGCCAGGCGGGCGATGGGCGGCCAGGCGGTGAGTGCGATGGCAATGACCGCATGCTCCAGCCCCGGCCCGAGCGCGGCCACGAAGGCCAGCGCCAGCACCAGGCTGGGGAAGGAGATGAAAATGTCGGTGATGCGCATGAACAGCGTGTCCACCCAGCCGCCGAAATAGCCGGAGGTGGCGCCCACCGCCAGGCCGACCGGGCCGACCACGATAGTGACCAGGCCCACAATATACAGCGTGGTGCGGGCACCGTACACCAGGCGGCTGAAGGTGTCGCGGCCGTACTCGTCGGTGCCGAACCAGTGCGCGGCGCCGGGTGCCTGCAAGGTGGCGGCCAGGTCCTGGCGCAGCGGGTCGTGGGTAGCGATCCAGGGCGCGCAGCAGGCCACCGCAATCAGCAGCACGATCACGACCAGGCCGGCCAGCGTCATGGGGTTGAGCAGCAGGTGGCGCAGCGCGCGCCGCAGCGATTCGCGCAGCGCCGAGCCGGCGGTGGCGGGAGCTGCCGCGCGCGGTGGAGGTTGCGGCGACGGCGGCGAAGATGGCCGAGACGGCGCGCCGGGTACGCCGGTGTCGCCGGTGTCGCCGGTGTCGCCGGATACCTCGGATACACCGGATAGGCCGGATACGCCGGAGGCGGTTTCGGCGCCGGGGGCCGGGCCGTGGCTGGAAACGACAGGCATGGTAGGTGTCAGCATCAGTGCATCCGTGGGTCGAAGACTTGGTACAGGGCGTCCGAGACGAGGTTGAGCGTGACGAAGATGACGCCGACCAGCAGCACGCACCCCATCACCGAATTCATGTCGCCCAGCAGCAGGCTGTTGGTCAGGTACTGGCCGAAGCCCGGCCAGGCAAACACCGTCTCGATCAGCACCGCGCCTTCCAGCAGGCCGCCATAGGCCAGCGCAACGATGGTGAGCAGCTGCACCAGGATGTTGCGGAAGGCGTGGCGCCAGATCACGGCCGCTTCGGACAGCCCTTTCACGCGCGCCGTGAGGATGTATTCCTGCGACAGCTGCGCCAGCATGAAGCTGCGCGTCATGCGGCTGATGTAGGCCATCGAGTGCAGGCCCAGAATCGCGGACGGTAGCAGGATGTGCTTGACGCTGTTGGCGAACGCGTCCCAGTGGCCGGACAGCAGCGTGTCGATCAGCAGCAGTCCGGTCACGCGCGGAATCATGCCGTCATAGGCCAGCGCAATACGGCCGGAGCCGCCGGCCCAGCCCAGCCAGGCGTAAAACACCAGCAGCCCCATCATGGCGAACCAGAACACCGGCGTGGAATGGCCCGCCAGGCTGATCACGCGCACCACGTGGTCCACCAGGCGGCCGCGCCGGCTGGCGGCCCACACGCCCAGCGGCACGCCGGCCAGCACACCCAGCACGATCGCCAGCGTGGCCAGTTCCACCGTGGCCGGGAATACCCGCGCAATGTCCGCGCTGACGGGGTTCCCGGTCAGCAGAGACGTGCCCAGGTTGCCATGCGCCAGTTCGCCCAGGTAGCGCCCGAACTGCACCCACAGCGGCTGGTCCAGGCCCAGGCGCGCCGCCGCCTCGCGGTAGGTGGAAGCGTCGGCATCCGGCCCGACGATGGACAGCACGGGATCGATCGGCATCACCCTGCCGATGAAAAAGGTCAGCACCAGCAAGCCGAGTAGCGTGGCCAGTGTGCTTAGCAAGCGCGCCCGCATGGTGCCGGCGCGTGCCCAGAAAGCGTTCATGTCTTGTCTCCGTTGTTCTTTGGTGGCGGGCGCCTAGTCTTTGTAGACGTCCCGCAGGTGGGTGGTGGCCGACGGGTGGCCCACGTAGTTGTGCACCCGCTTGCTCAGCACCACGGTCTCCAGCATCTGCGAGATGGGCTGGATCGCGCCCACTTCGCTGTCGTATAGCTGCTGCACTTCGCGGTACATGGCGTTCTGCGCCTCCGGGTCCCGCTCGCGCACGGCCTGCTCGATCAGCCGGTTGATCTCCGGGCTGTGGAAGGAAGTGCGCCAGCCCTGGAAGTTGGTCAGCTTGGCGGCGTCGCGGTTGTCCGGGTTGTAGACCAGAGCGCGCAGGTTGGCGTGCGGATGCGGCTCCACGCCGCCGCCGCCCCGCCCCACCACGATCTCGAACTTGCGGTCGCGCATGGCGCCGTACACCTGGTTGCCGGTGCCGGACTGGATGCTGGCCTGGATGCCCGCCAGCGCCAGCGTACCCTGCAGCGCGGTGGCGATATTGATCATGGGCGGATCGGACAGCACCTTGATGGTGGTGCGGAAGCCGTCCGGGTAGCCCGCCTCGGCCAGCAGCCGTTTCGCGGCCGGCACGTCCAGCTTGTAGCCGGGATCGGGCAGCGTGGCCGCCAGGCCTATCATCACCGGGCGCTGATGCGACACGCCGTAGTGCGGCATGATGGCCTTGTTGATGCCGTCGTAGTCGATCAGCTTGCGCAGCGCCAGGCGCACGCGCTTGTCGGCGAACTTGGTGTCTTTCATGCTGACGGCCACGTAGTACGACGTGCCGCGCAACACCGGCTGCACCACCGCACTGGCGTCGTGCCGCAGCGCCTCGATGTCCGGGCCGGCCATGCCTGCGGCCAGATCGACGTCGCCGCGCGAGATCATAAAGCGCAGCGACAGGGACTCGGGCACATGCCGCATCACCACGCGGCGCAGCTTCGCCGGGCCGCGCCAGTAGGCGTCGTAGCGGTCCAGCAGCATGGCATCCTTGGCGCGCCACTCGGTGAGCGCGTAGGGGCCGGAGCCGGCGGCGTGCGTGAGCAGCCAGCCCGCGCCCAGGTCGCCGTTCTTCTGGTGCGACAGTACCGTGTCCCGGTCCAGGATGGCCGCGCTGACCGATGTGCCCAGCGTGTACAGCACCATCTTCGGGTCGGTGGGCTCGGGCAGCGTGATGCGCAGGGTGCGCGCATCCACGGCCTGGATCAGGCGCTCGGCGTTGCCCGCGCTGAAGCCGTAGCTTTTCCACGGCGAGGCCATGGCCAGGTTCAGCTTGAGCACACGCTGCAGCGACCAGGCCGCGTCGGCCGCCGTCAGCGCGCGGCCGGACTGGAAGCGCGCGTCGCCGCGCAGCGTGAGCGTGATGCTCATGCCGTCCGGCGCGATCTCCCAGCGCTCGGCCAACGCGGGGCGCACCACGCTCAGGTCATGCGGGTCCAGCTCCACCAGGTAGTCGTACAGATTGGCCACCACGCCCAGCACGTCGTTGCCGGTGGCGCCGGCCGGGTCCAGCGACAGCAGGTTGTTCATGTTCATGCCGATCACCAGCTGGTCGCGCGGCGTATCGGCCAGCGCCTGGGCGCACGGCAGCGCCAGCGCCGCAGCCAGCGCCCCAGCCAGCGCGCACGCGCGGGCACGGGAACGGGCACCTTGGATTGCACGTTTCATGGCCGCGCCTTAGTAGGATTCCACGGTGCTGGCCGCGATGTAGTCGAAGTCGATGTCTTCGCCCAGGCCCGGCTGCTGCGACAGGTGCACATAGCCGTCCGCGTCCATCGCATCCGGCAGGCTGCGCAGGTAGGCCGGCGGCACGTCGTAGTCGAGGAATGGATGCAGCAGGCCGCGTTCGTACCATTCGCAGTTCTTGATGGCGGCGGTGACGGCCAGGTTGGCCGCGCCGTTGCCGTGCACTTCGCAGTTCATGCCGAAGGCGTCCGCCAGCGCCGCCACCTTCATGGTGGGCGTGATCCCGCCCACGCCCGGCACGCCGGCGCGCAGGATGTCGCAGGCGCCGGCCTGCACCCAGTCGGCGCGGCTGTGGTGCTTGCCCGAGATGGACTCCGGTCCGACGATGGGAATGTCGAGCTGGTTGGCCAGCCAGGCGTACGACGCTATGCTTTGCTCGTTCATCATCTCCTCGAACCAGGCGAAGTTGAGCCGCTCCAGCGCGCGGCCGATGGTAAGCGCGTCGCTGCGGCTGTACCAATGATACCCGTCCAGCATCAGCGCCACGTCCGGACCGACCGCTTCGCGCACCGCCGCGCAGGCCTTGATGTCCATGGCCACGCTGGGCGCGAAGGACACCGGCGGCATCCAGGTGTGCAGCTTGATGGCCTTGTAGCCGCGCTCCACCAGCTTGACGGCGAAGGCCGCGTATTCGTCCGGCGTGGACAGGCCGCCTTTGAGTTCGTCGCCGCACATGGTGCTGCCGTAGGCCGGCACCTTGTCGCGGTAAGCGCCCAGCAGCTTGTACACCGGCGTGTTCAGCGCGCGCCCGGCGAGGTCCCACAGCGCCTGCTCGATGACGGCCAGCGCGCGGTCGGTGAGCTGGCCGGCGCTGCCGCGCTGCCAGTGCACCAGGTCCTGCCACAGGCGTTCGCGGTCGAACGGGTCCTGCCCGATCAGCACCTTGCGCGCAAACGCTTCCAGGATGTGCGGGCGCACCACTTCCGGCGGGCCGAAGGCGTAGCCCTTGCTGCCGTCGTCGGCGGTTATGGTGATCATGGCCATGTTGGCGCGCTTTTCAGGGCCGGGATGCGAGTGCCCCGCGCTATCGACGCTGCGGCTGGTCAGATAGTGGAACACGGTTCCTTGTACTCGTTCGATTTTCATGTGCTGTCTCGGATTTGGTTCAAAAAAGGGTGGGCGCCGCGCTTCTGGCACGGCGCCCGCCAAAACGGGCCGGGGCCGGCCTTAAAACTCGTAGCTGAGCCTTGCGTTGAACGCGCGCCCGATCGGGCTGGCGATGTTGTTGGCGTAGGCGGTGGAATTCGAATTGGTGACAGGCGGATCCGTATCGAACAGGTTGCTCACGCCCGCCGTCAGCGTGATGTGCTGGAAGCCCTTGTACGACGCCGTCAGGTTCCACACCGAGTACGGCTTGATGTCGCGGAAGTATTCCGGCGCCACGTTGTTCAGGTCGTGGTAGCCGGTATTGAAATTCTGCGTCAGCTGCGAGAACCAATCGCCCTTGGCCCACGACAGGCGCAGCGTGTGCTTCCAGCGGAAGGTGTAGGTGGGGCTGGCGCTCACGTTGCCCGAACCGACAGAACCGAAGCGGCCCAGGTTGGAGATCCACACGCCGTCCTTCTCGTTCTGGTTCTCGAACTGGTTAACATAGGTGCCATCCAGGCCGATCTTGAAGTCACCCACCGGCTGGCGCGGGAAGGCGTAGCTGAAGCCGACGTCCACGCCGCTGGTGCGCAGGTCGCCCAGGTTCATCACGGTGTTCTTCACATAGGCCAGCGAGCCGTCCGCATTGCGCACGAACAGGTCCGCATACTTGGCGGGGTTGGTGAAGATGGCGTTCTGCGGCAGCTGGCCGATGCTGTTGCGGAAGTGGATGTTGTAGTAGTCCAGCGACAGCATCATGTTGCGCATCGGCTCGACCACCACGCCCAGCGTCAGGCTGCGCGACTTCTCGGGCAGCACGTCCGGGTTGCTGCCCTGCTGCACCGGCAGCAGCGCGTTGCACACGATGAGCGGATTGGCGCCGGCCACCGCCTTGCCTGTGCCGGCCAGGCCGGGCTTGCCGGGGCACAGCAGCGGGTCATCCCAGCGGCTGGTGGTCAGCGCGGTGGCGCCCGGCAGGCGGTAGCCATAACGGTCGAACAGCGTCGGTGCGCGGAAGCCGGTGCTGGCCGAGCCGCGGAACATCAGGTTCTTCGCGGGCTGGTAGCGGAAGCTGGCCTTCGGATTGACGGTGTTGCCGAAGTCCGAATAGCTGTCGGCGCGCGCGGCGATGTTGAAGTCCAGCTCCTTGGTCACCGGCAGGTCGGTTTCCACGAACAGGGCGCTGATGTTGCGGTGCCCGGCGGCGTAGCTGGGCAGGCGGTTCTGGTAGGGCACGTCGATCACGCCGTCCAGCGCACGGTCCTTGTTGCCGTCGTGGTGGAACTCGGCACCGGTGGCCAGCGTCAGCGCGCCGCCGCCCAGCTGCATCAGTTCGCGCGTGACGGTCAGGTCCACGCCGGTGTAGAGATTGGTGGTGTGCCGGATCTGGCCACCGTCGGCCGAGATGTCCTTCAGGTAGGCCAGGCCGGCCGCGCTCTGCGTGCCGAAGGGGTTGAGGATGCCGTTGCGCACGCCGGCCTGCAGCTTCAGGCCGTTCACATAACCCTGGCGGAACCAGGAGTCGCGCTCGCCGGCGCCGTAGATGAAGCCCAGGCGATAGTCCCACTTGCCGACGCGACCTTCGTCGGCCACCACCAGGCGCGTGGCCTGCTGCTGGTCGCGCGCAATGGCCGGCCCCAGTTCGGCCACGCTCCACGACACGTTCAGCGTGGAGCCGTTCAGGCCGGGGATGGCCGGAACGCCCGCCGTCCCGCCCGGATAGTACGGGCTGCTCGGCGTGATCTGCGCCACGGCGCCGTTGAAGCCCACCGTGGTGCTGGGCGCGCGCTGCGTGGTGATGTGCTCTTTCGCGTACAGCAGTTCGGCCGTCAGCAAGTGGTCTTCGGACAGCTTCAGGCTGCCCTTGGTGAAGAAGGTGGTCTGCGAGTTGGCGGGCAGCGCCAGCACGTAGTAGTTGGCGTTCTGGATGCAGGTGTTGCGCAGCGCCGGCGTGGAGTACGGCGGCGTGCAGCCGCTGGCGAAGTAAGGGTTGCCGGTGATGCCGGTGCTGGGCGAGAAGATATTGGCCGGCTGCGCGTAGCTGCCCGTGGCCGCGCGCGGCGCGATGCCCAGTTCGGCCAGCCGTTCGGGGCTGGTCAGGTCGGGACGGTCATTGGCGCTCAGCGCGGTGCGCTTGTGCGTGTCCACCGTGGCGTAGATGTTCCAGCCGTCCGTTTCCAGGTCGCCGATGCCGCCCAGGATGCTCAGGCGATGTTCGCGGCCGCCGCCGGACGCTTCCGGCACCACGCCCTGCGCCGTGACGTTCAGGCCCTTGTAGGTGCGCTTGGTGATGAAGTTGACCACGCCGCCGATGGCGTCGGTGCCATAGGTGGAGGAAGCGCCGTCGCGCAGCACTTCCACGCGGTTCAGGGCGCTCATCGGTATCATGTCGACGTTGACGAAACCGTTGCTGAGCGGCTCGTTCACCATGCGCCGGCCGTTGAGCAGCACCAGCGTGCGGTTGATGCCGATGCCGCGCATATTCATGTTGGTGCCGGCGCCGGCGGCGGACGGCACGTTGGTGGAAGCCACCGGCATGGCGGTCACCACGTCGGCCACCGTGGTCAGGGCGGCGTTGGCGAATTCGTCGGCCTTGACGGTGGTGACCGGTAGCGCCATTTCGCTGGCCACGCGCTTGATGGTGGAACCGGTGACTTCAACCTTCTGCATCGGCGCGGCGCCGGCATCGGCCTGCTGCGCGGCGGCCTGCCCGGCCAGGGTCAGGACTGCCAGGGCGATGGATGTGCGGGCCAGCCGGCGCGGCGAAATGCGGGTACGGTACTGCATGGTGTCTCCTCCATGGTGTAAGAATTTTCTTCTTCACGTCGGCGGAGGATCATGCGTTGCCGCGCTGTCCTTTTTGTCTCGCCGTGACGCTGGTATTACCGGCCCCAAGTCATCTGTCGTCTGACAACTTGGAAACAAGTATAATCATCACTTTTAGAAAACGCAACTTGTGTTTTGCGACCCAGCCCATCCATGGATTCAAGCCACCCTACCCCCGCCCCCGCCAAATCACGCTCGCTGGCGCACGGCGTTGTCAGCTATGTTGCGGACCTGATCAAGGACGGCCGTATCGCGCCGGGAGAGAAGGTGCCGTCGGAGGCGGAAATCATCCGCGCGCTGGGCGTGAGCCGCTCGGTAGTGCGCGAGGCGATCTCGCACATGCAGGCGGCCGGCATGGTGGAAACACGCCAGGGCGTGGGCACATTTGTGCTGGGCCGCACGCCGCAGCACATGGGCCTGAGCGTGAAAAATGCGATGACCAAAGAGGATGTGCTGTCCATCCTGGAACTGCGCATCAGCCTTGAAACCGAGGCCGCAGGCCTGGCGGCCAGCCGGCGCAGCGAGCCACAGCTGGCGCGCATCCGCGCCGCGCTCGATGCCTTCCTGGCGCGCTGCAACAGCGGCGGCGAAACCGCCACGGCAGACACCCAGTACCACCTGGCCATCGCACAGGCGGCCAACAACACCTATCTGCACGATGTGCTCAGCCACATCAACCAGGAACTGCTGCCGCGCGCACGGCAGACTTCCGCCCACATCCCGCGCGACGCCCCCGAGGTTTATCTGGAACGGGTGCGGCGCGAGCATGAGGACATCTACAGCGCCGTGGCGCGGCAGGATCCGGAATCCGCGCGCGCCGCCATGCGCACGCACCTCAGCAACAGCCGCGAACGCCTGCGTCGCGCGCACGAACAATACGAAGCGGCCAACAAGGCCTGAGCACTCCGCCCGGCAGCGTCGTAGCGGGCCTTTTTTTGGCCTCAGCCCGTCAGACGTCTGACAGGCTGAGGCCAAAAAAGGCGGTCCATATGCCGCCTTTGTTGCGAAAAACTAACGGTAAGTGACGCTATTGGCCTCGCCCAGCCACTCCAGGTGGGCGTAATTGTTCAGGTAGTTCAGGCTGGTCTTGCCCGGACGGTGCTGCAGTTTGGTCAGCGAGCAGTTGGCGATGGACCAGTTCAATTCCAGCGTTTTGTGGTTGGGCAGGTCCAGCAGGTGCTGGCAGATCGCCGAGATCGTGCCGCCGGAAGTGAACACCACGGTGGTTTCGGACTCGGCGCCCTGCTCGGTAAGGCGCGCCAACGCGGCCACGCAGCGCGCCTGGAATGCTTTCCACGTTTCCGTGTAGTCGGCGTCGTGCTCTCCCCCCATCCAGCGCTGCATGGCCGCGACGAAAATGTGCTCGAAGGCGTGCTTCGGGTCCGGCTGGCGCGCCACGTAGGCCTTGAATTCCTCCGGCGACGAAAACTCGGGACAGTGCTGCACCAGCACTTCCACGTGGTTGAACTCCGCAAAACCGGGGTCGGTGAGCCACTCCGTGTCGGCCAGCAGCGTCCTGGCCAGTTCGGACAGGCAGGTATCCGCCGTTTGCCGGTGGCGCGCCATGCCGCCGCACACCACGCGCTGGAAAATCTGGCGGCTATTGGCGAACCATTGCCCCAGCAGGCGCGCCTGCTCAAACCCCAGCGGCGACAGCTGGTCGTAGTTGGCGGACCCGAACGAGGCTTGGCCGTGGCGCACCAGATAAATTTGTCCCATCGCGCGGTCTCCGTGTAACAAAAAGAATAAAGCAAAGCTTAGCGCCCGATGTAGAATTCATCAAATGAATAGTTTTAATGCATCCGAATAAAGATCATGCATATATCCAAGGTCGACCTGAACCTGTTCGTCGTGTTCGACGCTATCTACACGGAAGGCAGCCTGACGCGCGCCAGCCTGAAGATGAATCTCACGCAGCCGGCCGTCAGCCATGCGCTGGCGCGCCTGCGGCAATTGCTAAACGATGCGCTGTTCGAGCGCCAGGGCCACGTGATGGTGCCCACGCCGCTGGCGCGCAGCATCATCGAACCGGTGCGGCAAGCGCTGCGCGGTTTCGAGGTGACCCTGAGCGGGGCCGAGCGCTTCGACCCCGCCACCAGCGAGCGCACCTTCACGCTCGCCATGCGGGACGTGGTGGAACCCACCATCCTGCCGCCGCTGATGGCCCGCATTGCCGTGGCCGCGCCGTCGGTGGGCGTGAACGCGCTGCGCGTGGCGCGGGGAGACCTGGAAGGCGAGCTGGCGGCGGGCAGCGTCGACGCGGCGATCGACCTGCTGCTGCCGCTGTCCAAGGATATCCGCCAGATGCGACTGCCGTCCGACCAGACGGTGGTGCTGGTGCGCGCCGGGCATCCGCAAGTGCAGCAAGCGCTGGACCTGGAGATGTATCTGCGGCAGGAGCATATCCAGGTGAGTTCGCGCCGCAGCGGGCCTAGCCTGGAAGACGTGGAACTGAGCCGGCGCGGCCTGCAGCGCCGCATCCGCATGCGCTGCCAGCACTACTACACGGCCTGCACGGTGGTGAGCCAGACCGATTTGCTGCTGACCATGCCCGAGCGCTACGGCCAGGTGCTGAACCAGCAGTTCGGCCACCAGCTGCTGGCGCTGCCGCTGGAGCTGGCGCACATCGACAACCAGCTGTACTGGCACGCCAACGTCGACAGCGACCCGGCCAACCGCTGGCTGCGCGAGCAGATCGCCGAGGTGCTCAGCGCCCTGCCGTGACGCACGGCGGGTTACGGCTCCGCCTAACCCGCCCTACGTGATTCGAGGTGGATGCGTAGGGCGGGTTAGGTGCGCAGCACCGTAACCCGCCGGCGCCGCCACGTTCAGTGCCACGCTGCATCCAGCGCCAGGTGCATGCCCAGCAACAGCAGCGCAAACAGGAAGCATTTGCGGAACAAGGCCGGCGCCATGCGGCTGCGCAAGCGCTGCCCCAGCAGCATGCCCGCCACCGCCGGCAGCTGCGCCACGAAGGACATCCCCGCCGCCTCCGGCTGCCACGCCCCACGGGCCGCCAGCGACACCGCCAGCGCCACGGTGGACACCGTGAACGCCAGCCCCATGGCCTGTACCAGCTCATCCTTCTCCAGCTCCAGCGCCTGCAGATAAGGCACGGCCGGTATCACGAACACGCCGGTGGCCGCCGTGATGGCGCCGGTAATCGCCCCCACCGCAGGCGACATCGTCCCCTCGCTGCCGCGCAAACGCCAGCGCACCGACAACAGCCCCATGGCCGCATACGCCACCAGCGCCAAACCCAGCGCCCCGCTGGCCATCTTCGCATCGAAAGCCAGCGCGCCGCCGACCAGCGTGCCGGCACCGGTCCCCACGCAGATCCCGGCCATCATCGGCCACAGGCGCTGCCACAACGGATACACAGGCGATCCAGACAGCAGCTGCCAGACATTCGTCAAAAGCGAAGGCACAATCAGCAAGGCCGCCGCCTGCACCGGCGTCATCACAAGGCTGAGCAGCGCCACCGCCACCGTCGGCAGCCCCATGCCGGTAACGCCCTTAACCATTCCCGCAAGCAGGAACACCACGGTGATGTAGATGATATTTTCCATAGTCCACAGTCTGGCACGGCGAACCGGCGGAGGGAATGTGGAATATACTCAGTGAGCCTACGGCTGTTCCGAAGGCAGAACAAGGAATGCAATGCGATTTGACCTCACCGACCTGCGGCTGTTCCTGCATGTGGCCGAAAGCGGCAGCATCACTTCCGGCGCCGAACAGTCGCACCTGGCGCTGGCATCGGCCAGCGCGCGCATACGCGGCATGGAGGAGATGCTGGGCGTGCCGCTGCTGGAACGCGGCCGGCGCGGCGTGGAGACCACCGAAGCGGGCCGCACGCTGCTGCACCACGCACGCATGATCACGCAGCAAATGGAAAAGATGCGCGCCGACCTGGGCGAATACGCGTCCGGCCTGAAAGGCCATGTGCGGGTACTGTGCAACACCTCCGCGCTGGCCGAGTTCCTGCCCGACGCGCTGGCCGGCTTCATGGCCGCGCACCCGCAGGTGAACATCGACCTCGAAGAAAGGCTCAGCTACGACATCGTGCAAGCCATCAAAGACGGCCTGGCCGACATCGGCGTGATCGCGGATTCGGTGGACAGCACCGGCCTGGAAACCTTCCCCTTCCGCGACGACCGGCTGGTACTGGCCATGTCCCCGCAGCACCCGCTGGCGGCCCGGCTGAAACGCAAGCGCAGCATGGCCTTCGCCGACGCGCTGGGCTACGATTTCATCGGCCTGGCGGGCGACAGCGCGCTGCACAAATACATCGCGGGCCACGCCGCGCGGCTGGGCAAGCGCCTGATCTACCGCGTGCGCCTGCGCAGCCTGGACGCCGTCTGCCGCATGGCCGCCAGCGGCGCGGGCCTGGCCGTGCTGCCCGAATCCGCCGTGCTGCGCTCGCGCGACGTGATGGACATTCGCCACGTTCAGCTCACCGACCAGTGGGCCGTCCGCAAATTGCTGATCTGCGTGCGCCACTATGCCGACCTGCCCGGCTATGCGCGCGAACTGGTGGACGCGCTGCAGCCGAGCGCCGCAGGTCAGACGGACAAGGTGCGCTGAGCGGCCTGGCTGATCGCTTGCGTGATCGGGTGGCTGATGCGACGCTCGGTGGTGATGCCGTACACGCGCTCGCGCAGCGTGGGGATGCTGCCCACCACGGACACGCCATACTGCTGGCACACGCGGCCCGCGATGGCGGCCGGAACGAAGAACAAGCCCGCACCGGACTGCCCGAAGGCCTTGATCATGGCGCTGTCGTCGAACTCGCCCACCACGTGGGGATGCGCGACATGCTCCTGCAGCCACTGCATCAGCTTGGGGCGTACCGCGAAGTCTTCGCCCGGCAGCAGCAGCGGCGCGTGGTTCAGGCAGCCGGGGAAGGCGCCTTGCAAGCCTGCGGCCAGTGCCGGAGCGGCCAGCACCTGCAGCTGGCTTTCGCCCAGCAGGTGGCTGTATCCGCGCACATGCAGGTGGCTGGGCATGGCACGGTCGGCGATGATGAGGTCCAGCTTGTGCACGGCCAGGTCGGCCAGCAAGGCTTCCATGCGCCCCTCGCGGCAAATCAGCCGTGTCGGCGACGGCACCGACAGCGCGGGCGCCACCAGCTCGCAGGCGATGGCCTTGGAGACGGAATCGGAGACGCCGACGCGGAACGTGGCGGTGGCTGCGCCGGCCTGGTCGCGCACCACTTCCAGCAGCTCGTCGCCGGAGCGGAATATCTCCTCGGCGTGGTGCAGCATGCGCTGCCCGGTATCCGTCAGCACCAGCCGCCGTCCTGCGCGGTGGAACAGTTCCACCCCCAGCGTGTCGGCAAACTCGCTCAACTGGCCGGAGATGGATTGCGGCGTCAGGTGCAGCTGCTCCGCCGCCTTGGCGATGCTGCCGGTGCGCGCCACCATCCAGAAGTAGCGCAGATGCTTGAAGTTAAGCGTTGTCATGGCCAGGCAATACGTCCGCTTTTTCGATGTATTGTCCAAGTATATTCGAATTGTTCGATGTGATTCGATTGCTTACCATGGCCTCTCTACAAGGAGGTGGATATGAACGGCCTGGAGCAGTTTGCGACGGCGCCCATGTGGGCCGGCTTCGTCGTTTTCGTGCTGGCGATGCTGGCACTCGACCTGTATGTCTTCGGCGGCGACAAGGCGCACAAGGTGACCGTGCGCGAAGCGGGCACCTGGTCAGTGATCTGGTTCTCGCTTGCGCTGCTGTTCAATGCCGGCCTGTGGTGGTATTTGCGCGGGACCGTGGGGCCGGAGATCGCCGAGCGCAAGGGACTGGAATTCCTGTCGGGCTACCTGATCGAAAAGGCGCTGTCGGTCGATAACATCTTCATCTTTCTGCTGATTTTCTCATCCTTCCATGTGAAGCCCGAGTATCAGCGCCGCGTGCTGATTTACGGCGTGCTGGGCGCCATCGTCATGCGCGCCGTGATGATCATGGCCGGCGCCTGGGTGGTGAGTGAGTTCAGCTGGATGCTGTATGTGTTCGGCGCCTTCCTGGCCGTCACCGGTATCCGCATGATGGTGGCGGCGGACCATGAGCCGGACCTGCAGAAGAACCCCGTGCTGCGTCTGGCGCGGCGCCATCTGCGCGTGGCGGACGGGGACCACGGCGAGAAATTCTTCGTCTTCAAGGATGGCCTGCGCTATGTAACGCCGCTGTTCCTGGTGCTGATCCTGATTGAAGCGACCGACCTGGTGTTCGCGGTCGATTCGATTCCGGCCATCTTCGCCATCACGTCGGACCCGTTCATCGTGTTCACGTCGAACATGTTCGCCATCCTGGGCTTGCGGGCGCTGTATTTCCTGTTGGCCGATATCGCGGGCCGGTTCCATCTGCTCAAGTACGGCCTGGCGCTGGTGCTGATCTTCATCGGCGCGAAGATGCTGATCATGCCCTGGTTCCATATGCCGGTGCATATCTCGCTGGCCGTGGTGGCGACGCTGATCGCTGGCAGCGTGCTGGCCAGCCTGTATGCCACCCGCAAGAGTACCAACTAACCTGACAAAGAAGGAGTAGCACAATGCGACATTACCAACCCAATAGTGCCAGCGCGGCTGGCCGTATCCTGGCCCTGGCCATGGTGGTGGACGGCCACATGGCGCCGTCCGAATTGCGCGCACTGGAACGTTCGCGCCTGCTGGAGCATATCGATATCGACATGGACAGCTTCCATGACCTGGTGCAGGAGCTGTGCTATGACCTGCTGGCCAGCAATGTGAAGAACGACTACGTGGAGCTCGATCCGGACACCACGGACCTGCTGCTGGCCGATATCACCGACTCAGAACTGCGCCGCGAGCTGCTGCGCGCCATGTGGAATATCGCCGACGCCGACGGCGTGCTGGCGGATGGCGAAGCCAAGCTGCTTGCCCGCGCCTGCGTGGTGTGGGCGGCCGAGGCGCGCTTCATCACGGAGCCGGATCTGGCGCCGTAAGGCTGGCCTCAGGCGCAGCTTGGGCGCCGGTTCAGGCGCCGGTTCGCGCGGCGGATTGAGCAGTGGATTGAGCGGCAGCCGGGCAGGCGGCCGCACCGGCGGCTGGCGCGGCGCTGGCCTGCACGCGGATCGCCTGCGAAATGTCGGCGGCGATGCGCGCCACGGCGCGGCGATGGCCGGCCACCAGTGCGTCGTAACCCGGCGCCACTCTTTCCTCGGCCATGCTGCGGCAGGTGAGCACCTTGCTGCTGCCGCTGTTGCTGCCGATCCCGCGCACGCTCCACACGGCGTCCACCAGCGCGTACTGGCCTGGCACGGACTCAAAGCGCTGCACATTGGTGCTGACGCGGTAGACCGTGGCCTGCTCCGGCGTCGGCGTGCGGAACACGTCGATGGCGCCCAGTTCAGACGTCACGCCAAGCGACAAGGCCTGGCCGATTTCCGACGCCAGCGGCGCCGCCCAGCGCTCCTGCTCCAGCAGCTCCACCCTGCCCGCGCCACGCGTCACCACCAGCTGGTTGCGGCTCACTTGCTGCGGCACGGTGACGGCCTGCAGCTCGATGTAGAGCGGCGCCTGTGCCGGAGCGGCGCCCCCATCGGCGGCTCGCGCGGCTGAAGGCACGGCCCCGGCAGTCAGGCTGTAGAAGCGCTCCGCCGGCAGCGAGCTGGCGCAGCCGGCCAGCAGCGCAGCGGCAAGCGAGGAAGCCAGCACGGCAGCCAGGGGCGCGCGGCGCGCGCGGTCGCGGAAAGATTGCATCATTTCTTGTCTCCTTGCTTGCCCCGGATCAGCGACTCCGGATGGCGTTCCAGATAATCCGACAGCGCGTTCAGCGATTGCAGCGTCTGCGTCAATTGCTGCAGCGCCTCGCGCAAATCGGACTGCACCGGTGAATCCTTTTGCAGCAGTAGCTCGGCCGTGCCGAAGGTCTGCCTGGCCGCGCCCAGCGTGTCCTTCATCTCCGGCACTACTTGCGCGTCGAGCTGCTTGAACAGCGCATTGGCGTTCTTCAGCGTAGCGTTCAGGTTGTTGCCGACCTCGGCGAACGGCACCTGATCCAGCTTGCGGGCGATGCTGGCGATCTGCGTCTGCAACTCTTCCAGGCTGTTCGGGATGGTCGGTATCTCGAGCGGGAAGGCGTCCACGTCCAGCTTCACCGCCGGCGAATTCGGGAAGAAGTCCAGCGCGATATACAGCTGCCCGGTCAACAGGTTCCCGGTGCGCAGTTGCGCGCGCAAGCCGCGGCTCACCATGCGCTCGAGCACTTCGGAGCCGGCCTTGCCTTCCGGGTCCGCCGCCAGTGACTGCTGGAAGCGCTTGCCCAGCCGCGCCGGATACAGGTCCACCGTCACCGGCATGCGGAAGCTCTTCTTCTTCGGATCGAACTCCACACCCACCGAGCGCACTTCACCCAGCACGATGCCACGGAAGTCCACCGTGGCCCCGGGCTGCAGGCCGCGCAGTGACTGGTCGAAGTAGAACACGCTCGATATCGGCTGGCCGTCCGGCTCGCGCATGGCGCTGGCCTGGTCTTCGGCCAGCAGGAATTCCGAGCCGGACGGCGCCACCGCATCCGGCTTGTGGCCGCTCATCGATTCAAACGCGATGCCGCCCACCAGCAAGGCCGCCAGCGACTGCGTATTGAGCTTGAAACCGGACGAGTCCAGCCGCAGGTCGACGCCGCTGGCGTGCCACCAGCGCGTGTTCCTGCCTACATGCTGGTCATAAGGCGCATTCACAAATACGCGCATCGTCACGCCCGTGCCTTTCGGCTCAAGCGCGAAGTCGATCACCTGCCCCACCTGGATGCGGCGGTAAAACACCGGCGAACCGATATCGATGGACCCCAGGCTCTCGGCGTGCAGTGTGTACATGCTGCCCTTCTGGTCCACCGTGACCGGGGGTGCGCGCTCCAGCCCCGTAAACTTCTCGCTGCCCAGGGCGCCCTTGCCCGCATCCACGCCGATGTAAGCGCCCGACAGCAACGTGCCCAGCCCGGACACGCCGGACGCGCCCACGCGCGGCCGCACCACCCAGAAGCGGGTATCGGCCGCCGTGAAGCGCTTGGCGTCCTTGCTCATCTCTATCGTCACCAGCACCTTGGACAAGTCCGGGTGCAGCGCGATGCTGCGCACAATGCCGATGTCCACGTCCTTGTACTTCACCTTGGTCTTGCCGGCCTCCAGGCCGTCGCCGCTGCGGAAACTCACCTCCACCACCGGTCCCTGGTCCAGCACCGACTTGGCCACCAGGCCCAGGCCGATCAGCGCGGCCAGCAGCGGCACCAGCCACACCAGCGAGGGCAGCCAGCGGCTGCCCTTCTCCACTTGCGGTTCGGGCAGGACGGGATATTCGCCTTCTTGTTCAGGCATGGTTCTCTCCAGATTTCTGTACAGGGTCCCAGATCAGGCGGGGATCGAATTGCATGGACGCGAGCATGGTCAGCACCACCACCGCGCAGAACGCCAGCGCGCCCGGCCCTGCAGTGATCACTGCCAGCGAACTGAAACGCACCAGCGCCACGGTGAGCGTGATGACGAAAATATCGAGCATGGACCAGCGGCCCACAAATTCCACCAGCCGGTACAGCACCGTGCGCTGGCGCGGCCGCCAGCGCGAGCCGCGCTGCGACGTGAACGCCAGCAGCGCCAGCGCCCCGAGCTTGGCCACCGGCACCACGATGCTGGCGATGAAAATGATGGCGGCCAGCGCGGGCGAGCCGCTGGTCCAGAAGTACACCACGCCGCTGATGATGGTGTCGTCTTCCTTGCCGAACAGGGAATGCGTGTACATCACAGGCAGCAGGTTGGCGGGAATGTAGAGGATGGCCGCGCCCAGCAGCAGCGCCCAGGTGCGGGCGATGCTGTCGGGCTGGCGGCGGTGCAAAGTGCTGCCGCAGCGCGCGCAATGCTGGCGCTGCCCACGCGCGTGAGCGCCGATGTCGGCAGCCACCAGTCCGCACGCATGGCAGGCCAGCGGATGCACACCCTTGGCCAGCGCCGTATAGCGCATCGGCCGCGGCGCCGCTGCCGATGCCGCCGCCGGCACCCCGGCGCCGCCCGGCGCGGAGGCCACCAGCCGGTCGCCTGCCAGCCACAGCGCGCGCGGGTCGAAAGACACCACCACTGTCAGCAGCAGCGTCAGCGCGCCGAACGCGAACAATCCCGGCTGCGGGACCACCTGCGCCAGGCTGGTCATCTTGATGATGGTGATCAGGATGCCTATCATCAGCACCTCGGTCATACCCCACTGGCGCGCCTTGCGCACGGCGCGCAGCAGGCGGTGGAAGCCGGGCGGTTGGTAGCCGGCGCGCAGCGCCAGCGTCACGTACAGCAGCGCGCCCAGTTCGATGGCCGGGAAAACGATGGTAAACAGCAGCACGTTCACGGCCACCACCTGCATCTGCTCGTGCCACAGTACGCGAATGGCGCCCAGCAGCGTGGCGCTGGTCGTGTAGCCGTTCACCTCCAGTTCGACGATGGGGAAGAATTGGGCAATCAGGAAAACGATGATGGCGCCCAACGTGATGGCGGCGATGCGGTCCAGGCTGGGAGGCGCGCCCCGGTACAGCACCGACCCGCAGCGCACGCAGCGCGCCTTCTCGCGCGGCGCGAGCGGTCGCCGGCGATGCAGCACGCCGCAGTCATGGCAGCTGATCAGGTCATTTCGATGCAGGTATTCTTGCACTGGTCTTTATTCGCGTGGGCCAGCCTGCATCATACGTGAAAAGTCGCGAGCGACGCCTGCGCAATGGCGCCAGCTGCCAAGCGGAATGATACCGCCGGTTTCCTCGGCGAGCGCAATGAACTCGGCGGGCGTCACCATGCCGCGCCGGAGATGGCGCCAGCGCAGCGGCGGGCGCGGATCGTCATTGCATGGCTTTTGCCCGCTCCAGCATGGCGTGCAGCAGCACGTTGCAACCGGCTTCGAGGTGTTCAGCCTTGGCATCCTCGATCTCATTGTGGCTGATGCCATCCTTGCACGGCACGAAAATCATGCCGGCCGGCGCCACGCGCGCGGCATAGATGGCGTCATGCCCGGCGCCGGATACCACGTCCATGGTGGAGTAGCCCAGCCTGGCCGTGGCGCTGCGCACCGCGTCCACGCAATCCGGGTGGAAGGGGCACGGCGGATAATACGAAACCCGCTCGATCTTGATGCCGAGGCCAGTTTCGCTGCGCGTCCTGTCGATAAAGGCCAGCATTTCCTCGTGCATGGTGTTGAGCAGTTCGTCGTTCACGTTACGCAAATCTATGCTGAATTTCACCTCGCCGGGAATAACATTCCGGCTATTGGGAAAAACCTGCATCATCCCTACTGTGCCCCGGCCGTAGGGCGGATAGCGGTTTGCTATCGAGACCACTTCCTGGATGATGCGGGTGGACACCTGCATGGCGTCCTTCCGCAGGTGCATGGGCGTGGGGCCGGCGTGCGCCTCCATGCCGGTGACGGTGCAGTCGTACCAGGACAGGCCCATCACCGCGGGCACCACGCCGATCACCTTGTCCTCGTCCTCCAGCACCGGGCCTTGTTCGATATGGGTTTCGAAGTAGGCGCCGATGGGGTGCTGGCCGGGCACCTGGTCGCCCTTGTAGCCGATGCGCTCCAGTTCTTCACCGACGGTCTTGCCCTCGGTGTCCCTGGCGGCGTAGGCGTGTTCCAGCGTGAAGGCGCCGCAGAATACGCCGGAACCCATCATCACGGGCACGAAGCGCGAGCCTTCCTCGTTGGTCCAGAAGGCCACTTCGATCGGTGCTTCGGTCTTGACGCCATGGTCGTTCAGCGTGCGCACCACTTCTATGCCGGCCAGCACGCCGTAGTTGCCGTCGAACTTGCCGCCGGTGGGCTGGGTGTCGATATGGCTGCCGGTCATGATGGGCGGCAGCGCGTTGTTGGTGCCGTCGCGCCGCATGAAGACGTTGCCGATCTGGTCGATGGTGATGCTCATGCCGGCCTCCTTGGCCCAGCCGACCACCAGGTCGCGGCCCTGCTTGTCCAGGTCGGTCAGGGTCAGGCGCTTGACGCCGCCTTTTTCGGTGGCGCCGATCTTGGCCAGTTCCATCAGCGAGGCCCATAGGCGGTCGCCGTTGATGCGTAACTCGTTCATATCGATCTCCTTCTTTGCTTTGTCGTGCCGGGCCGCCGGCTGCTCCCGGCGGGTTACGCGGTGCCCGCTAACCCGCCCTACGCGGCGGTGACGGGTTTGAACGCGGGGCGGTCGATATGGCGGCCGGCGCCTTCCTTCGCGCGCAGCTCGCCCTTGTGCCAGACCACTTTCCCCCCCGCCAGCGTGGTGGTGGGGATGCCTTTCACCGTGCGGCCTTCGAAGACGTTGAAGCCGCCTTTCGCGTGCTGGGTCTTGGCGGAGATGGTGCGCGTGGCCTCGGGGTCCCACACCACGATATCGGCGTCCGAGCCAACCGCGATCAGGCCTTTGCGCGGATAGATGTTGAAGATCTGGGCCGCGTTGGCCGACGTTACCTTGACGAATTCGGATGGTGTGAGGCGGCCGGTGTTTACGCCCGCATCCCACACTACGGCCATGCGGTCTTCCACGCCGCCGCAGCCGTTCGGGATCTTGCTGAAGTCATTTTTCCCGGCCGCCTTCTGCTCGGCGCAGAAGGTGCAGTGGTCGGTGGCGGTGGTGTGCAGGTTCCCGCCCTGCAGGCCGTGCCACAGCGCAGCCTGGTGCTGCTTGCTGCGGAACGGCGGGCTCATCACGTGCGCCGCGGCGAATTCGAAATCCTCGTGCTGGTACACGCTGTCGTCGATGACCAGGTGGCCGGCCAGCGCTTCGCCGTATACGCGCTGGCCGTTGGCGCGCGCCCGCGTGATCGCCTCCAGCGATTCCTGGCACGACACGTGCACGATGTAGAGCGGCGTGTGCATCACGTCCGCAATGGCGATGGCGCGGTTGGCCGCTTCCGCCTCCACTGCGGGTGGGCGCGACAGCGGATGCGAGCTTGGCCCGGTCAGCCCCTGGCGGATCAGGTCTTGCTGCAGCTGGAACACCAGTTCGCCATTCTCCGCGTGCACGGTGGGGATGGCGCCCAGCTCCAGGCAGCGGCGGAAGCTTTTCACCAGCGTTTCGTCGTCGGCCATGATGGCGTTCTTGTAGGCCATGAAGTGCTTGAAACTGTTCACGCCGTGGTCGCGCACCAGCGTGCCCATGTCGCGGTGCACCGACTCGTCCCACCAGGTGATGGCGACGTGGAAGGTGTAGTCGCCGGCCGCCTTCTGCGCCCAGCCGCGCCACTGGTGGTAAGCCTCCATCAGAGGCTGCTGCGGGCTGGGGATGACGAAATCGATGATGGTGGTGGTGCCGCCCGCCAGGCCGGCGGCGGTGCCGGTGAAGAAGTCGTCCGCCGTCACCGTGCCCATAAAGGGCAGGTTCATGTGGGTGTGCGGATCTATCCCGCCCGGCATCACGTACTGGCCGCTGGCGTCGATGACGGTGGCGGACGCCGGTGCGTCCAGGTTCTCGCCCACGGCGACGATCTTGTCGCCGTAGCACAGCACATCGGCCTTGAACGCCCGGTCGGCGTTGACGACGGTACCGCCGCGAATAATGGTGGTCATGTTGCGGTTCTCCTGAAATTAGGGCTGGGCGGCCGGGCGCAGCGCCGCCGCTGCCCTGCCCTTCATCACCACGCCGTACACCAGCGCAGAAATGGCAATGCCGACAAACCAGGCATATGTATAAATCGTTTTGAAGGCGTCGCCCACGCCGGGGAAGGACGCCGGGAAGGCCGCGTTCAGGAAGCCTGGAATGTTCGGCACCACGCCCAGGATGAAGGCGACGATGGCCGCGCTGTTCCAGCCTGCCACGTAGGAATACTGGCCGTCCTCGCGGTACAGCTGCTCCACGTTCAGCTCCGTCTTGCGGATCAGGTAGTAGTCGACAATGAGGATGCCGGCGATGGGACCCAGCAGCGCGGAATAGCCGATCAACCAGGTGAAGATGTAGCCCTGGGTGGACTCCAGCACTTTCCACGGCATCATGACGAGCGCGATGGAGGCGGTGATGTAGCCGCCCGCGCGGTAGCTGATGTGCTTGGGCGCCAGCGCGGAGAAGTCGTACGCCGGGCCGACCAGGTTGGCGGCCAGGTTCACGCTCACCGTATCGATCAGCAGGATCACCAGCGCCACCAGCACGGCCACGCCGGTCATGCGGCTGGCCAGGTCCACCGGGTCCCAGATCGCCTTGCCGTACAGGACCACGGTGGCGGAGGTGACGATCACCGCCAGCGCGGCCAGCAGCCCCATGGGCACGGGCAGGCCGACGCTCTGGCCCACCAGCTGGTCGCGCTGGGTCTTGGCGAAGCGGGTGAAGTCGGGAATGTTCAGCGCCAGCGTGGCCCAGAAACCGACCATGGCGGTCAGCGAAGGCCAGAACGAGGACCAGAACTGGCCGGCCTTCTTGCCGCCTTCGACGAACTGCGATGGCTGCTCCAGCAATGGGCCGAAGCCGCCGGCCTTCTGGTACACCCAGCCGAGCAGCACGAAGCAGATCAGGATCTTCAGCGGTGCGGTGTAGGTTTCCAGCTTGCGGATGGCGTCCATGCCGTGCACGATGTACCAGAACTGGATGGCCCAGAAGGCCAGGAAGCACAACAGCTGCATGCCGTTGATGCCCAGGCCGGCGATCTTGGCGCCGCCGATCTCGCCGCCGAGCAGCACGCCGATCAGGGTGTAGATCATCTGTCCGCCGAACCAGGTCTGGATGCCGTACCAGCCGCAGGCGACGATGGCGCGCATCAGTGCAGGCAGCCGCGCGCCGGCGGTGCCGAAGGAAGCGCGCGCCAGCACGGCGTAGGGGATGCCGTACTTGGTGCCGGCGTGGCCGATGGCCAGCATGGGCAGCAGCACGATGGCGTTGGCGAGGAAGACGGTGAAGACGGCCTGGTAGGCCGACATGCCGCCTTCGATCAGGCTGGCCGACAGGGTGTAGGCCGGGATGCACATCACCATGCCGACCCACAGGGCGGCAAAGTGATACCAGCGCCAGGTGCGCTGGGCGGCGCTGGTGGGCGCCAGGTCTTCGTTCCAGAGTTGGGTGCTGCCGGACAAATCGTTGTTCACTGCATCTCTCCCGGGAGGTTGCGGGTTCTTGGCGGCTCTTGGCGGGTTACGGCTTCGCCTAACCCGCCCTACGTCACTACCGTTGCGTGCGGCCCATTATGCCGTGATGCCACCGTTGTGCGTGATCCATATCTTACGCGGCTTTGACCTCGCGGCGCGGGTTGCGCGGATCTTGCGTCCAGTTCATGTAGGGCTTGCCGGTATCCTGCGGCACCATGGTGATGCAGCCCTGCACGGGACAGGTGATCTCGCACAGGTTGCAGCCCACGCACTCCTCCTTGATCACCTCATAGGTGCGCACGCCCGCCGCGTCGATCAGCTGCGCGATCGACTGGTGCGAGGTGTCCTCGCAGGCCACGTAGCAGCGCCCGCACTTGATGCATTCGTCCTGGTTGATCTGCGCGATCACATGGTAGTTCATGTCCAGGTATTTCCAGTCGGTGGTGTTCGGCACCGCCTTGCCCATGAATTCGCCGACGTTCTGGTAGCCCTTCTCGTCCATCCAGCGCGACAGCCCGTCTTTCATCTCCTCGACGATGCGGAAGCCGTGCAGCATGGCCGCCGTGCACACCTGCACGCAGCCCGCGCCCAGCGCGATGAACTCGGCCGCGTCCTGCCAGTTGCCGATGCCGCCGATGCCCGAAATCGGCAGCCCCCTGGTCTGCGGGTCGCGCGCGATCTCGGCCACCATGTTCAACGCGATCGGCTTCACCGCCGAGCCGCAGTAGCCGCCGTGCGTGCTGGCATTGCCCACGGCCGGGAAGGCCACCATGCGGTCCAGGTCCAGGTGCGTGATGGAATTGATGGTGTTGATCAGCGAAACCGCGTCCGCCCCGCCGGCCTTGGCCGCGCGTGCCGGCGCCCGCACGTCGGTGATGTTGGGCGTGAGCTTGACGATGACCGGCAGCTTGCAGTGCGTCTTGCACCAGCGCGTCACCATTTCCACGTACTCGGGCACCTGGCCCACGGCCGCGCCCATGCCGCGCTCCGGCATGCCATGCGGGCAGCCGAAATTCAGCTCGATGCCGTCCGCGCCGGTGGCTTCCACCAGCGGCAGGATGTCGGCCCACAGTTTCTCTTCGCACGGCAGCATCAGCGAGACGACGATGGCGCGGTCCGGCCAGGCCTTCTTCACCTCGGTGATCTCGCGCAGGTTGATCTCCAGCGAGCGGTCGGTGATCAGCTCGATGTTGTTGAAGCCCAGGACTTCGCGGTTCTTGCCGTAGTGCGCCGAATAGCGCGACGACACGTTGACGGCGGCGGGGTCCTCGCCCAGCGTTTTCCACACCACGCCGCCCCACCCTGCTTCGAATGCGCGCACCACGTTGTACGCCTTGTCGGTCGGCGGCGCGGAGGCCAGCCAGAACGGGTTAGGCGATTTGATGCCGCAGAAGTTGACGCTCAGATCGGCCATTATGCAGCCTCCACTTTGGAAAGTATGTCGTGATGAATCGCCTGCGCTGCCAGCTTCCCGTGCTGCACCGCCTGCACCGTCAAGTCCTGCCCTGGCGCCACGCAGTCGCCGCCCGCGTACACGCCCGGCACCACGGTGCGGTAATGCCCGTCCACGTGGATCTTGTCGCCCTCGCGCTTGATGGCGGACGCCATCGCGTCCGACAGGCTGGCGCCGTCCATGCTCTGGCCGATGGCCTTGAACACCGCATCGGCCGGCAGTTCGAAAGTGACGCCGGTGCCGATCAGGCGGCCGTTCTCCAGCACCGTGTTCTCGAAGCGCATGCCGCACACCTTGCCGTCCCCGTCCAGCAGCACCTGCTGCGGCGCGGCCCAGGTGCGCATGCGCACCTGGTTCGCCTTGGCGATGTCCTGCTCATGGTGGGTGGCGCTCATGTCGTCGAAGCCGCGCCGGTACACCAGCGTCACTTCCTCCGCGCCCAGGCGCTGGATCTGCACCGCCATATCGATGGCCGTATTACCCGCGCCGATGACGATGGCGCGCTTGGGCACCGGCAGCTTGCTCAGGTCGTCCGCCTGGCGCAGCGCCGAGATGTAGTCCACCGCCGCCAGCAGGCCGGGCGCGTCCTCGCCGGTCAGGCCCAGCTGGCGGCTGGCGCCCAGGCCCAGGCCGAGGAACACGGCGTCGTACTGCGCGTGCAGGTCTTTCAGCTGCAGGTTGCCGCCCAGCTTCTGGCCGTGCCGTACTTCGATACCGCCTATGCCGAGCAGGAATTCGACTTCCTTCTGCGCGAAATCGTTGGTCAGCTTGTACTTGGCGATGCCGTACTCGTTCAAGCCGCCGGACTTTTCCTGCGCCTCGTAGATCACCACGTCGTTGCCCAGCATGGCCAGGCGGTGCGCGCACGACAGGCCTGCCGGCCCGGCGCCCACCACGGCGATCTTCTTGCCGGTGGACGGCGCGCGCTGGAAGGGGTGCTGCGTGATGGTCATGTTGTCCAGCGCGTAGCGCTGCAGCAGGCCGATCTTCACCGGCTGGCCTTCGGCTTCGTGGTTGCGCACGCAGGCGTCCTCGCACAGGATCTCCGTGGGGCACACGCGCGAGCAGCTGCCGCCGAGGATGTTCTGCTTCAGGATGCCCACCGCCGCGCCGTTCACGTTGTGGTCGTGGATGTTGCGGATGAAGCTGGCCACGTCGATTTCGGACGGGCAGATGCGCGTGCACGGCGCGTCGTAGCAGTACAGGCAGCGCGCGCTTTCTATCGCCGCCTGGCGCGCGTTGAGCGGCGGCGCCAGGTCGGTGAAGTGTTCGCCCAACTCGGCGTTCGTGGCTTTCGGCTGCGGTAAATGAGTGAGTGTGGCGATCATGTTGTCATCCCGTGTTTTGTCCAGGCTCTTGAAAAGTCACTTCATCTGCGGAAATGCAAATTCCGCGCCAGCGCTGGCGGTGTTGGGCCAGCGCTGCATCACGGCCTTGTGGCGCGTGTAGAAACGCACGCCTTCCGGACCGTAGGCGTGATGGTCGCCGAACAGGCTGCGCTTCCATCCGCCGAAACTGTTGAAAGCCATCGGCACCGGCAGCGGCACGTTCACGCCCACCATGCCCACCTGGATCTGGCGCACGAATTCGCGCGCCACGCCGCCGTCGCGCGTGAAGATGGCCACGCCGTTGCCGTACTCGTTGCTGTTGATGAGTTCCACCGCGTGCACCACGTCCGGACAGCGCATCACGCACAGCACGGGGCCGAAGATTTCTTCCTTGTAGATCGTCATGTCCGGGGTCACGTGGTCGAACAGCGTGCCGCCGACGAAGAAGCCGTTCTCGCGTCCCGGCACCTTGAAGTTGCGGCCATCGACCACCAGTTCCGCGCCCTGCTCCACGCCTTCGCCGATCAGGCGCTCGATGCGCTGCTTGGCCGCGCTGGTGACGACAGGCCCCATTTCAGCGCCCGCCTCCATGCCGTCGCGTACTTTCAGTGCAGCGGTGCGCTGTTTCAGTGCGCCCACCAGCTTGTCGCCCGCGTCACCCACGGCCACCACCACGGAGATCGCCATGCAGCGTTCGCCGGCCGAACCGTAGGCCGCGCCCATCAGCGCATCGACCGCCATGTCCATGTCCGCGTCCGGCATCACCACCATGTGGTTTTTGGCGCCGCCCAAGGCCTGCACGCGCTTGCCGCTTGCGCTGCCGCGCGCGTAGATGTATTCGGCAATCGGCGTGGAGCCGACGAAGCTCACCGCCTGCACCACCGGGTGGTCGAGGATGGCGTCCACCGTCAC
Organism: Pseudoduganella sp. UC29_71; assembly: GCF_042693265.1. Taxonomy (NCBI): domain Bacteria; kingdom Pseudomonadati; phylum Pseudomonadota; class Betaproteobacteria; order Burkholderiales; family Oxalobacteraceae; genus Pseudoduganella; species Pseudoduganella sp. UC29_71. The sequence continues at coordinate 390,886 of NZ_CP170549.1, read as the reverse complement.
CTTGTCGCCCTGGATCACGTTGAACACGCCGTCCGGCAGGCCGGCTTCCTTGAGCAGCCTGGCGTGCAGCAGCGAAGGCGACGGATCGCGTTCGGATGGCTTGAGCACAAAGGTATTGCCGCAGGCGATGGCGACCGGGAACATCCACATCGGCACCATCACCGGGAAGTTGAATGGCGTGATGCCGGCCACCACGCCCAGCGGCTGGCGCATGGACCAGGCGTCGATGCCGCGCGAGATCTGGTCGGTGAATTCTCCTTTCAGCATCTGCGGTATGCCCACCGCGAACTCCACCATCTCGATGCCGCGCGCCACTTCGCCTTGCGCGTCGCTGAAGGTCTTGCCGTGCTCGCGGGTGAGCATGGCGGCGAATTCGTCGGTGTGCTGCTGGCACAGCTGCAGGTACTTGAACAGCACGCGGGCGCGCGTCAGCGGCGGCGTGGCGGACCAGGACGGGAAGGCGGCGGCGGCGGCTTGCGCGGCCGCATCCACTTCCTGCGCCGTGCCCAGCGCCACGCGCGCCACCGGCTCGCCCAGCGCGGGATTGAACACGTCCGCATAGCGGCCGCCTTGCGTGTCGGCCTTGGCGCCGTTGATGTAATGGGTGATGGTATCTAAATCGTTCATGCTGCTTGCTCCGGTCAGGCCAACAGGGAGTCGGCCGAAATATAGGGGTAGCCCAGGCCGTGCGCCACCGCTTCATAGGTGACGTGGCCCTGGCAAACGTTCAATCCATTCTTCAGGTGCGGGTTGGCCTGCATGGCGCGCTTCCAGCCCTTGTCGGCCAGCGCCACGGCGTGGCCGATGGTGGCGTTGTTGAGCGCGAAGGTGGAGGTGCGCGCCACCGCGCCCGGCATATTGGCCACGCAGTAGTGCACCACGCCGTCCACGATGAAGGTGGGCTGCTCGTGCGTGGTGGCGTGCGAGGTTTCGAAGCAGCCGCCCTGGTCGATGGCCACGTCCACCACCACCGCACCTTTCTTCATGCGCGAGATCATGTCCTTGGTCACCAGCTTGGGCGCGGCCGCGCCGGGCACCAGCACGCCGCCGATCACCAGGTCCGCGTCCAGCACCGCTTCCTCGATGGTGTGCGCGTTGGAGTACATGGTGGAGACGCGGTTGCCGAACACCAGGTCCAGCTGGCGCAGGCGGTCCACGCTTTTGTCGAGCACCGTCACGCGCGCACCCATGCCGACCGCGATCTGCAGCGCATTGGTGCCCACCACGCCGGCGCCGATAATGGCCACGTGGCCCGGCGCCACGCCCGGCACGCCGCCCAGCAGCAGGCCCATGCCGCCCTTGGATTTCTCCAGGTGGGCGGCGCCGGCCTGGATGGACATGCGGCCCGCCACTTCGCTCATCGGCGCCAGCAGCGGCAAGCCGCCGTTGACGCCGGTGATGGTTTCGTACGCGATGCAGACCGCGCCGGATTTCACCAGCGCGCGGGTCTGCTCCGGGTCCGGAGCCAGGTGCAGATAGGTGTACAGGATCTGGCCTTCGCGCAGCATGGCGCATTCCTGCGGCTGCGGTTCCTTCACCTTCACGATCATCTCCGCGCGCGCGAAGATCTCTGCCGCCGTATCGATAATGGAAGCGCCCGAGCCCTGGTACATCGCGTCGGTCAGACCGATGGCCGCGCCTGCGTTTTTCTGCACCAGCACCTGGTGTCCGCGCAGGACCAGCTCTTTCACGCTGGCCGGGGTAAGGCCAACGCGGGATTCCTGATTTTTGATCTCTTTCGGTACGCCTACTAGCATGACTGTCTCCTTGTGGGTTTTAGTCTAGATTTTTCAGTACCTTGGCCAGCTTCCCAAACAGTTCGTCGATGTGCTTCTTCTCGAACACCAGCGGCGGCGACAGCGCAATGATGTCGCCGGTGGTGCGGATCAGGATGCCGTCCGCAAAGGCCTGCTTGAAGGCGCTGAAGGCGCGCGCGCCCGGCTTGCCCTCGATCGGCGCCAGCTCGATGCCGGCAATCAGCCCGATGCTGCGGATGTCGATCACATGCGGCAGGCCTTTCAGCGAATGCACCGCGTCGGCCCAGTATTCCTGGATGCCCTTGGCGTGTTCAAGGATGTTCTGCTCCTTGAACACTTCCAGCGTCGCCAGCGAGGCGGCGCAAGCCACCGGATGGCCCGAATAGGTATAGCCGTGGAACAGTTCGATGCCGGCCGGCGCTTCCATGAAGGCGTCGTGGATGAATTTTTTCGAGAACACCGCGCCCATCGGAATCACGCCGTTGGTCAGGCCCTTCGCGGTGGTCATCATGTCCGGCTCCACGCCGAAGTAGTCGGCCGCGAACGGCGTGGTGAGGCGGCCGAAGCCGGTGATCACCTCATCGAAGATCAGCAGGATGCCGTGCTTGGTGCACAGTTCGCGCAGGCGCTTCAGGTAGCCCTTGGGCGGGATCAGCACGCCGGTGGAACCGGCCACCGGCTCCACGATCACGGCCGCGATGGTGGACGCGTCGTGCAGCGCGACGATGCGTTCCAGCTCGTCGGCCAGGTTGGCGCCGTACTCAGGCTCGCCGCGCGTGTAGGCATTCTTTTCCAGGTTGTGGGTGTGCGGCAGGTGGTCCACGCCGGGCAGCATCACGCCGTAGGGCTTGCGGTTGCCGGCGATGCCGCCCACCGAGATGCCGCCGAAGCCCACGCCGTGGTAGCCGCGCTCGCGGCCGATCAGGCGCGTGCGGCTCGCTTCGCCGCGCGCCTTGTGGTAGGCCAGCGCGATCTTGAGCGCAGTGTCCACGGCTTCGGAGCCGGAGTTGGTGTAGAACACGTGGCCGAACTTGTGGCCGGTGTAGTCCATCAGCTTTTCGGCCAGGTCGAAGGCGGCCGGGTGGCCCATCTGGAAGGTCGGCGCGAAATCGAGCTGGCCTATCATCTCGCGCACCGCCGCCACGATCCTGGGCTGCGCGTGGCCGCAGGGCACGCACCACAGGCCTGCCGTGCCGTCGAGGATCGCGTTGCCGTCCACGTCCTTGTAGTACACGCCTTCGGCCGACACCAGCAGGCGCGGATTGGCCTTGTAATCGCGGTTGTTCGTAAAAGGCATCCAAAACGACGACATGGATGCTGGTCTGGACTCGTTCATGCATTTCTCCTTATTTTTTACAAACCGTAAAAGTCTTTACCAGTTGGCAAAATCATGGTGCAATAATAGTCAGCCGCTTCACTATGGCACAGATACACAATCAGCAAAACCAGCCAACCGTACAGGCAGCAAAAACGATACAGTTTGAAACGGAGAGCCAGTTGATGGACGAGGCAGTAACAGCAAGCGAGCAGGGCTGCGCCCAGGACGATGGCGGCGGCTGGCCCGTGCTGTCCATAGAACGGGCCGGCAAGGGCAGCCTCGGCAGCCTGGTCGATCAGATCGTCTCGGCCATCACGGGCATGGTAGCGCGGCGGGAGTTGCGCATCGGCACAAAAATGCCCTCGGTGAGACAATTCGCAAAGTGTAATGGCGTGTCCACCTTTACAGTTGTCGAGTCCTACGACCGCCTCGTGACGCTGGGCCTGTTGTCCTCGCGCCGCGGTTCCGGCTATTTCGTGGCCCGCCAGGATGTTCCCGCCACGCTGCTGCCGCAGCCCCACCACCCGACCCCGCTCCATATCGACGCGCTCACGCCCGAGCTGTATTCCGGCGTCTCCGAAGCGCTGCCGGTGGGAGCCGGTTGGCTGCCGCCGGAATGGTACGGCGAGGACACCATCCTGGACGCCGTGCGCCACGCCATGCGCATTCCCGCCAACCGGCTGCGCGGCTACGGCCACCCGCTCGGTTTTCCCACGCTGCGCCAGCACATGGCGGCGGTGCTGACCGAGGAACTCTATCCGGTGGAGCCGGAGCAGATCCTGCTCACGCACGGCGCGACCCACGCCTTCGACCTGGTGCTGCGCACGCTCACCAAGCCGGGCGACACGGTGCTGGTGGAAGACCCCGGCTACAGCAACCTGCTGTCGCTGATACGCCACCATGGCTGCATCCCGGTCGGCATCCCGCGCGACGCCCATGGCCTGGACATGGCGGCGCTGGCCGAGCAAGCCAGGGCGCACAGCCCCAAGTTGATGTTCGTCAACACCGTGCTGCAAAACCCGCTCGGCACCTCGCTCACGCACGCGCAGGCGCACCGCTTGCTGGCCCTGGCCGAGCAGTTCGATTTCTGGCTGGTGGAGGACGATATCTACCGCGAACTCACGCCGCGCGGCGAAGCGTCGCTGGCGGCCATGGACGGCTTGCGGCGCGTGATCCGCGTGGGCAGTTTTTCCAAGACACTGTCGCCGGTGCTGCGGGTGGGCTCCATCTGCGCTTCCAGCTCGCTGCTGCCGGAGCTGCTGCGCGTGAAGATGCTGGCCGGGCTCACCACGTCCGAGATCAACGAGCGCGCCGTGTTCCACGCGATTACCGCGCGGCCCTACCGGCGCATGGTGGAGAAGCTGGCGGGCCAGCTGGAGGAAGGCCGCCGGCGCAGCATGGAGAACCTGGCGGCGGCCGGCTTGCAGCCGCTGGCGCAGCCGCGCGGCGGCATGTTCGTCAGCGCCGGCTGGGAGACGCCGCCCTCGCCCGCCATGAACGGCCGCACCGTGGCCGACCTGGCGCTGAAAGCCGGCATCCTGCTCTCGCCGGGCGAGTTTTTCATGCTGCGCCCCAGCGCCAGCATCTGGTTCCGCTTCAACGCAGCCTACAGCGACAGCCCGCAGCTGCGCCAGTTCCTGCAGTCCGTCCGACCCTAGCCAGAGAGTCCGCCATGCCTGAGACCAAACTGAATATCGTTCCCGGCCTTGCCGCCGCGCCCAAGGTCAAGCGCCGCGTCATCAACCGCGACAAGCTGGAAGCGGATATCGCCCAAGTGGCGGTGCGCATGTTCGCCGAATGCGGCTACGAAGGCACCTCCATCGCTGCCATCGCGGACGCGGCCGAGATGTCCAAGCAGAACCTGATGTACTACTACCCGACCAAGCAGGCGCTCTACCAGCGCGTGCTGGACGACGTGCTGGACGACTGGCTCAAGCGCATGGAAAGCCTGGCCGACGAGGAACACGACCCGCGCGACGTGCTGCGCGCCTACATCCAGGCCAAGCTGCGCTTCTCGCGCGAGCAGCCGTGGGCGTCCAGGGTGTACGCGATGGAGGTCATCAGCGGCGCGCAGCTGTACGGCGAGCAGATCAGGAGCCGCGTGGTGCCGCTGCTGCGCAAGGATATCGACGTGTTTGAGAAATGGATTGCGGCGGGACGCATCGCGCCGCTGAACGCCACCCATCTGATCTTCATGATCTGGGCCATGACGCAGTCCTACGCGGACTTCTCGGCGCAGATGGCGCTGGTGCTGGACAAGAAGCAGCTCACGCGCAAGGATTACGACGATGGCGAGGCCACCATCGTGCGCATGGTGCTGGCCGCGATCAGCGGGCCGGGGCCGGGGCTGGAACCAGGGTTGGGGCCAGAGCAGCCCGGCGGCGGCGCGCCAGCCAGCCCATGACACCCAGGCCGGCGGCGAACAGCGCCATGCTGCCCGGTTCGGGCACGTTGGCGGCGGGCGCGCCGGCTGCGGCGTCCCCGGCCAGCTTGCCGGTAAAGCTCTGCAGGTGGATTTCACCGCGCTGGTTCAAGCCGTTGACGAACACGCCGCCTTCGATGTTCTGGTTGTTGGTCAGGTAGGCGCTGCTGGCCAGCAGCGAACCGCCCCACTGGTTGTTGATGGTGATATCGGTGGCGTTGTAGAAGTTCCACAGCAGCTTGCTGCCGTATTGCTGCGCCGAGCCGCCCAGGAAGTTGGCGCTGATGTTGGCGCTCTTGACGTCGGTGTTCAGGATCACGCTGCTGGCGCCGTTCAGGTTGAAGCGGAACTCGCCTTTGGAGAACAGCACGGTGTCGATCGCGGTCAGGTCGAACACGGCCACGCCGCTGGCATTGGCCACGGCGTTGAAGATGGCCAGGTTGCCGTCGAACGCCACCGAGCTGCCGGTGCTCGCGAGCGACTTGAGGCTGCCGGACAGGCCGCCCAGCACGCTGCCGAAATCGGTGGAGGTCGAGGCGAGCACGTTGGCCAGCATCGCCTCGCTTGGCGTGGCCAGCTTGCCGCCGTTGAAGTTGCCGGAGCTGCCGCCTTCCACGTAGGCCGCGCCGTTCAGGTTGCTGTTGCTGACGCCGCCGTACACCACGCTGTTGCCGCTGTTGACGGTGGAGTTGCTCAGGCTGCCGCCGATCACCGCGCCCAGGCCGTTGACCTTGACGTTGGCGGCGGAACCGGCCACCGTCAGGCCGGCATAGCTGGAGCCTGGCGTATCGTTGATGTGCTGCACGTAATCGCCGCCGGACAGCGCGCCGCCGACGTAGGTACGGCCATCGGTATGCGAGCTGGACGTGGCGCTGCCCAGTACCACGGTATTAAACTGCTGCAGGATTTCCGACGCGGACAGCGGCGAGGCATGCACGGTCGCCGGCAACAGGCTGGACGCGGCAAGGATCAGGGTGGAGGCGGCGCAACGAATCGGCATCTGGCTTCTTTCGCAACTTTAATTTATTTGCATTGTGGTAACATTAGGTGCAATTTTAGCACGAGTCGTCGCCGATTGTGTTCCAGTGGAAATTTAAATTTATAGGTAGAAATATGCCAAGCTTGCCCAAGATAACGTTAAGCACCGAGCGGCTGGTCTTGCGCCCCATCGGCGCGGACGACGCGCCTGCCCTCTACGGCATCTATTCCGATCCGGAAACCATGCGCTACTGGAGCAGCCCACCGTGGGAGCAACTGGCCCAGGCCGAAGCGCATGTGGCAGCCACCCTGGCCGGCTACGAGGACGGTTCCATCTTCACGCTGGGCATCACCTTGCGCGACACCGGCGAACTGGTAGGCGCCTGCCGCCTGCACCACTTCAATCCGCAAAACCGCCGCTGCGAGATGGGCTACATCCTGTCGCGCGCGCACTGGGGCAAGGGCTATATGCAGGAAGCGCTGGCGGCCGCCATCGGCCACAGCCTGGAAGCGTTCGATCTGCACCGCATTGAAGCGGACGTGGACCCGCGCAACGCCGGCTCGGCCGCGCTGCTCAAGCGCCTGCATTTCGTGCATGAAGGCCATCTGCGCCAGCGCTGGATCGTCAACGGCGAGATCTGCGATACCGACTTCTTCGGCCTGCTGCGCGCGGACTGGGAGGCCGCGCGCGGCGAATAAGCGGCGAATAAGCCTGCGCAGTTCGGCACCGGCAGCGCACCGCTTATCCCGCAGAAACGCCGATTCGTCGGATAGCGGCTGCAGCGCGCGGCGCGGATTGCTACATTGGGACCATACCAACCACGGAGGTCCTCATGAAAACCATCAACCGCACCATCGGCGGCGTATTCCGCGAAGTCGGCACGGCAGCCCAACAGATCGGCCGCGCCTTCACCCGCGCGCTGTCGCGCATGTCCTGGCCTGCCCTGCTGGCAAGCTGCATAATGATGGCGCTGCTGCTGACTATCCTGCCGCTGGCGCTGACGCTGTTCGCCATCTTCCTGCTGCTGAAGATCGCCATCGCACTGATCGCCGGCCACCATGCCAGCAAGCACGTCCACGAGAACAAAGAAAACTAAGCAAGGAATATGGAAATGGCATTCAGCCGCACCAAAAAAGGCACCCGCAGCCTGGTCGCGTTTATCGGCGAGGTGGGCGACACCGCCCGCACCCTGTGGTGGAACTTCTTCGACTGGCTGGCCCAGGTCGAATGGCGCAAGCTGGCCGTGATCGCCCTGGTGGCGCTGATCGTGGCCTCGCCGTTCAAGCTGGGCGAGTCGGTGGCGATGTTCATCGTCTTTTCAGTCGGCTTGAAAGTACTGGCTGGCGGCAAGCGCCGCGCCGAGGGCGAGGCGCGCGTGGCGGAACAGCAGGCCGGCACGGAAACGCTGGAGCGCCGCCTGGTCGAAGCGCAGATGGCCGCGCTGCAAGCCCAGGTCGAGCCGCACTTCCTGTTCAACACCCTGGCCCTGATCGGCCAGCTGATCGAAACCGATCCGCCGCAGGCCGCCAAGATCCACGCCCACCTGATCGACTACCTGCGCGCCACGCTGCCGCAGATGCGCGCCAAAGGCAACGGCACGCTGGGCCGCCAGATCGAGCTGTCGCGCGCCTACCTGGCCATCATGCAGGCCCGCATGCGCGAGCGCCTGGCGGTGTCGATCGACGTGCCGCCGGACTTGCTAAGCGCCTCCTTCCCGCCCATGATGCTGCAAACGCTGATCGAAAACGCCATCAAGCACGGCCTGGAGCCCAAGGTGGAAGGCGGCCGCATCGACATCCGCGCCAGCGCCAGCAGCACCGCCGCCGGCAATGTGCTGCAGATCGAGGTGCAGGACGACGGCGTGGGCTTCGACGTGCACGCCGGCGACGGCCTGGGGCTGACCAATATCCGCGAGCGCCTGCGCCTGTTGTACGGCAGCCGCGCCCAGCTCATCATTGAAGCGCCGCTGGACGGCGGCGCCCGCGCCATCATCCGCATGCCCTTCGCCCCCGACATTTTCGCCGGGAGCAAGCTGTGATGAAGACGCCGACCGCCATCATCGCCGACGACGAAGAACCGATGCGCCAGCTGCTGCGCGCGCGCCTGCACGAAGCCTGGCCACAGTTGCAGATCGTGGCCGAAGCGGCCAACGGCGTGGAAGCGATCGCGCTGACCGGGCTGCACCAGCCGGACATCGTGTTCCTCGACATCCGCATGCCCGGCCTGTCCGGCATCGAGGCGGCGCGCATGCTGTTCAACCGCTGCCACATCGTGTTCGTCACCGCCTACGACCAGTACGCCATCGAAGCGTTTGAACAGGGCGCGCTGGACTACCTGTTGAAGCCGGCCGGCGGCGAACGCCTGAAGACCACCTGCGCGCGGCTGCAGGCGCGCCTGGGGAAGGCGCCCGACAACATCGAGCGCCAGCTGACGCAGCTGCTGGCACACACCACGCAGCGCAAGCCGCAGGAATTCCTGAAGTGGATACAGGCCCAGGTCGGCAGCAGCCTGCGCATGATCAGCACGCGCGAAGTGCTGTTCTTCCGCGCCGACGAAAAGTACACGCGGGTGCAGACCATGGAAGGCGAAGTGCTGATCCGCAAGACGCTGAAGGAACTGGAAGACGAGCTGGACCCGAAGGAATTCTGGCGCATCCACCGCTCCACCCTGGTGCGGGTGGACGCGATCAGCGAGGTCAAGCGCGACCTGCGCGGGCGCCAGATGGTGCGCGTGCGCCATTCCGACGAAGAGCTCGAAGTCAGCCGCGGCAACACCCATTTATTCCAGCAAATGTAAGATCCTCGCGCACTGCAACAATTTGCTCCCCCACGCCTGCTGGTCTATATTGTTTGGACACCAAGCACACTACTAGGGGGAGCACATGTCCAGCATACCGAAGAACACACGCGCCACCATCACGCCCTGCCTGCGCTACCGCGACGCGCCCGCCGCCATCAACTGGCTATGCCGCACGCTGGGCTTCGAGCGCGCCCTGGTGGTGCCGAACGAAGACGGCACCATCGCGCACGCCCAGCTCACCTACGGCAACGGCATGGTGATGCTCAGCTCCATCTTCAACACCGAGTTCGGCGAGCTGATGACGCAGCCGGCCGACACCGGCATGAAAGTCACGCAGTGCTGCTACCTGGTGGTAAACGACGCCGACCTGGTGCACCAGCGCGCCGTCGAGGCCGGCGCGCCCATCGTGATGCCGCTCAAGGACGAGGAATACGGCGGGCGCGGCTTCACCTGCCGCGACCCGGAAGGCCAGCTATGGAGCGTGGGCACCTACGACCCGTGGGCGGCCTGATGGAGCAGGCCATGCTGGACGAACTGGCCATCCGGCGCGTGATCGCCCTGTGGATGGAAGCCACGCGGGAGGGCGACATCGACAAGGTGCTGCCCCTGATGACGCCGGACGTGGTGTTCCTGGTGGCGGGCCAGCCGCCCATGCACGGGCGCGACGGCTTCGCGGCCGGCCTGCGCACCATGCTGGCCACGCACCGCATCGAGCCGGACAGCACGGTGGACGAGGTGGAAGTGTGCGGCGACATGGCCTGGTGCCGCACCACGCTCGAAGTGCGCGTGCTGCCGCTGGCCGAAGGCGGCCAGCGCATGCGCCGCGCCGGCCACACGCTGTCGGTGTTCCGCCGCAACAGCAGCGGCGCCTGGCAACTGGCGCGCGACGCCAATCTGTTGGTTCCCGTGCCTATTTGATAAGCGATTGCTCCAAGGGAAATCCAGCTGCGCTATACTGGTGCTTTAAAGAAACACCAAAGGACGACATGCGCTTGAGCTTTCCCAACATGATGGCGGCCGCCGCGCTGCTGACGCTGGCCGCCTGCGGCGGCGGCGGCAGTACCGGTACAGGCAATGGCGGCACCGGCAATGGCGGCACCGTCACGCCGCCGACCACCCCGCCGGCACCATCCGAGCCCATCGTGCTGACACTGACCCCGTCGGCGCCGGCCGTCGCGCAGAACGCCGGCACGGCGACCACCTTCACGGTCAGCATCAAGTCCAACGTCGCCATCCCGTCGACCGTCAACGCCGCCATCGCGGCCAAGGCCGACCTGTTCGCCAACTCCAGCCTGACGGCGCTCTCGGCGCAGGAATACGAGGCGCGCATCACCACCAGCGCCGCGCTGCTGCCCGGCACCTACACCAGCACCATCGAAGTGAAGCTGTGCACCGACGCGGCCGCCACTTGCCGCCTGCCGCTGGCCGGCTCGCCGTGGCAACTACCGGTGACGCTGACGGTGAAAAAAGTCGGCACGCTCAGCCCGCTGACGGCGGTGGCCGGCCTGCATGCCTGGACGCAGCCGCAGTATGATGCCGCACGCACCGGCTACGTACCGGCCACGTTCACGCCGCTGGCGTTCAATTTCCGCTGGTCGGTGGACCCGGACAGCAGCAAGCCGCGCCGCTTCAATCCCGTCGTCATCGCCGACCAGCGTGTCTATCTGATCAGCAGCGAAACGGCTGCCGGCACCGAGCCGCTGTGGAAGCTGCAGTCCATCGAGGAGTCGACGGGCCAGGAACGCTGGCGCGCCAACCTCGGCAACTGGAGCCAGATCAGCGCGCCGGTACTGGCCAGCGGCAGCGTGAGCCTGTTCAGCGCCGGTCCGGCCGGCAATAGCTACCGCCTGTTCAACCTGGCCACCGGCCAGCCGATTTCACAAGCCACCAATCCCGGCATCGTGACAGCCGACTACTCTGCGCCGTTGATCTCGTTCGACCTGGTGTACGGGCAATATGGCGATGCCGGCACGCTCTCCAAATTCGAGCCGGCCACCGGCAAGCGCTTGTGGCAATTCACGGACTCGCGCCGCGCCGGCGGCGGCTGGGCCGTGTCGACCGATGGCACACTGGTGTACAACTACAGCCAGGGCTGGATGCTGGCCATCGATGCAAACAGCGGCACCCTCGCCTACGCATCGGCCAGCTTCCTGCCGTATTTCGGCGGGCCTGCCACCATGGCGCCAGTACTGTCGGCCACACAGTTATTCGTCACCGACTCCGACAGCACCGGCGGTGCGCTGGCGGCGTTCAACATCGCAACCGGGAAACTGAACTGGCAAGTGCAGTCGAGCTTCACCAGCTATCCAGCCTTGGTGGCAGACGTGCTGTACGCGATCAACGGCGGCAAGCTGGAAGCGCGCAGCGCCGCTACCGGCGCGCCGCTGTGGAGCAGCCCGGCGCTGGGCGCCGGGAGTCCCTACACCCAGGTGCTGGCGACCGACAACCTGGTGTTCGCCGCGTCGCAATCGCGCGTGGTGGCGGTGGACTTGGCCACGCATGCGGTGGTATGGGAATACGCGGCCGGCGGCAGCATGGCCATTTCCGAGAACGGCATCCTCTACATCACCCACCCCACCAACGGCGTGGTGGCGATCAACCTACGCTAGGGCCGCCACCAGTTCCGCGTCCGCCACCTGCACCGGGCGGATGCGGATCAGATGCCGGTACAGCGGCGGCATGGAGCGGCAGATCTGCTCCAGCGCCTGCTGCGGCAAGGCCGGCCGCACATACTGGAACTGCGCCGGATTCGATTCCGGCAGCTCCCCCTCCATGGTCGACCCGTACGCGCCCAGCTCCATGAAACTGAGCGCGCCGTCATCCGGCCCGTTGGCGAACACGAACGTGCCGTCCTTCGGATGGCCCAGGTACTGGCGGATTTCCTCGCGCAGCTCCGCGCTGCCGCGGGCGCCGGCGCCGTCGAGCAGCTTGAAGCGCAGCTGCGCATAAGCGCGCGTGCACTCCATGAACGCGGTGCGGATGCCCGACTTGTTGCGCCGCCCCGGCATGCACAGCAGCAGGTTGCCGAACGAATCCAGCAAAGCCACCGCATCGCCCTTCCCGCCCATCACCTTGTCGCGCGCCATGGCCTTCTTCAAGGCGGGCGCCAGGCGCACATCCGGCCGCTGCGGCACGCAGCGCACCGACAGCGCTTCCGGGAACACCTTCTTCAGCGCGACGATGATGGCGTGCTTGGGCGACAGCGTGGCCGGGTCCTTCAGCTGGCCGCGCGGCGGGTCCACATTGAACAGCGCCATCGCGCCCTTGGCCGTGGCCTCGAACACCAGCGAGCACAAAGCCTGCGTCGGCTCGGCGATGGTTTTCCCGATGAAGAAGGACTTCGGCGCCATGCCGTGCGCCGGGCGCGCGTACTGCGAGTCGCCCAGCACGGCCGGATAGCCGAACGTGGCCTGCGCCTGCGCGCGCAAGCCTTCGGGCAGCGCATCGAAATTGGCGCTGCTGTCGTAATTGATGCCCGCGTTGGCATCGGTGGCCGCCACCAGCACGTTGAAGCCGCCGGCCAGGATGGCGCCGGTGCACATGCAGCACGGGTCCAGCGAGGTGACGATGGTGATGTCCTGCGGCTCGGGCAGCGGCGTGCCCTTGGCGCGCTCGGCGTAATACCAGTCGATCAGCTGGCGCTCGCCATGCGCCGTCGGGTCGTACACCATGCCCTGGCGGATGACGTTGTTGTGCAGCGACTTGAGCACCTTGCCGGTCTGATCCAGCATGGCGCCGCCGACGCCGAAGGTGCCCTGCGTTTTCGCCACGATGGCCTCGGCCGCCGCCACGGCGACCGCTGCCTGTACATCAATAACCTTCTTCAAGATGCTTACTTCTTCTTCAGGTCCGCGCCGCCGAAGGCGTTCGGCAGCTGCGCCGCCGCGGTGGTTTCAAAGACATCGCCCTTCAGGTTGGCCAGCACCACCGGCAGCTCGTTGCCGCCCAGCTCCAGGGTCACCTGGCGGCAGGCGCCGCACGGCGCGATCGGGCCGTCGGTCTCGCCGATGACGGCCAGCTTGTCGAAGTCGCCCGGCTTGTAGCCGTGCGCGATGGCGCTGAAAAACGCGGTGCGCTCGGCGCAATTGCACAGTCCATACGACGCGTTCTCCACGTTACAGCCGTGGAACACCTTGCCGTCATTGGTCAGCAACGCCGCGCCGACCTTGAAATTCGAATACGGCGTATACGCCTTCAGCCGCGCCTGCGCAGCTTCCGCAATCAATTGTTCGTTATTCATTGTTTCCCTCAAATAGCGACCGGAGCCGCAGTCGGTGCCGGCCTGAGCCGCATTCGGGGTCTGACCCCGAATGCGGCTCAGGCCGGCTGGTGTGGCGGTCATGGACGGATGGTGCGGTAGATGACCGGGTTGGCGGCGGGGGCGGTGCCGGCGATGGTGTAGGCGGCCTGGACCTGGGCGACGGCGGCTTGCGCGGCCGCGGCGGTGCGGGCGTGCACCTTGGCCAGCGGCTGACCGGCTTGCACCGGCTGGCCCAGCTCGATCAGGTCGGTCAGGCCGACAGCGAAGTCGATCTTGTCGGTCGGCAGGCGGCGGCCGCCGCCCAGCGCGACCACCGCCAGGCCGAGGTCGCGGCAGACGGTCTTGCTGGCGTAACCGGAGGTCAGCGCGGGCACGTCCACCACCACCGGCGCTTGCTCCAGGTGCTTGTCCATATTGCTCATCAGGTCGGACGGGCCGCCCAGCGCAGTCACCATGCGCGCGAAGCGCTCGGCCGCTTCGCCGGAATCGAGCGCGTGCTGCAGCCTGGCGCGCGCTTCGGTTTCGGTGGCGGCCAGCTTGCCCAGCACCAGCATCTCGGCGCACAGCGCCATCGTCACTTCGTGCAGGCGCGCGGGACGGAACTTGCCCGTCAGGTAGTCGATCGCGCCGCGCACTTCGAGCGCATTGCCGGCCCATGGCGACAGCGATTCGTTCATGTCCGTCAGCAGCGCGGAGGTCAGCGTGCCGGCGCCGTTGCCGACGGTGACGATGCTCTCGGCCAGCTCCACGGATTTTTCGTAGCTCGGCATGAAGGCGCCGGAGCCCACTTTCACGTCCATGGCCAGCACGTCCAGACCGGCCGACAGTTTCTTCGACAGGATGGAGCCGGTGATCATGGCCACCGATTCCACCGTGGCGGTGACGTCGCGGATGGAGTAGAAGCGCTTGTCGGACGGCGCCAGCGAGGCGGTCTGGCCGATGATGGCCACGCCCACGTCCTGTACTACTTTGCGGAACTTGTCGTTGTCGGGCACGGTGGAATAGCCGGGGATGGAGTCGAACTTGTCGAGCGTGCCGCCGGTGTGGCCCAGGCCGCGGCCGGAGATCATGGGCACGAAGCCGCCGCAGGCGGCGATCATCGGTCCCAGCATGAGCGATACCACGTCGCCCACGCCGCCGGTGGAGTGCTTGTCCATCACGGGACCGGGCAGGTTCAGGGATTTCCACTCCAGCACCTGGCCGGAGTCGCGCATGGCCAGCGTGAAGGCGACGCGTTCGTCCATGTTCATGTCGTTGAAGTAGACGGCCATGGCCAGCGCGGCGATCTGCCCTTCGCTGACGCTGCCGTCGGTAATGCCGCGCACGAAGAACTGGATTTCTTCGGCGCTCAGCACGCCCTTGTCGCGCTTTTTGCGGATGATCTCTTGGGTGAGGAACATGGGTTACTCTCTATTCTGTAAGGTATTTTGGCCGCAGGCCAGGGTATGGTCTGCGGCCCGTTCCGGCAGGTCACGTAGGGCGGGTCAGGCGGGAACCGCCGTAACTCGCCGGCGCTTACACGCCGTATGGTATCCAGATGTTTTTCACTTGCGAGGCGTGCGCCAGCACGGCGCGGCCGCCCGCTTGCGCGGTGCTGTACCAGTCGCGCCCCTTGGCGCCGCCGGTCCAGGTGCGCTTCAGCGAGGCAGCCGACAGGCGCTCCACTTCGGCGCAGCCCGCGGCCGAGCCGTCGTGGCGCCATACGGCGTCCACATCCGAGTGCGAGGCCAGCGTGCGCGCCAGTTCGTCCGCCGAACCGGTGACGATGTTGACCACGCCGCCCGGCAGGTCGGAGGTATCGAACACCTGGTACAGGTCCGTCGCCGACAGCGGGTGCGCTTCGGACGGCACCACCACCACGCGGTTGCCCACGGCGATGGCCGGCGCCACCAGCGAGATGAAGCCCAGCAGCGGCGACTCGTTCGGCGCCACGATGCCGATCACACCGATCGCTTCGTTCAGCGCCACGGTGATGCCGTGCATCGGCGGCTGGTGCGCCAGGCCGTCGTACTTGTCGGCCCACGCCGCCCAGTAGAACAGGCGCTCGATGGCCGCTTGCACTTCCTTCTCGGGATTCTTGGCGCCGGTCATGGCGCCGATGCGGGCGGCGAATTCCTCGCCGCGCGCGGCCAGGTTTTCGGCGATGTAGAACAGCACCTGCGCGCGGTTGTGCGCGGTGGCCTTGGTCCAGCCGGTGGCCTTGTGCGCAGCTTCCACGGCGTTACGGATGTCCTTGCGGTTGCCTTCGCCCACTTCGCCGATGAACTTGCCGTCGGCGCCGTGGATGGCGCGGCTGTAGGCGCCGTCCGGGCGGGCCTGCTTGCCGCCGATGTAGAGCTTGGCGGTGCGGTCGATGGCGAATGCGTCGGTGGTAGCCGGCGCTGCCTTGGCTTTCGCAGGCGCGGCCAGCACCGGGGCTGCCGGGCGCGCGTCTTCCGACACGGGCACCAGGTATTCGTACATGCCTTCGCGGCCGCCTTCACGGCCGTAGCCGGATTCGCGGTAGCCGCCGAAGCCGCAAGCGGCGTCGAACTGGTTGGCGGTGTTGATCCACACCACGCCGGCCTTGATCTGCGGCGCCACGTCCAGCGCCAGCGAGATGTTCTCGGTCCACACGCAGGAAGCCAGGCCGTACACGGTGTTGTTGGCCAGGGTGACCGCTTCGGGCGGGGTGCGGAAGCTCATCGCCACCAGCACGGGGCCGAAGATTTCGGCCTGCGCCACGGCGGCGGAAGTCGACGCGCCGGTGATCAGCGTGGGCGGGAACCACGAGCCGTCGGCCGGGATGTCGCAGCCGGCCGGCTGGTACACGGTGCAGCCTTCGCTGCGCGCCGATTCCACCAGGCCGTGGATGCGCTGGCGCTGCACCGGATCGACCAGGGCGCCGATGTCCATCGACTTGTCGAGCGGCGAACCGAGGCGCAGGTTGTCCATGCGGGCGCGCAGCTTGTTCAGGAAGCGCTCTTCCACCGATTCCTGGATCAGCAGGCGCGAACCGGCGCAGCAGACCTGGCCCTGGTTGAACCAGATGGAATCGACCAGGCCTTCGACTGCGGCGTCCAGGTCGGCGTCTTCGAAGACGATGAAGGGCGACTTGCCGCCCAGTTCCAGCGACAGCTTCTTGCCGCTGCCTGCGGTGGCCTGGCGGATCAATCGGCCCACTTCGGTGGAGCCGGTGAAGGCCAGCTTGTCGATGCCCGCGTGGTTGACGATGGCTTCGCCCACGCGGCCATCGCCGGTGACGATGTTGACCACGCCGGCCGGCACGCCGGCCTGCACGCAAATGTCGGCGAACAGCATGGCGGTCAGCGAGGTGAACTCGGCCGGCTTGAAGACGATGGTGTTACCGGCGGCCAGCGCAGGGGCGATTTTCCACGCCAGCATCAGGAGAGGGAAATTCCATGGCACGATCTGGCCGACCACGCCCACCGGACGGTGGTTGGCGAACTCCTCGTCCTGCAGCTGTGCCCAGCCTGCGTGGTAGTAGAAGTGGCGCGCCACCAGCGGCAGGTCGGCGTCGCGGGTTTCACGGATGGTCTTGCCGTTGTCCAGCGTTTCCAGCACGGCGAACAGGCGCGAGTGCTTCTGCATCAGGCGCGCGATGGAGTACAGGATCTTGGCGCGGCCATGGCCGCCCAGGCCTTGCCAGGCCGGCTGCGCGCGGCGCGCGGCAGCTACTGCGCGGTCGACGTCGTCGCCGGTGGCCTGCGTCAGCTTGGCCAGCTCCTTGCCGTCGGCCGGGTTGTTCGATGCGAACAGCGCATCACCCGTTGCGGCATCGGTCCAGGCGTTGTCGATGAACAGGCCGAACTGGCGGCCTTTCTGGTCCAGCCACGCTTGCGCTTCTTTCTGGCTTTCTGGTGCCGGGCCGTATTCCATGGTATTGAGGATCTCGTTGATAGTTGGCATAGCGGTGTCTTCTCGATGTTCTTACGGTTGCGCGTGACGATGGGCAGCGGAGTAGTTGCCGGTGACGTAGTGCTCGAGCTGGCGCTCGATGTCGGTCAGCAGGCTCGACGCGCCGATGCGGAACAGGTGCGGCTCCAGCCACTCGTTGCCCAGTTCCTCTTTCATCACGGTCATGTACTGCAGCGCGCCCTTGGCGGTGCCCACGCCGCCCGCAGGCTTGTAGCCGATCTTGAAGCCGGTCTGCTCGTAGAACTCGCGGATGGCGCGCACCATCACCAGCGACACCGGAATGGTGGCGTTCACGCCTTCCTTGCCGGTGGAGGTCTTGATGAAGTCCGCACCGGCCATCATGCACACCCACGAGGCCTTGGCCACGTTTTCCAGCGTCACCAGGTCGCCGGTGGCGAGGATGGCCTTCACGTGCGCTTCGCCGCAGGCTTTGCGGTAAGCCAGCATTTCGTCGTACAGCGCCTGCCAGTTGCCGGTCAGGACGTGCTGGCGGGTGATCACGATGTCGATCTCGGTGGCGCCTGCCGCCACGCTCAGTTCAATCTCGCGCACCTTGGTTTCCATGCTGGTCAGGCCCGCAGGGAAACCGGTCGATACGGCGGCGATAGGCAAACGGCCTTGCAGCACCTGCACGGCCGGCTTGATCATCTCGTGGTACACGCATACGGCGCCGGTGGTCACATTCGAGATACCCAGCGCTTCCACCAGGTCCGAACGCAGCGGACGCATGGCCTTCATGCACAGGCGCTCGACGCGGCCCGGGGTGTCGTCGCCCGACAGCGTGGTCAGGTCGATCAGGCCGATGGCCTTCACCAGCCAGGCGGCCTGGTACTCTTTCTTCACCGAGCGGCGGTTCGCCAGCGAGGCGGCGCGCCGGTCGGCCGCTGCCTTGTTCACGTGGATGTGGTTCAGCCAGCTCAGGTCGAGGGCCATGGCCTCGGTGCGCTTGAAGTCGTGCGGGATGGTCATAGGAGGTTGGTTCCGTTGGAAAGTGGTTTCACGCCCAGGTGGTGGGCCAGCGTCTGGCCGATGTCGGAGAAGGTTTCCGAGATGCCGAGCGCGCGGCCTTGCACGCCCGGGCCGAAGAAGATCATCGGGATGTGTTCGCGGGTGTGGTCCGAGCCCGGCGAGGTGGGATCGCAGCCATGGTCGGCCGTGATCACGCACAGGTCGCCGTCCTTCATCCTGGCGAAGAATTCGGGCAGGCGCGCGTCCATCTCGTGCAGCGCGTTGGCGTAGCCGGCCACGTCGCGGCGATGGCCGAAGGCCTGGTCGAAGTCGACGAAGTTCACAAACGTGAGCGACTTGTCGCCCGCCTCGTCCTGCACCTTCAGCAGCGCGTCGAACAGGGCCATATTGTCCGGGCCTTTCACCACGCGGCTCACGCCTTGCGCGGCGTAGATGTCGCTGATCTTGCCCAGGGCGATCACTTCGCCGCCTTCGTTCTTCACGTGGTCCAGCAAGGTGGGCGCGTGCGGCGGAATGGCGTAGTCGTGGCGGTTGGCGGTGCGCTTGTAGTTGCCGTTGGCGCCCACGAAGGGGCGCGCGATGATGCGGCCGATGTTGTACGGCTTGACCAGCTCATAGGCCTTCTCGCACATGTCGTACAGGCGCTCCAGGCCGAAGTGCTCTTCGTGGCAGGCGATCTGCAGCACCGAGTCGGCCGAGGTGTAGAGGATAGGCTTGCCGGTGGCGACGTGCTCGTCGCCCAGTTCGTTGATGATGGTGGTGCCAGAAGCGTGGCAGTTGCCCAGGAAGCCGGGCACGCCGGTCAGTTCCTGCAGCTTGTCGGTCAGCTCTTGCGGGAACGACGGCACGGTCTTCGGGAAGTAGCCCCAGTCGAACAGCACCGGCACGCCGGCGATTTCCCAGTGGCCGCTCTGCGTGTCCTTGCCGGTCGATTGCTCGCGCGCGGCGCCGTAGGCGGCGGTGAAGCCGTCGCGCTGCGCGAAGCCCTCGGCCCACTGGCCGCTGGCTGCGTGGGCGGCCGCTGCCAGGCCCAGTTTTTCCATGTTCGGCAGCGACATCGGCTTGCCTTCGCTGGCGGCCCATGCGGCGATGTGGCCGAAGGTGTTGGCGGCGCTGTCGCCGTATTTGCCGGCATCGGGCGTTGCGCCCAGGCCGAAGGAGTCCAATAGGAGGATGAATGCGCGTGACATGATAGGCTCGCTCAAAAGGTCAGTTTATGCCGAATAAAGCACAGGGGCGGTCCAGCCGCCCCTTTTGTTATTACGCCTTAGGCGTTTTTGCCACGTTCTCAACGAAGGCCAGGATCAGCTTGATCAGGCTTTCGGCGCCGATGGCGGCGTACTTCAGGGTCTGCTCGTGCGACAGCGGGAACGGCGACAGGCCTTCGGCCAGGTTGGTGATGACGGACACGCCCACCACCTTCAGGCCGCAGTGGCGCGCCGGCACCACTTCCGGCACCACCGACATGCCCACCACGTCCGCGCCCAGCGTCTTGAAGGCGCGGATTTCAGCCGGGGTTTCGAAGTTCGGGCCGGCGTAGGCGATGTAGACGCCGTCGTGCAGCGTGATAGCCTGGTCGGCCGCGGTGTTCTTGAGCAGGTTGCGCAGGTCGGCGTCGTAGGCGTTGGCCATGCTGAAGAAGCGCGGGCCGAAGCGTTCGTCGTTCGGGCCTATCATCGGGGTGCCCGGCAGGAAGTTGATATGGTCGGTCAGCGCCACCAGCGAGCCGGCATCGACTTCAGGACGCAGCGAACCGGCCGCGTTGGTCACGAACAGGAAGTCCACGCCCAGCAGCTTCAGGGTGCGCACGGCGGAGGTCATCACCCCGAGGCCGTAGCCTTCGTAGAAGTGGCCGCGGCCCTTCAGGCACACCACCTGCACGCCGTTCAGCGTGCCCAGCACCATGGCGCCGGCGTGGCCGTGCACGGTGGAGATGGGGAAGCCGGGCAGTTCGTCGAAACCGATGGTGACCGCGTCCGTCATCTGCTCCGCCAGGACGCCCAGGCCGGAGCCCAGGATCATGGCCAGGCGTGGCTGGAAGTTCGCCGGCATGCGCGAACGGACGATGGCGGCGGCCTGGAATGGAGAATTGCTAGACATGGTTATCCTCGTTTTTAAGATGTTTTAACTATGAGATTTGGCGCTGCGGCAATGCGGATATGTGACATACGACTATACAGGCGACACTATGCCTCAGCGCCGATATGTATGGCAAATACCATTTTTCTTGGTCATTTATATGAAAGTCGTATAAATTACGGGATATGCCTCATTTGACAGCATGCAAACAAATGTTTACGATGAAGGACAAATGTTTACAAGGCCATTGCCCGTGACGGACACCTCCAAGAAAGAACAGCTCTACGAGCTGATCCGCGCCAATCCCTTCGTCTCGCAGCAGGACTTGGCGGTCGAGCTGCGGCTGTCGCGCTCGGCCGTGGCCGGCCACATCGCCAGCCTGATACGCGAACGCAGGCTGCTGGGCCGCGCCTACGTGCTGCCGGATAAGCGTCCTGTACTCTGTATAGGCGCTGCCAACCTGGACCGCAAGCTGCGCACGCTGGAAACGCTGCAGATGGGCACTTCCAATCCCGCCTACGCCGAAGAAGTGCACGGCGGCGTGGCGCGCAACATCGCCGAGAACCTGGCCCGCCTCGGCCTGCCCGCCGCGCTGCTGACGGCGGTGGGCGACGACGCGGCCGGCAACTCGCTGCAGGCGCGCGCCGAGAGCGCAGGCATCGACACGCGCGGCAGCCTGCGCCTGAACGACACCTACAGCGGCACCTACACGGCGGTGCTGGACGAGCGCGGCGAACTGGTGCTGGCCCTGGCCGACATGGCCCTGTACGACCAGATGACGCCGGACTTCCTGGCCAGCCGCGCGCCGCAGCGCAGCGGCGCGGCCATGGTGGTGGCCGACCTGAACCTGCCGCTCGACAGCGTGGCCCTGCTGCTGCAGGACGCGCGGCGCGACGCTGTCAACCTCATCATCGTGGCCGTGTCGCAGCCCAAGATGGCGCGCCTGCCGCGCGAGCTGCACGGCCTGCGCCTGCTGGTGCTCAACCGCGGCGAACTGGAAACCCGCGCCGGCCGCGCGCTGCCGGACGAAGCCGCGCTGGCGGCGGCCTGCCGCGAAGTGCAGCAGCAAGGCGCGCAAGACATCATCATCACCTGCGGCGGCGAAGGCGTGTTCCACACCGGAGGCGCGGACGGCGGCCTGGTCTGGCTGCCCGCGCCGCAAGTGGACGTGGTGGACGTGACCGGCGCCGGCGACGCCTTCTCGGCGGGCGTGTGCTGGTCCATCTACCAGGGCAGCGGCGATCTCACGCTGGCCTGCAGGCGCGGCCTGAAAGTGGCCGCCATGACGCTGGAAAGCCCCGACACCGTCTCCCCGCTGCTGGCCGCCGACATTCTCGACGAGATCAGCGAATTCCAACACCTGGCACCTTAGGACTAACTAGGATCAACACCATGCACCAATTCCTCTCCTACTCGGCCGAAGTGGCCAACGCGCGCGCAGCGGGCAAGCCGGTCGTGGCGCTGGAATCGACCATCATCTCGCACGGCATGCCTTATCCGCAAAACGTGCAGACGGCCAAAGAAGTCGAACAGATCATCCGCGACGCGGGCGCCGTGCCGGCCACCATCGCCATCATCGGCGGCAAGATCTGCATCGGCCTGTCGCCGGAGCAGCTGGAATTGCTGGGCAATTCGCCGGACGCCATGAAGGTCAGCCGCCGCGACCTGCCCTACGTGCTATCGACCGGCAAGCTGGGCGCCACCACCGTGGCCGCCACCATGATCTGCGCCGAACTGGCCGGCATCCACGTGTTCGTCACCGGCGGCATCGGCGGCGTGCACCGCGGCGCCGAGACCAGCTTCGACATCTCGGCCGACCTGCAGGAACTGGCCCACACCTCGGTGGCCGTGGTGTGCGCGGGCGTGAAGTCCATCCTGGACATCGGCCTCACGCTGGAATACCTGGAAACGCACGGCGTGCCGGTGGTCAGCGTGGGCCAGCCCGGCTTTCCCGCCTTCTTCACGCGCGAAAGCGGCTTCAACGCCGACTTCCAGCTCGACACGCCGGCCGAGCAGGCCTCCTTCATCAACACCAAGTGGAAGCTGGGCCTGAAAGGCGGCGTGGTGGTCAGCGCGCCGGTGCCGCAGGCCGACGCCATGCCGAAGGCGGAAATCGACGCCATCACCGCCCAGGCGCTGGGCGAGGCGGCCTCGGGCGGCGTCACCGGCAAGAAGGTCACGCCCTTCCTGCTGGCGCGCATCAAGCAGCTCACCGAAGGCCGCAGCCTGGCCACCAATATCGCGCTGGTGAAGAACAATGCGCGGGTGGGCGCCGAACTGGCGCGCGCCCTGCTGGAGCATCCTGTCGCATAAAGAAGGCTTGCCATGTCCATCGACCTGAAACAGCTAAAGTACTTCCTCGCCGTGGCAGAAGAAAAGAGTTTCAGCCGCGCCGCCGAACGCCTGCACATTTCGCAGCCGCCCCTGAGCCAGCAGATCATGAAACTGGAAAGCGAACTGGGCGTGCGCCTGTTCGCGCGCACCACGCGCACCTTCGAGCTGACGGTGGCAGGCAAGGCGCTGATGTCCGAAGCGTCCGACCTGCTGGCCAAGATGCGCATGACCATCGACACCATCCGCCAGATCGACCGCGGCGAGGTGGGCCGCCTGCGGGTGGGCATCGTGGGCTCGGCGATGTGGGGGCCGATTCCCTCGCTACTGGAGGAATTCCAGAGCAAGTTCCCGCGCGTGACATGGACCATCCACGAATTCGGCCCCACGGTGCAATACGAAGCGCTGCGCGCCAAGCAGATCGACGTCGGCTTCTGGCGCGAGCCGCGCCTGAACGATGACGACCTGAAGAACGACAACCTGCGCCAGGAACTGTGCTTCCGCGAGAACGTGTGCGTGGCGCTCAACGAACACCACCCGCTGGCCAAGCAGGACGCAATCGAGCTGACCGACATCGCCAGCGAACCGATGCTGACGCTGGCGCTCGACAAGTCCGCCTTCCCGCGCTACCTGATCCAGTGCTGCGTGAAGGCCGGCTTCCAGCCCACGATCTTCCAGGAAGCGTCCGAGCCGCAGACGCTGCTGGCCATGGTGGGCGCGGGCCTGGGCGTGGCGCTGCTGCCCGAGACCACCAGCCGCATCGGCTGGCCCGGCGTGGTATTCGTCCCAATCCGCACCAATCCCCCGTCAGCCAACCTCTACATCACCTACACCACGCTGGACGACGCCCCCGTCGTGCGCGCCTTCCTCAACATCCTCAAGCCCGCGACCTGAGCGAGCTGAGCCGCATTCGGGGTCTGACCCCGAATGCGGCTCAGCCCGGCTACGGCTACTGCGTGGCCCCGCCCTGCACGCGCAGGTCGGCGCCGGTGGTGAGCGCGGTGCGCACGGCGATGCGGATGCCCTCGACCATGTCCGCCAGCGACATGCTGGCCGCGCCGGAGTGGGCTGCCGCCTGTTGCGGCAAATACGGAATGTGGATGAACCCGGCCCGCATGCTTCCCTTGCGCGAGGCGGCGGCGTGCATCAGCCCATAAAACACGTGATTGCAAACGAAGGTGCCTGCGGTTTGCGACACCGAAGCGGGCAGCCCGGCCGCGCGCAGCGCCTGCACGATGGCCTTGATCGGCAGCGTGGAGAAATAGGCCGCCGGGCCGCCGGGCACGATGGGCTGGTCTACCAGCTGCTGCTGGCGGTTGTCCATGATGGGCGCGTCGTCGATGTTGATGGCCACGCGTTCCACCGACAGGTCGCAGCGGCCGCCGGCCTGTCCCACCGCGATCACCACGGCCGGATCGAGTGCGGCCACCGCCCGCGCCATGGCGTCGTTGGCCTCGCCGAACACGCACGGCAGCTGGCGCGCCACCACGCGGAAGCCGTCCTCGCTCCAGCCGTCCAGCGCGCGCACGGTTTCCCAGGCGGGGTTGATGGTCTCTTGGTTAAAAGGCTCGAAGCCGGTCAACAGTATGGTTTTCATTTCAATAGTGCATCAGGAAGTACAGCAACAGTATATTCGCCCCCAGCAGGGGCAGCGCGGTGGGAACCTGGGCCTTGATGACGGCGTGCTTGTCGTGCAGGTCCAGCAGCGCGGCCGGCACGATGTTGAAATTGGCCGCCATCGGCGTCATTAGCGTGCCGCAGTAGCCGCTGAACATGCCGATGGCGGCCATGATGGCCGGATTGGCGTGGTAGACGTTGACGAGCACCGGAATGCCGACGCCGCCCGCCATCACCGGAAAAGCAGCAAAGCCGTTGCCCATGACGATGGTGAACAGCGCCATGCCGCCGCAGTACACCGCCACCGCCACCAGTTTCCAGTCCATATTGATGTAGGAAGTGCTGACGTGCGCCACGGCCTTGCCCACGCCGGCCTCGGTGAACAGCAGGCCGAGCACGGCCAGCATATGCGGCAGCACGATGGCCCAGCCCATGGCGTCCACCAGGCGGCGCTGCTCGCGCGCGGCCTGCAGCGGCGAGGCGCGCAGCATGACGCAGGCGACGGCCACCGCGATCACCGAGGCGCAGCCCAGCGCGGCCAGCGTCAGGTGCTTCTGGTCGAACAGGAACAGGCCGCCCAGTTTCACGTCCTTGAGCAGCGTGGCGCAGGCCATGGTGACGGCGGGGATGACCAGCGCCGGCACGAACAGCTTGTTGCCCAGGCGCCGGGCGCTGCTGCGGCGCTCGGATTCCGGCAGGTGCTTGGGCGCGCCCATGCGCACGCCGCCAAAGCCGGCCAGCAGCGCCATGGCGATCATGATGGCGCCGGCGGTCGCTTCGGGCAGCGCTTCGCCGCCCAGGTAGATGGTGGCGTACAGCGCCCAGAACAGCGCGGTGCTGTGGCGGCGCGGGTTGCTGCGGTCCACCAGCGTGAACAGCGCGATCAGTGCGAGGACGGCGCCCAGCAGCAGGTAAAAGTAGTCGAGCTTGAAGATCATGGCTGCCCTCCCTGGTGCGGCGGCTGCGGAGAAGACGGCGCGGCGGCAGGCGATGCCGGCATGCCGGCAGCAGCGGCATGCGCGCCGGCTGCCTTGCCTGCGGCGGCAAGCAGTTCGCGTTCGATCTCGCGGTCCAGGCGGCGCAAGCGCCAGGCGTGGATGATGTAGGCCGACACGGCGGTGGGGATGCCCCACAGCGCCATGTGCAGCGGATTGGCCTCGATGCCCTCCCCGCGCAGGATGGTTTGCATCAGCACGATGGCGCCGAAGGCCACGAAGATGTCCTCGCCGAAGAACAGGCCCACGTTGTCGGTGGCGGCAGCCATGGCGCGCACGCGCTGGCGCAGCCGCTCGCTCAGGCCCGGATGGCGCAGCTCGGCCGCCGCTTCGGCCATCGGCGACACCAGCGGCCGCACCATGTTGGGATGCCCGCCCAGGCTGGTCAGCCCGGCTGCTGCCGACAGTTCGCGCACCGTCAGGTAGACAATCAGGATGCGCCCGGCCGTGGCCGACTTCACGCGCGCAATGGCCGCCTGCGCGTGCTCGCGCAAGCCGTAGCGCTCCAGCAGCCCGATGGCCGCCAGCGGCATCAGGTAGATCAGCGGCAGGTTGCGCGTCTTGACGAAGGCCCGGCCCAGCGACGCCAGCAAGGCCTCCACCGGCATCATGGCCGCGAACCCTGTGGTGAAGCAGGCCGCCACCACCACCAGCACCG
This sequence comes from Pseudoduganella sp. UC29_71, assembly GCF_042693265.1. Taxonomy (NCBI): domain Bacteria; kingdom Pseudomonadati; phylum Pseudomonadota; class Betaproteobacteria; order Burkholderiales; family Oxalobacteraceae; genus Pseudoduganella; species Pseudoduganella sp. UC29_71. The sequence continues at coordinate 364,783 of NZ_CP170549.1, read as the reverse complement.
GATGCGCGCGCAGCAGGAAGCCGATCACGATCACCGCCACGCCCAGCAAGGGCCATAAACTTACCGCTGTCTGCATGCGTCTCCCCAGAAAGTAAAAAAGCCCGCACATCTTACGATGCGCGGGCCTCGCCGATAAGGAAACTATCAGAAGTTGGCTTTGAACTGCACACCATAGGTGCGCGGCTCGTTGACGATGCCGGTCAGGTTGTTGAAGTCGATCGCGGCGATGACTTGCTCGCGGCCGGTGATGTTGCGGCCGTAGGCGGCGACTTCATACTTGCCGTCGGCCCACTTGTAGCCAGCGCGCAGGCCGCCTTCCAGCAGGGACTTGGCCTTGTATTCCTTCGCTTCGTACAGGAACATATTGTACTTGTCGCGGTAGGCCCAGTCGTTGTAGGCGTAGAACTCGCCGTTGGCCACAGGGGTGCTGTAGCGCAGCGTGAAATTGCCTACCCACTTAGGCGCGCGCGGCAGCGGATTGCCGTTGATCAGCGCAACGCGGCTGCCGCCCACGGTCTGGGTCGGGTTGGTCACGGTGCAGCCGTTGCCGCATGGGGACACGAACAGGCCGGCGTCCTTGATCTCGGTGTCGTTGTAGCTGCCGCCGATGGTGGCGCGCCATTCGTCCGAAATGATGGCTTGCAGATCCAGTTCGAAGCCCTGGCCTTCAGCCTTGTCGGCGTTGACCAGGCGGTTCTGGTTGACCGAGCCCGAACCTGCGGTCAGCTGCAGGTCTTTCACGCGGTATTTGAACACCGATGCCGACAGGCGCGCGCGCTTGTTCAGGAAGTCCTGCTTGATACCGGCTTCCACCGACAGGTTCTTCTCCGAGTCGCCCACCGAGATGGTGTCGCCGAACAGCACGCGGCCCTGGATGGACGGAGCGCGGTAGCCGGTCGCAATGCGGCCGTACACATTGGTGTTCTTGTCGATCTCGTAGTTGGTGCTCAGGTCCCAGCTCACGTTGGTGTCCTGCGGATGCGCGAACAGCGGGCCGACGTTCTTGCCGCCGAACGGCGTCAGCGTGCGGGCAGCGACGAAGTCCTTCTTGTCGTCGGTGTAGCGGATACCGGCGCGCACTTTCCATACATCGCTCAGCGCGTAGTTCACGGAGCCGAAAGCGGCCCACGAACGCGAGTTCTGGGTCTGCTGCGCGTAGCCGTTGACCACGCCGCCGCCCAGGGTGTCGAAGTTGAAGCTGTCGACGGTGATGTCTTCCTTGAAGTAGTACACGCCGGCGATCCACTGCAGGCGGTCCTTGGTGTTGGACTCGACGCGGAACTCTTGCGAGATCTGCTTGTGGTCCGGCAGGCCGTCGGCGGTTTCGGAAGTGAACGGGATGAAGGCCGGGGCCGGGCCGGAGGTGGCGCCTGAACCGTAGCCGCCGTCCACGTCGGCGCGGCTGTAGAACTTGGCCTTCTCGTAGCCGGTGATGGAGTGCAGCGTCATCGTCGGCAGGTCGTAGCGCATGGTCAGGCTGGAGCCGGTCACTTTCAGCTTCTGGGTGTTGAAGCCGTCGGTCGGGTAGCTGCCGTAGTCGAAGCCGTCGACGATCTCGTTGGTACCCTTCTTGATGATGCCGGCGCGGAACAAGGTGGCGCTGCCGTCCATGTCGCGGTGGTGCACATTGAACAGGGCGCTGAATTCCTTGGTCGGCTTGAACGCCACCTGCACGCGGGCCGCGTTGTCCTTGTAGCCCTCGAAGTCCTGGGTGCCGGTGATACGCGGGTTGTGCACGCGGTCGTCGCGCGACTGCGACTGCAGCGACACGCGGGCGCTGATCATGTCGTTGACCGGCAGGTTGAAAGCGCCTTCGGCATTGAACACGCCGTCCTTGCCGAAGCCGGCCGACACATAGCCTTCCTGCTTATTGGACGGCTTGACGGAGTCGAACTTGATCACGCCGGCCGGCGAGTTGCGGCCGAACAGCGTGCCTTGCGGGCCACGCAGCACTTCAATCTGTTCCACGTCGAAGACCGGGAAGCCTTTCAGCATCGGCGACTCCTGCACCACGCCGTCGTACACCAGGCCGACCGGCTGGGAAGCGTTCAGGTCGAAGTCGGTGTTGCCCAGGCCGCGGATGTAGAAGCGCGGGAAGGAACGGCCGAAGTCCGACTCCACGTTCAGCGACGGGGTGCGGCCGGACATGAAGCGGATGTCGTCGCCGCCGGCGGTCAGCACGTCCAGCTTTTCGCCTTTCATGGTGGAGATGGCCATCGGCACATCCTTGATGTTTTCCGAGCGGCGCGCTGCCGTCACGATCACCGTCTCGAGCTGGCCGGACTGCGGCTTGGCGTCGGCTTGGGCGGCTTCCTGGGCCATCGCGCCGTGCAGCGGGAAGGCGCCGGCGACCGCCAGGGCGATCAGCGTACGGGACGCGTACTTACTTTTTGTCATCATGAACCACTCCTTGCTGGGACTGCACCGGACGGTGCGAATTATTCGTTTAAGCTTTACAAAAAACAAAGAAAAATCGTTACAAGCGCGAATCCTAGCATGAAAAGTTTTGACTGGAAATTACGCGACAATAGTTTCCATTTATATGTTTGACATATAAATAAGCAATAAAAAACGTATTTGCCATACATATACCGGCTCATGCATAGTAAGCGACTATCCAACCGCCATGCTGGTACATATATGCAGCGAGCGCGCCATAGTGCGGCAGAGTGTGATAAGGGCGTGGGACGGCAGTGCCGATTTGGCTATACCGATCGGCAACTGCATGAAAAAGCAACAAGTGAAAATATTTCAGAGTGTATCGACAATGTTGCATCAACACGACATGGTCGCGACACAATATGACCAAGTTTCACGTTTTGCGTGTGATGCAACAATAACAATCTGGTAAGCGTGGGCGCGAAAAATCGGCCAAATTACATGTTTCCGCCGCAAAAAATATACAATATCGAACTTCCAGGAGCCTACTCATGAAAATCAAACAACTCAGTATGACGATAGCCGCCATGTGCGTGGCAGCTGGCGCTTGCGCCGCTGACCCGAAACTGGCTGTCGTCTACGATGCGGGCGGTAAGTTCGACAAGTCGTTCAACCAGTCCGCTTTTGAAGGCGCCTCGCGCTTCAGCAAAGAAACCAACATCAAGTTCATCGAAGTGCAAGCCAGCAGCGACACCCAGGCTGAGCAGGTGCTGCGCGGCCTGGCCCGCAAGAACCTGGACCTGATCGCCTCGATCGGCTTCGCGCAGACGCAGGCCGTGCAGAAGGTTGCCAAGGAATTCCCCAAAGTGCGCTTCGTGCTGATCGACGGCGTGGCGCAAGGCGCCAACGTGAACTCGGTCACCTTCAAGGAAGAAGAAGGCTCCTACCTGGTGGGCGTGGCCGCCGCCATGGCTTCCAAGACCAAGAAACTGGGCTTCATCGGCGGCATCGACATTCCGCTGATCCGCACCTTCGCCTGCGGCTACGCCCAGGGCGCCAAGGCGGCCGACAAGAAGGCCGAAGTCATCCAGAACATGGTGGGCACCACCTCGGCCGCGTGGAACGACCCGGCCAAGGGCGGCGAACTGGCGCGCTCGCAGTTCGAGCGCGGCGTGGACGTGGTGTTCGCCGTGGCCGGCGGCTCGGGCATGGGCACGCTGCAGACCGCCAAGGAAAAAGGCAAGCTGTCCATCGGCGTCGATTCCAACCAGAACAGCCTGTACCCGGGCAGCGTGCTGACCTCCATGGTCAAGCGCGTGGACAACGCCGTCTACGATTCCTTCATGCAGATGAAGAACGGCACCTGGAAAGCCGGCGTCACCGCCAAGGGCCTGAAGGAAGGCGGCGTGGACTGGGCGCTGGACGAGCACAACCGCAAGCTGATCACCCCGGAAATCGAAAAGAAAGTCCTGGGCGTCCGCAAAGACATCATCGACGGCAAAGTCAAAGTGATCGACTATCGCACCGGCAACAGCTGCCCGGTCTAATCACGTGATTCAAAAAGAGAACGCGCCGGCGGGTTATCCCGTCCGGCGCGTTTTTCAGTCATAGCAACCATCATCCAGTGATCCTATGCACCCAGCAGTAGAATTTCGCGGCATCTCCAAGCACTTCGGGGCGGTCAAGGCGAACACGGACGTCAGCTTCTCCATTGCCAAGGGCGCCATCCATGGCCTGGTGGGCGAGAACGGCGCCGGCAAATCGACCCTGATGAGCATCCTGTACGGATACTACCGCGCCGACGGCGGGGAGATCCTGCTGGACGGCCAGGTCCGCCACATCCACAGCAGCCACGAGGCGATCCGCCTGGGCATCGGCATGGTGCACCAGCATTTCATGCTGGTCGAGAACATGACCGTGCTCGACAACGTGATGCTGGGCGCCGAGGGCGGCTTCAAGCTGGCCGGCAAGCGCGCCGCCGTGGAAGCGCAGCTGCGCGAGATCTGCGCGCGCTACCGCCTGGACGTCGATCCGCTGGCCACCATCCATGACCTGTCGGTGGGCGCGCAGCAGCGCGTGGAGATCCTCAAGCAGATCTACCGCAGCGCCAACATCCTGATCCTGGACGAGCCGACCGCCGTGCTGACCGCGCAGGAGACCGAGTCGCTGTTCGAGATCCTGCGCCTGTTCAAGGAACAGGGCAAGACCATCATCCTGATCACCCACAAGCTGCAGGAAATCCTCGACATCACCGACACGGTGACCGTGATGCGCGGCGGCCGCGTGGTGGGCGCCGTGCAAACCGCGCAGACCTCGAAGGAAGAGCTGGCCAACATGATGGTGGGCCGCCCGATCGAAAACAACCTGCCGCGCGCCGCCTACCATCCGGGCGCGCCGGTGCTGGAAGTGCGCAACCTGCAGCTGACCGACGACCAGGGCGTGAGCCTGCTGAACAAACTGAACTTCACGCTGCGCGCAGGCGAGATCGTGGCCATCGCCGGCGTGTCCGGCAACGGCCAGAGCGAGCTGATGGAAATTTTGTCCGGCATGCGCCTGCCCACCTCCGGCGAAGTGGACTTCCAGGGCAAGCCGCTGCCCTACGCCGGCCGCAGCGACGCCGACGGCCTGCCGCTGGAGTTCCGCCACCTGGGCATCGGCCACGTGCCGGAAGACCGCCTGCGCGACGGCGTGATCAAGAACTTCTCTGTCATGCACAACACCTTCTTCGGCTACCAGGACCGCGTAAAGAACGCCTGGGGCCTGATCGACTTCAAGGGCGTGGCCGAGCGCTGCGCCGGCCTGCTGAAGGCCTTCGACGTGCGTCCGGCCAATCCGGACCTGCGCATCGGCCTGCTCTCCGGCGGCAACCAGCAGAAGGTGGTGATCGCGCGCGAAGTGCTGGCCAAGCCCAAGCTGATGCTGGTGGGCCAGCCCACGCGCGGCGTGGACATCGGCACCATCGAATCCATCCACACCCAGCTGCTCGCGCTGCGCGACGCCGGCGTGGCCATCCTGCTCGTTTCGGTGGAGCTGGAGGAAGTGCGCGCGCTGGCCGACCGCATCCTGGTCATGTGCGGCGGCAGCATCACCGGCGAACTGAAAATCGACGAATTCGACACCACCCGCATCGGCCTGCTGATGGGGGGCATGCATAAATCATGAACACTAACGATATGCCACGCTGGGCGACAGCCTTTGTCCTGCCCGTACTGAACCTGCTCTCGGCACTGCTGGTGGCGGCCCTGGTGATCCACCTGCTCGGCGAAGACCCGGTGGACTCCATGCGCATCCTGATCAACAGCGCCATCGTCAACCCGGAAGGCCTGAGCTACACGCTGTTCTACGCCTCCACCTTCATCTTCACCGGCCTGTCGGTGTCGATCGCCATGCAGGCCGGCCTGTTCAACATCGGCTCCGAAGGCCAGATGTACATCGGCGGCCTGGGCCTGACGCTGGCCATGCTGACGTTCGACGCCACGCTGCCATGGTGGCTGCTGATCCCGTGCGGCATCCTCGGCGCGGCCCTGTTCGGCGCGCTGTGGGGCTTCCTGCCGGGCTACCTGCAGGCCAGGCGCGGCAGCCACATCGTGGTGACCACCATCATGTTCAACTTCATCGCCGCCTCGCTGATGAACTTCTTCATCGTGAAGTACCTGATCCCGCCGGGCGAGCAGAACACCGCCAGCCGCGTGTTCTCGGCCGCCGCGGAAATGCCGCGCCTGAACACCTGGTTCCCGGTGCTGGGCGACACGCCGCTCAACGTGAGCTTCCTGCTGGCCATCTTCGCGCTGGCCATCTACGGCGTGGTGGTGACGCGTTCGGCCTGGGGCTACAAGCTGCGCGCCACCGGCTTGAACAAGCACGCCGCGCATTACGCCGGCATCCGCATCAGCAAGATGATCATCGTCGTCATGCTGATCTCGGGCGCGCTGGCCGGCCTGGGCTCGGTCAACTCCATCATGGGTTCCACCCACTACCTGTCGCTCAACTTCGTCGGCGGCGCCGGCTTCGTCGGCATCGCGATCGCGCTGATGGGCCGCCAGCACCCGGTCGGCATCTTCCTGTCGGCCGTGCTGTTCGGTGCGCTGATCCAGGGCGGCTTCGACCTGTCGCTGGAAAAGCCGAACATCCCGACCGAAACGTTTATCTTCATCCAGGGCCTGATCATCCTGTTCTGCGGCGCCATGGAGAACTTCTACGCACCGGCCATCATGAAGCTGATCAAGGCCAAGGGGTAATGACATGACTTTTGAAGACCTGCACATCGGCAGCATCCTGGTATCGACCGTGCGCAACGCGCCGGTGCTGATTTTCGCCGCCATGGCCGGCCTGTTCGCGGAGCGCTCGGGCGTGATCGACATCGGCCTCGAAGGCAAGATCCTCGCTTCGGCCTTCGTCTCGGCGGCGGTGGCCTTCGCCACGCAGAACCCGTGGTACGGCGTGGCGGCCGGCGTGGCCGTATCGGTGGCGCTGGCCACGCTGCAAGGCTACGTCAGCATCACGCAGAAGGGCAACCAGCTGGTGGCCGGCATCGCCATCAACATCGCCATGAGCGGGCTGACCTTCGTGGTGGCCCAGTTCTTCTTCCAACAAGGCGGCCGCACACCGGACCTGGGCCAGGCGCGCCTGTTCGACGTGGTGCTGCCGGGCAGCGCCGCAGTGGCGGACGTGCCCTTCCTGGGCTGGCTGTACACCAAGCTGATCGGCGGCCATTCGGTGCTGGTCTACCTCGCCTTCGCGCTGGTGCCGCTGGTGCACTGGGTGCTGTACCACACCCGCTTCGGCCTGCGCCTGCGCGCCTGCGGCGAGAACCCGCACGCGGCCGACGCGGCCGGTGTGTCGGTGGAATGGACGCGCTACAAGGCCATGCTGATCGCCGGCGTGCTGTGCTCGTTCTCGGGCGCCTACCTGGCCATCGTGCAAAGCGGCTTCTTCCTGCGTGACATGTCGGCCGGCGCCGGCTACCTGGCGCTGACGGCCATGGTGTTCGGCAACTGGCGTCCGCTGTACACCTTCTTCGGCTGCCTGATGTTCGGCTTCTTCGGCGCGGTGCAGATCCAGATCGAAGGCGTGGACCTGCCGGTGGTGGGCCGCATCCCGGGCTCGCTGATCCAGATGGTGCCGTACGTGGTCACCGTGATCGTGCTGGCCGGCCTGATGGCCAAGTCCGTGGCTCCGAAAGCCATCGGCGTACCGTTCGTCAAATCGCGCTAAGGCGCGTCCCCGTGGATGGCGCCGCGCGCGCCATCCGCATGCATCCTATTACGACAGTCCGCTCCATTAAGCCTCATCATCGCATAGCTGACGCACCTCAAGCCTGGCTGGCCGTATCATTTGACGCGATATTTCGCATATGCAATCATCCTTGCGCGGCGCTGGGTAAACAGCACCTGATGCACCGGCCGGCCCGCTCCCACCTTCGCGTAAAGGCCTGCCACCATGTCGATTCTCGTCACCATCGCCTGCGCCTCGCTTGCCGGGGTCTCCGCCTTCCTGTGGCAGCGCCAGGTCAAGCTGAAGCGGGAAGCCCATATCCGCACCTTCGTGCTGCCCAAGGGCCTGTTCGAGAAACTGACGCAGAAGCATCCCCACCTGAGCACCAAAGAGTGCCAGCTGGTGGCGCAGGGCCTGCGGCAGTTCTTCCTGGCGCACCTGAAGAGCGGCCGGAAGTTCGTGTCCATGCCGTCCCAGGTGGTGGATGACCTGTGGCATGAATTCATCCTGTACACCAAGAATTACCACCAGTTTTGCCAGCACGCGTTCGGACGCTATCTGCACCATACGCCAGCCATTGTGCTCGGCACGGCGCGCCAGGACGATGGCGGCCTGCGGCGCTGTTGGCATTTCGCCTGCCTGGAAGAAAACATCAACCCGGGCAAGCCCAGCCGCCTGCCGCTGCTGTTCGCACTGGACACCAAGCTGAACATTCCCAACGGCTTTATCTACACGCCCGACTGCAGCGGCTTCAGGCGGCAGAACGATAGCGGCGGTACGGTCTACTGCGGCGCCGAACTGGGCAGCAGCGACGGCAGCGGCGGCAGCGATTCGGGCTCATGCGGAAGCGGCGGCAACGACGGCGGCAGCGATGGCGGCGGCGGCGACAGCGGCTGCGGCGGCGGTGGCTGCGGCGGGGGCGGTGGCGATTGAAGGCGCAGCCCGTATAATGCCGCCCATGGAAAAAATCAAAACCCATCTCCTGGCCCGCGTCTGCTGGCTGGCCTTCGGCGCCGTGATGGCCGCCATCCGCGTGGTGGACGGCATCAAGACCGGCTCCACCGGCATGACCGTCACCGGCATCGGCTGGCTGCTGCTGGGCGTGCTGTGGTTTCTCAGCCCCCTGATCATCGGCAAGAAGAAAAGCGACATGGCGCAGCAGCAGCGCCAGGCGGCGCTCGGCTCGGACAACCTGCGCAACAAGCTGCTGTTCACGGCCGGCGGCTGCGTGATCGTGGGCATGGTGCTGCGCTACGGATTCGGCAATTGACGGCAGTCAAACTGGCGCGCCCGCCGCGCTAGCGCTTCTATACTGGCCCGACCCATTTCAAGGAGCGAGCCATGGAATTTCATCGAGGCAGACTGTTTGACCACGTGCACCTGCGCGTGGCCGATGTGGACGCGAGCAAGCGTTTCTACCGGGCGGCGTTCGGCGCCCTGGGACTGGCTGGCGAGATTGTGGAAGGCGAAGGCAACTTCTATCTCGACGACCTGTACGTGGACAAGGCCGACGGCCCGGTATCGCACGTGCACATCGCCTTCATCGCCAAGGACCGCGAGACGGTACAGGCCTTCCACAAGGCCGTGCTGGCGGCCGGCGGGCGCGACAACGGCGGCCCCGGCGAGCGCGAGTACCACCCCGGCTATTACGCCGCCTTCGCCTTCGACCCGGACGGCAACAATGTCGAGGCGGTATTCCACGGCCCGTTCAAGCGCTCGGCCGATTCCGTCGTCTATACCGCCCTGTAAGCGTATCAGCCGACCCGGAACAGCTGCAGCTGCGCGTATTGCAGCAGCATGATGGTTTTCGCGTCGCAGATTTCGCCGCTTTCCATCATCCGGACCGCGCGCTCCAGCGGCAGTTCCAGCACCTCGATGTCCTCGCCCTCGGCCGCCAGGCCGCCCCCGCCGCCGGGACGCGAGGCGGGGTCGTATTCGGCCACGAAGAAGTGCAGCCGCTCGGTGACCGAGCCGGGGCTCATGAAGGCAGAGAACACTTTCTGCACCTCCGCCACCCGGTAGCCGGTCTCCTCCTCCACTTCGGCCTTGATGCGCTCCTCCGGGCTGGCCTGGTCCAGCAGCCCGGCCGGCGCTTCGATCAGGAAGCCGTCGTGCCCGTCCTGCCCGTAGGCCGGGAAGCGGAACTGGCGCACCAGGACCACGCTACGCCGCGCGCGGTGGTACAGCAGGATGACGGCGCCGTGGCCCCGGTCGTAGGTCTCGCGCGACATGGTCTGCCAGCTGCCGTCGCCACGGCGGTAATCGAAGGTGGTTTTGCGCAGCAGATACCAGTCGTCCGACAGGGTCTCCACGGCGCGTATCCTGACGCGGTCTTCCGGCATGCTGCTCTCCTTGCTGTGTGATCGGGTTTCCATGATAGTATGCAAATTCGTGCAATATCAAGAAAATTCGTGCAATGCTGACACGCCAACGCAAAGAGCTGCTGCTCAAGATCCTGCGCGAGGACGGCCAGATCGTGGCCAAAACGCTGAGTGAGAAACTGGGCCTGTCCGAGGACACCATCCGGCGCGACCTGCGCGAGCTGGCCAAGGAAGGCTTGCTGGAGCGCGTGCACGGCGGCGCCCTGCCCGCCTCGCCCGCGCTGGGCAACTTCGCCCAGCGCCAGCAGATCTCGGCCGACTGCAAGCCCGCCATCGGGCGCGCCGCCGCCGCCATGGTGCGCCCCGGCCAGGTGGTGTTCATCGACGGCGGCACCACGGCGGTCCAAGTGGCGCGCCACCTGCCGCGCGACCTGCGCGCCGTGGTGGTGACGCACAGCCCCAGCATCGCGGTGGAACTGGCCGAACATCCCACGGTGGAAGTGATCATGATAGGCGGACGCCTGTTCAAGCATTCCATCGTCGGCGTGGGCGCCGCCACCATGGAAGCCATCGGCCAGGTCCGGGCCGACATTTTCTTCATGGGCGTGTGCAGCGTGCACCCGCAGGCGGGCGTGACCACCGGCGACTACGAGGAAGGCTGCGTCAAGCGCGCCATCAGCGCGGCGGCGCTGCGCACGGTGGTGCTGGCCTCGCCGGAAAAGCTGGACACGGCCGCGCCCTTCCACACCGTGCCGCTGGCGCAGGTAAGCGACATCATCGTCAACGCGGGCGTGGACGAGGCGCTGCTGGCGCCCTACCGCAGCATGGGCATCGCTATCACATTGGCAACTTAAATCGATAACAATGTAAAATAGGCCATTCTTCCACCGCCCACCTACCGCCAACCTACGCACATCTGGAGCCTGCCATGACACGACCCGCGACCGCCTTCCGCCAACTGCACCAGGGACCGGAGCTGCTGCGCCTGGCCAACGCCTGGGACGCGGGCAGCGCCCGCCTGATCGAGAGCCTGGGCGCGCCCGCCGTGGCCACCACCAGCGCCGGCCTGGCCTGGTCGCTGGGCTACGCGGACGGCCACAACATGCCGGCCAGCGCCGCCATCGCCGCTGCGCAGAACATCGTGCGCGTGCTGAACGTGCCGCTCACGGTGGACATGGAAAACGGCTATTCGGACAAGCCGGCCACGGTGGCCGCCTACATCATGCTGCTGGTCGACAGCGGCGTGGCCGGCATCAATATCGAGGACGGCGGCGACGCGCCCGTGCTGCTGGCGCGCAAGGTGGAAGCCATCAAGGAAGCGGTGGCCAAGGCCGGCGGCGACATCTTCGTCAACGTGCGTACCGACGTCTACCTGCGCGGCCTGGCGCCCGAAGGCCAGCGCGTGCGGGAAGTGCTGGCGCGTGCGGAAAGCTACCGCGCCGCCGGCGCGGACGGCCTGTTCGTGCCGGGCATCTGCCTGCCGGACGAGATCCGCGAGGTGGCGGCCGGTGCAGGCCTGCCGCTGAACGTGATGGACTGGCCCGGCATCCCGGCCGCGGCCGAACTGAGCGCGCTGGGCGCGCGCCGCTTCAGCGCCGGCTCCGGCATTGCGCAGGCGCTGTGGGGCGCGGCGCGCGAAATGGCGCAAGGCTTCCTCGAGACCGGCAGCGCCGGCCCGCTGATGCAGAAAGCCATGGCCTACGGCGACATCCAGCAGCTGTTCCTGGCCGGCCGCGCGAAGTAGCGCGGCAAGCAGCCGCGGGCAACGAAACCGCTGCGCGGCGCTTGCTGGCGCGCTGCGGGAATGGCACACTGGCTGAATGGCAGGCACCTCCCCCACCCGCAGGCGTTTTCTGGAGGGCACCCTTTCGGGCTGCCTGCTGCCGGTGCTCGGCAGCGCGGACGCCCGGGCTGCACCGCAACAGATCGTCTATCCGCGCCACATCGAGACGATGAACGAGCGCTACGATTACGACTGGCTGATACTGCGCACCGCGCTGGAGAAATCCGTGCCCGCGTTCGGGCCGTTCGAGATGCGCCAGCTGGACGAGGCCATGTCGCCGCCCCGGGTGACGCAGGAACTGACGCTGCCGCAGGGCCGCATCAACGTGCTGGCGCGCGCCACGTCGCCGGCGGTGGAGCGGCAGCTTCTGCCGGTCCGCATCCCCATCGACAAAGGGCTGCTGGGCTTGCGCGTGTTCCTGGTGCGTGAGGCCGACCTGCCGCGCTTCGGCGCCGTGCGCAGCCTGGCGGACTTGCGCGCCCTGCGCGCCGGCCAGGGCAAGGACTGGGCCGACGTCAATATCCTGCGCGCGGCCGGCATCCCCGTGGTCGAAGGCACTTTCGAGCACCTGTACTCCATGCTGATGGCGGGCCGCTTCGACTTCTATTCGCGCGGCGTGGACGAGGCGCCGCTGGAGCTGCGCGAAGCGCAGGCGCAGTTTCCGCGCATAGCGCTGGAACCGAGCCTGTTGCTGGCCTACCCGCTGCCGCGCTACCTGTTCGTGCGGCGCGACGCCGAGGGCGAACGGCTGGCAAGGCGCCTCACGGCCGGCCTGGAAAGCATGGTGCAAGACGGCACGCTGAGCGCGCTGTTCCGCAAGTACAAAGGCCCCATCATTGAGCGCTGCGGGCTGGAGAAGCGCCGCTTGCTGTCCATCCCCCATCCCGGCCTGTCGCCGGACACGCCGCTGCACCGGCCGGAACTGTGGTACCGGCCGCCTCCCGCGAAGTAGTTACTTCGCCGCCGGCTCCGGCCAGATCGCCTGCAGCAGCGAAGCCAGGTGGTAGCCGCCCTTGATCAGCTGTTCCTTGGCGATGGCCGACGACGGCACCGGATAGTTGTCCGGCACGTTCAGCTGCCACACGGTGTAGACGCTGCCGGTGCGGCTGGTCTGCGTGCCGGCCGGGCCAACGGTGACGCCGGCATGCGCGGCCTTGGCCACCGCCAGCGCGTCGTTGGCCCACTGGTATGGCCAGCTGGCCGGGTCGCCCGAGTTGAGCGCCACGGCGGGCTTGCCGGCGATGGCGATCTGCGCGAACTGCTCCGGCGTGCGCGCACTCACGCGGCGCATGGCGTAGTCCACCACGGTGGTATCCCAGTAGGAGTGGAACGGCTTGGTCTTCGGCGCCGGCTTGGCATCGGCGGCAGGTTTGGCATCGGCAGGCTTGGCCTCGGCGGCCTTGGCTTCCTCGCCCTCTTTCGGCAGCGGCGCGGGGATCAGCGCGCTGCCCATGGCAGCCACCTTGGCGTCGTCCAGCAGCATGTTGTTGCCGCCTTGCGGATTGAAGATGTTCACGCCGTCGATCTGCTCCTGCTTGAGCGGCACCACGAACACGCCCTCCTTGCTGATGAAGGCCGAGCCCACGTGCAGCGGCTGGTGCACGTCACCCGCCAGGTGGGTCAGCAGCAGCAAGGCCTGGCGCCTGGTGAACTTGTGCGGGTTGACGGCCGCGCCGTCCTTGCCCTGCAGGACCCAGATGGCCTGGCGCAGCGACTGCACGATGTCGTGCTCGTCGGTGCCCACGCCGTGGTCACGGTACTCATCCAGCTGGAACGGCACGTCAGTGTAATGGTATTCGCTGTGCTTGGGGTTGGCCGCCGTGTACTCGGTCATCTCGGCGGTCTGCGGGCCGCAGTAGCTGCCCTTCACGCAGTCCATCCAGGTGGCGACCTTTTCCAGGCTCTCGCCCGGCAGCAGCAGCGCGCGCACCTGCTTCTCGGCGTAGCTGCCCTTGATCAGCTGGTCGGCGATGGAACCGACGATGCGGTGGCCGTCGTTGCCCCAGGCCAGCGCATTGGTCGATACAAAGGCGGCGCCCAGCGCCAGCACGCATGCGAGCTTCTTCATTATTCTTCTTTCCCTTTACTTGGCTTCGGATAGGTCTTGTTCACGTCCAGCGGCGCCGCATACGGCGAGTCCCACAACTGCTGGTGCAGCGCGGCGATGCGCTGCGCCATCTGCTCGTTGCGCATCACCACTTCCAGGTTGCGCGACAGGTCGAAATAGCCGCCGGCCCAGTTGCTGGTGCCCACCCACGCCACCTTGCCGTCTATGCTCATGGTCTTGCTGTGGATGACGCGCGCGAATGGAATGAAGCCCTCGGATGCCTTCGGCAAGGTCACCACGCGGATCTCCACGTTGGGCAGCAGCGCCAGGCTTTTCAGGTAGGCGATGGCGGGCGCCTCGGTGTTCCAGTTGGACACCATCAGCTTGATCTTGACGCCGCGCTGCGCAGCCGCGCGCACGGCGTTGTCCACCACCGGATAGTAGGGACGCGTGCCTTTCGGGCCGTAGCTGAGCGGCGCGTAGTCCAGCAGCTGCACCCGCACTTCGCTTTGCGCTTCTTCCAGCAGCGCCGGCAGGCCGCGCTCGGAATCGGCCACGCCGGCCGGGTTGTAGGCGTAAGGGCTGGCCATCAGGAAGGCGTCCGGCGCGTAGTTCGCGCTGGACACCGCCGTGCCGATTTCCGGCACGCGCAGGCCGCGCGCCAGGCGCGCCTGGGCGCTCCAGTCCTGGTCGAAGATGGCCTGGATCTGCTTGACCACCTTGGCGTCCGTGATGCGCAGGCCGGTTTCGTGGATGTGCGTGAACGAGCGCCAGTCGAAGTTCTGGCTGCCCATGTAGGCCACCTCGTGGTCCACCACCAGGTACTTGGCGTGGATGATGCCGTTGCCTGTCAGCTGGTTGTAGTCGAGGACGCGGAGTTCCAGGTTGGGTATGGCCTTCAGGCGCTCGATGGTGGGCGCTTCGGACAGGTTCACGCCCTTCTTGTCGAGCAGGAAGCGGATCTTCACGCCGCGCTTGCCGGCCGCCTCCAGGTGCTCGAACACCTTTTCAAACGCGCTGCCCTCGCGCACCACGGCGTAGAACTGGCCGATGGCGATATCCTTCTTCGCGTTGTCGAACAGCTCAGTCCACACGGCCGCCGCGTCGCGCAGGTCGGGGTTGGCCAGCGTGGTTTCGACCGGCGTGGTCAGCACCAGCTCGTAGCCGGGAATGCGGAAGTCTGCATGGGCGCTGCCGAAGCTCGCGGCCAGCAGTGCGGTCAGTACTGGTTTACGCATGGTGGAGTCCTTGGTCATGGTGGGGATTGCAGGCGCTGGACGCGGCCCGCCTGCTGGGCGGAACCGGCCGGTTTGCCGTCGCGGTCGCGCTGGGCCAGGTAGGCCGCCAGCGCGTCGATGTCGCGGATGGGCGTGGGAGCGCGGCCGGTGCCGCGCGTGAACGTCGGGAAGTAGTCGCCGCCTTCGGCAAGAAAATGGTTGGTTACCACGCGGTAGGTGGCGCCGTCCTCGATCGGCACGCCGTGCAGCAGCACGCTGCCTGGCACCACGCGCTGCCCTTCCGGCTGCCTGGCGTCCCACTGGTAGGTGAAGCCGTTCGACACTTGCAGCAGGCCGCGCGTGACGTTGCGCCCTTGCAGCCACTGCTCTTCCAGCAGCGCGCGCAGCTGGGCGCCGGTGAGGTTCATCACGTCCAGCGCATTCCCGAACGGCAGCACGGCGTGCAGCTGCGCCAGCGTGGTCACGTTGCCGGCGCCGGCCAGCAGGTCGTTGCGCAAGCCGCCGCGGTTCATGAAGGCGATCTGGGCGCCGAACGGCTTGCCTGCGGCCAGCATGGAATCTGCCACCAGGTTGCCGATGGCCGATTCGCTGCTGTCGTCGCCGGTGGCGCGCGCCACCCTGGCCACGGCCAGGCGCGCCACCGGCTTGCCCAGCACTTCGTTGCTGCGTTTGCGCACCGTGTCCATGTAGGCCACCATGGCCGGATCGGCCGGATAGCGGTCCTGCTCCATCACCACGTTGCGTGCGCTTTCGGCCACCACGCTGTTGGTCGCCGTGTCCACGCTCAGCTTAATGCGCGACATCACGTGGCCCGCCGTTTCAGCCTGCGTCACCAGGCGGCCGTCCACGCGGCACAGATAGCCCTTGTGCGAGTGGCCGCTGATGACGACGCGGATGGCCGGGTCGAGCCGCTTGACCACGTCCACGATTTCGCCCTGCAGATTGGGGCAGTCCGGCCGGTCCAGCGCGTCCGTGGTGCGGCCGCCCTGGTGGATCAGCACCACGAACACGTTCACGCCCTGCGCGCGCAGCTCGGGCAGCACGCGGTTGATGGCTTGCGCCTCGTCGGTGAACTGCAGGCCGGCGATGCCGGAGGCCAGCACCACCTGCGCGGTATCCTTCAGCACGGCGCCGATGAAGCCCACCTTCACGCCGCGCACTTCCTCCACGTGGTAGGCCGGCAGGAAGGGCTTGTTGGTGACCATGTCCACCACGTTGGCGGCCAGGTACTGGAATTTGGCGCCCGGGTAGACAGGCCCGAACTTGCAGGCCTTGTCCGGGCGCGGCGATACGCAGCCGCCCTTCTGCTGGCGCAGCAGCTCGGCGCGCCCGGCGTCGAATTCATGGTTGCCCACCGAGCTCGCGTTCATGCGCAGCAGGTTGAGCGCGCCCAGCGTGGTCTCGTCGGCCCACATGGAGGAGATGGCCGGACTGGCGCCGATCAGGTCGCCCGCGCCCACCAGCAGCAGCTGCGGGTCTTCCTTGCGCCAGGCCTGCAGCGCGGCGGCGATGGTGTCGATGCCGCCGGCCAGTTCGCTGCGCGCGGTGCCGCCCGCATCGGTATAGGTGAATTTGCTCGGCTCGATGTAGCCGTGGAAGTCGTTCAGCGTGGCGATGTTGATGTCCACCACGGCGGCGGGACGCTGGCTGGCGCAGCCCGAGAGCAGCGCGGCGGCCAGGGCCAGCGCCATGGCTGGGGATTTGAATGGAGTCTTCATTGCAGGGATGGAGCCGGTAATCGGCTATTGTACCGCTCCGCAGCGGCCCGCTGGCGGGCGCCACGGCCGGCGAAACGTTACGTTACAGAGAAAATGCGGCGTAAAAAAAACGGCTGGTGTCGCCACCAGCCGTTCGTTCAAGCTATCAACGCGACGAGATTAGAACTCGTACTTGACGGTAGCCTGGATGGCCCACTGCGACTCGCCTTTTTCCTGGCGGGTGACCAGCTCTTCCGTGGTGCGGACGTTGTAGATGTAACGGCCCTGGGCGTCGATACCAACGTAGTCGACGAAGCTGCGTACCTGGCCACCAGCGGACTGGAATGCCACTTCATTGATACGGCCCCACTTCTTGTTGATCATGTTGCCAACGTTCAGGAAGTCCAGCGAGAAGATACCTTTGTGGCCGGTCCAGAAGCCTGGCACTTCCTGGGTGACCTTCATGTCGATGCTGTTGGTCCATGGCGAGAAGTCGGTGTTGCGGCCAACCACGCCGCCCTTGTACTTCGACAGGGCGCCATTGGCGTCCACCACTTTCCAGAACGCCGCCTCGGTGGCAGCGCGTGCCGCCGGGGTGGCGCCGAAGAAGGCCACTTCGCCCGAACCCGGTGCTTTCGGGATGTACATCAGGTCGTTGCCGGCCAGGCCGTCGCCGTTCAAGTCGTTGTTGATGGTCCAGCTGAACGGCTTGCCGGTACGGCCTTCATAGAACAGGCCGAAGCCGGTCTTGTAGCTGCCGAAGAACGCCTTCTGCCAGCTCACGTTGGCCGAGATGCGGTCTTTCACCAGGTAGTTCGAGTTGGAAGCGACGTTCTCGTTCGGATCGAACGATGCACGGCCGCCCCAGTTCGAGCTGGAGGTCGACGAGGTCAGCGGCGATACTTCGGTGGCGTCGGTGTAGGTGTACGCTACGCCCCAGCCCAGGCCGGCACGCATAGGCGCGCGCAGCGACAGGGTCAGCAGGTTGCCGGCGCCGCCCGAGGTGCGGGTTGCCTGCAGCACCTGGCCGAAGGCGGCGTTGCTCTGCGCCTTGGTGCGGGTGTCCGGGCAAGCCGCGCCGCCCACTGCGCCACCGGTTGGGGTGTAGCAGGTTGGCAGGTAGCCGGAGTTGGTGTAGTACAGAGGACGGCCGTCGCTACCGGTCTTGGTCGGTGCGCCCAGGTTCAGTTCCTTGTAGTAGATGCCGTCCTTGGTCTTGGTGCGCAGGTATTCCGCGCCGAAGACGATGCCGCCCCATGGCAGTTCATGTTCGAACGCCAGGTTGCCCTTCCAGACCGATGGCTGCGCCATGTCGCTGCTGATGGTGTCGACCTTCATGGCAGGAATGGTGCTGACCACGTTGGTCGGCTGGTTGTTCGGATCGGCGCTGAAGAAACCGCCTGCGGTCGGGCAGGTGCCGGCCGCGAAGGTGCAGGTGATGTTGCGGATCACCATGCCGGAGTTCTGGAACGGGTTGCCCAGCCAGACCGACAGGGCGGCGCCCTGGAACAGGCCGGCGCCACCGCGCAGCTGGGTAGGACGCTCGCTGTCGAACTTGTAGTTGAAGCCGACGCGCGGCTGGTACAGGTTCTGGCCGTCGATGGTGCGGGTGTTGTCCACGCCGAAGCCACCGGTCTGGCGGCCGTTGACCAGCGGGCCGGTCGGCAGCGCAGCGGTCGGGTTGGCCACCGGCACGTCGCCGATGCGGGCGCCGTCCATGCGGATGCCGGCCATCAGGGTCAGCTGCTTGTTGACGGTCCAGCTATCCTGCAGGAACAGGCCGATGTTTTTCAGCTCGAAGCGGGCGATCGCGTCGTCCAGGGTCTTGCCCGGGATGGCTGCTTGCAGCGTGTACGACGAAGGACGGCCCTTGCTGAAGTTCTCCAGCACTGCGGCGGCGTGCTGGGCCGAGGTGGCGCTCGAGCAGTTGATGGCGCCGAACGAGTACGTGAAGGTGCTGCTGCTGTTGATACAGGCGAAGGTGTAGTTGCCGTTCACGTTCTGCAGGAACGCGTTGTAGATCTCGTTCTTGCTGTAGTCGGTGCCGAACTTCACGTCGTGGTCGCCCACGTTCCAGTTGGCGCCGGCGTAGAAGTCCTGGGTCTTGGTCTGCAGCACGTTCTTCTGGCGGCTCAGCTCGGTACCGAAGTTGGCGAAGCGGTTGCCGGTCGACAGGCCGGCAGGCGAGCCGTCAGGCAGCGCGCCGGAGAACTGCAGGCCGATGGCCGGCAGGAAGGCATTGTTCTTCGGGACGCTGTCGTACTTGCGGTTCGACACTTTCACTTCGGTCGAGAAGCTTGGCGTCCACTCGGAGGTCCACTGGCCCACCAGGGTGGTCAGCGACTTCTCCTGGGCGTACCAGTACGAGCTCAGCGAAACACCGGTGGCCGAGAAGCCTGGGAAGATAGGCTCGGACTGTTCGGTTTTCGAGTAGCGCAGCATGGCGCGCTGGTCTTCGGTGATGTTCCAGTCCAGCTTGAGCAGCTTGTCTTCCGACGTGAACTTGGTTCCGCTCGGCACTTGCGAGGTGCCGATGTCCATGCCGTAGCGGTCTTTGGCAATGGTGGCCGCGCTGTCCAGTACGGACTGGGCGATGGCAACGGTGGTCTGGCCGCCTGCGCCGCCTACCGGGCCGAAGGCCGGCGAGTTGCGGCTGCTTTCGGTTTTTTCATAGTTCGCGAACAGGAACAGCTTGTCCTGGATCAGCGGGCCGCCCAGGGTCACGCCCTTGGTGGTTTCTTTCGACGGCGGCGCGTCGAAGTAGGAATCGGTGGCGCTGTTGTAGCGCTCGCCGGCCAGCTTGTCGTTGCGGAACACGTAGTAGACGCTGCCCTTGACCTTGTTGGTGCCGGACTTGGTGACCGCGTTGATGTTGGCGCCGGTGTAGCCCTTCTGGGTCACATCGTAGTTGGCCACGTTGACCTGCACCGACTGGATCGCTTCGATCGAGATCGGCTGCTTGCCGGTGGCGGTGCCGCTGGCTTCCAGGCCGAAGGTGTCGTTCACGGCCACGCCGTCGATGGTCATCGAGTTGTAGCGCGAGTTCTGGCCGGCCACGGAGATTTCGCCGCGTTCCTTGTCGGTCTGCGACAGGCGCGGGTCGACGCGGGCGTAGTCCTGCAGGCTGCGCGAGATCGATGCCTGGGTCGCCAGGTCGGTCGCGGTGATGCTGGTGCCGGTGCCCATGTTGGTGCGGTTGAAGGTCTCCGAGCGGCGGCCGGTAATGGCCACGGTCTGGATCTGGCCCAGCACCGCGTCCACGGAGGCGGTCTCGGCAACTTCGACATAAACGTTTTCGCGCTTCTCGACGACGCCGTTCTTGGTGATGGTGATCGTGTATGGACCGCCGGCACGCAGACCGCGGGCGACGTAGCGGCCTTCAGCGTCGGTGACGACGCTGTTGACCGAGCCCGATTCCGTGTGAACGATGGTCACGGCTGCGCCGGCGGCAGGCTTGCCGTCGTTGGACGAGATGCGGCCCGCGATGGACGACGTGGTGTTCTGTGCGAACGACGGTGCCGCTGCGAGCGCGATGGACAGACTGAGCGCAATCTGCGTCAATCGTAGCCGTTTATGCTTGATCATTGTATAACCCCAAAAAAGACTAATATTATTGAAACGCTGACGGCCGTCCTGTAGGGCGGCCGGGCATTTCCTCTTTACTGTGCTGCAAACCTGGACCGGCGCTGCTGGCTAAGCGACGGGAAAATTCTTCTGTAGCGTAACGAATGAGTCTACTTTGGCAATGTTTCAGGAGCGTGACATCGCCCACTGCAGGTATGACAAAAAACAATTGCAACATGGCACTTTTACAATGCTGATTCCACTATGCATGAAGCAAAAATGCATGACAAATTCGTTTTTCTTCGCGAATTCAGATCCAAAAGCTATAAATCCGACAGTTTTAGTCGGCGAAATGAACTCGGAGTAAGGGATTAGGCGGAATTATAAAGTTGGCTGAAATTAATTCATGGAGAAAATGACAAAAGGACGCATAAAAGCGTCCTTCTTGTTGCATTGCAACCACAATGTTTCAACGATGACATTGCAAAAAACTCTACCCGGCTAACGAACTACACCGGGTGTTACCGCTCGATGACAACCGTTAATGGCTGGCTTTGTGCAGCGAAGATGCAACATCCGCCTCGAAACGGGCGAACTTGCCGTCCAGCGCCTTGAGCAGGCGCTGCTTGTCGGCGGCGGCCAGGAAGCTGTAGCGGATGCTGTCATATGACAGCTTTTTGACTTCCGCATAGCTGGTCGGGTAACGGCTGGCGAACAGCACGTACTCGTTGGCCAGGTTATTACGCGACACGCCCGCATCGTCGGTGGAGATGACAAAGGGCACGCCGTATTTGCGGTACAGGGTAACCGGGTGCGCGTCGCCCTTGATGCCGAGGATGAAATCGTTGCTGGTCAAATTCACTTCCACCGCGATGCCGCGCTCGCGCATGGCTTTCATGGTGGCCAGCGCACCGGATTCGTGGGCGATGTCCATGCCGTGCCCGACGCGGCTGGCGCCGGCCACGCCGATGGCGTCCGCGATGTGCGACTGCAAGCCTTCCGGCGGCACCATGCCCAGCGCCAGCTCGCCGGCGTGCAGCGACAGTTTCACGTCCGGGTACTTGGCCTTCAGGAACTTGAACATCTGCATGTGCAGCTTGTAGTCGCGCATGGAGACGTAGGTGCTCTCCTGGCCGACGATGTTCACGCCCACCACTTTCGGGTTCTCGCGCGCGAGCCTGAAGGCCGACACCATGGACGAGAACACCTGCGACGGCGACAGGAAGCGCAGCACGAAGGGCTGGTAGCGCATGGTGAACTGCTCGTCGTCGATGCCGGCGCTGGAGGTGTCCACGTTCTTCTTGTAGGCGTCCAGCCAGCCGGTCCAGCCGGCGTCCTTGTCCAGCACCGGCAGCAGCGCTTCCAGCTGGGCGTTCAGCGCAGCGCTGTCCAGGTTGGGCGCCAGCACGGCCTTGTCGAAATCGGCGTTGGCGGTGAACGGCGCCAGTTCGAACACCGTTTCGATGTAGCTGACGTTCTCGTTGATGGCGCGCTGCTTCAGCGTGCGCAAGCCGTCCGCGGTGTTGGTCGAGGCGACGGCGTTGAAATAGCCGAAGGTGTCGAAGAAGGTGCGGTCGGGAGGGGTCTGCTGGCCGCTGTGGTTGTAGAAGTCCTTGGTGCCCCAGCGCTGCAACAGCTCGGCCAGCATGGTGTTGTCCAGCATGACGGCTTCGCCGCTGATGCAGGTGCGGGTGGCAGGCGACGCGGCGCGCTCCATGGCCAGCTTGCCGGCGTCGGTTTCGATCTGGTAGTTATTCTTGCGGACGCAGTAGCCCTGCTTGTCCACCCACTGCAGGAACTGCTCGGCGTAGATCGCGCCAGAATAGTGGTGGTGCAGGTCGCCGCCCTTGGGCATCATCGTGAAAAACAAAGTCAGCTCGGCCGACTTGGGCTGGCCGCCCGAAACCAGCGACGCGAAATGGCGGCTGGTCGCTTGCTCGTTGGCGTTCGGCGCAGCCTTCTGCGCATGCGCATTGCAAGCGGCCGCCACGGCCAGCGCCATCATCAGTTTCGGGAAAATCTTTGTCATCGCATGCCCTCGGTTAAACGTGCCCTCGTCAAATGTAGGGCGGGTTAGCACGCAGTGCGTAACCCGCCGCGTGGGCAGCCCCGCGGCATCACCGGCGGCAATGCACCAAGCGCCCCGCCGAATACGTGGCAGCCACGGTGCGGTCGTCGCCCAGAAGCGCCAGCGCAAACAGCAATTCTTCGAGGTTCCCGGTGTGTCCCGTGCGGCGCGCCAGCAACGGCGTGGCCTGCGGGTCCAGCACCACGAAATCCGCCTCCGCACCGATTGCGAAACTGCCTATCGTGCCTTCCAGCTGCATGCTGCGGGCCGCACCCAGCGTAGCCAGGTAGAACATGCGCAGCGCTGGCAGGTAACTGCCCTTCAAGCGCGCTACTTTATAGGCTTCGTTCATGGTTTGCAACATGGAGAACGACGTGCCCGCGCCCACGTCCGTGGCCAGCGACAGCAGCATGCCCGCCTGGTCGGCGCGCTCGAAGTCGAACAGGCCGCTGCCCAGGAACAGGTTGGAGGTCGGGCACACGGCGGCGGCGGCCTGCGTCTCGGCCATGCGGCGGCGGTCGCCCTCGTCCAGCCAGATGCAATGGCCGTACATGGCGCGCGGACGCAGCATGCCGTAGCTGTCGTACACGTCCAGGTAGCTGCGCGCCTGCGGGAACAGTTCCCTCACCCACTTCACTTCGTCCTCGTTTTCGGACACGTGGGTCTGGATATAGGTATCAGGATAAGCGCGCGCCAGTGCGCCTGCCACCGACAGCTGCGCCTCGGTGGAGGTGGGCGCGAAACGCGGCGTGATGGCGTACTGCGCACGGCCCCGGTTGTGCCAGCGCTTGATCAGCTCCTCGCTTTCCCGCCCGCCCGTCTCGGCGCAGTCCTGCAGGAAGGTGGGGCAATGGCGGTCCATCAGCACCTTGCCGGCCACCATGCGCAGGTTGCGCTTCTCGCTGGCCTCGAAGAAGGCATCCACCGATTGCGGATGCACGGTGCAATAGACCATGGCCGTGGTGGTACCGACGCGCAGCAGCTCGTCGAGGAAGAATTCGGCCGTGGCGGCGGCGTGCGCCGGGTCTTCGAACTGGCGTTCGGTCGGAAAGGTGTAAGTGTTCAGCCAGGGCAGCAGGCCGGGCGCCGGCGAAGCGATCATGTCGGTCTGCGGGTAGTGCACATGGGTGTCGATGAAACCCGGCGTAATCACCTTGCCGCGATAATCGTGCACCTCGGTGCCAGGCGGCAGCGTGGCGTGCAGCGCGGCGTAGTCGCCGGCGGCCTGCACCTTGCCGTCGGCAACGACCAGCAGGCCGTCCTGGTGCCAGTGGTGGGCGTCGGGCGTGAAGGCGGGATCGGCGTGGAAGTGCAGCAAGCCTGCGCGGTAGGCTTGCACCTGGGTCGTTTGCATAAGGGTCTTTCTAAACTTTGTATTGCGTGGAACCGGCTGCGCGCAGCAGGGTCGCGGTCTGGCTGAGGGGCTTGGGCATGCGCTCGGCATCCTGCTGCTCCCACACGCCCAGCAGCTGGGCGCAGACGGAAGCGGCGATCACGGCGGGCGCCTTGTTGGTGATGCCTGCGATGCCGATCGGGCAGACCATGGCGTCGATGCGGGCCTGGTCTATGCCCTTGGCCTGCAGGCGGTGTTCGAACTGCATGCGCTTGGTCTTGGAGCCGATCAGGCCGAACCAGTACACGTCCTGGCGCCGCAGGATGGTTTCGGTCAGGCGCTGGTCGAGCGCGTGGTTGTGGGTCAGCACCAGGTAGCTGCTGTTGGGCGGCGCTTCGGCCACGCAGGCTTCGGGCAGCTCGCTTGCTTCCACGGTGACGTTGGCGGGGATATCGGCCGGGAACATGTCCTCGCGCTCGTCCACCCAGGTGACGGTGCACGGCAGCTCGGCCAGTGCGCGCACGATGGCGGCGCCGACGTGGCCAGCGCCGAACAGGGTCAGGTGGGCGCGCGGGGCCAGGATGGGATCGACCATCCAGCGGCGGCCGGAGGCGTCCTGCATCAGGTGGGCGCCACGGTCGCGGGCGAAAGCGGGGGCGGACAGCGGATCGCTGACCGGCATGGCCAGCGGCGCGGCGGACGGCGCGGGAACGGCGGCGGCGGACGACGATGGCGCGGCAATGGAGGACGGCGCGGCGACGGCCGACAGGGCGGCGGCGCGTGCCGATGACAGCGGCTGGCCGTGCATGTCGAACAGCGCGACGGCGGCTGGGCCGTCTACGGCGCTCAGGCGCCAGCAGTCTTCGCGGCGGCGTTCGCGCAGCGCCGCAAGGACCGCGCCGAGCCGCGTATCGACGCGCTCGAACAGCAGGTAAACAACACCGCCGCAGCACTGCCCCAGGCTGGGGCCGAGCGCGAAGCGTTCATAGCGCACGGCCTGCCCGGACAGCATTTCGCGCGCGATGTCGATGGCGCGCATTTCCAGGTGGCCGCCGCCTATGGTGTCGAACTCGCGCTCCGCCGTCACCAGCATCTTGGTGCCGGCCTCGCGCGGGCCGGAGCCCTCCACGCGCGCCACGGTAATCAGCACCGACGGCGCCGAGGGATCTGTCAGCCAGTCGCTCATGTCTATTTCACCGCCGCTTCAACAGCGGCAATGGCCTTGAGGATTTCTTCGGAAGTGGCCGGCGCGTTCAGCGGCGGATTGACCTTATGGCCGCCCACCGACGAAATGGCGTCGCGGATGGCGAAGAACACCGAGAACGGCAGCAGCAGCGGCGGCTCGCCCACGGCCTTGGAGCGGTGGATGCTGTCCTCCACGTTGCGGTTCTCGAACAGGCGCACGCGGAAGTCCTCCGGGCAATCGGACACGCCCGGAATCTTGTAGGTGGACGGCGCATGCGTCATCAGCTTGCCGCCGGCGTTCCACCACAGCTGCTCGGTGGTGAGCCAGCCCATGCCCTGGATGAAGGCGCCCTCCACCTGGCCGATATCGATGGCCGGGTTCAGCGACTGGCCCGCGTCGTACAGCGCATCCGCGCGCAGCAGCTTCCATTCGCCGGTGAGCGTATCGACCACCACTTCCGACACGGCGGCGCCGTAGGCGTAGTAGGAGAACGGATGGCCGTTCATGGTCTTCGGGTCCCAGTGCAGGTGCGGCGTGGCGTAGTAGCCGTCCGACCACAGCTGCACGCGCGCCAGGTAAGCCTTCTGCACCAATTCCGCAAACGGCACGGCATGGCCATTGACGTGGACGCGGTTGTCGTAGAACTGCACCTGCGCCGCGTCACCGCCGTACTGCTTCACCGCAAAGGCAGCCAGGCGCTCGCGGATCTGGCGCGCCGCGTCCTGCGCGGCCTTGCCGTTCAGGTCCGCGCCGGTGGAGGCGGCGGTGGCGGAGGTGTTGGCCACTTTGCTGGTATCGGTCGCGGTGATGCGAACGTGCTCCAGGTCCAGGCCCAGTTCATGCGCCACCACCTGCAGCACCTTGGTGTTGATGCCCTGCCCCATCTCCGTGCCGCCATGGTTCACCAGCACCGAGCCGTCCACATAGACGTGCACCAGCGCGCCGGCCTGGTTCAGGTGCGTGACGTTGAAGGCGATGCCGAACTTGAGCGGCGTGAACGCCAGGCCTTTTTTCAGCAGCGGGCTGCCGGCGTTGAACGCGGCCACGGCCTCGCGGCGCGCGCGGTAGTCGCTGCTCTGCTCCAGTTCCGCCGTCAGTTCCGCGATCACGTTGTCGACGATGACCTGGCCGTACGGCGTGACATTGCGCTCGTCCTTGCCGTAGAAATTCAGGCGGCGGATATCGTAGGCGTCCTGCCCCAGGTCCCGCGCGATCTCGTCGATGATGTATTCGATGGCGATGGCGCCCTGCGGCCCGCCGAAGCCCCGGAAGGCGGTGTTCGACTGCGTGTTGGTCTTGCCGCAGGCGGCGCGGATGTCCACGTCGCTCAGGTAGTAGGTATTGTCGAAGTGGCAGACCGCGCGCGTGGCGACGGGGCCGGACAGGTCGGCAGAATAGCCGGCGCGCGACACCATGTCCACCTTGGCGGCGATGATCTTGCCGTCGTCGCCGTAGCCCACTTCGTATTCATAGTAGAAGCAGTGGCGCTTGCCGGTGACGAGCATGTCGTCGTCGCGGTCGGCGCGCAGCTTGACCGGGCGGCCGGACTTTTTCGCGGCGATGGCCGCTGCCGCGCACCACAGCGCCGATTGCGACTCCTTGCCGCC
The DNA here is from genome assembly GCF_042693265.1 of Pseudoduganella sp. UC29_71. Taxonomy (NCBI): domain Bacteria; kingdom Pseudomonadati; phylum Pseudomonadota; class Betaproteobacteria; order Burkholderiales; family Oxalobacteraceae; genus Pseudoduganella; species Pseudoduganella sp. UC29_71. The sequence goes on along the minus strand of NZ_CP170549.1, from coordinate 338,346 downwards.
GAAACCGCCGCCCATGCGGCGGCACTCGACCTGCACGTTATGCGAATGCACGCCCAGCGCATGCGCCACCACGTGCTGCATCTCGCTCGGGTGCTGCGTGGAGCACAGCACCTGCATGCCGTTCTGCTCCTTGGGGATGGCGTAGGCGATCTGGCCTTCCAGGTAGAACTGCTCCTGGCCGCCCACGTACAGCGTGCCCTTGACGGTGCGCGGCGCCTGCTCGAACGCGGCCTGGTAGTCGCCACGCTTGAGCTGCATCGGCGGCAGCACATAGGACTGCGCGGCCTTGGCCGCCTGCGGCGTCAGGATGGCCGGCAGTTCCTCGTAGGTGACGTTGGCGCGGCGCGCGGCGCGGCGCGCGTTGTCATGCGTGTCCGCCACCACGATGAAGATGGGCTGGCCCACGTATTCCACCTTGCCGTCGGCGAGGATGGGATCGTCGTGGATGATGGGGCCGCAGTCGTTGGTGCCGGGGATGTCCCGCACCGTGTAGACGGCCACCACGCCGGGCGCAGCGCGCACCGCGTCCAGATCGACGGCGACGATGTTGGCGTGCGCCTTGGCCGACAGGCCGAGCGCCGCGTGCAAGGTGCCGCGCAGCTCGGGAATGTCGTCCGTGTAGGTGGCCTGGCCGAGCACATGCAGCGCGGCCGATTCGTGCGGCTTGCCCAGGCCGACGGCGGTCCACGCCATGGCTTTGATGTCAGTAGCGCCGGGATGGTTCATGGCGGCTCCTTTCAGGCGCGGCAAGCAAAGGCGTTGACGGCGTTGGCCGCAAGCGGCGCGTCAACACGGGTTTCGAACCAGAAGCGGCGCAGCAGGTTCTGCGCGGTCTTCATCCGGTATTCGCTGGAAGCGCGCATATCGCTCAGCGGCTGGTAGTCCTGCGCCAGCGCGTCCATGGCGACGGCGAGGTTGGCTTCGCTCCACGGCTTGCCGTTCAGCGCCGCCTCGGCCAGCGCGGCGCGCCTGGGCGTGGCGGCCATGCCGCCGAAGGCGATGCGCGCCTCGCGCACCAGGCCGCCATCGAGCGTCAAGGCGAAGGCGGCGCAGACGGCGGAGATATCCTGGTCGAAGCGCTTGGCCAGCTTGTAGGTGCGGAACTGCACCGCCGCGCGCGGCAGCGGCACGCGCACGGCCTGCACGAACTCGTCGGCGCGCAGGTCCTTCTTCTGGTAGTCGAGGTAGAACGCTTCCAGCGGCAAGGTGCGCGTGCCGGACGGGCCGCGCAGCACCACTTCGCTGCCCAGCGCGATCATCCACGGCATGGAATCGCCGATGGGCGAACCGTTGGCGACGTTGCCGCCCAGGGTGCCCGCGTTGCGGATTGGCAGCGAGGCGAAGCGCTGCCACATTTCGGCCAGCTGATCGGGGTAGTGCTTGCACAGCACGGCGTAGGCGTCGTTCAACGACACGCCGGCGCCGATTTCCAGCATGCCGCCGTCTTCGGCGACGGTCTTCAGCGCGTCCACGTGGCCGAGGTAAATGATGTCGTTCAGTTCGCGCATCTGCTTGGTCACCCACAGGCCCACGTCGGTGGAGCCGGCCAGCATCAGCGCCGATGGGCGGCTGGCGCGCAGCGCGGTCAGTTCATCCAGCGTGCGGGGCGCGTGGAAATGGCGTTCGCCCACGCTGTAGGTGGCCAGCTTGTCGCGCTTGAGCGCTTCCAGCTGCTGCGCCAGCGCGGCGCGGTCGAACTCCACCTTGGGCAGTTCGGTCATGCGCTGGGCGGCGTCGATGATGGGGCGGTAGCCGGTGCAGCGGCACAGGTTGCCCGACAGCGCATCGTCCACTTCCTTGCGGGCGCAGGGCTGCGCGTCGTTTTTGAGGTACATGCCCCACAGCGACATGGCGAAACCGGGGGTGCAGAAGCCGCACTGCGAACCGTGGCATTCCACCAGCGCCTGCTGCACCGGGTGCAGCGCGCCGTCCGGCTGCTGCAGGTCCTCCACGGTGAACAGCGCCTTGCCGTCCAGCGTGGGCGTGAACTGGATGCAGGAGTTGACGGATTTCAGCTCAACCTTGCCATCCACCAGCGTGCCGACCACCACCGTGCAGGCGCCGCAGTCCCCCTCGGCGCAGCCTTCCTTGGTGCCCGTGCAGTGCAGGTCCTCGCGCACATGCTGCAGCACGGTCTGCGTCGGCGAGGCCGTGCTCACTTCGTGCACGGCGCCCCGGTAGTAAAAACGAATCGGATCTGACATTGTAGCCTCGGCGTTGTCCCAGATTACAAGGTTAGCAGTTCACGGCCCCCGTTACTTATATTATTCTGATGATGTCAGATATTCGTCAAACTGAATAAGGATGGGTGGCGTGCCAATGCTCGGCGATGTCGATGCGGCGCGTGATCCACACCTTGTCCACACTCTGCACGTAATCGAGGAAGCGCGCCAGCGCTGCGGCCCGGCCCGGACGGCCGATCAGGCGGCAATGCAGGCCGATGGACAGCATTTTCGGGCGGTTCAGGCCGTCCGGATCGCCCTCGGCGTACAGCGTGTCGAACGCATCCCTCAGATAATCGAAGAACTGGGTGCCGGAGTTGAAACCCTGCATGGCGGCAAAACGCATGTCGTTGGTGTCCAGCGTGTAGGGCACGATCAGTTGCGGGCTCACCACATCCAGGCCGGCTTCATTCTTGTGCGCAACGGGCAGCCAGAACGGCAGGTCGTCGCCGTAATGGTCGGCATCGTAGCGGAAGCCGCCGTGCTCCATCACCAGCTTGTGGGTGTTGGGCGAATCGCGGCCGGTGTACCAGCCCTGCGGCGCGCTGCCGGTCATTTCCCTGATGATCTCGACCGCTTCCTGCATGTGAGCGCGCTCGGTGGCCTCGTCCACGTTCTGGTAAGAAATCCAGCGCAGGCCGTGGCAGGCGATTTCATGGTTCAGCTCCTGGAAGGCGGCCACCGCTTCCGGATTGCGCTTGAGCGCCATGGAAACGCCGAAAATGGTCAGCGGCAGCTTGCGCTCCTCGAACATGCGCAGCAGCCGCCACAAGCCGGCGCGCGAGCCGTACTCGTAGATGGTCTCCATGCTAAGGTGGCGCATCGGAAACGCCGCCGCGCCGATGATCTCGGACAGGAAGGTTTCCGAAGCCGGATCGCCGTGCAGCACGTTGTTTTCGGCGCCCTCTTCATAATTGAGAACGAACTGCAGCGCCACGCGGGCGCCGCCCGGCCATTGCGCATGGGGTGGAGTGCGGCCGTAGCCGATCATGTCGCGGGGGTAGTTGTCGTAAGTGCTCATCCGACAATAATATATGGCATTGCCGACACCAGTATAAGATTTATACGATATCGTGGTTCACTTAACGGATATAGGAAGCATCATGGGAAAACTCAGTACGCACGTGCTCGACACGGCAGCCGGCAAACCCGGCACGGGCGTGAAGGTGGCGCTGTTTGCGGTCAAGCCGGAAGGCAAGGTCCTGCTGAAGATGGACATCACCAACGCCGACGGCCGCTGCGCCACGCCGCTGCTGGAAGGCGAGGCCATGAAGGCCGGCCAGTACGAGCTGGTGTTCAACGCGGGCGACTACTTCGCCGGCCAGGGCGTAGACTTGCCGTCGCCGCGCTTTATCGACCTGGTGACCCTGGCGTTCGGCATCGCCGATCCGGCGCAGAACTATCACGTGCCACTGGTGGTCACGCCGTGGTCCTACTCCACTTACCGAGGCAGCTAACAGATGCAACGCCGACACTTCCTGGGCGCCGCCGCGCTCACCCCCTTGATGAGTTTTGCAGCCGACGCGCCGGACGGGCCCCAGAGCGCCTTCGCCGCGCTGGAAAAAGACCTGGGCGGACGCCTGGGCATTAGCGCCGTCAACCTGGCCACCGGCAAGCAGGTCGGCCACCGCGCCAGCGAGCGCTTCCCCCTGTGCAGCACCTTCAAGGCCATGGTGGCCGCCGCCATCCTGCAGCGCAGCGCCAGCGATCCCGCGCTGCTGAAGCGGCGCATCAGCTACACCAAGGCCGACCTGGTGCCGCACGCGCCGGTCACCGAAAAACACATCGACCAGGGCATGACGGTAGAAGAGCTGTGCGCCGCCATGGTCCAGTACAGCGACAACCCGGCCGCCAACCTGCTGATGAAAGTGCTGGGCGGCCCGGAAGCGGTGACCGCCTTCGCACGCAGCATAGGCGACACCGACTTCCGCCTGGACCGCTGGGAAACCGAGCTGAACAGCGCCATCCCCGGCGACCCGCGCGACACCACCACGCCGCAAGCCATGATGCGCAGCCTGCAAGCGCTGGTGGTGGGCGACGCCCTGCCCGCGCCGCAGCGCCAGCAGCTGAAGGACTGGCTGGTCGGCAACACCACCGGCGCCAAGCTGATCCGCGCCGGCGTGCCGGCGGGCTGGACCGTGGGAGACAAGACCGGCGGCGGCGCCTATGGCGCGCGCAACGACGTCGCCGTCATCTGGCCGCCCGGCCAGGCGCCCATCGTCATCGCCGTCTACACCGCGCACGAAAAAGCAGACGCCAAATACCGCGAAGACATCATCGCCGGCGCCACCAGCACCGCCCTCGCCCTCCTTCGCTAACCCCGGGGTCTAACCCCGGGGTCGGTCTAACCCCGGGGGTCAGATCCGGCATCACGCCACAGCCTCTGCCGTAATACCCTGGGGTCAGTTCCGGCATCGCGCCACGGCCTCTGCCGTAGCACCGCTAACGGTTGAGCTTGTGGCGTAATGCCGGAACTGACCCCGCCGTGGAATCGGTTCGTTAAAGCTGAGCTCGTGGCGTGATGCCGGACCTGACCCCGCAGGGGGACGGCGGCGGGTAATCGGTTGGCTTACTTGCCGTATTCTTGTATCAGGCGCGCCAGCAGATAGGCACGCGGCGCGATGCTTTCGACTTCGGCGTATTCTTCCGGTGTATGGATGCCTCCGCCGACGATGCCCAGCCCGTCTATGGTGGGTACGCCGGTGGCGAATGTCAGGCTGGAGTCGGCGGCGCCGCCGGAACTTTCCAGCGTCAGCTTGCGGCCCAGCTCGCCATACACGGCCTGCGCCTTGGCGGCGACCGCATCGGTGACGGGGCTCTTGGGCATCGGCGGGAACCCGCGCCGCAACCGGGCGCTGACCTTGGTGTCCGGGATCAGGTGGTTGGCGGAGATGCGCGCCAGGTCTTGCTCCACGCGGTCGAATTCTTCCGGCACGGCCACGCGTACGTCGGCTTGCGCGGTGGCGTGGTCGGGAATGACGTTGGTGCGCTCGCCCGCTTTGATCACGGTGAAATTGACGGTGGTTTGCTTGCCCGGATCAGCCAGCTTGGACAGCTGCAGCACCTGGTGCGCTGCTTCCATGGCGGCGTTGCGGCCCGCTTCCGGCGCCACGCCAGCATGGGCCGCCTTACCGGTTACGTCGAGTTCGATTTCGCCGCTGCCCTTGCGCATCACCACCAGGCCGTCGGCGGCTCGGCCGGGCTCGAGGTTCAGCGCCACGTCATGCTCCCGGGCCAGCTTGTCCATCAGCGCGCGGGTGCCGTGCGAGCCGGTTTCTTCGTTGGTGTTGAGCAGCAAGGTGATCTTGCCGTAGCCGGTGTCGCCGGACTGTTTCAGGATTTTCAGCGCCGCCAGCGCCACCACGATGCCGCCCTTGTCGTCCATGATGCCGGGGCCGTAGGCACGCGTGCCCTCGATGCGGAACGGCCGCGCGGCCGCCGCGCCGTCCGGGAACACGGTGTCCATGTGCGCTACCAGCAGGATGCGGCCTTTGCCGGTGCCGGTCAGCGTGGCCTGGATGTTGCGGCTCATGGCGGGCGTGGCCGGGAAGGTTTCGACCTTGGCGCCGAGCCGTTTCAACTCTTCCACCGCAATGGCGCCGACCCGGTCCAGCCCGGCGCCATTGAAGGTGCCCGAGTCGATGTTGACGAGGCGCTCCAGCAGCTTGAGCGCTTCCGGCTTGGCCTGCTCCGCCTTGGCCAGCAGTGCCTGGTTAACCTTGCCCGCCTCGGCCGCTGCAGCGCTCCCAGCCGATGCTCCCGCCAGCGCCACCAGCACCGCCGCCACGCCTCTTGTCACACTCATCCGTTTGCCCATCGCTACCCCGCAGGAAATATTGGTGGGCAAATCATAGCGCAAGCGGCCTATTGGGCGGTGAAACGCGCCAGCTGGCCGCTGTCGCCGCTGAGGATGAGGGTCTTGCCTTCCACCTTCCAGGTGCGCGTGGCGTCCAGGGCCTGCAGGTAGGCGTTTTCCTGCTTGCCGCTGGCGTCGTCCATGCAGGCGCGGCGGGTGGAGGCAAGCGGTCCCATCTTCAGGGACTTTCCGCTCCACTGGTAGGCGCCGGTGAAGTTGTTGCAGCCGCCGCTGCCGGAGACGATGCCTTTCGATGAATCGAATTTCAGCGATTGCTTGCCGGCCGGCTGGCCGCCCAGCTCGGCGAGCTGCCATGACGTGTCCGTCAGCGATGCGCTCGGCGCGGAGCCGCTGGCGCCGGTGGTGCTGCAGCCGGCGGCCAGCGCCAGCATGCCGCCCATGGTGGCGGCCGTCATCCATTTGCCCAAAGTTTGCATAACTCACTCCTTCACGTTGTGTTGCATATGAAACACTTAGATACCATGAATAGCGAAATACTGTCGTATAGTTAGCCTTAGCAGTTCCGCCACTCAACTTTACAGGAATACGACATGAAAAAAATTATTGCTGTTATCGCTGCTTTCGGTTTCGCCAGCTCGGCCTTTGCCGCGCCTGCTTCGGCATCCGCGTCGGCAGCCGCTTCGGCGCCGAAGAATTCGCAGCAATCCAAAATGGCGACCTGCAACGCCGATGCCGCCGGCAAGAAGGGCGACGAGCGCAAGGCCTTCATGAAGGAGTGCCTGAGCGCCAAGCCGGCCGCCCCTGCCACGCAACAGGACAAGATGAAAACCTGTAATGCCGATGCCACCGGCAAGAAAGGCGATGAACGCAAAGCCTTCATGAAGGAATGCCTGAGCGCCAAGAAGTAAGCGCCGAGTAAGCGCCGATGACGCCGGCTTGCTCGCCTTGGTATCTGCTGCTGCTCGCCATCCCCATCCTGTTGCTGGGCGAATGGCTGCTGAGACGAGTACCGCTGCTGGCGCGCATTAATATTCCTGTCCCAGTCGCAGGCGGGCTGCTGTTCAGCGCAGCCTGCCTGAGCATCAATTTGTCCGGGCTGGCGGCTGTCAGTTTCGGCACCAAGGTCAGTGCCGGCTGGTGGACCTGGCTGGTGACGCCGGATATCGAATGGCTGGCCCGTCCGGCCAAGAATCTCAATTTGCCGCTGTTGATTGCCTTCTTCACCTGCGTGGGGCTGGGCGCGCCGCTGCGCGTGCTGCTGGGCGGCGGGCGCATGCTGGTGGTATTGCTGCTGGCGACTACCGTGCTGTCGGCGCTGCAGAACGCGGCCGGGGTGGCGGTGGCCGTGGCGCTGGGGGCGCCGGCCTTGCTGGGCGTGGCGTGCGGCTCGCTGACCTTGGTTGGCGGACATGGCACGGCGCTGGGGTTTGCTTCGCGCTTTGAGCAGGCCGGGCTGGCGTCGGCCGCCACCATCGGCGCTTCCGCGGCGACGTTCGGGCTGGTGGCCGGGGCGCTGCTGTCCGGGCCGCTGGGCGCGTGGCTGTTGCGCAAGGTGTCGCCGATCGCCGCACGTGGCGCGAGCGCATCAGGCGCGGGAAACGAAGCGGAAAACAAGGCGGAAAACAAGGCGGGAAACAGGGCGGCAAACGAGGCAGGAAACGAAGCGGGAAACGAGGCGGCAGCTGCGGCGGCCGGGGCGGTGCCAGGCACGGCGGCGATGACGGCGCCCGCGGCGGCGGCCGGGGCGGAGGCGGCGCCCGCAGCGGCGGAGGTGGCGGCCCGGCCCGCCGTGGCGGCGCCGGCGGTGGCGAATTTTGTGGCGGATGTGCGCGCGCTGTTCGCCCTGGGGCGCGGGGCGGCGCTGCATCTGCTGCTCGTGGCAGCTTGCGTGAAAGCGGGCGCATGGGTGAGCTTCGGGCTGGACCGCATCAGCGCCGCCCTGCCCGCCTACATGGGCGCGCTGCTGGTGGGCTTTGCGGTGCGCGCCATCCATGACGCGCTGGGCGGCACCTGGCTGCGCGGCGAGACCATCGCGCGCATCGCCGCCGTGCTGCTGCCGCTGTTCCTGGCGGTGACGCTGGCGGCGCAGAACCTGGCCGACCTGGCTTCGGTGGCCGGCCCCATGCTGGCCATCCTGGCGGTCAATATCGCGCTGACCTTGCTGTTCTGCGCCGCCATCGTGTGGCCGCTGCTGGGACGCAATCACGAGGCGGGCGTGGCCACGGCGGGCCTGGCGGGCTACGGCATCGGCTCCACGGCGACCGCCGTTGCCGCCATGGACGCCATCACCCGCCAGCGCGGACCGGCGCCGCGCGCCACCACCATCGTGCCGCCCACCGGCGGCTTCCTGATCGACCTGACCAACGCGCCGGTGATCAGCGCCTTCCTGCGCCTGCTGGCCTGATCAGGCAGGCGCGGCGCGCGGCCAGCCGCCTATTTCAGCAAGCCTTCATACCAGCTCCGCTTGCTCTTCTCCACAATCACGGCCTGGTAAGCGCCGATGTCCAGCGCGCCCAGCACGGGGCGCGGCATGCCGCCCGCCGGATGCTTGTACTGCATGGTGGGCCGCAACGCCACGCCGGACGGCAGCATCGGCGGCTCGGCGCCGGCATTGATGATCTTGGCGTTCTCGGTCGGCACCAGCACATAGTTGGCCCGGTCCACGAAATCCACTTCCATGGCCGCGTAGTTGCGCCGGTCGATGGCCTTGGCCTGGTTGGTGATCATGCCCTTGCCCATGAAGATGTTGTTCTGGATATGCACCGGCACCTTGACGCGCTCGTGCACGCGCACGAACACGCCGTTGCGCTTGTCGTCGTTGATGAAGGTGTTGTTCACCACGTACAGCATGTCGTTCGCGCCGCTGCCCTCGTTGCCGTAGGCGAGCAAGGTGTTGTTGTCGTTGTCCGCCGGCTGTTCAATGACGTTGCCCAGCACGTAGGCCGAGCCCGCGTTCGGCAGGTCGATTTCAAAACTGGGGCGGCCCGCCGCCGTCGTGCCCTTCTCGCCCGGCGCCAGGCTGGAGAAGCGGTTATAGGCGATGGTGTTGATGCGCGCACGCGACTTCAGGTTGTGGCCGATGTTGGCATCGTGCGAGTAGTTGAAGCGGAACGTCAGGCTGGCCACGTCGCCCACGTAGATGTTGTGGGTCTGGCCGCTGCCGTCGCCGTTGTGGCCGAACTCGCTGTTTTCGATGACGATGCGGCTGGTGGGCGAGGCGCCCGTCAACACGCCGTTCTCGTTGTCGTGCAGGAAGCTGTTCTTCAGCGTGAAATTATTGCCCTCGATGCGCAGCGCGGCGCCGTTCTTGTCCGCCACCTTCGTGTTGAAGATTTCCACGTTGTCCACGGTCACGTCATTGCCGGCGATCACCCACGCTCCCTTGCCTTCGGCACCCCGACCCTGCGCGTCAATGCGCGCGCGGCCGCGCATGCCGCGTATGGTGAGGAAGTTGGGCGTGATGCGGCACACCTCGCCCGGATACAGGCCCGCCTCGATTTCCACCGTATCGCCGCTGCGGGCGGCGGCAAAGGCCAGGCAGGGCCGCGCATAAGCCATGCCCGGCCCCACGGTCAGGGTGGCGCCCCAGGCGGTAGCGCTGAAAGTCATCGATACGGCCAAGGCCAGGCTGCGGGCGCGCAACGTCATGTGCAATCTCCTCGTTTTCGGAATTGCAATTTTACGCCGAAGCGGACGCCTGCCCGCAAGTATCAGCGCGCGATCTCGTTCGGCAGCCGCCCGGCTTTCGGCCCCCGGATCTTGTGCTGCAACTGCAGCAGCCCGTACAGCAGCGCTTCCGGCGTCGGCGGGCAGCCCGGCACGTAGATATCGACCGGCACAATGCGGTCGCAGCCCCGCACCACCGAGTAACTGTAGTGATAGTAGCCGCCGCCGTTGGCGCAGGAGCCCATCGATACCACGTAGCGCGGCTCCGGCATTTGGTCGTAGGAGCGGCGCACGGCACGCGCCATCTTGTTGGTCAGCGTGCCGGAGATGATCATCAGGTCGGCGTGGCGCGGCGACGGGCGCGGCATCATGCCGAACCGGTCCATGTCGTAGCGCGCCGAGGCGGCCTGCATCATCTCCACCGCGCAGCAGGCCAGGCCGAAGCTCAAATACCACATGCTGTTGGTCTTGGCCGCGTGCAGCAGGCTGTCCACCGAGGTCAGTATGAAGCCGTCGCCTTCCAGCGTCGGCGCGCCTGCGCTTGCGTTGCTTGATTCGTCCATTGCCTTCCCCTTTCGTCTGGCCACACGATAAGGGGAAAAGCGCGCGCCTCATTGTACCGACACGACACGCGGCCAGGCATTCACCAGCCCTGCACCACCGCCGGCCGCGAACGCTCGTCGTAGCGCAGCAGGCGCAGTTCGCCCGCGTCCGGGCCGGCCAGCACGCCGCCCGGTGTCCGGCCCAGCAGTTCGCTGAAATCGCGCACCATATGGGCCTGGTCGTGGTAGCCCGCGTCCATGGCGATGCGGGTCAGCTGCCCGCGCGGCAGCGGGCGCGGACAGGACATCATCAGCGCCAGCGCGCGCGCATAGCGCGCCAGGCGGCGCGTCTCGCGCAGGTTCTGGCCGTATGCGGCCAGGAAGCGGCGCTCAAACTGGCGCACGCTGATGCCATGCTGCAAGGCAATCGTTTCCGCCGGACTGAACAGCAGCCCCGCAGGCAGGCGGAAGGCGGCGCGCAGCGCATCGTCGCGCCGCGCGGCCAGCCGCAGCAGCCAGTCCGACATCAGCCGCACCCATTCGCCTGCGCTGCGAGTGGCCAGCAGGCTGTCCTGCAGTTCGCGGCAGGGCAGGCCGGGCACGGCGTCGTCCAGCGCCACGGGCAGGCTGAGCAGTTCGTTGAGCGGCAGGCCGAACAGGCCGGCAAAGCGCGACGGCTCGATCAGCGCGCTGACGAAGGTGGTGCCCGGCTGCCACTCGGCCGGCATGGCGCGCGCCATCGGTCCGCACAGGAAAGCCTGGTTCAGCAGGCGGCGCTGCCCTTGCTCGGGCGGCAGCAGCGAGCCGCCGGCGATGAAAAACGTCAGCTGCGCCAGCGGCGAGGCCGGCACCACCACCCTGCCGGCACTGGCGTACTCGATATGGAAGTGATGCACCAGGCCGGACAGCGCTGGCGGCGGCGGCAGGGCCAGGCGCAGGGCGGCCGCCTCGGCGCCGGGTGGGGAATAGGGTCGGTCCATGGCCGGATTATAGTCCCGTCACGGCTTGCGCCTTATCAAACTTGCATTACGGAAACCGTGTCTGGCTTGCACCATGGCTGGGCTTGACTTAAAATCCACAACTCTGAAGCCGCATTGTGCAGCTTCCCGCTCTGGGCCGGCAACGCCTGACCAGCTACTCCCCATGTCCGCTTCTTCACGGTGACCCATTGGATACCGTTCCCATATGGGCGCAATTCCTTGCGCTTGCATTCCTGATACTTTGCTCGGCGTTCTTCGCCATGGCCGAAACCGCCCTGATGGCGGCCAACCGTTTCCGTCTGCGCCACCAGGCCAAGCGCGGCAGCCGGCGCGCGCTGGCCACGCTGTGGCTGCTCGACCGCACTGACAAGCTGCTGTCGCTGGTGCTGATCGCCAACACGCTGATCAACGCCACCGCCATCGCGCTGGTCACGGCCATCGTGATCCACACCTTCGGCTACGACGAATGGCTGATCGTGGCCTCCACCGCCTGCATGACCTTCCTGCTGGTGGTGTTCGCCGAGATCTCTCCCAAGATGATAGGCGCCACCTATCCCGAGCAGATCGCCCTGCCCACGGCCACGATATTGCGGCCCATGATGGCGGCGGCCAAGCCGGTGATCTGGTTCACCAACCTGTTCGTGGGCGTGGTGCTGAAGCTGTTCCGCATCAAGATGGGCACGCCGCTGCGCGACACCCGCCTGTCGCCGGAAGAGCTGCGCTCGCTGGTGCTGGAAGGCGGCAATTTCATTCCGCAAAAGCACAAGAGCATCCTGCTCAACCTGTTCGACCTGGAAGCGATATCGGTGGAGGATGTGATGACGCCGCGTTCGCAGATCGAAGCGCTGAACCTGGCCGCGCCGGTGGAGGAGATCGTGCAGCAGCTGACCACCTGTTACCACAACAAGCTGCCGGTCTACGAAGGCGAAATCAACCAGATCGCCGGCATCCTGCACGTGCGCAAGGCCATGGCGCTGCTGACGCAGGAGGAAGAACTGACCGCCGAACACTTCCGCGCACTGCTGTCCGAGCCCTACTTCATTCCGCAGGACACCGGCGTGTTCGCGCAGCTGCAGTACTTCCAGGAGAACAAGGAGCGCCTGGGCATCATCGTCGACGAGTACGGCGAAGTGCAGGGCCTGGTCACGCTGGACGATATCATCGAGGAAATGATCGGTGACTTTACGACATCAACGCCGGGCGCCGCGCGCGCCGACAGCTTCAACTGGACCGCGTCCGGCGACTGCCTGCTCGAAGGCACGACGGCCTTGCGTGACATCAATAAGCGTCTGGGATTACACTTCCCATTGGACGGACCGAAAACATTGAACGGGATGCTGCTCGAGTATTTGCAGGAGATCCCGGAGGCGGCCATCAGCGTGCGCCTTGGCGGTTGCGTCATCGAAGTGGTGCAGGTGCAGAACCAGGCGATCAAAGTCGTGAAATTGATACGGGCCGACGCGTAAAGGTTGTCATAGAGCCGCGCACGCCACGTATCGCGCTTTACAAAAGTGATGCCCACGGGCATCATCCGGTGGATGGCCTCGGGCCAGCCCCCTTATGTAGTCTTTCCTGACAGCGCGCTTCTATGGCAGCAGTTCAACCCAATACGGCGTCCAGCGCCCCCATGGCGGGGCTGGCGCGGGCCTTGATGCAAGCGGGCCGGCTCACGCCGGCGCAGGCGGACGCACTGCAAAAGAAGGCCTTGGCCGACAAGCTGCCGTTCATCGACACCTTGTTGGCCAGCAACGCCATCCAGCCGCGCGAGCTGGCTTCCTTCTGTTCCGAAACCTTTGCCTATCCGCTGATGGACCTGGCCGCGTTCAGCATCGACGCGCTGCCGCCCAAGATCATCGACGCCAAGCTGATGCAGGCGCAGCGCGTGATTGCGCTGGCCAAGCGCGGCAACAAGATGTCGGTCGCGATCTCGGACCCGACCAACACCCAGGCGCTGGACCAGATCAAGTTCCAGACCGAATCGCTGGTGGAGCCGGTGATCGTGGCGCACGACGCGCTGCTGGCCCTGCTGGGCAGCCTGGGCCGCAGCGCCGAACAGAACCTCAACGACCTGGCCGGCGACGAGCAGGACATCCAGTTCGCCGAGGAAACCGAGGTGCCGTCGGCCGCCGCCGAACAGGCCGCCAACGAAGTGGAAGACGCGCCCATCGTGCGCTTCCTGAACAAGATGCTGATGGACGCCGTTAACATGGGTGCATCGGACTTGCATTTCGAACCATTCGAAAAGTTCTACCGCATCCGCTTCCGCGTGGACGGCGTGCTGATGGAGCACGCGCAGCCGCCGGTGTCGATCAAGGACAAGCTGGTGTCGCGCATCAAGGTGCTGGCCAAGCTGGACATCTCGGAAAAGCGCGTGCCGCAGGACGGCCGCATGCGCCTGATCGTCTCGCCGACCAAGACCATCGACCTGCGCGTGTCCACCCTGCCGACGCTGTTCGGCGAAAAGACCGTGATGCGTATCCTGGACGCGACCCAGGCGCAGATGGGCATCGATTCGCTGGGCTACGACCCGGACCAGAAGGAACTGCTGCTGGACGCCATCCAGCGCCCCTACGGCATGGTGCTGGTGACCGGGCCGACCGGTTCGGGCAAGACGGTGTCGCTGTACACCTGCCTGAACATCCTGAACAAGCCCGGCATCAACATCTCCACCGCCGAGGACCCGGCCGAGATCAACCTGCCCGGCGTGAACCAGGTGAACGTGAACGACCGCGCCGGCCTGACCTTCCCGGTGGCGCTGAAGTCCTTCCTGCGCCAGGACCCGGACATCATCATGGTGGGCGAGATCCGCGACCTGGAAACGGCCGACATCGCCATCAAGGCCGCGCAGACCGGCCACATGGTGTTCTCCACCCTGCACACCAACGACGCGCCGTCCACGCTGACGCGCTTGATGAACATGGGCGTGGCGCCGTTCAACATCGCCTCCTCGGTGATCTTGATTACCGCGCAGCGCCTGGCGCGCCGCCTGTGCAGCTGCAAGCAGCCGGTGGACATTTCCAACGAGCTGCTGCTGAAGGCGGGCTACAAGCCGGAGGAACTGGACGGCAGCTGGAAGCCCTACGGCCCGGTGGGCTGCGAGCGCTGCAACGGCGGCGGCTACAAGGGCCGGGTCGGCATCTACCAGATCATGCCGATCACGCCGGCTATCGAGAGCATCATCCTGGCGCATGGCAACTCGATGCAGATTGCGGCCCAGTCGGAAAGCGAGGGCGTGAAGTCACTGCGCCAGTCCGGCCTGGTCAAAGTAAAAAACGGGCTGACCAGCCTCGAGGAAGTCCTCGGCTGCACCAATGAATAGGAAGTACACCATGGCCACTACGAGCACTCCGGGCAACCCCATCAAGGAATCGGTCTTCGCCTGGGAAGGCAAGGACAAAACCGGCAAGACCGTGCGCGGCGAACTGCGCGCCGGCGGCGAGGCGGTGGTCAACGTGACCTTGCGGCGCCAGGGCATCATGGTGACCAAGGTGAAGAAGAAGGTCTACCGCAGCGGCAAGAAAGTCACCGACAAGGACATCTCGCTGTTTACGCGCCAGCTGGCCACCATGATGAAGGCCGGCGTGCCGCTGCTGCAATCGTTCGACATTGTCGGCAAGGGGCACTCCAATCCCTCCGTGTCCAAGCTGGTGATGGATTTGCGCGCCGACATCGAGACCGGCACCAGCCTGAACCAGGCCTTCCGCAAGTTCCCGCTGTACTTCGACCCGCTGTTCTGCAACCTGGTGGGCGCCGGCGAACAGGCCGGCATCCTGGAAGACCTGCTGACGCGGCTGGCCATCTACAAGGAAAAGACCCTGGCCATGAAGGCCAAGATCAAGTCCGCGCTGACCTATCCGGTGTCCATCCTGGGCGTGGCCTTCATCGTCACCGCCGTCATCATGATCTGGGTGGTGCCGGCGTTCAAGGAGGTGTTCGCCAGCTTCGGCGCCGACCTGCCCGCGCCCACCCTGGCGGTGATGGCCATTTCCGAATTCTTCGTGTCCTACTGGTATCTGATTTTCGGCGGCCTGTTCGGCTCGCTCTACTTCTTCTTCCAGGCCTGGAAGCGTTCGCCGCAGGTGCAGCGCTTCATGGACGTGACCCTGCTCAAGCTGCCCATCTTCGGCGAGGTGATCCGCAAGGCCACCATCGCGCGCTGGACGCGCACCTTGTCGACCATGTTCGCGGCCGGCGTGCCGCTGGTGGAGTCGCTCGACTCGGTGGGCGGCGCCTCCGGCAACATCGTCTACCTGGAAGCGACGCGCCGCATCCAGAAGGAAGTGAGCACCGGCACCAGCCTGACGGTGGCCATGCAGAACGCGGACGTGTTCCCCAACATGGTGACGCAGATGGTGTCCATCGGCGAAGAGTCCGGCTCGCTGGACGCCATGCTGGGCAAGGTGGCCGACTTCTTCGAGGACGAAGTGGACGAGGCCGTGGCCTCGCTGTCCAGCTTGATGGAGCCGCTGATCATGGTGATCCTGGGCGTGCTGATCGGCGGCCTGGTGATTGCCATGTACCTGCCCATCTTCAAGCTCGGCTCGGTGGTGTAGGGTTAGCTGGTGTAGGTCCTCAGAAAACTTCGCAGTGTCTCAAAATACTTCGCCGTGCGTTCGCGGTAGCGCTACGTCCATCTGACGTAAAGCTACTGGGCAATCCCGCCGTTTTCAGTGCGCGCGAAGCAGAGGTTGTTGGGCCGATACTTTGACTGCAGCCTTGAGCTTTTCCTCCATGTACATGCCGTGCTCGCGGCATAGCGCCGGCACCGGCGTGCCGCTCTCGGCCAAACGCGCTTCATTTCCGGGGGACTACAGTTGCCCAGACTGCTTTGCATCGGTGCCAGGTCGACCTGTCAGGATAGCGCTCGTCATGAGTTTGACGAGATGATCCGCCCGCGGCGCGAATGACGGTTGATCGACTGTCCAGCCAAGCGCCGTTATCAGCGCGAACAGGTCGTCCCCGGTCATGTCGGCGCGTGCCGTTCCTTCGTCCTGGGCACGTAGCAGCAGTCGCGCGCCTGCCGAGTGTACGGCGGCGCACGAAGCGTAAAGCGCGGAGTCCGGATTGGCGTGAGCGGCCGCCATCATGGCGACCACGCCTCTGTAGCTCCGGGTGAATGCAACCAGCTCCCGAAACCAGGTCAAAAGCGCCTCGTCAGCCGAAGCCGAGCCTTCGAGTTCGTCCGCCTTCTGCGTCAGTGTGTCCAGATGGGTACATAGCAAGGCCTCGAACAAGGCTTCCCGTGTCGAGAAATGACGAAGCAAGGTGGCCAGGCCGACACCGGCGCGGCGGGCGATGTCGCGCATCGAGGCCTCGGCGCCATGCTCCGCTACGACGTCGCGCGCGACCGTAAGGATTTGATTGCGATTTTTTTGGGCGTCGGCTCGCATAAGTTCCCTTGACAAGTGGATCAGTGATCCATATATTGATTATGTGGATCGGTGATCCATATAATACAGCGCCAGCTAGGATTTTTCCAGCTTCCGCGCAACGCCAACGAAAGAGCACAACACATGAACAGATTAAATGGAAAGACCGCCGTCATCACTGGGGGTGCAACCGGCATCGGCCTCGCTGCGGCAAAGCGCTTCATCGAGGAAGGCGCCTTCGTCTTCATCTTCGGGCGCCGGCAGGAGGCGCTCGATGTCGCCATCACCACCCTCGGACCCAATGCCCGCGCCGTGGCCGGCTCGGTCTCCGTGCTGGCCGACCTCGACCGGCTCTACGCGGCCGTGAAGGCCGAGCGCGGGACCCTCGACATCGTCCTGGCCAACGCGGGTGCAGGAAGTCCGCTTCCGCTCGGCCAGATCACCGCCGAGCACATTGACGGCACCTTCGACACCAATGTGAAGGGAACGATCTTCACAGTCCAGAAGGCGCTGCCGCTGATGGGTCCGGGCGGTTCGATCATTCTGACCGGATCGAGCGCCGGCACCACGGGAGCTCCGGGGTTCACGGCCTACAGCGCTAGCAAGGCTGCGGTACGCAACCTTGCCCGGACCTGGGCGGAGGACCTGAAAGGCACCGGCATCCGGGTAAACGTGCTGTCGCCGGGGGCGACGGCGACCGAACTCGCCAAGCAGGCGCTAGGCGAAGAGGGGCAGAAGGCGTACGGCGCGATGACGCCGCTGCAGCGTATGGCCGATCCGGCGGAGATCGGGGCGGCGGCCGCCTTTCTGGCTTCGTCGGATAGCAGCTTCATGACCGCCAGCGAGGTCGCCGTTGACGGCGGCCTGGCACAACTCTGAGGAGAAAATCGCATGACACAATCACTGAAGGGCAAGACAGCTCTCGTCACCGGGGCATCAAGGGGTATCGGCCGCGCGATCGCCGAACGTCTCGCCAAGGATGGTGCGACTGTGGCACTGACCTACAACGCCAGCAAATCCAGCGCGGACGAGGCGGTCGCGGCGATCGGGAAAGCCGGAGGCACCGCGTTCGCGATCCATGCGGATCTGGTTGATCCAAAGACCGTCCCAGCTTTGTTCGAGAGCCTTGACGACGAGTTCACCAAACGGAACGGTAGCAAAGCGCTCGACATTCTGGTCAACAACGCTGGCAATGCCGGCTGGCTTGGCTTCAAGGACGCCACGCCGGAAAGTTGGGACACGCTGATGGCCGTCTACGCCCGCGCGCCCTTCTTCATCGTTCAGGCCGCTCTCGATCGTCTTGCCGATGGCGGACGCATCATCAACATTTCTTCCGCTGCAGCCACGAAGCCGGTGACGGCTGCGCCCGTCTACTCGATGGCGAAAGCGGCCATCAACACCCTGACCCACACGCTCGCAATCGAGCTGGGGCCGCGTCGCATCACGGCGAACGCCGTAGCGCCGGGCTTCACGCGAACCGACGCGAACGCCGACTTCCGCGAGAATCCCGAACTCGTCAAGGCGGTCGAGGCCCAAATCGCGCTGGGCCGCTTTGGCGAACCTTCGGAAATCGCCGCCGTCGTGGCTTTTCTGGCCTCCGACGAGGGCCATTGGGTGACCGGCCAAACGATTGAAGCCAGCGGTGGCTACAAGCTCTGAGCGCATGCACAACACGAAGGAGAGACATATGAGTTACGCAATTATTGGCTTCGGCAAGATCGGCCACGCACTAGCCAAGGCGTTCGCCCGCAAAGGCATCGAAGTGGCCGTTGCGACTACGCGCGACCCGGAAAGCTTTGCAGCCGAGGCGGCCGCAATCGGGCCGACGATCATTCCCACACCCCTTGCGGAAGCCGTCAAGGCCGACACCATCTTTTTGGCTGTCCGTTTCGAGTCGCACCCTGTGGTCGCAAAAGCGATATCCGACTGGAAGGGCAAGACCATCGTCGACGTGATGAACACGCAGGCCCCGCTTGAGGAACTGGACGGTCTCCCATCGTCCGCTTTTGTCGCGAAGGCGTTTGCCGGCGCCAGGCTGGTGAAAGGCTTCAACCATCTGGTCGCTGCCGTGCTCGACCAGGACCCGTCCGTACACGGCGGCAGGAGGGTCGTGTTCCTGGCCAGTGACGATGATGACGCTGCTTTGGAGATAGCCGCGCTGGCGGAACATCTCGGCTACGCGCCGATAAAGCTCGGCGGACTTTCGGAAGGAGGACTAGTTGTGCACGCGCGCGGGAAAAGCTGGGGACAGTTGATCTTCCAAGACCTGGTCAGGTTCGACTGATTCGATTGATGCGCGGGCGGCGCTGGCAGTCAGCCGCACTTCGTTCATCCGGCGTGCGCACCGCGGCATCGCGCACGCATTTTCTAAGCGTCATGAGGACAAGGACTGCGAGATACCTGAGAACTACCTAAGTATGTGTGGGAAGCAACTGCAGGGCATCGTGAGTGCCTGCAGCCGGCAAGGCTAGACCGAATACAGCCGCGAGTGGGCGGCGCACACTTCGGCCAGGGCTTGCGCCGGCTGCTGCGTGAAGCCGGTCTTGGGGTAGGCGCAGAACAGCGAGAACGCTTCCTGCTGGCACAAGCGCGTCCACAGGTGTTCCAGCCGGACGGTGGCGCCGCAGTTGCCCTCGGCCCACATCAGCGCCACCATTTCGCCGAAGGCGCGCACCTGGCGGTGCGTGCTGCGCACCTGCTGCAGGATGCCTTTGATGGTCTGGTGGAACAGGACGTCATCCGGCCAGCCGTCCACCATGAACCTGGACAGCGTGTCCTTGGCGTCCAGCGCGATGTACTGCTTGCGTTGCGCAGCGGCCTGAACATCGAAGCCGCCCTCCGCCAGGCGCGCGGCAATGGCCTCCAGGTGGCCCGGGGTGGCAATCAGAATGATGGCATCGCCGGCGCGTATGCCGCCCGCCACGAAGCCCTCCAGCGCGTCCAGGAAGCTGGCGTCGTTCTCGTAAATCTGCACGCAATGGTCGCACGCCGCCATCTCGCCCCAAAACACATCGACCCGGTTCCAGCTCTCTACATCTGCGTAATTCATAACCACTCCTGACTTTTCCCCCTCCACCTTAACACCAAGTCCGCCGCGGCGCCGTTCGCGTGGCTGTCACTACGGCACTGACTGCGCGGCGCGCCCGCCATCATGCTGGCGGTGCGCCGCGCTGCCGCTCATTGCGCGGCCCAGCCGCCATCCATGTTGAGCGCCGCGCCGCGGATCTGGTCGGCCGCCGCGCTGCACAGGAACACGGCCAGCGCGCCGATCTGCTCGGGCGTGGCGAATGCCTGCGAGGGCTGCTTCTCGCCCAGCAGTTTGGCGCGGGCCTGGTCGGGCGACAGCTGCTCGCGCGCGGCCAGGTCGTCGATCTGCTTTTGCACCAGCGGGGTCAGCACCCAGCCCGGGCAGATCGCGTTGCAGGTGATGCCGCTGCGCGCGTTCTCCAGCGCCACCGCCTTGGTCAGGCCCAGCACGCCGTGCTTGGCCGCCACGTAGGCCGACTTGTTCACCGACGCCACCAGGCCGTGCACCGAAGCGACGTTGATGATGCGGCCCCAGCCGCGCTGCTGCATCTGCGGCAGCGCCGCGCGGATGGCGTGGAAATTGGAGGACAGGTTGATGGCCATGATCTGGTCCCACTTTTCCAGCGGGAACTCGTGCACCGGCGCGGTGTGCTGGATGCCGGCGTTGTTGACCAGGATATCGACCGCGCCGAACGCGGCCGTGGCGTCCGCCACCATGGCGGCGATCTGGTCTGGCTGCGCCATGTCGGCCGCGCTGTGGCGCACCTGCACGCCCAGCGCGCGCAGCTCGTCTGCGATGGCGGCAATGGCGGCGGCGTCGCCGAAGCCGTTCAGCATGACGTTGGCGCCCTGCGCGGCCAGCGCGCGCGCAATGCCCAGGCCGATGCCGCTGGTGGAACCGGTGACGATGGCGGATTTATTCTTCAACATGGCAGTACTCCTTCTTAGTAGATGCCGAACGCGTAATAGGTGCCGATCACAACGAACACGGCCAGGGTCTTGATGCAGGTGACGGCGAAGATGTCGCCATAGGACACGCGGTGCGTCAGGCCGCTGACGGCCAGCAGCGTGATGACGGCGCCGTTGTGCGGCAAGGTGTCCATGCCGCCGCTGGCCATGGCAGCCACGCGGTGCAGCACCTCCATCGGGATATGGGCGGCGTTGGCGGCCTGGATAAAGGTGTCCGACATGGCGGCCAGCGCAATGCTCATGCCGCCGGAGGCGGAACCGGTGATGCCGGCCAGCGAGGTCACGGCCAGCGCTTCATTGACCAGCGGATTGGGCACGGCGCGCAGCGCGTCGGCCACCACCAGGAAGCCCGGCAGGCCGGCAATCACGGCGCCGAAACCGTACTCGGACGCGGTGTTCATGGACGCCAGCAGCGCGCCGGAAATGGCCACCTTGCTGCCTTCGGCGAAGCGGCGGCGCACCGTATCGAAGGCCAGCAGCAGCACGCTGGCGATGCCCACCAGCAGCGCCGCTTCCACGGCCCAGATGGCCGCCACCTTGGACACTTCGGTCACCACCGGCTTGGCCGAACCGGCCAGCGCCAGGCTGTGGCTCTTGCCGTAGTACAGCGGAATCATCAAGGTAAACACCTTGTTCAGCACGCCCACCAGCACCAGCGGCAGCAAGGCCACCAGCGGATGCGGCAGCGTCTGCTGCGTGTATTCCTCCGGCTCGTTGCTGTGGCCGCTGCCATAGCCTTCTCCCCTGGCTAGCGCCTGGCGGCGGCGCCATTCCAGGTAAGCCAGGCCGGTGACCAGGATGAATACCGAGCCGATCACGCCCAGCCACGGCGCGGCCCAGGTGTCGGTCTGGAAGAAGGAGGTCGGGATGATGTTCTGGATCTGCGGCGTGCCGGGCAGCGCATCCATGGTGAAGGTGAAGGCGCCCAGCGCGATGGTGCCGGGAATCAGGCGCTTGGGGATGTTACTCTGCCTGAACATCTCGGCCGCGAACGGGTACACCGCGAACACCACCACGAACAGCGACACGCCGCCGTAGGTCAGCACCGCGCACACCAGCACGATGGCCAGCATGGCGCGCTCGCGCCCCACCAGCCGGATGATCAGGGCCACGATGGACTTGGAAAAGCCGGACAGCTCGATCACCTTGCCGAACACGGCGCCCAGCAGGAACACCGGGAAATACAGCTTCACGAAGCCAACCATCTTGTCCATGAAGACGCTGGTGAACATGGGCGGCACCAGGCCGGGATCGGTCAACAGCACGGCCAGCATGGCGGCCACCGGGGCAAACAGGATGACGCTGAAACCGCGGTAGGCGACCACCATCAGGAATATCAGCGCCAGCAGGACGATCAAAAAGCTCATACACGCTCCATTAAGTTAGAACGTTGCATAAAGCACCATCCGTGCCAGCCTTATAAACCCCTGTAAATTCAAGGGCTTAGATATAAGCTGTGGTGATGCCGGAGTGCGGCTGAAATGCATATTGTCCGGATAGCCGGACATTCTGCGTAAAATTACGCAGAAAACCTGTCTGGAAATCCGGACATGGCGTATGAAATACTGGACAGTCGCGTCCGCAGCCGCCAGAATCGGTGCTTTTGCACGGGTGGGCCATATGGAACTGATGCGCTGGTTTACCGAGAATCCGGGCGGCGGCGGCCTGCGCCACCTGGCCATTCCCAAGCTGCTGGAGCGGCTGGACGCGCTGTGCGAAGGCACCATCGCGGTGGACACCGACGCCCGCATCGTCTGGTGCAACGACAAATACCTGCACATGCTGGGCTACACGGACCCGCAATCCCTGCTGGGCCGGGACGTGGAGGACATCATCCCCAACAGCCTGATGCGCCAGGTGGTCAAGACCGGCGAACCCATCCTGCTCGACCTGATGGCCTTTGGCAGCGAGACCTTCGTGGTGTCGCGCCTGCCGCTGACCGGGCCGGACGGCAGGGTGATCGGCGCGGTCGGCATCTGCCTGTACGACAAGCTGCACCACCTCAAGCCGCTGCTGGGCAAATTCGCGCAGCTGCAGGACGAACTGGCCGAAACGCGCCGCCTGCTGGTACAGGACCGGCGCCCGCGCTACACGCTGGCCAGCTACGTCGGCAACAGCCCGGCCAGCCTGGAAGTGAAGCGCCAGGCCCGGCGCGCCGCGCAGCTGGGCAGCACCGTGCTGCTGCTGGGCGAGACCGGCACCGGCAAGGAACTGCTGGCGCAAGCCATCCACGCCAGCTCCGACCGCGCCAGCCAGCCCTTCATCGCCGTCAACGCCGCCGCCATCCCCGAAGCGCTGCTCGAGTCGGAGTTCTTCGGCGCCGCGCCGGGCGCCTACACCGGCGCCGACAAGCGCGGCCGCGACGGCAAGTTCAAGCTGGCGCACGGCGGCACCCTGTTCCTGGACGAAGTGGGCGACATGCCGCTGCAGATCCAGGCCAAGCTGCTGCGCGTGCTGCAGGAACAGGAAGTGGAGCCGCTGGGCTCGAACAAGGTGATCAAGGTGGACGTGCGCATCATCGCCGCCACCAGCATCGACCTGGTGCAGGCGCTGGCCCAAGGGCGCCTGCGGCGCGACCTGTACTACCGCCTGAACGTGCTGTCGATCACCCTGCCGCCGCTGCGCGAACGGCTGCCGGACCTGGAAGCGCTGTGCGAAGGCGCGCTGGAGCAGATCGTCGAGCGCACCGGCATGGGCCGGCGCGAACTCACGCCCGGCGCGCTGCAGCGGCTGGCCGAGCATGACTGGCCCGGCAATGTGCGCGAGCTGCGCAACGTGCTGGAAAAGGCCGTGCTGCACAGCGACAACCGGCGCCTGGTGGCGGACGACTTCGACGCCATCCTGCCGCGTACGCCCGGCGCGCACAGGCCGGGCGCAGCGGACGCGCCGGCCACGGTGCAGCCGCTGGCGCAGGCGGTGGCGGCGGCCGAGCGCGCCGCCATCGACGCGGCGCTGCTGGCGGCGGGCGGCAAGAAAACCGAGGCCGCGCGCCTGCTCGGCATTTCGCGCGCCACGCTGTATGAAAAAATGGCGCAGCTGCAACTGTAGTTGTGCCGCGCCCTGCCTTATACTGTCTGCAAACAATACTACGGAACCCAACCGATGCAGGATATCTTGCTGTTCGCCCCGCCCGCCACCCTGATTGCCGCCATTGCGGCCGGCATCTTCGGCCTGCTGATCGGCAGCTTCCTGAACGTCGTCATCCACCGCCTGCCCATCATGATGCAGCGCGAGTCGGACAATTACGTGGCCTCGGAATCGGGCAAGGACCTGCCGCACACCACACGCTACAACCTGGTCGTGCCGCGCTCGGCCTGCCCGCACTGCCAGCACCAGATCACCGCGCTGGAAAACATCCCGGTGGTGAGCTACCTGGTCCTGGGCGGCAAATGCAGCAACTGCAAGGCGAAGATCTCGCCGCGCTACCCCATCATCGAAGCGTTGACCGGCCTGCTGTCGGCCGCGCTGGTGTGGCAGTTCGGCAGCGGCTGGATGGGCCTGGCGACCCTGTTCTTCGCCTATATGCTGATCGCCATGACCTTCATCGACGCCGACACCCAGCTGCTGCCGGACGACCTGACCTTGCCGCTGCTGTGGGCCGGCCTGCTGCTCAACATCCATGGCATGTTCGTGCCGCTGCAGGACGCCGTGATCGGCGCGGCGGCCGGCTACCTGGCGCTGTGGTCCATCTACTGGCTGTTCAAGCTGGCCACCGGCAAGGAAGGCATGGGCTACGGCGACTTCAAGCTGCTGGCGGCGCTGGGCGCCTGGCTGGGCTGGGCCACGCTGCCCACCATCATCCTGCTGTCGTCCGTGGTGGGCGCGGTGGTCGGCATCAGCCTGATGGTGTTCGCCAAGCGCGGCCGCAACAACCCCATTCCCTTCGGCCCCTACCTGGCCGCGGCCGGCATGATCGCCCTGATGTATGGCGGCCCGCTGACCGCCTTCACCTCCCACTTGCTGGGCCAGTGACGTGAGCGCAGGCGCCAGCGCAGGCAAGTTCAGCGTCGGCCTCACCGGCGGCATCGGCAGCGGCAAAAGCGTGGTGGCGGCGCGCTTTGCCGAACTGGGCGCCACCATCGTCGACACCGACCGCATCGCGCACGGCATGACCGTGGCCGGCGGTCCCGCCATGCCGGCCCTGCTGGCCGAATTCGGCCCCGAATTCGCCGACGCCAGCGGCGCCATGGACCGCGCCCGCATGCGCGCGCTGGTGTTCAGCGACGCCACCGCCAAGAGCCGGCTGGAAGCCATCCTGCACCCCTTGATACGCGCCGCCGCCGAAGCGGCCGGCGCCGCCGCCACCGGCCCCTATGTGATCTACGACGTGCCCCTGCTGGTCGAGTCCGGCACGTGGCGCAGCCGCGTGCAGCGCGTGCTGGTGGTGGACTGCCCGGAGGCAGTGCAGGTGGCGCGCGTGATGGCCCGCAACAAGATGCCGGCCAGCCAGGTGCAAGCCATCATGGCGGCCCAGGCGCCCCGTTCAACGCGGTTGGCAGCGGCCGACGATATCATTAATAATGAGGGGGATCTGGCAGCGCTGGAGCCGCAAATTGCGCGATTACACCATTTATACCTGGCATTTTCCGCAGGAACGATAACAATACCATCGCAACGTTTGTAATTTTGCTTCGCTTGGTTCAGAATCACGGAATTCTTTGCAGGCCCATCTATAGAGGGAAGTCATTTTGATTGTCTACGAATACCCTTTCAACGAGCGCATACGCACGTTGTTGCGGCTGGAAGACCTGTACGAGAAATTCAAGTTCTTTGTGCATCAAGAACACCCCATGCAGCACCATGTCGCGCTGGCCACGATCTTCGACATGCTCGAAGTGGCAGGCCGGGCCGACCTGAAGTCGGACCTGCTGCAGGAACTGGAGCGCCAGCGCCAGACTTTGCTGAGCTACCGTTCCAACCCGAATGTACAGGCCGAAACGCTGGACGCCATCCTGTCCGAGCTGGACAGCGTGAGCAGCGCCCTGGTCGCCGCGCAAGGCAAAACCGGCCAGAACGTGCGCGACAATGAATGGCTGATGAGCATACGCGGCCGCACCATCATCCCCGGCGGCGCCTGCGAATTCGACCTGCCCTCCTATTACGCCTGGCAAAAGCGCAGCGCCGAACAGCGCTTCAACGACATCGCCGGCTGGTTCGCGCCGCTGGCCCCGCTGTTCGACGCCCTGGCCCTGGTGCTGCGCCTGCTGCGCGACTCGGGCGGCCCGGTGAAAATGATCGCCAGCGCCGGCAGCTACCAGCAAATGCTGCAAGGCAAGGTCTACCAGATGCTGCGCCTGACATTGGACGAATCGATGGGCGCCATCCCCGAAATCTCGGCCAACAAATACATGCTGTGGGTACGCTTCACCACCCAGGGTGGCGATTTGAAACCCAAGCCGCTGGAAGAAGATGTACCATTCGAGCTCACACTCTGTAATTTTTAAAGACCAGCCATGACCGTAGTTGAATGCCCGACCTGCTCCGCCAAAGTGGAGTGGACCGAAAAGAACAAATACCGCCCCTTCTGTTCCGAACGCTGCAAGCAGATCGACCTGGGCGCCTGGGCCGAGGAAAAATACGCCATCCCGGCCGCGCCGCCGCGCGATCCGCTCGACGAGGAATAAAACGAAAAAATGGGGTCAGGGTTAGTTTTCGCGCGCGCGAAAACTAACCCTGACCCCATTTATTTTTTTTACGGCAGCGCTGCCGGATCGTGGCGGATCTGGTCCAGCCATTCGAGCAGCGGTATCGTGGCCGGCAGCAGCGGCTCGACGCCGACCGTGCCTTGCCACGCGAACGCCTGCCCTTCCAGGCTTTGCGGTTCGCCGTGCCAGTCGCGGCTGATGTAGAAGTGCAGCCGCACGTGGGCGTGCGGGTACACGTATTCCACGCCGCACCATTCCTGCGCGCTGTTCACCGTCAGTCCCAGCTCTTCGACGAACTCCCGTTTCAGCGCTTCCAGCACGGTTTCGCCCGGATCGACTTTGCCGCCGGGGAATTCCCAGTAGCCGTCGTAGGGCTTGCCAGCCGGGCGCTGGCCCAGCAGCACGTCGCCGTTGGGCTTGATCAGGATGCCGACCGCGACATCCACCTTCTTGTCAGTCATTCACTTGCTTTCTTCGGGTAGTTTGCCGGCGTAATCCTTGGCGAACTGCCAGGCCACACGGCCGGAGCGCGAGCCGCGCTGCAGCGCCCAGCGCAGCGCGTCGCCGCGCGCCGCTTCCACTTGCGCCGGCGTGCAGCCGAAGCTGGCCAGCCAGTGCGCGCAGATGTCGAGATAGTCGTCCTGCTTGAAGGCGTAGAAGGACAGCCACAGGCCGAAACGCTCGGACAGCGAAATCTTCTCTTCCACCGTTTCGCCGGGGTGCAGGTCGCCGTCCTCGTCATGCGTGTAGCTCATGTTGTCGGCCATGCGCTCCGGCATCAGGTGGCGCCGGTTGGAGGTGGCGTAGATCAGCACATTGTTCGACTGCGCGGCGATCGAGCCGTCCAGCGCGACTTTGAGCGCCTTGTAGCCGCTCTCGCCCTCTTCGAACGACAGGTCGTCGCAGAAGATGATGAAGCGCTCGGGCCGGCCCGCCACCAGGTCCACGATGTCCGGCAGCTCGGCCAGGTCGGCCTTGTCGACTTCAATCAAGCGCAGCCCATCTTCGGCGAACTGGTTCAAGCATGCCTTGATCAGCGACGATTTGCCGGTGCCGCGCGCGCCGGTGAGCAGCACGTTGTTGGCCGGGCGGCCGGACACGAACTGGCGCGTATTCTGCTCGATGGCGGCTTTTTGCGGGGCGATGTTGTGCAAGTCGTCGAGCGCGATGCTGGACACATGCGCCACCGCCTGCAGGTGGCTCACGCCGCCATGCCGGCGCCGCCAGCGGTAGGCGTAGCCCAGCTTCCAGTCCGGCTCGCGCGGGGCTTGCGGCAGGATAGCCTCCACCCGTTGCAGCAGGGCCTCGGCGCGCACCAGGAACTGTTCGAGGGGCGTCGCCATATCAGGAACGGTAGTCCGCGTTGATGCTGACGTAGTCGTGCGACAGGTCGCAGGTGTACACGGTGGCCTGGGCGTCGCCGCGCGCCAGCTTCACGCGCACGGCGATTTCGCTCTGCTTCATCACGCGCTGGCCGTCTTCTTCCTTGTAGTCCGGATTGCGGCCGCCGTTCTTGGCCACCCACACGTCGTCCAGGTAGAGGTTGAGCTTGCTCACGTCCAGGTCGTCCACGCCGGCGTAGCCGATGGCGGCCAGGATGCGGCCCAGGTTGGGGTCGGAGGCGAAGAAGGCGGTCTTCACCAGCGGCGAGTGGGCAATGGAATAGGCGATCTTGCGGCATTCTTCCATGTTCTTGCCGTCTTCCACCGTGATCGTCATGAACTTGGTGGCGCCTTCGCCGTCGCGGATGATGGCTTGCGCGAGGAAGACGGACAGTTCGGTGACGGCGGCGGCCAGAGCCTTGAATTCGGGCGAGTCGACCGAGTTCACTTCCAGCGTGCCGGCGCCGGTGGCGATCAGCATGAAGGAGTCGTTGGTGGAGGTGTCGCCGTCGATGGTGATGCAGTTGAAGGACTGGTCGGCAGCCTGCTTGACCAGCACGTCCAGCACCGGCTGCGCCACCTTGGCGTCGACGGCCAGGAAGCCCAGCATGGTGGCCATATTGGGCTTGATCATGCCGGCGCCCTTCGAAATGCCGGTCAGCGTGACTTGGTGGCCGGCGATGTCCACCGTGCGCGAGCCGGCTTTCGGCTGGGTGTCGGTGGTCATGATGGCTTCGGCCGCGTTGAACCAGTTGTCGCCGGTCAGGTTGGCGACGGCCGCCGGCAGGCCGGCCACGATGCGGTCCACCGGCAGCGGTTCCAGGATCACGCCGGTGGAGAACGGCAGGATCTGGCCCGCCTCGCAGCCCAGCAGCTCGGCCAGCGCGGAGCAGCTCTGCTGCGCGCGCGCCAGGCCTTCGTCGCCGGTGCCCGCGTTAGCGTTGCCGGTGTTGACCATCAGCGCGCGGATGGGCTGGCCGCCGGCGTTCACCGCCGCCAGGTTGGCCTTCGAGATCTGCACCGGCGCGGCGCAGAAGCGGTTCAAGGTGAACACGCCGGACACGGTGGCGCCCGGCGCCAGGCGCAGCACCAGCAAGTCCTTGCGGTTCGGCTTCTTGATGCCGGCTTCGGCAAAGCCGATCTCGATACCGGCAACCGGCTTCAGATCAGCAGCGACAGGAATGGGGGAATTGACGGCCATGTGGGTTCTCGGGCTAGTGTAAGGGAAGCCGTTATTGTAATACCTACAGCCAGCCCATGCGGTTGACTACTTTCAGTTACATTCCCAACCTGCACTATTTTCCCAGCCGCCGCAAAAGATCGCCTATAAATACGGCAACGATAGCGAAAAGCTCACAAAACATCGCTAAAAAGCGACAAAAATTTAGAGTACTTATTCGGTACAACGATTTCTCAATCATGCCTGAAAGAAATTCATCTAAGGTTAGCGACGCATGCGGTGCCCCGTGCTTGCCGCTTCTTTTGAAAAATAAAGTGATTGGAATCCGTACGATGAAAAAGCAACTTCTAGTAGCATCCGTCCTGGCGGCCTGCGGCGTCATGCAAGCCCAGGCAGGCTCCCTGGACGACGGCAACCTGAGCATCAGCGGCTTCGGCACGCTGGCCGCGGCCAAGAGCGACACCGACACCGCCCAGTTCGCGCGCTACAACCAGGCCACCGGCATCGGCGACAGCCCGCGCCTGGGCCTGGACACCAATCTCGGCCTGCAAGCCACCTACAAAATCAACGACTGGCTGTCCGGCACCGCGCAGGTACTGACCCGCAAGAACACCAGTCCCAGCTTCACCACCGACCTGACCTGGGCCTTCCTGAAGATGAAGGTCAACGACGAGATCAATGTGCGCGTGGGCCGCGTTGTCATCCCGGCCTTCCTGATTTCCGACTACCAGAACGTGGGCTACGCCAACACCATGATGCGTCCGCCGATCGAAGTCTACGGCCAGGACCCGATCGAGAACGTGGACGGCGTGGACGTGAACTACCAGCACGCCTTCGGCGACACCAACTTCACCGCGCAAGCCTTCTTCGGCTCCAGCCGCGGCAAGCTGTTCGTGCCGACCGCCGGCGGTTCGGTGGCCAAGTACCGCGCACCGGCCCAGGGCATCAGCCTGACGGTCGAGCACGGCCCTGTCACCGTGCGCCTGGGCCACGCCCGCGCCGAACTGCACAGCGACAACCTGCTGCCGATTAACAGCCTGGCCGCCACGTTGACGCAAGTGGGCTTCGGCCAGCTGGGCCGCGACCTGGGCATCGTCGAAGGCAAGAAGATGAGCTTCACCGAACTGGGCCTGACGGTGGACTGGAACAACATCGTGATCCAGTCGGAATACGCGCAGCGCCGCGCGCACGACCCGGTCTACATCCCCGAAACCAATTCCTGGTACGCCATGGCCGGCTACCGCTTCGGCAAAGTGCTGCCCTACTTCGCGCACGCCGCCAGCAAGGGCGCGGGCACGTCGATCACCGTGCCGGCCGCGCTGGCCAAGATCCCGGCGCTGAACGCGGCCGTCAACAACCTGCTGATCTCGCCCGAGCAGTCCACCAACCTGGTGGGCGTGCGCTGGGACTTCGCCAAGTCCATGGCGCTGAAGGTGCAGATTGACCGCGTCAAGCCCAAGGTCAAATCGGGCCAGCTGATCTTCGCGCCGGCCACCGGCCAAAAAGACAGCGTGACCGTGGTTGCAGCCGGTCTGGACTTCGTATTCTAAGGTGACTCCATGAAAAAAATAATGACTTCCGCGATCCTGGCCGCCTTCGCCGCGGCCGCCGTACCGGCCTCCGCCGAGACGGTGGTGATCGTCAACAAGGCCAATCCAGCCACGCGCATGTTCTCCGAGCAGGCGTCCCAGTTCTTCCTGGGTAAATCGAATATGTTCACGCCAGTGGACCAGGCCGAAGGCTCGCACATCCGCAACGACTTCTACCAGAAGGTCGCCGAGAAGGACGCGGCTCAGGTCAAGGCCATCTGGTCCAAGCTGGTGTTTACCGGCAAAGCCACGCCGCCCAAGGAATACAAGTCCAACGCCGAGGTGAAGAAGGCGGTGGCGGACGACCCCAAAGCCATCGGCTACATCGACAAGTCGGCCGTGGACGACACCGTCAAGGTGATCCTGACCCTGCCGTAAGCGCTGCCCATGCAGCACGCCCGCCCGCGCAAGCCGGCGGGCGTTTTTACTTCCGCAGCCTGCGGGGCCGCCACGGCACTCCCTTGACGTAGTTGCATGCGGTATATTGCTATCTGCGGGCGGCGGGCGTCCTGGACAGCAAGGAGTGGGTGTGAGTTTATCGCTGCGTGCGAAGTTTCTGTTGCTGAGTGCCATGGTCCAGGCCCTGGTGGTGGCGCTCCTGATCGGCAACAGCCAGCGCGTCATGGACAACGCGGTCGGCAAGAACGCCGAGCGCGTGGCGCATGAATACGCCGTCACGCTCAACCTCACCCTCAGCCCCTACGCCATCCGCGGCCGGCTCAGCGAGCTGAACGACTACTGGACCGAGATGCTGTCCGACCCGCAGGACAGCTTCGTGCGCTACATCGTGGTGCTGGACCAGAACGACGAACCGGTGGCCACCGCCGGCGAGCGCCCGGCCGAGCTGCCCGAGGCGCTGCGCAACGGCACCGCGCCGGTCATGAACGGCGTGCGCACCTGGCAGCTGGGCAGCACGCTGCACGCGCGCGCGCCCATGCTGCTCAAGGATAACCAGATCGGCTCGCTCAACTTCGGCATTTCCACCAGCGAGCTGGACAAGGCACGCGACGAAGTGCTGTTACAGTCCGGCCTGATTTCGCTGGTCGGCCTGGGCTTGGGCGTGCTGCTGTTCTTCGCCTTCACGCAAGGCATAGGGCGGCGCCTGCGCGCCCTCACCGCCCAGGCCGAGCAGATGATGAAAAGCGCCTTCGGCCGCAGCCCGCCGGAGGGCGACGGCGACGAGATCGAAGTGTACGCGCGCTCGCTCACCTCGATGAGCGTGGCGCTGCGCGAACGCGTGCTGCAGCTGGAAGCGTCGCAGCGCCGCCTGTCCGAATCGGAGGCGCGCTTCAAGACCCTGTTCGACATGGCACCGCTGCCGCTCAGCGTGACCGACCGCCATGGCCACATCATCGGCGCCAACCAGGCGCTCACGCGCGCCTTCGGCTACGGCGAGGAACAGCTGATCGGCAAGCGCTCGGACGCCTTCACTTTCTGGGGCGCGCCCGAGGAGCGCGAGCGCATCTGGCAGCTGTACATGCGCAACGGCAGCGTGCATGGCGAAGTGGCCAGCATGGCGCTGCGCGACGGCGGGGCCGGCCAGGTGGCGATCTGGTCGTCCTCGCTGACCCTGGACGGCAAGGACGCCATCATCTGGGCGCTGCTGGATATGACGGCCGAGCTGAAAGCCAAGCAGGAACTGGAGGAACTGAACGCCTCGCTGGAGAGCCGGGTGCGCGAGCGCTCGGCCGAGCTGGAGCGCGCCAATGATGACTTGTCGCACGCGCTGCAAACCCTGCAGCGCACCCAGCACGACCTGATCGCGTCCGAGAAAATGGCTTCGCTCGGTTCGCTGGTGGCCGGCATCGCGCACGAGCTCAACACCCCGATCGGCAACAGCCTGCTGGCCTCGACCGCGCTGGGCGACCGCGTGACGGAATTCGAAGCGATGCTCAGCGGCGGCACGCTGCGCCGCTCCACGCTCAGCGCCTACAACGAGGAAGTGAAGCTGGCTTCGGCCCTGATCTCCAGCTCGCTGAACAAGGCCGCCAACCTGATCGCCTCGTTCAAGCAGATCGCGGTGGACCAGACCAGCGACCAGCGCCGCGTGTTCAAGCTGCAGGCGGTGGTGGAAGACACGGCGGCCACCTATATGCCGCGGCTGCGCCGCGCGCAGTGCGGCGCCACCTTCGACGTGCCGCCCGGCCTGGTGCTGGATTCCTATCCGGGCAGCTGGTACCAGATCTTCAACAACCTGATCAACAACGCGCTGGCGCACGCCTTCGAGGACCACGGCGATTGCGCCATCGGCATCACCGCGCGCGAGCTGGACGGGGCCATGGTGGAAGTGGTGTTCAGCGACAACGGCGCCGGCATGCCCGACGAGGTGCGGCGCCACGTGTTCGATCCCTTCTTCACCACCAAGATGGGGCGCGGCGGCACCGGGCTGGGCATGAACATCGTGTACAACATTGTCACCGGCGTGCTGGGCGGGCGGGTGGCCGTGGAGTCGCAGCCGGGCCAGGGCACGACGGTGCGCATCGTCATTCCGCGCAGCTCGCCGGTGCGGGCATAAAAACCGGAGCCAGGCTCCGGTTTTTAGTTTGGGGTGCAGCTTACTGCAGCTTAGGCCAGCTTGCCGTGGCAAGCCTTGTACTTCTTGCCGCTGCCGCAAGGGCAAGGATCGTTGCGGCCCACGCGCAGGCCGTCGTCCGTGGCCGGCGCAGGCGCTGCCGCCGTCGGCGCCAGCAGTTCTTCCGGCGCCGCGTTCGGATTGAAGTCGGCGTGCTGGTAGTGCACGTTTTCCAGGTGGGTAGCCTGCATCGCTGCCTCGGCCGCGTCGATTTCCTCGCGCGACTGGATGCGCACCGTCATCACGTGGCGCACCACTTCGTTCTTGATCAGGTCCAGCATCTGGCCGAACAGCTCGAACGCCTCGCGCTTGTATTCCTGCTTCGGATTCTTCTGCGCATAGCCGCGCAGGTGGATACCCTGGCGCAGGTGGTCCAGCGCGGCCAGGTGCTCGCGCCAGTGGCTGTCCACGCTTTGCAGCATGACGTTGCGCTCGAAGCCGCCGAACGCCTCCTTGCCCACCATGTCGATCTTGGCCTGGTACACCGCGTCGGCCGCAGCCAGCACCTTCTCCAGCACTTCCTCGTCGTTCAGGCTGGCATCGGACGCCAGCGCGCCCTGCAGGTCCACCTGCACCTGCCATTCGGTGGCCAGCGCCGCTTCCAGGCCCTTGATGTTCCACTGCTCTTCCACCGACTCTTCCGGCACGTATTCGCGCACGATGTCGGTGAACAGGCCGTGGCGCAGCGAGGCGATCATCTCGGAAATGTCGGTCGCTTCCAGCAGTTCGTTACGCTGCTGGTAGATCACCTTGCGCTGGTCGTTGGCAACGTCGTCGTATTCCAGCAGCTGCTTGCGGATGTCGAAGTTGCGCGCCTCGACCTTGCGCTGCGCCGACTCGATGGAACGGGACACGATGCCCGCTTCGATCGGTTCGCCTTCCGGCATCTTCAGGCGGTCCATCACGGCGCGCACGCGGTCGCCCGCGAAGATGCGCAGCAAAGGATCGTCCAGCGACAGGTAGAAGCGCGAGGAACCCGGGTCGCCCTGGCGGGCGGCGCGGCCGCGCAGCTGGTTGTCCACGCGGCGCGATTCATGGCGCTCGGTGCCCACGATGTGCAGGCCGCCGGCGGCCACCACTTGCTCGTGCAGCGCCTGCCAGCCGTCGCGCAGCGCCTGGGCTTGCGCTGCCTTGTCGGCGTCGCTCAGCTCGGCGTTGGCGTCGATGAACTTGATCTGGTTTTCCACGTTACCGCCCAGCACGATGTCGGTACCGCGGCCGGCCATGTTGGTGGCGATGGTGATCGCCTGCGGACGGCCCGCCTGGGCGATGATTTCCGCTTCGCGGGCGTGCTGCTTGGCGTTCAGCACGTTGTGCGGCAGGCCGCCCTTGGTGAGGATGCCCGACAGCAGTTCCGAGTTTTCAATCGAGGTGGTGCCCACCAGGACAGGCTGGCCGCGCTCGTAGCAGTCGCGGATGTCCAGCATCATGGCGTTGTACTTTTCCTGGTTGGTCTTGTAGACCTGGTCCTGCTTGTCCTTGCGCTGCGAAGGACGGTTGGGCGGGATCACCACGGTCTCGAGGCCGTAGATTTCCTGGAATTCGTAGGCTTCGGTGTCGGCGGTACCGGTCATGCCGGCCAGCTTGCCGTACATGCGGAAGTAGTTCTGGAAGGTGATCGAGGCCAGGGTCTGGTTCTCGTTCTGGATCTTCACGCCCTCTTTCGCTTCCACGGCCTGGTGCAGGCCGTCCGACCAGCGGCGGCCCGTCATCAGGCGGCCGGTGAATTCGTCGACGATCACCACTTCATTGTTCTGCACCACGTAGTGCTGGTCCTTGAAGTACAGCGCGTGCGCGCGCAGCGCCGCGTACAGGTGGTGCACCAGGGTGATATTGGCCGAATCGTACAGCGAGGCGCCTTCCGGCAGCAGGCCCATCTGCACCAGGATGCCTTCGGCCTTCTCGTGGCCGGCTTCGGTCAGCAGCACCGAATGCGCCTTCTCGTCCTTGGTGTAATCGCCCGGCACTTCGATCTTGCCCTTGCCGTCCGAGGTTTCCTCGCCGATCTGCTGGGTCAGCATCTTCGGCACTTCGTTGATCTTGTAGTACAGGTCGGTGTGGTTCTCGGCCTGGCCGGAGATGATCAGCGGGGTACGGGCTTCGTCGATCAGGATCGAGTCGACTTCATCGACGATGCCGAAGTTCAGCGCGCGCTGCACGCGGTCGCGCGCCTCGAACACCATATTGTCGCGCAGGTAATCGAAGCCGAATTCGTTGTTGGTGCCGTAGGTGATGTCGGAACCGTAGGCCGCCTGCTTGGCGGCATGTTCCATCTGCGACAGGTTGATGCCGGTGGTCAGGCCCAGCCAGGCGTACAGCTTGCCCATGGTCTCGGCATCGCGCTGCGCCAGGTAATCGTTGACGGTCACGATGTGCACGCCCTTGCCCGACAGTGCGTTCAGATAGGCCGGCAGGGTTGCGGTCAGAGTCTTGCCCTCGCCGGTGCCCATTTCGGCGATTTTACCGAAGTGCAGCACCATGCCGCCGATCAGCTGCACATCGAAGTGGCGCATCTTGAACACGCGCTTGGACGCCTCGCGGCACACGGCAAAGGCTTCCGGCAGCAGCGCGTCGAGCGACTCGCCGTTGGCGATGCGTTCTTTAAAAGCAGGGGTTTTCGCTTGCAGCTCGGCATCCGACAGCTTTTCCATGGCCGGCTCGAGCGCATTGATTTCGCGTACCGTTTTTTGATATTGCTTGAGCAGACGCTGGTTGCGGCTGCCGAAAATCTGGGTCAGTAAGGACATTGGTTAACGCCGTTAAAAAAAGCTATGGTGTAAGGTGCTCAGCTTGCCGGGGGCAAAAGACCGATGATTTTATCACGCCGTCCGGCGAAGATAGGGTTATTGCCCTTTATAACAATAGCCAGGATTGTAACTAATCAGAATTTTTAGCGCCAAACCGCGCGAAGCGCCAAGCGAACTGAGCCGCATTCGGGGTCAGACCCCGAATGCGGCTCAGTTCGCTTGGGCTGGCAGGCGGGCTGTGGTATGTTTCGGCCCATGCGCTTCTTCAATTCCCTCAATCAAGGCCGGACACCCAAGGTGGCCACCGACTTTCTGAAAAGAAATGACAAGATGGCGGCCCTGCTGCCGGCCGTCGAGCGCATGGCCGCGCTGCAAAAGGATTGCGCGGCCACCCTGCCCAGCATGTTCAGCCTGTGCGAAATCCTGGCGTTCGAGGACGGCAATTTGCTGCTGTCCACGCCCAGCTCGGCCGTGGCGGCCAAGCTCAAGCAGCAGTTGCCGAAATTGCAGGACGCGCTGCTGAAACGGGGGTGGCATATTAACAACATCAAGCTGCGCGTGCAGATGATGAAGGCGGCCGAGATCAAGGAACAGATGCGGGCGCTGACCCTGCCGCCCACGGCCGTCACCGCCTTCGAGGAATTGAGCAAGTCGCTGGAGCAGAGCAAGCAGAACGACAGCCTGATCCAGGCGCTGCAGTTGCTGGTGCAGCGCCGCCGCGACCGGCCGGATTACTGATTACTGATTCAGGTCCCACTCGTGCGTCATCTGGCGCACGTAGGATTCCGGCGCCGATTCCACCGTGTCGTAGGTCACGATTTCATACGCTTGCGGGTCCGCCAGCAAGGCGCGCAGCAGCTGGTTGTTCAGCGCGTGGCCGGACTTGTGCGCCTCGTAGCTGGCCACCAGCGGGTGGCCGACCAGGAACAGGTCGCCGATCGCGTCCAGAATCTTGTGGCGCACGAACTCGTCGTCATAGCGCAGGCCGTCCGCGTTCAGGATGCGGTACTCGTCCATCACGATGGCGTTTTCCAGCGAGCCGCCGCGCGCCAGGCCTATGCCGCGCAGCATTTCCACGTCCTGCATGAAGCCGAAAGTGCGCGCGCGGGCAATCGCCTGCACATAGGTGACGTCGCCGAAGTCGATGGTGGCGCGCTGCGCCGTGCCGTCCACCGCCGGGTGGTTGAATTCGATGAAGAAGTCCAGCTTGAAGCCGTCGTGCGGCACCAGGCGCGCCCATTTCTCGTTGCCGGGCTTGCCCTCGCGCACCTCCACCGGCTTGAGCACGCGGATGAATTTCTTGGCCGCGTCCTGCTCCTGCACGCCGGCCTGCTGCAGCAGGTAGACGAAGGACGAGGCGGAGCCGTCCATGATGGGGATTTCTTCGGCGCTCACGTCCACGTAAAGATTGTCGATGCCCAGGCCGGCGCAGGCCGACATCAGGTGCTCGACGGTGGAGATGCGGATGTCGCCCTTGCTCAGCACGGTGGCCATGCGGGTATCGGTGACCGCCATGGCGCTGGCCGGGAACTCCACCGGCGGCTCCTGGTCCACGCGGCGGAACACCACGCCCACGCCGGGCGCGGCCGGACGCAAGGTGAGCACCACCTTGGTGCCCGAGTGCAGGCCCACGCCGGTGGTGCAGACTTTTTCTTTGATCGTACGTTGTTTTAACATCTGCAAATTATATCGGACTTGCCCGCCCGCCGCCGAAGCAGCCTGAGCCGCATTCGGGGCCAGGCGGGAACGCCAATCCGCGAATGCGGCTCAGGCCGTTCGTCAGGGGTGTTCGGCCTCGGCGTGCACCGCTTCGCGCCGCACCAGGTAGATGCCGCTGCCGATGATGATGGCCGCGCCCAGCAGGGTGTAGGCGTCCGGCAGCGTGTTCCACAGCAGCCAGTCGATCGCCACGCCCCAGGCCAGCGCCGAGTATTCGAACGGCGCCACGATGGAGGCCTTGCCCAGGCTGAAGGCAACCGTGATGGCCAGCTGCCCGAAGAAGCCGCTCAGCGCCAGGCCGCCGATGATGAGCCAGTCCTCGGCACGGATCGCGACCCAGTCCTGCCAGCACAGGGCCACCGAGCCGGTGCCCATCATCACCAGCAGCCAGAACATGATGTGCTCGCTGGCGTCGCTGCGGCTCAGGATGCGGCTGGCAATGGCGGACACGGCGTAGCAGGCGGCCGAGCCGAGCACGGCCAGTCCTGCCAGCGAAATGAAGTTGGTGCCGTCCGGCCGCAGCACCACCAGCACGCCGGCCAGGCCGACCACGATGGCGGCCCACTGCATCGCGTCCACGCGCTCTTTCAGGACGAACACCGACAGCGCCGTGATCAGCGCGGGGGCGATGAAGAAGATGGAATAAGTGTCGGCCAGCGGCAGGCTGCGCAGCGCGTACGCAAACATGGTGAGCATGCCGATGCCGAGCACGCCGCGCAGCAGTTGCAGCGGCCAGCGCACCTTGTGCACGCCGCCGAACTTGCCCCGGTAGGCCAGGTAGGCGCACACCAGCGGCAGCGAGGACAGCGAGCGCAGCGCGGTCACCTGCATGGCGGGATAGTGGGCGGACAGCAGTTTCATGGCCGTGTCCATCAGGGCGAACATGGCGACGGCGATCAGCATGGCGTAGATGCTGCGCAGGTTTTCGGCTTGCGGTGTCAGAGGTGCTCCTTGCGCGTGGCGTGATGCGGGAGCGATCCATTATAGCAACTGTTGCGTTTACACACAGTGCGCGCCGCGCAAGGACTTTATTCGCTGCGGCCACCCGCGAGTGTGACAAAGCGAGTGTTTTGGCGGGCTGGCGGGGCGGTATCATGGCAAGCATCCCCTCCACCAAGGAAACAAATGCCGTTCTGCCAGCAATGCGGCTCCCAGGCCTCGTCCACCGCACACTTCTGCTTCAACTGTGGCGCCGACGTCGCGGCCACGGCGCTTGCGCTGCCGGGCTTGTCGCCGGGCTGGCGCAGCATCTTCGCGGCGCTGCATAAAGGCGGCGGCGTGGCGCTGCCGCAATCGATCGAGCTGAGCCTGGCGGAGCGGGCCATGGTGCTGTTCAATCCCTGGGCGTTCGCATTCGGGCCGTTCTACTACATTGCCAAGGGCATGGCGCGCAAGGCGCTGACCCTGTGCGGGCTGGCGGCGCTGCTGGTGAGCGCGGTGCAGCTGCTGTTCGGCGCGCTCGGCCTGCACAGCCTGATGGCGTCGGCGCTGGTGTGCTTCATCCCTTCCGCGCTGTTTGCCACGCGCGCCAATATCGACTACTTCAAGAAGATGGTGCTGGACGACGACGGCTGGCTGTAGCCGGCGTCAGGCAGCGGCGGCGCTGCGGCGGTAGGCGCCGGGGCCGACGCCGTAGCTGCGCTTGAAAATACGGTTGAACGCGGCTTCGGACTGGTAGCCCACCTGCTCGGCAATCTGCCCCACCGGCGCATGCCCTTGCGCCAGCAGGCGCGCGGCCCTGGCCATGCGCGTTTGCGTCAGCACGGCTGCGGGCGTGCCGCCGGCGGCCTTCTGGAAGACGCGCGCGAAGGTGGCGCGCGACATGTGGCACAGGCCGGCCAACTCTTCCAGCGTCCACGGTTTCGCAGGCTCGGCCAGCATGGCTTGCAGCGCCGCCTGCAGGCGCGGCTCGGCCAGCAGCGCGAACAGGCCCGGCATGCTTGCCGCCTGTTCCAGCCAGGCCCGCAGCAACAGCGCAAACAACGCCGACGCCAGCTGCGACACCACGGCGCCGGCGCCCGGACGCGCCGTTTCGGTCTCGGCGCGCAGCATGGCGATCAGCGCCTGCAGTCCGGCGAAGTCGGCGCGCCCTGCCGTGCGTACGTGGATCAGCTCGGGCAGCGCCGCCAGCAAGGCATTGCGCGAGCCGGAATGCCCGGCGGCGCCGAATTCCAGCCGTCCGCACAGGATGTCGGTGACGGCACCCCCCGCCGCCGTTTTCAAACACCCGCAGCACCTCGGTCCCGTTGGCGGCGCGCGGCACCGGCGGCAGCGGCTGCGCCTCGCCGGTATGCAGCCGGTGCGGCGCGCCGTGCGGGAACAGCACGATGTCGCCCGCCTGCACCGCAACACGCTGCTGCCCGTCCATGTCCAGCCAGCCGCCGCCGTTGACGATCAGGTGGTATGGCGCTACCCCGGCCGCCTCGGCCGGATGGTCGAGCACCCAGGGCGCGCCGAAATGGCAGCGAATGTCCAGCGCTGTCTGGACCGGGTGCAGCGCCAGCAAACGGCTCAAGGCATCCATGATTTTCCTCAATGAGACGATTGAGCAAATTTTAGCGCATTTCAAGCATTAAAAGATTCACTCAACAGGCCTAAACTTCTTTCCATGCCGACACACAAACGAAATCGGCCCCCCACTGAAAAGGAAATGATCATGAGCCGTCTGCACACCGTCGCCACCGCCGAAGCCACCGGCCACGCCGCCCAACTGTTCACCGCCATCAAAGGCGCCATCGGCATGGTGCCGAACGCCTACGTGGCGGTTGGCAGCAACAGCCCGCTGGCACTGGAAGCCGCCCTCAACCTGGACGGCGCGCTGAAAAAATCCAGCCTGAGCGCCAGGGAAATCGAGACCGTGAAATTGGCCATCAGCGAAGACGCCGGCTGTGACTACTGCCTGGCCGCGCACACGCTGATGGGCGGCAAAGCCGGCCTGAGCCGCCCCGCCATCCTGGCCGTGCGCAAAGGCGAGCCATCCGGCGACGCGCGCACCGACGCCCTGGCCACCTTTGCCCACACGCTGGCCACCAGCAGCGGCACCGTGCCGGCCGACGTGGTCGCGGCAGTGCAAGCAGCCGGCTACACCGACGCGCAAATCGTCGACACGCTGCTCGCCATCGCCAGCATCACCTTCACCAACCTGGTGAACCGCGTCAACGACACGGTGCTGGACTTCCCTGCGGCGGACTAAGCGCGCAACACGGTCATGCCGTCCGATATCGGCTGGTTCTAAACACGCTGGCGGCGCGTTTACCACGCGCGCCGCAAGCGCGGTATATTACCGCCATGATTACGCCTACCGACACTCCACTGTTCATCGTCAAAGAATCGCCCATCCACGGCCGCGGCGTGTTCGCGCGCGTGGACATTCCGCCCGGCACCCGCATCATCGAATACACGGGCGAGCGCATCAGCAGCGACGAATCGGCGCGCCGCGCGGAAGCGGGCGGCGGCCCCATCAACCATACCTTCTTCTTCAGCCTGGAAGACGGCAAGCTGATCGACGGTGGCAGCGGCGGCAACGAGGCGCGCTTCATCAACCACGCCTGCGAACCCAACTGCGAAGCCTACGAGGAAGACGGCCGCGTGTTCATCTACTCGCTGCACCAGATCGAGGCCGGCGACGAGCTCAACTACAATTACGCGCTGATCTACGAAGCGCGCCACACGCCCGCCGTCAAGCGCGCCTTCGCCTGCTACTGCGGCGCGCCCTCCTGCACCGGCGTCATGCTCGCGCCCAAGCGCCGCAGCCGCAAGCCGGCAAAAAGCGCCGCGTAAACGCGAAAACGGCGCCGTGGGCGCCGTTTTGCTGTGCTGCTATGCTGCAGAAAGGGCTGTGCTTACAGCTGGCCCAGCAGGGTTTCGGCGTTCGACACTTCGAACTTGCCGCCCTGTTCCACGTTGAGCTGCTTGACCACGCCGTCTTCCACCAGCATGGAGTAGCGCTGCGAGCGGGTGCCCATGCCGAACTTGCTGAAGTCGGCGTCCAGGCCCAGGGCCTTGGAGTACGCGGCGTTGCCGTCGGCCATCATGCGCACGGTGCCGGTGGCTTTCTGGTCGCGGCCCCAGGCGCCCATGACGAAGGCGTCGTTCACGCTGATGCACCAGATCTCATCCACGCCCTTGGCTTTCAGCTCGGCGGCGTGCTTGACGTAGCCCGGCACGTGCTGTGCCGAGCAGGTTGGGGTGTAGGCGCCTGGCAGGCCGAAGATCGCGATCTTCTTGCCCTTTACCAGGTCTTCGACTTTGAAGGTGTTCGGGCCGAGCGAGCAGCCTTCGGTTTCGGTTTCGATGAATTCGGACAGGGTGCCTTCCGGCAGTTTGTCGCCAATCTTGATGGTCATGTCTTGACTCCTTTTGTAGGGTTGAAAAAAAGCCGCGCACAGCGCGGCATGCCTCTGGCACGAACTAGCAGTATGCCAGAGGTTAAGGGGAAGCGTCGGACGCCGGCTTAGTCGGCTTGCTTGCGCAGGAAGGCCGGGATGTCGTAGGTTTCCATGCCCGACTTCTGCAGCGCGTTGACCTGCTCGGAAGCCGATTCGCGGCGCCATACAGCCGGGGCCTTCATGCCATCGAACGCTTGCGCGCCGCCGCCCGAAATGCCGCCGCCCACGCCGCCCATCGTCACCGACGAGGTCACGGCGCCGCCGCCCAGCGCTGCCTGGGGCGCGTTGTGGGTGCCGGTGCGCAGCATCGGCTGCTGTACCAGCTGCACATGCTTCTTGGCTTTGCCCAGGCCGGTGGCCACCACGGTCACGCGGATCGAATCGCCCATCTCGTCGTCATAGGCGATGCCCTGCGCGATCGACGCGTCCGGCGCGGCGAAGGCGCGCACGGCGGCCATGACTTCCTTGATTTCTTTACCCTTCAGGCCGCGCGAGGCGGTCACGTTGACGAGCACGCCGCGCGCGCCGGACAGGTCCACGCCGTCCAGCAGCGGCGACGCCACGGCCTGCTCGGCGGCGATGCGCGCGCGGTCCACGCCGGCGGCGGTGGCCGTGCCCATCATGGCCTTGCCCTGCTCGCCCATGATGGTCTTCACGTCGTTGAAGTCAACGTTGATGTGGCCCGGCACGTTGATGATCTCGGCAATGCCGGCCACCGCGTTGTTGAGCACATCGTCGGCGTGCTGCCAGCCACTCGATCAGCGATTCATCTTCGTAGATCTCTTCCAGCTTCTCGTTCAGGATCACGATCAGCGAGTCGACGTTCTGGCTCAGCTGCTCCAGGCCCTCGTCGGCGATGTCCATGCACTTCTGGCCTTCGTGCGAGAACGGCTTGGACACCACCGCCACGGTCAGCGCGCCCAGCGCCTTGGCCACTTCGGCCACGATGGGGGCGGCGCCAGTGCCGGTGCCGCCGCCCATGCCGGCGGCGATGAACACCATGTGCGCGCCGCGCAGCGCATCTTCAATGCGCGCGCGCGATTCTTCGGCCAGCTTGCGGCCG
Organism: Pseudoduganella sp. UC29_71; assembly: GCF_042693265.1. NCBI lineage: Bacteria > Pseudomonadati > Pseudomonadota > Betaproteobacteria > Burkholderiales > Oxalobacteraceae > Pseudoduganella > Pseudoduganella sp. UC29_71. Next base: position 295,469 of record NZ_CP170549.1, on the reverse strand, counting down.
ACGTCCGGTTTCATGCCCGCGCCCAGGCCGGTCTCGCCGATCTGGATGATGTTGCCGGCCTTCGATGCCGACAGCGCCTGCGCATCGGTATTGGCGGCGATGAATTCCACGCCGCTCATGCCCTTGTTGATCATGTGCTGAACTGCATTGCCACCTGCTCCGCCGACGCCGACGACCTTGATGACGGTGCCCAAAGCTGCGTTATCGACCATATCAAACTCCATGATGTGCTCCTATCAGAATGCCGTTTTCAATCGCCAGTCCTCATATCGTTAGGAGAGCTGGGGATTGAAAACTGCGGTTTCAATTAAAAATATATTTCAGACTTCACGCCGCAAACCACATACTTCAGAAATTACCGAGGAACCATTCCTTCATGCGCTGCCATACTGCCTTCACCGATCCATCCTGCCGCGTAACGATATGGCCGCGCAGGTACTGCTTTTTCGCTTCCAACAACAGGCCCAGCACGGTGGCGTAGCGCGGTGAGCGCACCACGTCGGCCAGCTGGCCCCGATAGTCCGGCGTGCCCATGCGCGCCGGCTTGAGGAAGATGTCTTCCGCCATTTCCACCATGCCCGGCATGATGGAGGTGCCGCCGGTGAGCACGATGCCCGACGACAGCACGCCTTCGTAGCCCGATTCGCGCACCACCTGGTGCACCATGGCGAACAGCTCTTCCACGCGCGGCTCGATCACGGCCGCCAGCGCCTGGCGCGACAGGTTGCGCGGGCCGCGGTCGCCCAGGCCCGGCACTTCCAGGTGCTCGCCCGGATCGGCCAGCACCTGCTTGGCCACGCCGTAGCGGATCTTGATTTCTTCCGCCTCCGAGGTCGGCGTGCGCAGCGCCATGGCGATGTCGTTGGTGATCTGGTCGCCGGCGATCGGGATCACCGCCGTGTGGCGGATGGCGCCGTCCGAGAACACCGCCACGTCGGTGGTGCCGCCGCCGATGTCGATCAGCACCACGCCCAGTTCCTTCTCGTCCGGCGTGAGCACCGCATCGGCCGACGCCATCGGCTGCAGGATAAGGTCCGACACTTCCAGGCCGCAGCGGCGCACGCACTTGACGATGTTCTGCACCGCGCTCACCGCGCCGGTGACGATGTGCACCTTCACTTCCAGGCGGATGCCGCTCATGCCGATCGGCTCGCGCACGTCTTCCTGGCTGTCGACGATGAATTCCTGCGGCACCGTGTGCAGCAGCTGCTGGTCGGTCGGGATGTTCACCGCCTTGGCCGTTTCGATGACGCGCGCCACGTCGGTGGCCGTCACTTCCTTGTCCTTGATGGCCACCATGCCGCTCGAATTGAAGGAGCGGATATGGCTGCCCGCGATGCCGGCGTAGACGTTGCGGATCTTGCAGTCGGCCATCAGCTCGGCTTCTTCCAGCGCGCGCTGGATGGACTCGACGGTCGCTTCGATGTTGACCACCACGCCCTTCTTCAAGCCCTTCGATTCGTGCTGGCCCAGCCCGATCACTTCGTGGCGTCCATCGCCCATCACCTCGGCCACCACGGCCACCACCTTGGAGGTGCCGATGTCGAGGCCAACGATCAGGTTTTTCGCGTCTTTTGTCATCTGTTTTGCCTGCTTTACTTGGTTTTCTTAACTTCGGGCGGAATCTTCATACCCGTTGCGCTCAGCGCCAATCCGTTCTGGTACCGCATGTCTATCGTTTCGATGTTCTGCACCCGGCTCGCCAGCTGCGGCCAGATGCCCACCAGCCGGTCCACGCGCTCCTTCAGCATGGACCGGGACTGCTCGCGCCCCAGCTCCACGCTCATGCCGTTGTCGAGCTTCACCTTCCACGCGTAGCGGCTCGACAGGTCCAGCGCCTGCGGCAGCAGCTGCGCCGGCGCAAACCACGCCTTCAGTTCGCCAAAGCGCGACAGCACTTCCTTCTCGCTGCCTTCCGGTCCCGAGAAGGCGGGCAGTTCATGGTCTTCCTCCGCCTCGGCCAGGTTGGCGGTAAACACGTCGCCCTTGGTCGACAGCAGGCGGCCGTCCTCGCCCCAGGTGCCGAGCGCCTCATGCTCTTCCAGCGCCACCACCAGCTGGTCCGGCCATTCGCGGCGCACCGTGGCGCGCCGCACCCAAGGCACGGACTCGAAGGCCTGGCGCACCGAATCCAGGTTGGTGGTGAAGAAATTGCCCCGGATGCGGCCGGCCGTGCCGGCTTGCAGCGTCAGGTGGTTCACATGGCGCAGGTCGGCCTGGTCCATCGTCTCCACGCGGATGGCGCGCAGGTTGAACATCGGCCGCTGCGACACCCACCACACCGCGGAAGCCGCGCAAGCCAGCGCCACCGCGGCAAAAATGCCGCTGGCGGTTGCGTTCAAGGCTTTCGCGTCTTGCCACATGCTGCTTATCCCTTCATCTTCAGTCGTGCGCTGCGCAGGATTTCCACACACAGCTGTTCATAGCTGATGCCTTCCGCGCGCGCCGCCATCGGCACCAGCGAATGGCTGGTCATGCCCGGCGAGGTGTTCACCTCCAGCAGGAAAGGCTTGTTGTCGGCCACGCGCAGCAGCACGTCCACGCGGCCCCAGCCCTCGCAGCCCAGCGAACGGTAAGCCTGCACGGCGATGCGCTGCATTTCAGCAGTGATCGCCGCGTCCAGTACCGCCGGGCAGAAATACTGGGTATCGTCGGTGAAGTATTTGTTCTGGTAGTCGTAGTTGCCCTGCGGCGCGACGATCTCAACGACGGGCAGCGCGCGCGCGTTGACACCGGTGCCCAGCACGGCCACGGTAAATTCGCGGCCGGTGACGAATTCCTCGGCCAGCACCGAGTCGTCCAGCGCGGCGGCGATGTCGTAGGCGGCCTGGAACGCATCCGCCTGCTCCACCTTGGTGATGCCGATGGTCGAGCCTTCATGCGGCGGCTTGACGATCAGCGGCAGGCCCAGATCGGCCGCCACTTTGCCCAGGTCCGAGTGCGCGTTCAGCACCGCGTATTTCGGGGTCGGCAGGTTTTCGGCCAGCCACAGGATCTTGGTGGTGATCTTGTCCATGCCCACCGAGCTGGCCATCACGCCGCTGCCGGTGTAAGGAATGCCCAGCAGTTCCAGCGCGCCCTGCAGGCTGCCGTCCTCGCCGAAGCGGCCGTGCAGCGCGATGAACACGCGGTCGAACTTTTCAGCGGCCAGCTCGGCCAGCGAGCGCTGGCCCGGGTCGAAGGCGTGGGCATCGATGCCCTGGCTTTGCAGCGCCGCCAGCACGCCGCTGCCGGACATGATGGACACGTCGCGTTCGGCGGAGCGTCCGCCGAACAGCACGCCCACTTTGCCGAAGGCTTGCGCTTCTTGCGCGGAGAGGAATGGAGTTGCGTTCACTTCTTCAGGCCTTAACGTAAGTAGTCAGTTTTGCAGGGACGCCGTTGATCGAGCCTGCGCCCATGGTGAGCACGACGTCGCCGTCGCGCACCACGTTCATGATGGTTTCCGGCATGTCGGCGATGTGCTCCACGAACACCGGCTCGACCTTGCCGCGCGCACGGATCGCGTGCGCCAGGGAGCGGCCGTCCGCCGCCACGATGGGCTGTTCGCCGGCCGCGTACACGTCGGCCAGCACCAGCACGTCCACGGAGCTGAGCACGCGGGCGAAGTCCTCGAACAGGTCGCGCGTGCGGCTGTAGCGGTGCGGCTGGAAGGCCAGCACCAGGCGGCGGCCCGGATACGCGGCGCGCGCGGCGGCCAGGGTCACTTCCGTTTCAACCGGGTGGTGGCCGAAGTCGTCCACCAGCGCAAAAGTGCCGGCCCCCGTGCCGGCCCCGGTGCCGGCCCCCGCGCCGCCGGCTGGGATCGCCACCTCGCCGTAGCGGGTGAAGCGGCGGCCCACGCCGGCGAAGCCCGCCAGGCCGGCTTGCGTGTCGGCGTCGGCGATGCCGATCTCGCGCGCGATGGCCACCGCCGAGCAGGCGTTCAGCACGTTGTGCATGCCGGGCTGGTTCAGCACCACGTCCAGGTCCGGATAGCCTTCCTGCAGCACGGTGAAATGCATCTGCACGCCGACGGCGCGCGCGTTCACGGCGCGCACTTCGGCGTCCTCGTGGAAGCCGTAGGTGGTGATCGGCTTGGTCACGTGCGGAATGATGCTGCGCACATGCTCGTCGTCGATGCACAGCATGGCGCGGCCGTAGAACGGCAGGCGGTGCGTGAAGTGGACGAAGGCCTGCTTCAGCTTTTCGAAGTCGTGCTCATACGTTTCCATATGGTCGGCGTCGATATTGGTGATCACTTCGATCATCGGCGTCAGATTCAGGAAGGACGCGTCCGACTCGTCCGCTTCCGCCACCAGGTAGTCGCCCGTGCCCAGCTTGGCGTTGGCGCCGGCGGCGGTCAGGCGGCCGCCGATGACGAAGGTCGGGTCCAGGCCGCCCTGCGCCAGCACCGACGCCACCAGGCTGGTGGTGGTGGTCTTGCCGTGTGTGCCGGCGATGGCGATGCCGCGCTTCAGGCGCATCAGCTCACCCAGCATCACCGCGCGCGGCACGATGGGGATCTTGCGCGCGCGCGCCGCCACCACTTCCGGATTGTCCGCCTTGACGGCGGTCGATGTGACTACCGCGTCGGCATTGCCGATGTGGGTTTCCGCGTGGCCCTGGTGCACCGTGGCGCCCATGTCGGTCAGGCGCTGCGTGACGGCGTTGGCGCCCAGGTCCGAGCCGGACACGTTGTAGCCCAGCGTGAGCAGCACTTCGGCGATGCCGCTCATGCCGCTGCCGCCAATGCCGACGAAGTGAATGTTTTTGACTTTATGCTTCATGATTTCGGTTCCACAATCTGTTCCAGTACTTGCGCGATCGCCTCGTTGGCATCGCGTTTGCCCGCCTTGCGGGCCGCCATGGCCATGGTCTGGCAGGCGCCGCGCGTGAGCGTCTCCAGCAGGGTTGCCAGGCTGCGCGGATTCATTTCCGCCTGCGGCATATGGATGGCGGCGTTCTGCCTGGCCATCCACTGCGCGTTGTCGCGCTGGTGGCTGGTGGTCGATGCCACCAGCGGCACCAGCACGCTTGCCACGCCGGCCGCCGTCAGTTCGGACACGGTGATGGCGCCTGCGCGGCAGATCACAAGATCCGCCTCGGCATAGGCGCGCGCCATGTCGTCGATGAAGTCGACCACGTTGGCCTGCACGCCCGCTTCGGCGTAGGCCGTGCGCAGCGCGTCGATATTCTTCTTGCCCGACTGGTGCGTCACTACCGGGCGCTGCGCATCCGGGATCAGCGCCAGCGCGGCGGGCAGGTTGTCGTTCAGGGCTTTCGCGCCCAGGCTGCCGCCCACCACCAGCACGCGCAGCACGCCGTCGCGGCCCGCGAAACGCTGCTCGGGCGCGGCCATGTCCAGGATTTCCTGGCGCACCGGGTTGCCGGTGACGACGGCCTTGCTGGCCGCCGCGCCGAAGTCGGCGGGGAAGCCGAAGCACACGCGCTCGGCGAACGGCGCCAGCGTTTTGTTCGACAGCAGCAGCGCCGCGTCGGCATTCACCAGCACCGTGGGCACGCCGCGCAGGCGCGCCATCAGGCCGCCCGGCACGGTCACGTAGCCGCCCATGCCCAGCACCGCGTCCGGCTTGCGCTGGCCGAGGAAGCGGAAGCAGTCGGCGAAGGCGGCCAGCATCTTCAGTGCGCCACCCAGGCCGTGCCTGATGCCCTTGCCGCGCATGCCGGAAAACTTGACGGCGTCGATGGCGATGCCGTGTTTGGGCACCAGCTCCTGCTCCATGCCGTGGCTGGTGCCCAGCCAGCTTACTTCCCAGCCGCGCGCGCGCATGGTCTGCGCGATCGCCAGGCCGGGGAAAATGTGGCCGCCGGTGCCGGCTGCCATGATCATCAGTCGTTTCATATTCTGCCGCCGCGCATCAGGACCCGGTTCTCGTAGTCGATCCGGAGCAGGATCGCGAGTCCGACGCAATTAATCACAATGCCGGTGCCGCCATAGCTCATCAGCGGCAGGGTCAGGCCCTTGGTCGGCAGCAGGCCAAGGTTCACGCCCATGTTGATGAAGGTCTGCACGCCGATCCAGATGCCGATGCCCTTGGCCGTGAGGCCGGCAAAGGTCTGGTCGATGGCGATGGCCTGGCGGCCAATGTCGAAGGCGCGCTTGACCACCCAGTAGAACATGGCCACCACGCACAGCACGCCGGCCAGGCCCAGCTCCTCGCCGATCACCGCCAGCAGGAAGTCGGTATGCGCCTCGGGCAGGTAGTGCAGCTTTTCCAGGCTGCCGCCCAGGCCCACGCCAACCAGCTCGCCGCGCCCGAAAGCGATCAGCGAGTGCGTCAGCTGGTAAGCCTTGTTCAATGCGTTGTCCTCTTCCCACGGATTGAGGTAGGCGAAGAAGCGGTCGCGCCGGAACTTCGACAATGCGATGATGGACACGAAAATCGTCACCAGCATGGCCCCGATGCCGCCGAACCAGATGGCGTTGATCCCGCCCAGGAACAGGATGCCCATGGCGATGCAGACGATGACGCCGAAGGCGCCCAGGTCCGGTTCCAGCAGCAGCAGCAGGCCGACGAAGCTCACCGCCAGCGCCATCGGCATGAAGCCCTTGGTCAGCTTGTGCATGTATTCCTGCTTGCGCACGGTGTAGTCGGCCGCGTACAGCACGATCACCACCTTCATCAGTTCCGACGGCTGGAAGTTGAACACCTTGAGCGAAATCCAGCGCTTGCCGCCGTTTACGGTCACGCCCAGGCCGGGCAGGAACACCGCCATCAGCAGCACCAGCGTGCCGATGAACAGATAGGGCGCGCTGCGCTGCCACACCGCCACCGGGATGCGGAAAGTCATCAGGCCTATCAGCACCGCGACGGTGATGAAGATGGCCTGGCGCACCAGGAAGTAGTTGTTCTTGTAGGCGGCGTACTTGGGCGAATCGGGCAGCGCGATGGAAGCCGAATACACCATCACCATCCCCAGCAGCATCAGGATCAGCACCACCCACACCAGCAGCTGGTCGTACTCCATCATCTTCGACGGGCGCGCGCGGCTGTCGATGGCCTTGGAGCCCGAGGATGAAGAGAAGCGGAGTGGCAGCTGGAAGGCCATGGATCAGAGCTCCTGTCCGGCGTCGAGCGCGATCTCGCGCACGGTGTCGATGAACACCTGCGCGCGGTGCGCGTAGTTCTTGAACATGTCCAGGCTGGCGCAGGCCGGCGACAGCAGCACGGCGTCGCCCGGTTTGGCCAGCTTGGCGGCCAGGCGCACGGCGGACGGCAGGTCGGTGCCGCAGTCGGCCAGGTCCACGCCCGCAGCGGTGACGCCGCCCCGCTCCAGCGCGGCGCGCAAGGCCGGCGCGTCGCGGCCGATCAGCAGCACCGAGCGCACGTAGCGCGACACGGGTTCGGCCAATGGGTCGAATTCCTGGCCCTTGCCGTCGCCGCCGGCGATCAGCAGCAGGCGCTGATTGGCGCCGGTGAAGCTCTTGCCCAGGCCGTTCAGCGCGGCCACGGTGGCGCCCACGTTGGTGCCCTTGCTGTCGTCGTAGTATTCGACCTCGTTGATGGAGGCCACCAGTTCCACGCGGTGCGGCTCGCCGCGATACTCGCGCAGGCCGTGCAGCAGCGGCGCAAACGGCAGGCCGATGGCGCGGCACAGGGCCAGCGCGGCCAGCGCGTTGGAGGCGTTGTGCAGGCCGCGGATCTGCAGCGCGTCCGACGGCATCAGGTTCTTCACGGTGGTCGGCACCGGTTCGGGTGCCGGGTCGTTCTTCTTGCGCTTCTTCGGCGGCTCGGCATCCTCGTCCGGCACCGAGGTGGCCAGCCAGTAGATGCCGCGCTCGTTGTGCAGGCCGAAGCTGCCCGCTTCCTGCGGCTCGCCGGTGCCGAAACTCACGTTCTCGCCGACCGGGTTCGCCATGCGCATCACGGTGGCGTCGTCGCGGTTCAGCACGCGCACGGTGTGGGCGCCGAAGATGCGCGCCTTGTCGGCGGCATACGCGTCCATCGAACCGTGCCAGTCCAGGTGGTCCTGGGTGACGTTCAAGACGGTGGCGGCGTCGGCCTGCAGGCTGAAGGTGGTGTGCAGCTGGAAGCTGGACAGCTCCAGCACCCAAATTTGAGGCAGCTGCGGTGCCAGCGCGTCGGCATCAAGAACGTCGCGCAGCACGTCCAGCGCGGCCGGGCTGATATTGCCGGCCACGCGCACGCTGAAGCCGGCGCGCTGGCACAGCTGGCCGGTCAGGCTGGTGACGGTGGTCTTGCCGTTGGTGCCGGTAATGGCGATGACCTTGGGCGCGTAGCCGCGTTCTTCCTTCAGCGACGCCAGCGCCTGCGCGAACAGCTCGATCTCGCCCCACACGGGGATGCTCACGGCGGCAGCGGCCCGCATCAGGTCCGCCACGTCGCCCTGCGGCGCCAGGCCGGGGCTGATGGCGACGAAATCGGTGTCGTACAGCAGCGCGATGTCGAGGCGGCCGCCGATGAATTCGGCGTCCGGCGCAGCGGCCTTCAGCGCGGCCAGGCGGTCCGCCACGGCACTTTCGTCGCGCGTGTCGGCCACGCGCACGCGTGCGCCGCCGCGGGCCAGCCATAGCGCCATCGCCAGGCCGGATTCGCCCAGCCCGAGTACCAGTGCCCGTTTGCCTTCGTAGCTCATCAGCGCAGTTTCAACGTGGAGAGGCCAACCAATACCAGCATCATCGTCACGATCCAGAAGCGGACGACGACCTGGGTCTCTTTCCAGCCCTTTTGTTCAAAGTGGTGGTGCAATGGCGCCATCAGGAACACGCGGCGGCCGGTGCCGTAGCGCTTCTTGGTGTACTTGAACCAGCCCACCTGGATGATGACGGACACGGTTTCGGCCACGAAGATGCCGCCCATGATGAACAGGACGATTTCCTGGCGCACGATGACGGCGATGGTGCCGAGCGCGCCGCCCAGCGCCAGCGCGCCGACGTCGCCCATGAACACTTGCGCGGGATGGGTGTTATACCAGAGGAAGGCCAGGCCCGCCCCCGCCATGGCGCCGCAGAAGATGATCAGCTCACCGGCGCCGGGAATGTGCGGGATGAACAGGTATTTGGAATAGACGGTGCTGCCGGTCAGGTAGGCGAACAGGCCGAGCGCCGAACCGACCATCACGGTCGGCATGATGGCCAGGCCATCGAGGCCGTCGGTGAAGTTCACGGCGTTGCTGGTGCCGACGATGACGCAGTAGGTCAGCGCGATAAAGCCCCATACGCCCAGCGGGTAGCTGATGGTCTTGAAGAACGGGACGATCAGGTCGGCCTTGGGCGGCAGGTCCATGGAAAAGCCGGACTGCACCCAGGCGAAGAACAGCTCGAACACCTTGGCCGGCGTGGGCGCGGACACCGAGAACGCCAGGTACAGGGCGGCGCCGATGCCCACCAGCGACTGCCAGAAGTACTTCTCGGCCGAGCGCATGCCTTCCGGGTCCTGGCGCACCACCTTGCGGTAGTCGTCCACCCAGCCCACTGCGCCGAAGCCCAGCGTGACGACCATGACGGGCCAGATCAGGCGGTTGGACCAGTCGCACCACAGCAGCGTGGACACGCCCACGGCGATCAGCAGCAGCACGCCGCCCATGGTGGGGGTGCCGTGCTTTTTCAGGTGGGTTTGCGGACCGTCGGTGCGCACGGCCTGGCCGTACTTCATGGCGGTCAGCTTGCGGATCACGGACGGGCCGGCCCACAGGCCGATCACCAGCGCCGTGATGGTGGCAAACACCGCGCGCGCGGTGATGAAGTTGAATACGCGCAGGGGACCGAAGTCGTCCTGGTACATCTGTGCGAGCCAAAGCAGCATGATTAGTGAGTTCCTTTGTTAGCTTGTTGCGATCCAATCAAATGCTGCACGACCCGTTCCATTTTCATGAAGCGGGAGCCCTTGATCAATACGGTTGCATCCGGCGTCGCCGCCGCCTCCACGGCGGACAGCAGCGCGTCGAATTCTTCAAAATGCTGAATGTTGCCTGCCGCGCCGGGCTGGCTCATGAAGCGGGCCAGCTCGCCGGTGACAAACACATGTTCCAGCTGCTTGCTTGCCGCGTAGGCGGCGATCTCCTCGTGGAATTCGCGGCCCTGCGCGCCCACCTCGCCCATGTCGCCGAGCACCAGCACGCGCGGCGCGGCGGCCTTGGCCAGCACGTCGATTGCGGCGCGCACGGAGTCCGGGTTGGCGTTGTAGCTGTCGTCGATGACCACGGCGCCGTTCACGGCGGCCTTCTTTTGCAGGCGGCCGCTGACGGGCGCGAAGGTGTCCAGCCCCAGCTTGATGTGCTCGGCGCTGATGCCGGCGGCGTAGGTGCAGGCCACGGCGGCCAGCGCGTTCAGCACGTTGTGGTCGCCCGCGGCCTGCAGGGCGACGTAGAACTGCAGCGGCTCGGCTGCTGCGGCGCCATCGCCTTCGTGCACGGTGATGAACATCTGGTTGCCGAAGTCGCCCGCGCGGTAGGTGCAGGAGACGTTGGCTTCCTTGCTCAGGCCGAAGGTGAGCGTGCGGCGGCCGGCGGCCAGTTCGCGCCAGATGGGCGTGAACTCGTCGTGCTGCGGGAACACGGCCACGCCGTCGGCGGCCAGGCCGGCCAGCACGGCGCCGTTCTCGCGCGCCACCGCTTCCACGGTATGCATGAATTCCTGGTGCTCGCGCTGGGCGTTGTTCACCATGGCGATGGTCGGCTCGGCGATGGCGCTCAGGCGGCCGATCTCGCCGGGGTGGTTCATGCCCATTTCGATCACCGCCGACTGGTGCGCGGCGGACAGGCGGAACAGCGTGAGCGGCACGCCGATCTCGTTATTCAGGTTGCCGCGCGTGGCCAGGCGGCCGTCTTCGCCGTGCGCCGCTGCCAGGATGGCGGAAATCATTTCCTTGACGGTGGTCTTGCCGTTGCTGCCGGTGACGCCGATGACGGGCAGCGCGTACTGCTTGCGCCAGTAGTTGGCAATGCGGCCCAGGGCGGCCAGCGTGTCCGGCACCAGCAGTGCCGGCAGCGTCCAGCCTGCGGGCAGGCGCTCGGCGACGACGGCGGCCACGCCCTTGGACGCCACCGCGCTCGGGCCATCCAGCAGGAAGTCGTGCGCGTCGAAGTTCTCGCCACGCAGGGCGACGAACAGCGAACCGGCAGGCGCGCTGCGGCTGTCGGTGGAAACGCCGTCGAAAGAAACCGCGCCAGCCGCAGCCGGATTGGCGGCCGGGGCAGCGGCATTGGCGGCATTGGCGGCGCCATGCACGGCGCCAGGCACGAAGGTCGCGCCTGGAATCGCAGTGAGCAGCTGGGCCAGTGTTGCTTGCATCAATTGGTCCTCATCATGGTGAGGCGGGCGGACAGCGCCAGCTGCGCGTGGTCGGCGTCCGAGAACGGAATCTTGCGGCCCTTGATTTCCTGGTAGGGCTCATGGCCCTTCCCTGCCAACAGGATCACGTCCGGCTTGGCGGCATGCTTGATGGCGTACAGGATGGCTGCTGCGCGGTCGTCCACCGCCTGGAATACGGAAGTGGGATGGTGCACGTCCATGCCCGCGATAATCTGTTCAATAATGGCGTGCGGCTCTTCGCTGCGCGGGTTGTCGCTGGTGACCAGCACGTGCTCGGCGATCTGCGCAATGCGGCCCATCTGCGGGCGCTTGCCCGGATCGCGGTCGCCGCCGCAGCCGAACACGCACCACAGCTGCCCGCCGCGCTCGGCCGCCACGCTGCGCAGCGTTTCCAGCGTCTTCTCCAGCGCGTCCGGCGTGTGCGCATAGTCGATCACCACCATGGGCGCGTCGTTGCCGCCGATCTGCTGCATGCGGCCCGGCGCGGGCGTCAGGCCTTCGATCGCTTCCACGGCCGCGCGCAGCGTGGCGCCCTTCACCAGCAGCGCACCCAGCACCGCCAGCGCGTTGCTGATGTTGAACTGGCCCACCAGGTGGGTCTTCACCACGGTGCTGCCTTGCGGCGTGTCGAGATGGAATTCGGTGCCGGCGCTGCGGGTGCGCAGCTGGCCGGCGCGCAGCATGTCCACGCCCGGCAGGTCCGGCAGCTCGGCCGCCTCGGCCAGCGTGTAGCCGATCACGCGGTCCTTGCGCGCGGTGATGCGGTCGGCCAGGCGGCGCCCCATCGGGTCGTCCAGGTTAACCACCGATGCTTGCAGGCCGGGGCTGTCGAACAGCTTGGTCTTGGCGGCCTCGTAGGCCTCCATGCTGCCGTGGTGGTCCAGGTGGTCGCGCGTGAGGTTGGTAAACAGCGCCACGTCGAAGTGCATGCCGTCGGTGCGGCCCAGGTCCAGGCCGATGGAAGTCACTTCGATGGCCAGCGCAGTGGCGCCCAGGTCGCGCGTTTCGGCCAGCTTCTGCGCCAGCAGCACCGCGTCCGGCGTGGTGTAGCCGGTGGGGTCGAACTCCACTTCGCCGCGCGCGCGCGGACATGCCCACGCCCAGCGTGCCGATGACGGCGGTCAGGTCGCCCAGGCGGCTCAGCGCCTGGCCCAGCCACACGGCGCACGAGGTCTTGCCGTTGGTGCCGGTCACGCCGACGGTAAACATGCTGGCGTCCGGATAGCCGTAGAAGGCGTGCGCGATGGGACCGGAGCGGCGCTTCAGGTCCTTCACCGCCAGGCGCGGCAAGGTCCACGAGGCGTCCCATGGCCAGGCCTCGGCGCCCTGCTCTTCATAGACGATGGCGGCGGCGCCCTGCGCTACGGCGGCGGCGATGAAGGCGCGGCCGTCCTTGCCTTCGCCCGGGTAGGCGAAGAACACGTCGCCCGCTTTTACGCGGCGCGAGTCGGAGGCCAGCTGCGCGCTGGGCGCCGTCTGCTTGATCCAGTTGCTGATTTCGTTAGGTGTCATGGCGCTCATTACATAACGTCCGCCCCGCCGTCGGCAGGGATGACGATTTCGGTGACGGACGAATCCGGCGGCACATTCAGGGAACGCAACGCATTGGCCGCAACGGCGGCGAAAGTCGGAGCTGCAACCTGGCCGCCGAAGTGGCCGCCCTGGGTAGGTTCGTCGATCATGACAGCGATGATGAAGCGCGGATTCGACATCGGCACCATGCCGACGAAGGAGCCGATGTACTTGCGCGGTATGGCGTAGCGGCCGTTTTCCACCTTGTAGGCGGTGCCGGTCTTGCCGCCCGCGCGGTAGCCTGGAATCTGTGCCTGCTTGGCGGTGCCGTCCTTGCCCGAGACCACGTTCTCCAGCATGGCGCGCATCTGCTCGGCGGTCTTGGGCTTGATGATCTGCTGGCCCACCGGCGGCTCGGTCACCTTCTGGAACGACAGCGGAATGGTGTCGCCGTTGCGGGCGAACATCATGTAGGAGCGCGCCAGCTGGATCAGCGACACCGAAATGCCGTTACCGTAGCTCATGGTGGCCTGCTCGATCGGACGCCAGGACTTATATGGCCGCACGCGGCCCGCCACCGCGCCGGGGAAGCCCCACTTCGGCTGCTGGCCGAAACCGACCTTGGTAAACATCTCCCACATCTCCTGGGCCGGCATGCTCAGCGCGATCTTCGAGGTGCCGATGTTGGACGACATTTCGATAATCTGCGACACGTTGATCACGCCGTGGCCCTTGGTGTCGCTGATGGTGCGGTCCAGGATGGTGTAGCGTCCGGCGCCGGTGTCGATATAGGAATTCGGGTTCACGCGGCCGCTGTCCAGCGCCAGCGCCACCGTGATGGGCTTGAGCGTGGAGCCGGGCTCGAAGGTGTCGGTCATGACGCGGTTGCGCAGCTGCGCGCCGGTCAGCGAACGGCGGTCGTTCGGGTCGTAGCTCGGGTAGTTGGCCAGCGCCAGCACTTCGCCTGTGTGCACATCCAGCACCACCGCGCCGCCGGCCTTGGCCTTGAATTTCTCCACCGCGCCTTTGAGCTGGGTGTAGGCGATGTACTGGATCTTGCTGTCCACCGACAGCGTCAGGTCCTTGCCGTCGTGCGGCTCGTGGATGGAGCCGATGTCCTCGACGATGTGGCCGAGGCGGTCCTTGATCACGCGGCGGCTGCCGGTGGTGCCCTGCAGCGTCTTCTGCTGCGCCAGCTCCATGCTTTCCTGGCCCACGTCCTCCACGTTGGTAAAGCCCACCACGTGCGTCATCACTTCGCCCTGCGGGTAGAAGCGCTTGTATTCCTTGCGCGCCTCGATGCCGTCGATCTTCAGCTCGGCGATCTTGGCCGCCACGTCCATCTCCACCTGGCGTTTCAGGTAGACCAGGTCGCGGTCCGAATCGAGCTTCTTGCGCAGGTCGCCTTCGCTCATCTCGAGCAGGGCCGCCAGCGCGCGGATTTTTTCAGGCGGCGCGGCCAGCACGTCGTCCGGGATCGCCCAGATGGCTTTCACGGGCACGGAGGAAGCCAGCACCTGGCCGTTGCGGTCGGTGATCTTGCCGCGCGTGGCCGGCAGCTCCAGGGTGAAGGCGTAGCGGTTCTCGCCCTGCTTCTGCAGGAACTGCGTCGACACGCCCTGCAGCCACAGTGCGCGGATTGCCAGGGCGGCGAACGCTGCGAACAGCACGAACAGCACCACGCGCGAGCGCCATGGCGGCAGGCTCACCGCCAGCATGGGGCTCTTCGAGAATGGCATGCCCTTCGAGCGTGCCACGCGTGCGCTGTTTGCTCCGCCGCCTGCGCGCATCACTTCTCTCCTTGCGTGAGGTATTGCGTGCGGTTCGGCGTCAGCTGCGTCATGTTCAGGTCGCGGCGGGCGATTTCTTCGATACGGGCGTGCTTGCCCAGCTTGGACTGGTCCAGCTGCAGCTGCGCCCAGTCGATGTCGAGCTGGCGCGCCTTGGCCTGCGCGCGCTCCAGGTCGATGAACAGATGGCGTGCCTGGTACTGCGCGTTCACCAGCGAGAGCGCGCAGCCGACCAGCAGGGCCGCCAGGACGATGTTGATCTTGAAGCTCACGCCGCCGCCTTGTCGTCGTAAGGAAGGCGGCGCGCCACGCGCATCACCGCCGAGCGGGCGCGCGGGTTGGCGTCCACTTCGGCGTCGGACGGCTTGACCTTGGCCAGCAGCTTCAGTTCCGGCTGCGGCAGGTCCACCGCGCGGATCGGCAGGCGCCGGTCCGGCTGCGGCACATTGGCCTTGGACGCGAAGAAGCGCTTGACCATGCGGTCTTCCAGCGAGTGGAAGCTGATGATGGCCAGGATGCCGCCGGGCGCCACGCAGTCGTAGGCGTGGGTCAGTCCGGCTTCAAGATCCTCGAGTTCCTTATTGATGAAAATCCGGATAGCCTGAAAAGTCCGGGTGGCCGGGTCCTTGCCCTTTTCACGGGTCTTGACCGCCCCTGCCACGATACCGGCAAGCTGTCGTGTGGTTGAAATTGGTTCGACTGCCCGGCGAGCAACAATCGCCTTTGCAATCTGAAAAGCAAACCGTTCTTCCCCATATTCTTTTATCACCTTTTCCAGTGTCTCTACGGTTTCGGTAGCCAGCCATTCCGCAGCCGACATGCCGCGCGTGGTATCCATGCGCATGTCGAGCGGACCATCGTTGCGGAAACTGAAGCCACGGGCGGCGTCGTCCACCTGCGGCGAAGAGATGCCCAGGTCCAGCAGCACGCCGTCCACCTTGGGCATGGACCGTTCCGCCAGCGCGGAAGCCATGGTGGCGAAACTGTCATGCACGATCTGGAAACGCGGGTCGGTGATTTGTTCGGCGGTGGCGATGGCCTGCGGGTCCTTGTCGAAGGCCAGCAGGCGGCCTTGCGCGCCCAGGCGCGACAGGATCAGGCGGCTGTGGCCGCCACGGCCGAAAGTGCCGTCTATATAGAGGCCGTTGGCGCGCTCGCCGTCCAGCTGGAGCGCGTCCACCGCCTCGTCTAGCAGCACCGTACGATGCTGGAATTCTGGCACCGCAACTGAAGTCATTTTGGGCGGGCCTTAGAAAGAAAAATCGGAAAGCGCGTCGGGCATGCCGACGTCGATGGTGGCTTGCTCGTTTTCGGCACGGCGGGCCGGGTCCCAGATCTCGAAATGGGTCAGCATGCCCGACAGCACCACTTCGCGGCCCAGGCCGACGGCGTCGCGCAGCTCGGGCGCCACCAGGATGCGGCCGGCCGAGTCCATTTCCACGTCGCTGGCGTTGCCCAGCAAAATGCGCTGCCAGCCGCGGGCCGACATCGGCCAGGCGGCGATCTGGTCGCGCTTGGCTTCCCACACGTGGCGCGGGTACATCAGCAGGCAGCCATCGGGGTGCTTGGTAAGCGTGAGGCGTCCTTCGCACTGGATAGCCAGTGCGTCGCGATGCTTGGCCGGGATGGACATCCTGCCTTTCGCATCGAGAGTGATCGCGGAAGCGCCTTGAAACACGTATTACCTTTTTTAATTAGGGACAGAAAACTCGGTCTGAAAATCCCACAAAACTACACTTTTTCACACAGTTGCCCACTTTAGAGGATGGAAAGATAGTGGTCAAGCGGTTTCCAATTGGGAAAACGTGGATTTTATTAATGAAATTAAGGACTTAGCGTCGATCCTTGATGCGGGCTCTAGTAAAAATGTTTCGTGAAATTAGAGACTTACACAGCATAGTGAAAGTGCTACCTCATCAATCCCACTGCGCCCGGAGCTAGTCTCAGCACGAAAAAGATGTCAAGAAAAAATTGAAAAAGAATTATAAGGTTGCCGTATGACAACTCTTCAGTAGTAAATGGACAACAGCATCAGGCAGCGCTGGCGCGGCTACGCCGCAACGGTCGGAGTGGGGATTTTTTGTGGGATTTGGCACTCTGCCGCGCTTTGCGCGCGATCAGGCAGGACGGGGAATCTTGGGATCAAACCAGTGCTGAACATTTCCTTCTGACTGCAACTGCAACAACTTGTATAGACAAATTCAAGCCCGCGCGGGACGGGCTTGACCTGTATTTATTATACGCAAAGCGCGGCTTTTTACTCGTACATTACGCTTAAGGTGACGCCGGTGAACGGCTGTTTCGCGTCCAGCGTAATGTAATACCAGCGCATTGCCGTCGGATTAGCCAGCGCAATATCTTCCGCATTTCCCGCTTTGGCGGAAAGCTGGTCGTAATTCGCTGGCGTCGGCCAGCGGTCCAGCGCCAGGTACATATTCACGTCGCCGGTGCCGTTGCGGGTGGCCAGTTTCAGGTTTTTCGCCCCGGCCGGCAGCATCAGCGTGAAGTAGGACCGGTAGCTGGACGCCAGGTTGCGCACCGCGCAGTTCTTGCCCAGGTTGCTGGACGAGGCGCAGGCCGGCAGGCTGGCGCCCGGATCGTCGTTCGGCAGCGGCGGCTGGCCGGCCGTGGTGGCCGTGTCCACCCAGGCGGCGAACTCGTTGTCGTAGGCCGTGCCGATCTGGCCGATAGCGGTTTGATAACGCGCGTAGTCGCCCAGCCGGAACTTGGCCAGCATGCCGTCCACGTCCGGGCGGTGCTTTTCCATCATGAAGCGGGTGGCCATATAGCCCCAGCGGTAGGCGCGGTTGGTGTAGTCGCCCATGCTGTAGGTGTTGCCGAAGATCTCACTCAGGCGGTAAGTGCGCGTTTTCGCCATGTCGATGGCCACCTGGTTATCGTTCTTGAGCGACAGGTATTCCGCAATGCCCTCTATCCACCACACGGTGGGCACGGCGGTGGAGGCGCCGAAATCGCCGTACATATTGTAGCGGCCGTCCAGGTAGTGCACATACTCGTGCTCCAGGTTCCACACCTTGAACGCGGGCCGCAGCCAGGACGCCTCGTGCGCGATGAAGCGTGCCTGGTTGCCAGCCTGCGCCGGATTGCCCTCCAGGTACATGCCGCCGTTGTCGGTGCCGATGCCGTAGATGATGCCGGCGTACTTGCTGTAATTGCTATAGTCGTCGAACACCACCAGCTCCAGCGCGGTGTTGTTGTCGCTGGCCACCGGGGTGCGCTGGGTTTGCAGCATGGCGTGCACATAGCCCTCCTCCTGCTGCAGGGCGGTGCACACTTCGGTCATCTGCGCCTCCGTCATGTCCTGCGCGCGCAGGCGCAGGCTGGGGCTGCACTGGCGGCTGTATTTGAGCACGGTATCGGCCAGCTGCTGCTCGTAGTTGCAGGTACCGTACTCGGCGCAGGCGGCGCTGTCGTAATACTTCACGGCGGAAGCGGCGGCCAGCCACAGGCCGCTGTCGGCGCCGGTCATGCTGCTGGTTTGCAGCGTGTTCTGCACCATGGGCTTGACCCCGGCCTTCAGCGCGGCGTACTGCATGAAGCGGAACGCTTCGTTGGCGGCGTCGGTCAGCTCGTAGGCGGCGTTGCTGTTGAGCAGGGCCGCCTTGTTGGCGGTGACGAAGGTGTTCAGCGCGGTGGCGTAGGACAGGTCGGCCTTCAGCAGGTCGGCGCCGCCGGGACGGCCGTGCGCGTAGAACAGCACCATCAGCGCGCCGGTGAGGCCTCCGCCGGCGCTGTTCTGCTTGAGCGCCTCGGCCGCGTTCGGGTAGCCGCTGCGGTTGGTGAAGCGGGTGAGGACAGACTTCACGCTGGGCAGGTAGTACAGCTCGTCGTGCAGATTGGTGATGAGCTTGAAGGTTTCCAGCGCCGTGCTTTCGGCGGCCGCGTTCGGCTGGTACAGCGCGCCGCCCTCGGCCAGCTGCCTGATCGGCGCGCGCAGCGACACGGCCAGCGCGGCGGCCGGTTCCGGCATGGTGCCGGCGCCGGCCAGGTAGTAGCCGGCGCGCAGGTAGAGCACCAGGTTCACCAGCTTCATATTGCTGGCGTTGTAGCCGGCCGCTTCCTGCGCCAGGCGGCTGGCCACCGCGTTCATATTGGTGGCCGAATAGAGGGTGGCGGCCTGCTGCGCGTCCAGCGAGAACAGGCCGTAGGTGCACTCGTAGTCCGGCAGGCCGGCCAGGTAGTCGGCCAGCGCCGCGCCGCTGTAGCTGGCCATGCGCGCCATGTCCTTGCACTCAGGCGTGGCGGCGAGTGTGCCGGCCGCAGTGGCCGGCGCGCTGCTGCGCAGCTGGCGCGGCATCAGGTCGTAGCGCGGCTTCTTGCTCACCGGCAGGTTGTAGCGGCTCTGCTCGGCCGAAGGCGGCAGGCTCTGGCGCGCATGCGGCATGGGCGCCTGGCGCAGGCGGGCATGCTCGGCGTCATGGGTGTCGGCGGCGACAGCTGTGCCGGATGCGATCAATATTGCGAGGGCCGCTGCATTTCTTGGGAATGACATGTGTACCGCTCCTGTTTTATGGTCGATAAGGTCGCCGGAACAGCGCCCCGGCCAGGAAATACTAGCGGCACAAGATTTCCCGAATGACAGCAAAAACAGGCGTACGGAGCCATTCGCTCTATTTAAACGGCAACAGGCTGAGGATCGGCACAGCGGGCCGGCGCGGCCGGCGCAGAAAAGCCACAGCTATCAGTTTGCCAGCGGCGCCAGCGTTGCCAGCAGCGATGCGGCGGCGGGGCCGGCGGATGACGCGCGGCACTGGGCGCGGTACTGCACGGGCGTCTGCCCGGTGAGCGCCTTGAACTGGCGGCTGAAGGCGCTGTGATCGGTGTAGCCGCAATCGGCGGCGATCTCGGCGATGGAAAGCGCGCGCCCGGATTCGATCAGCGCCAGCGCGCCGTTCAGCCGCGTCTGCAGCAGCAGCTGGCGCGGGCTGTAATGGAACACGCGCTGGAACAGGCGCTCCACGCGCGCCAGCGGCAGGCCGGCGTCGCGCGCCAGCTGCTTCAGGCACAGCGGCTCGCGGTAGTGCTCGCGGATATGCTGGCGATGCCGGCGATCTGCCGGTACACGGGGTGATGGTCGTCCGCCAGCCCCAGGTCGTGCGAGGTGCCGACCAGGCCGACGATGGCCCCCGCCTCGTCGCGCAGCGGTACCTTGTGCGTCAGGCACCAGCCGTGGCGGCGGTTCGGGTACAGATGCAGTTCCAGGTGCTGGCGGATGGTGCAGCCCAGCTCGATCACCTGGCGGTCCTGCGCGATGTAGGTTTGCGCCAGCGAGCGCGGATGCACCTCCAGCACGGTTTTGCCGGCCAGCTCCTGCTTGCTGCGCAAGCCGCAGCGCCGCACCAGCGTGTGGTTGGCGGCCAGGTAGCGGCCGTCGCGGTCCTTGACGAAAAACGCCACGTCGCTCAGCGCATCGAACAGCGTTTCGATGGCCGCCAGTTCCACATTGAACATGTCTCCTCCGCCATTATTTTAATAATAACGGCGGATATTACCCGATCTGCGCGGCGCCGGGCCGCGCGGCTCAGGCGGCCTTGCCGAGGCTGTGCGCCAGCGCAGCGCGCCGCTGCCGGGCCTGGCCGGGCTGCGCATCGGACGGCGCGCGCGGCGCGGCGTGGCCGTCCAGCGTGAAGATGCTCACCAGCGAAGCCAGTCCCACCGCCTGGGTGCTCATGCTTTGCGACGCGGCCGTGGCCTCCTCCACCAGCGCGGCGTTCTGCTGGGTGACGCTGTCCATTTGCGCGATGGCCTGGTTCACCTGCTCGATGCCGGCGCTCTGCTCCTGGCCTGCCAGCGTGATCTCGCTCATGATTTCGGTCACGCGGCGCACGCTCACCACCACTTCCTCCATGGTGGCGCCGGCCTGGCTGACCAGCATGCTGCCCGCTTCGACCTGGTTCACCGAGTCGCCGATCAGCACCTTGATTTCCTTGGCGGCAGCGGCCGAGCGCTGCGCCAGGTTGCGCACTTCCGACGCCACCACGGCAAAGCCGCGGCCCTGCTCGCCGGCGCGCGCCGCTTCCACGGCCGCGTTCAGCGCCAGGATATTGGTCTGGAACGCGATGCCGTCGATGACACCGATGATGTCCACGATCTTGCGCGCCGAGGCATTGATGCTGCCCATGGTTTCCACCACCTGCCCCACCACGGCGCCGCCCTTTTCAGCGATGCCCGAGGCGGTCAGCGCCAGCTGGTTGGCCTGGCGCGCGCTGGCCGAATTCTGCTTGACGGTCGAGGTCAGCTCTTCCATCGAGGCGGCGGTTTCCTCCAGCGAGCTGGCTTGCTGCTCGGTGCGCGCCGACAGGTCCAGGTTGCCGGCCACGATCTGGTCCGAGGCGCTGGCGATGGTGTCGGTGGCCACGCGCACCTGGCCGACTATGTGCGCCAGGCTGGCGCGCATGCTGCTCATGGCATACAGCAGGCTGCGGTTGTCGCCCGGCGCCGTGTGCACCTCCACCGACAATTCGCCGGCGGCGATGCGGTTGGCGATCTGCGCCGCGTAGTCCGGCTCGCCGCCCAGGCGGCGCATCAGCCAGCGCGTGATCAGCGCCGCGCCCAGCGCGCCCAGCACCACGCTGGCCGCCAGCAGCGAAATAATCCAGCTGCGCGCCGACGTGTACAGGCGCTCGCCGTCCTGCGCGGCCTGGGTGCCGCCGGCGCCGTACAGCGCCACCAGCTTGTCCACCTGGCCGCGCAAGGCCACGATCAGCTTGTTCGATTCGCCCCGGATCAGCGCTTTGGCTGCCGCGTCGTCGTTGGCGCGGGCGGCGGCGCGGATTTTCACGTCCTCGGCCATGTAGCGCTCCCACATGGAGACAAAGGCGGCGTACATTTCCTTCTCTTCCGGCGTGGCCAGCAGCTGCACGTACTCGGCCTGCATCTTGCCCAGGTCCACCAGGTCGGCGGCGATCACCTTGTCGTACTTGTCCATGTCGGCCTGCTCGGTCGAAATGATGTACTGGAATTCGCGCGTGCGCACCCGCGCAATCTGCGACTTGATGTCCTGGATCACGCGCATGCTCGGCATCCAGCGCGAGGACAGTTCATTGGCCGTGCGGTTCACTTCGGCCAGTTTGAGGATGGAAAACACGCCGACACACACTGTCAGCGCCAGCACCGAAGCGAAGGCCAGGCCCAGCTTGGTCGATAGCTTGCGTTCGCGCAGCCAATTCATATTTTTATTCCTTTGACAAATATTTTTCTTGGTGGAAATATGATACTGCATCGCAATATTTTTTGCTGAAGGCTCTACCAAAAGAGTGCTTTTGGTCAAAATAAAGTTTGAACTACGTAGTTCCCACAATAGCTCGGCAGACTGAAATCGTGTCCGGAATTGTGAATTGCTGCGATGCAGCAAAAAAGCTTGCAATATTTCCCGTTAGTAAGCAATACTCGTATATAGTTGCCATGTGGCAATATTCATGAGGAGCCCGCCATGCTGACGTCCATCGAACAATCCGGCAAAATTTCCATCGTTAAACGCAACTTTTCCTGGGGTGAGGATCTGGACGCCATCCACGCCCTGGTCGCGCAGCACTTCGACGATTTCAACGGCAACGGCTTCTACCCGCATCCGGACGAGGAAGCATTGCGGCGCAAGCTGCTGGCCATCCCCACGCTGCAGCGCCTGGCCCAGGCGATGGCGCAGCGCAAGGCGCGCGGCCTGGCGATCACCGGGCTGGGCCTGGACGGCCTGGACGAGGCGCGCCGCAACGCGGTGCTGTACGCCATCGCGCTGAGCCAGGGCTACCCCACTTCCACCGACCAGCGCACCCGGCGCGTGGCCTGGGACGTGCGCGCCCGCAGCGCCGCCGCGCCGGGCGAAGCGGCGCAGGCGCGCTTTGTGACCTTCTCCGAACGCGTGGGCGGCGCCGACATGCACACCGACTCGTCCTTTTACCCCATGCCCGAAGAGCAGTTCCTGCTGTACGTGGTGAACGCGGCGCGCTGCAACGGCGGCGCCTCGCTGCTGATCGACATCGAAGACATCGTGGCCGAGCTGAACAAGACCAGCGCCGGGCGCGACGCCTACCGCCTGCTGTGCACGCAGCCGGTGCCCTTCCGCGTGCCGTCGGTGTACGCAGCAAGCGAGCAGCAAGTCGAGTATCATCTGGCACCGGTGTTCACGCTGGAGGGCGGGCTGGCGATGCGCTGGCGCTACGACTCCATCGTCAAGGGACTGGCAGCGCGGCCCGACCTGGCCACGCCGCAGCTCAGCGCCGCGCTGGAACTGCTGAACGACATCGTCGAACGGCGCGCCCCGCGCTTCGACCGCTGCCTGCCGGACGACACCCTGCTATGGGCGGACAACCACCGCACGCTGCACGGCCGCGCCGGCTACACCGATCCGGCACGGCACCTGATCCGTATCCGCATTTCCAACACGCCTAACGCCCGGCGCATCGGGCCGTCGGGCATCTCGGCAGACTGACATGCTCGCATCCATCATTCCCGTTTTTTTGATCATCCTGCTGGGCGTGGCCATCCGCCACTACGAGTGGCTGCCGGAGGCCTTCTTCCCGTCGATCGAAAAGTTCTCCTACAACATCGCCTTCCCCGCCCTGCTGTTCGCCGGCACGGCGCGGCTCAGCTTTGCCGGCAGCCAGGTGGGCGAACTGGCGCTGGCCACGCTGCTGCCCACCTTCATCATCATCGGCGTCACCTTGCTGGCCATGCTGGGCGCGCGCGGCCTGCCCGCGGCCAGCCGCTCGTCCGTGGTGCAGGGCGCGATGCGGCCCAACACCTATTTCGGACTGGCCGTGTCGTCGCTGTTCTTCGACGCCGGCACGGCGGCGCTGGTGATGCTGTCGCTGGCGCTGTGCCTGCCGGTGGTGAACGTGGTATCCATCATCGCGCTGTCGTGGTGGAGCGGCAGCAAGGCCGACCTGCGCCAGATCGCCCGGACGCTGGCGCGCAATCCCATCATCCTGTCCACGCTGGCCGGCATGCTGGTGAGCCTGTCCAGCATCACCATTCCGCTGCCGCTGATGAACACGCTCGACATCCTCGGCAAGGCCGCGCTGTGCCTGGGGCTGGTGTGCGTGGGCAGCGGGCTGGTGTTCTCGCTGCAGGGGCTGCGGCCGGTGGCGCTGGGCTGGGCCTCCCTGCTCAAGCTGGTGGCGCTGCCGCTGGTGGCGGCCAAGGTGTGCGTGCTGCTCGCCGTGTCCGGCCCGGTGGCGCTGGCGGCCACCTTCTACTGTGCCCTGCCGACCGCGCCCAACGCCTACATCATGGCCAAGCAGCTGGGCGGCGACACGCGCCTGATGGCGGCGCTGATCACGCTGCAAACCCTGCTGGCGGCCGTCACGGTCCCGCTCAGCAAGAATTTCCTGCCGCTCATGGGCGGCTAGGCCCGGCGCGCGCGGTCAGAGCGGCGCGTCCCAGCCCTTGGCGCGCTCGACCGCGCGCGACCAGCGCGCCAGCAATGCGGCGCGCTGGTCGGCGCCCATGGCCGGCTCGAAGCGGCGTTCGCATTGCCACTGCGCCGCGATTTCCTCTGTCGAATCCCAGAAGCCGACCGCCAGGCCGGCCAGGTAGGCCGCGCCCAGCGCCGTGGTTTCCGTCACTTTCGGCCGCACCACGGGCACACCCAGCAGGTCGGCCTGGAACTGCATCAGCAAATCGTTGCGCGCCGCGCCGCCGTCGGCGCGCACCTCGGTGACGGGGATCGAACGGTGCGACGCGGCCACGTCCTTCTGCATGGCCGCCAGCAGCTCGGCGCTCTGGTAGGCGATCGCTTGCACCGCCGCGCGCGCGATGTGCGCCGCCGTGGTGCCGCGCGTCATGCCCATCAGGGCGCCGCGCGCGTACGGATCCCAATGCGGCGCGCCCAGGCCGGTGAAGGCCGGCACCAGCAGCACGCCGTCGCTGTCGGGCACGCTGTTCGCCAGCGCCTCCACGTCGCCCGACTGCTTGATGATGCCCAGCCCGTCGCGCAGCCACTGCACGGTGGCGCCGCCCATGAACACGCTGCCTTCGAGCAGGTAATCGGTGCGCCCGTCCACGCGCCAGCCCACCGTGGATAGCAGGCGGTTGTGCGACACGGCCGCCTGGCGGCCGGCGTGCATCAGCATGAAGCAGCCGGTGCCGTAAGTGTTCTTGACCATGCCCGGCGCATGGCAGGCCTGGCCGAAGGTGGCGGCCTGCTGGTCGCCGGCGATGCCGGCCACGGGGATCTCGCGGCCGAACAGCGCCGCGCGCGTCATGCCGACTTCCTCGCTGGACGACACCACCTGCGGCAGCATCTGCTCGGGAATATCGAACAGCGCCAGCAGGTCGGCGTCCCAGCGCATCAGGTGGATGTTGAACAGCATGGTGCGGGAAGCGTTGCTGACGTCGGTCACGTGCACGCCGCACAGCTTCCACGCCAGCCAGGAATCGATGGTGCCGAAGGCCAGCGCGCCGTGGCGGGCGCGCTCGCGCGCGCCGGGCACATGGTCCAGCAGCCATTTGATCTTGGTGGCGGAGAAGTAGGCGTCCAGCTCCAGGCCGGTGCACTCGGCGATCAGCCTGGCCTTGCCGTCGGCGCGCAGCTGGTCGCAGATATCGGCCGTGCGGCGGTCCTGCCAGACAATGGCGGGCGCGATCGGCTCGCCGGTCTTGCGGTCCCACACCACGGTGGTCTCGCGCTGGTTGGCGATGCCGATGGCGCTCACCTGCTGCGCATCGACGTGGTGGTCGTGCAGCACCTTGCGGGCCACGGTGAGCTGGCTGTTCCAGATTTCGTTGGGATCGTGCTCGACCCAGCCGGGATGGGGATAATGCTGCGGATATTCCAGCGCCGCGCTGCCGTGGATGAGGCCCTGGTGATCGAACAGGATGGCGCGCGAGCTGGTGGTACCCTGGTCGAGCGCCAGGATGTATCGTTTCATCGGCATGTCCCCATGCAAAACGGTGTATTCAGTTGAAGCAAGCCGATAGGCCGGATTTTGTTACGGCGCTCGCCCTTGCGGGTCTGCGCTATGACAGCCATTCCTCTAGGCGCTGGATTACTCCAGCGCTCAAGCTTTCTACCCGCACGCTCCGCGAGCAGCATCATCGCGTGCCTATTTGAAATTGCACCAGGTGGAGGTTACCGCGTTTCACCGTAACTTAATACGCTCGTCTCTGTGGCCCTATTCCTCGCCTTATACCCCGAAAGGCTTTCAGCGGACGGCCGTTAACCGTCACCCCGCTCTATGGAGTCCGGACCTTCCTCCCGCCTCCGCATTGCTGCATCGGCCAGCGGCTGTCTGGCTTGCTTCAACGCATATTGTACCACGCCGCCCCCTCGCCAAAAAAATGGGGTCAGGGTTAGTTTTTGCAACAAAAAAACTAACCCTGACCCCATTTTGGAAATTTGATGTCGCCATTTCAAAAGCCGCGCGCCGGGGCTGGCCGTAGAATGCCGCATCACTTTCCTTAAAGGTCAGACCATGACGCATCCCTCCCGCACCGGTGGCCAGATACTGGTGGACGCCCTGAAGATCCATGGCGTCGATACCGCCTTCGGCGTGCCCGGCGAAAGCTATCTCGATGTGCTCGACGCACTGCATGAATCCGGCATCCGCTTCATCATCAACCGCCAGGAGGGCGGCGCGGCGTTCATGGCCGAGGCCTACGGCAAGATGACCGGCCAGCCCGGCATCTGCTTCGTCACGCGCGGCCCGGGCGCCACCAATGCGTCCATCGGCGTGCACACGGCCTTCCAGGACTCGACGCCCATGATCCTGTTCATCGGCCAGGTGGGCGGCGATTTCATGGACCGCGAGGCGTTCCAGGAGATCGATTACCGCCGCATGTACGGCCAGATGGCGAAGTGGGTGGCGCAGATCGACCGCGCCGACCGCATCCCCGAATACATGGCGCGCGCCTTCCAGGTGGCCACCAGCGGCCGCCCCGGCCCCGTGGTGCTGGCCCTGCCGGAAGATATGCTGACCACCATGGCGGCCGTGGCCGACACCGGCCGCTACCAGCCCACGCAGGGCGCGCCGTCGCAGCCGCAGATGGCGCAGCTGCGCGCCATGCTGGCCGGGGCCAGGCGCCCGCTGGTGCTGCTGGGCGGCGGCGGCTGGAACGCGCAGGCGTGCGCCGACGTGCAGCGCTTTGCCGAGGCCAACGCGCTGCCGGTGGCCTGCGCTTTCCGCTTCCAGGACCTGCTCGACAACAACCATCCGCATTACGTCGGCGACGTGGGCATCGGCATCAATCCGAAGCTGGCCGCGCGCGTGAAGAATGCGGACGTGCTGATCGCCATCGGCCCGCGCCTGGGCGAGATGACCACCAGCGGCTACGAGCTGCTGTCCTCGCCCGTACCGCAGCAGCGCCTGGTGCACATCCACGCCAGCCCGGAGGAACTGGGCAGCGTCTACCAGGGCGAGCTGATGATCGCCAGCGGCATGCCGCAAGTGGCCGCCATGCTGGCGGCCATGGAACCGGTGGACGCGTCGGCCTGGCAAGGCAGCGTGGCCGAGGCCAAAGCCGACTACCTGGCCTTCCAGCAGCCGCCGCCCATCTTCCAGGACGGCCAGGCCCCGCTGAACCTGTGGCAGCTGGTGCAGGACATGGACGCGCTGACGCCGGCCGACACCATCATCACCAACGGCGCTGGCAACTACGCCACCTGGGCGCACCGCTTCCACCGCTACGGCGGCATGCGCACCCAGCTCGCGCCCACCAGCGGCGCCATGGGCTACAGCGTGCCGGCCGGCGTGGCGGCCAAGATTATCGATCCGTCGCGCACCGTGATCACCTTCGCCGGCGACGGCGAGTACATGATGAACGGCCAGGAGCTGGCCACCGCCGTGCAGTACCAGGCCGGCGTGATCATCATCGTGTTCAACAACGGCATGTTCGGCACCATCCGCATGCACCAGGAGAAGAACTATCCGGGCCGCGTGTCGGG
Organism: Pseudoduganella sp. UC29_71; assembly: GCF_042693265.1. NCBI lineage: Bacteria > Pseudomonadati > Pseudomonadota > Betaproteobacteria > Burkholderiales > Oxalobacteraceae > Pseudoduganella > Pseudoduganella sp. UC29_71. The sequence continues at coordinate 267,988 of NZ_CP170549.1, read as the reverse complement.
CACCGAATTGCACAACCCTGACTTCGCGGCCCTGGCGCAAGCCTACGGCGCGCATGGCGAGGTGGTCACGGAGACGGCGCAGTTCGCGCCTGCGCTACAGCGCGCCCTGGAGCATACGCGCGGCAAAAACCTGCCTGCCGTAATCGAACTGCGCTACGACGGCAACCTGATCACGCCGGGCGCCACGCTGGAAACCATCCGCAAGAACGCCGAAGCATCCCGCAAGGCATAAGCCACGTGGCACGTAGGGCGGGTTAGCGGAACGCGTAACCCGCCATTGGCAACGCCGCCCGCGCCTCAAGCCTGCTGCGGCTGCGGCGCGGCCTGCTTGACCGGCGCCTCGTGCGGCATCTTCGGCACGGCAGGCGCCTCCTCTTCCGGCTCCAGCGGGGCCGGCTTGGGTGCGGGGCACGGCTTGCAGACCGGTGCCGCGCGCCCGAAATCCTTGACCTTCCTGAGCCTGGACGGCACATCCGGCTGGCCGCAATAGCCGCCATCGAGCACCAAGGTGTCGCCTTTGTCCTGGAACTTGCCGCTAATGGTGCGCTCTTCCTCGTCCACCTGCACCGTGAAATACATCTGCCTGCCTTGCGGGTCGATATTCACGTCGCCGGCCACCAGCGGCCAGCTCAAGCCGCCTGCCGTGAATTCATAAATCACCGTATCGACTTCGGCAAAGCGCTGCACGCTGATGCGCTGGCCGCCGAATTCACCGCTTTCCGGGTGCACGCACAGGTCCGAATACACTGCCATGCCGTAGCGCGGCAAGCCGCCGGCGGCAGGCTTGGTGGCCGCCTTCGGCGCGGCAATCGCGGCACTGGCGGCCAGCAGGGAGAAACAGGCGATTTGGTGAGCAATTTTCATGGGCGCAATTTTAGCACCGGAATAAAAAACGGCGGCCCGCAGGCCGCCGTTCTCAGCATTTAACTCCGTTCAGGCGGAATTAGAAGGTGTGCTTGATGCCGACGTTGAATGCTTTGTCGCCCGTACCGGCTTCAGCGTTGTTACCAACGGTGTAGCTGGCGCCGCGCTTGTTCTTGATCTTGGCGTAAGCAACATAGGTGCTGGTGCGCTTCGACAGAGCGTAGGAGTAGCCCAGTGCCCACTGGTCAGCATCGCGGTTCGCCAGTTCGTTGTCGTCCTTGCGGATGTACGAAGCGATCAGGGTGCCTGCGCCGCCGATAGGAGCGGTTGCGCCGATCAGCATGGTGTCGCTGTCGGTCGAAGCGGCCACGGCGGTAGCGGTGTAGGCGGTTGGGTTAGGCAGCGGGGACGAGGTTGGACCCTTGTCTTTTGCGTACGCGAAGTAGCCTTTTACAACCTGGAAGTCGTAGTTGGCAGCGAACAGGGTGTTGTGCGCGTAGTCGCGGTTCACCACTGGCAGGCCTGCGGTGGCGGTGTCGTTGTTGCGTGCGCTGTAAGCCAGGCGCGCGTTCAGAGCACCGTTGGCGTAGGCCAGCGATGCGCCCAGTTGACGGCCGGCGTCGGCTTTGGCTTGCTCGCCTACGCCATATTGCAGTTCGCCGCTGAAGCCGTTGTAGGTTGGGGTCTTGTAGTTAACCGAGTTCGAGATACGCACGCTGGCGCCCGAAGCGGAGAACAGGTTCTTGGCGGAACCAGCCAGGCCAGCCTGGAATGGGTCGGCTACTTGCACCAGGGCGTTGTACAGCGGGGTGTACTGGCGGCCCAGGGTCAGCGAGCCGGCTTCTTTCGACACCAGGCCTACGTACGACTGGCGCTGGAACAGGCCGGATGCGTCGCCCACGCCGGTGTCGGCTGCGAAGCCCGATTCCAGCAGGAACACTGCGGACAGGCCGCCACCCAGGTCTTCGGTACCACGGAAGCCGATACGGGAAGTATTGGCAACACCACTGCTTACCTTCGTTACGTTACCTGCTTTGCCGCCACGCTCGGAGACCAGGCCGGCATCAACGATACCGTAGATGGTGACGTTCGATTGGGCGAAAGCTGCATTGCTCATTGCACCCAGAACTGCGATGGAGATCAGAGTTTTTTTCATTACGAGTTTCCTTCAGTTTGTGTTGCATAAATGGGTAAAGCTGGAACCACGGCTCAATTCTTGTGCTTGTCGGCGCCCGCTTCGCAGGCACCACACTTTATTATTTGTGAGGGCAATCCCCGATTGCCACACTGCGATTTCGGATAAGAAACGCGTCACTTATATAGGCTGCCGCTCGTTGTTGCCGGCTTGTCACAGAGCGTTTGGCTCTGGAGGCGGCACTATACTGGCCGTTTGCTAATCCAGCAAGTGTTATGAATCGTCCAGTGTGCACCTGTAGACGGAACTGCAAGCTGAACCAAACAGCATTATTTATACAGCAAACCCGCCAATCTTGCTCGGACTTGTTAGTTATAAGTAATATCCACAGTAGAATGTACGGCGGCTCGCGTGCGCCCCTTGACGGCGGCAGCGGCTGGCGTATCGTTTAGCTAACGAGTCCGCTTTGACCTGCTCCCATCCCGCCTCCCCGATACAACACTTCCAGAAATTTTTTTCAATTGGCCGACTTTTTTTGTCTATGACAAAACCATCGCTGGCGGCGGAATCGAGTGCATTGTTCGGGCTGGCTCAACTGTGTCGTGGACAAGGGTAGCCATAGGGAAGTTTCGGGCGAAAACGCCCCCGGGCACGTGTCACTTTCTCTACCGAAACGAATGTAGAATGCAGTTCGCACATGGGCACCAGCCCCCTGCGCATAGAAAGCGCGGCCCCCCCGAACACGTGGCCGCTTAGGCAAAATGAACACTGAGGCCCCCTCTTTGACAGTCCCCAGTACCATCAGCGACGTTGAGCGCGACACCGGCGTGGCCAAAGAGACCTTGCGTGTCTGGGAGCGCCGTTACGATTTCCCGCAGCCCCTGCGCGACCCGTTCGGCGAGCGCGTCTACCCGACCGAACAAGTGGTCAAGCTGCGCCTGGTCAAACGCCTGATCGACCTCGGCTTCCGCCCCGGCAAAGTCATCCAGTACAGCCCGGAAGAGCTGCAGGCGCTGGCCGAGAAGGCGGCCGACAGCAACAAGGTGCGCAGCCGCGCCCAACACCCCGAACTGCAGGTCTACCTCGACTTGTGCAAGGCGCACCAGATGGACGCGCTGCGCCGCAAGCTGTCGCAGGCGCTGCTGGTGATGGGCTTGAAAAGCTTCGTTATCGACCTCGTGACGCCGCTGACCGTGATGGTGGGCGACGCCTGGGCCTCGGGCCGCTTCGCCGTGTTTGAAGAACATTTGTTTGCCGAATCGCTGCAGATGGTGATGCGTAGCGCGATTTTCTCGGTGCCGCAGGCGAACGCCAACCACAACGGCGCACCGCGCCCGCGCATCCTGCTGACCACGCTGCCGCAGGAACGCCACGGCCTGGGCCTGCTGATGGCCGAGGCCCTGTTCGCCGCCGAAGGCGCGCACGCCATCTCGCTCGGCATCCAGACCCCGGTGCCCGACATTGCCGACGCCGCCCGCAGCCTGGGCGTGGACATCGTGGCGCTGTCGCTGTCGGCGTCCATGAACCCGCGCCAGGCGCTGGACGGCTTGAAAGAGCTGCGCGCGCGCCTGCCGGACACGGTGGAAATCTGGGCCGGCGGCAACTGCTCGGCCCTGCGCAAGCGTCCGCCTGCCTTCGTGCGCGTGTTCCAGCTGGCCGAAATCGGCGGCGGCATCGCCGACTGGCGCGTGCGCGTGCGCACCCAGGCCTTGCCGATCGGTTGATGATCGCGCCATGACCGGTTAATGATCGGACAACCCCGCCGCGGCTGGCCGCCCGCGCTCTGGTAGAATACCGGCAGATTTCCCCGTCCGGCGCCGCCGGACCTTCGCTTGAAGCCCTCTACCGCACACCAATGTTTAGCTTCTTCAAGAAAAAACCTGTCCAGCCTGAGACTCCTCCCGTCCTGCCCACGGCAGCCGCCCCCGCGCCAACGGACGCCCCGGCGCCTGCCGCCGACGCTGCCGGCACGCTGCTGCCGGCCACGCAAGCCCCATTGACCGCCCCCGGCGCCGAGCAAGACAAGCCGAACTGGATGGCGCGCCTGAAAGCCGGCCTGTCCAAGACCTCCGCCAACCTGTCCGTGCTGTTTGTCGGCGCCAAGATCGACGACGACCTGTACGACGAGCTGGAAGCGGCGCTGCTGATGTCCGACGCCGGCATCGACGCCACCGAATTCCTGCTCGACGCGCTCAAGCGCAAGGTCAAGGAAGACAAGCTGCTGGACGCGGCTGCCGTGAAGGCCGCGCTGAAAACCCTGATGATCGAGCTGCTGGCGCCGCTGCAAAAGCCGTTCGAGCTGGGCCGCCACCAGCCGCTGGTGATGATGATTTCCGGCGTCAACGGCGCCGGCAAGACCACCACCATCGGCAAGCTGGCCAAGCACATGCAGGGCCACGGCCAGTCGGTGCTGCTGGCCGCCGGCGACACCTTCCGCGCCGCCGCCCGCGAGCAGCTGATGGTGTGGGGCCAGCGCAACAACGTCACCGTCATCTCGCAGGAGTCCGGCGACCCGGCCGCCGTGTCCTACGACGCGGTGCAGTCGGCCAAGGCCAAGGGCATCGACGTGGTCATGATCGACACCGCCGGCCGCCTGCCGACCCAGCTGCACCTGATGGAAGAGCTGAAAAAGGTCAAGCGCGTGCTGGGCAAGGGCCTGGAAGGCGCGCCGCACGAAACCCTGCTGGTAATCGACGGCAACACCGGCCAGAACGCACTGGCGCAGGTGAAAGCCTTCGACGACGCGCTGCAACTGAGCGGCCTCATCATCACCAAGCTGGACGGCACGGCCAAGGGCGGCGTCATCGCGGCCATTGCCCGCGTGCGCCCGGTGCCGGTGTACTTCATCGGCATCGGCGAGCGCATCGAGGACCTGCAGCCGTTCAACGCCACGGAATTCGTCGAAGCCCTGCTCGGATAACGGATAAGGACAGCGCGCGCCCATGATCGAATTCCAGCACGTTAGCAAACAATACTCGGCCGACGCCACCGCGCTGCGCGACGTGTCGCTGACCGTCAACAAGGGCGAACTGGTGTTCCTGGCCGGCCCGTCCGGCGCCGGCAAGTCCACCCTGCTGAAGATGATCGCCGCCATGGAGCGCCCCAGCTCCGGCAAGGTCATCGTCAACGGCCAGGACATCGGCAAGCTGAAGCCGGCCGGCGTGCCCTTCCTGCGCCGCAACCTGGGCCTGATCTTCCAGGAACAGCGCCTGCTCACCGACCGCTCCATCCTCGCCAACGTGATGATGCCGCTGATGGTGACCGGCCAGCCGCGCGCGCAAGCCGAGCAGCGCGCCCGCGCCGCGCTCGACAAGGTGGGCCTGGGCGAGCGCGCCAGCGCCTCGCCGCTGGCCCTGTCCGGCGGCGAACAGCAGCGCGTGTCGATCGCGCGCGCCATCGTCAACCGCCCGCAGATCATCCTGGCCGACGAGCCGACCGCCAACCTGGACCGCGCCAGCGCCGACCGCGTGCTGGAGGCGCTGCGCGCCTTCCACTCGGTGGGCGTGACGTGCCTGATCTCCACCCACGACGACCAGGTGCTGGCCGGCGCGGCGCGCGTGATCCATCTGAAACAGGGCCAGCTGCACGGCGCCGGCGACGCAGCCGCGCAGGAGGAGGCCGCATGACCAGCTGGTTCCGTCAACACGGCTTCGCCCTCGGCGCGGCGCTGGTGCACCTGCGCAAGGCGCCCGGCAGTTTCCTGTTCAACATCCTGGTGGTGGCCATCGCCCTGGCGCTGCCCTTCATGGGGCTGACGCTGCTGGACAATGTGCGCCCCCTGTCCGAGCAGATGTCGGTCGATCCCGAAATCAGCCTGTTCATGAAACAGGACGTTTCGCGCGAGCAATCGGCCGCGCTGGCCACGCCGCTGCGCGAGCTGATGAAGGACGCCAAGATCATCTTCGTGCCGCGCGAAAAGGCGCTGGACAACCTGAAAGGCAAGAGCGGCCTGTCGGACGTGATCGCCACCCTGGGTGAAAACCCGCTGCCGGACAGCTACATCGTCAAGCTGGACGCCTTCCGCAGCGCGGCAGCCGGCCTGGACGTGGACTTGCTGGCCGAACAGATGCGCGCCCTGCCCGGCGTGGACACGGTGCAGATCGACTCGGCCTGGGTCAAGCGCCTGGCCGCGCTGATCGGCGTGCTCAAGCTGGCCCTGCTGCTGCTGGCGGCCACCTTGGGCACCGTGGTGGTGGCGGTGGTATTCAACACCATCCGCCTGCAGGTGCTGACGCAGCGCGAGGAAATCCTGGTCTCCAAGCTGATCGGCGCCACCGACACCTTCATCCACCGCCCCTTCTATTACACCGGCGCCCTGCTCGGCCTGTGCGCCGGCGGCGTGGCGCTGGGCGCGGTGGCGCTGGCGCTGCAGCCGCTGAACCAGGCCATTGCCGAGTTCGCCCGCCTGTACGCCTCCGAATTCCAGCTCGCCCCGCTGGAGCCGCTGCCCATGGCCGGCCTGCTGGCCGTGTCCGCCACGCTGGGCCTGATCGGCGCCGTGCTGTCGGTGCAGCGCCATCTGGCCCGCCTGAACTGAGTTACGGCGGGTTACGCGCGCAGCGCTAACCCGCCCTACAACGTCCATCGTAGGGCGGGTTAGGGCGCAGCCCGTAACCCGCCGAAAGTGCGTTCACGCACAGTCCCCGCCGCCTCCCCCGGCTATCCTATGCATATTGACGTTTCGCAAATACAACGCGGATAGCCGCGCCTTTGCCAAAAGCCATCGACTAGAATCAGCCCATAGCATTACCGCTATCAGGGGCATTGCAACTGGCGATTGGCACTCACCGATTGAGAGTGCTAATATATGCCCATCGATACCTCATCTCATGCTTGAAAGCAAGATTAAGCTGAGTTTAAGAAGTGTCAAGCAAGATGCAAGAATCCGAAACATTCCGTGTTCGACGAGCGAGGGAACAAAAAATGACTATGATGACCGCACCTGCCGCATTGGTACCATCCAATAAAAATGCCATGGCACTGGGACTGGGATTCACTGGCAACCTGGGCAACCTGGACGCCTACATTTCGGCGGTCAACCGCCTGCCTATGCTCACGCCTGAAGACGAAAAGCGCCTGGGCCGCAACCTGAAGGAAAACAACGACCTGGGCGCCGCGCAGGAGCTGGTGCTGTCGCACCTGCGCCTGGTGGTTTCGATCGCGCGCGGCTACCTGGGCTACGGCCTGCCGCACGCCGACCTGATCCAGGAAGGCAATATCGGCCTGATGAAAGCCGTCAAGCGCTTCGACGCGGACCAGGGCGTGCGCCTGGTGTCGTATGCCATGCACTGGATCAAGGCTGAAATCCACGAATACATCCTGAAGAACTGGCGCCTGGTCAAAGTGGCCACCACCAAGGCCCAGCGCAAGCTGTTCTTCAACCTGCGCAGCCACAAGACCGGCCTGGACGCCATGTCCCCGGCGCAGATCGACCAGCTGGCCAAGCTGCTGGACGTGAAGCGCGAAGAAGTGATCGAGATGGAAACCCGCCTCAGCGGCCGCGACATCGCGCTCGAATCGCCGACCGACGACGAGGACGACAAGTTCGCCCCGATCGCCTACCTGTCCTCCGAGCAGAGCGAGCCGACCCGCGTGCTGGAAGCCGAGCAAGTGACGCGTCTGCATTCCGAAGGCCTGGAAACGGCGCTGGGCAAGCTCGATCCGCGTTCGCGCCGCATCGTCGAAGCCCGCTGGCTGGCCAACGACGACGGCTCCGGCGCCACGCTGCACACGCTGGCTGACGAATTCGGCGTCTCCGCCGAGCGCATCCGCCAGATCGAAGCGGCCGCGCTGAAAAAAATGAAAGGCGCGCTCGCCGCCTACGTGTAACACAGGTAACACAGGTAACACAGCAGCACCCGAAAATGGGGTCAGGGTTAATTAAATAATTAACCCTGACCCCATTTTCACGCGTGCGCCGCGCTTGATGTGTTTTAGCTAATATTTTAATCCGTAGAGGAGAATGAATATGCAGCTCAGAATCATCAGCTTACTTGCCGCCTTCGCCGGTTTCGGCATTGTTGCATGCAGCGTGGTGGCGCAGAATGGCGGCGGGGATGCGCCGGCGCCGACGCCAGCGCCGCAGCGCAAGAGCGCCACCTATACCTTGAGCGCCGGCCAGAGCGTGGCGCTGACCCCCACCGCCACTCTGAAACTGGAACGCGTCAACGACAGCCGCTGCAAGACCGGCGCGGTGTGCGTGTGGGAAGGCTATATCAGCTACAGCTTCGTGCTCACCAACAATGGCAACTCCAGCAGCTTCGTGCTGGCGGAAAAAATGCCGGGCGGCAGCAATACCGCCACGCAGCAGGGTCTGCGCTTTACCCTGACAGGGCTGGAACCGCCGGAACCGCCGGCCTTGAATGCTCCTGTGCCAACTTATCGGGTAAGCTTGCGGGTGGATATTTCCTAGCCACCAAGCTCAGCTACCGATAAGAGACCCATGACCTCGCCACATCGCCGCGCCCTCCCTTCCCTGCTTGTTTCTTCCATCATCATTACCGTCGCCGCCGCGCCGGCCGCCTGGGCCAAAAGCCCGGTGGCGACCGGCACCGGCGGCGCCGCCGCCACCATCAGCGAACAGGCCACCCAGTCGGCCATGACCATCCTGAACCAGGGCGGCAACGCGGTGGACGCGGCCGTGGCGGCGGCCGCCACGCTGGGCGTGACCGATCCGTTCAGCTGCGGCATCGGCGGCGGCGGCTTCATGATGATCTATCTGGCCAAGGACAAGCGCGTGATCACCATCGACCACCGCGAAACGGCTCCGGCCAACTTCCAGCCCACCATCTTCCAGCAGGACGGCAAGGAACTGGACTTCGAGCAAACCGTGGCCAGCGGCATGTCGGTTGGCGTGCCGGGCACGGTGCGCGGCTGGCACGAGGCGCTGGACCGCTACGGCTCCATGCCGCTGAAGAAGGTGCTGCAGCCCGCCATCAAAGTGGCGGCAGAGGGCTTCCGGGTAAACGCCAATTTCTCGCGCCTGGTGGCCTCCAACGAGGCCAAGTTCTCGCTGTTCCCGGCCACGGCCAAGCTGTACCTGAAGGACGGCAAGGCGCTGCCGGAAGGCGCCCTGCTGCGCAACCCGGACCTGGCCAAGGCGTACCGCGAACTGGCGGCGGGGGGCATCAAGGTGTTCTATGAAGGCAAAATGGGGCGCGCCATCGTCGATGCGGTGAACAACCCCGGCGCCAAGGTGCGCGCGGGCGCCATGACCATGGCCGACCTGGCCAACTACGAGGCACGCATCCGCCAGCCGCTGCGTTCCACCTACCGCGGCTACGACATCTACGGCATGCCCCTGCCCAGCAGCGGCGGCGTGGCGGTTGCCGAAGCGCTCAACATCCTGGAAGGCTACGACCTGAAGTCCATGCCGCGCGAGAAGGTGGAGCATCTGTACCTGGAGGCGAGCCGGCTGGCCTTCGCCGACCGCAACGCCTACCTGGCCGATCCGGAATACCTGGAAGCGCCCGTGCAGGGCCTGCTGAGCAAGGACTACGCGGCACGCCGCCGTGAGCTGATCAATCCGCAGCGCGCAGCCAGGCGCGCGGAAGCGGGCGACCCGTATCCGTTCCAGAACGACCAGAGCGTGCCGCTGCGGCCAGCCAATGTCAAGCTGTTATCCGAAGGCGCACACACCACCCATCTGACCGTGTCGGACAAGGACGGCAACATCGTTTCCTATACCTTCACCATCGAGTCCTGGGGCGGCAGCGGCATCACCGTGCCGGGCTACGGCTTCCTGCTGAATAACGAAATGACGGACTTCGACTTCAGTGGCCCGCATCCCAACGTCCCGGAAGCGGGCAAGCGTCCGCGCAGCAGCATGTCGCCCACGCTGGCGTTCAAGGATGGCAAGCCGGCGTTCTCGATCGGCAGCCCGGGCGGTTCCACCATCATTACCACTGTGCTGCAAACCATCGTCAACCACGTGGACCTGGGCATGACGATGGACCAGGCGGTGGACGCGCCGCGCCTGTCCCAGCGCAACAACGCCGTCACCGACGTCGAACCGGGCTTCGGCGGCAGCGACGCGGCCAAGGCGCTGGAAAACCTCGGCCAGCGCTGGAGCCCGGCTCCGCAGGAAATCGGCGCGGCCAATGCGCTGCTGTTCAACACGGATGGCACGGTGACCGCCGTCAGCGAAGGCAAGCGCCACGGCGTGGGCAGCGCGCTGGTGCAGAAGAAGGGCCATTAAAGCAGCGGCTGTGCGCCATGCGGCTGGGCGGCTGTGCGTCCGGGCGGCCCTGCGGCCCTGCGGCTGTGCAGCTGTGCGGCCCCGCGGCTATGCGCACGGCCGGCCCTGCGCGGCGGCGTGCCGCTCGCGGCTATCGGCGGGCGCCTGCGCGCGCTCGTTCATGCCATAGTCGCGCACCACGCCCGCAATGCGTAAGCGGTAATCCTCAAAGATGGCAGCGCGGCCCGCCGACTGCGCGGTGCGGTGCGCTTCCAGCTGGCGCCATTGCGCTATCGCCGCCTCGTCGCGGAAGAACGATAGCGAGAGCAACTTGCCGGGCTGGCTCAGGCTCTGGAAGCGCTCAATCGAAATGAAGCCGTCCACCTGCTCCAGCAAGGGCCGCAGGCTGGCGGCAATGTCCAGGTACTCCTGCTTGTGCTCGGCCTTGGGCCAGACTTCAAATATCACGGCGATCATGCTGTCTCCTGGTCTTGAATGAATTCGGGGATGCGGGCGTTCACCGACGGCCGGTAGCGCCATGCCATGGGCGCGGGCAGACCGTCCCGCAGCAGCACCTCCAGCGCGGCGGCGGCGATGGTCTGCGACAGCGCCTGGCCAGGGCAGGCATGCGCGCCCCGGCCGTAGCCATAGCCTTGCTGCGCGCCATGCTGGGCGCCTTGCAGCGCCGCATGCCGCGAGGCGGCGGCCAGCAGCACCAGCACCGCCTGCCCTGCCGCAATGCGTGCGCAACCGATCTGTACGTCGCAAGCGGCGAAGCGGCGCGTGTTCTGGATGGGCGGATCGTCGCGCATCACATCGGCCACCAGCACGGCGGCGGGCAGCGCGGCCTTGGCGGGGTCGCGCATCAGCGTCACGACGCTATTGCCGATCAGCCCCGCCGTGGCTTCGTAGGTCTGCGACAGCAAGCCGACCAGGTTGGCCAGGATGGCGTGCGAATTGCTCCATCCCGCCGCTTCGGCTTCGGCAAGCACGGCCGCCAGCAGGCTGCCCTCCATCGGCGCCGACGACTGCAGCATGGCTTTGAAGCTGTCCAGCAGCGCCAGCGCAGCGCGGTGCGAACGCGCGATCTGCTCCGCGCCGCTGAGCGGCGACAGGCAGGCCACGAAGTCGGCCATCCACGCGGCCACCTGCGGCAGCTGCGCGTCCCGGAAGCCCAGCAGGCTGGCGACCGTTTGAACCGGCACCGCAAACATCCAGGCCGACAGCGCCACCGGCGCATCGGCCAAGCCCATGCCCGCTATCGCGCTGGCTCGCGCATGGACGGCCGCCAGGTCCAGCGCGCCTAGCGCGCGCTGCAACACCAGCTTGGGCGCCGCATGCCGCTCGCCGTCATTCATGCGCACCAGCGCGCCGAACACCTGCCCGGCACTGCCGCCTGCGATAGCCGCCGGCACCGGCTCCGCCGCCGGCCGCACGCGCAAATCCGCATGTCCCAGCACCGCGCCCACGTCGGCCGCGCCGGCGGCTATCCATAGCTTCAGATGCGCATCAAAAAACAGCCCCGGCCGCGCTGCCAGTTCGGCGTAATACGGATACGGATCGGCGTGCGTCACCGCTGCGATAGCGTCCATGTTCTCCCCTTTGCATATGTCGATGGAGTGCAGTATCCTGAAAAAGCCGCCACCACACTTCGCTCCAGCCCAAACTATGAATGCAGACAACCACCTGGCCCGCATCGCAGGCGCCATCGCCGAACCGGCCCGCGCACGGATGCTGTGCTGCCTGCTGGACGGCCACGCCCGCACCAGCACCGAACTGTCCGTGGTGGCCGAAGTGAGCGCCTCCACCGCCAGCGCCCACCTGGCCCGCCTGAAGGACGAACAGCTGGTGCAGCTACTCGCGCAAGGCAAGCACCGCTACTATCAGCTGGCGGACGCCAACGTGGCCGCCGCCCTGGAAGCGCTGCTCGTGGTGGCGGGCCTGCCGCGCCCGGCCTTCAAGCCCAATACGCCGGATCGGCTGCGGCACGCACGCACCTGCTACGACCACATGGCCGGTACGGTGGCGGTACGCCTGCATGACCATATGACCGCACAAGGCTGGCTTGCCGGGAGCGGCGGCGAAGGCAGCAACGGCGAATACCAGCTTACGCCCGCCGGCGAACAGGGCGTGTTCGCCCTCGGCATCGACACCGGCGCGCTGCGCAAGCTGCGCCGCCGCTTCGCCTGCCCTTGCCTGGACTGGAGCGAACGCAAGCCGCATGTCGGCGGCGCGCTCGGCGCCGCCATGCTGCAGTTGGCGCTCAGGAAGGGCTGGGTGGAACAGGACCTGGACAGCCGCGCATTGGCCGTTCCGCCCAAGGGCCAGCGCCAGATGCTGGCCGCCTTTGGTCTAAGCGAGGTTTAAGATTCCCGTCGGATGATGTGATGTCAACTTAACCACTGCGGAGAAGAAAAATGAAGAGCTGGCTGCGCGCGAACAAAGGCTTTATCGCCTTCCTGATGCTGTTTGGCCTGTTCCGCACCGCCGTGGCGGACTGGAATCCCATCCCCTCCGCTTCCATGCACCCCAACCTGCTGGAAGGCGACGTGGTGTTCGTCAACCGCCTCGCCTTCGACCTGAAAGTGCCGCTCACCGACGTGGTGGTGGCGCACTTGGGCGAGCCGCAGCGCGGCGACATCGTCACCTTCTCCTCGCCGCTGGACAAGACCCGCCTCATCAAGCGCGTGATCGCGCTCCCCGGCGATACCGTCGCGATGCAGAAGGACCAGATCATCATCAACGGCCAGCCCGCCGGCTACAGCATGCCGTCCCAGGCTGTCGAGGCCATCGACCATGTGGGCACGCTGCAGGCGCTGCAGCTGACCGAAAAATCCGGCAGCAGCGAACGCCGCATCCAGCTGCTGCCGCAAGTGGTCAGCAGCAAGCGCGACTTCGCGCCCATGACCATACCGCAAGGCAGCTACCTGGTGTTGGGCGATAACCGCAACAACAGTTTCGACTCGCGCTACATCGGCCTGGTGCCGCGCGAAATGCTGATCGGCCGCGCCGAGCGCGTGCTGGTGTCGGCCGACATCGTCGGCAACTGGATGCCGCGCACCGAACGCTTCGGCATGGCGCTGGGCGGGCAATGATAGAGTTCCAGGCGCTGTCGAAATCCTACGGCGGCTTCGAGGCCGTCAAGCCGCTGTCGTTGACGGTGCCGCGCGGCGAGGTGTTCGGTTTCCTGGGGCCGAACGGCGCGGGCAAGACCACCACCATCCGCATGCTGATGGGCATACTGGTGCCCAGCGCCGGCCGCGTGCTGGTGGACGGCCTCGATTGCCATGCCGACGCGGCGGAGGTCAAGCGCCACGTGGGCTACTTGCCCGACACGCCGATATTCTACGACTACCTGCGCGGCCGCGAGATCCTGCAATTCGTGGCCGAGATGCACGGCTACTCGCGCTCCGAAGCGGCCGGCCGGGCGCACCGCCTGCTGCGCGAACTGGGGCTGGAAGACGCCACCGAGGACTTCGCGGTGAACTATTCGCTGGGCATGAAGAAGAAGCTCGGGCTGGCCTGCGCGCTGGTGCACAACCCGAAAGTACTGGTGCTGGACGAACCGATCAACGGGCTCGATCCGCGCGCCGCGCGCGACGTGCAGGAGCGCCTGCTGGCGGCCGCCGCGCAAGGCACCACCATCTTCGTGTCCACCCACCTGCTCGACATGGCGGAGCGCATGTGCAGCCGGGTAGGCATCATCCACCGCGGCGCGCTGGTGGCCAGCGGCACGCTCGATGAACTGCGCGGCGCCGCCTCTGCGGACAGCTCGCTGGAAGAAGTGTTCCTGAAGATTACCGACGAAGCCGGCGAGCCGGCATGAAGGCGCCAGCGCCTTCCGCCGGCAAAGCCATCTGGCTGCTGGCGCGGCTGCGCCTGCTGCGCCTGCTCAACATGACGGGCGCGCTGCGCTTCGGCAAAGCCGCCAACAGCAAGAGCCGCGCCGCATCGCACGGCAAGCGCAATAGCCGCTGGCTGCTGGCGACGCTGGTGGGGCTGGGCATGCTGTTCAGCTTCACCCACATTGCGCGCACATCGGTACTGAACCTGCACTGCAAGATCGATCTGCCAGGCGTCTGCGCCGCACTGGCCAAAACGCATTCAGTCGAGCGCATGACGGACACTGCGGCGGCGCATCTGCACGCGGCGCACGTCAGTCCCGCGCTGGCGGCCGCGCTGACGCTGGTGACGCTGCTGATGTGGCTCGTCGGTTTCCTGATGCCGCTGGGCAGCCGCGAACTGGCGCAGCAGGACTGGGACCTGGAATGGCTGGTAACGCTGCCGGTCCGGCGCGGCACGCTGCTGTGGGCCAGGGTGCTGGAGCGCAGCGTGGCCAATCCGGTCGGCTTGCTGGCATTGGGGCCGCTGTGCATGGTGCTGGCCTGGTACGGCAATCGCGGCTGGGCGTCGCTGCTGCTGGGCGCCGCCGTGGCGCTGCCTTTGCTGATGCTGGCCGCCATGATGCGCACGCTGGCCGACACCGGGCTGCGGCTGTCGCTGCCGGCGTCGCAGCTGCGCAACCTGCAGGCGCTGGCATCCATCCTCAGCATGCCGCTGATGTATGTGGGGATTTCGTACTCCATGTGGTCCAACAATTCCTTCACATTGGACTGGGCACGCAGCTTCCCGGCGTGGACCCTGTGGACGCCGCCCGGCCTGGCGGTGCAGGCACTCACCGCAGCCACTGCCACCGCCGCCGCGCAGGCCGGCGCGCTGCTGCTGGCGCAAACAGCCGTGCTGCTGGTGGCTGGCATGGCCCTGCTGCACCGCCAACTGCGCCACGGCGTCGTCGCCAGCGGCGCCCGCGAATCCGCCAACGCCCCCACCCACACCCGCGCCGGCGCCGCAGGCCGTGCCGCGCCCGTGCCTGTGCCGCCATCCCGCTGGCGCATCGGCACCATCCTGCAGCGGCGCGAACTGATGCTGCTGAGCCGCGACCGCAACTTCCTCGCGCAAAGCCTGCTGATCCCGGTGGTCATCATCGTTAGCCAGCTGCTGGTGAGCGGCCAGCTGTCCAGCATCACGCTGCTCGGCCAGAACCAGCAGCTGATGGCGGTCATCGCCTTCGGCATCGGCAGCTACGTGCTGCTGCTGTCGGCCTTCCAGGCCATCAACACCGAGGGCAATGCGCTGTGGATGCTGTACACCTTCCCGCGCCACATCGACAGCCTGCTCAAGGAAAAAGCCCAGCTGTGGGCCGCGCTGGCCGCGCTCTACCCACTGCTGATCTTCGCCACCGGCCTGTATTTCACGCCCGACTTCAACTGGCGCCTGCTGTGGTGGTTCGTGGTGGTCATGGCCGGCATTCCCGTGTACGCGCTGATCGCCGTCTCGCTGGGGGTGTTCGCCAGCGACCCGCACGCACAGGAAACCCAGGCGCGGGTGCGGCCCACCTACGCCTACCTGTACATGATGCTGTCCAGCCTTTACATCTTCGCGCTGTACGCCGTCAGCTGGCTGCAGACGGTGGCCATCATGATCCTCACCGCCTCGCTCGCGCTGGCGCTGTGGCAAAAGGCGCGCGACGAACTGCCCTACCTGCTGGACCCGGCCGCCGCCCCGCCCGCGCGCGTGGCCCTGTCCGACGGCCTGATCGCGGCCACGCTGTTCTTCGTGCTGCAGCTCATCGTCGGCCTGATGCTGCGCGGAGGACGCAGCGGCAGCGGTGGTGCCGGCCTGGAAGACAGCGTATTCGCCTTCGTCTGCGCCGGCGCCACCGTGTACCTGCTGATGCGCTACCTGTACTGGCGCCACAAGACGGCCGGCATTCCCGCCATCCTGAACGCGCAGCAGCACGGCGGCAAAGCCGCCGCCGCGCGCCACGCCGCCCTCACCAGCCTGGCGGGCGCCGCCGCCGCGTGCGCGTTTGGCGCCGCCTATATGTGGCTGCTGCGCGACACGTCCTGGTGGCCGGCGCGCACGCCATCCGCCGCCACGCTGCGCCTGCTGCTGCCATTGACCGTGCTGGCCGCGCCGCTGTTCGAGGAATTCATTTTCAGGGGACTGATTTTCGGCGGCCTGCGCCGCCTGATGGGCGCATTGCCGGCAGCGGCGGGCAGCGCAGCGCTGTTCGCCATCGTGCACCCGCCGCTGGCGATGGTGCCGGTATTCGTGCTGGGATTGTGCGCCGCGTGGGCCTATGAGCGCAGCAAGTCGCTGCTGGCGCCGATGCTGGTGCACGCCACCTACAACGCCCTGGTGCTGGGCGTGCAGGCGGCGCTGTAGAACTTACACGTACTGCGGACCGTCGTTCAGGAAGCCGCCGCCCTGGTAGGTGGTGGCCACGTCGTCCTTGTCCGGATACGCGCCGGTGTCCGGGAACAGGTGCTTGAACTGCTCCGAGCTGTCCTTCGGCTTGAAGCCGAGGAAGGCCACCTTGCTGTTGTCCCACCATACCGCTTCGTTGTTCGACTGGCCGTACAGGATGGCATGGCCGACGCGCGGCGCCATCAGCGAGCAGCGCAGCGCCTCCACCAGGTCGTCGTAGCTCAGCCAGGTGCGCATCATGCGCGGGTTCTTCGGCTCGGGGAAGGAGGAACCGATGCGCAGGCACACGGTCTCGATGCCGGTGCGGTCGAAGTAATAGCGCGCCAGCTGTTCGCCGAACACCTTGCTGATGCCGTACATGCTGTCCGGGCGGGTCGGGCTGTCAGCGTCCAGCACTTCGGTCACCTTGTGGTAGCCGATGGTGTGGTTGGAGCTGGCGAACACGATGCGGCGCGTGCCCGCCTTGTGCGCGGCTTCATACAGGTTGTAAGTGCCCTGGATGTTGGCTGCCATGATGGCTTCGAAATTGCTCTCGGTGGAGATGCCGCCGAAGTGCAGCACCGCGTCCACGCCTTCCAGCAGCTTCAGCACCGCCGGCTTGTCGGCCAGGTTGCAGCGCACGATTTCCTCGCCTTCGCGCGCTTCGCCCATGTCGCCGATGTCGCTCAGGCGCACCACGTCCGCCCATGGCTTGATGCGGTCGCGCAGGATTTTGCCCAGGCCGCCGGCCGCGCCGGTCAGCAGGATGCGTTTAAATGGTTTGCTCATAAAGTCCAATTCCCAATGCAGTTGTATGACGTCGTATGATCTCCGTATGATACAACCAAAATCAGGTCACCGGTGCGGGATTGAACAAGACTAATGCATTATGCAGCTTCCATTGTTCGGCCCAGGTCTTGCGGCCGCTGGCCACTTCCAGCATCAGGTGGAACATTTCCCAGCCCACGTCCGCGATGGAAGCGTCGCCGCTGGCGATGCGGCCCGCGTTCACGTCCATCAGGTCGTGCCAGCGCGCGGCCAGCTCGTTGCGCGTTGCCACTTTGATCACAGGCACTTCGGCCAGGCCGTACGGCGTGCCGCGGCCGGTGGTGAAAATGTGCAGGTTCATGCCGGCCGCCAGCTGCAGCGTGCCGCAAATGAAGTCGCTGGCCGGGGTGGCCGCGTAGATCAGGCCCTTCTGGGTCAGCTTCTCGCCCGGCGCCAGCACGCCGGAGATCGGCGCGCTGCCGCTCTTGACGATGGAACCCATGGCTTTTTCAACGATGTTGGACAGGCCGCCCTTCTTGTTGCCCGGTGTGGTGTTGGCGCTACGATCGACGCCGCCGCGCTTCAGATACTGGTCGTACCAGTCCATCTCGCGGATCATCGCGGCCGCCACTTCCTCGTTCACGGCGCGCGAGGTCAGCTGATCGATGCCGTCGCGCACTTCGGTCACTTCCGAGAACATCACGGTGGCGCCTGCGCGCACCAGCAAATCAGTGGCGAAACCGACCGCCGGGTTGGCCGTCACGCCGGAGAACGCGTCGCTGCCGCCGCACTGCACGCCAACCACAAGTTCCGATGCCGGCACGGTTTCGCGGCGGCGCTTGTCCAGCACCTGCAGCTGCGCTTCGGCGGTGTTCATGATGGAGTCGATCATGGACTGGAAGCCGACGTGGCCCTGGTCCTGCAGGCATACCTGGGCAGGATCGGCGCCGCCCGCGTTCTGGATCGGGATCGAGCCTTTCGGGAACAAGCGCGTCGGCTGCAGCTTCTCGCAACCCAGGCTGACCACCATGGCCTGGCCGCCGAAGTTCGGGTTCAGGCTGATATTGCGCAGCGTGCGGATCGGCACGTTGGCATTCGGGGCGTCGATCGCCACGCCGCAGCCATAAGTGTGCTCCAGGCCCACCACGTCGTCCACGTTCGGGTATTTCGGCAACAGCTCGGCCTTGATGCGGCGCACCGCGTGCTCCACCACGCCCGCCACGCACTGCACGGTGGTGGTAATGGCCAGGATGTTGCGCGTGCCCACGCTGCCGTCCGGATTGCGGTAGCCCTGGAAGGTGTAGCCTTCCAGCGGCGCCTGCGGCGGCGGCTTCACGGTGGCGATGGGCAAACCGGTCAGCTCGCGCGCGGCGGGCATGTCCACCTGCGCCTCGGCAATCCAGCTGCCCGCTTCGATGTCGCGCGCGGCGAAACCGATAGTTACGTTGTAGCGAATAATCGGGTCACCCTTGGCGAAGGCGCGCAGCGCGACCTTGTGCCCTTGCGGCACCGCCTCGCGCAGCGTCAGCCCGTCGGGAAACACCGCGCCCGCCGGCAAGCCGCCGTCGTTGACGACGATGGCTACATTGTCGTTCTCATGCATGAGGATGTAGCGCGGGCTGTTCGCGCTCGGCTCTGTCGTCATTTTTACGTCCTTATTGGTTACCTGCTGTCCAGACCAGTATGGCAGATTAAAAAAAATTTGGCTAGTCCAGATTGATTATTTGGTCAGACCACCTTAGAATGGTCTGACCAAACGAACACAGCGGGACATCCCTTGATCCAGAAAAAACCCACCTTGACGCCGGAAGCCGCCAGCCACGAGCCGCGCCTGTACCGCGTGGTGGCGGACCGCATCCAGCAACTGATCGCCAGCGAAGGCATCGCCGCCGGCGAACGCCTGCCGTCGGAACGCGACCTGGCCGCCAAACTCAGTGTCAGCCGCGCCTCGTTGCGCGAAGCCTTGATCGCCCTCGACCTGGGCGGCGTGATCGAAGTGCGCGGCGGCTCCGGCGTGTACGTGTGCGAAGTGCCCGAGGCGGAAGTGGCGCTGCCGGAAGGCGGCCCCGGTCCGTTCGAAGTGCTGGCTGCGCGCCGGCTGATCGAAGCCGAAGTGGCGGCCATCGCCGCGCGCGTGGCCACGCCGGCCGACGTGGACGCCATCCTGCGCGCCGTGGAGCAGATGGAAGCGAGCCATGCCAACAAGGCCAGCAACGAACAGGCCGACCGCGCCTTCCACCTGGCCATTGCGCGCGCCACCGGCAACAGCGCGCTGGTGGGCGGGCTGGATTACCTGTGGAACCAGCGCGGCCGCCTGTGGCACAAATTGAAAGAGCATTTCCAGACCGAAGAACTGCGGCAGGAAACGCTGAAGGACCACCGCCGCATCCTGGAGGCCATCGCCGCCGGCGATCCGGCCGGCGCCAGGAAAGCCATGCGCTCCCACCTTGAGCGCGTCACGCGCACCTTCTCGAGAGGATAGCGCCCCGGAGCGCGCCCGCCCCGCAGAGGGCGGCGCCCGGCAAATAAGTTTTCAACCGCCTGCGAGCTAGGCCGCGCCTGACCGCGCAGCCCTCCTCGCAGCGGCACGGAGCACGCGAGGTGCTCCACCAGCGGCCGCGCTGCGTGCGCACCGCATAACTTCATTTGAAACATCAGGAGACTAAGCTTCATGAACACAATCGACAAAGCGCAGCCGCGCCTGCTGCTCTCGTCCATCGCCCTGGCCGTGCTCACGCTGATGAACAGCGCCACCGCCCAGGAAATGCAACGCGTGGAAGTGACCGGCTCCAGCATCAAGCGCCTGGCCACCGAAGCGGCGCTGCCGGTATCGACCATCAAGGCGGAAGAATTCGCAGAACGCGGCATGACCACCCTGGCAGACGTGATGATGGCGCTGCCGCAATCGGCTTCGCTGGCGCCGTCGAACGCCGGCTCGGGCACCAACATCAACCTGCGCGGCCTGGGCGTGAACCGCACCCTGGTGCTGCTGAACGGCCGCCGCCTGGCCAACGAGGCCATCGCCGACGGCTACGCCAACCTGGACGTGATTCCGATGAGCGCCCTGTCGCGCGTGGAAATCCTGCGCGACGGCGCCTCCTCCATCTACGGTTCGGACGCCATCGGCGGCGTGGTCAACTTCATCACCAAGCGCGACTTCGAAGGCGCCTCCGTCACCGCCCAGTACATCCAGCCTGAAAAGCACGGCGGCGGCGACGAGCAGCGCCTCACGCTGACCGTGGGCAAAGGCAGCCTGGCCAAGGACGGCTGGAACGTCTACGCCACCGTGGACGCGCACCGCCGCAGCCGCCTGGCGCAGAAGGACCGCGCCGAACTGAGCTCGGCCGAACTGCTGACCAGCATCGGCCGCGCGCCCACGCTGGGCAGCGGCGGCAACGCCATGCCGGCCAACTTCACCACGGCCACCAACAAGAATGCGCAGAACCCCTACTTCGCGTCCGGCTGCGTAGCGCCGTATTCCATCGTCGGCGGCAAGAACACCTGCATCCTGAACAACAACGAATACGGCACCGCGCTGCACGAGAACGAGCAGATCACCTTCTACGCGCGCGGCACCAAGCGCTTCAACGAAGACCACACGCTGAGCATCGACTACATGCGCGGCCAGGAATCCATCAACGCTGCGCGCAACCCGACCAACGCGGTGGCCGTGAACGGCGTGAACGCCATCCTGCCATCGACCAGCAAATGGTATCCGGGCGGCGCCGGCGGCGTGCCAGCAGTGGCCGGCCTGAAAGGCGAACCGCTGACCGTGACCTGGGCCGTGGCCGACTACGGCGTGGCCGTGCAGAAGGACAAGCAGGTCAACCAGCGCATCTCCGTGGCGGACGAAAACCGCTTCGGCGAATGGGACGTGCGCAGCGGCCTGGTGATCGGCGTGAGCGACCGCGAGAACTACTACGACAACGGCTTCTTCACCGGCCAGGGCCTGCTGGACGGCCTGAAGTCCGGCGCGCTCAATCCCTTCGGCCTGCAGGACCAGGCCGGCCGCGACTACCTGAAATCGATCTCGGTGGACGGCCAGAAGAACCGCGACTCGCGCTCCACCTTCACCGGCGTGGACGTGAACGCCAGCCGCACCCTGATGGAACTGGCGGGCGGCTCGATGGCGCTGGCACTGGGCGCGGACATCCACCGCGACACCACGCGCGACGACAAGCTGGCGATCCAGAACTCGGTCACCTACCTGAACTCCACCGCTTCGCACGGCGAAGGCGCGCGCAATGTCTACGCGGCGTTCGCCGAACTGGACGTGCCGCTGACCAAGCAGCTGAACCTGAACCTGGCCGTGCGCGACGACTATTTCAGCGACTTCGGCAATACCTTCAACCCGAAAGCCAGCTTCCGCTACGAGCCATCGAAACAGCTGATGTTCCGCGGCTCGGCCAACACCGGCTTCCGCGCGCCGACGCTGTTCGACGCCTACGGCTACCGCCTGCCCGGCGCCACCGGCAAGACCGCTGCCAAGTGGGACGATCCGCTGCTGTGCCCAGGCGGCAAGCCTGGCGTGGCCGGCACCGGCACCGCGCTGCCCGGCTTCGTGGCATCGGAAGTGTGCAACGTGGCGCTGCCCAAGCAGGTGGGCTCGAACGCCGACCTGCAGCCGGAAAAATCGCGCGGCTACACGCTGGGCGTCGTGCTCGAACCGGTCAAGTCGCTCACGCTGTCGTTCGACTACTGGAACATCCGCATGAAGGACATGCTGGCCAACCTGCCCGAGCAAGTCTACTTCCTGAACCCGGAGAAGTACCAGTCGTTGATCGTGCGCAATCCCGACCGCACCATCAATTACATCAGAAACGTGACGATGAACCTGGGCGGCCAGAAGGCGGCCGGTATCGACGTGTCGGCCACGTACGACTTCCCGCGCAACGACTACGGCAACTTCAAGGTGCAGCTGGACGGCACCTACCTGACCCAGTTCGACAACCAGCTGGAAAAGGACAGCCCGTTCGTGTCCAACGTGGGCCGCTTCGGCCTGGCCAGCAACGGCACCACCAGCAGCTTCCCCATCATTACCTACCGCTGGAAGCACACGCTGAAACTGGGCTGGAGCAAGGGCGACTGGTCGGCGCAGATGACGCAGAACTACAACTCCAGCTACGAAGACCAGAATCTGGTGGCGCAGCAGTACTGGCGCGACATCGAATCCTATAAAGTGTGGAACCTGACCACGTCGTACAAGGGATTCAAGAACATCCAGATCACCGCCGGCATCACCAACCTGTTCGACACCAATCCGCCGGTGACGAACCACAGTGGTTATTCCAACGGTTACCTGAGCAGCGCGGCCAGCCCGATCGGCCGTTCGTTCAACCTGCGTGGCACCTATAACTTCTAACAACTTCTCATGTAAGGAGAGCAGACGATGACCAGTACTTCCAACACTGGTTCCCGTCGCCACTTTGCCGGGGCCGCTGCGGCCCTGGCGCTGAGCACCGCCGCCCTCGTGGCGGCGGCGCCAGCAGCGATGGCGGCCGAGACCAAGCCCGTACGTTTCATCCTGGTGGGCGACTCCACCATGGCCAACAGCAGCGGCTACGGCGATGCACTGTGCGCGCGCATCAACCGCAGCGACACCTGCATCAACCTGGCCCGGGGCGGCCGCAGTTCCGGCAGCTTCCGCGCCGAAGGCCGCTGGGATGAAGTGCAAGGGCTGCTGCGCGGATCGGCCGCCTATCGCGCTACCTATGTGTTGATCCAGTTCGGCCACAACGACCAGCCGGGCAAGCCCGGACGCTCGACCGACCTGGCTACCGAATTCCCCGCCAACATGGCACGCTACGCGCAGGAAGTGAAAGCGCTGGGCGGCGTGCCGGTGCTGGTAACACCGCTGACGCGCCGCACCTTCAAGGGCGACGTTTTGGAAAACAACCTGCAGCCGTGGGCCGACGTTGTGCGCAAGATCGCCGCGCAGGAAAACGTGCCGCTGATTGACCTGAACGCCAAGAGCCACGCCGCTGTGCAGGCCATGGGGCAGGATGAAGCCGACACGCTGGCCGTGGTGCCGCGTCCCGCCAACTACATGGCGCCCGCCGTGCTGCCCGGCACCGCGCCCGCTGGTGGCGCCGGTGCAGCCGCCACCGAGCCGCAAGGCGCGCCCAAGAGCGCCTTCGATCGCACCCACCTCGGCGTCAAGGGCGCCAACTACTTCGCGCGCATGGTGGAAGACGAGCTGAAAGCTGTCATCCCCGCCGTCGCCCGCGAATTCCGTGCCGAGGGCCAGCAATGATACGCAGCGCCGCACGCGCGGGCCTGCCCGCAGCGCCCGGCATCGGCGGTGAGCTGCGCAAGCCGGCGCGCGCCGCAATGCACGCCACAATGCGCGGGACCATGCACGCGACCATGCGCGCCACAATGCGCACGGCGGCGCTGGCGGCCGCCGTGCCGCTGGCCGTCCTGCTCGCCCTGCCGAGCGCGGCCCAGGCGCCCGCGCGTGCCATGTCCCCAGCCGCACAGCCCACGCCCGCTGCGCGGCCCGACGCGGCGAGCGCCAACGCGGCAGACAGCAGCACCGCCGCCCGCGCCACGCCCAGCACAGGCACCGCCCGTCCGCAGCTGAGCGCCGCGCAAGCCGCGCAGTACTCGTACAGCGAAGTGCTGAAATACGCCGGCCCCGCCGGCAACGAGCGCATCGATCCTTGGGACCCGCTGGCCGACCCGCTGGCCCAAGGCGCCACCTTCACGCCAACCTACATTGTCGACGCCGCCGCCAAGGCCGACGGCGTCAAGACCTTCAACACCGTGCAGGCCGCCGTCAGCCGCGCCGCAGCCGCAGGCCAGCGCCAGCGCCTGTACATCCTGCTCAAGCCCGGCGTGTACAAAGAGCTGGTCTACGTCCCCGCCAGCGCCGCCCCGATCACCCTGTACGGCGAAGGCGCCGACGCCGCCGCCACCAGGATCACCGCCAAGCTGGACGCCGCCACCACCGGCGCCAGCTACACCGCCCAATACGCCGGCCAGTTCGCCTCCGCCGATCCCGTCATCCAGGCCATGCACGCCATCGTCAAGGAGCGCGCGGCAGCCGGCAACGGCAACATCGGCACTTTCGGCTCCATGACGGTGTGGGTGCAGAACAACGGCTTCCAGGCCCGCAACCTCACCATCGAAAACGGCTACAACAAGGACACCGGCAACGCCCGCGAAGAATGCGGCGAACGTCCCTGCGGCAAGACCGACATCAACCCGCAACAGAACGTGGTGCACCACCAGGCCGTGGCGCTGCAGGTGGAAGGCGCCGACAAGGTACAGTTCGAGAACGTCCGCCTGATCGGCTTCCAGGACACGCTGTTCCTGCGCGCGGCCGACACCCGCGTGACGGTGCGCAGCTTCTTCAACAAGTCCTACATCGAAGGCGACGTCGACTTCATCTTCGGCGACAGCACGGCCTACTTCCACGACACCGAAATCAAGTCGCTGGGCGACCGCAGCACCTCCTACGTCGGCGCCCCCAACACCAACCACAAGACCCGCTACGGCCTGGTGTTCGACCACTGCCGCTTCACGCACGACGGCTCGCCGTTCGCGCTGGCCGGCAAGTTCTACCTGGCGCGCCAGTGGTTCCACAACTCGCGCTGCACGCCCTACGGCAAGGTACCGCTGCCCGGCTACGCCTGCGTGCTCGGCGCAGCGAGCCAGTTCAAGTCCCCGTCCGGCACCATCACGTCCACCGTGCTGGAAACCGTCGGCAAGATGGCCGTGCTCAACTCCCGCATCGGCGCGCACATCAACCGCGACACCCCATGGTCTGACTGGAACCGCAACGGCACGCTGTCCTACCGGCCCGCGCAGTTCAACTCGGACGACTACTGGGCCAACCTCAAGGGCGCCGGCATCGACCCGCTAAAAGACCTCGGCTACGCCGGGCAGCCCGCCCCGGCGGACAGCTACCTGGCCGAATACAACAACACCTATGAATAACGGAGATCGTATGAGCAAGACCATCAACCAGCAGCGCCGCAGCGTGATGAAAGCCGCGTCGGCCACCAGCCTCGCGCTGGCGGGCGGCGTGCCCGCGCTGGCCAGCGCCGCCACTGCGGTGGACCCGTGGGAGCGCGCGGCGGACATCGTCAAGCGCCTGTCCAAGCCGCCGGTATTCCGCAAGCAGGACTTCGACGTCACCAAATACGGCGCCGCCACCTGCAAGCTGGTCAAGGTAGAAGCCTGGAAGTCCTTCGAAGAGCAGGACGAAATGAACACCCCGGCACCCGGCGCGAAAGACTGCTACCCCGCCTTCGCCGCCGCCATCGCCGCGTGCAGCAAAGCCGGCGGCGGCCGCGTGGTCATTCCGGCCGGCGACTGGTACTGCGCCGGCCCCATCGTGCTGCTGTCCAACGTGAACGTGCACCTGAAAGCCGGCGCCCACATCTACTTCAGCAACCAGCCGGCCGACTACGCCAAATACGGCGACTTCGACTGCGGCAAGAACGGCAAGCTGGTGATCACGCGCTGGCAGAGCAACGACTGCCTGAACTTCGCCTCGCCCATCTACGCCTACGGCCAGGACAACATCGCCCTCACCGGCGAAGACTGGACCAGCATCATCGACGGCCAGGGCGGCGTGCCGTTCAACAGCGCCGGCGACTGCTGGTGGACCTGGAAGGGCAAGACCCGCACCAAGAACTCGGTGGCGGAAAACTCGGTGCCCAACTTCGGCCCAGGCAAACTGGCCGGCAATATCGAAAACCCCGCCAACCCGGCCTCGCTGGCCGAAGTGGCGCCCAACCTGACCGAAGAAGAACGCCTGCAGATCCAGGGCGAAGGCGGCAAATGGCGCGCCGACGAACAGTACCTGCCGGCGCTGTCCGAAGCCGGCGTGCCGCTGGCCAGGCGCGTGTTCGGCCTGGGCCACTACCTGCGTCCGTCCATGGTGCACATCATCAGCTGCACCAACGTGCTGCTGCAGGGCTACCAGGTGCAGCACACCCCGTTTTGGCAGCACCACCCGGTCCACTGCCGCAACATCGTCATCCGCAAAGTGCACGCCGTCAGCCACGGCCCGAACAGCGACGGCTTCGACCCCGAAGCATGCGACCACGTGCTGGTCGAAGGCTGCACCTTCGACGCCGGCGACGACTGCATCGCCATCAAGGCCGGCAAGAACCAGGACACGCATTTCGGCCCCTCGCAGAACATCGTCATCCAGGACTGCATCATGCACAGCGGCCACGGCGCCGTCACGCTGGGCAGCGAAATGGCGGGCGGCATCCAGAACGTCTACGCGCAAAACCTCGTGTTCCAGAACGCCCACTGGAAGACCAACCCGCTCAACACCGCCATCCGCCTGAAGACCAACCTGAACCGCGGCGGCTACCTGCGCAACTTCTACGTGCGCAACATCAGCATCCCGAACGGCGTGCAGACCAGCCCCGCGTTCTACGCCTCGCTGCCGGGCTCCCCGATCCAGTCGCGCACCGTGGCCACGGCCGCCGGCGCGGTGGTGACTTTCGACTGCGACTACGCCCCGATCGCCGACACGGTGCGCACCCGCCCCCCGGTGGTGGACAACATCCACATCTCGAATGTGAAGGTGGGGAATGTGGAAGCCAAGGGCGGCAAGCAGGCATCGTGCTACCAGGCCGTGGTGATCCTCGGCCCGGTCGCCTCCGACTACAACGGCCGCGCGCCGATGCCGACCGTGGTGCCGGTCACCAACGTCACCATCAGCGACTGCGACTTCGGCACGCCCGCCAGCACCGAATCGCCATGGTTCCTCTACAACGTGAAAGGCCTGAAGCTCAACAACGTCACCATTGGCGGCAAAGTCCACAACACCGACCTCTCCGCCTAAAGCGAGCTGAGCCGCATTCGATGGGGCAAAAAAAAAGCGCCGTGAGGCGCTTTTTCTTATCCTTTGAACCGTGTTTCCACGACGCCTTTGACGCCGGGCCGCAGCAGCACCACGGCGCCGCCCCATTCCGCGTCTTCCGGCTTGCCGGAGGGGATGGAGGTGACCAGCAGCGTTGCCATGTCGGCGCCGCCGAAGGCGCACATGGAGGGCTTGGCGAAGGGGACGTCGACGCGGCGGTCGAACTTGCCGTCCGCCGTGAAGCGCAGCAGGCAGCCGGCGTCGTTGGCGCAGGTCCAGTAGCCGCCTTCGGCGTCCACCGCTGCGCCGTCGGGACGGCCCACGTGCTGGTTCAGGTCGGCGAACACGCGGCGGTTCGACGGCACGCCGCTGGCGGTGTCGTAGTCGAACGCCCAGACCAGCCGGCTGCTGGGGTGCGAGTCGGACAGGTACATGGTGCGCCCGTCGGGCGACCAGGCCAGGCCGTTCTGCGTCACCAGCCCGGACACCACCGGCGCGGACAGGCCCTGCTCCGCGCTGTAGCTGTACAGCTCGCCGATCGCGCGCGCGGCCGCCATGTCCATGAACATGGTGCCGCTCCAGAAGCGCCCCTGGCGGTCGGTGCGGCCGTCGTTGAAGCGCATGCCTTCGCCCAGCGTGGCGGGACGCGCCAGGCGGGTTTCCCCGGCTTGCTCGCCCTCGCCCAGCTCAAGGCTGAACAAGCCCGTTTCCATGCCGGCGATCAGGCCGCCGCTTTCCTTGGGCGCGACGCAGGCCACCATCTCGGACGTGCTCCAGTAGCGCAGCGCGCCACTGTTCCCGTCCAGATGCCAGACCCGCTTCGACACGATGTCCACCCAGTACCAGGCCGCGCTGTGCGCGTCCCAGACCGGGCTTTCACCGACCTTGCATTGGATGTCGCTTACGCGTTCCATACCAGGTCGCCGTCTTCCACGCGCGGAATCGCCAGCGGGTTGCCGTCGGCCAGCGCTTCGGCCAGCAGTTCGGCCGGCACGTCCTGGTAGCTCACCGGACGCAGGAAGCGGTCGATGGCGGAGGCGCCAACGGAGGTGCTGCGGCTGTCCGAGGTGGACGGGAACGGGCCGCCGTGCACCATGGCGTGCGACACTTCCACGCCGGTGCCGAAGCCGTTGAACAGCACGCGGCCGGCCTTGCGCTCCAGCGTCGGCATCAGGCGCTTGGCGAACGGCAGGTCGGCTGCGGTGGCGTGCACGGCTGCGGTCAGCTGGCCTTCCAGGTGCTCGGCCACGCGCACCACTTCGTCTTCGTTGCGGCAGCGGATCAGCAGCGAGGCCGGTCCGAAGATTTCGCCTTCCAGGTCAGGGTTCGACAGGAAGGTTTCGGCCGCCACTTCGTACAGCGCCGCTTGCGCGCCGCATGGCAGCGCGCCGGTCTGGCCCTGGCCGACCAGCTTCACGCCAGGGATCGCGGCCAGCTTGGCCACGCCCGACGAGTAAGCCTGGTGGATGCCCGGGGTCAGCATGGTCTGCTGCGCCTTGGCGGCCAGCGCGGTGGCCACGCCTTCGGTGAACGCTTGCAGCAGCGGGCCGTCCACGCCGATCAGCAGGCCTGGGTTGGTGCAGAACTGGCCGGCGCCCAGCGTCAGCGAATCGACGAAGGCTTGCGGCAGCTTGGTGTTTTCCAGCGCGCCTGCCAGCAGGAACACGGGGTTGATACTGCTCATTTCAGCATAAACAGGAATCGGCTCGTGGCGCGCTGCGGCGGTGCGCATCAGCGAGGTGCCGCCGGCGCGCGAGCCGGTGAAGCCCACGGCCTTGATGGCGCGGTGCGCCACCAGGTTCTGGCCGACGCTCACGCCGGAGCCGATCAGCATCGAGAACACGCCTTCGGGCATGTCGCATTCGATGGCGGCTTTCTGCACGGCGCGGGCCACCAGTTCGGAGGTACCCAGGTGCGCCGAGTGCGCCTTGACCACGACCGGGCAGCCGGCCGCCAGCGCGGAGGCGGTGTCGCCGCCGGCTACCGAGAAGGCCAGCGGGAAGTTGCTGGCGCCGAACACGGCGACCGGACCCAGGCCGATCTTGCGCAGGCGGATGTCCGAACGCGGCGGGGTACGGTCCGGCAGCTTCGAGTCCAGCGTGGCGGACAGGAAGCGGCCGTCGCGCACCACCTTGGCGAACAGGCGCAGCTGGTTGCAGGTGCGGCCGCGCTCGCCTTCCAGGCGGGCTTGCGGCAGGCCGGTTTCCTGCATCGCGCGTTCGATCAGCGCTGGACCGATGTCCATGATGCGGTCGGCGATGGTTTCCAGGAAGCGGGCGCGCTGCTCCAATCCGGTTTCACGATAACGGTCGAACGCCTGTTCGGCCAGCGCGCAAGCTTGCTGCAGCTCGGCTTCGCCACCCAGCCCGAAGGCCGGTTCGATTTGCTCGTTGCGGGAAGGATCGGTCGCTTTGATCGTACCTTCCTGGCCGCGTACTACGTTACGGCCGATAATCATTTCACCGGATACTTGCATAACTACTCCTTAGATTATTGCGCGCCCTGTGCGCGCATCAGTTTTTCCAGCATTGCACATTCTTCTTCGGTCAGGTCGGTCAGCGGTGCGCGCACCGGACCGGCGTCGTAACCGGCGATCTTGGCGCCAGCCTTGACGATCGATACTGCGTAGCCCGATTTGCGGTTGCGGATCTCCAGGTACGGCAGGAAGAACTCGTCCAGCATCTTGTTCTGCGCAGCGTGGTCGTCGTTGGCGACGGCGTGGTAGAAGTCCATGGCCAGCTTCGGCATGAAGTTGAACACGGCCGACGAGTATACCGGCACGCCCAGCGCCTTGTAGGCGGCAGCGTAGACTTCCGCGGTCGGCAGGCCGCCCAGGTAGCTGAAGCGGTCGCCCATGCGGCGCCAGATCTGCATCATCAGTTCGATGTCGCCCAGGCCGTCCTTGAAGCCGATCAGGTTAGGGCAGCGGTCGGCCAGCTTTTCCAGCGAGTCGGCGTTCAGGCGGCACACGTTGCGATTGTAGACCACTACGCCGAAGTCCACCGAGGCGCACACCTCTTCCACGTGGCGCATCAGGCCGTCCTGGCTCGCTTCGGTCAGGTAGTGCGGCAGCAGCAGCACGCCTTGCGCGCCCAGGCGCTCGGCTTCCTGCGCGAAACCGATGGCGGCGCGGGTGGAACCGCCGGCGCCGGCCAGGATAGGCACTTTGCCTTTGCAGGTGTCGACGGCGGTCTTGATGACGTCGCTGTATTCGTTGTTGGTCAGCGAGAAGAACTCGCCGGTGCCGCCGGCGGCGAACAGCGCGCTGGCGCCGTACGGGGCCAGCCATTCCAGGCGCTTGGCGTAGGTGTCGGCGCGGAAGTTGCCCTGCGCGTCGAAGTCGGTGACCGGGAAGGACAGCAGGCCGGACGAAAGGATGGTTTTAAGGTCATTAGGATGCATGTCTTCTTCTCCAGTGGGGACTAAAAATGGCTAGGCGCCGAATTGTTGTATGACATCGTACAACTATAATCGAAGTCGGGCAAGCGTTTTGATGCAGCTTTTTAGTCCTTATCCTTTAGGAAACATCAGGAAACATCGGCGGGGACCACTTCCTGCTGGGCGCGCCGCAGGCGTTCGCGGCTATTGCTCAGGTGGGTGCGCATGGCGGCGCGCGCCCCTTCCGCATCCTGGCGCGCGATGGCGTTGTAGATATTCTCGTGCTCGCGGTTCACGCGTTCCAGGTAATGGGCCGGGTCGTCGTGCGCCAGCTGCGCCGAATTGACGCGGGCGCGCGGAATGATGGTGGTGCCCAGGTCGGTCAGGATGTCGACGAAATAACGGTTATTGGTTGCCTGCGCGATCAGCAGGTGGAACTGCACGTCCGCCTCCACCGAGCCGCCGTCCAGGATGCGCTGCAGCGCCTCGCCCATGGCGGCCAGTTGCGCTTCGCTGCGGCGCGAGGCGGCCAGCCAGGCCGCTTCGGTCTCCAGGCTGATGCGCAGCTCGAGGATGGACAGCACGTCGCCGATGGTGCGCACGGTGTCCGGCGAGATGCGCAGCGCGGCCGGCTGCGGCTCCAGCACGAAGGTGCCGATGCCGTGCTTGGTCTGCACCAGCCCGGCTGCCTGCAGGTGCGAAATCGCCTCGCGCACCACGGTGCGGCTCACTCCGTGCATCTCCATGATGACGGATTCGGTCGGCAATTTGTCGCCCGGCTTCAGCTGTCCGCCCGTGATGCTGGCGGTAATGCTCTCCACCACGCCCTGCGCAAGATTGCGATGGCGCTTTTTGGGAGGCTGCAGGGCGTTGACGGCGGCGATGTCGTTCATGGCTAGGTCGATTCGAATGAAGCCTTGATTATAGCAGTTGTATGACAACTTTTCCTCGCCCTGCCCTGGTGCGCAATCCCAGGCAAACAGGGCGGCATGCAGCCCGCCCAAAAAAAACGGCAACCTGAAACAGGCTGCCGTATAAAAGGCGCGTGCCATGGGGAACACGCTCCGGGAAGCAAACATCGGGGTGGGCGCCCGACAGACCGGCCTGCCGGGCGCCCGGTACTACACTTGCTCGTTACAGCCGCGTGTTACAGGTGCGGCGCGATCTGCGGCAGCAGGTCGTCGAAGGTGCGGCCGGTGCCGTTTTCGCCGATTGCGTGCATTTTCCATTCGCCGTTGTGGCGGTACAGCTTGGCCATGATCTGGGCCGAGTGCTTGCCCTGCACGGACAGGTTGAAGCGCGCCACTTCCTTGCCGTCGGCCGCGTTGATCAGGCGGCAGTAGGCGTTCTGCACCTGCTCGAAGGTCTGGCCGGTGAAGCTGTTGACCGTGAACACGATGCTCTTCACGTTGGCCGGCACGCTGCTCAGCGACACGCTGATCTGTTCGTCGTCGCCGTCGCCGGCGCCGGTGCGGTTGTCGCCGCTATGGACCACGCTGCCGTCCTGGCTTTTCAGCTGGCGGAACCAGACCACGTCCAGCGGGCGGTTCTCGGTGTCGAACAGCACGCACGAGGCGTCCAGGTCCACTTCCGCGCTGCCGCCGCCGAAACCGAAGAAGCCCTTGCTCTTGACGGCGTCCCAGCCCAGTCCCATCACCACGCGCGACAGCGCGCTGCCGGCTTCCTTGTCCAGAGAGATCTTCTGGCCTTTTTGCAAATTGACTGACATAGCTACCTCCTAGTTTATTGTCCGGTTCCGCGCACCCAGCCCAGGAAACCCTGGCGGCTGCGCGAACACACCAAAATCTTGCCCTGGCCCGAGAAGCGCAGGACCATGCCCTCGCCGCTGGTCTGGCTGTTCACCAGATTGCTCAGGAAGCCGCCGCTTTGCGAGGTCGCCACCGACATCTCGTAGCGCAGCGAACTGTCCCAGCACACCACGTGCGAGTTATCGATCGTCACGTCCTTGCCCGGCTCCACTTCCAGCTGCGAGATCGAACCGAAGCCCGACACCGCCAGCTGGCCGCTGCCCTGCGTCTCCGTGATGAAGAAGCCGCCGCTTTGTGCAAACAGCGCGTTGCCCAGGCTTTGCGTGCGCACCTTCAGCTCGACGCCGGAGGTGGCCGCCACGAAGGCGCCGTCGCTGATCATGTACTGGCGCGGGCCGACGTCCACCACCTGCATCGCGCCCGGCAAGGTGGGCGACAACAGGCAATCGCCGTTGCCGCGCACCGCTTCGATGTGCTGCTGGAAGAACGATTCACCGTTGGCAAAGGTGCGCATGATGGCGCTGCCGATACCGCCTGTGATCT
Source organism: Pseudoduganella sp. UC29_71 (assembly GCF_042693265.1). Lineage (NCBI taxonomy): Bacteria > Pseudomonadati > Pseudomonadota > Betaproteobacteria > Burkholderiales > Oxalobacteraceae > Pseudoduganella > Pseudoduganella sp. UC29_71. Next base: position 235,277 of record NZ_CP170549.1, on the reverse strand, counting down.
TGCCCTTCAGCTCCAGCGCCGATTCCATCATCACCATCGCGCCGGACTCGCAGTAGATCTTTTCGCCCTGCCGCAGCGAGACGTGCAGGAAGGGATCGACATCCCCTGTAACGGTGAACACCGGCATGATTACACCGCGACGCCGAAGGACGAAGCCAGCGCGCCCAGGCCGCCTTTGTAGCCCTGGCCGACAGCGCGGAATTTCCAGTCGCCGCCGTTGCGGTACACCTCGCCGAACACCAGCGAGGTCTCGGTGGAACCGTCTTCGGACAGGTCGAAGCGGGCGATCTCGGTGTTGCCGGCGGCGTTCACGCAGCGCACGAAGGCTTTCTGCACCTGGCCGAAGTTCTGGCGGCGGGAATCGGCTTCGTGGATGGTGACGCAGATCGCGATGCGGTCCACTTCGGCCGGCACCTTGGACAGGTCGATGGTGACGGTTTCGTCGTCGCCGTCGCCGGCGCCGGTGCGGTTGTCGCCCGAGTGCGTCACCGAGCCGTCGCTCGATTTCAGGTTGTTGTAGAAGATGAAGTCGTTGTCGGCGCGAACCTTGCCGTCAACCTTCAGCAGGAAGGCGGAGCTGTCGATGTCGAATGCCGCGCCGTCCGTATTGCGGATATCCCAGCCCAGGCCTACGACCATCTTCGACAGGCCCGGAGCTTCTTTGCTCAGATTAACGTTACCGCCTTTTTGCAGACTGATTGCCATGATTTGTGACTCCTAAAGTAGTTGAACACCTTGCTGCATGCGCGGCGGGCCGGTGTTCTATGGGCGCGCCGCGTTTTCTTTACACCGCTCAGGCAGCGACGCCGAGCGCTTCTTGCTGCTTGCGGTGGCGTACCGACGACCAGATGGAGGCCCCGATGAACGCCACACCGATCAGACCCGTGAAAATCTCGGGAATGTGGAACTTGATACTTGCCAGCATGATCACCGCCAGGATGCCGATGGCGTAGTGCGCGCCGTGCTCCAGGTAGACGAATTCGTCCAGCGTGCCCTTCTCGACCAGGTAGATGGTCATGGAGCGCACGAACATCGCGCCGATGGCCAGGCCCAGCATGATGATGACCACGTCGTTGGTGATGGCGAACGCGCCGATCACGCCGTCGAAACTGAAGGACGCATCCAGCACTTCCAGGTACAGGAAGCCACCGATACCGCCGCGCTTGACCATGTCGCCCACGTTGCTGCCTTCTTCCTCCGATTCGAGCAGGCTGCTCAAGCCGTCAACCGCCACGTAGATCAGCACACCCCACAGGCCGGCGATCAGCACGATCAGCTTCTGGCCTTCTTCCACCATGCCCAGGCAGGCCAGCAGCGCGCCGATGGTGACCATGACGGAGACCGACGACATCTTGCCCAGCGAACCCAGCTTCTTCTCGACATTGCCCAGCCAGTGCGTTTCCTTGTCCTTATCCAGCAGGAAGTTCAGGAACACCAGCAGCAGGAAGGCGCCGCCGAATGCCGCCACTTCAGCGTGGTGGTTGGTCAGGTGGGTGGAATAGGCTTTCGGGTCGTTCAGCGCCAGCGTCCACACTTCACCCAGGCTGAGATCGGCCGCGACGGCCACGATCACCAGCGGGAACAGCAAGCGCATGCCGAACACGGCGATGATGATGCCCACGCCCAGGAACAGCTTTTTCCAGAACGCATCCCAGGTCTTCAGCACCGAGGCGTTCACCACCGCGTTGTCGAAGGACAGCGAAACTTCCATCACCGCCAGGATCGTGGCGATGCCCAATGCCGTGAGCGCGCCGCCCCAGCCCGTATGTTCGTAACCCCACCAGCCCGCAACTGCAAGACAGATGAAGGAGACAATGAATGACACTCTGAAGTGTTTCATCTGTATTTCCTTTCTTATTGATGAATGTGATGCAGTGTAGAGATTTCCGCTTCGTTTAAAAATAGAAGATAATCGAAGTATTACTTCTGAAAAGCAGAACCATGAAAACAGCGGGCATCAACTTCAGGCATCTATTTTTCTTCTGGAACGTGGCCAAGGAAGGCAGCGTCACGCGCGCCGCCGAGCGCCTGGGCCTGGCGGTGCAGACCGTCAGCACGCAGCTGTCCCAGCTCGACCAGCAGCTCGGCACCGCCCTGCTCAAGCAGCAGGGCCGGCGCCTGGTGCCCACCGAAGCGGGCCGCGTGGCGCTCGACTATGCGGACCAGATCTTCCAGCTGGAAGACCAGCTGCAGCAAGCGCTGACGGACGTGGACGCGGGCCGCATGCGGCTTTCCGTGGGCATCTCGGACTCGCTGCCCAAGCTGGTGGCCTACCGCCTGCTGGAAATGACGCAGCACCTGAGCAAGAAGGTAAAGCTCATCTGCATGGAAAATGAATTCGATTCATTGCTGGCCGACCTGGCGTTGAACAAGCTGGACGTGGTGCTGACCGACCGCGCCGTGCGCGCCACGCCCAGCCTGCGCGTGTTCAGCCACTTGCTGCTGGAAAGCGAGATGCAGCTGTTCGGCGCGCGCAAGCTGGCGGCCAAATACCGGCGCAATTTCCCGCACAGCCTGAACGGCGCGCCGCTGCTGCTGCCCACGCGTAACAACGCGCTGCGCGGCCGCATCGACGCCTGGTTCGTGCGGCACGGCGTGCGGCCGGACGTGGTGGGGGAATTCGAGGACAACGCCATGCTCAACACTTTCGGCCGCAACGGCATGGGCCTGTTCTTCGCGCCGTCCGTGCTGGGGCACGACATCCAGGAGCAGTTCGGCGCCGTCCACGTGGGCGACGCGCCCGAGCTGAAGGAACAGTTCTACGCCATCTCGAACGAGCGCAAGATCAAGCATCCGGCGGTGGAAGCCATCCTGGAAGAGCTGCACACGGGCGCGTTCACCAGCGAGCCCTGAGGCGCTACAGCCCGCGTTCCGCCATGAAGTCGATGAAGGCGCGCAGCCGGGGCGTGAGGTGGCGGCCGGAGGGCCACAGCAGGCGGAAGGTGATGGTGCGGTCCACGTAGTCGTCTAGCACCGTGCGCAGCGTGCCGGCCGCCAGCTCGGCGCGCACCGCGAAGGCCGGCAGGCAGGCGATGCCCAGTCCCTGCAGGGCGAACCAGACCCGCGTTTCCGCGTTATCGCAGATCATGGAAGTGGGCAGGCGCGGCTCGGCTTCGCCCGCCTCGCGCAGCAAGGGCCACACTTCCAGCTTGCCGGAATTCGGAAAGCGGTAATGCATGCACGGATGGCCGGCCAGGTCGGCCGGCCGCTGCGGCACGCCGTGCTGCGCAAAGTAGACCGGGGAACCGACGATGACGGTGGCGAAGCTGCCCAGCTGGCGCGACGACAGCCGCGAGTCCAGCAGTTCGCCGGTGCGCACCACCGCGTCGTAGCCCTCCTCCACCACGTCCACCATGCGGTCGGTGAATGACAGGTCCAGCTCAACGGCAGGATAGGCGCGCATGAAGTCGGCCAGCACGGGCAGCACCAGCCCGCTCACCAGCGGCAGGCTGACGCGCAACCGGCCCTTGGGCACGCTGGCCGACTGCGACAGTTCCTGCTCGGCGGCCTCGATCTCGGCCAGCACGCGGCGGCTGCGCTCGAGCAGCATCATGCCCTCCGCGGTGAGCGTCATGCTGCGCGTGCTGCGGTGGAACAGCCGCACGCCCAGGCGCTCCTCCAGCCGCGCCACGCTCTTGCCGATGGCCGATGCGGAAATACCCAGCGCCCGGCCCGCCGCCACGAAGCTGCGCGTCTCGGCCACCTGCACAAATACATTGAATCCGCTCAGACTTTCCATTGCCGCTCCGATTCAGGACAAGACTGTCCGTAAAGTCGGGAAGTCTAGCCCACTTTTTCCGCAGCCGCAGGAACGGTACTGTGGCCGGACTTTCCATTACCGGGCTACGCCATGACCAAACCTGCTCCCACCTTCCCGCTTTCCGGCCTGCTTGCGCTGGCCACGGCGGGCTTCATCACCATCCTCACCGAAGCGCTTCCCGCCGGCCTGCTGCCGCAGATGGGCGCCAGCCTCGATGCCAGCGGCGCCATGGTCGGGCAGCTAGTCACCAGCTACGCGCTGGGCTCCCTGCTGTGCGCCATACCGCTCACTGCCGCCACGCAGGGCGTGCGCCGCAAGCGGCTGCTGCTGGCCACCATCGCCGGCTTTGCGCTGGTGAACGGCGTTACCGCGCTGTCCACCAGCTACCCGCTGACGATGGCGGCGCGCTTCGTCGCCGGCGTGTTCGCCGGCATGCTGTGGGCGCTGCTGGCAGGCTACGCGGTGCGCATGGTGGCGCCGCAGCACAAGGGCCGCGCCATGGCCGTGGCCATGGCCGGCATCCCGGTCGGGCTGTCGCTCGGCGTGCCGGCCGGCACGCTGCTGGGCGCCACGCTGGGCTGGCAGTACGCGTTCGGCATCATGAGCGCGATGGCGCTTGCGCTGATCGCGTGGGTGACGGTGGCCGTGCCGGACTTTCCCGGACAGAGCGGCCCGCGCCGCGCGCCGGTCGGCCAGGTGCTGGGCATCAGCGGCGTCAAGGCGGTGCTGGCCACCACCTTCGTCTACGTCCTCGCGCACAACATCCTGTACACCTATATTTCGCCCTTCCTGGCGCCCGCAGGCCTGGAACGCAAGGCCGATGCCGTGCTGTTCATCTTCGGCGCCGCGTCCATCGTGGGGCTGTGGCTGGCCGGCCTGCTGATCGACCGCCGCCTGCGCGCCGTGGTGCTGGCCAGCACCGCTGCGTTTGGCCTCGCTGCCATGGCGCTCGGCTTGTGGGGCACCCATCCGGCTGCGGTCTATATTGCGGTGGGCGTGTGGGGTGTGGCCTTCGGCGGCGCGCCAACCTTCTTCCAGACGGCGCTGGCCAACGTGGCAGCCAACGTGGCGGCTAACGAGGGGAACAGCGCGGGCGATGTGGCGCAGTCGCTGCTGGTGACCAGCTGGAACCTGGCCATTGCGGGCGGCGGGCTGTTCGGCGGCTTGCTGCTGAGCGCAGCGGGCGCGGGTTCGCTGCCGTGGACGCTATGCCTGCTGCTGGCCGGCGCGCTGGCGATTGCGGCGCACTCCAGGCAGCACGCCTTCCCGGCGCGCTGAAGCTCAGGCGCGGTACTGCGCGGCCAGCGCGTCCATGCCGGCCAGCGCATAGCGCAGCAGGTCGTCCGCCAGCTGCGCGGGCTCGCCGCCCAGTCCGGGCAGCACGCTGGTGCGCAGCTCGGCCGGCGCCAGCAGCATGGCGAGGCACGGCGCCATGGTGAAGAACAGGCTGCGCTGCATGGCCGGATGCGTAGGCGGCAGGCCGACAATACGGCTGACAATGCCGATCAAGACCATGGCTTTCGGTGCGATGGCCTGCTGCACCAGCGCCGGCGCATGCTCGCTCGGCGACAGCAGTTCGCGCACCACCACCCGGCTGCCCCAGTGCGCGCGCGGCCCGGTCACGTGCTCGACGATGCGGCTGATGATGGCGCGCAGCTGCGCGCGCGGATCGTCCACGGCCGCGGCCAGCGCATGCATCTCCTCCAGGCGCAGCAAGTGGTTGTGCGCCTCCACCAGCACCGCCTCGTACAAGCCGCCACGGCTGCCGAAGTGGTAATTCACCGATGCCATGTTCACGCCCGCGCGGGTGCAGATTTCCTTGCTGGTGGCGTCGGCAAAGCCGCGTTCCGCGAACACCTGGCCCGCTATATCGAGGATGGCATTGCGCGTCGCGTCGCCGTCGGAACGGGCGGCGCGCGCCGGCGCGGCGGAAGGTTTAGGCTTGGTGGTAGTCATGGGGCGACATTGTAGGGGATTTCACTAATTTAAATTCAAATTTAAATTTGATGTACAATTCTCGCATACTTTGGGACCGGAGGGCTGCAATATGAACAAGAAGATCATCATCGGCACAGTACTGCTGCTGTCAGGCGTGGCGGCGGCGTGGTATGCCATGCGTCCGGCTCCGGGGGAGAATGGGCTGGTCCTGTACGGAAATGTGGACGTGCGCCAGGTGTCGCTGGCGTTCAATGGCAGCGAGCGCATCGCCACTCTGGCGGTGCAGGAAGGCGACCGCGTGAACGCGGGACAGGTGCTGGGCAGGCTCGACACCACCACGCTGGAACTGCGCATCGCCGAGTCGCGCGCGCAGGCAGCGGCGCTGGAGCAGACACTGGCGCGGCTGCGCGCCGGCAGCCGGCCGCAGGAGGTGGGCCAGGCGCGCGCGCAGACGGCGGAGGCGCAGGCCGAGGCGGACGTGGCGGCCAAGAGCCTGGTGCGCCTGCAAGGGCTGGCGCAAGGCCCGGTGGGCCGCGCGGTGAGCCTGCAGGACGTGGACAATGCGGCGGCGCGCAGCAAGGCGGCGCAAGCGCGGCTGGAGGGGGCGCGCAAGGCGCAGGAACTGGTGCAGGCCGGCGCGCGCAAGGAGGACGTCGCGCAGGCCGAGGCGCAGCTGGAAGCGGCGCGCGCGCAAACGGCCGTGCTGGCGCAGCAGTTGAAGGACGCGGAACTGCGCGCGCCCATCGCGGCCGTGGTGCGGGCGCGGCTGATGGAACCGGGCGACATGGCATCGCCGCAGCGGCCGGTCTACACGCTGGCCATTACCGATCCGAAGTGGGTGCGCGCCTACGTGCGGGAGGCGGAACTGGGCCTGGTGAAGCCGGGCATGGCGGCCAGCATCGCCATCGACAGCCTGCCGGGCCGGGCGATCGCGGGCAAGGTGGGCTATATCTCGTCGGTGGCGGAGTTCACGCCGAAGACGGTGCAGACGGAGGACCTGCGCACCAGCCTCGTTTATGAGGTGCGCGTGCTGGCGGAGGACAAGGAAGACCGCCTGCGTTTGGGCATGCCAGCCACGGTGCGCATCGCGCGCCCTGCCGCGCAGGCGCAGAGATGACTGCCTTGGCGGCAACCGCCGGCGCGGCGGGAGGCGCGCCCGGCCTGGCCCTATCCGGCTCGGGCCTGTGCAAGCGCTTCGTGGTGAAGGAAACCGGGCGCGCGGTGGACGCGTTGGGCGGCGTGTCGCTGGCTGTCCCGGCGGGCGCGCTGACGGCGCTGGTGGGGCCGGACGGCGCGGGCAAGACGACGCTGCTGCGGCTGGCGGCCGGGCTGATGTCGCCCAGCGCGGGCGAACTGCAGGTGCTGGGCATCGACGTGGCGCGCCACCCGCAGCAGGTGCAGGACCGCATCAGCTACATGCCGCAGCGCTTCGGCCTGTATGAAGACTTGAGCGTGCAGGAAAACCTGGACTTGTACGCGGACCTGCACGGCGTGCCGGCCGATGTGCGGCGCGAGCGTTTCGCGCGGCTGCTGCACATGACGGACCTGCAGCGCTTCACGGAGCGGCCGGCGGGCAAGCTGTCCGGCGGCATGAAGCAGAAGCTGGGACTGGCCTGCACGCTGGTGCGCTCGCCCGAGCTGCTGCTGCTCGACGAGCCGACCGTGGGCGTGGACCCGCTGTCGCGGCGCGAGCTGTGGGACATCGTGCAGCAGCTGGTGGACGAGCAAGGGCTGACGGTGGTGGTGAGCACGTCCTACCTGGACGAGGCGGAACGCTGCGCGCATGTCTGCGTGCTGCATGAAGGGCTGGTGCTGGCGTCCGGCACACCGGAATCCATCCGCAGCCGCGCGCAAGGCTTGTGCTACTTGGCTACGCCCCCGGCAGGGGTGACGGCGCGCGCGCTGCAGGCGCGGCTGCTGGACGCCAGCGCCAGCATCGTCGACGCCGTGCCGGAGGGCGGCAAGGTGCGCTACATCGTGCGCAGCGGCGCCGCACCGCAAGCCGTGGCCGAGCTGCTGCAAGGCGCCGCCACCGCCGCCGCCGAGGCACGCCTGGAAGACGGCTTCATGCTGATCCTGCGCGAACAGAAACGCAGCCCCGAGCGCGACCGCAGCGGCGGCGGGAGCGGCGGCAGCAAAACGGTGCTGGCGTCTGCCGCCGGGCAGGCGCACGAAGCGGCGGGCGAGCCGGTCATTGAGGTGCGCGACCTGGTGCGCAAGTTTGGCGACTTCACGGCCGTCTCAAGCACCAGCTTCAGCGTGGCGCGCGGCGAGATCTTTGGCCTGCTGGGGCCGAACGGCGCTGGCAAGACGACCACTTTCCGCATGCTGTGCGGCCTGCTGCCGGCCAGCAGCGGCTTCCTGCAAGTGGCGGGCATGAACCTGCGCCACGCGCGCGCCGAGGCGCGCCGCAAAGTCGGCTACGTGTCGCAGAAATTTTCCCTGTATGGCAATCTCACCGTGGCCGAAAACCTGAAATTTTTTGGCACGGCCTACGGCCTGCACGGCGAGCGCTTGCGCCAGCGCACTGCGGACGTGATGGCGCAATTCCAGCTTGCCGGCCAGGAAGACATGGCCAGCGGCCAGCTTCCCGGCGGCTTCAAGCAGCGCCTGCAGATGGCCATCGGCCTGCTGCACTCGCCCGAGATCCTGTTCCTGGACGAGCCTACCAGCGGCGCCGATCCGCTCGCGCGGCGCGAGTTCTGGCGGCGCATTACGGCGCTGGCGGCGGCTGGCGTGACGGTCATCATCACCACCCACTTCATGGAGGAAGCTGAGTACTGCGACCGCATCGTGATCCAGGACGCGGGCAAGCTGCTCGCCATCGGCACGCCGCAGCAAGTGCGCGAGCAGGCCGGCGGCGCGGCAGGCATGGAGCAGGCATTCATCGGCATCGTTGAGCAGAACCGGCAGGGAGGCCCGCAATGACGCGACAAAAAGAGCCCGGCAGCAGCGATGGCGGCGCCAGGCTGCGCGCGCTGGTGCGCAAGGAATTCCGGCAGTTGCTGCGCGATGCCAGCAATCTCGCCATCGGCGTAGCCCTGCCCATCGTGCTGATCCTGATTTTCGGCTACGGCCTGTCGCTGGACGTGAAGAACGCGCCGGTGGCCGTGGTGCTGGAAGACGCCTCCCCCACCGCCGCCAACGCCGTCGCTGGCTTGATGAACACCACCGCCGTCGCGCCCGTGCTGCTGGGCTCCATGCGCGAAGCCGAGCAGCTGATGACCGAGCGCCGCGTGGACGGCATCGTCCGCATCCCCGCCGACTTCTCGCGCCGCCTGGCGCAGGGCGACGCGCACGTGCAGGTGCTGGTCCACGGCACCGACGCCAACCGCGCCGGCATCATCCTGCAATACACCAGCGGCGCGCTGGCGCAATGGGGCGCCATCCAGGCCGACCGCCAGGGCCGCGAAGCGAACGCGCCCGCAGCCGCAGCCGCCGGCATGGTCACCATCGAACAGCGCATGTGGTACAACGCCGCCAACACCAGCACCTGGTACCTGGTGCCCGGCTTGATCGTCCTCATCATGACGCTGGTGGGTGCCTTCCTCACCGCGCTGGTGATGGCGCGCGAGTGGGAGCGCGGCACGCTGGAGGCGCTGTTCGTCACACCCGTGCGCCCGGGCGAGATCCTGCTGGCCAAGATCATCCCCTACGTCACGGTCGGCATGGGCGGACTGGCCCTGTGCCTGCTGGCCGCCCGCTTCCTGTTCCACGTGCCGATGCAAGGCTCGCTGGTCGTCCTGCTGCTGGCCTCCGTGCTCTACCTGTTCGTGGCGGTCGGCATGGGCCTGGTGATCTCCTCCGTCACGCGCAACCAGTTCCTGGCCAGCCAGGTTGCGCTGCTGAGCAGCTTCATGCCCTCGCTGATGCTGTCCGGCTTCCTGTTCGACCTGCGCAACGTGCCGCGCGTGATCCAGTACGTCGGCAACGCCCTGCCCGCCACCTACTTCATGGAACTGATCAAGACCCTGTTCCTGGCCGGGAACGTGTGGCCGCTGATCTTCAAGAACTGCGCCATCCTGGCCGCCTACGCCGTGCTGCTGCTCGGCGTGGCGCGCGCCGTCACCCGCAAGCAACTCGACTGAGGCCGTCATGTTCGCAACCGTCATCGCATCGCTGCGCCGTATCGCCAATATGTGCCACAAGGAGTTCCTGGCCGTGGTGAAGGACCCGAAAACGCGCGCCATCCTGTTCGTGCCCGCGCTGGTGCAAAGCATGCTGTTCGGCTACGCCGCCACCTTCGACCTGACCGACGCGCCCTATGTGCTGCTGGACCAGAGCCGCAGCGCCGCCTCCACCGAGCTGGTGGCCAGGCTGGAAGGCAGCGGCGTGTTCCGCCGCGTGGCCACCTTGCGCAGCCAGGAAGGCATGGCGCGCGCCATCGAAACGCACCAGGCCATGCTGGCCGTGCAGATCGGCCCGCGCTTCGAACAGCAGCTGTACGCCGGCGAAGCCGCCCCGGTACAACTGATACTGGACGGCCGCAACTCCAACACGGCCGGATCGGCCGCCGGCTTCGTCAGCCAGGTGGTAGCAGCCTACAACGCCGACTGGGCGCGGCGCCACGGCGGCAGCGGCGCCGCGCTCACCGTGGACGCGCGTGCCTGGTACAACCCCAACCTGGAAACGCGCTGGAACATGCTGCCCGGGATGGTGGCGGCGCTCAGCATGCTGCAAACGCTGCTGCTGTCGGCGCTGTCGGTGGCGCGCGAGCGCGAACAGGGCAGCTTCGACCAGCTGCTGGTCACGCCCATGTCGCCGCTGGAAATCATGGCCGGCAAGGCGCTGGCGCCGGTGCTGATCGGCCTGGCGCAATCGACCATCATCCTGCTGGTGACGGCGCTGTGGTTCAAGGTGCCGCTGGCTGGCTCGCTGCTCACGCTGTACGCGGGCCTGGGCCTGTTCACGCTGGCCAGCGTCGGCATCGGCCTGTCGATCTCGGCGGTGTCGCTCAATATGCAGCAGGCCATGCTGTACACCTTCGTGCTCATCATGCCGATGATGCTGCTGTCCGGCCTCACCACGCCGGTGCGCAACATGCCGCCGCTGCTGCAGACGCTCACGCTGGCCAACCCGCTGCGCTTCGCCATCGACCTGGTGCAGCGCGTCTACCTCGAAGGCGTGGGCCTGCGCGTGGTGGCGCTGGACCTGCTGCCCATGCTCGTCATCGCCGCGCTGACGCTGCCGCTGGCGGCCTGGCTGTTCCGCAACCGGCTCGCCTAGGACCGTGGCCGAAAGGCAATTTTGCGCCCGGATCGCCCGCGTCGGATAAGATGTAGGTTTCAACTACGGTCGCGCAAGCGATTTATATGGCTAATTTACTGCTGGTCCTGTTGGCGCTATTCCTGGTGGCGCTGAACGGTTTCTTTGTTGCCGCCGAATTCGGCATCGTCACTTTGCGCCGCACCCGCGTGCGCGCCATCGCCAAGACGCAAGGCCTGCGCGGCCGCATCCTGGCCAAGGTCCACGGTGAACTCGATGCCTATCTGTCGGCCTGCCAGCTGGGCATCACCCTCGCATCGCTGGGCCTGGGCTGGGTCGGCGAACCGGCTTTCGCCTCGCTGCTGGAGCCGGTGTTCTCGGCCCTCGGCGTCACCTCCCCGCAGCTGATTCATGGCGTGTCCTTCGTGTTCGCCTTCGTCACCATCTCCTTCCTGCACATCGTGGTGGGCGAGCTGGCGCCCAAATCGCTGGCCATCCGCCTGCCCGAAGCGGTGGGACTGTGGAGCGCCATCCCGCTGTACGGCTTCTACTGGGCGATGTACCCGGCCATCTGGGTGCTCAACGCCAGCGCCAACATGGTGCTGCGTCTGGCTGGCCTGTCCGGCGCCGGCCACGGCGATTCGCACTATTCAACCGAGGAGCTGAAGCTGATCCTGCGCACCAGCCAGCCCGGTGAAAAATTCAACAAGGACGAGCGCAACATCCTGGCGCACTCGCTCGACTTCAGCCAGCTGTCCGTGTCTGACCTGATGCGCCCCATCCATGAGGTGATCGCGCTGCACGCGTCCAAGTCCATGGAAGAAAACCTGCAGACCGTGGTGCGCAACCGCTTCAGCCGCTATCCGTACTACGACGAGGACGGCGAGACCGTGCTGGGCATGGTGCACCTGAAGGACCTGTTCTTCGCCGAGCAGTCCGGCAAGGCCATCACCTCGATGGCGCCCTTCCTGCGCCCGGTGGAAACCTATTCGGCGCGCACCCCGGCGCTGGAACTGTTCCGCCGCTTCAAGGACGGCGCGCCGCACTTCGCCCTGATCGGCGAGAAGGGCAAGCGTCCGGTGGGCTTCCTGACGCTGGACAACCTGCTGGGCGCCATGGTGGGCGAGATCCACGATGAGTTCCGCCTCAACGAAAACGACTGGCTCAAGCAGCCGGACGGCGCGCTGGTCGGCAAGGCCAGCCTGCCCATCGTGTCGCTGGAACGCGCGCTGGGCCTGGACATCGAAAACGAGGAGATGGGCCTGGAAGACATCGAATCGGTGGGCGGCATGGTGATGCTGAAGCTGGGCGACATTCCGAAACAGGGCCAGCGGGTGGAATTCAACGGCTTCGACATCGTGGTCAAGAAAATGACCGGCCCGCGCATCCTGCTGGTGAAGGTCATCCCGCGCCAGGCCCGCCACAGCGAGTCCGACGAACAGGATTAAACCCTACGCCGCGGTGCGTTCGTGATGTTCGAACGCGCTGGCCAGCACGCCCAGCACATGGGCGTCGTCGTCCGGCGTGGCAATGAATTTGAACACCGCGCCCAGATTGATGGCGTCGGCCAGCATGGCGGCGCTGTCGTCCCCCGTCAGCAGCACCCGCGCGGCGCGCGGATAGAGGCGCTTGATGCGTTCGAAGAAGTCCACCCCGCTGCCGCCCTCCGGCCCCTGCCCCGACACCACCACCCCGATTTCCCGGCTGGCCAGGATCTCGTATGCGTCCTCCAGCTTGCGCGCCGACAGCAGCTCGTACGGCGTGCCGTCCAGCAGGCGGCGGAAATGCGCCTGCACGCGCGGCTCGTGGTCCACCAGCAGCACCATGCGGTGCTTGCTGCGCTGCCCCATCAGCGGCAGTTCCAGCGCGGCGCCGCTGCGCAGCATGGCCACGATGCCGGGTTCGGCCAGCGGGCGGCTGAAGTAATAGCCCTGGATCTCGTCGCAACCCTGGCGCGCCAGCAGCTGCACCTGCCCTTCCGTCTCCACGCCCTCGGCAATGGCGCGCAAGCCCAGGCTGTGCGCCAGCCGTATCACCGAGGTCACGATGGAGCGGTCTTCCGGGTCGCTGGCCACGCCGCGCGTGAAGGACTGGTCGATCTTGAGCTTGTCGACCGGGAAGCGCTTCAGGTAGCTCAGGTTGGAATAGCCGGTGCCGAAATCGTCGATCGACATGGTGATGCCGATCCGCTTCAGGCGGTGCATCAGCGCGATCGACGCTTCCGGGTCCACCATGGACAGGCTCTCGGTCAGCTCGAATTCGATCAGCCCCGGTTCCAGGCGGTGGCGCTCCAGCACGTCGCACAGCATCTTTTCCAGGTCCTGGTGCGCGAACTGCGTGGCCGCCACGTTCACCGCCACCGGCACCACCGGCACGCCGGCGTCGATCCAGCCGCGCAGCGTGGCGCACACCTTGTCCAGCACCCAGCTGCCGATGGCGGTGATCAGGTTGCTTTCCTCGGCCACCGGGATGAACTGCATCGGCGGCACCAGGCCCAGTTCGGGCGACTGCCAGCGCAGCAGCGCCTCCAGGCCGATCACCTTGCCGGTGGCCAGTTCCACCTGCGGCTGGTAGTGCAGCACGAATTCGTCGCGCTGCAGGGCGCGCATCAGGCCCTGCTCCAGCGACACGCGCGCGTCCAGGCGCTGCTGCATCTCCTGCGTGAAGAACTGGAAACCGTTGCGGCCGGCCTCCTTGGCGCGGTACATGGCGATATCGGCTTGGCGCAGCAGGTCCTCGGCCTGGTCGCCGTCCTCCGGGTACAGGCTCAGGCCCATGCTGCCGGTAATGACGTGCTCCTGCCCGGCCAGCATCACCGGCCGCGCCAGCTGGTCGCCGATGCGTTCGGCGATCATGCCGGGCGTGGTGTCGCCCAGCGGGCTGTCAAGCAGCAGCACGAACTCGTCGCCGCCCAGGCGCGCCACGGTGTCGAAGTCGCGCACGCTGTGGCGCAAGGTCGAGGCCACCAGGCGCAGCAGCTGGTCGCCCACCGCGTGGCCCAGCGTGTCGTTGACCTGCTTGAATTTATCCAGGTCGAGGAAGACCACGGCCAGCCGCTCCTTGCGGCGCTCGGCGCGCCGGATGGCGTGCGCCAGGCGGTCCAGGAACAGCGCGCGGTTCGGCAGGCCGGTCAGCTGGTCGTGCGTGGCCTGGTGTTCCACGGCCTTCTGCTGCTGGCGGCGCTCCGTCACGTCGTGCGCCACGCTCATCACCGACTCGGCGTTGTTGAACCACAGGCGGCAGCCGAAATACTCCACGTCCACCAGCGAGCCGTCCAGGCGCAGCAGCTGCACCGCGCTGCGGGGCTGTTGCTGCGCCAGCGCGATATCGCTGTACAGGCCTTCGGCCAGCTGCGCGCGGAACTCGGCGGGAACGCGCGCCTCCGCCGCCGTGCCGAGCAGGCTATCCGCCGACGCGGCGCCGAACAGCAGCTGCGCGGCAGGGTTCATGAAAACGATGGTGCCGCCGCTGTGTATCCAGATCGCGTCGGGGATCAGTTCCACCAGCGAGCGGTAGCGCGCTTCGCTTTCCTCGATGTGGCTATTGAGCTGGCGCAGGTTCTGGTTGATGTCGTACAGCTCGCGGCTCTTCTGTTCGAGCAGCGCTTCCGCTTCCTTGCGCGCGGCGCGTTCGCGCAGCAGGCTGCGCGAAGCGACGGTGCTGACCGGCGTATCCGGCTGCATCACGCTGCCGCAACGGCCATGTGGAAGCGCGTGCGGTGCAGATTGTCTTGCCTCGGCAGGTCGGTGCGCGTGACGGTGATCGATTCGCCGAAGTGGGCGATGCAGCCGTCGATCAGGCCTGCGGCGAGGTCGGCGAAGCCGCGCGGGGAACTGTACAGCAACACCAGTTCGCCCGGCGCCGGCCGCTCGCAGGCCAGCTTGGGCAGCTCGGCGTCCGGATACAGCTTGCGCACTTCAACATGGATCACCTCGTCGATGCGGCTCAGGAAGTCGTAGGCATTCGTGGCGTCGGCGAACAGCGCCGGGTAGCCCACCGAGAAGCGCTGGAACAGGTGCTGGCCGAACATGTGCACCAGCGCCGGGATGGCCAGCCCGGTGGCGCTGGACAGCGCCATCACCAGCCGCACCAGCTCCGCGTGGTCGTAGGTGCCGACCGAGGTGTAGGCGCCGTCGTTGGGCAGCTGCGCTTCGGTGATGATGCGGTCCAGCATGTCGAGCCCCATGCGGGACTCGACCAGCTCCATAAATTCGGTGAATACGACGCCTTTCATGCGGCCTCCGGGTGCGAAACAGCGCCAAGTATAAACCGTGATTTAACAATCTGTCAGACCGGACGTCAGGCGGGCTTGCCGGTCCAGTTGCGCAGCAGCCCAAGCGCCACCGCCAGCAGCGTCGGCCCGATGAACAGGCCGACAAAGCCGAAGGCCAGCACGCCGCCCATGACGCCCAGCAGCACCAGCAAAAACGGCAGGCTGGAGCCGCGGCTGATCAGCATGGGCTTGACCACGTTGTCCACCCCGCTGATCAGGAACATGCCCCACACCAGCATGAAGATGCCCCAGCCGGTGCTGCCCTGGTTGAACAGCCAGATGGCGGCGCCGCCCCAGATCAGCGGCGGGCCGACCGGCACCAGCGAGAACAAGAAGGTGGCCACCGACAGCAGCGCCACGGCCGGCACGCCGGCGATCAGGAAGCCGATGCAGGCCACGGCCGCCTGCGCCAGCGCGGTGCCCAGCAGGCCGTACATCACGCCGCGCACGGTGCGGCTGACGGTGTCGGCCACCTCCACCGCGTGCTCGCCCATGATCTTTTCCATGCCCACGCGCAGCGCGCCGAGGATGGCGGCGCCGTCGCGGTACAGGAAGAAGCTGACGAAGGCGGCCAGGCTGACCTGGGCCACGCCGGTGCCCAGCACCACGCCGCTGCCCAGCAGGAAGTGGCGCGCCGGCTCCATGTAGCGCTTGGCCAGCGCCACCAGCTCCTCGCGGCTGCCGATGATCTTGCGCACGTAGGCGTCCGCCGCCTCGCCCACCATCGGAATCTCGCGCAGCCAGGCAGGCGGCGCCACGGTGCCGTCTTCCATGGCGGTGCGCAGGTGCTCGTATACTTCGCGCGCGCTGTCGGCAATGTTCCAGGTGACCAGGGCCAGCGGCAGGATGATGACCAGGATCAGCGACAAGGTCATGACGATGGCCGACAGCGTGTGCCGCTGGCGGCAGCGCCCCAGCAGCATCTGGTACAAGGGCCAGCTGGAGATGGTGATGGCGGCGGCGAACAGGATCGCGGCCAGGAAGGGGCGCAGCACCGCCAGGCAGCCGATCACCAGGAAGACGATCGCGGCCAGGCGGGTGTATGGTTGAAAGCGTTTTTCCATCGAGCCCCCGAAATGTTGTATCGGGGGCTAGCTTATCAGGAAAGCAGAAGTTTCAGGTCATGCGCGATAGGGGCAGGCCCCTGGCCGTGGCGCAGGAACAGGCGGATCTTGCCGTTCTTGTCGAAGACATAGCTGCCGGCGGTGTGGTCGATGGTGTAGCTGTCCGGGGTCTTGCCTTCCACCTTGTTGTAGATGACCTTGAATTCCTTGGCCACCTTGGCGGTCTGCTCGGGGGTGCCGTACAGGCCGACGAAGCGCGGATCGAAGGTCGGCGCGTACTGGGCCAGCAGTTCCTTGGTGTCGCGCGCCGGGTCCAGGGTGATGAACAGCACCTGCACCTGGTCGGCCTGCGGGCCGAGTTCCTTCATCACGCCGGCCATCTCGGCCATGGTGGTCGGGCACACGTCCGGGCACTGGGTGTAGCCGAAGAAGACCACCACCACCTTGCCCTTGTAGCTCTCCAGCGTGACCGGCTTGCCGGTGTGGTCGTTCAGCGAAAAACCCTGCGCGTAGCTCAGGCCCGTCAGGTCGGTGTTCTTGAAGGCCAGGCCGGAACCGGGGGCCTGTTTCTGGCAGCCGCCCAGGGCGAGCGCGATGCACAGCACGGCGAATAGTTTTTTCATGCTCAGATCTTCACGTAATGGTCCACCAGCAGCGCGGCGAACAGCAGGGACAGATAGATGATGGACCAGGTGAACGCCTTGCGCGCCACCAGGTCGGTGTAGTGACGGTGCACGCGCCAGCTGTGCCACAGGAACACCACGTTCAGCGCCACCGCGCTCACCAGGTAAATCACGCCGCTCATCTTCACGGCGAACGGCAGCAAGGTGGTGGCGGCCAGCGCGATCGAATACAGCCACACGTGGAAGCCGGTGAAGGTCATGCCGTGCGTGACGGGCAGCATCGGCAGGCCGGACTTGGCGTAGTCGTCGCGGCGGTACATGGCCAGCGCCCAGAAGTGCGGCGGGGTCCAGATGAAAATGATCATCACCAGCAGCCAGGCCTGCATCGGCACGTCGTTGGCCACAGCGGCCCAGCCCAGCGCCGGCGGCATGGCGCCGGACAGGCCGCCGATGACGATGTTCTGCGGCGTGGCCGGCTTCAGGATCATGGTGTAAATGACAGCGTAGCCGACGAAGGTGACGAAGGTCAGCCACATGGTGAGCGGGTTTACCAGCGCATACAGTATCCACATGCCCAGGCCGCCGATCACGGCGGAGAACACGGCGGTCTGCGCCACGCTGATTTCGCCCTGCGCCATTGGACGGCGCGCGGTGCGCGCCATGCGCGCGTCGATCTCGCGCTCGGCCAGGCAGTTCACGGCGAAGGCGGCGCCGGCCAGCAGCCAGATGCCGAAGGTGGCCGCCACCACCACGCGCCAGCTGGGCAGCTCGTCGGTGGCAAGGAACATGCCGATCACGGCGCAGAACACCGCCAGCTGCGTAACGCGCGGCTTGGTCAGCGCCCAGTACTGGGCGATGCGGTTGGTCGGTTTATGGAGGGCTGTGTGGGTCGTCATTGGCGGTGTCTGGCTGGCGCAGCGCCTTGCTGTGCCGTGTCGTATTGGTGCTTAGCCCGATAGTTTAACATGGTAAGCAAAAGCACCAGCAGCGCCGCCCCGGCGTTATGCAGCACGGCGATGGCGAGCGGGAAGCTGAAGTAAATGGTGGACAGGCCGCTGGCCATCTGCAGCGCCAGCACGGCGGCGATGCCGCGCGCCAGCCTGGTCATGCCGGCCAGATTCCACGCGCGCCAGGCCGCGTAGCCGGCCAGCAGCAGCACCACGAAGGCGAAATTGCGGTGCACCCAGTGGATCGCGGTCAGCGCGGAAAACGGCAGGTAGTGGCCGGCGGCGGTCTTGCCCAGCTCGCGCCACAGGTGGAAGCCGTGCTCGAAGTCCATCTCGGGCACCAGCTTGCCGGCGCACAGCGGGAACTCGGTGCAGGCCAGGGTGGCGTAGTTAGTGCTCACCCACCCGCCCAGCGCCAGCTGCGCCAGCAGCGCGGCGGCGGCCGCCAGCGCCAGCCAGCGGATGGTGCGCAGCACCGGCAGCGGCGCGATCGGCCCCGCGTGCGCGGCCGCGCGGCGCGGCGGCATGGATGGCTGCTGAGGCGCCGCGCCGGCGGCCAGCAGCGCATGGTGCACCGTATCCTGGCGGCAGCCGAACCAGACCAGCATGGCCAGCAGGCCCATGCCCAGCAGCAGGTGCATGGTGACGATGACCGGCTGCAGCTTGAGCGTGACGGTCCAGGCGCCGAACGCGCCCTGCAGGCAGACGAAGAAGAACAGCGCCACCGGCAGGCCGGGCGCGTAGGCCCAGCGCATGGCGGCCGCGTTGGCGACGGCGGCCGCGGTGGCGGCGGCGCCCTGCTGCGCCGGCTGCGCCGCCAGCCTGCGCGCCTTGCGCGACTGCAGCAGCGCCACCGCCATCATGGCCACGATCAGCACGCCGATGCCCATGGCCAGGTAGCGGTGGATCATCTCCACCCAGGCCTTGAACACGGTGACCGGGCCGGTCGGCTGCAGGGCCTCGGCGGCGGTGATCTCCGCGTGCGCCAGGAAGGGGTTGGCCAGGCCGTAGCAGCCCGGCCAGTCCGGGCAGCCCAGGCCGGAGTCGGTCAGGCGCGTGAAGGCGCCGAACACGATCAGGTCGAAGGTCAGGAAGACGCTGATCCAGACCAGCTTGCGGTACTTGTTCTCGTCCGACGACACCCAGACCATGGACAGCGGCAGCAGCGCCACCAGCAGTCCGGTGACGGCCATCTGGGCCAGCGTGGTGCTATGCATCGCGCCCCCTCAACCGATGGCCGAAGCCTTGAGCACCTTGGCGATATCCTTCTTCACCTTGCTCGGGTCCGGGTCTTTCGGGAAGCGCATCATCAGGTTGCCCAGCGGGTCGATCAGGTAGATATGGTCGGACGCCTGGCCGCCCTGCTCCACCGGCAGCCATTTCGCCACCGCGTCGGCCGGGGCGCGCAGCATGCGGGTGCCGTCGTTCACGCGCAGCAGCACCGTCTCCAGCGGCTGGTTGTCGGTGATCAGCCAAACGCGCTCGATGCGCTCCATCTCCTTGCCCTGCATGGTGCGCAGCTGGCGCATGGCGAACAGCTGGTCCTGGCAGGCCTGCTGGCAGTCCGAGCCGCCCACCTTGAGCATGATCCACTTGCCCTTGTAGGCATCGAGCCCGGTGGGCTTGCCGTCCAGCGTGGCGCTGGCCATGGCCGGGATGGGATGCTGGCGCGGGTCGATCAGCGCGCCGTAGTTGGTGCGGCCCTCGGGCTTGATGAAATAGTAGGTGATATACGATGCGATCAGCGGCGCCGCGCACACGGCCAGCACCGCCATCAGTTTCCAGCGGCCGCGGCCGCGCGATTGCTCAGTTTTGTTTTCCACGTCTGAATCCCGTTACGACGAAAAAGAGTGCGGCCATGGCTGCCAGCGCATACCACTGGAAGGCATAGCCGCGATGTTTGTCCACGCCCGATGCGGGCGCCGGCCAGTCGTGCGACAGGCCGCTGTCCTGCGCGCCGGCGGGCGCGCTTTGCTCGATGATGAAAGGCTGCAGGCGCAGGCCGGCGGCGGCGGCCACGCCGTCCACGCTGGCGTTCTGCACGATGGCGCCCGGCTTGAGCGGCGGCGCGGTCCCCAGCTGCATCACATGGCCGGGGTTCAGGCGCGCCACGCCTTCCAGCGTGACGGTGCCGGACGGCGTGCCGTACAGCGGCAGCTGTTCGCGCACCGCCATATTGCGCGGCAGCCAGCCGCGCGCCACCAGCACGTGGCGGTCGGTGCCGGCGATGTGGAAAGGCATCAGCAGGTAGAAGCCCACGCCCCTGGCGGAGGGGCGGTTGTCCAGGTACAGCGGCCAGTCGGCGACGAATTCGCCGGTCACGCGCACGCGGCGGAATTCCGCTTCGGCGGCCGGCACGGTGGCCGCGCCCAGCACCAGCGGTTCTCCCGCCAGGCCGGCCTGCAGGCGCGCCTCGGCCGCGCTCTTTTCGGCGGCGCGGCGGTCCTGCCACTGGCCCAGCGACACGCCCAGCGCCACCAGCAGCACGGTGGCTGCGAAGGGAACCCATTTGAAGCGGAAGGCCATTACAATGGGGCCTTATTCCCGACCTGCGGTGCTGCCAATTCCATGAAAATCCTCGTTGCCATTGCCTTCATCCTGATCCTTGCCAGCCTGGGTTCGGCCCTGTACTACATGATGCGCCAAAAGGGCAAAAACGACCAGCGCATGGTGCGCTCGCTGGCCATGCGGGTCGGCTTCTCGATCGCGCTGTTCATCCTGATCCTGGTGGCGCACAAGCTGGGCTACATCCAGCCGACCGGCATCCGCTAAGAAAAAAGCCGTACGCGGGCTGACCCTGCGTACGGCTTTTTTCCTGCTGCGGCAGCGGCGGGCCGGAGCCCCGGCCGCCGCCGATTATACCGCTTACAACCAGTAGACGACGACGTACAGGCCGAGCCAGACCACGTCCACAAAGTGCCAGTACCAGGCCGCGCCTTCGAAGCCGAAGTGGTGCTCCGGCGTGAAGTGGCCCTTCATGACGCGGAACATCACCACCGCCAGCATGATGGCGCCCATGGTCACGTGGAAGCCGTGGAAGCCGGTCAGCAGGAAGAAGGTGGAACCGTAGATGCCCGAGGTCAGCTTCAGGTTCAGTTCGCTGTAGGCGTGCATGTACTCGTATACCTGGAAGCACATGAAGATCGCGCCCAGCGCCACGGTGGCGGCCATCCAGCCGACGGTCTTGGCGCGCTTGCCCGCGATCAGCGCGTGGTGGGCGATGGTCAGGGTCAGGCCGGACAGCAGCAGCAGCGCGGTGTTGAGGGTCGGGATGGGGAACGGACCCATGGAGGTGAACGGTTCCACCACGCCGGCCGGGGTGTTGCCCCACTGCGCGTTGAAGTCGGGCCAGATGAATTTGTGGTCCAGGTCGCCCAGCCATGGCAGGGTGATGGTGCGGGCGTAGAACAGCGCGCCGAAGAAGGCGCCGAAGAACATCACTTCCGAGAAAATGAACCAGCCCATGGACCAGCGGTAGGAGTGGTCGATGCGCTTGCTGTACAAGCCGCCTTCCGATTCCCTGATGGCGTCGCCGAACCAGAAGTACAGCACCACCAGCGTGGACAGGATGCCGATGATGTTGACGGTGGAACCCCAGGAAGCGTCGTTGACCCAGGCCGACGCGCCTACCATGGTGATGAGCAGCGAAATGCCGGCCAGCATGGGCCAGCGGGACGGACCAGGCACGAAGTAGTACGGTGCCGCGTTATGTGAACTCATCTTCATCTCCTAATAATCTTAAACAGTTACTGTGAAACTGCGAACTTCACTATTGTTATCAGCAAGCCGATGAACAGCGCCACGCCTATCAGGGCAGCGATGATGACGTGGAAGGGGTCCAGCTTGGCCCCGTCCTGGTCAAAATCCTTCTTCCTGCGCAGGCCGAAAAACGACCAGATCACCGCTTTCATCGAATACATGAACGAAGCCTTTTGCTTCTTCTCTTCCATCGTCGCCACCCCTTAGTTGGAGGCCAGCCCTGCAATCTCGAAGAACGTGTACGACAAGGTGATGGTCTTCACGTCCTTCGGCAGCGCCGGGTCGATGAAGAACACCACCGGCATCTGCCGCGCCTCGTTCGCCTTCATGGTCTGCTGCTTGAAGCAGAAGCACTCCACCTTCTTGAAATACGGCGTCACGCTGTTAGGCGCGTAGCTCGGGATGGCTTGCGCGTTCACCGTGCGCGGCTGCGTGTTGACCACTTCGTACACCACCGTGGCCAGCTCGCCCGGATGGACCTGGATGCTGCGCTGGGTGGCGCGGAAACGCCATGGGCCGTGCGCATTGCTGTCCAGCTCCACCGTCACCAGCCGGCTGCTGTCGACCTGGGTGTTCGTCGGGTCCAGCGACACCGTGCCGTCCTTCTGGGTGATCATGTTAATCCCGAGTACTTCGCAGATATGCTTGTACACCGGGATCAGCAGGTAGCCGAAGCCGAACATCATCACCGCGATGATGATCAGCTTGCGCAGCATGCGCAGGTTCTCGGCCTTGACGCCGCCCATGCTCATCTCAGCCCAGCCAGCTGCGCTTGATGAACACGGACGCGAAGAACACCAGCGCGATGGACGCCAGGATCAGTGCCAGCCGCAGGTTGCCCTGCTTTTTAGGGTGGGCCATGATTATTTCACGTGCGGTGGCGTTTCAAAGGTGTGGAACGGCGCCGGCGACGGCACGGTCCACTCCAGGCCTTCGGCGCCTTCCCAGGGCTTGTCGCCCGCAGGCTTGCCGCCGCGGATGGTCGGCAGCACCACGAAGAACAGGAAGAACACCTGCGACAGGCCGAAACCGAAGGCGCCGATCGAGGCGATGGCGTTGAAGTCGGTGAACTGCGCCGCGTAGTCGGCGTAGCGGCGCGGCATGCCGGCCAGGCCCAGGAAGTGCATCGGGAAGAAGGTGATGTTGAAGGTGATCAGCGACAGCCAGAAGTGGGTCTTGCCCATGGTCTCGTTGTACATGTGGCCGGTCCACTTCGGACCCCAGTAGTAGAAGCCGGCGAACAGCGCGAACAGCGAACCTGCCACCAGCACGTAGTGGAAGTGCGCCACCACGTAGTAGGTGTCCTGCAGCTGGATGTCGATCGGGGTCACGGCCAGGATCAGGCCGGTGAAGCCGCCGATGGTGAACACGAAGATGAAGCCCACCGCGAACAGCATCGGGGTTTCAAAGGTCATCGAACCCTTCCACATGGTGGCGATCCAGTTGAACACCTTCACGCCGGTCGGCACCGCGATCAGCATGGTGGCGTACATGAAGAACAGCTGCGAGGTCACCGGCATGCCGGTGGTGAACATGTGGTGCGCCCAGACGATGAAGGACAGGATGGCGATGGACGCGGTGGCGTACACCATCGAGTGGTAGCCGAACAGGGTCTTGCGGGCGAAGGCCGGGATGATCTGCGAGACGATGCCGAAGGCCGGCAGAATCATGATGTACACCTCGGGGTGGCCGAAGAACCAGAAGATGTGCTGGTACATGACCGGGTCGCCGCCGCCGGCGGCGTTGAAGAAGGACGTGCCGAAGTGGCGGTCGGTCAGCGTCATGGTGATGGCACCTGCCAGCACCGGCATCACGGCGATCAGCAGGTAGGCGGTGATCAGCCAGGTCCAGCAGAACATCGGCATCTTCATCAAGGTCATGCCGGGCGCGCGCATGTTCAGGATGGTGACGATGATGTTGATCGAACCCATGATCGACGAGGCGCCCATGATGTGCATGGCGAAAATGCCCATGTCCATGCCGGGTCCCATCTGGGTCGACAGCGGCGCGTACAGCGTCCAGCCGGCGGCGGTGGCGCCGCCCGGCACGAAGAACGAGCCGGCCAGCAGCAGCGCGGCAGGCGGCAGCAGCCAGAACGAGAAGTTGTTCATGCGCGCAAAGGCCATGTCCGATGCGCCGATCTGCAGCGGGATCATCCAGTTGGCGAAGCCGACGAAGGCCGGCATGATGGCGCCGAACACCATCACCAGGCCGTGCATGGTGGTGAGCTGGTTGAAGAACTCGGGCTGGAAGAACTGCAGGCCGGGCTGGAACAGCTCGGTGCGTATCATCAGCGCCAGCACGCCGCCGGACAGCAGCATGGTGAACGAGAACCACAGGTACAGCGTGCCGATATCCTTGTGGTTGGTGGCGAAGAGCCAGCGGCGGAAGCCGGTCGGGTGATCGTGGGCGTGGTCATGGCCGTGGTCGTGGCCATGGTCATGCGCGTGATCGTGTGCGTGATCGATAGTCGTGCTCATGATGTGCAACTCCTAATTACTTGCGTGCAGCCAGGACTTCGGCCGGTTGAACGATGTTTTCGGCCGGCTTGTTCGACCAGCTGTTGCGCGTGTAGGTGATGACGGCGGCGATGTCGGTGTCCGACAGCTGCTTCCAGGCCGGCATCTCGGCCGGGAACTTGCCGCTCTTCTGGCCGTTCAGCAGCACGTGGATCTGGCCGGCCTTGTCGCCGTTGACCACGGCCGAACCGTCCAGCGCGGCGAACGCGCCCGGTACGCCTTTGCCGGTGGCCTGGTGGCACACCGCGCAGTTGGCCGCGTACACTTTCTCGCCCTTGGTCTTCAGTTCGTCGATGGTCCAGGTCTTGTTCGGATCGTCCGCCAGGGCGGCCAGTTCCTTTTTCTTCTTGTCGGCCCAGGCGGTGTATTCCTCGGCGGTGACGACGCGCACCACGATAGGCATGAACGCATGGTCCTTGCCGCACAGTTCCACGCAGGTGCCGCGGTAGACGCCGGTGTGCTGCGCCTTGAACCAGGTGTCGCGCACGAAGCCGGGGATGGCATCCTGCTTCACGCCGAAGGCCGGAATGGTCCAGGCGTGGATCACGTCGTTGGCGGTGGTGACGATGCGGATCTTCTTGTTGACCGGCACCACCACCTCGTTGTCCACTTCCATCAGGTAGGTGTCGCTGCGCTTCTCGGTCGGCGCCACGCCCGGCGCGCCCACTTGCGAGCGCGGCGTGGTCAGGTTGGAGACGAAGGTGATGCCCTCGCCCTCGCCCTTCAGGTAGTCGTAGCCCCATTTCCACTGCATGCCGGTGGCCTTGATGGTGATGTCGGCGTTGGAGGTGTCCTTCATGGCCACCACGGTCTTGGTGGCCGGCAGGGCCATGCCGATGACGATCAGGAACGGCACCACGGTCCAGGCGATTTCCACTGCGGTGGACTCATGGAAGGAGGCCGATTTGTGGCCCAGCGATTTGCGGTGCTTGAGGATGGAGTAGAACATCACGCCGAACACGGCGACAAAGATCACCAGGCAGATGACCATCATCAGGTTGTGCAGGCTGTAGATATCTGCGGCGATGGCGGTGGCGGGCGCCTGCAGGTTCAGCTGGTTGACCATGGGACCGCCGGTACCGCCGGTGGCCTTCGAGTATTCAGTAACCGCTCCAGCCGTCTCCGCCGCCCAGGACGGGACAGCGGCGGCTGTCATCGACAGCGCGAGCATCAACGATTGAAATCGCTTTGCATGTTTCATGTTTTCCCCAACCACCCAAGAAATAATTAATATTTTTAAAGGCAGCCGTCCGATGTTCTGAATAGCCGCCGTACGCTACAACACCTAAAGTCCCCCCGCCCTGCATTTGGTAATACTTATACAAGACGAAATGATGGCAAAATTAGTCAAGGATTATAGTCAACACCCCTAGGGGCATCAAGGAAATTATCTGTTACGCAAGCCCAAACTTCAGTGCTTTGGCGTTATTTGCCACATATGCGCCGGCGTATTCCGGCTATGTCTGCCTATTTATTAGGCTCACCACCGGGCTTGCGCGGCAGGTCGAAGCGGATAATCGACTCGCCCTGGCTGGTGGTGCGCGGCGCCGGGCGGAAAGCGTGTCCGTACAGCACCTCGAAGGTCAGGCCCAGCTTGCCGTCCGGCCGGCGCTGGCGCTCCAGGCCGGCCAGCAGCCGGGCCTGGCCGGCCCGGCCCAGCAAGCCCTGGCGGCGCGTGGCCAGCGGATTGCCGCCCCAGGCGCGCACGTCGGCCAGCAGCGCCTGCGGCGTGTCGTAGGTGACGGTGATCTTCTCCATGTCCAGCACGGGGGTGGAAAAGCCCGCCTCCACCAGCTGGTCGCCGAAATCGTGCATGTCCACGAAGGGCAGCGCGTGCGGCAACAGGTCCACGTCGGCGAAGGCGGTGCGCAGCTCGGTGAAGGTATCGGGGCCGAAGCACGAAAACATCAGCAAGCCCTCCACGCGCAGCACGCGGCGCCACTCGGCGAACACGCGGTCCGGCTGCGGATGCCAGTGCAGCGCCAGGTTGGACCACACCAGGTCCATGCTGTGCAGCGCCAGCGGCAGCTCGGCGAAGTCGCCGCACACCAGGTCCACCCCGGTTTTCGACGGCAGCAGCTTGCTGATCAGCTGATTGAAACCGCCCTTCGGGGCCGGCCCGGCGGCCGCCTGCGCCGCGCGGGCCATCGGCTCGGACGCGTCCACGCCCAGGATCTGGGCGGCGGCATACATTTTTTGCAACATCGGCAAATCCGCCCCCGCCCCGCAGCCCGCGTCCAGCACGCGCTGCGGCACGATTTTCACCAGCTGCAAACGGTCCTGCATGCGCGACGACACCTCGCGGCGCAGGAAATCGGATGGCGCGACGCGCTCCGGGCGAGAAAACAGCGCGCGCACGCGCTCGATATCGATGGGCGCGCTCAGTTTAGGCGGCTTGGCGGGAACTTGCATGGTCATGGCAGGATGGGTGAGATAATGGCGGCAGTTTACATGGTTAAGGGAAAGTGCGATGCCTGGCGCCCAATCCGGACCCGTCCCCCCCGCACGCCGCGCCGCCGCGCTGCTGGCCCGCCTCGGCCACGCGCTGCTGCCCGGCGCCTGCGTTCTGTGCGGCGGAGAGGCCGGCATCGGCACGCAAACCTGTGCGGAATGCCATGCGCAGGTATTCGGCACGGCGCGGCCGCGCTGCCGGGTGTGCGCCAACCCGCTGCCGGCGCAGTGGCACGCCGGCGCCGACTCAGCGCATCGTGACGGCGGCGGCATGGCATCGGCTATCGGCGCGCACGGCGGCGCCGTCTGCGGCCGCTGCCTCGCGCATCCGCCCGCGTTCGACGCCACCGTGGCCGCCGCCGACTACGCCATGCCGCAGGACCAGCTGGTGCTGCAACTGAAATTCGGCGGCCGCCTGGCGCTGGCCGCGCTGTTCGGCCGCACGCTGGCCGACGCCGCATCGGCCGCGCCCGGCTTGGTGCGCCCCGCCCTGCTGTGTCCCGTGCCGCTGGGGCCGCAGCGGCTGGCCGAGCGCGGCTTCAACCAGGCGCTGGAAATCGCCCGCGCGCTGGGTCGCAGGCTGGACATCGCCGTCGCCCCGCGCCTGGCCGTGCGCGTGCACGACACGGTTGCGCAAAGCCTGGTGCAGCCGTCCGAGCGGCGCGCCAACATCGCGCACGCCTTCGCCGTGCCGGACCGGGCGCTGGTGGAAGGACGCCACATCGGGCTGGTCGACGACGTCATGACCAGCGGCCAGACGCTGGACGAGCTGGCCGCCACATTCAAGCGGCACGGCGCCGCGCGCATCACCTGCCTGGTGTTCGCGCGCACGCCGCCGCATAACAGTTAACAGGAGAAAACGCAGTGTTCCACGTAGTACTAGTCAACCCCGAGATCCCGCCCAACACCGGCAACGTCATCCGCCTGTGCGCCAACACCGGCGCCCAGCTGCACCTGATCGAACCGCTCGGCTTCCCCCTCGAAGACAGCAAGCTGAAGCGCGCCGGCCTCGACTACCACGAATACGCCAGCATGAAGGTGCACAAAAGCTGGGACGCCTTCCTGGCCAGCGAACAACCCGACGCCGCGCGCATGTACGCGATGACCACGCACGGCTCCTCCCCGTTTGCCGCCTGCCGCTTCCAGCCGGGCGACTACTTCGTCTTCGGCTCCGAGACGCGTGGCCTCGACCCCGCACTGCGCAACAGCTTCCCCGACAGCCAGCGCATCCGCCTCCCCATGCGTCCCGACAACCGCAGCCTCAACCTCTCCAACACCGTCGCCGTGGTCGTCTTCGAAGCCTGGCGCCAAAACAGCTACACCGGCGGCGCCTGACCAGGAAAAAAAGAGCAGCCTGAGCCGCATTCGGGGTCAGACCCCGAATGCGGCTCAGGCTGCCTGCACAACCGTTAAGCAAGATCAAGATGGGGGCGGGGCAGCGCCTGTACATTGGCGCAATGAGCCGACCACCACGCATCCAGGCGCCCGGCGCCCTCTATCACGTCACCTCGCGCGGCAACCGCCGCGACCGGATCTTCGTTGACGAGTTCGATTACGCCACATGGATCGGCATGCTGGGCGAGGCCACGGTCCGCTTCGAGCTGGTGGTGCATTCGTATTGCCTGATGCCGAACCATTTTCACTTGGTGATCGAAACGCCGCACGGCAATATTGCCAGCGGCATGCACTACCTGAACGGAAAATACTTTCAATTCTTCAACCGGAAATACCAGCTAACGGGACACGTATCTCAGGGCCGGTATCATGCCGAACTCGTGCAGCGGGAACTGTATCTGCTGGAACTGGCGCGTTACGTGGTGCACAATCCGGTGCGTGCCGGCCTGGTGCATTCGGCCGAGGACTGGGCATGGAGCAGCTACCGCAGCGCGCTCGGCATGACGCCGCCCCCGCCGTGGCTGACGGTGCAGTGGATACTCAGCCAGTTCAGCGGTGCGGATGACGCGCAGCGCACCACCGCCTACCGCAAATTCGTGGAACAAGGCCGCGGCCGCCCCAATCCGCTGCCGCCCGTGCGCAAGCCCGGGCAGCGCAGCCGGATAGACGATCCCGCCCTGCTCGCATCCCTTGCAGGATACTTCAGCCGCTTCGCCGACCCGCTGGACGCCGCCCTGCAAGCCTATCTGACCTCAGCCTATTCCATTCGCGCCCTCGCGCGCTACCTCGAGATGTCCCCCCGCAGCCTGATGCGTCTGCTGCGCGCCCGCGCCAGCCAGCAAGCAAGCTGAGCCGCATTCGGGGTCTGACCCCGAATGCGGCTCAGGCTGCCAGCGTATGGTGTTGGCGTGGCTGAGCGCTTCGTCGTATAAGGACGTATCGGGCGCCGCTGGGAGGGCTTATGTTTGAGATGGAGTTGCCTTGGTGGGAGTTTGTCGCGCGCGGTGCGATTATCTATGCCGTACTGCTGCTGATGGTGCGCGTGGCCGGCAAGCGCACCGTGGGGCAGTTCACGCCTTTCGACTTGCTGGTGGTGATGCTGCTGAGCGAGTCGGTGTCGAACTCGCTGTCCGGCGGCGATAATTCCGTGCCCGGCGGCTTGCTGATCGCCGCCACGCTGATCTGCCTGAACATCCTCATCGCCTTCCTCACCTCGCGCAGCCGCAAAGCTGCCGAGCTGATCGATGGCATACCGGTACTGCTGGGGCGAGACGGCAAGGTCTTCGAGGAAGTGGTGAAGAAAAACCGCGTCGCCGAGGGCGATGTGGAACAGGCGCTGCGCGAGCAGGGTTGCGACCTGTCCGAGATGCAGTGCGCCTTCCTCGAGGCGGATGGCAAGATCACCATCCTCAAGAAGAAATAGCTCAGCGGCCGTAGGTGCGCACCTTGGCCAGCAGCTTGGTGGTGGAGCGGTCGTGCTCGAAATCGATCGCCACCGCCTGGCCGCCGTAGGCGATCACGGCCTGCCCTTCGGGAATGGCCGTCATGTCGTAGTCGCCGCCCTTGGCGTAGATTTCCGGCCGCGCTTCCTGCACCACTTCCAGCGCCGTGTCTTCGTCGAATGGCACCACCAGGCTCACCGATTCAAGCGCGGCCAGCACGGCCATGCGGTCGTCGCAGGCGTTCAGCGGGCGGTCGTCGCCCTTGCCCAGGCGCTTCACGGAGGCGTCGGTATTGGCGGCCACCACCAGCGAAGCGCCCAGCGCGCGCGCCTGCGCCAGGTAGGTGACGTGGCCGCGGTGCAGGATGTCGAACACGCCGTTGGTGAGCACCACCGGCTTGGGCAGGGCGGCCACGCGCGCTGCCAGGTCGGCGCGGCTGCAGATTTTTTCTTCGAATTGGGGCATAGGTTCCGTGGGTTAGTGGCCGGGTTCGGCGTCTTCTTCTTCCTCGTCGATTTGCATGCTCAGCTCGCCGGCCGCGCGGCTGGCGCCGCCCTCGCCCGGTTCCTTGCGGTCGCCGCGCAGCTTGATCTGCAGCCGCAGGCCGTTGGCCGAGTCGGCGTTGCGCAGCGCTTCTTCGTAGGAGATGTAGCCCTTATTATAGAGCTCGTACAGCGCCTGGTCGAAGGTGCACATGCCCAGCTCGCGCGACTTGGCCATGATTTCCTTGATCGAGTGGAAATTGCCCTTGAAGATCATCTCGGCGATGGTCGGCGTGTTGAGCAGGATTTCGATGGCGGCCTTGCGCCCCTTGCCATCCTCGGTGCGCACCAGGCGCTGCGAGACGATGGCCTTCAGGTTGGACGACAAGTCCATCAGCAGCTGGTTGCGCCGCTCCTCCGGGAAGAAGTTGATGATGCGGTCCATGGTCTGGTTGGCGTTGTTCGCATGCAAGGTGCCCAGGCACAGGTGGCCGGTCTCGGCGAAGGCGATGGCGTGCTCCATGGTTTCGGTGTCGCGGATCTCGCCGATCAGGATCACGTCCGGCGCCTGGCGCAAGGTGTTCTTCAGCGCGTTGTGCCAGGAATGCGTGTCCACGCCCACTTCGCGGTGCGTGACCAGGCAGCCCTTGTTCTTGTGCACATACTCGACCGGGTCTTCCACCGTGATGATGTGGCCGGCCGAGTGGCTGTTGCGGTAGTCGATCATGGCCGCCAGCGTGGTTGACTTGCCGGACCCCGTGCCGCCAACCACCAGCACCAGCCCGCGCTTGGTCATGATGACTTCCTTGAGCACTTCGGGCAGGTCCAGCTTTTCAAAATTCGGAATCTCGGAGGCGATGGTGCGGATCACCATGGCCACGTTCTGCTGCTGCACGAAGACATTGACCCGGAACCGGCACACGTCCGGCAGCGAGATGGCGAAATTGCATTCCATCTCGGCGGCGAACTCGTTGCGCTGCTTGTCGTTCATGATGGCCATGGCCAGCGCGCGCGTGACTTCGCCGGTCAGGCGTTGCTGGCTGAGCGGCTTCATGGCGCCCTGCGACTTGATGCTGGGCGGGAAATCGGCGGAAATGAACAGGTCCGAGCCCCCGGTCTGGTGCATCACCTTGAGCAGTTTGTGGATGTAGGCCAGCGCTTCTTCGTGGCCAAATGTGGATGACATGCTTGCCTCGCCAGGTTATTCGGCCGGGGGCGCCAGCCGTTCCGGGCAATTATAGCCATCCCCTTACGCTACAATAGGGTTTCTTGCACTGGACAGTCGGCCCGGATTTCGGCATTGCACCCATTCATTGCCTGTGTTCAAATACATTCATGACACTGACCGAACTGAAATACATCGTCGCTGTTGCGCGAGCGAAACACTTCGGACACGCCGCCGAAGCCTGTTACGTGGCCCAGCCTACGCTCTCGGTTGCCATCAAGAAGCTCGAAGACGAGCTGGGTGTCGTACTGTTTGAACGGGGCGGCGCCGAGATTTCCGTCACGCCGCTGGGCGCGCAGATCGTGGCCCAGGCCGAGCGCGTGCTGGAGCAGACCGCCGCCATCAAGGAACTGGCCAAGCAAAACAAGGACCCGCTCGCCGGCCCGCTGCGCCTGGGCGTGATCTACACCATCGGCCCCTATCTGCTGCCCCCGTTAGTGAAGGCAATGATAGAGAATGTGCCGCAAATGCCGCTCATCCTTCAGGAAAACTTCACGGTAAAGTTGCTGGAAATGCTACGCCAGGGCGAACTGGACGCGGCCATCATGGCGCTGCCGCTGCCCGAGCACGGCATGTCGACGCAGGCGCTGTACGACGAACCCTTCGTGGTGGCCATGCCGCGCCAGCATCCGTGGGCCGCGCGCAACACTATTCCTGCCGAGGACCTGAAGACCGAAACCATGCTGTTGCTGGGCAACGGCCATTGCTTCCGCGACCAGGTGCTGGAAGTGTGCCCCGAGATGGCGCGCTTCTCGTCGCCGGGCAACGGCATGCAGCGCACCTTCGAGGGCTCCTCGCTGGAGACTATCCGCCACATGGTGGCCAGCGGCATCGGCCTGACCGTGCTGCCGCGCGCCTCGGTGCCGGACATGGCGGCCAAGGACGGCATGCTGCAATTCCGTCCTTTCGAGCAGCCCGAGCCGTCGCGCCGGGTGGTCATCGTCTGGCGCAAGAGTTTCACGCGCAAGGCCGCCATCGACGCCATCTGCCAGGCCGTGGCCCAGTGCGCGCTGCCGGGCATCACGCCGCTGTGCCAGGATGAGCCGTCCGCATAAGGACTATAATCGCGGTTTTGCTTTGACGTGAACGCGATGAACAAGCTGCAGCTCTACTTCCGCCTGGTACGCCTCGACAAACCCATCGGCACGGTGCTGCTGCTGTGGCCCACCCTGGGCGCGCTGTGGCTGGCCAGCGGCGGCGTGCCGGACTGGCGTCTGCTGGTCATTTTCTCGCTGGGCACCCTGCTGATGCGTTCGGCCGGTTGCGCCGTCAACGACTACGCCGACCAGGATATCGACCGCCACGTCAAGCGCACCGCCGAACGCCCCATCACGAGCGGCCGCATCAGCGGCAAGGAAGCGCTGGCCGTGGCGGCCACGCTGGCGGTGCTGGCTTTCCTGCTGATCCTGCCGCTCAACGCGCTGACCAAGCAGCTCAGCGTGGCGGCCGTCATCATTGCCGGCACTTATCCCTACTTCAAGCGCTTCTTCGCCATTCCGCAGGCTTACCTGGGCATCGCCTTCGGCTTCGGCATCCCGATGTCGTTTGCCGCCGTGCAGGGCACGGTGCCGGCCGTGGCGTGGTGGATGCTGGCGGCCAATGTATTCTGGGCCGTGGCCTACGACACCGAATACGCCATGGTGGACCGCGATGACGATTTGAAAATCGGCATCAAGACCTCGGCCATCACCTTCGGCAGCTACGACGTGGCCATCGTCATGCTGTGCTACGCGGTGAACCTGGGCATGCTGCTGGTGGCGGGCCGCCAGTTCGGCCTGGGCTGGCCCTTCCACCTCGGGCTGGCGGTGGCGGCCGGCATCGCGGCCTATCACTACACGCTGATACGCGGCCGCGAACGTGCGCCCTGCTTTGCCGCGTTCCGGCACAATAACTGGCTGGGGGCGGCGGTGTTTGCGGGCATCGCGCTGGATTACGCGCTGCGCTGACATGCGGCTTGCAAGGCAGCCATCCCTGGCTTATCCACCACAGCATAGAGGCTATCCATGGACCAGACTACCACCCAAGCCAGCGGCAGCACCTTGCGCAGCGAGGCCAGCGCCGACCGCGAACGCCTGCTGAGCCACCTGCGCGACGCCGTCACCGACGCCGAACAATGGCTGAGCACAGCCGCCAAGGACGGCACTGCGGACATCGAGCACGCCAAGACGG
Source organism: Pseudoduganella sp. UC29_71 (assembly GCF_042693265.1). NCBI lineage: Bacteria > Pseudomonadati > Pseudomonadota > Betaproteobacteria > Burkholderiales > Oxalobacteraceae > Pseudoduganella > Pseudoduganella sp. UC29_71. The sequence goes on along the minus strand of NZ_CP170549.1, from coordinate 202,025 downwards.
CGTTCAAGGAAACCCTGCAGACCGCCAAGACCGATCTGCTGCGGCTGGAAAACAGCATGCTGGCGCGCAGCAAGCTGGCCGCCCAGGCCACCGACACCTATGTGCATGACCACCCATGGGGCGCGGTGGCGTTGGGCGCCGCCGTCGGCGTGCTGGCCGGCCTGCTGATCGGCGCCAATCAGCGCTGATGGTTCGCTTCGGCGGGTTACGCAAAGCTAACCCGCCCTACGCACCAGGCACCACATCGCCCCTCGTATCAGCGTCACGTCATCACGTCATCACGTCGTTACATCGTTACGTAGGGCGGGTTAGCGTGGCGCGCCACGCGTAACCCGCCGGCGCCGCCCGCTGCCTCAATTGGCCCCGCCAAACTCCCGTCCCAGCTCCTGGCCGCGCGCGGCGGCCGCCTGCATGGCGCGTCCAATCGCCTCGGCCACGCCATCGCTTTGCATGCTGGTCAGCGCGGCATACGTGGTGCCGCCCTTCGACGTCACGCGCTCGCGCAGCAGCGACACCGGCTCGTCCGACTGCGCCGCCAGCTGCGCCGCGCCCGTGAAGGTGGCCAGCGCCAGTTCCTTGCCCTGCTGCGCGCTCAGGCCCAGCTCCTCGGCCGCCTTCTGCATCGCTTCAATAAAATAAAACACATACGCCGGCCCGCTGCCCGACACCGCCGTCACCGCATCGATCTTGCCCTCGTCGTCCAGCCACACCGTGCCGCCCACGGCTTTCATGATGGCATCCGCAGCCGCCTTCTGCTGCGCGCTCACGCCGTCCGACGCCGCCATGCCGGTGATACCCATGCCGATCAGCGCCGGCGTGTTCGGCATGCAGCGCACGATGGCCGCGTAGCCGCCCAGCCAGCGCGACAAGTCGGCGGCCCGGATACCGGCCGCAATCGACACCAGCAGCGGGCCGCCGTCCACGCCCTTGGCCGGCAGCAGCGGGCGCAATTGCTCGGCCACTTCGCGCATGCTTTGCGGCTTCACCGCCAGCACGATCACGTCCGCGCTGGCCACGGCCTGGTAGCCGGCCCCCGATGCCTCGGCCTGCGCCGCGGTCGGAATAACGTCGCCCGGCGCCGCCTGGCTGGCCGCCAGCGCGCCCGGCAATGCGGACGACGTGCTCACGCCGAACTGCGCATGCAGCTTCTCCAGCGCCGCCGCGTTCGGGTCCACCACGTGGATATTGGCGCCCGCCGTCAGCTTGCCGGCCAGGCCGGCGATCAAGGCGGTGGCCATATTGCCGCCGCCGATAAATGCTATTTTCATACCGTCCCTTTATTTGGATAGCTGCGTTGGATAGCTGCGCGCGCCGAAGATGGCGCTGCCTACCCGCACGATGGTGGCGCCTTCCAGCACCGCCGCCCGCATGTCGCCGGACATGCCCATGGACAGCGTATCGAGCGCCAGGCCTTGCGCGCGCAGCGTGTCGTACAGTTCGCGCACGCGGCGGAATGCCGCGCGCTGCTTGTCGAAATCGTCTTCCGGCTCCGGAATCGCCATCAGCCCGCGCAGGCGCAGCCTGGGCAGCCCGGCCACGGCCTGCGCCAGCGCCAGTACCTGGTCCGGCGCCGCGCCGCTCTTGCTGGCTTCCCCGCTGATATTCACTTGCAAGCAAATATTTAACGGAGGCAGTGCCGCCGGGCGCTGTTCATTCAGGCGCAGCGCGATCTTCTCGCGCTCCACCGTGTGCACCCAGTCGAAATGCTCGGCGATGGGGCGCGTCTTGTTACTTTGTATAGGTCCGATGAAATGCCACTCCAGTGCCTGGTCCGGCATGGGCGTGACCGCAGCCAGCGCGCGGATCTTGTCCACGCCCTCCTGCAGGTAGTTTTCGCCGAAGGCGCGCTGCCCGGCCTGCACCGCTTCCAGCACCGCGTCCGCGCCGAAGGTCTTCGACACGGCCAGCAAACGCACCGACTGCGCCGGGCGGCCGGCCTCGTGTTCTGAGGCAACAATTGTACTGATCACTGCTTGCAAGTTCTGGGCTATTCTGGACATAATCATTGAGCTGGCTGGTTGGGCCGGTTCCGCAGGCCTTCCTCCGAAACGCAGCACTGGGATTATAAATGGACATCTCCGAATTACTCGCATTCTCCGTCAAGAACAAAGCCTCCGATCTCCACCTGTCCGCCGGCCTGCCGCCGATGATCCGCGTGCACGGCGATGTGCGCCGCATCAACCTGCCGCCGCTCGAGCACAAGGACGTGCACGGCATGATCTATGACATCATGAATGACGGCCAGCGCAAGGCCTACGAGGAAATGCTGGAGTGCGATTTTTCCTTCGCCATTCCGGGCCTGGCGCGCTTTCGCGTCAACGCCTACAACCAGGAACGCGGCGCGGCCGCCGTGCTGCGCACCATTCCATCCAAGATCCTCAGCCTGGAAGAGCTGAACGCGCCCAAGATCTTCGCCGAATTCGCGCTCAAGCCGCGCGGCCTGGTGCTGGTGACGGGGCCGACCGGCTCCGGCAAGTCCACCACGCTGGCGGCCATGATCAACCACCTCAACGAAAACGAGTACGGCCACATCCTCACCATCGAGGACCCGATCGAGTTCGTGCACGATTCCAAGAAGTGCCTGATCAACCAGCGCGAAGTGGGGCCGCACACGCTCTCGTTCAACAACGCGCTGCGCTCGGCGCTGCGGGAAGACCCGGACGCCATCCTGGTGGGCGAACTGCGCGACCTGGAAACCATCCGCCTGGCGCTGTCGGCAGCCGAAACCGGCCACCTGGTGTTCGGCACCCTGCACACCTCCTCCGCCGCCAAGACCATCGACCGCATCGTCGACGTGTTCCCGGCCGAGGAAAAGGAGATGGTGCGGGCCATGCTGTCCGAATCGCTGCAGGCCGTTATTTCGCAGACGCTGCTCAAGACCAAGGACGGCTCCGGCCGCGTGGCCGCGCACGAGATCATGGTCGGCACGCCGGCCATCCGCAACCTGATCCGCGAAGCGAAGATCGCGCAGATGTACTCGGCCATCCAGACCGGCAGCAACGTCGGCATGCAGACGCTGGACCAGAACCTGACCGACCTGGTACGCCGCAACCTGATCTCGTCCGCCGCCGCGCGCAACGCGGCCAAGATCCCCGATAATTTCCCTGGCTAAATAATGGGGTCAGGTCCGGCATCGCGCCATGGCGCGATGCCGGACCTGACCCCAAAGGATAAAACACAGATGGAACGCGACCAGGCCTCAAAATTCATGTTCGACCTGCTGCGCCTGATGGTCAGCAAGAATGGTTCGGATCTGTTCATCACGGCCGGCTTTCCGCCGGCGATGAAAATCGACGGCAAGATGACGCCGGTGTCGGCCCAGCCGCTGACGGCGGCCCACACCTCGGACCTGGCCCGCTCCATCATGAACGACAAGCAGACCGCCGGCTTCGAGCTGACCAAGGAGGCCAACTTCGCCATCAGCCCCGGCGACCTGGGACGCTTCCGCGTCTCGGCCTTCGTGCAGATGAGCGCCGTGGGCATGGTGCTGCGCACGATTAACAGCGCCATCCCCAAGCTGGAGGACCTGGGCCTGCCGGAAGTGCTGAAGGACGTGGTGATGTCCAAGCGCGGCCTGGTGATCATGGTGGGCGCCACCGGCTCGGGCAAATCGACCACGCTGGCGGCCATGGTGGGCTACCGCAACGAGAACAGCTACGGCCACATCATCACCATCGAGGACCCGGTGGAATTCGTGCACCCGCACCGCAACTGCATCGTCACGCAGCGCGAAGTGGGCGTGGACACGGAGGACTGGGAGGTGGCGCTGAAGAACACGCTGCGCCAGGCGCCGGACGTGATCCAGATCGGCGAGATCCGCGACCGCCAGACCATGGACCACGCCATCGCCTTCGCCGAAACCGGCCACCTGTGCCTGGCCACCCTGCACGCCAACAGCGCCAACCAGGCGCTCGACCGCATCATCAACTTCTTCCCCGAGGAACGCCGCCAGCAGCTGCTGATGGATTTGTCGCTCAACCTGAAGGGCATGATTTCGCAGCGCCTGATCCCGCGCAAGGAAACCAAGGGCCGCGCGGTGGCCATCGAGATCATGCTCAATTCGCCGCTGATTTCGGACCTGATCTTCAAGGGCCAGGTGCACGAGATCAAGGAGCTGATGAAAAAATCGCGCGAGCTGGGCATGCAGACTTTCGACCAGTCGCTGTTCGACCTGTTCGAGGCGGACGTGATCAGCTACGAGGACGCGCTGCGCAACGCCGATTCCGTCAACGACCTGCGCCTGGCCATCAAGCTCGAAGGCAAGGCCGCCAAGACGCGCGACCTGTCGGCCGGCACCGAACACCTGAACATCATATAAGGACGCACATGAGCACTGTATTCGATTTCAAGGCCGATACCCTGTCCGGCGCGCCGGCCGACCTGGCGCAGTACAAGGGCAAGGTGCTGCTGATCGTGAACACCGCCAGCAAGTGCGGTTTCACGCCACAGTACCAGGGCCTGGAAGCGGTGTACCAGCAGTTCAAGGACCAGGGCGCAGTGGTGCTGGGCTTCCCCTGCAACCAGTTCGGTGCGCAAGAACCGGGCACGGCCGACGAGATCGGCGCCTTCTGCGAAAAGAATTACGGCGTGAGCTTCCCCATGTTCGCCAAGGTGGACGTGAACGGCAGCCATGCGCACCCGCTGTACCAGTATCTGAAAAAAGAATCGCCCGGCCTGCTGGGCACCGAAGGCATCAAGTGGAACTTCACCAAGTTCCTGATCCGCAAAGACGGCACGGTCTACAAACGCTACGCTCCCACCACCAAGCCGGAAGAACTGACGGACGATATCGCGCGCCTGCTGGCCGAATGAGTCCGCCCCGGCTTGACCCCGGCGGGGCCTGCCCCGCCTGAATATGATGGTTATAGACTACCTGGCGCAGCTGTTCTCGCCCCCCACCGATCCTTCCATGCTCAGCTACGGGACCTACGACCTGTGGCTGGTGGCACTGTCCGTGCTGGTGGCTTCCTTCTCTTCCTGGATGGGCTTGCAGATGGCGGGCCAGGCCGCCGCCGCCACCACCGCGCGCCTGCGCAGCGCCGCGCTGCTGACCGGCAGCCTGGCGCTGGGCAGCGGCGTCTGGGCCATGCACTTCATCGGCATGCTGGCCTTCGACCTGTGCACCAGCGTCGATTACGACCGCGCCATCACCATCTGGTCCATGCTGCCCAGCGTGGCGGCGTCCTTCGTGGCGCTGTCCATCATCAGCCGCCAGCAGATCGGCCGCTGGCAGCTGCTGGCCGGCGGCGTGCTGGTGGGCGCGGGCATCGGCGCCATGCACTACACCGGCATGGCCGCCATGCGCATGCCGCTGGCGCTGCGCTACGACCCGGCCATGTTCGGCCTGTCCATCGTGGTGGCGGTGGCGCTGGCCACGCTGGCGCTGTGGGTGCGCTTCGGCCTGAGCGCGCTGGGCGACCGCGTGAGCAACGGCACGCGGCTGGCCCTGGCCGGCGTCATCATGGGGTGCGCCATCGCCGGCATGCACTACACCGGCATGGCCGCGGCGCGCTTCGTCGGCGTCGTGCCGCCCGGCTCGGCCGGCGGCATCGGCAACACCGGCTTCCTGGCGCTGGCCATCACGCTGATCACCGTGTCCTTCACCTTGCTGGTGCTGTCGGCCAACGGCATGCTGCGCTACCGCGCGCTGTTCCGCCAGCTGAGCCAGAGCGAATCGTGGATGCGCGCGCTGCTGGCCACCGCCGTGGACGGCGTCATCACGCTGGAATCGGACGGCACCATCCGCGAATTCAACGCCGCGGCCGAGCGCATCTTCGGCTGGCGCCGCGCCGACATCCTGGGCCGCAATATCCGCGTGCTGATCGGCGACGTGGCGCGCTCGCAGCGCGACGGCATCCTGAGCCACCTGAACGACGGCCGTGAAGGCGTGATCGGCGAAAGCCAGGACGTGATCGGCCTGCACAAGAGCGGCGCCCAGGTCCCCATCCGCAACGCCTACGGCCACGCGCGCCTGGCCGACCGCGACCTGTATGTCTGCTTCGTCACCGACATCAGCGAGCGCAAGGCCATGGAGCAGCAGCTGCGCGCCAGCGAACAGCAGTTCCGCTCCCTGATCGGCAACATCCCCGGCATTTCCTACCGCAGCCTGATGGCGCCCGGCTGGCCCATGGTGTTTGTCAGCGCGGCGGTGGAGAACCTGACCGGCTATCCGGCCGCCGACTTCCTCGGCTCGCCGCCCGAGCGCTGCTTCGGCGACCTGATCCACCCGGACGACCATGGGCAAGTGGCGCGCGGGCTGGACGCGGCGGTCGAGCACGGCACCTCCTTCCTGCTGGAATACCGCCTGCTGCACAAGGACGGCAGCATCCGCTGGATGTGGGAGAACGGCAGCGCCATTCTCAACGAGCACGGCAAGGTGCAATGGCTGGACGGCGTGATCCTGGACATCACCGGCCGCCGCACCATGGAGGAGGAACTGCGCGCAGCCAAGGAGCGCGCCGAGCAGGCCGCCGCCGCGCGCGCCGCCTTCCTGGCCAATATGAGCCACGAAATCCGCACGCCGATGAACTCCATCCTCGGCTTTACCGACGTGCTGCTGCAGGGCGAACTGGCCAACGACCAGCGCCGCCACCTGAACACGGTGCGCAACTCGGCGCGCTCGCTGCTGCGCCTGCTCAATGAAATCCTCGACACGGCCAAGCTGGACAAGGGCGCGGTGGAGCTGGAACTGGCCGACTACAACCTGCTGGCCCTGATCGACGAGCTGTCCTCCACCATGGGCAGCAACGCCAGCGCGAAAGGCCTCAAGCTGTCGATCGCCTACGACCCGGCGATGCCGCACTGCCTGCACGGCGACGAGCTGCGCGTGCGCCAGGTGCTCAGCAACCTGCTGGGCAACGCCATCAAGTTTACGGCCGAGGGCAACGTCTCGCTGGCGGTGGCGCGCGAGAACGGCCCCGATGGCGACCGCGTGCATTTCACCGTCAGCGACAGCGGCATCGGCATCCCGGCCGACCGCCTGGCCGCCATCTTCGAGCCGTTCACCCAAGCCGACGCGTCGATGAACCGGCGCTTCGGCGGCACCGGCCTGGGCACCACCATTTGCAAGCAGCTGGCCGAACTGATGGGAGGCCAGATCTGGGCCACCAGCACCGAGGGCCACGGCAGCGCCTTCCACGTGGTGCTGCCGCTGACGCCGGGCGTGAGCCAGCCGGCGCAGCAGCGCCCGGCGGCGTCCATCAAGCTGCCGCCGCTGAACATCCTGGCGGCCGACGACGTGCCGCAAAACCTGGAACTGCTCACGCTGCTGCTGGGCAAGCAGGGCCACAGCATCACCGGCGCCAGCGACGGCGCCATCGCCGTGCAGCTGGCCGCCGAGGGCCGCTTCGACGTGATCCTGATGGACGTGCAGATGCCCGGCATGGACGGCCTGGAAGCGACGCGCCGCATCCGCGCGCAGGAGGAAAAACTGGGCCGGCCGCGCGTCCCCATCATCGCCATGACCGCCAGCGTGCTGGAGAAGGACCGCGAAGCGACCAGCGCGGCCGGCATGGAAGGCTTTGCGCCCAAGCCGGTGGACTTGCACGTGCTAGGCCGCGAACTGGCCATGGTGCTGGGCCTGGCCATCGACGAGGAAGTGCCGGAGGCCGGCGAGGACACGCTGCTGCAGGTGCTGAACCACACGCACGCGCTGCACCGCTGGGCCGGCGAGGAGCGCGCCTATCACCGCGCGCTGGGCAGCTTCGCGGCCGACCGCGCGCAGGCCATCGGCGAACTGCGGCGGCGCGCCGAGGATGCCGAGGAAAGCGCAGCGCCGGCCGAAGCAGCGGCGCTGGCGCACCAGCTCAAGGGCGCGGCAGGCAACCTGGGCCTGGAACAGCTGGCCGCGGCGCTGGACCGGCTTGAACTCGCATGGCGCAGCAACCCGGCGGCGCCGCCCGGCACGGCGGCGCCGTTGCTGGACACGGCGCAGCGGCGCCTGGAAGAAGCGCTCGCCGCCATCGGCGCCCTGCTCGCCGCCGCATCGACCGCCACATCGGTTCCCTCGGCGGCGGCCGCCGCACAGGCGGCCGCGCCCCTGGACGAAGAGCGGGTGCGCCGCCTCGGCGCCATCCTGCACCGCTCGATCGACAGCGGCGCCTTCGATGAAGCCACCATGGACCAGCTGGCGCAAGCCCTGGCCTCGCACGTTGCCCCGCAGCGCCTCCAGGAGCTGCAGCAAGCCATAGACGATTTCGATTTCAGCGCGGCCCATGCGCGGCTGGAGGCGCTGCTGGCGTCCTGCCTGCCCGCGACGGCCGGGAGTACACCATGAACCCAGCACCAAAACGCCTTCCCGTCATTCTCGCCGTCGACGACGAATCGACCAACCTGCAGCTGCTGCGCCAGATCCTGCAAGACCGCTACAGCCTGCTGTTCGCCAAGGACGGCCCGCGCGCGCTGGAGCTGGCAGCAAAGGAGCAGCCGGACCTGATCCTGCTCGACGTGATGATGCCGGACATGACGGGCTACGAAGTGTGCCGCCGCCTGAAGGCCGATCCCGCCACCGAGGCCATCCCCGTCATCTTCGTCACCGCGCTCACCGATATCACCGACGAGGTGGACGGCTTCGAGGCCGGCGCGGTGGACTACATCACCAAGCCGGTCAGCCCGGCCGTGGTGAAGGCGCGCGTGCGCCTGCACCTGTCGCTGGTGCGGCTGGACGAGCTGAAGGCGAGCCGGCTCGAGATCGTGCAGCGCCTCGGCCTGGCCGCCGAATACAAGGACAACGAAACCGGCCTGCACGTGATCCGCATGAGCCACTACACGCGCCTGCTCGCCATTGCCTGCGGCCTGGACGAGGACGACGTGGACGACCTGTTCAACGCCGCCCCCATGCACGACATCGGCAAGATCGGCATCCCGGACCGCATCCTGCAAAAGCCGGCCAAGCTGGACGAGGAAGAGTGGCGCGTGATGCAGGGCCACCCGAACATCGGCGCCGACATCATCGGCCGCCATGCGACCGGCATGCTGGCCGTGGCCTGCCAGGTGGCGCAGAACCACCACGAAAAATGGGACGGCACCGGCTATCCGAACGGCCTGAAAGGCGAGGAGATTCCACTGGCCGGCCGTATCGTCGCGGTGGCCGACGTGTTCGACGCGCTCACCTCGGTGCGCCCGTACAAGCAAGCGTGGAGCGTGGAACAGGCTTGCGACTATCTGCGCGCCCAGCGCGGCCTGCATTTCGAGCCCAGGCTGGTGGACCTGTTCCTGACCCAGCTGCCCGCCATCATCGAGGTGATGAAAAAATGGGCAGAGCGTTAAAAAGGGTGTGCATTAATTAACTTTTGCGTAATAATGGGAATGGGAATGATTTAGAGCCAGACGGAAACCTATGCCACTGTTGGGGAAACTGTTGTCGTTGTGGATGCGCATGGGAATTTACGCCAGGCTGTTCCTCCCTATCCTGCTGCTGGTGACCGTGGTGGTCAGCGTGCGCTATACGCTGATGACCGGATCGGAATCCGCCGCCGCGCGCCAGCGCTATGAAATCGAAGCGCAGCAGCTCGGCCAATACCTGGCCTCCGCCCTCAAACCCCTGCAACGCGAACGCAACGACCTGGCCATCGCCGCCCTGCTGGCCGCGGCCGCCGCGCAAGACCCCGACCTGGCCATGGTGCGCTGGGAACACGGCGCCGCCGCCAGCGCTGCCGCCAGCCCGGCCCCATCCGATGTGGACCACCCTTCCTGGCTGGGCAATGTTACCGCCATCGAACCGCTGTACCTGAACCTGCGCGTGCCGCTGCAGGACGGCGGCGCCGGCGCCAGCCTGGCTCCCGGCAATCTGGCGCTGTGGTTCCATCCCACGCAGCCGCTGAACCGCGTGTGGCGCGCGCTGCGCCAGCAGGCCGTTATCTCGGCGCTGAACATCATCACCATCTATGTGCTGCTTGGCCTGCTGATTTTCCTGAACCGCCGCATGCAGCTGCGGCTGGAGAGCGCCACCGGCCGCTTCCAGACCGGCGACCTGGGCGTGCGCATGGCGGTGCGCGGCTCGCCCGAAGCGCGCGCCATGGCCACCACGTTCAACAGCATGGCCAGCCAGGTGCAGGCGCTGGTGCAGTCGCTGCAGGAACAGAAGGAGCGCATCGAAGTCACCCTGTCCTCCATCGGCGACGCCGTCATCACCACCGGCCTCGATGGCCGCATCGGCAGCATGAACGAAGCGGCGCAGCAGCTCACCGGCTACAGCGAAGAGCAGGCGCGCGGCAAGCAGCTCAACGCGGTGTTCGCGCTGGCCAACAACTTCGGCCACCAGGCGCTCAAGCGCACCATGCAGAACATCTACGCCGGCGGCGCGGCGGTGCGGGCCAAGAACCAGACCTTGCGCCAGCAGTCCGGTGCCAGCTTCGTCATCGAATACACCATCGCCCCCATCCGCCGCAACGTGAACGCCCGGGAAGGCGCAGTGCAGGAGGGCATGCAGGAGGGCGTGCAGGGCATCGTGCTGGTGTTCCGCGACGTGAGCGAAAAGAAGCAACTGATCCAGCAGATGTCCTGGCAAAGCCAGCACGACCTGTTGACCGGCCTGCCCAACCGCAGCGCGCTGGCGGCGCGCTTCGAGCACGAGCTGGAGATGGCGCGCCACGCCGACGGCAGCCACACCATGCTGGCCGTGTGCATGCTGGACCTGGACCACTTCCAGCAAGTGAACGAGCGCGGCGGCCACGCGCTGGGCGACGAGATCCTCAAGCAGGCCGCCGGCCGCCTGCACAGCTTCGCCGGCCCGCGCCACTATGCCGCGCGCCTGGGCGGCGATGAATTCGCGCTGCTGCTGCCCGACCAGCCCGACCAGGCCGCCGTCGAACGCACGCTGGCGCAGCTGCTGGCGCTGCTGGCGCGGCCCTACCATTGCGAAACGCAGACCGTGTCGGTGCCGGCCAGCGCCGGCGTTGCGCTATACCAGGGCGGCGACATCAGTGCCGACAACCTGCTGCGCCATGCCGACCAGGCGCTCTACCAAGCCAAGCTCACCGGCCGCAACAAGGTGCACTACTTCGACGCCCACCTGGACGAGCAGGTGCGCACCCACCACAACCGCCGCACCGAGATCCGCGCCGCGCTGCGTGCCGGGGAACTGTGTTTGTACTACCAGCCCAAGCTGGACATGCGCGCCGGCCGCATCATCGGCATGGAAGCGCTGCTGCGCTGGCGCCATGCACAGCGCGGCATAGTCGGGCCGATGGAGTTTTTGCCGGTGGTCGAGCACACCGACCTGATCGTGGAAATCGGCGACATGGTACTGCGCCATGCGCTGCGCCAGCTGGAGCTGTGGCGCGCCAGCCATCCGGACTGGGTGGTGAGCGTGAACATCGCCGCGCGCCATTTCCAGCGCACCGACTTCGTGCCGCGCCTGACCGCCATCCTGGCCGAATTCCCCGCTGTGCCGCCGCGCATGCTGGAGCTGGAAATACTGGAATCGTCGGCGCTGGCGGACATCGGCCACGTGCGCGCCATCATGCTGGAATGCCAAGCGCTCGGCATCCGCTTCGCGCTGGACGATTTCGGCACCGGCTATTCATCCATGTCCTACCTCAAGCGCCTGCCTGCGGAAGTGCTGAAGATAGACCAGAGCTTCGTGCGCAACATGCTGGTGGACCGCGACGACCTGCACCTGGTGTCGGCCGTGATCGGCCTGGCGCGCGCCTTCAACCGCAGCGTGATCGCGGAAGGCGTGGAGACGGTGGAACACGGCGCCCAGCTGATGCGCCTGGGCTGCGACCTGGCGCAAGGCTACGGCATCGCGCGCCCCATGCCGGCCGACGACGTGCTGCCGTGGACCGCCAGCTTTGCCAGCACGCCCGCCTGGCAGCGCGCCTCCCTGCTGCCCATCGACGGCATGGGCGGCGCCCCCAGCATTCCATCGCCTGCCCTGCCCGCCCCCAGCGCCTGACCGATCAGCGTAGGGCGGGTTAGCGCTCCGCGCGTAACCCGCCGTCCCCCAGCGCCTGATCGATCAGCTCAATCCAATGCTGCACCGGCATCTCCGTGCCCGACTGCAGATGCGTCAAACAGCCGATATTGGCCGACACGATCTTCCGCGCACCGGTCGCCTCCAGGTTCTCCAGTTTGCGGTCGCGCAGCTGCTTCGACAGCTCCGGCTGCAGCATTGAATACGTGCCCGCCGAACCGCAGCACAGATGGCTGTCCGCGCACAGCACCACGTCCACGCCGACCGCGCGCAGTACGCCCTCCACCTTGCCGCGTATCTGCTGCCCGTGCTGCAAGGTACAAGGCGGATGGAATGCGACGCGCTCCGCGATCCGCCCCCGCATCTTCTGCGCCAGTTCCGCCTCGAACGCCGGCATCACCTCGCTCAAATCCCTGGTCAGTTCCGAAATGCGCAGCGCCTTCTCCGCGTAGGCCGGATCGTGCGCCAGCAGGTGGCCGTACTCCTTGACGGTCACGCCGCAGCCGGACGCCGTCATCAGGATGGCCTCCACCTGCGCCGCGCCGGCCTCGCCCGACACTTCGCCTGACACATACGGCCACCACGCATCAATATTGCGGCGCATGTCGTCCAGCCCGCCCTCCTGGTCGTTCAGGTGATAGCGCAGCGCGCCGCAGCAGCCCGCCTTGGGCGCGGCGATCAGCTGCACGCCCAGCGCATCCAGCACGCGCGCCGTGGCGGCGTTGATGTTGGGCGCCATGCCGGGCTGCACGCAGCCCTCCAGCACCAGCATCTTGCGCGTGTGGCTGCGCGTGGGCCGGCGGCCAGCCGGTGCGGCCGGCGGCAACTTGTCCTGCAAGGACGGCGACAGCACCGGCTTGAACAAGCGCCCCATGGCCAGCGCCGGCTCGAACAGCCAGCGGCGCGGCAAGGCCTCCTTCAGCACATAGCGCTTGATGCGGTCGCCCAGCGGCCGCTGCACGCGCTGCTCCACCACCTTGCGGCCGATGTCGGCCAGGCGGCCGTACTGCACGCCGGACGGACAGGTGCTTTCGCAGTTGCGGCAAGTAAGGCAGCGGTCCAGGTGCGTCTGGGTCTTCTGCGTCACCTGGGCGCCCTCCAGCACCTGCTTGATCAGGTAGATGCGGCCGCGCGGGCCATCCAGCTCGTCGCCCAGCAGCTGGTAGGTGGGACAGGTGGCGGTGCAGAAGCCGCAGTGCACGCAGGCGCGCAGGATGGCTTCCGCCTCGTCGCCGTCGCGCGTGTTCTTGATGAAGTCTGCCAGATTGGTTTGCATGGGTTGTCAATGCGCTTTGCGCTTACAAACGGCCGGGGTTGAAAATGCCGGCCGGGTCAAAGGCCTGCTTGAGCCGCTGGTTGATCTTCGCCACGGCCGGGGCCAGCGGGTGGAACGCGCCGGGGCGCTTGTCCTCGGCGCGGAACAGTGTGGCATGGCCGCCCGCCGCCGCCACGGTGCGGCGGATATCCTGCGCCGCCTCCGCACTAACTGCCGCATCGACCTTCAGCCAGCGCTGCGCACCGCCCCACTCGATCAGCTGTTCGCCTTTCAGGATGATGGCGCTGGCCGCCGGCGGCACCGACAGCCGCCACAGCGCGCCGCCGCCGAAGTAGCCGTGAGACTGGTCCCGCAGCCCGGCCCAGAACGCAGCCGCCTCCGCGTCCTCGACACGCGCGCCCGCAGCGGTGCCGTCCGCTGTGCCAGCCGCCGCGCCCATGCGCGCCAGCGCGGCGCGCACCGCCGCTTCCGCGCCGGATAGCCGCAGCGTCAGCACGCCCTGGTGCCAGCAGCTGCCCGACACCGGCAGCGGCTGCCCGGCCCACTCGTTCAAGCGGCGCAGCGCATCGATCTCGCTCGCCTCGAAACGCAGGGTAGCCTCGCAGACCGGCAGCGGCAGCACCTTGAGCGACACTTCCAGTATCAGTCCCAGGGTGCCCATCGACCCTGCCAGCAGGCGCGACACGTCATAGCCGGCCACGTTCTTCATCACCTGCCCGCCGAAGCTGAGCACCTCGCCCTTGCCGTCCATGAGCTTTGCGCCCAGCACGAAATCGCGCACGCCGCCGGCGCTGGCGCGGCGCGGCCCGGCCAGCCCGCTGGCCGCCACGCCGCCCATGGTGGACGCCGGGCCGAAGCGCGGCGGCTCGAACGCCAGCATCTGCCCATTGGCCGCCAGCAGCGCCTCCACCTCGGCCAGTGGCGTGCCGCAGCGCACCGTGATCACCAGCTCGGTCGGTTCATAATCCACCACGCCCGCGTACGCGCGGGTATCCAGCACCGCCGCGTGCGGCGCTGCCGCAGGCGCGTTGCCATACCAGTCCTTGGTGCCGCCGCCGCGCACGCGCAGCGGCGTTCCCGCCTCGACGGCCGCCAGCACCTGGTTGCGGAATTGTTCTACGATCGCTTGCAAGATAGCTCCGATTAAAAACGCGGCAAATCCGCATGCGGCAGCAAGCCCGCCGTCACGCGCATCTTGCCGAACTCCGCGCAGCGGTTCAGGGTGGGAATGGCCTTGTTCGGATTGAGCAGCATGGCCGGGTCGAAGGCGCGCTTCACGCCGAAGAAGGCCTCTAGCTCGGCGGGCTTGAACTGCACGCACATGGAATCGATCTTCTCGATGCCCACGCCGTGCTCGCCGGTGATGGTGCCGCCCACCTCCACGCACAGCGCCAGGATCTCCGCGCCGAAGGCCTCGGCGCGATGCAGCTCGTCCGGCTGGTTCGCATCGAACAGGATCAACGGATGCAGGTTGCCGTCGCCCGCATGGAACACATTGGCGCAGCGCAGGCCGTACTTGGCCTCCATTTGCTCGATCCCGATCAGCACCTGCGCCAGGTTCTTGCGCGGAATGGTGCCGTCCATGCAGTAATAGTCCGGCGAAATGCGTCCCGCCGCAGGGAATGCGTTCTTGCGGCCGGACCAGAACTTCAGCCGCTCCGCCTCGCTCTGCGACACCTGGATGGCGCTGGCGCCAGCCTCCTCCAGCACCGCCGTCATGCGCGCGATTTCCTCGTCCACCTCTTCCAGCGTGCCGTCCGCCTCGCACAGCAAGATGGCGGCGGCGTCCGTATCATAGCCGGCCTTCACGAAAGGCTCGACCATACGCGACGACGTGCGGTCCATCATTTCCAGGCCGGCCGGGATGATGCCCGCGGCGATCACCTTGGCCACCGCATTGCCGCCGGTGACCACATCGTCGAACGAGGCCATGATCACGCGCGCGCAGGCCGGCTTGGGCACCAGCTTCACCGTCACCTCGGTGACGATGCCCAGCATGCCCTCTGAGCCGATAAAGGCCGACAGCAGGTCCAGGCCAGGCGCGTCCAGCGCTTCGCTGCCCAGTTCCACCACGTCGCCCTCGATGGTGGCCATGCGCACGCGCAGCACGTTGTGTACGGTCAGGCCGTATTTCAGGCAATGCACCCCGCCGGAGTTCTCCGCCACGTTGCCGCCTATGGTGCAGGCAATCTGCGACGAAGGATCGGGCGCGTAGTACAGCGCATGCTGCGCCGCCGCCTCGGAGATGGCCAGGTTGCGCACGCCGGGCTGCACCACGGCGGTACGCGAGTACGCGTCCATGCGCACGATCTGGTTCATGCGCGCGGTGGACAGCACCACGCCGTCCGCAATCGGCATGGCGCCGCCGGACAGGCCGGTGCCCGCGCCGCGCGGCACGATGGGCACGTTCATGTCGCGGCACACCTTGAGCACGGCGAGCACTTCCTGCTCGTTGGCCGGCAGCGCCACGATCATGGGCGGCTGGCGGTAGGCCGACAGGCCGTCGCATTCATAGGGCCGGGTATCTTCGAGGGCGGACAGGATGCTCGCTGCCGGCAGCACCGCGCGCAGGGCCGCCGCGACGCTGTGCTGGCGCTCGGCCGTAAAGGCAGGCTTGAGGTTGGCTGTGGTCATGGGTGGGAAGCAGATCGCCGATGAAGTACCGATTGTAAGGCAACCGGCCCGAATTTATCGTATGCTCGCTGTCATTCCAGAAATAAGGAGCAATACCATGGGCAACCGACTCTCGAAAATCGCCACCCGCACCGGCGACAACGGCACCACCGGCCTGGGCGACGGCAGCCGCACCGACAAGGACAGCGTGCGCATCCACGCCATCGGCGACGTGGACGAGCTGAACTCCAACCTCGGCCTGCTGCTGAGCGAAGCCATGCCGGAGGAGATGCGCGACGAGCTGGTCGGCATCCAGCACGACCTGTTCGACCTGGGCGGCGAGCTGTGCATCCCCGGCTACCAGATGATCAAGGAAGAGCACGTGGAGAAGCTGGATGCGCTGCTGGCCAAGTACAACGCCACCCTGCCCGCGCTGACCGAGTTCATCCTGCCGGCCGGTTCGCGCGCCGCGTCCATCGCGCATGTCTGCCGCACCATCTGCCGCCGCGCCGAGCGCAGCATCGTCACCCTGGGCAAGGCCGAAACCATCCACGACCACCCGCGCCAGTACGTGAACCGCCTGTCCGACCTGATGTTCGTCCTGGCCCGCGTCCTGAACCGTTTCGCCGGCGGCAGCGACGTGCTGTGGCAGCACGAACGCAGGAACAAGAAGAACTAAGCCTCAAACCCAGCCATTTCCGGAAAGCGCCCCTGCAGGAAATCCATGAACAGGCGGGCGCGCAGCGGCTGGTGGCGGCGGGAGGGGTAGAGCAGGCTGAGATCTTGCGTTGTGCCCTCCCAGCCGGGCAGCACGCGGGTGAGCTTGCGGCTTGCCAGCAGGTCTTGCACCAGCCAGGCCGGGCACAGGCCGATGCCGCCGCCCATGGCCAGGCTTTCGCGGATGGCCAGGGCGTTGTTGACGCGGTAGCGGCCGTGCGTTTGCACTTGCACGCGGCGCTCGCCCTGATGCAGTTCGACCATGCCGCCGGTGCTGAGCCAGGCGAAGCGGATGTAGTCGTGCGCGGTCAGGTCTTCCGGCTGGCGCAGCCTGGCGCGGCCTTTCAGGTAGGCTGGCGCGGCCACCAGCCAGCGCGGCGAGCTGGCGATCTTGCGCGCGATGGCGTTGGGCGGCAGTTCGCTGCCCAGCCGCAGCGCGACGTCGACGCCCTCTTCCACCAGGTCCACCATGCGGTCGTTCAGTATCAGTTCAATTTCCATCTCGGGATATTGCGCGAGAAACTCCTGCACCAGCGCATTGAGCAGGAACTGGCCGAGCGCCACCGGGGCGTTCACGCGCAGCAGGCCGGACGCGGCTTGCGTCTCGCCGCGCGCGTCGGCCACGGCCTGCGCGTAGTCTTCCAGCACGCCCTTGCTGCGTTCGTAGAAGCGCAGGCCTTGCACCGTCGGCGACAGGGAGGAGGTGCTGCGTTCGAGCAGGCGCACGCCGAGGCGGTCCTCCAGCGCGGCGATGGCCTTGCTGACCGTGGGCTGCGTGGTGCCGTGCTCGCGCGCGACGGCGGACAGGCTGCCCAGTTCGACGGCGCGCACCAGGTATTGCAGGGAGCGGATGGTGTCCATGGCTGGCATTCATTCGATATTGGAATGAATCATAGTCCAAGTTGCCTGCTTCCGCTTGAAGTTGGAATGAATGAACATGGCTGCACACTTTTTCAGGGAGCAGACCATGTTCAAGACTATTTCCACACTCGGGCTGGCGGCAGCGGTCGCATCGTCGGCCATGGCGGCAGAGCAGTGGCAGACCAGCTGGTACGCGGCGCCGCAACCCGGCTGGGACGCGGGCTTCGCGCTGCCAACCAATATGCCGCCTGCCTTGCATGATCAGACCGTGCGGGAAGCGCTGCGGCTCAGCGCGGGCGGACGGCGCGTGCGGGTGGTGCTGTCGAACCGCTACGGCACGGAGCCGCTGGTGATCGGCGAAGCGCGGTTGGCGCGCGCCGGTGCCGGCGCGGTGGACAGCGCGCCCTTGTCCTTCGGCGGCAAGCGCTCTGTGACGGTGGCGCCCGGCCGGCAGGCGGTCAGCGATGCGCTCGATTTCAGCGTGCAGCCACTGGAGCGGCTCAGCGTATCGACCTATTTCCCGCAGCGGACCTTGCCTTCCACGTTCCACTGGGGCGCGCAGCAGACCGCGTATATCGCCACCGGCAACCAGACCGCCGCGCGCCGGCTCGCCCGCGCTGAAGCGCTGCATGGGCGGGTGTTCCTGAGTGCGGTGCATGTGAGCGGAGGCGAGGCAGCCACGCACGGCGGCGGCGGTGGCGGCGGCGGCGCGACGGAGGCGAGCGGCTGCGGCGCTGCGGCAGGCGGCGGCGGAAGCTGCGCGGCGGAGGCGGTGGGAGGCGGCGGCGCGGCGGAGACGAGCGGCGGCGGCGCGGCGGCAGGCGGCGGAAGCTGCGCGGCGGTGGGGCGCGGCTGGGCCGGCGGCACCGTGGTAGCGCTTGGCGACTCGATCACGGATGGCAACGGTTCCACGCCGGACCAGGACCGCCGCTGGCCGGACTACCTGGCCAGGCTGGCGGCGCCGCGCGGCATGGGCGTGGCGAACGCGGGGATCTCGGGCGCGCGCATGCTGGGGGACCGCATGGGCGAACGTGCGGCGGCGCGCTTCGAGCAGGACGTGCTGGCGCAGCCGGGCGTGGACAGCGTGATCGTCGCGCTGGGCATCAATGACATCGGCTGGCCCGCCAGCGCCTTCGCGCCGCACGATCCGGCCATGGAGGCGGACACGCTGATTGCCGGCTACCGCAAGCTGATCGAGCGCGCCCGCGCGAACAAGGTGCGGGT
This sequence comes from Pseudoduganella sp. UC29_71, assembly GCF_042693265.1. NCBI lineage: Bacteria > Pseudomonadati > Pseudomonadota > Betaproteobacteria > Burkholderiales > Oxalobacteraceae > Pseudoduganella > Pseudoduganella sp. UC29_71. The sequence continues at coordinate 183,420 of NZ_CP170549.1, read as the reverse complement.
GATCGGCGCCACCATGGCGCCATTCGAAAACGCGCTGCAAGGCACGCCGCTGTCGGACCACTACAGCCCGGCCAAGGACGCCGTGCGGCGCCAGGTCAACGACTGGATACGCAGCAGCGGAGCTTTCGACGCTGTGGTGGACTTCGACGCAGTGCTGCGCGACCCCGCGCATCCATCCCGCCTGCTGGCTGCCTTCGACTCCGGCGACCACCTGCACCCCGGCGACGCCGGCTACGAAGCCATGGCGCAGGCGGCTTATGCGGCGCTGGAGCGCCGTAGGGCGGATCAGGCGGAACGCCGTAATCCGCCGGCGTCGCGGCGGCTCATGGCGGATTACGCGCTCCGCGCTAATCCGCCCTACGGTTCGAGCAACCGCGCCATGCCGCGCGACATGCTGATGCGGGAGGCGTGCGAGGGATGGCTGGCGATCAGCGCCTTGCCGGCGCCGAGGGCGGCGTCGGCATCGGCCAGCTTGCGGTAGAAACTGAGCATGGCCGATACCGGCAAGCCGGTGCGGTGCGCAATCACCATGCCCAGCTGGTCCGCCTCGCGCTCCTGCATGCGGGCCAGGCTGGCCAGGCGCAGTTGCAGCGACAGGTCGCTGTCCAGCCGCAGCATCACCACGTCCACCGGCACCAGCGGGCGATACGCCAGTTGCGCTTCGGACAGAAACTCGCGCGAATGTTCGGCAATGGCGTGCGCCACTTCGTGCGCCAGCAGCACGGCCAGTTCGTCGTCGGTCAGCGCCAGGCGCCGCACGAACTCCGCACCGACCAGCAGCTTGCCGCCCGCCAGGCAGACCGCGTCGATATCCGGCCCGCCGGCGAGATGCACTTCCCACGCCCAGGACGCCGCCTCCGGCTTCAGCTCGACGGCGGCGGCAATCAATTCCGCGCTCAGGTAGCGCAGGCGGTGCAGCAGCGTGCGGTCCGCATCGAGCTTGCCGGCGGCGGCCAGTTCCACCACTTGCTCGATGTAGCGGTCCTCCATCTGCTCGCCCACTTCGTCCGCGCCGAAACGCAGTTCCTGCCAGCGCCCTGACTCGGGCACCTGGGCCGGGACCGAACCGGCCCCGCATAGCAGGCCGGCAAACAGCACAGCGAGACGGCGCATGGCGGCCCCCTCCATATTGGCATAAACCGTTTATACCAATATAGGAGAGCGCGGGCGCCGCCGCAAGGCGGACTTACTTGGCGTGGTTGTTTTTGACGCGAACGTAGTGTTCGGCCGAGTACTTCAGGTAGGCGATTTCTTCATCGGTGAGCTTGCGCACGCGCCGCGCCGGGCGGCCGACGTACAGGTGGCCGCTTTCCAGCACCTTTCCGGGCGACACCAGGCTGCCCGCGCCCACCATCACATGCTTCCGCACCACCACGTCGTCCATGATGATGGAACCCATGCCGATCAGGCATTCGTCGCCGATCTCGCAGCCGTGCAGGATGACGGAGTGGCCGATGGTGACGTAGTTGCCGATCCTGAGCGGCGAGCCGTCCGGCTTGGCGGCATTCTTGTGCGATACGTGGCCCATGGCGAAGTCCTGCACATTGCTGCATTCGCCGATGGTGATGCGGTTCACGTCCCCGCGCAGCACGGTGTTGCACCACACGGAGGAGTCGCGCCCGATGCGTACGTCGCCGATAACCTGCGCGGTGTCGTGCAGGTAGACGCCCTCGCCCAGTTCGGGCGAGGTATCGAGGTAGGAGCTTACTGGCATGGCGCTTACCCTCAGCCCTTGTTGACCACGACCAGGCGCGGCTCTTCGCCGGCGCCGGCGCCGCCGAAGCGGGCCTTGATGGAGGCGGCGATGCCCCCCGCGTCCAGGCCCACGCTGGCCAGCAGCTTGGCCGGGTCGCCATGGTCGATGAACTTGTCCGGCAGGCCGAGCATCAGCACCGGCTTGACGACGCCTTCTGCAGCCAGCGCCTCGGCCACGGCGGCGCCCGCGCCGCCCATGATGCAGCCCTCTTCCACCGTCACCAGGCTATCGTGTTCGGCGGCCAGCTGCTTCACCAGCTCCACGTCCAGCGGCTTCACGAAGCGCATATTGGCCACCGTGGCGCCCAGTTGCGCGCCCGCCGTTACCGACGGCGCCACCATGGAGCCGAAGGCCAGGATGGCGATCTTCTCGCCCTTGCGCTTGATCTCGCCCTTGCCGAGTTCAATCGACGTCAGCGCAGGATCGATGGCCGCGCCGATGCCGGCACCGCGCGGATAGCGGATCGCGGCCGGACCGGGATAGTGGTAACCGGTGGTCAGCATCTGGCGGCATTCGTTTTCGTCCGACGCGGCCATCACCACCATGTTCGGAATGCAGCGCATGAAGGCCAGGTCGTAATTGCCGGCGTGGGTGGCGCCGTCGGCGCCCACCAGGCCTGCGCGGTCCAGCGCGAATGTCACGTCCAGGTTTTGCAGCGCCACGTCGTGGATCATCTGGTCGTAGCCGCGCTGCAGGAAGGTGGAGTAGATCGCCACCACCGGCTTCAGGCCCTCGCAGGCCAGGCCGGCGCCGAAGGTCACCGAGTGCTGCTCGGCGATGCCGACGTCGAAATAGCGGTCCGGGTATTCCTGCTCGAAGCGCACCATGCCCGAGCCTTCGCGCATGGCCGGCGTGATGCCCACCAGGCGCTTGTCGGCCTTGGCCATGTCGCACAGCCAGTTGCCGAACACTTCGGTGTAGGTCATCTTGGACGGCGCGGTGGCCGGCTTGATGCCCTCGGCAGGGTTGAACTTGCCGGTGCCGTGGTACAGGATAGGTTCGGCCTCGGCCAGCTTGTAGCCCTGGCCCTTCTTGGTCACCACGTGCAGGAACTGCGGGCCTTTGAGCTTCTTGATGTTTTCCAGCGTCGGGATCAGCGATTCCAGGTCATGGCCGTCGATCGGGCCGATGTAGTTGAAGCCGAATTCCTCGAACATGGTGGCCGGAACCACCATGCCCTTGGCATGCTCTTCGAAGCGCTTGGCCAGCTCCAGCACGGGGCCGGGCAGCACCTGCTTGCCGACGTTCTTGGCGGCCGCGTAGAACTGGCCGGACATCAGGCGCGCCAGGTAGCGGTTCAGCGCGCCCACCGGCGGCGAGATCGACATGTCGTTGTCGTTCAGGATCACCAGCAGGTTCACGTCGTCCTGCACGCCGGCGTTGTTCAGGGCCTCGAAGGCCATGCCTGCGGTCATGGAACCATCGCCGATGACGGCGATGGCGTGGCGGTGCTCGCCCTTGATCTTGGCCGCCTGCGCCATGCCCAGCGCGGCCGAAATCGAGGTCGACGAGTGCGCAGTGCCGAAGGTGTCGTACTCGCTCTCCACGCGGCGCGGGAAGCCGGAAATGCCGTCCAGCTGGCGCAGCGTGTGCATCTGCTTGCGGCGGCCGGTGAGGATCTTGTGGGTGTAGGTCTGGTGGCCCACGTCCCACACGATGCGGTCGTGCGGCGTGTTGAAGACGTAGTGCAGCGCGACGGTCAGTTCCACCGTGCCCAGGTTGGACGACAGGTGGCCGCCGGTCTTGGACACGGAATCGAGCAGGTAGTTGCGCAGCTCGTGCGCCAGCGGCGTGAGTTGGGTGCGCGCCAGCTTGCGCAGGTCCGCCGGGTCGTTGATATTGTCTAGCAAGTTCATTCTTATGCCTTCCGCTGCACGATCAGGTCCGCGAGTTCGCGTAACCGCAGAGCTTTCTCTCCAAACGGCGCGAGCGCTGCGTGCGCGTCGAGCCGCAATTTTTCCGCCAGCTCGCGCGACGGCTCCAGGCCCAGGATGGACACATAGGTCGGCTTGTTGTCGGCCGCGTCCTTGCCGGCCGTTTTGCCCAGCGTGGCCGAATCGGCGGTCGCGTCAAGCACGTCGTCCACCACCTGGAAGGCCAGGCCGATGGCGCGCGCGTAGTCGTTCAGCGCGGCCAGCTCGGTGTCGCTCAAGTCCTTGCCGGCCAGCGCGCCCAGCACCACGGACGCGCGCAGCAAGGCGCCCGTCTTGAGCTGGTGCATGCGTTCCAGCTGTTCCAGCGTCAGGCTGAGGCCCACGCTGTCCAGGTCGATGGCCTGGCCGCCGCACATGCCGGCCGAGCCGGATGCGTGCGCCAGCAGGCGCAGCATGGCCGCCAGGCGGGCCGGCGGCAGCGCCCCGGCACCGGCAGCACCGGCAGCACCGGCGGCGTCGGCCAGCACCAGGAAGGCTTGCGATTGCAGCGCGTCGCCCACCAGCAGCGCGGTGGCTTCGTCGTAGGCCACGTGCACGGTGGGCTTGCCGCGCCGCAGTTCATCGTCGTCCATGCAGGGCATGTCGTCGTGCACCAGCGAGTAGGCATGGATCATTTCAACGGCGGCCGCGGCGCGGCTCAGCACCGCCGCGTCCGCGCCGAACAGCGCGCCGGCCGCGTACACCAGCAGCGGGCGCACGCGCTTGCCGCCGCCCAGCAGCGCATAGCGCATCGCTTCATGCAATTTGGCCGGCACGGCGTCGGCGGCAGGCAGGTACTCGCCCATGTCCTGCTCCATGCCGGCCTGGATGGTCTTCATCCAGTCGTGGAAGGCGGCGCTCATGCCAGCTCCTCCGCGTCGGCGAAAGGCTTGAGCATGCCGCCTTCCAGCACCTTGACCTGGGCTTCCACCTTGTCCAGCTGGCCGGCGCAGTATTTAACCAATTCCGAGCCGCGCGCATAGGCCGCGACGGACGCTTCCAGCGGCAGCTGGCCCGCCTCCATTTGCGTTACCAGTTGCGCAAGCTCCGCCATCGCTTCCTCGAAGGACGCGGGCGCAGGCAGCGAATCGGCTGAATCAGCATTCAATTTCTTAGACATAAGCACTCAAATCGGTAAGGCCGGGCGGCGTTCAGGGGCCGCCAGCCCAGTGTAGCCCGTTATTTTAGATCAAACCAACCAATGCAGTGGAATTAACAGTCCGGTACAAGCGCGACCGCCGCTTACAGTGTTGCAAAGCAGTCTACCCTGTCGGGGAGGCAATCGGGCGCCCTTGTCGGGAAAGCCAGCGGAATATAGGCATTTCACGGTATAATCTCCGGTTCTGTCCGAAATACCGTTTCAAAAACTGAATTCAGGTCTTTACGGATTCTGTCTCTTCTTGGTTTGCAGCACTTTAATTAAGGGGGGTTGGGATGTCCGATCTGGCTACCCACGCCAAGCTAGCGCGCTCCAACGCGCAACTTCCGGTTAACGTCTATTTTGACGAAGCGCTACTGCAGCGTGAAATGCAGCAACTGTTTAAGCCAGGTCCGCGATATGTCGGACATGAACTGATGGTGCCGAATGCCGGCGACTTTGCGACCCTTGTTTCCGAAAACGAAGGGCGTATGCTGGTGCGCAACGCCAATGGCCTCGAGGTATTGTCCAACGTCTGCCGCCACCGCCAGGCGCTGATGTTCAATGGGCGCGGCAACAGCAACACCATCGTCTGCCCGCTGCACCGCTGGACCTACGACCTGAAGGGGGAGCTGATCGGCGCGCCGCACTTCCCGGAAACGCCCTGCCTGAACCTGCCCAGGACCCGGCTGCAAAGCTGGAACGGCCTGCTGTTCGAGCAGAACGGCTACAACGTCATGGAAAAGCTGAAGCAGATGTCGGTCTCCAAGGACCTGGACTTCAGCGGCTATATGTTCGACCACGTGGAAGTGCACCAGTGCGACTACAACTGGAAGACCTTCATCGAGGTCTACCTGGAGGACTACCACGTCGAGCCCTTCCACCCCGGCCTGGGCGGCTTCGTCAATTGCGAAGACCTGCGCTGGGAATTCGGCGCCGACTACAGCGTGCAGACCGTGGGCGTGAACCGCAGCCTGCGCAAGTCAGGTTCGCCGGTGTACGAGAGATGGCACGAGCAGGTGCTCAAGTTCCGCGGCGGCGAACCGCCGGAATACGGCGCCATCTGGCTCACGCTCTACCCCAACATCATGGTGGAGTGGTATCCGCATGTGCTGGTGGTGTCCACGCTGTGGCCGGACGGCCCGCAGAAGACGCGCAACGTGGTGGAATTCTACTACCCCGAGGAGATCGTGCTGTTCGAGCGCGACTTCGTCGACGCCGAACGCGCGGCCTACATGGAAACCTGCGTGGAGGACGATGAAATCGCCCTGCGCATGGACGCCGGCCGCAAGATCCTGATGCAGCGCGGCGAAACCGACGCCGGCCCTTACCAGTCGCCGATGGAAGACGGCATGCAGCACTTCCACGAGTGGTACCGCAGCAAAATCGCCTTGTAAAGAACCCGCCCTCTATGCAATCGCTCTGGATGCTGTTTGCCAGTTTCATGTTCGCCGCCATGGGCGTATGCGTGAAACTGGCCTCGGACATTTTCTCCACCTCCGAAATCGTGCTGTGCCGGGGCGTGATCGGGGTCTCGGTCCTGTTCTGCATGATCCGCCTCCAGGGCGGCAGCTTCAAGACCAGCATGCCCTTCGCCCACCTGTGGCGCGGCTTTATCGGCGTGGTCTCGCTCTGGCTGTGGTTCTACGCCATCGCCCACCTGCCCCTGGCCACCGCCATGACGCTGAACTACATGGCGCCGATCTGGATCGCGCTGTGGCTGTTCATGCACGGCTGGTGGCACGCCAAGAACCATATCGAATGGCCGCTGATCCTGGCCGTGTTCATGAGCTTTGTCGGCGTCACCTTGCTGCTGCAGCCGGCCTTCAACGCCAACCAGCTCTCCCCGGCCCTGGTGGCGTTGATCTCCAGCATGCTGTCGGCCATGGCCTATATGCAGGTACGCAAGCTGGGCCTGGCCGGCGAGCCGGAATACCGCGTGGTGTTCTATTTCTCGGTGGGCAACCTGCTGGCCGGCGTGGGCGGCAATATCCTGGAAGCGGGCGCCGGGCCGGTGATCTGGCATCCCGTCGACAGCTGGTACAAATTCTTCCTGCTGCTGGGCATCGGCCTGTCCGCGACCGCCGCGCAGATGGCCATGACGCGCGCCTACCGCGTCGGCAAGACGCTGGTGGTGGCCAACCTGCAGTACACCGGCATCGTCTTCTCCAGCTTCTGGGGCGTGATGGTGTTCAGCGATTCCTTCGACTGGCACAGCTGGCTGGGCATCGGCATCATTCTGGCCTCCGGCATCGCCGCAACGTTCTACAATACCCGCAGCACGGAGCGCGGCAAGGCCATTGCCACCACCGATCCGATCGCCAGCGAAGTGTAAACGTGTCACGAACCAGAAGAGGAGCGCCATGCACACCACCCTGATCACCGCCGCCGACCTGGCGCAGCACCTGACCGACCCGGACTGGGTCATCCTGGACTGCCGCCACGACCTGATGAATCCGAACGCGGGCCGCGACGGCTTCGCCATCGGCCATATCCAGAACGCGCAGTTCGCCAGCATCGACGACGACCTGTCCGGCGCCAAGGCGGCGGCGGGCGTGCACTTTACGGGCCGCCACCCGCTGCCCGAGCGCGGCGCGCTGATCGATACCTTGCGCAGCTGGGGCATCAGCGACCACACACAAGTGGTGGCTTACGACGCGCACGGCGGCATGTTCGCGGCGCGCCTGTGGTGGCTGCTGCGCTGGATCGGCCACCCGGCCGTGGCGGTGCTGGACGGTGGCCTGGCCGCGTGGCAAGCGCAGGGCCTGCCGCTGGTGACGCCGGTGGCGCAGCGCGCGCGCGGCCACATCACCGAGCGCCCTACCCTGACCCATACCGTGTCCGTGAGCGACGTGGTGGAAAACCTGTCCACGCAGCGCCGCACCGTGGTGGACGCGCGCGCGGCGGACCGCTTCCGCGGCGAGAACGAAACCATCGACCCGGTGGGCGGCCACATACCGGGCGCCAAGAACCGCTTCTTCAAGGACAACCTGCAGCCGGACGGCCGCTTCAAGCCGGCCGCGCAGCTCAAGCAGGAATTCGCGCCGCTGTTCGCCAGCGCGCCGGCGGCCATCATGCAATGCGGCTCGGGCGTCACCGCCTGCCACAACCTGCTGGCGATGGAAGTGGCCGGCCTGCCGGGCGCCTCGCTGTATCCGGGCTCCTGGAGCGAATGGTGCGCCAACCCGGCCCGCCCGGTCGCCACCGGCGCCTGATCAGCCCCGCCTGCGGCGCTGGCGGTACCGACGCACCACCAGCACTCCGCCGGCATCCGTGCGGTACTCCAGCGTGTGTCCCGTTGGGCACGGCAAAAACCGCCTGACTTTGACGTCTGCGCTTGGCGTACCCCGTGCTGGCTGGGCGATCAATGCAGCAAGCGCCTGCGCCACTCTTTGCTGAAATGCTGCGAGTGTTCCAATGTCCTGCGTGGCAATGCGGCGTAGCGTGTCATTGTAGGCTCTCCGCGCGCCGGCGGTCCAGCTGGCCTCATTTGGCGTTCGAGGCCCGGCTGGCATAAAACTCAACCATCCGACGGGCTTCTTCCATCACCTCGTCGTGGGGGATAACCCGCCCTTGAGCAATGTCCTGGTCAGCTAGCATGGATGCCTGTATGCATTCCTCACATTCCTCGAAACCGTCCCGTTGCACGTAGTACAGCATATCCAGGGGCGTGCGCCCCTCCCAATTCGGCCAGGCGCTCCAGGCGGGCGCGGTCGGATGGGGACAGCGCTTGCAGGTCATGTTCGGTAGCCATGATTGCCTCCTTGGCGGCCAAAACATCACCTTAGCACAGGCCAGGCCGCGCGGTTTGCGCGGGCGCAAAGCGGCCGGGTGGCCGCTTAGTGCCTGTGGGCGGTGAGGAAGAGGACGATGCCCACGCCAATGGCGATCAGGATGACTTGCGGCACGGTCTCGCGCATGGTGGCGCGGCGCTGCATCTGCGGCATCAGGTCGCTGACGGCGATGTAGATGAAGCCGGACGAGGCGAATACCAGCACGTAGGGGATCAGGTTGCTGGCCTGGTCCAGCGTGTAGTAGCCCAGCAGGCCGCCGGCAATCGCCATCATGCTGCATAGCAGGTTGTAGACGTAGGCGCGCGTGCGCGAGAAGCCCGCGTTCAGCAGCACGATGAAGTCGCCGATCTCCTGCGGGATCTCGTGCGCGATGATGGCCAGGCCGGTCACCAGGCCCAGGCCCGGGTCGGCCAGGAAGGCCGCCGCAATCAGGATGCCGTCGGTGAAATTGTGCATGCCGTCGCCCACCAGGATCATCCAGCCGGCCTTGCCCGCCTCGCGCTTGTCGTGCCCGTGGTGATGGTGGTGGCCGTCGTGCTCGTGGTGGTGCGAGTGGCGCAGGATGGCCAGCTTTTCCAGCATGAAGAAGGCCAGCAGGCCGCCCAGCAGCGTGGCGAACAGCGTGCGCGGGTCCGCGCTCGATTCAAACGCCTCCGGCAGCGCGTGCAGCAGCGAGGTGGACAGCATGATGCCGACCGACAGGCTGACCATGCGCTCGACCACCTTGGACAGCAGGGTAAACGAGAAGATGGCCGCAGCCGTCAGGCTGATCACGCCGCCGATGGTGGTTGCCAGCAGTATGGAAATGAGTGTGGAATCGATTTTATTGCCTCTTGAGCACTGCCAGGGAGCGCAGCCGGGGCCCGGCGCCTGCTGCGCTCCGCGCCTGGATTCCGGCGCAAACCGGGCATTTTACCGCCCGGCCCGATTTTCTGCTCAGTTATGCAACGCCGTTGGCCTTGAACCAGGCCACGGCGCGCGCAAAACCGTCCCTGGCGTCGGCCTCGTTGTAGCTGGGACGGTAGTCGGCATGGAAGGCGTGGCCCGAGTTGGGATAGACCACGAAGGTGGATTTGGTGTTGCCGGCCGCCGCCAGCGCCGCTTTCATCTTGTCCAGCGACTCCACCGGGATGCCGGTGTCCTTGGCGCCGTACAGGCCCAGCACCGGCGCCTTGATCTTGTCGGCCACGTCGATCGGATGTAGCGGGTTGATGGCGGTCTTCTCGCCCACCACGCGGCCGTACCAGGCCACGCCGGCCTTCACATGCGGATTGTGCGCGGCGTACAGCCAGGTCTGGCGGCCGCCCCAGCAGAAGCCGGTAATGCCCAGTTTATCGGTGTTGCCGCCGTTGGCCTTGGCCCACGCCACCACGGCGTCCAGGTCGGCCATTACATCGCTGTCCGGGGTCTTGCCAACGATGTTTTTCATCAGCTCGGCCTGCGAGGGGGCCTTGGTGGCGTCGCCCTGGCGCACAAACAGGTCCGGCGCCAGCGCCAGGTAGCCCAGCTTGGCGAAGCGGCGCGCCACGTCGGCGATGTGCTCGTGCACGCCGAAGATTTCGGAGATGACCAGGATGACCGGCAGGCCGGTCTTGCCGGCGGGCTGGGCGCGGTAGACTGGCACGGCGGTGCCGTTCACCGTCACCGAGACGGTGCCGGCGGTCAGGCCTTCGGTGTCGGTCTTGATCACGTTCTGCGCCACCACCGGCAGGGCAGCGGCCGCGAAGCCGGTGCCCAGGGCCACTTTCAGGAAGTCGCGGCGGGCGACGCCGTCGTTCAGGTGTTTTTCGTTCAGGCTTGCTGCGTCGTTCAACAAATCTTTCATCTGCTTCCCTCCAGTGGTTGCGTTACAGTTTGCGGCGGCGCACGGCGGGTTACGGCTGCGCCTGACCCGCCCTACGGTCTTGCGTACGGCCTTCTATCGTAGGGCGGCTTAGCGCGTAGCGCGTAAGCCGCCGTTAGTGCGCCTCCTCCCAGTTTTTGCCGACGCCGACTTCCGCCAGCAGCGGCACTTTCAGCTGCGCCACGCCGGCCATCAGCTGCGGCAGCTTTTCGCGCACCAGCGCCAGTTCCTCGTCCGGCACTTCCAGCACCAGTTCATCGTGCACCTGCATGATCATGCGGGTCTTCAGGCCGTCCTTCTCCAGCCAGTCCTGCACCGCGATCATGGCCAGCTTGATCAGGTCAGCCGCCGTGCCCTGCATCGGCGCGTTGATCGCGGCGCGCTCGGCGCCCTGGCGGCGCGGGCCGTTCGGCGAATTGATCTCGGGCAGCCACAGGCGGCGGCCGAACACGGTCTCCACGTAGCCCTTGGCCTTGGCCTGCAGGCGGGTGTCGTCCATATAGGCCTTCACGCCGGAGAAGCGCGCGAAGTAGCGGTCGATGTAGTTCTGCGCGGCGGTGCGGTCGATGCCCAGGTTGGACGCCAGGCCGAAGGCGCTCATGCCGTAGATCAGGCCGAAGTTGATCACCTTGGCGTAGCGGCGCTGCTCGCTGGTCACCTCGGCCGGCGCCACGCCGAAGATCTCGGCGGCGGTGGCGCGGTGGATGTCCTCGCCCTCGGCGAAGGCGCGCAGCATGTTCGCGTCTTCCGAGATATGCGCCATGATGCGCAGCTCGATCTGCGAATAGTCGGCCGACACGATGTGGCTGCCCGGCGGCGCGACGAAGGCTTCGCGGATGCGGCGCCCTTCCGCCGTGCGGATCGGAATGTTCTGCAGGTTGGGATCGTTCGAGGCCAGGCGGCCCGTCACCGCCACCGCCTGCGCGTAGTTGGTGTGCACGCGGCCGGTGGCCTTGTTGATCATCAGCGGCAGCTTGTCGGTGTAGGTGGACTTGAGCTTGGCCATGCCGCGGTATTCCAGCAGCACTTTCGGCAGCGGGTAGTCCTCGGCCAGCTTTTGCAGCACTTCCTCGTCGGTGGACGGCGCGCCGCTCGGGGTCTTTTTCACCACCGGCAGCTTCAGCTTCTCGAAGAAGATTTCGCCGATCTGCTTGGGCGAACCGAGGTTGAAGGGCTGCTCGGCCAGCTCGTGCGCCTTCGCTTCCAGCTCCACGATGCGCGCGCCCAGTTCCTCGGACTGCGTCTTGAGCAGGGCCGCATCGATCATCACGCCGTTGCGCTCGATCTTCTGCAGCACGATGGCGGTCGGCAGTTCGATCTTGCTGTAGATGTGGGTCAGCTTCTCGTCGGACGAGACGTTGCCGTGCATGGCCAGGTGCAGGCGCAGCGTGATGTCGGCATCTTCCGCCGCGTACTCGGTGGCGCGGCCGATTTCCACCTGGTCGAAGGTGATCTGCTTGGCGCCCTTGCCGCACACGTCCACGAAGGGGATGGTGGTGTGGTTCAGGTGGCGCAGCGCCAGGCTGTCCATGTCGTGCGAGCGGTGCGACTCGAACACGTAGGATTGCAGCAGCGTGTCGTGCACGACGCCGCGCAGCGTCACGCCGTGGTTGGCGAAGATGTGCGCATCATATTTCAGGTTCTGGCCGACCTTGGCCTTGCTGGCGTCTTCCAGCCAAGGCTTGAGCTTTTCCAGCACCAGCTCGCGGCTCAGCTGCTCCGGCACGCCCTGGTAGCGGTGCGCCACCGGGATGTAGCAGGCCTGGCCCGGCTCGGTAGCCAGCGAGATGCCGACCATTTCGGCCGTCATTGGCTCCAGCGAGGTGGTTTCCGTGTCCACCGCCGTCAGGCCGGCGGCGCCGATGCGGGCGATCCATTTGTCCAGGTCCGCCTCGGTCAGCACGGTTTCGTAGTGGATGCTGGCAGGCGCGCTGGCGGCGGCGAACAGGTCGCCGTTCGCGCCGCCGGCGGCGATGGCGCCCGCCGGGGCCGCACCGGCGCCCGTGGCTGCGGCCGGGGCACCGGCGCCGCCTGCGCCGATGGGCGCGGCCGGCGTCATGCCGCCCAGCTCGCGCAGCAGCGTCTTGAAGCCGAACTTGCCGAAGAAGGCCAGCAGCGCTTCCCGGTCCTCGCCCTTGGCCACCAGCGACTCGGAAATCGACATCATGTGCGCGCTCAGGTCGCAGTCGGTTTTCACGGTGATCAGCTCGCGGCCTTTCGGCAGCCATGCCAGCGCATTGCGCAGGTTCTCGCCGACCGCGCCGGTGATCTTGTCCGCGTTGGCGATCACGCCATCCAGGCTGTCGTAGGCGGTGAGCCACTTGAGCGCGGTTTTCGGGCCGCACTTGGCCACGCCCGGCACGTTGTCGACGGTGTCGCCGATCAGGGTCAGGTAATCGATGATGCGGTTGGGCGGCACGCCGAACTTGGCCAGCACGCCCGGCTCGTCCATTTTCTCGTTGGTCATGGTGTTGATCAGCATGACGTGCGGATTGACCAGCTGCGCCAGGTCCTTGTCGCCGGTGGACACCACCACTTCCAGGCCCGCCTTCACCGCGTCCACGCACAGCGTGCCGATCACGTCGTCCGCCTCCACGCCCTCCACCATCAGAATCGGCCAGCCCATGGCGCGCACCGCCTCGTGGATGGGCTCGATCTGCAGGCGCAGGTCGTCCGGCATGGAAGCGCGGGTGGCCTTGTATTCCGGGTACATATCGTCGCGGAAGGTCTTGCCCTTGGCGTCGAACACACAGGCGATGTAGGCGGCGGGGAAATCGGCGCGCAGGCGGCGCAGCATGTTGACCATGCCGTGCATGGCACCGGTCGGGTGGCCGTCCGGGCTGCGCAGGTCGGGCAGCGCATGGAAGGCGCGGTAGAGGTAGCTGGAACCGTCAACCAGCAGCAGGGTCTTTTGCATATTAGAAAATTAAGCGTTCCGGCGTTATAACAATGTAGTCGGTCATTATCGCAGACTATTTTAAAACCGGAACCGTGTCGGTTTGTTACAATGAGCACATACAGAATCTAGCAATTCACTTAACAGGGCGGTATACATCATGCGTGCATCCACAATCTGGCCAGTCCTCATTCTCGCCCTGAGCAGCGTCGCCCAGGCTCAAACGCCTTCGGCCGCGCCCCCCAAACTCGACAAAATCGAAGAAGTTGATACGCCGATCACGGTTACCACCAAGCCGGCCAACGAACGCAAGATCACGGAAAAGCGCGAAGGCGGCCGGGTCACCGAGGCCAAGGTCAAGAGCGGCCCCAGCACCTACACCGTCAAGGCGCAGAACACCACCAGCACCACGGCCCTGCCCGGCGACGCCGCCGGCCAGGCCAACCGCGGACCGCAGTGGACCGTGATGGAATTCGACATCGGCAAGAAGAAGACCAAGCAGAAGGAAGACGAGGCCGCCGACGAGGCGCCAGCCCCGCCTCCGCCAGCCAAGCGCTGAGCCTGCGCCGGGTCATCGACTTCTTGCTCCCGCAGCTTAATTTCAACCACATCGCTTCTCATGGCAGTTTTTACCCCGGTCAGCCTGGATGACGTCAGCCAGTGGATCACGCAATTTCCTCTCGGCAAGCCGGTCGCGATCAAAGGCATCGCGTCCGGCATCGAAAACAGCAACTTCTTCCTCACTACCGAGAGCGGCGAATACGTCCTCACGATTTTTGAGAACCTGTCTTTCGAGCAGCTCCCCTTCTATTTGAACCTGATGCGCCACCTGGCCGACCGCGGCGTGGCCGTGCCGGCGCCGATCGCCAACGCGAACGGCGAACTGGTGGTGGCCCTGCACGGCAAGCCGGCCTCCATCGTCACCAAGCTGGCCGGCAAGTCGCAGCTGGACCCGCAGCCGGTGCATTGCGCCGAAGTGGGCGCCATGCTGGCCAGGATGCACGTGGCCGCGCTCGACTACCCGGGCAAGCAGCCCAATCTGCGCGGCCTGGACTGGTGGAACTGGGCCACGCCGCAAGTGCTACCCTTCCTGAGCGAAGCCGAAGCGCATCTGCTGCGCGCCGAAATGCATTTCCAGGAAGCGTTCTACGGCTGCGACACCTATAAACAGCTGCAGCAAGGCCCGGTGCACGCCGACCTGTTCCGCAACAACGTGATGTTCGACGGCGACAAGCTCACCGGCTTCTTCGACTTCTACTTCGCCGGCTGCGACAGCTGGCTGTTCGACGTGGCGGTGACGGTCAACGACTGGTGCATCGACCTCGACACCGGTGTGCTCGACACGGCCCGCGTGCGCGCCATGCTGGACGCCTACCACGCCGTGCGCCCGTTCACCGAAGCCGAGCAGACCGCGTGGCAGCCCATGCTGCGCGCCGGCGCGCTGCGCTTCTGGCTCTCGCGCCTGTACGACCTGCACCTGCCGCGCGAAGCCGAAATGCTCACGCCGCACGATCCCACCCACTTTGAACGCATCCTGCGCGAACGCATCGCCGTTCCGGCACCGGCGCTGTACTGATAGACTGATATGGGCAAACTCCCCGCAAGCACTGGCTGGCTCTGGATCAAACAGGGCTTTGGACTGTTCAGGCAGCAACCCGGCGGCCTGACCTCGCTGGCCATGCTGTACGCCATGCTGAACCTGGTGCTCAGCATCGTGCCCTTCATCGGGCAGCTGGCCGCCATCGTGCTGATCCCGGCGTTCTCGGTGGCCTTCATGCAGGCGTGCGCGGACGTGGAACAGGGCAAGCGGGTGCTGCCGGCGCTGCTGCTGTCCGGCTTCCGCAAGCCGGCCTTCCCCAAGCTGCTGGCGGTGGGGCTGCTGTACGTATCGGCCGCCGCGCTGGCCATCGGCCTGGCCTCGCTGGCCAGCGACGGCATGCTGGTCAAGCTGCTGACCGGCAAAATCGCGCACGACTCGCCCGAAGCGCGGGACGCCAACCTGGGCAGCGCGCTGCTGCTGATCATGGCGATCGGCCTGCCGGCCGCCATGGCCTTCTGCTTCGCCGCGCCGCTGATCTACTTCCAGAACATGGGCGTGGGCAAGTCCATCTTCTTCAGCTTCTTCGGCGTGCTGCGCGCCTTCAAGACCTTCGTCGTGTTCGCCATCAGCCAGTTCGGCCTGATGCTGCTGCTGTCGCAGATCGTCGGCCTGATCTTCGGCCGCAGCCCCACGCTGTTCGTGATGGTGATGCAGATCGTGCTGGTGCTGTTCTCGGTGCTGTTCCACTGCGCCTTCTACGCCAGCTACCGCCAGCTTTTCGGCAGCCCGGTGGCGCCCAAGGAGGCGCAGCAAAGCGCGCCTGAAGACGCGCCTTGACCGCAGCGCCGCAGCGCACGCTGGCCGACGCGGCGGCTGCGCGCGATAACGGTTTCAATCTGGTGCGGCTAGTTGCCGCGCTGGGCGTGGTGGTCCACCATGCCTACCTGCTGGCCCCGGTCGCCGCCGGCGACGATCCTATCAGCCGCCTGCTCAAGCCGGCCACCAACCTCGGCCTGCTGATGGTGGGGGTCTTCTTCCTCATCAGCGGCTTCTTCATTACCCGCAGCTGGATGCACGATCCCAGCCTGCTGCGCTTTGCCGTGCGGCGCTGTGCCCGTATCTTCCCCGGCCTGGCCGCGACAGTGCTGCTGAGCACGCTCGTAGCGGTGCTGTTCTTCTCCGGTCCCGAGGCGGATAGCCTGTTTAGCCAAGGCACCTGGCAATATATCCTGAGCAATATCTCGCTGCACGGATTGCGCTACGCGATACCGGACGCGGAATGGCAGATCGCCGGCGTGCTGGGCGGGCAGCACCTGAACGGCTCGCTGTGGACGCTGTACTGGGAAGGGCGCATGTATGTGATGGTGGCCCTGCTGGGCGCGGCTGCCGCCCTGCCCTTGCGGCAGTGGCTGATGGGCGCCGCCGCCTTCCTGCTGCTGGCGGCAAACCTGTTCCCCGACGTGGCCGGCAATTACATCTGGGAGCAGCGGCTGTGGTCGATGTTCCTGGCCGGCATGCTGTGCTGCACGCTGGCGGCACAGTTGCGCATCGGCCCGGTACAGGCAGCTTGCGCCTGCGCGCTGCTGGCCCTGAATTTCACCCGGGCAGAAGACCAGACCGGCACCGGCTTCACCTGGTTCGGCATTGCGCTGGCCGCCGGCGCCGTGGCCCTGTGGGCCGGCAGCGCGCAGCTGCGCGGCTGGCGGCATGTGCGCCGCCATGACTACTCATATGGCCTGTACCTGTGCCACTGGCCTGTCATCCTGATGCTGAAGACGGCGCTGCCGCAGCTGAGCGCATTGCCGCTGCTGGCGCTGACGCTGCTGCTGGCAATACCGCTGGCCATGCTCAGCTGGCACTATGTTGAAGCGCCAGCCATGCAGCTGGCGCAGCGCTGGCTCAGTGCGCGCAGCGCCGCTTCGAAGGTAACTCTGCGGCCTTGAGGCGCCTGGAAGCACGGCGGGTTACGCTGCGCTAACCCGCCCTACCCGCCCTACCGGCCCAGCCGCTCCAGCTTGGCCACGCTCAGGTCCAGCACCTTCATGCCGAAGCTGCCGAAGTTGATTTGCGCGCGGCAGTTGGCGCCGCTGCCTTCGATGTTGACGATCACGCCTTCGCCGAACTTGCCGTGCGAGACCGATTCGCCGATGCGCCAGCCGCTGCCGCCGCCGGACTTCTGCGCCATGCGCTGGGCCAGCGCGTTGTCGCTGCCCAGGTTCAGCGGCGCCTCGTCCCAGGCCGATTTCTTGTTGGCGAACCAGTGCGACTGCACCTTGGGCGACAGCCACTTCAGCGATTCCTCGGGCAGCTCGTCAAAGAAGCGTGACTTCATGTTGTAGCGCGTCTGGCCGTGCAGCATGCGGGTCTGCGAGAAGCACATGTACAGGCGCTTGCGCGCGCGCGTGATGGCCACGTACATCAGGCGCCGCTCCTCTTCCACGCCACCGTCCTCCTTCGAGCTGCTCTCGTGCGGGAACAGGCCTTCTTCCAGGCCGGTGATGAAGACGTTGTCGAATTCCAGGCCCTTGGCCGAGTGCACCGTCATCATCTGCAGCGCGTCCTGGCCGGCTTGCGCCTGGTTGTCGCCCGCTTCCAGCGAGGCGTGCGACAGGAAGGCCGACAGCGGCGACATGACGGTGGCCAGCGGCGCGTCCGCGTCCAGGATCTCGATGCCGTCCTGGTTCACGATGGGCGAACCGGCTTGCGCGTCTGCGCGCGGTCCCAGGTGCGCCGGCGCGCCCTGGCCGTAGCCTTCTTCGGACACGAACTGCGTGGCCGCGCTCACCATCTGCTCCAGGTTCTCGATGCGGTCGGCGCCCTCTTTCTCGGTGGCGTAATGGGCCAGCAAGGTACTGCCCTCCAGCACCACGCGCACCAGTTCGGGCAGCGCCATCTGCTGGGTTTCAAAGCGCATGCCTTCGATCATCTTGACGAAGCCGGCCAGCGAGGTGCCGGCCTTGCCCGTCATGTAGGGCACGGCCGCGTACAGCGAAATGCCGTACTGCTGCGCCGCGCCCTGCAGGTTCTCGATGGTGCGCACGCCGATGCCGCGCGTGGGGAAGTTCACCACGCGCAGGAAGGCCGAGTCATTGTGCGGGTTGTCCATCAGCTGCAGGTAGGCGATGGCGTGTTTGACCTCGGCGCGCTGGAAGTAGCGCAGGCCGCCGTATACGTGATATGGAATGCCGGCCGAGAACAGCGCGTGCTCGATCACGCGCGACTGCGCGTTGGAGCGGTACAGCACCGCGATCTCGCTGCGCGAGGCGCCTTCGGCGATCAAGCTCTTGGCCTCTTCGATGATCCACTGCGCTTCCTGCAGGTCCGAGCTCGCTTCGTACACGCGCACCTGCTCGCCGTGCCCGGCGTCGGTGCGCAGGTTCTTGCCCAGGCGCTTGCTGTTGTTGGCGATCAGCATGTTGGCCGAGTCCAGGATGTGGCCGTGCGAGCGGTAGTTCTGCTCCAGCTTGATCAGGTTCTTGACGTTGAACTCCTGCTCGAAGGCGCGCATATTGCCGACATTCGCGCCGCGGAAGGCGTAGATGCTCTGGTCGTCGTCGCCCACCGCGAACAGGGCACTGCTGCCCTGGCTCTGGCCCTGGCCGGAGAGCAGCTTGAGCCACTTGTACTGCAGGTCGTTGGTATCCTGGAACTCGTCCACCAGGATGTGCTTGAAGCGCTGCTGGTAGTGCTCGCGCAGCGGCTGGTTGCGGCTCAGCAGCTCGTAGCTGCGCAGCAGCAGTTCGGCAAAATCCACCACGCCTTCGCGCTGGCACTGGTCGTCGTACAGCTGGTACAACTCCACCATCTTGCGCTCGTTGGCGTCGTAGGCTTCCACGTCGGCCGCGCGCAGGCCGGCATCCTTGGCGCCGTTGATGAAGTACATCACCGACTTGGCCGGGAACTTCTCGTCGTCGATATTGAAGGCTTTCAGCAGCCGCTTGATGGCCGACAGCTGGTCCTGCGAATCGAGGATCTGGAAGGTCTGCGGCAGCGCCGCGTCGCGGTAGTGGGTGCGCAGCAGCCGGTTGCACAGGCCGTGGAAGGTGCCGATCCACATGCCGCGTGTATTAATCGGCAACATTGCCGACAAACGCGTCAGCATTTCCTTGGCGGCCTTGTTGGTAAAGGTGACCGCCAGGATGCCGGCCGGCGACACCTGCCCGGTCTGGATCAGCCAGGCGATGCGGGTGGTCAGGACGCGGGTCTTGCCCGAACCGGCGCCTGCAAGGATGAGGGCGCTCTGCGCTGGCAGCGTGACGGCGGCAAGTTGCTCGGGATTCAGGTTGTGGAGGAGATTTTGCATCCCGTGATTATACCGGGGCCGCCTGCGGCCCGGTATAAAACACTGGATATCCGATCAGCCTTTGGGCGCGGGGACCGGCTCGGCCTGGCCGTTGCGCACGGCTTCCTGGATCAGCGCGCGCACGGTCTGGTCGGCTTCGCGGCTGAGGCGGCCTTGTTCGCGGCCCAGCTCGCTCAGCTGCCTGCCCAGTTCCCGCATGGGCTTGCTCGCCTCGCGTATTTCCGCGCTGAGCGCCTTCAGCGGCGCCTGCTGTCCGGCCGTTTCCTCGTGCTGCTTGCGCAGCTCGGCCGTCAGTTGCTTCATTTGCTGCTTGAATGGCTCCATCTGGGTTTTCAGGGTGTCCATTTCGCGCTGCAGGGCTTCGCGGTCCGCGCCATTGTCGCGGTTGCGTTCCATCTTGCGCGCCACCGCTTCCATTTTGCGGGCCACGGCTTCCTGCTCGCGCGCCAGCTGCTCGATCTTGTCGTGCTGCCCGGCGCGTTCCTGGCGCGCCGCCTGCTCGGACGCGGCGCGCATTTTCTCGCCCAGCGCTTCCATGGCCTTGCTGTGCTGTTCCATGACCTTGTTGCGCTCCTTCATCTGGGCGTTCAGCGCGTCGGCGGACGCCCAGGCAGCGTTGGCCTTGGCCAGCAAGGCAGGGTCCTTGATCAGCCAGGCCTGGCTGCCGTCGCGGTACCAGATGAAGTCACCCTTCACCGTGTTTTCCAGGCGGCTCATTTCCGCCATGTCGCCACGGCCGGAGTAGATCGCCGTGTAGCCTTCGCCGCGCTTGATGGCGTAGGCGTCCCTGGCGTTGTCGTTCATGGTCAGGCGGCCGAAGTTCATGCGTACGCGGCCTGGCGTGCGGGCGGTGGATTGATCGCCCGCCATTGCCGGAGCTGCCGGCGCCGGCGGGGCCGGCGGAGCAGCCAGCGCTGGGGGCGCCGCAGGAGCGGCCGGGGCAGCGGGAGCAGCCAGGGCTGCCGGGGCGGCTGGCGCGTGCTTGGCGAGCGGCGCCGGGCGAGGTGCCGGCGCGGGACGCGGCGACGGCGCCGGTGCGGCGGCTGGCGCTGGCGCCGGAGCCGGTGCGGCGCCAGGCGCTTCGGGTGCGGGCGGCACCGGCGGCACGGGCGGCACGGGGGACGCGGCGGCCAGCATCAGGGCACGGGCGGCACGGGCGGGAGCGGCGGGTGCAGCGGGCGCATCAGGCGCTGGCATGGCAAGAGCCGGCGCCGCCGGCGCATTCAGCGCGGGGACAGCGGGCGCTGCGGGCAGCACATCGGCGGCGGCCGGTTGCGGCGCGGCGTGGGCGTACAGCACGGCGCAGGCGGTGCACAGGCCGAACAGGGGCGCGGCGATCTTCCAGCTCAGCGGCTGGCAGTCTGGACGCACCAGACGTTTGATACGGGACATGAGGTTTCCTCCTTGAGCCCCCAGCGCAGGCTGGGGGGTGGCGAACTGGAAGCGGTCCAGTTCGGACAATGCAAGGGCCAGGCGCCGCGGTTCGCCGAGCGTGCTTGCGGCTAAATCATCTGCAATCTGCTCCCGCTCGTCGCGGATGTGCCGGGACAGCATCCACACGCTCGGGTGGTAGAACAACAGTATCTCGATCGCGCTCTGGACCAGGTTCACCAGGTAGTCGTGGCGTTTGATGTGGGCCAGTTCGTGCGCCAGCAGCGCTTCCAGCAGGTCGGCCGGCATGCCGGTCAGCAGCGAGGCCGGCAGCAGCACCACCGGCTTCCAGCAGCCCGCCGTCATGGGCGTATCCAGATGGTCGGCCACGGCCAGCCGTACGGGGCGGTCCAGCCCGAGGCGCAGCGCCAGGCGGTCCAGGCGCCGCTGCCAATGGGCGTTCGGTACCTGCTGCGCCTCCAGCGTGCGTTCGCGCACCCACAGCAGGCCCAGCGACAGGCGCAAGGTCATGAAGGCGGCGCCGCAGGCCCACAGCAGCACCAGCCAGGGCAGCTGGCGCTGCAGCATGTACTGCCAGGAGATCAGCCGGTCGCCGTCCAGCGCGGGCATGGCCATGGCCGGAGTGCCCAGTGCACCCGAACCGGCCATCAGCAGCACCGCCGGATCGGCCGCCGGCGCGGCGTTGGCCGCGTCCAGCACGCGCCACGCGATGCCCGCCAGCGGCAAGGCCGCGCATAGCAGCATGGCGCCGCACGCGACCGCGTAGCGCGCTTGCGGGCGGGCATTGCGCAACAGCTGCAGTGCCAGCGATGCCGCCCAGCCGATCAGCAAACCCTGCCACACGAAGTGCAGCAGCGACCAGCCTATGGCTGGCATCAGCAGGGACAGCAAGTCGGCCATGGAGAACTCCTTGAAATATGCAATGTAGATTAAATGATCTAGAACGTGGTGTCTAGAACTTTTTTTCTACTTCCAGCCACGAGTGGCCCAGCATCAAGGTAGCGCGAAGCAGCAGGGAGAGCGAGGGATTTGCGACAGAATGCCGCCTGCGCGGAGCAGGCGGCGGAATGGCGGAGGGTGAGGCGCTTAGAACTCGACCACGGAACGGATCGATTCGCCCGATTTCATCAGGTCGAAGCCCTTGTTGATGTCTTCCAGCTTCAGCTTGTGCGTGATCAGGTCATCGATATTGAGCTTGCCTTCCATGTACCAGTCGACGATCTTCGGCACGTCGGTGCGGCCGCGCGCGCCGCCGAAAGCGGACCCCTTCCACACGCGGCCGGTCACCAGCTGGAACGGACGGGTGGAGATTTCCTGCCCCGCCGCCGCCACGCCGATGATGATGGACTGGCCCCAGCCCTTGTGGCAGCACTCCAGCGCCTGGCGCATGGTGGTGGTGTTGCCGATGCACTCGAAGCTGTAGTCGGCGCCGCCGTCGGTGAGCTGGACGATGGCGTCCACCACGTTTTCCACCTTGGTCGGGTTGATGAAGTGCGTCATGCCGAACTTGCGCGCCATCTCTTCACGCGCCGGGTTGATGTCCACACCGATGATCTTGTCCGCGCCCACCATCTTGGCCGCCTGGATCACGTTCAGGCCGATGCCGCCCAAGCCGAACACCACCACATTGGCGCCCGCCTCCACCTTGGCGGTGAACAGCACCGCGCCCACGCCGGTGGTGACGCCGCAGCCGATGTAGCAGACCTTGTCGAACGGCGCGTCCGAGCGGATCTTGGCCAGCGCGATTTCCGGCACCACGATGTAGTTGGAGAAGGTGGACGTGCCCATGTAGTGGAAGATGGGCTTGCCGTCGATGGAAAAACGGCTGGTCGCATCGGGCATCAGGCCGCGGCCCTGGGTCGAGCGGATCGACTGGCACAGATTGGTCTTCTGCGACAGGCAGAATTTGCACTGGCGGCATTCCGGCGTGTACAGCGGAATGACGTGGTCGTCCTTCTTCAGCGTCTTCACGCCGGGACCCACGTCCACCACCACGCCGGCGCCCTCGTGGCCGAGAATGGCCGGGAAGATGCCTTCCGGATCGGCGCCGGACAGGGTGTAGTAGTCGGTATGGCAAATGCCGGTGGCTTTGATCTCCACCAGCACTTCACCTTCGCGCGGGCCGCCCAGCTCCACTTCTTCAATGGTCAGCGGAGCGCCGGATTTCCATGCAACGGCTGCTTTGGTTTTCATGCTTGTGTCCTGTTATGACGGGTTAAACGGGAATACCCCGCATCATAACAAGGAAAACAAGATTACAGCGGCAGCAAGTTTCCGCTCTGTTCGTCCCACAGGCGGCGCACCTGGCCGGCCAGGCGCAGCGGCTCGAGCGGCTTGGCGATTATGCCGGCCGCGCCGGCTGCCACGTACAGCGCCATGTCGGCGGCCGACACCAGGCCGGTGACGAACATGGCCGGGGTGCGGCACAAATGCGGCATGCGGCGCAGCTGCGCCAGCGTGGCCACGCCTTCGTTGCCGGGCACCTGCACGTCCAGCAGGATCAGGTCGGGATGGAAATCGGCCGCCGCCAGCAGCGCGGTGCGGCCGGAACTGCACTCGCGCACCTGGAAGTGGCCTATCACCTCCAGCGCCATCTTGGCCACGCCGCGCACGTGCGGGTCGTCCTCCACGTACAGTATGCTGCTCAGCGCGCCGCTCATGTGGTTTCCTCCTGGATGGCCACCGGCTCGATGCCCAGCATGTGGGACACGGTGCGCCACAGCTGGCGCGGGGAAGTCCATGGCTTGGGCAGGAAGGCGTGCGCCTGGGTGCGCAGGCCGGGATGGCGGGCCGAGTACAGCAGCACCTGCGTGTTCTCCGCGCGCTGCCTGAGGCGCTGCAGCAATTCGCCGCCGTCGCCGTCCGGCAGGTCCGGGTCCAGCACCACCAGCGCAAAGCTGGCCTGCTCCACGGCGCGCACCGCCTCGGCCAGCGTGGCCGCATGCAGCACTTCGGTTTCCGGCACCAGCAGCGTAGCCAGCACCAGCGCCGCGTCGCCGTCGCCGTCCACGTGCAGCACGCGCGGCACTTCGCGACACACCGCCGCCACTTCTCGCAGGGCGTCGCCCAGCGCACTCAGATCGTCTTTCATCGTCATCTCCGCCCGCAACCATGCCGGCTGCGGTTTGCTGTAGGGTGCAGAGCCTGAAACCGGTGAGGCGCGCGCGCAACAACACGGCGGTCTGATCGGTGGATTCAGGGTGCAAGGTCGGCGGAGCTGGGCCGAAATTCAGATACAGCGGCAGGGAACGGGCGCGCTGCGGGGGAAGCCTGCGGGGGCGGTTCAGGACCCCGGGCTGATGAGCATAGTTTAGCGTATTTCCGAAAGGCAGTAGCCGTTATTTTTTTAACCGCGTGTTGAATGCAGCATGCAAGCCATTCAAGGTTTCCTCGGCGGTCAGCAGCTGGTCGGCTATCTCGTTGATCTTGCGGCGGCTCGAACGCGCGTGGTCGCGCAGCACCTCGAAGGCGGTGTTGCGGTCGGTCTGGAATTTGCACATCAGCAGGCCCACGGCCAGGCTGGTCTCGCGCCCGGCCGCCAGCGCGGCATTCAGGTTCAGTTCGGTGCGCCGCAGCTGGCGGATCTCGTCGGCGCGCGCCAGGCCGGCTTCAAAGGCCGGCATCAGGTGCTGCTCGTCCACCGGCTTGACCACGAAGCCCACCGCGCCATAGGCGGCGGCCTGCTTGGCGGCGTCGCTGTCGCCGCGGCCGGACAGGAACATGAAGGGCACCGAGGTGTTGCGGTTGAGCTGCTTGGCCAGCTCCAGGCCGGACATGCCCGGCATGTGGATGTCGAGCAGCGCCATGTCCGGCTCGCGCTCGGCCACCTGGGCCAGCGCCTGGTCGGCCGAGTAAGCCTGCACCGTGTCGTAGCCGGCATGGCGCAGCACCTCGCTAAGGAAGGCGGCCAGCAGCTGGTCGTCGTCTACTATCAGGATCAGGCGCTTCGCCGGGGTAGGTGCATTCATGGTCGCAACCTTGAGCGGATGATAATGCGACCGATTATAAAACGATCACGCAGCGTTGGAGCGATTTTCTTCCGCCATGAACAAGGCATTGAATTCGCGCACCGCGCGGGCCGGGTCCGGCGCCATGTAGACGCCGCTGACGCAGGCCACCATCTGCACGCCGCGCGCCACCAGCGGCGCGGCGTTGCCCGGCGTCATGCCGCCGATGACCACGCGCGGCAGCTGGATGCGCAGGCGCGCCTCGTCCAGGATGGACGGCGGCGTGGTGACGGCGTATTTCTTCACGCGCGACGGGTAGAAGCCGCCGAAGGCGACATAGCTGGCGCCGGCGTCCTGCGCATCCAGCGCCAGCTGCATGTCGCCGTAGCAGGAGGCGCCGATGAGGGTGTCCGGCCCCAGCAGCGCGCGGGTGCGGCCGATGTTGGCGTCGGTGCCGCCGAGGTGCACGCCGTCCGCGCCGATCAGCAGGCACAGGTCCACGTGGTCGTTGACGATGAAGGGCACGCCGTAGCGGCGGCACAGCGCCAGCAGCGCCGAGCTCTGCTCCATGCGCAGTTCGGGGCAAGCTTCCTTGTGGCGGTATTGCAGCAGGGCCACGCCTTCGGCCAGCGCCTGTTCGCTGACGGCGAGCAGGCGGGCAGTGTCGTCCCAGTCGGGGGTAACCAGATAAAGTCCTTGCATGGCGTCTCTCTCTTTCTCGTTGTGGTGATGGTGCTAGCGTTGTGGAATCCGCTGGCCGGGGGCAATGGCGAAGGCGCCGGCCAGCGCGCGGTGCGTGTAGCCTTGGGCGCGCGCCAGCGCCTGCTGCATGGGGTAGCCGTGCGCCAGCAGGCCGGCGATGGCGGCAGCCAGGGTGCAGCCGCTGCCGTGGAACTCGCCGGGCAGGCGCGCCCAGCTCCAGCCGTGGCCCTGGCCGAAGCCGGCGCCCTGCCCGGCCGCATCACTGAACCAGCGGTTGATGACGGTGTCGCCACTGCCATGCCCGCCGGTGATGAGCACGTTGCGGCAGCCCTGCGCCAGCAGGGACTGCGCGGCTCGCCGGATGTCTGTGCTGCGGTCCGCCTCCTCGCCGCAGTCCTCGCCGCAGTCCTCGCCGCCGCGATCCTCGCCGGCGCGGCCAGCGCGCGCCAGCGCCGCCGCCTCCGGTTCGTTGGGCGTGACCAGCGTGGCCAGCGGCAGCAGCACCGCCAGTGCCTGCACCGCATCATCGCGCGACAGCAGGTCGCCGTGGCCGCTGGCCAGCACCGGGTCCAGCACGACCGGCAGGCTGGCCGAACTTGCGCCCGGCAGCGCGCGCAGTTCCTGGATCAGCTGCGCGATGGCGCGCGCATTGGCCGCGCTGCCGGGGATGCCGATCTTGACGGCGTCGATGGTGCCCTTGGCCGCCAGCGCGCGCGCCTGGCGCAGCACCACCTCCGGCGCCACCGGCAGCACCTCGTACACGCGGTCGTTGTCCTGCACCGTCAGTGCGGTGATGACGGGCAGCGCGTGCGCGCCCTGCGCATGGATGGCCAGGATGTCGGCCGCCATGCCGGCGCCGCCGGAGGGGTCGGCGCCGGAAAACACCAGCACGCAGCGCTGGCGCGCGTTCGCCTCAGCTGCGGCCACACCTGTGCTCAGCCCTGCCGTCATACCATGCGGCCCGCCATCGGCGACGACGGCGAAGCGGCGAACTTGCGCGCAATGCGGCCGGCCAGGAAGGCCTCCCGGCCCGCCTGCACGCCCAGCTTCATGGCGCGCGCCATACGCACCGGGTCCTGCGCGCCGGCGATGGCGGTATTCATCAGCACGCCGTCGCAGCCCAGTTCCATGGCAATGGCCGCATCCGAGGCCGTGCCCACGCCCGCGTCCACCAGCACCGGCACCCTGGCCTGCTCGATGATGAGCGACAGGTTCCACGGATTGAGGATGCCCATGCCGGAGCCGATCAGCGAGGCCAGCGGCATCACCGCCACGCAGCCGATATCCTCCAGCATGCGCGCCTGGATCGGATCGTCGCTGCAGTACACCATCACATCGAAGCCATCCTTCACCAGCTCCCTGGCCGCCACCAGCGTTTCCGGCATGTTGGGGAACAGGGTCTTCTCGTCGCCCAGCACTTCCAGCTTCACCAGCTTGTGGCCGTTGAGCAGCTCGCGCGCCATTTGCAGCGTATACACCGCGTCCTTGGCCGAATAGCAGCCGGCCGTGTTGGGCAGGATGGTGTACTGCGACGGCGGCAGCACGTCCAGCAGGCTGGGCGCCTTCGGGTCCTGGCCGATGTTCACGCGGCGGATCGCCACGGTGATGATTTCCGCCGCCGCCGCGTCGGTCGCTTCGCGGGTCTGCTGCAGGTCCTTGTACTTGCCGCTGCCTACCAGCAGGCGCGAGTTGTAGCTTTTTCCTGCGATGGTCAGCAGGTCGTCGTTTTGATACTGGTCACGCATCTTTTTCTCCATGTTGTTTTGGGCCGCGTGGTGGCGGGTTACGGCCGGCGCACATACGGCGCATGTCTGTACGTAGGGCGGGTTAGGCGGCACGCCGTAACCCGCCAACTCAGCCGCCGCCAATGGCGCGCACGATGTCCACCTTGTCCCGCGCCTGCAGGGCGCGTTCGCCCCAGGCCTGGCGCGGCACCACGGTGCGGTTCACCGCCAGCGCCAGCGCCTGGTGCGCCAGCCCCAGCTCCTCCACCAGCGCCTGCAGGCTGTGCTGCGGCGGCACGCTGCGCGGCTCGCCGTTCAGTTCAATCGCGATATCGGTCATGCATCCCTCCCGCTTACGCCTTGCTGTAGAGCTGCGCGCCCTTCTTCACGAACTCCACCGCCTTCTCCTGCATGCCCTGCGCGGCGTAGTCGCGCACTTCCTGCGTGATCTTCATGGAGCAGAAATGCGGGCCGCACATGGAACAGAAATGCGCCACCTTGGCACTGTCCTTCGGCAGCGTCTCGTCGTGGAATGAACGCGCCTTGTCCGGGTCCAGGCCGATGTTGAACTGGTCTTCCCAGCGGAACTCGAAGCGCGCCTTGGACAGGGCGTTGTCGCGGATCTGCGCGCCCGGATGGCCCTTGGCCAGGTCGGCCGCGTGCGCCGCGATCTTGTAGGTGATGATGCCGTCCTTGACATCGTCCTTGTTCGGCAGCCCCAGGTGTTCCTTGGGCGTGACGTAGCACAGCATGGCCGTGCCGTACCAGCCGATCAGCGCCGCGCCGATGCCGGACGTGATGTGGTCGTAGCCCGGCGCGATGTCGGTGGTCAGCGGTCCCAGCGTGTAGAACGGCGCTTCGCTGCACTGCTCCAGCTGCAGGTCCATGTTCTCCTTGATCAGCTGCATCGGCACGTGGCCGGGGCCTTCGATCATCACCTGCACGTCGTGCTTCCACGCGATCTGGGTCAGCTCGCCGAGCGTTTTCAGTTCGCCCAGCTGCGCCTCATCGTTGGCATCGTAGATCGAGCCCGGACGCAGGCCGTCGCCGAGGCTGAAGGACACGTCATAAGCCTTCATGATCTGGCAGATTTCTTCGAAGTGCGTGTACAGGAAGGATTCCTTGTGGTGCGCCAGGCACCACTTGGCCATGATGGAGCCGCCGCGCGAGACGATGCCGGTCAGGCGCTTGGCCGTCAGCGGCACGTAGCGCAGCAGCACGCCGGCGTGGATGGTGAAGTAGTCCACGCCCTGCTCCGCCTGTTCGATCAGCGTGTCGCGGAAAATTTCCCAGGTCAGGTCCTCGGCCTTGCCGTTCACCTTCTCCAGCGCCTGGTAGATCGGCACCGTGCCGATCGGTACCGGACTGTTGCGGATGATCCATTCGCGCGTTTCGTGGATATGCTTGCCGGTGGACAGATCCATCACGTTGTCGCCGCCCCAGCGGATGGCCCAGGTCATCTTCTCCACTTCCTCGCCGATGGACGAGGTGACGGCGGAGTTGCCGATGTTGGCGTTGATCTTGACCAGGAAATTGCGGCCAATGATCATCGGCTCCACTTCCGGGTGGTTGATGTTGGCGGGGATGATGGCGCGGCCGCGGGCGAGTTCCTCGCGCACGAATTCGGGCGTGATCTCAGCGGGAATGGAGGCGCCGTAGTTCTGGCCCGGATGCTGGCGGCCCATCATTTCAGCCATGCGCTCGCCCATCGGGCCGGACGCCTTCAGCTCTTCCAGGTATTCGCGGCGGCGCAGGTTCTCGCGGATGGCGACGAACTCCATTTCAGGCGTGATGATGCCCTGGCGCGCGTAGTGCATCTGCGAGACGTTGCGGCCAGCCTTGGCGCGGCGCGGCTTGCGCGTCAGGTTGAAACGCAGTTCGGCCAGCGCGGGATCGTTCAGGCGCTCCTGGCCGTATTCGGAGCTCGGGCCGTCCAGTTCTTCGGTGTCGTCGCGGTCCAGTATCCACGGCAGGCGCGGCGTGGCCAGGCCGGAGCGAATGTCGATCTGCACGTCCGGGTCGGTATAGGGGCCGGAGGTGTCATAGACATAGATGGGCGGATTTTTCTCGTGGCCGAACGAGGCGGAGGTGTCGGACTGCGAAATCTCGCGCATGGGCACGCGGATATCCGGGCGGCTGCCCTCGACGTAGATCTTGCGGGAATTGGGAAGCGGCGCGATGGCTGCGCTGTCCACTTCGGCGGTGGCGGACAGGAATTTCGGATTGGCGTTCATTTGGCTCCTTTGTTAGCTACAGGAGCCAGCAAAGGAGGATTCGGCAAATCCGTGCAGCGTCGCACAACCCAAAAGCGCGGGCGCGCGGCGTGGCGGATGGAGGCCTAAAGCTTCCCTTCGCTGGCATTATCCAGATCAGGTTCGGAGGGTATTTCTCACCCGCGCCGCTTTCGCGACGCAGGACCCCTAGCGTGTGCCGCCTTGCGGCAGCGATTCGAATTATACATCTCCCGCAGCTGCGTACAACTTATATTCGAAACAATAATTCGGCAATACCACCTATTGCGACTACCTATTGCGGGCGGTACGTTACCGTCAGGGTATAGCTGGAGGCGGCGTAGCCGTTCAGCAGCACGTAGACATCGCCGTTGGCGGCCAGGGTGATGGTACAGGCCTCGGTGCTGGTGGAGCCGTCGGACTTGCAGTCATAGCTGCTGGTGGTGGGCACGCTGGTCTTGCGCACGTACAGGTCGGCGTCTCCGCTGCCGGTGGTGGACGCCTTGAAACTGCCGGCGCCGGCCTTGAAGGGGCCGAAGCTGCGGGTCTGGCCGCGCGTCAGGCTGCCGCTGAAGGTTTCCACCTTGTCAGGCAGCGGCACCACGCCGGGGCCGTCGCTGCCCAGTTCCACCGCGAACGTCAGGCCCAGGCGCGCAAACTTGAGCGCGTGGTCGGCCTGGTTGCCGCTGTTGGCGTAGGTGTCGTTGGCGGTGTGGATGTAGGGGTTGTCCTGAATGAAGGAGGTCTCGAACGGCATCGAGGCCCAATAGCCTTGCGCAGTCCAGGAGGCGTGGTCCGAGCAGCCGTAGCCGCACTTGTCGTAGCCTATCGTCAGCGTGGGCTGGTAGGTGGTGATCAGGTTGGCGACAAAGGTGTTCTGCTGGCTGTCGGTGTAATCGGTGTAGAGGTAGATGTCGGCCGGGGAACCCTTGTAGTTGGTCATATCAAGCTGCATCACGCCGACCACGTTGACGTTGTTGGTCTTGTGGTACTGCGCGATTTCCTGCGAGCCGCGCAGGCCGACTTCCTCGGCGGCGTAGCCTATCATCTTGATGGTGCGGCGCGGCTTGTAGCCGCTGGCAATAATGACGCGCAGCGCCTCGGTCATGCTGGCGATGCCGGAGGCGTCGTCGTCCGCGCCGGGCGCGCGGGTCGATTCGCCGGTGCTGCTGCCGCTGATCGAATCCAGGTGGCCGCCCAGCACCACGACTTCGGACGCGTTGTCCGTGCCGGCGATGGTGGCGATGACCGACTTCTGCGGATAGGCCGCATGCGTGAACTGGGTCACCGTGATATCGCTGCGGCCGGCCGCCATGGTGGTCCACTTCTGCTTCAGCCAGTTCGACGCGGCCACGCCGCTAGTGGTGGTGTAGTAGCGGTTGGTGTGCGCGGACAGGTCGATAATGGTCTGGGCGATATTGGAGGCCTGCATTTGCGGCAGCAGCGGATTGATGACGGTCTGCTGGTCGATCACGTAGGATGGGCGCGGCACGGCCAGCGCCGCCAGCGTCGTCTTGGGCGCCAGCGCGGAGATGCCGGCCGCCTCGCTCACGTGCGCCATGAAGCCGCCGCAGCGGCGCAGCTCCTTGTGCACGGCCGCCGACAGCGTCAGCATCTGCTGCTCGCTCACCTCCACCAGGTGGACCTTTTCCTGCGCAGCCGCGAGTCCGTTAGGCGCGGTGACGCTGGTGACCAGCGTGGCGCGGCTTTCGCGCTTGACCACTTGCGGCGCGTCCTTCTTCAATTGCGCGTAGGCGGCCTCGCCCACGGTGATCCAGATTGTGCCGTTCTGCGCGAAGGCGCTGGCGGAAGCGCCGGCCAGCAAGCCGGCTGCGATCAATGCGGTGATACGAGCTGCCATGTCTGTCTCCAAGGGTCCGTTTTCAGGCGGCCCAAGTTAAACAGTGGCGGTGGGAGAGTCAAAAAAATTACAAAAATAGACACACTCCGGAGCAGTGTCTCAGGCTTAACACCTCCTCAGCGCGACACGGCGCAGCTGGCTATGCCTTCGATGGCGCCGCTCCACAGGCCCAGGTGCCCACGGTCCTTGGCATTGAATCTGCCTTGCACGCTGGCGTAGCGCAGGGTCTTGCAGCGCAGGTCAGGACTTTCCTTGCCGAACGTGACCCACAGGCCGTTACGGCGGATAGCATGATCGTAGTCGTCGCGGTGCAGGTAGATGGCATCGCCTTCGAATTCGCGCACCAGGTAGCCGGTGACGCGCACCAGCTTGCCGTCGAAGCGCGACGGGTTGGCGATCAGTTCGATCAGCGACACATCCTGCGGCGCGCGCGGGGCCGGCGCGGCCTGCACGACGCTCGCCGCGATCAACATTAAACCAGCCACAAATCCTCTCACTACCTGCTCCATCAACTATCCAGCCCTAATGATAACCGGGCATCGCGCAACGAAAAAGCCCCGCCGAAGCGGGGCTGATGCGATGCGCCGGGATTACTTGGCGGGGTGCGCAGGCGCTGCCGGTGCGGCTGGAGCCGCAGCCGTCGCTGGCACAGCCGGCGTGCCCTTCGCTGCAGGCGTCGCCGGGGTGGCCGGGCTAGCCGGAGTGGCTGGGGTTGCCGGCGCAGCCGCATGGCCATCCTTCTCGGCGTGCTTGCTTTCCTTGGCGTGCGCCTTCTCTTTCGACTTCTCAGCCTTCTCCACCTTCGCTTCGGCCTTGGCCGAAGGCGCAGGGCCGGTGGCCGGGGCTGGAGTTTGGGCGAAAGCTGCGGTAGCAAACAGGCCGGCGATCAGGGTAGCGATGGTCTTGGTCATGATATGTATTCCTTGATTAGTATTCGGGTTGTTTGTTCGGTGCTGCAATTACTTGGCTGCTGGCGCCGCGGCCGACGCGACTGCTGGTGCGGCTGGTGCCGCTGGAGTTGCCGGGGCGGCTGGCGTTGCAGGCGTCGCAGGGGTTGCTGCGCTAGCGGTCTTTTCCGCTGGCTTGGCGTCTTTCTCGGCCTTGGCATGGTGCGCCTTCTTCACGGCCTTCTTGTGTTCCTTCGCTGGCTCCGCCTTCACGTCGGTCTTGGCGGCTTCCTTGACTTCAGTCTTGGCGGCAACCGCTTCGGTCTTGGCCGAAGGCGCTGGCGCGGCGGCTGGGGCCGGGATTTGGGCGAAAGCTGCGGTAGCGAACAGGCCGGCGATCAGGGTAGCGATGGTCTTGGTCATGATGTATTTCCTCTGTAATGATATAAACGGTTTGGTTTGTTTTTACTGCTTACTTCACTGCAGGGGCAGCTGGCTTTGCTGCTTCCTCTATCTCGTGCACATTTGCCGTGTCACTGAGCAGAAAACGCGGCCCGCATCCCAGCAGTTGACGGCCTTTACACGTGCTTACAACTTGCTGTAATTGCTTACAGTTGGCGGCGATTCGGGAACTCATGTCCCCGCAGGCCGTAGAAGCCTGCTGATCGCGTTCACCCCACACATCGCTACTGGCTGCACGGCGCGTGCCTGAAGCTGGAAGGCAGCGACAAGATGTCGAAGTCCGAGGGCAGTTTTCGACGCCGCGGCCACTGCGCTCGACCGCCTGGGGCCGGCTACCGGGAAGCCTTGCAGGCCGGACTGAACCAGGACCTGAACACGGCCAGGGTGTTGGCGCTGATGTGGGAGCTGCTCAGGTCCGGCTTGCCGGGCGAGCTGGCCGCCGCGCGCGACCTGGCGCGGTCGGGGAAACGCTGGGCCGAGACCGACGCCACGCGCCGGGCCATCGAGCAGGCGGGCTACGCGGTGCGCGGCACGGCGGAGGAAACAGTGGTCGAACCGCTGTAGCGCCGGCCACTCCGGCTCAGCGGCCGTGCAGGTGCACGGCCAGCCACAGCGCGCCATCGGAAACGCACCGCACCGTGTGCGGTGTCCGGGAAGGCAGAAACAGATGGTCGCCGGATCCGAGCTGCACGCTTTGTCCGGCGACGTCGAGCGTCGCCTCGCCCTGCAGCAGGACCACCCACTCATCCTGCTCCTGCACGTATTCCTGCGACGCGATTTTCGACGAGCTGATGATGCGCTCCACCACGAGGCCTTTGTGGCTCAGCAGCGCTTCAAAGCGCTCGCCTTGCTGCGGTGGTGCCGCATCGGCATACAGGTTTGCTGGCGTCATGATCGGCTCCTTGAGGTTGTACCGATTGTACCGGCAAAAAAAATCCCCGCAGCAGCGGGGATTCGATCAAAGCGGAGGCTATTTATTTGGCGGCCGGTGCAGCAGCAACTTCAGCTGGCTTCACTTCTTTGTCGGCCTTGGCTTTGGCTTTGGCCTTGGTTTTTGCCGATTTCTCGTGCGCCTTCGCTTTCTCTACTTTGGCATCGGCTTTGGCGCTGGCCACTTCTTCGTGGGCGCTGGCAACAGCCTTGGCTTCCTTGGCTTCGGCTTTCACCACTTCCTTGTGCTCCTTGGCGTCGGCCTTGACGGCTTTGGCTTCGGCCTTGGCGGCAGGCACTGGCGTGGCCGGCGCTGCGGCGGGAGCTGGGGTCTGAGCAAATGCTGCGGTAGCGAACAGGCCGGCGATCAGGGTAGCGATTACGTTTTTCATGTTCAGAGTCCTCTATCAAGTTGTGGAGTTGGGCACGTTTGCCGTGTCACTGAGCGAAAAACGCGGCCCGTGCCGATGCAGTTGACGACCCTTACACGTGCTTACAACTTGCTGTATTTGCTTACAGGTGAACTTCCTTGGCACGGGCCTGCCGTTCGAAGCGGTTGTCGAAGTAGGCGCGGCGGCCGCGCAGCATCTGCCACAGGCTCTCAAGCGGATAGGCAGCGAGGAAGGCTGGTCCCCACCGCTCATACTGGCGCACGTGCTCGTGCTCGTGCGGCCGCAGACGCTCCAGCTCCCGCGCAGTGGTGCCGACGACGGCATGGCCAAAGGTGATGGCGGTGAAAGGCAGCGCGCGCAGCCAGGCGGCCCGCCCGTGCGCGGACAACGCCACTTCCACCACGCCGTCGGCGATGCAGGCCCTGGCGCCGAACAGGAAGGCGGGCGCAGCCAGGCAAAGGCCCAGCGCCGTGCAGGGGGAGGCCCAGGCGTAGCGCAGCAGGCGGATGGCGAATCGGGAGGCGGGCATGGCCGCATCTTAGCACCGGCGCCACCGCTCAGGACTATCCGGTCCAAGCAAGCTAAAAACGGCGGCCATCATTATCAATCTGACAGCATTATATGGCGAAAAAATTGTGCACTGCGGCGCCGGCGGCATGCGCTGGGGGCATTGCCCCTTTATAATGGTCGTTTTCGCTTACAACTCAGCCCAACATCATGGAATTAGCCAAGTCTTTCGAGCCCGCCGACATTGAACAGTTCTGGCGCAGCGAGTGGGAGAAGCGCGGTTACTACGCCGCCTCCCTCGACCTGTCCAAGCCTTCCTTCAGCATCCAGCTGCCGCCGCCGAACGTGACCGGCACGCTGCACATGGGCCACGCGTTCAACCAGACCATCATGGACGGCCTGACCCGCTACCATCGCATGCTGGGCCATAACACCGCCTGGATTCCCGGCACCGACCACGCCGGCATCGCCACCCAGATCGTGGTGGAGCGCCAGCTGGACGCGCAGAAGATCTCGCGCCATGACCTGGGCCGTGAAAAGTTCATCGAAAAAGTCTGGGAGTGGAAAGAGAAATCCGGCTCCACCATCACCGGCCAGATGCGCCGCATGGGCACCTCCCCGGACTGGGCGCGCGAATACTTCACCATGGACGAGCCGCGCTCGAAAGTGGTGTCCGAAGTATTCGTGCGCCTGTTCGAGCAGGGCCTGATCTACCGCGGCAAACGCCTGGTGAACTGGGACCCGGTGCTGGGCACCGCCGTGTCGGACCTGGAAGTGGTGTCGGAAGAAGAAGACGGCTCCATGTGGTACATCAAGTACCCGCTGGCCGACGGCACCGGCTTCCTGACCGTGGCCACCACCCGTCCCGAGACCATGCTGGGCGACGTGGCCGTGGCCGTGGACCCGACCGACGAGCGCTACGAAGCGCTGGTGGGCAAGATGCTGAAGCTGCCGCTGACCGGCCGCGAAATCCCCGTCATCGCCGACTCCTACGTGGACAAGGCCTTCGGCACCGGCTGCGTGAAGATCACCCCGGCGCACGACTTCAACGACTACGCCGTGGGCCAGCGCCACAAGCTGGAGATGATCACCATCCTGACGCTGGACGCGAAGATCGCCGACAACGCGCCGGCCGCCTACGTGGGCCTGGACCGCTTCGCCGCGCGCAAGCAGATCGTGGCCGACCTGGACGCGCAAGGCCTGCTGGAGCAGGTCAAGCCGCACAAGCTGATGGTGCCGCGCGGCGACCGCACCGGCGTGGTCATCGAACCGATGTTGACCGACCAGTGGTTCGTGGCCATGAGCAAGCCGGCGCCGGAAGGCACGTTCAACCCGGGCAAATCGATCACCGACGTGGCGCTGGAAAAAGTGGCCAACGGCGAGATCAAGTTTGTGCCCGAAAACTGGAGCACCACCTACAACCAGTGGCTCAACAACATCCAGGACTGGTGCATCTCGCGCCAACTGTGGTGGGGCCACCAGATCCCTGCCTGGTACGATGAGCAGGGCAACATCTTCGTGGCGCGCACCGAAGCCGAAGCGCTGGCCAAGCAGCAGGCCGCCGGCAGCACCGGCGCGCTGCGCCGCGACAACGACGTGCTGGATACCTGGTTCTCGTCCGCGCTGGTGCCCTTCTCCACCCTGGGCTGGCCGGAAGAAACGCCTGACCTGAAGGCCTTCCTGCCATCGTCCGTGCTGGTGACCGGCTTCGACATCATCTTCTTCTGGGTGGCGCGCATGGTCATGATGACCGCGCACTTCACCGGCAAGGTGCCGTTCAACACCGTGTACGTGCACGGCCTGGTGCGCGACTCGCAGGGCCAGAAGATGTCCAAGTCCAAGGGCAACACGCTGGACCCGATCGACCTGATCGACGGCATCGGCATCGACGCGCTGGTGGAAAAACGCACCACCGGCCTGATGAACCCGAAAGCGGCCGAGAAGATCGCCAAGGCCACGCGTAAGGAATTCCCGGAAGGGATCGCCGCCTACGGCACGGACGCGGTGCGCTTCACGATGGCGTCCTACGCCTCGCTGGGCCGCAACATCAACTTCGACCTGGGCCGCTGCGAAGGCTACCGCAACTTCAGCAACAAGCTGTGGAACGCGACGCGCTTTGTCATCATGAACACCGAAGGCAAGGACTGCACGCCGAGCGAAGCGGACCTGTCGCAAGCGGACAAGTGGATCATCTCGCTGCTGCAAAAGGCCGAGGCGGACGTGGCCAAAGGCTTCGAAGACTACCGCTTCGACAACATCGCCAGCACCATCTACAAGTTCGTGTGGGACGAGTACTGCGACTGGTATCTGGAACTGGCCAAGGTGCAGGTACAGAACGGCACCGAAGGCCAGCAGCGTGCCACCCGCCACACGCTGCTGCGCGTGCTGGAAGTGGTGCTGCGCATGGCGCACCCGATCATCCCCTTCGTCACCGAGGAACTGTGGCAGACCGTGGCGCCGCTGGCCGGCAAGGACAGCGCCGGCAAGTCCATCATGACCCAGGAATACCCGCTGCCGAACCTGGCCAGGATCGACGAAGCGGCCGAAGCCTGGATGGGCGAGCTGAAGACGCTGACCGACGCCACCCGCAACCTGCGCGGCGAAATGAAGCTGGCGCCGTCGCTGCGCGTGCCGCTGATCGTGGAAGCGTCCTCGCCGGCGGACAAGGAGCGCCTGGCCGTGTTCGCCCCCTACATCCAGTCGCTGGGCAAGCTGGCCGACGTCACCATCGTCGACGCGCTGCCGGAAACCACGGCGGCCGTGTCCATCGTCGGCACCACCAAGCTGATGCTGAAGGTGGAGATCGACGTCGCGGCCGAGCGCGAGCGCCTGTCGAAGGAAATCGCCCGCATCGACGCGGAGATCGCCAAGGCCAGCACCAAGCTGTCCAGCGAAAGCTTCGTCGCCCGCGCACCGGCGGCCGTAGTTGCCCAGGAAAAAGACCGCCTGGCCAACTTCACCGCCACCATCGAAAAGATGCGCGAACAGCTGGCCAAGCTGCCCGCCTAACCCCTCCGCACTCCCAAAAGCCGGCTTCCCGCCGGCTTTTTTCATACGGGGTCAGGGTTAATATTCCGCTGTGCGAAATATTAACCCTGACCCCATTTCGGACCCCATTTCGAGAAAAATCGAACGACTACTCTATTTTTTGGCGGTACACTCCGGAGACAAACATAATCTTTTGGAGACTACCTTATGCGTAACTGGATCAAAGCCGGCGGCTTGGCCGCTGCCGTCATCATGGCCCCGGCCTTTGCCGATGATGGTTCGCCCGTCGGGCTGTGGAAAAATATCGACGATGTGACCGGCAAGCCGAAAGCGCTGATCCGCATCAGCGAGAACAACGGCGTGCTGCAGGGGAAGATCGAGAAGCTGTTCCGCGCTGCGGACCAGGAGCAGAATCCCAAGTGCGATAAGTGCACCGACGCGCGCAAGGACCAGCCCATCCTCGGCATGGTGTTCATGTCCGGCCTGAAGAAGGACGGCGATGAATACACCGGCGGCGAGATCCTGGACCCGGACAACGGCAAGGTCTACAAGAGCAAGATGGAGCTGGCCGACGGCGGCAAGAAGCTGAAGGTGCGCGGCTACATCGGCGTGCCGATGCTGGGCCGTTCGCAGACCTGGGTGCGCCAGGAATAAGCCCCGGCACCAGGCGGCCGCCCCGCGCGCCAGCCTAGGCTTTGGCCTTGCCGGACAGCCGCAGCGAGTTGGCGTCGCTGCGGAACACCAGCGGCTGCACCGACCCCGCCGCCTGCGCGCGGTGCGCGTGCACCACGATCTCTTTCAGCTCGCCGTGCCGGGGCGACTTGGCGCACACCGGGTCGGCGTTGGCTGCGTCGCCGGTCAGCGCCAGCGCCTGGCAGCGGCAGCCGCCGAAGTCCTTGTGCTTGTCCTCGCAGCTGCGGCACGGCTCCTTCATCCATGCGTCGCCCCTGAATTTATTGAACGCTTCGCTGTGGTGCCAGATGTCGCGCAGGCTGTGCTGCGCCACGTGCGGGAACTCCAGGCCGGGGACGCTGCGCGCCGCGTGGCAGGGCAGCGCGGCGCCGTCCGCCGCCACCGCCATGAACATCGATCCCCAGCCGTTCATGCATGCCTTCGGCTTGCCCTCGAAATAGTCCGGCACCACGAACAGGATACGCAGGCGGCTGCCCACCCGCTCGCGGTAGGCGTTCACCACCGCCTCCGCCCTGTGCAGCTGCTCCTGCGTCGGCATCAGCTGCGCGCGGTTCACCAGGCCCCAGCCGTAGTACTGGGTGTTAGCCAGCTCCAGGTATTCCGCGCCCATGTCCAGCGCCATGTCGATGATGCGGTCCACGTGGTCCAGGTTGTAGCGGTGCAGCACCACGTTGAGCACCATCGGGTAGTCAAAGCGCTTGATCAGGGCGGCCACGCGCGACTTCAGCTCGTAGGTGCGGGTGCTGCTGAGGAAGTCGTTCATCTCGCGCGTGGAGTCCTGGAACGAGAGCTGGATGTGGTCCAGGCCGGCGTCCGACAGGCGCCGCAGACGCTCCTCGGTCAGACCGATGCCGGAGGTGATCAGGTTGGTGTAGTAGCCCAGCCGCCGCCCTTCTGCCACCAGCTCTTCCAGGTCGTCGCGCAACAACGGCTCGCCGCCGGAGAAGCCCAGCTGCGCGGCGCCCAGTGCGCGCCCCTGGCGCAGCACGTCCAGCCATTGCGCGGTGCTCAGCTCATTGCGGTTGGTGGCATAGTCCACCGGGTTGTAGCAGAACGCGCAATGCAGCGGGCAGCGGTAGGTCAGCTCGGCCAGCAACCACAAGGGCGGCGCCACCGGCGCCTCGCCAGCCTGCCGGGTGGCCAGCTCAGACAAGCCAGCCCCGCTGCCGCGCGTCGGCCACGAAGGCCTGCACGTCCGCTGCCAGCCCGCTGGCGTTGAAGGCCTGCTCCAGTTGCGCCACGATGTCGCCCAAGCTGCTGCGGCCGTCGCAGCGCTTGAGGATTTCGGCGGCGCTGCCGTTCAGCTTCACCATGCCTTCCGGGTACAGCAGCACGTGCGCATGCTGCGCTTCTTCCCACTGCAGCCGGAACAGGCGCGACAGCTTCGGTTGGTCGGTCATCGTTTCCATGCTTGCCTCACTTGGTTGACTAGCCGTAGGCGCGGTCAATCGCGTCCATCATCGACCACAGTACATCGAGCTTGAATTGCAATATCTCCAGCGCCCGCTCCTGCTGCTCGCGCGTGACGAAGTGCGACAGCGTGACCTTGAGGCCGTGCTCCACGTCGCGCTCGGCCAGCGAAATGCGGCTGCGGAAGTAGTGCAGGCCGGCCGGGTCTATCCACGGGTAGTTCTTCGGCCAGCTGGCCAGCCTGTCCTTGTGAATCTTCGGCGCGAACATCTCGGTGAGCGAGGAGCACACGCCTTCCTGCCAGGACGACTGGCGCGCGAAGTTGACGTAGGCGTCCACCGCGAAGCGCACGCCGGGCAGCACGTGCTTCAGCGACCACAGTTCGGCGCGCGGGATGCCGACCGCCTCGCCGAGCCGGGACCAGGCTTCGATGCCGCCCTCGTTGTCGCCCCAGCCGTCGTGATCGAGGATGCGCAGCAGCCAACGCCGGCGGGTTTCGCGGTCCGGGCAGTTGGCCAGGATGGCGGCGTCCTTCTGAGGAATGCGGATCTGGTAGTAGAAGCGGTTGGCGACCCAGCCGCGGATCTGCTCCGGCGTCAGCTCGCCCTCCTGCATCCGCACGTTGAAGGGGTGGTGGATGTGATAGTGCTTTTCCTTGGCCAGCAGTTGCGCCTGGAAGGTGGCCGGGTCCCAGCGTGGCGCCATGGTCATAGCAGTATCTCCATGCCGTCATACGCCAGCTCGATGCCGTGCCCGCACAGCGTGGCGTGCTGCGGCGAGTCTTCGTCGAGGATGGGGTTGGTGTTGTTGATGTGGATGAGGATCTTGCGGCTGGCCGGCAGCCCGTCCAGCACCTCCATCATGCCGCCGGCGCCCGATTGCGGCAGGTGGCCCATGGCGGCGGCAGGCTTGCTGGAAAAGCCCAGCGCTATCATTTCGTCCTCGGTCCAGAAGGTGCCGTCCACCAGCAGGCAGTCGGCCTCGCGCATGGCGGCTGCCGTCAGCGGCGCGATGGCGCCCAGGCCCGGCGCGTAGAACAGCTTTTTACCGGTGACCAGATCGTGCGCCAGCAGGCCGATATTGTCGCCCGCCACGGGCTGCTCGCGGTGCGGGGAATACGGCGGCGCCTTGCTGTCGAGCGGCACGGCCGTGAAACGGATGCCGTCCAGCTGCGGCACGGTGAAGCTGCAATGCTCGCCGTCCGCCACGGCCAGCTCGCGCCAGTCCACGCCGCAGTAGTGCGCCAGTACTGTGGCCAACGGGAAGCCGGCTTGCAGGTCCTGCCACACGGGCGCGCTGCAGTACAGCGGTATCGGCCGTCCTTCGCGCAGCATCATCAGGCCGGTGACATGGTCGACCTGCGCGTCCATCAGCAGCACGGCGGCGATGCCGCTGTCGCGCGCGGCGCGGGCCGGCTGCAAGGCCGGCGTGGCGCGGATTTGCGCCAGGATGTCGGGCGAGGCGTTGACCAGGAGCCAGTCGCTGCCGTTGGCGGAAATCGCGATCGACGACTGGGTGCGCGCGCGGCTGCGGATGGCGCCGCGCCGCAGGCCGTCGCAGTTGCGGCAATTGCAGTTCCACTGCGGGTAGCCGCCGCCTGCAGCCGAGCCTAGTACGATGATTTTCATGATGCGTCCGATCGGACGCTGCGGCCGCCGCCTGCAGGGGCAACCGCAGCATGCCTTTAGCGGTTGAACACGTACAGCGTGATTTCGAAACCGAAACGGAAGTCGATGAACTCAGGTTTGCTCCATTGCATAACAGTCTCCTAGTAGATTTGATGGATTGAAGCCCCGCAGCCAGCGCTCCGGGACGTTCACCACTATCTACGCAACTTCCGTGCCGCGGCGTTTTGAGCCGCGCGCCGGGCACGTGCACCGTTATGCATTGAGACGTTTTGAGACAGGTGCTGCAAAATGAAACAACTCAGCCGTGGCCTGCAACAGTAGGCGTCAGGCCGGGCCGGGGGCGCGCAGGCTGGCGGCCTTGACCTTGGCCAGGTGGCGGTCCAGCGTGTTGGCGAAGCTCTGGCGGTCGGCCTGGCTGAACGGCGCCGGGCCGCCGGTGTCGACGCCGCCGCTGCGCAGTTCTTCCATGAAGGCGCGCATGGTCAGCATCTGGG
The DNA here is from genome assembly GCF_042693265.1 of Pseudoduganella sp. UC29_71. Taxonomy (NCBI): domain Bacteria; kingdom Pseudomonadati; phylum Pseudomonadota; class Betaproteobacteria; order Burkholderiales; family Oxalobacteraceae; genus Pseudoduganella; species Pseudoduganella sp. UC29_71. The sequence continues at coordinate 141,989 of NZ_CP170549.1, read as the reverse complement.
CGATATTGTCGTTGGTGTAGAACTCGCCGCGCGGGTTGAGCGCCAGGCCGCCCTTCTTCAGCACGTCCGACGCCAGCGGGATGTCGGCGGTGACGACCAGGTCGCCGGGCGCCAGCAGGCGCACGATCTCCTGGTCCGCCACGTCCGCCCCGGACGGCACTTGTACCGAGCGGATGAAGCGCGACGGCGGCACCCGCATCAGCTGGTTCGCCACCAGGGTAACGTTCATCTGCGTGCGCTCAGCCACGCGGTACAGGATCTCCTTGATCACGGCGGGACATGCGTCCGCGTCCACCCAAATCTGCATCCACTGCTTTCTTAAAAAGGTATATAGGCCATGCCGTTTTCGATGGCGCCGATGACCTGGGCCATGTTTTCCGCGCTCTCGCTGAAGCCGACCAGCAACTCGGCGCGCGTGGCGCCCTGGTCAAGTTTCGTCATCCAGTGCGCCAGACCGGCCTGCTCAGGATCACGGTGCAACACGTTATGATACAGCTCCGTGACGAATTGCTGGTTCTGCAAACCGGTGCCGTACAGCCGTCCGTATTCGGCGCTGTCCAGGAAACGGCCCGCGACGTCGCGCAGAGTCCACCCCTCATCCAGATGCGAGATCCAGAAACCCAGGCCAGGCAGATCGGGCTGGCGGTCGAACGCGGCCTGGTAGAGCCGGTAGGCCTGGCCGGCATTGCCGTTCACATCCAGCGCGATATTCTGGTCGGTGAACGCCAGCCGCTCCACATTGGCCAGCGTCTGGTTGACGCCCCCCCCGTCCGTGACCAGGTAGCTGCCGACGCCCTTGCGCACCGTGAACTGCGTGCTGGCCGCCGCATACGCGACTTCATCGATGCCCGCGCTGCCGTTGATGGCTGTGGGAGCGGGCAGCGGCCCGCCTTGCGGGTCGCCGTTCCTGACCTCAAACTGGGTGGTGATGCCCATCGCCTGCAGCTGGGCGGCGGTGTACTCCGTCGCGTTGCCGCTTTGATCGGTGACGACCGCGCCCAGCAGGTTGTATATGCCCTGGTCCGTCGCCGCCCCCATCTCGCCGGTGTAGGCGGCTGAGTTCAAGGTGCCGTCGAAGAAGGTATCGCTGCCGCCGACAAAGCCGCCTATGGAGACCTGCGGGCCGGTGAACGTGTCGAGATAGAAATCGTGGTCGAAAATGAGGTCCACGCCCGCCACGCCGCTGCCGCCGGCGTCCTGTGCATGGGCGGTGAAACTGAGTTCCGTGGCGCCGCGGCTCAAGTCGATCACGCTCGGCAGCACCAGGCCGGTCAATACCGGCGCCGTGGTATCGGGCACGCCGCCCGTGACGGTGACTGCCGTGTTGAAGCCCATGGCCTGCAGGTCGCTTTCGAAGTAGTGCTTGACGTTGCCGGCCAGGTCGAACACTTCCACCTCATAGACGCGATACACGCCCGGTGCCGTGGCGGTACTGACCGGGAACACGCGGCTGGCCGAGCCGTCGCTCAAGGAGTCGGCGCTGCCAGGCAGGCCGATGCCGATGGCTTGGGCCGGGCCGAGCGGCGAGAGCACAGCCTGCTGCATCCAGACCTGCGCCCATCCGGGGCCGGAGCCGCCGACCTCGTCGCGCGCATCGACGCGCAGCGCGAGGTTGCGCACGCCCAGGCTGAGGTCCAGCGTGGATGACATGGAAAAGCTGACGAGACGCGGTACGGTAATGTCCATATGGAATGTCCGATCGAACTGAAGAAGTGGCGCTGGCGGCTTTGCGAGAATAGTGCCGCATGGCAATACTCATCAGGCTAACCGCCCGCACTGCAACATTCAATGACGCTCCATTACTACCATTGGTCACTGTCGCAGCCTGTCCACACGGCCAGGCCGCGCGCAGTTGGCGACCTGTTATCGCCTGTTGCAACTTGATTATTTACGTTTCAGTTCAATTTCGAACAGCTTCGGCCATAGCTTTCCGGTTACAAACAGGCGGCGCTTGGCGCTGTCGTAGGCGATGCCGTTGAGAACGTTGTCGCTGCCCGCTTCGATGCCGGCCTTGGCAGCCAGTCCGCTCAAATCGATCCAGCCCAGCACGCGGCCGCTGAAGGGGTCGATGCGGGCGATCTTGTCGGTTTGCCAGATGTTGGCGTAAATCTGCCCTTCCACCCATTCGAGCTCGTTGATCTGCGTGACGGGCTCGCCGTCGGCGGTGACGCGGATGCGGCGCGTCTGCTGCATGGTTTTCGGGTCCAGCACGCGGATGTAGGCCGTGCCGTCGCTCATGTAGAGGCGCTCGCCGTCGGTGGCCAGCGCCCAGCCCTCGCCGGGGTAGCTGAAGGTTTGCTTGAGCTGCAGGGTTTCGCTGTCGAAGATGAAGCCGGTCTGGCTGGTCCACGTCAGGCCGATGATGACGTTGCCCACCGCCGTGATGCCTTCGCCGAAGAACTGCTGCGGAATGTCGGTCTTGAGCAGCACCTTGCCGGTCTCCAGCGCCACCTTGCGCACCGACGACCGGCCGTTCAGGCCGGTACTCTCGTACAGGATGCCGTTCTGGAACAGCAGGCCCTGCGTGAACGCCTGCGGATCGTGCGGATAGCTGCGCTTGATTTCATAGCCGTACACGGGCACGGCGGCCTGAGCGTCAACCATGGGCGCAGCCAGCGCGGCAAACAGCGCCGCGCCGGCTGCCGCCAGGCGTCCTACTGCAATGGTGCTACTCCATCGTTGCATGGTGGTTCCATAATGAATCGATCAGCCATGCAGTATAACGCCTGCCTCAGGTAGCCTGCTTGGTCGGCATCACCACCACTTGCATCAGGTTCACGCGCGGCGGCTGCACGGCCAGGAAGCCCACCACCTCGGCCACGTCTTGCGGCTGCAGGAAATCCATGGTCTGCGCAGCCTGGTCCAGCCAGTCCAGCACGCCCTGGTGGGTGACGTGGCTTTGCAGTTCGGTCGCGACAATGCCCGGCTCGATCATGGATACGCGGATATTCTTTTGGCCCAGTTCGGCGCGCATGTGGCGCGTCAGGTGGCTGACGTAGGCCTTGGTCGCGCTGTAGACGGCGAAGTAGGGATAAATATACTGGCCGGCGATGGAAGACGTGTTGATCAGGTCCACCGTCGCGCCCTGCCCGGCCGCCTGCACCAGCTGCGGCACGAAGGCGTGGATGATGCGCATGACGCCGTCCACGTTGATGTCGATCTGGCGGGTCCATTCCTCCAGCCGGTTTTCCTCGATGGCGCCGGGCAGCATCAGGCCGGCGTTGTTAAAGACCAGGCTGGCCGGCCCCCAGGCTGCCAGCACGGCGGCAGCCGCGGCATCGATGGACGCCTGGTCGGTCACGTCGACCGCCAGCGCCATGGCAGTGCCGCCGGCCTGTTCGATCTCCGCCACCAGGCTGTCCAGCGCAGCCTTGCGGCGCGCCAGCACGGCCACCTTGGCGCCCCTCGCGGCCAGCAGCCTGGCGGTGGACAGGCCGATGCCGCTCGAGGCGCCGGTGATGACGGCCACGCGGCCGGACAGTTGGTTTGCTTGGTTCATGCTGTTCTCCTTGGGGGTGAATGCCGGCGGTGCGGCGACAGGGAGAACTGTAGATTTTTACGAACAACCGAAGTAGTCCATAAAACACGATTTAAAGACAACCAGCAGTTGCTAATTGCCGGCCAGCGCCAGCAACTCGGCGCGCGGCACCGAATAGGTCGTGCTGCCCTGCAGCCGCTCGACGGCAAAGTCGATGAAGCGCCGCACCCGCCCCGGCATGTCGGCGCGCTGCGGGTAGTAGAGGTGCAGGCCCATGCGCTCGCTCACCGTGGACGCCAACAGCGGCACCAGCAGGCCGCTGCGCAGCGCGGCGGCGGCGTTGATGCTGTCGACCTGGCCAATGCCCATGCCGGCCAGCACGGCGTGCATGTCCGCCTCCGGATCGTTGCTGCACACGACAGTGGGCATGTGCTGGAACACGGTGCCGCCGTCCACCTCGAACTCCCAGGGCATGGCGCGCCCGCTGCCGGGCTGGCGGTAAGCCGTGCAGCGGTGCGCCTGCAGCTCGGCGATGCTGCGCGGCGCACCGTGCTGCGCCAGATAGGCAGGCGTGGCGCAGACAATCTGCTGCACGGCGAACAAGGTGCGGCCGATCACTTGCAGGTCGGGCGGATTGCCGGCGCGGAAACCGACATCGATGCGGTCATCGACCATGTCGCTAAAGCCTTCCGACAGCAGCAGTTCGAACTGGATCAGAGGATAGCGCTGCTGGAACTCGGCCAGCAGCGGCATCAGCACCTTGCGGCCGACCGCGCCGGGCGCGGTGATGCGCACCAGGCCCTGGTCGTCCAGGGCGGCGCTGCGCGCCCGGCTGAGCGCACCGACCAGCCCATCCAGGCCGGGCTTGACGGAGGCCAGCAGGCGCAAGCCTTCTTCGGTGAGGGCGCTCTTGCGGGTGGTACGGTGGAACAGGCGCACGCCGAGGTGCTGCTCCAGCTGCCGTATGGTCTTGCTGACCGCTTGCGGCGTAGTGCCCTGCGCTTCGGCTGCGCGGTTGAAACTGCCCAGCTCGGCAGCCCGCACGAAGGTGGCGATGGCGCGCAGTTCGTCCATCAGGCGGCCGGCGGAACGCTTATTGGTCCCACAAATCGCCAGTCGGATTGGTGCGCGGCGGCGTCACGCCGAAGTGCTGGTAGGCGGCCGCGGTGGCGACGCGGCCGCGCGGGGTGCGCTGCAGATAGCCTTGCTGGATCAGGTACGGTTCCAGCACGTCCTCGATGGTGTCGGCCGCTTCGCCGATGGCGGCGGCCAGGTTGCCGATGCCGACCGGCCCGCCGCCGAATTTGTACAGCACCGCTTCGAGCAGCTTGCGGTCCATCACGTCGAAGCCGACCGTGTCCACGTCCAGCATCACCAGCGCGGCGGCGGCCACGTCGCGCGTGATGTCGCCGTTGCCCTTCACTTCGGCGAAGTCGCGCACGCGGCGCAGCAGGCGGTTGGCGATACGCGGCGTGCCCCGCGCGCGGCGCGCGATCTCGGTCGCGCCTTCGACGTCGATGCTCGCCTTGAGCAAGGCCGCGCTGCGGCTGACGATCTTGGTCAGTTCGGGCACCGTGTAGAACTCCAGCCGCGCCACGATGCCGAAGCGGTCGCGCAGCGGGTTGGTCAGCATGCCGGCGCGCGTGGTGGCGCCCACCAGCGTGAACGGCTGCAGGTCCAGCTTGACAGAACGCGCGGCCGGCCCCTCGCCTATCATGATGTCGATCTGGTAGTCTTCCAGCGCCGGGTACAGGATCTCCTCGACCACCGGCGACAGGCGGTGGATCTCGTCGATGAACAGCACGTCGTTCGCTTCCAGGTTGGTCAGGATGGCGGCCAGGTCGCCCGGGCGCTCCAGCACCGGACCGGAGGTCTGGCGCAGGTTCACGCCCATTTCGCGCGCGATGATGTTGGCCAGCGTGGTCTTGCCCAGGCCCGGCGGGCCGAACAGCAACGTGTGGTCCAGCGCCTCCTTGCGGTTGCGCGCGGCGGCGATGAAGATTTCCAGCTGGTCGCGGATCTTGGCCTGCCCGACGTATTCCTCAAGGTGCTTGGGGCGCAGCGCGCGCTCGATTGCCTCCTCGTTCGGCGACGAGGGGGCGGCATCGATGATGCGCTGTTCGGTGAAATTGTCGGTCTGGATGCTCATTACTGGTTAACCCTTGGACAGCGCCTTCAGCGCCTGCTTGATGCCGTCCGACACGCCGGCGCCGGCGGGGACGGTCTTCAGCGCCAGCAGCGCTTCCTTGTCAGAATACCCCAAAGCGATCAGCGCGTTCAGGATGTCCGCTTGCGCGTCGTGCACCGGGTGGGCGTGGCCGGCCCCGATGTCGGCGCCCAGCTTGCCCTTCAGCTCCAGCAGCAGGCGCTCGGCGGTCTTCTTGCCGATGCCGGGCACTTTCACCAGGCGGCCCGATTCCTGCAGCGTGACGGCTTGCGCCAGGTCGGCGATCGACATGCCGGACAAGATCGACAGCGCGGTGCGCGCGCCGACGCCGCTGATTTTAATCAGCTGGCGGAACACGGCGCGCTCCTCGGCGTTGCCGAAGCCGAACAGCAGGTGTGCGTCTTCGCGGATGGCCTGGTGCGTGAACAGCACCACCTTCTCGCCCACGCCGGGCAGGTTGTAGAAGGTGCTCATGGGCACGTCGACCTCATAGCCTACGCCTTGCACGTCAACCAGCAGTTGCGGGGGATTTTTTTCAAGCAGGATGCCGGAGAGACGTCCGATCATGTGTGAACCTTCAGTATGTGGTTAATCGACCAGGCGGCCGCGGCGCATGCGCAGGCCCGCCAGCTGGCCACCCGCTTTGCCGGGCAGTGCGCCGGCCAGCGCAATCATGGCCAGCGCATCGTGGCTGTTGGCGTGGCAGATGGCCACGCCGAGCGCGTCGGCCGCGTCCGAGCCGGGCAGGCCGGGCAGCGCCAGCAGGCGCGCCACCATGTCCTGCACCTGGGCCTTGGCGGCCTTGCCGGTGCCGACCACGGCTTGCTTGAGCTGGGTGGGCGAGTATTCGGCCACCGACAGGCCGTTGCTGACCAGCGCGCAAATGGCCGCGCCGCGCGCCTGGCCCAGCAGCAGGGTCGATTGGGGATTGACGTTGACGAAGACTTTTTCTATGGCCGAGCAGTCCGGCTGGTAGGTGGCGGCCACTTCGCTCACGCCATCCAGGATGACTTTGAGCCGGGTCGGCAGGTCGCCCTCGCCGGACTTGATGGTGCCGGACGCGATATAGCGCAGCTTCGCGCCCTGCTTGTGGATGACGCCGAAGCCGGTGGTGCGCAAGCCAGGGTCGATGCCGAGAATAATCATGCTGGGATTGTACATCAACAACATGGCTGGCAAGCAGCAAAAGCTGTATATACGCACAGTGCAATAAAAAACCGGGGCCGGACAGGTTTCACCGTCCGGCCCCGGTTCGGCAGCGCTTAGCGCGGATTAATGGCGGAAGTGGCGGGTGCCGGTGTACAGCATCACCACGCCGCGCTCGTCGGCGGCGTCGATCACTTCCTGGTCGCGCATGGAGCCGCCCGGCTGGATAACGCAGGTGGCGCCGGCATCGACCACCACGTCCAGGCCGTCGCGGAACGGGAAGAAGGCGTCCGAGGCCACGACCGAACCGGTCAGCGTCAGGCCGGCGTTCTGCGCCTTGATGGAGGCGATGCGCGCGGAGTCGATGCGGCTCATCTGGCCGGCGCCCACGCCCAGGGTCATATTATTGCCGCAGAAGACGATGGCGTTGGACTTGACGTACTTGGCCACGCGCCAGGCGAACATCAGGTCCTGCAGCTGCTGCTGGGTAGGCTGCAGCTTGGTCACCACTTTCAGGTCCGCCAGCAGCACGTTCTTCGCGTCGGCCGACTGCACCAGCAGGCCGCCGCCCACGCGCTTGAAGTCCATGGCGTTGACGCCGTTGCCCAGCGGGATTTCCAGCAGGCGCACGTTCTGCTTGGCCGACAGGATCTGCTTGGCTTCAGCGGTGAAGGACGGCGCGATCAGCACTTCCACGAACAGCTTGGCCAGTTCGGTGGCGGCGGTGCCGTCCACTTCCACGTTGAAGGCGATGATGCCGCCGAAGGCCGAGGTCGGGTCGGTCTGCAGCGCGCGCTTGTAGGCGTCGGCCGCGTTGGCGCCCAGCGCCACGCCGCACGGATTGGCGTGCTTGACAATGACGCAGGCTGCCGACTGGTCGAAGCCGCCCATCGATTTCACGCATTCCCACGCGGCGTCCGCGTCGGCGATGTTGTTGTACGACAGTTCCTTGCCCTGCAGCTGGCGGTAGTTGGCCAGCGCGCCGGCCACCGGTGCCAGGTCGCGGTAGAAGGCGGCCGACTGGTGCGGGTTTTCGCCGTAGCGCATGTCCTGCACTTTTTCAAAATGCGCGTTCAGGGTTTGCGGATAGGCCGCGCGGGTGGCGTGCTGGCGGTCCGGACCCAGGCTGGACAGGTAGTTGGCGATGGCGCCGTCGTACTGCGCGGTGTGCGCGTAGACCTTCTTGGCCAGCATGAAACGGGTTTCGTAGCTGACGTAGCCGGGCGCGTTGTCCGTGGTCTTCATCTCGGCCAGCACTACGCCATAGTCGGACGGGTCGCAGATCACCACCACGTCCTTGTGGTTCTTGGCCGACGAACGCAGCATGGCCGGGCCGCCGATGTCGATGTTTTCAATCGCGTCGTCCAGCGAGCAGTCATCCTTGGCCACCGTGGCCTGGAACGGGTACAGGTTCACCACCACCATGTCGATGGTCGGGATGCCGTGCTCTTCCAGCTTGGCCATGTGCTCCGGGAAGTCGCGGCGCGCAAGGATGCCGCCGTGCACTTTCGGGTGCAGCGTCTTCACGCGGCCGTCCAGCATTTCCGGGAAGCCGGTGTAGTCGGCCACTTCGGTCACGGCCACGCCGTTGTCGGCGAGCAGCTTGGCGGTGCCGCCGGTGGACAGGATGTTGACGCCCATGGCGGACAGGGCACGGGCGAAGTCCAGGACGCCGGTCTTGTCGGAAACGGAGATGAGAGCTTGTTTAATCATGGCTGTGGCTAGGTTGTTGAATGTTCTGTGGGACAAAGGTCAACTTACCGGCCGCATGGGCCGGTCACAGCCATGCAAGCCGGGACGTCAGCGGACCGTTACAGCAGGCCGTGCTCCTGCAATTTCTTTCGCAGGGTATTGCGGTTGATGCCCAGCATCTGCGCGGCATGCGACTGGTTGCCGTCGGCGCGGGTCATGACCACTTCGAGGATCGGACGTTCCACGGTCAGCACGACCATGTCATAGATGTTCGACGCCTGCTGCTCGCCCAAATCGTTGAAGTAATCTTCCAGCGATTTCTGGACGACTTCCTGAATGCTTTCTTTGCTCATTTTTATATATTTCTGCTAATTGATCTGCCACGCTGGCGCCGTTCAGGCGGCCAGCTTTTCTTCGGCGAGGCGGTATTGTAACCGCTCGCCATACTTCCATTGGGATTCGAAAAATTCTTTAACCGACTGCAACTGTTCCTGCGTGGACTCCAGGCGGTTCATGCGCTGGCGGAATTCCTCGCCGCCTTCCAGGTCGCGCACATACCAGCCGATGTGCTTGCGCGCCGTCAGCATGCCCTTGCGCTCGCCGTAGAAGGCGTAGTGCGCCTGCAGGTGCTCGTCCATCAGCTGCGCCACTTCGGCCACCAGCGGCGCCGGCAGATGGGTGCCGGTGCGCAGGTAATGGTCGATCTCGCGGAAGATCCACGGGCGGCCTTGGGCGGCGCGGCCCACCATGACGGCGTCGGCGCCTGTTTTGTCCAGAACAAATCGGGCCTTCTCGGGCGACGTGATATCGCCGTTGGCCACCACCGGGATGGCGACCGAGGCCTTGACGGCGGCGATAGTGTCGTATTCGGCGTCGCCGGTATAGCCGTCGGCGCGGGTACGGCCGTGCAGCGTCAGCATCCGGATGCCGGCCTGCTCGGCAATGCGCGCGATGCGCAGCGCATTCTTGTTTTCGCGGTCCCAGCCGGTGCGGAATTTCAGCGTGACAGGCACGTCCACCGCGCCCACCACCGCGTGCAGGATGCGCTGCACCAGGTCCTCGTGCGGCAGCAAGGCCGAGCCGCACCAGTTGTTGCACACTTTCTTGACCGGGCAGCCCATGTTGATGTCGATAATCTGGGCGCCCTTATCCACATTGAATTTGGCGCAATCGGCCAGTTCCTGCGGGTCCGAGCCCGCGATCTGCACCGCTTTCGGCTCCATCTCGCCGGCATGGTCGAGGCGGCGCGCGCTCTTCTCGGAGGCCCACACGCGCGGGTTCGACGCCGCCATCTCCGACACCGCGTACCCCGCGCCCAGCTCCTTGCACAGCTGGCGGTACGGCCTATCCGTCACGCCCGCCATAGGGGCGACGAAGACATTGTTGCGAAGAATGTGAGGACCGATTTGCACTGGGTAAGCCTGAAAGTGGAGCGGGGAAACCGTTTATTCTAACCGATGACATGCTCAAATAATAAGCACTATTTATTCTGATTCCCGCACTTGTGCAGCTTAGCAGTTATGAAACTGCGTTTCCTTGTGGAATTTATACGCACGGGCGTGCCAGGCAGCCTGAGCCGCATTCGGGGTCTGACCCCGAATGCGGCTCAGCTTGCTAATGAGACTAAGTCAGACGATGTCGTCCAGGACGAGTTGTTCGAGGTGGGCGGTTTCGCCCCAGCTGTGCAGCGCCAGTTTGCCGTTGGCGACAGTGAAACGGTTGATGCTGGCGTTCTTGACCTGGAAGTCGCGCGGGCTGTCCAGGCCCATGCCGGTGGCGGCCCGGTAGGCGCACTCCAGCACGCCGCCGTGGGCGACGATGGCGATACTGCGCCCGGCGTGGCGCTCGGCCGAAGCGGCGATGCCGCCCATGCAGCGGTCGTAGAACTGCCGGAAACTCTCGGCCACGCGCTCGCCGGCCGGCGGCACGGCGTCGATGTCGCGCGCCTGCCAGGCGGCGAACTCGGCCGGATAGGTGCGCTCGATGTCGGCGTACAGCATGCCCTCGAATACGCCGTAGCAACGCTCGCGCAGCTGCACGTCCTGGTGCACCGTGCGCCCGGGGCCGGCCACCGCCTGCGCGGTCTGCAGCGCGCGCTGCAGGTCGCTGGAGATGATGGCGTGCAGCGGCTCGGCCGCCAGCGCGCGCGCCAGCGCGTCGGCCTGGCGCTGGCCTTCCGGGTTCAAGGGGATGTCGATGTGGCCTTGCAGGCGGCGCACGGCGTTCCACGCCGTCTCGCCGTGGCGTATCAATAAAATGCTGGTAGTCATGTAACCCTGGTTTAGCGCGCCTGCGAATTCAGGCGGTAGGTGCCGATGATTTGTGCTTCGTCCAATATGTGGCCGCGCATGGCTTCGCATGCCTGTGCGCAGGTGAAGCGGCCTTCGAGCGGCAGGCGTGGCACGTCCAGCGCGTACAGCCGGAATACATAGTGGTGCACCCGCAGGTCGTTCCACGGCGGGCAGGGGCCATCATAACCGAAATAGTCGCCCGCCATGGCGGGGTCGGCGGCGAACCAGCTGGTGTAGTCGTTCACGCCCTGGCGCAGCTGGTGCGTCGCGCCGTTCTGGGCGGTCAGTATCGCGTCCGGCCCGGATTTGCCCTTGGGCACGACGCCGTCGGCCAGCTGGCCGGCTGCGATGGCGGACAGCACGGGCGGAATGTCGGCCAGCGCCCAGTGGTAGAAGTCGGCGCGCTCGTCGGAGGCATCCAGCGTCTTGCCTTCCTGGTTGACCTTGGCGCCGTCGGCGGGCGCGTCGCCGTCTATGCACAGCAGCAGCAGCGACTCGGTGCCGTTGGGCACGTCGTCCCAGGCCAGGTGCGGATTGCGGTTGCCGGCCAGCTTGACGCGGTTGTGCGGGTCCGGCTCGGCAAATGCGAACTCGGCAGGGATCACACCGCCGTTTTTGAAAGAATCGCTCCAGAGTTTCAACGCCACCTCCGCATCATTGTAGTTTGGGCTCGACCTGCAGCCAGAACGTCACCGGGCCGTCGTTCGTCAGGGACACTTGCATGTCCGCGCCGAACTGGCCGGTTGCCACTTGCGGATGCCTGAGCCGCGCCTGGCGCACGAAATACTCGAACAGCCGCGCGCCGTCGGCCGGGGCAGCCGCAGGCGTGAACGACGGGCGCGTGCCGGACTTGGTGTCCGCCGCCAGCGTGAACTGCGGCACCAGCAGCAGGCCGCCGGCCACGTCCGTCACGCTGCGGTTCATCTTGCCCGCCTCGTCCGCGAATACGCGGTAGCCCAGCAGCTTGTGCAGCAGGGCGTCCGCTTCCTTCTCGGTGTCGCCGCGCTCGGCGCACACCAGCACCATCAGGCCAGCATCGATGGCGCCCACCTGCACGCCATCGACCACCACGGCCGCGCTGCTGACCCGCTGCAGCAGCCCTATCATGCCGTCAGCGTGACACGCGCAAACTTGCGCTTGCCCACTTGCAGCACGAACGTGCCGGCGTCCAGCTTCAGCGCCTTGTCGCTGATGACGGCGCCATCCACGCGCACGCCGCCCTGGTCCACCATGCGCGCCGCTTCCGACACGGAAGCGCACAGGTTGGACTGCTTGAGCAGCTGGGCAATGCCGGCCGGCGCGCCGGCCAGCGTGATTTCCGGCACGTCATCCGGGATGCCGCCCTTGGAACGGTTGACGAAGTCGGCCAGCGCATCCTCGGCCGCCTGGCGCGAATGGAAGCGCTCGACGATTTCCTGCGCCAGCGCCACCTTGGCGTCGCGCGGGTTGCCGCCCTGCTCCACGGCGCGCTTCAGTGCCGCCACTTCTTCGATCGATTTCCACGACAGGAGTTCGTAGTAGCGCCACATCATCACGTCGGAAATGCTCATGATCTTGGCGAACATGGTATTGCCCGGCTCGGTGATGCCGATGTAGTTGTTCTTCGACTTGGACATTTTTTCCACGCCGTCCAAACCTTCCAGCAGCGGCATGGTCAAAATACACTGAGGCTCCTGGTCCCAGTCTTTCTGCAGTTCGCGGCCCACCAGCAGGTTGAATTTCTGGTCGGTGCCGCCAAGTTCCAGGTCAGCCTTCAGGGCCACCGAGTCGTAGCCCTGCATCAACGGGTACAGAAATTCGTGCACGGAAATCGGCGTGCCGTTCTTGAAGCGCTTGGTGAAGTCGTCACGCTCCATCATGCGCGCCACGGTGTAGCGCGAGGCCAGCTGGATCATGCCGCGCGCGCCGAGCGGGTCGCACCACTCGGAGTTGTAGCGGATTTCGGTCTTGGCCGGATCGAGCACCAGCGAGGCTTGCTTGAAGTAAGTGGCGGCGTTCGCTTCGATCTGCTCGCGCGTGAGCGGCGGACGGGTGGCGTTGCGGCCGGACGGGTCGCCGATCATGGAAGTGAAGTCGCCGATCAGGAAGATTACCTGGTGGCCCAGGTTTTGCAGCTGGCGCATCTTGTTCAGCACCACGGTATGGCCCAGGTGCAGGTCCGGCGCGGTCGGGTCCAGGCCCAGCTTGATGCGCAGCGGCACGCCGCTCTGCTCGGAACGCGCCAGCTTTTGCGCAAACTCGGATTCAATCAGCAGCTCATCGACACCGCGTTTGGTGATGGCCAGGGCTTCCTGCACGCGGTCGGACAGCGGCAGAGCGGGTTGGGTTGCAGTTACCATAAGGGGAGCACAATTCTCGTGAAAATGTAGGATGAGTCCGATAGTTTGATATAATTCGCGATCCCATCAATCTTGCCGCATGAAAACTCGATAAGACGACAATTACAAAAACATCAAAGTTCGGAACAGTTCAAGCGGTAAATTTTAACTGATTGCATGAACCCTATAAACAAATTCACAAGCCAAGGCTTGGTCAACTTGCTAGGTTCGACGCGCAAGGCGCGCATCATGAGTGCATCGGCAATTTTCCTTGCTGTGTGCGCTTTTGGTGCGGCCGGCGTCGCTCCGCTCGCGCCTGACGCGGCGGACTTGCCAGTCAAGTCGGTCTCCACAGCCCTCGAACTTCCGAACATCTCCGCGCAAATCGGCGCCCTCGAACAGCAAGAATCCACCGAAAAATACGTCCACGAAGAACGCATCCGCGCCGGCGACACGCTCGCCACGCTGATGACCCGCCTCGGCGTGGAAGACGACGCAGCCGAAACCTTCATCAAGAAGGACAAGGTCGCCAAAGGTGTGATGCAGCTGAAAACCGGCAAGCGCGTGCAGGCGCAGACGGACGAGAACGGCAACCTGGTGTGGCTGCGCGCCACCGTGCTCGACAGCCAGGACACGCCGGTCAAGAACATCCTGGTCAGCCGCAAGGGCGACGGCTTCGTCGCCAGCGAAGAGGCGGCCAAGCTGGAGCGCCGCGTGGAAATGCACGCGCGCACCATCAATTCCTCGTCCCTGTACGCGGCCACCGACGCCAGCAACGACGGCTCCAAGCTGCCGGACTCGGTGGTGCGCCAGATCGTGGAAATGTTCTCCACCAATATCGACTTCCGCTCCGACCTGAAGCGCGGCGACCATTTCAACGTGGTCTACGAAACGTTCTGGCAGGATGGCGAGTTCATCCGCGCCGGCCGCATTTTGGCGGGCGAGTTCACCAACCGCGGCGTGACCTACCAGTCGGTGTGGTTTGAAGACCCGAACAGCAGCCAGGGCGGCGGCTACTACAGCTTCGACGGAAAATCGCTGAAAAAAGCCTTCCTGAAGTCGCCGCTGGAATTCTCCCGCATCTCGTCCGGCTTCTCGATGCGCGTGCACCCGATTTCGGGCAACTGGAAGGCCCACAAAGGCATCGACTTCGCGGCGGCCACCGGCACCCCGATCCGCGCCTCCGGCGACGGCGTGGTGGACTTCGCCGGCACCCAGGGCGGCTACGGCAACCTGGTGGTGCTGAAGCACTGGGCCAACTACACCACGGCCTACGCCCACATGAGCCGCTTTGCGCCGGGCCTGAAAAAAGGCGCCAAGGTCAGCCAGGGCGACGTGATCGGCTACGTCGGCAGCACCGGCTGGTCCACCGGCGCCCACCTGCACTACGAATTCCGCGTCGGCGGCGAAGCCAAGGACCCGAGCAAACTCAACGTGCAAGCCCAGGCCCCGCTGACCGCAGCCGAGCTAAGCCGCTTCAAGACCGTCTCCGGCGACATGATGCACCGCTTCGCGCTGCTGCGTCCCACCAACGCCAACGCCTCCAGCCTGGCCGCCAAATAAGCAAACTGCTCCGGCGAAAAAATGGGGTCAGGGTTAATTTTTCAGGAAATATTTCCTGAAAAATTAACCCTGACCCCATTTTCATTTTCATTACAATAGCGGGAATCTATTGGGGAGAAGCGTATGAGCTTGTATATCGGCTTGATGTCGGGGACCAGCCTGGATGGCGTGGATGGGGTGCTGGTGGATTTCTGGGCCGGCGCGGCGCGCACCCTGGCGGCGGCCTATGTGCCGTTTCCGCCGGCGTTGCGCGAGGAGCTGATGGCGCTGCAGGCGGCCAGCCCGAACGAGCTGGAACGCGAGGCGCTGGCGGCCAATACGCTGGCGCAGTATTACGCGCAGTGCGTGGCCGATGTGCTGGCGCAGACGGAGATGAAGCCGGCCGATGTGCGCGCGGTCGGCTCGCACGGGCAGACCATACGCCACCGCCCGGAGCTGGGCTTTACGCGCCAGACCGGCAATCCTGCCCTGCTGGCCGAGCTTTGCGGCATCGACGTGGTAGCGGACTTCCGCAGCCGCGACGTGGCGGCCGGCGGCCAGGGCGCGCCGCTGGTGCCGGCTTTCCACCAGGCGATGTTCAGCCAGCCGGGCAAGACCCGCGTGGTGGCCAATATCGGCGGCATCGCGAATATCAGCGTGCTGCGCGGCGACGGCAAGGCGAGCGGCTTCGATACCGGCCCCGGCAATGTGCTGATGGATGCGTGGATCGCCCGCCACCAGGGCAAGGCTTACGATGAGGATGGCGCCTGGGCCGCGTCCGGCACCGTGATCCAGCCGCTGCTCGACGCGCTGCTGCGCGAGCCGTATTTCGCCCTGCCGGCGCCGAAAAGCACGGGGCGCGACCTGTTCCACGCGCAGTGGCTGGACGCGCAGCTGGCGCCGTTCGCCTCCGCCGCGCCGCAGGATGTGCAGGCCACGCTGACGCAGCTGACCGTGCGCTCGCTCTCCAACGCGATCAGGGAGCATGCGCCGAGGACGGAGGCGGTGTATGTGTGCGGGGGCGGCGCCTACAATGGCGTGCTGATGCGGGGACTGGCGGCGGAACTGGGCGTGGCTGTGGAATCGACCGCCGCGCTGGGCGTGGAGCCGAACCGCATGGAGGCGCTGGCCTTTGCGTGGCTGGCGTTCCGCTTCAATGAGCGGCTGGCGGGGAATCTGCCGGCCGTCACGGGTGCGCGCGGGGAACGGGTGCTGGGGGCGCTGTATCCGCGCTGAATGCGGCGGCGGCGGGTTACGCCCCGCTAACCCGCCCTACGCGATGCTGGGCGGAGTAGCGTAACCCCGCAGGTCCGGTTTAGGCCGAGAACGAGGAGCCGCAACCGCAGGTCGAGGTGGCGTTCGGGTTCTTGATGACGAATTGCGCGCCTTCCAGGTCGTCCTTGTAATCGATTTCGGCACCGATCAGGTACTGGTAGCTCATGGAGTCGATCAGCAGCTGCACGCCGTTCTTGTCCATGGTGGTGTCGTCTTCGTTGACGATTTCATCGAACGTGAAACCGTACTGGAAGCCCGAGCAGCCGCCACCCTGCACGAATACGCGCAGTTTCAGATCTGGATTGCCCTCTTCTTCGATCAGCTGCGCAACTTTCTGCGCGGCGCTGTCGGTGAATACGATAGGGGCCGGGATGACTTCGTCTTGCACTTCGGCTACTGCATTCATGTGGTACTCCTAAAAATTCATACGGCCATTATAGACCTTAGTGGGATCTCGCGCTGTCGAGGCGCGAGTTTCCTTACGGCAGCAGCGCGATATTGTTCAGTCCGAGGCCTTCTTCCAGGCCGAACATCAGGTTCATGCACTGCACGGCCTGGCCGGATGCGCCCTTGACCAGGTTGTCCTGCACCACCAGCACGATGACGGTGTTGCCGTTGTCCGGACGGTGCAGCGCCAGGCGCAGCATGTTGGCGCCGCGCGTGCTGCGGGTTTCCGGGTGCGAGCCAAACGGCATCACGTCCACGAAGGGCTGGTCCTGGTAGGCGTCTTCGAACAGCGCCTGCAGCTCTTCGTTGCTGACGTCCTTGGTCAGCCGGGCGTACAGCGTCGAGTGCATGCCGCGTATCATCGGCACTAGGTGCGGGGTGAAGATCAGGTTGACCTTGTCGCTGCTGAAACGTTGCAGCTGCGCCACCGTCTCCGGGGTGTGGCGGTGGCCCGACACGCCGTAGGCCTTGAAGTTGTCGCTGGACTCGGAGAACAGGATGCCGATCTCGGCCTTGCGGCCGGCACCGGACACGCCGGATTTGCAGTCGGCGATCAGGTTGCCCGCGTCGATCACGCCAGCCTTGAGCAGCGGCACGAAGCCCAGCTGCATGGTGGTCGGGTAGCAGCCCGGGTTGGCGATCAGCTTGGCGGCCTTGATGTCGTCGCGGTTCAGCTCGGGCAGGCCGTACACGGCTTCCTCGATCAGCTGCGGCGCGGTGTGCGGAATCTTGTACGTCTTTTCAAATACGGCCTGGTCCTTGATGCGGAAATCCGCCGCCAGGTCGATCACTTTCACGCCGGCCTTCAGCAGCGCGGGCGCCTGCTCCATGGCCACGCCGTGCGGGGTGGCAAAGAACACCACGTCGCACTGGGCCAGGTCGACCTTGTCCGGCGCCGAGAACGCCAGGTTCACGCGGCCGCGCAGGGAAGGATACATGTCAGCCACCGGCAAGCCATCCTCTTTGCGCGACGTAATCGCGGTCAGCTGCACTTGAGGGTGGACGGCCAACAATCGCAGCAGTTCCACTCCGGTGTATCCGGTGCCGCCGACGATGCCAACTTTGATCATGTTCTTTCCTTGGGAGTAAATGAAGAGAGGACGCCCATTTTAGCAGGGCTGAAAAAAAGCCGCCCGGCGTACCGGGCGGCTTTCTCGACAGCATGTGCCGTAGCACACGCTGCATAATGCAGATTAACGCTTCGAGAATTGCTTTGCGCGACGTGCTTTGCGCAGACCAACTTTTTTACGCTCAACTTCGCGCGCATCGCGAGTGACGAAGCCGGCACGTGCCAGGTCGCCCTTCAGAGCTGCATCGTAGTCGATCAGTGCGCGGGTGATGCCGTGGCGCACAGCGCCTGCCTGGCCGGACTCGCCGCCGCCGTGAACGTTGACTTTGATGTCGAAACGCTCAACGTTGCCGGTCAGTTCCAGTGGTTGACGGATCACCATCAGGCCGGTTTCGCGGGAGAAGTACTCAGCCGCTGGCTTGCCGTTAACGATGATTTGGCCAGTGCCTGCCTTGATGAACACGCGAGCCACTGCACTCTTGCGACGGCCGGTGCCGTAGTTGTAGTTACCGATCATGTCAGTTCCTTAGATTTCGAGTGCTTTAGGTTGCTGAGCAGCGTGCGGGTGCGAACCCTCGGCGTACACTTTCAGCTTCTTGATCATTGCGTAGCCCAGTGGGCCTTTTGGCAGCATGCCCTTGACGGCTTTTTCCAGAGCACGGCCTGGGAAACGCTGTTGCATTTTCAGGAAGTTCGTCTCGTAGATGCCACCTGGGTAGCCCGAGTGACGGTAGTAGGTCTTCTCGGTTGCTTTGGTGCCGGTCACGCGCAGTTTGCCTGCGTTGATGATGACGATGAAGTCACCGGTGTCGACGTGAGGGGTGAACTCTGGCTTATGCTTGCCGCGCAGTCGGCGTGCCACTTCGCTGGCAACACGGCCGAGGACTTTGTCCGTCGCGTCAATCACGAACCAATCGCGCTGGACTTCATGGCCCTTAGCGGAAAAAGTTTTCATGTTATGACTTTCTGTGAAAGATAAAAACGCTCATCTGGTGGTTCCGCCCCAGTGTTGCAGCGGACGCATCCTTGTTGTTTACTTTCCCTGAGCGAATGGGAAAGCCGGCAATTATAGCCCGGCTTGCGCATTCCGGTCAATAGCTGTATACGTTGACGACGTTGAAGGTGGTGTCCGGCACGTAGACGTTGCCCTTGTGCGCATAGATGAAGAACGGCATCCACACGCCGCCCGCCTCCGGGTATTTCTTGAACACCAGGTCGCCGGTCTTGTAGGCCAGCGTGTCGTCGCCGATCTTGAACACTTTCAGCGCGCGGTTCACCAGGTCGTTGACAATCAGGTTGTCGTCCTCGTCGATGCACAGGCTGGCGGGCAGGTAGAAGTTTTCATAATCTTTCGCCAGGTCGTCGCAATAGCCGGCCCGGCCGTAGCTCCACAGGCTCTTGCCTTCGCGGTCGAACACGCGGATGCAGTTGTTGAACTGGTCGCACACGAACAGGCGGTCCTGCGAGTCCACGTCCATGTCGCAAGGGGTGAACGTGGCCAGCGGCTTGCCATCCTCCTCCCAGACGAAATTGCTGACGAAGGTGACGATGCCGGTGGCTTGCAGCTGCCATTTGGAGATGCGGTTGTTGAGCGAGTCGGCGATATAGATTTCGCCGTGGCTGTTGACGGTGATGCCTTGCGGCGCCTTCAGCGTGCCTTCGCCGCCCACGCCTTCGCGGCCGAATGGCACGCCGTAGTTCAGCAAGTGCCCGTTCGGGCCGTACTGGTACATGGACACCGTGCACATATTGAAGTTGGTGATGAAGATCAGCGGCGTGCCGGGGCACACCTGGCCCAGCAGCGGCTGCGACGGGTAGTAGGCCGTCATGGCGATGTCGCCGGGGGTGAAGAAGCCGCGCACCATGTCCTGCAGCTGGGCGTAGGGATCGACGGCGGTGTTGAAGGTCTTCAGGCACCAGTTGCCCGAATCAATGTTGTACGAGGCGGTGCCGACGTGGGCCAGCGGGTCCAGCCCGGCCGGCTTGAGCAGGTGGTCGTACCAGTACTGGTAGACCCCAGCCGTGGTCTTGGCCCAGCCGTCCCACCAGTTTTTCACCGGCAGCACGCCTGAGCCCTTGCGGTTGGGGTCGACGCGGATCACCGAGGTCATGCAGTTGAACTGCGAGGTGGCCAGCGCGCTGGACGCGTTGTCGCGCCGGTGGCCGACCGAATCGAGCAGCACGGCCACGGTGGGCAGGCTGTCGTCGATGATGTTGATGCTCACGTGCAGCACCGTGGAGGCGAACGGTTCGCTGATGTAGTAGGTGTTCTTGTCCTTGCCGGCGCAGATCTGGTAGGGGCCGACGAAGACGCGGTCTTCCAGCGCGCCGTAGATCAGGTCGGTGTAGGAATGCACGGGCTCGGGCTCGTGGTTCCACATGGGCAGCATGCCTACCACTTTTTCCTGTAGCTTGCCTTCCGGGTTGTAGACCATGATGGCGTTTTCCACCTGGCCGGGCACGAACACGTAGTCGTCAATCACGCACACCGAGCGCATCACGTTGAACTTGCCGATGCCGGTCGGCTGGCCGAAGCCGTGCAGCAGCGCGGTCTCGCGGCTGGCCTGCACGGTTTCGTTCTTGATGGGCCAGGCGGTGTCGATCTTGAGGATTTCGTAGTGACCGGTGTTGGCCAGGTACAGGTTGCCTTTCGAGTCGCTGGCCAGGCCTTGCGGCCACAGCAGCTCGTGGGTGCTGTTCACGTCCTTCACGGCGCGGAACTGCAGCACGAACTCGCCTTCCAGCGTGAACTTCACGCAGCGGCTGCGCACGTCGCCTTCGGTGTGGAAGAACTCGTCGGCCACGTAGAGGTAGTGCTGGCCGTCCGCTTCCTTGACGATGGCGATGCCGTTCGGGTCGGACAGCGGCAGGAAGGTCTTGCCATTCGTTTTGCTGGCCACGTTGCCAAAGGCGAAGTGGAAGTCCGCGCTGTGCTCGTCGTATTCGAACGCCACCACGCGGCCGTTGCCCATGTCGGTGCAGTACATGATGTCGTCGGTGGGGTGCGGGCACAGGTGGAAAGGCATGAGCAGGCGCTGGTCCAGGCCTGTGCTGTGCGGGTCGCCGTCGATCACATGCAGCAGGGTGCCGAAATCGGCCGTGAACACCAGCACGCGGCTGTTGCCGGTGTCGCACACCCACACGTGGTTGTAGTTGTCGCGCGCAACGCCGACCGGGGAATTCATGGTGAAATTGTCCGGCAGTTCGCCGCTTTTCGTCATGCCGGGCACGGCCAGCTCGCCGTAGTGGCACAGGTGCTTGAAACTGGTATTGGATGCAGTAGCGTGGCTCATGAGTTCCTACCTGTTTGAAAGGGATTGACGGGAGGCAAATTGTTAAATCGGAACCATCTAGTATGCGAGATTGCGCAGCCGGGGGCAAGCGCCAAGCGCGGCCAGCTTTGCTCCATTACAATAGTCGCAAAGTTTTTTTACGGAGAGATGAAATGGAATGCAAAGTCAGCTGGAACGGCCCGTCCGGGATGAGCTTTTTGGCCCAGACCGGCTCCGGCCACCTGGTGAACATGGACGGCGCGCCGGAAGGCGGCGGCCACAACCTGGCGCCGCGCCCGATGGAGATGGTGTTGCTGGGCACCGGCGGCTGCACCGCTTATGACGTGGTGCTGATCCTGAAGCGCGGCCGGGAAGACGTGCGTGGCTGCGAGGTGACTTTGAAGGCTGAACGCGCGGACACCGATCCGAAGGTGTTTACCAAGATCCACTTCCACTTTACCGTCACCGGCAAGAACCTGAAGCAGACCACGGTGGAACGCGCCGTGTCGCTCTCGCACGACAAATACTGCTCGGCGTCCATCATGCTGGCCAAGACCGCCGAGATCACGCACTCCTACGAGATCGTGGAAGGCTGATAGCGGCGGGTTACGTGCTGCGCACTAACCCGCCCTACGTGCCGATCGCTGAGGCGGCACTTTCAAATGTAGTATGCCGTGCCGGTCATGAGCTTGCCCATGGCCGACATGGCCAGCCGCGCCGGCAGGGGCGCGGCGGCCGCCCCCATCTGCTGCGCCGCTTCGCCGTGCGCTACCTATCCACCCGCATCTGCTCGACAATGGCGCGCGACTTGGCGTCCTGCGGCGGCAGCTTGTCCAGGTGGCTGGCCAGGTGTTTTTCCACCTGGCGTTCCGTTTCCACCACAAAGCCCAGGCTGCGCGCGTCGCCCAGCACGGCGGCGGCCGTGCCCAGCGCGTAGGCGCCCGCGTAGAACAGCGGATTGAGCACGCTGATCTGCGAGCCGAGCTCGCCCAGGCGCTGCGCGGTCCAGGCCAGGTGGTCCTCTTCCTCGCGCGAGGCGTGCTCGAACTGCGTGCGGATCTCGTCGCTGCGCGCGAAGCGGGCCTGCGAGTTGTACAGCGCCTGCGCCATCACTTCGCCCACGTGGTTCACGCGCATCAGGCCGGCGGCGTGGCGCTGCTCCGCTTCGGTGAGCGCCGCGTCCGCCGCGTGCGCGGCCGGGTTCGGGCGCGACGCCGACGCGACGCCGGCCATGACGCGCAGCGCCTTGTCGGCGCTGGCAATAAAACGGTCCAGGGGAGTGTGGAAATGGTTGGCTGCCATGGTGTTCTGCTCAAGCTGGTTCGGAAAGCATCATTATAGGCCCGGATTTCCCAGCGCCACCGCTTCCCTCTCCTCGCGCAGGATGCGCTGGCGCTCGATCCAATCCGCCACCGGCCCGCGCACGTCGATGCCGGACAAGTCCTTGGCCACGCCCAGGTTCAAGCCCAGCAGGAAGGGAATGCTGTCGACAGGCACCGCATCGCAGTGTTCGCCAAAAGCGCGCAGGAAACGCGGCGAATCGACTACCTTGATGACTTTCTCGCCGCTCATGTACTGCAGGATGCTGGTGATGCTGTGCCCCTTGCCGATGGCGTGGTAGATGAAGCGGTTGTATTCCTTGTCCAGCTTCTTGAAATCCAGGGTTTCCTTGGTCATCAGGCCGGACAGGTAGTGCAGGCCCAGCGCCACGCGGAAGAAGCCGGTGGCCTCGGACACGGTGGTGCCGCAGCGCGTGACGGCAAGGATTTTCTCTTTGGTGGCGCTATCGATCAGCTGGCTGTTTTTCATGGTGGTTTGACTATAGCAAGACAAAACGCTTTTGTACCTTGCACGTCAGAATTTTTGCATGCTACCCTTGCTCACCATCTTTACAACAGGATAACAAAATGCTCGAAGTTCAGGGCTTGGCCAAGCGCTTTCCTCTGCACGGACACAAGGGGCAGGCGCCGGCAACGCGCGACCCGCGCGGCCACGATGGCTGGTTCCACGCGGTGCGCGACGTGAGCTTCAGCTGCGCGCCCGGAGAAGTGCTGGGCCTGCTCGGCCCCAACGGCGCCGGCAAGACCACCACGCTGCGCCTGCTGTCCACCGCGCTCACGGCCGACGCCGGCAAAGCCCTGGTCAACGGCGTGGACCTGTTGCAAAACCCGCTGCTGGCGCGCCAGCAGATCGGCTTCCTGTCCGGCTCCACCGGCCTGTACGGGCGCCTGACGGCGCGCGAGAACGTGGAGTACTTCGGCCGCCTGCACGGCATGGATGGCGCCGAGCTGAAGCGCCGCTGCGACGAGCTGTTCGAACTGCTGCAGATGCAGGACTACGGCAGCAAGCGCGCCGACCACCTGTCCACCGGCATGAAGCAGAAATGCGCCATCGCCCGCACCGTGGTGCACAACCCGCAGATCGTTATCCTGGACGAGCCGACCACGGGCCTGGACGTGATGTCGTCCAAGATCCTGCTGGACTTTATCGCCAGCTACAAGGCGCTGCGCATTCCGCTGGTGTTTTCCACCCACCACCTGCACGAGGTGGAAAAGCTGTGCGACCGCGTGTGCATCATCAACCACGGCAAGACCGCCTTCAACGGCACCGTCGACCAGCTGCGCCACCTGGGCGGCAGCGCCGACCTGTACGACGCCTTCATCGACGTCATCAACCGCGAGGGCTGAGCCATGTGGACCATTTATCTCAAGGAAATCCTGGAACTGGCGCGCGACCGCAAGACCCTCATCTTCACGGTACTGATCCCGGTGCTGGCCATGCCGCTGATCCTGGGCGGCTTCAGCTATCTGTCCACCAATATGTTCAACAAGGCCCGCACCGCCGAGCTGACCTACGCCGTGTTCGGCAAGGCATACGCGCCCGGCCTGGCCGAGCGCTTCACGGCCGAACACGGCTTCCGCGAAGTGGCGCTGGCCACGCCGGACGAGATCCGCAACGCCATCGACAAGGACGTGATCAAGTTCGCGCTGGTGATCCCGCCCACCTTCCAGCAGCAGCTGGACAGCAAGCAGCAGGCCAGCGTGGTGCTGCATTACAACAGCGCCGTCATGGTGGACGTGATCCGCAAGCGCGTGTCGGCCGAGCTGGAAGCCCATAACGCCAGGCTGCGCGAGGATGAGCTGTCGGCGCTGAACCTGAGCAAGCACCAGCTGCGCTTCGCGCTCAACCCGGTCACGCTGCAGGAGCGCTCCACGGCGGGCAAGCGCGAGCAGATGGGCGCCCTGCTGGGCGGCGTGCTGCCCTACCTGCTGCTGATGGGCTGCTTGATGGCGGCCATGTATCCGGCCATCGACCTGGGCGCCGGCGAGAAGGAGCGCGGCACGCTGGAAACGCTGCTGCTGGCGCCGGTGCCGCGCAGCGCCATCGTGCTGGCCAAGTTCCTGGTGCTGTTCACCATCGGCCTGACCTCGTCCGTGCTGATGGTGGTCAGCATGAGCGTGCTGCTGTTCTTTTTCGGCGGCACGGCCTCGCCCGACCTGGCCGCCATGGTGCGCGCCATCGGCGTGCTGGACATGGCCATGCTGGCGCTGATGCTGGCGCCCACCGCCGCCATCTTCGCTTCCGTGCTGCTGTCGCTGTCGATCTACGCCAAGAGCTACAAGGAGGCGGCCGGGCTGATCTCGCCGCTGATGCTGCTGTCGCTGCTGCCGGTGATGGTGGCGCTGCTGCCGGGCGTGGAGCTGAACTGGTTCTGGGCCATGGTGCCGCTGACCAATGTATCGCTGGCCATGAAGGAACTGGTCAAGGGCACCATGGATTACCGCATGTTCGCCGTGATCCTGGTCTCCACCACCGCCACCGCAGGCGCGCTGCTGGCCCTGTGCCGCTGGTGGTTCAGCCGTGAACAGGTGCTGTTCCGAAATTAACATTCCATGGCAAAGCGCCTGCTTTCGGCAATCTGGAACCCCAATTTTGCCGACTGTCGCAATGAAGCCACCGCTCAGCCGCATTTTCAATACAATGCCAACATTGAATAGTGGTATGTCCTGTTGCAGTGCAGCAGGACACGACAGGAGTCAGCATGGAATTACGCATCCGCAATTTGTCCAAGACTTATGCCAACGGGGTGGTGGCGCTGGACAATATTTCGCTCACGATACCGGCCGGGATGTTCGGCTTGCTGGGGCCTAACGGCGCCGGCAAGTCCACCCTGATGCGGACGCTGGCGACGCTGCAGGAATGCGATTCCGGTTCGGTGTTCCTGGGCGACCTGGACGTGCTGGACGAAAAGGACGAGATCCGCCGCCTGCTGGGCTACCTGCCGCAGGACTTCGGCGTGTACCCGAAGGTGTCGGCCTACGAACTGCTGGACCACTTCGCGGTGCTGAAAGGCCTGTCCAACCGCGCCCGGCGGCGCGAAGTGGTGGACGGCCTGCTGCAGCAGACCAATCTGTTCGAAGTGCGCCACCAGAAGCTGGGCACCTATTCCGGCGGCATGCGCCAGCGCTTCGGCATCGCCCAGGCGCTGCTGGGCGACCCGAAACTGATCATCGTCGACGAACCGACCGCCGGCCTGGACCCGCAGGAACGCGTGCGCTTCCACAACCTGCTGTCGGACATCGGCGAGGACCGCACCGTCATCCTGTCCACCCACATCGTCAGCGACGTGGCCGACCTGTGCGCCAACATGGCCATCATCAACAAGGGCCACCTGCTGCTCACCGGCCAGACCCAGCAGCTGATCGACGACATCAGCTGCAAGATCTGGGCACGCTTTGTCGACAAGCGCGACCTGCAGCAGTTCCAGACCCGCCACGCCGTCATTTCCACCCGTTTGCTGTCCGGCCGCACCCTGATCCACGTCTACAGCGACGACGATCCGGGCGACGGCTTCGAGGAAGCCATCGGCGACCTGGAAGACCTCTACTTCGCCACCATCGCCGGCCGCCACAACGCGGCCGATCGCTGCGATTAAGGCGGCCACCATGTTCGCCATCGCCCTGTTCGAAGCGCGCCAGCGCTTGAAAATGCTGTCCACCTGGGTTTATTTCGGCATGTTTCTGCTGCTGGCCATGCTGTGGATGGCGGCTGCCGGCGGCGTGTTCAAGGAAGCCGTCGTCACCTTCGGCGGCCGCGTGTTCATCAACGCGCCGCGCTCCATCATGTTCACCGCCAGCTTCCTCGGCTGCCTGGGCGTGATCGTGGTAGCCGCCATGATGGGCCGCTCGGTGCAGCAGGACTTCGAATACGATATGCACCACTTCTTCTTCAGCGCGCCGATCCGCAAGTACCAGTACATGCTGGGCCGCTTCATCGGCGCCTACCTGACGCTGGCGGTGGTGTTCGCGTCCATCCTGCTGGGCGCCTGGCTGGGCACCTTCATCCCCGGCATCGATCCCGAGCGGCTGGGCCATCCGCCGCTGGCGGCCTGGCTGATCCCCTACTTCACCACGCTCTTGCCCAACCTGTTCATCTTCGGCGCCATCTTCTTCGTGCTGGCCGCGCTGACGCGGCGCATGCTGCCGGTCTATATCTCCAGCGTGGTCATGCTGATCGGCTACATCGTCGCGCCCGGCCTGGCGCGCGACCTGGACTACAAGACGCTGGCCGCGCTGATCGACCCCTTCGGCACGGCGGCCGCCATCAACCTCACCGAATACTGGCCCATCGCCGAGCGCAACACGCGCCTGGTGCTGCCGGAAGGCGTGTACCTGCTGAACCGCGTGATCTGGACCTCGTTCTCGCTAGTAGTACTGCTGCTGGGCTACTGGCGCTTCCGCTTCGTCAGCAGCATCGACAGCGGCAAGGCCGACGCGCGCGGCGACGCCGAACCGGCGCTGCGCATCAGCCACAGCGCCAGCCACACGCACGAAACGCCGGACTTCCAGTCGCGCAGCCTGGGCTTGCTGCTGCTGAAAAACCTCTGGCTGAACCTGCGCGAAACGGTGAAGAACGTCTACTTCCTGGTGATCGTGCTGGCCGGCGTGCTGACCATGTTCGCCGGCGCGCTGGACATGGGTTCCATGTACGGCACCAAGACCTACCCGGTCACCTACATGGTGCTGGAGCTGGTGACGGACACCTTCGCGCTGTTCATGCTGGTCATCACCACCTTCTACGCGGGCGAGCTGGTGTGGCGCGAGCGCGAGAACCGCATGGCGCAGATGCTGGACGCGCTGCCGGTGCCGAGCTGGCTGCCGCTGCTGTCCAAGCTGTTCGCGCTGATCGGCCTGCAGGCCCTGCTGATGCTGGTGGTGATGGTGTGCGGCATGGCGATCCAGATGTTCAACGGCTACTTCCAGTTCGAGCCCGGCCTGTACTTCCAGCACCTGTTCACCATCCAGCTGCCGTCCTACGCGCTGGTGGCCGTGCTGGCGATAGCCGCGCAAGTGCTGATCAACCACAAATACATGGCCCATTTCGCCATGATCGTGTACTACGTGGCCAGCATCACCCTGCCCTCGCTGGGCATCGAGCATCCGATGCTGGTGTACGGCACCTCGCCCGGCTTCGTCTACTCGGCCATGAACGGCTATGGCCACTACCTGGTGCGCGAGCGCTGGTTCGAGCTGTACTGGGGCGGCTCGGCGCTGATCCTGGTGGTGCTGTCGCTGCTGTTCTGGGCGCGCGGCAACAACGACGAATGGCGCCAGCGCATCTCGCTGGCGCGCCACGCGCTGACCATGCCGGTGCTGGCCACGCTGGCCGTCGGCGTGAGCATCGTGCTCGGCTCGGGCGCCGTGCTGTTCTACAACCTGCACATCGCCAACTGCTACAAGTCCACCTACCGCCAGCTGGCCGACCGCGCCGACTACGAGCGCAAGTACAAGCAGCTGGCCGCCATGGCGCAGCCGCGCATCACGGACGTGCAGCTGGGCGTGTCCATCGAGCCTGAAAAGCGCCGCCTGCAGGTGAAAGGCCGCTACATGCTGGAGAACAAGAGCGGCCAGCCCATCACCGACATCTACATCACGCAGGACACCACCTCCGACATGCAGCCGCTGCGCTTCGGCCAGGTGGCGCACCTGAAAATGAAGGATGAAGACCTGGGCGTGTACCGCTACTCGCTGTCCACGCCGCTGGCGGCGGGCGCGCGCATGCCGCTGGAATTCGAGCTGGAGTATGCGCCCAAGGGTATCCTCGGCCTGGGCCAAGATACGCCGGTGGTGGGCAACGGCACCTTCTTCAACAACACCAAGCTGCCGCACATCGGCTACCAGCGCCAGGCCGAGCTGACCGATCCGCGCGACCGCAAGCGCCACGGCCTGCCGGCGCAGGAACGCGCCCTGCCGCGCGACGATCCCAAGGGCCTGGCCAACAACTACCTGGGCAGCGACGCCGACTGGGTCACCTTCGACGCCACCGTGAGCACCAGCGCCGACCAGGTGGCCGTGGCGCCGGGCTACCTGGAAAAGGAATGGAAGGCCAAGGGCCGCCGCTACTTCCACTACAAGATGGACAAGCCCATCCTGAATTTCTACGCCTTCCAGTCGGCCCGCTACGCGGTCAAGCACGACTGGTGGCAGGACGTGGGCATCGAGATCTACTACCAGCCCGGCCACGAATACAACCTGGACCGCATGGCCAAGGGCGTGAAGGACGCGCTGGAGTACTACACGAAGAACTACAGCCCCTACCAGCACAAGGTGGTGCGCATCGTGGAGTTCCCGCGCTACGCCGGCTTTGCGCAATCGTTCCCGAACACCATCCCGTATTCGGAAAGCGTGGGCTTCATCGCCAAGGTGGACGACAAGAATCCGAAGGACATCGACTACCCCTTCTACGTGACCGCGCATGAAGTGGCGCACCAGTGGTGGGCGCACCAGCTGGTGGGCGGCGACACGCGCGGCGCCACGGTGCTGAGCGAAACCCTGTCCGAATACTCGGCGCTGATGGTGATGAAGAAGCAGTACGGCCCGGACAAGATGCGCCGCTTCCTGCGCTACGACCTGAACCAGTACCTGCTGGGCCGCGCGCTGGAGAACAAGACGGAACTGCCGCTGGCCGACAACGAGAACCAGCCCTACATCCACTACCGCAAGGGCAGCCTGGCCATGTACCAGCTGCAGGACATCCTGGGCGAGGACAAGGTGAACGCCGTGCTGAAAAGCCTGCTGGTCAAGCACGCCTTCAACACGGCGCCCTACCCGAGCGTGACGGTGCTGGTGGATGCGCTGCGCCGGATTGCGCCGCCCGAGCAAGCCTACCTGATCGACGACCTGTTCAATTCCATCGTGCTGCACGACAACCGCGCACTGAGCGCGACCGCGCGCAAGCGGCCCGACGGCAAGTATGAGGTCACGCTGAAAGTCCACGCCAGCAAGCTGCGCGCGGATGGGCTGGGTGCAGAGAAAGAAGTGCCGATCCACGACCTGATCGACGTGGGCGTGGACGACAAGGACGGCAACAGCCTGCTGCGCGAGCGCAAGCTCGTCACGCAGAAGGAAGGCAGTTATACGCTGGTGGTGAACGGCCGTCCGGCCAAGGCCGGTATCGACCCGGACAACAAGCTGATCGACCGCAAGCCCGACGACAATATGATCGCCGTCGAGCTGTGAACGGCGGCGCTTATTTCAGCAGGATGGCCTTGCGGTAAGGCGCGATCGGCGGTTTCGGGAATTGCACGGAAGCGTAGGTCTGGCGGAAGCAGGCTGCCTTGCTGTTCTCCACGTCCGTGACGGTATTGGTGACTTTGCCGTTCGCGTCCAGCAGCAGCATGATGGTGACCGGATATTTCGACTTGCCGTGGCAGTTGCCGCGCTCATCGAATTTCTGCGCGTTGTTGTGCGCGATGGACTCTTCCTCGTACTTGCTGACCTTGGCGTTCGGGAACTGGGCGTTGAATTTCGCCATCTCGGACGTGAACTCGGGGTTCTTCGGCGACGGCGCCTCGTCCTGTGCGGCGGTATTGCTGGTTTGCGTGGTCTGGCAGGCGGACAGCAGCAGTGCGGCGCACAGGGCGCTCAGTTTCAAGCAGGTATTTCGCATAATTTCTCCCAAAGCATGTAGTTGTGGTACCAGTCTACATACTTTCGGTTTTTTGCAGCGCACGCTGCGGAGCCGTCGCACGGCTGTAGCCTTCGGCCAGCTTGAACACGCTCACCACGTCCGCCAGCGATTCGGCCTGCTCCTGCAGCGCGCCGGCCGCGGCGGCGGCTTCTTCCACCAGGGCCGCGTTTTGCTGCGTCACGTTGTCCATCTGGATCATGGCTTCGTTCACCTGCTCGATGCCGGCGCTCTGCTCCAGGCTGGCGGTGGTGATTTCGCCCATGATGTCGGTCACGCGCTTGATGCTGTCCACCACTTCGCTCATCGTCATGCCGGCCTGCTCCACCAGCTTGCTGCCGGTGTCGACCTTGCCGACCGAATCGTCGATCAGCGTCTTGATTTCCTTGGCGGCGGCGGCGCTGCGGTGCGCCAGGTTGCGCACTTCGGTGGCCACCACCGCGAATCCCCGGCCCTGCTCGCCTGCACGGGCCGCTTCCACGGCGGCGTTCAGCGCCAGGATATTGGTCTGGAAGGCAATACCGTCGATCACGCTGATGATGTCCACGATCTTGCGCGCCGAGGCGTTGATCGATTCCATCGTGTCCACCACCTGGCCCACCACTTCGCCGCCGCGCTCGGCGACGTGGGAGGCGGCCACGGCCAGCTGGTTGGCCTGGCGCGCGTTGTCGGCGTTCTGCTTGACGGTCGAGGTCAGCTCTTCCATCGACGACGCGGTTTCTTCCAGGCTGCCCGCCTGCTGCTCGGTACGGGCGGACAAATCCTGGTTGCCGGCGGCGATCTGGCCCGAGGCGGTCGCGATCTGGTCGGTGCCGTCGCGCACTTCGCCGACGATGCGGGCCAGGCCGTCGTTCATGGTTTTCAGCGCTTGCAGCAGGCGGCCGGTTTCGTCCTTGCTGTCGATGACGATGTCGCTGCGCAGGTCGTTGGAGGCCACGGCGCAGGCGATTTCCACTGCGCGGCCCAGCGGCTGCGTGATGCCGCGCGTCAGGCGCCAGGCGCAGACGCCGCCCAGCGCCAGCACCACGGCGGCGAAGGCCAGCATGAAGCGGCGGTTCTGCCGGTAGCTGGCGTCGATGCGGGCGGCGTTGGCGTCGATGCTTTGGCGCTGCATCACCAGCAGGCCGTTCAGCGCGTCCAGGTAAGCCTTGCCGTCCGGGATGAAGCGCTTTTCCAGCAGCGCGGCGGCTTCGTCGAATTTGTCTTCCTTCTTCAGCGCCACGATGCCGTCGCGCGAGGAGATGTAGCGCTTGCGCGCCGCCACCATGTCGGCAAACAGCTTCTTCTCGTCGTCGCTTTCCAGCAGCGGCTCCACCTTCTTTTGCAGCTCGTTCACTTCGCTGGTGGAAGCGGCGGCGTCGGCGGCAAAGAACGGCCCCAGGCTGGCGTCGCTGGACTTGGAAATAGCGGTGGTGCGGCGCACGCTGGTGTGGATCAGGCGGTACCAGTCGGAAATCATGCGCTCCTTGGCCAGCGGCTGCTGCATCATTTCACCGGTGGCTTCGGCCACGGATTGCATATGGCTCAATCCTATCCAGGTCATCAACATAGTGAGCAGCAACACCAGCCCAAAGCCGCCGGCAAGGCGGGTGCCAATTTTCAGGTTTTTCATTTTTCTCTCAAAAACTATGGGTGGGACACAAGCGGATGAACCGCGCCCCGGCTGAAAAATGGTGCCAGTGCGTCCACGGGAAACGACGAATTGCTACGTTGAGACAGCGCGCAGCGGATGAAAGTACGCTGCACTTGGTATTGACAGGACTGCTAGGGAAGGCCAGGAGTGTAGCACCAAGACGAAAATGGTGCCTCGTGGAAACTACGTAGATTGATGCGCAAGCCTAGGCGTAGGCCTCGAACGCGCCCAGCACGGAGCTGTTGAACAGGGAGCTGGCGGCGACGCCGGCCAGGTTGGGACGGGTCTTGAGTACGTCGCCCCAATAGGACGACAGCGCGGGAGGCGCACTTTGCAGCAGGCCAGCGCCCGTGTAGAGGCCGGAACTGAACGTGCTCGCGGCCAGGCTGGCGGCGACCAGTTGGTCCTGCTGCAACTGGGCTTGCCCTTGGGTCGGACTGCCGAGCGGCGGCACCGCCACGGGTTCCTGTAGCGAACCGGCCTGCAGGATCGAGTTGAGCAAGCCGGACGCGGTATAGACCTGTGCAGCGGAATTGTTCCCGCCCAGCGAGGCCACCACGCTGGACTGCTCGGACAGGCTGACCGCGATCGACGGCAGCACGGCGTCCTCCGTGCCGGTCTCCTCGATTGCGGGAGGCTGGTACAGGGAATAACTTGGCGGCAATGTTAGTGCGGGGATCATAGCTACACTATAGCCACCTCTGCAGTGAAGACAAGGCGGCTTACATCAGCCCGGCCAGGGTGCGCAGCCAGCCCGGGGCACGCGCGCGGTTCCACACCAGCGCAACCTGCTCGCTGCAAACGAAAGCGCAATCGCTGACCTGGATGCGGACCAGCGCGGGATCGTCCAGCGCAAAGTCGGGCAGGTAGGCCAGCGCTGCGCCGGATTTCACCAAGACCAGCAGCAATTGCAGGTCGTCGGTCCAGTAGCGGATCTTGCGCGGGAACT
Source organism: Pseudoduganella sp. UC29_71 (assembly GCF_042693265.1). Lineage (NCBI taxonomy): Bacteria > Pseudomonadati > Pseudomonadota > Betaproteobacteria > Burkholderiales > Oxalobacteraceae > Pseudoduganella > Pseudoduganella sp. UC29_71. The sequence continues at coordinate 109,743 of NZ_CP170549.1, read as the reverse complement.
GGTCGTCGCGCCAGCCGTCGGAGCGGGAGCCGCGCTGCACGCCGCAGAACAGCGAACGGGAGGGGCAGGCGAAATCGCATTCCAGGACCTGGGCGCTTGTCGCGTGCAGCACGGCGGCGGCGGGAGCCGCCGGTGCGCGGGAGCCGGCCAGCGCCTGTACCAGCGGATGGCTGCGCCCCGCCACCAAGTGCTGCACCACGCCACCCAGCGGCGTCGCGATCCATTCGTCGGACCAGTGCTCGCCGCGTCCCTCGGTCACTTCGCCGGTCACGATGGCCGCATTCACGTCGCCGCGCGCCAGCGCTGCCAGCGCTTCATCCTCGAACATGGCCTGCATGCGGATGCTGGCGTCGGGGTAGCTGCGCAGTGCGTCCGCCAGCGCTTTGCCGTGCCGCCACAGCAGGATGGCCGGTCCCCCGACGCGGCAATCGACGGCCGCCTGCTCGCCCAGCAGATCCGAGCGGGCCTGGTCCGCCAGCGCCAGCAGCGTCTGCGCGCGCGACAGCAGGAAGCGGCCGCTGTCGTTCAGCGCCAGCTGTTTGCCGCTGCGGTCGAACAGGGACTTGCCCAGGCTATCCTCCAGCCGCCGGAGCGCCTTGGACACGGCAGACGGAGTCAAATGCATTTCCTGCGCCACCGCGCCGAGCGAGGGACGGCGCGCGGCGCTGACGAAAATACGCAGATCGGCAAGATTCATGATTCCAAATTGGACACAATACGTGAATTTAAGTTGCTTTACGCGACATTATCGCGAGCATACCATGGCAGCATGAACTCAATCACACTACGACCATGGATCCGCCGCCGCACGCTGCCGGTGCGCACATGAACGCGGCGCGCGCAAGCTTCCCGCTGGCATTGCTGGCATTGCTGGCATTGCTGGCGGTGCCGGCGCCCACCCTGGCCGCCGGCCCCACCTACGGCGAGCATGGCATGGCGCTATTCGGCGGCAAGGACGGCCTGTACGCCTCGCACCTGCCGATGTTCCATGCGCCGCACGACTACCAGGTGGTGCTGCAGCTGCACGTGGCGGACGCCAGGCTGGACGCAGCGCTGAAGCGCCGCCTCGACGGCAAGACTGCGCTGTGGACGGTGGCGCCCGAAAAATTCGACCTGGATCGCCTGTCTCCCGGCGCCACTGTACCGCTGCGCCAGTTCAAAGCAGACTTGGTGCTCGGCCACTTCGAGCAAGGCGGCAAGACACAGTACAGCGCCGCAACATTGGTGGTGGATAAAGTTTTGCTGTACCGGCAGCTCTCCCCGGAAGTTAAAAAAATCTCCACAGCAACTTATGTGCAAATAGGCAACGGTAATCAACGATTTTTGATCAAGAATATCGACAGCCGGCCTGATTTCGATCATATTGTTTCTTACCGTGCAGCATCGCACGCGCCCTACGCACCGATTACCATCGCCAGGAACGGCGTGGCCGAACCGGACGCGAACGCGCTAGCCGCCGCGCTGCAGGCAGTTCCGTCCGCTATACGCGGCACGGTCTACTTCTTTACCGAAGACTTACGGTGATGACAGTTCCTGCGATTTACCAAGGCTTGTGGCGACGCACCGGTATCTGGCGCAGCAATGGCACCAGCGACCTGAGCACGCAGGTCTGGTGGTTTCAGTCCGCCAGCTTCCACATCGATCTGCGCATCCCCATCGACCGCCCTTCCATGGATAGCCGCACCCAGCTGGCCAGGCTCGCGCCCGCGCAGCTGGCCCGTTTCAGCGCGCAGACCGGCTTTGCTGGCAAGACCGTGGTGACGGGCGACCGCTGCGAATGGCGCCCGGAAATCGCCTTCCCCGCGCTGAGCGCCGACCTCGACGCGGGCTGGATGCGCTTCGACAGCGAGGATTCCGTCCATGAAACCGGCATCGACAACAGCTACGAGGAAGACTGGATACGCATGGCGTCCGCGCCCATGCGCGGCGTGCGGCTGGAAACCACCGGCGCGCCCGTTTCGGCTGGCTCGGCGGCCGTGGCCTACCTGATCATCGGCGAACGCTGGATGGCGTGGGCCTGCGGCAGTCCCAGCGACGCCTATTTGCCGGGCGCGCCCGACCACAGCGCCTGGAGCGAGTTCACGGTATTGCACAAAGGCGGCGGCTGGCGCATCGCCGGCTCCAACTGCGCCTGGCTGGAAGGCCAGGAAGTGCCCGACGCGGACGCGCTCGCGGCGCAGCTGCTGTCGCCGGCCGAAATCACCACCCTCCCCTTCGCCCCCGGCCACTGGCGCGTCACGGCACTGGCGTAGGCGCCGCCGGTAGCGCCGGACACCGACGGAAAAGAACTCGCCAGCGGCGCGTACGATTTGATGTAAAAACGGGACCCAAAGGTCCCGTTTTTGCGCCGCTGCTTACTCCGCGGTGGCGGTGGCTTTCTTGGCCGGTGCTTTCTTAGCCGCCGGCTTGACAGCCGCCTTTTTGGCTGCGGGCTTGGCGGCGGCTTTCTTGGCGGCCGGCTTGGCGGCGGCTTTCTTGGCCGGCGCTGCCGGTGCCGCTGCCGCTTCGCCGTCGGCGCCTTCGGCCGCGTCGGCCTTGCCGGCTTTCGGCTTGGCGCCCGGCTTGGCCTTGCGTTCTTCGAACTCGAAGCTGATCTTGCCGTCCTTGCCCTTCACCAGGAAGGCCTTGAACGGACGGCGCGTGCGCTGCGACACGAAGCCCGGCAACAGGTCGGTCTTGCCGTCGTTGAGCAGCTTGCTCATCTGCTCGGGCAGGATTTCCTGCTGCAGGATGATGCGGCCGCTGCGGAAGTCGCAGGTCTTCGGCTTGGCCACGCTGTGCTCGCACACGTAGGCCAGGCCCATTTCATAGACGTTGGCGGCGCATTTCGGGCACGGGCCGACCGGCGTCTGGCCGGTGAAGTCCACGCCCTCGCCGTCCTCGCCTTCTTCGTCGTTCTGGCCGAAGTCGAATTCCAGCTTGAAGTTGCTGATGTCTTCGTCGCGCACGATGCGCAGGATGGCGGCGAACGGACGGCCCATCTTGGAGCGGAAACCTTGCAGCGGGCCGATGGTGCGGTCCTTCAGCAGTTGCTCCACCTCGGCGATCTCGAACTGCCGGCTGCCCGGTGTCTTGCTCATCGAGAAGTCGCACTTGGTGCAGGCGAAACGGCGGTAATTCTCTTTCACCACGCCGCCGCAATTCGGGCACGGCGTGGTCAGGGTGGCGTACTCGCCGGGAATGGTGTCGTTGTCGTATTCCTTGGCGCGCTTGACGATGATTTGCGTCATCTGGGCGATTTCGCGCATGAACTCCTCGCGCGAGATGCGGCCCTTTTCCATCTGCGACAGCTTGTATTCCCACTCGCCGGTCAGCTCCGGCGCGGTCAGTTCGTTCACGCCCAGGCCGCGCAGCAAGGTCATCAGCTGCGACGCCTTCGCAGTCGGCATCAGTTCGCGGCCTTCGCGCAGCAGGTATTTCTCGCCCAGCAGGCCCTCGATGATGGCCGCGCGCGTCGCTGGCGTGCCCAGGCCCTTGCCGGCCATGGCGTCGCGCAGCTCGTCGGAGTCCACCAGCTTGCCGGCGCCTTCCATGGCCGACAGCAGCGTTGCTTCCGTGTAGCGTGCAGGCGGCTTGGTGACCAGGCCGTTGGCCGTGACTTTCTCGGTGTGCACCTTCTCGCCCTTGGCGACCGGCACCAGCATGCCGCTGCCTTCCTTGTCGTCGTCGGCGGCCACGTCCTTGCCGTAGATGGCCATCCAGCCGGCGTTGGTCATGACCTTGCCCTCAGTCTTGAACTGGTGGCCGGACACTTCGGTGTAGCGGGTGGTGACCTGGAACTCGGCGGCCGGGAAGAACACGGCCATGAAGCGGCGCGTCACCAGGTCGTACAGTTTCTGTTCCGGCTCGGACAGGTTCTTCGGTGCGATGCCGGTCGGAATGATGGCAAAGTGGTCCGAGATCTTGCTGTTGTCGAAGATGCGCTTGTTCGGCTTGACCCAGCCCTTGGTCAGGATCTGCTTGGCGAAGGTGTGGTAGTTGTTGTTCTCGCCCAGCACGCCCAGCACTTCCTTGACGGTGTCCAGGTAGTCTTCCGGCAGGTGGCGCGAATCGGTACGCGGGTAGGTCAGCACCTTGTGCTTCTCGTACAGCGCCTGGGCCAGGCCCAGCGTGTTCTTGGCCGAGAAGCCGAAGCGGCCGTTGGCCTCGCGCTGCAGGCTGGTCAGGTCGAACAGGCCCGGCGCCATCGAAGTGGTCGGCTTGGATTCCTCGGTGACGTTGCCCTGCTTGCCCTTGCAGGCCAGCGCGATGCTGTCGGCCGCCGCCTTGGACCACAGGCGCTCGGCGCGCTTTTCCGGATCGGTTTCGTCCTTCTTGAAGCTGGTATCCATCCAGCGGCCTTCGTACACGCCGGCCGCGCAGATGAACTCGGCGCGCACCTCCCAATAGTCGCGCGGCACGAATTTCTTGATCTTCTCTTCGCGCTCGACCACGATGGACAGGGTCGGCGTCTGCACGCGGCCCACGGTGGTCAGGTAGAAGCCGCCCTCTTTCGAGTTGAACGCGGTCATGGCGCGGGTGCCGTTGATGCCGATCAGCCAGTCCGCTTCCGAACGGCAGCGCGCGGCGTCGGCCAGCGGCAGCATTTCATCGTCCGAGCGCAGGTTGTTGAAGCCTTCGCGGATCGCGTTGGGCGTCATCGATTGCAGCCACAGGCGCTGCACCGGCTGCTTGGCCTTGGCGTTCTGCGCGATCAGGCGGAAGATCAGTTCTCCTTCGCGGCCCGCGTCGCATGCGTTGATCAGGCCGGTGACGTCCTTGCGTTTGATCAACTTGTTGAGCACTTTCAGGCGCGACTCGGTCTTGGCGATCGGATTCAGCGCGAAGTACGGCGGGATCATCGGCAGGTGCGCGAAGCTCCATTTGCCGCGTTTGACGTCGTGCTCTTCGGGGACCGCGATTTCCAGCAAGTGGCCCACGGCCGAGGACAGCACGTATTGGTCCGACTCAAAGTACTCATCGTGCTTGGTAAAGCCGCCCAGCGACTTCGCGATATCGTTCGCGACAGATGGCTTCTCGGCGATGATGAGGGTTTTGCTCATAGTTTTCGTATTCTCTTGTTTTTTTACTCTGGATTTGGCGCAGCATGCGCATCATACAGAACATTCTTATACCGCATGCTGAACTTTTGCAATCCCGGCATGGTTGCCGCGGTAAGGCGGCCTGGCGCTGCATAGGGTAATCTTGAAGTCTTGCGGCATGCAAGCGGGGAACAGCGGGAAGCAGGCTCAGTGCAGCAGGCGCGGCATCTGGTCTTCGTCGGAACCGAACAGGTCGTCGAACATCAGCGCGTCCGGCTCCTTGCCCTGGCTCCACAGCAGCATCAGGACGATGACTTTCAGCTTGCCCAGCGACACCGGCATTTCATCCAGCGCCAGCGCGCGTTCAATGACGATTTCGCGCTGCAGCGGCGACAGCACCTGCGCGCTTTCCAGGAACTGGATAAAGCCGATGGCGGCGGTGCCCAGCGCGTCCCTTTCCTCTTCCACATAGTAGCGGGTGCCGGTGGACGCGGCCGTCAGCGATTGCTCGACACCGGCCATTTCATTCAGGTCGGTCAGCCAGACCAGCGCTTCGGATATCTCCTCGTCGTCGAAACCGACGGCCGACAGTTTCCGTGCCAATGCGGCCGGTTCCGGGCACGCATCGGGGCGGTAATAAGTCTCGTAGAGATAAACAAGGATGTCGAACATGGCGCTACTCTAACAGTTAAGAACGGCGAAACACAAGCCCTGCACCGCATCGTTACTGGCCCCGGCGGGTCAGGCGCTGAAAAATTCCTCCCGGCAAACGTTCCACCAGGCCGGCCAGCTCCAGCGCCAGCAGATGGGTGTGCGCATCGGCGGCGGACAGGCCGGCGCGCTGGGCCAGGGTGTCGGCGTGGGCCGGATCGTGGCCGAGCGCGGCCAGCACCGCCTCCAGTTCGGCGCGCACCAGGGCGGTGGCCTGCAGGCGCTCGGCGCCTGCGCCCGACGGCGCCTCGGGCAGCAGCTCCTCGAGGATGTCGGCGGCGCACTCGGCCAGCTTGGCCTTGCATTCCCGTATCAGCGCGTTGCAGCCCTTGCTCAGGGTGGCGTGGATGGAGCCGGGCACGGCGAACACGTCGCGCCCCTGGTTCAGGGCGTAGCGCGCCGTAATCAGCGAACCGGACTGGGCGGCCGCCTCGATCACCAGCACGCCGCGCGCCAGGCCGCTGATGATGCGGTTGCGGCGCGGAAAATTGTCTGGCAGCGGCGCCGTGCCCAGCGGATACTCGCTGACGATGCAGCCCTCGGCGGCGATGCGCAGCGCCAGCTCGCGGTTGCGGGCGGGATAGAGCCGGTCGATGCCGGTGCCCATCACGGCCACCGTGCCGGCGCCGCCACCAGCGCCGCCGCTGCCCGCCAAGGCGCCCGCGTGGGCGGCGGCGTCTATCCCCAGCGCCAGCCCGGACACCACGGTCAGCCCGGCCGCCGCCAGCGCCTCGGCAAAGCGGTCCGCGTTGGCCACGCCCTGCGCGCTGGCATTGCGGCTGCCAACAATGGCGACGGCGGGCCGGTACAGCAGCTCGCGCCGTCCTCTTGTATACAGTAGCAGCGGCGCGGCGGGGATATGGACGAGCTGGGGCGGGAAGGCGGGATCGTCCAGCGCCATCAGCGCGTGGCCCGGCTGCTCCGCCCAGGCCAGCGCGGCGTCCGCGAGCCGGGCCGCCTCGTCCAGCAGCGCGGGCGGCGGCGCGCGCAGCGCCTGCACGGCGGAAGCCACCAGCACGTCGGCCAGCACCTCGGCCAATATCCCGGCCAGGCGGGCGGGAGCGGCGTCGAACACGCAGTCGGGATGTTGCAGTTCAGATATCAGCGCGGCGCCGGCAGTGACGCCGACGCCGGGCGTCAGCTGCAGGCGCAGCCAACTGGCGAGTGCCGCGCGGCTCAGCGGCTGCGGGGCGGGGGCGGGGGTATCCGTGGCTTGCACGGCGGGGTTTACTCCGGCGATTTGGCAACGTCGCCCACTTCCACTGGCGCCGTCACCTGCATGATCAGGCCGTACGAAATATGCTTGAACACGCGGAAGATAAACAAGCTGCCCACTTCCTCGTCCGGCAGCTTGACCTGCGGATTCCCCAGGTTGTGCCAGCCTTTGCTGGCGCCCGGATCGGTCACCGTCTTCCCCTTATGGTACAGCTGCAGCACGGAGCCGATATCGAGTCCGTCAAGCTTTCCGCGATTAATGCTGACAACCTGGTTCTGGCCGGCGTGGGTCACGCCGCCGTAAATGGCGACCACGGCCGCGTCCACCTGGCGCTCGGGCGGGTGCGGCACGTAGTTTTGCAGCGGCGTGGGCGGCGCCTGCATCAGCAAGTCGCCCTTGCCCATTTCTTCCTTGGCCGTGGCGACGGTGAAGGTATGCACTTCGGAACCGGCCTTGGCCAGCGCCACCAGTTTGAGCGTGCCTAAATAGAATGCTTCCTGGCCGATGACGGCCTTGGTGACCGGGTCCTTCAGCGGCTTGCCGGGGCGGAACACCTGGAACGACGTGCCGCCCTTGAGGTCGCCGCGCACATAGGCTTTTTCATCCTTGCCGAGGAAAACATGGCCTTCCTGGGCCGCAATGATGCGCGGCGCGTTCTTCAGCTCGTCGTCCTCGATGATCAGCGGCTGGGTCAGGAACGGTTCGATGTCGCCGGTCGGGATGGATTGCACGGCATCCTTGCCCAGGCCTTCCGTGCGCAGCTGCGGCGACAGGCGCAGCGCCGACGGATCGCCTGCCCCGCTGCCGTCGCCGACGCGCTTGCCCAGCCGCAGCCGGCCTGCGGCGCGGTCCAGGTAGACGATCTGGCCCGGATAAATCCAGTGCGGATTGCGGATTTCCTCGCGGTTCATGCCCCAAACCTGCGGCCAGCACCAAGGCCGCTCCAGGAACTTGCCGGAGATATCCCACAGGGTATCGCCCTTGACCACCACGTGCTGGTCCGGCGCATTGGGCCGGAATTCGCAGTTCATGGTCTGCGCCGAAGCGGCTCCTGCACCGGAAATGAGCGTCGCGATCAACAGGCGTGCGCCGACTGTGCTAAAATTTTTCATTAAGATGTCCGTTAAAGGCGGGCATGGACGAAAGGCTGGATCGCGACCTGAAGGTTGCCCTGCTGAATCAAATTCTGCCCATAATACCCTGAACTAGCAAGAGAAACCACGCTGCGCAGCAGGGTGTGCCTGTTGCATTTTTAAGTCACACGACTAATCCGCATGTCCATATTGAATATCCTCCGCTATCCCGACCCGCGCCTGCACAAGGTGGCGCAGCCTGTTACCGCCTTCGACGCGCGCCTGGCCAAACTGGTCGCCGACATGGCCGAAACCATGTACGAGGCACCGGGCGTCGGCCTGGCCGCCACCCAGGTGGACGTCCACGAGCGCGTTGTCGTCATCGACATCACCGAAGACAAGAGCAACCTGATCGCCTTCATCAACCCGGAAATCATCTGGTCCAGCGAAGAGCGCCAGGTGTATGACGAGGGCTGCCTGTCGGTGCCCGGCGTGTACGACGGCGTGGAGCGCCCTTCCCAGGTGAAAGTGCGCGCCTTCGACGTCAAGGGCGAACAGTTCGAGCTGGAAGCGGACGGCCTGCTGGCCGTGTGCATCCAGCATGAAATGGATCACCTGATGGGCAAGGTGTTCGTGGAATACCTGTCGCCGCTGAAGCGCAACCGCATCAAGACCCGCATGATCAAGGAAGAACGCGGGCTGGCGCGTGAAAAGGCGCTGCGCGAGCAAGGCCGCCGCATCTGATCACCACATGGCCGGCACTGTCCGGCCATGTTTTTTAGTGCCATCTGTTAATCTGTTAGTGCCATCACAAGAGGAAAAAAGATGAAAATAATCTTCGCGGGCACACCCGAATTCGCAGCCGTGGCGCTGCAAAGCCTGCACGAGGCGGGTTTCGAGATCCCCCTGGTGCTGACCCAGCCCGACCGCCCGGCCGGACGCGGCATGCACCTGCAGCCGTCCGCCGTGAAGCAGTACGCGGTGGCGCACAACATCCCCGTAGCGCAGCCGCTGTCGCTGCGCATGGACAGCAAAGATCCGCAGCGCGCCGCCGAAGCCAGGCAAGCCCATGAGCTGCTGATGGCGACCGACTACGACGCCATGGTGGTGGCCGCATACGGCCTGATCCTACCGCGCAGCACGCTGGACATCAAGCCCTGCATCAACATCCACGGCTCGCTGCTGCCGCGCTGGCGCGGCGCCGCGCCCATCCACCGCGCCATCGAAGCCGGCGACGCGGAAACCGGCGTCACCATCATGCAGATGGAAGAAGGCCTGGACACCGGCCCCATGCTGCTGATCGAGCGCCTGCCGATCGGCCCGCAGGACAGCACCGGCGTGCTGCACGACAAGCTGGCCGCCATGGGCGCGCGCATGATCGTCAAGGTGATGCAGAAGATGGAACACGGCATCGTGGAAGCGGTGCCGCAGCCGGAAGCGGGCGTCACCTACGCCGCCAAGATCAGCAAGGAAGAAGCGGCGCTGGACTTTTCGCAGTCCGCGCGCGAGATCGGCCGCAAGATCCGCGCCTTCAACCCCTTCCCCGGCGCGCACGGCGACGTGAACGGCGTGACCATCAAGCTGTGGGGCGCCGAAGTGCTGGACGCCGACAGCTCGGCCCCCGCCGGCCAGGTGCTGGCGGCGGATGCGCAGCACGGCATCGTGGTGGCCTGCGGCGGCGGCGGATCGCTGCGCCTGACCGAGCTGCAGAAGCCGGGCGGCAAGCGCCTGCCGGCTGCCGAGTTCATCAAGGGCTTCGCGCTGGATGGCCTGCGTTTCGCCTGAGGCGGCTGTGCGCCTGCCGCCGCACATACGGGGCGGCGCGCTTGGCTGAGCCGGTGCGCATCGACCAGCTGGCCGCGCTGCGCGCCCTGCGCCGCGTGGTCGAACTGGGCAGCTTCACGGCTGCTGCCGAGGCGCTGGACCTCAGCCACACCGCCGTCTCGCGCCAGATCAAGCAGCTCGAAGCCCATCTCGGTGCCCAGCTGCTGAACCGGACCACGCGCCGCTTCGCCCTCACCGACGCCGGCAAGCAATACTACGAAGCCAGCCGCCAGATCCTGGATGCCCTGGACGACGCCGACCGCGCCGTGGGCCGGCATCAGGCGCGCCCGTCCGGCAGCCTGCGCATCAACGCGCCCATGGCTTTCGGCACGCTGGAGCTGGCCGGCTGGCTGCCCGCCTTCATCGCGCACTATCCTGAATTAAGAGTGGACCTGGTCTGCAACGACCGCATTGTCGACCTGATCGAAGACGGCTTCGACGTGGCGCTGCGCCTGACGCGCGGCCTGCCGGACTCCACGCTGGTGGCAAAGAAACTGGCCGACAGCCCGCTGCTGCTGGCCGCCAGCCCCGCCTACCTGAAACAGCACGGCGCGCCGCGCACGCCGGCCGACCTGCGCAACCACAACTGCCTGGCCTACACCCAGGCGCAGCATCCGCACCAGTGGACCTTCAGCGGCCCGGACGGCGCGACAGAGACGGTCAGCGTGCAAGGCAACCTGCAAGCCAACACCAGCGTCGCCCTGCGCGCGGCCGCGCTGGGCGGCCTGGGCATCATCAGCGCCGCCGCCTTCATCGTGCACGAAGACGTGCAGCGCGGCGCCTTGACCGCGCTGCTGCCGGACTATCCGCAGCGGCCCCGGGAACTGTACGCGCTCTATCCGCAGAGCCGCCACTTGTCCCCGAAGGTACGCGCCTTCATCGACTTCGCCGCCGCCCACTACCGCGAGCGCGGCTGGGCCTGAGGCTAGGCGGCCTGTTCCATCTTCTTCACCGCGCGGTACTGCTGGGTGAGGCCGCCGTAGCCCCAGGCGGCGGGACGTGCGTCGTCGATGTGGACGTAGCTCACCTCGTGCAGCGGGCCAAGCAAGCCGGCCATTTCTTCGAATACCGCCTTGATGTAGGCCGCCTTGTCGATCGCCGTGTTGGTCTCGTCGGTGATTTTGATGTCGAGGAAGAAGCTGGCCTTCTCTTGCTGCGCCAGCGACTGCTCGCCGATGTACCAGTGCTGCTGCGGCACGTGCGAGATGGCGATGGAGGTCAGCGGCTGCGCCTTGTGCAGGATGTCGTGGGTCAGGCGCAGCAGGATGGCGGCGGCGCGCTGCGATTGGTCGGCGCTGGCGTTGTTGGTCGGCGTGGACAGGGTGAGGTTCAGGATGGGCATGGTGCTACTCCTTTAGTGGATCGGGTTAAGGTGTAGCCATCGTAGGCCTCCTGCCCCAACCGCACCAGCCGCGCGGGCGCACATGATTTGTGCGGGCGGCGCACATAGGCGGCTTACGCGCGCGGCGCTAAGCCGCCCTACGGTTTGAGCTGGCGGATGGGGGACAGGCGGGGGAAGACGTGGCGCTGGCTGCGCACTTCCTTGTTCCATTCCTGGTTGGCCTGGTGCAGCGCGGCGTCGTAGTAGCCGCGTCCGTGGTCCAGGTGCAGGCTGACGATGGAGTGCCGCGCGCGCACGCCGCGCACGCCGATGTTGTTCAGCCGCAGGCCCATGTTCAGGTCTTCGCCGCCGTAGGCCATGCTTTCGTCGAAGCCGCCCACTTCCAGCACGTCGTGCCGCCATGCGCAGCTGTTGGCGCCGCTGAAGGCGTTGCGCGGCGACAGGAAGTCGTAGAAGCGCTGCAGGCGCGGATTGCGCAGCAGGCGGTTGCGGCTCTTGTCGAAGCCCGGGATGGCGCTCAGGAAGTCGTAGTCGAACAGGCGCTGGTCCAGGATGGCCGGGCGCAGGTCGTTATTCAAATGGTACGCTTCCGGCACGCTGATATGGCTGCCGCCGGCCAGGAAGGCGCCGGGACGGCTCAGGCGCAGGTAGGTCTCGACGAAATCATCGCGCGGAATGCAGTCGCCGTCGGTGAACAGCAGCAGGTCGCCGCTGGCCTGCAGGATGGCCTTGTTCAGGGCGCGGCATTTGCCGAAGCCCCGGTGCTCCTGGGTCAGGTGGATCAGCGGCAGGTCCAGGTGGCGGCAGCTTTCCACTGCCTCGGCAATCTCGGGGAACTCGCCGTCCTGGGAAACGATGATCTCGTCCGGCATGCGGGTCTGGGCGGCGTAGCCGGTCAGGACGAACTCCATTTCGCGGCGCTTTTTATGCGCGGAGATGATAACGGTAATCTTCATGCCGCCATGTTACCGGAACAACGCGGGTATTGCTCCAGCTTATGCCGCCGATGCTGCAATGCCGTATAATTTTAGACCCGGTATCGCATTCCCCCGGCCATCCTCCAGCCACGTCGCGAAAGTATTAAATGAATAACAAAGCCACCCAGCCACGCTACTCCAAGACCGAAGCCCAATTGCGCGACATCCTCGCCAAGCGCATCATGTTCCTGGACGGCGCGATGGGCACCATCATCCAGCAGTACAAGCTGGATGAAATGGCTTACCGCGGCGGCCCGGCCGGCCGCTTCGCCGACTTCGCCGCCCCCGCCGCCGCCAACCCTGCCGGCTTGGCCGCGCGCGAGCTGTTCGTCAAGGGGAACAACGAGCTGCTGACGCTGACGCAGCCGCACGTGATCCAGGAGATCCACGAGCGCTACCTGGCCGCCGGCGCGGACCTGATCGAGACCAACACTTTCGGCGCCACCTCGATCGCGCAGGACGACTACCACATGGCCCACCTGGCCTACGAGATGAATGTGGAAGCGGCCAAGCTGGCCAAGGCCGCCACGGCCAAGTACAGCACCCCGGACAAGCCGCGCTTCGTGTGTGGCGCGCTCGGCCCGACGCCGAAGACCGCCTCCATCTCGCCGGACGTGAACGACCCGGCCGCCCGCAACGTGACCTTCGACCAGCTGGTGGCCTCCTACTACGAGCAGGTGCGCGGCCTGGTGGACGGCGGCTCCGACGTGCTGCTGGTGGAAACCATCTTCGACACGCTGAACTGCAAGGCCGCCCTGTTCGCCATCGACCAGTACTTCGATGAGCGCCCGCAGCAGGAACGCCTGCCGCTGATGATCTCCGGCACCGTGACCGACGCTTCCGGCCGTATCCTGTCCGGCCAGACCGTGCCGGCCTTCTGGAACTCGGTGCGCCACGCGCGTCCGCTGACCATCGGCCTCAATTGCGCGCTGGGCGCGGCGCTGATGCGCCCTTACGCCGAAGAGCTGTCGCAGATCGCCGACACCTTCGTCTGCATCTACCCGAACGCCGGCCTGCCCAACCCGATGAGCGACACCGGCTTCGATGAGCTGCCGGCCGACACCTCCGCCCTGCTGCGCGAATTCGCCGACGCCGGCTTCATCAACGTGGCCGGCGGCTGCTGCGGCACCACGCCGGACCACATTGCCGCCATCGCCGCGCTGCTGAAGGACACCACGCCGCGCGCGCTGCCGGAAGTGAAGGTCGCGCAGCGCCTGTCCGGCCTGGAACCGTTCACCATCGACGACGACTCGCTGTTCGTCAACGTGGGCGAGCGCACCAACGTCACCGGCTCGAAAGCGTTCGCGCGCATGATCCTGAACGAGCAGTACGACGAAGCGCTGTCGGTGGCGCGCCAGCAGGTTGAAAACGGCGCCCAGGTCATCGACATCAACATGGACGAGGCGATGCTCGATTCGCTGGCCGCCATGACGCGCTTCCTGAACCTGATCGCCTCCGAACCGGACATCTCGCGCGTGCCCATCATGATCGACTCGTCCAAGTGGGACGTGATCGAAGCAGGCCTGAAGTGCGTGCAGGGCAAGTCCATCGTCAACTCCATCTCGATGAAGGAAGGCGAGGAAGAGTTCATCCGCCAGGCCAAGCTGTGCCGCCGCTACGGCGCCGCCGTCATCGTCATGGCCTTCGACGAGAAGGGCCAGGCCGACACCTTCGAGCGCAAGATCGAAATCTGCGCGCGCGCCTACAAGGTGCTGACCGAGCAGGTGGGCTTCCCGCCGGAAGACATCATCTTCGACCCGAACATCTTCGCCATCGCCACCGGCATCGAGGAACACAACAACTACGCGGTGGACTTCATCAACGCCACGCGCTGGATCAAGGACAACCTGCCGCACGCGAAGATCTCGGGCGGCGTGTCCAACGTGTCGTTCTCCTTCCGCGGCAACGACCCGGCGCGCGAAGCCATCCACACCGTGTTCCTGTACCACGCCATCAAGGCCGGCATGACCATGGGTATCGTCAACGCCGGCATGGTGGGCGTGTACGACGACCTGCCGGCCGAGCTGCGCGAGCGCGTGGAAGACGTGGTGCTGAACCGCCGCGAAGACGCCACCGAGCGCATGATCGAAATCGCCGGCACGCTGAAGGCCGGCGGCAAGGCGCAGGAGCAGAACCTGGAGTGGCGCAACGCCATCGTCGAGAAGCGCCTGGCGCATGCGCTGGTGCACGGCATCACCCAGTTCATCACCGACGACACCGAAGAGATGCGCCAGCAGGTGCTCGCTTCCGGCGGCCGCCCTATCCACGTGATCGAAGGTCCGCTGATGGACGGCATGAATATCGTCGGCGACCTGTTCGGCCAGGGCAAGATGTTCCTGCCGCAGGTGGTGAAGTCGGCGCGCGTGATGAAGCAGGCCGTGGCCCACCTGATCCCCTACATCGAAGAGGAAAAGCTGGCCGAGGAAAAGCGCACCGGCATCGTCGCCAAGCCGAAGGGCAAGATCGTCATCGCCACCGTGAAGGGCGACGTGCACGACATCGGCAAGAACATCGTGTCCGTGGTCCTGCAGTGCAATAACTTCGAAGTGGTGAACATGGGCGTGATGGTGCCCTGCTCCGAGATCCTGGCGCGCGCCAAGCTGGAAAACGCCGACATCATCGGCCTGTCCGGCCTGATCACGCCGTCGCTCGAAGAGATGGCCCACGTGGCCAAGGAAATGCAGCGCGACGAGCACTTCCGCATGATGAAGATCCCGCTGCTGATCGGCGGCGCCACCACCAGCCGCGCCCACACGGCGGTGAAGATTTCGCACAACTACGAAGGCCCGGTGGTGTACGTGCCGGACGCGTCGCGTTCGGTGTCGGTGGCGCAGTCGCTGCTGACGCCGGAGAGCCGCGAGCAGTACATTGCCGAGATCGAGCAGGACTACGTGCGCATCCGCGAGCAGCACGCCAACAAGAAGGCGCTGCCGACCGTGTCGCTGGCCGCCGCCCGCGCCAACAAGGCCAAGCTGGAGTTCGCGCCGGTAAAGCCGAAGTTCATCGGCCGCCGCGTGTTCAAGAACGTGGACCTGGCGCTGCTGGCCAACTACATCGACTGGGGTCCGTTCTTCCAGACCTGGGACCTGGCCGGCCCCTTCCCCGCCATCCTCACCGATGAGGTGGTGGGCGAAGCGGCCAGCAAGGTGTACGAGGAAGGCCAGGCGCTGCTGAAGAAACTGATCGACGGCCGCTGGCTCACCGCCAACGGCGTGGTGTCGCTGCTGCCGGCCAACAGCGTGAACGACGACGACATCGAGGTCTATACCGACGACGAGCGCAACACCGTGGCCTTCACCTACTACGGCCTGCGCCAGCAGGGCGTGAAGCCGATTATCGACGGCGTGCAGCGTCCGAACCAGTGCCTGGCCGACTTCATCGCACCGAAGCTCATTGACGGCAAACCGTCGGGCATCAAGGACTACATCGGCATGTTCGCCGTGACTTCCGGCCTGGGCATCGAGAAGTACGAGCAGCGCTTTGAAGACGCGCACGACGACTACTCCTCCATCATGCTCAAAGCGCTGGCCGACCGCCTGGCCGAGGCCTTCGCCGAATACATGCACGAGCGCGTGCGCAAGGACCTGTGGGGCTATGCCGCCGCCGAAACGCTGAGCAACGAGCAGATGATCGCCGAGGAATACGCCGGCATCCGCCCTGCGCCCGGCTACCCGGCCTGCCCGGAGCACACGGTGAAAGCCGACATGTTCAAGGTGCTGCAGGCCGAAGAGATCGGCATGGAGCTGACCGAGTCGTTCGCCATGTTCCCCGGAGCGGCCGTGTCCGGTTTCTACTTCGCGCATCCGCAGTCGAAGTACTTCACCGTCGGCAAGATCGGCAGCGACCAGTTCGAGGACATGGCCGCCCGCCGCAACATCGACAAGGCGGAACTGGAACGCTACCTGGCGCCCAACCTGTAAAAAAACCGGGAACCTTTTGACCGCTGCGATGGCCTAAGCATGGAGTTAACCACTTCAATGGAGGCCATATGGAAAACAAGGTTGCAATCAAGCGCTGGCAGGATCAGCTGACCCTGCTGCTCGGCTTGTGGCAGTTCATTACGCCATGGGTGTTTGACTACGGCATCCCGTCCCAGCTGGCGTGGAATGCGTTCATCACCGGCGCCGTGATGGCGGTGCTGGCGGCGTTTGACCTGTACAAGACGTATTTCTGGGCCGTAGTGCTGAACCTGCTGGTCGGCATCTGGGTGGCGGTGTCGCCCTGGGTGCTGGCGCGCGCCGAACAAGTCACCGTGCCGCAGACGGCGATGTGGAACAACCTCATTGTCGGCCTGGCGGTTGCCGTGCTGGCGCTGTGGGAAATGCGCACCGATCCGGAACTGCGCACGCACTGGCCGGGCGCGGCGCATCCGTGATGCTGGCCGGGCTAGGCTACAGCCATGAGCCCGCGAGCCGCGGCAATTGGATACGGCGTAGGGCGGGTTAGCGCGTGAGCGCGTAACCCGCCGGCCCTTAATGCTGATCGCGGCGGAATTTCCAGATGGCGAGGCCGGCGAACACGGCGGCGAAGGCGAGCTGCACGCCCATGGGGCCGAGCGCGCCTTCCATGCCGAGGCCGCGCCACGTGACCGCATCGAAGCCATCCACCGCCCAGCGGGTGGGGATGGCGACGGTCAGCTGCTGCATCCACGCCGGGAAGACGAAGGACGGCACCCAGGCGCCGCCCAGCATCACCATGATCAGCGTGGCGAACACCGCAATGCCGCGCGCCGCTTCAGGCGTCTTGCCGAAAGCGGCAATCAGCAGGCCGAAACCGGCCGTCATCAGCGCGAAGCACAGGCCGACGCCGGCAAAGCCCAGCGGGTTGGCAATCTGCACCTTGAAGATCAGCATGGCGCACAGGAAGATGGCCACCAGCAGGCCGGACGCGATCACGGCGGCCGACACGGCACGCGCAAGCAGCACGGCCGTCAGCGATACCGGCGCAGCCAGCAATCGGTTCCAGATGCCCATGCGGCGCGCCAGCAAGATGCCGATGCCCATGTCCACGCCCATGAAAAGAATGAACTGCACGCTCATGCCGGCGAAGGAGTGGGCGTAGCCGTTGTACTTGGGACCGGAGCTGAGCGCTTCATCTTTGGTGGCGAAGGGCATGCTGAGGCCGGCCTTGCTCTTGCCCGCGTCCCCGCCCGCCCCACCCGCGACACCGTCGGCACCGTCCTTCGCGGCGCTGGCCTGCTCCGTCTGCTGGAACTTGCGCACGCTGGCCAGCATGTCGCGCAGTTCGGGCCGGCCCTTGCCTTGCGCGGCCTCCTGTTCCAGCTGCTTCAGGCTGGTATCCATGAATTTCTCGCCGGTCTGGCCGCCGAACATTTCGGCGCTGACGATCTGCATTACCTGCTGCGTGAGCATGCCCTTCACCATGGCCAGCGTGGTCGATTGCGAGGGGTCGTAGAACACGGGAATCTCGGGCTTGTCCGCGGCGTTGAACAAGGCCTTGCCGGCGGCGTCGCCGAAGCCTTGCGGGATCACCACGGCCACCGTCAGCTTGCCCGAGCGGACCCGGGCCTGCGCTTCTCCCAGCGGCAGTTCGACGATGCGCAGCGAGGCGTCGGCCTTCAGGCCGTCTGCAATCTTCACGCCGACCGGGCTGCTGTCCCGCAGCACGAGGCCGACGTCGATCTTGCCGGTGTTGGCGTCGCCCCCCGCCGCCGAACAGCGAGCCGAAGAAGGCGGCCAGCACGATGGGCAGCATCAGGTTGATCAGCAGCGCGCGCTTGTCGCCGAGGTAGAGGATGAGGTCTTTACGGACCAGTGCGAAAAAGGCGGTCATGGTTAGTCGCGCAGGCTGCGGCCGGTGAGGTTGAGGAAGATGTCTTCAAGGTTGGTCCTGGCGGTGGCGAAGTGCTGCAGCGCGCAGCCTTGCGCGTCCAGCCAGGCCAGCACGGAGGCGGCGTGCGCGGTGGCGGCAAGGCCGATTTCAAGCACCGGGCCGCCCGCGCCGGCAGGGCCTGCCGCGCCCTCCAAGCGTGCGCCGGCGGCGCTGTCCGGGCCAGCGGACGCGGCGGCGCTGCCTGCGCGGCCCAGCTCGCTCACCCCGCTCACGCCGGGCAGGCCGCGCAGGCCGGCCAGCAATTCGGCCAGGCGCGCCGGCGGCAGCGGCTGCGCCAGTTCGGCGCGCAGCGCGGCTTGCGCCGGCAGGCGGCGGTACAGGTCGGCCGGGCTTTCGTCGGCCAGCACCTTGCCGTGGTCGATGATGACGATGTGGTCAGCCAGCCGCTCCACTTCTTCCATGTAGTGGCTGGTGTAGATCAGCGCCATGCCCCTGGCCTTGAGCGCTTCCAGCGTGTCGAAGATGGCGTTGCGGCTTTGCGGATCGACGCCGACGGTGGGCTCGTCCAGGATCAGCAGCCTGGGTTCGTGCAGCAGCGCGGCGGCGATGTTGAGGCGGCGCTTCATGCCGCCGGAGAAAGTGGATGGCTTGTCTCCAGCGCGGTCGGCCAGGCGCACCATGTCCAGCGCCTGCGCGCAGCGCTCCTTGAGCAGCGCGCCCTTCAGGCCGTACAGCGCGCCGAACAGCTTGAGGTTCTCGATGGCGGACAGGTCTTCGTACAGCGCCAGGTCCTGCGGCACCAGCCCGATCTTGAGCTTGGCGCCGTTCTGGCCTTGCGCCATGGCCTGCCCTTCCAGCTCGACACTGCCGCCGTCGCTGCGCAGCAGGCCGCAGATCATGCTGACGGTGCTGGACTTGCCGGCGCCGTTGGGGCCGATCAGCCCCACGGTCTGGCCGTGCTTGACCTGGAAGGAAACGCCGTCGACCGCGCGGCGGCCGCCGTAGGACTTACTGAGTTGATTGACGCTAAGCAGGACTGTGGACATGGCGCATTGCGATCCGTTAAAAGAATCGCAAGCGTATCGCGTCTGTTAGCCTTCTAGCAAGTGACAAGTGTCATGACTTGTCATGGCTTGTCGTGGCGCGTCACAATGCGTAGCGCACCACGTTGTCGCTCCACTCGAACGCGGCCATTTCCAGTTCCACCAGCTCGTCGGTGGACACGGCCAAGTCGCGCAGCGTGGGCACGATCTTGTGTTCCATGTCCTCGATCTGCTCGATGCACTCGGCCAGTTTCAGCAGGTCGCCGAAGAAGCCGCCGCGGAACATCAGCGCGTCCTGCACTTCGTCGATGACGGGGATCTGCGCCAGGATTTCAGACATGGGAATGCCGAACAGCGTATCCATCAGCGACATGATGCCGACCGTGAACGCGATGTCGGCCGCGTGGCGTTGGCTGGGGCGCAGCTTGTGCGCCAGCAGTTCCAGCAGGCGGCCGCGGGTGGTGGCCAGCATCAGCAGCGGCGTCATGCTGTGGCCGCGCTTGCTCGGCTCGGCGTACAGCATGATCTGCAGCCAGCGCTGCAGCTGGCGGCGGCCCAGGATGGTGACGGCCTGGCTCAGCGAATCGATGCGCTGGCGCGCGCCCACGGCTGGCGTATTCACCAGGCGCAGCAGGTTCAGCGCCAGCGACACGTCGCGCTTGATGGCGCGCTCGATTTCCTGGTTGTCGGCCTCGGAGGTGACCAAGGTCATCAGTTCCATCACGGCCAGCTGCGACGGCGACAGCTTCTTGCCGCTCATGATGACCGGTTTGGCGAAGTAATAGCCCTGGAAGTAGTCGAAGCCCAGGTCCAGGCAGTTCTTGAACTCGTCGCGCGTTTCCACCTTCTCGGCCACCAGCTTCTTGCCGTCCTGCTTGAAGCGCGGCGCCAGCTTCATCAGGGTGGGCAGCGGCGTGCTGCGCATGCTCATCTTTACGTATTCGATCATCGGCAGCAGCGTCTGCACATTGCCGGTGTCGGCCGTCACGTCGTCCAGCGCGAAGCTGAAGCCGTGGCTTACCAGCTCGGCCATGCGGTTCAGCACCGGCGGCGTCGCCTCCATGGTCTCGACGATTTCCAGCACCACTTTCTCGCGCGGCAGGAAACCGAAGATATCGCTCATGATGACGTCGGCATCGACGTTGACAAAGCCGAGCGCGTCGCCGATCACCTTTTCCATGCCCAGCTGCGAGGCGTGGGCAATGACGGAGGCGGTGGCGCCGATGTCGCTGGTGATGTTGGCCGGCCCCACGGGCGCGTTGCGGAACAGCAGTTCGTAACCGAACAGTGCCTGGTTACGGTCCAGCATCGGCTGACGGCCAAGGTAGAACTCGCGCACGCGCAAGCTCTTGGAAGAGGTATCGTTGGTCGAAAGGTCGATCATGGAAGAATCATCTCTGTTCGGTGGTGCCAGAAGGCAACTAATCCGCTGTTTTACGCGGTTTTACCTGATATTTTGGCATCATTCGCTGTCGTTGTCTCTGACAATTTTTCTGCGCCGGAAGTATCCGGTACTCCATCCAGAAATACTTTCAGTTCTCCAGGCGCAAACGCGGTCCACTGTTCATTCGTGGTGAGCGGCTGGGTGACAATGATGGCGACCCGGTCGTTGGGCGTGGTGACTTCGGAAAAGTCCACGCTCACATCCTCGTCCGACAGCTCGGCCGTCACGAAAGGATACTGCCGCACCAGGTAGTACAGATTGGTGGAGCAATGCGCGTACAGCTCGTTGCCGCTGGAGAGCATCATATTGAAGGTGCCGTGCGCGGCGATCTCCGCCACCAGGGCGGCCAGCACGGCGCGCAACGCGCCCCGCTCCGGCTGCACGTCGCCAAAGCGGGCGCGCAGCGTTTGCAGGATGTAGCAGAAGGCGCGCTCGCTGTCAGTGGTGCCGACCGGACGGAAGGCGCCGTCCAGCACCGGATGGAATTCCTTCAAGTCGCCGTTGTGCGCGAATACCCAGTAGCGGCCCCACAATTCGCGCACGAAAGGGTGGCAATTTTCCAACGCCACCTGCCCTTGCGTGGCCTTGCGGATGTGGGCGATGACGTTGCGCGACTTGATCGGGTAGCGCTTGATCAGCTCGGCGATCGGCGACTCGATGGCGGCCTGGTGGTCAACGAAATGGCGCACGCCGGCGCCCTCGAAAAAGGCGATGCCCCAGCCGTCATGGTGGGTGTCGGTGCGGCCGCCGCGCATGGCAAAGCCGGTGAAGCTGAACACAATGTCGGTCGGGACATTGCAGTTCATTCCAAGTAATTGGCACATAGTAAGGGGAAATCTGCAACAGACTCCCACCTTACCATGCCTGCGCCCTTTAATGCAGCAGGACGGGTTGGCTCATCAGTAACTCGTAGCTGCCGAGGAATTCATCGATTTCCTCCATGGTGGGCTCGCTGGCGATCAGCTGGTTGACGTCGCGCCGGAAGCTTTGCGCCAGCACGCCCGCGATGAAAATCTCGCGCTTGCAGCCTTTATCGACAATTTCATAGCCGCCAAAGCGCAGGGCTTCCAGGTCGCGGTCCGCACCGAATTCAACCACGCTGTATTGCTCGCTGTTGTAGATCAGGTTCATTTTGCTTCCTTCACGCTTGGGGCGGAAGCTGGATTTGTTCCGCCGGTCCATATTGAAGTGGGGACCGGACGCCGCTTTTCAAGCCTAGGCTTGCAAGTCGGCAGCCAGGTCCAGCAAGTCGCCATACGGAGCTTCCAGCAGCATGCTGCGCAACTGATCCACATGCTCCGCGTTTGCCAGGCTGATGAACAGCTGCGCTGGCGGACGGCGCAGCAGACGATTCAATGTTACTCGCAAAACGAGATTTCCCGCGCAGCACAGGCAGCCGGGGGCGATGCGCAGCACCTGCAGGCCCGTTTCAGGGGCGGATTCGAGGGGGGAATTGGCGTCCGCCAGGCCTTCGAGGATGACGGCGGCAGGCCGGACAGGGGTGGGCGCGGCCGCAGCCAAAGCGGAGGCGATGGCCGCTTCGCGCACGGCGGCGCGCGCGCCGGTGACCAGCGTGGTGCGGCTACGGATGGGGGAGGAAGCGCCGGCGCCGGTCCCGGCAGCGCCGGGTGCGGCACCAGCGGCGGCCATTATTGGTTCTTCTTGGCCAGCTTGCCCGGCTCGACGCCGAGCTGCTTGAGCTTGCGGTACAAGTGCGTGCGTTCCAGGCCGGTCTTTTCCGCCACCCGCGTCATGCTGCCGCCTTCGCGGCCCAGGTGGTGTTCAAAGTACATGCGCTCGAAGGCGTCGCGCGCCTCGCGCAGCGGCAGGTCGAACGACAGGTTGAACATATGGCCCTCGCCGGCCGTGGCGCCCGCGCCGCGCACCGCGGCGTGGGCTTGCGGCATGGCGGTGCTGAACGGTGCGCCGGCGGCCACCGCGCCGTCTTCCGGCGGCGGCGCCACGGCCGGGCGCGGCGCCAGCGACGGCGAACGCACGGTTTCCTGGGCGCGCGTCAGGCCGGCTTGCACTGCCTTCAGCAGTTTCTGCATGGCAATTGGCTTTTCCAGGAAATTCAATGCGCCGATGCGCGTGGCCTCGACCGCCGTGTCGATGGTGGCGTGGCCGGACATCATGATCACCGGCATGGTCAGCAAGCCGTCGCGCTGCCATTCCTTCAGCAGCGTGACGCCGTCCGTGTCCGGCATCCAAATGTCGAGCAGGACCAGATCCGGCGCGCCTTGCGCACGCGCCTCGCGCGCCTGCTGCGCGTTTTCGGCAAGCTGTATTGCGTGTCCTTCGTCGCTCAAAATTTCCGAGAGCAACTCGCGGATACCCATTTCATCATCCACTACCAGAATGTTTGCCATCTATCCCTGCCTTTTTTCAATCGCCGGTCATGCTGACATTGTAAGCCTGCATGCTAGCAATAATTTTATTAGTCTTCCAATATTATGCCAACTGCACCGGTGCCAACTTTAACAGCAAAATCAGTACCGAAGCGCCACTTCTATCGACATGGTTCTGGATATCAATCCGTCCCCCATGCTCGTCGATAATTTTTTTCACCATCGCCAGCCCCAAACCCGTGCCGCGCGCCTTGGACGTCACGTAGGGTTCGAAGGCGCGCGCCAGGATTTTGGGTGCGAAACCGGGGCCGTTGTCCGAGATCGCCAGGCGCACGGCGACGCGGGTGCCGCCGTCTGCGCTCTGGTAATGGATGGCCTCGGTGACCACGTCGATGCGCGGCGCCACGCCGGCCGGCGGCTGGTCCAGCAGCGCATCTTGCGCGTTCTGCAGTAAATTATGGATGACCTGGCGCAGCTGGGTGGCGTCGCCCATCACCAGCGGCAGCTGCGGCGCCAGCGCCAGGTGGATGATGTCGCTCACTTCGCCGGTCAGGTACAGGTTCAGGATCTCTTCCACCAGCGCGTTCACGTCCAGCGGCTCAAGCACGGCCGGCGGGGTTTTCGCGTAATCGCGGAAGTCGTCCACCATGCGCTTCATGGCGGCAACCTGGTTGACGATGGTGGTGGTGGCCTTGTTCAGCAGGTCCACGTCGTTCTGCATCTCGAGCTTGGATTCAAGCTTCATCTGCAGGCGTTCGGCCGACAGCTGGATAGGCGTCAGCGGATTCTTGATTTCGTGCGCCAGGCGGCGCGCCACCTCGCCCCAGGCGATGGAACGCTGGGCCGAGATCACGTCGGTAATGTCATCGAACACCACGATGTAGCCGCTGCCGTTCTCCACCGGCAGGCGCGAGCCGCGCGTGAGCAGGGTCAGGTCGTGGTCTTCCGGGTTGGCGCTCTGGGCCGGGCGCGGGATCTCGATCTGGCGCTGCCAGTGCAGGCGCTGCACGTTGCGGCCGGCGGCCGAGTGCGCGCTTTGCGCCGAGAACGCGGCCACGATGGCGTTGGCGAATTCCTGCAAGCCTTCGATCTCGGTGAGCTGCTGGCCTATCATCGTCACGCCGGCGTGCTGCAGGATGCGCTCGACCGAATCGTTGCAGCTGACCAGGCGGAACTCGCCGTCCAGCACCATCACCCCGGCCGACATATTGGCCAGCACCGACTCCAGGTGGGCCTTGGCGTTCTGCAGCGCGGCGCGGTTCTTGTCCACGGCGATGCGCGCGTCCGACAGCTGGCGCGTCATGGTGTTGAACGACTGCGTCAGGGTGCCCAGCTCGTCCGAGCTGGCCACGATGGGGCGCGGCGACAGGTCGCCGCCGGCCACCGCGCGCGTGCCCTCGGCCAGCAGCAGCAGCGGCTGGGCCAGGTCGTTGGCGATCAGGAAGGCTGCCGCGATGGCGCCGAACACGGCCAGCAGCAGCGTCAGCGTCAGCGTTTCGATATACATCTTGCGCAGGCCGACGCGGGCCACGAAGCGTTCCTTGTATTCGCTGTAGGCGGTGCGCAGCATTTCGCCGTTGGCGGCCAGCTTGGGCGGCACCGCCTGGATGATCTGCAGGAAACGCGGCGCCAGGTGGGTGCCGTTGGGCTGCACCGGGTCCGGTATCGCCATCAGCACGCGCACGCGCAGCACGCTGGAGGCGTCCGGCAGCGGCGGCGGCGGCGCGCCCACGCGGTCGTCGCGCAGCTCGCTGCCGCCCTCGGCCTGGGCGTAAGAATCCTCGCTCTTGGCCACGGCCAGCATGGGCGCGTTGGGCAGGTCGGCCGACAGGTTGATGCGCTGCGGCCCGGTGGCCGAAACGATCAGCCCGCCTTCCGCGTCCACGATGATGGCGCTCTGCGTGCCGGGATGGGTCTTGACGAAGCGCGCCAGGATGGCCGGTGCGGCGTAGAACGGTTCCTCGGCCAGCAAGGTGGAGGTCTTTCGCGCTTGCCCGTTGAGGTCGGCCACAGCCTTGTCGAGCGCGTCACGGCCCAGGTTCAGGCCGGCGTCCAGCGCTTCCTCGATGCGCACGTTGAACCAGGAATCAATCGAGTGGGAGACGAACTGCACCGACACCAGGAAGATCACCAGGCCGGGCAGTACGCCGATGGCGGCAAACAGCAGCACCAGCCGCGTCATCAGCTTGGAGCCGAACTTGCCGGCCCGGTAGCGCGAGTACAGGCGGAACAGCGACACGCCGACCAGGATCAGCAGCGCCAGCGCGACCGCCGCGTTCAGGCCCAGCAGCCAGCCGTAGTAGCGGTCGAACAGGCCGGAGTTGTCGGAGGCGGAGGCGAGCAGGAACAGCAGGATGCTGACCGTGGCGCCGGCAACGACGAACAGATACCGCAAAGCCGGCGTCACTTATTCAGCCCTGTACAGGAAGGTTTTTTTGTTGGACGCCAGGCGCCATTCACTGTTGTTGAAGGCGTTGACCTGGATCGGCTTGGGCAGGTAGTCGCGGTCCATGCCCATGCGCAGGGTGACGTTGTAGACCTCGCCCACCTTGAGCGCGCCGCGCGGCGCCACCACCCAGCGGCTGGGCCGGCGCAGCAGGAACAGCGCGTCCTCCAGCGTGGAAAAACTCTGGCGCACGCCGCTCACCGGCCCCACGTGGTACTGGCGCGTGAGCACGTTGTAATTGATGCTGAAGGTGCGCTTGACCTTGACGGCCTTCTCGTCCATCCAGTACCAGCGCGGACGGGTGAATTCGACTTCGGTGGTGAAATACAGGGTGACGCCGAACTGCAGCGCGTCTTCCAGGCCATGGTTCAGCTCGAACGAATACGCGGCCGACAGGCGGTAGCCCTCTTCGGCCGCTTCGATGGTGGCGCGGGTGATCTCAACCGTCTCGTCCGAGGCGCGCGCCGGCGTCAGCGCGCACGCGCACATCAGCAGCAACTGCCAGGCGAGGAGTCGAAAAAAACGTAGCGTCACGAGTGGGCCGGTACTAGTTTGCGCGCAGAGGGTTTTCACACATCGATTACGCATTTTTCTGGAATAACGCGTAAAACAATCCATCGTGATCCTGTTCGGCACTGCCGGTGGGCAGCAACTGACCGGGCGCATCGAGACGGGTGGCGCCATGGCGCACCGCGAAAGCGGCCGCCTGCGCCTCGGATTCTTGCGGCCACAACGAACATGTCACGAACAGCAATTTACCATTGGGGGCGAGCATCTGCCAAAGGTTGTCGAGAATTTTGCCGGAAAGTGTTGCAAGTTGGAGCGTGTCGCCCTTGCGGCGCAGCCAGCGGATATCCGGGTGGCGGCGCACGATGCCGGAGGCGGTGCACGGCACGTCGGCCAGGATGCGGTCATAGGCCTGGCCGTCCCACCAGTCCGGGTGCTGGGCATCGGCCGCCTTCAGGGTTGCCTTCAGGCCCAGGCGCTCCAGGTTCTCGCCCACGCGCGCCAGGCGCTTGGCGTCCGCGTCCAGCGCGGTCACGTCGGCATCCGCCAGCTCCAGGATGTTGCAAGTCTTGCCACCCGGCGCGGCGCAGGCGTCCAGCACGCGCATGCCGTCCTGGACGTCGAGCAGCTGCGCGGCCAACTGGGCCGCCGCGTCCTGCACCGAGACCACGCCGTCGTCGAAGCCCGGGATCAGGTGCACGCCGACCGGCTTGGCCAGGCGCACCGCCTGCGGGCCGATCTGGGCGGCGGCGATGCCGGCCTGCTCCAGCGTTGTCAGGTAGTCGGCCACCGAGCTGCGGCGCGCGTTCACGCGCAAGGTCAGCGGCGGCGGCTGGTTGCCGGTGGCCAGTACGGCCTGCCAGTCGTCCGGGTAGGCGGCGCGCACGGCGTCGATCCACCATTGCGGGTAATTCCACTTGGCCACCGGCTGCAGCGCGGCCGCCTCCAGCAGCTCCTTGCGCTCGCGCTGGAAGCGGCGCAGCACGGCGTTTACCATGGGCTTGGCGCGCTCGGTGTCTGGATGCGCCCAGGCGGCGGTGACGGTCTGGTCCACCACGGTGAACTGTTCATAGGCCGAGCTGCCGTCGGCGTCCTTCTGCATCAGCGGCAGCGCGCAGGCCAGCAGGGCCGCCACCAGCGGTTCCGGGGCTTTGGGGGCCATCAGGGCGATCAAGGCGTCGCTGTGGCCCAGCGCGCGCATGGCGCGGTAGGCGATGTCCTGCATGGCGCCGCGCGCCTGCGGGGTGGCGCTGGTATTGGCGAACACGCCGGCCAGCGCCTGCGGCAGCGCCATGCCGGTGCGCACCTGGGCCACGGCGGTGGCGGCGCCCAGCAGGGCGAAAGCCAGCGAGTCCTGGCGCAGGTCGGTCTGGAAATTGACTTGCAGCGCAGGTTTCAGGTCGCGGTGATGGCTCTCGCGGAACTCCGGTTTCGGACGCGGCGGCGCGAAAGTCAGCGCCGGCGGGGCCTTGCGCTGCTTCGGCGCGGCCTTGGCCCAGACCGCTGCGGCGCTGGTGGCGTCCTCGGTGACTGGCCGGCGCTCCTGCTGCGGGCGCGCCGGCGCACGCTCGGCGCCGCCGGGGCCGGTCCTGCCCGCGCCTGCCGGCTTGCCGTAGCCCGGTTTCGACACGGCCGGTCCTGCGCCGCCCGCGCCTGCCGGCTTGGCATAGCCGGGCTTGCCCGCTGCGGCCTTCCCTGCCGCCCCTGTGCCTGCAGCGCCCTTGTAAGGCTGCTTGCCGGCAGCGGATTTGGCCGGCGCGGCAGGGGTTTTCAGTTTCAGGACAGGGCGCTCTTTGGTCATCTTGTTATTTCCGTAATGGCTCGCGTCCGCCCATGGCTGGGCCGAGCGGCCCGCCGGGCCGCAAAAAATCGCGGGAATTCTATAAAGGTGAGATTGTAACCGGGTTGTGGACGACTCCCGCAGCAAAGTACGCCCCCCGGCGCCGTGCATGCACCGGCCAAACGTTTCCTCCCTCTTGCAAACCAGTATAATTACCGCTGTTTGGCCGGGGCGGACGCTGCCGGCCGTTTCGCTTTTAGCAGATTTTTTAGCGCGGTCCAGCCGCCACCTACGCACATGCTCGCCCAACAGAAACAAGAGATCATCGCCCTGTTCAACGCCGCCCTGGCGCCCATCCTCGACGGTTCCGGCGTCACCGCCAATGTCGTGCTGGAGCGCCCGCGCGACGCGTCGCACGGCGACGTCGCCTGCAATATCGCCATGCAGCTGGCCAAGCAGCTGAAAATGAACCCGCGCGAACTGGCCACCAAGCTGGTCGCCGCGCTGCTGGAAAACCCGGCCGGCAAGCACATCGTTGCTTCGGCCGAGATCGCCGGCCCCGGCTTCATCAACCTGCGCGTGACCGACGCGGCCAAGCAGGCCGTGGTCAAGGCCGTGCTGGCGCAGGGCGCGCAGTTCGGCAGCAGCGACGCCGGCAGCGGCAAGCAGGTGATCATCGAGTTCGTGTCCGCCAACCCGACCGGACCGCTGCACGTGGGCCACGGCCGCCAGGCGGCGCTGGGCGACGCGCTGTCCTCGCTGTTCGGCTCGCAGGGCTACAAGGTCACCCGCGAGTTCTACTACAACGACGCCGGCGTGCAGATCCAGACCCTGGCCACCTCGGTGCAGGCGCGCGCGCGGGGCTTCAAGCCGGGCGACGCTGAATGGCCTGAATCGGCCTACAACGGCGACTACATCCAGGACATCGCCGACGACTTCCTGGCCAAGAAAACCGTGTCCGCCTCGGACGGCGCCCCGGCCACCGCCTCGGGCGACGTGGACGACATCGAGTCGATCCGCGCCTTCGCCGTGACCTATCTGCGCAACGAACAGGACATCGACCTGCAAGCCTTCGGCGTGAAGTTCGACAACTACTACCTCGAATCGTCGCTGTACAAGGACGGCAAGGTGAACGCCGCCGTGGAATCGCTGGTGAAAGCCGGCGTGACGTACGAACAGGAAGGCGCGCTGTGGCTGAAAACCACCGACTACGGCGACGACAAGGACCGCGTGATGCGCAAGTCCGACGGCACCTACACCTACTTCGTGCCGGACGTGGCTTACCACATCGTCAAGTTCCAGCGCGGCTTCGACCAGGCCATCAACATCCAGGGTTCGGACCACCACGGCACCATCGCCCGCGTGCGCGCCGGCCTGCAGGCGGTGAACCTGGGCATCCCGCAGGGCTACCCCGACTACGTGCTGCACAAGATGGTCACCGTGATGAAGGACGGCGCCGAGGTGAAGATCTCCAAGCGCGCCGGCTCCTACGTCACCGTGCGCGACCTGATCGAATGGTCCGGCGGCGGCGACATCACCAAGGGCCGCGACGCGGTGCGCTTCTTCCTCATCTCGCGCAAGGCCGACACGGAATTCGTGTTCGACGTGGACGTGGCGCTGAAAACCTCGGACGAGAATCCGGTCTATTACGTGCAGTACGCCCACGCGCGCATCTGCCGCATGCTGGAACTGTGGAACGGCGACGAAGCCACGCTGGCCAATGCCGACCTGTCGCCGCTGACCGCGCCGTCCGAAGCGACGCTGCTGGCCGCTCTGGCAGCGTATCCCGAAGCGCTGGCGCGCGCGCAAGCCGAGCTGGGTCCGCACCAGGTGGCGTTCTACCTGCGCGACCTGGCGGCGGCGCTGCACAGCTTCTACTTCGCCGAGAAGGTGCTGGTGGAAGACGAAGCGCTGAAGCTGGCCCGCCTGGCGCTGATGGTGGCGACCCGCCAGGTGCTGCGCAACGGCCTGGCGCTGATCGGCGTCTCGGCTCCAAACAAAATGTAATTGCGAAGGATATCCCGCACAATGAGTTTCCGTTCCCGCCCTACCTCTTTGGACCGCCAGCAAGGCAACACGCTGGTGGGCATCATCATTGGCCTGGTGATTGGCCTGGTCATCGCCGTGATCGTGGCGCTGGTGATCACCAAGGGCTCGACGCCGTTTACCGACAAGTCCGGCAAAGTGGGCAAGTCGACCGAGCCGACGGCGGGACAGATCTCGGACCCCAACAAGCCGATGTACGGCAACAAGGAAGCCGTGCGCGAAGCGGCGCGCGACCTGTCGCGCGACTCGGCGGCAGCGCCTGCGGCGCCCGCAGCACCTGCCGCACCCGCAGCGCCTGCCGTACCGGCGGCGCCCGCGCCGGCCGCGCCGTCCAAACCTGCAGCGGACGAGTTGCAGCAGGTGGTGGACAAGATCGAGGTGGCCAACAAGGCCAAGCCGGGCGCCACCAATGTACAGCCGACACCGCCGGCCGCAGCGGGCGACGAGAAGTACGTATATTATCTGCAGGCGGGCGCCTTCCGCGAAGTGGCGGACGCCGAAAACGCGCGCGCCAAGCTGGCCCTGCTGGGCTTCGAGGCGACCGTGTCGGACCACACCAATAGTACCGGCGTGCTGCACCGCGTGCGCATGGGGCCATACAACCAGGTGGAAACGATGAACAAGGTGCGCAGCAAGCTGTCCGAAAACGGCATCGACGTGGCAGTGGTGCGCAATCAAAAATAAGCAAAAACAAGCAGAAATAAGGAAATCCGCATGCGTATCCTGAAGCAGCTCCTGAGCGTAGTAGCACTGTGCAGCGTGGCCTTCGCCGCCACCGCATCCCCGGCCGCGCCGATCAGCGGCGTGGAATACCAGACGCTGGCCACGCCGCAGCCGACCGACACCGGCAAGAAGATCGAAGTGATCGAGTTCTTCGCTTACTACTGCCCGCACTGCAACAACCTGGAACCCATGCTGGAAGCCTGGGTCAAGAAGCAGGGCGACAACATAGTCTTCAAGCGCGTGCACGTGCCGCGCGACGAAAGCGTGCTGCCGCAGCAGAAGCTGTTCTTCACGCTGGAAGCCATGGGCCTGCTGCCGCAGTACCACAAGAAGGTATTCAACGCCATGCACGTGGAGCGCAACCGCCTGAACCGCGACGAGCAGGTGTTCGACTGGGTGGCCGCCAACGGCATCGACCGCCAGAAGTTCATCGACACCTACCGCTCCTTCGGCGTGCAGGCCAAGGTCAAGCGCGCCGACGGCATGATGGACTCGTACAAGATCGATTCCTGGCCGACGCTGATCGTGGACGGCCGTTTCCAGGCCTCGCCGCACCTGGCCGCAGCCGGCATGCAGGGCAACCCGTCCGAAGCCGAACTGCAGACTGCCGCGCTGCAGGTGATGGACTTCCTCGTCGCCAAGGCGAAAGCGGAAAAGAAATAAACATGGGCCGCCGTTGAAACGCGTATTCATCACAGGCGCGTCCAGCGGCATCGGCGCCGCGCTGGCGCTGCGGTACGCGCAGCACGGCGCCACGCTCGGCCTGCTGGCCCGGCGCGGCGAGTCGCTGCAGGCGCTGATCGCCTCCCTGCCCTTCCCTGACAAGCACCGCGCCTACGCGGTGGATGTGCGCGACCACGCCGCCATCCGCGCGGCCGCCATGGACTTCATCGAATACACCGGCGGCGCCGACATCGTCATCGCCAACGCCGGCATCTCGCACGGCACGCTCACCGAATACGCGGAAGACTTGCCGGTGTTCGAGTCCATCATTGCCACCAACCTGAACGCCACCGTGGCCACCTTCGCGCCCTTCATCGCCGCAATGAAGCTGCAGAAAACGCCGGCGCGGCTGGTCGGCATCGGCAGCGTGGCGGGCATCCGCGGCCTGCCCGGCGCGGCCGCTTACAGCGCCTCGAAAGCGGCGGTGATCAGCTACTGCGAATCGCTGCGGCTGGAGATGAAACCGCACGGCATCGACGTGGTGACGATCTCGCCCGGCTACATCGATACGCCGATGACGCAGCGCAACGCCTACCCCATGCCCTTCCTGATGGCGCCCGACAAATTCGCGGCCGCCGCCATGCGCGCCATCGAGCGCGGCAACAGCTACGCCGTCATTCCCTGGCAAATGGGGGTGGTGGCGAAGGTGCTGCGCATGCTGCCCAACGCCGTCTACGACTTCGCCTTCGCGAAAGCGCCGCACAAGGCGCGCCTGCGCACGCCCGCACCATAGAGCACCATGACCATGCAACTGACTCCGGCCGCCATTGCGCGCCATTGCGCCGAATGCGCGAACCACGTGGCGATTGAAGTGGTGGCCGAAACCGGCTCCACCAACATCGACCTGCTGCAGCGCGTGAACGCGCTGCGCGGCCCGGTGCTGCTGATCGCCGAACGCCAGACCGCCGGCCGTGGCCGCGCCGGGCGGCCCTGGCTGTCGCAGCCCGGCTCCACGCTGACGTTC
Organism: Pseudoduganella sp. UC29_71; assembly: GCF_042693265.1. NCBI lineage: Bacteria > Pseudomonadati > Pseudomonadota > Betaproteobacteria > Burkholderiales > Oxalobacteraceae > Pseudoduganella > Pseudoduganella sp. UC29_71. The sequence goes on along the minus strand of NZ_CP170549.1, from coordinate 77,762 downwards.
TCGCTGGCCTGGCGCTTCAAGGGGCCGCTGCAAAACCTGGTGGGCCTGCCGCTGGCGGTGGGCGTGGCGCTGGCCGAGGCGATGAATGTGCTGGGTGTGCCGGTGCAGCTGAAGTGGCCGAACGACTTGCTGAAGGACGGTGCCAAGCTGGCCGGCATCCTGGTGGAGACGCAAACCGCGCAGGACGGCGCCATCTGGGCCGTGATCGGCGCCGGCATCAACCTGCTGATGCCGGACCAGCTGGAGGCCGACATCGGCCGCGAAGTGGCGTCCGCGCCATGGCTGGCGCAGATGGACCGCAATGAGCTGATGGCTGCGCTGCTGAACCGCCTGGCGTCGGTGCTGGCCGAATTCGACGACACCGGCTTCGCCGCCTTCACCGAGCGCTGGAACCGCCTGCAGGCGTGGCGCGGCCAGACCGTGCGCATCCTGGACCATGGCGACACGCTGCACGAAGGCCTGAGCGCCGGCGTGGACGGCTCCGGGCGCCTGCTGCTGGACACCGCGCAAGGCCGCGTGGCCGTGCTGTCGGGCGATGTGTCGCTGAGGCTGGCGCCATGATCCTGCTGATCGACGCGGGCAACACCCGCATCAAATGGGCGCTGATCGACTCCGCGCCTGCGCCCGCCGCCGCGCTGGGCACGTGGCTGGCCTATGGCGCCGTCATGCACGCCGACGCCGCCCAATTGCCCGCCGCCTGGCACGCCGCGCACGCCGCCCAGGTGGCGGCAGGCCGTCCAGCCGTCAGCCGGGTACTGGCCGCCAACGTCGCCGGCACGGCGCTGCGCGACCGCCTCACGCGCATGCTCACCACCGGCGCCGACGCAACGGCCGGCACCGCCGAAGCCACGCCTCCGGCAGTGCCCGCCGCCCCATTGCAGCCCGCGCCCGGCGCCAGCGGCGCTGGACGCCTGGCGGCAGGCGGGCTGCTGGTTGCGCCGGAGGCGATCGAATGGTTCGCTTCCCTGCCCGAGCGGGCGGGGGTGAAGAACGGCTACCGCAATCCCGCGCAGCTGGGCTGCGACCGCTTTGCCGCCGCCATCGGCGCGCACGCGCTGGCGCCCGGCCAGTCCGTCATCGTGGCCAACTGCGGCACCGCCACCACCATCGACGCGGTGACGGCCGACGGCCGCTTCCTGGGCGGGATGATCCTGCCGGGCCTGGGCCTGATGGCCACCTCGCTGGCGCGCAATACGGCGCAGTTGCCGCAGGTGGCCCAAGGCGGTAAGCTGCCGTCTGGATTCGCCGACAACACCGACGATGCCATCCTGAGCGGCTTGCTGGCGGCGCAGGCCGGCGCCATCGAGCACGCATGCGCGCTGCACCAGGCGCAAGCCTGCCTGATCTCGGGCGGCGCAGCGGCCTATATCGCGCCGGCCCTGCCGGCCGGCATACCGCACCGCCTGGTGGACAATATCGTGCTGATCGGATTGCAGGCTGCTGCCGGCAGCGTCTGACTGGGGACTCTCGTGCTGAAACTTATCTTCTGGTTGCTGCTTGCTGTGAACGGCGTGCTGTACGCCTATGGACAGGGCTATCTCGGCCATTTCAGCGGCAACGAGCGTGAACCGGCGCGCCTGAAGAATCAGCAGAACGCGGACAAGCTGGTGCTGATCCCGGCCGCCAGGGCCAACGCCGCCGTGGCCGCGCTCAAGCCGGCCGCCGACACGCCGGCGGAAAAGAAGGCCGAAACCGTGGCCTGCTACGAGATCGGCAACTTTGTGCTGGCCGACGCGCGCCGCTTCGAAGCGGCCGTGGCGCCACTTGACCTGGGCGACCGCCAGGCACGCCGCAACCTGCCCGGCACCGAGATTTCCAGCTACATCGTGCACATCCCGCCGCAGGGCAGCAAGGAAGCCGCCGACAAGAAAACGGCCGAGCTACGCGCGCTGGGCGTGACCAATTACTTCGTCATGTCGGACAATACCGCCATGCGCTGGGCTATTTCGCTGGGTGTGTTCAAAACGGAGGCGGCCGCGCAAAGCCAGCTGGCTACGCTGCAGAAACAAGGCGTGCATAGCGCCCGTGTGACGCCGCGCATGAGCGCCAGCAAGCTGCTGGCCTTCCAGTTCCGCGACATCGGCAGCGACGTCAGGGCGCAGCTGGACGAGAAGCTGAAAGCCTTCCCGAACCAGGAAAGCCGCAGCTGCAAATAATCAGCGCTGGATGATGAGGGGCTTCAGGCCCATGGCAGCCGGCAGGCCGGGGATGGCTTGCGCGGCGTCCTGCCGGGTGGCGTAAGGACCGGCATACAGGCGGTGCACATCGCCCGACGGCACGATTTCCAGGCCGCTCAGGCCGCCGTCCATCGCCAGCTTCGCGCGCACCGCCTCGGCATTCTCCTTGCGGCCATACGCACCCAATTGAAGATAGAAACCGCTAGCAGTGGCGCCGGCCGGCGCGGTCACTGCCGCCGGAGACAGGCTGGCTTCGCTGCCGGACACCGGCGTCAGGATCAGCGGCGCGGCGCGCGGCATGGCCTGCAAAGGCTGCGGCACCGGGGCTGCATCCGAAGCAACGCCGGTAGCAACGCTGGTAGCGACACTGGTAGCAACACCGGCAGCAGCGCCGGCAGCACCGCCGCTGGCCGCTGCGCCAGCTGCCACTGCGCCTGCCGCCACGGCGCCGGCGCCCGGCGCGGAGCCGAACGAAGGCTGCGGGTACAGCATGGCCGCCATCTCCGCCGGCGCGCGCGGCTTGGGCGGCGCGGCGGGCGGGGAGGCTGGCGCCGCGGAGGCTGTCGCCTTCGCCTGCGCACGCGACGCATTGAAACGTTCCGCGTCGGCCGGCAGTATGCGCTCCACTTCCAGTTGGTGGCTGCCCTTGCCCAGCAATCCCAGCTTCAGGGCCGCCGTGTAGGAAACGTCGATGACGCGCGTGGAATGGAACGGTCCACGGTCGTTGATGCGCACCACCACCTGGTTGCCGTTGTCCAGATTCGTCACCTTGGCGTAGGACGGAATCGGCAGCGTCGGATGGGCAGCGGACATCTTGTACATATCGTAGATCTCGCCGGACGAGGTGCGCTGGCCATGGAACTTCTTGCCATACCAGGTGCCCAGGCCGCGCTGCACGAAGGGCTTGTCCGGGTCCGTGATCGGCGTGTAAGTCTTGCCGAACACGACGTAGGGCTTGTTGTTGCGCGGATTGGGCGGCTCATTGCGCACTTCCGCATCCGGCGTTGCCATCAAATTCGGCGGCGGATTCTCGCCCGGGCCGTCGTCCTGGTAGTAGCCGCCACGGCCCGAGTTCGCGGGAGGCAGCACCGGCACGCCGGGTTCCTGGTGCGGCTTGGCCGCCGGCTTGGCGCCGGGGACAGGACGGGCCGCCGGCGTCGGCTGCTGCGGCGCGCTGCCGCAGCCGGCCAGCGCCAGCAGCACCGCCAGCGCGGACAGCAGCGGCAGCGCAGCGCCTACGTTCAGGCGGCGCATCATGTCTGTACCAGCTTGCGGTGGCGCTGGATGCTCATCAGGATGCCGGATGCCAGTCCCAATGTCAGCAATGCGGTGCCGCCGTAGCTCATGAACGGCAGCGGCACGCCCACCACCGGCAGGATGCCGCTGACCATGCCCATGTTGACGAATGCGTAGGTAAAGAAAATCATCGTGACGGCTCCCGCCAGCAGGCGGGTAAAAAGTTAGGCGCGTTGGCGGCGATCATCAGCCCGCGTCCGATCAGCAGCAGGTACAGCAGCATCAGGAACAGATTGCCCATCAGCCCGAATTCCTCGGAGTACACCGCAAAAATGAAGTCGGTGGTGCGCTCTGGGATGAATTCCAGGTGGGCCTGCGTGCCCTCTTTCCAGCCCTTGCCCATCATGCCGCCCGAGCCCACCGCAATGGTGGACTGGATAATGTGGAAGCCCTTACCCAGCGGGTCGGTGGTCGGATCGATCAGCGTCATGATGCGTTCGCGCTGGTAGTCGTGCATCATAGACCAAGCCACCGGAAGGCTGGCGCCCGCAAGCAGGGCCAGGCCCAGGATCGCTTTCCACGACAGGCCGGCCAGGAAGATCACGCAGAAGCCCGCCATGACCACCAGCAGCGCAGTGCCCAGGTCGGGCTGGCGCGCGATCAGGAATACCGGGATCACCAGCAGCACCGCCGCAATGACGTAGGAATGCCAGCGCAGCGTACCCTGGCGCTGCTGGAAGAACCAGGCCAGCATCAGCGGCACGGCGATCTTGGCGAACTCGGACGGCTGGATGTCCACCACGCCGATGTGCAGCCAGCGCCGCGCGCCCAGCTTGATGGTGCCCACCGTCGCCACCGCCAGCAGCAGCGCCACCGTAATCACGTAGGCCGGCAGCGCAATGCGCATCATCATTTGCGGCGACACGTTTGCCACCATCCACATCATCAGGAAGGACATGCAGATGTTACGAACCTGGTCCTCGATCTTGCCGGGTATGCCCATGCTGGCAGACACCAGCGTTACGAGGCTGGTCCCCAGCAGGAAGGTGATGATCAGCATCAGCGGACCGTCGAACACGGTCAGATAGGGCTTCATGCGGCGCCACAGCGAGCGCCTTTCGTTAATACGCATACGCGTCCCTTATTCTTTCTTGCGCGGCTGCGCGGGCGGCGCAGGCGGCACTACGGCAGGTGGCTGCGCATGCGGCTGCCCGCCCGGCGGCACCACGGTGGCGTGCTTGCGCGGCGCGGTCGGCGCCTGCGGCGGCGGAGTCTGGATCAGCGGCGGATTCTGCACCGGCTGCGGCTTGGGCGCCACGGCAGGCTTGCCCGCCGCGCCCGCAGCAGCGGCCGGAGCGCCTGCCGGCGCCCCGGCAACGGCGGCTGCACCGGCTGCACCTGCGGCCGCAGGCGCAGCACCGCCGGCCGCGCTGCGCTGTTCGTTGACGGCGGCTGCGGCCTCCTCGTCGGCCGGGTCGAGCACCGGCTCGAAGTCTTCCGCATCTTCCTTCGGCACCTTGGTGGTGTCCTTCTCGGGCAGCTTGCCCAGCAGGTAGTAGTCCAGCACCTTGCGCGCGATAGGCGCGGCCACCGCGCCGCCGAAGCCCGCATTCTCGACAATCATGGCCAGCACGATCTTCGGTTTTTCCGCCGGCGCGAACGCGGTGAACCACGCGTTGTCGCGCAGACGCTCGTCGATCTTGGCCGCGTTGTACTTCTCGTTGGCCTTGATCGCCACCACCTGCGCCGTACCGGTCTTGCCGCCCACCGCATAGCCCGCGTTGGTGAAGGCGCGGTAAGCCGTGCCGCCAGGCTCGCTGGTCACGCCCACCATGGCGTTCTTGATGAAGTCCACGTTCTCCTGCTTGAGGGGAATGCGGTAGCTTTCTTTCGGCACCGTCAGCGTGCGCGCGCGGGTGGCGCCATCTTCCACGATCTTCACCAGGTGGGGCTTCATCACCACGCCGTTGTTGGCCAGGATGGACACGGCCTGCGCCACCTGCAGCGGCGTGTACGCGTTGTAGCCGGAACCGTTGGCGATGGAGATCGTGTCGCCGCCCACCCACTTGCCCGCCTGCGGGTTCTTCTTGAAGCGGTTGCGCTTCCATTCCTGCGACGGCAGCACGCCGGTCTTTTCGTTATCCAGGTCGATGCCGGTCGGCTGGCCGAAGCCGAACGGCTTCATGAAGTCGTGGATCGCGTCGATGCCCATGTCGCGGCCCAGCATGTAGTAGTAGGTGTTGCAGGACACGACGATGGACTTGCGCATGTCTACCGTGCCGTGGCCGCCCACCACGTCGTCGCGGAACTTGTGCGCGCCCAGGTAGAAGAAGCCCGGATCGCCGATGGCCTGGCTGGTCGTGCGCTTGCCCAGCTCCAGCGCGGCCAGCGCCATGAAAGGCTTGAAGGTGGAGCCGGGCGCATAAGTGCCCGACAGCGGCCGGTTCACCATGGGCTTGTCCAGCGAGGTATTGAGCTCGTTCCAGCTTTGCGTATCGATACCGTCCACGAACAGGTTGGGGTCGTAGCCGGGGCGCGACACATAGGCCAGGATGTCGCCGGTCTCCGGCTCGATGGCCACCAGCGCGCCGCGCCATTCGCCGAAGGCGTCCTCCACCACTTTCTGCAGCTTGATGTCGATCGACAGGATCAGATTATTGCCCGGCGTGGCGGGCGTGCGCGACAAGGTGCGCACCGCGCGGCCGCCGGCCGACACTTCCACTTCCTCGTAGCCGGTAATGCCGTGCAGCTGCTTCTCGTAGCTCTTTTCCAGGCCTTCCTTGCCGATATGCTCGGTGCCCTTGTAGTTGCGCGCATCGTCGCCCGCTTCGATCACCTTCGCTTCGCTCTGGTTGATGCGGCCGATATAGCCCAGCACGTGCGAGGCGGTTTCACCCAGCGGATACTGGCGGAACAGGCGCGCCTGGATTTCCACGCCTGGGAAGCGGAAGCGCTGCGCGGTGAAGCGCGCCACTTCCTCGTCCGTCAGGCGGGTGCGCAGCGGCACGCCTTCGAAGCTCTTGGTTTCCTCCAGCAGTCGCTTGAAGCGCTTGCGGTCCTTGGGCTCCACCGACACCAGCTTGGCCAGGTCGTCGATCACCTGTTCAAGCGGCACGCGCAGCTTGGACGGCGTGATCTCGAGCGTATAGGCCGAGTAGTTGCTGGCCAGGACCACGCCGTTGCGGTCCACGATGAGGCCGCGGTTCGGCACCACCGGCACGAAGGCGATGCGGTTTTCCTCGGCCTGCGTCATGTAGTGGTCGTGGTGCAGCACCTGCAGCCAGACGAAGCGCGCCAGCAGCAGCGCAAAGCAGACGAACACCAGCAGGCCCAGCGCCGACACGCGCAGGCGGAACAGGTGCAGTTCGCGTTCGGTATTCTTTAGTTCAGTCATTGCAGGGTTGAGTCCAGGCCCTAGATGGGGCGCGTGTGGTCTTTATCCACCGCGCGGCGCTGCGGCGCCAGCAGCAGCATGGAGATCACCGGCCACAGCACCACTGCCACCACGCTTTCGATGAAGTACCAGAAGCTGGGGAATTTGCCGGAGACGAAGAAGCGCACCAGCAGCTGCACCAGCTGCGCCATCAGCAGCAGCGGGAAAACGTGGACGGCTTGCGTCATCATCGGGAACCACAGCACGCGGCGGTGCATCATGATGGCGAAGTAGGACAGCAGCGTGTAGGCCAGCGCGTTCTCGCCCAGCAGCGTGGCGTCGTGCACGTCCATCAGCAGGCCGAGGAAGAAGGCGGTGCCGATGCCGACCTTGCGCGGCTGGTGCACGCCCCAGAACACCAGCGTCAGCGCCACGAAGTCCGGCGCGCCGACGAAGTGCCCCCAGGGCAGCAGGTTAAGCAGGAAAGCGCACAGCAGGCTGAAGGCAATGAACAGCGGGCTGACCGGCAGCAGGATGTAGTGTGGGCGATTCATCGCGTGTCCTTCTTGGGTTCGGCGGCAGCGGGCGGCTTGGCGGCGGCAGCAGGTGCAGCAGCAGCAGGAGGTGCAGCACCGGCGGGGCCGGCAACGACGCCGGCAGGCGCGCCGGCGGCGGCCGGCGTTGCCGCTGCTGCAGCTGCGGCGGCCTCCTTGGCCTCCTTGGCTGCCTTGCCCTTCCTGGCCGGCTTGATCGGTTCTTCCTCGGGCGGCCGTGGCGGCAGGTCCGGCGGCGACATCAGGATCAGCAGCTGGCGATGATTCTGGATGCCGGCCAGCGGCTGGCACACCACGCGTCCGAAGGCGCCGTTGCCGTTGCTCTCCACCTGCGACACGCGCGCCACGGCCAGGCCGGCCGGATACACGCCATCGATGCCGGAAGTGATCAGGATATCGCCCACCTGCACGTCCGCATTGGGCGCCATGAAGCGCAGGTCCAGCTGGCCGGACTGGCCGCGTCCATACGCCACGCTGCGCAGGCCGTTGCGCAGCAGCTGCACCGGAATGGCCTGCTCCTTGTCCGTCAGCAGCGTGACTTCGGAGGTGAACGGGAACACCCGCGTCACCTGCCCCACCACGCCCTGGTTGTCGATCACCGGCAGGCCAAGCTGCACGCCGGCCTGGCCGCCGCGGTCCAGCACCACCTTGCGGCTGGCGCTATCACGCGCGTCGTACAGGATTTCCGCCAGCATGGACTTGCCGGGCACGTGCTCGCGCGCGTCCAGCAGCTTGCGCAGCTGCGCGTTTTCCGTGCTGTGGAGCTGCGCCTGCTGCAAAGCCTGGGCAGTGACGATCTGCTGCTGGCGCAAGTCGCGCACCTGCTTTTCCAGCGAGGACAATGAGGAGAAATAATCGCCGACGCCGTAGATCGCGTCGCGCGGGCATGAGCGCCGCCATCTGCAGCGGATAAAGCACCGTGCCGACTACCTGGCGCACCGTGGTCAGTGCGTGCATGCGCGCATCGGCCAACAACAGCGCAATCGAAATGCAGGCGAACAGCGTCATCTTGACGCGTGCGGGCGCGCCTTGTTTGAAGAGTGGCGGAGGACTGTATTCCATGACTTCCAATAATCCGGCGCTCGCGCGCCACCGAACGGCCTTAGCCTGAAAAACCAGCTTATAAAGCAGCGGGGCGGCTCCTGGCCGCCCCGCTTACTCAGATCATTCGTAGGAGAAGATGGAACCCAGTTGGTCCATCCGCTCCAGCGCCATGCCGGAGCCGCGCACCACGCAGGTGAGCGGGTCTTCGGCCACCAGCACCGGCAGGCCGGTCTCCTCCATCAGCAGGCGATCCAGGTCGCGCAGCAGTGCGCCGCCGCCGGTCAGCATCATGCCTTTTTCGGCGATGTCCGCGCCCAGTTCCGGCGGGGTCTGTTCCAGCGCGTTCTTCACGGCGGAAACGATGTTGTTCAGCGGGTCGGTCAGTGCTTCCAGGATCTCGTTGGACGAGATGGTGAACGAGCGCGGAATGCCTTCGGACAGGTTGCGGCCCTTGACTTCCATCTCTTTCACTTCGGAGCCCGGGAAGGCCGAACCGATGGCTTTCTTGATCGCTTCGGCGGTCTGTTCGCCGATCAGCATGCCGTAGTTGCGGCGGATGTAGTTGACGATGGCTTCGTCGAACTTGTCGCCGCCCACGCGCACGGAACCCTTGTACACCATGCCGCCCAGCGAGATGATGCCCACCTCCGTGGTGCCGCCGCCGATGTCGACCACCATCGAACCGGTGGCGTCCGACACCGGCAGGCCGGCGCCGATGGCCGCTGCCATGGGTTCTTCAATCAGGTACACCTGCGAGGCGCCGGCGCCCAGCGCCGATTCGCGGATCGCGCGGCGTTCCACCTGGGTCGAGCCGCACGGCACGCAAATGATGATGCGCGGCGACGGGCGGAAGAATTTGGAATCGTGCACCATGCGGATGAACTGCTTCAGCATCTGTTCGGTGACGGTGAAGTCGGCGATCACGCCGTCTTTCATCGGGCGGATCGCCTCGATGTTGCCAGGCACTTTACCCAGCATCTGCTTCGCTTCCTTGCCGACTGCCTGGATCGTTTTCTTGCCGTTCGGGCCGCCTTCCTGGCGGATCGCTACTACCGACGGTTCGTCCAGCACGATGCCGGAACCACGTACGTAAATCAGGGTGTTGGCCGTGCCCAAGTCAATGGCCAGATCGGTGGAAATATACCTGCGTAAAAAACCAAACATGAGTATCCTGTGGCGCGTTGCCCGCACGCGCGGGCAGTTATAGGGAGTATCCGTGGAGGCGGCGGCGGCCTGTGCTTGCATGGGCACGGCGCCAGCTACGCATCAACCCGCCATTCTACCTTATAATTCGAATGTTATTTACCATTAATCCACTCTAAAGTGCGGCGCTGCAACGCGTAAATTACGCGGTAATTGCAGGGTTTTCAAGGTTAAATAGCCGGATTTACAAGTTCTTTATCAAAACCACAACCGCGCGGTCCGCCGCGCTTCTCGCCATGTCCCTGACACTATCCGACGTAAAACGCATCGCCAACCTGGCACAACTGGAAATGAGCGAAACCCAGGCGGGAACCGCCCTGGAACAGCTGAACGGTATTTTCGCGCTGGCCGAGCAGATGCAGGCCGTGGACACCACCGGCGTTGCCCCGCTGAGCCACCCGCTGGCGGCCCATATGAACACTATCGCCCTGCGCCTGCGCGAGGACGTGGCCACCGAGCCGAATCGCCGCGAACATTATCAAAAAGTGGCGCCGAAAACCGAAGACGGCTTGTATCTGGTACCAAAAGTGATTGATTAAGAAATAATGTCCATGCATACCAAAACCATTAAAGAGCTGTCCACGCTCCTGCAGAACAAAGACATTTCCGCCACCGAATTGGCGACGCATTTCCTGGACCGCATCGAGAAAAGCGAGCTGAACGCCTTCCTGCACGTGGACCGCGCCCTGACGCTGGCGCAAGCGGCCGAAGCGGACGCGCGCATCGCCGCCGGCACCGCCACCCCGCTGACCGGCGTGCCGATCGCGCACAAGGATATTTTCGTCACCCAGGGCTGGCGCTCGACCGCCGGCTCGAAAATGCTGGCCAACTACGTCAGCCCCTTCGATGCCACCGTCGTGCAGAAGTTCAACGCTGCCGGCATGGTCACCTTGGGCAAGCTGAACTGCGACGAATTCGCCATGGGCTCGGCCAATGAGAACTCGGCTTTCGGCCCCGTGAAGAATCCATGGGACCACGCGGCCGTGCCGGGCGGCTCCTCGGGCGGTTCCGCCGCCGCCGTGGCCGCGCGCCTGGCGCCGGGCGTGACCGGCACCGACACCGGCGGCTCGATCCGCCAGCCGGCCGCCTTCTGCGGCATCACCGGCATCAAGCCGACCTATGGCCGCGTATCGCGCTTCGGCATGATCGCCTTTGCCTCCTCGCTGGACCAGGGCGGCCCGATGGCGCAAACCGCCGAAGACTGCGCCCTGCTGCTGAACGCCATGGCCGGCTTCGACGAGCGTGACTCCACCAGCCTGACGCCCGAGCAAGGCGGCATCGAGGAAGACTTCAGCCGCGACCTGGACAAGCCGCTGGCCGGCCTGCGCATCGGCGTGCCGAAAGAATACTTCGGCGAAGGCTTGGCGGCCGACGTGGAAGCGGCCGTGCGCACCGCGCTGGCGAAATACGTGGAACTGGGCGCCAGCCTGGTGGACATTTCGCTGCCCAACACCGCGCTGTCGATTCCCGCCTACTACATGATCGCCCCGGCGGAAGCCTCGTCCAACCTGTCGCGCTTCGACGGCGTGCGCTTCGGCCACCGCGCCGACGGCTACAAGGACCTGCAGGACATGTACAAGAAGACCCGCGCCGAAGGTTTCGGCCCGGAAGTGCAGCGCCGCATCATGGTCGGTACCTACGTGCTGTGCCACGGTTACTACGACGCCTACTACTTGAAGGCGCAGCGCATCCGTCGCCTGATCGCGCAGGACTTCGAAGCCGTGCTGAACGGCCCGAACGCCGTGTGCGACGTGATCATGGGTCCGGTGGCCCCGACCGTGGCCTGGGACCTGGGCTCCAAGTCCGACCCGGTGGCCAACTACCTGGCCGACATCTATACGCTGTCCACCAGCCTGGCCGGCCTGCCCGGCATGTCCATCCCTTGCGGCTTCGGCCAGGGCGACAAGAACGGCAAGCGCCCGGTCGGCCTGCAAATCATCGGCAACTATTTTGCCGAAGCCAAGCTGCTGAACGTGGCACACCAGTTCCAGCAAGCGACCGAGTGGCACAAGCAAGCCCCGAGCGGCATCTAACTACCCAACAAGCGAGAACAGAAATATGGAATGGGAAGTCGTCATCGGTATTGAGAACCACGTGCAGCTCACTACCGAATCGAAAATCTTCAGCGGCTCGCCGATCAAGTTCGGCGCGGAGCCGAACACGCAAGCCAGCCCGGTTGACCTGGCGTTGCCGGGCGTGCTGCCAGTCATGAACAAAATGGCCGTGGACCGCGCCATCCGCTTCGGCCTGGCCGTGGGCGGCAAGATCGCGCCGCAATCCATCTTTGCGCGCAAGAACTACTTCTACCCGGACTTGCCAAAAGGCTACCAGATCAGCCAGTTCGAAGACCCGGTAGTCCAGGGCGGGGCGCTGACCTTCGGCTACGAGAAGGATGGCAAGTTCGTCACCAAGACCGTCAACCTGACCCGCGCCCACCTGGAAGAAGACGCCGGCAAATCGCTGCACGAGGATTACCACGGCATGTCGGGCATCGACCTGAACCGCGCTGGCACCCCGCTGCTGGAGATCGTGTCCGAGCCGGAAATCCGCAGCGCGGCCGAAGCCGTGGCGTATTGCAAGGCGCTGCACGGCCTGGTGATGTGGCTGGGTGTTTGCGACGGCAATATGCAGGAAGGTTCTTTCCGCTGCGATATTAACGTGTCCGTGCGTCCAAAAGGCGCAACGGAATTCGGCACCCGCTGCGAAATTAAAAACCTGAACTCCTTCCGCTTTATCGAGGAAGCCGTTCACGTTGAAGTGCGCCGCCAGATTGAATTGATTGAAGACGGCGGCACCGTGGTGCAAGCCACCCGTTTATACGATCCGGATAAAAAAGAAACGCGTCAAATGCGCAGCAAGGAAGACGCGCAGGATTACCGTTATTTCCCGGACCCGGATCTGCCACCGCTGGCCATTTCGGAAGACTGGATTGCGCGTGTGAAAGCCGATATGCCGGAACTGCCGGGCGTAATGCGCACGCGCTTTATCGAGGAATATGTGCTGCCGGAATATGATGCGCTAATTCTGACCTCATCCAAAGCCATGGCGGTTTATTTCGAAGCCGTGGTCGCCAAAGCCGGCAAGGAAAATGCAAAAGCCGCAGCCAACTGGCTGATGGGTGATGTTTCTTCCACCCTGAACCGCGAGAATACCGAAATCGGCGCTGCGCCGGTCAAACCGGAGCAATTGGCTGCCATGCTGAAGCGTATTGCGGACGGCACTATTTCCAACAAGATCGCCAAAGAAATCTTTGGCGCCATGTGGGAAGCCAATTCGGCCGACGAAAATCTGGTCGATGCGATTATCGACGCCAAGGGCCTGAAGCAGATTTCGGATACCGGCGCGCTGGAAGCCATCGTCAATGATGTATTGGCAGCGAACGAGAAATCGGTAGAGCAATACCGTGCGGGCAAGGAAGCGGCAATTAACGCGCTGATTGGACAGGCCATGAAAGCATCCAAAGGCAAAGCCAATCCTGCCCAGCTGACGGAACTGCTGAAAAAGAAACTGACCGGCTGATACTCTTTCAGCGGCCACGCGGAAGGCGCCTACGGGCGCCTTTTTTTATTGGCGGAGCGCGGCCAACATGCTTACCGTAGGGCCGGTTAGGGCAGCGTAACCCGCCACATTTGAGCACAATCGCGCCAACATTTAGCATGTCAAGGGCGAAAAGCAGCCGTTGGGGCTGCGTTCACACAACAGGGAATCAGGAACCGATGCGAGGCCGCATCCAGGCGAGGATATCGGCGAAGATTTCTTCGCGATTGGTCTCGTTGAAATTCTCGTGGTAATTCTTCAGCTGATAGCTATAGCGCAGCAGATTGCCGTCTATCGAGGTCAGCATGGCTTCAGCAGCCTTGGCATCGGCCAATTTATCGTCGCCCGCCACAACCGCAAAAATGGGATACCGCCAGCCGGGGATTTTCTCCACCAGCCCCTTTTGCGCCTCGCTCAACGCATGCCCGAAACGCACCGTCAATTCGGTCGCGCGCGTGCCGTCGCTCTCATCCACATGATGACGCGCCGTAATTACCTCATCGTGCGTTAATACATCGGTAAACGAGGCCAGTGGCACTTTCATTCTCGGCACCAGTCGCGCCAGCAGGCCCGACATTTTCTGCAGCAGCGGCGATATCTTTACCGCATTCACATAATACGGCGACGATAAAATAAATCCCTGCACTTCATCGCTGCGGCGCAATCGCTCCAAGCCGAATCTGGTGGCAATCAACGCCCCCATGGAATGGCCCATGACGAATACCGGCAGATCCGGGTAATTCTTCTTTACCCACTGCAGGAATAATTCCGCCTCATCGAGGAAAATATCGAAATCGGGAATATCGGCGCGGCGCTTGCCGTCGTGCCCGCACATATCGAAACTGGCGGTGGCAATGCCGTGGCTGCGGAAATACAGTGCCGGCGTGACATAATCGCCCGCATGTGCCAACGCACCATGCAGCGCCATAATGACTGCGCGCGGCTGGGAGGGCTCCCAAATATGGATGGTGCGCTCCGCCCCGCCCCGTCCTTTAAAACGGGCCAGCCGGTCTTCAGAGAAACGCATCAGGAAGTGATGCTGAGAGTAATGCCCATTTCTATCAGCAGCGTCAATTCCGCCAATGAGAAATCCAGCGTGGGCGATCCCGGAGCGGGATCGCAGACATAGGCGATGCGCAATTCGGCTTCGATATTCGGCGCATTGAACGAAATGCCGCGCGCCTGGCATTCCATCAGGAAGCCGTGCACCTGCTTCAGCAAAGCCATCGGATTTTTGTCCGTGGCCAAGTTCACATAGAAGCCGGAGTCGATGCGCACCCGGCCGTCCGGCCGCACATCGCCCTTTTTCCAGTCGCTGTCCGGCTCGGCCGGCAGGCCGTCGCGCACATCGGCCAGCGCATCCGCGTCGCCATATACCTTCAGTGTTGCAATGTTCATTGTTGCTCCAGCGTCAATGTTACAGCAAAGAAAATACAGTCTAGCATACGCTTGCCGGGTGTGAGGCGCGCCGGCTTGGCTTTAGGCCACGCCGTATTGCGCGCGGTAAGCCGCCACCTTCTCTTTATATTGCTGCAGGGCAGGATCGGCCGCCGCGCCGGACAGATAGGTGAACAGGTCATCCAGGTTGCCGATCGAAATCACGGGGATGCCGTAGGTCTGCGCCACTTCCTGCACGGCAGACAGGTCCGACATCACGCCATCCTTGGCGCCGCGCTCCATGCGGTCCAGTGCGATCAGCACGGCGGCCGGCTCGGCGCCGGCGGCGCGTATCATGGCCACCGATTCGCGCACCGAGGTGCCGGCCGAGATCACGTCGTCGATGATGACGACCTTGCCCTGCAGCTTGGCGCCGACAATGGTGCCGCCCTCGCCGTGGTCCTTGGCTTCCTTGCGGTTGAACGCGAAGGAAGTATTGCGGCCCTTGCCGGCCAGCGCCACGGCGGTAGCGGACGCGAGCGTGATACCTTTATAGGCTGGGCCGAACAGCATGTCGAACTCGACGCCCGAATCCAGCAGGGTTTGCGCGTAGAACTGGGCCAGCTGGGCCAGCGTGGCGCCTTCATGGAACAGGCCGGCGTTAAAGAAGTACGGCGACTGGCGGCCCGCCTTCGTGGTGAACTCGCCGAAGCGCAAAACTCCCGTTGCCACGGAAAACGCGATAAACTCTTGCCGTAAATTTTTCATAATGCCTCGTAAGTAGTAAGTGCCTGTATTTTAATCCCTGTACCCCTATGCCAAAAATCATTTCCGCAAATCTGAACGGTATCCGTTCCGCCGCCACCAAGGGCTTCTTCAACTGGATGGCGAAGCAAGATGCCGACTTCGTCTGCGTACAGGAGCTAAAAGCCGTCGCGACCGACATGACGCCCGAGTTCCTCAACCCCGGCGGCTACCATGGCCACTTCCACTACGCCGAGAAGAAAGGCTATTCCGGCACTGGCATTTACAGCAAGATCGCGCCGGATGCGGTGCTGATCGGCTTCGGCAGCCCGGAATTCGACGCCGAAGGCCGCTACGTGCGCTGCGACTTCGGCCCGCTGACCGTCATTTCCGTCTACTGCCCGTCCGGCTCGTCCGGCCCGGAGCGCCAGGAAGCCAAGTTCCGCTTCATGGACTTGTTCATTGAACACCTGAAACAGCTGCACGCGGAAGGCCGCGAGGTGGTCATCTGCGGCGACTGGAATATCGCCCACCACGAAATCGACCTGAAAAACTGGAAGGGCAACAAGAAGAACTCCGGCTTCCTGCCCGAGGAGCGCGCCTGGCTGACCCGCGTGTTCGACGAAGTGGGCTTTGTCGACGTGCACCGCGGCCTGGACAAGCGCGAAGAGCAGTACACCTGGTGGAGCAACCGCGGCCAGGCGTATGCGAAGAACGTGGGCTGGCGTATCGACTACCATGTGGCAACCAAGGGCATCGCCAGCAAGGCGCACCAGGTGGCGATTTACAAGGATGAGCGCTTCTCGGACCATGCGCCGCTCATCATTGACTACCACCCGCATTGATATTTCCCATATGTAAAATATGATGCTTTGGCGCTACTTTATTGATACTATACGGTAGCGCTCCTGCCTCTGCCTTTTCCATTCCTATGACCCTCGTCACCTCCACGGTGCCCGCACCGGTACTCACTTCCGCCACGCCCGCCGACAATGCCGGCGCCGTCAGCGCCAGCGCCAACATCGTGCTGAACTTCAGCGCGGCGGTGCACGCCGGCAGCGGCTACATCACCATCAGCGACGGCGCCACGCAGACGTACATGGGCCGGGACGGCCTGATGCACACGCGCCTGGTGGGGGCGACGGACACGCGCACGGTCAGCATTTCGGATGCCAGCCAGGTGACGATTAATGGCAACCAGGTCACCATCAACCTGAGTTCCGACCTGAAAGCGGGCGTCAGCTACAGCGTGCAGATGGGTAGCGGCGTGCTGCTGGGCGAGTCCGGCCTGAGCTATGCCGGCCTGGCGGATGCGACCAAACTGAATTTCGCCGTCAGCGCGCCGGTGGTGCAAGTGCCAGCGCCGACGGCGGTGGTGGACACGCTGTCCATGTCCAGCTGGGGCAGCGAAGGCCCCTTTGTCACCAATATCGCGGCGCAGCACTTCAACGGCACCTTCCAGGGCGCACTGCACAGCGGCGAGAAGGTGGAAGTATCGATCGACGGCAGCACCTGGCACGCGGCCACGGTGGACGGCAACAGCTGGAGCTACGACGCCACCATCGCGGCCAGCGGCACCTTGCGCGCGCGCGTGAGCAACAGCGCCGGCGTAAGCACGGAAGCGCTCAGCCACGCATACACCTACGACACCACCGGTCCCGCCATTGCCAGCATTTCGCTGGACAAGGAAGCGCTCAGCGTGGGCGAATCGGCGCGGCTGACCGTGGTGTTCTCCGAGAAAGTGACCGGACTGACCACGGAAGCGTTCGGCAAGCACAACAGTTCTGTCAGCAGCCTGGAAGCCTCCGCCGACGGCAAGACCTGGACCGCCATCCTCACCATGGGCAATGAAGGCCTGATGGGCGGCGACGTGGCGCTGAACCCGGCAGCAGTGAAGGATGGCGCGGGCAACTACGGCAGCGGCGAATGGAACACGGTTACCTACACGCGCAAGCCCGGCTCTCTGGCCAGCCTCGCCGTGACGCTGGACAGCGATAGCGACACCGACTCGCATCCGAACGACGGCCTGACCAGGGACGACACGCCGACCGTCCACCTCGACATCCGCAGCGTAGCGGGCCTGATCGCGGGCGACATCATCAAGATCTACGACGAGGCCAACGAGACGGTGGTCGGCACGCATACGCTGACCGCTTCCGACTTCGGCATGTACGGCGGCAGCATCGATATCACGGTCGATGGCGAGCATTCGCTCTCCGAAGGCGAACACCACCTGGTGGCCTACGCCAGCGACGCGCTCGGCGTGCGCGGCGCGGCCACCGGAACGGCGCTCGACATCACCATCGACACCACCGGCCCGCTGATCAGCCACACCGCGCCGGTCAACAACGGCCCGGCGGTCGATCCCGGCCTGAAGACCATCACGCTCACCTTCAGCGAAGACATCGACTGGTCTTCCAGCGACGGCGTCGTGATCCGGAAAGACCAGAGCGAATCCGGCGTGGAAATCATCTTCGAAACGCCGCCGCCCACGGGCGAGCAAGTGCCGGACTATAACTACCTGACGTACGACGCCGAAACGCATGTGCTGACCATCAATCTGGCCCAGCCGTTGACCGCCGGCGGCACCTATTCGATCCACAGCGCCGGCAATGTGTGGGACATGGCGCACAATTCGTACGCCAATGAAGGCGCGCTGCTGAGCTTCCTGATCAATAGCGAGAGCCAGGTGATTCCGCTGGCGCCAACGCTGGCCATCACTGAAACCGGCGCGGCCGGCGACGGCATCACGAGCAACGCCACCATCACGGTGAGCGGCATCACCGCCAGCTTCTGGAAGTACTCGCTGGACGGCGGCGAGACCTACTCGTCCGAACAGCATGCCGACGGCGGCAACGTCGTCTTCGAGATCCCGAACGACGGCACCTACGAAGCAGGCAAGATCCTGGTCAAGCAGTACAACGTCGCAGGCCAGGAAAGCAGCGCCGGCAGCCTCGCCTTCGACCTGAAGCTGGACCGCGTTGCGCCGACGGCGGCGGTGCTGGGCGCCAGCGGTTTCAGCTCAAGCGCTACGACTATTAGCGGCAGCTACGGGGGCACGCTGTTGGCGGGCGAAGTAATCCAGTACTCCGTCAACGGCACGGACTGGAGTTTGGCAACGGCCGCAGATGGCACCTGGACCGCGAGCGGTGTCGCGCTCGACAGCAGCGGCCGGATCGCGCTGCGCGTCGCCGACCTGGCCGGCAACGTGGCGACCAACCCTCACATTTCCGGCACCGGCCCGACCTGGTTCGGCAGCAGCACCGGCGCCTCCTACACCGCCACAGCCAGCACGGTACTGATTGCCGGAGCCGGCAACGATGGCGTTGGCCTGGTGGGCGGCGCCGCCGGCTACCTCGACGGTGGTGCAGGACAGGATACGCTGATGCTGATCAACTCCCTCAACCTGGCCGATGCAGCCGGTAGGATCAAGAACTTTGAATCCTTCGCGCTGGGCAGCGACGTCACGCTTAAGCTGGGCAGTTTGGCCGCGTTGGGGGACCTCAATTTGCCCTCGTCCATTGTCCCTGGCTACAGTCTGCTCACCATAGAAGGCTCCAGCAGCGCGCATATCGACCTGACCGGCACCGGCGGCTGGCAGGAAGTCACGCTGCTGAATGTACTGACGCTGGGCCTGAACGCCATCAGCGACCTGCTGGGCGGCCATCATATTTACACCAATCCGGGCGCGCACCTGATCATGGTGGTGGGCTCGCCCACCGTCGACAACATGGCCGGCCTGGCCTGATCCGCTACAGCGTGCGGCGGCTTTCGTAGTGACGGATGCCGCCGCTCACCGGATCGGGGAAGGTAATCGAGCGCGCCAGCAGCTTGAGCGGCTGCGACACGTCATCCTGCTTGCACGGCAGCGCCACCGGATAGAACGCATCGTTCACGATGGGAATGCCGAGCGAGGCCAGGTGCAGGCGCAGCTGGTGCTTGCGGCCGGTGTGCGGCCATAGCCGGTACAGGGTGGCGTCCCCGCCCGCATAGCCGTGCTCGATCACATCGATCACGGTCTCCGAATTCGGCTCGCCCTCTTCCTCCTTCATGACGAAGAACTTCTCGCCATCGACCATGCGGCTGCGGTAGGTGAACGGGAACGCGCGCCCATGCAGGCGCGGCGCCAGCGCCTCATATTCCTTCTGCACTTCGCGCTTCTGGAACAGCGACTGGAACGCACCCCGGCTGGCGATATTGGACGAGAACACCACCACGCCCGCCGTTTCGCGGTCCAGCCGATGGATGGGCGTCAGGTCCGGCAAGTTCAGCTTCTTCTTCAGCCGCACCAGCAGCGTCTCGTGCAGGAAGCGGCCGGTGGGAATCATGGGCAGGAAGTGCGGCTTGTCCACCACCACCAGGTGCTCGTCCTGGAACAGGATCTCTTCCTGGAAGGGGATCGGCGTCTCGGCCTGCTCCAGCTCGCGGTAGTAGAAGATGCGCATGCCGCGCCGGTAGCGGCTGGACGGCTGCAGCGGCCGGCCTTCGCCGTCCACCACGTCGCCGCGCGCCATGCGCTCGCGCCACGCATCCGCGCTCACAGCCGGGTAGCGCTCCACCAGGAAGTCCAGCATATTGGCCCAGCTGCCCTCGGGCAGCCACAGATAGCTGGGCGCCACGCCGTCCCGGATCGGCAACGGCAGCGCCGGCTGGCGCTGCGCCTTGTCGCGCAACGGCATGTCAGTTCGGCGCTGGGGTGGTGCGGTACGGCGGCAGCGATGCCTGCTGCACGCCCTTGGCGCGCGCGTACACCGGCATCACCAGCGGCAGCGATTCGTTCATGCGCTGGATGCGCTCCTTGCCCGCCGGGTGGGTGGACAGGAAGGCCGGCGGCGCGCCGGAACTCTGCTTGCCCATTTTTTGCCACAGCACTTCGCCGGCGCGCGGATCGTAGCCGGCGCGCGCCGCCAGGTCCATGCCGACCAGGTCGGCCTCGCGCTCGTCGTCGCGCGAATACTTGAGCGCCAGACCCTGCGTCACCACGCTGCTACCCACTTCACCCAGGCGCGGATCGACACCGAAATAGGCCGATAGCCCGGCGCCGGCCAGGCGCGTCAGCGCGGACGTGGTGGCGGTCTTGCCGGCCTGCGCCCGCGCGTGTTCGCGCAGCGCGTGGGCGATTTCGTGGCCCATGACCATGGCCACTTCATCGTCGGTCAGGTTCAGCTTGGTGAGGATGCCGCTGTAGAAGGCGATGCGGCCGCCCGGCATGCAAAAAGCGTTGACGGTGGGCGCGTCCAGCAGGTTGACCTGCCATTTCCAGTTCGCCGCGTCCGGGTTCCAGCGCGTGGCGAAGGGCACGATGCGGCGCGCGATGGCGCGCAGGCGCACCACTTGCGGGTCGCTGTCGGGCACCAGAGCGCCCTTTTTCTGGGCTTCGCTCATCAGCTGCAGGTATTGCTGCCTGGACTGGGCGTCGAACTCCTCCGCGCTGGCCAGGCCGCGCAGCTTGGACATACTGGTGACGGGGATGCCGTCCTGGGCGGCAGCAGGGGCAGGGGCAGCCGCACTGGCCGGCAGGCCAAGGCCGGCGCAGGAGAACACCAGCGCCAGCAGCAAGGGTTTCATGTTCGGGTAGTTCATTGTCTGCTATTCCATGGGGCGATTTTCGGCAGCATCATCATCGCGGGCGCTGCCAGCAAAAAGCACAGTATAAAGAAATTAAACCAGCCGGTCTGTGACACAACGAACCCTACGGAGGCGTTGATGAACGTGCGCGGCACGGCGGCCAGGCTGGAAAACAGTGCGTATTGGGTAGCAGTGTAGCGCGGGTCGGTGGAACGCGAAATGAACGCCACCAGCGCGGCCGAGCCCAGGCCGAGGCTGGCGAACGCTTCAAAGCCGAACACGGCCGCCAGCAGCGTGGTGTCTGGCCCGGCCTTGGCCAGCCAGGCGAAGCCCAGGATGGCCAGCGCCTGCAGCACGCCGAACACCCACAACGCACGGTTTATGCCCAGCTTGACCATCCACACGCCGCCGACGATGCCGCCGGCCAGGCTGGCCCACAGGCCGGTGGCGTTGGCCGCCAAGCCGATTTGCTTGGTGGAAAAGCCCAGGTCGAGGAAGAACTTGGTGGACAGCGCAGTGGCCATGCTGTCGCCGATCTTGTAGAGCAGGATGAAGCCGACGATCAGCAGCGCCTTGCGCCAGCCGTCGCGCTCGATGAATTCGCGGAACGGCAGGATGATGGCTTGCTGCAAGTTGCGCGGCGGTTCGCCGTACACAGCCGGCTCCTTCGCCAGCAGGGTGCATGCCAGGCCCGGCAGCATGAAGGCCGCCACGATCCAGAACACGGTGGCCCAGGGCAGCGTGTCGGCCAGCACCAGGCCGATGGCGCTGGGCACCAGGCTGGCGGCCTTGTAGGCGTTGACGATGACGGCCGCGCCCAGTCCCTGTTCGCTGTCGGACAGGATCTCGCGCCGGTAGGCGTCGATCACCACGTCCTGGCTGGCGGACAGGAAGGCCACCGCCACCACGGCGGCGGCCACCAGCGCCAGCTGTTCGCGCGGGTCCAGCATGCCCATGGCGCCCATGCACAGGAACAGCGCCAGCTGGGTCAGCGCCATCCAGCCGCGCCGCCGCCCCAGGGCGCGCCACAGCGTGTAGCGGTCCATGAAGGGCGCCCACAGGAACTTGAAGGTGTAGGGGAACATCACGACCGCGAACAGGCCGAGTTCCTTCAACCCCAGGCCGGACTTGGCCAGCCAGGCCTGGGTGAGATACAGCAGGGTGTATAGCGGCAGGCCGGAGCTGAAGCCCAGGAACAGCACCGCCAGCACGCGCGCGTTGAAGTACGCGCGCCAGCCGGACGGGCCTTGGAGGTTGGCGCCGGCCTGCGCCATCAGTGCGCCGTCTTCTTACGCAGGCGGAACACTGCCAGCTCGCCGCGCAGGTTGGGCAGCACGGTGACGATCCGGCCTTCGGCCAGCGCCACGCATTCCATCACTTCCAGGCCCACCTCTTCCGCCAGTTCGCGGAAGTCGCTGATGGTGGCGCAGCGCACGTTGGGCGTGTCGTACCACTCGTAGGGCAGCGACTCGGACACCGGCATGCGGCCTTTCAGCAGCGCCACGCGGTGCGGCCAGTAGGCGAAGTTGGGGAAGGAGACGATGGCTTCCTTCCCCACCCGCACGATGTCGCGCAGCAGCGGCTCCACATGCTTCATCATCTGCAGCGAGGACAGGCACAGCACCGTGTCGAAGGAATTGTCGCCGAACAGGCCCAGGCCGTTTTCCATGTCGTGCTGGATCACCTGCACGCCGCGCCGGGTGCTTTCCAGGACCTTGTCGTCGGCGATCTCGATGCCGTAGCCGCTGCAGCGCTTGTCGCTTTGCAGGTAGTCCATCATCACGCCGTCGCCGCAGCCCACGTCCAGCACGTGCGCGCCCTGCCCCACCCAATGGGCGATAAAGGCCAGGTCCGGCCGCGCGCTGCTCAAATCATCGAATGTCATGCCAGTTCCTTCTGCTGTTCTTTCCACACGCGCTCGTAGTAGGCGCGCACCATGCTCATGTAGCGTTCATCTTCCAGCAGGAAGGCGTCGTGGCCGTGCGGCGCGTCGATCTCGGCGTAGGTGACTTCGCGCCGGTTACTGATCAGTGCCTGCACGATTTCACGGCTGCGTTCCGGCGAAAAACGCCAGTCGGTGGTGAAGGAAGCCAGGAAGAACTTGGCCTTGGTGCCGGCCAGCGTCTTGGCCAGGTCGCCGCCATGGCGGCGCGCCGGATCGAAATAGTCCAGCGCCTTGGTAATGAGCAGATAGGTGTTGGCGTCGAAGTACTCGGAGAACTTGTCGCCCTGGTAGCGCAGGTAGGACTCGATCTCGAAATCGATGCCGAAGCCGAACTTGTAGTCCTCCACGCCGCGCAGCTTGCGGCCGAACTTCTCGGCCATGTCGTCGTCCGACAGATAGGTGATGTGGCCTATCATGCGCGCCACCTTCAGGCCGTTCTTCGGCACCACGCCGTGCTCGTAGAAGTCGCCGCCGCGGTAGTCCGGGTCGGTCAGGATGGCGGTGCGCGCCACGTCGTTGAAGGCGATGTTCTGCGCCGACAGCTTGGGCGTGGAGGCGATCACCACGCAGTGGCGCAGGCGGTCCGGATGCATGATGGACCAGGCCAGCGCCTGCATGCCGCCCAGCGAGCCGCCCATGACGGCGGCGAACTGGGTGATCCCGAGCTGGTCGGCCAGGCGCGCCTGCGCGGCCACCCAGTCCTCCACCGTCACCACGGGGAAGGCGGCGCCATAGGGCTTGCCGGTGGCCGGATTGTTGTGCATCGGCCCGGTCGAGCCGAAGCACGAGCCCAGGTTGTTCACGCCGATGACGAAGAAGCGGTCGGTGTCGAGCGGCTTGCCGGGACCGACCATATTGTCCCACCAGCCCACGTTCTTGGGCTGGTCGGCATACACGCCGGCCACGTGATGGGAGGCGTTCAGTGCGTGGCACACCAGGACCGCGTTCGATTTGTCCGCGTTCAGGGTGCCGTAGGTTTCATACATGAGCATATAGTCGCGCAGCTGTGCGCCGCTTTGCAGCTGCAGCGGCTCCGCGAAATGCATGGTTTTCGGCGATACGATTCCTATGGAAGGCATGGGTGGTCAGAATAAATACTGCGCGGCCCCACGGGCCAATGATCAATGCGGAACCGCGAGGATGGGTTCCGCAGGCTTGCGTTATTGTTGTTACATCGCCTGCAGTGCGGCCACGGCGTCGGCAATGGCGCCCGGCTCCATCGAGCGCAGCACCTTGCGGGTTTGCGGCACGATCAGATTCAGGTCGCTGTTGAGGATCTCCTGCTTGACCGACAGCAGCTGCGCCGGATGCATGGAGAACTCGCGCAGCCCCATGCCGAGCAGCAGGCGGGTGAGCTTGACGTCGCCCGCCATTTCGCCGCACACGGCCACGTCGATGCCGGCCTTGTGGCCGGCCGAGATGGTCATGGCGATCAGCTGCAGCACTGCGGGATGCAGAGGATTGTAAAGGTGCGCCACCTCATAATCAACCCGGTCGATCGCCAGCGTATATTGGATCAGGTCGTTGGTGCCGATGGAT
Organism: Pseudoduganella sp. UC29_71; assembly: GCF_042693265.1. Taxonomy (NCBI): domain Bacteria; kingdom Pseudomonadati; phylum Pseudomonadota; class Betaproteobacteria; order Burkholderiales; family Oxalobacteraceae; genus Pseudoduganella; species Pseudoduganella sp. UC29_71. The sequence continues at coordinate 53,465 of NZ_CP170549.1, read as the reverse complement.
AGGAAGTCCATGCGCTTGACGAACATCGGCAGCGCCAGGGCGGCGGCCGGGATTTCGATCATGGCCCCCACTTCCACGTCCGGGTCGAACTTCACGCCGGCCTCGCGCAGCTGGTTCTTGGCCTGCTCTATCATCGCCAGCGACTGGTCGATCTCGAAGGCGTGCGCCAGCATGGGGATCAGGATGCGCACCTTGCCGAAGGCGGAGGCGCGCAGGATGGCGCGCAGCTGGCTCAGGAAAATCTGCGGCTCGGCCAGGCAGTAGCGGATGGCGCGCAGGCCCAGCGCCGGATTGAGCGCCGTGTGCTCGGACTGGTCGAGCGGCTTGTCGGCCCCGATGTCCAGCGTGCGGATGGTGACCGGGCGGCCCTTCATGGCCACCACGGCTTTCTTGTACTGCTCGAACTGCTCGTCCTCGGACGGGATGCGCGCATCGCGCCCCATGAACAGGAATTCGGAGCGGAACAGGCCCACGCCGTTGGCGCCGGCCTCCATGGCGGCCGCCGTATCCTCCGGCAGCTCGATATTGGCCAGCAGCGTGATGACGGTGCCGTCCTTGGTCACCGCCGCGGTTTTCTTCAGCTTGTTGAGCTTCTTGCGCGCGCGCGCCTGCGTGGCCTGGCGTTCGCGGTACTGCTCCAGCACCAGCGCGCTCGGATTGGCGATCACCACGCCGGCGTCCCCGTCGATGATGATCCAGTCGTCCTGCTCGATCAGCGTGGAGGCCTGCGACATCCCGACCGCCGCCGGGATGTCCAGGCTGCGCGCCACGATGGCCGTGTGCGAGTTCTGGCCGCCCACGTCGGTGACGAAGCCGATGAAGGAGCGGTCGCGGAACTTGAGCATGTCGGCCGGCGAAATATCGTGCGCCACCACGATCATCTGGGCCTGGAAATCGTCGTCGCCCGCAACGCCCTTGGCCGGCAGCGGCTCGCTGCCCATCAGCACCTTCAGCACGCGCTCGGCCACCTGCTGGATGTCGGCCTTGCGCTCGCGCAGGTAGGGGTCTTCGATTTCGTCGAACTGCGCCGACAGCTCGTCGATCTGGGTCAGCAGCGCCCACTCGGCGTTGTAGTGGCGGGTGCGGATGATGTCCAGCGGCGCTTCGGAGATCAGCGGGTCGGACAGGATCAGCGCGTGCACGTCGATGAAGGCGCCCAGCTCGGTCGGCGCGTCCTTCGGCAGTTCGTTCCACAGCGTTTGCAGCTCGCGGTGCACGGCGGCCAGCGCCTCCTGCAGGCGCACCACTTCGGCCTCCAGGTGCTCTTCCGGCACCAGGTAGTGCTTAACGTCCAGCGCCGCCGGCGCCAGCAGATGCGCGCGGCCGATGGCGATGCCGCGTGAAACAGGAATACCGTGGAGGGTGAACGATGCCATGGGCGGACCTGTCAGAGAGCGGAAATGGCTGCGGTCATCCGGCATTTACTCGCCTTCGCCGAACTTGTCGTTGACCAGCGCGGACAAGGCGGCGATGCAATCGCTCTCGTCGGCGCCGTCGGCCTCCAGCGTCACTTTGGCGCCCTTGCCGGCTGCCAGCATCATCACGCCCATGATGGACTTGGCGTTGATGCGGCGCGCGTTGCGGGTGAGCCAGACGTCGCTTTTGTACTTTGCTGCCAGTTGGGTGAATTTAGCGGATGCGCGCGCATGCAGACCGAGCTTGTTGATAATTTCGAGTTCTTGTTGAATCATTTTTTATAGTCGTCTCAAAATAGGGCTAAACCACCCTGATCCGGTTGTCCACCCTGACGGCGCCGCTCTGCGCGCCGGCCAGGGCCATTTCCACTACCACGTCCAGCGTATCGCGGCGGTAGGTGATGGCGCGCAGCAGCATCGGCAGGCTGATGCCCGCGATCACCTCGACCCGGCCCGCGTCGGCCAGCTTGTTGCAGCAATTGGCGGGCGTGCCGCCTTTCACGTCCGTGATCACCAGCACGCCGTCGCCCTCGTCCAGGCGCTTGATGGCGGAAGCCGCCAGGCCCTGCACCTCCTCCAGGTCCTGGTCCGCCACCACGTCGATCGCTTCCAGCCGTTCCGTCACGCCGCGAAACACGTGGTTGCAGGCCGCGATGAAAGCCTGGCCCAGCGGCGCGTGCGTCATAAGCAGTATGCCTACCATATTCGCCTTCTTATACCTGTGCCGCCTGGCTGTGGGCCTCGACCGCGTCGATGAACATGGCCGCCACCTGGAAACCGGTCTGCTGCGTGATCTCCTGGAAGCAGGTCGGGCTGGTGACGTTCACTTCGGTCAGGTTGTCGCCAATGACATCTAATCCTACCAGCAACAGTCCACGCGCCGCCAGTACCGGGCCAAGGGTTTCGGCAATTTCCAGGTCGCGCGCGGTCAGCGGCTGGGCCACGCCGGTGCCGCCGGCGGCCAGGTTGCCGCGCACTTCGCCCGCCTGCGGGATGCGCGCCAGCGAATACGGCACCGGTTTGCCGTCGATCACCAGGATGCGCTTGTCGCCCTTGACGATCTCGGGGATGTAGCGCTGCGCCATGATGGTGGTCTTGCCATTGGCGGTCAGCGTTTCGATGATGGCGCCCAGGTTCAAGCCGTCGGACTTGACGCGGAACACGCCGGTGCCGCCCATGCCGTCCAGCGGCTTGAGAATCACGTCCTCGTGCTCGGCGTGGAAGGCGCGCAGGCGCGCTTCGCTGGAGGTGACCAGCGTGGGCGCGGTGAACTGAGAAAACTGGGCGATGGACAGCTTTTCGTTATGGTCGCGGATGGCGGACGGCTTGTTGAACACGCGCGCGCCCTGCTTCTCGGCCAGCTGCAGCAGATAGGTGCCGTACACGTATTCCATGTCGAACGGCGGGTCCTTGCGCTGGATGACCGCGTCGAACGCATCCAGGCCGGTCTCCTCCTGCGGCGAGGCGCGGAACCAGTCGTAGGCGTCGCCGGTCAGCGTGATGTGCGACACCAGGGCCGTCACTTTGCCCCCGGTCAGCGCCAGGTCCTTTTGTTCAAAAGCGTACACCGCGTGGCCGCGGCGGGCCGCCTCCACCATCATGGCGTAAGTCGAATCCTTGTAGGTCTTGAAGCCTGCCAGCGGATCGGCAAGGAATGCAATTTTCATGGGCGCGTCCAGTCGAGGTAATGCCTGATTTTAGCCGAGTTTGGCCGGACGCACCGGCAAGCCGGGAGGCCCGTAGGGCGGGTTAGCGTAGCGTAACCCGCCGCGCCTCAATACACTTCCGGATTCGGATCAGTGCGCTCCATCTCCAACGACGCCGCCAGCAGCGCCAGGCGCGCCACCACGCCGTACACATAGAAGCGGTTCGGCGCCGCCGTCCCCGGCTTGGCGCGCAGGTCCGGCACCGCGTGCTGCTGCGCGAAGGCCAGCGGCACGTATTGCGAACCGGGCGCGTTCAGGTTCTGGTCCACGCCGCGCTCGGCGTGCACACGGTAGTAACCGCCCACCACGTAGCGGTCTATCATGTACACCACCGGCTCGGCCACCGCGTCCTTGATGGACTCGAAAGTGGGCACGCCCTCCTGGATATTCAGGTCCGACACCACGCGCCCGTCCTTGATGACTGCCATCTTGTCGCGCTGCGCCGCCGACAGGTCCTTCAGCTCGGCCGCGTCGCGGATCGAGATGATGCCCTTGCCATAGGTGCCCGCGTCCGGCTTGATGATGACGAACGGTTTCTGGTCCTTGATGCCGTATTCCTTGTACTTCTTGCGGATCTTGGCCAGCACCGCGTCCACATTGGAGGCCAGGCAATCAAGGCCCTCGCCGCTGTGGAAATCCACCTCGCCGCACTTGGCGTGGAAAGGATTGAGCATCCACGGGTCGACGCCGATCAGCTTGCCGAACTTCTTGACCACCTCATCATAGGCGGTGAAATGGTTGCTCTTGCGGCGCAGCGCCCAGCCGGCGTGCAGCGGCGGCAGCAGGCTCTGCTCGTGGATGTTCTGCAAAATGTCCGGTATGCCGGCCGACAAGTCATTGTTCACCAAAATGGTGCAGGGGTCGAAATCCTTCAGGCCCAGGCGGCGGCCGTTGCTCGAACGGACCAGCGGCTCGATGACCAGCATATTCCCGTCAGGCAATGCCAGCGGCGTCGGCTGGGTGATCTCCGGGTTCAGCGTCCCGAGGCGTACGTGCAAGCCGGTCTGGCGGAAGATCTGCATCAGGCGCGCCACGTTTTCCAGATAGGTCGGGTGGCGGTCGTGCACTTCCGGGATCAGCAGCAGGTTGCGCGCATCCGGGCAGTATTTGTCGATGGCGGCCATGGCGGCCTGCACGGACAGCGGCAGCATCTCGCTGGCCAGGTGGTTGAAGCCGCCCGGGAACAGATTGGTGTCGACCGGGGCCAGCTTGTAGCCGGCATTGCGCAAGTCCACCGAGCAATAGAACGGCGGCGTATGTTCCTGCCACTCGAGGCGGAACCAGCGCTCAATGGCCGGCGTGGCGGCCAGGATTTTTTCTTCGAGGTCGAGCAGCGGTCCGGTCAGGGCCGTGACGAGGTGGGGAACCATGGCTACATCCTTAACAACTGGGGAAACTGTCTAATCTTACCGTGCGAGCTCCCCAAATCGGGGCAAAAACGCCAATTTAAAGGCCGGGAAATGCAAAAAGGCGCCCCGGAGGGCGCCTTTTGCTGCAAATTCAGCGAAAAACCGGCGTCGTTTATGCGTGATATGCCGATTCGCCGTGGCTGGTGATGTCCAGGCCTTCGCGTTCCTCTTCTTCCGGCACGCGCAGGCCGATGGCGATGTCCACCAGCTTGTAGGCGACGACGGACACGATGGCCGACCAGGCGATGGTGATGCCGACGGCGGTCAGCTGGGTGATCACCTGGCCGCTGATGGAGTAGTCGGCCGATGCCTTGTTGGCAACGTAGTCGAAGATGCCCTGGCCGCCCAGCGATGGCGCAGCGAACACGCCGGTCAGGATGGCGCCCAGGATACCGCCCACGCCGTGCACGCCGAACACGTCCAGCGAGTCGTCGGCGCCGATCAGGCGTTTCAGGCCGTTCACACCCCACAGGCAGACGATGCCGGCCAGCAGGCCGATCACCAGCGCGCCCATCGGGCCGACAAAACCGGCCGCCGGGGTGATGGCCACCAGGCCGGCCACGGCGCCGGACGCGCCGCCCAGCATGGAAGGCTTGCCCTTGGCGATCCATTCGCCGAACACCCACGACACGGTGGCGCAGGCGGTGGCCAGCAGGGTATTGATGAAGGCCAGCGCGGCGATGTCGCCCGCTTCCAGGGCCGAACCGGCGTTGAAGCCGAACCAGCCCACCCACAGCAGCGAGGCGCCGACCATGGTCATGGTCAGCGAGTGCGGGGCCATGGATTCGCGGCCGTAGCCGACGCGCTTGCCGATCATGATGGCGCCCACCAGGCCCGCCACGGCGGCGTTGATGTGCACCACGGTGCCGCCGGCGAAGTCCAGCGCGCCTTTCTGGAAGATGAAGCCGGCTTTCGCGCCTTCAACGGCGGCGGTGGCGGCGTCCTTGATCGCGTCCGGGCCGGTCCAGAACCAGACCATGTGGGCGATAGGCAGATAAGAGAAGGTGAACCACAGCACCATGAAGGCCAGCACGGCGGTGAACTTGGCGCGCTCGGCAAAGGCGCCGACGATCAGACCGCAGGTGATGGCGGCGAAGGTGCCCTGGAAAGCCACATAGATGAACTCGGGGATCACCACGCCCTTGCTGAAGGTGGCGGCGACGCTGAAGGCGCCCTTGACAGGGTCCCAGATGCCGTTCAGGAACAGGCGGTCGAACTTGCCGTACACCGCGTTGCCCTCGGTGAACGCCAGCGAGTAGCCGTAGCAGCACCACAGCACGATGATCAGGGAGAACACCATGAACACCTGCAGCAGCACGGACAGCATGTTTTTCGAGCGTACCAGGCCGCCGTAGAACAGGGCCAGGCCGGGGATGGTCATCAGGATTACCAGCAGGGTGGACACGAACATCCAGGCGGTGTCGCCCTTGTTCGCCACCGGCGCCGGAGCGGCTGGCGCTTCGGCTGGCGCAGCGGCAGCCGGCGCGGCGGCCGGCGCTGCTGCGGGAGCCGCCGCTGCAGCAGCGGCCGGTGCACTGGCGGCGGCCTCGGCAGGCTTGGCGTCTTGCGCGTAGCCCGGCAGAGACGCGCTAAAGGCAAACAGGACAGCTGCCCCAGCCAGCAGTTTTGTTATCGTTTTCTTCATTTCAAAGTTCCCCTTAGGCTTAGAGAGCGTCGTTGCCGGTTTCGCCGGTGCGGATACGGATAACCTGTTCCAGGTTGTAGACAAAAATCTTGCCGTCGCCGATCTTGCCGGTGCGGGCCGCGCCTTCGATGGCTTCGATGGCCTGCTCGACCACGGCATCGTCCACCGCCGCTTCGATCTTGGTCTTGGGCAGGAAGTCGACCACGTATTCAGCGCCGCGATACAACTCGGTGTGTCCCTTCTGGCGGCCGAAACCCTTCACCTCGGTGACGGTAATGCCCTGCACGTTAATCGCCGACAAGGCCTCACGGACCTCATCCAGCTTGAAGGGCTTGATAATGGCGGTAATCAGTTTCATGGGAGCCTCGCTTAGAAAGTTTTCGAAACAGTCAGCACAGCGCCCAGCTTGGCCAGGTCTTTGCCGTTGTGCGCCGAGGTGTAGACGTCGGTGGTGGCCTTGACGGCGGCCAGCGACACGGTGACCACGCCGTAATCCTTGGTCACGCCCACTTTCCAGTCGGTGTAGCTGAAATCGCTGTTGTGTTTCACCTTCTGGTGGCCCACGTGCAGGTTCAGGATGTAGCCGTCGGTGATTTCCTGGTTCACCGAAGCGTCAACATAACCGCTGTTCTTGCTGTCGGCAAAGCCGAACAGATTGGTGGTCGAGTGCGAGTACTTCAGCGTGGCCGGGCCGTAGCTGACCGCGCCGTACACTTCGAAGGTGTTGGCGCTGGGATGCAGGCCATTCGACGGGTAGAAGTAGTACAGGCCGCCCACGTCATAGCTGAAGCCGCCGCCGATGTCGCCGCGCTTGCCGCCGTAGATATCCCATTCCAGGTTCACGTCGCCGCCCGCGTCGTCGATCCACTTGATGCTGGAGGCCCAGGTGCCGACGTAGAAGCCGGTCGGATTGTTCACCCAGTCGGCGCCTGCCTGCAAGGCCGGCTTCAGGCGGGATTGCGAAATGCCGCGATAGCGGTAGTCGCTGGTCAGTGCCGCGTTGAACGACACTTCGTTGTCCGGTTTCGCCGCTGGCGCGTCTTCCGCGCGGGCCACACCGGCTCCCAGACTAGCCATCGCGAGTGTGATTGCTGCTGCAAGAGTCAGGTGCTTGGTCATGTATTTCATGGCGATATCCTTTAGTTTGAACTTTTGTAGCGGTTGCGGTTTAAAATCCAGGCTAAGCCTAAGCGTTCTACACCTCTTTAGCAGAATGCGTGCCAGCTGAGTTCTTGCAAGCTTGCAAGATAGTTAGTGGCAATTGCCTGCATGGCGGCGGGTTGCGGCGATTATCCCGCACCATATTAATGCTTAATTTACAGGCATCGCACCGGAATGGTGCGTGCCAGCCTCACACCTAGGAAATATCATGGACATGAACAACTTCTTCAACGACTTGCAAGGCAAGATCAACCAGGCCATCGAAAATTCGCCGGCCAAGGACATCGAGAAAAACGTGAAATCGATGATGACCCAGGGCTTCGCCAAGCTGGACCTGGTCACGCGCGAGGAATTCGACATCCAGGCGCAGGTGCTGGCCAAGACCCGCGCCAAGCTGGAAGCGCTGGAAACGCGCCTGGCGGAACTGGAAGCGAAGGCCGCCGCACCAAAATAAGCCAGCCTTGCGTGGCGTCAAAACGCCCTCCGGCTTGCGCGCTAAGATGGCTGATCGCGCTTTGCCGCAGGGAGGACGCCATGAGCCTTGCCGTTCTGAGAAGCCGCGCGCTGGCGGGCATGGAAGCCCCGGAAGTCAGCGTGGAAGTCCACCTGGCCAACGGCCTCCCCGCCTTCGCCATGGTGGGCCTGCCGGAAACCGAAGTGAAGGAAGCGCGCGACCGCGTGCGCGCGGCCATCCACAACGCCGGCTACGAAATGCCGGCCCAGCGCATCACCGTCAACCTGGCCCCGGCCGACCTGCCCAAGGAATCCGGCCGCTTCGATCTGCCGATCGCACTCGGCATCCTGGCCGCCTCCGGCCAGATTCCCACCTCCCCCTTGCGCGACTATGAATTCGCCGGCGAACTCTCGCTGTCGGGCGAACTGCGCCCGATACGCGGCGCGCTGGCCATGACTTACGCCATGCACCGCGCCGCGTGCGGCGCAGCCAAAAGCCGGCGCGCCTTCATCCTGCCGCTGGCCAACGCCGACGAGGCGGCGCTGGTGCGCGACGCGCACGTCTATCCCGCCACCACGCTGACGCAGGTGTGCGCCCACTTCGCCTGCCACGACGGTGCCGGCACGCTGCAGCGCCACCTGGGCGCCGCGCCGGAACTCCCGCCCGACTACCCGGACTTCTCCGACGTCAAGGGCCAGGCCACCGTCAAACGCGCGCTGGAAGTGGCGGCGGCCGGTTGCCACAGCGTGCTGCTGGTGGGGCCGCCGGGCACCGGCAAGAGCATGCTGGCGGCGCGCTTCCCCGGCTTGCTGCCCGCCATGACGGACGAGGAAGCGCTGGAGGCAGCCGCCGTGCAGTCGCTCAGCGGGGAATTCAGCGCCGCCAGCTGGAAGACCCGTCCCTTCAGGTCGCCGCACCACACCTCATCCGGCGTGGCGCTGGTGGGTGGCGGCAGCGTGCCGCATCCCGGCGAAATCTCAATGGCGCACCGGGGCGTGCTGTTTCTCGACGAGTTGCCGGAGTTCGACCGGCGCGTACTGGAAGTGCTGCGCGAGCCCATGGAGTCGGGGCGCGTCACCATTTCCAGGGCCGCGCACCGGGCCGACTTCCCGGCCCGCTTCCAGCTGCTGGCGGCCATGAACGGCTGCCCCTGCGGCTACCACGGCCATCCCGGCGGGCAGTGCCGCTGCCCGCCCGACGTCATCTCGCGCTACCAGGGCCGCATCTCCGGTCCGCTGCTGGACCGCATGGACCTGCTGCTCTCGGTCAACCCGCTCTCGCCCGAGGAGCTGGAGGCGCCTCCGGACGGCGAAAGTTCGTCCGTCATCGCCGCGCGCGTGCAGCAAGCCTGGGCCATCCAGCAGGCACGCCAGGGCAAGAGCAACCAGCTGATGGGCACGCGCGAGATCGAGCGCTATTGCAGGCTGGACCGGGCAGGCAAAGCGGTGCTGCGCGCCAGCATGCTGAAGTTCCACTGGTCGGCGCGCGCTTATCACCGGATTTTGCGGGTGGCACGCACCGTGGCGGACCTGGATCAGTCGGCCGCCATTACCGAGGCGCACGTAAGCCAGGCCATCCAGTTTCGCCGTGCCTTGCTCGATTTGTAGCGGCGATAGCGCCAATGCTTGCCGCCTGCTACCATCACAGCATGCATACCAACATTGCCACGCTCATGCGTCTCACCGCGGGCGCCGCACTGACTGCCGCCGTGCTCAGTGCCTGCAGCCCCAAATTCGACTGGCGCGACTTCCGCAGCACGGAAGCGCCCTATGCCGTGCTGTTCCCGTCCAAACCGGCCACGCACACGCGCAGCATCAGCCTCGGCGGCGAGAAGGTGAACATGCAGATGGCGGCGGCGGAAGTGGACGGCGTGACCTTTGCCGTGGGGGCCGCCGAGCTGGCCGACGCAGCCCGCGCGCAGGCTGCGATTACGGCGATGAAAACCACCATGGTGGCCAATATCGGCGGCACCATCACGTCGGAGAAGCAGGCCAGCGCGGCCTCCTCGGCCGGCGGCGCGAGCCACCAGCAGCAGTCGATCGACGTGGACGCGAAAGGCTCGCGCAACGGCGAACCGCTGCGCATGGTCGGGCGCTTCATTGCCAGGGACAAACGGGTCTATCAGCTGGTTGTGATAGGTCGGGAGAAGCACATGCTGGACGACGAGATCGATACGTTCATGCGTTCATTCAAGCTGAACTAATGTGCGATTAAGGAAGTCGTGTTATCGTTTGAACACGCACAACAAGAGTGGGGAAAGCGCCATGTTGATCACATTCAAATCCAAATCCTCTCCTGCGGTCATGATGTACAAAGAGCACGCCGAGCGCATTCTTGAGCTGTTGAACAAGAGTCCCACGCGCGGCGTGATCACGGCGGCCGAAGCGGCCGGCGCCCTGGCGGCACTGGAGCACGAAGTCGCGCTCAGCAAGCTGCACCCCGACCAGGACATTGAGCACCACCAGGACAAGACCCACTCCACCGAGGCGCTGGAAGACGACGCCGCGCTGGTTGAAAAACAGCACATCGGCTTCGCGGCCCGCGTGTTTCCCTTGCTGGAGATGCTGCGCGCCGCCATTTCGGATGGGCACGACATTGTTTGGGGAGTCTAGACGAAAAAAAGCCCCACCGGCACTGAGCGCGATCTTGAGCGCGTTCAGGCTGATGGGGCTTTTTAATATAACTAGCCTGACGATAACCTACTTTCACACTGGTTGCAGCACTATCATCGGCGCAAAATCGTTTCACGGTCCTGTTCGGGATGGGAAGGGGTGGGACCGATTTGCTATGGTCATCAGGCTTTGACTTGTCAGCTTTGCGGCGCTTGGGCGCCGCAACAGCAAAATTTGGAAGAATTCAGATTTATTAGTAGCGATTGCGTATCAACTACGCACAACATGCGCACTTCTCGCCTACAACTTATCAATGTTATAGGGACAAGCCTTACGGGCAATTAGTACTGGTTAGCTTAATGCATTACTGCACTTCCACACCCAGCCTATCAACGTCCTGGTCTCGAACGACCCTTCAAGGAGCTTAAAGCTCCGGGAAATCTCATCTCAAGGCAAGTTTCCCGCTTAGATGCTTTCAGCGGTTATCTCTTCCGAACTTAGCTACCCGGCAATGCCACTGGCGTGACAACCGGTACACCAGAGGTTCGTCCACTCCGGTCCTCTCGTACTAGGAGCAGCCCCCTTCAAATTTCCAACGCCCACGGCAGATAGGGACCAAACTGTCTCACGACGTTTTAAACCCAGCTCACGTACCACTTTAAATGGCGAACAGCCATACCCTTGGGACCGGCTACAGCCCCAGGATGTGATGAGCCGACATCGAGGTGCCAAACTCCCCCGTCGATATGAACTCTTGGGAGGAATCAGCCTGTTATCCCCAGAGTACCTTTTATCCGTTGAGCGATGGCCCTTCCATACAGAACCACCGGATCACTATGTCCTACTTTCGTACCTGCTCGACTTGTCGGTCTCGCAGTTAAGCACGCTTATGCCATTGCACTATTAGCACGATGTCCGACCGTACCTAGCGTACCTTCGAACTCCTCCGTTACACTTTAGGAGGAGACCGCCCCAGTCAAACTGCCTACCATGCACTGTCCCCGATCCGGATCACGGACCAAGGTTAGAACCTCAAACAAACCAGGGTGGTATTTCAAGGTTGGCTCCACGGGAACTGGCGTCCCCGCTTCAAAGCCTCCCACCTATCCTACACAGATTGGTTCAAAGTCCAATGCAAAGCTACAGTAAAGGTTCATGGGGTCTTTCCGTCTAGCCGCGGGTAGATTGCATCATCACAAACACTTCAACTTCGCTGAGTCTCGGGAGGAGACAGTGTGGCCATCGTTACGCCATTCGTGCAGGTCGGAACTTACCCGACAAGGAATTTCGCTACCTTAGGACCGTTATAGTTACGGCCGCCGTTTACTGGGACTTCAATCAAGAGCTTGCACCCCATCATTTAATCTTCCAGCACCGGGCAGGCGTCACACCCTATACGTCCACTTTCGTGTTTGCAGAGTGCTGTGTTTTTATTAAACAGTCGCAGCCACCAGTTTATTGCAACCCTTTCGCCCTACTGAAGTAAATCAGCCAAGCTACCGGGGCGTACCTTTTCCCGAAGTTACGGTACCAATTTGCCGAGTTCCTTCTCCCGAGTTCTCTCAAGCGCCTTAGAATACTCATCTCGCCCACCTGTGTCGGTTTGCGGTACGGTCTCGTATGACTGAAGCTTAGAGGCTTTTCTTGGAACCACTTCCGATTGCTACGCGAACAAGTCCGCTCGTCCCGCTCCCTTGAATTGCGCACCCGGATTTGCCTAAGTGCCTTCTATGAAGCAGAAACTGACTATTCCAACAGTCAGACAACCTTCCGCGATCCGTCCCCCCATCGCATCATACGACGGTGCAGGAATATTAACCTGCTTCCCATCAGCTACGCATCTCTGCCTCGCCTTAGGGGCCGACTCACCCTGCTCCGATGAACGTTGAACAGGAAACCTTGGGCTTACGGCGTGGGGGCTTTTCACCCCCATTATCGCTACTCATGTCAGCATTCGCACTTCTGATACCTCCAGCATCCTTTACAAGACACCTTCGCAGGCTTACAGAACGCTCTCCTACCATATGCTTACGCATATCCGCAGCTTCGGTGACTGGCTTAGCCCCGTTACATCTTCCGCGCAGGACGACTCGATCAGTGAGCTATTACGCTTTCTTTAAATGATGGCTGCTTCTAAGCCAACATCCTGACTGTTTTAGCCTTCCCACTTCGTTTTCCACTTAGCCAATCTTTGGGACCTTAGCTGGCGGTCTGGGTTGTTTCCCTCTTGACGCCGGACGTTAGCACCCGACGTCTGTCTCCCAAGCTCGCACTCATCGGTATTCGGAGTTTGCAATGGTTTGGTAAGTCGCGATGACCCCCTAGCCATAACAGTGCTCTACCCCCGATGGTGATACTTGAGGCACTACCTAAATAGTTTTCGGAGAGAACCAGCTATTTCCAAGTTTGTTTAGCCTTTCACCCCTACCCACAGCTCATCCCCTAATTTTTCAACATTAGTGGGTTCGGTCCTCCAGTGCGTGTTACCGCACCTTCAACCTGGCCATGGGTAGATCACTTGGTTTCGGGTCTACACCCAGCGACTGGCGCCCTGTTCGGACTCGATTTCTCTACGGCTCCCCAATCTGGTTAACCTTGCCACTGAATGTAAGTCGCTGACCCATTATACAAAAGGTACGCAGTCACGGAACAAGTCCGCTCCTACTGTTTGTATGCACACGGTTTCAGGATCTATTTCACTCCCCTCCCGGGGTTCTTTTCGCCTTTCCCTCACGGTACTGGTTCACTATCGGTCGATTACGAGTATTTAGCCTTGGAGGATGGTCCCCCCATCTTCAGACAGGATTTCTCGTGTCCCGCCCTACTTGTCGCATACTTAGTTCCACACGTCGCATTTCGTGTACGGGGCTATCACCCGCTATGGCCGCCATTTCCAGGGCGTTCCACTATGCGTCATGCTAAATCATGCAGGCTCATCCCATTTCGCTCGCCACTACTTTGGGAATCTCGGTTGATTTATTTTCCTGCAGCTACTTAGATGTTTCAGTTCGCCGCGTTCGCTTTGCATGCCTATGTATTCAGCATGCAATGACCTATAAGGCCGGGTTTCCCCATTCGGAAATCCTCGGATCAAAGCTTGTTTGTCAGCTCCCCGAGGCTTATCGCAGACTTCTACGTCCTTCATCGCCTGTAATCGCCAAGGCATCCACCATGTGCACTTATTCACTTGTCCCTATAACATTGATTCCTTGCGACTAACAAAGAACCGTTACAAAGCAAGAAGTACTACGTTGTTGCGTTTGTTGATACATACAATCACTACCCTCGTTTAATCTTGCGATCAAACGAAAATAATAAATCTTTACTTCTTCCAAATTTTTAAAGAACGATTACTACACTTACCGAAAACCCGTAGTCTTGAGTAAATGCAGTGGTGGAGGATGACGGGATCGAACCGACGACCCCCTGCTTGCAAAGCAGGTGCTCTCCCAGCTGAGCTAATCCCCCAATGGCATTACCAATGAGACTGGTAGGGCTGGTTGGACTCGAACCAACGACCCCCGCGTTATCAACACGGTGCTCTAACCAGCTGAGCTACAGCCCCATTACTGTTCCTTAATCTTCAACAGCCGATAAGTGTGAGCGTTTGGCGTGGCGCCATACTCTAGAAAGGAGGTGATCCAGCCGCACCTTCCGATACGGCTACCTTGTTACGACTTCACCCCAGTCACGAATCCTACCGTGGTAAGCGCCCTCCTTGCGGTTAAGCTACCTACTTCTGGTAAAACCCGCTCCCATGGTGTGACGGGCGGTGTGTACAAGACCCGGGAACGTATTCACCGCGACATGCTGATCCGCGATTACTAGCGATTCCAACTTCATGCAGTCGAGTTGCAGACTACAATCCGGACTACGATACACTTTCTGGGATTAGCTCCCCCTCGCGGGTTGGCGGCCCTCTGTATGTACCATTGTATGACGTGTGAAGCCCTACCCATAAGGGCCATGAGGACTTGACGTCATCCCCACCTTCCTCCGGTTTGTCACCGGCAGTCTCATTAGAGTGCCCTTTCGTAGCAACTAATGACAAGGGTTGCGCTCGTTGCGGGACTTAACCCAACATCTCACGACACGAGCTGACGACAGCCATGCAGCACCTGTGTAAAGGTTCCCTTTCGGGCACTCCCCAATCTCTCGGGGATTCCTTCCATGTCAAGGGTAGGTAAGGTTTTTCGCGTTGCATCGAATTAATCCACATCATCCACCGCTTGTGCGGGTCCCCGTCAATTCCTTTGAGTTTTAATCTTGCGACCGTACTCCCCAGGCGGTCTACTTCACGCGTTAGCTGCGTTACCAAGTCAATTAAGACCCGACAACTAGTAGACATCGTTTAGGGCGTGGACTACCAGGGTATCTAATCCTGTTTGCTCCCCACGCTTTCGTGCATGAGCGTCAATCTTGACCCAGGGGGCTGCCTTCGCCATCGGTGTTCCTCCACATCTCTACGCATTTCACTGCTACACGTGGAATTCTTACCCCCCTCTGCCAGATTCTAGCCTTGCAGTCTCCATCGCCATTCCCAGGTTGAGCCCGGGGATTTCACGACAGACTTACAAAACCGCCTGCGCACGCTTTACGCCCAGTAATTCCGATTAACGCTTGCACCCTACGTATTACCGCGGCTGCTGGCACGTAGTTAGCCGGTGCTTATTCTTCAGGTACCGTCATTAGACATGGATATTAGCCACGCCCGTTTCTTCCCTGACAAAAGAGCTTTACAACCCGAAGGCCTTCTTCACTCACGCGGCATTGCTGGATCAGGCTTGCGCCCATTGTCCAAAATTCCCCACTGCTGCCTCCCGTAGGAGTCTGGACCGTGTCTCAGTTCCAGTGTGGCTGGTCGTCCTCTCAGACCAGCTACTGATCGATGCCTTGGTAGGCCTTTACCCTACCAACTAGCTAATCAGATATCGGCCGCTCCAGGAGCACAAGGCCTTGCGGTCCCCTGCTTTCATCCTTGGATCGTATGCGGTATTAGCGTAACTTTCGCTACGTTATCCCCCACTCTTGGGTACGTTCCGATATATTACTCACCCGTTCGCCACTCGTCAGCGGAGCAAGCTCCCTGTTACCGTTCGACTTGCATGTGTAAAGCATGCCGCCAGCGTTCAATCTGAGCCAGGATCAAACTCTTCAGTTCAATCTCTGTTTTTCGATATCTCTATCGAGGTCGCTCACTCAAAATACTGACGATTCCTTCTTTCGAAGGTCACGTTTAATATATTGTGTAAGCGTTTAATAATTTGAGCTAAGAGGCTTGCGCCTCCGGCATCATCATCAAACGCCCACACTTATCGACTGTTAATTTTTAAAGATCTGCTGCGCTTGACAAAGCGTTTTGTTTGTCAGCAGCGAAGAAGGAAGAGTATGAAGCGTTTCGCTTTCTTCGTCAACCCCCTCTTTTTCGCCTGCGCTGCGAAGTTCAGTAGCGCGGGGACAGAACTATAGCAAGTCCCTGTCCCATAGGCAAGCGCTATTTCAGGTTCATGTAAGGTGATGGCATCAGGCTTGCTAAGTAGAAGGAAACGGCACGGCTAACGGCCCTGGCGTGGCATTTGATCCGTCCCGGCTGTACCAGAACGGATCAAATGCTCCATTTAGCAACACCCGGCAGTAAAAAAAACGCCGCGTCAGACGGCCCATTAAAGGAATCGGAGATATGTACCAGCCAACCGCCACCAATGCCGCTCCAGATATGGCCGGCATCATCAGTACTTCGCACGAGCGCTCGCTCGCCTTTGGGCTCTGCCCTGAAAGCAAGCTGGAATTAAGCGCGCTCCCCAACAGCGAACTGTCGCTGCTGATAGAGCAGAACAAGATGCTGCATACCCATGCGCTGCCCGCCATGGAGACGCTGTACCAGCAAATCATCAACACCCACAACATGGTGCTGCTGACCGATGCGAACGGCGTCATCCTGCATTCGCTGGGCGATGCCGACTTTCTGGAGAAGGCCAACCGCGTGGCGCTGCAGCCCGGCGCGGCGTGGTCCGAGCAGTGCCGGGGCACCAATGCGATCGGCACCGCCATCGCGGAAAAGAGCCCGGCCCTGGTGCATGCGGACCAGCACTACCTGCAGGCCAATCATTTCCTCACCTGCTCCGCCGCGCCTATCACCGACCACCACGGCAACGTGGTCGGCGTGCTGGACGTCTCTGGCGACCAGCGCAGCTACCACAAGCACACCATGGCGCTGGTGCGCATGTCTGCGCTGATGATAGAGAACCAGCTGTTCCAGGCCACGTTCGAAGATTCGATCACGCTGCACTTCCATACGCGGTCCGAATTCATCGGCACGCTGATGGAGGGCATCGCCTCCTTCACGCCCGGCGGGCGCTTCCTGTCCGCCAACCGCAGTGGCCTGTTCCAGCTGGGCCTGAGCTACGCAGCGCTGCAGACGCACACTTTCAACTCGCTGTTCGGCCTGCCTGTGTCCGCGCTGTTCGACCACTATCGTACCGCCGCCCCCAGCCTGCTCAACCTGTGCATGCACAACGGCGTGCGCGTGTACGGCCGCGCCCAGCTGCGCCTGGGCAGCAGCCACTTCCAGCATGTGCTGGCCACGCCGCAGGAGGGCGATGCGGCGGCGCCGGCCTGCAGCGCCGCCATCCGCGCTGCATGCGGCGAACGCTGCGCGCAAGCTGTCCGGCCTGCGGTACCTGCGCACCGGCGATCCGCAGCTGGAACTGGTGATCGACAAGGTAACGCGCGTGCTGGGCAAGGACATCCCCATCATGATCATGGGCGAAACCGGCACCGGCAAGGAGTTGCTGGCCCAGGCCATCCACAACGACTCGCCGCGCGGCCAGGGGCCGTTCATCCCTGTCAACTGCGCGTCGATCCCGGAAACGCTGATCGAATCCGAACTGTTCGGCTACGAGGATGGCGCCTTTACCGGCGCCCGCAAAAAAGGCGCGGTGGGCCGCATCCTGCAGGCCAACGGCGGCACGCTGTTCCTGGACGAGATCGGCGACATGCCATACAGCCTGCAGGCCAGGCTGCTGCGCGTGCTGCAGGAACGCATGGTGACGCCGCTGGGCAGCAGCAAATCCATCCCGGTCAACGTGGAAGTGATCTGCGCCACCAACCACAACCTGCGCGAGCGCATCGCCAAGGGCCTGTTCCGGGAAGACCTTTACTACCGCCTGAACGGCCTGGTGGTGAAGCTGCCGCCGCTGCGCGAGCGCACCGACCTGGAAACGGTGGTGAAGAAGATTATCGCCATCGAGTCAGGCAGCACGCACTACACGGTGGCGCCGGAGATGCTGCAGCTGTTCCGCTGCCACAAATGGCCGGGCAACTTCCGCCAGTTGACCAATCTGCTGCGCACGGCCATCGTGATGGCGGGCGACGAGCGCGAGATCTCGCAGCGTCATATGCCGGACGACTTCCTCGACGATATCGCCGCAGCAGACCCGCCATGCGCCGCCGAGCCGCCGGGCGCGGCGGCGCATGTGCACCTGATGGCCAGCGGCGCTAGACTGGAGGACGTGGAATACTCGCTGATCCAGAAGACGCTGGCGGCGCACGGCGGCAACGTGTCGGCCACGGCGCGCGCGCTGGGTGTCTCGCGCAACACCATCTACCGCAAGATGCCGCATCTGAAATAGAAGGCTCATGCGCGCCCCGCTGCGGCGGCGAAACCGGCGGTGCGGCGCGCGTGTCCCTGCTTGTCCACGGTGAGCAGGTCGATGCCGGGCAGGCGGCCGGCCAGCGCATGCGCCTTCTTCTCCCCCATCACCATGAACGCCGTGGACAGGCCGTCCGCCAGCAGCGCGGACGGCGCCAGCACAGTGGCGCTGGCCAGCTCGGGCGGCGAGTCGCCGCGCTCAGGGTCCAGGATGTGGTGGTGCACGCGGTCCTGTGTAAACACGGACTCGTAGTCGCCAGAGGTGGCAATGCAGCGGTCGCGCGCCAGCAGGATGTCGGTGCAAGCCTGCGCGTCGCGCGGGTCGCGTATGCCCAGCGTCCACGGCGTGCCGGACGGCTTGGCGCCGCTGGCGGCGAATTCGCCCGTATCCAGCAACGCGTTGCGGATGCCGTGGCGGCGCAGCGCCGCCAGCGCCAGGTCGGCGGCATAGCCCTGGGCCAGGCCGTTGAGTGTGAGCGCCATGCCGGGCTGCAGGAAACGCACTTCGGCGCGCCGGAACGCAAGCTGGCGCCAGCCCACCAGCGCACGCGCCTGGCGCAGCGCCGCAGCATCGGGGAGCGCTCCGCGCTGCGCGGCTTCCGCGTACGCCAGCCACAGCGGCTGTACCGTGACGTCGAACGCGCCGTCCGTCATCTGCGACAGCGCGCGCGCCTGCGCCAGTACCAGCAGCAGGCGCGCGTCCGGAGCGCGCAGCACGCCGTCCCGGTTCAGCTGGTAGACCTGGCTGGCGGTATGGTAAATCGACATCAGGCGGTCCACGGACTGGGCTTCGTGCAGGGCCGCACTCATCGCTGCCTGCGCGGCGGCGCCGTCGGTGTGGACCACGGTGACCGTCACCGTCGTGCCGAAGGCCTGGGCAGCGTCGGTGTACAGCCGGGCGCCGTTTGCAGCCGCCCCGCCCCCGGCGCCGGCCAGCACGCCCATGGACGCGGCCAGGAATGTCCGTCTCTTCATGATGCCCTCTCCCTCGCGCTTTCGCGCACAATCGGAATGAAATTGCTACGCTTGCGCTCCAGCAGCAACGGCGCGCACAGGTCTTCGCTGTCATGGATGACGACGCAATCCAGGCACTGGAAGCACTCGTCGTAGTCGATGCGCCCGGCCGGCGCAATGGCCTGGTAGCCGCAGCGGTGGCGGCAGGTCTGGCAGGGCTGGCCGCATTCGCTGCGGCGCGGCAGCCAGTCCAGCAGCCTGCTGCGCCCGAGCAGCGCGAGGCCGGCGCCCAGCGGGCACAGATAGCGGCAGAAGGCGCGGAACCAGACGGCGCTCAACAGCACCATGCCGGCGGCGTAGGCCGCGTAGGGCCAGCTACGCACGAAGCTCAGCGTGATGGCGGTCTTGAAGGGTTCGAGCTCCAGCAGCTTATCCAGTGTGGCGGCCGCCGGCGCGGTGGCCGGCGCCACGACAGCAGCAGCAGCAGCGCCTCCGCCAGTGCCAGCGGCGGGGACAGCGGCAACCGTGGTGCGCGTGCCGCCGGCGGCGTCCGCCAGCGTCCCTTCCAGCGCGGCACTGGATGCGATCGCCACGTTAACAGCGATGGCAGCAAGCGCCACGAACTTCAGCCATTTGATCTGCCGGTCCGCCTTGCTGCGCAAGCGTATCTGCGGCAGCCGCAGCCAGCGCCCGAGCCGCGCACCGAATTCCTGCAGCGCGCCGAAGGGGCACAGCCAGCCGCAATAGGTGCCGCGTCCCCAGAACAGCAGCGCCAGCAACGCAAACGTCCATACCATCAGCGTAGCCGGATCGAACAGCAGATACTCCAGGCTGCGGCCCGCCGCCAGTGCCTGTGCCGCGCCGGTGAGGTTGACGATGGACAGCTGCGCCTGCGCCCAGTAGCCGATAAAGCCCACGGTGAACAGCAGGTAGGCGGTGCGGAAGCGCGCCAGCCACAGGCTGCGCGCGGCCAGGCGGCGCTGCAGCGCCAGCGCGACGGCCAATACCAGCAAGCCTGCGGCAAGCACGCCCAGTTCCGTTCCCTGCGCGCGCCACACGCTGCGCCACGGCGTTTCGGCCGGCGCACCGACGATATAGAAGCGTTCCGGCAAGCGGTATTGCAGGGGCAGCTCGCGCGTGATGCGCTCGGGGTAGACGATGCCTTTGCTGCGCGTGATGGGCAGCGCAAAGTCGAGCGCCAGGCCGGGGTCCAGGCCGGCTTGCGAAATGACGCGGAATACCGCGATGCGGGCGTCGCCGAAGGTGGCGCCTTCCTTCAGCGCCATCTCCATGTCCAGGTCGCGCAGTTCGAGCGGCAAGCCGTGCTGGCGCAGGACCAGCCGTTCAGGCACGCTGCCTGGGACGAATTCTTCCGGCATCAGCGTGTGGCGTCCGGACCAGATCGCGAGCACGGCGTGGTCGCCCGGTTCGAGCCGCGCCGCCAGCTTGTTCCAGCTGCGCGGGGCCAGCAGGCTGCGGCCCACTGCGGGAAGGGACACATAGGCCAGGCGCAAGTCCATGAACACGGCATCCGGATTGCGCAGCGCTTCCGCATCCAGCCCGGCGCCGGCCGTGTCGCGGAACATCGCCTCCACCTGCCGGTTGGTCACACGCAGCTGTTGCACCAGCCCCTGCGCCACCATGCGGTCGAGGCTGAGCGTCTCGTCCAGGTCCGTGCGCAGGCGGGCGGAATGCGCCGGGTCACGCCCGGCGGCAAAGCCGAGCCGCGCGCGCGCCACTTTCAGCGCAGAAGACAGCACGCTCTGGTTGATGATGCGCACCGATGCCGTGGCCTTGGCCACGCCGTCCAGGTGCACTTCCCGCGCGGCGCTGCTGCCGTCCTTGCCGCCAATGCGGATGGAACTGGCCAATGGCACGCCTTTGTACTGCGACAGGAACTGGGCCAGCGGCGCTTCGCCCAAGCCTTCCAGGAATACCGGTTCGTGGTGCGACAGCACGGACACGCCGAGAAACGCGCCCTTCGCGTCCAGCGCGATCAGCAAATTGGGCGGCACGCCGGCAAAGCCGGGCACCGGCGCCAGGTCGAGCGACTCGAACACGTAGCCAACCAATTCGGTTGCCGTGGCGTTCTGCCGGTACAGCGGCCAGACCGGCAGCGCCGCGTCGCGCTCGCCCACCATCAGCGGCGCGGGAAAGCGCTGCGCCACGGCGGCGCGGTCCAGCACACCGGCCGCCGCCGGCGCGGCCGGGGCCAGCGCCAGCAAGACGAGTGCCAATCCGAGCACCAGCGCGAATGCCTGCGGCACCATGCGGCGCAGGAAGACGGGCAGTGAGTGTGCCATGGCCGCGCCCCGGTACATCAGAAGAAGATGATGCCGCCGAGCGAAGCGCCGCTCATCTTCGCTTCGCTGCCGTTGAAGCCCTTGGAGCGGGTCTGCCCCACTTCGCCCACCAGCGTAATGGCGCTGTTGAGCGTGTAGTACGCGCCCAGCGTGAGGTTGGCGTTCGACTTCAGGCCGCCCGTGCCGACGTTGTTGTCGCTGTTCTTGCTGATGCCGTAGCCCAGGCCCAGCTTCATCTTGTCGGTGGCCTTGTAGGTGCCCTGCACGAAGTAGTTGCGCGCCTTGGTTTCACCCTGGTCCGCATCGGACAGCACGCCCAGGCCCTTGCCGCCCTGGAAGTTGGCCAGCAAGCCAAGCGCGCCTTCGTTGTACGAGGCGCCCGCCTCGTAGGCGCTCATGGTGAAGTCCTTCACCCCGGCCGTGACCGATTCGAACTTCTGGCCCTTGGCGCCCAGCCATGCCTTGATGCCGCCCGCGCTCCAGGTCAGCTGCCCTTGCAGCTGCGGGCTGGTCTTGGTCGAATACACCGAAGGCGTGAGCAGGGGCGTATCCGACACGGGGCTCACCAGGGCCACATCGACGCCGAAACCGCTGCTCTTCGGCGAGCTGTAGGCGATCTGGCCGTAGTAGCCGACGTAGCTGTAGCCGGCGCCGATGTGGCCCAGCGTGACGCGGCCGCGCTGCGTGGCCTGGACCGGTGCGCCGGCGCCGATCAGCGTCATGTCGCCGAAGATGGCGCCGGCGCCAAACAAGCCGTTGTCGCGGCCCATCTTGATGGTGCCCATTTCAGCGGTGCCGAAGGTGAAGTAGGCCTGACGCACGTCCACGTTGCTGTTCTGGCTGATGGCGCTGTCGGTGGCGGTGGCGTGGTAGATGCCGATCAGCGCCTTCACGTCGTAGCCGCCGAGGTTGGAGCTGGCGGACGTCACGAGGCCATTGGGCAGCAGGCCGTTGCCGATGGTGCTGCGGTCATCCTGTCCGCCGCAACCCAGGCCTTTGCTGGCCAGCGCCAGCCCGCCGACCGCGTCGCCGGAGCAGGACACCTGGGTGTAGTAGGCGTTGACGATGCCGCCCACGCCGACGGTCCAGTCGCCTGCCTTGAAATCCACTGCACCGGCGTGCTGCGCTGCGAACGTGGCTGCGGCCATGCCGCCCATGATGATCTTTTTCATTCCAGTCTCCCTTGGTTTTATGGTTGGATACATCTCGATTGATGTACCCGTCCAAGGGCAATTAGCGTGCCGGGTTCGCGGCAGAGGGAAAGTCCTGCGGCGCGGCGCTGTTCCTGTGCTGTTTCTGTGCCATTACGGACCAGCAGCGCGCCGCAGGTGTCCCTATTTTCTACACCGCCTTGGCCAGCTGATCGAGGATGGCGGGGTTCTCCAGCGTGGACACGTCCTGCGTCACTTCACCGCCCTGCGCCAGCACGCGCAGCAAGCGGCGCATGATTTTTCCGGAGCGGGTTTTCGGCAGCTGGTCGCCGAAGCGCACGTCCTTGGGCTTGGCGATCGGGCCGATTTCCTTGGCCACCCAGTTGCGCAGCTCCTGCGCCAGCGCCTTCGCATCCGCGCCGCCGGGCCGCGCCTTCTTCAGCACAACGAAGGCGCAGATCGATTCGCCGGTGGTGTCGTCGGGCTTGCCCACCACGGCCGCTTCGGCCACCTGCGGATGCGCCACCAGCGCGGACTCGATTTCCATCGTGCCCATGCGGTGGCCGGAGACGTTGAGCACATCGTCGATGCGGCCGGTGATGGTGAAGTAGCCGCTGTGCTGGTCGCGCACGGCGCCGTCGCCGGCCAGGTACAGCGTGCCGCCCAGCTCCTCCGGGAAGTAGCTGCTGCGGTAGCGCTTGGGGTTGTTCCAGATGGTGCGTATCATCGACGGCCACGGACGCTTCACCACCAGGATGCCGCCCTGCCCGTCCGGCACGTCGTGTCCCGCCTCGTCCACGATGGCGGCCATGATGCCGGGCAGCGGCAGCGTGCACGAACCCGGCACCAGCGGCGTGGCGCCCGGCAGCGGCGTGATCATGTGGCCGCCCGTTTCGGTCTGCCAGAAGGTATCGACGATGGGGCAGCGCTCGCCGCCCACGTTGACGTGATACCAGCGCCAGGCCTCGGGGTTGATCGGCTCGCCGACGGAGCCGAGCAGGCGCAGAGTGGACAGGTCGTAATTGCGCGGATGCGTGGCGGGGTCCATGTCGGAGGCCTTGATCAGCGAACGGATCGCGGTGGGCGCGGTGTAGAAGATGCTCACGCCATGGCGCGCAATGGTCTGCCAGAAGCGGCCCGCGTCCGGATAGGTCGGCACGCCCTCGAAGATCACCTGCGTGGCCGCCACCGCCGTCGGACCGTAGGCAATGTAGCTGTGACCTGTGACCCAGCCGATATCGGCGGTGCACCAGTACACGTCGTCCGGCTTGATGTCGAAGCTCCACTTCATCGTCAGCGCGGCCCAGAGCAGATAGCCGCCGCTGGAATGCTGCACGCCCTTGGGCGTGCCGGTGGAGCCGGAGGTGTACAGGATGAACAGCGGATGCTCGGCCTCCACCCACTCCGGTTCGCATTGCTCCGGCTGGTCAGCCATCAGGTCGTGCAGCCAGATATCGCGGTCCGACACGTGCGTGACGCCGCCGCCGGTGCGCTGGTACACCACCACGTGTTTGACGCAGCCGCAACCGCCCAGCGCCAGCGCCTCGTCCACGATGGATTTCAGCGGCAGGCGCTTGCCGCCGCGCAGTTGCTCGTCCTGCGTGATGACGGCCACCGCGCCGGCATCGACGATGCGCTCCTGCAGCGCCTTGGCGGAGAAGCCGCCGAACACCACCGAGTGCGTGGCGCCGATGCGCGCGCAGGCCAGCATGGCAGCCACGCCCTCGACCGACATGGCCATGTAGATCACCACCCGGTCGCCCTTGCCGACGCCGCGCGCGCGCAAGCCGTTGGCGATGCGGCACACCCGGGCGTGCAGGCCACGGTAGGTGACGTGCGAGAAAGCGCCGTCGTCGGCTTCGAAGATGATGGCGGTCTTGTCGCCCAGGCCGTTTTCGATGTGGCGGTCCAGGCAGTTGTAGGAAACGTTCAGGCGGCCGTCGTCGAACCAGCGGTAGAACGGCGCGCCGCTTTCGTCCAGCACGCGCGTGAAGGGCACCTGCCAGTCCAGGTTGGCGCGGGCCAGCATGCCCCAGTAGCCTTCGTAATCCTTCTCGGCGTGCGCGCACAAGGCCTCGTAGGCGGCCATGTCGGGAATGGCCGCGTGCGCGGAGAATGCGCGCGGCGGCATGTAAGTCGTTTGCATTTGCTACCCTCTCAAAAAAAACTGACGACCGAAGCCGTCAGAAAAAGACACCAGGCACTTGGATTCGTTTATTTCATCAGCTTGAACACCCACACCGAGCCGCCCTGCTCCAGGAAGTTGACCTTCTTGGCCACTTCCCCGCCCCACAGCGGCACCGCGCCGCCCCAGCCGGAGACCACGGCCACGTATTGCACTCCGCCGTCCTGCCAGGTGACCGGGGGCGCCACCACGCCGGAGCCGGTCTGGAACTTCCACAGTTCCTTGCCGGTCTTGGCGTCCAGCGCTTTCAGGTAGCCTTCCGGCGTGCCGTAGAAGACCAGGCCGCCGGCCGTGGTCATCACGCCGCCCCACAAGGGCGCGGTGTTCTTCACTTCCCAGGCGATCTTGCCGGTCTTGGGGTCGATCGCGCGCAGCGCGCCGATGTAGTCGTCAAACAGCGGCCGGATGGTGAAGCCCGCGCCCAGGTAGGCGCCGCCTTTCTTGTAGCTGATCGGCTCATTCCAGATGTCCATGCCCCACTCGTTGGCGGGCACGTAGAACAGCTTGGTCTGCGGGCTGTACGCCATCGGCATCTGGTTCTTCGCGCCCAAGAAGGCCGGCGCGGCGAACACGGTCTTGCCCTTCTTGCCTTCCTCGCCCTTGGTCGGGTCGCCGGGGCGGCCGTCAGGGGTGTACTTGGGACGGCCGGTTTCCAGGTCGATGCCGGTGGCCCAGGTGATTTTCTTCACGTAGGGGAAAGCGTTCTGCAGCTTGCCGGTGGCCGCGTCGTTCACGTAGAAGAAGCCGTTGCGGTCGGCCTTGCCGCCGTAGCGCTTGCCGTCCATGTCGAAGGTGACGAACTCGTTGGCGCCATCGAAGTCCCAGGCGTCGTTCGGCGTGTTCTGGTAGCTCCACTTGATCTGGCCCGTGGTCACGTCCAGCGCCACGGTGGACGAGGAGTACAGGTTGTCGCCGGGGCGCAGGTGGCTGTTCCACGGGGCCGGATTGCCGGTGCCGAAGTAGGCCAGCCCAGTGGCGGGATCGTAGGTGCCGCCCATCCAGGTGGACGCGCCGCCGGTTTTCCACAGGTCGCCCGGCCAGCTCTTGTTGGGCGTACCGGTGACGCCGTTATCGCTGGCGTTGCCGTCCTTGTCGTACTTGTGGCCCATATGGCCTTCCACCGTGGGGCGCGACCATACCAGCTCGCCCGTCCTCGGATTGCGCGCCTCCACGCGGCCGACGATGCCGAACTCGCCGCCGGAGACGCCGGTCAGCAGCAGGCCCTTGGCGATCAGCGGCGCGGCCGTCATTGAGTAGCCGGCGGCGTAATCGTCCACCTTCTCCTTCCAGACGATCTTGCCCGTGTCCTGGTCCAGCGCCACCAGCTGCGCGTCCAGCGTGCCGAAGATGACCAGGTTGTCGAACAGCGCGGCGCCGCGGTTGACCACGTCGCAGCACGGCATGATGCCGTCCGGCAGGCGGTGCTCATACTTCCACAGCTTGGCGCCGGTCTTCAGGTCCACCGCGAAGATGCGCGAGTACGATGCGGTGACGAACATTTTGCCGTTGTGGATCAGCGGCTGCGACTCCTGGCCGCGCTGCTTCTCGCCGCCGAAGGAGAACGACCAGGCCGGCGTCAGCCTGGCCACGTTGCCGGTGTTGATTTGCGCCAGCGGCGAATAGCGCTGTCCCTCCGAGCCCATGCCGAACGACAGCACCGACGAGGTATTCTTTGACGCCGCTTCCAGCATGCCGGTGGTGACAGCCGCGCCGCCCGCCGCAGACGCCAGGCCCATGCCGCCTGACGCCAGCAGCGCAGCCGATAACGATGCGATGACAGTTTTTTGCATTTTTATCTCCTCAATTCTTCCCATGTTTTTATAAAAGACCCAGTTCCTTGCATTCCTCGTCGGTGAACAGGCGCGAGCGCGTGAGAAAGCGGCGCCCGGTGCCGTTATCGAGTGAAAACATGCCGCCGTTGCCCGGCACCACGTCGATAATCAATTGCGTGTGCTCCCAGTAGCCAAACTGCTCCAACCCCATGTAGAACGGCGCGCCGCCCAGGTTGCCCAGATAGACGTCGGTGTCGCTCAGATTGAATTCGCCGGCCTGGTAGCACATCGGCGTGCTGCCGTCACAGCAGCCGCCGGACTGGAAGAACATGATCGGTCCGTGACGGTGACGCAGTTCGGCGATCATTTCCAGTGCGGGGCCAGTCGCGAGAACGCGGGCTACGGCTGCTTTCATGGCTGCCTCTCAGAAGAAGCCCAGCGCGTTCGGGCTGTAGCTCACCAGCAGGTTCTTGGTCTGCTGGTAATGGTCCAGCATCATCTTGTGGTTTTCGCGGCCGATGCCGGACTGCTTGTAGCCGCCGAAGGCAGCGTGCGCGGGATACAGGTGGTAGCAGTTGGTCCATACGCGGCCGGCCTGGATGCCGCGGCCGATGCGGAAGGCGCGCGCGCCGTCGCGGGTCCACACGCCGGCGCCCAGGCCGTACAGCGTGTCGTTAGCGATGCGCAGCGCATCCGCCTCGTCCTTGAAGGTGGTCACCGACACCACCGGTCCGAAGATCTCTTCCTGGAAGATGCGCATGGTGTTGTCGCCCTTGAACACGGTCGGGGTGACGTAGTAGCCGCCTTCCAGGTCGCCGTTCTGCACATTGCGCGCGCCGCCGGCCAGCAGCTGGGCGCCTTCCTGCTTGCCGATGTCCATATAGGACAGGATCTTCTCCAGCTGCTCCAGCGACGCCTGCGCACCGATCATGGTGGACGAGTCGAGCGGGTTGCCCTGCTTGATGGCGGCCACGCGCTTCAGCGCGCGCTCGATGAACGCTTCGTAGATCGATTCCTGGATCAGCACGCGCGACGGGCAGGTGCACACCTCGCCCTGGTTCAGCGCGAACATGGCGAAGCCTTCCAGGCATTTATCGAAGAATTCGTCATCGGCGGCCATCACGTCTTCGAAGAAGATGTTGGGCGACTTGCCGCCCAGTTCCAGCGTGACCGGGATCAGGTTCTGCGCGGCGTATTGCATGATCAGGCGGCCGGTGCCGGTTTCGCCGGTGAAGGCGATCTTGGCGATGCGCTTGCTGGAGGCCAGCGGCTTGCCCGCTTCCAGGCCGAAGCCGTTGACGATATTCAGCACGCCCGGCGGCAGCAGGTCGCCGATCAGTTCCACCAGCACCATGATGGAAGCAGGCGTCTGCTCGGCCGGTTTCAGCACCACGCAGTTGCCGGCCGCCAGCGCGGGCGCCAGCTTCCACACCGCCATCAGGATGGGGAAGTTCCACGGGATGATCTGGCCGACCACGCCCAGCGGCTCATGGAAGTGGTAGGCATAGGTGGTGTCGTCGATCTGCGCGACCGAGCCTTCCTGCGCGCGGATGCAGCCGGCGAAATAGCGGAAATGGTCGATCGCCAGCGGAATGTCGGCCGCCAGGGTTTCGCGGATAGGCTTGCCGTTGTCGATGGTTTCGGCCGTGGCGATGAGCTGCAGGTTCTGCTCCATGCGGTCCGCGATGCGGTTCAGGATATTGGCGCGCTCGGCCTGCGAGGTCTTGCCCCAGGCTTCCTTGGCGGCGTGCGCGGCATCCAGCGCGATCTCCACGTCTTCCGCCGTGGAGCGCGCGATCTCGCAGAACGGCAGGCCGGTGATCGGAGTCAGGTTGGCGAAGTACTCGCCTTTCACCGGCGCGACGAACTTGCCGCCGATGTAGTTGTCGTAGCGTTGCTTGAAAGGGTTGGCGACGCCCAGTTTGTTGATATCCGCGAGATTCATGTCATCCTCTTTCTTCAGTGTGGGTTGGACTTACACCCTCTATTCCGCAAACACCGTGCCAGCCCCGCCTGGGGCAAAAACGGCAGCGGCGCTGTTGCAGGCTGCTCCAAAGTTGAACAGGTGTTGCGCAGCGGCTGTGGCAAGTGTCACGCTCAGGGAATCGCCACGCCCCAGGGCAGCTCGCCCACGGCGATGTCGGCCACCTTGCGCGCGGAGGCAGTGTCGATGACGGAAACACTGTTGGAGCGGCCATTGGCCACATACAGCTTGGCGCCGTCCGGCGTGAGCGCCATGTTCCACGGCCGCTTGCCCACCGCCACCGTGGCGCTGACGGTATGGCTGGCGGTATCGATCAGCATCACGCTGCCGTCGGCTCCGTTGGATACGTACACTTGCCTGCCGCTGGGATGCACGGCAATGCCGTTGGCGTTGCGCCCGGCCGGTATCTTCGCCAGCGTGGCGCGGGTGGCGGTGTCCACTACGTACACGGTGTTCACCAGCTCGCAGGCGATGTAGGCGCGGCTGCCATCGGGCGAGAAGCCGATGCCGCGCGGGCGCAGCCCGACCGCCACGGCGCCGGTCTGGCGCCGCTGCGCCACGTCGATCACGTCCACCTGCTCGGCCTCTTCCGCGCTCACATAGAGCCAGCGGCTGTCCGGACTGAACACCGCATGCTCGGGGTTGCGGCCCTGGACCGGGATGTCGGCCAGGCGCGCGCCGCTGCGGGCATCCACCAGCGTGACGCTATTGCCCTCCTCTACCGCGACGGCCGCGTAGCGCCCGTCCGGCGACACACTCACCCCTTCAGGCGATTTGCCCAGCGCCAGCGCCGCTGGCACCTCTCCGCCCGCGCTGTCGAGCATCAGCAGGGTATTGCTGCCGGCGTCGGTAACGAACAAGCGCGTTCCGCCGGGGGCAACGGCAATGCCGCGCGGGCGCTTGCCGGCCGCCAGGCTGCGCAGCACCGTGTCGGTGCCGGTATCGACCACGCTGACCGTGCCGGACTTCTCGTTCGGCACGAAGGCGAGCGAAGAAGCCTGTGCTGCGGGCGCAAGCTGCGCCAGCGTGGCGGCAAGGGTTGCAAACACGCCTGCGGCGCGCAGACAATAGGGGATGTTCATGGCAGCCTCTCGAAAAATGGAAGAATGCGCCCGCATCCTGCGCGCGCGTACGCAAGACGATGCAATCCCCGTGCCACGCGCGTGGCGCGCCGCTGCCATGGCAGGTATATTGCTTACGGGTTGAAGCAGACTTGCCGGCCCCCGCCAGGCAGGCGCGGAACTCAACCAAGGAGACACACATGCAGTACCGATTTCGTTTGAATGCAGTCGCAGCCCTGTTCGCCGCCGGCGCGCTGCCGTTCTCGCCGGCCGCCCTGGCAGCGGATGCGGAAAATGCGGTGGCGGCAGTTGCAGCCGATGCCCCCGCCGCCGCCGGCAGCACCGCTGCGCCGGCCGCGGCAGGCGCTGTCGTCATCGTCAGCGGCAGCCGGGTGGAGCACAGCAGTTTCGACTTCCCCGCCGCCATCGACGTAATCGGCGCCGACCGCATCCGCGACAGCCAGATGCGCGTGAACGCTTCCGAAGCGCTGGCCTCCGTGCCTGGCCTGGTG
Source organism: Pseudoduganella sp. UC29_71 (assembly GCF_042693265.1). NCBI lineage: Bacteria > Pseudomonadati > Pseudomonadota > Betaproteobacteria > Burkholderiales > Oxalobacteraceae > Pseudoduganella > Pseudoduganella sp. UC29_71. The sequence continues at coordinate 23,490 of NZ_CP170549.1, read as the reverse complement.
GCGCAGAACCGCCAGAACTACGCGCAGGACCTGCAAATTTCCTCGCGCGGCTTCGGCGCCCGTTCAGCCTTCGGCGTGCGCGGCGTGAAACTGGTGGCCGACGGCATCCCGGCCAGCATGCCGGACGGCCAGGGCCAGGCTGCCACCTTCAACCTGGACATGGCAGAGCGAATCGAAGTGCTGCGCGGCCCGTTCTCCGCTGTGTACGGCAACCATGCGGGCGGCGTGGTGCAGCTGTTCACGCGCGAAGGCGAAGGCGCGCCGAGCGTGGAGAGCGGCCTTTCCGCCGGGAGCGACGGCGCCCGCAAGCTGGACGTGAATGCCCAGGGCAAGTCCGGCGGCGTCGGCTACGTGCTGGACGCCTCCCGCTTCGATACCGACGGCTACCGCGACCACAGCGCCGCGCGGCGCGACCAGGCCTACGCCAAGCTGACCCTGGCGCCCGGCGCCGGCGCCAAGCTGACCGTCACCGCCAGCGGCTTGCGCCAGAAAGACACGCAAGACCCGCTCGGCGTCACCTGGGCCACCTGGCAGCGCGACCCGCGCGCCGGGGAAACCGATGCCACCGACACCGCGTCGCCCAAGCGCACCTTCGCCGAGCGCTACAACACGCGCAAGAGCATCGACCACCAGCAGATCGGCGCCGCATGGGAACAGCAGCTGGGCAGCGGCCAGGATGGCGGCAAGCTGCGCGTCACCGTCTACGGCGGCAACCGCCAGGTGATCCAGTACCAGGCCTTCTCGCGCGCTTTCCAGGCCCCGGCCAGCCATTCCGGCGGCGTGGTCGATTTCGACCGCGACTTCAGCGGAACCGACATCAGCTGGGTGGACGTGCGCCCGCTGGCCGGAGGCAAGCTGACCTCCACCGTCGGCATCGAATACGGGCGCTCCAGGGATGACCGCAAGGGCTACGAGAACTTCATCGCCACGGAACTGGGCGTCAAGGGCAAGCTGCGGCGCGATGAAACGGATAAGGTGAGCAGCACAGACCCTTATCTGCAAGCCGAATGGGCGCAAGGCCCATGGGTGCTGAACGCCGGCCTGCGCCACAGCCGCTTCAAGGTGGACGTGAGCGACCGCTATCTGTCCAACGGCAACGACAGCGGCGGCCTGCGCTACAGCCGCACTACGCCGGTGGCGGGACTGCTGTACAAGGTGTCGCCGGTGCTGAACGTGTACGCCAGCGCCGCGCGCGGCTTTGAAACGCCCACGCTGAATGAGCTGTTCTATTCCGGCACCGGCGGCGGTTTCAACTTCGGACTGCAGCCGGCGCGCAGCACGCATGTCGAAACCGGCGTGAAAGCGCTGCTGGGCACCACCCGCATCGACGCGGCCGTGTTCCAGGTGAAGACCGGCGACGAACTGGTGGTCGATGCCTCCAGCGGCGGCCGCACCAGCTATCGCAACGCCGGCAAGACGCTGCGGCGCGGTGCCGAAGTATCCGCCGACACCAGCCTGGGCCACGGCTTCAGCACCCGCGTGGCGCTGACAGCGCTGCGTGCCGTGTACGACCAGGTCTTCGGCAATGTGCTGAAAGGCAGCCGTCTGCCAGGCGTGCCGAATGCCTATGCCTACGGCGAACTGGCCTGGCAGGCACCGTCGCGCGCGCTGGGCGCCGCCATCGAAACCGTGGCCAGCGCGCGTGTCTATGCGGAAGACAGCAACACGGAGAAAACCGCCCCCGGCTACGCCATCGTCAACCTGCGCCTGACCGCGCAGCAGGAAACCGGTGGCTGGCGCTTCAAGCAGTTCGCGCGCCTGAACAACGCGGCAGACCGCGCCTATGTAGGCTCGGTGATCGTGGGCGACACCAACAAGCGCTACTACGAAGGCGCGCCGGGCCGCAACTGGCAACTGGGCGCCAGCGCGCAATACCAGTTCTGATGAACGAATACCCCGGCTGCTGGTTGCAGCCGGGGGACGGCCGGGAATCCGATCCGGCGCGGAGCGGACGAGAGGTCAGAAGCGGTAGCGCAAGCCCGCAGAGATGGAACGCGGCGCGCCCGGCGCCACAAAGCGCGCCAGTTCCGCCTCGCCGCCGGCGCCGTGCGGACTGGCCAGCTGCCCGCCCGGGAACATGTCCGCCCCGATGGCGCCGAAGGTTTCATACCGGCGGTTGGCCACGTTGTTCACGCGTGCAAATACCTCCCAGTCCCGCTGCGGCTTGTAGCTGAGCCGCAGCGCCAGCAAGGCATAGCCGCGCGTGCGCAAATCCGCGCGCTGCGGTGCCTGCCCTGCTTCCAGGTCGGCAGCCAGGCCGTCCTCATTGCCCTGCGTGCCCTGGCTGGAGAACGCGCGCAACTCGGCGCCCAGCGTCAGTCCATTGCCCGCCTTCCAGTCCAGCGCCAGCTTGGCGCTATGCCTGGGCAAGCCGGCGATACGGGTGCCTGGCGCCACCGCCACATTGCGCGTCCCGGTGAACAGCGAACCGTCGGCGGCATACACGGCATCGAGCCAGCTGTAGCTGAAGCGCGCGGCAAACGGACCGCGCTCCGCAGTGGCGCTCAGATCCAGCCCCTGGTGGCGGGTGCGCGGGAAATTGGAAAAATAGCCGTGCTGGGTCAGCCCCGCGCTGCGGAACAGGATGTCGTCCCGGTTGCTGGTGCGGTAGATGGTAGCCGTGACCGAATCGCGGCCGGCCTGCCAGCGCGTGCCCGCCTCCACGGTGCGCGACACCACCTGCTTCAGATAGGGGTCGGACTGCAGCCCGACCGGCAGGCGGCACGGCTGCTCTGGATCGGCGCAACCGAGTTCGATCACGGTCGGCACGCGGTTGCTCTGCGCGGCGTTGGCGAACACGGTCCAGCCGGGTGCAAGCTCATGCGCGATGCCAAGCGCAGGGTTGAATTTGCGGTAGCTGAAGGCCTCGCGCGGCTGGGCCACGCCAGCGTTGCTGATGGTGCTGGCCACGCGCGCTTGACCATAACGGGCGGACGCTGTAATCCACGTGCCCGGCATGGCGGTCCAGGTGCCGCTGGCGTAGGCACTGCTGTTGCGCGCGCGGCCATCCACGGCGGCATCGAGCTCGCGCTCGCTGTCATCGTCGGCCAGTACGCCGCGCATGGCGTCAAAGCCGGCTTCGCGCTCGTACTGTGCGAATGCCACCTTGCTGCGGTCATGCGACAAGCCGGCCATCAGTTGATAGCGCGGCAGATGGGCAGACCATTGCACGCTGAAGCCCTGGCTGCGCTGGCGCGTGCTGGTGGTGTTCAGCGAGGCGGTATGCAGGGCTGCGCCCTGCGCCCGCGTGTACGGACACTCGTCGGGTTCGTGGGGCAGTCCGCTGGTGCGGAAACCTTCGGCGCACGCCTCCACGTAGTCCGCGTAGGTGTCGCTGACATCGCCGTTCACGGTGTCGCGCCGGCTGTTGCGCAGGTAAGCGGCGGCAGTCAGTTGCATGTCCGGCGTGAGGCGGTGCGTTGCGCTCAGCTGCGCCTGGCGCAGCCGGTTGCGCGTTTCGTCCGGCCAGGTGTAGACGGCGCGGCGGTCGTCCTCGTACAGCTCGTCGGGCAGCAGCCCGTTGCCCACCAGGCGGCTCTGCCCGGCCAGCATGGTGAGCTGCCACTCGGTATCGCGCTGCACGCGGCCCAGCTTGACGAAGAGATTGCCCAACCGGCCGTCCGAATGCGCCCGCCAGCCGCCGTCGCTGAACAAGGTGGCCGCGGTGAACACGTGCCAGCCGTCGCGCGCGGCACCGTACGCCAGGTCGGCGCGGCGCTGGCGGTGGCTGCCGCCGCTGACCGTGCCCGAAAAGCCTGGATCGCTGGCGCCGGAACGGGTATTGAGCGCCAGGGCGCCACCCAGCGTGTTCAAGCCGTACAAGGGATTCGAGCCGGGCGCCAGCAGCACGCTACCGATCGCCGCCTCCGGCAGCATGTCCCAGTTGACCACGTCGCCAAAGGGCTCGTTGACGCGCACGCCGTCCAGGTAGACGGAAATGCCTTGCCCCGTCCCCAGCACCGGCGAAGCGCGGTAGCCCCGGTAGGTCAGGTCGTTCTGGAAAGGGCTGCCGGAAATTTCGTTCACGTTGATGCCGGCGAAGCTGCGCGCCAGCAGTTCGCTCAGGTTGCCGCCATCGGCCCGCGACAGCACGGCGTCGGACGCGGTTTGCACCGCGTACGGCAGCGTCTTGCGTTCCACGCCCAGCCCCGGCAGCGGCGCCATGCCGACGATTTCCACGCTGGCCATCGGCGAAGCATAAGCGCCCGACAGTCCTGCGCCATGCCCCAGCGCCGCGACGGCCAGCGCCAGCTGCGTGCGGCGGGCCGCTGCCGCGCCGCGCAGGGCAGCGCTGCGGATCGTGCTGCCATGGCTCATGGCTGCACCATGTGCACGCCGTGCTTCGCGAAAATGGCCTGCAGTTCGCCGCTGGCGCGCATCTCGTTCACTGCCGCCTGCAGCAGGCGCGCCACGTCCTCGTCATCCTTGCGCACCGCCATGCCCACGGCCCAGCCATTGCGCGGCAGGCGCTGGAATGTCGCCTGCTCGAGCGGGAAGGCGGGATCGCCCTGGAACACGGCCTCGATCTCGGAGCGGTTGGCCAGCACGGCATCCAGCCGGCCCGCCTTCAGCTCCTGCAGTGCAGCGGCGGCAGTGGGAAAGATGCGCACGTCGTCGCGGAAGCGGCCATTGCCTTCGCCCAGCAGCACCATGGCGGCGATCGATATCTGCTCCACTCCCACGCGCTTGCCGGCCAGCGCATCAATGCTGTCGAACGCCGGTATGGCTTGCGCGCTGCGCACCAGGCGCACGGCCTCCACGTGATAAGGCGCGAAGATCCGCACCTTGTCGTTTTCCGCCATCAGCCGCGTGTCCACCGGCACGTGCAGCAGCACGTCCGCCGGTCCGTAACCAAGATAATGACCCTTCCACACCATGTTGCGCAGGTCGTCGCCCAGGTTCTCGCCGGCCGGGAACGGCAGCAGCGTGAGCCTGAGCTTGAGCTTCTTCGCCAGCGCTTCCGCCAGATCGATGTCGATGCCCGCGCCATGGTCGGAAAACGGCGCGAACTCGTTGTACACCGCCACCTTCAGCGCGCCCGTTTGCTGCAGCTTGTTCCAGTCGGCCTTGGCCGGCAGCATGGCGGCGCCGGCGAGCGCCAGCGCCGCAGCGGCCTTGCGGTAAAAACAGGACATGGCATCCCCCGGCATTAGTTGAATAGTTGGTTAGTTGGTTTCGCGGCGCGTTTCCAGATAGGTCTTGATGGCCCACATGGCTTCCTGGTTGAAGATGCCTTCGAACGGCGGCATGTAGACCGCGCCATTGCGCACCTTGCCGGCGCGGATGGAGCTCAGGTAATAGGCATCCACGTCCTTGTAGCAGGCGGCCTTCTTGGCGGCGTTCTTGACGGTGGCGCAGTCGCGGTCCAGCAGGCGCAGGTCGGGCGCGATGCCGCCCGATACCGCCTCCAGTCCGTGGCAGCGGGCGCAGTTCTGGTTGTAGGCGGACGAGCCGATCTTGAGCGCCAGCTTGTTGCCCTTGTAGGGATTCTCGTCACGCCATTTGTCGCCCAGCGGCGTGAGTCCGGTAGTGTCGACCGCCTGCGGCGTGACTGCGCCGTGTGCCTGGGCGCCGAGGGAAGTGATCAGGGCTGCCGCCGCGAGGCAGAGGGTGAGTGCGCGTTTCATGATGCTGTCTCCTGTAGTTGTGAATAGCTGCTGATCCACTAGGAGCAATTGGCGTGCCACGCGGTTTTACCTCATGGGCACCCGGCACGGTGTGCCAGTTTGGAACAGGTGTGCCACCGCGTGCAACACCTGTTCACTCAGCATGCGAGATGGTGCAGGCGCAGTGCCTCAGGTCCGCCATCGTCAACCCTTGACGCAGACGACCTGCTTCAGCGTGTGCACCACTTCCACCAGGTCGCGCTGGGCGTGCATCACCGCGTCAATGTCCTTGTAGGCCATCGGGATCTCGTCGATCACTGCGGCGTCCTTGCGGCACTCAACGCCCTGCGTGGCGCGCACCTGGTCCTCCAGCGTGTAGCGGCGCTTGGCCTCGTTGCGGCTCATGGTGCGGCCAGCGCCGTGGCTGCAGCTATTGAAGCTCTCCGGGTTGCCCTTGCCGCGCACGATGAAGCTCTTGGCGCCCATGGAGCCGGGAATGATGCCCAGCTCACCTTCGCGCGCCGACACCGCGCCCTTGCGTGTCACCAGCACCTCCTTGCCGAAGTGGCGCTCCTTCTGCACGTAGTTGTGGTGGCAATTGACGGCTTCCACATGCGTCTCGAAAGGCTTGGCGATCACCTTGCGCACCGCAGCGATCAGGTTCTGCATCATCACCTCGCGGTTCATGCGCGCGAACTTCTGCGCCCAGCCCACGGCTTCCACGTAATCGTCGTAGTGTTGCGTGCCTTCGTTCAGATACGCAAGGTCCTTGTCCGGCAGGTTGGCGATGTGGGTGCGCATGTCCTGCTGCGCCACTTCGATGAAGTGCGTGCCAATGGCATTGCCCACGCCGCGCGAGCCCGAGTGCAGCATGAACCACACCGCCCCCTGCTCGTCCAGGCACACTTCCACGAAGTGGTTGCCGGTCCCCAGCGTACCCATATGGTAGTGGTTGTTGGTCTTTCTGAGCCGGGGCGTCTTCTGGCAGATGACGTCGAATTCATCCTTCAGCTGCGACCACGCGGCGTCCACCGCCGAGGGCGGGTTATGCCAGGAACCCTCGTCGCGGCCCTTGTAGCCGCGCGTCTTCGGCGTCATGCCGTGCGGGATGGCGCGCTCGATTGCGCTGCGCAGCGGCCCCAGGTTGTCCGGCAGGTCGCGCGCGTTCAGCGTGGTCTTGGCCGCCATCATGCCGCAGCCGATGTCCACGCCCACCGCCGCCGGAATGATGGCGCCCAGTGTCGGGATCACGCTGCCTATGGTCGAGCCCTTCCCGAGATGTACATCCGGCATCACCGCGATGTGCTTGTAGATAAACGGCATCTTCGCCGTATTGGCCAGCTGGGCTTTGGCCAGCGCCTCCACCGGTACGCCGCCAGTCCACATCTTCACCGGGCTGCCATCCCGGTTGCCCAGCAATGCGTAACTGTTGTTCTCGTCACTGTTGTTCTTCATGATTTGTCCAATTTAATCCGGTTTCCCCTGCATTGCAAACGACGCTGCCTTAACGCGGGCGCGGCCAAGCCCGGCTTGCTGCTACAGTAGAGCCAACCCGGGAGGATGGAATGAACAAGGAACTTGAACTGCAAAAGTCCAAGCGCACCGCCCTGCTGTTCCTGGCCTGCGCGGCCTTGGTCTTTATCGTCACCGCTTTCCTGCCGCGCAGCTTCGCGGTCGATTGCGTAAAGGCGGTGTCGGAAGCGGCGATGGTGGGTGCGCTGGCCGACTGGTTTGCCGTAGTGGCGCTGTTCCGCCGGGTGCCGATCCCGCTCATCGCCGCGCACACCAACATCATCCCCAACAACAAGGACCGCATCGCGGACAACCTGGCGCGCTTCGTGCAGGAGAAGTTTCTCGATCCGGCGTCGCTGGTGGAGCTGATCCGCAAGCACGATCCCATCGCCAAGCTGGGCACCTGGCTGGCCGAGCCGGCCAACGACCGCATTCTCGGCGCTTACGTGGTGCGGCTTGCAGCAGGGGTGCTGGATATGGCGGAAGACGCACGCATCCAGCGCTTCCTGAAAGATGCCTTTCACGCCATGCTGGGCAAGCTCGATCTGTCGCGCTCCCTGGCCACTGTGCTCGACGCGCTGACCAGGGACGGCCGCCACCAGGAGGTGCTGGACGATGTGATCGACGCGGCACTGCTGCATCTGCGCGCGCCGGAAAACCAGGAGCTGATCGCCAACAGCATCATCCAGTGGCTCAAGCGCGAGCACGCGGCGATGGAGAAGGTGCTGCCGACGGCGTGGCTAGGCGAGAAAGGCGCGGACTGGGTGACGGAAGCGCTCAACACGCTGCTGCTGGAAGTGGCGGAAGACCGTTCGCACAAGCTGCGCCGGCGGCTGGACCGCATGATCGCCGAGTTCATCGTGCGCCTGCGCGACGATCCCTCCTTCCACGAGCGCGCGGAGGAAATCAAACGCTACATCCGCGATGGCGAAGCGGTGAACGCCTATCTGGCGGAGATCTGGAACGGCTTGCGCAACTGGATGCGGCAGGATCTGATGGCGGAAGAATCGGAGCTGCACCAGCGCGTGGCGGCGATGAGCAAATGGCTGGGCGAGGAACTGGGCCGCAACGCAGGCTTGCGCGAGTCGCTCAGCCGGCACATGGAAGATGCGGCACGCGCCATGGCGCCGGACTTCGCCGACTTCCTCACCCGCCACATCAGCGACACGGTGAAGAAGTGGGACACCGAGGACATGTCGCGCCAGATCGAACTGAACATCGGCAAGGACTTGCAGTACATCCGCATCAACGGGACCATCGTTGGCGGATGCATTGGCCTGCTGCTATTCCTGTCCTCGCACCTGATCGGCCTGGCGCGCCTGCAATGACGGTTTAGTAGGCCGTGAGCGCCTTGCCGAACTTGATCAGCCACAGGCGGCTGGGGCGCTCGCGGTCGTCGCCGCGCGCCACGCGGATAGTGTTGGCGGCGTTGCAGCCTGCGCTGGTGCTGGTGATGATGGCGCCGTTCGCATCCACATTGCACTTCGTGACATCGGCGTCGGCCACCGCCACGCCGTCCGGCGTGAAGATCCTGGTCTTCAGGCCGAAGTCGTTGTCGTTCGCCAGTGCCAGCGTGTTGCCGTCGACGATGGTCAAGCCTTCCGCTTTTTCAGCCAGCCAGCCGATCGCGTTCAAATCCAGCAGCACGGTCTTCTTCAGCGCGACGACCTTCGACCAGTCCGCGCCGTTCACCGCCACGCCGCCCATCGAACTCTTCTCCAGGTCGGAGCTGGCGGCGTTGAAGGCGGCCGCGTTGATGTCGGTCGCGTTGGCGATCTCCACCAGCATCAGCTTGTTGAACACTTTGCCGCTTGGCGCCGCGCCCTGCTCGATGACGATGAACTTGCCGTTGCCCAGTGCGACCACATCGCCCAGCTTGGCGTTGCCGGTGCGGCCGTCCTGGTAGTCGGCGCCGTTCAGCGGATAGGCGTACATCTTCGACGTGGTGCCGGTGGCCGGATCGAATTCCACCCAGCGCGTAAAGCGCGCAAAGCGCTCCACCTGCTCGTTCTTGCCGGTGACCGTGTACGGCGCGCTGCCGTCGGAGAGAGGGCTTTGCAGGAAGGTGTGCAGCTTGTCGGTCGTGGTGTCGAGCGCCATGCCTTCGATGCCGCGGTTGGCGCGGCGCTTGCCGAAGATGGCCGGCAGGCCGCTGCCCGCGGCGTATTTGTTCTGGATGATGCCGGTGGCCGGGTCGATTTTCACGATGAAGGGACCGTATTCGTCGGCCACCCACAAGGCACTGCGCTTCTTATCCAGCACTACCGCTTCGCTGTCCAGGCCATTGGCGTTGAACACGGCCTTGCCGTTGGCATCGAACTTCATCGCATCCATGACGGGGATCTCGGCAGAGTTGCCCAGCGTCCCGGCAGGCAGCGGCAAGCCGGTGGCGTTGGCCGTGGCGGACGCCTTGATGGGCTGTACGGATGTCAGCACGGCGCCGTTTTTGCCAACGGTGACGATGCCGATCGATGGCGTGAAGCTGGGCGACGGGAAAATCTTGGCGCCCATGGTACCGCTGCCGGTCAGCGCCGGCACGTCGGGACCGTCGCCGTTCGGACCGCGGTCGGTCAGGCCGTAGAATTCCAGCTCGCCGTTGGCGTTGGTGCCCTTGAAGGCCAGCGAGGAGCCGAATGATGGCAGGAAGCCGAGCGGGAAGTCCTCCTTCACCTTGGCGTTACTGCCTTCGTATGGAATGTAGTATTTAGGGTCTGCCTGTACCTGGTAGCGGGTGACGGCCACACTCACGTCGCCCTGCGTGTAGGCTTGGCTGACCGGCGTGCCGAGCTTGGATGCCATCGTGTCCTCAAAGTGCTCGCGTACGAGGGCGCGGCGCTCGTCGTCCACGCTGCGTGCGGCGTATTTTACGCCGGCGGCGGACAGGTTGGCGCTCATTGCGGTATTGAAGGCAGCGGCGGCCAGGGTAAAGTCGGCACTCTTGGCGGCCAGCGCGGTCTTTACGTCGGCAGTGATCTTGATGCCGTTCTGCGGATCGCTATCCTCATCGAGCAGCTGCAAGGCCAGCAGGCGGTTCACCACTTTCAGGTCGCCCACGTCGGTGGCGCCGGCCAGCTGCAGCGGCGTGATGGTGGCAGCGCAGGCGGCGCTACCCAGCGCGATGCCGCCGATGCTGAAGCTCACGGTGTCGCCCGTGGTGCAAGTGAATTCGCCTTTCGGACCGGTGCTGGCCTTGGCGGCGGTGCCGGCCACATAGTCCAGGCCTTCAACTGCGCCGTCCAGGAACACGCCGCTGATCTGCGGCTTGGCCGGCGCTACAACAGCCGGTGTATCGTCGCTGCTGCCGCAGGCGCTCAGCGCGACGGCAACAGCCAGGGACAACAGGGAGAGTTGGGGGAGCTTCATGCTGCGGACCTCTTCTGATTGAAAAGGCGCAGTCTACTGAGCAGTTATGACAACCTTATGACGCTGCAAAACAAAAAAGCCCACCAGATCACTGGTGGGCTTTTTCTTTATAACTAGCCTGACGATAACCTACTTTCACACTGGTTGCAGCACTATCATCGGCGCAAAATCGTTTCACGGTCCTGTTCGGGATGGGAAGGGGTGGGACCGATTTGCTATGGTCATCAGGCTTTGACTTGTACGCTGCGTGCTATGGCACGCAGCTGCAATCTGGAAGAAGTAAATTGGGTAGTAATTCAAACACAGGCAAATGCGATATAACCGTCAAGGTTATAGGGACAAGCCTTACGGGCAATTAGTACTGGTTAGCTTAATGCATTACTGCACTTCCACACCCAGCCTATCAACGTCCTGGTCTCGAACGACCCTTCAAGGAGCTTAAAGCTCCGGGAAATCTCATCTCAAGGCAAGTTTCCCGCTTAGATGCTTTCAGCGGTTATCTCTTCCGAACTTAGCTACCCGGCAATGCCACTGGCGTGACAACCGGTACACCAGAGGTTCGTCCACTCCGGTCCTCTCGTACTAGGAGCAGCCCCCTTCAAATTTCCAACGCCCACGGCAGATAGGGACCAAACTGTCTCACGACGTTTTAAACCCAGCTCACGTACCACTTTAAATGGCGAACAGCCATACCCTTGGGACCGGCTACAGCCCCAGGATGTGATGAGCCGACATCGAGGTGCCAAACTCCCCCGTCGATATGAACTCTTGGGAGGAATCAGCCTGTTATCCCCAGAGTACCTTTTATCCGTTGAGCGATGGCCCTTCCATACAGAACCACCGGATCACTATGTCCTACTTTCGTACCTGCTCGACTTGTCGGTCTCGCAGTTAAGCACGCTTATGCCATTGCACTATTAGCACGATGTCCGACCGTACCTAGCGTACCTTCGAACTCCTCCGTTACACTTTAGGAGGAGACCGCCCCAGTCAAACTGCCTACCATGCACTGTCCCCGATCCGGATCACGGACCAAGGTTAGAACCTCAAACAAACCAGGGTGGTATTTCAAGGTTGGCTCCACGGGAACTGGCGTCCCCGCTTCAAAGCCTCCCACCTATCCTACACAGATTGGTTCAAAGTCCAATGCAAAGCTACAGTAAAGGTTCATGGGGTCTTTCCGTCTAGCCGCGGGTAGATTGCATCATCACAAACACTTCAACTTCGCTGAGTCTCGGGAGGAGACAGTGTGGCCATCGTTACGCCATTCGTGCAGGTCGGAACTTACCCGACAAGGAATTTCGCTACCTTAGGACCGTTATAGTTACGGCCGCCGTTTACTGGGACTTCAATCAAGAGCTTGCACCCCATCATTTAATCTTCCAGCACCGGGCAGGCGTCACACCCTATACGTCCACTTTCGTGTTTGCAGAGTGCTGTGTTTTTATTAAACAGTCGCAGCCACCAGTTTATTGCAACCCTTTCGCCCTACTGAAGTAAATCAGCCAAGCTACCGGGGCGTACCTTTTCCCGAAGTTACGGTACCAATTTGCCGAGTTCCTTCTCCCGAGTTCTCTCAAGCGCCTTAGAATACTCATCTCGCCCACCTGTGTCGGTTTGCGGTACGGTCTCGTATGACTGAAGCTTAGAGGCTTTTCTTGGAACCACTTCCGATTGCTACGCGGACAAGTCCGCTCGTCCCGCTCCCTTGAATTACGCACCCGGATTTGCCTAAGTGCCTTCTATGAAGCAGAAACTGACTATTCCAACAGTCAGACAACCTTCCGCGATCCGTCCCCCCATCGCATCATACGACGGTGCAGGAATATTAACCTGCTTCCCATCAGCTACGCATCTCTGCCTCGCCTTAGGGGCCGACTCACCCTGCTCCGATGAACGTTGAACAGGAAACCTTGGGCTTACGGCGTGGGGGCTTTTCACCCCCATTATCGCTACTCATGTCAGCATTCGCACTTCTGATACCTCCAGCATCCTTTACAAGACACCTTCGCAGGCTTACAGAACGCTCTCCTACCATATGCTTACGCATATCCGCAGCTTCGGTGACTGGCTTAGCCCCGTTACATCTTCCGCGCAGGACGACTCGATCAGTGAGCTATTACGCTTTCTTTAAATGATGGCTGCTTCTAAGCCAACATCCTGACTGTTTTAGCCTTCCCACTTCGTTTTCCACTTAGCCAATCTTTGGGACCTTAGCTGGCGGTCTGGGTTGTTTCCCTCTTGACGCCGGACGTTAGCACCCGACGTCTGTCTCCCAAGCTCGCACTCATCGGTATTCGGAGTTTGCAATGGTTTGGTAAGTCGCGATGACCCCCTAGCCATAACAGTGCTCTACCCCCGATGGTGATACTTGAGGCACTACCTAAATAGTTTTCGGAGAGAACCAGCTATTTCCAAGTTTGTTTAGCCTTTCACCCCTACCCACAGCTCATCCCCTAATTTTTCAACATTAGTGGGTTCGGTCCTCCAGTGCGTGTTACCGCACCTTCAACCTGGCCATGGGTAGATCACTTGGTTTCGGGTCTACACCCAGCGACTGGCGCCCTGTTCGGACTCGATTTCTCTACGGCTCCCCAATCTGGTTAACCTTGCCACTGAATGTAAGTCGCTGACCCATTATACAAAAGGTACGCAGTCACGGAACAAGTCCGCTCCTACTGTTTGTATGCACACGGTTTCAGGATCTATTTCACTCCCCTCCCGGGGTTCTTTTCGCCTTTCCCTCACGGTACTGGTTCACTATCGGTCGATTACGAGTATTTAGCCTTGGAGGATGGTCCCCCCATATTCAGACAGGATTTCTCGTGTCCCGCCCTACTTGTCGCATACTTAGTTCCACACATCGCATTTCGTGTACGGGGCTATCACCCGCTATGGCCGCCATTTCCAGGGCGTTCCACTATGCGTCATGCTAAATCATGCAGGCTCATCCCATTTCGCTCGCCACTACTTTGGGAATCTCGGTTGATTTATTTTCCTGCAGCTACTTAGATGTTTCAGTTCGCCGCGTTCGCTTTGCATGCCTATGTATTCAGCATGCAATGACCTATAAGGCCGGGTTTCCCCATTCGGAAATCCTCGGATCAAAGCTCGTTTGTCAGCTCCCCGAGGCTTATCGCAGACTTCTACGTCCTTCATCGCCTGTAATCGCCAAGGCATCCACCATGTGCACTTATTCACTTGTCCCTATAACCTTGACGGCTATCGGTATCAAGCATTTACTACTGTGTTTGATGATTTATCTACTACCCTGAATATCTTGCGATATTCAATAAATCTTTACTTCTTCCAAATTGTTAAAGAACGATACTACTTTTATCTAAAGCTCAGGCCTTAGATAAAAGCAGGTAACTGGTAGGGCTGGTTGGACTCGAACCAACGACCCCCGCGTTATCAACACGGTGCTCTAACCAGCTGAGCTACAGCCCCAGAAAACGTTCTCTTTAAAAACAGCCGATAAGTGTGAGCGTTTGGCGTGGCGCCATACTCTAGAAAGGAGGTGATCCAGCCGCACCTTCCGATACGGCTACCTTGTTACGACTTCACCCCAGTCACGAATCCTACCGTGGTAAGCGCCCTCCTTGCGGTTAAGCTACCTACTTCTGGTAAAACCCGCTCCCATGGTGTGACGGGCGGTGTGTACAAGACCCGGGAACGTATTCACCGCGACATGCTGATCCGCGATTACTAGCGATTCCAACTTCATGCAGTCGAGTTGCAGACTACAATCCGGACTACGATACACTTTCTGGGATTAGCTCCCCCTCGCGGGTTGGCGGCCCTCTGTATGTACCATTGTATGACGTGTGAAGCCCTACCCATAAGGGCCATGAGGACTTGACGTCATCCCCACCTTCCTCCGGTTTGTCACCGGCAGTCTCATTAGAGTGCCCTTTCGTAGCAACTAATGACAAGGGTTGCGCTCGTTGCGGGACTTAACCCAACATCTCACGACACGAGCTGACGACAGCCATGCAGCACCTGTGTAAAGGTTCCCTTTCGGGCACTCCCCAATCTCTCGGGGATTCCTTCCATGTCAAGGGTAGGTAAGGTTTTTCGCGTTGCATCGAATTAATCCACATCATCCACCGCTTGTGCGGGTCCCCGTCAATTCCTTTGAGTTTTAATCTTGCGACCGTACTCCCCAGGCGGTCTACTTCACGCGTTAGCTGCGTTACCGAGTCAATTAAGACCCGACAACTAGTAGACATCGTTTAGGGCGTGGACTACCAGGGTATCTAATCCTGTTTGCTCCCCACGCTTTCGTGCATGAGCGTCAATCTTGACCCAGGGGGCTGCCTTCGCCATCGGTGTTCCTCCACATCTCTACGCATTTCACTGCTACACGTGGAATTCTACCCCCCTCTGCCAGATTCTAGCCTTGCAGTCTCCATCGCCATTCCCAGGTTGAGCCCGGGGATTTCACGACAGACTTACAAAACCGCCTGCGCACGCTTTACGCCCAGTAATTCCGATTAACGCTTGCACCCTACGTATTACCGCGGCTGCTGGCACGTAGTTAGCCGGTGCTTATTCTTCAGGTACCGTCATTAGACATGGATATTAGCCACGCCCGTTTCTTCCCTGACAAAAGAGCTTTACAACCCGAAGGCCTTCTTCACTCACGCGGCATTGCTGGATCAGGCTTGCGCCCATTGTCCAAAATTCCCCACTGCTGCCTCCCGTAGGAGTCTGGACCGTGTCTCAGTTCCAGTGTGGCTGGTCGTCCTCTCAGACCAGCTACTGATCGATGCCTTGGTAGGCCTTTACCCTACCAACTAGCTAATCAGATATCGGCCGCTCCAGGAGCACAAGGCCTTGCGGTCCCCTGCTTTCATCCATAGATCGTATGCGGTATTAGCGTAACTTTCGCTACGTTATCCCCCACTCTTGGGTACGTTCCGATATATTACTCACCCGTTCGCCACTCGTCAGCGGAGCAAGCTCCCTGTTACCGTTCGACTTGCATGTGTAAAGCATGCCGCCAGCGTTCAATCTGAGCCAGGATCAAACTCTTCAGTTCAATCTCTGTTTTTCGATATCTCTATCGAGGTCGCTCACTCAAAATACTGACGATTCCTCTTGCGAGGTCACGTTTAATATATTGTGTAAGCGTTTAATAATTTGAGCTAAGAGGCTTGCGCCTCCGGCATCATCATCAAACGCCCACACTTATCGACTGTTAATTTTTAAAGAACCTGCTGTTTTCGACAAAGCGTTTTGTTTGTCAGCAGCAGAGAAACGAGAGTATGGGGCTTGTGCATCATTCCGTCAACCCCCTGTTCCGATAATTGCTGTCGGCACGCATCTGCTCCTGACTAAATGGCATCGGAACCAAGCGCTTGGCGGCGTACAGCGGTACCTGATCGCCATAGTAGGCCGACTTCGGATCGGTCGATTGACCATACACCAGCAGGCCTTGCGCCACCGGCCCCGCCGCGTCGAAGCTGACCAGCTGTATGTAGCTCGTACCCCACACGATATTGCGGTAGCCATCCGCGCTTAATGCGGAACCCATGTGTACCGAGTTGTAGGAGCCATCGATATCGCCTATCCCGCCATGGACCGGCACCCGGACCCCATTGCGGATATCGGCCTGGTAATCACCTAGCCGGCTATCGAGCGGAACACCCAGCGATTGCATCTTCTGCGCGGCCGACTTTAATGCGTTCAGCATTGCCTGCATCGCGGATGGCGCAACGCCATAGGGCGTATTCACCGGGTCGGCTGGATCCAACGCCACGCGCCACCGGCCCGGTATGCGCGCGGCGGTGTTCCAGAATTCACGGAACAGAATGGCGCCACGGCTATCCAGGTCCGCCCGCCTGTCCCACGCCGACAGCACCCCGCAGGCGGAGGCCAGCAGCGTGTCCGGCCCGGTGCATGCCGCCAGCAGATCCGGCAGCACCAGTTCCGCTGCATAGACGCGGTTCGCATATAGCATGCCGCGCAAGTCTTCCGGCGCCAGCCTCGGCTTCAACGCCAGCGCCACGTCCACCTGGCTGAAGCCGATACGCGTGCGCAGCCCCTGCTCGATACCGACCGCGCCGTACAGCGGCGAGTAGCCGAACGGCGACGGGCCTAGCAGGAGAGACTTGGAGTTGCTTAGCCAATATCCGTCATTGGAATTGGCCACGTAGTCGCTCCGCAGCAGCGAGGGCGCGTTGGCCGGACTAAAGATGCCTTCCGGGGCGCTGTCTTCCCTGGCCCAAGCGCAGCTGGTGCGCGCGCCGTCGAAGGTCAACAGCTCGGGAAACACCAGACAGTCCGACAGGAAGCGCTCGGTGCTGACCGCCGGCACGGCGCTGGCGTCGGCGTACATGGTGGCGCCCTCGCGGTCGGCGGCTATCGTGTTTACCCAGGGCAGTCCGGCGATGCGGTCCAGTGCTGTCTTCATGCCGGCGACGCTGGCGGCCCGTCCCATGGCCAGCCACTGCTCCAGCAACCGCGTATTATTTCGGTTGGCATCCGCCAGAACATAAGCCTGCGTGGCGGTCCAATTGACGCCAGCCTCCGGCTTGACCAAGACGGCGCCATGCTTGCTGAAGTAGAACACCTTGCGCTTGGTGGCGATGCTGCCGTCCGGCTGCAGCAGCTCGACGGCCACCGTTTTCGCAGTCATTTTCACGGGTGCGCCGTCGACCAGGTAAGTCGTTCCAGCAGGATCGGCCGCGTCAAGCGCCAAGCGGAAGGTGGTGAAGTGCGCGGCCTTGGTGACGGTATGCGTCCAGGCCACGTCCTTGTTAAAGCCGATCACGATAATCGGCAAACCGCCCAGGATCGCCCCCATCGCATCGTAGGAACCGGGCACTGTCAGATGCGCTTGGTAGAAGCGGTCGGTGCTGGTCCATGGATAGTGAGGATTGCCGAGCAGCATTCCGCGCCCGTTCTGGCTGGCATCCTTGCCGATGGCCAGGCCATTACTGGCCAGCCGCGGCTTGAACAGCCCTGCCAGCCTGGCAGCATTGGGGCCGCCCTTATGGGTGCGGCGCGCCAATGCGGCGCCGGGTTCGCGCGCGGCAGCCAGTATTTCCCTGGCGAAGACCTGGCCGGACGCATGCAGCGCTTTTTCCGCAACCAGCAGATACAGGTCGTCCACGGAAATTGGCCGCACCCATTCCTTGCCGTTGCACGCGGCGGGCAGCGCGCCGGCGTGGTCGCGCAGATAGCGGTTATAGCCGGCAGCGTAGCCTTCCAGCAAGTCGCGGACTTCCTGGCTGCCGGCAGTGTAGCCGGCGCGCAGCTGGTCGAGGTCGAGATAGCCCTTGAAGAAGAAGTCGCTATCCTCGTTTTTCAGGTCGAAGCCGTGCTCGTCGAGGTAGTCTATGGCCACGCTATATTCCCCGTCGGCGCCTTTGGTGGGCATGGCCGCGCCGCCAAAGTACCGCGAGCGTTCGCCGCGCACGGTCAGCATGCTGTCGGCCAGCATGCAAACATTGTCTTCAGTATAGGCATAGGCCAGGCCGTAGCCGAGTCCGAGGAAGTTCTCGGCGCGGACGTGGGCCACGCCATGGCTGGTGCGCGCCAGGTCGGCGCTGAATCGAGGCGCGGGCTGGGGCGCCGTGACCGGGGTTTGCTTGTCGCCGCAGGCGGTAAGCAGAGCGGCACAGACTAGAAGCGGGCTGAGCAGTTTCATATGCGACCTTTCGACGGGTGGTCGAAACATCATCGCTGGCTATGCTCTATTGCGATTTGCGCAAACGCAAAAAAGCCCGCCAAGATCACTTGGCGGGCTTCTTTATATAACTAGCCTGACGATAACCTACTTTCACACTGGTTGCAGCACTATCATCGGCGCAAAATCGTTTCACGGTCCTGTTCGGGATGGGAAGGGGTGGGACCGATTTGCTATGGTCATCAGGCTTTGACTTGTCAGCTTTGCGGCGCTTGGGCGCCGCAACAGCAAAATTTGGAAGAATTCAGATTTATTAAGGTGTGATTGCGTATCAACTACGCACAACATGCGCACTTCTCGCCTATAACTTATCAATGTTATAGGGACAAGCCTTACGGGCAATTAGTACTGGTTAGCTTAATGCATTACTGCACTTCCACACCCAGCCTATCAACGTCCTGGTCTCGAACGACCCTTCAAGGAGCTTAAAGCTCCGGGAAATCTCATCTCAAGGCAAGTTTCCCGCTTAGATGCTTTCAGCGGTTATCTCTTCCGAACTTAGCTACCCGGCAATGCCACTGGCGTGACAACCGGTACACCAGAGGTTCGTCCACTCCGGTCCTCTCGTACTAGGAGCAGCCCCCTTCAAATTTCCAACGCCCACGGCAGATAGGGACCAAACTGTCTCACGACGTTTTAAACCCAGCTCACGTACCACTTTAAATGGCGAACAGCCATACCCTTGGGACCGGCTACAGCCCCAGGATGTGATGAGCCGACATCGAGGTGCCAAACTCCCCCGTCGATATGAACTCTTGGGAGGAATCAGCCTGTTATCCCCAGAGTACCTTTTATCCGTTGAGCGATGGCCCTTCCATACAGAACCACCGGATCACTATGTCCTACTTTCGTACCTGCTCGACTTGTCGGTCTCGCAGTTAAGCACGCTTATGCCATTGCACTATTAGCACGATGTCCGACCGTACCTAGCGTACCTTCGAACTCCTCCGTTACACTTTAGGAGGAGACCGCCCCAGTCAAACTGCCTACCATGCACTGTCCCCGATCCGGATCACGGACCAAGGTTAGAACCTCAAACAAACCAGGGTGGTATTTCAAGGTTGGCTCCACGGGAACTGGCGTCCCCGCTTCAAAGCCTCCCACCTATCCTACACAGATTGGTTCAAAGTCCAATGCAAAGCTACAGTAAAGGTTCATGGGGTCTTTCCGTCTAGCCGCGGGTAGATTGCATCATCACAAACACTTCAACTTCGCTGAGTCTCGGGAGGAGACAGTGTGGCCATCGTTACGCCATTCGTGCAGGTCGGAACTTACCCGACAAGGAATTTCGCTACCTTAGGACCGTTATAGTTACGGCCGCCGTTTACTGGGACTTCAATCAAGAGCTTGCACCCCATCATTTAATCTTCCAGCACCGGGCAGGCGTCACACCCTATACGTCCACTTTCGTGTTTGCAGAGTGCTGTGTTTTTATTAAACAGTCGCAGCCACCAGTTTATTGCAACCCTTTCGCCCTACTGAAGTAAATCAGCCAAGCTACCGGGGCGTAC
The DNA here is from genome assembly GCF_042693265.1 of Pseudoduganella sp. UC29_71. Classification (NCBI taxonomy): domain Bacteria; kingdom Pseudomonadati; phylum Pseudomonadota; class Betaproteobacteria; order Burkholderiales; family Oxalobacteraceae; genus Pseudoduganella; species Pseudoduganella sp. UC29_71. Next base: position 3,802 of record NZ_CP170549.1, on the reverse strand, counting down.
CTTTTCCCGAAGTTACGGTACCAATTTGCCGAGTTCCTTCTCCCGAGTTCTCTCAAGCGCCTTAGAATACTCATCTCGCCCACCTGTGTCGGTTTGCGGTACGGTCTCGTATGACTGAAGCTTAGAGGCTTTTCTTGGAACCACTTCCGATTGCTACGCGGACAAGTCCGCTCGTCCCGCTCCCTTGAATTGCGCACCCGGATTTGCCTAAGTGCCTTCTATGAAGCAGAAACTGACTATTCCAACAGTCAGACAACCTTCCGCGATCCGTCCCCCCATCGCATCATACGACGGTGCAGGAATATTAACCTGCTTCCCATCAGCTACGCATCTCTGCCTCGCCTTAGGGGCCGACTCACCCTGCTCCGATGAACGTTGAACAGGAAACCTTGGGCTTACGGCGTGGGGGCTTTTCACCCCCATTATCGCTACTCATGTCAGCATTCGCACTTCTGATACCTCCAGCATCCTTTACAAGACACCTTCGCAGGCTTACAGAACGCTCTCCTACCATATGCTTACGCATATCCGCAGCTTCGGTGACTGGCTTAGCCCCGTTACATCTTCCGCGCAGGACGACTCGATCAGTGAGCTATTACGCTTTCTTTAAATGATGGCTGCTTCTAAGCCAACATCCTGACTGTTTTAGCCTTCCCACTTCGTTTTCCACTTAGCCAATCTTTGGGACCTTAGCTGGCGGTCTGGGTTGTTTCCCTCTTGACGCCGGACGTTAGCACCCGACGTCTGTCTCCCAAGCTCGCACTCATCGGTATTCGGAGTTTGCAATGGTTTGGTAAGTCGCGATGACCCCCTAGCCATAACAGTGCTCTACCCCCGATGGTGATACTTGAGGCACTACCTAAATAGTTTTCGGAGAGAACCAGCTATTTCCAAGTTTGTTTAGCCTTTCACCCCTACCCACAGCTCATCCCCTAATTTTTCAACATTAGTGGGTTCGGTCCTCCAGTGCGTGTTACCGCACCTTCAACCTGGCCATGGGTAGATCACTTGGTTTCGGGTCTACACCCAGCGACTGGCGCCCTGTTCGGACTCGATTTCTCTACGGCTCCCCAATCTGGTTAACCTTGCCACTGAATGTAAGTCGCTGACCCATTATACAAAAGGTACGCAGTCACGGAACAAGTCCGCTCCTACTGTTTGTATGCACACGGTTTCAGGATCTATTTCACTCCCCTCCCGGGGTTCTTTTCGCCTTTCCCTCACGGTACTGGTTCACTATCGGTCGATTACGAGTATTTAGCCTTGGAGGATGGTCCCCCCATATTCAGACAGGATTTCTCGTGTCCCGCCCTACTTGTCGCATACTTAGTTCCACACGTCGCATTTCGTGTACGGGGCTATCACCCGCTATGGCCGCCATTTCCAGGGCGTTCCACTATGCGTCATGCTAAATCATGCAGGCTCATCCCATTTCGCTCGCCACTACTTTGGGAATCTCGGTTGATTTATTTTCCTGCAGCTACTTAGATGTTTCAGTTCGCCGCGTTCGCTTTGCATGCCTATGTATTCAGCATGCAATGACCTATAAGGCCGGGTTTCCCCATTCGGAAATCCTCGGATCAAAGCTTGTTTGTCAGCTCCCCGAGGCTTATCGCAGACTTCTACGTCCTTCATCGCCTGTAATCGCCAAGGCATCCACCATGTGCACTTATTCACTTGTCCCTATAACATTGATTCCTTGCGACTAACAAAGAACCGTTACAAAGCAAGAAGTACTACGTTGTTGCGTTTGTTGATACATACAATCACTACCCTCGTTTAATCTTGCGATCAAACGAAAATAATAAATCTTTACTTCTTCCAAATTTTTAAAGAACGAGACTACTTTTATGTAAGCTCTCAAGCTTACATAAAAGCAGTGGTGGAGGATGACGGGATCGAACCGACGACCCCCTGCTTGCAAAGCAGGTGCTCTCCCAGCTGAGCTAATCCCCCTAGGTGTTCTCTAATCTTCAACAGCCGATAAGTGTGAGCGTTTGGCGTGGCGCCTACTCTAGAAAGGAGGTGATCCAGCCGCACCTTCCGATACGGCTACCTTGTTACGACTTCACCCCAGTCACGAATCCTACCGTGGTAAGCGCCCTCCTTGCGGTTAAGCTACCTACTTCTGGTAAAACCCGCTCCCATGGTGTGACGGGCGGTGTGTACAAGACCCGGGAACGTATTCACCGCGACATGCTGATCCGCGATTACTAGCGATTCCAACTTCATGCAGTCGAGTTGCAGACTACAATCCGGACTACGATACACTTTCTGGGATTAGCTCCCCCTCGCGGGTTGGCGGCCCTCTGTATGTACCATTGTATGACGTGTGAAGCCCTACCCATAAGGGCCATGAGGACTTGACGTCATCCCCACCTTCCTCCGGTTTGTCACCGGCAGTCTCATTAGAGTGCCCTTTCGTAGCAACTAATGACAAGGGTTGCGCTCGTTGCGGGACTTAACCCAACATCTCACGACACGAGCTGACGACAGCCATGCAGCACCTGTGTAAAGGTTCCCTTTCGGGCACTCCTCAATCTCTCAAGGATTCCTTCCATGTCAAGGGTAGGTAAGGTTTTTCGCGTTGCATCGAATTAATCCACATCATCCACCGCTTGTGCGGGTCCCCGTCAATTCCTTTGAGTTTTAATCTTGCGACCGTACTCCCCAGGCGGTCTACTTCACGCGTTAGCTGCGTTACCAAGTCAATTAAGACCCGACAACTAGTAGACATCGTTTAGGGCGTGGACTACCAGGGTATCTAATCCTGTTTGCTCCCCACGCTTTCGTGCATGAGCGTCAATCTTGACCCAGGGGGCTGCCTTCGCCATCGGTGTTCCTCCACATCTCTACGCATTTCACTGCTACACGTGGAATTCTACCCCCCTCTGCCAGATTCTAGCCTTGCAGTCTCCATCGCCATTCCCAGGTTGAGCCCGGGGATTTCACGACAGACTTACAAAACCGCCTGCGCACGCTTTACGCCCAGTAATTCCGATTAACGCTTGCACCCTACGTATTACCGCGGCTGCTGGCACGTAGTTAGCCGGTGCTTATTCTTCAGGTACCGTCATTAGACATGGATATTAGCCACGCCCGTTTCTTCCCTGACAAAAGAGCTTTACAACCCGAAGGCCTTCTTCACTCACGCGGCATTGCTGGATCAGGCTTGCGCCCATTGTCCAAAATTCCCCACTGCTGCCTCCCGTAGGAGTCTGGACCGTGTCTCAGTTCCAGTGTGGCTGGTCGTCCTCTCAGACCAGCTACTGATCGATGCCTTGGTAGGCCTTTACCCTACCAACTAGCTAATCAGATATCGGCCGCTCCAGGAGCACAAGGCCTTGCGGTCCCCTGCTTTCATCCATAGATCGTATGCGGTATTAGCGTAACTTTCGCTACGTTATCCCCACTCTTGGGTACGTTCCGATATATTACTCACCCGTTCGCCACTCGTCAGCGGAGCAAGCTCCCTGTTACCGTTCGACTTGCATGTGTAAAGCATGCCGCCAGCGTTCAATCTGAGCCAGGATCAAACTCTTCAGTTCAATCTCTGTTTAAAGTCATTGCTGACTTGGTCGCTCACTCAAAATACTGACGATTCCTCTTGCGAGGTCACGTTTAATATATTGTGTAAGCGTTTAATAATTTGAGCTAAGAGGCTTGCGCCTCCGGCATCATCATCAAACGCCCACACTTATCGACTGTTAATTTTTAAAGAATTCTGCGCTACTTGCTGAAGCGTTTTGTTCAGCAGCAGAGAAGGAAGATTATGAGGCTTGGCGTCGTTTCGTCAACCCCT